>NZ_JAUHHZ010000002.1:0-2234 GCF_032377575.1 Bradyrhizobium sp. SZCCHNS2022 | reverse complement strand
CGCCTTCGCGGGCCATGACGACCGAGCCATACAAACGAGACGTACAAAATCCTTCTCGCAACGCATTCGCGCCCGAGTCCCGCCTGTTAGTTCGTCCCTCCTGAAACGAAGGGCGCAGGGAATGCCGCATAGGCGTTAAGTTTATGCTTGAGTGTTGGAATCCGCCGTGATTCGAACAGGGGATGGCAGACGAATCGCTCCTGAACGAGGACTGGACGAGAGTGGTTGCGCAGCTGGGCGGGGCTGCGCAGCTCGAGAAAACTGCGCGCCAGACGAAGGCCTTCGCGCGTCGGCGGCAGATTCCAGATGCGGTGACGTTACTTCGGCTGATGCTGGCCTATTGTTTGGGTGAAAGAGGGCTGAGATCGACAGCCGCATGGGCGGCTTCTGTTGGCCTTGCCGACCTCACCAGCGTGGCGTTGTTCTATCGGCTGCGTCAATGTGGTGATTGGTTTGCGGTGCTGGTGGAGGGCTTGCTCGCTGCGGCAGCTCCGAAGGCGAGCCAAGGCCGCCTGATCCGCATCATCGATGCGACGACAGTGCCTCAGGCGGGACCGGCTGCGCGCAAGAACAGTGAGCTTTGGCGCGTTCATAGCGCATTTGATCTGCCCTATGAGCGCTTTGGTCACTTCGAGCTGACAGATCAGCAAGAGGGCGAAACGTTTGACCGGATACCAGTGGTCAAGAACGAGATCCGCATTGCTGACCGCGCTTATCTGCAACCTGACCGCATTGCGGCCGTCCGCGAAGCCGGGGCCGACGTTTTGATCCGAGCGGGCTGGAAGAACGCACGTTGGCTTGACGCCAAAGGCCTTCCGTTCGATCTGATGGCCCAATTGCGTGCCGCGAAGGCGCGCGGACTGGTCGATCGGGAGATTTGGATCAAGCGCAAGGGCGGCGCGCCTCTGGCTATGCGTCTGGTCGCAATCAAGAAGCCCACCGGTGCGGCTGCTGCTTCTCGGCGTAAAGCCCGGCAAGACGCAAAAGATGAAAACCGCATCATCTCCAAAGAAACTTTGGAGGCTGCGGATTGGGTCATTCTGATCACGTCGCTCGCGCGGGACGAGTTCTCCACCAAAGATGTGCTTGCGCTCTATCGATTGCGATGGCGGATCGAGCTTGGGTTCAAGCGACTGAAGAGTCTGATTGGCCTCAAGACGCCGCCAGGAACCGATCCGCGCTCTGCCAAGCCCTACCTGCTGGCCCACCTCCTGATCATCCTGTTGCTCGAGCCGCTTGCCAGCGACTTCGAGGACTCTCCCCACTGGACGCAGGCCGCTTAACGACGCCTGGCGCTTGGCGGGTCCTGCAGCAGCTCGTTGCATCCTTGCTGCAAGCAATCATTCCACAACCAACCATCCGTTGCTTGCGCCGCAGAAAACGCGCGTTGGGGCGCCACCTTCGCGAGCCTCCTCGAAAACGCAAGTATCAATCGATGCTCGCGCTACCTTAACGCCTATGCGGCATTCCCTGCGCCCTCGCGCTTTTGGAGAGAGGGCCTGTTGCAGCCAAACTCGGGCATCTGGTGCCGCGAGACCGTGAGCGTGCGCCCGCATGGCATCTGGGCAGAGTTGCGATGAAGAATTCATGTCAGGCGGTGCAATTTCGGACATTGCGAGATGCAGGGCGGCGGGCCGGCAGCGTCCGGGAGTCCGTCGACCTCCGTCCTTGAGGCCCCGCATGAACGATGAGGCGGTCAGTCCTCTCTATCGCGGAGCTTGCGAATCTTTCATATTTCAATCAGAGTTTGCAATCACGAGGGGAGGGGCGCATGACCGTGAACGGGTGGGGAGGCATCGGCGCCGTATTGCTCCTGTCGGCGGTGGCGACGGCGCATCCGGCGACCAGCTATGCCTACACGCCCGAGCAGCAGCAGGCCTGCACCGACGACGCACTCCGGCTGTGCAGCTCGGAGGTCCCCGATGTCGACCGCATCACCGCCTGCATGGTCCGGCACAAAGCGGAGCTGTCGCCGTCATGCCGCGCTCAGTTCGGGCCGGAGCCGGGCGAGACTGCGACCTCCGCGACCGGTAAGCCGATGAGCATCCGGCCTGTGGCGAAGAAGCCGGCCGGCAAGAGAACGCAAGGGAAGAGATCCGCAAAGTCCGAGGCGAGTTGAGCGGAGGTTCGGCAGGACGGATGCAAATCCGAGCAGTTCGACGTGAGCAGTCCGACGCTTTGCGTTCGGACACGTGGATTGCTGTTGAGCGAGTTATCATCGGGAAAGCGTTTGC
>NZ_JAUHHZ010000001.1:4680000-7692453 GCF_032377575.1 Bradyrhizobium sp. SZCCHNS2022 | reverse complement strand
CTCGCTCGCAACTTTCTCGCGGCAGTCGCACTCGGCTCAACCCGCCTCTGGGCCAGGGCTTATGAGTCCACGCCCTACGCCGAGTTCGCGCAGATGCTGCTCAATCGCGGCGAATGGAACGGCAAGCACCTGCTCGCGGCAAAGACCGTCACCTTCATGACATCAGATCATCTGCCGCCGGGCATCGCGTTCAGCCAAGTCACCTTGCTGGGCTTCCACCCGCAGGCGACCGCGCCGACGCCGGAGGACGGCCAGAGCTTCGGTCTCGGCTTTGCCGTCAGGACACATGCGGGGCGCAACCCGCTGCCGGGATCAGTCGGCGAATTCTATTGGACCGGGCTCTACGGCACTGCGTTCTGGGTCGACCCGGAGGAGAAGCTCATCGTCGTGCTGATGATGCAGCTGCCGCCGCCGCAGGCACCGCATTATCGCTCGCTATTGCGCAATCTGATCTATCAGGCACTGATCGAGTAGGAGCGCTCGGACTTGGCGCGAGCGGTGTCTGCCGCCGCGCCGTCGTCGCCATGCCGCGCAACGAGATTTGGAACCGTTCTAGTAACGCTCTACGTGCTCCAAGCCGCGAATGCGATCTCCCGTCGTTTTCTCGAACAGCTCATCTCGTGTATGTCTGCCGTCCCGCCGCGCCCCGCGCGCCGCGGGGGATCGGTTTTCGATTGCGGTGGCATAATGTTGAGATTGCTGGAGCGCCTGGGGCTGCGTTTCGAGGATGCCGTCGAGGAGCGGCGGTTCGTGGACCATTTCGTCCATGGCAACATCGCCTGGACGCAGATCGCGATGTTGCTCGGCGCCTTCACCTTCGCCGGCTACACGCTGTGGGACTTCGTGCTCTACCCCGAGATCGTGCCGACGACGCTCAAGATTCGCGGCGGCACCGCGCTGTTCGTGCTGCTGCCGCTGACGGCGCTGCTGTCGACCCCGGCGCGCAAATGGGCCGAACCCATTCAACTCGTCTTTTGCGTCATTCCCGGCTGCGTGCTGCCGACGATCTACTGGGTGCTGCCCTCGGGCTTCACCTACTCCGCCGCCGGCATGATCATCGTCATCCTGTTCGTGTCGACGATGCTGCCGCTGCGCATCGGCGCCCACGCGGTGTTCTGCCTCGCGAGCTGGGGCGCGCTGGCAATTGCCGAGAGCCTGGCCGCGGAGCCGCTGCCGCCGGGCCTGCGCTTCATCGATCATTCGCTGGTCGGCAATGCCTGCCTGCTCTCGCTCTATGCGGTCGGGGCGCGGGAATACCAGGCGCGCAAGCAGTTCCGCACCGCCGAGGCGCTGCAGCGCGAGAAGGAACGCTCCGAGGCGTCGCTGCGCGACCTGCATGCGACGCAGGCGCATCTCGTGCAGGCCGAGAAGCTCGCCTCGCTCGGTCAGCTCGTCGCCGGCGTCGGCCATGAGGTCTCGACGCCGCTCGGGCTGGCGCTGACGACGTCGACCGCGATGGAAGATGACGTCGAGGCGATCGCCCAGATGCTCGGCGGCGGTCCGGTGCGGCGCTCCGATCTGGCGCGCGGCGTCGCGCGGCTGCAGCAGGGTCTCAACCTGACCACGCAGAGCCTGCACCGCGCCTCCGAGATGGTCCACAGCTTCAAGCAGGTCGCCGTCGACCAGGCCAATGAAACGCGGCAGACGTTCGAACTGCAGAGCTGGCTGGCCGATCACATCGCCAAGCTCCGTCCGCTGCTGGCGCGCCAAGGCCTCACGCTCGCGCTGTCCTGTCCAGAAGGCGTCGTGCTCACCAGCTATCCCGGCGCGCTCGGACAAGTCATCAGCATTCTCGCCTTCAATGCGGCCACGCATGCCTATCCCGGCGACATGAGCGGCGTGTTCACGGTGGCGGTCGCGCAGCCGCTGGACCGCTCCGTGTGCATCACCTGCGCCGACAAAGGCGTCGGCATGCCCGATCACGTGCGCGGCCGGGTGTTCGATCCGTTCTTCACCACGCGCCGCGAGAAGGGCAATGCCGGCCTCGGCCTGCACATCGCCTTCAACCTCGTCGTCTCCACGCTCGGCGGCCGCATCGAGCTCGACAGCGAGGTCCAGCAGGGCACGCGCATCGCGCTCGAGATTCCGCTCGTCGGCCCGAACAAGCCGGCTGAGCTGGAGCTGGCTGCGGCGCACTAGGCCGGCGGGCCGAACCGCGTCGTCACCACGCAGCGACCACGCAACTTCATCTTCCCTGCCCGTTCCGGAAAATGAAACAAGCAACGCATCATCCGCGATGATCGATGAAACGCCGCTGTTTGTTCATCGCATGCGCAGCCTGCACGATCATGCAGCGCGCGCTGATCACGATACGCGCGACGTCGCAAAGACGCCGCCGGTGGCGCAGCTTCGCGCCAATTCGAACAATGAAACACCTCATGACTTAGAGGGATTCAAACGCGCGCGCCGTGTTCTTCGCTGCATCACATTGCTAGACCTCACGTCAACCGGCCATTCCCCTTGAATGGCGCGGCTTTGAAGTGCAGTGCCTGGAAGTGCAGTGAACGATGACGGATATTGAAGGCCGGCGCGATACGCGTGTGAGAACCGGCATGTGTGGCGCGCTTGCGCTCGCGAGTACCTTGACAGCAGACCTCCTCTGCTTCTCTCCCGTGCAGGCCCAGACCACGCTGCCGGCGGTGACGGTCGATGCGCCCACGCAGAAGCGCAAGCCCGCGGTCGCCGCCAGCCAATCGCAGCGCCAAGCCCGCGTCGAACAGCAAAGGCGGAGCGTTCCGCCGCCGATGCCGACCCGCGCCGAGCGCGCGGCCGCGGAAGCCGTCGTCCTCAACGCCGCGAAGCTGAATTACCGCGCGATGCCGAGCGCAACAACCTTGCGCACGGGCGCCTCGCCGCTCGACACCGCGCAATCCGTCAACGTCGTGCCCTCGCAGGTCTTGAAGGACCAGTTGCCGCGCAACATCGACGATGCGCTCGCCAATATCAGCGGCGTCACCCAGGCCAACACGCTCGCCGGCACCCAGGACGCCGTGATGCGGCGCGGCTTCGGCGACAACCGCGACGGCTCGATCATGCGCAACGGCATGCCGCTGGTGCAGGGCCGCAGCCTCAATGCGGCGGTGGAGAGCGTCGAGGTGCTCAAGGGCCCGGCGTCGCTGCTGTACGGGATCATGGACCCCGGCGGCATCGTCAACACCATCAGCAAGCGCCCCGAGCTGTATCAGCACGGCTCGGTGACGCTGCTAGGCTCGGCCTATGCCAACAACAGGACCGGCGCCGACGGCATGCTCGACATCACCGGCCCGATCGGCGACGGCGGCCTCGCCTATCGCTTCATCGGCTATGGCGTCAGCGAGGACTACTGGCGCAATTTCGGCCGCCATCGCGAGATGCTGGTGGCGCCGTCGCTCGCCTGGTACGGCGACACGACGACCGTGCAGCTCAACTACGAGCACCGCGAGTTCATCACCCCGTTCGATCGCGGCACCGCCTTCGTCAACGGCGCGCCGCTGGCGATCCCCGCGACGCGGCGGCTCGACGAGCCGTTCAACAACATGTGGGGACAATCCGACCTGGTGCAGGCCTCGGTCGAGCAGAAGCTCAACGAGGACTGGAAGCTCAACGCCGCCTACAGCTACAACACCGAGAGCTTCAGCGCCAACCAGCTGCGCATCACCAAGATCGATGCGAACGGCGTGGAGACCCGCAGCAATGACGGCACCTGGGGCTCGCTCAGCCGGGTGAGCTACGGCACCTCCTACGTGCAGGGCGGCTTCTGGATCGGCGGGATGCGCAACGAGGTGCTGTTCGGCGGCGACGCGCAATATCGCACGATCTATCGCCAGGACCTGATACGCCAGACGGTGCCGGCCTCGCTGGCGTTCAACGTCTACAATCCGGTCTACGGCCTGATCCAGCCGAGCACGACGATCTCGGCCACCGACAGCGACCAGACCGACAAGCTCGGCACCTACTCGCTGTTCCTGCAGGACACGCTGCATCTCACCGATAAATTCGCGCTGGTCGGCGGCGTGCGCTACATGGACTATGAGCAGATCGCCGGCCGCGGCCGGCCGTTCAAGGCCAACACCGACGTCGCCGCCGACAAGGTGCTGCCGCTCGGTGGCGCCATCCTCAAGCTGAACGAGCAATTCTCGCTCTATGCCAGCTACACGCAGTCGCTGAAGCCGAACTCGACCATCGCGCCGCTCACCGGCGGCGTCGTGCTCGGCTCCAACATCGCGCCGGAGCAAGGCACGGCCTGGGAGACCGGCTTCAAGTTCGATCTCGACAAGCGGCTGTCCGGCACCGTCGCGATCTACGACATCGACAAGAGCAACGTGCTGGTGTCGCAGACCAACGCCAGCAACGTCGTGGAATACACCACCGCCGGCAAGGTGCGCTCGCGCGGCGCCGAGGTCGACATCACCGGCAAGCTCTCGGACGCCTGGAGCATGATCGGCAGCTACGGCTACACCGACGCACGGGTCACCGATGATCCGACCTATCGCGGCAACCGCCTGCAGAACGTCGCGCTCAACACCGCCTCGCTGTATCTCGTCTACGATTTCGGCACCGCCGTGCCCGGCAAGCTCAGGCTCGGCGGCGGCGCGCGCTATGTCGGCGACCGCGCCGGCGACGCCGCCAACAGCTTCGTGCTGCCGTCCTACGTCGTCGCCGACGTCTTCGCGAGCTACGAGACCGTGCATCAGAGCCTGCCGGTGATCTACCAGCTCAACGTCAAGAACCTGTTCGACAACGTCTACTATCCCTCTGCGGTGAGCGTGCTGAACGTCGCGGTCGGCGATGCCAGGCGGGTGTCGCTGTCGGCGACGGTGAAGTTCTAGACGAGAGGCGCCGCATGACGGCATTGCGCATCAAGCCGGCGCTGCTGCAACTCCACTCCATCGTGGGACTGGCGGCGGCGCTGATCCTCAGCCTGATGGGGCTCACCGGCGCCATCATGAGCTTCGAGGACGAGATCCAGGCCGGCCTCAACGCCGCGCAGGCCCATGTCGCGCCGCGCGCAGAGGCACCGCTCGCCCCCGCCGCGCTCATCGCGCGGCTGCAGGCCGATCCGGATATCGGCAAGGTCTCAGCGATCACGCTGTCGCGCGATTCCGCGGCGGCGGTCCGCGTCCGCTTTGCCCGCAACACGGACGGCGGCCGTCCCTCCTCTGTGCTGGTCGATCCCTATGATGGCCGCGTGCTCGGTGTGCCCCGCGGCGAAGAGTTCTTCGCAACCGTGCGTCGCCTGCATCGCTGGCTGCTGCTGCCCGGCGACGGCAACGGCACCGGTCGCCAGATCACCGGGGCCGCCGTGCTCGGCCTCGTCGTGCTGCTGATCTCTGGCATCGTGCTGCGCTGGCCAAAACGCGCGGGCAGCGCAAAGCTGTGGCTGAAGCCGCAGCTTGGACTCAGCGGCCGCGGCCTGCACCGCTCCCTGCACAGCGTCGTCGGCACGTGGCTGCTGCCGGTCTATCTGGTGATGGCGCTGACCGGCCTGTCCTATTCCTATGCGTGGTACAAAGACGGGCTGACATGGCTGCTCGCGCCGGCGGCAACGCCGATGCCGGGCAAAGCGGCGCGCGGCCGAAGCGAGGCGGACACCCAGGCGAAGCCGTTGGCGCTCGATCTAGTGGGGGCCACCTTGCGCGAGCAGGTCGGCGACCGCTTCGCCGTGATGCAGCTCACCCTGCCCGCAGGCGCCGCCACGATGGTGCGCGTGCGCACCTGGCCGAGCGAGGATCACGACGGACGCCGCGACGAATTCCGCATCGATGCGACGACGGGGCGGCTGATCTCGGCCGAGCGCTACGCCGACAAGACCATTGGCGAGCGCGTGCTCGCGCGCATCCTCGACATCCATCGCGGCAGCATCCTCGGCTGGCCGGGCCAGCTTCTCTTCATGCTCGCCGCGGCGCTGATGCCGCTGTTCGCCGTCACCGGCGTGCTGCTCTATCTGTCGCGGCGCAGGCTGCGGCGGCCAGCGCCGCCGCCGACCGTCCAGCTCGTGCCGGGCGAATAGACCGTCGCTCAGGCCGCGGCGGGCGCATGCGACGCGCGCCGGATGGCATTGACGGCGATGACGACGTGCACCAGCAGCGACAGGCCGAAGCCGAGCGCATGCTGCGCCGCCGTCGCGGGAATCGTCAGCACGGTCACGAGCCCGAGCGGAATGAACAGGACGATGCCGGTGACGAGGCCGGGATTGTAGCTGCGGAAGCGCAGCGCCGGGCCGATATGGCCGAGCGCGTTGACCAGCATCAGATATGGCGCGACCAGCGCCCAGGCGGGGCCGGCGATCCAGGCGACGTAGAGCGCGATCAGATCGATGCCCCAGACCGCGCCGCAATTGACCCAGAGCACGTCGACCGTGGTCAGCGCCTCGCGGCCGCCGAACATCACGGTGTTGACGAAGCTTCGGAAGCGATCGCCGGTGTGCTCCTCGACCTGGTGGATCATATAGCCCGGCGAATGCAGGAAGATCAGCAGCAGCGCGAGCGGCCAGTCGGCCGCCAGCAGCGGCACCAGCACCAGCAGCGCTGCGGCCATGAAACCGGCAGCGGCAACCCAGTGGCGGGTGAGAAGCTCGAGCATCCCCCATTGATGCGCGAGTCGACCAGCGTTGCCAAGCCGGGTTCCTCCGGGGAAACACCGGATCGGCAGCCGGTTTAATCGTGGCCGACGTCGCCGAGCCGCCGCGCGAGTTTCTTCAGGCTGTCCTCGGTCGGCGGCAGGCTCTGGAATTCGCGGATCGCCTGCGACAGCTCCTGATCCGACATCGGATGCGCGGGCTGCTTGAGGCGTCCCTCGGTCAGCGCCGCGGCGATGGTCTCGATATGTGGACCCGAGCCGCCGAACAGGCGGCGGAGCCGGTAGAGGAACGCGATGTGGGGCACGGCTGTTCTCCCGATGCGGCGACCGGCAACTCGCTTCCGCATCCCCTGATACCAACACTTTAGTAGGAACTGCGAGCCGCACCATCTCATTTGATACGCGAGAGGATCAACGGGCCCGATTTCCCATGGAAGCAGACAAGATCGTCGTCAACAAGCTCAAGGAGCATTCCCGGCTGTCGGCAGACGACATCGCCGAGGTGAGGAATCTGAGCTTCGTGCTGCACGAGCTGGCGGACCATGAGGACCTGATCCGGCAAGGTGACGAGCCCGACCAATCCGTCGTCGTGATATCGGGCTGGGTGACGCGCTATCATCTGCTGCCCGGCGGCCAGCGGCAATATCTCTCGTTCCACATGTCGGGCGACTGGCCGGACGCCCAGGCGCTGTTCCTGGACCGCATGGACCACGCCGTCTGCGCGATCGGCCCGGCCCTGGTGGCCGGTGTTGCGCACAAGGAGCTGACGCGCGCCATCACCCGGCGCCCGGCGCTGGGCTTTGCGATCTGGCGCGAGACCCTGATCGATGCGGCGATCTTCCGCGAGGCCATCACCAACAACAGCGCGCGCGGCAAGCCGGCGCGCATGGCGCATCTGTTCTGCGAGCTGTTCTATCGCGCCCGCGCGCTCGGGCTCGTTCGCGACGAGCAGCTGGAGCTGCCGGTCAGCCTGGTCCAGCTCGGCGAAGCCCTGGGGATGGCGATCGCCACCGTCAATCGCACCCTGGTCGAGCTGCGCGCCAGCCGCGCCGTCGATTTCCGCAGCGGCATGCTGACCGTCTCCAACTGGCAGCGCCTCTGCGCGATCGGCGAGTTCGATCCCGGCTATCTGCACCTGAAGAAGCAGCCGCGCTGAGATCGGGGCGTCAGATGCAAAGGCCGATCACCTTGATGTTGAGATGACACTCCTTTGACGAGGAGGCCGGCGGCTTGGCGCCCCAGCGCGTCGCAGACTTCGTCCCGGGTTTCGTCTCGGATTTGGCCTGCGCGACGACCGGCTTGCCCTTGCTCTTCGGATGGCCCTTCGGCCTGTCGGCATCGTAGTCGCCGGCGATCACCATCGCCCAGTAGGTGCGCTTGCCGCTGGCGTTCTTCGCGCTGGCGATGCCGACCTTGGTCGCCTTGGGCAGCAAGAGGTTCTTGCGATGGCCGGCCGAGTTGATCCACTGCCCGAGCGTCTTGTCGAAATTGTCGTAGCCATAGGCGATGTTCTCGGCGGCGCGGCCGGCCTTGGACGGTGCGACGCGCCGGGTAAAGGGACCGAGCACCTCGTGGCTGAGGTCGTCCTTGTCGGCCATCGCCCGCGCCTGCTCCATCGCGATGCGGTCGAGCGTGGCATCGCGGGTGACCCGGCCCTCGCCGTGCGTGAGGCGGAAGGCCGAGATCTGCTCGGCGGGCGCGCTGTCCTGGGCCACCGCCGCAGGGGGCGATAGCGCCATCAGCGAGGCGACCAGCGTCGCAGCAACGAGGCGAAGGACGGGCATGCTAGTCCACCAGCTCGATTCGATAGACGTCGATCGCCGGCTCCTCGTACGGGTGTGCGGCACGGATCGCCGCGAGTGCCGGCCGCAGCCGGTCCTCGGCACACACGGTCTCGATGCGCTCCTCCGCGACGGTCTCGAGCCGGCCGACTGCACCGATGGTCGGATTGGCGCCGGCGAGCGGCCGGAAGCGGCCGGTGCCGGTCATGGTAAACGAACAGTAATCGTAATTGCCGATGCGCCCGGCACCGGCCTCGCCCATGGCGCGGCGCACGGCCTCGCCATTCGCTGCGGGGACATAGACGACGATCTTGTAGGTCTTCATGCGCGTGCGGATCCGCCGGTCGATCACACGCGCGTTACCATCGCCGAAGGAATGGCGCAATTTTCACCAGCTCACGCGCGGTCACAATCGCGCCAGCCGGGCCGTTGACCAGCCATTCCGAAACGCGCCTTGTGCGTCGCAGCAAATCCGATACCTATGCTCGACGCTATTCCCCCGCTCGACCGACATCCATGGAAGGCCCGCGCCTTGGCTGATACCAGTGCCGACACCATCGAAATCGTCCGCCACCAGCCGATGGCCTTCACCGAGTTCGTGATCGTGATCGCGGCGATCATGGCGCTGAACCCGCTCGCCATGGACATGATGCTGCCGGCGCTGCCGGACATCGGCTCGGCCTTCCACATCGGCAGCGCCAACCGCGTGCAGATGGTGCTGTCGGCGTTCGTGATCGGCTTCGGCTTCGGCCAGTTCGCGATCGGGCCGCTGTCCGACAGCTTCGGCCGCCGCCCGGTGCTGGTCGGCGGCATGGTGCTGTACGTGATCGCCAGCCTGCTGGCGATCGCTGCGCCTTCGTTCGAGACGCTGCTGCTGGCGCGCGCGCTGGAAGGGCTCGGCACGGCTGCGACCCGCGTGATCGCGACCTCGATCGTGCGCGACTGCTACGCCGGCCGCCGCATGGCGAGCGTGGTGTCGCTGGCGATGATGGTGTTCATCGCCATTCCCGTGGTTGCGCCGGCGTTCGGCCAGGCGGTGATGCTGCTGACGCAGTGGCGCGGCATCTTCGTCGTGCTGACCGTGTACGGCATCGTCGCGCTGCTGTGGACGATCTTCCGGCTGCCTGAGACGCTGCCGGAGAACGAGCGCAAGCCGTTTTCGGTCGCCGCGATCAGCGACGCCTTCCGTGCCACGCTGACCAACCGGCAGACGCTCGGCTATGCGCTCGCCGCCAGCGGCATTTTCGGCGCCGTGCTCGGCTACGTGCTGTCGTCGCAGCAGCTGTTCACCGGATTCTACGGGCTCGGTCACTATTTCCCGCTGGCCTTTGCGGCCATCGCGGTGACCATCGCGATCGCCGGCTTTCTCAACGCCCGTCTGGTCGGCCGGCTCGGCATGCGCATGATCTCGCATGGCGCGTTGGTCGGCGCCGTCGTCATCGCGCTGGTCTGTTTCAGCGCTGCGATGCTGGGCCTGCTGCCGCTCTGGCTGTTCATGACCCTGTCGGCGGGCATGATGTTCTCGTTCGGCCTGATGTTCGCGAACTTCACCGCGCTCGCGATGGAGCCGCAGCGCGCCAATGCCGGCACCGCCTCCTCGCTGTACGGCTCGATCACGACCCTGCTCGGCATGGCCGCCGGCGCCGTCGTCGGCCAGGCCTTTGACGGCACGCCGCTGCCGTTCGCGACCGGCTTCCTTGCCTGCACGGCGAGCGCGCTGGTGATCGTGCTGATCACCGAGAAGGGCCGGCTGTTCCACGGTCAGGGCAAGCCGGTCTAGATCCGCAGTCTCGTTTCAGCTCGCCTCGTTGGGAGAAGGTCGGCGCATCGCGCCGGCCGAGGGATCCAGTGTTTCGGCACGGAGATTTTTGATCGGCCGCACGGGCAGGCTGGATCGCATCTGCCGTCGGCGAAAATGAAACTGGTGGAGCGCGCAGCGCGCTGTTGTCCGACTGCATCGACTCGTACCATGCACAAGTCGGCAGCTATCTGGGACGCCGCCGCCGCGATGCCAGCCTCTTCGGCGCGGCGACCTGTCATCCGCCTCGGACCTGCTGGCCTGCGGGGCAATGCCGGCTTCTGGGCCTCGGCCGGACGCAAGCGGTCGCGGGACCGATCGGCCGCTCCCGACCCGAAGCTGACATTCGCGGCTTGTGATTGGCCGAAATCCTGGGCTAGGATTTGTGCTGGCCCCACGCCCTGCCGTAAGCAGGTGTGAAACTCTCCGCCGTGACGGATCACGGGCAAGTATCGTTGGCGCAGTTTTGCGCCTGATCTATCGTGATCCCATGAGAAGCAACCCCGCCGCTTTCGGCACCGGCGTCGCCATTGGTACATTGGGCGGTCTTATCGGCCTTGGTGGCGCAGAATTTCGGCTGCCTCTGCTCATCAGCCTGTTCAAATTTCGCGGTCTTGAAGCCGTGATCCTGAACAAGGCGACGAGCTTGGTCGTGGTGGCGACCGCACTGCCATTCCGGGCTCGCACCGTGCCTTTTGACGAAATTGGCGCGCACTGGCCCATCATCGTCAACTTGCTTGCGGGTAGCCTTGTTGGCGCATATGCGGGCGCTGCTTGGGCGACGCGCCTCAAATCAGAGACGCTCTACAAGATCATTGCCGCATTGCTTGTCGTGATAGCTGGCGTGCTGCTGCTCGCGCACGATACCGAAGCAGGAAGCGTACCGCCTCTGACCGGCGTGTACTTGGTTGTCGCGGGCGTCGTCGCAGGCTTCGTTATTGGCGTCGTGGCGTCACTACTCGGCGTGGCCGGAGGCGAGTTTCTTATCCCGACTCTCATCCTGATGTTCGCTGCCGACGTGAAGCTGGCCGGCAGTCTTTCGCTCGCAGTGAGCCTTCCGACAATCCTGGTGGGCTTTGCACGCTACAGCCGCGACCAGAGTTTTGCAGTGCTGCACGCCAATTGGCCGTTCATGCTTGCTATGGCCGCAGGATCAGTGATCGGCACGTTCGCTGGCGGCTTGCTCCTCGGTATCGTACCAAATGCAGTTCTGCTGCCGGGTCTCGCAGCCATCTTGGTGATCTCAGCCGTGAAGGTCTGGCGACACGAATGAAGGCCGCAATATCCGGCCCCTGCACCTGAATGTCTCCTCCTGGCCCATCATCCCCGACCATCCGGTCAGCGCTGCGAACGTCCGCCTCTCAGGCTCAACCAGAAGTAAGCCGTCGGACCGCCAAAAGGCGGCTTTTGACCCGGAGGAGAAGTCACCGTCTTGCCCATACAAGTCTGCTGCCCGCGCCAATTGCGTCAACAGAGCTACGACGTGCGTTGAGGCAAAGACACGTCAACCACCCTGATACAAGCTAAAATATGGATCCGGATGAACAAAGAGGCCGGCTAATACAAATCCAACGGAATACCACCCAAGACGGGGTAATTTATTCTTGAGCTGATACGCTCTTAGCGCCGCGCCGCCAACCAGTCCGAACACGACGGGCAGTAGGGCCAGATAGTTTTTATAGCCTTCGCGGACAGTGAAAATTGACAATGTCCAAGTGTCGAACCACCACGTGTAGACAAAGAAGGCGCTGGCAACCGCCGCTAACCCCACAACGATTGACAACGAGCGCCAGCCCGGCATGGCAAGCGCCAGCATGGATGAGACCATGAACGGCAGGAGGGGCGTCAGAAGAAACAGCTCAAACCATATGACCACGTACGCCAAGGCTTCCATCGAAATCGCACCTACTTTGGCTGCGCATCGCCTTTACCCCAACAGTATAGCACGCCTGATCCAGCACCGAGCGGCCCTGAAAATTTTTGTTGTTGCGCTCAAGTCTCTGTCTGGTTTGCTTGGTTCTGCTTCTGGCCCATGTCGGACCTACCGGCCTGCACTGGGGATGTCCGCCTTCGGGGTTCAACCGAAGCGAGCCATTGCACGGCCGCAAGGCCGACTTTGACCCGAAGCGGACATTTCTTGGCCATCATTTGTAGTTGATCCTAATCACACCAGCCCGCTCTTCCTGTCTCAGGAACGGTCCTCCTCCGGGCATCAACGCGACTTCAATGACGTCATTCCCATGCCAGCTAGACAGCACTTCGGCTCCCCCGATAACGCCGAGGAATGCAGTATTGCGGTTAGGTACAAACGAGCCGTCCGCCGTCGCGACGCTCGCCCATGTTGAGTCGGGCACGGTGGCGTTGCACTCTTGCCGAAAGACAAACACTGCTTTGGTGCTATCCGGCGAGAGGGTCGAGCTAAGCACCACGTTACGGCACCTCGCGAAGTCTTCCATGAAAGACCAGATCCAGTAGGTCCAAACAGCAAATGCCGCCACGGTAAGCGCAAATATACCGATGATGACCTTGCGAGTTCGCCCCTTCAAATGACATTCCCACCATAGCACTGCGCTAAGCCATGTATAACATGCCGCACCGCCAATTTTGTGCAGATGGTCAGGAGATTTCAACCAGGGAATAGCCCGCTATCGGCCCATGCCGGCCCTCACGGCCGCGCTGCGGGAATGTCCGTTTCCCAGGCCCAACCGGCACGAAATTTCAGATGCAGGGCCCCTGCCCGTGCTGTGGGCACAGCTTCAGCACGCTCGACAGCGTCAGCAGCAGGCGTGCGCTGCGCGTCGTGTTGTCCGGGGCGCGATAGCCGAGCGGGACGGCGACGCCGAGATCGGCGCGCCAGTCGTTCGGGAAGGTGAAGCGCACGCCGGCTCCCGCCGAGGTCAACGCCACGCCATCCGACGGACGGAAGCCGTCATTCCAGGCGAGCCCGGCGTCGAAGAAGCTGTAGAGCTGATAGCTCTTGAGATAGGCCCAGTCCGGCTTCTGCTCGAAGCGAACCTCGAAGGTGCCGGCGACGCCATTGTCGCCGCTGATCTCGGCGCTGCCATAGCCGCGGCCGTAGGACAGGCCGCCGAGATAGAATTGCTGCGAATTATACAGCCGCCCCGAGGCGAGCTGGCCGGCGCCGGCAATCTTCAGCGACCATGCCTCCGACAGCGTCTGGTAGCGTGCGAACCAGCCGTTGACGACCGAGAAGCTCGGCGACGCTCCGTTGCGCGAGGCCAGGGGATCGTCGGCCGCGGTCGCGCCGAAGGCGTTGAGACCCTGCCGGTAGGCCAGCGTCAGGTAATTGTCGCCACCGACATCATCCTTCCAGCGATAGTCCGCCGTGAGGGTCAGCGTCCGGATCCGGTCGCGATACCAGATGCCGAACACGTCGCGCTCGGTGACGTTGCTGAACGCCGCCGCGAGCGTCAGGTTCAACGTCGCGCGCTGCGACTGGACCGGTGCGATGCCGCTGCGCAGCTCGAACGTCTCCGTCACCGTGTTGTCGTTGAAGAGCCGCCTCCTGTCGCCCGGCCGCACCTCGCTGTACAGCGCGGACGCGCCGATGTGAGCGCCATCAATGCCGACCGGCACGTCATAGGACAGCCGCCCGAACGCGAGCTGGCGCGGATCGCCGGGGGTCGTCGACAGGTTGGCAGTGAGCGTATCGCCCGGCAACAGGTAGGAATTGAACGCGGCGGTGGCGTAGCTCTGCCATGGGCCGACGGTGGATGAGCCGAGATTGTCGACACCGGCAAAGCCATAGACGTGCCAGGTCTTGAGATCGAGCACGAGGCGGAAGCGGCCGGTGGTGCCGCCGATCTCCTCCAGCGCGGAATCGGCGAGGCGGATGCCGCCGCGGCTGTTGATCAGCAGCAGCTGCCGCTCGAGCGTCGCAAGGCGCGACGGATGCTCGGCCAGCACGGGCGCGAGCATCGGGCGGATGCCGAACTCCTCCGCCCCCTCCCCTTTCAGGCTGACGTCGGTGATGCTGCCCTCGATGACCTGGATCCGCACCCGGCCGCCGCTGATGTCCTGCGCGGGCACGATCGCACGGCTGAGATGGAATCCTGCGGCGCGGTACTGGTCGCTGACCGCAGCCGCGATGTCGGCGAGGTCGGCCTGCGACACCGGTTTGCCAAGATAGGGTTGATAGGCCGCCGCGAGCTGATCGGCCGGCAGCGCCGAGGCCCCCGTCAGCATCACGCCGCGCAGGGTGAACAAAGGCTTGCGGTCCCCCGCGCTCTTCTGCGTCTCGAATTGCGGCGCGCGCGGCCGTGGCGGTGCCGGCTGCGCGGGGCGCGACTGCTCGTCGAACACCCGCTCGGTCTGACGCGGATCGAAGCTCGGCTGGCTGACCTGCTGTGCCTGAGCGGCGCCGGCAACCCAGACGGCGGACAAACAGACCGACGTGACGAGGGCGGTTCCGCGGAACCCGAGCAGAGCGTGCCGTGCGGGCATACCGGCACGCCGGTCCGCAGGACTTTCCTTTCCCTCGACACGACGAGCACGCATGCCTCGTTCTTAGTTTGTTAAGGTCAATGAAGTGTAAATGCGTGAAGAAAACCGAGCCGCAACTCCTAAGGGTCTCTTGAAACATTTCGATTAGTTTCAAGGGCCATCCACGACGCGAGCTCGCCGCCATGCCATCCAAGCGCTTCCTGATACCGGGACTGATCGCGTGCCTCATCGGCGCGACGCCTGCTGCAAGCGCAGCCGACGGCGATCCATGGCTGGTGAACAAGTCGTCGGGCGATGTCTGGGTCACGAGCCCTGGCGCATCCCAGGTGTCGCTCGGCCCGGACGACGCGCTGAAGCCCGGCGATACGATCCGCACCGGTCCGACCGGGCGCGTGCGCCTGACGCGCGGCGCCGAGACGATGGTGATCGCGCCGAACTCGGAGGTCGGCCTGCCGACGGCGGCCAGGGACGGCATGGCGACGACCATCCTGCAGCGCGCCGGCTCGATCCTGCTCGATGTCGAGAAGCGCAACGTGCAGCATTTCGAGGTCGAAACACCCTATCTGGCCGCCGTGGTGAAGGGGACGCAGTTCAGCGTCACCATCTCCGGCCGCAGCACCAAGGTCGAGGTCAGCCGCGGCCAGGTGCAAGTGTCCGACTTCAAGACCGGCCAGATCGCGCAGGTCATGCCCGGCCAGGCCGCCACGACCTCCAACACCGGCCGATCCGGTCTCAGCCTGTCCGGCGCCGGCAGCTTCAGCCCGATCGAGCAGGGGCGCCCCCGCGCGCCGACGATCGATCGGGTTCCGGTGCCGCGCGATGGCCTGCATGCGCCGCGCGAGGCCAAGGGGAGCGTGATCCACGCGCTGAACAGCAACGGCCCGGCGATCCGTCCGGGCGCATCGACGCCGTCACCGCAACGCTCCGCCACCACCGCCGTCGGCGCACGTCCGAACGTCGTGCGGATCTCGAGCTCGATCGGCGAGGTCAATCTCAACATCCAGAAGGCCACACGCGGCCTCGCCCACGGCACGCATTCCGCCGGCGGCGGCGGACGCAGCACCGCCTGGAGCGATGCCAGAGGCGGCAGCGGCAATTCGACCAGCAGCACAGCGGCGAGCGGCACGTCGGGAGATTCCCCCGTGGCAGCCGCTGTCACTGCGGCAGTCGGCTCGCCGAGCGGCTCCGCCAGCGCCAATGCCGCCAGCAATGGCAACGGCGGCAACGGGAACGGCAACAACGGGAACGGCAGCAGCAACAACAGCGGGAATGGCAACAGCGGTAACGGGAACAGCGGTCACGGGAACAGCGGCAACAGCGGCAACAGCGGCAATGGCGGCAATGGCAATAGCGGCAATGGCAACAGCGGCCATGGCAACAGCGGCCGCGGCAACGCCTATGCCTATGGCCACGGCAAGGATTGATGGGACCGTTTCGAGCGCGACGTCACGCATCGGTCCACGACGCGACTGCGGGGCGGCTGACGACACTGCGGGCGAGGGCAGATTGAGTTTGGGATCGCGAACGCGGGCATAGGCCTGGCGCGCGGATATTCGGGAGGGGGCATGTTCAGGCGGTTCATGCCGCATATTCTGGTGGTGGTGACGCTGCTGACGGTCGGCCTGTCCGGCTGCTACGAGCTGCTGAGCCATACACTCGTCGACCTGCGTTTCCGCCTCGACAGCCGTCCCGCCAGCGGCGAGATCGCGGTGGTCGCGATCGATCCGCGCTCGCTCGAGGCCATCGGCGTCTGGCCTTGGCCGCGCACCGCCCACGCCCGCCTGCTGGAACAGCTGCAGCGCGCCGGCGCGCGCGACGTCGCCTTCGACGTGGATTTCAGCGCGCCGTCCGACGCGGCGTCCGATCAGGCTTTCGCGGCGGCGCTGCAGAACGCCAAGAGCTCGGTCGTGCTGCCGATCTTCAAGCAGCTCAATACGACGGGAAAAGAGGCCGGCATTCACGTCAACCGGCCGTTGACGCAGTTCGAGCAGCTGGCATGGACGGCGCTCGTCAACATCGAGGTCGCGCGCGACGGCCGCGTCCGAAGCTACGCCTTCGGGGACCGCGACGACAAAACCTTCCTGCAGTCGATGGGCGCCTTTCTCGCCGGCAGCAACGCGACCACGGATACGTCCTTCCTGGTCGACTACGGCATCGATCCGTCGTCGCTGCCCAAGGTGTCGTATGTCGACGTGCTCCGTGGCGACGAATCGGCGCTGGCGAAGCTCAAGGACAAGCGGGTGATCGTCGGCGCGACCGCGATCGAGCTCGGCGACTATTACAGCGTCCCCAACGGCCGCGTGCTGCCAGGCGTCGTGCTGCAGGCGTTGGCGGCCGAATCCATCATTCAGCATCGCACCCTGCTGTCGACATCGATGACGGCGACCGTGGCTGGCCTGCTGCTGATCGTGATGACCATGCTGTTGAGCTGGCGCCATCTCTCGGCGGCGCGGCGCGCCCTGCTGATCGCAATGATCAGCATCGGCATCGAGGCCGTCGCCGTGCTGCTGCACGCGCGCTACGCGCTGACGTTCGACACCTCACTGTTGCAGATCGCGCTGGTCGCCTATCTCGCAACGACGGCCCTCGACGAGATCGACTTTCGCGGTCTGCTGCGGCACGTGGCGGAGAGCCGCTTCGAGCGGATCGCGATGTCGATCGGCGACGGGCTGGTATGCACCGATCAGGACAAGCGGATCACGGTGTGGAATCCGGGCGCGGTCGCGATCTTCGGCTACGGCCCCGACGAGATCATCGGCCAGCCCTTCGCACGCCTGCGCGCCGACGGCAGCGAGACCGGCGAGCTGTTCCCGCAACAGGAGGCCGCACTGCCTGCAACCTTGCTGCCCGGCGGCGCGACGGTCGAGTTCGACGGCCGCCGCAAGGATGGCGAGGTGTTTCCGGTCGAAGCCAGCTTCTCAGCCTGGCAGGGCGCCGATGGCCTGCAATATGGCGTGATCCTGCGCGACATCTCGGTGCGCAAGCGCGAGGCCGCGCGCATCCGCTATCTCGCCGAGTACGATACTCTGACGGCGCTGATCAACCGCAACACGTTGCAGGCCGAACTTGCCGGCATGATCGCGGCCGCGGATGCCGCCTCCGACCGCGTGGTGCTGCTGGTGATCGGGCTCGATGCCTTCCAGCACATCAACGACATGCTCGGCCACAGCTTCGGCGACCGTGTCCTGCGGGCGGCGGCCGAGCGGCTCCGCGGTGAGATCGGCAGCATGGGCCGCGTCGCCCGGCTCAGCGGCGACGAGTTCGCCGTGGCCATTCCCTGCTCGGCCATCGGCGGCACCGTGGCCGAGCTGGCCGAGCATCTGTCACACCTGTTCGAGGCGCCGCTGGAAGCAGGCGGACGTCAGCAGCGCGTCAAGGTCAGCCTCGGCGTCGCGGTGCATCCCGAGGGCGGGCACACGGCAGACGAGCTGCTCAGCAACGCCCACCTCGCTTTGTGCCGGGCCAAGACCGACGCGCGTGGCAGTCACGTGATCTTCGAGAGCGCGATTCGCCGCGAGATCGAGCAGCGGCTGACGCTCGAGGCCGAGCTTGCGCTGGCGGTCGAACGAGACGAATTCGAGCTGTTCTACCAGCCGCAGGTCGACCTGCTGAGCGGCCGAGTCATCGGCGCCGAGGCGCTGATCCGGTGGCGCCATCCGACGCGCGGGCTCGTGCCGCCAGGCGATTTCATTCCCGTCGTCAACACCTCGCCGCTCTCCGAGGCCGTCGCGACCTGGGTCATGACGACCGCCTGCCGGCAGGCGCGCGCATGGCAGCTCGCCGGCCATGAGATCCGCGTCGGCGTCAACCTGTCGCCGTCGCAGTTCCAGTCCGGCGACCTCGCGGCCTCCGTCAGCAAGCTGCTCACCGTGACCGGCCTGTCGCCGCGTCTGCTGGAGCTCGAGGTCACCGAGGACATCCTGCTGCACGACGAGCCGGGCGTGCTGCAGACGTTCAACCGGCTGCAGGCACTCGGCGTCAGCCTGGTGTTCGACGATTTCGGCACCGGCTATGCGAGCCTCAGCTATCTCAAGAAGTTCCCGCTCGACGGCCTGAAGATCGACCGCTCCTTCGTGCGCGACGTGCTGACCCAGGCCGACGACGCCGCCATCGTCGGCTCGACGGTGAGCCTCAGCAAGCAGCTCGGGCTCTCGGTGATCGCCGAAGGCATCGAGAACGCGGCGACGGCGGAATTCCTGCTGCGCCTCGGCTGCGAGCACGGCCAGGGCTATCATTTCGGCAAGCCGATGCCGGCGGCGGATTTCACGCAGCGGTTCCTGCAGGTGGATGACACGCGACGGGCGGGCGCGGCGTGAGGTGAGGTTGCGGGAGCGAGCGGCTGAGCATGATCCCTCATGCTCGCCTCCAACTGATTTGAGCCGCCTTCTCCTCCGTCATTCCGGGGCGCGCGCAGCGCGAGCCCGGAATCCATAGCCACACGCGGTCGTTGGTGCCGAACTCGCTGTTGCGGGCATCTTGCCTCCTCGCAGGCGATCGGGGTTATGGATTCCGGGCTCGCGCTGCGCGCGCCCCGGAATGACGAACGAGTGCGCTTCTCGCTTCAGCCCGCCCTCCCCCTCAGCCCTTCTTCCCGCCCTTGCCCTCGTTCTCCAGCGCCTTGCGCACCGCCTTGAACTCGTCGAGCGAGGCGCGATCGACGCGCGGGAAATGCAGATCGAGGCTTTCGAGCGCGGCGACGATGGTCGAGCCGATCACGACGCGCGCAAACCATTTGTGGTCGGCGGGCACGACGTACCACGGCGCAAACGGCGTCGAGGTGTGCCGGACGATGTCCTGATAGACCGCCTGGTAGCGCTGCCACTTGGCGCGCTCGGTGACGTCGCCCATCGAGAACTTCCAGTTCTTCGCAGGCTGCTCCAGCCGGTCGAGGAAGCGCTCGCGCTGCTCCTCCTTGGAGATGTTGAGGAAGAACTTCAGGATCACGGTGCCGTTGCGCGTGAGGTAGCGCTCGAAGGCGGAGATGTCCTCGAAGCGCTCGCGCCAGATGGTCTTGGTGACGAGCCTCGGCGGCAGCTTCTCGGCCTTGAGGATCTCCGGATGCACGCGGGTGACCAGGCATTCCTCGTAGTAGGAGCGGTTGAAGATGCCGATGCGGCCACGCTCCGGCAGCGCGATGGCGCTGCGCCACATGAAGTCGTGGTCGAGCTCCTTGGAGGTCGGCTGCTTGAACGAGGTCACCTCGCAGCCCTGCGGATTGACGCCCTCGAAGATGCTCTTGATGGCGCTGTCCTTGCCTGAGGCGTCCATGCCCTGCAGCAGCACCAGCACCGACCAGCGGTCCTGGGCGTAGAGCTTCTCCTGGAAGTCGGCGAGCCGCTTGCGGTTCTCCTCGATGATCGCCTCGCCCTCTTCCTTGTCGAGGCCGCCCTTCACCTTCGTCTTGTGCGACTTGAGGTGAAACTTGTGGCCGCCATCGATCCGGAACGGCGAGATGAACGGATCCAGCTCACGGGCAAGCGGGCGCGCTGTCTTGCTCATCGGGACGTCTCTCCGGCGTTGAACTGCGTTTCGAGGAAGGCGGTGACGAAGCGCGGCATCGCCGCCGTCAGATCGTCCCGGCTTCGAACGAGCTGGATCGCCGAGAGTTCCGGCTCGTCCTGCGCCGCGAGGTTGGCCTCGATCCGGCGTTGCAGGACATCGCCGGTCTCGGGCGCATCGAGCACGCGCATCATCGCGATCGACGCGCCGGTCACGACGCAGTCCCAGTGCGACGACGCGCGATAGTCCGCCGGCGTGAGCCCGGTCTCCTCCTCGACCTCGCGCGCGACATTGGCGGCGAGATCGAGCGTGCCGCCATCGACATCGGCGAGATCCGGCGTGCCCGCCGGAAAATACAGCCGCCCCGCATTGGCCGTGTGCGCGCCCATCTCGCCGAGCACGAAGGCGCCGTCGGCCGCGCGCAGCGCGCCCATGCCGAAGCCGTTGAAGGCGGTGCGGTCGGGAAAGCCCCAGTCGCGCCAGGCCAGCAGGCTGGCGAAATCGGTCTCGAAATAGCTCGCCGAGAACTGGCCGTTGTGGAAGCGAGCATCACGCCCGAGCAGGATGCGTCCGTTCCACAGGCCGGGCTTCTCGCGCTGCCGCTCGGCGAAATGCGCCGCGATCTCGTCGCGGCGCGCTTGCGCGAACGGCCAGTCCCACGGCTCGACCTTGAGATCGAGCGCGGTGACGCGGTGGATGACGACGTCGGTCATCCTCTTATTTTACGCCCTTGGCCTGCTCGACGAACTTGTTGGTGAAGGTCTTGCTGACGTCGATATTGGCCTTGGCGACGTCGGGCGAGCCGGTCGAGAACACCGCGAGCACGGCGTCGGCGCCCTTCGGGTCCATCTTGCCGGTCTGCGAGTACATCGGGATCGTGTTCTTCAGCGCCGCGAGATAGAGCGCCTTGTCCTTGCCGACCAGTTCCTCCGGCATTTTCGCCATGATCTCCTCCGGCGTATGCGAATGGATCCAACCCAGCGTCGCCACGATGGCGTTGGTCAGGGCCTGCGCCTCCTTCTCGTGGCCGGAGATCCAGGCCACGGTCGAATACAGCGCGCCGCCGGGATATTCGCCGCCGAACACCTCCAGCGTGTCGTGCTGGGTGCGGGTGTCGCTGAGGATCTTGAGGTCCGGATGCTTGCCCTGCAGCACGGTGACCGAGGGGTCGAGCATCACGGCCGCGTCGATCTGGCCCTGCTCCATCGCCGCCACCGCGGTGGCGCCGAGGCCGACGCCGATCACGGCGGTCGAGGTGGGATCGACGCCGTTCTTCTTCAGCATGTACTTCAGGAAGAAGTCGGTCGAGGAGCCCGGCGCGCTGACGCCGACCTTCTTGCCGGCAAGATCCTTGATCGAGCCGATCTCCTTGTTGTGCGACGGTGCCACGACCAGCACGAGACCGGGATAGCGGTCGTACACGACGAAGGACTGCATCTCCTGCTTCTTGGCCGCGAGATTGACGCAGTGATCGAAATAGCCGGACACGACATCGGCGCTGCCGCCGAGCACGGCCTTCAGCGCATCCGAGCCGCCCTTGAGGTCGACCAGCTCGACGTCGAGCCCGGCCTTCTCATATTCGCCGAGCTGCTTGGCCAGCACCGTCGGCAGATAGCACAGGCAGGCGCCGCCGCCGACCGCGATCGTCACCTTGGTGGCAGCCGAGGCGAAACCGGTGCTCAGCGAAAGCGCCAGCAGCGCACCGGTGACCCGGCCGATGATCTTGTTCATGTGTTTCCTCCGTTCTGTCGTTGGTCAGATTAGGCGTGTTGATGTGGCTTTAGAAGGCCGCGCCACCCACCGCCGTCGTCCCGGCGAACGCCGGGACCCATAACCCCAGGGAGTGGTTTGGGGCACACGGGACGCCCCGTCTTTTCCAACCGCGATATCACGCGGTATGGGTCCCGGCGTTCGCCGGGACGACGGCGGAGGATGTGGGAGCACCGCGCCCCTCATCGCCCATCCGCCGCATCAGGCCGCCACACCAGCAGCCTGCGCTCCACCAGCGTGACGCAGATGTCGATCAGGATCACGAACGCCGACAGCACGAACATGCCGGCGAACACGCCGGCGACGTCGAAGATGCCTTCGGCCTGCTGGATGAGATAGCCGAGGCCGGCTGCCGAGCCGAGATACTCGCCGACGACGGCACCGACCACGGCGAAGCCGACGGAAGTGTGCAGCGAGGAGAACATCCAGGACAGCGCGCTGGGCCAGTAGACGTGGCGCATCAGCTGCCGCTCGCTCATCCCCAGCATGCGCGCGTTGTCGCGCACCACCGGCGAGACCTCCTTCACGCCCTGATAGACGTTGAAGAACACGATGAAGAAGACGAGCGTGACGCCGAGCGCGACCTTCGACCAGATCCCCAAACCCAGCCACAGCGTGAAGATCGGCGCCAGCACCACGCGCGGCAGCGCGT
Organism: Bradyrhizobium sp. SZCCHNS2022; assembly: GCF_032377575.1. Taxonomy (NCBI): domain Bacteria; kingdom Pseudomonadati; phylum Pseudomonadota; class Alphaproteobacteria; order Hyphomicrobiales; family Nitrobacteraceae; genus Bradyrhizobium; species Bradyrhizobium sp. SZCCHNS2022. The sequence goes on along the minus strand of NZ_JAUHHZ010000001.1, from coordinate 7,669,931 downwards.
TGGCCATCTTGACGTAGGGATCGAACACGGCGGCGACCAGCGGCTTGCGCGCGAACCAGAAGCCGACCAGCACGCCGCCGAGCGAGCCGATCGCGAACGCCAGGATCGACTCCCACAGCGTGATCGCGAGATGCTTCCAGATCGAACCGGTCGCGAACCATTTGACGACCTGGGCAAACACGTCGACGGGGTTGGAGAAGAAGAACGGCGGCAGCAGGACGCGGCCGAACACCGGCACGGTGGCAAGGAACTGCCACAACGCGATCGCGACCACGGCGACGAGCAATTGCAGCGCGAGCAGGCCGAGACGCGACATCACACCGCCTCCGCCTGCTTGTAGGTCTTCTCGACCTCGGCCTTCAGCGTCTGCCAGATCTCGCGATGAAGCTCGTGGAACTCGTGCTTCATGCGCACCTCGAAGATGTCGCGCGGGCGCGGCAGGGTCACGCGCCAGTCACCGATGATGCGCGAGGCAGGGCCTGCCGACATGATGACGACGCGGTCGGCGAGTGCGATCGCCTCCTCGAGATCATGCGTGACGAACAGCACCGCCTTGCGATCGGCGTTCCAGAGGTCGAGCAGCAGATTGCCCATGATCTGCCGGGTCTGCGCGTCGAGCGGGCCGAACGGCTCGTCCATCAGGATGATGCGGGGATTGCGGATCAGCACCTGGGCGAGGCCGACACGCTTGCGCTGACCGCCCGACAGCATGTGCGGATAGCGGTTGCCGAACGCGCCGAGGCCGACCGAGGTCAGCCATTGCTGCGCCTTGGCCGTGGCCTCGGCCGACGGCGTGCCGGCGACCTCGAGCCCGATGGCGACGTTCTCCAGCGCCGTCTTCCACGGGAACAGCGCATCGGCCTGGAACAGATAGCCGGCGTCGCGATTGAGGCCGGCCAGCGGCTGGCCGAAGATGTGCACGTGGCCTGCGGCCGGCTTCAGCAGCCCGGCGGCGACGTTGAGAAGCGTGGACTTGCCGCAGCCGGTCGGCCCGACGATGGCGACGAACTCACCGTCGGCGACGGCGAGATCGGCGGTCTCCACGGCGGTATAGGTGCGCCCGCCGGCGAGACGGAATGCGACCGTGGTCCCGTCCAGCGAAACCGCGGCGGCCGTTGACTGCGTCACGTCCAAGTTCCTCCCCGAAAATGGCCGGGACGGCTTAGCCGCTTGCGCGGTGAAGTTCAACGCACCGCCCGGACGTGCTAGGTCAGTCCGAGCCGAGGCCCCCCGCCCCGAAAGGCCGCATGCCGCGCACGCCCCTCATCACCTATGGCAACGTCCGCAAGAGCTTCCCCGGCACCACGGGCGCCGTGACGGCGGTGGGCGACGTCTCGCTCGATATCGCCGAGGGCGAGTTCCTGGCCATCGTCGGCGGCTCCGGCTCCGGCAAGACCACTCTGCTGCGGCTGACCAACCGGCTGATCGCGCCGGACAGCGGCACGATCCGCATCGCCGGCGAGGATATCGGCCATCTCGAACCGGTCAGCCTGCGCCGCCGCATCGGCAATGTCTTCCAGAACGGCGCGCTGTTTCCACACATGACGGTTGCCGCCAACATCGGCATCACCCCCAGGCTGCTGGGCACGCCGACCCACGAGATCGCCTCGCGGGTCGACGAGCTGCTCGACCTCGTCCAGCTCGACCGCACGGCGCATCGCGACCGCCTGCCGGACGAGCTCTCCGGAGGTCAGCGCCAGCGCGTCGGGGTTGCCCGCGCGCTCGCCGCGCGGCCGCGCATCGTGCTGATGGACGAGCCGTTTGGCGCGCTCGATCCACTGACGCGCGATACGCTCGGTCAAGACTATCGCGCGCTGCATGACCAGCTCGCACTGACCACCGTGATGATCACGCACGACATCACCGAGGCGCTGCTGCTGGCCGACCGCGTCGCCGTGATGCGCGGCGGTCGGCTCATCGAGGTCGGCACGCCCGCGGAGCTTGCCGCCAGCCGCGAGCCGTACGTCACGGAGCTGCTGACGACGCCGCGCCGGCAGGCCGCGCGGCTCGCAGCCCTGCTGCCCGAGAGCAGCACATGAGCCTGCTCTCCGATCCGCGCTTTGCCGAGGCGCTGTCGCATCTCGCCGACTATCTCGGCAGCCATCTGCGCGTCAGCATCGCTGCGCTGGCGCTGGGCCTGATCGTCAGCTTTCCACTCGCGCTCGTCGCCCGCAACCGCCCCGCGCTGCGCAATCTTCTTCTGGGACTCGCCAGTGTCGTGCAGACGGTCCCCGGACTGGCGCTGCTCGCGCTGTTCTATCCGCTGCTGCTGGCGCTCGCCGCGCTGAGCGTGCGCTGGTTCGGGCTGTCGTTCTCGGCGTTCGGCTTCCTGCCGGCGGTGCTGGCGCTGGCGCTGTATTCGATGCTGCCGGTGCTGCGCAACACCATCACCGGGCTCAACGGCGTCGATGCCGGCCTGATCGAGGCCGCCAAGGGCGTCGGCATGACCGAGCACCAGACGCTGAGGATGGTCGAGCTGCCGCTGGCGCTGCCGGTGATCATGGCCGGCATCCGCACTGCCGCGGTCTGGGTGATCGGCACCGCGACGTTATCGACGCCGATCGGCCAGACCTCGCTCGGCAACTACATCTTTGCCGGACTGCAGACCCAGAACTGGGTGCTGGTCGTGTTCGGCTGCGTCGCCGCCGCCGTGCTGGCGCTCGTTGTCGACCAGTTGCTGGCGCTGATCGAGCACGGCTTGCGCAGGCGCAGCCGCGTTCGCGTCGGGCTGGGGACCGCGACCATCGCGCTGATGGTCGGCCTCAGTCTGCTGCCTTCGCTGGCCGGCAGCTCGGCGCGCTACGTCATCGGTGCAAAAACCTTCACCGAACAATATGTGCTCTCGGCCCTGATCAGCGACCGGATGCAGGCGGCGGGACTATCGGCGGCCACGCGCGCCGGGCTCGGCTCCAGCGTCATCTATGGTGCGCTCAAGAGCGGCGACATCGACCTCTATGTCGAATATTCCGGCACGCTATGGGCGAACCAGTTTCACCACAAGGAGCAACTGCCGCGCGCCGCACTGCTCGCGGCGCTGAAGCAGGACCTTGCGAAGGACAAGGTCACCCTGCTCGGCGAGCTCGGCTTCGAGAATGCCTACGCGCTGGTGATGCCGCGCAAGAAGGCCGAGGCGCTCGGCATCCGCTCGATCGAAGATCTCGCGCGCCACACGCGCGAGATGTCGATCGCCGGCGACTACGAGTTCTTCTCCCGCCCCGAATGGGCCGCCTTGCGGGATGCCTATGGGCTCACCTTCCGCGCCCAGCGCCAGATGCAGCCTGACTTCATGTATGCTGCGGTGGCCTCGGGCGAGGCCGACGTCATCGCCGGCTACACCAGCGACGGGCTGATCGCCAAATACGATCTCGTCGTGCTGGGCGATCCCAAGCAGGCCATCCCGCCCTACGACGCGATCCTGCTGCTCTCGCCGCAGCGCGCCGATGATCGCGCGCTGCAGGATGCACTGCGCCCGCTGCTCGGCCGCATCGACATCGCGACGATGCAGCAGGCGAATCTGCGCGCGTCGGGCAGCGATGCGGAGTCCTCGCCGCAGGCCGTGGCGCGCTGGTTGTGGAGCAAGATTGCGAAGTAGAGCCGTCGCTCGCTCCTCCGCGTCATTGCGAGCGGGCTTGCGCCTGCCCCGTGCACGCAGTCTACATTCCCGGATCGATCGGCTTCTCCACCGCGCCGCCATGCTCGGCCCAATCCTTGAAGCCGCCGATGTTGAACACCTTGTCGTAGCCGAGGTCTTTCAGCGCCTTGCCCGCCAGCGCCGCGCGGCCGCCTGAGGCGCAGTACAGAATGACGCTCTTGTCCTTGCTGAAGTTCTTGTCGTGATAGGGCGAGTCCGGATCGGCGCGGAATTCGAGCATGCCGCGCGAGACGTGGTGGGCGCCCTCGATCTTGCCGCTCTTCTCGACCTCCGGCGCATCGCGCACGTCAAGCACCAGCGTGTTGCCCTTGGCGATCATCGCCTGCGCCTCGGCCGGCGTGATCTTCGGCACCGCGGCGTTGGCGGCTTCCAGCATCTGCTTGACTGACGTCGACATCGATCTCCCTCCCGGATGTTGAAAGGACAGCGGTAGCGGGCCTGCCGCTGTCCCACAACCCACGATCGGGAGAGCGGCGGCCCGGCTGCCAAGGAGTGTCGATAATGGCCTTATGTCCACATAGTGGACGATAAATCGTAAAGTTTACAAATATGTGGACTCCCTTCCCACCATGGGTCATGCTGGCTCCATGACCGCCGCTTCAAGATCCTCTCTCCCCAGCCGCGATCGCGCCGTCGAGACGATGCTGGCCGACAGCGCCAGCGATGCTGCGTTTGCCACCACGCTGGCCAAGGGGCTGTTCGTGCTGGAGGCGTTCGGGATGGGGTCCGCCGTGCTCGGCAACATGGACATCTCGATCCGCACCGGCATCCCGCGGCCGACGGTCGCCCGGCTGACCCACACGCTCACCGAACTCGGCTACCTCGCCTTCGACCAGGCCCTCGCGAAATATCGCCTCGGCATTCGCGCGTTGCGGATGGCGCATCCGCTGCTCGCCGACATGCCGTTCCGGCAGGTCGCACGGCCGCTGATGCAGGATCTCGCCGCGAGCGTCCGCGGCACGGTGTCGATTGGCCTGCTCGACGGCAGCGCCATCGTCTATGTCGAGACCGCACGCTCCGGCGACGTCGGACCGCATGTTCCCGACATCGGCATGCCGATCACCGTGCTCGCGACCGCGATGGGCCGCGCGGCGGCGTCGATCCTGCCGCGGGAGGAGGCCGCGGGTTTCGACGCGCAGCTCGCCGCCGGAAATGCCGCGCAATGGAGCGACTTTTCCGCACTCTATTTCGACGGCATCGCACAATGCGCCGAGCGCGGATTCTGCACCTGCGTCGGCGAATACATGCCAGCGATCCACGCGGTGGCGGCGCCGCTGCATTATGCGGCGAACTCCGGCCGCGCTTTCGCGATCAATTGCGGCATCCCCGCCTTCCGCCTGCAGCCGGGCCAGCTCGAGGCCGAGATCGGCCCGCGCATCAATGCGCTCGCCGCCAGCATCCGCGCGCTCATCAACCAGGCCGAGCCCGAGATCAGCAGGCGCACGCCGCTGCCGGCGCACGCACGCTGAGAGGCACGGAACGCCATGGCCGGACCGCTCGCAGGCTTGAAGGTTCTCGACATCGCGACGATCATCGCCGCGCCGTTCGCGGCCACGCTGCTCGCCGACTACGGCGCCGACGTCCTGAAGATCGAGATGCCGGGCCATGGCGACGGCGTCCGCACCTTCCCGCCGTTCAAGGACGGCAAGCCGCTGTGGTGGAAGACCGCCAACCGCAACAAGAGCTTTGCCACGCTCGATTTGCGCACGCCGGATGGGCTCGCGCTGTTCAAGCGGCTGCTGCCGCGCTTCGACGTGCTGATCGAGAACTTCCGACCCGGCACGCTCGACCGTTGGGGACTGTCGAAGGAGGTGCTGTGGTCGATCCAGCCGCGCCTCGTCATCCTGCGCGCCACCGCCTTCGGTCAGGACGGCCCATACAAGGATCGCCCCGGCTTCGCCCGCATCTTCGAGGCGATGGGCGGGCTCACCTACATCACCGGCGAGGCTGACGGCGAGCCGACCCATCCCGGCTATCCGATCGGCGACGCCATCGGCGGCACGTTCGGCGCAATCGGCGTGCTGGCCGCATTGTGGAAACGCGCTGCCGATCCCGACGCGCCGGGCGAGGAGATCGATCTCGCGCTGACCGAGGCGGTGTTCCGCCTGCTCGACGTCCTGCCGGTCGAGCACGACCAGCTCGGCTTCAGCCGCAGCCGCATCGGCAATGCCAACGGCTACTCGGCACCCGCCGCAGTCTACCGCACCCGTGACGACCGCTGGGTGACCTTGGCCGGCTCCACCAACGCGCTCTATGCCGCCAACTGCCGCGCCATCGATCGCCCCGATCTGATCGACGATCCGCGCTTCGCCGACAACGCCTCGCGCGTGCGGCACGCCGACGAGCTCAACGCGATCTTCGCTGCCTGGTGCGCCGCGCACGACCTGGATGATGTCCTCACCCGCTTCACTGCGGCCAAGGGCACGATCGCGCCGATCTATGCGATCGATCAGATCGCGGTGGATCCGCAGGCCGTCGCACGCGAGATGATCACGCGCGTGCCCGATCGCGATTTCGGCTCGGTGGCGATGTCGAACATCGTGCCGCGCTTCGGCAACGATCCCGCAACGCTGCGCCATGCTGCCGGCGACGTCGGCCAGAACAATCGCGAGGTCTATCAGGGCTGGCTCGGACTATCAGACCAGGAAATGGACGATCTCGCGCGCCGCAAGGTGATCTGACGCTGATAACGACGACAAGGCGCGGCGACAAACGCGCCGAAGCCACCCGGCAAGGGATGCAACAGACAGGGAGACGCGCGATGAGACAACCGAGGATGACGCGCCGCGGCCTGCTCGGCGCGGGAGCCGCGCTGGCGATTGGCTCCGGCCATCGCGCACGCGCCCAGACCGACTGGCCGACCCGCATGGTGCGGCTGATCTGCCCCTATGGCGCCGGCGGCGCCAGCGACATCTCGCTGCGCATCCTGGCCACCGAGTTCGAGCATCATCTCGGCCAGCAGTTCATCGTCGAGAACAAGCCGGGCGCCGGCAGCCGCATCGCCAACGACGCCGTCGCGCGCGCCGCACCCGATGGCTACACCCTGCTCTACGCAGCCGCGCCCTACGTCACCGCCGAGGCGCTGTTCGGCAAGCTGACCTACGATCCCGCCAAGGATCTTCGCCCCGTCGCGGGCACCATCGTGGCGCCGATCTTCCTGATGATCAGCGCGACAGCGCCGTTCAAGACGCTGGCCGAGCTGATCGCCTACGGCAAGTCCAAGCCCGAGGGCCTGACCTTCGCCTCGCCCGGCGCCGGCTCGCAGCCGCATCTCGCCGCCGAGTTGCTGTTTCGTGACGCCAAGGTCACCGGCCTCAACATTCCCTTCCGCGGCGACTCGATGGCCTACACCGAGCTGCTGGCCGGCCGCGTCGATGCGACGCTGACCGCGATCAGCACCGCCCTGCCCTATATCCAGGCCGGCCAGTTCCGAGTGCTCGGCGTCGCCGCCACGGAGCCGAGCAAGATCTATCCGCAGGCGCCGACGCTGCGCGAGCAGGGCCTGCCGAACGTGGTCGCGTCGGGCTGGTACGGCTTCATGGCGCCGGGCGCGACGCCGCAACCCATCGTCGACCGGCTGTCGCGCGAGATCCTCGCCGATCTCGCCGCCCCCGAGGTGAAGCAGAAGCTGCTCGCGCAAGGGCTCGACGTGCAGCCGCGCGATCCCATGGCGTTCGGCCAATTCATCGCCGACGAAACCAGCAAATGGAGCGCGGTCATCCGCGACGCCGCCATCAAGGCCGAATGAGTTTCATAAAAAATAGTCAGGGAGTGAACGTCATGAGGAATGGATTTTCGGCGCTGGCTGCGCTCGCGCTGCTGCTTGCATCGACTGCGCCGGGATTGGCCGCCGACAAGAAGTACGACACCGGCGCCAGCGACAGCGAGATCAAGGTCGGCCAGACCGTGCCGCTGAGCGGTCCGGCCTCGGCCTATGCCACGATCGGCAAGGCGCAGGCCGCCTATATGAAGATGGTCAACGACCAGGGCGGCGTGAACGGGCGCAAGATCAACCTGATCCAATATGACGACGCCTATTCGCCGCCGAAGACGGTCGAGCAGGTGCGCAAGCTGGTCGAGAGCGACGAGGTGCTGCTGACGTTCCAGATCATCGGCACCGCGCCGAACGTCGCCGTGCAGAAATATCTCAACTCGAAGAAGGTGCCGCAGCTGTTCGCGGCCACCGGCGCCGCGCGCTTCACCGATCCCAAGAACTTTCCTTGGACGATGGGCTTCAATCCGAGCTACGTCGTCGAGGGCCGCATCTACGGCCAATACATTCTCAAGACCCATCCCAACGCCAAGATCGGCGTTCTCTACCAGAACGACGATCTCGGCCGCGACTATCTCGCCGGCCTCAAGGCCGGGCTCGGCGACAAGACGGCCAAGATGATCGTGGCTGAATCCTCGTACGAGATCACCGAGCCGACGATCGACTCGCACATCCTCAAGCTGAAGGACGCCGGCGCAGACCTGCTGTTCAGTGCCTCGACGCCGAAGCAGGCGGCGCAGGCCATCAAGAAGGTCGCCGAGCTCGGCTGGAAGCCGGTCCACATCGTCGACATCAATGCCAATTCTCTGGGCGCGACCCTGAAGCCTGCCGGGCTCGAGAATGCCAAGGGGCTGATCAGCGTCGGCTACGTCAAGGATCCGCTCGAGGAGGGCTTCAAGAACGACCCCGGCGTGCAGCGCTATCTCGCCTTCATGGAGAAGTATTATCCCGATGGCGACAAGGGCTCGAACTTCAACGTCTATGGCTACATCACCGCCGAGCTGCTGGTTCAGGTGCTGAAGCAATGCGGCGACGATCTGACGCGGGACAACGTGCTGAAGCAGGCCGCCCATCTCGATCATGTCGAGCTCGGCATGCTGCTGCCGGGCATCAGCATCACGACCTCGCCGACGGATTATCGCGTCAACAAGCAGTTGCAGATGATCCAGTTCGATGGCGCGCACTGGCAGAACATCGGCGGCATCGTCACCGATGCGGCTGCGGAGTAGCCGTGGCGCAGAGACCCACCCTGCCCCGGCCGACGTCCACGTCGGCCGGTCACAGCCCCCGGATCAGCTCGGCGTCGATCAGCATGCGGTTGAAGCGGCGGGCTTCGGCGCCGTCGCCGCAGGCATAGAACACGCCCTTGCAGCGGAGCATGATGTCCTTCTGCTCGGCGAAGGACGGATCGAGCGGAATGCCTGCGGCCTCCAAGGTGACCAGCGGCAGATAGGCGGCGTCGATCCTGTCCATCACGACCTCGCTCTGCCGCGGCGCGAAATTGACGGCATCGACAGCATAGTAGGTCGCGTAATAACGCGGATCGTAGCTCTCCAGCTTCTGGCCGATGCCGGCCTCGTCGAGCTTGGGATCGAGGATGTGCGGCGAGAACTCCGGCTGGTGGTCGCCGTAGCGCACGATCAGGAACGGCTGGTCGCCGAACCGCTTCTTCAGATTGGCGAGAAAGCGTTGATAATCCGCCGCGCTCATCGCCTGCCGGCGCAGATATTCGTCGATCGCCGGCAGATTGCCGGGCGCGCGCCAGGACGGCGTCAGGTCGGGCCGGAAGGTGGTCTCCCAGGGGAAATGGTTGGCCGCGAGGTAGACGAACATGAACAGCGGCTTGCCCGGCTTCCGCTGCTGCATCAGGTCGAGTGCGGTGTCGTAGAAGAAGCCGTCGGGCTCGACGCCCTTGGCGCCGAGATCGCGCGCATCGAGGAAACGGTCGACGCCGACGGTGGTCTGGAAGCTGCGCGCGTTCATGAAGGCGCCATGCGCGGGGTACAGCGACACCGTGTCGTAACCGCAATTGCGCAGCGCCAACGGCAATCCGCGCTCCACCCGGCCGGACGCGATCCGGGTCACGAAATAGGCGAAGCGGCCGAACGAGCGCGACGACAGCCCGGCGAGCACGTTGTATTCGGTGAACCAGCTCGGGCCGCCGTTGCTCTCGGCCATGAACTGGCGCGCCTTGCCGTCGAACGACTTGAAGTGGCTGCCATAGCCCGCGGGCACCTTGATGCCCTCAGCCGAGCGGATGTCGAAGCTCGACTCGTCGTGGATCAGCACGATGTTCGGCCGCCGCCCGGCCGGATGGCAGGAGTCCGGGACGAAGGCGGCCAGCTTGCGGTCGGCCGTGGCATCGGACTCCATGAAGCCGTTGGCGAGGAAGTCCGACACCGCGGTGACGCCGGAGCGCGCGAACTTCGACAGGTAGCCGTCGTCGTAATAGCCGCGCCAAGCCTCGTCGCGCCAATTGAGCGAATACAGCGTCAGCGCCGCGAGGCAGGCGAGCTTGCCGGCGAGCGCCGGCAGCCGCGCGATCCGGAACGGATCGGCCCACCACAGCAATCCCATCAGCGGCAGCACCACGGCCGCCGCCACCAGCACCGACAGCTTGAGGTTCGGAAAGATCGTGAACAGGAACGCCGCACTGTCGTGGTCGATCAGCATCACGTCGACGAAGTTCGCGGTCATCTGGACCACGGCATGCTTGAGCTGCGACAGCAGCACCAGCACCACCACCATGGTGAGGGCCAGCGCACCCGATACCGCAGGGCGCCGCAGCAGCACCAGCCAGAAGCCGTTCAGGATGCCCCAGGCCAGCAGGAAGCCGAGCCGCGCGCCGAAATCGGTCTCGGTGTGCAGCATCAGGGCCAATGCGGCCACATGGGGGGCGGCGACAGCCGACAGCCGCGCGACGTTTGAACGCGTCGCACTGGCCGCAGTCAGCGTCGTGATCGGTTCGTGGTTCGGGGTCAGTGACATCGGGCGGTTGAAAGCGGGCGGTCGAAAGCAGCGCCCCTCGCCGGCGAATGCCGGCAGATCGAGGCAGCCTCATCCTGTCATGTGACCGTAATGAAATCGTCACAAATAACAACAGCCCGGATTTGCCCGGAGTGAGGGCGTGTCCTCTGGTCGCAGCCGCCGGGCGATGCGCGCGGAGCTTCTACCGTCGTTGTCAAACGTTCATCATTCGGCGTTGCGGATGCGGCGCGCTTCGCATCGTCCGGGACGCCGGACGGCCTGCCGTCCTGGCGCGGACACGCGCCCCGAAACGGCGAAGGAAAGGCCAGCCGAGCAACACCGCTCCACCGAACGGCAACAGCGGCAGCAGCAGATTCGAGCTTCGATCGCGATCCACGATGGCAAAGCGCGAGGTCTCGTTGCCGCGGTAGAGCACCGCGACCCGGTCGCCGACGCGATAGCGGGGCGAGCTGCCGCCGAAATCTTCGAAGCGCGCCAGCGCACCCGAGGCGGTCGCGAACTCGATCACCGGATAATATGTCGGCTCTCGATCGAGACCATTGGCATCGGGTCTGACCACGACGACCCGGCCCTCCGCGCGCAGCCCCGTCAATTCCAGATAGGCGATGTAGCCCGCGATGACGATCGTCGCGGCGAGGAGAATGGCCGCACTGATGCCGGCAACCGGTGACGGTGCCGGCGCCCGCTTGGCCCGCCGGTGAGGCGCCTTGGCTGCGGCCGCCATGAACAGCAGAGCAATCTGAGCAGGCACGCCCAGGAATTGATGATCGAACATTCCAATGCCCCCGCGGAAAGCTGCATCGAAAAAACCAATCATGGGTAAAATACGACACGCGAATCCGGCACGACCATCGGATGGCGCGTGCAGCCGATCCGATAGGCGAGTCAATTCCGCGGCTTAGCTGTCATTCAGCGGCACGCGTAAAATTGCGCGCGGTGATGGCTTAGCCGGCCGATGTCGCCATATTCCCACACCGACGGACGCCTCTGCCGCCCGATGATTCGTGAACACGGTCCCCGACACCACGACGACGGGCCTGGTCAGCGTTCGGAGGCGCCGCTGCCGAGCAGACGCTCACGCACCAATCGCGCGGCGCCGCGGCTCCACGAGTCATTGGCGCCGAGGCGCAGCCCGCTGTCGCCCGAAGCCACCAGCGCGCCGGTATCCGCCTGGCGGACGCGGAAGCCGATGACATACTCGGTGCGACCGATCCGCCTCACGATCCCAAGCAGCGACTGCTGGGCGCCGAGCGCGCGAGCAGCGCGAGCTTCGCAATCATCGCACGCGCGCAGGGCCTGGCCGGGCTCGCCAGCCGGCTCCATGAGGCGATAGCGGCCGGACTGCGCCAGCACCTGGCGCACCGCCTGGGTCGCCTCCTGCAGCTGCTTGCGATCGGCATCGCTCTCGCCAAGCGCAGCACCCGCGCTGGTGTCGTCGAGCTCGAACGGCAGCAGGGCCAGCCGGATCGGCTCGGGCGCGGACAGTGCATCGCGGACCTGGCGCGAGACGAAGACCTCGGCGCGCTCCCAGGCCTCGTCGGAGTCGCCGCGGAAGGTGAAGACCTTGTCGAACACGACCCGCCGGGTAGCGACGTCGATGGCCGCCGCGCGCGCCCATTGCACCAGGGTGGAGAGCTTCTGGACGCCGCCGGTGATCACCACGGTGGCGCCGGCCTCGGTGGCCATCCGCAATCGCGCATCCGGGGACACCTCGCTCGGACAGGACGGCGCGCAGGGCGGGCTGACCGGCCGCAGGCGCGGGTCGGCGGCGACGTCGCGGCGAAGCCCGGCGACGAAGTCCTGCAGCCGGCGTTGATGCGCCGCGGTCTGGTCCACGGGCTCGCCGGAGGTGTCGAGATAACTGAAATCGTCGACCAGCACGGCCGGAACCTGGTCGGAAGCGGCGCAGACCGGGCCTGCCGCGAGGACGAGCGCGACAATGAGGCGGCGGGCGAAGCGGGTGTTTGACATCGAGGCCTCTCGCGTAAGGGTTGCATGGCCGCAAGGCTAGACGCGCGCGCTCACCGCAGAACCGGTCACGGTCCCGACGGGACACGGGAAAATTTCACGACGTGGCGGCGAGCGGGCCACCGCGCTTTCTGCCGCGACGGTTCTGCCGTTAAATGCCGAAGGGGGTGGACTGCCATGGGCGCACTGAAGATGTGGAGCCGCTACGATCTCAAATATCGACTGACCTTGCGCATCGCCGTGGTGGCGACGTTGTGCTTTGCATCGATCTGCGGCTACGTCCTGTTCGACCTCGACCGGTCGGCGCATGCGCGCAACGCACGGATCGCCGAGATCACGGCGCGAACCCTGCAGTTGCAGCAGAGCAAGATGCACTGGGTCAACAGCCCGCCATCCGGCTTCCCCGACCTCGATGCAGTCGCGGCCGCAGCGATGGCCCCCGGCCTGTGCATCGCCTATCGCGGCATCGACGGCAACGTCGTGCAGCGCATCTGCGGCGGCGCCGCAGCTGACATCGACGACCCGCCCCGCGCCTTCGCCATGCTGTATCAGCCATTGTTCGATCCCGGTCGCGAGGCGACACGGCCGGTCACGTACCGCGACAGCCGGACCGGCGATGCGGTGGTCTGGATCGATGCCAGCGTCATGACGGCGGAGGCCTGGCGTGAGCTCCGCCGGCTGCTGCCCGTGCTCGGAACGGCGCTGGTGCTGTTGTGCGCATTGTCGCATGCGGCGCTCGCCCGCGCGCTGCGCCCGACCCGCCTGATCCGCGCCGGGCTGCAGCGGATCGCCGCCAACGATCTGTCGGCCCGGCTGCCGCCCTTCGACCTCGCCGAGCTCTCCGCGATCCGCGACGCCTTCAATCAGCTCGCCGAGGGACTGGAAACGGCGCTCGCCCAACGCGGCGAACTGACCCGGCGTCTCATGGCCCTGCAAGACGACGAGCGGCGTCATCTCGCCCGTGAGCTGCACGACGAGTTCGGGCAATCGCTCGCAGCGGTCCGTGCGCTCGCAGCCTCGATCCGGCAGACGGCTGCACAGGATTGCCCCGGCCTCGTCGCGGAATGCGACGGCATTGCGCGCACCGCGACCGGCATGATGGACTGCTTGCGCGGCACCTTGGTGCGGCTGCGTCCGCCCGACGTCGACGAACTCGGCCTGGCTGCCAGCCTCGAAGGCCTCGTGGCCGGCTGGAACAGGCGCCAGCACGGACTGATCCAGTTCGAGATCAGCCTGACGCCCGAGGTGGATCGCGTGCCCGGCATCGTCGCCAGCAATATCTACCGGATCGCCCAGGAGGCGCTCACCAATGCCGTCAAGCACGCCGACGCCACGCGGGTGCGGCTGCAATTGAGGCTTCACGACGGACCGGAGCATGGCGCGCCGGCCAGCGCGGCCGTCCTCACCGTCGACGACGACGGGGCCGCCGGCGAAGCTCTCGGAAAATCAGGCCTGGGCCTGCTCGGCATGCGCGAGCGCGTCGCCTCCATGGAGGGGCGGATGAGCTTCGCGGCCGCCGCCGGCGGCGGCGCGCGCCTCCGGGTCGAAATTCCGGTCGCGCTCCCATCCGACCTGTCGTGTGAAGGGACACGGCCGGCAACGCCGTATGCGGCATGACGGCGGCCGCCGGCACCATCATGCTGGTCGATGACCATGCCGTGGTGCGCGAAGGCTACCGCTCGATGCTGCAGAAGCAGCCGGGACTGCGCGTGGTCGCCGAAGCCGCTGACGGCGCGGAAGCGTACCGGCTGTTCAAGGAGGTCAGGCCCGATCTCGTCATCATGGACCTGACCATGCCCGGCGTCGGCGGCATCGAAGGCATTCGCCGCATCCGGCAATGGGATCGCAGCGCGCGGATCCTGGTGTTCACGATGCATGAGAATGCGGGATTTGCCGTGCAGGCGATCCGCGCCGGCGCGCGCGGCTACGTCACCAAGAGCAGTCCGCCGGAGACGCTTCTGCGCGCCGTCAAGGACGTGCTCGCAGGCGCCATCGCGATCAGCCCCGACATCGATCACGAGCTCGCGCTCAGCCGGCTGTCCGGCGAGAAGGCGGCCGCCGACGTGCTGACGGCGCGCGAGTTCGAAGTGATGCAGATGCTGCTGGCCGAGCGCACCACCGACGAGATCGCGTCGGCGCTCCATCTCAGTCCCAAGACGATCGCCAACCTGCACTCGCTGATCAAGGACAAGCTCGGCGTCGCCAGCGACATCGAGCTGGTGCGGCTGGCGCTGCGCCAGGGCCTGCTGAGCTGACGCGGCGGATCGCCAAGATCCCGAGACGCGTCAGGATGGGCCGGAGACGATGCGCGGTGCTCCGGCCGCTTCCGGCGCCGCAGCGGCATCATCGTCGATCAGGTGGAACTCCCGCCCCAACCGGCGCTGCACGCTCATGACGGCGCGGTCGATGTCGCTGATCAGACTGTCGCCGAGGATGACGTGAGGGATCTCCCAGTTGCGGCCGTTGCGGACATCGAGCCGCTGGAGGGCCGGCACCCGCGCCGTCTCGCACCCCGGCTGCTCCCGGATGGCCTCCTCGACCAAGCGGGTCAACTCCACCCGGGTCTTGCCCGTCGTGGTCATCGCGGCCATCAGGCCTTGGTCGGGGGCATCAGGCCGAGCCGTTTGGCCACGATGCGGTCGACGGCTCGCTTGGGAAGCAAGCGCACGATCCATTGCCGCAACGGGTCGGGCGCGATCTCGTAGCGCACCTTGGGCGCCGGCACCGTCAGCGCCTCGAACACCCGTTCGCCGATGGTCTCGGCCGGAAGCCCGGTCTTGCCGAGATGCAGCATGAAGCCGCGCACCTTCTGCAGCGCCGGGAAGAACGGCGAAGCCTGGAACGGCGACAGGTCGACCTCCTCGGCCTTGGCCCAGATCGGCGTCTTCACCGCGCCGGGCGCGACGATGATGACGTCGATGCCGAACAGCATCAGCTCGCGGCGCAGGCTCTCCGAAAGACCCTCGACCGCATGCTTGGAGGTCGAATACGGCGCCATCAGCGGATTGCCGTTGCGGCCCGCGACCGAGCTGATCATCACGATCCGCCCGGGTGGGCCGGTCATGGCAGGATCAGCCCCGAGCAGCGGCGCAAACGCCTGGGTGGCGATGACCGGGCCGATGACGTTCACCTCCATCTGATGGCGAAACTGGTCGATCGGCAGCTCCGTCACGGGACCCGCGACCGCAATGCCGGCATTGTTGACGAGCCCTGCGAGCGCCTCGCCCCCGAGCGCCGCTCGCACCTGCTGTGCGGCCGCCTTCACTGCCGCCTCGTCGGTCACGTCGAACAGCAGCGGCGTGAAATCGGCACCTAGCTCGCCGCGCAACCGCTCCGCGTCTTCAGGCTTGCGAACGCTCCCGAACACGCGGAAGCCGCGTGCGAGCAGGAGCTTCGAACAGGCGTAACCAATCCCGGTAGATGCCCCGGTGACGACGACGGATTTCATGGCGACCTCAGTGTGTTGCGAACCGATTATCGCACGAGATCGGGCATCATGCTGGCGCTGTTTTCCTGCGCGACGGCCGTGCCCGCTGGCCTCCATCGCGAGCGCCACGAGGACAGCGGACTCCGTATGACGGGGGCACGACAGGCCACGTCAAGAATGTGATTTAAGTTTCAATTCTTGGGAGGATGAGAGCTGACGTCAGATCGAGGGTCGCGCGCAAACTGGATGAAGCAAGGCCGATGACCTTATGGGATCATTAACCTTTCGGCCTGACACCCCGGCGCCCACAGCTCCTCGCCCGAAGGCGGCGGCGCGGGTCACCGCAACATTTGCGGCGGCAGGCGCATGGGCCTCGTTCCGCTCTGCGTCGAGCGATACACGCTTCGTCTTAATTTTCCGTATCCGTGTTTCCCCGGAGTACTACGTCCCCCTCCCCTAACACATTGTTATTGCCCATCCCGAAAACTGGGGCCGCCGAGAGCCCTGCAGCGGACCAGACGCGCATCGCTGCCGCTCCGGACATCCGGACCAGACGAGCGCCACAGTGCATCAGCCAGAACAGCTTCCGCCTTCAGAACACTCGATCATCACCGAACTCGAGGCGGCCGTTCGCGGCGGCTCATCGGAGAAGCGCGTCAACACGCTGCGCCAGGTCACCAACCTGTTCCTGCACGACGGCGAACGCCTCAGCGAGGACCAGATCAAGGTGTTCGACAACGTCCTGTGCATGCTGGTCGCGCGCGTCGAGACCCGTGCCCGGGCCGAGCTCAGCAAGCACCTCGCGCCGGTCGACTATGCGCCCGTGGAGTTGATCCAGCAGCTCGCGCGGGACGACGAAATTTCGGTCGCCGAGAACGTGCTGATGCACTCGACCCGGCTGACCGAGCACACGCTGGTCGAGGTCGCGGCGACCAAGGGCCAGGATCACCTGATGGCGATCTCGAGCCGCCCGCATCTGACCGAGGCGGTGACCGACATCATCGTCGATCGCGGCGAACGCCGGGTCATCCGCAAGCTCGCCAACAACCAGACCGCGCGCTTCTCCGAGACCGGCTATTCCGGGATGATGGCGCACGCCGAGGACGATGACGAACTGTCCGAGATCATCGGGCTGCGCGTCGACCTGCCCACCAAGCATCTGCGCGACCTGCTCCGCCGCGCCACCGACTCGGTGCGCGCCAAGCTGATGGCCTCGGCGCCGCCGGCGCTGCAACAGGAGATCAAGAAGGTCATCAAGGCGATCGCGGACGTTGCGCGCAGCGACGGCGGCCTGGTCGGGCGCGACTTCACGCTGGCCGAAGAGGCCGTCAAGCGCATGAAGGGGCTGAACGAGCTGAACGATCCGGCCATCGCCTTCTTCGCCGAGACCCGCCGCTTCGGCGAGGTCGCGGCCGCGCTCGGCCTGCTCAACAACGTGCCGACCGAGATGATGGCCAAGGTGCTGGAAGGCCCGCGCACCGACATCGTCCTGATCCCGTGCCGCGCCGCCGGCCTGGCCTGGTCGGTGGTGTCCAAGATCCTGACCCACCGCCCGATCAAGCACGCCATCGACACCGACACCCTGAAGCTCGCCGAGCGTGACTATGGCAAGCTGTCGCTCGACACCGCCCAGCGCACCCTGCGGTTCTGGATGGTGCACAACAAGGTGGAGAAGTGAGCGGGGGCTTGAAAACCCCAGCCCTCTCTGCGTCGGCACGCGCCGCCGCCTCACACTCCGCTGTCGTTCCCGCGAACGCGGGGACCCATACCGCGTGATGTGAGTTGCGGAGCAGGTCCTGGTCGTCGTCCTTCGCAACACGGCGACCGGTGGCTTCGGGTCCCGGCTCAAGGCCGGGACGACAGCTTTGGGTGTCGCAAGCAGCCGGGCCCCTCGAACGAACGCCCGAACCAAGAGAAGTCCAACAAGCCGCCTTACAGATCCCGCCGCTCCAGCGCCGCGAGCAGCACGGCCAGTTCATCCGCTGCCTTCTGCACCACCGGCTGGCTGGTCCACGCCGGCAACGTCTCGCGCGCCCGTGGCGGCGTCCCGTCGACCTGGACGAGATTCTCGACCTCGTTCGGATCGCGCGTGAGATCATACATCTCCCATTGCTGCGCCGCTTTGCCCGACGGATCGAAATAGCGCGACAGCTTGTACTCCCTGGTCCTGACGCAACGGACATGGTTGGGCTGCCGCACCGGACCCGGCGTGATCGTCCTCACCGGGCCCTTGCCGTGATGGCCTTCGCGCACGGCGGCGACGACCTTATCGTAGAGGTCGAACTCAGCCAGTGACTGCCGATTGTGGGCGTTGTTCTCCGGCGGCAGCGGCTCGGTGATCTCGTCATCGGTGATGAACAGCACGCCCTGGCGCGGCTTGCCGTCAGGCTCGATCACAACATCGGTCTCGCCGCGCAGCAGCGGACTCAGGTCGACGCCGCGCAGCGCCGGCACCGGCCGGCTCTCGGAAAGCTTTCGCGCGATGTCCTCGCGCTCCTTCGCTTTGACTCCTGCAAGGCCAAGCACCGTCGGCAGCATGTCGATGTGGCTGGTCAGCGCATCGCTTGCCCGCAATGGCTTGTCGTGGCGGCCGGGCGGAAACTGCACCACGACCGGCACGTGCAGCGCCTCCTGATAGGCGGCGTGCCACTTCTCCATCATCATGCCGTGGGCGGCGGCGTATTCGCCGTGGTCGCTGAAGAAGACGACGATGGTGTTGGACGCCTGCCCCGTCTCCTCCAGCGTCTGCAGCACCTGGTCGATATGGGCATCGACCACCGCATGCAGCCAGGCATAGAGCTGGATGAACTTGCGGCAGGCCTCGTCGGGATGATCGGTGAGCTGGAACGGGATCGAGCTGCGCAGCGCGAGATCGACGGCGGCATTGGAGTCGCCCTTGTCCTTGCCGGACAGCGCGTTGTAGCCGGTCTTGGCCGCCAGCGCCAAACCCATCTTGTAGGCGTAATCGTGCTGGCATGACGGCTTGCCGGCGAGCGTCTCGTTCATGGTCGGCGGCGCATGGGCGCTGTCTTGCGGAAAGTCGAGCGGATTGAGCGGGACCACGGCCGTTCCGGCGGTCGGCGGCGGCGTACCCTGCCCTTCCAGCGGCACGGTGAGCGGGCCGAACACCGATTGCTGCTTGCCGGACTGATCCGGCGACGGCAGCGCCTGGCTGATCACGGCCGGATAGGTCGCGATATCGTGCGGATTGACGAACGACGCCACGGCAAACCACGGCTTGACGTCGGAGGGATCGGGGGCCGCCGCATCCGGATCGCGCGCATCGGCTTCGGCCACGACGCGGTTGTAGTTGAGCGCGAGCGCCTGGCGGCGGATGAAGGCACAGACGGAATCGGTGAAGCCGGCGTCGCGATAGAGCCCGAGATTGTTGGTCTGCGCGCCATGCGGCTCGGGATAGGACTGCTCCCAATTGTCGAAGCCATAGCGCTGCAGCGAATGGTCCGGCGGATTGCTGACGTGCCATTTGCCGAAATAATGCGTGGCGTAGCCTGCCTCGCGCATCCAATTGCCGAGGGTGGGAATGCCGTCGGCCGCGAGCCAGGGGAAGTTCGGCGAGTCGCCGTTCTTGAACAGGCCGTCGGTCTGGGTGACGCCGGTCTTGGTGCCGTACTGCCCGGTATAGATGGTGGCGCGGCTCGGCGTGCAGGCGCTGGCGGCAATGGTGTGATTGCGCAGCAGCACCGCATTGCGCCGCAGCCGCAGCAGGCCCGGAAAGAATTTGGCGTAAGGGTTGTCGACACCGATGTCCTCGCTGAAGCCGAGGATGCGCTTCAAGGGCTCGGCGAAGCCGTGATCGGCACCATAGGAGAAACGCGGGAAGCGATACTGATCACAGGTGACGAGCAGGATGTTCGGGCGGCTCATGACGGGCTCCTATCGATGATCTCCGGGAGGACACCCGGCGACGACGCCTTCTCTCCCATGCAGCCAGGGGAGATGTATGAAGCCGATCACAATCTCAGGTAGTTTTCCATTGTGGAAATTCGAGTGGATGTCTCGTCGATCGCGCGGTCGGCAATTGAGGGGATCGATCAGGGCTTGCTCCCGCCGGCGATTGACTCCGCCACAGGCGCGCTTCTACGGTGATCGTGACGGTGCCCCTCGACCGGGGCTCAAAAGGGAATGCGGTGCCGGACGCCTCGCGCAAGCGACGTGATCGAAGGCCGCAGCTGCCCCCGCAACTGTAAGCGGCGAATCTCGCGTCAGATGCCACTGGGAAATCTCGGTCCCGGGAAGGCGACGTGGAGGTGACGACCCGCGAGCCAGGAGACCTGCCGTCAGCCGTGGTCACACGCGAGGATGCCGGTCGGGGCGTTATTGGCATCGTTTTCAGGCAGGCCCACCACGGCCTGCATGAGACCTCGTTCGCGGTGACGTGCCACTGACGTCATGCCGAGGTCACTCGTGTCTCCCGTTCCCCATGCCAGGCGCCGCCGCGCCATTCTGTCGTCGTTCTGCGTCCTCTCGTCATTCGCCATGCTCGGTGCTCTCCCAGCCGCCGCGCAGCAATCCGCCTCGCCCGACCTGCTGCCCCCGGTCGAGGTCGACCCGCCGCGCAAGCCGATCGCTGCGAAACCGGCCATGCCCCGCAGAACCGGCAACGCCGCGCATCGGCAGATGCCGGCGGCAAAGCCGGCTGCTCCGGTCGGCACACGGGTCGCGGTCAGTCCGACCGGGATCGTGACGCCGGTCGCCAACGTCGCGAATGCGATCACGATCGTGACCGACAGGGACATTGCCACCCAGCAGGCCCGCACCGTGCCGGACATCCTGAGCACGGTCCCGGGACTGAACGTCGTGCAGGCCGGCGGCCCGGGCGGCCAGACCAACGTCTTCGTGCGCGGCACCAATGCCAATCACACCAAGCTGATCATCGACGGCATCGACGTCGGCGACGTCACCAACGGCAATGGCGCGTTCGACTTTGCGCATCTCTTGGCCGCCGACATCCAGCAATTCGAGGTGCTGCGCGGGCCGCAGAGCGGCCTCTACGGCTCCGATGCGATCGGCGGCGTGATCTCGGTGATCACCCGCAAGGGCGACGGGCCGGCGCGGGCGACCGCCTCGGTCGAGAGCGGGTCGTTCAAGACGTTCAACCAGAGCGCCGGACTGAGCGGCTCGCAGGCCAACGTCAACTACGCGGTCAATGTCGCGCATCTGCACGCCGGCGACGTGCCGGTGACGCCATGGCAATTGCTGCCCGCGGGGCAGAAGGCGATCGGCAACACCTACGACAACGTCACCGCCTCGGCCAAGCTCGGCGTCGACCTCAACGAGGCATGGACGCTGAATTCAGTGGTCCGCACCACCGACGCCACCCTGCTGTTCACCGGCGACAGCGGCTTTCCCAGCGTTCCCGATGCTGTCAGGAGCAATCACACCGTTCGCCAGCTGGCGACGCGCGAGGAAGCGGTGTGGTCGCTGCTCGGCGGCCGCATCAGGAACTATTTCGGCGTCAACTATGTGAACAATCGGTCGTCCGATCTCACGGCCGGCAATCCCGTGGCCGCGGTCGCCACCGGCGAGCGCATCAAATATGACTGGCATGCGGTGACCGAGCTGGCGCCGCACAACAACCTCATCGTCGGCCTGGAGCAACAGACCGAACGGCTGAAGACAGCTGATCTTTCCGCAGAGAACGGCAACAAGGCCGGCTTCATCGAGCTGCAGACGGAATTTGCCAGGCGCTGGTTCGTGGTGGCGAGCCTGCGCAACGACGTCAACGACCAGTTCGGCGGGCACGGCACCTACCGTATCGCGCCGGCGATGATCCTGCCGGTCACCGAGACCAAGCTGAAGGCGAGCTACGGCACCGGCTTCAAGGCGCCGACCTTGAGCCAGCTGCACCAGGATTTTCCGGCGTTCAACTTCTTCGCCAATCCAGACCTGAAGCCGGAGGAGAGCACCGGCTACGATGCCGGCTTCGAGCAGCCGCTGTTTTCGGGCCGCGTCCGCTTCGGCACGACCTACTTCCACAACAGCATCACCAACCTGATCAACTTCAACACGACCTTCACCTCCTACGCCAATGTCGGTCTCGCCACGACGGAGGGCACCGAGAGTTTCGTGGCGGCTGATCTGACCGACCGGATCTCGCTGCGCGCGGACTACACCTTCAC
Organism: Bradyrhizobium sp. SZCCHNS2022; assembly: GCF_032377575.1. Lineage (NCBI taxonomy): Bacteria > Pseudomonadati > Pseudomonadota > Alphaproteobacteria > Hyphomicrobiales > Nitrobacteraceae > Bradyrhizobium > Bradyrhizobium sp. SZCCHNS2022. The sequence continues at coordinate 7,647,984 of NZ_JAUHHZ010000001.1, read as the reverse complement.
CCGCGCAATCGATGCGGCCACCGGCCAGCAGCTGCTGCGGCGGCCGAAGGAGAAGTGGAGCGCCACGGCGACCTGGCTGCCAATCGATGCGCTGAGCCTGTCCGCCACCGTGCTGCGGATCAGCGACTGGCTCGACGTCAGCCGCGACGGCCTGACCACCGGCCTGGTCGCGCCCGGCTACACCATCGTCAACCTGCGCGGCGATTACGCGCTGTCCGACCAGGTCAAGCTGTTCGGCCGGGTCGATAATCTGTTCAACCGCCACTACCAGAACCCGACCGGGTTCCTGGCGCCCGGCCTCGGCGTATTCGCGGGCATCCGCGTGGCGACGTCCGGCTTACAGTGACGTCATCCCGAGGCGGCTGACAGCCGCCTCGAAACTGGACTACAATTCCACCAACAGGAGATGTTCCATGGCTCTCGACATTCTCGCCCGCTCCCAGTCCGAGGTTCGCCTCGCGCCGGTCGCACCCCGGCATGCGGCCGCGTTCTGCTTCGCGCTGCTGACCACGGCCTGCGCGCTGGCGAGCTTCGTGTTCGCCTGCGCGACGCCGTTCGCGGCCTTTGCGGTGATCGCCGCCGCCATGCTGCCGCTGCGATCGGCGCTGCCGGCCGTGCTCGGCGCCTGGCTGGTTAACCAGGGCATCGGCTTCGGCGCCCTGCACTATCCGGTCGATGCCAGCACGCTGGCCTGGGGTGCGGTGATCGGCGCCGCGGCGCTGGTTGCCACCGTCGCAGCCCGCGGCGTTCTGCGGGCGCTGGCCACGAGCCCCGCTCCGCTCGGCTTTGCCGCCGCCCTGCTCGGCGCCTACGCGGCCTATGAGCTGGTGCTGCTCGCCGCCACGCCCGCGCTCGGCGGCGCCGCGAGCTTCACGCTGCCGATCATCGCTCGCCTCGGCCTGACCAGCGCCGCGTGGCTGGTCGGCCTCGTCGCAGCCTGTGAGATCGTCCGTCTGCTGACGCCGCTGGCCTCGCGCCGCGCGGCGTCCTAGAGCATGATCCGGAAAAGTGGAAACCGGTTTCCCGAAAAGATCATGCTCAAACAAAGAACTAAGATCATGATGCGTTTCCGCCGAAACGCATCATGATCTAAGGAAGCCTCCGGACTCATTTCCAAACATAAACGGCGGGCCGCAGCCCGCCGTTTATGTTCGACCATTCAATTCAGATAAGGCCGGTCTGCGGCTCTGGAAACGAACACCTCTCCCGAAGGGAGAGGTCGCATCGCATCGTCAGATGCGATGCGGGTGAGGGGTTCAGGTGCCTCGAACCGCCAAGAATCCCCGGGCCGCTCCCTCACCCGGCGCTACGCGCCGACCTCTCCCCGATGGGGAGAGGTCGAGATTGCGGTGAGCGTCGTGCCCGCTCGCTCGATATCGGTTTAGTTCTTCGACTTGTCGACCAGCGCGCCCTTCTTGATCCAGGGCATCATGTCGCGCAGGCGGGCGCCGACCTCCTCGATCGGGTGCTGCGACAGGCGGGCGCGGGTGGCCTTGAACGAGGACTGGTTGACCTTGTTCTCGAGCATCCAGTCGCGGGCGAAGCGGCCGGACTGGATGTCGTCGAGCACGCGCTTCATCTCGGCCTTGGTCTCGGAGGTGATGATGCGCGGGCCGGTGACGTACTCGCCATATTCGGCGGTGTTGGAGATCGAGTAGTTCATGTTGGCGATGCCGCCTTCATAGATCAGGTCGACGATCAGCTTCACCTCGTGCAGGCACTCGAAATAGGCCATCTCCGGGGCGTAGCCGGCCTCGGTCAGGGTCTCGTAGCCGGCCTTGATCAGCTCGACCAGGCCGCCGCACAGCACCGCCTGCTCGCCGAACAAATCGGTCTCGCACTCTTCCTTGAAGGTGGTCTCGATGATGCCGGCGCGGCCGCCGCCGATCGCCGAGGCGTAGGACAGGCCGAGGTCATGGGCGTTGCCCGAGGAATCCTTGGCGATCGCGATCAGGCAGGGCACGCCGCCACCGCGCTGGTACTCGGAGCGGACGGTGTGGCCGGGGCCCTTCGGCGCGATCATCAGCACGTCGAGATCGGCGCGCGGGTCGAGCAGGTTGAAGTGCACGTTGAGGCCGTGCGCGAACACCAGCGCCGCACCCTGCTTCATGTTGTCGTGCAGGTGCTCGCGGTAGATGTCGCCCTGCAGCTCGTCCGGGGTCAGCATCATCACCAGGTCGGCCCACTTGGCGGCCTCGGCGACTTCCATCACCTTGAAGCCGGCGCCTTCGGCCTTCTTGGCCGAGGCCGAGCCCTTGCGCAGCGCGATCGCAACGTCCTTGACGCCGGAATCCTTCAGGTTGAGCGCGTGGGCATGGCCCTGGCTGCCGTAGCCGACGATGACGACCTTCTTGCCCTTGATCAGGTTCAGATCGGCGTCGCGATCGTAGTAGACACGCATTGTCGTTTCCTCTTTGAAATGGCCGGAATTGGCTGAAAGGTCAGAAGCTTGGGTGAGGCACGGACGACCGGGCCGGCACGAAATCCGGCCCGTGTCTAGAGCATTTTGGGCCCCGATGGAAACCCCGATCTCGCATGGCGGCGGCGTCCTTCATGCGTCCATGAAGACGGGATAGAGCGAGGCCAGCAGCAGCACCGCCATCACGATGTTGAAGGCGCGGACGGCACGTTCTGAGCTGAGCAGCGGCCGCAACGCGGTCCCGAACAAGGTCCAGGTGATGGTCGAGCCGATCGCCATGACGAAGCTGATCGCGACCTGCAGTGCAACATTAGCGGGAAAGCGCGCGATCGCGGCATAGGCGGTGATCGTGCTGATCACCATCACCCAGCCCTTGGCGTTGACCCACTGAAACAGCGCCGCGCCCCAGAACGACATCGGCCCGCGCAGCGTCGTGTCCTCGGGCTTCGTCGATCCGGAGAAGGCGATCGCGACCGCCAGATAGATCAGGTAGGCGGCGCCGAGATATTTCAGCAGGTCCTGCAGAACGGGGTAGCGGATGAACACCGTCGCGAGGCCGAAGCCGACCGCACCGACCATGAAGGCGAAGCCGAAGCTGACACCCATCATGTGCGGCACCGTGCGGCGGAAGCCGTAGGTCACGCCCGACGACAGCAGCATGATGTTGTTCGGCCCCGGCGTGAACGCCATCACGAAGGCGAAGGTGACGAAGGCAATGAGGAGCTGCTGGGACATTACTCATCTGCCTCCACGTCGTCATGGCCGGGCTTGTCCCGGCCATCCACGTCGTTCAGCACGCCTGGACAGACGTGGATGCCCGGGACGAGCCCGGGCATGACGGAGTCACAAACTCCCAGGAGGGCGGACCGCGACAGCTTCAGTTCACAAGATGCGATCCGGGTGAGGGGGTACAGGTCTCTCCGCGGACACTCCCCGTGCGGCTGCCCCTCACCCCAACCCTCTCCCCGTAAGAACGGGGAGAGGGGGCGCACCGTCGGCTGCGCGAGAGCAAGACTCACCCGTCTGTAGTTCATTTCTAGCCCTGCCCCGCCGGCTTCCGCAGCACGTAGGTCGCGTGCATCGGGGCGTGGTAGTCGGCGGACACCGTCACGAAGCCCACCTCGGCCAGCATGCGCTCCATCACCCAGGCGAAGGTCGAGTTCTCGTCGCGCATGTGGGTGATGACGCTGTCGCGCGCGAGGTCGTGGTTCTTGATGTTGAAATCGGCCCATTGCTCGACCGAGCGCTCGGCGCCGTCGGGCATGCTGACATAGACGATGTCGCGCAGGAAGAACTGCGCGCCCGGCTTCAGCGCCGCATAGATCCGCGCCAGCGCCACCGCCTTCCAGAAGTCCGGCAGATGGTGCAGCGTGAACTCGCTGGCGATCAGGTCGTAAGAGTTGGGCTCATAGGCGAACGACAGCAGCCCAGCCGAATGCATCCGCACCGCGGTGCGGCGATCCCTGGTGTAGATCCGAGTCAGCGCCAACATCGCCGGCGAGATGTCGATGGCGTCGACCACGGCCCCCATCAGCGCGGCTTCCGTCGCCAGCACGCCGTTGCCGCAGCCGATGTCGGCCACCCGCCAGCCCGGCTTGACGCCGAGCATCTTCAACGCGGCGCGCGCCCGCTCGTCGGCATCATCCCCCGAGCCGTAGATCGAGGCCACGGCATGGTCGAGCCCGATCCGGTTGCGTTCGTTGTAGTACCAGTCGCGCGCCAGCATGGCTCACATCCCTTCCGGTCCCCGCCCGATCGCCGCGATGCCGGTCCTGGCCACTTCGACCAGGCCGAGCGGGCGCATCAGATCGATAAACTGAGTGATCTTGTCGGTATTGCCTGTGATCTCGAACACAAAGCTCTCGGTGGTGGCGTCGATCACGCGGGCGCGGAACGCATCCGCCAGCCTGAGCGCCTCGACCCTGGGCTCGCCGATGCCGCGCACCTTGACCATCGCGAGCTCGCGCTCGATCGCGCGCTTGGTCAGCGTCATGTCGACGACGCGGTAGACCGGGATCATGCGGTCGAGCTGGTGCTTGATCTGCTGGATCACCATCGGCGTGCCGGTCGTGACGATAGTGATGCGCGACAGGTGCTTCTGGCTCTCGGTCTCGGAGACGGTGAGGCTCTCGATGTTGTAGCCGCGCCCCGAGAACAGGCCGATGACGCGCGCGAGCACGCCGGGCTCGTTCTGCACGAGGACCGACAACGTGTGGGTCTCGTTCGGATCGTGGCGGTCTTCGATGAAATAGGCGGAGGCTGGCTGGTTCATTGGTGTCCCCGTGATGTGTCTCCCGTCATGCCCGCGCAGGCGGGCATCCAGTAAACGCCGGCATTCGTGAGACTCACGACGGCCGCGGCGTACTGGATCGCCCGGTCAAGCCGGGCGATGACAGCGGTGTGTGTGGTGAGCTGCGTGGCCTTCATGCCGCTCCCGCCTTCTCAGTTTCAGCGGCCGCCGGCATCACCCAGCGCCTGAACAGGTCGAGATCGATGTTGCCGCCGGTCAGCACCAGGCCGACGCGCTTGCCTGCGAGCTTGTGCTTCTCCTGCAGGGCGGCTGCGAGCGAGGCCGCGCCGGCGCCCTCGGCAAGATTGTGGGTGTCGGTCCAGAAGATGCGGATGGCTTCGGCAATCTCGGCGTCGCTGACCTGAACGATGCGGGAGGCGCCCTTCAGGATGATCGCGAGCGCGTCCGCATCGGGGCTGCGCGTCGCCAGTCCGTCGGCGTTGGTATCGGCGCTGTTGGTGGACACGACCGTGCGGGCCGCGAACGACAGCGCATAGGACGGCGCGCCCGTCGACTGCACGCCGACGATCTCGGTCTTCAGCCCAAGCAGGTCGCGCGCCATGATGCAGCCGCAGATGCCGGAGCCCTGCCCGACCGAGACGTAGAGCACGTCGAGATCGGGAGCGCTGCGCAACAGCTCCAGCGCATAGGTGGCGACGCCGCGCACGAGATCGGGGTGGAACGACGGCACCATGTGCAGGCCGTCGCGCGCGGCGTGGCGTCCCGCCTCCTCGCGCGATTCCTGGAAGTCGCTGCCATGCTCGATCAGCTCGGCGCCGAACGCGGCCATCGCGCGGTTCTTCTCGACCGAATTGCCGCGTGGCACGTAGATCGTCACCGGCAGGCCGTTGCGGCGGCCGGCGAAGGCGACGCTCTGGCCGTGATTGCCGCGCGTCGCGGTGATCAGCCCGCGGACACCCGGCTGCGTGCGCTTGAGGTTGTCGACATAGACCAACCCGCCGCGCACCTTGAACGCGCCGGCCGGCGTGTGGTTCTCGTGCTTGACGACGACATGCGTCCCCAGCCGCTGCGCCAGCAACGGCCACGCATGCGTCGGCGTCGCCGGCACGGCGGCGCCGACGATGGCGTGGGCAGCTTCAAGCTCAGCTAGTGTGAACACGGCTGCCTCCGCACAATAGCTGTCATGCCCGCGAAGGCGGGCATCCAGTAAGCCGCGGCGGTCGTGGGACTCGCGACGGCCGCGGCGTACTGGATCGCCCGGTCAAGCCGGGCGATGACAGTGGAGTATGGGGTGGGCGCTGTGCTCACGGTCCGTCCTCACACCAGCGCCTTGCCGCCCGCGAACGCCGCGGCCGGATCGCTCGCCTCCGCCGGCAGGATCATCTCGTTATGCGCCTTGCCCGACGGGATCATCGGGAAGCAGTTCTCCAGCGCCGCGACGCGGCAGTCGAACAGCACCGGCTTCTTGACCGAGATCATCTCCTTGATCGCGCCGTCGAGATCGCCCGGCTTGCTGACCTGCAGACCGACGCCGCCATAGGCCTCGGCGAGCTTGACGAAGTCCGGCAGCGCCTCCGAGTAGGAATGCGACAGGCGGTTGCCGTGCAGCAGCTGCTGCCATTGCCGCACCATGCCCATGTACTGGTTGTTGAGGATGAAGATCTTGACCGGCAGCTCGTACTGCACCGCCGTCGACATCTCCTGCATCGTCATCTGGACCGAGGCGTCGCCGCCGATGTCGATGACCAGGCTGTCGGGATGCGCGACCTGCACGCCGATCGCCGCCGGCAGGCCGTAGCCCATGGTGCCGAGGCCGCCCGAGGTCATCCAGCGGTGCGGCTCCTCGAAGCCGTAGAACTGCGCCGCCCACATCTGGTGCTGGCCGACCTCGGTCGTGATGTAGGTGTCGCGCCCGCGTGTCAGCTCGAACAGCCGCTGGATCGCATATTGCGGCATGATCACGTCGCGGTTCGGCTTGTAGGCGAGCGAGTTGCGCGCGCGCCAGACGGCGATCTCCTGCCACCACGACTTGATGTCGGGCTTCTTCGCCTCCGCCTTGAACACCTGCAGAATGTCGGCGAGCACGTCGCCGCAATCACCGATGATCGGCACGTCGACGCGGATGTTCTTGTTGATCGACGACGGATCGATGTCGATGTGGATCTTCTTCGAGTTCGGCGAGAACGCATCGGTGCGGCCGGTGATGCGGTCGTCGAAGCGCGCACCGACGCACAGCATGACGTCGCAATCATGCATCGTCATGTTGGCCTCGTAGGTGCCGTGCATGCCGAGCATGCCCAGCCAGTTCGGCCCCGACGCCGGATAGGCCCCCAGCCCCATCAGGGTCGAAGTGATCGGAAAGCCCGTGACCTCGACCAGCTCGCGCAGCAGCCGCGACGCCTCGGGGCCCGAATTGACGACCCCGCCGCCGGAATAGATCACCGGCCGCTTGGCCGAGGCCAAGAGCGCGACGGCTTTGCGAATCTGCATCGCATCGCCCTTGACGCGCGGCGAATAGGAGATGTGGACGTCGGACTTGCGCGGCGGATGATAGGTGCCGGTGGCGAACTGCACGTCCTTCGGCACGTCGACGACAACAGGGCCGGGACGGCCCGTCGTGGCGACGTAGAACGCCTCGTGCAGCACCTTCGCGAGATCGTTGACGTTTCGGACCAGCCAATTGTGCTTGGTGCAGGGCCGGGTGATGCCGACGGTGTCACATTCCTGGAAGGCGTCATTGCCGATCAGATGCGTCGGCACCTGGCCGGTGATGCAGACCAGCGGGATCGAATCCATCAGCGCATCCGCCAGCGGCGTCACCATGTTGGTGGCGCCCGGGCCCGAGGTCACCAGCACGACGCCGGGCTTGCCGGTCGAGCGCGCATAGCCCTCGGCGGCATGGCCGGCACCCTGCTCGTGGCGGACCAGGATGTGCTCGACCTCGCTCTGCTGGAAGATCTCGTCATAGATCGGAAGCACCGCGCCGCCGGGATAGCCGAAGAGGTGCTGCACGCCGTGGTCGATGAGCGCGCGCACGATCATCGCGGCGCCGGTCATCTGGTTCGGATCGTGGCTCTTGTCGGTCATGGCAGGCTCCGGATCGCTTCTTGAAAGCGGCTGGTCGTTTGGTCGGTCGGTTCGGTCTGGCTTCGGTCGGTTCGTCTTGGGTCGCTTGGTTCAGGGTCGGTGGTGGCTTCCGGGCAATAAAAAAGGGCCCTGGAAGGCCCTGCGCACCGCTCGGATTTTGGATGGCCGCTAGCCATCCCCGGCGATGCGCCTGGGTACGACTACGATAAGGAGAATGGCAATAAAATTGCGCATGACGGCGAGCTGGCTTCCCAAAGGTTGCGCGAACATAACCATGGTCGCCTTGATGTCAAGGCAAAGCAGGTCCGCCAGCGCGATTTTGTCAAGGTAGCGCGGATTTTGCGGTTCGGCGAGCGGTAATTTGGCCGTCGCTCTCCAAGACGAGGTAATAGGCTGGATGAGAGCACGGGCTCCATCTCCAAGCGAGGTCGTCATTCCGGGGCGCCCGGAGGGCGAGCCCGGAATCCATACTCACGATGGTGGTTATGGATTCCGGGCCCATCGCTTCGCGATGTCCCGGAATGACGATGCGGCTAGAGATTGGCCACCCACGCCCTCGCCGCCTCCGGCGTCATCCATTCGAACTCCGGCAGCTGATGCCGAAACCAGGTGAACTGCCGCTTGGCGTAATGCCTGGTGTCGGCCTTGCCGATGGTGGCCGCCTCCTCCCGCGTGATCTCTCCTCTGAGATGGCGGATCAGCGCCGGCACGCCGTGGGCCTTCATGGCCGGCAGCAGCGGGTCGAGCCCGCGCGCGGCGAGCCGTTCGACCTCCTCCCGCGCGCCGGTCCCCAGCATTGCCTCGAACCGCGCATCGATCCTGGCATAGAGCGTCTCGCGCTCCGGCGCGATGAACACGCCCTGGTAGCTCCCCTCCGGCAGCAGCGGCGGGGTCGTCTCGGCATGCCAGTCGGCCAATGGCCGACCGGTCGCCTCCACCACCTCCAGTGCGCGGGCCACACGGGTGCGGTCGCGCACGTTCAACCGCGCCCCCGCCCCCGGATCGCGCCGCGCCAGCTCGGCATGCAGCGCCTCGACGCCATCGCGCTCGAGCCTGACGCGCACCGCCTCCCGCACCTCGTCCGGCACCGGTGGCACCGCAGAGAGCCCCCGCGTCAGCGCCTTGAAGTACAGCCCGGTGCCGCCGATGAAGATCGGCAGCCGCCCGTCGCGCCTGACATCCGCGAGCACCTCGGCAGCATCACGGACAAAATGACCGGCCGAGTAGTTCACGGCGGCATCGACATGGCCATAGAGCCGATGCGGCACGGCAGCTTCTTCCTCGGCTGTCGGCCGTGCCGTCAGCACCCGGAGATCGCGGTAGACCTGCATGGAATCGGTATTGATGACCACCCCGCCCGCTTTTTGCGCAAGTTCCATGGCCAGCGCCGACTTGCCGCTGGCGGTCGGCCCTGCGATAAGCACGGCTTTGTTGATCCCTGGCAAAGTCACCTGATGTCTCTCGTCGCCACCTTCATCTGCAATCCCGCCGATCCCGCGCTTGATACCACGATCGTGGAGGCCTTCCTGGCCGTGCTGCCTTCGCCGGGCACGCCGCGCTGGCTGTTCGACGAGGTCGCGATCGACATCCCGTTCTCGCATGACGGCGAGGTTCACAAGCTCGAGGCCCGCCTGCGCGACCTACGCGGCGACATGCCGATCGACATCGTCGTGCAGCCCGAGGCCGTCCGGCGCAAGAAGCTTTTTCTGGCGGACATGGATAGCACCATGATCGGCCAGGAATGCATCGACGAATTGGCCGATTTTGCCGGGCTGAAGCCAAAGGTCGCCGCCATCACCGAGCGCGCGATGCGCGGCGAGATCGCCTTCGAGCCGGCCTTGCGCGAGCGCGTCGCCCTCTTGAAGGACCTGCCGGTCAGCGTCGTCGACGAGGTGCTCGCCAAGCGCATCAAGCTGACGCCGGGCGGCCGGCAGCTGGTCATGACCATGCGCGCCCACGGCGCCTACACCTGCCTGATCTCCGGCGGCTTCACGCTGTTCACCAATGCGGTCGCAGCCAAGATCGGCTTCCAGGAGAACCGCGCCAACGAGCTCGTCATCGACGCCGGCAAGCTGACCGGCGAGGTGCGCGAGCCGATCATCGGCCGCGACGCCAAGCTCGCCACTCTGGTCGAGCTGCGCGAGTCGTTCGACGTCGACGAGATCGACACGCTCGCGGTCGGCGACGGCGCCAACGACCTCGGCATGATCGAGGCCGCCGGCCTCGGCGTCGCCTATCACGCCAAGCCCGCCGTCTCCGCCGCTGCGTCAGCCCGCATCGACCACGGCGACCTCACCGCATTGCTCTACGCCCAGGGCTACACGCGCGACCAGTTCGTGGACTGACAACGTCCTAACCCTCGTGGCGGCGGTGGGCACAGCGCGCGCTTCAGCAGCGTCCACGGCATCGAGCGTCGGCGCGCCTTTGTCCCCCCTTACGCACTTCGCAACCAACGCCTCCTCCCCGTCGTCATTCCGGGGCGCGCGCTGCGCGCGCCCCGGAATGACGGCGGAGAAAGTCATCGTCGTCCCGTGATGACACAGATCGTCCATCTCAGCCGATTGTGACAACGAGCTGAAATTGCGATTGCTGACGATCGCACCCGCACCTCGTGCCGTTGTCACCACTGCAAGCGAGATCTGCCGCAAGCCGACACGCGCTCACGCGTCTCGCGTGCGCCGCTGAGGATTTTATTTCAATCCAGCACGCTGCCACGTAACTCCATTTCAATCTCATTTCAGATCGCCGATCATACCATTCGCATCCCGCATCATTGCAGGTCGGGCACGGCCCTTTAACCGCATCACCAATCGATGAATTGTCAAATCATGCTGCAGCGCATATATTCCCGTCAGCGCTAGGGAGCGTCCAAGGAAAACGAAAACGGTTGCACGAGATGCAATCGATCATCGTCACAGAAGGACCTCCCGATGACCATCAAGCACATCATTCCCGGCTCTCTCGTTGCCCTCACACTGCTGAGCGGCGCTGCCATGGCGGCCGAGCTGCCGAGCTACGACGTCGGCGCGCTGCCGGCGACCCCGCATCAGCTCTCCGTCGTCGGCGCATCGTCCGCTGCTCAGCAGACCGTCGCGATCAATGTCGACAGCACCGCCTCGCCGCATCAGCTTACCGTGCTCGCTCATCACCGCCGCAGCGCGGCGCTCGTCGCTCCGATCACCGTCGGCAGCGTTCGCAACTAAGCGACGCAAGCAAGCCATCGTCCAATAGGCAGCGCGCGTCTCGCCAAGCGAGGCCGCGCTCCCTGTTCGGGACAACGAATGGCGTCGCGCGTGGTGAAGATCCCGGACATCCGCGCCGCTGGCAGCCCAGACGCCCAGTCCGCAGCACCTTTTGGGTCTTCGTACCCGGCTCGGCGGGCCGCATCGTCGAGACCAGCCGCGCGAACACATTCCGGCCCGCGGCGGCAAGGCCATCCCGTGCATCAATTGACCTGACGCCAATCAGCTCGCCTGATTTCCCGACCGGGAGCTCGCGGGACGTCGCTGCGCGGGCCACGCATCACCCGCCATTGCCGGGCTGCCGCCGCGCGCAGCGCCGATTGCCCGGTCAAACCGCAGATCCGCGATCCATTATTTGCGCTATTGCGCAAATACGAAAATACGCATATATTGGGATTATGTCCGATCCCGTCCCGCTGCTTGCCGCTCTGGCCGAGCCGACCCGCCTCGCCGCCCTGCGCATCCTTTGGGACGGCGGCGAGCACTGCGTCTGCGAGCTCATGCGGCAGCTCCAAGCCAGCGCATCGCGCATGAGCCGGCACATGTCCGCCCTCAAGGCCGCCGGTCTCGTCATCGACCGGCGTGACGCCCAGTGGGTCCGGTATCGGCTGAGCCCTGACCTGACGCCCGATCGCCGCGCCATCCTCGATGCCGTGATGGCGGCCATGCCTGAGCCGAACAGGAGCGCAGCATGAAAAACGAAACTTCAACCTACCCTGACGGATCGGCATCGGCTGTGATCTGGATCATTGCGACGGCAGCTGCGGTCGCGTTGTGGTTTGCGGTCTACTGGCAGCTGGAAGCGTTCTCGGCATGGCTGGTATCGTCGCTGCCGGTGTCCCGCGACAGCCATCTGGAACAAGCCGCGCGGTTCTTCGTGTTCGACGCGCCGAAGGTCCTGATGCTGATGACGCTGGTCGTGTTCGGCATGGGCGTCGTACGCAGCTTTTTTTCAGCCGAGCGAACTCGCGCGTTGCTCGCCGGCAAGCGCGAGGGCCTCGGCAATGTCGCGGCTGCGATCCTCGGCGTATTCACTCCCTTCTGCTCGTGCTCGGCGGTGCCGCTCTTCGTCGGCTTCGTCTCGGCCGGCGTCCCGCTCGGGGTGACCTTCTCGTTCCTGATCGCGGCGCCGATGGTGAACGAGGTCGCGCTCGGTCTTCTGTTCGCGCTGGTCGGCTGGAGGATCGCCGCGATCTATCTGGCCTTCGGCCTGGCGGTCGCGATCGTGGCGGGATGGATCATCGGACGACTGCACCTCGAAGGCTGGCTCGAGGAATGGGTTCGCAACGTACGCGCAGGACAGGCGGAGCTGCAGCCGGATTCGCCGACCGTCGCCGATCGAATCCGGGCCGGGATCGATGCAGTGCGCGACATCGTCGGCCGCGTCTGGGCCTGGATCATCATTGGCATCGCCGCGGGCGCATTCATTCACGGCTATGTCCCGAACGACCTGCTCGCCTCGATCATGGGCAAGGACCAATGGTGGTCCGTGCCGGCCGTGGTGCTGATCGGCGTGCCGATGTACGCCAACGCTGCGGGCATCATTCCGGTCGTCGAGGCGCTGCTCGGCAAGGGTGCGGCGCTGGGAACGGTGCTCGCCTTCATGATGAGCGTCATCGCGCTTTCGTTTCCCGAGATGATCATTCTGCGCAAGGTTCTGACGCTCCGGCTGATCGCCGTCTTTGCGGGCGTCGTCGCCGCCGGCATCGTCGCCGTCGGCTTTTTGTTCAACGCCCTGTTCGGATGAAAGGACAAGCCCCATGAAGAACGTCAAGATTCTCGGCTCCGGCTGCAAGCGCTGTGTTCAGACCGCAGCAATGGTCTCCGCGGAAGCAAGCAAGCTCGGCATCGAGATCGAGCTGGAAAAGATTACGGACTTCGCCGACATCGCCCGGTTCGGCATCGCCTCGACGCCGGGCGTGGTGATCGATGGCAAGGTCGTTCACGCGGGTGGGCTGCCGAAGGCCGAGGACATGGCGAAATGGCTGTCGGCGTGATGGTGTTGCGTCCGCTGCTCGCAGCCGTCCTCCTTTTCGGCCCGGCTGTCGTTGCGCGCGCCGACGAGCCCACATGGACGCGGCGGATCATCGCGCCGGACACGGCGCTCAAGGCAGCACAGGCGGCGCTCGCGGAGTGCCGCAAACGCGGCTGGCAGGCTGCCGTGACCGTGAGCGATCCGTCGGGGCTCGCGCTGGTCACCCTGCGCGACCGTTTCGCCGGCTGGCATACCCTCGAGGCCGCGACGGGCAAGGCGAGGACGGCCGCGAGCTGGCGCGAGGCGACGAGCACGCTCGCAGCCCGGCTGGCACGACCGGACGCCGCGGAGCGGGCCATCGTCAACGTTCCCGGCGTTGTCATGGTCGGCGGCGGCATGCCAATAGAGGCCGCTGGCCAGCAGGTCGGAGCGATCGGCGTATCCGGCGCGCCCGGAGGCGACAACGACGACATCTGCGCGAAGGCCGGCATCGAAGCCGTCGCTGCGGACATCGCGTTCTAAGCTCTTGGCGTTCTAAGCTCTTGGCGTTCTAAGCTCTTGGCGTTCTGAGCGCTTGGCGTTCTGAGCGCTTGGCGTTCTGAGCGCTTGGCGTTCTGAGCGCTTGGCGTTCTGAGCGCTTGTGCCGGCGGATCTCGAACGAGGACGGCCAACGCCGATCATTTTTCCGGAGGATACCGCGTTGTCTGACACGATGCCTCAATTGGACGAAACCGCCTTCCATCCCATCGACCGCGCGAAGCTGCTGGAGCCGGCGCTCTCCTCCCACCCTCCGCGAATCCTGCTGCTCTACGGATCGCTGCGGCAACGCTCGTTCAGCCGGCTTCTCACCGAGGAAGCCGCACGCATTCTCGCCCGCTTCGGCGCGGAGACGCGCAGCTTCGATCCGCACGGGCTGCCGCTGGTCGACGACGCGTGGCCCGACCATCCCAAGGTCGGAGAGCTGCACGAGCTCGTGACCTGGTGCGAGGGCATGGTGTGGTGCTCGCCGGAGCGGCACGGGGCGATGACCGGGGTGATGAAGACCCAGATCGACTGGATCCCGCTGTCGCTCGGGGCCGTCCGGCCGACACAGGGCAAGACGTTGGCCGTGATGCAGGTCAGCGGCGGCTCGCAGTCGTTCAACGCCGTCAATCAGCTGCGAGTCCTCGGCCGCTGGATGCGCCTGATCACCATTCCAAACCAGTCCTCGGTGCCGAAGGCCTTCGCGGAGTTCGACGACGCTGACCGCATGAAGCCGTCGCCCTATTACGATCGCGTCGTCGACGTGATGGAAGAGCTCGTCAAGTTCACGCTGCTGACGCGCGACCGGACGGAGTACCTGGTCGACCGCTATTCCGAGCGCAAGGAGAATGCCGAGGAGCTGTCGAAGCGGGTCAATCAGCGATCGCTGTGAGGCTCCGGCCGCGCGCTCCACCGTGTCCGGAACGTCGTCGCCGGCCGGCGGGGGCGCTGCAGTAGATTCTGAAAAAAATAATCTTCTTGCGTTTTATCTGAAATCATGATTATCTCCGCGCATCCCGCCTCACTCGGAGGGGCGTTGCGCGCGATCGTCACGACACGCGAGGTGGGGATGCGATGGCCGCGGTGTTGCCGCAGCGTGTCTTCGGGCACGCCGACGAACGGCTTTGCTGCGGACGTGAAATCGCAGCGTCCTGATACCCCGACGCTGGTATCAAGCCGCGATGGCGCTGACGTGCCGCGTGGTGATGGTGGCCAACAAGCCCGGCGCACCAGGGAGACTGCGTATAAGCGTGAAGACCGTCGCGCAGGGAATGCCGGTTGAACCGGCTTTGCCTGTGGTACCTGCCGCCTGCATTTTTTTCGCAGGCGGGCCATGGGTGAGGCCTTCACCCGGCATTCCCTGCGCCCTCTGCATGTTTGCGAGGGACGAGCGATCGCAGACCTCGGGCATGATGTGCCGCGAGAACGCGGCGCCATGTCCTTCACCTGCCCCAGCTGTTTGAGCCGTGAATCCATCCACCGTCGTCATCCCGGACAAGCCGTGCCGCGCGAAGCGCGGCATGGCGCCGATCCGGGATCCATACGCCGCAGCAAAGGTGATGGGCAAAATGCCAATGACCCACCTGCCCCAAACCGCTCCCTCAAGGGTATGGGTCCCGGCTCAAGGCCGGGACGACAGCGAGTGTGCCGGCCCAGGGTTGCCCCGAAGGACGAACGCCGAGCCTATTGCAGGCTCAACGCCACGAAGCGAAGCTCACCGTCGGCGTTCGACACCAGCAGCAGAACCGACTTCTTGCCGTCTTTCTTGAGCTGGTCGACGCGCTTCTTGATGTCGAGACCCGAGGTCACCGCCTCCTGGGCAACCTCGACGATGACGTCGCCGGCCGACAGCCGCTTCTCGGCGGCGTCGGAGGCCTGGTCGACACCGGTGACGACGACGCCCTTGACGCTGTCCTTGATCTTGTAGCGCGTGCGCAAGTCCTTCGACAAAGCGGCGAGATCGAGCCCGAGCGCCTTCTGGGTGGCTGGCTTCTCGGCCGGCTCGTCCTTCTTGATCGCCGCCTGCTGGACCTTCTCATTGTCCTCGAGCCGGCCGAGCTTGACCTTGAGGGTCTGCTCCTGGCCCTTGCGGATGATGACGACGTCGACCTCCTTGCCGACGGCGGAGTCGGCGACGATGCGCGACAGGTCCTTCGGCTCCTTGATGTCGCGGCCGTCGAACTTGACGACGACGTCGCCGGGCTCGATGCCGGCCGGCTTGGCCGGCCCCTTGTCGTCGACGCCGGCCACCAGCGCGCCGCGCGCCGGCTTGATGTTGAGACTCTCAGCGATCTCGTCGGTGACGCCCTGGATGCGCACCCCGAGCCAGCCGCGGCGCAGCTCGCCGAACTGGCGCAGCTGGTCGACGACGCCGGCGACCGTCTTCGACGGCACCGCGAAGCCGATGCCGATCGAGCCGCCGGACGGCGAGATGATCAGCGTGTTGACGCCGATGACCTCGCCATCGAGATTGAACAGCGGACCGCCGGAATTGCCGCGATTGATCGAGGCATCGGTCTGGATGTAGCTGTCATAGGGCCCAGACGAGATGTCGCGGTTCTTGGCCGAGACGATGCCGGCCGTGACGGTGCCGCCGAGGCTGAACGGGTTGCCGATGGCGACCACCCATTCGCCGAGGCGGAGCTTGTCCGAGTCGCCGAACTTGACGACCGTCAGCGGCCGCGGCGGCTTGAACTTGAGCACCGCGAGGTCGGTCTTCTTGTCGACGCCGACCAGCTCGGCCTTGATCTTGGTGCCGTCGTTGAGGATCACGTTGATCTCGTCGGCGTCGGCGATGACGTGGTTGTTGGTGACCACGACGCCGGAATCGTCGACGATGAAGCCGGAGCCCAGCGAGTTGGTGCGCCGCGGCGAGTTGTCGGCGCCGCCCCGGCCGCCCGGACCGCCGCGGCGGTTCTTGAAGAAATCGTCGAAGAACTCCTCGAACGGCGAGCCCGGCGGCACCTGCGGATTGGCGTTGCGGTTCTCGGAGGAGCCACCCTTGGCCTCGACGGTCTGCGAGGTCGAGATGTTGACGACGGCGTCGATGACCCGCTCGGCGACGTCGGCGATCCCCTCGGGTCCGCGCGCCGAGGCCGGGACCGGCGCGAGCGCCCAGCCCGCGGCCAGGACAACCGCAGTCAGGACGGGACGCAGGCGACGGCTGAAAGCAAGGGTTGCGGTCATCGGGCGGATCTCCAGAAAAGTCGGCAAATTCAATCGGTACAGTGCGCCGGAACCGGGCGGGGACGCAAGCACGCCCGATCGGACCGCCCGATTCATCATTGAAGGCGACCTAATACGTCAAAATGGCGCAGCCATCGCCTCACAATGGCGTTGGCCGGGCGGCAAACGCAATCGGTTGGACGCCGGAAGCAGCCGCGGCGCAGCGAGGCCGGACGAGGCCCGTCAGATCGGGCGCCGGATGACCCAGATCAGGATCAGGCCGGCCACCGCCGAGCCGATGCCGACGGCACGCAGCACGTTGTCGGGCGTGGTCATCGCGGTCTTCATGGCCCGGCGCATCCACTCGGGACTTGCCGCGAACATCAGGCCTTCGATCACGAACAGGATACCTAATCCGATGAGGAAATCGGAAAACGCAATGGACCTCATCGGACCCGGACCTCCCGTTCGACCTTCTTGATGTCAGACGGGGCGAAGCAACGGCTTCGCCCCGTCCGTGTCAACTCATATTCGCCGGGGATCGACCGACCCCCGCCGACATCAGGGCTTGGCGGCCTGCGCGGCCGCAGCGGTCGTGCTGGCCGCCGACGGCGTTTGCGCCCCCGCCTTCCCCGACGGGTTGGCGAAGTAGCGGAAGAACTCCGAATCCGGCCGCAGCAGGAAGCGGGTATCGCCGGACTTCAGGCCGGTCTCATAGGCCGTCATCGAGCGGTAGAAGGCAAAGAAGTCCGGATCCTTGCCATAGGCCTCGGCGAACAGCCGGTTGCGCTCGGCATCGCCGGCACCACGGGTCTGCTCCGCCGTCGAATTGGCCTCGGCAATGATCACCGTCGCCTCGCGGTCGGCCTTGGACTTGATCTCCTGGGCCTTCTGGCCACCTAACGCCCGGAACTCCTCGGCCTCGCGCTGCCGCTCGGTCTTCATCCGGTTGTAGACCGCCTGGCTGTTGGCCTCCGGCAGGTCGGCGCGGCGGATGCGGACATCCACCACCTGGATGCCGTAGGCATCGGCCTCCTTGTCGAGCTGATCGCGGATCTTGCGCATCAGGACCTCACGCTCGTCGCGGACGACCTGCGTGAAGGTGACCTCGCCGAGCACGCGGCGGAGCGAGGCGTTGAGCAGGGTGCCGAGCTGTATATTGGCCTGCTGGATCGAGCCGGCGCTCTGGTAGAACTGCAGCGCGTTCTTGATCTTGTAGCGCGCGAAGGCATCGACCACGAGCCGCTTCTGGTCGAACGCGATCACCTCCTGGGAGGGGTTCTCGAGGTCGAGGATGCGCTTGTCGATCGAGATCACGTTGTCGATGAACGGGGCCTTGAAGTTCAGGCCGGGCTGGGTGACGACGTCGACCGGCTTGCCGAACCGCACCACGAGCGCCTGCTCGGTCTGCTGCACGGTGAACAGCGAGCTGTAGCCGATCACGACGAGCGCGAGCACGACGACGAGCGACAGGATGCCTGTGACGGGGGACCTCATCGGACGCCTCCCTGCTGAGCGGGCGGCGCCTGGCGGCGCGGCGCGAGATCGCCGAGCGGCAGCAGCGGGACGGGCCCGCCGGACGGGCCACCGTCGAGCACGAGCTTCTCGGAGCCCGAGAGCACGCGCTCCATGGTCTCGAGATAGATGCGTTCACGGGTCACGTCGGGCGCCTTCTTGTACTCGTCATAGACCTTCAGGAAGCGCGCGCTCTGGCCCTTGGCCTCGGCGACCGCCTGCTCCTTGTAGCCTTCCGCCGTCTGCAGGATCTGCGCAGCGCGGCCGCGCGCATCAGGCACGATCTTGTTGGCGTAGGTCTGCGCCTCGTTCTGCAGACGCTCGAGGTCGGCGCGGGCCGCCTGGACGTCGCGGAACGCCTCGATGACCTGGGCCGGCGGATCGACCTTCTGCATCTGCACCTGGGTGATCTGGATGCCGGAGCCGTAAGTGTCGAGCGTCTTCTGCATCAGCTCCTGCACGTTCTGCTCGATGACGGTGCGGGCGCCGGTCAGGATCGGCTGGATGTTCGAACGGCCGATCACCTCGCGCATCGCGCTCTCGGCCACCGCCTTCACGGTGCCCTCGGGATTCTGGATGTTGAACAGGAAGTCGGCGGCGCCCTTCGGCTTGATGCGCCACAGCACGGTGACGTCGACATCGACGATGTTCTCGTCGCCGGTCAGCATCAGGCTCTCCTCCGGCACGTCGCGACCGCCGCGGCCGCGCCGGCCGGGATCGTCATTGGCGGTGATGCCGATCGAGATCGAATTGACGCGCAGCGCCTTGGGCAGCATCACGGTCTCGATCGGGTAAGGCAGGTGATAGCGCAGGCCCGGCTGCTCATCGCGGACATATTTGCCGAATCGCAGCACCACGCCGAGCTCCTCGGACTGCACCCGGTAGAAGCCGGACAGCAGCCAGATGGCGATGGCGCCGACCACGATCAGGAGGATGCCGACGGCGCCGAAGCCGCCACCGGGGATGAACTGCTGCAGCCGGTCCTGGCCACGCCGCAGAAGATCTTCCAGGTCGGGGGGCCTTGGACCGACCGGTTGCGGTCCCGAGCCCCAGGGTCCCTTCGGACCCGGACCCCACGGGCCTCCGCCCTGATTCTTCCACGCCATCGATCGATCTCCTCCGAGAGGCTGATAGTGCACAACGCCGGCCCCGACGGTGGCCGGGTTATAAGGGACGGCCCCGCCCCTTACAACGTAGCGCTCCAGCTAAGCCCGAACCGGGTTTTGTCAATGTAAACAGGGCGGCAAGCGCCCGTTTGCCGCGCCTGGACAGGCCCGGCGCGGCCAAACAACGCGACTTCATCATTAACGGATGGTCTTGGAGTGGCGGCCGCATCGGTCCGCGGAGAGAAACGCTCACCGCCGCCGGCGATAGGTCACGTAGGAATATTCGGCCTGATCATCGGGACCCGAGGCATGACGCTTGCGCGCCGTCTCCTCCCATTGGGCGGGATCGATCGAGGGAAACAGCGTATCGCCCGAAGGACTCGCATGCACCTCGGTGATCTCCAGCCGGTCGGCCAACGGCATCGTCGCCGCATAGATCTCGGCGCCGCCGAGGATCGCGATCTCCGCGGCTGAACGCCGCAGCGCATCGCCCCGCGCAATGGCGAGCGCCTCGTCGACGGTGTGGGTCACGACCGCGCCGGGCGCGCGAAACTGAGAATCGCGGGTGATGACGATGTTGGTGCGGCCGGGCAGCGGCCGGCGCGGAAACGAGATGAATGTCTTGCGCCCCATCACGATCGGCCGCCCCATCGTCATGGCCTTAAGACGTTGCATGTCGCTCTTCTGCCGCCACGGAATGCCACCGGCGGCACCAATCACGCGGTTGTCGGCGATCGCGACGACGAGAACGATCTCGATCATGGCGCCTTCTCCGCCAGCCGAGTCAGTGCTTCGCCCGTCACCTTGCACAGGGTCCACTCGTCCATCAGCTCCGCCCCGAGCGATTTGTAGAAGGTGATCGACGGCGCGTTCCAGTCGAGCACCGACCATTGCAGCCGCGCCCAGTCGCGCTGCACGCAGGTCGCGGCGAGATGGCCGAGCAGCGCCTGGCCGATGCCGTTGCGACGGAATGCCGGGCGGACGAACAGGTCCTCGAGATAGAGGCCGGGCTTTCCGGCAAAGGTGGAGAAGTTGACGAACCAGACCGCGAAGCCCGCGACCTCGCCGTTCCATTCGGCGATGTCGCAGAACAGCGTCGGATGCTCGCAGAACAATGCGCCGGCGATGTCGACCTCGGTGGCCACGATCTCGTGGGCGAGCTTCTCGTAGTCGGCGAGCTCCTTGATCAGCGCAAATACGACGCCGATGTCGTCGGGCCGGGCGCGGCGGATGGACAGCGACATGCGTTACACCGCGACCGCGGCCTTGATGTGCGGATGCGGATCGTAGCCGGCGAGCGCAAAATCCTCGTAGCGGAAGCCGAAGATGTCCGTGACACCAGGGTTGAGCGTCATGGTCGGCAGCGGACGGGGCGCGCGGGTCAGCTGCAGGCGGGCCTGCTCGATGTGGTTGGAATAGAGGTGCACGTCGCCGAACGAATGCACGAACTCCCCGAGCTTCAGGCCCGTGACCTGCGCCACCATCATCGTCAGCAGCGCGTAGGAGGCGATGTTGAAGGGCACGCCGAGGAAGACGTCGGCCGAGCGCTGATAGAGCTGGCACGACAGCTTGCCGTTCGCCACGTAGAACTGGAACAGGCAGTGGCACGGCGGCAGCGCCATCTTCTCGACGTCGGCCGGATTCCAGGCCGTGACGATCAGACGGCGCGAATCCGGATTGCGGCGGATCATGTCGACGACGTTCGTGATCTGGTCGATATGGCCACCGTCGGGGGTCGGCCATGAGCGCCACTGGTAGCCGTAGACCGGGCCGAGATCGCCGTTGGCATCGGCCCACTCGTCCCAGATCGTCACGCCGTGGTCGTGCAGATATTTGATGTTGGTGTCACCCTTCAGAAACCACAGCAGCTCGTGCACGATCGCCTTCAGCGGCAGCCGCTTGGTGGTCAGAAGCGGAAAGCCGGCGGCGAGATTGAAGCGCATCTGGTGGCCGAACACCGACAGCGTGCCGGTGCCGGTGCGGTCGTGCTTCTCCGCGCCGTCGGACAGGATGCGTTCGAGCAGATCGTGATACTGATGCATGGTTCGCGCTGGCGGCCTTTCGCAGAAGGCGGCGAATTTAACGGCGGGGTTCGCCGAGCCCTAGTCTCGACTCGGCCCGGTCGCCGATTATACCCTGAAAAATGTCGGTCGCCGCGCCGCAAATGGCAAGGGGCGGAACCCTGCGGTCCGCCCCCTCCTGTCCTGGTCGTCTGCCGGCAGGCTAGCTCGCCGGCTTCAGCACAGCGCTCCATTTGACGACTTCGCCCTTCACCAGCGCCCCCAGGGCCTCCGGCGTGCGGTCCGCAGCGCCGGGAATGACGCTGCCGAGTTCGAGCAGGCGCTTGCGCACGCCCTCGTCGTCGAGCGCCTTGGCGGCGGCGGCATTGAGCTTGGCGATGATCGGTGCCGGGGTGCCTTTCGGCGCGAAAATCGCGTTCCAGGCCTGGGCCTGGAACTTCGGCAGGCCGGCTTCCGTCGTGGTGGGGACGTTGGGCAGCGCCGGATTGCGCTCGGGCGTTGCGATCGCATAGGCCTTGATGGTGCCGGCGTTGATCTGCGGCACCGCGTTGACGATCTGGTCGCACATGTAGTCGACCTGCCCCCCGACCAGCGCGTTCATCGCAGGCCCCGTGCCATTGAAGGGGACGCCGACCGGCTTGACGTCGAGGATCGAGTTCAGGAGTTCGCACGACACATGCGAGACCGACCCGACGCCGGCATGAGCGGCGTTGACCTTCTCGCTGTTGGCCTTGATGTAGTCGACGAACTCCTTTGTATCCTTCGGCGCGAAATCCTTGCGCGCCAGGATCAGGATCGGCGTGCCCGCAAGCAGCGCGACCGGCTCGAAATCCTTCTCCGGATGATAGGCGAGTTTCGGATAGAGCGGCACCGCGGCGGCATGAGTGCCCATGTGGCCGGTGATCAGCGTGTAGCCGTCATTGGCGGCGCGGGCCGCGCGCGTGGTCGCGGTGGTACCGCCGGCGCCGACGACGTTCTCGATGATGATGCTCTGGCCGAGCGTCTGCGCCATGTGCCCGGTGACGATGCGCGCGATGACGTCCGTCGGGCCGCCGGCGGCGAACGGTACGATCATCGTGATGCTGCGCGTCGGATAGTTCTGCGCCTTGGCCGGCGTCGTCGCCACGCCGACCCCGGCAAGAAGGCCGGCGATCACCGGCAGCCAACCGATCGAAAGTGCACGACCGCACCAGCTCATCGAAATTACCTCCCTCGTCGCCCGCTCCGCTGCGGGACTGCGCTGGTGATAGCGGCATCACAGCGCCTTGTCAGAGGTCGATTCGACTTGCGGCTGCGGCGTGCGGCCGCAGGTCAGCCCTCGCTCTCCACGAAGACCTCGTCGCGCTTGCGGCGCAGTGTCGGCAGCACGGCCAGCACCAGCAGTCCCATGGCGATCGCGAGCAGAATGGCGGACACCGGCCGGGTCAGGAACACCGACCAGTCGCCGCGCGAGATCAGCAGCGCCCGGCGCAGGTTCTCCTCCATCAGCGGCCCCAGGACCATGCCGAGCAGCAGCGGCGCCGGCTCGAAATCATGCTTGATCAGCCAGTAGCCGACCAGGCCGAACGCGCCTGCGAGCACGACATCGACCGGCGCATTGTTCACCGAATAGATGCCGATCGCGCAGAAGATCACGATCGAGGGGAACATCAGCCGATAGGGCACGCGCAGCAGCCGCACCCAGATGCCGACCAGCGGCAGGTTGATGATGATCAGCATCAAATTGCCGATCCACATCGAGGCGATCATGCCCCAGACCAGATCGGGCTGCTTCTGCATCACCTGCGGGCCCGGCACGATGCCGTGGATGGTCATCGCGCCGACCATCAGCGCCATCACCGCGTTCGGCGGGATGCCGAGGGTGAGCAGCGGAATGAAGGAGGTCTGCGCCGCGGCGTTGTTGGCGCTCTCCGGCGCAGCGACGCCTTCGATCGCGCCGCGGCCGAAGCGCGACGGATCCCTCGCGAGCTTCTTCTCGAGCGTGTAGGCCGCGAACGAGGCGATCACGGCGCCGCCGCCCGGCAGGATGCCGAGGATCGAGCCGAGCACGGTGCCGCGCAGGATCGCCGGCGTGGAATCCTTCATATCCTTCCGCGTCGGCATCAGGCCGGTGATCTTCTTCTGCACGAGGTCGCGGTCCATCCCCGCCCCGGCATCGAGGTTGCGGATGATCTCGGCGAAGCCGAACACGCCCATCGCGACGGTGGCGAAGCCCAGACCGTCGGCGAGCTCGGGGATGTTGAAGGCCATGCGCGAGACGCCGGTCTCGATGTCGGAACCGACCATCGACAGCAACAGGCCGAGCACGATCATCGCGATCGCCTTCAGCACCGAGCCCTTCGCGAGCACGACCGCGAAGATCAGGCCGAGCACCATCAGCGAGAAGTATTCGGCCGGGCCGAACGCCAGTGCGAGCTTGGTCAAGGGCGCGCCGAGGATCGCGATCAGAACGGTCGCGACGCAGCCGGCGAAGAACGAGCCGATCGCGGCGATCGCCAGCGCCGGGCCGGCACGCCCCTGCTTGGCCATCTGGAAGCCGTCGAGCGCGGTCACCACCGACGTCGCCTCGCCTGGTATGTTGACCAGGATCGACGTGGTCGAGCCGCCATACTGGGCGCCATAGTAGATGCCGGCCAGCATGATCAGCGCGCCGACCGGCGGCAGGCCGAAGGTGATCGGCAGCAGCATCGCGACGGTGGCGATCGTCCCGATGCCCGGGAGCACGCCGACCAGCGTGCCGACCAGCGCCCCGATCAGGCACATCAGAAGATTGATCGGCGACAGCGCGACCGCGAAACCGTGGGCGAGATTTGCAAACAGGTCCATCACGCCCTCATTGCAGAAGGAAACGCGGCAGGAGCGGCATCGGCAGCCCCAGCACATAGGGGAACAGGAGCGCACAGCCGCCGGTCAGGCAGACCCCGACGATCAGCGCCTCGCGCCAGCGCGTCTCCGGACTGCCGATCGCCGCGATCAGGAAGCTCGCGAGCCCCACGACCAGGAGGCCGAGCGGCCGAATCGCGACGGCGAAGGTGAGGATCGCAAGAGAGACGAACAGCGGCCCGCGCCAATGATAGGTCGCAAGCTGCGCCCCCGGAGTGACGACGCCGATCACGGCCACGGCAGCGCCGAGCCCCAGCAGCAGCAGGCCGAACATGCGCGGTGCGGTTCCGGCCCCGAACGAGAATCCGCGCATGCCCTGCAGATCGCTGGAGGCCCAAAGCGCGAACAGCGCGATCGCCATCAGCACAACGCCGCCGAAATAGTCCTGCGGCGCGCGCGGCCGCACCATGAACGTAAACACGGCGACGGCGATCAGCGGGTAGGTGTAGATGAGCGCCAGCAGGACGTCGGAGGACAATGAGGACTTGCCGCCTGCGGCATATTGCTGCGCCAGGCTCGGGATGGCGATCGACAAGGCCGACGCATGTGCCGAGATGACCTGCAGCGGACCGCGGCCGGACAGCGGCGCGACGACACCGGCCAACGCGATCAGCAGCTCGATGAGTTGCGGCGCGAAGGCAAGGACCAGAATGATCGATGCGCCAGTCATGCTGCGTGCACCAGGCACGCTCGCTGTCCCACCTGACAATTGGCCCGTGGTCTCGGCCATGTCCTCGCCCTCCCCGATCGGCCTTGACGGCCGGCACTGTTCTCGTTCGGCGGCCCGAAGCAATCCGGACCCACTTCAGTTTTTGCCTAGCGGCTTTCCCTAGAGAAGGCCAGCAAAACCAAGACATCCTCCCGCGGCCAGCAGCCAGAGCGGATTGAGTCGCGCCAAGGATGCAACGACGGCCGCAATGATCGTCAGCGCGAACGCCCGCCAGCTCTGATCCGAGGCCTGCCCGAGAATCCATGCACTCGCGGCCATCAGGCCAATCGACAGCGGCACCAGCGCGGCCTGCACCAGCGCGGGCCAGCGCGCGCCTTTCGCGTTCGACAGCCAGCGGCTGACGGCATAAGCGAGAACGGCCGTCGGGCCGCACATCGCAAGCGTTGCAACCGCGGCACCCGCAACGCCTGCGACCGAATAGCCGATCAGGGCGACGATCATGACGTTGGGACCGGGCGACAATTGCGACAGCGCGAACGCATCGGCGAACTGCTTGTCGGTCATCCAGTGCCGGACATCGACCGCAATGCGGTGCAATTCGGGAATCGCGGCCACAGCGCCGCCGACCGCAAACAGCGAAATCAGTGCGAAGGTCCAGAACAGCTGCGACAGCGGATTGTCGTCCCCGCTCATCGGGCCCACCGCGCCCTGGCATAGGTGATCGCAAGACTGAGCGGCACGGCCACCAGCAGAACCTCCTGGAGCGGCAGACGCGCCAGCCCGATCGCGACGAAGACGGCGGCCATGACGACGAGGCCGAGCACGTCGCTCTTCTTCAGGAGCGGCGAGATCATGCGAAGCACCACCGAGGCCAGCAGGCCCACGGCGACGCAGGACACGCCTTCGAGCGCCCGCCGCAACGCCTCGGCCTGCCCATAGTGACCGTAGAGGGCGCCGAGCGCGGTGATCAGCAGCATCGGCGGCCCGAGCAGACCGGCAAAGGCTGCGAGTCCGCCGGCGATCCCTCGCAGTCGCGCGCCGAACACCATGGCAAGATTCACGATGTTCGGTCCGGGGAGAAAGTGGCAGAGCGCAAAAGTCTCGTTGAATTCCTCCGCCGTCATCCAGCGGTGCTCGTCGACGATCGCGCGGCGGGCGAACACCAGCACGCCCCCGAAGCCCGACAGCGACATTTTCGCGAATGCGAAGAAGAGCGTGCGCAGGCTGGGCGGAATTTTCGCGATGTCGGCCGCGGGATGGACAGCCGGCGCAATCTCGGGAGGCATGATGCACTCTAGGAGGACAAAATCCGGTCTGCCAAGGCAGGACGGAAAGTTCCTGTGCAACGGCCCACATTTTTGTCGAAGGTCGGGGCCCGTGGGCCCTGTGCAGCCGGCGGCCGACGGCCTATATAGGGAGTGCCGGCTTGCCGGCTATGGAAATAAATCGCCGTCGAAATAAACCATTCGGACCCGGGGGCGGTACCCGGCGCCTCCACCAAAGCCCACCGAAGCATGGGTTTTGGCGGGGGCGAAATAGGATCGACGAGGGCGTAAAGGGCGAGCTTTTTCCCGGTATTGTTCCGCCGTTATCGGGCTACTGCAATAGTTGCCAACGACAACTTTGCTCCGGTTGCTCAGGCTGCGTAACGCAGTTTGAAAGACCACCTTAAAGTCCTAACGGGTTAAGCTCCGTTAGGCGGGGTTCGGAGGCACCTGGCAACAGAAGCCTCCACTTTCACGTGCACGACGCATGGGAGGTCCTTTGCGGGGTCTTTCGTTTGGCACGCCCTCCTTTGCCCCCCCCTCTTTTGCCCCCCTTCCGTTGGTACCCCTTCGCTTTCATTCCTTCATCTTCCGGACTTCCGCCGGCTTCTGCGCGTTCCCATATGTCCGGTCGAACCGGCTTGGCTGCTGACCTCGGCGCCCAGCCGGGGTACGATGGACGAAACGCGAGTCGGGGATGCTGCTGCCCTTGCGGGCGCGGTGTTGCGGCAAGGCGGGGCGCGGCCCATCACGATACAGGACCGATCATGGCGACCGATCATATTCGATACGATGTGCTGGCGCGCGATGCGCTGCGCGGGGTGCTGCGCCGGGTGCTGAGCGATGCCGCCGTGCATGGCCTCCCGGGCGAGCACCATTTCTTCATCACCTTCCTGTCCAAGGCCGAGGGCGTGAAATTGTCGCCGCGGCTGCTTGCGCAATATCCGGAGGAGATGACGATCATCCTGCAACACCAGTTCTGGGATCTGGTCGTGTCGGAGGATCGTTTCGAGGTTGGGCTGTCGTTCGGCGGCGTCCCGGAGCGGCTGGTGGTGCCCTTCCACGCCATCAAGAGCTTCTTCGACCCGTCGGTCCAGTTCGGCCTGCAATTCGAACCGTCGGAAGCGATCGCCGAAACGCCGCCCAGCCCGAAGCTTCCGGCTGCTCCTGCCCCGGTGGCCGTCGCGGCCCCGCTGCCTGGTCCGACAGCCGACGCAGGCGAGGACAAGCCGGCCGCTCCGCCCAGCCCAGGCGAAGGCGCCGAGGTCGTCCGTCTCGACCGCTTTCGCAAGAAGTAGGCGCGATTCGTCGCGCGCGGAACGGCCCGGGAGCCCATAGATTGACGCATGCTTGAACCGGCGAATGCCGGTTCGCGACCAATCATGGGCATGCGTCATGACAAAATCAGCGAGTTCATCGTCCTCCGGACCGACGCGGACCGAGACCGACAGCTTCGGTCCGATCGAAGTCGCGGCCGATCGCTATTGGGGCGCGCAGACCGAGCGCAGCCGGCATAATTTCCGCATCGGGCATGATCGCATGCCGATGGGCCTCGTGCATTCGCTGGCGCTCGTCAAGCTCGCGGCGGCGCAGACCAACCGGGAGCTCGGGCTGCTGGAGCCGCGGATGGCGGATGCGATCATCGAAGCTGCGCAGGAGATCATCGCCGGCAAGCTCGACGACCATTTTCCGCTGGTGGTCTGGCAGACCGGCTCCGGCACGCAGACCAACATGAACCTCAACGAGGTGATCGCCAATCGCGCCAGCGAGCTTCTCGGCGGCGAGCGCGGCACCAAGAAGCCCGTGCATCCGAACGATCACGTCAACATGAGCCAGTCGTCCAACGACTCGTTCCCGACGGCGATGCATATCGCCGCAGCGCGGGCCATTTCCGGCCATCTCGTGCCGGCTCTGTCGGAACTGCTGGCGGCGTTGCGCGCCAAGCAGGAGGCGTTCAAGGACATCGTCAAGATCGGCCGCACCCACACGCAGGACGCCACGCCGCTCACGCTCGGCCAGGAGTTCTCCGGCTATGCCGCGCAGGTCGAGAGCGCCGTCGCCAGGATCGAGACGGCCGCACGCGACCTGTTGCCGCTCGCCCAAGGGGGCACCGCCGTCGGCACCGGCCTCAACGCGGATCCGAGATTTGCAGAGCTGTTCGCCAAGCACGTCGCCGCGATCACCGGACTTCCGTTCACCAGCGCGCCGAACAAGTTCGAAGCTCTGGCTTCGAACGACGCCTATGTCTATGCGCACGGCGCGATCAACGCCGCCGCCACCGCCCTGTTCAAGATCGCCAACGACATCCGCCTGCTGGGCTCGGGTCCGCGTTCGGGGCTCGGCGAGCTGATCCTGCCCGAGAACGAGCCGGGCTCCTCGATCATGCCGGGGAAGGTGAATCCGACTCAGTGCGAAGCGCTGACCATGGTATGCTGCCAGATATTCGGGAATCACACCGCAATTACTCTGGCGGGCAGCCAGGGCCATTTCGAATTGAACGTCTATAAACCATTACTCACACATTGCATGATGCAGTCCATACAATTACTAGGTGACGCCGCTCGTTCATTCAGCGAACATTGCGTGGCCGGAATCCAGGCGGACGAAGCGCGAATTCGCGAAATGATGCAGCGTTCTCTGATGCTGGTGACAGCGCTCGCGCCGAGGATCGGCTACGACAACGCCGCCAAAGTGGCGAAGACAGCGCATCAGCGCGGCACCACGCTGAAAGAGGAAGCCGTGCGGCTCGGCTTCGTATCTGAGGATGAATTCGACCGCCTCGTACAGCCAGAGATGATGACGAGACCGGGAAGGTCATGACGGTAGTCCCGTAGTACTACGGGGGGTGATGCAATTCTCGCTGTTAACCCCTAAAGGATACTCTCGACTACAAGTTCTGCTGCGTTCAGTGAATACAAAACCCGCTCGCACAGTCGCGAACGGCTATCGAACTATCAGGGAGCGATGACGTGATTGTCTGGATAACGCCAAGGCTCATCTGCGCAACGCGCATGCTCTCTTCGCAACGTTCGATGCCTTAGATGATTGGAGCAAGCATGGGGGACGTCATCAACTTGAAGCGTTTTAGAAAGCGCGTAGAGCGCGATCAGGCAGCGAGGGTCGCCGAAAGCAACCGTGCTCGCCATGGCAGGACGAAGTCCGAACGCGCAACTGACGCACAACGCGACAAGCGCGCGAATGATTTACTCGATCAACATCGTATCAATGGCGAGGACGCGTGATGAAGTCGCCCGTCGTAAAACGTTCAATCGTGGTCGCAGGTCACAAGACCAGCGTCAGCCTCGAAGAGGCGTTCTGGAACGGAATGAAGGAGATTTCGGGTCTCCGGAACATGACCCTGTCCGAGCTGGTCGGAGAGATCGACAACAATCGCCAGCAGGGCAACCTGTCCTCGGCGATCCGGCTGTTCGTGCTCGACCACTTCAAGAGCCGCGCCGCGGCCTCCTCCGGCCTCGAGCCGAAGGCGACGGTGGACAGCAGGCACACGGCATCCGCCGCGGCTCCTTGAGGCAGATCAGACGGCGGCCCGCCCGGTCTGTTTAAAATCGCTCTAAGATGCCGCGGCATTGACCATGCCGCGCTTGACCTCTTGGCACGCGATTGAAAATACAGGCTATGAGCGAAATCTGCGATACACGGCCGCCTCTGCCGCTCGGTCTGGCCCGGCGTGGCTACACCGGAACGATCCAGCATCTTGCCGCTGGCGGCGCGACGTCGTCCCTCCCGGACGTCGAGCTGGAGAGCAGACTGATCGAACTCGGCTTCGTCGAGGGCGCTCGGGTCGAAATCCTGCATGAGGGGATCGTCGGGCGCGACCCGATCGCCGTCCGCGTGGACAACATCACCGTCGCGGTCCGCCGGCGCGAAGCCATGGCCGTGATCGTGGCGTAAGCCGCGCGGAAAGCCTCGCTCATGGAAAGCCCTCTGCTGCATCTGGCCCTGGTGGGTACGCCCAACAGCGGCAAGACCTCGCTTTTCAATGCCCTGACGGGAAGCCGCCAGAAGGTTGCGAACTATCCCGGGGTCACCGTCGAGCGGAAAGAGGGCGGCTTCGTCACCCCGCAGGGCCGCCAGATCTCGCTGGTCGACCTGCCGGGCACCTATTCCCTGCGCGGCCGCAGCCCGGACGAGGAGATCACGCGGGATTTCGTGCTCGGACGCGCCACCGGCGAGGTCCTGCCCGACCTGGTGCTCTGCGTTGCCGATTCCACCAACCTGCGGTTGACGATCCGGCTTCTGCTCGAACTCAAGAGCACGGGCCGGCCGCTAGCGCTCGTACTCAACATGTTCGACATCGCCAAGCGGCGTGGCGTGACCGTGGATGTCGCGGGCCTGTCGCAGGCGCTGGGCGTCCCTGTCGTGACCTCGATCGCCGTCCGCAAGGGCGGCACCGACGACCTGCTGCAGCTTACCGATCACTTGCTGGCCCGGGCCGAGGCGGCCACCGGTGACCGCGCCAACACCTGGCGTCCCCTCACCGTTCCGGAGTTGCGCGCGACCCAGCGCGAAGCCGATCGCATCATCGCGGCCACGGTCAGCCTGCCGGAGCGGCCCGACACCTGGACGGCCCGCATCGATTCCGTTGCACTGCATCCGGTCGGCGGCCTCCTCATCCTGCTGGCGATCCTGTTCGTCATGTTCCAGGGCGTGTTCGCCTGGGCGCAGCCGCTGATGCAGCTGCTGTCGGCGGCGTTCGATGCACTCGGCCAGCTGGTCCACGACCAGCTTCCCGAAGGCCTTCTGCAGAGCTTCCTGCAGAACGGGGTGATCTCAGGCGTCGGCAGCGTCATCGTCTTCCTGCCGCAGATCATCATCATCTTCCTGTTCATCCTGCTGCTGGAAGATTTCGGCTATATGGCGCGGGCCGCGTTCCTGATGGACCGCATCATGGGCGGCGCCGGCCTGCATGGCCGTGCGTTCATCCCGCTGCTCTCCAGCTTCGCCTGCGCGATCCCCGGCATCATGGCGACGCGCGTCATCGACAACCGCCGCGACCGTCTGACGACGATCCTGATCGCGCCGCTGATGACCTGCTCGGCGCGCATCCCGGTCTATACGCTGATCATCTCGGCCTTCATCCCGCCGACCAAGGTCTGGGGCCTGATCAACCTGCAGGGCCTCGTGATGTTCGGGCTCTATGCGGCGGGCATCGTCAGCGCGCTGCTGGTGTCGTTCCTGGTCAAGTTCTTCCTGATGCGCGACTACCAGCCGGCGCCGTTCATGCTGGAGCTGCCGGACTACAAGCTGCCGCGGCTGCGCGGTATCGCGATCGGCGTCTACACCCGCGCCAAGATGTTCCTGCAGCGCGCGGGCACCACGATCTTCGCGATGATGGTGCTGATCTGGTTCCTGGCCTCGTTCCCGCAGCCGCCGGAGGCCGCCACCGAGCCCGCGATCAATTACAGCCTGGCCGCGATGATCGGCCAGGCGATCGCGCCCCTGCTCACGCCCGTCGGCTTCAACTGGCAAATCGCAGTGGCGCTGGTGCCCGGCATGGCCGCCCGTGAGGTTGCCGTCGCTGCGCTCGGCACCGTCTACGCCATCGAAGGCGGCAAGGAAGCGGCCGAACAGATCGGCCAGGTGCTGGCCAGCAAATGGAGCCTCGCCACGGCGCTGGCGCTGCTCGCCTGGTACATCTTCGCCCCACAATGCGCCTCGACGCTTGCGGTCATCCGCCGCGAGACCGGCAGTTGGCGTTGGATGGCCGTGACCTTCGTCTACATGTTCGCGCTCGCCTATGCGGCGGCGTTTACGACCTACCGCATCGCCGTCGCGATGGGCGCGGGCTGAGTCATCCCCGCGCCCTGACGTGTCATCGCGACGCGTCCGTATGGAGCGCGAAGCCGCGCGCGCCGGGTACACCGAGTTCGGGCCGCAGCTGCATCGACGGAATCAGATAGTCGCCGTGGTTCTGCCGCCGGTATGGGATCGTCTCTGCCGTGAACAGCGTCCGCATCCGCGCCCGCAACCGCTCGGCGAGATTTGAAAAACCCGCGTCATCGAGCCGGTTCACCTTGTGCGCCACGAACGCCGGCAGCACGTCGAAGCCCGGATAGAACAGGATGCCGTGGTTGATGGGAAACAGGAGGTCGTCGATCGGCCCGTTGATGCCGCGCTCGGAATAATGCTCTTCCCAGCCGCCCGTGGTGACCACCAGCATCGCGCGCTTGCCGGCGAACACGCCTTCCCCATAGCGATTGCCCCAGCGCTTGTCGCTGTGCTCGCCGACGCCATAGGTGAAGCCGTAGGAATAGACCCGGTCGACCCAGCCCTTCAGGATCGCCGGCATCGTGAACCACCACAGCGGAAACTGCAGGATGACCGCGTCGGCCCAGAGCAGCTTGTCCTGCTCGGCCCGAACGTCGTCGGTGAGCGTGTGGGTCTTGAAGGCTTCGCCCGATGCGGTGGCGACGTTGAGACGCGCTTCCGCCGGCAGCTGCGGGAAGTCGGCACGATCGGCGGCCGGCTTCCAGCCCATCGCATAGAGGTCTGAGACCTTCACCTGATGGCCCTGGGCCTGGAGTTCGGCGACGGCGACATCGCGCAGGGCGCCGTTGAGCGAGCGGGGTTCGGGATGGGCAAAGACGAGCAGGACGTTCATGGCTGGATCCTCTGCTGGAACTCGCCAAGACATAGACGCCACCTCACTCATCCACTATATGGCTGTTATCGATAATATCATGCCGCTTTATGGATAAATCTGACGTCAGCCTCGTCAACATGCGCAGCTTCGTCCGGGTGGCGGAGCGCGGCAGCCTGTCCGCGGTCGCGCGCGAGCTCGGAATTGGCCAGTCCACGGTCTCGCGACATCTGCAAGAGCTGGAAGACACGATCGGCGTGCCGCTGCTCAGCCGCACCACCCGGCGCGTGACCCTGACCGACGAGGGCAGCCGCTATTATGCGAACTGCGTCCAGATCCTCCGCCTGATCGACCAGGCCGGCGACGAGGCACGCGGGGCGCGGGGTGCCGCCGCCGGCACGATCCGGATCTCCTGTACGGCGGCCTTCGGAATCCTGCACATCACGCGGCTCGTCTTCGCTTTCCAGGATCGCTACCCGGATATCGCCATCGATCTCAATTTGACCGACGAGCGCATCGACCTCGTACGCGAGGGTGTCGACATCGCGCTGCGCCTCGCCCCACTCAGCGACAGCTCGCTGAAGCTGCGATCGCTCGGCTACTCGCACCGGCTCCTTGTCGCCTCGCCGGACTATCTGGAGAAGCGCGGCACGCCGAGCATGCCGCAGGAACTGATCGGGCATGACGGCATCCGCATGACCAATGTTGCGGGCAGCGAGATGCTCGTCCTCATGGGACCGGACGGAGCGCGCCACGAGGTGCCGTTCAGAAGCTGCTTCCGCACCAATCACGGACTGGGGGTTCGAGAGGCCGTGGTGGCCGGGCGCGGCATCGGTGCGAGCCATGCCTGGCTGGTCGACGACCTCATTGCCGCGGGCAGAGTGGCGGTCATCCTGCCCGACCACCGTCTGTCATCGACGCCTCTCAACATGCTGATCGTGCCGGAGCGCGCCGGCATCGCACGCGTGCGGCTGCTGATCGACTATCTCGCCGAGGAGATCGTCCGCCTGCCGGGAATCCAGCCGGAGCCCTGACTCAAAGCCGCGGCATCGTATCCGGCCGTACCTCGCGGGCCTGCGCGGCGAGGCGGATCGCGGCGTTGGCGGCACCGAAGCCCTGGTAGTTGCGCCGCTGCACGATCTCGAAGAAGAAGCGTTCCTCGAAGATGTGGGTGTAGACCTGGAAGAACTCGGCGTCGCCGTCACGGTCGTACAGGATCTCGTTGGCGCGCAGCGCGGCGATCGTCTCGGGCGCAAGATCGTATTTGGCTTCGAGATCGTCGTAATAATTGTCGGGGATGTCGAGGAATCCCGCGCCTCTGGCGCGCATCTCGGCCACCGCAGCAAAGATGTCGTCGCAGGAGAACGCGATGTGCTGGACGCCGGAGCCGAAGAACTCGGAGATGAAGCGCGACGACAGCGTGCGCGTCGCCGTGGAGCCGTTGAGGATGAAGCGCAGGCTGCGATCACCGTTGACGATCGCCTGGCTCTGCACGAGGCCTCTGGGGTCGGCGATCTCCATCTGCGGCAGCCGCGAGAAATCGATGATCCCGGCGTAGAACAGCAGCCAGGACAGCATTTCTTCGTGCGGCATCGATTGCGCGATGTGATCGACCGCAACGAGCCGATCGGCGGCCTTGTCGCTGACGACGGGCTCGAAGTCCACATCCCAATGCCGGCCATGCGTGTCGAGAAAATACAGCAGGCTGCCGCCGACGCCATGGATCGCCGGAATCTCCAGTTCTCCCGGACCGACCGGCTGGGTGAAGGTGCGCGTCTTCAACGACTGCGCCCGCGCCATGGCCCGATCGGCGCTGTCGACCTCGAGCGCCAGCGCGCAGACACCCGGACCATGCGTCACATAGTGCGAATGCGCGAAGCTCGCCGGCTCGCAATTGATCACGAGCTCGATCGCGCCCTGCGACCAGCGCTGCACCGCCTTGCTGCGATGCCGCCCGGTGTTGCGGAAGCCGAGCTGCGCGAACAACGCGGCGAGCGACTGCGCCTTATCCTCGCTGACGGCGAATTCGACGAAGCCGATGCCGTGACTCCTGACGCGGGGCTCGAAGCGCGGCTCCGCCGCGACGGGCATCGTCCCGGCCAGATCATCCTGCAGCAGCAGCAGCGAACGCATGCCGTCGAGCGCAGTGCGCGGCGCCGAGCCGGCCCGGAACTGGTCGTTGAAGATCTCGAGGGACAGCGATCCGGAATAGCCGGTCGCGGCCACGGCGGCCATGAACTCCCCGACCGGCAGATCGCCCTGCCCTGGGAAGCTGCGGAAGTGCCGGCTCCAGGACAGCACGTCGAGCTCGAGCTTCGGCGCGTCGGCGAGCTGAACCAGGAAGATCTTGTCGGCCGGAATGGCGCGGATCGCGTTGGTCGGCAGCGCCGGCGCCAGCGCATGAAAACTGTCGAGGATGACGCCGATCGCCTTGTGATCGGCCCGGCGCACGATCTCCCAGGCATCGCGATAGTCATGGACATGACGGCCCCAGGCCAGCGCCTCGTAGCCGACGCGCAGGCCGCGCTTCGCCGCGCGCTCGCCGAGCTCGTGGAAATCAGCGGCGGCGCGATCGATGCCGCCGAGCGAGGCCGGCGAGACGCTGCTGCAGATCAGCAGCAGGTCGGTGCCGAGCTCCTGCATCAGGTCGAACTTGCGCTCGGCGCGGATGAAATTGCGCGCGCGCTGCGGCTCCGGCATGCCCTCGAAATCGCGGAACGGCTGGTAGGCGCAGATCGCAAGCCCGAGGTCGCGGCACATCTGCCCGATCTCGCGCGGCCGCATCCCGAAGGCGACGAGATCGTTCTCGAAGATCTCGACCTCATCGAAGCCCGCGGCAGCGATCGCCTTGAGCTTCTCGTCGAGCGCGCCTGAGATGGAAACCGTTGCGATCGAGCGCTTGTTCATGCCGCCGTCTCCTCCATCGCGCCGCCCAGGAACAGCTGGCCGACGCGGGGATCGGCCAGCACGCGATCGGCCTTGTCGATGATCCTTGTACGACCGAGCTCGAGCACGATGCCGAAATCGGAAATCTCCAGCGCCGAGCGCGCATTCTGCTCGATCAGCAGCACCGAGACGCCGCGCTCGCGGAGCCGCTTCAGCATGTCGAACGTCTGCTGCACCATCAAAGGCGACAGACCGATCGAGGGCTCATCGATCAGCACCAGCTGCGGCTCGAGCAGCAGCCCGCGCGCGATCTCGAGCTGCTTCTGCTCGCCGCCCGAGAGAGTCGATGCCTGCCGGTCCGCCTTCTTGCGCAGCACCGGGAACACGTCGAGCGCCGCCTCGACCCGGCCCGGAAGATCAATGTTCGCTGGTGCGGCCACGCCGCCGAGCTCGATGTTGTGACGCACCGACAGCTCACCAAAAATGTTGCGGCCTTGCGGGATGTAGCAGATGCCCGCGCCGAGCAGCGCGCGCTGGCTCAGGCCCGTGACATCGCGCCCTTTGAAGATCACCTTGCCTTCGCGAAGCTTCAGCAGTCCGAAGATCGCCTTGAACACGGTCGACTTGCCGGCGCCGTTCGGACCGATCACGGTGGTGATCGATCCCTTGGGCACCGAGAAGGTGGTGCCGTTGAGGATCGTCATCTTGCCGTAGCCGCCGACGAGGTTCTGGACGTCGAGAATGGGATCGCTCACGGCCGCCTCCGTCAATGTCCGAGATAGGCTTCGATCACGGCCGGATTGGCCCTGATCTCGTCGGGCTTGCCGATCGCCAGCACCTTGCCTTCCGCCATCACCATCACGCGCGAGCACAGCGACATCACGAACTCCATGTTGTGCTCGATGACGACGAAGGTGGCGCGGCGCTCGCGATTGATCGCGATCAACCGTTCCTTGAGATCGCCGAGCATCGTCGGATTGACGCCGCCGGCGGGCTCGTCGAGCAGCACGAGGCGCGGACCCCCCATGAAGGCCATGGCGGCATCGAGCAGCTTCTGCTGGCCGTAGGACAGGCCGCCGGCCGGCTCGTTGGCGAGATGCTCCAGCTTGAAGAAGCCGATCATCTGATCGGCAGTGGTGGTGAGACCGGCGTCCGACGGCCCGAACAGGCGCGACAGCATGCTGCCGCGATGCTCCTGCCCGGCGAGGATCAGATTGTCGCGCACCGAAAGTTTCGGGAACACCTGCAGCAGTTGGAAGGTCCGGCTGACGCCGAGACGATTGAGCTCCGACGGCCGCTGCCCGGTGACGAGCTTGCCGTCGACCCTGACCTCACCCGCGCTCGGGACCAACTGGCCGAGAATGCAGTTGAACAAGGTCGACTTGCCGCAGCCATTGGGCCCGATCAGGCCGAGAATCTCGCCCTCCTGCACATCGAAGCTGACGCCGTTCACGGCGGTGATGCCGCCGAAGCTCTTCTTGACGTCGCGAACGTCGAGGACTGCGGTCATTGCGCGGCCTCCAGCTTGGACTGAGCGGCGGCGCGCAACGCGGACGCGGCCTGGGTCCGCCTTGAGCTGAGATAGCGATCGAGGATGCCGAGAATGCCGGAGGGCGAATAGATCAGCAGCACGATCACGGCGGCCGCATAGAGCATCAAATAATAGCCTTCGGCAAACCGAAGCCATTCCGGCAGCAGCACCGCAATCATCGCGCCGAGGAACGGACCCAACATGAAGCCAGAGCCGCCGACGATCACCATCATCAGGAGATCAAGCGAGAGCTGCAGGTTGAATGGCACGGGGTCGACATATTGCGTCAGCGGCGCATAGAGCACACCGGCAATGCCGCCGAGCACGGACCCGATCGCAAAAGCCATCAACGTGTAACGGCGGGTGTCGATGCCGAGCGATTGCGCCCGGATCGGATTCTCGCGCAGCGCCATGAAGGCACGGCCCCAGGGCGAGCGGATCAACCACCACATCGCGAGCGTGACGAGGCCGAGCGATCCGAGGCAGAGATAGTAGAATGGCAGCGGCTTGCGGGTGGGAAAGCCGAAGACCTCGGGACGCGGGATGTTGCTGATGCCGTAGATGCCGTTGGTCAGCCAGCTCTCGTTGCGGAACACAAGGAACATCAGGGTCGAGAACGCCAGCGTGACGAAGGCGAGATAGTGATGCTGCACCCGCAGCGCCGGATAGCCGAGCAGCCAGCCGACGACGAAGCAGATCACGATCACGAGCCCGAGCGCCGCGATCAGCGGCCAGCCATGGGTGGTCAGGATCGCCGCTCCATAGGCCCCGATGCCGACGAAAGCGCCCTGCGCCAGCGACACCTGCCCGGCATAGCCGAGCGTCAGGTTCAGGCCCATGGCGGCGATGGTCATCACCGCCCACTGGCTCAGGATATAGAGGCCGTAGCGGTTGAAGTTCATCGGGATGATGATCAGGCCGGCGACGACGATGATCGACAGCGCAACGAGAAGCAGTCTGTTGTGCTTGCTCATACCGTGCGCTCCTCGGCTCGACCGAGCAGGCCCTGCGGCCGGAACAGGATCATCAGGATCAACAGCAGCATCGGCACGGCGGCGCGATACTGGGTGGAGACATAGGCTGCGGCGAGGTTGTCGACGACGCCGATCAGGAGACCGCCGGCGATGGCGCCGCGGACTTGGTTGAAGCCGCCGACGATCGCGGCGATGAACGCCGCCTGCCCCAGCACCTCGCCGCTGGAGAATTTGGCGAGATAGATCGGCGTGATCAGCAGCGAGGCCAGCGCCACCAGCACGGCGTTGATCAGGAAGGTCAGCAGGATCATGCGCTCGACGGGCACGCCGATGATGCGCGCCACGGTCGGGTTCTGCGCCGCCGCCTGCATCTGGTGGCCCAGCGAGGTGCGGTTGAGCAGCATGGTCAGGCCCACGACGGCCAGGATCGCGACGGCGAGCACGCCGAGGCTCTGCAGCGAGATCGCACGGCCAAGAACGCTGATATCGCCGGCGGGAACGATCGATGGAAATGGCGAGGCCTCGGCGCTGAAGAACTGCTTCACGGCCTCCTTGATGCCGATCGCCAGCGCCATGGTGGCGATCGC
The DNA here is from genome assembly GCF_032377575.1 of Bradyrhizobium sp. SZCCHNS2022. NCBI lineage: Bacteria > Pseudomonadati > Pseudomonadota > Alphaproteobacteria > Hyphomicrobiales > Nitrobacteraceae > Bradyrhizobium > Bradyrhizobium sp. SZCCHNS2022. The sequence continues at coordinate 7,609,284 of NZ_JAUHHZ010000001.1, read as the reverse complement.
CAGCGGCAGCACGCCATGGCGCAACATCGGATCGACCAGCAGCATCTTGAAGGCGAGACCGAGCAGCAGCGCCGACAGCAGCACACCAACGAGGACAGCGAGCCAGAACGGCGCGCCGAGATGCATCACTGCAAGCATCAGGAAGGCCGGCAGCATCACGAACTCGCCCTGGGCGAAGTTGATGGTCTGCGAGGTCTGCCACAGCAAGGTGAAGCCGACGGCTACGAGCGCGTAGATGGCGCCGGTGGCGAGACCCGCCACGATCAGGTCGAGCAGATTGGACATGGTTTCCCCGTAGGCCCTTGGGCGACGGCGGCGCCGGACATCACCCCTCCAGCGCCGCCGATCGACCGGTCCCGTTAGTTGAGCTTCGGCAGCACCTGCTTAACGACCTGCTTGCCTTCGACCACCTCGACCAGGAAGCCCTGGCGGTCGATGTCGCCGTTCTGGTCGAAGGTGACATCCATCAGGATGTTCGGCTCGGTCGCCGTCTTGATGGTCAGGCCGTGCAGCGCGTCGGCGAAGCCCTTGGAGTCCACCTTGCCCATCTTCTCGGTCGTAGCCTTGACCATGTAGACCGCCAGATAGCCCTTCAGACCGTTGTGGTCGGGCACGTAGTTGTACTTCTTGACGAAGCGATCGCGGAACGCCTTGACGGCCTCGACGGGCGCGTCGGTGGTGAGGCCGACATGGCCGCGGGCGCCGTTGGCGGCATCGCCGGCGAGCTCGATCACCTTCTGGCCGACCAGCGTGGTCTCGCCGATCAGCGGCGCGGTCACGCCCTGGCGCTTGATCTCCTTCAGGATGCGCGCGCTCTCTTCCTCGTTGACGTAGATGAAGACCGCGTCTGGGGCTGCCGCCTTGATCTTGCTGACGTCGGCGGCGAAGTCCGCCTGGCCGGCTTCGGTCGACAGGTCCGCTGCGACCTTGATGCCGAGGCGATTGAACTCCTTGGTGATGACGTCGCGTCCGCCACGGCCGAAATCGTTGTTGACCCAGACCACCGCGACCGACTTCGCCTTCAGCTCGTCGTTGATGTACTTGGCGACCTTCGGCATCGAGGACTGCTGGCCGAACGAGGTGCGGAACAAGAACTTGTTGCCGGCCTGCGTCAGCTCAGCGGCCTCGCCGCCCATGATCTGGGTGATGCCGGCCTCGGCCGCCAGCGGCGCCGTCACCTTGACCGAACCGGAATAGCCCGGCCCGAGCAGCACGTAGGGCTCGCCGTCGAGCGCCTTCTGCACCTGGGCACGCGCGACGCCGGGGTTGGACTGGGAGTCGGCGTGGCTGACCTCGATCTTGCGGCCGAGAATGCCGCCCTTGGCGTTGATCTCCTCGACGGCGAGGTCGATGCCGTTCTTCCAATTGTTGCCGACGGTGGCGCCGCCGCCGGAGAGTTCGGCAACATTGGCGATCTTGATGGGAGCGCCGGACTGCGCATAGGCGGCTCCGGACAGCAGCACGGCCGAGCACAGGCCAGCCAGGATGGTCGATCTCACGTTGTCTCCTCCTCTATCTTAAACGCTTGTTTGCGTTTCTTGCTTGAAAGATGTGTTCCGCCGCGTATTGGCGGTCAGCTCAGGCGGCGTCAACCGCCGGATATCTCTCCGCCATGTGATTGTCGAACGCCGCGCCCATCGCCTCGGTCGAGGGCGACAGCCCGGTGAACAGCTCGAACGCGTCGGCGGCCTGGTAGATCGCGAGCTCGCGCCCGAGCAGAACCTGGGCGCCCCTCGCCTTGGCGGCCTTGAGAAGCGGCGTCCACAACGGCGAATAGACGGCGTCGGCGACCCAGAGGTCGGCGCGCAGCAGATGCTCCGGCACCGGCATACCGCGGTTCGGCAGCATCCCGATCGGCGTGCCGTTGACGACGCCGACCGCCCCCTGCAAGGCCTCATCAACGCTGTCGACAACCGTCACCTTCGTACCGGCCGGCAGCAGACTTGCCAGCCTCTCGGTACGCACCCGCTCGGTGTCGAAAATCCGCAAGCCGGCAACGTTCAGGTTCGCAAGTGCGAAGGCGATCGCCTTGCCGACACCACCCGCCCCGATCAGTGCGACGACGCCGCGTCCGCTCTGGCCGACGAGCGGCGCGACAGCGCGCTCGAAGCCGGTTGTATCGGTGTTGTGGCCGATCAGCCGGCCGTCGCGGACGACGACGGTATTGACGGCCCCCATCGCCGCCGCCTTCGGCGCGAGCTCGTCGAGCAGTTCGACCACGGCTTCCTTGTAGGGATAGGTCACGTTGACGCCGGCAAAGCCGAGCCGGCGCACGCCCTCGAGCAGCGACGCCAGTCCCGCGCGGTCGGCGCCGGCAACCTCGATCAGCTGATAGTGGCAGCGCACGCCGAGGACCGCCGCCGCGTATTCGTGCATTGCGGGAGACGCCGAATGCGCGATCGGCGCACCGATCAAGCCGGTCAGGAATTTGCGGGCTTTGAGCGCGGAAAGATCAGGCACGTTCGCTTCAGTCTCTGCTGCCGCCTCGCGCGATCGCCGCACGAGCGATGAATGTCGCCGCGGACGATAGCGCGTCTGTCCGCTAACACAATTACCCAAATATCCGCCGAACCTAACATCATGTTATCTTTTTCCGGCAGCCTTCACCGACTTCGCCGCCGGCGGGCGGCCCGGCTCCAGAGCGCGCATCTCCGCGCGCAGGCAATCGATGAAGTGCTCGGCTGAGAGCGACAGCGGGGTGCCGCGCTTGACGGCAATGTAGGTGTCGAAGCGGGTCGGCTCGGCGATCTTGATCAGCTCGATGCCGGGATAGCCGCCATGGGCCACCGTGAACTGATCGATCACGGCGATGCCCAGCCCTGCCTTCACCAATGCGCAGACGGTGGTGCCGAAGCGTGCCTTGATCGAGATGTTGTAGCTGAGTTTGTTGCGCGCGAAGATCTCGGCCATGATCCGGCCGTAAGGGTCGTTCGGATCGATGCCGATCAGCGGATAGCGCGTCATCTCCGCGGCCGAGACCTGCTTGCGACCGGCGAGTTCATGGCCGGGCGGGACGATGCAGAACAGTTCGCCCGACGCGAGAGGGAGGAATTCGAGCGCGGAATGATCGAGACGATAGCTCATCGCCACGCACTCGCCCTTGCCCAGCATCAGATAGTCGATCGCCTCCTCGATCTTGAGGATGTTGATGTCGATGCCGAGGTCAGGATAGCGGCGGCGGACGCGCTCGATCGCGCGCGGCACCATCACCTGGGAGATGCTGGGCACCGAGCCGATGCGCAACTCCGACAGCGCGCCGCGGCCGATGTTGGAAATGATGTAGCTGAGGTCGTCGACCTTCTCGTAGACGCTGTTGATCTGCTCGAAGATGTTCTGGGCTTCAGGCGTGGGGAAGTAGCGGCCGTTCTGACGCTGGAAGAAGCGGATGCCGAGCGAGCGCTCGGTGTACTTCACGAGACGGCTGACGCCGGGCGCCGAGACCTTCAGCAACCGCGCGGCGCCGTTGATGGTGCCGGTCACCATGACCGCGCGGATGACCTCGACCTGGCGCAGCGTCATCATCGGCGCGGTCCCTCCCCCACGCGCCCTGATGTCATGGGCTGCCCGGCGGCGTCAGCACGACCGGGGGACGGGGCACGGGCCGTGGGCGCGGCGGCAGCGCGCCCGGCGCAGGCTTGATCTCGACCGGCGGCGGCAAGGGCGCGACCTGTGGCTGGCTCGCCGCCACAGGCGCAGCCGGTGGCGGCGGCGCAGCCGCGGGAGCCGACAGCGGCGCATTGAGCGGCGGCACGGCCGCACGCGGACCGCCGAGCTTGGCGCGCGGATCGCGGCGCGGATCGCGCCCGGGCAGCGGCACGTCAACTGTGCCGGGCACGGCCGCATTGGCATCGGGACCGCCCGGCAGCGACGCCGTCGACGACGGATAGGCCGGCGGCACCTCGCCGCGCGCGATCGCATCGAGGCGTCGCGTCTCGCGATCGATGGCCCGGACCGCGAGCCAGGACGACAGCGACGTCACGTCGACGGCCCGCGTCAGCGCGTCGGGCGTACCGACCACGAACAACTGCAGCTCCGGACGGCTGTTGGCGTTGCCGACGGTGTTCGAGCTCAGGCTGGCGCGAATATCGGCCTGGTCGGCCGGAATGTCGAAGCCTCCCGAGACGATCGCGCGCGCGCCTTGTGCTTCCAGCGTGGTAGCGCCGACGCGCACGCGGCCATCGCGAATGATGAAGGGGATCTGCGCCGATGCGACCGGCAGGCTGCCGGATGTCAGCACCGGCTCGACCACCTGCCGGAGCTTGCCGTCATCGCTTACCTGTCCGGCGTCGGCCGCACGCAAGGCGACGTCGAACACGCGCGGATCGAGATTCGGAATCGACGCGTTGTCCAGCGACACCGTGCCGTTGCCCGAGAGCGCGTTCACCAGCCCCTGCACGCTGCGCCCCTCGGCCGCCAGCGTCATCTGCGCCGACACCTTGCCTGCCGGCATCTTGAGGCTGCGATAGCGCAGTGCGCCGCCATCGACGCCGGCGAGTTCGACACGGCCGTTGAGGACGAGGCCGTTGGCATTCGGCCGCGCCTCGACGGTCGCCGTCAGCTCGCCGCCGCCGAGCTTGCCCTTGAGGTTCTCGATGGTGAGCGACTGGCCGTCGCTCCTGATCGCGCCGCCGAGCGGACGCAGATCGATCCCACTCATGACCGCGCCGCTCAGCGACTGGAACGAGACGCGGCCGCGCCATCCCTTCGAGAGGCCGGCTCCCAGCGGCTCCGCCTGCTCGCGCCCGGCCGCGCCGATCAGCACCGAAAAGACCTGGGGGACATCGAGCGCGTCCAGCCCGAGCTCGCCCTCGATCTGCTTGTCGTCGTCGAGATTCACGGCCACCCGGCCGCGCACCCGCGAGCCGCCGACCGTGCTGTCGATATCGTCGAGCGTCGCCCGGCTGCCGGAGAGTCCAAGCCGCCCGAACAGGCGGATGTTCTGCGCGGCCGGATCCTGCGGCTTCAGCCCAAGCAGCGGAGCCAGATTGGCAGCACGCAGGCGGAGATTGACATTGGCCTTGGTGGCATCGCCCCAGGGATCGACAGTGCCCTGCGCATCGCCGTCGAGTCCCGCACCGGTGAGCTTGGCCATCACCCGCAGCGGCGTCCGCCAGCTGCCGGCCACGCTGGATTGAAACTCGGCGGGACCATTGCCGACGGCTGCAACGCGATCCAGGCCGAGCAGCGCCAGCACGACATTGCCCTGCTCGGCGGAGAGCCTGCTCTCGACGCCGAGCTCGGTGCGATCGATGGCATCGACCTCGAAGCTGCGCAGCGCGGCTGCCGATGGCTTCGCCGTCAACGTGGCCGAGCCCTTCAGCTGCGGCGCATCGAGATCGAGCACCGCCTTGGCCTGGCTGCGGTCGGCATTAGCGGGATCCTTGGCGAGGTCCAGCGTCAGCTTCAGCCGCGCCGCGCCGGCAGGCGTACCCAGCGCATCGAAGCGCGCGGCGATCTGCGGTGCAAAGGGCTGCACCAGCGCCGTGATCTCCTTGAGCGAGCCGGCCATCGAGGTCACGGCAAGCCGCCCGGTGGCGTCGGCGCGATCGAAGCGGCCGGAGCCCTCGCTGGTCACGCCGCCGCTCTGGCCGAACTTGAGCTGGTCGACCGCAATCGTCTTCGGATCGTAGGAGAAGCGTGCCGTCAGCGGACGCAGTTCCTGGCCGCTGAGCTTGGCGCGGCCGACATCCAGCGCGACGCTGGCCTCGGCGGGCCACTCGCCCGTGACGCCGACCAGCGAACGCGTCACCGCCATGGCAGCATCGAGATCGAGCCTGTCGCCTTTCAGCACAGCCTCGAAACGCGAGCCGGCGCCGGTCGAGCGATTGAGGAGAGCAACGCGGCCATCGACGGAGCCACCATCGATGTCCGCCTTGAGGCTGGTGATCGCGACCCGGTCCGGCGCCACGTTGAGGTCGCCGCGCAGGCGCAGCGGGCGCTGGGTGCGGTAGCTGCCGTCGCTGCGGCCCTGCAACCAGGCCACGAGAGTATCGGGCTCCGAAGAGTCGAGATCGAGCGCGCCGGTGAAGCCCGCCGTCACCGAGGTCGAAATGCCGATGGTTCGGAAGGTCAGGCGCGTCGAGCCCGGCGCGCGCAGATCGACCTTCTCGAGGCTCCAGGCTGTCGGCTCGTTGTGCAGGTCGGCGGTGAAATTCTGCACCGGACGCCCCGAGAGCATGATCTGCTCGGTCGAGAACTGCACGTTGGCCGGCATCGGCAGGGTCGGCAGCTGGGCGATCCAGTTGCGCAGCGCCGGCAGCACCAGCGCCGGCGCGATGGCTCGCCTGTCCTTGACCTCGTCACCGCCGGCGAGAAGCTTGTCGGCATCGAGCTGACGCGCGGAGAGCGATGCCTTCAGCGTCGGGGTGGCGCCGAAACGGACGTCGCCATTGCCGGCGAATTTCAACGAGCGATCCTCCTGGCCGAAGCTGACCTCGATCTGGTCGAGCTTGGCGGCGGCCTGGTCGCCGACGATCTTGGTGGCGATGCGCCACGGCGTGGCGGCGGCTTGGCTCGCGGTTCCTGACGGCTTGGCGGACGGCTCCTTCGCGGGCTGATCCCCGGCCGGCTTGTCCTTGCCCTCACCCTGCTCCTTCGGCGGCGACGACAAGGTCAGCGCGCCCTCGAACCTGGGCGAGCGATTCGGGAAGCTGATCAGCCCTTCGATATCGGCCATGACCGGACGCTCGCCGGGGTCGATGTTGAGATGGACGCGCAGGCCGTTGGAATCCTTGTCCTGGCTCGACGACACCCGGAACGGATAGCGGCCGCCGCGGATCGACACCGCGCCGTCGCCGCGCAGCGAGCCGGCGAGCGAGCGGACGTCGCCGGAGAACACGATATCGGTGAGCTCCAGCGTCGAGCGGCTGGCCGCGTCATGCAGCGCGACGCGGCCGGTCAGGTTGAAGCGGTCGATCGCGAGCGCGGCGAGATTGAAGCGGCCCGAGGCGGCCGGCAGGTCGACCTGGCCCTTGGCGTCGAGCCCGAGATCGGCGGCCATGCCGCCGATAGTCAGCTCGTTGGCGCGCCACTCCCCGCGCATCAGGTCGCCAAGGCTGAACTCGACGTCGAGCTTGTCGGCGCGCAGCTTGCCGAGATGATTGGCGCCGCCGAAGGTGACCTGGCGCAACCGCAAGGTCGGCGTCGGCAGCAGCCGTGCGTCCAGCGCACCGGCGACCCGCACGGGCACGCCAATGATCTTGCCCGCCTCGGCCTCGAACTGCGGCCGGAACTGGTTCCAGTCGACGAAGTACGGGCCGATCAGCGCAGCAAGAAGCGCAAGGATGAAGGCAATCGCCAAACCGAGCAGGGTCGTCTGCACGGGGTCTCCCTCAAAGGACAACGCTCCGGCGTCCCAAACCCGTCATCCCGTGCGACCGCAGCCCCACAGGCATCGAGACCGGAGCGTTGCATCATATAGGATTAAGTATGGCGAAGTCACAGCGCTGTCGTTGTTTCCGGGGGCGTTGCACAACAACTCCGTTAACGAAGATGGTTACCAGTGTGCCGGCAGCCGCTTGAGGCCGCGCAGCACGAAGGTCGGCCGCCATTCCGGGTTGTCGGGATCGTCCAGCTTCAACTCCGGCAGCCGCCGCAGCAGGGTTCCGATCGCAACCTCGGCCTCGATGCGGGCAAGCTGCGCCCCCAGGCAATGGTGGATGCCGCCGCCGAACGACAGCGGCTTCACATTCGCCCTGGTGATATCGAGCTGCTCCGGATTGTCGGGATAGACCGCCGGGTCGCGGTTCGCCGAGCCGAGCAGACACAGCACGGTCTCGCCCGCCGGGATCCGGCGGCCGCCGAGATCATCGATGTCCTCGAGCGCGACCCGCCCGGTCAGCTGCACTGAGGAATCGTAGCGCAGGAACTCCTCGATCGCGTTGGTGATCAGCTCGGGGCGCGCCTTCAACAGCGCCAGCTGATCGGGATTGCGATGCAGCGCCAGCAGGCCATTGCCGATCAGATTGACCGTGGTCTCGTGCCCCGCGCCGAACAGCAGGATGATGTTGGCGGTGAGCTCCTCATGCGACAGCTTGGCGCCGTCCTCCTCCGCCTGCAGCAGCTGCGTCGTCAGGTCGTCGCCGGGCTGCTTGCGGCGCAGCTCGAACAGATGCTGGAAATACGCCCGGGAGACCGCATTGCCGGCATTGCCCTCGGCGATCTCCGCCTTCGACAGCGGCACCGGCTCGAGCAGCCGCCCGCCCTCGCGCGAGCTCTTGTAGAACGCCTCGCGATGCTCCTCGGGAATGCCGAGCATGTCGCAGATCACCGTGACCGGCAGCTTGAAGGCGAAGTCCTCGATCAGGTCCATCCGGCCGTGCGGGATGATCTCGTCGAGCGTGGAATCGACGATCGCCTGGATGCGCGGCCGCATGTCCTCGACGCGGCGCGCCGTGAAGGCCTTCACCACGAGGCCGCGCAACCGTGTGTGATCCGGCGGATCCTGCTGCAGCATCCAATGGCTCATGCTGCGGAAGATCGGCTCGTTCATGATCTCCGGGCCGTAACGGCGGATCGAGCGGGCGACGAAGTCCTTGCCGAAGCGCTTGTCGCGCAGCACGAGGCTCGACTCCGCGTGCCGGCTGGCCAGGAACGAGCCGAACGGCGTCACATGCACCGGATCATTGTCGCGGAGCTGCTGATAGAACGGATAGGGATTGCGGATGAACTCCGGCGACAGCGGATTGAACAGCGGCGCGGCCTTGGCAGCCTGGACATGCTCGTTCATGGGGTCCCTTTCCCGGAGTTTGCCTATTGGTTCACGGCCGCAGCATCATGGCAAGCCAGCCAGTTCACACATCATGCCGCAGCTTCCGCCGGCGTCTTCAACCTATGTAACTGTCCGGCGACGACGCGCACCCGGCGCGGCGCCGCGATCCAGATCGCGGCCGCCGAAACAAACGCGCCGGCGAAGGCGATCGCAAAGCCCGGCGTATAGCTGCCCGTGACATCATACAGCACGCCGGTGACCCAGGGGCCTGCGGCACCGCCGCACAGCCCGATCAGCATCAGCGTTCCAAAAATGCTGCCGAAATGCGCGCCCTGGAATATTTCCAGCGCGACCGCGCCCATCACCGAGGTCAGGCCGTAGCCGAGCGCGCCTTGGGTTGCGACCATCACGTAGATCAGCAGCAGCGACGGCGACGCCTTGAGCGCGATCAGCGCGGCGAAGCAGATCGCGAAACCGAGACAGCCGAGCCCCCACACCGCCTCGCGGCCGAGCCGATCCGAGAGATGCCCGAGCGCGATCTGGCCGGGAATGCCGAGCAGGCTGACCGCGCCGAGCGCCCACACCGCGACGCTCGAGCTGAAGCCGATCTCGAGCAGGTATTTCGTCTGATGCACCTGCACCGCGTACCAGACGTAGAGGCCGAAGAAGTAGCCGAGCGCGAGCCACCAGAACCGCGTCGTGTGCAGCGCGCGCGACAGGGTCCAGTCGATGCCGGCCCAGGCGGCGTCGACGACGTTGGAGACCGGCTTGGCGGCGCTGGCGAGCGGCGCCGCGTCGCCATCGGGGCGCAGGCCGATCTCCTCCGGCTTCTTGCGCAGCAGCAGATTGATCGGCGCAAGCACGATCAGCACGACGATGCCCATCGCGGTGCAGGCGGTGCGCCAGTTGGTTTGCGCGATCATGTGCTGCACCCAGGGCAGCAGGGTCATGGAGCCGATGCCGACGCCGGCGAACGCGATGCCGATGGCGAGGCCGCGGCGGCGGATGAACCAGTTCGGCAGGAACAGCGACTGGCCGGAATAGCCGAGGCAGACGCTGCCGGCGCCGACCATCACGCCGATGGTGAGGTAGAGATGCCAGGGCTGCGAGGTCAGCGGCGCCAGCAGCAGGCCGCCGGCCATCAGCGCGACGCCGAGTTCCATGACCGCACGCGGACCGGTCCGGTCCATCAGCCGTCCGATCAGCGGACTGACGATGCCCGACGCAACGAAGCCGAAGGAGAAGGCGCCGGCGGTGACGCCGCGATCCCAGCCGAATTCGGCGAGGATGGGCGGATAGAACAGCGAGAACGCGGTGCGCGCATTGACGCCAATCGCCATCGTCACGAAGGTCACCGCGACGATGACCCAGCCATAATAGAACGGCAGGCGCATTGTTGTTGTTCTCACTCCCTGGTGCACCCTTCGCATCATTTGCCTGCGGAGGGGTCAAGGACTTTCTGCGCAGGCCGCGACGGTGTCAGTTACCTCCGACGTCATGTGTGCGGTGCACCGTCCTCATGATCGGTGTCGTCCCGGCCTCCGCGCCGGGACCCATACCGCGTGATCTCGCGGTGAGAAAAGACTGATCGTCCCGCGTGCCCCAAACACCACCCTGTGGTCCCGGCTCAAGGCCGGGACGACACCGAAGGTGTGGCGCGCTGCGTGGGCCATGGCTGCACGCTCCTCGCGGCGCCGGCGGCGTCCGAGCTCTGCCAATGGATCGCCCTCGAAAGTAGAAGGGCGCAGGGAAGGCCGGGCGCTGGCCGCGCCCGTGGCCCGCCAGCGAAAGAAAATGCTGGCGGCAGGTACCACAGGTCTGGCCGAGAACGCCCGGCCCTCCCTGCGCGATGGTCTTCACGCTTATACGCAGTCTGCCTGGTGCGCCGGGCTTGTTGGCCACCATTCGCGACAATGCTTACGCACTGCGCGGGACACCAGCGTCGGGGTGTCAGCACGCTGCGACTTCACGTCCGCAAGAGACTCGTTCGTCCGCACATCCGTAAGGACATGCTGCGAGCTCTCGCGGCCACCGCTCCCCGCCTCGCGTGTCGTGACGATCGCGCGCAACGCCCCTTCATGATGAGGCGGGATGCGCGAGAGGATCGTGGTGATTTGCCCGACGACGCAAGGGAAATCAGCTGCGACATAGTAACCCGACGGGCAACACGATCATGAACTACACAGGCGTTCACTTAGGAGCGGCGGCAACTGTGGTCGAATTTTTTCCATCTCCACCGCTGTCATGCTCCGCGAAGGCGGAGCATCCAGTACTCCGCAGCAGACGACATTGAATCGTGACGTCACGGCGTACTGGATCGTCCGCCTTCGCGGACGATGACACCTGTGTTTGATTGTCCATTGTCCGTCTCACATGGACGAGGAATTCGGATAGCGCAGCCTAAGCCGCGGCCTTCGCCTGATCTGCGCCATGGAACGCATACACGTCCATACGCAGCACGCCGTAGTTCGCGCTGTTGTGCAGGCGCTCGACGCGGGCGTTCTCTCCGGCGGCGCCCAGCGCGGCGAACAGCGGCAGGAAGTGCTCGTCGGTCGGGTGGTTGTCGCGGGCATGCGGCGCGAGGGCACGGTAGTTGACGAGGTCGTCGATGCGGCCTTCGATCGCGGCGCTGTGCACCCAGTCGGCGAAATCGACCACCCAGGATGGCGCGGGATCGTCGATGTCGGGCCGGCGCTTGCGGAATTCGCCGAGGTTATGCGTGAAGCTGCCGCTGCCGATGATCAGCACGCCCTCGTCGCGCAGCGGCGCCAGCGCGCGGCCGAGCGCGAGGTGATGCGCCGGCCCCTGCTCGGTCTGGATCGACAGCTGCACGACGGGAATGTCGGCCTGCGGATACATCAGCAGCAGCGGCACCCAGGCGCCGTGGTCGAGGCCGCGCTCGCGATCGACGCCGACGGGAAGGCCGGCGGCCTGCAGGCGCTCCGCGACGGCGCGGGCGAGATCGGGCGCCCCGGGTGCTGGATAGCGCAGCCGATAAAGCTCGGGCGGGAAGCCGTAGAAATCGTAGATCGTGTCGTTCTCGGCGACGACGTTGACGGCGGGGATGTCGGTCTCCCAATGCGCCGAGATCACGAGGATGGCCCTCGGCCGCGGCAGGCTGCTGCCGAGGCCGGCAAGGAAGTCACGCGCGGCGGACGCCGTCAGCGGCAGCATCGGCGAGCCGTGCGACAGGAAGATGCTGGGCAGGGTCATGTCATGGCTCCTCGTTCGATTGGTATCTCAGGTCGCGCCTCACCCACAACCGTCGTCCCGGCCTCGACCCATACCGCGTGATCTCAGCTTGAGGCAGGCTGGATGTCGACCAGCGTGCTCAACTCAGTCGGCCAGTGGGTATGGATCCCGGCGTTCGCCGGGATGACACCGAGATTGTAGCGGCAGTGAACCGCCGCTGACGATCAGTGCGCGCTACGCAACTGGCCGCCGGTAAGAGTGCCGCGCAGGGCGCTCAGCGCGTAGGCGCCGTCGCCGAGCAGAGCCTGCACTACAAGCGTGACGGCCCAGAACGCCGGGTATTCCCAGCCGCCTTTTGGATTGCTGAAGAAGAAGCCGGCGGAGCCGTGCACGGTGAAGATGGCGCCGAGCAGGATCGGCACCGCGGCGAGCGCGACCCAGCGCGTGGCGACCCCGAGGATCAGCGCGATGCCGGCCAGGATCTCGGCGGTGATGGTGGCATAAGCGAGTTCGGGCAGCAGGCCGATGCTGGCGAAGAACTTCGCGGTGCCGGCCGGGCTGAAGACGAACAGCTTCAGGCCGGCATGGGCCAGGAACAGGCCGCCGAGCGTGAGGCGGAGCAGAAGGGCGGCGTAGGGCGCGGTACGTGAATCGATCATCTCGGGCTCCAAATGAACTTCGCCGAGACATAGATCATTCCCCAGGAGACGATAATCGCGCCACCAGGAAAGACAGCTCAAACCAGAAAGGTGAGATTAGGTATCAGATGACCGTCAGAGACGGTTGGGTGCCGGCATGTCAAGGCCGGCATTCATCCGCAGAGGCACGGCGCCGACACGGCTCCGGAAACCGGACGCTGGTGTCGGCGCCGCCAGCTCAGAACCGGTAGCTCGCGCCGGCTCGGATCAAATGCAGTTCGTTCTTGAAGTCGGCGCGATTGCCGTCGCGGTTGAACAGCGTCACGCTGCCGTAGTCGGTGTAGACATATTCACCGCGTCCGACCCAGTTGTTGGTGAAGGCGTATTCCACGCCGACGCCTGTCGTCAGACCGGCCTTCACCTGATTCTCCCAAACCACCTGCTCGCCGGCATTGCGGCCCTTCTGAATGGTGTTGGTCAGGTCGGCGATGCCGACGCCGAGCGTGCCGAACACCAGCAGGCGGTCGAACGCATAGCCGGCGCGCGCGCGTGCCGAGCCGAACATGCCGTATTTGGCGTAGGATGTATCGTTGTCGAAGATGTCGTTGCTCTGCGAGGCGGTGGACCTGCCGAGATCGACCTCCGCGCCGATCACGAAGTTCCTGGCGAACTGATAGTTGTATCCGCCATACAGACCGAAGGCCAAGCCGTCGGCGCCCTGCTCCGAATGGCCGTGATTGTTGTTGCGGTAGAAGTCGACGGTCCAGACGCCATGCGCGCCGCCGGCGAATGCACCGGCATAGAATCCGGTCCAATTGTAGTACGGAGCATTGTAGACCGCGACGGGCCGCTGGGCTCTGAAATCTCCTGCCTGCGCTGCCGTGCCGGCAAGCAGAACGCCACAGGCGGCAACGGCGAGATTGTACACTGCTTTCATCAACCCATCCTTACTAACTCATGACACATGGAAGCGAGCGCGTCCCCAGAAGGCGCTGGCGTGCGGCGGAAACTGAAAGCGAAGTCGGGCACCAAATTGACCCGCTTTGGGTCGAGGCGTGATCAAATGCGGTATTGTTCGGGACTGGAGCGTGGCGCGGAAGCCAATACCGGCGAGAACCCGGACTTGCTGCGACATCTTTTCACTTGCAGTGCGATGACGCGGAGGCAGCGAGACTGATTCGACCATCTTCATGACGGACTGCCGCACCAGATTGGCGAGAGGCCCCGCCTCCGCTCCGGCCTGCAGAGTGACGATTCCCTGCCTGGCGAGAGTCTGCTAGCGAAACACCTCACACCGTGCGAGTGAGGCTGGATGCTTGACCGTCTGACCGGGCTGGAAGTGATGTCGCGGATCGCGAGCTCCGGCAGCCTGTCCGCAGCCGCACGCGCGCTGGGCATGTCGCAGACGATGGTCACGAAGCATCTCGCGGCCCTCGAGGCCCGGCTCGGCACCAAGCTCTTCCATCGCACGACCCGGCGGCTGACCATCACCGAGGCCGGCCGGCGCTATCTCGATCTTGCCGAGCGCGTGCTCGGCGATTTCGAGGCGGCCGAGAGTGCGATCGCGGCTGACCGGGTCGAGCCGCGCGGCTTGCTGCGTCTCAACGTTCCGCTGGCCTTCGGCACCCGGCAGATCGCCCCGCTGCTGGCGCGGTTTTCAAAGCTCTATCCCGGCGTCACCGTCGAGCTCGGCCTCAACGATCGGCTGGTCGACCTGATCGAGGAAGGCTGGGATCTCGCGATCCGGATCGGCACGTTGAAGGATTCGACGCTGGTGGCGCGACGGCTCGCGCCATGCCGGATGATGGTCTGCGCCGCGCCGTCCTACCTCGCCACGCACGGCGCGCCTCGCACCACGGCTGATCTCGCCGAGCACAACTGTCTCGGCTATACGCTGGCGGCTGCCGGTCCGTCGCGCTGGCGGATGGGCGGCAAGGCGGCGGTCGATGTGACCGTCAGCGGCAATCTGCGCGCCAACAATGGCGATGCGCTGCTCGCCGCGGCGCTGGCCGGGCAGGGCGTGATCTATCAGCCGACCTTCATCGTCGGTGACGAGTTGCGTGCAGGACGGCTGGTGGCGATCCATCTCGATGTGCCGCCTTCCGATCTGCTGGCCGTGCACGCGGTCTATCTGCCGGACCGCACGCCCTCGGCCAAGGTACGCGCCTTCATCGACTACCTCGCCGCAGCCTTCGCGCCGGAGCCCCCCTGGGATCGCGGCATTGCCTGAGCCGCCAGCCAGCTTCCGCGCGGTGCGTACGGAGACCTCGACATGACCGAGCAACCACGCCACGACGGCGAGCATCATTGGCCGATGTTGCGCTCCCTGCAAAGCTGGCGGATCAGCGCGCTGCCCTCCGATCTCGCCGCGGGCCTGACGCTCGCCGCGATCGCGATCCCCGAACAGATGGCGACCGCCAAGCTCGGCGGCTTCACGCCGGAGACCGGGTTCTTCGCGTTCATCGCGGGCTCGCTGGGCTTCGCATTGTTCGGCGCGAACCGGTTCCTGTCCTGCGGCGCGGATTCCACGATCACGCCGATCTTCGCCGGCGGCCTCGCGCTGCTCGCGGCGAGCGGGACGCCGGAATATGGCAACCTCGCCGCAGCATTGGCGCTGCTGGTCGGCGTGATGCTGGTGCTGGCCGGCGGCTTCAGGCTCGGCGGCATCGCCAATTTGCTGTCGGTGCCGGTCACGGTCGGATTTCTCGCCGGCATCGCCGTGCACATCATCGTCTCGCAATTGCCGGGCGTGCTGGGGTTGCCGTCGCCGAGCGGACCGACGCTGGTTCGGATCGCGACGCTTGCGGAAGAACTCGGCAAGGCCAACCCGGCTACGGTCCTGATCGGCTTCGGCGTGCTCGCGACGGTGATGCTCTGCGAGCGGATCAGCGCCCGCATTCCCGGCGCCCTGATCGCGCTCACGGCCTCGACCTCCTTCGTGATCGCGGCCGGTCTGGACGCGCGCGGCGTAGCGGTCATCGGCCCCCTTTCCGGCAAGGTTCCGATGCCGTCGGTGCCGCTGATCGGACCCGAGCAATGGGCGAAGCTGGTGCCGCTGGCCTTCCTGATCGCCGTCGTCGTGATGATGCAGACGGCGGCCACCACGCGCTCGTTCCCCTCCGAGCCGGATCATCCTGCCGAGGTCGATCGCGACTTTCTGGGCGCCGGCGTCGGCAGCCTGCTCGCCGGATTGTTCGGTGCGTTTCCGGTCAACGCCAGCCCGCCGCGCACCGGCATCGTGGTCGAGACCGGCGGACGCTCGCAGGTCGCAGGCCTGCTCGCGGCCGCGATCGTGCTCCTGCTGGTGCTGTTCGGGGCGCGGCTGCTGGCGCATGTGCCGGAGGCCGCGCTCGCCGGCATCCTGCTGTTCGTCGCGCTGCGCATCATCCGCGTGACGCAGATCGCCAGCGTCTACCGTGCCTCCAAGGGCGAGTTCCTGCTGATCGTCGCCACCGCCTTCGCGATCATCGCCCTGCCGATCGAGCAGGGCGTCGCGCTCGGCATTTCGCTGTCGCTGCTGCACGGCATCTGGAGCACGACGCGCGCGCACCTCATCAGCTTCGAGCGCGTGCCGGAGACGACGATCTGGTGGCCGGCGCATCCGCAGATCAAGGGCGAGGAGCTGTCCGACGTCGCCGTGGTCGGCTTCCAGGCCCCGCTCAGCTTCCTCAATGCCGCAACGTTCCGCGCCGACCTGCAGCACCTGCTGCAGAGCCGGAAGCCTCGGATCGTGGTGTTCGAGGCCAGCGCGATCGTCGAGATCGACTTCACGGCGGCGCAGGCGCTGCGGGAGGTGATCAGGATGTGCAATGAAAGCGGCATCGTCTTCGCCGTGGCGCGACTGGAATCGCTGCGGGCCCAGGCGGCGTTCGAGCGCTTCGGCCTCTACGACGTGCTGCCGCGGGATCGCGTGTTCCACAGCGTGGATCACGCACTGCAGAAGCTGCAGGGGGCATGAGCCGAGCGGGATCGGCAGCGCGTGATACAAATCGTTACGAAGCGCAACTCGGCACGACACATCCCGGCAAAGTTCAGCGGCGACAAGTCCTCCCTTCATGACGCCCGGCCCGTCGGCCGCGGCACACGAGAAGGATCGTCATTCATGCGCAAGCTGCTGCCATTGCTGTTCATCGTCGGGTCGATTGCCACCGCACAGGCACAGGACACGACGGCCGTCCGTCAGGCCTGCGGTGACGAGGTGCGCACGCTCTGCGCCGGCATCATGCCCGGCGGCGGGCGCATCAAGCAGTGCATGATCGAGAAATTCGACCAGCTGTCCGACGCCTGCAGGAGCGCTGTGAAGGACGCGAAGGCGCAGAAGAGCGGCAAATGATGCCGCGTCCGGCGGACGCACTTCAAAGGATGTCAGCCACCGTTCATGTTCCTTGAGGCAAATACACTGTCGCCGACGCACGGCAGCGATTAGGATCGCCGCAATGCGTCGACTGATCAGCAGGCTTGCACCGCCTGATCAGCTCCGCACCCGCCACTATGGTATCGGGAAGGGGTTTCGCGACGTCGAAAAAATTGCGAAACCAAAACGCGTCCGACGACGTCTAACGACTGGACTGATTCGAAACCAACCGAGAGGACCGCACTGCAATGCGCAATCTGTTCACCTCCGCCCTGCTCGCCGCGACCGTCATGCTCGGCGGATCGGCCGCCCAGGCCTTCACCCTGCCGGGCCAGCCTTCGGCTCCGGAGATCAACGTCGAGAGCGTTGCCGGCGGCTGCGGACCCGGTTGGTTCCGTGACCGGTTCGGCCGATGCCGCCCGGCGCCACGCGTGTACGCCCCCGGCTACGGTTATGGCCCGGGCTATGTCTACGCCCCGCGCACCTGCTTCATCCGACCGACCCCGTGGGGACCGCGCCGCGTCTGCCGCTGAGCGCCTGACGTGAACACGACAACGCCGCCGCAATCAGTTGCGGCGGCGTTTTTTGTTGGCGGATTCCAGCAGCGCGTAGGACCCGAACTGTCACCGCGAGCACGCTGCGCCCCCTCTCCCGTCCTTCACGGGGAGAGGGAGCGCACCGCTGATGCAGCGAGGGCTCGGCTCAGACGACCACGATCAGCTCGCCGGGATGATCTTTCCGGGGTTGAAGATGTTCTGCGGATCGAGCGCCTGCTTCACGGCGCGCATCGCGTCCAGCGCCTCCTGGCCGAGCTCCGACTTCAGGTACTTCTGCTTGCCCTGACCGATGCCGTGCTCGCCGGTGCAGGTGCCGCCCATCGCCTGGGCGCGCTCCACCAGCAGATGCATGAACTCCTCGCCGCGTGCCATCTCGTCGGCATCGTCGACATCGCACATCAGCGAGCAGTGGAAATTGCCGTCGCCGACATGGCCGACGATCGGCGACGTCAGGCGGAGGCGCGCGAGATCCTCCTCGGTCTCGCCGACGCAATCGGCGAGGCGCGAGATCGGCACGCAGACGTCGGTGGCGACGACGCCGACGCCGGGCCGGATCGCCTTCACCGACCAATAGGCATCATGACGCGCCTGCCACAGCCTGGTGCGATCCTCCGGCTTGGTGGTCCAGGCGAAGTCGCCGCCACCGCACTCCGCGGCGATCTCGGCGAAGTTCTTCGACTGCTCGGCGACCTCGGCCTCGCTGCCGTGAAACTCCAGCAGCAGCAGCGGCGTCTCCGGCAGGGTCAGCTTCGAATAGGCGTTGCAGGCCTTCACCTGCGCGGCATTGAGTAGCTCGATGCGGGCGACGGGAATGCCGGTCTGGATGGCGAGGATCGTCGCCTGGCAGGCGCCGCGCACCGTCTCGAACGAGCATGACGCCGCAGCGATGGTCTCGGGAATGCCGCGCAGGCGGATGGTCATCTCGCAGATGATGCCGAGCGTGCCTTCGGCGCCGATGAACAGATGCGTCAGGTCGTAGCCGGCGGCGGACTTCTTGGCGCGGGTGCCGGTCTTGATGATCTCGCCGTCGCCGCGCACGACCTTCAGCGCCAGCACGTTCTCGCGGATGGTGCCGTAGCGCACCGCATTGGTGCCGGAGGCACGCGTCGAGGCCATGCCGCCGAGCGATGCGTCGGCGCCGGGATCGATCGGGAAGAACAGGCCCTGGTCGCGCAGATATTCGTTGAGCGTCTTGCGGGTGATGCCGGGCTGGATCACGCAGTCGAGATCCTCGGCATGCACCTCCAGCACCTTGTTCATGTCGCGCATGTCGATGCAGATGCCGCCCGCGGGCGCGTTGACCTGGCCCTCCAGCGAGGTGCCGGTGCCGAACGGAATGATCGGCACGCCGAGCGGCGCACAGATGCGGACGACGTCCTGGATGTCGGCGGTCTCCTGCGCCAGCACCACGCCATCCGGCGGCTGCGTCGGCAGCCAGGTCGTGGTATGGCCATGCTGCTCGCGCACGGCCTGCGAGGTGATGAGCTTGTTGCCGAAGCGGGCGGCGAGCGCGTCGAGCGCGCTCTTGAGCGCCTCCGGCGCGGGCCGCTTCAGGTCGTGATGAGGGATCGTCGTCGCCACTGTATCCTCCGAAAGTTGGGCGGACCGTGGCAAAGGACGCAACAAGGGTCAAGGGAGCAAACGGAAGAGCCGATGAGCGATAATGCAGTGCCCACACAAGCAACGCCCACAAGGTCCGCCGCGAGCGGGCCGTTCCTCTCATCGATCATGCAGATCGAGCCGCAATGGATCGATTACAACGGCCATCTCAACATGGCCTATTACAACGTGATGTTCGACCGTGCGATCGACCAGATCTGGGCCGAGCTGGGCATCGGCCCCGCCTATATGAAGGAGCGCCACGGCTCGACCTTCACGGCGGAATGCCATGTGAGGTATCTGCGCGAGATCCATCTCGGCGATCCCGTTGTGGTCGCGGTCTGGCTGATCGCCGCCGACGAGAAGCGGCTGCATACGTTCGAGGAGCTGCGCCACGCCGAAGAAGGCTGGATCTCCGCGACCTCCGAGAACATGTCGGTGCACATCGACATGACCAAGCGCAAGGTCGCGCCGTTCCCGCCGGATATCCAGGACAATATCGGCCGGGTGCTTCAGGCCCATGCCGCGCTGCCGCGCCCCGATGGCCTCGGCCGCGCGATCGGCATGCCCAGGCGCTGACGGCGCATCGATCAGCGGGCGCGCGACAGCACGTCGGCAGCGGTCAGCGCAGGCATCGGCGGATCGGCGCTGACGATCCGCGCGAAGCTCGCGAACAGGCTGCCGGAGACGAGATGGCGCGCGGCGGTCTCGATCACGCGGGAGGCGCCGGCGAGCGCGGCGGCCTTGGGATCATCCGACTTGGGATCATCCGGCTTCAATCGGCTGCGCCACATCTGCATCTGGGTGATGGCCATGCGCAGGCTCGGCGTCAGCAGCGGCGGGCCCTGCGTCGCGCTCTTCACGAAATACGAGAAGGCCTCCTCTTGAGCCTTCTCTTGGTCCTTCTCTTGGGCCTTCGGATCGACGGGACGGCCCTCGGCGCGCCGCAACAGCGTCTCCGCCCACAGGATGCTGCCGTCGGGCAGCCACGGAAACCAGCTCGCCAGATTGCGTGGCCAGTCCTTGAGGACGTCGAGATTGCCGGAGCGGAGCAGCAGGCTCATCGCGATGGCCGCGGCCACCGGCGACTCCACCTTGCGGACCACGATGTCGAGAAGATCATCGAGCCCGCGGATCTTGAGGCCGGCGGCCGCCAGATCGGAGAAGGCCTCGATGCGCTGCAGCTCCCAGAGCGGACGCCAGAACATCTTGCCGGCGACATCGTTGTCCCTGGGCTCGCCGAGGCGGGCGCTGAACTGCTCGACCGCCCAGTCCCGGCCACTGCGGCTGAAGCCGACATCGAGGCGCACGGGCATCGCCAGCGCAGCATCGCGCGGGATCGCGACGCCGAACGAGACGTCGCCCATGCCGGCGACGCCGAACCACACGACCTGCCCTTTCCCGGGCGGGATCTCGACGTCGATCCACGAGGTCAGGCTGTCGCCGACCTCGTTGCTCCGCCCCTGGGTCAGCTTGAACTCCTGCGCACTCAGCCGCGCGCCGCTCCAGGCGTCGCGGATCGACAGCGCATTCAGGAACGGTCCGGTCACGCTCTCATGGCCGAGAATGTCGTGCATGGTGCGAAAGTCGAGCAGGTCACCTCCGCCACCGCCGGGCGCCGCGTCGATGCCGGCCCTGAACGTCTTGAAGCGGCGCAGCATGGTATCGGCGCGCTTGCTGACGATGCTGTCGAGCGCGAGCTCGTCGAGCCTGATCTCGGGCGTCCATGCAATCTCCGGCGCCGGGCCGCCGCCGGACGAGCCTGGTCCCTCGGAGTCGGGCGGTGCCGAATCCGGCGGGGCTGCTTCCGGCGGCTCCGGCGCCAGCCCCACCATGACGACGGCGGGCGCGCGCTCGGCCACGATCATTGCGCCGTCATAGGGAATGCCGGACGGCTCCACCGGCTGGATCTTCGCCGCGGTGTGGGCCGCGAGCAGCTCGCGGACGCGGTTCTTGACGTGGCTCTCCAGGCTCGCGAACACCAGCCGCCACGGCGTACCATGCGTGTCGTAGGGAACGAATTCGGGCGGCGCCCCCTGCAAGGCCTCGAGCAGTGCGCGGCCGAAGATGGTGGCATCCTCTCCCGGCACCTGGAATGATTGCAGCCCCGAGCGTGTCGATTGCAGGCTGATGACGGCGTCCGGGCTCTTCGACAGAAAAGGCTGCGGCTTCAGGATCTCGTCGCCGACGATGTTGAGCGTCATCGCCAGCGCCGGCGCGTTGCGGCAGGCGTCGACGAAGAACAGCGCGCGGTCGATCCCCGACGTCTTCACCGCGCGCGCCACCGCCTCGATCGCGACCGCGCGCGCTTCGCTGCCGGCGGCGTTGGGGTCGAGGATGTCGGCGGCAAGCAATGCGGGCGAGGCGAGATGCTCGACGCCGTGGCCGGAGAAGAAGAAGAACGCGGTATTCTCGTCGCCGGTGCGGCCCTTGTAGATGGCGTCGCGCCACGCCTCGATCGCGCCGCGCAGCACGGCGAAATCCGGCCGCGCGAAATGACCATTGGTGAGACGGTTGATCTCGGCCATCTCGCCGGCCGAGGGCGCCAGCAGCAGGCGGCACGAGGCCACCGGCGCGCCGGCGACCCGGCCGGCCTTGCTGAACCAGTCGAACACCCGTGCCGCCGTCACCGCGCTCAGCGCCAGCTGGCCGAGGCCGCCGGAATTGGGCGCGCGCTCCCTGGCGCTGCCGCCGGACAGATAGGGATAGTCGCTGACCCCGACGATCAGCGCGTGACTCCCGGATCTGGGCTTGTCGGCGGCGGTCCACAGTCCTTTGGTATCGGTGTCGGCGATCAGCGTCACGGCACGGACTCCTCGAGCGCAGGTCAGAGACGGGTGGCGAGCTCCTGGAAGAAGCTCGGCCGTGCCAGATAGCCGGTATGGGCGAACGCGAGGCCGTAGCCGGTCGAATAGTCGCGGTCGACGACGCCCTTGAACACCGGCGCCATGACGAAGCCGAACAGATCGTTGCCATCGTAGTAGTTGGTCCAGCCGCGCACCGCCGCCGGCCGCGACAATTGGTCGGGCGCGCGCACATCGGGCTGCCCCTTGAACAGCCCGAGCTCGGCAAACAGCGACACCTGCGAGCCGCAGCTGAACCAATGGTCGATCTCGAGGCCGGCGAGCGCGGGGTCCTGCCGGGCAAAATAAGTGACGGCGTCGTACAGCAGCTGGCCGCCCATCGAATGGGTCAGGACGACGATCTTCTCGCCGGTCTGCTGCTTGCGCTGATGCGCGCGCTTCAGCGCCGCCAGCACGCGGCGCGGAATCTCGCCGGGCTGGCCGCCCTGCTCGCGCCGGTCCAGATAGGAGAAGACGTCGCCGACGAAATTGGCGACGAAGGCATTGATCGTGGGGCGCAGCTCCGCCGCCACGGTGGACAGCGCATCGCCGGGCAGCGCGGCCGCGCGGCGCAGCACCTCGCCGGCCCACTCGGTCCAGTCGGACCAGCCGCCCATGCCGACCAGAGCGTCGCCGGCGAGCTCGTTGTCGACCGCGGCGAGCAGCGCCTGCGCGCGCGCATCTTCGCTCTGCTCCTGGGCCACGATCGCATCCCACCGCGCCGCGACGTCGTCTGCAGCAGCGGCAAGTCCTGCCGCGCGCGGCTCGTCGGCGATCGGATCGACATAGCCCGCCGGCTGCTGGCTGCGCCGCGCGCGCGTTCGCACCGCGAGATACAAATCGGCGAGGAAGTCGGCGCGCTTGTCGGCCGGAACCGACGACAGTGGCGGCGTCACAGACGCGCCGCCGGCCACGGCAGGCCCACCCAGCACCGGACCGTCATCGACGACAGGCGCCGGCTCGAACGCGCCCGTCCCGGCCTCGCGCAGCTGGCCGAGCGACTCGAAGCCTGCAGTGCCACCCTGGCCCAGCAGCGCCGTGCGCGGCCGCGAGGCGAGCTTCCAGCGAAAGTCGGAGGCCAGATCGCCCCAATAGACCGGCTCGTATTGCGCGGCATTGGGCTCGGACACCTTGGCGCCGAGCCAGCGCAGGAAGGGCTTCTGGAGTTCGACGCCATGCTCGGGCGAGCGGACGTTCACACCGTGAATATAGATGATCGTCATTGAAATCTCCCTCGCAACCAGAGGCAGTATAGCGAGGGAAGCAAACTTCAAAAAGACGCAACGCGATCTAGTCAGCCGCAGCGGTGTCGCGCACCCAATCCGGCAGCCGGTCGAACCAGGGCTGCGCCTGCTCGAGCTGGCGGGCGAGCTGCAGCAGCCGGGCCTCGTCGCCGAGGCGGCCGACGAACTGCACGCCGAGCGGCAGGCCATCGCGCGTCCAATGCAGCGGCACGCTCATCGCCGGCGTGCCCGTGAGATTGGCGAGCTGCGTGAACGGGACATATTGCAGGCTGTCGCGGGCGATCTTGTCGATCATGCCGTCGAGCGCGCCCCAGCGCGTCAACAGCCCGAGCAGGCCGATGCGATCGAGCATGTCGAGCAGCGTCTGCTCGGCGGTGCTCGGATCGCCCTCGCCGTGCCGGATCGGAGGGTGCGCGAGCGTCGGCGTCAACAGCAGATCGTAGCGGGCGTGGAAACGGGCGAGCGCGCGGGCGAACCCGTTCCATTTGAGCAGTTGCGTCGTCAGCGCGCCGGCCGAGATCGCGCCGCCGAGCGTCGACAGCACCCGCGTCAGCAGCTCGAACTCCTCGCGCCTGGCGCCCTTGGCGCGCGCGTCGGCCACCAGCGCCGCGACCTGGCCGAAATAGATGTGCAGGAACGCGGTCGCGAGCGCGGCGCCATCGATGTCGGGCGTGGCCTCCTCGACCTCGTGACCGAGGCCCTGCAGCAGCTTCACGGCGTTCTCGACCGCAAGCTTCGCTTCGGCATGCACCTCCGTACCGATCGGAGAGGCCGCCGTGTAGCCGATGCGGAGGCGGCCGGGATCGCGCGCGACCGCGTTCGCATAGACCACGCCGGGCTCGGCCACCAGGAACGGATCGCCGGGCTCGCTGCCCGTGATGACGTCCAGCGCCGACGCCGTGTCGCGTACGCTGCGCGACAGCACGCCCTCGCTGGAGGCCCCGAACCAGTACTCGCCGAAGCCCGGTCCCGACGACACCAGGCCGCGCGACGGCTTCAGCCCGAACAGGCCGCAGCAGGCGGCGGGAATACGGATCGAGCCGCCGCCGTCATTGCCGGCGGCCATCGGCACGACGCCGGAGGCAACAGCCGCGGCGGCGCCGCCGCTGGAGCCGCCCGGCGTATGCGCCGCATTCCAGGGATTGCTGACGCGGCCGAAGGCAAGCGAATCCGACACGCCCTTGAGCGCGAGCTCCGGAAGGTTGGTCTTGCCGAAGATGACGAAGCCGGCGTCGAGATAGCGCCGCACCACATGGGCATGCTCGCTCGCAACGATGCCCGACAGCGCCTTGCTGCCATAGGCCGTCGGAAGACCTGCATAGTCCTGCGCGCAGTCCTTGATCAGGAACGGCACGCCAGTGAAAGGGCCATCCGCGAGCTTGGCCAGTTGCGCCCGCGCCTCGCGCTCCATCAGCTTGCAAAGGGCGTTGGTCTTGGACTGCGCACGCTCGCTCTGCCTCAACGCGAGCTGCAGCAGCTCGGAGGCAGTCGTCTCGCCGGAGCGGACGGCTTCAGCCAGCGCGACCGCATCACGCTGCAGATAGTCCTGAACGTTCACAATCCCCTCCCCGCGGCGACTGCCACTGGCCGCCATGGTAGCTGATTCTGGCTGCAACAGCGGCGCAGTCGCACTGATCAAGGCAAAATCGCGCCGCAAGAGCCATGAGCATGGCGACATCATGGCGAATGTCGGCAGGCATGATGGCCGTACGACGAGCACTCGTCACGAATTTAGTTAATTTGATTCAGATCATTCGCGGCGTCCCTTGTGGCGACCTAACCTTACGCATCGTTAGTTGCGTAGAGTGGACGAGAGAGCGATGGGACGCCTCGCAAGCCTGCTGAGCAGGGCGCAAGGTCCGCACGAGGATGCGGCGGCCGCGCCGGTGACGACAGCCGACTACTTCATCCTGCTGTCGCGCGCGATGGAGAACCTGCCGGATTCCAGTCCCGAACGTCGCGCCGAGGTCTATCAGTCGGCGCGCCAGGCGCTGGTGACCCAGCTCGAAGCCATGCATCCCCCGGTCTCGCGATCACGGATCAAGGCCGAGCAGCGCGCACTCGACGACGCGGTCGACACGATCGAGACGCGGGCCGTGACGGCACCGGATGAGGCTGAGACACCGCCAACGCCGCTGGTTCCCGACGACCCTCCCATCTTTTTTGCTGCCAATACCGACATTCCGACTGCTTCCGTTTCATCAGCCCCCGATGACGCCCAGGATCCCACCATGGCTCAAAGTCAGTTTAATTCCAGATTTTCACCGCGCGCCGTCGAGGAGAAGCCGATGTCACGTCTCGATGAGATCAACCGCGTGCTGCGCAAGCTGCAGAGCGACTCGTTCGGCGTCGAGGCCTGCGCGCTGATCTCGGAGGACGGACTGATGATCGCGAGCGTGCTCGCGGCCGACATGGAGGAGACGCGGGTCGCCGGCATGACCGCGACCTTGCTGTCGCTCGGCGGCCGCGCCGCGATGGAGCTCGGCCGCAGCCATCTGCAGGAGGTGATCATCCGCGGCGAGTCCGGCTATGCGGTGCTGGTCAGCGCCGGCCGCGGCGCGCTGCTGCTCGCGCTGACCAACGAGAACAGCAAGCTGGGCTTGACCTTCTTCGACATGCGCGAAGCCGTCCGGTCGCTGCAGAAGGTGCTGTAGCGCAGTCGTCATCCAGTTAAGCCGGCGCGCTGCGCCGGCAGGAGTAGCTTCATGGCCAATACCGTCCTCTATGATGACGGCGTTCACAAGAACATTCTGCTGGAGGATTTCAGCGCCGGCGATCTCGCCGTGCAGGCGAACCAGCATCTGATCATCCACGACCGCGTCGGCATGCTGCTCGATCCCGGCGGCCACAAGGTCTACTCCAAGGTGCTGGGCGAGACCTTCAGCGAGCTCTCCGGCGGACGCCTGAAATACCTATTCCTGTCGCACCAGGACCCCGACATCGTCGCGGCGATCAACGGCTGGCTGATGACGACCGACGCCGACGCCTACATCTCGGAGCTCTGGACCCGCTTCGTGCCGCATTTCGGCTTCGACCACATCGTCGCCGACCGGCTGAAGCCGATCCCCGACCAAGGCATGGTATTCGATCTCGCCGGCTGCAAGCTCTATGCGTTGCCCGCGCACTTCCTGCACAGCGAGGGCAATTTCCAGCTCTACGATCCGATCTCCAAGATCCTCTACAGCGGCGATCTCGGCGCTTCGATCGGCGTCGACTACATCGTCACGCGCGACTTCAAGGCGCATATCCGCTTCATGGAAGGCTTTCACCGCCGCTACATGGTCTCGAACCGCGTGATGAAGGCGTGGGCGCAGATGGTGCGGCCGCTCGACATCGAGATCATCGCTCCGCAACACGGCGCGCTGTTTCCGGACGCGGCGATGTCGCGCCAGTTCATCGAATGGTGTGCCGGACTGGAATGCGGCATCGACCTGATCACGCCGATGTTCAAGGTGCCAGCAGGTTGACATGCTGGCGCCCTCCCCCAATGCCGCGTTCTCCGCGCCAGCCGCGCGCGCCGATGCGTCTGTCGTGGCTGGCGAGGACGCGCCGGTCTGGCTCGCAACCGCCTTTGCCGTCGCGGGCACGCTGGTCGCCATCATGTCGGCCTCGCTGTGGCAACAGGCGCCGGCTGCGCCGCAAGTGGTGGCCGCAATCCCGGCACCACAGCCGATCGTCGCCGAGCCGGCATGGAGACCGCCCGAGCCCCCGGCGCCTCTCCCCGCTCTGATCGTCGCGCCGCCGCTGCCGTTGCCCTCCGCCGCCCCGGTCGAACCGCCGGCGGCCCCCGCCGCACCGACGGCTCGCGCCGAGCCGCCGGGCGCCGCCAAGGCGAGCACCGAATGTTTTGCGCCGCTGGCGATCGCGTTCGAGCGCGGCAGCACGCGACCGAATCCTGCCGACATGAAGCGTTCGCGGGCGATCCTGCAGAAGGCGCTGTCACGGCACGCCGACGCGACCCTCGTCATCGAGGGACATGCCGATGCCAGCGGCAGCGAGGATCTCAACGTGCTCCTGAGCTATTCGCGCGCCAAGGCCGTCGCGGATCTGTTGCGCAAGGACGGCATCCCGGCCCAGCAGATCGCGGTGCGCGCCGCCGGCGCCGGCGCGGCGCATGGCGATGCCGAGGCTGTGGCCGCGGACCGCAAGGCGCTGCTGCGCATTGCCGGCGTCGACGATTGCGATCAACTCACGGCAGTGAAGCGACCATGACCATCTATGCCATCGTGAGCGGCCTCGGCGCCGCCATTCTCCTGCTGACCGCAGGCTATCTGTTCGGCGCGCGCCAGGGCACGCTGGCGCGCGATCAGTTGCGGCGACAGGTGCAATTGCAGGCCGCGAGCCTGGATCAGTTGCAGGAGCAGAGCAGCCACGACGCGATCGAGCGCGAGACCAGCCTGCGCAGCGCGATCCAGGACGTGCTGGCGCCGCTGGTCGAACGCGAGCGCATCTCGCTCGATCTGGCTCAGCTCGCGAGCCGGCCGGGCCGGCGCCGCGAGCTGGTGCCGCTGCTCGACAGGATCGCCGAGGTCGGGCGGTTCGAAACCGTGCTGCTGACGAACGAGGAAGGCCTGCCGCTCGCGGCCAACACGGCCGGCCGCCACACCGAGAGGCTGGCGGCGGCGGCGACGCGGCTGGCGCTGGTCGCCGAGAAGGTCAGTGGCGAGCACGGCGTCGCACCGCTGTCGGTCATGCTGCGCGATGCGTCGGAGGCGACGACGCTGTGTCGCATCTTCCGGGTGCAGGATCAGACCCTGACGCTGACGGCGCTGTCCAACGATCCGCGGCTCGCGTCCGTGGCGCTCGATCCCGCGCTGGCCAAGGTGCAGGTCGCGCTGACGGCGCCGGCCTGAGACGTACCCACAACGCAAAGGGCGCAGCACCTCTTGCGAGGCACTGCGCCCTTCGCCGACCTCATTGTCAGGGATGAGGCCGACTACACGCGGGATCGGCCGCGGGCGAGACCCACGACGGCCGACACCAGGAACAGCACGATGGCGATGAAGAAGATGATCTTGGCGATCTCGATGGACGCACCGGCGATGCCGCCGAAGCCGAGGATGCCGGCGATCAATGCGATAACCAGGAAGGTGACGACCCAGCCTAACATGACACGACCTCTGTCTCTCGATTGCGGTTCAAAGCGACGCGGAGCTTGCGCCGTTGCCAGAACAATCGGGACTGGGAACAATGGTTCCGGCGCCTCCCGCCGCTAAAAATTCGCGATTCGCCGGAACAAAGCTCGGGGCGAGGGGCGCCGCCCCGCAAGCCTGCCCGATTTAGGGCTGTAAAACGCCTCGGCCGGCCCCATATAGCCGTCAATCCCTGCTATGAGGGCTCCTTCCTGCAGACCTCTCGATGCCGTCGTATGATGCGGTCAGAGGGACGAGATTGATTCGCTGATGACCGAGCCCAACCGCGTGAGCCCTTTTCCTGCGCCCGACCACCAGCCCGTCGCCGGCGGCATCGCCGCGCGCGCCCGCGCGGCTGCGAGCGGCGGTGCGCGCTATCTTGCGGGCCTCAATCCGGAGCAGCGCGAGGCGGTCGAGACGCTCGATGGCCCGGTGCTGGTGCTTGCGGGCGCCGGCACCGGCAAGACCCGCGTGCTGACCACGCGCATCGCGCACATCCTGAGCCAGGGCCGCGCGCGGCCGAGCGAGATCCTGTCGGTGACGTTCACCAATAAGGCTGCGCGCGAGATGAAGACGCGCCTCGCCGAGATGCTGGGACAGGCCGTCGAGGGCATGCCGTGGCTCGGCACCTTCCACTCGATCTCGGGCCGCATCCTGCGCAGCCATGCCGAGCTGGTGCAGCTCAAATCCAATTTCACCGTGCTCGACGTCGACGACCAGATCCGCCTGCTCAAGCAGCTGCTGCAGGCCGAGAACGTCGACGACAAGCGCTGGCCCGCGCGCATGCTGGCCGGACTGATCGATGGCTGGAAGAACCGCGGCCTGGCGCCCTCCCAGGTGCCGTCGGGCGAGGCCGCCGTGTTCGCCAACGGCAAGGGCGGCAAGCTCTATGCGAGCTATCAGGAGCGGCTGAAGATCCTCAACGCCGCCGATTTCGGCGACCTGCTGCTGGAAAGCATCCGGCTGTTCCGCGAGAACCCGGACGTGCTGCGGCAGTACCAGAGCCGCTTCAAGTTCATCCTGGTCGACGAGTATCAGGACACCAACGTCGCGCAATATCTGTGGCTGCGGCTGCTGTCGCAGGCGCCGAGTTCGTCGCGCGCCGTCACGCCATCCCCCGTCATTCCGGGGCGGCTCGAAGAGCCGAACCCGGAATCCCGAGCCGCGGATAGCCAACTGCGAGATTCCGGGTTCGCACCTGACGGTGCGCCCCGGAATGACGACGCGAGCGTGCCTCCCCCCAAGAACATCTGCTGCGTCGGCGACGACGACCAGTCGATCTATGGCTGGCGCGGCGCCGAGGTCGACAACATCCTGCGCTTCGAGCACGATTTTCCGGGCGCAAAAGTCATTCGGCTGGAGCGCAACTATCGCTCGACCGGGCACATCCTCGCCGCCGCCTCGCATCTGATCACGCACAACGAAGGCCGGCTCGGCAAGACGCTGCACACCGAGGACGTCGAGGGCGAGAAGGTCACCGTCACCGGCGCATGGGATTCGGAAGAGGAAGCCCGCGGCATCGGCGAGGAGATCGAGGAGCTGCAGCGCAAGGGCGAGAACCTCAACGACGTCGCGATCCTGGTGCGCGCCTCCTATCAGATGCGCGAGTTCGAAGACCGCTTCGTCACGCTCGGCCTGCCCTACCGCGTCATCGGCGGCCCGCGCTTCTACGAGCGCGCCGAGATCCGCGATGCGCTGGCCTACCTGCGCGTCATCAACTCGCCGGCCGATGATCTCGCCTTCGAGCGCATCGTCAACGTGCCCAAGCGCGGGCTCGGCGATGCCACCGTGCAGATGCTGCACGACCACGCCCGCAAGCGCCGCATCCCGCTGTTCGAGGCCGCGCGCGCCGTGGTCGAGACCGACGAGTTGAAGCCGAAGGCGCGCGGTTCGCTGCGCGGCCTCCTGCTGCAATTCGAGCGCTGGCGCGCCCAGCGCGAGGTGACGCCGCACACCGAGCTTGCCGAGATCGTACTCGACGAGAGCGGCTACACCGAGATGTGGCAGAAGGACCGCTCGGCCGACGCCGCGGGCCGGCTCGACAACTTGAAAGAGCTGATCCGCTCGATGGAGGAGTTCGAGAACCTGCATGGCTTCCTCGAGCACATCTCGCTGGTGATGGACCGCGAGGGCGCGGCCGACGAGGAAGCGGTGTCGCTGATGACCCTGCACTCGGCCAAGGGCCTGGAGTTCGACAACGTGTTCCTGCCGGGCTGGGAGGAAGGCCTGTTTCCGAGCCAGCGCACCCTCGACGAACAGGGGCGCGCCGGATTGGAGGAAGAGCGTCGTCTCGCCCATGTCGGCCTGACGCGCGCGCGGCGGCGCGCCAAGATCTATTTCGCCACCAACCGCCGCATCCACGGCACCTGGACCACGACCATCCCGTCGCGCTTCCTCGACGAACTGCCGGCCGCCAGCGTCGAGATTACCGAATCCAAGGGCGGCTCGGGCTGGGGCGGCGCCGGCGGCTATGGCCCGTCGCGCTTCGACAATGTCGAGTCGTTCGGATCGAGCTATTCGACGCCGGGCTGGCAGCGCGCGCAGGCCCGCCGCCCCGGCGCAGCACGCGGGTCGTCCGAGGGCGGCTTCAGCGAGCAGCAATCGCCATTCGCAGGGCGTGATCCGTTCGGCGGTAATTTCGGACGCAACAAGCGCGGACCGATGACCATCGAGGGCGAGCTGGTGGCCAAATCGACCGGCACCATCTCGGAATTCACCGTCGGCGACCGCGTCTTTCACCAGAAGTTCGGCTATGGCCGCGTCATCAAGATCGACGGCAACAAGCTGACCATCGCCTTCGACAAGGCCGGCGAGAAGCACGTGGTCGACAGCTTCGTGCAGAGGGCGTGACCCCACGGCCACGGTGCGCCGGCCACCGCCGGGCCGGCGCGGACCGCGGCAATCGAACTTCACACTTCGCCTTGGTTAGGCCTTGACCATGGCAGCGCGCATCGTATGAGATGCAACCATGGTCCGGCGATACATCCTGTTGAGTGTTGCGATCGCGCTGAGCGCGCCGTCGCTTGCGGCGGCGCAGACGATGAGCTTTGGCGACTCGGCGGGGCTGATTGCTTCGAGCTGCGGTGCCGACATCACCGCCAATTGCCGCGGCGTCAATCTCGACTCCAACCGCCTCAAGGAATGCCTGTCGCGCAACCAGGACGTGGTGTCCGCGCAGTGCAAGGCCACCTATTTCAAGGCGTTCGAGGCGATCCAGAAGCGCATTTCCGCGCGGGTCACGGTGGCCAATGCCTGCCAGCGCGAGATCGTGAAGCTGTGCGGCGGCTCGACCAAGGAGACCAGCAAATCGATTCCCTGCCTGATGACCGCGAGCGGCGTCGGCGCGCGCTGCCAGCAGTCGCTGGGCGAGGCGGGGTATCGCTGATGCAGCGGACGGCGACAGCATTGCTCGGGTTGATCACGGCTTCGTTGCTGGTCGCGAGCGCGCCGGCATGGTCGCAGGAGGTGACGCGCGAGGACATCGTGCGCCAGCTCAGCCGGTTCGAGACGGCACCGACGCTCGATCTGCCCGCGCTCAAGCAGCAGACCCAGGAACGCTCCAAGATCCGCAGCCGCAACGAACCGCCGCCGCAGAAGCGGACGCCGATCGCGCCGGAGCTGATGACCCTGCCGGCCTTCAACGTCGACATCCAGTTCGACGTGGACACGCCGATCGTGCGGCCGGAATCCTACCAGGCCGTCGGCCGGATCGCCGACGCGATGGTCTATTCCGAGCTGCTTCCCTACAGCTTCCTGATCGTCGGGCACGTCGAAGCCAACGGCAAGCGCGAGTCCAACGTCATCCTGAGCCAGCGCCGCGCCGACGCGATCCGCGACATCCTGGCGAACACCTTCAAGATCTCGGTCAAGCGGCTGCAGTCGATCGGCCTGGGCGAAGAGCAACTGCTCGATCCGAGCAAGCCGACCGCCCCCGTCAATCAGCAGATCCAGATCATCACGGTCGCCAAGGCCGCCGAAGAGGCCGCGCCGCCGCCGCCGGCCCCTGCTCCGGCTGCATCCGGCAAGCAGGCTCCGCGCAAGCACCGCAATTGACGCAAATGAGCCCTGCGCGAATGCCGTGAACCCGGGGCCGTCCGGGCGCGACTGTCTTGGATAGGCATCGGCACGCTGCAACGATCGGCGCTATTGGAACCCGTTCTCAAATCGGCGCAGCCCGGCTGCGCTGAGCCCGGGGCATACCGATTGCCGGTTTGTCGATGCAGCCGCTTGATGGTATAGCCCGGTCTTTACGGCCGTCGATTGAGCGGTGGTCGATCGCATTGACGAGCGAGATAGCCATGAACGCCATGTTCCGACGCCAGATGATCGACTACGTCGAATATCATCGCGATCCGCGCAACGGCCTGATGCATGTGCTCGGGATCATCTTGCTGTTCCTCGGCGCGGTGCTGCCGCTGAGCTTGTGGCATTTCGACGCGTTCGGCATTCGCATCAGCCTCGGCGCCGTGCTCGCGCTGCCGGTGCTGTTGTATTGGCTGCTGCTCGATGCGGCGCTCGGCGCCGGCATTCTTGCCTTTGCCGTGCTGTTCCTTTCTGTGGCCATGATGATTGCCGATCACGTCCACGGATTGGCCCTGTGGGCCTTGTTTGCCGCACTCGTGATCCTCGGCCTCGTGTCGCAGGCGGTGGGTCACAAGCTGTTCGAGCGCAACAATCCGTCACTGCTGGATCATCCGGCGCATCTGTTTCTCGGGCCGATGTTCGTGATGGCGAAGTTGTACGTGGCGTTGGGATTCAAGCCTTCGGTGGCCGATCTCGTCGCGTCCGACCCGTCGCCGGACCGGCTCACATCCCGTCCTCTTCAAGGCGATCAACGCTCACGTCCCTAATGAAAGTCCTCGTCACCGGCGGCAGTGGTTTTATCGGACATCACCTCGTCTCTGCGCTGGTCGCGCGGGGCGCGGAGGTGCGGGTGCTCGATATCCGCTGCCCGACGCACATGATGGCCGAGGTGGAATATATCGAGGGCTCGGTGCTCGATGCAGGCCTGGTGCGACAGGCCGTGGCCGGCGTCGATCAGGTCTATCATCTCGCCGGGCTGCCCGGCATGTGGATGCCGGACCGCGAGGACTTCTACCGGGTCAATTGCGTCGGCACTGAAACGGTGCTGGCGGCGGCCCGCGCCAACCGGGTGCGCCGCTTCCTGCATTGCTCGACAGAGTCGATCCTGTTCGACTATCCGGGATCGACGGGCGCCGCCTCGGCCCCCACGGCGCCGCCGGCCGAGGCCATGCCGGGGGCCTATACGCGGTCGAAGGCGCTGGCCGAAGCCCGCGCCATGGCCGCCGCCGCGGACGGCTTTCCGGTCGTGGTCGGCACCCCGACGATGCCGATCGGACCGCATGACAGCAACCTGACACCGCCGTCACAGATGCTGCGCCATTTCCTGGACAGCCGTGTCCAGCTCTATCTCGATTTCATCGTCAACCTGGTCGATGTCCGCGACGTCGCCGCAGGCCTGATCCTGGCCATGGAGCGCGGCAAGGTCGGCGGGCGCTACGTGTTCGGCGGCGAGAGCCTGCGCCTCAGCCGCATCCTGGAGCTGATGGCGGTGATCAGCGGCCGCAAGCACGTGGCGCTGCCGGTTCCCGGCCGGCTGGCCGAACTGTCGGCGGGCATGCTGGAGTTCGTCTCCGATCACCTCACCAAGCGCTGCCCCTCCGGCACCGCCGAGGGGGTGCGGATCGCCCGATCCGCCTCCGATCTGTCGATCGACAGGGCCAAGCGGGAACTCGGCTACGCGCCCCGCCCGATCGAGCCCACCTTGCGCGAGACCATCGCCTTCCTGCTCGATTCCGAGCCGGGAAAACGGCTCGACGACAAACAACACCCTTTTCGCACCGCGGCCGAATAGCTAAGAGCGGCCGGTCCCACGTCTCATAACGGTTCCAAGACATGTCCGGCGATGCCAGCCCCATCTCGTCGTTTGCGTTCAGCGGATGGACCACCACCTGGCCCACCTCCCTGCTCGCCATCATCTGGCTGATCTGGCTCGCCAGCTGGGTCGGGGCCTCGTTCTGGTCCGGACAGACCCGCAAACATGTCACCGTGATCAAGACCAGCCGCTATCACGCGCTGATCGTGCTCGGCGGCATCCTGTTCACACCCTGGACCTCGCGGCTGCTCGGCGAGAAGCCGTTCTGGCACCCCGGCGAGGCCGGGGTCTACCTGCTGACTGTGGTGACCCTGGCCGGCATCGCCTTCACCTGGTGGGCGCGCATCCATCTCGGCCGGTTCTGGTCGAACGCCATCACCCACAAGGAAGGCCACAAGGTCATCGATACCGGTCCCTATGGCATGGTCCGGCATCCGATCTATACCGGCCTCATCCTCGGCATGATCGCGACCGGCATTGCGGTGGGGACGGTCAGCGCGGTGCTCGGCGCCGTCCTGATCTCACTCGGCATGGCCTGGAAGGCCAAGATGGAAGAGGTCTTCCTGGCCCAGGAGCTGGGACCCGACTACGTTGCCTACAGCCAGCGGGTGCCGATGATCATCCCGTTCATGCCGGCAGGCTGACGCGCAAGGCCGCTCAGCGCCTGACGACGGCTTCGGGCTGCGGCGAAGCCGGCTGATTGGCAGCCTGCGGCAGCAGATGGCGCGGCAGGATGATGCGCTGCCCGGGGACCAGAGGCTGGGCCGCGAGGCCGCGATTGGACTGCTGCAACGCCCAGAGCGGAACGCGATAATTGGCGGCGATCTGGTCGAGGGTCTCGCCCGGCCGCACCGCCACGGCCGTGCCGCTGTCCCACAACTCCACAGATGTCTTGGGCGGGACCAGATAGCG
Source organism: Bradyrhizobium sp. SZCCHNS2022 (assembly GCF_032377575.1). Lineage (NCBI taxonomy): Bacteria > Pseudomonadati > Pseudomonadota > Alphaproteobacteria > Hyphomicrobiales > Nitrobacteraceae > Bradyrhizobium > Bradyrhizobium sp. SZCCHNS2022. The sequence goes on along the minus strand of NZ_JAUHHZ010000001.1, from coordinate 7,574,207 downwards.
CAGCTGCACCGGGTCGACGTCCGCCGTCGCGGAGGTCTGCGAGAGCTGGCTGATCATCGTCACCAGCTGGGCGTGCACATCCTCCATCTTGTCGATGTTGATGTGCGTGACCTCGTCATGATCCTTCATGTCGAAGCTGGCGTAGTGGCCGCGGAAGCCCGGCTCGGGCTTCACGTCGCCGCCGCCGAGAATGTTGTCCGACAGGAACAGATTGATGAAGCGCTGCACGTTCGGCGGCACGCTCTTGGTCGCATGTGCCGGATCGACGGTGACCACGAGGGCGACCGGGATGTTCTGCTCCTGCAGGGTGATCGCGATCCGGACGCTGCACAGCCCGCCCATCGAGTGGCCGATCAGCACGATCGGGCCCCCCTCCTGGCGGTAGTTCTTGGCAACCTGCAGCCCGATCAGGTCGCACAGCGTGAATTCATAGACGCTCGCCCAGAACCCGGCCTTCTCGATCTTCTCCGCGAGCCGGTCCATGCCGGTGGAGAACAGCGGCCCGAGCGCGCCGCGGAACAGGTAGACCCGCGGCGGCGGCAGCGGCTGGGTCGCCTCCGGCGACGGGGGCGGCACGGCGCGGATCGCGGCGGGAGTGGATGCCGGGGATGCTTTGGCGGATCGGGTGGGCGCGGAGGCCGAAGCGGCGCCGGACTGCGCGGCCAACGAATTGCTCGAGGCGGCAAGTCCGGCAAGGAGAAAGGTTGCGGTCACCAGGAGCGCGGGCAGCCTCCTGCCGGCCGCCGGGTTGGCTGCATCGAGCCGCCGCCTCGCGATCTGCGCCACGCCGGTCATTCGTGCTCCCGGGAAAGCTCAAAGCTGAAATCGGACAGGGTCATGCGGCCCTGCCATACCGCTTGTCGGCGCCGAATGGGAGCATTTTGGGGCGCGCGCGCGATGGCGCGGCCGCCGATTACCGGTAGCCGGCGGCGTTGGCGGCGCGCTGCGGAGCCGCCATGCGGGTCGGAGGCGCAGCCGGCCGGCCCTTGCCGCCGAACACGACCGAATCGATCGCCCCGATCACCTTCTGCTGCATGATCTGGTTCTTCTCGATGGTGATGTGGCCGACGCCCGGCACCGCCGCCACGTCGACATTCTCGAGCTTGCCACGGAAGCCGTCGTCGCGGCGGACCGGCTCGCCGTTGCCGCTGGCGATGTAGAAGTTGATGTAGCGCTCGGCATTGCCGCCCACGAGCTTGGTCTTGAACACGGAGTCGAGACCGATCGCGAGCTTCACGGGCACGCCGAGCTGGCCGAGCTTGTTGATCATGTCGGGCAGCGCGGTCGCGCCGGAGGAATGGCCAACCAGGATGATGGTCTTGATGCGGCCGGCGCGATAGGCGGCCGCGGCCTCGTCGGCCAGCGACGACCACGACACGAAATTCGCGACCGTGTTCGGGATGCCCTGCGAATCCAGCTTGGCGGCGATGTCGTCGAGGCCGAGCGAGAAGATGTTGAGCACGCCGCGCAGGAGATACACATGCGTGGTGCTGGCTGCGCTGGCGGCCGCAGGGCTCGGCGCCGCCCGGACCGGTCCGCTCCCGAGCGGCAGAACGAGCGCCAGGGCCAGTGCGACCATGCTCAGCCCGCGCGCCGAGACGATGCGCGTTGCGATGGTTCGAATGGTGCTGGTCGATGGCGTCATCGGTCCTTCTCCGCGGCGGAAATGTCGAGACGGCGCGAACCGTACCCAAGATGCTCGCGGACGCAACATCGCCGGCCGCTTGGAGATGCGTTCATGCCTGGGACGTTGCCTCACGGCAACACTCGACCAAGCGAGCCACGAAAAAGCCCAACAAGCGACACGATCGGGAGGGGGCGCGCGATTGCAGGAGCATGGGTCCGTCCCTATCTGAGCCCTCTCTCCGGCTGCCGTGCCTGTTGAAGGCGCAGCGTTCGAATCGCATCCCCATCCTCCTCTGATCGAATCCCCTCGTGATGGCTCCCGTCATTTCCGTTTCCGGCCTGTCGAAGACCTATGCGTCGGGCTTCACATCGCTGAACAACATCGACCTTTCGATCGAGCGCGGCGAGATCTTTGCGCTGCTCGGACCGAACGGCGCCGGCAAGACCACGCTGATCAGCATCATCTGCGGCATCGTCAACGCGTCCTCGGGCAAGGTCGCGGTCGGCGGTCACGACATCGACGCCGACTATCGCGCCGCGCGGGCGATGATCGGCCTCGTTCCGCAGGAGCTGCACACCGATTCGTTCGAGAGCGTCTGGGCGACCGTCAGCTTCAGCCGCGGGCTGTTCGGCAAGCCGAAGAACCCTGCCCTCATCGAGAAGATCCTCAAGGATCTCTCGCTCTGGGACAAGAAGGACGCCAAGATCATCACGCTGTCCGGCGGCATGAAGCGCCGCGTGATGATTGCGAAGGCGCTGTCGCACGAGCCGCAGGTGCTGTTCCTGGACGAGCCGACCGCCGGCGTCGACGTCGAGCTGCGCAAGGGCATGTGGGACGTCGTGCGCGAGCTCAAGGCCGCCGGCGTCACGATCATTCTCACCACGCACTACATCGAGGAGGCCGAGGAGATGGCCGACCGCGTCGGCGTGATCAACAAGGGCGAGATCGTGCTGGTGGAGCACAAGGCCCAGCTGATGCAGAAGCTCGGCCGCAAGCGGCTCAGCCTGCACCTGCAGCAGCGGATCGACGCCGTTCCGGAGGCGCTCGCGCCGTATCAGCTCGCTCTGTCGGACGACGGCTGGAAGCTCGCTTATGACTACGACACCAAGGGCGAGCGCACCGGCATCACAAGCCTGCTCGGCGATCTCAGGACGGCCGGCATCCGCTTCGTCGATCTCGAGACCAAGCAATCATCCCTGGAAGACATCTTCGTGAGCCTGGTGCGGCAATGAATTTTCGCGCAGTCGCCGCAATCTACAAATTCGAGATGGCGCGCACCTGGCGCACGCTGCTGCAGAGCATCGTGTCTCCCGTGGTGTCGACCTCGCTCTATTTCGTCGTTTTCGGCGCCGCGATCGGCTCGCGCATCAGCGAGGTGCAGGGCGTGAGCTACGGCACCTTCATCGTGCCCGGCCTCGTCATGCTGTCGGTGCTGACGCAGAGCATCGCCAACGCCTCGTTCGGGATCTATTTTCCGAAGTTCATCGGCACGATCTACGAGATCCTCTCGGCGCCGATCTCGCATGTCGAGATCGTGCTCGGCTATGTCGGGGCAGCCGCGACGAAATCGATCATCCTCGGGCTGATCATCCTCGCCACCGCTGGCCTGTTCGTGCCGCTGCACATCCAGCACCCGGTGTGGATGCTGTCGTTCCTGGTGCTGACGGCCGTGACCTTCAGCCTGTTCGGCTTCATCATCGGCATCTGGGCCGACGGCTTCGAGAAGCTGCAGATGATCCCGATGCTGGTGGTGACGCCGCTCACGTTTCTCGGCGGCAGCTTCTACTCGGTCAACATGCTGCCGCCGGCGTGGCACTCGATCGCGCTGCTCAATCCGGTCGTGTACCTGATCTCGGGCTTTCGCTGGAGCTTCTACGAGATCGCCGACGTCAGGGTCGAGATCAGTGTCGCCATGACGCTGGCGTTTCTCGCGATCTGCATGACCATCATCTGGTGGATCTTCAAGACGGGCTACCGGCTCAAGCGCTGAGCCGGTGCCGCTTCAGCCGGCGTTCATCAGCGGTAGCAGTGGAAGCGGCCATAGCCGTCGCGATAGCCGCGGCAGTGATAATGGCGGTGGTAGTAGGAGCGATGCGGGATGCCGAGCACGCCTTCGACGGCTCCGACTGCGCCGCCGACGCCCGCGCCGACAGCGCCTCCGACGACGCCACCCACCGGACCGGCGATGCGGTTACCTTCGTGCGCCCCCTCGTGCGCGCCACGGATGATGCCTTGGGCATGAGCAAATTGCGGGAGCGCCAGCCAGGCGAGCGCCAAGATGAACAGCGCGAGTGCGGCGAGCAGATAGGTCAGCTTCTGTGGAGCCCGGTCGTCGAGCACCGCCGTCTTGGCCTTCATCGTGAGCATTTTGAATCCTGGGAACCGCATGGAGGAATGCTTGAAACGCGGATGCGGCCGAAAAGTTGCGCGCTCGTGACGAAATGGCCGGATTAGAGGGCTCCTAAACTAATGGCCGCAGCCGGTCGCGGAAATGTCAGCGCCGGAGGACGCGCCCGAGCCTTTGCCCGGCGCGTTCCGCCCATTAAGGTTGAGGTCGCCCTCAGCTGGAACAAAGCCCGGATTTCCGACATATTGCAGGCCGAGACGATGATCCGCGGCGTTCACTGAAATCCCGTTCGAAGGTCTCGGCAAAGTCGAGGGCCTGGAGGCCAGAGGTTACATGCGTACCATTCTTTTTGCGGTTGCCGGCTTCGCCTTGTTGTCCGCCACGCCGGCGCTCGCCAAGATCGACATCACCGTCGACAAGAACAACCAGATCATGACCGTGGCGGTCGATGGCGTCGAACGCTATCGCTGGCCGGTGTCGAGCGGCATTCCCTCGCGTGAGACGCCGAACGGCACCTTCCGCGCCTTCCGCATGGAGGCCGACCACTATTCGAAGGAGTTCGACGACGCGCCGATGCCGAACTCGATCTTCTTCACCAAGGCCGGTCATGCCATTCACGGCACGGACTCCGAAGGCCGGCTCGGCACTCCGGCCTCGCATGGCTGCGTCCGTCTGTCGAAAGCCAATGCCGCAACGCTCTACGCCCTGGTGCAGAAGGATGGCGTCCTCAACACCACGGTGACCCTGACCGGATCGGCCGAGGTGGCGATGGCGCGCAATCCGCGCCGCGGCACCGCCGTCGCCCGGCGCGACGTCCCGCCGCAATATGACGACAGCGGCGAACCGGTGGTGCTCACTCCGCAGCCGCAATTGCTGCCGGGTCGCCAGGTCGTTCCGCAGCAGCGCCCGGATGATGGCTACATCTATCCGGCCGACGGCAGCGACAACGGTGTTCGCTATCCTGCCCCGCGCGGCACCGGCCGCCGCGTCTATGACGCTCAAGCCTATCCGCAGCAGCAGGACCAGTCGTATTACTACGACAACGGCAATCCGAGCTATGCGCAGCCGCGCTACTACCAGCCGCGCTCGTATTATCAGCCGCGCGGCGGCTACTACACCTATCAGGACTGATCCGGCCGATCGGCGGAGCCGGCCGCTTCAGCGGCCGGCTCCGTTCGTCCCCTATTCCGCGTTGACGCGCTCCAGCGATGCTGGCGCGGGTTCGGCGGCAGCCTGCCCACGAGCGGACGGCGCGCGCTTGCGGCGCTGCACGAAGTACTGGTCCGCCAGCACGCCGATCAGGATGACCGTGCCCATCACCGCGAAATTCAGCGAGCTCGGGATGCCCAGCAGGTTGACCAGGTTCTGCAGCACCTGCAGCAGGATCGTGCCGAGCACGACGCCGATGATCGAGCCCTCGCCGCCGCGCAGCGAGCAGCCGCCGAGCACCGCCGCGGCGATCGCATAGAGCTCGTAGAACGAGCCGTGCACCGCCGGCGAGATCGAACGGGTGTACATCGCGATCAGCACCGCGGACAGCGCGGTCAATCCGCCGCAGATCACATAGGCCGATATCGTGACGCGATCGGAGCGGATGCCGGAATAGCGTGCGGCCTCCTCGTTCTTGCCGACGGCGTAGAAGTAGCGGCCATACACCGAGCGGTGCAGCACCAGCCAGGCGATGCCGGCCACGATCACCAGCGCGACGACGCTGTGCGGCAGCGGAAAGCCAAGCACGTTGGTGCGGCCCGCCGCGAGCCATTCCAGCATCGGAAAGCTCGCGCCATAGCCGAAGCCGGCGGTCGCATCCTCGGTATAGTAGCGCGCAGCGCCGCGGTAGATCAGAAGCCCGCACAACGTCACCACGAAAGGCTGGATGCGCATCTTGGTGGTGAGCACGCCGTGCATCGTGCCGATGGCGATGCCGCCGGCGATGATGAGGAAGAAGGCCAGGATCCAGTCGACGTCGCGGTTGACGATCAGGTCGATGAACAGCACGCCGAGCAGCGCGATCACCGATCCGACCGCGAGCTCGATGCCGCCGACGATGATGACGAAGGCTTCCGCGATCGAGAAGATGCCGAACATCCCGACCTGGTTGGCGGTGTTGGAGAGATTGCCGACCAGCAGGAAGCGCGGATTGATGAAGGCCACGACCGCGCCGACCACCAGGATCAGGACCAACAGGCTGAGATCTTTCTTGTGCACGTTCGCCCCTCTCAGATGCTATGGCCGACGGCAAGCTGGAGCACGTTGTGCTCGCTGAACTCGCTGCGCGCCAGGAAGCCGGAAATCCGGCCCTCGTGCATCACCGCGATGCGGTCGCTGACCCCGATCACCTCTTCCATGTCGCTCGATATCATCAGGATCGCGACGCCCGCATCGGCCAGCCGCCGCAGCATGTCGTAGATCTCCTGCTTGGCGCCGACATCGATGCCCCTGGTCGGCTCGTCGAAGATCAGGACCTTCGGCCGCATCGACAGCCATTTGGCGAGCACGACCTTCTGCTGGTTGCCGCCGGATAGTGTTCCGACCTGCATCTTGACGTCGGTGGCCCGGATCTTGAGGCGTTCGCGCTGGCGGTCGGCGTTGTCGGTCTCGCGAGACTTGTCCACCAATCCAAGGCTTGCATAGGATGCGAGATCCGGCAGGGAGATATTCTCGGCGATTGGAAAGTCGAGCAGCAGGCCGCAGCCCTTGCGGTCTTCCGGAATGAGATAGATCCCCCGATCGATCGCCGCGCGCGGCGTCGAGATGCGGACGGGCTCGCCATCAAGATGGATGCCGCCGGCCAGCAAGGGTTCGACACCGAAGATGGCGCGGGCAAGCTCGGTCCGTCCGGAGCCGACGAGCCCGGCGAGACCGAGGATCTCGCCGCGCTGCAGCTGCAGGCTCACCGCACGGCTGGGATAGGTGGATGTGACGGCATCGACGACGTCGAGGACCGTGTCGCCGGGCGGCGCGGCCGGCGGCACATAGAGCGACCGCAGATCACGGCCGATCATCAGCCGGATCATCGCCGCCGGATTGAGCTCGCCGCGCGTCAGCGTGCCGACCGTGCGGCCGTCGCGCAGCACGACGGCACGATCAGCACATTGCACCACCTCGTTCAGGCGGTGGGTGATGAAGATGACGCTGACCCCGTCGGCCTTCAGGCCGGCGATCACCTGCATCAGCCGCTCGGTCTCCGACAGGGTCAGGCTCGAGGTCGGCTCGTCCATGATGACGCAGCGCGCGTTGAGCGACAGCGCCTTGATGATCTCGACCAGCTGGCGCTGCGCCAGCGACAACTCCGCGAGCGGCGTGTCCGGCGCGAAATCGGCCGCGAGCCGCGCGATGAGTGGCCGCACCTTGGCGCGCAGCGTGCCGCGGTCGATCAGCCGCAACGGGCCGCCAAAGACCGGCTCGCGGCCGATGAACACGTTGCCCGCGACATCGAGATTGTCGAACAGGTTCAGTTCCTGGTGGACGAACGCGATGCCGGCGGCGATCGCATCCGTCACGGTGTAGCCGGTCCGATCGACGCCATCGATCCGGATCGTGCCGCTGCTCGGCGCGACCACGCCGCCGAGCACGCGCATCAGGGTCGACTTGCCGGCGCCGTTCTCGCCGAGCAGGGCGATCACCTCGCCCGGCGCGACCGACAGGCTGACGTGGTCGAGCGCGACCACGCCAGGATAGGTCTTGCCGATGTCGATCAGCTCGAGGAAGGGCTCGCGCACGCCAGCCGTCGCATCACTTCTTCAGCATCGTCTTCATCTGCGCCATGAAGTCGTCGACGTTCGACTTCTCGATCACCTTGCCGGGCACGATGATGATGCCGTTGGCCGGGACGCCCGACTTGTCGCCCTGCACGACCTTGGCCATCAGCTTCATGCCCTGATAGCCCCACTCGAACGGCTGCTGCACGACGGTACCCTCGATCGCGCCGTCCTTGACGCCGCCGAGGGTGATCGGATCCTCGTCGAAGCCGATGATCTTGATCTTGCCGAGCTTGCCGGCCTCCTTCAGCACCTCATAGATGCGCGGGGTGTTGTAGGAGTAGAAGCCAACCAGGCAGCTCACATCGGGCATCGCCGCGAGAATATCCTCGACGTTGCGCTTGGCGCGGGTCTGATCGATCTCGTCGCCGCGCACGTCGACCAGCTCGACCTTCGAGCCCTTGATCGTCTCCTTCACGCCCTCGATGCGCTCGCGCGCGTTGTCGGCGCCGAGCAGGCCGACGAAGCCGACGCACTTGCCCCCGTTCGGCAGCGCCTTCAGCATCAGCTTGCCGGCATCCTTGCCGAGCTCGGTGTTGGAGGAGCCGATATAGGCGATGCGCTTCGATTGCGGAGCGTCGCTGTCCGTGGTGAAGAGCACCGTCTGCCCGGCGACCTTGTTGAGGTGCTCGGTCTGGTTCTTCGGATCGACCGCGCTCACCATGATTCCGGCCGCACCCGCCGCGACGAGGTCATCCAGCATCCGCTGTTGCACGGCGGCGGCCGCCTGCTCCGGATATTTGAGCTGCAGGCTGTAATCGGGCAGCTCGCCCTGCGCCTTCTTCACGCCGGCCTCGGCGATCTTCCAGAAGTCGGACGCGCCGTTGACCACGAAGGCCAGCACCTTCTTGTCCGCCGCTCCGGCCGAGCCTACGCCGAGCGCCATCGCCAACAACGCAGACGCACCAGCCATCCAAAGACGCTTCATCGAACCCCTCCCATGTGAAGCCGACCTGCTTGATGCGGCCGGCGCTTTGTAGTCGCCACAAGAACTCATAGGGCCGAGAGGAAAGCTTCCGCTCGGTCGGGCAGAGAGTCTCAGCTCGATCTCGGCAGCCCGGCGTGCTGATTCCCGCTGGCACAGCGGCATCAGCCCATGGGGTCGTGGAGATTTGAATCTAAGATCGCCCGCGCATGCCAGCTGCTGGCCCTTCGAAAAGCACCGCAATCGGGACCAGCATATGAGGCACGCACCTCAGGTAGCATGATCGGCGCAGCCGCGCAACAAAGCCGGAAGGAAGATGAATATCTAAGCGTTTTGCGGCGCAATACGTCTAAACGCCAAACGATCGGCATGGCGAACTGCCACTGCAATGCAACCGAGAGGAAGGCGCACTGCGAGGTGCGCACCTCTTATCGCCGCGCGTGATGTCGGTGCCCAGGGCAACGGAACGGGCAGCGCGCGCGAGCAGCCTTCGCCTGCGCTATTCGCCGTCGCGCAGCCGCCGATACACGGCGCCGAGAATGTTGGAATAATCGTCTGTCCATACCCGCTCGCCCTCGGTCGGGTCGGTCTCGGTCCATTTGTTCGACGACGCGAGCTTGCCGACGTCGGCGTCGTCGCGGGCGCTGATGACGACGTCGGTGGAGAAGATGTACTCGTCGTCGCGCCCGGAGTCTTCGTTGTAGACCCAGCTCTTCAGGTCGTTGGCGTCGGCGATGCCGACGACGACGCTCTCGAGCTCGAGGTGGCGGTTGGAGACGTGCATGACGACCGCGCCCTGCGGCGCCAGCTTGGCCTTGTAGATCGCCATCGCCTCCTCGGTTGCGAGATGGATCGGGATCGCATCGGACGAATAGGCATCGACGATGATGAGGTCGTAGACGCCATCGGGCTCCTTGGCGAAGGTCAGCCGGGCGTCGCCGATGACGGGCTTGATGTCTGGCGCGCAATTCCTGATGTAGCTGAAATATTTCGGGTCACTGGCGGTATCGACCATGGTCTGGTCGATCTCGAAGTATTTCCAATCTTCGCCGGGCTCGGCAGCACAAGTGAGCGTGCCCGCGCCGACGCCGATCACGGCGACCTTCAGCGGCGCGCCCTTGCGCTCGCGGATCGCGGTGATGGCGCGGCCGATACCGCCGTCCTTGTGGTAGTAGGTGATCGGCTCGGGACGTCCGGTGACCTTGGAGCCGTCGGCGTTGAGATATTTCTGAGCACCATGAATCGTCGTGCCGTGCATCAGCACGTGGTAGTGGCCATCCGAGGTCACCACGATCTTGTGCACGCCGAAGAAGCTGCGCACCGTTTCGACGCGGCCGTCGTCGGCCGGATAGGCGCGGATGAGGACGAGCGCGAGCGCGGCGGTCGCGAACACCTTCCAGCGGCCGCCATTGAGCAGCAGCGCGAGCAGCGCCGCGAGCACGCCCACGGCGCCGGCGACATAGACGCGATGATCCTCGAGATAGGTCGTGACCTTCCCGGTCATCCCGGCCGGCACCAGCAACGCGACGGCGATGGCCGCCAGCAAGATCCAGTACCAGCGTGTCAGTCGCGGCCACCGCTCGGTCACCGCCGGGCGGCACAGCGCGGCGAGCGCCAGCAGGATCGGATATTCGGCGACCCAGGAGAAGGTGAACGGCGCAATCAGCCCGGCGAACAGGCCACCGACCATGCCGCCGAACGACAGCGCGACATAGAAGCCGGTGAGATATTTCGCGGCCGGCCGCGTGCGGGCCAGCTCGCCATGACAGGCCATCGCGATCACGAAGAAGCAGAGCTGGTGACCACCCAATGTGAGCGCGAGGTTCTGCTCGCCGCCGAAGGCCAGCAGCACGACGACACCGGCGATCGCGAGCGGCTGCAGCGCCAGCATCCATTTGTGCGGCAGCAGCGGCCGCGACTGAAACACCAGCACCCAGGTGAGCAGATAGAGCGACAGCGGCAGCACCCACAGCAGCGGCGCGGCCGCGACGTCCGTAGAGATGTGCGCGGTCACTGCGATCAGCAGGCCCGAGGGCACGGCTGCGAGGAAGATCCAACGCAGGCGCAGCAGCCAGCGCGGCGCGGGCGCGTCGCTCACGTCGTTCTGCAGCAGGCTCGCCACCGTGACGGGCGAGCGCAGCAGCAACACGCCGCAGCCTGCGATCAGCGCGATCAGCATGCCATAGCCGCCGGTCCAGATCAGGTTCTGCATGCGCAGGCTGAAGATGGGCTCGATCAGCAAAGGATAGGACAGCAGCGCAAGAAAGCTGCCGATGTTCGACGAGGCATAGAGGAAGTATGGATCGGGGCCGGCCGGATGGCCCGTTCGCACAAACCAGGCCTGCAGCAGCGGATTGTTGGCGGCGAGCGCGAAGAACGGCAGGCCGATCGAGGCCGCGAACAGGCCGAGCAGCCAGAGCGCATAGCCGGAGGTCGGCGGATCGCCCCAATGACCCGCGATCGACAGCGGCAAACTCAAAAGCGCAAAACCGAGCAGCAGAAGATGGATCGCCACCGGAATCACCCGGCTGCGCAGTTGCGTGAGGAAATGGGCGTAGGCGTAGCCGGCGAGCAGCAGCGCCTGGAAGAACACCATCGCCACCGACCACACCGCCGGCGAGCCGCCGAGCCGCGGCAGCACCATCTTGGTGAACAGCGGCTGCACCGAGAACAGCAGCAGCGCGCTGACGAAGATCGCTGCGGTATAGACGACGAGCACCAGCCGGTTGCGCGCAGCGGAGGGGTGGGCGACGGCGGCGGACGAGGCGATTGAGGTCATGGCAACTCCAGCAGCGGCGCGGCCGTCAATCAGGTGCGGGGCCAGACCACGACGCGCAGACGAGACATAGCGGATCGAGAGGCGGTATGGCGAGCAGCTGGGGCAAAACCGAGTTCCCCTTGACGCGGCGCCGATCCGGGGCGACAGCACGTCTCGACGGTTCCCGAAAGGACGGACTCCTGTCGGTCATTAATCAGGGCTTTTTGAAGCGCACATGAACGAAACCGACGTGATCATCATCGGCGCGGGCCATAACGGCCTGACCTGTGCGGCCTATCTGGCCATGGCGGGACTGCGCGTGCATGTGGTCGAGCGTCGCAAGGTGGTCGGCGGTGCGGCCGTGACCGAGGAATTTCATCCCGGCTTCCGCAACTCGGTCGCCTCCTACACGGTGAGCCTGCTCAATCCGCGCGTCATCGCCGACCTGAAGCTGCATCAGCATGGGCTCGAGATCGTCGAGCGGCGGGCGCAGAATTTTCTGCCGTCGCCCGATGGCCGCTATCTGCTGACCGGTGAGGGCCGCACGCAGGCCTCGATCGCCCGCCTCAGCAGCCGCGACGCCGAAGCGATCGGGCCGTTCTCAGCCCGGCTGGAAGCAATCGCGGACGTGCTCCGCAGCTTGGTGCTGCGAGCGCCGCCGAATCTCGTGGCCCAGTTCGGGCTGCCGGCGATCCGCGAGGCCTTCAACGCACTCGGCACAGCCAACACCCTGCGGGCCCTGTCGCTGGAGCAGCAGCGCGATCTGCTCGACCTGTTCACGCGCTCGGCCGGCGAGATGCTCGAGGAGATCTTCGAGACCGACCTGGTGAAGGCGCTGTTCGGCTTCGACGCCATCGTCGGCAATTATGCGAGCCCCTACGCGGCCGGCTCCGCCTATGTGATGCTGCATCACGCCTTCGGCGAGGTGAACGGCAAGAAGGGCGTCTGGGGCCATGCGATCGGCGGCATGGGCGCGATCACCCAGGCGATGGCCAGCGCGCTGAAGGAGCTGGGCACGCTGGTCGAGGTCGAATGTGGCGTGCGCGAGGTGATCGTCGAGCGCGGCCGCGCGGTCGGCGTCGTGCTGGAGGACGGCCGCAGCATCCGAGCGCGCTATGTCGCAGCCAACGTCAATCCCAAGCTGCTGTATACGCGGCTGGTGCCGCCAGGCGTCCTGCCGGAGCCGTTCCTCACCCGCATCCGCAACTGGCACAACGGCTCCGGCACGTTCCGCATGAACGTGGCACTGAGCGGCCTGCCCTCGTTCAGCGCGCTGCCGGGCGATGGCGATCATCTCTCCGCCGGCATCATCCTGGCCCCCAGCCTGAGCTATATGGACCGGGCCTATCTCGACGCTCGCGCGCAGGGCTGGAGCTGCGATCCCGTGGTCGAGCTGCTGATCCCCTCCACGCTCGATCCGACGCTCGCCCCGCCGGGGCAGCATGTTGCCAGCCTGTTCTGCCAGCATGTCGCGCCCGAGCTGCCGGACGGACGCTCCTGGGACGATCATCGCGAGGAGGTCGCCGATCTCATGATCGCGACCGTCGACCGCTACGCGCCCGGTTTTGCAGGCAGCGTGATCGGCCGGCAGGTGCTGTCACCGCTGGATCTGGAGCGCCAATTCGGTCTGCTCGGCGGCGACATTTTCCACGGCGCCCTGACCCTGAACCAGCTGTTCTCGGCCCGCCCGATGCTCGGTCACGCCGATTATCGCTCGCCGCTGAAAGGCCTCTACCATTGCGGCTCGGGCAGCCACCCCGGCGGCGGCGTGACCGGCGCGCCCGGCCATAATGCGGCGCAGGCTATTCTGGCCGATCATCGGGCCTTGTTCGGCTGAGGACAAGCCGGGGACAGACTGTGGAAGGCTTTACCCGCAACCCCGTGGACAAGCTGTGCAAACGACGCGGGTCAGCCGGTGGACGAATCGCCGCGAAGACTGTGCAGAATGCTGTGGGGCGATCGTGGCTGAGCTGTCGAATTCGGCGTCCCAAACGAAAAACCGGGCGCTGAGGCCCGGTCCTCCGAGAACGCCGCTTCGCAGATCACTTCAAGGACGAATTGATCGAGTCGAACTTGCTGCTCATGGAGCTGCCCAGGCCGTTGACGGCCGCGATGATCGCGAGGGAAATGCCGGCCGCAATCAGGCCGTATTCGATCGCGGTTGCACCGGACTCATCGCGCAAGAACTTCAAGAGAATGGTCGTCATCTTCACCTCGTTTCCCAACCCAGGAACCGAGGCTTTTCCGGTTCCCATGACGGGAACCTTACGCAGAGAGAACCTAAGGTTGGTCTAACGAGGCTCACTCAACTCGTGACGATATTTCACGCCAATTACGATGCAACTTTTAGGCACGGAAGATGCCCCCTCGACGACAGCCGGAAGTTGCCCAAAAACCGCGAGGTTCGGCCAAAGAGCTTGCGCCGGCGGTGAGATTGCTTAACCACACCGTGGAGTTTGTTCCCGGACGAGCCAAATGACATCAGCTACGACGCCTGCGACCTACAAAGCCACCTTCACGGTTCCGGACGAAGCGACGGCGCGGCCGGCGGTGGACGCGCTGACCGAGGTGTTCTTCGAAGGCGACGCGGCCGTCGCGGCGTTCGAGCGGCCGGACGGACAGTGGGACGTCACGGTCCATTTCGCCGACCCGCCCGACCAGGACCTGGTGCGCGAGCTCGTCGGCGGAGCAGCGGGGCCCGAGACGGCCCAAAGCCTGACGTTCGACGTTGTCGAGGCCAAGGATTGGGTCAAGGCCAGCCTCGACGACCTCGTTCCGGTCCCGGCCGGCCGCTTCCTGGTCCACGGCGCCCACGATCGCGAGCGCGTGCCCGGCAACAAGCTCGGCATCGAGATCGAGGCGGCGCTCGCCTTCGGCACCGGCCATCACGGCACCACCCGCGGCTGCCTGCTGCTGCTCGACCACGTCTTGAAGAGGGGCGCGCCGCGGCGTGTGCTCGACCTCGGTACCGGAACCGGCGTCCTCGCCATCGCCGCCGCGAAGGCGCTTCACCAGCCGGTGCTGGCCAGCGACATCGATGCCCCCTCGGTCGCAGTCGCCCGCGACAATGCCCGGCTCAACGGCGCAGGCCCCCTGGTCCAGGTCATCCGCGCCACAGGTTTCGCGGCCGACGATTTTGCCGAACGGGGCCCGTTCGACCTGGTGCTGGCCAACATTCTCGCCAACCCGCTCCGGCAGCTGGCCGCGCCGATGCAGCGTCATCTGGCACGAGGCGCCTTCGTCATCCTGTCGGGCCTACTGACGCCGCAGGCGCGTGCGGTCGTTGCCGCCTATCGCGCACGCGGTCTGATTCCCGTCCGGCATCTGAAAATCGAGGGTTGGAGCAGCCTGCTGCTGCAGAAGCGGCAATAACGAAGCAGTTCGGCTCGAGGCGGCGAAACAAGGCTAGGCCGGGGACGACGGCTTGGAGGATTCGCTACGTCTTCGGTTGGTTCGGCTGAGCGCCGGAGTCGGACTGGTCACGAGGCGCGCGTCGAAGACGCGGTTCGACCAGACGATTGACGAGACCCGCCAGCGCGCTGCGCGGCTTCTCGACAGGTGGTGAGGCCGGTGCGCGTGGCGTCGGCGCCGACAGTTTCTCGAAGGTAAAAGCAGGCATTGTGCATCCCCTCGCCATAGAGTTGAGGCACTCCCCGGATTGTGCGACCGTGGATGATCTTTACGATCGTGGTCGTCACATCCATCACGTTTCCTCGCCGCATCTCTTTCGGATGACCGGCATGCGACAGCAAATCTTTTTGCACTGGCGAATGCAAGGAGATTCTTCGTGCACTGCACCTTTCCCTGGGAGAGTATTCGTCGCAGACGACACCCACTTCTAAAGTATGAGAATGATGTTCGAAGCCCTGTTCCAGACGTTCGAAGAACCTGAAACCGGTGTAGCGCTGACGGCGCGACTCGCTGCGTTGCGCGAGGAGTTGGCGCGGCGCCGGCTCACCGGCTTCATCGTGCCGCGCGCCGACCAGCAGCAGAACGAATATGTGCCACCTTCGGACGAACGGCTGGCGTGGCTGACCGGCTTCACCGGCTCGGCTGGTCTGGCGATCGTGCTGCCGCAACAGGCCGCGATCTTCGTCGATGGCCGCTACACCCTGCAGGCGGGCAAGCAGGTCGACGGCAAGGCCTGGACCGTGGAATCGCTGATCGAGCCGCCGCCGGAGAACTGGCTGACCGGCCATCTGCAGAGCGGCGATCGCGTCGGGTTCGATCCGTGGCTGCATACGACGGCGGCAGCCGAGCGCTTCGCCGCCGCCTGTGCCAAGGCGGGCGCAGAGCTGGTCCCGGTCGAGACCAATCCGCTCGACAGCATCTGGACCGAGCGGCCGCTGCCGCCGCTCGGCGCGGTGTCAATCCACGGCGCGGAATTGTCGGGCGAGGCCGAGGCTGAGAAGCTCGACCGCATCCGCAAGGAGATCGAACGGCTTGGCGTCGAGGCGCTGGTGCTGTCCGATTCCCACAACGTCGCCTGGACGTTCAACATCCGCGGCGCCGACGTGTCGCATACACCGCTGCCGCTCTCCTATGCGGTCGTCCCCCGGAGTGGACGGCCGACGATCTTCATCGATTCCCGCAAGCTCTCGAACCTGACGCGCGATCATCTCGAGCAGAGCGCGGAGGTGGCCGAGCCGGACGCGCTGGCGATCCGGCTGACCGAGCTTGCGCAATCCGGCGCTGCGATCGCGCTCGACAGCGCGACGGCGGCAGACGCGCTGACGCGGCTGATTCAGGGCGCCAGCGGCAAGCCGGTGCGCGGCGCCGATCCGGTCAGCCTGCTGAAGTCGGCCAAGAACGGTGTCGAGATCGAAGGCACCCGCCGCGCGCACCGGCGCGATGCCGTCGCGCTGGCGCGCTTCCTCGCCTACATCGATCGCGAGGCGCCGAAGGGCAGCTTGACCGAGATCGACGCCGTCGAGGCGCTGGAGAGTTTTCGCCGCGACACCGGCGCGCTGAAGGACGTCTCGTTCCCGACCATCTCGGGCACGGGTCCCAACGGCGCCATCGTACACTATCGCGTCACCCGCAAGAGCAACCGCCGCATCATGCCCGGCGACCTGCTGCTGATCGATTCCGGCGCGCAATACGAGGACGGCACCACCGACGTCACCCGAACGATCGCCGTGGGCGCCCCGACCGACGAGATGCGCGACCGCTTCACCCGCGTGCTACGCGGGCATCTTGCCATCGCCCGCGCAGTCTTCCCTGACGGAGCTACCGGCGCCCAGCTCGATACCCTGGCGCGGCAGTTCCTGTGGCAGGCAGGGATCGATTTCGAGCACGGCACCGGCCACGGCGTCGGCAGCTATCTGTCGGTGCACGAGGGGCCGGCGCGGATCTCCAAGCTCGGCACCACGCCATTGAAGCGCGGCATGATCCTGTCCAACGAGCCCGGCTACTACAAGACCGACGCCTTCGGCATCCGGATCGAGAACCTCGAGCTGGTCGTGCCGAAGGATATTGCCGGCGCCGAGAAGCCGATGAACGGCTTCGAGGCGCTGACGCTCGCGCCGATCGACCGGCGCCTGATCGACGTGAACATGCTGACCGCCGACGAGCGCGCCTGGCTCGATGCCTATCATGCCCGCGTCAGGGACGCCGTGCGCGCCGCGCTCGACGAGCCCGACCAGCTCTGGCTGGATCAGGCGACCGCGCCGCTCTGACCCCACCGGCGCGCATCGCTCGCCGCATGGGCATATGCGGAAACAGGCGTTTCCGTGACGCGGGACGTCGCTACAGTCGGTCGGGTCTGAAACGATCCGAGCGGCGCTCTCGATGCATGGAATGATCAGCGGACCGCCCGTGGCTGCGCCACCGCGCGCCGCCCCGTCCCGCACGGTGCTGATCCTGCTCGTCGTCATGACCGGGCTGGCGCCGATCTCCTTGTATCTGCTGGTGCCCGCGCTGCCGCTGCTTGCAACCACGTTTGGGCGCGACGCCTCCGTGGTGCAGATGACGGTGTCGTTCTACATGATCGGCATCGCCATCTCGCAACTGCTGCTCGGTCCGTTGTCGGACCGCTTCGGCCGCCGCCCGGTGATGCTCGTGGGCCTCGCGCTCTCGATCGTCGCCAGCTTCGGCTGCATCTTCGCCGACACCTTGCCGCAGCTGATCGCGGCGCGCTTCTTCCAGGCGCTCGGCGGCGCCAGCGGCATGGTGATCAGCCGCGCCATCATTCGCGACCTCTATCCGCGCGAGCGCATCGGCGCGATGATCAGCCTCGTCGTCGCAGTGATGATGATCGCGCAGATGCTGTCGCCGCTGACCGGCGGCCTGATCGAAATCGCGTTCGGCTGGCATGCCATCTTCTACGTGGTCGCGGCCCTGTCGATCGGGATTGCGATCGCAGTGACCCTCGCGCTGCCCGAGACCCGCCCTGCCCGTGTCGACGGCGCGAGCTTCCGCCGCGACGTTGCCGTTCTCGTCAAGAGCCGCGCCTTCCTCGGCTACATGCTGTGCCAGGTGATGGCGTCGCAGATCATCTTCGCCTTCGCCGGCGGCGGCCCCTACGTCGTCGAGATGCAGATGGGCCGCTCCTCGGCCGAATATGGCGCGTGGTTCGCGACGACTGGTTTTGCTTACTTTGTTGGAAACCTTTTCTGCGTGCGCTATGCGCCGCGCCACTCCCTCGATCGGCTGATCTGGTTCGGACTGGGATTGCAGCTCACGGGCGCGGCGCTGAACTTCACCTGGAGCATCTTCGGCTTCAACCAGGTCCCGTCCGTGTTGTTCGGCACGCAGATGCTGATCATGTTCGCCAATGCCGCGGTGATGGCCAACTCCGCCGCAGGCGCGATCAGCGTGCGGCCGGGGGCTGCGGGGACCGCCTCAGGCGCCATGGGCTTCCTGCAGATGGGCGTCGGCGCGCTGACGTCGCAACTCGGCGCTTATCTTGGCGGCCACTATGCGAGCACGCTGCCGCTGACCTCTGCGATCCTCATGCTCTCGCTCGCCTGCGCCGCCAGCATGATCTTCCTGGTCCCGCGCACGTCGGTGACGGTGACCAAGGAGCTGATCGAAGCTGCGGAAGAGGATGAGGCTGGGGTGATGTGACGGGGCGGCGAGATCGTGGACATGAGTGTCCTCCCCAGACGCGCCGCGAGACCATACCCATACCCGGGCAGGTGATGCGGCCGGCACAGCATCGCAAACAAGCGGTGTCATGCCCCGCGCAGGCGGGGCATCCAATACGCCGAGCCGCCTCGGGATGACCACTGCGGCCTCTGGGATACTGGATCATCCGCCTTCGCGGATGATGACAGCTGTAAGTGTCTCGGACATCATCTGCGACCGCTGGCAGCGCGATGCAGCTACTCCCCGATCAGCTGCAGCCACTCGTCCTCGGTCAGTACCTGGACGCCGTGCTGCTGCGCCTTCTTTAGGTTGGAACCCGCGCCTGGCCCTGCGACGACGTAATCCGTTTTCTTCGACACTGAGCCCGCTGCCTTTGCGCCGAGCCGCTCGGCCGTGGCCTTGGCCTCGTCGCGTGTCATCTTTTCTAGAGTGCCCGTAAACACAACGGTCTTGCCTGCGACAGGCGAATTGCTTTTCGGCTTCTCCGCGTCGAGAATCTTCACCTCTTTCGTTAGCCGCTCGACGATGCCGCGGTTGTGGTCCTCAGCGAAATAAGCGGCAACGCTCTTGATCACGGTATCGCCGATCTGATCGAGCGCATCCATCTCGGCGATCGCCTCCTCATCGCCTGCGGCCACCTTGAGGCACGCCTCGTGAAAGGCCTCCCAGGAGCCATAGCCGCGCGCCAGCGCCAGCGCCGTGGTCTCGCCGACATGGCGCATGCCCAGCGCAAAGATGAAGCGCTCCAGCGCGATCTCGCGCCGCGCATCGATGGCGTTGAACAGGTTGCGCACGGAGGTCTCGCCGTAGCCCTCGACCTCCTCCAGCTTGAGCTTGGCGTTGCGCTTCTGCAGCGTGAAGATGTCCGCCGGCTCCTTCACCCAGCCCTCGTCGAAGAAGAACTGGATCTGCTTCTCGCCGAGCCCGTCGATGTCGAAGGCGCGGCGCGAAGCGAACAGCTTGAGATGCTCGATCTTCTGATAGGGACAGGCGAACTCGCCGGTGCAGCGCGCCCGCGAGCCTTCCTCGCCGGTCGCAATCTCCTCGCGCACGACATCGGTGTGCAGCGGGCACGGGCACCTTCTTGGGAAGTGGAATTCCTCGGCGTCGGCAGGGCGCTTGTCGACGAGCACGTCGACCACCTGCGGGATGACGTCGCCGGCACGCTGGATCACGACGGTGTCACCGATGCGGATGTCGCGGCCCTCGCGCAGAACCTCGCCCTTGTTGCCGATGCCCTTGATGTAGTCCTCATTGTGCAGGGTGACGTTCTGCACGATGACCCCGCCGACGCCGACCGGCTCCAGCTTGCCGACCGGCGTGAACGAGCCGGTGCGGCCGACCTGAATCTCGATGTCCTTGAGCACGGTCATGGCGCGCTCGGCCGGGAATTTGTGCGCGATGCCCCAGCGCGGCGTGCGCGACACGAAGCCGAGCCGCTCCTGCCAGTCGATACGGTCGACCTTGTAGACGACGCCGTCGATGTCGTAGTCGAGCTCGGAGCGCTGCTCCTCGATGGAGCGATGAAATGCGATCAGCTCCTCGACCGAGTGGCAGAGCCTTGTCAGCGGGTTGGTGGTGAAGCCGCAACGCTCGAACCATT
This sequence comes from Bradyrhizobium sp. SZCCHNS2022, assembly GCF_032377575.1. Classification (NCBI taxonomy): domain Bacteria; kingdom Pseudomonadati; phylum Pseudomonadota; class Alphaproteobacteria; order Hyphomicrobiales; family Nitrobacteraceae; genus Bradyrhizobium; species Bradyrhizobium sp. SZCCHNS2022. The sequence continues at coordinate 7,554,097 of NZ_JAUHHZ010000001.1, read as the reverse complement.
TGATCATGCCGCTCTGCGTCTCCGCCGGCATCGCGCTCATCTCGCCCCAGGCATAGGCGAAGAAGCCGAGGGGACGCAAGGCCGTGATGGTCGGATCCTTCTGCCGCAGCGAGCCGGCGGCCGAGTTGCGCGGATTGGCAAAGATCGTGTCGCCCGCTTCCTTCTGGCGCTCGTTCAGCGCCAGGAACGCCTGCTTGGTCATGTAGACCTCGCCGCGCACCTCGCAGACGTCAGGCAGGTCGTGGCCGTGCAGCCTGTGCGGCACGTCCTTCAGTGTTCGGATGTTGGCGGTGACGTCCTCGCCCTCGGCGCCGTCGCCGCGCGTGGCTGCCGTGACCAGCTCGCCGCCTTCGTAGCGCAGAGACATCGACAGCCCGTCGATCTTCGGCTCGGCGGAGAAATCAATCCGGTCATCGTCCGCAAGCTTGAGGAACCGTGCGATGCGGCTTGCGAAGTCGCGCACGTCCTCCTCGGCAAAGGCATTGTCGAGTGACAGCATCGGCACGGCGTGCCGCACCTTCTTGAAGCGGCCGGACGGCGCAGCACCGACCTTCTGCGATGGAGATTCGCTGCTGACCAGCTCGGGGAAGCGTGCCTCGATGGCGTTGAAGCGGCGGCGCAGCTCGTCATAGGCAGCGTCCGAGATCTTCGGAGCGTCGTCCTGGAAATAGAGCCTGTCGTGGGTCTCCAGCTCCAGCGCCAGCCGCTTCCACTCCACCTTGGCCTGCGCCTTGGTGAGGTCGGCGACGTCGACGGGCTGCTTGGATTTGGCTGTCTTGGGCATGCTTTGTATCATCTGCTCGTTAGTCCGAGCCGACAGGCTCTGCGCGCGACCAGGGATGGTCCTGTCCCGAGCTCCTCCGAAGGTCGACCATGAGCTATTACGTCTACATCCTCGCGAGCCGAAAGGATGGCGCGATCTACGTCGGGGTGACCAACGATCTGGTTCGACGAGTCTATGAACATCGATTGAAGGCGGTACCTGGATTCACCTTCAAGTACAATATCACGCGCCTCGTCTGGTTCGAGGTCTACGACGATCCGATTTCCGCGATTACCCGCGAGAAGGAGCTGAAGCAATGGAAGCGGGCGTGGAAGGTGCACTTAATCGAGAAAGACAATCCGGGGTGGAGCGACCTGTACGATTCGATTTGTGTCTGACGTCATTCCGGGGCAAGGCCGCAGGCCTTGAACCCGGAATCTCGAGATTCCGGGTTCGGTCCTTCGGACCGCCCCGGAATGACGGCGTCAAACGACTGCAAGCTTCCAAGGCGGCCTAACCGCGTTCCGCTACAATTGCTACGCCGCCGCTGCCTCAAGCAGCCGGTCGGCGGCGGCGCGGGCTTCGGCGGTGACTTCGGCGCCGGCCAGCATGCGGGCAATCTCCTCGCGGCGGTGCAGGGTGGCGAGCGTGTTGACCCGGGTGACGACGCGCTTTCCACGGTCGAGCGCGTCCTTGGAGATCAGGAGATGCTGGTCCGCCCGCGCCGCGACCTGCGGCGCATGGGTGACGGCCATCACCTGGACGCCATGTGCGAGCCGCGCCAGCCGGGCACCGATGGCGTCGGCGACCGCACCACCGACGCCGGTATCGATCTCGTCGAACACCAGCGTGGGCGCCGAACCGCGATCGGACAGCACGACCTTGAGCGCCAGCAGGAACCGCGACAGCTCGCCGCCGGAGGCGACCTTCATCATCGGGCCCGGCCGGGTGCCCGGGTTGGTCTGGACCCAGAACTCGACGCGGTCGATTCCTTCCGGTCCCGGCGCGTCCGCATCGCTGTCGACCTGGGTCATGAACTTGGCGCGTTCCAGCTTCAGCGGACCCAGTTCGGCATGAACCGCACGGTTCAGCTTCTCTGCGGATTTGATACGCGCCGCGGAGAGCTTGGCGGCAGCCGCCGCATAGCGCCCGTCTGCCGCAGCCGCCGCGGCTTCGAGCTTCTTGAGTTGCTCGGCGCCGGCGTCGATCAGCACGACATCGGCGGCGTATTTGGCGGCGAGCGCCGCCAGACCGTCGACCGGCGTGGAATATTTGCGCGCGGCGGCGCGCAGCGCGAACAGCCGCTCCTCGATGCGCTCCAGCTCCAGCGGATCGAAATCGGTCGCCGCGAGCGCCGCGGTCAGATGCTGATCAGCCTCCTCCAGCGCGTTGATCGCGGCATCCATCGCCTTCACCGCCGGATCGACCAAAGCCGGCGAGCTGACGGCGCGTCGCTCCAGCCGACGCACCGCGGCCGCGAGCGCCGCAATCGGCGACTGGTTTCCGCTGACAGCGTCCTGGGCATCGCGCAGATCGCCGGCAATCTTCTCACCCTGCATCATGGCCGTGCGCCGGGCGGCGAGCTGTGTCTCCTCGCCCTCCTTCGGCGCCAGCTTCTTCAATTCGTCCGAGGCGTGCCGCAGATAGTCGGCCTCGCGGGCGGCGCGCTCCATGCCCGCGCGATGCTGATCGAGCGCCGTGACCGCGGTGCGGCGGGCTGCCCAGAGCGACTCGACCCCGGCGACATCCTTCTCCAGGCCCGCGAAGGCATCCAGCAACCGGCGATGGGTGGCAGCATCGACCAGCGCGCGCTCGTCGTGCTGGCCATGAATCTCGACCAGGGTGGCCCCGATCGCCTTCAAGGTCTGCACACTCACCGACTGGTCGTTGATGAAGGCCCGGGTGCGGCCATCGCCATATTGGACGCGGCGCAGGATCATCTCACCATCCGCGTCCAGACCGTTGGCGGCCAAAATCCGGGCCGCCGGATGATCCTTGCCGATCTCGAATACGGCCGTGACCTGGCCCTGATCGGCGCCATGCCGCACCAGGCTGGCATCGCCGCGGCCGCCGAGGGCGAGCGCGAATGCATCGAGGAGGATCGACTTGCCGGCGCCGGTCTCGCCGGTCAGCACCGCAAGCCCATGGGAAAACTCGAGATCGAGTCGTTCGATCAGGACGATGTCACGGATCGACAGTCGCGCCAGCATGGAGCCAGAGTCCTTCGTAAGGGGGCGGAAAGCCCCTGAGCGAACGACTCGACACTAGCAGAAAAAAGAGAACAAAACAAGAATTGAGAACAAAGACGGATCAGATCGAGCGATCAGACGTCCGCTCAGCCCAGTCCGAGTTTCTTGAAGGCCCGGGAGATATAGGAGCCCTTGTTCTCCTCGGGCTCGACGCCGCCCGACTTCACCAGATTATAGGCGTCCTTGTACCACTTGCTGTCCGGGAAATTGTGCCCGAGCACGGCGGCGGCGGTCTGCGCCTCGCCGACGATGCCGATCGTCATGTAGGCCTCGGTCAGGCGGAACAGGGCTTCCTCGACATGGCGGGTGGTCTGGTACTGCGTGACCACCGTCTTGAACCGATTGATGGCGGCGGTGTAGTCGCGCTTCTGCATGTAGTAGCGGCCGACGTCCATCTCCTTGCCGGCGAGCTGGTCGCGGGCGCCCTCCATCTTGGTCTTGGCGTTGGTGGCGTATTCGGAGGTCGGATATTTGCGCACCACCTCTTCGAGGGCGGCGATGGCCTTTTCGGTCCGCCCTTGATCACGGCTGATGTCCGGGATCTGGTCGTAATGCGAGGCCGCGATCAAATACTGCGCATAGGCCGCATCAGGGCTGCCGGGATGCAAGGTGACGTAGCGCGTCGCCGCGCCAATGCAGCCATCGTAGTCGCCGGCCTGATACGACGCGTAGGCCGACATCAGCAGCGATTTGCGGGCCCAGTCGGAATAAGGATGCTGGCGGTCGACCTCCTCGAACTTCTTGGTCGCGCCTTTGACGTCCTTCTTCTCGTTCATCAGGAACAAGCCCTCATTATAGAGCTTGTCCGCAGGCTCATCGACGAAGGTGTCGTCCTTGGCCATGAACTTGTCCCAGAGACCGCCGGTGCCGCAACCGGCCAGCGGAAGCGCCAGCAGGGCCAGCGACGCGGCAAGCCGCAAACGGCTGCCGGCGGGGCTTGCGTGGGAACGGAGTTCGCGCGTGAGACGCTGTATCGACATGCTTCTTTGGAACCCGATGCCTGTGATCTGATCTACGCCGCGGACCATGACCATCGTCTCATGACCGCGAAGGAAGAGCCCCGCTCGTGGCGCGCATCACGCTGCCACCGCCTCTCTAACCGAAAACACTTCGTCAACCAACCGCATAGGCAGCCAATCCGTCCGGATTAAGGCAAGACCGAGGCTGCGGCCTCGCATCGTGGTTACCTCCGGAAAAGGCGGTGGAAACCAGCTACAAGCGACCGGCTGCTGGCCGTGCACAGGCCGCCGGCAACATTCCTTAACGAAATACTCGTGGAGAAAGGGACGTCGCGCAGAACCCGCAGCGATCCGCCTCGCCGCGGCGCGATCAGCCGAGCTCGCGGCTGGTTCAGGCTAAATGAACTCAGGACACGTCCGGGCCGAAGGCCGGGGCGATCATGCCACCGACCATGCCGCCGACCGCCTCGGTCGCCGCGCGCGGACGACGCACCGTCTCGCCCTCGACCAGCCGCCACGCGGTCCGATCGGCCATCAGAGCGGTGAGCACGGCGTGGTTCAGCTTGTGGCCGCCACGGACCGACCGGTAGGTGCCGAGCATCGGCAGGCCGGCCAGGGCCAGATCGCCGATCGCGTCCAGCACCTTGTGGCGGGCGCATTCGTCGGCGTAGCGGAGACCTTCCGGATTGAGCAGGCGCTCCTCGTCGAACACCAGCGTGTTGTCGAACGACGAGCCGAGCGCGAAGCCGGCATTCCACAGCCGCGACACGTCGCTCATGAAGCCGAAGGTGCGGGCGCGTGCGATCTCGCGGCGGAAGCGCTCAGGATTGAGCTCGAAATGGCAGGCCTGACGGCCGATCACGGCGTTCGAGAAGTCGACCTCGACCTCGACTCGGAAGCCCGCATTGTAAGGACGCAGCTCACCCATCGAGGACCCCATGGTCACCTGAACGGGCTTGAGGATCTGGATGTAGCGGCGGGGAGCGGACTGGTTGATGATGCCGGCCTGGTCGATCGCAGCCACGAACGGGGCAGCGCTGCCGTCCATGATCGGAACTTCGGGACCGTCGACCTCAATCAAAGCGTTGTCGACACCCATGCCGCGCAGCGCGGCCAGAATATGCTCGGCAGTGGAGACCAGCGGACCCTGGCGGTCACCCAGGACGGTCGCGAGCTCGGTGGCGATCACCGAACCGAAAGCGGCCTGGACCTCACGGTCGGCGCCATCCAGTCCCGTCCGAAGGAACACGATTCCGGTATCGATCGGCGCCGGCCCGATCGTCAGGCTGGCAGGCGCGCCGGAGTGGACGCCTACACCGGTGACGGTGGCTTGCGAACGAAGCGTTGTTTGCCGGCTGAATTTCATCGACGATCGCCCAAGACCCCGCCTGAAACGTACCGGCCGCCCCTCGCGAACCGACTCATCTTCAGGCATCCCCAAGTCACGGCAGAACTTAACGAGCCCCCCAAAGAGCGCCAACTCACGCTTCTTTACGGATTGTTACCCCATCTCTGCCGTATTCGCGCCAACCCTTAACCAAACTGGAACGTGGCCTTAACCCTCCTGGTTCCGCATCCAAGCACCGAAAGAATAATTAATCATTTAAAATCAGTTAGTTGAACCACAACTCGAGCCTCCCGGCAGCCCATCAAAAAGGCCCGGCTCTCGCGAGCCGGGCCTGTTCAGCGCCATCGGGGCTGTAACAATTCTCAGGTTGCCTGCCGGCGCAGGAAGGCCGGGATATCCAAATGGTCGTCGCCCTGTGGCGCGGGGGCCACAGGCGCGGGACGGCCATGGACGTCCAAACCCTGCGGAGCGGGACGGCGCGCATATTCCGAGACCGGCGATTCGTGACTCGCGACCTGCTGGCTAACGCTCCGCTGCGGCTTGCGTTCCGGCAGCGGCGGCATCTGCGGCATGGCCGGAGCGACGTTGCGCGCTGAGATCGGCTGCTCGCCATCCTCTTCGCGCCGGCCGAGGCCGACATTGGCGAGACGCTGCAGCAGAGACATCCGGGTCTTCTGCGGATGCTCCTCGCCCTCGTCTCCCCTCGCCTGCCGGATCTCGGCCTGAGCCGGCATCGGCAGATCTTCGAACTTCGGCATACGCTGGGCGCGGACTGGAACCCGCTCGGCCGCCTGCGGAATGAAGGTCTCCGGCGGCGCCGCCGGTTCCACCGGCGCGGTGCGCTGCGCCTCCGGCTCGGGGAACAGCGACGGCTTCTGCGCGATCGGGCGAACGGTCACGTCACCGTAGGAGGCCGGCTGCACGGGAGCAGCGACCGGCGCCGGCTCGCTCGCCATCGCGGCGGCGACGGCGGCCAGCGTGTCGCGCTCGAGATTCGGAGCCGGCCGCGGCGCCGGAGCCATCGGCGCGGGCGCGGACGTGGCGACGGCCGGAGCCTGCGACGCCTGCTGCTCGAGCTTGGCGGCGCGTTCCGCCAGCCGCTGATTGTCGGCGCGCAGGCGCGCCGTCAGGTCGGCGAGGCGGCTTTCAGGAAGACCCGCATGAGCGGTCGGGGCGGCGGCAATCGGAGCGACAGCCGCCGCCGGCTGTGCAGTCGTCGCGACGCCGCGGTTGAACTGCGCCTGCTCGATGCCGGTGGCAACGACGGAGACGCGGATCAGGCCGTCGAGCGATTCGTCGAAGGTGGCGCCGACGATGATGTTGGCGTCCTGGTCGACTTCCTCGCGGATGCGGGTCGCGGCTTCGTCGACCTCGAACAGCGTGAGGTCCTTGCCGCCGGTGATCGAGATCAGCAGGCCACGGGCGCCCTTCATCGAGGAATCGTCGATCAGCGGGTTGGCGATCGCAGCTTCCGCCGCGGTCAACGCGCGCTTCTCGCCCGACGCTTCGCCGGTGCCCATCATCGCCTTGCCCATCTCACGCATGACAGCGCGGACGTCGGCGAAGTCGAGGTTGATCAGGCCTTCCTTGACCATCAGGTCGGTGATGCAGGCGACGCCCGAATACAGCACCTGGTCGGCCATCGCGAAGGCGTCGGCAAAGGTCGTCTTCTCGTTGGCGACCCGGAACAGGTTCTGGTTGGGGATGATCAGGAGCGTGTCGACGACCTTGTGCAGCTCCGAGATACCCGACTCCGCGGTGCGCATGCGGCGCGCGCCTTCGAAGTGGAACGGCTTGGTGACGACACCGACCGTCAGGATGTTCATCTCGCGCGCCGTCTTGGCGATGACGGGAGCCGCACCCGTGCCGGTTCCGCCGCCCATGCCGGCGGTCACGAACACCATGTTGGCACCCGAGAGATGATCGCGGATCTCGTCGATCACCTCCTGCGCGGCGGCAGCGCCGACGTCCGGCTGCGAGCCGGCGCCCAACCCTTGCGTCACCTGCGTGCCCATCTGGATGATGCGCTGCGCCTTGGACATGGTCAGCGCCTGCGCGTCGGTGTTGGCGACGACGAAGTCGACACCCTGCAGGCCGGCCGTGATCATGTTGTTGACGGCGTTGCCGCCCGCGCCGCCGACGCCGAACACGGTGATCCGGGGCTTCAGCTCGTGGATATCAGGAGGTGTAATAGTGAGTGCCATGATTGCCTCTCGATCACGCGCGCGTGGGTTCGCCCCGGCCGCCGGCCGTGGGTGGTGTTGGTGAAAATCGGTTGGGGCGGATAGCGGTCATCAGAAGCCCTCGCGTAGCCATCGTCCGACCTTTCCGAAATAGCCGTCGGTTCCTGTCCCGACCTGCCGCGTATGCCGCGGTTCAACATGTTCGAGATGCGCGTATTGCGGATAGACCAGGAGCCCGGTGGGGACCGCGAAGGCAGCGTTCTTGGCCTCGTTGGGAAGGCGGCCAAAGCCGAGCGGACGCCCGACCCGGACCGGCCGATCCAGGATCCGCGTCGCAAGCTCGACCAGCCCCGTCAGCTGGGAGGCGCCTCCGCTGAGGACGACGCGCGCCTTGGGTTCTGCCGCAAAGGGCGAATCCTTCAGCCGGTCGCGGACCATTTCAAAAATCTCCTCTGCGCGGTGCCTGACGATGTTCGCGATGGTGGCGCGGGACACGATCTGCGGAACATCCCGCTCGTTGTCACCCGCCGTCGGAACAGACATCAACTCACGCGCGTCGGACCCGCCAGTCAGCACCGTGCCATATAACGTCTTGATTCGCTCGGCATCTGCAATGCACGCTGATAGTCCGCGCGCAAGATCCATGGTCACGTGATGCCCGCCCAGCGCAAATCCGGAGGCATGGACGAAGCGGCCGCCGGAATAGAACGCGATCGTCGTGGTGCCCGCGCCCATCTCGACCACGGCCGCACCGAGATCCGCCTCGTCGTCGGTCAGCACCGACAACCCGGCAACATACGGGCTCGCCGCCATCGCCTCGACGTTGAGATGGCAGCGCTCGACCACGAGCATCAGGTTCTTGGCCACGGTGGCGTCGGTCGTGACGACGTTCATGTCGACGCCGAACTGCCGCGCCAGCATGCCGCGGGGGTCGCGGATGCCCTTCACGCCGTCGAGGGTGTAGCCGACCGGCAGGGCATGCAGCACCGCCCGGCCCTCGCCCGTCGCATGGTGCATCCCGGTCGAGGTCACGCGGCTGACATCGGCCTGGGTCACGGCAGCGCCGCGGATATCCGACGTGGCCTCGATCAGATGACCCATCACGCGGCCGCCGGCGACCGGCAACAGCACGGACTCGACCCGCACCTTGGCCATGCGCTCGGCCAGCGCGACCGCCTGCCGGACGGCCTGCTCGCATTCGACCGGATCGACCACGGCGCCGGCCTTGACGCCGCGCGACTGGATCTGGCTGTAGCCGATCAGCTCGACGGCATGGGTGCGGCCACGCAGCGCGTCGCTCGGTGGCGCCGGCTTCAATCGCGCGATCATGCAGGCGATCTTGCTGGTGCCGACATCGAGCGAGGCGACCAGCGCCGTGCGCTTCTGGCCCATCGGGCGCGTCTTCGGAGTCTGGCGATCGAAGCCGGTCATGCGTCACCGGCTTTCTTCTTGGACTTCTTGTCCTTGAACAGCTCGTCGCGCGCCTTGCCCGCATCTTCGGAGAGCTGCACCGTCAGCCGATCCGGAAGGCGCATGTCGATGGCGACGATGTCGCGCGAGAACAGCTTGTCCTCCTGATCGAGCTGGCTCAGGGTGGCGAGCGCGTTGCCGACGTCGTATTCGGGCAGGCGGATGTCGAGGCCGTCCTTGGTGCGCAGGTTCCAGCGGCGCTCGCCGACGAACACCGCAGCCTTGGTCACGGCGCGGACCTGCGGATAGCGCGCGAGCAGCGCCAGGAAATCACGCGCACGGCTCTCGGCGCCCTTGCCGACCACGAGCGGCAGGGTCAGGAAGCGGCGCGACACATATTGTTCGAGCACGGCGCCATCGTCGGCGATCACCGAGAGGCGGCCGTCCTGCTGCCACAGCGCGAACGCCTTGCGCTCGACGATGTCGATCTGCAGCTGGTTCGGGAAGAACTTCTGCACGGTTGCTTCCGCAATCCAGGGATTGGCCTTGAGCCTGTCGCGGACCGCGGCGGCATCGAGGAACAACAGCGAGGAGCGGCCGGAGACGCCGCCGACCGCGAGCACCTCGTCCTGCGTGAGCTGCTTGCGGCCATTGATCGCAACCGCCGTGATGCGGAAGCCGGCCGCATTGGCCAGGGCGTTACGGGTGTCGGAGAGAGCCGCGCTGACATCCTGGGCGTGGCCGCCCTTGACGATGCCGAGCCAGACGCTGCCGAACAGCAGGGCCACCGTGGCAATGGTGCCGAGCCGGCGCGGCAGATAGCGCTCGACGAACGCGACGATGCGCGGCGGCGCCTCGCGCTCGACCATCGGCGCCAGCGCGCCCGGCACCTGCGCACGATCCCCGCGCGGCGGCCGCCTGCCGTGCTGCGGCTTCGTCTGTCGCCGCGGCAGCCTGACGCGCGGAAGACGGGCTGAGACATACTCGCGCAGCAGGATCACCGCGCCAAGGGCAGCGGCTTTGAGGTCAGCTTGAGGCCTCTGCGATCGAGCGAGGCGTCCTGCACCATCCATTGCACGAGCTCATCAACTGTTGCGCCCGCAATACTCGCGGACCCACGCCCACGGTCCCGGCCGGCCGATACTGGTGACGATCGCGATGCGCATCGTCACGACAGCTCGACCCGGCAGCCGAGCACCACTGAAGCGCCAGCGTTAACCTTCGGACGTCCTGGTAAACAAAAAGTAAAATCGGTCCGGGGAGACGATTTTTTTCTCCGATTTATGAGGACCTTGCCCAGGATTCTTAAGCATTTTACCGATTACAGGAACCACCGGGGGACGCCGGGCCGGGTTCCTCCGGTGCGCGTATCGAACGCCCTATCTTCGGACGCGGCGTTCGGCCAAGGCGATCTGCTGCTGCAGAAAATCGACGAAGGCGATGCCTTCAGCCTTCAAAGCCTTCGGATACAGGGAGGCGGCGGTCAGCCCCGGCAGGGTGTTCGTCTCGAGATAAACAGGGCCATTGGCCGAGACAATGAAATCGGTGCGCGAATAGCCGCCGCAGGACAGCGCACGATGCGCCTTGACCGCTTCGGTCTGCAGCGCGGCCGTCACCTCCGGGCTGAACCGCCCGGGACAGATCTCCTTCGTCGCCGTCGCGAGGTACTTCGCGAAATAGTTGAAGGCGCCATCGGCGGGAAGGATCTCGATCGGCGGCAGCGCGATCAGCGCGCCATCGGCCTGTTCGAGCACGCCACAGGTCGCCTCGGTGCCGGTGACGAAGGGCTCGATCAGATACTCCTCGGTTGCAGCCGCCGCCTTGACGGCGACGAGGTCCTGCCTGGCGTTGACGAAGATCAGCCCGAAGCTCGATCCATCCTTCACCGGCTTGGCGATCAGCCGCCCGTAGCGGGCGAGCGCAGCCTCGGCATCCTCCAGCGCGACGCCCTCAGCCACCGTCACGCCGCCGAGCACGGCGAAGCGCTTGGCCGCCACCTTGTCGAAGGCAAGATGTGAGGACGCTGAGCTCGAGCCGGTGAACGGCACGCCGCGAAGCTCGCACATCAGTTGAAGCTCGCCGTTCTCGGCGCGTCCGCCATGAAGTCCGAGCACCAGGAGTCGCTGTTCCGCGCGGGCTCGATCGAGCGCTTCGGTCAGCGTTCCGATCCTCGCGCCGTCGGCCGTGAACGGCTCCTCGAACGGCTTGGCGTGAGCGGTCAGCGCCTCGCCGCTCGCCTGATGCACCGTGTCGTCGGCCTCCCAGAACCACAGGTCCGCTTCCAGCAGCGCCGCATGCAGCGCCTTGGCGCTGGCGACCGAGACGAGGCGTTCCTTGTTGGAGCCGCCGAATAAAATCGTGGTGCGCATCAATGGCTTCCCGGTTGATCTCAAAACGCGGTCGCGACGATACGGAAGTTGCGTCAACAGGCGGGCCGTTCAGCTCGCCTTGAGTCCAATCCGCTTGATTTCCCACTGCAGCTCGATGCCCGAAGTCGCCTTGACGCGCTCGCGGACGGTCTCACCGAGCGTCTCGATGTCGTCGGCGGTCGCGCTGCCGGTGTTGATCAGGAAGTTGCAGTGCATCTCCGAGACCTGGGCTCCGCCGAGCTGGAGGCCGCGACAGCCGGCGGCATCGACGAGCTTCCAGGCCGAATGTCCCGGCGGATTCTTGAAAGTGGAGCCGCCGGTTTTCTCGCGGATCGGCTGCGCCGTCTCGCGATGCGCCTGCACCTCGGCCATGCGCGCGCGGATCGCGTCAGGCGCGGACGGCGTGCCGCGGAAGCGCGCCGCCGTGAAGATCAGTGAGGGATCGGTGCCGCTCGCACGGTAGGTGAACTTCATGCCGGCATTGGTGAAGCGATGCGTCTCGCCGTGACGGTCGATCGCGGTCGCTTCGACCAGGACATCCTTGGTCTCGCCCCCATTGGCGCCGGCATTCATCCGCAGCGCGCCACCGATGGTGCCGGGGATGCCGAACAGGAATTCCAGACCGGCGAGATTGGCTGAAGCGGCAACCTCGGCGACCCGCTTGTCGAGCGCCGCGGTGCCGGCCGCAACGATGTCGCCCTCCGCCTTGACCTCGCCGAACGCGCGCGGCGCCAGCCGGATCACCACGCCCGGCACGCCGCCGTCGCGCACGATCATGTTGGAGCCGACGCCGATGACGGAGACCGGCAGATCAGCGGCGAGATGCTTCAGAAAGTAGGCGAGGTCGTCAGCATCGGCTGGCGTGAATAGCACCTGCGCCGGTCCGCCGACGCGAAACCAGGTGAGCGGCGCGAGGCTCTCATTGGCGAGCAGACGCCCGCGCAATTCGGGCATCGCGGCTCTGAGCTCGGGCGTGATGTCGGGAAAGCTCACCGCCCTACCCCAGCGCCTTCAGCTCGTTCGGCAGCGCGTAGGCCCATTGCGTGATGTTGCCGGCGCCGAGGCAGACGACGAGGTCGCCCGGCTTGGCGAGATCCTTGACGATGCCGGCGAGGTCGGCGGCCTTCGGCAGCGGCAGCACGTCGCGATGACCGTGGGCGCGCAGGCCGAGCACGAAGTGATCGCGGTCGATGCCCTCGATCGGCGCTTCACCGGCGGGATAGACATCGGCCACGACGACGGCGTCGGCGTCGTTGAAGCAGGTGCAGAACTCCTCGAACAGCGACTGCAGCCGGGTGTAGCGATGCGGCTGCACCACGGCGACGACCTTGCCGTTGGTGGATTCGCGCGCCGCCTTCAGCACGGCGGCGATCTCGACGGGGTGATGGCCATAGTCGTCGATCACAGTCACGCCATTCCACTCGCCGGTACGGGTGAAGCGGCGCTTGACGCCACCGAAGCCGGCGATCGCCTTGCGGATGGCGTCATCGGACAGGCCGAGTTCACGGGCCACGGCGATCGCCGCCGTCGCGTTCGAGGCATTGTGCCGGCCCGGCATCGGCAGGACGATGTCGGCAATCTCGTGCGTCGCGCCGCTCTTGCGGTCGCGGAACACGACCTTGAACGACGAGCCGCCGCCCGTCGGCGTCAGATCGACCAGCCGGACGTCGGCCTGCGGGTTCACGCCATAAGTGATGATGCGGCGGTCCTCGATCTTGCCGACCAAGGCCTGCACCACGGGATGATCGATGCACATCACGGCGAAGCCGTAGAACGGCACGTTCTCGACGAAGGCGCGGAACGCGTCCTGCACGGCGTCGAAGGTCTTGAAATGATCGAGATGCTCGGGATCGACATTGGTGACGATCGCGACATCGGCCGGCAGCTTCAGGAACGTGCCGTCGCTCTCGTCGGCTTCCACCACCATCCATTCGCCGCCGCCGAGCCGCGCATTGGTGCCGTAGGCATTGATGATGCCGCCATTGATGACGGTCGGATCAAGCCCACCGGCATCGAGCAGCGCCGCGACCATCGAGGTGGTCGTGGTCTTGCCGTGGGTGCCGGCGATGGCGACGCAGCTCTTCAGCCGCATCAGCTCGGCCAGCATCTCGGCACGGCGCACGACGGGAATGCGCTGGGCACGCGCCGCCATCAGCTCGGGATTGTCGCGCTTGATCGCGGTCGAGACCACGACAACGTCGGCGCCTGCGACGTTCTCGGCCTTATGGCCGACGCTGACGGTGATGCCCTTCTCGCGCAGGCGTGCGACGTTGGCGTTGTCGGAGGCGTCCGAGCCCTGCACCGTGTAGCCGAGATTGCACAGCACCTCGGCGATGCCGCTCATGCCGATGCCGCCGATCCCGACGAAGTGGATGGGTCCGATCTCGCGCGGCAGTCTCATGGGGCATCTCGTCTCAAAGGGGGCTCCGCCACGCCCGTCGGAGGGCGAGCGACCGCGAATCACCCGCCCTTCTTGCAAGACATGGCCGACCGGGACAAGCCGCTTCGACCGCAAAAATCGCCAAATCGAGGGTCAACCGCCTGATTTTGGCCGATTTTCCGGCTCCGCTCCCCCAACATCCCGGGTGCCGCCTGCCCTCGCCCCCGAGATTCTTTCACAATTCATTAAGTGCAACCTCAGGCCGGACGGGCGCAGTCAGATACCTGCAGTTTTTGCGCGTTCACTCCGCGCACTGCCGTGGCATGGCGCTTGTCCAGCCGCGGCCACACGCGCCGCGTGCAATGCCGATGGAGTGACCTGACGATGTGCGCGCTGTGTGAAACCAAATCTCCCGCTCTCTCCCGCCGCCGGCTGCTCGGGAGCGGCGCCGGCCTGCTGGCCGCAGCCACGCTGGGCGCCGGCACCGCCTGGGCCAAGGATGCCAACAAGGATGCGAAGCAGCCCGTGCCCAACGCCATTTCCGCAGACGAGGCCCTGAAGCGGATCATGGACGGCAATGCCCGTTACGCCGCAGGCAATCTCGACAACAAGGACTTCTCGGCCGGACGCGCCGCGCGCGCCACCGCGCAATATCCGATCGCGGCGATCGTGAGCTGCGCCGATTCCCGCGTCGCACCGGAGCTGGTGTTCGATCAGGCTCCCGGCGAGTTGTTCGTGGTCCGCGTCGCCGGCAATTTCGTCAATGACGACGGTTTGGCCAGCCTGGAATATGGCGTGAAGTTCCTCGGCATTCCGCTCGTGCTCGTGCTCGGCCATAGCGGCTGCGGAGCCGTCGACGCCACCATTAAGGTGTTGAAGGACGGCACCAAGCTGCCGGGTCATCTGCCGGAGCTGGTGAACGCGCTGAAGCCGGGGGTCGAGGCTGCAATCGCCAGGAAGCCGCAGGATCTGCTGGCAGAGGCGACGAAGGAGAACGTCCGCCATAACGTGCAGCGTTTGTCGAAGGCGAAGCCGATCGTCAGCAGCATGGTTGCCGACGGCAAGGTGAAGATCATCGGCGGCGTCTACGACATCGAGTCCGGCCGCGTCGTCACGCTTTGACGCCGGCCGACAGCAGCGCGCGACCGGCACGCTCGCCGGCCGCCGCCAGCCAGCAGATCTGATGGCAGAACCAGGCCTCGACGGCGTCCACGAAATCCGGCGTCAGCGACAACCGCTGGCGCCGCTCGTCGAAGCGCAGCAGATCGCGCCCTTCCATCGCCGTGAGCAGGTTGCGGATATGCGAGCGTGACACACCGAGCGAGGTCGCAAGCTCGGCGGTCGACACGTCGACGGCGGCTTGGCCAGCCGCAGAGCGGGCGACCAGCGTCAGCGCGAGGTGAATGCCGCTATCATGCTCATCGGTCCAGGCGAGATCCGGAAAGCTCGTCAGCGGCCGGTTGGCGCGGCACAGCCATGTCGCGCATTGCCGGATCATCTCGGCGAAGAACGTGTCGTCGCTGTGCAGACGCGGACTCAGTCGCTCGCTTCGCGTCAGCTGGGCATGGCAGTCGAGGTGGAGGGCGAGCCAACCACGCAGGCCTTCGAGGATGACAGGCCCGGGAATCAAATAGCGGATGCGGGCATCGTCGGGATCGCGCTCCACCTTCACCAGCGACAGACCGCGCAGCATCGCAACGAAGACCGCCGTCTGCCGCGGCCCCGGCAGCCGCGCCTGCAGGCGCGTCAGGGTCGGACGCTCGGTGGCGTCGCCGGCCGACACATGCATCATGACGATATGCGCGGCGATCTCGGTCGGTGCGCGCTGCCCGAACAGCTTGATCATCAGGCGCTGGCCGCGCAGCGGCGCGACCAGCTGGTCGCAGAAGCTGACAAAGACCGGGACAAACGACGGATGCTGCCGCAGGCGCATCGGATCGTGCTGCGACTCTGTCAGTCCAGTCATGACAGGCCTGCGCGCGCTCCGCTCAAGGCGTGGCGGTCTTGACGACGAGATCGGCCAGCCGCTCCGCGGCATCGAGCCGGCCGGCCGCACGCGCGGCCTGGGCCATGGCGGCAAGGCGTGAAGGCTCGGCCGCGAGCGCCGAGATCTCCGAGGCCAGTCGATCGGGCGTGAAGTCGCTCTGCACGATCCGGATCGCGGCGTTGGCCTCGGACAGCACGCCTGCATTGGCGAACTGGTCCTGGTCGATGGCGCCGGGCAACGGCACCAGGATCGAAGGGCGGCCGATCGCGGCGAGCTCGGCCACGGTGCCGGCGCCGGAGCGCGAGACCACGAGATGGTTGGCGGCAAGCCGCGCCGGCAGATCGGTAAAGAACGGCTGCAGCTCGGCATTGATCTTGAGCCGGTCATAGACCGCGCGCACCCGCGCCATGTCCTCCTGCCGGACCTGCTGGGTCAGCACCAGCCGCCCCCAAAGGGCGGGCTCGAGCCGCTCGATCGCGCCAGGAACGACGTCGCTCATCACGCGGGCGCCCTGGCTGCCACCGACCACCAGCAGCCGCAGCGGACCTGCGGTCTCCGGCGCAACATAGGGCACGGCCGCCGCTTCCAGGATCGCGGGTCGCATCGGCGTGCCGACGGTGGTCGTCTTGGCCGCCAGCGCGGGATCGCGGTCGAGTACGCCGGGCAGCGAGGTGGCGATCGCCTTCACATGCGAGGAGAGAAAACGATTGGCGCGGCCGAGCACGGCATTGGCGTCGTGGATCAGGCTGGGCACCCCGGCGAGCCGCGCTGCCAACAGCGGTGGCACGGTCGGATATCCGCCAAAGCCGATCACCGCCGCAGGCTTCAGCCGGCGCATCAGGCTGAAGGCGGCAACCGTGCCGGTGCCGAGCAGCAGCGCCGTGCGCGCCAGCGCCACCGGCGAGCGGCTGCGCACCGTCTCGCTCGGGACCACGTCGATCATGTCCTTGGTGAACAGGCCACTGTAGCGCAGCGCCCGCGCATCGGTGACGAGACGGACGCGATAGCCGCGTCTGATCAGCTCGACACCGAGCGCTTCGGCAGGAAACAGATGGCCGCCGGTGCCGCCGGCCGCGAGCAGGATGAGGGGCGCAGTTGAGGTCATGCGCGCTTGTTTACAGCCAATGTGTCGTCATTGCGAGCGAGGCGGCTCACGCATAGTTGCGCAGCGAGCCGGCCGCGTCGGTCGCCTCCATCTCGATCCGCGGCCGCTGCCGCGTCAGCGCCAGCATCATGCCGACACCATAGGCGAGCGACACGATCGACGAGCCGCCATAGGAGATGAAGGGCAAGGTCATGCCCTTGGCCGGGATCAGCTGCAGATTGACCGAGATGTTGATGGCCGCCTGGATGCCGAACAGGATCGCGAGTCCCGACGCTGCGAAGCGCGAGAAGCCGTCCTCGCTGGCATAGGCGCGCGACAGCGTGCGGATCACGATGAAGCCGAACAGCGCGACCAGCGCCAGGCACAGGATGATGCCGAACTCCTCGGCCGCGACGGCAAAGACGAAGTCGGTGTGGCTGTCCGGGAGACTCCGCTTGGCGATGCCCTCGCCCGGCCCGAGGCCGAACCAGCCGCCATTGGAGAACGCCTCCATCGCGGTGTCGACCTGGAAGGTGTCACCCGACGCCGGGTTCATGAAGCGCTTGATGCGCCCCGCCACGTGCGGCACCAGCAGATAGGCGCCGAACAGGCCCGCGGCCGCGGCACCGGCGAGGCCCGCGACCCAGATCATGCGCATGCCGGCGATGAAGAACAGCGAGCCCCAGACCATCAGGATCAGCATGGTCTGGCCGAAATCCGGCTCCATCACCAGAAGCGACACCAGCATCAACAGCAGCACCAGCGCCATCGTCGTCGCTGGCATGTCGGGCCGCCGCGCGGACTCCGAGAACAGCCAGGCGGAGACGACGACGAAAGCCGGCTTCGCCGCCTCGGACGCCTGGATGTTGACGCCGACCAGCGTGATCCAGCGGCGCGAGCCCTTCACCTCCGGGCCGATCGCCAGCGTCAGCACGATCAGCACGATGGCGATCGTGAACACCACCAGCGCGCTGCGCCGGATCTGCCGCGGCGACAGGAAGGAGACACCGATCAGCACGATGAAGGACGGCAGCAGGAACAGGACGTGGCGGTTGAAGAAGTGGAATGGATCGAGCCCGATCCGGGTCGCCACCGGCGGGCTCGCCGCCAGCGACAGGATCACCCCGCACAGCATCAGCGCCAGGATCGAGCCGAGCAGCGGCTTGTCGACGGTCCACCACCAATCGGACAGCGGATTGCGTTCTTCACGGGAGAGCATCGGACCACCACCTGAGCCGAAGGAATCAGCCCATTGGCGCCCAGGATGGTTATCGAAGGGTTAAGGACCTCTCCGCTGTCGTCCGGACAAGCCGTGACGCGTAAGCGCGTCGCGGCGCCGATCGGGATCCATACGCCGCGGCCGTCGCGATGGGCGAAGAGCCAATTGCCGGCGTGCCTCAAATTGCGTCCTGGGGGTATGGGTCCCGGCGTTCGCCGGGACGACAGCTAACGGTGACGCGAGAGCGGTCACACCACAGGTGTCACGCCCGGCAGCGTCTGCACCAGCTCGCGGAAGCGGGTGCCGCGGATCTCGAAGTTGCGGAATTGGTCGAACGAGGCGCAGGCGGGAGATAGCAGGACGACTGCATCCTTCAGTCCGGAAGCGGCGGCATCGGCGGCCGCCTGGGCCACCGCAACCTCGAGCGTGCCTGACATGGTGTGGGGCACTTTCTCGCCCAGCGTCCCGGCGAATTCCGCCGCCGCCTCGCCAATCAGATAGGCCTTGCGGATGCGCGGGAAGAAACCGGACAGGCTGGTAATGCCGCCGGCCTTGGGCTTGCCGCCGGCGATCCAGAAGATGTCGGCGAACGACGACAGCGCGTGCGCGGTCGCGTCCGCATTCGTACCTTTGGAATCGTTGACGAAAAGCACGTTGGCGCGGCGGCCGACCTGCTCCATGCGATGGGCGAGGCCGGGAAAGCTGCGCAGCCCCTGCTGCAGCACGTCTTCCTTGACGCCGATCGCAAGCGCGGCGGCCGCGGCGCAGGCCGCGTTCTGGGCGTTGTGCTGGCCGCGCAGCGAGCCGATGCCGCCGAGCCGCGCGATCTCGCTGCGCGCCCCGCCCGCGCTGCGCACGATCGTTTCATGCTCGACATACATCCCGTCGGCCAGCGGGTTCCGCACCGAGATGCGCACGACGCGCTTGCCGGCCTGGTCCAGCCGGTCGGCGGTCGCGCGCGAAAAACCATCGTCGACGCCGACGACCGCGGTGCCCCTGGCTTGGACGCCCGCAACGAGCCGCTCCTTCACCGCCGCGTAGTTCTCGATCGTGCCGTGGCGGTCGATGTGGTCCTCGCTGACATTGATCAGGATGCCGACGCTCGGATCGAGCGACGGCGTCAGGTCGATCTGGTAGGACGACATTTCGATGACGTGGACCCGGCCCATCCGCGGCGGCTCCAGCGACAGGATCGCGGTGCCGATATTGCCGCCCATCTGGGTGTCGTAGCCGGCCACGCGCATCAGATGCGCAATCAGCGCCGTTGTGGTCGACTTGCCGTTGGTGCCGGTGATCGCGATGAACGGTGCATCCGGTGCGTGGCGCCGGCGCTCGCGGCAGAACAGCTCGATGTCGCCGATCACCTCGACGCCGGCCTCGCGCGCCTTGAGCACGCTCCAATGCGGCACGGGATGGGTCAGCGGCACGCCGGGCGCCAACACCAGGGCGGCGAAGTTCGCCCAGGAGACGGTGCGGAGATCGGCGGTAATGAACCCGGCCCTTGCGGCCTCCGTCATACGCTCGGCACCGTCATCAGCCGCGATGACTTCCGCGCCGCCGGCCCGCAACGCGTGGCACGAGGCCAGCCCCGAGCCGCCGAGCCCGAACACGGCGACAGTCTTGCCGGCGAATGAGGTGACGGGGATCATGTGGAGAACTCTGTCATTCCGGACACCGCGCAGCGGTGATCCGGCATCTGGAGATTCCAGGTTCGCGCTGCGCGCGCCCCGGAATGACGGTGGGCTTGAAACGATATCATCAGCGCAGCTTCAACGTGGACAGGCCGACCAGCGCCAGCATCACCGAGATGATCCAGAACCGGATCACGATCTGCGGCTCGGTCCAGCCAAGTTGCTCGAAATGATGGTGGATCGGCGCCATCTTGAAGATGCGTTTTCCCGTCAGCTTGAACGAGGCCACCTGCACGATCACCGACACGGCTTCGAGCACGAACAGGCCGCCGATCACTGCCAGCACGATCTCGTGCTTCACCGCGACCGCGATCGAGCCGAGCATGCCGCCGAGCGCCAGCGAGCCGGTGTCGCCCATGAAGATCGAGGCCGGCGGCGCATTGAACCAGAGGAAGCCCAGGCCGGCGCCGAGCACCGCGCCGCACAGCACGGCCAGCTCGCCGGTGCCCGCGACGTAGTGGATCTGCAGGTAGTCGGAGAACACGGCATTTCCGGCGAGATAGGCGATCAAGCCGAAGCTGGCGGAGGCGATCATCACGGGGACGATGGCGAGGCCGTCGAGGCCGTCGGTCAGGTTGACGGCATTGCCGGCGCCGACGATCACGAACGCGCCGAAGATGACGTACATCCAGCCGAATTTGAAGACGAGATCCTTGAAGAACGGAATGGCAAGCCCGGTCGAGGACGGATCGCGTCCCAGGCGAACCAGCGCATAGCAGGCGACCAGCGCGATCGCCGCTTCGATCAGCAAACGGAGGCGGCCGGCGAAGCCTGAATGCGATTGCTTGGTGACCTTCAGATAGTCGTCATAGAAACCGACGAAGCCGAAGCCGAGCGTCACCGCCAGCACGATCCAGACATAGGGATTGAGCGGATTGGCCCACAGCACGGTGGACACGACGAGGCCGGACAGGATCATCAGCCCGCCCATCGTGGGCGTGCCCTTCTTGCTGATGATATGCGATTGCGGTCCGTCGGTGCGGATCGGCTGCCCCTTGCCCTGACGCAAGCGGAGATGGTCGATGATCCAGGGCCCGAACAGGAACACGAACAGCGCCCCGGTGACGACGGCGCCGCCGGTCCGGAACGTGATGTAGCGGAACACGTTGAGCAGCCCGCGAAACACGGACAGGCTTGGAAAGGTATTCGTGAGCTCGATCAACCAGTAGAACATTCAACCCGCCTATGCCGCCTCACCGAGACCGCGAACACGGATTCTGTCGCGAATCCAGTCCAATCTCTTTTAACCATGATCGGGGCCGGGTGCGAATCGTTGCCTGCGACGAGGGACCCGTCCGGCACGGCAGCCCGGCCACCAGTGGAAGATATTCTGCAGCGCCGCGATATCGCCGGATTCACGTCGCAGGGCGCAGGGCCGCCGCCAGCTTCGACACGAACTTGTTGACCCAGAAGATCTTCTTGCTGCCCTTGATGACGACGACGTCGCCAGGTGCAAGCAGCGCCGCGACGTGGCCGGGATCCAGCGTCACCGGGTCCTCGTGCCAGCCCAGCCGCTTCTGCTGTGGCAACTCGTCGAACAGGTGCCGCATCAGCGGGCCGACGCAGTAGACGCCGTCGATCCCCGCGAGATGGCTGATCATTCCCTGATGATAGGCCGGCGCCTCCTCGCCGAGCTCCAGCATGTCGCCGATGATGGCGATCCGCCGCCCCCGGACCGGCCGCGCCTGCAGGCTGTCGAGCGCCGCGGCCATGCTGGCCGGATTGCCATTGAAGCTGTCGTCGATCAGGACGATGTCGCCGACGCTCTGCTCGACGCCGCGGCCGGTCATGATGCCGACGTGGCCAAGCGCCGGCGCCAGCTGCGCCGGATCGAGGCCGGCTGCGGCGACCGACGCCAGCGCCGCCAGCGCGTTGTGCAGGCGATGCGGGGCGCCGGGTGTCAGCAGAAAATCCACATGGCGGCCGGCGATGTCGGCAGTGACGTCCCAGCTTTCGCCGCGGGAGCTGTGCGACAGCTCGCGAACCTCGGCGACGCCGCCGAAACGGACCACCTTGCCGCTCCACTCGGGCGCAGCGAGATCGGCGGGAAGCACCAAAATGCCGTCCGCCGGCAAGCCACGCGCGATCGAGACCTTCTCCTGCCGGATCGCCTCGAGACTGCCGAGCTTTTCCAGATGCACGGGCTGCACATTGACCACCAGCGCCACCGTCGGCTGCGACAGTTCGGTCAGCCGCGCGATCTCGCCCTTCTGATTCATGCCCATCTCGACCACCCAGACGGACGCATCCGGATCGGCATTGCACAGCGTCAGCGGCACACCCCAGAAATTGTTGAAGCTCGACGGGCTGGCTGAAGCGCTGGGATAGGCCGCGATGAATTCCTTGGTCGAGGTCTTGCCCGCGCTCCCGGTCAATCCGATCACCGGCCCATGAAAACGCGCCCGTGCCGCACGCGCGAGCGCCCACAACCCATCGATCAGCGTATCCGCCACCACGAGCTGCGGCACCGCGACGCCCTCGATCCGACGCGGCACGATCATTGCGACGGCGCCGGCCAGTTCGGCATTCGCGGCAAACTCCCAGCCGTCACGGCTCGAGGCGAAGCTCGAGACGAAGCCGCCGCTCGGGGTCCCGCTCAGCGCAACGAACAGGCTGCCGGGCTTCACGGCGCGGCTGTCCTGCGTGACGAAGTCGATCGGCGTCTCCGGATAATCGCCGGTGAGGCCGAGCGCGCGTGCCGCCTCGGCCACCGTCCACAGCGCCTTCGTCATGATGCCCTCGCTGCCAATGCGTCCGCGACCGCTTCATGATCGCTGAAGTGCAGCACCGTGCTGCCGATGATTTGTCCGGTCTCGTGGCCCTTGCCGGCGATCACCAGCGCATCGCCCGGCTTCAGCTCGCCGATCGCGGCCCGGATCGCCTCGGCGCGATCGCCGATCTCTCGGGCGCCTGGGGCCGCGGCCAGGATCGCGGCGCGGATCGCCGAGGGATCCTCGCTGCGCGGATTGTCGTCCGTGACGATGACGCTGTCAGCTTCTTCAGCGGCAATCGCCCCCATCAGCGGCCGCTTGCCGGTGTCGCGGTCACCGCCGGCGCCGAACACCACCACAAGCTTTCCTGAGGCATAGGGCCGCACGGCCTGCAGCGCCTTGGCGAGCGCGTCCGGCTTGTGGGCGTAGTCGATGAAGATGGGCGCACCATTGTGCTCGCCGACCAGCTCGAGCCGGCCCTTGGCGCCCTCGAGCCTCTCGAGCGATTCAAACACTGCCTGGGGATCACTGCCGGTGCCGATGGCAAGGCCCGCCGCCACCAGCGCATTCTCGACCTGGAACGCACCGACCAGCGGCAGCCGGACCGTCGACATGCGGCCGCAATGCTGCAGCTCGAGCTGTTGCGTGAAGCCATCCACCGCGGCGGCCACGAGCCGGATGCCCTCCCCGGTCCCGTCGCCGCTCGTCCCGACCGTCATCAGGCGAAGCCCGCGCGCTTGCGCCGCCGCGATGACCTCCGGAGAGCACTCATGATCGGCCGAGATCACGGCGGCACCGCCGGGCGGAACGAGATCGCGGAACAGCCTGAGCTTGGCACTCAGATAGTGCGCGAGGTCCGGATGATAATCCATGTGGTCGCGCGACAGGTTGGTGAATCCACCGGCCGAGACCTTCACGCCGTCGAGCCTGAATTGATCGAGGCCATGCGAGGAGGCCTCGAACGCCAGATGCGTGACGCCGTCCCGGGTGATCTCGTCGATCTGCCGATGCAGCGCGATCGGATCGGGCGTGGTCAGCGAGCCGTAGACGGTGCGCTTGTCCGACACGAGGCCGACGGTGCCGATGCTGGCCGAGCTGTGGCCCAGCATCTGCCAGATCTGCCGGGTGAAGGCGGCGACCGAGGTCTTTCCGCTGGTGCCGGTGACGGCGGCGATGGTGGAAGGCTGGCGCGGGAAGAAGCGCGAGGCGGCGAGCGCCAGTGCCCGCCGCGGGTTCGCCAGCGTGATGAAGGGAACGGACAGCACTGATCCTGGCGCTGCGGCGCCAGCTACCGCGACCGCACCGGCAGCGATCGCAGCGGTGATGAAGCTGGCGCCGTCGGCCTTGGTTCCCGAGAGTGCGAAGAACAGATCGCCGGGCCGGACGGCGCGGCTGTCCACGGCAAGGCCGGAGACTTCGACGGCGGCGATCTGCGGGGCGAGCTCCGCCTGATCCCCGAAGAGGTCGTGAAGTTTCATCCTGGTCCCGTACCGGTTCTGGCCCGCCCGGGCGGCGGAACCTGCAAAGCCGACGATTCGCGGACGGCTTACTGTGTCAGCCGCGATGCCGCAAGAATTTGGCGGTCGGACGGCGGCAGGTCGAAACGGGGCTCGATGCCGAGCAGCGGCCCGATCCGGGAGATCACATTGCCGGCGGTCGGCACCGCGTTCCAGCCGGAGGTGATGAAGCCGTAGGTTTCCTTCAGCGGCTGCGGCTCGTCGAGCATGATCAGCAGCTGGTATTTCGGCTTGTCGGCCGGGATCACGGCGGTGAAGAGGGTCAGCACCTTCTTCTTGGCGTAGCGGCCGTTGATCACCTTCTCGGCGGTGCCGGTCTTGCCGCCGATGTAATAGCCCTTCACGTCGGCCTTGCGCGCGGTGCCGACCTCGGCGTTCAGACGCATCAGATAGCGCATTTTCTCCGAGGTCTCCGGCTTGATCACACGCTTGGCGATCGCCATCGCCTCGGCCTCGGTGCGCTTCATGAAGGTCGGCGGGATCAGATAGCCGCCATTGACCAGCGCGCTGACGCCCATCACGCCCTGCAATGGCGCCACCGCCATGCCATGACCGAACGCGATCGTGACCGTATTCAGCTCGGCCCAGCGCTTGGGCAGGATCGGCGAGGCGCTCTCAGGCAGCTCGGTGCGCAACCGGTCGAACTGGCCCATCTTGCGCAGGAACGCCTTGTGGCCCTCGACGCCCTGCGTCAGCGCGATCCTGGCAGCGCCGACGTTGGAGGAGAAGTAGAACACCTCCTTCATGTTGAGGAAGCGTCCTTTCGGCTCGTCGTCATGGATCGTGAACTTGCCATAATGTAGCGGCCCGCGCGCATCCCACAGCGAGTTGAGATCATATTTTCCGGTGTCGAGCGCCATCGCCAGGGTGAACGCCTTGAAGGTCGAGCCCATCTCGTAGACGCCGGTGGTCAGACGATTGATCCGGTCGGGATCGTGCGCCTCCTTTGGATTGTTCGGATCAAAATCCGGCAGCGACACCATCGCGATGATCTCGCCGGTCCTGACGTTGACGACGAGACCGGAGGCTGCCTTGGTCTTGAACTTCTCCTTGGCCTTGAGCAGTTCGTCGCGCAGCGCATGCTCGACGCGCAGGTCGACCGAGAGCTCGATCGGCCGCTGCAGACGGTCGGTGGCGAAGCCGGCGCGATGCAGGTCGGCGAGGCCCTGATTGTCGAGCCACTTCTCCATGCCGGCGATGCCCTGGTTGTCGATGTTCACCAGGCCGATCAGGTGGGCCACCTCGTTGCCGGTCGGATAGACGCGCTTGTTCTCGCGCAGGAACCCAATCCCCGGCAGACCAAGGCGATGGATGTCCTGCTGCTGCTTCGGCGTCATCTCGCGCTTGAGCCAGACGAAACCCTTGCGCGACATCAGGCGGTCGCGCACCTCGCTCGTATCGAGATCCGGCAAGGTCGCCGTCAGCAGCTCGATGGCCTCGTCCTTGTCGATCAGGCGGCGCGGCTCGGCGAACAGGCTCGGCGTCTTGACGTCGGTGGCAAGCACGGCCCCGTTGCGGTCGACGATGTCGGGCCGCGCCGTCGCGATGGCGTCCTGCTGCGCGGCACGACGCGCGCTCGGCCCGTCGGAGCCGACCGCAAACATCACGAGCCGGCCGCCGATGATCGCGTAAACCGCGGCGAAGGCGATGATCGCAAGCCCGATGCGGGCACGCGCCTTGGCGGTGCGATCGACGTCGCGCCCGTACAGCAGCGTGCGTACCAAGCGCTGGCGCCAGGGTTCCTGTGACTTGACCTGGGGCCGAAGCTGATCGGTCATTGCTGATCCTCCGGGCGACGCACCGATCCGGTCACGGGGGGCTCTTCATTGATCGCGTCGATGGCATCGATCATCGATCCGATCGGATCCGGATTGTCCGGGCGCGTAAACCGCGGCGGCCGCTCCGGGAGATTCTTGAGGCTGTCGTACTGCGTGGCGTTGAGCGGCTTCAGCGGCAGATGCCGCTCGACCAGGCCCTGCAACCGGAGCGGCGCATCGAGTTTGGCCCATTCCGAACGCAGGAGAGCGATGGCCTCGCGCTGCTCGCGAATCTCGGCGCGGAGTTGCAGCACGCGTTCGACGCGCGCGGTCGATTCCATCTTGATGCGGTAGACATAAGCGGCCGCGAAGATCAGCGAGCAGATCACGACCAGATGGAGGAGGCGCATCGGTCAGCCTCCCCGCAGGACAGCGGCCAGACGCGGCCATGGAGAGGACTTCGCTGCGACATGTGTCGGCGCAGCCGTGCGCTCGGCGCCGCGCAGCTTGGCGGAGCGCGCGCGCGGATTGGCCTCGGTCTCGGCCTCGTCCGCCACGACCGGTTTTCGGTTGAGCAACTGGAAGCTCGGCGCCTCCTGCGCGATCTCCGGCAGATGGCGCGAGCCGCCGCCGGTCTTGCTGCGCTCGGCGAGGAAGGTCTTGACGATGCGGTCCTCGAGCGAATGGAACGAGACGACCGCGAGACGGCCGCCCGGCGCAAGGATGCGCTCTGCTGCCGACAGCGCCTGTTCGAGTTCGTCGAGCTCCTCATTGACGAGGATACGCAGCGCCTGGAACGTCCGGGTGGCCGGATGGATGTCGCCCGGCTTCGACCTGACGACCCGCGCGACGAGATCGGCGAGTTGCCGCGTCGTGGTGATCGGCTGCTCTTTCCGCGCGGCGACGATGGCGCGGGCCACCGCACGGGAGTGGCGTTCTTCGCCGAAGATGTAGATGACGTCGGCCAGATCGCGCTCGGAGGCCTGCGCCACGATATCGGCGGCGGTCGGCCCCTGCCCTCCCATGCGCATGTCGAGCGGGCCATCGAACCGAAACGAAAAGCCGCGCGCGGCGGAATCGAGCTGCATCGATGACACGCCGACATCCATCACGATGCCATCGACATGGCCGAGACCTTGCGCAGAGCAGATGTCGGCCAGTGCAGAGAAACGGTTCTCCACCAGCGTGAGACGGCCGCCTGCCTCGGTGAGGAGATCGGCACCGCCGGCAATCGCGGTGCTGTCGCGGTCGATCCCGATCACCCGTGTTCCCGGCGTGGCCAGGATCAAACGCGTGTAGCCGCCTGCGCCGAAGGTCGCATCGACATAGGTTCCGCCGGCGCGCGGTGAAAGCATCTCGACCGCTTCAGGGCCGAGCACCGGGACGTGGCGCTGGTCAGCCGTGCTCACGCGGCTTCCCCACAGGAAATCCGCCGATCCGGACTGACTATGCTTGGCTGCGAGCCCATCGCGCCTTCGATCCTCGCGCCCCGTCAATTCGCCCAACCATCGCCCAGAACGGCCGACGGTCAGCCCCACAAATGCCCGGCCCCCAGCACGCGAACTCCGTGCCGGGGCATTCCCCCGTTGATCAGCGACCAAGTGCTGCCGGATGCCCCCGGCAGCACTCGGTACGGTAATATCCCGTGCAGGACCTTGCATATGGCGGCTTGCCGTCTCGAAAGCCGGCTCGGCTCTTCACCACTTAGTAACGGCGTTTAGCGTTAACAAACCGTTGACGGTCTGTGGCGGATATGAGGCACTTGGACCGGGCCGACAGCGCGAGCGCGGAAGAAGCGATTGCCCTGCGAGCCGAGCTCGCTCGACGGACCCTCGATGATTCTCGGCGCGTTTGCGCAACGGTCGGATCAATATGACGGGCCGGCATGCGATTTCGATTGCGGCTGGGACATGTAAAAGAGTAGTGCCTGCCCATATTCGATTTGAGCCATTGCCCTTGCCGCCCGCTTCGAGTCGTTCATGCCAAATTCCACCGACAAGCCGGAATCGAAGCGTCCCCGTGCGCTGCCGATCCCCAAGGGCGTTTCAGACCTGCCGATGTTCACGCCGGATTCGTCGATCGCATCCGACGTGATCCCGTCGGCGAACTTCGGCGAGCGCAAGGGCGGCCGCCAGCCGGACATGGTCATCCTCCACTACACCGGCATGCCGGACGTCGAGGGCGCGATCACCAAACTGTGCACCGCCGGCACCGAGGTGTCGGCGCACTACATCGTGCTCGAGGACGGCCGCATCGTCCAATGCGTGCCCGAGGCGCTGCGTGCCTGGCATGCGGGGCTGTCGTCCTGGGGCGGCGAGGAGGACATCAACTCCTGCTCGATCGGCATCGAGATCGTCAATCGCGGCCATGACTGGGGCTACCCGGACTTTCCGCCACGGCAGATCGCCGCCGTGATCGCATTGTGCCGCGGCATCATGCTCCGCCGCAACGTGCCCGCGCATCGCGTGCTCGGCCATTCCGACGTCGCCCCGTCGCGCAAGAAGGATCCGGGCGAGAAGTTCCCCTGGCACTCCCTCGCCAATTCCGGAGTCGGCCATTGGGTGCAGCCGGCGGCGATCACCAAGGGCGAGACGCTGAAGCTCGGCAGCATTGGCGATGACGTCAAGGGCTTGCAGAAGGCGCTCGCCAAGTACGGCTACGGCGTGCCGATCACCGGCAAGTTCGATGGTCTCACGATGGAGGTCGTGACCGCGTTTCAACGGCACTTCCGTCCCGAGAAGGTCGACGGCATCGCCGACCGCTCAACCTTGTGGACGCTGCATGCCCTGCTGACGAGTCTGCCGGCGGACGAGCCGCCGCCGCGAGCGTGAGCGATCACGTCTCAGCGTCGAGCTCGGCGAGCCGGCGCGCGTAGAGACGCTTCAGCGGTACGAGCTGCGTCGCATCGCTCGCCTCATAATAGGCCACGCGCGCCTCGTCGCGCTGTCCGAGCCGCCGCAACAGATCGGCGCGCACGGCCGGCAGCAGATCATACTGTTTCAGGCCGCCGCGCGCCGCCAGCGAGTCGACCAGCGCAAGCGCGCGCGCCGGGCCGTCGACCATCGAGACTGCCGCTGCATGATTGAGCTCGATCACCGGCGATGGCGCAATTCGCAAAAGCACCTCGTAGAGACCGACGATCTGCCGCCAGTCCGTGTGCTCGTAGCTCGACGCCTGCGCATGGAGCGCGGCGATCGCCGCTTGCACCGTATAAGGCTGCGGTCGTCCTTTCACGGCCAGCGCGCGTTCGACCAGGGCCAAGCCTTCGCCGATCTGCGCGCGATTCCACGTGGAGCGATCCTGGTCCTCGAGCAGGACGATGTCGCCCGAGGCATCGGTGCGCCCGGCGCGCCGCGCGTCGTGCAGCAGCATCAAAGCGAGCAGACCCGAGATGTCGGCGGCCTCCGGCATCAGGTCCCGCACGAGACGGCCGAGCCGGATGGCCTCGCGCGCCAGATCGTGTCGGATCAACGCGGAGCCGGAGGTCGCGAGATAGCCTTCGGTGAATACGAGATAGATGACCGTCAACACGCCGCGCATGCGCTCATCGAGGGCGTCGCGACCGGGCACCTCATAAGGGATGCCGGCGAGACGGATCTTCTGCTTGGCGCGCACCAGGCGCTGCGCCATTGCGTCCTCGCTGGTGAGGAAGGCGCGGGCGACTTCCGCCGTGGTGAGGCCGCACACCGTGCGCAGCGTCAGCGCAACCTGCACCTCCGGCGCGAAGGCCGGATGGCAACAGGTGAAGATCAGCCGCAGCATGTCGTCATCGAGATCGGACCGCGCCGTGTCCTCGTCTTGGAGAGCGTCGCGCTCGATCGCATGGATGATCTCCTGTTCCTTGTCGCGGAAGCTGCGCTGCCGCCGGATGCGATCGATGACCTTGTTGCGCGCGACGTTCACCAGCCAGGCCCGCGGATTGGCGGGGGCCTCTGACCCCCGCCAGGTGATCAGCGCAGCGGCGAACGCATCCTGCAACGCGTCCTCGGCCAGATCGAAATCGCCGACGAGCCGGATCAGGGTCGCGAGGGCGCGGCCCACTTCGTCGCGGAACACATTCTCGATTGGATCTGGCGTCATCCCGTCTGGCCGTCGCGCTGGCGTCAATGATTGTACTGCCAGACCGGCCTGACCTCGATCGAGCCGAGGCGCGCGCCGGGAATGCGCGCGGCAATGCCGATCGCCTCATCGATGTTCTTGGCCTCGATCATGTAGTAGCCGCCGAGCTGCTCGCGCGTCTCGGCAAAGGGTCCGTCGGTGGTGAGGATCTTGCCGTCGCGCACCCGGACGGTCGTGGAGGTCGAGGTCGGCTGCAGCCGGTCACCGCCCTTGTAATTGCCGGTCGAGATGATCGATTGGGTGAAGGCCTGATACTCCGCGAGCATCTTGCCTTCGGCTTCCTTCTCCATCTTCGCGTATTCGACCTCGTTCAGGTAGATCATCAACAGGTACTGCATCGGACTTGCTCCTCTCTTCGGCTGGATCGCCGACATCCAGTCGAACGGCGTCGACGCGGAACGACACGCGCAGGATAATATTTTTTGACCGCGCGGCGACGGCTTGACGCGCCCGCGGCAAAGCCCCATTCACAGCGCATCAGTCGGCCGGACGGCCGCTCCGGCAGGTGCCGAAAGGCCGCCGGGGAGGAAAGTCCGGGCTCCATCGACATGCGGTGCCGGATAACGTCCGGCGGGGGCGACCCCAGGGACAGTGCCACAGAGAACGAACCGCTTCCTCCCGCAAGGGAGGCAGTAAGGGTGAAAAGGTGCGGTAAGAGCGCACCGCGGGGCCGGCAACGGAACCGGCATGGTAAACCCCACCGGGAGCAAAACCGAATAGGGACGGCCACGCGGAGACAATCGTTTCGACGATGACGTCCGCGGGAGCGATGTCAGGCTCGCCGTCCGGGTAGGTTGCCCGAGGTCTCGCGCAAGCGCGATCCCAGAGGAATGGCCGTCACGTATCGTCATGCGCAAGTGTGGCGGTGCCCTACAGAACCCGGCTTACAGGCCGGCTGATATGTTCATGAGGGGCTCGGCGCAGATGGCGCCGGGCCCCTCACCATTTTAGCCCGCAGCCGAGAGCTGGCCGAACTCGGTGGCCTGGCGCTCGAACAGGCCGCGGTAGAGACCACCGGGCCGGCCGACCAGCGTGGCGTGATTGCCCTGCTCGACGATGCGGCCGCGGTCGAACACCAGGATGCGGTCGAGGCTGCGCACGGTTGCCAGCCGATGCGCGATCACGATCGCCGTCCGGCCCTTCATCAGCCGCTCCATCGCCTCCTGGATCAGTGCCTCCGACTCCGAGTCGAGGCTCGAGGTCGCCTCATCCAGAATCAGCACGCGCGCATCCGCCAGGAACGCCCGCGCCAGCGCCACCCGCTGCCGCTCGCCGCCCGAGAGCTTGACGCCGCGCTCGCCGACGAGCGTGCCATAGCCCTTGGGCAGCCGCATGATGAACTCATGCGCGTTGGCGAGCCGCGCCGCGTGCTCGATCTCGGCCTGGCTGGCGCCGGGGCGACCATAGGCGATGTTCTCGGCGAGCGAGCGGTGGAACAGGATCGGCTCCTGCTGCACGATCGCGATCTGGCTGCGCAGCGAATCCTGTTTCGCTTGCGCAATGTCCTGCCCGTCGATCAGGATCCTCCCGCCGCTCACGTCGTACAGCCGCTGCACCAGCTTGACGAAGGTCGTCTTGCCGGAACCGGAGCGCCCGACGAGGCCAATGCGCTCGCCCGGCCGGATGTCGACCGACAGCCGGTCGTAGAGCGGAACGCGATGGCCGCCATAGTGGAACGTCACGGCATCGAACACGATGTGTCCGCCGGTCACCGTCATCGCCTTGGCTCCCGCGGCATCGACGATGCCGATCGGCTCGCCATGGATCGCCACCAGTTCGTCCATGTCGTTGACCGCACGCTGCAGGTTGTTGATGTGCATGCCGACATCGCGCAGATACGCGTGGATCACGTAGTAGCTCGTCAGCACATAGGTGACGTCGCCCGGTGAGGCCCTGCCCGCCATCCACAGCAGCACGGCGCCGCCGATCACTGACGAGCGCAGGCACAGCAGCACGCCGAGCTGCACGGCGGCGGTCGTGTTGTAGCGCAGCCAGGTGCGGTTGACGCGCCGGGACCAGCGGTTGACGACGCGCATCAGCCGACCGTCCTCGCGGGCCTCCGCCCCGAACGACTTCACCACCGCGTTGCAGCTCAGCGCATCCGCGAGCGTTCCGCCGACCTTGGTGTCCCAGGCATTGGAAATTCGCGCGGCCGGCGCGATGTAGCGGGTCGAGAACACGACCGTCATCGCGACGTACAGCACGGCGCCCACCGCGATGACGCCGCCCAGCGCGCCCCAATGCAGGCCGAGCAGCACCATCGAGCCGAGCAGCACCGACAGCGACGGCAGCAGGGCCAGCAGGATGGTGTCGTTGTAGAGGTCGAGCGCCCACATGCCCCTGGTGATCTTGCGCACCGTGGAGCCGGCGAAGCTGTTGGCGTGCCAGTCGGTGGAGAAGCGCTGCACGCGCACGAAGGCCTCGCGCGCCACGTCGGACATGATGCGCAGGGTGAACGGCACGATCAGTTGCAGGCCGGACAATCGCAGCACGATCGAGGCGAAGCCGAGCGCGACGATGGCGGCGAACGCCACCAGCGCGCTGTGACGGGCATCGGCATTTGATGGACCGAGCGTCAGGGCATCGACGAGTTTGCCGGAGAACAGCGGCATGAACAGGTCGGCGGCGGTGGCGCCGAGCAAGGCCACGGCGATGCCGAGCGTCATGCGCGGCTGCTTCAGCCAGTGGCGGGTGACGAACGGGATCACGACGCGGATGGCGGCGGGACGCTTGTCGGCCTTCAGGCCGGAGACGTTGATGGTCATGGCATCATCCGGCCGCGCTCGCGGGCGACGGGCCGGCTCCAAATGAGGCAGACGCGACACTGCGCGCGGTCTGCGAATGAACTATCAGGCGTTGGGAAGTGAAGTGGCGGCGCTCAATGCGAGCGGCGGAACACCAGGACCGGCATCGACCGCGCGGGCGTCGAGAGCACGAGGGTCGAAAGCGCGAGCATCGACCGGGTGCATGCGGTCTGCAGATGCGATGTGGTCATGCAGATCTCCCCGGTTCGAGCGGCAATTCGTGTTCCATACCATCGCTGTTATGATTTGGCAACCCGCGCTCCTCGCGCGGGCCGCTCACGTCAATGTGCGTCGCCGCCGCCGGCCATCGGCGAGCTCGGCTTGTTGAGCAGCATCACCATGAAGCTGAGCGCGATGTAGAAGCAGGTCAGCATGAAGAACGCGTCGCCATAGCCCATCACCACGGCCTGGCGATGCACGATCTGCGTCAGCTGCTTCATCGCCATCAGCGCCGAGTCGCCCATGCCCTGCAGCTTCTGCTGCAGCATGTTGAGCGTCTCGACCGCGGTCGCGTTGCCCCAGTTCACGCGCTCGTGCAGGCGGGAGATGTGCAGATCGGTGCGATCGTTCAGCACCTGGTTGATCACGGCGAGGCCGACGGCGCCGCCGAGATTGCGCATCAGGTTGAACAGGCCGGACGCGTTCTTGACGCGCTCCGGCGCCAAGGTGCCGAGCGCGATGTTGTTGGTCGGGACCATCGCGCACATCATGCCGACGCCGCGCAGCACCTGCGGCACGAACAGCTCCCAGAAGTCATAGTCGCGGGTGATGCCGGTCATCTGATAGGAGCCGATCGCGAAGATGACGAGGCCGAAGGCGATGATCAGGCGCATGTCGATCTTCACCATCAGGCGGCCGACCACCGGCGCCATCAGGAACATGGTGACGCCGGAGACGAACATCGTCTCGCCGATCATCAGCGCGCTGTAGCCGCGCACTTCGGCGAGATAGCGCGGATAGATGTAGGTCAGGCCGTAGAGGCCGATGCCGATGCAGAACTGCAGCAGGCAGCCGACCGCGAAATTGCGGTCGCCGAAGGCGCTGAGATCGACGATCGGCTCCTCGGCCGTGAGCACGCGCCAGAAGAAGCAGACCGCCGAGACCGCGCAGACCGCGGCGCAGACCGCGACCGACGTGTCCTGCAGCCACTCATGCAGCGGCCCCTCCTCCAGCACGTATTCGAGCGAGCCGAGGAAGCCGGCCATGAACAACAGGCCCCACCAGTCGAAGCGGTCGAGCAGCGCAAAGTTCGGCTGGTCGAAATCGACCAGCGCCAGCACGCCTGCCGTGATGATGACGCCCGGCACGATGTTGACGAAGAACAGCCAGTGCCACGACATCGCATCGGTGATGTAGCCGCCGACCGTCGGGCCCACGGTCGGGGCCAGCGTCGCGACCAGGCCGATGATCGGGCCGACGATGTGGAACTTGCTGCGCGGAAACACCGTGTAGGCCGAGGCGAACACGGTCGGGATCATGCCGGCGCCGAGGAAGCCCTGCAGCGCGCGCCACAGGATCATCTGCTCGATCGAGGAGGCGAAGCCGCACAGGAAGCTCGAGATCGTGAAGCCGGCCGCCGAGATCGCGAACAGCAGCCGCGTGCCGAGCGCGCGCGACAGGAATCCGGACAACGGGATCGCGATGACCTCGGCGATCAGATAGGCGGTCTGCACCCACGAGACTTCGCTGGAGCTGGCCGACAGCCCGGCCTGGATCTCGCTCAGCGAGGCCGAGACGATCTGGATGTCCAGGATCGCCATGAACATGCCGAACACCATGATCAGGAACGCAAACAGCCGCCGCGGCGCAATGCGATCCGACGGCGCCGCGGGCGCGCTCATGGTGGGATTGGCTGTGGTGGCGGTGGCCATGGTCTAATTAGTCCGCTTGGGTCAAGGACCGCGCCGCGAAAAATGGTGCGCTCCCCTCCCCCCGCGCGAAGCGAAGCTTCGCTAGGCGGGGAGGGGTCGGGGGTGGGGGTCCCCAACGGCGGTCTCGCCCGGAGTACCCCCCTCCCCAACCCTCCCCCACAAGGGGGGAGGGAGCTCACTGT
Source organism: Bradyrhizobium sp. SZCCHNS2022 (assembly GCF_032377575.1). NCBI lineage: Bacteria > Pseudomonadati > Pseudomonadota > Alphaproteobacteria > Hyphomicrobiales > Nitrobacteraceae > Bradyrhizobium > Bradyrhizobium sp. SZCCHNS2022. Next base: position 7,519,494 of record NZ_JAUHHZ010000001.1, on the reverse strand, counting down.
CGATGCCGACGCATCTTCGTTCAACGTCGACTGCAGAATCGATATATCTGCAGCCTTAACGTCCAATCAGCTAACTACTTCCCCTGCACCGTCGCCGGTGCGTCGAGGTCGGCGTCGTTGTCGGCATCCTTGGCGCCGTCGGTGGTGTCGACCGTCACGTAGACCGACATGCCGGCGCGCAGCAGGTTCTGCCGCGCCACTTCCTTCGGCACGCGGATGCGGACCGGCAGGCGCTGCACGATCTTGGTGAAATTGCCGGTGGCGTTGTCGGGCGGCAGCAGCGTGAACACCGAGCCTGATGCCGGCGAGATGCTGTCGACCACGCCCTTGAAGCCGCGCGCGCCATAGGCATCGACCTTGATCGTCACGGGCTGGCCCGGACGGATGCGCTTGAGCTGGGTTTCCTTGAAGTTCGCATCGATGAAGACGTCGTCGAGCGGCACGACGTTGCCGAGCCGCTGGCCGACCGCGACGAAGTCGCCGGTGTTGACGAGACGGTTGGAGAACGTGCCGTCGACCGGCGCGCGCACGGTGGCGAATTCCAGATCGCGCTCGGCCTTGGCGAGCGAGGTCTTGAGCTCGGCGAGCTGCGCCACTGCCTCCGTCTGCTGCGCCTTGGTGACCTCGACATTGTCGCGCGCGGCATCGAACGCGGCGCGGGCGGCGCGCACGGCGGCCAAGCCCTGGTCGCGCGCGGCCTCCGACTGCTCGAAGGTGGCGTGCGAGGCGAAGCCCTTGCTGCTCAGCGCCTGCTGGCGCTCATAGTCGAGCCCGGCGCGCTTCATCGCCGCCTCGGAGGAGGTCAGATTGGCCTGCGCCTGCTCCACCGCGCTCTGCTGCGCGGCGACCTGACGGCCGATGCGCGCGATGGTCGCCTCCTGGGTGGCGATCTTGCTGCGCGCGGCGTCGACCGCGATCTTGTAGTCGCCGTCGTCGATGCGGAAGATCACGTCGCCCTTGCGCACCGCCGAATTGTCGCGCGGCACGATCTCCTGGATGTGGCCGGAGACGCGCGCGCCGAGCATGGTGTTGTTGGCGCGGACATAGGAGTCGTCGGTCGAGACCATGAAGCGGCCGACCAAGAAATAATGCGTGGCGTAGCCAGCGACGGCGAGCGCCAGCAGCAGGCCGATGCCGGCGAGCACACGCTTGCGCTTGCCGGATTTGGGCGGGGCAGCCGGCGCGGCCTGCGGCTTCTCTCCGGCCGGGGCCGCCGCCGGCAGATCGAGTGGAGCTTCGGTGGTCACGTCGGCCTTCGGCTCGACGGCCTTTGCATCGGCCGGCTTGCGCGGAGCAGCGTCATGCGTGCGGATCGCCTCGCGTGTCCCCTGACCCGGCGCATCCTCCGATTCCGGACGGCGTGCCCGCACAGCCTGTTCTCTCGCAGCAGCCATCAGCCACTCCCACCCATGACAACGGAGCCGCCCCGGCCCCGCAAAAAAATCCGACCGAACCGTTCGGTCAATTCACTTCTATCATTGACCGAACCGTTCGGTCAATTTATATCTTCGCTACCGCAACATATCCGCGCAGATGCTTGTGTGACGTTGGCGCCGGCCAAATCTTCGGGAACAGCCTAAACCAATGATTGATGCTGCCGACAACACTACCCAGGTGACGCAGGACGAGGATTCCTCGAAACGGCGTCAGATCCTCGAAGGTGCTCGCAAGGTCTTCATGGACATGGGTTTCGATGGCGCCAGCATGGGCGAGATCGCGCGTGCCGCCGGCGTCTCGAAGGGGACGCTCTACGTCTACTTCGCCGACAAATTCCGCCTGTTCGAGGCCATCGTCGAAGAGGAGAGCGTGCATCGCGGCGCCTCGAATTTCAGCTTCGATCCGGATCGCGATGCCGCGACGGTTCTCGGCGAGTTCGGCAAGGCCTGGATCGCGGTGGTGTGCCGGCCGGGCGGCGGATCGGCGATCCGCACCGTGATGGCGATCGCCGAACGCATGCCGGACGTCGGCCGCCGCTACTACGAATGCGTGCTCAATGGCACGATCAGCCGGCTGGCGGCCTATCTGCAGGCCCGCGTCGAAGCTGGCGAACTCGCCATCGACGACTGTCATCTGGCGGCCTCGCAGTTTCAGCAGATGTGCCAGGCCACGCTCTTCCTGCCCTTCATCTTCCAGGCCGAGCCGGCCCCCTCGCCCGACCGCGTTCACAAGGTCATCGGCAGCGCCGTGGGCATGTTCCTGGACCACTACGGCGTGAAGAACTGACGGACTGATACGCACGCCCGCCGGCGCGGCAACGATCTCGTCACGATCGGACATGCGCTCACCTTCTCGCGGCGGATGACGCCCGAGCTCTGCAATCGGATCACCCTCGTCTTGATCAGAGGGTGCAGGGAAGGCCGGGCGCTGGCCGCGCCCGTGGCCCGCCTGCTCAAAAAAATGCAGGCGGCAGGTACCACAGGTCTGGCCGAGAACACCCGGCCTTCCCTGCGCGATGGGCTTACGACTTATACGTACTCTCCCCGGTGTCCGGGCTTGTAGCCACCGTCGTCGTCCGGATCATCACCGAACGACTTAGCGCCAGCGTCGGGGCGCCAGGACCATACGACTTCATCGTCCTGCCGGAAACGTTCGTCCGCTCGCGATAAGCGCGCTGCGCTCCCGACAGGCCACCGCTCCCCGCCTCCCACGTTCGTGACGATCGCGAAACGCCCCTTGCCGATCGAGACGGGATGGCGACAGACAAACACGATTTCCGAAAAAAAGAAACAGGAATATTTTTCGCCGGAGGACTGGACAGGGCAAATCAGTCTGATCGGACGAACGAAATTGGATTCTGCGCGCACGCGGTTTTTCGCGCGCGGCCGCCGCAGCGCGGCGTCGCGCGAGCGAAGCGATCCCGCGGCAGCGCCGCATATCTGGGTTGCCTCAGCGCAAGTGCGCTCGCAACGAGGTGGACGATGCAACGCCGCCCGCGCCCACGGCCGGAGCGTAGAGGTCCGAAAAGGCCTCTTCCTCACGACCGGTGTTTCCGTTCAGCTCGACTGAGCTCAGCGCCGGCGATACTGCTGATGTGGACCTGCTGGGCGGCTGCTCGAAACGCCCATCATGCCGCCTAATATCAATATGCCGCCGCCACCACCAACACAGTGCTGGGCGCTGCAATTGCTGCAATCGCAAGGAACCGGCGGGCGTGTCGAAGCCGATCTCTTCGGCGGGCCGGACTGAGCAGCTGCCGGCCCGGAATGCAAGGTCGTCACTGCCAAGGTCGTCACTGCAAAGGCTAGGGCCAGAATCAGCACGGTCATGATACGCATGGCTGTCCTCCTGTGTGACGCCCTCGTCGGGGAGCGTCTTTCCGCTGCCAACGCTCTCGGCGTCTTGCACCCGTAGTCGTAGCGGCGCGCAATCGGGTTCAGGCAGCGTCTCGAGGCGGGAAGCGTCAGCTCCAACGCCTCGGCCTGCGTCGGCACGAGGTGCGGCGTCTGGGCAGAGACACCCGTTCCGCTGCGGCCGACCGATGGTCCGCGATGGCCAATGGCTGCAGCTGCGCGAGTGGCGGCAATTGCTTGTACGCGTTACGCCCTGTGATATCGTTCGCCATGGCCAAGCTCGTATTCGGAATGAACACGTCGTTGGACGGCTACGTCGACCACGACCACGAGGCGTTCGCGCCTGATCCGGTGATGTTCAAATACTTCATCGAGCAGACGCGCAAAACCGCCGGCAGCATCTATGGGCGCGGCCTCTACGAGGTGATGCGCTATTGGGATGGGAACGATTGGGAGCAGGGTGACTCGGCGATGGGCGGCGATCTGCGCGCGTTCGCGGAAGCGTGGCGGGCCATGCCGAAATGGGTGGTGTCGCGTTCGCTTGAATCGGTGGGGCCGAATGCGACGTTGATCGGCGACGATGTCGATGCCGTACGAAAGCTGAAGGCCGATCTCGTCGGCGAGATCGAGGTCGGCGGGCCGAAGCTGGCGGCGAGCCTGACCAGGCTTGGGCTGATCGATGAGTACCAACTCTTCCTTCATCCCGTCGTGCTTGGTCACGGCCGGCCATTCTTCGTTGGCCCACAGCCGCGGCTCCGACTCGTGGCCAGCGATCGCATTGGAGAGGACGTGATCAGGTTGACATACGTCCCTGCCAAATCTGAATGCTAACCGCGTTGCGGCGGGCACGGCGCGATACCTACCTCATGAGCAACGCAGACGCGCCTTTGCCCACCCTACCCTGCGTTGGCGCAAGGCGCCTCGCAATGACGTGAGTGGGCAAGGTCTGCGCCTCGACCTCAACGGTCATCGCCCGGCTTGACCGGGCGATCCAGTACGCCGAGACGGTTGCGATAGCGCCGACGGGCCGCGGCGTACTGGATGCCCGCCTCCGCGGGCATGACGGCCGAGTGTGTGGCGGCCAGGAGGCGTCTACTTCTTCCCGCTCTTGGTCGTGTGGGAATGCGAATGGCTGTGGCTGCTGCTGTGACTATGCGAATGGCTGTGCGCATGCCCGTGGCCATGCGCCGCCTCGATCGGCATCATCGCCACGTGACCGTGGCGGACGCCGCGCTCGGCGATGACGTGGTCGGCGAAGGCCTTGACCTCCGCCCGCTCGCCCTTGAGCACGGTGACTTCGAGGCAGCTCTCCTGGTCGATGTGAACGTGCAGGGTGGCCTGGGCGAGGCCGGAGTGATCATGCGCCTCCTGCGTCAGCCGCTTCGGCAGTTCGCGCGCGGCGTGGTCGTAGACGTAGCTCAGCGTCGCAATGCAGGCACGGCTGTCGGTGCCGGCATTGTCGGCGCTCTCGAGCCCGCTGCGAAGCAGGTCGCGAAACGCCTCCGAGCGATTGTCGTAGCCGCGCCTCGCCATGAAGGCGTCAACCTCCGCGAGCAGGTCGTCGTCAATGGTGATCGTCAGGCGCTGCATGCATCGTCTCCCGGCGGCAACAGTGTCATCGGAGTATGATGTTTACGCGTTGACATCATACCGGTGTCACCTTAGCGTTCTTTAACACTCGACAGTGGGGCGATCCAAGCGAGCGTGCCGCCGGCCAATGAGGGCTCGCGGCCAACGACGATGCACGCCCGATGGTGAGATCGAGGCGCGTGGCGACGATGCGGTGGCGTGGAGCGAGTGTTGGGGTGCTGATGGCGGCATTGGCGCAGCAGGCGGAGGCCCATCCGGAACGTGCCCCCGCCGAATTGCCAACCGTCGATGTCGACGCCCCCAAGCGAACCGCCAAGCCGCAGGCGCGACGCGCGGCGCAACAGCCGAAACAGGGTGCGGCACGCCCGCGCTCCGGCGCAACGCCGGCAGCGACAGCTGCAGCGACCTCGGCGCCTTCCGGAGCGCCCAGTGTCGGCTCAGGCGCGGCGCGCCCGCAGGACATGGCGAGCGAGACAGTGATTACCGGCGAGGAGATCAACGCCCGCCCGGCGACGCGTCCCGGCGAGGTGCTGGAAGCCGTGCCAGGCCTGATCGTCACGCAGCATTCCGGCGAAGGCAAAGCCAACCAGTATTTTCTGCGCGGCTACAATCTCGATCACGGCACCGACCTCGCGCTGTTCGTCGACGGCGTGCCGGTCAACATGCGCACCCATGCCCATGGCCAGGGCTATGCCGATCTGAACTGGCTGATGCCGGAGACGATCGGCCGGGTCGACGTCCGCAAGGGCCCCTACTTCGCCGACGAAGGCGACTTCGCCTCGGTGGGAAGCGTCCATATCGGCCTGATCGACAGCGTACCCAAGGCGATCGCGCAGATGACGGCCGGCAGCTTCGGCTATCGCCGTTTCTTCGGCATGGACTCGGTGCATGTCGGCGATGGCCACCTGCTGATCGCGGGCGAAGCCAGCCGCTATGACGGCCCCTGGACCACGCCGGACGACGCCAAGAAGATCAACGGCCTGATGCGCTACTCGCAGGGCACGGCGACCGACGGTCTCTCGATCACCGGCATGGCCTATGCGAACCGCTGGACGTCGACCGACCAGGTGCCGGAGCGCGCGATCACCTCGGGCGATCTCGGCCGCTACGACGCATTCGATCCGACCGACGGCGGCAAGACCAGCCGCTTCGCCTTGTCGGGCCGCATCGCGGGGACGGACGAGGCCAGCTCGTGGAAGGCCAACGCCTATGTGGTGAAGAGCCAGCTCGATCTCTACAACAACTTCACCTACGCACTGCGCGATCCCGACAATGGCGATCAGTTTCACCAGCACGACGACCGGCTGATGCTCGGCGCCAATGCGTCGCGCACCTTGAACGGCAGCTTTGCCGGGCGGCCGATGGAGACGACGTTCGGCGTCCAGACGCGCTATGACGACATCGCGCTGGCGCTGAGCTACACAAAGCAGCGCGACTATCTGAGCTATGTGCGCAACGACAAGGTCGGCGAAGGCAGCGTCGGGCTCTATGTCGAGAACACGGTACGCTGGACCGACTGGCTGCGCACGACCGTCGGCTATCGCGGCGACTATTACCAAACCCACGTCTATTCGCTCTACAATGGCAACAACACCGGCGACGCCTCCGCCGGCCTCGGCAGTCCGAAGTTCCGCATGGTGCTCGGGCCGTTCCATCAGACCGAGTTCTTCCTCGGCGCCGGCTACGGCATGCACAGCAACGACGCCCGCGGCGCGACGACCACGGACGATCCGACCGCGCCAGGCAACCGGGTCGACTCCTCTCCGCTGCTGGTCCGGACCAAAGGCGCCGAAGTGGGCGTGCGCACGCGCATCATCCCGGGGCTCGACTCATCGCTCAGCCTGTTCATGCTGAACCAGGACTCCGAAATCCTGTTCTCCGGCGATGCGGGAAATACCGAAGCGAGCCGGCCGAGCCGGCGTTACGGCTTCGAATTCACCAACCATTATCGCCCGCTACCGTGGATCGACATCGACGCCGACCTTGCGATGACGCATGCGCGATTCGTCGGCGACAACACCGACCAGGCCAACGCCTACAATGACCTCGTTCTGGCCGGCGCGACGGCCGAGGTGCTGCGCGGCAACGCGCCCGGCAATTACATCCCCAACGCGCCGTCGATGATCGCCTCGGCCGGCATCACGCTGGGCGAGAAGACCGGCTGGTTCGGGTCCTTGCGCTGGCGCTATCTCGGATCGACGCCGCTGACCGAGGACGACTACTTCCGCTCGACCGCCACCAGCGTCTTCAACGGCCGCATCGGCTTCCGCGACGCCAATGGCTGGCGCATCCAGCTCGACGTGCTGAACCTGCTCAACACCAAGGCCAACCAGATCTCGTATGGTTATGGCTCGCTGCTGCCGACCGATCAGCTCTACAAGGATTGCTACGGCAGTGCGCCGACGGGCGTGCCGGCACAGGTCTGCCAGACCGGCGTGATGGACCGCGTGCTGCACCCGATCGAGCCGCTGACATTCCGGGTGACGGTGGCGGGGACGTTCTGAGGCGCGCCGCTATCGCCACGACGGCGGTCGGCGCCCGTCCCCCTTGCGGGGAGGGGAGTTCACCGCCGCCTGGGCAACAGCTCGATCCCGATGAGCAGGGCATCCATATCGTATGACGATCTCGTCTCGTGCTACGTTAAGTCGCCGTCCTCTATACCGAACAGCCGTCCCATGACCGACCGCATCGCCCATTGGCAGACCGTCTACACCACCAAGGCCGAGACCGAGGTCAGCTGGTACCAGGACGACCCGGCAACGTCGCTGCGGTTGATCCGGGACGCCGGCGCGGCGCTTACATCGCGGATCATCGATATCGGCGGCGGCGCCTCGCGACTGGTCGATGCCTTGCACGCGGCAGGCTATCGCGCGCTCACCGTGCTCGACATTTCCGAGGCGGCGCTGGCGACGGCGCGCAGCCGGATCGGCACGGCAGCGGCAGACGTTGAATGGATCGCCTCGGACGTGACCACCTGGATGCCGGAGGCACGCTACGACGTCTGGCACGACCGCGCCGCCTTCCACTTCCTCACGAGCCCTGGGGATCGCGCGGCCTATGTCGATCGGCTGCGCATGGCCGTCGTGCCCGGCGGCGCCGTCATCATCGGCACTTTCGCAGCCGAGGGTCCCGAGAGGTGCAGTGGGCTTCCGGTGGTGCGCTACGACGCCGCGAGCCTTGCCGCAGCGCTCGGCCCGGCCTTCAGGCTGGAAGACAGCTGCACCGAGGCGCACCGCACGCCGTGGGACTCGCTGCAGCAGTTCCAGTTCTGCCGCTTCCGCGCCTGTTAGTCAGCAGCACAAAGGCGGGCCATCCGGCACGACCGGAATCTCGAACTCGAGTTCATCGGTGCGCGCGGCATCGGCGCCATCGGCGGCCATCGCCCGCTCCGGCGGAGTGCGCCACGGGATTGGCCTCGGCGGCATCCGCTCCAGCCGCTGCGCGTCGGCGACGGCGCGGCGCGCGATCTTCAGCGAGCGGCACAGCAGAACCGGCTGCTCCTCGGTGCCGACCTCGAAGCCCGAGCCAATCGCCCTGATGCGATACAATGCCATCTCCGCCACTCCCAATCCCGCCTGCAACCAGGACCCCGCGCGCCTTGTTCCTGGCGACTGTGGCAGGTCTAGTGTCGGCCAATGGCGGACGGCGAAGCTGGTGAAGAGAATCCTAACGCGCCGCGCGCTCCGACTGCATTTGCGTTCCGCAGCGGGACAGATGGCGCGCAAGGGCGCTTACCGGGGCGAGAAATCCACAGCCGCACACAGCCGTGCGAGCGAATAGCGAGCAGCGAATCGAACGTTCCCGATTCGCCGCCCGCCATTCGCCTCGTTCTCAATAATCCCGGAATTCGTCTTCCTCGTTGATCAGCTGGCCGATCGACTTGGCCTGCTTGCGCGAGGGGATCGAGCTGGTCACGTCAGGCTCACGCTGGCCGTAGCCGTAGCGACGCTGCTGGGCGCGCGCCGCCACCGCCTCGCCGGACTGCGCCGCCGGCTGGCAGATCAGGCGGCGGCTGGCGCGGCGCATCAGGTCCACATGGATGTGGTCGTAGTGATAGACGTTCGAGCCCGGCGCCAGCACCGTGGTGAACTGCTGGCACGCCCCGCCCTGGATGTCGCGCAGAAAGCCCTGCTCCTCCGGCAACCCGATCCAGCCGTCCTTGACGGTGATGCGGCGGCCATCGGCGAGCATGAAGGCGGAGATGTCGAGCGCGTTGCCGAACGCATGCTCGGAAATATGTGCGCTGGGATTGCCGTTCATGCCCCGGCAGGAATAGGCCGAGATCTGCTTGATCTCGACGACCTTGGTGCCGAACCAGCGCTGCGCCGCCGGCTGCACCGACTCCGCGATCCAGCGGTCCAGCGCCGAGACGATCGGACAGGCGAGCGTCGCGGTCGGCTTGACCGCGACGGGGCCGACCGTGCCGACCGGATCGCGCGACGGTCCCAGCCGCGGCGGCGCCTCCGGCTGCTGCGGATAGGCCGATCGGGGAGCGGAAGGCTGCGTGCGATAGGGCGACGCGGGATAGGAGCCGTCGGGCGGCAGGTTGACATCATCCTCGCCGGCCGGCGGCTCGAGCTGCAGCGGCGCACCGGCGGGTGCGCCATAGGATGGCGCGCGCGGCGCCACGCTGGACGACGAATAGGTCGACGACGGATAGCTCTGCGGTGGCGCTGCTGAAGGCTGATAGGTGGTGGGCGGTGAGTAGCTCGGCGCCGACCGGTTGATCGGCCAGCGCGGCTGGCCGCCGATCGTTGCCGGAGGACGCAGGCTCTCGTCGGCAAAGCCGTAGCTCGCGGTGGCTTCGCCGAGCGCCGCGACCTTGAGCGGATAGTCGGCGCCGCACATGCCCGGGCCGGAGATCGGATCGATGCGGACGATGTCCGCGCTCTCCTTCACGGCCCCTGATTTCAGGCAGGCGATCTCGGCCTCGGCCCGCCACGGCTCGCGCTCCTGGAAGAATCCACGGCCGCAACCCGCAAGCGAGACAAGGACGATGGAGCCGACGAGATACAAACGAACTCCGCGCGTCATCTGCAGAGGTTTGCGGCAATTTGCTTAAGGAGCTGTCAATGCCGTCCGTTGACGGTGCGGAAACCATCGCGGCTCGCGAGCTGATCGAAACCGGCGCAAGCGGCAGCGGCGCTGTCTTTTCTGCCGATGCGGACATGTTAATCTCCGCCGCAGTCCGAAAAACGCTGAGAACGGGAGCCGTGTCATGACCCCTGCTGGTCGGTTGAGCACGATGGTCGCGTATGCTGCGTTTGCCTTCGTTGGCGCAATCGTGATCGGGCTGGTCTAGAAGCCGCAGCGCTCGACGCGCGCGTGACCGGCCGCGTCGCCCGATCGGCGCAGACGCGACGGTGACCTGCATCACAGACCGGTGGGTTCCAGCCCCCTTAAGAGTTCCCTCAGGTTCACGACGCCGCCCGAGGGAGCTCCATCCATGAAGACCGTGTTTCTGGCCGCAGCCGCCATTCTGATCGCCAGCAGCGCCGCGCAGGCCGGCAGCTCGATCGCGTTCGATTTCGACGGCCGCAAGATCCGCGTCACCGTACCGCGCAACTGCCAGTCGCTGTCCTGCCTGCAGGTGTCCGGCATCGATCTCAGCGGGTTGAAATCCAAGCTCGACGATGACGATGCGCCGGCGACATCGGCCCCCGCCGCAGCAGCGCCGGCGGCGACAGCCCCGGTGGCGTCTTCCCCCGTCGTCAACGCGCCAGCCTCCGTCGCAACGGCGCCGGCCGTCGCGCCGCCGGCGCCGGCCGCCCCTGCTCCGGTCGCGCCTTCCGCAACGGTGCAGATGCCGGTGCCGCCGGCGCCCGTCACCTCGACCGCGACGGTGGCAGCGCCGCCGCCAGTCGCCGCGGCGCCGGCCCCTGCGCCCGTGCCGACCACCGTCGCCGCCGCACCGGCCGCTCAGCCCGCACCGGCCGCGGACCCGAACTCGCCGCTCGGCCTGTGGGCCACCGAGGGCGGCAAAGGCAATGTCGTGATCGAGCCGTGCGGTCCCAACATCTGCGGCTATGCCGAGAAGACGCGCGAGAAGATCCTGATCAACATGAAGCCGAAGGACAGCAAATGGGTCGGCCGCATCCATGATCCCGACGGCGGCGGCAACTACGACTCGACCGTGGTGCTCAAGAACCCGAACACGCTGCGGGTCCAGGGTTGCGCCTTCGGCGGCCTGTTCTGCGGCGGCCAGACCTGGAAACGCGTGAGCTGACGCCGTCCCTCGACGTCAGCGACGCCGGGGCCCTGCCGGGATCAAGCACCGGCGGGGCCCTTCTCGATCGGCGCGCGGCTCACGCCACCTTGGCCGGGATCGCCGCAGCCGCCGGCACCATCGCACGCAGCGGCAGCGACAGGCGGACCCGCAGGCCGCGCGGCGTGTTCGGCATCAAGGCGATGCCGCCGTCGTGCTTCTTCATGATCTCCTGCGCGATCGACAGGCCCAAGCCGAAGCCGCCGGCGGAGCGGGCCTGGTCGAGCTTGACGAACGGCTCCAGCGCCCGCGCCTGCAGCGCCTGGGGAATGCCCGGGCCGTCATCGGCGATCTCGATGGCGATCATGCCGTCGGCCACCGCCGACAGGCTGACGATGACCTCGCTGCCGTGCTTGACCGCATTCTCGACCACGTTGGTGACGGCGCGCGACAGCGCTCGCGGCCGGCCCTCGCAGACCAGGCGCTGCGGCCCTTCGAAGCTGACGGCGTGGCCGACATCGGCGAAGTCGCAGCAGATGGTCTCGAGCAGGCTCGACAGCTCGATCCGCGCCGGCTGCTCCGCCTTGGTGTCGTCGCGCAGATAGTCGAGCGTCTCGTCGAGCATGCGGCTGACCTGATCGATGTCGCGCAGCATCGCGCTGCGCATGTCGGCCTGCCCGATGCGCTCCGAGCGCAGCCGCAGCCGCGTCAGCGGCGTGCGCAGGTCGTGGCTGATCGCGGCCAGCATCCGCGTGCGGTCGTCGAGCAGCGCGCGGATGCGCGCCTGCATGTCGTTCAGTGCGTCGGCGACCTGCACGATCTCCTTCGGACCGCGCCGGCCGAGCGGTTCCTGCGCGCCCGGCGAGCGGCCGAACGCGGCCGCTGCGCGCGCCATCTCCGAGAGTGGCCGGATGATCGCCCGCGCTGCATAGATCGACAGCAGCACGCCGAGGATCAGGATCAGGAACAGGAACACCATCGTCGGCTTGACCACCATCGGCCAGAGGTCCAGCCGGGGCACGTCGTCGAACACCAGCGCGCGCTCGCCGTCGACCTGGACGATGATCTGGGTCGGCGGCGCCGCGCCATAGCCGACGCCGTGCAGCATGGTGATGTCGCGCAACACGGCGAGCTGACGGCGGGCGAGCTTCGAGGTCAAGGGCACGTTGCGCACCGGCTTGGCCAGCAGCGTGAGCGCGGTCAGCGGCACCAGCTCGACCTGGATGCCGGAGCTGCGCAGGCTCGACAGGCTGCTCTCGACAGCCACGGGGTCGTTCGCGGCGCGCACGAAATGCACGGCCTCGGCGACGCGGGCGATGCCGTAGGCCGGGGATTCCTGCTCGTCCGGCGGATCGAGAAACAGCAGCGCTGCGGCGATCATCACGACCATGCCGAACAGCAACGACAGCGACGCCAAGGTCACGATCTGGGTGGTGAGGCCGAGCCGCGGGCACGTCTTGCTGTCAGGCTTCATCGATGGTCTCGACCTTTGGCGTGAAGACATAGCCGCCGAGGCGCACGGTCTTGATCATGCTCCAGCTCCTGGCGCCCGGCTCGATCTTCTGGCGGATGCGGCTGATATGGACGTCGATGCTGCGCTCGACCGGTCCGGCCTGGCCGCCATGCGCCTGCTCGATCAGTTGCTCGCGCGACAGCACGCGGCCGGCATTGCGGCAGAACGTCAGCAGGATGTCGAACTCGGCGCTGGTCAGGGTGATCTTGACGCGGTCGGGATCGAACAGCGTGCGCGTCGCCGGCTCGATGCGCCAGCCGTCGAAGCTCATCGCCGCCTGCCGCGCGGCGATGACGGCGGGATGCAGCTGCGAGCGGCGCAGCAGCGCGCGGATGCGCGCCACCAGCTCGCGCGGATTGAACGGCTTGACGACGTAGTCGTCGGCGCCGAGCTCGAGGCCGAGGATGCGGTCGATGTCCTCGCCCTTCGCCGTCACCATGATGATCGGCACGGTCGAGATCTGGCGCAGGCGGCGGCAGATGCTCATGCCGTCCTCGTCCGGCAGCATCAGGTCGAGCATGATGAGATCGACCTGCTCGCGCTGCAGGACGTCGTTCATCGCCGCCGCCGAGGCGACGAAGCGCGGCGCGAAGCCGTGCTCCTGCAGCAGCTCGGTGAGCAGTGCCGCGATCTCGCGATCGTCCTCGACGCAGAGGATGCGCGCGGCTGCCGGTATGTTCGCGTCTGCTGCCACGGCGGTATTGTGTGACGACATCATGCGCGGAACATGGTCGATTTTGGCCGAAATGAACAGCCCGAAGCCGCGTCGGATCGTGGCGAAATCAAGCTGTATTGTTAAGGCGGAAACATTTCTTCACGCGACTTAATCCTGCGCAATCGGCATCCCGCCTACCGTCCCTGCCATCAGACGACATCAACAGGGAAGTCCTGCGGCGTGGCCAATCGGCCGGCACGGCCCGCTTCCGAACCGCGATCGCATCAATCCCGTGAAGCCCATCCTGCTTGCCTTCTGCCTCGCCACCCCGCTGCTCACCGGTTGCGCCGTCGGCCCGGACTACGTCAAGCCGGATTTCGGCACGCCGCAGAGCTGGAGCAGCGACCGCCACCAGCCGGCGCAGACGCTGCGGCTCGCGCATTGGTGGCGCGGCTTCGGCGACGCCCTGCTCGATCAGCTGGTCGGCGAGGCCGTCGGCGGCAATCTCGACGTCGCGGCTGCCAAGGCGCGCATCCGCGAGGCGCGCGCCACGCAGCGCCAGGCGGTAGGCGCGCTGTTTCCGAGCGTGAGCGGCACGGGCTCGGCGACCGAGACCCGCAGCGCGGGCACCTCCGCGAGCGGCATCGCGATCGCCCCAACGACATACAGCCAGTTCCAGGCCGGCTTCGACTCCAGCTGGGAGCTCGATTTGTTCGGTGCCAATCGCCGCGCCGTCGAAGCCGCCGGCTACGGCATCGACGCCGCCGAGGACGATCTGCGCGCGACCTTGCTCACCTTGATCGGCGATGTCGCCTCCAACTACATCGACGCGCGGGCCTATCAGGCCCGGGTGGCGCTGGCCAGGCGCACCGCCGCCTCGCAGCGCGAGACCGCCGCGCTGACCGAGCGCAAGCAGAACGCCGGCTCGGCCTCGGCCGTCGATACCGCCAAGGCGAGCGCGCTCGCCGCCAGCACGGAAGCGACCATCCCGACCTATGAGAGCAGCTATCAGCAGGCGGTGCACCGGCTCGGCGTGCTGCTCGGCCGCGACCCGACCGCGCTCAGCCTGCGGCTGGCGCGCGCCACGGCGATCCCCTCGCCGCGGCTGCCGCTGCCGAAGGGCATTCCGGCCGACGTGCTGGTGATGCGGCCCGATGTGCGCAAGGCCGAGCGGCAGCTCGCGCAATATACCGCCAAGATCGGACAAGCCACGGCCGCGCTCTATCCGAACGTCAGCCTCACGGGCTCGGTCTCGACCACGGCGCTCAAGCTCGGCGATCTCGGCAAGAGCTCGACCATCGGCTGGTCGATCGGCCCGAGCGTGTCGCTGCCGATCTTCAACGGCGGCAAGCTGCAGGCGGCGGTCGAGATCGCGCAGGCCCAGCGCGACGAGTATCACGTCGCCTGGCAGAGCGCGGTGCTGACCGCGCTCGAGGATGTCGAGAACGCCATCGTCAGTCTCGCCCAGGAGCGCATCCGCATCCGCAGCCTGTCGGAATCGGCGCGCCGCTATGGCGAGGCCGCCAAGCTGTCGCGCGCGCTGTACCAGACCGGATCCAGCACCTTCCTTGACGTGCTCGACGCCGAGCGCTCGCAATTCACCGCCGAGGACAGCCTGCTCGCCAGCCGCGCCACGCTGGCGAAGAACTACGTGGCGCTGGCCAAGGCGCTCGGCGGCGGCTGGACCGGCGCCTTGGACAGCTCCGCGCCCATCGTCGTCGACGACAACACCGGTCCGCATCTGGCGCAAGCCATCGCGCCGAAGTGACTCCTCGCGTGAACCCGAAGTGATGCCATGAATGCGCCGCTCTCCCCGATTCGCCGCCCGATCGAGACCGACACCCCGGTCCCGCCGCAGCCGCCCAAGCGACAGCGCCGCCGGACGCTGTTCATCATCGGACTGCTGGTCGCGCTGGCCGCCGGCGGCGCCGCAGTGATGAAGCTCAAGCGCAACCCGAACGCTGATCTCGTCACCGCGCCGGTCACGATCGGCGACATCGAGCAGACCGTGCTCGCGACCGGCACGTTGAAGCCGGTCAAGCTGGTTGCCGTCGGCGCCCAGGCCTCCGGCCGTCTCGTCGCGCTCAACGTCCGGCTTGGCCAGGAGGTCAAGGCGGGAGACCTGATCGGCGAGATCGACTCGCTCACGCAGCAGAATACGCTCCGCACCAACGAGGCATCCTTGCGCAATGTGCGCGCCCAGCGCGAGGAGAAGCTCGCCACCCTGGCGCTCGCGGAAGCCAATCTCGCCAGGCAACAGGCGACGCTGGCGCAGAAGGCTTCGTCGCGCGCCGACTATGACAGCGCCGAAGCCACCGTGAAGCAGACCCAGGCGCAGATCGCGCAGCTCGACGCGCAGATCGTCGAGGCCGAGGTCGCGATCGAGACGGCACGCGTGAACCTCGGCTACACAAGGATCACCGCGCCGATCGACGGCACCGTGCTGTCGATCGCCACCCAGCAGGGCCAGACCGTGAACGCGGTGCAATCGGCGCCGACCATCGTCGTGCTCGGCCAGGTCCACACGATGACCGTGCGAGTCGAGATCTCCGAGGCCGACGTCGTCAGGGTGAAGCCGGGTCAGAACATCTACTTCACCATTCTCGGCGATCCCGATCATCGCTACGAGGCCAAGCTCGGAACCATCGAGCCGGCGCCGGAATCGATCAAGAGCGATTCGAGCTTCTCCTCGACCTCGACCACGACATCGAGCAGCAGCAGCTCGTCGTCGAGCTCCACCTCCTCGGCGATCTACTACAATGGCGTCTTCAACGTCGCCAATCCCGACGGACGGCTGATGACCTACATGACCGCCGAGGTCCATATCCTGCTCGGCGAGGCCCGCAACGTGCTGACGATCCCCGCGTCGGCGCTCGGCAACCCCAATCCCGACGGCAGCCATACGATCCGCGTGCTCGACGGCGCGGGCGCGCTCGACCGGCGGACGGTGCGCATCGGCCTGAACAACAAGATCAGGGCCGAGGTGACGTCCGGCCTGCGCGCCGGCGAGCGCGTGGTCATCACCGCCCCGGACCAGGGACCGAAGCAGACCGTGATGCCGCCGCCCTCGGCCGGAGGCATGTGATGGCCGAGGTGCTGATCGACCTGCAGAACGTCGGCCGGCGCTATGCATCCGGCGAGGGCACCGTTCATGCGCTGCGCGGCGTCGACCTTCAGATTGCCCGCGGCGAGATGGTTGCGATCATCGGCCAGTCCGGGTCCGGGAAATCGACGCTGATGAACATTCTCGGCTGCCTGGACCGTCCGACATCCGGCAGCTACCGGATTGCGGGCCGGGAGATGGGCTCGCTCGATCCCGACGAGCTCGCAGCGCTGAGGCGCGAGCATTTCGGCTTCATCTTCCAGCGCTATCATCTGCTCGGCGAGTTGACGGCGGCCGAGAACGCCGAAGTTCCAGCCGTCTATGCCGGCCTCGGCCCGGCCGCACGCCGCAGCAAGGCCGCGGCGCTGCTGCAGCGTCTCGGCATGGGCAGCCGCACCGATCACCGGCCCGGACAGTTGTCCGGCGGCCAGCAGCAGCGGGTGTCGATCGCGCGCGCCCTCGTCAACGATCCGGACGTGATCCTCGCGGACGAGCCGACCGGCGCGCTCGACCGCGCCAGCGGCGAGGAGGTGCTCCGCATCCTCGAGGAGATCAGCGCGTCGGGCCGCACCGTGATCATCGTCACCCATGATGCAGGGGTGGCGCAGCGCGCCCGGCGGATCATCGAGATCGAGGACGGGCGCGTGCTGTCCGACCGGCTCAATGCGCGTGCGCCCAGTGGCGCGGTTGGGGACGCGCCCGCGATGCCCCAGCAACAAACCCGCGCATGGTGGCACGCTCATCTCGATCGCTTCCGCGAGGCGACCCGGATGGCGCTGCTGGCGATGAATGCGCACCGGCTGCGCGCCTTCCTCACGATGCTCGGCATCATCATCGGCGTCGCCTCGGTCGTTCTGGTGCTGGCGCTCGGCAGCGGCTCGCAGGCGCGGGTGCTCAAGGACATCAACCGGCTCGGCACCAACACGCTGGAGTTCTTTCCCGGCAAGGATTTCGGCGACACCAAGTCGAGCAAGATCAGGACGCTGGTGCTGGCGGACGCCAGGGTGATGGCGCAGCAGCCCTATGTCGACGCAATCTCGCCGACGGTCTCGACCACCAGCACGCTGCGCTACGGCGCCATCGAGGTCAGCGCCCAGGTGTCGGGCGTCGGCGAGCAGTATTTCCGCGTCAAGAACACCGAGCTCGCCGAGGGCAGCTATCTCGATGCCGACACCGTCAGGTCCTATGCCCAGGATGCCGTGATCGACGACAATGCGCGCAAGGCGCTGTTCCCCGACGCCGACATCAGCCCGCTCGGCAGCGTGATCCTGATCGGCAAGGTGCCGTGCCGGATCGTCGGCGTCACCAAGCAGCAGCAGGCCGGGTTCGGCTCCAGCTCGACGCCGATCGTCTATCTGCCCTACACCACCGTGCAGGCCCGCTTCATCGGCAACCAGGTCCTGCGCAGCATCAGCGTCCGCGTCGACGAGACAACGCCGATGGCGGAGGCCGAGCGCGCCGCGACGGCCCTCCTGACGGCGCGGCACAACGCCAAGGACTTCTTCGTCCTCAACACCGACGACATCCGCAAGACCGTCGAGAGCACGACGTGGGTGCTGACGCTGCTGGTCGCGGCCATCGCCGTGATCTCGCTGCTGGTCGGCGGCATCGGCGTCATGAACATCATGCTGGTGTCGGTGTCCGAGCGCGTCGGCGAGATCGGCGTGCGCATGGCGGTGGGCGCCCGGCGCAGCGACATCCTGATGCAGTTCCTGATCGAGGCCGTGCTGGTCTGCCTGCTCGGCGGCGCGCTGGGGCTCTCGCTCGCCGTCGGCTTCGGCACCATCTTCAACGCGCTCGATCTCGGTTTCCAATTGATCTACTCGCCGCTCGCGATGGTCGGCTCGGCCGTGATCTCGATGGCCATCGGCATCGGATTCGGCTACATGCCGGCCCGCGGCGCCTCCCGGCTCGATCCGGCCACGGCGCTGGCAAGGGAGTAGTTCGTAGGGCATGGATACTGAATAGCAGCGCGGGGCAAGTGCGCGCAGCAGCGGCAGTGCGCTCCCTCTCCCCGTTCTTCACGGGGAGAGGGAGCGCAGCGTCGCTCGGGGACAATGCTGCTCTGTCCTCTGTTAGCTCCGACAACTTCTGACGATCTACTTCCGCGACTGCCTACCGCTTCGCCGCCATCTGCGTGCTGGCCTGCGCGTCCTGCGTCACCGCGCCCTTGTCGACCCATTCCGGCGGGGCGCCGAGGCGGTTGGCGACCATGCCGATGAGGCCTGGATCTCTCCCATACGCCTCGCAGGCGGCGTTCTTCGGCTTGCCGCCGAGCGCGGCGCCGATGCGCTCGATCGAGGGGATCTTAGGCGGCTTGCCGAACGGCGTCTCGCCGGTCACCAGCAGCTGACCGAAATCGGCGCTGAACGAGCCGGCGAGGTCGTAGGCGTCGCCGGCCTGCGAGATCACCGGCGAGTTGGTGAACGAGTTGGCTCCCCGCGCCCACACCATCGCGGCCTGCTGTCGCCCCCTGCGGTCGACGGCCTCGGCTTCGAGGGTGAGACTGCCGAGCCCGATCGGCAGACGCGGCACCGGCACGGGAACGCCGAGTGCGCCGGGCACGGCGGAGACGACCTTCGAGGCGCCGGCCGCGACCGGGTCGGTCGCGGCCGCCTGCGTGATGAAGGTGCGCGTCGTGAGATCGGCGCGCTCGTTCGGCGCCACCACGGTGAAGCGCTCACTCAAATTGAGGCACAGCGCGCGATCGACGGCATTCGTCACCAATCTTTGCTGCGGTTCGCTGAGCACCGAGCCGACATCGCCTGCGAACGTCGTCGGCATGATGCGCACCGTCGAAGCCGCCAGCACGTTGTCCTTGTTGACGTTGAGCACCGACTTGGCGAGCACGCCGTTCGACTCCGCCAAGGATTGATAGGACTTCAGCGCGCCGCTCTGGGTGATCGGCGCCGAGGCGCATCCGGTGAGACCGAGCGCCGCGCACAGTCCAGCAAGATGCGAAAGCGACAGAGACCTGCGCGACCTGACCAAACGCTCGATGTCGACCATGCCCGGATCGCCTCACGCTGACCGATGTGCGCCGGCTTCGGCGCCGCATGCTTGTCTCCCGACAATCCGGACAGCATGGGGCGGAATGGTGGAGAGATGTCACCGCACACCGCGAACCAAGGAGAGAGTGCGGCAGGATTGGTCGGGTTACGATCGAGGGTTTCAGAATCCGCTGGTGATTGCGGCGATGCCCGCAACCGCCAGGACAGTCCGCCAGCCAGGTGCCGCCAAAGGCCCGAGACCCCTGTTCCATCGGCACCCATCGCCGGTGTTGGACTACGAAATTGTCTGCAGATAGGCCGATTTGTTACTCACTCCGTCATGCCCGGGCTTGACCCGGGCATCCACGTGGTTCCGAGTGCGCAGGACGACGTGGATGGCCGGGCCTTCGCCGCGCCGAAGCGGCTTTCGGCCGCGCCGGCGGGACAAGCCGGCCATGACGACGTGGAAACATATGCGCGAACTCGCGCGATGCTCCTCACCCCGGCAGCTTGTCCAGCGTGATCGGCAGGTCGCGCACGCGCTTGCCGGTGGCGTGATAGACCGCATTCGCAATCGCGGCGGGTACGCCGACGATGCCGATCTCGCCGACGCCCTTGATGCCCATCTTGTTGATGATGCGATCCTCCTCGTCGACGAAGATCACCTGGATGTCGTGAATGTCGGCGTTCACCGGCATGTGATACTCGGCGATGTTGGCGTTCATGATGCGGCCGAAGCGGTGATCGATCTGCGCCTCCTCGTGCAGGGCCATGCCGATGCCCATGACCACGCCGCCCATGATCTGGCTCGATGCGGTCTTGGTGTTGAGGATGCGGCCAGCGGCGACGGCGCTGACGATGCGTGTCACCCTGATGACGCCGAGCTCCTCATCAATCTTCACTTCGGCGAAAACAGCCGAGTGGGTGTTGTGGGCGTGCTTGTCGTCGTCCTCGAAATCCGAGCCGCGCTCCTTCTCGATGCGGTCCTTGCCGCCGTGGCGCATGACGTCCGACATCGCCACCGAGCGGCCGCGATCGGCGATCGCGACGATGGCGCCATCGGCCAACGTCACCTCATCGGCCGTCAGCCCCTGCAGCGGGGAATCCAGCATGGTCTGCGCAATCGTCAACAACTCGGCGCGAATGTCGTCGGCCGCATTGACGATGGCGTGCGAGATCGAGGCGGCCGTCCACGAGCCGCCCTCGACCGGCGCCTTCGGCAAGGTCGAATCGCCGAGCTTCACGGTGATGCTGTCGATCGGCACGCCGAGCATCTCGGCGGCGACCTGCGCCATGATGGTGTAGGTGCCGGTGCCGATGTCGGAGGTCGCGCTCGCGACCTCCACGTGACCATTGGCCGTCATCACGATGCGGGTGGCGAACGGCATCTGCATCGCTTCCCAGGCACCGCTCGCCATGCCCCAGCCGACGAGTTCGCGGCCGTCCCGCATCGAGCGAGGCTCGGGACTGCGCTTCGACCAGCCGAACGCATCGGCGCCCTGCTGATAGCACTCCTTCAACCGCTTGCTCGAGAACGGCAGGTCCTTGTCCTGATCGCGATCCGAATAGCAGCGCAGCCGCAGTTCCAACGGATCCATCTTGAGCGCGACGGCAAGCTCGTCCATCGCGCATTCCAGCCCATAGACACCGCTGGCCGCGCCGGGGGCGCGCATGTCGCCGGGCGTCGGCACGTCGAGCTTGGCCAGCCGATGCGTCGCGCGCGAATTGGCCGACGCGTAGAGCACCTCGCCCCAGCCGATGTCGTTGCGCGAGAACGCCTCGTGCTGCGAGGTCATCGCGATCGCCTCGTGCGTCAGCGCGGCCAGCGTGCCGTCCTCGCGGGCCCCGAGCGCCAAACGCTCGATCGTCGCCGGGCGATAGCACAGGCCGTACATCTGGGCGCGGCTGAGCACCACGCGCACCGCCCGCTTCAGCTTGAGCGCCGCCATCGCGGCCAGCACCACCTGATATTGCGGGCGCAGCCCGGAGCCGAAGGCGCCGCCGACGAACGGCGACATGACCTGGACATCGCCCTCCTTCAGCTCGAACACGCCGCAGACATAGCGCTGCACGTTCTGCACGCCCTGGGTCTTGTCGTAGACCACGAGCTTGCCGCCCTCGCGCCACAGCACGGTGGAGCCGTAGAGCTCCATCGGATTATGGTACTCGATCGGCACGCCATAATCGGCATCGTGGCGCACGGGCGCGCCGGCGAGCGCCTTCGTCGCGTCGCCGCGCGGTTTCACCGGCTTGTCAACCTTGTAGGCCTGCTCGCGCCGGGCATGGAGATCCGTCGCGAACTCCTCCGTGTGATACCTGATGTCGACGAGCGTCGCGGCGAAACGTGCCGTGTCCTCGTCCTCGGCGACGACGAGCGCCACCGGCTGGAAATTGAAATGCACCCTGTCGTCGTAGAGCGGCCGATACGGGGCGCCGTCCTCGGGCGCGACCTCGTCGCGATAGGCCTCATCCTTGTCCGCCATTCGGACCCGGTTGGCATGAGTGAGCACGTCGATGACGCCCGCGACCGCACGCGCGCGACTGGCGTCGATGCTGACGATCCGACCTTTCGGAATGGTGGCGCTGACAACGACGCCGAAGGCGAGATCCGGCGCGGCGAACTCGGCCGCATATTTGGCGGCGCCGGTGACCTTGGCGCGACCGTCGACGCGGGAGGTGGCAGTGCCGATGTGAGCTGTCATGAGATCACCGGATGGACTTGGTGGATTGAACCTGCGGCGTGCCATCAGCGGCCTGCGCCAGCGTGCGGATGATGGCGCGGCGCGCGAGCGGGATCTTGAAAGCGTTGTGGGCGAAGCCGCTGGCATCCTTGAGCAGGATGTCCGCGGCGCGGCCGAACGCCTCGTGCCCGGGGGCCTGCCCGCGCAGCGCGTTTTCTGCGGCCTCGTTGCGCCACGGCTTGTGCGCGACTCCGCCGAGCGCCATACGCGCCTCGCCGATGCGGCCGCCATCGAGCTCCAGCGCAGCCGCGACCGAGACGAGCGCAAAGGCGTAAGACAGACGATCGCGGATCTTGAGATAGCTGTGATGGGCCCCGAAGCCTTGCGGCGGCAGCTCGACGGCCAGGATGATCTCGTCGGCCCGCAGCGTGTTGTCGAGATCGGGACGATCGCCGGGCAGGCGATGGAAATCGGCAAAGGCAATCGCGCGCTCGCCCTGCGCACCCGTCACCTGCACGGTCGCATTCAGCGCGGCCAGCGCCACGCACATGTCAGAAGGATGCGTCGCGATGCAATCGGCGCTGGCGCCGAGAATCGCATGATTGCGGTTGAGGCCGCCGGCCGCAGAGCAGCCCGCGCCGGGCGCCCGCTTGTTGCAGGGCGTCGCGACGTCATAGAAGTAGGCGCAGCGCGTCCGCTGCAGCAGGTTGCCGCCGGTCGAGGCCATGTTGCGCAGCTGCGCCGAGGCGCCGGCGAGGATGGCGCTGGCCAGCAACGGGTAGCGGCTCTCGATGAGCGGGTGATAGGCCAGCGTGCTGTTCGGCACGAGCGCGCCGATCCTCACGCCGCCTGCGCTGGTTTCCTCCACGGCGGTCAGCGGCAGGCGGCTGATGTCGATCAGCCGGCGCGGCTGCTCGACGTGATACTTCATCAGGTCGATCAGGTTGGTGCCGCCGGCGATGAATTTCGCGTCGGGCGTCGCCGTCTTCAGCTTCACAGCCTCGGCGACATCGGTCGCGCGCGCGTAGTCAAAATTGTTCATCGGCCGCCTCCCATCGCCTGCTCGATCGCGCCGACGATGTTCTGATAGGCGCCGCAACGGCAGATGTTGCCGCTCATCAGCTCGCGGATCTCCTCTCTCGTCTTCGCCCTTCCCTCGGCGATCAGGCCGGCGGCCGAGCAGATCTGGCCCGGCGTGCAATAGCCGCATTGAAAGGCATCGTGATCGATGAAGGCCTGCTGCAGCGGATGCAGCTCGTCGCCCTTGGCCAGGCCCTCGATGGTGGTGATCTCCGCGCCGTCCTTCATCACCGCCAGCGTCAGGCACGAGAGCGCGCGGCGGCCATCGATCAGCACCGTGCAGGCGCCGCATTGACCGTGATCGCAGCCCTTCTTGGTGCCGGTGAGATCGAGATGATTGCGCAGGAGGTCGAGCAGCGTGGTCCAGGGCGCCACCGACAGGGTGCGGCTTTCGCCATTGATCTGCAGCGTGACGGACAGCGGGTCAGGTCTGCTCAGGGATGCGGCACTCTCGCGCGACGGGCTCATGCGGGGTCTCCGTTGACGGACCCGCATCAACCCGCGATGGCGCGATTGGTTCTCAGCAATTTTCGGGCGGCGGACAGCGGCCACTGCCAAGTTGCGTGGGAGGCCCGCCGCCTGCCCGTATCCATCGATGTCAAATAAGGCTCAGGCGGCGCGGCCGAGCCAGGCCCGCATCTTCTGCGCCAGACTGCGCCGGCCACCGCCATCCGGCGCGTCGGTGGCGGCTGTGGCGCCGTCCTGCAGCTCGGCCTCCAAATCGGGATGCGGCGCGTCGGAATGCGGCGTGGCCTCGCTCTGACGGCTGCCCTCGGCGGCCGGCTCCGAGGGCGCGGGGACGAGGGATTTGATCGCGGCCGCCACGGCCTCGATGCGTTCGAGATCAGCCGGCACGCGCTCCGTTGGCGGCGCGACCACGGGCTCCGCCTCCGACACCGGCGCGGGCACCTCGGAAGCACCGGACTCCGAGCGATCCAGCTGGGACGTTGCATCGAGCGCGGGCTCGCCTGCGATCTCCGGGATCGCCGCCGGCGAGTCGACCGTAGCAGGCAGCACCGCCGGCGGCTCCGACGACACCGGCTGCGCCACGCGGCTACGGCGGCGCTTGGACGCTGCGGACTTTTCGGCCCTGGCCTTTTCGACGGGTGCTTCTTCGATGACCGGCTTGTGGTCTGCGGCCGTTTCGATCGCTGCCTTTTCGACTGCCGCCTTGGGCTCCAGCGCCGGCTTGGCCTTGGCCTTGCGGATCAGGCCGGCCAACGCATAGGGCCCGACCGTTTCCAGGAACGTCCTCTCGTGATCGCGCGACAGCCGCTCGACCGCGGCATCGAGCGTCAGCCAGTCGACGGCGCGGACGTCGTCCATCAACGGCTGCGTCTGCGTGCCGGTCGCTTCCATCCGCCAGTAGTGCACGACCTTGGAGCGCGTGCCGGTGTCGTGGACCAGCGTGCCGAGGAATTCATGCACCGTCACCTTGTGACCGGTCTCCTCCAGCACCTCGCGCTTGGCCGCATCGCGCGGCGTCTCGCCGTCGTCGAGCTTGCCCTTCGGCAGCACCCATTCGTCGCGCTTGCGCAGGCGCACGACCGCGATCCGCGGCGGTTGCTCCCGCCGCAGCACGATGCCGCCTGCCGCCATGATCGGCGCTCTCGCCATCAGCTCTCCCACACCACGGGGTTGCAGCCCGTTGATTCGCCAGTTCAACGCCATGACATGGGCACGCGCAACGGCGAAATCGAGATGCCGATGGTGCCGATGTCACATTCAGCCGGCGGCGACGCGCCTGCGCCACAGTGGCTGGCCGGCGCGGATGCGCGCGCCCTCCGTGATCTCGGGACAGAACGTGAAGTCGCCGGGCGCGAGCAGGATGATGGTCGAGCCGTGCTCGAACCAGCCGAGCTCGTCGCCCTTGCGCACATGATCGTTACAGCTGTAGGCGAGCGGCCGTTCGGTCTGCGCGTTCAATACGCGGTCGAGCGCATGCAGGCGGATGCTCGCGACCAGGATCGCGGCGACCGGGACGATGGTGAATGGCTCGCCTGTCGCAAGATGGGTGCGGATCACCGCGCGCTCGTTCTTACAGAACAGCCGCTCGACGCGCTTCAGCGCAATCGGATTGACGTTCCAGACGTCGCCATGGATCAGGCTGACATGCTCGAGCGTCATGTCGGCCGGCGCATGGAAGCGGTGATACATGCTCGACGTCAGCCGGATCGTCACGAAGCTGCCGTTGCGATGGGTCTCGACCACGGCGGGATCGGCGACCAGTTCCTTCAGAGAATAAGGTGCCCCCTTGATCTGATACATCTCGCCGTCGCGGATCCTGCCGTGCGCGCCGATGATCCCGTCGGACGGCGTGGTCACAACCGCGGGATCGGGATCGAACGGCCTCAAGCCCGGCTTCAGCTCGCGCGTGAAGCAGGCATGCAGGCTCTTGAAGTGGCTCTCCTTGGCCTCGGACAGGTCGAGATCGGAGAACAGCTTCCACAGCGCGATCGAGGCATCGCGGATGAGCGGATTCTCGAGCTTGGAGAACCAGCCCATGAAGCGGGTCAGCGCCGCCCGCGGCACGCGGTTGGTGAGCAGGAAGTTGAGGTCTTCCTGTTGGGTGACGGAGGCGATCAGGTTTTTGACTGTCATGAATCTGTCAGCAGGTGGGGTTAGCGCTTTTGGACATGATGGAAACCTCGATTCCTTATGTATCGCTCGCCGTTGGCGCTGCCGTGACGGCAGCCGTCGCCCCGAAGGTCAAGGCCCGCATCGAACTGTCGCGCGCCAAGCACCGCTCGCTGGCCGGCCATTCCAAGATGTCCCGCCGGATCTCCAAGCTGATCCCGCGCTACGAGTTCGACATCGACGAGTTCTTCCGCTCCGACGGCGCCCCGCCTGACGTCGCGACCCGGCGCCAGGACGGCTTCTTCCGGCTCGGCGCGCTGTTTCAGGAGAAGTTCGCCAAGAGCCGCGCGCTGACGGCGGAGGCCGCGAGCCGCATCTCCGATCTGCAGTTCACGCAGGCCTACCGGGTGCCGTTCCAGTACAGCAAGCTGGTCAAGGAGCAGCTCGGCGCCGGCTCGTTCATGCAGTCGTCGTCCGGCGTGACCATCACCGATCTCGACGGCAACCAGTTCTACGACCTCACCGGCTCCTACGGCGTCAACATCTTCGGCTACGACTTCTACAAGGAGTGCATCGCCGCTGCCGAGCGGCGCGCGCAGGCGCTCGGCCCGGTGCTCGGCCTGTATCATCCGGTCGTCGCCGACAACGTGAAGCGGCTGACCGAGCTGTCCGGCATGGACGAGGTCTCGTTTCACATGTCCGGCACCGAGGCGGTCATGCAGGCGGTGCGGCTCGCCCGCTACCACACCGGCCGCAGCCATCTGGTGCGCTTCGCCGGCGCCTATCACGGCTGGTGGGGCGACGTGCAGCCCGGCGTCGGCAATCCGATCGCGCCGCACGAGACCTACACTTTGGCCGAGATGTCCGAGCGGACCTTGCACGTGCTGCGCACGCGGCGCGACATCGCCTGCGTGCTGGTCAACCCGCTGCAGGCGCTGCATCCGAACGGCAATGCGCCGGGCGATTCGGCGCTGGTCGATTCCTCCCGCAAGGGCAACTACGACCGCGCAGCCTACACCGCCTGGTTGAAGCAGCTGCGCGAGGTCTGCACCACCAGCGGGATCGTGCTCTTGTTCGACGAGGTCTTCCTCGGCTTCCGCCTCGCGCCGGGCGGCGCCCAGGAATACTTCGGCATCACCGCCGACATGGTGACCTACGGCAAGAGCCTCGGCGGCGGCCTGCCGATCGGCGTGGTCTGCGGCAAGAAGGAGCTGATGCGCCGCTTCCGCGACGACCGCCCGGCCGACATCTGCTTCGCGCGCGGCACCTTCAATTCGCACCCTTACGTGATGACGGCGATGGACGAGTTCCTGAGCCGGCTCGACAGCCCGAACTTCCGCGCCATCTATGACGGCCTCGACGACACCTGGAACGGCCGTGCCGCGCAGCTCAATGCGGAGCTCGCCGCCAAGGACCTGCCGGTGCGGGTGTCCAACATGCAGTCGATCTGGCTGGTCGAGTACACCGTGCCGTCGCGCTACAATTGGATGCTGCAATATTATCTGCGCGCCGAGGGCCTCGCCCTGAGCTGGGTCGGCACCGGCCGCTTCATCTTCAGCCTGAACTACACCGACGCCGATTTCGCGGAGGTGACGAAGCGCTTCGTCGCCGCAGCCGAAAAGATGCGGCAGGACGGCTGGTGGTGGAACGACGGCACGCTGACCAACAAGGCGATCAAGCGCCGGATCCTGAAGGAAATGCTCGGCGCCATGGTTGGGCGCTGAGGTAACGGCCACCCTCCCCTGGAGGGCAGGGCTATCGCATATGGTCAATCTGAGTGTGTCGCGAAACCGTCTCCACATCGTCATGCCCGGGCTCCGTCCCGGGCATCCACGTCGTTCTCAGCATGCTGGACGACGTGGATGGCCGGGACAAGCCCGGCCATGACGACGCGGAGGGAGATGGGCGCAAAACATCGATCGCCATATGCGATAACCCTCCCCTGGAGGGGGAGGGTCGCCTTACGGGGCGCGCAGCGGCACGTAAGGCGGGGTGGGGTGATCCCTCCACGCAGTTCAGTGCCTGCGGTGAGATCACCCCACCCCGACGCGCGCTTCGCACGCGTCGACCCTCCCCCTCCAGGGGAGGGTGAGATGGGCCGCGTGGCTGCGCGCTCGCTCGATTCCACTGCACAATCCCCCACAAACACCGATGCCCGGGACCAGCCCGGGCACCGCGACATTTCAGACTTCAGACCAGCTCAGGCGTGCTGCTCCTCGAGGCCTTCGCCCATCAGATCCAGACCGGGATCGATCAGCTCGCCGCGCAGCAGTGCGATCGGGGCCTTGCGGTACAGCATGAAGTCGTTGAACGGGTCGGTGATGATCTTCGTCATCCAGACGAGGCCGGTCTCGACGTCGCGGATGAAGAACAGGTGGATGGTGCGGAACAGCAGGCCGCCGATGCCGATCACGAGCCACAGCTTGGCGGTCTCGCGGGCGAAATCCGTCGCCGACGTCCAGGGCGTGAGGAAACCGAAGAACGACGGCTGCAGATAGAGGACGACCGGCGCGGCGGCCCAGATCGACATCAGCACGACCTTGCGCTGCAGATTGTAGCCGACCTTGATCTCCTCCTTGTGCTCGTGCGTCGCCTGGTTGACGTGGTCGTAGCCCTTCGGCTCGAAGAAGAAGTGCCCCGCCTGGCGCGAGGTCATCGACACCAGCCAGCCGATCAGCGCCGAGATCAAGGGATCGAACACCATCATCACATAGGCGATCATGAAGCTGACCGCGCTGACGAAGTGCAGGCTCTGATTGATGCGGCTGTGGTGATAGTAGCGATGGTCGTCCCAGCGCTGGATGCGCAGCTGCTCCAGGAAGTGCTTGATCATGGTTGCTCCGAGGACTGAGTTGCAAGGCGTGTACGGGGATTCGATGTAGGCGATGTGACAACATCGACTTGTCACATCACCGGACACACGAAGGCGGAACTTGAGAGACTGCCGGAAACCTCGCCGCGGCATCAGGCCGCGGCGGCGGGCTCCATCTTTCGGAAGCGGACCAGCGAGAAATGGCCGAGCGGCGGGATCAGCCGGCGCTCGATCAGCTCCATGCGCTGCGCGCCCGCGAGCCAGCGCATGTAGCGCGACCAGCCGAACTCGGCCGTGCGGAAGCCGAGGCGGCGCACCACCGGCTGCAAGGCCTGCTCGATCACCCGGCGCATGCCGTCATCGGCACTGACGCGGGTGAGGATGATCAGCTCGCCGCCCGGACGCAGCACGCGGGCGAACTCGTCGAGCGCGACCTCCGGGTTCGGCACGGCAGTGACGACATATTGCGCCATCACCACGTCGAAGGAATCATCAGGGAAATCGAGATTCTCGGCATCCATGACCGCGAGCCCCTCGACATTCTTCAGCCGCTGGTCGGCGACGCGGCGCATCGCCTTGCCGAGCATCGCCTCGGAGATGTCGGTGCCGAACACGCGCACATGCGGTGCATAGAGCGGCAGCGAGATGCCGGTGCCGACGCCGACCTCGAGCACGCGGCCGCCGAGCTTGTTGGTGGCTGAGATCGCAGCCTTGCGGCCTTTCTCGAACACGCCGCCGAACACGAGGTCGTAGACCGGCGCCCAGCGGTCATAGGCCTGCTCGACCTGCTCGCGGTCGAAGTCGAGCTCCCGCGCACCGTCGAGCTTCATCGTTTCTGCCATCGTAACATCTCACTACGTTTGGAATGGATGGGGGTGACGCAAGGTTCAACCGCGCACTGCGCTCTGCCCGGCCAGCACCGGCGTCGGACGCACGACGCGCGACGGCTGCAGCACCGCAAGATTGCCGATGAACTGGCGCGCGCTGTTCTCCCAGGAGCGGTCGAGCGCAAACGCGCGGCAGGTTTCCCGCGACATCGTCAGCGCCTTCATGCACGCCGCGCGCAGATCCCAGTCGATCGCGCCGATCGGATGATCGGCAATGACGTCGAGCGGACCGGTCACGGGGAAGGCCGCAACCGGCGTCCCGCAGGCGAGCGATTCCAGCTGCACGACGCCGAACGTATCGGTCAGGCTCGGAAACACGAAGACGTCGGCGGCCGCCATGTGCGCGGTCAGATCCGGGCCGGTCTTCTCGCCCAGAAAATGCGCCGCCGGAAAGCGACGCTCCAGCTCCGCCTTCTGCGGGCCATTGCCGATCACCACCTTCGACCCCGGCAGGTCGAGCGACAGGAAGGCTTCCAGATTCTTCTCGACGGCGACGCGGCCGACGGTCATGAACACCGGACGCGGCAGATCCAGCGCGGCCGGCGCGTCCGGATTGAACAGCTTGGTATCGACGCCCCGTGTCCAGAAGCCGAGCCGCTTGAAGCCGCGCGACGCGAGGTCCTGCTTCAGCGAATTCGTCGCGACCATGGTCATCGCGGCGGCGTCGTGGAAGCGGCGCATCACCCAATAGCCTACGGCATCGGGAATGCCGGTGCGCACGGAGACGTACTCCGGAAAGCGCGTCGTGTAGGATGTCGTGAATGGCAAGCCATGACGCAGGCAGTAGCGGCGCACCGCCCAGCCGATGGTGCCTTCGGTGGCGATATGAATCGCATCCGGCGCCGCCGCCTCGATCCGGCGGGCGATCTCGCGGCCATTGGTCACCGCGAGCCGCAGCCCCGGATAGGTCGGCACGGCGAAGGACGGAAAGCCTTCCGGCGTCAGGAAGGTGATGTCGGCGCCGAGGCCTGCGGCTGCGCGCGACAGCGATGTCAAGGTGCGCACCACGCCATTGACCTGCGGGTGCCAGGCGTCGGTTGCGATTAAGATCCGCATAAGGCGATCCGGAAAGTTGCAGCGATTCTGAACGGCCGCAAATTCCGACATTGTTATTTCAGGCGTGTGACGTCATCGAACTGTCGAAGGCTGTTTTTGCCGTCATCCGCCATTTTCGCAGCGTCTGATCGCCGAACCCGGCACGGGTCTGTCGCGAAACCGTCATGAAACAATCGGTTAAAGCCACGAAACCGTTTTGCACCGGGCGCGCAAACGCACCGAAACTTTTCTCCCCTATGAGTTGCAGCATCGAGGCGCCGCTCGAAGCGCCAAGCATGATGACAGGCAACTGATTTCAGATCCGCCGGCGGAGACGATGGCGGCGAGAGCATTCAAACAGGGGACGTCCATGTTCGCGTCAGGCACAGTCCGTTCGCAATCCAAATTTCTTCTCGGCGCGCTCGTCGCCTGCGTCTTCGCGGCCGCAGCCCCGGCGAAGGCCGCGCCCCCGGCACCGCTGCCGTTCCCGTTCCTGCTGCCGCCGGTCGCGAGCTACGAGCCGCCCGGGTTGGCGCCGCAGACGATCAATCCGCGCGAGGACGAGGCCAGCGCCTATGAGTTGCCGGCGCGGTTGCGCCGCCAGGTCGTGAGCTACACGACCCGTGAAGCACCGGGCACGATCGTGATCGACACGCCTAACAAGTACTTGTACTACGTGCTCGGCAACGGCCAGGCCATGCGCTACGGCATCGGTGTCGGCCGCGACGGCTTCACCTGGTCCGGCGTGCAATCGGTCACGAAGAAGGCCGAATGGCCGGACTGGACGCCGCCGCCGGAGATGATCGCCCGCCAGCCCTATCTGCCGCGTCACATGGCCGGCGGCCCCGGCAATCCGCTCGGCGCCCGCGCGATGTATCTCGGCGGCACGGTCTATCGCATCCACGGCACCAACGCGCCCGAGACGATCGGCACGCATGTGTCGTCGGGCTGCATCCGCCTGACCAATCAGGACGTCATCGACCTGTATTCGCGCGTCAATGTCGGCGCCAAGGTGATCGTGCTGCCGATGGAGCGCCGCGCCGATCTCGGCCGCGTCACGCGCTGAGCCTTTCACCTTCCCATTTCCCGATCCTCCCTGACTGGACCGCCGCGGCACAGCCCCGGCGGTCACTTCTTTGCGCGCGCCCTGCTCCATTCACCATCGCGGCTGATTGATGGCTGCCTGCTGCATTGGCCGCCCTGGCGCGCCTCCCTCCGGCCCTGTAAGCTCGGCAATCTCGCATTAACCGCGATCTCGCCCGCTACCGGCTTCAACCGGCGTCGTGGCAGCTGGAGTCCGTGGATCCGACATGAACCTTCCGACGCCGCGACCGGATTGGCAGAGCAGGCCTCATCCGCTCGCTCCGAAAACGCAGCGGCGGCCGCCGCGCTCGCCGCCGCGGCTGCGGTTGATCCTAATCGGCGCCGCGGGCCTCGCCGCCATCGTGCTGATTGGCATCATCGTCGCGGAAGTGTTTCTGTTCTCGGGGAGCACGCCGGCCCCACAGCTCGCCGCGCTGCCGCCACTGCCGCCGGCGACGCGCAACTCGATCATCATGGCGCCGGTCTCGATCTCGCTCGCCGCGGTTCGTGACGCCGCCGAAAAGGCCACGCCGCGCAACTTCTCCGGCAAGGCCGACAATCCCGTCGCCCAAGTGCTGCAGAACGCCGACATCGGCTGGACCGTCACGCGCGGCGCCATCGCCGCGACCGGCAGCCAGGACACGCTGTCGCTGGCCACGCCGCTGTCGGGCCGGCTCAACGTCACCGGCGCGCTGTCGGCGAAGGCGACCGGCGCGCTCGGCGACGCCATCGGCGGCCTGCTCGGCTCCGATGCGGCCAAGCAGATCGGCGGCATCAACATCAAGAACCTGAATGCCACCGCCGACATCAAGGGCAATGTCCTGATCGCGATGCGGCCGCGCCTGGCCGCATCCTGGTACGTCGAGCCGAACTTCTCGGCCCAGGTCAGTCTCGGCGACACCGCGCTCACGGTCGCCGGCGCCCGGGTCAACGTGCCCGCTCAGATGAAGCCGGTGATCGACAAGACCGTCAATGACCAGCTCAACGCGCTCAGCGAGCGGATCCGCAAGGACCCGACGATCAGGCGCAACGCCCAGGCGCAATGGGCGCGCGCCTGCCGTTCGGTGCCGCTCCAGGGCACCGCTCCGGGATTGCCGGCCGTCTGGCTGGAGGTGAAGCCGACGCGGGCGCTCGCCGCGCAGCCCGTGATCGATGCCAATGCCGCCAGCATCACGATGGGGATCGAGGCGGAAACCAGGGTGACCGCGGCGGAGACCAAGCCGGTGTGCCCGTTCCCCGAAAAGATCACGATCATTCCGCCGACGGCCGGCGGCATCAACATCGCCGTTCCGATCGACGTGCCCTTCACCGAGCTCAACAAGCTCGTCGATTCGCAGCTCGCCGGACGCACCTTCCCGGAGGATGGCTCCGGCCCGGTCGCGGTGACGGTCAAGCATGCGACCGTCGTCCCCTCGGGGAACCGGCTGCTGATCTCGCTGCAGGTCAAGGGCAAGGAGAAGGAAAGCTTCTTCGGCTTCGGCGCCGACGCGACCGTGCACATCTGGGGCCGCCCGATGGTGGATCAGGCGCAGCAGATCCTGCGCCTCTCCGACCTGCAGCTCGCCGTCGAATCGGATGCCGCCTTCGGCCTGCTCGGCGCCGCCGCGCGTGCCGCGGTTCCGCATCTGCAACGCGCCCTGCTGGAACGATCGGTGGTCGATCTCAAGCCGTTCGCCGACAATGTCCGGGAGAAGATCGCAAACGCGATCGCCGAGCTGCAAAAGAACGAGAACGGCATCCGGGTCGATACCGACGTCAACAATCTGGCCCTGACCGACATCGCCTTCGACGCCAGCACGCTGCGCGTGATCGCGACGGCGGAAGGCACGCTGTCGGTTCGCGTCAATTCACTGCCGGGACTTTGACGCCGCTGGTCCGATCCATGCGCAAACTGCAGCATGGCTTGGTAGTCTGGTGCAGCCGAACTACCGTAGCACCGCTCCGGCAGCACCAGGCTCGACGCGCCCACCGGGAAGCCGTAACACCGCTCTGGACGGCTTCCAGTCCTTGCCCGACGCTGCCGCCATGAAACATTCCGTAACAAAAAACTTCGCAAAACGCCGCGATTCTAGGTCACTTGTCGGTATGGCCCAGACACAACCACACATCCTTGTCGTCGAGGACGACCGCGAGACGCGAACGCTGATCGCGAAATATCTGCGCAACAATTCCTGCAACGTGACGACCGCGACCGACGGCCGCGAGATGACCCGGATCATGGGGGATCATCGCATCGACCTCTTGATCCTCGATGTGATGCTGCCCGGCGAGGACGGCCTGACCTTGTGCCGCAAGCTGCGCGCGGAATCGCAGGTGCCGATCATCATGCTAACCGCGCGCGGCGAGGACGTCGACCGCATCCTCGGCCTCGAAATGGGCGCCGACGACTATCTGCCGAAGCCGTTCAATCCGCGCGAGCTGCTCGCCCGCATCAATGCGGTGCTGCGCCGGCAGGCGGCGGCGATGACCGCGAGCGCCACCGAAGGCGCGACCGCGCTGAGCTTCCTCGGCTGGAAGATCGACTTCCGCCTGCGCGAGCTGCGCAATCCCGAGGGCGCCCGCGTCGCCATGACCAGCGCCGAGTTCGATCTGCTCCGCACCTTCTGCGAACGGCCGGGCCGGGTGCTGTCGCGCGACAGCCTGCTCGACCTGACGCAGGGCCGCAGCGCCGGCTCGTTCGAGCGCTCGATCGACGTCCTGGTCAGCCGCATCCGCCGCAAGATCGAGCCCGATCCGCAGGAGGCGACGATGATCAAGACCGTGCGCTCCGGCGGCTACATGTTCACGCCCGTCGTCGAAGTGGTGACCGCGCCGCAGAGCCATTGATCGGCCGGGCACGGATAGCGGTGTCATGATGTCGTTCGGCTTTTTCAGCCTGAAGGGAATCCGCGGCCAGATCACCGCCCTGGTGGCCATTTCGATCGTGGCGCTGCACGCCATCATCACCGCCGCGTTCCTGATCCATCGCGCCGACCAGCCCGAGGGCGGGGTCGAAGCGGGACCGTTCCAGCTCGCGACCGTCGTCCACGTCATCGGCCGCGCGCCGGCGGCCGAGCGACCGCGACTGATGGAGGACATCGCCCGCGCCTATCCCGAATTCGACATCAGGCCGCATTCCGGGCCCTCGCCGGACGCCGGACCGCGCACCGAGGAGCAGGATCCGCCCCCCCGCAGCAATCTCGACGCTCGGGCGAATGTCGGCGGCTTTCGCGGTCTTGGGCCGGGCTATCGCGTCTTCATGCCACAGCGATCCGGCGACAATCGCATCATCTTCGCCCTGCCCGACAGTTCCATGGTTTCGGCCAAGATGACGGCCCCGCCGCGCCGTCCGCCGTTCTGGGGAGCCCCGTGGCTGACGACGATCATGTTCGCTCTGATCAGCACCACGCTGCTGGGCCTGTGGGCGGCGCGCGCGCTGACCTCGCCACTCTCCGGCTTTGCCAAGGCCGCGGAGACCTTCAGCCTCGACGGCGATGCGCCGGCCTTGCCCGAGCGCGGACCGGAGGAGATCCGCGCCCTGGCGCGGGCGCTGAACCGGATGCACCAGCGCATCACCGCGCTGATCAACGACCGCACCAAGATGCTCGCGGCCATCAGCCACGACCTGCGCACGCCGCTGACCCGCATGCGGCTGCGCTGCGAGTTCGTCGAGGACGAGTTGCAGCGCAGCCGCATGCTGGCCGATCTCGATCAGATGCATACGATGCTGGGCTCGGTGCTGTCATTCCTGCGCAACGGCCGCAAGCTCGAGCCGATGACCCTGGTCGATATCGCCAGCATCCTGCAACTCGTCACCGACCAGTTCGCCGACGTCGGTCACAACGTCAGCTATGTCGGGCCGACGCGTGCGATGGCGACCGTGCGGCCCGACGACGTGATGCGCTCGGTCACCAACCTGGTCGAAAACGCCACCAAATACGGCAAGGAGGTCATCGTCCGGCTGACGGTGTCCGGCAAGCGCCTGAGGATCGATGTCGAGGATGATGGGCCGGGCATCGCCGATGCCCGCAAGTCCGACATGCTGGAGCCGTTCGTGCGCGGCGACGACGCCCGCAACATGGACGAGGCAACCGGCTTTGGGCTCGGGCTCTCGATCGCGAAGGCGATCGCACTGGCCCACGGCGGAGAGCTGTCACTGCACGACCGCAAGCCGTGCGGGCTGATCGCGCGCATCGAGCTGCCGCTC
Organism: Bradyrhizobium sp. SZCCHNS2022; assembly: GCF_032377575.1. NCBI lineage: Bacteria > Pseudomonadati > Pseudomonadota > Alphaproteobacteria > Hyphomicrobiales > Nitrobacteraceae > Bradyrhizobium > Bradyrhizobium sp. SZCCHNS2022. Next base: position 7,483,807 of record NZ_JAUHHZ010000001.1, on the reverse strand, counting down.
AGCCAGACCACGCTGCGTCCTGCAGCGTGACGCGCGAACGCGCCCGGATCGATCCGGGCGCGCCGCGTGAAAGGTCGGCTATACGTCGATGACGCAGGTTACTCCGAGTACTTGAACTCGGGCATCGCCTTCAGCTGATCCTTGGTCGAGTTGATCATCGCGTGGTCGGGGTACCAGCGGCTCTTCGACGAGCTCATCGACGAGGAGGAAGAGGTGCCGGTGGCGGCGCCGGTCGTCGTGGTGGAGGCCGGCGGAGTGGTCGCCGAGGTCGTGCCGGACGCCGGAGCGTTGGCGGCAGTGGTCGACTGCACCGGCTGGTCCGAGAACTTGATCTGGTCGAACGAGACGGCGACGAGGTGCTCGCCCATGCCGAGGAAGCCGCCGACGCCGATCACGACGCCCTTGACCGCGCCGCTCTTGTCGACGAGCAGATCATCGATCGAGCCGACGTTCTCGTTGTTGTTGTTGTACACCTTCACGCCGACCAGCTTCGAGCTGCGCCAGTCGCCCTGATAGGACGCTGCGGTCGTGCTGGCCGAGGTCGTGGTGCTGGTGGTCGTGGTGGTGCTCTCCGCAGCAAAGGCGGCGGTCGCGAGCAGCAGGGAACCGGCAAGGCCGGCCGCAACAGTCTTCATCACCATGTGGTGTCTCCTCTCAGTGAATGGTGACGAGAGAACTGCAGCAGGCAGTTGGCGTTCCCACGGAACTACGATTTCGTCGCGCGCCGCGACAAGCGGCCCCGGTGCGACACGGCAGTGCTCATTTGTGACATTGAGATCGATGTGAACCCGTCACCGCGACCACGGTCTGCTCCCTCCCCGTTCCGGCGGGAAGAGGGAGCAGACCGTCATCGTGGTCAACAGGTCGGGTCGATCGATAAAATCCGATCCATCGGGTTCGCTGCGGACGTCCCGCACGTCCCCCGCTACGCCGCCAGCGCGCCGTCCTCATCGACGGCCTCCGCGTAGAACGCGATCGTCTCGTAACGGTAGTCGCAGAGGCGGCAGTGCCAGAGATAGGCGGTGCGACGGCCATCCTTCTCGACCCAGGACGGCAGCGCGATCGGCTCGCCGCATTGGGCACAAGGATTGTTGCGCGGCAGGTCCACGACGCGGACGGTGGACTGCATCGCATCGACGTCGCGCGAATGAATGTCGGTTGCCTTCAAGGCCATGACGCGCTCCCTCTCTGTTCATGTCGCGAATGAGTCAGGCATGCTGTCGAACTAACAACATCATCATAGCGGCGTGCCGGCCGATTTGCACGCGCCCGGATGCCGCGCGACATCCGACCTCACGGAGATGGGATGGACATCCCGCGGTCGACGAGCGGCGAACCGAGCCAGATTCAGATCGCTGCCGAAGCCGTCATCCTCAACGAATCACCACCGGGTGGAGAGCTTCGGCTCGGTTCGCCGACAAGGCCGGCTGAGGGTCGCGCAATGATCGCCCGCAGAGGGCGGCAGCGGACACAGGCAAACCGGCATTTCCACCAGACTGCACGGACGCTTCGCCCCAATTCCGCCACATTATCGCCCGGCGTTCGCACCAATTACGGTGCGTAAAGTGTAAATGCGTGCCGGGGGGCTGCTTGGCATGCGCATGGTTCCCGGGGGATCCTGACACATGAAACGACTCGTGCTGACGGCCTGCATCGCGGGCTTCACGATGGCTGGTCACCTGCCGTCCGTCATGGCGGCCGAGGATGCGAGCGCGGCATCGGACACCAAGGCGAGGTCCGGCAAGATCAAGCTGGCGCATGTCCGCTCCGAGGGAATCAAGGAACTGGCGGCGCGCAGCGCCGTGACCAAGGCCGCGCGTGAGGTCGAGGCGATCGAGGCCGTGAGCGGCGCCGACAGCTCCCGCCCGATGGATGCCATTGCCGCAGCACCGGCAGAGGCCGATGCCGTTCCGGTTGAAGCGCCCGCCGCCGAGCCGCGCGACAGCGAGCGCAAGGCGGCCGACGCCAAGCCCAAGCCCATGAACACCGGCCATCCGCATATCGATGCGCTGGTCGCCGTGCACGCGGCTGCCAACAACATTCCCGAGGCGCTGATTCATCGCGTGATCGTGCGCGAGAGCAAGTACCAGCCGAACCTGGTCGGGCGCTGCGGCTGCATCGGCCTGATGCAGATCAAGCTCGGCACTGCGCGCGGCCTCGGCTACACCGGCGACGCCCAGGGCCTGCACGATCCCAACACCAACCTCACCTATGGCGTGCGCTACCTCGCCGGCGCCTATCGCGCCGCCCGCGGCGACCACGATCGCGCCGTGGCCTATTTCGCCAAGGGCTATTACGAGGAGGCCAAGCGGCAGCGCGTCGCCGACGCCCGGCCCGCCGGCCGCTCCGAGCGGGTCAGCGCCCCGCTCGACATCACGCCGAAGATTGCAACCGGCCGCCACGCCCGGGCGCACTGATCGCATTTGGTTCCTCACCGGTCCCGACCGTCTTTCCGTGACACTCCGTTGACACGGGGCCGTATCGGTCTATTTTAAGCGCGTTCCGAGGGGAGCTCCGAGGGGGAGCTGAGATACCGCACGTGATGCGGTGACCCTTTGAACCTGATCCGGGTCATGCCGGCGAAGGGACAGGGATGCAGCAGACGCCCACGCGCGGGGATTTCCCCGTATCCATCATCGGTGCCGGCATCGCGGGTGCCTGGCAAGCCTTGCTGCTGGCGCGCGCCGGCCGCGACGTCACGCTGCACGAGCGCAGCGACGCCGCGCTGATGCTGTCCACCAGCCATTGGGCCGGCGGCATGCTCGCGCCCTATTGCGAGAGCGAGATCTCCGAGCCCGTCATCAGTCGCCTCGGCCTGGCCTCGCTCGACATCTGGCGGCGCGAGATGCCGGAGACGCCGTTCAACGGCTCGCTGGTGATCGCGCATGCCCGCGACCGTGCCGATTATGACCGCTTCGCCCGCCGCACCTCGGGCTATCGGCGGCTCGATGCGGCCGGACTCGCGGAGCTGGAGCCGTCGCTGGAGGGCCGCTTCCGCGAGGGTCTGTTCTATCCGGCCGAGGGCCATGTCGAGCCGCGCCGCGTGCTGCCGAAGCTGCATCAGCGCATCGTCGAGGCCGGCGGCCGCGTGCTGTTCAACAGCGACGTCAAGGCTGGCGATCTCGACGGCCTGGTCATCGACTGCCGCGGCTTGGAGGCGCGCGACGCCGAGCCGGAGCTGCGCGGCGTCAAGGGCGAGATGATCCTGATCGAGACCTCCGAGGTGAGCCTCGCACGCCCCGTGCGGCTGATGCATCCGCGCTTTCCGCTGTATCTGATCCCGCGCGAGGACAATCTGTTCATGTTGGGGGCGACCTCGCTCGAGGCCGAGGACACCGGCGTCTCCTTGCGCTCGGCGCTGGAGCTGCTGGGCGCCGCGTACTCCGTGCATCCCGCATTCGGCGAGGCGCGCATCCTCGAATTCGGCTCGGGGCTGCGCCCGGCCTATCCCGACAACCTGCCGCGCATCACGATCGCAAGCGAGCGCGAGATCCGCGTCAACGGCCTCTATCGCCACGGCTTCCTGATCGCGCCGGCGCTGGCGCAGGCGACCTTGAACTACGTCGCGCATGGCCAGATCGACAATGAGGTGATGCGATGCGCGTGACCGTCAATGGCGAGGCCCGCGACATCGCCGCGACCTCCGTCGCCGCGCTGCTGTCCGAGCTCGACTACGAGGGCACCCATTTCGCCATCGCGCTGAACTACGACGTCGTGCCGAAAAGCCGCTGGTCCGAGACCGCGCTCAAGGCCGGCGACGAGATCGAGATCATCACGCCCCGGCAGGGAGGGTGATGATGCTCATGGAGCACGCGCTCGCGCTCCCCACACCGCCGTCGTCCCGGCGAACGCCGGGACCCATAGCCACCGTCGGCCGTGATGGCGCTCAATCTCTCCCCGTGTGCCTCAATGTGAGATCACGCGGTCTGGGTCCCGGCGTTCGCCGGGACGACGTGGGGGGCAAGACCGCGCACCACCCACAGCTGTCATCGCCCGGCTTGACCGGGCGATCCAGTACACCGCGGCCGCTCGGCTCAACCGCACTGCCTCTGGAATACTGGCTCCCCGCTTTCGCGGGGATGACAGTGTCATTCGGGGAGAGAGCTTTCCCATGCTGAAATTCTACGACAAGACCGTCACCTCCCGCCTCCTCATCGGCACCGCGCTGTATCCGTCACCCGCGATCATGCAGGACGCGATCCGCGCCTCCGGCGCCGAGATCGTCACGGTGTCGCTGCGGCGCGAGGCCGCCGGCGGCAAGACCGGCGATGCGTTCTGGAAGCTGATCAACGCGCTGAACGTGACGGTGCTGCCGAACACCGCCGGCTGCCGCAGCGTGCGCGAGGCGGTCACCACCGCGAAGCTCGCACGCGAATTGTTCGGCACGTCCTGGATCAAGCTCGAGGTCATCGGCGACAACGACACGCTTCAGCCCGACGTCGTCGGTCTGGTCGAGGCCGCCACCATCCTGATCAAGGACGGCTTCGAGGTCTTCCCCTATTGCACCGAGGACCTCACGGTGGCCACGCGCCTGGTCGATGCCGGCTGCAAGGTGGTGATGCCCTGGGCCGCGCCGATCGGCAGCGCCAAAGGTATCACCAACCGCGATGCGCTGAAGCTTTTGCGCGACCGCCTGCCGGATATCACGCTGGTCGTCGACGCCGGCCTCGGTGCGCCGTCGCATGCCGCCGAGGCGCTGGAGCTCGGCTACGACGCCGTGCTGCTCAACACCGCGATCGCCAAGGCGGCCGACCCGGTCGCGATGGCGCGCGCCTTCAGGCTCGGCGTCGAATCCGGCCGCACCGCCTACGAGGCCGGGCTGATGGACGCCCGCGATTTCGCCTCGCCCTCCACCCCTGTCGTTGGGACACCGTTCTGGCATGCCGTATCCTGATCGCTTCTATCCCGTCGTCGACAGCCTCGCCTGGGTCGAGCGCCTGACGAAACTTGGCGTCGGCACCGTGCAATTGCGCGCGAAGAATCTCGACGACGGCCAGGCGCTGCAGATCGTCACCGATGCGCTTGAAATCACCAAGGGCACGGCGACGAAGCTGATCGTCAACGACTACTGGCGCGCCGCTGTCGTCGCCGGCGCCGAGCACGTGCATCTCGGCCAGGAGGATCTGGCGGAGGCCGACGTCAAGGCGATCAAGGACGCCGGCCTGACGCTCGGCCTGTCCACGCATGACGACGCCGAGCTGGAGACCGCGCTCGCCGCCGAGCCCGACTACGTCGCGCTCGGCCCGATCTTCCCGACCACCTTGAAGGCGATGCGCTTCGCGCCGCAGGGCATTGCGAAGATCAGCGTGTGGAAGCAGCGCGTCGGCACCATCCCGCTGGTCGCCATCGGCGGCATCAAGCTGGAGCAGGCCGCGGAGATTTTTGCCGCCGGCGCCGATTCGATCGCGGTGGTCAGTGATGTCACCCAGAATGCAGATCCGGACGCCCGCGTCCGCGCCTGGCTCGATGCCACCAAGGAGCCTGCGTGATGCGCACCGCTTTTGCGAATGCGTCCGAGAGTGATTGGACGCCGCTCCCTCCCCAAACGAGGTCGTTCCCTCCCCCCTTGTGGGGGAGGGCCAGGGAGGGGGGTAGCTCCGGGGTCGGTGGGTGTGGCTTACCCCCCTCCCCGCCCCTCCGCCACAAGGGGGGAGGGAGCCTGAACAGCCTGCGTCCCTCACGGCGCCAAATCATCTCGGCTCGACTTGAGCGACGGGCCGATATGCACCGCCACTCTCTCCACCGTCATTGCGAGCGAAGCGACGCAATCCAGGGCCGCGCGTGCTGCCCTGGATTGCTTCGTCGCTCGCGCTCCTCGCAATGACGTCCCCCATTCACTCCGACAACAACAATTGAGAAGGAGGATCCCATGAACATCCGCTCCAATCCCGACACCACCCTGCCCGCCGTCACCACCGGCCCGCTGCCGTCGTCGCGCAAGATCTACGCGACGCCCGACGCCGCACCCGATCTGCGCGTGCCGCTGCGCGAGATCATCCTGTCGGAGGCGGCCAGCGAGCCGAACCTGCCGGTCTACGACACCTCCGGCCCCTACACCGATCCCACCGTGACGATCGACGTCAACGCCGGCCTGCCGCGCAACCGCACCGCCTGGGTCAAGGAGCGCGGCGGCGTCGAGGAATATGTCGGCCGCGACATCAAGCCGGAGGACAACGGCAATGTCGGCGCCGACAAGGCGGCGAAGGCGTTCACCGCGCATCACAAGCCGCTGCGCGGCCTCGACGGCCACAAGATCACCCAGCTCGAATTCGCCCGCGCCGGCATCGTCACCAAGGAGATGATCTACGTCGCCGAGCGCGAGAATCTCGGCCGCAAGGTCCAGCTCGAGCGCGCCGAGGCCGCGCTCGCCGACGGCGAAAGCTTCGGCGCCGCCGTGCCCGCCTTCATCACCCCGGAATTCGTCCGCGACGAGATCGCGCGCGGCCGCGCCATCATCCCCTGCAACATCAACCACGCCGAGCTGGAGCCGATGATCATCGGCCGCAACTTCCTCACCAAGATCAACGCCAATATCGGCAACTCGGCGGTGACGTCGTCGGTCGAAGAGGAAGTGGACAAGATGGTGTGGGCGATCCGCTGGGGCGCCGACACCGTGATGGACCTTTCCACCGGCCGCAACATCCACACGACGCGGGAATGGATCCTGCGCAACTCGCCGGTGCCGATCGGCACCGTGCCGATCTACCAGGCGCTGGAGAAGTGCAACGGCGATCCGGTCGCGCTGACCTGGGAGCTCTACAAGGACACGCTGATCGAGCAGTGCGAGCAGGGCGTCGACTACTTCACCATCCACGCCGGCGTGCGGCTGCAATACATCCACCTCACCGCGTCGCGCGTCACCGGCATCGTCAGCCGCGGCGGCTCGATCATGGCCAAGTGGTGCCTCGCGCATCACAAGGAGAGCTTCCTCTACACCCATTTCGAGGAGATCTGCGACATCATGCGCAAGTATGACGTCTCGTTCTCCCTCGGCGACGGCCTGCGCCCCGGCTCGATCGCCGACGCCAACGACCGCGCCCAGTTCGCCGAGCTGGAGACCCTGGGCGAGCTCACCAGGATCGCCTGGGACAAGGGCTGCCAGGTCATGATCGAGGGCCCCGGCCACGTGCCGATGCACAAGATCAAGATCAACATGGACAAGCAGCTCAAGGAGTGCGGCGAGGCGCCGTTCTACACGCTCGGGCCGCTGACCACCGACATCGCGCCGGGCTACGACCACATCACCTCGGGCATCGGTGCCGCCATGATCGGCTGGTTCGGCTGCGCGATGCTGTGCTACGTCACGCCGAAGGAACATCTCGGCCTGCCCGATCGCAACGACGTCAAGACCGGCGTCATCACCTACAAGATCGCCGCCCACGCCGCCGATCTCGCCAAGGGCAATCCCGCAGCTCAACTGCGCGACGACGCGCTGTCGCGCGCCCGCTTCGAGTTCCGCTGGACCGACCAGTTCAACCTCGGCCTCGACCCGGACACCGCCAAGAGCTTCCACGACGAGACGCTGCCGAAGGAAGCCCACAAGGTCGCGCATTTCTGCTCGATGTGCGGCCCAAAATTCTGCTCGATGAAGATCACCCAGGACGTCCGCGACTACGCGGCGACGCTCAATGATCCCGCGACGGTCGGCATGACCATCAGCGGCACCATCGAAGACGGCATGGCCCAGATGAGCGCCAAGTTCAAGGAAATGGGCGGGAGTGTGTATCTGGATGCGGAGAAGGTGAAGGAGAGCAATAAGGCGTTGTGAGGCGCCCTGCCCCACTCTCTCGATCGTCATGGCCGGGCTCGACCCGGCCATCCAGCAAAGCCGGGCCAAAGCCCGGCTTTGATTAGCAATGTTCGATCCACATCAGTCCACATTTCTCTTGGAGCAACCGCTCCGCTCAGTCACTACTCGATTTAGTTGACCGACTCGCTTTCCGCTTCAATGCAACCAAACCTTTCTTCGCCTCCGTACGCATCGATCTTTTTCTGGTAGCCACACTGTAGCAGCAAGCGCCTTTAGTATACTGAACTAGAGCGGCGATCTGCTCTAGCTCGTCAGAACTGTTGTCGTATGAAATGATCATCACGGGTCTCGGGAACACTAAACCAGGCTCTTTACGTTTTGCAAAAGCCTCAAAGACCTCTTTGCCGTAAAACACTGCATGAACACCAGTATTCCGATCTTCACCCAGTATGACGTCACAGCCCGCCAAGAGCTCTCTCACTCCGCTTTGTGACAGTTCACTCACATCAACACGAACCGCACTATTGACTGCGACGAGAGTCTTTAACTCGTCAAGACGTAGCCGTTCTACGGTATCTTGCCGAACCACATCAGCTACCAAATTTTCTGAAATAGACAGCTCGGCATCATCCGACTGAAAGACTTCAGCTGGGTATCTCTCAACTTCGCTGCCCTCGATCGGTCGATCACTCGAACACCGATGAATAATCTCCTCCGAAACACCTTGTTTGATCCCTAATCCAATTAAACTGAAGACTTCTTCAAAAATTTTCTGCCGCTCGGATGGCGCGCTCGAATGTGCGCATTCGAGATATGTGGAAGCTATTCGCTCCCATATTGCGATCTCCCGATCGGGATTTGTGTCTCGCCTAAATCCATCAATCCAAGCCTCCATAGACAACGGGTGAACCTCAAGGAGAGCAGCTCTTATCAACCGCACACGGGATAACAATTCGCTTGATAGACGAAGATGCCGAAAAGGAGATGGCTTCAATTTTTTTGGATCAACCCTCTGCTTTCTCGCAGTAGTTAGCAAGTTCACCTCAGCCAAACGCCGATGAATCCTCTCGGAAAGATCTGGTCTAATCACCTGCAATAGCTTGTCCCCGACTGATTCTACCGACAGACCCGTGGCAGAGATTGCAAGCTTATCTGCAAGTGGTGGACTAAAAGCCAGGATATCCGCCTTTGACACCCCCAACCAGACCGGTAGAATTACCTTGTCGGCCTCCATCTCTTTTGCAACCAATCCACGCAACTCATATTCTGGCCAACGCTTACCTAGAAACGCCCTCGAAAGAACGACTACACCGAATCGACTTTTAGCGAGACCTCTATCTATCGATCTTGAGAGACTATCTCCAACGCTCAATGTAAATTCATCATACCAGACAGCGGCTCCCACTTCTTTGAGGAAATCCGCAAGAGGCTTAACAAAAGCGGCTTTGTCCTCACTCGCATGACTAATGAACACATCATAAGATTCAATACCTTTGTCGGCCACAGCGCCCCCCCGCTAACAGCTATTCCCTGACCAAGATTACGAAGCTCCCGGACGCAATATAAGCACATCGCCATTAGATTGTTGCCCAAAACTGACCACTATGTCACCGCGTCGGGGACAACTACATTCTACCATCACATCAAAGTCCCGCCGCTCTCCTTCGGCACCCGTGTCGGCGATCTCCTCTTCATCTCCGGCATTCCCGGCTTCGATGCCGACGGCAACCTGCCTGATGAGTTCGAGGCGCAGTTCGCCAATGTCGTGACCAACTTCACGCGGGTGCTGACCGAGGGCGGCGCCGGCTTTCGCGATCTCGTCAAGGTCAACGTGCTGCTGACGCGCGCGGCCGATGTGGCGGCGATGAACCGGCTCTATGCCGCGGCGTTCGGGCCGGCGCCGTATCCGGCGCGGACGACGTGCGTGGTCGTGGCGTTGCCTGATCCGAAGATGCTGATCGAGATCGAGGGGGTTGCGGCGGTGGGGAAGGTGTAGCGGAGTGGCACAGGCTAACTGCTGCCTCTAGCTACTTGCGCGGTGCGCGTGACTGCGCCCTCGCCCCTTGTGGGAGAGGGCATGTAGGACAGCGCGGCGGGCTCGGTTGGGTGAGGGGTATGCTTCGGCGAGTCGCGCTCGCGGAGAGAGACCCCTCACCCAACCGAGGGTGCTGAGAGGCCGTACACGCCCTCTCCCGCCCTGGCGAAGCTTTGCTTCGCCTTGGGGGCGAGGGCCCTGTATCGGGCAGCGTTGCGCTCGGCAGCATTTTTGAGCCTCTATCTGACTGCGGCGCTTGCGGCTCGCTGGTGAGCACGCTGCCGCCTGCGCCTACGGCTTTGTCCGCCTGACAGCGCGCGTCCCGTGGCGGACCATTGCGTGGCTTAGGGGCCGCCCAAAACTGCGCACGTCTGCCCACTCCCGCTGCAACCCTGCGTCGTCCCGCCCCACGCGGCTCTATTTCTCCTCTTGCGCCACATTTAATTTTTAAATATTATAAAATAATCCGAAACATTATATCCGAAAATCTCCCAATTAATGTTTTATCTTTGGCCGATCCACGCCCTTCCCGGTCTCCTGCGCGATGCCGCCGTGTCGCTCCGTGACGCCATCCGCGATGCCTTCCGGGCGCAGGTCTATCCGCTCGGCTACGTGCCCTCGCATGACGGCATGCGCGGGCTGATGACCCTGGGGGTGGTGACGGCGCATGTGTCGCATACGCTGGTGCCGGGCGCGGTGCTCTATATCGACCTGTTCTTCGTCGCCAGCGCCTATTACATCACCGGGCTGCTGCTGCGGGACATCGACAAGCACGGCCAGATCCGCTTCCGCCAATTCTATGCCCGGCGCTTCGCGCGGATCGTGCCGCCGCTGCTGCTGATGCTCAGCGCCTATCTGCTGTTCACCTGGCTGCTGCGGCCGCCGTTCCTGCCGGCGCTGGAGCGCGCTGCGATCGCGCTCGGCTATATTTCCAACTATTGGTACGTGTTCGATCCCAAGACGATCGAGGACATCGGCCACACCTGGACCTTGTCGACCGAGGAGCAGTTCTACCTGCTGTGGCCGCTGACCTTCGCGTTGCTGGTGAAACGCTTCGGCGTGACCTGGCGGCTGGTCGGCGCGATCGGCGCCATCGCGGCCGCGATCTGGGCGTGGCGCGTATCGCTGGTGCTCGGCGGCGCGGAGTGGCGGCGGCTCTACACCGCGTTCGACACCCGCGCCGACGCGCTGATGGCGGGCTGCGCGATGGCCATCGTGCTCCGGCTGGTGCCGCAGGGCGCCCACCCTAGGCTCGACCGGCTCTGGCCGAAGCTGGCATGGCCGCTGCTGCTCTATTGGGGCACGGTCACGTTCGTGTTCTGGGCGGCGGACGGGCCAAGCATGAACTATTATCTGTTCGGCAGCATGGTGTGCGGCGTGCTCCCCGGCATCCTCGTGCTGACCATGCTGGCGCGCAGCCATGGCACGATCCTCCACCGCATCTTCGAGATGCCGGTCGCGATCTTCCTCGGCCGGATCTTCTACGGCATCTATCTCTGGCACCTGCCGATCCTCAACTTCCTCGACAGCTACGGGCTGTGGTGGCCGCTGCGGCTGCTGGTCGGATTGCCGCTGTCGATCATCGCCGCCACGTTGTCCTACGCCCTGCTGGAGCGGCACTTCCTGCGGCGCAAGTCGCAAGCCGCGCCGGCACGGGCGGCAATCCCCCCGAACACGACCGCCGTTCCGGTGCCGGTCGGGGCTTCAAGGTTCAGGCCCGAGCCGATCGGCAATCCGGACCTCGGCTTCGCCTCGCGTCAGGCCTCGCAGCCCGACGGGGCCAGCACTCCCGCACGCCACCGCTCGATGGCCGGGCGCTGAGCGCGGCGCGCGCATTTGCCGCATCACGCGGCCGTCAATGCCTTCAAAACGAACGACACCGCCGCGACAAGGCGCCCGACGGCTGGGGCCTGTTTGTTGCCGGAGTTTTCACGATGTCTCGTTTCACCACAATCGCTCTCGCGGGCGCTTGCGCAGTTGCGGCGCTGGTTGCCGCCGCCCCCGCACAAGCCGGCTACTACATCCTTCGCTGGGACAACACCGGCGTCTGCCAGGTCTGGAGCGAGGCGTTCACGTTCAGGCCGATCCAATGGCCGTCACGCTACCAGGTCATCAGCCGTTCCGTGCCGACCTTCAACGACGCCGTCACGCTGCAGGTCAAGCTGCGCCGACAGGGACGGTGCACGCTGTAGACACGAGCAGCAAAGCTGCGCCCGCCGCCTGAGCACGACATCGCCCACTGAGATCACTGACATCGCTGTGAACGGCTGATCCTGGCGCCTTGCCTTGGCAGCGCTTTTGTCGCACCACTTCGCCCTGGTTGCCGCCGCCCGGTCGCAAGGACCGCGGCGTGCAGCCATGGGTGCTTTGTTTGGTTCGTTTCAGGAGATTGACGATGCGTCGCTTGACCTCTCTCACCGTTGCCGCTGCGGTTGCGGCCGCCTCGTTCGCTGCGCCGGCCCTCGCCGCGCCTGCCCTCAAGAGCGGCTACTACGTGATCCGCTGGGACAACACCGGCATCTGCCAGATCTGGAACACCGATCTGCAGTCGAAGCCGGTGGAATGGCCGTCGACCTACAAGATCGTCTCCAAGCCGGTGCCGACCTTCGTCGAGGCCACCAACATCCAGCTCAAGCTGCGCGACGAGCGCCGCTGCTTCCTGTAAGCGGCGTTCGCGCGCGCTCGCGCCTGGCGGTCAGGCCGCGGTGACCGCGCTCGGCTGCATCGGCACGAAGCCGGGCAGAGCGGCGATGCGCGCCAGCCATGCCTCGACGTTGGGATAGGGCGTCAATGACACGCCGCCCTCGGGCGCGTGCGCGGTGTAGCTGTAGAGCGCGACGTCGGCGATGGTCGGCGTCGTGCCGGTGAGGAATGGGCGAACGCTGAGCTCGCGCTCCATCACCGCGAACAGGTTGTTGGCGATCTGGTGTGCCCGGGCCATGTCGAGCGGGGCCCCGAACAATGTCGCCACCCGCGCCGCCGCGGGACCGAAGGCCAGCGGACCGGCGGCCGCCGACAGCCAGCGCTGCACCTGCGCCTGCCCCACGGGATCACGCGGCCACCAGCGGCCGGAGCTGTCGTAGCGGCCGGCGAGATAGACCAGGATCGCATTCGAGTCGGGGATCACGGCGTCGCCGTCGACCAGCACCGGCACCTGGCCGAACGCATTGAGCGCGAGGAAATCCGGCCGCTTGTGCGCGCCGCCCTTGAGGTCGACGTCGATGAGCTCGCACGGCAGCGCGAGCAGGCTCAGCATCAGCCGCGCGCGATGCGCATGGCCCGACAAGGCGAAGTGGTAGAGGCGGCGTTGCGACATCAGGTGCTCCCGTTGCTGTGACGCATGGTCTAAGCCGAGGCCGCCCGATCAACAACGCCGCGCGGCATCAATGGCTTGTTGCAGACCGTGCAACAATGCGACAAGCGCGCGATGGACCGCCTGCCCGACCAGCTCCAGCCTGGCCTGCGCCTCGTCTTCGTCGGCACCGCCGCCAGCGAGCGCTCGGCCGCGACCGGCCATTACTACGCGCATCCCGGCAACCGCTTCTGGCGCACGCTGCATGACGTCGGACTGACGCCGCGGCTGTATAAGCCGGCGGAGTTTCCGGCGCTGCTGTCGCTCGGCATCGGCTTCACCGATCTGTGCAAGCTGGGCGCCGGGATGGACCATGTCGCGCTGAAGGCGGGCGTCGACGTCGCGGGCTTTGCGGCGAAGATCCGGCAGCACCGGCCGGCGACGATCGCCTTCACCAGCAAGAAGGCTGCCAGCCTGTTCTACGGCAGGCCGACGAGCGCGATCGTGCTTGGGCGGCAGACGGAGCATGCGGATTTCCCGACCGCGTTCGTGCTCGCATCACCCTCCGGGGCGGCATCGGGGGCGTGGACGGTGCAGCCGTGGCGGGAGCTGGCGGTGCATGTCGGTCAGGGGTGATGCGAGCGAGTGTCGCCTGATGCCGAGGGCGATGACGAGCAAACATCTTGATCATTGCGACAGCGATGAGCTGAAACCGACGAGAACAATGCGGATGATTGCATCTTTCCTACCCCGCCCGACGGGCAATCGTCGCATACGCCCCATGCGCAAACTGCCCGTCGTGTTGGTTTGTCGCAGCCATCAGCTCTTGTCATGTCGGGCAAATCAGGACGATGTTCTCGCGCAACCCGCCTCGTGCAGAGGGACGTACGCGTCGTCACGATACGTGGAGGTGGGCCGCGGTGGACGTGAGGGCTGCGCCGGACGAGCGCCGGCCGTCACGTACGGCGAAGTCGTGATGTCCTGATACCCCGACGCTGGTATCACGCAGGCGCTCTTGCGAAAGCTGGGCGCATGCCATGGTGGCCAACAAGCCGGCGCACCAGGGAGACCACGTATAAGCCGTCAGACCATGCGCGCAGGGAAGGCCGGGATGCCCTTGCCGAACCTGTGGTTCTGCCGCGTGCTTATCTGTTGCACGCGGACCATGGGAGCGGCGAGCTCCCGGCCTTCCCTGCCCCTCTCGAATTTCGATGGGGCTCTCGCGATGCATCCCTCGCGCACGATGTGCGGCGAGAACGCTGTGTCATGGAAGGTGGAATGGCCGGGAGCAAGATGCACGACAAGGGCGGATGCTCGCGACCATCACGACTGTCATCGCCCGGCTTGACCGGGCGACGACACCGGTTGTTAGTTGCGGCGCCGTTGCTGATGTCAGGCACCTCACCCAAGCCGCGACTACCTGATCGTGATCGCCAGTCCCGACAGGTCGACATTGGCCAGCAGGCCGATCTGCTCGCCCGACAGCTCGAGCACGGCGCCCTTCTGGTTGGTCAGCACGATGCCGCGCACGCCGCGGCCGACCGCAAGGCCGGCGCCGGCAGCGCCGTAGACGCCCTCGACATCCGACGGACGCCAGATGTTGCTGACGCGGCCGCGCAGCACCGTGCGCGAGCCGCCGAAGACGAGGCCCCAGTCGAGCCCGCCGGTCGACAGCGGATAGGCGCGGCCGTGGAAGTTCAGCACGCCGCTGCCGCCGGAGCCGCCGATGATCCATCCCGCCTTGTAGATGGTCAGCGTGATGAAGCCGCCATCCGCGTGCGCCGTGGCCGGCAGAATGGCGCCAGTGGCGGCCGTCAATGCCACCAACAGGCCGCGAAGCAAGGATGCAATTTTCATGGATGAAGTCTCCAGCGAAGTGAATGTGGACTGCGTGAACTTGAGGTCATCCGATGGCCACGCATGCCGATGATGCCCCACCAAGCGAATCGATCGGGCCGAATTTAGCCCTTTGCGCGGCGGCGCGCATGCCGCGCCGCCAGTGTGTCGGAAATGCCGCCCTCGCGGGACGGCAATGGAGCCCGGGCGGCACGGCGCGATCGACATGCAGAGCCGATCCTCGTCCGGCCCGCTCCGCGCGGCGAGGCCGGGGCCAGTGCGGCGCGTCGGCGGCGAATTGGGCCGAGACATCAGCGAAACCAAGGCGATTTCGGGGTATTTGGCCGCAGCGCCATGGCCCGCGGCCGGTGTTAAGGCCCCGTTAACCTTGTCCGACCACGGTGATTTACGGGCTGGGTGTTCAGTTGGTCTCGATGTTTTCGCGTCGCTCTCTCGAGTTCAGGCGCGGGCGTTGATCGGGAGGAGTTATGTCGCAAGAGTTGTCAGCCGATTCCGCAAGTCCCTCGCTCGTTCCACTTGCCATGCCACCGTCGCGCTCCGCCGCGGAGGTTCTGCCGCTGTTGATCGGCACGCCCTTGTCCGAGATCGAGCGCGAGCTCATCGTTCAGACCCTGGCGCGCTGCAACGGCAACCGCACCCATGCCGCACGACTGCTCGGCATGCCCGTGCGTACCTTGCGGAACAAGATCCGCATCTACACGGCCGACGGCATCGCGGTGCCGGCCTATTCGGCCTGAACCAATGGCGGCCACGCGACATCCCATCGCGTGGAACTCATCAGGATGCGGCGCCGATTGATGTTGATCAATCGGCCTCGCAGCCCTGCTGCAATTGCTGGCCTCGTCGCGGCTCTGTTAGGCTTCGCCGCGAATCAGGGGTGTGTAGCGGAGTTGCGGTAGTGGCAAAGAATCCGGCCGGACGCGGCCTGCAGGGCCCCGTGGGTCCACGTGGCCCGCAAGGCCAGCCCGGACGGCGCGGGCCGGATGGGCAGCGCGGCAAGCCCGGTCCCGACGGCAAGCCCGGCGCGCAGGGCAAGCCGGGACCGCAAGGTCCGCGCGGCGAGGCCGGACCGCCCGGCAAGCCGGGGCCGCAGGGACCGGCCGGACCGCAGGGGCCACAGGGCGAGCCCGGCACGCTGCCGACGATCGATCAGCTGATGCCCTGGCTGGAGCAGATCTTCGCGGCCTATGACGATTACAAGCGCAACAGGGATCGCGAGGCGCAGGAGCGCGACGCGCAATTGATCGCGGTGCGCGACATCTTCGCATCGACCGAGCATGACGAGGCGCTGGAAGAGGCGTTCGAGGACGACGATCCGCGCGCGATCGACGTGCCGAAGAAGAAGAAAAAGAAGAAGCACAAGAAAAAGAAGAAGAAGCACGGCAAGCATGCCGGCGACGACCAAGGCGAAGACCACGGCGACGACGACGGGTTCTGAGCGCTGCCGCGACAGCGTACGCAAGCTGCGGTCTCAACCCTTGCCGAATCTGATCGCGGACCGTTCGCGCGCCTTGGCCGCCTCGATCTCGCGATCCCTGGGCGGCGCCTGGGTGTGCAGCGAGGTCAAAAGCCGCCGCGCCGCCTCGGCGACGTCCTCGACCGCACGTGCGAAGGCGGCCTCGTTGGCCTGCGACGGGGCGTTGAAGCCGGAGAGCTTGCGCACGAACTGCAGTGCGGAGGCCTGAATCTCGGCCTCCGTCGCCGGCGGCTCGAAATTGAACAGCGTCTTGATGTTGCGGCACATGACGGGACCAATCCGGTGCTGAACCAGGTCGAAGACCGTGCTATCATGCCCCCGACGCGGCCGCAAAGAGCCGCGCATTTGCAGGGGAAACACATGCTCCGACCGCTTGCCGCCGTCTTTGCCGCCGCCGTGGTTTTTTGCGCGCCGGCCCGCGCCGCCGACTACCCCGCGCCGAAGCAGGGCGACTTCGTCGTCAAGGATTTCAAGTTTCACACCGGCGAAACGCTGCCCGAGCTGAAGCTGCACTACACGACCGTCGGCGAGCCCACCGGCCAGCCGGTCCTGGTGCTGCATGGCACCGGCGGCTCGGGCGCCAGCATGCTGGGGGCGCCGTTTGCGGGCGAATTGTTCGGCAAGGACCAGCCGCTCGATGCGACCAAGTACTACATCATCATCCCCGACAGCATCGGCCACGGCAAATCGTCGAAGCCGTCCGACGGGCTGAAGACCAGGTTTCCCGCCTACGACTACGCCGACATGGTCGACGCGCAGCACCGGCTGCTGACCGAGGGTCTCGGCATCAAGCACGTC
Source organism: Bradyrhizobium sp. SZCCHNS2022 (assembly GCF_032377575.1). Classification (NCBI taxonomy): domain Bacteria; kingdom Pseudomonadati; phylum Pseudomonadota; class Alphaproteobacteria; order Hyphomicrobiales; family Nitrobacteraceae; genus Bradyrhizobium; species Bradyrhizobium sp. SZCCHNS2022. Next base: position 7,466,598 of record NZ_JAUHHZ010000001.1, on the reverse strand, counting down.
CGCCTCGTGATCGGCAATTCGATGGGCGGGATGCATAGCTGGGTGTGGGCGACGCGCTACCCGGACTTCATGGATGTCGCGGTGCCGATGGCCTCGCAGCCGACCGAGATGGCGGCCCGGAACTGGATGCTGCGCCGGATCATGCTGGAGACGATCCGCAACGATCCCGACTACAATGGCGGCAACTACACGGCGCAGCCGCGCATGATGAAATACGCCGTCACGGCGTATGGCACGGCCACCGCCGGCGGCACCGTCGCCTATCAGCTGGCGGCGCCGACCGCGGCCAAGGCCGACAAGATGGTCGAGGAGCGGCTGGCCACGCCGATCCCCACCGACGCCAACGACTTCATCTATCAGTGGGAGTCCTCGCACGACTACAATCCGGCGGCCGATCTCGACAAGATCAAGGCCACGGTCATGCTGATCAACTCGGCCGACGACGAGCGCAATCCGCCGGAGACGGGCGTCACCGCCGAGGCGATGAAGCGCGTGGCCAACGGCAAGGTCCTGCTGATCCCGACCTCGCCCGAAACGCGCGGCCATCTCACCACCGGCAACGCGAAATTCTATGTGGAGCCGCTGCGCGAGCTGCTCGCCACGGCGCCGCAGCGGGGCACCTGAGCTCGGAGAAGGGACGGACGAATGTGCAAGGCGATGCTGGCCGCTGTTCTGATGGGCTCCCTGGCCTGCGCAAGCGGCGCGCTCGCCATCGACAACGGCCAGTTCGAGAACGTGCCGCCCGATATCAGGGCCTGGTTCAAGAGCGTGATCGCCCCCAACGGCGTGCCCTGCTGCGACGTTTCCGACGGCCACCGAACGATCTATGACGTGCGGGACGGCACCTATTGGGTGCCGATCGAGGGGCGCTGGATGGCGGTGCCGGAGCGCGCCATCATCCGCGACCGCGGCAATCCGATCGGCGAGGCGGTGGTATGGTATGTTCATCACCGCGGCGACATCATCATCAGCTGCTTCGTGCCCGCCGATGCCGTCTGAGCTGGGCGCTGCGAGGTCGGTTGTGGGGATGTGGCCATGACGGAGCCGTTGCGTGACGACGGGACCCGCGCGGTCATGCGCTGGCTGATGGCGGCGTTCTACACCGCAGCGGGGGTCGCGCATCTCGTTACCCCCGAGCCGTTCCTGCGGATCACGCCGTCGGTCGTTCCGTTTGCCCCGCAGGTCATCCTGCTCACCGGACTTTGCGAGCTCGCCGGCGCGGCGGCACTGGTGACGAGGCCGCTGCGGCGCTGGGCGGGGATCGGGCTTGCCGCCTATGCCGTGTGCGTCTGGCCGGCAAACGTCAAGCATGCGATCGAGGGCATCGACCTGCCCTATCTCGGCAGCAGCTGGCTGTATCATGGTCCGCGCCTGGCATTTCAGCCGGTGCTGGTCTGGTGGGCGCTCTACAGCGCAGCGGTGATCGACTGGCCCTGGCGCCACGATGCGTGACGGCGAGATGATGTGAACAGGAGAAAGAGCCGTGAGCGACCCAGCCGATGCCGATCTTGCGGCGATCTATCCGAAACCGAACGAGCGGGTGATCGCCAAGGTGCGCCCGGGGTTCGATGCTCACAGCCGCAAGTTCATCATGCTGTCGCCGTTCTGCGTGATGGCGACATCGGGCAGCGACGGCAGCGTCGATGCCTCGCCGCGCGGCGGGCATCCGGGATTCGTCCAGATCGACGGCGATCGGCGGCTGCTGATGCCGGATCGCCCCGGCAACAACCGACTCGACAGCCTCCGCAACGTGGCGGACGGCTCGGGCCAGGTGCAATTGATCTTCTTCGTGCCCGGAATCAACGAGACGCTGCGCGTCGGCGGCACGGCATCGCTGTCGACCGATCCCGACCTGCTCGCGAGGCTCGAGGAGTTCGGCAAGCCGCCGCGCTCCGTGCTCGTGATTACCGTTCAGGAGATCTACTTCCATTGCGGCAAGGCGATCATGCGCTCCAAACTATGGTCGCAGGAGGCGCAGGTGCCACGCTCGGCGATGCCGAGCATCAGCGAGATCATCCACGATCAGACCAGCCTCGGTGCACCCGAACCGCAGGACGTGACCGACGCCCGGTGGCGCGAGCAGCTCTGAAAAAGCCACTGTTTCGCCTGAATGTGTCAGCGAGGCGTCAGCTGGAGCCGGGTAAGGATGCGCGCCGGAAGTCGTGAGTACGGGGTTTGATGCAGGTCAACGGCCACCCACGCGGCAGAAATTAGGTATGAATGCGTCATTCTCCGAAGCTGGAACCGATCTCGGTCATGCCAGAGCCCGCTCGCAGTGCACGTCACAGCTTCGCTGCTCTCTGGACCGGCACGCTTCTGCTGCTCGGCTCCGGCGCGCTGCCGTGCGCGGCGTCCGCCGAGGATGTGAAGCTCACGCCGGCCCAGGCGCAGAACCTCGGCATCCGCGTCACCCACCCCATCTCGAGCCGGACCGACAGGACCTTGCCCTATCCGGCCCAGATCGTGATCCCGACTCCGCAATTGTGGGTCGTGAGCGCTCCGGTCTCCGGCATGGTCACCAATCTGGCGGTGGCGCGGGGCGACCGCGTCACTGCCGGACAGCCGCTGCTGACGCTGGAGAGCCCGAGCTACGTGTCGCTGCAGCGTGACTATCTGCATGCCCTCGCGCAGGAGGTTCTCGCCGTCCAGCAGCTGAAGCGCAACGCCGACCTGTTCGAAGGCAAGGCGATCCCGCAGCGCGTCCTGGAGTCCAGCCAGACGGAGGCGCGCCAGGCCAGCATCGTGGTCGCAGAGCGGCGGCAGATGCTGCATCTCAGCGGCCTTTCCGACGAGGCCATCACGCGCCTGACCAATGAGGCCGCGATCAGCGCGACGCTGACGGTCAACGCGCCGCAAGCCGCATCGGTGGTCGACATCGTGGTGTCGCCAGGCCAGCGCATGGAGCAGGCCGCCCCGCTGGTGAAGCTCGCACGGCTGTCGCCCCTCTGGGCCGAGATCGCCATTCCTGCCACCAACATCGGTGCCATCAAGGCCGGCGCACGTGTCGACATCGACGGCTACGCGACACCAGGTCGCGTCATCCTGGTATCGGAAACGACCGACGCGGCCACCCAGACGATCCTCGTGCGCGCCGAGATCCCCAACAATGGCGAGCTGCATTCCGGGCAGACCGCCGCAGCACGCATCGGCTTCATCTCCGCCGGCGAGAGCGCCTGGGAGATTCCCTATAGCGGTCTGGTCCGCCGCGGCGATCAGGCCTCGATCTTCGTCGCGATCGCCGGCGGGTTCCGCCAGGTTCCGGTCACGCTGCTCGCCGAAGATCAGGACCACGTCGTCGTGTCCGGCCCGGTCACGGAGCAGGACGAGGTGGCGGTCGGCGGCATCTCCGCGTTGCGCGGCATTCTCTCGCGGCTCGGGCAATGAGGCTGCAGCGACTCGTCGCCTTCGCGTTGTCGCAGCGGCTGTTCGTCGTTCTCAGTGTGATGCTGTTGATCGGTGCTGCGGCCGTCTTCCTGCCGAGCCTGCCGATCGACGCCTTCCCGGATGTCTCGCCGGTGCAGGTCAAGGTCATCATGAAGGCGCCGGGCCTCACGCCCGAGGAGGTCGAGCAGCGCATCACCGTGCCGATCGAACTCGAGCTGCTCGGGCTGCCGAACAAGAAGATCCTGCGCTCCACCACCAAATACGCCCTGGCCGACATCACCGTCGATTTCGAGGACGGCACCGACATCTACTGGGCGCGTAACCAGGTATCGGAGCGGCTGTCGAACATCTCGCGCGACTTGCCCGAAGGCGTGAGCGGCGGCCTGGCGCCGATCACCAGCCCGCTCGGCGAGATGTTCATGTTCACGATCGACAGCCCCGAGCTGTCGCTCGCCGAGCGTCGCAGCCTGCTGGATTGGGTGATCCGGCCGGCGCTGCGCACCGTGCCGGGCGTCGCCGACGTCAATGCCCTGGGCGGCCACGTCCGCGCGTTCGAGATCGTTCCGCGCAACGATGCGCTGGCGGCCCGCGGCATCTCCTTTGATCTGTTCCGCAAGGCGATCGAGGCCAACAGCCGCAACGACGGCGCCGGCCGCGTGAACCAGGGCGAGGACAGCGCCCTGGTGCGGATCGAAGGCAGCATCCGCGGGATCGACGACATCAGGGCGATCGTCGTCGACACCCGCGACGGCATCCCGATCCGCGTCAGCGATGTCGCACGGGTGAGGATCGGGGCCCTGACCCGCTACGGCGCCGTCACCGCCGACGGCAAGGGCGAGACCGTCGAAGGACTGGTGCTCGGGCTGCGCGGCGCCAATGCCGGCCAGCTGGTGCGCGACGTCCGGACACGGCTCGACGAGCTGAAACCATCGTTGCCCGCCAGCGTCACGATCAACGTGTTTTACGACCGCAGCCGGCTGGTCAACCGCGCCGTCGGCACGGTGGTGCGGGCGCTCGGCGAGGCGACGGTGCTGGTCGTGGTGCTGCTGTTGCTCTTCCTCGGCAATTGGCGCGCCTCGCTGGTGATCGCGCTCAGCCTGCCGCTGGCGATCATGATCGCGCTGCTGGTGATGCGCGCGGTCGGCATGTCCGCCAACCTGATGAGCCTGGGCGGACTCGCGATCGCGATCGGAATGCTGATCGATGCGCTGGTGGTCGTAGTCGAGAACATCGTCGGCAATCTCGGCAAGCACGATCCCGACAGGACGACGCCACTGATCCACATCATCTATCGCTCGGTGTGCGAGGTGCTGCAGCCGGTGGCCTCCGGGGTCCTGATCATCATCATCGTATTCGTGCCGCTGCTGACGCTGCAGGGGCTCGAAGGTAAGCTCTTCATCCCCGTCGCACTGGCCATCATCTTCGCGCTGGCGGCGTCGCTGCTGCTGGCGCTCACCGTGATACCCGTCGCGACGTCGTTCGTGCTCAAATCGGCCTCCCACGAAGATCCGCTGCTGATCCGGGCCGCGCAGCGCGTCTACGCACCCGCGCTCGACTGGGCGCTGGGCAACGAGCGCAAGGTCATCCTCGCCGCCATGCTCAGCCTCGTCGCCGCCGGCTACGGCTACACCCAGCTCGGCAAGACCTTCATGCCGACGATGGACGAGGGCGACATCATCGTGAGCGTGGAAACGCTGCCGTCGGTCAATCTCGATGAATCCGTTGCCATCAATGCGCGGCTGCAGGCGGCCTTGATGAAGGTGCCCGACATCGCCGGCATCATCGCGCGCACCGGCTCGGACGAGCTCGGTCTCGACCCCATGGGTCCCAACCAGACCGACACGTTCCTGGTGCTCAAGCCGGCGGACCAGCGGCAAACCCCCAGCCGCGAAGCCCTGCTGCAGCAACTTCGCGACGTGCTGACCGCCTTTCCCGGCATCTCGCTGAGCTTCACCCAGCCCATCGACATGCGCGTCCAGGAGATGATCAGCGGCGTCCGGGGCGACGTCGCCGTCAAGATCTTCGGGCCCGATATCGCACGGCTCAACGACATCGCGGCCAAGCTTTCAGCGCTCCTGTCGAGCGTCGACGGCGCCGAGGACGTTTACACGACCTTGAACGAGGGCGCGCAGTACTACACGGTCACGGTCAACCGGCTGGAAGCAGGCCGCCTTGGTCTCACGGTCGATTCCATCGCCACGTCGCTTCGGACCCAGATCGAGGGACGTACGATCGGCACCGCGCTGGAGACGGGACGACGGACACCGATCCTGGTCCGCGGCAGCGAGACGACGCGTGAGGCCCCGACCCTGCTCGCGATGCTGCCGCTGACGCTGGCGGCCGGACAGCACGTGGCCCTGTCGCAGGTCGCGCGCATCCAGCGCGTCGACGGTCCGGTGAAGATCGACCGAGAGGACGGCAATCGCATGAGCGTGGTACGCAGCAACGTCCGCGGCCGCGACATGGTGGGCTTCGTTCAGGCCGCCCAGCAGAAGGTCGCAGCCGAGCTGCAGCTCCCCGCCGGGTACCGGATGACCTGGGGCGGACAGTTCGAGAACCAGCAGCGCGCCGCCGCGCGGCTTTCGATCGTGGTGCCGGTGGCGATCGGCCTGATCTTCGTGCTGCTGTTCACGACGTTCGGCTCCGTTCGCCAGGCGCTGCTGGTGCTGGTCAACATTCCCTTCGCCTTGATCGGCGGGGTGTTCGCGCTGGTGTCGACGGGAGAATATCTCTCTGTCCCCGCTTCTGTCGGCTTCATCGCCCTGCTCGGGATTGCCGTCTTGAACGGTGTCGTGCTGGTATCGCATTTCAATCAGCTCCGAAGTCACGGACTGTCCGAGCAGCGCATCGTCGTCGAGGGCGCGCGGCGCAGGCTGCGTCCGGTGCTGATGACGGCCAGCATCACTGCACTGGGACTGATTCCCCTGCTGTTTGCGTCCGGTCCAGGTTCTGAGGTTCAGCGCCCCCTCGCGATCGTCGTGATCGGCGGCCTGCTGTCATCGACGCTGCTGACCCTGATCCTGCTGCCGATCCTGTACCGCCGCTACGGCGCGGCAACGAAGGAAGCGACATGACGGGCCAAGCGGCGTGCCTGACGCTGATCGCGCCGTGTGAGCTGCGCGAGGAGCTGTTCGACTACATCACCGAGCAGACGGACCTCGTCACGGGATTCACCGCCTCGGACGCAGCCGGACATGGCGCGCGCGTGCGGCTGCGCAGCGCCGCAGAGCGGGTCAAGGGTCATGCTGATGAGATCGTGGTGCGGATCGTGCTGCAGGAAGCGGATTGCGAGCGGCTGCTGGAGCGGCTCAGGAGCGCTTTCGGAGGAACCAAGCTCGTCTATTGGGTCATGCCCGTGACGGCTTTCGGGATCATCGACTGAGCCCGCCGAGCTCTCAAATCGGCCTGCAGGGTCGATTCAAGGCCTGCGAGACCAGCCTTGAACCAACCTGTTGCGATGGGGAATGCCGCCGGGCGGCGAGCATCAATGCTCGCTCTCGAGGCCGCCGACGTGCTTCTGCGTATAGAGTTCCAGACCGATGCGGCCGATCAGATCGAGCTGGGTCTCGAGGAAATCGATGTGGTGCTCCTCGTCCTTCATCAGCTGCTCGAACAGGTCGCGCGACACGTAGTCCTTGACGCCGTGGCAATAGGTTGCGGCTTCCTGGTAGAGCGTCCGCGCGCCGATCTCGGCGGCGAGATCGCATTCGATGATCTCCTTGACGTTCTGGCCGATGCGCAAGGGATCGAGCACCTGCATGTTCGGGAAACCGTCGAGGAACAGGATGCGATCGGTGAACTTGTCGGCGTGCTCCATCTCCTCGATGGATTCCTTGCGCCAGACCTTGGCCATCTCCAGAAGGCCCCAGTTGTTCAGCAGGCGATAGTGCAGCCAATACTGGTTGATGGCAGTCAGTTCGCTGCGCAATCCCTTGTTGAGATATTCGATGACCTTGGGGTCGCCCTGCATGGATAAGCTCCGAAAAAGTTAGAGGCCGCAGGCGCTCAATAACAGGTTCGAAGTGCGGAGACGACCCCGTTCATGTGCATTTTTGGGGCGAAACAGGCGATATCGAAGGCAGAAGCGCGCTTCAGCAGGCAGCCAGCGCAAAGCGGCTTTGGAGGTCGTCCTCTACCACCTGGACGGAGGAATGACCGTGGGCATGGGCATGCTGGCAGCCGGCCTGGCAATTGCGCGCACAGGGCCCCAACGCCTCGTCGATGATGGTCTTGATGGTGCGCGCACAGCGACCGCATTCCGCGCTGCAGCCGAGGCAGCCATAGACCTGCTTCGGGCTGCGCGGCAATTCGTCGGCGGAGGTCACCGCCTTGCGGATGTCGTGATCGCTGATGACGTTGCAGGAACAAACAATCATGAGAAACCGGCCAATCGTCTTCGGTCAGCTATCGATAGTCATCCGCACCTACCCGCGCAAAGGGAAAACGGCGCTTTTGAAGCTATTCCAATCTGATAGTAGACTTAGACCGGATCTAAGAATGCGACCTTGTCGCAGATCAAACTCGCTGCGCCGAGACACCTCAATCGCCTCCGCCGCCGTCGCCTCCGCCCCCGTCGCCACCGCCGTCGGAGCCGCCGCCATCGATCGGATTTCCCATGGCGTCGGTTGCGGTATTGTTGAACCAGCCGGAAGCGGCGCCTGATTCCCAGGGCCACGAACCACCCGAGTCCGCCCCTGTCGTATCGGCGGCCCTCCGCCGACCCTTCCAATCCACCACGACCAGCAGCACGTAGCAGGCGCCCGCGGCCAGGCAGATCGCGACCGCGATGATCAAAGCACTGGGCATGCCTGCTCCAGGTCAATGCATTTTGTGCAATGCAGCATTGAACGTATCCTCGACATGGGTCGTCCAATGGGACGCGCCCGTTCATTGATCATTCAAGCGGGATATGTGAACCTGCCGTATCGCCTGATGCGCGATCCGCCGACCTGGAGTGAGAGAGGTTAAGGTCATGAAGAAGACTCTTGCGGCCCTGGCCGCCGTCGCGACGCTGTCGACCGCAGCGCTGGCCCCCGCTCCTGCCGAAGCGCGCAACGGTCGTGTCGCCGCCGGCGTCGCTGCCGGTCTGCTCGGTGGCGCCCTCATTGGTGGCGCCATCGCCGCGGGCAGCAATCCCTATTATTACGGGCCGGGCTACTCCTATTCGCCCGGTTACTCCTACGGACCCGGCTACTCCTATTATGGTGGCCCGGCCTACGTCTCCGATCCGGGTTACGCCTGCTACTGGCAGCGTCAGCGGTTCTGGGACGGTTATGGCTGGCGGATTCGCCGCGTGCGGGTGTGCGAGTGATCGTTCACCTTCATTAATTCTCTGACCCTGCACCGGAATTTCGAATACGGCCGCCGCTTCTGGCCACAAAAAACCGTTTTTCGGTCGCATGAGGCCAGACAGAGTTTACGAAGGGTTGACGGATTGTCGTGTTTTCTCGCGACACTGACGGCCCTCGATCGTGCGTAGAATTCACCACCCGGCGCCTGCTTGGGCGCTTCCTCCAGGAGATCTCGGAACATGAAGAAGATCCTGACCGCGGTTCTCGCGGTTGCGACAATCGCAGGTTCGCTGAGCGTCACCGCACCGGCTGCGAAGGCTGGCGACGTTGGCGCCGGCGTGGCTGCCGGCCTGATCGGCGGCGCCCTGATCGGCGGCGCGATTGCCTCCAGCCGTCCGGCCTATGGCGGACCGGTCTATGTCGAAGCCCCCCCGCCGGGCCCGCCGCCGTGCGTGTGGCGCCGTGAGCGCTATTGGGACGGCTATGGCTGGGTGTCCCGCCCGGTACGCGTCTGCTACTGATCTGAGGCCACGTCAGAATGCATCAAGCCCGGCCTCAAGGCCGGGCTTTTTGTTTGCCGCCGCCATTTCCCGGAGTCGTCGTTGCCGTCTCGACCGACGCGCGTCAACGCGCGGCGTTGATCGCTTGCAGCACAGCCTCGCTGGGCCAGCAGTCCACCTTCAGGCCCGCCCTCTTCTGGAATGCGCCGAGCGCGGCACGGGTCTGCATGCCGGCCTTGCCGTCGAGCTTGTCGGCGTAGAGGCCAAGTCGTGTCAGGCCCTTCTGCATCGCCTCGACGTCTTTGCTCCGAAGCTGCTTTGATGCCGCCCACGGTGTCGCGAACGCGGCCGGGCTCGTCATGCGGTCCGCCAGGTGGCCGACGAACAGCACGTAGAGATCGGAGAAATTGTATTCCTTGATGACGAAGTAGTTCGCCGTGGTCAGGAACGCCGGACCATAGATGCCCTCAGGCTGCAGCAGCGAGGCGGGCTGCTGCTGCTCGGCGGCGCTGAGCCGCTGGCCTCGCACCGGCACGAAGCCGGCGCGGAGCCATTCGCCGATCGGCTTCTTCACCTCCGGCACGCCGATCGCGCAGTCCACAGTCGCCGGCGGCTTGACCTCGTAGGCCCAGCGCACGCCGCGCTGCCAACCCTTGTTGGCAAGCTGCTGCGCGGTCGAGCCCAGCGCGTCCGGCACCGAGTGCCAGAGATCGACCTTGCCGTCGCCATCGAGATCGACGCCGTGCTTGTAGTATTCCGACGGGAGGAACTGCGTCAGGCCGACCGCGCCGCCCCATGATGCCCTGAGATCGCGGCGCGAGACCACGCCGTCGCTGAGCATCTTCAGCGCCATGACGAACTCGGTGCGATACTGCTCCTTGCGCCGGCCGACATAGGCCTGGGTGGCCAGCACCCGCAGCGCATCATAGGGCAGCGCGTAGCGGCCGAAATCGGTCTCGCGGCCCCAGATCGCGAGCACAACCGGGCCGGGAACGCCAAAGCGGCGCTCGATCTCGGCGAGCGCCGGACGATATTGCTGGATCAGCTTCTGGCCATACGCGGCGAGCCGCGCGATCGAGGCTTCCTTGATGTAGTCGGCCGGCACCTGCACGAACTCGGCCTGTGCCGGAGCGCCTGTTGCCGGGCGGCCTGGCAGCAGCAGGTCGGGGAGCTTGTAGTCGGGCTCGAGCTCGCGCGTCTCGGCATCGAACGTCGCACGCGAGACGCCCTGCTCCTTGGCCTCGGGCCAGAGCGAGGCGACGAATTGGGTGAAGGCGGCGTCGGCGGCGTACGCGATCGATAGGAACGATGAAAATGCGAGGAGAAGCAAAGCCAAGAGCGTGCGCAACAACACTGCGGCGTCCGCCTAAGCTTCTGTCAATTCAAGGCGCTTCTCCACACGCTCCAAACGTCCCGCAACACGATCAACGCGCTCCGAAAGCTCAGCGATCCGAACGTGAACCTGGCCAAGCTCAACGTGAACGTGAGCAACTTCGCGTTCAAGTCCACCGACGCGCAGCTTCACCTCGCGGACATCCTCGCGAAGCAAGTCAAGCGTCCCGCGGATCAGACGCAGATGTTCAAGGACGATGTTTTCCACCTCGGTCATGGCATGAGCCTACCACGCCGCGAACAGAATGTGAACAGCCCACTCGCGCTCCCCTCCTCAATGTCCCGCGGCCTGCTTCGCCTCCTCGATCGCGGCATTCGACAATTTGTCGACCATGGCGATGCCGATCGCCGAGAGGATGAAGACCGTGTGGATGATGGTCTGCCACATCACGCCGGTCTCGGTGTAGGTCGACTTGCCCGACGACAGCGCGCCGGCCTCGATGAAGGTGCGCAGCAGGTGGATCGACGAGATGCCGATGATCGCCATCGCCAGCTTGATCTTCAGCACGCTGGCATTGACGTGGCTGAGCCATTCCGGCTCGTCGGGATGGCCCTGCAGATTGAGCCGCGACACGAAGGTCTCGTAACCGCCGACGATCACCATCACGAGCAGGTTCGAGATCATGACGACGTCGATCAGGCCAAGCACGGCGAGCATGATCTGCTGCTCGGAGAAGTCGAAGGCATGCGCGAACAGGTGCCAGAGCTCCTTGAGGAACAGCACCACATAGACACCCTGCGCGATGATCAATCCGACGTAGAGCGGCAACTGCAGCCAGCGCGAGCCGAAAATCAGCATCGGAATGGGGCGCAGCGCTCCGCCCTTGGAGGACAGGGTGGCGTCGGGAGAGGACATGTCGGGATTTCTCGTGACCAGATTCGATTGCGGAACCTACCATCTACGCAATCATGTCGCACAGGGAAGCGACAACTGGCCGCAGGCGGGGCGCGGCGCATTGTCCCGCAAGCGAGACCGCGCCGCGCCGAGTGATGCCGCCCGTCAGCGCGTCAGCTTCTTGTACTTGACCCGGTGCGGGATCACGCTGTCCTGGCCGAGCCGGCGCATCTTGTCCTTCTCGTAGTCCTGGAAGTTGCCCTCGAACCATTCGACATGGCTGTCGCCTTCGAAGGCCAGCATGTGGGTCGCGATACGATCGAGGAACCAGCGATCATGGCTGATGATGACGGCGCAGCCGGCGAAATCCTCCAGCGCCTCTTCGAGCGCGCGCAGCGTGTCGACGTCGAGATCGTTGGTCGGCTCGTCGAGCAGCAGCACGTTGGCGCCCGACTTCAGCATCTTGGCGAGATGCACGCGGTTGCGCTCACCGCCCGAGAGCGCGCCGACCTTCTTCTGCTGATCCGCGCCCTTGAAGTTGAACGCCGAGCAGTAACCGCGCGAGTTCACCTCCTTCTTGCCGAGCAGGATCAGCTCGTTGCCGCCGGAGATCTCCTCCCACACCGTCTTGTTGCCGTCGAGCGCGTCGCGCGACTGGTCGACATAGCCGAGATGCACGGTCTCGCCGACGGTGATGGTTCCGGCGTCCGGCTTCTCCTGCCCGGTGATCATGCGGAACAGCGTGGTCTTGCCGGCGCCGTTCGGGCCGATCACGCCGACGATGCCGCCCGGCGGCAGCTTGAAGGTGAGATTGTCGATCAGGAGGCGGTCGCCGAAGCTCTTGGACAGCCCCTCGAAGTCGACGACGTTCTGGCCGAGCCGCTCGGCCACGGGAATGATGATCTGCGCGGTCTGGGTCTGCTTCTCGCTGGCCTTCTTCAGCAGCTCCTCATAGCGCTGGTAGCGCGCCTTGGACTTGGCCTGGCGGGCCTTCGGCGAGGCCGCGATCCACTCCTGCTCGCGCGCCAGAGTGCGCTGATGCGCGGCGTCCTCGCGGCCCTCCTGCTCCAGCCGCTTCTGCTTCTGCTGCAGCCAGGACGAGTAATTGCCCTCGTAGGGAATGCCACGGCCGCGATCGAGCTCCAGGATCCAGCTGGTGACGTTGTCGAGGAAGTAGCGGTCGTGGGTGACGATCAGGATCGCGCCGGGATAATTGCGCAGATGACCTTCGAGCCAGGACACCGATTCGGCGTCGAGATGGTTGGTCGGCTCGTCCAGCAGCAGCAGTTCGGGCTGGTCGAGCAGCAGCTTGCACAAGGCGACGCGACGGCGCTCGCCGCCGGACAGCTTGGTGACGTCGGCATCGTCGGGCGGGCAGCGCAGCGCATCCATCGCCTGGTCGACCTTGCTGTCGAGATCCCACAGGCCTTGCGCCTCGATCTCGTCCTGCAGCTTGGTCATCTCGTCGGCGGTCTCCTCGGAGTAGTTCATCGCCAGCTCGTTGTAGCGATCGAGGATCGCCTTCTGCTTGGCGACGCCGAGCATGACGTTCTCGCGCACGGTGAGCTTCGGATCGAGTTGCGGCTCCTGCTCGAGATAGCCGACGCGGGCGCCCTCTGCGACCCAGGCCTCGCCGGTATAGTCCTTGTCGATCCCCGCCATGATCTTGAGCAGGGTCGATTTGCCCGAGCCGTTGACGCCGAGCACGCCGATCTTGGCATCCGGGTAGAACGACAGATGGATGTTATCGAGCACCTTGCGGGTCGGATAGGTCTTGGACAGACCCTGCATGAAATAGACGAACTGGCGCGCCATCGCGTGTCCCTCGAACCTGCCTGAATTTTCGGAAAATGGTTGTCGCTGATGTAACCGCGCGGTCCCCAAAGGGCAACCGGCGAGCCGGTCCCGGCCGGAACAAATGCCGGGAGAAGCCCGACGCATGGTGGTCGGCGTGGGCCTGCCGCCTCACGGACGATTACGGATCCGACACGATGTGTGCGGCCGGTCACGACAATTGCAACCGTCTTTTAATTAATTCAGCGGGACACTCGGTCTCGGCACGCAAGAACCGCGCGCCCAAGCGGCGACAAGCCCAGCCGACAACAGCGAGAGCCCGTCATGGCAACCCTTTCGTCAGTCTCCCTGTCCGCTGCAGCGGCAGAACGCCCGAACCGATCCGGCCTCGTCGAGGACATCCGAGGCTTCTGGCGCGAATTCGTTGCGCGTGCCTTCCATCCCTACCGGCCGGAACTGCATTACATGCGCGGCCCGGGACCGGCCTGGCGGGCCAAATACGGCAACGACGCCGCGTTCCGTCTGAAGGCCGACCTCGACTGACCGCTCGCCTGCACCCGCCCCTGGCGCCTTGCCCTGGTGACTGAGACCGCGCCTTGCGCCGCCGGCACTTTGCGCGCAAGCATGGCTCCATTCCCGACGGCGTTGCTCGAATGACGCCCTCTCCCGACGAATGGACCTTTGCCGATGACGCGGCTGCGCTGTGCAATCCTCGATGACTATTACGATACGGCGCTGTCACTGGCCGATTGGCCGCGTCTGGCCGACAAGGTGGACGTCACCGCCTTCACCCATCCGTTCGCCGGCGAGGATGCGGCCGCCGCCGCACTGGCCGATGTCGACATCGTCTGCGCGATGCGTGAGCGGACACCGTTGCCGCGCACCCTGATCGAGCGGCTGCCGAAGCTGAAGCTCCTGATCACCTCGGGCATGCGCAACGCTGCGATCGATACCGAGGCCGCGAAGGCCCGGGGCATCGTGGTCTGCGGCACGCAATATGGTCGGGATCCGACCGCACCTCTCACCATGGGCCTGATCCTGGAACTGACCCGCAGGATCGGCCAGGAGAACGCCCGGATGCACGCCGGCCAGCCCTGGCAGGCGCTGGGCGGCATCGAGATCGAGGGCAGGACGCTGGGCGTGATCGGGCTCGGCAAGCTCGGCAGCAAGGTTGCGGGGCTCGCCAAGGCGTTCGGCATGGACGTGATCGCCTGGAGCCCCAACCTGACGCCGGAGCGCTGCAAGGAGGCCGGCGTCGGCTACGCGACCAAAGAGGAGCTGTTTGCGACCGCGGACATCATCACCATCCATGTCGTGCTCAGCGACCGTTCGCGCGGGCTGGTCGGCGCCGCCGACATCGCGCGGATGAAGCCTTCGGCCTATCTCGTCAACACTTCGCGGGCCCCCATCGTGGATGAGGTGGCGCTGCTGCAGGCCCTGCGCGGGAAGCGCATCGCCGGCGCCGGCCTCGACGTGTTCACGGTCGAGCCGCTGCCGGTCGTCCACCCGCTGCGCGGGCTCGACAACGTCGTGCTGACGCCGCATCTCGGCTACGTCACCGAGGAGAGCTTTCGCGCCCACTACAGCCAGATGGTCGATTGCATCGCAGCCTGGCTCGGCGGCGCGGAACCTCCGCGACGGCTGGCCTGACCCGCGCAACAGCCCAAAGCAAAACACCCTCCGCGAGGAGGGTGTTTCAATTGATCAAAGCCCGATTCAGCGGATCGTGACCGGCGGCGGCAACGGCTGCACCGTCGTCGGCTGGCTACCCGTCGCCTGGGCCTGAACCGGAATCTGGACCTGCTGCTGCGCCGGCACGGCTGGGCCCGCCGCCGCCATGTTCTTGCTCGAGCCGGGAGGTGCTCCGCCCGGCATGACCACGACGCGGGTGCCGACCTTGACGCGTTCGAACAGGTCGGCGACGTCGTCGTTCAGCATGCCGATGCAGCCCGACGAGACGAACTTACCGATCGTCGACGGCTGGTTGGTGCCGTGGATGCGGTAGACGGTCGAGCCGAGATACATCGCGCGGGCACCCAGCGGGTTGCCCGGCCCGCCGGCCATGAAGCGTGGCAGATAGGGCTGGCGCTCGATCATCTCGCTCGGCGGGTACCAGTCCGGCCACTCGGTCTTCTTGGTGATCTTCTGCACGCCGGTCCAGGTGAAGCCTTCGCGGCCGACGCGGACGCCGTAGCGCATCGCCCGGCCGTTCCCGAGCACGAGATAGAGATAGGTGTTGGGCGTATCGACGACGATGGTTCCGGGCGGCTCCTTGGTGACGAAGTCGACCTCCTGGCGGCGCAGGTTGGCCGGCAGCGGAGCCGGCGCGGCATCGGGCTGCTCTTCCGGCGGCAGCGCTGCGACGGTCATCGGGCGGTCGCCGGCCGGCGCCTGCGCGGTGCCCGGCACGCTGGTAGCGCCACTCACCACGCCTGGCGGACGCGGCGCACCGGCGTCGCCACCGGGCGCACCATTGCCATAGGTGCCGTAAGCCTGCTGACCGGAGGCCGGCCGATCAGCGTAAATCACCGGCGGCGCACTTGCCGGGCGGCCATAACGCGGATCGTCCGGTGACATCACCGGGCCGGTCGGCGCCGCGCCATAGACCGGGGCGCCAGCGGGACGGCCGTAGCGGGGATCATCGGGCGACATCACCGGCCCAGGAGGCGGAAGAGCCGCCGAGTTGCCCGGCGCATCCTCGTCGTCGAGCGCGTCGAAATCAGGGGCCTGTCCGCGCACATCGGCCGGATAGGGCGTGGGCTGCGGTGAATACGCGCCCGGCGCGGTCTGATAGACCTGCTGTGCCTCGGCAAACGAGGTTGCCGTCACGCCCGCTGCCGCGACCGCGCAAACCGTCAGGATGTGTCTGATCATCATTGCCCTTGCAATATCCCCAAGCCGCCGATTGGGACCTTTGCTGTGCCAAATGGCCGAAGATAGCGGCGCATTCAAGACAATTCCGGCCGGAGCGGTCCGACTTCGGCAATTTGTGATCATGTCCCCGTCGTTGCACGGAAGTCTCACGCCGCCGAAAAAGTGCAGCAGAGCCGCCGCGAGCCGCATCTCCGCCGCGATTTGACGAGCGAGCGGGAACGCTTTCGGTATTCTGACCTCAGCCTGATTCGCGATGCACGGCAGAAGCCGGCCCCGTCGTGAACCCTGCCATTCCCTGTGATCACCGCGTTCCCTACTGGCTCGAAGGTCTCGGCAGCCCCGCTGCCGTGACGAGAGTTCCCGTCAATGCTTCCCGGCTTTCGTTTCCTCGTCGCCGCGATCCTCTGTTCGATCTCTCTCACCATCTTCGGCATGGGCGCTGCAGCCCTGTTGCGCGCCGCCCATGAGCAGTTCGCCAGCAACTCGTCCTGGCGCTCGACTCAGGCCTCCGGCTTCACGGCCTTCCTGCCGCCGGCCGAGCCGACGCCGGTTCTGGCCGTGCTGCGGGTCGAGCCGAGCCCGGCGCAACCCGTCGCGCCGCCGTTGAGCGCAACCGATGCGCCTTCGGCGACAGCGGCCGAGCCGTCGAGCCCGCCGGCGGCTGCAGCTCCGGTCACGGAGAAGATCGAGGCGACGGTCGCGGCCGAACCGCCCGCATTGCCGACGCCATCGCTCCCTGCGGAGACGGTCGACACCGCCTCGGTCTCCGCTGCGATCAAGAGTGTGACAGTTGAACCGAACGAGCGGACCGACGGCGGTAAGCCGGAGCGCACCGCTTCGGAGCTGACTGCTTCGGTCGTCGTTGCCATCGACAAGGCCTCCGACAGGCCCAGGATGGACACCACTCCCCAACCTGCCGCCGCATCAGCAGCGACCGTCTCGAGCGACGCCGCGATCGTTCCCGTCGCAGCCGCCGCCCAGGTCCTCGCCAGCGCCGATCCGACGATGACGACCGCGGCTCCGATCCCGTCCGCGCCGGCGGCCGCCGTGCTCGATCCGATCGCGGCCAAGCTTGCTGCGCTCGCCGAACAGCCGGCCCATCAGGAGCGGCCCGCCGCCGGCGAGCACCGTGCCTCGGTGAAGATCGCGAGCGTGCAGTTGCGCCGGAGCATTCTCAAGAAGCGTCTGGCCCGCGAGAAGCAGGTCGCCGCGCGCCGGGCCAAGCAGCGCCGCATCGCGCAGCGGGTCCGCTCGGCGCGACAGGCCGCTGCCGCTCAACAGCAGCAGCAGGCTTTCCCTGATCCGTTCGGACAGCAGCCGTTCGGTCAACCGCAGGCCGTTGGGCCGCAGGCGGCCGGGCCGCGGACGCGCTAACCGCTCAAGCGGCGCCCGTCGCCACCGGCGGGCCGTTTTCGACACCCCATTCCGACCAGGAGCCGTCGTACAGCGCGGTGTCGCGGATGCCGAGGCGATAGAGCGCCAGCGTCAGCACGGCTGCCGACACGCCGGAGCCGCAGGAGGTCACGATCGGCTTTGCCAGATCGACCCCGACTGCACCGAACGCCTTGCGCAGTTCCTCGAGCGGCTTCATCAGGCCGGTCGCGGCGTCGAACAGCTCCGCGTAAGGCAGGTTGCGGCTGCCGGGGATGTGGCCGGACCGCAGGCCGGGCCGGGGCTCCGCCACCTCGCCGGCGAAGCGCGGCGCCTGCCGCGCGTCGATCACCTGCTCGGCATTGCCGGCGAGATTCGCGACCATCTGCTCGATCCTGCGCACGCGCGCGGCGTCGAAGCTCGCGCCATAGCTGCCGAGCGCCGGCGTCACCTGGCCGCCGTCGACCGGCCGCCCCTCGGCGGTCCACTTCTTCAGGCCGCCATCGAGCACGCGAATGTCTTTGTGGCCGAACGACAGGAACATCCACCAGGCGCGGGGCGCGGCGACCCAGCCGCCTGAATCATAGACCACCACCGTATCGCCATTGCTGATGCCGAGCCGGGCGGCATCGCGGCCGAACTGCTCGGCGCTCGGATACATGTGCGGCAGCGGGTTGGAATGATCCGAGACCTCGTCGACGTCGAAGAACACGGCGCCGGGAATGTGCGCCTTCAGGTAGTCATCCTTCGGCAGCGGCAGCACGCCGGGCATCTTGAACGTCGCGTCGACCACCTTGATCTTGGGGTCGCCGAGATGCGCCGCGAGCCAGTCCGTCGAGACGAGAGGGTCGTTTGGGGTGGTCATGGCCTGGCTCCAGGATCGCTTCATTGCCTCATCGCCGGCTTTGGCCCGGCGGTCCATCTTCTTCAAGCGATGGACACGCGGGTCAAGCCTGCGTGTGACGATCAGGTTCAATCCTTCTTCTTCGGCGCCCACGCTTCGACCGGTCCGCCGGCCTCGCGCCAGGCGGCGAAGCCGCCGCCGATATGGGCGACCGGTGTCAGGCCCATGTCCTGCGCCGTCTTGGCGGCGAGCGCCGAGCGCAGGCCGCCGGCGCAGTGGAAGATGAACCTCTTGTCCGCCTGAAAGATCGGCTTGGCGTAGGGGCTCTGCGGATCGATCCAGAACTCCAGCATGCCGCGGGTGCAGGAGAATGCGCCGGGAATCCTGCCCTCGCGCTCGATCTCGCGCGGGTCGCGGATGTCGACGATCACGACATCCTCGCGCTTGGCCGCCTCGATCGCGTCAGCCGCCGAGAGCGTCTCGATCTCGGCATTGGCTTCGTCGAGCAGCGCCTTGATGCCGCGGGTGATGGTCTGGGGCATTCTCTCGTTTCCTTCTGGCGCGTCCTCTTGGCATCTGGCACGCCGTCACATTCGCCGTCATTCCGGGGCGGTCCGCAGGACCGAACCCGGAATCCAGAACTGATACGACAACCTCTGGATTCCGGGTTCGGTCGCTGTCGCGACCGCCCCGGAATGACGGACCGTTCTAGCGCACCAGCTCCTTCATCGCCGCTTCCAGACCCTCGATCGTGATCGGATACATGCGCTCGGAGAAGAGGCGGCGGATAATGGTGGTGGATTCGGAATAGTCCCAGTGCTTCTGCGCCACCGGGTTGAGCCACACCGTATGCGGATAGGTGCGGATCACGCGGTCGAGCCAGACCGAGCCCGGCTCCTCGTTGACATGCTCGACCGAGCCGCCGGGCACCATGATCTCGTAAGGCGACATCGACGCGTCGCCGACGAACACGACCTTGTAGTCGTGCGGATATTTGTGAAGCACGTCCCAGGTCGGCGTGCGATCGGTGAAGCGCCGCTTGTTCTGCTTCCACACGCCTTCATAGAGGCAGTTGTGGAAGTAGAAATATTCCATGTGCTTGAATTCGCTCTTGGCGGCCGAGAACAATTCCTCGACCTGGGCGACGTGCGAGTCCATCGAGCCGCCGATGTCGAAGAACACCAGCACCTTCACCGCATTGCGCCGCTCGGGCCGCATGTGCACGTCGAGATAGCCGTGATTGGCGGTCTCGCGGATCGTGGTGTCCAGATCGAGCTCGTCCGGCGCGCCGGTGCGGGCGAACTTGCGCAGGCGGCGCAGCGCCACCTTGATGTTGCGGATGCCGAGCTCAACATTGCCGTCGAGATCCTTGAACTCGCGACGGTCCCACACCTTCACGGCGCGATTGTTGCGGTTCTTCTCCTGTCCGATCCGGACGCCTTCGGGATTGTAGCCATAGGCGCCGAAAGGCGAGGTGCCGGCGGTGCCGATCCACTTGCTGCCGCCCTGGTGCCGGCCCTTCTGCTCTTCCAGCCGCTTCTTCAAGGTCTCCATGAGCTTGTCCCAGCCCATGGCCTCGATCTCTTTCTTCTCTTCCTCGGTCAGATACTTCTCGGCGAGCTTCCGCAGCCATTCCACGGGGATCTCGGCCTTCTCCATCGCATCCAGGAGATTTTCCAATCCCTTGAACACGGTGCCGAACACGCGATCGAACTTGTCGAGATTGCGCTCGTCCTTCACCAGCGCCGTGCGCGACAGATAGTAGAAGTTCTCGACCGAATGCTCGGCGAGATCGGCATCGATCGCCTCCATCAGCGTGAGATATTCACGCAAGGAGACCGGGACCTGCGCGTCGCGCAGTGCTGTGAAGAATTGCAGGAACATGCCCATTAGATTGCCCGCCCCTCTCCGCCCGTCAAGGCCTGTCGGAACCGGGCATACTGGACCGGCCGCCTTTTTGCTCTACAATCCATGGAACAGAGTTCTGAATGGGGGCTTCCTATGAGTCTTATCGTCGCCATCATCATTGGCGCCATTGCTGGCTGGCTGGCCGGCCTGATCGTTCGCGGCGCCGGTTTTGGCCTGATCGGCAACATTGTTGTCGGTATCATCGGCGCGCTGGTCGCAAGCTACGTCCTGCCGGCGCTGCACATCGCGCTGGCCAGCGGCACGCTGGGCGCGATCCTGGACGCCACGATCGGTGCCGTCATCGTGCTCGTGATCCTGGCCGTGATCCGGCGCGCTTGATTATTTCCCCTTCCAATGGCAGCCATCATCTCAAAGCCGCAGCGGCGGTCGCCGCTGCGTAGCCACTCAACACAAGTTCGATCGACAAGCGAGGCGCGATGAAATTTACCGGCACCCAGGACTACGTCGCCACCGATGATCTGAAGGTGGCCGTCAACGCGGCGATCGTGCTCGAACGCCCGCTCCTGGTGAAGGGCGAGCCCGGGACCGGCAAGACCGTGCTGGCCGAGGAGGTCGCGAAAGCCGTCAACGCGCCGCTGCTGACCTGGCACATCAAGTCGACCACCAAGGCGCAGCAGGGCCTCTACGAATACGACGCCGTCTCCCGCCTGCGCGACAGCCAGCTCGGCGATTCCAGAGTCTCCGACATCAAGAACTACATCAAGCGCGGCAAGCTGTGGGAGGCCTTCACGGCCGAGCAGCGTCCGGTGCTGCTGATCGACGAGATCGACAAGGCCGACATCGAGTTTCCGAACGACCTGCTGCTCGAGCTCGACCGGATGGAATTCCACGTCTACGAGACCAACGAGACCATCAAGGCGAAGCTGCGCCCGATCGTCATCATCACCTCGAACAACGAGAAGGAGCTGCCGGACGCGTTCCTGCGCCGCTGCTTCTTCCACTACATCAAGTTCCCCGATGCCGACACGATGGGCCGCATCGTCGACGTGCACTTCCCCAACATCAAGAAGCGGCTGGTCGAGGAAGCCCTGCGGATCTTCTTCGAGGTGCGCGACGTGCCCGGCCTGAAGAAGAAGCCGTCGACCTCGGAGCTGCTCGACTGGCTCAAGCTGCTGCTCAACGAGGACATCGGCCCCGAGCAGCTCCGTGAGCGCGATCCGCGCAAGCTGATCCCGCCGCTGCACGGCGCCCTGCTCAAGAACGAGCAGGACGTGCATCTGTTCGAGCGACTCGCCTTCCTCAGCCGCCGCGAGGTGTGAGACGTTGCGGCTTGGCGGGATCAGCCACATGCCGCGGCCGCGCTCAACGCCCGACGACCATGCGCCCGAGCACGCCTACGATGCCATCGACGGCAATCGGCTTCTCGCAACGCAGGATGTGCGAGAAGCGCTCCGGGATGATGGATTCGTCATAGCCCGTCGTGAACACGAAGGGCACGCCGCGTGCGACCAGCAGATCCGCCACCGGAAACGCCATCTCGCCGCGCAGATTGACGTCGAGGACGGCGCCTTCGATCCGTCCCTCGCGCCTGATCAAGGCGAGCGCATCGGGAACGGTTCCGACCGGACCGAGCACCGTGCCGCCGGCGTCGCCGAGAGCGCAACGCAGCTCGTCGGCCAGCATGTATTCGTCCTCGACGACGAGGATATGGCGGTCGCGCAGCGAGCGTTCAGGCATGCTCATCGAGCTCCAGCGTGGTGAGTGAGACGGGAATCGAAATCGTGCAGCAGACGCCATCAGGCGCGAGATTGTACGACGTCTTGGCGCTGAGCTGATACGGCAGGGCCTGCTCGATCAGCTCCCTCCCCTGCCCCGTACCGGCGGGTTCCGCGCCGGGCGGCGGCATGTCGACGCCGCTCTCCCGCCAATCGATATGCAGCCAGGGCTTGTCTTCCGCCCCATGACGCTCGAGCGACCAGGTTACCGTGAGACGACCGGACGGTTGCCCCAGCGCACCGTATTTGAGCGCGTTGGTGGCGAGCTCATGCAGCGCCATGGCGAGCGTCTGCACCGTCGACGACCGCAGCCGTACACCCGATGGGCCGGCGAGCTCCACGCGCTCGGAGACGCCGGCAACCGCGGACAGCTCGCTGCGGATCAGGTCGTCGAAGGTGACCCGGTCATGCTCGTTCAGGCGCGACAAGAGCCCCTGCACGCGCGACAGCGTATCCAGCCGATCCCGGTAGCGGGCGCGGAAATCGGCCAGATCGGTGCTGGCGCGCGCCGTCTTGTCGGCCATCGAGCGGACCACGCCCAACAGGTTGCGCGTGCGATGCTGCAGCTCGGCCACCAGCACCTTCTGCCGCTCCTCCCACTCCCGCCGCTCGGTGACATCGAGCATCGCGCCGGTCATGCGGATCGGCTGTTCGGCGGCGTCGTAGAAGAAGCGCCCGCGACCATACAAATAGCGGATTGAACCGTCCGGATGCACGACGCGAAATTCGCGGACATATTCCTCGCCGGCCTCCATCGCCCGGCGCAGCGCTGCCTCGGTCCCGGCACGATCCTCCGGATGAATACGCGCCGTCCAGGCCTCGTAGCTCGGGTTCACCTCTCCGACACCATAGCCTTCCAGGCGGAAGTGCTCGTCCGACCAGTAGACCTCGCCGGTTGCGACGTTCCAGTCCCACAGGCCGAGCCGCCCGACCTCGACCGCACTCCGCAGCCTCTCCTCGCTCTTGCGCAACTCGTGCTCGGCCAGCTTCTGCTCGGTGACGTCGCGCGCCGCTCCGAACCACTCGACGATCTCGCCGTTGCCGTCGAGCATGGGAACGGCACGCGAATGCGCCCAGCCGAGCGTACCGTCGACCCTGATGACACGGTGCTCCAGCTCGAACACGCTCTTCGTCGCAATGGCCCTGCCGACGGCGTCCAGCACCTGCGGCTGGTCTTCGGAAGGGATGTACTTCGCGAGCCAGCGCCGGCTCGGGGTCGTCGTATCGGCAATGAAATCCTTGCCTCGGAGAAAGCGCATCTCGCTCCAGTCCGGGCTCATGCAATAGACGACATCGAAGCTCGCGGTCACGAAGGCGCGGAAACGCTCCTCGCTGGCGCGCAGTCGCGCCATCGCATCGGCGCCCTGCACGACGTCGGCCTGGGGCGCGAGCATCTGCGTGTCCGCGCGCACGGCGTCCGAATGCTCGTTCACTTGCTGCCCCTTTTTTCGGCATCGTATCGTGAAACCTGAGCATGCGCCAAGCGCCGGGCGTTTCCTGTCGACCGCGGCTTCGACCGACCCGCCGCAGCCTCGAAGTTCCCTGCAGAAATCATCCACAGCCGATGGTGAATCTGGGACAAGCCCGCACGAAGGCTCGACGCATCGGTCCGGGCTTGTTAAGCGCCAGCCTCTGCGGGAAGCGCGTTTGAGTCGGGGCACATGACCGTTGCAATCGAGATGGGGCAGACGGCGGCGGGATCGCCTGCAGCGCTCGACCTCGAAGAACTCCTGGCGACGCGGCTGCTCGTGCAGGGCAATTCCGGCTCCGGCAAGTCGCATCTGTTGCGGCGGCTGCTGGAGCAGAGCGCGCCCTGGGTGCAGCAGACCATCATCGACCCCGAGGGCGACTTCGTCACGCTCGCCGAGCGATTCGGCCATCTCGTCATCGAGGCCGAGGACCACACCGAGCGGGCCCTGCAGGTCGCCGGCGAGCGGGCCCGCATCCACCGCGTTTCCACGGTGCTCAATCTCGAAGGTCTCGACGCCGAGAACCAGATGCGCCGCGCAGCGGCGTTTCTCAACGGCCTGTTCGAGATCTCGCGCGACCATTGGTATCCGATGCTGGTCGTGGTCGACGAAGCCCAGCTGTTCGCCCCGGCCGTCGCCGGCGAAGTCTCGGACGAGGCCCGCAAGGCCTCGCTCGGCGCCATGACCAATCTGATGTGCCGCGGCCGCAAGCGCGGGCTGGCGGGGGTGATCGCGACACAAAGGTTGGCGAAGCTCGCCAAGAACGTCGCGGCCGAGGCCTCGAACTTTCTGATGGGCCGCACCTTCCTCGACATCGACATGGCGCGCGCCGCCGACCTGCTCGGCATGGAGCGCCGCCAGGCGGAGGCCTTCCGCGACCTCGAGCGCGGCCAGTTCATGGCACTGGGACCCGCGTTGTCGCGCCGGCCGCTGGGCCTGCGCATCGGTCCGACCGACACCAAGCCGCGCAATGCGACGCCGCGGCTGATGCCGCTGCCGGAGGCCTCGCTCGAGGACGCCCGCTCGGTCATCCTTGCCGCGCCGCCGCCCGAGACCAACCCGCGGCCGCAGCGCAAGCCGCAGCCCGAGCTGCTCGACCAGCTCATGGCGGCCAAGTCCGCCGCGTTGGAGTTTCGTCCCGAGCCGCCGCCGCCCGAGGTGAGCGAAGAGGAGCTCGCCGAGCGCCGCGCCCGCGTCGAGCGCGTGCTGCGCGCCGTGCTGGCCGAGCCCGACGCCGGCTTCCGCGCCGTCGGCGTGCTCTACCAGGAGTTCGTCGTCCGCTGCCGCATCGAGGGGCTGGGCACGGCGGTGCCCGACCTCAACGAATTCCGCCGCATGCTCACCCGCGCCCGCGCCGGGCTCGGCAACGACGCGGCGTCCGACGATGCCGGCTGGCAGGACGTCACCTTGCGCGCCTCGCTGCTCCCTGAGGACATGCAGGGCGTGTTCATGATGCTCGCCCGCGCCGCCAAGGACGGCCGTCCCTGCCCGAGCGATGCCGCGATCGCGCGCGCCTACGGCTCGCACTCGCTGCGCCGGGCGCAGCGGCTGCTGACCTATATCGAGGACCAGGGCCTGATCGTCTGCCAGCTCGACGGCGCCGGCCGCCGCATCGTCACCCTGGTCGAACTCGCCTGGGCCACCGCGCCCGGTGATCCCAACGCCGACGACGCCGATCAGTCGCTCGTCACCTCTTCGTCCTGACGATGCGCCCGGATCGCTCCGGGCGCATCGCGTTCATATTGTCCGCGATCAGCTCGCGGCGATCTTGCCCATCGCCGGATCGCTGATGCTGGGCCGGCCGTTCTCGACGTGGCCCGCGAGCTGCCAGTTGAAATTGGCGTCGCTGTCCGCCGTCACCGTCAGGTCGTACCAGCCATGGGTCTGGCGCAGCCGCACCTTGGTCTCCAGGCGCTGGCCGCGCTGCAGGCGATGCCGATCGCTGCGTCCCGTGTAGTTGTCGGTCAGCGTCACCACGCAGCTCGCGCCCTTGTTGGTGAGCGCCACCGCGAGGCTGCGGGCATCGTCTCCCTCGTCCCAGTCGCACATGTGAACGGTGTCGACGTCGACCAGCGCCGACGTCGAGACGACGCCGCCCTTGAAGTGCCGGTAGAAGCCGTTCGGGCCGTACACCGACAGATCATACTGGCCGGCGCTGGCGGCGAGGTCCCACACGCCGTTCAGCGACTTGCCCGCTTCGACCGTGTAGCTCCACGGTCCGGTCGCGGTGTTGCCGGAGCGGACGTGGAAGCAGACGCCCGCCTGCCCCGGATTGACGAAGCGGATCCCGAACTTTTTGCGCGCCGCATCCGCATCGCCGTCGACGCGGAGGTCATACGGCAGCGCGCGTGCCGGGCGAATCCCGGGCTCCTGCTGCGGCAACACCTGCTTGGCCGGCGGCACCGGATGATAGTCGTCGAAGCGCGCGCCCGAAGTGATGTCGGCCACCGGCGGCTTGTAGCCGGCCGTGCTCGGCAGCGGCGCCATGCCTTCGTTCGGCGAGGTGAAGTTGAACGCCGAGGTGAGATCGCCGCACACCGCGCGCCGCCACGCCGGGATGTTGGTCTCGAACAGATCCGGCGCCTTGTGATGGAAGCGGCGCTCGATGAAGCGGATCACCGAGGTGTGGTCGAACACTTCGGAGCACACGAAGCCGCCGCGCGACCACGGCGACACCACCAGCATCGGCACGCGCACGCCGAGACCGTAGGGACCGGCCAAGTGGCTGCCATCGCCGGCGAAGAGGTCCGTGCTGACGTCGACGGTCGACTGGCCCCAGGCCTGCGACATCGCCGGATACGGACCGACGACGTGGTCGAAGAAGCCGCCGCCTTCGTCGTAGTTGATGATCAGCGCGGTCTTGCTCCACAGCTCCGGATTCGACGTCAGGATGTCGAGCACCTTGGAAATGTACCAGGCGCCTGGTCCGGGCAGCCAGTTCGGATGCTCGCTGAACGCCTCCGGGGCTGCGATCCACGACACCTGCGGCAGCGTGCCGTTGCGGACGTCGTTGCGAAGCCCGTCGAACAGGTTGTCGAAGGTGCCGCCCTTGGCGATGTTGCTGCCGCGTAGCGCCTTCTCGTATAGCGGGCTGCCCGGCTGTGAATTCTGGTACTGGTGGAAGTACAACAGCGAGTTGTCGCCGTAATTGCCGATCCACGGATTCTCGGTCCAGCCCCAGTAGCCAGCCGCGGTGAGGCCGACGCCGATATCCTGATAGACCTTCCAGGAGATGCCGGCCTTCTCCAGCCGCTCCGGGAACGTGGTCCAGTCGTAGCCGGCCTCGGCATTGGTGATGACCGGGCCGCCATTCTTGCCGTCATTGCCGTCCCAGCCGGTCCACAGATAATAGCGGTTGGGATCAGTCGGCCCCATGACCGAGCAGAAGTACTGGTCGCACACCGTGAACGCATCGGCGAGCGCGTAGTGCCAGGGCAGGTCCTGCCGGTTCATGCAGGTCATCGTCGTGGTGCCCTTGTTGGCGATCCACTTGTCGTAGTTGCCGTTGTTCCAGGCCTTCTGGCCGTCGTTCCAGCCGTGCGCCACGTCCTCGACATAGACCTGACCGGCGTTGTCGACGCGGAACGGCATCACCGATCCGGTGCCGTTCGGCTGCTGCCAGACCGGATTGCCGTTCGGCAGCTTCACGGCGCGCGGGTCGTTGAAGCCGCGCACGCCGCGCATCGCGCCGAAGTAATGATCGAAAGCGCGGTTCTCCTGCATCAGCACCACGATGTGCTCGACGTCCTTGATGCTGCCATGCCGATGGAAAGCGGGAATGGCATGCGCGCGCTCGATGCTCTGACTGAGAGCTGCGGTTGCAGCCGAGGCTCCGAGCAGGCGCAAGAACTCGCGCCGGTTGTGCGCGATCGTGTTCGACATCTCGTTCACTCCACAGGTGATGACGGTGTCGAGCGGCTTAGGTGGCGGCGTTAACAGCCGCGTGACCGGGCGGTTAAGGATGTGTGGCACGGGTTTGACAGCAGCCCCGGGAACGGCATTCCGCCGAGGCGCCATTGCCCTTGCGCCGGAGGTGAAAAGCTGAATGATCCTTTCGGTTTGAGACGACCAGAGGCCGGGCTGGCCTCGGGGCCAACGCGGTGCATTGTTGAGGATGGTTTGCAAATGCCGACATTGACGGTGCAAGCGGCCGGCCTGCCGGAGGCGCCGGGATGGTTCTGGCTGTATGTCGTGTCCAACGCGATCATCGCGTGCGCCTTCTTCACGATCTCCACCGTCATCGCTCTGTACCTGTGGCGGCGCTGGAAGGAGGTCATGTTCCGCGGCGTCCTGGCTGCGCTCGGGGTGTTCGTGGCGCTGTTCGGCCTGACGCGTCTGCTCGCGATCCTCGATCTCTGGATGTCGGACGCGAGAGTCGAGAGCCTCGTCTATGCGCTTCTCGCCGTGATCTCGGTCGTGGTCATCGTGGCCATGGTCAGGATGCTGCGCCAGATCCTGGTGCTGCCGACGCGCATCGTG
Organism: Bradyrhizobium sp. SZCCHNS2022; assembly: GCF_032377575.1. Taxonomy (NCBI): domain Bacteria; kingdom Pseudomonadati; phylum Pseudomonadota; class Alphaproteobacteria; order Hyphomicrobiales; family Nitrobacteraceae; genus Bradyrhizobium; species Bradyrhizobium sp. SZCCHNS2022. Next base: position 7,438,721 of record NZ_JAUHHZ010000001.1, on the reverse strand, counting down.
CTGCAGAAGGCCTACGAACGATTGGAAGAAGAGATCCGGCAGCGCCGCGCCGCCGAGGCGATGGTGCAGCGGTTCCAGGAGATCGAAGCGAACGAGGCCCAGGTCCGCCAGGCGCAGAAGATGGAGGCGATCGGCCAACTCACCGGCGGCGTCGCGCACGACTTCAACAACATCCTGACGGTCATCACCGGCACGATCGAGATCCTCGCCGATGCAGTCAAGGACAAGCCGCAGCTCGCCGGCATCGCCAGCATGATCAGCGCCGCAGCCGAGCGCGGCGCCGACCTGACCCGGCACCTCCTCGCCTTCTCGCGCCGCCAGCCGCTGCAGCCGCGCGCCACCGACATCAACGCGCTCGTGGTCGACGCGGCGCGCCTGCTGCGGCCGACGCTGGGCGAGCAGATCGAGATCGAATCGATGCTCAGCCACGACAGCGCGCCGGCGCTGATCGATCCGAGCCAGCTCTCGACCGCGATCCTCAACCTCGCGCTCAATGCGCGCGACGCCATGCCCGACGGCGGCAAGCTCACGCTGGAGACCAAGAACGTCACGCTCGACGACGACTATGCGCAATTGAACCGCGAAGCCAAACCCGGCAGCTATGTCCTGATCGCGGTCAGCGACACCGGCGAGGGCATTGCGGCCCAGTTGATCGACAAGGTGTTCGAGCCGTTCTTCACCACCAAGGACGTCGGCAAGGGCTCGGGCCTCGGGCTGAGCATGGTCTATGGCTTCGTCAAGCAGTCCAACGGCCACGTCAAGATCTACAGCGAGCAAGGTCACGGCACCACGGTGAAGCTGTATCTGCCGCGTGCCACCAGCGCGCCGGAGGCGGTCGTCGCGGACACGACGCGGCCGGCGATGGCGCGCGCGGACGAAACCATCCTGATCGTCGAGGACGACGCGCTGGTGCGCGACTACGTCGTCGCCCAGGTGCGCCGGCTCGGCTATCGCACGCTCGCCGCGAGCAACGCCGCGGAAGGCCTCGCGCTGATCGACGCGAAGGAGCGCATCGACCTGTTGTTCACCGACGTCATCATTCCCGGCGGCATGAACGGCCGTCAGCTCGCCATCGAGGCCGAGCGGCGGCGTCCAGGCCTGAAGGTGCTGTACACGTCGGGCTACACCGAGAATGCGATCGTGCATCACGGCCGCCTCGATGCCGACGTGCTGCTGCTCGCGAAGCCATATGTCAGCGCCGATCTCGCGCGCATGATCAGGACGGCGCTGGAAGCGTAGGCTAGCCGCGACGGCGGCGTCGATCGATGTCTCGTTTGCCCGGCTCGGGCGTCGCATTCGGTGTCGTCCCGGCCTTGCGCCGGGACCCATAGCCACAGTCGGTCGTGGCTGGGAGAGCTGTATCCACCGCCGTGCCTCAAACATCACCCTGGGGTTATGGGTCCCGGCGCAAGGCCGGGACGACAGTGGAGATCCTGGTCGGCGCCTTCCATCACATGGCAGGCATTGGGACAAAGCATCGCCTTCCCGCGGCCCACAAAGCCCGGGTGATGCATCCGTCTTGTCCCTCTTGAACAATGAGAGGGCGCGAGGAAGGCCGGACCTCGGCTGAGGCCCGTGGCCCGCCTGCTCAAAAGAATGCAGGCGGCAGGTACCACAGGTACAGCCGGACAGACCCGGCCTTCCCCGCGCGATGGCTTTACGGTGTCCTTCGTGCTCTCCCTGGGGATCGGCTTTCTTGCCCCCATCGCCCGCGCGTGCCCATAAGCAACAACGCAGACTTGACCTCAGCGTCGAGAGGCCAGGACCACACGACTTCGCCGTCCGTGCCGACTACGCTCGTCTGGCGCAGCCGTCACGTCCATCGCAGCCCACCTCAACGTTCGTGACGACGCGTACGTCCCTCTGCACGAGGCGGGTTGGCCGGAACAATCGACCTGATTTGCCCGACGACGCAAGGGATCGGTCCGCGACAAACTAACACGACGGGCAATCGGCGCATGGCGCGCATGCGAGGATTGCCCGTCGGGCACATCCGACCAGTGCTCCTCCGGACGTGGCCTCGTGAAGGCCGGCTGGCGCCTAACGGATCGATGGAGCAACGGCCGGATCGTCGTGCGACGCCGGCCGCAATGACGCCTGCCTCAGGCTTTCCGATGGCGTCTCACCATAGATCTTTCGATACTCCCTGGCGAAATGCCCCGGATTGCTGAAGCAGCATCGCAAGGCGATCGAAGTCACCGTATCCCCTGCTTTCGCATCGTACAGCATGCGGCGCGCATGTTGCATGCGTGTCAGCTTGATCTTCTCGGCCAGGGACATGCCGTTCTTCGCAAAGTACTGGTAGACCGTGCGGGGGCTGACGCCGTAGCGCGCCGCAAGCTGCTCGATCGAGATCTTCTGATCCCAGTTCGTCTCGATGTGATCCAGGATCTTGCGAATGGACTCGGGCATGTGGTTCTCGCCACCGAGATGATCGGTGGTGACGTCAATCGTCGCGCCGACGAGGCGGGTTCGTCCGTCGGACGGGCTGTAGACGGAGGTCGCCATGCCGCGGACCCAGCGCATCGCACCATCTTTGGTCAGAACCCGGTAGTCGCGCGTGTAGCCGGTTCGCTTCATGATCGCGCGACCGATCGCCTGCTCGAGCCCGTTTCGATCCTCCGGATGCACGCGGCACAACATGTCGCGCACCGACGATGACGGCGCCGACGGAAACTCTTCCTTGGAATCGTCCGTGTCGACGATCAGGTTGAAGGTCGACAGCCCAGCAAGCTTCTCCGCGGCTGCAAGCTGTTGCTCCAGGATCTTGGTCGCCGTGATGTCCTCGACCACGGCGCAGAACCATTTCATGCAGCCGCTGGCGTCTCTGATCGGGTTGACGATCACGCGTCCCCACACGACGCTTCCGTCCTGACGAAGGTAGCGCTTGTCGAGCTGATAGCTCGCGACCTCGCCTGTAACCAGCTTGTCGTGCTGCAGCCGGTTGCCCTCCCGATCCTCCGGATGGGTCAGATCGATGAAGGTCAGTTCGCCGGTCCTGAGCTGCTCCAGCGGGTATCCGAGGATCCGGCAGCATTCGGCATTCGCAAACAGGATATGTCCCGTCGAACTGTCGACGATCGAGATGCCGATGCCGAGGCTATCCAGAAACACCCTCGGCAACGCGATGATTTCGGCAATTTCCTTCCCTGGCATGTCCAAGCCGATAGCATCCAATCGTCATGGAGCATAGCTGCAAGGACAATCTCGAAATTGACCTAAGGCAAGCCGGCCCTGCGACACTCGATCCATCCGGGCGGACGCGACGCGGCGGTTCCTGCACAATCAGAACAATCGCTGCAGATTGCCGCCTAACCGAATCTTACTGAAGACCTGTTAGATTGAACAGAACCCCGGAATTCTACGGGAGTCATCGAGTTCAGGACGATCGCAGCCGGCGCCGTCTCCGGATCATGGCAACCATCGCGTGATCTTGATCACCTGCTCATCGCTGACGTGACTTCCATCACAGGAGACCATCATGTTTGGCCGCAAGAACAACGCCGCAGCCATGGCCGCCCTGGCCGCAAACGCGATCACCGCAAGGGTGATGGTCGCTGACGACAAGCTCAACATCGTCTACATGAACGACGCGGTGATGGAGCTGTTGCGCGGGGCCGAGGCCGATCTCAAGACGCAGTTGCCGCACTTCCGTGTCGACGCACTCATCGGCACCAACATCGACGTCTTCCACAAGGATCCGAGCCACCAGCGACGCATGCTGCAGGCCCTCACCTCCGAACACCGCGCCACCATCAAGATCGGCAAGTGGACGTTCGATCTGGTCGCGCAGCCCTTGAAAAATCCGGATGGATCGCGCGCAGGAACGGTCGTCGAGTGGTCCGACGCCAGCGTGCGGCTGCAGAACCTCGACTACAGCGCTCAGGTCGCGGCCATCGGCCGATCACAGGCCGTGATCGAATTCAACCTGGATGGCACCATCGTCACCGCCAACGATAATTTCCTGAATGCGCTGGGCTACAGCCTGCCGGAAGTCCAGGGCAAACATCATAGCATGTTCGTTCCGCCGGAGGAGCGCGACAGCGCGGCCTACCGCGAGTTCTGGGCTGCCCTGAATCGCGGCGAATACCAGGCCGCGGAATACAAGCGGATCGGAAAGGGCGGCAAAGAGGTATGGATCCAGGCGTCCTATAATCCGGTGTTCGATCAGAACGGAAAGCCCTTCAAGGTCGTCAAGTTCGCCACCGACGTGACCGCCCAGAAGCTTCGGAATGCCGATCTCGCCGGACAGATCGCCGCCATCAGCAAATCGCAGGCCGTGATCGAGTTCGAACTGGACGGCACCGTCATCAACGCCAACGACAATTTCCTGCAGGCGCTCGGCTATACGCTGTCCGAGATCAAGGGCCGCCATCATTCGATGTTCGTCGATCCGTCGGAGCGCGACAGTACGGCCTATCGCAACTTCTGGGCCGCCCTGAACCGCGGAGAATATCAGGCCGCGGAATACAAGCGGATCGGAAAGGGCGGTCGCGAGGTCTGGATTCAGGCCTCCTACAATCCGATCCTCGACCTCAACGGCAAGCCATTCAAGGTCGTGAAATACGCCACCGACGTCACCAGGCAGGTGCTGACGCGAATGGGCAATGAGCGCGTCCGCGGCATGATGGAGTCCGTCGCCGCGGGTGCCGAGGAGTTGAACGCCTCGGTGCGCGAGATTTCCGAGGCCATGACGAAGTCGCGCGAGACGGCAATGGGCGCGGCCGACCGGGTGGCCTCCGCCGATTCGCAGGCCAAGCGCCTCAGCGAGGCGACACAGGCGATGAGCGGCATCGTCGAACTGATCGGCAACATCACCGGGCAGATCAACCTGCTGGCGCTCAATGCCACCATCGAATCGGCGCGGGCCGGCGATGCCGGCCGCGGCTTTGCCGTGGTCGCGTCGGAGGTCAAGAATCTCGCCACGCAGGCGAAGTCCGCCACCGACAAGATCGGGGCCGAGATCGCCGGACTGAACGGGATTTCCAGCGAGGTCGTGAATGCGCTGAACGCGATCAAGGTCGAGATTCAGAACGTCAGCGAATACGTCACCTCGACCGCCGCTGCTGTCGAGGAGCAGAGCACGGTCACCGGCGAAATGTCGTCCAGCATGCAGCGCGCAGCCGCAGAGGCGCAGGCGATCGCAGCAGGCAGGGCGTAAGCTGCCTGAGCGGGCCGTTTCCCGCCGGGACGGCGGCGAGGATCACCCCTGCGTCGCGTCCCAGGTCACCGGCAGATTGAGCAGGCCGCGAAAGGCCCAGCCGCCGATGCGCACCGGCTCGGTATCGCGCAGCCGCAGGTTCTCGAGCCGCGCGAACAGCGTCGGCAAGGCGACGTCGGCGATCATCGCGCGCGACGCCCAGGCTCCGGCGCAGAAATGCGGGCCGGCGCCGAAGGCGATGCTCTTGGAGACGTCGCGCCGGATGTCGAAGCGGTCGGGCTCGGCGAAATGCGCCTCGTCGCGGTTGGCCGAGCCGAACATCAGGAACACGCGCTCCTCCGGTTCGAAGGCGACGTCGCGGATCCTCCAGGGCTTGGCGATGCGCCGGGGCGACATGCCGATCGGCGAGATCCAGCGGGCGAATTCCTCGAACACCTGCAGCCAGCGCACCTCGCCATTCATGGCGAGCGCAAGCTGCTCCGGATGCGTCAGCAGCGCCCACACCGTGCCGGCGATCGCATCGCGCGGCTCGTTCTGGCCGCCGGAGATCGCGAGCTTGATGTTGGCGCGGATGCTCTCCATCGGCATGCCCACGGCCAGCATGACGCCGAGCAGGCTCTGGTTCGGGGTCTTTTCCAGCACCGGCAGCATGTCGTCGATCGCGGCGTCGATGCCTGAGGTGGCGGCGTTGCAGCGCGCCTCGACCTGGGGATCGCCGGTGTAGTTGGCGATGCCGTCGATCATCGCCTGCGACCACGCGTTCATGTCCTGGAAGCGCATGTTGGTGAGGCCGGTGATCAGCTTCAGGCATTCGGCCGAGAACGGCAGCGCGAAATCGCGGACGAGATCGACATCCGCCGCCGGATCGAGCGCGTCGGTCAACCGGTCGGCCTGAGCCTGGAACTGCGCCAGCCAGTGCACGCGCACCGCACGCGGCGACACCGCTGGCGCGATCGCCTGGCGCTCGGCCATATGCGCGGCGCCGTCCTTGCGCATCATGTTGTGGCCCATCAGCCGGTTCATCAACCCCTGTGGCTGGTGCGAGCTGAACACCTCGATCTGCTTCTCGGAGACGAAGATGTCGTCGCGCCGGCACAGCAGCGTGCTGCCGAGTTGCGGCACGAAGGCGATCGGCGCCTCCTTGCGCATCCGCGCCAGCGCCGGATAGGGATCGGCCCAGAACGCGGCCGGATCGATATCGAAATGGGGTGCGGTGCTCACATTCGGCCTCCGGTCGGACGCCGCATGCTAGCTGCACGCGCGGGCGGCGTCTGTCCCGATGATGGGTGACAGCCTGCGGCGCGCTCAGTTCAGCGGCTTTGGCGCCGCCATCAGCCGCAGCGCGATCGCGAACAGCTCGTTCTGCGAGGCGATGCCGAGCTTCTCATAGGCGCGCTTGCGATACGTGAAGACAGAGTTCAACGCGATGCCGAGATCACCGGCGATCGCCTCCGAGGTGAAGCCTTCGAGGATGCGCCGGCAGACATCCTTCTCGCGCGGCGTCAACACCGACAGCGGGCCGCCGCTCGCAAAGAGTGAGGCGAGCTTGTCGGCCGGGTCCGTTGCGGCCGCATGCGCCTGGCAGTGCCGCGCGACGATGGCCGCGACGAGCGGGGCGACTGCCGTGATGCGCTGCCGCTCGTCGGGGGCGAAGCCGCCCTGCGCCGCCGTGCGATAGAAATTCACATAGGTACAGTGATCGCCGACCCAGATCGCGGTCGCCGCCTTGTCGACGATCTCGGAATCCTCGAAGAACAGCTTGCGATAGCCCCGCGGATACATGCGGCGTGCGAAGTTGGGCAGCAGGATGTGACGGGCCTGCGCGCGCTGGCCGAAGATCGCCTCGCGGTTCGGATCGGCGGTGTGGAAATGCTGCGAATAGGCGGCGCCGAGGTCGGGGCCGATCGCGATGTTGCCGGTGCTGAGCAGGCAGCGCGCCGAGTGCTGGTTCTCGAAGGTGAACACCATGCAATGGCCGACACCGGCGATGGCGCGCAGCCTCTCGATCAAGACCTCTGGAAACGATTGCTGGCCGATGGCGAGCACCATGGCGCTGACAGCGCCCGTCGCATCGCCCCCCGGCGTCATAGCCTCCATGGTGTTCTCCCCGACCTCTCGTTTGCTCCAGCCTAGCAGCAACGGCCATTGCCTGAAAGGCCGCCCGGCGTCACCAACCACGGGGACAGACGCGCGGCCGCGGCGCGGCTAGGTTTGGCGGCTGAAGTCGCGGCCGATCAACGCGCCGGGCACGCTCACGGGGAGGATATCGCGATGAGAGCCGTACTCACTGCGCTCGGGATGGCTGCCATGCTGGCGCTCGGCGCGCCGGCGCGGGCCGACATCAAGGTCGGTATCGTGGTGTCCGCAACCGGCCCCGGCTCGGCGCTCGGCCAGCCGCAGATCAAGGCGGTCGCCGCGCTGCCGAAGGAGATCGGCGGCGAGAAGATCATCTACATCGCGCTCGACGACGAGTCCGACAGCGTGAAGGGCCTGCAGAACGCGCGCCGCCTCGTCATCCAGGACGGCGTCGACGTCATCATCGGCTCGTCGCTGACGCCGGTCACCATGCCGATGCTGGACGTCGCGCTGGAGTCACGCACGCCGCTGCTGTCGCTGGCGGCGTCCACGGCGATCGTGCAACCGATGGACGACAAGCGCAAATGGGCGTTCAAGGTCGTGCCCAATGACGACATCATGGCGGCGGCGATGCTGAAATACATCGCGAAGAGCGGCGTCAAGACGCTGGGCTTCATCGGCGTCTCCGACGGCTATGGCGAGGGCTACTATCAGGAGGTGAGCAAGCTGGCGCCGAAGCTCGGCATCACCGTGACCACGCACGAGGTCTATGCGCGCGGCGACACCAGCGCCGCCGGCCAGGCCCTGAAGGTGATCGCGACCAACCCGGACGCGGTGTTCATCGCCTCGGCCGGCACGCCTGCGGTGCTGCCGCAGCAGGCGCTGCGCGAGCGCGGCTATGCCGGCAAGATCTTCCAGACCCATGGCGTCGCGACGCAGGAGTTCATCAAGCTCGGCAAGGAGAATGTCGAGGGCGCGATCTTCGCCGGCGAGGCGTTCTCGATCGCCGAAGATCTCGCGCCCGAGGACCCGTTCCGCCGCGCCAACGATGCGTTCGTCTCCGCCTATCAGGCCGCCAATGGCGACAAGCCCAACATTTTTGCCGCGCATCTGTGGGACACCGCGACCCTGCTCAAGGGCGCCATTCCCGGCGCGCTGAAGGCGGCCAAGCCAGGCACGCCGGAATTCCGCGCCGCGCTGCGCGACGAACTGGAGCGCGGCAAGGACGTCTACCTCAATAACGGCCTCTCCAACATGAGCCCAACCGACCACAACGGCTATGACGAGCGCTCGGCGTTCCTGATCAAGGTCGAGGGCGGGAGGTTCAGGCTGGTGAAGTAGGTGCTGGCCTTTACCCGGGTGGGCGCAGCTTCTCTCCAAACAGGCGGTGCAAACCTCTCCCCGCTCTTTGCGGGGAGAGGTCGGATTGCGCAGCAATCCGGGTGAGGGGCATGGCACATACGAAGCTACATATTCGCTCTATCGGACTCATGAGTCGGGCCTCAGCAGCACCACCCGTGTCGCTGCCCCTCACCCCCTCCCTCTCCCCGTAAGAACGGGGAGAGGGAGCGCACCGCGTACTTCGTGAGCGCTCGTATCCCGCTGGCAGAAAAGCACCCGATAGAACTGCCGCTGAGCTGAGCGTCCGCCGCCTTACGCCGACAGCCGCTCCCCCGCGTTCGCCTTGCCCAGAATCAAATCCGCCGCCTTGTCGCCGATCATCAAGGTCGCGGCGTTGAGGTTGGCGGAGATCATGCGCGGCATGATCGAGGCGTCGGCGACGCGGAGGCCCTGGAGGCCGTGGACGCGGAGCTGGTCGTCGACGGTGGCCCAGGTGGAATCGGCCGGGCCCATGCGGCAGGTGCAGCCGGGATGGAACGTCGTCGTGGCGCGCTGGATGGCGGCGGCGAGGAACTCGTCGTCGCTGTTCACCTTCGGGCCCGGGAAATCCTCATAGGCGTAGTACGGCGCGAGGGGGCCCGAGGCCAAGAGCCGGCGCGCCAGCTTCATGCCGGCGACGATGACGCGGCGGTCGAGCTCGGCGGTGAGATAGTTGGTCTGGATCAGCGGCGGCGCGAACGGGTCGGCGGAGCGGATGCGGACGTAGCCGCGGCTCTCCGGGCGCTGCTGCCAGGACGCGACCGTCATGCCGGGTTCGTCCTCGAGCTGGCCCTGCACGCCCTCCTTGTAGCTCGCGGGCGTGAAGGTGAGCTGCAGGTCGGAGCTCTCCGCGGTCTCGCCGGAATGCCAGAAGCAATAGACCATGGTCGGCGACAGCGACAGGATGCCCTTGCGCGTCACCGCCCATTTCAGCGCCTCGCCCCACAGATTGAGGCCGCGCGCGAGCTCGTTGATGGTCTTGATGTTCTTGACGCGCGCGACCGTGCGCGGCGCGTAGTGATCCTGCAAGCCCTCGCCGACGCTGCGCAGCGCATGGCGCACCTCGATGCCGTGCTCCTGCAACAGCTCGGGCGCGCCGATGCCGGAGAGCTGCAGCAGCTGCGGCGAGTTGTAGGCGCCGCCGGACAGGATCACCTCTTTGCGCGCGCGCACTTCGACCGGCACGCCGCCGCGTCCGCCGCGGCTGTAGCGCACGCCGACCGCGCGCTTGCCTTCGAGCATGATGCCGGTGGCATGGGCGTGGGTGCGGATCTCGACGTTCGGCCGCTTGCTGGCGGGCTTGAGGAACGCGGTCGCCGACGACACGCGGCGGCCGTTCTGGATGGTGCGCTGGACGTAGGACACGCCCTCCTGGATGGCGCCGTTGTAGTCGGGATTGCGCGGGATGCCGAGCGAGACCGCGCCGTCCATGAAGGCCTCGCACAGCGTGTCCTTCCACTCCATGGTGGTGACTTCGAGGCTGCCGTCGCGGCCGCGATACTGCTCGTCGCCGGCGCCGATGCGCTTCTCCATGCGCCGAAAGTGCGGCAGCACGTCGGAATAGCTCCAGCCGCGATTGCCCATCTGCGCCCAGGTGTCGAAATCCTGGCTCTGGCCGCGATTGTAGACATGGCCGTTGATCGATGAGGAGCCGCCGAGGGTCTTGCCGCGCGGCGCATAGATGCTGCGGCCGGCGGTGTAGGGCCCCGGCTCCTGCTGGTAGCCCCAGTTGATGCTCTTCATGTAGAAGGTCTTGATGAAGCCGGCCGGCAGATGGATGTAGGGGTGCCAGTCGCGCGGGCCCGCCTCCAGCACGCAGACGCTGACCGAGGGGTCCTCGCTGAGGCGGTTGGCGATCACGCAGCCGGCCGAGCCGGCGCCCACGATCACATAGTCGAAATTATCCATCTCGTCTGTCGTCCCGGTCTCGTCATGCCTGCCGCATGACGCGGCCAGGCGGCCATAGCGCGATCAGCGCGGCTTGTCATTCAACTGGTAGTCGAGATGCGCCCGCACCGTCGGCCATTCGGCCGCAGTGATGCTGTAGACGACGGTATCCCGCAGCGTGCCGTTCGGCGCGATCTGGTGGCTGCGCAGGATGCCGTCCTGCTTGGCGCCGAGCCGCTCGATGGCGCGGCGGCTCTGGTGGTTGAAGAAATGCGTGCGAAACTCGACGGCGATGCAATCCATCGCCTCGAAGGCCTGCGCCAGCAACAGCCGCTTGCACTGCGTGTTGAGCGCGCTGCGCTGCACCCGCTTCGCGTACCAGGTCGAGCCGATCTCGACGCGGCGGTTGGCGGCATCGACGTTCATGTAGGTGGTCATGCCGGCGACCTTGCCATCGGCGTCGAGCACCGTGAACGGCAGCATGCTGCCGGCGGCGAACAGGCCAAGCCGGCGCTCGATCTCCTTGGCCATGGTCTCGGGTTTCGGAACTGCGGTGTACCACAGGTTCCACAATTCGCCGTCGCGGACGGCCTCGACCAGCGCGTCGTGGTGGTCCTGCGAGAGCGGCACGAGGCTGGCGTGCGTGCCGCGGAGGGTGACCGGTTCGAGAAAGGGCATCAAAGACTCCGTCATTCCGGGGCGCGAGTGAAACAAGCGAACCCGGCATCTCGAGATTCCGGGTTCGATGCTTCGCATCGCCCCGGAACGACGGAGGATGCGAAGCGCTTCGCTCGCAATGACGGCACTATCACGCGACGCGTCACTTGTTCAGAAAATTCAGCGGCAGGCCCGGCCGCGGCCAGTCCATCGCCACCAGCTCGCCCTTGCCGGAGAGCGTGATGTAGGCGGTCTTCAATTCGGGACCGCCGAAGGCGATGTTGGTCGTGACGCGGTCGCCGGTCGGGACCTGCTCGACCAGGGTGCCATCCGGCGCGATGACGCTGATGCAGCCGGACACCAGCGTTGCCACGCAGACATTGCCGTTGGCCTCCACCGCGAGCGAATCGAACATCTGGTAACCGCCGAGGCCGCAGATCGGCCGGCCGCGCTCGCCGCGATAGATCACGTCGCGCGGCTTCACCGTGCCGGGCTCCGGCACGTCATAGGCCCAGAGCCGCGCGGTCGGCGTCTCCGCGATGTAGACGGTCTTCTCATCCGGCGACAGGCCGATGCCGTTGGCCGGCAGGATGCCGTGCACGGCCTCGACGATCTCGGTCATGCCGGGCCTGAGATAATAGAACGCACCGACATCCATGTCGCGGGCTCGGCGCTTGCCGAGGTCGGAGAACCACAGGCCGCCCTGACGGTCGAACACGAGGTCGTTCGGCCCGCGCAGCTCATGCTCGCCGCAGCGGCTCACGACGGTCTCGACCTTGCCGCTCTGCAGATCGACTGTTTGGATCGAGCCGCCGAGATAATCCGCGGGCTGGGGGCCCGGCATGATCATCTTGCCGGTCGGAATCCAGGAGAAGCCGCCATTGTTGCAGATGTAGATCTTGCCGTCGGGCCCGAGCGCAGCGCCATTCGGCCCGCCCGGAATCTGCGCGACGATCTCCTTGCGGCCGTCCGGAAACACCCGCGTCAGGCGCTTGCCGCGGATCTCGACCAGCACCACCGAGCCGTCGGGCATCACGACGGGCCCTTCCGGAAATTCCAGATCGGTGGCGAGCACGCGCATGTTGGACATCTGACGGCCTCCCGCTTGTCTGCCGCGATGCGGCGCATTGTTGTTATGCGGAAGGTTATCGCAAAGCCGGCCCGGCTTGCCAAGCAAGCGGCCGGCCGCGGGACCGCAGAGCAGCCCTGCTGCGAAAGACGCTTGCAGCGTGTCGACGCAAGTGAGCGGCGTTTGGCGCGCCGGTTCAGCGGATCACCGGCAGCCAGATTTCCAGTCCGCCATCGCCGGTGAGCGGGTCGAAGCGCTGATCGTAGCGCTCGAAGTTCGGCGCGTCGGCGACCTCATAGCCCGACTGCGGCAGCCAGCGATTCCAGATCGTATGCACGGTGCGGCGGATCGACGAGATGTGGCCGGCATGGGTGAACACGGCGAACGTCGCGGCCGGAACCCGCACGCGGCTGAACGTCCGCGGCAGGTCGGAAAAATCGGCCACCTCGACGCCCGCGACATAGTCGAAATTGCCGGCATCGTCGCCGTTGCAGCAGACACCGTAAGCCACCGCGCCGCGCCGCGCCGGAACCTCTTGCGTGATCTCATTGAAGCGGCGCCACAGCGCCGGAATGCCAGCGCCGTTTTCGAACGTGAAGCGGTCGCCAAGGCCGGCGACAAGCAGCGGCTCGGCGGTGACGAAGCGCGGCGCGGCGAGATCATCGAGCGGTGTCTGGTCCATGAGGATCGGCTCCTGCAATGCGAGGCCATCGAGGCGTGCATGGGCGCGGACCGCTTCCGGCGTGACGCCGAACTGATCGCGGAACGCGCGCGTGAATGCTTCGTGGGAGCCGTAGTCCGCTTCCAGCGCCAGACCGAGAATGTCGGGCGCGCCGCCGGCCAAGGCCCGTGCCGCCTCGCTGAGACGGCGCAGCCGGACATAGCGCATCACCGATACGCCGGTCGCGGCCGCGAAGGCACGCACGATGTGGAAGCGCGACACGCCGGCAATGCCGGCGATGTCGTCGAGCGACATCGGCGCCGACAGATGACTCTCGATATACCAGAGCGCCTTCTGGGCCGGGTTGTTGGACACTCATCTCTCCGGACGAAGCAGCCGATCGTGCACGACCGGCGCCCGCGGCGCTTGACAATTGTTGCTGTCGAACCGGCAGATGCCTGCTATTTGCCCGCGGGCTTTGCCGACGCATCGGCCTTCTTCTTCAGCTCGTCGATCGCACCTTGCTGCGATATCAAGGCCGCCTTCAACGCCTGGATCTGCCGATTGGCCGCATCGAGCTTCTGCTGCTGATCGAGCGACTGCTTGGTCATCGTCTTCTGCAGGAAGTCGATGTTGCTCTGCAGACATGATGTCCGCCGGTCCATCGCTTTTTCGGCGGTGCAGATCTCGATGCCGGGAATATCCTGCGCATGTCCGGCAGAGCCCATGCACATTGCGAGCACACTCACGGCAAACAGGATTCGTGCGGCAACGATGATTCGCATCACAATTTTCTCATTGGCTTGCCAAACACATGATTTTGCGTGGAACTGATGCTGTTTCCAGAATGATACCATACTGAGACCTCAATCGCGCATTGAAGTTCGGGCCGGGACCCGTTTTTAGGGAGATGGACAGAATGGCTACGCGCGAAAAACGGCTGGCGCAATTCGACGGCAGCGGTGAGCCGCCGCCCGGACAGACGGTCGAGGTGCTGTGCGAGGATCACAGCGGCACCTATCAGCTGCCGTTCCCCTGTTTCTACATTGATGGCAAATGGCACAACAAGGAATCCGGCGGCGCGCTCGAAGCCACCGTCATCGGCTGGCGCTTTCCGCGCGCGCGTTTCGACGAGCGCAACGGGCGGCGCATGCAGGCGAGCTTCGTTGCTGATCGCGCTTCGTCTTATTGATCACACCGGGCCCTGAGTTCCGCTCAGGGCCGGTCTTGCCGAAAATATGGTTTTGAACGCAGATTGAGCATGACGACGGGATAGGCCATTAGCAGCGCGCCGGCCACGATTGCAGCAACCGCCGTCGCGCCATCGATCACTCCGTCACTCCACGCCCGCCGCCACATTGCGATCGCGACGGGACAGAACAGCACCAGCGCCGTCGCCAGGCCCGGAGAGAATCGGCCGCCGCTCCGCACGAATGGCAGCACGTGAAAGAACACCGCGTTGATGATCATCAGCGCGGCATAGGCGAGCGGTGCCAGGGGCCATGTCGCCGCGAGCTCTGCCTGCACCGCGCCGAGCACGACGACGAGGGCGTTGGTCACGTAGAAATCGCTCCACTCGACCGGCAGCTTCATCACCGCACGCGCCCAGTTTCGCCAATCGAAGGTGTATTCCTCGAGGATGTGCGCGCCATAGGCGGCCAATGCGAGCCAGGCCAATGTGGTCAGTGTCATGATCGATTTCCCCCTCGCCCGCTGTGTACCGGCGCGGGACGAGTCGTCCTAGCGTCGCGTGCTGCAAGGTCACAGCGGACCACCGCCGCATCGGAGCCGACGTTGTTTCAAAACGTGACGGTGCTGGGTTGCCGCCTTAATCTCTGGAACGCGCCCTGAACGAATCGCGTCCGAATCGGACTGCGCGCCAGGTACGCCGCCCGTTCACGGCTACATATCGGCCTCGCGGCCGGTCACCCACGAGATCCTGAGACGGTGCATCCGGCCGCGGACGGCGACCGGATGGCAGGGAGTTAACGGCTGGGCCGAACGGTTGTGGGCGCAGGCCTGCTCACGTCCAGGGCGTTACGGGCGGCACCTTGTCGGTCGCCGGCGGCATCTCGACCGTCTTGAAATCGGCCGGGCTGACGATCTCCATATATTCCATGTCAGGAGAATAGTCGTAGAGATAGTGCGTGATCCCCGGGCGCTGATGCACCACGTCGCCGGCCTTCACCAAGGTCGGCTTGTCCTCATACATGAAGCGCGCCCAGCCCTTCATCATGATGACGATCTGGAAGTCGCAATCGTGCCGGTGCCAGCCGGTGCCGTCGACCGGCGGACAATCGGGATTGGCCTTGACGAGGTGGCAGATCACCTGTCCGCCGGTGGCGTCGGCAATCCCGAGATCGCGATAGAGGAAGAAGTCGCGCAAGCCACCGCCTTTGTAGTCGGTGTCCTCGGGCTTCACGTGCGAGAACTTGGTCACCACAGCATGCTGGTTCATGACGGCCTCCACCGGTTGATCGCGGCATCGGCAACCGTTGCGGCCCATCGATCGGCCACAGCGGCCACCACGCTCGAAAGCTCGTTTTGCTATGCGAAAACCGCGCCACGCCCTGCGGGCAGCGCACGAATCAGGCCGCCAGAACCGTCGTCGCAATCCGAACTGATTGTTAACAACCGATTTTTGACGCCGGCCGCGCGCGTGACGACGCGCAAGGCCACGCGGGGATAGAGCATGAGAGGCTGCCATGCGGCTTCAAATTGGGCAGCGCCTGCCGCTCCCCTGAGCCGTTGCGATGCAGTCACGCGGCCGCGCGAACCCGCACCGTTGCTAATACTCCACCTCGAGCTCCTCGATCTCCTCCGGCTCGGCCTTGGCCGCCTCGATCCATTCGCGCATCTCCGGCATTGCCATGACCAGATCGGCATAGGCCTTCAGCTGCGGCTCGAGCTTCACGTCATAGGTGACGAAGCGCGTCACCACCGGTGCGTACATCGCATCCGCCATGCCGCGCTGACCGAACAGGAATGGGCCGCCCGACTTGTCCAGGCAGTCGCGCCAGATCGCCCAGATGCGATCAATGTCGGCCTGGGCACGGGTCCACACCTTGAAGCCGGGGAAATGCCCCTTGAGATTGACCGGGAGCGAGGCCCGCAAGGTGGTGAAGCCGGAATGAATTTCCCCCGAAATCGAGCGGCAATGCGCGCGCTGGATGCGCTCGGCGGGCAACAGGCCGGCGTCCGGGAACGTCTCGTTGAGATATTCCCCGATCGCGAGCGTATCCCAGACCGTCGCTCCATCGTGCCGCAGGCACGGCACCAGGATCGACGACGACAGCAGCAGGATCTCGGCCCGTGCGGAGGCATCGTCGGGCCCGACGATCACCTCGTCGAAATCGAGCCCGGCAAACCTGGCGAGCAGCCAGCCGCGCAGCGACCATGACGAGTAGTTCTTGCTGCTGATGGTCAACGTCGCTTTGGCCATATCGCCCTGCCCTCTTTGTCGCTTGTCATTCGGCCGCCGTCCGACGTGCGGCTGCCCCGCCGGCTCAGGATCGGGTCCGGAGCCGGATACTCCAATGATTTCACGCAGCAAGCGACATGCCAGTTTTTGAGGCAAGACTCCCCGCCTCTGGCTTCGATATTGCATGCATGACTTTGGAGTGACGGACGGGACCAAATGGCGCTGCTGTACCAAGCCTACCAGAATCACATGGACCTGACCGAGCCCTGGCGCCAGGGCGCCGCGGCCGCATTGCGCTATCTCAACCTGATCCCGTCGGGGCTCTCCAGCCGCGCCATGCGGCGGCTGTCGGCGGCCCTCGAGCTGATCTCGCGCTCGGCGCTGACCTATGCGCGGCCGGCCTATGGGATCGACAGCGTGATGGTCGGCAACCGCGAGCTTGGCGTCACCGAGGAGGTGACGTTCAAGACGCCGTTCGGCTCACTGCTGCACTTCAAGAAGGACGGCGCGGCGGACCAGCCCAAGGTCCTGCTGGTGGCGCCGATGTCGGGCCATTTCGCAACGCTGTTGCGCGGCACGGTGAAGACGCTGCTGCAGGACCATGACGTCTACATCACCGACTGGCACAATCCGCGCGACATCCCGCGCGATCACGGCCGCTTCGGACTGGAAGATTACACCGATCATCTCATCACCTTCCTCGGCCAGCTCGGTCCGCGTCCGCACATGGTCGCGATCTGCCAGCCGTCGGTGTCCGCGCTCGCAGCCACCGCGGTGATGTGCGAGGACAACCACCCCTCACGGCCGGCGACCTTGACCCTGATGGCTGGACCGATCGACACCAGGCTGCAGCCGACCAAGGTCAACGAGTTCGCCAAGAGCAAGCCGATCGATTGGTTCGAGAACAATCTGATCCACTACGTGCCCTTTCAGTGCACGGGCGCCTTCCGCAAAGTGTATCCGGGCTTCGTGCAGCTGACGGCCTTCGTGTCGATGAATCTCGAACGCCACGTCAAGCAGCACATGGATCTCGCCAACCATCTCGCCAAGGGCGAGGTCGAGAAGGCCGAGACCATCAAGACGTTCTACGACGAGTATTTCGCGGTCATGGACCTGCCGGCCGAGTTCTACATCGAGACCGTGCGCGACGTGTTTCAGGAGCATCTGCTGCCGCAGGGCAAACTGATGCACCGCGGCCGGCCGGTCGATCCGAAGGCCGTGCGGCGGATCGGCCTGATGACCGTCGAAGGCGAGCGCGACGACATCTGCTCGATCGGCCAGACGCTCGCTGCGCAGGACATCTGCACCAATGTGCGGGCCTATCGCCGCGTGCATCACATGCAGGCCGGCGTCGGCCATTACGGCGTGTTCAGCGGCAAGAAGTGGAATAACGAGATCTACCCGCTGCTGCGGGATTTCGTGCACGTCAATTCGTGAGCCGACCGCGACGGCGCTGCGCCCGTTGCAGCGTCGCTGACGGCGTCTCGCCGAACTTGTCGCGATAGGCGCCCGCCATCCGGCCGAGATGGGTGAAGCCGAGTTCGAAGGCGAGATCGATGATCCGTGCCTCGGGCGCCGCCGTCATCAGTTGCGCGTTCAACCGGGCGAGCCGGATGTCGAGCAGCATGTCGGAGATCGACATGCCGAAATGACGGCGGAAGCCGCCTTGCAGCGCACGGATGCCGATGCCCGCCGCGGCGGCGAGTTGGGACAGATCGAGCGGCTCGGCGGCCTGCGTATCGAGCAGA
The DNA here is from genome assembly GCF_032377575.1 of Bradyrhizobium sp. SZCCHNS2022. Taxonomy (NCBI): domain Bacteria; kingdom Pseudomonadati; phylum Pseudomonadota; class Alphaproteobacteria; order Hyphomicrobiales; family Nitrobacteraceae; genus Bradyrhizobium; species Bradyrhizobium sp. SZCCHNS2022. The sequence goes on along the minus strand of NZ_JAUHHZ010000001.1, from coordinate 7,420,661 downwards.
TCGCGAGCCCTGCGCACAGCGCCCGGCAGCGTCTCGATCCGGCCGGAATGACGTCTGATCGCCTCCGACAGCCCGTTGCTCGGGTGCTCGAGCAGAATGTCCAATAGCGTCTCTCGCCAATTGGCGGCCATCGCGGCGGGCCGCCTGCGCTCTCCTCCCAGGCCCTCGGCGAGGTCCGTGAGCGCGAGCATGTGGGCCCGCAGGCGCGAACCGTGAAGCGTCGACAGCGCGATCGCGGGCTCGAACTCGACCGGCTGCACCGCACGCCCGGACAGCGCCGCAGCGCGCTGCTCCACAAGATCGCGGTTCAGCAGCAGGATCAGCTGCGCGCAATTGTCCCACACCATGCGCGTCGGCAATGTCGGCGACAGCAAGGAGGCTGCACAATCCGGACCCGTTGCAATTTCGCGCGCGGCCGTGCGGATGCTTGCTGCCCCTGCGAATGGGAGCTGAACCAGGAAGAAGCGATCGAGGCAGCCGGGATCGATGGTGACGACGCCGCCATAGGTGACATAGTTGATGGAGAAGCCATCGAATGCCGCACAATTATGCAGCGCGAGGAAATCGCGCGCAGTCTCGGCCTTCGGCTGCAACCCGTGCGGACAGAAGATGCGTCCTATTTGTTCAGCGGCTTCATCGACATCGTGCGTTGCAACACGACCATAGGCCGCCAGCCGCGGCGCTGCGGGCAGCTTCCAACTACGATCGATGGCTGCATCGGCAGTCATGGCTCACATCGTCCGTCGAAATCATTTGAAACCTATAATAATTAGCATCTGGCGTCGAGGGATTCGTTTTCTGGATAGACTTGTCGTCGCGACCTGCTCGATCCTCGCCTCGTGTGCAGCAAGGAGATCCGCCATGACCACACTGGAAAAAGGCATCACGCGCGCCGGCACCGGCTATGCCGGCAAGACCTGGAACATCCTGGGTCAGCTCTACTTCCCCAAGGCCGTCACCGACTCCACCTTCGCCTTCGAGACCAACAGCGATCCCGGCCAGTTCGTGCCGGTGCACGTTCATCCCACCCAGGACGAGTTCATCCTGGTGCAGGAGGGCGTGCTCGACCTCAAGCTCGACGGCGCCTGGGTGAAGGCGCATGCCGGCGATCTCGTGCGCATGCCGCGCGGCATTCCGCATGGCTACTTCAACAAATCGGACAAGCCTGCACGGGCGCTGTTCTGGGTCTCGCCGATGCAGAAGCTGGAGGCGTTGTTCAACATGCTGGACAATCTTGCCGACCCGGCCGAGGTGGTGCGGATCTCTGCCGAACACGAAGTCAATTTCCTCCCGCCTGAGGCCAACGACTAGGCGCGACGACGCCGGACGCACAAGCTCATCATTGCAATGCGGCGCGCGGTGAGCGCGATCGGCCCTGCACGCCCTGCGGGATGAGCGGGTGCTTGGCTTGAACGACTTCTGAACGGCGAGAGCGGTCTCGCCGGGTCTTCGATGCTGGCCCTGTCCATCGTCGCATGCTGCGGTCGCGCCGGGCGGCCTTCGTCATCATCACGTCTTCAGCGAGCTCTTGCAGCGCGGCCGGTCGCGGCTGGCCGCACGCGGCTTTTGCTCGACAACAGGAGGTCCCATGATCACTCGAAAAAACGTCTGCGTGATCGGCGCCGGAGTCTCCGGCCTCGCTGCAGCCAAGGCATTCACGGCGCGCGGCCACAATGTCGCCATCGTGGAGCGTAGCGCCGATCTCGGCGGCGTCTGGGAGCCGGCGCGGTCCTACCCCGATGTGCAGACGCAGAGCCCGAAGGAACTCTATCGCTACACCGACAGGGCCATGCCCGACAGCTATCCGGAGTGGCCGAAGGGACCGCAGGTCTACGCCTATCTGGCCGACTACGCGAGGAGCCACGACCTCACGCGGTTGATGCGGCTGAACACCACCGTTCTGTCGATGCAGCGGCGTGCGGACGGCAAGCCGGGCTGGACCCTCGATCTGAAGACGGGCGATCATGCGGGCCGTGAGGATTTCGATTTCGTGGCCGTCTGCACCGGACAGTTCAACGAGCCGCAGACGCTGTCGCTTCCCGGCGAGGATCAGTTCACGGCCGCCGGCGGCGTCGTCCTGCACTCGTCGAAGTACAATGACCCGGGCATGGTCAAGGACCGCAACGTCGTCGTGCTCGGCGGATCGAAATCGGCCACCGACATCGCCGTCAACGCCGTGCGCTCGGGCGCGCGCTCGGTGACCATCGTGTTTCGCGAGCCGGTGTGGCGCATTCCCTATTTCATCGGCGGTCTCATCAACTTCAAGCGCATCCTCTACATTCGCGCGCAGGAGCAGATGTTCGCGAGTTGGGGCATCGGCCCGCTGGCGCGCCTCGCCCACCGTCTCGCCAAGCCTCTCGTGTGGGCCAATTGGCGCGGCCTTGAGAGCCTGCTCAAGGCGCAGCTCAAGCTGGCCACTTGCAACATGGTGCCCAAGGAGCGCATCGAGGACGGCGTGAACTGCTCGGTCCCGATCGCAACGCCCGACTTCTTCCCGATGGTCGCCGACGGCCGGATCAAGGCGGTGATCGGCACGTTCGATCACTACGAGCCGAACACGATCGTCGCCAGCAGCGGTGAACGGATTCAGGCCGACGTCGCCGTGCTCGCCATCGGCTACAAGCTCGGCGTTCCCTTTCTCTCCGAGGCTGATCGCGCCAAGCTGATCGATCCCGACGGGCAATACCGGCTGTATCGGCTGATCGCCAATCCGGATCTTCCCGACATGGGCTTCGTCGGCTTCAACTCCAGCTTCTGCACCGTGCTCTGCGCCGACATGGCAGCGCACTGGCTGGTTCGCTACGCCGACAAGCAGCTCGCGCATCAGCCGAGCGAGCGCGACATGCGAGACAACATCGAGATGATGCTGCACTTCAAGCGGGTCGAGCGCCCGGCCGCAGCCGTCTATGGCGGCTTGTGCGTCGCACCCTATCACTTCAAGCATTTCGACGAACTGCTCGCTGACATCGGCGCGACAAGGCGGAAGAGACATCCATTGGCCGAGATGTTCACGCCGCCAGATGCGGACGCATATGGCCGCTTCCTGGCATCCGCGCCGACCTACCAGGCGAGTTGACGTGCGAAGGCGGCGTGGGCGCGCGCCGCACTGCAAACACAGCGGCGCCGCAAGCGTGGCCAATGACAGTGCGAAATCGGGCTCCAATGGCGCTCGCATCCGCCGTGTCGAAGAGGCGTCGCCGGGTCCAAGGCTGAGTCCAAAGCTGAGTCCAAGGCTGGCCTTCGCTGCACGGTCACGCTATCCAGGGCGCCCTCCGCCTTCAGCGGTCCGCCTCGGAGCCTGCCATGACAATCACCGCCCGTCTGCGCACCATCGGCCTTGCGGTCTCGGCCGCCGTCCTCCTGACCACCTCAGTCCACGCAGCGGAGATCCATGTGATGATCTCCGGCGGCATGACGGCTGCGTTCAAGTCGCTCGTGCCGGAGTTCGAGCGGCGTTCGGGCCACAAGGTCACGATCGCCTACGGCCCGTCGATGGGAACGACGGCGAATGCGATCCCGGTTCGCCTCGAGCGCGGCGAGCCGGCCGATGTGCTGATCATGGTCGGCTATGCGCTGAGCGATCTCACCACCAAGGGCAAGGTGATGCCCGACAGCCGTGCCGATCTAGCCAACTCGCCGATCGGCATTGCGGTGAAGTCGGGCACGCCGCATCCGGACATCTCGAACGCCGACGCCGTGAAGCGCATGCTGATCGCCGCCAAGACGATTGCCTATTCGGACAGCGCCAGCGGCGTCTACGTCTCGACCGAGATGTTCGACAAGCTCGGCATCAAGGAGGAGATGAAGGGCAAGGCGCGGATGATTCCGGCAACTCCCGTCGGCGAGATCGTGGCCATGGGCGAGGCCGAGATCGGCTTCCAGCAGATCAGCGAGCTCAAGCCGGTGCACGGCATCGACATCGTCGGGCCGCTGCCGGCCGGGCTGCAGAAGATCACGGTGTTCTCGGCCGGTATCGCCATGGCAGCGAAGGAGCCGGAGGCCGGCAAGGCGCTGATCCATTTCCTGGGCTCACCGGATGCGCGCAAGACGATCGCCGAGAGCGGACTCGATCCGATCGTCAGAAGGTCTCCGAACTGATCCGATCGCATCGACGGCACAACGAAAAACTCTCCCTCGCACGACGCGCAGGGAGAGTTTCATGGGCGGAGTTGACGGCGGCGGACGGGCTCACTGCGTGAGCAGCGTCGACTCGCTGAGATTGTTGGCGCCGTACGCCTTCTTGAGCGTACCGTTGGCCTTGGCTTCGGTCATGAACTTCGTCACGAAAGCCAGCGATTGCGGCCGCTTCTGCGGCACCGCGACGGCGCTGTCCGTCTTCTTGAAGGTCTCGGCCAGCACCTTGGTGCCGGGGACCTGCTTGGCAATGAGGGTCAATTGATCACGCGCGAGCGCCAGCGCATCGATCTCCCCGGCCGACAGCAGGGCGTAGACCTCCTCGTAGGACTTGAAGCCGGTCACGGTCGCCTTCTTCAGGAACGCCTTGGCCCCACGCAGCACCGTGGTATCGTTGATGGCCGCGATCTCATGGCCGGCCTGGTCGAGCGACGCCATGTTGGGAATATCGAGACCGGCGCGGATGATGAACGTGGTCTCGACCGAGTCGTAAACCGGTCCGAACGAGACCTTGGTCTCGCGCTCGGAATCCTTCGGCATGAACGCCACATCCCAGATGCCCTTCCCCGCGTCATCCGTGATGGCATTGGAGTTCGGATGCTCGACGAACTCGACGGGCACACCGATCTGCGCCGCCATGGCCTTTCCGAGTTCGACCGGCACGCCGGCATAGCCGCTGTCGGACTTGACGCACCAGAATGCGCCGCCCGCAGGGCCGACGGCGATGGCGACCCGGAGCTTGCCGGTCGACGCGATTTCTTCTTTCAGGCCGGCTGCGAATGCAGTGTTGCCGATAACCGTGACTACCGCAGCTGCCAGGGCTGCATCACGCAGCCAGCGCCAGAACGCCATGGCCCTCTCCCATCCGATGCAAGTGAATCCAGACCGCACCTTGCCGGGAGCCCGTTAAATACAGCTTACCTTGCTTATGCAAAGCAGCATGCGGCGCGTAAAACTTGCGCGCCGCAATTGTCGATTCAAATAAGGCGATACCAAATACTTATTAAGTGCGCCTTAAACGCAGCGGCGCACCCAGACGCCGTTGACCAGCACCGTTCGGCAGGCCGTCGTCGCAGCAGCCACCGGCGGCTTACGGACGACCACGGCGCCGGCCGCGCCGGCACAGCCGGCACGGACGACGCCGCGTGCGCAGACAACGGCGTTGGCGTCCGACATCGACACGAAGGGCATCAATGCCAGGACGAAAAGGCCGCACAGGGTGGAAAGAACGATACGTGAAAGAATGGCGCGCATGTCGAACTCCTGATCATCATTGGTTAGTAAAATATCCACCCTGTTAGAACTTTGCCGAGCGCGCCGCCGCCTGACAACTGTGACAATTTGGGTGGATCGAAACAGCTGCGAGCTCGTGCCCGTCCTTGCGGCACTCCCCCAGCACCCATCTGGTTACCGACTAGCGGCGAACTGCGCGAGCATGCCCTTGCAGCTCGGCGACAGCGATCCCGCATTGGCCGCGAGACATTGCGCGATCCGGCCGCCGCCGGGCTCGATCCCGCTGCAATAGGCGCGCGCATCCGAACCGCAGGCAGCCCGGACGATGCGCAACTCCTCCAGCGGCCGCAGCGGCCGCAACACCATGGCGGGTGCCGCCGGCGCCGGCGTGGCAGCAGCCGGGGCCGTGGGAGCAGCCGCCACGGCGACGCTTTTCGCCGCCGGAGCCCCGCCGGCGCCCGCGATCGCCTGGGCGCAGGAGGCGGATACCTTGGCCTTGTTCTGCTCCAGACATTGCAGCGCCGCCGAGCCGCCGGGAGGCACGCTGCTGCAGACCTTGCGATAGTCCCCACTGCAGGCGCTGCGGATCGCCGCCACCTGGGCTTCGCTTGGCTTCGCAGCCGTTGCCGGCTTGGCCGGCTCTGATTTAGCCGTTGCAGCCTGCGCGGGCGCTGCGGGCGCCGGCAGCGCGGCCGTTTTCGGCGGCTCGGCCGGCTGGCTCGCTTCGGCTGCAGCCGGCTGGCTCGCTTCGGCTGCGGCCGGCTTGCTCGCGGCAGGCTGCGGTGCCGGCTTCGCCTCGGCGGCGGGCTTCGCGTCCGCCGCAGGCTTCGCTTCGGCCGCCGGCTCGAGCGCCTTCACCGCCGTCTGACAGGACGACGACAGGCTCGCCATGTTCTTCTGCAGACACTGAAACGCCGCAGCGCCGCCAGGCGGCACGCTGGCGCATTTCGACATGTAGTCCGACCGGCAGGCCGATTTGATCGCATTGCGCTGGGCGTCGGTCTGCGCCAGCGCCTGCGTTGCAACAAACCCGGTCGCGGCCGCCATGCCGAGAGCGAGCATCCATCTGAAGCGATTGATCATGGGCCGATCCTCAATGGTCTTGAGCGTCAATCCGTCGTCGCCAGCGCGGCGGCGTGCATGGCGTTCGATTGGAGCTCGTGAGTATGTGTTCGCACGCAAATTCGGCACCGCCGGCCGACCTCTCGTCATCCAGCGGCGCCCGAAGAAATGATGACGCAACGCTGCGCCGCCGATCGGCAGTTGGCAAGTGGGAAAAATTGGGTGGATCGGCATGGCGCGCAGATTTCTTCGTGCTGCGACTGCGCATTGCAGTTCCTCCGCTGAACGATTGTTGTTATTCAGGCGACCAACATTCTTGTTGTTTCTCGACGTCGACATTGTTCGCAGTCATTGCATATGGAAAGCGGAATGGCGCCGACCTGCCCGGATCGACCCACGTCGTCTCGACAAACTCCCACGGCATCCGCAGCCCCGAAGCTGCCCACGACGTCCGTGCCGCGAGCCGGATCCGTCGCACTTCTCATCAGTTCGGCGGCGCTGCTGCTCGCCGGCTGCGAGCAGAACAGCTACCAGCCGCCGCCTCCGCCAAAGGTCGAGGTGGCTCAACCGGTGCAGCGCACCGTGACGCGCTATCTGGAGGCCACCGGCAACACGGCGCCGGTCAAGAGCGTCGATCTCGTCGCCCGCGTCCAGGGCTTCCTGCAGTCGATCGACTACAAGGACGGCGACACCGTCAAGGAGGGCACGACGCTGTTCACGATCGAGCCGGAGACCTACAAGCTCAAGCTCGACCAGGCGCAGGCGGCCGAGGCCGGTGCGCAGGCCTCGTTCAAGCAGGCCGAGGCCGACTACAAGCGGCAGACCGATCTCGTCGCGCGCCAGGCCGCCTCGCAGGTCGCGCTCGACAATTCGACATCGGCCCGCGACAACGCCCAGGCCAATCTGCAGCAGGCGCAGGTCAACACCAAGATCGCCAAGGTCAACTATGGCTATACGAAAGTGACCGCGCCATTCGACGGCGTCGTCAGCGCGCACCAGGTCTCGGTCGGCGAACTCGTCGGGGTGGCGTCGCCGACCCAGCTCGCGACCATCGTCGCGCTCGACCCGGTCTATGTGAACTTCACCGTCAACGAGCAGGACGTGCTGCGCATCCGCGCCGAGGCGCGGCGCCGCGGCATGAAGGCGACGGATCTCAAGCAGTTCCCGATCGAGCTGGGCCTGCAGACGGAGAGCGGCTATCCGCACCAGGGCAAGCTCGACTACGCCGCGCCGACCGTCAATGCATCGACCGGCACGCTGGCCGTGCGCGGGGTCGTGCCGAATCCCGACCATGTGCTGCTGCCCGGCTATTTCGTGCGCATCCGCATTCCCGTGGATCGCGCCAATGACGCGCTGCTGGTGCCCGACTCCGCGCTCGGCAGCGACCAGAGCGGGCGCTACGTGCTCGTTGTGAACGGCGACAATTTGGTCGAACAGCGCAAGGTGAAAGTGGGACCGCTCGACGGCGGCCTGCGCGTGATCGATGGCGGCCTCAAGGCCGACGACCGCGTTGTCGTCGCGGGCCTGCTGCGCGCCATTCCCGGGCAGAAGGTCGATCCGCAGTTGAAGGCGATCGAGCCGGTCTCCGCGAGCAAATGAGGGCCGGCCGTGATCTCCAAGTTCTTCATCGAGCGCCCGGTCCTCTCCAACGTCATCGCGATCCTGATGATGCTGATCGGTGCCGTCGCGCTGTTCAACCTCGCGATCGCGCAATATCCCGAGGTGGTGCCGCCGACCGTGCAGGTCACGACGCGCTATCCCGGCGCCAGCGCCAAGACCGTAGCCGACACCGTCGCGCTGCCGATCGAGCAGCAGGTCAACGGCGTCGACGGCATGCTGTACATGCAGTCCTACAGCGGCGCGGACGGCAGCTATTCGCTGACGGTGACGTTCAAGATCGGCACCGATCTGAACTTCGCGCAGGTGCTGGTCCAGAACCGCGTCTCCAGCGCACTGGCGCAGCTGCCGCAGGCGGTGCAGAACCAGGGCGTCACGGTGCAGAAGCGGTCGACGTCGATCCTCTTGTTCGTCACGCTGACCTCGCCTGAGGCCAAGTACGACAGCCTCTATCTGAGTAACTACGCGACCATCAACCTGAAGGACGAGCTGGCGCGCCTGCCCGGCGTCGGCAATGTCACCGTGTTCGGCGCGGGGCAGTATTCGATGCGGATCTGGCTCGATCCGAGCAAGCTGCAGGTGCGCAACCTCGTGCCGCAGGACGTGATCCAGGCGATCCAGCAGCAGAGCCAGCAGGTCGCCGCCGGCCAGATCGGCGCGCCTCCCGCGCCCTCCGGCCAGGCGTTCCAGTACACGCTGAACGTCGCAGGCCGCCTCGATGAGACCAGGGAGTTCGAGGACATCATCGTCAAGACCGGCAGCAATGGCGACGTCACGCGCGTGCGCGACGTCGGCTCGGTCGAGCTGGGCGCGCAGACCTATGGCCAGATGTTCTCGCTCAACGGCCAGCCTGCCGTCGGCATCGGCGTGTTCCAGTCGCCCGGCGCCAACGCGCTGGAGGTGGAGAAGGCGGTCGAGGCCAGGATGGCGCAGCTGTCGAAGACGTTCCCGCAAGGCATCCAGTACGACACGCCGTTCGACACCACCAAGTTCGTCAATGCCTCGATCCACGAGGTCTACAAGACGCTGATCGAAGCCGGAGTGCTGGTGCTGATCGTCATCCTGATCTTCCTGCAGGACTGGCGCGCGATGCTGGTGCCGACCACGACCGTGCCGGTGACCATCATCGGCGCCTTCGCGGCGATGGCCGCGCTCGGTTTCACGATCAATTTGTCGACCTTGTTCGCGATTGTGCTGGCGATCGGCATCGTGGTCGACGATGCCATCGTCGTGGTCGAGGGCGCCGCGCACAACATCGAGCGCGGCATGACCGGCCACGACGCGGCGATCCGCGCCATGGACCAGCTGTTCGGACCGATCGTCGGCATCACGCTGGTGCTGATCGCCGTGTTCCTCCCGGCCGCCTTCCTGCCCGGACTGACGGGCCGCATCTATGCGCAGTTCGCGCTGGTGATCGCCGCCACCGCCCTGCTCTCGGCGATCAACGCCGCGACCTTGAAGCCGACGCAGTGCGCGCTGTGGCTGCGGCCGCCGGTGCCGCTGGAGCAGCGCAACATCCTCTACCGCGTCTTCAACAATCTCTATGCCCGGCTGGAGCGGCGCTACACAAATCTCATCGGGCGCCTCGTCAGGCACAGCACCGCGTCCGTCGTCGTCGCGCTGGTCCTGATCGCGGCCGGCGGCTACGGGCTGTCGCGCGTGCCGACCGGTTTCCTGCCGATCGAGGACCAGGGCTACCTGATCGCCGCCGTGCAGCTGCCCGACGGCGCCTCGCTGGAGCGGACGCAGCAGGCCCTCGACAAGGTCGGCGCCATTGCAAAGGCCACGCCCGGCGTCGCCCAGGTCATCACCATCGCCGGCATCTCCGCGCTCGACAACAGCGCCAGTCTCGCCAATGCAGGGGTCGCCTACATCATCCTCAGGGATTGGGAGGCGCGCGGCAAGGGCGAGGATTTGCGCTCGCTCGTCTACGGCCTCAACGACAAGCTCGCCGAAGTCATCGAGGCCCGCAGTCTCGTGCTGCCACCGCCGCCCATTCAAGGCATCGGCAATGCCGCAGGCTTTGCCATGCAGGTCGAGCTGCGCGACGGCAACAGCGACTATGCCAAGCTGCAGGCGATGACCTCCGCGATCGTCGCCAGCGCCCAGAGCCAGAGCGCGCTGCAGCGCGTGCAGTCGCCGTTCCGCGCGATGGTGCCGCAGTTCGACATCGAGATCGACCGGGTCAAGACCCAGACCCTGCACGTCACCACCGACCAGGTGTTCTCGGCCTTGTCGTCCTATCTCGGTGCCTCCTACGTCAACCAGTTCAACAAATTCGGCCGCGTGTTCCAGGTCTATGTCCAGGCCGATTCCGCGGCGCGGCTGACGCCGCGGCAGATCGAGAGCCTGATGGTCCGCAACCAGTCGGGCGACATGATCCCGCTCGGCACGGTCGCGACGGTGAAGCCCTCGGTCGGGCCGTCGCTGATCAGCCTCTACAACCTCTATCCCTCCGCGGCGATCGTCGGCCTGCCCGCGCAGGGCTATTCCTCCGGCCAGTCGCTGAAGCTGATGGAGGAGATCGCGGCGAAGACCCTGCCGCCGGGCGCGGGCTACGAATGGACCGCGATGTCGTATCAGGAGAAGGTCGTCTCCAATCAGATCTATCTCGCCTTCGCGCTCGCCCTCCTCCTGGTCTATCTCGTGCTCGCCGGCCAATATGAAAGCTGGTACGCCCCGGTCTCGGTCATCCTCGCCGTGCCGCTGTCGCTGCTCGGGCCGATGGCGGTCCTGACCGCGCTGAAGATCGACAACAATCTGTATGTCCAGATCGGCCTCATCCTCCTGATCGCGCTGTCGGCGAAGAACGCGATCCTGATCGTCGAGGTCGGGCTGGAGCTGCACGGCCGCGACGGCAAGCCGCTCATGGAAGCCGCGATCGAGGCGGCGCGGTCGCGGTTCCGGCCGATCCTGATGACCTCGTTCGCCTTCATCCTCGGCGTCGTGCCGCTGGTGCTCGCGACCGGGGCCGGCGCCAGCGCACGCAAGTCGATCGGCATCACCGTGTTCTCCGGCATGCTGGCCTCGACCTGCCTCGCCGTCTTGTTCGTGCCGGCGTTCTTCGTCGTGGTGCAGCGCTTCGAGAACTGGCGCGCGGCGCGCAAGGCCAAGCCGGTGATCGCGCAGCCGGCGGAGTGAACCATCATTCGGCGGGCACCTCCCGCAATGCCGGCCGCGCCACTGGGAGCTCCGGAGGCAGGATCAGCGCGGCGATGATTGCGACCAGGGCCAGCGCGGCGAAGGCCTGCAGCATGGTGACGAAGCCGCCGCGCTCGTACAGCCAGGCGACCAGGCCGACCGAGGCGCCGGCCGCGGTGAAGCCGACGAAATAGCGCACGGCATAGGCTCGCGAGCGCCACTCCTCCGCGGTGTACTTGCCGACCATGGCGTCGTTGACGGTGACCTGGCCGAATGCGCCCATGACGATGCCGATCGAGGCCAGGATCAGCGCCCAGTCGCGGGCATCGGCCGCGAGATAGAGCAGCGGTGCCAGAACCAGCGACAGCGGCAGCGCGACCGCCTTCAGTGTGTGGCGATCGAGCAAGCGCCCGATCGTGTACTGCGTCATCGCGCCGAACACGTAGACACCGGCCGCGATCACTCCGAGCAGCGCCGGGCTCTGCGTCAGCCCCGCCAGCCGCTCGGCGAACAGCTTGGGCAGCGCCACGGTGATCGCGTTGAACGTCGTGGAGATCGCGATCACCACCAGGAGCAGCGCCAGCACCACGCGCCACATCTGCTCGCGCGCCACGCGGGCCTGCGCCGCCGCCTGCTTCGAGCCGCGACGATCTTCATGCGCGACCAGCATCGCGAAGGCCAAGCCGATGCCGATCGTGATCACGCCGGGCACGATGAAGGCGAAGCGCCAGCCGAGATACTGCCCCACCACACCCGTCACCAGCGCCGAGGAGGCGACGCCGAGATTGCCGAAGACGCCGTTCAGCCCCATGTCGCGGCCGAGCCGGTCGGCATAGGACACCAGCATCGCGGTTCCCACCGGATGATAGATCGACGCAAACAGGCCGATCGCGAACAGCGCGGCACCGAGCTGCCACGGCGTCTGCACCAAGCCGACCGAGATCATCGACAGGCCGATGCCGAGATAGAACACCAGCATCATGTGCCGCCGGCTCCAGCGGTCGCCGAGCCAGCCCGTCACCAGCGCGCCGGCGCCGAAGGCGATGAAGCCCGGCGTCGCATAGGGCAACAGGTCCGCATAGGCCATGCCGAGCGCGGGGCCCATGATGATGACTGCAGCCGCGAAGATCAGCATCGCATAGTGGTCGATGAAATGGGCCGCGTTGACGAAGCCGATGACGCGGCGGGGGCTATTCATGGCGGTTCCTCGATTCCCGGACAAATCGGTTATACTGGCTCGCCCCAACGAGAAGCCGCCAATGACCATCGTGGACACGCCATTGAAGCCGCTCGGCGCCGACCGGGTGACGACCGAGCCCGGCGTGCACCTGATCGCGCGCAGCTACCTCAAGGGCGCCCGGCTCGATCCGCACATGCACCGGGAGTCGCAGCTGATCTACGCCTCCGCCGGCACCATGCAGGTGACGACGCCGCAGGGCCGCTGGCTGGTGCCGCCGGACCGCGCGGTGTGGGTGCCGGCGCGGCATGCGCATGCCATCGACATGCTGGCCGACAGCCAGATGCGCACGCTGTATTTCGAACTCGACTGGCTCGCACGCGAGGCGCGCGGTCTCAGGCTCGACCGCGAATTCGTGGTGCAGGTCTCGCCGCTGCTGCATCAGGCGATCCTCGCGCTGTTCGACGCCACCGGCGGGCCCGAGCGCACCGCCCTGCTGGTGCGCTTGGCCCTGCTCGAACTCCGCCGCGCCGAGGATTCCTCGACCTTCATTCCCCTGCCGCAGGACCCGCGCGCGCGGCGCGCCGCGCTGCTCGTGCTCGCCTCGCCCGCGAGCGAGCAGGATCTCGCGACTCTCGCGAGCGCCGTCGGCAGCTCGGCCCGCACGCTGTCGCGGCTGTTCGCGGCGGAGACGCGGCTGAGCTTCAAGGCGTGGTGCCAGCGCGCCCGCATCGCGGCGGCGATCGAGCGGCTGTCGACCGACCGTCATCTCTCGGTCAAGCAGCTCGCGGCCGATCTCGGCTACGCCAGCGTACCGGCGTTCTCGTACGCCTTCCGGCAGGTGACCGGCCGCACACCGACCGAATTCGCCGGCGCGAGGGAATGACGGCGCTACCGCGCATGCGGACAGCGACGGCGGCGTTGACGATTTGTTATGTTTGAATGTCGCTACCTTTGCCATAAATCCATGTAACATCACAGCCTGACGCTTTGCGGGATTCGACTGAGACCAGATGGCCAACGCCTTTTTTACTGACCTGATCACCACCATTTCCGAGCGCGGCCGGACACTGCTGCGCGGCGGCACGCCCGCGGTCGACAAGCACGATGCCGCCAGCCTCGCCGAGCTCTGCGAGGCGCTGGTGTCCGGTGCCGGCGAAGCTTCGGGCACCGCGATGGCCCGCGACGTGCTCGACGGCTATCACGATCTCGACGCCGACGGCCGCAAGGCGTTCTTCACCTCCCTGGTTCACGATTTCGGTCCTGACAATGCCAGGCTCACCAAGGCGATCGAGGCATGGCGCGCGGCGCCGTCGGACGAAGGCGCGAGCGCGCTGCATTTCGCCTCGGAGCCGCGGCGGCAGGAGCTGATCCGCCGCCTCAACCGCGCGCCGGGCGGCACGCCCGAGCTGGTCGCGATGCGCACCGATCTGCTGGATCTGCTGAAGTCCAATCCGGAACTCGCCGCGCTCGATCGCGACATCGTGCATCTCTTGAGTTCGTGGTTCAACAGGGGGTTTCTGGTGCTGCGCAAGATCGACTGGTCGACGCCGGCGAACATCCTCGAGCAGATCATCCGCTACGAGGCGGTGCACGAGATCCACGACTGGGACGATCTGCGCCGCCGCATCGATCCGGTCGATCGCCGCTGCTACGCCTTCTTCCATCCGGCGATGCCCGACGCGCCGCTGATCTTCGTCGAGATCGCGCTGACCGAGACCATCCCCGGCGCCATCGCGCCGCTCCTCGCGGTGGATCGCGCGCCGGTGCCCGCCGATCGCGCCCGCACTGCGGTGTTCTACTCGATCTCCAACACCCAGCGCGGCCTCGGCGGCATCTCGTTCGGCAACTTCCTGATCAAGCAGGTGGTCGAGGAGCTCCGCCGCGAGTTGCCGAAGCTCGACACCTTCGTGACCTTGTCGCCGGTGCCGGGCTTCATGGGCTGGCTGAAATCGACCGAGGATGCGACCGAAGAGGATCGCAACGTGCTGAAGCTGCTCAACGAGCCGCGCTGGGTCGAGGACGCCTCGATCACCGCGGAGCTGCGCACCGTGATCGAGCCGCTCGCCGCGCACTACTTCCTCAAGGCGCGCACGTCGAAGGGCAAGCTGATCGACCCCGTCGCCCGCTTCCACCTCGGCAACGGCGCCCGGCTCGAGCGCATCAACTGGCTCGGCGACCTCTCCGCCAAGGGCCAGCGCGAGTCGGCGACGGTGATGGTGAACTACCTGTACCGGCTCGAGGATATCGAGAAGAACCACGAGGCGTATGCGAACGAGGGCGAAGTGGTGGCGTCGAGCGCGGTGAAGAAGCTGCTGCGCGGCGAAGGCCGGCGGCTGCTGGATATGCGGTTGTCGTCGTAGTTGGGCGCTCACGAGACGGAACGCCCCCGCTACAAAGTCAGTGTCATCCCGGCGAACGCCGGGATCCACAACCACAGGACCTCGTTCGAGGCAGACCCGTCGTTAGACCCCGCCACGCCACGACCGCCGCGGCGTATGGGTCCCGGGTCGGCGCCATGCCGCGCGTCACGGCTTGCCCGGGACGACAGCGGAGCAAAACGGCCAGGGTTGTGACTCGCAATAGCGCCCATGGGGTTCTGCACTCACGCCACAACTACCGCCGTCATCCCGGCGAACGCCGGGATCCATAACCACAGGGCGTCGTTTGAGGCAGGCGAGCCGTTAGACCTTGGCAAGCTACATCCGCCGCGGCGTATGGGTCCCGGCGTTCGCCGGGACGACGATGAGGTTGGACCGCTTTCACATCTCAAACAGCTCGAAGGACGTGCGACCGCAGCCTCGCGGCGCGTGACGCCCGAGTGCTGCATCGGCAGGTCCCTCCGATCAAAGACAGAGGGCGCAGGGAAGACCGGGTGCTGGCCGCAACCCATGGCCCCCGTGCGTGAGAAAATGCACGGGGCAGGAACCACAGGTACGACCGGTGCATTCCGGCCTTCCCTGCGCGATGGTTGGAACGGTGTCCTTCGTGCTCTCCCTGGGGATCGGGCTCTTTTGCCCCCATCGCCCGCGCGTGCCGCCAAGCAACAACGCAGACTTGACCTCAGCGTCGAGAGGCCAGGACCACACGACTTCTCCGTCCGCAAGAACGCCGGTCGTCCACCGTCGCCGCTGCGGCCACCGCATCCTGCCCCGACGTTCGTGACGACGCGTACGCCCCTCCGCGATGAGGCAGGATGCGGGCAGTATTGCTGATTTTCGGAATTTGTCAAGAGCGAAGATTCAGGCCGCTCACGACGCCCTATCGGGACGCCGTGCGCCCGGCACACTCAGGACGCCTTCGCCTCCACGTGCCGTTTGAAATTGTCGAGAATGGCCTGCCAGCCTTGCTGTTGCATCTCGACCGGGTGCGTCGTTTCAGGATCGAAGACAACGCGGACGAGAACGCCGTTCGAACCGGTCTCGAAATGGACGTCCGCTTTCCGGTCGCCGAAGACGTAGGCGATCAGCTTGTGCTCGACGATCTTCGTGTAGGTCCCGGCGAAGTCAAAACCCATGCTGCCGTCCTTGGCCTCCATCCGCGACGAGAAATCTCCGCCCTCCCGCAGATCGACCGTGGCCTTGGTCGTATGCCAGTCGTCCGACGCAGCGTTCCACTTCACGATGTCTGCCGGCGTCGTATAGGCGCGCCAGACCTGATCGATCGGGGCTGCGACGGTGGTTTCGACGGTGATCCGCATGACCATTGCTCCTTGGCTCGATTTGACGGCTCGCTGCAGACGTGCAGGAGTTGTGCTCGAAGGACGATACAGACTGGCAGATCCCGACAGACGGATACGACAAATCTTGCCTCCAGGGATGAGGCCGCAGGCTTTGCGATGCGCAAAGCGATACGAGCGTCATTCGTTGCCGCCGCAGCGGTCACCGAATTGCCCTGTCACCGATTGAATTAACGGTACCACTCTCGATCTGTGCGTGATCCAAGCGATCGCGAGAACCACCGCCGAAAGCGATCAGCCCGGCTTGAACACCATCAGATAGAAGATGCCGATCATGGCCGTCGTTGAAGGCAGGCCCAGGAAGGTCCAGACCTTGAACAGCTTGTGATATTCGGCAGGCAATCCCGAGTTCGTCTCAACAGCCTTGCTCGAAAGGTCGACCATGCGATGCTGCAGCCACACGCCGAAGATCCAGCAGACGCCCGCGATGCACAGCAGCATCAAGGCCCAACCGAGCCAGCCGCTCGAAAGCGGGTAGTCCGCGATCGAGGCCATCCAAAATCCCGTGACCACCTGAGTGAGCGCCGCGAGGACGGTCATATAGAGTTCGACCTTGACGATAGGAGGCCCGAATTCCGCGATCCATCTGGTCTTGTGAGAACCATAGATAATGGTCCCGAGCACGCCGGCGAAGACGCCGCCACCGAACAGAACCGTAGCGCTGATGATGTGGATCAGTGTCAGCGTCTGATAGAGCATGACCCGGCGTTGCCCCCATGTTCGATCACGTGTTGCGGTCAGCCTGCGCGCGCGGAGGGAACGCATCTCTCAATGCAACCATGCAATGGCCGGGAGGGAATGACAAGATTGCGGTTGTCACACAACCCATGAGAGCAGCGAAAGCGTATTTCAGCCAGCTCATGACGGCTTACCTCCTCGAAGGAGCTTCATGGGCTGTCGCCGAGACCCACCGAAATCGCAGCCGCGCCAACCAAGCCATCGCGGTCTTCCGCGCGTCGCGTCGGAATTGGGGGCGAGCTCTAGGCCACCACATGCTTGAAATAGCCAACCACACGAATGAAATCGTGATGGCTTTCGATCTCAAATCCGACGCGCAGGATATTGAGGCGATCTCCTCCAAGGAGGCGGCGACTATGGTTCGACGGGGCACGAGATCGATCCACTCCATGTCTTTCCAGACATGGTCCGACCTGAAGTGATAATACCGCTCACTATCCGAATGCGAATCTTCCGGCAGGTTGTGGTTCCTCGCATGAAGCGCGCGTCTTCGTGTCTTGCATTCAGCGGCACTCACCGCATCGGGGCCGGTGAGTTGGAATACAGGCTGGAGCGAGACGGGTCATTCTGGACCTTCCATTACTATCAGCGCGGCCACTAAGTGAGCGTCCGGCAATTCTCCACCGAGGATGAAGCATGTCGTTTCATGCTCGCCACCTTGCTCGCGGCTCAAACGACGCGGCGGTCGTGAAGAGCTATTTCTGCTCTGTCATCGCAGCCGACATATCGACTTTCCAGCTCATCACCAGTGCCGCCAGATTGCGGTCTGTATCGCTCCAGCTCGAGACGTCAGATGCCGAGTTCGGCGCATTCTTGTCCGGGTCATCATCGGGCGTGGTCGTGTCGTAGTCGATGACAAAGCCTTGCACAACGAGGCGGCGCTGGCAGATGTAAGTCCCGCAAGTGTTGAGGCCGTTCTGATTCTCGGACCCCCTGCCGGGAGCAACCGTTACCTTGGCTGCTGCGCTCCCGCAATCCGCGTCATAAACGCCGAGTTGAGGGATTTGCAGGCACACATGAGCGGTGAAGCCGAAGCCGTTGGGGATGACGAAGTCGACGACCGGCCGATAGCGCCAGGGGATCAGGAAGTGCTGTCCAGCCACGACCCGGTCGTACGACTGAGGTCCTCGCGGCGTCAGTGCGACGCAGATCGGACCGCCGATGACGACCACAAGCCAGGAGGAGATCCCGATCAGCGCCGCGGCGAAGCCCCTCCCGGCGGCATGCGCGATCGAGGCCGCGAGCGCGACGACCAGACCGAAGGCCGGCACCGCCCAGGCCAAAAAGATCCTGGTGGTCGCGAGGGGGACGTCCTGGTGCAAGGGATTGTGTGTCGCCCATTTGCTCGACACCATGCCGACCGCAAGCGCATAGAACGCGGCCGGGAGGATCATGAACCACAACAGCGCGACGAACCAGCTCGCCTTGCTTTCGAGAACCTCAGGGAGAGGACGGATGAAGGGCATGACGGCTGGACCGGCACGCTTCAAGCCAGTCCGCCCTGCGGCCGCAGCCGCAGCACCGCCGCCGGCAGATTGGCCGCCAGCCAGTCCGCGATCACCCGCTGCTTCCTATGATACGCCAGCCCCGCGGCCACCACCGCGACGCCGATCAGCGACAGCGCGAAGGGGAAGAGCAGCGAGTCCTTGAAGACGATTTCGGCGAGATGGCCGAGATACATCGTGATGCCGATGGCGCCGAACACGGCGTAGGCGCGACGGACGATGATGACGGCCACGGCAAGCAGGCCGACATTCATCAGGCAGTAGATCGCCTTGCCGAACTCGGTGGCGCCTTCGGTGGCGCTGATGCCGCCCCAGAAGGCCATCAGGCCGAACAGATGCAGCCAGAAGCCGAAGTCGCGGCTGCGGCTGGTGTAGTCGACGATCCAGGCGACGCTGAGGATGCCGAAGCCGAACCAGATCGAGACGATGCGGCGCATCTCCCAGTCGAAATGGCTGACGTTGAAGATCCAGGGCGTCAGATCCATCGACATGAACCACAACGCCACCGAGATGATCGCGACGATGAAGGGCACGCGGTAGAAGCGCAGCGCGATGCAGCCGGCGACGACGGTCGCGATTTCCATGAACAGCCAGCTGCCCTTGATCCAGACGTAGAAGTCATGGACCGTGCCGGGCTTGCCGAACCTGCCCCACCAGCCGAACTCGGCCTGGAGGCCGTAGACGGCGAGCGGCGCCATCGAGACGGCGATGGCGATCAGCAGGCCGCCGGGGACGCGCAAGTCGCGCCGCCAGAGGTGGTCGCCGGCGAAGCCGAAGGCTAAGGCGTAGACCAGCGCGCAGGCGGTCAGGGCGCGGCCGCCCATTTGCGAGAACGCCACTGTCGAGAACAGGCCCATGGCGCCGATCACGATCAGCGCGCCGGCGTACCAGAGCAGATGCGCAGCATCGAATTTGGCGCGGGGGGTGTCGATGGATGGAGCGCGCTGGTGGAGATAGGCCAGCAGGCGCTGCAGCTCGTCGGGGCTGATGGCGCCGGCGTTCGACGCGGCGCGGAGGTCGGTTTCGGAGTAGGACATGGTCGTTTCCTCAGATGGTCCGCCAGAGGGGCGTGCGGGTCCGGTCGCGCAAACGCTGCTCGCGTTGCGCGTCGCGGGCCGATGCCGGCGGCGGGGCGGATAAGTGTGAGTGTAGCGGAACGTGAGCGGCGTTCAAGAATTATTTTGAGCGACGCTCAAGAATTTCTTGAGCGCCTTAGACCCCCGCCCCCACGCATTGGCTTCCTGTCCGTGAGACCGACGCTCCCCCTCAACCTCAGTGTCATTCCCCGCGAAGGCGGGGAATCCAGTACGCCGCGGCTCCTCGATTGATCACTGCCGTCTCTGGAATACTGGATCGTCCGCCTTCGCGGACGATGACAGCGGAGTGTGATGATGCACTGTCCGCCCCAAGCGCCGTCATGGCCGGGCTTGTCCCGCCTGCGCACCGAAGCGGCTTCGGCCGCGCAGGCGGGACAAGCCCGGGCATGACGAGGTCTGGGTTGGCGATTTGCCCTCAACGCGGTGGCCAGACGCGGGTGGATCTAGCGGGCGACATATACGGCCGCGACGGGCCCCCCGCCGCTCAATCCTTGAAATACGGCTCCACCGGGCCATGCACCTTGATCGTCAGCGGGTTGCCGTGGCGGTCCTTGGCGGTGCCGGCGGCGACGCGGATCCAGCCTTCGCTGATGCAGTATTCCTCGACATTGGTCTTCTCGGCGCCCTTGAAGCGGATGCCGACGTCGCGCGACAGGATCTCCGCGTTGTAATAGGGGCTCTTCGGATCGACCGAGAGGCGGTCGGGGAAGGTGAAGGTCTCGTTGTCGCTCACAGCAGTGCCTCGATCTCTTTCTTCAACGCCTCGGGCGTGGTGGTCGGCGCATGGCGCGACACCACGTGGCCGGTGCGATCGACCAGGAATTTGGTGAAATTCCATTTGATCGCCGAGCCCAACAGGCCCGTCTTCTCGCCCTTCAGGAACCGGTACAGCGGGTGCGCGTCGGCGCCGTTGACGTCGATCTTCGCAAACAGCGGGAAGGTGACGTCGTACTTGCCGGCACAGAACGCGCCGATCTCCTCGGCCGTGCCGGGCTCCTGGGCGCCGAACTGGTTACAGGGAAAACCGAGCACGGCAAAGCCCCTGTCGGCGTAGGCGCGGTGCAGCGCTTCCAGGCCGCGGTATTGCGGCGTGAAACCGCAGGCGCTGGCGGTGTTGACGATCAGCAGCACCTGGCCTTCGAACCGCTTCAACGGCACTTCCTCGCCCTTCAGCGAGGTCGCGGTGAAATCGTAGATGCCAGCCATCAGCCCAGCACCGGATCGATCGGCGACGGAGGCGTGCCGCCGGCCTCGATCGCCTCGCCCGCGGCAAGGCACATGTCCTCGCGAAAGCGCTGGCCGACGAGCTGCACGCCGACGGGGACGCGGCCGACCATGCCGGTCGACACCACGAGGCCCGGCAGGCCGAAGAACGGAATCGCGATCTGCGTCAGCTGGGCGTGCCAGACCTGCTTGAAGGATTCCTCGTCCTTGCGGTCGAGCTGGTCGGCGAACGGCAGCATGCCGGAGACCGGCAGCAGCAGCAGCGGATGCTGCTCCATGAACAGGAGCCACTGCCGGGTCAGCGCGGCGCGGCGTGCGAGCGTCGCTGAGAGGTCGAACGGATGCACCTTGTCGCGGTTGCCGCGCAGGCAGGCGAGCGCGCCGGGGTCGCCCTCCTTCTCTGCCGCCGCGAGCTGGGCCTCGTAGCCGTCGCCGAGCCAGAGCCGGGTCTGCAGCAGCGCGGCCTCCTGCATCGGCGGCGTGTCCTGGATCTCCTCGACGGTCCAGCCGGCGGCTTCCAAGCGCTTGGCGGCATCGCGCAGCGCGGCGACCACCTCGGGGACCGGGTTCAGGCCATCGGGGTTGACGCAGAGCGTGACGCGCTTCGGCAAGGGGGGTCCCTCGAGCGGCACCGGCATCCACCAGACATCCCGCACGTCGCGCGCCGACATCACCGCCAGCGCGATCCTGACGTCGTTGACCGTGCGCGCCAGCGGGCCGGAGACGGCGCTGATCTGCGGGCCGATCGGGCGCTCCGGCAGACAGGTGTTGAAGGCGGGGATGCGGCCGACGGTCGGGCGCAGGCCGTGGATGCCGCAGGCATAGGCGGGATAGCGGACCGAGCCAGCGATATCCGTGCCGTGGCCGATGTGGCCGATGCCGGCGGCAGTGGCCGAGCCGGCGCCGCCCGAGGAGCCGCCCGGCGTAATGCCGGGGTCGCGCGGGTTCTTGGTGTGGCCGTGGATGAGGTTGCTGGTGAACCAGCGATAGGACACCGCAGGCGTATTGGTGCGGCCGAGCAGCACGGCGCCGGCCTTGACGAAATTGTTGACCACCGGATTGTGCGCGGACGCGATCGCGTCCTTCTGCAAATTGAGGCCGTTGGTGGTGGCGTAGCCGGTCTGATCGACATTGACCTTGATCGTCACCGGCACGCCGGCGAGCGGCCCGGGATCCTCGCCGCGCGCCAGCCGGGCGTCGATGGCGTCGGCCTGCTGCAGCACGTCCTCGGGCCGATGGTCGATCACGGCGTTGATCGCCGGGTTGACCGCATCGAGCCGCGCCAGCGCGGAGGTCGCGGCGTCGCGCGCGGACACCTGTTTCGACTTGATGAGGGCGGCAAGGTCGGCAGCCGGCAGGCGCCAGAGATCGGTCATGAGGAGCTCCGTGATGGTCCCGCGTTCTTAGCGCGGCGGACAGAACGGAGAAAGCGGTCTGGGCGCGGCCCTCCTGATAGGCCTATGCAACAAAGTGCATGGGTCTTGTTGCGCCCCGCCCTTTCCTCCTCGTCATGGCCGGGCTTGTCCCGGCCATCCACGTCGTTCGGCACCCGTGGATGGACGTGGATGCCCGGGTCAAGCCCGGCCATGACGGAGAAACAAGCTGAGCGCGCGGAATGCGGTGCAAGGTGCCCCGCGATCAATACCCGTCCTGCATCGATCGATCCGGAAACAGGCTTGGTCAAGCCTGACAAACGACTTTAAGACCTCAACCAACAACATCACAAAGGGGGAAACAACACATGATCAGATCGGGCACCATCATGGCCGCAACATTCGTCCTCGCCGCCGCGGCCACGCTTGCGCCGCGCGCGGTCTCTGCCGAGACCTACGCCTATGTCGGCAATGCCGACAGCAACGACATCAGCGTGTTCAAGTTCGATGCAACGACCGGCGAGATGACCCTGGTGCAGACGGCGGCGTTCGCAGGCGTCGAGAAGCCGGGCCCGTCGACCCCGCTCGCCGTCAGCCCGGACAGACGCGTGCTGGTCGCCGGCGTCCGCTCGCAGCCTTTCCAGGCGGAGAGCTTCGCGATCGACGGCAAGACGGGCCAGCTCACCCACATCGGCAACGGACCGCTCGCCGACAGCATGGCCAACATCGCCTTCGACCGCACCGGCAAGGTGCTGTTCAGCGCCTCCTATGGCGGCAACAAGGTGGCGGTGAATCCGCTGCAGGCGAATGGCGTGGTCGGAGCACCGAGCCAGGTGATCCCGACCGGACTGAACGCGCACGCCGTGCTTCCCTCGCCCGACAACCGCTTCGTGTTCGCGACCAATCTCGGCTCCGACCAGGTGCTCGGCTTCGCCTTCGATGCGGCAACGGGCACGCTGACGGCCAAGGACGCGCTGACGGTGAAGACGCCGGAGAAGTCCGGTCCTCGCCACTTCATCTTCCACCCGAACGGCAAGTTCATCTACCTTCTGCACGAGCTCAACGCCGATCTCGCCGTCTATGCCTATGACGCGGACAACGGCACGTGGAGCGAGCAGCAGCGCATCACCACCCTGCCGCCGGGCTTCACCGGCAAGCCCTGGGCGGCCGATCTTCATGCAACACCGGATGGCAAGTTCCTGTACGCCTCCGAGCGCGGCTCGAACACGCTGGCCGGCTTCAAGGTCGATCCGGCAAGTGGGAAGCTGACTCTGATCGGCAGCGTGCCGACCGAGACCCAGCCGCGCGGCTTCGCCATCGACCCCACAGGGCGCACTCTCGCCGCCGTCGGCGAGGTGTCGAACGGCATGACGGTGTATCGGATCGATGCCACGAGTGGCGCGCTGGAGAAGGTGAAGTCCTACGCCGTCGGCAAGAAGCCGAACTGGGTGGAATTCGTCAGCCTGCCGTGAGCGGCGGGCTGCAACACCGCTGTTGCGGCCATCCTTCGAGACGCCCGCCTCCGGCGGGCTCCTCAGGATGAGGGGCTGAGGGTGCGGAAGGAATTCTTCCGCGTTGTGATGCCTCCCCTCATGGTGAGGAGCCCGCCGGAGGCGGGCGTCTCGAACCATGAGGCCCGGATGGCTCCAGCGTTTCCATCCGCGCTGCGAGTGCCTATATCCAACGCCATGACCATGCCTGCCGCCCAGCCCGACCGCCATCCCCTTGCGGTTCAACATCCGGAACTCGACGACGCCGCGATCCGACTCATGGTCGAGACCTTCTACGGCCGTGCGCGCGAGGACGAACTGATCGGCCCGATCTTCAACCGCACGGTCGAGGATTGGGACGAGCATATCGGCAAGATCAGCGATTTCTGGTCGTCGATGTTCCTGAAGACCGGCCGCTACAGCGGCGCACCGATGCGGCCGCATCTGTTGCTGGACCTGCAGGGCGCGCATTTTGACCGCTGGCTGGGATTGTTCGAAGCGACGGCCAAGGACCTGTTCGCGCCGGAGCTCGCGGAGCTCTTCATCATCCGGGCGCGGCGCATCGCCGACAGCTTCGAGATGGGGATCGCGAGCACGCGCGGCGATCTCGTGCGTCCCCGGCATTCGGTCTGAGCCCGACGGGCCATCAACCGTCGCGGCGGCCCAGCCCCGCCCGTTCGATCCGCGGCAACGCCGACCGAGCAACCGCGCCGCGCCTACGCGCGCTCAATGGCGCGTCATCGATTGCGCGGGCATGCTGAAGATCGCCTCGGAGAACGGAAACTCCAGCACGATCTCGCCATCCTCGTCGGTGACTTCGATGACCGCCGTCATCAACGCTGCGTTGCCACCTTCGGTGCGCAGCAATTCCTTGATCATGTCGCGCGCCACTTCCCAGGCGCGATCGGGGTTGCGCAGCACTTCGCCGTCGGTGTCGGAGACCAGTTCCTCGCCGATCCGTGTGTTGAAGAAATATCTAGGCATCGTCAGCTTCCAATGGGGTCACACGCTGGGATTTTGAAGTCTCGAACGTCTCACAACTGCTTTATCCAGCCCATTCCACCCAAGGCTAATGGCGGAACAGGACGGCGTTGCGAAGCCATCGATCACGAATTCGTTGTTTTCGCGGCTCAATCCGGCGAAAACGACAGCAATTCGCGCTTGCGACTTTGCACTGCAATAAGCAGGCCTGAGAGGCTCAAACAAAAAGATTCCACTGGCGAACTTTTCGTAGCACGGTAGTTTAATGCTGAGGACGATAACCGTCCCGTCTTGAAGGAGAGGACAATGGCCTGGAAAGCACCGAAGATCGTTGAAGTGCCGGTCGGCATGGAAATCAACATGTATGCCTGCGCCGCTCGCAAATAATTCGCGGGTGTGACGTCCCGGTCTCGCCGATCAGGACGTCGACGCTTGAGGGTGGGGATCAGCGATCGCGTGTGTGCCGGCCCATGCGCAGGACGCTTGCGCAGATCCGATGTCCCACCCTCGTCACCTTCCTCGACCTGCCAGTCGTCCTGACGGCCGGTCGTGCTGCCGCTGGTAATCGCGTGCGTCACCACAGCTGAATTCCAGGAGACGGCTCATGCTTCGCCTCGTCGTCCTGGGCGCCGCCGCGGGCGGCGGAGTCCCGCAATGGAATTGCGGCTGCGCCGTGTGCCGCGCCGCGCGCACCGGCCATCCCGAGATCCGCAATAGCCAGGCCTCGGTCGCGGTCAGCGCCGACGGTGCCAACTGGTTCCTGATCAACGCCTCGCCAGACCTGCGCCAGCAGGTGACCAACGCGCCGCAGCTGCATCCGAAGCCGGGCGCGCTGCGCCACAGCCCGATCGCCGGCGTGATCCTGACCAATGGCGAGATCGATGCGGTCACGGGGCTGCTGTCGATGCGCGAGAGTTCGCCTTTTTCGATCCATGCGCACCCCAAGGTGCTTGCGATCCTCCGCTCCAACAACATCTTCGACGTGCTGAAGGAGGAGAACGTCAAGCGCGTGCCGATCGTGATCGACGTTCCATTCCGCCCCTTGCTGCAGGATGGCGCGCCGTCGGGACTGGAGATCACCGCCTTCGCGGTATCCGGCACCAGCGCCTGGTATCTGCGCGACAAGCAGCATCCCGGCGGCAGCTCCTCGGCGGGCGACACGCTCGGCCTGAGGATCGAGGACGTCGACAGCGGACAATATGCCTACGTCATCGCCGCCTGTGCCGACGTCGACTTTGACTTGAAAACGAGATTGAAAGGCGCGCCGCTGGTGCTGTTCGACGGCACGGTGTGGCGCGACGACGAGATGATCCAGGCCGGACTCGGCAACAAGACCGGGCAGAGCATGGGACATATCGCGATGTCCGGAGAAAGCGGCGCGATCAAGCAGCTGGCGGACCTCGGGATCGGCAGGAAGATCTTCCTGCACATCAACAACTCCAATCCGGCGTGGCTGCACGCCTCACCCGAGCGGCAAACGTTGGAACGCGAGGGATGGGAAATCCCCGCTGAAGGGATGGAGATCGTACTGTGAGTGAGGTCAATCTGAGCGGAATGACGGCACTGTCGATCGGCCGCGGCGTCACGCTGAACAATGCGAGCGAACTGGAAGCCGCGCTGCGCCACATCGGGGCGACGCGCTATCACAATCATCACCCGTTCCATAAGCTGCTGCACGGCGGCAAGCTGAACAAGGGCCAGGTCCAGGCCTGGGCGCTGAACCGCTACTACTACCAGTCGACGATCCCGCTGAAGGACGCGATGGTGATGACCCGCTTCCGCGACCGCGCCACGCGGCTGGAATGGCGGCACCGCATCGAGGATCATGATGGCGACGTCGGCAGCGAGGGCGGCATCGAACGCTGGATCAAGCTGACCGAGGGCCTCGGCCTCGATACGGCCTATGTGGAATCCACCGAAGGCATCCTGCCGGCGACGCGCTTCGCGGTGGAGGCCTATGTGCATTTCTGCCGCGACCGCTCGCCGCTGGAGGCAATCGCCTCGTCGCTGACCGAGCTGTTCGCCCCGAGCATTCACGAGGAGCGCATCTCGGGCATGCTGGAGCACTACAATTTCGTCAACAACGACACCATGAGCTACTTCAAGCGCCGGCTCACCCAGGCGCCGCGCGACGCCAACTTCGCGCTGCATTACGTCAAGGAGCATGCGACCACGCCCGAGCAGCGCGCCGCGGTGTGCAATGCGCTGATCTTCAAGACCAACGTGCTGTGGGTGCAGCTCGACGCGCTGTATCACGCGTATGTCGAGGGCCACATCCCGCCCGGCGCGTTCGTGCCGAAGGAGGGGTGAGCGTGGTTGTCGCGGCTCTCTCAACAGCATCGGTTCCACCCTCCCCTGGAGGGGGAGGGTCGGCTCGCGCGAAGCGCGAGGCGGGGTGGGGTGAAGCCGCCAGCCGCGGTGCGCGTGGAGAAATCACCCCACCCCGTTGCGCATCGCGCGCGATGCGCAACGACCCTCCCCCTCCAGGGGAGGGTGGGCACTTCCGATGCCGCAGCATCGGATCAAACGCACCTGCTATCGTGTAGAGACCCCCACCATGGCCCCGCGTCACATCCAGGTCACCGAAATCAGCCGTGTGGTGCTGCCGCGGCATACCAAGCTGAAGTATGACGAGACGCGGCAGGTCTGGGTGATCCTCGCCCCCGAGCGGGTGCTGGCGCCGGATGAGATCGCAGTCGAGGTGCTCAAGCTGTGCGACGGCGCGCGCAGCGTCGCTGACATCATCGACGAACTCGCGGCGAAGTACGCCGCGCCGCGCGACGTCATCGCGACGGACGTCGTGGCGATGCTGCAGGATCTCGCCGACAAGGGATTCCTCACCGAGGTTCGGGAGACGACGTCATGACCGATCTCACCGAGACATCACCGCCAGTCGACAGCAATGACGGCCTCGCCGTGCTGGAACGCCGCGGCTCCGTCGCCGAGACCTACGGCATTCCGCTGGCCGTGCTGCTCGAGCTGACCCATCGCTGTCCGCTGCAATGCCCGTATTGCTCGAACCCGCTGGAGCTCGACCGCGCCGGACAGGAGCTGACGACCGCCGAATGGAAGAAGGTGCTGTCCGAGCTCGCCGAGATCGGCGTACTGCAGGTGCATTTCTCCGGCGGCGAGCCGACCGCGCGCAAGGACATCGTCGAGCTGGTGCAGCACGCCAACGATGTCGGGCTCTACACCAACCTCATCACCTCGGCGGTGCTGCTGACGCGCGAGCGGCTGAAGGAGCTGGCCGATGCCGGGCTGTGCCACGTTCAGATCAGCTTCCAGGGCAACGAGCCCGTCGTGGCCGACCGCGTCGGCGGCTACAAGGGCGGGCACGCCAAGAAACTCGAAGTCGCGCGCTGGACCCGTGAGCTCGATCTTCCGCTGACGGTGAATGCCGTCATGCACCGGCAGAACCTGCATCAGCTTCCGGACATCATCCAGATGGCGGTCGATCTCGACGCCGACCGGCTCGAGGTCGCGAACGTTCAGTACTATGGCTGGGCGCTGAAGAACCGCGCGAGCCTGATGCCGACCTATCAGCAGCTCGAGGAAACCGACCGCCTGGTCGAGGAGGCGCGCGAGCGGCTGAAGGGCACGCTGACGATCGACTACGTCGTGCCGGACTATTACGCGCTGCGGCCGAAGAAGTGCATGGGCGGCTGGGGCCGCCAGTTCTTCAACATCTCGCCCTCGGGCAAGGTGCTGCCCTGCCATGCCGCCGAGAGCATCACCGGGCTCGACTTCATGTCGGTGCGCTCGAACAACTCGATCGCCTGGATCTGGCAGAACTCCGAGGCCTTCAACCGCTATCGCGGCACCGGCTGGATGAAGGAGCCGTGCAAATCCTGCGAGTTCCGCGAGATCGATTTCGGCGGCTGCCGCTGCCAGGCGTTCGCGCTGACCGGCGACGCTGGCAATACCGATCCGGCCTGCACCCTGTCGCCGCTGCACGAGAGCATCTTCAAGCAGGCAGAGCGCGATGCGGCCTCCGGCCAGGACCGCTTCCTGTATCGCAACTTCGCCGGCGGCACGCCCGAGAGCAACGATGCCTGACGCCGAAGCCGGCCGCGCCGCCGCGCGCCGCAGCGATCCGTTTGCGCCGCTGACCTCGGAATGGCTCGACGTCTCCGGCGGCCACCAGATCTATGTCGAAAGCAGTGGCCGCGCAGGCGGCATTCCCGCGGTGTATCTCCACGGCGGTCCCGGGTCCGGCTGCCAGCCGGACCACCGTCGCCTGTTCGACCCCGAGCGCTTCCATGCGGTGCTGTTCGACCAGCGCGGCGCCGGCCGCTCGCGCCCCGCGCGCAGCCGCGACAACAACACCCTGCCCGACCTGATCGCCGACATGGAGGCGATCCGGGTGAAGTTCGGCTTCGACAAGTGGATCGTCGCGGGCGGCTCGTGGGGCGCGACATTGGCGCTGGCCTATGCGCAGGCCCATCCGGATCGCGTCACGGGCTTGGTGCTGCGCGCGACCTTTCTCGGCACCCGCGCCGAGGTGGAGATGGCGTTCGGCGAGACCTTGGCTCGCTTCCATCCCACGCTCCACCGCGATTTCCTGGAGATGCTGCCGGAGACCGAGCGCGCCAATCCCTGCGAAGCCTATTTCCGCCGCATCCTCGATCCCGATCCGGCCATCCACGGCCCGGCCGCGCGCGCCTGGCACGACACCGAGCGGGCGCTCTCGGAAATCAAGCCGGCGCGCAGCCATCTCGACCGCCTCGCCATCCGCTCCGGCAGCGCGCTCCCCGCGACGCCGTTCATGGAGGCGCACTATTTTTCTCACGACAGCTTCATGGCGCCGGACCAGTTGCTGCGCGATGCGACAAAACTCGCCGGCATTCCCGGAATCATCGTGCAGGGGCGCTATGACCTGCTCTGCCCGCCCTCAACCTCCGCGCGGCTCGCCGAGGCCTGGCGCGACGCCGAAATCCGTGTCGTCGAAGCCGCAGGTCACAATCTTTATGACCCCGGCATCCGCGATGCGGTCATGAAAGCCATCTGCGATCTGGCGACGCGCGCGATCGCGCCTTAAACACATCACTCATTCCCCTCATGCTGAGGAGGCGCGTCAGCGCCGTCTCGAAGCATGAGGCCCGTGACATCCGGGCCTCATCCTTCGAGACGGTCGCCTTTGGCGGCCTCCTCAGGATGAGGATCAGCCACACGCTCAGGGAGCCTCGAGATGCCCATCGCCGGCAAAGGCATGCTGTTGACGTCGATGAACATCGACGCCGCTCACGAGGCCGACTTCAACCGCTGGTATGACAGCGAGCATCTCGAGGAGCGCGTCGCGATCCCCGGCTTCATCGAGGCGCGACGCTATGTCGCCGAGCAGGGCAGTCCCAAATATCTCTGCCTGTACTCGACCGAGACCATCGATGTGCTCGACAGCGCGCCCTATCGCGCGCGGCTCGAGGCGCCGACGGAATGGTCCAAGGCTGTCATGGCGCGCTTCAAGAACATGATCCGCAGCGTTGCGCGCATCACGATCTCGAAGGGCGCCGGCCGCGGCGCGGTGCTCGGCATCATCCGGCTGCGGCCGAAGCCGGGACAGGATGGCGCGCTGCGCGACGCGCTGCAGATCGAGCTCGATCCGCGCGAGCTGAAGGGCGTGATCTCGATGCATCTGCTGGAAGGCGATGCGGATCTGTCCGGCCCCGCCGCTGGTGTCCCTGCAAGCTCACGCGACGCCGACTGGTTCATCCTGATCGACGGCACCGACAGCCACGCCATCGCGACGCTGATGACGACGCGCTTCGCGGCTGTCGATGGACCGTTGGCGACGCAGATTTCCGCCGGCATCTATCGCCTGATGTGGGATCTCAGCCGCGCTGATATTGCGGCGAACTAAGTTTGGGCCCCTCTCTCTCCACACGTCATGCCCGGGCGTGACGCGCCATTGGAGGAGCGATACCGGAGTCCTTGACACATTGATCAGGTAACCCCAGCTGTCATCGTCCGCGAAGGCGGACGATCCAGTACGCCGTGATACCTCGGCTCAATATCTTCTGCCGCGGAGTACTGGATGCTCCGCCTCCGCGGAGCATGACAGCCGTGGATACGGCGAAATCTCGACCCGGAACGACCTCTCGCGTCGACAACAACGTGAACAGTTGAATGCCGCCGCATCATCCCGCACCGCACACGTGGCGGCTTCGCGCCTGCAATGCGGCGACGCACCACTGTGCATGGGGAGCAGCATTGCAAATTTGCCTTTGTGTGCGCCTTGGAATGGCTCTAGTCTGATAAGACTATTCAATTGAGCCATTCAAAAAACAGAAGGGCGATGACCAGGGCCTGCTTCGGACCTCAACCGATCCTCTGCTGATCCTGAACAATCAGTCGTCCTCACGTCAGGAAGGCCGCGCGAGACTGGTTCGGCGCGCGGACAGGGTAGGAATGAGAGCGACTGATATCTCGGCGCCCGACTACTTTCACAAAGTGGTCGATTGCCAATGGGCTTGTCCCGCACACACGCCGGTCCCCGAATACATCCGCCTGATCGCCGAGGGTCGCTATAGCGACGCCTACATGATCAATTGGAAGTCGAACGTCTTTCCCGGCATCCTCGGACGGACCTGCGATCGCCCCTGCGAACCCGCCTGCCGACGCGGTCGCGTCGAGGAGAGCCCGGTCGCGATCTGCCGCCTGAAGCGCGTCGCCGCCGACTTCAAGGACGACGTGCAGCAGCGGATGCCGCGCCCTGCCCCGAAAAACGGCCGGCGCATCGCGCTGGTGGGCGGCGGTCCGGCGTCGCTGACGGTGGCGCGTGATCTCGCGCCGCTCGGCTATCACTGCACCGTGTTCGACGCCGATCCCAAGCCCGGCGGCATGATGCGCTCGCAGATTCCCAAGTTTCGTCTGCCGGACAGCGTGATCGACGAAGAGACGGGCTATGTGCTCAGCCTCGGCGTCGACTACAAAGCCGGCCATCGCATCGACAGCCTCAAGACGCTGCTCGCCGACAACTACGACGCCGTGTTCATCGGCTCCGGCGCGCCGCGCGGCCGCGAGTTGAACATTCCCGGCCGCAAGGAAGCCGCAGGGAACATCCATCTCGGCATCGATTGGCTGTCGAGCGTGTCGTTCGGCCATACCGACAAGATCGGCAAGCGCGTGATCGTGCTCGGCGGCGGCAACACCGCGATGGACTGCTGCCGCACCGCGCGCCGGCTCGGCGGCGAGGACGTCAAGGTCATCGTCCGCTCCGGCTTCGAGGAGATGAAGGCGTCACCCTGGGAGAAGGAAGACGCGCTGCACGAGGACATTCCGATCCTCAACTACCTCGTTCCGGTGGCCTTCACGCACGACAATGGCAAGCTGACCGGCGTCACCTTCCAGAAGGTGAAGGCCGAGTATGACGACAAGGGCCGGCGCTCGCTGGTGCCGTCGGGCGAACCGGATCAGACGTTCGAATGCGACGACGTGCTGGTTGCCGTCGGCCAGGAGAATGCCTTCCCCTGGATCGAGGCCGATTGCGGCATCGAATTCGACAAATGGCATATGCCGGTGGTCGATCCGGCCACCTTCGTCTCGACCAATCCCAAGGTGTTCTTCGGCGGTGATGCGGCGTTTGGTCCGAAGAACATCATCTGGGCGGTCGCGCAGGGCCATGAGGCGGCGCTGTCGATCCATCGGTTACTCTCCGGCGAGGACATCACCGAGCGGCCGCTGCCGGAGGTGCATGTCTCGTCGCAGAAGATGGGCATCCACGAGTGGAGCTATGACAACGACGTCTCGCCGGAGAAGCGCTTCAAGGTGCCGCATCGCGACAAGGTCGTCGCGCTGAAGGACATCCGCGCCGAGGTCGAGCTCGGCTACGACGTCAAGCTCGCGCTCGGCGAGGCGCATCGCTGCCTGAACTGCGACGTGCAGACGGTGTTTTCCAACACGCTGTGCATCGAATGCGACGCCTGCGCGGACATCTGCCCGATGGACTGCATCACCTTCACCGAGAATGGCGAGGAGGCCGATCTGCGCGCGCGCTTAAGGGCGCCGTCGCTGCATCCCGACCAGGATCTTTACGTGTCATCGGATCTCAAGACCGGGCGCGTGATGGCGAAGGACGAGGATGTCTGCCTCCATTGCGGCCTGTGCGCCGAACGCTGCCCCACCGGTGCGTGGGACATGCAGAAATATTTCATCGAGACGACTCACGCAGGTAACGCATGTCCCAGCAAGCGCCGCTCAGCAGCGTAAACGACTTCGTCGTCCGCTTCGCCAACGTCAACGGCTCCGGTTCGGCCAGCGCCAACGAGCTGTTCGCGCGCGCCGTGCTCCGTCACGGCGTGCCGGTGTCCCCGCGCAACATCTTCCCGTCCAACATCCAGGGCCTGCCGACCTGGTACGAGGTGCGCGTCACCGAGGCAGGCTATCTCGGCGCCCGCGGCGGCGGCACCGATTTGATGGTGGCGATGAATCCGCAGACCTGGGACAAGGATGTCGCCGGGATCGTGCCGGGCGGCTACCTGTTCTACGATTCGACCAAGCCGATGCCGTCGACCAAGTTCCGCGACGACGTCAATGTGATCGGTGTGCCGCTGACCGCGATCACCAACTCGACCTATTCGGATCCGCGCCAGCGCCAGCTGTTCAAGAACATCATCTATCTCGGTGCCCTCTCGGCGCTGCTCGAGATGGATCCGAAGCTGATCGAGCAGTTGATCGGCGAGCAGTACAAGGGCAAGGAGAAGCTCCTGTCCTCCAACGTCCACGCGCTGCATCTCGGCCGCGACTGGGCGCTGCAGAATTTGAAATGCCCGATCGGACTGCGCATCAAAAAGGCCGACAAGGTCGGCGACCGCATCTTCCTCGAAGGCAACAATGCCGCCGCTCTCGGCGCCGTCTATGGCGGCGCAACGGTGTGCGCGTGGTACCCGATCACGCCGTCGTCGTCGGTGGCCGAGGCCTTCACCAATCACTGCAAGAAGCTGCGGCATGATCCCGAAACGGGCCAGGCCAAGTACGCCATCGTGCAGGCCGAGGACGAGCTGGCCTCGATCGGCATGGTGGTCGGCGCGTCCTGGAACGGCGCACGCGCCTTCACCACCACGTCCGGCCCCGGCGTGTCGCTGATGACCGAGTTCATCGGCCTGTCCTACTTCGCCGAGATTCCGGCCGTGATCATGAACGTGCAGCGCGCCGGCCCCTCGACGGGCATGCCGACCCGCACGCAGCAGTGCGATCTCATTGCCTGCGGCTATGCCTCGCACGGCGACACCAAGCACGTCATGCTGTTTCCCGAGGATCCGGCCGAGGCGTTCGAGTTCGCCGCCGCCGCGTTCGATCTCGCCGAGCGGCTGCAGACGACCGTCTTCCTGATGCTCGACCTCGACATCGGCATGAATCAGCGGCTGTGCCGGCCGCTGAAATGGGACGACGCCAGGCAGTATGACCGCGGCAAGGTGATGACCGCCGAGATGCTCGAGGAAGGCCGCGATTTCGGCCGCTACCTCGACGTCGACGGCGACGGCATCCCGTTCCGCACCCTTCCCGGCACGCATCCGACCAAGGGCTCCTATTTCACCCGCGGCACCTCGCGCGATCGCTACGCGCGCTATTCGGAGGAAGGCGCCGTCTACGCCGACAACGTGCAGCGCCTGCTGCGCAAGTTCCAGACGGCCCAGGACATGGTGCCGCGGCCCTTGCAGGCCAATGCGGCCAAGCCGTCCAAGTATGGCGTGATCTATTTCGGCTCGACCGCGCCGGCGATGGACGAGGCGACCGAACTCCTGGAGGCGCGCGGGCACCAGCTCGATCGGCTGCGCATCCGCGCCTTCCCGTTCCATTCGAGCGTGGCGAGCTTCGTTGCCGAGCACGACTTCGTCTACGTGGTCGAGCAGAATCGCGACGCGCAGTTGCGGCAGCTGATTGTCACCGAAAACGGCATCGACCCGGTCCGTCTGGTGCCGATCCTGCACTATGACGGCACCCCGATCACCGCCCGCTTCATCGCGGACTCCATCGGCACCCACCAGGACCAGATCAAGGTCACCCCGCTGCGCAAGGCGGTGTCGTGATGGTTTACACGCATTCTCCTCGCGTCATGCCCGGGCTTGACCCGGGCATCCATCTCCTTCCCGGCTCGACGTGGATGGCCGGGACAAGCCCGGCCATGACGGCCGTGAGCGACACGGTGCTCTCATGACCTACATCGCGAAGCCGAAATTCCAGCATCCGGGCATCAAGAAGAACGAGCTCGGCTATAGCCATCGCGACTACGAAGGCAAGATCTCGACCTTGTGCGCCGGCTGCGGCCACGACTCGATCACGGCGTCGATCATCGAGGCCTGCTTCGAGCTGTCGATCGAGCCGCATCGGGTGGCCAAGATCTCCGGCATCGGCTGCTCGTCGAAGACGCCAGACTATTTTCTCGGCAATTCGCACGGCTTCAACACCGTGCACGGCCGCATGCCCTCGGTGCTGACCGGCGCCAACCTCGCCAACCGCGAGCTGATCTATCTCGGCGTCTCCGGCGACGGCGATTCCGCCTCGATCGGCTTCGGCCAGTTCGCGCATGCGATCCGGCGCGGCGTGAACATGACCTATATCGTCGAGAACAACGGCGTCTATGGCCTGACCAAGGGCCAGTTCTCAGCGACCGCCGACCGCGGCTCGAAGTCGAAGAAGGGCGTCACCAACACGGACAACCCGATCGACCTGGTCGGCATCGCGCTGCAACTGGGCGCGACCTACGTCGCGCGCTCGTTCTCCGGCGACAAGAAGCAGCTGGTGCCGATCATCGAAGGCGCGATCCGGCACAAGGGCGCCGCCTTCATCGACGTGATCAGCCCGTGCATCGCCTTCAACAATCACGCCGGCTCGACCAAGAGCTTCGATTATGTCCGCGAGCACAATGACGCCGTCAACCGGCTCGACGTGCTGACCGGACGCGACCCGATCGAGATCGACCAGGATCCCGGCACGGTGCAGATCGTCGAGCAGCATGACGGGTCGCGCCTGGCGCTGCGCAAGCTCGACGCCGACTACGATCCGCACGACCGGCTCGGCGCGATGACCTTCCTGCAGAAGCATGCGGCGCAAGGGCAGATCGTGACCGGGCTGCTGTATGTCGATCCCGAAGCGGATGACCTGCACAGCCACCTCAACACGGTGGAGCGGCCGTTGAACCGGCTGGAGGCGGCGGATCTGTGCCCGGGGCAGAGCGTGCTCGACAAGATCAATGCGAGCCTGCGTTAGCACAGGAAAGCCCTGCTTGGACACATCACGCTTGGCTGCTCACCCCGCGTGAACACAATCCTCGGGGGGCAAGTGCAGCGCCGTCCTCGGTGCGCCCCCCTCACGGTGAGGAGCGTCGCCCTTGCGACGCGTCTCGAAGGGCGAGGCCCGAGCTGTGGCCTCGCCCTTCGAGACGCCCGCCTGCGGCGGGCTCCTCAGGGTGAGGGTGAAGAGCATTTGCTGGGGCAAGAGAAGCAAGCCGCCGAAGTTCTTCACCAGCAGGCTGCGCATGATGAGCGAGACTACGCCCGCAGCGCATTCGCCCACACGCGGTCGAGCTGCGCGATCGCTTCCGGCAGCGGCAGCGCCGACAGCGACTCGTCATCACCACTCACGAGCCCGAACTCGCGCAGCCTGATCAACGCCTCATCGATATTGAACGCCCGCCCCAGTCCGAACATCTGCTGCAATAATTCCTCGACATGGCTCCCCAGTGCCGCCCGGCTGAGCGGCACCGATGCCAGCAGCAGCCCGCCATAGGCCAGCACGGCCTCCTTCCAGTCCTGGTCCTCGGCCTCGCCGATCAGGTAGTTGAAGATGCCGGAATTGTTGTTGACGTTGCGGAAGTAGATGTTGTCCGTGACCTGCTTCTGATGAATCAGCGACTGGCGGTGGAAATTGCCCCATTGCCGCAGGATGAAGGCGCCGAGCGCGAACAGGCCGGACAATGCCGCCAGCGCCTGCTCGGTGTCGTTGTCGTGCACGGTGCCGCTGAGGCCGAGATAGAAGCCGGCGACGATGAACAGCACCGTAAGCGTCGATGCCAGCTTGAGCAGGATCGGCACGCCGCCGACCAGCGCCGGCACCCCGAGCGTGAGCTGCTCGCGCAGGCCCATGACGACGCGGACGTTCGGCAGCAGCGCTTCGAGATCGAAGCGCGCGATGTGGCGGAAATATTTGAACAGCACCGCCCCGCCGCGGATCTTGTTGCGGCCGCGCCAGGCGGCGGTCTTGCGCTTCTTCTTCGTGGGCTCGTCGGGCCGGGTCGCGACCATCAGGATGATGTCGTCATAGACCTCGATGTCCTGCTTGCGCCGCCGCAGGCCATAGAGCATGGGCACCTCGATGGTCTCTTGATGCGTGCCCCGCCGGAACATGCGGACGGCGCGAAAGTCGGAGACCGGCGCCCTCAGCTTGACCCTGACAAGCGCGTGCTCGGCGAAGGCGCGCTCGATCTCATCGTGGCTGATCTCGATGAAATTGGCTTCGCCCAGCACCCGGACGAATTCGTCGGTGAGGTTGCAATAGGCGGTGTCGAGCTCCTGGGCGGTGCGATGGCGGCTGGCGGGGACCTCGGGATCGAAGTCGAAATAGACGTCGCGCAGCCGATCGAGCTCGTCGAAATATTCGTGGTGCAGGATGGCGCCGAGCATGTGCGCCAAATGGCGCAGGTCGGCCGCCTGGGCCTCATCCAGGCCGCCATGCGAAATGACGGCGTCCAGGACGTCGGACTTGCGTATCGGAATGAACCGGTCCCGCCGATCCGTTGCCGCCGTCTCCTTTGCTCCAACCACGCGCCTTATGCCCGAGCCTTGATCATCGTCCGCAACGGCCGGCTGCAACCACCCGGCCCATGGCGGGCACAATAGCGGGCTCATCAGCCTTGCGCCACTCGACGCGGGATGGAAAAGCTCGCTGGGGCCGGCCGGGAGGGAGAGATCATGACCAATGATGTAAAGACGGCGTCAGCATTTCGCGCCATTCGCGCCATCGACTACACGGTGATCCTCGCCCGCGACTGGGACGTCATGCGGCAGTTCTACCAGGAGGTCCTGGGCTTCCCGCTGCTCCGGGAACTGTCGCAGGGGTGGATCGAATTCCAGGTCGGCTCCAACACGCTCGCGCTCGCTCGGCCGCAGCGGCTGAGATCGGACCAGCCGACCCCGCCGGGAAGCGCGGCGCTTCAGCTCGCCTTCAAGGTCGGACGCGACGACGTCGACCGCTGCGCGGCCGAGTTGACCGCGAAGGGCGTCGCGCTCCTCGAGCCGCCGAGGGACCAGCCCTTCGGCCATCGGACGCTGTTCTTCAGGGATCCCGACGGCAACCTGCTGGAGATCTTCGCGGAAATCTGACGTCGCTCAGGGCATGGCGGCCGCGCTACGCGGCCGCCGGTTGTATCCGGGGATTGAGCACATACTCCTTCAGCACCTTGTCGGTGGCGGCGTCGACCTCGACCAGCGACACGTCATAGCTCCAGAGATCGGCGAGATGCTGCAGCACGCGCTTGGTGTCGGTCTCGCTGAGCTGCGCGCCCTTCACCACCGTATGCCGCAGCATCAGGCGGCGGTCGCCCGCGAGGTCGACGTCGACCACCTCGATGTTGGGATCGATGTAGCCGACGTCATATTGCTTCGACAGTTCGCGGCGAATGCGGCGATAGCCGCGCTCATCATGGATGGCGTCGACCAGGATGCCGGCGCGCTCGGCCGGATCGTCATGCAGATGGAACAGCCGAAGCTGCCGGATCAGCGCCGGGCTCAGGAACTGGCTGATGAAGCTTTCGTCGCGATAATTGGCCCAGACGTCACGCAGCACCGCCATCTCGTCGCCAGTGCCGGCGATGTCCGGAAACCACTCGCGATCCTCTTCGGTCGGGTCCTTCACGATGCGCTCGATGTCCTGCATGATCGCAAAGCCGAGCGCGTAAGGATTGAAGCCGGAGAAGCGCGGATCGTCGAACTCCGGCTGGAACACGACGTTGGTATGCGACTGCAGGAATTCCAGGAAATTGCCGTCGGTGAGACGCCCCTCCTGGTGCAGGCGACTCATGATACGGTAGTGCACGTAGGTCGCCGTGCCCTCGTTCATCACCTTTGTCTGGCCCTGGGGATAGAAATACTGCGCGATGTGGCGGACGATGCGCAGCAATTCGCGCTGCCAGGGCGCCAGCCGCGGCGCTGATTTCTCCAGGAAATAGAGCAGATTCTCCTGCGGCAGGCCGAGCAGCGCGCGGCGGCGCTCGACATTCAGCACCGCGCTGGTCTTGGCCGGCCCTGTAGGCACCGTGCGCCAGAGATCGTTGAACTGCTCCTCTTCGTAGAGCCGGCGCTTGCCGGCGCGCTTCTCCTCCTCGCGGAAGTCGAGCTTCTTCTTGCCGGGATAGCGGTCGACGCCGTGCGACATCAGCGCATGCGCGGCATCGAGCGTGTGCTCGACCGCCAGCCGGCCGAACCGATCCTCGCATTGCGCGATGTAGCCGCGGGCAAAGTCGAGATAGTCCAGGATGCCGTCGGCATCGGTCCACTGCTTGAACAGGTAGTTGTTCTTGAAGAAGTGGTTGTGGCCAAACGCCGCGTGCGCGATCACCAGCGTCTGCATCGTCGCCGTGTTCTCCTCCATCAGGTAGGAGATGCACGGCGAGGAGTTGATCACGATCTCATAGGCGAGGCCCATCAGGCCCTTGCGGTACGAGGCCTCGTGATAGGCGAAATGCTTGCCGAACGACCAGTGCTTGTAGAACAGGGGCATGCCGACCGAGGAATACGCGTCGAGCATCTGCTCGGCGGTGATCACCTCGATCTGGTTGGGATAGGTGTCGAGCCCGAGCTCCTTGTGCGCCACGGTCTCGCAGGCATCGTGGATGCGCTGCAAAGTGAGAAAGTTCCAGTCTGCGCCTTCGAACAGAAGCCCACTCATGACGCGGCCCTCTCCTGCGTCGTGCCGCGACGCTGAAACAGATCGTGAAAGACCGGGAAGATCTCGCTGCGATCGCGCACCTTGCGCATCGACAACGGCTCGCCATTGGCGCGCAGCCGCTCATAGAGCGACCACAGCGCCGAATCGGGCATCTCGAACGAATAGGTTCCGGATTCGCCGACTTCGAGATAGGCGAAGAACTGCGAGACCGGCAGGATGTTGTCGGTCAAGAGCCGCGCGACGTTCTCCGAATCCGAGGTTGCGTTGTCGCCGTCCGAGGCCTGCGCCGCATAGATGTTCCAGTCCGACGGGCGGAAGCGCGAGCGGACGATGTCGTGCATGCATTGCAGGGCGCTCGACACCAGGGTGCCTCCGGACGCCGGGCCGTAGAAGAAGGTCTGCTCATCGACCTCCTCGGCGCGGTCGGTGTGACGGATGAACACGATCTCGACATGGCGGTAGCGCCGCGTCAGGAAGACGTAGAGCAGCATGTAGAACCGCTTGGCGAGGTCCTTCATGTGCTCGGACATCGAGCCGGAGACGTCCATCAGGCAGAACATCACCGCCTGCGCAATCGGCTTCGGCACCGCCTCGAAGCGGCGATAGCGAATGTCGATCGGATCGATGAAGGGAATGCGCTTGGCCTTCGCCTTCAACGCTTCGAGCTCGGCCGCGAGCGCGGCCTTCTTCTCCTCGTCGGTCTCCTGCTCCATCTGGGCTTCGAGCTCGGCAATCGCCTCGGGCCGCGGCCGGCGCAGCGCGACGCGGCGGGCGAGCGCGCGGGTCACCGTACGGCTGATCGAAATGTTGGCCGGTGAGCCCGATGTCGAATAGCCCGCGCGCACCAGCCCTTCGCTCTCGGCCTCGGCAAACTTTCGCTTGGCGAGATCGGGCAGCTCGAGATCGTCGAGAAACAGGTTGACGAATTCTTCCTTGCTGAGCACGAAGCGGAACGCATCCTCGCTGTCGCCCTGCCCCGGCCCCGACTTGCGGCCGCTGCCGTCACCGGAGCGCGGCAGGATGTCGCCCTCGACGAACTTCTTGTTGCCCGGCAACACCATGTCGCGGGTGCCGCCCTCGCGGCGAAGGCGCGGCTCGTCCATGCCGTCGAGCGGGATCGAGACCTCGCCGCCCTCCAGCACGTCCTTGATGTCGCGGTCCTGCGAGGTCTTCTTGACCGCTCCCTGAACCAGGGCCTTGGCGCGGCGCAAAAATCGCTGGCGGTTTTCCAGACTTTTGCCGCCCGGATTCAGGCGCCGATCAATGATGTGCATGACCACGTTCCATACGCCTCCTGCTGCAGCGGCTTCGACTCCTGCTCTCCCCCGCCGCGATGCGCAATACGGTGTCGGATCCGGCACCGCATCAGCATCATCCGCCTGCTCGACGCTTCGCCTTGCAGCTCAGCGCCGACCGTTCCGCATCGACCGCAGTCCGGGCGCCGGCGCTCGTCCGATGGCCTGCAGCTCATGCAGTGAACACCGGCGCCGGACCACGATCAACCCGCCTGCTTCACGCGCATGTACCATTCGACCAGCCGGCGGACCTGCCGCTCGGTGTAGCCGCGTTCGACCATGCGCGCGACGAAGTCGTCGTGCTTCTTCTCGGTCTCGCCGTCCTTCTTGCTGCCGAACGAGATGACCGGAAGCAGATCCTCGACTTGCGAGAATATCCTCTTTTCGATCACTTCGCGGATCTTTTCGTAGGAGGTCCAGGATGGATTTTTTCCGCCGTTCTGGGCCCGGGACCGCAGCGAGAACTTGACAACCTCGTTGCGGAAGTCCTTCGGGTTGGCGATCCCTGCCGGCTTCTCGATCTTGGTCAGCTCCTGGTTCAACAGCTCGCGATTGAGCAGCTGTCCCGTATCGGGATCCTTGAAGTCCTGATCCTCGATCCAGGCGTCGGCATAGTCGACGTAGCGATCGAACAGGTTCTGGCCATAATCGGAGTAGGATTCCAGATAGGCCTTCTGGATCTCGTGGCCGATGAACTCGGCATAGCGCGGCGCGAGGTCGGCCTTGATGAACTCGAGATAGCGCTTCTCGACCTCCTCCGGCAGCTGCTCGCGCTTGATCGACTGCTCCAGCACGTACATCAGGTGAACCGCGTCGGCGGAGACTTCCGACGTGTCGTGGTTGTAGGTCGCGGCCAGCACCTTGAACGCAAAGCGGGTCGAGATGCCGTCCATGCCCTCGTCGACGCCGGCGGCATCGCGATATTCCTGGACGCTGCGGGCCTTCGGATCGGACTCCTTCAGGCTCTCGCCGTCATAGATCCGCATCTTGGCATAGAGCGTCGAGTTTTCGTGCTTGCGGAGCCGCGACATGACCGAGAAACGAGCCAATGTCTCCAGCGTCGCCGGCGCGCAGGGGGCGGTGGCGAGCTCGGAGCCCTGGATCAGTTTCTCGTAGATCTTTCGCTCCTCGGTGACGCGCAGGCAGTACGGCACCTTGATGACGCAGATGCGGTCGATGAAGGCCTCGTTGTTCTTGTTGGTCTTGAAGCTCTGCCACTCCGCCTCGTTGGAGTGGGCGAGGATCACGCCATTATAGGGAATCGCACCGATGTTCTCGGTGCCGATATAGTTGCCTTCCTGCGTCGCCGTCAGCAGCGGGTGCAGCATCTTGATCGGCGCCTTGAACATTTCGACGAATTCGAGAATGCCCTGGTTGGCGCGGTTGAGGCCGCCCGAATAGCTGTACGCATCCGGATCGTTCTGCGCGTAGGTCTCGAGCTTGCGGATGTCGACCTTGCCGACCAGCGAGGAGATGTCCTGGTTGTTCTCGTCACCCGGCTCGGTCTTGGCGATGCCGATCTGGCGCAGCCGCGACGGCTGGATCTTGGCGACGCGGAATTGCGAGATGTCGCCGCCGAAGGCTTCCAGCCGCTTGTAGCACCACGGGCTCATCAGGCCGGACAGACGGCGGCGGGGAATGCCGTATTTCTCCTCGAGCATCGGACCGAGCGTGTCGGGATCGAACAGGCTGAGCGGCGATTCGAACACGGGGCTCAGCTCATCGCCGGCTTTGAGCACGTAGATCGGATGCGTTTCCATCAACTGCTTCAGTCGCTCGGCGAGCGACGACTTGCCGCCGCCGACGGGTCCGAGCAGATAGAGGATCTGCTTGCGCTCTTCGAGCCCCTGCGCGGCATGGCGGAAGAAGCCGACGATGCGCTCGATCGTATCTTCCATGCCGTAGAAGCCGGCAAAGGCCGGATACAGGCGAACCGTCCGGTTCAAAAAAATACGGCCAAGGCGTGGGTCCTTGGCCGTGTCTATCATCTGAGGCTCACCGATCGCAGCTAGTAGTCGCTCAGCGGCGTTCGCGTATCGCATCGGGTCGGTTCGACACGATTCAAGATATTCCTGCATCGACATGTCGGTCTGGCTGCGTGCCTCGAACGACCTCGCGAACGCGTTGAACAACGA
This sequence comes from Bradyrhizobium sp. SZCCHNS2022, assembly GCF_032377575.1. Lineage (NCBI taxonomy): Bacteria > Pseudomonadati > Pseudomonadota > Alphaproteobacteria > Hyphomicrobiales > Nitrobacteraceae > Bradyrhizobium > Bradyrhizobium sp. SZCCHNS2022. The sequence continues at coordinate 7,377,840 of NZ_JAUHHZ010000001.1, read as the reverse complement.
ATCGTTGTACATGATCCCTCTCCACGTAGGTTCCGCCGCACCGCTGCAACGGGCCGAGATCAAAGTACGTTCCTACTGATCTCGAACCGATTCAGAGTGAAGCGCGCTAGCCCCCATTGGGCACCCTCTTGGTCCTCTTTCGCAACGCAAAGCGCATGCAGCATATGCCCTATCAACATGCACTTCGCTCAATAGTTCGGCAAAAGCAGGCTGACTCCCTTCATTTGTACCCCATTGTCTCTGCTTCGCAACATCCGCAATACCCCGGCACCGTAGTCTCCCTGCGCCGCACAAGCTGTTGTGAAGCCACGTGAAGCGGAGCTCCGACACGCCCGAAGCAGTGTCGGCGACGCAGGTGAACCACAAATGAACGAAGCTCTCCTCCGCAACGACCGCGCGCCGGAACGATTGTGGCGTGGTGTGCGCGTCACATGCGACCGGAGACATTCGCAAGGAGGGCCAGCAGCGTGGTCATGCTGTGATCTAAGCGCGCACTCGCTGCTATCCGGCAAGGATGAAGGCATCTCACTGAGACAGATGTGCGCTGCTTTTCGCTCTGCAAGGACGCGCCCCTTCATCCGCCCAACATATTCGCGCGCATATTGACGGCCTCTGCTCGCGCGGGCATCGGCGAGTGGAGCCATGGTGCGATCATCTCTCATTTGAGCGAAATGGAACGGATGAGCGTCGTTCGGCGGCGCCCTGTCCGATGACGACGGCGCCAGCCGTTCGAATCACGTGACACGATCGCCCGGCCAGTCAGGAGCCGTCTCAGCCAAGACATCGCCGCGCTGCCGCCGGGGCAATCTTCGACTGCGCTCGCACGGGATCGGGCGCGCTGGAAGGCTTTGGAAGCCCGCAGGAAGCGCTTGGGATTCAACGAGGATCAATCCAATATGAATGGCGTTATCCGAACGGCTGACGCATAGTTTCGTCCGGGGCCGGGCCGGTTCTGCCCGGAACCCAAAAAAGCAAGCCAGAGCACATAGATAGGCATCATGAATCCGGTCAAGAAACTCGAACGACATGGCCAGGCGGTCTGGCTCGACTTCCTCGCTCGCGGCTTCGTCGCCAAGGGTGACCTGAAGCGGCTGATCGAGGAGGACGGCGTCAAGGGCGTCACCTCCAATCCCGCCATCTTCGAGAAGGCGATCGGCAGTTCGGACGAATATGACACGCCCATCGCCAAAGCGTTGAAGGGCGGCGACCGCTCACCGACGCAGTTGTTCGAAGCCGTGGCGGTCGAGGACATCCAGAACGCCGCCGACGTGCTCCGGCCGGTTTATGACAGTTTCGACGGCAATGACGGATTCGTCAGCCTCGAAGTCTCGCCCTATCTGGCGATGGACGCCGAGGGGACGATTGCCGAAGCCGAGCAGCTCTGGAAGGCGGTCGACCGCGAAAATCTGATGATCAAAGTGCCGGCGACGGACGCCTGCCTTCCGGCCATCCAGCACCTGATCTCCAGGGGAATCAGCGTCAACATCACGCTGCTGTTCTCGCAAAACGTCTATCGGCAGGTTGCCGAAGCCTATCTCGCCGGCTTGGAGGCTCACGTCGCCCACGGCGGCGATCCCTCGCATGTCGCGAGCGTCGCCTCGTTCTTCGTCAGCCGCATCGACAGCGTCGTCGACAAGCAGCTCGACGAGAAGATTGCCCAGGCGAACGACCCCACCGAGAAGGAGCGGCTGGCCGCGCTGAAGGGCAAGATCGCCATCGCCAACGCCAAGATGGCCTATCAGGATTACAAGCGGCTGTTCTCGGGCGAGCGCTGGGAGCGGTTGGCGGCCAAGGGCGCCAAACCGCAGCGCCTGCTGTGGGCCTCCACCGGCACCAAGAACAAGGATTACAGGGACGTCCTCTATGTCGAGGAGTTGATCGGCCCCAACACCGTCAACACCGTGCCGCCAGCGACGCTGGACGCATTCCGCGACCACGGCGAGGTGCGCGACAGCCTGGAGGAGAACGTCGACGCCGCGAACGCGGCGCTCGAGGAGCTGGCGAAAACCGGCATCTCGCTCGACGAGATCACCGCCGACCTCGTGGTCGATGGCGTCAAGCAGTTCGCCGATGCCGCCGACAAGCTGTATGGCGCGGTCGCACATAAGCGCGCGGTGGTTTTGGGCGCCGGACTTGGGCAGCAGTCGATCGTGGTTGCTGCTGACCTCGAGAAGAAAGTGCAGGCCGCTACCGAGGATTGGCGCAAGGCCGCCAAGATCCGCCGCCTCTGGCACAAGGATGCAAGCGTCTGGACCGGCCGCGACGAGCACAAATGGCTGGGCTGGCTGACCAGCGCCGAGAAGGCCGACCTTGCCGACTACGAGGACTACGCCCAGCGCGTGAAGGGACAGAAATTCTCAGACGCCGTCGTGCTCGGCATGGGCGGCTCCAGCCTCGGTCCGGAGGTGCTCGCCAAGACCTTCCCGCGCAAGGCCGGCTTCCCCCGGCTGCACGTGCTCGACTCCACGGACCCGGCCCAGGTGCGCGCGATGGAGAAGAAGATCGACGTTGCGAACACGGTGTTCATCGTCTCCTCGAAATCGGGCGGCACCACCGAGCCGAACGCGATGAAGGACTATTTCTTCGCCCGCGTGAGCGAGGCGATCGGGGCCAAGAAGGCCGGCCATCGGTTCATTGCCGTCACCGATCCCGGCTCGTCGCTGGAGAAGGCGGCCAAGGCGCAGGGATTTGCGCGCATCTTCCACGGCGAGCCGAGCATCGGCGGCCGCTACTCGGTGCTGTCGCCCTTCGGCCTGGTGCCGGCCGCAACCGCCGGCATCGATGTGCGCAAGCTGGTCACGCAGGCGCTGTCGATGGTGCGGTCCTGCGGCCCCGACGTGCCGCCGTTGCAGAATCCGGGCGTGCAGCTCGGGCTCGCCATGGGTCTCGCCGGTCTCGATGGCCGTGACAAGGTGACCATTTTCGCCTCACCCAAGGTCGCCGATTTCGGCGCCTGGGCCGAGCAGCTGATCGCGGAGTCCACCGGCAAGGAAGGCAAGGGCCTGATCCCGATCGACGGCGAGCCGATCGCCTCGCCCGAGGTCTATGGCAACGACCGCTTCTTCATCGACATCAAGGTCGAGGGCGATGATGATCCCGGTCACGCGACGAAGCTCGCCGCTCTGGAGGACGCCGGTCATCCCGTCGTGCGCATCGTGATGGGATCGATCGACCAGCTCGGGCAGGAGTTCTTCCGCTTCGAGATCGCCACTGCCGTGGCCGGCGCCGTGCTGGGCATCAACCCGTTCGACCAGCCTGACGTCGAATCCGCCAAGATCAAGACCCGGGAGCTGACGGCCGCGTTCGAGCAGAGCGGCGCGCTTCCCGCGGAAGAGCCCGTCGTCGCCATCAAGGGCTGCGAGCTCTACACCGACGCGCACAATGCCGAGAGCCTGCGCGAGCATGGCGCCGACGGCACCCTCGCCTCCTGGCTGAAGGCGCATCTCCGCCGCGCCGGCGACGGCGACTACATCGCGCTGCTCGGCTACATCGAGCACAATGGCGCGAACACCGAGGCGCTGCAGCGGATGCGCGTGAAGCTGCGAGACACCAAGCATCTCGCGACATGTGCCGAGTTCGGCCCGCGCTTTCTGCATTCGACCGGCCAAGCCTACAAAGGCGGGCCGGACAGCGGTGTGTTTCTCCAGATCACCGCCGACGAGGGGCAGGACCTGACGATACCCGGTCAGAAGGCCAGCTTCGGAGTCATCAAGGCGGCGCAGGCGCGCGGCGATTTCGACGTGCTCACCGAGCGCGGCCGGCGGGCGCTGCGGGTTCATCTCAAGGGCAACCTGAAATCGGGCCTGAAGATGCTCGACGGCGCGCTCACCGAAGCGCTGAGCTAGGAAGGGCTCGTCATGCAATTGGGAATGATCGGTCTCGGGCGGATGGGCGGCAACATCGTGCGCCGCCTGATGCGCGCGGGACATTCCTGCGTCGTCTATGATCGCGACACGAAGGCCGTCGCGGCCCTTGTCTCGGAAGGCGCGACCGGCGCCGCGAGCCTGGAGGAGTTCGTCAGCAAGCTTGCCACGCCGCGGCACGCCTGGATCATGCTGCCGGCCGGCAAGATTACGGAAGCCACCGTTGAACAACTGACCAAGCTGATGTCGGCTGATGACGTCATCATCGATGGTGGCAACAGTTTTTGGCAGGACGACGTCCGCCGCGGCAAGGCACTCCGAGAGCGCGGGCTGCACTATGTCGATGTCGGCACCTCCGGCGGCGTCTGGGGCCTCGACCGCGGCTACTGCATGATGATCGGAGGCGACAAGGCCGTCGTAGACCGGCTTGATCCGATCTTCGCGACGCTCGCACCGGGGATCGGCGATATTCCGCGCACGCCGGGTCGTGATAGCCGCGACCCGCGCGTCGAGCAGGGCTACATCCACGCCGGCCCCACCGGCGCCGGACATTTCGTCAAGATGATCCACAACGGCATCGAGTATGGTCTGATGCAGGCCTACGCCGAAGGCTTCGACATCCTGCGCAATGCCAACAGCGAGGTGCTGCCAGAAGCGCACCGGTTCGATTTCGATCTCGCCGACATCGCCGAGGTCTGGCGCCGGGGCAGCGTCATTCCGTCCTGGCTGCTCGACCTCACCGCGAGCGCACTGGCGCGTCAGCCGGCACTCGAGAAGTACTCCGGCTATGTCGAGGATTCCGGCGAGGGCCGCTGGACCATCAATGCCGCGATCGATGAGGCCGTGCCGGCGGAAGTGCTGACGGCCGCTTTGTTTGCGCGCTTCCGCTCGCGCCAGGAGCACACTTTCGCGGAAAAGATCCTGTCGGCCATGCGCGAGGGCTTCGGCGGCCACAAGGAGCCGGAGCAGCATCCTGATCCCGCGCGCCAGAGCGCGCCCGAGATCGTCAAGCCCAAGGATAACAATAGGGCCGACCGCGCGTGACACATCCCCGCCAGCCGCAACATCAGAAGCCCGACGCCTGCGCCTTCGTCATCTTCGGAGTGACCGGCGATCTCACGCACCGCCTCGTCCTGCCGTCGCTCTACAATCTCGCCGCCAATCATCTGCTGCCGGATCGGTTCTGCATCGTCGGCATCGCGCGCAAGGGCATGTCGAGCGAGCAGCTGCGCGACAATCTGATGGAAGGCTTGCGCAAATACGCGACCCGCCCCGTCGAGGACGAGATCGCCCAGCGCCTGCTGCACTGCGTGACCGCGGTCGAGGCCGATCCGAAGGAGCCGGACAGCTTCGATCAGCTGAAGGCGCGGCTCGAGAAGCTCGAGGCTGCGCGTGAGACGCATGGCAACCGGCTGTTCTATCTGGCGACGCCGCCGAGTGCCTTTGCGCCGATCGCCCAGCAGCTCGGACGCGTCGGGTTGCTGAAGGAGGACGGCAAGGCGTGGCGCCGGCTCGTAGTCGAAAAGCCATTCGGCACCGATCTCGCTTCGGCCAAGAAGCTGAACGACCAGTTGCTGGAGCTCGTGACCGAGCACCAGATCTACCGCATCGATCACTACCTCGGCAAAGAGACGGTGCAGAACATCCTGGTGCTGCGCTTCGCGAACGGCATGTTCGAGCCGATCTGGAACAGGCATCACATCGACCATGTCCAGATCACGGTCGAGGAGAAGCTCGGGGTGGGAACGCGCGGCAGCTTCTATGACGCGACCGGTGCGCTGCGCGACATGGTGCCGAACCATCTGTTTCAGCTGCTGTCGCTGGTGGCGATGGAGCCGCCTGCGCGTTTCGATGCGCATACCGTCCGCTCCGAAAAGGCAGAGGTGCTCTCGGCCATCCAGCCGCTCACCGAACAGGAAGCGCTGCTGAATTCCGTCCGCGGCCAATACAAGGCGGGCCAGATCGGCGGCACCGAGCTGTCCGACTACCGCAAGACCAAGGATGTTCGGCCCGATAGCCCCACCGAAACCTATGCGGCGCTGAAGCTCACCATCGACAATTGGCGCTGGGCCGGCGTGCCGTTCTACCTCCGCACCGGCAAGGCCCTCGGCGCCAAGCGCACCGAGGTCGCGATCAAGTTCCGCCAGGCGCCGTTCGCGATGTTCAGCTGCACGCCGATCGATACGCTGGCGGAGAACTATCTCGTGATCGGCATCGAGCCGACCCAGAGCATCACATTGCAGTTCAACACCAAGATTCCAGGGCCGACCATCCGTACCGACGGTGTGCAGATGAAGTTCAACTACAAGGACTATTTCCAGGCCGAGCCGGCCACCGGCTACGAGACTCTGATCTATGACTGCATGATCGGCGACAACATCCTGTTCCAGCGTGCCGACAGCGTCGAGGCCGGGTGGAAGGCGGTGGAGCCGTTCATCGAGGCCTGGAAGAAGGCCGGCCGCGACGGCCTGCATTCGTATGAAGCCGGCAGCGAAGGCCCCACGGCGGCCGCCGATCTGCTCGCGCGCGATGGCCGCAGCTGGCGAAAGCTGGCCTGAACCATGGCGACCGCCTCTCCCGCGTTGGTCCGCGTCGCCGACAAGGCGGCGATGGCGCAGGCGGCAGCCGATCGCCTCATCGCACAGATCGCGCTCAACCCCGGCCGGATCGCGGTCTGCCTGGCCGGCGGGTCCAGCCCGAAGCAGCTCTACGAGCTGCTGGCGACGGACGCCTGCCGCGCGCGCATCCCATGGCCGCGCGTGCACTGGTTCATCGGCGACGAACGCTTCGTTCCCCCCGGCGACCCGCTGCACAACATGACGATGGCTCGCCACGCGTTCCTCGATGCCTGCGCACCACCAGCGAACATTCATCCGATCCCGACCGACACGGCCACGCCCGAGGCTGCAGCGCATGCCTATGAGCGCGAGCTGATGGCGTTCTACGGCGCCGACAAGCTCGATGCGGCACGGCCGCTGTTCGATCTGGTGCTGCTCGGCATCGGCCCCGATGGCCACGTCGCCTCGCTGTTTCCAGGCTTCCCGGCCGTCAATGTCAGTGATCGCTGGGTCGTCGGCGTCGACAAGGCCAACGTAGCGCCGTTCGTTTCCAGGGTCAGTCTGACCCTGCCTGCCCTCGGCTCCTGCCGAACCTTGCTGTTCGAAGTGGCCGGTCCGGACAAGCGCGCGATCTTGACGCGGGTGCTGGCGGGCGAGAACCTGCCCGCCCATCGCGCCCGCTCGGACCATCACACGACATTTCTGATCGACGCCGCGGCGTGGCCGGAGACCTCATTGGATCGATCGCCGCCGGAGCTGCCGCAGGCGCTCATCATCATGGGCGTGGCCGGCTCGGGCAAGAGCACGATCGGCGAAGCTCTGGCGCAGCGCCTCGGGTGGCGCTTCGAGGACGGTGACAGCTTCCATCCGCCGGCCAACGTCGCCAAGATGAGTGCGGGCCACCCGCTCACCGACGAGGATCGCTGGCCGTGGCTTCAGGCAATCGCCGATGAGATTGCACGATGCCGCGCGAACGGCGAACGCATCATCATCGCGTGCTCGGCCCTCAAGAAGGTTTATCGCGATATCCTGGCCGGCAATCGGGACGACGTCCGCATCGTCTATCTCGAGGGCAGCCAGAACCTGATCGCCGACCGGATGCGTCACCGCAAGGGTCACTTCATGCCGACCGGCCTGCTCGACAGCCAGTTCGCCACGCTGGAGCCGCCGGGGGGTGACGAACATCCCGTCACGGTATCAGTCGATGCCCCAGTGGAGGCGATCGTGGACGGCATCCTGCAACGACTGCGCATCGGTCAGGGCCGCGCCTGACTGCGATTGGAAGGTCTCATGACCCACATTGCTCTCGTCGTGTCCGATGTCGACGGCACGCTCCTGACCAAGGACAAGGTGCTGACCGAGCGGGCTGCAAAGGCGGCGCGCCAGCTCCGCGAGGCGGGCATCGCCTTCACCATCACATCCAGCCGGCCGGCGATCGGCATGGGATTCCTGATCGCGCCATTGCAGATCGACCTGCCGGTCGGCCCGTTCAACGGCAGCTCGATCATCGGTCCCGACATGCAGCCGCTGGAGCAGAGCCTCATTCCGGCCGGGGCCGCCGAGCGCTGCATCGATCTTCTGCACCAGCGCGCCATCGACATCTGGGTGTTCACGAGCGATGCGTGGCTGACGCGCAATCCGGACGGCGACTACGTGCCCAACGAGCAGCGCGCGATCCGCGCCGACCCGACCATCATCGATGATTTCACTCCCTATCTCTCCAGCGCCTGCAAGATCGTCGGCGCCAGCCGCGATTTCGAGCTGCTGGCCCGCTGCGAGAGCGAGATGCGCGAGCTGCTGGGGACGGAGGCGACTGCCGTCCGCTCGCAGAGCTATTATCTCGACATCACCCCGCCCGGCCGCAACAAGGGAACGTTCGTCACGGCGATGGCGCAGCACCTCGGCATCCCGCTCGACCAGGTCGCGACCATCGGCGACATGCATAACGACGTCGCGATGTTCGATGTCAGCGGCCTCTCGATCGCCATGGGCAATGCCAGTGACGACGTCAAGAGCAAAGCCAGGCGCATCACCACGTCGAATCAGGACGAAGGCTTCGCCAACGCCATGGAGATGATCCTGGCCGAGAACGCGCAAGGTTAGCTGCCCCGGAAATCGGGCTCCGGGCTCATGACTCCGACCGCTGCTTGGCCGGCTTGTCGCTCGCCCGCTTGGCACCGCTGAGATTCTGCGCCGTGTTGATCAGCGCAATATGTGTCAATGCCTGAGGAAAATTGCCGGTCTGCCGGCGCGCTTCGATGTCATATTCCTCGGCAATCAGTCCGACGTCATTGGCGATGTCGACCACGCGCTGGAACAGGATCTCGGCCTTCGCGAGTTCGCCGGTCAGCACGTGCGCATCGGCCAACCACAGCGTGCAGGCCAGGAAGGCGCCTTCGATCGGCTGCTGCTCCTCCGACGACATCTCGCGCGGATCATGGCGCAGCACGAAACCATCGCGGAGCAGGTGCCGCTCGACCGCCGCGATGGTGCCGCGAATCCGCGCATCGGAGCACGGCAGGAAGCCGACGGCCGGCAGCAGCAGCAGGCTGGCATCGAGCAGCCGAGACCCGTAGGATTCGACGAAACTGCCGAGCCCCGAATCGAAGCCCTTCTCGCAGACGTCGCGATGAATGGTCTCGCGCAGACGTCGCCAGCGCTCGAGCGGCCCCTTCAGATGGAAGCGCTCGGCGCTCTTGATGGCGCGGTCGAACGCAACCCAGGTCATGACCTTGGAGAACACGTAGTGACGGCCGTCGCCGCGACGCTCCCAGATGCCATGGTCGGGCTGGTCCCAGACGTCGGTGAGATGATCGAGCACCGCGCATTCGAGGCCCCAGGTGCCGTCATCGAGCTTGAGCCTGCTCATGCGTGCCTGGTGAAAGGCGTCGATCAGCTCGCCATAGACGTCGAGCTGAAGCTGCGCATGGGCTGCGTTGCCGATCCGGACCGGCTGGGCGCCTTCGTACCCCGGAAGCCATTCCGCTTCCCACTCGGTCAACCGGCGCTGCCCCATGATGCCGTACATGATCTGCATATGTGCCGGCGCGCCGGCCGCTGCCCGCAGCAGCCAATTGTGCCAGGCCAGCGCCTCTTCGGTGTAGCCGGAGTTCATCAGCGCCAGCAGCGTGAAGGTCGCGTCGCGCAGCCAGCAGAAGCGATAGTCCCAATTGCGCCAGCCGCCGAGCTTCTCCGGCAGCGATGTGGTGGGGGCCGCGACGATGCCGCCGGTCGGGCCGTAGGTCAGCGCCTTCAGCGTGATGAGCGAACGCATCACGAGATCACGATGGTCTCCCCGATAGGTGCAGCGGTGCGACCAGTCCTGCCAGAACGCTTCGGTGTCGCGGAGCGCCTGCTCCGGATCGATCGCTTTCGGAGGCGCCAGATGCGATGGACCATAGGTCAGAACGAACGGCACGGTCTCGCCGGCCGCGACCTCGAACTCCGCCACCGTCGTCATGTTCTCGCCGCGCGTCTCGACCGGCGTGTGCAGCACCGTCATGTCAGGGCCGCACACGGCGAGCAGCGCGGTGCGGTCCTCCGACCGCCTCACCCAGGGGATCTCGACGCCGAAGCCGAAGCGGATGATCAGGTCCATCCGCAGGGCCACCTTGCCGCTGATGCCGCGAACCAGCCGGACGATGTCGGAAGCGCTGCCACGCGGCGGCATGAAATCGACCAGCTCGACCGTGCCTGCCGCGGTCTCGAACCGGGTCTCCAGGATCAGGCTGTCGCCACGATAGCGGCGCGAGCTGGCGGTCACTTTGCCCTGGGGCGCGATGAGCCAGCGGCCATGGTTGTGATCGCCGAGCAGCGCCGCGAAGCAGGCGTCGGAATCGAACGCCGGCCAGCACAGCCAGTCGATCGATCCGTTGCGGCTCACCAGCGCCGCCGTCTCGCAATCACCGATCAGCGCATAATCTTCGATCCTGCAAGACATCCGGCATCCGCGTGCAAATGCCCCCGCCCGAACCCCGCTGCTTAAACGCCGGCCGGGCTGATCCGTTCAGCGGTCGCGGCCTTCAGCGCCGCGACATTTGCGGCGCCTGAGATGTCCTCGATGCCGATCGGCATCTTGCGGCGCCAGTTGGGATGCTCGTCGATCGTCCCGGGAATGTTGGGCTGATCGACAACGCCGAGCAGATCCTCGAGCGAGACCGCCAGCAGCCGCGACCGCGTCCGCGACAGGAATCCAATCGCGGAATGGACGTCGTTGCCGATGATCCCATTGTGGCGCAGCACCTCGTCCCAGAGACCGAGCGCGTGCCAGCGATCCTGATCGCTCTCGCCAGGATCGATGGCCAGACCGCGCTTGGTGTTGAGGTCGCCGAACGAACGCCAGCCGGCATAGGTCGAGAGATCGTGGGTGTTCAGAGTGACCAGGGCGTTGGGCGGGTAGGAGTCGACGTCGCGGAAGCGCCCGTTGTCGTCGCGCTCGAAGATCATGACCTTGTAGGACCACAGCCCCCAATCGGCCATCTGCTCGCGAAACCCTTCCGGCACGGTGCCGAGATCCTCGCCGATGACGATGCACTGGTTGGCGACGCTCTCCATCGCGGTGGCGGCGAGCAGCGCATCGAACGGCATCTGGACATAGGCGCCCTGCTTGGCCGGAAAACCATGCGGCACCAGATAGAGCCGCTTCAGGCCGAGCACATGGTCGAGCCTGATCGCGCCGGCGTGACGCATCGAGGCCCTGATCATCTCGCGAAACGGCTCGAAGTTCTTCAATTCGAGCCCTGGGGCATTGAAGCCCGCCAGTCCCCAGTTCTGACCGACCGTGTTCAAGGGATCAGGCGGCGCGCCAACGGACAGCGTGCGCGAAATGGCGCCCTGCTCGTTCCAGGCATCGAATCCGTCGGATTGGACGCCGACGGCGACATCGAGATACAGGCCGACCTTCATGCCCAACCGATGGGCAAGATCCTTGCAACGGCGCAACTGGCGCTCGGCGAGCCACTGCACATAGGCCACGAAGTCGGCCTCGCGCCGGTCTGGACCGCTCAGCAGCGCAGCACAACGCGCAGCGTCGGGCTGCCGCCATTCCTCGGGCCATTCCCACCACGGCTTCTCGAAGCGATGCCGCAGCACCTCGAAACAGGTGAAGCGCGCCAAGAGGTCGCCGCGCTCGGCGCGATAGGTCTTGAACTCCGCCACTTCGGCGCTGTCGGGCGCAGACATGAAGACGTCGAACGCCGCGCGCAAGGCCGGCCATTTCAGCGCCGCGACGCCCTTGTAATCGACCAGCTCGGCTTGCCGGAGCGGTTCGAGCTGCTTGTCGTCCGGTCCCTTCGCAAAGCCGGGCGCCTGCTCGACATCGATATACAGGGCGTTGAGAAACAGCCGGCTGTTCGGCGCGTAGGGGCTGAAATCGCCGGGCCGGTCGTCGAACAGCGCGTGCAGCGGATTGAGGCCAACGCCGTCCGCGCCCAGCTCGGCACATAGCTGGATGAGGTCGGCGAGGTCGGTGAAATCCCCCATGCCCCAGTTGCGGCGTGACCTGATGCCGTAGAGCTGCACCGCCAAGAGCCAGACGCGGTCGAAATCGCCCGAGAACGCCTTGTCGGGCGCGACCAGCAGCGGCAGCTCCTCGCGGCATGACGACGCATCCAGGAGCTCCAGGCGATAGCTGCCCACGGGCAGATCCTGAGGCCATTCGACCAAGGCGTCGCGCGTCTCACCCTCTGCAATCGTGGCGTCGCCACGCTTGATGACCCAGGTGACCGGCAGCTTGGCAGCCTCGCTGAGGCGGCTGCGGGCCGGCTGCGCAGACCGAATCACGATCGCGCCGCTCAGGAGCTGGTGAGGCGTCGGCCTGGGGAAGGCCTCGACGATAATCTTGAGGGCCGCCTCGTCGGTGACGCGGCGCTGTCCCTGACCATCATAGAATTCTGTCAGGATTCCGAGACTGTGAGCTTCGCTGTAGAGATCCATTCGGCACGCGATCTGGACGTACGGGGGACGCACGTCGGTAAATTATTGTGGGACAGCAAGAGGATAGACCTCTAACGCGCCGCCCGTGCCCTCGTTCCTCAGGGAACAAATCCGGGGCCGGCAGCTTTGTATGAAGTCGTCTCGATTCCTAGCGAACCGGGACACCGATTTCTTGTCAATGGCATCACAGTGAACAAATTTACGCACACGTTCGAGAGCGTCGCCCTCCGGGACGCTTTCTCCCCTATTCTGCCCTCTTTTGAGGAGAGCCGCATCTGTCGGAGCCGAGACACGTCGCATCGCGCCTCCGACCGCAGCCGATTTTTCATCCTCTCTCCTAGGTGAGGGCCTCATGAATCTGATGTCATCCCTGGATGTCCCCAATCTTCAGACCGAGACCGACGGCGACGGCCTGTGGTACAAGGACGCGATCATCTACCAGTTGCACGTCAAGGCGTTTGCCGACAGCAACCATGACGGCATCGGCGACTTCGCCGGTCTCACCGAGAAGCTCGATTATCTCCAGGATCTCGGCGTCACCGCGCTGTGGCTGCTGCCGTTCTATCCCTCGCCGGGCCGCGATGACGGCTACGATATCGCCGACTACGGCAGCATCAATCCCGACTTCGGGACGATGAAGGAGTTCAAGCGCTTCATCCAGGAGGCGCAGCGGCGCGGCCTGCGCGTGATCACCGAGCTGGTCGTCAACCACACCTCCGACCAGCACCATTGGTTCAAGCGCGCACGGCGCAGCCCGCCCGGCTCCAGCGCGCGCAACTGGTATGTCTGGAGCGACACCGACCAGAAATATCCGGGCACGCGCATCATCTTCACGGACACCGAGAAGTCGAACTGGACCTGGGACCCCGAAGCCGGCCAGTTCTACTGGCACCGCTTCTTCTCGCACCAGCCGGATTTGAACTTCGACAATCCGCGCGTCGTCAATGCCATCATCCAGGTGATGAAGCGCTGGCTCGATGCCGGCGTCGACGGCTTCCGGCTCGACGCCATTCCTTATCTCTGCGAGCGCGACGGCACCAACAACGAGAACCTTCCCGAGACGCACGCGATCATCAAGCGTCTGCGGGTCGAGCTCGACAATTACGCCAAGGACAAGCTGCTGCTCGCCGAGGCCAATCAATGGCCGGAGGACGTGCAGGAATATTTCGGCCAGGGCGACGAGTGCCACATGGCCTACCACTTCCCGCTGATGCCGCGCATCTACATGGCGATCGCGCAGGAGGATCGTTTTCCCATCACCGACATCCTGCGCCAGACGCCGGACATTCCCGCGAGCTGCCAATGGGCGCTGTTCCTGCGCAACCATGACGAGCTCACCCTGGAAATGGTGACCGACGTCGAGCGCGACTATCTGTGGTCGACCTATGCCAACGATCCGCGCGCGCGCATCAATGTCGGCATCCGCCGGCGGCTGGCGCCACTGATGGACAACGACCGGCGCAAGATCGAGCTGATGAATTCGCTCTTGATGTCGTTCCCGGGCACGCCGATCATCTATTATGGCGATGAGATCGGCATGGGCGACAACATCTATCTCGGCGACCGCAACGGCGTGCGCACGCCGATGCAATGGACGCCGGATCGCAACGGCGGCTTCTCGCGGGCCGACCCGGCGCGGCTGTACGCGCCGATGATCATGGACCCGGTCTATGGTTACGAGGCCGTCAACGTCGAGGCGCAATCGCGCAGCCTGTCGTCGCTGCTCAACGCCACCAAGAAGCTGATCTCGGTGCGCAAGTCGACGCTGGCCTTCGGCCGTGGCACAATGACCTTCATCCGTCCCGCCAACCGCTCCGTGCTGGCCTATGTCCGGCAATACAAGGACGAGGTCATCCTCTGCGTCGCCAACCTGTCGCGCTCGGCGCAGGCCACCGAGCTCGATCTGTCGGCATTCAAGGATCGCGTGCCGATCGAGATGCTGGGCCGCTCGCGATTTCCCGCGATCGGCGAGCCTCCCTATATGATCACGCTCGCGCCCTACGGCTTCTACTGGTTCCAGCTCAAGGAGCGCGAGAAATCCGAGCCGGTCGTTCAGCGCGCGGTGCCGGAGTTCGAGACGCTGGTGGTGCCGCTCGGATCGACCTGGGTGTCGCTGGCGCGCACGCGCAGCCTGTTCGAGCGCGACGTGCTGCCTGGTCACCTCGCGCGGACCCGCTGGTATCCGGAGCGCGCGCCGGAGGCGATCGAGGCGACGCTGACATCGGCCATCCCGTTCTGCGACATCGGCGACAACCGGCCCTGGCTGATCTTCTTCAAGGCCGCCGGACGCAAGGACGATCTGCGCTATCTGCTGCCGATGCAGATCGACTGGGTCCGTTTCGATCGCGAGCGCTACAACCCGCAGGCGTTCGCCGCCGTGCGTCAGGGCGCCCGCGAGGGCACGCTGCTGGATGCCGCCAACAACCCCATTTTCCTGGCGCTGCTGCTGCGCAATCTGGCGCAGTCGCTGACGGTGGAAGAGAATGGACTGCGCCTCGAATTCCGGCCGACCTCGAAGTTTCCCGACAAGCCGATCCGCGAGTCAGAGCAGATCCGCGTCATCGAGACCGACCGCTGCAGCAGCAAGGCGGTCGTCAACAACGAATTCTTCATCAAGATCTACCGTGAGCTCGAAGCCGGCTCCCATCCCGAGACCGATATCGGCCGCTTCCTCACCGAGACCGCCGGCTTCCCCAACGTGCCGCCGCTGCTCGGCAGCGTCGAGGTGATCCAGGACGGCGAGCGGCGTACCGTCGGCAGCGTCCACGGCTTTGTCGAAAATCAGGGCGATGGCTGGACCGTCAGCGCCGCCTATCTCGACCGCTACATCGACGACCAGCGCGTCTTCGCGGCGAGTGGAGACGTACGCCAGAGCGAGGAGCTGACCCCTTATCTGCGCTACGTGATGCAGGCAGGGCGGCGGCTCGGAGAGCTTCATGTCGCACTGGCCTCACGCAGCGACATCGCCGAATTCGCCCCCGAGGCCACCACCGCCGACAGCCTGGATCATTGGATCGATCGGCTGCGGGCCCAGGCCGGCCGGGTGTTCGGCAGTCTGAGCGAGCGCCGCGACCGGCTCAAGGATCCCGAACGTGGGCTGGCCGACCAGGTGCTCGCTCGCCGCGGCGAGTTGTCGGAGCGGCTGAGCGCGCTGGCCCACCATGTCGGCGGCCAGGACATCCGCGTCCATGGCGACTTCCATATCGGCCAGGTCCTGATCGTCAAGGACGACATCTTCATCATCGACTTTGATGGTGACGAGGAGCAGCCGCTCGAAGAGCGTCGGCGCAAGGCGCCGCCGGCGCGGGACATCGCCGGCTTTCTGCGCTCCATCGACTGCTCGATTCGCGTTGCGCTCGACCGCGCCCTGAATGCCGCTCCCGATGATCACGGCAGGCTTGCCGCCGCCCTCTCGGAGTGGCGCGATCAGGCAACCGCTGCATTTCTGGCCGGCTATCGCGAGGTCAAGGCTCATCAACGGCTCTGGCCGGACGATCCGCGCGACGCAGAGGCGCTCCTTAACTTTTTCATGCTGGAAAAAGCCCTCGGAGCGCTGGAATATGATCTGGCTCACCGGCCGGACTGGTTGCGCGTCGCGCTGGGCAATCTGCTTCGCGTTCTGTCCGAGTCAGCACCTGCCAGCGAGTCCTCATGACCCATCTTTCTCCCGAGGCGTTTGCGATCATCGAGGGCCGGCATGCCGACCCGTTTCGCTATCTCGGTCAGCACAATGTCGACGGCAGGACCGTCGTCCGCGCGTTCCTGCCCGAGGCCTCCCGGGTGGAGGTGGTCGGCGAGCATGGCGAGATCGCGCCGCTGGCGCGCATCCACGACGCCGGCCTGTTCACGGGGACGATGTCGTCGATGCAGCGCTATCGCCTGCGCGCGACATTCGGCGATGCCGTCACCGACCTCGAAGACCCCTACCGCTTCCTGCCGATCTTGAGCGATTTCGATCTGCATCTGCTCGGTGAAGGCAATCACGAGCGGCTCTACGACAAGCTCGGTGCCCATCCGATGCTGCTGGATGGCGTCGACGGCGTCGGCTTCATCGTGCTCGCGCCCAATGCGCGTCGCGTCAGCGTGGTCGGCGATTTCAATTTCTGGAACGCGCGGCGCCACCCGATGCGCGTACGCGGCAACGGCTATTGGGAGCTGTTCATTCCGCGCGCCCGGGCCGGCGATCACTACAAGTTCGACATCATCGGCCCGCAGGGCGAGCACCTGCCGCTGAAATCCGATCCGATGGCGTTCGCGGCCGAGATGCGCCCGAAGACGGCGTCGATCGTGGTCGACGAAACCACTCTGCCGCGGCCACGGCCTGCCCCGCACGACATCAACAAGCTGAGCAAGCCGGTCTCGATCTACGAGGTGCATCTCGGCTCCTGGCGGCGCAAGGACAACAATCAGTGGCTGAGCTATCGCGAGCTCGCCGAGCAACTGCCGGCCTATGCGCGCGACATGGGCTTCACCCATATCGAATTTCTCCCGATCAACGAGCATCCGTTCGACGGCTCCTGGGGCTATCAGCCGACCGGCCTGTACGCGCCCACGAGTCGCTTCGGCAGCCCGGAGGATTTCTGCGCGCTGATCGATGCCTGTCATCGCGAAGGCCTCGCGGTGTGGCTCGACTGGGTGCCGGGACATTTCCCGGACGATCCCCACGGCCTCGGCCATTTCGACGGCACCGCGCTGTACGAGCACGCCAACCCGATGCAGGGCCGGCATCTCGACTGGGGCACGCTGATCTACAATTACGGCCGCACCGAAGTCGCCAATTTCCTGCGCTCGAACGCGCTGTTCTGGCTGGAGCGCTACGGCATCGACGGGCTGCGCGTCGACGCCGTCGCCTCGATGCTCTATCTCGACTACAGCCGTCCCTCCGGCGGCTGGATTCCCAACAAGTTCGGCGGCCGCGAGAATCTCGAAGCCATCGAGTTTCTGCGCCGGACCAACATCGACGTGTTCGGCCATTTCCCCCAGGCCACCACCGCTGCCGAGGAGTCCACGGCGTGGCCGCAGGTGTCGCGCCCGGTCGACATGGGCGGCCTCGGCTTCGGCTACAAATGGAACATGGGCTGGATGCACGACACCTTGCGCTACATCAGCAAGGATCCGATTCACCGCAAATATCACCACGGCGAGATCCTGTTCGGGCTGCACTACGCCTTTTCGGAAAACTTCATCCTGCCGCTGTCGCATGACGAGGTCGTGCACGGCAAACGCTCCATCCTCGGCCGGATGCCCGGCGACGACTGGCAGCGTTTTGCGAACCTGCGCGCCTACTACAGCTTCATGTTCGGCCATCCCGGCAAGAAGCTGCTGTTCATGGGCTGCGAGCTCGCCCAGGAGCGCGAATGGAATCACGACACCTCGCTCGACTGGCATCTTCTGGGCGACGCCAAATATGCCGGCATCCAGGCCCTGATCCGCGACCTCAACCATCTCTACCGCAACGTGCCCGCACTGCATGAGCGGGACTGCGAGCCGGACGGCTTCGAATGGCTGATCGCCGACGATTCCGACCGCAACGTCTTCGCCTGGGTACGAAAAGGCTTCGATGAGCACGCCCGCTGCGTCGTGGTCGTGAACTTTTCGCCCAACGTGTATTACAATTACCGGGTCCGCGTGCCGTTCGGCGGCAAATGGAGGGAAGCATTCAACTCCGATTCCCTGCATTATGGCGGCAGCAATGTCGGCAATGTCGGCCAGGTCCATGCCTCTGAAGATCAGCACCTCAACCTCATCCTCCCGCCCATGGCAGCGGTATTTCTCGTCCCGGAAGGCTGACTCCATGCGCCTGGCCGCAGGAAGTCACGCCCGTCTCGGCGCCACCTGGGACGGACGGGGGACGAATTTTGCGTTGTTCTCCGCAAATGCCGAGAAGGTCGAGCTCTGCCTGTTCGACAGCCAGGGCCGGCGCGAGATCGAGCGGATCGAGTTGCCCGAGCGAACCGAGGACGTCTGGCATGGCTATCTCAACGACGTCTCGCCGGGGCAGCTCTATGGCTACCGCGTCTACGGCCCTTACGAGCCGGAGCGCGGCCATCGTTTCAACGCCAACAAGCTGCTGCTCGACCCCTACGCCAAGCGGCTCGCTGGCCGGCTGGTCTGGAGCGACGCGCATTTCGCCTATCGCGCCGGCTCGCCGCGCGAAGACCTTTCGTTTGACAGACGCGACAATGCGCGCGGCATGCCAAAGGCCGTGGTCATCGACGAGACCTTCAATTGGGGCCGCCGCGAGATGCGGCCGCAGATCCCGTGGGAGGACACGATCATCTACGAGGCCCACGTCAAGGGCCTGACCAACAGGCGCGACGATGTCCCGCCGAACCTCCGCGGCACCTATGGCGGGCTGTCGTCGCCCGCGATGATCAAGCACCTCAAGCGGCTCGGCGTCACCACGATCGAGTTGCTTCCGATCCACGCCTTCATCGATGACCGCATGCTTGTCGAGAAGAAGCTGGTCAATTACTGGGGCTACAACACGATCTCGTTCTTCGCGCCGGAGCAGCGCTACGCGCAGGACAATCCGCTCGACGCCTTTCGAACGACAGTGGCGCGGCTGCACGATGCCGGCATCGAAGTCATGCTGGATGTGGTCTACAACCACACCGCCGAAGGCAATCATCTCGGCCCGACGCTTTGCTATCGCGGCATCGACAACGCCTCCTACTACTGGCTCAAGCCCGACAATCCGCGCTTCTATGACGACTTCACCGGCTGCGGCTCGTCGGTGAACCTGACGCATCCGCGCGTGCTGCAGATGGTGATGGACTCGCTGCGCTACTGGGTCGAGGTCTGCCATGTCGACGGCTTCCGCTTCGACCTCGCCACCACCTTGGCCCGTGAGAAGCACGGCTTCGACCGCCGCAGCGGCTTCCTCACCGCGATCCGCCAGGACCCGGTGCTGGCGAGCGTCAAGCTGGTCGCCGAGCCCTGGGACGTCGGCCTCGGCGGCTATCAGGTCGGCGCCTTCCCGTCGCAATGGTCGGAATGGAACGACCGCTATCGCAGCGCCATGCGCCGCTACTGGAGCGGCGAAGGCAGCCTGATCGGCGAGGTGTCGAGCCGCATGACCGGCTCGTCCGACATCTTCAATCACGACGGCCGCACGCAGCGCGCCAGCGTCAACCATGTCACCGTCCATGACGGCTTCACGCTCGCCGATCTCTTCGCCTACAACAGCAAGCACAACGAAGCGAACGGCGAGGACAATCGCGACGGCTCCAACGACAACCACAGCAACAATTTCGGCCACGAAGGACCGACCGATGACGCGACGATCACCGCGTTGCGGCGGCAGTCGCGCAAGAACCAGCTCGCTTGTCTGTTCCTCGCGCAGGGCCTGCCGCTGCTGCTCGCGGGCGACGAGGTCGGCAACTCGCAACATGGCAACAACAACGCCTATTGCCAGGACAACGAGGTCGGCTGGGTCGACTGGAGCGGCATGGGCCGCGAGGGCGACGATCTCACGGGTTTCATCGCGCACATGACCGATCTGCGCCGCCGCTTCGGCCAGATCCGCGCGCGCCGCTGGCTCGACGGCCGCCGATCCGACGGCAGCTTCGGCGTGCTGTGGCTGACGCCTTCGGCGGAGGAGATGACGCAAACCGACTGGACCTTTCCGGATGGTCGATTTCTCGCCTATGTGCTCGGCCCGGTGGAACAGGAGCAGGCTCCGATCTTTATCGTTCTGAACGCGGCCCCCGAAGAGATCGGATTCAAATTGCCCAAGCTCGCCGAAACCAAGACGTGGCAACAGGTCCTGAACACCACGGAAGCCCAGCAGAAGCCGATCGATTTTGCATCCGGCACGGACCTCAAGGCCCCGCCCCGCTGCGTGCTGGCGTATGCGGGCCTGTCATGACCGCCCGTCAATTCGGACCCCGGCTCACGCCGGACGGCACGACGTTCCGGCTGTGGGCGCCCGCCGCCAAGCGCGTCGATCTGGTGCTCGATGGCAAGCATGAGATGCAGCGCGGGCATGGCGGTTGGTATTCGCTCGAGGTCGCCGGCGTCGGCGCCGGTACACAGTATAAGTTCCGAATTGACGACGAACTGGACGTTCCAGATCCCGGCTCGGATTTCCAACCCGAAGACGTCTTCGGCCCGAGCGAAATCATCGACCACGGCTCCTATACTTGGCGCTCCGGAAACTGGCGCGGACGTCCGTGGCAGGATGCCGTGTTCCTCGAAAGCCATGTTGGCACCTTCACGACGGAGGGCACCTACCGCGCGATGATCGACAAGCTCGATCATCTCGTCGAGACCGGTATCACCGCGCTCGAGCTGATGCCGTTGGCGGACTTCGCCGGCTCGCGCAACTGGGGCTATGACGGAGTGCTGCTCTACGCGCCCGACCACGTCTATGGCCGCCCCGATGATCTGCGCGCTCTGATCGACGAGGCGCATCTGCGCGGCCTGATGGTGTTCCTCGACGTCGTCTACAATCATTTCGGCCCCGAAGGAAACTACATCGGCCTGTATGCGCCGACCTTCTTCACCGATGCGCACACGCCCTGGGGCAGCGCCATCGACTATCGGCGGCCCGAGGTTCGTGCGTTTGCGATCGAAAACGCGCTGCATTGGCTGACCGACTATCGCTTCGACGGACTGCGCTTCGACGCCGTCAATCACATCCTCGCCAACGAGGGTGAGATTCCGATGCTGCACGATCTCAGCGCCGCCGTCGGCAAGCTGGTCGAGCAGACCGGACGGCACATCCATCTCGTGCTGGAGAACGGCGATAATCGCGCCAGCATGCTCGATGCGGCGGAAGATCCGCCCCGCGGCAAGTTCCGCGCACAATGGAACGACGACTATCACCACGTCTGGCACGTGATGCTGACCGGCGAGACGGGTGGTTATTACGGCGACTACCAGCAATCGCCGCGCGGCGGCCTCGCTCGCGCGCTCGCCTCCGGATTCGTCTATCAGGGCGAACAGGCGGCCTTCTGGGGCGACATTCCGCGGGGCGAGCCGAGTGGTCATCTGGCCCCCGGCGCGTTCGTGAATTTCCTGCAGAACCACGACCAGATCGGCAACCGCGTTTTTGGCGACCGCTTGGAAGCGTTGGCGCCGCCGGAAGGGATCGCGGCTGCGCTGGCAGTCACCCTGCTCGCACCGACCGTGCCGATGCTGTACATGGGCGAGGAATGGGGTTCGAAGCAGCCGTTCCCGTTCTTCTGCGATTTCCAGGGCGATCTCGCGAACGCCGTGCGAAGGGGCCGGCGCAAGGAATATGAGTGGGCGTATGCCAAATATGGCGACGAGGTGCCCGACCCGCTCGACATTGAAACCTTCAAGTCCGCGATCATCGATTGGGACGCGCGCAACGCCTCGCCCGGCCGCGAGCGCCTGGCGCTGGTGCGCGATCTCCTCGCCGCACGACACAAGCACGTCGCGCCCCGGTTGCCGGGCGCGAGCTTCGGCAAAGCC
Organism: Bradyrhizobium sp. SZCCHNS2022; assembly: GCF_032377575.1. Taxonomy (NCBI): domain Bacteria; kingdom Pseudomonadati; phylum Pseudomonadota; class Alphaproteobacteria; order Hyphomicrobiales; family Nitrobacteraceae; genus Bradyrhizobium; species Bradyrhizobium sp. SZCCHNS2022. The sequence continues at coordinate 7,356,044 of NZ_JAUHHZ010000001.1, read as the reverse complement.
GACGTCACCGACGACGGCCTCCTGAGCGCGCATTGGGTGATGGGCGACGGCAGCACGCTCCGGCTGCTCGCCAACGTCTCCGATAAGGACATCTCGGCGGCATCGAACGTCGCGGGCAGCCCGATCTGGGGCGGCACGCCCGGAGATCGCCTGCCGCCCTGGTCGGTGTTCTGGAGCATTGGAGGATAACCATGCCTCCAGCCATCCCGCTCGCCACCTACCGCCTGCAGCTCACCGCCGACTTCAATTTCGAGGCAGCGGCGCGGGTCGTGCCTTATCTGAAGGCGCTCGGCATCAGCCATGTCTACGCCTCGCCGTTCATGACGGCGCGCAAGGGCTCGACACATGGCTACGACATCACGGATCACACCAAGCTCAATCCGGAGCTCGGCGGCGAGGACGGCTTCACCAAGCTCAGCGCCGCGCTGAGGGCTCACGACCTCGGGCTGATCCTCGATTTCGTGCCGAACCATGTCGGCGTGCACTTCGACGATAATCCGTGGTGGCTGGACGTCCTCGAATGGGGCCAAGCCTCGCCGCATGCGGCCTCGTTCGACATCGACTGGGACCAACTGCCGTATCGCGCGCGCGGCGGCGTGCTGCTGCCGATCATCGGCACGTCCTACGGCCATGCGCTGGAGCACGGCGACATCGAGCTGCGCTACGATCCGGAGGAAGGCTCGTTCTCGTGCTGGTACTTCGAGCACCGGCTGCCGGTCGCGCCCGAGCGCTATGGCGAAATGTTGCGCATCATCGTCAAGGAAGCCGGTGAAGAAAGCGGCGACGCCGGCAAGGCGATCCTGGAGCTCGCCTCGCGCTACCCCGGCCTGCGCCATCCCAACCGCAGGGAAGCGCCCAGCTTCAAGGCAGCGCTCAAGGCCATTCCCGGCGCCGCCGACGTCATCGCGCGCGGCCTTCCGGCCTACAAAGCGGGCGAAGACCGCCCCGCGCAGACATTGGCCCTGCACCATCTGCTGGAGCGGCAGCACTACAAGCTCGGGCATTGGCGGCTGGCGTCCAGCGACATCAACTACCGCCGCTTCTTCGACGTCAACACGCTGGCCGGCCTGCGCGTCGAGGACGCCGGAACGTTCGAGGCGATCCACCGGCTGGTCAAGAAGCTGGTCGCGGATGGTCAGTTGCAGGGTCTGCGGCTCGACCATATCGACGGTCTGCGCGATCCCGCGCAATATTTTCAGCGCCTGCGGCGGCTGATCCGTGACGCCCGGGGGCCCGCGGCCGGGCCGTTCTACGTCGTCATCGAGAAGATTCTCTGCGAGCACGAGAAGCTGCCGAGCTTCTCCGGCGTGCATGGCACCACCGGCTACGAGTGGATGAACGTCATCACCCAACTCCTGATCGACGGCAAAGGTCTGGAGCCCTTGGACGAGATCTGGCGCCAGATCAGCAACAAGCCGCCGAAGCTCGCGCCTGTGATCAAGGAAGCCAAGCGTCGCGTGCTGGAGACGCTGCTGACCAGCGAGTTCACCGTGCTCACGCGCCTCCTGGCGCGGATTGCCAATGGTCACTATTCCACGCGCGACTATTCGGAAGACAGCCTGCGCCAGGCGCTCGAGCTGTACGTGCTGCACTTTCCGGTCTACCGGACCTATCTCACAACGGCCGGCCCGACCGAGGCCGACCGCCAGCTGATCGATCACGCCATCACGCAGGCGCGTGCCGAATGGTTCGCCTCCGACGGCTCGATCTTCGACTTCCTGCGCGATGCGCTGACGATGGATCTGATCAAGCGCGACCGCAGCACCACCCACAGCGTCCCGCGCGTGCGCCGCTTCGCCTTGAAGGTGCAGCAGTTCACCGGGCCGATGATGGCGAAGTCGCTCGAGGACACCGGCTTCTACCGCTTCCACCGGCTGCTCGCGCTCAACGAGGTCGGCGGCGATCCGGCCGCGCATGCGCTCCCGGTCGGCGACTTTCACACGCTCATGCGGCAGCGCGCCAGGCATTGGCCGCACGGCATGACGGCGACCGCCACGCACGACACCAAGCGCGGCGAGGATGCCCGCATGCGGCTCGCGGCCCTCACCGAGCTGCCCAATGACTGGACCTCCGCGGTGGCGCGGTGGAAGACCCTGAACGCGCCGAACGTCGTCACCGCCGGAACCATGCGCGCGCCGTCCGCCACCTTCGAATACATGCTGTACCAGACCCTGGTCGGCATCTGGCCGCCCGCCGGCACCGGTGAAGGCCTCGTCGATCGGCTGCAGGCCTATGCGCTGAAGGCCGCGCGGGAGGGCAAGGAGGAGACCAGCTGGCTCAATCCGAACGAGGCTTATGAGAACGGTCTGCGCAGCTTCATCGACGGCAGTCTCGATCGTGGTCGTTCGTCCGAGTTCCTGCAGTCGCTGGAGACGTTCGCCAAGCGGATCGCCCTGCTCGGCGCGCTCAATTCGCTGACGCAGCTCACGCTCAAGGCGACGATGCCCGGCGTACCCGACTTCTACCAGGGCACCGAGTTCTGGGACCTCTCGATGGTCGATCCCGACAATCGCCGTCCGGTCGATTTTGCCGCGCGCGAGAGCGCATTGCGGGACAATGAAAGCCCGAACTGGACCAATCTGGTCGAGCATTGGCCTGACGGCCGCATCAAGCTCGCATGGACGCGGCATCTGCTGAAGCTGCGCAGCGAGCTCGCCGACGTGTTCACCGACGGCAGCTACGAGCCGCTCGAGGTGAGGGGCCGGCACGCCGACCACATCGTCGCCTTCGCGCGCCGACGCGGGCGCGAGGCTGCCATCGTGGTCGTCGGCCGCAATTTTGCGCCGTTCACCGACGGCGGCCGCGTCTGGCCGCACGCCGATGCATTCGACGCTACGGTGCAGGTTCCCGGCTACGCGGCCCCCCAAGTTCAAGACAGCGTGCTCCCTGTCTCCGCGCTCTTCACCCATCTGCCGGCCGCATTGATATCCGCCGGGGTGGACGGTGCGCCCGAACGCGGCGGCAGGCGAACGCCAGCCCTCGCGTCTCCGAGCTGATCAGCTCTTCTTCGTCAACAACAGCTGGCCGCGGCTGCGAATGGCGGACTGCGCCGCCTCGGCAAAACGCTGCAACAGCCAGGGCAGCGTGACCTCGACACGCACATGGTCGTCGGCGACGTCGACGTGGCCCGACGCCGCCTGGCCGAGCGCGCGAACGCGAAAGATCATCTTGTCGCCGTCCCACCGCTCCTCGTCGACGCTCAGGACCGGCAGGCTGCTCGCGGCGCGGCTCAGGCCGGATTGCAGCCGCCGCACGGCTTCGTCCTTGCCGAGGCGATGCGGAATGGAAACGACAAGCGGTCTTGACATCGCGATCTCCTGACTAACAACCGCCCTCATGTAGTCATCGATCGATACGACCGCAAAGATACACTCCGTATTTTACCTGTTTCCCTCGCGGAACTTTCGAAGTTCCGACCAGTTTCCTCGACGAAGGCAGAGCCATTTGTCGCCCCGCTGCCGGGCCCTGGAGGAAAGTACATGTCCATCGGAACAATCATCCTCATCATTCTCATCATCGCGCTGCTCGGCGGCTTCTCCGGCATCGGCGGCGGCCCGTTCTACGGCACCGGCTATTACGGCGGCGGTGGTCTCGGCCTGATCATCGTCATCGTGCTGATCCTCGTCCTGCTCGGGCGGATCTGATTCACCTGCGATGCTCTTCGGGCAGATGTGGCGAAGACCATGTCTGCCCGAACCAGCTGACAGCCTTTCACAGCTTGTCCGTCAGCTTCTTGATCGCCGGCTTGATCGCTCCGGCCGCGTCGTCATAACCATCCCACGCCTTGGTCTTGGCCAGCAGCGCCGGAACCGTTCGGATCGTATAGCGCTTGGGATCGAGTCCGTTCTTCACCTGCGTCCACGTGATCGGCATCGACACCGTCGCGCCGTCACGCGCCCGCGGTGACAACACCGCGACGGCGGTCGACATGCGATCATTGCGCAGATAGTCGAGGAAGATCTTCCCCTTGCGCAGCTTCTTCGACATGTTGAGCAGATAGTCGTCGGGACTGTCGTTCGCCATCCACTGGCACACGCCCTGGGCAAACGCCTTCGCCTCCGGCCACGTCACCTTGTCGCGCGCGCCATGGAGCAGCGGCGTGACCACATGCAGGCCCTTGCCGCCGGTGGTCTTGCAGAAGCTCTCCAGCCCGAGCGTCTTCAGGCGCTGCCGCATCTCCTTGGCCGCGGCGATGACCTCCTCGAAAGCGACGTTCGGCGCCGGATCGAGATCGAACACCAGCCGGCCCGGCACGTCGTAGGCATCGGGCGCGCAATTCCACGGATGCAGCTCGACGGCTGCGACTTGCGCCACTGCGATGAGCCCCTCAACGCGATCGATCTGCAGATAGGGTTTGCGATCGCCGGAGACCTTCACCAGCTCGAGCAGGTCCGACATGCCCTGCATGCCGTGCCGCTGGAAAAACCGCTCGCCGCCGATGCCGTCGGGCGCGCGCACGATCGAGCATGGCCGGCCCTTCAGATGCTCGATCATCCAGTCACCGACGGCCTCCAGATAGTTGGCGAGGTCGAGCTTCGTCACCGGCTCGCCGTCGCCGGCGTCCGGCCACAGCGCCTTGTCGGGCTTGGAGATCGCAACGCCCATCACAGTGGCCGAGGTCTTCGACCGCGAGGGGGTCTTGTGCACCGTCGTGCCGCCGGTCGCGACCGTCGCCGCGGCACGCGCCACCGGCTTCGTCACCTTGGTAGCCACGACCGGCTCCTCGGCAACCACCTCGCGCGCCGGCTTGTCCTGGCGCAGTCCCTTGAACGAAGCCTGCCGGACATTGCCGTCGCCGGTGAAGCCGGCGAATTCGATCTCCGCCACGAGCTCCGGCTTGAGCCAATGCACCTCACGCGCCTTGCGCGGGGCGTTCTTGCCGCTGAACGGACTCTTGTCAGCCGCCGCCGCCTTCAACGCCGGCATGATCTCCTTCACCGTGTCCTGGCCGAAACCGGTGCCGACGATGCCGACATAAGCGAGATGATCGCCCTTGTTGACGCCGACCATCAGCGAGCGAAACTTGCCGTTGGTGGTCTTCCAGCCGCCGATGACGACCTCGTGTCCCGGCCGCGTCTTGGCCTTGGTCCAGCTCTCGGTGCGGCCGGAATGATAGGCCGATTCCAGTTTCTTCGAGACGATGCCCTCCAGGTTCAGCTTGCGCGCGGACTCCAGCACCGCCTCGCCATCGCTCTCGAAGTGCTCGACATAGCGGATACGCGGCGTCTTGCCCTTGATGTTGGCCTTCAACAGCTTCGCCAGTCGCGCCTTGCGCTCGCGCAGGGGCTGGCGGCGCAGGTCGAACTCGTCGACGAACATCAGGTCGAAGGCGAAAAAGATCAGTTCCTCAGTCTGCCCGGCCGAGATCGCCGCCTGCAGCGCCGAGAAGTTCGGATTGCCGTCCTTGTCGAGCGCGACGATCTCGCCGTCGATGATCGCATCGGGCAGCCTGGCCGCCTCCTCCGCAATCGCACCGAACTTGGCAGTCCAGTCCAGGCCCTTGCGCGTCTTCAAAGTGGCCTTGCCGTTCTCGACCCTGATCTGCACGCGATAGCCGTCGAACTTGATCTCGTGCGCCCAGCCCTCGCCGCTGGGCGGCGCCGCGACGGACGTGCAGAGCTCGGGCGGAACGAAGTCCGGCAGCGACGCGACGGTCCGCGGCTCCGCCGTCTTCGCAACGCGAGCCTTGGCACCGCTCCCCTTCGATGCCCCGGCTTTCGGCGATGACGCCTTGGTCGAGACCTTCGACTTCGTTTCGCCGTCGCTGCGGTTGGAGTGCCACACGGCGTCAGCATTCATGCGCTGCGTCTTGGCCAGCATGAACGGCTTCGGCGCCTTGCCCTTGCCGGCCGCGATCTGCTCCATCGAACGTCCCGACGCGACCGACTTGTCGGCCGCGAGGATGTCGTTGGCCTTGCCTTCCCTGGCGAATTCATCACGATGCTTGATCAGCAGCCAGTTGGTGCGCTTGCCGCCGGTGCGATCGTGGCGCATCCGCACCAGAACCCAGCTGCCATGCAGCTTCTCTCCCTCCAGCGTGAACTTCAGGTCGCCCTTCTTGAAGCCGCGCTCAGGATCTTCGCTCTCCCAAGTGCCGCGGTCCCACAGCATCACGGTGCCGCCGCCATATTCGCCTTCGGGAATCGTGCCTTCGAAATCGCCGTAATCCAGCGGATGGTCCTCGACCTCGACCGCGAGCCGCTTGTCGTGCGGATCGAGCGACGGCCCCTTGGTCACCGCCCACGACTTGAAGACGCCGCCGAATTCGAGCCGGAGATCATAGTGCAGCCGGGTGGCGTCATGCTTCTGAATGACGAAGCGCGGCCGCTCGGCACGGGCGACCTTGGCATCGCCGGACGGCTCTGCCGTTTTCTCGAAGTCGCGTTTCTTGCGATAGGTGGAAAGCTTCTTGAGCGCCACGGTGATCCCTCGCGTTGAGCGGTAGCGTAGCAAAGCCGGCGAGGTCGTGGAACCGGCCGATCTGCATGATAACACCGGGCAAAGTTCCGCGTTCCCGGCGCTCGACGAGCCCGGGTGTTGCTGCATTCGGCCCTCCGCAGACGCGAGAGGGTGCAGGGAAGGCCGGGTGCCGACCGCGGCCCATGGCCCGCCTGCAGAAAAAAAGCAGGCGGCAGTCACCACAGGTACGGCCATCAACCGGCCTTCCCTGCGCGATGGTGTTAACGCTTACTTCGCGATCTCCCCGGTGTCCGGCTTGTAGCCACCGTCGCCCGCGCGCCTCGTCAGCGCTACGGACTTGACGCCAGCATCGGGGCGCCAGGACCACGCGACTTCACGTCCGAGAGACAACGCTCGTCCGCGCATCAAGCGCACGCTGCCGTCTCGTCCATCGCCTCCCGCACTCCACGTATCGTGACGACGCGTACGCCCTCTGCATGAGGCGGGATGCACGGAAAGATCGATCTGATTTGCCCGACGAGGCAAGGGATAGTTGGTGCGACATAGTAACCCGACGGGCATGCTCCATCGTAACGCCCCCTTTCGCTATGCAGAGCCGATCATCCCGCTCCTTTCACGGCGTCATGGCCGGGCTTGTCCCGGCCATCCACGTCGGTCGGCGGATGCGGGTCGACGTGGATGCCCGGGACAAGCCCGGGCATGACGAGTAACAAATAGGCGGCGCATCCGGGGCAACTGCTCCAAGCCGCGGCACACGGAACCGCAACGACGACTTATCCGTTGCAACGCTGTCCTCACCGTTTACGGAGATCCCGATGGCCCCCCGCGCCTATTGGAAAGGCTCGCTCAAACTCTCGCTCGTCAGCTGCCCTGTCGTGCTCTATCCGGCATCCACTTCGGTGGAGAAGACGCGCTTCCACCTGATCAACCGCGAGACCGGCAATCGGCTCAAGCAGCAGATGATCGATGCCGAGACCGGCGACATCGTCGAGAGCGAGCAGAAGGGCCGCGGCTACGAGCTGTCCAAGGGGCAGTATGTCGAGATCGAGCCGGAGGAGCTGGAGGCGGTCCAGATCGAGAGCAACCATACGATCGATATCGACAGCTTCGTGCCGCGTGAGGAGATCGACCAGCGCTACCTCAATCATCCCTATTACATCGCCCCCGACGGCAAGGCAGCGGTCGACGCCTTCGCGGTGATCCGCGACGCCATGAAGGACCAGGACCGGGTCGCGCTGGCGCGCATCGTGCTGACGCATCGCGAGCACGTCATCGCCATCGAGCCGATGGGCAAGGGCATGCTCGGCACCACGCTGCGCTTCCCTTACGAGCTGCGCGACGAAGCTGAGTTCTTCGACGACATCAAGCCGCCGAAGATCACAAAGGACATGGTCGAGCTCGCCGGCCACATCCTGCAGACCAAGGCCGCGCATTTCGATCCCTCGGAGTTCAAGGATCAATACGAGACGGCGCTGAAGGCGCTGGTCAAGCGCAAGGCCTCGGGCAAGCCGATCAAGCTGCCAGAGCCGGAGGAGAAGTCCGGCAATGTGGTCAGCCTGATGGACGCACTGAAGCAGAGCCTGGGCAAGGGCGGCAAGAAGGCGTCGCGTTCACCATCGCGGCGGGCGCCGTCGCATCGCCGTCCGGCAAAGAAGGCGCATCGCTCGGCGGCGCGGCAACGCAAGGCCGGATGAAGTCGTAACCTGGATGTCGCTGCGCTCATCCGGCTACAGACGGCTCGTCTAGCTCAAGCCCCCACGCCCACCGCCGTCATCCCGACGAACGCCGGGATCCATACTCCGCGGCGGGTATGGTGAGACGAGACTGGTCGGACATCCCGCCCCATCACATCTCCCTGGGGTTCTGGGTCCCGGCGTTCGCCGGGACGACAGCGGAGGATCGGGCGACGACTGCGCGTCACGGCGCGCGTTGCGCTGATCAGCGCTATCAGTTCTTCTTCGACGACTTCTTCTTTGTCGTTTTCTTGGTGGTCTTCTTCGTGCTCGTCTTGCTCGCACTCTTCGAGGATTTCTTGGCAGATTTCTTGGCAGATTTCTTCGCCGAGGACTTCGCGCTCTTCCTGGCCGGCACCTTCTTGCCTTCGCGGCGCGCTTCCGACAGGCCGATCGCGATCGCCTGCTTGCGGCTCTTGACCTTGCGGCCCGAGCCACCGCTCTTCAACGTTCCGGCCTTGCGCTTCTTCATCGCGCGCTCGACGTCCTTGGACGCACCCTTCGCGTATTTGCGTGCTGTTCGTGCCATTGAAGATGATCTCCCTGTGACACCACAGCAATCACGACACGGCGCGAAGGTTCCGTTTCCGAGGAACAGGGGATCCGAGGATGAGCTTCGCGATCTGTCACCATGGGCTGCGTGGGGACTGGGTTGATCTTCGCCAGCTCCCCTTTCCGCAGAGGTCGCGCTGCCTGCTTGCGGGCAAATGTCGGATTGCATCGAAGCTGCGATCCGAATTGAGGCCTACTTCACCGGCCGCTTCTCCAGCTTGCGGGCCAGGGTCCTGCGATGCATGCCGAGGCGTCGTGCGGCTTCGGAGATGTTGAAGTCGGTATCGATCAGGGTCTGATGGATGCGCTCCCACTCGAGCGTCTTGATCGACGTGGCGCGCTCCGCGAGCGCCACCTGGGCGTTGCCCTGGGCCTTGCGGAAGGCTTCCTCGATGTCGTCGGTGTTCGATGGCTTGGCGAGATAGTGGCAGGCGCCGAGCTTGATGGCCTCGACGGCCGTGGCGATGCTGGCGAAGCCCGTGAGCACCACGATCAGCATCTCCGGATCATGCGCATGCAGCTTCTCGACACAGACGAGGCCGGAGGCGCCGCCGAGCTTGAGGTCGACGACGGCATAGGTGAACGTCTTCTCTTTCAGGATGTCGTCGACCTGCTCGAGCGAGGCCGCGATCACCGCCTCATAGCCGCGGCGCTCGAAGGAGCGTTTCAGGGTGCGTGCAAAGCCGTCGTCGTCCTCGACGATGAGGAGAGAGCGTTCAATCTCCACTGGGCTCTCCAATCGCAAGCATCGACAGCGGCAGCGACAGCCGCACGGTTGCCCCGCGTCCCCGGTGGTTCCAGGCAGAAACGCTACCGCCCAGCTTGCGGATCACGTTGACCACCAGGAACAGCCCGAGGCCGCGGCCCGGGCGGCCCTTGCTCGACTGGTAGGGACGCCCGAGTTGTCCGAGCATGGCCGGATCGAATCCGGGTCCGCGATCGCTGACGCTGAGCAGCAGCTGATCGCCATCGCGCTCGACGACGAGTTCCACCCATTCGCGCGACACTTCGAATGCGTTGTCGAGCACGTTGACGATGGCCTGCTTCAGCGCGACGTCGGAGACGATGGCGGGGTCCGCGCCGAACTCGTTGCGGACCATCAGGTTGCGCGCCGAACGCGCCGCGCTCCATTCCGCCACCAGCGTGGTCAGGAACGCCTTCAACGTCGTCGGCGCCGAGCCTTCGCCGCGCGCCTGCCCGGCCGACACCAGGATGTCGGTGACGATCGATTTGCAGCGCTGCACCGCGGCTTCCATTTCGGTGAAGTCCTCCGCCAATGCCGGATCGGCCGAGATCGCGGTCATGCGCCGCCAGTCGTTCAGGATCACCGAGATCGAGGCGAGCGGCGTGCCCAGCTCATGCGCGGCGCCCGAGGCCAGGAGGCCCATGCGAATGATGTGATCCTGCTCGGCGGCATGCTGGCGCAGATCGGCGAGCTTGGCGTCGCGCTCGCGCAGATTCCGGTTGATGCGAGTGACGAAGACGACGAGCAGCACGGCGTCGAGCACGAAGCCGACGAACATGCCGGTGATGTGCAGTGTGAAGGCGTCGCTGACGTGATGCTGCGGGAGATCGAGCGGGCGGTACTCGATGGTGAGCCAGACGAAGCTGAGCACGGTGAGCGCCACCAGCGACCAGGACGAGCGCGCATCGAGCAGCACGGCGCCCAGCGTCACCTGGAGCAGATAGAGACAGGTGAATGGATTGGACGCGCCGCCGGTGAGATAGAGCTCGGACGTCAGCGCCACGACGTCGAGCATCAAGGCGATCAGCAGATGGCGATTGGCGACATCGTCGCGCGTCCGCAGCCAGATGTGGCTGGCGACGTTCAGCACCACGAGCGCGCAGATGATCGCCGCCATGGGCAGCAGTGGCAGCGTGATGCCGAACCAATAGGTGACGAACGCGATGGTGACGATCTGGCCGACCACGGCGATCCAGCGCAGCTGGATCAGCAGGACCATGTTCTTGCGGTTGGTCGCGTCCTTGGTCGGCAGCGGAGCGTGGATTTCGGGCATCCCGATCGCGGCGACAGCTCCGATCGGCAGATTCGGCGCCTCGTTCCTCATGGCGCGGCGTCCGCGATTGGCGCAAGCGTCGACGGGACCGGTCCGCTCACAATGGCGATGCCTCGTGTCCACGCATGCCCTGCTGCCGATGATCCCATTCCGCATCCTGCGCTGCCGCCGCGCCGGCTTCGCCGCGCGCGCGGCGGAGCCGCTGCACGCCGGCGCCGGCCAGCATCAGGGCCAATGTAAACCACGTCAGCGCGTAAACCAGATGGTTGTTCGGAAACGCGATCACGGTCAGGCCACCGATCGGGAAGCCACCGGGATTGGGCGTCGCGTCGGCATCGACGAAATAGGGAGCGACGTCCTGCAGGCCGCGCGCGGCCGCGATCGCCGCGACGTCACGTGAATACCAGCGATTGGCCCGAGGATCATTGTCGCGCAGGAAGCCGCCGCCGGGCTCCGAGATCCGCAGCAATCCGGTCACGCTGACCGCACCATCCGGGTTCCCGGCGCCGCGGCTGGCGCGATCGCGGCGATCCGAGGGGACGAAACCGCGGTTCACCAGCACGAGGCCGTCGGCCGTCTGCAGCGGCGTCACCACCCAGTAGCCGGGCCCCTCGACCGTGATCGCCTGGACCAGCGTCTCCTGGTCGTTGAGGAAGCGGCCGCTGAGCGTCACCCGCTTGTATTCGTCGTCGCTACGATTGATCGCTGGCCACTGTGCGGGAGAAGGCGCCGGCACCGGCACGGCATGCACGCGGCGCTCGACCCGGTCGATCAGATCGAGCTTCCAGGCGCGGCGCTCGACCTGCCAGACACCGAGCGCCAGCAGGATCGCGACGCAGGCGACCCACGCGGCGCCGATCGCCAGCGTCGCCGGCCGCCACGCGCCCGGCGTCTCTCGTCCCCCTGCCCGATTGGCAGGGCTCGACATCACGGCGTCTGGCCCATCTCGTGCACCGGCATCATGTTGGTGGTCAGATGATGCATGACCCAGAGCGAGCCCGACAGCGCGATCACCACCATGATGATGGTGAAGATCAGCGCCATCATCGTCCAGCCGCCCTCGGCCTTGGTGTTCATGTGCAGGAAGAAGATCATGTGGACCACGACCTGTACGGCCGCGAACGCCATGATGATCAGCGCCGTCACCTGCCTGTCGAACGAGCCGGTCATGACGAGCAGGAACGGGATCGCCGTCAGGACGACGGACAGGCCGAAACCGATCAGCTGGCCGGAGCGCGTGCCGGCATGGTCGTCGGCCGAACCGTGAGCGTGGGCATCAGAGCTCATCGCAGCATTCCCATCAGATAGACGAAGGTGAAGACACCGATCCAGATCACGTCCAGGAAGTGCCAGAACATGCTGAGGCAGACCAGCCGGCGCCGGTTGGCCTCGATCAGGCCGAAGCGCTTGACCTGCACCATCAGGGTGAGCAGCCAGACCAGACCGAACGTGACGTGCAGACCGTGCGTTCCAACCAGGGTGAAGAACGACGACAGGAAGGCGCTGCGCTGCGGCGTCGCGCCCTCATGGATCATGTGCGCGAACTCGGTCAGCTCGATGCCGAGGAAGGCGAGGCCGAAGAGACCGGTGATCACCAGCCATCCCTGCATCGCGCCGACGCGGTTCTGCTGCATCGACAGCATCGCGAAGCCGTAGGTCAGCGACGACAGCAGCAGGAACGAGGTGTTGATTGCGACCAGCGACAGGTCGAACAGGTCCTTCGGCGCCGGGCCGGCGGCATATTTGGCGCCGAGCACGCCATAGACGGCGAACAGGATCGCGAAGATGAGGCAGTCGCTCATCAGATAGATCCAGAAGCCGAGCTGCGTGCTGCTGCCTTCCGGGTGGTCGTGCTCGTCGACGACGTAGAAGACCGGCTCGCCGGCCTTCATGGTGCCTGTTGCGATCGTCATGACTTGGCTCCTGCCGCGAGCAGCTCGGTGCGGGCACGTTCGACGCTCACGACCTCTTGGGCCGGAATGTGGAAGCTGCGGTGATAGTTGAAGGTGTGGCCGATCGCGACCGCCAGCAGCGCGACGAAGCTGCCGGCCGCCATCCACCACATGTACCAGATCAGGCCGAACGCCATGGTGGTGCTGAGGCCCGCCAGAATCACGCCGGTGCCGGTGTTGCTCGGCATATGGATCGCCTTGAAGCCTGTGAGCGGACGGACGTAGCCGCGGCGCTTCATGTCCCACCACGCGTCGTTGTCGTGGATGACGGGCGTGAAGGCGAAATTGTAGGCCGGCGGCGGCGACGACGTCGCCCACTCCAGGGTGCGCGCATCCCAGGGATCGCCGGTGGTGTCGACGAGCTGCTCGCGGCGCAGGACGCTGACGGCGATCTGAATCAGGAAGCTGGCGATGCCCAACAGGATCATGAACGCGCCGATGCCGGCGATGATGAACCAGATCTGCAGGCTCGGATCATCGAAGGTGCGCAGGCGGCGCGTCACGCCCATCAGGCCGAGCACGTAGAGCGGCATGAAGGCGAAGTAGAAGCCCACGGTCCAGAACCAGAACGACATCTTGCCCCAGAACGGATCGAGCTTGAAGCCGAACGCCTTCGGGAACCAGTAGGCGATGCCGGCGAACAGGCCGAACAGCACGCCGCCGATGATCACGTTGTGGAAATGCGCGACCAGGAACAGGCTGTTGTGCAGCACGAAGTCGGCCGGCGGCACCGCGAGCAGCACGCCGGTCATGCCGCCGATCACGAAGGTCAGCATGAAGGCCACCGTCCACATCATCGGCAGCTCGAAGCGGATGCGGCCGCGATACATCGTGAACAGCCAGTTGAACATCTTCGCGCCCGTCGGGATCGAGATGATCATCGTGGTGATGCCGAAGAACGAGTTCACGCTGGCGCCGGAGCCCATCGTGAAGAAGTGGTGCAGCCAGACCAGGTAGGACAGAATGGTGATGACGACGGTGGCGTAGACCATCGAGGTGTAGCCGAACAGCCGCTTGCCCGAGAAGGTCGAGGTGACCTCGGAGAAGATGCCGAACGCCGGCAGGATGAGGATGTAGACCTCCGGATGGCCCCAGATCCAGATGAGGTTGACATACATCATCGGATCGCCGCCGAAATCGTTGGTGAAGAAGTTGGTGCCGACGTAGCGGTCGAGCGACAGCAGCGCCAGCACCGCCGTCAGCACCGGGAAGGAGGCGACGATCAGCACGTTGGTGCACAGCGAGGTCCAGGTGAACACCGGCATCTTCATCATGGTCATGCCGGGCGCCCGCATCTTGACGATGGTGCAGATCAGGTTGACGCCGGATAACAGCGTGCCGACGCCGGCCACCTGCAGCGCCCAGATATAATAGTCGACGCCGACGTCCGGACTGTAGGACAGGTTCGACAGCGGCGGATAGGCGAGCCAGCCGGTGCGCGCGAACTCGCCGACGAACAGCGAGCACATCACCAGAACGGCGCCGGCCGTGGTCATCCAGAAGCTGAAATTGTTGAGGAACGGAAACGACACGTCGCGGGCGCCGATCTGCAGCGGCACGACATAGTTCATCAGGCCGGTGACCAGCGGCATCGCCACGAAGAAGATCATGATCACGCCGTGGGCCGTGAACACCTGATCATAGTGGTGCGAGTTGAGGTAGCCCTCGGAGCCGTTGAAGGCGATCGCCTGCTGCAGGCGCATCATCAGGGCGTCGGCAAAGCCGCGCAGCAGCATGACGATGCCGAGCACCATGTACATGATGCCGATGCGCTTGTGGTCGACGGTGGTGAACCATTCCTTCCAGAGATAGCCCCAGAGCCGGAAATACGTCAGTGCGCCGAGCAGCGCGACGCCTCCGAGCGCAACCATCGCGAAGGTGCCGATGATGATCGGCTCGTGCAGCGGCAGCGACTCCAGGGTCAGCCGGCCGAAGATGAGCTTGGTGATATCTGCTGTATCAAACATGATGGACGCTCACGAATCCGACTTCACGAATTGCTCTTGGGGGCCGGCCCCAGGATGAACGACGCCTTCGACGGCCGCATCAGGCCGGGCCGTTCCAGCCCGCGGCCCTGCAGCGGCGTCCAGTCGAGCGGCGCCAGGACGGTCGGCGAGGAGTCCTCGGCCATGCGCGTGACCTGGTCGCCCGGCAGGCAGACGCCGCCGGCGACGAAGCTCGGCTCGGCGCCGAATATGGCGCCGCGGCCGGCGAACTTGTCGTAGGCGAGCGGCAGCGTGTTGCTGATACCAGCCATGCCCATGCCGCCTCGGGCGTCGATCGCCATCATCTCGCTCATGCACATCTTGCCGGTCTCGACGCACATGTTGAGGATGGCGCGGAACAGGTCGTTGTCGACGGAGGCATAGTACCGCACCGGCTCGTTGGCGCTCGGACGCTCCAGGGTCAGATATTCGGGCTTGCCCAGCGAATTGCCGCTGGCCTTGGCCTTCTCGACCCAGCCCGCGAACTCCGCATCCGACAGGCCATGGAAAGCGAAGCGCATGCCGGAGAAGCCGGCGCCACTGTAGTTCGCCGAGAAGCCGCGATAGACACCGGGCTTGTTGATGACGGCGTGCAGGCGGCTCTGCATACCCGGCATCGCATAGATCTGGCCGGCGAGTGCCGGAATATAGAACGAGTTCATCACCGAGGACGAGGTGATCCGGAAATCGAGCGGCCGGTTCACGGGCGCGGCGAGCTCGTTGAGGCTGGCGACGCCGTATTCGGGATAGATGAACAGCCACTTCCAATCGAGCGCGACGACGTTGACCTCGAGCGGCTTGTCCTGCGGCGTCACCGCGCGATCCGCCGAGATGCGGCCCAGCGTACGGTAGGGATCGAGCAGATGCGTGCCCATCCAGGTCACGGCGCCCAGGCAGATAATGATCAGCAGCGGCGCGGCCCAGATCAGCAGCTCGAGCTGGGTCGAGTGGTCCCAGTCCGGCGTGTAGGTCGCGGACTGGTTGGACTGGCGGTAGCGCCAGGCGATCATGGCGGTGGCCACCATCACCGGCACCACGATCAGCAGCATCAGAACTGTGGCGATGATCACGAGATCGCGCTGCTGGGCGGCGACATCACCGGATGGCGAAAGCACCACCAGATTGCAGCCGCTGAGCGCAAGCCCCAGCGGTAGCAGAGCCAATATCTTCCAGTAACGCACGATTAACCTCGTCGAAGCGCGGATCTCTGAACGAGGCCTCACGTAGCGACAGCGCGTCACGCCCAACATTGGACAATTTGTCCAATACCGGACCGCCGCCCGGCCAGACATCTACGGGCTTAGATAGAGTGCGAGAGGACTGCGAGCAGCGATGACACAGGCAGCGGCCATGGACGGCGAGACCGATCTCTCCCGCAGGCATGAGGCGAACCCGGGCGAGATCGCGATCGGGGTCATCATCGGCCGCACGTCGGAGTTCTTCGACTTCTTCGTCTACGCCATCGCGTCCGTGATCGTGTTTCCGCGGCTCGTCTTCCCGTTCGCCGACGAGCTGACGCAGACGCTGTATTCCTTCGCGCTGTTCGCGCTCGCCTTCATCGCGCGCCCGTTCGGCAGCGTGATCTTCATGGCGATCGACCGCCGCTACGGCAAGAGTGCCAAGCTGATCATCGCACTGTTCCTGTTGGGCACCTCGACCGTCGCGATCGCCTTCCTGCCGAGCTACTACACCGTCGGCGCCGGCGCGATCTGGCTGCTGGCGCTGGCGCGAATCGGCCAGGGCCTCGCCTGGGGCGGCGCCTGGGACGGCCTCGCTTCGCTGCTCGCGATGAACGCGCCGGAGCATCAGCGCGGCTGGTATGCGATGATCCCGCAGCTCGGCGCGCCGCTCGGCCTGATCGTCGCGAGCACGCTGTTCGCCTTCTTCGTCGGCCATCTCTCGGCGGCGGACTTCTTCGACTGGGGCTGGCGCTATCCGTTCTTCGTCGCCTTCGCCATCAACGTCGTCGCACTGTTCGCGCGGCTGCGCATGGTGGTGACCCCCGAATATGACGAGCTGTTCCACTCCCGTGAACTGCAGCCGGCCAGCGTCGCCAACACCATCCGCCACGAGGGCCGCAACATCGTGATCGGTGCCTTCGCGCCGCTGGCAAGCTTTGCGCTGTTCCACATGGTGACGGTGTTTCCGCTGTCCTGGGTGTTCCTGTTCACCAAGGAGACGCCGGCGCGCTTCCTGGTCATCGAAGCCGTCGGCGCGGTGTTCGGCGTGGTCGCGATCATCGCCTCCGGCATGCTCGCCGACCGCATCGGCCGCAAGTCGCTCTTGATCGGCTCGGCCATCGCGATCGCCGTGTTCTCCGGCTTCGCGCCGCAGCTGCTCGACGCCGGTCCGGTCGGCGAGACCGTCTACATGGTGCTCGGCTTCATCCTGCTCGGCCTGTCGTTCGGCCAGTCCTCCGGCGCGATCGCCGCCAACTTCGCCCGCACCTATCGCTACACGGCGTCAGCACTGACCGCCGACTTGGCGTGGCTGTTCGGCGCAGGCTTTGCGCCACTCGCGGCGCTGCTGCTGGCGTCGTATTTCGGCCTGCTGTCGGCCGGCGGCTACCTGCTGTCGGGCGCGGTGTGCACCCTGCTCGCGCTGTGGCTGAGTGCGCCGAGGCAGTTGGAGCAGAAATAAGCGGGGCGACTCATGTAGCTGAAGCGGGTCTTCTTGGTTCGAGATGCGCTGTCGGCCACGGCGTTCTGATCGAGACGATCAAAAGCTTCTTTCCAAGTTGCGCGGTCGCCCGCTTGGAACGGCCTCTCCCCTCACCCTGAGGAGCCCGCCGGAGGCGGGCGTCTCGAAGGGCGAGGCCACAGCTCGGGCCTCATGGTTCGAGACGCGCCTTCGGCGCTCCTCACCATGAGGGGTGAGATTAGAAGTCGGCGTTGCACATCAAGTGCAGATCAACTCTCCCGCCATTTCCGCTCCGCCTCGTCCCACGCCGCGAGCGGCTGCAGGTCCGGCACCCACGCCAGTCCCGTCTTGGCATCCGACGACACCGCCTCCGGCGTCACCACCATGTCGAGCAGCGCCGGACGATTCGCCAGCGCGCGCTCGATCGCAGGCCCCAACTGCTCCTCCGTCTCGACCCGCTCGGCATGCATGCCGAACGCGCGCGCCATGGCGGCGTGATCGGCGAATTGCAGCCTGGTGCCGACCACCTTGCCATGCGTCACCATCTGGTCGTGCACCTCGATCTGCCAGGCGCCGTTGTTGGCGACGACGATCAGCAACGGCGCCTTGTGGCGCACGGCGGTGTCGACCTCGATCGCGTTGAAGCCGAACGCGCCGTCGCCGGTCGCGACGACCACCGGTTTGTCGGGATAAGCGAGACTTGCGGCGATACCATAGGGCAAGCCGATGCCGATGCAGCCGAACGGGCCGGGATCGAGCATCAGCGGCGCGCTCAAGCCCACACGGGCGAAGGAGAGGAAATCACCGCCGTCGGTGATGACCACGGCGTCGTGGCCGATCGCCTCCTGCACCGCTGACAAGACCCGGTTCGGATGCAAGCGTCCGTCCGAGCCGGGCGCCGCCGTCGCCATGCTCTGCTTCAGCTTGGCGGCCCGTTCCTGATGCGCAGCGCGCAACTTAGCGGCCCATTGCCGATCGACGGCCGATTCGCGATTGCCCGCGAGCGCCACGATCGCGCGGAGCGTCTCCGCCGGTGACGCCAGGATCTCGGCCGCGCCGCGGCGATTGTCGCGCAGCTCGCTCGCGGTGTCGCTGATGCGCACGAATTTGGCGTCCTTGAACACGGCCGGCGAGCCATAGGCAAGCTGGAAGTCGAGCTTGCGGCCGACGGTCATGATCACATCGGCATCGCCCATCACGGCGCCGCGCATCGCGCCGACCACCGACGGGTGATCGTCGGGTACGAGCCCCCTGCTCTCGCCGGTGTCGAGATAGACGGCGCCGAGACGATCGAGCAGGCCGAGCAGCTCAGGACCTGCGCCGCGCGCGCCGCGACCGGAGATGACGAGCACGCGCCGCGCCGACCACAGCAATTCGACGGCCTTCTTGATCTCGACGGGATCAGGACGCGTCGCGGCGCGCGGCTTCGGCGCAAGATGCTCTTCGAGCTGCAGCGCCTTCGGCACGATCCCGCGCAACGTATCCACCGGGAAATCGATGAACACCGGCCCCGGCTCGCCGCCATCGCCGAACGCGCGCGCGATCGCCTCGTCGAGCTCCTGCAGCACCAGCGACGGCTCCCGCACCGTGCGGGCATAGCGCGTGATCGAGCGCACCAGCTGGGTGTGATCCATGTCCTGCAGGCCTCCGCGATTCTCCTGCGGCCGAGGATTGCCGC
The DNA here is from genome assembly GCF_032377575.1 of Bradyrhizobium sp. SZCCHNS2022. Lineage (NCBI taxonomy): Bacteria > Pseudomonadati > Pseudomonadota > Alphaproteobacteria > Hyphomicrobiales > Nitrobacteraceae > Bradyrhizobium > Bradyrhizobium sp. SZCCHNS2022. The sequence goes on along the minus strand of NZ_JAUHHZ010000001.1, from coordinate 7,337,066 downwards.
CTGACATCACCAGCACCGGCGCGCGCGAGACGTGGGCGTTGGCGATGCCGGTGATCGCGTTGGTCATGCCGGGTCCCGCCGTGACCAGCGCGACGCCGAGCTCGCCGGTCAGCTCCGCATGCGCCTGCGCCATGTGCACGGCCGCGCGCTCGTCGCGCACGTCGATGATGCGGATCCCCTCGGCGTCGAGCCGCATCCAGATCGGCATGATGTGGCCGCCGCACAGCGCGAACACGCGGTTGACGCCACGGCGCTTCAGCAGGCGGGCGATCAGGTCGGCCGCACTGTCGGGGGAGACTTTCATCGGACTACTCCGGATGAGATTGCGATCAGCCAGGCGCGAGCCAGGCCACGAGCAGCGAGACCGTGAGAACGGCGAAGATGTGCGAGACCAGGATCGAGCCCGAGGTAACGCCGGCCTCCAGACCGTAGAGCTTGGCGATCGTGAACGGCCCCGAGCCGATCGGCAGCGCGCTCAGAATGACGGCTGAATGCGACCACAGCGGCGGCATTGCGAAGACGTGGAAAGCGAGCAGCGCAGTGACCGCGGGCTGCATCACGAGCTTCAGCGAGACGAGGATTGCGATCGAGGTCGCATCGTGCGTGACGACGCGCTCCTGCGCCAGGAACAGGCCGATGCAGACCAAAGCGGCCGGCGAGGCCGCGCCGCCGAGCAGGGTCGTGAAGCTCATGAACGGCGCCGGCAGCGCGAAGCCGCTGAGGCCGACGCCGAGTCCTGCAACCGGCGCGATGAACAACGGGCTGGTCAGCAGCGAGCGCGCGACCTTGGTGATGGTGGCGCCGAGCGTCGCGCCCTTCTGCAGGTCCATCTCGACGACGACGATCGCGAACAGGAACAGCACACAGGCCGTGAAGAGCGTCGCGATGATCGAGGCCGGCGCGCTGTCGGGCCCGAACACCAAAAGGCACATCGGGATGCCCATGAAGCCGACATTGCTGTAGCCGGCATCGAGCCCCTCGATGCTCGCATTCGCGACGCGGCGGCCGCGCAGCCGGCTGATGACGAAGCCGGTCGCGAACGTCGCGGCGATGCCGCCGCAGAACGCGCCGATGAAGCCGAACTGGCTGACCTGCTCGACGCCGATCTTGGACATCGCCGTGAAGATCAGCGCCGGCAACGCCAGATAGACGGCGAAGCGGTTGAGATTGTCGGTCGCGGTGCGATCGAACACACCGAACCGTCCGCACAGAAATCCGGTGAGGATCAGCGCGAAAATGGGAAGAGCGGAATTGAGAACGGCCTGCATCGCAGCTATCTACCAGACCGCAGCGCATTGCCACCACTCACCTTACGAGAATCTCTTCTTCAGCTCGCGATGCAGGATCTTGCCGGTGGCGTTGCGCGGCATTTCGCTGTCGGTGATGAAGGCGTAGCTGCGCGGCCGCTTGAAGCCGGCAAGGCGCTCCTTCGCCCAGTCGGCCAGATCGCCCTCCTTCACCGTCATGCCGTCGCGCGGCACGATCACGGCATGAACACGCTCGCCCCATTTCTCGTCCGGCAGGCCGATCACGGCGATGTCCTTCACACTCGGATGCGCGCCGACGAGCGCCTCGACCTCGGAGGGATAGATGTTCTCGCCGCCGGAGATGATCATGTTGCTCTTGCGGTCGGCGAGGTGGATGTAGCCGTCGGCGTCGCGGCGCGCCATGTCACCGACCGAGCAATAGGCGCCGCGGAACGCCTCAGCGGTCTTCTCAGGCAGCCGCCAGTAGCAGTCGAAGGTGTGCGCGTTGGACGAATAGAGCTCGCCCGCCTCGCCGTCCGGCACCTCGGTGCCGGCCTCGTCGAGGATGCGGATCGGCGCGGCGCCGACGCATTCGCGCCCCACCGAGCCGAGCTTGGTGAACTGCTCATGCGGATGCAGCATGGTGACCCAGCCGGTCTCGGTGGCGCCATAGAGCTCGTAGAGGCCCGATTTCGGGAACATCTCCATGACCTCGCGCTTCGTTTCGGGGCGCGCCGGTGCCGAGGAGATCATCAGCTTGGTGACCGCGCTGAAATCGTGCTGCGCGCGGACAACGCGCGGCAGATCGAGCATCATGATGTAGTGCGTGGGGACCAGCGACGTGAAGGTCGAGCCGCCGCCGGCGAGCGTCGACACCGCGTGCTCGGGATCGAAGCTCTTGCGCGAATAGATCGAATTGACGCCGCCGATATAGCCGAAGGCGCAGAAGAAGTTCAGCGAATTGGCATGGCACATCGGCATCACCAGCAGCGCGCCGTCGTTGCGGCTGAGCTTCAGTTCGATCTCGGTGACCATCGACAGCAGAACGGCACTGCGATGGCTGCGCAGCACGCCCTTCGGCTTGCCGGTCGTGCCGGAGGTGTACATCAGGGTCCAGGGATCGGACAGCGCGACCTGCTGGTCGGGCTCGCGCGATGACGCGGCCGCGATGATGTCCTCATAGCCCCGATAGCCGGCCGGGCGCGGCTTGCTGCCGAAGTGGATGAAGCGATCGTCGGCGATGCCGAGATCTCCGCGGACCTCCTCGACGAGGCCCACGAGTTCGTCCTGCGCGATGACGGCGGAAGCCTCCGCATTCTGAACGATGAACTGCACCTCCGGCGCGGTGAGACGGAAATTGATCGGCAGCGCGACGAGGCCGGCCTTGGCGGTCGCCGCGTAGATCTCGCACCACTCGACGCAATTGTAGGCGAGGATCGCGACGCGGTCGCCCTTGGCGAGGCCGAGGCCAAGCAGCGCATTGGCGAGCCGGCATGCGCGCTCGTTCCAGAGCGAAAAGCTCATCGACCGCTCGAGGTCGCGGGCGCCGGTTCGCTCCGGCGACATGCGGGCGTGCGCCGATAGCATCTGCCCAAAGTTCAGGAGATCCCTCATCCCCCCCTCCTCCTTCGGCAAATCTCCAGACGCGACAACGTCAGCCGTGACACTCTTAGCCGCGGCCAACAGGCGCTGCTCGAACGCGTCGACTTAGTTCGTCTGCTTCGTGATCCGGACCAGTGTCTGGTCGACGAAACTCTTGATGTCCTGATCCGGCTTGCGGAACAGCTCGCGCTCCACCGTCAGCGTCCGGCCGGGCACCGTCTTGTTGCAGACCTCGCGCAGGAACACGCCGCCCACGGGCTGCTCGCCCGCAGTCGGCTGCAGCTCCTTGCAGTCCCAGCCTTCGGCGCCGTAGCGCGACTTCACCTGATTGCCGAGCAGGAAGGCCTTCTTGCGGATATAGAGTCGCGCCTTCGGATCGGTTTCAATGGTCAGGCCGGTCACGGTCCCCTTGTCGTCGACCAGGACGGTCAGCAGCACCGGATGCCCCGCGACCTTGGTGCCGTCCTGGCTGGTCTCCGGATCGAAGTCGAAGCGCACCGCGTGACGTGACCGCTCGTCGGCCGGACAGTCGCGCCAGGCCGACCATGCGCTGAGCTTGCGGTCCGGATCCTTGGCGCAGGTCAGATTGACATATCCTTCATTCGGCAGGTCGCCGATCGGCATGCCAACGGTGATGTCCCGCAGATCGTAGCTCGGCACCGCCTGCGCAGAGGCCGCATGCACCACAGCGGACAGGAACGTCGCGAAAATCGCAGCGAAGACTGAGCGTTTCATTTCGGTGGCTCGCTTGCAGGCCTGGTGGCGTTGGCCTTGTAGATGTCGCAGACGCGCGATGTATTGCCGAAGAAGGCCGTGCATTCGTCGTAACTGGGCTCGCCGCGCCCCTTGATGTGCGCGAGCACGTAGTCCGCAACCGCCTCGATGTCATTGGGGCGCAGGAACACGCCCCCCTCGGGCGGCATGCGCTCGCCGACGTCCTGACGGCTCATATCGTAGCACTTCGCCGTGTCGTAGGAGCCGCGCGCGAAATACGGCATGCCCGTTCCCGGCCGGCCGCAGGTGACGGTCTCGATGATGTGCTGGCGGTCGAGCTCGGTCTTGCGCAGCGACAGCGCGTCGCCGCCATAGCCGCCGCCGCCGTTGCCGTGCCATTTGTGGCAGCCGACGCAGTTCGCGCGCTTGAACACCGCTTTGCCCGCGTCGGTCGGGTCGGCAGGTGCGGCTGATTGCGCCGAGGCGAGCGATCCTGAGAGGAGAACGAAGGCCAACGCCACGCCGGACGTGATCGCACTGAGTTTCATCTGATCTTCTTGTCGAACAGGGAATAAGGGGCGGAGCGGAGGCAAGGCCTCCGCTCCGCAATCGACGTCACAGCGCGAAGACGTAGAGCATCGAGCCGGGCTGGATCTTCTTCAGCTCGGGCGTGGCTTCGATGAACCACTTGTCCCAGGCGCCGCCGAGACCGACCAGGATCGCGACATACTGCTTGCCGTCGACGGTGAACGTTACCGGAGGCGCGTTGACGCCGCCGCCGGTGTTGAACTCCCACAGCTTCTGCAAGGTCTTGGCATCGAGCGCCATCACCTCGCCCGAGGGCTGGCCGGTGAACACGAGGTCAGGCGTCGACAGCATGCCGCCGAGGTTCGGGAACGGCGTCTCCATCTTGCCGGCGATCTTGCCGGTGGTGACGTCGATCGCGGTCACGCTGCCCGTGATCTTGAACGGCTGGCTCGGTCCGCCGCCGGTCCAGAACTCGCGCGGCTTCAGCTTGTCCTTGGTGGCTTCCTCGACCGTGATCCGGTTGCAGCTCTCGATTACCGGGATGTACCAGAGCTTGAGGTCCGGATTGTAGGACGTCGGCGGCCAGTTCTTGCCGCCCATGTTGCCGGGGCAGATGTCCGCGACCTTGTTCTCGCGATGCGGCGTCACCGCTGCGTTGTAGCGCTGCACCGGGTTCTTGGGATCGTACTCGATCGGCTTGCCGGTCTCCGGATCGAGCCCCTTGGTCCAGGTCACCTTCTTGACGAACGGCAGGCCCCAGATGAACTTGCCGTTGGTGCGGTCGATCGCATAGGCAAAACCGTTGCGGTCCGCCTCGAGCGCGAGCTTCAAGGTCTGCCCGTTCGGCGCGGGCACGTCGACCAGCACGTTCTCGGCGACACTGTCATAATCGTAGGGATCGTTCGGCGTGTGCTGGTAGTGCCACTTGATCTTACCGGTATTGGCGTCGAGCGCCAGCGAGCTGTCGGTGTAGAGGTTGTCGCCCGGACGATAGGCGTTGTCCCAGTCCGGACCGGGGTTGCCGACGCCCCAGATGATGGTGTCGGTCGCCGGATCGTAGGTGCCGGTCACCCAGGTCGAGCCGCCGCCGGCCGCAGCCGCATCGTTGCTGTCCTTCCAGGTCTCGCTGCCGGGCTCGCCCTTCGCCGGAATGGTATGGGTACGCCAGACTTCCTTCTGCGTGCCGAGATCGGTCGCGGCGATCCAGCCGCGGATGCCGTATTCGGCACCTGCGACGCCCGAAATTGCCATGTTCTTCACGATCAGCGGCGCGCCCGTGATCACCTCGCCCTTGTCGGGATCGGCGACCTGGCGCTGCCACGCGACCTGTCCGGTCTCCTTGTTGGTCGCGATCAGGCGGCCGTCGAGCGTGTGCGAGACGACGAGATTGCCCCACAGCGCGACACCGCGATTGTCGACACCGCAGCAGGCGATGGCGCCGGCCCAGTCGTGATCCGTCTTCGGATCCATCTTCCACACCAGCTGGCCTTTGCCGCCGCGCGCATCGATCTTGTAGACCGAGCCCCAACCGTCGGTGACATAGATCATGCCGTTCTCGACGATCGGCGTGCCTTCGAGACCGCCATGGCTCCAGATGCCGCCGCCCTCGACGCCACCGAGATGCATCGTCCAGGCGACCTTCAGATTCTTGACGTTGTCCTTGTTGATCTCCTTCAACGTCGAGAACCGCGTGCCCGAATAGTTCTTGTGATGATGCAGCCAGTTGCCGGCTTCCTTGTCGGCATTGAGCAGCCGCTCCGGCGTCATCTCGTCGGCGGCTTGCGCCGGAGAGGCGAGGTGGAAGCAGGCGAAAGCTGCGCTGGCGAGCAGCATCGCCCGTAACGTGGACCTGACGTGTTTCCTCATCATTTCCTTCTCCCAAGATGATTTTTGCATTTTGTTGGACGACACCCCGCCGGCGCGCAGCGGAGAGGCAGCAGGCGAAGAACAAGCTTCAGACAAGCTTCAGGGCGACTTGCGGACCTCGACCTCCGTTTCGATGGATCCCGCTTTCTGGAACACGATCGTGCAGGTGAAGCGCTTGCCGGGCTCCAGCGGCTCGCGCGTCTGCAGCAGCATCACGTGATAGGCGCTCGGCAGCAGCACCAGCGTGCTGCCCACGGGAATCGGAATGTTGGGAATAGCGCGCATCGCCGGCGCGCCTTCGCCGCGATCGACGGTGTGACGTTCGGAAAAATTCGCGATCGGGCAGCGCACGCGCATCAAGGCTTCGGGCGCCGTGGTTTCATTCTTGATCGTCAGCAGCAGCGGAATGTCGCGACCGACCTCGGGTGTCGCAGGCACCCAGGCTTCGGAGAGAGTCAGACCTTCTCCGGCCGCAGCAGCTGCAGGCGCCGTCGCGACGAACGCGGCACCGAGCGCCGCCACCCATCCATACGCTGATGCCGGCCTCGAGCCGGCGCGCACGCTGCCCTCCGAGGACGCCGAGCAGCTCTGGTCGCGCTTCGAACGAGCCGGTTGATCCGACACGGACGCCCTCCCCGATCATATGAAAGCCGTTTTAGCTTGGCTCCTTATTTTTGAATTCGTACTCTGAATTCGAATTCCTCGCAAATGAATTTCCGGCTTGACGTGCTAATGTCCGACACAATGTGATGGCTCATGCGAATCGTGCCCCCCGCCCCTTCCCTGGTCGATCAGGTCGTCGAAGCGATCACTGACGAGATCGTCAGCGGCGTGCTCACCTCCGGCTCCCGCCTGATCCAGGACGATCTGGCGCAGGCCTACGGCGTGTCGCGCCAGCCGGTGCAGCAGGCCCTGATCCTGTTGCGCGGCTGCGGGCTGGTGCAGAGCGCACCGGGCCGCGGCCTGATCGTGGCGCCGCTCGATCCGGGCTTCGTCCGGGATCTGTACGAGATGCGGGCCGTGCTCGAAGGGCTTGCGGCGCGGCTCGCTGCCGAGCGCGCGAGCGACCGCGCTGCGATTGAAGGCCCGGCCTACATCGCCGCCGGCCATGAGGCGGTCAGAAGCGGTCTCGTCAGCCGCAAGATCGAGACCGACATCGCCTTCCACCAATTTCTCGGCGAGTTGTCCGGCAATACGCTGATCGGCGAGACCATGGCGCCGCATTGGCCATGCCTCAAGCGCGTGATGTCCGACGTGCTGCAGAAGGAGGAAGGCATGTCCCAGACGGTCTGGGACGAGCACGAGGATATTCTCGCCGCGATCATCGCGGGCCGCAGCACGGACGCCGAACGGCTGAGTCGCGAGCACATCTCGCGCGCCGCCCGCGTGTTCATCCGCCATCTCGAAATCCAGCAGGAGAGCCGGCCGAAGCAGCGGCGCACGCTCTCGGCGCGGAAGTTCTCGCTATGACCGTCACGGATCGCACGGTGTTCGCGGGCCCGGCTCCAATGTGCCGCCCGCCCGCCTCGTATCGATCCTCAGACGTAACACCGGATCAGGTGCAGGAGGCCGCGTGCCGCCGCTGACGACCCAGCCAAGCCTCACCGAACGCGTCTACCAGCGCATTCTGTCCGACATCGTCGGCGGCGATCTGCCGGAATCCGCGCGCCTGATCCAGGACGATCTGGCGCGCGACCTCGGCGTATCGCGGCAGCCGGTGCAGCAGGCGCTGCTGCTGCTGCGCAATCAGGGATTTGTACGCGACGCGCCGGGCCGGGGTTTGGAGGTCGCGCCGATCGACACCGACTTCATCCGCAACCTCTATGAAATCCGCGCTGTCGCCGAAGGCCTCGCCTGTGCACTCGCGGCCAGCCGCGGCGCCGAGCGTGCCGCCGAGGAAGGCCCGAAGCTGATCGAGGAAGGCCGGCGCGCGGAGCGCGAGCATTCGGTCGAGAAGCTGATCGAGGCCGACGTGAAGTTTCACGAATTCCTCTACGAGATCTCCGGCAACTCCGTGATCCAGGACACCACCCAGCCGCACTGGCTGCATCTGCGCCGGCTGATGGGCGAGGTGCTGATGCGCGACGAGACCCCGCGCCGGATCTGGGATCAGCACGAGGAAATCCTGAACGCGGTGATCGCGGGCGACGCGCAGAAGGCCGAGGACCTGGCCCGGCAGCACATCACGCGCACCGCCACGGTGCTGCTGGCGCGGCTGTCCAAGCAACGCGAGCGGGTGCCGGTCGCCACCGTGTCCTGACCTCGGCCTCCGCGCCGGCGACACATCCGTCGCGCCAACCATCAGGAACCTTGCCGCCTCCTCGCACGTTCAGGCCGACGGGAGATCTCAGCATCTCCATGTCAGCGTTGGCAGCCGCCACGCCAGCCGACGGATCCCGCGACGTGCGCAGCAAGGCAACCGCTCCGACCTTCAGCCCGGCGGCCGACATCGAGGGCGTCTCGGAGCAGCAGAGGCGGGAGATTCAGGCGCAGAGCCGGCCCAACGCCGCACTGATCCACGAGACGATCCGCGCCGAGGGCGAGAGCGAGCTCGAACGGCGCTGGTGGGCCATTCTGCTGTCTGGCCTCGCCGCCGGCCTGTCGATGAGTCTCTCGCTGATCGTGCAGGGCGAATTCCTTGCCTTCCTCTCCGACGAGGCGGCGCGGCGGCTGCTCGCTCCACTTGGCTACACCGCAGGCTTTCTCGTGGTGGTGCTCGGCCGCCAGCAATTGTTCACCGAGAACACGCTGACGCCGATCCTGCCGCTGCTGCACCATCGCGACCTCAAGACGCTGGGACGGGTGGCGCGGCTCTGGAGCCTCGTGCTGATCGCCAACATCGCAGGGACCTGGGCGGCGGCGGCGGCGCTGGCGTATACCGATGTGTTCGAGTCGCGGATCATCCAGGCGTTCACCGAGCTGAGCCGCCACACGGTCGAAGGCCCGTTCTCGACCACCTTCATGCGCGCCGTCTTCGCAGGCTGGCTGATCGCGCTGATGGCGTGGCTGCTGCCGGCCGTGCGCGGGGCGCGCGCCCAGATCGTGATGGTGATGACCTATCTGGTGGCGCTCGGCCAGTTCGCGCACATCATCGCCGGATCGGTCGAATGCGCCTTCCTCGTTCTCGAGGGGCAGGCCTCATTGAGCGGCTATGTCGGGGCCTTTTTCGTTCCCACCCTGCTCGGCAACGTCGTCGGCGGCACCACGCTCGTAGCGCTGCTCAACTATGGTCAGGTCGCTGCCGAGCTGGATCAGGAGATCTGATCGAGGCGCAGACGGTCAAGCGGCCGGCAGCGCGAAAGAGAACGTGGCGCCGCCCTGCGGCTCGGTGGTCGCGGACAGCTCGCCGCCATGCTCGCGAACGATACCGTAGCTGATCCACAGCCCGAGCCCTGTGCCCTCGCCCACACGCTTGGTCGTGAAGAACGGCTCGAAGATGTGGCTCAGATGATCCTTGTCGATGCCCGGACCATTGTCGGCGATCCGAAAGAGAACCTCGCCGCCCTGGCGCGCCGCCGAGACCACGAGCCGCGGCAGCTCGGTCGATCGCATCGCGTCGATCGCGTTCTCCACCAGGTTGACGATCACCTGATGCAACTGGCCTTCATTGCCGGAGATCCACAGATCCGGCTCGACCTCGATCTGGATGTCCACCCGATGCTGCTTGGTGCGTCCGGCCCACAGCACGGCCGTGTTGATCAGCCGCTCGATGTTGACGCGCTCGACCTCGCCGAGCTTGGAGAAGGACAGCCGGCGCAGGTTCTTGACGATCTCGCTGATCCGCACCGCGCCTTCCAGCGTGCCCTCGATCAGCGGCCCGAAATCCTCGAGGATGGCATCGATCCGCAGATCGTTGCGGAGCGCGGCGACGTCATCGGCGACCGGCTGCTCGTGGATCGCGTCGAGATAGCCGACCAGCGCGGTCCGGTAGCGCATCAGGGTGTGGATGTTGCCGTAGACGAAGCTGATCGGATTGTTCAGCTCGTGGGCGACCCCGGCGACGAGCCGGCCGAGGCTCGCCATCTTCTCCTGCTCGACCAGCTGCCGTTGCGCGCGCTGCAGCTCCTGATGCGCCTTGTGCAGGGCCTCATAGGCGCGGCGGAGCTCGCCGATCGGACGGCCGGTCAGCACCACGCCGATGAAGCGGCCTCGGTGATCGAGCCGCGGCGAGCTGTTGATCGCAAACAGGTCGGAGCTGCCGGCGGCCGACGCGAACCGTAGTTCTCCGTCGACCACCTCGGCACCGCTGCGGGGCGTCAGCAGCAATGCGAGCTTGCCGCGATGTTCGGAATCGATCATGTCGGCCATGTTGCGGCCGACGATGTCGGCCAACAGGCGGCCCGAGGTCCGCTGAAACGCCGAGTTGGCCTGCTGCACCGTGCCCCTGGCGTCGCAGACGACAAGAATGTCCGAAACCGATTCGATGACGTTGGTGACGAAGGCCTGCGCTTCCTCGAGCTCGGCATTCTTGTGCTCGAGATCGACCTCGTAGCGCAGCAGGTCGGAATAGACCTCATCCATCTTGCGGATGACTTCGATCCAGACGCCTTCGCGCTCGCTGTCGAATTCGAGCGATCCGCTGCGGGCTATCAGCTTCAGCAGCGTATCGGCGCCGGACTCAGGAGAATGCGTGGCCTTTGCCATTTTTCTTCAGATCGTATCTCGACAATTTGTTGCGCAGGCCGACCCTCGACAGACCGAGCTCGCTGGCGACGCGACTGATGTTACCATCATATTTCTCCAGACAATGGACGATGATGGTCTTTTCCAGATCCTCGACCCTGTCCTTCAGGCTGCCCGAACCGTTGAGCTTGCCATTGGCCAACGCGGGCGCGGCACGGCGGCCGTTGCGCCGGCCGGCAAAAGGCGGACAGCGCAGCTCGTCGGCATCGGCCAGCACCGCCATGCGCTGGATCTCGTTCTGCAGCTCGCGGACATTGCCCGGCCAATGATAGCGGGAGAACTCCTCCAGCGCCGGCGGCGCGAAGCGCAGATGTGGCCGGTTGAACGAGGATTTCACCGCAGCCAGCACGCCCTCGGCGATCAGCGGAATGTCCATCGGACGCTCGCGCAGCGACGGCATGTGCACCGGGAATGCAGCGAGCCGGTAATAGAGGTCGCGGCGGAACCGGCCGGCCTCGACCTCGGCTTCGAGATCGCGGTTGGTCGCCGCGACCACACGGACGTCGACCTTGCGCACCCGCTGCGCGCCGAGCGGCCGGATCTCGCCCTCCTGCAGCACACGCAGGAGCTTGACCTGAAACGCCGGCGACGTCTCGCCGATCTCGTCCAGAAAGATGGTGCCGCCGTCGGCCACCTCGAACAGGCCGATGCGATCCTGATAGGCGCCGGTGAAGGCGCCCTTCTTGCAGCCGAACAGCTCGCTTTCAAGCAGCTCGTCCGGCAATGCACCGCAGTTCTCGACGACGAACGCCTTGCTGGCGCGCGCGGAGCCGTAGTGAATCGCGCGTGCGAGGAGCTCCTTGCCGGTTCCCGACTCGCCGGTGATCAGCACCGAGATGTCGTAGTCGGCGGCGCGCCGGCCGAGCTCGATCACATTGCGCATCGGGCTCGCCGCCGAGTGCACGATCCGGTCGAAATCATACAGCTTCTTAGCTGCGCCGCGCTTGACCGAGACGACCTTCTTGATGTGCTCGGGCGTAGCCTTGACGTCGACGCCCGCAGTTTCGGTTTCCTTCTGCAGCCGATACAGCTGCACGGCCTCGCGCACGATGTCGATCAGGCGCTCCGGCTGCCAGGGCTTCGTGATGTACTGATAGATGCCGGCCTCGTTGAGCCCGGCGATGATGTCCTCGGAGTCCGAATAGCCGGAGATGATCATCCTGACAGGATCGGGCCATAGCTCGCGCACGCGCTTCAAGAAGCTGACGCCGGATTCCTGCGGCATCCGCTGGTCGCAGATCACCGCATGCACGATCTCGCCTTCGAGCAGCTTCTCGGCGTCCGCGGTATTGCCCGCGCACAGCACCTCGAAATCCTGATTGAGGACACGCCGCAGCGCTTCCTGCGACCGGATCTCGTCATCTACGACCAGTATCGTTCCCTGAATGCCCATCACGCGTCTCAGCAGATCCGCGGCAGCTGCTCGCCCGACAGCCAGTCGACGATGCGGCCGCCGCCGAAGCTCGTTGCCATCTGGACGAAGCGGTGATCGTCCGCAACGGCTTCGCCGATGTCGGCCGCATCACGTCCGAGCGGATGCCCCTTCATCGCAGCTAGCACGGCATCGGCGACCTCAGGGGCGACCACGGCAACCAGCTTGCCCTCGTTGGCGACGTGCAGCGGATCGAGGCCGAGCAACTCGCAGGCGGCCGCCACGGCCGGCTTTACCGGGATGGCCTCCTCCTGCAGGCGGAAGCCGAGATTGGACTGCTGAGCGATCTCGTTCATCGTCGCGGCAAGGCCGCCCCGCGTCGGATCGCGCATCAGCCTGATGCCCTGGCCCCCGGCAGCCACCATGTCGGCGACGAGATCATGGAGCGAGGCCGAGTCGGAGACGATCTCGGTGTCGAAGGTCAGGTTCTGCCGCTTCGACATGATCGCGACGCCATGGTCGCCGAGGCTGCCCGACAGCAGCACGCGATCGCCGGGCCGCGCTTTGTCCGCCGACAGATCGAGCCCTTCCGGCAGCACGCCGACGCCGGCCGTCGAGATGAAGACGCCGTCGGCCTTGCCGCGCTCGACCACCTTGGTGTCGCCGGTGATGATGGCGATGCCCGCCTCACGCGCCGCCTCGCCCATCGCATCCGCGATCCGTTTCAGGTCGGCGAAGGCAAACCCTTCCTCGATGATGAAGCTTGCCGAGAGATAGAGCGGCCGCGCGCCGGCCATCGCGATGTCGTTGACGGTGCCATGCACCGCCAGCGAGCCGATGTTGCCGCCGGGGAAGAACAACGGCGAGACGACGTAGCCGTCCGTGGTCATCACCATGCGGCCGGCTGCCACGTCGAACGCGGACTGGTCGTTGCCGCGCGCCAGCCACTCGTTGCCGAACGCCTCGTGGAACAGGCCGGCAATCAGCTGCGCCATGGCGCGGCCGCCGGCGCCATGCGAGAGGTCGACACAGCCGCTTCGCAGGTCGAGCCGGCGCTGATGCATGCTCATGAGGCGAGCCTCCGCTGATGGTCGCGGAAGCGGCCATAGGTCCAATGCGCCGCGCAGGCGCCTTCCGACGACACCATGCAGGAGCCGATCGGCGTCTCCGGCGTGCACGCCGTGCCGAACAGCTTGCAGTCGACCGGCTTCTTCAGTCCGCGCAGGATGGCGGGACATTCGCAGGCTGGATTGTCGGCGACGACTAGCTCGGCCATCGCGAAGCGCAGCTCTGCATCGAGATGCGCAAAGGCCGGCCGCAGCTTCAAGGCGCTCGACGGGATGCTGCCGAGGCCGCGCCACTCGAAGGCGTCGCGCAGCTCGAAGATCTCGGCCACTTCCCTGATCGCCCGCTGATTGCCGCTGCCGGTGACGGCGCGGCGATACTGGTTCTCGACCTCGTGGCGGCCGTCATTGACCTGCTCGATCAGCATCAGGATCGCCTGCATCATGTCGAGCGGCTCGAAGCCCGCGATCACCACCGGCTTGGCATCGTCGCGCGCGAACGGCGCATAGGGCTCGGTGCCGATCACGGTGGAGACGTGGGCCGGACCCACGAACCCATCGATCTCGATCGGCGTATCGCTGTCGAGGATCGCGCGCATCGCCGGCGGCGTCAGCACGTGGTTGCAGAACACGCTGAAATTCGTGAGCTTCTTCTTCTCGGCGGCCCGGATCATCACCGCGGTCGGCGGCGTCGTTGTCTCGAAGCCGATGGCGAAGAACACGATCTGGCGGCTCGGGTTCTGCTCGGCGAGCGCAATGGCATCCAGGGTCGAGTAGACCATGCGAATGTCGGCGCCGCGCGCCTTTGCCTTGAGCAGTGAAGCGCCGCGCGAGCCGGGCACGCGCATCAGGTCGCCATAGACACAGAGGGTGACCTCGGGACGCTCTGCGAGCGCGATCGCCATATCGATGCGTCCCGCCGGCAGCACGCAGACCGGACAGCCGGGACCATGGATCATGCGCACATTGGCTGGCAGCATGTCTTCCAGGCCGTAGCGCGCGATCGCATGGGTGTGACCGCCACAGAACTCCATGAAGCGGTAGGCGCGCGCCGGGTCGGCCTTGGCGTGGATGGCGCGTGCGAGGCCAATGGCAAGCTCCTTGTCGCGATATTCGTCCGCGTATTTCATGGTGCCACCTCCGCAACCGCCGCGCCCATCTGCCGGAGCAGGTCGAGTGTCTCGCGTGCCTCCTCCGGATCGATCTTGGTCAGCGCGTGGCCGACATGAAGAATGACGTAGTCGCCGATCGCGATCTCCTCGATCAGCGCGACCGAGACCTCCTTGCTGACGCCATCGATCGACACGATCGCCATGTCGTCAGGCAGCAGCTTGATCACCTCGGCAGGAATGGCCAGGCACATCAGACGATCTCCCCAGACAGATTTTCATTGCGGAGCAGTTGCAGGCCGGCTGCCCAAGCCTGCCCCAGGCTCAGGCCGCCGTCATTCGGCGGCAGCCGCCGCGGCAGCCGCGCATCGACCCCGGCCGCGCGACAGCCGCGGACGATCTGCGCCGACAGATGCGCGTTGAGAAAGCAGCCTCCGCTCAGCACCAGCGTGCCGATGCCGGTCGCGCGCGATGCCATCGTGATCCAATCGACACAGGCCGCGGCCAACGTGCCGTGAAACAGCCCGGCGGCTTCGGCGACGTCGAGCCTATCTGAGATCAGATGCGCAAGCAGCGGCCGCAGCGACAGCACGCCATCGGCGATGGTCCAGCCGTGGTCCAGCGTCGTCGCCTCGCGCACCAGCGCCTCCAGCCTCATCGCAGCCTCGCCTTCGTAGCTCTGGACCGCGCTGACACCGAGCAGTCCCGCGACCGCATCGAACAGCCGGCCGGCGCTGGTCGTGACTGGCCCGTCGGCGCGATCGAGCAGCATGGGCATGTGGCGCGCCTGCGGCTGGTCATCGAAACGCATGGCGATCTCGGCTCCGCGGTCGAGGTCATGCAACACGGCCGCGGCCATCCGCCATGGCTCCCGCGCCGCACGATCGCCGCCCGGCATCTTCAACGGGGCGAGATGGCCGAGGCGTCGGAATCCGGCGCCGTCGCACGACAGCAACTCGCCTCCCCAGGCGCCGCCATCGCTGCCATAGCCATAGCCATCGAGCACCAGCGCGAGCGCGGGTCCCGTGAGCCCGTGCTCGGCCATAACGGACGCGGCATGCGCATGGTGATGCTGCACAGACAGCATGGGCAGACCACGGCCATGGGCGAAGCGGGTCGAGGCCATGTCCGGATGCATGTCGTGGGCGATGGCGATGGGCGCAACGTCCAGGATGGAGGTGAGATGCTGCACGGTTTCCTCGAAGAAGCGGATCGCTTGCGTCGTATCGAGATCCCCGAGATGCTGCGACACAAACGCCTCGTCGCCGCGGGTTACGGTCACCGTCGCCTTCAGGTGAGCGCCGACCGCGAGCATCGGTGGCACTGCGCGCGGCAGCCGGATCGGCTCGGGCACATAGCCACGGGCGCGCCGGATGAAGCTGGGAGCACCGGCCACGATCGCCACGACGGAATCGTCGGCGCGGATGACGATGTCACGATCATGCGTGACGATCAGGTCCGCAATGTCGCGCAGATCAGCCAGAGCCTCGTCATTGTCGGTCAGCAGCGGCTCGCCGCTCGGATTGGCGCTGGTGCAGACCAGCGTCCAAGCGCTCTCGCAGACATGCGCGCGGAGCGCATGGAAGATCAAATGATGCAGCGGTGCGACCGGCAGCATCACGCCGATCCTGGCGAGCCCAGGCGCGACCGACGGCGCCAGACGATGGCGCGATTTCAACAGCACGATCGGGCGCGCGACCTGCTCCAGCAGCGCCCGCTCAGTGAGGTCAATCTCGGCCACCTCGCTTGCGGCATCGACCGAGGCCAGCATCACCGCAAACGGCTTGCCGTCGCGCTGCTTGCGCGCGCGCAGCCGCTGCACCGCCTGCTCATCCCGCGCGTCACAGAGCAGCTGATAGCCGCCGAGTCCCTTGATGGCGACGATCCTGCCCGCAGCGAGCGCGGCAGCGATCTCGCCGATCCCGTGGCTGAGGCGAGGCCCGCAGCACGGGCACGAGATCGCCTCGGCATGGAAGCGACGACCGAGGGGATTCTCGTAGTCCTCCCGGCACGCCTCGCACAGTGGAAAACGCTTCATCGCGGTCGTCGCGCGGTCGTAAGGCAGACGCTCGGCGATGGTGAAGCGCGGGCCGCAATGGGTGCAGTTGACGAAAGGATAGAGATGGAAGCGGCTGCCGGGATCGAACAGTTCGCCAAGACAAGCTTCGCACGTCGCGGCATCTGGCACGATCCGCGTCGTCACTCGGCCACCGATGCTCGCGCCGATGCAGAAATCCCGGCTGGACAGCGCCGCGACCTGCTCGACGGCGATGTCGTCGATGCGCGCCAGCGGCGGTGTCTGCCGCGGCAGAGCCTCGACGAACTCGGCGACCCCGTCGCCCTCGACCTCGATGACGACGCCGTCCGCATCGTTGGCGACGAAGCCGCCGAGCCGGTGGCGCGTGGCCAGGCCATGGACATAGGGACGAAAGCCCACGCCCTGCACGGCGCCGCGCACGCGGAGCCGGAGGCGCCCAGGTTCCGCCGCCGATGTCCGGCCTGAGACGCTCATCCCTGCACCGCGCCCAGCGCGCTCGCCCGCATCCGATCGGCCTGCTTCCTGATCCAGGCATAGAAGGCGGAGAAGCCTTCACCCGTCTTGGCGGAGATCGTCAGCACCTCGATTCTGGGATTGACGCGACGGGCATATTCGATGGTCTGCGCCAGGTCGAAGTCGAGCACCGGCGCGAGATCGATCTTGTTGATCAACATCAGCGCTGATGCTGCGAACATGTCCGGATATTTGAGCGGCTTGTCCTCACCTTCCGTGGTCGAGAACACCACGATCTTGCAGGCCTCGCCGAGATCGAACGCGGCCGGGCACACGAGATTGCCGACATTCTCGATGAACAACAGCCCGCCACGCAGCGGCGGCAGCCGGCCATAGGCCTCGCCGACCATCGCCGCATCGAGATGGCAGCCCTTGCCGGTGTTGATCTGAATCGCCGGCACGCCTGTCGCGCGGATGCGCTCGGCATCGTTCGAGGTCTGCTGGTCGCCCTCGATCACCGCGACCGGGCGGCTCTGCTTGAGATCGGTGACGGCACGAACGAGCAGCGAGGTCTTGCCCGCGCCGGGGCTGGAGACGAGGTTGAACGCCAGCACGTCCTGCGCGGCGAAGCGCGCGCGGTTCTCTGCCGCAAGCCGGTCGTTCTTGCCGAGAATGTCGCGCTCGATCTGGATGATGCGGCCGCTGGACAGGCCGGCAATCTCCTGCCCGGCCGGATTGGCCGCGCAGTCGATGTGATCGGCTGCGCCATGCATGTGAGGATGGTCATGCGCATGATCATCATGGTGATGATGGTGACCATGATCGTGGTCGTGATGGTGATGGTGATGACCGTGATGATGCCCGCCATGATCGTGGCTGTGATCATGATCATGAGCATGATGATGGTGATGATCGCTGTGATCGTGATGATGATCACCCGCTTCGATCGCCGATTTGCCGTCACTGCAACCGCACACCGTACACATCACTCGACCTCCAGCTCCTTGACCCGCATATCCTCGCCGCCCGTCACTTGCAGCTGATGGCTGCCGCATTCAGGACAGGCGTCGTAGCGCCGGCTGATCTCGACGCTTCGCGAGCAGGCAAGGCACCAGGCCGAGCCCTTCTGCTCGATGATCTCGAGCGCCGCGCCTTTCGCGATCGTGTTGGCGGTGACTGCCTCGAAACAGAAGCGCAGCGCCTCCGGCGCGACATGGCTGAGCGCGCCGATCTCCAGCCACACGGTCTTCACCTTGGAGAACGCACCCTTGCGCGCCTCCGCCTCGACGATCTCGACGATGCCCTCGCACAGCGCCATCTCATGCATGCGCCGTCTCCCGCGTCGTGAGGTGATAGCCGACACAGGGATCGAACGCACCGATCATCGCATCGACCGCGTCGCGATCGGCGGCGCCGCGCAGTACGGCGCCGGTCAGACTGCTCGCGACCGGGCCGCGCGGATGAAAATTCCATTCGGTCGGCGCCAGATACTCGAACCGGGCGATCGCGCCTTGCGCATCCAGCTCGATCACGTGATGCAGACGGCCGCGGGTGCATTCGACCGCAGCGGCGCCGCAGCGATGACCCAGCGCGTAAGCGATGACGAGGCCCTCGTCAGAGTCGTCCTCAGCTTCACCTGTCTCGATCCAGCGGGCGAGCGCGGCCATCTCAGCGATCCTGGCCAGGAGCCGTTCGACCGGGCCCGCCTGCAGCGGGGCCGCAGGCGCTCGCCGCGCCCAGACGCCGGTTTCGGGGACGCGGCCATCGAGCTCGGGGGTCTCCGCGAATGCGGAGCCCTGATCCATCAGCCCGGCGACGACGGCGCGATCGTCGGCGGCCGACAGGACGCCGTGCACTGCCGGCATGTGCCTCCATCCTCCGTCCTCGGCGGCCATGCGGGCTGCCGTCATCAGCTTTGCGAGTGGAGTTCCAGGAGCGACGATCTCCGATGCCAAGCTTACGCCGAGCTGCGCCAGTCCCATCTTGATCTGTGACAAGACGTCGCCGCGAGACGACCCGCTTGCACCTGGCTTGGCATCGCCTTGGAGCGAGGTGACGGCCTGCAGCAGCCCGTGCGCCTGCTGCAGCGCGCCGCGATCGCGCGCCAGCGGTCCGAGCAGCAGGCCGCGCAGCAACTCGGCGAGGCGCTCGGCCACCACCGCCCTGATACGGCGATGGCGCGTCAGCGGCGCGACCGGCTGGCCTCGCGCCGCTTCGATCGCCGAGAGCAGCGCGACCTGATGCGCCGTGGCGCATAGCGAGAACAGACGGGGCAGCGCTGCCAGCAACGCCTCGGCTGGCTTGCCGGCGAACAGCCGCCCCAATGGCGGCCGCGTGCGCGGCTGGATGTTGACGCCCGTGATCCGTTGATCGGCGACCGACAGCACCACATCGATCCGGTTGCGGAAGCTCAGCGTCATGCACGCCTCTCCGAGAGCGCGCCACGCAGCAATGCGCGGCGATCGATCGCGCGCGACGTCGTCACGGCCCGCTCTGCATCCGGCCCATCATCCTGCGCCGTCATCAGCGCCGCCATGGCGGCCTTCGCCGCGGCACGGGCCGCGGCCATGTCCTCGAACTCGAACATCGGCGAGAACAGCGAGCAGCTTGCAATCCGGCCGACGCCGGCCACCTCGCCGATCGTGAACGCGAAGCGCCCGGCCGGCAGCTCCAGCGTGACGGATGCCCCGACCGAGCCTTCTGAAACCGGAACGATCACGTTCATGAACCAGGGCGTGACGACGATGCCGACCGTCAGTCCATGCACGCTGGTGAAGCCCACGGCCTCGACGTCGAGCGCATCATGATAGATCGGCAGCTCGCGCATGGAGCGCGCGCCGATCTCACGATAGAGGCCGACGAGTCGCTCGCCCCACGCCGCCGGCGTGAGCTCGCATGGTCCCTGCCCGGCCGCACCGGCGCTCATGACTCGACCGCCATGAACTTGCCCTTCGGCGCGTCGCAATTCGGGCAGTGCCAGTCGTCCGGCAGCGCCGCGAACGGCGTGCCCGGCGGAATCTGCGCAACGCCATCGCCCTCGGCCGGATCGTAGCGCGTCCAGCAGATGCCGCACTCCAGCAGCACGTCGTCGGCGAGATCGCTGCGAACGCCGAAATTCTCGAAGCCGCTCATGTGAAATAGGCCTCGATGATCTGCTTGAGACGCTCGGCGGAATCCTCGAAATCCTCGGGCGCGGCGAGCGCGACCACCGGCACGCCGCCGACCTCGAGCGTGTCGAGAATGATCGTGTCCATCGCGTTGAAGAACTGCACCGACCAGACATGGCGCACGCCGGTCGCCAGCACACGGCAGGTGCCGTAGCCGCGCGACATCAGCTGGATCGGGCCGTTTCCGAGCGTCTCCTGCAGGAAGCCCATGTCGGCCGGGCTCATCGGCAGCAAAGTGAAGTTGATGGTCTGCGAGCGCTGCCCGGGCCGCCAGGAGAGCGCACGCTCGCGAATCTCGGCGAGCACCGGAAGCGCGTTCATCGTCCCCTCGGGCGCAGGCCCGATCACGACGTCGGAAGCGGTGAGATCGGCGGCCGCGCGCGTGACGATCTCGGGGACGGCCCCGATCTCGATGTAATCGTGACTCTCATCCGCCTCCAGCCGCACCCGCCAGACGCCCGCCAGCACCGACTCCTGGATCTGCGCGAGCTGACCGTCGGGCAGCGCCACCACGCCGGACACCTCGCCTTCGCCCAGCACGTCGTCGATCAGCCGGCGCTCGAGATCGTTGAGACCTTCGAGCCGGAACAGCCGTGTCGGTGCATCGGCGACCTGCGCTGCGACCGCCGACGCAATCGTCGCCAGCAGCTCGACGGCGCGTGGACAGCTCCGCGCCAGCGCCTCCGAGTCCAGCGTCGCAAGCTTGGCGAGCGCGCCCGACGCCGTCAGTCCCTTGTATTGACTGTCGAGCGCCTCCTCGCCGATCGGAAACACGCTGACGGGCTGCTCGGCGCCTTCGGGAGCAATCCAGAATCCGGGCTTCATTGGTCAACTCCTCGACGGCTGATGGGCTGGGACGATGCTGACGGCGACGGTCGCCGCCGTCCCGGCGGGACGATCGATGAGGTGAGAGATGCGATCGACATAGACCGACCAGTCCTGGATCTTTGCGATCACGCCGAGCGTATCGGCCCCACGACACAGGATCAGGCTCGGCTGCACGCGCACGCCGAACCGCGTTCCGAGTTCCGTCTCCGCATCGCGCGCGATGACCGCGCCACGCAGGCGACCCTGAAACGCCGTGACCAGCTCCGGCAGCACGATGGCCACGTCGAGCGCTTCGGGAAATCGCGCGGGATCACCGGCCGAGAGCAGCACCCCAACCGCCCCGGCACGATGGGCGTCGTCGAGGAAACCATCGACCGTGACGGCATCGACCTCCGGCAACCCGCTTCGCCTGCGTGCAGGATCGCGCTGCAGCATCTCCATCGACGTCTCCCTGGCCAGTTATCGTTGCGTGACCTGACTGGTTAGCAATCAACGTGCCAGACGCCGCCACGGCCGAACGCAAGCCATCGCATTGAATTAATTGGGCTTATTCTCGATGTTAAGACGTGAGAAGGAAATTGCAAAGTTACTTTCCAGCCACGCGCCGGAAACTTAATTTCTTCTGGAAAGCTGATTGTCGGATGTCCGACGCGCGCCAATCGCGCTACCGTAGATGCTCCGGCAACTGCGGCTCCCGTCCGATCAGGTCGGCAAAGAAGTCGTCGCAGTTCTCACCCTTCATGGCCGCCTGCAGGCCGCGTAGCGCCTCGCCGATCAGCCGCGCCTCCTCGTCGCCGAGCAGGCGAACCGCGTTGTCGAGATAGACCAGCACCTTCGCCCCGACGGGCGGGTTCGACAGCAGCAGCACCGAGACGCGCCGCTCCTCACCGTCGAAGCTGCACAGCGCCGAGACGCCATCGGTTTCCACGATCGTCATCGGCAGGCCCAGGCACATGGCAAGCTCCCCTGCGGCGTCCGGTCACTCCGCCGGGTCCGCCCGCATCTCATAGCTTTGGTGGTCGATATCGTTGGCGAGCAGTCGCGCGTCGCCGGCCAGCGGCTCGGGCCGCAACACCGCAGGCGCGCCCCATTCGGCCAGGACGGTACAAGCGAGCTCGATCGCGGGCGCGATCTGCGCGCGCACCGGCGCGGTGAGCGGTCCGCCCCAGTCCTCGAGGTCGAGCGGCTGGCAGCCGATCAACGCCAGACGGCGCGGATAGCGGCCGAGCAGGTCGGCCGCGCTCAGGACCTCCTGGAAGCCGGTCTGGTGCAGGCTCATCTTCTTGGCGCCGGTGAAACGCGGCACCTCCTCGTCGCGGACGAGCTTGAGTTCGCCCGGCGCAAGGCCGTAGTCGATGGCGTCGAACACGATCAGGCCGTCGGCCTCCTCGACATAGTTGACGAGATAAAGGCCCTGCGTGCCGCCATCGAGGATCGTGACGTTGTCGGGCACGGCGTAGCGGCGGTGGAATTCCTCCACCACCCGCACGCCGAAGCCTTCGTCCGCCCACAGGATGTTGCCGATCCCCAGCACCAGGATGCGGTCGCGCTTGGCGTCGTCGCCCATCTCGTGTTTCTCCACTACTCGCGGAACTGCCGCTCGCCCGAGATCATCGACGAGATGATGCTCTGGCGGGACATGATGTCCTCGCGGATCGCGGCATAGACGTGCACCGTCACGAACATCACCAGCGCCCACATCCCGAGGTGGTGCCAAGTGTGGACGTCCTGGCTGTTCGGCCAGATCGCGAACACCCAACCGAACAGCTTGTGCTGCCAGCTGTCGATCCCGGTGCCTTCCGAATAGAGCGCGAAGCCGGTGACGATCATGAAGGCGACGAACAGCGTGAAGCCGGTGAACATCGCCGTCTGCGCCAATGGATTGTGGCCGACATACATCTTCGGCTCGCGCTCCAGGAAGGCATACCAGCGGATCTCGTGCAGCACCTCCTTCCAGAACTGCTTGCGATGCACCGGAATGTAGAAGATCTGCCGCGAGTGATGATTGCCGACGAAGGCCCAGAAGATGCGGGCGAGGAAGAACACCGCCAGCACCTGTCCGGCCGCGAAATGCGCGAACCGGATGTACCCCATCACGAAGCTCGCCGACGCCTCGCCCTCCACGCTCGGCAGCGGCGTGCCGATCAGATAGCCGGTCACCATCAGCACGATGATGGCGAACGCATTCACCCAGTGGCAGATGCGCACGGGGGCTTCGTACACATAGACGGTGGGCCGGCCGATCGCGTGCTCTCCGGCCGCATCGGCCGCGATCGCAGCCAGATTCGGCTCGGCCTCGGCTGGACGTGCAACGGCATCCATCATCGCACCTCTCCCCTACCTGACCTTGACCGTCGCCATTTCCTGGCCGTCCGGGCTCATCACGTGAGTCGAGCAGGCCAGGCACGGATCGAACGAATGGATCGTCCGCAGGATCTCCAGCGGCTTCTCCGGATCCGCCATCGGCGTATCCATCAGCGACGCTTCGAAGGCGCCGATATTGCCCTTGGGATCGCGCGGAGAGCCGTTCCAGGTGGTCGGCACCACGCACTGGTAGTTGTCGATCTTGGTGTCCTTGATCTTGATCCAGTGCGCCAGCGCGCCGCGCGGTGCCTCGGTGAAACCGTAGCCCTTGGCCTCCTTGGGCCAGCTCTCCGGCTTCCACTTCTCCACATTGGCGGTCGAGGAATCGCCGGCCTTGATGCGCGCCACCAGCTTGTCCTGGAAGTAGCGCATCTGGTTCGCCGCCCATTCGCATTCCAGCGCGCGCGCCGCGGTGCGGCCGAGCGTCGAGAACAGCGCCGTCACCGGCAGATTCAGCGTCTTGAGGAGCTTGTCGGTCGGCTCCTTGAATTCCGGCTTGTTCTGCGCATAGCCGATGATGTAGCGCGCCAGCGGCCCGACCTCGACCGCGTTGCCGCGCCAGCGCGGCGCCTTGATCCAGGAATACTTGCCGCCCTCGTCGAGCTCCTTGATATCGGTCTTGGTGCCCTTGGCATTCGGACCGAGCTGATAGTTCGGCTCGGTGATGCCGTCCCAGGGATGCAGCCCCTTGGTCTCATCGGGGTACTTGTACCAGGAGTGCGTGACGAACTCCTGGATCTGCTCGGGATCGCCGTGGTCGATCGGCATGACCTCGTTGAGATTGCCGTTGAGGATCACGCCGCGCGGCAGCTTGAGGTTCTTGGCCGAATAGTCGTTGGCGTTCTCGGGGATGTCGCCATAGGACATCACGCTCTTGCCCGACAGTCCGCCGCCATACAGCCAGTCCTTGTAGAACGAGCCGATCGCCGCCACGTCGGGCAGGTAGACCTT
Organism: Bradyrhizobium sp. SZCCHNS2022; assembly: GCF_032377575.1. NCBI lineage: Bacteria > Pseudomonadati > Pseudomonadota > Alphaproteobacteria > Hyphomicrobiales > Nitrobacteraceae > Bradyrhizobium > Bradyrhizobium sp. SZCCHNS2022. The sequence continues at coordinate 7,313,080 of NZ_JAUHHZ010000001.1, read as the reverse complement.
CTGCGTGAACTCGATGCAGCGGTCGATGATCGACGAGACGAGATTGAGGCGCTCCATGTTGATGGCGCCGACGGCGCCGGTGCCGTCGACATTGATCGCGCAGGGAACGCCTCCGACCAGCCAGTTCGGATGCGGGTTCTTACCGCCGTAGATGGTGTGGACCTTGACGATCTCCTTCTGGAAGTCGAGCGCCTCCAGATAGTGCGCGACCGCCATCAGATTGGCTTCCGGCGGCAGCTTGTAGGCGGCGTGGCCCCAATAGGCGTTCTTGAACGGGCCGAGCTGACCGGACTCGACGAACTTGGTGAGCCGGATCTGCAAGTCCTTGAAATAGCCGGGCGAGGACAGCGGCCAGTCGGAGATCGACTGGGCGAGCGCCGAGGTCGCCTTCGGGTCGGCCTTCAGCGCCGAGATCACGTCGACCCAGTCGAGCGCATGCAGGTGATAGAAATGCACGAGATGGTCGTGCACCTGCAGGCACAGCTGCATGATGTTGCGGATCGAGTTGGCATTGTCGGGGATCATGATCCCCAGCGCATTCTCGACCGCGCGGACCGAGGTCAGCGCATGCGTACCGGTGCAGACGCCACAGATCCGCTCGGTGAACGCCCAGGCGTCGCGCGGATCGCGGTTGCGCAGGATAGTCTCGATGCCGCGCCACATCGTGCCGGTCGAGACCGCGTTGCGGATCACGTTGTTGGAGTCGACGTTCACCTCGACGCGCAGATGGCCTTCGATGCGCGTGAGCGGATCGACGACGACGCGCTTGCCGGAATTGTCGAGATTGAAGCCGTTGGGAGTCTGGATGCCCATCGTTGCCTGCCCTGAACTGAATTAATGATCTTGCTTTGCGCTGTCCTTGGCGTCGTCTCGCTTGCCGGCGAGCCGCTTCACCGCCGTCACGGCGGCATGCGCCGCGACCGCAGCTCCCACCGTGCCTGCGGCCACCATGCCGACCTGGTCGGCGTTGCGCTCGATGCCGAACTGCTTGATGTTGGTGAGGCGATCGTAGAACGAGCCCTTGTCCCAGAAGCCGTCCTCGGAGCAGCCGATGCAGCCGTGGCCGGACTGGATCGGGAACGACACGCCGCCGTTCCAGCGCACCGTCGAGCAGGCGTTGTAGGTGGTCGGGCCCTTGCAGCCCATCTTGTAGAGGCAGTAGCCCTTGCGCGCGGCCTCGTCGTCCCATTCCTCGACGAACTGGCCGGCATCGAAATGCGGCCGGCGATAGCACTTGTCGTGGATGCGCTGCGAGTAGAACATCTTCGGCCGCCCCTGGCGGTCGAGTTCTGGCAGCTTGCCGAAGGTGGTGATGAAGGTGACGACGCCGGTCATGACTTCCGCGATCGGCGGGCAGCCCGGCACCTTGATGATCGGCTTGTTGGTGATGACCTTGTCGATCGGCGTCGCCTGCGTCGGATTCGGCTTCGCCGCCTGTACGCAGCCCCAGGACGCGCAGGCGCCCCAGGCGATGATCGCCATCGCATCCTCGGCCATCACCTTCAGCTTCTCGACGAACGGCTTGCCGCCGTCGATGCAGAACATGCCGCCTTCGTTGAGCGGCGGATTGCCCTCGACCGCGAGAATGTACTGCCCCTTGTACTTGGCGCGGGTCTCTTCGAGGATCTCTTCGGCCTGATGGCCGGCGGCCGCCATGATCGTGTCGTCATAGTCGAGCGAGATCATCGACAGCACGGCATCCTTCACCAGCGGATGCGCCGAGCGGATGAAGCTCTCCGAGCAGCATGTGCATTCCAGCCCATGCATCCAGATCACGGGCGTGCGCGGCTTGGTTTCCAGCGCATTGGCGATGCGGCTCGCCGCGACCGGACCGAGCCCGAGGCTTGTCGCGGTGAGACTGCAGAACTTGTGGAAGCTGCGCCGCGTGATGCCCTGCCGCCGGATGACGCTGTAAAACGTTTCGGTCGTCGCGCCCATGAGTCCTCCCCCTGCTGTCGCGTTGGCGATCATCTGATCGCGATCTGGCGGAAGGGGACAGCAAGATGCGGGCCAGCATCATTGCTGGATTTGAATCATAATGATTCCAGACGCTTGGGTTCGGCCTGGCGGCGCAACGATCCGTTCGGAGCCGGATCTTGCGTAACGATCGGAAATCACGCGCTTTGCACCGACAAGCTTGTTTCCGCCTGTCGGCAACGATCAATGCGCGGTGCACACCATGCAGGGATCGAACGATCTGACGACATGCTGGATGCTGACGGCACGCGCGCCGGCATCGCCGACCTCCGTTCCGACCAGCGCCTGTTCGAGCGGACCGGCCACACCATCGGCATCGCGGGGCGAGAAGTTCCAGCTCGTCGGCGCGATGATCTGATAGCGCGCGATATGGCCGGAGCGCACCGCAAGCCAATGGCCGAGGCTGCCGCGCGCGGCCTCCACGAGCCCGACGAAGCTGCCGTCGACCACCTCGCCACCGGTCACGCAGAACGGCTCGTTGAGGCGCAGCGCCTTGATCCAGCGTTCGATCGAGAGCGCGAGCTGCGCCGTCTCGATCAGCCGGGCGATCACGCGGTTGCGGACGTTGCTGCCGTCCACCGCGAGCAGCGCGGCGATCAGCTTCCGACCATCGACCGCCTGTCGCGCGAGGGCACCGACTTCAACCGGCTGGCCGGCCAGGCGCGGCGCCTTGCACCAGCTGTAGGCGTCCGCCTTGTCGGCGTCCGGCAGCGTGCGACTCTCGGCCGGATCGAGCGAAGTCTCGCGCATCCAGGCGTGCGACACGTCTTCCGTGATCCGGTCCGCCGGCAAGGTTTCGATCTGGCCGTCGCGCGTGCGCAGGCCGGCCCGGAAAAGAGCGCGATCGGCGTCGTGATAGGCGCCGAAGCTCATCAGCAGCCCCGGACCGCGGCCGAGCTTGGCGAGATCGAGCGCGTCCGCGATGCGCAGGAACTGCGCGAAGTCACCGCTGCGGCCGTCCCGCCACTGATCGAGCTCGTCCGGTGTCGACAAGGCCAGCACGTTCTCGAGCGTATCGGCAAACACCACGCGTTCGAGAAAGGCGCGGAACGACGCGGCGATGGCGTTGAGCCGGACGCGCTCGCCGAGCTCGATCGCCCGCGTCGTGCCGCCGGGCTGGAACGCGAGGCTGTGCGGCCATTTTCCGGCGATTACGCCCATGATCTCCAGCAGCCGCGCCCGCGCAGGCAACGCCTCGCGCGCAGCGCCTCCCTTGGTTGCGGTGAAACGCTCGGCCGCCGCGTCGTGCCAGGCGTGCCCGGCATAGGCGCCGCGGGCGAAGTCCGGCATGAAGAAGATGTAGAAGTGGGTGAGATGATCGGCGGCGTTCTCAGCCGCATGCGCGATGTTGGTCGCGAGGGTGCCATTGGGCGCCGGCACAACGCCCATCGCCTGACCCAGCGCGTTGGCTGCGGCGATCGACTGCGAGACCGAGCAGATGCCGCAGATGCGCGGCGCGATCACCAGCGCGTCGAGGGGCGGACGTCCTTCGAGGATCTGCTCGAAGCCGCGGTAGAGCGGCGCCGTCACCTCCGCGCGCGCGACGCAGCCGCTCTCGATGTCGAGCCTGACCTCGAGGTCACCCTCGACGCGGTTGAACGGGCCGACCGTGATCCGCGTCATGATCTGCGCTTGTCACTGGGCCGGCTCGGCGGCACCACGACATGATCGGCGGTCGCGTTGACGCGCACGCGGCGTGGCGTCGCCGATTTCGACAGCGCCGCCAGCGCGACGAACCAGGCCTTCGGCATGTCGGTCGGAAGGCCGACCGGGATGCCGGCGAGCTTGGCCGTCTGCAGATAGTTCTGCGCGCTCTCGAATCCGGGCGACGTGCAGGCGATGCAGGCATAGCCGCCCTTGGTGCAGGAGCCGCCGCCGTTCCAGGAGCGCTGATTGCAGTCCCCGACCGCCTGCGTCGCACGGCAGCCGAGATGCTCCATCAAGCAGCCGCGCTCCGACATCACTTCCGCGCTCGCCTTGAACTCGTAGAACTCGTTGCGCGAGCAGCCGTGATGGGCGAGGTGATTGGCGATGAAGGTCGGCCGACCGACTGCGTCGAGGCCATCTGCCGTGAGATCGCCCGAGGTGAGCGCCAGCAAGCTCTCCATGATCCAGCCCGGATGCGGCGCACATCCGGCAACGTTGATGACGGGCAGCCCGCGCCTGGAACGGAAGCCGGCGCCCAGCGCGCCGCCGATGTCGCTGCTCTCGAACTGCAGTCCGACCGCGTCCGTCGGATTGATGCCGGCGGCGGGAATGCCGCCATAGGCCGCACAGCTGCCGACGGCGACGACGTAGTCGGCCAGCGGCGCCAGATCGAGCAGCCAGTGATAGATCGAGCGGCTGGTACCGGCGAGCATGTTGAAGCGGCCCGTCAGATCAGGCCCGCGTGCAACCGAGCCCTCGAGGACCAGCAGATCGAGCCGCTCACGGCCGTCCCGGATGGCCTCCAGCATTCCGACGACTTCGTCGCCGGTCTGCTCGCTGACGGAAGGATGCCAGATCAGATCGATACCGGACTGACGCAACTCGTCGAACCAGCCTGACGCGCCGCTCTCCAGGATCGACATCGTGCAGCCGCCGCAGCTTGCGCCCTGCAGCCACAGCATCCTTGTCATTGCCTCCGAGCCGGCCATCGTGAGGTCTGCCCTATCTTGCGCCGTGCGCTCCGCTTGGCATCACCGTCGGATTTAGCGCTGCGACGCGAACGGTGGCAAGCGCGTCGCCCGGGGCGCCCCCGGAACCGCGCCGGTGGCGGCTGATCAACGCGGATCCCGCCCAGATCAGTCCGAACAGACCGATGGCAGCGATCCCGAGATCGCCAAGACTGTCGCCGACCTCGATCGCCCCCAGCCCGAGCCGCGGCGCCAGCAGCGTGACGGTCTCCACGCCGCCGATCACCAGCGCGATTGCAACGGACGCGCCCGTGATCACCAGATTATAGCGCCGCTTGCGGGCCGGATCGGTCAGCGCCCAGCGATAGGCGCCCGTCATCAGCATGCTGTCGGCGGTATCGACGGTGGCCATCGCCGCCGCGAACAACACCGGGAACACCAGCACATGAGCGAGGCTCGCGCCGCGCGCCGCCTCGGTCGCCGACAGGCTCAACAGGCCGATTTCGCTGGCAGTGTCGAAGCCAAGCCCGAACAGGAAGCCGAGCGGGTACATGTGCCAGGCGCGGGAGACGATGCGAAGCACGGGTCGCAACAGGCGAATCAGGATGCCACCCCCGGCGCCGCCGGCGTTCGGCTGGGCCGCGCGGCGCCAGAGCTTCACGAACAGCACCAGATTGACGACCGCGATCAGCAGCAGAAAGCCTGCCGAGACCGACGTTCCGATCGTTCCGCCGATTGCCCGGATCGTACTCTGCTCGCTCAACAGGTCAGCGCCGGCAACGAGGCTCACCACGATGGTCGCGATCACCACGACGCTCGAATGGCCGAGGGCGAAGTAGAGTCCTGCAGCGCGCGGCTTGTCGCCATCCTCAACCAGCTTCCGCACGACGTTGTCGATGGCGGCAATGTGGTCCGCGTCGACCGCGTGCCTGAGGCCGAGCAGCCAGGCCAGCAGCGCCGTGCCGACGATCGCGGGCCGGTCGGCGTAGAGGGCGAAGGCCCACGCCCAGGCAAGCGCGTTGGCCAGCACGAGGCCGGCGAGCAGCGCGACGGTCGAGCCACCCGCCCCCGTGAACCAGGCTGGGATCCGGCGGGCGGGGGGAGGATGATCAATCGGAAAAATTGTCATACTCACCAGGAGAGCAAGACCCGCGCCATTCGGCAAGAGCAGTGTCCACCGGCGAGAATCATCTCGAATCCAGCCGTGCGGGACAGTGCTTCCCAGACCAGCCCCCCTCCCTTGGCAACCCGCTATCCGGTCACGCACAAACCTTGACCAGTGGCTGCCGCCTCCGCCGTTCTCCCCTCACCGCGCCGAGGCGCTCTGCGCGGCGATCTCGCGCCGCACGGTCGTCTCGAACTGGCTTGCCGGCGCGGCGAACATCAGCCGGGTCTCCTCGTGGAACGCCGAGAAGATGCCGACCACGGCCGGCTCACCGCCGATCTCGGCCATGATTGGCGAGCCCGAATAGCCGAAATTGGCCAGGCAATGCACGGTCAGCAGCTTGGCGTCCTTGGTCATCCCCGCGCTGCAATTGCGCTGGCCGGTCGGCGAATAGCGCCGCTCCTGGCCATAGCCGATCTCGGAGATGGTGCCGGCCCTGGTTGCGGCGACCAGCTCCTCACGGCTCAGCGCCCTCACCGCCACCGGCTTCGACGGCAGGGCGTCCTTCAGGATGATCAGCGCCCAATCGGCCGGGGAGCGGTCGAGCGACCATCGGTCGTGCTGAGTCGGAACGAACTCGGGCGCGACGATCAGCCGTTCGGCGATCGATGAGGCGGCCGGTGTGCCCCTGTTCATGCCAGCCAGGAAGCGGACGTTGCCGGGATTGACCTGCGCGAGCCCGTTGAACACGCAATGCGCGGCGGTGAGCACGACGCGCGGCGCGATCAAGGTGCCGGTACACCAGCCGCCGGTCGAATACTGCGCCACGGTGACGACGCCGATCGACGAGGCCGGCCAGGAGGTCGGGTCCACGACCTCGCCGATGTGCCGGTCGAGTCCGAGCAACTGCTCGGGACGCGGGTTGGCCACCCCGGCATCCGCCGATTCGAATCTCGGCTTCCAGCTCGCGATCATCGCCTGCGCCTGGACGCGCTGCGCCTCGGTCAGCTTGACCCGCTGCACGTCGCGGCCGGCCGAGCGCACGCCGTTGCGGCCGGCCATCACCAGCCAGGCATAGCCCTGCACGAGGTCCTGGCTCACGCCGCGGCCGTCGAGCATCATCAGACCGAGCATGTATTGCGACTGGGCGAAGCCTTGGGCTGCAGCGCGGCTGAACCAGCGGCCGGCTTCGCCGTAGTTGCTCGCGACACCCTCGCCGTTGACGTAGGCGATGCCGAGATAGTGCTGGGCGACGGCGAGGCCCTGGTCCGCCCCCTTGCGATACCAGGCCAGCGCCTCGGCCGCATTGCGCGGCTGGCCCCAACCGAAGGCGTGCATGAAGCCGATGTCGAACTGCGCCCGCGCATCGCCCTTGGCGGCGAGCGGCAGCAGGCGGCGCAGCGCAACGTCATGCTGGCCGTTTCCGGCGGCGGCGACGGCGTCTTCGAGCTCGGCGGCCGGTGCACCGGCCAGGCTGCCGAGCAGCACGGCAAGACTTGTGATGATCGTCTTGAGCAAGGGCGTCCGCTGGAACCAAAACACGGGCCCTTCAGCACACTCGATCAAGACGGCGGCGGCGTGGCGGAAAGCGGACCGCGGTGTCCTTAATCCGGCCTGCTCGCCTCTCACACCTGCACGTCCCTCACACCTGCCGCTCCTTATGCCTGCTCGCTCTTGGCGAACCGATCGTCCAGCGCATAGCCCGCGCCGCGCACGGTGCGGATCGGATCCTGCTCGCGACCCGGATTGAGCAGCTTGCGCAGACGGCCGATGTGCACGTCGACGGTGCGCTCGTCGATATAGATGTCGCGGCCCCAGACGCTGTCGAGCAACTGCTCGCGGCTGAACACGCGGCCGGGATGCTCGAGGAAGAATTCGAGCAGACGGTATTCGGTCGGGCCGAGGTCGATCGGCCGGCCCGAGCGCGCGACGCGGCGCTTCTCGCGGTCGAGCTCGATGTCGCCATAGGACAGCACGGTCGCGAGCCGCTCCGGGCTCGCACGCCGCAGCAGGCCCTTCACGCGCGCGAGCAGCTCCGGCACCGAGAACGGCTTGACGATGTAGTCGTCGGCGCCGGTCGCAAGCCCGCGCACACGCTCGCTCTCCTCGCCGCGCGCGGTGAGCATGATGATCGGCAGCTGCTTGGTCTCGGACCGCGCCCGCAGCCGCCGGCACAGCTCGATGCCGGACAGGCCCGGCAGCATCCAGTCGAGCACGACGAGATCGGGCACGCGCTCCTTGAGCCGCGTGTCGGCCTCGTCGCCGCGCGCCACGGTCTCGACCTCGTAGCCTTCGGCCTCGAGGTTGTAGCGCAGCAGCGTCGTCAGCGCCTCCTCGTCCTCAACCACCAGAATTCGCGCGCCCATGTCGAAATCGTCTTTCTCAGTTGCCGGGGATCGTGGTCGCGAAGCTGGTCATGTCGCCCTTCGGGCGCTTGTCCATGATCTGCTGGCCCTCGATCATATAGAAAACCGTCTCAGCGATGTTGGTGGCGTGGTCGCCGATCCGCTCGATGTTCTTGGCGCAGAACATCAGGTGGATGCAGAACGAGATGTTGCGCGGGTCCTCCATCATATAAGTGAGGAGCTCGCGGAACAGCGAGGTGCAGATCGCATCGACCTCCTCGTCGCCCTTCCAGACCGTCATCGCCGCCGGCAAATCATGCGCGGCATAGGCATCCAGCACCGTCTTGACCTGCGACTGCACCAGGTCGGTCATGTGCTCCAGGCCGCGGATCAGCTTGAGCGGATGGAAGTCGCTCTCCAGCGCGGCGACGCGCTTGCCGATGTTCTTGGCGAGGTCACCGATCCGCTCCAGATCGGTGGCGACGCGCATGGCGCCGACGATCTCGCGCAGATCGACGGCCATCGGCTGACGGCGGGCGATCGTCAGCACCGCGCGCTCCTCGATGATGCGCTGCAGCTTGTCGACCTCGGCGTCGGCGGCGACCACCTTCTGGCCGAGCGCCACGTCGCGCCGCACCAGCGCATCGACGGAATCGACGATCAGCCGCTCGGCGAGGCCGCCCATCTCCGACACCAGCCGGGTGAGATCCTGCAGATCGCTGTCGAACGCCTTGGCGGTATGTTCACTGGCCATGTTGATCTCCTGAAGAATGCTGTCGGCGTCAGCCGAACCGGCCGGTGATGTAGTCCTGGGTCCGCCGATCGCTCGGCGAGGTGAAGATCTTGCTGGTCTCGTCGAACTCGATCAGCTCGCCGAGATACATGAAGGCGGTCTTGTCGGAGACGCGCGCCGCCTGCTGCATGTTATGGGTCACGATCGCGATCGTATAGTTCTCCGCGAGCTCCTGGATCAGCTCCTCGACCTTGGCGGTCGAGATCGGGTCGAGCGCCGAGCACGGCTCGTCGAACAGGATCACCTCGGGCCGGACGGCGACGGTGCGGGCGATGCACAGGCGCTGCTGCTGGCCGCCGGACAGCGACAGGCCGGAGGCGTTGAGCTTGTCCTTGACCTCGTTCCACAGCGCGCCGCCGCGCAGCGCCTTCTCGACGCGGTCGTCCATCTCGGACTTCGAGATCTTCTCATAGAGCCGGATGCCGAAGGCGATGTTCTCGTAGATCGTCATCGGGAACGGCGTCGGCTTCTGGAACACCATGCCGACCCGCGCGCGCAGCAGATTGAGATCGAGCTTGGGATCGAGGATGTTGGTGTTGTCCAGCATCAGCTGGCCGGTGGCACGCTGGCCCGGATAGAGGTCGTACATCCGGTTGAAGATGCGCAGCAGGGTGGACTTGCCGCAGCCGGACGGGCCGATGAACGCCGTGACCCGGTTGGTGCCCAGCGTCAGGTTGATGTTCTTCAGCGCGTGGTGATCGCCGTAATAGAAGTTCAGGTTGCGCGCGGTCACCTTGGCCGGCGCCTCGGGGAGCGGCTGGCCGTGGAGCGCGTGATTGGGCTGACTGACGGAGACGGACAGTTCGGTCATTTCGTTTTCCTCTCGGCGCCGAGAATGCGTGCACCGACGTTCAGGGCGAGCACGGCCAGAGTGATGAGAAGGGCTCCGCTCCAGGCCAGCTGCTTCCAATAGGCATACGGGCTCTGGACGAAATTGTTGATGGTGACGGGCAGGTTCGCCATCGTCTTGGAGAGGTTGAGGCTCCAGAACTGGTTCGACAGCGCGGTAAACAACAGCGGCGCGGTCTCGCCGGCGACGCGGGCGGTCGCCAGCAGCACGCCGGTGATGAGGCCGGAGCGCGCCGCGCGGTAGGCGATGCGGCGGATCACCAGCGAGCGCGGCAGGCCGAGCGCGGAGGCCGCCTCGCGCAGCGGGTTGGGTACCAGCAGCAGCATGTCCTCGGTGGTGCGGAGCACGACCGGGATCACGATGACGGCCAGCGCCAGCGCGCCGGCGATCGCCGAGAAGCCGCCCATCGGCACCACGACCGCGCCGTAGATGAACAGGCCGATGATGATCGACGGTGCCGACAGCAGGATGTCGTTGATGAAGCGGATCACCGAGGTCAGGCGGTCATTGCGGCCGTATTCGGCGAGGTAGGTGCCGGCGAACAGGCCGAGCGGCGCACCGATGCCGACGCCGATCACGGTCATCATGATCGAGCCGACGATGGCATTGCGCAGGCCGCCTTCGCTGGCGCCCGGCGGCGGCGTGTCGGCGGTGAAGACCTGCAGGCTGAGGCCGGCGAGGCCGTTATAGAACAGCGTGAACAGGATCAGCGCCAGCCAGGTGACGCCGAACGCCGCGGCGGCGATGCACAGGCCGCGGACCATGAGGTCGCGGCGGCGGCGGCGGGCGTAGATCGGATTCACCGGATTGACCGGCGTGTCGAAGGTGGACGCGTCGACGCTCGACATGGCTTACTTTCCTGCCTTGGCTTCGAGTCGCGCCAGCATCAGCCGGGCGCTCGCCAGCACGAAGAAGGTGAGGACGAACAGGAGCAGGCCGAGCAGGATCAGGCTCGACTGGTGCAGACCGTCGCTCTCCTGGAATTCGGAGGCGATCGCGGCCGAGATCGTGGTGCCCGGCGCGAAGATCGACGACGAGATCCGGAACGAGTTGCCGATGATGAAGGTCACCGCCATGGTCTCGCCGAGCGCGCGGCCCAGCGCCAGCATCACGCCGCCGATGACGCCGACGCGGGTGTAGGGGATGACGACGCTGCGGACGACTTCCCACGTGGTGCAGCCGACGCCGTAGGCCGCTTCTTTCAGCACCGGCGGAACCGTCTTGAAGACGTCGACCGAGATCGAGGTGATGAAAGGCAGCACCATGATCGCCAGGATCAGCGAGGCGTTGAACAGGCTGAGATAGGACGGCGGACCTGCGAAGATGTCCTGCAGCACCGGGATGTTGGCGCAGAGGCTGATCATGAACGGCTGGAACGTGGTGGCCAGGAACGGGCCCAGCACGAAGAAGCCCCACATGCCGTAGATGATCGAGGGAATGCCGGCGAGCAGCTCGATGGCCAGGCCGATCGGGCGGCGCAGCCATTGCGGGCACAGCTCGGTGAGGAAGATCGCGATACCGAGGCCCACGGGAATGGCGATCAGCATCGCGATGAACGAGGTCACCAGCGTGCCGTAGATCGGGCCGAGCGCGCCGAGCACCGGGGGATCGGCCGAAGGCGCCCAACGCTTGGTGAACAGGAACTGGAAGCCATACTCCTTCATCGCCGGCCAGGCGCCGATGACGAGGGAGATGATGATGCCGCCGAGGATCAGCAGCACCGAGATCGCCGACAGGCGGGTGATCCAGTAGAAGGTGACATCGCCGAGCTTGAACGCGCTCAGCGCACGGGCGCGGTCATAGGGCCCTGCGGCAGCGGCGATATCGCCAACCTCGCTCTCAACGGCCATCTCAGCCAAGTCCGCCCCCTGCTTCTTCGACACCATCATCACCTTGGACGAACCCTCTCCCGTTTCCGGGAGAGGGCAGTGCGCTTTCAGATCAGCTCTTGATGTCGGCCGACCAGGTCTTCTCGATCAGCTTTACGACGCTGTCGGGCATCGGGATGTAGTCGAGATCCTCGGCCATCTTGCCGCCCTTCTCGAACGACCACTTGAAGAACTTGATCGCCTCGGCGGAGGCCGCCTTGTCGGTCGGCTCCTTGTGCATCAGGATGAAGGTCGCCGCCGTCATCGGCCAGGACTTGTCGCCCGGCTGGTTGGCGAGGATCACATAGTAGCCGGGAGCCTTGGCCCAGTCGGCATTCGCCGCGGCGGCCTGGAACGCCTCGACGGTCGGCTGCACGGTCTTGCCGGCCTTGTTGATCATGCCGGTGTAGGTCAGCTTGTTCTGCTTGGCGTAGGCGTATTCGACATAGCCGATCGCGTTCTTGGTCTGGCTGATATTGCCGGACACGCCTTCGTTGCCCTTGGCGCCGACACCGACCGGCCACTCGACCGCGGTGTTGAAGCCGATCTTGCTCTTCCAGTCGGCGCTCGCCTCGGAGAGATAATAGGTGAAGTTGAAGGTCGTGCCCGAACCGTCGGAGCGGCGGACCACGGCGATCGCGTCGGACGGCAGCTTGACGCTGGGGTTCAGCTTCTTGATCGCGGCGTCATCCCACTTGGTGATCTTGCCGAGATAGATGTTGGCGAGCGTCTCGCCGTCCAGCACCATCTCGCCCGGCTTGACGCCCTCGAGGTTGACGACCGGCACGATGCCGCCCATCACCATCGGCCACTGCACCAGGCCGTCCTTGTCGAGCTGCTCGGCCTTGAGCGGCGCGTCGGTGGCACCGAAGGTCACGGTCTTGGCCTGGATCTGCTTGATGCCGCCGCCGGAGCCGATCGACTGGTAGTTCAGACCGTTGCCCGTCTCCTTCTTGTAGGCGTCGGCCCACTTGGAATAGATCGGGAACGGGAACGTCGCGCCCGCGCCGGTGATGTCGGCAGCAAAGGCCGACGTCGATGCGGCGACCAAGCCGGCAGCGACAATAGCTTTGACGAAATTCATAGCTGGTCTCCATGCTTGGGAAGCGAAGCGCATGACGCACCCGATTGCGCTTCCCCGGCCGCTTTAAGGGGCCTCGGTGCCGCTTTTATAAAGGTTCGATGACAGCTGGATGACAGTCACAAGCCGTTGATATTTATTGATATTCAGATTTCGTCCCGAATTTCTACGGTGCCTAGGCCGCCCTTGATGAAGGCCACCGCCCCTGCCTTTTGCGAGCGTCGCTCAACCAAGAATGAGAACGCCTTTGCCCGTGTCGCCCGCCCCACCTTCGGTGTCGTCCCGGCCTTGAGCCGGGACCCATAGCCACCGGCGGATGTGTTTGGCGACAATCGTCAACCCGCGTGCCTCAAACATCTCCCTGGGGTTATGGGTCCCGGCTCAAGGCCGGGACGACAGCTGAGTTTTGGCCGACGCCTTTCATCACACTGCTGCCTTGGGACAAGCCATCGAGACAAGTCATCGCGCCCCCGCGGCACATCGTGCCCAGGTGATGCATCCGTCATGTCCCTCTTCAACGAGAGGGCGCGGAGAAGGCCGGACCTCGGCTGAGGCCCGTGGCCCGCCTGCTCAAAAGAATGCAGGCGGCAGGTACCACAGGTACAGCCGGACAGATCCGGCCTTCCCCGCGCGACGGTTTTACGGTGTCCTTCGTGCTCTCCCTGGGGATCGGCTCTCTTGCCCCCATCACCCGCGCGTGCCGTCACAGCAACGACCGCGAGCTTGACCTCAGCGTCGAGAGGCCAGGACCACACGACTTCGCCGTCCGCAACGGCTCGCGCTCGTCTGGCACGGCCGTCACGTCCATCGCCGCCCACCTCAACGTTCGTGACGACGCGTACGTCCCTCTGCTCGAGGCGGGTTGCGGGGAGATAACCATTAATTCCGAAATATCGCAAGCGATTTATTCTTATCAGAAGAAAAAGAACCGATCTGGCATCAGGGATTGGACGAGGCCGATCGATGCTTCAGAATGTCGCGCGCGGCCCCCGCGATGCGCTGGCCCAGAGAGAGCGCAGTCTCCCGGTCCCTGACGTGGAATATCTCGTCACTGATCAGGCGGTCGTCGAGCCAGGCGCGAAAGGCCTGCTCGCTGTCCGGCGTAAACGTACCCTCCTCATAGATGAAGCCACTCAACGGGCCTTCGATCACGAAGTCGGTATCGGCGGCAAGCTGCGAGGGCCGCGCGCATTGTGCCCAGACGCGGCCATCGGCGTCGATGAACGCCAGGACACCGTCGTCACGCTCCTCAACTCTCATCCGCGCCACCTCGCGTGAGGCGACGACCTCTCTCCCCGTCATTGCGGGCGCAGCGAAGCAATCCAGGGCTCCCACGGGACTCTGGATTGCTTCGTCGCTTCGCTCCTCGCAATGACGGTCGAGGTGACATCAGAACTGTCCCGATTTGATTGGGTACCCTTGCGGATCGCGCCGCTATCCCTGCCCGGGGCACTTGATCTCCTTGTAGACGGCATCCGCGAAGGCCTTGATGCCGGTGTTGATGCGCAGGGGCGAGGTCAGCGTCTGATAGGTGACGATGCCGCGGGTGATCGACAGCACCTTGTAGCTCTCGGCGATCCTGGTCTTGTAGCACTTGCCGACCTGGATGGCGTCCTCAGTCAGTGGCATGCTCACCCCTCCTCCTTGCTGAACTCACCGGCGTCGCGTCGACTCACGCCGGCTGTGCGGCGGCGCGCGTCGCGCCGGGGACCGGCGGGTCGCGATCGACGGCCTTGAGCGCATCGAGAGCTGCGAACAGCGCCTGCTGTCCGTCGGCGATGGCCTGCCGCGCCGTCTCGGCGATGCCGATGACGCCGGGGAGATCTGGAAAGGTGACGAGAAAGCCGCCGCCATCCTCGGCGCCCAGTTCCGTCACGTCATAGAGATAGGCGGCGACGTCACTCATCGCGCGGCCTCGTCCATCTCGTCGATCATCGCCACGAAGGCCCGGACATGCGGCGGCCTGATCTTCGCCTTGAGCGGAATGGTCACGCAATGCGGGACGGACGGATGCAGGAAGACCTCGTGCGTGCCGGTGATCTTGCGAAACTTCATCGCATATTGCGAGGCGATGATCTCGAGATCGACGGGTTTCCAATCGCCTCCGGGATCGGCCCGCAGCGCTTCGACGCGCTGGTTGTGTGTCCTGCCCTGTCGGCTTTGCAACACTGGGCTGGCTGGCGACGCGCCATTGTCCGTTGCGGCTCCGCGATCGTCCGGACACAGCAGGCTGACAAACGCCGCGATGAAGTCGCCGACCGTGTCGTTGCGATGCGCGAGCCGCCAGTTCTGCGACAACACCCGCTTGGCGCCGCTGCGTGCATTGTGCAGCGCGACGAGCTCGTCCATCATCGTCAGAACCCTGACGGCACTGAGATTATAAGGCTCCTGCGTGAACCTGCGCTTGAGGTCGATGCGCTCCTTGCGCAGGCTGGCATTCTCGACCAGCCAGTCGACGATCGTTCCGACCCAGAACGCCTCGGTGTTGACAGCCTCGGACATGACCGCTCTCCGGGCGCGCGTCTTGGACGCGCCGCCGCTGGAGGAGATCGATACAAGACCCGTGCCATCGCCGGACGTCGCTGTGCCGGGATCTCGGCGGAGTGTCGCTGCTGACCATGCCAGCCCGCCCGCGCGATGGCTCGCGCGGACGGATTTGCGTGATCGATCAGACGCGGCTCACCACAGGGGACCGCCCCACGGGCCGCCACCCCAGCCACCATAGTAACGATGACGCCAGTAGGGTCGGCCGTAATAGGGACGGCCGTAATACGGAGCGTAGCCGACGCCGACATAGCCGTAGGGTCCGCCGCCGTAATAATAGGGGTCGTCGTCGTAATAATAAGGCGTTGCCGCCGCCGCGATGCCCGCACCGAGCAGCGCGCCGGCCGCGAGCGCGCCGCCGCCCCAGCCCCAGCCGCCACCGCGCCAACCGCGACCACGCCAACCACCACCATGCGACCCGCCGTGCCAGCCGCCGTAGCGGACCTGCACCGTGCCGAGCGGCGCCACGTCGGCCTGCGCTGCGGCCGACAGCGCAGTGACGGGTGCAGACAATGCCGGAACGCTCGCTCCGGCCAGCAGTGCGCCGGACAGGGCCAGCGCTCCCACATAGCTCAAGCTTCGCATCACAAGGACTCCTCGACCAAGGTCATCACGCATGACTGCCCACGAAGGTCATCCGGCGCAGTCTTCCGCCGCGATCGCGACGACGAGCAAACAAGTTGCTCGACGCTACGAACCGCCTGTCGGCACGAGCGTTCCATTGCAAGAGCGCGATCGGCGGAGAAGAACCTCGAACGGGACGTTCTGGAAAGATCAGCCGCGCCGCTTGCGGCCCTGCGCTGCTGCGGCCTGCTTGCGCAGGCCTTCGGCCGCGCCGGCCACGACCTCGGAAATCTCCAGAAGCTGCTTGGCGAGCGGGCTGGTCTTGCGCCAGACCATGCCGATGCTGCGCTGGGGCTGCGGCTCGGCGAAACGCGCCAGCGACACTGCGGCCGAGCGCGTCTCGACGCCGACCGCCATCTCGGGGATCAAGGTCACGCCCATGCCGGCGCCGACCATCTGCACCAGGGTCGACAGCGAGGAGGCATCGAGCATCTCGCGCGGCGCCTGCATGTTGCAGAACGACAGCGCCTGGTCGCGGAAGCAGTGCCCCTCCTCGAGCAGCAGCAATCGCATCTCGCGCAGCATCTCGCTGCTCGGCACGTCGGCACCTTCATATTCGGGCGGGCGCACCAGCAGGAAGCTCTCCGAGAACAACGCGACCTCGGTCAGCGACGGCTCCGACACCGGCAGCGCGACGATCGCGGCATCCAGCCGGCCCTCGACCAGCTCCTCGATCAGGGTCGGCGTCTTGGACTCGCGGACATGAATGTCGATCTCGGGGTGCTTGCGCGTCAGGTTCCCAATGACTTTGGGCAGCAGATACGGCGCGATCGTCGGGATCATTCCCAGCCGCAGCCGGCCGGTGAGCTTGTCGCGCGAGGCGCGGGCGAAATCGCCGAGCTCGTCGACGGAGCGCAGGATCTCCCGCACGCGCTCGGCGAGCTGCTCGCCGAACCGCGTCAGCACCACCTGGCGCGCATTGCGCTCCAGCAGCACGCCGCCGAGCGCCTCCTCCATTTCCTTGATCTGCATCGACAGCGCCGGCTGCGAGATCGCGCACGCCTCCGCGGCGCGGCCGAAATGACCGAGACGCGCCAGCGCATCGAAATAGCGAAGCTGCCGCATCGTCAAATGTATCATCAGATTATCTTATCGTTCATGATCTCGAAGTCAATTTTCACTGACCACAATCTTCGGATGAATCGATCAAGGCTGGCATCGCTCTGCGTTTGCGCGATGTCACACGACATTCATCAGATAATCTTATCGTTATGATCATCAATCTCAATTTCCCCTGATCGGAGGACCCGCGTAGGGTCCCGCCACCCACCCCAGGGGGAACCATGACGATCACGTCAGGAGAGAAACATGGATGACGTCAGCAAGTGCCCGTTTTCGGGCGGCTTGAAGGGATTTTCGAACAAGGATTGGTGGCCGAACCAGCTCAACCTCTCCGTCCTGCACCAGCACTCGAACCTGTCCGACCCGCTCGGTGAGGCGTTCGATTACTCCAAGGAATTCAAGAGCCTCGATCTCGACGCGCTGGTCAAGGACCTGACCGCGCTGATGACCGATTCGCAGGATTGGTGGCCGGCCGATTTCGGTCACTACGGCCCGCTGTTCATCCGCATGGCCTGGCATGCCGCCGGCACCTATCGCATCGGCGACGGCCGCGGCGGCGCCGGCACCGGTCAGCAACGCTTCGCGCCGCTGAACAGCTGGCCCGACAATGCCAACCTCGACAAGGCCCGCCGCCTGTTGTGGCCGATCAAGCAGAAGTACGGCCAGAAGATCTCCTGGGCCGACCTGTTCGTACTGACCGGCAACGTCGCGCTGGAATCGATGGGCTTCAAGACCTTCGGCTTCGGCGGCGGTCGCGCCGACACCTGGGAGCCGGAGCAGGACATCTATTGGGGTCCTGAAGGCAAGTGGCTCGCCGACGAGCGCTACAGCGGCGATCGCGAGCTCGCAGGCTCCCTGGCCGCCGTGCAGATGGGCCTCATCTACGTCAACCCGGAAGGCCCGAACGGCAACCCCGACCCGGTCGCCGCGGCACGCGACATCCGCGAGACCTTCGCCCGCATGGCGATGAACGACGAGGAGACGGTGGCGCTGATCGCCGGCGGTCACACCTTCGGCAAGACCCATGGCGCGGGTGACGCGTCGCTGGTCGGCCCGGAGCCGGAAGGCGCCGACATCGCGCAGCAGGGCCTCGGCTGGGCCAGCAAGTACGGCTCGGGCAAGGGCGGCGACACCATCACCTCCGGCCTCGAGGTGATCTGGACGTCATCGCCGACCAAATGGAGCAACAACTTCTTCTGGAACCTGTTCGGCTACGAATGGGAGCTGACCAAGAGCCCGGCCGGCGCGCATCAGTGGACGCCGAAGGGCGGCGCTGGCGCCAACACCGTGCCGGACGCGCATGACAAGTCCAAGCGCCACGCGCCGTCGATGCTGACCACCGACCTCGCGCTGCGCTTCGATCCGGAATACGAGAAGATCTCGCGCCGCTTCCTGGAGAACCCGGATCAGTTCGCCGACGCCTTCGCCCGCGCCTGGTTCAAGCTGACCCACCGCGACATGGGCCCGAAGGTGCGCTATCTCGGCCCGCTGGTGCCGAAGGAGGACCTGATCTGGCAGGATCCGGTGCCGGCGCTCGATCATCCCGTCGTCGACGACAAGGACGTCGTCGATCTCAAGGCGAAGATCCTCGCTTCGGGCCTGTCGGTGTCGCAGCTGGTCTCGACCGCCTGGGCCTCGGCCTCGACCTTCCGCGGCTCGGACAAGCGCGGCGGCGCCAATGGTGCGCGCATTCGCCTGGCTCCGCAGAAGGACTGGGCGGTCAACAACCCGGCCGAGCTTTCGAAGGTGCTCTCAAAGCTCGAGGGCATCCAGAAGGAGTTCAACGCATCGGCTGCCGGCGGCAAGAAAGTCTCGCTCGCCGACCTGATCGTGCTGGCCGGCAATGCCGGTGTCGAGGCTGCCGCCAAGAAGGCCGGCGTCGAGGTGACCGTGCCGTTCGCGCCGGGCCGCACCGACGCCTCGCAGGAGCAGACCGACGTCGAGTCGTTCTCCGTGCTCGAGCCGACCTATGACGGCTTCCGCAACTACCTCGCCGGCAAGCAGTGGCTGTCGGGCGAGGAGCTGCTGGTCGACAAGGCCCAGCTGCTCACCCTGACCGCGCCGGAGATGACCGTGCTGGTCGGCGGCCTGCGCGTGCTCGGTGCCAATGCGGGCGGCTCCAAGCATGGCGTGTTCACGGCGCAGCCGGAGACGCTCACCAACGACTTCTTCGCCAACCTGCTCGACATGGGCGTGGCTTGGCGTCCGGTCGATCAGGGCGAGCACACCTTCGAGGGTCGCGACCGCAAGACCGGCGCGATCAAGTGGACGGCCACCCGCGCCGACCTCATCTTCGGCTCGCACTCGCAGCTGCGCGCGCTCGCCGAGGTCTATGCCAGCTCGGACGCCAAGCAGAAGTTCGTCAAGGACTTCGTTGCCGCCTGGACCAAGGTGATGAACCTGGACCGGTTCGAGCTGAAGGCCTGAGGCGGTCGGTTCGTCCGATCTGAACAGCAGCGAAGGCGGCGTTTCACCGAAACGCCGCCTTCATTTTTGGCCCGCCGCGACCGTCGGTGAAATTTCGCACAGCCTGAACCAGGGTTGCCGCAACACTGCCCGCTGGCAGCGTCGCCGGCTCGTGGTCTGCGTCCCGACCACGCCTCGGATCGAGGCCGCCACGTCCCGCAGGAGCGGAAAATGGCGAAATGTTCTAGTTCAGATTGAATCATCGGGACGCGACACATACCCTCGCAGGACATAACGATCTCGGTCCCCGCGAGTACGGAATGCGTCGGACGTCTTCGACCTTGCGCCTTCAGGTCTGCTCGGCGGACGCCGACGGCCGCATCGCTGGCCGCGCCAGACCGCATACGATGATCGAAGCGATCAACGTCTCGCGCCTGACATCGAGCCGCCTCACCTTGATGGACACCGAGCTCCTGTCGAACGTCGGGGACGACGGCTCGTTCGAGGGCCGGATCGTCGGACACCCCGGAGATCTCATCCGCCTGCGCGTTCGCGGGCATGGCAGCCGCATCGGACCCTGGCGGGCCTTGCGCCTCCCCGGCGGCGGTTCGCGACGTCCCGACGTCGCGCTATTCCGGATCGGCTTCCGCGCCGTCGGACAACATCGGCGGTACCAACTGGTCAACATTGGTCGACCGCGCCCGATCTCCGAGCCTGGCGTCCTGCTCGATCTCCGCAACGAGCGAACCGGCATGGTGCAGCGGATCGCCATAAGCAAGAACGGCGGCTTCGCCCGCGCGACCTATGTCACGGCTCAGCCTCTCGACAGAATCGCCGTGACCCTCGCGGACCGACCGGAGCATCCGCTCGGCGTGCTCGTTGTTCCGGAGCGCGGAGGTACGACACCCGCTCGAAAGCGTCTCTCGCGGGCAGTCTCCGGGCATGCCGCAACCGTGTTCGACGTGGGTCCACTCGCAGGCAGCCTGTTTCACGGCCAGCCGAAAGCGAGCGACGTGGTGCAGGGCGAGGTCCCCAACTGTCATCTGGCTGGCGCCGCGACCGCGGTGGCCGCAACCTGCGGCGACCGACTCGCGAAGCTGTTTCGCCAGATCGACAGGCAGCACTACGCGGTTTCGCTGTATTGTTACGACCAGTCCCTCCGGCGGTTCGTTCGCAAACGCATCATCGTCGCCAACGAATTCTACATGAGACCCTCCGGCAGCCTGCTCTTTGGCTCTCCGGCGCCGCTCACCGCCGGCCGGACGCGGGCCTCGCTCTGGTGGCCATTGCTTGAAAAGGCCGTGGCACGTCTCAAGAACGGCTACGGTCATTTCGTGGCCGGCGGCACGCCGTATCATGCATTGTCGATGCTGCTCGGCCAGCCACCGCACCATCGCGAGGTTCCCGCCTGCGATCCCGACCGGCTGTGGCAGGAGACCGTGCTGCACCTCAGGGGAAGACGTCCGGTGGTGCTCAGCACGTTTTCGGCAAGGTCCGCCCGGCTGTACCGCTACACGAGAATCATGCCCGACCATTGCTATGCGGTGCTCGGCCTCTCGGAAACAAAGCGCGGCGAACGCACCATCCGTGTCCGCAATCCCTGGGGTGAGGTGACGCCGACGGGCTACGTCGATCAGGGCCAGGGCGTCTTCACGATGCCGTGGGACGATGCCATGCGCTGGTTCGCGAATTGGAGCTCGGTCTCGGACCGGCGATGAAGCTTGGACGTTCGCGGCGGCCTATGACGGGCTCCCCGCCTGCCGGGCGAGAACGGACGTCGCGCGGCCGTACGCCGTGACCCAATTGGCCGACAGCCAATGCTCGTAGGTCCGGCCGGCCGCCTCCTGCAAGACGGCACAGATGGGATGCAGCAGCCGGCTCGGGCCGCCGTTGAGTCCGCCATGCATCAGGATGACGTTGTGTCCCAAGACGAAGTCGAACTGCTCCGTCCGCAGGCCCTGCTCGGTCAGCTCGCACACCGCCGGCCAGGGCAGCCCCGTCGTCTCGACGATCATCTCCTCGAACAATGACTGCACCGGACTTGGCGAGCCGTTCCGGATCTCGGGAAACGCGGCAAGCTCGGCGTCATTGAAGGGAGCGTCCGTATTGTGCAGATTCACCAGAATATGTTTGGGGTCGCTCGCCCCCAACAACGCTCCGAGCTGAATGTACCCGCCTCCCTGGGCCTGGATCAGTCCGATGCTGCGACGGAGGTCTCGCGCGCACTTCTCTTGCAGCTCCGGCAGGGATGGCCACTCGACACCGTTCTGATGGCGATACGCGAGCATCAGCATCGTCACCAGATCGTAATAGGGCGTGATGCTGTCGCCCTCTCCGGTCTGCAGCACCACGAAGCCCTGATAGAGCTTGTGGGCACGCGTGGTCGAAATCTGGCGGGGCGCGGTTCTTCTGAGCTCGGCCGCCCAGGTCGCGACGTCGGCGCAACTCGGCGTCAGGTACGAGCTGTTGCCGCCGTCGTGATGAGGAAGCAGGCTGCGCGTTCGCTTGCCCGGCGCCACTTCGGTCACCTGGTCGGCGCCTATCTCCGGCGTCAGATCATCGAGCGACCACCTTCTCCGCCAAGACGCGACGAGATGCTCCGCGACTGCGCGCGCGGCAAGCATCGCCGTGGCCTGATCTCGGCACAGCTCTCCGAGCGGGATGATGACACCGTGAGCCGCGCCGTCGATCGCGGACGTGACGCCATCTGCCCACGCGGCACATCCGTCGTCGGATCGTCCCGCGACAAGCGCCTCGAGGAGTGCGCGCGAGAGCGGCATTCTGACATTTTCGGCAAGTCGTACGCCCACGCCTCACCCCTTGCGGTCTGCCTTCATGCCGCGTCCTTCTGCCAATCGACGAAGAGGAACTCGTAGAGAAGCCGCGCGACGATCGCACTCGTACGACCAGACACGTCGCGATTCGGGTTGACCTCGACGACGTCGATCGCGCGGACGGGATAATCCTGTAGGATCGCGCCAATCAACAGGAGTTCTTCCGCCGAGATTCCGCCGACGGTGACATGGCCCGTGCCCGGCGCAGCAGAATTCTCGCACACGTCAATATCGATGGACACGTAGAGGCCGTCGGGCGTAGCCGCCGATACCGCATCCAAGGTTTCACGGAG
The DNA here is from genome assembly GCF_032377575.1 of Bradyrhizobium sp. SZCCHNS2022. Taxonomy (NCBI): domain Bacteria; kingdom Pseudomonadati; phylum Pseudomonadota; class Alphaproteobacteria; order Hyphomicrobiales; family Nitrobacteraceae; genus Bradyrhizobium; species Bradyrhizobium sp. SZCCHNS2022. Next base: position 7,290,683 of record NZ_JAUHHZ010000001.1, on the reverse strand, counting down.
CGCGGCGGCGAAGCCGATCCGACGAATGTCACGACGATGGCGGATCGTGCATCCGCCGCTCGTAAGCGCGGCGAGCTGCTGCGAACCGGTGATGTCGCCCTGGCCGACGAAGCCGATCTGGTCGAGCCGCAGCCCGGGAAGCTCGGAGATGCGTCGTGCGTTGGAGCCGTGATAAAAGGCGCCATGCAGGCTGGAGTGCTCGCCAAAATCGAAATGATGGTCGATCTGGACGTAGCCCAGGGTCCTGCCTGCCGCCCGCATCGCTTCCCTCACGCCGGCAAAGCACGGGTAGCTGATCGTGTGCTCGCCGCCGAGAACGACGAGAAGGTCGCATCGATGCGCCAGTTCGTACGCTTCTGCGGCCGTCGCCTCGACCTGGCGCGCGGGGTTGCTCGGAAAGACATGAAGATCGCCAAAATCCGCGATGTCCGGCGCCCTGGCCACGCCCGATAATCCCGTCCGCAGATTTGTGACCTCGCTGAGCCTGCGTGAGTTCATTTGGCTGCTGAAGCCGAGGCTCTCTTTCCGTATCGACAGCGGTCCATCCCGCGCACCGATGTGGGTCGATGCGGTGCCATCGAACCCCACCGAACAGACGGCGACATCGCATGTCTCGGACTCGTCGACCAGCGCGAGCGTCTTGGCGCCGAATAACCCCGGACCTCCGGCACACCATGGCGGAAGCGAATAGGCCTGCCAAGCGCGCCAGCTATCCCGGTTCAATTCATCGAGCCAATTCCGCGCCATGATCGCCGGCGAACCTTTCATGCCCTGGCTTCGAGCCGGCTGCTCACGAGATCGTCGCAATGGCGCACGAGATCGATGAACTGAGCCCAGAGTTCGTCGGCCGTCTGATGAAATGGAGCGAACACCACTGGCCGGTCCTCCCGCCAGTTGGCGAAGTTCCAGTCGACGATTCTTGGTCGCAACGACGAGAAGATCGGTGTCTTCGGGTAAGGGACGAAATTGTACAGATTGTACAGCTTGGCGTGGTGCGCAGCGCTCTTGAGAAAGGACAGCGTCTGCTGATGTGCGGCGGCCGTCGCATGAGGTAAGCCGCCCAGCAGATTGAGAACGACGTGAATTCCGCGCGCACTCAACTTTTCGATCCACGCAAGATAGCGATCGGGATCGTTTCTTTTTCTGACGCTGCGAAGCACCTCTGGATCCGCAGTTTCGAACCCCATCTCCACGACGAGAACGCCGAGCTCTTCCATGCGATCGATCAGCCACTCCGACATCGCCTGTACGTGCGTCTGAATGACGAAGCGATATCTGGGGGACCGCGCGGCGATGAGGTTCTGTACCGCCTCCTTCGATTGGCCGAACGTCTTGTCGCCGACATAGACGAGCCGGACGTCGGGGAAATAACGTGCAATATCCTCGAATTCGGCGATGAGACATGGGAGCGGCACGACATGAAGCTGCCGACTCCACGCATCGCCGCAGAACGAGCAGTCATAGAGGCAGCCATGGCTCGCATTGACGCGTACGAGCGGAACACGATTGGCGAAGCGCGCGAGATGGCGATAGTTCGGTCGATAGCCGAAGTCCGCAACCTGCCGGCCAAGCCGGATGTCGTCCGCCGTATCGCCGTTCAACAGCTTGCGCAGGACACCGTGTTGCGCATGCCCAGCATAGACGCTGGAGAACGATTGAGGACGTTCCAGGCCGACCATGTTGCCGCCCATCGCCGTCCGATGTCCCTTGCGCATGAGCCGCATCGAAACATCCATCGCGAGGTCGAGGTTCTGCGCCAGAGGCGAGAACAGAAAAAGGAGCGGCTGTTTCGCGTGCCGCACGAGATGCTCGGCCAGACATTCACCGTCGGCATGCATCAGACTGAGATCTTCGAACTCCGTATCGTCTCGCCCAACTGCAGCGTCGAGATGGGCGACCCAGAGCGGCGCTTCCCAAAGGTCTCCGGAATGCAGACAGAAGCGCGGCTCGATCGATGCAAGATAAGCGGAATAGGACCGGTAGTATCGATCGAGGACCGGCTCAGGATCCGACTGCGACGGAAATGGCAGCTGGACGATCACACATTTCATTTCCGGAGTATCGTTCGCCATCGTCGCGCGACGTTGCCTCTGAAAATTGGCCCGCGTTCCGAGCAATGAAAAAACTTGCCGTACAGTTATACAATCTTAGGTTGGAATACAACCTGTTGCAAGCGAAGTCTTGCACGTGCGAGACAACTTCCATCGAGACCTCAGGTCGCATCGCCATGGCCATGAACACCGACCTCAGATGCTTGCAGTGCAATAACCTCGAGCGAACATTGGCGCGACCGGTCGAGGTCCTGCTGGTCGATTTTGGCGGCGTGCTCTGCAATTTCGAGGAAACGCCGGAGATCCGCGCCTTGATGCGGCGACACCGTCTCGACGTTCAAGCCAGCCTGACCTCGCTGCTCTTCGAGAACGTGGCCTCCTACGCCGGGCTTCTCGGGCGGATCACTGCAGATCAGGTTCTGGACGAGATCGGCAGAAGCCTCGGCATTTCCGAACGGGCGATGCGCGAGATCTGGGACGCCTTTCTTGCGGCGAACGTCGCCGATCAGCCCCTTCTCGATGTACTGAGCCGCACGCGCCGGCACACGCGGCTCTTCGTCCTGAGCAACTACTGGTCCAACGGGCGCGAGGTGATCGGCCACAAGGTGCCGATGGCGACATTCGACGGCCTCTACATCTCGGCCGAACTTGGCCTTCGCAAGCCCGATCAAGCGATCTGGGACTATCTCATCCGTACTTTGGCGGTGCCGCCCGGAGCGATTGCGCTGCTCGACGACGATGCGGCGAATGTCCGTTCGGCATGCGAGGCGGGTCTAGAGGCCTATCTCTGGGTAGGTCGCTAGATGCCTTGCGGTCTGAGCCGCAATCCAGCCGTCGACCGCAGTCTGGCTGATCGCGGCGAGAGGATGAATCGCACACATGATCGGGACGCCCCGAAACCCATAGGCCAGCTTGATCGGGTAAGGAGACCGCCCGCCCTGGATTTCGGTGATTCCGAGATTTGCGGCTCGCCTGATCGCATGCTGATAGAGAAAGTCGGACGGATAGAACGGCTTGGCCAGATCTTTCCGATTTCCGGAGAGCCAGAGATAGTAGGTCTCGCGCCACCGGAAGTTCAACGCGATGGCTGCGACCTCGTCGTTCGGCGTGACGGCAAGCAGGACCTCCATACCGGGAAGATCGGCCTGGAGCACACCGCGAAGGAACGTGGCCGGCAAGATGTCCCGTTGATCGTTCGACGGGGACACGCCGGATCTGATGAGTTCGGCAAGCGGAACCGCTTGTGACGGTGTCACGATTCTGAGCCTCAGGCCGGCCTCGTCGGCACGACGCATGACCCGCCTGCGTTCCGCACGTTCCTTTCTCTTGAGCCGCGTGACCGGATCGATCGCATGGTCGGGATGGATGTCCAGGACCATGTTGGTCTGCAGACGGCCGAGACGGTAGCCGATGCCGGCCAGTTCTTGGAGCAGATGATGGGCGCGTCCATCGATCCCGAAGAGAAACGACATCGCATTGTTGTCACGGCAAAGATCGAGATGAATTTCGAGGGCTTCGATCAACGCCGCCCCATGACGTGCAATGGGCCCTCCCAGCCAGCCGACCAGGGCGTGAGAGCCGATGATCTCTCCCGCCAGAGCGGGCACGACGTTGGCGCGATAATAGTCGAGACGCGGACAGGCGCCGTAGAGGAAGCCGGGTACCACCGCCTGGCAAATGCCGCCATTGTTGACGACGACATGGCGCGCCTGGTCTGCCCCCGGCCAATGCCGTTGTATGACCGAACAGAATGCGGCCGTATGGAATGGCGAGCCGACCTCCCGGCAGAGAGCCTCCCAGCCTTCAAGGGCGTCGGACTCGTCCACCGGACCGCTCATCCATCGTCGCTGACGTTCCGCAACTGCGCCAACAAATCCCGCAGCCTTGCGACCTTCATCGCAGCGAGGTCTGGATCTGGGGCCTCCGACAGGAACACGACGGCCAGCATCGCGGCCGTATAGAGACGGCAGCAAAGCCCGAGCGGACTTTGCAGCTCCGCCAGCAGCATCGGCGAATCGTAACCTTCGGCAAAGCGCTCCGTCAGTTCGCCATATTCCTCCAACCGTGCGAGCTCCAGCAAGGGATGAGCGACGAGGGCGTTGGACCAGTCGATGAGGCCCAGCAGATGCCCCTGTCGGGAGAGATAGTTTGCCGGCCGAAGGTCCATGTGCAGCAAGCACGCGGATTGGTCGATGGGGCGCAGCCGGCGGGAGAGAAACTCCTCGCTTGGAAGCGGCTCCGGTAGCCCTGCCGACCTCGCGACCACTCCGAGCCGGGCCGCAGTGAGTTGGGCCACGGTGATCGCAGCCGGTTGACCCCGTTGCGCGATCGGGCTCAGGCCGTGCGAAGGCAGTTCGTGCAGCCGTCTTACGATCCGTCCGAGTTCAAACGGATCGACCGGGACGGCATCCGTGTCGATGAACTCGAGGATCAGCACGTGAGGTCCGCGAACTGGACGAAGATATGCGACGACATGCGGCGCGGGAATGCCATGCTGGCGTGACCGGCCGAGCAATGCATGCTCCTGATCGAGCAATTGGAAGCTGTCGAGCCCCTGGTCGTTGTCGTTGAAGATCCACCGCTCACCGGGAAACTTCAGGACGACCGGTTCGCGCCCTTTCAGGCGGGCCAGGAACACCTGAAATTCGATGCCGCCACCCAGCACTTCGGTGCTCTCGACGGCAAGATCGAGATTCGCGGCACGAACTTCCCGCAGCACGTCATCGAGAGACCATTTCATATGTGACAACGACGGTGTCATGGGCCGAAGAGCCCCAATCCTGGCGTGCGCGACAGTTGCACATCTTCACCGCCACCTCAACCTAAGGTTACCTGAGCCATGATGCGCTGGCGGCTCCATGGAAAGCGCCGTCCGTGCTTGGGCGGACGAACGCTCTTCACCGGCCCTGCCCGCCTCAGCGCGCCGCGGCCGAGCCGCCGCCGTCGATCTGGCGGCCCATCAGCGCGATTGCCTTCTGATAGACACCGGCGGCGTTCCAGGCTTCGATCGCAACAAAGTTCGGCTCGCCCGGCTGATAGCCGGCGCCCGCCTTCCAGCCATTGGCGCGCAGGAAGTTGGCGGTCGAGGCCAGCGCGTTGGCTGCGACGTCGAGATTGCCGACGCCATAGGCCAGGATGTTCTTCGGCATGAACTGCGTCTGTCCGACCTCGCCATGCATCGAGCCGCGGGTGTTGCCCGAGAGCACGCCGCGATCGATCAGCTTCAACGCCGCATAGAGCTGGTCGGTGAAGAACTCCGGCCGGCGGCAGTCATAGGCGAGCGTCGCGATCGACGACAGCATGTGCTGGTTGCCGCGCTGGCTGCCGAACGCGCTCTCCATGCCCCAGATCGCGATCAGCGGCCCGGGCGGCACGCCATAGCGCTGCTCGATCGAAGCGAACATTGCCGCCTGCGACTGCTTCAACTGCCGGCCGCGCGCGACGATCGCAGGCGCCCCGCGCTTGGCCAGGAACTGATCGAGCGACAGCTGGAAACTGCGCTGGCCGCGATCGGCCGCGATGGTGGCGGACGCGTAGTTGGTCTGCATCAGCGCCGCGATCGCGGTGCCGCCGACGCCCTTGGCCCGCGCCTCCTCGCTGAACTCGCGCTTCCAGGTCTCGAAGCCCGCGGGGGAGCTGCCGCACTGCGCCGCCTGCGCACCGCTGCCGAAGGCTGCGAACAACGCAGCCACGGTGAAGGTGAAGGTAGTCATGGCCCGGCGCTTGGTCATCGATACTCCTTTGATCGCGTCCCGCGCCTGCGGCTTGCTCGGCTGCACTGGCGTGAGATGGGACGCTCGGCGCGGCAATATTGGCCGCTATGGTTGAAACGTCGCCAACCTATCGGAAATGAGAAAAAATCATAGCCGGTCGCGCCGGCCGGCAGGAATGACCGCCCCTGTCCGCTTGCGCTGATCGCACCGCCCGCGACATGCGCCACGGGTTCCTACGCCACGGCTCCCGCAATCGTGATCATCTGCCGCCTTGCTCATCGCAGCCGCCTCCGATGGCAAGCCGATCGAGGGCATGAAGAGCAAGCGCGCGATCCAGAGGCATCTTTCGGCGACCTACCAGTTTGCCAGGCACAACAGGCTGGCGTTCAACATGATGGCGATCGGCCCGTCCGTTCCGGAAGGCCAGGAGGTGGGGCTTCAGCACCGACGACAGGCACGCGCTCGACGCCGGCGGCCATGACATCGCCCGCTCCGGTCGCTTCCGGGTCCAGACACTTCCCGTTCCCCGAGGCTTGACGGCCACCGCCGGCGCGATTATAGAACGATACAGTTTCGTTTTTTACGACCTTTTAATCAGGAATGCTCTAGAAGTACGGCTCGAATCTGAGGCACCAGGACGCCCATGAGACGCATCATCCTCCTCACCCTCATCCTGTTGTCATCGACCCCGCTGGCGCACGCCGTGGCCGGCGCCTCGGCGACCGACACGCCGGAGGCCGGCAGCTCGCAAGCCCCCAGCGATCCGGCCCTCAGCCAGGTCGCGATCGACCGCGAGCTCGAGCGGTTCCGCCGGACGGAGGTGTCGCTGCACCAGGCGCTGCGGATCGCGGAGAAGATTCATCCGGGCTCCAGGACCGCCGACATCAGCTTCGAGGGCGGGCTCGACGCGCCCGTCTACAAGGTCCGCACCCTGCAGAGTGGCCAGATCTGGGAATCCGATATCGACGGCTCGACCGCCAAGGTCTTGAACACCGTCCTGTTCTCGACCGTGCAGGGCCTCAGCGAAAGCGACCGCTCGAGCCTGGCTGCGCTCACCACCGTGTCACTGAGAATGTCGGATGCGATCCGGATCGCGGAACGCTCCGCGGCCGGCAAGGCGATCAGCGGCGGCCTCATCAGCAAGGACGGCAAGCTCGCCTTCATCGTCGTCGTGGTCAGCGGCAAGGACCTGAAGCAGGTCACGCTCGAGCCGACATCGATGCGGCGGCGCTGAAGCGCGGCCACATCGCGGCCTCAGGAACCCCGGAGCTGCGGCCTCATGCCTTGGCGTGCAGGGCGAGGAAGATCTTGACCCGCTCGCGGACGAAGCCGGGCATCTCCTTGCGAATGGTCCTTTCCTTCATTCCCATCAGCGCGCGCATCAGCAGCGGCAGCACGATCAGGTCGATGAAGATCTCCGCGTACGCCTCCGACGCCTTCGACGGCCCGCGCCTGGCGGGCAGACCGGCCGAGCCGAGCGTGTCGGCAAGCAGCACCGCCACCACCTGGACCGTCCGCTTGCGCGAGACCTCGTGAAATTGGCAGCTGAGATCGGGAAAGCGATAGGCTTCGCCGATCGTGACCCGCAACAATCCGATCGACTCCTTGAAGGCGCGGTCGACGATCGCCATCGCGAGTCCCACCAGCTGCTCCTGAACGGTGCCGACCGGGGGCGTATAGGACGAGCGCAAACTCACCAGCTCGCCGATCGAGCGCTCGACGATGGCGGCAAACAAGGCCGGCTTGCCGGCGTAGCGCGCATAGATGGTCGGCTTGCTGGCCGGCGCGCGCTCGGCGATCTCATCGATGCTGGTGCCGTCGAATCCGCGCTCGAGAAACACCTCACGCGCCGCGTCCAGGATCCGCTCTTCGATATTACCGGCCAACGCCTTCGGCGGCCGCCCGACCCGCCCGCGCAGCGCGACCGTGCGCGCGGTGTCACTCCGTTTCACCTTGGCCTGCGTGCGGGCCATACTCTACGACCTCGACTCGACATGTCAGCATGTCGTCAAGGGATTACACGTTCTCGGCTGAACGGCAATAGAACGGCTGTTGCGAGGCAGCTATGCGCATCCTGGTGTACATAATTAGCCGTGCAGAACTTGCTCGACCATCAAAACACCTCAGGGAGCAAGCTCGCTGAGATCATCGAGCACCGCTAATGCACCGTCAAATACATCATCGTGAAAATAGAGACTGCGGGTGATGAGCACGGGAACGCCGGCGCGCGTCGCCGCCATCAGCCCGTTACCGGAATCCTCGACGGCGATGCAGCTGGCGGCGGGCAGATCCAGCTGCGACAACACCTCCAGGTAGACGTCGGGTGCGGGCTTCTTGCGCGCGACGTCATCGGCCGCGACGACCGCGGCAAATCTGGCCTCCCACTCCTTGCCGAGCACGGGTGCCAGCAGCGCATCGATGTTGACCCGCGTCGTGGTCGTCGCAATGGCGATCCGTTGCTCGCGCGCCCAGGCGGCGTCGAGCAGCGCCCTGATTCCGGGGCGCAACGGACAGCCCTTCTCCGACATGATGGCGGCAAACCGCTCCGTCTTGATCCGATGCAGCTTGGCGATCACCGCATCGCTGAGGGGTGGGCCGGAGCGCCGCATCTGGTCGAAGGCGCGGATGCGCTCCTTGCCGCCGGCGACGCGCAGCAGCTCCTTGTAGATCCGGCGGCCCCAATGCCAGTCGATGCCGCCCGCAACGAAGGCCTCGTTGAAGGCCTCGCGATGGATCTCCTCGGTTTCCGCGAGCGTCCCGTCGACATCGAGGATCAATGCGCCGGCGTCGGCAATGCGGCGTCTGAGATCTTCAAGAGGTGAATTCTTCACCAATGCGAGGCTCATCACGTCTACTCCGCCTTTACATCGCCCTTGCTGTCACCCTTGGCAAACACGCGGCTCGCCAGCACGTCGCTGGCCTCGATCGACATCACGTCGTCGGATGTCAGCACGCGGTCGAGCCGCGACACCAGCCGGTTGGCTTGCCGCAGACGGATCCGATCCAGCGCATTGCGGATCGAGCGCGCGTTCGAGAACAATGGCTGGGTGCGCCGGACCGTGATGTACTTCTCGAACGCTGCACGCGCCTCCGGCGTGAAGCGATAGTTCTGCCCCTCCAGCATCCTCTCGGAGATCGTCAAGAGCTCCCCTTCGGAGTAGTCCGGGAAATCGATGTGATGGGCGATGCGCGAGCGGAAACCGGGATTGCTCTGGAAGAACTTCTCCATGCGGTCGGCATAGCCGGCAAGAATGACGACGAGGTCCTCGCGCTGCGACTCCATGATCTGCAGCAGGATCTCGATCGACTCCTGGCCATAGTCGCGCTCGTTCTCGGGCCGGTAGAGATAATAGGCCTCGTCGATGAAGAGGACACCACCCATCGCCTTCTTCAGCACCTCCTTGGTCTTCGGTGCGGTGTGGCCGATGTACTGGCCGACGAGATCGTCACGGGTGACGCTGATGACGTGGCCGCGCCGGACGAAGCCGAGCCGGTGCAGGATGCCCGCCATGCGCAGCGCGACCGTGGTCTTGCCGGTGCCGGGATTGCCGGTGAACGACATGTGCAGGGTCGGGAACGTGGTCGTCAGACCCATTTTCTGACGGATGCGCTCCATCAGCAGCAAGGAGGCGATCTCGCGGATTCGTGTCTTCACCGGGGTGAGGCCGACCAGTTCGCGGTCGAGCTGCTCCAGCACCGACGCGATGTCGACGCTCTCGAACTCGCGGCGCAGATCGATCGCTTCGACCGGCGTGGCCTTGTCGGCATCCGCCTGCGTGGCCTGCATCATGGGCTGGTGCTCCGCTTGGCCGAAGTTCGCACGCGCTGGCGGCAGGTCCTCCCGCGAACTCCGGCAAGCGGGGGACACCGTCGAATCGGACTTGATCAATGCGGCAGGGCCGGCGCTGAAGTCCCGCCAGGACCGGGACTCCAGCGCAGCCGCTCTCATGAGTAGCGCTCGCCTTCGGGGCGCTCGGCGGCGTAGGACCGCGTCGAATACCGCTGATTGCGTCCGACTGTTTCCTGGCGATCGAGCCGGAAGCCGGGCTCGTTCTGCGGCCGGTTGACGATGAAGGACAGCCGGATCGATTCCCAGCCATGGGAGGAATCGAATGCCGAGATGCGGATGTAGCGGTCGCCATAGATCTTCCGGCATTCGGAAAGCTCCCGCATGATGCCCGCGGCGTCGCGCAGGTCGAACATCGGCAGGCCCCACATCTCCCAATAGGTGTTGCGGGGATGCGGATCGTCGGTGAACTCGATGTTCACCGCCCAGCCCTTCTCGAGGCAGTACTGGATCTGGGCCGTGATCTGCTCGTCGGTCAGATCGGGCAGGAAGGAAAAGCAGCCTTGAGTCACGCGCATGTTGAGAGCTCCTGATGTTTTGCGGCCGGGCGGGCCGGTGTCCGGCCCGCAGCGCGGCGACGCATCGAACGAGGTTAAGCGGCGGGGGTGACGGTCGGCACGAAGTCCGGCGTATCCGTCGATTCGTAGTTGAAGGTGACGTCCTTCCAGATCTCCAGCGCCTCGCGCAGCGGCGTGCAGGTCTGCGCCGCCTTGGCCAGGATTTCCGGGCCCTCATGCACGTAGTCGCGGCCCTCGTTGCGGGCGAGGATCATCGCCTCCAGCGCGACGCGATTGGCGGTCGCACCGGCGGCGATGCCGCGAGGATGACCGATGGTGCCGCCGCCGAACTGCAGCACGACGTCCTCGCCGAGCAGATCCAGCAGCTGGTGCATCTGGCCGGCATGGATGCCGCCCGAGGCCACCGGCATCAGCTTGTTGAGGCTCGCCCAGTTCTGGTCGAAGAACACGCCATGCTCGAGCCGCATCGGATTGAAGTCCTCGCGGCAGATGTCGTAATAGCCGCGCGTGGTGTTCGGATCGCCTTCGAGCTTGCCGACCACGGTGCCGGCATGGATGTGGTCGACGCCGGCGAGCCGCATCCATTTGGCGATGACGCGGAACGAGACGCCATGCGAGCGCTGCCGCGTGTAGGTCGAATGTCCGGCGCGATGCAGATGCAGGATCATGTCGTTCCGGCGCGCCCACTTGGCCATGGACTGGATCGCGGTGTAACCGATGACGAGGTCGATCATGACGATGTTGGAGCCGAGCTCCTTGGCGAACTCGGCACGCTCGTACATGTCCTCCATCGTCGCGGCGGTGACGTTGAGATAGGTGCCCTTGATCTCGCCGGTGGCAGCCTGCGCCTTGTTGACGGCCTCCATGCAGTACAGGAAGCGCTCGCGCCAGTGCATGAACGGCTGCGAATTGATGTTTTCGTCGTCCTTGGTGAAGTCGAGGCCGCCCTTCAACGCCTCATAGACGACGCGGCCGTAGTTGCGGCCGGACAGGCCGAGCTTCGGCTTGACGGTGGCCCCGAGCAAGGGACGGCCGAACTTGTCGAGCCGCTCGCGCTCGACGACGATGCCGGTCGCGGGGCCCTGGAACGTCTTCACATAGGCGACCGGCAGCCGCATGTCTTCGAGCCGCAGCGCTTTCAGCGGCTTGAAGCCGAACACGTTGCCGATGATGGACGCCGTCAGGTTGGAGATCGAGCCCGGCTCGAACAGATCGAGGTCATAGGCGATGTAGGCGAAGTAGCTGCCCGGCGAGCCCGGCACCGGCTCGACCCGGTAGCACTTGGCGCGGTACTTCTCGGCAGCGGTCAGGCGATCCGTCCACACCACGGTCCAGGTCGCGGTCGAGGACTCGCCGGCCACCGCGGCGCACGCCTCGGTCGGATCGACGCCGTCCTGCGGCGTCACGCGGAACAGCGCGATGACGTCGGTGTCCTTGGGCTGATAGGACGGCTCCCAATAGCCCATCTTCTTGTATTCCATCACGCCGGACTTGTAGCGATCCTTGCCGCGGACGGTGATCGACTGGTCGTTCATGTGTTCCTCCTGAATGTTCGTTGTGGCCGTGGACGTCAGGCAGCTTCAGTCATTCCCCCAACTCGTGGATCGAGCGCACCGGAGCGGTAGCGCCTGGCCATCTCCGCCAGCGGAATGACCTTGATCCTGGATGCGTTGCCGGCGGCGCCGAACTGCTCGAAGCGCTCGCGGCACAACTCGCGCATCGAATCCATTGCCGGCTTCAGGAACTTGCGCGGATCGAACTCGACCTTCGACTGTGCGCCGACCTTGCGGAAGATCGCGGTCATCGCCAGCCGGCAGTCGGTGTCGATGTTGACCTTGCGCACCCCGTGGCGGATGCCGCGCACGATCTCCTCGACCGGGACGCCCCAGGTCTGCGGCATCTCGCCGCCGAACTGGTTGAACATGTCCTGCAGGCTCTGCGGCACCGACGACGAGCCATGCATCACCAGATGCGTGTTGGGCAGCCGGCGATGGATCTCCTCGATCACGTTCATCGCGAGGATCTCGCCGTCCGGCTGGCGCGAGAACTTGTAGGCGCCGTGCGAGGTGCCCATCGCGATCGCCAGCGCATCGACCTTGGTGGCGCGGACGAAATCGACCGCCTGGTCGGGATCGGTCAGCAGCTGGTCGCGGCTGACCTTGCCTTCGAGGCCGTGGCCGTCCTCCTGCTCGCCGCCACCATGTTCGAGCGAGCCGAGCACGCCGAGCTCGCCCTCGACGGAGGCGCCGACCCAATGCGCCATGTCGGTGACGCGGCGGGTGATGTCGACGTTGTACTCATAGTCCGCGGCGGTCTTGGCGTCGGCCTTGAGCGAGCCGTCCATCATCACGGACGTAAAGCCGTATTTGATCGCGGTGGCGCAGGTCGCCTCGTCATTGCCGTGGTCCTGATGCAGGCACAGCGGGATCTGCGGATACATTTCCTCCAGCGCGTCGATCATCTTCGACAGCATGATGTCGCCGGCATAGGAGCGCGCGCCGCGTGAGGCCTGGATGATGACGGGGGCATCGACGGCGGCGGCCGCCTCCATGATCGCGAGCCCCTGCTCCATGTTGTTGATGTTGAACGCCGGCACGCCGTAGCCGCGCTCGGCGGCATGGTCCAGCAATTGTCTGAGCGTGATCCGCGCCATGGTGGGTCTCCGTCCCTTGTTTCGATGTTCTGTCGTGTCGTGCGCCGTCAGTTGGCGCGCGCCCGGATGATGTTGCGCATGGCGGCATCGGCCACGGCCGCCGGCGTGATGCCGAATTCGCGGTAGAGCACATCGGCCGGCGCCGACGCGCCGAAGCCGTGCATGCCGACGAACTCGCCGGCATCGCCGAGCCAGCGCGCCCACTCGCCCTCGATCGCGGCTTCGACCCCGATGCGCGGACCGTTGCCGAGCACCTCGGCGCGATACTCCGCGGTCTGCTTGCGGAACAATTCGAAGCACGGTGCCGACACGACCGCCGCCTGCACGCCCTCCGCGGCCAGCAGCTTGGCCGCCTCCAGCGCAATCGCCACCTCCGAGCCGGTCGCAATCAAGGTGACGTCGCGGCCGGCTTCGGGCTCGACCACCACGTAAGCGCCGAGCGCCACCTTGTTGTGGTCGGACGTCTCGGTGCGGAAGGCCGGCAGCGCCTGTCGTGACAGGCAGAGCACCGAAGGCGAGGTCTCGGCGCGCAGCGCGCAGTCCCAGGCTTCCGCCGTCTCGACCGCGTCGGCCGGACGGAACACGAGAAGATTGGGAATGGCGCGCAGGCTCGGGACATGCTCGACAGGCTGGTGCGTCGGGCCGTCCTCGCCGAGGCCGATGGAGTCGTGGGTCATCACATGGATGACACGGATGCCCATCAGCGCCGCGAGGCGGATCGCCGGACGGTTGTAGTCGGCGAACGCGAGGAAAGTGCCGCCATAGGGAATGAAGCCGCCATGCAGCGCAACGCCGTTCATGGCCGCGGCCATCGCGTGCTCACGCACGCCATAGTGAATGTAGTTGCCGTCCATGGTCGATGGCGTGACGGATTTGTGCGTCTTCGCCTTGGTCAGGTTGGAGTGAGTCAGGTCCGCGGAGCCGCCGAGCAGGTTCGGCAGCACGGTCGCGATCACGTCGATGACGTTCTGCGACGCCTGGCGCGTGGCGATCTTCGGCTTCTCGGCCGTGAGCTGCGCAATGAATTGCGCCATGCGCTCGGTGTAGGCCGCTGGCAGCTTCTTGTTGAGCGCATCATGACAGGGTGAGCGATCGGCGCTGCAGAGTTTTCTCGCGCGTTCCTTCCAGGCCTGCCGCACGCTGCTGCCACGCGCGCCGATCTCGCGCCAGCTCACCAGCACGTCGGCGGGAACCTCGAACGGCCGGTGCGGCCAATGCAGCGCGGCGCGGGTCTTCTCGACCTCCTCCGGCCCGAGCGGCGCGCCGTGCGCCTTCTCCGACCCCTGGCGTCCGGGCGAACCAAAGCCGATGGTCGTACGGCACGCGATCATGGTCGGGCGATCGCTCTGCCGCGCCGCCGCGATGGCCATTTCGATCGCCTGGGGATCGTGGCCGTCGATGCGGCTGGTCGCCCAGCCCGAAGCCGCGAAGCGCGCGAGCTGATCGTCGGAGCAGGCAAGCCCGGTCGAGCCGTCGATAGAAATGCCGTTGTCATCGAACAGTACGATCAGCCGATTGAGCCTGAGATGCCCGGCGAGCGAGATCGCCTCGTGGCTGATGCCCTCCATCAGGCAGCCGTCGCCGGCGATCACATAGGTGTAGTGGTCGACGAGGTCGTCGCCATAGCGCGCGTTCATCAGGCGCTCGGCCAGCGCCATGCCGACAGCGGTCGCGATGCCCTGCCCCAGCGGCCCGGTCGTGGTCTCGACTCCCGGCGTGTGGCCATACTCCGGATGCCCCGGCGTCTTGGCGCCCCACTGCCGGAACTTCTTCAGCTCGTCGAGCGTGACGGACTCGTAGCCGGTGAGATGCAACAGCGCATAGAGCAGCATCGAGCCGTGGCCGGCCGACAGCACGAAGCGGTCGCGATCGGGCCAGGCCGGATCGGTGGGATCGAACTTCATGAAGCGGGAAAACAGCACGGTCGCGACGTCGGCCATGCCCATCGGCATGCCGGGGTGACCCGACTTCGCCTTTTCGACGGCGTCGATCGCGAGGAAGCGGATGGCGTTCGCCATCTCGGCATGGCTGGGATCGGCCTTGAGATCGGTCTTGGGGGCCAGCGTCTGCACGGCGGTGGCGGTCATAGCGTGCGCCTCTTTCGGTCCATCAGTTGCATGATCATGGGGGTGAGGATGAGCTGCATGGCGAGATCGAGCTTCGAGCCATGGATCACGATCGAGTTGGCGCGCGACATGAAGCTGCCCTGGATCATCGAGAGCAGATAGGGGAAGTCGATCCCGCGGGGGTTCTTCAGGCGGATCACGACCATCGATTCGTCGGGTGTCGGGATCCACCGCGCAATGAACGGGTTCGACGTGTCGACCGTCGGCACGCGCTGGAAGTTGATGTCGGTCTCCGAGAATTGCGGGATGATGTAGTTCACATAGTCGGGCATGCGCCGCAGGATGGTGTCGGTGACCGCCTCGGTGGTGTAGCCGCGCGAGGCGCGGTCGCGGTGCAGCTTCTGGATCCATTCGAGATTCATCACCGGCACGACACCAATCTTCAGGTCGGCATGCTGCGCGATGTTGACCTTCTCGGTGACGACGGCGCCATGCAGGCCTTCGTAGAACAGCAGGTCGGAGTCTTCCGGCAGCCGGCTCCATTCGGTGAAATTGCCGGGCCTCGTATCGTAGAGCCGCGCCTCCTCCTCGTCGTGAACGTAGTGGCGCGTGGTCCCGGTGCCGGTTTCGGAATAGTCTCGAAACGTCTTCTCGAGCTCTTCGAACAGATTCGTCTCGGGGCTGAAATGGCTGAAATGCTTGTTGCCGCGCTCGGCCTCCTCGACCATCTTGCGGCGCATCTCCTCGCGGTTGTAGCGATGGAACGCATCGCCCTCGATATAGGCCGCCTTGACGTTCTCGCGGCGGAAGATGTTCTCGAAGGTCTTCTTGACCGACGTGGTGCCGGCGCCCGACGAGCCCGTGATCGAGATGATGGGATGACGACGTGACATGACTTTTCTCCGGAAGGCGCGCTGAGCAGCGCTGGCTCAGCGAAACAGACCGCGCCGCGCGAACAGCGGCGCATCGCTGGTTTCGAACAGCGGCTCGACGCCCTCATGCAGCTGGTCGACATCGCGGACGAGCCGGACGTCCCCCATGATGAGGGGCGCACGCTGATGCGGCGAGCGCGCCGACAATTCGAGGATGCGGGCGCGGCCGCTCGATGCCGAGCCGCCGGCCCATTCCATGATCAGCGCCATCGGGTGCGCTTCGTACACCAGCCGCAGCCGGCCCTCGCGATAGCCTGGACGGGAATCAGCCGGGTAGAGGAACACGCCGCCGCGCATCAGGATGCGATAGGCCTCGGCGACGAGCGAGGCGATCCAGCGCATGTTGAAGTCGCGGCCGCGTGGGCCCGCGGCGCCGGACAGGCACTCGTCGACATAGTTGCGCACCGTGCCGCTCCAGTGCCGACGGTTCGAGGCGTTGATCGCGAACTCTGGCGTATCCTGCGGGATGCGGATCCCCGACTTGGCGAGGATGAATTCGTGCAGCGTCGGATGCAGCACATAGAGGTCGACGCGGCGGTCGATCGCGAGCACGAGACAGGTCTGCGGTCCGTAGACGAAGAAGCCGGCGGCGAGCTGCGCGGTGCCGGGCTCGAAGAAGCTGGAGAGCACGTCCCGGCCGCGCGGGCGGATCGAGAAGATGGTGCCGACCGAGATGTTGTTCTGCAGGTTCGACGAGCCGTCGAGCGGATCGATCGCGACGCAAAGTGGGGCAGCCTCATTGACCGTTTCCGGACGATCGCCCTCCTCGGACAGGATGCCGGCGACGGGGGCCCGACGCAGCGCGTCGCGCATGAGATTGTCGGCGACGATGTCGAGCGCCTTCTGGATGTCGCCGTCGGTGTTGACCGTGGCGGCGCCTTCGTCGACGCCCGACAGCGGGGCGATGGCGATCTGGCGGGCAAGCTCGCGTGCAGCGTCGGCAAGGGCCTCGATGACCGCGGCGCAGTCGGCGTCGGCGCCTTGCGATGCAAGATGAGCCTGCAATGTCTGATGATGATCCGGCTGAGTCATGGGCCACTCCCTCGCCATCAGCTCCTCTGTCGGGAACTTGATGAAGCTGCACGAAAGCGTCGTGCCGCGCCGCTATCAACACTCGATTTGCGTGATTAGGGAAATTTCGATATCTTTGGACTGACCAAAGTTTTCCTTATGCGAACGATCTCATCGAGGGTTCCATGAGCCGGCACTTCTCTCGTGACCTCACCATCCGCCAGCTTCGCGCGCTGGTGGCTGTGCAGAATTCCGGATCGGTGACCTCCGCGGCCAGCCGCCTGAACCTCACCCAGCCTGCGGTCACCCTGCAGATTCGCAATCTCCAGGAACTGGCCGGGCTGCCGCTGATCCAGCGCACCACGGACGGCATGATCCTGACGGAAGCAGGCCGCAGCGTGCTGGCGCTCGCCGAGCGCGTCGAGGCCGCCTTGCAGGATTGCGAGCAGGCGCTGGACATTCTCGCCGGACGCAGCGGCGGACGCGTCGCGATCGGCGCGGTCAGCACCGCGAAATATTTCGTGCCGTTTGCGATTGCGGAGTTCTCGCGGCGGTTCCCGAAGATCGACGTGACGCTGCGAATTGGCAACCGCGACAGCCTGCGCGAGGCGCTGCGCGGCTATGATCTCGATATCGCCATCATGGGCCGGCCGCCCGCCGACGTACCGGTCGACATGCGGCCGTTCGGCAAGCACCCGCACATCATCATCGCGCCAGCCAATCATCGGCTGGCCCGTCGCAAGCGGATCGCGGCCGAGGATCTCGCCGGCGAGGTGTTCATCACCCGAGAGCCGGGATCGGGCACCCGGCTGCTGATGGAGACCTTCTTCGAGAAGCATGGTCTGAAGCCGAAGACCAGCATGGAGATGGACAGCAACGAGACCATCAAGCAGGCCGTCATCGCCGGCCTCGGCATCGCCTTCATCTCGCAGCACACGGTGGCCCATGAGCTCGGCGAGGGCCGGCTGGTGACGTTGAAGGTTGCAGGCCTTCCGATCATCCGGCAGTGGCACGCGGTCCGGCGCGCCGACAAGCTGCTGCTGCCGCCGGCGCAGGCGATGCTGGATTTCCTCGGCAAGGAGGGCGCTCGGTTTCTGCCGAGCTGAGCGCGACACCCGAAGCCGTGACGGTGTCGCCTCGCGCATGGGCCGATCTCACCAGTCGATCACGAAACGGCAGGCGGATGCGCCCGCCGCTTCGCAGCTGATCTCGCGCGCGCGGGCGTTCCGATGCACCAGCCTTGCAAACAGCGTCTCGAAGGTCGCTGCGTAGAAGTCGCAAATCGAGTGATCGGTCCCCTGCCCGCGGCACAACGGGCAATGTCTGATCTCGTACACCGTCGGCCGCCCCGGACGGGAGGTGAAGATGCCGGTGCCGGCGAAGGTCCAGGCATGGGCCGAGATCGCGCGCGACAGCGCATGGCTGGCGAGGCGCGCCGGCAGCAGGCGAAGCACGCGCTGGGCGGGTTTGGGAATGCGGTGCGTGAGCAGATAGAGCGCGGTCAACTGCCCCGCCTTTGCGCTGACCACACGGGCGGCATCGTCGTCCAACGTGGCCCTGAGCGCGCGATGCAGACGGATGACTTCCGTCTCATCCACCATGTCGGCAGGCGGCGACGCGAGATATGGCTCAAGCCGCGCGGCCGCGAAGACACGGCGCGCGTCCCGCCCGCCGCGCAGCAGCCGCAAGGCCTCCGCGGTCTGGATGATCGCATTGGGGCCGATGCGGCCCCTCTCTGACTGATGGTTGAAGCTGGCCGTGTGCCTGCCACCGTCCTTCGAGACGCCCGCCTCCGGCGGGCTCCTCAGGACGAGGTCTGAATGTGAGGCGCGGTCCACAGCGCTCATGGGACTGCTCCCCTCATGGTGAGGAGCGCCGGTTGCGGCGCGTCTCGAACCATGAGGCCCCGAATGGTGCTGCATCCATGGACGCTTTCAGCGGCGCGATCCGAGGCGGCGGCAGCGCGCGGCAGCTCGAGGTGCTGGGCGCGCGCACCGCGCATCTCAGTGCACTCTCGTCTCAGCCTCTTCGCTCATCTGCTCGGTGCCGCCGCCGCAGGCCATCACCTGCGCCTGCTGTGGTCCGGTCAGCTTGCGATTGTGGCTCGTCTTCCATTCGACCCTGCCCGGCTCGGCGCGCTTGCGCGAGGTGTCGAAGCCGAAATCGACCTTGCCCTTGGATTGCGGCCCCCAATAATTGACGCGGCCGAGATCGTAGAATTTGCGCTCGAAGCCGGACTTCAGGAACGCCTTGAGGCAGCCGAGCAGATAGCGGCGGCGCTCGCCGGAGCCGGCCCAGGGATATGAGAACAGCGCCTTGTGCATGTAGAAGCGGCGATAGTTGTTCATGACGCCGTCGAGCAGCTCGCCGCGATCCATCGCGTCGGGCTTCATGATCGGGGTGACGAAATTGTACTTCTCGTAGTCGAAGATTTCGACCTTGTCGCCGAGATCGCGGAACAGGTCGGAGAACGGCCACGGCGTGTACATCGCCCAGTTGGCGAGATCAGGCTTCCAGTCGCGCGCCATCTGGTAGGTCTCTTCCAGCGTCTCGCGCGTCTCGTTCTCGAGGCCGACGATGAACTGAGCCTCGACGACGATGCCGGCGTCGCGCAAAAGCTGGATCGCCTTCTTGTTCTGCGCGACCGTGGTCTCCTTGTTGAAGCGGTCGAGCTTCATCTGCGCCGCGGCCTCGGTGCCCAGCGAGACGTGGATCAGGCCGGCCTTGCGATAGAGTGGCAATAGCGCCTCGTCGCGCAGGATGTCGGTGACGCGGGTGTTGATGCCCCAGAGGATCTTGAGGTCGCGGCGGATCAGCTCCTCGCAGAAGGCGACGAACTTCTTCTTGTTGATGGTCGGCTCCTCGTCGGCGAGGATGAAGAAGCCGACATCATGCTCGCGCATCAGGGTCTCGATCTCGTCGACCACCTTCTTCGGGTCGCGGATGCGATAGTCGCGCCAGAATTTCCACTGCGAGCAGAAGCTGCAGGTGAAGGGACAGCCGCGCGCCATGTTGGGGATGGCGACGCGCTTGTTCATCGGGATGTAGATGTACTTGCTCCATTCGAGCACGCTCCAGTCGGGCGTGATCGCGTCGAGATTCTTCACGGTCGGCGCCGCGACTGTGGCAACCACCTCGGTGCCATCGCGATAGGCGATGCCCTTGATGCTGCGGCGGTCGCTCTCCCAGCGGCCGTCCTCGCGGGCGCGCATCAAATCGACGATGATCTCCTCGCCCTCGCCGCGCACGATCGCGTCGATCCACGGCGCTTCCGTCAGCACCTGCTGATACATAAAGGTGGCGTGGATGCCGCCGAGCACGGTCAGCGCGTCCGGATGCTCCTCCTTGGCGATCTCCAGAAGACGCTCGGCCTTGTAGATCGAGGGCGTGATCGCGGTGCAGCCGATGACATCGGGCTTCTCACTGCGGAGGATGGCGCGGACCTGCTCCTCGGAGAGGTCGTTGGTCATCGCATCGATGAAGCGGAGATCGGTGAAGCCGGCCGCCTTGAGCGCGCCGGAGATGTAGGCCGCCCATGCGGGCGGCCAATTGCCGGCGATCTCCGCGCCGCCGGAGTGATAGTTGGGATGCAGCAACAAGATCCGCACGGCGTTCTCCCCCGGTTATCAATTTGTCACTACATCCTAACGTCAAGTTAGATTGACAAATTGATCTGGCGCAAACGCCGCGCGGATCGCACGCCGTTCAAGCCGCCTGCGCGAGTCCCATCTCGGCCCAGATCTCCGACAACGCCGACACCAGATGCTCGATGTCCTCGTCGGAGTGATACGGCGACGGCGTGATGCGCAGCCGCTCGGTGCCGCGCGGCACGGTGGGGTAGTTGATCGGTTGCACATAGATGCCGTAGCGGTCGAGCAGGATGTCGCTGATCCGCTTGCACAGCACGGGATCACGCACCATCACCGGCACGATGTGACTGGGATTATCGAGATGGCTGACGCCGGCTTCATCGAGGCGGCGACGCAGGCGCGCGACGCGATCCTGATGCCGGGCGCGCTCATGATTGCTGGCCTTCAGATGCCGGATGCTGGTCAGCGCACCGGCCGCCACTGCCGGCGGCAGCGAGCTGGAGAAGATGAAGCCGGAGGCGAAGCTGCGGACGAAGTCGCAGACGGTGTTGGAGGCCGTGATGTAGCCGCCGATCACGCCGAACGCCTTGGCCAACGTCCCTTCGATCACCGTCAGGCGATCAGCGACACCGTCGCGCTCGGAGATGCCGCCGCCGCGCGGGCCGTACAGGCCGACGGCATGGACCTCGTCGAGATAGGTCATCGCGTTGAACTCGTCGGCGACGTCGCAGATGTCGGAGATCGGCGAGATGTCGCCGTCCATCGAATAGACGCTCTCGAACGCAATCAGCTTCGGCACCTTCGGGTCGAGATCCGACAGCTTGTCGCGGAGATCGGCGACGTCGTTGTGGCGCCAGATCCGGGTCTCGCAGCGGCTGTGGCGGATGCCCTCGATCATAGAGGCGTGATTGAGCTCGTCCGACAGGATCACGCAGCCGGGCATGCGTCCCGCGAGCGTCGACAGCGACGTCCAGTTCGAGACGTAGCCGGAGTTGAACAAGAGCGCCGCCTGCTTGCCGTGGAGATCGGCAAGCTCGTCCTCGAGCAGGATGTGATAGTGGTTGGTGCCGCTGATGTTGCGGGTGCCGCCGGCGCCGGCGCCGCAGCGGTCGAGCGCCTCATGCATGACCTCGAGCACCTTGGGATGCTGGCCCATGCCGAGATAGTCGTTGGAGCACCACACCGAGACCTCGCGCTCGCCATGCGGGCCGCGATAGGTCGCACGCGGGAAGGCGCCGGCCTTGCGCTCGAGATCGGCGAACACGCGATAGCGTCCTTCGCGCCGGAGGCCGTCGAGCTGGCGGCGGAAATAGTCTTCGTAGTTCATGGTACTCCCCCCTGTGCTGTCGTGTTCGGATCGACCGGCGGCGTGACCGACACCGCGGCCAGTCCGGTGATGGTTTGCGCCTGCGCATCGGCGCGGGCTTGGCGATAGGCCTGGCGGAACTGCTCCTCGAGCCGCTGCCGCGCCAGCGCGGCGGCCGTCTTCTGCGCCGACATCGACGTCTTGGGCGCGGGCATGGGACGCTCCGCCTCGGGCGTGGCCGGCACGACGGCGAGCACCGGCCGCGCCATCGGCGTGACCGGCAGGGATGCCGGGAGGGCGGCGACGGCCGCCATGACCGGCTCCGCCGGCGCGCTCCAGCGCCAGAGATTGATGACCGGCATCGGCAGCGCCATAAAGCCGTGCTCGAGCAGGCCAAGCGCAATCAGCGATGCCAGCAGCGACAGCGCCACGCCATCGAAGGTTGATTTCGCGCCGAGCGCGGCAGCGGCGACGAGCACGGTCGCGGTGGTCGCAGCGGCGATCGAGAACGGAAACAGCAGGTTGATCGACTTCTTGGCGAAATAGCTGCGCATGAAGCGGACCTGCTGCGGCAGCAGCTCGTCGTTCAGGGTGCGCACGCCCAGAAACAGGTTGATCTTGGCGCTCTGCCTGAGCACCAGCAGCGCCGCGAAGGTCCACCAGCTCAGCCGGTTCGGCGCGCCGGATGTCACCGCGAACACGAGTCCCGCCGTCGCGATCAGCGCCAGCTCATGATAGGCGATCGCCTGCAGCGCGAAGCCGACGCGCGAGGCCGGCGTGCAATCACCAGGGCACGGCTCGGGCCGCGGCCCCGTGATCCAGCCGGCGAGCAGCGACATCTCCACCGTACCCCACAGCAGGATCGCGCAGGTGAAGGCGCAATAGGCGTTGGCATCCTCGGCGGCCTGGCTCGACACCGCCACGCCCGACAGGGCCGCGACGAAGGCCGCGGCCGTGCCCCATTTGAACGCAGCCGGATGGCGGGCGGCGAGCCCGACCAGCGCCAGCACGGCGCCGGTCGAGAACCACCAGACGAACACGACATAGGGAATGGCAATCGCGGTCGCGCCCATGGCCGGCTCCTTGTCACCAGGCGGGTTGCAGCCTGATCTCCCGTGGCAACTCGTTGCTCTTGGCCGGCAGCATGTACAGCCGGCCGAAGGTCAGCGCCGCCTTGAGCGGCAGCACCGCGCGCTTCAACGTGCCCATGATGCCGCCTTGCGCCTTGGCGTCGGCGATCGCCTCCGAAATCTCGCGAAGGCGCTTGAGACCCTCCCAGAAGCGCGGATTGTCGATGTCGAGCATGACGGGGAAGACCTGCCGCGAGATCTCCGAGGTGATCCGGAACACGCGCATGTCGTACTCGTCCACCGGCATGCCAAGCGCTTCATAGAAGGCCGGCCGCATGTGGTCGCGGACGTGCATGGTGGCGAACACCGCGAGCAGGAAGAACTTGATCCAGAGCTTGTTGTACCCGCTCAAGAGCTTCGGATCGGCGCGCATCAGCAGCGCGAACGCCTCGCCGTGCCGGAACTCGTCATTGCACCACTTCTCGAACCACTTGAAGATCGGGTGGAACTGGCGCTCCGGATTGCGCTCCATCTGGCGATAGATGGTGATGTAGCGGGCATAGCCGATCTTCTCCGACAAATAGGTCGCGTAGAAGATGAACTTCGGCTTGAAGTAGGTGTACTTCTTGGTCTTGGTGAGGAAGCTGAGATCGACCCCGATGCCGTGATCCTTGAGGATCTCGTTGATGAAGCCGGCATGGCGCGCCTCGTCACGGCTCATGAACTGGAACAGCTCGCGGATGTCGGGATTGGTGATCCGCTTCTTGATCTCGGCATAGAGCACGCAGCCGGAGAACTCGGCCGTCAGCGACGACACCAGGAAGTCCTTGAACTCGGCGCGAAGCGCCTCGGGCAGCTCGTTGAGATCCTTGTCGAACTCCGGCGTACGCACGAAGTGCTTGCGGTTGTGGTCTGCGCGCAGCTCGGCCATGACGGCATCCCATTCACGGCGGACGAGATCGACGTTGAGCCGGTCCATGGCCGCGAAATCGGTGGTGTAGAAGCGTGGCGTGAGGATCGTGTCCTCCAGCGCCATCTTGGTGGAGATGTTGCCGGAACCGCCTTCCATTGCGATCATCTGACCCTCCCATCCGAAAAGCTGACGTCGTACAATTCCGTGAGTTCGAGATAGCCCGCGACATGCATCATCATGCGCTTCAACGGGCCGGCCCGCACCACGGTCGCGGTCCGGCGCAGGTTGAGCTGCTCGCCGAACTTGACCGTGATCGGATCACCATGAATGACGACCTCGTCGCCCGGTCGGATGTTGACGTCGCGGTCGAGCGTGACATGGGCGTGCAGCGTCTCGGAGGTCTGCTCGACCTCGATGCTGCAGCCGATGTCGAAGCGGCGGGGCTCATTGGCCCATATTGCTCTCATCGCGTTTCTCCCATGCTCATCAGCTCCGTGAACCGGCGCTTGTTGTTGTCACCGAACGGCCCGAGATCGACGCGCCGCCCCGTCGCCGGATCGTCCAGGCTCATGCGGCCGTCGGCCCAGCGGTTGATCGTGAAGGCCGGCCCCGAGCCAATCGCGTGACGCTGGCGGTCGAATGCCATGCTGCGCAGGACCGTGCGCAAGAAGCCGTCGCCGCCGGCCTCGACGATGCCGACGACCTTGCCGCTGTCGGGCGACACGACGGAGATGCCGCCATCGGGACGGTCCTCGAACCGCAGCGCCACCGTCTGTACGGCGGCGGCGTGATCGGTGTGGACGATGCCTACCCCCGTCCAGCGGCCGACGCCGGCCGCGACCAGGGAGAAAATGACAAGGGCGAAGGCCGCGCGCAGCGCGCCCTTGGGAATGACGATCTCGGGTTCGGCGTGATGCTCGACATAATGTCCGGCATGGCCCTCGGCTTGGCTCATGACACCCTCCTCCTCATCACGCCGCGCTGGCGACCGCGCCCGCAGGCGTGCCCTGCGGTTGACCATTGACGGCCGCGATCGGCTGCGTAGCGACCGCGCCATCCGATGCCGCGACCAGCGCCTTGGCGAGGATCTCGGCCACCTCTCTTGCGTTTGCCACCCCGCGCAACATCGGCTCGACCTCGTTCAGCCGCCACGGACGGGCATGCGGCCACAGCAGCAGATAGGACAACCGCTGCTGGGCGGTGACGCCGAGCGGCAGATCGCCGGAGCCGTCCGAGAACAGCTTCACGTCGGCGCGCGAGACCTGCTTGAACGGCACGTTCAAGGTCATCGGCAACACGGCGCCGAACTGCAGCAGCACGCGCCTGGAGGTGATCGTGTAGCGCGTGGTCCGGCTGTAGAGCACCGCGAGCCCGATGAGCAGCACCGTCGCGATCGCCACTGGAATGACCAGCGACGACGCGCTGGCCAGCGACGCGGCGAGCGGCTGGTGATCCAGCGTGCCCGTCACCACGCGGGCGCCGAACAGCGCCGCGAAGTAGGCGAGCACCAGGCGCAGGTGGAAGACGCGCAGCAGCAGCGCCTTCACCGTGGGCTGTCCCTGCCACAGCAGGCGCTCGCCTGCCGGCAGCATCAGCTGATCCTGGTCGCGACGCGTGCTCACAGCAGCGGCTCCTGGCGCGCAGCGGTCGCATAGAGATGGCCGCCGCCATAGTAGCCGACGATCTTGTCCTCCTCGAGCTTGGTGACCTGGTCGGGCTTGGCGAGGCCGGGCACGTTGGCGAATTGCGAGCCGAGGATGGCGTCGACCAGCACCGCCTTGCGCGACTTGTCGACCACGCACATCGTCATCGGCAGCAGAACGTGGCGACCGACGATGCCGTCGACCTCGACTTCGAGATAGCGGATCAGCATCTCGGCGCGGTCAACCCACACTTCACGAATTTTGCCGCCGAGCTTGCCGTCGCAGCCGAACACCGGCATGCCGCGCGGATCCGGATCCTCCGAGGCGATGAAGATGCTGCCGTCGACGCGCAGCGGCACGATCGCCGGGATGTTGTCCATCGTCAGCTCCGGCTCGTCCTTGCGCGCGGCGTAGGAGCCCGGGCCGACGCCGTCGAGCATCGGATTGCCGGTCGGCAGATAGGGCGTGCCCGGCCAGGGATACATCGGCGTGACCGGCGCATCGGCGCGGTCGTTGTCCCAATTCGGCAGGGACGCGGTGCGGCCGCCATGCATGTGATAGGTCTTGCGGCTCGGCGGCGTCGGGAAGCCGTTGCCGCTCGAAGGGACCTGCCGGCCGATCCGGCCTTCGAACTGCAACGGATAGCCTTCGCGCTTGTCCTCGGTGCGCAGGTAGAAGATCAGGCCTGCGAAGAACACCCAGAAGCCGTAAAGCACGACCTGGGCGACATCGATGTAGCTCGTGAATGACGTCATGGCTTCCTCCCCGACTGGGCTAACCTGGAAATTCCGCTATTCCGAATTGTAGCTGTTGCGACGGCTCAGCCCGCCGCCGGACCAGGGGTCCGATGACGGCCAACGTCGCAAACAGCAGCGCGATCTCGACGTGGTAGACGATGCTGTAGCCGGTCGCCGGCCCCGCCAACGCCACGCCGAGGCGTCCGTCCAGCGCCAGCTGCGACATCACATCGCGAATGGCGCCGCCGCCGGCGATCGCTATCCCCGCTGACGTCGCCTGCACCGCGCCCCAGGCGCCGAGCGCGAGCCCGCTCTCGCCGTTCTGCACCAGCGCCATCGCTGCCGTCAGCGTGCCGACCGCGAACAGGCCGCCGCCGAATCCGATCAGCGTCGTGCCGATCCGGAACAGCAACGGCGAGGCGAGCGGCGCCGAGAAAATCACCGCGACGAACGCAAACAGTCCGATGCAGCCGCCGAGCGCCGCCACGCGATAGGGATCGGAACCCTTCGCGAGGCGCCGCGCGGACAGGCCGAAGCCTGCGAGCGTGCCCGCCGCGAACAGGGCCGTGAGCGCCGTGGTCTCGCCGACGGTCAGATGCAGGATCTCCGCGCCATACGGCTCGAGCAGAATGTCCTGCATGGTGAAGCCGGCGGTGCCGAGGCCGACCGCGACCAGCACGCGCATCGAGCCGCCGGCCTCGCGGAAGTGCCGCCAGGAGTCGCCGAAGCGCGGGCGCTCCCGGGCAGCCGACGTGCGCGAGGGATCGCGCGCCTCCTGCTTCCACAGCGCGATGACGTTGAGCACCATCTCGGTCAGCGCGGCGCCCTGGATGACCTGAATCAGCCGCATCTCGCTGAAATCGGCGAGCAGCCCGCCGAAGGTCAGCGCGCTCGCCATCATGCCGAACATCAGCATCACATAGAGGAAGGCGACGACGCGCGGGCGCGAGTGCTCGGGCGCGATGTCGGTCGCGAGCGACAGGCCGGCGGTCTGCGTGGTGTGCAGCCCGGCGCCGACCAGCAGGAATGCCAACGCGGCGCCGACACGGCCAGCGATGACCTGGCCCGGCGCATCGCCCGCGGACAGCAGGAGCAGCGCGAACGGCATGATGGCGAGGCCGCCGAACTGCAGCAGAGTGCCCATCCAGATGTAGGGCACGCGGCGCCAGCCGAGCACCGACCGGTGATGGTCGGACTTGAAGCCGATCAGCACGCGCAGGGGCGCGAATATCAGCGGCAGTGCCACCATGGTGGCGACGAGCCATGAGGGAACGCCGAGTTCGACGATCATCACGCGGTTGAGCGTACCGTTCAGCAGCACCACCGACATGCCGATCGACACCTGGAACAGCGACAGCCGCATCAGGCGCGACAGCGGCAGCTCGGTCGAGGCGGCGTCCGCAAACGGCAGATAGCGCGACGACAGCCGCGTCCACAGTTGCAGGACCGATGGTGCGCGCGCGCTCATGACGGGCGGAGCTCCAGCGCTTGCGAGATGTAGAAGCCGTTGGCGATGCGGCTGCTACGCGCGCACCGCCAGTCGGCGAGGTCAGGCTGATCGGCGATCAGGCGGGACAGCTTCTGCTCGGCGACCGGCTCGATCGACGGCGCGCGATTGCCGCGCGGGAACAGGCCACCGACGGCATGCATGACCGCCAGCAGCGGCGTGCGCGGCGCGTAGGTCATCAGGATCGCATCGGAGGTGCGATTGGCGAGGCCGGCGACGATACGCACGGCATCCTCGGCGCGGTAGTGAATGAACGAGTCCATGGCGACGACGAAGTTGAAGCCGCCATGCCGGGGATCGAGCATGTCGCCGGCGACGAACTGGATCGCACTGCGGCTGATGTCGTCGGGCAGACGGCGCTGCGCGATCTCGATCAGCGTCGGCGAGATGTCGACGGCGACCACATCGGCGCCACGGCGCGCCGCCTCGATCGAGAAGCTGCCGGTGCCGCAGCCGGCATCGAGAATGCGTGCACCGCGCAGGTCGAGCGGCAGCCATGACAGCAGCGTCCGCCGCATCTCGTCGCGGCCGGCGCGCACTGTGGCGCGGATGCGGCCCACCGGCGCGTCCGAGGTCAGCCGCGTCCAGGCGGCCACCGCGGTGCGGTCGAAATAGGTCTCCACTTCACTGCGGCGGGCGAGATATTCCGCTGTCGTCATCGTTGAGCCTCACTCAATCGAAGCCAAGGAGATCAAAAATATCGCGGTCCTTGAGCGGCACCGCATGGATCGGCTCGACGCCGGCGAGGAGCGAGGCGGCCAGGCGCAGATATTCGTTCTGGGCGCGCTCGACATCGGGCGACGGCTCCATCTCGAACAAGGTGCACTTCTTCAGCCGGCTCTTGCGGATGACGTCGAGATCCGGGAAGTGCGCCAGCGTCTTCATGCCGATGCGCTCGTTGAACTTGTCGATCTGATCAGTCGCCGCGCTGCGATTGGCGATCACGCCACCGAGCCGCACCGGATAGTTCCGCGACTTCGCCTGGATCGCCGCGACGATGCGGTTCATGGCGAAGATCGAGTCGAAGTCGTTGGCAGCGACGATCAGCGCGCGATCGGCGTGCTGCAGCGGCGACGCAAAGCCGCCGCAGACGACGTCGCCGAGCACGTCGAAGATCACGACGTCGGTGTCCTCGAGCAGATGATGCTCCTTGAGCAGCTTCACCGTCTGGCCGACGACATAGCCGCCGCAGCCGGTACCGGCCGGCGGCCCGCCGGCCTCGACGCACATCACGCCATTGTAGCCCTGGTAGACGAAATCCTCGGGGCGCAGCTCCTCGGAGTGGAAGTTCACCTGCTCGAGGATGTCGATGACCGTCGGGACCAGCCGCTTGGTCAGCGTGAAGGTCGAGTCATGCTTGGGATCGCAGCCGATCTGCAGCACTCGCTTGCCGAGCTTCGACAGCGCCACCGAGAGGTTCGACGAGGTCGTGCTCTTGCCGATGCCGCCCTTGCCATAGACCGAGAACACTTTTGCAGTGCCGATCACCACGTTCGGATCGAGCTGCACCTGAACGCTACCGGCCCCGTCAGGGCGGCGCGGGGCCGTCGTCAGCGGCGGTCTCAAGGTCACATTCATGCGGCAACTCCCACGCCTTCGAGGCGATCTTCGAGTTCTTCCCCGGCCTTGCGCAGGACATCGAGCATCTCGGCATCCGGGGTCCAGTAATTGCGCTCATGCGCTTCGATCAGACGGTTGGCGATCTTCGCGGACGCGGCCGGATTGAGCGAGGCGAGCCGCTCGCGCATCGCGGGGTCGAGCACGAAGGTCGTGGTGATCTGCTGGTACACCCAGGGGGCTACCTGCCCCGTGGTCGCCGACCAGCCAACCGTGTTGGTCACATGCGACTCGATCTGGCGGACGCCCTCGTAGCCATGGGCGAGCAGCGCCTCGTACCATTTCGGATTGAGCGTGCGGGTGCGGGTCTCCAGCGCGACCTGCTCCGACAGCGTCCGCACGGTGCCCTCGCCCCGGGTCTGGTCGCCGATATAGACCGGTGCCGCCTCGCCCTTGGCGCGCTTCACCGCGCGGCTGATGCCGCCGAGCGTATCGAAATAATGATCGATCGTGGTGACGCCGAGCTCGACGGAGTCGACGTTCTGATAGGCGGCGTCGACGCCGGCGAGCACATGGCCGAGCAGCACGTCGCGGCGGACGGGCCGGCCGTCGGTGCCGTAGGCAAAGCCCTTGCGGCGGGTATAGACGTCGGCGAGCTCGTCCTCGTCGGTCCAGGCGCCGCAATCGATCAGATGGTTGACGTTGGCGCCATAGGCGCCCTCGGCATTGCCGAACACGCGGAGCGCGGCATCGTCGATCTCACCGCCATGCGCGGCCTGGAAGGCCAGCGCGTGCTTGCGCACATAGTTGAATTCCTCGGACTCATCCGCCGACGCGGCGAGTAGCGCGGCTTCGGCGAGCAGCTTGGTCTGCAATGGCATCAGATCGCGGAAGATGCCGGACAGCGTGATCACGACGTCGATGCGCGGGCGTCCCAACTGCTCCAGCGGGATCAGCTTGGCGCCGCAGAGCCGGCCATAGCTGTCATGGCGCGGCGCGGCGCCCATCAGCCACAGCGCCTGCGCGATCGGGCCGCCCTCGGTCTTGAGATTGTCGGTGCCCCACAGCACCAGCGCGATCGTCTCCGGCAGAGTGTGGCCCTCGGCGGCATGGCGGGCGAGCAGCCGGGCGACCTGGCGCTCGGCATCCTTGAGCGCAAAGGCGCTGGGAATGCGGAACGGATCGAAGCCGTGCAGGTTGCGCCCCGTCGGCAGCACGTCGGTGTTGCGCAGCAGGTCGCCGCCGGGCACGGGGCGGATGTAGCCGCCGTCGAGTGCATGCAGGATCGCCGGCGTCTCGCTGTCGGTCGCTAGCAGTCTGTCGAGCTCAGTGCGCTTGGCGGCGTCGGTGATCCCTGCGAGGTCGAGCAGCTCGGCGCGCTGCTCTTGCGGCGGCGGAGCGCCGACCACGTGCAGGCCGTGCGGGATCAGCGAATACTCCAGCTCCAACACGCTGGCCGAGAGCGTTGTGATCCGCGTGTCGCGCTCATCGCCCCAGAGCGGCTCGGCCACGGCGAGATCGACCGCTGCCGCCTGCGCCTGGATCAGCGCCGCGCTGTCGCCCCTCACCTGCTCCGTCGCGTCCGGCGACAGACTACGCCAGGCATCGAGCGACGATTTCAGCTCGGCGAGGCCCTTGTAGAGACCGGCACTCGTGATCGACGGCGTGAGATAGCTGATCAAGGTAGCGCCGCCGCGGCGCTTGGCGAGCGCGCCCTCAGAGGGATTATTGGAGGCATAGATGTAGAAGTTCGGGAGATCGCCGATCAGCCGCTCCGGCCAGCACTCGGCCGAGAGACCGGCCTGCTTGCCCGGCATGAATTCGAGCGCGCCGTGGGTGCCGAAATGCAGCACGGCATGGGCGCGATACTCCTCGCGCAGCCAGCGATAGAACGCGGCGAAGGCATGGGTCGGCGCGAAGCTGTGCTCGAACAGCAGCCGCATCGGGTCGCCCTCGTAGCCGAAGGCGGGCTGCAGGCCGACGAACAAATTGCCGAATTGCTCGCCCAGCACCATCAGGCTGGACCCGTCGGTCTGGTGACGGCCGGGCGCCGGGCCCCATTGCTTCTCGATTTCGGCGAGATGCCGCTCGCGGCGGACATGCTGGTCGACCGGAATGCGCACCGCGACATTGGCCGCGGTGCCGAAGCGCTCGGCATTGCCCTTGAGCACACGCGCACGCAGCTCATCGACCGTGGCGGGAACGTCGATGGTGTAGCCGGCCGCGCGCAGCGAGGCCATCACATTGTGCAGCGACTCGAACACCGAGAGATAGGCCGCGGTGCCGGCGCTACCGCCATTCGGCGGGAAGTTGAACAGCACCGCGGCGATCTTGCGCTCGGCGCGGGCCGAGCGGCGCAGTTCGACAAGCCTGGCAACACGTGCGGCGAGTTGCGCGGCGCGCTCGGGCAACGAGGCCATGTCGCGCCCCGCGTCGGCCATCGCCGAGCGGCCGCCGAACACGGTCGGGCCGACGGCGCCGTCGAGCTCGGGGATGGCGACCATCATCGTCGCTTCAACCGGCGTGAGGCCGCGCGCATCGTCATGCCACTGCTCGACGGTCTGGAATTCCAGCGGATGCGCCGCGATCAAGGGCACGTCGAGGCCAGCCATGACCTCCTCGGCGGCGCGCGCGTCATTGTAGGCGGGGCCGCCGACGAGCGAGAAGCCGGTGAGCGAAACAACCGCATCGACTGTCGAGACGCCGTCCTTCTGGAAATAGCGCTCGATCGCCGGGCGCGAGTCCAGTCCGCAGGCGAACACCGGAACGACAGCGAGACCGCGCGCCTCCAGTGCCGCGATCACTCCATCATAATGCGCGGTGTTGGCGGCGAGCAAATAGGAGCGCATCAGGATGACGCCGACGCGGCCGACCGGCTTCGCCAGGACCGGCAACTGATCGGCGCGTTCGACGATCCGTTGCGGAAGCCGCGGATGATAAAGCCCGACATCCGGATAGGTCATCGGCTCGGCGGCAGTGAGCTTGCCGCGCAGCGCGGCGCGCGGTCCGTCGGCATAGCGGCCGACCAGGAAGCGCACCATGTTCGCAAAGTTCTGCTCGGAGCCGGCGAGCCAATATTGCAGCGTCAGGAAATAGGCGCGCAGGTCCTGCGCGGTGCCGGGGATGTAGCGCAGCAGGCGCGGCATCCGCTGCAGCATCTTCATCTGGCTCTGGCCGCTGGAATTGCCGGAGCGGTTGCTGCCGCGCAGCCGCTTCAACAGGCCGAGCACGCCGGTCGCCGAGCCTGACATCGTCAGCTTGCCGAGCCGTGTCAGCCGCACGACTTCGCCGGCCGACAGGCAGCCGATCATCGCGTCGCACTGGTCGCGGCGAGCCTGCAGCGCGGGCAGCACCGGCTGAATGTGGTCCTCCATGAACAGCATGGTGGCGACGACGATGTCGCCGGTCGCGATGTCGGCGAGGCAATGCGCCAGCGCGTCCGGATTGCAGCCCCACTCGTCGGCCGCATGCACCTTGAGATCGAGACCGGGCAGCTCTGCCTGCAAGGTCGTGCGCGCGCGCACGGCTGCCGAGGCGAGATGGCTGTCCATCGTCACGATCACCACCCGGATGGGTGTGACGTCAGCGACCGAAATGCGCTTTGGCATCGTACAAGGTCTCGAGCGTGATCAGGTTGACGTTGCGCTCGCGCGCGAAGCGTTCGGTGTTGCGGCGTGCCTTGCCGCGCACGAAGAACGGAATCTTGGTCAGCTCGCGTTCGGCGTCGGAGGCCCAGGCGAGCTCGGTGGTGACACTGGTTTCGACGACGCGGAGCTGCGGCTGCTGCGGCGGCGCGGCCGGAGCTGCGCCGAGATGTGACGGTGCGTGATCGGCGAACTCGTGATCCTCGCGGAACATGCCGAGCAGATGCTCCTCCAGGCCCATCATCAGCGGATGCACCCAGGTGTCGAACAGCACGTTGGCGCCTTCGAACCCCATCTGCGGCGAGTAGCGCGCCGGGAAATCCTGCACATGGGTCGGCGCCGAGATCACGGCGCAAGGAATGCCGAGGCGCTTGGCGATGTGGCGCTCCATCTGCGTGCCGAGCACCAACTCCGGCCTCAGCTCGCTGACGCGGGCTTCGACTTCGAGATAGTCGTCCGTGATCAGTGGCTCGACGCCGTAGAGCGCGGCGGCCTCGCGGATCTCGCGGGCGAATTCGCGGGCATAGGTGCCGAGGCCGACGACCTCGAAGCCGAGCTCCTGGGTCGCGACCCGCGCCGCGGCAACCGCGTGTGTGGCATCGCCGAAGATGAAGACGCGCTTGCCGGTGAGATAGGTCGAGTCGACCGAGCGCGAATACCAGGGCAGCCGGCTCTCGGCGCGTGACAGTACGGGCTCCGCATCGACGCCGGCAAGGCCTGCGACCTCCTTGATGAAGTCGCGCGTCGCGCCGACGCCGATCGGGATCGTCTTCGTATAGGGCTGGCCGAACTGTCGATTCAGCCATTGTGCCGCCGTCAGCGCGATTTCCGGATACAGCACGATGTTGAAATCGGCCTCCGGCAGGCGGGCGAGATCAGCCGGCGTCGCGTTCCACGGCGCCACCACATTGATCTCGATGCCGAGCTCCACAACCTGCCTGGTCACTTCCGCGAGGTCGTCGCGGTGACGGAAGCCGAGAGCCGTCGGACCAAGCAGGTTGCAGACTGGACGAGCGCCTGTCTCCTTCTCACGGCGGGGGGAGCCATCAGCGGAAGACGCAGCCAACGCCCGTACAATCCGGTAGAACGTTTCCGAGGCGCCCCAATTCTCCTTGCGCTGATAGGCCGGCAGCTCGAGCGGGATCACCGGAATCGGAAGCCTCAAGGCCAGCGCCAGCCCGCCGGGATCGTCCTGGATCAACTCGGCGGTGCAGGACGCGCCGACCAGCATCGCCTGCGGCTGGAAGCGCTCGTAGGCTGCGCGCGCCGCGCTCTGTAGCAGATCGGCAGTGTCGCCGCCGAGATCGCGCGCCTGGAAGGTGGTGTAGGTGACCGGCGGCCTTCGGTCGCGGCGCTCGATCATCGTGAACAGCAGATCGGCGTAGGTGTCGCCCTGAGGGGCGTGCAGCACGTAGTGCACGTCGCGCATGGCGGTCGCGATGCGCATCGCGCCGATGTGTGGGGGGCCTTCATATGTCCAGACCGAGAGCTGCATCTCACACCGCCAGTCGCGTTTGCCGCAGCAAGGGCCGCGCGAACAACTCGGCGAGATCGCCGGCCTGCTCGAAGCCCTGGATGGGCGTGAAGATCAGCTCGATCGACCATTTGGTGGTGAGGCCCTCGGCCTCCAGCGGATTGGCGAGGCCGAGACCGCAGACGACGAGATCGGGCCGCGCTTGACGGCAGCGATCGAGCTGGCGCTCGACGTCCTGGCCTTCGCTGAGCTGCGTGCCGGCGGGCAGCATCGCAAGCTCGGCGACGAGATGATCGCGGTGCAGATAGGGCGTACCGACTTCGACCAGCTCCATGCCGATCTCGCGCGACAGAAAACGCGCCAGGGGAATCTCGATCTGCGAATCCGGAAACAGGAAGACGCGCTTGCCGGCGAGCTGCGCACGGTAACGCGCCAGCGCCTTTTCGGCCCGCGCCTTCAACGGCGCCAGGGTGCGCTCGACGTGAGCACGCGACACGCCGAACGCTTCGGCGGCGGCGGCGAGCCACAGCGCGGTGCCTTCCCCGCCCAACGGGAAAGGCGCTGCGATCCTGCGGCAGCCGCGCTCTTCCAATGCGCGCGCGGTGTCACCCAGGAACGGCTGCGCCAGCAGCACGCGCGTCTCCGGCCCGATCGCCGGCAACTCCGACGAGCGCCGTGGCGGCAGGAAGGCGACATTGTCGATGCCGAGCGCTGCGAAGGTCCGCTTGAACTGGTCCTCGACGACATCAGCGAGGGCGCCAACCACGAGCAGCGACGGCCGCGCGGTCCGATCGGCCTGCGGCAACACCGGCACCAGCGACGCGAGGCAGGCATCTTCGCCTTGCGTGAACGTCGTCTCGATGCCGCTGCCGGAGTAGTTAAGCACGCGGACGCCGGGCGAGAAGCGCTGCGACAGCCGCAAGGCAGCGCGTGACAGGTCGAGCTTGATCACCTCGGACGGGCACGAGCCGACCAGGAACAAGAGCTTGATGTCCGGCCGTCGCGCGAGCAGCTGCGCGACGATGCGGTCGAGCTCGTCATTGGCGTCGACCAGGCCGGCAAGATCGCGCTCTTCCATGATCGCGGTGGCGAAACGCGGCTCGGCGAAGATCATCACGCCGGCGGCCGACTGAATCAGATGCGCGCAGGTGCGCGAGCCGACCACGAGGAAGAACGCGTCCTGAATTTTCCTGTGCAGCCAGACGATGCCGGTGAGGCCACAGAACACCTCGCGCTGCCCGCGCTCGCGCAGCACGCCGTCCGGCGAAGCGGCTGATGTCACGGCACAGGCTTGCGCGGACAGGCTCATGACGCGCGCTCCGTCGTAGCTGCGGCCATCGCCTCGTCCTGCAGCCGCGCCGCGCGCAGCTTCAGCAGGAATTGCGCGGCGTTGATCGCGTAGGCGGTGTAGGCGGCGAGCACGAGCAGCATCTGCTGCTGAGCGCTGCCGATGTGGCCGACGATCGCGGCCAGATAAGCCGTATGCAGCGCGATCACCAGCATCGAGAACACGTCCTCCCAGAAGAAGGCCGCGGCGAACAAATAACGTCCGAACACGACCCGTTCCCAGATCGAGCCGGTGATCATGATGGTGTAGAGCAGCGCCGTCTTCAGCACGACCGAGGCGGTAGCGAGCCAGAGCCCCTCGCCGGTCGCGAGATAGCGCGCCACAAGGCCGAGGCTGATCAGGAAGACGAGAAA
This sequence comes from Bradyrhizobium sp. SZCCHNS2022, assembly GCF_032377575.1. Taxonomy (NCBI): domain Bacteria; kingdom Pseudomonadati; phylum Pseudomonadota; class Alphaproteobacteria; order Hyphomicrobiales; family Nitrobacteraceae; genus Bradyrhizobium; species Bradyrhizobium sp. SZCCHNS2022. Next base: position 7,254,750 of record NZ_JAUHHZ010000001.1, on the reverse strand, counting down.
TTGCAGCGGCGCCAGGATGGCCTGCACCAGCGTCCACGGCGTGGCGTCGCGCCTGCGCTTTTCCTCAGGCGTGTAAAGCGCTTGCCGCTTTGCACGCGGCGCCTTCTCGGGGGTGAAGCAGAGCAGACTCCACAGCGACGGATCCGTAGCGGATGTGAACTGCGCATCACACGATGTGTAAAGATGATTTGACAACACCGGTGCCCAGTGGTGCGATGACGACAACCACAGGGGGATTTGTGGTGCACCGCACTCGGTTTGGTCAACACTACGTTGTAGAGTTCGCCGGTGGCGCATCGCAAATCCCCGAGTGCGAGCCCGATGGGGAAACGCTAGACCTGGGCAGGAAGAGTGTCAATCAAAATTGACGTCAAATAATATTGACGCAGCGAGCGACGTGCGCTCATATGGAGGGGAGGCGCTGATGACCGAGCTCAATGAGACAGCCCGATTTCCGCGAGCACGCTTTCGGACGAAGCGTGGACGGTCCGGCTTTCATCCGCCGGCATCGCCACGCGTCAACGTGCCCTTGCACAGCACCCGCCATCCCCAGCTCAACGGAGCGATCGAGGCCGAGATCATTCCGCGACTGGTGATGGCGCATGCCTCCACCCTCGAACGCATGCCCGCGATCATCACGGCCTCGGCGCAGGAAGCTGCCGACTTCGCCGAGCTGGTGCTGGAGGCGGACGATGATCGCGCCGTGGCCTGCATCCAGGCGCATCGCGATCACGGCGAGACGCTGGAGCGGATCTATCTCGATCTGCTGGTGCCGACCGCAAACCATCTGCGCCATCTCTGGGCCGACGACGAGCGCGACTTTGCCGATGTCACGCTCGCGCTGTGGCGGCTCCAGCAGCTGCTGCGCCATTTCAGCCCGGCATTCTGCGCCGAGGTCGCGGTTGCACCGAGCGGCCTGCGCGTGCTCTTGACCACCGCACCGGGTGATCGGCGCGAGATGGGCCACATGATGTTCGGACTCGTGCTGGCAGGCGAGTTCTTCCGCCGCGACGGCTTCGAGACCTGGATCGAGCCCGACACTGCGGACCGCGGTTTCGTCGATGCGCTGCGCACCCAATGGTTCAACGTCGTCGAGTTCTTCGCCAACAGCGACAAGAAGCTTGACGATCTCGCCTCAAACATAAGGATGGTCCGGCGCGAGTCCTCCAACCAGGACATCGGCGTGCTGGTCTGCGGTCCTGCGTTTATTGAACGGCCTGAACTCGTTCTTCTGGTCGGCGGCGACGGTGTCGTCTCCGATCCGAGCAGAGAGGCTTCGCAAGCCCGGCACGTCGTCAGTCTTCTGACCGAACGGCGATAGCTGAGGGTGCAGTGAAGATGAATGCTGGAACGAGACTTGCCGCGCGAAGGCTCCTTGATTGGGAGGACAACGGCGTTGGTGAGGGCGTTCAGAGCTCCGAAAGAGTCGCTTGGCGATCTCAATGCGGATGTTGCGGCCATGCTGGTGGCCGCAGCCTCCGACATTGCGCTCGCGCTCGACGCCGACGGCAACATTCAGGACTTGGCTTTTCAACAAGCCGGACTGCCGCTTGAATTGAGAAACACAGACGAGTGGATCGGCCGATCCTGGCAAGCAACAGTGTCCGAGGAAAGCCAGACCAAGCCAGAGCTGCTGCTCGCCGAAGCATCCGAGCGCAAGGTGTCGCGCTGGCGCGAGGTGCGCTATCCGGCCGCGCGGGGGCCCGACATCCCGATTCTGTTCGCGGTGGTCGCGATCAAGGGCGCGGCGCGCTTCATCGCGGTCGGCCGCGACGTCCGCGCCACGGCGGCGCTCCAGCAGAAGCTGATCGAGGCCCAGGTCACGATCGAGCGCGATTATTCGCGCATGCGCAACGCCGAATCGCGCTACCGGATCCTGTTCCAGATCACCTCCGAACCGGTGCTGATCATCGACGCCGTGAGCCACCGCATCGTCGAGGCCAATCCGGCTGCTGCCGATCTGCTCGACCACGGCGCCACCAATCTGATCGGCAAGCTGTTTCCGGACGCGCTGCTGCTGGACGACCTGTCGACGTCGCAATCGCTGTCGCTGGCGATTCGCTCCCAAGGCAAGATCGAACGCACCAAGATCAGGCTCGACGGCGGCCGCGACTATCTGCTCGACGGCACCTTCTTCCGGCAGGACACCTCGTCGCTGTTCCTGCTGCGGTTCTCGCCGCAGTCCTCCTCGCAGCCCGCGATCGCGAAATCCTCCGATGTCAACACCCAGCTGGTTCAGTTCGTCGAATCGGCGCCCGACGGTTTCGTCATCACCGACATGGACGGCCGGCTGCTGCACGCCAACGCGACCTTCCTGCAGCTCGCCCAGATCGAGAACATGCATCAGATCCTCGGCGAGACCATCGACCGCTGGATCGGCAAGTCGGCGATCGACTTCTCGGTGATGCTGACCAATCTGCGCCAGCATGGCACCTTGAAGCTGTTCTCCAGCGTCGTCCGCGGCGAGCACGGCTCGCCGGTCGATGTCGAGATCTCGGCCACGACCGTCGGCGCCCCCGGCCAGGCGCGGCTCGGCTTCACCATCCGCAACGTCGGCCCGCGCATCTCGGGCGATGGCAGCGATCACGCGCTGATTCCGCGTTCGCGCGAGCAGCTCGCCGAGCTGATCGGCCGCGTGCCGCTCAAGGAGCTGGTGCGCGAGACCACCGACGTGATCGAGCGCATGTGCATCGAGACCGCGCTCAAGCTCACCGGCGACAATCGCGCCACCGCCGCCGAGATGCTCGGCCTCAGCCGTCAGAGCCTCTACGTCAAGCTCAGGCGCTACGGCATGGCCGAGCCGACCGAAGAAGACAGTCAGTTGGAATAGTGGGAAGAGTTCTGCAATGACCGAGATCGCGCCCGTCCCGCTTGCCCCAAAGCTTCGTTCGAGGCTTCCTTCAAGGCTTCAGCCCTCGGCCGTTCTCGAGCTGTTGAAGCCGATCACTTGGTTTCCGCCGATCTGGGCGTTCGGCTGCGGCGTGGTGTCGTCGGGCGCACCGCTGGCGCCGCGCTGGCCGGTCGTGGTCGCGGGTCTCGTGCTCGCCGGGCCGATGGTGTGCGCCACCAGCCAGGCGGTCAACGACTGGTTCGACCGCCATGTCGACGCGATCAACGAGCCGGACCGGCCGATTCCGTCGGGCCGCATTCCCGGCCGATGGGGTCTCACCATCGCGCTGATCTGGACCGTGCTGTCGCTCGCCGTCGCCACCCTGCTCGGCACCTGGGGCTTTGCCGCCGCCGCGCTCGGCCTCGCGCTGGCCTGGGCCTACAGCGCACCGCCGATCCGGCTGAAGCAGAACGGCTGGCTGGGCAACAGCGCCGTCGGCCTCTGCTATGAAGGGCTGCCCTGGATCACGGCGGCGGCGATCATGAGCGCGCAGGCGCCGTCCTGGCCGGTGCTGTCGATCGCGCTGCTCTATAGCGCGGGCGCACACGGCATCATGACCCTGAACGACTTCAAGTCGATCAACGGCGATCGCGTCAGCGGCGTCAACTCGCTGCCGGTGCTGCTCGGACCCGAGCGCGCCGCCCGCCTTGCCTGCATCACGATGGCGCTGGCGCAGGTCGCCGTGCTGGCGCTGCTGGTCGTCTGGAGCCGGCCGGCCCATGCCTCGATCGTCGCTGCGCTGATCGCGGCCCAGCTGGTGCTGATGCGACGCTTGATGACGAATCCGCGCGAGCTCGCGCCCTGGTACAACGGCACGGGCGTGCTGCTCTATGTGCTGGGCATGCTGGTGACAGCCTTCGCGCTGGCGGGGATGTCGGCATGAGTAACGCTGCGCCTGCTCCCCTGTCCTGGTTCGGCATCGTCAGGCTGGGCCTGGTGCAGACCGCGCTCGGCGCGGTCGTGGTGCTGACCACGTCGACCTTGAACCGCGTGATGGTGATCGAGCTCGCTTTGCCTGCCATGATCCCCGGCCTGCTGGTCGCAATCCACTACGCGATGCAGGTGCTCAGACCCTGGCTCGGCCATGGCTCCGATGTCGGAGGACGTCGTTTCGCCTGGATCGTCGGCGGCATGGCCGTGCTCGCCGCCGGCGGCCTGCTCGCCGCAGCCGCCACTGCGCTGATGGCAAGTCATCTCGTTGTGGGCCTCGCCATCGCCGTGATCGCCTTCATCATGATCGGCATCGGCGTCGGCGCTGCCGGCACCTCGCTCTTGGTGCTGCTCGCCAAGCGCACCGCGCCGGGGCGGCGCAGCGCCGCGGCTTCGATCGCCTGGATCATGATGATCGCCGGCTTCATCGTCACGACCGCGGTCGCCGGCAAGGCGCTCGATCCGTTCTCCGGTGAGCGGCTGATGCTGGTGTCCGGCACGGTCTCGGCGATCGCGATGGTGCTGACCCTGCTCGGCGTCTGGGGCATCGAGCAGCCGGAGGTTCCCTCGGAGGGCGTCTCGGCGAAAGCCGAGCGCGGCGGCTTCATGGAGGATTTCCGCGAGATCTGCCGGGAGCCGCAGGCGCGGCGCTTTGCGATATTCATCTTCGTCTCGATGCTGGCCTACAGCGCCCAGGACCTGATCCTGGAGCCGTTCGCCGGCGGCGTGTTCGGCATGACACCGGGCCAGACCACGCAGCTGTCCTCGGTCCAGCACATGGGCGCGCTGATCGGCATGATCCTGATGCCGGCGATGGCGAGCCTGCATGCCGACTGGCGGACACGGCCGCAGCCCTGGATCATCGGCGGCTGCCTCGCCTCGGCGCTGGCGCTGCTCAGCCTCGTCGCCGCCGCCACGGTCGGCCCGGCCTGGCCGCTGCGCGCCTCGGTGCTGCTGCTCGGCATCACCAACGGCGTCTACGCCATCGCCGCGATCGGCGCGATGATGAACATGGTCAGCGAAGGCCGCGACAATCGCGAGGGCACGCGGATGGGCCTGTGGGGCGCCTCGCAGGCGATCTCGTTCGGCATCGGCGGCTTCGTCGGCACCGCGGCGGCCGACGCCGCGCGAGCTTTCATGCCGTCGACCGCCTCGGCCTATGCGGCGGTGTTCGCCGCGGAGGCCGCGTTGTTCGTTCTCTCCGCCTGGCTCGCGATCTGGATCAAGCGCCCGCGGGAACAGGCCTCGACACTGCAGGTGCAACCGGCCAACCAGGGAGCCTAGTGCGATGAGCACCTCGACCTCCTCCGAGACGTTCGATGTCGTGGTCGTCGGCGGCGGCCCCGCCGGCGCCACCGCTGCCAACGACCTCGCTCGCCAGGGCCACCAGGTGCTGCTGCTCGACCGCGCCGGCCGCATCAAGCCGTGCGGCGGCGCCATCCCGCCGCGACTGATCAGCGAGTTCGAGATCCCCGACCATCTGCTGGTGGCGCGGATCTCGTCGGCCCGCATGGTGTCGCCGAGCAACCGCGATGTCGACATGCCGATCGATGGCGGCTTCGTCGGCATGGTCGACCGTGAGCATTACGACGAATGGCTGCGGACGCGTGCCGCGGACGGCGGCGCGATCCGGCGCACCGGAACGTTCAGCCGGATCACACGTGATCGCGACGGCACGGCCATTGTTCACTACAGCAGGCGCATGGACGACGGCAGCATGCGAGACCACAGCGTGCGAGCTCGGGCCGTGATCGGCGCCGATGGTGCGGTCTCCGCGGTCGCGCGGCAATGCATCCCTCAAGCCAGCGAGATCCGCTACGTCTTCGCCTATCACGAGATCATCCGCTCGCCGGACCGCGGCCATCCGCTGTTCGACGCCACCCGCTGCGACGTCGTCTACCGCGGCCAGCTGTCGCCGGACTTCTACAGCTGGGTGTTTCCGCACGGCCCGACCACCAGCATCGGCACGGGCAGCGCGCACAAGGGCTTTTCGCTGCGCGGCTCGGTCGCCGAATTCCGCAAAGTGGCCGCGCTCGATGACCTCGAAACGATCCGCCGCGAGGGCGCGCCGATTCCGTTGAAGCCGCTGTCGCGCTGGGACAATGGCCGCGACGTCGTGCTCGCCGGCGATGCATCTGGCGTGGTGGCCCCGGCCTCCGGCGAAGGCATCTACTATGCGATGGCGGGCGGCCGGGCCGCGGCTGATGCCGTCGCCCTGTTCCTGAAGACCGGAGACGCCGCGGCGCTCGCCACCGCCCGCAAGTCCTTCATGCGCAAGCACGGTGCCGTGTTCTTCATCCTCGGCATGATGCAGCGCTACTGGTACACGAACGACGCCCGCCGCGAGCGCTTCGTCGCGATCTGCCGTGACAAGGACGTCCAGCAATTGACCTGGGACGCCTACATGAACAAGGAGCTGGTGCGCGCCAAGCCGCTGTCGCATGTGCGCATCTTCTTCAAGAACATCGCCCACCTCACCGGGCTCGCCAAGGCGGCCTAGCAGCTCACGCGATGGATGAGCTCTACCGCAGCCCGCATCTCGTCGACGCGATCCTCGCGATCGTCGCATTGGAGTTCGCGGTCATCGCCTGGATCTGGCGGCGCACGCACCGCGGCATCAAACCGCGGGCGCTGCTGACCAATCTGCTCGCCGGCGTCTTCCTGCTGCTCGCGTTACGCTGCGCACTCGCCGATGCGCCCTGGTTCTGGCTGGCCGGCTGCCTCGCCGCGTCCGGCGTCGCCAACGCGGCGGATCTCAAGCAGCGGTGGCGATAGATCTCTCCGGAGCAGCCGGCGGGCTCTCAGTTTGCGGCTCGTGGGTACCCGGCGGCTGACCACACCAACGGCGTCATCCCGGCGAACGCCGGGATCCATAACCACCGCCGCCTGTCGTGGGCAAGACCGGTTACTCAGACCTTTTCCGCCAACACGCATCACGCGGTATGGGTCCCGGCGTTCGCCGGGACGACATTGGTGCGTGTATGCTGCGGTGATCGGCACTCAAGACCTGAGCGCCGATCCACCTCCCCTCACTTCTTCTCCGAGAACGTCTTCAGATAGGCGATGACGTCCTTGCGTTGCTGCTCGTTGGCGAGCTTGAACACCATCTTGGTCGAGCCGGTGGCTTGGTCCGCCTTGCCCTTCCCGGTGAGGTATTTCTTGAGGAACGCGCTGGGGTCGGCGAGGTATTCGAAGATGTTGTCGTCGGTCCATACCAGCCCGGCCTCGCCGGCATGCTTGTTCAGCTCGGAATAGGAAAAGCCCGGATAGGTCCCGGTGGCACGGCCGACCACCCCCGTCAGCACCGGCCCGACTGCATTCTTCGCCTCGGGACCAATGCGGTGGCAGGTCATGCATTGTTTGAAGACCTGCTCGCCCTTGGCAGCGTCCCCACCGTCCAACGCAAATGCGGCGCCTGCCGACATTGCAATCATGACCGCTGCAACCAAACCAGATCTCACCATATGCGACCTCCCGGTACGTCGTTTCGTTAGCCCATGTGATTGGCACCTTACAGGTAACAATGTCATGCTGTCTTGTCATGCCCCTGTCAGGCAAAAGTGAGCGAATAAGTCGCAGTTCGAACATGCATCCGGCGCAGGAATACCAACGAAAGTTGGATGCTCGTAAATAAGCCTTGACACCGAAGGCGCTGCGTGGACTAACAACATTCTCAAGACTCTCAATACGTTAGCGGGATGCGGCGCAACACCTTCAAGATGCGCGCCAAATGAACTGGCCGCGATCCCCCGAGCGTCTCAAGAGGGTGCCAAGATAACGGGTGCCAAGACCATGGCCGAGTTTCACGGTCCACGACCCGACGTGACATTGCTGCTCGACATGGACGGCGTGATCCGTGAGGCAACGCTGTCTCCCAACATGTCTGCGGAGAATGTCGACGTATGGCTCGGCCGTCTCTGGTCCGAAATCGTCGATGATGCGACCGAGAAGGTCGAACGCATCATGCAGGACACCAAGCGGACCGGCATTTCCGCCTTCCGCCAGCTCACCCAGCGATTTCCCAGCGGCCTCGAGTTGCCGATGGAATTCACCACCGTCCTGCTCGGCGGCCGCGCCGGCATGCTGGCGATCGGCAAGAACCTGCAAGCGGTGGCGGAGCTGCAGGCGCGGCTGATCTCGGCGCAGCAGACCATCGAGCGCGACTATTGGAAGCTGCGCGAGATTGAAACGCGCTACCGGCTGGTGATCGAGGATTCGAACGAGGCCGTGCTGCTGACGAAGGTGTCGGACCTGCGCATCGTGGAAGCCAACCGGACCGCGGCAGCGGCGCTCGGCGTGTCCAGCCGGCGTCGGGACAATCTGGTGGGGCGCGAGTTCCTGCAGGAGATTCCGCAAAAGGACCGCGAGCCGGTGGAACTGATGCTGAGGCGGGTCCGCGATCAGGGCAAGGCGCCTGGCATCGTGATCCATCTTGGCGAGGACGCTGCGCCATGGATGCTGCGGGGATCGCTGATGACCAGCGAGACCGCGCCGATGTTCCTTCTGCAGATGGCGCCGATCGGCAAGGCCGCGCAGCCGGGCTTGGCGTCGGATGATGCCGAAGGGCTGATCGACAATCTTCCCGATGCGGTCATCAGCATCGACGGCACAGGCGCCATCAAACGCGCCAACCGGGCGTTCCTGGAACTGGTCGAGATCGGCTCGAAGGAGGCCCTGATCGGCGAGAAGCTCAGCCGCTGGTTGACCCGCCCTGGTGCCGACCTTTCGGTGCTGATTTCGAACGTCGAGCGCCATGGGGCCGTCCGGCTGCTGTCCACCACCATCCAGGGCGAACTCGGAACCGAGACGGAGGTCGAGATCTCGGCTGCAGCGCATGGCCACGACGGCCAGCGCCGGATCGGCCTCGTGCTGCGGAACATCGCCCGGCGGTTGTCCCCGGCCGCGGAGCATGACAATCTGCGGGCGGCGCTCGCAGGCCTCAACGAATCGGTCGGCAAGACACCGCTGCGCGACCTCGTGAGGAGCACGGTCGAAGTCGTCGAGCAGCATTACGTCCGCGCCGCGCTCGAGCTCGCCAATGGGAACCGAACGTCGGCCGCCGAAATTCTCGGCCTCAGCCGGCAAAGTCTTTACGCCAAGCTCGATCGGTATAATCTGAGCCAACTAGAAGAAAGCGACGAGGAAACCGAAAAGGGGAGATAGTTGCCCGTTCCGCTGACAACGCCGGCCTTCGGCCACGCTACTCTTGCGGATTGCGAGCGTGAACAAATTCATCTCGCAGGCTCGATCCAGCCGCATGGCGTTCTGCTGGCGATCAAGGAGCCCGACAACATCGTCATCCAGGCCAGCACCAATGCCGCGGCCTTCCTCAACACCAGCTCCGTGGTCGGACGTCCGTTGCGCGATCTCGGCGGCAACGTGGCGCTGCAGATCTTGCCGCATCTGAGCGGACCGCTGCACCTGTCACCGATGACCCTGCGCTGCACCGCCGGCTCGCCGCCGCGCCGCGTCGACTGCACGGTGCATCGCCCGTCGAATGGCGGCCTGATCATCGAGCTCGAGCCGGCGACGAAGATCACCAACATCGCACCGGCCCTGGACGGCGCCTTTCACCGCATCACGTCGGCTTCCTCCCTGCTCGGCCTTTGCGACGAGACGGCCACGATCTTCCGGGAGATTACCGGCTACGACCGCGTGATGGTCTACCGATTTGACGAAGAAGGTCATGGCGAGGTGCTCTCCGAGCGGCGGCGGCCGGATCTCGAGGCGTTTCTCGGCAACCGCTACCCGGCCTCCGACATTCCGCAAATCGCGCGCCGGCTGTACGAGCGCAACCGCGTGCGTCTGCTGGTCGACGTCAACTACATGCCGGTGCCGCTGCAGCCGCGCATCTCGCCGCTCAACGGCCGCGACCTCGACATGTCCTTGAGCTGCCTGCGCAGCATGTCGCCGATCCATCAGAAATATCTGCAGAACATGGGGGTCGGCGCAACCTTGGTCTGCTCGCTGATGGTCAGCGGCCGGCTGTGGGGACTGATCGCCTGCCACCATTATGAGCCGCGCTTCGTGCCGTTCGACATCCGCGCCGCGGGGGAGGCGTTGGCCGAGACCTGCGCGATCCGGATCGCAGCACTGGAGAGCTTTGCCCAGAGCCAGTCCGAGCTGGTCGTTCGCCGATTGGAGCAACGGCTGGTCGAGGCGGTGTCGCGGGATGGCGATTGGCAGGCTGCGCTGTTCGACGGCTCGCAATCCCTGTTGCAGCCGCTGGGCGCCAGCGGCGCGGCGCTGCTGTTCGAAGGCCAGGTCATGACCGCCGGCGACGTGCCGTCGACGCAGCGCATCCGCGATCTCGCCGCATGGCTCGACCGCCGGCGCACGGCGGCGGGCGCAATGGCACCAGGGCTGACGGTGACCGCGTCGCTGACCCTCGACGAGCCGACCTTTGCCGACATCCGCCCGATCGCCAGCGGCCTGATCGCGGCTCCGCTGTCGGCGAGCGAAGGCGAGTATCTGCTGTGGTTCAGGCCGGAGCAGGTCCGGACCGTGACCTGGGGCGGCGATCCGCTGAAGGCCGTCATCATCGGCGATGACCCATCGGATCTGTCGCCGCGCCGCTCCTTTGCGCAATGGCACCAGCTCGTCGAAGGCAAGTCAGAGCCCTGGTCGACGGCCGAGCTTGCCTCGGCCCGGGCGGTCAGCGAGACCGTCGCCGACGTGGCGCTGCAGCTGCGCTCGGTGCGCATGGTGATCGCGCAGGACCAGCTCGCCACGATCAGCGCCCAGGTGCTGCGCTCCGAGCAGCCGGTCATCATCGCCGACGTCGAGGGTCGCATCCTGCTCATGAACGAAGCGTTCGAGCAGCAGCTGCGCGCCTCGCATCCACACATCCCGTATCTGCGCGACCTCGGCGCCTATTGCACGGCGCCGGCCGAATTCCGCGCCAATCTCGACGACCTCATGCGCAACAAGCGCAGCTGGCGCGGCGAGCTGACGCTGACCGGCGGCACGTCGCCGCAGCGGCCCTTGATGGTGCGCGCCGATCCGGTGATCGCGCCTTACGACCGCGTGCTCGGCTTCGTGCTGATCTTCTCCGACCTGACCGAGCGCAAGACCGCCGAGGAGGCACGCGCACGCTTCCAGGAGGAGATCGACGGCGCGCGACGGCCGAGCCTGCGGCTCGATCAGAGCGCCAGCCTGATCTACAAGGAGCTCGCAGCATCCACGGTCGAGAATGCGCAACTCGCAGCACTCGAGGTGACGCACGGCGCCCAGGCCGGCAGCATGCCGGAGATGCTGGAGAGCATCCGCAGCTCGACGGCGCGCACACTGGGCATCCTCGAGCACCTCGTATGGTATCGCTCGCAGGGTGAGGAGTGACGGCGGGAGCTCAGATCTCCCACGCGGTCCGGCTTAGTGCAGACGGGCTGTTCGCGCGGGTTATCGATCTCTCCACGCCTCATTCCGGAGTGCGCGAAGCGCGAGCCCGGAATCCATAGCCACATCGGTCATGAGGACCCGAGACGCACGCGGCGCTCATCTTCAGACGAATGTGGTCCTGTGGTTATGGATTCCGGGCTCATTCGCACTGCTTCGAAATGGCCGCGCCATTTTGCGCGCGAATGTCCGGGAATGACCGCACGGGGAGAGCCTGCACCCGCGAGCACTCTGCCCACAACTCTCAGCGATCGAGCCCTGACCTCACTCCCGCTTGCACGCGCCGAGCCCGGACGCCTCCTGCAGCGCTTGCGACAGTGCGATGTTCAGCTGGAACGCCGTGGCGGCCTCCTCGACCACCGCCTCGTGCTCGGCCATGGCCGCGCCGGCCTGCTCCAGCGCGCCGCGGTACTCGTCCTTGAACAGCGGGATGTCGCCGATCGCCGAAAATTCGTAGAACGACAGCGCCTGCGGTTGCAAACCGAGCGAACGCGCGAGAATCTTCTTGATGATCTGGCCGCCGCTGAGGTCGCCGAGATAACGCGTATAGGCGTGCGCCAGCAGCGGATGGCCGGAGCCTGATCCCGCCTCCCGGATGGCACGCACATAGGCGATCGCTTCGGGCAACACGGTCAGATCGGTTGCATCGAGCTGGGCAAGATCAGCTCTGATCGCAGCACTGCGATGCAGCTCGGACCGCACGATGTGGCCGACTACGGCAGATGCCTGATGACGGATGAGCTCCGCTTCGAGCGTCTCATAGACCGGCAGCAGATTGCGCAGCAGCAGCGCGTAGGCCTGCACCGTGCCGCGACCGCGCAGCAGCTCGGCGACGAGGCCGGTCCGCTCGGCGGTGACGTGGAGCGCCTTGGTACGGTCGCGCATCGCCTCCAAGAGAGAGGCCGGGCGCGTGCTGCGCCCGGCCATCTCGACGTGATCAGTTTCAACTCGGTCCAACATCTCTCAACCTGCGGGACTTCAGCGCGCCGGCGCCAGCCCGTGTTTCACGCCCCACTCGAACCAATTGTCGACGACGGTGCCCGACAGTAGGATACCGATGCCGCCGGTCAAGGTGCAAAGCACGGCGAACCACCAGGCCCAGCGATGGATCGACTCGGCCGTCGCATTGAAGCCCATCGTCCAGCGCCAGAACAGCGCACCACGTTCGAACGCCGTGCCGCGATCGACGATCTGCTCCAGCTCGCGCTCGCCGCCGTAGCGGCTGATCGCCAGCACCGTCGCGCCATGCATCGCGAACAGCAGCGCCGACCCATACAGGAAGGCGATCGAGAGCATGTGGAACGGGTTGTAGAACAGGTTGCCGTGGGTGATGGAGAAGTTGTTGGTCCAGTCGAGGTGCGGGAAGATGCCGAACGGCACGGCCTCGCTCCAGCTGCCCATGAAGATCGGCCGGATGAAGCCGAGCACCAGATACAGCCAGATCGCCGAGGCGAACGCCCACGACACGTGTGTGCCGAGGCCGAGCGCCCGGGCGCGGCGATAGGTGCGCGCCCACCACAGCAGGATCGACGTCGTCAGGAAGAAGCCGGCCATCAGCCACCAGCCGCCCTCCTGCAGCGGCGGGAAGATCTGCAGGCCGTATTCCGGCGCCGGCGGCTGCAAGGACAGCCAGAAGAACTGGCGAATGAACTCCAGCGGACTCCAGTTCACCGAGGCCAGCATGTTGAGACCGATGATCTCGATCGCAACGAAGCCCGACATCAGCGAGGCCAAGCCGAGGAAGCCGAGATAGACCGGGCCGACCTGCGCGTCGCCGAGCTTGCCGAACCAGTAGTTGAAGCTGCCCTTGCCGAGCCGCTCCCAGACGCCGGGCTCGATCGGAATGCCCGGATAGATCGCACTACGGACTTGGATCTGCGTGAAGATGTTCTGGTATTGGGCCATGACGACCTCTCCTTCAACTCATTGCGGCGACCAGATCGGGACCCTGCGCCACCATTCCCACCAATCCGACCAGGCGTTGCCTTCCGGCAGCAGCCAGGCGGGGCCGGAGATGACGATGCAGACGGCGCTGAAGAACACGGCCGACAGCGCCAGAAACAGGCCGAGTCGGTGGATGCCGAGCGTGCCGATGGAGTAGCCCAGGAGGTCGCGGAACATGGTGTTCTCATGCTCCGGCGACTTCATCTCCTGGCCGCGGCCGGGATTGGCGGCCGACAGGATCAGCGAGCCGTGCAGCGCGAGCGCGAGACACGTCGTGAAGAAGAACGTGATCGCGATCATGTGCGCGGGATTGTAGTGGAAGTTGCCGAACTGATAGCCGGTGTTCGACACCCAATCGAGATGGGTGATGATGCCGTAGGGGAAGGCGTAGCTCCACGACCCCATCAGCACCGGACGGATCACCTCCAGCGTGAAATAGGCGAAGATCGCAAAGCCGAAGGCCACCGGCACGTGGTAGCCGATCGCGAGCTTGCGGCAGATCTCGACCTCGCGCAGCGCCCAGGAGACGAACGCGCCATGCGCGCACACCGTGATGAGCTGCCAGAAGCCGCCCTCCGTTAGTGGTGCGAAGGAGAGTCCGTATTTGGCGTCCGGCGGATTGATGCTGATCTGCCAGAGATTCCACGTCGGTCCGAGCGCCGTTGCGTAGAGGATCAGCGCCACGCCGACGAAGGTGAAGAAGATCGTCGTCACGCCGAAGAAGCCGACGTAGAACGGTCCGATCCAGAAATCGAAGAGATCGCCGCCGATCAACGTGCCGCCGCGGACGCGGTATTTTCGTTCAAAGCTGAGCATTGCCATCGGTCCTGCCTCCGCTGCCCGTCGCTCGATATGCTAGGTGTCGTGTCGTACGGTGGGTCGTGTCGTGACCGCCAGGAATCCCGGCGCCCGAGAGATTTGGGAAGCGGGCGGACAAGGTCTGCCGCCGAGCGATCGCCCGCCTCCCATTGATGATGCCGAAGCTCTAGGTGAGCTTCACCGGCGTTGCCGGATCGGAGATCGACGACGTCTTCGCCGCACGAGGTCCCTCCAGCCAGTTGAACCGGTTCGTGCTGAGCAGGATGAAGTGAATCACCAATGCCAGTCCGAACAGGAAAACCCCGAGAGCCACGAGAACTCTGCGCGGATCGAACAACAACCACAAGCGCCACATAGTTTTCTCCTTTCGATCAGGTCAGGTAGGAGAGCACGAGAGTGGCGTAGTGGGTTGCCCCATCCAGCGCCGCCGCCTTGTAGCCAGTCGGCCCGGGCAGCCAGGGACGCCACATCCATGCGAGAATGTGGGCGACGATCGCGACCGCCGTGAAGACCACAAAGCTCGTCATGAAGATGCTATGGAATTCCCTCGCCTCCGATTCGGTCAGCCCCGACAGAGAGCCTCCCTTGTTTGGTTCCACCATAGTAGTACCTCCTGGTGTTGGCCTTTCGGCCGGAAGCCGCTCACCGAGATGAGCGGCGTCGAAGCGCCATCCCGTTGCCGGGATGACATCCATGCGGCGAACCGCACGAATTCCCTAAGAACTCACGGGGCTGCAACTCACAGCCCTGAAACTCACAATCCCATGAAAGACGAGGTCGCGCAGTTCGCGGCCTTGATCCTCGCCTCGCCGAAGATCGCGCCGAGCGGCGCGGGCCTGTGGCCGGTGACGACGGAGCCGATCCGGCGCAGCACGCCCTCGACCATCAGCACGACGAAGCACACCGCGTAGACCAGGAGATATTCGATCCGCTCGCGCGATCTCGGCGCGACGTCACGATCCATGCGTTCGTATAACGACATCGTCCTCTCCCTCTCCGCTATCCCCGTGTCTACGCGGCCTGGCCCGTTGCGAGCTGCGACCGCGCATGCGCGAGAACGTCCTCCGTCACCTTGTCGAGCCCGGCCTGGCGCGCACCGCGCTCCGCCGCATCACGCAGCCGCTTGGCTGCGGAAATCCGCACCAGCACCGGCTGCGTCTCGATGATCTGGTCCAGCGCCAGCTTGGCGCCGTCGTCCCATGGCAGCTCGCGCTCGAGCCGCGCCGGCGTCGCCGCGATCTGGTCGAGTTGCGTCGCGAGCGGCAGGATGTTGAACAGCGCATCGAACAGCGCGTTGCAGACCTCCTGCACGACGTAGGTCGCCCCCGCATAACCCATGAACGGCGTGCCGGTATGGCGGCGGATCACCGTGCCCGGGAAGCTTGCCGGGATGTAGATCGCGCGGTTGCCGGCTTCCGCCGCATACATACGCTCGTTGTAGCTGCCGAACAGCACCAGCGGCGGCCGCTCGTGGATCAGCTTGCGGATGGCGTCATTGTCGGTCTTGGCGCCGGCGCAGCGTGAGATCGCGAAGTGGCAGGGCAGACCGAGCTCGGTCTCCATGAAATTGCGCAGGCCTCGCGCATAGGTCTCGGAGGCGACGATGCCGAAGCTCGCGGTGCCGAAGAAGTCCTGCGTCACCGAGCGCCAGAGATCCCACACCGGCTTGATCGTGGTGTGCTTCTCGCCGATGATGAACGGTTCGGGATCGAGCCCGAGCATCTCGCCCAGCATGCGCAGGAATTTCGTGGTCGAATGCAGCCCGATCGGCGCCTGCAGATAGGGCCGCTCCAGCGTCTCGCACAGCAGACGGCCGAACTCGCGGTACATGCAGATGTTGAGGTCGGCATTGACCAGCTTCGGCACGTCGGCGACGTGGCTGCCGAGCGGAAACACCATGTTGATCTCGGCGCCGATGCCCTCGACCAGGCGCCTGATCTCCGTGAGATCCGACGGCATGTTGAAGGTGCCGTAGATCGGTCCGATGATGTTGACGCGCGGCTTCTCGCCCTCGGCGCGCGGCTTGCGCTCGGGGATCTTGCGCAGGCCGTATTCGCTCCACAGCCAGCTCAAGGCGCGGTTGGCGCTCTGCCACTGGTCCTCGTCGATGGTGCGCGGCAGGAAGCGCTTGATGTTGGAGCCTTCGGGCGTCACGCCGCCGCCGATCATCTCGGCGATCGAGCCGGTGACGACCACGGCGGGCAGATCCGGATCGAGCGCGGCGCGGGCGCGCTTCATCGCCTGCTCGGTGCCCTTCTGGCCGAGTTCGTCCTCGCCGAGGCCGGTGACGACGATCGGCAGTTCGTGCGGGGGCAGGCCGTCGGTGTAGTGCAGCACCGAGGTGACGGGCAGATTCTCGCAGCCGACCGGGCCGTCGATGATGACCTGCAGGCCCTTGATCGCGGTGAACGCGTAAACTGCCCCCCAATAGCCGCCGGCGCGGTCGTGGTCGAGGATCAGCATCACACCATCTCCTCGGACTTGCGCTTCTTGGCCTGTGCCGCGACCGCCTTGCGGTACTTGTCGCGGAAGTCGGGACGCGCGACAGGGGTGCCCTGCCACACGCCCGCGGTGTCGCCCTCACCGACACCTTCGAAGAAGTCGCGCATCTCGTCGAAGCGGGCCTTGCCACCGATAGCCGCGTTGACGACCTGCGCCAGCGAGCCGGCACCGGAGACGCCGAACAGCGGCCGCGCCGAAATGAGATTGGTGAAGTACAAAGACGGGATCGCGCGCGCCTTGGCCTTCTGGACCACCGGCGTGGTACCGATGGCGAGATCGGGCGCAAACTCATCGACGGCCGCGAGATCCTGCTCCAGCGAGGCGCGGTACTGTACGCGCACGCCGCGGCTCTCCAGCCAGGCGCAATCGGCCTCCGACCAGCGCGTGCGCGGGCACGCGGTGCCGACATAGCGTAGATCCGCGCCGCTCTCGACCAGGAGACGCCCAACTAACAGCTCCGAGCCTTCATAGCCCGACAGCGTGATGCGGCCGCGGATCGGCGCCGCCGCAAGCGCGCCGCGGATCGCCGGCAGCACGGCATTCTTCGCCGCATCGATCTGCGCGCGGCCGACGCCGCAGGTCGTGCCGACGGCCTCGAGCCAATCGGCAGTGCCGTCGCAGCCGACCGGCGCCGAGCCGATGATCGGCCGGCCTGCCGCCTCGAACTCGCGGATCGAGGCCGTATAGAACGGATGGATCGCCGCGACCGCCGCGCAGTCGAGGGCGCCATACAGCTCGCGCCATTCGCGCGTCGGCACGGTGGGTCCTGCCGCCAATCCGAGCGGTGCCAGCAGCATGCCGATCCCGACTGGATCGGCCGGGAACATTTCGCCGAGCAAGGTGATCGTCGGCCTGTCGCCGCGCGGCGCGCGGGGCGCCTGCACCGGACCCTGCTCCGCCTCGCGCCGCGCATAGTTCAGCATCGCGCCGGCAAGCACGTCCTTGGCCTCGGCATGGGTGGGCACGCCGAAGCCGGGCACGTCGATGCCGATGATGCGGACGCCGTTGATCTCCTTCGGGAGAATCTGCAGCGGCACGCCCGAGGCGGTGGGAACGCAGAGATTGATGATGAC
Organism: Bradyrhizobium sp. SZCCHNS2022; assembly: GCF_032377575.1. NCBI lineage: Bacteria > Pseudomonadati > Pseudomonadota > Alphaproteobacteria > Hyphomicrobiales > Nitrobacteraceae > Bradyrhizobium > Bradyrhizobium sp. SZCCHNS2022. Next base: position 7,237,197 of record NZ_JAUHHZ010000001.1, on the reverse strand, counting down.
GACGCAGTCGTAGTTCGCGGGGTCCGCGAGCTTGAACACGGCCTCGCGGATGTCCTCGAACAGCTTTCCGGTGACCAGCGTCTCCGAGTTGAACGGGACATAGCCGACACTGCGCCGCGCGCCGTAGAAATGCGAGGTGAAGGTCAGGCCATAGACGCAGCACGCCGAGCCCGACAGCACGGTCGCGGTGCGCCGCATGCGCAGGCCGACGCGCAGCGAGCCGAACGCCGGGCACATGCTCTGCGGCTGGTCGTGCGGCCCGGCCGGATAGTCGGCCGCGTAGCGCGCCAGAAGCTCGCTCTTGCCGGCGGCATCGGCCGCCTTCCTGAGTTCGGCCTTGCCGGCGTGGCAGCCGAGCGCCTCCGGCTGCACGGGCATGCCTGCCGCCGCGCGACTCTCCGCGCTCACTGCCTGATGGACCACCGCATCGCTCATTGCACTAGATTCCGCTGCTCAGCACGCCGATCACACATTGTCGTAGATCACTTCGAGCGACGGCTTAGCTACCGCCGTGCTGCCGCACATGTCCTCGAGCGTCGCCTGCTCCAGCACCACGTCGCGACCGACCTCCGACGCCTTGAACAGGCCGAGCAGGCCGTCCTGCGTCAGAGGATGCGGATGTTGTGGCGGCGCCTCGGCGACATTGGTCGCCAGCAGCTCGAACAACGGTGCCCAGGCCGTGCCGGGCCTGCCGATGATCTGATAGCTCGCGCTCTTCCGCCGAATGTCGTCGTCGGCCGGGATCGAGGCCAGCACCGGGATGCCGACCGCATCCGCAAAGGCCTGCGCCTCGCCGGTGCCGTCGTCCTTGTTGATGACGATACCGGCAACACCGACATTGCCGCCGAGCTTGCGGAAATACTCCACCGCCGAGCAGACATTGTTGGCGACGTACAGCGACTGCAAATCGTTGGAGCCGACGATGATCACCTTCTGGCACATGTCGCGCGCGATCGGCAGGCCGAAGCCGCCGCAGACGACGTCGCCGAGGAAGTCGAGCAGCACGTAGTCGAAGCCCCAGTCGTGAAAACCGAGCTTCTCGATCAGCTCGAAGCCATGGATGATGCCGCGTCCACCGCAGCCGCGGCCGACTTCGGGACCGCCGAGCTCCATCGCGAACACGCCGTCGCGCTTGAAGCAGACGTCGCCGATCTTGACCTCGTCGCCGGCAAGCTTCTTCTTCGACGAGGTCTCCAGGATGGTCGGGCAGGCGCGGCCGCCGAACAGCAGCGAGGTGGTGTCGCTCTTCGGATCGCAGCCGATCAAGAGCACCTTCTTGCCCTGCTGCGCCATCATGTAGGACAGATTGGCGAGCGTGAAACTCTTGCCGATGCCGCCCTTGCCGTAGATGGCTATGATCTGCGTCGTCTTCTTAGGCGCAGCCGTCACCGGCGCATCCGGCTCGATCGCGGCCTCGGCACGCAGGGCATCCGTCATTGCAGCCAAGTTGGCACTGATCTTGGTCGGGGCATTCATCGTGCAGCTCTCCAGTCCAGGACCATCTTGAGACATGACGGATCGTCGAACGCGATCCGGTAGGCGCTCTCTGCCGATGTCGCGTCGGCGTGATGCGTGATCAGCCCGTCCAGCGACAGCCGGCCGGTATCGATCAGGTTACGCACCGCGAGCAGATCCTCGTGCTTCCATTCGGCGGCGACGCGGATTGCTGCCTCGCGCATGAAGGCCGGCGGATAGGAGAAGGTCAGCGGCGCGCTGTAGAAGCCGGCGAGGATGATTTCGCCGCGCGGCGCCAGGCGCGCGATCAAACTGTCGAGCAGCCCGGCATCGCCGCTGGCATCGAAGATCAGGCGGTAGTCGCGCCGATCGTCGTGAGCTGGATCGACGACGCGATAGCCCATTGCGCCAGCCGCGCGTTCGGGATTGCTCTCCCAGACGACCGGCGGATCTCCGCCCATCGCCATGATCAACCGCGCCAGCAGACGGCCGAGCACGCCATGACCGACCACGCACTCGGCCTGGCCATCACCGCCGATCGACAGAGCATGATAGGCGGTAGCGGCCAGCGCCAGCAGCACGCCGCGCTCGCCGTTGGCCTCGTCGATTGCGACGACGCGTTGAGGGGGCACGCTGAGCCGCGAGGCGGCGGCCCCAAACAGGCTCTTGACCTCGCCGAAGCAGCGCGCCGCACCCGGCACGAAGACGCGCTCGCCCTTACGAAAACCAGAATGCGGCGCCGCGTGCGCGACACGGCCGACCGCCTCGTAGCCGGGCACGAGTGGATAGCCCATGCCGGGAAACTGCGGCATGCGGCCTTCGTACAGCAGCCGCTCGGTGCCGGTGCTGATCGCGCTCCATTCGATGTCGACGGTCAGGCAGTCCGGGGCATCCGCCAGCAGCAGGTGCTGCAGCGACAACTCCCTCGGCCTCCCCAGCACCACGGCGATCGCGTCCATAGCCCAAACTCCCCGGCGACGCCCGCTTAGTTACGGGTGTCAGGTTAGTCCGACTGCGGAGAGTGTCAATATTTATTTACAGTCCGAGTGTCAGCTTTTCGCGACAATCACGCCCGCGATCAACGGGATGCGCGTGCGAAGCACTCGCACCTGTGAAAAACCTGCCAGATTGAGCAGCTCGCGCAGCCGTTGCGCGCTGCGCGGCCGGCCCTGCCCCATCGCGCGCAAATAGATCTCGAAATAGGCGCTGACCCCGTGGGCACCTTTCGCCGTGTCGCGCATCGGCTCGCCGAGCAACAGCACGCCGTTCTCGGGCAGCGCCGTGCGCACCTTTGCCAGCAGTTGCGTCACCGCGTCGTCGTCGTGATCGTGCACGACTCGAATCAGCGAGATCACGTCAGCCCCGGTCGGCAGCGGATCGGTGTAGAAACTTCCGGGGGTAATCGTGACGCGATCGGCGAGCCCGGCCTTGGCGAGTCGCTCTCGCGCTATCGCGGCGACCTCGGGCAGATCGAACAGCCCGAGCGCAAGCTGCGGCGCCTGCCGCGCGGCGGCCGCGAGGAAGCTGCCATCGCCGCCGCCGACATCGAGCAGGCGGCGATGGCCGCTCAAGGGATAGGCCGCAAGCACGATATCGGCGATCATCGGCTGCGACGCCGCCATCAACGCCGTGTAGGACGCGACGCTGTCGCGCGTCAGCGTCGCGCCGCTCTTGTCGAGCGCATAGGGCCAGTAATGTGCAAGGCGGCGCTCGCGGCCCTGGCCGCGCAGCAGCGCCACGGGATCGCCGAGATCGGCATACAGCGCGGCGTGATGGCGGACCATCGCGGCGATGCCGGGATTGCCGAGCAGCGCCGCGCCGAGCGGCCCGAGCCCATAGCGCGCGCCGCCGCGGCGCTCGAGCAGTTGCAGCGCGGACGCCGCTTCGCACAGGCTGAGCATCGCATCAGGCGGCATTGCCGCATGCGATGCCAGCGCCGCAACCTCGCAGGGCCCGGCGCGCAGGGCCTCGAACACATCGAGCTGCACGCAGGCCGCAAGGGTCTGCGAGTAGACGAAGCCGGCGCACAGATCGAACAGCTCCGCCGCCCGCTGGCGCGCAATCGGCCGCGTCAATGGAAACGCCGCCGCCCAGCGCTGAAATGAAGCACTCGCCAGCAAATAGTCGCGCCAGCCGCGCCAGCGATCACCGAAGCTGATTGGGGGCGGCGCGTCGCGGCGAATGGCGGTCGACACGGATCAATGCTCCAGTCGGCGGGCAATAGCGCATCGACGCACACCACTGCCCACCCTCCCCTGGAGGGCAGGGCAATCGCGTGTGGCGATCGCCGTTTTGGGCTCGTCTCTCTCCACGTCGTCATGGCCGGGCTTGTCCCGGCCATCCACGTCGGCCGGCATGCTGAGAACGACGTGGATGCCCGGGCCTTCGCCGCGCCGAAGCGGCTTCGGCCGCGCAGGCTGGACAAGCCCGGGCATGACGGAGTCACTAACTTGCAGGATCGTTCGTCGCGACAGCCCGGAATTTCCACATGCGATTGCCCTGCCCTGGAGGGGGAGGGTCACCGCGCGCAAGGCGGGCGGTGGGGTGGGGTGGGCTCGGAAAGAGGTGCGGATGGGTCGAGGCGAGATCAAGTTCCGCTGCATCGGCCTTTCACGGACCATCCGCACCACACCCGCCGACAGTCTGTCACCCCACCCCGCCGCGCCTGCCGCTGCGCGCAGGCGCGGCGACCCTCCCCCTCCAGGGGAGGGTGGGCACGGTGCGCGCGGCGCAGGGGTTGCCATTCAATGCGGCCGAACCATCACGCCGCCGACGCGGCGAGACGGCGCGGGACCAGACGCTTGGCTTCCTGTTCCATCAGCATGCGCAGCTCGTGCGCATGGGCGCAGGGCGGCATGGTGCGGATGCCGTCGGCGACGAGGTCGTGCAGATAGCTGACCGCTCCGGTGAGGCCATAGATCAGCACGGCGTTGGGCCGGCCAAGCGCAGCATCCTGCCCGACCGGCTTACCCGCTTCCTCCTCATCACTGGCCGCGTCGCGGATATCGTCGGCAACCTGATAGGCCTCGCCGATGGTCTCGCCGAGCGTGCGCCAGGCCTCAGGATTCTCATGCCCCGCCGCAGCAGCTCCCGAGACAGTGGCAGCCGCAAACAGCGCGCCGGTCTTGGAGCGGTGATAGCGCGACAGATCGATCTGCGGCTCGCACTCCCAGGCCTGCCCGGCTGCGATGCCATGCGGCACACCGACGGCGTCGCCGATGGTCGCGATCAGCTGCGCCAGCCGCAGCGGCGAGCATCTGGACTTGGCCAGCGTCTGGAACGCGAGCACGATCAGCGCATCGCCGGCGAGGACGGCGAGCGGCTCACCGAACGCGGCATGCACGGAGGGTCGGCCACGCCGCAGCTTGGCATTGTCGAAGCACGGCAGATCGTCATGCACCAGCGAGGCGCAATGCAGCAGCTCGATCGCCGATCCCGCCGCGTCGGTCGCGGCCGGCTCGTCGTCGCCGCAAGCGCTGGCTACTGCATGACAAAGACGGGGACGAACGCGCGCGCCCTTGGGAAAGACCGCAGCCTGCATGGCGGCCGAGAGGCGCGGCGGGCATCCGGGACGGTCGGCCAGAGCGACCGCTGTGACGAGGGATTTCTCGATCCGGGCCATCACGTCCATGCCAGCCTCCCTTGTCGCGAGGCCTGCGGGCCCGCTCATGTAAATTTCAACTTACACCCATACTGTAAATCATGCTAGACATTTCACACGTCAGGTCCGATGGACGGGAGTGCACGAAATGGCCGAGGACCGCGTGATCGTGGTTGGCGCCGGCATCGCCGGCCTCAGCGCGGCGCTCACCCTCGCCGCGCGCGGCGCCGCCGTAACGGTGATCGAGCGCGCGCCGGCGCCCGGCGGCAAGATGCGTCAGATCACGATCGGCCCTGCCCGCATCGATTCCGGTCCGACCGTGTTTACGATGCGCTGGGTGTTCGACGAGTTGTTCGCCGAGATCGGCGCATCGCTCGACGATCACCTCACCCTCACCCCGCTCGACGTCCTCGCCCGCCACGCCTGGACCGATCGCCGCACGCTCGACCTGTTCGCCGACGAGGACAGGTCGGCCGACGCGATCGGTCAGTTCGCCGGACGCAGCGAGGCCGAGGGCTATCGCGCGTTCTGCCGCGATGCGCGGCGCATCTTCGAGGTGCTGCGCGATCCCTTCATCCGCACGCCGACGCCGAGCATGACACATCTGTTGCGCAGCGCCGGCTTCCGCGATCTCACCGCGATCCGCCCGTTCCAGACGCTGTGGAAGGCACTCGGCGGCTATTTTCGCGACGCCCGCCTGCAGCAGCTGTTCGGCCGCTACGCCACCTATTGCGGCTCCTCGCCGTTCCATGCGCCGGCCACACTGATGCTGGTCGCCCATGTCGAGCAGGCCGGCGTCTGGCTGATCGACGGCGGCATGCATGAGCTCGCCGCGTGCCTCGCCGCGCTGGCGCGGCGCCATGGCGTCACCATCCGCTATGGCGCCGAGGTCGCCGCCGTCGTCAGCCAGGCCGGCCGCGCCACGGGCGTGCGGCTCGCCGATGGCGAGCAGATCGCAGCCGATGCCATCGTTGCGACTGCCGATGTCGGGGCCCTTGCGCAGGGACTGTTCGGTGCGGAAGCGGCGCGTGCGCTGCCGTCGATCCCGGAGTCCGCGCGCTCGCTGTCGGCGATGACCTGGAGCTGCCTGGCGCGCGCCGACGGCTTTCCGCTCGTGCGCCACAACGTGTTCTTCTCGCGCGACTACGGCGCCGAGTTCAATCAGTTGATCGACCGCCGCGCGATGCCGCAGGAGCCGACCGTCTATGTCTGCGCGCAGGACCGCGACGACCGGCCGCGCGATGCCGGCACCAACGAGCCGCTGTTCGTGCTGATCAACGCGCCCGCCACCGGCGACCGCCACAGCTTCGCTCCCTCGGAGATCAGCCAATGTGCCCGCCAGACCTTCGACCTGCTGCAGCGCTGCGGCCTCAGCATCGCGACGACGCCGGAACTGACCCGCGTGACGACGCCGACGGATTTCAACCGGATGTTTCCGGGCGCGGGGGGCGCGCTCTACGGCCGCAGCTCGCACGGCTGGATGGCCTCGTTCCAGCGGCCGGGCGCGCAGACGAAGCTGCCGGGACTTTACGTGGCCGGAGGCAGCGCGCATCCGGGACCGGGCGTGCCGATGGCGGCGCTGTCGGGGCGGATGGCAGCCAACAGGGCGATTGCGGACCTCGCTTCGACCGCGCCGTCCCGAAGGACGGCTATGCGTGGTGGTATGTCGACGCGCTGAGTGACGACGGCCGCTTCGGCATCACGCTCATTGCCTTCGTCGGCAGCGTGTTCTCGCCGTACTACGCATGGGCCAGACGGCGCGGACCCGCCGATCCCGAAAATCATTGCGCGCTCAACGTCGCGCTGTATGGCGCGCGCGCGCGCCGCTGGGCCATGACCGAGCGTGGACGCGGCGCGATCGCCCGCGACGAGCAGCATTTTGCCGTGGGGCCGAGCAGCCTGGCCTGGACCGGTCGCGAGCTCACGATCGACGTCGACGAGGTCACCGTGCCCTGGCCGCTGCCGCTGCGCGGCAAGGTGAGGGTGGTGCCGACCGCGCTGAACGAGATCGCGTTCAGGCTCGATGCCGAAGGACGCCATCGCTGGCAGCCGATCGCGCCGTGCTGCCGCGTGTCGGTCGACTTCGATCATCCCGACCTGCACTGGCGCGGCGACGGCTATTTCGACATCAACCATGGCGATGCGCCGCTGGAGCGCGACTTCCGGAGCTGGCAATGGTCGCGCGCCGCGACGCGCACCGGCACCGTGGTCTCCTACGACACCGTCGCGCGCGCCGGCATGGACAAGACGATCGCGCTGCACGTCGATCCCGACGGCAAGCTGGAGCGGATCGCCCCACTCGTCGAATCACCGTTGCGCAAGACGCTGTGGCGCGTCGACCGCAGCGCCCGGGCCGACGCTGATACATCCGTGCGCGTCGTGAGCACACTGGAGGACGCTCCCTTCTATGCCCGCAGCCACCTCGCCGCGCGCATCCGTGGCGAGGACGCCGCCGTCATGCACGAGAGCCTGTCGCTCGACCGTTTCCAGATGCCGATCGTGCAGGCCATGCTGCCGTTCCGGATGCCGCGGTGGTGAGGGATCGATAGGCGCGACGTTAGCCACAGTCGCAGGCGAACGCGCGGATTTGCAGCGGCCGCGCGACAGCATACGGTGTCGTCCCGGACAAGCCACGACGCGCGCGAGCGCGGCGGCGCGCCGATCCGGCACCCACGCCGCGGCGGACATGACGGGCAAAATGCCAATCGCCTGTCTACCTCAAACCGCTCCCTGGGGGTATGGGTCCCGCCTCAAGGCCGGGACGACAGCGGTGTTTGTCGATGCGTTTGCGATCCAATCGACAATTCCGAACGCGCTGCCGTAGGGTGGGCAAAGGCGCGAACGCGGCGGGACGCCGCGGGCCCACCATCCGCATCCCGCACGCGGGGCGGTGGGCACGGCGAGCACGGTCATCTTTGCTCGTCGCGACGACGTAGGCGCGCCTTTGGCCGCCCTACTGCTACCGCTCCTCCTCCGCGCGCTCCCGGGCCTCACGCTCGGCGCGCCGGCGGTCGAGGCGGCGGCCTTGCCATTCGAGCACGAGCCAGCCGAGCACGCACATCGCAACGACGACGAATTCGAGCAGGCCGCCCATCTCGCTCATGGCGTCTCACTCATCACGTCTCACTCGTGACGTCTCGCTCATCGCGCTTCGCTACGACGCCCGTCCCGAGCGCGACAGCTGGTCGCGTCGCTCCAGCCGCTCGAACAGATCGATCACCCACAGCGCGCGGTCCTGCAGCGTACGGCGCGGCCGAGCGATCGCATGCGGGCGCTGTGCATCCGCAGCGATCACGGCTTCGATCAGGATGCGCGCCTCGGGCCGCAGCGGCGCCAACGATGGCTGCACCGGAGCGAGCGACACCACCGCGGCCTTGCCGAGCAGCTGCAGCTTGCGCGGCATCGAGACGAAGGCGCGCTGCGACAGCGAATCGAACTCTGCCCGCGCGACCTCGCGCCCGATTTCGGCATAGATCAGCCGCGCAGCGTTGATGCCCGGACGGCAGGTCAGGGGCAGATCGGCGATGCCGGCCGCGGCGCGTGCGTAGAACACGTCGGCCATTGCGAGCAGCCGCGCGGTGACGCGGCCGACGCGGTCGTCGAAATAGGGCGCGACCAGCCAGGTGTCGACGTCGAGTCCCGCCTCGCGCAGCCATTGCCGCGGCAGATAGAGCCGGCCGGCACGCGCGTCCTCGCCGACGTCGCGGGCAATGTTGGTGAGCTGCATGGCGATGCCGAGATCGCAGGCGCGCCCGATGGTCTCCGGAGCGCGCCGGTGCATCAACAGCGACATCATCACGCCGACGGTGCCGGCGACGCGCACGGCATAGGCGAGCACGTCGCTCAGCGTCTCGTAGCGGCGGCCCTGGGCGTCCCAGGCAAGGCCTTCGAGCAGCGCCTCCGGCAGCGCGCGTGGAATCGCGAACTGCGCGACCACGCCGGCGAGGGCGCGATCGACGGGACGATCCTCGGGCCGATCGGCGTAGATCCGGTCGAGCCGCTCATGCAGCACCTCGATGGCGTCGACGCGGCGACCGGGACCATCGATCGCGTCATCTGCCTCGCGGCAGAACGCATAGAGCGCAATGGCGGGATCGCCGACCGCCCGCGGCAGAACCTTCGAGGCGGCGAAGAACGTCTTCGATCCGCCCCGCAACAGCCGACGACAGATCGCGATGTCCTCGTCCCGGCTCATCGGCGCTCCAGCTCATGCGGCGCGGGCACGAGCTCATCGAGCACGCGCGCTGACGACAACACGCCCGGCAGTCCGGCTCCGGGATGCGTTCCGGCCCCGACCAGATACAGCCGGTCGACCTCTTCGCTCTTGTTGTGCGGCCTGAACCAAGCGCTCTGCATCAGCACCGGCTCAAGCCCGAACGCCGCGCCGCGATAGGAGGACAGGCGATGCTCGAAATCGTCCGGCGTCAGCAGCCGCGACGTGGCGATCTGCCTCGCGAGATCCGGCAACAGCGATTCGCTCAGCGCCCGCTCGATCCGCCTGCGGAACGGCTCGGCGGTGGCTGCCCAGTCGATGCCGCTCTGCTGATGCGGCACCGGCGACAGCACGTAGAACGCATCGCAACCCTCGGGCGCCAGCGACGGATCGGTCGCGGTCGGCCGGTGCAGGTACAGGCTGAAATCATCCGCCAGCACCTTGCGGCGGAAGATGTCGTCGAGCAGCCCGCGATAGCGCGGGCCGAGCAGGATGGTGTGATGCTCGACGTCGTCGTAGCGGCGCTTCGTGCCGAAGTACCAGACGAACAGGCTCATCGAGTAGCGCGCGCGATCGATGCGGGCATCTGTCCAGCGCCGGCGCGGCACGGATGGCAGCAGGTGCTTGTAGGTCCAGGCGGCGCAGCCATTGGACACGACGACGTCGGCGGCGACGGTCTCGCCGGAGGCCAGACGCACGCCGGTGGCAACGCCATTCTTCGTGGTGATCTCGGCGACGGGCGCCGAGCAGCGCACCTGGCCGCCCTGCCCTTCGATCAAGCTGACGAGACCGGTGACCAGTGCGCCGGTGCCGCCCATCGCAAAATGCACGCCCCAGCGGCGCTCGAGATAGGCGATCAGGCAATAGATCGACGTGGTCGTGAACGGATTGCCGCCGATCAGCAGCGGATGGAAGCTCAGGACGACGCGCAGCCGCTCGTCGCGCACATGCTGCGAGACGAGACCATAGACCGAGCGAAAGCTCTGCAGCTTGATCATCGCCGGCGCGATCTTCGCCATGTCGAGCAGCGACAGGAACGGCACATCGCCGAGCTCCTCGAAGCCCTTTCTGAAGATCGCCTCGCTCGCCTTCATGAAGCGCTCGTAGCCGTCGACATCGCCGGGTGAAATTCGCGCGACTTCGGCGCGCATCGCCACCGGATCCGCCGAGCAGTCGAACGCGGTGCCGTCGTCGAACCGGATCCGATAGAACGGCGAGATCGGCTTGAGCGTGACGTCGTCGGACATCTTCCGCCCGCACAGCTGCCACAGCTCCTCGAACAGGAACGGTGCCGTGACGATGGTCGGGCCGGCGTCGAAGGTGAAGCCGTCCTGGCGATGCACATAGGCGCGGCCGCCGGGCGCATCGAGCTGCTCGAACACGGTGACGCGATAGCCGCGCGCGCCGAGCCGGACCGCCGCGGCGAGGCCGCCGAAGCCGGAGCCGATCACGACCGCATGCGGCCGGTCTCCGAGCGCAGCCGGAATAGCGGCCTTGATGGTGGAGACGTCGAGCATGGCGAAAAGCGTAAATTGAAATTGACGCTTTCGCCAGTCAAAAATGTCAACCTAGTTTGACATTTCCTGCTGCACTGCAAGGACGCCGAGCCGCTCGGCGGCCGCGACGATCAGCTCCGCGATCCGCGCCGGCTGCTCCTCGTGAGCCAAATGGCCAAGCCCATCAAGCAGTTCGAGCTGTGCCTGCGGCACCAATTGGCGCACGCGCCGGGCGACGTCGGGGGTGATGGCGTGGTCGTGGGTCGCGGCGATGAGCAGCAGCGCGGTGCTCAGTCGCGGCAGGTCGCGCACCAGAGGGTTGAGGTCCCAATTTGCCATCATCTCCAGCGCGGCACCGACATGACCGGGACTGCCGACGAGGCGGCGATACAGCCGCTCGCCATTGGCATCGAGCGTCGATCCCGTCGCCTTGAGCAGCCGATGCACCGCTGCCGGATCGCGGCCGCGCCAGGCGAACAGCCGTGGCACCAGCGGATTCAGCGCCATCATCTTGGCGAGCGGCGACAGGAACTGCGCTGCAACGCCGCCGAACGGCAGATAGGCGCCATTGAGGCTGACGATCAGTTTCGGCGCGATCAAGCCGTCGAGCGTCATCCGCGTGAGGATCGCCGCGCCCGCGGAATGGCCGATGGCGATCGCGGGCGTGATCGCGAGCTGCTCGCACAGCGTGGCGAGATCACGCGACATGCCCGGGAGCGACAGCCGCTGCCAATTCGGCGTGGAGGTGAAGCCGTGGCCGGAGAGATCCGGCGCCACGACCGTGACATGCCTGGCGAGCAGCGGCGCGAGATCGCGCCAGGAATGGGTTGCTGCTCCCGTGCCATGGGCCAGTAGCGCGACCGGCCCCTCGCCCATGACCTGGACGTGCCAGCGGATCCCGCCGGCGTCGACGAAACGGCTCGCCTCGCGATTGGGCCAGGTGCGCCCGTCGATGCTCCAGCTCGGCTTGTCGCTCATGCCGACGACGACCATTGCAGGCGGCGCCTCAGCCCGCGCCGGAGCGGCTCACGCGCCGGCGGCGCGCGCCAGGAAATCATCGTAGCCTGCGATGACTTTATCAAGCTGCTCGAAATGCGGCATCGCCCCGGTCTGCATGACATCGATCCGCCAGTTCGGCAGCCCTTCGACGGCGTGCTTGCCCTGGTAATCGACGAAATCGCCACGGACGCCGTGCACCATCCAGACCGGCATCGCCAGCGCCTGGTAGAGCTTCAGGGCATTGGTGCTGAACAGGTAGCCGGAGACGAAGGAATACGGTGCGTTCTCGGCGCCCGGCTGATGCGTGGTGATATAGTCATACTCCAGCAGACCCTCGTCGATGTCCTTGCGGCCAAAGGTCTTCTGCAGGAAGAAGCGGATGCTGGCGCGCGAGGTCAGCAGGGTGAAGAAGCCGTGCTTCCACAGGGGCACGTTGAGGATGTTGCGCACCCACGGCATGGCGCGCGTCGAGTCCCTGTTGCCGGTCGTCTTTGCTGCGGCCTCGGCGCGGCGGTCGAAGCCGGTCGGGCTGAGCAGCGCCAAGGTGCGAAACAGGTTCGGCGCCTCGGTGCCGGCACGCGCCGCGAACTCGCAGCCGAGCGACAGCGCGATCGCATCGATTGCGACATCGCCATGACGGCGACGAACCTCGTCGGCAGCGAGCAGGACCGCATCGGTCATGATGCGCGGCGTGTAGATGCGGTCGGTGCGGTCCGACAGGCCGAAGCCGGGCAGATCGAGCGCATAGACCGGACGGACGTTGCGATAATGCTCGAACAGCGGCTTCATCTCGTAGGCGGCCGCCGCGGCGTTGACGCTGTGGATCAGCAGCAGCGGGCGCTCGGTGGAGCCTGCGGGACCATCGGCATAGCAGGTGATGCGGCCGGTGCGGGCATCGGCGAGCTCGAAGCGTGGCGCCGCCAGGGGCGGCGGCATCGTCACGGCGCGCGCGACGGCCGCGTGATCACTCTGTGTGGTCGAGGCCACCTGCATGGCGTGCTCCTGTGTGACGATTGGATGTCGAAAGGCGCGGCCGTCTGCTGGCATCCGACGGGGATCGAGCATAGCGATGACCGGCGCTCTTGTCAGTCGCCGTTGGGAACGCCGCTTGACGCCAGGGGTTCCCCCCCTCGCTAGCCGCGGCCCGCTTCAGCCATCACGGCCCGCGACAACCGTGTCGCATCGGCGTGAGGCAGTGCGACGTAGCGGGCCTGCATGGCGCCTGCGAGCTGCGAAGCCTTGTCCTGGGGCCGTGGCGAGGAATCGACCAGCACGACGGGAATGCCGGTGAGCGCGAGCTGCTTCGCTGCCACCAGCGCCTCCGCCTCGGCCTCGCTGCGGCCGCCGCCGTTGCGCGCAACATTGGCGCGGCCGTCGGTCATCAGCACGATCGTCGGCGCCTGCCCCTTGGCTTTCACCGCGAGCGCAAGCTCGGTCGCGGCGAAGATCGCGGCCGACAGCGGCGTGCCGCCGCCGCCGGGCAAGCCCGCAAGGCTGCGCTTGGCGCGGGTCAACGAGCGCGTCGGCGGCAGCAGCAGCTCCGCGCTCCTGCCGCGGAACGCGATCAGCGCCACCTCATCGCGACGGACATAGCACTCTGCGAGCAGCAGCTCGACGGCGCCCTTCACCTCGGCGAGCCGCTGCAGCGCCGAGGAGCCGGAGGCATCGACGACGAAGATCGTGGTGGTGCCCGAGCGCTGCTTGAAGCGGGTGATGCGAATGTCGTCCTTGTGCACGATCAGCCGGCTGCTCTTGCCGGCGGGTCGTGTCCGCCGCCGCAGCGGCTGCCATGGCGCCGCCGCGCGCAACGTCTCCAACACATTGAGCCGCGCGCCCGCCCGCCACTCGCCACGGCGCGCGCCGATCGGGCGGCCCCGCTGCGGCGCCTTCTGCGCGGTGCCCTGCCGGCCTGCGCTGCTCGCCCGCGTCCGCGCCGCGCGCTCGTCCTGCAAGCGCTTCAACAGATCGGCAGGAATAGCGGCCTGTGCCGCCTCGAGCACACGGTCTTCGAGCGGGCCGTCGTTGCTGTGATCCTCCTCACTCTCAGGCTGATCGTCCCGCGGCTCCGGCGCGTCGTTGCTGTCAGCGTCATCCTCCGTCGCCGGCAGCCGCGTGGCGCGCGGCGCCAGCACCAGCCGCGCAGCGCAGGCGATGTGGGACTCGGCGACATCACTCCCGCCATCAAGGGCCGCCGCGATGCGCGCCACGCGACACGCCAGCAGCGGCGCCCGTAACGAGTCGATGCCGAGCACGACGGCCGTCGTCGTCAGCGCAGCGATCGCGTCGTCGGACAGACGAACCTGCGGCAGCAATTCGCGCGCGGCCGCGATGTCCGTCGATTTGAACAGGCTCTCGCCGAGATCGGCGCGCGCGACCGCGCCGAAGTCGAGATGACAGGCAAGACGATCGGCGAGCGCCGGCGACACGCGTTCGTCATCGATGCCCTCGTCGAGCGCGATCAGGCCGAACCGCGCCGGCGCGCGCAACGAGAGGCCGTCCCGCTCGATACTGATCGAGCCGGTGTCGAGCGCGGCGGTGAGATGAGCAATCGTCGACGGCGCGATGCGCTCGGCCATCACCGCGATCAATATGCCGCCATCGGCCTCGGCAAGCAGCCCGCGCTGCATCACGGGGCGTCCCGCCTGCAGGGTCGCGGCCAGATCGAGGCCACCGAGCAGGCGATCATCGGAGATCGACGGCGGCAGCTTGCGAACGGCCGTCGTGCTCGGCATCAGTTCGCGCAACAGATCGAGCCATTGCTCGCGCACCGGGCCGGCGCCTGCACGCAACAGCACAGACGCAGCCCCCGGATCGATCGCAGCCAGCGCGGCCGCGATCATCGCATCGGCCCAGATCGCGGCGCCGTCGCTCACGATGCGAACAGCTCGTTGAGCGCGCGCTCGACCCGCACCGACGAGCCGGAATCGTCGAGCGGATTGCGCCGGAGTCTGTGCCGCAGCGCCATCGGCGCGACCGTCTTGAGATGGCCGTCATCGACCGCCTTGGCGCCGTCGAGCGCCGCTGCCGCGCGTGCCGCGCGCATCAAGGTGAGCTCGCCGCGCAGGCCGTCGGTGCCGAGCGACATGCACAGACGCGCCGCCTGCTCCAGCTCGCGATCGGAGACTTTCACTGAGCCGATGTGCGCGCGGCCCGCCAGGATGCGCTTGCGCTGCTTCGCCTCCTCTTTTTCCCACTGCGCGACGAAAGCAACAGGATCCGTCTCGAACGCATCGCGGCGCTTGATGACCTCGATGCGCGTCGGCAGATCGCTGGGAGTCTTGACCTCGACCGAGAGCCCGAACCGATCCAGGAGCTGCGGCCGCAGCTCGCCCTCCTCCGGATTGCCGGTGCCGACCAGCACCACGCGCGCGGGATGGCGGATGCTGAGACCGTCGCGCTCGACGACGTTCTCGCCGGACGCCGCGACGTCGAGCAGGAGATCGACGAGGTGATCCTCCAGCAGGTTGACCTCGTCGATGTAGAGAAAGCCTCTGTTGGCGCGCGCGAGCAGCCCGGGCTCGAACGACTTCTCGCCATGGGCCAGCGCGCGCTCGAGATCGAGCGCGCCGACGACGCGATCCTCGGTGGCGCCAAGCGGAAGGTCGATCACCGGCACCGGCACCTCATGCGCCTTCAACGCGGCCGGCTTCTTGCCCTTGCCGCCCGGCTTGGAGCGCGCGCGGCAGTCGGCGCATTGCGCGGCGGCATCGGCGGGATCGCATTGATAGGGACAGCCGACCACCGCGCTCATCGGCGGCAGCAGCGCGGCGAGCGCGCGCACCGCGGTGGATTTGCCGGCGCCGCGATCACCGAAGGCCAGCACGCCGCCGACCTTTGGATCGACGGCGGCGATCATCAGCGCCAGCTTCATCTCGTCCTGGCCGACAATGGCCGAGAACGGAAAGGCTATTCCCATGAGCGTCCCCTGCATCGCGGCGTCTCGGCCGCGTTGGCGGCATGAGACCACAATCAGGGGCCGCTCTTCAACCCATCAGCGGTTAACGCGCGAGGCTCGGCAGATCCAGCCCGTTGGCCTCGGCGCAGGCGATGGCCTCATCGTAGCCGGCGTCGGCGTGGCGCATCACGCCGGTCGCCGGATCATTCCACAGCACGCGCTCCAGCCGCCGCGCCGCATCCGCGGTGCCGTCGGCGACGATCACCATGCCCGCATGCTGCGAATAGCCGATGCCGACGCCGCCGCCATGATGCAGCGACACCCAGGTCGCGCCACTCGCGCAATTCAGCAGCGCATTGAGCAGCGGCCAGTCCGAAACCGCATCGGAGCCGTCCTTCATCGCCTCGGTCTCGCGGTTCGGACTCGCCACCGAGCCGGAATCGAGATGGTCGCGGCCGATCACGATCGGCGCCTTCAACTCGCCGCGCGCCACCATCTCGTTGAAGGCGAGACCAAGGCGATGGCGGTCGCCGAGACCGACCCAGCAGATCCGTGCCGGCAGGCCCTGGAACTTGATGCGCTGCCGGGCCATGTCGAGCCAGTTGTGGAGATGCTTGTTGTCCGGCAGCAGCTCCTTCACCTTGGCATCGGTCTTGTAGATGTCCTCGGGATCGCCGGACAACGCCGCCCAGCGGAACGGACCGATGCCGCGGCAGAACAGCGGACGGATATAGGCGGGCACGAAGCCGGGGAAATCGAACGCGTTGGCGAGGCCCATGTCCTTGGCCATCTGGCGGATGTTGTTGCCGTAGTCGAGCGTCGGGATACCCATGGCGTGGAAATCCAGCATCGCCTGGACGTGGCCGACCATAGAGGTCTTCGAGGCCTGCTCCACGGCCTTCGGATCGGACGCGCGCTTGGCTTCCCATTCGGCGAGCGTCCAGCCTTTCGGCAGATAGCCGTTGATCGGATCATGCGCGCTGGTCTGGTCGGTGACGATGTCGGGACGGACGCCGCGTCGCACCAGTTCCGGAAAGATTTCGGCAGCATTGCCGAGCAGGCCGACCGACACCGCCGTCTTGCTCTTGGCCGCCTCCTCCATCAACGCCAGCGCTTCATCCAGCGTGGCGGCCTGCCGATCAAGATAGCCGGTGCGCAGCCGCATCTCGATGCGGCTCGGCTGGCATTCGACGGCGAGCATCGAGGCGCCGGCCATGGTCGCGGCCAGCGGCTGCGCGCCGCCCATGCCACCGAGGCCTGCGGTGAGAATCCATTTGCCGGCGAGATCGCCATTGTAATGGCGGCGACCGACCTCCACAAAAGTCTCGTAGGTGCCCTGCACGATGCCCTGGCTGCCGATGTAGATCCAGGAGCCGGCCGTCATCTGGCCGTACATCATCAGGCCCATTTTATCGAGCGCATTGAAGTGATCGAGCGTCGCCCAATGCGGCACGATATTGGAGTTGGCGATCAACACCCGCGGCGCGTCGGGATGCGTCCGGAAGATACCGACCGGCTTGCCGGACTGCACGACCAGCGTCTGATCCGCCTCGAGTTTGCGCAACGACGCGACGATGCGGTCAAAACTGTCCCAGTCGCGCGCCGCGCGGCCGATGCCGCCATAGACGATCAGCTCGCTCGGCTTCTCCGCGACATCGGGATCGAGATTGTTCATCAGCATCCGCAAGGGCGCTTCCGTGAGCCAGCTCTTGGCGCTGATGTCGCTGCCATGGGGGGCGCGGATCACCCGTTCATTGTCGAGACGTCGGTTCATGGGTCCCTCTCATCGAAGCCTAGGAAACGGGTCGCGCCCGAGTGCATCGGCGGCAGCGCGGGCCAAGGCGCCGGCAGCGACGAGCGCGGCGGCCTTGGCGAGATCGTCGGCCATGTAGCGGTCGCTCGCCAGCGCCGGAACGTGCAGGCGCAAGGCACCGATCACGGCCGAGAGCGCGGCGCTGGTGCCGTGCGGCACGCGCAGCTCGATGCCTTGCGCAGCGACCAGCAGCTCGATGCCGATGATGTGAGCGAGATTGTCCGCCATGTCGTGCAGTCGCCGCGCGGCGTGCGCGGCCATCGAGACGTGGTCTTCCTGATTGGCGCTGGTGGGCGTGGAGTCGATCGAGCACGGCAGCGCGCGCTGCTTGTTCTCGGCGAACAGCGCCGCGGCCGTGACCTCGGCGATCATGAAGCCGGAGTTCAGGCCGGGCTCCGGGGTGAGAAACGGCGGCAGGCCGAAGTTCAGCGCGGGATCGACCAGCGTCGCGATGCGACGCTCGCTGATCGCACCAAGTTCGGACAGCGCCAGCGCGATCTGATCCGCGGCGAAGGCCACCGGCTCGGCGTGGAAATTGCCGCCAGAGATGATCTCGCCGGTCTCGACCAGCACCAGCGGATTGTCGGTGACGGCATTGGCTTCGGTGACGAGCGTGCGCGCCGCCTGGCTCAGCAGATCGAGCGCGGCGCCCGCGACCTGCGGCTGGCAGCGCAGGCAATACGGATCCTGCACGCGCTCGTCGCCTTCGAGATGCGACAGGCGGATGGCGCTGCCGTCGAGCAGCTCGGTGAGCACGCGGCCGGCCTCGATCTGCCCCGGATGCCCGCGCAGCGCCTGGATCTCCGGCCGGAACGGCGCCGTCGAGGCCATCGCGGCGTCGACCGACAGCGCGCCGGTCACCAGCGCGGCGTTGAGCAGATCATGCGCGCGTAACAGGCCGGCGAGTGCGTAGGCCGTCGAGAACTGCGTGCCGTTGATGAGCGCCAGCCCTTCCTTCGGCCCGAGCGTGACCGGGCTGAGACCCGCGCGCGCCAGCGCCTCGCGGCCCGGCGCCAGCCGGCCATCGACAAAGGCCTGCCCCTCTCCAATCATCACCGCGGTCATATGCGCGAGCGGCGCGAGGTCGCCGGACGCGCCGACCGAGCCCTGCTGCGGCACGAACGGACAGACGCCGTGCGCCAGCATCGCCTGCAACTGCGCGATGATCTCACGGCGCACGCCGGAGGCGCCGCGGCCGAGCGAGATGATCTTCAGCGCGATCATCAGGCGGACGACGGGCTCCGGCGTCGCGGGACCGACTCCGCAGCAATGCGAGAGAATCAGGTTGCGCTGCAGCTGCGCCGTCTGGTCCGGCGGGATGCGCTTGGACGCCAGCTTGCCGAAGCCGGTGTTGATGCCATAGACCGGCTCGGCGCCCTGCGCCGCCTTGGCCACGATTGCCGCAGCGGCTTCGACGCGCGGCCAATACGCCGGATCGAGCGTGAGCGATGCGCCGGTGTAGACGCGCGCGAGATCATCGAAGCTGACGCGGCCCGGCTCGGCGATGATCGTGCTCATTGCCCTCTCCAGACACGCTGATGCAGCGGATTGAAGCCCATGCGATAGACCAGCTCGGCGGGGCGGCCGATGTCCCAGATCGCGAGATCGCACCATTTGCCGGCTTCGAGCGTGCCGGTCTCGGCCAACAAGCCCAAGGCGCGCGCGCCTTCGCGCGTGACGCCGGCGATGCATTCATCGACGGTCATCCGGAACAAGGTCGCGGCCATGTTCATCGTGAGAAGCAGCGAGGTCAGCGGCGATGAACCGGGATTGCAGTCCGTCGCCAGCGCGAGCTTGACGCCGTGTCTGCGGAACAGCTCGACCGGCGGCTTCTGCGTCTCGCGGATGAAGTAGTACGCGCCGGGCAGCAGGACGGCGACCGTGCCGCTCCGTGCCATCGCGGCAGCGCCAGCATCGTCGGTGTGTTCGAGATGATCGGCCGACAGCGCGCCGAACTCAGCCGCGAGCGCCGCACCGCCGAGGTTGGAGAGCTGGTCGGCATGCAGCTTGACCCTCAGCCCCAACGCCTTGGCTGCAGCAAATACACGCGAGGTCTGCTCCGCTGAGAAGGCAATGTTTTCCATGAAAGCGTCGACCGCATCCGCGAGACCTGATTCCGCGACCGCCGGCAGCATCTCGTTGCAGACGAGATCAATGTAGCGATCCTTGTCCCCGCCCGCCTCCACCGGCAGCGCGTGAGCGCCGAGGAAGCTGGTGCGCACGCCGACCTGTCGCTTGCTGCCGAGAGCGCGGGCTGCGGACAATTGCCGCAGCTCCGTCGCGGTTTCCAGGCCATAGCCGGACTTGATCTCGATCGTGGTCACGCCTTCCGCGAGCAGCGCATCGAGCCGCGGCAGCGCGCTGGCGATCAGGTCCTGTTCGCTGGCGGCACGCGTGGCCGCCACGGTGGACACGATGCCGCCGCCGGCGCGCGCGATTTCCTCGTAGCTCGCACCAGCCAGGCGCAGCTCGAACTCATGAGCGCGGTCGCCGCCATAGACGAGATGGGTGTGACAATCGACGAGGCCCGGCGTGATCCAGCGTCCCCCGCAATCGATGCGCTCCGGCGCATCGGCATCCGCAGGGAAATCGTACTGCGGTCCGGCAAAGGCGATGCGCCCGCCCCGCGCCGCGACCACGCCCTGCTCGACCACGCCGAGGCCCGGCTGCCCTTCGCGCAAGGTTGCGAGCCGCGCATTGTGCCAGATCCGGTCGAAACGCTGGGCCATGCTGCCTCCCACCTTCACGAAAGCTTGACGGGCGATATGTCTATACATAAACTCGCTTCCGTCGTCCTGTCCAGCGGGTTGATCGATCATGGCGTCACTGCACTTCGCATCCGCGCTTCTGCCCGCAGGTTGGGCCGAGGACGTGCAGGTCGTCATCAACAACGGCGCGATCACCCAGGTCTCCGCGGGTGTGCCTCCGACCTCCGACGATGAGCAGCATGAGGTCGCGATCCCCGGCATCGCCAGCCTGCACAGCCACGCCTTCCAGCGCGGCATGGCTGGGCTTGCCGAGACCAGCGGCCATTCCACCGACACGTTCTGGACCTGGCGCGAGACGATGTATCGCTTCGCGTTGTCGATGCGCCCGGAGGACGTCGAGGCTGTCGCGATCTTGCTCTATGTCGAGATGCTGGAGCGCGGCTTCACGCGCGTCGGCGAATTCCATTATCTGCATCACGATCGCGACGGCACGCCTTACGCCGATATCGCCGAGATGGCCGTGCGCATTGCCGCTGCGGCCCAGTCCTCCGGCATCGGCCTGACCCTGCTGCCGAGCTTCTACGCGCATGGCGGCTTCGGCGGCGCGGCGCCGCATGACGGCCAGCGGCGCTTCATCTGCGATGTCGATCGGTTCGCCAAGCTGCTGGCGGCCTGCCGCAAGGCAATCAGCTCGCTTCCCGGCTCCAATCTCGGCATCGCGCCGCACAGCCTGCGGGCGGTGGCGCCGGACGAGTTGACAGCCGTGCTGCCGCTCGCCGACGGCGGCCCGGTCCACATTCACGCCGCCGAGCAGGTCAAGGAGGTCGAGGACTGCCTCGCCTGGTCAGGCCGGCGTCCCGTGCAATGGCTGCTCGATCATCACGCCGTCGATGCCCGTTGGTGCCTGATCCATGCGACGCATATGACGGCGGACGAAACGGCGGCGCTCGCGAACAGCGGCGCGGCGGCCGGCCTCTGCCCGGTCACCGAAGCCAGCCTCGGCGACGGCATCTTCCCGGCGCGCGAGTTCTTGCGCGCGCGTGGCCGCATCGGCATCGGCACCGACTCCAACGTGCTGGTCGGCGTCAGCGACGAGTTGCGCCAGCTCGAATATGGCCAGCGGCTGGCACATCGCGAGCGCAACGTGCTGACGTCAGGTCCCGAGGCGTCGACGGGCCGCACGCTGTTCGATGCGGCTCTCGCCGGCGGCGCGCAGGCGCTGGCGCAATCATTCGCCGGCCTGCAGGTCGGCGCCCGGGCCGATATCGTCACGCTCGATCTGTCGCATCCGTCGCTCGCGGGGCGGACACAGGATGTGTTGCTCGACGGCTGGATCTTCGCGACCTCGTCCGAGGCCATCGACTGCGTCTGGGCCGGCGGCGCCAAGGTCGTCCAGGGCGGCCATCATCGGTTGCGCGAGGCGGCCCGGCGCGGCTTCAATCGGGCCGTGCGGAGGCTGCTCGCATGAGCCTCGCCGAGGATCGCGCCAAGGACCGCACCAAGCCGGGAGCCGGCACGCTCTACAAGACGATCCGCCAGGACATCGAGCGCCGTATCCTCACCGGCGAATGGCCGCCGGGCCACCGCATCCCGTTCGAGCACGAGATCATGGAGCACTATGGCTGCTCGCGCATGACCGTGAACAAGGCGCTGTCGGAACTCGCGCAGGCCGATCTGATCGAGCGGCGTCGTCGTGCCGGCACGTTCGTGCGGCGACCGCAATTCCTGTCGGCGGTGCTGAAGATCCCGGACATCCGTGCCGAGATCGGGGCGCTCGGCCGCGCCTATGGTTATGAGTTGATCTCGTCGGCGCGCCGGACCGCCAACAGCGCCGATCGCGAGCGCCTCGGTGTCAAGACGCCGTGCAAGGTGATCGCGATCCGCTGCCGTCACAGCGCCGATGGCCTGCCGTTCGCGATCGAGGACCGCCTGATCGATCTCGATGCCGTTCCCGACGCGGCGAAGGCCAATTTCAAGATCGATCCGCCAGGCTCGTGGCTGCTGCATCACGTGCCCTGGACCGAGGCGGAGCATGCGATCAGCGCCATCATTGCCGACGATGCGATCGCAGCTGGCCTCGACATCGCCGTCGGCGCGCCCTGCCTCGTCATCGAGCGCCACACCTGGCGCCAGGGCCAGCCACTTACCGCTGTCAGGCTGGTCTATCCCGGCGAACAGCATCGGCTGGTCGCGCGCTTCAGAGGCAGCGAATGAGCATGGCAATCGCGCTGGATCTGAGCACGAGATTTGCAAGCCAGCGGACAGCTCTTGCAGAGACATGCGGTCACCGCGGGCGACCGCGGACCGCTCCAACACCTTCTTTCAACAGCAAAGGATGACGACGATGCGCAAACTTGGACTACTTGCAGTAACGGCCGCGCTCCTGGCCTCCACCGCCGCTCTTGCCGACGACGTCAAGGTCGGCATCGGCATTTCCGGCTGGACGGGCTTCGCGCCGCTGACGCTGGCGAAGGAAGCCGGCATCTTCAAGAAGAACGGCCTCGACGTCACCATCAAGAAGATCCCGCAGAAGGACCGTCACCTCGCGATCGCCGCCGGCGACGTGCAGTGCGCGGCGACCACGGTCGAGACCTGGATCTCCTGGAACGCCAACGGCGTCGCCACCAAGCAGATCTTCCAGCTCGACAAGAGCTACGGCGCCGACGGCATGGCCGTGCGCAACGACATCGCCTCGATCAAGGACCTGAAGGGCAAGACGGTCGCCGCGTCCGCACCGGGCACCTCGCCCTATTTCGGGCTGGCCTGGATGCTGAAGAAGAACGGGCTGACGGTGAAGGACGTCACCGTCGTCAACATGGAGCCTGGCCCGGCAGCGCAGGCTTTCGTCGCCGGCCAGAACGACGCGGCGATGACCTACGAGCCGTATCTCTCGACCGTGCGCGCCGCGCCCGACAAGGGCAAGATCATCGCCACCACGCTGGACTATCCGATGGTGATGGACACGTTTGGCTGTACGCCGAAATTCCTGACCGAGAACCCGAAGGCCGCCAAGGCGCTCGCCGACAGCTATTACGAGGCGCTCGACATGATCGCCAAGGACCAGGCCAAGGCCTACGAGATCATGGGCGCCGACGTGAAACAGAGCGGCGAGCAGTTCGGCAACTCGGCGAAGTATCTGCGCTGGCAGGACAAGGCCGCGAGCCAGAAGTTCTTCGAGACCGAGTTCAAGACCTTCAACAAGGAGGCCGCTGAGCTGCTGCTCGAGGTCGGCATCATCAAGCAGATCCCGAAGGTCGAGGATCTGTACGATGCGAGCTTCATCAAGTAGCCGAGAAACTCGCTCGATGTAGAGTCGTCATTGCGAGCGCAGCGAAGCAATCCAGGGGCTCAGGGTGCGACTCTGGATTGCTTCGTCGAGGAGCCTGTCATCGGGCCGCGCTTTGCGCGGACCCGTTGGCTCCTCGCAATGACGGTGTTGATGCATCCTGCTCAAAACTGCGTCTGCCTACTCTGAATTCAACTTCTATGAACGAACCGCACGAGCCACGAAAGCCTCCTCCGTGATCCGTCCTCTCGATCCCGTCAGCGCCCGATCAAGAACAGCGCTCGGCCTCGCCTTCTTCGTCGTGTTCGTCGCCGCGTGGTCGCTGGCGACGTTCGGCGGCTATGTGCCGAGGACGTTCCTGGCCGATCCCCTGACCATGCTGCGCGAGGGCTGGGACCTCCTCGTCAAGTTCGGCTTCCTCTACGACATCGGCATGACCGTCTGGCGCGTCGTCGGCGGGTTCGTGCTCGCAGCCGTCATCGCCGTGCCGCTCGGCCTCTTGATGGGCGCCTACAAGCCGATCGAGGCGTTCCTCGAGCCGTTCGTCTCCTTCGCGCGCTACCTGCCGGCGTCCGCCTTCATTCCGCTGCTGATCCTGTGGGCCGGCATCGGCGAGTTGCAAAAGCTGCTGATCATCTTCATCGGCTCGGTGTTCCAGATCATCCTGATGATCACCGTCACCGTCGGCAACACAAGGCGCGACCTGGTCGAGGCCGCCTATACGCTCGGCGCCAGCGATCGCGGCATCATCGCCCGCGTGCTGCTGCCCTCGGCCGCGCCTGATATCGCCGAGGTCCTGCGGCTCGTGCTCGGCTGGGCCTGGACCTACGTCATCGTCGCGGAGTTGATCGGCTCCTCCTCCGGCATCGGCCACATGATCACCGACAGCCAGGCGCTGCTCAACACCGGGCAGATCATCTTCGGCATCATCATCATCGGCCTGATCGGGCTGATCTCCGATTTCCTGTTCAAGGCGTTCAACGCCTGGCTGTTCCCATGGAAGCTCGCATGACCACGCTCGTCATCGATCAGGTCACGCGCACCTTCCCGGCCCGCCAGGGCCACGCGCCGACGCGCGCGCTGGAGCCGGTCGCGCTCACCATCGGCAACAACGACTTCGTCACCATCCTCGGCCCCTCCGGCTGCGGCAAGTCCACCCTGCTGCGCATCGTCGCCGGGCTCGACCATCCGACCAGCGGCAAGGTGCTGCTCGACGGAAGCGAGGTCAAAGGCCCCGGCGCCGATCGCGGCATGGTGTTCCAATCCTACACGCTGTTTCCCTGGCTGACCGTGCGCGAGAACATCGCCTTTGGCCTGCGCGAGCGCGGGGTGCCGGAGGACAAGCGCAATGCCATCGCCGACCGCTTCATCCAGCAGATCGGCTTGCAGGGGTTCGAGAACCACTGGCCGAAGCAGCTCTCGGGCGGCATGCAGCAGCGCTGCGCCATCGCGCGCGCGCTCGCCAATGATCCGAAGATCCTGCTGCTCGACGAGCCGTTCGGCGCGCTCGACAACCAGACCCGGGTGCTGATGCAGGAGATGCTGCTCGGCATCTGGGAGCGCGACCAGAAGACGGTGCTGTTCGTCACCCATGACATCGAGGAGGCGATCTTCCTCGGCAGCCGCGTGCTGGTGATGAGCGCCCGCCCCGGCCGCATCAAGGCGGATATCAAGATCGATTTGCCGCACCCGCGGTCGTACAAGATCAAGACTTCGCCGGAATTCGTCGCACTGAAGGAGCGGCTGGTGGAGGAGATCCGTGCCGAGGCGCTGAAGGTGGCTGCGGAGGCGTGAGGCTGGCGCAGGTGGCTGCGCGACATCTCAGATGAGCGCGGTCACTTGCAGCAGTGGATGCGGAGAGAGACCCCTCACCCTACCGAACTTGCCGATCTGCCCTACATGCCCTCTCCCACAAGGGGCGAGGGCGCAGTCACGGGCACCGAGGTGGCTCAAACCGAGAGCTTTGCTTTGCAACGACCGCAGCCACGGGGCTGCCAAATGCAGCGCCCTCGCCCCTTGTGGGAGAGGGCATCGCCGGCCGATCCGCGGCTGGCTCGGGTGAGGGGTCTCTCTCCGCGAGCAACGCTGCTCGCCAACTAACTTCCGGGCTGCTGCACGCGAACATTCTCCGAGTGCGCCTCCGTTGTCCCCCGCCGCATCCGTCTCACCCACGGCGTCAGGTGAAACACACTCATCAGCAGATACATCACCGTCATGTCGCCGAGCGGGGCTCCCGCCGGCATGGCGGAGCAGATGACGTCTGAGCGCCCGTCGCGGGCCATGGCGTTCAGCACGGCCATCAGCGCGAAGGTCGGCGCCGCGGCGAGGCGCAGGGCGTCGGCGAG
This sequence comes from Bradyrhizobium sp. SZCCHNS2022, assembly GCF_032377575.1. Classification (NCBI taxonomy): domain Bacteria; kingdom Pseudomonadati; phylum Pseudomonadota; class Alphaproteobacteria; order Hyphomicrobiales; family Nitrobacteraceae; genus Bradyrhizobium; species Bradyrhizobium sp. SZCCHNS2022. Next base: position 7,211,386 of record NZ_JAUHHZ010000001.1, on the reverse strand, counting down.
GTCCGGCATGACTCGCCGCTTGGACAGGAAGAACGCCATGGCTTCACTCCGTGCTCTCAGCGCGCCGCGTATTCGTCGCGCCGCCGCCACCACACGCCCTGCTCGTTGCGACCCTTCGGCGCGCGGTCGAGCCATTGATAGGCGCCCCACAGGCCGTCGAGGCCGCGCGCGTAAGCCGAATAGGTGTGATAGACGACACCGTCCTCGATGATGAACGCGCTCATGCCGGGGCGGTCGCGCATGAACGTCGCACCATCCGTGCCGGCGGCCGCGGCGATCTCAGAGACCATCGGCGGCACATCGCCGGCGCCGAGCGGCGGACTGGTGCGGTAGTTGTATTCGGTGCCGCCCTGGCGCTGCTGCTGCTCGGTGATGGCGACGTTGAAGTCGAAATTGAAGTCGCTGCTGGCCGAGGACGCCCAGGGAAAGCTCCAGCCCATGCGGCTCTTGTACGCCTTCAGCTTGGCCAGCGGCGCGCGCGACACCGCCCACAGCATCACGTCGTGGTTGGCGAGATGAACCTGGAAGCCGTTGAAGCCGTCGGCGATCATGGAGCAGGACGGACACCCGGCCTGGAAGTCCGGCCCGAACATGAAGTGATAGACGAGGAGTTGCGAGCGGCCCTTGAACAGATCGGGCAGCGTGACGGGGCCGTCCTCCGTATCGAAACGATAGGCCTTGTCGACGCGCACCCAGGGCAACGCCTGGCGCCGCTGCGCCAGCTCGTCGCCGCGGCGGGTGAAGTCCTTCTCGGCGGCAAGCAGGTCGAGCCGAGCCTTGAGCCAGTCTTCGCGAGTTCCGGTGAGATGCTTGGTCATGTCCGTGTTCCCTTTTGCGTGTTGACCGCGAGACAGACTAGGATCGGGGCGGGAGACACCGGGAGTGACAAGTGTGGCGGGATTTGCATGGACTCGCTGATCTCAGCGGCAGCGCAGGCGCTTGCCGCCGGTGATCCGCTCGGCGCGCTGAACCGCGTCGCGCTGCGCGATGATCCTCCCGCCCTGGCGCTGCGCGGCATCGCCATGGCGCGGCTCGGCGATGTCATCAGGGCGAAGGCGCTGCTGCGGCGGGCGGCGCGAGGCTTCGGCCCCAAGGCGGCCATGGCGCGCGCCCGCTGCGCCGTCGCCGAGGCCGAGATCGCGCTCGCGGCGCGTGATCTGTCGTGGCCGACAAAGGCGCTGGCCGAGGCACGCACGACGCTGGAGCAGCACGGCGACCGCGCCAATGCCGCCTACGCGCGCAGCCTCGAGATCCGGCGCATGGTCCTCGTCGGCCACCTCGACGAGGCCGAGCGCGGACTGGCCGATCTCGATCCCTCGCCGCTGCATCCGGCGGCGCGTACGATCTACGAGCTGATCGTCGCAGGATTGGCCTTGCGCCGTCTGCAGACGAAGGCCGCGCGATCGGCCCTGGAACGCGCGTCGCGCACGGCGCATCGCACGCGCAGCCCTGAGCTGCACGCCGAGATCGAGCGCGCCGCGACGACGTTGTCGGCGCCGGCTGCGCGCCTGACCCGGGATGGCGAGGACCATCTGTTGCAGCTCGACGAGGTCGAGGCGCTGTTTCGATCGGACATGCTGATCCTCGACGCATGCCGGCTGTCGATCCGGCAGGGCAGCCAGATCGTGCCGCTGGCGCGACGACCGGTGCTGTTTGCACTGGCTCGCAGACTGGTCGAGAAGTCGCCTGATGGCGTGCCGCGCACGGAGCTGATTGCGCATGCGTTCCGCGGCAAGGATGCCGACGAGTCGCACCGCGCGCGCCTGCGCGTCGAGATCGGGCGCTTGCGCCACCTGCTTCGGGGACTGGCCGAGGTCAATGCGACCAAGGACGGCTTTGCGCTGCGGCCCGGGGAAAATCGGGACGTCGTGGTGCTGGCGCCACCGGTCGAGGACGAGAACGCGCCGGTTCTCGCCTGCCTCGCCGACGGCGAGGCGTGGTCGAGTTCGGGCCTCGCCGTTGCGCTGGGTGAAAGCCAGCGCACGGTGCAGCGCGCGCTGGAGTCGCTGGCCTCGTCGGGCAAGGTCCAGTCGTTCGGGCGCGGCCGCGCGCAACGCTGGACGTGCACGGTCGTGACCGAATTCGCGACCGCGTTGTTACTCCCGGCATGGTCCTCACTCGACTAGCGTGCTCCCGTCACAACCGATTGGAAGACCAGCATGACACGAGCAGTAGCAGAGATCATCCGCGAGTACGGACCGTTCGAGGATGTCGAGCGCGTCAATGGCGTCAGCTATGACGGCGAGCAGGTCTGGATCGCGACCGGCCTCAGCATCAAGGCGATCGATCCCACCGATGGCACCGTGCGCAAATCACTCGACATGCCCTCGCATGCCGGCACCGCCTTCGACGGCCGGCACCTCTATCAGATCGCCGAGGATCGCATCCACAAGGTCGATCCCGGCAGCGGGCGCGTGCTGGCGACGATTCCTGCGCCGTCAGGCGGTGGCGATTCCGGGTTGGCCTGGGCGGAAGGATCGCTCTGGGTCGGCGCCTATCAGGATCGCAAGATCCACCAGATCGATCCGGCGACGGGACAGATCCTGCGCAGCATTCCCTGTACGCGCTTCGTCACCGGCGTCACCTGGGTCGACGGCGAGCTCTGGCACGGCACCTGGGAGGACGACGTCAGCGACATCAGGCGCATCGATCCCGCGACGGGCGAGGTGCTCGATCAGCTCGACATGCCCGCAGGCACCGGCGTCTCCGGCATGGAGTCCGATGGCGGCGACACGCTGTATTGCGGCGGCGGTGGCAGCGGCAAGTTGCGCGCCGTCAGGCGCCCGAAGCGGGCGAGCGGTTAGCGCGCAGGCTCATGCCGTGGAGAGCCCGCGCCTGCGCGCCGACGCCTACTTGCTGAGCGACGTATAGGCGGCCTTGCGGAAGTTGGCGTTGGCCTCCTCGCGCGTCTGCAATTGCTGGCCACCGCCACCGACGGGCTTGGTCGGCGTGATCACCGAGAACAGGACGAAGCCGCCGGCCTTGCGCGGGAAGATGAAGTACTCGGAGATATCCGACTTCTCGCTGTCCTCGCAGGAGGACATGCCGCGGAACACGACCGCACTGTCGACCAGCTCGCTGTTGCGCGCCGAGATGAACTTGCCCTTGCAGTCGCGCGCGTCGTTGCCGACGATGGTGGCCGCGACCTCCAGCCCGTCGAGATTGCGCTGCGGCGGCACGATCCGTACGAAGCCCGTGGCACCGTCCGCCTTCCAGGCGACCCCACCCGCTGTCAGCCACACCGGCCGCTCGCCGCCGCCCAGGATCGAGGGGTGCGACAGCGCGGCCTTGAGAATGAAATTGGAGGCGATCTGCATCGCTTCCAGCTGCAGCTCGGGCGAGTCCTCCGACGCGCGCGAAGGCTGCACGCTGGCGGTCGAGGCCGGGGCCGTCGCCGCCGGGACCGCCGAGCGCTGCGCCGAGGCGGCGCCCGGCTGCACCGTGAAATTCGTCGCCGCCGCCAGGCCGCCGGCATTGATCATGCGCACGCAATTGGCGAGCGACGGCAGCAGCACGGACGTGCCGTTCAGATCGAACTGGAACAGGTTGCCCTGCGCGAACGCCGACATCGCCCGCGCCGCCCGGAACGACTTGATCAGCCTGGAGTCGTTCGGCATCGGCACGACGACCATGTTGGCCGACCAGACCGAGCCCTCGACATTGTAGGAATTGCGGCCGTCGAAGCTCAGGACGATCGGAAATTTCTCTCCCTTCGAGAGCGACCACGTCGGATGAATGAAGGCGAGAGCCCAGTGGTAGGTCGGCAGCGCGAGAACGCCGAAATTGATGCCGCTCTTGTAGCTCGCCGATGCGATGCAGCTCGAGAACTTGCCGGTGCTGTCGTCGGTGTAGGCGCCGCCGGACCAGCCCGCGACGGAGACGGTCCCGAATGGTCCTTTCGCCTGCGCGGAAGCATTCTGCAGGAGCAGGCTCAGCGCAGAGATCGCGAACACAGAGATCAACAACTTCGGGATCGACAACATCGGAACCGACAACATCCTGCCAAGCATCGCACGCCGCACCGTCATCCCAATTCCCCTTTTTCGCCGCATTGTTGCAATTCCCGCGGCTACGTCAAGTAGAACTCAGCGACGACCGGCGACCTCAGGGATACGACGGATGGCGTCGACGACAACCGAGGCACACGACATGTCGCGGCAGCCGTCCACAGCCCTTCATGGCGTCGTCATCGAACTCCGCTAGCGCTCACGAGGTCTTCAAGCCAAGGGATCTCGCCATGACCACCACGCTGCCCATCCTGGGCGCCGCCCTCTCCGTCAAATCGATTCCGGCCCATACCGACTGGCTGCTGGAGCGCCAGCGCGATCTCGAGATCCAGGACTTCTTCCGCGCCGATCTGCTCGATAGCGACTGGCGCAGCACCGCCAAGGAAATCAAGTCGATGCTGTCGGGCCATACCGGCCGGCTCGGCATCCACGGCCCGTTCTGGGGCTTCACCATCGCCAGCCACGACCCGATGATCCGCCGCGCCGTCACCAAGCGGCTGTTGCAGGGCCTGGAAGTCGCGGAATTTCTCGGCGCCACGCAGATGGTGATCCACTCGCCCTATACGACATGGGACTACAACAACATCGACATGCTGCCCGACAATCGCGAGGCACTGATCGAGCGCGTTCGCGCGACGCTGTCGGATGTCATCGCCTCCGCCGAGCAGGCCAATTGCGAGCTGGTGATCGAGAACATCGAGGACAAGAATCCGCTGGATCGCGTCGGCCTCGCCAAGGCGCTCGGCAGCAGCAAGGTGCGGGTGTCGCTCGACACCGGCCATGCCAACTACGCGCATCATTCCACCGGCGCGCCGCCGGTCGACTACTATGTCGATGCCGCCGGTGACATGCTGACCCACGTCCATCTGCAGGACACCGACGGCTATGCCGACCGCCACTGGGCGCCGGGCGAAGGCAACATCCGCTGGATCGCCGTATTCCGCGCGCTGGCGAAACTCAACTCCAATCCGCGCCTGATCCTCGAACTGCGCAACCACGATCACGTCAGGGCCGGCGCGGCGTATCTCACCTCGCTCGACCTCGCGCAATAAGCCCACGACCTCATTCATTTCTGACAACCTCGCACCATAGAGAGATTGCCATGACCAAGCTCACCCGCCGCGGCCTGCTCGGCGCCGGCGCCGCCATTGGCGGCAGCTTCATCCTGCCGCGCGTCTCGATCGCGCAAGCCGACAGCCGTCCCTCCGTCACCATCGCCGTGCAGAAGGTGACCAACTCCAACGTGCTCGACGTGCTGCGCGAGCAGTCCAATGTCGGCGAGCGCGTATTCTACTCGTCGCTGTGGGAAGGCCTGATCTCCAAGAACTTCCGCGGCAATCTCGAAGCCGTCCCCGGCCTCGCCACCGAATGGAAGCGGATCGACGACCAGACCGTCGAGCTGAAGCTGCGCCAGGGCGTCAAGTTCCACAATGGCGACGAGATGACGGCCGAGGACGTCGTGTTCTCGTTCAGCCGCGAGCGCATGTTCGGTGACAGCGAGGCAAAGAGCCGCAGCACCATCAAGGCGTTCGAGAAGATTCCGGCGCCGCGCCCGGGCAAGGAGCTGCCGCCGGACGTGATCGGCGTCGCCCGCCGCATCTGGCCCGACCTCGTCCGCGTCGACGCGGTGGACAAATACACCGTGCGCTTCGTCAACGCGACGCCGGACGTCACCATCGAAGGCCGCCTGATGCGCTACGGCTCCGACATCATGAGCCGGCGCGGCTGGGAGGAGGCTGCGAGCTATCTCGACTGGGCACGCAAGCCGATCACCACCGGCCCCTACAAGATCGTCGAGTTCAAGCCCGACGTATCGCTGACCCTGGAAGCCCACGACGAATATTGGGGCGGCCGTCCGCCGCTGAAGCGCATCCGCTTCCTGGAAGTGCCGGAGGTCGCGAGCCGCATCAACGGGCTGCTGTCGGGCGAGTATCAGTTCGCCTGCGACATCCCGCCGGACCAGATCGCGGGCATCGAGAAGAACACGGCGTTCGAGGTCCAGGGTGGCACCATCCTCAACCATCGCCTGACCGTGTTCGACAAGAACCATCCGCAGCTCGCCAATCCCCTGGTGCGCCGCGCCTTCACCCACGCGATCGACCGCCAGGCGATCGTCGACAGCCTGTGGGCCGGCCGCACCCGCGTGCCGAAGGGCCTGCAGTGGGAGTTCTACGACGACATGTTCATCGCCGACTGGAGCGTGCCGGCGTTCGATCCGAAGCTGGCGCAGGACCTCTTGAAGCAGGCCGGCTACAAGGGCGATCCGATCCCCTACCGCCTGCTCAACAACTACTACACCAACCAGGTCGCGACCGCGCAGGTGCTGGTCGAGATGTGGCAGGCGGTCGGGCTCAACGTGCAGATCGAGACCAAGGAGAACTGGTCGCAGATCATGGAGCGCAGCCCGACCCGCGCGGTGCGCGACTGGTCCAACTCGGCCGCCTTCAACGATCCGGTCTCCTCGCTCGTCGCCCAGCACGGCCCGAACGGACAGCAGCAGCAGATCGGCGAATGGACCAACGCCGAGCTGAACAAGCTGTCGGAGTTCCTGGAGACCTCGACCGATCGCGCCGCGCGCAAGAAGGCGTTCGGCCGCATGCTGGAGATCGCCGAGCGCGAGGACCCGGCCTACACGGTGCTGCATCAGAACGCGACCTTCACGGCCAAGCCGAAGTCGATCAAGTGGAAGGCTGCGCCGGCCTTCGCGATGGACTTCCGCACCGGCAACTACGGAGCGTGATGCCGTGACGCCGCTGGTCAGCATCTCCGACCTCAAGGTCACCTTCGACGGCACGCACGTGCTGCACGGCATCGATCTCGACATCAGCAAAGGCGAGGCCGTCGGCCTCGTCGGCGAGTCCGGATCCGGCAAGTCGGTGACCTGGCTCGCGGCGCTCGGCCTGTTGCCCGCGAAAGCGAAGGTGGCGGGCTCGGTGCAGCTCGAAGGCCGCGAGCTGCTCGGCGCGTCCGGGGCGGTGCTCGATTCCGTGCGCGGCCGGCGCGTCGCGATGATCTTCCAGGATCCCGCCAGCGCGCTCAACCCGGTGCTGACCATCCGTCGCCAGCTGTGTGAATGCCTCGCATTGCATCGCGGACTGCGCGGCGACGCGGCACGCATCGAGGCGCTGCGTCTGCTCGATCTGGTCGGCATTCCCGACGCGCCCAGGCGACTGTCGGCCTATCCGCACGAATTCTCCGGCGGCCAGGTCCAGCGCATCATGATCGCGATGGCGCTCGCTGGCCAACCGGACCTCCTGATCGCGGACGAGCCGACCACCGCGCTCGATGCCACCATCCAGGCGCAGATCCTCGATCTGTTGTCGGCCATCCGGCGCGAGTTCAACATGGCGATGGTGCTGATCAGCCATGATCTCGGCGTCGTCGCCGAGAACTGCGACCGCGTCTGCGTGATGTATGCCGGCCGCATCGTCGAGCGCGCCCCCGCCACGCCTCTGTTCGATGATCCCTGGCATCCTTACGCGCAGGGCCTGATCGGCGCGCTGCCGCCGCTCGACGGCGCGCGCCGGCGGCTGCAGGCGATTCCCGGCACGGTGCCGGATCCGCGCGCGTTGCCGAGCGGCTGCGCCTTCGCGCCGCGCTGCAGCTTCGCCGGCGACGGCTGTCATGCCGGCGTGCCGCCGCTGGCGCCGTTCGAGCAGGACCGCGCGGTGGCCTGCCTGCGGCCACAGCGCGTGCCGGTGGGGCTCGCCGCCGAATGACCGCCCCGCTGGTCCAGGTCCTCGGGATCTCGCGCACCTACCGGATGCGGTCGGGCCTGTTCGGGCGTGCCGCATCCGTCCGCGCCGTCGATGGCTTGAGCTTCGGCATCGCCAAAGGCGAAACGCTCGGCATCGTCGGCGAATCCGGCTCCGGCAAATCCACCACCGGGCGAATGGTGCTCGGGCTGGAGTCCCCGGACCAGGGCAGCGTGCGCTTCGATGGCGCGCCGATCGCAACGCAGGGATCGTCCGCCTGGCGCGCCCAGCGCGCGCGCATGCAGATGATCTTCCAAGACCCGCTCGGCGCGCTAGATCGCCGTCTGCCCGTCGCAGATCAGATCCGCGAGCCGCTCGACATCCACAAGATCGGCACCGCCGCCGAGCGCGACGCGCGCGTGCACGAGCTGCTGCAATCGGTCGATCTCAACGACAGCCATGGCGCCCGCTATCCCGGCGCATTGTCCGGCGGCCAGCGCCAGCGCATCGTGCTGGCGCGCGCGCTGGCGACCAGGCCGGACTTCCTCGTCTGCGACGAGCCGGTCTCCGCGCTCGACGTCTCGATCCAGGCCCAGGTCGTCAACCTGCTGATCGATCTGCAGGCGCGGCTCGGACTGACCATGCTGTTCATCAGCCACGATCTGCGCGTCGTCAGGCAGATCAGCCGCAAGGTCGCGGTGATGTATCTCGGCCGGATCGTCGAGTATGGCGATGCGGACGACCTGTTCGCGCGACCGCAGCATCCTTACACGCAGGCGCTGGTGTCGGCCTCGCCGGCTCCCGGCCGCCGCAGCACGAACCGCATCGTGCTGACGGGCGATCCGCCCAATCCGGCCGCGCGCCCTTCCGGCTGCGCCTTCCACCCGCGCTGCCGCCATGCAACCGCCCGCTGCGCAGCCGAGGTGCCCGAGCTCGCTGCGCTCGACGACCAGCGGCAGGTGGCATGCCATCTCGTGACCGGCGCGCAGCCGAAGACCCAGGATGCCGCCTGATGCTGCGCTATTTCGCCGTCCGCCTGTCGCGCGCGTTGCTGACGATCGCGCTCGTCGTCACCTTCGCCTTCATCGTGCTCCGGATGTCGGGCGATCCGGCGCTGATGATCATGGGGCCGGAAGCGCCGCCCGAGGTGATCGCCGCATTCCGCAAGGCCTGGGGCCTCGATCATCCGATCTGGGTGCAGTATCTCGACTACTTCAAGGCGATCGGCCAGGGCGAGCTCGGCCGCTCGATGCGCGACGGCCGCCCGGCCATCCAGCTCGTGATCGAGCGCATCCCGGCGACCTTGGCGCTGACCATCCCGGCCTTCCTGATGAAGGTGCTGCTCGGCATTCCCGCCGGCATCTATGCAGCGCTGCATCGCGGCTCCGCGATCGACCGCGCGGTGATGATCACCGCTGTCGCCGGCTTCACCGTGCCGAGCTTCGTGCTGGCGCTGCTGCTGGTGCTGATCTTCGCAGTCCAGCTCGGCTGGCTGCCCTCGGGCGGACAGGATTCATGGCGCCATGCCATCCTGCCGATCGTGACCCTTGGCTTCGGCGGCGCCGCCGTGCTCGCCCGCTTCACGCGCAGCGCGATGCTGGAGATCCTGGGCCAGCCCTATATCCGCACCGCCTCCGCCAAGGGCGTGCCGTGGCGCCGTGTCATCACGGATCACGCGCTGCCGAACGCCGCCATCCCGACGGTCACCATCCTCGGCTTCATGGTCGGCAGCCTGATTGCCGGCGCCGTCGTGGTCGAGAGCGTGTTCTCGTGGCCCGGCGTCGGCCGGCTGCTGGTCGTCGCCGTCGCCAATCGCGACCTCGCCGTCGTGCAATGCATCCTGCTGCTGGTGGCAATGACGATGGTGACCTCGAACCTGATCGTCGATTTTCTCTACGGCCTGCTCGATCCGCGGCTGCGCAGCAAGGGGGCCGCGGCATGACCGACGTCGCAATGAAGGCACCGGCCGCGCGGCGGCTGCGCTGGCCGAACGTTCCCGTCTCCGTCGTGATCGCCGCGGGCTGGATCGCAGCGATGCTCGTGCTTGCGGCGTTCGCCGATCAGCTGGCGCCCTACGGCTTCACCAAATTCGACCTGCGCAATCGCCTGTCCCTCCCGGGCAATCCGGCGCATTGGCTCGGCACCGACGAGCTCGGCCGCGACGTGCTGTCGCGCCTGATCGTCTCGATCCGGATCTCGCTGCTGATCGCGTTCGGCGCGACGGCGATCTCCGCAATCGCCGGCACCACGCTCGGCTTCCTCGCCGCGCATTTCCGCGGCCTGGTCGAGCAGGCGGTGCTGATGCTGGCCGACTTCCAGGCCAGCATGCCGTTCCTGATCCTGGCGCTCGCCGTGCTCGCGTTCTTCGGCAACTCGCTGCCGCTGTTGATCGGGCTGATGGGACTATTCGGCTGGGAGCGCTATGCGCGCATCGCGCGGGGCCTCGCCATCTCGGCCAATGCGCAGGGCTATGCCGCCGCGGTGCGCCAGCTCGGCGCGACGCCGCGGCGCGTCTATCTGAAGCACATCCTGCCGAACATCGCCTCGACCCTGATCGTATCGATGACTCTGGTGTTTCCCGAGGTCATCCTGCTGGAGTCCGGCCTCTCCTTCCTCGGCCTCGGCGTGCAGCCGCCGATGACCAGCCTCGGCAACATGGTCGGCTATGGCCGCGAATACCTCACGCGCGCGCCGTGGATCATGCTGGCGCCGGCGATCACCATCGTGGTAACGACGCTCGCGGTGTCCGTGATCGGCGACTGGCTGCGTGACAGGCTGGATCCGACGCTGCAATAGCGCCCTTCAGTGGCGGACATCGTCGCTTGCAGGAGCGCCGTGCTCGCACACGATCAGCGTATGCCCGGTCTGCTCGCACGCGAGCGCGGCCCATTTCGAGGCTTCCTGCAGCCAGAGATGGCGGCGCGCCGGATCGCGCTCAGCTTCCTCGCGACAGCTGGACGCTGCCGCCAAACATGCCGATTTCCTGTCCATGCGCCAACGTCCGACAGATCAACGCCCCCGGCACTAACACAGGATAACGCGCCCTGAGGTTGTGATCAACGCCGCCCGGCGTCGGACGCGTCCGCATAGCGCATCGGCAATGAATGATGCGCGTGACAGGCAGCCACCGCAGCGTGACCGAACGCGACCGCAATCTGGTGCAGGTCGGTGACGACGTCTCCGATCCCGTAAAGCGCGTCCACACCGCAGCGCTGCTTGGCATCGACCTTCAGAAACCCGTCGGCGGTGTGACGCGCGCCGAGCGCGATCGCGAGTTCCGAGCGAACATCGGCGCCCATTGCAGGGTAGACGATCTCGAACCGTTCGCTGCCGCCGTCGACGAACGACGCTTCGATCGCACCGCCGCGGCGCTGCAGCGCATGAAGCGGCGGCGTCACGCGCACGCCGGCTGCGGCCAGCTCTCGTCTCTTGGCGTCGTCACGCGCGTCGCCGACCGGGATCAAGGCGACATCGGAACTATAGACGCGCATGAACAGCGCCTTGCCGGCAGCGTGGCCGATTTCGCCGACGATCGCAATCTTGCGGCCGATCGTTTCGAACCCGTCGCAGACCGGGCAATAGCGCAGCTCGCCCGCACGGACGGCTGCGGTCCAGTCCGCCAGCGGCGTCTGCCTGTCGACGATCCCGGTCGCGAGGATCACCCGCTGCGCCGTGATTGTTCCCCGTTCATGCGCAGCGATGATGCCGCCGTCGCGCTTCTCGATGACGTCGACCGTGCCCCTGATGATGGGCACGTCGAGCTGCTCCACCTGCTGCTGCATCCGTTTCAGCAGCTCGCCTCCAGGAAGGCCGTTCGGGAACCCCGGCAGGTTATGACTCCGCGGGATCAACGCTGCGCGCGATGCGCCGCTATCCACCACGACGGCACGACGCCGGAACCGTGCCAGATAGATCGCGGCCATCAACCCGGCCGGCCCCCCCGCCGACAATGAGAATCTCCGCCTGCATCGCCGCACTCGTGTTTGTCAGATCCGACGTGGGTCCCCGCGGCAAAAGGTTTCGAGCAGGAAGGGTTCCTGCAGAGCGTCGATCCGCTACGGGAACTCGCACGAGCCCGGAACGCAGATGGAACCGTTTATGGCGATCCGGCGTTAACTTACGTCGCTGCCGCGGCGGAAAAGCCGTGCAAACTTGGCAGCGAGGGGGATTTTCTGCGAGGGCGCGTGGATGCGATTTGTGAATTCGACTGACGAGAGCTTGATGGCGTACTACGAAAGCGTCCGCAAGCAGGTCGCCGCCGATAGCCGGATCGGCGGTCCCTATCGACTGATTGGCGAGCGCGCCAAGCAATATGCCCAGGAGCTCCAGGCCGAGATGCGGCGCCGGCAATTGCGCTTCACGCCGATCGAATGGCCGAATTAACTGAATGATTTAAACCGGAGCATGCATCACATCGATGCACGCCTTCGAAACGCGCTGATACGCCGGTGTTAGTTATTGCGCCCTCTCCCCTTGTGGGAGAGGGCATGTAGGACCGCTCGGCAAACTCGGTTGGGTGAGGGGTCTCTCACAACGAGCGCATTTTTGGAGAGAAACCCCTCACCCAACCGCGTTCGGGAACAGGCCGGCGCTGCCCTCTCCCACAAGGGGAGAGGGCGCTGTATTGGGCAGGGTCAGTGCGGACCCCATTGGACGCGCAGCGCCGATCACTCCCAACTCCAGCTCGCAAAATCGTTCTCGAACTGAGGCACGTCCTTCCAGACGCCCTTGAGCTTCTTGTTGATGATCGTGATCCATTGCGGCTGGAACAGGAAGCCAGCCGCGGCATCGGTCGCCAGCATGCGCTGCGCGTCGCCGAGCAGCTTGGCGCGCCCGGCCTCGTCAGGCGTGTCGACGATCGACTGATAGAGCTTGTCGAAGGCCTCCGACTGATAGCCGAAATAGTAGTTCTTCTCGGTGAACTTCACGAGATCGAACGGCTCGACGTGCGAGACGATCGTCAGGTCGAAATCGTGCGGGCCGTTGAAGACCTGCGACAGCCACGCCGCCCATTCGAGGTTCTCGATCTTGGCGACGATGCCGACCTTGGCCAGTTGCGCCGCAAGCACCTCGCCGCCCTGCCGCGCATAGGCCGGTGGGGGCAGCCGCAGCGAGAGTTGCAGCGGCGTGGTCACGCCGGCCTCGGCGAGCAGCTTCTTGGCCTTCTCCGGGTCGTAGGGATTGATGTCGGTGGTGTCGACATAGCCGAGCGAGCCCGGCACGTAGAAGCTGCCGATCGGCGTGCCCAGCCCGTCGACGGCGCCCTCGATCATCGCCTTGCGGTCGATCGCGGCGAGGATGGCGCGGCGGACGCGGACGTCGTCGAGCGGCTTCTTCTTGTTGTTGATGGTGACGATGGTCTTCGCTTTGGAGCCGCCGATCAGCACCGTGAAGCGCGGGTCCGCCTTGAACTGCGCGAGCGTGCGGGCCGAGGTGCCGCGGGGAAACGCATCGACGTCGCCGGACAGCAAGGCCGCGACCTGCGCCGCCGGATCGGAGATGAAGCGGATGGTGACCTTGGACAGCTTGACGGCCGCAGCGTTGCGATAGTCGGGCCATTTGTTCAGGGTCAGCGAGGAGCCCTTGGCCCAGGCGCCCAGCGAATAGGGACCAGTGCCAACCGGCTGCGTCGCATTGGTCGGCGCGCTCTTCGGCTCGACGATCGATGCGGTGGCCTGTCCGAGCAGGAACGGCAGATTGGGCTCGGAATGTTTCAGCTTGATCTCGATCGTCTCGGCATCGGGGGCCGCCACCTGCTCCATCGCCTGGAACAGCGCCTTGTCCTTGTTGGTGCTGTTGGCGGCGCCGGCGCGCTCGAAGGAAAACTTCACCGCGGCGGAATCGAACGCCTCGCCGTTCTGGAATTTCACGCCCTTGACGAGCTTGAACGTGTAGCTCTTGAGGTCGGAGGACGCTTTCCAGCTCGAGGCCAGCAGCGGTGACACCGAGCCGTCCTCGTTGATCTTGGTCAGCGTCTCGTAGACGTTGTAGAGCGTGACCTCGGCGATCGCCGCCGCGGCGGCGCTGGTCGGATCCAGCCCCGGCGGCTCCAGCGTCATGCCGACGACGACGCTGTCCTTCTTGCTCTGCGCCGAGGCGGGCGCAACCGCCGCGACGAGCGCGGCCAAAGCGATGATCGTTAGTCTTTTCAACATTGTTTTGTTTCTCCCGGGGCGGAACAAAATACGCGTCAAAGCGGCTTCGAGACAAGGGGCTGGTGCGGTTCTGAAACGAGCGGAGGCAGCGCCATCACGCTCTCCGCCTTGTGGCAGGCCGCAGAATGATGTGCCGTGAGCGCCCGCAGGGCGGGAGCGAGCTCCCGGCAATGCGCATCGGCGAGCGGACAGCGCGGCGCATAGGCGCATCCCGCCGAGCCGAAGGACTGCGAGGCAATCGCGACGCTCTCGCGTCGGCGCCTGACCGCGCCCGCCTGCGCCCGGGGCACCGCATCCAGCAGCGCGCGCGTATACGGATGCGCGCATTGCCCGAACAGATCCTCCGGCCGCCCCCGCTCGACGATGCGGCCGAGATACATCACGGCCACCTCGTCGCAGAGATAGTCGACGACGGCGAGATCGTGGCTGATCAGCACGTAGCTGAGGCCGAACTGCTCCTGCAGATCCTGCATCAGGTTGAGCACCTGCGCCTGGACCGAGACGTCGAGCGCGCTGACCGGCTCGTCTGCGACGATCAGTTTCGGCTGGGTGATCAGCGCGCGCGCGATCGCGATGCGCTGGCGCTGGCCGCCGGAGAATTCGTGCGGATATTTGTCGATGTCGGCGTCGCGCAACCCGACCTGACACAGCACGCTGGCGACCCTCGCGCGCAAGGTTTCGCGGTCCGGCTTTTCCAGGGCTGTCAGCGGCTCCGCGACGATGCGGGCGACGGTCTGGCGCGGATCGAGCGACCCATACGGGTCCTGGAACACCATCTGGAAGTCGCGGCGGGCGCGGCGCAACTCATCCGCCGAAAGACGATGGAGATCGCGTCCGGCCATCAGCACCGATCCCGATGACGGCGTCTCCAGCGCCATGATCAGCCGCGCCAAGGTCGACTTGCCGGAGCCGGACTCGCCGACGATGCCGAGGCTCTGGCCCGCCATCAACGACAGCGACACGCCGTTCAGCGCGAGCACCTCGCCGGGCGACCGCAGCAGACTCTCGCGCGGCATCGTGTAGCGCTGCACGAGATCCCTGACCTCGAGCAGCGGCGTCGCCGCCGACATCTGCGCCGCGGTGCTCAAGCGATCACTCCTGCCGGGTCACGCGCGAGAGCGGCATCGGTGCGGATGCAGCGGACGCCGTGCCCGGCGCCGATCTCGCTCAGCGACGGCAGCGCCACGCGGCAGGCATCGACGACCAGCGTGCAGCGATCGGCGAACGGACAGCCGGCCGGCAGATCGGCGAGTTCCGGCACGGTGCCCGCGATGGTCGCGAGCCGCGTGCCCCTGCGGGCGCCGAGCCGCGGCCGCGCCCGGAACAGGCCCTGGGTGTAGGGATGCCCCATACGCGAGAACACGGCATCGGTCGTGCCGCTCTCCACCACCGTGCCGCCATACATCACGATCATGCGCTGGACGTTCTCGGCAATGACGCCGAGATCGTGCGAGATCAGGATCATCGCCATGCCGCGCTCGGCGACGAGATCGGCGATGAGATCGAGGATCTGGCGCTGGATGGTGACATCGAGCGCGGTGGTCGGCTCGTCGGCAATCAGCACGTCGGGGCTGCAGGCGAGCGCCATCGCGATGGTGACGCGCTGGCGCTGGCCGCCGGAGAACTGATGCGGATAGGCGTCGTAGCGCCGGGCCGCATCGGGCAGTCCGACGCGGTCGAGCAGCGCGATCGCCTGCCGCTTTGCCTCCGTCGCCGAGCAGCCGGTGTGCCGCAAAAGCGGCTCCGCCACCTGGTGGCCGATCGTGTGCATCGGGTTGAGCGCTGTCATCGGCTCCTGGAAGATCATGCTGATACGGTTGCCGCGCAGCTTGCAATAGTCGGCATCAGCAAGACCGACCAGCTCGCGGCCATCGAGCCTGATGCTGCCGCCGACGACGGCGCTGTCGGGCAGCAAACCCAGCAGCGCCAGCGCCGTGATCGACTTGCCGCAGCCGGATTCGCCGACGATGCCGAGCGTCTCGCCGCGCCGGAGCGTGAAGGAGACCTCGCGCACCGCCTTGGCCGGGCCGCGACTGGTGGTGAGCTGAATGCCGAGATCGGCGACATCGAGCAGAGGCGCATCGCCGGCCATCATCGCTGCCTCGCCAGCCGGGGATCGAGCAGGTCGCGCAGACCGTCGCCGAGCAGATTGAGGCCGAGCACGGCCAGCGCAATCGCGGCGCCCGGATACACCGCAAGGCTCGGCGACTGGAACAGCAGGGTCTGCGCGTCGTTCAGCATGCGCCCCCAGGACGGCTGCGGCGGCTGCGTGCCCAGGCCAAGATAGGACAGCGCGGCTTCCGCCAGGATCGCGAGCGCGAACTGGATCGTCGCCTGCACGATCAGGATCGACAGGATGTTCGGCAGCACGTGCTCGATGGTGATGCGGACGCGGCCCTTGCCGGCGGCGCGTGCCGCCAGGATGAACTCGCGCGCCCAGATCGCGCCGGCCGAGCCGCGGGTGACGCGCACGAACACCGGGATCTGGAAGATGCCGATGGCGGTGATCGAGGTCACCATGCCCGGCCCGATCACCGCCGCCAGCATGATCGCCGACAGCACCGCGGGAAAGGCGAAGGTGAAGTCGCTGAAGCGCATGATCACCTCCTCGGTCCAGCCGCGCTGCGCGGCGGCGATCAGGCCAAGGCAGACGCCGCAGGTCAGGCCGATGCCGACCGCGATGATGCCGACGAGAATGGTCGCGCGCGCGCCGACCAGCAGCAGCGAGACGATGTCGCGGCCGAGCACGTCGGTGCCGAGCCAATGCGCCGCCGACGGCGGCCGCAGCTTCGATGCGACGTCGATCTCATAGGCCGACCACGGCGTCCACACCAGCGACAACAGCGCGGCGCCGAGCACCAGTAGGCAGAGCAGACTGCCCATGGCGAAGCTGCGATGGCGCAGCGCGCGCCGCCAGAACGCGTTCGGCGCAGCCGCAGCGCCCGCTTGCACGATCACCGACGACCTCACAGCTCGTGCACCTTGATGCGCGGATCGATCACCGCATAGAGCACGTCGACCACGAAGTTGACGACGATGACCATCGCCGCCAGCAGCATCACGCAGTTGCGGACGACGATGAGATCGCGATTGGCGATCGACTGGAAGATGAGACGCCCAAGTCCCGGCAGATAGAACACGTTCTCGATCACGATGGTGCCGGCCAGCAGATTGGCGAATTGCAGGCCCATCACGGTGAGCACCGGGATCATCGCGTTGCGCAGCACGTGCTGCCACAGCACCTCGCGTTTCGTCAGGCCCTTGGCGCGCGCGGTGCGGACGAAATCCTCGCGCAGCACGTCGAGCACGGCCGAGCGCGTCACCCGCGCCAGGATCGCGGCCTGCACCACCGCGAGCGCCACCGCCGGCAGCAACAGCGAGCGCAAGCCGGGCCAGATGCCGTCCTCCCAGCCGGGGAAGCCGCCGGCCGACAGCCATTGCAGCTTCACCGCGAACAGCAGGATCAGCAGGATCGCGAACCAGAAGTTCGGCAAGGCGATGCCGATCTGGGTCAGCGACATCACGCCGACATCGCCGACCCGGTTGTGATTGGCGGCGGTGTAGATGCCGGCCGCCAGCGCCAGCACGGTGGTCAGCCCCATCGCCAGGATCGCGAGCGGAATGGTCATCGTCAGCCGCTCACCGATCAGCTCGGCCACCGGCGTGCCATAGGCATAGCTGTTGCCGAGATTGCCGCTCACCAGGCCGCCCAGCCAGTGCAGATAGCGCAGCGCCAGCGGCTGATCGAGCCCGAGCTTGACCGTGAGCGCCCTGACCGCGTCGGGCGAGGCATCCGCGCCCATCAGCATCTGGGCGGCGTTGCCCGGCAGGGCGTCGAGCACCAGGAAAATGATCAACGACGCGCCGACCAGGGTCGCGAGCAAGGTCAGGCATCGCCGCAGCAGAAACACGCTCATTCGCGCCGGGACTCCCGTTTTCGGCGGCCGCACGTTCCACAGCTTTCGGTTCTGATGCAAGCCCGTTGCCTGCATGATCGTCCCTCGCCGGCGCAGGGCACCGCCCTGACGGCCCATGGCAGCGCCGGCTTGATCCCGGTCAACGGCCGGCGGCCTGCAACCTGCATCATGCGATCCAGCGCAACCGAGCAGGACGCCTCACGTCATGACCAACCGTCCGAGCTTCCTCTGGGGCGCGTCGACCTCGGCCTTTCAGATCGAGGGCGCCGCCCATCTCGACGGTCGCGCCGACAGCATCTGGGATGTCTATTTGCACGTCCCCGGCCGGATCAAGACCAACGACACCGCGGAGACCGCCTGCGATCACTACCACCGCTTCGCTGAGGACGTTGCGCTGATGCGCGACCTCGGCCTGAACGCGTACCGGTTTTCGACCGCCTGGCCGCGGCTGCTGCCGCAGGGACGAGGCGCTGCCAACGAAGCCGGTCTTGCCTTCTACGACCGCCTGATCGACACGCTGCTGGCCGCGGAGATAGAGCCGTGGCTCTGCCTCTATCATTGGGACCTGCCGCAGGCGCTCGAGGCGCTCGGCGGCTGGCAGAACCGCGACATCGCCGGCTGGTTCGCCGACTACGCCGCGCTGGTGGCGCGGCGCTATGGCGACCGTGTCAAGCGCTTTGCAACCTTCAACGAACCCTGCGTGTTCACGCTGTTCGGCTACGGCCTCGGATGGCATGCGCCGGGGATCGCCGACAAGGCGGCGCTGCACAAGGCTATCCACCACGTCAATCTCAGCCATGGCCGCGCCGTCGACGTGCTGCGCAGAGACGTGGCCGGCGCCTCCATCGGCGCGATTCACAACCGCCAGCCCTGCTATCCCTGCACGAGCAGTCCCACCGACGCTGCGGCGGCCCTGCGGCTCGCGGCCTATTGGAACGACGCCTTTCCAGTCCCGCAAGCCTTTGCCAGCTACCCGCCGGAGCTGCTCGACGCGATTTCGCCTTATATCGCGCCCGGCGACATGGCGCAGATCGCCCGGCCGGTCGACTGGTTCGGGCTCAATCACTACTCGCCGCATTACGTCAGGGACGGCACCAACCTGATCGGCGCCAGCTTCGGCCCGGCGCCGGAGACCGTGCCGCGCAGCACGATCGGCTGGCCGGTCGTGCCCGAGGCGTTCCGCGACACGCTGCTGGACATCCACCAGCGGTTCCACCTGCCGATCTACGTGCTGGAGAACGGCACCGCGGCGAACGACGTGATCGATGCCTCCGGCCACATCCAGGACGACGACCGGACCAGCTACCTCAAGGCCTATACGGCGGCCATGGAACAGGCGATCCGAGCGGGCGCCGACGTGCGCGGCTATTTCGTGTGGTCGCTCTTGGATAATTTTGAATGGGGGGCAGGCTATTCGCAGCGTTTCGGCATTGTCTATGTCGACCACGCCACGCAGCGCCGCATTCCCAAGGCATCGGCGCGATGGTATGCGGAGATGATTGCGGCTCGGCGGGCCCTGGCGCACGCTGCCGAGCCGCACAAATGGACGGAAAGCGGCTAAAGGAATGAGCGATCGCGTTCTTCTGGGAGACATCGGCGGCACCAATGCGCGCTTCGCGCTGCTCGACGGCAGCACGATCGGAGACGTCGCGCACCTGAAGGTCGCGGACTTCCCGACCATCACCGACGCGATCGCCGATTTCCTGGCGCGCAACGCGGCCGGCGGCGCGCCGTCCACGGCCGTGCTCGACATCGCCGGCCCGATCGAGCGCAATCGCGGCATGCTGACCAACTCGACCTGGGTCATCGACGGCGCCGAGCTGGCCGCCCGGTTCAATCTGCGCTCGGCAAAGCTCCTCAACGATTTCGAGGCGGTGGGCTGGTCCCTGCCCGCGCTGCATCCGGACGATCTGTTTCCGCTCGGCGGCAGCGCGGCTGTCGACGGCGCGCCGATGCTGGTGATCGGCCCGGGCACCGGTTTTGGTGCGGCCTGCTATCTGCCCGGCGACGGCCGCCCCACGGTGGCCGTCACCGAGGCAGGCCACGCGACCCTGCCGGCGACGACGGAACGCGAGGCTCTGGTGCTGGCGAAGATGCGCGAGCGCTTCGGCCATGTCTCGATCGAGCGCGCCTTGTCCGGCATGGGGCTCGAGAACGTCTACCGGGCGGTCGCCGCCGCCGACGGCGTCACGGTGCCATCGCGCGATGCTGCCGCGATCACCCACGCCGCGCTCGACGGCAGCTGCGCCACCTGCCGCGCCACGCTCGACATGTTCTGCGCCTGGCTCGGTGCCGTCGCCGGCAATCTCGCGCTGACCTTCTGCGCCCGTGGCGGCGTCTACATCGCCGGCGGCATCCCGCCGCGTTTTCCGGATTATTTTGCAAAATCCGATTTCCGCAGGCAGTTCGAGAGCAAGGGGCGCTATGACAGCTATCTGCGGCCGATCCCCGTGCATCTCGTCACCAAGCCCGACATCAGCTTCCTCGGCCTCAAATCGTTCCATGAGTCCGGCATCACCGCGAGCGGCGGCGCGTCCGCGCACTGACATCCCATGAGCGACATCGTCACGATCACGCCGAACCCGGCCGTCGACGTCTCGACGACCGTCGAGCGAATCGTGCCGGTGGCCAAGCTGCGCGGCACGACGCAGCGGCGTGATCCCGGCGGCGGCGGCATCAACGTCGCCCGCGTCATCACCCGTCTCGGCGGCGATGTCGCCGCGCTCTATCCGGTGGGCGGACCGACCGGCGTGCTGCTGAGGCAGCTCGTCGACACGGAAGGCGTCAGCAGCCTGACCTGGACCACGGCCGAGGACACGCGCGAGGACTTCTTCGTCCAGGAGCGCGCGACCGGCCAGCCCTATCGCTTCATCCTGCCCGGGCCTGCGCTGACCGAGCCCGAGTGGCAGGCGGGTCTCGCGCTGCTCGGCGGACTCGATCCGTTTCCGCGCTTCGTGGTCGGCAGCGGCAGCCTGCCGCGCGGCGTGCCGACCGACTACTACGCCCGCTTGGCCGCGGTCGCACGAACGCGCGGCGCGCAATTCATCCTGGATACGTCGGGCCCGGCGCTGGCCGCGGCCGTTGCCGGCGGGGTCGACCTGATCAAGCCGTCGCTGCACGAGATGCGCGACCTCGTCGGCGGCGAGCCGTCGGACGCGACCGCATGGGAACAGGCCGCCCGCGTCCTGATCATGAACGGCAAGGTCGGAATGATCGCCCTGACCATGGGTCATCTCGGCGCGCTGCTCGTCACGCCCGAGCGCGTGCTGCGTGCCCAGCCGCTGACGATGGTGCCGGTCAATGCCGTCGGCGCCGGCGACAGCTTTCTCGGCGCGCTGGTGGCGAAGCTTGCCGCGAGCGAGCCGCTCGAGGACGCGTTTCGCTTCGCCGTCGCCGCCGGGGCCGCCGCGCTGCTGCGCACTGGGACGGCGCTGTGCGACCCCGCCGATGTCAGCCGTCTGCTGGCTGACGTGCGGCTCGAGACGGCGTGACCTCCGTCTCCACATCCCCGTTGAGCCGGTCGAGCGACAGCAGCAGGCCGCCGACGCGCTCCAGCGACGACATCCAGTCGGCGACCCGGCTGTAATTGTCGACCAGCCAGTTGAACGAGCCCTGCACCAGCGTGAACGCGGCCGCAGCCTGCGTCAGCTCGCCGAGCGTCATCTCGCCGCCGAGGAATTTCGGCGCGCACAGCACGAGACCGATGATCGGCGCGAGCAGGCTGTTGGTGTGCGAGACCAGGGTCGTGCGCATGAGCTGCCAGCACAGCCGCTTCCACTGCCGGATGGCGCGATCGAGCGCCAGCCACAGCCCGGCGATGACGCTGCGCTCCTCCCGCTTCGACGTGACGCCCTCGCCGATGTCGCGCAGCAGATGCGCCGCCGTGATCAGCTCCGACTCGGCCTGATTCTTGACCTGGATGACGTGCGTCAGGGGCCGGCCGACCCACAGCATCGCGCCGGTGACGAGCCCGGAATAGACGGCGACGCTGACCACCAGATAGCCGGGAATCCACAGCTGGATTCCCGCGACCGCAAAGCCGATGGGGCCGCCGACCTGCCACAGCACCTGCACGAAGATGATCGCGGTCAGCACCGACGAGATCAGGTTGACGGCGAAATCGACCGGCGCGTCGGTGGCGATGCGGACGTCCTCGGCGATCCGGTATTCGGGAATCTTCTGCCCCCCCTGCACCGTGGCGAGCCGCGCGTAGCGGTCGTTCTCGACCCAATAGTCGATCACCTTGGCCGCCATCCATTGCCGCCAGTTGCGCTGCATTGCCATGCGGCCCCACACCGAGGCGACCGCCAGCACGACGCTCGCGGCACATAACGGGACGAGCAGAATCGCCTGGTGACGCAGCCGCGCCGGATCGCGGCTCTCCAGCGCGTCGAAGAAATCCCTGTTCCAATAGTTGAAGCGAAACTGGACATAGAGCTGCAGCACGACGATGCCGACCAGCACCGCGCACAGCAGCCACACGCGCCAGGCCGCCCATCCGCGCCAGAAGTTCCGCGCGGTCAGCCAGAAGCGCGACCACTGCCGATCGCCGTCCTCGTTCTCGTCGTCGGCCATGTCAGCGGGTCGGAGATCGTCGGGTTCATCGGCAGCGAACGGTTGCCGCTGGGGAACTTCTGTCATGGAATCATCTAAGGAGCCGCGGCCCCATCCCGCTTGATCTTGCGCAAGGCCGGCGCCGCGCGGCAGGACAAACTGAGCTTTGCAGTGCGGGAGACACGTCATGACGGCATCCGGCTACATCCGCTGGTTCAAGGACCTTCGCATCGAGGACGTGCCGGAGGTCGGCGGCAAGACCGCCTCGCTCGGCGAGCTCTATTCGGCGCTGGCACCGCAGGGCGTGCGGGTGCCCAACGGCTTCGCGCTGACGGCCGCGAGCTATCGCGACGCGCTGCGCGCAACCGGCGCCGACGACGAGCTGCGCAAGCTGCTCGACGGCCTCGACAAGCGCCGCATCGCCGATCTCGCCAGGCGCGCGGCGAAGGCCCGCGCGATCGTGTTCGCGGCGACCGACCGCGACGACCTGCGGCGCGAGGTCACCAAGGCCTACAAGCAGCTGGAGCAGGAATATGGCCGCGGCGTCGCCGTCGCGGTGCGCAGCTCGGCCACGGCCGAGGACCTGCCGAATGCCAGCTTCGCGGGTCAGCACGAGAGCTTCCTTAACATCCGCGGGCCGAAGGATCTGTTCGAGACCTGTCGCCGCTGCTTCGCCTCGCTCTACACGGATCGCGCGATCTCCTACCGCATCGACAACGGCTTTGCGCACGACAAGGTCGCGCTGTCGGTCGCGGTCATGAAGATGGTGCGTTCGGATCTCGCGGCCAGCGGCGTGATGTTCTCGCTCGACACCGAGAGCGGCTTTCGCGACGTCGCCTTCATCACCGGCGTCTATGGTCTCGGCGAGACCATCGTGCAGGGCACGGTCGACCCGGACGAGTTCTACGTCCACAAGCCGACCTTCGCCGCGGGCTTTCGCAGCGTGCTGTCGCGCCGGCTCGGCGCCAAGGACAAGCGCATGGTCTACGCCAAGGCGCGCGCGCGCGGCGCGCCGACGCGCACGGAGGCGACGCCGCCGGCCGACCGGGCCAAATTCTGCATCGGTGATTCCGACGTGCTGGAGCTGGCGCAGGCCACCATCACGGTCGAGCAGCACTACTCGCAGAAGGCGGGCCGGCCGACCCCGATGGATATCGAATGGGCCAAGGACGGCCGCGACGGCGCGCTCTACATCATCCAGGCGCGCCCCGAGACGGTGGCGTCGCAGCGGCGGCCGGAGGCGATCGAGACCTTCGCGCTGAAGAAGACCGGCAAGGTGCTGGCGACCGGCCGCGCCGTCGGCGAAAAGATCGCCGCCGGCAAGATCCGCCTGATCCGCACGGCCAAGGATCTGAGCGCCTTCCGGCCCGGCGAGGTGCTGGTGGCGGCCTCGACCAGCCCGGACTGGGAGCCTGTCATGAAGACGGCCGCCGCGATCGTCACCGATCATGGCGGACGCACCTGTCATGCCGCGATCATCGCCCGCGAGCTCGGCGTTCCCGCGGTGGTCGGAACCGAAGACTTCAGCAAGCGCGCAAAGACCGGAACGACCGTCACGGTCTGTTGCGCCGAAGGCGATGTCGGCCACGTCTATGACGGCGCCCTGCCGTTCGAGGTCGAGCGCCTCGCGATCGACGAGCTCGACAAGCCGCGGACCGAGATCATGGTCAATCTCGGCAATCCCGAGCTTGCCTTCAAGACCGCGCTGCTGCCGAACGACGGCGTCGGTCTGGCGCGCATGGAGTTCATCATCAACCAGTCGATCGGCATTCATCCGATGGCGCTGGCCGCGCCTGACAAGGTGAATTCGGCAAAGGACCGCGCGACCATCAAGCGCCTGACCGCGCGCTACAGGAAGCCCGCCGACTTCTTCGTCGAACGGCTGTCGGAGGGCGTCGGCACCATCGCCGCCGCGTTCTACCCGCGTGCGGTGATCGTGCGCCTGTCCGATTTCAAGACCAACGAATATGCCAGCCTGATCGGTGGCCGCGACTTCGAGCCCAAGGAAGAGAACCCCATGCTCGGCTTCCGCGGCGCCTCGCGCTACGCACATCCGGCCTATGCCGCCGGCTTCGCGCTGGAATGCGCGGCCTTGAAGCGCGTGCGCGACGGGATGGGCCTGTCCAACCTGAAGATCATGATCCCGTTCTGCCGCCGCGTCGAGGAGGCGCGCAAGGTGATCGCGGCGATGGCCGGACACGGCCTGGTCCGCGGCGAGAACGGACTGGAGATCTACATGATGTGCGAGATCCCGAACAACGTGATCCTGATCGACGAGTTCGCAAGGCATTTCGACGGCTTCTCGATCGGCTCCAACGATCTCACCCAGCTCACGCTCGGCGTCGATCGCGATTCCGACATCGTCGCGTTCGACTTCGACGAGCGCGATCCCGGCCTGCTGGCGATGCTGAAGCTCGCGGTCGAAGGCGCGCATCGCAACCACCGCCATGTCGGCATCTGCGGCGAGGCGCCGGCCAATTATCCGGAGGTCGCGCGCTATCTCGCCGGGCTCGGCATCGACTCCATCAGCGTCAATCCGGCCAGCGTCGTGCGCACGATGGATATCGTCCGCACGGCAGAGCGGGAGCTGGCATCGCCGGCGCCGCAGGCGCTGGCGAGTTAGTCCGGAGCGCGATTCCCGTCGGAGGCCGCGCCCTCGCAAGCCTGGAAATGGGCGATGGCGCGTTCGGCGTCGGCCATCAGCTCGCGGATATGCCGCGACTGCTCGCTCAGCTGGCCGGCGTCGTCAGGCTGCGCCAGCTGATCCAGCCGGTGCAGAATCTGCCGCCACGATTCCAGCGTGCGCTTGAGCTGCACCAGCTGGATCCCGACCGACGCAGCGAGCGCGATGTCCGCCTGCGCGGCGCGCAGCACCGTCGGGAATTTGATGATGTCGGCCACGATTCACCGATCAGTCCCGGCGGCGCCGCCGCCCATCCATCGCAACCCGAGCGCCATCGGCATCTGCATGTCCGCATTCTCCGTTGAAGCGGCCCCATGGCCAGAACGCGCCGCATTGTCGCGATGGACCACCTTAAGGAAGTCTGTACTTTCGCCATCCGTGGAACTCCGGGCGGCTGCCGACGTCCCGATCACCCCCCGTAGCTTCGCGGGCTCATGGCGGTGAGCTGGTAACACGACGCTTATCGCGCCGCTTCGAACCCGCCGAGCACCGCGGTCAGGTTCTGGCCGAGAATATCGGAGAGATAGCCGCCTTCCTGCACGAACACCGTGGGCAGGCCGAGCCGCGCGATAGCGCCGCCGATGCGGCGGAAGCCCGGCGTCGTCACCGAGAGGCCCTTGAGCGGATCGTGCTCGGAGGCATCGAGGCCGAGCGCCACGACCAGCGCGCCGGGCGCGAAGGCATGGATGGTCTTCGCCGCGGTCTCGAAGGCCTTGAGGTAGGTGTCGTCGCCGCTCTTCAGGGCCAAGGGAATGTTGAGGTTCGCGCCCAGGCCTGCGCCGGCGCCGCGCTCATGCGCATAGCCCCACACGAACGGGTAATAGTGCGTCGGGTCCGCATGGATCGAAATGGTGAGCACGTCGGAGCGATCGTAGAAGATGCCCTGCGTACCGTTTCCGTGATGGACGTCGACATCGAGGATCGCGACGCGCTCGTGGCGCTGACGCAGATGCGCCGCCGCGATGGCCGAATTGTTCATGAAGCAGAAGCCGGACGCGATGTCGCGATAGGCATGGTGCCCGGGAGGCCGGCACAAGGCATAGGCCGCATCCTCGCCATCGAGCAGCAGCTGGGCCGCGGTCGCGGCGACATCCGTGGCGGCGCAGGCGCCGGCCCATGTCCCCGGCCCGATCGGCGCCGACGTGTCGGTGGTGTGCCAGCCCAGCCGTCCGACGATGTGACTGGGATAGGTCGCCGCGTTGCGCACCGGGTGAATGTTCGGAATCATCTCCGCGCCGGCGTCGCCGAGCGCGGCCCAGGCGTCCCAGGCCTCCTCCAGGAAGTTGAGATATTCCGGGCTGTGCACGCGCGCGCGGGCCTCCTGGCCGAACAGCGTCGGTGCCACCAATTCGTGATTGCCGGCCTTGACTCCCGCAAGCAGACGATCCGCCCGCTCGGGCTGCTCGGTGGTGCGCTTGACCACGCCGCGCACCAGATAGAATTGCGGATCGTGGCTGCGGTGCAGCTCGGTGTAGACGGCCTTCACGCGTCGTGGCTCCTGTTCGCTTTGCGCAAGCGATTGTGCATGCAGCAGCGGTGGATACAAGCACAGATGGTTTGCATCTCCATCGTTCCGGGCGCGCAATTCCCAGCGGGCGGAACGGATCGCTGCGCTTCGTATGTTGTCAGCAGCGAGTTCGCCGGGATCAAGGCGATCCGGCGCATGGGGCGCGGTGGATGTGAGGAGAACTCCACCTGCCATTCGGCCGGTTGCGGCAGCGATCATCGCAAATGCGCCGAGACCTCGGCAAAACCTCAGCGTGCAAGCCTGATCAGCTCATGCATGGCGCGGCAGAGAAAGGCCGGACGTCGCAACCGCGATTTGCCGGCCGCCGCATGCAGAGGCCGGCATCGATCCAAAATTCGCATCGATCGATACAGGCTTCGGTTTGGACCGCAACCCTGCATCTCCTCTAGGACAATCCGCGAGGAACGTACAAGAGAGGTGGTGCGCATGAGCGCAATCGTAACCACGGCCGAATTGCGCCGATCGCGCGTGCGGCTGTTCATCGTGACCATGCTATTCCTGGTCACCACCGTGAACTACGCCGACCGCGCCACGCTGTCGATTGCAGGGCCCGCGCTTTCCAAGGAGTTGCACCTCGATTCGGTCGCGATGGGCTATGTGTTTTCGGCCTTCGGCTGGTCCTATGTGCTCGCGCAGGTGCCGGGCGGCTGGCTGCTCGACCGCTTCGGCTCGCGCTGGGTCTATGCATGCAGCATCGTCGTCTGGTCCCTCTTCACCATGATGCAGGGCTGGATCGGCTTCTTCTCCGGCGCCGCCGCCGTCACCGCGCTGTTCGCACTGCGCTTCCTGGTCGGCCTCGCCGAGGCGCCGAGCTTCCCGGCCAATGCCCGCATCGTCGCCTCCTGGTTTCCGAGCAGCGAGCGCGGCACCGCCTCGGCCTTCTTCAACTCCGGGCAATATTTCGCGACGGTGATCTTCGCGCCGCTGATGGGCTGGATCGCGCATCAATTCGGCTGGCGCCACGTCTTTACGGTCATGGGCGCGCTCGGCGTCATCATGGGACTGGTCTGGATCAAGACCATGTACGGCCCGAAGGAGCATCCTGATGTCAACCAGGCCGAGCTCGACTACATCAAGGACGGCGGCGCGCTGGTCGACATGGAAGGCGCGCGCGAGGGCAAGGCTGCAACCGGCGGCCCGACCTGGTCGCATGTCGGACAGCTGTTGTCGAACCGGATGATGCTCGGCGTCTATATCGGCCAGTACTGCATCAACACGTTGACCTATTTCTTCCTGACCTGGTTTCCGGTCTACCTGGTCAAGGAGCGTGGCCTGTCGATCCTGCAGGCGGGCTTCGTCGCCACGCTGCCCGCGCTGTGCGGCTTCATCGGCGGCGTGCTCGGCGGCTTCATTTCCGACGCCATCCTGCGCAAGACGGGATCGCTGACCCTGGCACGCAAGATCCCGATCGTCGGCGGCATGCTGCTCTCGATGGCGATCATCGGCTGCAACTATGTCGACGGCCAGGCGCTCGTGGTCGGCCTGATGGCGCTCGCCTTCTTCGGCAAAGGCATCGGCGCGCTCGGCTGGGCGGTGGTCTCCGACACCTCGCCAAAGGAGGCCGGCGGCGTCTCCGGCGGGCTGTTCAACACCTTCGGCAACCTCTCCAGCATCACCACGCCGATCGTGATCGGCTACATCCTGTCGGCCACCGGCTCGTTCAACGGCGCGCTGGTGTTCGTCGGCCTCAACGCGCTGGTGGCAGCCTTCGCCTATCTCTTCATCGTCGGCCGCATCCAGCGCGTCGAACTCCGAGCCTCCTGAGCACCACGCCCCCTTGCGTGGTCTCGACTTGAACGGCGGCCTCGGGCCGCCGTTTTTTTTTGCGCGTCTTCATTGCCGATAGGGAGCGCAGTCAGCGCCTCAAACTCCGCGGTCATTCCGGGGCGCGCGCAGCGCGAGCCCGGAATCCATTTCGCCGCACGTTCTGCCGCACGATGGATTCCGGGCTCGCGCTGCGCGCGCCCCGGAATGACGGAGGAGAGAGCCCGCGGATCACTCGAACCCTTCGCGGGGCGGGTCGGCCAGACTTCTAAAAAAAATAAATCTCTTGCGCTTTTACGGAATTCGTGATTGTTTGTCGCCATCCCGCCTCACCGCAGAGGGGCGTTGCGCGCGATCGTCACGACACGCGAGGCGGGGATGCGGTGGCCGCAAGGGATCGCAGCGTCTTCGGCAACGAGGGCGCGGACGAACGATCGATCGCGGACGTGAAGTCGCAGCGTCCTGACACCCCGAAGCTGGTGTCGACAGCGCAAGGCGCAAGCCTTGTCGCGGCATGGTGGCCAACAAGCCGGCGCACCAGGGAGACTGCGTATAAGCGTGAAGACCATCGCGCAGGGAATGCCGGCGTGTTCGGCTTTGCCTGTGGTACCTGCCGCCTGCATTTTTTCGCAGGCGGGCCATGGGTGAGGCTGTCACCCGGCATTCCCTGCGCCCTCTGCACTGTTTGCGAGGGACGGACTGATCGCAAGACTCGGGCATGATGTGCCGCGGGAACGCGAGGACGTGTCTCTCACCTGCCCTTAGCTGTTTGAACCGTGAACCCGCCACGCTCTCCGGCGTCATCCCGGACAAGCCTTGACGCGCGCCAGCGCGGCGAGGCGCCGATCCGGGATCCATACGCCGCAGCAGGTGTGAGGCGCGAGCTGATCATGACCAGCCTGCCTCAAACCACCCCCTGTGGTTATGGGTCCCGGCTTTCGCCGGGACGACGGCGGTGGATGCTGTTGCAGCCGGGCCATATCAAGACCGCCTTTCGCTGCCGTTCCCACCCTACCCGATCGATGCTACTACATCCACATTACCCACCCCATTCATACCTCGGATGCATCGATGTTCGACCTCAACCAGCTGCGCTGCTTCGTCACCGTGGCCGAGGAGCTGCATTTCGGCCGCGCCGCCGTCCGTCTGAACATGACGCAGCCGCCGCTGTCGCGGCAGATCCAGGTGCTGGAGCACATCATCGACGCGGTGCTGCTCGAGCGCACCAGCCGCTCGGTGAAGCTGACGCCGGCCGGGCGCAGCTTCCTCCCGGAGGCGCGGCGCATCCTGAAGATGGCCGAGAGCGCGGCGCAGGTGGCGCAGCGCATCGCCAGCGGCAAGAGCGGCTCGCTCAAGATCGGCTTCACGGCGGCGGCCGCCTACAGTTTCCTGCCCCACCTCGTCGCCGCCTGCCGCAGCGAGCTGCCCGAGGCCGATCTGTCGCTGAAGGAGATGGTCTCCGGCGACCAGATCGAGGCGCTGGCCTCCGGCCAGATCGACGCCGGCCTGCTGCGTCCCCCGATCGCGCGCCCCGAATTCGCCACCCGCCGCGTCGTCGCCGAGCCGCTCTGTGCCGCGCTGCCGCGCCGGCACCGCCTCGCCTCCGCCGAGAGCGTGTCGATCCGCGATTTCGACGGCCAGCCGTTCGTCATGTATTCGCAGACCGAGGCGCGCTATTTCCACGATTTGCTGGTGTCGCAATTCATGCGCGCCGAGGTGCTCCCGCGCTACGTCCAGCACCTCAGCCAGATTCACTCCATCCTGGCCATGGTGCGCGCGGGCCTCGGCCTGGCCATCGTGCCGGAAGCCGCCTCCAGCCTGAAGATCGCCGACGTCAGACTGCGTCCGCTGAAGCTGCGCAACCCGACGCCGGCCGAGCTGTTCCTGGTCTGGCGGCGCGATCACGACAATCCGCTGCTGCCGGCGCTGGTCGATCTCGCCGGCAACCTGGCTGTCCAGCAGGCCGAGGATTGATATCCGATCCGTATCAATCGATACCGTCATTAGCTTGGACCGGCATCGAACTTGGTCCTACGACATCGCCGGGGGAATGCGCGCCGGCGCCTGCCGCGTCCGTTCCCAAGGACATTCGTGAAGGACCCGCGCGATGAGCAAGATGACCCCGAAGGAAATGGCTGCGAAGATCGGCAGCGGCCTGCTCTCCTTTCCCGTGACGCCGTTCAAGGCCGACTATTCGTTCGACGAGGCCACCTATCGCGCCAACATGGACTGGCTGTGCGGCTACGAGGTCGCGGGCCTGTTCGCCGCCGGCGGCACCGGCGAGTTCTTCTCGCTCACCGCGGCCGAGGTGCCCGAGGTGGTCAAGGTCGCGGTCGAGGAGACCCGCGGCCGCGTGCCCGTGCTGGCAGGCACCGGCTACGGCACCGCGATCGCGCGCGAGATCGCTGTTGGCGCGGAGAAGGCCGGCGCCGACGGCCTGCTGCTGCTGCCGCCCTATCTGATGCATGCCGAGCAGGAGGGCCTCGCCGCCCATGTCGAGGCGATCTGCAAATCGGTGAAGATCGGCGTCATCGTCTACAATCGCGACAACGCCATCCTGCAGCCGGACACCCTGGCGCGGCTGTGCGAGCGCTGCCCGAACCTGGTCGGCTACAAGGACGGCATCGGCGACATCGAGCTGATGACCCGCGTCTACAGCAAGATGGGCGACCGCCTGACCTATATCGGCGGCCTGCCGACCGCCGAGACCTTCGCCCTGCCCTATCTCGACATGGGCGTGACCACCTACTCCTCGGCGGTGTTCAACTTCGTGCCGGAGTTCGCCACCAACTTCTATGCCGCAGTGCGCAAGCGCGACCATGCCACCATCCATGCCGGATTGAAGGATTTCATTTTGCCGCTGATCGCGATACGCAACCGCAAGAAGGGCTACGCGGTCTCGATCATCAAGGCCGGCATGAAGGTGATCGGCCGCGATTCCGGCCCGGTCCGCCTGCCGCTGACCGACCTCACCGAGGCCGAGATGACTGAGTTGACCGCGCTGGTGAAGGCGCTGCCAAAAGCGGCGGTGAGCCAGGCAGCGGAGTGATCTAGCCGTCATTCCGGGGCAAGGCCGCAAGGCCTTGAACCCGGAATCTCGAAGTGAAGGACAAGATGCGGCGCAAGCCAATCCCTGGATTCCGGGTTCAGCCCTGACGGGCTGCCCCGGAATGACAGCGAAAAAACGAGACGACGACGGAGGAGCATGATGAGTCACGACGCCACCAGCACCAGAATTTCCGGCGCGCCGGTCGTCACCGGCATGGAGGTCATTCCGGTCGCGGGCCGTGACAGCATGCTGCTCAATCTCTCGGGCGCGCATGGACCGTTCTTCACCCGCAACCTCGTCATTCTGACCGACAATTCCGGCCATACCGGCGTCGGCGAGGTGCCGGGCGGCGAGAAGATCCGGCAGACCTTAGAGGATGCGAAGAGCCTGATCGTTGGCCAGAGCATCGGCGCCTGCAACACCATCCTCGCCACCATGCGCACCACGTTCGCGGACCGTGATGCCGGGGGACGCGGCAAGCAGACCTTCGACCTGCGCGTGATGATCCACGCCGTGACAGCCGTCGAATCCGCTGTTCTCGACCTGCTCGGCCAGCATCTCGGCCTGCCCGTCGCGGCGCTGCTCGGCGAGGGCCAGCAGCGCACGTCGGTGGAGGCGCTCGGCTATCTGTTCTTCGTCGGCGACCGCAGGAAGACCGACCTGCCCTACGCCACGGGCGAGGGCGAGAATGAGGGCTGGTATACGCTGCGACATCAGGAGGCGATGACGCCCGAAGCTGTGGTGCGGCTCGCCGAGGCCACCCACGACGCCTACGGCTTTGCCGACTTCAAGCTCAAGGGCGGCGTGCTCAAGGGCGAGGCCGAGATCGAGGCGGTGACCGCCATCGCCAAGCGCTTTCCACAGGCGCGCGTCACGCTCGATCCGAATGGCGCCTGGTCGCTCGATGAGGCGATCCGGCTGTGCAAGGACATGCACGGCATCCTCGCTTATGCCGAGGACCCCTGCGGCGCCGAGGCCGGCTTCTCCGGCCGCGAGATCATGGCGGAGTTCCGCCGCGCCACGGGCCTGCCGACGGCGACCAACATGATCGCCACCGACTGG
This sequence comes from Bradyrhizobium sp. SZCCHNS2022, assembly GCF_032377575.1. Classification (NCBI taxonomy): domain Bacteria; kingdom Pseudomonadati; phylum Pseudomonadota; class Alphaproteobacteria; order Hyphomicrobiales; family Nitrobacteraceae; genus Bradyrhizobium; species Bradyrhizobium sp. SZCCHNS2022. The sequence goes on along the minus strand of NZ_JAUHHZ010000001.1, from coordinate 7,178,972 downwards.
CGGCAGCTCAGCCATGCGCTGCGGCTCGGCGCGGTCGACATTCCCCTGGCCGACCCCCATTTCTGGACCATGCAGGGTTCGGTGCGTGTCGCCCAGACCTGCAAGGACAACGGCCTGACCTGGGGCTCGCACTCCAACAACCATTTCGACATTTCGCTGGCGATGTTCACCCACGTCGCCGCGGCCGCCCCGGGCAAGGTCACCGCGATCGACACCCACTGGATCTGGCAGGACGGCCAGGCGCTGACCAAGGCGCCGCTGCAGATCAAGGGCGGCCGGATCGCGGTCCCGGAGCAACCCGGGCTCGGCATCGAGGTCGACCGCGACGCCATCGAAAAGGCCAACGCGCTGTACAAGAGCCACGGGCTCGGCGCACGCGACGACGCCGTCGCAATGCAGTATCTGATCCCCGGCTGGACCTTCGACGACAAGCGCCCCTGTCTCGTGCGATGACGGGGGCGATCGGTTAGATTGTCCGAGCAATCGCGCAAAGTCTGGAGAACAACATGAACGCGATCCTCAAGAATTTCATTGCCGGCGAGTGGGTCGACGGCAGCGGGGTGACCCGCAACATCAATCCCTCGAACACCAACGACGTCGTCGGCGAATACGCCAAGGCCGACAAGGCGCAGACCGAGAAGGCGATCGCCGCCGCCAAGGCCGCTTTCCCCGCCTGGTCGCGCTCGACCCCGCAGGAGCGCTATGACGCGCTGAACAAGATCTCGGCGGAGATCCTGTCGCGCAAGGAGGAACTCGGCCGCTTGCTCGCCCGCGAGGAAGGCAAGACCCTGCCGGAAGGCATCGGCGAGGTCGCCCGCGCCGGCCAGATTTTTGCGTTCTTCGCCGGCGAGGCGCTGCGCCTGACCGGCGAGAAGGGCGCCTCGGTGCGTCCGGGCCTCGACGTCGAGATCACCCGCGAGGCGGTCGGCGTGGTCGGCATGATCACGCCCTGGAATTTCCCGATCGCCATCCCCGCCTGGAAGATCGCGCCCGCGCTCTGTTACGGCAACACTGTCGTGTTCAAGCCGGCTGAGCTGGTGCCCGGCTCTGCGCATGCGCTCTCCGAGATCATCGCGCGCTCCGGCATTCCCGCCGGCGTGTTCAACCTCGTCGTCGGCTCCGGCTCGGTGGTCGGCCAGACCCTGCTCGAGCACCCGGACGTTGCCGCGATCTCCTTCACAGGTTCGGTGGGCACGGGCCGCAAGATCGCGCAGGCTTGCGTGCTGTCGAACCCGATGAAGAAGTTCCAGCTCGAGATGGGCGGCAAGAATCCGCTGGTCGTGCTCGATGACGCCGACGTCAAGGTCGCCGTCGAAGCCGCCGCCAACGGCGCCTATTTCTCGACCGGCCAGCGCTGCACGGCGTCCTCGCGCCTGATCGTCACCGAGGGCATCCACGACAAGTTCGTCGAAGCACTGACCGAACGTCTGAAGGGCCTCGTCGTCGACGACGCCGTCAAGCAGGGCACGCATATCGGTCCGGTCGTCGATAGCAACCAGCTCGAGCAGGACCAGCGCTATCTCAAGATCGGCCAGGACGAAGGCGCCAAGCTGGCCTGGGGCGGCGAGCTCTTGAACCGCGAGTCTCCCGGCTTCTACATGCAGCCGGCGCTGTTCACCGAAGCCAACAACAACATGCGCATCGCGCGTGAGGAGATTTTTGGACCGGTGGCCTGCGTCATCCGCGCCAAGAACTACGACGAGGCACTGGCGATCTCCAACGACACCGAGTTCGGCCTCGCCGCCGGCGTCTGCACCACCAGCCTGAAATACGCCTCGCACTTCAAGCGCAACAGCGAGGCCGGCATGGTGATGGTCAACCTGCCGACCGCCGGCGTCGACTACCATGTCCCGTTCGGCGGCCGCAAAGGCTCGAGCTACGGCGCCCGCGAGCAGGGCTCCTACGCACGCGAGTTCTACACCACGGTGAAGACGGCCTACACCTACCCGGTGTGAGCCTGACGATCGTGACCTAACAGCCGGGCCGCATCCGCGGTCCACTCCCTCTCCCCGTTCTTCACGGGGAGAGGGTCGGGGTGAGGGGCAGCCGCACGGGAAGTGCTCGCGGTGAGACCTGTACCCCCTCACCCGGATTGCATCTTCGATGCAATCCGACCTCCCCCCGCAAGCGGGGCGAGGTACACCGAGCCCGCCGATGCGGACTCGCGAATATCGTACGGTGAGCAATGTTAAGCGTGCCCACCGACGGACGAAGAAAACGAACAGGTGGACACGACACCATGCGTGGGCGTCGCCCACCTTATGGAGCGAAACGGAGCCAGCATGAACCAGCAGGTCGTGAACCAGGAGCCGCGGGTCATCAAGCTCAACGCGCGCGACAACGTCGCGATCGTGGTGAACGATTTCGGCCTGCCTGCCGGCACCAAGCTTCCCGACGGCCTGACGCTGAAGACCTTCGTCCCGCAGGGCCACAAGACCGCGCTGGTCGACATTCCCCTGGGCGCGCCGATCGTCCGTTACGGCGAGATCATCGGCACCGCAAAGTCGCCGATCGCAGCCGGCGAATGGGTCGATGAAGCCCGCATCGACATGCCCGAAGCCCCTGCCCTCGACCAGCTGGAAATCTCAACCGCCGTGCCGGCACCGCTGCCGCCGCTCGAGGGCTACACCTTCGAGGGCTATCGCAACGCCGACGGCTCGGTCGGCACCCGCAACGTGCTCGGCATCTCGACCTCGGTTCAATGCGTGAAGGGCACGCTCGAATTCGCGATCAAGCGCATCAAGAGCGAGCTCTTGCCGAAGTACCCCAACGTCGACGACGTCGTCGCGCTCACCCACGCCTATGGTTGCGGCGTCGCGATCACGGCGCCCGACGCCGTGGTGCCGATCCGCACGCTTCAGAACCTCGCGCTGAATCCAAACTTCGGCGGCGAAATCCTGGTGGTCGGCCTCGGCTGCGAGAAGCTCGCGCCGGAGCGGCTGCTTCCGGAAGGCACTGAAGACTCGATCGTGCGCATGCAGGACGAGGCCTTCGACGGCTTCGGCGCCATCGTCGACGCGATCATGACCCAGGCCGATCGCCGCCTGGCCGAGCTCAACAAGCGCACGCGCCAGACCTGCCCGGCCTCCGATCTCGTCATCGGCCTGCAATGCGGCGGCAGCGACGCGTTCTCCGGCGTCACCGCCAATCCGGCCGTCGGCTTCGCCGCTGATCTCTTGGTCCGCGCCGGCGCCACCGTGATGTTCTCGGAAGTCACCGAAGTCCGCGATGCGATCCAGTTGCTGACGCGGCGCGCCATCAACGAAGAGGTCGGCCACGCACTGATCCGCGAGATGGATTGGTACGATTCCTATCTCGCACGCGGCGGTGCCGATCGCAGCGCCAACACGACGCCGGGCAACAAGAAGGGCGGCCTCGCCAACATCGTCGAGAAGTCGCTCGGCTCGATCGTGAAGTCCGGCTCCGGACCGATCCACGGCGTGCTGGCACCGGGCGAGAAGGCCAAGCAGAAGGGCATGCTGTTCGCGGCGACGCCGGCCTCCGACTTCATCTGCGGCACCTTGCAACTCGCCTCCGGAATGACCTTGCAGGTGTTCACGACCGGCCGCGGCACGCCCTACGGCCTCGCGGCCGCGCCCGTCATCAAGGTCGCCACCCGCACCGAACTGGCGCGGCGCTGGAAGGACCTGATCGACTTCGACGCCGGCCGCATCGCCACCGGCGAGATGACCATCGAGGAGACCGGCTGGGAGTTGTTCAAGCTGATCCTCGACGTCGCCTCCGGCCGCACCAAGCCGTGGTCGGACCGCTGGGGCATCCACAATGATTTGACGCTGTTCAATCCGGCGCCGGTGACCTGAGGGGGCGCTCGCTGACCCGGCCATGATAGTTGCTAAGCTCGAACCCATCCCCGTCATTGCGAGCGAAGCGAAGCAATCCAGGGGTCCGGCCACCATCCTGGATTGCTTCGCTTCGCTCGCAATCACGCGTATGCTGAGGCAGCGAGCCTAGATAACGAATGGCCGGGAGGAAGAGCCAGATGTTCAAGTTCAGCCGCTTCGCCGCAATCGCCGCAGCAACCCTCCTCCTCTCGACCGCCCCCTCCCGCGCCGACGACACCATCCCCGGCGTCCCGCGCGAACTGCTCGAGGACATCGCCACCGGCAGCCGGGTGCTCGCCGATCTCGGTGTCGTCGATGCCTTCGGCCATGTCAGCGCACGCAGTCCCGCCAATCCGCGCCACTTCCTGATGGCGCGCTCGATTGCGCCGGCGCAGGTCACCGCCGCCGACATCATGGAGTTCGACGAGAACGGCGAGCCGGTCGACGCGAAGAACCGCGCCGTCTTCCTCGAACGCTTCATCCATGCCGAGATCTACAAGGCGCGTGCCGACGTCAACGCCGTCGTGCACACGCATTCACCGGGCGTCGTTCCTTTCAGCGTCAGCCGCACGCCGCTGAAGCCGCTCTATCACAACGCCGCGTTCCTCGGCGAAGGCGCGCCGGTGTGGGACATCGGCAAGGAGTTCGGCGCGACCGACATGCTGGTGCGTAACAACGCGATCGGCAAATCGCTCGCGGCCGCGCTCGGCGACAAATCGGTCGTGCTGATGCGCGGCCATGGCGACGTCACCGTCGGCCCCGCCGTGCAGGCGGCCGTGTTCCGCGCCTACTACACCGACGTCAATGCCCGACTGCAAGCGCAGGCGCTCGGGCTCGGCTCCGACGTGACCTATCTCAGCGCCGAGGAAGCCGCCAAGGCCGACGGCGTCAACATGGTGATCATGGACCGCGCCTGGGCGCTGTGGAAGCAGAAGGTGCAGGCGGGGAAATAGTCGGGACCAATGGCGCTGCAGGCGACACCATCGAAGATCGTTCCGGAGCGCCCCGGGGTTCGCTCCGGAATTCTCTGCAGCGCCGACGCCGTTCTACACCGCGCCTTCCGTCTCGACATACAGCGCGTACAGCGAATGCGACGCCGCCATGTAGAGCCGGTTGTTCTTCGGCCCGCCGAACGTGAGATTGGCGCAGCGCTCGGGCAGCCGGATGAAGCCGATCGGCTTGCCCTGCGGGTTGAACACCATGACGCCATCGAGATCCTCCGGCTTGCCCTTGAGCGGAAACACCTTGCGGCCGTTGACGTCGACCGGCTCCGACGCCAGCGCGCCGTTCGAGCCCCAGCCGCACCAGAGATTGCCGTCACGGTCGACGCGGAAACCGTCGAGCGAGCCCTGGTCGGCGGCGTCGATCAGCTTGGTCTTGTTGCCGACCGTGCCGTCGGCATTGACGTCGTAGCTCCAGATGCTGCGGTTCGGCGTGCCCTTCCACTCCACGACGTAGAGCTTCTTCTCGTCCGGCGAAAAGGCGAGCCCGTTCGGATTGACGAGATCGGTAATGACGGCGGTCAGCTTGCCGTCGGTGCCGATGCGGAACACGTTGGTGCCGGCCTGCTCGGATTTGGCCTTGAAGCCTTCCCAATTGCCATTGATGCCGAACAGAGGATCGGTGAACCAGATCGTGTCGTCCGACTTCACCACGATGTCGTTCGGCGCGTTCAGCCGCTTGCCTTCGAAGCTGTCGGCGAGCACGGTCACGGTGCCGTTCTTCTCCGTCCGGGTGATGCGGCGCGTCACCGAATGTTCGCAGCTGACGAGCCGCCCCTGGCGGTCGCGCGTGTTGCCGTTGGCGTAGTTCGAAGGGCTGCGGACGACGGTGAAGCTGCCGTCGTCCTCGCTGTACTTCATGATCCGGTTGTTGGGGATGTCGCTGACCAGAACACAGCGTTCTTCGGGAAAATAGACCGGCCCCTCCGCCCAGCGCATGCCGCTGGCGACCTGCTCGACGGTCGAGCTGTAGAGGCGATACTTGGCGAAGCTCGGATCGAGGATCTCGACCGCGGGATCGGGATAGCGCTGGTTCGGCTTGAACGCGAAGGATTGCGCCTTCGCCTGCCCCGAGATCGCCAGCGCCGCTCCGCTGAGCGCGGCCGAAAGCATGCCGCGACGCGACAATATCATCAGTCTCCTCCGTATCGTTCTTGTGTTGGGCCGGGGACCGGCCATGTTCTTCCCATAGAAGGTGCGCGCGGAACTTTCCATTGCTTTTGCGGTATCGATCGGCGCACGGCCATTCCCGCGCTGCAGCGGACGGGTCGTGCCGGCGCTGGTCGGGCCTCTTTTCGCCGCAAAGCTGACACAACGCTAATTCCCGCGCAGACATGATTCCCACGAGGCTCACCCCGCGGATGCCCCTGCATTTTTCCCGTCTCCTCGCCGTTGCGTTCGGTCTGTGCCTCGGCACGCCGTGTCTGGCCGAACCGCCGCTTCCGGCCGCCGGCTCGCTCGAGGACAAGCCCGACATCGATCTCTACGCGCTGATGTCCGGCACCTGTCGCACCGTGAAGGTCGACGGCCGCGAATTCCCGTGCAAGACCGTGGCATTCTTTCACAGCGAAAAGGGCCGCGCGCATTTTACCGTCGCGCTCGACGATCCCTCCGACGAGAGCCACATCATCGCCTTCTCCGGCATCAACGGCCGTCGATCGATCCAGAACGTCTACGAGCTCCCGATCGATCGCATGCTGTTGAACTCGAAGCACCGCCCGAAGGTGGACGGCATTCCGGTGCCCGCAGCGCAGATCTCGTCGGGCGTGTGCCGGCAGATCGGCAATTTCGCCATGCTCAAGGTGACGAGCGTGACCTGCTCCGCCAAGGACGAGTCCGGCCGCGCCTACGAGCTGCAATTCGTCTCCGACGGCACGCCCATCATCCTGCGCCGCGTGCGCCAGACCATGACCAACGCGGAGCACAATCCCTACCAGTAAGCCTGCCGGCTCGGCAGTCCGGCGCCGTTGCTTGCTTGTGCTGGATGCAAAAAAATTCGTCGTCCCGTTGAACGTGTGCCCGTCCCCCCCGACCTATCGGCAAAGGGGAGGACCGTCATGCCGACCGAGCCGACCGACCTCGAAGCCGCAAGCGCGCAGCACGAAGACGGCGTGACGCTGTCTCTGTCCGGCGGCGGCTATCGCGCGATGCTGTTTCACATCGGCGCGCTGTGGCGGCTCAACGAAGTCGGACTGCTGAGCCGGCTCAAGCGCATTTCCAGCGTGTCCGGCGGTTCGATCACCGCCGCCTATCTCGGCCTGCGTTGGAAGGACCTTCGTTTCGACGCTGCGGGCAAGGCGGACAACCTCACCATCATCGTCGATGGTCTTCGCAGGATGGCGGACACATCGGTCGATGTCGGCGCGGTGATCGGCGGGATCCTGCTGCCCGGTACGATCAGCGATCGTGTGGCGGCCGCGTATGACGGCGTTCTGTTCGGCGGCAAGAAGCTCGCCGACCTTCCAGACGATGGCGGCGGCAAGGCGCCGCGCTTCGTCATCAACGCGACCAACGTCCAGTCCGCCGTGCTATGGCGGTTCTCGCGTCGTTACATGGGCGATTATCGCGTCGGGCTGGTCGATGCACCCGACGTGACGCTTGCCACTGCGGTCGCTGCCTCCTCGGCTTTCCCTCCCATCCTTTCGCCGCTGACGCTGCCGATCCGACAGCCGGTTCGGAAGGTGGATGGCGCCGATCTCAATCATCCACCTTATACGACGAGCGCCGTGCTCAGCGACGGCGGCGTCTACGACAATCTGGGCCTCGAGACCGTGAAGCGCTTCTCGACGCTGCTCGTCAGTGATGCCGGGCAGCAGATCGCTGCGGAGGACGATCCGCATCACGATTGGGCCCGCCATGCCGTTCGCATCCTCGGCGTCATCGACAATCAGGTCCGGAGCCTGCGCAAGCGTCAGTTGATCGACGCCTATCGGCGGGGCGATCACACCGGCACCTACTGGGGCATCCGCACCAGCTTCGCGGACTACGGGCTGGCCGCGGATCCGCTGGACTGCCTGCACCGAAACCCCGCTGCGCTGGCGGCCATTCCGACCCGGCTCGAGAAGATGCCGCACGACCTACAGAACCGGCTGATGAACTGGGGCTACGCGGTCTGCGACGCAGCGCTGCGCGCTCATATCGACACAGCGCTGCAACAGAAGCTCGGAATTCAGATCGCCGATCCAACCGGCTTCCCGTTCCCGGGTGCCTACTGAGCGAGCGACCTCGTGTCCAACCAACATTAGCGGGCGTCCCGCAGAGGTGAGGATGACCTATCCATCGCGGTTCAAATGCGACGACGTCACGTCCAGGAGCGAAGCAACCACCGCGCAGGCCGAGACGCCGGAGGACATCTTCTCAACGACGGAAATCCCCTTTCCCTCGGAGCGTCCGCTCAACGTCTATGCGTTCGATCCGAGCCTCGGCAAGTTCGTCAGCAATCAGATGGTCACGCGTGTCCGCTACGAGAACCTCGCAGCCGGTCCAGTCGGCGAGCGCTTCGCGGTGATCGACTACGACGGCAGCCAGAAGACCTTTTACAAGCCGGTCGATCTCGACGATCCGAAACTGCTGATGACGCACGGGCTGCTTCCCTCGGAGGCGGACCCGCGCTTTCATCAGCAGATGGTGTATGCCGTCGCGAGCGAGACCCTGCAGCGCTTCGAATATGCCCTGGGTCGCCGGGTGCGCTGGCGGACCCGGCTCGACCGCAGTCAACCGCCCGCGCCCAGAGGCGCCTCCCGGCGACTGAACCTGTTTCCGCACGCCATGTGCGAGGCGAATGCCTTCTACAGTCCGGACGCGCACGGCATCCTGTTCGGCTACTTCAAAGCCAGCCGCACCAATCCAGGCCGCAACCTGCCGGGCCAGACCGTGTTCACCTGCCTGTCGCACGACATCATCGTGCACGAGACCACGCACGCGATCGTCGACGGCATCCGCGAGCATTTCATGGAGCCGACCAATGTCGACGTGGCGGCCTTTCACGAGGCATTCGCCGATCTCGCCGCGCTATTCCTGCATTTCTCGCATAAGGAGGTGCTGGTCGATACGCTGCAGAAGACCGGCGGCAAGCTGTTCGAGTTCAAGCTGAAGGGAGACGCCGAACTGGCGCCTGGGGCCACGCCGGCAATCCAGTCGCAGCTCAGCGCTGAAAACCCGCTGATCGCGCTGGCCACTCAGTTCGGCGAAGCCGCAGGGCGACAGTCCTGCCTGCGCAGCGCCCTGATGACGCCGGCGACTCCCGAAGGGGCCAAGGAGATCTCGACCAAGATCGAACCGCATGAGCGCGGCTCGATACTGGTCGCCGCGGTCTTCGACGCCTACTTCACCGTCTACGGCCGCAGAACCTTCGACCTGTTCCGGATCTTTCGAGCCGGCGGCGGAAATATCGACAAGGCCGATCTGCCGGCGCCGCTCGCGAACCGGCTGGCGATGGAGGCAAGCCGGACGGCCGAGGAGTTCTTCACCATCTGCGCTCGTGCGCTGGACTACTGCCCGCCGGTCGACATCACCTTCGGCGACTTCCTCCGTGCGCTGCTCACGGCACATCTGGACTACACACCCGATGACCCGGACCACATCCGTGACGCCTTGATGCAGGCCTTTCGTCTGCGCGGCATCATCGCCGAGAACGCAAGCGCCTTTTCCGAGGAGGCGCTGTTCTGGCCGAAGGTGGTGCGCGGGAAGCTGGAGGTAGAAGACCTTATCTTCGGTGATCCCAACGGCCTCACCAAGGCGGAGAAGGACCACAATGGCGACGTGCTGCGCGCCTTTGCCGTCGAGAAAGCGGACAAGCTCGGCTTCGATCCGAAGGTCGCCAAGATCGAGGCCCCTTCCTTTCATCCGATGTTCTCGACCGGAAAAGACGGCAAGCTCTATGTCAGCATGATCGTGGAGCTGGTGCAGACCATGCGCGTCCCGTTCGGCCACGGCATCCCCGGCACATTCCCGCTGCGCAACGGCGTCACGCTGCTGATTGCGCAGGATCCACCCGAGCATGACAAGCGCCCCACTCCGCGCGTGCGCTTCGTCATTCCCAAGCTCTACCATCCCGACCGCGAGGAACGCGTACGCAATTTCTACGTCGGCAGCGGACGCGCCACCACGACGCCGTCCGAACATGACGAGGACAAGCGCTTCCGGCTGGACTTCGCGCTGCTCCATGCGGGAGTCTGACATGCCTGGTCGCCAGAGGTCCGAACCATCCAGCCCCCCGCGCACGCGGAAGCCTGCCCGCAGCGGCGGATCTGTCCGCAAGCGGACGACGCCCGCGGCCAAGGCCGCGCCCTCGCCAACCGCCGCGGCGCCACAGGCCGCCCGCGGCCTGCGCGTGCGCATGTACCGCATCGGCTTCGGCGACTTCTTCCTGCTCAGCGTGCCGACCGGTGGCGGCGCCAGCCATATCCTGATCGATTGCGGCGTTCACGCCAAGGATCTCGGCAGCATGCGCGCGGCCGTTATGCAGATGGCGAAGGATTGCGGCAACCGCCTTGCGCTGGTGATCATGACGCACCGTCATGCCGATCACATCTCGGGCTTCGGCAGCTGTGCCGACATTTTCGCTGAGATCGAGGTGGAGCGGGTGTGGATGCCCTGGTTCGAGAACCCGGACGATCAGAAAGCCGTGGCATTTCAGGCAAGCCTGGTCGCGATGGCTGGCCAACTCGGACGGCAGTTCCAGGCGCGGCTGGCGGCAGCGCCGGATCCCGCGGTGGAGCAATTGCTGAGCATGGCCGAGAACATCACCGGAGGCCTCGGCGTTGCGGGCATCGCCGCGAACCAGAAGGCGCTGAACGTGCTGCACGGCGGCTTCAAGAACAGCCAGCCAAAGCCTGATTACTACAAGGCCGGCGACGTGCCGACGCTTCCTGCGGCTCTCGCCGCGGCGGGCCTCACCGCCGAGATCCTGGGACCGCCGATCGACGACGCCCTGATCCGCCAGATGACCAACAAGAATCAGCAATATCTGGCGGGCGCTACCGAGATCAGCGACCAGCCGGAGCGATTGAAGCCGTTCGGGAATGCCTTCCGCGGCAGGCGCGAGGACTACGGCGACAAGGCCTTCGCGCCCTACGGCTACGATCGGCTCAAGAGCATGCTCGATGGCGCGCAGCCGGATGTGCTGGCCGCGCAGGCGAAAGCCGCCGACAAGACGCTGAATAATCAGAGCCTCGTCATCCTGTTCTCGTTCGCCGGCAAGAACCTGTTGTTTGCAGGCGACGCGCAATGGGGCAATTGGGAGAACTTTCTCTATGGCGGCGCCTATGGCACGCCGGGCCATACCCAGCTCACCGCCAGAGCCCGGGACATTCTGGGCAAGATCGATTTCTACAAGGTCGGTCATCACGGCAGCGCGAATGCGACCCCCAAGGATGCCGTCAAGGCGATGCGCATCGGCTGCGTCGGGATGTGCTCGACCCAGGAGCACGCCTACAACGAGGTGCCGCGCGCACCGCTTCTCGACGCGCTCCGCCAGCGCATGAACGATCAGCTGGCGCGCAGCGACCAGGTCGCCGCCGCCCCGGACAAGCCTGCAAACCCCGATGCCGGCCCGCTGCCCCCTGCTTTCAGCGCGCCGGGACAGCAGCTCTTCATCGACTATGATTTCTGAGCTCGCCGAGATCCCAGGTCACGCAGAACCTCCTGCGCTGCGCGGCCGAGACGCCTCGCGGCATCGGCGAGATCCTTCGGTGGAAAGCCGGCGTAGCCGAGAATGAAGCCGTCCGGCCCGCGCTGCACGATCCGCGCATCGGACAGGAGACGACATTCGATATCGGCGCGTTCGCGGATCAGCCGCGCTGCGCCTCTCGGCGCTCCCGGTGGCAGCGTCGCCAAGAGATGCAGCCCCTGCGCGGGCGCGGACAATTCCAGTGACCCCTTCGCGTACTTGCCGAGCGCCTCCGCGACCACATCGCGCGCCTGGCGATAGCGCGGCCGCATCCGCCGCATGTGCGCGGCGATCACGCCATCGGCCATCAGATCCGCCAGCGCCTCCTGCATGAAGGCGGGCGGAAAGCGGTCCTGCGCGGCGCGCGCGGCGACGACGCGGGCCACGAGCGCGGGCGGCACCACGAGATAGCCGAGCCGCAGCCCGGCAAACAACGTCTTGGCGAAGGTGCCGAGATAGATCACCCGCTCGCCGCCGATCCCGGCAAGCGCCGTCAACGGCGGCCCGGCGAAGCGATACTCGCTGTCATAGTCGTCCTCGAAGATGTAGGCGCCAGCCTTGCGCGCCCATTCCAGCAGCGCGATGCGCCGCGCCATGCTCATTGCCACGCCGGTCGGAAACTGGTGCGAAGGCGTGACATAGGCGGCTTTGGCTCTTGCCCAAGCCTTTTCTCCAGCGCTCACGACGATGCCTTCGCCGTCGACCGGCACCGGCACCAGCTTCGCGCCGGTCGTGCTCAGGGTATGGCGCGAGGCGACATAGCCGGGATCCTCGAACCAGACGGCGTCTCCCGGCGCAAGCAGCGCATCGATGCACAGGCGCAGCCCGTGCTGCGTGCCGCTCACGATCAGGATGCAGCTCGGATCGCAGCGGACACCGCGATTGGCCGCGAGATAGTGCGCAATCCGGGTGCGCAGATGCAGGCTGCCGCGCGGATCGCCATAGCCGAGCTCGTCGGGGGCGGCCTGCGCTATCGTTCGACGGCTGACCGCGGCGAGCCGCTTCAGGAGCCCTGGATCGACCAGCGTGCAGCCGAGCGCGAATGGCCGTCGCGGCGGAATGCGGATCTCCAACTCGGCCGCCGGCGCGGCCGCTTGCGGCGCGGGCAGCTGAGCGGCGACATAGGTGCCGGCACCATGCCGCGCCTCCACCAGGCCGTCGGACAGCAGCGCCTCATAAGCAGCGACGATCGCGTTACGACGAACGCCAAGCTGCTCGGCGAGCGCGCGCGACGACGGCAGCCGCAGACCGGGCGCGAGCAGCCCGTCGACGATTCCGCTCCGCAGGGCCGCGTGCACCTGCTGCGACTGCCCCCGAATGGCGCGATCGAGCCGGATCGGCAGCGCCAGAACATCGTCCCGGCGCCGAGAAGTGGTTGCTGGATTTGGCATCGAAGTGGAACTCCCCGCAACCACTTTGCCATGGCATGACCTTGCTCGCAAACAGGAGACCGACCATGTCCGAGCAACAGGTGGGGAGCTACCCCGTCGACGACACCAACCGCGTCAAGCGGAGGCACCAACGTGCGCACTACGATCACGCCACCGTGCACGCCCTGCTCGACTCAGGCACCCTCTGCCACGTGTCGTACGTCATCGACGGCCAACCCTACTGCACGCCGACACTGTATTGGCGCGAGGGGACGACGCTGTACTGGCATGGCTCGAGCGCGAGCCGGATGCTGCGCAATCTGTCCGAGGGACAGCCGGCCTGCCTGACCGTGACGCATCTCGACAGCCTGGTGCTGGCGCGCAGCGCCTTCCATCACTCTGCCGACTACCGATCGGTGATGGCGTTCGGCCATAGCAGGCTGATCGAGGACCAGACCGAGAAGGCGCGGGCCTTGACCATGATGGTCGACCGTCTGTTCCCGGGCCGCACCGCAACGTTGCGCCCGACCACGGAGCAGGAGCTCAAGGCGACGTCGGTGGTGACCATGGAGATCGAGAAAGCCTCCGCCAAGATCCGCGCCGCCGGAATCATCGATGACGAGGAGGACTATGCGCTGCCGATCTATGCCGAGCGGATTCCGGTGCGGACCGTGATCGAGCCGCCGGAGCCATGCTCCCGGCTGCTACCCGGCGTAACGCGCCCGGCAACGCTCGCCGGATTCAGCGCCGGGCGGCTGCTCGATGAGGCGCTGACGGAGGCCTATGCGATGAGCTATCCGGCGGGGTAGTTGCAGTGCCACTATCGCAGATGCCGGTTGTCGATTCTGGACCGTCGACGATGATGCACAGCCGTCTCGAAGCCACCGCCGTCATCCCGGCGAAAGCCGGGATCCTTAACCACAGGAAGTGGTTTGAGGCAGAAAGGCAACGACCAGCTCGCGCCTGATGTCTGCTGCGGCGTGGGTCCCGGATCAGCGCCCCACCGCGCTCTCGCGCGTCGGGGCTTGTCCGGGACGACAGCGGAATTCATCATGCGCAGAGGCTCCCGTGGAAGCATAGACGCGCCGGCTCCCCTCACGTCATCGCGAGCGCCAGCGAAGCGATCCAGGGGCTGCACGAATGATCTGGATGCTCCGCTCGCACGAACGGCGTACCGAAGCCAGCCTTACTTCTCGATCATCCGGTTCCAGCGCGTGTTCCACTCTGGGCGCTTGGCGTTGATGACGTCCCAGTCGAGCGTGATCGCGGTCTTCATGTAGGTGTGGAAGGTCGCGAGCTTCTGCTCGGCGGCGGGCGTGGTGGCCTTGGCCAGGGTGTTGGACGGCACGATGTTGCCGGCCGCCAGCGCCTTGGCCTGTGCTTCCGGCGACAGCAGATAGGCGGCGAGCTTCTGCGCCAGCTCGGCTTCCGAATTGTTGGCGATCACGCATTGCGCGACCATCAGCACGACGGAGCCTTCCTTCGGCTGCGCGTACTCCACCGCGACGCCCTTCTCCTTCAAGGTCGACACCGCGGTCGGCGTCAGCGGGAAGATCGCGGCCTCGCCGGTCTGCACCATCTCGGAGATCTTGGCCGAGTTCGGGATGTATTCGAGCACATTCTTGCCGATCGTGTCCGGAAACGCCTTGAAGCCCGGCTCGACATTGGCCTCGCTGCCGCCCTTGATGCGGTTGAACATCAGGAAGGCGTGCAAGCCGAAGGTCGAGACCGAGGCCGACTGGAACACGACCTTGTCCTTGTATTTGGGATCGGCGAGATCGAGCCAGGAGGTCGGTGCCGCCCAGCCCTTCTCGTCGAACAGCTTCTTGTTGTAGGCGAGCCCGGTCATGCCGATGTCGATGCCGGCGGCAATGTCGTCCTTCAGCCGCGCAAACGGCTCGAGCTGGCCGAGCGCCTCGCTCGGCCTCAGCTTCTCGCACAGGCCGAGGCCGGCCGCGCGGATCATCACGCCGTCGTCGAGAAACATCACATGCATCTGCGGCTTGTCCTTGGCGGCGATCGCCTTGGCGAGGATCTCCGAGGACGTGCCGGGCACGACGACGATCTTGACGTCGTTGGCCTTCTCGAAATCCGGGAACACCGCCTGCGTATAGGTGCGCTCGAAATTGCCGCCGTTCATGCCGACATAGAGCGTCTTGGTTTCGGCGTGCGCAACTGATGTGGCGAGCATCAGCGCGAAGGCTGAGCCGAGCGCGGCGCGGGCATTGATCATGGCGAGGTCTCCTTATCCTGTCGTCGTTGGGTAGGGAGCATCGCCCGGCTGCGATGCGGGTGAGAAACGGGTGACCGCGAAAGCGTCGATCGGAGTCACAGTCCGGCCATCGCGCACCAGTTCGGCGAGGACTTCGCCGACACCCGGCGCGATCTGGAAGCCGGCACCGGAGAAGCCGAAGGCGTGAATGAGTCCCGGCGTCGTGGAGCTCGGCCCAATCACCGGATTGCGATCGGGCATCGTTGCCTCGGTGCCGCTCCAGAACCGGATCGCCTGGGCGTGGCGCAGCGGACCGAACAGCTCGCTCGCGCGCTGCATGATCGTGAGCGCGCCGTCGCTGCGCGGGCGTGAATAGTCGGGATCGGGAAGCGGCGCGGCGCGCTCGCCGCCGACCACGACGTTGCCGCGCGCGACCTGCCGCGCATAGATGCCGCCGCCTTCGATGCCGATGTTGACGCCGAGAAACGGATCGAGCGGCTCGGTCACGATCATCGACGGATAGGTGCGCTCCAGCGGCACCGGCTCGCGGAACGCGGCAGCAAAGTTGTCGGCCCAGGCGCCGGCGCTGTTGATGACCGTGCGCGCCTTGATGGCGACGTCGCCGGCCTCCAGCGCAAAGCCTTCGAACGTCCTGCTGGCGCCGGTAACCTTCGTCCTCTCCAACACCTCTGCGCCGGCCCGGCGGGCCGCTGCGGCAAAGGCCGTTGCGACGAGCCGAGGATTGGCATGACCGTCGCCCGGGCAGAACGAGCCGCCGACGATATCGCCTGCGATGCCGAAGCGCTCGCGCAGCTGATTGTGGCCGATGAGTTCGAGATCGAGCCCGAAGGCTGCGACCTCGGCGGCATAGTGCTCGAGACTTGCCATGTCAGCCGCACTGCGTGCCAGCTTGAGATGGCCCGAGCGCAGGAACTCGCCGTCGATGCCGATCAGCTGTTGCAGTCGCGGCCAGATCGCGTGCGAGCGCTGCGACAGAGGCAACTGCTCCGGCGGCCTGCCCTGGCGGCGCACGCCGCCATAGTTCACGCCGCTCGCCTGCGCGCCGCAAAAGCCCTTGTCGAGCAGCGTGACCGAAAAACCCATGCCGCGCAGCGCCAGCGCCGCAGAGCTGCCGACCAGCCCGCCGCCGATGATCGCGACATCGCAGTCAATGCGCCGGGTCATGCTGCCTCTCATCGACGGACAGGCTCACGGCCAGCGGGATCGGCTTGATCGGCGCCTGCGCGCGGAGCCGGCCGACTGCCCCGATGTCGCGATTTGCTTGCGCCGCCAGCAGCTCGGCGGCAGCTGCGCCGCACATGCGGCCCTGGCAACGGCCCATGCCGATGCGCGTGACCGCCTTGAGCCGGTTCATTTCGGTGAGTGCGAAGTCGTCGATCGCGCGCCGCGCCTCGCCAGCGCTGATGTCCTCGCAACGGCAGAGCAGCGTGTCATCGGCAATGCCGTCGGCCCAATGCGCCGGAAAGGGAAACGCGGCTTCGAGCGCATCGCGCAGGCGATCGATTCTCGCGAGCGTGCGTTCGAGGGCGGCGGCCCGCGCGGCCTCATGCGGCAGGCGACGGTCTTCCAGCAGCGCCAGCGCGGCGCGTTCGCCGGCCGCTTCCGCCGCGTCGGCGCCGGCGATGCGCGCGCCGTCGCCGGCGAGATAGACCCCCGGCACGCTGCTGCGGCCGCTGGGATCGCGCAGCGGCAGATGTGCACGGTCGCGCGGATCGAAGCGGAACGCGCAGCCGGCGAGATCGGCGGCCTGCGTCTCCGAGCGCAGGTTCAAGCCATAGCCCACGCCGTCGCAGGCGATCGCGTGCTCGCGTCCTCCGGCCCGATAGAGGATGCGTGCAACCCGACCCTCGCCTTCGATGCGAAGAGCGCAGACGCCGAGTTGCACGCGCGTGCCGCGCAGCGCCAGCTCCGCCGCCATGCGTATGCCGCGCAGCACGATGTCAGGCGCGAGCGACAACACGCGCAGCAGATTGAGTTTCGCCGACAGCGGCGCGGCGTCGAGCACGGCCGCGACCTCGACGCCGGCCTTCATGTATTGCCAGGCGACGAGATAGAGCAGCGGGCCGGAGCCCGCGAACACCACGCGCCCGCCGATCGCGCAGCCCTGTGCCTTCAGCGCGACCTGCGCGCCGCCGAGCGTGAACACGCCGGGCAAGGTCCAGCCGGGAATCGGCAGCACGCGATCGGTCGCGCCGGTGGCGAGGATCAGGCCGTCGTAGCTCACGCGATGATTGACGCCGTCGCGGAGAATGTCGGCGGCGCCATCGCGCAGATTCCACAACAGGTTGTTCGGCCGGTAGTCGACAGCGTCGCCGAGGGCCGTGAAGTCGCGATGGAGTCGCGCTGCCTTCGCGGCTTCCGAGCCATAGCGCGCGCGGTCATCGCGGCCGTCAGGCGTGAGCGGCTGGCGATAGATCTGGCCGCCGCAAGCGTGGCCCTCGTCGATGACGACCGGCCGCAGACCGCCGGCGGCCAGCGTGATCGCAGCGCGGATGCCGGCCGGGCCGGCGCCGAGGACCAAGGGCGGCGCGCGCTCAGTCATGGCTGCGCCTTCGCTGCGTGACGATGTGCATGCCCTCTGTGAGCGGGGTCGTGCAGGCGCGCAGCCGCTCGCCGCCGGCGAGTTGTACCCAGCAATCCTGACAGGCGCCCATCTGGCAGAAGCCGGCGCGCGGCGCGCCGGAGAACTCGCTGTGACGCAGCCGCTCGCCGTGACACAGCACCGCCGTCAGCACGGTGTCGCCGGCGCGACCTTCGCAGGGCACGCCGTCGAGGGTGAAGAAGATCACCGGGCTGTCGGTACGGACGAGGCGATGCAGCAGCGGCATGTGTCAGCCCTGCCCTACGAGGATCTTGTCGAGGCCGAAGATGCGGTCGAGCAGCAGCATCGTCGCCGCCGTCACCGCAATCATCAGCGCCGACACCGCGGCCATCATCGGGTCGATCGACTCGGTCGCGTACATGTACATGCGCACCGGCAGGGTGACGGTCGCGGGCGAGGTGATGAAGATCGACATCGTGAGCTCGTCGAAGGAGTTGATGAAGGCGAGCAACCAGCCGCCGGTGATGCCGGGCAGGATCATCGGCACGGTGATGCGGCGGAACACGATCCAGCTGGAGGCGCCGAGCGTCACGGCGGCCTGCTCGGCGCTGCGGTCGAGCCCGGAGAGCGCGGCCAGCACGAGGCGCAGCACGTAAGGGGTGACGACGACGATGTGGCCCGCGGTCAGCCAGGCGAGGCTGCCGGTCGCGCCGAGCAGCGCGAACAACCGCAGCAGCGCGACGCCGAGCACGAGATGCGGGATCATCAGCGGCGACAGGAACAGCGCGTTCAGCGCCGCACGGCCGCGGAACTCGTAGCGGTCGAGCGCGAGGCCGGCGGTGACCGCGAGCACCACCGCGATCGTCGCCGCTATTGCTGCCACCCACAGGCTGTTGAGGAAGGAGGCGACGAAGTCGGGATGTTCGAACACGGCGCTGAACCAGCGCAGCGAAAATTGCGTCGTCGGCAAGGTCAGCGTGTTGGCGGGCGTGAACGCGACGAGGCAGATCACGATGAGCGGCGCCAGCACGAAGCCGACGACGAGCGTGTGAAACAGCAATGCGATCGGACCGTTGCGGTGCATGCTGATCACCCCAACGTCCGTCGCGCGCGGGCTTCGACCACGCGTTGATAGGCCAGCATGATGACGAGGTTGATGACCAGCACCAGGATCGCGATCGCCGCGCCGAGCGGCCAGTTCAGCTCATGCATGTATTCGTCATAGACCAGGGTCGCCGCCATCTTCAGCCGGCGGCCGCCGAGCAGCGCGGGGATCGCGAAGGCCGAGGCCGAGAGGCCGAACACGACGAGGCTGCCGGACAACAGCCCCATCGTCACCTGCGGCAGCACCACGCGGCGCAGCGCGGTGAGGCGCGAGGCGCCGAGCGTCCAGGCGGCGGCTTCCACCATCGGGTCGAGCTTCTGCAGCGAGGTCCACACCGGGATCACCATGAACGGCAGCATCACGTGGACCAGCGCGATCACGATCGCGGTCTCGGTGTAGAGGATCTTGATCGTGCCCAGGCCGAGCGCGCGGAACGCCTCGTTGACCAAGCCGGTGGGCCCGAGCAGCATGCTCCAGCCGAAGGCGCGCACCACGACCGAGACCAAGAGCGGGCCGATGATCGCGAGCAGGAAGATCGAGCGCCAGGGCTCGCGCATGCGCGACAGGATGTAGGCCTCGGGCGCGCCGATGACGGCGCAGATCAAGGTCGTCAGCGCGGCGAGCCGCAGCGTGCGCCAGAAGATGTTGAGGAAGTAGCTATCGGAGAGGATCGTCGCGTAGTGCGAGAGCGTCGTCTCATCCTTCACGCCGCTCGCCGTGTCGTAGACGTGGAACGAGAGGATCAAGGTGAGCGCCAGCGGCACGAGCACGAGCGCCGTGAACAGCAGCGCGCCGGGCGCGGCCAACAGCCAGGGCGTCGTGGCGGCGCGCGCGTTGCTCATGCCAACTTCGCTCCCTCGTGCTCGAGGGCCTTGGCGCTGGCACTGCTCCAAACGAGCCCGACGGCATCGCCCTCTCGGGCCGGCTCCTCACCGGCATTCGGCACCGACACGCCGACGAGTCCGGCCGGCGTCTCCACGGTGAAGAACCAGGCGCTGCCGAGAAAGAAGCGCGCCTTGACGCGGCCGTCGAGCACGCCGGCGCCCGGCGAGGTCAGCATGATCTTCTCCGGCCGGATCGTCAGCACGGCGGCAGCGCCCTCGACGAGACCGGCGCCGTCGCACGGCAGCAGGCGGCCGCCGGCCTCGACACCGCCGATACGCCACACGCCGGGCAGCCGGTTCATCTTGCCGACGAAGGAGGAGATGAAGGGCGTCGCCGGACGCTCATACAACCGGTATGGCGCGTCGACCTGCATGATGCGGCCCTGCTCCATCACCACGACGCGGTCGCTCATCGACAGCGCCTCGCTTTGGTCGTGCGTGACCATGATGGTGGTGGTGCCGACCCGCTGCTGGATGCCGCGCAGTTCGAACTGCATCTCCTCGCGCAGCTTGGCATCGAGATTGGACAAGGGCTCGTCGAGCAGCAGCACCGGCGGATCGATCACCAGCGCACGCGCCACGGCGACGCGCTGACGCTGCCCGCCGGAGAGCTGGCGCGGGTAGCGGTCGGCGAGCGCTGCGAGCTGCACCAGCGCCAGCGCCTGCTTGACGCGCGCCTCGCGCTCGGCCCTGGCGACCTTGCGCATCTCCAGGCCGAAGGAGACATTCTGCGCCACCGTCATGTGCGGAAACAGCGCGTAGCTCTGGAAGACGATGCCGAGGCCGCGCCGGTCGGGCTTCTCATGCGTGATGTCGCGGCCGTCGAGCGTAATGCGCCCTGCGCTCGGTTCGACGAGGCCGGCGATCATCTGGAGGGTGGTGGTCTTGCCGCAGCCGGAGGGACCAAGCAGCGAGATGAACTCGCCCTTGGCGACGCTGAGATTGACGTCGCTGACCGCAGCGGCCTCGCCATAGCGCTTCGTCAGACCGTCGAGCGTCAGGAAACCCATGCGTCCTCGCGCGGGAAGCTCCCTGGGCCATCACCAGGGATTGCCGCCCTGGGGCTCTTTCATGCCGGGGAGCGGCCGGGAGGGTCAATCAGGAATTCCGGCATCCTGAATTTATCTTTTCATAATTCTGATATATGAAATATTATCTCACGATGAGGCCACTCAATTCTTCGGACGACATGACCACAGTCGACACGGAGTCCGCCTCCAGCCTTCGTCGCGCCCTGAAGCTGCTGCGCATCCTCAGCCAGGGCGACCCGGAGGGGCTACGGCTGAAGGACATCGCCGAGGCCGCCGGCTGCAGTCAGCCGACCGCGCATCGCATGCTGCAGGATCTCGCCGCGGAGGGCTTCGCCGAGCAGGCTGCCGGCAAGCGCTATCGGCTCGCGCTCGACTTCTACGTGCTCGCCGCCCGCGCCGGGCAGGCCAGCGGATTGCGCGACGCGGCGCGGCCGGCGCTGCTGCGGCTGTCCGCGACCTTGAGCGACACGATCTTCCTGCTGGTGCGCAACGGCTTCGATGCGGTGTGCCTGGATCGCGTCGAGGGGCCGTTCCCGATCCGCTCCTTCACCGGCGACATCGGCGGCAAGGTGCCGCTCGGCCTCGGCCAGGGCAGCCTCGCCATTCTCGCCAATTTGCCGGAGGACGAGCAGGAGGCGGTGATCCGCTTCAACATCCCGCGCCTGCTCGACCGCGGCTTCCTCGACGAGGCCTCGCTGCGCAGCGCGCTGGCGCAGGCCCGCGTGCAGGGCTGGGTCAACACCAGCACCGGCCTCATTCCCGGCATGGCCGGCGTCGGCGTCCCCGTGCTCGACGCGCAGGGCCGCGCCGTCGCGGCGCTCAGCGTGGGGACCTTGGCGGAGCGGCTGAATGCGGAGCGGCTGCCGCATGTCGTGAGGATCCTGCAAAGCGAGGCGCAAGCGCTCGCAGAGAAGCTCAACCCGTTCGATGTGGCGCTGCGCTATCCCTCGCGGAGCCTGAGCACGATCGGTGGCAGTTGATTGCTTTACACAACTGCCACCGTCATTCCGGGGCAAGGCCGCAGGCCTTGAACCCGGAATCCCGAGCTTGGCTTGCGTTCGCTTTCAACCACCTCGGGATTCCGGGTTCAATCGCGCACACGCGAGCGCGTGTGCACGATTGCCCCGGAATGACGGCGGGTGGCTCGGGGCGGTGCGGCTGTGACCAGCCGTTCAGGTCACCCACTCCGCGCGAATGCCACGTGGCGCGTTTCTGCTCTCGGGCTCGCGCCAGGAGAACGTGAACAACCCCTTCGGCTCGACCTGCTCCAGTTCGGCGCGGTCGATGTCGCGCGCGATCACGACGATGAAGGGCGCTGGCGGATTGTCGGCCCTCAATTGCCGTGGCGGCGAGAACATCGTGCCGACGCTTTCGACCAGCAGCGGCCGCGGCGCCTCGGGCACCTTCACGAGGCCCTTGATCCGCAGCAGGCGTTCACCGAGACGGCCGGCGACATTGTCGAGCCAACCGGCGAGATCGGCGTAGGCCATCTCGCCGCGCGGACGGATGAGACAGAGTGCGAGACGCGGATGCGCGGCGGCCAGAGCGGGCGCGAGTTCGCGCAGTGGCGGTGCTGATGACAACGGCGCGAACGCCGCCGCTACGATGGCAGCGCGATTCCCATCGGCGATGGCCTCGGCGACCGGATTGAGCTGGGCGATCGCAAGTGGCGCATCGGCGAGCGCCTCGGGCGCGAGATCCGCCTTGGTCGCGACGATGCGGTGCGCCGCGGCCCATTGCGCAGCGGCTTCCTCGAAGGTCGCGACGTCCAGGCCGCGGGTGAGATCATAGGTCGCGACGACGGCGACGCGCATGCGGTGCTCGGCCAGGGTCGCGAGCTGGCGCAGCACCGGGCCGGGCATCGACAGCCCGGACGTTTCCAGGATGATCCTACGCAACGGCGGCAGCCCATCCGGCCGCGGCGCCATGATCAGGCGGTCGATGGTGAAAGCGAGATCGCTGCCGATCTGGCAGCAGACGCAGCCGTTCGACAGCATCGCCATCGGCACATCGTCACCACTCTCGCGCAACAGCACGCCGTCGAGCCCGACCTCGCCGGCCTCGTTGACGATGACAGCCGTATCCGTCGCGGTCTCCGCGCTGAGCACGTCGCGCAGCAGCGTCGTCTTGCCGGAGCCGAGGAAGCCGGTGAGGACGAAGAAGTCGATTGTCGGGGCGCTCATGGCGCCGCGGCGTCCTTGTCTTTATCCCTAGCGGCGTATTTCTCCGGCACGTCGCTCTCCCAGCTGGCCTTCACCAGCTCGCGCACGTCGGCCAGCAGCTCCTCGGTGTCGTAGATGATGCCGTCCTTGATGGTGTATTTCAGGCCGCGATGCCACTCGACCGCGTTGGTGGCGTCGTTGAAGCGCATCGCGCCGGTGCCGTAGAGCAGCTTGAAGTCGGTCAGCGGATTGTGGTCGTGCACCAGCAGGTCGGCGCGCATGCCGACGTCGACGGTGCCGATCTCGTTTTCGAGCCCGCACAGCGCGGCGCCTTGCGAGGTCGCCGAGCGGAGCACTTCGAGCGGATGGAAGCCGGCCTCCTGCAGCAGCTCGAGCTCACGGACATAGCCGAAGCCGAAGATCTGGTAGATGAAGCCGGAATCCGAGCCGGTGCAGACGCGGCCGCCGCGGTTCTTGTACTCGTTGATGAACGCCATCCAGAGCCGGTAGTTCTCCTTCCACTCGATCTCGTTCTGGGTCGACCAGCGATACCAGTACGAGCCGTGGCCGCCGCGCTGCGGCGTGAAGTAGTCCCACATCGACTTCCAGGTGTACTCCTTGTGCCAATAGGCCTGCCGCGCCCGCATCAGATCGCGGTTGGCGTCGTAGATCGTGAAGGTCGGCACGAAGGTGAAGCCGATCTCCAGGAACTGCTCCAGTACCTCGTTCCACTTGGCGGAGCCCGGCTCGGCGCCCTGCCTGAACATCTGGCCCGAGACCGAGAAGCGGAAATATTCATCGGTGTAGTTGTAGTCGAGCGGGAAGTTCTGGATGACCCGGTCCTCGAACAGCGCCTCCGGCAGGCCGTAATAGTGCTCGGCGCTGGTCAGGCCCCATTTCGCCGTGGTCAGCGCGTTCATGCGCGACACCGCCATCTGGGCGTGATGGCAGCCGGTGCGCAGGCCGATCTGCTTGCACTCGTCGAGCGCTGCTTCCATGATCGCCGGCGGCGCGCCGAAGAACTTGATGCCGTCGGCGCCACGCTGCTTCACCGCGCGCAGCCACTCCCGTCCCTGCTCCGGCGTGTAGATCGTCTTGACCATGTCGTTGACGGCCGGGAAATAGGCGTAGGCGAGCAGCCGCGGCGCGGCGATCGTGTTGTTCTCGGCGCGCTGCTTCTGGTCGAGCATCCAGGACAGGCCGTTCATCGAGCCCATCTCGCGCACCGTGGTGACGCCATGCGCGAGCCAGAGCTTGTAGACGTAGTCGACCGGCGGCACCCAGCCATTGGCGGAGTGATAGGCGACGCCGGCATGGGCATGGCAGTCGACGAAGCCCGGCGTCACCCATTTGCCGCGACAGTCGATCTCGTGATCGGCGGGCTCGCCGGAATTGCCGGCATAGCCGTAGCCGACGACCTTCTTGATGCTGACGATGCGACCGTTCTCGACGATGATATCAACGGGGCCGATCGGCGGCGCGCCTGTGCCGTCGATCACGGTGGCGCTGCGCAGCGCCAGCCGCTTGAACGGCCCGATGCCGCGATCCCGCGTCGTCGCCTTCGGCACGATCGGCGCCGCGCCCTTGTTCCGGATGAAGGCGAGCTCATCGCCGGGCAGTGTGGCTTGGTCGGTCATGCCGTTTCTATCCTTGTTATACCGAACTACCAGCGAAGGAGACGGTGCGCTCCCTCTCCCCGTCCTTCACGGGGAGAGGGTTGGGGTGAGGGGCAGCCGCGCGGGAAGTGTTCGCGGTGAGACCTGTACCCCCTCACCCGGATGGCATCTGGCGATGCCATCCGACCTCTCCCCGCAAGCGGGGCGAGGTTGCACCGCGTCCGCGGCGAGGCCTTCGCCCACTCATTTCGCACCTCATCCCGCCCTGTACTTCCGCGCGAACGCCACGCTGCCGAACACGGTGAACGCCATGGTCACCGCGAGCAGCATGAAGGCGAGCGCGGCGCCCATTGGCCAGTTGTTGCCGCGCACGAACTGGTCGTACACCGCGGGCGCCATCATCTTGAATCGTGGGCCGCCGAGAAGCACCGCCGTTGCATAGGTGTTCATGCACAAAACGAACACCAGGATCGAGCCGGCGGCGACGCCGGGGCCGGACAGCGGCAGGATCACCCGCCAGAACACGCGCGCGCCGGACGCGCCGAGATTGGCGGCGGCGTATTCGAGATCGCGCGGAATGCTCTCGATCACGGCCGACAGCGTCAGGATCATGTAGGGCAGCACGACCGCGATGATCCCGATGATGACCGCCTTGGTCGTGTACATGATTTCCAGCGGCGCCGAGATCAGGCCGAGCTTCAGCAGGCCCGTGTTGACGAGGCCGTCGCGCGCGAACAGCGCCATCCATCCGGCCGAGCGCACGACGTTGCCGACCAGAAGCGGAAACAAGGTCGCGATCACGACCAGGCTCTTCCAGCGGCTCTCCATGCGCCCCAGCCAATAGGCCGCCGGAAACGCCAGGATCAGGGTCAGCAGCGTGCACAGCAGCGCGATGCCGAGCGTGGCCAGGATGATCTGCTGGTAGTACGGATCGGTCGCGGCCTTGATATAGTTGTCCGGCGACAGCGCCTGCATCATCAGCTGGGTCGGGCTGAACTGGTTGAGCGAGATCCGGAACATCAGGATCATCGGCCCGATCAGCAGCGCCAGGACCAAGAGACAGGCAGGGACGACCAGCAGCGCCATCGCGCGAGCTCCGATTGCGAAAGTATCGGCTGTTCAGCCGCGACTCCTGCGGCGAAGCCGCAGGAGCGCATTGTCCAAGGCTCAGGCCTTGAACTCCTTGTTCCAGAAGTCGAGCGTGCGCTGCGAGCGCCCGGCGGCATAGGCATAGTCCGGCTTCAGCAGCCGCGCGCGCTCCGCCTCGGTGAGGCTGACCTGCTTGGCGAGATCCTCCGGCAGCGGCGCGTCGGTGACGGTCGGGACATAGCCCATCTTGTCGGCGAAGCCGCCTTGCGCCTTGGCGTCGAGCATCGCGTCGAGATAGGCGAAGCCGCCGGCCTTGTTCTTGGCGTTCTTCGGCACCGAGGCCTGGAACACGATCGCCGGCGTCCCCTCCTTCGGCACGACATGGGCGAGCGGAATGCCGGACTTCTTCCACATGAAGCCGCGGGCGAGCCACATCGTGGTCAGCCATACCTCCTCCGACTTCAGCGCCGCCGCCAGGGCCTCGTTAGACGGATAGATCTTCACGTCGAGCGAGCGCCATTCCATCAGCTTCTTTTCGGCCGGATCGAGATTGCTGACGCCGCCGCCGCCGGCGAGCGCCGCCGCCAGCGTGTTGTTGGGATAGAGGATGTCGGCGAGGCCGATCTTGCCGCGCCACTTCGGATCCCAGAGATCGGCGAAGGATTGCGGCGGCGTCTTCACCTGGTTGGTGTTGTAGAGGATGACCTGGGCCGAATAGATGTGCGGGATCGCGATCTCGCTTCTCAGCTCGGGGAAGACCTTGTCGAGCCGCTTCACCTGCGCCGCGTCGACCTTCTCGAACACGTCCGACTGCGACACGATGTAGGCATCGTTGTCGGACAGGCAGGCGACATCCATCGAGCCGCGGCGGCTCTGCCGCTCGGCGAGCAGCTTGGTCTTGCGCGGGTCGGCGTTGCCGACGTCCTGCACGATCTCGAAGCCCTTCGGCGTCATGATCGGCTTGTCGATGATATCCGAGAGCAGCTGACCATAGTCGCCGCCCCAGGTGCCGACCACGACCTGCCCGCCCTCGGCGCGAGCCGTCGGCATGCCGGAGGCCAGCGCGGCGACACCGGCGCTGGCGGAGAGAAAATGACGTCGCGAAATCATGGGAGAACCTCTCGCTTGGGATGATCAGGACGATGTTTGCGGCACCAGCCGCGGGGCCTTGCGGTCCCACTGCAAAGACACCGGATCGTTGGTTTTGAGCGATGCCAGCGGCTCGCCGGCGTCGGGTGTCGGCCGGACGGCGACCAGCGTCTCGTCACCGAGAGCCACGACGTATTCGGTCTGCGCGCCCATATAGGTGATCGCCTGGACGCGGCCGTGCACCTCGCCGGAGTCGCCGGGCACGATATCAATCCGTTCCGGGCGCAGCGCGAAGGCGTCGGCATCGTCGCGCTCGCAATTGACGACATCGACCGGAAGCAGCAACCCGCCGCTGGTGCGAAACTGACTAGCACTCGCGCGCCGGCCCGCCAGGATGTTGCAGCGGCCGACGAAGTCGGCGACGAACGCATCGACCGGCGAATCATAAAGCTCTTGCGGCGTGCCGATCTGGCGGACGCGGCCGCCCTCCATGACGACGAGACGGTCGGCCATGGTCAGCGCCTCCTCGCGGTCATGCGTCACCATCAGCGTGGTCAGGCCGAGCCGCTGCTGCAGCGCGCGGATCTCCAGCCGCACCTCGGCGCGCAGCTTGGCGTCGAGATTGGACAGGGGCTCGTCGAGCAGGAAGATGCGCGGATTGATCACCAGCGCGCGCGCCAGCGCGACGCGCTGCTGCTGGCCGCCGGACAATTGCCGCGGCAGCCGGTCGGCGAGATGCGACAGCCGCACCAGCTTGAGCGCCTCTTCGATCCTGGTCTTGCGCTCCGCCGCGTTGAGGCCGCGCATCTCCAGGCCGAAGCCGACATTGTCGGCCGCGCTCATGTGCGGAAACAGCGCGTAGGACTGGAACACCATGCCGGTGGAGCGCTTGTAGGCCGGCAGATCAGTGACGTCCTCGCGGTCGAACAGCACGCGGCCGCTGGTCGGCGGCAGGAAGCCGGCGACCATGCGCAACGTCGTGGTCTTGCCGCAGCCGGAGGGCCCGAGCAGCGCAACCAGTTCGCCCTGGTTGACCGAGAGATCGAGGCCCTCGACGCCGATCGACGTGCCGAAGCGCTTGGTGAGCTTCTCGAGAGTGAGCTGCGCCATCACACCACCCGCGACAATTTGACGAAGCGGTCGGTGATCACCATCAGCAGGCCGACCAGCGCGATCTGGACGGTGGCGACGGCGGCGAGCGTCGGATCGATGCGGAATTCGAGATAGTTCAGCATGGCGACAGGGAGCGTGATCCGTCCGGGGCCGACCAGCAGCATCGACAAATCGAGATTTTCAAAGCTTTGAATGAAGGAGAACATCGCGGCCGCGACGATGCCCGAGCGCATCATCGGCAGCGTGATGCGGCGGAACACGGTAAACGGACTGGCGCCGAGATTCGCGGCGGCCTCCTCGGCGGCACGGTCGAGGCCTTGCAGGCTGGCGACGACGAGACGCACGGTCCACGGGATCGCGAGCAGCGTATGCGCGGCGACTAGGCCTTCCGTGGTCGCCTTGATGTCGCGGTCGAGCAGATCCTCGGCCAGCACGTAAAACATGTAGAGGCCGGAACCGGCGACCACACCGGGCACCGCGAGCGGCGCCAGCAGGAACGATGACAGCGCCTGCCGCCCGCGGAATTCGCCGCGCACGATGGCGAGCGCCGCGGCGGTGCCGAGCGGCACGCCGATCGCGGTGGCGAGCAGCGCCACCTGAAAGCTCGTCATCAGGCCGCGCAAAAATTCCGGCTTGCTCAGCGCGTTCGCGTACCACTTCAACGACAGCCCTGACGGCGGGAAACTGACGATCTCCTGCGCGAAGAAGCTGGTCATCACGATCATGACGACCGGCGCGAAGATGATGGCGTAGGCGACGACGATCAGTGTCCGCACTGCGAATGGACCGAAAGACAGTTGTCCCGTAAAACGGAACAGCATTGCAGACACCTCAACAAACAAAGGGCAGGTTGTGCGGCGGCATCGTAGTCGCCAGCTCCGCTGTCGCCAAGCCCGCGAGGGGACTTATCGCAATGCACATGTGCATGGGCGAGCCGCCATGCGGTGCCACGATCCTAACGCGTGAAACTCTGGCCGCTCCATCTCGGCGCTAGACTTAGAACCGGTTGTTTCCCTGTCGAGGTCTCGTCAGCCTCACCGTGGTCATGCTCCGCGAAAGCGGGCATCCAGTACTCCGCGGAAGAAGAGATTCACCGAGGCGTCACGGCGTACTGGATCGTCCGCCTTCGCGGACGAAGACAGCCGGAGTACCATGATCAACGTGCCAGGACGTCGGAAACGGCCGTCTCGCGAGGCAAACAATTTCTGATTATCGTCATTTTTCATGACGGCGCGGGAGATCGCCCCCGAGCAGCGCCCACTCCGCAGCGGCGTCGTTTTGGGCAACGCGTGCTCAATTCTTGTACCGGCGCGATCCAATATTTCGTGCGCCCACGGACAAGTCATCAGAGCAGGCGCGCACCTAAGCTTGCCTTCGAGCTTGGACCGGGGCGACGGCACCAATGCACCGCCGGACCAGCGCGACACCATCGTTCGAAGGAGCTGGCAACATGCAGACGAGGCTATTCACTGGGGCGCGGCGTGCGTGGCTTGCCGCGCTCGGCGCCATCATGGCGGCAACACTGCTCGCACCCATCGATGCGAGCGCGGCGACACCGGCGGGCTGCGCGGCACTGAAGGAGAAATACCCGGACTGGAAGGGCAAGACGCTCGTCAACGCCATCAATCCGCACACCCCGGGCTACGAGTCGATCGACCCGAAGGACCCGAGCAAATATGTC
The DNA here is from genome assembly GCF_032377575.1 of Bradyrhizobium sp. SZCCHNS2022. NCBI lineage: Bacteria > Pseudomonadati > Pseudomonadota > Alphaproteobacteria > Hyphomicrobiales > Nitrobacteraceae > Bradyrhizobium > Bradyrhizobium sp. SZCCHNS2022. The sequence continues at coordinate 7,149,544 of NZ_JAUHHZ010000001.1, read as the reverse complement.
GGTTTCGACATCGACCTCGGCGAAGCGATCGGCGACTGCCTGGGCTTCAAGCTGACCTATAAGGCCGTGACCTTCGCTGCGCTGCTGACGACCTTGGCGAGCGGTCAGGCCGACATCGTGATCTCCGACATCTACGCCACCAAGGAGCGCGCCAAGGCCGCCGACTTCATCACCTATTCCAAGGTGTTCGACGGCGTGCTGGTCGCCAAGGGCAATCCGAAGGGCATCAACGGCATCAACCTGTCGATGTGCGGCGCGGCCGCGGCCGAGAACACCGGCTATGTCGAGGTGCCGCTGATCCAGGATCTCGCGCCGAAATGCAAGGAAGCCGGCAAACCTGAGCCGACGATCCAGCTCTACGACAACAACGCCAACTGCATCCAGGCGATCCTGGCGGGCCGTGCCGACACCTATGTCAACGACGTCAACACGGTCGACCAGGCGGTGAAGGCCTATCCTGACAAGCTGGAAAAGGCGATCGCGGTCACCATCCCCTATTCGGTCGGCATCGCCGTGCCGAAGGACAAGCCGAAGTTCCGCGACGCCGTGATGGCCGCGCTGATCGAGGTGCAAAAGGAAGGCATCCACCAGGAGCTGCTGAAGAAGTGGCAGCTCGATCCGGCCAACTTCAAGGAGCCGGACATTCTCACGGCGGACTAATAGGCGTCTCCTGAGAGCAAGACTGCGTCGACACGCGGCGGTGCGTTCCCTCTCCCCGTCCTTCACGGGGTCGCGACGAGCTTCGCTCGCGCTGAGAGGGTTGGGGTGAGGGGCACGCACCCACCGACCGTGCGGAAGCCCCCTCACCCGGATTGCATCTGACGATGCAATCCGACCTCTCCCCGCAAGCGGGGCGAGGTGAGCACCGGCGACGCCGCACGAAGTGAGCCACATTCGTACGGTGGGCAAAGCGAAGCGTGCCCACCGTCTTACTTCCGCAGCACCGCGGTGGGCACGGCGCCTCACGCCTTTGTCCACCCTACGCACCTCCCGGGTCGACCAAATGTCCCTCTTCCTGCACTATCTCAGCATGCCGTACCTGCTGCAGGGCATCGAGCTGACCCTGCAGGTCACCGCGCTCGGACTGATCGGCGGACTCATCCTCGGCCTCGTCCTCGCCGCGATGCAGCTCAGCCGGTTCTGGCTGCTGGCGGCGATCGCGCGCGGCTACACCGTGATCTTTCGCGGCACGCCGCTGATCCTGCAGATGGTGTTCGCCTACGACGCGCTGCCGCATATCGGCATCAAGCTGCCGGCGGTGCTGGCGGCCGGCCTCGCGCTCGCCTGCAACGAGGCGCCGTTCATTGCCGAAATGCTGCGCTCCGGCGTGCTTGGCGTCGATCGCGGCCAGTTGCTCGCCGGCCAGGCGCTCGGCATGACGCCATCCGTGCTGATGCGCCGGATCATCGCGCCCCAGGCGATCCGCACCATGATCCCCGCCTTCGGCAACGAGGCGGTGAGCGCGCTGAAGAATTCCTCGCTCGCGTCCGTCATCGCCGTGCAGGAGCTGACCTTGCGTTCGACGCAGCTGGCGTCCTCCACCTTCGACTTCTTCTCGATCTTCTTCGCCTCCGGCCTGCTCTATCTCGTCCTGACCGGCGCGATCAGCGTCATCCAGCTGGCGCTGGAGTGGCTGCTCGATCTCGATCGCACGACGAAGCAGCGCAAGCTGGCGGACTATCTTCCCTGGCGCCGCGTCGATCTCGCGACCAAGCTGGAGCTAGCGGAAAAGGCCGCTCCCGTCATCGAGGCCGCTCCGCCCGAACCCGCCGAATTGAAAGAGACGCCGCCACTGGCGCTGTCGATCGAAGACCGCGCCCGGCGCGCCGCCACCATCGCCCGCAACAATATCGCGGTCGAGGTGAAAGACCTGCGCAAGGCCTATGACGGCAACAAGGTCCTCGACGGCCTCGATCTCACCGTGCGCATCGGCGAAGTGATCGCGCTGCTCGGGCCCTCCGGCTCCGGCAAGAGCACCCTGCTCCGCTGCATCAATCATCTCGAGAACTGGGACTCTGGCGAGATCCGCGTCGGCGGCCGCAAGCTCGGCTTCGACGACAAGGGACGCAAGCTGTCGCCGCGTGCGATCGCCAATGAGCGCGCCAATGTCGGGGTCGGCATGGTGTTCCAGCAGTTCAACCTGTTCGGCCATCTGACCGCGAAGGAGAACGTCGCAGGGCCCTTGCGCTGGGTGCACGGCATGGGCCGCTTCGAGGCCGAGCGCCGCGCGGCCGAGCTGCTGGAGCGCGTCGGCCTGTCGCATCGGGCCGATGCGCTGCCGCGGCATCTCTCCGGCGGCCAGCAGCAGCGCGTCGCGATCGCCCGTGCGCTGGCGCCGAACCCAAGCGTGCTGCTGCTGGACGAGCCGACCTCGGCGCTCGATCCCGAGCTGGTCGGAGAGGTGCTGGAGGTGATCCGCCGGCTCGCCATCGACGATGGCCTCACCATGATCATCTCGACGCACCAGATCCGATTTGCGGACGAGGTCGCCGACCGCGTCGCCTTCCTCAACGGTGGCGTCATCCTCGAACAGGGACCGGCACACGAGGTGCTGACCAACCCGCGCCATCCGCTGACCGCGCGCTTTCTCTCGGTGATGGATGCCGAGCGGCCGAAGGACGCGGTGGCATGATCGCGACGTTCGGAGCGGCAGCTCGCTCGTGGCCATCCTTCGAGACGCCCGCCTGCGGCGGGCTCCTCAGGATGAGGCCCGAGGGTGAGGCGCACTTACTCCCTCTCCTCATGGTGAGGAGGCGCGCAGCGCCGTTGCGAACCATGAGGCCCGACCTGCACCGTTCATGGCGCTTGCCGAACTTTCACCTTCCTCGATCTCCGAGCAAAGAGGCCCTCGCATGAAACACCATCTGCTGCCGGTGTCCAACAAGACCGTCCATTGGGGGTACTTCTCCAAGGTGGTCACGCCGGCACTCACCTTGCGCTCCGGCGACCGCGCCACGATCGAAACGTTGACGCATCACGCCAACGATGACTACGAGCGCATGATCAAGGACGATCCCGGCGCCGAGAGCGTGTTCAAATGGACCAGGGAACATAAAGCGGTTGCGCGACGCGGCTCCGGCCCGACCGAGGGCCCGTTCATCCGCGGCTCCGGCGAGGGCATCGGCGTGCATCTGCTCACCGGCCCGGTCGCGATCGAGGGCGCCGAGCCCGGCGACGTGCTGGAGGTGCGCATCCTCGACATCCGGCCGCGGCCGAGCCAATGCGGCTGCCATGCTGGCAAATGCTTCGGCTCCAACGCCGCCGCCAATTGGGGCTTCCACTACCACGACCTGATCGAGGAACCGAAGCCGCGCGAGGTCGTCACCATCTTCGAGCTGGACACCTCGGGCGAGCCGTTCGCCAAGGCGGTCTACAACTACGTCTGGACGCCGCAGACCGACCCCGACGGCATCGTACATCCGACCATCGACTATCCCGGCGTGCCGGTCGACCATGCGACGATCAAGAAGCGCGAGAACATCCTGCCCAACGTGAGGGTGCCGGCGCGGCTGCATTTCGGCACCATGGGTCTGGCACCGTCCGAGGCCGACTACGTCTCCTCGATTCCGCCGAGCTACACCGGCGGCAACATCGACGACTGGCGCATCGGCAAGGGCGCGCGGATGTATTATCCCGTCGCCGTGCCCGGCGCCTATTTCTCGGTCGGCGACCCCCATGCCGCGCAGGGCGACAGCGAGCTCGGCGGCACCGCGATCGAGACCTCGCTGACCGGGGACTTCGAGTTCATCCTGCACAAGAAGAACGATCTCGGCGGCACCTCGCTCGAAGGCCTCACCCATCCCCTGCTGGAGACCAGTGATGCCTGGTCGGTCTACGGCTTCACCTATCCGAACTACCTCGCCGAGCTCGGCGCCAACGCGCAGACCGAGATCGCCAACCACTCCAGCCTCGACCGCGCCATGCGCGACGCCTTCCGCAAGCTACGGCGATTCCTGATGACGGTGCATCATCTAAGTGAGGACGAGGCGATCTCGCTGCTGTCCGTCGGCGCCGATTTCGGCGTCACCCAGGTCGTCGACGCCAATTGGGGCGTGCATGGCACGATCAGGAAGAACGTGTTCCGGTGTGATTGATGTCGCTGCGGGCCCCCTCCCCTAGCCCCAGCCCGCAAGGGAGAGGGGAACGCGCCATTCGTGTTCCAGCGGCATCGAAGATCGCGAGCTTTGGAGCAGCGCCCTGAGCAGCATTATTCCACTACGGACCGTCAAAGCCGTCTGGCACGGGGGTTGCTTCGAATTCCCAGACCCGGGGCGTGCCATGAGTTTCCGTCCGTTCACCAGCGAATCCTATGCGAGGGACGAGCGCCCCGAGGCGTGGCGCGATGTCCTGAACGCGGTCGGGCTGCAGCCGGCTGCGAAGGCTCCGTTCTACGACGGCCACGCGACGGCGTCGCACCGCCATGCGCCGGGCATCGCGCTGTCACGGCTGGCGGCAGGCGCGCAGATCGTGGCGGCGGTGCCGCAGGCGCATGAGGATCTCCCGATCGCGCTGCTGGCGATCGAGGACGGCGCCGTGCTCCGCAGCGGCGACAGCCATCGCATCGTGCCATCGGGGTGCCTGCTGCTGTTGCCGCGCGGCGGCGACTGGAGCATCGCGTTCCAGCGCGATCTGCGCGCGATCGTGCTGTCGGTCACCTCGGACGCGCTGCACGGCCGGATCAGCGGCAGACTGAAGCTTGCAAGACCCGAGGTGATCGCGCCGAACGGACTCGCCGACGTGGTCTGCCGCACCATCGAGGCCACCGCACGCGCGCTTGAGACCCTGAGCGATGCGGAATGGAGCACGGTGGTGCAGAGCCTCGCCGATCTCGTGCTGACGCTCGCGCATCAGCAGGCCGCGCCGACCTCCGAGGCTGGCAGCAGCGCGACGCAGGCGGCGATCCTGCACCGGATCTGCCAGACCATCGAGCGCCGGCTGGACGATGCCGAGCTGACGCCGGCTCGCGTCGCCCAGGCGGAAGGCATCTCAGAGCGCTACCTGCAGAAGCTGTTCGAGAGCGCCGGCGACAATTTCAGTCATTACGTGAGGGAACGGCGGCTGCAGCGTGCCTGGGCGGATCTCTCCAATCCGGCCGAGGCCACCCACTCGATCTCCGAGATCGCCTACCGCTACGGCTTTGGCGATTCGGCGCATTTCAGCCGCAGCTTCCGCGCCCGCTTCGGCCTGTCGCCGCGCGAGTTCCGGCAGCAGAAGGCCGAGCAGGCGGTGATTTCGGCGGCGCCGCGCGGCCAGCGCGGCTGGCCGCAGGACGCGCTGGCGCAGCAGCGGGCCTCACCGTCACCCGCCTCGTCCAGGAGCGAGATCGCGCTGCCGGCGCCGGCCAACGACCTAGACGCACAACGGCATCACCATCATCTCGCGGTGTCGGCCGAGCGCGTGCATTGGGGCTATTTCAGCCGCTCGCTGCCGCCGCAACTGGAGATCGCCTCCGGCGACACGATCACCATCGAAACGCTGACGCAGCACGCCTCGGACGATCCGGAGCTGATGATATCAGGCGATGCCGGCGCGCAGAGCGTGTTCGGCTGGACCGGGGCGAAGAAGAACGTCGACCGCCGCGGCGCCGGACCGATGGACGCCAGCGTGTTCGGCCGTGGCGCCGGCGAGGGCTTCGGCGTGCACATCTGCACCGGCCCCGTGACGATCAAGGACGCCCAGCCGGGCGACGTGCTCGAGGTGCGCATCCTCGACATCGTGCCGCGGCGAAGCCGCAGCCGTGGGCATGAAGGCCGCGTGTTCGGCTCCAGCGTGGCGGCATGGTGGGGCTATCACTACAACGAGCTGATCGCGCCGCCCGCGCCGCGCGAGGCCGTGACGATCTATGAGATCTTCGCCGACGATCCCGAGCCGCATGCGCGTGCGCTGTATTCCTATCGCTGGGAGCCGCAGACCGATCCGGCCGGCATCGTCCACGCCACCTACGACTATCCCGGCGTGCCGGTGGCGCCCGGCAGCGTCAAGCGCCGCCATGGCGTGCTCGACAACATCCGCATTCCCCTGCGGCCGCATTTCGGTGTCATCGCCGTGGCGCCGCGCGAAGTCGACTTCGTCGATTCGATTCCGCCATCCTATTTCGGCGGCAATCTCGATAATTGGCGGCTCGGCAAGGGTGCGACCGTGTACCTGCCGGTTGCCGTCCCCGGCGCGCTGCTGTCCGTCGGCGATCCCCACGCCACGCAAGGCGACGGCGAGCTCGGCGGCACCGCGATCGAGTGCTCGATGACCGGCACCTTCCAGGTCATCCTGCACAAGAAGAGCCATCTCGCCGGACAACCCTTTGCGGATCTCAGCTATCCGCTGATCGAGACTGAAACCGATTGGGTGCTGACCGGCTTCAGCCATCCGAACTATCTCGCCGAGTTCGGCGCGCAGGGCCAGAGCGAAGTCTACAACACATCCTCGCTCGACCTCGCGATGAAGGACGCGTTCCGGAAGATGCGGCGCTTCCTGATGCACGTCAAAGGCCTCAGCGAGGACGAGGCGATCGCGTTGATGTCGGCCGCCGTGGACTTCGGCGTCACGCAAGTGGTCGACGGCAATTGGGGCGTGCACGCGATCCTGAGCAAGCGGCTGTTCGAGGCTGAACGCTGAGGTTCATTGCGCCCCAACTGGATCCCAGATCTCCGTCATTGCGAGCGAAGCAATCCAGGGCGTCACGCGCGACTCTGGATTGCTTCGTCGCGGAGCCTGTCATCGGGCCGCGCTTTGCGCGGACCCGTTGGCTCCTCGCAATGACGACCGGAAGTGTGATTTCTAGCTAGCCCCGCACAAGAAGGACCCCTCACCATGCAGTTCCACATGATCTCCGGCGCCACGCGGCCCGTGGCACCGTTCAGTCACGCGGTGGAGACCGACGGCTTCGTGTTCGTCACCGGCCAGATGCCGGATTCGCCGGAGGCGCCGGGCGTGCTGCCGGAGGGCATCGTGGAGCAGACGAAGGCGGTGATGAAGAACTTGAAGTACATCATCCGAAGCCTCAACCTCGGCCTCGAACATATTGTGATGTCTCGGATTTACCTGACCGAATTCAAGCGGGATTACGCGGCAATGAATGAAACCTACCGTTCATTCTTCCCCGTAGACCGGCTGCCGGCCCGCACCTGCGTCGGCGTCACCGGCCTTGCCTATGACGCGCTGATCGAGATCGATCTGGTCTGTCGACGACCGTAGTTCCGAAAGGTAAATTTCTCCTCAACGCCGGTCATTCGATGTGAGCTGAGGAGGCAGGCGCTGTTGCCGATTGTGCGGCGGCGCCAGCCGGTGTCAATTCGCCGACGAATGAGGCGGATCGAGGGAGTGTCATGCCGAACCAGTTTTCCAATCGCCACGAGATTCGCAAGCCGGCGGTCAGCAGCAAGGGGGGCATCGTCGCCGCGCAGTCGCGCCGCGCGGCCGAAATCGGCGCCGAGGTGCTGGCGGCTGGCGGCGACTGCATCGATGCGGTGGTCGCAACCGGCTTTGCGCTCGGCGTGCTCGAGCCGTGGATGAGCGGGCTCGGCGGCGGCGGCGCCATGGTGCTGTATCGCGCCAGGCAGAATAGCGTCGAGGTGATCGACTACGGCATGCGCGCGCCGGACAGCTTGCGCGTCGAAGACTATCCGCTGGCGAATGACGGCAGCGTCGCCGCCGACATCTTCCCCTGGCCCCGTGTCAAGGACGACCGCAATTTGCATGGCCCCGGCGCGATCGCCGTGCCCGGCATCGTCGCCGGCATGGAGGCGGCGCATCGCCGCTACGCAAGGCTGCCGTGGCAGGACCTGGTCACGCCGAGCGTGAAGCTCGCAGCCGAAGGCCTGCTGGTCGACTGGTGGACGACCGTGATGATCTCCAGCTGCGCGGCCGACCTCCGCCGCTATCCCGGCAGCGCTGCGGCCTATCTGAAGGATGGCCTGCCACCGAATCCGCAATGGGGCGCCAAGGCGGTGACGCGGCTGCCGCAGGAGCAACTGAAGGCGACCTTGGCGCATCTCGCGCACGCCGGCGCGCGCGACTTCTATCAGGGCGACATCGCCCGCTCGCTCACCCGTGACATCCAGGCCGCCGGCGGCGCGCTTTCGGTGGAGGATCTCGCCGCCTTCGAGGCCCATCTTCGTGAGCCGCTCGCTATCCCATATCGCGGCGGCACCGTGTTCGCCACGCCGGAGCTGACCGCCGGCCCGACGCTGGCACACGCCTTGCGGCTGATGCAGGCCAGCGTGACGGCCTCCGGGAAGACCCCGGATGCGGGCGCGTTCATCGCCTATGCCGAAGCGGTGCAATCGGCCTATCGCGAACGCCTCAACGACATGGGCGACGCCGCAGGAAAGCGCGCGCTCGGCGCCGAATATCTCGCGCCCGCCTGCACCACGCATTATTCGGTGGTCGACCGCGACGGCAACATGGCCGCGGTGACCCAGACCCTGCTGTCGGGCTTCGGCTCGAAGTTCCAGGCACCGCAGAGCGGCATCATGATGAACAACGGCATCATGTGGTTCGATCCGACCCCCGGCACGACCAACTCGCTCGCCCCGGGCAAGCGCTGCCTCACCAACTACACGCCAGTCGTGGCGCAGACCGCCGATGGCAGACGCCTTGCGCTGGGCGCCTCCGGCGGCCGCCGGATCCTGCCGGCCGTGGCGCAGATGCTGTCCTTCGTGATGGATTACGGCATGGATCTCGACGCTGCGATCCATCAGCCTCGCATCGACGCCAGCGAAGGCGACGTGGTCGGCGCCGACACGCGACTGTCCGCCGACGTGATGGACGCACTCACTGCGAAATTCGAGACCGTGCCGGCGCCGGTGCAGACGATGCCGATGAAGTTCGCCTGTCCCAGCATCGTGCTGCGCGAGGGCGACATCAACAGCGGCGCGACGGAGATTTTCCACGCCTGGGGAGATGCGGTCGCGGAGGGGTAACTCACGGCCGAGCTCTCCTCTGGATGGCAGTGCGCTCCCTCGATCATCAGGTTCGCAACAGACTGCATCCTCAGCACCGCAGCTCAATACAGCGCCCTCGCCCCTTGTCGGAGAGGGCGTCGCCGGCCGGCCCGCAATCTCATTCGGGTGAGGGGTATCTCTCGGCAAGCGACGCTCGCGGAAACGAATCCCCTCACCCAAGTGAGTTGGTTGCACCGATCTCCATGCCCTCTCCGACAAGGGGCGAGGGCACAATCATCGGCACCGCGCCCTCGGCGCGATGTGGCTGTAACCGCTGGGCCTGACATTGGTGATCATGCTTGCGGCAGCCTTCATCTTCCCATCCCTGCGGAATCCGATCTCTCCCAGCAAAGCGTGGGGAGAGATTGCACCGATCGGGCCGTGTGGTCTCGTAAGATGGGCTGTCTTGTTAGTTAGCCACCAACGCCTCGACCAGTCCGCTCTCCGCGTCAGCCAGATCATCGATCACGTCGAAATGGTGCCGGTCCGGCGCCTCGACATAGGCCGTGGATGCGCCGAGTCCCGTCCAGATATTGGCGAGCAGCTGGGCCTGGCGGCGGAATTCGTTGCGCTCGGCGCCGCCGACCCAGGCGGTGACACGGGCGTCTGCAACCGGTGCAAGCAGCGCCGGACTTTCCTTCAAGGCCGTGGCGTCATCGATGTGCAGCGTGTCGTTCATCGCGGTCCGCTGCAGAGGGCGCAGATCATGCAGGCCGGAGATCGACACCACGCTGCCGATGCGGGCCTGCCGGTCTGCCGGCAGCGGGGCGCCGCTGCAGATCATGCGGCTGACAAGATGGCCGCCGGCGGAATGGCCGGTCAGCGCCACCGGGCCGTCAACCTCGTCCATCGCCTTTGCGATCGCCTGCGCGACGTCGACCGAGATGTCGGCAATCCCGACCTCGGGACACAGCCGATAGGACGGCATCGCCACCGCATGACCGCGCGCAATGGCGCCTTGCGCCAGATGCGACCAGAAGCTCTTGTCGAGCCGCATCCAGTAGCCGCCATGCACGAACACGACGAGGCCCTTCGGCGTGCTCTCGGGGAGAAACAAATCGAGGCGCTGACGCGCGTGTCCACCATAGGCGATGTCGAGCTTGGCACGGCCCTGCCCCGCCATGTCGGCACGGTACGCTTCTGCCGGCGGGACCCACAGACCGGGCCAGCGCTCGCCGCCGGGGATGTTCGGACCGTTGGCATAGGCGTTATCCCAGTCCTTGACGGCATAGAGCATGAAGATCTCCTCATCGAATGATCAGAGCCCGCGGGCTCACAGCCCGGTGCGAAGCTTCCAGAGCTCGGGAAACAGCACGATCTCCAGCATCTTGCGCAGGTAGTTGACGCCCGACGTGCCGCCGGTGCCGGTCTTGAAGCCGATGATGCGCTCCACCGTGGTGACATGGTTGAAGCGCCAGCGGCGGAAATAATCCTCGAAATCGACCAGCTTTTCGGCGAGCTCATACAGCTCCCAATGCCGCTGCGGATCGCGATAGACGCTGGTCCAGGCCGCCGCGACTTCGGGACTCTCAGCGCGCGTGCCGCGCCAGTCGGTGCGCTGACCATCGGCGCCGATGAAGAAGCCGCGCCGCGCCAGCAGGCGCAACGCCTCGTCATAGAGGCTCGGCCTGGCCAGGATCGCCTCGAGCTCCGCCGTCAGCTCGGGATGATGCGCATGCGGACGCAGCATCGCGAGATTGCGGTTGCCGAGCAGGAATTCGATCGAGCGATACTGGAACGACTGGAAGCCGGAGGACTCGCCGAGCTTGTCACGGAACAGCGTGTACTCGCTCGGCGTCATCGTGCGCAGCACGTCCCAAGCGCCGTTGAGCTGCTCGAAGATGCGCGACACCCGCGCCAGCATCTTGAACGCCGGTTGCACGTCGTCCTTGGCGATCGCGGCCATCGCCGCCTTGATCTCATGGATGGCGAGCTTCATCCACAATTCGGAGGTCTGGTGCTGGATGATGAAGAGCAACTCGTCATGCGCCGACGACAGCGGCGCCTGCGCATCGAGCAGGCGATCCAGCATCAGGTAGTCGCCATAGGACATCCGTCCCTTGAAGTTCATCCGCGCACCTTCGGTGGCGGGATCGTAAGGGCCGCTGCTCACGTCACGAGCTCCTTCTGGCGATATTCGGGTCTGTCCCACAGCTTGTTGGCGAGCACCTCTTCGAGGATGTCGACGGCGCCGCGCACCTCGGCCTCGCCGATGTAGAGCGGCGTGAAGCCGAAGCGCAGCGCGTCGGGCGCGCGGAAGTCGCCGATCACGCCGCGTGCGATCAGCGCGCGCATGATTGCATAGCCGTCGGGATGGCGGAACGAGACCTGGCTGCCGCGGCGCGACGCATCGCGCGGCGACGCGAGGGTCAGCGAGGGGCAGCGTTTCTCGACCTCCGCGATGAACAGCTCGGACAGCGCGATCGAGGCGTTGCGCACGTCCTGCATCGACACCCCCTCCCACGCATCCAATGCTGCATCCAGCGCGGCGAGCGCGATGATCGGCGGCGTGCCGATGCGCATCCGCTCGATGCCGCCGCCCGGACGATAATCGAGATCGAAGGCGAACGGCGCCTCATGCCCCATCCAGCCCGACAGCGCCGGCGGCGCGACATCGGCATGGCGGGGCGCGACATAGATGAAGGCCGGCGCGCCGGGCCCGCCATTGAGATATTTGTAGGTGCAGCCGACCGCGAAGTCCGCGTCCGCGCCGGCAAGATCGACGGGCACGGCGCCGGCGGAATGCGCGAGGTCCCAGACCGCGAGCGCACCGGCGTCATGCGCCTTCTTCGTCAGCGCCTTCATGTCGTGCATGCGGCCGGTGCGGTAGTCCACCTCGGTCAGCATCAGCACGGCGACGCCGTCGTCGATCGCGGCCTCGACCGCCTCGGGCTCGACCACCTTCAGCGTGGCGCGGTCGCCGAGCATGCGGACCAGGCCCTGCGCCATATAGAGGTCGGACGGGAAGTTGCCGCTGTCGGACAGGATCACACGGCGGCCGGGATTGAGCGACAGCGCCGCGGCGAGCGCCTGATACACCTTGATCGACAGCGTATCGCCCATCACGACCGTGCCGGGCGCGGCCCCGATCAGCCGCGCGATGCGATCGCCGACCCGGCGCGGCTGCACCATCCACCCGGCACTGTTCCAGCCGCGGATGAGCTCCTGCCCCCACTCCGCCTCGATCATGCTGTTGACGCGCGCGGGCACCGCCAGCGGCAGCGCCCCCAGCGAATTGCCGTCGAGATAGATGACGCCGTCAGGAATTTTGAAGAGCGATCGTGTCTGAGAAAAATCCGCCATGCTGCCTTGCTCTGTTCGCCATCCTGAATGCATGATTCGGGCCGAGAGAGAGACCAGATCGACCGGGCCGCGCCGCTCGTCTGATCTGCCTCTCACGACCGCCGTCACGGAGCAAGAGCGATGCGCGTTTCAGCCTGGCTTGTCTGTCTCTGCCTGCTGGGGACGCCGGCCTTCGCCGGCAACGACGTCACCGCCGCCCAGAGCGTCATTCGTGCGCAGGAGCAGGCGTTGGCCCGCGACGACGGGGCCACGGCCTATGCGCAGGCCGCCCCTGAAGTCCAGGCGCTGTTTCCCAGCATCGAGATCTTCATGGCGATGGTGCGCGAGGGCTATGCGCCGGTCTACCGGCACCGCAGCTTCGAATTCGGAGCATCGCAAGCGGAGGATGGCACCATCGCGCAGCGCGTCCACATCGTCGATGCCGATGGCGAGGCCTGGGAAGCGCTCTACACGCTGCAGACCCAGCCCGACGGCAGCCTCAAGATCACCGGCTGCTCACTGTTGAAGACCGGTCAATCGGTCTGAATGCGATGCGCGCATTCAACGCGTCGGCGTCGGCGGGCCGCCATGCTGCTGGCGCCATTGCAGGAATTGCCGGAACAATGCGCTACGCTCGGCCGGGTCGCTCGACAATTGTCCGCCGCTCTGGCGCACGAAGGTTTCGAACTGCTGCTGCTGGACGTCGGCGACCTGCGGCCGCGGCGTCATGTTGCGCGCGACCAGCCAGTCATCGGCGGCCTTGAAGCGCTTCCAGCCGGGGATCGTGGCGACGATGCTCGACTCCCGCCATTTCGGATGGCGCGGCGGCTTCATGAACTCGTCGAAGTTGGCGAAGAACGCCTCGACGAAGCGCGCCACCTTGCGGTAGCGCTCGGTATTCTCCGGCCAGTTGTAGCTGACGAGGAGCATGCCGATCGCCACCGTCTCGATCGTCTCGCCGGGATTGAGCAGGTTCGGATATTCCTCCGACGCCAGCGTCGTCGGCAGATAGAGATCCTGCAGCCGGCGGTCATAGGGAATCGTCACCAGGTGCAGCGCGCGGTTCTCGTTCCGGATGTTGCGGGCGAGTTGGAAGACCTTGCCGGTCGAGACGATGTAGGCATCGGCCTCGCCGTCGATCAGCTTCTGGATCGATTTCGCATCGTCGGTCGCGTAGTCGAACGAAGCCGTCATGCCGAGCCGGTTGAAGATCACGCGCGCGGAATAGAATCCCACATCGGTCGGCGCGATGATGCGCTTGCCGTTGAGATCGAAGATCGAGCGGATGGACGAACGCGCGATGACGTGGATCTCGTTGTGATACAGCCGCGCGATGTAGCGCAGCTGCGAGGTGATGTCCGGGATGCCGTATTGCAGGCGGTAGAATTCGGGCACGTCGGCGGCGACCGCGCCCATGTCGATGCTCTTCAGGAACAGGATGTCGGAGACGTTGCGCACCGGCCCCTTGCCGAGCACGGGCAGCACGCGGACATTGGTGTGGTCGTCCAGCACGCGCGCCATGTCCGAGCCGAACACCGAGGTCGCGCCGCCGGCCGGTGCGGTGATGATGGTGACGGTGCCGTCATTGACATCGGTCGGGTTGGGCAGACGCCACACATCGGGCCCGCTGCCCGGAGCCGGCGACAGCGACGCCGGCAGTCCGGCGGGACGGGGCGGCGCCGGGGCCGCGGCGTTGGGCCGGGCGGGAGCGGGCGAGACCGGCACGATGATGGAGCGGGTCGCCGCCGGACGCTGTGGCGGCGGCTGTGGCTGGGATTGCAGCTGGGGCCACGCCTGCCCCGAGGCATGGCCCATCATCAGTCCGACTGCGAGCGCAGCGAGCAATGGGAGCGAAGCAGCACGTGAAACGATGGACATAGCGCAACGGCCTCCTGCACCATCGCGATGCCGCCGCAGCGATCTCGACCGGTCCGGAGCTTTCACCTCGACGCTGCCTAGCTCCGGGCATGCGACGGGCGACCGCGGCCTCGGCTGAGACCTCGCGACAAATTCACTTCGCGATGCGAAGCACGCGGGCCAAATGGTCCCGATCGGCTTCGATCGAGATCATAGTTGCGTGATCGGATTCGATGGATTTGCGGCGCCCGGCGGGATTTTGTATGACGAGGTGCATATAACCCGGCGATGCAGGTCCAACTGTGGCCACGGCGCAACGCCGGTCGGATCAGGCTGCCAGCCGGTGTTGCCTTCGTGCCAGGATCAGCAGCGTCACCACGATTGCGAGGTTGAGGGCATTCCAGGCAATGCCATTGGCGAAGGCTGCCGCATAGGAGCCGGTGGCGTCGAAGATCACGCCCGACACCCAGCCGCCGAACGACATGCCGAACACCGAGGCGAAGATGACGATGCCGACCCGGGTCGCGGCCTCGCGCGCCGGCATCGCCTCGCGCACGATGATGGCGTAGCTCGGCACGATGCCGCCCTGGAACAGGCCGAACATGCCGGAGATGAGATAGAGCGACGTGAGGCCGTCGAAGAACAGATAGAACAGCAGCGCAAAACCCTGCGCCAGCGAGCCGATCAGGAGCGTGCGCATGCCGCCGACGCGGTCGGCGAGGAAGCCCGAGCCGATCCGGCTGACGATGCCGAGCGCCATCATCAAGGACAGCATCTGCGCGCCGACGGCGACGCCATAGCCGAGATCGCCGCAATAGGCGACGATGTGCACCTGCGGCATCGCCATCGCGACACAGCAGGCGATCGCGGCGATGCTGAGCAGCACGGTCAGCGCATTGGTGGAGATCGGCAGGCTCAACTGCGGCGGCGGCGCCTGGCTGTGGTCATGCGCGCCGGCGCCGCCCATCCGCGCGCGCAACACCAGCAGCAGCGCTGACATCGTCACCGCACAGAAGATGCCGAGCGCGACATGGGTGGCGCGCCAGCCGATCTGCTGCACGCCGTAGTTTACCAGCGGCGGCCACACCGTGCCGGCGACGTAATTGCCGGAGGCGACGATGGTGACGGCCAGCCCGCGATAGCGCTCGAACCAGTGCGAGGCCTCGGCCATCAGCGGCGCGAAGGTGACGGAGGAGCCGAGCCCGATCAGGAAATACACCGCCTGGAACTGCCACAAGGTCACCGAGGCGCCGGCAAGCAGGTAGGCCGCCGTGGTGGTGGCGATACTCAGCGCCATCGCGGTGACGATGCCGAAGCGGTCGGTGATGCGGCCGACGATGACGCCGCCAAGACCGAAGCCGAACATCGTCAGCGTATAGGCCAGCGAGACCGCGCCGCGGCTGGCGGCATATTCGGCCTGCACGGTCGGCAGCACGACGACGACGGTCCACATCCCAGCGCCGCCGATGGAACCAATGACGAGCGCAAGCGCCAGCCGCGCCCAGGCCTGGCGCGAGTCCGGTGTGAAGTGAGGCGCTTCCTCGAATCTTGTCTGGGGTCCGTGCACGATGGCCGCAACTTCGTCGCCGCATGCCGCGGGGTCAAGCCACATTGCTGCGGCACGGCCCATGCAGAAGCAGCGCAACAAAGCGGGCCTTAAGGCGTGCGCGTGTGCGCGCATTTGCGAACTGCCGTTCCGCACGAGGTGATGAGGGAGCAATCGTCTTGAATGTGGGCAAGCTAGCGCGTCACGCGCGGTGCGCTCCCTCTCCCCGTTCTTACGGGAGAGGGTTGGGGTGAGGGGCAGCCACACGGGAAGTGTGAGTGGGGCACACACGCGGGCACCGACCGCGCGGAGAGCCCCCCTCACCCGGATTGCATCTGACGATGCAATCCGACCTCTCCCCGCCTTAGCGAAGCTGCGCTTCGCCCTGGCGGGGCGAGGTACACCGAGCGCTCGGCGCCAGCGTCCCAAAAAGGGCGAGTGGCGCGAATTGTAGCCAAAGCGGCGCCAGCAGCGTGGAGAGTGGATCAGGTGTCCTGCCCCCTTTGCCGCCCGGCGCCGCCTGCGCTACAATGCACCCCGAACGGAGCGATTTGCGCGCGGATGTCGTTGGGCCTGACACGGAACATGTTGATGGTGGCGGGGCGGTTGCTCGTGCTCGCTTACCTCGTCTGCGTGCTCAGCCCGGGCGTCACGCTGGCCTTCGCCCATGGCGCGGCGCCCTGTCTCGACGAAGCCTTCGTTGCCGTCGCGGTCTCGCACCATCACACTGCGCCGCATGAGAGCAGCGACGGCGCGATGATGCCGCAGAGACATGCGGCACATGCGCATCATCATCATGATGACCAGGTCGCGGCTGCCAGCCTGCAGACGCAGCCTGACCCGGCCCCGTTCCCGGCGCACCACGACCACGACAAGCTGCCCGGCCCGTGCTGCGCCATGATGTGCGCGGTCGGCCTCACCGCCGCCTTGCCGGCGGTCGCGCTGCCGGCGCCGGTCGCCACCGCCAGCGAGGCCAGCGGCGACGCCGGGCTGCCCGGGCGTACGCCGCCGCTGCTGTACCGCCCCCCTATCGTCCTGGCCTGAGCGAACGACGCCGGCTCGTCGCGCCTCGCGCGCGCGGCCGTTTGCTTGTCATCGACAGACCAAAGGACACATCATGTTGTCGCACCTCAAGGCGACGCCCGCAGCCGCACGTCCGGCGCGGCGCAGCCTGCCATTCTCATGTCTCTCGATCGCCGCGACACTGGTCGCCGCGACGGCGCTCGCCGCCTGCCAGCCGCGCACGGTGGCGCTGTCGGGGGCCGACCCCGCCGATCCCTCAGCGCGCGTGACGCCGGTGCGGACCTCGGCCGTGATCGCGCCCTACACCTCGCTGCGGCCCGCCGCCCCCACGGGTTGGGGCCGGTCCAGCGCCCCGCGCTCCGAACCGAGCCGCTAGGAGCGCGCGATGCAGGAGATCCGAAGACTTGCGGCACTGGTGGCCGCGACGGCGCTCGCCGGCTGCGCCTCGTTCTCGCCCGACGGCGGCATGAGCGTCGTCGCCGACATCACCGGGCGCACCACGGCCAAGGAGGTCGCCTCGATCAGAACCGGCGACGACGCCGCGCGGATGCGCGACGCCACGCGAAAACTGCTGGCGCGGCCGCTGTCGGCCGATGCCGCCGTGCAGGTCGCGCTGTTCAACAACAAGGGCCTTCAGGCCGCCTTCCATCAGCTGGCGCTCAGCGAGGCCGATGCGGTCGAGGCCAGCCTGCCGCCCAACCCGACGTTCTCGCTGATGCGCATCAGCGGCGACGGTGCGTTCGAGGCCGAGCGCCAGGTCGCCGGCGATATCCTGGCGCTCGCGACCCTGCCGCTGCGTTCGGAGATCGCGCGCGAGCGCTTCCACCAGGCGCAGCTCAGGGCGGCGCTGGCGACGCTGCGGCTCGCCGCGGAGGTTCGTCGCGCTTACGTGCGCGTCGTCGCCGCCAACGAGCTGGTGGCGCTGCTCGTCGAGGCGCAATCCGCCGCGGAAGCCACCGCAAAGCTGGCCGCAAAACTCGGCGAGACCGGCGCGCTGAACCGGCTCGACCAGGCGCGCGAGCAGGTGTTCTACGCCGAGACCACGGCCGAGCTTGCGACCGCCCGCCGCGCCGCGGGAAGCGCGCGCGAACGGTTGATCCGGCTGATGGGCCTGTGGGGCGACGACCTCGACTTCCGCCTGCCCAACAGGCTGCCCGTGCTGCCGCGGCGGCCGCTGACCGAGCCGTTCGTCGAGCGCGACGCGGTCGCGCATCGCATCGACCTGCAGATCGCGCGGCTCGAGCTCACGGCGCTCGCGACCTCGCTGCAGCTCAGCGAAGCGACCCGCTTCGTGACGCTGCTCGACCTCGCCGGCCTCGAGCGCAAGACCGGCGAGGCGGATGGCCGCGTCATTCGCGAGCGCGGCTACGACGTGCAATTCCAGATCCCGATCTTCGACGGCGGCGAGGTGCGGGTGCGGCAGGCGGCGGAGACCTACAACATCGCCTTCAACCGCCTCACCGAGCGCGCCGTCACGGTGCGTTCCGAGGCGCGCGACGCCTATCGCAGCTATCGCGCCGCCTATGACATCGCCGGCCACTATGCCCGCGAGGTGCTGCCGCTGCGTCGGATCATCAGCGAGGAGATGCAGCTGCGCTATTCCAGCATGCAGGTCGACATCTTCGCGCTGCTGCTCGAGGCGCGGCAGCGCCTGGCCTCGCGGCGCGCCGCGATCGATGCGGTCAGAGACTTCTACCTCGCCGAGGCCGAGCTGTCGGCCGCCGTCAACGGCGGGGGCGGGAGCGGGGCAGCGGCCGAGAGCACCGCACAACAGACCGCGAGCGCGCTGGCGCCCGGTGATCACTGACAGGAGACACGGATGTTGTCACGCCGAACATTGCTCGGATCCGCGGCGCTGGCCGGCGCCTCTGCCGTGTCCGGTCGCGCTCAGGCCGCCGCGATCCCAGAAGCGCCGACCATGGACAAGGCGGTGATGCAGCCGCCGCGGCATCCCACAGCGGGGCCTGACTATCAGCCGGTGGTGACGCTCAACGGCTGGTCGCTGCCGTTCCGCATGAATGGCGACTGGAAGGAATTCCATCTCGTCGCGGAGCCGGTCACGCGCGAATTCGCGCCCGGCATGACCACGCATCTGTGGGGCTATAACGGCCAGTCGCCGGGCCCGACCATCGAGGCGGTCGAGGGCGACAAGCTCCGGATCTTCGTCACCAACAGGCTGCCGGAATACACCACCGTGCACTGGCACGGCGTGATCCTGCCCTGCGGCATGGACGGCGTCGGCGGCCTGACGCAGCCGCACATCAAGCCCGGCAAGACCTTCGTCTACGAGTTCGAGATGAAGCATGCCGGCACCTTCATGTATCACCCGCATGCCGACGAGATGGTGCAGATGGCCATGGGCATGATGGGCATGATCGTCGTGCATCCGCGCGGGTCGGTGCCGCCGCCGGTCGACCGTGACTTCGTGTTCGTGATGTCGACCTATCGCATCGAACCCGGCGGCTATCTGCCCAAGGTCAACGAGATGACCGACTTCAACATGTGGACCTGGAACGCCCGCGTGTTCCCCGGCATCGATCCGCTGCCGGTGCGGCTTGGCGACAAGGTGCGCATCCGCATCGGCAATCTCACCATGACCAATCACCCGATCCATCTGCATGGCCACAAGTTCAAGGTGACCGGCACCGACGGCGGCTGGCTTCCTGAAGCCGCGCAATTCCCGGAGACCACCACCGACGTGCCTGTCGGCGCGGTGCGCGTGCTCGACTTCACCGCCGACAATCCCGGCGACTGGGCGTTTCATTGCCACAAGTCGCATCACACGATGAACGCGATGGGCCACGACATGCGCAACCTGATCGGCGTGTCGCGCAAGGAGCTGGCGGCCGCCGTGGGCAAGCTCGCGCCCGACGGCATGGTGATGGGCCACACCGGCATGGCGATGGGCACCATGGAGATGCCGGCTCCGGACAATACGCTGCCGATGATGACCGGCACCGGCCAGTTCGGCCCCATCGAGATGGGCGGCATGTTCACGACGCTGAAGGTGCGCGAGGGGCTGGCGCGAGACGACTATCGCGACCCCGGCCCCTACCAGTTCCCGCAAGGCACCGTCGCCTACGAGGTCGCGAGCGCGCCGGAGCCGGTGCGGCAGCACAAGAATAGTAGGGCGGATTAGCGCCAGCGTAATCCGCCAATACAGCCGATTGCAGCGACATGGCGGATGACGCTGCGCCAATCCGCCCTACAAACTACGAACATGACGCCGCGATCACGCATGACAGACAGATGATCAGGAGCTCGACATGAAGACCGTAATCTCACGCGTCGCGGCGGCTACGGCCATGCTGCTCGTTGCCGCGCCGGCGCGCAGCCACGATCGGCCGGCAACGACCGGCTACTCCGCCGGCGAGCCCGGCGATCCCAAGCAGCCGTCGCGCACCATCGAGGTGCTGCTCAGCGAGATGGAATTCACGCCGGCGCGCATCGAGGTGAAGCGCGGCGAGCAGATCCGCTTCGTGCTGCGCAACACCGGCAAGGAAGACCACGAATTCCTGCTCGCCACCAAGAAGGAGAACCTGAAGCACGCCGCCGTCATGAAGAAACACCCGCACATGGAGCACGACGAGCCCAACGGCGCGCGTCTCGCGCCCGGCAAGTCCGCCGAGTTGCTGTGGCGGTTCAGCAAGCCGGGGACGTTCGAATATTCCTGCCTGATCCCCACGCACCGCGAGTTCGGCATGACCGGCCACGTCACTGTGAAGTGACGCAAACATCCTCGTTCATATCAGGAGACCAAAATATGACCCGACTGCCCCGCCTTGTCATCGCAACCGTCCTGACCTCCGCACTGACACTGCCCGCCGCCTTAGCTGCCGACACCATCAACGGCGACGTCAAGAAGGTCGACGAGGCCAATGCCAAGATCACCCTGCACCACGGCCCGGCCAAGAGCCTGGGCATGGACGAGGCAATGACCATGGTCTATCGCGTCAGGGACGCCGCCTTGCTCAAGGGCCTCAAGCCCGGCGACAAGGTGAAGTTCGAGGCCGTCGAGGACTCCGCCGGCTACACCGTGACGAAGATCGAGAGAGGCAGGTAGAACGGCGCGGGACACATGCGCTCGATGTGTGCAGGCACATGACTCTCCGCGTCGTCATTCCGGGGCGCGCGACAGCGCGAGCCCGGAATCCATAGCCACGACCGCTCGTGACGGCACGAGATGCAAGCCCATGTACATTGTCGGACAACGACGGCCTGTGGTTATGGCTTCCGGGCTCATTCGCGCGGGCCCACGCGCTCACGTGAATGTCCCGGAATGACAGGCCGACAGCACTCAGAAATCATCCCTGAACTCCGCGCTTTTTAGCCTCGATTCTGATCGTATGATCCGCGCTCCCCGCGGAGCACGTCATGAAAGCCTATCTGGTCCTCGATCTCGCCGTTCACGATTTCGCATCCTTCAAGGTCTACATCGAACGGATCCCCGCCTTCATCGCGAAGCATGGCGGCCGCTACATCGTTCAGGGCGCGGTGCCCACGCCGGTGGAAGGCGACTGGATGCCGGAGCGACTGGTGATCCTGGAATTCCCCTCGCGCCGGAACGCGACGGATTTCCTTGCCGATCCCACCATCCAGGACCTGTTCGCAATCCGGCACCGCGCCACGACAAGCCGGCTGGTGCTGGTCGACGGGTGCGCGGAGTGAACGCGATCAGCCGGACTCCGCGCTGCGCGTGATCCACATGAAGGCACGTGCAACGGAGGTCCAGCTCCGGCTGGGCGAGAGCAACCTGCACATCGACCGAAGATCTCAGATGCAATTCACACCATTCCACCGCGCAGCGGTGCTCACGCTGAGCGGCTGCGCCTTCGCAGCCGCGCTGACGCCGCGCCCGGCCAGGGCAGGCGCCGGCTTTTATGACCTGCGCACACTCTGTCAGCCGCTCGAGATCCACAATGGATCGCCCGAGGAAAGCGCCTGCCTCAAGGAGATGGCGGGTTCGGTCAGGCGTGACGGCCGCAAGCTGACGCTGGGCCTCGCCAACGGCAAGACCAAGGTCATCACCGACGCGAAGGAGTGCGAGCCGGAAGGGCCGGAGGCCAGCTGCATCAGCTACCGGCTGATCGGCCGCCTCGGCGACCGGCATTACATGCTGTTGGTGATGCCTTATGAGTGCCCTTACGTGATGCTGGTCAACCGCCGCACCGGCGTCGAGACCAAGATCGGCAGCGGGCCTTTCCTGGCGCCAAACGGCAAGCGCTTCGTCACCATCGATCCGCGAGACGACGGCAATTGCGGCATCGACTATCGGATCGGGATGTTTGCCACCGGCGAAAACCCCAAACTGGAATGCAGCTACAAGCCGGAAGGGCTCGAGCAGTACCAGGTCGACACCTGGATCGGCGACACGCGCATTCGGCTGCAGGCCTCGGGTGAAATCGGCAAGGAAGTGCCGACGGACCTGACGCGCACGGCGCAGGGCTGGCAGCTCAGGCGTCCGAATGGTGAGATCAGCATGGGAGCGGCGGCGGCAGCGGCCCCGCCAACGACGTCACAACAAACCCCGGCCTCCGCGAGCGGAGCACCAGGCAGCCGCTGAAAGACGAGTGAAAAAAGCTGCTCTAGTCGAGATCGAGAAACAGTCCTTACTGAAGCTGAGGCGCCCCTGACGCGGCACGACATCGGTCTGATTCACAAGGACGCCGACAGCCATTTTGGCATGTCCTTTTCCGATCTTCCGGGCGTCGTGACCGCGGCCACCAGCCCGGACGATGCGCGCATCATGGCCGAGGAGACCCTGGCTCTGCAGATCGAAAGCGTCATCGAGGACGGCAAGGCCATTCCCGAGCCGTCATCGCTGGAGCGGATCATGGCCGATGTCGACAACCGCTCCGGCGTTGCCGTTCTCATTGCCGCAACGGTCGATCAGCCGAAAGCGGTCCGTGTCAACGTGACGCTGCCGGAAGACGCGCTGGCGGGGAAAAAAACGATTCGGCAAATCAGGTTTCTCTTTCATTTTTTCGGAAATCATGTATATCTCTCCCCGTCCTGCTTCCGCCGGAGGGGCGTGTCGCGACCGTCACGAGACGTGGGAGGTGGGATGCGATGGGCGCAGGGAATCGCAGCGTGGCCTATGGCTGCGCGGACGAACGGTTCGTTGCGCACGGCGAAATCGTGCGGTCCTGACACCCCGACGCTGGTGTCCCGCGGCGGCGTGCTTGAAGCGCCTCGTCGCGCATGGTGGCCAACAAGCCCGGCGCACCAGGGAGACCACGTATAAGCCGTTCCAACCGTTGCGCAGGGAAGGCCGGGCGTGTTCGGCCAGACCTGTGGTACCTGCCGCCTGCATTTTTTTCGCAGGCGGGCCACGGGCGCGGCCAGCGCCCGGCCTTCCCTGCGCCCTCCCCTGATTCGAGGGCGGACCTGATGCACAGCCCGGGCGCCATGCGCCGCGGGACGGCAAGTCGCGTCCGTCGACACTGAAAGGCGATCGATGCAGATTCGCGCTCGGCAACCCCCGTTACGACAAGAGCCCGGCGGCGCTCCGGCCGCCGCCGTTAACCATTTGCTAACCATGCCGCGGGCAAGCTTTGCCGCGTCGCGTTGCGCGTGGCCGGCGACCGGACAACCACAGGACACACCCTGGGCTCTGCTGCTGCCGGGCATGGCAGCGGCACGGTCGCCGGCCGCGGCGCCTGCGCGGACACGGCTGCGGCCGTTCGACATCCTCGCCTTTTCTTGTCCGCCCGGAGAATGAGCCTTTGAGCACCGTCGGTTCGCGCGCCTTCCAGAAGGCCCGGCAGGAAAAGAAGCAGAAGAAGCTCGTCGAGACGCAGCTGACGGCGGCGTACAGGGCGTTCCAGGCCGGACGCCAGACCGACGCGCAGGCGCTTTGCGCGAAGCTGCTGCAGGAGGTGCCCGACTGTTTCGAAGCCATGCATCTGCTCGGCGTCTCGCTGGTGTCGTCGGCCCGCTTCGGTGAGGCGGTCGTCTTCTTGCGGCAGGCCGTCGCGCTCGAGCCGAACTCGGCCGATGCGCAGTCCAATCTCGGCTGGGCGCTGCTGAATTGCGAGCAGTTCGAGGAGGCGCGCGCCGCGCTGGAGCGGTCCCTGGCGCTGCGCCCGAATTCGCCGATCACGCTGCGCAACCAGGCGATCACCCTGCTGCGGCTGCGCCAGGGCGAAGCTTCGATCGCCGCCGCCACGCGCGCCCTCGAGCTGAAGCCGGACGATGTCGACTGCTGGTGCAACCGCGCCGTTGCCGAGCTGATGCTGCGGCGCTGGGACGCCGCCGCCGCCAGCGCCGAGCGCGCGCTGGCGTTGAACCCGACGCATTTCGAGGCCATGGTCAACAAGGGCCTCGCGCATCTCGAGCTGCATCATTTCGAGCTGGCGGAAGCGACCTTCAATGCCGCGCTTGCCGCCCGCCCCGGCCATGCCGAGTTGCTGGCGCATCGCGGCCGGCTCTACATGATCTCCGGGCGCACCGCCGAGGCCGAGGCCGATTTCGATCGCGCCGTCACGCTCGACCCGAATCTGCCGGTCGGATGGCAGGGCAAGGCGCAGATCTGCATGCTCAACGGCAACGTCGCCCAGGCCATGGCGGCCTGCAAGCGCGTGCTCGACACCAATCCGAAGGCCCAGGTCGCGCTGACGCTGCTCGGCGCCTGCCGCGGCCGGCTCGGCGACGTCGCCGGCGCGATCGCGCAATTCGATCAGGCGCTGGCGGTGCAGCCCGATTACGATGAGGCGATCACCAAGAAGATCTTCTACCTCGACTTCCTCTCCGGCGCCGATTTCGCCGTCCAGCAGGCGGCGCGGCAGTATTGGTGGATGGCGGTCGGCTCCAAATTCCCGCGCCGCAAGCTCGCACCGCGATCGCTCGATCCGAACAGGCGCATCGTCGTCGGCTACGTCTCGGCCGATTTCCGCACCCACTCGGCCGCCTTCGCCTTCCTGCCTGTGCTGCGCGGGCACGACAAGACGCAGGTGCAGGTCAACTGCTATTCGGCGTCGCGGCGTCACGACGACTTCACGGCGAAATTCCAGGCCATCGCCGACGTCTGGGTCGAGGCCTCGAACCTTTCCGACGACGAGCTGGCCGACCGCATCCAGGCCGACGGCGTGGACATCCTGGTCGATCTCTCCGGCTACACCACGGGCACCCGGATGCCGGTGTTCGCGCGCAAGCCGGCGCCGATCCAGGTCACGGCCTGGGGCAGCGGCACCGGCACCGGCCTTGCCACGATGGACTACTTCTTCGCCGACCCGGTGACGGTGCCCGAGAATGTCCGGCCGCTGTTTGCCGAGCACGTCCACGATCTGCCGTCGGTGATCACGATCGATCCGCTGCTCGACATCACGCCGTCGCCGCTGCCGATGCTGCAGAACGGCCATGTCAGCTTCGGCGTCTACAACCGCATCGACAAGATCTCCGACGAGGCGATCGCGCTGTGGGCACGGCTGCTCGGCGAGGTGCCGGACGCCACGCTCGTGATCAAGCATCTCGCGCTCAACGATCCCCTGGTGCGCGACGGGCTGATCGGCCGCTTCGTCACGCAGGGTGTCCCGGAAGCGCGCCTGATCTGCCTCGGCGCCAGCGAGCGCAGCGAGCATCTGCGCTCCTACGAGCGCATCGACATCTCGCTCGATCCGTTCCCGCAGAACGGCGGCATCTCGACCTTCGAATCGCTGTACATGGGCGTTCCGGTCGTCGCCAAGCTCGGCGCCGGCGCGGCCTCGCGCGCGGCAGGGGGCATCCTGACCGCGGCGGGGCTCGCCGACTGGGTCGCCGATGACGATGACGGCTATATCCGGATCGCCAAGACCTTCGCGGCACAACCCGAGCTGCTGGCGAGGCTGCGCGCCGAGCTGCCGCACAAGGTCGCGCATTCGCCCGCCGGCGACGTCGCCAACTACACGCGCTGCGTCGAGGCCGGCTATCGGCAATTCTGGCAGGCCTATTGCGCGAAGGAGAGCACGGGCCGCTGATCCATCACGGCAGCGGCCACGGACCCTGCAACCAGCGGCTGCAACAGTTCCCACTGTGCCATTTTGACCGTGCGCGACACGGCCACGCCGCGATCCCGCCTACGCCGCCACGGGTAGGGCGAAATCAAGGATATGGCTTTTTGGTGGCGACACGCCGTCTCCGCAGCGGCGCTGCTACTACCAACCGGCGAGTAGTAGACCGCGCTCGTCGAGCAAGACGATAATGCGCGCGAAAAAAATTGCCGGCCTCACCATCGCTGGGCCGCCGGCCACGGAGGAATTGGGGCATGCGGGTCGCGTTGTTGAGTTGCGTCGTTGCGACAGGATTGAGTCTGCTGGGATCACTGCTGCCGGCCGAGGCCCAGACCGCGCGTGCGCCGAGATCGGCAACGGCGGCCGCCGCCGGCGAAGGCGGCAAGCTGCAGGAATCCAATGAGTGGACGGTCGGCGTCGCCGGCGGCCTGCTCGAAGGCACCAACATCCGCTTCGCCGCCGAGATGGCCAAGGTGCTCGACGACCGGCCGAACCTGCGCGTGCTGCCGATGGTCACCTACGGCGCGCTCGGCAATATCGAGGACCTGCTCTATCTGCGCGGCGTCGACGTCACCATCACATCGGCCGACGTGCTCGACGAGTTCGTGCGCAACGGCACGCTCGCCAACATCAAGAACCGCATCCGCTACATCTGCTCGTTCTACATCAACGAGATGCACGTCTACGTCCGCCCCGAGATCAGGACGCTCGAGGATCTCCAGGGCAAGAAGGTCTCGTTCAACACGGTCGGCAGCGCCGCCAACCTCACCGGCGGCATCGTCTTCGACCGGCTCAAGATCGGCGCCGAGAAGGTGTTCATCAACAATTCGGTGGCGCTGGAGAAGATGCGCACCGGCGAGATCGCCGGCGTCGTGCACGTCACCGGCAAGCCGACCGACCTGTTCGCCAAGTTCAAGCCCGAACCCGGCTTCCACTTCCTCCCCGTCCCGTTCGCACGCAGCCTGCAGGACTATTATGTGCCGACCAAGCTGACGTCGCAGGACTACCCCAATCTGCTCAAGCCCGGCGAGACGGTCGAGACGATCGGCGTGCCGCAGGTGCTGGCGGTCTACAACTGGTCGCCGGAGACCGAGCGCTATCGCCGCGTCTCGCGCTTCGTGGAGTATCTGTTCAAGCGCTTCGACCAGTTCAAGCAGCCGCCGTTCCACCCGAAATGGAACGAGATCAACCTCGCCTCCTCGCTGCCCGGCTGGACCCGCTTCCGCGCGGCGGAGGAGCTGCTGGCCAGCACGCGCCCGCCCGAGACCGACGCCAGCGCGACCAAGCAGCAGTTCGAGCAGTGGATGAGTGCGAGAGCCACGACCGGCGGCCGCCGCCTCAGCGACGCCGAAGCCAAGGCGCTGTTCGAGCAGTTCCAGGGCTGGATGAAGCGCGAGGGCGATCAGCCGCCGCGATAGCGGGCGTAGCTACGTCACGACGGGCTTGCGTCGCAGCGACTCCGGCGCATCCGGCTGCGCCAGCGGATGGGCCGCGGCAAAGGCGGGCAGCGCCATCCCGGCTTCGAAGACGCGCTGTACCGTCGGGGTCGCAGCGAGATCGATCCCCTGGTTGAGCGCGAAGACGACGTGGCCGGCGAGGCAGATGTCGGCCGTCGTCGGCGCATCGCCGTGGCAGAACCGGCCGGTCGCGGCATGGCCGGCGAGCTGGGCCTCGACCGCGACCAGCATCTCCGTCGCCCAGTGCCTGAGCCAGGCCATGCGCGCCGGGGCGTCGACATGCAGCACCTCGGTGAGATAGCGCTGCACCCGCGGCGTGGTCAGCGGGTGCGCGTCGCAGGCGATCATCGCCGCCAGCGCCCTCACCCGCGCGCGCCCCTTGGCATCGCCAGGGAGCAGCGCCGCGCCTGTACAGGCCTCGTCGAGATAATCGAGGATCGCCAGCGACTGCGTCAGCACCGTGCCGTCATCGAGCACCAGCGCCGGCAGCGCCATCTGCGGATTGAGCGCGGCATAGGTCTCGTCACGCTGCTGCTGCCGGTCGACATCGACAGCGACCTGCTCGTAGGCGATGCCTTTCAGGTTGAGCGCGATCCGCACCCGAAAGCTCGCCAGCGACCGCCAGAACGAATAGAGCTTCATGCGGGTCCTCCTAGGCAGGCGAACGAAGGGCGACGCCATCGACCGGTCGCCCACGGTCCGCCATTCGATAGCCGGCGATCAGTTCACGCTCGATATGAAGCCCGCCAGAATGGTCCGGCTCTGGCTGAGGGCCTCGATCCGTTGATCGATGAGGCCGACCTGCTGCGCCAGTATTCTTCGCAGATTGTCGCAAGGTTGGAAATCCGGACGGTTGTTCCGCACGCACGGGAGCAGCTGCTTGATCGTCTCCAGCGTCATCCCGGCAGAGCCAAGCACCTTGATCCGGCGCACGGCTTCCTCGTCGGCCGGACCGTAGTCGCGATAGCCGGACGACGTTCGTTGCGGCACAAGCAAGCCTTCGCCCTCATAGTAGCGCAGCATCCGGACGCTGACCCCCGTCCTTCTGGAGAGCTCGCCGATCTTCATCTGAAAACCTCTTGACCCTGACAGCGCTGTCAGACCTTACAGATCGTGCTCGCCCAAGTGGAGTCCCCTTGTGCTGGGAGCAACGATGAAAGCCTATCACTTGAATGGCCACGCAGGTGCGGGGCGCCTGGTGCGCACCGACCTCGTCAAACCCGAACCCGCCAGCGGCGAGGTTCGCATTCGGGTCGAGGCGGCAAGTCTCAACTACCGCGACCTCCTGATCCTCGACCGAGCGGGCCAAGGCGGATTCGACGGCCGCATTCCGCTGTCCGACGGTGCAGGAGTCGTCGATGCGGTAGGCTCCGACGTCGATCAATGGCGCCCAGGCGACCGTGTGGCCGCATCGTTCTTTCGCGATTGGGTCTCCGGGCCGTTCAAGGCAAGCTACGTTCCGTCGTCCCTCGGCGGCAGCACGATGGATGGCATGCTGGCGGAGTACGTGGTGCTGCCGGCGACGGCGTTGGTCGCCGTGCCCGAGCACCTCACATCGATCGAAGCCGCGACCCTGCCCTGTGCCGGCGTGACCGCCTGGCACGGCCTCATCACGCGCGGTGGAATGGGCAAAGGCGACACGCTGCTGGTCCAAGGAACCGGCGGCGTCGCCCTGTTCGGCCTGCAGTTCGCGGCCGCACTGGGCGCCCGCGCGATCGTCATCTCGTCCTCGGATGAGAAGCTCGCCCGCGCGAAGGCGCTCGGCGCCTCGATCCTGATCAACTACCGCGACACGCCCGACTGGGACGTCGCGGTGATGAAAGCGACGGACGGCGAAGGCGCCAGCCATGTCCTCGAGCTCGGCGGACCCGGCACCTACGACCGCTCGCTCCGCTCTGTCGCATCGAGCGGCAAGATCGTTCAGATCGGCGTCTTGACGGGTTTCGGCCCGAAGCCCGATCTCGCCCGCCTGCAATGGGAGAACGCAGACATCATCGGCGTCACCGTGGGCTCGGTCGAACATTTCACGGCCATGAATCGCTTCCTGAGCGAATACGCGATCCATCCGATCGTCGATCGCGTCTGCGACTTTGACGACGCTCCCGAGGCGTATGTCCATCTCCGGTCCGGATCGCATTTTGGCAAGATTGTCGTGAGGCTGTAGGGCCATGGGCGGATCGACGGGAGCGCCGCGCCGAGCTGGGGGCAGCGTTACCGTCGTGCCGTGCGGCGACGAGTCGATGAAAGTCATTTCGTGCCGATCATCCTGCGCAGCCAGGCGTCGACGATCCCAGTGGCCGGATGGCTGGGATCGCCGAGTTCGCGATTGATCTCCATGTGGCCGCGCAGACCGGTGCCGCCGACGCCCTGGACCTCGGCCGGCGTGCCCGCCTGCATCAGGGCCGCGCCGAGCGCCTCGGACTGCGCCTTGCCGTCGGCGCGGTCGACGTGGAGGATCAGGAATGCCGGCGCGTTCGGCTTGGCCGCCTGCAGCGTCGGCGAAAGCGCGCGCTGGCGCGCAGGCTCGGTGCCGAACGCCTGGATGTAGGTATCGATCATGAACCGGCCGCTGTCGGCGAGCTGGCGCGCCACGTCGTAGCAGGCCCCATCCAGCGCGATGATGCCGCTGACGTCGCGCAGCGACAATCCGGCTGCCGTGAAATAGCGCGGATCAGTCCCGACCAGCGACACCAGGTGCGCGCCGGCGCTGTGGCCCATGAGCACGATGCGCGCGGGATTGATCCCCAGCCGCCCAGCATTATTACGTAACCACGCCAGCGCCGCGGCGACGTCGGCCGCCTGCTGCTCGACGGTCGCGGCCGGCACCAGCCGGTAGTCGATCGAGGCGAAGGCGTAGCCCTGCGCGAGCATGTGCTCGACCTTCGCGGCTCCGGTCGCGTTGCGCTTGTCGCCCCGCTTCCATCCGCCGCCATGCACGAACACGACCAGCGGCGCGGGCGCGCCTCCCCTCGCCTGCCAGAAGTCGAGCTTCTGCAGCGGATCAGCGCCGTAAGCATATTCGGTTGCCGGTGCGCCTTGGCGCTCGGCCTCGCGCGCCGCCATGCGCGCCTGCAGCCGCTCCAGAAAGGGACCCGCGAGTGCAGATGAAAGAAGGAAGGGCTGCAGCAGCCACAGGCCGGCAGCTAACAAAACCGCAAGTGTCGAACGCAACATCGAGAGCTCCATCGTCGTCAGACGATAGCAGCACGCGTTGCTTAAAGAAGGCCGCACGCGGTGTTGTTACAAAATGTCACGAACGATGACGTCCGAGAAATTACGGGGCGGTCTTGCGCGCATAGTCCCAGCCTACCGTACAGTGAATCCTTCGCTCCAGGCATCCCTGTCAACTTCGTATTCGCTGACGAAGAAGCCATCAGGATGGTCGCGAAAGCCTTCGAACTGAAGCTTGCGCATTTTGGCAGCATTGGCTTCATCGGCGCTGCTGTAGACGCCGACGAGCTTGTCTTCGGTCTCGTCACCATCGAGCGGGCGGGCGTGCCAAAGTAGAAAAACCGTACGCATTCGTGTATTCCTCGATTTCGATACATCACAGCGAACGAGCCAGGTTGGTTGTCCCAGCCCTGAGCGACGCCTAAGCTTCGACCATGAAGATTGCATTCTCGATCGCAGCCAGCGCAAGACGTCGAATCGAGGCCCTGGTCGACGCGCTCAAGAGACAGAACGGACTTCCCGAGGTGATCCCGGCCGTGATGTGGCTCGACGCCGACTTGAACCCGGATATCGCGACATCCCGGGTCGTCATTGGCTTCTATGACAATCGGGCCGACATCATCGACGACATCACCGTGGAGGATGGCTTCGCGTTCGTGCTTGCCGTCACACGGGACGATGAGCGGTTGTTCGATGGACAAGAACTGCATTACATCGATGATGCCTTCGTCCTGAAGCAGCGCCGGACACACTGACGACCGACAATCAATGGTCTCACTCGGATGAGACTCGGTCGACGATCAGCCGGCTGACGCCAAGTCGCGCCGCGGCCCTACACCGTCATTCTTTTGGTTTACCGAATTTTCTTCTTTCATTTTTTCCGAAATCATGTATAACCCTCCCCGTCCTGCTTCCGCCGGAGGGGCGTGTCGCGACCGTCACGAGACGTGGGAGGTGGGATGCGATGGGCGCAGGGAATCGCAGCGTGGCTTCGTGCCGCGCGGACGAACGGTTCGTTGCGCACGGCGAAGTCGTGCGGTCCTGATACCCCGACGCTGGTATCAAGCAGGTGGCGGTGCTCGCGCATCGCGCTCGTGATGGTGGCCAACAAGCCCGGCGCACCAGGGAGACCACGTATAAGCCGTTCCAACCGTCGCGCAGGGAAGGCCGGGTGTTTCGGCCAGACCTGTGGTGACTGCCGCCTGCTTTTTTACTGCAGGCGGGCCACGGGCGCGGCCAGCGCCCGGCCTTCCCTGCGCCCTCCTCTGTGTGGGGGCGGACCAAATGCACGACTCGGGCGCGATGCGCCGCGGGAGACGATGGCGCATGTCTGCGAGACGGATGCCTTTGTGCAGTCCCGGTGCGGAGCGGCGGCACGGGCCTCATGGTTCGAGACGCCGCTACGCGGCTCCTCACCATGAGGATTTGGTTCGGAGACCGGTGCTGCACTTCGTCCAAGCGCGGCAGGCTCATGGCGGAGGGCGCGCAGCAGGCGACTTGCTTCGAGCCGTACAACGCAGCCCCGCCCCTCACCCTGAGGAGAGCGCCGAAGGCGGTCGTCTCGAAGGACGAGGCCCGGACGGCTTTTATCCGAACCGTGCGGCAGGAGCGCACATCTCGCTTCCCCGCAACGTTTCGTTAACCGTCGTTAACCGAACGCTAACCATACACCGGGCAAAAATTGCCGAGTGGGACGATGCGTGTCGTGGTTGGGTGCGGTTGACGGGGGAAAGCTTCCGTGGACGCCAGCGCGGTACCTCAGTTTCGGAACGGTGGCCCCGTGGCCGCCGCGCAGTCGTTTGGGGCCGGCAAACGCGGCTCACGGGAAGGGGCGAAAGCCATGGTCGACGTCACGGCGGGTCAGGGGGGCGGATCTCCGGCCGGGGGGTTCTCATTCGCGGACCTCAAGACAGCAGTCCTGCGCGGCGACATCGCGCTGGCGCTCGGCATCCTCACCATCCTGGTGGTGCTGATCCTGCCGCTGCCCTCGCTGGTGCTCGACCTGTTCCTGGCGATCTCGATCACCCTGTCGATCCTGATCCTGATGACCGCCTTGTTCATCCAGGCGCCGCTGGAATTCTCGTCGTTCCCGACCATCCTCTTGATCTCGACGATGCTGCGGCTGTCGCTGAACCTGGCCTCGACCCGGCTGATCCTGTCGCGCGGCCACGAGGGCACGGATGCGGCCGGACACGTCATCGAGGCGTTCGGCAATTTCGTGATGGGCGGCAATTTCGTCATCGGCATCATCGTGTTCGCGATCCTGGTGACGGTGAACTTCGTCGTCATCACCAAGGGTTCGGGCCGCATCGCCGAGGTCGCGGCGCGCTTCCATCTGGACTCGATGCCCGGCAAGCAGATGGCGATCGACGCCGATCTCTCCGCCGGCCTGATCGACGAGAAGGTCGCCAAGGTCAGGCGCAAGGAGCTCGAGGACGAAAGCGGCTTCTTCGGCGCCATGGACGGTGCCTCGAAGTTCGTCCGCGGTGACGCCGTCGCCGGTCTGCTCGTCGTGTTCATCAACATCATCGGCGGCATCATCATCGGCGTCGCCCAGCAGGGCCTGGGTTTTGCCGAGGCCGCCCGCACCTACACCACGCTGACGGTCGGCGACGGCCTCGTCACCCAGGTGCCGGCGCTGATCGTCTCGACCGCCGCCGGCCTGCTGGTCTCCAAGGCCGGCGTCACCGGGGCCGCCGACAAGGCGCTGATGAAGCAGTTCTCCGGCTACCCGCAGGCGCTCGGCCTGTCGGCCGCCGTGATGCTGGTGCTGGCGCTGCTGCCGGGCATCCCGACCCTGCCCTTCCTGGCGCTCGGCGGCGGTGCCGCTGCGCTCGCGCTCAAGGCCCGCAAGCAGAAGGAGGTCATCAAGGCGGAGGAAGCCGCGGCCGCCGCAGCACCGGCCGCAGCCGCGACGGCGGCAGCCGCCGAGGAGCCGATCTCCGCCGCGCTCAAGATCGACGACCTCAAGATCGAGCTCGGCTACGCGCTGCTGCCGCTGGTCAACGCGCCCGACGGCACCGACCGGCTGACGGACCAGATCAAGGCGCTCAGGCGCTCGCTGGCGATCGAGATGGGTTTCGTGATGCCGTCGGTGCGCATCCTCGACAACGTCCAGCTCGAGGCCAATACCTACATCATCAAGATCAAGGAGGTCGACGCGGGCTCCGGCAAGATCTGGCCGAGCCAGTTCATGGTCATGGATCCCGGCGGCAACCAGGTCGCGGTGCCCGGCATCCACACGACGGAGCCGACCTTCGGCCTGCCCGCCACCTGGGTCGACGCCGGGCTGAAGGAGGAGGCGACGCTGAAGGGCTACACGGTGGTGGACGCGGCAACGGTGCTGTCGACCCACCTCACCGAGCTGCTCAAGGCCAATATGAGCGACCTGCTCTCCTACGGCGAGGTGCAGAAGCTCCTGAAGGAGCTGCCGAAGGAACAGAGCGAGCTGGTCAAGGACATCGTGCCGACGCAGATCACGATCTCCGGCATCCAGCGCGTGCTGCAATTGCTGTTGTCGGAGCGGATCTCGATCCGCGACCTCTCGACCATCCTGGAAGGCATTGCCGACGCGCTCGCCTTCTCGCGCAATCCGGCCACCATCGTCGAGCACGTCCGCGCCCGCCTCGCCCGCCAGATCTGCGCCCAGAACACCTCGCCGATGGGCTATCTGCCGCTGATCGCGCTGTCGGCGAAGTGGGAGCAGGCATTTGCCGAGTCGCTGATCGGCCAGGGCGAGGAGCGCAGCCTGGCGATGCAGCCGTCGCGGCTGTCGGAGTTCATGACCGCCACCCGCGATGCCTTCGAGCGCGCCGCACGCGAGGGCGAGTCGCCGGTGCTGGTGACCTCGGCGGCGATCCGGCCGTTCGTGCGCTCGCTGGTCGAACGTTTCCGCGCCCAGACCACGGTGCTGTCGCAGGCCGAGATCCATCCGCGGGCACGACTGAAGACGGTCGGGAGCGTGTGAGAAAAGGAGTGCGGAACCTGCGAGTCGGTCCGAAGTTCTTGAAGGCAGGGCCGACGCCACGCGCCGGTTTTGCTGCTTTTCAGAGCACTCCGACCTGTGCTTTACCGCCACAGGCAACTGATTTCTTAATTTTGCGTTAGGTGGCTGGATTTTCCGCCGCGGACCGAACGGCAATTTAAGTATCTGATTTTAAATGAAAAATTTTGATTTTATCGACCTGAGATCGCGACGCATCACGCCTTATCACACGCTTGTGATGCCATCTACGAAACGGAATCGAGGTTTCCTACGTTCTTACAGGCGAGACGATGAACCGGAACGCTCCCGGCTCACACGAATCAGCGAAGGACGGAAGGCGGCAGGAGGGTTCCATGAACCACTCGATTTACAGCGCGGATCGGACGACCCACCTCAAGATCGTGGTAGTGGCGCTCGTGGCTGGCATCGCAGTGGCCGGCCTCGGGATCTCGGCACGTCTGAACGCAGAGCCGAACTACACGCAGACGGCGAAGGTCATCAAGGCCGGCAAGCCGGTTGCGGTGACGAGTTCGGGAGCTTCGCTGGTTCGCTAATTGGAATTTCCGGAATTCACGCGGTTCTCACAGCCCCCCAACTGGCCGCGTGGATATGTAGTAGACCCAACCCCAAGTCGACTACCGAAAACGCCCGCTCCCCACGGGCGTTTTCTTTTTGCCGTTTGGATCAGCGCGTCGGCGGCACCGTCTCGATCAGCTTGCCGGTAAACACGATCGGCCCCGTCGCCTGCCCCGTCGGCGACCCGCCCTCCGGCTCGACCGTGACGGCGTAGGTGGCGCGGTTGACCGTGTCGGCGTCGTAGGCCGAGAGAACGGGACGGCTGGTGAAATCGCTGCCGCCGATCACGCCGAGCGAGCGCGGGCGCTGCAGCTTGTCGGAGACGAGCCACAGCTCGAAGCTCTTGCCCGGCTCGGGCGCGGCGCCGACCCGGCGCACGGTGTAGCTCTTGCTGCCGGCATCGACGGTGAGGATGAAAGCCGGCGAGGCCGCGTCCTTCTGCAACAAGGCGACGAACTGAGCCGACGGCTGCGGCGCGGCGGGCACCTTGACCTCGACGGTCTGGATCCGCGGCTTGGGCTGCAACGGCGGCGGCAGCAGATCCGGCCGGTAGAGCTGGACCCCGATCAGCGCGAGCAGCACGGCGGCGATCGCCGTCATCACATTGGCCACGGTGCGCAACTGCCGAACCTTCGACGAGAGGCGAGCGACGATGGCGTTGTCGTTCGCGGCCTGGCCAGTCGCCTGATCGCGACGCACCGGCTCGATCACCGGCGGCGCCGCAGCCGGGACGTCCTTCTCGGAGGCCTCCGTTCGGACTTCAGGCGCCGGAGCTTCGGCTACGACGGGCGCAACCTCCGGAGCGGGTGGTTCGGACTGGATTACCACGTCCGGAACCTCCACGACGGTCCCAGAGTCAGGCGGCGGCGCTTCGGCTCTCGCGCCCGACCTTGCGATCTCCGCCTTGATCCGCTCCCACAGTTCCGGGCGCGGCTCGACGAGGCCGACCATCTGGTTGAGCGGCCCGAGACGAAACTCCCACGCCTGGACCAGCGCCGCGAAATCCGTGTCGACCGCCATCATGGCCTCGACCTGCGCGCGCTCGGCGGCGTCGAGCGTCCCCAGCGCATATTCCGCGGCCAGCGCGATATGGTCTTCGCTATACGCCATCACAGGTCCAGGTCACGTCACCCACGAGAATCCCTTGGCTACGCCTTCGGCCCCTCATCCGATTCCGAGGCATTGGCGGATGTCCATCATGCTTCGCCGCAGCCAGGTCTTCACCGTATTCACCGGCGCCTCGAACTTGGTCGCCAATTGCTCGCGGCTCCAGCCGTTATAGTAGGCAAGAAGCACGAGCTTCTGGCGGTCGGGCTCGAGCCGGCCGACGCATTCCAAAAGACGCTTGAGCTCCTCCGACATCTCGCGCCGCGCCAGCGGATCGGGCGTCTCGGCCGCGACCTCGAGCGCGGAAGGCTCATCCTCCAGAGACAGCTCGCCGCGCTTGCGCACCAAGTCGATGGCGCGATTGCGGGCGATGGCGGCCATCCAGGTGATGGGCGAGGACACCGCGGGATCGAACTGGGCCGCGTTGTTCCAGACCTTCACATAGGTCTCCTGCACGACCTCCTCCGCGAGGTCCTGTCGGTGCAAGATACGCAGCACGACGCCGTAGAGTTTCGCGCGCGTCGCCGCGTAGAGGCGCTCGAAGGCGGCCTCGTCCCCCTTGGCGACCGCGGCAAGCAGCCAGACCAGCTCTGCCGGCGTCAGCATTCAGCGTCCCCGAAAATCGGCCCACTCCCTCGTTCGACCCTTGCGTCCTCCCGTAGCACAGGTCGCGCGCTGCGCTCCAGCGCGGCGGGAGCGACGAAAAACCCGGACCTCGCGGCCCGGGTTTTTCGATTGACGACAGCCGTGACGGCGTCAGGCTCAGGCGATGACGCCGAGCCGGGCGCGCATCAGGCCGATACTGTCCATGTCCGCCTGCTCGCGGGCGCTCTCCTCGGCCTTTTCGCGGGCCTGGTCACGCTCGTCGAGCAGCTCGACCTTCTTCATCTCCTCGAACGCCTCGGACAAAGCGGCCTTGGCGTCCTCGAGCTGGGCGCGCAGCTCGTCGGCCGAGCGCGTCAGGTTCTCGCGGCGCTGGATCGCCGCCTTGGCGTAGGTCGGGTAGGCAAAATGGGTCGGGTCGTTGATGCCGGCCCGCTCCTGCTCGGTCTGGATTTCCCGCTCGAGCTCGGCCGACATGCGCTGGAAATCAGCGATCATGCCTTCGATCTGCGTCACCCGGCGGCGTTTCTCATCCACCTGAAACTTTTTCAGGCGGATCAGCGTTTCGCGCGACTTCATCGACTCATACTCCCCAGAAGTCCCGTAGACGGCGCGGGACAGGGCCGGCCGCCCTTACTGGGCCTGCCGACTAGGCTCGTTACATGGAGGGGATGATGTCCCGACAAAGTTAGCTTTCCGTTTCCAAGCGTCCCAAGATCTGTTCCAGCTCCCGATACCCCTGGGCCAGCCCACACACCTCATCCTTGCGCTGGCGCAGGAAGGCCTCCAGCGGCTCGTGCAGCCGGATCGCCTCGTCGACCTCCGGACTGGAGCCCGCGCGATAGGCGCCGAGCCGGATCAGCTCCTCCATGTCGGCGTAGGTCGCCATCACCTGGCGCGCCCGCATGATGGTCGGCAGGAATACGGGGTCGGCCGATTTCGGCATCGTCCGCGACACCGATTTGAGGATGTTGATCGCGGGATAGCGGCCGCGTTCGGCGATCGAACGCTGCATCACGACGTGGCCGTCGAGAATGCCGCGCACCGCGTCCGCCACCGGCTCGTTGTGATCGTCGCCGTCGACCAGCACCGTAAAGATCCCGGTGATGGTGCCCTCGCCGCTGCCGGGCCCGGCCCGCTCGAGCAGCTTCGGCAGCTCGGTGAACACCGTCGGCGTATAGCCTTTCGCAGTCGGCGGCTCGCCGGCCGACAAGCCGATCTCACGCTGCGCCATCGCAAAGCGCGTCACCGAATCCATCAGGCACAGGACGTCCTTGCCCTCGTCGCGAAAATATTCCGAGGTCGCCAGCGTCAGATAGGCCGCCTGCCGGCGCATCAGGGCCGGCTCGTCGGAAGTCGCGACGACGACGACGGAGCGCGCCAGGCCCTCCTCGCCGAGATCGTCCTGCAGGAACTCCTGCACCTCGCGGCCGCGTTCGCCGATCAGCCCGATCACGGAGATGTCCGCATCGACGTTGCGTGCCAGCATCGACAGCAGCACCGATTTGCCGACGCCGGAACCGGCGAAGATGCCGAGCCGCTGGCCGCGGCAGCAGGTGAGAAACGTGTTCAGCGAGCGCACGCCGAGATCGAGCGGCGCGCCGACGCGCTTGCGCGAATGCGCCGGCGGCGGATTGTTCCGATAGGGAACCGGCGAGGCGCCCTGCGGCAGCGGCCCCTTGCCGTCGATCGGCTCGCCCATCGCAT
The DNA here is from genome assembly GCF_032377575.1 of Bradyrhizobium sp. SZCCHNS2022. NCBI lineage: Bacteria > Pseudomonadati > Pseudomonadota > Alphaproteobacteria > Hyphomicrobiales > Nitrobacteraceae > Bradyrhizobium > Bradyrhizobium sp. SZCCHNS2022. The sequence goes on along the minus strand of NZ_JAUHHZ010000001.1, from coordinate 7,111,304 downwards.
TGATGACGCGGCCGAGCCAGGCGGGCGAGGGCCGCACCTGGTTCGCCGAGTTCGCGATCACGGCGCGGCAGCCGCGGCGCACGCCCTCCAGCCCTGCGAAGGGCATCACCACGGCGTTCTTGCCGGAGAACCCGATCACTTCGGCAGGGATGTAATTGTTGCCGGTCTCGATCACGAGGCGCGCGCCGACCGACATCGCGTGAATCGGCCCGGCGATCTCCACCATGAGTCCCTTTACGCCGACGACACGCCCATAGGTGTTCACGGCGTCGATGTCGCTGATCTGCTCGGCAAGAGCCTTCATGACCAACCAGCCTTCATGACCAAACCGCCTTCATGACCAAACCGCCTTCATGACGAGACCACCCTGATGACAAAAGGGATCCTTCATTGCGAAAACCTTAAGTAGGGACAGATTCGCCTCGCCGGTTTAACTCTGTGTTTACTCGCATCATTAATCATTGCGTCATGGTCTGGAGTGACTGACGTCGTGCGCGTTGCCGCCCCCCAAAAGCGGTGAGTAACGAGAGTCGGTTAGTTCCATCTCTTCACATGGAGCTTGAACGAGGACGGCTGAGAAAAACTGCTTCTTCGCAACACCTTACGGCGATTCGACAAAAATTGCACGGATAGAGCTTGCGCAGCGGAATCAGGATTTGTTAACCATCTCTCGTCAGGATCCGAATCAGTTGTTCAAAGGCGTTTTGAGTGCCGCGGTGGCGGCCGACCTGACGCCCGGAGCGGCGACTATGGGGAACTGGCATGCGCGTTTTGCTGATTGAGGATGACAGCGCCGTCGCGCAGTCGATCGAGCTGATGTTGAAGTCCGAAAGCTTCAACGTCTACACGACTGACCTCGGCGAGGAAGGCGTCGACCTCGGCAAGTTGTACGACTACGACATTATCCTTCTCGACCTCAATCTGCCCGACATGTCCGGTTACGACGTGCTCAAGCAGCTGCGCGTCTCGAAGATCAAGACGCCGATCCTCATTTTGTCCGGCCTCGCCGGCATCGAGGACAAGGTCAAGGGTCTCGGCTTCGGCGCCGACGACTACATGACCAAGCCGTTCCACAAGGACGAGCTCATCGCCCGCATCCACGCGATCGTCCGCCGTTCCAAGGGCCACGCCCAGTCGGTCATCCAGACCGGCGACCTCGTCGTCAACCTCGACACCAAGACGGTCGAAGTCGGCGGCCAGCGCGTGCACCTGACCGGCAAGGAATACCAGATGCTGGAGCTGCTCTCGCTCCGCAAGGGCACCACCCTCACCAAGGAGATGTTCCTCAACCATCTCTACGGCGGCATGGACGAGCCCGAGCTCAAGATCATCGACGTCTTCATCTGCAAGCTGCGCAAGAAGCTGGCCAACGCCTCCGAAGGCCGCAATTTCATCGAGACCGTCTGGGGCCGCGGCTACGTGCTGCGCGAGCCGCACGACATGGACGAGCGCATCCCCGCCTGATCCTTCACTGGGTTTACCGGCGAGCCTCACCGCTCGCTCCTCCCAGACTGGGCCCCGCCGCAAATGGCGGGGTTTTTGTTTGTGGGGTGGTGTTTGTCGGGCGAGTGCCTGACTGTTTGGGGCCGATCGGCACCGGACACCAGCTCCCTCCGCGCAATCGGTGCGCTCCCTCGCCCCGTTCTTACGGGGAGAGGGTTGGGGTGAGGGGCAGCCGCACGGGTTGTGGGCGTGGAAAGCCCTGTACCCCCTCACCCGGATTGCATCTTCGATGCAATCCGACCTCTCCCCGCAAGCGGGGCGAGGTTGCACCGAGCGCATCGCCACCATCTGGGCCCACATCAACTGAGCTGGACGCAACCTGCGCGCAACTCCTCTCGTCTCGATCTTAGAATGCCGCAGGACGATTACCCCTCCCGTCACGACGACAGATCTTCTTCTCACGACGACACACCCTCGCGATCTCGCGGCGCATTCCGCCCGAGCTATTCATTCATCTCACCGCCCTCTTCCGAACCGAGGGCGCAGGGAAGGCCGGGCGCTGGCCGCGCCCGTGGCCCGCCTGCAGAAAAAGAATGCAGGCGGCAGTCACCACAGGTCTGGCCGAAACACCCGGCCCTCCCTGCGCGATGGCTTTACGATTTATACGCGATCTCCCTGGGGACCGGCTGTCTTGCCCCCATCACCCGCCGGCAGCGTGCTCCGCAACGCCAGCAGACTTGACCCTCAGCACCGGGAGGCCAGGACCACGCGACTTCACCGTGCGCCGGCATCGTTCGTCGGCACGGCCAAGCCATGCTGCGATTCCGAGCGCCCATCGCATCCCGCACCCGACGTCCGTGACGACCGCGAAGCGTCCCCTCGTTGGGGCGGGACGCAGACAGTAAAGCACATCTTCCGGAAAAACGAAATAAAAATCTTTCGCGGGCGGCAGAGCTACGCTCGGCCCGCCTCCTGTCTTGACGCGCCGCGCTTCGGCTGCTTGCTGAGCATCGCCACTTGGCGGCAAGGGCGGCGCCTTGTCATCGTCTCGTTTGGCAGATGTTCGCAAAGCGGATGGCCACGCCGTCCGGACGATGAGGCTCGCCGATGACCCACCCGACCGCCCACGACGCATCCGACGCCGGCATCGAAACCCCGGCCAGGACAACCAACCCGCTGCCCGCCTTTGCCGGCGGCGCCGTGATCGGCGCGCTCGGCGGACTGATCGGGCTCGGCGGCGCCGAATTCAGGTTGCCGCTGCTGATCGGCCCGTTCCGCTTCCAGGCGCTGCAGGCCGTGATCCTGAATAAGGCCATGAGCCTGATCGTGGTCGCAACCGCACTGCCGTTTCGCGCCGCGACGGTGCCGTTCGGCACCATCGCCGCGCATTGGCCCATCGTGATAAACCTGCTGGCCGGCAGCCTCGCCGGCGCCTGGCTCGGCGCCGGCTGGGCAACACGGCTCAGCTCGCGCCATCTCTATCGCGTGCTGGCGGTGCTGCTCGTGCTGATCGCGGGCGCACTGTTGCTCGGGCACGGCCCGTCAAGTCACGCGGCGCTGCTGACTGGCCCGGCGCAGATCGTCGCAGGCGTCGTCGCCGGGTTCGGCATCGGCATCGTCGCCGCGCTGATGGGTGTGGCCGGCGGCGAGCTGCTGATCCCGACGCTGGTGCTGCTGTTCGGCGCCGACATCAAGCTGGCTGGCAGCCTGTCGCTCGCGGTCAGCCTGCCGACGATGATCGTCGGCTTCACCCGCTACAGCCAGTCCAGCGCCTTCTCCGTGGTCGCCGACAACCGGCGTTTCGTGCTGGTGATGGCGCTCGGTTCGATCCTCGGCACCTTCATCGGCGGCCGCCTGCTCGGCCTCGTACCGGATCAGGTCCTGCTGCCGATCCTTGCCGTGATCCTGCTGGTGTCCTCGGTGAAGGTGTGGCGGCACGAGTGATGTGAGGCAACAGCGCGAGTCTGACAGGGAGAGGATCGCACGCGCGTTCACCAAAATATGGGGACGGCCACGAGCGTGCGACTTCGCCCTGCACCGGGAGTTTCGGTGACGGTGCACGCAACGACCAATTCGATCGTTGTGCAACGGAAGACCAATGCTGCAGACCGGCCGCGCTGCATGGCGGCGGACTGGCCGGTTTGGCGGCTCGCCCGAAACTTCGCTGTGGTTGATTAAGATCAATTCCGCTACCTTGGCGTCGTCGATCATTAGATCATTTGCTGAGCAGGTGGGGCCTGCCATGCCAAGTGGCACGACGATCTCCCTGTACGGACGGCTGTGCCTTAACCTCGCAGCCTGGCTCCTCTCGTTGCTCGTCATCTTTGCCGCGCATGCGCAGGCGCTGGGGCCGACGTTCGAGAATCGACCGATCGAGTCCGTGCGTCTGGTGCTGTCGGGCGCGGTGCCCAGTGGGCCGCAGCGGGTGGCGTTCGAGGATCGCATCCGGCGGGCGCTCAATGTCTATCCGGGGTCGCAGCTCCATGACCTGATGGTCGATTTCGGGCTCGGCAAGGTGAAGCGCATCCCCGGCGTGGCCTCGGCGTCGGTCAACTATGTCGACGGCAACACCGGCGGCGTGTCGGTCGAGCTCAACGTCGTCGTCGGCGACCGGCCGCAGGCGGATCCGGGCCGCGTCGATTTCCCCTACCTTCTTCAAGGCGACGACAGCCTGCTGAAGCTCAAGCTCACGGCCGCGACGCTCGGCTACGCCAATCACGACGCCTGGTACGGCCGGCCGCAGGCCTTCGTCGGCGCCAACCCGCTCGTCAGCGGGCCGGCCGGGGCCGGCTGGTCGTCGTTCGGCGAAGCCGCGCTGGAGGGCGGGCTGCAGGGCATCGGACCGATCGGCAACAATGTCTACGCCTATGGCAGCCTGTCCTATCTGGCGAGCGGCTCGATCGGCACCGACCTGTTCGTCACCGGCCCGCGCCGCCATGGCGCAGTCGAGGACGCCTATGCCGGCATCGTCACCGGGCTCACCGGCGAGGACGGCTCACGGCTGGTGGTCAACCTGTCCGGCGGCCGGCAGCCGTTCCAGATCGCCGACGGCATGCTGATCAGGATCACGGCGAGCAACGGATTCGACCGCGCCGCGCTGCAGCTCAATCCGCGCTGGGCGGCGGACAGTCTTTTTCTGGCGCAGGCGCGCTACAACACGACCAAGTTCGAGGCTTTCCGTCTCGCCCCCGACGAGCTGCCGGCGATCGATACTCACACCGTCGTTGCCGGCGCTAATTTGGAGACGGGCCTCGGAACGCCGCATCAGCTCGGACTGACCTATCTGAGCGTGCCGCGCTCGGACTACGGCTGGTACACGACGTCGGCGCAGGGCACGCGCCAAGGCCTGCAGGTCGCCGACATCCGCTACTACTGGACGCCCGCCATCGGCGCGTCCGGTCCGTATGCGAAGACGGAGCTGGCGTTGCAGTGGAACGACCGCAACGCGTTTCCGATGCGTGCCTGGGGCGGCTATGTCGAGGCGGGCTACACCTTCAACGAGGCGTTCTGGCGCCCCACTCTGAGCTACCGGCTGTCCGGCTTCAGCGGCGACAATCCGGCGACGCGGACCTATGAGCGCTGGGACCCGCTGCTGTCGGGCGGCACCGGCGAGGAATGGGTGCAGGGGCTGAACCACTACAAGCTGTTTCAGGACACCAATTTGATCGCGCACCGCCTGCAGGCGATCCTGCGGCCGGCGCCGCAATGGGAGCTGGTGCCGCAGGCCTGGCTGTTCCAGGCGCAGCAGCTCAACAATATCGGCGGCACCACTTCGACGCTCGCCGGTCATCTGCTCGGCTACGAGGTCAACCTGACGGTGAAGTACTTCATGAGCCGCCACGTGATGTTCCAGTCGGGACTCGCGCTGACGGTGCCGCTGTCCGGCGTCAGCCAGGCCGTCGCCGGCAGCACCCGCCCCTGGTTCAGCGCGATGTCGCTGGCCCGGGTCAGCTTCTGACGAGGGAGATGTCGATGGACCGCCGCAGCATGTTGCAGAGCCTGGGTTCGGGCGCCGTGACGATTCCGCTGGCGCAGTTGCTGCCGGGAGCCACCGAGGCCGCCGAGGCGCAGGGCCCGGCCAATCTGGCGATCAGCCCGGTCGATCCGGACTACTTCATCAAGGACCGCTTCAGGTTGCGCACGATCGCCATCACCGGATTTGCCCGCGGCATGGGCCGCGCCGCGGCGCTGCGGGCCGCGCGCGAGGGCGCCAATATCGTCGGCATCGACTGGCTGCCGGAGCTGGCGCGCGACACCGCGGCCGCGATCAAGCGCGAGGGCGGTGCCATCGAGTTTCTCGTCGGCGACGTCGCCAAGGGCGACTCCTGCGACCTGATGGTCAAGCGCGCGGTCGAGGCGTTCGGCGGACTGGATTTCGCCATCAACAATGCCGGCGTCATGGACGGCGTGTTTTCCGGCGAGGCCTTCGACTACGACAAGCAGAAGGATCTGCTGTTCGCGCCGCTGCACGAAGCCTCCGATGCCTATTGGGACAATGTGCTGGCCACCAACGCCACCGGCGTGTTCCGCGCGATGCGCGCCGAGCTGCGGCAGATGGTGGCGCAGAAGCGCGGCGGGGCGATCGTCAACGTCGCCTCGATCGCCGGCCTGACTGGGCTGGCGGGCAATCCCGCCTATGTCGCCAGCAAGCACGCCGTCAACGGATTGACCGCCAATGCCGCCGTCGATTATGCGCCCCATGGCATCCGCATCAACTCCGTCAACATGGCGGCGACGGACACGCCGATGATCGCGCGCGCGGCGCAGGCCGTCGCGGCCAGGATGCAGCGATCACCGGCCGACAGCGGCATGGGACGGCTAAAGACCAACTCCATCCTCAGCTACGCCGATCCCAAGCATCGCCCGGCCACGGTGTGGGAGCAGGTCGCGGTGATGCTGTTCCTGCTGTCGCCCGAGGCGTCGAACCTGACCGGCGCGTTCTACGCAACGGATGGCGGCTGGACGGCGTATTGAGCCCGCTTCGTGCCGGCTGAGGACCGGGCCGATCGCGGGTCCGCGATCCGCTTCGGCCTGGGAGACGAGATCAAGATGCGGCTCGGCGGGCTCGCATCATGATCCAAGGGTCGCGTCCCGCGCGACGGTTCAGCAGGAGCGAAGCGCTCAGCGTCCTCTTTTCGTGACGCTCTTCCTGGCTCGCTTCGCATTTTTCGCGACCTTCTTCGACGCCTTCTTGCTCGCTTTTGCCTTCTTCGCAGCCGCGGTCTTCTTCTGCGCCGTCTTCGTCGCCTTCTTGACGTTCTTCTTCTTGGTCGTTGTCTTGCGGCCAGCGGACGTCTTCGCGGCGGCAGCCGCCTTCTTCGGAGCCTTCTTGGCCGGCTTGCGCGACGACGTCGCTGGCTTGGTCCTCCCGGCCGGCTTCTTCGGCGCGACGCCGCCGCTGCTGCTCTCGCCGCCGCTGGCAGCCCCCCCGCCCGCCGCCGACAGCCAGAACCGCAGCTCCGGCGATTTCTCGTCGGCGCCCTTGATGTAGCGGTCCTGCCAGCTGTCGTCTGATTGCAGCGGCTTGCCGAAGATCTCCGGATGCTCCTTCAGCAGGAAGCGCCAGGCGTAGTGGTCGTAGAGGTCGAGGACGTGGCAGGCATAGGCTTCGGCGAGGCCGCGGTGGCCGCGGATGATCAGCATGTTCTCGTCGTTGTTGTGCGAGGCGCGGAAGCCGAGATTGTGCGAGCCTGTCACGACGACGCAGTCGTCGCTGAACGGATCGATCACCACGATCTTGTTGTGGATGATGGCGAAGCCGTATTTGGCGAGCTCCTTCTCCCACTTGCCGAAGGCGTCCTGCACCGCGCCGGCCGGCACGCCGCGGAAATCGATGCTGCCCTTCTCGCCCGGCTTCTTCGGCTTGCCGGACTCGCCGACCACCTTCACCTCCGGCGCGGCGTCGTCAGCCCCGTCATCGGCGCCGCTTTCCGAATGGCCGCCGGCGTGCAGCGACTTGGAGAATTCGGTCGCACGCACCGGGCTGGTCAGCGCGCCCCGCACGAACAGATCGGGCTTCCTGGCCAGCAGCTCGCCGGCCTTGTTGAGAATGGAGTTGTTGCCGGGATCGAAGGCGAGGAACAGCACGGCGTGCTTGGCCCCGTCCATCAGCTCGAACACGCGGCTCATGTCGCCGGGCGCCTTCGGGGTCTTGCCGAGCTTGCCCGGGGTGTTCGGCGAGAACATCGGCTCGATGGTGACGCCATGGTCGAGCCTGACCGGCTTTTGAATCGCGCTCGCATTGTTGGCGCGGGCGAAGTCGCGCAGGGTCTTCGACTGCAGCGCCGACTTGTCGCCGTCGGCCGCGTCGACGTCGGCCTTCAGCGCGTTCCAATACGACAGATAGCGCGCCGCCAGCTCGGGGCTCTCGACCACCAGCGCATTGTTGGTCTGGGTGCACAGGCCGGTCGAGGTCCAGTTGGTCGAGCCCGAGAGCACCGCGGCCGGCTTGCCGTTCTCCGAGAGCACCATGAACTTGTTGTGCGGGATAGAGCCCTTGCCGAGGATGCGGTCGATCACGGCAACGCCGGCGGCCTTGAGGTCGGCGCGGTTCTCGGCATCGGCGTCGTCGGTGTCCTTGCCCTGCTCGTTGCCGAGAATGACCGTGCGGCTGTTCGGGTTCTGGTGTAGCTGCTTCTCGAGCCCGCTGGGGTCGTTGAGCTCGTAGAGCGCGGCATGGATGGTGCCGCCACGGTCATCGGCGCGTTTCAGCAGCGAGGTCAGGCCGTCCTGCAGCTGGCCCATCAGGCGGAGGCGAATGGGATCATCGGGATCGAGGATGTGCGGCGCCAGCGCCGCCACGCTCGGGTGATCGTTCAGCGCATGCGTCAGGGCCTGGGTCGCGGTGATGCCGCGGTTGAAATAGACATGGAACGGCGGCCGCTCCGGCGTCAGCGTCACGGGGTTGCTCTCCAGCGGCGCGACGCCTGGGAGCGGCGTCAAGGTCTGGCCCGGCGTGCCGCCCATCGGCACGATGCGATATTTGTAGGAGCCGCCGCGCTTGGCAAACAAATCCTTCCACCAGAATTTCTGCACCGGGGCCTGGTCGGTGGCGAGCTTGTCCGCGGTCTGCCCGGCAAACCGCGCCAGCGCCGGCAGCACGGTCTCGGTGTGATCGGCGAGATCGATGCGGTGAATGGCGAAGCCGAGACAGCCGTCGAGACGGCGATCGAAGGTCCAGGCGACGACGGCAATATCATTGTTTGAAAAGGCAAGCGCGGGCATGGCGGCACTCCTTGTCCGACAAGGATTATGTCGCGCAGTTGTAACAGGGGTTCGACACATCCGGTACAGGAAAGCGGATGGCAGAGGTAACGGCTCGTAGCGCGTGCAGTGCAGCGGAGGGCGGAGGTGCCCGGTAAGATCCCGATGTCGTGATCGCCTCAAGCCGTTGCCGCACGGCGTGTGCGCCCCCTCTCCCCGTTCTTCACGGGGAGAGGGTCGGGGTGAGGGGCAGCGGCTCGGGTGGTGTCAGTGAAGGGCGCTGTCTGCATGAGCAGGTCGGGCAAATTCCTCGTGATGAAGAACGTCCCTTTCTGCCGACATCAATCACAGCGCCAACCACATCCGACGTCGCTGGACGCTTGCCGTTGATCGTTCCCGTGCCGCTGCCCCTCACCCCAGCCCTCTCCCCGTGAAGAACGGGGAGAGGGAGCGCACCGTCATCGCGGTGAGACGCCGGGTTCATGATTATTATTGAGGCGCGATTCATCCGCACGTCATTGCGAGGAGCGCAGCGACGAAGCAATCCAGAGTCCCGCCCGCGCCCCTGGATCGCTTCGCTCGCAATGACAGATGGAAATAGCGCGTCCTACGCCACCCCGCCCGGCTTGCCGCGGGCGACGTAGCGCCCATCGCCCTTCGCGCCCATCAGTTTGCCATCGCGCACCACGAACTTGCCACGCAGCATCGTCGCGACCGGCCAGCCCGTGATCTCGATGCCTTCATAGGGCGTGTAGTCGGAGCCGTGGTGCAGGCCGGACTGGCTGATCGTGGCGGTCTTGGCCGGGTCCCATAGCGCGATGTCGGCGTCGTAGCCGATGGCGATGGAGCCCTTGCCTGTCAGGCCATAGGTCTTGGCGTGGTTGGTCGCGGTGAAGGCGACGAACTGGTTGAGGGTGATGCGGCCCTTGCTGACGCCCTCGGAGAACAGGATCGGTAGGCGGGTCTCGACGCCGGGGATGCCGTTCGGCACCCAGCGGAAGCTGGTGCGGCCCTTCGGCGTCAGCTTGCCGGCCTCGTCGTCGTAGCGGAACGGGCAGTGATCGCTGGAGAACAGCGAGAACACGCCCTGCTGCAATCCTTCCCAGCAGGCCTCCTGGCTCGCCTTGTCGCGCGGCGGCGGCGAGCAGACATATTTGGCGCCCTCCATGTTGAGGCCCTGCATGTCCTCCTCCGTCAGCACCAGATATTGCGGACAGGTCTCGCCATGAATCTTCAGGCCGCGCATCTGCGCGCGGCGGATCTCCTCCATCGCCTCGCGGTTGGAGACGTGGACGATGACGATCGGCACGTCGATCAGCTCGGCCAGCGAGATCGCGCGATGGGTGGCCTCGCGCTCGACCGGAATCGGCCGCGACTTGCCGTGGTAGTACGGCGCGATCTTGCCTTCACGCTCCAGCCGGTCGGTGAGGAAGCGGATGGCGTCGTAGTTCTCGGCGTGGATCTGGACCAGGGCGCCGGTCTCGCGCGCGACCTGCAGCACGCCGAGGATCTCGTAGTCGTTCAGCGCGAGACCCTCATAGGTCATGAAGATCTTCAGCGACGAATAGCCGTCGGCGACCAGCGCCGGCAGCTCCTGGCCGAGCACGGACTCGGAGGGATCGGCGATGATGAGATGGAAGGAGTGGTCGACGTAACAGGCCTTCTCGGCCAGCGCGTGATAATCCTTCAGCGCCGCCCGCAGCGGCTGGCCCTTCTCCTGCAGGCAGTAGGGCATCACGAAAGTATTGCCGCCGAACGCCGCCGCGCGCGTCGCGCTCTCGAAATCGTCGGCCATGACGATGCCGGGGCCGGATGGCTGGCTGATATGGACGTGGCTGTCGATGCCGCCGGGCAGCACCAGCAGCCCCGAGGCGTCGACGATCTCGTCGGCATCGGTGATGGCCTCGCCGATCGCGGCGATGCGGCCCTGTTTGATCGCGACATCGGCCTTGTAGGTGTCGCTGGCGGTGGCGACGGTGCCGTTGCGGATGACGGTGTCGAAGGCAGCCATGTGACGCGCTCTCCCAATGCTAGACAAACAAGCTCAGGCGAATTTGTGAAACAGCGATCCCCACCCGCTGACGCCGCTGACATCGACGCCGGCCAGCTTCAGCGATTTCCATACCACGGTGGCGATGGTGTCGAGAATCGGAATGCCGGTCTCGAGCTCCAGGCGCGCCACCAGCGGCGCGGCGCGCATGTTGGTGCAGACCACCGCGATCGCATCCGGCTTCTCGCGCGCGACCTCGCGGATCATGGTCTCGATCTCCGAAGGCATCACCTCGGCGAAGGAGAAATTGTCCTGCAGATTGAGGTGCCGGTCGCCGCGGCAGGCGATGCCGAGCTTGGCGTAATTGGCAATGATGCGCGCCTGCACGTCGTCGCGATAGGGCGTGACGAGGCCGAGCGATGTGGCTTTGGAGGTGGCCAGGATCTCGTTCAGCGCCAGCATCGAGGTGGTCGCGGGGATGCCGGTGGCGGCGGTGATCTGCTCGCAGAGCTTGACGTCGGCCTCGAAGCCGAGCCAGCCGGAGGACGTCCCGTTCCAGCCGATGACGTCGACCTTGGCATGCGCGAGCAATTCGGCGGCGCGCAGGATGTTGGAAATGTCGAACTGCGCCAGCGCGTCGGTCGAGAGCGCAATCTCGGTGACCTTGAAGCGCGAGAAATGCGCCGACACGTTCGGCAGCCCCGCCACCATCGCCGACGTGATCGGCTCCAGCGCCGTGTTCGACGACGGCGTGAGCATGCCGAGAAGGGTGCGTTTGGTCATGGGTGAGCGGCTCTCTCATGAAGTTCGTAACTTGCTGGGCGACGGCGGTGCGCCCCCTCTCCCCGTTCTTCACGGGGAGAGCGTTGGGGTGAGGGGCAGCCACACCCACCGACCGTGCGGAGAGCCCCCCTCATCGCATCTTGCGATGCGATCCGACCTCTCCCCGCACGCGGCAGCGCTATCGCATATGGTCAACGTGAGTGTGTCGCGAAACCGTCTCCACATCGTCATGCCCGGGCTTGTCCCGGCCATGACGACGCGGAGGGAGATGGGCGCAAAACATCGATCGCCATATGCGATAGCCCTGCCGCACGCGGGGAGCGGCACAGACCGCGCTCGCTTGACGAGTTGTGCACCAAACTGAAGCTGCTCATGCACTCGCCTTCTGCTCCGCCCTCTCCCCGCGCAGCAGCGCCAGGATATGCCGCTTCAGTGTGTTGAACTGCGGTGACGTGATGTCGCGCGGCCGCGGCAGGTCGATCGGGATGAGCTCGACGATCCGCCCCGGGCGCGCGCTCATGACGGCGACATGCGTGCCCAAGGTCAGCGCCTCGTCGATGCCATGCGTGACGAACACGATCGTGCCCTGGTGCTGCTGCCAGATGCGCACCAGCTCGGTCTGCATGTCCATGCGGGTCTGCTCGTCGAGCGCGCCGAACGGCTCGTCCATCAGAATCACTTGCGGATTCATCAGCAGCGCGCGGGCGATGCCGACGCGCTGGTTCATGCCGCCGGACAGTTCGGAGGGATAGTGGTTCTCGAAGCCGGTCAGGCCGACCATGTCGATATAGACCTGCGCCCGCGCGCGGCGCTCGGCCTTCTGGCCGCCGCCCAGCAGCAGATGGAAGGCGACGTTCTCCCACACGGGCAGCCACGGCATCAGATTGGCGTGCTGGAACACGACGCCGCGGTCGGCGCCGGGCGCGGTGACCGGCCGTCCGTCGACCGTGACGCTACCAGCGCTCGGCTGCTCGAAGCCGGCGATCATGTTGAGAAGCGTCGACTTGCCGCAGCCGGAGGGGCCGAGCAGGCAGACGAACTCGTTGCGCGCGATCGACAGATTGATTTCGCTGAGCGCAGTCACATCGGCGTTGCGCTTCCGGTCGGTGAAGATCTTGGAGACGCCGGAGATGTCGATCGTGGCCATGTCACTCTCCGCCGCGCAGCGTGGTGTTGCGCTGCCAATGCAGCACGCGCGCCATCACCATGCGTATGGCGAGGTCGCTGCAGAAGCCGAGCAGGCCGATGCTCGCCATCGCCGCCAGCACCAGATCGTAGCGCAGGAAATAGTAGCTGTCCCACAGCACGTAGCCGAGCCCGCTCTTCACCGCGACCATCTCGGCGGTGACCGTGAGCATCCAGGCCGAGCCGATGCCGATGCGCAGGCCCGCAAAGATGCTGGGCATCGCCGCGGGCACGACGATGTAGCGCAGCAGCTTGCGCTCGCTGCCGCCGACCATGGCGCCGGCGCGGATGAGGTTGCGGTCGCAGGTCTTCACGCCGTGGATGGTGTTGAGCAGAATCGGGAAGAACGCGCCGAGGAACACCAGGAAGATCGCCGGCTTGTTGGCGATGCCGAACCAGATGATGGCAAGCGGGATCCACGACACCGGCGGGATCGGCCGGAGCATCTGAAGCGTCGGCTCGATCACGATCTCGATCTTGCGCGACCAGCCGATGGCGACGCCGAGTGCCACGCCGAGAAGGGTGGCGATGGCGAAGCCGGCGGCGACGCGCGACAGGCTCGCCAGCATGTCGGCGAGCCAATGGCCGCTATAGGTCTGGGTGTTGCCGTCGGAGCCGACCAGCCAGTCCGCCCACGCCCACAGCACCGTCGACGGCGCCGGCAGTAAGGCTGCCGGCAGCGCGCCGGAGCGCGAGAACGCTTCCCAGCCGGCGAGCACGAGGACTGGGACGATAGTGCGGTCGAGCTTCTTGAGCTGGGCGAGCGCCGTCATCTCAGTAGCCGAGCTCCGTCTTCGGCTTGCCCGTCGCCGCCTCCAGGAAGCGGTAGTCGAGGTTCTTCTCGACCGCGGCCGTGACGTCCGAGTTGATGTATTTGAGATCGCGCATCATCGTTGCGATGGCGAGCGCGGAAGCGCGATACATCTTCGGATCGGGATCGAGGTTCTCGACCGCGCCGGTGGCGATCGCCTTGTCGAGCCCGGTGATCTTGGAGATCACCTCGATCAGTGCCGGCTTGTCGGCGGCGATGTGGGCGTCGACCTTCACCACCGCGCGCACCACGCCCTCCAGCGCCTTGGGGTTCGAGGCGATCACGTCGGAGCGGGTCAGGATCAAATTGGTCAGCTTGCCGGCGGCCTGGTCATAGGGGAAGCCGAAGAATTTGGCCGCCTTGGCCTGCATGATCTGGGTCGCGAACGGCTCCACGGTGCAGATCAGCTCGACCTCGCCGCGGCGCAGCGCCTGCAGATGGTCCGAGGGATTCGGAATGTTGACGAACTGCACGTCCTTGTTGATGTCGATGCCCTGCTTGGCGAAGGCGCCGCGCATGTGGATGTCCTGCGCATTGCCGCGCGAGGCGGCGACGCGGAACGGCTTGCCGTCGGCCTTGTACTTGGCGATCAGCGCCTTCAGCGCACTCCAGTCGCCCGGCGCGACCTCAAGATCATTGCCGAGCAGCATCGCCGAGCCGCCATTGACCTGGCCGGAGATGGCGACGACGTCGAAACCTTTGTCGAGCGCGATGGCGTAGTGCAGATAGGTGACCTGGGCGACATCGATGTTCTTCGACACCAGCGCGGTCAGCGCATCGGTGCCGGTGTTGAAGCCGACGGCGTCGATCGCCACGCCTTCCGCGAATTGCGGCGTCAGCGACATCGGCGTGCAATGCGCGCATTTGGCGTAGCCGAGTTTGATCTTGGCGGCATCGTCAGCGAAGCTCGCTCCGGGCAAAGCGAGCGCGAGCAGGGCGAGAAGGGGGAGCAGAATGCGTGTCACGTCCATCTCCAGGGCAGGTCCGATCAAGAGGTCTCCGCCTCCATCAGCAAGCGACATGCCAATTGGATGCGATATGCAATCTTGCTTTTTTATAGCAAAATCAATTATTAGATATTCGCGTCACTCAATCGGATTGCCCGATCCGCGGGCGCTCCGCCCGAATCTCGGGCAACTCACAGCGGAGCCGCGGCCACGCGCATGACCTCTCCCGCACCACGGCCCAAGCTCAAGACGCGCTTCAAGCCGGCGCGGCTGAAGCTGTCGTCCGACCAGCCGACCCGGCCGCTGGCGCGGCTGTCGCTGCACGATCAGCTCGTCGCCAAGGTCCGCGAGATGATCATCGACGGCGAGCTGGCGGCCGGCGCCGCCCTGCCCGAGCGCATGCTGTGCGAGACCTTCGGCGTGTCGCGCACGCCGCTGCGCGAGGCGTTCAAGATCCTCGCCGCCGAAGGGCTGATCGAGCTGCGCCCGCATCGCACGCCGGTGGTGGCGCCGATCGACAGCCGTGAGATCGCCGAGATCTTCGACGTGATGGTGGCGCTCGACATCGCCGCCGGGCGCGCCGCCGCGGCACGCGCAACGGCGGAAGACATCGCAAGGCTCGACGCAATGCATGCCGAGCTGACGGCGCTGCATCGTGCCGCCGAGCGCGCCGCCTATTTCCGGCTCAATCAGCAGATCCACGCCGAGATCACCAGGCTCGCCGGCAACGCCGTGCTGCTGAACATGTGGAGCACCCTGCATGCGAGCGTGTTTCGCGCCCGTGCGGTGGCCAATTACGACGCGCGGCGCTGGAACGAGTCGCTCGAGGAGCACGAGGCCTTCATGGCGCTGCTGCGCGCCCGCGATGCCCAGGGCTTCGCGGCGGCGCTCGGCGACCACACCCGCAAGACCGGCGATTCCGTGCTGCAGATGCTGGAGCAGGCCGGGCAGGACCCGGGCCGCGGATAGACTTTCTTAGTGTCGAACCGGTGATGCTGGCGCTGCGACAGATGAGAGTTCCACGCGTCGGACCCGATCATGATCCTGCAATCGCTCGCCGGCCTGCCGGCCTTCCTGGTCTATTTCTGCACCGCGCTGGTCGCGGTGACGGCGTACCTCTTCATCTACACGCGCGTCACGCCCTACAATGAATTCCAGCTGATCCGCGACAACCATCCCTCCGCGGCGATCTCGCTCGGCCTGAGCCTGCTCGGCTTCACGCTGCCGCTGGTCAGCGCCATCGCGCATTCCGCCAACGTGCTGGACTGCCTGATCTGGGCACTGGTGGCATTGATCGTCCAGGTGATCGTCTACTATCTCGTCCGCATTCCGGTGCCGGACCTCGCCAACCGCATCGTCGCGGGCGAGATGGCCTCCGCGATCTGGCTCGGATTGGCATCCTTGTCCGCCGGCGCGCTCAACGCCGCCTCGATGATCTACTGACCATGGCCAAGCAGCCTCCCGAATTCGGCAAGCGCCGGCCGCTGCCCCCACCGCCGACGACCCCGCCGGTGAAGCGCTCCGGCCAGGTCGCGCTGCTGTTGATGGGCACGCTCGCGGTCGGCGGCACCGCCTATGCGCTGATGCCGCGGCAGCAGAGCTGCCCGCAGCCGGACGCGGCCACGCCCGCGGTGGCAGGCCAGCCGCAGCCGAGCAACTGCACCTCGCAGCGCTCGGGAAGCAGCGGCGGCAGCGGCTCCGGACGCTGGGGCTATTCGAGCAGCGACTCGTCGTCGCGCAGCAGCAGCGGCGGCAGTTCGACGCATGTCGTCGACGCGTCCTCGGCCCACGTCTCGCGCGGCGGCTTCGGCGGATTTGGCCATGGCTTCGGCTTCGGCGGCGGCTGATTTCCGTCGCGCGATCGCCGCGAAAACACCGCCTTTGTGCTGTTTGTTGGATTCGGATCTTTGACACAGACTCACAATCATAAAAAACTGGCCTGCCCACTGATCGGAATTGATCCGATGCGACGTCCGCGCCTGAAGGCGCCGGCGATGATGGAGGCTGCAGCGATCGTTGCGGTCTTCATCGCAGCTTCAAGCCATCGGTCGCGCGGTCCCTCGTCCGGACCGCAAGGCGAACATCGTTGTCGCGCTGCCCAGGGCAGCGTGCGTGATGCCGTGCACCGTCTTCACGGGCACGGCGCGCGCGGCTGCGCCTGCGGGTAGGCAAGATGCAGCGCATCCCCTGCCCCGAGCGTGACGACTGGCGCGAGACGGCGGCGCAATGCGGCTTCGATTTCTACGAGCTCGACGGCGAGCGCTATTGGGACGAGCGCGCCTACTATGCGTTCTCGATCGCCGAGATCGAGCTCGGCATCGAGGAGCCGACCGGCGAGATCGAGCAGATGTGCCTGGAGCTCGTGGGGCGCGTCGTCGCTGACGAGGTCCTGCTGCAAAGGCTGAAGATCCCGCAAGCGTTCTGGCCGCTGCTGAGCGAGAGCTGGAAGCGCCGGGACGACAGTCTCTATGGCCGCCTCGACCTCAGTTTTCCAGGCTTCCGCGGCGGCGACCGCGTGCCGGCGAAGCTGCTCGAATATAATGCCGACACGCCGACCTCGATCTTCGAAGCCGCCGTCTTCCAATGGACATGGCTGGAGCAGGCGATCGAACGGCGCATCCTCCCCGGCAGGGCCGACCAGTACAACTCGATCCATGAACGGCTGATCGAACGCTGGCGTTCGCTCGGCAAGGGACGCCCGCTGCATCTGGCGGGAATGACCGCCGAGGTCGAGGATGCCGCCACCCTGGCGTATCTCGCCGACACGGCCGCGCAGGCCGGCTTGTCGACAAGCATCCTTGACGTCACCGACATCGGCTGGCGCGACAAAGGCGGCGGCTTCGTCGACCTCGACAACGAGGATATCGCACTCGCCTTCAAGTTGTACCCCTGGGAGTGGATGTTCCACGATGCTTTCGGGGCGAGGCTCGGCAGCGCACCGACGCAGTGGGTGGAGCCGCCGTGGAAGGCGATCCTCTCCAACAAGGGCATCCTGCCGCTGCTGTGGCAGATGAACGAAGGCCATCCGAACCTGCTGCCGGCCTATTTCGAGGACGATCCGAAAGCGGCCAGTCTTGGTCCGAGCTTCGTGCGCAAGCCGATCTACTCGCGCGAGGGCGCCAATGTCAGCCTGGTGTCGGACGGCGTCGCCGTGTCTGCACAGGAAGGCCCCTACGGCGCCGAAGGATTCATCCGGCAGGCGCTGGCGCCGCTGCCGGATTTCGGCGGCGTGTTCCCCGTCATCGGCAGCTGGCTCGTCGACCACCAGCCATGCGGTCTTTCGATCCGCGAGGACGCAACCCCGATCACGGGCAACCGTTCGCGCTTTTTGCCGCATGCGATCCTCTAGGTTGTTAACGAGTGGCGTCGAAAACGGCTCGACTCCCGGTCCCGGATGGTTAGATAGAGCAAGGGGACGGAACTCCTCGACGCGGCGACCACGCGCGACCGGATGTGAGGCATGGCGACGGACAATTCTCAGCTCGACGGCTTGCGTATCCTGGTCGCCGAGGACGAGGGGCTGATCGCGCTCGAGCTCGAGACCGTGCTGAAGGATTTCGGTTGCGACGTGATCGGCCCGGTGTCACGCGTCGCCGACGTGTTGCGCGAGGCCGAGCGCGGCAGCCTCGATGGCGCACTGCTCGACGTCAACCTGCGCGGCGAGCAGATCTTCGCGGTGCTGCCGCAGCTCATCGCGCTCGGACTGAAGATCGTCATCACCTCCGGCTATGACGATGCAACCCTGTTTCCGCCCGAGTTTCGCAGCCTGCCCCGGCTCGCCAAACCATTCGACGAGCGCGCGCTGCGTGCGATGTGCGAGGCGACGTTCCTGCCGCGTTAACCTCGCAGTCAGGCTGATCACCCGCGCCGGACTGACAGCGCCAGAGGGCCGCGACCGCGACGACGTATCGGGTTCTCATCCTCTATCAACAAGTTGCCAAACGGTATCATGACAGATCGACCGGCCGGAGCAACGGTTTGCCGGAATGATTGCTGGCGTCCGTCCGAGCGCGCTCCTGCAGCCTTCGCAGGAAAGATGATTCCATATTGCCAAACCTGCAGTTGAACGGAATGATCGGACTTTGCGATCAGCTCTTGAACGGCCATTCCTGTTTCGGATATCAGATGCGAGGCATCAAACGACGTAAAAGCGGCTCCGCCGATCGTCAGCTCCAAAAACGCACCAGCACAATGGCGGTGCGGCAGGACTTGCCGCTCATCCACATCACGGCGGTCGGGAATGCGCGTGAGATCGTCAGCAGCGGCGATCTGGAGATACGCAAGTGCAGGGCTTTCCAGAAAGAGCTGCTCTATTTCTTTGCCGTGAGACTTGCCTACCGGCTCAAGGATGGCGATGAGAAGTCGCACCAGATCAACCGCTTCCCATTCGTCTTCATCGTCCGGCCGGAGGCGCTCAAGACGCCCTATCACGTCTATCCGTTCGATACCGGAGCCGCGATCAAGGGCGTTTTCGACAGTCAAGCGGACCCTTACATCCCCCTTGACGATTACGAACTGGAGCCGACCCTCGAGGCTGCTGCGCGGCACATCAAATGGGCCTTCGGTTCACTCGAAGACTACCTCGAGGGAAATCTGCGGCCGGACATCCTCGACGACGTCCCCATGCACGAGACGGTGACCCGCGGATATGTCGACATTGCGCGCCAGGCAAGGACCGGCAGCAACAAGCCGGACAAGCGAGCCTCGGCCGTAGAGATCGCCGTCAATCACGGCGTCCCGTTGAAGGACAACGTCTTGCTCGCGATTCTTCCCAAGCAGTACCTCGAGGAGGATGGCCAGCCTGCCAACGACGACTTCATTTCACTCCTGCAACAACGCAACGTTCCCTGGGACCATTACGACTGGCAGCCCAACAAGACGCCCAACGAGTTCCAGCAGGAGATCAATCGAGTTGCGATCAGGTTCTTCAAGTCGCGGGGTTTGATCCGGTGATCGACACCGGCCCCTCCGAACTGATCCTGGCCGGATATGCCCCGCTGTCCTCGAGGGGATTTGCTCTGCCCTGCTTTGTCGCCAGCCCGCAGTCGAACGCGTGGTACACGGCGATTTGTTCGGTCGAAGCCGACCATTCGGGAGAGATCGTCGGCTTCGATGTGTTCGAGTCCGGCGGCATCCTTCGCCTGCCCCCGGAGCAGCACCGGATCGTCGCGCTCCATGAGCCGTGGACCGATGTCTTCATCTGGAAGAACTCGGCTCTGATCGGCACACCGGCCGACATCTGGATCAAGCTCGGACCGGAGCGGGATGAGATGCTCGGCGTGATGCCGCTCACCGGTCTCGATCTGGCTCTGGGAATACCGGATCAAGACGTGTTCGCACTCGTCGGTGACGCGTTCGCGTTCATGCGCCGCAGATTTGGCCCGGAGGATGCGGACGCTTGGCGTTACGGCACCCTCACGCGGCAACAGCTCATGATCGCCTTCAGGCGCCTGGCACGAGACGCCGGCCTGGGAGACGATGTGGCGTCTGCGCTCGGAGCCATCGAAGTCGAGCATCTCGGCTCATCGCGGATCAAGGTCCTGCTTCCCTTCGACGTCATCAGGGCGTTCACCGGAAGGGGTCGATCGGAGGAGCTCGCTCGCCGAGCGAGCGAAGCCCTTGCCCGGCTTGGAAGCGCTCTTCACGATATCGAGGCCATCGATAGCCCGCCGGGCACTCCGGCGCGCAGGATCTCGATCGAAACGGCGAGCCAGAGCGCTCCCATCGATGAACAGCCCGCATTTGACGACACGAGCGAAGGAGATCAGGAAGACACCGCCGAAATCGACCAGCTCGTCGAGCAGATACGAACCTACAATCCAAGGACGGACGAGAACCTGATCCGACGCGCGTATCGCTACGGCACGCTCAATGGAAGAACTCATCAGACTGCACCGAAGCGCAGGCAATCATCACCGGCAGCGATCGCAAAGCTCGTCTGCGACCAGCGGCTGGACGATGCGACGATCGTCGCCGCGCTCATTCACGGCGGCAGCGCCGAGACGGAAGCCGCGCGCATCGAGGTAGGCGAGATTGAGCAGTTGTTCGGGCGTGAGGTCGGTCAGCTGGTGGACGGCCTCAAGCGAATGAGGAAGCTGGAGCTTGTTCCGCAGGCGTCCGAGCAATCGGAGAACCTGCGGAAGCTCCTCGTCGCAATCGCCGGCGACGTGAGGGTCCTCCTGGTCAAGCTGGCTGCTCGACTTCACGAGATGCGAGGTCTGGAGCGGATGCCGGAGGCGGCCCAGTTTCGTCTTGCACAAGAGACGCTCGAAATCTACGCACCGCTCGCCGGCCGCGTCGGCATGCAGGAGATGCGCGAGGAGCTCGAAGACTTGTCCTTTCGCGCGATCGATCCGAGCGCATATGGTCTGCTGCTCCAGCGGCTCGACGCGATCACAGCACGAAACCCCGACCTGATCACCGAGGTCGAAAGCCAGCTGGCAACGAAGTTCCGGGAGCGCGGACTGGCGGCCCGGGTCATCGGACGACGCAAGAAGCCATTCGCGATCTGGCTCGAAATGCAGCGCCGATCGCTCGGTTTCGAGCAGCTCACCCACTATGCGTTCCGCATCATTACGCAGGATCACGCGTCGTGCTACCGGGCGCTCGGCATCGTTCACACCGTCTGGCCGGTCGTCCCCGGCAAGTTCGTGGACACCATCTCCACACCGACGGAGATGGACTATCGCGCCATTCACACCACGGTGATCGGCCCAGGCAAGCAACGCATCGAGCTGCAGATCCGAACCGACGAGGGGGATTTCATCGCCGAACTCGGGACGACAGCGTCTTCCTTTGAGAGCGATGCGGACTCGTTCGGCAGGCCGTCGAAGCAGGAATCGGATGCATTCGCTTCGTTGCGTCAGACGATCGGTGCTCTCTCGCAGCACGCCGACACCGAAGACTTCCGCAAGCATACCAAGCTCGAGCTCTTTCGCGATCAGGTCTTCTGCTTCACTCCGAAAGGCAAGCTGATCGCACTGCCGCGGGGCGCGTCAGCCATCGACTTCGCCTACGCAGTTCACACGAACGTGGGCAACAGTGCTGTGGGCTGCAAGATCAACGGAGAGTTCGCGGCGCTGTCGACGGAGCTCGAAAATGAGAACTCCGTCGAGGTGCTGATATCCGACGCGCAGACTGCGCCGCCGGCTGCATGGGAGACGCTTGCGCGGACACGCAAGGCGCGGGCAGCGATCCGGAGAGCGACCCGCAAAGCGGTCGATGAGCAATACGCCGACCTGGGCCGGCGTATCGTCGAGAGATTTTTCGAGCGGATCAAGCTCGATTTTGTCGACTACAAGCTGAAGGGAGCGCTCCCCCGACTGCGCCGCGGCTCGGTCGACGAGGTGATGGCAGCCGTGGGGCGCGGAGAGATCAAGGCGTCCAATGTCGCACGGGCGATCTATCCCGATTACCAGGAAGATCAAGGTCTCCGTCCCGGCGGAAAGAAGGGCGTTGCGATCAGAGTACGGTTCTTCACGACGCAGGAAAATCGGACAAGCGGCTGGAGATCTACCTGGGTTGGAGACCTCAAATCCGGCTTGCCCGTCAAGTTCGCGCCTCAGGGCGGTGCGTTGCCGGGCGAGCGCATCGTCGGAATCGTCACTCGGAACGAGGGGCTCACCATCTATCCGATTCAATCCAGATCGCTGGAGAAGTTCGAGGGCGAGCCTGAACGCTGGGTCGACGCCCGCTGGGAGGAAAGCGACTCCGGCCCCCGGCGCTTTCCGGCGCGCATTCTCGTCAGATATGTCGACGAGCCGGGAAACCTGGCCGCCATAGCCTCGGTGATCAACGAGCAGGACGGCAACATTGATAACATCTCCACGCGTCGTTCTCTGGGCTTCAACGAGCTCATCGTCGACCTGGATGTCTACGACCTAAGGCATCTAAGCGCGATCATGGCTCATTTGCGCGTCAATTCATCGGTCGACTCGGTCGAACGCATCGAAGGTTAGCGAACCTTCGTTCATCATCGTCCCCTTCGACGGCCCGCATGTTCCCTCCGGAATCATGCGGGTTCCCGCACCAGCCTCTAGAGGATGATGCGATGATGTGGAAACGCATCATGCTCTGATCCCCAACGTGCTGATAGGGGCGACGGAAGGCCCGCGGATTCTGTCTTACCCTCCCCTGGAGGAGTCGATCGCACGCGAAGCGGGCGAGCGGGGTGGGTGATCTCTCCGCGAAACCGGTGCAAGTCGAGGGATCACCCCACCCCGGCTCACATTGCGCTGAGCTCCATGTGAGCCGACCCTCCCCCTCCAGGGCAGGGCTATCGCATATGGCGATCGATGTTTTGCGCCCATCTCCCTCCGCGTCGTCATGGCCGGGCTTGTCCCGGGCATGACGATGTGGAGACGGTTTCGCGACACACTCAGATTGACCATATGCGATAGCCCTGCCCTCCAGGGGAGGGTGAGAGCGGGGCTGACCTCGAAGCTGCGCGCTGCGGGATCGAAAAGGTGCGTCGTGCCGTCATGATGCGATTCCGAAGAAACACATCATGCTCTAATCCGGCTGCACGGCCGAGGCGGGCGGATGTTCGGGGGACGTCTCGGCCGTCAGCGCGAAAGTGAGCCTGCAGTGGATCCCTTCGGGCTCGAAATCCAGCGCGGCTTCACCGTCGAGATCGAAGCGGACGACGCGGTCGATCAGGGTGGTGCCGAAGCCGCGCGATCCGCTGCGTTCCACGCGCGGGCCGCCGCGTTCGATCCAGACCAGCTCCAGCCTGTTGCGGTCGTCGCACCGCCGCCAGGAGATCGTGACCTGCCCCAGGGGCGCGGACAGCGCACCATATTTCGAGGCATTGGTGGCGAGTTCGTGCAGCACCATCGACAGCGGCAGCACCAGCCGCGCCTCCAGCAACACCGGAGGCCCTTCGATCGCAATGCGGCCTTCACCGACGCCGTAGGGCGCCAGCACGGTGGTGAGCAGCTCGTTGAAGCCGATGCCGATCCAGCGGGTCTGGGTCAGGATGTCGTGCGCGATCGACACCGCCTGGATCCGCCCGGAGAACGCCTTGTTGAAGGCCGGCAGCGACGGCGAGGTGCGCAGCGTCTGGCCGGCCACGGACTGCACGATGGCCAGGATGTTCTTGACGCGATGGTTCAGCTCCGCGACCAGCATGGTCTGCTGCTCTTCGGCCCGCTTGCGCTCGGTGATGTCGGTCAGGGTGACGATCGAGCCCACGGTGTCCTTGGCGTCGTTGACCAGCGGCCCGCCGGACAGCAGAAACGAGCGACCGGACATGCGCTCGTTGCGCAGGGCGACCTCGACGCCGTGGAAGGGCTTGGTGGCCAGCGCCCGATCGAGACTCTCGCGTGAGAAGCGGGTCAGGGTGCCCTGCTGGCTCGCACTCTGGGCATCGAGCGGAAAGGCCTCCGAGAACAGCTGCCCGACCGGTGAGCGCTCCGCGAGCTGCTCGGCGACCCAGCTCGCATGGGTGATCCGTCCGTCCAGTGCCAGCACGACCACGGCATCGGTAGCCTGCTCCAGGATCGAGCGCGCGAAGCGCTCGGCGGTGGCAACCTCCTCGGCGCGGCGCTGGATCGACATGTCGGTCAGCGTCACCAGGGTGGCGGCGACGCCCCCCATCGCCATCTGCCGCATCCACACCGACACCGGCAGGCCGTCGCCGTCGGAGCGGCGCAACTGCGCATCGCTCGCCGCGTCGTCGGCGCGCTGCTGCGGCACCGGGCCGGCGAACAACGAGGCGAAGCTGCGCCCCACCAATTGCTGCGCACTAAGCCCCGTCAGCGCACACAGCCGCGAGTTGACGTAGACGATACTGCCGTCTGCATCGAGCGTCAGCGCGCCGTCGCTCATGCGCTCGACCAGGACATGATAGGGCGCGTCGGCACCCTGCAGCATGATGATCTGGGGTCCACTCGGGCCCTGCACCACCACGGCATCGACATTGCCGCGATGGATCGCCTCGACGGTCTCCTCCGCCTCGTTGCGCGGCCGGGCCGCCTGCATCACATCTTTAGCCGCCACGCGTCCTCCGTTCAGCTCGGAGCAATGTCCAGACCGACCAGCACCTTCTCCGCATTGGAGAGGTCGCCGATGATGCGCTTGAGCGGCTCGGGCAGTTGCCGGATCAGCGTCGGAATGGCGACGATCTGATCGCGCTGCGCCAGCGCAGGATCCTTCATCAGATCAATCACCTCGATCGTGTAGCGGCCGGGCAGATGCGTCTCGCACAGCTTCTTGAGGTTGGCGAGCGCGGCCAGCGATTTTGGCGTCTGGCCCGCAACGTAGAGCCGCAGATTATAGCCATCCTGTTCCATTGCTGTCGCCGTCATTTGCCTGATGTCATCGGATTCGACGGCGAGCTCACCGCTCGCTTCGACGAGCGGCTCTGCACCATTGCGATGCGATCGGCGGAGCGCTGATCCTCGCGGGCGGCACCTTCCAGGTTCAGAAGCTCCATCTCCCCCTCCTCGCTGGCAAGCTGCGCCTTCAGCGTTTCGATCTGCGCCGCGATCTCGCGCCGGCGGCGCTCGATCTCCCGCGTGCGGCGTTCCAAGTCCTGCGTGCGCAACAGGCGGTCGGCACGATCCCTGACCTCCTGGGCCACCCGGGCCGATCCCGTGAGCACGCCCTCGGGACCCAAATAGACCTCGCGCAGCGCGATGCCGTCGCCGCTCATCAGGAACTCGCGCACCTGGTTGGAGTGGGCCATGCCGCGCGACTTCAACAGATAGAGCTGGCGATTGTGCTCGCCGTTGCTCTCGCGATTGTAGAGCAGCAGCCAGGTGTCGGTGAGCGAGGAGATCTGCATCTCCGTAGTCGCGGTCTCCGCGCTGCCGGCGCCGAGATTGGTGAACAGAGCGGTCACCCCACGCGACTTCAGGAAGTCGATCAGCCGCAGCGTCATCGAATGCACGTCGCCGGCAAGTCCGGCGCCCATCAACGACGAGATCGGGTCGACCACCACGGCGGCGGGATCAAACTCCTTCACCTCACGGTGCATGGCCGCGAGGTGTGTCTCCAGCCCGTAGAGGTTCGGACGGCGCGCCGAGAAGCGCAGCAGGCCGCGATCGACCCATTGCTGCAGGTCGAGTCCGACCGATCGCATGTTGCGCACGATCTGCTGCGGCGATTCCTCGAGCGCGAAGTAGATGCAGCGCTGTCCGGCGGCACAGATCGAGTTGGCAAAATGCGCCGAGACCGTCGACTTGCCGGCACCGGCCATGCCCGAGATCAGGATGCTCGAGCCCTTGTAGTAGCCACGGCCCTCGAGCATCTCGTCGAGATCGGCGATGCCGGTCGAGACCCGCTCCGTCGAGGCATCATGCGACAGGCCCGACGAGGTGATCGGCATCACGGTGATGCCTTCCTGGTCGATGATGAAGGGATATTCGTTGGTGCCGTGCGCCGTGCCGCGATACTTCACGACGCGCAGCCGGCGCGTCGACAGCTGGTCGTGCACGCGGTTGTCGAGCAGGATCACGCAGTCGGCGACATATTCCTCGAGACCATAGCGGGTGAGCGTGCCGTCGCCGCGCTCGCCGGTGATGATGGCGGTCACGCCCTTGCTCTTCAGCCATTCGAACAGGCGGCGCAGCTCGGAGCGCAGCACGGCCTGGTTGTCGAGACCGCCGAACAGCGTCTCGATCGTGTCGATCACGACGCGCTTGGCGCCGACGGAATCGATTGCGAACCCGATGCGGATGAACAGGCCGTCGAGATCATAATCGCCGGCCTCCTCGATCTCGTTGCGGTCGAGATGGATGTGGTCGACGACGATCTTCCTCTGCTCGATCAGCCGCTCGATGTCGTAGCTCAGCGAGCCGACATTCTTGATCAGATCCTCGGGCTGCTCCTCGAACGCGATGAACACGCCCGGCTCGTCATAGGCGACCGCGCCGTTGTAGAGAAACGTCATTGCGAACAACGTCTTGCCGCATCCGGCGGCGCCGCACAGCAGCGTCGGCCGGCCTTGCGGCAGACCGCCGAAGGTGACCTCGTCGAGGCCGTCGATCCCAGTCGGTGACTTCGCAATGACAGGGAGATCCCGCGTCACGATTCGAGGACGCACGCTCGTTTTCATTCATTCCCCCTGCCATCAAGGCAACACGCTTCGGCCACACCAAGGCGTGAATCGACGCGCCAGAACGAAAAAAGTTCCAGGTCGGGGAAAAAGATTTGCGTCTGCGAATGATCCGCCGATGCCCGGCCGACGTAAGCCGGCGGCTGAGGACGAAAGCCCCGGCTTGGAAAGAGCCCTGGCCTGGAGTCGGGATGGTCCTTGCGGACGGCGCGCGATCAGCGCGCCGCGACCACCTTCAGGCCAGGCAGCAGCGCAGCGCCGCCGCGCGGGCTGCGGACCGGATTGATCTGGTACAGACCCCGCCGCTCCTGGTTGGGCTTGAACGCATCCGTGATGCCGACCACCGACTCGGCGGCACCCAGCAGCAGCGTGCCGTCGGGCTCCATCACCTTGGCCATCCGCTCGAAGATCGAGGCCTTGGTCTCCTGGTCGAAATAGATCAGCACGTTGCGGCAGAAGATCACGTCGAACTTGCCGAGATGCGAGAAGTCCTGCAGCAGATTGAGCTGGCGATGCTGGACCATGCCGCGGATGTCGGCGCTGAGCTGCCAGAGCTCGCCGAGCTGGGTGAAGTATTTCACCAGCAGCTGGATCGGCAAGCCGCGTTGCACTTCGAACTGGCTGTAGAGACCGGCCTTCGATTTCTCCAGCACCTCCTGCGACAGGTCGGTGGCGATGATCTCGATACGCCAGCCGGCAAGCGCCGCGCCATGCTCCCGCAGGCACATCGCGATCGAGTACGGCTCCTGTCCGGTCGAGCAGGCGGCCGACCAGATGCGCAGGGAACGACGGCTGGCGCGCGACTGGATCAGCGCCGGCAGGATGCCTTCGCGCAGATGATCGAACGGAATCTTGTCGCGGAAGAAGAACGTCTCGTTGGTGGTCATGGCCTCGACCACCTGCGTCGTGAGCTGCTCGGCGCCGCTCTTCATCTTCTGCACCAGCTCCGGAATGCCCGGCAGGTTGGCGCGACGGGCGAGCGGCAACAGCCGGCTCTCGACCAGATATTGCTTGTCCGCCGACAGGTCGAGACCGGACCTGTCCTTCAGGAGCTTACGCAGGAACTCATAGTCCAGGGGGGTCACGAACGGTCTCCAGCAAACAGACGGACCAGCTTCGGTGCAATCTGATTCAAGGGAAGGATGGCCGCGCAGATGCCGGCATTGGCGGCCGCGCCCGGCATGCCCCAGACCACGCTGGTCGCCTCATCCTGCGCGATGACGCTGCCACCGGCCGCGACGATGTCCTTGCCGCCGCGCATGCCGTCGGAGCCCATGCCGGTCAGGATCACGGCCAGCGTCGCGCCCTGCCAGATGTCGACGGCCGAGGTGAACAGGGGATCCACCGCCGGCTTGCAGAAATTCACCGGCGGCCCGTTGTCGAGCGCGATGACCGCGTCGGCGCCATGGCGTGCGACGCGCATGTGGCGTCCGCCCGGCGCGAGATAGATCTGGCCCGGCTTGATGACCTCGCCGTCGATGGCCTCATGCGCCGGCCGGCGGCTCGAGCGCGCCAGATGCTCGGCCAGGATGGTGGTGAAGGTCGGCGGCATGTGCTGGGTGATCAGCACCGGGAAACGATCGATCACCGCACCGAGCTCGGTGACGACCGACATCAGCGCCTGCGGTCCGCCGGTCGACGATCCGATCAGCAGCACCTTCGGCATCTGCGAGCTGAAGGCGCGCCGCGCGATCTGCGCCGGGACATGGGGTGCGGCATGCGCGGGAACGGGTGCGGCGAGCGGGCGCGGCACCGCGGCCGGCCTGAGCTCGTGAACGTGCGGAGCCGCCGCGGGGGCGTGATGCACGGGAGCGGCGCGGCGCGCCTTGGCGCCGAGATTGCGGATCTTCTGAATCAGATCGTAGTGGAAATTCTCCGCAGCCGAGGCCTCGCGCGTGCTCTCGGGCTTGGGGATGTAGTCGGCCGCACCCAGCGACAGCGCCTTGAAGCTGATCTCCGCGTTGCGGCGGGTCAGCGTCGAGGCCATGATGACGGCAAGGTTCTTCTTCTTGGCAAGCAGCTTCGGTAGCGCCGCGATGCCGTCGAGCTCGGGCATCTCGATGTCGAGCACGGCGACGTCGGGATTCACGCGATCGATCTGGTTGACCGCCTCGAGGCCGGTGCGGAGCGACGCCGCCACGACCATGTCCGGCTCGGAGCTGATCCAGCGCGAGATCATGCCGCGGATGACGACGGAATCGTCCACGACCATCACCCGGAGAGGTTCCTGCCTGGTCGAACTCGGGATCGAAGAACTGGCCAACGCGACGCTCATAGTTCACCAACAGGACAGAGGCAGAGGGCGACGGCAAGCCCGGACGAGCACGGGCTACTCGACCCGACGGAGATCAGATCAGGCCGACTTCCTGGAATTTGGCTGTCA
This sequence comes from Bradyrhizobium sp. SZCCHNS2022, assembly GCF_032377575.1. Classification (NCBI taxonomy): domain Bacteria; kingdom Pseudomonadati; phylum Pseudomonadota; class Alphaproteobacteria; order Hyphomicrobiales; family Nitrobacteraceae; genus Bradyrhizobium; species Bradyrhizobium sp. SZCCHNS2022. The sequence continues at coordinate 7,082,501 of NZ_JAUHHZ010000001.1, read as the reverse complement.
CGATGTCCTTGTCGAAGGGCTTCATGATGTACTCGTTGGCGCCGGCATGCAGCGCGCGCGCGATGTGCGCGACGTCGTTCTCGGTCGTGCAGAACACCACCTTGGGCGCATCGCCGCCGGGCATGCGGCGGAGATTGCCGAGGAACTCATAGCCGTCCATGACGGGCATGTTCCAGTCGAGCAGGACGGCGTCGGGCAGCCCGCGCTTGCAGATCTCCAGCGCCTGCTCGCCGTCCTCCGCCTCGACGATCTGGAAATCCAGACCTTCGAGAATGCGCCGCGCCACTTTTCGAATGACGCTGGAATCGTCAACTACCAGACAGGTTCTCATATCAGCCTCTCGGAATCGGGGTCCAATGCAACGAAGCCATCTGCGTCGTTGCGCTCAAAGCTGCGGCCTCAGGCCGCCATCTTGTCGGCAGCGAGCTCGAGCACGCGATCGACATCGAGGATGACCATCAGCTGGCCATCGAGGCGGTGCACGCCACCGGCGAGCTTCGCCATGCGCGGATCGAGGTTCACCGGGTTCTCCTCCCGGCTCTCCTCCGGCAGCCGCAGCACCTCGCCGATCTGGTCGATCAAGAGGCCGTAGGACTCGCCGCGCAGGTCGACGCCGACCGCCATCGGCGGCTTGCCGTCCTCGGCCCTGGCGAGGCCGAGCCGCGCCCGCATGTCGACGACGGTCACGATGCGGCCGCGCAGGTTCAGCACGCCGGCGATCTCGGCCGACGACAGCGGCACCCGCGTCACCCGCTCCGGCATGAACACGTCCTGCACCCGCGAGATCGGCAGGCCGAACAATTGTCCACCGATCATCGCGGTGACGTATTCGACGGCTGCGCCCTCGGTGGTCTCAATCTTGCTGCTCATCGCACGCTACTCCTGCCCGTTCCTGTCACGCGGCCCGCCGGTTGGCTTCGGCGCGCGCCCGTTCCTCGATCTGTTCCTTCAGCGCCGCGATCAGGCCGGGCCGGTCGAACTTGGCGATGTAGTCGTACAGGCCGGCCTGCCGGCCGCGCTCGATCGCCGCCGGCGAGACCAGCGACGACACCGCGATGACCGGCAGCTGATTCAGGTTCTGATCGGAGCGGATCGCCTCGGCGAACTCGAAGCCGTTCATCTCCGGCATCTCGATGTCGGTGACGACGATGTCGAAGGTGTGCCCGGAGCGCAGCGTGGCGAGGCCCTCGATGGCGGATGCCGCCGTGCGCACCTTGTAGCCGGCCGACTTCAACACCGGCGCCAGCATGTTGCGGAAGAACGGCGAGTCGTCGACCAGGAGAACCGACTGCGTCTGCGCCTCAGTGGCCATCTCCTTGCGGATGAACCAGTCGGCGAAGGCCATCGGCAGGAAGTGGCCGACGTCGATGACCTCGGTCGCCTGGCCCTTGATCACGGCCGAGCCGAGGATGCCGTCCTTGGCGCCGGAGACCTGGATGTTGAGCCGCTCCTCGACGATGTCGATGATCTCGTCGACGACGAGACCCATCGCGCGGGTCTCGTCGGCGAACACCAGGATCGGCTGCGATCCCGTGGTCTGCACCGACACGCCCTCCATCTGCACCAGCGGCATCAGCTGATCGCGGTACTGCACCATGTAACGGCCGTTGGAGATCTCGATCTTGTCGGCCGCGATCTCCTCGAGACGCGTGACCAGCGCCAGCGGCACTGCCTTGGGCTGCGCCGTGCCGGCGCGGAACACCAGCAGCGACGTGAGCTGCTCGCCGCCGATGATGTGATGCGAGGAATGCTCGTCGGCGACCGCCTGCGAGGCCGAGCCGGCAGCGCCGAGCGCCTTCGCAATGCCATTCGGATCGATGATCATGATGACCGCGCCGTCGCCCAGGATGGTGTTGCCCGAGAACATGTCGATGTGCCGCAGCTTGGTCGACATCGGCTTGACCACGATTTCCTCGGTGTGGAACACGCAGTCCACCACGATGCCGAAGGTCTGGTTGCCGACCTGCGTCACCACGATGAAGCCGTTCTCGGGATCGGTCGACGAGCCGTCGTCGATCTTGAGCAGCTTCTTCAGATGCATCAGCGGCAGCAGCTTGTTGCGCAGGCGCAGGACAGCGGTGTCCTTGATGCGCTCGATGCGATGCTCGGAGTTGGCGCGCGCACGCACCAGCTCGACCACCGACAGCTGCGGGATCGCGAAGCGGTCGCCGCCGGCCTCGACGATCAGCGCCGAGACGATCGCCAAGGTCAGCGGGATCTTGATGGTGACGGAGGTGCCCTCGCCGGCGACCGACTTGACGTCGATGGTGCCGCCGATCTGGTCGATGTTGGTGCGCACCACGTCCATGCCGACGCCGCGGCCGGAGACCGAGGTGATGGCAGCGGCGGTCGAGAAGCCCGGCTCGAAGATGAACTTGTGGATCTGCGCTTCCGTCATCTTCTCGAGCTCGGCCTCGGTGACGAGACCGTTCGCCAAGGCCTTGGCCTTGATGCGCTCGGTGTTGAGGCCGCGACCGTTGTCGGCGATGCAGATGATGATGTGGCCGCCTTCATGATAGGCGGAGAGGCGGATGGTGCCCTGCTCGGCCTTGCCGCTCGCGGCGCGCTCGGCCATCGTCTCCAGGCCATGGTCCGCCGAGTTGCGCACCATGTGGGTGAGCGGGTCCTTGATCAGATCGAGCACCTGGCGATCGAGCTCGGTGTCGGCGCCGTGCATCTCGAGCTCGATCTGCTTGCCGAGTTCGGTCGCGAGATCGCGGACGATGCGCGGCAGCTTCTGCCAGGCATTGCCGATCGGCTGCATGCGCGTCTTCATGACGCCTTCCTGCAGCTCGGCGGTGACGTTCGACAGGCGCTGCAACGGCACCTTGAACTCGGTGTCCTCGTTGCGGCGGGCGATCTCGAGCAGCTGGTTGCGCGTCAGCACCAGCTCAGAGACCATCGTCATCAGATGTTCGAGCGTGTCGACGTTGACGCGGATCGACTGGTTGGCGACCTTGTCGTTCTCGTGCACCTCGCCGTCGGCATTGGCCTTGGCCCGCGCCACCTTCTTCGGCGCTTCGACCTTTGCTTCCGCCTTCGCCGGCTCAGGCTTGGGCGCAGCGGCCTGCGGGGCGGACGCCTTCGGCGCGGGCGCGGTCTCATGCGCCGGCGGCGTCTCGATCGCGGTCTCGCGGAAGGCGCGCTCCAGCTCGTCGAGCGAGACCTCGCCCGGACGCAGCGGACGCTCCAGGGTCTGGTCGATCAGCGAGCCCTGCGTCACCGCAGGTGCCGGCGGCGCGGCCGGAGCCGCGGGCACGAGCGGCGGCGCGGCCTCGCCGGCGGCCATCGCGGCCATGCCGCGCTCGACCATCGCCTCGAGCTCGCTGATGAGGTCGCGGTCCTCACCCTCGGGCTCGGACTCGTTGGCTTCGAGCTGCGCCAGCAGGTCCTTGATCCGGTCGATCGTGGTCAGGATCAGCGTGACGGCCTCGCCGGTCACCGGCATGCCGTCGCGGAATTTGCCCATCAGGGTTTCAGCGGCGTGCGCCAGCGCTTCGAGCCGCGGCAGGCCGAGGAAGCCGCAGGTCCCCTTGATCGTGTGCACCAGCCGGAAAATGTTATCCAGGATCTTGGCGTTGTTCGGCTCCTGCTCGAACCGCACCAACTGATTGTCGACGGTATCCAGGCTCTCGCTGGTCTCCGTCAGGAACTCACGCAACAGGTCATCCATTGAAACTGGCCTTCGCACGCAACGGAACGCGACATGACGCGCCCTTCAAACCGTGGCCAGTTTCGGTGCAAAGCGTTTAATATTAGTTGAGTAAGCGCAAATGAACGGACTCAACAAAGAGATAAGATGTCTCCGGACAATTTCGGACACATCCGCAAGACTTGATTAACCCTGGTAAACGAATTCGTGCGCCCATTGGCGACACGAGGTCGCAGCAGCGACGCCTGCGCATCGCGCAAATGCGATCAGGCCGCCTGCACGACCATCGCAGCGCCGTCGGCCGCGAGCGTCACCTTGAGGCCGCAGGCGTCGGCCAGCAGGCGAGTGTAATAAGGCTGCACCGCATGCGCGTCGATGGTCGACTGCAGCTCGCCGCCGAGCAGGTTGACGATGTTCTGCGGCAGCCGCGCATTGAGGCCGGTCGCGGCGACGCGGAAGCTCATGGTCTCACCGTCGCCGATCGGATCGACGGTCAGCATGCCGCCACGCGGGATCGTCTGCTGCGCCACCACCATCATGTTGAGCAGCAGCTTGACCCGGTTCTTCGGCAGCAGCAACCGCGGCAGATTCCAGGTGATCGAGGTCTTGGCGTCCTCGATGTGGCCGCGCGCCATGGTCTGCGCATCGCCGAGGTCGATCTGCGCGCCGGCCGAGCCGGCGGCGCCGAAAGCGAGGCGGCAGAACTGCAGCCGGGCCGAAGCCGTCTTGGCGCTCTTGCGGATCAGCTCCAGCGCGAAATCGCGGTCTTCCGGCTTGGGATTGTCGTCGAGCACCTCGAGGCCATTGACGATGGCGCCGACCGGACTAATCAGGTCGTGACAGACCTTCGAGCAGAGCAGAGCAGCAAGTTCGAGCGTATCGGGAGCGGGAATCGGATTGGCGATCTCGGAGGAGGACGTGCCGGACATTCGATGTTCCTGAAATCCGCGAAACTGGACGAATCATGCTTGCTTTAACGCTTGATACACTGCGAAAGCATGGACCGCCACCGAGCTGAGGGCAGGACACGGGAAAGTACGTGGCGGTTTTCCCAAGCAAAGTCTGCCCAATGAAGGTGCGAACGGCCCTGCCCGGCTGCGCCGGTACGGCGCCCCAGACGAGGATGCGATGATGCAAGCTGCGTATGGAATGGTCGACGGGAGCCCCTCGCGATGACGAGCGGGCCGATTGCAGGAACCATCGGTGCCGAGGCGGCCGCAACGCTGATGACGCCCTTGACCGAGCTCGTCGTCGAGGCCGCGCACGCGATCCTGGCGGTGAACCGCCGCGCGATGGCCGTCTCGGACAAATCCGACGGCTCGCCGGTCACCGAGGCCGATCTTGCCGCCGACCGCGTCATTGCCGAAGGGCTGGCGCGGCTGGCGCCGGACATACCGGCGCTGTCCGAGGAGCGGGTCGCGTCCTGCTCCGCGCCGTTCAAGGGCAGCTTCTTCCTGATCGATCCGCTCGACGGCACCAAGGAGTTCGTCGCCGGCCGCGGCGAGTTTACCGTCAACCTGGCGCTGGTCAGCGACGCGAGCCCCCTGCTCGGCATCGTCTGCGCGCCCGCGATCGGCCTGATCTGGCGCGGCCTGGTCGGCCGCGGCGCCGAGCGGCTGTCGTTCACGGAGGCCGGCTTGAGCGAGGCGGTGCCGATCCACACCCGCCCGATGCCGGAGCCGGGCGCGCCATGGGTCGCCGCCGTCAGCCGGTCGCATGGCGATGCCCGCAGCGAGGCCTTCATTTCGTCGCGGCCTGGCGCTGAGCGACTGGCGCTCGGCTCGGCGGTGAAGTTCGGCCGCCTGGCCGAGGGCCTCGCCGACATCTATCCGCGGCTCGGCCCGACCTCCGAATGGGACGTGGCGGCGGGCCACGCCGTGGTGGTCGCCGCCGGCGGAACGGTGACCAGCGAGGCCGGCGTGCCGCTGCGCTACGGCGAGCGCGGCGACAGCTTCATCGTGCCGTCCTTCATCGCCTGGGGCGACCCTGCGGCCGTGAGACCGGTGTGAGACCGGCCGGGTCTCATTGCGGCAGATCTTCCTGCAGCGCCGGCCAGCGGGCCTCGGCCTTCGCCAGGTAACGGGCCGGATCCGCCTTGAAGGCATCCCGGCTGTCCTCCCGGTTGAACAGGAACAGCCGGTCCTCGACCACGGCAAAGAATCGCGGGTTGCCGGCCACGGTGACGCCGCGCGCGACGTCGGTCGGGTCATAGCCGCCGAATTGGGGACCATAGACCTCCGGATGAGCCAGGAAGGAGGCGCGATTGCCCTCATTGCGGAACCGCCAGACCACCCCGCCCTGCGACGCCTCGTAATCGGGAAGGCCCAGCAGCGCCTTGCCGTCGACGAAGTACGACACGGGATCAAAACCGTCGATCGCGAGCCCGCTGAAGCGGTCGGAAATGATTCGCTGGGTGGTGGCGGCGCGCAAGGCGACCGGCGGCATCAGCAGCGCGGCGAGCGCGATGGCGGCAATTACGCGGCAAAACAGCGGCTTTGACCAGCTCCAGTTCCGTTGTTGCCGTTGTGCGGTCATAGTTGGTGCCGATAACATGGGAGTCGCAGGGGCTATCGCCCCTCGTCCGACCATCGCCGGATGTGGTTGGCGTCTGGTTAAAGGCGCGGGTCGGGCTGCCGATAGCAGGGGATTTCCACCGATGAGTTTCGCAATCCGCCTCGCCGCCACGACGCTTGCGGCCGTGCTGGCCCTGACGGCGTCGGTCGCCGCGCAGCAGGCGCCCCCGCCTGCGCCGCCTCCCCAGGCGGCGCCGCCCTATCAAGGGGCGCCGCCCTATCAGCAGCCCGCGCCGCCGCCGCAGCGGGCCCCGGCTCCGGACAGCTTCAACCCGGATGAGCTGGTCAATGCCGGCCACCGCTTCTTCGGCAACGTCTCGCGCGGGCTCGCCTCGGTGATCGAGCGCGCGGTCAGCCAATGGGGCCTGCCGAACGGCTACATCCTCGGCGAGGAAGGCGCCGGCGCGTTCGTCGCCGGGCTGCGTTACGGCGAGGGCACGCTCTACACCAAGAACGCCGGCGATCTCCGCGTCTACTGGCAGGGCCCTTCGCTCGGCTTCGACTGGGGCGGCGACGGCGCCCGCACCATGACGCTGGTCTATAATCTGCCGGCCACCAGCGCGATCTATCAGCGCTTCGTCGGCATCGATGGCTCGGCCTACATCGTCGGCGGCTTCGGCATGACCGCGCTGACCGCCAACAACATCGTGCTGGTGCCGATCCGCTCCGGCATCGGCCTGCGGCTCGGCGCCAATGTCGGCTATCTCAAGTTCACCCCGAGCGCGACCTGGAACCCGTTCTGATACGGGCTGAGACCGCTAACTGGTACCGTTGAGACACGCTCTCCCGTGACGGATCAAGGTTAACACGGCATTGGGCTGGCGTTGAATCAGCCCGCCGTGCATTGTCATTCCGTTAATCATTCCGGACCGGGAGTTGTGCGTCATGGTCGAGCCGATCATGTATTTTGCGATCGGTTTTCTGATCGCCATGCTCTGTGCCCTCATGATCGTGCCGCTGGTGCACAATCGTGCGGTGCGGCTGACGACACGCCGGCTCGAGGCGGCCACGCCGCTGTCGATGGCCGAGATCCAGGCCGACAAGGACCAGCTGCGCGCGGAGTTCGCGATGTCGGCGCGGCGGCTGGAGATGAGCGTCGACGCGCTGAAGAACAAGGCCACCGGCCAGCTCGCCGATCTCGGCAAGAAGACCGACGCCATCAACCGCATGAAGATCGAGCTCGGCGAGAAGAACGCCGCCATCTTCGCGCTGGAAGCGCGCGAGAAGGCGCTGAAGGACCAGCTGCGCGCGACGGAAGAAGAGTTCGCCGCCAAGACCGAGGCGCTGCGCGCCGCCGAGCAGGCGTTGAAGGAGAAGCAGGCCGAGCTGGTCCGGCTGACCACCGAGCTGAATGACAAGTCGCTGCTGGCCGACAGCCGGCAGGTCGAGCTGGTGTCGGTCAAGACCCAGGTCGAGGAGCTGCGCAGCCGCGTCTCCGACGCCGAGAAGGAATTCTCCGCGACCCAGGCCCGCCTGGCGCTGGAGCGCGACGAATCGGACACCGCGACCAAGGCGCTCAACGACGCCCGCGCCCGGGTCGAAAATCTCAGCCAGCGCGTGACCGAGCTCGACCGCCAGCTGATCGTCCAGGTCAAGGAAGCCGAGATGCTGGCATCTCGCGTGGCCGATCTCGAAGGCCGGCTGTCGACCCAGGGCAAGCTGCTCGCTGAGCGCGACTTCGAGAACAACCAGCTGCGCGAGGCCAATGCGGCTGCCGACCGCGCCCTCAAGGAGCTGCGCGAGGAGCTCGCTGGCATGGGCAGCGGCAAGTCCGCCGCCTTCGACCGACTGAAGTCGGAAAAGGCCGCGCTCGAAGAGCAGCTGCAGGCCGCCCGCGACGAGCGCACCAAGCTGCAGCGCGAGATGAACGCGATCCAGCAGCAGGCCGAGAGCACCTGGGCCCAGGAGCGCATGGAGAACGCGCTGCTGCGCGAGCGCATCAACGACATCGCCGCCGAGGTTGCCAAGCTCGCGATGCAGATCGAGGGCCCGAACTCGACCATCGAGGCCATGCTGGCCGCCGAGCCCGCCGCCAAGCCGGCGAATGCCAATGGCGCTCCCGCCGCCCCGGCGGCTGCCGGCGGCGCGCCCCAGGGCGGCACCCTGGCCGACCGCATCCGCGCCCTGCAGTCGCATGCGTCGCGGGCGCGGCAGATCGGGGCTTGAGACGGCCGGCCTCGCGCCCTGCCTGCCCCTTGGAGCCCTCCTTCGGGCCTCCAGGGAGGGGCGCCGAACGGCTGATTTTGGTGCAATCGGGAACGGCGCGGTCACTGCCGCGCAGTTTTCCGCACCAACCGCGCCGCAAATCCTTGACACCCCCCGCCCGCGCTTCGTAAATCGCGGGCTCCGACGGACTGCTTCGGCAGCTGCCTTCACGGCCTCTCGGCCGGCAGCCACCCAGATCCGGGCGCATAGCTCAGCGGGAGAGCGTTCCCTTCACACGGGAGAGGTCCAAGGTTCGATCCCTTGTGCGCCCACCATTCAAGTCCCTGACATGACCTGCAGGTTTCGTTTTCGCCTTGGATGCCGAAGGACCCGTGGAGGGGCACTGGCGTCGAACGGGTAAGACAGACCATGTCTTTCCGTGCTGAGTGGAGCGAATACGAGTCGTCGGTTGCTTCCCTGCTCTCGCCTATGAGTTTTTTCGTGATCTATCAGTCGCCGAAATGACGGTCATGACGATCACTCCCAAAAAGATGACCGACAACGTCACCGGCCAATATTCGTATATGTAGTAGACGGCCAGAAGCACCGCCGCGGCCACGTATTGTGTGGAGTCGGTCATCGCGTGTTCCGCACTCGCATGCTCCGATGCATTCGCACAAGTCTTTCCGGCTGGCTCTTCAAGTGGCAGGACCCCTCTTTCATCCATCGAGCGCGGCAGCGCATCCTACGCTCTTAGCAAGGTCGCAAGCCAAGCCGCGACACTGGCCGGGATGTCCGCCTTGATAGGACACCCCAACGACGAGCAACACGGCCGATGCGTCCCATCGCCGCGGATCTTGCGCCGAACACGCGCCCTTCCCATCCATGACATCGAATCGCTGGGCGCGCGCGGGTGGCGAACATGCGGTCCGCTGTCGCGGGGGAGGCACCGTGGAGACCCAACGTGATCTGCGCCTGGACGTCTTCCGCGGACTCGCATTGTGGCTGATCTTTCTCGATCACATCCCCTCGACGATCGCCAACTCGTTTACGCTGAGGAATTTCGGGTTCAGCGATGCGACCGAGATCTTCGTCTTCATCTCGGGCTATACGGCTGCATTGGTGTACGGAACTGCGATGAGCCGGCAGGGCTTCGTGGTCGCGGGCGCCCGTATCGTGCGCCGCACGTGGCAGATCTACGTGGCGCACATCTTTCTGATCTGCGTCTATCTGGCGCAGATCGCCTTCGTCGCTCGGAATTTCGAGAACACGCTCTACTCCGAGGAGATGGGCGTCTTCGAATTCCTTCGCGAGCCTGATGTCACGTTGATTCAAGCGCTGCTGCTGATGTTCAAGCCGGCGAACATGGACGTGCTACCGCTGTACATCGCGCTGTTGGCGGCGTTTCCTCCGCTGCTCTGGCTCATGCTTCGGTGGCCGCTGCTCGCCCTTCTCGCCAGCATCGCGGTCTATGCCGCGGCCCGAATGATCGATCTCAACCTGCCAGCCTATCCCAGCGGTCACTGGGTGTTCAACCCGTTTGCCTGGCAGCTCCTGTTCAACTTCGGCGCCTGGTGCGCCCTCGGCGGCGCCGATCAGTTGCGCAAGCTCATCCTTTCCGACCTCGCCTTGGCCGTCGCTGCGATCACCCTCGTGATCTCGCTGGCGATCGTCGTCACCTGGCACGTGCCCGCATGGACCATCCTCGTGCCGCGATGGCTTGCGGAATGGATGTATCCGATCGACAAGACGAGTCTCGATCTGTTGCGGATCATGCACTTCCTGGCGCTGGCGGTGTTCGTGGTGCGCCTGGTGCCGCATGGGACGCCCGGCCTGCGTTCGCCCGTTCTCCGCCCGCTGGTGCTCTGCGGCCAGCATTCGCTCGAGATCTTCTGTCTCGGCGTCCTACTCTCCTTCGCAGCGCATTTCATCATCATGGAAGTTCACGGCGGCGTCGCTTTGCAGCTGCTCGTGAGTCTGGCCGGGATCGTGCTGCTGGTAGTGGCCGCCACGATCATGAACTGGTTCAAGCATATCGATGGTCGAAGCCGCGACGCGAAACCAAAAAGCGTCGGCGCGACAGGAAGTTCCTGACGGGAAGCCGCAGCAATTGGCCGCATCCGCCTCACCCCTACATGGTTTGATCGGACGGCCCGCGGCGGACATATATCATATGATGTTGTCATTGTTTCATTCGTTGAAGCACCATGCGGCCAGTCAAGCGGGCGCCGGCGTCATCTTGATGATCGCGGCCACCGCCGCGCTGATCATCGCCAACTCGCCGGCATCGCATCTCTACTTCGGCACGCTCCAGCACTACGTCGCGGGTCTGTCCATCCTGCACTGGATCAACGACGCTCTCATGGCGGTGTTCTTTCTGCTCGTCGGACTGGAGATCAAGCGCGAGTTCCTGACGGGACAGCTTTCGAGCTGGCCGCGACGAACGCTCCCGGCGTTTGCGGCAGCAGGCGGAATGGCTGTTCCCGCCCTCTTCTACGTCGGCTTCAACCTGAACGATGCCGAGACGATCCGCGGCTGGGCGATACCGACGGCCACCGACATCGCGTTCGCTCTCGGTGCACTGGCACTGCTCGGCTCGCGCGTGCCGGCATCGCTCAAGGTGTTCCTGACAGCACTCGCCATTCTGGACGACCTCGCGGCGGTCACGGTCATTGCCGTGTTCTACACCGATCATCTTCTCCTCGGATGGCTCGCTGCGGCAGCAGCCATCATCTTGATGCTGCTGATCCTCAATCGAGCCGGGGTTGCCATGTTGTGGATCTACTTGGTCCCTGGCGCCGTCCTCTGGTTCGCCACGCTGCAGTCCGGCGTCCACGCCACACTGGCAGGCGTCGCACTCGCACTGACCATTCCTGCGTCGGGAGCCGGGCAGTCGCCGCTGCTCCGGCTGGAGCATGCGATCCAGCCATGGGTCTCCTTCGTGATCCTGCCTGTCTTCGCTTTCGCCAATGCCGGCGTCTCTCTCGCAGGCATGGCCTGGGTGGTGCTGAAGCAGCCCGTGACGATCGGCATCGTGACGGGCCTGTTCCTGGGCAAGCAGATCGGCGTGTTCGCCGCGACATGGTTGGCCATTCGCCTTGGGCTGGCTGACCGGCCTGACGGAGCGGCCTGGCACCAGATCTACGGGGTGTCCGTCCTCTGCGGCATCGGCTTCACCATGAGCCTGTTCATCGGCCTGCTCGCGTTTCCCAGCGCCGAGACGCTTCAGAACGAGGTGAAGGTCGGCGTGATGCTGGGATCTCTGATGTCCGGACTACTCGGCATGGCGCTGCTGAGTCTGCCTGCGAGGCGTGCTGCCATAGCTGCGACGTAACCCGCGCAGCACGCCATCAGTTCCTCATCAGAAGATCGAACCGCCGGCGTTCAATCGCCTCGCGCTCGGTCAGCCCCGCTGCCTTGCAGAGATCCGGCGCGTAGAGCAGGCATCGGCGTTCCTGCGTCTCGATGACGGCGTCGATGCGATCCAGCAGGCTTTTTGGATCCATCTCAGCCGGCGCCGCGATCTTCCCCCTCACGACGTGCTTTTCCATGCCCTCATGGTTGTCGTGATCGCGATCCGGATCGCGCCAACAGTCTGCGCAAAGCATCACGATGCTCTCGGAATGCGAATAGATCACCGCATCCCCGTCGAGTTCCTGGCTCATATCGGCCAACTGCCCTTCCGTCTCCTGCGTCCCCGCAAAGTCAAACACCTGATAGTTGCGGCGGATCAGCGTCGCGAGATGTGGAAACACCGGGATGCGCATGTCACCATAGGTGTGGTAGGTGATCGGCGCGCCATCGAACAGGACGACGTCGCCATAGTCGACACCGAGCGCCTGGTAGAGCACGCTGCGCACGATGCCATGACAGGGGCTCAGCCGTTCGATCCAGATCGTCTCCTCGTCGCCCGGATCGTCGTTCTCGGCCGAGCGCTCCGCCAGCGGGCGCTCCGCGAGCTTGACCTTGCATTGACCGAGCGCGCATTCCGGCAGGCCGAAGCGGCCGATTGCGATGTCGAGTCCAAGCTGCTTCCAGACGTCGAGCGCAACAACGGCGTTTCCCGCGCCCGTGGCGCAGATGCCGAGATTCCATTGGTAGTTCTCGGCGGGCTCGTCCAACAGGCTCATCGCGATCTGGTTCGCCCGCATGCCGTCGGCGAACCTGCCGCGCGTCTTGTAGAATAGGCCGAGGCCATAATGATATCGCGGGTTGCGCGGGTCGATCTCGGTGAGCGCCCGGTAGCTGCGCTGCGCCGTCTCATCCTGCTGACGCGCCAGCATGCGCGCGGCAATGGCCAGTCCGTCGAGGATCGACTCGTGGTCCGGCTTTCCCTGGTGATCCGCCGCCATCTCCCGCAGCCGCTCGAACAACGAGACGAACAAGGGATGGTCCGGCGGGGGCGCGTTGAGCTCATCGATGTCGCGCGCCGCCTCGAGGCAGCTCCCAAGCCTGGGAAGAATGTCGACGTCCCGATCATGAGATCGCGCGATCTCGGCGAGAATCTCGGCTGCGACCTCCCGGGGCAGGCAGAATTGGTTGACCACCCACAGCAACGCCATGGCCGCTTCGCGCTGGCGGCGCTGCGCGTCACGCAACGGCTCGAGTTTTTGCAGCGCAATCTCGCCACGATTCGCTTCAGCCTCGGCAACAGCCTCGTGCACGAGCGTCGCGATCTCCTCGGAGGAGAGGACCGCGCTCAGATTGTTCGGCATTCCATTCTTCCCCATCGAGCCCGAAACTACTCTATCTGGGCGTGAGACCGATGTCGCAGCAATGGCTGAGGCTGTGCATCGAGGCAGTGGGATCGCCGCCACCCGGCCATTTTGACCTCGCTTGCTTGCGCATGGGGTCCCTGCGCAGAGCGCATTCGCCACACAATGCGCCCGCTCTGGCCAGCGACGACGGCGCAAGGCGGCGATTGCAGGGCGGAACTCTCACGTTTTCCTGACTCGTGCGTCAGAACGCCGCGGCTCGAATCCCCCTATGGTCCGCACCGTTTCCAACCCACGGAGGTTTTCCGCATGCGTAAACTGATCATCGCCACCGCCGCCCTCGCCTTCGTCTCGTCGGCCGCTCTTGCCCAGTCGACCGAGAAGCCGATGACGACCACCGGCCAGGCGGCCAAGGGCGGCGACGCCATGGGCGGAGGCGACGACATGAAGATGAGCAAGACGAAGAAGAAGTCGTCGAAGAAGTCGTCCGGCGACGCCATGTCGAAGTAAGGCGCGGTCACCCGCGAATATCGCCGACGAGATCGGGCCGCTCCATACGGGGCGGCCCTTCCTCGTGTGAAGGTCCGTCGACGACCGCCGGCGAGCATCTCAGCCCCCGGCCAGACCCATCTGCTGCAATCTTCCCGCGAACCACGCGGACAGCCCCGGATCGATCCGGGCTCCGACATAGATCTCAGGCGTGATCACGCTGCGGCGGTCGAGAATCACCAGGACGCCGATCCAATAGGCAAACCACAGATGCGGGTCGGTCAGCGCCATCAGCTTGTGGCGGTCATGCGCCAGCGGCTGGTGATTGGTGGCCTTGCGGACCTCGATCGCCAGGAGATTGTCGGGCACGGCGCGCTTGTGCACGACGATGTCGGGATAGATCGACTTTCCCAGCTCATCGTCGGTCGAGACGATGGAACCGCGCGGCAGCAGCATGGCGCGGTCGCCGAGCCGGTTGTAGTCGCAGTCGACGTCCCACCCCAGGAAGTTGCGTTCGAGATGCACCGCCAGCCGGTGCGTCAGGGCGCGCTCCCCGAGATCGCGATCGAGGATGAAGCGCTCGCGCGCATAAAACTCCTGCAGCGCGGAGATCAGCCGGTTCAATTCACTGTGCATGCCGCTCAGATACAGGAGGGAAGGACACGCCGCCATCAACACGCGATCGGCGTGAGTCGCCAACCCCATAAATGCGGCGATGAGCCTTCCCTCCGCTGGCGGCCGTTTTGCGGCCGCCAGCGTTGCGGATTTACATCTGCACTTCGATCAGGCGCGGGCCGTATTCGGCGTTGGCTTCCGCCAGCGCCACGTTGAACTCGTCCGCCGAGGTGACGGCGCGCGCGGGCACGCCCATGCCCTTGGCCATGGCGACGAAGTCGAGCGTCGGGCGGTCGATCTTGAGCATGTCCTGGGCGCGCTGGCCGGGCTCGCCCGCGCCGACGCCGTCGAACTCGCCGCGCAGGATCTGGTAGATCCTGTTGGCGAACACCACGGTGACCACGTTGAGGTTCTCGCGCGCCTGGGTCCACAGCGACTGGATCGTGTACATCGCGCTGCCGTCGCCGACGAGGCACATCACCTTGCGATCCGGGCAGGCCACCGCGGCGCCGGTTGCGACGGGGGTCGAGAAGCCGATCGAGCCGCCCATGTTCTGCAGCCAGTCATGTGGCTTGGCGGCCGCCGTCGGCGGGAAGAAGCCGCGGCCGGTGGTGATGGATTCGTCGACGATGATCGCGTTCTCCGGGATCGCATAGGCGATCGCCTGGGCGATGGTGGTGTGGTTGAGAGCGCCGGTCGGCTTGATCAGCTCGGCGAGCGGCTGCGGCTTGACGTCGGCGGCCTTGGCGCCGAGATGGCCGGCGAGCGCCTCGAGCGCAGCGGCCGAGTTCTCGCCCCAGGCGGTCATGCGGTGCACCTCGGTGCCCTCGGCCTTCAGCATGCTCGGCTTGTTCGGATAGGCGAAGAAGGCGACGGGGTCGTTGGCCTCGACCAGCACGATGTGCCTGTAGTTCTTCAGGATCGGCAGCGCCTGCTCGATCACATAGGGGATGCGGTCGATCGAGAACCGCCCCGCCCCGCGCGCCATGCGCGGATGATAGGTCTGGCCCATCACGCGGCAGCCGGTCTTGCCGGCGATCTGCTGGGCGAAGGTCAGCGCCTGCTCGGTCAGCGCGCCCGCGGTCATCAGCACCAGGGTGTCCGGGCCGTGGGCGTGCAGGATCTTGGCCGCCTTCTCGACCGCATCGGCCGAATAGCTCGGGCGCTGCGCGTCAGTGGGAACCTGGGCGATGCCGTCGGCCTCGTTCCAGGCGGTGTCGGCGGGCAGGATCAGGGTCGCGATCTGCGGCGGCGCGCTCTTGGCGGCAGCGATCGCGGCGGCGCCGTCGGCGGCCACGGCCTTGGCGCTCGGCGAGGTCCGCACCCAGTCCGACATCGGCCGCGCCAGGCCCTCGATGTCCGAGGTCAGCGGGGCGTTGAAGCCGATGTGGTAGGTGGCGTGCTGGCCGACGATGTTGACGATGCCGGAGCGCGCCTTCTTGGCGTTGTGCAGGTTGGCGAGACCGTTGGCGAGGCCGGGGCCGAGATGGAGCAGCGTCGAGGCCGGCGTGCCCTTCATGCGGAAATAGCCGTCGGCGGCGCCGGTCACCACGCCCTCGAACAGGCCGAGCACGCAGCGCATGCCCTCGACCCGGTCGAGTGCGGCGACGAAGTGCATCTCGGAGGTGCCCGGATTGGTAAAGCAGACGTCAACGCCCCCCGCGACCAGGGTCCGTACCAGGCTTTCCGCTCCGTTCATCCTATTCTCCTGCTGATTCCGCGCGCCATTTGCAATGTGGGGGAGATCAATCATTGTTCGCTCGCGGCGTCAAAGGGGCTGGCCGCATTGCTGCCATCGCCACGCGGCCCATGCGCTGGCGTGGCTAACAGGTTGTTGGCCCGCCGAGCCCACGGATTTCCGTGGGATTTGGGTCACGGACCGCCGCCACATACCGGCCTCACGCCGCCGTGGGTTGCGGAATGCAACCGTTTGTGGCCTGTCTGCGACGGAATTTGATTTATGCCAGGGGATGGAAATGAAGCGGTCTATTGCTTTGGGAATTGCTGCCGTTGCGATGCTCTCGAGCGCCGGAATGGCGCGGGCGGAAATGTTCGACACCAGGGACATCTTCGGCGGCGGGCCGAACTTCTACCAGGGCGGCGCGAGCCCGATTCCGCGGCAGACCGTGATGTTCCAAGGCGACTATGCGCCCGGCACGATCGTCGTGAACACCGGCGAGCGCCGGCTGTATCTGGTGCTGCCGAACGGCCAGGCGCTGCGCTATGGCATCGGCGTCGGCCGTGACGGGTTCCGCTGGAGCGGCGTGCACCGCATCACCGCCAAGAAGGAATGGCCGGCCTGGACCCCGCCGGCGCAGATGCTGCGGCGCCGTCCCGACCTGCCGCGCCACATGGCCGGCGGCGTCGAGAACCCGCTCGGCGCGCGCGCCATGTATCTCGGCTCCACGCTGTACCGCATCCACGGCTCGAACGAGCCGGAGACGATCGGCCAGGCGGTCTCGTCCGGCTGCTTCCGCATGACCAATGACGACGTCACCGACCTCTACGACCGCGTCTCGGTCGGCACCACCGTCATCGTCAAGAACTGAAAGCTGCACACGGGATCATGTCGCAAGGCCGAAGCGCTCATCCTGGCCAGGGGCATCGCCGCTCCTGGCGGTCCCTGCGGACTGCTGCGGTCACCCTGACCGCCGCGCTCGGCTCGCTGGTGACCATGACGCTGGCGCTGCCGGCCTCGACCGCGGAGATCCCGGCCATCGCCGCGCGCCAGCGCGTCGAGAAGAAGAGCTTCACCGACGCCGAGATCACCGACGGCTTCTTCAAGACCGCGTTCGGCGCCGAGTATCACCTCGCCGGACGGGTCGACCGGATCAGGAAGTACAGCGCGCCGGTGCGGGTGTTTGCCGACGGCCGCCGCGCCGACCGCAAGGCCCAGCTCGCCAAGGTGGTCGGCGACATCGCCACGCGCATCCGCCATCTCGACATCGCGATGACCGAGACCGACGACGGCGCCAATGTCCGCGTCAAGCTGGTGCGCGACCGCGACCTCTACCACACCATCAGCCAAGCCTATGGCAGCGAGCGCGCCCGCGAGATCAAGAGCTCGCTCGACCCGCAATGCCTGTCCGGCTTCCGCAAGAACGAAGCGTTCGAGATCGAGCATTCCGACGTGATCCTGACCGTCGACAATGGCGATTTCGTCTTCCTGGATTGCGCCTATGAGGAGCTGCTGCAGTCGCTCGGGCCGATCAACGACACCGCGAGCGTGCCGTGGACGATGTTCAACGACAACGTCTCGATGGGCTATTTCGACGTCTACGACCAGTACATCCTCAACATGCTGTACGACCCGCGCGTCAAGGCCGGCATGTCGCTGGCCGAGGTCAAGGCGGTGCTGCCGGCCGTGCTGACGGATGTCCGGGCCTGGGTGAAGCAGGTCAACGATCTGGCGGAGTGAGGCGGAAGCTCAGCTAGCGGGGCATCGTCTTGGCCCTCAGATGAAGCCCCTGTCTCGCGTCAAGCTCTGGTCTCGTCCTGGCGAACGCCGAGACCCATACGC
The DNA here is from genome assembly GCF_032377575.1 of Bradyrhizobium sp. SZCCHNS2022. Classification (NCBI taxonomy): domain Bacteria; kingdom Pseudomonadati; phylum Pseudomonadota; class Alphaproteobacteria; order Hyphomicrobiales; family Nitrobacteraceae; genus Bradyrhizobium; species Bradyrhizobium sp. SZCCHNS2022. The sequence continues at coordinate 7,064,792 of NZ_JAUHHZ010000001.1, read as the reverse complement.
CGCGGCCCTGCGATGGGAGCACGCTGGGCGAGACCTTCTTCCAACAATCAGACTCGGTGGTTATGGGTCCCGGCGTTCGCCGGGACGACACCGGATTTGGGGAGACCGCGTCGCCAACTCAGCTACTTGCAGATCCCCTTCATCGCCTTCCATTCCTCGGCGCTCAGCAGCGGCGGGCCGCTGGCGGGGCGGTCGGCGGCGCGCATGCGGGCCAGGCGATCCTCGGTCAGGGGGTGGCTCGACCACAGCGACAGCTTGCCGTCCTGCTTGCCGGTGATGCGGAACATCAATTCGCCCATCGGCCGGGTCGGTCGGCCGAGCTTACGCATCACCTCGATGGCGAAACTGTCGGCCGCCTCCTCCGCCTCGCGCGAATAGGACGCGTCGATCATGGCGCGGGACGCGAAGACCGCGGCGCCCGCGCCGGTGACGTCGCCGAACAACAGCCCGATCAGGAACGAGCTGCCGCCGTTATGAATGAGCTGCCGCAGATTGTCGCGATGCTTGAGATGACCGAGCTCATGGGCCAAAACGCCGGCGACCTCGTCCGGATCGTTCGACTTGTCGAGCAGCCCGCGGAACAGGAAGAAGCGGCCGCCCGGCAAGGCGAAGGCGTTGGGGATCGGGGTATCCAGAACCTGCGAGGCGATGCTGTCGTCGAGCCCGGCCGGCCGGCGCAGCGCCGTCACCAGCTTGGCGAAGGCCGCCTGCCCGGCCGCCTCGCTGCAGAGCTTGTCGCCGAACAGCGCCTGGATCTGCACCACGGCCGCTTCGCCGAGATGGCGCTCCATCGCCGGTGGAACGAGGGGCGTCAGCCGCTCGGCGGCAAAGGGAAGCACGACCAGCACGATCGCGACGATGGACGCCGCCGCCGCCAGCGACCAAGCGACGATGCGCGCGATTCCGCCGCGCGTCAGCCGGTTCTCGTCGATATGGCTGCACCGCGCGATCAGCTCGGCGGCAGCCGCGGCGTCGCGGATCTCGAGCCGTGCCAGCGGCGAGGCCGACAAGCAGCTGACGCGCAGCGTGCCGCTCGGCCCGTCGACACGACGAATGTCCGCATAGGGCCAGGATACGAAATTGTCGGCGCTGCGCATCACGAGCTGATTGGCGAAGCCGATCGTAACGGTCTGCCGCCGGTTCGACAGTCCGTCGAAATAGGTCGCAGGACTGCCGGACGGCGCCGCCGGCTCGGCCGGCACGCCCTCGGCAGCGCGAGCCGCGCTGAGCTCGGGATCAGAATCCGGCGACGTCGAGTCCATCTGCAAACCCCTCGCCGAGCGCGCTGGCCAGATCGCCCTTTGCGGCGACATTGGCCATGGCCTCGACGCCATGCACCTGAACCGATTGCAGCACCGTCGCCCACATGTCGCGCACCAGATAGAGGCGCATCACGACGTTGAGCGCCAGGATCCAGGCGACGTAGCCGAGCCCCAGCAGCACCAGCATCGGAATGTTGTTGGAGAGCGCCTGGGCCTGCGGCAGCTCATCGCTCCCCAGCCCGAGCAGGCTGTGCATCAGAAAGGCCACGGCGCCGAAATAGGCGCCGGATGCGATCGACAACAGGATCCACCAGCCGATCACCTTCCAATACAGGCCGTAGAATGCGTTGCCCGGCAAGGTCGACTCCAGGCGCACGCCGCCGAAGCGGATGCCCGACAGCCACCAGCGCCATTCGACGGCTTTGAACTGCGCATAGACGAACGGCAGCAAGGGAAACAACAGCATCGCAAACGGCGTGATCACCCAGAGGTACCAGGCCCGCTTGAAAAACTCCCAGCCGCGTCCCTCGAAGTCGCCACTGAGGTCGCCGTAATGCGAATGCCGCATCTTGTAGCGCTCGAGCGCTGCGGCGCGCCACGGCCAGGCCAATCCCAGCGTCAGCACCGCCAACAGCGTCCACAGCATGGCGCGGCCGGAATAGGCCCAGCCCGAGCCATCCATCCAGAACCGGATGCCGCGCCAGACCGTGCGCGTCAGCCGGTAGCGCCGCGCGCGATAGATCGCGAACTGGCCGAAGGCGTAGAAGGCGATCACCAGCGGCACGCTGGCGAACCCCTGGTACCGCTCGGCCTCCACGGTGACGAGGAAATAGGCAAGGTAGATCGGGACCAGGATCGCCATGGCGAACAGGAAGCCGATCAGAAGCTCCTTGCCGCGGCCGGTATATTCGGCGGCGTCCCCATCGACCGATGTGTTGACCCACAGATGCCGGCGGATGTCGGTCGCCAGCCAGAACCGGTAGAAGCCGAGGGTGATCAGTTCGATGGCCGCACCACGGCTGACCAGCCGGAAGAACTCCCCGCGTGCGCCGGAAAACACCGCGGCGAGCGGCGGAAGCGGCGGAGGCTGCTGCGGAACATAACTCATCTGGTTCACGGCTCGCGCCTCCGACACACGCAATGACATACAAAATACCTCGGTTGTTCGTCGCGGCGGCGACTCCGAGGTTCGAGGTGGGCGACGCATTTTGCACGCAACTCGGCCGGAAAAAAACACCGGCCGGGGCGAAGCGCAAATAAATATCCGCGGCCAGCCGGTTGGCGAACGCGAATCTCTCGCGCGCGCCTCAGGCCGGCCGGCGTCTCACGACGTCTTGTCGAACAATTCCCGCCCGATCAGCATGCGACGGATCTCGCTGGTGCCGGCGCCGATCTCGTACAGCTTGGCATCGCGCAGCAGCCGCCCGGTCGAATAGTCGTTGATGTAGCCATTGCCGCCGAGCAGCTGGATGGCGTCGAGCGCGCATTGGGTCGCCTTCTCCGCCGCAAAGAGAATCGCGCCCGCGGCGTCCTCGCGGGTCGTCTCGCCGCGATCGCAGGCCTTGGCCACGGCGTAGACGTAGGCGCGCGCGGCATTCATCGTCGTATACATGTCGGCGACCTTGCCCTGCACCAGCTGGAACGTGCCGATCGGCTGGCCGAACTGCTTGCGCTCGTGCACATAGGGCAGCACCGCGTCCATGCAGGCCTGCATGATGCCCAGGGGACCTGCGGCGAGCACGGCGCGCTCATAGTCGAGGCCCGACATCAGCACGTTGACGCCGCGGCCGACCTGCCCGAGCACGTTCTCCTCCGGCACCTCGCAATCCTCGAACACCAGCTCGCAGGTGTCGGAGCCGCGCATGCCGAGCTTGTCGAGCTTCTGCGCGGTCGAGAATCCCTTCATGCCCTTCTCGATGATGAAGGCGGTGATGCCGCGCGGGCCGCCTTGCGGATCGGTCTTGGCATACACGACCAGCGTCTCGGCGATCGGACCGTTGGTGATCCACATCTTGTTGCCGTTGAGGATGAAACGGTCGCCCTTCTTGTCGGCGCGGGTTTTCATCGACACCACGTCGGAGCCGGCCTGCGGCTCGGACATCGCCAGCGAGCCGACATGCTCGCCCGAGATCAGCTTGGGCAGGTATTTGCGCTTTTGCGCCTCGTTGCCGTTGCGGCGGATCTGGTTGACGCAGAGGTTGGAGTGGGCGCCGTAGGACAGGCCGACCGAGGCCGAGGCGCGCGAGATCTCCTCCATCGCGATACAGTGCTCGAGATAGCCGAGGCCGGCGCCGCCATACTCCTCCTCGACCGTGATGCCGTGCAGGCCGAGCTCGCCGATCCGAGGCCAGAGGTCGCGCGGAAACTGGTTGGAGCGGTCGATCTCGGCCGCGCGCGGCGCGATCTGCTCCTGCGAAAAGCTCGCCACCGTCTCGCGGATCGCGTCCGCCGTCTCGCCGAGATCGAAATTGAACATGCGCTGCGCGTTGGCGATCATGGGGCGGCCTCCTGCTAGTCTTCTGCTCTGCAACAATGGCCCAAAGCCATATTCCGTGACGTGGCGCTTGTCACGCCCGACATCCAGGTGAACACCAGCCTTGCGACGCAAGACCGGCCCTGGCGGCTCCCGGCAAACTCCGCGCTTGCCCCGCGCTCCCGGGCAGGATGTAATCGCGCCAAGTATCGCCGGACAAATAGAAGCTGGCCATCAGGGAGACGTCCATGCACGGGACCACCACCACGGCCGAAGCACATCGACCCGCCGCTGCAGGCGAGCGCGTCATCGAACGGGCCGCCGGCCGCGCAGCATCGCTGCCGCTCGCCGACTTCGATCCCGGCCATCCCGAGCTGTTCCGCACCGACACGCATTGGCCCTATTTCGACCGGCTGCGCCGCGAGGACCCGGTGCACTACTGCCGGGACTCGATGTTCGGTCCATACTGGTCGATCACCCGCTACGACGACATCATGGAGATCGAGACCAACCACGCGGTATTCTCTTCGGCCTCGGCGCTCGGCGGCATCACCATCCGCGACGTGCCGCCCGATCTCCGCCGAGAGAGCTTCATCGCGATGGACCCGCCGCGTCATGCCGCGCAGCGCAAGACCGTGGCGCCGATGTTCACGCCGACGCATCTCGACGAGCTCGCGATCAACATCCGCAAGCGCTCGGCGGAATGCCTCGACAACCTGCCCGTCGGCGAGGTGTTCGACTGGGTCGACCGCGTCTCGATCGAGCTGACCACGCAGATGCTGGCCGTGCTGTTCGACTTTCCCTGGGAGGACCGCCGCAAGCTGACGCGCTGGTCCGACATCGCGACGACGCTGCCCGGACCGGACGGCCTGGTCGCGACCGAGGACGAGCGGCAGGCCGAGCTGATGGAGTGCGCGCGCTATTTCGCGCGTCTCTGGCAGGAGCGGCAGAACCAGCCGCCGAAAAGCGATCTGCTGTCGATGATGGCCCACAGCGAGGCGACGCGGAACATGGACCCGAAGAACTTCCTCGGCAATCTCGTGCTCCTGATCGTCGGCGGCAACGACACCACGCGCAACACCATGTCGGGCAGCATCTACGCGCTGAGCCAGAACCCGGATCAGTACCGCAAGCTCAAGGCCAATCCGGCCTTGATCGACAGCTTCGTCCCCGAAGTGATTCGCTGGCAGACGCCGCTTGCGCATATGCGCCGCACGGCGCTTGCCGACTTCGAGTTCCGCGGCAAGCAGATCCACAAGGGCGACAAGGTGGTGATGTGGTACGTCTCGGGCAACCGCGACGAGACCGCGATCGAGCGCCCCTACGACTTCATCATCGACCGTGCCCGCCCGCGCCAGCATCTGTCGTTCGGCTTCGGCATCCACCGCTGCGTCGGCCTGCGGCTCGCCGAGCTGCAACTCAAGATCATCTGGGAGGAGATCCTGAAGCGATTCGATCATATCGACGTGATGGACGAGCCAAAGAGGGTCTATTCGAGCTTCGTGAAGGGATATGAGACATTGCCGGTGAGGATTGCGGCGTAGGTTGTGTGTCGAATACGAATCGAATTGGCGCCGGCTCGAACCGTGCAGTAGCTGAGCGATACGGCGCCCTCTCCCCTTGCGGGAGAGGGCATCTCCGGCCCTTCCGCGCATGCGGTCGGGTGAGGGGTATCTCTCCGCGGGCGCCTCTCGTGGAGACATACCCCTCACCCGACCGAGTTTGCAGGGCTTCCCTACATGCCCTCTCCCGCAAGGGGAGAGGGCGCATTCATGTGCACCTCATCCGCCGATCTTGAGTTGGCGCGATGATGCGTTCAACAAAAGGACCACCCCATGACCGCCCAGGCCGCGCTTCGTTCCGACCATGCCGATCTGCTGCGCGAGGCGCGGCTGGAGGCGTATGCGACGCCGATCGAGGACTTCCATCCGGGCGCGCCCAGGCTGTTCCAGAACGACACGCTGTGGCCCTGGTTCGAGCGGCTGCGCAAGGAGGCGCCGGTGCATTACTGCACCAAGGCGCCGATCGAGCCGTATTGGTCTGTCACGCGCTACCACGACATCATGCATGTCGACACCAACCACGCGCTGTTCTCCTCCGACGTCAGCAATGGCGGCATCATGATCCGCGACGTGCCGCCCGGCTATGAATGGCCGAGCTTCATCGCGATGGACGAGCCCCGCCATGGCGAGCAGCGCAAGACGGTGCAGCCGATGTTCACGCCGGATCATCTCGACGAGATGGCGGTGCTGATCCGGCAGCGCTCGGCGAAGGTGTTGGATTCGCTGCCGCGCAACGAGACCTTCAACTGGGTCGAGAAGGTCTCGATCGAGCTGACAACGCAGATGCTGGCAACGCTGTTCGACTTCCCGTTCGAGGAGCGGCGCAAGCTGACGCGCTGGTCGGATGTCTCCACGGCCCTGCCCAAGAGCGGCATCGTATCCTCCGAGGAGGAGCGCCGGCGCGAGCTCGCGGATTGCGCCGAGACCTTCGGCAAGATGTGGAAGGAACGCCAGGCCAATCCGGGCCGTGACCTGATCTCGATGATGGCGCATAGCGAGGCGACGCGGCACATGACGCCGGACAATCTGATGGGCAATCTGATCCTGCTCATCGTCGGCGGCAACGACACCACGCGCAACACCATGACGGCCTCGGTGCTGGCGCTGAACGAGAACCCGGCCGAGTACCAGAAGCTGCGCGACAACCCGGCGCTGATCGAGACCATGGTGCCCGAGGTGATCCGCTGGCAGACGCCGCTCGCACATATGCGACGCACGGCGCTGGTCGACACCGAACTGGGCGGCCAGAAGATCAAGAAGGGCGATCGTGTCGTGATGTGGTACGTCTCGGGCAACCGCGACGGCGAGGTGATCGAGAACCCCGATGCCTTCATCATCGACCGCAAGCGGCCGCGCATCCATCTCTCCTTCGGCTTCGGCATCCACCGCTGCGTCGGCATGCGCCTGGCCGAGCTGCAGCTGCGCATCGTCTGGGAGGAGATCCTGAAGCGCTTCGACCGCATCGAGGTGGTCGGTGAGCCGAAGCGTGTGTATTCGAGCTTCGTGCGGGGGTATGAAAGCCTGCCGGTGCGGATTCCGGGGTGAGTGCTTAGGGGCCTCGTGGTTCGAGACGCGCCGCGAGCGGCGCTCCTCACCATGAGGGTTAGTAGCTCGCTCAGTCAGCAGATGCTTCCCCTCATGGTGAGGAGCCGCGCAGCGGTGTCTCGAACCATCGGCCCGGACATCCGACCTCGCATGCTCATAAACTGCAGGACACCATGACCGTTTCAGATCCGCCAAGCCCTGCTCCCGATTGGCCGCTCGCCATCTATCAAGCGCTCAAGGCGGCCGATGTCCGGCAGCTCTGCTACGTCCCCGACGCCGGCCATTCCCGCCTGATCCGGCTCGCGCATGACGATCCGGCGATCGCGACGACGGTGCTCACCACCGAGGAGGAAGGCGTCGCGCTCTCCGCCGGGGCCTGGCTCGGCGGCCAGCGCGCGGTGCTGCTGATGCAATCGAGCGGCGTCGGCAATTGCGTCAACATGCTGTCGTTGCTGTCGAGCTGCCGCTTTCCGTTCCTGAGCTTCGTGACCATGCGCGGCGAATGGGCCGAGTTCAATCCATGGCAGGTCGCAATGGGCAAGGCCACGCAAGCCGCCTTCGAGATCATGGGCGTCACCGTGTTCCGGCTGGAGCGTCCCGAGGACGCCGGCGAGATGGCAGCCGCAGCCGCAAGGCTCGCTTACGACAGCGATCAGCCGATCGCGGTGCTGATCGCCCAGCGCATGATCGGCGCCAAGAAATGGACGGAGAGCAGGTGATGGACGCAGCACTCGACCGCCGCGCCGCCGTCAAGGCGCTTCTGCGGGACCGCGGCGAACTCCTGGTCGTCAGCGGCCTCGGCTCATCGTCCTACGACGTGTTCGCCGCCGGCGACCATCCGGCAAACTTCTACCTCTGGGGCGCGATGGGCGGCGCGGCCATGATCGGCCTGGGGCTGGCATTGGCGCAGCCGTCGCGGCCGGTGGCGGTGATCACCGGCGATGGCGAGCAACTGATGGGGCTCGGCAGCCTCGCCACGATCGCCGCGAAGAAGCCGAAGAACCTCGCCATCATCGTGCTCGACAATGCGCATTTCGGCGAGACCGGGATGCAGCCGAGCCATTCCGGGCTTGGCGCCAATCTGGAGCTGATCGCCACCGGCGCCGGCTTTCCGTCGGTGTGCACGATCGCCGATCAGGCTGCGCTCGATGCGTTCCGTCCGAAGCTGCACGATCTCGCCGGCCCGCATTTCGCCCGCGTCGTCATCTCGACCGAGCACGTCGACCGCGCGTTGCCCGCGCGTGACGGCGTCTATCTGAAGACCCGCTTTCGCGGCCATCTCGGATATCCCGTCAGCTAGAACACGGCGCCTCGTGGTTCGATCTGTCGCTGCGGCAAGGCTGACCGGCGGCAACGCTGGCATTCCAAGCTTGCCAAGCGTGGCACGCTTCGTCATAGGCTATCAGGAACAGCATACAGGGAGACGCAGGCCGTGCAGGATCGGCCTGCGAGGAAGCCAATGACAGAACAACATCAGCACGACGATTATGCCGACATTCGTGATGCCGTCGCAAAGCTCTGCGCCCAGTTCCCCGGCGAATATTGGCGCAAGCTCGATCGCGAGATGGCCTATCCGTCGGCGTTCGTCGATGCGCTCACGCAGGCTGGCTATCTGTCCGTGCTGATCCCCGAGGAATATGGCGGCGCCGGGCTGAAGCTGTCGGCAGCGGCCGCGATCCTCGAGGAGATCCAGCGCGCCGGCTGCAACGGCGGCGGCTGTCACGCCCAGATGTACACGATGGGCACGGTGCTGCGGCACGGCTCCGCAGAGCAGAAGGCGAAGTGGCTGCCCAAGGTCGCGAGCGGCGAATTGCGGCTGCAGGCCTTCGGCGTCACCGAGCCGACCTCGGGCACCGACACCTCCTCGCTCAAGACGTTCGCGAAGCGCGACGGCGACAGCTACGTCGTCAACGGACAGAAGATCTGGACCAGCCGCGCCGAATATTCCGATCTGATGATCCTGCTGGCGCGCACCACGCCGAAGGATCAGGCGCAGAAGCGCACCGATGGTCTCTCCGTGTTCATCGTCGACATGCGCGAGGCCAAGAAGGCCGGGCTGACCATCCGCCCGATCCGAACGATGATGAACCACGCGACCACGGAGGTGTTCTTCACCGACATGCGCGTGCCCGCCGAGAACCTGATCGGCGAGGAGGGCAAAGGTTTCCGCTACATTCTCTCCGGCATGAATGCCGAGCGTATCCTGATCGCGGCCGAATGCGTCGGCGACGCCAAATGGTTCATCGCCAAGGCCACCGCCTATGCCAAGGAGCGCGTCGTGTTCGGCCGTCCGATCGGCCAGAACCAGGGCATTCAGTTCCCGATCGCCAAGGCCTATGCCTCGATGCGCGCGGCCGAGCTCATGGTCAAGGAAGCCACCCGCAAATACGAGGCGGGACTGGATTGCGGCGCCGAGGCCAACATGGCCAAGATGCTCGCCGCCGACGCCTCGTTCGAGGCGGCCAATGCCTGCATCCAGACCCATGGCGGCTTCGGCTTCGCCGAGGAGTATGACGTCGAGCGCAAATTCCGCGAGACGCGGCTGTATCAGGTGGCGCCGATCTCGACCAACCTCATCCTCTCCTACGTCGCCGAGCACGTGCTCGGCATGCCCAGGTCGTATTGAGGTCTGTCATGCTTCCGCTTGAAGGGATCACCGTCGTCGCCGTCGAGCAGGCCGTGGCTGCGCCGTTCTGCTCGTCGCGACTGGCGGATGCCGGCGCCCATGTCGTCAAGATCGAACGTCCCGAGGGCGATTTCGCCAGGGGCTATGACGCCGCTGCCAAGGGCCAGAGCAGCTACTTCGTCTGGCTCAACCGCGGCAAAGACTCACGCGTCGTCGACCTCGCCGAGCCGGACGGCCGCGCCGAGCTCGAGACGCTGATCGCAAGCGCCGACGTGCTGCTGCAGAACCTCAAGCCGGGCTCGATGGACAGAATGGGCTTTGCCCGCGAGCGGCTGCGCAAGGACTATCCGAAGCTGATCTGCTGCACCATCACCGGCTATGGCGACACGGGTCCCTATGCCGATCGCAAGGCCTACGACCTGCTGATCCAGGCCGAGAGCGGGCTCGCCTCGATCACCGGCGGCCCCGAGGGCCCGTCACGCGTCGGCATGTCCATCGTCGACGTCGCAACCGGCGCAACCGCACATGCGGCGATCCTGGAGGCGCTGATCAAGCGCGGCCGCACCGGCGAGGGCGCCGACATCCGGATCTCGATGTTCGACGTGATGGCCGACTGGCTCACGGTGCCCTTGCTCAACGCCGAAGCCGGCAATGCGCCGAAGCGCATCGGCCTCGCCCATCCCTCGATCGCGCCCTACGGCGTGTTCACCTCGAAGGACGGCAAGGACATCCTGATCTCGATCCAGAGCGAGCGCGAGTGGAAGACATTGTGCGCCAAGGTGCTGGAGCAGCCTGCTCTGCCCGACGATCCGCGCTTTGCCAACATGGTCGAGCGCGTGCGCAACCGCGCGCTGACGGACAAGATCGTCGCCGACCGCTTTGCCGCGCTGTCGCGCGACGAGCTGCTGACGAAACTCGCCGCGGCCGACATCGCCTTTGCCGAGGTCAACAGCATGGCGGACCTCGCAACGCATCCGCATCTGCGGCGCATCGAGGTCGACACGCCGAACGGCGTCGTCTCCTATCCGGCGCCGGCGGCGATCGTGGTCGGCGATGACAGGCGCTATGGCGCGGTGCCCGCGATCGGCGAAGCCGCCTCGCCGCATCAGCAAAAGGGTTGATCATGACGGACACGCTCGATCTCGATCACCTCAAGCAATGGGTCGGCCGCAGCGCCGAAGCCACCGACATCGTCACGGCGCAGCTCACCAAGGGCCTCCGCGCGACGCTCTTCCAGGACATCGGCGAGCCGACATCGGGCGAGATCGCGCCCTACACGGTGCATTGGTGCCTGGGCCAGCCGGTGTTTCCGCACGATCAGCTCGGCCCCGACGGCCACCCGACCCGCGGCGGCTTCCTGCCGCCGGTGCCGCTGCCCCGGCGGATGTGGGCCGGCGGCGAGGTGCAGGTCGTCGATCCGCTGCGCGTCGGCGACGTCGCCACGCGGGTATCGACGATATCGGACGTCAGCTTGAAGAGCGGCTCCACCGGCCGGCTCTGCTTCGTCGCGGTCGAGCATGTCGTGTCGACACCGCGCGGTGTCGCGATCCGCGAGCGCCAGGACATCGTCTATCGTGACATGGGCGGCGCGCCGGCTGCGCCCGCGAAGGCGCCGCCGCCTCCGCCGGTCGCGCAACACAGCGAGAGCCATGTCTCCGATCCCGTGCTGCTGTTTCGCTATTCCGCGCTGACCTTCAACGGCCATCGCATCCACTACGACCGCGACTACGTCACCAAGGTCGAGGGCTATCCGGGTCTCGTCTTCCACGGCCCGCTGCAGGCCGCGCTGCTGGTCGAGTTCGCCGCCAAGCTCAAGGGCAAGCCGCCCGCGAAATTTGTCTATCGCGGCGTGCAGCCGCTGTTCGAGGGCAGCGAGTTCTCGGTGAATGCCAATGACAAGGACGGCGGCCTGGAGCTGTGGACCGCCAACGCCGAGCGCCAGCCGACGATGAAGGGCACGGCGACGTGGTGAGATAAGCCCGTCGTTCCGGGGCGATGCGAAGCATCGAACCCGGAACCTCGAGATGAGGGAAAAGAACCGCTCGAGATTCCGGGTTCGATGCTCCGCATCGCCCCGGAATGACCGCATACACGGACACTCGAGGAAACGCTGTGGCCAAGACAACGAAAACAACGACCAAGCCCGTCACCGTCAAGCAGGCCACCTTCGACCTGCTGCGCGCGTTCGGCATCAAAAAGGTGTTCGGCAATCCCGGCTCGACCGAGCTGCCGTTCCTCAGCGACTGGCCTGACGACATCGACTACGTACTCGGCCTGCAGGAGGCCTCCGTGGTCGGCATGGCCGACGGCTATGCGCAGGCGACGCGCAACGCCGGCTTCGTCAATCTGCATTCGGCCGCCGGCGTCGGCAATGCGCTCGGGAATATCTACACCGCGCACCGCAACCAGACGCCGCTGGTCATCACCGCCGGCCAGCAGGCGCGCTCGATCCTGCCGCTGCAGGCGTTCCTCTACGCCGAGCGCCCGAGCGAATTTCCGCGGCCTTACGTCAAATACAGCGTCGAGCCGGCGCGGCCGGAGGATGTGCCGGGCGCGATCGCGCGCGCCTACTACACGGCGATGCAGCCGCCCTGCGGCCCGACCTTCGTCTCGATCCCGATCGACGACTGGATGCATCCGGCGCAGCCGCTATCGGCGCGCAAGGTCAGCCGCGAACTCGGCCCCGATCGCGCCGCGATCGAAGAACTGGTCGGTGCGCTCGCTGCGGCGACCAGCCCCGCGCTCGTCATCGGCCCCGGCGTCGATCGCGCCGGCTGCGTCGATCTGATGGTCGCGGTGGCCGAAAGAACGAAGGCCAGCGTCTGGGTCAGCCCGTTCTCGGCGCGCTGCTCGTTCCCCGAACGCCATCCGCAATTCCACGGCTTTCTGCACGCCGCGCCCGGACAACTCTCGGAGGCCCTGAAGCCGCACGACCTCGTGGTGGTGATCGGCGCGCCGGTCTTCACCTTCCATGTCGAAGGCCATGCCGCGATCTTCGACGGCGCGACGACGCTGTATCAGATCACGGACGATGCCGACGGCGCCGCGGTGCCGCCGATCGGCACCAGCATCATCGCGACGATGCGTCCCGCATTGTCGCTGCTGCTGGAGTTGCTGCCGGAGAGCCGGCGCGCCGCGCCGAAGGGCCGCGTCCTGCCCGATGCGCCGAAGCCGGCGGATCCGATCCCGGTCGATTACCTCCTGCACACGCTGTCGCAGGCGCTGCCCGCCGGCGCCGCTGTCGTCGAGGAGATCCCCTCGCATCGCCCGGTGATGCACAAGTTCATGCCGATGCCGGGCGCGGAGTCGTTCTACACGATGGCGAGCGGCGGGCTCGGCTACAGCCTGCCGGCGGCGGTCGGCATGGCGCTGGGCCGCAACGCGGGCCGCACGGTGTGCCTGATCGGCGACGGCTCGGCGATGTATTCGCTGCAGGCGCTGTGGACCGCCGCGCAGCGCAGGCTGCCGATGACGGTGGTCGTCATCAACAATTCCGGCTACGGCGCGATGCGCTCGTTCAGCCAGGTCATGCAGGTGCGCAACGTGCCCGGGCTCGATCTGCCGGGCCTCGATTTCGTCAAGCTCGCCGAAGGCATGGGCTGCGATGCCGTGCGCGTCGGCCGCTCGGCCGATCTTGCCGCCGCCCTGGCGCGGGCTCTGGCGCATGACGGCACCAGCCTCGTCGAGGTGATGGTCGATTCCGCGGTCCCGCTGCTCTACGCCAAGAGCTGAGCAGGAGCTGAGCAGGAGCTGAGCGAGGGCTAAGCCGCCGTTCGCTCAGCGGACGTCTTGTCAACGCAACGCCGATGCGACAATGCGTCGCATCTTCAATGGCGGCGGGGTGGCATGCCGCGAAATGCCCACCGGCCGGCCGCATCGGTGCAACCGCCACCGACGTCTACAACCGATTGTTTCAAAAGCTTTCTGGCCCCCTGCGCCATGTCGCCGCGGCCAGCCCGCCGCAAACACCGCGAAATCCCGCCGCCAGATGGCAAGCGGGCGCCATGCTGCTTGCAAGGTCCGACCATCCTGCAAACCAAAATCATTTCCACAAGGTTCCATCATCCAATCCAGCGTACCAAGGGAGTTGAGCTGATGGCGGACAACAAGAATTTCAAAACCGCGGCATCGAGGACCGATCTCTATCGCCATGTCAGCGTGCTGGCCCTGATGTCCGCTCTGGCGCTGACGGCGCTCCCGCATCAGGCCAATGCGCAGGCGGTGACCACCGCGCTCGCCACCTCCGCGACGACCAACGCCGCCGCCAAGGCGGCGCAGGATGCCGCGGCGAAGGCTGCTGCCCAGGCGGCCGCCAAGGCGGCCCAGGACGCCGCCGCCAAGGCTGCTGCCGCGGCAGCCAGCAAGGCCGCCCAGGACGCGGCCGCGAAGGCAGCGGCAAAGGCGGCCAGCGACGCAGCCGCGAAGGCCGCGGCGAATGCTGCCGCGAAGGCCGCCGCCAATGCTGCTGCGAAGGCCGCCGCGAACGCCGCCGCCAAGGCAGCAACGACGGCAGCGACGACCGCTGCCACCACGGCCGCGGCGACCGCCGCGAGCACGGCCGCCAAGACGACTGTCGCGAGCACGGCAACGACCACGAGCACCGCCAAACCGGCCGCTGCAGCCGCAACGACCAGCACCGCCGCAAAGCCGGTTGCAGCGGCCGCGGCATCGACCACGACCACCGGCACGGCCAAGACAGCCGCCGCGACCACCACGACCACGACCTCCGCTGCCAAGCCGGCGGCCGCAGCGGCGGCCACCACCACCGTTGCCGTCGCCAAGGCCACCGCCACGCCTGCGGCCGCAGCAACCCCCGCCAAGGCTGCCGCCGCCGCCGCGAGCAGCACCGATGCCGTCGCAAAGGCGAACGCCGCGGCTGCGGCTGCAGCTCAGGCCGCGGCCGCCGCCGAAGCCCAGGTCGCCGCCGACCGCAAGGCCATCGACGTGGCACGTCAGGCCGAGCAGAACGCGAAGGGCGCCGCGATCGAGGCCCAGGAGCAGGCCGAGAAGAACCCGACGGCCGCCAACCAGGCCGCGGCCACCGCGAATGCCGCGAAGCTCGCGGCCGCCTCCGCCGCGCTGCAGGCCGCCTTCCAGAAGCTCGACAAGGACATCGATGTGTCCAACGAGGCCAAGGAAGCCGCCAACGCCGCCAAGGATACGGCGCGCGAGACGGCCGAGGCTGCCGGGAAGGCTGCCCAGCAGGCCGGCCAGGCCGCCGGCAACGCCAACAATGGCGGCAATGCGAACAATGGCGGCGCCGCGGCCGGCAACGGCAACGGCAATGCCAACAACAATAACAACAACCAGCAGAACCAGGAGGCGAAGGAAGCCGCCGAGCAGGCCGCGCTGCAGGCGGCGCTGAAGACCGGCGAGCAGGCGCGCGCGGTCGCCCAGCAGAAGACCCAAGCCGCCAACGCCGCCGCGAGCCAGAACCAGAAGACCGTCGAGGCCGCGCTGAACCAGAAGATCGGCGCGATCGACGCTGCGGTCGAGGCGGCCGAGCAGAAGGTGAATGCCGATCGGCAGGCCCTGGAGAAGGCCCGCCAGGCGGCGCAGACGGCGCAGCATGAGGCGCAGGAAGCCGCCGAGGCGGTCGAGCGCGCCAACAACGCGGCGAACCAGGCCGCCTTGGCCGCCGCGCAGGCCAAGGCGCAGACGGCCACGACCGCATTCAACCAGGCCAACGCCACGCTGAACGCCGACAACCAGGCCCTGACCCAGGCCCGCGAGACCGGCGAGCAGCAGGAGGGGGCGTTGCGCGCAGCGGCCCAGCAGCAGATCCAGGCCGGCTACACCGCCGCGCAGCAGGCGACCCAGGCCGCCTGGGCCGAGGCACAACAGATCGGCAACGCTGCGCTGGCCGCCCTCGAGCAGTAAGGCCACGGCGCTCCGCGTCGCCTTCCGGTTGATCCTGGGCGGCGCGGACCCGATAATCAGAACAAGGCCCTCACCAGCCGCATGCCGAACAGGCCGGGGGATCACGGTCACGCGACGGGATCTGACCTCACCCCGTCAACTGATCCGCCCCGGTCCCCCATCCGCCGGCCATGCATGCCTCCCGCCCCGCCCCCTTGCGGGGCTTTTTTTTTGCGCGGGCGGACGCGTGAGCCCGGCGCACTCCGTCTCGCCGTTCTTCGCGGGCGCGCAACGAGCCTCGCTGTCGCCGAGCGGGGATGAGGTGGGGGCAGCGGAACGGGCGGCGCAGTTTCCTGCCAAGTACTGATCATCCGCCAGCCCGACAGATGCGATCGCGGCGGACGACGGAGCGCTCCGTGACGCTCAATATTGATACCGCACGCCGACGAGACCGACGACCGCCATGAAGTTGTTGAGCGGGATGTTCGAGCGCGTCCATTCGGTGCGGACCTCGCTCTTCAGCTGAATGTTGCGGTTGACCTTGTAGGTGCCGGCGGCGGCGACGAACATGCGCTGGTCGACCCGGCCGCTGCCGACGAACTGATCCTGGCCATAGCCGGCGCGCAGCGTGCCGATCAGCCAGGGCTCGAACTGATGATCCATCTGCAGGATCACGTCGCGCGACAGGATGCCCGAGACGTTGATCGCCGGCGTCTCGGAGGCCTGCGAGCGCGCCACCAGCACGAAGGTCGTGGCATCGGTCGCGGCCCAGGCCAGCGTCGCGTCCGCGATCACGCCGCTGATGTTGGGCATCATGGGCGAATCCATGCGGCGCGTGAGATAGCCCACCGAGGCTTCGCCGGTCAGCGATCCCATGTTGACGACGGCGCCGGCCCGCCCGGCAATGCCGGTGGAGTCGCGGCGCTGGCCGTTGAAATCGACCTGCAGATCGTGGTTGCGACGATCGAAGCTCATGTCGATGAAGGGCGAGATGTTCGGCGTCAGCACATAGGTGACGCGCATCTGGGCCCCCGGCTGGGTGTAGTTGCGATCCCGCGTCCGCAGCGGCACGTTGGCCGTGATCATGGCATCGTTGAAGACGACCCGATCGGCCGATCCCTTGAAGGCGATCTCGGTCGGGCCGATCTTCTGCAGCACGCCGGCGCTGCCCCCGAAGGTCGTCGCGCGCGGCAGCTTGAGCGCCCCCGGAAGCGCCAGGGCATCGTTGACGAACCGCGCCTCGCCCGTGACCGCAGTGCCCTCGGTAACGTCGTAGCGCCCTTGCGCGCGCGCCTCGAAGGTCGGATGGCTGAGGGAGCGGACATTGGTGTCCTCGGTGTAGGCGCCGCGCAAATCGGCATTGAGCTGATGCCGCTCCCATTGCGACCGCACCGAAACTTCCGTCGCCACGATGGCGACGGGTGATCCGGGCCCTGCGTTGCGCCGCGTCGGATTGGTGTCGTAGCCCGCCTGGATCTCGACGGCCGGCTTCACCAGGAAAGACCCGACCGTCAAGCCGGTCGGATCATAGGGCTTGGCTTCGGCCGTCACCGGCTGCGGCTTCACCGTGTTGAGATTGCGCTCCGGCAGGACGTCGCGGTTGCGCAGCACGGCCGCCGGCTGGGCTGCCGCCACGGTGTCCTCCGGCTTCTCCGCCGGGGGCGCATTCGCCGGCGCCGCAGGCCTTGCCGCAATCTGCCTGGCTGCGGATGGCGGCGCGGGAGACATCGTGCGCGCGGCCTCGCGCGCCGGCTCGGCCGTGGCGATCAGCGCGCCGCGCGCCGGCTGAAACATCGCGGGGCCAAAGCCGCCCGCAGGCTTGCCTGGCGCAGCCAAGGTTGGCGCGCCGGCCTCTCGCACGGGGCGCAACAGCGCGCTGACGCTGCGCGGATCCTGACGCATCATCAGTGTCCGGCTGTCGGTGGTGATCCGCGGAACGTGGTAGTAGATGCTTCGCGCGGTGACGTGACGAAAGAACAGCCGATCGGCACGTCCCGGCACGACATCGGTCGGCTTGGTCTTGATGGTCTGCTGCGCGGACGCGGCATCCACCACCATCACGGTCAGAAGCAGCACCTCGACGAGCGCAAGCGTAACCCCGCGCTGGGATCGCGTCACCATGAGCCGCTTCGTCCGCACGGCGAACGCGCCGGTCTTGTGTGGTGAATGAGCTTGCAACGGAAAGCCGGGGCTGTGCAGAAATCGTGCGATGACGTCGGGGCGCTGCCGACATCACACGCAGCCTGTGCACGCGACCAACTCCCCTTGCCGGCCAGATGACCGGCAAAGGTCGGCGGAAGTTTTGCCGAGCTGCGGAGATTTCATGCGGACGGACGCCCGCAGCAAGCTGCCCTACGCGGACCGCATCGCAGTCTCGGCGTTCGTGGACAGAACTAATTAGTTGAAACGACGATGCGGACCGCTCATCGCCGCCGATATTGGCTGAAATCCGGCTTTGCGACGATACCGCAGGGATCGCCGATGACAGATCTCGCCCCATTCCGGAGGCAGCTGCGGGCCGCGCCCGTCGCTCCCGGGCGACCGACACGATCCGTCGGCCTCAGGAGGCCAGAAACCCGCCATCTGCGGCCAATACGTGGCCGACGACATAGGACGAGGCGTCCGACAGCAGCCACAGCACTGCCTCTGCGATGTCGTCAGGCTGCCCCATCCGGCGCAGTGGCAGGCCCGCGGCGACGGTCGCGATGTCGCCGACGCCCGCGCGCAGCATCATGTCGGTGACGACGCGTCCCGGCGCAATCGCGTTGATCCGGACGCCACGCGGCGCCGCCTCGAGCGCGACCGAGCGCGTCAGCGAGATGACGGCGGCTTTCGAGGCCGAGTACAGCGCAAGCCCGACATTCGGATTGCGCACGCCGCTCACGGAGGCATTGATCACGATGCGCCCATGCCCCCGCGCATACATGATCGGCAGTTGCGCGCGCAGGCAGAGAAAGACCGAGCGCACATTGGCGTCAAATACGTCCGCATAGACGCCGTCGCCCTGCTGCTCGATCGGCGCCCGACGCTCCTGGAACCCGGCATTGTTGAAGGCCGCGTCCAACCGGCCGTATCGATCCATCACCGACCGCACGAGATGCACCACGTCCGCCTCTTGGGTGACGTCGGCTTTCACCACCAGCGCCTCCGCGCCGAGCGAGCGGCACCGCGCCGCCGTATCTGCCAGCGCGGCCTCGCGTCGGCCGGCGACGACGACCGCCTGTGCGCCTTCGGCCGCGAGCTTCACGGCGGTTGCGCGACCTATGCCGGAGCCGCCTCCCGTGACGAGGCAGACCTGCCCCTGCATGCACGACGCCTTGGGCGAGCGGGCGTCGGCGGTGAGCGGCGTATCGGTCATCTCGTACCCTCCGGCGAGACAGCGCCGTCGATGCCACGTTGCATCGGCTATTTGTTGTATGATACAACTATATGGCAGGAGTCAAGATGCCCGATCCCGATCTCACCCTCGTCGACGACATTCGTGCCGCTTCCCGCCTGATGGTGCGCGAGCTCGGCTTCATGGAATCGACGCTGGCCGCAACCGATTATCCGCCATCGGCCGTTCACACCATCCTGGAGATCGGCCTGCGCGGCCCGCTGACGGCGATGCAGCTCGGCACGGCCCTGCATCTGGAGAAATCCAGCGTCAGCCGCATGGTCCGCAAGCTGGTCGACGTCGGCGAGCTGCAGGAGACCGTCGATCCGGCCGATGCCCGCATCAAGCCGCTCTGCCTCACCGCCAAGGGACGGAAGACGCTGGCCGCGCTGCATGCCTTCGGCCGGCAGCAGGTTCGCGGCGCGCTGTCTTCGCTGTCGAAGGCCGAACGGCAGACGGTGCGCGAAGGCCTGTTGCTGTACGCCCGCGCTCTGGAGACCTGGCGCGCGACGGACCGCGATCTGCAATCGCCAGACTAGATCATGATGCGTGTCGGCGGAAACGCATCATGATCTTATCTCTTTTTTTTGAGCATGATCCTTTCGGAGAACCGGTTTCCATTTTTCCGGATCATGCCCTCGCGATGCGCCCGGCGGGCGGACCGCGCATGCGAGCCATGAGAAAACTGCCCGTCGTGTTGAAATGCCGCAGCAGGGGCCCTTGCCTCGTCGGGCAAATCACGACGATCTTTCCGCGCATCCCGCCTCACCACGGAGGGGCGTTGCGCGCGATCGTCACGACACGCGAGGCGGGGATGCGGTGGCCGCGACAGCTCGCAGCGTCTCTTCGGAGGTGCGGACGAACGATGCTGGTGCGGACGTGAAGTTGCGTGGTCCTGGCGCCCCGATGCTGGCGTCAAGCGCGTGGCGATGCTCACGCATCGTACGGGCGACGGTGGCTAAACGCCGGACACCGAGGAGAGCGCAAAATAAGCGTGAAAACCACCGCGCGGGGAATGCCGGGTCGATCCGGCTGAACCTGTGGTACCTGCCGCCTGCATTTTTTTCGCAGGCGGGCCATGGGTGACGCCGTCACCCGGCATTCCCTGCGCCCTTCGTTTGGTGGAAGGGACAAGTCAACCGTACAGCTCGGGCATGATGTGCCGCGAGAAGGCCCAATGACGTCCAGCGATGTTCGATCATGTCCGCTGCTGATGGTGTGCCGACAATCTCTCTTCATCGTCATCCTGGCGATCGCCGGGATCCATACGCCGCGGCTGAAATCGTCGAGCGAGATCGTCGACGCGCGTGCCTCGAACTGCTCCCTGGGGTGATGGGTCCGGCGTTCGCGGGGACGACAACGGAGGATGTTGAGAACGTTCGCGGGCATCGTCGTCGGCCGACGGTGACCGCAGCCCTACGTCCCGAACTCCTCGCGCATCCTCGCCTGGATCTTGGCCATGCCGCCGAGCCAGCGGTCGTAGTTCTCGGTCTTCTTGCGCATGTAGCCGAGCACCTGCGGATGCGGCAGGATCAGGAAGCTCTCCTCGGCAAGCCCCTTCAGCACGTCCTGTGCCACCTGCTCCGGCGTCAGGTCGCCGTCGCCGGATTGCGGGCCCTTCGGGATCGATCGCAGCATGTCGGTGTCGACGCCCTGCGGACACAGGATCGAGACCTTGATGTTGTCGGCCTTGTGCGAGATCGCGAGATTCTCGGCAAATCCCACCGCGGCGTGCTTGGTGGTCGAATACGGCGCGCTGCCGACCTGCGACAGCAGGCCCGCCGCCGAGATCGTGTTGAGGAAATACCCGCCGCCGCGCGCCTTGTAACGCGGGATCAGGTGCCGCGCGGCCCACACATGGGCCATCACGTGAATGGCCCAGCTGCGCGCCCACGGCTCGTCGGAGGTGCCGCCGACATTCACCGACAGCGGATCGAAGCCGCCGCCGATGCCGGCATTCGAGCAGAACAGCGCGATCGGCCCAAAACGCCGCTCGGTCTCCTCGATGACGCGCCTGATGTCGGATTCCTGGGAGACGTCGCATCGGAAGGCCATGCCGCCGATCGAATCAGCGACCGCGTTGGCGCCGGCCTCGTCCAGGTCGGCCACGATCACCTTGGCCGCGCCCGCGCGCGCGAACGCCTCGCACATCGCCTTGCCGATGCCGCGGGCTCCGCCGGTGACCACCACGATTTTTCCGGTCACCTGCATGCAAAGCCCTCCGCGTGGAATTTTCTATGTCAGAACCAGATCGAGCACGGCTGTGTAGTGGAAGCCGGCCCCCAGCAGCACGAAACCATGCCAGATCGCGTTCTGGAAGCGCAAGCGTCGCCAGGAGTGGAAAATGACGCCGAGGCTGTAGAGGATGCCGCCGGTGAGCACGCAGGCCAGCACCGAGGTCGGCATGACCGTGATCACCCGGTCGTACATCATGATGCCGCTCCAGCCGAGCGCCAGATACAACCCGATCGACAGCGTGTCGAACCGGCCCGGCCAGCGCAGCTTGAGCACGATGCCGAAGATTGCGACGCCCCAGACCCCGAGCAGCAGCGCCGCCGAGAACAGCGAATCCTTCAGCGCCGCGATGAACGGCGTATAGGTCGCCGCGATCAGCACATAGATCGCCGAATGATCGAACCGGCGCAGCACCCATTTGGTCGGCGACACCGGCCACAGATTATAGGTTGCCGACAGGATCAGCATCGACAGCAGGCCGGACACGTAGATCGACACCACGACGATGTCGACGGGGTTGGCATAGATCGACGTCAGAACGACGAGCACGGTCGCGGCCACCAGGCCAAAGCTGATGCCGACCAGATGAACGATGCCGTCGGCGATCATCTCGACCTTGTCGTAATTCCAGCGGACCGCCCCGGTGGCGGCGTGGACGGACGTGGAGGCGAACTGCTTCAGTTGAAATACGGTCATGGACGAACCTGAGACGAACCTGGCGCTGGATTGCCGGGAGATAAGCTTGCAGGGACGATTATGGTTTCCAGTGGTCAACGTTCCGTTCAAGCTGTGGTTCTACCGGGAACGGGCCGCAAATGTGAGCTTGAATCCGGCGTTTTGCATCGCCACCTATCAAAAGTCGCTCACGCCCTTTTCAACTGGCGAATCCCCCTTCCCTGCCATGGTGTCCTTTTCCGAACTCGTCGAGGAAGCACGGCTCTCGGCCCGCGCCTTGCTCGACTACGGCGAGAGCTTCCTCAACCCGACGATCCGGCTCGGGGTCACCGGGCTGTCACGGGCCGGCAAGACCGTGTTCATCACGGCGCTGATCCACGGCCTCGTCCGCGGCGGACGCCTGCCCGTGTTCGAGGCTCTGGCCTCCGGCCGCATCGCCCGCGCGTATCTCGCGCCGCAACCGGACGACGGCGTGCCGCGCTTTGCCTATGAAAGTCATGTCAGGGCACTGGTCGCAGAGCGGCGCTGGCCGAGCTCGACGGTGGACATCAGCGAGCTCCGGCTGGTGATCGAATTCCAGCGCGGCAACGGCGCCGAGCGCACCCTGACGCTGGACATCGTCGACTATCCCGGCGAATGGCTGCTCGACCTGCCGCTGCTCAACAAGAGCTATGAACAATGGTCGCGCGAGAGCCTTGCGCTGTCGCGCAGCGAACCGCGCGCCAATCTGGCCGGCGCATGGCACGCGCATCTGGCGACCCTCTCCGCCGAAGGGCGCGAGGACGAGCCGGCGACGCTGGAAGCCGCACGCCTGTTCACGGACTATCTTCGCGCCTGCCGTGACGACCGTTTCGCCATGAGCCTGCTGCCGCCCGGGCGTTTTCTAATGCCCGGCAATCTCGCGGGATCACCGGCGCTGACCTTTGCGCCGCTCGACGTGCCGGCTGACGGCCATGCGCCGGACGGCTCGCTGTGGGCGATGATGGTGCGCCGCTACGAATCCTACAAGGACATCGTGGTCAGGCCGTTCTTCCGCGATCATTTCGCCCGGCTCGACCGCCAGATCGTGCTGGTCGACGCGCTGGCGGCGTTCAATGCCGGACCGGAGGCCCTGCATGATCTCGAAGCCGCGCTGACCGGCATTCTCGATTGCTTCCGCGTC
Source organism: Bradyrhizobium sp. SZCCHNS2022 (assembly GCF_032377575.1). Lineage (NCBI taxonomy): Bacteria > Pseudomonadati > Pseudomonadota > Alphaproteobacteria > Hyphomicrobiales > Nitrobacteraceae > Bradyrhizobium > Bradyrhizobium sp. SZCCHNS2022. The sequence continues at coordinate 7,042,017 of NZ_JAUHHZ010000001.1, read as the reverse complement.
GGGCGCAGCTCGGTGCTGTCCACCTTGTTCAGGCCGCGCATCGACCGCATCCTGTTCGCGGCCACCAAGGCTGACCATCTGCATCATACCAGCCACGACCGGCTCGAAGCGGTGCTCCGCCGCGCCGTCAACCGGGCGGTAGCCCGCGCCGAGAGCACGGGTGCTGCGATCGACGTCGTGGCGCTGGCCGCGGTCAGGGCGACGCGCGAGGCGCTGGTCGCCCGCGGCCGCGACAAGCTGCCGTCGTTGCTCGGCACCCCCGCCGCCGGCGAGAGCGCCAATGGCGAGATCTTCGACGGCAATACCGAGGTCGCGACGTTTCCGGGCGAGCTCCCCGCCGATGCCGAGGAGCTGTTCAAGGGCGGCGCCTATCGCGGCCTGTCGAGCGCCGCCGCCGACGGAACCGATTTCCGCTTTCTGCGCTTCCGCCCGCCGCTCCTGGAGGCCGACGCTGGCGGCGAGCCCGCTTTGCCCCATATTCGTCTCGACCGCGCCCTTCAGTTCCTGATCGGAGACCGGCTGCAATGAGCGAACGCACCAGGCACCGCCGTCCCCAGACGTTCCGGCTCGACGATCCCGATGTGGTCGTGGTCGATGCCGACGATGCCGCCAGGCCGGGCCGCGGCACGATCCAGATCACGCCGGAAGCCGATCCGGCGCAATTGCCGGTGCCGGTCGAGGTCGTGCTGCCGGCGCGGCGCGGCTTTCGCTGGGGCGCGCTGTTCTGGGGCTCGGTCGGCGGCCTCGTCCTGCTCGGTCTCGGCCTCGGCGTCACCAGGCTGATCGAGGATCTGTTCGCGCGCAGCGAGGCGCTGGGCTATGTCGGCGCGGGCTTTGCCGCGGCAGCGGCCATCGCGCTGGCCGCCGTGATCGGGCGCGAGACCTATGGGCTGGTGCGGCTGGCCACCATCGAGAAGCTGCACGCGCGCGCCGCCGCGGTGCTGCTGTCGGATGATCGCGTCGAGAGCCGCGAGGTCGTCGCCGAGCTGCTGCGCATCGCCCATGCCAATCCCCGGCTGGCACGGCCGCGCGCCGAACTCGCCGGCCATGCCGACGACATCATCGACGGCGCCGACATGATCAAGCTCGCCGAGCGCGAGCTGATGGCCCCGCTCGACATCGAGGCGCGGCGGCTGGTCTCGGTCGCGGCACAGCGCGTGTCCGTGGTGACCGCGGTCAGCCCGCGCGCGCTGATCGACGTGCTGTTCGTGTTCGTCGCCAGCTTGCGGATGATCCGGCAGCTGGCGCACCTCTATGGCGGACGCCCCGGTGCGCTCGGCATGATCAGCCTGCTCCGTCACGTGATCGCCCATCTCGCGATCACCGGCGGCATGGCCGCCAGCGACAGTCTGATCCAGCAGGTGCTGGGTCACGGCATTGCGGCGAAGCTGTCGCAACGCCTCGGCGAAGGCGTGCTCAACGGCCTGCTCACGGCGCGGCTCGGCCTCGCCGCGATCGACGTGACGCGGCCGATGCCGTTCGCCGCGCTGCCGCGCCCGGCGCTCGCCGATCTCGCCAAGGACTTGCTGCGCAAGCAGGATGAGGACGACAAATGATCAGGCGCGTGCCATGCCGTCGAGATCGCCGGCGAGCCACCGCCATTGGTAGAAGGGCGAGTCCGGCGGTGGCGCCAGCTCCGGCGTCCAGCCGGTCAGGCTGTCGATCGCATAGCGATCCATGACGACGCCGCGCCAGGTCCGCTCGACGCGACCAAGCGGCTCGCGGCGCGCGGCCGTTTCGGCAAGCAGCCGGCCGGTGCCGTCCGGCTCGCGGACGACATAGAGGCCGGGATGTCCCGCGATCAGGCCCATGCCGGGATCACGAAAGCCCATGAAGCGGGCACGCTCGTTGATCTGAATGACCGGCACGCGACCCCTGAAGAACCACCGCATCATCGCATAGGTGCGATAGTCGGAGGTCGCGATCCAGGTGGCACCGGTCCTCGCCAGCTCCTGATCGACGCGCGCGGCGACCTGCTGATAGCCGGCCTCGGCCCCGATCGGATCGGTCCGCCCGAGGAAATTCCAGGGCGCGGCGACGTAATACAGAAAGATCAGCAGGACCGTGGCAATGCCGCTCGCGACGGCAATGCGCGCCCAGCGCCTGGTCGAGCGAATGAACCATGCCGACGCACCGTCCCGCGGCAGCGCCACGATGTTGATCGCGACCGCTGCAAAACCGATCGGCCACATGAACATCGGCCAGGTGTCGCCGATCCGCAGCGTGAACGACTTCCAGAGGAAGTACAGGAACGGCACCAGCACTGCGGTCGACAGCAGGATCGCAACGGGCTCCCGCTTGCGATAGCCGCGCCAGGCCGTGAGGGTCAGCGCGGACAGCGTGACCGGCAGCACCACGAAGCCGACCTGTCCGAACTGCAAACCGAGATAGTCGCCGAACGTCCGGAACGAAAAGTCGCGCGGGGCAGTGGCGCGGACGAATTGGAATCGAAACGAGGCCCAATCATGCTGCGCGTTCCAGATCAGCACCGGCGAGAACACGACGAGCGCAATCAACGCGCCACACCAGGGATAGGGGCTGAGGAGCCAGCGGCTGCGCCACGCAGGAACCAGCAGGAACGCCGCCACCGCCGGCAGCAGCATGACGACGGTGAACTTCGAAAGCAGCGCGAGGCCGCCGAACAGCCCGGCGGCCAGCCACCAGCGGCCGTCATCGGTCTCGGCGAGCCGCACCAGCGCCCAGATCATCGCCAGCGCGAACGGGATTGCTGCGATATCCGGAGCCACCTTGGCCATCAGCAGGCCGTAATACAGCGCGGCTTCCGGCAGCAGCGCGGCGAGCATCACGGCGCGGGCATCATGCGTCACGCGGCGGACGATGTCAGCGAGCAGCAGCTGCGACGCGCCCATTGCAACAATCCCGGCGAAGCGTACGCCGAGATTGGTATCCCCGAACAGCGCGGTCCCCAGCCGGATGAACCAGGCGATCATGGGCGGATGATCGAGGAAGCAGAGCTGCAATTCCTTCGACCAGGTCCAGTAATAGGCCTCGTCGGTGCGCAGATCGAGGACGCTCGCATAGACGATGCGAACCATCGTCATGCCGGCGATCACGGCGAAGGTCAGGAGCCACGCGGCGCGCGCGGACCGCGGATGAGCGCTGTCGATGCTGGAGGAAAGGGCCGTCACGCGGTGCTTTTCCCCGACTCCGCCGGGCGAGTCAACGCTCCCACGCGCCCGCCTCCCTCGCCCGGCCTCGGCGCCCGCCCCTCTAGGCCGGCAGGGAATAAATCTCTAGCATCGCGGTTCGAGAGCTCACGGACCGCATGACCCCTTCGCTTTCCCATCGTCTGAAAACGGACCTTCGCGGCATCGGCGTCCGCCAGCTGCGGCTCATCTGCGGCCTCATTCTCTTCAGCTACCTGCTCAGCCACTTTCTCAACCACGCGCTCGGGAACATCTCGCTGCAGGCGCTCGCCGATGGCGTGGCGTACCATCTGGCGTTCTGGCAGTTCCTCCCGGTGGCCGTCCTGTTCTATGCCGCCGCTCTCACCCATGGCGGCCTCGGCGTATGGGCGCTCTACCAACGCCGCCAATTCAGCCGCAACACGTTGGAGCCGCTGCAGCTCGTGCTCGGCCTGAGCATTCCGGCGCTGATCTTCAGCCATCTCGCCGGCGTCCGCCTCGGGTACACCCTCTACGGACACGACAAGCTTTATCCGCAGGTTCTGTATTCCTATTGGGCCGGGCCGTCATGGCGGCTCTGGCTGATGTCGGCAACGTTGCTCACGTCGTGGACCCATGGCTGCATCGGCCTGCATTTCTGGCTACGTCTGAAGCCGTTCTACAGGCGCGCGGCACCATGGCTGCTCGCCTGCGCGGTACTGATCCCGACGCTGGCGCTGCTCGGCTTCTATCGCGGCGGCCGTGACGTGATGGCGGCCAGCGCAGCGCCGCAATGGCGCGCCGAGAACCTGTCGCCGCGGCAGACCGGGACGCCGTCGGAACAGGCAAAGCTCGAGGCCATCATGAACGGCTTCCTGATCGGCTATTTCGGCCTGATCGGAATCGTGCTCGCCGCCCGCGGCGCACGCGCATTGCATGAGCGGCGGGGCGGCATGGTGACACTGTCCTACAACAATGGACGCATCATCCGCGTGCCGAAGGGACTTTCAGTGCTCGAGGCCAGCCAGCGCAACAACGTGCCGCATGCCAGCATGTGCGGCGGCCGCGCGCGCTGCTCGACCTGTCGCATCAGGGTGATCGGCGATGCCAGCGCTCTGCCCGCACCGTCGCCGCGCGAGGCGTTCGTGCTGGCGCAGGTCGGCGCTGCAGACCCCTCGATCCGGCTGGCCTGTCAGCTGCGCCCGACGGACGATCTCTCCTTCTTCCAGCTGTTCATGCCGAACCTGGCGCCGGGCGATCGCGGCAGCCAACGCGCCGGCATCGGGCAGGAGCGCTATCTGGTCAGTCTGTTCGTCGACATGCGCGGATCGACCGGCCTTGCCGAGAAGCGGCTGCCGTTCGATGTCGTGTTCATCGTCAACCGTTTCCTGGGCGCGGTCTCGCAGGCTGTCTTGAGCAATGGCGGCCAGCCCAATCAGTTCGTCGGCGATGGCATGCTGGCGCTGTTCGGCCTTGCAGTCGATCCGCACATGGCCTGCCGCCAGGCGATCCAGGCCGCCCGTGACATCGCAGCCAATATCGCCGAGCTCAATGCGGTGCTCAGCCACGATCTGCACGATCCGATCCGGTTCGGAATCGGCATTCACGGCGGCGAGGTCATCGTCGGCGAGATCGGCTATCGCGACCACATGGTGTTCACCGCGCTCGGCGATGCCGTCAACGTCGCATCGCGGCTGCAGGACATGACGAAGACGCTCGGCTGCCAGGTCATCATCTCCGAAGACGTCTACGCGCGTGCCGGAGTTGCCTCCGGCACATTGCCGCAGCAGGAGGTGGAGATCCGCGGGCGCGCCGAGCCGATGCGGGTCCGGACGGCGATGGATCCGGCCGACCTCGGGCCGCTCGCACCTGCTACGGAGGAGGGCGCCGCCGCGTGAGGGGTCTCGTTGAACCTGTTTGCACCGTGCTCAGTCATACCCAGAAGGTTGAAGTGGCCGGCGGAACGATAAGTGTGAGCGGCCAATTGCCGCAAAGGCGCCATGATATCGATCATTTCGGGTCAAAAGCGCCCGCTGTTTACGCTACCAAGCCTGTAGCAACCGAAGTAGTCTTGAACTCCGAGTGGGACGGTTTGCGGGGACCGCCGGCTCGAACTGGATTGATCCCGCGGAGGCAACGTATGGCTAAAGGTACGGTCAAGTGGTTCAACCCGACCAAGGGCTACGGCTTCATTCAGCCGGCGGCCGGGGGCAAAGACATTTTCGTCCATATCTCTGCAGTACAGAAGGCGGGACTGACGACCCTCAACGAGGGCCAGACGATCGAGTACGAGGAGATCGCCAACCGCGGCAGAAGCTCGGCCGAGAATCTGAAAGTGTAGCAGACGACGAGCCGCGCCATTCCGCCCGACGGATTTTCCCGCTCTACGGTCTTTAGGCGCGCATCGCTTCTTTCATCATGCCACCGTAGCACGAGGCACCCCGAGACCAGACAGGAGCGGTGCCCGCTCCTGACCATACTTGCGTTTCTTTGTAGTACGAGCTGCCTCCCCGCCATTGCCTCGACCGCCCGACCTGGGCCAAATAGTTGTCGAACCGCGCGAATGATCAATTCCAGCACGCGGAAAGCAACAAACGGGAGCGACGCCTCATGGACGACAAGGGCATTTTCCATGGCCTGAAGGTGCTGGACTGCGCCAGCTTCATCGCCGCCCCCGCCGCCGCGACCGTTCTTTCCGATTTCGGCGCCGACGTCATCAAGATCGAGCCCCCCGGCGCCGGCGACCCCTACCGCAACCTCCCGAACCTGCCGGGCTATCCGCGCAGCGAGCACAACTACGCCTGGTACCTCGAAGCCCGCAACAAGCGCAGCATCGCGCTCGACCTGTCGAAGCCCGAAGCGCAATCGGTGCTGCAGCGGCTGGTCGCGGAGGCAGATGTCTTCATTACCAACTCCCCGCCGTCGGTTAGAAAGAAGCTCGGCCTGACCTACGAGAAGCTCGCGCCGCTCAATTCGCGGCTGATCTATGCGTCGTTCACCGGCTATGGCGAGAGGGGCGAGGAGGCCGACAAACCGGGCTTCGACAGCAATGCCTATTGGGCACGATCCGGGCTGATGGACCTTGTCCGCGCCGACGAGAGCACGACACCGGCCCGATCTGTCGCCGGAATGGGCGACCATCCCTGCGCGATGGCGTTCTATGGTGCCATCGTGACCGCGCTGTATCAGCGGGAGAAGACCGGCAAGGGCTGCCACGTCGCCTCCAACCTGATGGCGAACGGGGTCTGGGCCGCGTCTGTCCTGACCCAGGCCAAACTATGCGGCGCGACCTTCGTCGAGCGGCGGCCGCGCGAGCGGGCGCTGAACGCGGTGGCCAACCACTACAAGTGCAGGGATGGCCGCTGGATCATGCTGTCGCTGCTCAACGAGGAGAAGCAGTGGCCGATCCTGGCCCGCTGTCTCGGCCGCGACGACCTGATCGACGACCTGCGCTTCGTCACCAAGGCGGACCGCCACGCGCGCTCGGTCGAGCTGATCCAGGAGTTCGACGCGGTGTTCGCGACCAAGCCGCTGGCGGAATGGCGCAAGATCCTCGACGGCAGCGGGCTCGTGTTCGGCGTGGTCGGCATTCTCGACGACATCCCCGACGACAAGCAGATGATCGAGAACGAGGTGCTGGTGCCGTTCGAGAACGACACCATGCTGACCGTCAACAGCCCGATCTTCATCGACGGCCAGCGCAAGGTCGTCCCGCGCAAGCCGCCGGGCGTCGGCGAGCACAGCGACGACATCCTGCGGCAGGCCGGCTTCGATGACGAAGCCATCCGCGACCTCAGGGCGCGCGGCGCGGTAGGCTAACGCTAACGCGTCGCGATGAAGCACATGCCCAACCGCGTCGCAGGACCTGTCTGACAGGACAGGTTCGCGGCGCAGGTCCATGTCGAAAAGCTCTTGTCGTTGTCGGCGGCGTCGGCGCGGCTCGCATAGCAGTGCCCGCCCCAGCCGTCATTGTAGACCGTGCCGGCGAGCTCATCGCTGCCGCGCAGCTGCGGGCGGCTGGCGAAGCCGCGCGAGAAATCCGGTGCGCGGCCGTCGGCGATGGCGGTGAGGATGTCGCGGCGGCGAACCTGGTCGCCGAAGAAATGCGGCGAACCCGGCACCACGACGGTGTTGGAGGGCTGCTCCGCCATCCAGTCCACGCCGGGGAAATGGAAGCCGCCGATGCCGCGGCTCTGGTGGCACCCCCCGCAGCTCGAATCGTTCAGGCGGCGCTCGAAGCCGGCGACCGACTGGATGTTCTGCAGCTGGATGCCCTGCGCCGCCGCCTTCGCCAGCGCGCCGACCACGTCGGTCTCGGTGAACACCGCTCCCTGCCCGGCCGCCTCGCTCTGCACCAGTCCATAGGCGGGCAGCATGTCGGAATTGACGAAACCCGTCGGGGTCGGCGCCACCGCGACCTTGGCCAGGAACTTGTCGGGGATGACTGCCATGCCGCGGTCGAGCTCGCCGAGATGGACGGGATCGAGCAGCCACGCCTTGAACTCGCGCGCGAGGCCGGCATCCGCCAGCAGCCGGTCGCGATCGATCTGGTCCTCCAGCACCGCCTCCTCGAAGGTCGCGCTGGTGGCCTGATAGTCGAACACCTTCATCATGTAGTCGGTGCGGAAGTCGCGGATGGCCGATTTCGGCGCATGCGCGACCTGGAGGTTGGTCTCGATGCGGTGGATGTTCTCCGGCCGGATCAGCGCCAGCGGGCCAGCCGGCTCCGAAAGCTTCGCCGCAAGCTCCGGTCCCGTCAGTTGCAGATCGGACGTCGCCAGCCAGCGCCTGGCAATCTCCGCACAGCTCGGCGTGTTGCTCTTCGCCTCCGCGTCACTGCGCGCCTTGAGCACGACGTTGAGCGTCATCGGCAGCCGGGGCGAGGCAATCTCGCCGCCCTTGGCCTCCGGCGGCGTGGTCCGCGTCAGGCGGTACAGCAGCCGCACCTCGCCGCAATGCTCGGGATCGACGAAGGCGCGGTCCATCCGGTTGACGACGCCGGCCAGAACGAAGCGCGAATCCGGGGAGTCGAGCATGCCGCGATCGAACAGCTGGAAGGCGTAGGAGGTGCCGACGCCGATGCTCTCGTTCGGCAGGCTCGCTTTGTGCTTCTCGACATAGCGGTCGAACTCGGCCTCGAGCGCCTTGCGTACCGGCACCATGGACGGCAGCCCGAACAGCGCGGCGCCGGTCAGCGGCGCCTCATTCGCGGCCGCGGGCGCCAGCATGCGGCCGAGACCGAACGCGCCCTTGTCGAGCGCGCGCAGCGCGAACGGCTCCAGGATCGCGGTGCCGCGCTCGAGCGGCGCGCGCTCGTCCGCGTGTGCGAGCGAGCTGCAACACAGCATGGCCAGGCCCACTACCAACAATCGCACGACGCGCCTCCTGTTTCGCAACCGACCGCGCAGACCACGCCATCGGCTGAGCCGCGCGTCGGCTTGCTACCGGCCGAACATAGCCGAAAGGCGGCAGCACCGGCCAATTGTGCGACGAGGCGCCTCACGTCGCGGTGAGGCGCCTCGTCGGATGGGTTCACGCAGATATGGTTGGTCAGCGCGCGACGACGAGCCCCTTGGTCGTGACCACCACCCAGCGCCCGTCCTGCTTGCGGATGGCGTCGACCTTGCCGAGGCCGGGGACGGGATCGCCGGCATAGACCTCGTAGAGGCCGCCGCGACCTTCAATGAGGGCGCCGCCGCGGCCGACGTCGCGCAGCACCCAGCCTTCGACGACCTTGGGCTTGGCGGCCTCCGCGCGGCTCGCCTCTGCCCTCACCGTCTCGGTCCGGGCAGATTCGGCGCGGGCAGCTTCGGCTCGGCCCGAATCCGTCCTGGCCGGCTCGGCCCGGCTCGCCTCCTGCCGCATCGGCACGCCTGACGGCGGGGCCGCCGCGTTGATCGCGCCGACCGCCTGGGGCACCGACGCCGTGTTGTCACGCGCCGTCGCCTGCGAGGTGGCGGACGCCTGCGCCGCGCGCAGCCGGTCCACCGCCTCGCTGAGCCGCTGCAACTCGCTCGGCTTGCCCGACGACTTGGTCGCGAGCTCACCCAGCACTTTTTCGAGCCGGTCGAGCCGCTCGGCCGATTTGTTGAGTTCGACCAGGCTGGTCTGATTGGTCTGGTCGAGGCTGGCCTTGAGGGCCGCGATCTCGTTGTCGATGCGCGACACCGCCGCACTCATGGTCGGATCCGCAGCACCGCCGGCCGACGTCTCGGCCATGCCGCCGCCGGTGCGATCGATCAGGGTGGCCGTCACGACGGCGCCGGCGACGCCGCCGACCACCATCGCCAGCAGCACGATTGCGGCGACGGCCGGAAGCCCGAAACGCCCGGTCATCGCAGCGGGAGGCGACCCGGCCTTGCCCGGTTGCGGCGGCAGCGCCGCCGCGGCGGCCGCGATCGTCGCAGCGGGCGGAGCCTTGGACGGTCCCATGGACGGTCCCTTGGACGCCGCCTCGGACTTGGACATCGCGTCGAATTTGAACGGCTCGGCCTTCAGCTTGCCCTTGGCCCAGGCGGCGGCCTTGTCCACGGCAGCTCCGGCCAGACCCGCTTTGCTGACCGGCTCGGCAGCCGTTTCGGCCGCCCCCGCCGGGGGCTTGGCGGCCACATCGGGCTTGATCGGCGTCTCGGTCTTCACCGCCGGCTCCGGCTTCGCGGCGAGCTCGGGCTTAACCGCCGCCTCCGATTTGGCCATGCCATCAGCCTTGGCCATGCCGTCAGCTTTGGCAGCCGGCTCAGCCTTGGCAGCGCCCTCGGGCTTGGCAGCGGCAACCGCCGGCTTGCCCGGCGCTTCCGACCTGGCTGACACGTCCGTCTTGCCCGCCGCGTCCTGCTTCGGCGCAGAGGCGCCCATCGGGCCGATCTTCGGCGCGTTGGCCGCCAGCGCGGACAGCTTGGGCGTCTCCACCTTGAGCAGATCGCCCGCCGCGGCCACGGTCTTGACCGGCTCCGACTTGACCGGCTCGGTCCTGATCAGGTCCAGGATCGTCGACGGCGATTTGGCTGCGCCAGGGTTCGAGATGCTCTGGCCGGAGTTGACCTTGATCGGGTCGGACTTGATCGCATCCGCTTTGGCCGTCTCCGGCTTGACCTTGTCCGATTTGGTCTTGTCGGACTTGACCAGATCGAGCCGCTTCGGCTCGGGCTTGGTCGCCTCGGGCTTGGCCACCTCGAGCTTGGCGGGCTCGGCCGGTGCCGGCTCGACCTTGACGGCCTCCGCCTTGATCTCCTCGACCTTGGCAGACTCGACGTTGGTCTCCGCCTTCGGCTCGGAGGTGGACTCGGCCTTGACGGCGTCGGCGGCAACCGGCTCGGGCTTGGCCTGCGGCGTCACCGCTGAAACGTCGGTGGTCAAAGCCTTCACGTCGGCAGCCTGACGGTCCGCCGTGGGCGCCTCGTGATCGGGCGAGATCATCGCCTGCGCGGCCGGAGCGATCGCCGGCACGGCGGCATCGGCAACGTCGGGGGACGCAGCGGTCCTCAGCGCCGGCTCAGCGCTGGCCACGCCAGGACTTGCAATGCCGAGGCTGGCTGTGCCGAGGCTTGCAGTGCCAAGACTGGTCTGTTCGGCCTTTTGCTCGCTCACGATCAAGTCTCCAGATGACGTTCAGCCCTTGGTAACCTTAGTTAGCGTTTGATTGATTGCCAAAATCTTACTTTTGAAGGGCTTACCTGAGTTTTAGGGATTCATCCGGGGCGGATTTGCGCCGACAAAGTGGAGCAGGTGTGGCAAGCGGTGCCCGAATAATCATCGTTAACTGGCCGCCCTATCAGGACACGGCAGGCTGCGCTCCCGCGGCACGTCTTCGCGCCCGAGCTATCAGCAGCGTTCTCCCTCCTCAGATCGGAGGGCGCAGGGAAGGCCGAGCCTCGGCTGAGGCCCGTGGCCCCCGTGCGGAAAAAATGCACGGGGCAGGAACCACAGGTTCAGCCGGAACGACCCGGCCTTCCCTGCGCGATGGGCTTACGGCTGCTTCGTAGTCTCCCCGGTGCGCCGGGCTTTCTGGTCACCGTCATCCGCACGAGGCGAAGCCTGCATGCGAACTTGGCATCGGCATCGGGATGCCAGGACCCTACGACTTGACCGTCCGTACCGCGCTTGCTCGCCGGCCCGCTTGCGCAGAGCCCCAAGCCCGATACGGCCACCGCTCCCCGCTGCTACGCCTCGTGACGATCGGCCGAAACGTCCCTCTTCATCGCAGGCGGGATGGCCGGGATCATCGTCGTGATTTGCCCGACGCTACAAGCCGGCAAGCGTGCGACAAACTGGCTCGACGGGCAGTTTGCGCATGGTGGGATTGCGGGAAATGCCCGTCGGGTGAGTGGGAGTGAGGGCGGCTGTAGGCAGTTTCCAATTTGTGCAGTCCAGCACTGTCACCGCACATTTTGTGCAGCGTCATCGTAATCCGGAGGAGGGATCGACCATCCTGATCCCGCAGGACACTCGGGCAAGACGATTAAAGTGCACCGTCCGTAATCCGGCGCCGCGAGCAGCGGTCGCTGAGAAGGGGGTTGTCTTTCCACACACGTTGCGGTTGATTTTCCGCATTGAGAGGGAATGACGCGATGGGAATACTGGCCGGCAAGAAAAACTGGGAGAGCACGTTTCGGCTCCGGAGCCATCCCGGCATCGGCCGAGGGTTTTTGACAGTGCTCTTTTGGCTATGGGGCAGCATCGGACTACTGCTCAACGGCGGCAGCCTGATGGGCCTTACTGGATCGGTCGGCGTCGGCACGTCCGCCTATCTCACCGCCACCAGCTTGATATGGATCGGCGGAATGATCCTGTTCGGACTGGGTGCCCTCCTCTCTCACAACGATTTCGATGGCGAGCGGCCGGCGGACCCGGATGTCGGCGACCTGAACATCACGAGATAATTTACGAGAGCTGAGCAGCTATTAAATGCACTGCAGTCACAGCAAATCCGCGTAGTGCGGCTTCCGGGCTCAGACTGCTAGACCAACAGGTCAGACATTCCGAGCGTCTCCATTCGACTCAACAGCCGAGCATCGCTTCCTGCCTTCTGAGCCACGAGCAGTTCCACCACCTCTTCGATATCATCGGTGAAACGAACCTTCTTCTCGAATTCGTCACCTTGACCGTTCTTGGCGAACAGAGCCTCCAGGAGGCTTTCGACCGGCAAAGTCTCGCGCCAGAACGTTCGATCGAAAAAGATCATCGGACTAAAGGGACCGTCGCCCCGATAGTAATTCTGGGCTGCGTCCTGAAATACCTCTTGGAGCGTGCCGGCCTTGCCAGGGGCGAAAATGATTCCATTCACCGCCAGCGCCAACAGAACATCCTCGCGGATGCTGTTGAGGAAATATTTCGCGACATGGGTTGCGAGCGGCGTGAGAGGCTCATGACCGTAATGCCAAGTTGGGACCGCTAGACTTACGCCGCCGTTCCGATACCTTTCGAGGAGTTCGACAGCGGGCACGGCCCATCTATGGACGAGTTGAGCGACGGCCTCGTCGACGTTTCCCGCCGCATCGACGATATTGATCGAGTTTGGCAAGCTCGCTTGCGTTGCGAGGTGGACGATCGCCTCGCGCATGGTCTGATCATCTTCCTGCGCCAGCAACGCCCCCAGATGAACGGCTTCCATGGCGCCGGGCCCCCCGCCGCTGGCCATCAAGAACCCTTCCCTCGTGAGCCGTCGAGCCATTTCGGCAACGGCGACATAGGTCTTCGAACCTCGCAGCTCCTTGTGACCTCCCATGATTGCCGCTGTCGGCTGCTTGCGATCGGAAATGAACTTCCACATGGCGCGAAGGATGGAGTTGTCGTGAAGTGCCTCCATCATTCCGGCATCCCTGGTTTTGGGTGCCGCGCGACCGTTCTGCACGAAATAGACATAGGTCAGGAAATCGGGAATCCGGAGATGACTCCCGGGATCTGCGACATCGAAGCCGCGCATGAGTTCTTGTGACTCATAGAGGTGCGATCGAATCGGCTGAAAGGGCAGGTCCTCATCAACGTTCATGGCCGCTCCCCCTTATCTGAGATTCATCTGTGAAGGCTGCGCTTCACTCGAAATTCGGCTTCGATCCCGGCTCGACTTCATCCTTCGCGAGGCCGCCGTCACACGTCCAGATCAACCCAGATCGCGGCGTGGTCGGAAGCCGCCAGCTTCCAATCATCGATCCCCTTGAAAGGACGCTCCTTGCCGCCCGTGAGCTCTTCGAGCTTCCACATACCGCGGCGCTCCAATCCCGCATCCACGACGTGTTTCCGCAGGGCTTCCGAAACGAACAGATAGTCGATCGTGTTATACTGGCGATCCGCGCCATAGTAGTACGTCCAGCGATCGTCCAGTGGGCGGTCGACCAGATCGAAGCAATTGTGCAGGTTTGGCGTTCTGATCAGTGGAGCCAGCGGCTTGCTGTCGGGCTCATCGTTGAGATCACCGGCCACGACGACCAGATCTTTCTTGAGATTGTATCGGGTTTGCAGAATGCGCGACACCTCGGCTGCCTGGCGTCTGCGCTTGGCGTCCGATTCCTCCTTGTTGCGATCTTTCGCCTTGAAGTGATTCACGAGGACATGGAGTCTTCTGTCCTTCTTGAGTCGAAGCTCGACCTCAAGACAGTCGCGCGAGAAGATGGTCCCGATCTTGTCGCGAGCGAATATGTTCGTGCGAGCCGAGAGGATCGGCACAGACTTGACGGCGCCGAGAGCGATATCGATACCACGGGGGTCGTTTCCATCGATGACGATGCGGTCGCTAAACCGCGAGTCGATGATATCCGTGTTGAATCTTTTCAGAGTATCGGCACTCTCGACCTCGACAAGGCATTGAACATCAGCAGCGACTTCCTTGATCACCTTGCCGGTAAATTTGATCTGCTCCTCCGAAAAGCGTTCCCGTTGAAGATCAACGAAGCCGTCCCAATCGGTCCGGCCCTTCGCCAGAAGTTTACTATCGGCGCTGAACAGGAAGCGCCCTGCCGTCGACGATCGAATATTGATGGAGATGTACTTCTTTACGTCGGCATGCAACTTCTCGATCCGGCTCTTCTCGCCAGCATAGCTCTTCAGCTCCAGGAGCCCAGTCAGCTCCGCGATCTGGGCAAGAATTCCCGCGGCGTAGTCATTGTCCTTCATGTTCAGGACAGCCGGACGCGAAAACAGATTCTCCACATTATAGGAGGCAACCCGCATGAAATTCTCCAAATGCAAATCTGGATGAGCGATACGAACAAGGAAAGCCGCAATAATCCTTAGATTGCATAATCTGACATCACAATCAACGAGACCAGGAGCGGGCAAAACGCCGCGGACGTGACGTCGCGTCCCTGGAGTCGGCGTCCTGGCGGGTCCGACTCAGAAGCTCGCTCCACGAGTTGCGCCGCCGAAACTTAGCGCTCAATTTGGTGGAAGAGGCAGAGGTGCGCATCGCGCGATGAAGCCATCTTGCCGGCGTCCTTTGAATTCTCAACGTCTTGGCGCCGGTTATCGATCGCAAAATGTGCCGTTTCTCCTCATCGATTTCAATGAACGCTCTGGTTGCTCTCGTAGACTAATACTCTGTCTTCGGACTATTTTTCATCACCAGAATTTCCAGGGGAGCGCTCCATGCGAAAGCTCGTTTGTTCGATCGGATTTTTGTGCATTGCAATGTTGATGCTTGCCTCGTCAGGCGCGCACGCGCAGGCGACGCGGACCTGGGTGTCGGGGGTCGGCGACGACGTCAACCCGTGCAGCCGGACGGCGCCCTGCAAGACCTTCGCCGGCGCGATCTCGAAGACCGCGGCCGGCGGCGAGATCGATGTGCTCGATCCCGGCGGCTTCGGCGCGGTGACGATCACCAAATCGATCACCATCGACGGCGGGGGGACCATGGCCTCGATCCTGGCGTCGGCGACCAACGGCATCAACGTGAATGCCGGCGCCAACGACGTCATCATCCTGCGTAATCTGAGCATCAACGGCGCCGGCACGACCCTCGGCCTCAACGGCGTCAATTTCCTCGCCGGCCGCAAGCTCGTCATCGAGAACTGTACGATCGAGAACTTCTCTCAGAGTGCAATCTCGGTCGCGCCGTCAGGTGCGGCGCAGGTGGTGATCGCCGACTCCTCGCTGAAGGCGTCCGCCTTCGGCGTCACGGTCTCGACCGCGAATTCGAGCAGCGCGATCAGCGTGCTCGTCTCGAACACGAGGGCCATCGTAAATGGCAATGCCGGGATATCCGCGACGGTCCCGGCGGGAAAGCCGGGGATGGGCGTCTTTCTCGACCGGCTGGTCTCCGAGTTCAACAACACCGGGGTTCTGGCAAGCGGCAGCGGCGCCATCGTGACGTTGGGAAATTCCGTCATCCAGGGCAATTCCAACGGCGTCGTCCAGACCGGCGGCGGCTCCGTCTCGTCCTTCAAGAACAACGCGATCAGCAACAACGGCGTCGACGGCACGCCGCTCGCGGGGATCAGCCTGAACTAGCGACGCCGCTGCGGGAAGCCCGAGGTTCGGCGATCCCAGCCTGCCAGACGATGTGCAATCGCTTCGGCGAGGTCCCGCTGCCGGCGGGACCTCGCTCGATTCCAGCGATGGCCGGCGCTCAGACGCCGGCAGCGGCCGCGTGCTGGGCGGCCATCTCGACATCCGCGGCCGTGACGCGCTGGAACGCCGGACGCTGGGTGATGCGCTCGGCGTAGCGCACGAACACGTCCTTGCGCGGCACCACGCCGAACATCATGGTCCAGTTGAAGGCGACGCCCCACAGCACGTCGGCGGCGGTCATGCGCTCACCGAGGAGATACGGCCCCTTGGCGAGCTGCTGCTCCAGCGCCCCCAGCATGGTGTCGTAGTCGGCATAGGGCGACTGCGTGACCGGCGCCGGCTCGCGCTTCATGAAATGGTCGATCACGGCCGGCTCGAACGAGGCGCCGTAATAGGCGATCCAGCGCAAATAGGGCCCGCGCAGGACGTCGTCGAGTGCCGGCGTCAGCCCCGCCTGCGGAAACAGATCGGCGAGATAGATGAAGATCGCGACCTGCTCGGTCACGATCTGGCCGCGATGCCCGATCGTCGGCACCTTGCCGAGCGGATTGACGGCCAGGAACTCCGGCTTGCGCTGCTCGCCGGCCTTCATGTTGAGGACATGCAGATCGTAGGGCGCGCCGAGCTCTTCGAGCAGGACGCGTGTGCCGGCGGCGCGGGTCTGCGGTGAATAATACAGCGTGATCTTGTCGTCGGCGGTCATGATGGTCTCCTCCCATTGCCGGCTGCGGTGGCGGGCTTGTCGCACACCATACCTGACAAGGCGTGTCAGGTATGTTTAAACAACGGCATGCGCGCCAGCCGTCTGCTCTCCATCCTCACGACCCTGCAGGCCAAGGGACAGGTCACCGCGCCCGAGCTCGCGGATGCCTGCGAGGTCTCGGTACGCACGATCTATCGCGACATCGACGCGCTCTCCGCCGCCGGAATCCCCGTCTATGCCGAGCGCGGCGCCGAGGGCGGGTTCCGCCTGCTCGACGGCTATCGCGTGCGGCTGAACGGACTGTCGCCGGCGGAGACCGACGCGCTGTTCATGGCCGGCCTGCCCGGCCCGGCCGCCGCGCTCGGGCTCGATGGCGCGATGAGCGCGGCGCAGAGCAAGCTCGTCGCGGCGCTGCCGCCGAGCCATCGCGCCAATGCCGGCCGGATGCAGGCGCGGTTTCATCTCGATGCGCCCGGCTGGTTCGGCGAGGCCGAGGAGCCGGTGCATCTGCGCGCCATCGCCGATGCGCTGCTCGCCGACCGCCAGATCGACATCCGCTATCAGACCTGGCGTGCCGAGAAGCGCCGTCGCGTCGCGCCGCTCGGCCTCGTGCTCAAGGGCGGCAGCTGGTATCTCGCAGGAGGGGTCGAACGCAGCGTGCGCACCTACCGGGTCGCGCGCATTCTCGATTGCACGGTGACCACCGAGAGCTTCGCGCGGCCGGCCGATTTTGATCTCGCCGCTTATTGGCGCGCCGCGACGGAGCGGCTCGAGGCGGAGATGCATCCGAACGCAGCGACGGTCCGCCTGTCGCCGCGCGGCGTGAAGCTGCTGGAGGTGTGGAGCCAGCCTTACGTGCGCGCCCGCACGCGGCTCGCCGACGACGCCGATGCCGATGGCTGGCGCATCGCGACGATCCCGACCGGGACGACGCTGTGGCACGCGGCCGGCGAGCTGCTGCGCTTCGGCCCGGAGGCCGAGGTGATCGATCCGCCGGAGCTGCGGACGAAGATGGCGGAGCTGGCGCGGGACATGGTGAAGCGCTACGGCGCAGAGGCGGCAACGGTGTGAGTTGCGGCAAAGATTCTCTCCGCCGTCATTCCGGGGCGGCGCGCAGCGACGAGCCCGGAATCCATAGCCACGAACCGTCCTGGGGCGCGAGATCGTGGTGGCGCTTCTTCGCCTCACCACCGCTCGGGGTTATGGATTCCGGGCTCGCGCGTTCCGCGCGCCCCGGAATGACGGAGAGAGCGTGGCCAATGATTGCGTGGCGTACGATGCTGCTGATGTCAGCGAAGGTATGAGATCGAGCTACATCACCACCGGCGCGTCCGGCAGCTCGTTGGTCTCGCCGGCGTGCGGCGGAAAATGTTTCGCGAGCTCGCGTGACACCGCGGCGATGCCTTGCATCACGCCCTGCTCGAATCGCCCGGCGCGGAACTCGGCCTCCATCGCCCGGCAGATCGTCTCCCAGCCGGCGGCGCCGACGCGCTCATGGATGCCGCGATCGGCGATGATCTCGACGTCGCGGTCGGCGAGCAGCAGATAGATCAGAACGCCGTTGTTGTGGGCAGTGTCCCAGATCCGCAAGCTGGAGAACAGGTCGAGCGCACGCTCGCGCGGCGGCTGGTTGCGCCACAGCGGCCGGCCGTCGAGTGCGCCTTCGACGACGAAGCGGAGCTGGCCGGCATGGACGCGCTCGCTGTCCTTGATCGCCTGCTCGATCCTCGCCAGGACATCCGGCGTGAAGACGCGCCTGAGCTGCCAATGATGATGCAGCAGATGCCGGCCGATCCGTGTGATGCTCATGTGGTTCCGCCTCACCAGCTGCCCGAGGCGCCGCCGCCGCCGAAGCTGCCGCCGCCCCCTGAGAAGCCACCGCTGCTCGAACTGCCGCTGCTCCAGCCTCCCGACGACGAGCCGCTCGACCAGCCGCCGCGGCGGCCGCTGCCCGGCCCCGCCATCGAGGCGAAACTGTCGGCAATGAAGGCGATGACGAAGCCGGCGATCGCCGACAACGCTGCCAATCCCGCCGATCCCACCATCACCCAGGCGATCGCGCCCATGGCGCCGCCGGTGGCCAGCGATCCCAGGAGGCGGCCAAGCAGCGTGCGCAGGATGCCGCCGATCACCAGCGCGCCGAACAGCGCCACCGGCGCGAACGACGTGATGGAGTCCATGTCGATATCGCCATGCGAGGCCTGCGGCTGCGGCACCGGCAGGGTCTCGCCATTGATCACGCCGATGATGCGGTCGATGCCGGCGTCGATGCCGCCGGCGAAATCGCCGGAGCGGAATTTCGGCGTGATGACCTCGTCGATGATCCGGCGCGCGGTGACGTCGGTGAGGCTGCCTTCGAGCCCGTAGCCGACCTCGATGCGCAGCTTGCGGTCGTTCTTGGCAATCACCAGCAGCGCGCCGTCGTCGACCTTCCTGCGGCCGATCTTCCAGGCCTCGGCGACGCGGATCGAGAACTGCTCGATCGTCTCGGGCTGCGTGGTCGGCACGATCAGCACCGCGACCTGGCTGCCCTTGCGGGTCTCCAGGTCCTTGAGCTTCTGGGTGAGACCCGCGACGTCCGACGCGGACAGCGTGCCGGTCTGGTCGACGACGCGGCCCGTCAGCTGCGGGACTGCGACGTCGGCCCACACGATCGTCGCGAGGCAGACGAGCAGCGTCGCAAGCAGCGCCTTGACGGCCGAGCGCGCGCGCAAGATCGGACGCTCCGGCTATTTGGACGGCGCAGGCGACGGCGCGTTGAAGTCGACCTTCGGCGCGACCGAGATCTCGCGCTCGTTCTCGACGGTGAAGTTGGCCTTCTCCTTGTAGCCGAACGCCATGGCCGTGAGGTTGTTCGGGAAGGTGCGGATGCCGACGTTGTACTCCTGCACCGACTTGATGTAGCGGTTGCGCGCCACCGTGATGCGGTTCTCGGTGCCTTCGAGCTGGGACATCAGGTCGCGGAACAGCGCATCCGATTTCAGCTGCGGATAGTTCTCGGTGACGACCAGAAGGCGCGACAGCGCGCCCGTCAGCTCGCTCTGCGCGGCCTGGAACTTCTGCAGCGCGGCGGCATCGTTGACGACGTCGGGCGTGGCCTGGACGCTGCCGACCTTGGCGCGCGCATTGGTGACGCCGAGCAGAACATCCTTCTCCTGCTGCGCAAACCCCTTCACGCTGTTGACGAGGTTGGGCACCAGATCGGCGCGGCGCTGATACTGGTTGACGACCTCGGACCAGGCCGCCTTGACCTGCTCGTCATTGGTCTGGATCGCGTTGTAGCCGCAATTGGTCAGGCTCAGCGTCATGAGCGCCGCCAGCACGGTCAGCAATCTCCGCATCGCAATCTCCCCCATCATCGGCCGCCGCGCGGGAACATTGTCCGGGCCCGGCATTGCCTGCGCAGGATCAGATAGTCGACATCGCGGCAAAATGAAAGGTGGACGGCCTCACTTACGGCGGCCCGAACAACAGCCGCAGCTTGCGCCGGACACCGGGCGCCCGCCAGGCATCGCCTGCGAGCGCGATCCATTCGCCGAACACGATGCGGAACGGATTGTTGGTGGGCAAGCGGCCGCGGAGGCCGAACTGCAGCGGTTCGTCGCGAGGCGCTTCGGCGAAGGTCCCGAACATCAGGTCGAACACGATCAGCACGGAGCTGTAGTTGCGGTCGAGGCAGCTGTCGTTGACGGCGTGATGCGTGCGATGATGGCGCGGCGTGTTCAGCACCCATTCCAGTGGACCGAGATGGACGGGGGCGCCGGTGTGCAGGAAGAACTGGTAGAGCAGGCCCAGTCCGAGCAGAAGCATGATCGCCAGCGGCTGAAAGCCGATCCAGGCGAGCGGCAGGAAGAACAGGAAGGCGCCGGTCAGTTGCCCGGTCCAGCCGAGCCGGATGCCCGCCGAGAGATTGAAACGCGTCGCCGAATGATGCACCGCATGCGTGGCCCATAGCCAGCGGATCCGGTGCGAGGCGCGGTGGAACCAGTAGTAGCAGAACTCGACCGCGATGAAGAGCACGGTCCAGCTCCAGACGAAATCGAGCGGGATCTCGAACAGCCGGTGCTGATAGGCGAAGACCAACGGAAACACCGCCACACCGCTGGTCAATGCCTTGGCGATGACGTTGCCGACCGCCACGCCGAACGATGCCAGCGTCTCCGCCGGATCGTAGACGTCCTCACGGCCGGCCAGCAGTCCGTAGATTAACTCGAGGCCGATGAAGACGATGGCGAGGAGCAATGGCCAGCCGGCGGCATGGTCGTCGAGAACGGCGCGCATGGTCGGCGTACTCCTGCACGATGATACTGGTTCTGTGGAAATCCCGATGGTCGGCGCTTACAGCCGGGTACGCGACTGCGGCGCAGGTCGCAGCGCGGCGCCGGCAGCCGTCAGAGCGTCGCTCGCGGCTTGCATCGCGGCGGCGCAGGTGTCGCTGAGCTGATCAGATTGGGCAGCGAGACAGCGCACGATGCGGCCCCCTCCCGGCTGGACGGTGGCACACAGCCGCCTCTGGTCGGCATGGCAGGCTGCGATGGCGGCCCGGACGTCAGGCCGCTGCATTGCCGGGCCGACGTCAATACCGCCGGCGCGCGCCAGGGAGGCTGCAAAGGCGAGCGTGGTCGCGAGCGCGCTCGCCAGCGACAGGCGATGGATCTTGCGCATGAGGTCTCCATGGGGTGCTCGAGATCTGCGGACGATCTGCGCCCGCCCGGCCCCGCGGGAGGTGCGGAGCCGGGGTCGGTCGCGTCAGCGCGTGACGGTGCTGCTGCGGCTGACGGTGCCGCCATACGGACCCGTCGTCGTTCCCGTGTGGGTACAGCTGCCGCCGGCGCAGGTCGTCTGACCGCTGTTGGTGACGACGCCGCCGCGCGGACCGGTGAAACTGCGGCTATGGCTGCAGCTGCCGCCGCCACAGCCGCCCGAGCCGGAGGACGACCAGGTGCCGCCGCGCGGGCCGACGCCGCCGCCGCTGCGGGTCCAGGCCTGGGCGCTGGACGCCCCCAGCGCCATCACCATCGCGGCGATCGCCGCGGCCGCAATCGGGGTCCGAACTGAACTCATCTGTCTCTCCTGTTACTTCGACACCGCCTCATGGCGTGAGGAGAGCCTCGCCGATCAACTTTGCCGGCGGATTGCAGGAAAGAGCGGCCATGTAACGTTTTGTAACGGTCCCTGAGGCAGGGTTGCCCGATCACGCGAGGTGTTCTTAAAACGACCGGCATGGACCAGCGCCCCCATCTCCTGATCATCGAGGACGACATCGAGATCCGCAGCCTGCTACGCGACCATCTGGCGCGCGAAGGCTTCCGGGTCGATGTCGGCGACGGCGGCGCGGCGCTCGACCGCTTCCGCAACACCTTCGGCGATCCCGACCTCGTCGTGCTCGACATCATGCTGCCCGGAGAGGATGGCCTGTCGATCTGCAGGCGGCTGCGCGCGGCCTCACGCGTGCCGATCCTGATGCTGACGGCCAAAGGCGACGAGATCGACCGCATCGTCGGGCTCGAGATGGGCGCCGACGACTATCTGCCGAAGCCGTTCAGCCCGCGCGAGCTGGTGGCGCGCATCCGCGCCATCCTGCGCCGCGCCGAGCCGGCGCCGCTGGAGACTCGCCGCTTCCTCGTCAATGCCAAGCTCACGGTCGATCTGGACAAGCGCGAGATCGCGCATGCGGAGGACGGACCGCTGCCGCTCACCAGCGCCGAATTCGAGCTGCTCGGCTGCTTCCTGGTCAGGCCCAACCGCGTGCTGTCGCGCGATCAATTGATGGACTGGACCCGCGGCCGGCAGGCCGATCCGCTCGACCGCACCATCGACGTGCAGGTCAGCCGGCTGCGCAAGAAGATTGAGCGTGACGGCGAGGACGAGCTGATCAAGACCGTGCGCAGCGCCGGCTACATCTTCACCGGTTCGGTCAAGGAGCTGTAAGCCGTGCTCGGGCGCCTCGGCTTCGCCGGACGGCTGATGGCGATCGTGCTGTTCGCGCTGATCGCGCTGTGGGCGGTCGGTCTCGGCTGGCTGTTCCTCAGCGAGTCCCGCGAGGAGATCTTCAGGCGGTTGTTTCCGCTGCCAGAGCAGGTCAGCGCCATCGTTCAGCTGATCGAAAACGCAGAATCCGCGGAGCGCCCGCTCATCCTCAAGGCTGCCAGCAGCGAGCGGCTGCGCGTCACGCTGACCCAGGAGCGCCCCGAGGCGTCAGCCGAGACGATGCGCCGGCCGCTCGCCGAGCAGTTCCTGAAATTGTATCTGCAAGCGCTGCGGCCCCGCGACGTCATTGTGCTGCGGTCCCGTGCCGGGCTGCCGCGCTGGCGCGACTGGCACCTCGGCGACTATTGGCGCAACGCCAGCCGCTCGGTGCGCTTTGCGGTGTCGCTGCGCGACCGCGACTATGTCGTGTTCGAAGCCAGTGGCGCCGCCGGCCCGCGCCTGTTCGGGCTGCCGCCCGGCTTCGGCGTCGGCCTGCTCGGCGCGCTGATCGGCATGGCCGCGGTGATCGCGATCGCGCGCGAGGCGCGGCCGCTGCGCCAGCTCAGCCGCTCGCTCGGCCAGTTCAGCAGCGATGCGACCGCGGTGCATGTGAAGCCGGCGGGCGCACCGGAGATCCGCAACCTGATATCGGCGGTGAACGACATGCAAACGCGCATCTCCGAGCTGGTGCGCGGCCGCACGCTGCTGCTTGGGGCGGTGTCACACGACCTCAAGACCTACATCACCCGGCTGCGCCTGCGCGTCGAGCGTCTGCCTGAGCAGGAACAGCGCGACAAGGCGGCCGGCGATCTCGATGAGATGACCCGCCTTCTCGAGGACGCACTGGCGGTCTCGCGCGGCGGCTTTGCCGCCATCCAGCGCCAGCCGCTCGATCTCACGGCGATGCTCATGGAGATCGTGGACGACCGGCGGCAGAGCGGCGCGCAGATCAGCGCCGAGCTCGGCCGCGCGCCGCTGACCGTCCTCGGCGAGCCGACAGCGCTGCGGCGCCTGTTCATCAATCTGATCGAGAATGCGCTGCGCTTCGCCACGCGCTGCACGGTGCGGGTGCTGCCGGACAAGTCCGCCGTGATCGCGATCGACGACGACGGTCCGGGCATTCCGCCCGATGCGCGCAACGCGGTGTTCGAGCCGTTCTTCCGGCTGGAGAATTCCCGCAGCCGCAGCACCGGCGGCAGCGGGCTCGGCCTCGCCATCGTCAAGCAGATCGCCGACGCCCACGGCGCCAGCCTCGATCTGTCGACCTCACCGGAAGGCGGCCTGCGGGTGCGCGTCGCGTTTCCGCAGGCCTCCTAGACACGCGCGGCGTCAGCTGCCTTTCCTGTCGCGCAGCTGGGTGACGAACATGTCCTGCCAGTTGGCCGGCTTGACCTTGATCGAGCCGACGCCATGCATGAACTCGGCGATCTTCAACACCCCCTCCGGCGTCGCGGAGAACCAGGTGTCCTTGTCCTGCAGCATCTCGAGCACGTCCTCCTTGGTGGTCTTCACCTTGGCAGTGCGGGCGTAGATCTCGGCGGCGGCGGCCTTGTCGTTGGCGATCAGGGTGCAGGCCTCGTCGAGCGCGTCGAGGAAGGCCTGCACGACCTTCGGATTGGCATCGACGAAGCGCTTCGGCGCGAACACGACGTCCATCGTCAGCCGTCCGAGGACGTCGGCGGAATTGGCGACGCGGCGGATCTTGGAATCCTTCAGCTCGATATAGGAGAACGGCGGCGAGGTGAAATGCGCCGTGATCTCGGTCTTGCCCGAGGTCAGCGCCGCCACCGCTTCGGGGTGCGGCAAGCCGACGGTCATCGGATCGAGCTTGGCATAGTTCTCCTTGCCGAACTCGTGGGCCGCCATCATCTGCAGCATGACTGCCGACAGCGAGGTCTTGATGCCTGGCAGCGCGATCTTGTCGCTCGGCTTGAAATCCTTCAGCGACTTGATCTCGGGATTGTTGCTGTTCATCCACAGCGAGGTCGAGCTCAGCCCGCTGACGCCGACCACCTCGACCGCCGGGATGCCCTTGGCCTTGGCCCACAGCGTGATGAAGCCGGGCGCGCCGGTGCCGGCGATGTCGAGCGAGCCGGCCATCATCGCGTCGTTGATGATGTTGCCGCCGTCGAGCAATTGCCAGCTCACCTTGAACGGACCGAGGCCGGCCTTCTCGGCCTGCTTCTCCATCAGCTTCTGATCCTCCATCACGATCAGCGGCAGATAGAGGATGCCGTAGCCCTTGGAGAGCCTGATCTCCTTGACCTCGGCCTGCGCTGATGTGGCGCCGAGCAGCGTGGCGAGGCCGAATGCTGCGGCGGTGAGTGATTTGCTCCAGGACATGGTCGTCTCCCTCTCCTTGTTGTTTTGCTTATAGCTCATCAGTGCTGCATGCCCCAGCGCCGCACCGTCTTGCGCTCGATGGTGGCGAACACGACGTTCTCGACGACGAGGCCGATGAAGATCACGGTGAACAGGCCGGCGAAGACGTTCGCCGTCTCCAGCTGGTTGCGGTTCTCGAAGATGAACCAGCCGAGCCCACCCGAGCCCGAGGAGACGCCGAACACCAGCTCGGCGGCGATTAGGGTGCGCCAGGCGAAGGCCCAGCCGACCTTCAGGCCGGTCAGGATCGCCGGGAAGGCGGCGGGGATCAGGATGAAGCGCACCAGCTTCAGCCCACGCAGGCCGTAGTTCAGGCCGACCATGCGCAGGGTGTTGGACACCGAGCGGAAGCCGGAATGGGTGTTGAGCGCGATCGCCCACAGCACCGAATGCACCAGCACGAAGATGATGCTGCCCTTGCCGAGTCCGAACCAGATCAGCGCCAGCGGCAGCAGCGCGATCGCCGGCAGCGGATTGAACATCGAGGTCAGCGCCTCCAGGAGATCGGCGCCGATCCGCGAGCCGATCGCGATCGTGGTCAGCACGGCGGCGAGCGCGATGCCGACGCCGTAGCCGATCAGCAGCGTCTCCAACGAGACCAGCGTGCGCGCGGGGATCACGCCATTGGCGATGTTCTCGAAGAAGGCGGCGAGCGTGTCGGTGAAGGTCGGAAACAGCAGCGGGTTGGCCAACCACAATCCATAGGCCTGCCACAGCGCGGCCAGCGCCACCAGGATGATGGCCTTGCGGACCGCACCGAAGCGATAGATGCGTTCCAGCCAGGACAGGCTTGCCTCGACCTTGACGTCGCCAAGGGGAGTTTCTGCATTGACGATTTCGGGGCGCAGCGCCAGCGTCTCGCTCATGATCTCTCTCTCCCGTCCTCAGTGATGGCCGAACAGCATGTCGTTGATGCGCCCTTCGAGCGCGACCTGCTCGGCCGAGCCCATCGTGCCCGGCGGCACGCTGTTGAGCTCGGCGCGGACGCGGCCCGGATGCGGCGACAGCAGCAGGATGCGCGAGCCGATCTTGATCGCCTCCTCGATCGAATGCGTCACGAACAGCACGGTGAAACGCGTGTCCTGCCACAATTGCAGCAGCTCGTCCTGCATCTTGCGCCGGGTCAGCGCGTCGAGCGCCGCGAACGGCTCGTCCATCAACAGCACGTCCGGCTCCATCGCCATGCCCCGGGCGATCGCGACGCGCTGCTTCATGCCGCCCGACAACATATGCGGATAGGAGTCGATGAATTTGGTCAGGCCGACCTTGTCGATATAGGATTTCGCCCGCTCCTGCGCCTCATCAGCGCTCAGCCGGCCGCTCGCGGTCAGCGCGAACACGACGTTCTCGCGCACCGTCTTCCACGGCAGCAGCTGATCGAATTCCTGGAACACCATCATCCGGTCCGGACCGGGCTCGGTGACCTCATGGCCCTTGAGGCGGATGCGGCCCTCGGTCGGCTTCAGATAGCCGCCGATCGCCTTCAGCAGGGTGGACTTTCCGCAGCCGGACGGCCCGAGCAGCACGAAGCGGTCGGAATCGAACACCTTGAAATCGACGCGGTAGGTCGCCGTGACCAGCGTATCCGGCGTCTTGTATTGCAGGGTCACGCCCTCGACCGAGAGCAGCGGCTCGAACTGTGATGGTGTCTGATGGACGGTCATGCGTCCTCCCCTCTATGTTGCAGCGCGAAATTTCGCCCGGTGCACTTCGGCGCCCTTATTCGAAGTGATAGAGGAGGAGGCTGACGCGAACCTGACTCCGGGACCGAGACGACGACCTTGCGCATCCTGCTGGTGGAAGACACGCCCGAGATCGGCGCCGCCGTGACCAGCCGGTTCGAGCGGATCGGCTACGCCGTCGACTGGGAGAAGGACGGCCGGACCGCGAGCGAGCTGATCGAGGTGCAGAGCTATGATCTCATCGTGCTCGACGTGATGCTGCCGAACATGGACGGCTTCGCCGTGCTCAAGCACCTGCGCAAGCGCGGCCTGCGCACGCCGGTGCTGGTGCTGACCGCGCGTTCGGCGGTCGACGACCGCATCGGCGCGCTCGACCTCGGCGCCGACGACTATCTGATCAAGCCGTTCGATTATCGCGAGCTGGAGGCGCGCGCCCGCGCGCTGCTGCGTCGCGCCGCCGGGCAGTCCGACAATCTGCTGACCTTGGGGCCGCTGGTGATCGACCGCGCCGGCCGCACGGCGAGCGTCGCCGGCCAGCCGCTCGACCTGACCCGACGCGAGCTGACCGTGCTGGAGATCCTGGCCGCGCGCCAGGGCCGCTATGTCGCCAAGGAGGAGCTCGTGGAGCAGCTGTTCAGCTTCGACCAGGACCCGAGCCCGAACGCCGTGGAGCAGTTCATCGCGCGTCTCAGGCGCAAGCTCGCGGCAACGACCGTCGAGATCAAGACCGAGCGCGGCCTTGGCTATCAGCTCCACGCTTCGTGACCTCAGAACGTCGCTGCGCGCGCGGCTGCTGATCGCGATCGGCGCGATCCTGGCGGTCGGCGCCGTCGTGCTCAGCCTCGCCGCCTGGCAATATGCGGCGACGGCCGCGCGCGATGCCTATGACAAGCTGCTCGCCGGCGGCGCCGTGCAAATCGCCGAAAACATCTACATGCAGGGCGGCGTGGTGACGCTGGATCCGCCGGCGGCGGCGTTCGCGACCTTGTCGGCCTATGACCACGTCTTCTACCGCGTCACCGATCCGCGCGGCGTCGTCGTCGCCGGCTATGACGATCTCACGATCCAGGCACCCAAGAGCGCGCTGCGCGAAGGCGTGGTGTTGCGCGACGGCGTCTACCGCGACCAGCGGGTGCGCATTGCCGCTGTGGCGCGCCGGCTCGACGGCGCGCCGGGCGAGGGCTGGAGCGAGATCGTGCTGGCGCAGACCCTGCGCGCCCGTGATGCGCTGACCTGGGATCTCGCCTCCAAGGCGATCGGCCTGATCGCCGCGATGAGCCTGCTGGCGCTGGTTGCGACCGCGCTATGTCTCCGTCTCGTCTTCGCACCGCTGACGCGCATCGAGGCCGAGATCGTCAAGCGCCGGCCGGACGATCTCAGCCCGATCGCGATCACGCCGCCGCGCGAGGTCCGTGCGCTGGTCGGCGCCATCGACGGCTTCATGCAGCGCCTCGCCGAACGCATCGCGCTGATGCAGCGCTTCATCGCCGACGCCACGCATCAGTTGCGGACGCCGCTGGCGGCGATCGATGCCGAGGTCGAGCTGCTGACCGATCAGACGAGCGATCCCAAGGCGCTCGACCGGCTACGCGGCCGCATCTCCGACCTCGCCCGCCTCACCAGCCAGTTGCTGGATCATGCCATGATCCAGCACCGCGCCCAGGCTCCGCGGTTTGCTGCGACCGACATCAACGCGTTGGCCAAGTCCGTGCTGTCGCAGAGCGTGCCGCTGTCGCTGGATCGCGAAGTCTCCGTGAGCTTCGTGGAATCGGACGACGATGTCGTCGTCGCAGCCGACGCCATCAGCCTGCGCGAGGCACTCGCCAATCTGATCCACAATGCGCTGGCGCATGGCGCGCGGACGCGGCTGATGGTGAAGGTGGAGCGCGCGCCGGCACACGTCACGATCATCGTCTGGGACGACGGCCCCGGCATCGCGGCGGACACACAGCAACGGATGCTGTCGCCGTTCCAGAAGAGCGACGGCTCCCACGGCTCCGGCCTCGGCCTCGCGATTGCCAACGAGGTTGCAGCAGCGCACGGCGGCAGGCTGGGCTTCAGCGGCGAGGCACGCGATTTCAGTGTGGTGCTCGAATTGCCGGTGGACCGCAAATAGCCGCGCCGACGGCGGTGCGCCCCCTCTCCCCGTTCTTCACGGGGAGAGGGCTGGGGTGAGGGGCAGCCGCACGGGAAGCGTCAATTCGGGCCCAACTAACTCTCCTGGATCAAGGTGAAGTTGAACAGACAGGAATGGAGTTTAACTACTCGCACCGCCCGTGTGGCTGCCCCTCACCCCAGCCCTCTCCCCGTAAGAACGGGGAGAGGGAGCGGACCGTCGCTCTGGCGAGAGCGTCGCGCCCTATTTGTCGGGTCTTACGCCGCCTTCTTCGCCTTCGCATCGCGGATCGCGGCCCACACCTTTTCCGGCGTCAGCGGGGTCTGCAGGTTGGTGATGCCGAGCTCGAACAGCGCGTCCATGACGCCGTTGGTGACGCAGGGCGGGCCGCCGATCGCGCCGGATTCGCCGCAGCCCTTGGCGCCGAGCGGGTTGGTCTTGCACGGCGCGGAATCGTCGAGCGTGACCACGATCGGCGGCACGTCGTCGGCGCGCGGGATGCAGTAGTCCTGATAGGTCGCGGTCAACAGCTGGCCGTCGGCGTCGTAGGCGACGTTCTCGTACAACGCCTGGCCGATGCCCTGGGCGACGCCGCCGTGGATCTGGCCCGCCACCAGCATCGGATTCACCGCGACGCCGACGTCGTCGACCGTGGTGTAGCGCACGACGCGGCTGATGCCGGTGTCCGGATCGATCTCGACCTCGCAGATATGCGTGCCGTTCGGCCAGCTCGGTCCGTCGACCTCGCCTTCGCTGTCGACCGACAGCTTGGCGCCCTGCTCCTTCCCGGCGATGTCGAACAGGCTGATGCGGCGGTCGGTGCCGACGACGGTGAGGACACCGTCGCGATACTCGATGTCCTCGACGGCCGTCTCCAAGAGGTTCGACGCCTTCTCGCGCGCCTTGGTGATCAGGTCGTTCGACGACACCGCGACCGCCGTGCCGCCGACGAACAGCGAGCGCGAGCCGACGCTGCCGAAGCCAGTGGCCAGGTCCGTATCGCCCTGCACAACGTCGATCTTGTCGAGCGGGATACCCAGCGTGTCGGAGATCATCTGCGTGTAGGTGGTCTGCAGGCCCTGCCCCATCGCCATGGTGCCGGAATGCAGGATGACGCGGCCCTCGGACGTCGCGTGCAGCGACACCTTCTCGGTGTGGGCGCGGCCGCCGGTCCATTCGATGTAGCTGGTCAGGCCGCGGCCATAGAGCATGCCGCGCTTCCTCGCCTCGCGCTTGCGCGCGTTGAAGCCGTCCCAGTCGGCGAGCTTGGCGGCGCGCTCCAGCATGTGGGCGAAGGCGCCGGAATCATACACCTGGCCGACGGCGTTGGTGTAGGGCAGCTGCGCCGGCTTGATGTAGTTCGCTTTCCGGATGGTCCGCGGATCGATGCCGATCTGGCGCGCGGCGGTGTCGAACAGCCGCTCGACGATGAACACCGCCTCGGGACGGCCGGCGCCGCGATAGGCACCGACCGGCGCCGTATGCGTCATGACGGTCTTCACCTCGAAATGCACCAGCGGCAGGTCGTAGACCCCGGTCTGCACGAACGGTCCGAGCACCAGCGGGATGATGTTGGCTGCGCCCGACGAATAGGCCCCGGTGGCACCGATCGAGCGCACGCGATAGGCCAGCACCTTGCCCTTGGCATCGAGCGCGAACTCCGCGGTCGAGGTGAGGTCGCGGCCATGGGTGCCGCCGACGAACTCATCGGTGCGCTCGGCGCGCCAGCGGATCTTCTTGGACAGCTTGGTCGCGGCATAGGCGACGATGCCGTCCTCGGGATAGAGGTTGGTCTTCTGGCCGAAACCGCCGCCGATGTCGCCGACCAGCACGCGGATGCTCTCCTTCGGCCGCTTCAGCACGGCGTCGGCGAGAACGTCGCGGGTCGAGGCCGGGGTCTGCGACTGCACGTACAACAACAGCCGGCCGGTCTTCTTCTCGATCTCGGCAATGGTCGAGCGCGGCTCCATCGCGGAGGGCACCAGACGCTGGCTGGTGATGTCGAGCGACACTTTGTGCGGGGCGCTGGCGAAGGCCTGCTCGACCTTGGCGGCATCGCCATAGCTCATGGCGGCGACGATGTTGTCGGGTGCCTCGGCCCAGACCGCGGGCGCGCCCGGCTCAATCGCCTTCACGGGATCGGTCACCGCCGGCAGCACCTCGTAGTCGACCACGATCGCCTCAGCCGCCTCCTGCGCGATCACGCGCGACGTGGCGACCACGGCCGCGACGGCCTCGCCGGTGTAGCGCACGATCTCATGCGCGAGCAGGCGGCGCGGCGGCACCGTCATCGGCTTGCCGTCGGGACGCTTGAAGATCGCGAGCGTGGGGATGCTGCCGATGTCGTCGGCGACGAGATCCGCGCCGGTGTAGATCGCCTCGACGCCCGGAATGTCGCGGGCGGCAGCGCTGTCGATCGAGAGGATCTTGGCATGGGCATGCGGCGAGCGCAGCACGTACAGCCAGAGCGCGCCGTCTTCCGGCTTGTCGTCGATGAACTGTCCCTTCCCGGTCAGCAGCCGCTGATCCTCCAGACGTTTCACGGGCTGCCCCGCACCGAAGCGCATGTTGTTGGGAAGAATGTTCATTCGAGAATCCTTGGCCAGTTCAATGTAATTGCATGGGGTTTTAGCGGATTTGCCGGACGACACAACCACCGCCGTCATTCCGGGGCGCGCGTAGCGCGAGCCCGGAATCCATAACCACGAACGGCAGTCTGGAAGCTCGATGTCTCCGAGACTGCCCAATGGAAGGGACACGGCGTATGGATCCCGGGCTCAGCCCTTCGGGCCGCCCCGGAATGACGGCGGAGAGAGCGGGGCCGTCATCTGAGTGTCACCCCAGGGCGAGCAGCACCTCTTCGACGACCTTGCGCTGCTCTGATGTCAGCGCCGCCTGCGGCGGTACGGGGTCGCCGACGTCGTAGCTCTGGATCGACAGGCCGGCCTTGATGCAGGCGGCGAGGTTGAAGCGGGCGAAGGCCTCGTTGACGCGCCACAGCCTCTTCTGCAGCGCGAGCGCATCGTCCCAGCACGCCGCCTTGCAGAGATTGTAGAGCTCCACGCTCTGGCGCGGGATGATGCAGGCCGGTCCCGCCATCCAGCCCTTGCCGCCGATCAGCATCACGGCTGCCGGAATGTGGGAGGAGGCCGCGAACACCTTGATGGCGTCACCGCAGCGATTGATGATCGACAGCAACCGCCCGGTGTTGGTCGAAGCGTCCTTGATGTAGTTGATGCGCGGATGCTCGGCGAGCCGGGCGATCACGTCGAGCGACAGGTCCGAGCGCTGGAATTGCGGGTTGGTGTAGATCACCACGGGAACGTCAACGGCATCGGCGATCGCCCGGAAATAGGCTTCGATGCCGGCATCGCTGACCGGGAAATAGGCTTCCAGCACTGCCAGAATCCCGGTCGCGCCGCGCTTCTGGTAGGCCTTGGCCTGCGCCACCGCATCGGCGATCGCGGTCGAGGCCACGCCGGCGATGACGGGAACGCGCCCCTTGGCTGCCTCGATGGTCGCCTCCACCACCGCCATGCGCTGGGCGCGATCGAGATAGGCAAACTCGCCGGTCGAGCCGAGCGGCGTCAGCCCGTGCACGCCGGCATGGATCAGGTCGTCGCAGAGCCGCCCGAGCACGTCGGTGCGGATCGTACCCTCGGCATTGATCGGAGAGGCGAGATAGGGAAAGACGCCATGAAATTCGGTCATGCGGAGGGTATAGCGGCCGGGCCGCCGCTTCGGCAAGCAGACCGCCTGCCCCCACCTCGCGCTGGGAAGCCCGATGCGCCTCCGGCGTGATGACGGCCGGTCAGCCAGCGTCGTTGAATCCGGCTTCAAACCTTCTCCTCGGCAGGAGTGAGAGCGGAGGTCGGGAGCCGGTCCGAGCAACACGATTCAATCTCCGATTGCGCTCATCACGACGAGGATGTACGCGCGCGACGGTTCCGAGCTCGGCAGAAATGGCTGCCGAGTTCGCCATTTTCAGTCATTTTTCCGCCGGATTGACCGATCATCATGCCAAGCGGAAACAGTTAGTTCGAGTGCTCCAGCGTAAATTCGCCGTAGGATTTTCGATCGGAGACGAAGGAAGCCTGCAGCGAGTGCGACCATGAAGACGCTTTACGATTTACTCGGAGCTCTTCCGGACGATGACGCTGAGGACATCCGGGCGGCCTTCCGCAAGGCGGTCAAAGAGAGCCATCCTGATATCAATCCCGGCGATCCCGACGCCGCGCTGCGGTTTCGCCAGATCATCCGCGCCAACGACATTCTCGGCGACAAGGAGCAGCGCACGGCCTACGACCGTCTGCTCGGCGCGGCGCGGGACGAGCATCGGCAGGAGTCCAAGCTGGTCGTCGCGGCCAGGGTGCACAAGGTGGCCTCCGGCGTGATGGCGCTGGCCGGCGCCTCCGCCATGGCGCTGACAGGCTATCTGCTCTTCACCCATATGTCGGCGGCGTCCGTCGCGCCCCTCGAGCCGATCGTGGTCGCGACCAACAAGGTCAAGCCGCATGAGGTGCCCGCCAACCCGATCGAAAGCGCGTCCGTCGCGCCGACGGCAGGCGAGGCGGCTGCGAATGCCGGCAGCGAGCCGGCGGCCGGCGTCACCACCGGCAGTGCCGCCACCGCAGCCGAGCCGCTGCCAATCCGGGTCAGCAAGGTCGACGCGGTCTCTTCAGCCGAGCAGGAGCATGCGTCCTGCGGCCAGGCAACGACTGCCGCCTGCGTCTCGGACGCAACCCTGCCCGGCGGCACGACGTCCAACGAGGCCCGGGCCTATCGCGACCGCGGCATGGCGTCGTTCCAGAAGGGTGATTTGAACGCCGCTTTGGCTGACCTCGACGCCGCGATTCAGCTCGATCCGCGCTACTACGACGCCTACATCGATCGCGGCATCGTGTTCTACCGCATGCGCAAGTTCGACCGCGCCTTCGCCGATGTGGCCGCGGCCAAGCGGATCGAGAAGACCAACCGCGCCGTCCTGGACGCGATGGCCAAGCGCCAGCCACTGCGCCCCCTGAAGCTCGACCCGCCCAAGCCCGACATGCGGGCCGACGCCAAGGCGGACATCAAGGCGGACGCGCCGAAGGCGGATACGCCGAGAGTGGCAACGGCGGCGACGATGTCGCCGCGGATGTCGACGGCGACGCCGATCTATGCGACGAGCGACCCCAGCCGCGCTCCGTGAACCGGACCGGAGACGCATTGACGAAGATTTAAGGTAATTGCGAACCTGCGGCGCGGAGAGCGGCCGCGGCCATCAACTGTTAGGAAAGCTGTCTCATGGTGGCGCCATGGGACATGGGCTGCTCGCAAAATTCATTCATCCGAATCCGGCGATCCGGCGCGAGCTCGTCGATCTCCTCTACACGTCCCTGCCGCAGGTGATGTCGATCAACGCGGCCGCGATCACCGGGTCGGTGACGCTCGCGGTCATGCATCGCGACCCCGGCTATATCGCGATCACGTTCGCGATCATCGTCAATGCGATCGGTCGCGTGGTCAGCCTGCTCCGTTACAAGCAGCATGGCGGGCGCCTGTCCGACCCCGACGTGATTCTGTGGGAGAAGGTCTATGCGGCCGGCGCCGCGGCCTTCGGCCTTGCGCTCGGCGCCCTCACCTTCCGCGCCTTTCAGCTGAACGACGCGCCCGGCGCGTGGATCGCCTTCGGCCTGTCGATGTCCTATTGCGTGGGCATGGTGTCCCGCGCGGCGATCCGCCCGTGGGTCGTCCTGACGACGACGGCCGTGCTGTTCGCACCCACGCTGATCGCCGGGCTGATGCGTCCCGAACTGCCCTATCAGCTCGGCGCGGCGATGCTCGTGCTGTTCTGGTTCTCGATCCGCGAGGCATCGCGCCATCTCAGCACCGCCTTCATCGAGCGGCTGGAGGCCAAGCACGCGCTGGCGCGCCAGGCCAACCACGATTTCCTGACCGGGCTGCCGAACCGCGCGGCGTTTCTCGCCGCACTCGAACGGACGACTGGCAGCGTCGCCATCGTTGCCATCGATCTCGACGGCTTCAAGCCCGTCAATGATCGGCACGGCCATCATGCCGGCGACGAGCTGCTGCGTCAGGTCGCGATCCGGCTGTCGGACTGCGTCGGCTCGGGTGGCCTTGCCGCACGTTTCGGCGGCGACGAGTTCATGCTGCTGAGGCCGGTGGCCGGCGGCGCACAGGGACGCGACGACGCGCTGGAGCTCGCGCGCGAGGCCGTCCGCGCGCTGTCGATGCCATTCCTGCTTTCCGATATCCCGGTGCTGATCGGCGCCAGTGCCGGTCTGCTGGTCAGCGATCAGCCGCTGACCGATGAGGCGGTCGACGAGCTGCTGCGGCGGGTCGACGATGCGCTCTACGTGGCCAAGCGCGCCGGCGGCGGCGGGTGCACCTGGGCCGAGGCCGGCGCGACGACGCTGCGCCGGGCGGGCTGAGCACGACCATCCTCTCACGCGGATCTACGACTCCTCCACGCCTCGCAGGAGAGCGTCCAGCTCGTCCGCATCGAACTCTCCCTCGCGTCCGATCAGCACGAGCTGCGCCGTGAGCCCGTCGGCCGGCGACACCGGTGAGGGCGCCAGCGTGCCGCGCGTCGCCACCGACTGGAACAGGATCGGCTGAGCGGGATGCTCGGTGAACAGCAGAACGCCCTTGATGCGCAAGGTGCGGGGCGCGATCCTGCCGATGACCTGCTGGAAGCGCGCCAGCGACAGCGGCGCTTGCGACGTCCAGGTGACGGTTGCGAACGCGAGCGGCGAGCTCGGCGCGCGCGGCGGCAGCGTCCGCGGTGCGCGCAGGTCGCGGCTGAACAGCAGGTCCGGCGCAACGTCGCCATGCGCAATGTCGAAGATCGCCGATTGCGGCTTGTAGCGGCCGACGACGGCGCGGACCTCGTCGAGCGCGTCGCGTGCGATGAGATCCGCTTTCGTCAGCAGCACGAAGTCGGCGGCGCGCAGTTGCGAGCGCCACAGCCCATCCTGCTCCAGCGCCGGCTCGTCATGCAGCCGCTGCGGATCGACCAGGGTCACCACGGTCTCGAGCGGCGCGACTTTGAAGATGACGGGGTCCATCAGGTTGCGGATGATCTCGGCCGGATCCGAGATGCCCGACGTCTCGATCGCAATGGCATCGGGCGCCGGATCGCGCTTGATCACCGACGACAGCGTGCGCAGCAGGTCACCCTGCAGCGAGCAGCAGATGCAGCCGTTCTTCAGGCTGATCACCTCCTCGGTCACCGTGCCGAGCAGCTGCGCATCGATGTCGACGGCGCCGAAATCATTGACGATGGCGGCGATGCGCCGGCCGTCCGGATTGGCGAGCAGATGGTTCAGCAACGTCGTCTTGCCGGCGCCGAGCGCGCCGGCGACGAGCAGGACGGGAACGATCATGACAGCACGGGCCGGCGCACCGCGCGTCCCGGCCGCGCATCGCGCACGAGATCGCCGTCGCTGATGACGGACGCGCCGTTGACGAGCAGATGCCTGACGCCTTCCGATGCCCGGTTCATGTTGAGGAAGTCGGCGCGGTCGCGCAAGCTCTCGAGATCGAGCACGGCGATGTCAGCGTCGCAGCCGGCCTGCAGCCGGCCCTTCCTGCGCATCGCGGGTGTCGATGTCTCCAGGATCTGCGCCGGGATCAGCGTGCACTTGGCGATGCCGTCCATCAGCGACACCGTCTTGCGGTCCAGCACCCATTCGCGCAGGAATTTCGTGAAGGTCGCCGATGAACGCGGATGCGACACGGCGTCGTCAGGCAGCGGCCACGCGTCGCCGGTGTAGTCGGTGCCGTTGGCCAGAATCCACGGCATCGCATCGGAGGCGATGGCGCCGCCCGGGAACAGCACGGAGACGTCGAGCAGATCACGGTGGCGCTGGTTCACGGCGACGTCGAGGAAATGGATCAGCACCAGCGCGCCGGGGTCCTCCTGCTGCCGTTGCAACAACTCGTCGCGGCTGCCCAGGCGATGCCGCTCGGCCACCATCTCGATCGCGTCATAGCCGGTGCCCATGCGCTGGCAGAACGCGGGATCGGCGAAGAAGCCGGCGCCGACCACCGTCGAGCCGGTGCCGTAGGGATAGGCCTCCGTCGTGACCTTGAGGCCCTGCCTCTGCGCGGTCTGCACCAGCTCGGCGCAGCGCTCGACGTCCTGCAGGCTGGTGCTGTTGAAATGGCAGATGTGCATGTGCGCGCCGGTCGAGCCGGCCAGGCCGATCAGCCGGGTATAGGCATCGACCGAGCTGCGCGGGTCGACATTCGACATGTAGGCGATGTGGGTGTAGGTCGGTACGTCCTGCTTCGCCGCGAGGCTGCACAGCTCGGACAGCTCCTTCATGCCGGTCCCCGGCGCGTAGGCGTTCGGGAAGGCGATGCCGAGGCCGCCCTGGTCGAGGGCCTGCTTGGTGCGCTCGACGATCTCCGCGGTCTCGGCCGGTGTCGCGACCTCCTCGACCCAGCGCTTGTCGCGCATCGCCTCGCCCATGCCGCCGATGGTCGAGGCGGTCTGCTGCGTCGTCATCGTCGCGATGCGCGCGAACACCCAGCCCGCTGCCGCGCCGTAGTTGAGCGTACGGCCGATCGCCGCCTGTTCATCATACCAGCGCGCCACCGGCATCACGCCGACCTCGAGCTCCAGTGTCGTGGTGACGCCGTCGAACGCCTGCATGCGGTCCGCCGGCAGCGACTGGCCGTGCGCGTGCAGATCGATGAAGCCGGGCACGACCGCGAGGCCCGCCGCGTCGATCATCCGATCGGCCGCACTGCCGACGTCGCCGACCGCGGCGATCGCGCCATCCTTGATGGCGACGTCCGCCGTCGTGTCGAGGTTCGTTTCCGGGTCGAGCACACGCCCGCCGCGAATGATCAGATCGTAATGAGGCATGAAATCAGCTGGGCTCGCGAAGTGGAACTGCTGGAAGCCCTAACATAGATGCGCGGCGATGAGAACGCGGCGGGAGAGATCGATACGCGCCGAGCCATGCGTCGCGCACCTATCAGTTCGTCCCTGCGGCGACGCTCTTCCCCTGACGCAACGGATCGGTCAGGATCGAGTGCGACAGAGGAGACACCGAATGGCTTCGTCCAGCCACCGCATCGCCGACTTCACCTGCGAAAAGCAGCCAGCGACCGGCGCGCGCGGCATGGTGGTGACCAACCATCCGCTGGCTTCCAGCGCCGGCGCCGAGATGCTGATGCGCGACGGCAATGCGATCGATGCCGCGATCGCAGCCCTGTTCGCGCTCACCGTGGTCGAGCCGATGATGGTCGGCATTCTCGGCGGCGGACTGTCGCACATCCGGCTCGCCGACGGCCGCCACATCGTGCTCGACGGCCTTAGCACCGCGCCGCGGCGCGCCAGCGCCGACATGTATGATCCGGTGTCGGACGAGATCGCGCTGGCCCGCGAGACGCGCGACCGCCGCAACGCGGTCGGCGCGTTGGCCGTCGCGGTGCCGGGCGCGGTGAAAGGCTGGTGCGAGGCACTGGCGCGATTCGGCCGGCTGCCGCTGCACGAGGTGATGGCGCCCGCGATCCGGCTCGCCGAGCATGGCTTCGTCGCAAGCGCCTATCTCAACGACTGCGCCCGGCAGGTCGCGAGCGATCTCGCCCGAGATCCGAATCTGTCGGCGCTGTTCCTGCCGGGCGGCGAGGCAGTCAAAGCCGGCACGCGCGTGATCCAGAGCGACTACGCCGCGACGCTGCGGCTGATCGCCGGGCAGGGACCGGATGCGCTCTATGATGGACCGCTCGGGACCGCGCTCGCCGACTACATGACCGGCCAAGGCGGTCTGATCGATCTCGCAGACCTCAAAGCCTACCGCGTGATCGAACGGGAGCCCATTCGCGGCTCCTATCGCGGTTATGAAATCCTCGGCCCGCCGCCGCCCTCCTCGTCCGGCGTGCACATCGCGCAGATGCTCAACATCCTCGAGGGCTTCGACGTCGGCGCGCTCGGCTTCGGCTCGGCCGACGGAACGCATCTGCTCGCCGAGGCCCTGAAGATCGCCTTCGCCGATCGCGCGGTCGCGACCGCCGATCCGGCCTTCGTCGACGTGCCGGTCGACCGCCTGACGTCGAAGGCCTACGCCGCCGAGCGGCGTGCGCAGATCGATATGGCCCGCGCCCAGAGCTTCACCCCCGGACTGTCGCCGACCGAATCCGCCAACACCACGCATGTCACGGTGGCCGATGCCGAGGGCAATGTCGTCGCGTCCACCCAGACCATCAACGGCCTGTTCGGCGCCTGCGTGCAGATCCCGGGCACCGGCATGACCGCCAACAACTACATGTACAATTTCGATCCGCATCCGGGCCGCGCGCTGTCGATTGCGCCCGGCAAGCGCGTCTTCACCTCGATGGCGCCGATGATGGCGCTGCGCGACGGCAAGCTGCGTTATGCGCTTGGTCTTCCTGGCGGCCTGCGCATCTTCCCCTCGGCGTTCCAGGCGCTGGTCAACCTGATCGACCACGGCATGTCGCTCCAGGAGGCGGTGGAGGCGCCGCGGCTGTGGACGCAGGGCGGCGTGCTGGAGCTGGAGCCGGCCTTCCCCGACGATGTGGCGAGGGAGCTCGCGGCACGCGGCCACGACATCAAGCGCGAGCCGGTCGTCGCCGGCGGCATGAATGCGATCGCGTTCGGCGACGACGGCACGATGACGGGCGCCGCGTGCTGGCGCGCCGACGGCACCCCGATCGCGATCTCCGGCGGCCGCGCCCGCGCCGGCCTGCGGTTCGCGATCGCGTGAGGTTCAAGGTCAGCGGCTGCATCACCTGCCACCGGACGCCCTCTCTCCATCGTCATTGCGAGGAGCGCAGCGACGAAGCAATCCAGGGCCACGCATGTGGCCCCTGGATTGCTTCGCTGCGCTCGCAATGACGTCGTGGAGAGACCCCGGCCGCTCCTTCACGGTCCGGTCGGCGGTGCCGCCGGCTTTAGCCCCTCATGGTGAGGAGCGCCGAAGGCGCGTCTCGAACCATGAGGCCCGCGCTGTGGCCTCGCCCTTCGAGACGCCCGCCTTCGGCGTGCTCCTCAGGGTGAGGAGTTCCCCATGAAGCTCGTCAGCTCACCGCTGCCGCATCATCCGTGCGATCGCCTCGCCGATCACGACCGTGGTGAAATGCGTGTTGGCGCGGCAATCGGACGGCATGATCGAGGCGTCGGCGACGCGCAGGCCGGCGATGCCCTTGACGGTGCCGTCCGGATTGACCACGCCGGCATCGTCGTCGAAGCCGCTCATGCGGCAGCTTCCCGCGGCGTGCTGGATGTCGCCGGTGATCTGGCGCAGCAGCGCGTCGAGCTCGGCATCCGGCAGCGCGGCCGCCTGCGGCAAGGTGAGTGGCGTATCGCCGAGGCGGATCCAATCCGCAACGCCCTGCAGCGCCGGCTGTGTCGTGATCACGGCCAGCCGCTTCACCGCATCGCGCATCCGTGCGATGTCCCTGACATCGGCCAGCATGTTCTCCTCGACGATCGGGTCGACGGCCGGGTCGATCGAGGCGAGCTTCAGCGTGCCGCGCGAGAAGGCGTTGAACAGGCCGGCGCCGATCGCGCCGGGCACGCCGATGCCGCGATGGTTGAAGGCAATCAGGATCATGTCGCGCTTGCCGCCGCCGGCCAGGCCCGACGAATAGGTGACGCAGCAATTGGTGTGGCGGGTGTCGCGATCGGTCGGACGTAGCGCCTCGCGCAGCTGGATGGTGGTGCGGAACAGCGGATGATCGAAGAAGTGCCGGCCGACGGGAAGATCGCGGATGACGCCGACGCCCATCGCCTGCAGATCCGCCGCCGGCCCAATGCCCGAGCGCAGCAGGATGGCCGGGCTGTGAATGGCGCCGGCGCACAGCACGATCTCGCGCGCGGCGATGTCCCTTGTGCCCTCGGCTTCGAGATGGATGCGCACGCCGGTGGCCCTGGAATCGCTGATCAGCAGTCGATCGACCAGCGCGCGGCCGCGGATCTCCAGATTGGCGCGGCTCCGCGCCGGCTCCAGATAGCCCTCGTTGGTGGAGATGCGGCGGCTGTCGCGGCTGTTGATCGGATAGCAGGCGACGCCCTCGCCATCGGGTCCGTTGAGATCGTCGCACCAGGGATAGCCGCTCGCCAGCGCCGCATCGCGCAAGGCCCGATCGATCGGGCCCCATTGCTCCGGCGGCGCGCGATACACCGGCAGCGGACCGCCGCGGCCATGACCGCCGCGGTCGCCGAAGGCGAGATCATCCTCGATCACGGAGAACAGCGGCATGATCTCCCGCGCCGACCATCCGGAGCAACCATTGGCGGCCCATTCGTCGAACGCATCGGCCACGCCGCGAATCGCGATCTGGCCGTTCATCATCGAGCTGCCGCCGAGGCCTTTGCCGCGCCAATAGAACCGCATGTCCTGCCCGGCCACCCGGCGCGACATCAGCTGCGGCCACTGCCATTTCTCCTGGAATGCGCGGTCATGAATGATCGGAATCGGGTTCGGCGTCGCAATCTCCCAGGGCACGTCGGCCGCGCGCCAGTCCGCTCCCGCCTCGAGCAGCAGAACCCGCCTTTCGGAATCGTCCGACAGGCGCGCAGCGACGGCTGCTCCCGCGGAGCCACCGCCGACGACAATGACGTCATACATGGATCTGCTTCTCGCTGTGCACGGTCACCGTAACCATGACGGCACCTTGCGCCGGATGATCCGATCCGTGAAGTGCTGGAAATGTCAGGCCACCAGCATGCCAACGCAGGGCTGCGCCGCGTCCTCGGCAACGAGGCAGGACGCCACCGCGATCACCTCGCGCGCCGATTTCCACGCGCCGCCGCCACCCGCCGGTCCGTTGGTGTAGAGCGTCTCGACCTCGTTGCCGATCCTGACCGCCTCGGCCATCGTCTCGGTCCGTCCTGCGACACGAACGCGCACCTCGGAGGGCTCGCGGCCTTGCGCGAGCCTCTCTCCATGCAACGCATCGAGCCCGATCAGATCGCAGCGCAGCTCGCTCATGGCCACGCCCGTCAGCGCCAGACGCGCGCGGACGATGTCGAGCGCGAGCCGGCCGCGCGCGACGGCGCCGGGACCGGCATAGGAAATCTGGCCTTCGCCGACGTAGGAATCGAGATAGCCGACCGAGGTCTTCAGCAAGCCGGTCTTGGGCTTGCCGCGGCCCCCGATGACCTTGACCCGATCGGGACCGATCGCCTCGACCGTGACTTGCGAGAAATCCGCCACCACGTCCGGCTGATAGTAGGCCGCGGGATCGTGGATCT
This sequence comes from Bradyrhizobium sp. SZCCHNS2022, assembly GCF_032377575.1. NCBI lineage: Bacteria > Pseudomonadati > Pseudomonadota > Alphaproteobacteria > Hyphomicrobiales > Nitrobacteraceae > Bradyrhizobium > Bradyrhizobium sp. SZCCHNS2022. Next base: position 7,000,304 of record NZ_JAUHHZ010000001.1, on the reverse strand, counting down.
CATAGAGCAGCTGCTCCTTCACGGTGGCCGGCGTGACACAGCCGCCGGAGCCTGCGACCTTGGTGACGATCAGCTCGCCATCCTCGCGCACCTCGCCGATGGGAAATCCGAGGCGGGCGAGCTCGGGCACATCCTTGAAGCCGGGGTCGGCGAAATAGCCGCCGGTAATCTGGCCGGCGCATTCCAGGAGATGGCCGACGACGGTCCCCTGCCCGAGCCGGTCCCAATCATCCATCGCCCAGCCGAACTCGTGAACCAGCGGGCCGAGGAACAGCGCCGGGTCGGCGGCCCGCCCGGTGATCACGACATCCGCGCCGGCCGCGAGCGCCTCGGCGATGGCGCGCGCGCCGACATAGGCATTGGCAGAGACGATGCGATTGCCGAGACTGGTGACCGTGTCGCCGGTGTCGAGCGTGGCATCGGCTGCCTTCACTTGCTCCAGCACATCGTCGCCGGTGACGGCCGCGATTCTGATCCCCGTCAGTCCGAGCTTGCGCGCGATCGCGCGGGTGGCTTCGGCCGCCGCGACTGGATTGGCCGCGCCCATGTTGGTGACGATGCGGACCTTGTTGGCGCAGCAGAGCGGCAGCACCGCCTGCATGCGCGCAGCCAGCAGCGGATCGTAGCCGGTCTGCGGGTCCTTCAGCCGCGCCTGCTGCGCCAGCGCAATGGTGCGCTCGGCGAGGCATTCGAACACGAGATAGTTCAGCCCGCCTTTGTCGGCGAGCTCGATCGCGGGCTCGATGCGGTCACCGGAATAGCCGGCGCCGGCGCCGATCCTGACGCTTCGCATGAACGCTCCTCCCGCCTGTCATGATCATTGCGTCGAGGATAGCGATCCAGCGACAGCCTCGCCAGTACCGGCCGCGCAATGGCCTTACAGCGCAGGCGCTAACGCGGGTGCCTCGCGACAGTGCGCCCCTTCGCCGGAAGCCGTTTCGGGATCGGCCCATCGCCACTGATGGCCGCCGGCGCGCTTCGCGGCGTAGAGCGCACGGTCGGCCCGGTCGAGCAGCGCCTCCGTTTCCGCCGCCCGGTGCTCGGCGAGGAAGATGCCGGCGCTGGCGCCGATCTGCACGACGCCCCCCGTCAGCGAGAACGGATGCGCGAGCGACGCCACGACCGCCCTGGTCAGCGCGAGCGCCGCATTTCGTCCAGAGGAGCCTGCCGGGACCGGCAGCAGCAGCATGAACTCGTCACCACCGAAGCGGGCCGCAAGGCCGCTCTCACCGAGACAGTCCAGCAGCCGCTCGCCGACCTGGCACAGCAGCGCGTCGCCCGCCTGATGGCCGAAGCGGTCGTTGACCCCCTTGAAGCCATCGAGATCGACCGCGATGATCGCGGCCGGCTGGTCGAGCTGGCGAAGCGCCTCGATGAAGGCTGCACGGTTCGGCAACCCGGTGAGGAAATCCTGATGCGCCTGTCGGCGGAGCGCCTGCTGTGCCGTGATCCGCTCGGTGAAAGCCGCCGTGAGACGATAGGACGTGCCGCGCAAGGTGATCCAGAACAGCACCACCATTCCGGCCCCCATGCGATACACCGGCTCGGGCTGCATCAGGCAGGCGATCACGGTCGGAATCAGCAGCACGGCCGACGAGCTCATCACGATCCAGGGGCTGACCCGCGACACGATGCCGACGCAGAAGGCCATCGACAGGCCGAAGCACATCCAGATCCCGGGACCATCGCCGATCTGAAATGCGCGCGCCGACAGGGCGCCGACGGCAAGACCGAAGGCGGCGGCACCGAGCCCGTAGAGACGCTCCCAATAGATGATGGCATCGTGATCGAGCTGATCGAAGCGCGCCGCGAACATCAGCAGCTTGATGACGCGCAATGCACCGATCACGAGCAGCGCGGCCGTGATCGCGGCGTAGCCAGGATCACGTGCGACCCAGGCCATCACGGTCCCGATCACGACGGCAGCAGCCGAAATCGTCCCGACCAGCGGCATCGAGCTGTACAGCAGATGCGCGAGCTCGCGACGAGTGTCGGGGTCCAATCGTTGCATCGCAATTCCATTGCATGAATTGCGCGCACTATCGTACCCACGCCTTAACGAAATATCGCTGCACCCGCGAAGGTCTGCCATGCACCTGCGATGCTTAAGAGAGTCTCACCTGCAAGACGACAATCCGAAGCGCCTGTACTTCCCGCCGGCGACTAAAGCGCGATGAGATCAGGATGAATCGTCACCGCGCTTTAGATTGTTGTTTGCGCATGATCTTTTCGGAAAACCGCTGCGCACTTTTCCGGATCATGCTTTAGCTCGCCCAGCTGTCGCGGAATTCGCCGAACAGTGTGATGCCGCCGCACGCATAGATCGTCTGCCCGGTGATGTAGCTCGCTTCGGACGAGGCGAGAAAGGCGAACACGCCGGCGATCTCCTCAGCGCTCGCAACCCGCCCCATCGGGATGTGCGACTCCACGACCGCGCGCTTGGCCGGGTCACCGGTCCACGCTGCGTTGATCGGCGTATCCACCGCGCCGGGCCCGACCGAATTGACGCGGATGCCGCGGCCGGCGAATTCGAGCGCCAACGTGCGGGTGAGACCGGCCATCGCGCTCTTGCTGATCGAGTAAGCGAGATAGCCGGGCTTTGGAATGATCTGATGCACGCTCGACGTATTGATGATGTTGCCGGCCCCGCGCACGACGAAATGCGCGAGCGCATGGCGCGCGCACAGCACGGCGCCATTGAGATTGACCTCGAGGATGGCGCGATAGGTGTCGACGTCGAGCGCCTCGCTCGGAGACTCCCGCTGGAAGCCCGCATTGTTGACGAGGCAGTCGAGCCGCGGCCAACGCCGTAGCACCGTCTCGAACATTGCGACGATGTCGGCTTCCACGCCGATATCGGCTTTCACCGTGAAGTGATCGCGCGCAGCATGGCCGCGCGCGGCCGACGCCGCCTGCACCAGCGCAAGTGTCTCATCTCCCGAGGGCGAGGGGCCGCCAAAATTGATCGCGACATGCGCCCCTTCCTCGGCAAAGCGCACCGCGATCGCACGGCCGATGCCCTGCGCGGCGCCGGTCACCAGCGCGTATTGTCCAACGAGACGCGCGGCGCGCTCGGTCGATGGAACGGTTGGCTGCATCTCTCGACTCCTCGGAATGATCCCGCTTGGCGCGGATGGCATGTCGCGGCCCGGATGACAAGGCTATCAGGAGTCTGGTATCGCTCCAGTCCTGATCCGTCACGACGCGCGAGCGTGAGGCGCCATGTATCTCGGCATCGATCTCGGTACCTCCGCGGTCAAGACGATCCTGGTCGACGATGCGCAGCGCGTGGTCGCGAGCCGCAGCCACGCGCTGACGATCGATGTGCCGCAGTCCGGCTGGGCGGAGCAGGATCCTGCGACATGGATCGCCGCCGTGTTCGCAACGCTGGATTCGCTCAAGGCGGATCACCCCCACGAGATGGCCGCAGTCGAAGGCATCGGCCTGTCCGGCCAGATGCACGGCCCGGTGCTGCTCGATGCCGACATGAATCCGCTGCGGCCCTGCATCCTCTGGAACGATGGCCGCTCCGCACGCGAGTGCACGGTGCTGGAACGGCGGTGGCCGGCGTTGCGCGCGACCACCGGCAACAAGGCGATGCCCGGCTTCGCCGCGCCCAAGCTCCTCTGGATCGCGGACCATGAGCCGGAGATCTTCGCGGCCACCCGCCTCGTTCTGCTGACCAAGGCCTATGTCAGGCTGGTGCTCTCCGGCGAGGCGATCGAGGACGTCTCGGACGCATCGGGCTCGCTGTGGCTCGACGTCGTCAGGCGGGACTGGTCCGACGAGGGCCTCGCCGCTACCGGCCTCACGCGCACGCAGATGCCGCGCCTCGTCGAGGGCTGCGCCGAGGCGGGCCGGTTGCGCCACGACCTCACACAGCGCTGGGGCATGTCGAAGCGGCCACTCATCGCGGGCGGCGCCGGCGACAACCCGGCCGGCGCGATCGGTATCGGCGCCGTCCGTCCGGGCGCAACGTTCATTACCCTCGGCACGTCCGGCGCCGTGATCACGCCGGTCGAGTCCGTCACCGCCAATCCCGGCCGGATCGTTCACACCTTCTGTCATGCAATCCCGGCGATGTGGCTGCAGGCCGGCGCGATGCTGTCGGCGGGCTCGTGCCTCGCCTGGATCTCACAATTGCTCGGCGCCTCCGAGGCCGAGCTGCTGGCACCGCTGGGCTCCCGGCCCGCCGCACCATCGCCGGTGAGCTTCCTGCCCTATCTCGCGGGCGAGCGGACGCCGCATGACGACACCAATGTCCGGGGCCTGCTCGACGGCCTGAGCCACGCCACCGGCCGCAGCGCCATCGTGCAGGCCGTGCTCGAAGGCGTCGCCTTTGCATTGGCTGATTGTCGTGACGTGCTGACGGACACGGGGCTGGTCATCGCGGAGGCCGATGCAATCGGCGGTGGCTCGCGCTCCGATCTCTGGCTCGCGATCCTGGCCAATGTCTTGAACATCCCGATCCATCGCCTCGCGGAAGGCGAGACCGGCGCTGCATTCGGCGCCGCCCGCCTGGCGCGACTGGCTGCGACTGGCGAGGCGATCGCCAGCGTGTGCATCGCGCCAGCCCGCACCGCGACGTTCTCGCCGGAGCCTGCGCTGGCGGCAGCCTATGCCGAGCGGCTGCCGCATTGGCGCCGGCTCTATCGTCCCAGCCATTAGATCTGCGCCCGGCGCGCGACGTTCAATCGCGTCGACGTGTTGCAGTTGCGTCTCTTCCATATTGTATTCGGCGACAGCCTCTAGTTTAATGACTTCCCCGCGCCAGCGATCAACGAGCCGCGGAAACGAGACGACGTGCATTGGGAGGCACGATGAGCGGTCCGATCCTCGAGATGCGCGGGGTGTCGAAGTCATTCTTCACCATCAAGGCCCTGCAGAAGGTCGACCTCACCGTCTATGCCGGGGAAGTCCATGCGTTGATGGGCGAAAATGGCGCCGGCAAATCCACGCTGATGAAGATTTTGTCCGGCGCCTATCGCCCCGATCCCGGCGGTGAGATCCGTATCGAAGGCAAGGTGGCGCGCATCGAAGGGCCGATGGGCGGCCGAAACGCCGGCATCTCCATCATCTACCAGGAGTTGTCGCTGGCGCCGAACCTGACGGTCGCCGAAAACATCTATCTCGGGCGCGAGCTGTCGCAGACCGGCCTGCTTTCGCGCGGCGCCATGCGCGAGGGTGTCGGCCCGATCCTGCAAAGACTCGGCGCGGATTTCTCGGCATCGACCTTGGTTGCCGAGTTGTCGATGGGCCAGCGGCAGCTGGTCGAGATCGCCCGCGCGCTGCATGCGCGCTCCAAGATCCTGATCATGGACGAGCCGACGACGTCGCTGTCGGCCGGCGAGAGCGAGAAGCTGTTCGCGCTGATCCGCCAGCTGCGCAGCGAAGGTCTCGCGATCATCTACATCTCGCACCGCATGGACGAGGTCTATGCGCTGGGTGACCGCGTCACCGTGCTGCGCGACGGCAGGCTGGTGGGCTCGCTCGACAGGCCGGAGATCCGCGCCGACAGCATCGTCCGCATGATGGTCGGCCGCGACGTCTCGTCCTTCTACAAGAAGGACCACGACCCGCACGCCAAGCGCGACCGCGCGGTGCTGACGACCGTCGATCTCGGCGACGGCCGCCGTGTCAGGAACTGCTCGCTGACCGTTCATGCCGGCGAGGTGGTCGGCCTCGCCGGACTGATCGGCGCGGGGCGCACCGAGCTCGCGCATCTGATCATTGGGGCTGCGCCGAAGACGACCGGACACATCGAGCTCGACGGCGAGCGCATCGACATCGACACGCCGCGCGACGCGCTCGATGCCGGCATCGCCTATCTCACCGAGGATCGCAAGGCACTCGGCCTGTTCCTCGACATGTCCTGCGCCGACAACATCAACCTCGCCGTGATCGGCCGCGACGCGAAGCTCGGCGGCATTCTCGACCGCGACAAGGCGAAGACACGCGCCGACGAGGCATTCGCGGCGCTGGGCATCCGCGCACCCAATCCCGGCGTCACGGTCGGCGGCCTGTCGGGCGGCAATCAGCAGAAGGTGCTGCTGTCGCGGCTGCTCGCAACCGCGCCGAAAGTGCTGATCCTGGACGAGCCGACCCGCGGCGTCGACGTCGGCGCCAAGTCCGAGATCTATTCGATCATTGACAATCTCGCCAAGTCCGGCACCGCGATCCTCGTCATCTCGTCCGACCTGCCGGAGATCCTCGGCATCTGCGATCGCGTGCTGGTGATGCGCGAGGGACATCTCGCGGGCGAGCTGCAGCAGAGCGCGACATCGCCCATGACCCAGGAAGACATCATGGCGCTGGCCACGGGGACGGAGCACGTCGATGCCTGACAACAGTCCAGCTCAAGCCGAGACCGCACCCTCATCCGGCCTGCCGTCGGCATCCGACAACAAGCAGCAGCGGCTGCGGCTGATGATCCGCGCCGCCGGCATGCTGCCGGTGCTGCTGATCCTGTGCATCGGCTTCCACATGCTGTCGGAAGGACGCTTCTTCACCGGACAAAATCTCGGAATCGTGCTGCAGCAGGCCGCGGTCAACACCGTGCTCGCTGCCGGCATGACCTTCGTCATCCTGACCGGCGGCATCGATCTTTCGGTCGGCTCGATCCTCGCCGCGGCGGCGATGGCCGGCCTGACATTGTCGAAGATGCCCGAGTTCGGCGCGCTCTGGCTGCCGGCGGCGGTGCTGACGGGGCTGGCCTTCGGTGTCGTCAACGGGGCGCTGATCGCGCTCCTGCGGCTGCCGCCCTTCATCGTCACGCTGGGATCGCTGACCGCGGTGCGCGGCCTCGCCCGGCTGATGGGCGGCGACACCACCGTGTTCAATCCGTCGATCCCCTATGCGTTCATCGGCAACGCCTCGCTGACGATCATCCCCGGCATCGTCTCGATCCCCTGGCTGGCGGTGATCGCGCTGCTGGTGATCGTGGCGTCGTGGCTGATCCTGCGCCGCACCGTGCTCGGCGTTCACATCTATGCCGTCGGCGGCAATGAGAGCGCGGCGCGGCTCGCCGGCATCAAGGTCTGGGCGGTGCTGATCTTCGTCTACGGCATGTCCGGCCTGCTCGCCGGCCTCGGCGGCGGTATGCAGGCGGCGCGGCTGTATGCGGCGAACGGCCTGCAGCTCGGCCAGTCCTATGAGCTCGACGCCATCACCGCCGTGATCCTCGGCGGCACCTCCTTCGTCGGCGGCATCGGCTCGATCTGGGGCACCCTGGTCGGCGCTCTCATCATCGCGGTGTTGTCGAACGGGCTTATCCTGGTGGGCGTGTCCGACATCTGGCAATACGTCATCAAGGGCCTCGTGATCATCGGCGCCGTCGCGCTCGACCGCTACCGGCTGCAGGGCTCGGCGCGCACCTGAGAGACATCGGCGGGCGCCGCAAGCGCCTTGCCGCAACGGATTCTTCCACGGCCACTGGTCCGCCGTGCGTAGACCAACAGAAAGGGCCAGGGAGGAAACAGATGTTCAAGTCGATGTTATCAGCCGGTGCCGCGCTGGCGCTCGTCATGAGCTCCGCGCCGTCATCAGCCAAGGAGCTGAAATCGATCGGCGTGTCCTTGGGCTCGCTCGGCAACCCGTTCTTCGTCGCATTGTCGAAGGGCGCCGAGTTCGAGGCCAAGAAGACCAACCCCAACGTCAAGATCACCGCGGTCGGCTTCGAGTACGACCTCGGCAAGCAGGTCACGCAGATCGACAATTTCATCGCCGCCGGCGTCGACATGATCCTGCTCAACCCCGGCGATCCCAAGGCCATCGGACCCGCGATCAAGAAGGCGCAGGCCGCCGGCATCCTCGTGGTCGCCGTCGACACCGCGGCTGAAGGCGCCGATGCCACGGTCACCACCAACAACGTGCAGGCCGGCGAGATTTCGTGCCAGTACATCGTCGACAAGCTCGGCGGCAAGGGCGACGTGATCATCCAGAACGGTCCGCAAGTCTCCGCCGTCATCGACCGCGTCAACGGCTGCAAGAGCGTGCTCGCCAAGGCTCCTGGCATCAAGCTGCTGTCGAGCGATCAGGACGGCAAGGGCTCGCGCGAGGGCGGCCTCACGGTGACGCAGGGCTATCTGACGCGCTACCCGAAGATCGACGCGATCTTCGCCATCAACGATCCGCAGGCGATCGGCACCGATCTCGCCGCCCGCCAGCAACAGCGCACCGGGATCATCATCACCGCGGTCGACGGTGCCCCCGACATCGAGGCGGCGCTCAAGGATCCGGCCGCGCAGCAGATCCAGGCCTCGGCCTCGCAGGATCCGTTCTTCATGGCCCGCCGCGCCGTGCAGATCGGCGTCGGTCTGCTGAACGGCCAGAAGCCGGCTTCGACCGTCGAGCTGCTGCCCTCCAAGCTGATCACGCGCGACAATGTCGCCCAGTACAAGGGCTGGACCTCGGAGCGCAAGGAATAGATCCACCCGCTCTTGCAGCCGACGTCTTCAGCAGCGCCGCCCGTCACCGGGCGGCGTTTTGCTCGGGAACTCAGCGTTGCATCGATGCAGGTCAGAATTGAAAGGCGACTGGCGACGGACTCGCGCGTGTGCAGGAGATATGGCAAACAACGCCTTGGACGAAGGAATTTCGATCTGCGCCGGCGAGTTGAAGCCGGCAGTTCCTTTGGGGTGGATGCCGATGGCTACGAAGCTCGACGACCTCTTGCCTGCGATCACCAAGGCCGGCGACGCCGGGCTGAGCGTCTCCCGGATCAAGACCACCTTCCTCGGCAAGGCGGCGGCGAAAAAGGGCTCGCCTGAACTGCGCGACAAGCTCGCCGCACTGACCCGCGACGGTGCGATCTGGGGACCGTTGAAGCAGGGTGTCGCCCAGCTGTACTTCGCAAGAGGCTACGGTCCTTCAATCGAGACGGCGAGCCAGGCGATCGTCAAGCTCATCGCGTCCTCCGGCATCAAGCTGATCTCGAAGCCGAGTTTGCAGAAGAAGATCACCGGGATGAACAAGAAGTTCTTCCCCGACGGTCTCAAGCACGCCATCGCCAGCCAGGCCATCGTCGAGCTGACCTGCGGCAGCTCGAAATATTATCTGCATCGCGACGTCGCCGCGGACTATTTCGGCTTCGATGCGATGGCCTCGGAGCCGGCCTTGACCACGCCCGAGCTGCATGACGGCGCAGCCGCGATCACCGCCTCGCTTACGTTGGACGACCTGCTGCCCGCCTATCGCCGGCTCAAGGCCGAGCAAGGCGGCTTCTCGGCCGTGAAGATCTTCGATCTCATCAGGGCGAGCGGCGAGTCCAAGGAGGAGCTGCATCGCCTGCTGATCGAGGAGACCAAGGCGGGACGCGTCACGATCCATCCGACGACGACCGTCGATCTTCCAAAGGAGGAGATGGACGCCGGCATCAGGCTCGCCGGCTTTCCCGAGCCGTTCGTGACCGTCGTGGTCAAGCACGAGCCATGACCAACCCTTACGCCGACCTCCAGGTCAACCCGTTCGAGGACGCCATCGTCCGCGAACCGCGCGATGTGACGTTTTCGGTCAGCGGTCTCAACGACGCTCCCCTGCAACGTGTTCTGGCGAAGTTCGCCGCGCTCGGCGGCGGCGAGCTGCCGCGCAGCAGTCCGATCAAGGCCGACCGTGCCCAGCTCGTGGTGTCGCCGGATCGCGGTTATGGCAAGTCGCATCTGCTCGGCCGGCTGTTCACGGCGCTCGGCCGCAAAGCGACCAAGGTCTATCTCCGTCCGTTCCAGGATCCCTCCAAGGCGTGGCAGTCGATCCTATTGCTGACCTTGCAGGAGCTCGATCGTCCGGACGACGAGACGGCGCAGTCGCCGAGCCAGCTAAGCTCTCTGGCCGTGGGGACGCTGGCCCATATCGTTGCCGACTTTGCCCAGAACGGCGCTCCGGAAATCGCCGCAGCAGTGCCGGCGCTGCGACGTCTGGCGAGCGGAACGCTTCCCGCCGCCGAGATGTCCGGAAGGCTCGCATGGTTGAGCGCGCTGTTTGCCGGCAACGGCCCCATCAACCGGCTGTCCAGCCTTCTCGGAAGCCGGCACATCGACCTGCACGGGCGGGAAAAGGCCTGGCTCAAGGTGCTCGTCGCCTGCGCATTCGGCGAGGCCGATGGCGAGCGCCGGCGCGCCGCGCTCAAATGGTTGCGGGCCGAGCCGCTGGAGCCGGAGGAAGTCGAACAATTGCGGCTGGAGCAGGCCGACAATGACGGACGCGGCGACGTCACGCCGCAGGAGATCAACGCCCTCAGCTTTCGCCGCCTGCACGGCCTGTGTCAGCTCGCGTCCTACTACCGTCCGTTCGTGTTCTGCTTCGATCAGACCGAGTGCTATGCCAGCGATCCGCTGCTGATCAAGGCGCTCGGCAGCTGCATCGAGCAGCTCTATGCGGAGCTGCGCAATCACCTCACGGTGGTGACCGCGAACCAGCGGAACTGGGTCGACGACATCAAGCCGCATCTCGAGCCGGCCCATCGCGACCGATTCTCGCAGGAGACCGCGCTGGAAGGCATCAACAAGGCCGGCGCACGCGAACTGATCGAGGCGCGCTTGGTCAATTGCGGCATGCCGGCTACAGGCATCGCGCGATTTTTCGCCGACCGCTGGCTCGACGATCTGTTCTCGACGCTGGTCGAGCTCGGCGTACGAGCGCTCCTGATGCGCGCGGAGGACCGGTTCAGGGGGCTGGCGCGTCCCCATGCGGCGGCCCCTCCGCCGCAAACGCTCGACGATCTGTTCCAGGTCGAGCTCAACGGCATCCGCGCGCAGAAGGCGCTGCAGGCCTACAATCAGGATTGCCTGATGTGGTTCGCCAGGGACGTCGGGCAAGCGATGACCGGCGTGAAGGTCGGCCGCACCTCGGGGCGGCGCTACTTCTCGTTCGAATGGCGCTGGCCGGACCGCAGCGTGTACTTCGCCTTCGAGGGCGGCGATCACTGGCGGCGGTGGAAGGCGATCGCGGACGAGGCGATCGCCTTGGCCGGAGGCCAGGCTGGCCGCCGCACGCTCACCTATGTGTTCCGCACGCCCGACCTCGCCCGCGTGCCGCGTGCGTCATGGGCGGTCGCCAAGGCCACGATGGATGCCGCCAGCGGGCACGGCTTTCGCATCGTCGAGCTGACTGCCGATCAGGTCTGCGAGCTGCATGCCGCGCGAGAGCTCTATTCCAACGCGCTCCAGGGCAACATCGCGTTTTCCGGTCCCGCGACTCTGGCCTGGCTGCAGGCGCGGTTCGCCCCGTTCCTCGCCGACATCGCCGCCGCCGGACTGCCGATCCAGGTCCGCAGCGTCGACGCCGGCGGACCTGCCGCGACCGAGCCGCGAACGACGGAACGGAGCACGGCCACGCCCGACATGCTCGATGGCGACAGGCTGCGCGCCGTCCTCGACCTCGTCCGCGAGCAGCGCATCGTCGACATCTCCGTCGTTCTCGCCAAGCTCGGCAGCGCGCAGCTGCGCGATCCGCTCTTGCGCAGTGTCGAGGCGCATCCCAATCTCAAGGCTCATCCCGGACCTCAGACCATCTTCCTGCAATGGCGCATCACAGCATAACGGCGACCGAACTCACCTTCGCCGTTCTCGATCCGGAATGGCGCGCCCGATGGCTCCGCGGCGAGAAGCCCTCGACCAAGAGCTTCGCACCGACAGGAACGGTCCGCGCGATGGGCGTGCAGTTCCACAAGGAGGTGGAAAATCTGGTCGCGTGGCTGACCGGCCGCAACAGCTGGAAAGCTGCAGCGCTGATCAGCTCCGCCGATGCCCTGGTCGATCACGTCTGGCGCACGTCGTTGCAGGATCTCACCGACAGGCTGTTCGCGGCAGGGCGCGGCGAGGACGCCGCCGTCTTCACGGAGCGCATGCGCCACTTCTGCGCGCGGCTGATCGAGCTGAGAAAGCGGACCCGCGATTTCGAGACCTGGCAGGACGTCTTCGTCGGCGCCGAGCAGGATCTGGCGCGCATTCCCGTGCCGCTTGGCGACATCGTCGTCGACATTCGGGGCCGCGTCGACGCCATCCGCATCCATCCCGAGCGTCATCTCGAGGTCGTCGACTACAAGCTCAGCCAGGGCGCGCGCCAGAAGGCCGATCTCGTGCAGCTCGCGATCTACGCGCATCTGCTGCCGATCTGGCGTCCGGGCTGCGCGTTCTCGGGCACGCTGGAATATTATCTGCCCGCATTCCACGAGGTCGCGGTCGCACCGGACGAGCTGAGGGACATCTTCGAAGGCATGGTCGTGCCGGTGCTGCAGGAGATGTTCGGCGACAAGGGCAAGCCGGCGCGCATCGCGGCGCCTCCTGCCGCGGACACCGCGACGGGTGGCGAGAGCCAGACCAATGCCGCAACCGACTCACACGCACTCGGCAAGGCCGTCACCGAAGCTTTCCGCAGCTTCAATCTCGCGGTCGAATGCGCTGCCGTCATCGAAGGACCGCAGCTGATCCGGCTACGGCTGACGCCGGGCTCGGGCGTGAAGGTATCGTCGCTCGCCAATCGCGCCGCCGACCTGCAGGTCAAGCTCGGCCTCGCCGAGCCGCCGCTGATCAAGGCCGGCAAGGGCTTCGTCATCCTCGACCTGCCGCGGGCTGATCCGAAGCCGTGTCTGCTCAAGGACGCGCTGGCCGGGCCGCTCGCCTCCGCCGTGAAGAGCACGGTGAGCTTTCCGATCGGCATCGACGTCGAGGGCCACATGATCGTTGCCGACTTCGCCGATCCCAACACCTGCCACGCGCTGGTCGCGGGTTCGACCGGCAGCGGCAAGAGCGAATGGCTGAAGGCGATGGTCGCAAGCATGCTGCTGCGCAGCTCGCCGGAGCAGGTCAAGATCGCGCTGATCGATCCGAAGATCCTCACCTTCGCCGGCGTCGAGGGCAGCCCGTATCTGTGGCGCCCGGTCGCCACCACGCTGACCGAGGCGCTGAGAATCCTGCGTGACGCGGTGAAGGAGATGGATGCGCGCTACGCCATTCTCAAGCGTGAAAACGTGGTCAATCTCGGCGAGTACATCCAGGCGGGCAAAACCGACCTGCCGTTCCTGATCCTGATCTTCGACGAATTCGCCGACCTCATCCTGACCGGCAAGGACGACAGGAAGGAGTTCGAGGCGCTCGTCGCGCGCATCGCCGGCAAGGGCCGCGCCGCCGGCATCCATCTCGTGCTGGCCACGCAGCGCCCGGACCGCGCCGTCGTCACCGGCCTGATCAAGTCGAACCTGCCGCTGAAGGTCTGCCTCAAGGTCGCCAATGCCGTGAACGCCCAGATCGTGCTCGACGAGCCCGGCGCCGAGAGCCTGTTCGGCAAGGGCGACCTGCTGTGCGATCTCGGACGCGGCCTGGTCCGTGCGCAAGGCTTGTTCATTCCGCAGCCGGAATTCCTCGCCGCGCTCGGCCGGAAATAGCTCCGCGGCAGCCGTCGCATTGTCGCGTGTCCGACAACGATCGTCGGTTTGTGCGTGTTTTCCGCTGGTCCGGAACTTGCGTGAGCCAGCCTGACGTCACCATTCCCCGGGCGATCCGATGGCTTTCACTGCAGTCTGTCCGACAAGCGCCATATCCGAAGGCGGCATGGGCCTGTTTCAGGTCGGCAAGAAGAGCGTGCTGCTGCTCTGGCCCGCGGGCGGCGAGCTGAAGGCGTTTCGTGGCCGCTGTCCGCATGCCGACGTGCCGCTGACCGAGGCGACCTTCGACGGCAAGACCATCACCTGCCCGCACCATCAATGGGGCTTCGACGGCGTCAGCGGCAAATGCGTCACGCATCTGGTGCGCAACACGCTGCACGCCTATCCGCTGCAGGTCGAGGGCAGCGAGATTCAGGTCGATGTCGGGCCGGTCAAGCCTCTCCGGGCACCGGCCTGACGCAGAGAGGATGGGGGCCGCCGGGGGGCGGCGCCTGCAAGGGCGCCACGGCAGAACGGCAGCATCGACGAGATCAGCAGCATGACCAGCGCCGGCGGATGGGTGATCTGGAACGGATCGATGGGGATCGTCGACGAGGTCCGGCTCGGCCGCATCGTCGACGGCGCAACCGGACGGCTCGCATCGCTCGCGCCGCCGTACGACGTCGTCGGACCGTTCAGCCTCGACGAGCTGGAGACACAGGGCCGCATCACGTTCGGCGCGTGTCTGGTGATGTCACAGCAGCGCTGGCGACAGGATCAGGATGCGCTGCGCATCGCGGCACGGGCCGCGCGTCGCGCTCTGCTGGATCAGTTCGCACGCGGCGAGGATGATGAAGCCTTCCGCGCCGTCCTCGAACTGCCGTTGCAGGGCCGCCTGACGGCGTCCGACATCAAGACCGCGTTCCGTCGGCTGGCCAAATCAGCCCATCCCGACGCGGGCGGCAGCAGCGAGCTGTATCGGCGCATCTCCGAGGCGCGCGAGGCGCTGCTGGCGGAATTGGGCTGAGGTCGCGGCCACCGGCCGACGGGACGCCGTTCGGCGCCCCGTCCCGCCTCGCCCGCCGAGCCGCGCCCTCAGAAGAAGCCGAGCTTCTTCGGGCTGTAGCTGACCAGCATGTTCTTGGTCTGCTGGTAGTGGTCGAGCATCACCTTGTGGGTCTCGCGTCCGACACCCGACTGCTTGTAGCCGCCGAACGCCGCGTGCGCCGGATAGGCATGGTAGCAGTTGGTCCAGACGCGGCCGGCCTGGATGGCGCGGCCGAAGCGGTAGCAGGTGTTGGCGTCGCGGCTCCACACGCCGGCGCCGAGGCCGTAGAGCGTATCGTTGGCGATCGAGAGCGCCTCGTCCTCGGTCTTGAAGGTCGTCACCGACACCACCGGCCCGAAGATCTCCTCCTGGAACACGCGCATCTTATTGTGTCCCTTGAACACCGTCGGCTTGACGTAGTAGCCGCCGGCGAGATCGCCGCCGAGCAGATTGCGCTCGCCGCCGATCAGGAGCTGCGCGCCTTCGTTCTTGCCGATGTCGATGTAGGACAGGATCTTGGACATCTGCTCGGCGGAGGCCTGGGCGCCGATCATGGTCGCGGGATCGAGCGGACTGCCCTGCACGATCGCGCCGACGCGCTGAAGTGCGCGCTCCATGAAACGCTCATAGATCGATTCGTGGATCAGCGCGCGGCTCGGGCAGGTGCAGACCTCGCCCTGGTTGAGCGCGAACATCACGAAGCCTTCGATCGCCTTGTCGAGGAAGTCGTCGTCCTCGGCGCAGACGTCCTTGAAGAAGATGTTCGGCGACTTGCCGCCGAGCTCGAGCGTGACGGGGATCAGGTTCTGCGAGGCATATTGCATGATCAGCCGCCCCGTCGAGGTCTCGCCGGTGAAGGCGATCTTGGCGATGCGGGGCGAGGACGCCAGCGGCTTGCCGGCCTCGAGGCCGAAGCCGTTGACGACGTTGAGCACGCCGGCCGGCAAGAGATCGCCGATCAGCTCCATCCACACCATGATCGAGGCCGGGGTCTGCTCGGCCGGTTTCATCACCACGCAATTGCCGGCGGCAAGCGCCGGCGCAAGCTTCCACGCCGCCATCAGGATCGGGAAGTTCCAGGGAATGATCTGGCCGACGACGCCGAGCGGCTCGTGGAAGTGATAGGCGATGGTGTCGTGGTCGATCTCGGCGATCGAGCCTTCCTGGGCGCGGATGACGCCGGCGAAATAGCGGAAATGATCGATCGCGAGCGGGATGTCAGCCGCCGTCGTCTCGCGGATCGGCTTGCCGTTGTCCCAGGTTTCGGCGAGCGCAAGCTTGGCGAGATTGGCCTCCATGCGGTCGGCGATCCGGTTGAGGACCATCGCCCGCTCCGTGACGCTGGTGCGCGCCCAACCGTCCTTGGCGGCATGCGCGGCGTCGAGCGCGGCCTCGATGTCGGAGGCGTCGGAGCGCGCGATCTGGCACACCGGCTGACCGGTGATCGGCGAGATATTGTCGAAGTACTTGCCGGCGCTGGGGGCCTTCCAGCCACCGCCGATGAAGTTGTCGTAACGCGCAGCGAACGGCGGCTTGAGCGCCGCATTGACGTCAACCTTGGTCATCTGTCTCTCCCATTCACGCCGATGCACACGGCGTTGAGGAGAGGCTCGGTCAAACGCGCTCGACAGACCAGAGGCTGGCATGATCTCGTCTTCGGATGTGTCGCAGTTCTGCGACAGGTCGGCTGCGAATAGCCGATTGCGTCGCGGTCATCGCTCGAGGCCGAGCCGCTTCATCTTCCGGTGCAAGGTGGCGCGGGACATGTCGAGCTCCTTCGCCGCCTTCGAGACGTTGCCGCCGGCGCGCGCCAGCGCACGCTTCAGCACGGCGCGCTCGGCAGCGTCGATGTCGTCGCCGTGGGCCTGCGCGCCCTTGATCAGGTCGCCGGCCGGAACCGGACGCGCCAGCGCCGATGGGGACAGACCGAGCGCGCGGCGGGCCGCGCGCGTGGCGCCGACCACGAGATCATTGCTGTCGACCGCCAGCATCGAGTTGATGTCGCGCTCGCTGTCCGGCGTCAGAACGATGCGTGCACGCGGAAAGGCCTGGCGGAAATTCTCGGCTTCGATCAGGCGCGCAGCATCCGCCACCGTGGTCGCGATCAGCCGGCCGAAGCCCTCGGTGAGATCGGCACGGCACGATGACACGTCGAGCGCCGCCTTGAGCTGGCCGTGCTCGTCGAAGATTGGCGCCGTCGTGCAGAACAGCCGCGCATTGCGCGCCAGATAATGCTGGTCGCGGTCGATGGTCAGCGGCCGCTTTTCGACCAGGCAGGTGCCGATGGCATTGGTCCCCTCGTGCCGCTCGCTCCACACCGCCCCGGTCCACAGGCCCCAGGCGTCGAACGTCGTGTCATCACCGCGCGCGCCGCGGCGGTCGACGACCGTGCCATCGGCATCGGCCAGCAGCACCGAGCAGCCGACGCCGCCGACGGCGAGGAACAGCCGGTCGAGGCTCGCTTGCGCGATCGCGAGCAGCCGCCCGAGCCGCTCACGCGCCGCCGCGATCTCGGCCGCCGTCAGCCGGCAGGATGGCGCATGGGTGGCAGGATCGAGTGCGTGCAGATGTCCGGAACGGCGCCACGACGCGGCCAGCGCAGAAACCGCCGGCGCTCCCTTGGCGACGACGTCGAGCACGCGGTCCGAATGGGAATTTCCGGGCGAACGCCCCATCTCCCTGCTCCGGCTTTCTCCCCTGCCCCTGCGGCTCACAACAACCCCGCGGGTCTTTACCGTCATATTGCAACGACTACAGCACCCGGCCTTGATCCGCGTCAAGGTGATTGGCCCCCGGCTGGCGGGTCTGCGCCAGGTCGACGGCGCGGGAGCGGCAGCGCGCAGGGGCGCGGCTCGGATGTTGCCAAGCCCGCGATCTTCGTGGCAAGCACTGCCCGCGGCGCTCACGGACGGCAAATTCGGACCTTCGTCGTTGCGCTGCCCCCGAACCGGAGTCTCTTCATGAGCCGCCTCGTCTACGTTCTCAACGGACCCAATCTGAACCTTCTCGGCAAACGCCAGCCGCACATCTACGGCCATGAGACGCTCGCCGACGTGGAGCGGGATTGCAGGGCCCTGGCGGCAGAGCTCGGGCTGGAGATCCGCTTCCACCAGTCGAACCGCGAATACGAGCTGATCGACTGGATCCATGAGGCGCGCGAGACCGCCGGCGGCATCGTCATCAATCCCGGCGCGTTCACGCATACGTCGGTCGCGATCCTCGATGCGCTGAATGCGTTCGACGGAACGGTCATCGAGGTCCACATTTCCAACGTGCACAAGCGCGAGGAATTCCGCCACCACTCGTTCGTCTCCAAGCGCGCCGACGGCGTGATGGCCGGCTTCGGTACGCAGGGCTATCAGCTGGCATTGCGGCGCGTTGCCCGGCTGCTCGACGACAGCAAAGCCAGCTCCTGATGGCCCGCCCCGTCCGGCTCGCGGTCGCCGGGGCAGGTCTCATCGGCCGGCGTCACATCGAGCACATTCGCGCGCGTCCCGAGGCAGTCCTGACGTCGATCATCGACCCGGCGCCGTCGGCCCGGAACCTCGCACAGACGCTCGATGTGGGCTGGTTTCCGTCGCTCCACGACATGCCCACCCAGAACCGGCCCGAGGGAGTGGTCATCGCCACCCCGAACCAGATGCATGTTGCCCACGGCCTCGCCTGTGTCGACGCCGGCCTTCCCGCGCTGATCGAGAAGCCGCTGGCCGATGACGTCGCGGCGGCGCAGGTGCTGGTCGAAGCGTTCGAGGGCGCCGGCATCGCATTGCTGACCGGCCATCACCGCCGCCACAATCCGATGATCCAGCGTGCCAAGGCGGAGATCGACGGCGGCCGGCTCGGACGGATCGTCGCGGTCAACGGCATGTTCTGGCTGATCAAGCCGAGCGACTATTTCGACGTTGCCTGGCGCCGCGAGACAGGCGCGGGGCCCGTCCTCGTCAATCTCATCCACGACGTCGATCTGCTGCGCCATCTCTGCGGCGACATCGCCGCGGTGCAGGCGGCGCAATCCAACCAGGTGCGCGGTCATGCCGTTGAGGATACCGCCGCGATCATTCTCCACTTCACCTCCGGCGCACTCGGAACGTTCAGCGTCTCCGATACGATCCAGGCGCCATGGAGCTATGAGTTCACCAGCGGCGAGAACCCGGCCTACAGCCGGACGCCGGAGAGCTGCTACCAGATCGGCGGCACGCAGGCGTCGCTGGCGATTCCGCAGCTCGACCTGTGGCATCACCCGGACGCAGCGAGCTGGTGGGCGCCGATCGCGCGCGAGCGGCTGAGCTACGAGATGCACGACCCGCTCGGCCTGCAGATCGCCAATTTCTGCGCGGTCATCCGCGGCACGGCCGCGCCGGTCGTCAGCGGCCGCGAGGGGCTGAAGACGCTGCGCGTGATCGACGCGATCAGGCGCGCGGCCGAATGCGGGACGCGCGTGCCCGTGTGACCCGCTCCGCAGCGGCTGCCCCCGGATCGCCGGCGCGGTTCAATGATGGGCCCGATCAGTCGCACAACTGCCAAGAGTTACTCCGCCATGTCGGGATTGTCCCGCCATGACGGAGTGGAGACAGGGGCACCAATCGAGAGCGCCCCCGATGCGACCGCCCTGCCCTCGACAGCAAGGGCTTCGTCGGTGTCAGCCGCCGGCGACCACGGCCACGGCCGGCACGGGCTGTTCGGGCGATAGATTCTCGGCCGCATTCAGCTCGCCCTCCCATGTCGCCACCGCCGCCGTGGCGATGCCGTTGCCGATCACGTTGGTCATCGTGCGTCCCATGTCGAGGATCTGGTCGATCCCCATGATCAGGAGGATGCCGCCGATCGGCAGGTTGAACAGCGGCAGCGTGGCGGCGACCACGACCAGCGAGGCGCGCGGCACGCCAGCGATGCCCTTGCTGGTGACCATCATCACCAGCAGCAACGCGATCTGCTGCATGATGCCGAGCTCGATGCCGTAGGCCTGGGCGATGAACAAGGCGGCGAAGGCCTGGTACATCATGGAGCCGTCGAGGTTGAACGAATAGCCGAGCGGCAGCACGAAGCTGGTGATGCGGCCCTTGACGCCGAACTTCGTCAGCTGCTCGATCATCTTGGGATAGGCCGCCTCGCTGCTCGCGGTGGAAAACGCCAGCAGCATCGGCTCGCGCAGCAGCCTGATGAGGCGAAACACCGGGGTTCCCAGCGCAACCAGGCCGGCGAGGATCAGCACCGTCCAGAGCACGAGAAGGCTGAGATAGAACGTGGCGATGAACTTGCCATAGGTCACGAGCACGCCAAGGCCCTGCGTGGTCACGACGGCGGCGATGGCGGCGAAGACGCCGAACGGCGCGAAGCGCATCACGAAGCTGGTGATCTGCAGCATGACGAGGACGAGCTCGTCGATCGAGGTTGCGAGCGTCCGGGCATAGCCGGTTCTGAGCCGGCTCAGCGCGAGGCCGAAGAACACCGAGAAGACCAGGATCTGCAGCACCTCGTTGGTCGCCATCGCCTGCGCGGCGCTGGTCGGCACGACGTGGGTGATGAAGTCCTTCAGGTTGATGCCGGCGGTCTGCAGATTGGCCGACGCATCGGCGCGAGGCAGCGGCAGCATCAGATCATGCCCCGGCGCGAACAGGTTCGCGAAGATCATGCCGAGCCCGAGCGAGACCACGGATGCGGAGACGAACCAGCCCATCGACCGCGCGGCGATGCGTCCGACGGCGCGGCCTTCCGCGCCGAGGCTGGTGATGCCGGAGGCGATGGTCGCGAACACCAGCGGCGCAATGATCATCTTGATGAGCCGCAGAAACACGTCGGTGATGATCGAGAAATAGCCGGCGATGGTCTTGGCCATCTCCGGAGTCGCCGCCATGGTATGGCAGACATAGCCCGTCACGATGCCGAGCAGCAGGCTGACGATCAGGGCATGGGTCAGGCGTTTGGAATGCATGGTGGAGCCATCTGCGGCGCTCGTCATGGTCGTCTTCATCTCCCTTGGTTCTTCTTAGTTCAGCTTCGTCGTGAGCGGCCGCAGGCCGTCCATCGCGCAGTCCTTGCGGCGATCCCGCAGGGATGGCCGCATCGCGTCCTCACCGCCGGCGGGAGCGATGATGCTCTGCGGCCGGGTGAGGTTTTCGGGCTTGAGGACTTCGGCGAGCTTCTCGTCCGAGAGCAGGCCGCGCTCGCGCACCAGCTCGGCGACGCCGCGTCCGGTGGCATGGGCCTCGATCGCGACGGCGGTCGCGGCGGCGTAGCCGATATACGGATTGAGCGCGGTGACGAGGCCGATCGAGTTCTCGACATCGGCCAGCAGCCGCTCGCGGTTGGCGGTGATGCCGTTGACGCAGCGCTCTTCCAAGGTGAGGCACGCCTGCCGCAGATGGCTGACACTCTTGAACAGGCTGTGGGCGATGACCGGCTCGAAGGCATTGAGCTGGAGCTGACCGGCTTCTGCCGCCATGGTCACCGTCAGATCGTTGCCGATCACCTCGAACGCGACCTGGTTCACGACCTCCGGAATGACCGGGTTGACCTTGCCCGGCATGATCGAGGAGCCGGCCTGCACCGCCGGCAGATTGATCTCGTTGAAGCCGGCGCGCGGCCCGCTCGACAGCAGCCGAAGGTCGTTGCAGATCTTGGAGATCTTCACCGCGATGCGCTTCAGCACGCCCGACACCTGGACGAAGGCGCCGCAGTCCTGCGTCGCCTCGACGAGATCTGGCGCAGTCATCAGCGGCAGGCCGGTGATCGCGATCAGGTGCTTGCAGACGATGCGGGCATAGGCCGGGTGCGACGCGATCCCAGTGCCGATCGCCGTCGCGCCCATGTTGATCTCCTGGATCAGGAGCGCGGCCTCGTGCAGGCGCTCCTGATCCTCGCCGAGCATCACCGCATAGGTGTGGAATTCCTGGCCGAGCGTCATCGGCACCGCATCCTGCAGCTGGGTGCGGCCCATCTTGAGCACGTCCTTGAACTCGTCGGCCTTGCGCGCGAAGGCGAGGCGCAGGATGTCCATTGCCGCGGCGAGGTCGCGCAGGGACCGGCAGGTCGCGATCTTCAACGCCGTGGGATACACGTCGTTGGTCGACTGGCTCATGTTGACGTGCTCGTTGGGATGCAGCCGCGCATAGTCGCCCTTGGCATGGCCGAGCAGCTCCAGCGCGCGGTTGGCGATCACCTCGTTGGCATTCATGTTGGTCGAGGTGCCGGCGCCGCCCTGGATCGCGTCGATCATGAAGTGCTCATGCAGCTTGCCGGCGCGCACCTCCTTGCAGGCCGCGACGATCGCCTGCCCCCTCGAATCATCCAGCAGGCCGAGCTCGATGTTGGCGAGCGCAGCCGCCTGCTTGATCGCGGCGAGCGCGTTGATCAGCTGCGGATAGCTCGATATCGCTATGCCGGTGATGCGAAAGTTCTCGGCTGCGCGCAGCGTATGCACGCCATAATAGGCCTCCGCGGGCACCTCGCGGTCCCCCAGCAGATCATGCTCCGTACGCATGGGCTCTCCCTGGTCCTTGTCGTTGCCGGACGCGCGGCGACGGTGCGTCGCAGCTCGCGGCCGGATGCGGCGGATGTTTTGTTCAGGACGTGGCAACGATCCAATGCTATGTGCGCACCCGTCATTCCGAGTTTGCATGAAATCAAGCACTGCAACCGGGCATGCGACCGCCGATGCGCCCGTCCTCTTTCGATCGCGCCCCGGCGCAGGGGGGATGCGAGGTCGGATCATGGAATTGAAATGGCTCGAGGATTTTCTCAGCCTCGCGCGCACCCGCAGCTTCTCGCGATCGGCCGAGGAGAGGCATGTCACGCAATCCGCCTTCAGCCGCCGCATCCAGGCGCTCGAGCTCTGGCTCGGCGTGTCGCTGATCGACCGGAGCAGCTACCCGACGACCCTGACCGCGGAGGGCCGGCTGTTTCTCGAGACCGCCGAGGAGACCGTGCGTATGTTGCATGCCAGCCGCGTGTCGCTCCAGGCCAACATGCGGCCGACCACGCAGATGGTCTCGGTGGCCGCGCTGCATACGCTGTCGCTGCGCTTCTTCCCGCGCTGGTTTCGCAGCATCGAGGCGCAGGTCGGACAGGTCGGCAGCCGGCTCCTGCCGGACGATTTCCATAGCTGCCTGCAGGCCATCGTCGAGGGCAGCTATGATTTCCTGCTCACCTTCCACCATCCCAACGTGCCGATCCCGCTGGAGCCGGAGCTCTATCCGCATCTCGTGGTCGGCACCGACAGCCTGGTCGCGGCGCGCAGTCCGCGGCTGGCCTGCGGCGAGGACGACACCTCGCCGCTGCCGCTGCTGAGCTATGCCACGAGTTCGTTCCTCGGACGACTCGCGACCTTCGCACAGGCCCAGTTCGCCCAGGCCGAGGCCGGCGCGCCGCCGGTGCAGGTCGCGCATACCAATGAGAACGCGATGGCCGACGCGCTCCGATTCATGGCACTCGAAGGCCATGGCCTCGCCTGGCTGCCGCGCAGCCTGATCGCCCGGGATCTCGACGAGGGCTCGCTGATCCTGCTCGGGCCGGAGATCCCGCTCGACATCCGGCTCTATCGCAGCGTCCGGCGCACCCGCCCGATCGTGGAGCGGGTCTGGAGCGCCGCGCGGCAGCTCGCCGGCGAAACTATGACGAATTGGAATGGCGCTGTCGGTCTCGGCATTGGATCTGGCGAGGCCGATCCCGCATCATGAGCGGGACGGGAGGAAATGAGACGATGATGCTTGGCGTTCTCGGCGGTATGGGCCCGATGGCGACGGTTGATTTCATGGGCAAGGTGATCCGGAACACGCCGGCGGCCTGCGACCAGGACCATATCGAGATGGTGGTCTGCTCGGCTACGTCCGTGCCCGACCGCACCGCGGCGATCCTCGATCAAGGCTGCGATCCCCTCCCCGCGATGCTCGACGCGCTGAAGCGGCTGGAGCGCTCCGGCGCGACCTGCATCGCCATCCCCTGCAACACGGCGCATCATTGGCACGGCGAATTGCAGGCGCGCACCGCCGTGCCGATCCTGCACATCGTCGACGCGCTCGCCGACGCCCTGGCCGAGCGCGGCCTGCAGGGCGCGACGATCGGCGTGCTGGCGACCGACGGCACCGTTCGCGCCGGCATCTATCAGCGCCGCCTCGCCAAGCGCGGCTTTTCCTGCGCGATGCCCGATGCCAGTGGACAGGCCGAGGTGATGCGCGCCATTCGGCTCGTGAAGGCCGGCGATGTCGACGCTGCGACCACGATCCTGAGCCGGGAGGCGCAGGCGCTGGTGGCCGGCGGCTGCTCGCAGGTGGCGATGGCCTGCACCGAGATTCCGCTGGCGCTGGCCGCGGTCACGGGCGAGTTGAAGCCGCGACTGCTCGACCCGACCGACACGCTGGCGCGGGCCTGCGTCCGAACATGCCTCGCCATGCCGCAACGCCGGGTGGCCTAGCCTCGCGGGCAGACGACGCCACAAGACGACGAAGGCCGCCTGGATGAACCAGGCGGCCTTGTCGTGATGAACGATGAGTCTCAGCGTCCGCGTGACAGCATCTCGAAGCGGTAGTTGATGCCGACCAGCGCGGTGTGGATCTGGGTCTTCTGGCTCACGACGTTGGGTCCGCCGGTGATCGCGGCGGCGCCGGGCACGACGCCGGTCGCGGTGCCGAAATCGGCGTAGTCGTATTCCGCGAAGGCCGACCAGTTGCGCGCGAACATCCACTCGACGCCGGCGCCGACCGTCCATCCGGTGCGGTTGAACGCCGCGCTCGCCGATTGGCCGGTGGCATTGTTGACCACCGCGACGCGGGTCCGCGTCCAGGCCGCACCGGCCCTCGCATAGAGCAGGATCTCCGGCGTCACCAGATAGCCCGCGCGCAGCGTGGCGGTGTAGAGGTTGCTCGTCCGCGTATCCAGCGTCAGCGACGGCCCGAGCGGGGACGACGCGTTGATGATGCCGAGATCGGCCATCGCCTGGACGCCCAGCACGAGGCGGTCGATCTGGTAGTCGCAGCCGACCTGGATGCCGCCGATCGCATCGCTGCCGTTGGTGGAGACCGCCGCCGGGAGCTGCAGCGCCACGTTGGGCAACGGCGCCACGCCGCCGCCACCGACGACGGGCGGGTTCTGCGGCTGGCCGCCGCCATTATTGCCCTGCGGCGGCGGGTTCGGCTGGCCCCCGCCATTGTTCGGCGGCGGATTTTTCGGCGGCCAGCCGGGCTTCACCGGCGGCTTGTAGCCGCCATGATGGTCGTGCTTGCCGTCGTGCTTCTTCCAGTCGTCCTTGTCTTTGTCCTTCTGCCAGCCGTCCTTCTTCCAATCGTCGTTGTCGTGCTTGTCGTAGCCGGTCTGCTTCTGCCAGCCGTCGCCGCCGTGCTTGTCGTTGTGGTTCTTGTCGTCGTCCTTGTCCGGCTTCAGCCAGGCATAACGATCGTACTCGCCCTTCGACGGCTGCTTCGACCAGCCGAAGACCTGCTTGTCGTGGTCGCCGTCCTTGTCCTTCTTGCCCCAGCCGCCGCCGTGCTTGTCGTCGTCATCGTGACGCAGCCAGCCGTAGCGGTCCGAGTAGCCGTTCGAATGCAGCTGCGACCAGCCGCCGGCGACGTGCTTGTCGTCTTTATACTTGTCGTCCTTGTCCGGCTTGGTCTGCCACGGCCAATCATGATCGGCGTGCTTGTTGTAGCCATCCTTTGCCCCGAACTTCGGCCAATGATAGCCATCATCATGGCCGGGCTTGTCGTGCTTCTGGTCGTGCTCGGTCCATTTGTGGTCTTTGTAGTTGTTGTCGTGCTGATACTTGCCCGGCTGCCACCAGCCCTTGTCGCCGTGATGGCCGTAGACCGGCGGCTTATAGGGGGGCTTGTACGGCGGCTTGCCGCCGCCATTGTTCCCGCCGGGGTTGTTCGGCTGCGGCGGCTTCGGGACGGGGTTCGCGACCACCGGCGGCGGGTTGACGACCGGCGGATTGGCAACGGGCGGATTCGCGCCGGGCGCATTGCCGACAGGCGCAGCGCCCACCGGCTGCACGGCCCCGCCGGCATTGGCGACCTGGCTCCAGGTCTGCTGCTGGCGCGACCACGCCATGCCGCCATTGGCGCCGGCATGGCAGCCACTCCACCTGTAGGCGAACACGTCGGGCGGCGGGAGCGGTGGGGGCAGGGCGAGATCAGTCGCCCAGACCGATGACGTACTTCCTGCGAAAGTCGATAGACAAAGACACACGCCAAATACGCGACGCATCGAACTCATAACTCCTGAACACGTGCCGCAACAAACGACGGCCGCATCAGGAGGGTCAGAATGTGTCGCGAACTGAATTGAAAAATGTCATTCGGAAGGAATGCAGATCGCGACGCCAGCGCGATGAAAATTCACTGTTGAGTGTTGCACGCAAGATGCAGGATTCTGGCGAAAACAAGCAGGCCGCAAAGCGGGAGCGCGGCGCCGCCGTCGCGCGATGCCGTTGCCGTCGACGTTCGTGCACGAACATGCGCGGCGCGATGTCGTGCGGCGCCTTGCCAGAAGGGGTTTGACGACATCGCGCTCACGCCGCGCGCGAGCGCCTTGCGTGCCGCGCGATTCGTTGCACGCGTTGATTGCACGCCTCGTGGTGTCGATGCGTCGTGCCGTCCGCCGCATTTCGATGGCGCCTCGCACCGTCACGGCCGTTGACCGGCGTAGCGCGTCCGCGCATCGGCGCGGCGCTCCCACACATGCGGCGCCATCGATCGGGAGAAAACACGGCGCGCCTTGCCGCAATCAGCGCGAATGCGGCGACAAGCAGCCGCCGCAGCGGCAACTCATCAGCAATGAAGGCATGGTGACGTCGACAATCCGGCTGACGCCGCATGGGCGCCGGAGCGCGGTGCGCGATGGGCGGCCGCGGAGGTCGCGGCTGGCCAGGCGCACCGCATGAGGCTCAGGGATTGCGCCGCGAGAACGAGATGGCGTAGGCGCCGTTGCGGATGTCGATCATCGAATCGTCCGACGTTTCGATGCCGTCGGTGAGCTGGCCCGGCAGGAACAACAGCGTCTTCTGTGCCGCGTCGCTGTCGGCGACCGCCTTGTCGATCGTGAGCGTGCCGAGCTCGACCAGCTTGCGGTCATCCGGCCACGGCTTCGACGGATCCTTCGTGGAATCGCCTTCGGCCGCCAGCTGCGCCTTGAAGCGGAACACGACCGGCCCCTGCTTCAGCCGCGCCGGCAGCTCGGCCATCAGGAAGTCCGGCGCGCGCTTGGCGGCCTCGGCCTTGTCGAGATGCACGACCTTCTCCGGCAGCATCTGCCAGCGCACCGCCTGTTTCTCGCCGGCCTTGTTGACGAGCACGAAGGCGTTGACGCCGAAATAGGCCTCGCTGGCCAGGCTCTCGGGCGTCGCGATGGTGCCGAGCGCCGCCGGCACGGACGGGTGGCCGGCCACGAACTGATCGAGCCTGGTCGGCTTGGCCGCGCCCGGCCCGCTGTCGGCGATCGCCAGGAACAGATCGCGCAGCTCCTCCGCGGTCGCCACCGGAAAGAACTTCAGCGAGTTGATCACGATGTCCATGTCGCTGCCGCCGGGGAGATGAAACTTCACCGCCATGCCGTGCGGATTGGCGTCGTCGGACCCGTCCGGCAGGTTCGGCACGCCGGTGGAATTCGAGAACCGCACCGTCACCGGGATCTCGCCGCCGCTGAACAGCACCGCCTTGCTCAGGCCCGCCGCCTCGGTGGACGGCTTGAACTTGCCTTCGACCACCACGCCCTTGGCGTGATTGGCGCGAAAGCCGGCGTGGACGCCGAACACCTTGTTCATGGCATTGACGAGCTGCTCCTCGACCGGCGCGTCCTGGGCGTAGGTCACGTGAGGCAAAGCGAAGGCCAGCGCGGCAACCAGCATGCGTATCTTCATCGCGACATCTCCTGTATGAGGCGATGCAACATAGCAGTGTCGCATGATCTCAGAGCGACTTTCGGCGGGTGATCGACAATCGCCCGATCGCCGCCAACTTGGGAACTCCGAGCCCGCCACATAGCACGTCGTCATTCCGGAGCGCGCGCAGCGCGAGCCCGGAATGACGGAGTGCGGACGAGAAAGCGGCGCCCAACACACCGCCGCGAGGCGGCTTGCGATGCGCGGCGGAATGTCCCTATTGTATCCTCGCGTGCCCGCCTCCGTATCGGCGATCGCAACTGTCCGACCGCCGCATCACGCCCGCGCACGCAAGACGGAGTATCGCCAGTGTCCGCCCCGGAAAGCTTCCCCATCGACAAGATCCACGTTCCCGACAAGAAGCGCAAAGCGCTCAAGCAGGACGTGGTCGACGCGCTGGCCGAGAGCATCCTGGAGTCCGGCCAGCGCGAGCCGATCCTCGTCCGCCGCGACAAGGACCATTTTGTCCTGGTCGAAGGCCTGCACCGCCTCGAAGCCTGCAAGGCGCTCGGCGAAGCCGCCGTCAAGGCGCTGCTGATCTCGGCCGAGGAGGCCCGCCAGCGCGAGCTGCCGCCGCCGCCGCCCGATCCGGAACGCGAGAAGATGGAGCGGCTGCGCAAGCTGCGGCTGGAGAAGGAGGAGGCGGACAAGCTGGCCGCGGCCTCGCGCGGCAGCCCCGGTGCCCATGCAGCGATGCGTCCGCATGCGGGGTCGACCGGCGGAGGCGGCCGCTCCGGCGCGGCAAAGCCACAGCGCCCCGCCGCGGGAGCAGCCCCCAAGCAGACCTTGTCGGATTGGATCAAGCAGCAGGAACGCAGCGGCGGCCGCTACTGACGATCAAGCCCGCGAGCGCCCCACCGAAGCTTCATCCGAGCGACAGCC
Source organism: Bradyrhizobium sp. SZCCHNS2022 (assembly GCF_032377575.1). Lineage (NCBI taxonomy): Bacteria > Pseudomonadati > Pseudomonadota > Alphaproteobacteria > Hyphomicrobiales > Nitrobacteraceae > Bradyrhizobium > Bradyrhizobium sp. SZCCHNS2022. The sequence goes on along the minus strand of NZ_JAUHHZ010000001.1, from coordinate 6,972,149 downwards.
CGTAGGGCGGATCAGCGCAGCGTGATCCGCCGCCGCGCCCGCCGTTTCCTCAACGTCACCATCATCGCTCCGCCGAGCCGGCGCAAGACGTTTGGCAAGCCTGTTCGAGCAGGACAGTTTGACGCGCCTGCGCGGCTCGCCCCGCCGGGAACGGCCGCTGTGCCCAACCGTTGCCCTCCCACACGACGCGGAAGCCGGAACGACAGCGCCTCGCTGCCACGGCGCCGAATCCCTGCGCGCCTCCCCGGCGACCGCCTCACCTCTTCCCCGACAACGAACTGGAGTTCCCCATGCGAGCAACCATCGCGGCCCTGTCCGCCATTCTTCTCGTCGGCACCGTCGGAGCCTCCGCAGCGCCCATGGCCGCCGCCACCACGCAAAGCGAAACGGCGGCGTCGCCGATGCGCCTTGCGCAGCGCGATCACCGCGACCGCGACGGCCGCTGGCAGCACGAGCAGCGCCGCCACCATCATCGCGGCTACGAGCGGCGTCATGGCCCGCCGTCCGGCTGGCATCGCTACCGCTACCGCCCGCACGACCATCACCGCCGCGGCTGCATGCAGATCGGCCCGGCCTGGTTCTGCCCGTAGGCCCGCGCGAGTCCGTCGACGGCTCCGTCACGCATGCGCCTCTGCGGAGGCGCGTGCGCGACGAAACGCCGGGCGCCCCGGCTCAGGCCGCTCCGCCGCGACGCGGCCGACGGCTCCGGCAAGCCGGCCGACCGCTGCGGCGCGCGTCCGGCCAGGATTGCACGGTCGCGCCGCCGCCACTATCCTCACATGAGATACGCGCTGGCCCGCATCCCGACAGGAGCGCCCCATGCCGACCGCGACCGTGGCTCCAACTCTGGCTCCCCTGGACGAGACCATCACCATCGCGGAGCTCGCGCGCGATCCCTACCCGATCTATCAGCGGCTGCGGCGCGAGGCGCCGGTGCTGCGGGTCAAGTCGGTGGGCCGGACGTTCCTCACCAAGGCGGCCGACACCAAATATGTGAAGGACAATGCGGCGCTGTTCTCGTCCGACGATCCGAACACGCCGATGAAGCGCGCCTTCCTCGCGCATACCCTGATGCGCAAGGATCACGACGAGCACCGCGCCGAGCGCATGGCGATGATGCCGGCCTTGATGCCGAAGACGATCGAAGCCGTCTGGGAGCCGCTCTACGCCAAGCTCGCCTCGGACTATCTCGACCGGCTGCCGCGTGGCGAGGTCGTCGATTTGTTCCCCGCGCTCGCCGGCCCCTTGGCCGCGCGCATCCTCGCACATGTCATGGGCATTCCCGACGCCAGCGACGACGACATGCAGCGCTGGTCGCAGGCGCTGATCGACGGCGCCGGCAATTTCGGCTGGACGCCCGGCCCGTTCGACGCGACCGACGTTGCCAATGCCGAGATGGACCGCTGCATCCGCGCCAACATGGCGCGCGTGAAGGCCGCGCCGGATTCCTCCGCGCTGTCCTTCATGGTCAACGCCAAGAACCCCATCCCCGACAGCCAGATCATCGCCAACATCAAGATCGCGATCGGCGGCGGCATCAACGAGCCGCGCGACGCGCTGCTGACGATCCTCTACGGCCTGCTGACCAACCCGGACCAGCTGGAGGCCGTGCGCGCGCAGGACAAATGGCGCTCCGCCTTCGAGGAAGGCGTGCGCTGGGTGGCGCCGATCCAGGCGAGCTCACGCCTGGTGATGGAGGACACCGAGATCCGCGGCTGCCTGATCCCGAAGGGCGACACCGTGATGACCATCCAGGCCTCCGCCAACCGCGACGAGGACCTGTTCACCGACGGCGAGCGCTACAACGCGCTGCGCGACCCCAACCCCCATCAGGCCTTCGGCAACGGCCCCCACCACTGCGCCGGCGCCCACCTCTCCCGCCGCACCGTCGGCGCCATCCTGCTGCCGATGCTGTTCGAGCGGTTTGCACGGATGGAGCTGGTGGATGCGGCGAGCGTGCGGTGGCACGGGTTCGGGTTTCGGGGGCCGCTCAATTTGCCGGTGCGGCTGTAGTAGGATCGGGACGAGCGCGCAAGCTGCATCCCCTGAGATCGCCCCCTCCTGCACGCTCCTCGCGTGCCAGGCCATCGCAACCGGGGCCGCGGTCTCGCCCGTCGCTTTCGCCGTCTGCTTGGCCAGCGCCTTGACCTCCGATGGACAGCACCATGACGCGCGACGCGTCGTTGGGCGCAGGAATGAGGTTGCAATGAATAGATTTACAACCTTACGATATTTGTGTCTGAAAGTTACCTTGAAGTCACAGTCACGGGTAACACCGTACGTTAGGCTATCTGACGTTCTCCGTGCACTGAGTTGAGCACGAGCCTCCGGGTGCAAGGGACGAACCGGCGCGCTGCTGCCTTTCCGGCGCATCATTTGGCGACGCATGTCCCGGCTGATCCGGATGGAGGTTCAGGTTCGTATGATCCAGGTTCGTATCATGTTGGACGATCGTGCGGCCGATGCGCGCCGATTGCGGCGGCGGTGTCGTCGCCTGCCGGCCGGCAGACCGCTCGCTTTGCGGCTTGCAGCATGGAGCGTCCACCCGCAAGCGGGCTTTGCATGCTGCGCCGCCATTGCGATCGCCGCGCTGTTGACGGCGCCTGCTCAGGCACAAACGGCGACCGGCCTCAGCAGCACGGCCACTGGCATCGGCAGCACGGCGAGCGGCGACTACAGCACGGCGACCGGCAACAGCAGCACGGCGAGCGGCTACGCCAGCACGGCCACCGGCTTTTCCAGCGTTGCGAGCGGCCTCCAGAGCACGGCCAACGGCGTCGCCAGCGCGGCCACAGATGACGGAAGCACGGCGATCGGAGACCACAGCACGGCGAGCGGCAACACGAGCACGGCGATCGGGCAGGCCAGCAGGGCGATCGCCCTGGCGAGCACGGCGCTCGGCGCGGGCACCAGGGCGGACGGCGAATACAGCACGGCGCTCGGCATCGGCGCCAGGGCGACCGTGAACGAAAGCACGGCGATCGGCTCCTACTCCGTCGCGATCGCCACCAATTCGGTTGCGCTCGGCGCGAACTCCGTGGCGGATATCGCCGACACCGTGTCGGTCGGAAGCGTCGGCAGCGAGCGCAGGATCGTCAACCTCGCCGCAGGCACGATCGCCGCCAACAGCACCGACGCGATCAACGGCGGCCAATTGATGACGGCGAACCAGCGCGTCGCCGCGGCCTTCGGCGGCAACGCCGGGGTGGACGCCAACGGGCAGTTGACGATGCCGAGCTACATCATCCAGAGCGTCGCCTACGACAATGTCGGGGGCGCGCTGGGCGCGGTCGACAGCGCGCTGACCGCCAACGCGGCCAGCATCGCCAACCTGCAGACCCAGCTCAACAGCGGCGCGATCGGCCTGGTGCAGCAGAACGCCGCGACCCGGATCATCAGCGTCGGTGGCGCGACGGACGGCACGACGGTGAGCGTCGCCGGCAGCTCCGGCAATCGCACCGTCACCGGCGTCGCCGCCGGCGCGCTGAATGCAACCAGCACCGACGCGGTCAACGGCAGCCAGCTCTATGCCACCAACCAGCAGATCGCGTCGCTGTCCGGCCAGGTCGCCACCAACACCACCGACATTGCCGCGCTCAGCGCGACCATCAGCGGCATCTCGCAGGCCGGACGCTACACCAAGATCAACAGCACGGCTGCGGCAGCAACGGCCTCGGGCGCCGATGCAATCGCGATCGGTGGCAACGCCCAGGCGACGCAATCGGGATCGATCGCGGTCGGGCTCGACGCGGCGTCGACCGGCGTCAATGCCATCGCGATCGGCACCGGCGCCGTGGCCACCGGCTCGGTCGCGGTCGGCGCTGCCGCCTCGGCGGCCAATGGCGGCGCAGCCTATGGCGACGGCGCCGTGGCGACCGGCTCGCTGGCCACCGCCATCGGTCCGAATGCGTCCGCCACGGCAGCGAATGCCGTCGCCATCGGATCGGGATCGACCAACACGGTCGCCAACACGGTGTCGTTCGGCTCTGCTGGAAACGAGCGTCGGCTGACCAATGTCGCCGCCGGCATCAGCCAGACCGACGCCGTCAACGTCGGGCAGCTGCAGTCGGTCGCGGCGGGCCTGCAGAACGAGATCACCGACACGCGCCGCGAGGCGCGGCGCGGCATCGTCGCCGCCGTCGCGGTGGCACCGGTGCTGATGCCGTCGGCGCCGGGCAAGACGTCGGTCGCCGTCGGGACCGGCTACTACCGTGGCGAGACCGGCGTCAGCATCGGCGTGTCGCATCGGCTGAACCTCGGCATTCCCACACTGATTTATGGCAGCTATTCCAATGGCGGCGGCAACGAGCATGTCGGCCGCGGCGGCGTGGCGGTGGAGTTCTGATGCCGACGCGGCCGACCGACCGCCGCGACCGGGAGCGCCCTCGGTCCCGCACCACGCTGGCGGCCTTGTGCCGCTGGTTGATGCGAGCCGCGGCAGGTCCGCTGGTCATCGCCGCCCTGCCGCAGCCCGCAACCGCCCAGCAACAGCCGGCTCCCATGCAGGCGCAGGTCCCTGCCCAACCACCGCAACCGGCCGCACCGCAATTCCAGCCATCGCTGCAATGGACCAACCTGCCGAAAATGATTCTCGAACGGCAGTTCTCCGGCCCGCTGCAGGACACCGTGATCCAGCGGCTGCGTGATCCCGTCGATGGCACCGTGTGCTACGTCTATCTGCCGATCTCGGCGCCGCATTCGCCGACCACGGCGACCGGCTTCGTCCAGTACGGCCCCAACACCGTCGGCAACATATCGTGCATGCCGGGCCGCTCCGGGCCTCCCGTTTCCTCCGTGAGTGGAGCGCCGGCGCAAAGGAGATAGAGGCATCGGGGATTGATCTGGAGACTGTCCTCGCCCGCGGCTCGCAGGTTTCGCGCACCGTCACCCGTCAAGGTGCCGGACAAATGGCGCTCCGCCTTCGAGGACCGCGTGCGCCGGGTGACACCGATCCAGGCGAGCTCACGCCTGGTGATGGAGGACACCGAGATCCGCGGCTGCCTGATCCCGAAGGGCGACACCGTGATGACCATCGGCCTTCGGCAACCGCGACGAGGAGCTGTTCACCGACGGCGAGCACACCAACGCGCTGCGCGACCCCAACCCCCACCAGGCCTTCGGCAACGGCCCCCACCACTGCGCCGGCGCCCACCTCTCCCGCCGCACCGTCGGCGCGATCCTGCTGCCGATGCTGTTCGAGCGGTTTCCGCGGATGGAGCTGGTGGATGCGGCCAGCGTGCGGTGGCATGGGTTTGGGTTTCGGGGGCCGTTGGGGTTGGTGGTGAGGGTGCAGTAGGCGGCGCGAGTGGATGGCTACTCTTCCGACACCGGCAATAGCGGAAGCCCAAGGTCCTTCAGAAACGCATTGTGCTTCGCCGTTGACTCTCGAATCTGCTTCTCGATCTCAACCAACTCTTTATGCGTGGCCGACAGATCGATCTCGTTTTCCGTTTCGGCAGTGCTGATGTAGCGGGAGATATTGAGGTTGTAGCCTTCCTTGGCGATCAACTCCATGCCGACGCGCTTAGAGTAGCGATCCTCTTCCGTGCGGAACTGGTAGGTGTCGATAATCTTGGCGATGTGTTCGTCTGTAAGTTGATTCTGGCGCTTGCCTTTCACGAAGTGATCGGCAGCGTTGATGAAGAGCACATCGTCGGGCTTCTTACACTTCTTAAGCACGAGAATGCAGACCGGGATACCGGTGGAATAGAACAAGTTGGCGGGGAGTCCGATCACGGTGTCGATGTGGCCGTCCTTGAGCAGCTTGATACGGATGCGCTCTTCGGCGCCGCCACGGAAGAGCACGCCATGGGGCAGGATGATCGCCATCACGCCTTCATCTTTCAAGAAGTGAAAGCCGTGCAGCAAGAAGGCGAAATCAGCTGCAGATTTGGGAGCCAGTCCATAATTCGTGAACCGTACGTCGTCGCCCATTGCTTCGGTCGGATCCCATCGGTAGCTGAAGGGCGGATTGGCGACGATGGCGTCGAACGTGGGTTTCTTGGCAGGATTCGGCTCGCGCAGAATGTCCCAGTCGTTGTCCAGCGTGTCGCCGTGGTAGATTTCGAATTCGGTGTCCTTCACCCCGTGCAGCAGCATGTTCATGCGGGCGAGGTTATAGGTGGTGATGTTCTTTTCCTGCCCGTAGATCTTGCCGATGCCGTGCGGCCCCATTCGCTTGCGCACGTTGAGCAGCAGAGAGCCGGAACCGCAGGCGAAGTCCAGCACACTGGCAAGGCGGTCTTTCTTGCCCATCCTGGGCTCTTGGCTGTCGAGCGTCACGATCGCGGAGAGAATGTCGGAAATTTGCTGCGGGGTGTAGAACTCGCCCGCCTTCTTGCCAGAGCCGGCCGCAAACTGACCGATGAGATATTCGTAGGCATCGCCCAGGGCATCAACGTCGGCGGAGAATTCCGCCAGCCCTTTGGCGATTTCTGCTATGATTGAACAGAGCTTCCTGTTCTTATCGGCCTGAGTTCTTCCCAATTTTTCCGAGTACAGGTTAATCTCAGAGAACAGGCCAAGAAATGCGCTCTGGAACGATTCGGTTTCGATATACTTGAACCCGTCCTGCAGCGTCATAAGTAAGTCATCGCTCTGGGTGCGGGCCAGATTGGCGATGTTATTCCAGAGATGCTGCGGCTGGATGACGTAGTGCACCTTCCGGCGCATCTGTTTTTCAAATTCCGCGACGTCGTTCGGATTTTCCTGATACCAAGCTTGCAGAGGCGTACCTGCCCCAGTTTTTAGCAGCACGTCAATAGGATAATCGGGATAATCCTTTCCTAACTCCTTCTTCGCCGCCATTTCATAATTGTCCGAAAGATAGCGCAAAAAGAGGAAGGACAGCATGTAGTCACGGAAATCGTCCGCGTTCATTGCGCCGCGCAATTGATCGGCGATATTCCAGAGAGTCTTACCGAGCTGCTTTTGGTTGAGGTCGTTCATAGTGTGTTATTTCGTATCCTCTGGGAATAGAGCCTGATTGAACGGGTGGAGCGAGACGAACTGCTTCAGCACCCTGCGCAAGTGATCCTTGTTCTCCGGCATCATCTCGCGCGGTTCGTACAACGAGTAGTCGCCGTGGCTCATCAGGTCGATCACCCGCTTGTAGACTGTCTGGTTCGGGTCGTCGGCTTCGGGTTTGATGCATTCGTCCCATTTGGCATACCCGAAGAAGCAGGCAGTTTGCTCCATCACCCGGCGCAGCATGTTGAAGTGGTGCGTGTAGAGCGCTCCGGCTTTCTGTGCTTCATGCAATTCAACGAGCGAAGCCAAGTGATACAGGAACGGTGTGCTGTCGGTCTCACGGACCGCAAACGCGTGGCCGCCGGCCTGGCTTTGGCGGGTCAGGAAGTACTTACGAGGTTTCTTCATCTCGTTGCACAGGACGTTGAAGAACAGCACATGGTGCGACGACACGACCACCCGCAACCGGTCAGGCGCGTCCTTCAGCATCTGCGCCAGGTGATGTGCGACCATCACCGCGTTGTTTTCGTCGAGCGACGAGATCGGGTCGTCGATGTAGACGTATTTCACCCACTTGTACGCCTCGGCGCCATCGAGAACGAGTTGCACGATCGCCAGGAAAAAGCACCAGATGAAGATATTCTCTTCGCCACGGGAAACCTTGATGTCGTCCACCGTTGTCGTCGCGCCAGCTGCTTCGACATTGCGCGAAAAACTGACTTCCCACGCAATCGTATCGATCTTGAAGTCGAAATCGGCATAACGATTGAGCAGCGGGCGGATACGGTTGTCCATTTCCAGCTCGCCCAACCCGGCGAAGAAGCGCGAGTCGCTGTTGATCTTCAACACTCGCTCGCGGTCGTTTGCGAGATCGTTGTCCCAGGAAAACAGGTCTTCGGTGAAGGCGTTGAAGTAGAGCGTATCCTGCTCTGTCGTCTCGCCTTCGGCGCTCACCACTTTGCCGAGGTTCTTGAACTCGGTCGAAAGTCGCGTCTTGCCCGTGCCGTTATACGCGTAAATCAGGACGGACTTCTTCGCCTGCAACTCGGTCCGGAGGTGCTGCGCCAGCGAGAGCAGATCGGGGAAGGACGCATCGGGCATAGCTCAGGCGTCCTCCATCGAAGGAAACAACTCCTGCATCAACCCCTTCTTGTGGGCCTTGAGGACTTCGACCTTTTGGGTCTGCACGGCGATGAGGTCGTCGAGGGCGGCGAGGCAGCCGGCAACGCGTCGCTGTTCAAGTGAACTGGGAAGGAACACCTGCAAATTCTTCAAAATTGTCCCGGTTATCAATGGCTGCCCTGAACCAAAGATTAATTTGTTGATGTTTTTGTTCTCCAAATAATAATAGACAAAATCCATATTTACTGATGATTTAAGGCTGATGACCAACGTGTTGTCGGTAACGCCAAATTGGCCCGCCGCTCTGGTCAAATGGCCAGCATTGGCGCCGACTCTCGCAACAAGAATGTGCGGCACATGGTAACTGGCCCGTGCCGTCTTACCGATAACACCGGTCGAACCATATAAGTCGAACTCACCGTCCGCTTTTCGCTGATCGTTGCCAGATGAAATGCTGACACAAAGAGATTCGAGCTGACCGCCACTCCAACTCCCTTGAAATTCGGGGAAGCGTATACGGGGGTTGGTTTCGCCTTCGCGCGGGAAAAGCTGCTGCATCAGCCCATCCTTGTGGGCCTTAAGCACGTCCAATTTTCCCGTCTGGACGACAATCAACTCGTCAACGGAGGTGACGCAGTCGGCGATCTTTTGTTGTTCGGGCTTGGATGGGTAGAATGTTGGATACTCCTTCATCGAGCCAACATCGCCCCGCGGCATCTTCACACCCTTTGCCCCGGTCATCACATAGTTGATGAAAGCATCATTCTTCAACAGACAAGATAAGTATTGCTTTAGCAATGGCTGCTTCGCCCTGATGACAATCACATCGTTCGATGCGCCGCCTTCTTTGTCTGCGACCCAGACCTTCTTCAAGTAGGGCCTAATGTTGGAGACCAAGGTGTCATTGGGTCTGTATCGAGTGACCGAGCCCGTAGTTGGAAGCTTCGAAGCGCAGGTGACTCCACCGAAGTCTGCGAGAATGTTTTCAGTGCTGACGTAGCTCGCTAATGTGATTTGCCCGAGGGGGATTTTCTCGCTCACAAAATCCGCCACTTCTCCGAGTTGGTCCGCGTCCCACCCCTCTGCATCTCGAAACTCCGGGAAGCGCAGCTTGGGCGTCAACGCGGGTTTGGGGTCGTTTGTCATGGCCGTGGTTTTCGCCTTATTGCTCATACGCACTCAGTCCAGAGATGTCGCGCCCCCCCGCACGTTTGGTGAGTAGGGGTAGGAGGTCGGTCATCAGGTCCAGTTCCTTCACGCGGCGGGCTTTCCAATTCAGGCCAAGCGGCTCCATCAGGTCGGTGAGCTCCTCGCCATCGAAGATCATGCGTTGCAGGATGCCGTCCACGAAGGCTTGCAGGGCGGCGGTGGGTAGGCCGTGCTTGCTGGCGATACCGGCCAATTCCGCCGCTTCCTTTTGAGCTTTGAAGCGGGTGTAGCCGTTGCGGATGGCTTTTTCGCTGAGGCCTTCGCCCGCCTTTAGCGTGCCGATGTAGGCGGCGATGTCCTGGCGCTCGTCCATGAACTTGGCGTCGGACTGGATGAGGCCGACGAGTTGCTCGCGGCTCATCTTCTGCTTGCCCGGTGCCTGCTGGGAGAACCGGGCGATGAGGCCCATAATGTAGTCGTAGTCGATGATGGCGGATGCAAAGAGGACGAACTCGAAATCGAGCTGGTCTACCTCCTGACTAGGTTTGTCCGTGCCCTTGCCCTGCTGGGCCTTAAGCCGCTGCGCGGTTTCCAGATAGGCACCGCGGAACCCCTGCAGGCTTTCCTTTGGCAGTATCTTTTCAACGGCGGCGGCGTTCTCCTCGGTGAGATCGGTGTATTGGTCGAGCTGAGTTTTGAGGCGCTGCACTTCCTTGAACCGGTCGACGAAGCCGGCACGGGCGGCGTCGCCCTTGAGATTGGGAACGGCCTTGGGCGCGCAGTCGAGCCCCTGGGACTTCATGAAGTGCTCCAGCTTCTGCACAGCGCTTTCCAGTTTCTGGATGACAACGGGGGCTTTGTCCACCAACCAGATTTCGCGGGCTTTGTCGCCGGTCTTTCCTCCAGAGAACAGGGCGATGGCGGCATCGACGGCTTCCTGCTGCTGGCGGAAATCGAGAACGTTGCCGTAGGGCTTGGTGCCGTTTAGCACGCGGTTCGTGCGCGAGAAGGCCTGGATCAAGCCGTGGTGCTTGAGGTTCTTGTCCACATAGAGCGTGTTCAGGTATTTGGAATCGAAGCCCGTGAGCAGCATGTCCACGACGATGGTAATGTCGATTTTTTGCGCGTGAGGGAAGTCGGCATTGGGCCACTGCTGGTCTTTGATGCGCTTTTGCACGTCCTGATAGTAGAGGTCAAACTCGCCGATGCTGTGATTGGTGCCGTAACGGGTGTTGTAGTCGGCGAGGATGCCCTTGAGGGCTTCCTTCTTCTTCTCCGGCTCGACAGCATTGTCCTCCTGTTCCTGCGGTAGGTCTTCCTGAATCTGCTTCACATCGGGATCGCCCTCGGCGGGAGGAGAGAAGACGCAAGCGATATTCAGCGGCAGGAAATTAGGATCGGCATTTTGTTTTTCTGCCTGCAGCTCGGTGAACAGGCTGTGGTATTCAATGGCGTCATTGATGGACGCGGTGGCGAGCAGGGCATTGAATCTGCGCCCACCGGTCGCGGCGTCGTGCTTGGCGAGGACGGCCTCGATAACAGCCTTTTTCGCGAGCGGCTCGCCTGGCTTGGGCAGCTTCTTGCCCTCCGGCTTAAAGAAATCGACATGGAATCGGAGAACATTTGCGTCCTCGATGGCGTGCGTGATCGTGTACGCGTGGAGCTGCTTCTGGAAGAGCTCGCTGGTCGTCTGAAACGAGGCCTGTTGATCCTCGACCTTCACGCGGCTGGCATTTTGTTCAAATATCGGCGTACCGGTGAAGCCGAACAGCTGGGCCTTGGGGAAGAATTCCTTGATGGCTTTATGATTCTCGCCGAACTGGGAGCGATGGCACTCATCGAAGATGAAGACGATGCGCTTGTCGCGAAGCGGCTCAAGCTGCTCCTTGAAGGTCTGTCTGCCGTCCTTTCTTTGCTGCTTGTTGCGCCTGCTGTTTTCGTCCAGCGCGAGGCCGAGTTTCTGAATGGTGCAGACGATGACCTTGTCGGCGTAGTCGTCTGAGAGGAGACGGCGCACGAGGGAGGCGGTATTGGTGTTTTCCTCGACGCACCCCTCTTGGAATTTGTTGAACTCCTCGCGAGTCTGCCGGTCGAGGTCCTTGCGGTCCACGACAAAGAGGCATTTCTCAATGTCGGGATTGTCCTTGAGGAGGGTTGAGGCCTTGAAGGAGGTGAGTGTCTTGCCGCTGCCTGTGGTATGCCAGATATAGCCGTTGCCGCAATTCTGGTTGATGCAGTCTACAATGGCCTTCACCGCATAGATTTGATACGGCCGCATCATCAGGAGCTTTTGCTCACCGGCGACACTCACCATGTAGCGGCTGATCATCTGGCCAAGTGTGCATTTGACGAGGAATGTCTCGGCAAAGGCGTCGAGGTGCGTGATTTTTTTGTTGTCGACGTCAGCGAATTCATAGACGGGCAGAAAGCGTTCTTCGGCATTGAAGGCGAAATGCCGAGCGTTATTGTTTGCGAAGTAGTAGGTTCGGTCGCGGTTGCTTACGATGAAGATCTGGAGGAAGCAGAGAAGCGTCTTGGTGTAGCCGTTGCCGGGATCGTTCTTGTAGTCGACAATCTGCTCCATCGCCCGCCGGGGACTGATCCCGAGCGTTTTTAGCTCGATTTGAACGACTGGGACGCCGTTGATCAGAAGTATGACGTCGTAGCGATGATGGCTATTGTCTGTATTGATGCGGAGCTGATTGACGACCTCGAATGTGTTCTTACACCAGTCTTTGATGTTCACGAGGGTGTAGTTTAGCGGCGTGCCGTCATCGCGAATGAAGCTGTTTCGCTCGCGAAGTGTTCGGGCGGCGGTGAAGACATCCGGCGTGACGATCTCGTCGATAAGGCGCGCAAACTCGGCGTCGGTGAGGCGAACACTATTGAGCGCTTCGAACTTCTCACGGAAGTTCTTCTCAAGGGTGGAACGGTCGCGAATATCCGGGCGATACTCATATTTGAGGTCGCGCAGCTTTGCGACAAGCGCTTCTTCCAGCTGGCGTTCGGCTGCGATCATCGTCATTGGGAAAACTCATTAACCGTTGGCTGCTTGATGCGCCAAGTGCGCTCCATCAACAGCCGCGCGCCCTTGGCTTTGCCCACTCGCATGCCTCTCCAGCATCAATCCGAATCAATTTTTGCTCAAAATCAGCCAACGGACCTAGCATGGTCAATATCAAACGATTGTGCGCGATCACCATGTCAGTCAATTGCCTGAAGGAACGATCGATTCTTTATTTTATGATTGCCCACGCCCCAAACTGCCCGTCGTGCCAGTTTGTCGCATTCCGTCGGGCAACTCCGGCCTTGTGTCGTCGGGCAAATCAGATCGATCCTCCCCGCCGTCTTCCGCTCACTGAAGGGGCGTTTCGCGATCGTCACGGACCGTGGAGCGGGAGATGCGGTGGCCGGCTGGGGTCGCAGTGCGCGTTTCGCGTGCGGACGAACGAACCTCGGACGGACGGTCAAGCCGTGTGGTCCCGACACCCCGACGCTGGTGTCTTGGTCGGCGACATCCCGATGACGGGGGCAAGCAAGCCCGGTCCCCTGGGAGAGCACGGAGCAGCCGTAAGACCCATCGCGCAGGGAAGGCCGGTTGTTCGGCCAATCCTGTGGTGACTGCCGCCTGCTTTTCTTTCTGCAGGCGGGCCATGGGTGCGGCCTGCACCCGGCCTTCCCTGCGCCCTTCTCTTGGAAGGGCGTGTGCCTGAGAGCAAAGCTCGGACGCGGAAACGCGCCGCGAGGCTGAGGAGCCGCGTCGCGAGGGTCAGAGATTGAGGGTTGAGCGCCGGGAATGGCGCTCCCTAGGGAAGCCGGGAAAGCCATCCAGATCAGAGCGTTAGGGATTTTTTTGGGGCAAAACGGCTTCACTGTTCTGCAAAGGGATTTGGAAGCATGACCCAAACTGGCCCGGCGACTCCTTGATGCGCTCACATGGCCTTGACGAGCGCTAGCAACCGGAAATCCGTAAGCACCGCGTGGCGACGCGGGGCGGCTTCGCGCCGGTAGATCTCGGTGTCGACGATCTAGCGGAAGGTGGCGAAATCGCCGTATTCATCGATCGCCACTTCGTCCCAGCGTTCGCCTTGCGCGCCGACCAGGCTCGCCAGGGCCGGCCCGGAAGAGATCCGCAGGAGCGGCTTGCCAGCCGCGAGACGCCGGAATGCCGGTCGATAGCGTTCGTTCAAGGCTTCTCTGCCGGAGCAAGGCGTGGCGTCGAAGCCGTCCTCATATTGCGCATGAACGCGGTAGCGCAGCAGATTGAGCAAAGCCTCGCCCGCGTCCAATCCGCTCTAGGCGAAGCCGCGCGCGACGGCGGACGCGTGCGCGTGGATGGCTTGCGCCTCGCCCGCCTATTTGGACGCACGTGGCACGCCGTCGGCTTCCTACAAGCTGTCCACGCATGACCCCGTCGGCTTCCACAATCCCGCGAGCGGCCAGATCCTGACCTGGCGCTCGCCGACCGGCGCGGCAAAGGGCTCGTTCGCGTCGCACCGAAGCCCAAGCACGTTTGCGAAGGCGCGCACGCGTCGGCCACATTGATCGCGAACGGGTTTGGCATCAGCTGGTGGCCGGCGTGGCTCTTCCATTAAGGCCGGCGCACCGGCCGATTCGAAGTACTTGCGCCTTGGCGCGCACCGGCGGGGCCTCTATGGATGCTGCGCACCTCCAACCGCCGCCGGCCCCTGCGGACGCAGCGCGTCATCAATCGCATCTGGGGTCCACTGTTCTACGTTGGCAGCAGACTGCCACGTCATCATGACGTTCCACGGCAGCCAGAGATTCTTGTAACGTCCTTAGCCAGACGAACCGGATCGCGAGTGACATCCTTCTGTATTCTGCCCGGATTAAGTTACCGTTCACTTGACAAGGTTGCGATGAGAATGCTGTAGTCCTGCAAACAACCCTCGGTTTTATTGCAACGGCAGCTATCGTTCGCACTTTGAACGGCCACTTGCCCTCGGCATCTCGGTGCGCATCAAACCGGTGACGTTCAATGAGCGACATTGCAGCGATTGCCCAGCTACGCAAAATCAGCGTAGATGTTGTGAACTCAGCCAGTCTGCTCAAGCGGTACGTGTTCTACAAATTCGGCTTACGGGCGCTGGGGTCTCTTACCGCTACGTTCGCGACACTGGTCTTCGTTTTCGACCATGCATCGAGCTACCATTCGCGCCTGATTTCCCTACTTCCCGCGCTGACGAGCTTCTATCTGCTTTTTGTTCTGCTTGGCTTGATCGACGACCTTGCTGATCTTCAAATCGATTCTACAGGATCGGCGCCTCGTGTGGCGCCGAACGCCGTCGGCAAACGACGCCTGTCCCTTTGGGGCGGGCTGACGCTAACATCAGCAAGCATCATAATCCTCAATTTTGATAGTGAAGCTCTTATCGTTGCTCTATGCGCTCTCGGCGCAATGCTTGTCGGAGACCTGGGCTTTAAGAGCAAGATGAGCACCGATACGGCCCCCGGACCTGCCGCTCTCTATCGATGGGTGGGACTTGCGCTCTTCTACGAAGGTGCACCATTCCTCATGTTTCTTTACGTGTACTATGCGTGGAGACATTCGTCCGCCATTTCGCTGACCGTCGCGGCACAGCTCACCATAACCACCATATTTTGGGCCGGCTACGAGTTTTGGAAGTACTCCCGCCACATCACGCGTCCGGACTGGAGTTCGTACGGACTGCCGTGGCAGATCACGCGTCGATATCTTGTCGGTATCCTGGCCATATCCTTCGCTAGCCAGATCATCACATGGCGGATCGCTCTCCTTCCGATCTGGTTTGCCTTGTATGCCTCCGTCCTATGTGGGTCATTTGGAGCTCTTCTGTGGCTCCTTTCGCCCACGTCACAGACCTCTCGCACGGCGACCCTTGGCTACCTCTTTATCGTCGGTATGAACGTCGGATTGCTCGCCGCGACGCTAGAATTCGGAGGCGCGTCCCCGCAATGAGCCTAGAGCGCCTCCACCAAATGCGCTGCACGGAGCGGCTCCTTGCAGCGCGAGAAGCTAGCAGTTTGAGGTCTAACAGCACCCAACCGACGCTTACGTCGATCCAGATCGATCACCGATCGCAATATGGCCTCTTTCTAGGAAGACAGAGTCGCGCGACTGCAACAACCTCGTTATGTTTGCGTAACCTTAGAGTTCGATCCGAAAAATCCGGATTCTCGCGCAAGTTCAACCGATCCTGGAAGGCAGCCCCACGCCCCTTTGTGGCGAAGCTGGTGAGTCAGTAATGACAGCAGTCTATCAAGTCACTCGTAACATCGCCATCCCGACGAGCTATGCTGGAGGCCCCTGGAGCCCTTCTGTTCAGCACGGAGCTGCTCTCGCGGGCCTGGTTACATGGGCGGCCGAGCAGATCCAGGTCTCACCTCCGATGCACATTGTCCGCATCACAATCGAATTCCTACGGCCCGCTCCTATTCGGGCAATGGAGATCAAGACGGACGTGGACCGCGCAGGACGCAAGGCGCACATGGTGACGATCCGCCTGATATCGGACGGAGTTGAACTCGTCCGCGCACGTGTTCTCAGAATGCGATCGGCAGACCTCGGCTTTCCAGCCAACCAGTCGAACATCCCACTAAACGTGTCCGGCCCCGACATGGCGTATGACGACCCAGAGATCAACGAAAATCCCAATCCTTTCTTCAGCGGCGTCTCAATGCGCTTCGCAAGAGAGATTGAGCGCAGACCGGGATATGGCGCGGTATGGCTCCGAATAATTCGCTCCTTTATCGAAGGTGAGCAGATCTCACCAGTGGTGCGCGCGGCTATCGCGGCTGATTTCACCAGCGGTCCATCGGCCATCGTTGACTTCAATTCGTGGAGCTACGCGAACTCTGACCTGTCAATCTTCCTGACTCGGCCACCCGCGGATGACTGGATCTTACTGAATGCCGAAGCCTGGCTGGGAGAGCACGGTACGGCGATCGCGTCGTCTCGATTGGCGGACGCCCGTGGCTATTTCGGCCGCGCGACCCAAACTTGCCTCATCGAACCGCGACAACTCTGAAGCCGCTCGGGACAAGGCACACGTCTTGCAAACGGCTCCACGTTCTCCTCAAAGACACTCGGCCGTACACCCGTTACCTACGTTCAGTGGCCGGCTGTCGCTTCCTCGCCCCAACCAGGTCTGACACTCGGTGCACAAAGGGTGCTTGGCCCCACGCCGCCAGAGCCCATGGTGACCTGACGATTACATGTATCAGCTCCCCGCCGCATTGTAACCTGGTTAACCATCAACGCATGTCGTGCGCGAAACCTAATCGCGATCGTTCCGTGAACGTTAGCTCACCTTCGCAACAGCTGCATCCTCATGCCGTACCGAGGGCGCAATGTAATAAGTCCCTGCGGTTCAACCACCTGCCTTGGATCAAGACGCATACGATAGCGTTGGGCGATCGCTGATAACAACAGCACCGCTTCCGTCAACGCAAAAGCCATACCAATGCAGATTCTCGGTCCGGCTCCGAACGGGATGTACGAGAAACGATGACGTTGGGAGGATCTCTCTGGAGAGAAACGACCGGGATCGAAACGTTCAGGATCGCTCCAAACTGAAGGACGTCGATGCAGCAACCAAGGAACGATGAAAATTGTCGATCCTGCAGGCACTTCACGGCCCATCAAGACGTCAACACCCAAAGCCATTCGGGAGAGCGTATGGGCCGGCGGGAACAGCCTCATGCTCTCATCTATGACCATCCGCGTATAGCGCAAATTGACGATATCATCGAAAGTCGGCGCTCGCCCGCCGAGTGCTGACTGCAGCTCAGAGTGCAGCTCTTCCTCTTGTTCGCGATTCTGGGAGAGGAGATACCAAGCCCATGTAAGCGCAAGAGCCGTTGTCTCGTGTCCCGCCATGAAGATCGTCACAACTTGATTTCGTAGCTCCCGCGGGCTCAGGCCCGCGCCTGTCTGCAAATCACGCGCTTCAATCATTCGTGTAAGCAGATCGTCCGGACGTACGTCACCTCCTCCTATCCGCCTCGCGATCAGTTTGTCGATTGCTTCATAGAGAACCAGGAGGTGCCTCCTGCTTCTTCGTGCTGCAGTGAGCGACCGGGGCGCTCCGAGCAAGTCAAGCAGACTAGGACGAGCCGCCTGCTGATAGCGAGCTATACCTTCGTCCGCCAGGTCCATGATCTCACTCGAGTCCGTTGAGAACATGGACAGGCATATGATCTTCAGCGTTACCGCCTTCATTTCTTCATGAACGTCGACGCAGCCACCCTCTGGTATCGCTTCCCACTTCGCCATCAGCGACTCAGCGGCGTGAATCATGACCGGAGCATAGGAGGGCATGCTGCGCCGATCAAAGGACGACGCCATTATATGTCGATCTCTACGCCACGTTTCACCTTCGCTCGTCAACAGACCACGTCCAAGGCCCGGCTCAAGAATCCTGCGTGCAATCTCGTCCTTTGTATAGTTGCGGGCATTGTCTAACAGGACATGCTTTATCGCAGCGGGGTCATTGACAAGGAACGACCGCCACCACAAGACCTTCCGTTCGATCAAGTCTTGCTCAAGTGCCTCCTGATCGTACGGAGCGATCGCGTTGTCTTGAATTGTCCTGATGAACCTGATCAGCGACAGCGGGGACGCCAGTATCGGCCTGTTGAAGGCGGCACGGCCGGATGCCGATGGATTCAGAGTAACCATAGAGGTCTCCTGAGACTCATACTCACGGAAGAGCATGCAACCCCAACGTCAACCCGCTCGCACCTTAGTAATGCCAGACGGCACCGACATCGCTCGACGACTTCACGACACCGGCCTCATCTCGACATTGGGCGCATTCATGACGGTTCTCCAAGCGATTGCCGAGATCGTTACAAGAAGCGCAGATGCCATCCAGAACGGGCCAGTGTGGCTCCATTCATACATCACCGTACCCAACGCTGGACCGATCACAAACCCAATGCCCTGTGCCGAGCTGAAGAGGCCGGCTGCGCGCCCTTGGGCACCTTCACCAGCGATCAAGCTGATGGCAGCGCCAACGCTTGGAATGAGCAGGCCAAGCCCCAGGCCTAACGCCGCCATTGCGGCAGACTGCAGCCAAAGCGACGAAGCTGGCCAAGTCGCCAGAACTGTTACCGCCAGCGCTCCAACGGCGCCTCCAGCGACTAACATCCACAACGTCGCCTCGATTGCCTTTCGGGTGCGCTTCATCCACGCTCGGGTTATGAACTGGGCGGACAGCATCGCGCTCGCCATCACCACTAACAACACCCCTGTCCACCTCGCGGTCTGCTCCTCAGTCAGAAAGAATACGTCCTGCAACCGAAATCCCATGAGTTGCTGCACGAGCGACGAGCACGAAGCGTAGAACACGGCAATCACGAGGAAGGTGCGTATCGGCCGAGCGCTTACGCCATTCCGCGGTGGCTCGTACCGTCGTCCTGGCGTGCTAGAACGGTTTGGTGCTGTTTCTGAGACGCCAACCAAGGTCAACGCGAGCGGGACAAGATGCAGCGCAGCCGCGCAGTAAAATGGCGCGACCAATCCGAACACCGAGAGAGCAGCCCCGATGGCCGGCCCACATATCATCCCAAGACTGAATGCTGCCCCGATCAACGCGAACGCGGCCGTTCGTCTCTCGGGCTGCGTCGTATCCGCTATAAGGGCCTGAGCTGCGGGAAACATCCCAGCCCAAGATACGCTCAGCGCAAGTCTGAGAAATACAAGACCTGCATATGTTGTATTGGTCGCGATTGACCCGTCAAAGCTGAGCTGAACGACGAGACCGAACAGACCGTTAGCTACGACGCCGCTAATCAGACCGGCCAGAATGAAGGGCTTTCGGCCGAGACGTTCGGTTAGGCCTCCCAGGACGGGCGCACCAATTGTGTAGAACAGCGCGGAGCCCGCGCTGATCAAGGCGATGAGAACATCCGCTATACCGATCTTTCTCCCTATCGGAGGCAGGACCGAAAAGACGAAGGTCTGACCTACGGTCGCCACGACGATCGCCATAAATATGGCAATCTGACTGATGGACGCCTGGCGCGTCGCTTTAGTCCCCGCCATGGCAGCCCCCTCCCAAGGGCTTTGGGACGATGCCTGACTCAAGGCTGATCACGGCAAACGTCGATCTTGCATGTGCTGCTCTCTTGATTTTTCTCGCACACACGTCGTATCATAATACTGTCACGCATAGAGGTTGTGCGCAACAAGAAAACTTGCGGGAGACGCGCCCTCGCGGACGCACTGCTCTTTCCGACCATCTCCCATCGTACCCGGACTATCAATTCAGTGCCGCAGATCAGCTACTGGATGACCAATGCGCGTATCGGTGAAAGTCGAGCGAGATCGTAGTAGACAAGACGGGGCTGACCTTACGCCTTTCACAAACCTGATTCGAACGCTGGCCCAAGCAAAGGTGCAAGCCGGACGAATTTCTCGCTTCAACGCTGACATCTTTGTCGACTTGGTTGACCGGGCGATCGTCGAGGTCGGTAGACAAATCCGTGTGGACCAATGTACCCGGAAGCGGCATCGCGACGATCACGAATAGACCGATTCGGCCGCATCTGCATGTCGCCTTCCGCCCCTCTATGACGGGAGACCGCGTGCCCCACTCCGATCAGCAGGCTGCTTGACGATCGGCCGAGCAGTTTTGCCGGATTGAATGAGATCACGGGCCTGCTCAAGTGGAAACTTTGCATCAAGAAACGCGCCGAGTCTCGCCCAGTCGAACCCCATATTCAGCGTTTGCTGCCATCCGGATGCCGACTCGAATGACGACGGAAACACGCTTCCTTTGGTGTTTTGGCGCATCTCCGAAGCTATGGCGTCCATCCGTCGCAATGCCGATAACGCCGACTGCTTATCTTCGATCCGGAGCGTCCGCTCGAACTCGATTATATGCGCGCGCAGAGCGGGCGGAGCTTGCTTGAGTTCTTCTACGATCCCGTAGACTTCCTCCACCGGAGGAAGAGGGTTGATCCCATATGAGCTCAGCATGGCGAAGCAGGCAAACCGCAACATCCGCTTTACGGATCGTTCGAATACCCGCCATTGAGCGCCGTCCATTGCGCCGAGCGCATCCTCTCGGGCGTTCTCAATCACCATGTTGACGTACAGTAGAGCCATACCCGCGGCCGCGAAGCGCGAAGGAGGCAGAGCGCTCAGCACAATAGATGGCGCATCATCTCCTACAATCAATCCGTCGGGCGACAACACTGGCCATTGGATGTAAGGAGGAAGATTTGTCGTTTTCCTTCGACGAATGACGCCAGCGCCGCGCCAAGCGATTTCGACCAGCCCCAACCCGTGAAACTGGCTGATGACACTTCCTTGCTCTGACCGTCTCTCCCCGCCGTCGATCAGCTCTAACAGGCTTCCTCCAAACCGTAAGGATCGCCAAGTATCTGCCGCTTGTGCGCTCAGCGCAAACAACTCGGTCTTATTGCGCAATAGATGGACGCGTTCCCCAAGCTGCCAAGTTGTAACATGCGCCGCCTTTTCAAGCACGAGATTGCGACCATCAAAGTCCTTACCTGCCAATCCCAATCGACGTAGAATCTCGAACACCCGTTCCAGATAGTCACGTGGCTCCAGTCCCGATCGCGCAAGCGTCTCTAATTCAAGAATACTATTCGTTAGTTCATCACCTGGAGCGGTTCGGGTCAATTGCTCCGAAAGCCACTTTTTGGCAAGATAGCAGTCGCCCTTACGCGCAAGCCAGCTCTTGGCAGCCTCTGTGAGAGCCGATTGCGCCCAACTCACCGCAGATGCTGGAAGTCCCAGCGTATCCATGGCGACCGCACAATGGAGTGAGTCACGCGCCTGTTCGGAAAGCCACGTAGCGATCACGCCGTCCAGTACGCTACGCGGTAGGAAGCGCCGAACACTGGACAAGTAGGCCTCATTTTGCACATCGATCGCGCTCAGAAAGCGCTGGCATCGATCGAGATCCTCTTCGTCCAACTGCCGGATCGATCGCTTTCCACGTCGGGCTGCCTCGGCGACTTTCGCAAGTTGCCTCTTCATTTCCGAGGCGCTTCGCGTGCGGACCTCCACTCGATAGCCGTCGATGAACAGAAGCGTCGGGATCACGGGGAAATCGAACTCCTCGTCGGCAATAACGAGAAAGTCCACGTCCGAGCTCGAGTTCCCCAGACCTTCAGCCAAAGAGCCTTCGAGCGCAATTCCGCACGTGTCGGACACTTCGAACCTGTCCTGAACCGCTCTTAGAAGTCGTCTGATCTGGTCAATACTGAGCACACTTTGCATCGCCACACTTCCGATATTGTCAGCTTAAGGCAAGCCCTTCCGGCGCTCGTACCGTCTCGACCGGGTTTGAGTTTACGAGAATCGTCCCCCGGACCCCATCGACGTCCAGCCTCGCACCGGTCCTAATCAATCGCGTCAGGTCTTTGACCTGGATGATTGTCGGGATATTCAGCTCTCTCGCGACGATCGCAACGTGCGTCAATGGACTTCCCCGCTCGATGAGAAGGGCGACAGCACTCGGCAGCACGGCGCACCATCCGGGATCCGTTCGGTACGTTACGAGTATTTTTCCTGGAACGTTGAGCGGCTCGGTGATGACCGCCGCAAATCCCGAGACCCGTCCGCCGCCACAGGGCGTTCCCTTCAACTCGGTTCCTGGATCGGCCGCGATTACGTCGACCTCCTCGGGTCTACACCACCCGCTCTGGGCATAATCGCACGCGGCCAAATAGCCGTCCGATACGAATCTAGGCGGTGCATCCAGCTGCTTGAATACGGCGATCTGGGCACTGCGATGCTCGATCAGACGGACGATATCCCCATGGGTCAGCACACCGTCTCCCCAGTCTCGCAGCTCTTCAAGCCTGACCATGAAAATATCTTCCGGCCGCATAAGCAGATGGCGATCGGCGAGATCTTTGCCGATTGCCTTGACCATTCGCCTTACGGATCCGAATGCTCGCGTACGGCAGAACCTCACTCGCTCCCGGGCAGCAAGGCACGATGTAGCCTTGTTCGCAACAATACGAATGATCCATCGCTTCCAAGGCCACAAGCTTGCCAGCGCGTGCTCGATACTCCCATGCGCATCCTCCGCCTGCCGCATCGTCGTCTCCGCAAGATGCGCCCGCAACATTGCGAAAAAGGCAGCCGGCCTCTCTCTCAGATCCGGCTCCTCTAGTTTCAGTTCGTTGAGGCTGCGATCTCCGAATTCGGCGATGTACTTGTCGATCTCATTGACGAGCCGCTGCATGTTTGGATCGTCGCTCGACCGCAGTCGATGATCGACCTCGCGCTCGTCGCCTTGGAGAATGTCGGCAGCCAACGCCGGTGTTTGCCGGATCTGCTGAGCTAGCTCCGTGAGGCGTTGTACTGGTAGGATGGAGTCCAGTGTCTCTGCTGGACGCAGGAGATCGAAGAGAAGACGCTGTCCGCCATTCGGAAGCCACCGCTTCAGGAGCACCGTGAGTATGCCAATTGCTAACCCAATGCTTTGCTCAAGCAGGATCATGCGACCCCACTGAGAGAGCAAGATGATCCGTACCTTGCAAAATTCCCTATGTATGCACTCCGCGCTCATCTCGTTCAGCGGTAAGTTCGCCACTGCCGAATGATGGCGATGAAACTCGGCGACAAAGGACCTGACCTGTCGTGCTATCGTTGTAAAATGCCAGCCGAAACGCGCGGCGCTCTGGATGCGAATCAGTACATGCCGCCAGCCGCGCACCTCCGAGAGCGGATCCAGCCGAAGCGCGACGCTCTCAGGGAGCGGAGTCTCTACCCCGATCGCGAGATCGAGCATGCGACGATTCAGACTGTAAAACGGAACTAGCCTGACAATTCTGTACCAGTTCAAGAGATCATAATAGACACGCCCGTTATGATAGCCCAGCATATGCCGCAACCACTCGTTCATCCGTACGAGTTGCACTCGCGGCACCCCGAGCAACCTGGCGTATTCAAGGTAGATCTGTTGATAGACGTCCCGGGCAAAGCTGAACGTCAACGGTGAGGTGACGCCGCTAAAGTTCTCGATGATGTTGGAATTCTCCCATATGCGGGCGCCGAATCCGTTTCTTCGCCCGAGGCCAACCGTCGTAATCGGGCGCGATTGCAGGAGATGAACCACCCCTCCTGCGACACTCCACTCGAGGTCCTGAGGGCATCCATATAGATTTTCCGCGGCTGCCCCCAATTCAGCAATGGATGCGACCAGCTCATCGCTCAAACACACACATCCATTGCTTCCGGTTGCTGTTAAGCTTGTGATCACCCCCGATCCTTCTGCCGCAAGGATGACCTTCTCTGCCTTTTCACCAATGGTTGTGGACTTGGTGACGTAATTTCCCTTATCGACCACAAATGTATCGGCATCAATTTTCCCGGATACAAGTCCCTCTCCCAATCCGAGAACAGCGCTGATGACGATCTCGTCAGTCGATCCAGTCGACGGATTTGCCGTGAATGCTACTCCGCTGACGTCGGCATCGATCATTCTCTGGATAATGACGGCCATTGGTCGACCGATCAACTGGAGTCCGAGCGCCCGACGATAGGAAAGAGCCCGGCCCGAGTAGTTAGAGGCCCAACAGCGCTTAACCGCGATGTAAACCTCGTCGAGCCCCTTTACGTTGAGAAATGACTCGTACTGACCGGCGTGCGAATGCGTCAATCCATCCTCGTCCGCCCCCGATGATCGCACCGCGACGGCATGTGTACCGACGTCCTCGTAGGCGGATTGGACCACCCTCGCGATCGCGGGATCCCAGTCCGCAGCCTCGATAAGCTCCTGAATTTTTCTGGAGCGGACGTTCAGATCGTCGCCCTCTGCAGTGCTCAGGATCCGCTCGATCGACTTAGCGAGACCGCTCGATGTGGCGACGCTCTCCCAGACGGAGGATGGCACGATAGCCCAGCGCGGGACATTGAACCCCGCCATGGTGAGCTTGTGGAGGCTTCGTCCCTTACCTCCAGCAAGCGCATCTATTGACTCGTATCGGCTAAGCCGGTTCAGAACTTCACACACCATACGATGATTCCGCTGTTCATGCCGAGAGCCGAAGGACAGCCCTACATTTGGTAGACAGTTTCTATCGCCGCCAGGCTCGCCTCGTCTATCCGTCAGGCCCTTCTATGGGGAGGAAGATCTGGTCAGAAACCACCTGCGTCGCTCTCATACTTAGAGCGATTGAGCGATATCCTGGGCAACTCAACACCTGCTGCAGAGCAATCTCGACTGCAGATTCGACGCATACCTTCGACGTGTCGATTGCGACACGATTTGCGTGTCGGCGGAAGAGAACCCGATAAGCAGCAAGGAAACGGTAGTGCGATTCAATTGCGCGGCTGTCGATCCGCGAGGGACGCCTGCGCAGCGACATGCGCATCGTACGCGTTGGCCGGTCGGCCGTTACTAGGATCGCGAGATCGAATCCCGGAAAAAGTCTTGAAGCCCGCGCTGCCAATCGGGCCACCCAGCTCAACCGTCTTGCCAATCCGTATGCGATGCTACGATCAACATATCCCTCGGTTATGAAGATTGTCCCAGCTGGTGCATCTCTCAGTCGGAACCAGTCGAATAGCGCGTTTGCGATATATGCTGCGTTGAGAAGCGCACTATCCGGATGGTTGTTCGGGTTGAACTTGGTCAGAAGCCCCGGTGTCGCGCCTGGATTGATCCGTCCCTTTGCAGCGACGACCTTCCATCCGCGCTCTTCGAGCTCCTCCTTGAGCCGCTGCGCCAAGGTCGTCTTTCCGCTCAGGTCGGGACCGTCGATTAGCAGTCGAAGGCCCCATCGCGAGTGGTCAACCACTGTATCCCGCTCCGCGCGAGGTCTGCCGTTGACATCATTGGTTGACTGGATGCTCAATGTCTACTCCGCCACAGCTGCTTCTGAGGCATTGAGAAATCCTACGCTCATACAGTGATTCAGCACCTTCCTGAGGAACGGCTTGACGGCGGGAGGTCGATGACCCCCCATGAGTTGCCGCGTATTCTCGTAAGAGAACTCGAGCTGTCTGACGAAATAGGATTCGTAGACACTCACGAGCCGTCGATAGTACCGCTGCTCCACGGGCGGTAGAGCATCCAACACGAAGCTCTCCGGCGGAACGAACCGCGGTATCCGGAGCGATGGATATTCAGCAATTACGTCGCTGAAGTCCTGGAGGGTCAACGGCTGACGGCCGACAGCATGAAACGTCAATCCATAGGACCGCTCGGGTGCAGCAAGGATCCCGGTGATGATGTCGCAAACATAATCCCATGGAACCAGATCCAGCGTTGCAGCCGGCTGGCCGGGAATTGTGGTGACCTTTCCACTGGTCAGTACCTTTAGCGCCGGATAGATGTTCTTGAACTCGCGGATATGCCCATCGTTAGAGGCCCCAACAACAATGCTTGGGCGGACGATGATGCTGGGAAGACCGCTGAGCGCTTCGGCACGGACGTATGATTCGGCTAAGAACTTGCTCTTTTCGTACGCATTTCCGAACCGTTGGGGCAGATGCAACTTGTCTTCCGACACTTTCCCCCTCAGGAAGCCGCACACATAGGCTGTACTGACATACAGGACGGGGATCTTCCTCCCTCCTGTCGCCATGCGGAGTATCTGTTGCGTTCCCCCTACGTTGACTCGTTCATATGCTGCGGGCGGTTGGCCGAATTCCGTGATGGCCGCAGCATGAACGATCAGATCCGTCTGCTCTGCCAGCTGCCGATATACGTCGTCGCTCACTCCCAATGAAGGTTCCGCAACATCGCCCCGGAGAAGGCGGATCGCGTCGCGGTCATAGCCATCGACGTAGCTATGAGCAAATGGTTCGCTTGGCCCCGAGAACAGATGATGGGCGTCGCGCCTGCTCAGACCGACCACGGTATGCCCCTGTAAGCACAGACGTTTGGCGAGCTCAGCGCCGATCAAACCAGTGACCCCGGTGAGGAGAACTCTCATAATCGTGGACCACCTTCGATGGACTGACAGTATCTCTCGATTAGTTGCGCTACCTGAACGTTGTTGAGGCGTTGTCCGGCAAAGGAATACCGGTTCTCGCTACGCGGCGCTTTATGGTAGACGTTCGAATAGCTTCTGGTTGGTGGCGCCGTGACTACTAGCGTTCCCGCGATCGCTCCGTCGCGGCCAAATACTTGATGCGGCTGGGTTGGCGCTAGCGTGTGACTGCATCCCGCCTGCAGGATACACTCCGACGCGAGGCCAAGCATGGCTGGCCCGGCAGGCTCGACAAGCTTCACTCCATCGGCCGACGCGTCGTGATATCGGTACTTACACCATTGCTCCGGTTCCGGATTTGTCGTCGACCGGTGCTCGGCGAAATTTCGGATCCTCAGAGAGCCGGACAAGAGCCTGGAATAAAAGGACCATCGATGATCATGGGGAGAGTCATCATACGCGCGAATACCGGACCACCAGATATGCAACCGGATGGAGAAGCCGCTCTTGGATGATCGATAGAGCCCCAGTTTTGTAAATCCATGGGCGTGCTGGTGCGAGTTTCCTCGGGCGAGCCTGTCTTCTCTGATCGCCTGCGCGATCGCGCCCAGGAGATCCGTAAGCCGCCCTGCTCGATCTGAGGCGTCTGAGATGGCCGCCTCGAGAGCATCGTATTCAGCTGGACCGATAGAATCCTTCCCCCCCGAGAAGACCCTTTCCACCGCCTCGGTAAGCGCGCCAAAACTCCCGCACCCTACCGCATCCGCGCTGTGCAGCTGCATCACGGCACCTCGTGTTTACTCGCATTTTATGCGAGTGATTATTTTTGCTCGCTCAATCTTAGGGTGTCAAGCGATTTTGAATGTCGTCAGCTTTCGCGGCCGAAACCGACGACCGATTGGTCCTGCGCAATTACATTGCTTGTTGTGACCTGCACCACATCAAACGCGGCATGGAGCATGTCTGGAGGGAAGGTCACCCGGAGGCGCCGCGCGCCGCTTTCGGCAAAGCCGTTATGTGCGTCCTTCACAAACGAGGAAAGCATCGTCCGCGGCGGACTCGTCATGGGCGATACCGCAGAACATCACGATCGTTTGAGGTAGGATTGCCGGTTCAGTCTTTGAAAGGAAGATGCACAAAATACTTGCCTGTCCTGCCGAAGGATCCCCCGCACCGGCAGCAGCTGGCGATCGAAGCATCTGAGCTTGCAGCCACAGCCTTCACTTCATTTGGCAACGGGCCATTTCTTCCGCCAGCTGCAAGATGACAGACTTGAGTCTCCTATCTTTCAAGCTGGAATATGCCTCAACCAAGCGCAGAAGATGAGGATCCGTCAGCTGATTGACCACTTGCTGCGGCTTCTTCGATTCATTCCCGTTGAATTCGGTGAAGAACGTTTCGACCGACACCTTGAACAACTTCGCAAGCTTAAACAACTGACTGGCGCTGATACGACTCGTGCCTGTCTCGTATTTTTGTACTTGCTGAAATGTCAGCTTGAGATGGTGCGCGACATCATTCTGGGACATCTTGTTGCGCAGTCTCAGATTGCGGAGTCGGATGCCGACCGCGACGTCAACATCCCTGCCGTCATCCCTTTCCATTCTGCGTGTCCCTTCACCCAGCTCTCGTGGCAAGTATTGTACGAAAATGCATCAGTAAGTCTCGCTACTAGGTCAGTCGCCGCACGGCAATAACACCATCTCCTCCTCGCTTAAAGGAGAGTCGATCGCAAGCCGAGGCCCCTCCCCCCTGAACCAGTCCGGGTCGGGAGACTTTTCGAACCGTCCAAGATTGTCTCCTCATGGTCTCTCCTAGGTTGCTGGCGTCGGCAATCATTGCCATCAAGGCGCTATCCGATAGCTTCAATTACAAAGCGAGCTAGTGCTGCCTTACGCGAACTGTGCTCAAGCTGCCCTTGCCCTCAAGGTTCATCCAGGACTGGGTGTGTTCGAGCGGTTGGAAATGCCCCATCCGGGCGGCGGGAGCTGGCGCGGAGCCTTCGATACCGCGTAGCGCGCGTCCGGCGACCACCGGACTAAGAATCCGTTTGGGAAACGACGGGATCGTTGTTCTGCAAGGCCTTCCACGACCGTTACCCAAACGGCACGTTAGATGCACTCTTAGGGGGACCCGACTGCATGTCCTTGATATGTTCTCATATGCATGGACGACGGCCCCGCCAGCTGGCGTATGCCGACACGGAAACAGATGGAGCATATGGCCCGCCGCGTTGGCAGGGAGGGCCTTCCCGTGCGCGGGCTGGCTCCGGGAGACGATTTGCCTGACGAATACTGGCAAGCCCTCCTGGAGGCCGCGGGCGCCGACGGCGGACAAGCCGGCCCCGGCACCTCCGAGCGGTTACTGCGGCTCAGTCAGGGTGCCCGGCCACGTGCTGCGGGTTGACTGCCAGCGGTGCGGCCGGATCATCGAGATTCAAATGGCCGATGCCCTCCGCCTTTACGGTGCGGAGGCGGTCTGGCGGGGGGTCCGGCAACGCCTCCTGGACGACACCTGCACCCATAGGACTGGGCGCTACGAAGAGAACGGCTGTTGGCCGTCGTTCCACTGACCACGTCCAAATGGCGCCTAAACGTCACCCGGCGCCGCTCTGTGGAGGCGACCGAAAGGCGCTGCAGAAGGAGCTCGGCCGGGCCCGGGCTTTGACGACCATCCTCGCCGAGCAGGCCGCCGACGCGCGGGCCGAGGGCGAGGCGCTGATCCGGAAAGCCGACAAGCTTCTCTGCGAAAGCTGGAACGAACGCATGTGGGCCAACGGCGGCCCGGTCGACCCGTCGCCGGCGATCGACCAGGCGATCAGCGGCGGTTACCCGTGGCTGAAGATTGAGTGCTCCCGGTGTAAGGCGCGGCGGGACGTCGACCTGACCGCCCTTCATCATCCGCCGACCACTTTCGTCCACGACCTAGCCGGCCGGCTCCGGTGCAGCCGGTGTGCAGCGGCCAATCGCCGGCCGCCGGCGATACTGTTACAGTTGGCGCAGCGCCCTCGCCAGGCCGCTCCGGAGACCTGACGATGTGCAACCTATACTCGATGACCAAGAACGCCGACGCGATACGGCGGCTTTTTGGGGTGCCGCAGGGGAACGACCGAACCGGCAATCTGCCGTCCATGCCCGGCATCTTTCCCGACTATCCGGCGCCGATCGTCCGCAGCTCGACCGCCGGCCTCGAGCTCGCAATGGCTCGCTGGGGCATGCCCTCGTCGGCCAAGGCGCTCATGGACGCGACGAAGAAGCGCGCCGAGAAACTCGAGGCCAAGGGCAACGCCGTCGACTTCAAGGAGCTACTGCGCCTGGAGCCGGACAGCGGGACGACCAACATCAGGAACGTCACCAGCGCGCACTGGAAGCGCTGGCTTAGCCTAGAGAATCGGTGCCTGGTGCCGTTCACCAGCTTTTCCGAGTACGACACCATCGACGGCAAGAAGGTGCCGGTGTGGTTCGCCACGGACGAGACCCGGCCCATGCTGGCGTTCGCCGGCCTTTGGACGAACTGGACGTCGGTTCGCAAAGCTAAGGAAGGCGAGGTCACGATCGACGTCTACGGCTTCCTCACCTGCCAGCCGAACGCCGAGGTCGCCGCCGTCCATCCGAAGGCGATGCCCGTGATCCTGACTACGGCAGAGGAATACGACGTTTGGATGCGCGCGCCATGGGACGAGGCCAAGGCGCTGCAGCGGCCCCTTCCGGACGGCGCGCTTCGAATCGTTGCTCGCGGCCTCAAGGAGGACACCGGCGGCGGAGCGTAGGCGTTTGTCGACACGCGCACCTAGTACTTGGGCGCGCGGTGCGTACGACAATCATACGGCCCGTCCGATCCGGAGCCCTTGATGTTCGCGTTGTAGAATTGACCCATGGATGGCGCAGCCAAAAATGCCTCGAATGTCGCTGGAGGCATCTCGCAGTATGCGTAGTATACCGACCTCAGCTGCACCACCATGAACTGCTGGGACTTGTCGTAACACGCGCGGTTGACGAGACTGCTCCGTGTGACTTCGGTGCAGGAAAACGGCGCGAGATCTAGCTTGCCATAGTATTTGACGTCGATGACTTCCGCCATCGCCCAGCTGGCGCCGGCCAAAGAAGCTGCGATCACTACGGCGACCCTATACATCCAGGACCTCCCCCTTTAGACGTCAGGTGCTAGTTCGTCCTCCACGTCGGTGCTCAGCCGGCACCTTAGGCTGGAGTATGCCGCACCGCGATATAGTTTACCGGGGCACCGCTGCGTACTTGTCCGGTATGAGTTCTAGACTGGCGTCGAGTGGTGGCTTGACGTCAAACATCTGAACGCCGTTCTGGAAATGATATACTCGCCGGACGCGGTAAGTCGACGGGTTCTGAGCCGCAACTTCGTACTGGGTGCGCGACAACCAGAATCGAGTCCGCGCGTGCCCGTTTGTGGTTTTAATCTCGAGTAACCGCTCCTCGCCGTGCGGTTCGAAAGATCGCACGTCATAGCCTCGATGATCTTCGCCGCGATCTGCGGGCCAATCCATTTCCTTGGCGAGATCCCGCCGGCCAGCCCGGCAGAGCCGATCAAATTCGAACTTGAACACCATTTCCTCGCCGGCGCGCCCCAGGGAGCGGTTGAGCTCGTCCCTCGCCGCCGGGTCGTATTTCCGGACCAGGCGCTGCAGCACCGGATGACGGTCCTGCATGTCTGAATTCAGGAACGCAGGTGGTGGGACCAAGACAGGCGCTCCCGCAGGCGTAAAACGCGGCGTCACCGACGTCGGGTTAGTGAGAACCTGCGGATGTTGTTCTAACTGGATCTCTACTACCTCCACTAGGGAATCCTGGTAATTATGCGCGGGCACCAGCCCAGAGACCCAGGCGATCCCAAGCTCGTCCAGGACCGCGGATACGTTCCGAAGTTTCCATTCGATCGATTTCTCGGAGCGGCCCACCTCTGGTGCCAGTCTGCGGTACAAATCGGCCTTGTTAAGCTTCACGCCGGCGCGCTCCTTCTCGAGAAGCGCGAAGTAGTTTGCGACCACGACGGCAACCTGCTCGGCTGTCCAGTCAGTTCCCTTGGATCCTTGCGCCGAGCCTTTGGTATTCACCGATCGCTTCCCGTGCCCACTAGAATCCTACCATGGACCTTTAGATCCGCAATTCACCAAGGCGCCCTTGGCGGCTGTGTTTTTGAG
Source organism: Bradyrhizobium sp. SZCCHNS2022 (assembly GCF_032377575.1). Taxonomy (NCBI): domain Bacteria; kingdom Pseudomonadati; phylum Pseudomonadota; class Alphaproteobacteria; order Hyphomicrobiales; family Nitrobacteraceae; genus Bradyrhizobium; species Bradyrhizobium sp. SZCCHNS2022. The sequence continues at coordinate 6,940,810 of NZ_JAUHHZ010000001.1, read as the reverse complement.
TCGGCCTCAGTGCGATTCGATCTCCTCGATAGAGGCCCGCCCGCACATGTCAGCCTGGCTCCAGGTCAGCATCGCCAGATTCGAATCCCTGATGCTCGCTAGCCGCACGGAACGATGAGGCGGGCGGAAGGATTCGTGCGGGTGGAGTGATTTCTATGCTGACGACGACCGAACGACGAGCTGGAATTCGAAGTCTGCGGGGTTGGGCCATCCATGTCCTCCAAGAAGCCGGCGCTATCCACGAATGCGAGGAGCACGGCTGGGCGAAGGACCGGATGGACCCGCACGCTCGCCATCGCGCGGTCGAGATCGCCCGTCAGGATCATCCGGACGACATTACGGCCAACGAAGCCGTCGCAGAGATCCTCGATGTCCTCGGTTCGCTGGGAGACAGCTGTCCGGAGTGCCCGCCGGAATAGCGCCACAGAGCTAGCTCCGTGCCCGGTGCAGCGCATCCTGTAGCTTTTCCCGCTCGGCCGCCCAGCGCGCGTCCTCGGCTTCAATCCGTTTCTCCAGATCGCGCCGCTCGGTTTCGAGAGCTTCCGAACGGTCCTCATGCTGCCGCTGCGCGAGCTCCAGACCCGCCTGGGCTTTTGCGACCAGCTTCTCGCGTCTTGCCCGCTCCTTCTCCCGCGCCGCCTCTTCCCTGCGCCGTTCGGCCTCGCGCTTCTTCTGCTCGCGCTCGAACTCCGCGGCGGCTTTGCGCGCCCCTTCGACGCTGAGCGCGGGAGCCGTCCTCTTCTTCGCTGCGGGAGGCCGCTTTCTTTTCGCGCTGGCGGACCCGTCGTCTAGGTCAGGCAGGTCGGCATGCTCGGCGAAGCGGCCGCTCGACCCGGCCGGGCGTTTCAGCACCGCGCCTGGCTTCGCCAAGGTCGCGGCGACGATATCCGGATCGTCGGTCTCCTTGGCCGCTCCCTGATGGAAAAGATTGCTGCCGGCGCCCCACGCTTCGAGCGCGGCCTTCATGGACGGCGCAGCGATCGCGAGATCGTAAAATCCGAGCGAGGTCTGATAGGTCTTCAGCTTACGTGGCACGGGAGGTTACCTGCACGATCGTGAGACTTCAGCGTACCATGTGGCGTAAGGCGTGTTCTTCGCCATGTGGCGGTTGAAATCGGGCGAGCCGTCCGTCCACCAGACCGGCCCCCGCTCCCCCAGCGCTCTCTTGGCCTGGTCCACGGCGCGGTGTGCCGCGGCTTCGTCCTTAGGGTCCTCCGCCATCTTGGCCGCTCGAACGGCGCGCCTGGCCGACATTAGCTGGCGCGTCAGATCGGAGCGCTCGGTCTCTCCAAGCCTCGGATCAGCCATTCGCCAAAGGCGCCCGCGGACCACGAAGTAGCGCCCGTCCGGAGTTACGGGATGCTTCAAGCGGATTTCCGTTGACGGCCGGCGGCTGGCTTTTTCGCCGGTGTCTCCTTGGCGGCAGCCTTCTTGCCGGCGATCGGCATCAACATCTCCTTCTGGCCGGTAGCAGCTTTCTTCGGCTTCTTCGCGGGCTTGGCCGCCTCCGAAGGCTGCGCTTGCTGCCCGACCGAGCGGCGCAGCGCCTCCATCAGATCGACCACGTTCTCCCCCTTCGGCCGGTCCTTCGGGCGGATCGTCTTGCCCGCACGCTTCTGGTTGATCAGGTCGACCAGCGCGGTTTCATAGTGGTCCTCGAACTTCTCCGGCGTGAACGTCCCCGCCTTCTGGTTCACGATGTGCCGGGCGAGGTCGAGCATGTCCTTCGTGATCTTCACGTCCTGAATCTCTTCGAAATACTCCTGCTCCGACCGCACCTCATAAGGGTATCGCAGCAGAGTGCCGACCAGACCCTTGTCCATCGGCTCCAGCGCGATGATGTGCTCGCGGTTCGTGAGCACGATCCGGCCAATCGCGACCTTGTTCATCTCACGGATGGTCTCACGGATCACCGCGAAGGCGTCATGGCCGACCTTGCCGTCCGGGCGCAGATAGTAGGGGCGGATCAGGTAGCGCGGGTCGATGTCGGTCTTGTCGACGAACTCGTCGATCTCGATCGTGCGCGTGGACTCCAGGGCGATCTCCTCGAGCTCTTCCTTCGAGACCTCGATGTACTTGCCCTTCTCGAGCTCATAGCCCTTGACGATGTCCTCGTTGGGGACCTCCTCACCGGTGTCGGCATCGACCTTGACGTACTTGATCCGGTGACCCGTCGTCCGGTTTAGCTGGTTGAAGCTGATCTTCTCGGACTCGGACGTGGCCGGGTAGAGGGCCACCGGGCAGGTGACGAGCGACAGGCGCAGGAAGCCTTTCCAGTTGGCGCGGGGGGCCATGTACGCGGAACTCCGGTTTCAACGGTCCAGATTCAAGACGAATGACAGCGCCGGGTTCCGACATGGCGGCCGATCAAAATCGGCAGATCAGGCGATCCTCTTCGCACAGCCCTTGCGGCGGCAGATGGGCCGAAAATGGCCGTGAATCGCCTGACTCTCCGATACCTGGTGGTCATTTGCTTGGGTATGGTGGCGCGTCATGACTGCCGCGCCGCGAATCCACCGACACCATTTTGACGAGGCTGCCGACTTGGCGGCCATGGCAGATGCCCTCGCCCAATCGCCCGATTACCGGGTGCTGCGAAGGCTTGTCCCCCGAGCCTCCTCCCCTGCCCCCATCGGAGAGGAGGTCAGGACGGCCGTCCTGCTGGACACCGAGACCACCGGCCTCGACCACTCCCGGGACGAGATCATCGAACTCGGCATGCTGTCATTCGACTACACCCGGGAAGGTCGCATCGTCGGCGTCAGGAGCGTCTTCTCCGCCTTCCACGAACCCAGCCGCCCCATCTCCGCCGACGTGACGGCGCTCACCGGCATCACCGACGAGATGGTCGCCGGACAGCGTATCGATCCGGACGCGGTGTCGGCGTTCGTCGCCGGCGCGGCCATCGTCATCGCCCACAACGCGGCCTTCGACCGTCGGTTCGCCGAGCGCTACTGGCCGATTTTCGAGCGTAAGGCCTGGGGCTGCAGCGCGACCGAGGTCGACTGGCGCTCACACGGTTTTGCCGGCGCGCAGCTGGGATATCTTCTGCACGGCGCCGGATTCTTCCACCAGGCCCATCGCGCCGTTGACGACTGCCACGCTCTGCTCGAGGTCCTGGATTTCGTCCTGCCGACGACGGGGGCCCCGGCATTGGCTGCCCTCCTCCAGACCGCGCGCAAGCCGATCATGAGGGTGTGGGCAGAGCAGTCTCCCTTCGGCCTCAAGGATACCCTGAAGAAGCGCGGCTACCGGTGGGCCGACGGCACCGATGGCCGGCCGAAGTCCTGGTATATCGACATCCAGCAATCCGCCATCGACGCCGAGATCGCCTTTCTCAGAGAGGAGGTCTATCTCTGCGACGTCGAACCCCGGCTGCAGCGCCTGACCGCGTTCGAACGATTTTCGAATCGTGGCTGAGAGGAACGGCGGCCGGTGGCCCGTCCAATGGGCGCAAAGAAACAGAGAACTGTCTTTGCAAAACAAAGAGCCTTCCAAGAGGGCAGAGAACTCGCACGAGAATACGAGGTGCAAGCAGGTCCTGATCACGCTTGGTCTTTTCAAGCGAGGGATTCAAGCGACTTTCGATACTCTACGCTTGAGCCCGCTGTACTATGATGAGTGCCACGGATCGCTTTGATTCAGTTCGCAGAAACTGCGAGCGCAGCACGCGCTCCGACCGAACGGCACGGTTGAAAGCAAGCCATGTCAATGGCTTGCTGTTCAACCGGCGAGCCGCTTTTATCTTGCCCTGGCCCTGGAACGTCGTAAGCGTCCGGTTCCTGCACACCTTCCCCCTCGTGTGTTGTCGTTCCATTTCGGGCTCTCTGCTGCTGTGGAGATTCTCCGGTGGGACCCAAACATTTCGAGAACAAAGCCCGACGCGAATGGTGGTCGCTGCACATCGAGGCATGGCGTCGAAGCGGCCTCGGAATCCGCAAATACTGCCAACAACAACGTCTCACCGAGAACACGTTGCGGCGTTGGCTGAAGCGGCTGGCCGGCAACGAGACCTCGCTTAAGCTCGAGAAATATCAGACGGAATTGCGCCGCGAGCGCGCCCGGGAAGAGCGAGAAAAGGCGCTCCGAAAGCAGAAGCAGCGCAGGTTCACGATCACCTCGGATGTACGCAATCGGGCGTCCCAGGCGTTCTGGGCGATGCATGTCGAGGCGCTGAACTGGAGCGGAATGGAGCTCCGCGCCTATGCCGCGGCGATGCAGTTGTCGCCGCATTCGCTGCGCAAATGGCGCGACCGACTGGCGGCCGGCGAGGTCACGATCGACTGGCGCGCCCATCTTCATCCCTCCGCCCGTCCCGCCGTTAGCACTAGTGCTAGGAACTCACAGCCCGAACGCCACTTGACAGCCGCGGAAATCGGCGATCCGACCGCGCCCAAAACGCCGGCCCGGCGCTTCTTCAGCGACGAGGAGAAGCTCGCGATCGCCAGGGAGACTGAGCTGCCGGGCGCCAAGGTCTCTGCCGTCGCGCGCAAGCATGGGATTGTCACCGGGCTGCTGTTCCGCTGGCGCGCGCAGTTCGGCATCGCGCAAAAGAAGCGATCCAAGCTCGCCCGTGTCGTGCTGCCCGACGACATGCCGGCCGCACGCGCCCTGCGCGATCTCGTGCGTCCACCGGAGGGCATGATGGCCGTCGACCTCGCTGACGGGCGGCGTGTCTTCGCTCCGGCCGGCAGCGATCCGGACGCCGTGCGAGCGCAGATCGAAAGCGGAGAGACAGCATCATGATGTTCGTTCCAGCGGGCGTGAAAGTGCACCTGGCGCTCGGCTACACCGACATGCGCAAGGGCATGGACGGTCTTGCAATGCTGGTCCAGGAAACGCTGAAGAAAGATCCGTTCTCCGGTCATCTGTTTGCCTTCCGCGGCAAGAAGGCATCGATCCTGAAGGTCCTGTTCTGGGATGGAAACGGGCTGTGCCTGTTCACGAAACGCATCGACCAGGGCGGCTTCGTATGGCCAGTGATGGCGGGCTATGATGGCTCGATCACGCTCACCCCGGCGCAGCTCGCGATGCTGATCGAAGGCATCGACTGGCGCGCGCCAGAGCGCATCTGGAAACCGGCGATTGCAGGATGATCGACAAAAACTGGTGATGAACTGAGCTACGATTCTTCTACGAATCAGCATGTTCGAGTACCATCGGACATGCAGCTCGATCTCACCAATCTCCCATCCGATCCTGAGCTTCTGCAGCGCCTGGTGCGTGACATCGCGGCAGCCATCGATCACCGCGACACCGAGATCGATCGTCTCAAGTCCATCATCAAACAGCTGCAGCGAATGCAGTTCGGCCGCAGCTCCGAGCGCATCGACCCCGACCAGCTTGCACTCGGTCTGGAGGATCTCGACAGCGACATTGGCCGCGTCGAGGCAGCGCAGCCGAAGTTCACACCGGAAGCCAACTCTTCGCCGCGACGCCGTCCGCTGCCCGATCATCTGCCACGCGAGGACGTTCTGCTCGACGTGCAAGACCGGGTTTGTGGCTGCTGTGGTGGAGCTCTCCATCTGATCGGCGAGAGCGTCAGCGAGATGCTGGATTGGGTACCGGCGCAGCTTCGCGTCGTGCGCACAACCAGACCCAAATACGCCTGCCGAGCCTGCAACAAGGTCGTGCAAGCCGGCGCGCCGGAGCGGTTGATCGCTGGCGGTCTGGCGACGCCGGCGTTGCTCGCGCAGGTGTTGATTAGCAAGTACTGCGATCACCTTCCGCTCTATCGGCAGTCGCAGATCTTCGACCGTCATGGCGCCGATCTCTGCCGCTCGACGCTTGCAGGCTGGGTTGGCGGCGCATGCTGGTGGCTCGAAGCCTTGCACGAACGGTTGTGCAAGAACGCGTTCGCCTCCAACCATCTCTTTGCCGATGACACGCCGATCCCGGTACTCGATCCTGGCCGTGGGCGAACCAAGACGGGACGGCTCTGGGTGTACGCGCGCGAGCAACGGCCGTGGAGCGGACCCGAACCTCCGGCGGCCATCTACCTGTTTGCACCCGACCGCAAGGCCGAGCGACCGGTCGCACATCTTGCCGCCTTCAAGGGCATCCTGCATGTCGACGGATATGCCGGCTTCGAGCAATTGGCCGACAAGGAGGGCATCACGCTCGCGGCGTGTTGGAGCCATTCGCGACGCAAGTTCTACGATGTGGCCGAAGCCACCGCGTCTCCCGTGGCAACAGAAGCCCTGCGCCGGATCGGCGAGCTCTATGCGATCGAGGCGCGCATCCGCGGCCAATCGCCTGACTACCGTCTTGCCGAACGCAGGACCTTCTCCAAACCGATCGTCGACGCGCTGAACGTCTGGCTCGATGCGCAGCTCTGCCTGGTCTCCGGCCGCAGCACGCTCGCTGAAGCGATCCGCTATGCGCTCTCGCGCTGGCACGGCCTGACTCGCTTCCTGAACGATGGCCGCGTCGAGCTCGACACCAATCCGGTCGAGCGCGCCATCCGCCCCGTCACCCTCGGCCGCAAGAACCACCTGTTCGCCGGTAGCGATGGTGGCGGCCAACGATGGGCAGTGGTCAGCTCGCTGATCACGACGTGCAAGCTGAACGACGTCGAGCCCTATGCTTACATCCGGGACATCCTGCAGCAGATGGTCGACGGACATCCCGTCAATCGCCTCGACGAATTGCTGCCGTGGAGCTGGAAGCTGACTGATCATGTCAAGACCTGAGGCATGTGCAGCGGCCGGACGCTTACGGAACGTCGCCTGGTAACCGTCCGGTCTCTGCACACCTTCCCCCTCGTGTGTTGTCGTTCCATTTCGGACTCTCTGCTGCTTTGGAGAATCTAAACATTTCGAGAACAAAGCGCGCCGCGAATGGTGGTCGCTCCACATCGAAACGTGGCGTCGCAGCGGTCTCGGGATCCGCAGATACTGCCAGCAACAACGTCTGACCGAGAACACGCTACGGCGTTGGCTGAACCGGTTGGCCGGCAACGAGACTGCGCTTAAGCTTGAGAATTATAGGCGGAATTGCGCCGCGAGCGCGCCCGGGAAGAGCGAGAAAAGGCGCTCCGAAAGCAGAAGCAGCGCAGGTTCACGGTCACCTCGGATGTGCGCAACCGGGCGTCTCAGGCATTCTGGGCGATGCATGTCGAGGCACTAAACTGGAGCGGAATGGAGCTCCGCGCCTACTCCGCGGCGATGCAGCTGTCGCCGCATTCGCTGCGCAAATGGCGCGACCGACTGGCCGCCGGCGAGGTGACGATCGACTGGCGCGACCACCTTCATCCCTCCGCCCGTCCCGCCGTTAGCACTGGTGCCAGGAACTCACAGCCCGAAAGCCGCTTAACTGCCGCCGAGATCGGCGATCCGGCCGCACCCAAAATGCCTACCCGGCGCTTCTTCAGCGACTAGGAGAAGCTCGCAATTGCCAGGGAGACCGAGCTGCCGGGCGCCAAGGTCTCTGCCGTCGCCGCAAGAATGGGATCGTCACCGGGCTGCTGTTCCGCTGGCGCGCGCAGTTCGGCATCGCGCAAAAGAAGCGCTCCAAGCTCGCCCGTGTTGTGCTGCCCGACGACATGCCCGCCGCACGCGCCCTGCGCGATCTCGTGCGTCCACCGGAGGACATGATGGCCATCGACCTCCATGATGGACGGCGTGTCTTCGCTCCCGGTGGCAGCGATCCGGATGAGGTGCGGGCGCAGATCGAAAGCGGAGATGCAGACGTGAAGGTGCACCTGGCACTCGGCTACACCGACATGCGCAAGGGCACGGACGGCCTTGCGATACGGTCCAGGAAACGCTCAAGGAGGATCCGTTCTCCGGTCATCTGTTTCCCTTCCGCGGCAAGAAGGCATCGATCTTGAAGGTCGTGTTCTGGGACGGAAACGGGCTTTGTCTGTTCAACGCATCGACCAGGGCGGCTTCGTGTGGCCGCGGTTATGGCGGCTATGATGGCTCGATCACTCTCACGCCGGCGCAGCTCGCGATGCTGATCGAAGGCATCGACAGGCGCGCGCCAGAACGCGTATGGAAGACTGCGATTGCAGGATGATCCGCAAACACTGGTGCTGAACTGAGTTGCGATTCTTCTACGAATCAGCGTGTTCGAGCACCATTGGACATGCAGCTCGATCTCACCGATCCTGAGCTTCTGCAGCGCCTGGTGCGCGACATTGCTGCTGCGATCGACCATCGCGACACCGAGATCGAGCGTCTCAAGTCCATCATCAAAAAGCTGCAGCGAATGCAGTTCGGCCGCAGCTCCGAGCGCATCGATCCCGACCAGCTTGCATTCGGTCTGCAGGATCTCGACGGCGACATTGGCCGCGCCGAAGAAGCGCAACCGAAGGTCACACCGGATGCCGAATCTCCGCCGCGACGTCGTGCGCTGCCCGATCGTCTGCCACGAAGACGTTCTGCTCGACGTCCAGGACCGGGTCTGCAGCTGCTGTGGCGGTGCTCTTCATCTGATCGGCGAGAGCGTCAGCGAGACGCTGGATTGGGTGCTGCCCAGCTTCGCGTTGTGTGTACAACCCGTCCTAAATTACGCCTGCCGAGCCTGCAACATCGTGGTGCAAGCCGGCGCGCCGGAACGATCGATCGCCGGTGGCCTGGCGACGCCCCCGCTGCTCGTGACACGCCGATCCCGATGCTCGCTAGCGGCCGCGGACGAACCAAGACAGGACGGCTCTGTGTGTACGCGTGCGAGCAACGGCCCTGGAGCGGCGCCGACCCTCCGGCGGCAATCTACCTGTTCGCTCCGGATCGCAAGGACGGATGTGCAGCGGCCGGACGCTCACAGATCAGCCGGCAGCACAGTAAGAACACAGCTGCGACCGCCGCTGCTCTACCATAGTCGCTCACTACACGTGAGTGTTGCCGCGCCCAGCGACAGCTCACTCGCAATCTGACTGGGCCGAATTTCGGGTCAACTGAAATGACTTCAAACAGTTGCCGGGTCATCCCGCCGCCTACTTTCTGGGGAGTAGTTGACTAATAAGCTAAGATATCTAATCAGAACTCCGGCCGTTGTCCTGCATTAGATCATCCGCCGTAGTCTTTTCCCACCTGAGTACATTTCCAAACCAAGCTGCCTCAGTTCTATTTTTTGCGTGCAGCTTTCTGAGCACGTTTTTTACGTGCAACTTGACGGTACGTTCTGCCATAACCAAGGCGCTTGCAATCGCCTTGTTGCTTCGACCGCTCGCCAACTCCATGAGAACCTCCTTTTCGCGCCGGGTAAGAAGCTCACCCTGAGGCACCGAATGCCGCTGGCCAGTGCTTCCATGCACGACGGACTCGATCGCGCGCTCAAGCTTGCTCTCCATTCTCTCGTCAGAAGAAAAAATGTGGATATAGGGGCGCGCCCAACGGCGGAAGGTTACTATCGCTTCAATCGATCCCGCTGCATCTGAAAGCGTGATAACTGGAGAAGGAAAATTAGCTTCGCGGAGCTGTCGAACAATTTGGCTCCCGGGTTCGCCCGAATGATCAGACGCGATAACGATACAGGCAGGGGCTTTGCGCCTGAACGCGTCCAGCAGTTCCGCTTCTTCCCTGAAGCTGCGCACATCATACCCCAGACTGAACAGAAATCCCGAAAGGCTATCTCGCGCGCTCTTCTCCATCGCCAGAAGAAAGATCACGCGCGACGCGCTATCAACCGATTCACGCTCAGCACTGTGGAAGAGGCTATCTTCCTCATCACTTATTCCCGCAATGTCGACAGCAATTCTGCTAACGGGTCGACGCTCGATAGCGGAAAGTGTTCGAAGGGCATCCGCGATGCGGTCTGCTTGATCGCCGAAGCCGCCGTCGATCGGGATCGGAAATCGAATTGATCTTGCAGCACCACTCACTTGCCTCGATGCAATTACCACCCCCTCAATTTTTGAGTTGTCAACGCTCCAACCTGTTCTGCGCAAATACTTAACAACTCTTCTCGCATCCAGATCAGATGCCAAGCTCGCCGCCTGGTCGACCTCTATCACGAGACATACCTCGCTTCCGCAGCCGTGATCATGCTCTCAATTGCCTCCCTATTCAGGCGCTGATCAATAGGAATTCTGATCCGCGCCGAAGATCTATTCTCCGGCTTCGCCGTGTCGGTCGACCACCAATAAGCCCTCGCTCCTAGCGTGAGATCTTGATCCGATATTCGACACCATCCTTCTTGCGCCGTTTCGAAGCAAACCAGGACGAGATAATATGGTGCTGATCGAGGCTTCCGTCGCGCGATCTTATCGTAGTTGCTTACTTTGAGGTCGAATATCACCGCATCATTCTGGAATTTGGCGGTCGTAGTCGCCTTGATCTGAAGATCGACTGGAAAGCCGGTCTCGAAATACCCAGAGTCGGACTTCTCAACCCCTCTCAACGTAACATCGATACCGTAATCCTTTCGCTGCACAGAGATGGTGCAGCCCGCAACCGCAGCCGTTGCCTGGATAAAGCTGGCCGCCAATTCATCAATCAAATGAGATGCAGGCAAATTCATAGTCAAAACTCTCAAGTGTCAGATACATCAAACAAGTCTCATTTTATCTCGTGAAATGAGCGACTTCAAGGCGTTTGCAGTGAGACCGAACTCTGGACCCTCCATAACTAGAGTTTTTGGGCCTCTTCCGTAAAGCAGCTACGCTTCATGCTCTGGTTCTCGTTGGGGCCAGAACGAACTTCAAACTGGATTATACCCGAGGGCAAGGTCAAAAGCCTCTCTGCCGGCTCACCTCACCCGTAAGGGGTGGAGTGTCTGGAAGAAGGCTGTAGCAGTCAAGTTGATCCGGCCGCCGAATGATCTTGAGCGGCAAACCACGAACATAAGCTACATCGTCATCGCGGCGAGACGGGCCCAGCTTTGCTAGAGGATTTCAAATCGGCTCACGACATCCTTCAAGTGGGCGGAACGCGCGTGCCCCGCCGCCGGAAGGGATCGCGCGCGCAGCATCTCGACCAGCTAACAACTCGTGGGCCGCGATTTCATCGCGCTTGATCGCGGTTGGCTCCGCGAAGTAGGCAGGCCCGCCCATTCCGACGATCTCGCCCGGAGGGTCGGATTTGATCTCGCCCAGGATTCCGAGATGATCTCGCCCACCATTCCGATTTGATGCCCCGGGCGGGAGGCCTTCTAACCGTCTGTTTTCTGCCATCGGCGAAGCCGCGGGGTCAATCCTGAATCGCGACTCGTTGTTCTTGCTTTCTTGTATTGCTGCTTCTGCTGGGCATGCCGGCAACGCCGTTGGCGTTGTCCAAGCGCAGCGGCTCCACAGCGCCACTGGCTTAGGCCTTGCGGCCGGGCTTGCGGGTCCGCTTCGGGCTCTCGCCCTTGAGGTCGATCCGGTGGGCGTTATGGACCAGGCGATAGCGGACGGCGTCGGCATAAGTGGGATCGCCGATCAGCCACTGGTCGACGGGAAGCTGGCTGGCGACGTCTGCGCCCACAATGCACGGCCGAGCAACAACTCAGAAGCGCGATCCAAAAATGAGAAGACTGGTGCCGCAACAGCTTCGTGCTTCAACCGCATCGGGCCAGCACTCCGAGGCGTCCCATGGACGATTGCTTATCCGTCCATCACGGAGGCTTCCAGCCTTGCCGTTGTCACGCTGTCGGCGACCGCAACCGGCACGAGACTGCCGTCAATTTCTATGACCAGCCCGTGGTCCACGCAAAAATCACGGGCCCTATTATTCTCTTCTCGACCGAGGAGGGCAAACCGCGCCTCAGCATGGTTCAATGGAAGAAACACCGCATTGCCTTGTTGGCGCGTGTCAATGAGCAGAAATTCCTCCTCAAGCGGAATTATCGTGAGCCGTGGGCGTTCTGGGCCGTCCCAACATTTTCTCCACCGATCGATCTCTGCAAAGATACGCCCCAAAACACCTGACGCAGCGTCATCACACGCTGGGTAATCGCCGTCGAAATGATAAGCGAGGTTCATCAAGTCGGCTCGCGCTGGATATGTCCCGGCATAGACGCTTTTGGGTCTCATGTTTGTAATGCCGTAGCTGGCAGGTTGATCAAAGAGCGGACTGAAGCGATCCATGGATACCGCGATAACTGCACGCGGGGGCTCGAGATGCACGATGGCAGGGGTCAAGCTGATCATGCGCTCGTAATCAGCCTCCTCTTCTTTCAGGATACGATGGAGGAAATTCCAGATTACCTGGACTCCGCATATCGGCGCATTGCGTAATGCCAATATGTTCTGGCGAGCCGAACCTCCTTTGCTCAAGAGATGCAACAAGCGCGTTGATAGGGTCTCGATCCCCATCTGAACGGTACGGACTCCCGCGCGGCCCAATCTCTCCAGGTCGGTCAGCTTTGATGTAGGCTTGAACTCAAAGATAATGTCGAGGGATCGCTCCATCTTGCCGAGCAACGGAAACAGGTCGTGGTGATGCTGAAGTGAAGCGATATTGTCGGTCATGCAAATCTTGTCGACCTTCCACGTTCCCGACAAACGCTCCAGTTCCGCGGCGACCTTGTTTGCCGTATGAGATCCAACAACCCGCGCGAAACTCTTCCGACAGCTTGTCGGTAACTTGGCCAAAGTAATCGCTATAGTCCGGGCAGGGGAGTTCGTCCAAATTGGCTATGGGTATGCTCTCGACTACAGTAGAGCGAGGCACAACTCCGCGAGCCATTCCTTCCAGGAACGCCGCAAAGCTTTCTCTGCTTCCCCTGAAAATATGAAGTCGGCCGCACATCGACGAAACCGAGATCAAGCTGAAGGACGGTGAGGGGTACGTATGGGTGCTCGCAAGCAACTCAGCGACAATATACATGTTCCGCAGCTCGCGCGAGGGTGGTTTTCTGCGGCAGATGCTGCGAAATTTTAAAGGCGTGCTTGTCTCCGACTTCTTCTCTGCTTACGACGGACTGCCTTGCTTGCAGCAGCGTTGCCTTATTCACCTGATGCGGGATTTGAACCGGGCCATTCTCGGCAATCCGTTCGACCAGCGGGTTCAGTCCATTACGGGGCCATTCGGTGTCTTGTTGAGATCAATTGTCACTACCATTGACCAGCACGGCCTCAAACAGCGTCACCTACAGACGCACATCAAAGCCGCAGATATTTTTTTGATGCAGTTGCGGAGTGAGTTTACGATTCTGAGGCCTCTAAAGCCCTCCAGCAACGACTTCTGCGAAACCGCGAACGCCTCTTCACATTCTTGCGCCATGATGGAGTTTCATGGAACAACAATTTGGCCGAGAATGCCATTAAGTTAAGGCAGCCCTCGCCGCTGGCGAACTGATAAGATTTCACTGTCTTGCTCATCAGTCAGCGAAACTGCCTCCAGTTTAACGATTTGCTTTTAGCCAGCCAACGGGCTCCATTTTTGCGACCTACCTTAACCGGCATCGACGGTAATGCCGCACACACTCTGCTGGTCATTACCACCGTTGCAGAAGACATGAACCTCATGACCTGGATCGACGGATAAAGCAACTTGTCCCGGCGAGGACAACTCCTTGTCAAAGACATGGGCGCCGCTCGGATTGACGACGTAGATGGACGTCTTTCCTCCACACTTATCGACAATCGACACTGTTATGTCCTTAATCTGTTTTCCCCCATTTACGTAGACCGTATGGGGCTCAAAACACGCGTAGTTCACTCCATTCTCCTGATCTTAGTTTGCCGAATTTTTTGAGTCGACGAACTGACACCGCTTCGTGCGAAACATTATCAGTCGGCAGAACGCCTCTATGGCATCGATGCCATCAGTAGCCACTTTCTTAATTCGGGAGAGTAGCCGAACGAATCGTACCGCGAGCGGCGATTGACTTTGGCTCTCGAATAACTCGTCTGAGTAGCAATAGCATCATTTTCGTCCAACATTTGCCTCCCTTCGAATGAGCGCGCCAGTTCGTAACTAGTCCAATGTGAATGGCATCCAAGTCAGGCAATGAGGACTGGCAGTCCTCCAAACAGATCGAGGGCATGCTCGATCTTCGTCTGGTAGTTGCTGTCACCTCCGCCATTGTAACTGACCGCTCCGGCGATAAGGCGGCTCCTGGACAGGCCGCTGCACTGGTACGTCTTGTCCCCTGCCGCCTTGTTGGTCTTGTGAATCAGGATCGGCACTGCCCAGTAAAAACTGTGTTCGACGGCGAAGCCGGCCGCATTGTGCCCCTTCTTCACGTCGGCTCCGAGCTTCTTGAGATCGGCTTTCGGCTCGAAGCCGGTTGCGGCGGCCGCCGCGTCCGGCAGCTCGTTCGCGTCGTAGTTCGGCGTCAAGCCGGGCCCCCTGACAAAGCGGTCGACGGAGGTCAACTGACCGGTCAGTTCCTTCCACCAGACATCGCCCGGATTTCCGCATTGCATGGGATCGACCTTCGGCTTTTCCCCGACGCCCGTACCATGCTTGCTCTCGACCCAGGAAACGGCGCGGACAAGATCGACAAAGCGCTGCACGTCCGTGTCACCTAGCTTGGCGGTGTCGCTACCGTTCTTGCGCAGCCCCAGAAAGCCGTTGTTGAACTTGACCGCGGCGCTGGCGATGTTCTTGCAATTGGTCCAGGCCGCAGCCTCGTCATCCTTTTCAGCCATCAAACTTCTCCCGCTTCAACCCAAAGCTTTGACAAATTTTCACGTGATCGACGACAAGCCTGCTTCACAAAACCATCGAAACGACCGCATCTGCGCCGGCCGCAACGCTCACCGTCTGTTGCGCGCTGACCGACGCGCCGCTCTGATCAGTGGCCTTGAGGTCGATGGTGTGCGAACCGAGCGACAACGAGTATTTGTCGGTTCCGCCCGGGAACCTGTTTGCGGTCATCGTCCCGACGATGACGCCATCGATACTGACGCTGACGGCGGCATTTTCCGCTACCTTCTGCCGCGTCAGGTTGACGACGAGCTGGCCGGATTTATCACCGGTCGGCGACCGCAGACCGAGCGCCGCGAACAGCTTGTTGACCGTCCCGCTGCCGCCGGCGACGATGAAGGACGTGATGATATAGCCGGGGAGCGTCTTTCCGAATGATCCGGCGCTGTCCGTGAACGAGCTCAACAGGTCGGAGATGACATCCAGCTTGTAGTACCAGACGAAAAAGATCGAGACGCCAACGGCAATCGGCGTTCGCAAGCCCCTGCCCTGCAGATTGTCTTCAAAATATTTCCAGCTGAAGATCGTTGCCAGACCGATTTCCAGGACGGTTGCCAGAACCAGGATGATGCCCAGCACGCCCGCGACACGACCGTAGTCCAGCGTGGTGATGCGCTGTGGGGCGGTAACGGTTATCTCGACCTGACCGGTGAACTCCTGACCGGAAACCGTGTCCTTGACCTTGTAGCTGACGAGGTCGAGTCCCTGATTATCCTTCGAGGCGAGATAGCTCACCTTCTTCTTGTCGTCCGAGGCTTTCGCCGTACCGGCATTGGGATTGGTGTTTTTCACATCGATCACCTCCGCGGTCGCAGGCAGCTTGCTCGCCACGACCGCGTCGATCCAAAGGAGCTGTCCCTGCTCGAGTGTTTTCTTCTCCGGATCGGCAGACCTCGCCGCGGACGGCACAGTGACCATCAAACCGGCTATCAGGAGGCTGGACAAAAAGGCGGAAATTCTGGACATCACTTGTGTCCTCCAATCGAAATGTAACTGACTAGCTCCCGAGCCCCGCGCCGGAAACGACGGCCGGCGGGGAAATCGCGATAATCCTCGCCTGGGCTTCGATCATCTTGCTCAGCGCTGCAGGCCTTACCGCGTCGCCCGGCGCCGACGGTTTGCCGGTGAAGAACCAATCGAAATTGACGCTGTCCGGATCGGCCGCGTCCGCCAGCATGGATACCTCCAGCCAGCCCTCGGCCTTTTTCCCGTCGTCGAGACCTGCGATCGACAGCCGCAAGCCGTCGGGATCCTTGAAGGCATCACCGCTGAGCTTCTTCGCCTGCGGTTCGCTGACCGTGCCGTCGTCGAACATGATGGAGGTCGTGGTGGTCCACTCATTTTCGGCCGTGTTGGTCATTCCGAGCAGGAATCCCATCACATTGCCTGGGCTGCCTTTGCGCTCGAAATCGAGCAACGTCTTGTTCGACGCATTCATCCCGATCTGCAGCGTGAGTTTCTTGAAGCCGCTCCTGGTCATGGAACTCGTGATCAGTCGCATGAACAACGAAATGGAAGGGCCCTTTGCGGGCGGAGGTTCAATGCCAAGCGCTCGAAAATCGAAGAAGCCGCCGCGATTGGTGACGGGCACCGCTGCGGCTGCGGCGGCGTCAGGCAGATAGCCGATGATCCGCGCCGGCGTCTCGAATTCCACGACCCGTACGAGGTGCGATACGCCGTCCGGCGGCTTGTCGCCGATCGAGAGGCCCTTCTTGCCGCGCAAGCGGCGCAGCGACTTGAACTCCTCAACCGGGCTGCCGAATCGTTCGTCCCGCCACGTCTCCAGCAGCGCGACGTGCCGTTGCATCTCCAATGGCGCCGGTTCGATCCATTGCTTTGGACGAATCCAGACGTCGGGATTGATCTTGCCGTCGACGACCGCCCCAATCGTGAGGGTATCGTCGTCCCGATCCAGCACGAGATTCGAAACAGGAATCGCGCTTTGGCCGTAGGCGTAGGCGATGTGAACACGATCAAAATCGCGGTTGATCCGGGTCCAGTTCATGCTGGTCAGCGCGCTTGCGCTGGTGAGCGAGATACTCTCCACGCCGCTGCAGGACAGCTCTGGATCGAGCGCCTTGTCGGGCTTGGTCCCGTAAGGATTTTGATGCGGCTGCTTGGGAAGCGACCAGTCGAAGCTCGCCAATGGCAACGGACGATTGCCGCTTCCGGACAGCTGCCTGGCATAGTCGGCTCGATCTGACGGCAGGGCAAAGATGGACAACGAGAAGCGCTTCTCCTCAAGCGGCACGTGGAGTAGCGCGAACTGGCGCCCGCTCTCTGCGATCCTGAACAACTCGAGCTCTTTCACCTGCGCATCGTCCGCCACCGTCGAATCGATAGCGCGCGCGGCCACAAAGCCCGAGACGAAGCCGTGCTCCAATTTGAAGGAGCAGATTTCGATAGCCTTCCCGAATCCAGGCTTGAGCGTGAGCCTTCCCGCGCCATTGGCTTGCAGCGTGATCCAACAGCACTGATCGAGCGGGATCGCTGCCGGCGGGATCGCCGAGGCAGCTCCGGTTGTCGATGGCTGTTCCGGCGGGGCTTCCGGGCGAAGCCATTCGGTATCCAGGTATCGCCGCAGCGCGACGGAAAGGAAGTGCTCTTCCATGTCCGAAGGCACAGGCTTCAGCGACTCCTTGAGGCTGCTT
Organism: Bradyrhizobium sp. SZCCHNS2022; assembly: GCF_032377575.1. Taxonomy (NCBI): domain Bacteria; kingdom Pseudomonadati; phylum Pseudomonadota; class Alphaproteobacteria; order Hyphomicrobiales; family Nitrobacteraceae; genus Bradyrhizobium; species Bradyrhizobium sp. SZCCHNS2022. The sequence continues at coordinate 6,923,580 of NZ_JAUHHZ010000001.1, read as the reverse complement.
GGCTGCAGCACATACATCGCGTTCGGGAATGCCGGTGCGGCAACGGCGTCGCTGTCGAAGGTCAACCCGACCGGTCCTTCGGCCGGCAGGACCAGCGCCAGCGCGTCGGCCTGCGGCAAGCTCTGATAGGTCACGGCTGGCGAAGGACCAACCTCCTTGCGCGCATCATGCGGATCGACTCGCGCGTCCTCGGGCTTGCCCGACGGAGCGGGCGAAAAGGCGTAGCTGAAACCGGTGCGGATCTCAGCGCTGATGCGATCCGCCAGCCCGCCATGCTCGAAGGGATGCTCCTGCAGCACCGCCAGGACCGGCGGCGACGGGCCGATCGTCCCGGGCTCGTTCGGCGCGGATGTCAGGGGAATCAGCGCCCGCAATTGCGGCCGCGTCAACTGCAAGCGTGAGCGGTCCGCCAGCATGGCGATGCGGAACCAGTTCGCGGGACCGTCATCGGTGGTGTCGCGCCATGCGTTGGTTTCCCGATGGCCGGGATCGGCCATCGCCCCCGCATAGCGTGACCGGACGACGAAGCGGTGCCGGAACAGCGTCGCCGACGGTTTCTCCCAGATCGTATTCAGGATCGTCGATACCGCAGGTACGGGAAGCAGGGTTACCGTATTGACCTCGGCGTCGATGTCCGCGCGATCGGCGAACGCCTCGCTTTCGAATGCCGCGAGCTGTCCAGGGAACGAAGGCTCGTCATGGCCCTCTTCGAGAGGTTTGGAAAAAGCTCCCGTCACTTTGGGTTTGCGCGCTTCAATCCAATTATAGATGGGACGGCCGGTGAACCGCCACCGCTGGGTCTGGATATCGACATAGGCAAGCTGACGCCACTGCCACGGCTTCTTCAGATTTTGGGGCGCCAGACACACATCGTAAGCCCGCGAGGTGCCGATCGCGCGATGCTGGAAGGCTTCAGCGACAATGTCCGCCCAGTCGTTCCGCTCCTTCTTGTTGTTCTTGTCCCGCTTGTGGAGAACCGCCAGCCAGGGACGCTCGGAATCGTCGGCGGCAATGACGATCGGCCCCACCATGGCTTCCAGATTCAACGTGGCGCCATCGAACAATTCGTACTGCGTTCGCAATTCGCCGACGGCGCCTGGATTGTCGACCAGGCTTCCAGCTGAATATTGCAGAAGTCGCGGATCGATAACGGGAGGATGGTCGTCCTGTTCGGCAAAGTACCCTGCATTTACCAGCGGGCGGGCCGTCAATCGCGCGCAAACTCCCTCGGGAATCCTGATCTGAATCACACCGCTGGATTCAGTGATCGAAAGCGCCTTTCCCGAACAGGAAATACTGATGCGGCGCGAAAATCCGTCGTTCAGCTTCTCGAGCAACTCTCCGATTGCGCCGACGACGCCCTTGCCGGTCTGCCGGTCTACGCCCGGAATTCCCGACGCCGCATCGTACAAACGGTCGCCGAGCAACCGTGCCGGAATGTCGAGAACCCGTTGTCCCGCCCACAACGGGCCTGATTGGGCTTCGTCTGCCGGCGCCCCCCGCAGTGAATCGAGCGGCGTGAGTTCGAGACGCAAGCCGGCGACCGCGAGGTCGGGCAACCGGTCCAGCAACATTGCGAGACGGCTATTGACCAGGCGAACGCTGTAGGCGGCTGAAAGCGCAATGCGGAATTCCTCGACAAGCTTGTCGTGACCTCCATACGTCTTGCTGCGCAAATCATCGTTGTTGAGCCAACGCTCGAAATCGAGAAGGCCTACGCGCGGAAAAACAAGATCAGCGAGGATCGGACCGTTGTGCTGCATTTCCTTGGCGCCGTTGCCGATCAACAGCAGATTTTCCGGCATCGGGCGCGATGCGACCGCGCTGCCTCTCATCTCGGACGCGGGATCGGCCAGGCTGACCGCACAGGAGGAAGAAGCCGCTTCAAGCGAAAGGCGCAGCCAGATCGATCGTGTTGCAAACCCGTACGACACGACCTGATCAAGAACTTTTGTGCCGTCCACCAGCACGGCCAGCCTGAAGTTGAGGATGACCGCATCAGGCTTGTCGGAATCCCGCTCGGCCTCCGACAGCACGATATCGAGGTCGTCGATGACCCGCTTTGATCCGCTTGAGAGCGTGACGGAGGTGAGCGGCTTGTCGTCAGCCAGCGCTGTCGGCATGCGATGGAAACCCAGCACCAGCTCATGGTCCTCGCCCCACAGCAGGATGTCCTTGATCTTGAGGCTCGCGGACATGTCCTTGGGCGGGATCGCAATCGAACCGCTGCCGTCGCTGTTGCGCATGATGTCGAGAAAGCGGGATGCGCTCGACTCGGAAGCAAATCCGATGCGGGGGTAGTCGACCGAGAGCGGACGGGTGTTTTCGATGGAGGCGCCGATCAGCGACGCCGATTTCTCGGTTTCCCTGATCAGGGTCCGGCCGATGGACGTCGTCCGGCAATGCCTGAAATTCTGCAGCAGAGTGCGCGAACCCTGACTGCCCGTGACGTGGCTCAAATCAATAGTCGCCTTGGGGAGCCAGGGCGCGTCGTCGGATTTCTGCAAGGGGTATGGCAAAACCCCTCCCTTGCTGACGACATGCCCGACCACGTCGAATTCTCGGCCATAGGCGAGGCGCGGCAAGGTTTTCGGCAGCGGCGTTGCCGGGAAGTCCATCGTATAGAATGGAGCAGCGTCGCCCTTTGCGGACTGCGTCGCCGGCAAAGTGTCCGCGAACGCAGCCGTGGTGAACGGCAGTCCCGCATATTCGAGAAACAGCTGACGCCGTCCGTCGATTTCGCCCGGCAGCAACGGCTCCAGCGCCATTGGGATGTCGGGCGCCTGCGCGGGCTTTGTCTTGGTCAGCGTCAGCTCTGCAAGGCTGGTATAGGCCCAGCCCTGATCCAGACCTTTTTCAGCGACCTGGTCGATCCGCCGAATCAGCAGGCCTACGCCGCCGAACTGGCTGTTGAAGGTATCCAGCGATGCCGTGCTTTGATCGACCGTGATCTGCAATGGCAGCGGCAACGGTGCGGCGGTCGGCACGAACCTGTTCGCGGGTTTTTCCGCAAACAGCTCAGCCACCACGTCCGCAAACATCGGTGTGGTCCAGCGGTCGAGATCCGCGCCGTCGATGAGATTGCGCGCAGGGTTGGTCAGGATCTTGAGCACCTCTCCAAGCGGATTGCCAGAGAGATCGTTCGCCAGGAGCCGGTCGTGAAACAGATCGCTCTTGACCAGCAACTGTTCGAGATCGCTGACCTTGTCAGGCCATTTTTTCCTCAGCAAGGCGTCGACGTAGATAACGCCGCATGCCTGCCGGACGGCTTCGGCGCCGTTGAACTGACCTGCCAGAACCTTTTCAAACGCGGCCCGGACGTCCGCCGCCAGCTTCTGCGAGTTGACGTCGGTCGGATTGCCCGGCACGAGCGGCGGCAACAGCGTCTTGAGACCCTGAGTGATGCGTTGGTCGAACGAGCCAGCCTGTCCGCGGCACTGCAAGACCCGGGTGATCAGCCGCTCGATCGGTCCTTCGCCCGCCAGCGCGTCGGCGATTTTCCCCAGACCGGCGTTCAGCCGGTTGTACAGCGTACCGTCCCGCAGTTCGAGGTCGTAGAGAGGAATTGGTTGCGGCGGATCAGCCGTTGTCTGGGTCGGCTTGGCGAACACCGCTCTCAATTCGCCTATCGTCTTGTTTTGATCCGGCTCGGAAGCATAGAGATTCTTCAGAAGTGTCATCAGAAGCGGCGTTTGGCCGGGCTCCGACGTCGTCTCGTCGAGTTCGAAGACGAATTTGAGCGTTTCGCTCCAACTCGCCGGCGGGTCTCCATCACTGTAAAGCGGAAGTGCGGCGATTGCGCCCCGTAACACCGCCAGCAGCGCTGCATTGTCCGGCACTTCGAGCGGATGATCCGGGTTGTGCTTGTTGTAGGCGTCTACCTCCTTCCCCAACACGCCCGTCAATTGATCGAACAAGGCGGAAAGCAGCGGCCCCTCCCGCCGGTTATTGCCCGGCGTTCTCAGCGCGATCAGAATGGGATCGAGCGCGACGACCAGGGCCGTCACGGCGCGCCAGACCATCCGCCTGAAGAACCGCAGATCATCGATCGGCTCGGGCTTGTCAGAGCGATCATCCTTCCACGGCCATGCCATGTGAAGGACAGCCGGGAAAGTCGCCAACTGCGAACCGCCCCGTTGCTCGACCCGCACGATCGCGCGGTGGATATTTTCGCCCTCCGGATCGCCGTAAAGGAAGCCGCTATCGTTGTCGATCAGGCTGGTCGTATCTGGTGCGATCGGCACGACGCGCGAGGACCGGCACGTCACCTCGACGCCGCTGTCCGTACCGTCGTAAGGATTGTACTTGAACTCATAGGTCGATTCGCCGGATTCAGGATCCGTTTGCTTCGTGACGGAATAGCTGTTTCCCAACGTCGCGCTGCCGAAATACGGAACGATCAGCAGATCCGGCAACGCCTCCTGGACGTCCGGCTTTATCCGGACGACATGGGCAAGACCCAGTTTGTGCGGCAGCGGCGCAGTCCAGGTGCTTGCGCCGAACATCGTCTCTGTGGCGCCGACCTGGCTTTCGATCACGTTCGAACTGCCGGGCGCCGGGGCCGCGAAAAACGCCTTCTTGTCGTTTGCCTTCATGGCCTCCGCGGATCTGGCACTGAGCCAGTCGAAGAGGCGGGATGACGTCGGCGCATCGAAAGCTGGCGGTTCGGTGATGCTGGCGGCGTAGGCGTCAATCGTGTTCTGGCCGATCTTGTAGGCCTTGAAATGTACGTCCTTCAGCCCGGCAAGGAATTTCCCGAACGCCGCGCCCGCTTCCTGCTCCTTCTTTGCCCGATCCTGATCGCTGTCAGCCGGGACGACCTTTCCGGCAACCTCGAAGGCAAGGCGTATCGATGCCGCTGCCGCGTTGACATGGAACCCGGCCGGCTCCTGTTCCGCCATGCAGATGATGGTATCGCCCACGTTGCCCCCGCCTACTCAGTGACTAGTGCTGACCACCAGCCAATTTCCTTACCTTGTTGGCCGCCTCTTCGATGACCGGACTCTCGACCTTGGTGCTGCCCGACGTTGTCGTCGTGCTGCGGCCGCCGCTCATGTGATACGTCACGTCGCGGCGCACCGTAATCTTGAAGAACCTGGTGATCCGCAAGCTGACGATCAGCGTGCCATACGCGTCGATGTCGCCGGTGTCGCGATAGGACAGGCGCAGCATGATGCCAATGTAGACGGTAGCGATGCCAAGAATGTCGACATTGCCGGCAATCAGCACCACCAGCGAGATCGTCAAACCGCCGCCCGAATGTCCTATGAGCTTGCGATAGGTCAGCGCAACGCTGATGGTGATCATCACCGAACCGGTGCAGCCGGCGAAGGCGAAGCCGAGCGACGCCGATCCGCCGGCCGCCGCCTCGACCGTGACCATCAGCTCGTTCTTGAACGGCCGATACTCGACTTCGACGCTGAGATAACCAGTGCCGCCAATGATGAAGACCGAGAAAATGAACGGAAGTTCCGGCTTCGCCAGCGAGAAGCGGTCGGAGATGATGAAGTCGGGATAGGCCACCAGCTCGAAATGGTTGGATATCTGGATGTTGGTCACGCCCGAGGTACCGAACATCAGGCTCATCGGCGGAAGACTGAAGTCGTGCGATACGCCGATCGGAATGCCGCCGAGCTTGACGATCTTAAGCCCGCCCACTTGGTCGCCGAAGATCGCGCCAAGTGTGTTCTGGATGAACTGGAACACCGCGCTCAGTTCAATCTTCTTGGGATCGAACTCGACCTTCAGGCCGCTGTCGCGCGCGAACACGATGCCGACGTCCCTGAACGCGACCATCTGCTCGCCGGCGATCACCGCCTCCAGCCGCGTGCCCAGCCGCGCATGTCCGGTCTGTTCGACGGTATCGGTGTCCTTTGACGCCTCGATCCGTACCGCCCCGACGAAATTGCTGTCGACAGCGTCGAGCTTGAATGGCCCGATCGTGAACATCGAATTGCGTCCGGGGATCGGCACGTTGACGTCGATCTGCACCCAGGCGCGGAACGCCTTCTTGTCGAAGGCATGTGAAATCCGGATGCCGTCCCCCGAGCCGCTCGGCATGCGGAAGCCGGGAAACAGCTTGTCGAGCTTGACGCCGCCGAAGTTGCGGAAGATGCGGCTGATGTCGAGCTTGGACAGGTCGATCGGAACCAGCCGGTCGCCGATCTTGTCGACTGGCAGCGACAGTCCAAGCGCCTTCAGCGCATCACCCATCCGGCCGAACCAGGCCTCGACCGGCGTGGTGTTGATGACGTTGTCGATTTGCTTGAAATAATAGCCGATCCGCTCGCGGGAATAGTCGAGGTTCGGCATTTCCGGCGCAGAGGCCACCGCCGCGTAGAGCTTGAGGACGTTGTTGGGAGCCGCCAGCACCCCGCCGGAAGTGACGTTGGCCGCCGCGTCCAGCACGCGCTCGCCGTAACCGGCCGCCAGTTCCCTCGTGCGGGCAAAGTCGTTGCCAACCTTGCGGATATCGTTGTCGAACCTGTCGGCGAGGGTGAGCAGTTCCCCGTACTTGTCCGGCTTGAGGTAGTCGTTCAGCTTGTCAACCAGATCATCCGCGAACTGCTTGGCTTGCTGCTCGACCTTGCTGACGATCTTGTTGGCTTCATCGGTCAGATATTTTTCGGCCCGATCGAGCCCGCCGGCAATCTCCCCGCACGCGTCATGAATCTCCTTCTGGACATCCTTGACCGAATTACCGACTTGGTCGAGCTTGTTCTCGAACTCCTGCTCATACGCGTTGACAAGATTGCGAAGCTGGGCGCGTTTCGCCTCGATTGCCTGCTCGGTCTCGCCGACGGCGGCGAAGTAGGAGTCATCAACCTTGTTGAGCAGGCTGACCGCTGCGTCGTCGATCACTTTCTTGAGAACCTGATCGACGAGATAGTCCGGCGAGGCCAGCTTGTTGACCTTGCTCAGCCGATCATCGAGATCGGCGGCGACATCGTCGATCGCCGAGAACCCCTGTTTGACGACCTTCTGCCCTTCTCCCAGCGCCTCGCACAACTTGGTCTGGACGGCCCCCACCAGAGCGTCAGGCCAAGCACCAGCCTCTTTGATCGCGGCCACGAGGCTGTCGGACAGCTTCGTTGCAAAGTCGGTCAGCGCGGCACTGACGTCGCCGATCTCCCCCTTGATCGTATCGGCAACGTCCTTCAGGAAGTCCTGCAGGGCCGAGGCCAGTTGGCGTGTGAACGCGGTGACTTGCTCGCTGATGTCGCGGACTGCCGCGGCGAGCTTTGAAAGCGTGTCCGCCAATGTCGCGGCGAACGCGTGCAAATCCGCTTTTGCAGCTTCCGCCGATTGCTTCACCTCTACAGCCTTGGCGTTGATCGCGTCCGCCGCCTTGATCAGTTCATCGATTTTCGCGACGATATCGGGACTCTTGCCCTGCTTGGCCTTCTCCAGTGCGGCCTTGCCCTTGACGAGCCCGTCATGCGCGCCGTCGATCCGGCTTTCCAGCTCACCGATCTGGCCTCCGATATCGAGTTCTGCGTTAGCCAATGCACCGGTAAACTGCGAGTTCTGGGCCTGGAGTTGACCCAGCGCGCGCGCCGCGAAATTTGCGATATCCTGGCCCATATCGCCAACGTCAATCGCCATGCGGCGATGCGCATCATCGATCGCCGGACCCAAATTCAACGCCAGCCGCTGCGGTACGGTGTTGATCTTCCGCTGCAGCTCGAGCAGGCGTCCCTCCGACCATGGCTTGGAATCGTCGTAGGATTGCCGGCAGGTGTCGATGTCGCGAGCCGCCTTGTCGAAGGCGTCTGACAATTCGTGGGCAAAATCGCGGATGGCGGCACGACCCGACTCGGCTGCCCGCTTGACGTTGCCGATGTCGGCGGAAACCTGCACGAATACCGGCCGGATCGCCTCCACGGCGGAGTTGACGATCCATTCTTTCAACTTCGCCTTGTCGGGCAGCCGCGTCGGATCCGCGTTGAAGCGGTCCAGTTCGGCCAGCACGTCGTGCTGCGCCGAACGAACATTCTCGAGCAAGATAAGCTTCTTGCGCTGCAGGGCGCCGGCGTAATCGTCGGTGAATTTATCGCATATGGACTTTCCAGTAGCCGGCAATTTCCCGGCCTTTGAAACCGCCTCCTTGATCTTGTCGGCGGTCTCCTTGGCCTTCTTCAGGCGGTCGTCCGCGGCCAGCGCGGTTAATTTTCCCTTCAGCTCCGCAGCACGGTCCCGGATCGCTTGCTGGACGGCGCCGTCCGTTGGAAACGACGGATTTTTCTGCATAAGATTTGTGAACTCGGCCAGCGACGTGGCGACATCGCTGGCGATGGCGCCCGGCTCAAGCTTTTCTCCCTTCTTCCAGAATCCCGGATAGCTCCCCAGTTGCTTTGCATCGATCGACAGTTGCGCAAATGGCGCGATGCCGGCCTTCAGCTGGGGATCCGTCTCGGCCGCCGACCGCATGAAGGTGATCGTATCCAGCGCGGCATACAGCGGCGTCGCGGAACGCCCGCCATTGATCGTGGTCCGCCGCGCCGGCGGAGCAAGCCGCCATGTGAAACGATGGTGACCTCGCGGAATGCGCTTCGCCCGGGCCTGCGCATCGTTACCCGTCGACGAATTGCCGTCATCCGAGTTGTCGGCCTGCCAGGCGTGGCTCGGCGCCGGAAGATCGGCGCAGTCGATCGAATTGCGCGGCACCCAGCTGTCCGTGTCGCTGGACTTCGTCTTGGTGTCCGTGAAGAAGTACAGGTTATCCGGATTAATGCACTCCTGCGCGGCAAGCGGGTCGTCGCCCTCGCCTTCTGCCTGGGTCACGAAGGCGATATCGGGGCGCGGATAGACCTGCGGCCGCTGTCGGGCGCCGAGATGATTCCAGAGCGGAATCTTCCAGCCGTAGTCGGCAACGTCTTCGCTCCACGCGCTGTCGACATTGATGATCTTGCTGTTGAAGCGCAGCGATCGAAGGCATCCTGAGGTGCGAAGCTCCGCCGCCTCCTTGTCGGGATAAAACCGTTCGGGCTGCAGCAGTTCGACGTATTCGGACACCTTGCGCAGCACCGGCCTGCGCGTTCGCGTCTCGAAGCCGTATTCCGGCGTGAACTGCGCCGTCGGATTGACGGTTCTCTCGTACACCACAACGTGCTTGGCGCGATGCCAGAATACGCCGATACGTCCCAGCACTTCCACTTTGTGACGCTGCACGAAGCCGTTTCGCGTCTCGCTGATGATGGAGATGATGCCGTTTCGGAATTCCGCCTTTTGATCGGCATCGCCACCGAGCGCGGAGAATGCGACCTTCTCGATCTTGCCTCCGGTCGCGCCTGGATTGTCGAGCAGCGATTGGAAGACGTTCCTGGATTCGAACGGCCACAGCGCCCCGCCGCTCAGCCCGCGGCTGTGCAGGCGCGGCACGCCGGGCACGCCGGCACCCGCGGATTCGGCCCAGGATCCGTCGCCCGTGACCGGCGGATCGAGTTCGGCAACGGGCGGACGGTGCAACGCCGTTTCACGCAGCGCGAACCGGACGCCCTTCTCGAAGCTGGCCGGCGCAAAGGGAATGTTGCTTTGCGGATCGTCGGCCCAAAGCTCGAGGCGCTCTTGCCGGCGCGCGATCGCGCCGCGCAGCTGTTGCCAGCGGGCCCGCAGCGTCGCACTTGGATTCGACGAGGTGAAATCGGCGACGGGACGCCCGGTCAGTGCCTCGATCTCGGCAATGCGCGCACGCCGCGCCGGGCCTGTTTCGTCGCTGGTGAGGACACCGACGGGCAAACCGTAGAGAAACTCCGCTCGGAATGCATCGATCGCTGCGCCCAGCCCGAGTTCCGACTTCTGCCTGAAGATATCGTAGGTGGCCCATTCCGGCAGCAGAAAGCCGCGCTCCACGTCGCTCGACCTGACCCAGAGTTCGGCCGAAGGCGTAAGCCGGAATTCGACCGCGTGACGGCGAAGACCGCTCTGAGGGTATTGGGGATCATCGGGGTCCGGATGCGTGCTCGAATCCGGATAAGGTCGAAGGAACCCGGCCGCGCCAGGATCGCCAGCATCGTGAATTTCAAGCCGTCGCGGCTTGTCCATACTCTCGCCGATCGATTGCGGCGGAAGCGCGTAGTGAAAATAGTCGGAGACTCGCTTGAATTGCCATTGTCCGGTGTCGCTGTCATAGGACGCGACGATACTGTTCCCGGCGTCTCCCCTGCTACCGGCCGGCCGTGAATAGAATCTCAAAAGCGAAAAGGGCTCCGTCGACACGAGAACGCCGCCCGCTTCGTCTGAGAAAACGCTTTGATCCTGTTCGACCAGTTGAACCGTCAGCCGCCAGTCCGATTCGCCGGACAACGTCTCTCTGATGTCGATCAGAAAAGGCTTGTTGTCCGTCACAGCCTGTGCGGATTCGTTGAGATTGATCAGCAACGGCTGCGCGCGACCGGTGCGGTCGCCACGCTTGCGGTCCGTCGCAATCGGCTCGACCTTGGAGGTCGCAATCCGCCAACGGATGTCGATATCGGCCGCGTCGAAAATCTCGCGGCTGTTACCTTTCCGGATCGGATCGATCCGCTTCCTGCGACCGATGCGGAGAAAGGCGTAATCAACGTCCTTCCCGGACTCAGACGTCGGCGACGGCAACGTCAATCCGGTCAGACGCAACCCGCCAAGTTGTCCGTCGAAAGCCCTGGTGCCGCCGTCCGGCGGCGCCACGATCCGGAACATGACGCCTCGCTCGGCGGGGGATCCCGAGGTGGCGTTGCCGTCATGTGCAAGGTTGATGTCAAAGGCCTGGTCGAAATCAAGATCGGGATCGAAGGTGCCGCCGCTGGGGCGGAAGAAGGATAGTTTGGCCTCCAGCGTAATGACTCTCGCCTTTGGCCGCGGCGGATAATATCCGTCGTCGGCAAGGCTCAGTCGGAATTCCGGCCTCTGCCAGCGTTGCACCTTGCCAACTTTCGGAAGCAAAGTGCCCCAGGAAAGCACTCCATGCGTATCCAGGGTGACAGGAAGCAAGGCAAGCAGCGCAAATTGCTTGTCGCCGGTGTCCTTGACCCGCAGTTCCGGCAGGAACGACCGCGGACGCTCGGGCGTGACACTTCCAAGACTGATCCGCGCAAGGCGCATCGCCTTGACCGTTCGCCTCAGCAATCCGCCGATCGTCAGCGCGTTAATGCGGTTGATCGACTCGCCGATGGTGTCGGCGGGATCGGAATCCAGCGATTGAGTGAATCCGATGCGGACAAGGGCCTTCGATACAGGTCCACTTTCGGCTACGCCTTCGCGCCACGCCCAAATCGCCGAGGAAGCCAGCGAGAAGCGGAACTCGTAATCGATATAGAGATGTCGCGATTGCGTATCGAGCCAATCGGTATGAGCAACGCCGAAGCGCAGCAGGAATAGGCCGCCGCGCATCTCCAGGTCGCCATAGGCCCGGTTCGGCGGCTGGGGATCCAGCCCAACATTGTTCCAGCCAAGACCCAGCCGATAGGTGTAAGCCACCCCATAGCCGGATTGACCGCCAAATCGCAGACCCAGAGATCGCTCATTGTCCGCGCCCAGGAAGATCTTGCCGTCCAACGGGCCATCGACGGCGAACCCGGCACGCCCGAGTGCGTCGCATACGACTTCGATTTGAGAAGGCCAGAAGTTCGAAGCGGGGTTGTTGTTCTTGGTCGGATAGGCGACGTATCCATCTGCGCTGCCATCCTTGCAAAAATTGACGTCACCGATCGCCTTGCCTTGCCCAATATCGACCTGCTCTGTGGAGAAACCACGTTCGCTCAGGCCGGCGACAAAGACCTTGATGGCGGCAGGAGTGTCTCTGGAAAGCCGGCCGTCGGCGATGTGCGGCTCGTACAAGGCCGAAAACGGGAAAAAGTACGGCTCCTGCTGGCCCTTGAATTGCGGGACCGCGGAGGGCAGCGCCAAATCCAGACGCAGGTAATCGGTCGTCGGCTGCCCGACCAACAGTTGACTGTAATAGTCCTTCTCTTCGAGCTTGATATAGCGGACCAGTGGAAAGCGTCTGTCGGGAAGTGGGTCGCGCGACTTGAGATCCGCCGCATTGAAGTTCGAGCTGTCGTTGAGCGGGAATTGGTCCAGCAGGAAGGCCCCCCGAAAGGCAAGACGAACGCCCTGGTGTGTTGTGCCACCGACCCAAAACGCGATGGGCTTGCTGCTGTCGGTCAGCCTCTGCGCCAGCTCCACATCGTTAAGCGCATCCAGATGCTCGATCGTCGACGGATCCGGAAAATCGGTCGACACGTATAGCGAACCGTCCGCAGACGTGTCGAGCGCGGTTCGTGGCAGCCAGCGTACACACGCGACGTTCTTGTTCGTCGCTGCGTCGTGCACATAGTGAATTTCAACAACGCCAGATACTGAGGATCCGAGCGATGGTCCCTTCGGTAACGGCGGCCAGTTGAAATCACCAAATAATCGAAACGCAGTAACTTTATCACTCATGACCCAGCCCCCAGGGTCGCAATCAACCATCAATTGCATCAATGGAATTATTTTGCAATACTATCCCAGGTCGTATGTTGGTTGCAAGCAGTTGCGCCAGGTCAACGCATAGCCGCGAGCGTCAATTGCGTTGTTCGGGCTTTGCTGATTTGAATGGGTTGATTGTGGATTGTAAGTTTTGGGGCGTGCGACACTTGAGAGTTGCAGAACTAACCAACGCTGGTCGGTTGTGCCGGGCGCACCCGTTGGCGCAGGACAGGGAAACAAAACCGATACACCCCGCGCCCGTGCTTGCTGCACGAGGAGGAGATGGATCAGCCGCTAACAGAAAAATTTAAAGTTGGCGATCTCTGGCCGTTCGCAAAAAAGAACGAGCCGAGCCCGCAGGATTGGGCATCCGTCAAGAAAGACGAGTTGAATTGGATCCGCTGCCGCCGCGAGCTGGTGGGCGCGCGGATCAAGGACGGCGACGAGCGGGAGTTGCAGCTCTCTGCGCTGTGCCTGTCGGGCGGTGGAATCCGCAGCGCAGCGTTTGCACTTGGTGTGATTCAGGCGCTGGCGACCAAGCGGCTCCTCAAGCACTTCGACTATCTCTCCACCGTTTCCGGCGGCGGATATGTCGGCGGCTTCCTCACCGCCTGGGTTCAGCGCACCAAGTACGACGCGGTGGAACAAGAGCTGGATCTCACCGCCGCGCCAACGGCGTCTTCGCCGCTATCGCATTTGCGCAACTACAGCCGCTACCTCACGCCACATTCGGGATTGTTTTCCGCGGACACACTGACGCTGGTCGCCCTGTTCACGCGCAACCTGCTCCTCAACTGGATGATCATCCTCCCCTTCGTCGTGACGGCAATCCTTGTCGTCAAGGCAGGCGCGATGGGTGTCTGGCTCATGGACAAGGTCCTCTGGCTGCATGCCATGCCGGCGCTGCTGGCCAGCATCGCTCTGGCCCTGATCGGCATATCGCTGGTCGATTCGCTACGTCAGCGCCCCGGCTGGGAAACGGATGATTCAAAGGACCTGCAGTTCACCCGGCATGAATTGATACCGATGATGACGGGCACGTTCGTCGCGATGCTCGCCGCGGCGACAACTCTGACCAGCGGGATCGAATTCAACTGGCGGAACTTGCTGTGGAGCGTGATCGTAACGGGTGGCGTGATCGGTCTCACCGTATGGCTGGTGGCGCTCTACTTCGCGCGCGATGCCAAGCGGCGCGAGCAGGAGACGGGATCGGTTCCCAAGCGTGGATCGACCAAATCGCAGGTCGCGACAGAAACCGCCAAGCGCTATGTGGCGCTCACCGCGGCGGGCGTGACGGCGATGGGCGTGACGACGGGTCTGGTTGCGGCGCTAGCCATCTATGCGTTCCCGCTGGTTAGGCCAGACTGGATCGACCGCGACGTCGCAATCATTGTCTTCACCCCACCGCTCGCCGTAGCCGCCCTGTTTTGCGGCGAACTGGTTTATACGGGCATGACCAGCAGCACGCCGTGGTCCGACGCTGAACGCGAGTGGCTTGCCCGCGCGGCGGGTTATCACGCGCTGATCGCCGGCACCTATGTGATCGCCACCGCGCTGGTGCTGTTCGGATCGCAATTTGTTTTCTGGTTCACCAACAATTTCGCACCGACCTACGGCCCCAAGATGATTGCCGCCGCCGGCGGAGTTTCCGGGATCCTGATCGCTGTGTTCAGCAAGACGCCGTCGACAGCAGCGCTCGTGCAAGAGAAGGTGTATTCCTGGACTGCGGCCACCTATCGGCTGATTTTGGCCGCTGCAACGCCGATCTTCCTGGCAAGCCTTGCAATGCTGATCTCCTGGAAGTTCGATGAGCTCATGTTCGGCGAAGCCTTGACGAAAAGCTACTTTTTCGCCGACGTCGCGCCGCCGCCCCCCCTTGGGCAGCCACTCCTGCATACGCCTGGTTCCATGGAGCTCGGCTGTGCGACTGCCCTTACCATCACGATCGCCTTGCTTTTCGCCGTCATAGGACTCGTCGCGGCCTATCTGATCAACATCAACCGCTTCTCGCTGCACAACGTATATCGCAACCGGCTGGTCCGCGCCTTCCTCGGCGCTTCGCATCTGCAGCGCCAGGAAACCGCCAACAGCTTCACCGACCTCGACGACCACGACAATATTCGCCTGTGCGAAATTTGGCCGAACCCACTTGCGACCGAAGGCGAGCCTACTCCCAACGTTCCGAACCCGCCGCCACAATTCCTCGTCGTCAACATGGCGCTGAACACGCTGGCCTCGGGCGAGCTTCAGCTGCAGGAACGCAAGGCAATGTCATTCTTCGCGACACCGCTGTCCATCGGCACAGCCGACAAGTGGTGGACCAGGAAAGCCGGCGAGGATCAGGGTGACGTGCAGAACCTCCAGGGCTGCTTCCGCCCCGCGGCGACCTACAACCGCGGCATGTCGCTCGGGACTGCGGTGACGATTTCGGGCGCCGCCGCGAGCCCGAACATGGGCTATCACTCCTCAGCCTCGCTCGGCGTGCTGATGACGATGTTCAACGTGCGGCTCGGCATGTGGGCCGGTAACCCGGGCCCAGAGGGCGGCACGACGTTCCAGCAGAACGGGCCGCGGCCTGCCTTCGTCCCTCTCTATCGCGAGGCAATGGGACTGACGACAGCAGACGACAGCTACGTCTATCTTTCGGACGGTGGCCACTTCGAAAATCTCGGCGTTTACGAGATGATCCGCAGGGGCTGCAAGTTCATCCTGGTTAGCGACGCAGGCTGTGATCCCAAATATGGGTATGAGGATCTTGGCAATCTGGTCCGGCGAGTGTCCATCGATTTTGGCGTGTGCATCAAGTTTCGCCCGCCGCTTGAAGCGAACCAGCGGTCATCGCCCTACAAGGGCGAATGCTGTGCGCTTGCCGACATCTACTATCCGGCAACCGAGGCTGATCGTAAGGCGATGGAGGCGGCGGCCGATCCCGAGGCCAGGCGCGAACTGGAAGAGCTCCGGCACGGCCTACTGCTCTACGTGAAACCCGGGATATATGGCAGCGAGCCGACGTCCGTCATGTCCTATCACAACGACCATCCGGAGTTCCCGCACGAATCGACGACGAACCAGTGGTTCGGCGAGACGCAGTTCGAGGCCTACCGGGCACTGGGCGCATTTGTCATGGGCGAAGCGCTCAAAGCCAGCCACATCGGCAAGGGTACGGAGATTGCCGATCTGTTCGGCGCCTTTGCAGACAAATACCCGGATTGATCATACCCAACGGAGATCGCCGTGACCGAATCGAGATCAAACTGCATCGCCCTCATTGCCGCATTGATCGTGGTCTGCGCGCCGTCGGCACTTCTGGCGCAGTCGGACGATGGCTGCGCGCAGCTGGCGAGCACCAATGCCACGCCAGGCCTCTATGTGCAGCGGGGGCTAGGTCAAAGGCCAGTCCCTATAAACGGCTCTCCCCTCGCCTACGACATCAACTTGCGATTCTATTTCATTCCCACTGCCGGCCCGCGCACGATCGCCGAAAATCAGGAGGCGGCATACCACGTCCGGTCACAGACCACGGCCGACGCCGATCTGCGCTCGGACGAAGCACTCGTTTATCGGCCGAAGGTGCAGACCTCCTGCCGCGCCGGACGGTACGCGGGAGGATTTATGGGAGACACATTCGAGGATTTCGATCGCAACACCCGGTACGTGTCCCTCGGACGCTACTTTGACCATCATGCCGATAACGAGCAGGATCGCCGGCCGGACCGGGGGCTGCGCACCTATTTCCATTTCGAGATTAGCGACGCCGGCAACAATTGCTTTCGCACCGACGATGCGCGCAAGGTTGGCCCGCTGCACAGCGCCTATGGTTTTCCCGATGTCACGCCCCCCACGGGCCTGATAGCTCGCAACATCGACCCAATGCCGAGTGCGGTGGCATCGCCTGCCGCCTTGTCGCGACGATATGCCGGACTGTCTTCTGAACTCGCCTATGTACACGGGCCGGGTTTAGCATGCTTCAGCTTCAATTCACCGCGGCCGACCGTATCGTCACTGCGCGGCCAGGTCTTCAATTGGTGGCGCGACGACTATGCCATCGAGCAATCCCGCACATGGCGGCCCGTGCGCACGGATTTTGTCATTCACCGCGTGCCCAAGGGGGAACGCATGATGCCATCTGTCGTTTGGCGGAACTGAGCCGGATCGACCTCGATGACCCCTGCGAACGAGGCGGGCACGCCGCCCTTACCGCCACCGGCCCCTATGCCTGTCACGCTGGGTAGCGTAGCGGTGCGCTTTCCGAACGCCGCCATCGTCTCCAACCCGAAGCTGGAGCGCTGGATCATCAACTGGGTTTGGGTAACGGTTCCTCTACAGTATTTCATACTGACGCGCTTTCCGGGCGGCATGCGCTCCAACCAGTGGCTGGCCATTGTCGTTTCGGTTACCGCCTGCATGCTGCTGGTTCTGCTGGTGAGCTACGTGATGGCCTTGATATTCCCTATGAAGATGGAGCGTAACAACTGGGAAATAAGGCTCCGCACATGGTCAGTCGCGCTAGTCACGCACTGGACGGCAACGGTAACGCTGCTCGCCGCGTCCTATCTCGTCGCTTACGCCTTTGGCCTCACCGACGACCTCGTCCAGATCGCCGTCTGCGCTTGTAAGAAACTGAACTGCAACGATCATCCAAGGCTGCTTCTGCCGTCGAGCTTCGTGATATTCTTCATCTACTCGTTCGCCGCCGTCTTCCTGGTGTTTGCGGTACTGAAGCTGTCGCGCTGCGCAGTCACCAGAACAACCTTCCCGGCGCCACATACGATTGCGGTGATCGTAATCTGCGCGGTTCTGCTCAACTTGCTTTACGGCGCATCCAAACTGATTTGAGTCGGAGTTTGAGAAATCCTTCGTTTAAGATACGAGGCATCCCCTCGACTCCAAAAAAGCCGCTGAAGGTGGCGCGATCGAGCGAGTCCACGGGAAACCACCAAGGCTGACTCATCGGAGATCTCTCGAACCAGCGCCTCTTCTTCCTGTTGTAGCAGGCGATCATAATAGGAAAGCGATTCAGGACGGTCATCTTGAAGAGCGTCGCCGTCAGGCTCGCGGAATACTCCTCGGCGACCTCCCTCGCCGCCGCGAGCGTAGGGCGCTTGATCCGACGCAAGCGAGGTCCGAGCAGATAGTTCGGCAGAATCAGGTCCGAAGCGAACGCGTCGGCCTGGCGCTCGGGTCGAGCGGCCCGTTGGCGAAGTTGCAGACGTCCCGGCGTCCGCAGAACAGCATCCTGCCCTTGTGGTGTGCCAATGCTCCAGCTCATGAGCGAGCGAGAACCGGCGCCGCTCCGGAGGGCTCCGGCTGTTGACCGCGATGACTGCCCGTCTCTTGGTGCCGACGATTGTGGCCTCGCAGCGGTCGAGCGGGCGATAGTTGACGAACGCGCCGCGCGTCCACGCGATATGCGTTCCAGGCAGCCCGCCTGTTCGCGCGGCAGCTGCTCCTCAGCATCGACAAGCTCAACAAGCCGGCAGCGCCAGCGGCGACATCGCGAACACGCACTCGCGCAAAGAAAGAGGCCTGATCTCGAACGCATGAAACGCTCGGTAGCGATCCAAGCACGGTGATAACATTGAACGCGCCGGAGCGCGTGCCAAATGAAACTTAGGTCCTGGCCAACTGACAAGAAAATACAGTTTTGCCCTGACCTAGCGATCCTCATCTCGCTTCGCAACGTTTGAGCCTAGTAGAAGTGCTTATCTGACCTAAACTTGAACTTCGAGCCGGCAGTAGTTTCGATTCGCTGCCACCCTGCAGATCGATGCAGTCGCAACGAATCCGCATGAGGGTGCTTGTAGGTATTTCCTCGACCAAACGAGATGACGCACTTGGAGTTCTTGGTCGTAGGTTGAGGTACCGAGCTAAGCGAGCCACCAAATCTTGCGCCATGGTGGGTTACGACCAAGCCATCAAGTTTACCAGAGAGCGCGCTGGGTAAGAATTGATAATCGGCATCTCCGACAAGCAAGACCGAAGCTTTCGATGAAAGCTGGATCTTCAATGCTAGACCTGAATTGTTAGCGTCGCTCGGTGTTGCCGAGCAATACCCAATCCTCCCAACGCCAAAGGAAACTGCCGAACCCTTCCACGAGTAGAGGCGTCCTTTTTTGTGCAGCATATGCGCTATCCGCGCAGCTCCGGGACCCAACTTCTGAACCGGGGCAATCCAATTGCACTCTAAAAGATATCTTCCGATT
Organism: Bradyrhizobium sp. SZCCHNS2022; assembly: GCF_032377575.1. Lineage (NCBI taxonomy): Bacteria > Pseudomonadati > Pseudomonadota > Alphaproteobacteria > Hyphomicrobiales > Nitrobacteraceae > Bradyrhizobium > Bradyrhizobium sp. SZCCHNS2022. The sequence continues at coordinate 6,904,930 of NZ_JAUHHZ010000001.1, read as the reverse complement.
TTCTTCAAGCAAAAGCATAGATGATCCCAATCCCAGTGAGAGATCACCACCGGCGCGCGCCCCAGATCGGGGAAGAAACGCTTTGGTTCGGTTCTTCTGTTAAAAGGGAGAGGCCATCCTACGTCGTAAAAGAGCTCAACAGACCCCCCGAACGAGCGCAGGCAGGCATAGCTAGCTTGACCAACGTCGCGAACACTGATCCGTCGAATGTTGGTCGGTGCCTCAAGGATCTTCTTCAACACCGTGCGGCTCTTGATAGCTCCAGCCGGGAAGACAGACGCGGCCTTAATGCCTTGCGCCCAGGTATGGTCCGACAGCGCGGCTGCCCCAAGCGACCGCGGTGGCCGATGGGGCTCTCGATCGTCGGAGATCTTTTCGCCTTGCCCTATCCAAGTTCGAGCGAGATCTACGAAGCCATCCTCGCCGAGCGGCGCGCGCCAAACCGGCAATCCTCCGTGCTTCGGCTTCTTGTCCACAAACGAAAAAACAAACCAATCGCCCACTTCGGGCTCGTTCCCGCAGACTGCCGCAAACCGATTGGAAGTCGTTAATACTCGTAAGGCTTCGATGCCTGGCCCTACCTCTCCTGAGCTAAGACACCCAGCATGCTTCTCTACGGAAATATGTCGACCCAACGCGTCGAATTCGTAAGAAATTCTAGAACGACCTTCACCAGACCCATCGATTCTGCTTAGTCTGGCTACAACCTTTTCAGGAAGATCCAAGTGAAGACCATACGGAACCAGCGCCATTGGGATCGACCCAGCAATCGCAAACCATGCAAGTGGACCGGGAACGTCCGCCAGGTTTGATTCATGACCATTTGCTCTCAGCCTAGTTCCAAAACTGCGCCTAGTGCAATCAGAAAGTGTGTCCGAGCGAAAACTAATCTCGATGTTCTGATACGGCGAAGCTAGAACTGGCAAGCTTTCTATCAAACCTATCCAGTTGCGAACCGATGAGCTTTCTCTGAAGATCTTACTAGTTGATAGTACTTGTCCGCACAGCTCGGCGACGGCGGATTTCGCCCAGATCACTTCCGTTCATAGAAACGATGCACCGCGGATGGCTCATCACAGCTCATCCGCGGTGACTTGAGGACCACAATGGTGTCTATTCGTTACCCGTCGGAGCGCCCAAGGTTACAAATTTCCGTCCGTGTTCCGACGTGCTGCCGCGGTTCCTATGGCGATCCGAACTGGTCGTCCCTTGATGACTTTCGGACTTTCAATATCCACTAGAGAGGGCCGCTTGTCTGGCTTGCGTAACGAGAACCACTGAAAATGGCCTTCCTCTGGTGTGGAGCGAGTAAGATCCTGAAGGATTAATCCATCTTCTACCTCAGGACCCAATAGGCGAAGATCGCCTCTTAGTATTCCGTCAATTATCGCGCCTACTCCTCTCCAGCTGCTTCGCACCGCACCATCGTCAAGATCGTCGCGATACTGCTTAGACAGCTCAAGTGAGCGCGACACTTCCGACCTTTTTAGCTTGAACCCAATCTCGTGCGAAATTAGCTCCTCCAATTTTTCGTCCGGGACGCTCCCAAATTGATCCAAGTCCTTTGCTTTCGGACTAAAGCAAAACCATATTGCGCCGTCGGGATACTCAGAGATAAGAAAACCTAAGTCGTTCAGAGCAGAGATCGTTGCGACTAACGCATGCCGCTTCGACGGAATGCTATCACCATCGCTTATTCCAGATAAATCTCTATGCAGAGCGCGCGCAACCTCGAAGGTGAACAGGTCGACGAATATTTTCTTCACGGGTTCTCTCCTGTAAATGGCTTCTCGTTTCGAGAAGGGAAGCGGGACGCTTCGGGTATCATTTACAAGTCTGGCTTTTGGAGACACGCTGCGACGGTCTCGGAAAGGTGCAAATGGTCTGAGCACCCGAGAAGGTCGAAAGCCTCTCTCGAGTCGCTATGAGCAGTCAGCGCACACCGCTCTAGCTACTGATGAGCTTTTTGCCAAAACCTTATAAGCCTGAGCCACGCGAGAAATTCATTGCGCGCAGACTCAATTGGTCTAGAATCGCGTCTCAATCGATTTGACGCGACATGGCAGGCAGCAGGCTAAGGTTCTATCGACCGATCACATCGACGATCTCCTGTTTTTCGCCGAACGCTCTCGGCATCCGCTTCGCAACCGCCTGATTGTCTTGCTCTCGTTAAGGCCGGCCTTCGCGCGGCCCAGATCGCCAAATTGACGTGGGATATGGTGCTCGGGCCTAGCGGCGAAGTCGGCAGCACCATCGAGCTGCAGGACAGGATCGCAAAGATGCGCGGCGGCCGATCAATTCCCCTCCATGCCGATCTTCGAGATAGTCTGTTCGAAGCACGCCGACTCTGCGATGGCCGAGGCCCGATCGTCCGATCGTCCGATCCGAGCGCGGTGGCGCGATGACACAATGAGCATCGTCGTCTGGTTTAGCCGGGCCTACGAGGCGCTTGGCTTTGACGGCTGTTCGTCGTATTCAGGCCGTCGGACATTATCACGCGAGCAGCTGGCGTAGTGCACAAAGCTGGTGGATCCCTGCGGGATGTTCAGTTGCTGGCGGGACATCGCTCGATTCAGACAACACAGCGCTACATTGATGGCGACAGCGACGCTCAGCGAGAAGTAATTCGGATGATCTAAAGATGAGCGCTAGCTGCCATGAGCACAGTCACGCGAGCGCTTCGACCGCGCCAAACCGTCCACGCACAGAGATCAGCGGGCGCCTGGGTCCGCGCCGTAAAATTGGTCAGTACGGTTTGTGCGGTCGCTGGCTCAGTATCGTTCCTCGACGACGTAGACGCCGAGGCGCGACAAGACGGGCTATTAAGCGCCGTGACGGCCGGTCGCACCCCACCGATCTTCGATTGGCTCGTGACCGCTTTCAGCTACCAAGGAATCTCGGACCAAGTAGCCCAGCACTACATCGAAAAACACGGCATTGCGACCTGGGCTGATATCGAGACCAGCCTCAGGCATGCCCCTTCCTGCCCCAAACTGCGAGCTTATTGGGCCTACGACGACTGCCGGTACGACAAAGGCAGCTTCACCTGTTCCGAACCCGAGCATATCAACGCCTGCCCGGTGCCCGTTCCCCTGCTTCTTCGCTCCATCCGACAGCGATCCGGATGCGGTGCGGGCGCAGATTGAAAGCGGAGATGAAGCGCAATGATGTTCGTCCCTGCAGGCGTGAAGGTGCACTTGGCGCTCGGCTACACCGACATGCGCAAGGGCATGGAGACCTTGCAATGCTGGTGCAGGACACGCTGAAGAAGGATCCGTTCTCCGGCCATCTGTTTGCCTTCCGCGGCAAAAAGGGCATCGATCCCGAAGGTCCTGTTCTGGGAGGGCAACGGGCTTTGTCTGTTCACCAAACGCATCGACCAGGGCGGCTTCGTGTGGCCGGTGATGGCGGGTTATGATGGCTCGATCACGCTCACGCCGGCGCAGCTGGCGATGCTGATCGAAGGCATCGACTGGCGCACGCCAGGACGCGTATGGAAGCCCGCGATTGCAGGATGATCTGCAAAATGTAGTGCTGAACTGAGTTCCGATTCTTCTACGAGGAAGCCGGTTCGAGCACCATCGGACATGCGGCTCGATCTCACCAATCTCCCATCCGATCCTGAGCTTCTGCAGCGCTTGGTGCGCGACATTGCCGCTGCGATCGACCATCGCGACACCGAGATCGAGCATCTCAAGTCCATCATCAAACAGCTGCAGCGAATGCAGTTCGGCCGCAGCTCCGACCGCATCGACCCCGATCAGCTTGCACTCGGTCTGGAGGATCTCGACGGCGACATCGGCCCCATCGATGAAGCGCAACCGAAGGTCACGCCGGAAGCCAAATCTCCGCCGCGACGCCGTCCGCTGCCCGATCATCTGCCACGCGAAGACGTTCTGCTCGACGTGCAAGACCGGGTCCGTGGCTGCTGTGGCGGCGCTCTCCATCTGATTGGCGAGAGCGTCAGCGAGATGCTGGATTGGGTACCACCTCAGCTTCGCGTCGTGCGCACAACCCGACCCAAATACACCTGCCGAGCCTGCAACAAGGTTGTGCAAGCGGCGCGCCGGAGCGGTTGATCGCTGGCGGTCTGGCGACGTCGGCGCTGCTCGCGCACGTGTTGATCAGCAAATACTGCGATCACATTCCGCTCTATCGGCAGTCGCAGATGTTCAACCGTCATGGCGTCGATCTCTGCCGCTCGACGCTCGCAGGCTGGGTTGGCGGCGCATGCTGGTGGCTCGAGGCCTTGCACGAACGGCTGTGCAAGAACATGTTCGCCTCCCACCATCTCTTTGCCGATGACACGCCGATCCCGGTGCTTGATCCTGGCCGCAGACGAACCAAGACGGGACGGATTTGGGTGTACGCCCGCGAGCAGCGGCCGTGGAGCGCACCCGAACTTCCGACCGCCATCTACCTGTTCGCACCCGACCGCAAGGCCGAGCAACCAGCCGCAGACCTTGCTACCTTCGACGACGTCCTGCATGTCGACGGATAGGCTGGCGTCGAGCGACTCGCCGACGAAGAGGGAATCATGCTCGCAGCTTGATCGAGCCACTCGCGACGCGACAACTACGATGTGGCCGAAGCCACGGCGTCTCCTGTGGCAACAGAAGCCCTGCGCCGGATCGGAGAGCTCTTAGCGATCGAGTCGCGCATCCGCGGCCAGTCGCCTGCGTACCAACCTGCCGAACGCAGGACGTTCTCCAGGCCAATCGTCGACGTGCGGAACGTCTCTCGACGCACAGCTCCGCCTGGTTTCCGGCCGCAGCACGCTTGCCGAGGCGATCCGCTATGCGCTCTTGCGTTGGCATGGCTTGACACGATTCCTGAACGGCGGCCACGCTGAGTCGCAATCTGCGCCGTTGTCGAGCAGACAGGAAACGGCAACAATTTTTACGACCGCAGCCTAAGCGTTCCTATTGTCCCCATGCTACTCCTGGCGCCGCCAAGCTATTGCGAGGCGGACAACTAGTCTGCTCCATGAAGCCACGTCTTCCGCTCCACATCCGGCAGATGTGGACGCCGCACTGGGGGCGTCATCATGATCGGCAGCGGCATTATCGAGTCACCGCCGACGACCAACGCCTCTCCATCTCGCAGGTTAGCGAGGAAGACGGCGGCGGAACCGTCCAGTACGCCGCTCGCATTCACGACCACGGCCTGGTCACGCTCGTTGATCAGACGATGAACGACAAACATGCCAACTTGGCTCAAAACATCTTCTGGAATATCGCGCGGGCGTTGGGTCGCCAACAGACATGTGAGTCCATATTTTCGTCCTTCCTTGGCAATCAGGCCAAAGGCGTCGAGCTGCACTTTGTTAACGTCATCACCTACCGTCTTGCTTAAAAACTGATGCGCCTCGTCCAGCGCCACCACAAGCGGCGTTCTATTGAAGGCCCCGTCGCGCGCCATGCCGAGAAGATGCCTACCAATCGCATTCACAACGAGCTCACGGGTATGATGCTCGAACGCCAAATACTGCAGGGAGATACGAAGAACCGACGTGCTTTCGTTCATCATGAAGGATCTGATAACGTCGGTAAGGTCTTCCATGTAAGCCGGTGGCGAGAATATTGGCGCGAGATGGGGAGAATTCACTGCGCTTTCCACGCGCATACAGAGAGTGACGCACCCGCTGTGAGAAAAATCGTGGACCGCCCCGAAATGCGATTTGCTCGAGCCCATAGGAAGGACACACTCGTGCAGTATTTGCCGACTCAACCTGGTGATGTCATAATTTGCCGATGGCGCTCGGATTGCGGCATCGTGCTTCAACAACGCTCTATTAATTGGTTGCTTTGCTGCGTTCAATTTAATCAGGTAGCCGTCGGCATCCGCCAGAGCAGGTTCAATCTGAACAAGTTTTAGACTGGTGAGCGCGTCTCTCAATTTCGGCGCCTGCACACCCGGACTGGGTTGAAGGATCGCAAAGACATCGATCTCATTAAGGTGCCGGTAGGGAAACGAGACGAAGCGTCGGAGATCGTCGGCGCCACCTCTTTGGCCGCCCAAATGGACGTGCTGCGCCATGTCACTCAAGGAGTGATATTCGCCCGTAGGATCGAGCAGCATAACTTTACCCTTGCGCGCGGAAATTTGCTCGATGAGTCGCGCCGTCGACCAGCTCTTCCCTCCTCCTGTCGATCCCAACACGGCGCAGTGCCTACCGAACAGCGAGGCCGGCGATAGCGCGATGCCCGTCTCAGGAGCGCCGCGCAGATGTCCGACGATGATGGGATCTGCGGCGGCGCCCTGCGTCGCGGCAATCACAAATCGCATGAAGTCCGGATGTGCTAGATAGACATAGTCACCGATCCGGGGCACTTCCGCGATGCCTCGGCTCGACTTCGAGAAATTTAGGTCAACGGAGCCTAGGAGCCGGACGATTCCAATAGGATTCGCCACTTCATCGCCTTCCCTCCGCTCGGGCTCTACGCTAAGGCGGTCTCGATCGGGCAGCTGGATCTCGACGATCCGCCCAATGACAGCTGCCGCATAGGATTCGATAACGACGAACTCGCCCACCTGACCTCGCGTAACACGATGTCCGGCATATTGCGAAGGCGCAACTTCGGTCGCAAAGGGCATATTGACCCGCACAATCGACGGAGAGGCGAGCGAAACGGAACCCAGATAGCGCGAACGTTCGAACGGGCTAGCAAAATCACTTGCCAAGAGACGCCCCCATTCTCCGTACGCGCTCATTGTGACGTTCGAGTTCTGTCTCAGCCATTGCATCGGGGATGACCGAGATCAGATCCTCAAACCTTGCAGCGACGAGCGCAGTACGGCCATCACCATTATCAATTAGCTCGCCAAAGGCCCGAATGTATTTGTTCCCGCCAGCCGCGCTGAGTGATTCCGCATTGGGATCGGCGATAACGATATTCAACGCAAGATTACCTTTGAACGCGCCAAGTATCGGCTCGGCAATATGCTTGTCATTAAAACCGAACCCTGCAATCAGGAGCGTAGTATTCGGTATTCTAAGGGCCGTCTGAAAAGTTCCCATCATTTCGATGTATGGCTGGCTAAACGCCATCTCGTATTTCGTCGACTGCGGATAGATCAGAAGCGGCGCTTTAGTTCCTACCTTTTTAACGACTTGCCCAGCTTTCTTGTCAAACTCCCAGTCGATAGATCCATGAAGCTTATGGAGGTGGAACAAGTTCTCGATGAAATCAGATTTCTCTTCGCCCGACGTTCTACGTACGACGTCGAACGAAAACTGCGAGGAGTCGAATATCGCCTCACTCGCAAATGCAAAACCGTCCACTACAACGAATCCAGACCTTTGCGCGGCCTGCTCGAAGCAACGGTCATAGTTTGTAGTAAACAGCTTGACACGAGAACGGCGCGCCGATCGTCGGGCGACCCGCCTTAGAAAAGCTTCGTGCTTCGACAAATCGGTGTCGCTGGACAAAAAGTCGACCTTATCTCTGATGACGCCTTCGGCAATAGCCAACAGATCGGAGACTTCTGCCGCTTGCGAAGCCAGTAGAAAGTCCGAAGCGACTTTTGCGCGTGAAAGTATGTACTCAAGATCGCCGTTGTCCGGTTGCACATTGGAGAGCGTCAGAAAGTGAGACCACCGGCCGCCCCGCCCTTTGAACTTCGCGTCAGCGCTATCAAGTTCGTTGAACGCCTCTTTTATGTGAGCAAGGAGGTCAGCCATAGTCGGCGCTAGTCTGCGGGTGCCATCTGTCACGCAGAGCGATGTTCCAAGACCCGCAAGAATAACCAGATTCTGCGCGCGCACAGCGCCGGACATCACCCGTCGAACATCGGCAAGCCCCGGGTCTTGATCATTCGGACCGGCCGCAGAAGCGTCTATTTCAACCCAGCCGCCACCTGTCTGGACGCTTTTGATTTTCATCACCAAACTCTAAAGTTACGTCATGCTCTACGGTATCGCGGACGAATGCTATCTTTGCCTGCATTAAGGGCGCAACACAATCGTCTATGACGCGGAAGAGGATGACGCAGGGCCGATGTGCTAGGGCACCCGGCTTTCTGCGGCAGCACCGCACCAATCTGTATTCGACTGATCTAAATCGGGCGTTCAATAAGCGAGACTCATGGGTCGCGCTGCGGTCGGCCTCATCATCCCAGATGAGGATGCTCCGTCCGCCCCATTGTCCGGCTTGCCAGCTGTAGCAGGCTGGCCGGTTCGCCCCCACGCGGATATATTAGGGCTCGGTCTCCTGCCCAAAGTGGCAAGCTCGGCCTGTCCTCTTGGTGAAAATTGCGATAGACACGCATAGATCATCTCCACCTTGCGTTCCTCCGAACTGTACTGCAGCACGAGTGAACTAAAGTCCCTCTAGAGGTCCAGACTCGATCGCGAACCGCCCCTCCTTGAGTCTGTAGCTGCGCAAGAGACGCTGCCTGATTCGGCCAGCGATAGGATTTGCGGCCGGGTGAGTTCGAGCATTAAGTCTTCCGGCCAAAAGGACGTGATACTCGGACTTCTGAACAGCCTCTCGTATCGCTCCTCGTCCCACTCCGTTATCTGAGAGAACTTGCGAGTGAACAGCACTCCCCATCAGTTGAGAGTTCAGCCTGCTTACGGAACGTCTTCCTGAAAATTGCTCAAGACGCAGCGAAAATTCTGGAATGCGTCCTCCAAAACTGAATCACTCCCTGAGTGATCGCCGGCAGCGTCTTCCCAAGATCGCGCAGCGACCGGGTCGTGATCGACCGCCCTTCGCCAGCTTGGGTACGTGGCTGCAGACTGCTGCCTTGATGAAAGCGCGGAAAGATCTCACCGAAATCCCGAGCAATATGACTATACTCATTTTGCAAAATGAGTATAAATCACTGGACGAGGGGCGCCGTCCCCCTTATACTCAACCTGCAACATTGAGTATAAACTCTGGAAACGACTATGCCGGTCCCTTCCTTGGTTGCCCAGACGACCTATGCCGAGCTCCTCGAGCGCACTGCCAACGCTGCCTTCCAGGAAGCTTTCGCGGAAGACGGCGCTTTCACCTCCAAGATCGTCAATCACCGCAAGTACTGGTATTTCCAAACCGGCATCGGCTCCGAACGGTCCCAACGCTATGTCGGACCCGAGACGCCCGAACTTTTAGAAAAGATAGAGCGCCACAAGGAAATTCGCGTAGACGAGCGCGAGCGTCGAGCGCTTGTCTCCACCCTTGTACGCTCACTAGGCCTACCTCGTCCTGTCCCCGAGATCGGCGAAATCATTGCAGCTCTCGCTCGCGCCGGCGTCTTTCGTCTTCGGGGCGTACTTGTTGGGACTGTTGCCTATCAGACCTACGCCGCGATGCTAGGCCTCCGCTTGCCGTCCGCTAGCACAATTACGATGGACATCGACATCGCGCAGTTCACCAACGTTTCGGTCGCCGTGGGCGACCGCACCGCCCCCGTGCTCGACGTCCTCAAGGAGGTCAACAAGAGCTTTCGCCCAGTATCCAATGTCGTCGATGGTCGTCGCGCGACAAGCTACTCGGCTGCGGGCGGTCTACGGGTTGATTTTCTCACATCTGATGATCATAAGGAAATGGGACGTCCACAAAAGCTACCAGCGCTCCAAACAGACGCTCAACCACTGCATTTCCTCGATTTCCTAATCCGCGATCCTGAACCGGCGGTCGTCCTGCATGGCGCCGGCATTTACGTGCATGTGCCGGCACCAGCCCGATATGCCGTCCACAAACTGATCATTTCGCGTCGACGCCCTGAGGGATTCGCAAAACGCGACAAGGACCTGCATCAAGCCGAAATACTTTTTACAGCTCTTGCTGAGAAGCGTCCGCATGATCTGAAGCTTGCTTGGGAGGAGGCCTATGACCGGGGTCCCAAATGGCGTCAGCTCATGCTCGATGGGTTTGGTTTGCTGGATGCTTCCGTGCGAGATGCGGTGCTCGATGTGATTGGCATGCCCCGTTCAATCGTTCCCGGGATCGAGTTGTCCTTCGACAATCCTCCTGCTCGCTACGACTCCAGCCGCGACGTCGTGACCTTTGCCGGCAAAGCGCTCGGCAGTCGGGTCAACTGCGCGATCAGCCGCGAGGCCTTGGACGATCATTTCGGCAGTGACGGACTAGGAAAAGCGGGCCGGCTCGAGGCTTTCCTCAACAACAGGTCTAGGATTGAGGCGATCGCACGCGCCAAATATCTGTCCGCTCCCATTGAGGAACCTGGAGCGATCTTGGTCAAGACGTCCGACGTCGAGCGCTTCTCCCAGGAGGCGCTGGCGAACGGAGAGACAGCAAAGCGCCCCGCAAATCCAAAGCGGAAGTAGATTGTCATTCCCATTTACCGACCAACCTCGCGTAACGCCATTGACCACGACATGCCCCGCTCGTCTAGGATCCGGACTCAATTGAGCCACCGGAATGGGCCTCCTTCGATCGTTGCCCTTCGGCGGGGAAAGAACAGGCCGGCCAGCAAGCCAGGCGTCGTTAGCAGCGATGGTGGAAGGGCCGAGAGCTATGATCTGCAGAATCTGCAATCAAATGGATCGACTTAACTAACGTCTTTGCAGAGAGACTGCCCAGCCACGCAATCATCAAGGTTTCTGAACTTGGTCGCGGTACGGACGAGGCATTCTTTATGCCCGGGAGAGCCGATCCTTTCAAACACGGACAGACCGCACAAATCAGGATAGGGGTAGATCGTCGTGCCGCCGCCGAACCTACCGCGCTGCTCCCGATTGCGATCCCCTTCTCGTTCAAACCAATACCCGGCCGTACCGTGGTCAGGAAACGGCGTCAAATGGGACACCTACGCTGTGCTTCGCATTCTCGGTGTGGGGAGCTGTTGCAGAGATCGCTATTCCTTTTCTCTCTTCGACTGAGCGTCGGGCTTCAATAAGTCGAGATAGTCCACATCAAGTGCGACCGATAGCTCGTAAATCGTGACGACCGTTGGGTTTCGCTGACCCTTCTCCAAGCCGCTGATGTACTGTTGACTGAAGCCAGAGACTTCCGCCAGCCGCTCCTGAGTCATGTCTTTGCTTTTTCGGATCCGCAGAACGTTGCGGCCAACCAACCGACGCATGTCCATGGGCAGAAGTCAGCCCATTGCGCGCATGGTTTTTATCAACTATAGTATGTATCCACTAAAGTATGTAACGCCTGATCGGCCTAAGAGGAGGTTCTGTGTCGCAAGGTCGTTTCGCCGAACCAAATTCGCAGGGTCGTGCCGTGGCAGTGACCGCGATAGAACATGGCAACGTGGTCATTACAGTCGCAAGCTTAGCGTGCGAGCGCACCGTGTCCGCCGCCCCGGTCTGCGGCTTCATCACCACGATTTTGGGAGGTCCACTTCGCGGCGAGACGCGGGAGAGCAGAACGTGGAGCGGGATGATTCGCAGTCACTCGGACGCTGTTTCTCGCGTCTCCGAGCTCCTCATGTCCGAGCAGAATGACGCCTCGAAAGCTGACGATGAGCACCCGCGATAGAACCCGTGAACCGACCCTTTTGCTTCCGGTAGCGCGATGACGCTTCCGAAGGACGGAAAGGCCTTCACTCTTACCCGATCCAAAGCCTAGACACCTCCTCCGGCGTTTTTCCGGCAGGTGCACAGGGCTTCGGAAAGGGTATCCGATCGATGCCAAGGCAGACGGCTCTCCCGTCATCACTAAAGCCGCGGCTCATTACTCGCGAGGCGGCAGCCGCCTACATCTGCGTTTCCGCCAACGTCTTTGATCAAATGGTGCGAGCAGGCACTATGCCAAGGCCCAAAATCCTAGGTGAACGCCGGAAAGCATGGGACGTCCGAGAACTGGACACTGCCATTGATCTGCTGCCTTCAGATGGCAATGATCCTGGCCTTGACGAGACGTGGAGCGATGTCGATGCCTCGAAGGTTGCCGCCATACGTTGAGCGCAATCACGTCAAGGGGCATACGTACCTGTCATTTCGGCGTGGCAAGGGACGGCGCATTCGCCTGCCAGATGACCCGACCAGCCCTGAGTTCATGTCAGCCTACCAAAGCGCCCTTCTAGGTCAGGTGACAACGTCGAGACCCGAAATCCGCTCTCCCGTTCAGGGCACAATCTCCGCGCTGATCGCCTCTTACATGCGAAGCTCGGAGTACATCGGCCTTCGAAAGACCAGCAAGGAGGGGTACGGCAGACGCCTCGAGGCCCTCAGAATCGAGCACGGGCATCGGACCGTCGCTGGACTTTCTCGCGAGCGCATCATCACCGGCATTCTTCAGCCGTTCGCCGACCGGCCCGGCGCGGCTCTCGATACTCTCAAGAAACTTCGCATTCTGATCCGTCACGCAATCAACATCGGATGGATCAAGCACGATCCGTCACTCGGGATAAAGCGACCCAAGCTTCAGCGCATCAGATCTTGGACCGAGGACGAGATCGAGCTTTTCCGCAAGAAGTGGCCTCTGGAAACCAAACAGCGGCTGGCTTTCGAACTGTTCCTGAACACGGGCCAACGACGATCCGACGTGGTCCGCATGGCATGGTCCCACATCACGCCCGAGAATAGAATCGCCGTCGCGCAGCAAAAGACAGGACGGCGATTGTTAATTCCGCTCCACCGTGACCTGCTTTCGGCCTTGGCCGTCGCAAAGCGTGACCACGTGACGATCATCACGACCGCCTACGGCCAGTCCTTCAGCGTTGACGGCTTCAGCCAATGGATGCGGGATGCGATTACTGACGCAGGCCTGCCGCTTGGTTGTCAGCCGCACGGCCTGCGGAAGGCTACCGGCCGCCGCCTGGCGGAGGCTGGCGCGACGGCAAAGATGATCATGTCCGTGCTTGGCCACACCACTCTTGCAGAGGCTGAGCGATACACCGAGGAGGCTGACCAGGCGAGCCTTGCCGTCGATGCTCTGGCGCGCCTTGAAGGACACAAGGCGAACGACTTTCCCCAAACGCAATCCGCCGGTTTGGGAAAACCGACCAAAAGCTCAAAGAAATCAGCGGGGGAAAGGCAGAACTGGCGCTCCCTAGGGGAATCGAACCCCTGTTTCAGCCTTGAGAGGGCCGCGTCCTAACCGCTAGACGAAGGGAGCGTGAGGTGAACCGCATAGCCTCGAAATCGCCGCGCCGCAAGACGGCAGATGCAATTTTCATAGCCGACGTTGCGGAACGGTTGTCGGTGCCGGCCTCACGGCGCCTGGAGCCGGGCCATCAGCGAGGCGCCGGCGGCGGGGTCCATCCGATAGATCACGGTGCCGGCCATGGCCGAGGTGAACCTCGACTTGGGCTCCAGCAGCTCACCGTGGCCGCCGCCGATGAAGGCCTGGTTCAACAGCACCTGGCCGGGCGGACCATAGGGCGTGATCCCCAGACTGAAATAATAGACCTGTCCGGCCTGCACCTGCACCTCGGTGTCGTAGGCCGTCGAAATCCCGCTCTGAACCGAGAGGGTGTGGGTGCCCGCGGGACGGTCGACGAACAGGTAATAGCCATTGCGCAGCACGCCGACGGATTTGTCGTCGATCTTGATCTCGGCGGTCGCAGCGGTGCCGCCCATGGCGCCAACGAGGCCCTTCTCGCGCAGGAAATACAGCCGCGCCATCCGGCCGTCGCGCTGCTTGGTCTGCGATTCCAGCGCCGACGAGCCGGCGCAGGCGGTCAGCAGCAGCGCCGCGGCGAGCAGGCTCAGCGCGCGCGAAAGATGTCCGGTCATTCCACCCCACTCCAGAGTTCCCCGGAGGGGTTTAGAGCAGAGATGGAACCGGGGGACAATGATACCGGGAGTGGCAGAGGCGGAGGGATGCGCGGGTTTTTCCTCCTCGCCCTGAGGAGCCCGCGCCATGCGGGCGTCTCGAAGGGCAAGGCCCCAGCTCGGGCCTCATGGTTCGAGACGGCGCGCGAACGTGGGTCGGTTTGCTCTCACGCGCCGATGGGCGCGCGCCTCCTCACCATGAGGGTCCGGCACCAAGGCGGCGCATCGGGGGCAAGTCGTCTCGAAGGACGGCGGCGGCGGGAGGATGGGCTCCGCCCCTGCCCTTACGGCTCCACCGCGAAGCGGAGGCGGCCGGTGGGTTTGAGGGTTTTGGCGTCGAAGGTGCGGATCTCGGTGGTGCCCCCCACATCCAGCGTAACGGCCAGGCGGTCGCCGGCGGTGCCGGTGGAGACGATGCGGGCGCCCTTCGGGAGCATGGCGGTGAGGTCCGGGCCTGAAGCTGTGCTTCCCTCGCCGCGGAAAAGGCGGTAGCCGATGGCGACCAGGAGCACGGCGATCGCGATCGAGGTGGTCACGCCCGCGATCATCATCATGCGCCGCAGCCGCGCCATCAGCTGGGCCTGCTCGGGCGAGGACGGCTCGGGCGCAACGGTAGAGTTCATGGACATCTCGACTTCACAATCCCACGGTCTGATGACGGTCATTGTCGCCGGCGACGAAGGCTCGCCGCGGCTCGATCGCGTGCTCGCAGCCAGGCTGCCGGAGCTGTCGCGGTCCCGGCTGAAGGCGCTGATCCTGGCCGGACAGGTGTCGCTTATTAAAGGGAGCCTTGGCGCGGCGGCGGTGCGGGACCCCGCTTATCACGTCACGGCCGGCGACACGATCACAATCGACGTGCCCGAAGCCGTCCCGGCCGAGCCCGCCGCCGAGGCGATCCCGCTGACAATCGTCTACGAGGACGACGACATCATCGTCATCGACAAGCCCGCGGGCCTGGTGGTGCACCCCGCCGCCGGGCACGAGAGCGGCACGCTGGTGAACGCGCTGATCGCGCATTGCGGCGCCAGTCTTTCCGGCATCGGCGGGGTCAAGCGGCCGGGCATCGTGCACCGGCTGGACAAGGACACCACGGGGCTGATGGTGGTCGCCAAGAACGACCACGCCCACGCCTCGCTGAGCGCGCAGTTCGCCGATCACGGCCGCACCGGCGCGATGGAGCGCGGCTATCTCGCCTTCGCCTGGGGCCTGCCGCACCGGCCGCATGGCACCATCAACGCGGCCATCGACCGCCATCCGCATGCGCGCGACAAGATGGCGGTGCGGCCGCGGGGGCGCGAGGCCATCACCCATTACGAGGTGATGGAGAGTTTTACCGGCCGCGACGGCAAGCCGGTGGCGTCGCTGATCGCCTGCCATCTCGAGACCGGACGCACCCACCAGATCCGCGTGCATCTGGCGCATCTCGGGCACCCGCTGATGGGCGACGCCGTCTACGGCCCGCATTTCAAGACCAAGGCGAACCAGCTGGCGCCCAGGGCGCGGGCGGCGCTCGAATCGTTGGGACGGCAGGCGCTGCATGCCTATCTCCTGGTCATCGAGCACCCGCGGACCGGAGAAATCATGCGCTGGGAATCGGAGCTTCCGGAGGATCTTTCTCTCCTGGGGGAGGCCCTGCGAGCGGCGGTATGACGCAGGCCGTTCAGAAAAATACAAGCATGTCAAAAACTTAATGCGGCCACACGGGGTCGTGACCCCCGGAATCCTTCCACGGAGGGCGAATTTTGGTGTATGTTGCGCCTGCGTCGAATGGTCGACGCATGGAACGTCGCAAACCGGCCGGCTTTAACCAAGCGACCGCTTTGCCTGGCCCGCCGCTATCGGGGGCCTGAACCAACTGGAGGGCGCTCGATGGCCCGTACAGCTACACTCCCGGTTCTCAACGGAGAATCCGGACTTGCTCGCTACCTCTCCGAGATCCGCAAGTTCCCGATGCTGGAACCGCAGGAGGAGTACATGCTCGCCAAGCGTTGGCGCGAGCATGACGACAGCGACGCAGCACATAAACTCGTGACCAGCCACCTCAGGCTCGTGGCCAAGATCGCCATGGGCTATCGCGGCTACGGCCTGCCGATATCCGAAGTGGTGTCGGAAGGCAATGTCGGCCTGATGCAGGCGGTGAAGAGGTTCGAGCCCGAGAAGGGCTTTCGCCTCGCCACCTACGCCATGTGGTGGATCAAGGCGTCGATACAAGAGTACATCCTGCGTTCGTGGTCGCTCGTGAAGATGGGCACCACCGCGAACCAGAAGAAGCTGTTCTTCAACCTGCGCAAGGCCAAGAGCAAGATCTCGGCGCTGGATGAAGGCGATCTGCATCCGGATCAGGTCAAGCTGATCGCGAAGCGCCTCGGCGTGACCGATCAGGACGTGGTCGACATGAACCGCCGCCTCGGCGGCGACGCCTCGCTGAACGCGCCGATCCGCGACGACGGCGAAGCGGGCGAATGGCAGGACTGGCTGGTCGATACCTCGCCCAACCAGGAAGCCATCATGGCCGAGCACGAGGAGTACGACCACCGCCGGCAGGCGCTGAACGGCGCGATCGGCGTGCTCAACGCCAGGGAGCGCCGCATCTTCGAGGCGCGGCGCCTGGCCGACGAGCCGATGACGCTCGAGGATCTCGCCGCCGAGTTCGGCGTGTCGCGCGAGCGCGTTCGCCAGATCGAGGTGCGCGCGTTCGAGAAGGTGCAGTCCGCCGTCAAGGGCGCCATCGCCAAGCAGGAGGCGGCGGCGCTGGAGGCCGCGCATTAACGGCGCGGCTTTCGCTTGAAGGTGGTTTTGATGCGATCGGAGCCGGCGGAGACGCCGGCTTCTTGTTATGTGGGATCAGTCCGGCATGGCGCGCGCGAGCTCGGCGAGCGCACAGCCCTCGCAATAGCGGGCGTCCTTGTAGTCGATCCAGTTGTGCGCATAGATCCGCTCCCGCGGGATCTGATAGCGCAGCCGGAGCAGCTTCGAGAGAATCCGCCACGCGGCGATCTGGGCTTGCGTCGGGGGCGCAGTGACGTCGGGATAGTTGCCGGCGAACTCCACGCCGATGGAATTGTCGCGCACGACCTTGCGGTAGGTCGGGCCGTTGTCGATATAGCGGTTGTCGTTGCGATTGGCGCCGTCGCCATGCAGCGTGACCAGGGTTTCCGGTACCGCCCAATACACGGTGCCGTCGGTTTCCACCCACAGGGTGACGCCGCGCCTCTTCGGGTTCTTGGCCTGCGCCAGCGCGCCGGCCTTCGCCGATCCGGCCGGACCCTCGGTCTGGTGGACGATGATGTTGGTCCAGGGATGGGCCTTGGCCGGCTCGCCCCACGGCGCCAGCCAGACCATCTTCAGGCCGGGAACGTCCGGCGTGCCCGACGAGCGGGCGAGCGTAGTGAGGTCCTCGGCCCTCGCCGGCTGGGAGAGAAGGAGAAGCAGCGCGAGCGCTGCCTGGAGAGAGTTCGAGACCGGCCTCATGGCCGAACGATAGCACCGACTACTCCGCCGCGGCATCCTGCCGGGGCTGGGATGTGACGATCGCCTCGACCTGATCCGGCGCCAGCGCCGGCGTGTCGTTCTGATAGACCGCAAAGCCGTTCTTGCCGTCCTTCTTGGCCGCATAGAGCGCCTGGTCCGCCCGCGCCATCACCCGGTCCGGGAACGCGCCGACATCCGGCGTCCACTCGGCGACGCCGATGGAGACCTCGATCGGAACGTCCGCGCCGGCACAGGCTTCCGCGTCGTCGCGGCAGACCTGCAGAATGCGCCGCGCGATCATCGCGCCCTCGCGCAGCGACGAGGACGGCAGCAGGATGCAGAACTCGTCGCCGCCGGTGCGGGCCAGCATGTCGCCGGGCCGCAGCCGGGTCTGCGCCATCAGCGTGAAGTGCTGCAGGCAGGCGTCGCCGGCCGCATGGCCATGGGTGTCGTTGATGAGCTTGAAGCCGTCGAGATCGATCACCAGCAGCGCAAACGGCTGTCCCGACCGCTCCGCCCGTGCGCATTCCTCGGTGAGCCTCTGCATCAGGTGACGACGGTTGGCGACGCCGGTGAGATCGTCAAGCAGCGCGAGATCGGCGACCTCGTTGCGCAGCCGGTCCACCGCCATCAGCAGAAATCCGAAATTCAGCGACATCGACAGGAAGATCAGCAGCAGCACTGCAGCCGCCTGGCCGATGGTGGAATGGCTGAAATTGAAATCGGCGCCCATCAGGGTCGCGATGGGCCGGGCGGCGAAGACGGCGATGATCAGGAGCGACAGCAGGCCGGCCAGCCGGGCGCCCGGATTGACCGGCCCATGGCGCGAGTCCAGCACCAGCCGCGCGATCATGGCCATCGGAACGGCCTGCCCGAGCGAGTAGCACAGGATGCGCAGCGGGCTGCTGTCGTAGGCGTAGAAGAAGAACGCGATCGACGCACAGGTCAGACCGACGACGATAAGGCTCAGCCGCCAGGAGGCCTTCCGGCCATAGAAGCGCTCCACTCCCATTGCCGCAAGGCAGATCGCAAACGTCATCAGCGAGCCGCCGGCGAGCAGCGGCGCGAACGAGCCGAAATAGAACCGGCCCAGCGCGAACAGCGCGGCCGGCGCACACATGAAGGCCGAGGCCGTCCAATAGCGGGCCGAAACCAGGTTGGGATAGCTGCGCATCACATAGGCCCAGATCAGGCCCAGTGCGAGGAAGTTGACCACGAAGGCCGTCCACAGCGTCGGAACGTTCAACATCCCGGCCGCAGGACGTCACGAGTCCTGTCCTCAATGATCAATAACGCAGCGCTCATGACCTTCCCTGTGGTTCGCGGTAACATGAGCGCCGCGCACTTAATGCTTCCTCAATTGCGCAACCAAGATTGCGCCTTGGTTTTGAATCAATGAAGACATCATTTGCCCGGCGTTAACCGCGCCGCACCGCGCGTCGGGCCCGCGTGGTGCTGCTGAGTGCAGCGAGCTGTGGATAAGCGCAGGTGCCCTGGTGACGGCGTAAGGCAGAGCTTCGCGAATCTGCTGGGATTGCGTCCCGAGGCTGATGCATGGCTGGCCTGCGCCAGCGAGCCTCGAAGTCGCGTTGCAATCCATCAACTCCTGACGAGGATTCCATGGCGAAGAAGGCGAAGAAGGCCGCGAAGGCGACCAAGAAAGCGGCGAAGAAGACCAAGAAGGCCGCCAAGAAGAAGTAGTTGCACTCCCCGGGTGGGAGCGCGGCTTCCACCCGGTCTCTGCTGATGCCGCGTCCTCCGCCTCACCCCGCGATTCCCCGCTCTTCGCGCTTTCAGAAATGGGATCAGCGACCCAGGCCGTCAAGGAGTGACGACCTTCCTATTCCCCGAGCCTCCGCTGCAGCTCCGGCGCACGCTCCAGCGTCACCTCGGCCTCGCGCAGCACGTCGAGCGGCGCCCATGGCTTGCTCCAGAACTTGGCATTGCCGGGCAAGGGTTGCGACAGCGGCCGTCCCGAGGTGACCACGATGTTGATGTGGGGGTGACGCGCGCGGGCGATGTGCGCGAGCTCGACGCCGCTCATGCGGCCGGCAAGATTGACGTCCGTCATCAGCAGCACGACGCGATGGCCCGGCTTGTTCAGGACCAGCTCGGCCGCCTCGGCGCTCTCGCACGCGATGACATCGTAGTCGCTCTCCTCGAGCAACAAAGCGATCATCTCACGCTGGGCCGGATCGTCCTCCACGATCAGCGCCGTTGCGCGAAAGGGCTGCGACTGTCCCATGCAAATACCTCCAAGAATCTGTCTTCCCAAAAAGCCACGTGGGTTAAAAGCAAAGCCGCCGGATGGTTCGGTTCCAATGCGAAAAAGTGACGCAATACGCACAAGACTTTTGGAACCGGCCCATGCGAGCGAACCATCAGGGGGGAGGACACCACGATGACGGCACTTCACGGAGCGGCGGCGGTGACGGGCGCGGCCGGCGGCATCGGCCGGGCGCTGGCGCTGGAACTGGCGGGGCGCGGCTGCGACCTCGCGCTCGCCGACCGCGACGAAGCGGGGCTGGCCAGTGTCGCGGCCGAGCTCGCATCCCGCGGCCGCAAGGTCACCACCCACCGGCTCGACGTCAGCGATCCCCTGGCCATCGCGCAATTCGCCGATGCCGCGACGGCCGCGCATCCGTCCCTCAACATCGTCATCAACAATGCCGGCGTCGCGCTGTTCGGCGGGTTCACCGAGATCGACCAGGCCGAGATGGAGTGGCTGTTCAACATCAATTTCTGGGGCGTCGTGCACGGCACCCGCGCCTTCCTGCCGCATCTGTCGCGCCAAAGCGAGGCGCATGTCGTCAACCTGTCCTCGATCTTCGGCATCATCGCGCCGCCCGGCCAGTCGGCCTATGCGGCGGCGAAGTTCGCGGTGCGCGGATTCTCCGAGAGCCTGCGTCATGAGCTTGCGATGGCGAACAGCCCGGTCAGGCTTTCGGTCGTGCATCCCGGCGGCGTGGCCACCGCGATCGCGCGCAACGCCCGCGCCGGCCACGGCATGACCGACAATGCGCGCCGCGTGCAGTCGATCGAACGCTTCGAGCGGCTTGCGAAAACCAGCCCGCGCGACGCGGCGCTGCGCATCATCGCGGGCATCGAGCGCAACGAGCCGCGCATCCTGATCGGCGGCGATGCGCGCTTCATGGATCTGTTGCAGCGGTTCATGCCCGGCACCTATTGGAAGGTGATGGCGAAGCGGCTGGAGAAGGCGGCCGCCAAGGACGCGTGAACCTGCGGTGGAGCGAAGAAAGCCTCGCGGCGCGTGAAGCGTCCGAGTTGTGCCATTCGTCGCCCTCCTTAAGAGGGAGGGCGCAGGGAGAGCCAGGCCTCGGCTGAGGCCTGCGGCCCGCGTGCGAAAGAAAATGCACGCGGCGGTTACCACAGGTTCAGCCGGACAGACCCGGCCCTCCCTGCGCGATGGTCTGACGCCTTATACGTGGTCTCCCTGGTGCGCCGGGCTTGTTGGCCACCATGCGCGACAACGCGCTTGCGCGCGTTGCGCGGGACACCAGCGTCGGGGTGTCGGGACGCCACGATTTCGGCGTGCGCATCGCTCCGTTCGTCGGCGCGGCCTTGGCCACGCTGCGGAGCTCTACGCCCATCGCATCCAACGGCCCACGCCTCGTGACGATCGCGAAACGCCCCTCCGGCGGGCCGGGACATCAGGAAATGTGCGGCTGATTTGCCCGACTAAAAACACCATTCGCGGTGAGACGATCGAGAGATGCCCCCTATCGTCCCACCAACTGATCGGCGTAGTAGCCGATGGTCTTGCGGTAGATCACCGCCCTGTTCCACTCGCGCATTGCGTCGAAGTTCGCCGAGCCCTCGTCATAGGGCTGGCCCATCTTGAAGCCGTTGGTCTTCAGCAGGTTGGCGGTGGAGGCCAGCACGTCGGCGGTGGAATGGCGGAGATCGACGCGGCCGTCGCCGTCGAAGTCGACGCCGTATTTGATGTAGGAGGACGGCAGGAACTGGGTCTGGCCGATTTCGCCGGCGAAGGCGCCCACGAGGTCGCGCAGGGTGAGATCGCCGCGCTGGACGATCTTCAGCGCGGCCATCAGTTCGCCCTGGAACAGTTCGGTGCGACGGCAATCATGCGCCAGCGTCGCAAGCGTGCGGATCACGGGCAGCTTGCCCATGTCGCCCTTGCCGAAATCGGTCTCCAGCCCCCAGATCGCGACCAGGATCTGCCGCGGCACGCCGTATTGCTGCTCGATCTTCGACAGCAGCGCCGCGTGCCGCTGCAGCATCGCCCGGCCGCCATTGATGCGTCCGGCGCCGACGCGGGTCGAGACGTACTGCTCGAAACTCTTGTTGAAGGTGTAGCGCTGGCGGCGATCGAAGGCGAGCACGGCCGGATCGAGCGTCACGCCCGACAACGCCTGGCTGATCACGCCGCCCGACACGCCGGCGCTCTGCGCCTCCGCGGAGAAGCTCGCGATGAAGGTGTTGAAGTCGCCGCCGCAACGCGCAGCGAAGGCAGGCGAGGCAAAGAAGAGGATGGCGGCAATGACGAGAGATCGAAAACACAGCATGAGGAGAGAGGTCCCTGCATGAGAGCATGATGATGGCAGGACGGCGCCGAGACGCAGGCACAATGCCCGATTTGGCGGTGGCAGGCCAGCCGGCAAGGATCGCCATCGCGCGACGCGGGTCCGTCATCCTGTTTGAACTCAACGCGTCCTCGCCGGCACTCATGCAAGGCACCCCGTCTTCAGCGGCGCGTTGCGCGCCGTACCCGTCGACGTCCCGCGCCTCAACCATGCCGGCGTTGGCCCGCCATCTGTCAGAGGTCCCCATGAGAATGACGTTCCGGCTCGGTGCACTGGTGCAAGCGGTCCTCCTCACCGCTCTCGTCTTCCACACGCCCGCAACCGCCCAGCCCGGCGATGTCGCGGGCGCAAGGGATGTTCCGGGCATCGGCCGTTTCGCCGGCAGCGTGATCACCGGCTATGTCGCCAAGGATTTCGATGCGGTGCGCGTGCAGGCAGCGCCGTTCAAGGCCGACAAGGCGACCGATGAGCGGCGCCTGGAAGGCCGCATCACCCGCATTGCCTATCGCACCGCGCCCGGTCCCTCGATCCTGGAAGTGTCGCGCAATTTCGAGAGCCAGCTCGCCAAGGCGGGTTTCGAGACGCTCATCGCCTGCGACACCGATGCCTGCGGCGGCATTCCCTTTACCGAGGCGATCGACCTGCTGCCGGTGCCGCAGATGTGGGTCGACGGCTTCGACTACCGCTACTTTGCCGGCCGCAAGACCGCCGGCGGGCGCGAGACCTATGCCAGCCTCCTGGTCAGCCAGAACAATCAGCAGATCACCGCGCAGCTCACCATCGCCGAGCTCGGCGCGATGGAGAACAAGATGGTCAGCGCCGCCGAGATGGCGAAGGGCCTCGGCGACAAGGGCCACATCGCGCTCTACGGCATCTATTTCGATACCGACAAGGCGACCCTGAAGCCGGAGAGCCGGCCGACCCTGGAGCAGATCGCGCAACTGCTCGGCGGCCAGCCGCAGCTCAACGTCTTCATCGTCGGCCACACCGACAACCAGGGCAGCTACGACTACAATCTCGATCTGTCGCGGCGCCGCGCCGAGGCCGTCGCCGCAGAGCTGTCGCGCAGCTACCGGGTTGCGCCGGCGCGGTTGCGCACCGCGGGCGTCGGCCTGCTCGCCCCGGTCGGCAGCAATGCCACGGATGCGGGCCGCGCGCTCAACCGCCGGGTCGAGCTGGTGGCGCCCTGAGACGGTGGCGCGCAGTCGCGGCCGCTTGATCCTCGTCAAGACAGTGCCATCACGGCTCCCTAAGCTCCGCGGCCAAAATGGAGACGACGCCATGATCGGGATTACGCTGACCGCCGACCAGATCCGCTCGGCGCCACCGGAGGTGCGACGCTGGATCGAGCATCAGGTGTTATCGGGGCTCGGGCTCGGCCCGGAGACGCCGCCGGCGCCCAGCCTGCCGGTGCAGGGCGCGCATCTCGTCGCCTGCACCAATGACGATGCGGCCAAGATCCTGGCGCAGATCCAGGGCGTGCTGCCGGCGATGAACGTGTTCTTCGAGTTCGGCCGCCCGGGCATCGCGCTGGGCCAGCCGCCCGTGATGATCTACCGGCTGATCGACATCCTGCATCACACCCGACTGCAGAACATCGGCCAGGTGATGGCCTCGCTGGAGATGATCAACAAGGCGCTGATCGAGACCCGGCACGATCCGTCGGCGCGCTTCTGCGGCTTCGACCACGAGGGCCATTGCCTGATCGCGCCGGAAACGCAGCGCGCCATCGCCAGCGTGTGGCAGGGCGTGATCGCCAAGCAGCACGGCGTCGCCGAGGGCGAAGCGGCGTGAGGGCCGAGGCCACTGGTCGGTTCAGGTCCCTCATTGAACGGCGAGCGCTCTCGCCTTGCTTCGTCATTCCGGGGCGCCCGAAGGGCGAGCCCGGAAGCCATAGCCACGAGCGGCCGTGATGAGGCACGGCTGCCGCTCCAGCATTCGCCAGACACACAGTCGTGGTTATGGATTCCGGGCTCGCCCTGCGCGCGCCCCGGAATGACGAAAGGAGAGTGCATCGCAGGGCATCATGCGCACAGTTGGGGATGACAGCTCTTCCGAGATGAGGGACTCAGACGACGACCCGCCGCCTTGCGCCGACCACTCATGCCCGCTGTCCCAAAACGATCCGCCTTCACCGCGCCACAGCCATGTCCGCTCCGGGCGGCTCCGGCCTTGAGCGGGGCGTGATCGGTGCTACGCTTGCGCTGATCGTTCACGATCCCTCGGGAGATCGCCGATGCAACCTAGCCAGCAACCACGCCGTCTGCTCCAGGTCCCGCTGTTCCGCCTGCTCGCGATCAACCTCGCGCTCGGCCTCGGCATGGCCGTGGTGCTGGTCGGCGGATTGCTGCTGCTCGATCCCTGGGGCCTGCGTCACCTGATCTTCGCCGACCATTCGCCCGGCGTCGCCATCGGTCTCTTGCTCGGCTCGTTCTTCGTCACCTTCGGCTCGACCGCGATGGGCACCGCCATCATGGCGCTCGGCCGCAGCGACGATGACGATGCGCCGCGCGGCGGCACGCGGGCGCCCGCGCGGGTGACGGTGCGGAGGCGGTAGGGCCTAAGCGTGCACACGCCTCACCAATGCCCTTTCCACTTGTTCCAGGCGAACAGCCCGTCCGCGAAGCGGTCGTAGCCGAACCGCGTCAGTGGCCGCGTCAGGCGGTTGCCGAACAGCGTGGCGAGCCAGCTTTCGCCCGGCGTCAGCTTCCACAGCAGCAGCGCGACGTCGGCGCCGGTGATCAGCTGTCCCTCCTCGTCGGTCGCATGCAGGCGGCGGCGGACGTCGTCGACGTCGGCGCCGAACGCGGCCAGCGCCTCCGGCTGCTCGTTGATGTCCTTGAAGGCGACGCGGCCCGACTTGACCAGCGCCAGCAGCTTGTTGCGCTGCCAGTCGATGCCGGCGTCGCAGACCGGGCAGCGCGTGTTGTACCAGATGGTGAGTTGCGGCATCGACATGGGCTGGATGACGGGCTGGATGATGGGCTGCATTCGCGGCGGCGTGAGACGTCCGCGATGAACGCACTTTCATCCGGCAAAATCGAGGAGTTTCGGACGCCGCCGGCCGGCCCCTGCCCGCTTGGCCAGCTTGCCGATTCCACGAAAACCATATGACGAAAAAGTCAAATTCGGGCAGCGGATAAGCATTTTCCGGCATTGACCGGACCGCCTCCGCCGCCGTAAAGCGCCCTCATGGCGAAAAAACCCGGCTCCAATCCCAAAGGCGAATTCGCCTTCTTCAACGTCACCTATGAGGACGGCTCGCAGCGCTCCAACCGCCGCGTCCCGGCCGAGCTCCTCGGCGGCCTCGACGGCGACGAACCCGCGCGCGGCTTCATCATGGAGCAGGACCGCGACATCGCCGAGAAGTCCGGCCGCCCGCCGCTGGCGATCAAGTCGCTGGAACGGGTTGGAGCGAAGAAGAAGTAGCTCAGCTGCCGTAGGAGCGGGCAAAGCGCGCAAGCGCAAGGGGCGAGGGCGCAGTCACAGCCGCTGCGTCTGCGGCACGATCGATTGGCTCCCCGCTTCTCGATGAGCGCTCCTTATCGGGCTTGTCGGCTGCGGCAATAGGTCTGCCACATCGTGCGATAGGCCGCTTCGACGTCTCTTGTGTAGATGGACGGACCACAGCGTGCGGCGATCAGGTCGGGAAGCTGGTGGCGGAGCGTGCTGAGCCGGTCCGGCGTCGACCGTAACGCGATCTCCACATACTCATCATCAGTCGTGGCGACCCAGTCGGCCAGGCCGATCGCCGACAGGATCGCGCCGCCGGCCCGGCTGCACATCCCGTTGCCGAGCTTCGACACGACCGGCACCCCCATGTGCAGGGCTTCCCAGGCCGAGACGCCGCCGCCATTGGGAAATGGATCGAGCCAGATGTCGATGAGCCGGTGGGCGGCCAGATGCTCGTCGCGGGAGGTCGGGCCGAGCAGGTCGATGCGATCCGGCGTGATGCCGCGCGCGGCGAAGTCGGCCAGCAGCCTGGCCTGGATCGCGGCGTCGCCGAGCAGATAATCCTTGACCAGCAATCGGGCGGTGACGTCGGCACGCAGGATGCGGGCCCAGACGTCGATGACGGCGCTGGACAATCGGTTCGCCCTGGTGAACGCGCCGTAAGTCACATGACCATTGGACGTCACCGGCGCCTCGGGACTGCGCAGCCCAGAAGGAGGCGGCTCGATGATGATCAGGCACGGCAGATCATAGACCTGCTCCGTGAACAGGTGACGCACCTCGAGCGGCGCCATGACCGGATCGCCAAACAGGTAGTCCATCGTCGCCAAGCCTGTGCCGGTCGCATGGCCCCAGGCGGTGACCTGGATGGGGGCCGGCTTGCGCGCGAAGGTGCCCAGCCGATTGCCGCGAGAGTGTCCCGACAGGTCGACGAGAATGTCGACCTGGTCGGCCCGGATGCACTCCGTGAGCTGATCGTCGGACCATTGCATCACGTCGCGCCATCGATCGGCAACCGCCCGGAACGTCTCCGTGATCTCGTCCTGGACCGGTGAGTTCGAATAGCAGATCACCTCGACCCGAGATTTGTCGTGGCTCTGCAGCACGGGCCGGATCGTGCGGGCGGCGGAATGCTCCTTGAAGTCGCCCGACACGTATCCCACGACGATCCGTCTGTGAGGGTCGAGATCATTGGTGTGATCAGGCGGATGCATCTCTGCGATCCTGGATCCGATCCGGCGCCACCACTCCGCTCGGGCCGCCTGGTGCTCGGCATAGCCGACATCGCAGAAGTCCAACGAGAAGATGCGGTTCGCCAGCGCGATTTCGTCGGCCGGGTCGATCGCGAGCGCGCGATCGAAAAGCGCGACCGCGACCTCCGCATCGCCCAGCAACGCATGACATTGACCGATCTGGCTCAGCGCTTTCGCGGAGTTCGGCTCGATCGCAACCGCGCGCCGGCAGGCGTCCAGCGCCTCGCTCACCCGCTTGTTCAGCATCAAGACGTTGGCGCGGCCGAGCCAGCCCAGTGCAAATTGCGGATCGAGCGCGATCACCCGGTCGAAATCAGAAAGCGCGTCGTCGTTGCGCTTGAGCGTGAGGAACGTCTCGCCGCGATTGATCAGCGCCGTCGTGTCGTCGGGCGAAAGCGCCAGCGCCCGGTTGAATTCGGCGATCGCATCATCGGATCGACGCAGATCCTTGAACGCGCAGCCCCGATTGATCAGGGCGGCCAGATGCGTGGGATTCGCCGCGAGAATCCGATCGTAGCACGCGATCGCGTCGGCGAACCGGCCGAGATAGTGCAGCGCCTCGCCCTGGTTCATCAACACGTCCAGTCGCTGCGGCTCGATCCGGATGGCGTTGTCGAAACTGACGACCGCTTCCGCGAAACGCTGGCGTCGTGACAACAGCTTGCCGCGTTCCAGATGCGCGTCGAAAAACTCCGGCTTCAAGGCGAGAAGACCGTCGAAGCCGGCCAGGGCCTCGCCGTCCCGCTGCAGCGCGGACAGGACGACCGCCCGCGCATAGCGCGCCTCGACGGATTGCGGCTCGACCAGCAGCGCCCGCTTCAGAAGACGCTCGGCCGCGACCGAATTATTGCTCTGGTGTTCGGACAGTCCAAACATATAGAGCGCGCCGAAATGGTTCGGCCGCTTCTTGAGGATCTTCGTGTACCCGGCCTTGGCCTTGACCAGATCGCCGGAGCGGTGAAACGCACTCGCTTGGGCGAACAGGTCGGCGATCTCATCGCCTTTCCGCAAGGCTGGCTGCATGCTGAAAACGTCCAGGTATCAGCCGCCATCGCCATGTTCTGTCACGACGGGGCAGAGTGCCGGAATGCGAGCGTCATTCGGTCGCCCGCCGGAGCTTCGATGAGAAGCGTAAACAATTCATTGACCATGTTTCTGCGGGATTTGCGGGGGCAATACGATCATGCGCCCTTCCGCAGCGCAGTCGGCTCCACGTCGGTCGCCGTCATGGGACCAGCTCCAGTGCGCAGGCTGGGCCCCCCTGGCCTTCACGAGCCGCAAGCAAAAACGGCGAACCTTTCGGTCCGCCGTCCTGGTCTGATGGATTGCCGGGTCAAGCCCGGCAATGACAACTGGGGGTAAGCGATCAGTTGTCCAGGAACGACCGCAGCTTCCGCGACCGCGACGGATGCTTCAGCTTGCGCAGCGCCTTCGCCTCGATCTGACGGATGCGTTCGCGCGTGACCGAGAACTGCTGGCCGACCTCTTCCAGCGTATGATCGGTGTTCATGCCGATGCCGAAGCGCATGCGGAGCACGCGCTCTTCGCGCGGGGTGAGCGAGGCCAGCACACGCGTCGTCGTCTCGCGCAGGTTCGACTGGATGGCGGCGTCGATCGGCAGAATCGCGTTCTTGTCCTCGATGAAGTCGCCGAGATGGCTGTCCTCTTCGTCGCCCACCGGCGTCTCGAGCGACAGCGGCTCCTTGGCGATCTTGAGGACCTTGCGCACCTTCTCCAGAGGCATGCCGAGCTTTTCGGCGAGCTCCTCGGGCGTCGGCTCGCGGCCGATCTCGTTCAGCATCTGGCGCGAGGTGCGGACGATCTTGTTGATCGTCTCGATCATGTGCACGGGGATGCGGATGGTGCGGGCCTGGTCGGCGATCGAGCGGGTGATCGCCTGCCGGATCCACCAGGTGGCGTAGGTCGAGAACTTGTAGCCGCGGCGGTACTCGAACTTGTCGACCGCCTTCATCAGGCCGATGTTGCCTTCCTGGATCAGGTCGAGGAACTGCAGGCCGCGGTTGGTGTACTTCTTGGCGATCGAGATCACGAGCCGGAGGTTGGCTTCCACCATCTCCTTCTTGGCCTGACGGGCCTCGCGCTCGCCCTTCTGCACGGAGTGCACGATCTTGCGGAACTCGCCGATCTCGAGACCGGTGAGGGCCGCCAGCGACTGCACCTCCTGGCGCAAATCCTTGATGCGGTCCTTCTCGTAATGGACGAAGTTCTTCCAGCCCTTGGCCGAGAGCTTCGAGACGCGGTTCAGCCAGCGCGGATCGAGCTCCGAACCCTGGTAGTTGCGCAGGAAGTCCTCGCGGGCGACGCCGTGGGAGTCGGCGAGACGCATCAGCCGGCTCTCGAACGAGACCAGCTTCTTGTTGATGTCGTAGAGCTGCTCGACGAGCGAGTCGATGCGGGCCTGGTTGAGGCGCAGCGACTTCACCTCGACGATGATCTCGTCCTTGAGCTTCTTGTACTTGCGCTCCTGCGAGGGCGACAGCGACTCGCTCTGCAGCTGGTTGGCGATGTCCTGCTCCTGCAGGCGGCGCAGCTTCTTGTACTCGGACGCGATCTTGTCGAAGGTCTCGACGACCTTCGGCTTCAGCTCGGCCTCGATGGCCGCGAGCGACATCTGGTTCTCGAACTCGTCGTCGTCCATGTCGGCTTCGGCCGCCGCCTCGCCCGGATCCTTCTCTTCGGCCGGCGCGCCGTTCGGCGCGGCACGGAACGGCGTCGCCTGCTGCGGCGCTGCCGGCGGCGCGACCGCCGCCTGGATCTCGCCGCCCTCGGCCGCGGCACCTTCGCCATTGGCGGGCGCTGCGATCTGCGGGTTCATGCCGCCCTTGGCTTCAGGGCCGGCATAGGTGGCTTCGAGATCGATGATGTCGCGAAGGAAGATCTTGCCTTCGTTGAGCTCGTCGCGCCAGATGATGATGGCCTGGAAGGTCAGCGGGCTCTCGCAGAGCCCTGCGATCATCGCCTCGCGGCCGGCCTCGATGCGCTTGGCGATCGCGATTTCGCCCTCGCGCGAGAGCAGCTCGACGGTGCCCATTTCGCGCAGATACATGCGAACGGGATCGTCGGTGCGCTCGCCGGGCTCCGACTTCTTGACCTCGGTGACGGCCTTCTGCGTGATCTCGACGAGCTCGTTGTCGGTCTCGTCCTCGCCGTCGTCCTTCTCCTCGGACTCGTCGGCCTCCTCGGCCTCGGTCACGTTGATGCCCATGTCTGACAGCATCGACATGATGTCTTCGATCTGTTCCGGCGAGGTGGTGTCGGAAGGCAGCACTTCGTTGAGCTGATCAAAGGTCACGAAGCCGCGCTTCTTGGCCTGCTTGA
This sequence comes from Bradyrhizobium sp. SZCCHNS2022, assembly GCF_032377575.1. NCBI lineage: Bacteria > Pseudomonadati > Pseudomonadota > Alphaproteobacteria > Hyphomicrobiales > Nitrobacteraceae > Bradyrhizobium > Bradyrhizobium sp. SZCCHNS2022. The sequence goes on along the minus strand of NZ_JAUHHZ010000001.1, from coordinate 6,875,168 downwards.
TCATCTTCTTGACGGCGGCGTCCGACAGGTCGAGCAACGGCGAAGGCGCGTCGGCGGAGTCCTTTTCGGGAGCGTCCGCGGCCTTGTCGTCCTTTTCCTTGTCCTTCACCTGCAGCGTCTTTGCCTTCGTGGCCATTCATTGCTCCCGAAACGCGCCCGCTTCGCCCGTGGCATCGTAGCCCTTGGCATCGCGGCGCCCGCCTGCTCTACTCAAACTGTTCTCGACGCGGAAAGGGCGGCGCACACTGACGTCGCCACCCCAAAGGTCTGTCGCTGGTGTCGTCCCGTTTTGGACCGGCGCGCGTTTCTTGCAAAAGCGATACCGGTTTTGCAATCGAATCCGGCGCCCAATTACCGGCGTGGTATCCGACAGCGAAACCAACCCATCACTTGCAGAAAATGCCCCGGACCTCTTAAACTTCGATTAACCCTGTTTTTGCAGCCAAACCATGGATTTGGCGAGTCTTTTCGCGCGGCCCCGAGACCGCTCGGGCGGACCAGGCCGAAATGTGCTCGTCCATGACAGGGCGCCGGGCCCGATTTTCACACGTTGCGGTTGGTACGCCCGGACAGTTCCCCGAAGCCTTCGATCAGCGCTTCGGTGCCGTCCATCTCGGCCATCCTGGCCTTCACGTCCCTCAACCAGCCCATGTTCGGCTCGCTCGGCTCCTCGCCCAAGGCCAGCTCGGCATCCTTCAATTCCCTAAGTAAGGAGTGCCATTGCCGATGCAAGGCGACGAGCTGGTGCCAGGTCGCAAGAACGTCATCGCGGGCGGCCCCGGGCTTCGCGGCCCACACCGCCGCAGTCGTGATCGCCCGCTCAACTCTTTGAAAAAGCTCGGAAAAGCCCCCCTTTTCGAGGTCGGCGCGCATCTTCTCGGCCTGCTCGTCCGGGTCCGGCGAATGGTGATGGTCGTGGGCGAAGGCGGCGATGATGGCGGCGCGCAGCTTATGCGCCTCGGGATGGGCGAGTTCCAGCGCTGCGACCTCCTCGAGGTGGTCGTGCAGGATCCAGGGATGGTTGATCAGGCACTGCAGGATCAGCGCCTCGCGGCGCGAGATCGCCGAGCGCTGGCCGCGCATGATCGGGCTCATCGCGAGCTGCGGGCTCGCCACCTGGTAGGGCCCGCGGGACATCGCCAGGCCTGTGGATGGCGGCCCGCCGCGACGGCCGCCCCCTGTGGATAACCGTCCCTGCTGTCCGGAACCGGGACCGCGGGGGACAAACCGGCGTCCTGATTCGGCACCGTAGCCGCGGCCGAAGCCCCTGCCGCCGTCAGGGGCGAAGGCCCGGTACAGCCGGTCGCTGAGGTCCTGCTTGTAGTAGCGGCGTACCACCTCGTCGGCGATGCCGCCGGTGAGCTGGCCGATTCGCGCCTCCAGCGCGGCGCGCCGCTCCGGGGTGGTGAAGCTGCCGCCCTCGATCTCGCGCGACCAGATCACCTCGGCGAGCGGTTTTGCGATCTTGAGCACCTCCTCGACGGCGCCGCGGCCGCCGGTGCGGACGAGGTCGTCGGGGTCCTGGCCCTCGGGCAGCAGGGCGAAGCGCAGGCTCTTGCCGGGCTTGAGCAGCGGCAGCGCGATATCGGCGGCGCGATGGGCCGCCTTCTGGCCGGCGCGGTCGCCGTCGAAGCAGAGGATCGGCTCGTCGACCATCTTCCAGATCAGCGCGAGCTGGCTCTCGGTCAGCGCGGTGCCGAGCGGCGCCACGGCGCCGGCAAAGCCGGCCGCGACCAGCGCGATGACGTCGACATAGCCCTCGACCACGATCATCGGCGCGCCGTTGTGCGCGGCCTGGCGGGCGGCTGGGAGATTGTAGAGGTTGTCACCCTTGTGGAAGAGCGGCGTCTCCGGCGAGTTGAGATATTTCGCCGGCACGTCCTTCTGCATCGCGCGGCCGCCGAAGGCGATGACGCGGTTGCGGAGATCGGTGATCGGGAACATCACGCGGTCGCGGAAGCGATCGTAGGGCACCGGGATGTCGTCGCCGCCGACCAGCAAACCGGCCTCGACCATGTCGTTCACGGGCACGCCCTGGGCACCGAGATATTCCTTCAACGCGAAGCGGTCCGGCGGCGCATAGCCGAGCCGGAACTGGAGCTGCGTCTGCGGCAGGATGGCCCGATCGGCGAGATAGCCGCGGGCGCGGGCGCCATGCCTGGAAGCCAGCGTGTCGGCGAAGAATTTCGCCGCCAGCTCCATCACGTCATACAGCGTCTTGCGCTGCCGCGCCTCGCGCGCCGCGTCCGGCGTCGCCACCGGCAGCGCCAGGCCGGCGATGCCCGCCAATCGCTCGACGGCTTCCGGGAAGCTGCAGCCCTCGGTCTCCATCACGAAGTCGAAGATGTTGCCGTGCTTGCCGGAGGAGAAGTCGTGATAAAACCCCTTCTGGTCGTTGACGTAGAAGGACGGCGTCTTCTCCTGCTGGAACGGCGACAGCCCCTTCCATTCGCGCCCGGCCTTCTTGAGCTTCACGCGCTTGCCGACGACATCCGACACCGGAAGCCGGGCGCGCAGCTCATCGAGGAATTCGGGCGTGAAGCGAGCCATGGGCGGCGGGGTGGTCCTGTGTGGGTGGACTTACGCATATAGGCAGCCGTGTACGAAATGTGAACTTCCTCGGCCTTGTCCGGGCTATTCACAGCCTGTGCTCTCTCCGCCGTCATTCCGGGGCGCCCGCAGGGCGAGCCCGGAATCCATAGCCACGAGCGGTCGTGAGGCGCGACGGCCGCGCCGCCTGCGTGCCTCCGTGCGGTTCGTGGTTATGGATTCCGGGCCCATCGCTACGCGATGTCCCGGAATGACGGCGGAGACTAAGGCGCCAGGAAGCGTCCGGAAGTGATGCGGGCGGCTTCGTCCACCGGCCAGTTGTAGACGTAGGTCCAGGCCTCGCGGACCGAGCCATCCGCAAGCGTGACGCGCAAACGCTGGCGCAGATATTCGGTCGGCTGCTGAAAACCCTCGCCGCAGGCTTCGTACATGTCGAACTCGCGCAGCATCGGCGCGGGCTGGTGCAGCCGGAACAGCTCGCCGTGAACCACATCGTTTGCATCCTCCGACAGCACGAGGCCGGGATAATGCTGGATGCGGTAGAGCCGGCCGCGGCAGTGCGCCTCAGCGACGAAATCGGAATTGGCCGACAGCAGCCGCGCCATCGGATGGTCGAAGCCGCGCATCAAGGTGCCGTAGACGAACAGGAGATCGGTGGTCGGATCGGAGCTCATGGCCCTGCATAACCGTCCCGGCGCGGCAAGGCCAGCTACGCCGCGCCGCGGGCGGGCACGATCTCGTCGCTCACGACGTGGAATTTGGTCAAGGTCATCCGGCCGAACGAGGTCGACAGCGCGACGTCGGCGGCGTCGCGCCCGGTCGCCATCAGGATGCGACCCATGCGCGGCACGTTGTGGCGGGCATCGAAGGTGTACCACTGGCCGGAGAGATAGACCTGAAACCAGCCGGAGAAGTCCATCGGATAAGGCTCCGGCGGAATGCCGATGTCGCCCATGTATCCTGTGCAGTACCGCGCCGGAATGCCCATGCAGCGGCACAGGGTCAGCGCCAGATGCGCGAAGTCGCGGCAGACGCCGGTGCGCTGCTGATAGACGTCATGTGCCGATTTCATGTGATGGGCGTGCTCGTAGCCGAAGCTGACATGCTTGTGGACGAAGTCGCAGATCGCCTGCACACGCGCCCAGCCCGCCGGCGCATTGCCGAACAGCGACCAGGCAATGTCGGTGAGCTTGTCGGTCTCGCAATAGCGGCTCGGCATCAGGTAGAGCAGCAGCTCGTCCGGCAGTTGATCGATCGGCATCTGCTGCGCCGAGGGATCGACGATATCGGGCAATCCGGAATCGCGCACGATGGCGCTGCCGTGGAAGGTGACGCCGCCGGCCGGCGCCACCAGCCGTCCGCACAGATTGCCGAAGCTGTCATTGTAGAACTTGATCGGCACGCTGGGCTCGGTCGCGATCGTCTCGGTGCCGACGATGTCGGGAAGACGCGACGGATGGATCGACAGCATGATCACCATGGGCGTCGCCGCAGGCGCTGTGTAGGCGATCTCGAACCCGACCTTGATCTCCATCGATTCCCCCTTGCGCCTGTCTGCCTCGCGGCGTGTTCATCGGTTTCAGCAGATCGGCCGCGCCGGCACCATGCGGCGCTTCCCACAGAAGCGGCCGGATCCGGCGATTTCAGGCCTTGTGATCGCCTCTCAGGATCGGCATCGTCATCGAATCATCATCGCGGTTTTCGGCCATGCAATCCAGATTCACCTCTGCTCAATTGCAGTTCGTCATGCCGCCTGAATGAGCAGCAATTGATCATGAAGCTTCCCGACGCGACCGATACAGCAAGACTCCTTCAAGGCGACGAAGTTCCGCCGGTCTACGAGCAGAACGCCGATGGCGCCTCGGCACTGGTCTTCACCTGCGACCATTACGGCAGGCTGCTGCCGCGCGCGCTCGGCGATCTTGGCCTCGACGAGAGCGAGCTGGAGCGGCACATCGCCTGGGACATCGGCATCGCCGCCGTCGCGGAGCAAGTGTCGCGCGCGCTCGATGCGCATCTGCTGGCGCAGCGCTATTCACGCCTCGTGATCGACTGCAACCGCTGGCCGCAGGCGCCGAACGCGATTCCGATGATCAGCGAACGGACCACGATTCCCGGCAACGAGGGCCTGACGCACGAGGACGCCGAGCTGCGGCGCCGCGCGATCTTCGCTCCCTATCACGACCGCATCACCGCCGTGCTCGATGCGCGCAAGCAAGCGGGACGCCCGACCGTCCTCGTTTCGCTGCACAGCTTCACGCCTGTGTATGCGGGGATTGCGCGGCCCTGGCACATCGGCACGCTGTATCAGCACGACAAGGTGCTGCCGCCGCTGCTGTTGAAGGCGTTGCGCGCAGAGCCGGACCTCGTCGTCGGCGACAACCAGCCCTACGCCGTCGGTGACAACACCGACTACACCATTCCGGTGCACGGCGAGGGCCGCGGCCTGATCAATTCCGGCATCGAGATCCGGCAGAACGAGATCGCAGAGCCCGAGGGCCAGCAACGCTGGGCCGAGCGGCTGATCCGCATCCTCGGCGAGATCGAAGTCGAACTGCGCGGCAAGGGGCTCGCTTAGCAGCCTATTCCGTCATGTCCGACGCGTCGTGATGCGACAGCAGGCCGGCGAGCCGCCACAGCGCCGTACGCAGGTCGTCGTGGCTGGGCAGGCCGAGCGCGAGCCTGACAGCATTGGGTGAATGGCCATGCGCCACCGCGAAGGCGCTCGCCGGCGTGATCGCGATGCCCGCGCGCGCGGCCGCGGCCGTCAGCGCCTCGGCGCGCCAGCCCTCCGGCAGATGCAGCCAGACGTGATAGGAGCGTGGGTCGGCGTCGATGCGATGGCCCGCGAGACATTCGGCGACGATCGCCTGCCGCACCACGGCATCGGCGCGCTTGCGCCGGGTGATCTCGGCCGCCGTGCCGTCGGCGAGCAGCCCCATGCCGGCTGCCAATGCGAGCGAGGTCACCGACCATGCGCCGGTGCGCACGGTTGCGGCGAACTTCTCGCGCAGATGCGAGGGCACATAGAGAAAGCCGACGGCAATGCCCGGCGCCAGGCGCTTGGCGAGGCTGTCGACGATGATGACGCGCTCCTCGGCCTGCGCAGCCAGCGAGACCTGATCGCTGAGGAAGCCGTAGACGAGATCCTCGATGATCATCAGATCGTGCTTGCGCACGAGCCGCACGATCTCTTCCCGCCGCGCTTCGCTCATGGTCAGTCCCAGCGGGTTCTGCATGACCGGCTGGATGTAGATCGCGTTCAACGCGCTGGTGCGATGCGCCTTGGTCAGCGCGTCCGGGCGAATGCCCTCGGCGTCCATCGCCAGCGGCACCAGAGTGACGCCGAGCCGCGCGGCGATGCCCTTGATCATCGGATAGGTCACGGCCTCGACGCCGAGTCGGCCACCGACCGGCACCAGGGCCGAGATCGCCGCCGCCAGCGATTGCCGGCCGCTGCCGGCGAACACGAAGTTCTCCGCACGCGGACGCCAGCGCTCCCCGGCGAAGAACGCCGCGGCGGTGCGTCCGGCCTCGATCAGGCGGCGCTGCGTGATCGGGGCCAGCACCGGCGCGAGCTTCTCGGGCCGCTGCCAGACCGTCATCGATTTCGCGATCATGGCCGCCTGATCGGGCAGCGTCGGAAAATTGAACTCGAGGTCGATGCGGCCGTCGAACGGCTCGAGCCGCAACGAGGACGGCACCGGCACCGGCTCACCGGCGACGAAGGTGCCACGGCCGACCTCGCCGACCACGAGACCCCTGCGCAATAATTCGGCATAGACGCGGGCTGCCGTGGATGCGGCAATTCCCCGCTCATAGGCGAACTGGCGCTGCGGCGGCAGCCGGTCGCCGGCCTTCAGCCGGCCCTGCGCGATGTCCTCGGCGATGTCGTCCACCAGGGTCGTATACGAAGCATTCATGCTATATTGCACCGAGAGCAATGTTTCGATTGCACCGAGATATGTACTGCGCGATTGCTCTTCGAACAACGCAATCGAAGACCAATAGGTGATTCATGGCATATTCCCTGGCGCAGCGTTGGGCAACTCCGCAAGTTGCCCACGGAAAGAGCAATTTGCTCCAGGTCCCCCAGCTGTGGCTGCAGCGTCTGTTCTGGCGTTCGGAGCTCGCGCTGCTCGACTCCGAGCAGATGCGCGACTGCGGGCTCGATCCGACCGTCGTTCATGAGGAAGCCAACAAGCCGTTCTGGCGCGACTGAGCAGGACCTCCAGGAGAACACCGCAATGCCGACGCTTCCGTTTCAACAAGTCGACGTGTTCTCCGCGGTCCCGTTCAAGGGCAACCCGCTTGCCGTGATCGCCGAGGCCGACGGCCTCGACGAGGCGGCGATGCAAGCGATCGCCAACTGGACCAACCTGTCCGAGACGACCTTCCTGTCGCGTGCCCAGGATCCGGGCGCTGATTACCGCGTGCGCATCTTCACGCCCCAGCGCGAGCTGCCTTTTGCGGGCCATCCGACGCTCGGCTCGGCCCACGTCTGGCTGGCGCTCGGCGGCCGGCCGAAAGGCGAGCATGTGGTGCAGGAATGCGGCGCGGGCCTCGTGCGCATCAAGCGTGACGGCGATCGCCTCGCTTTCGCAGCGCCGCCGCTGCGCCGCTCCGGCCCCGTCGATGCCGAACTCACAGCCAAGATCGCGGCCGCGCTCGGCATCAAGCCAGAGGCAATGCGCGCCGTGCAGTGGGCCGACAATGGTCCGGGCTGGATCGGCGTGCTGATCGAGTCGCGCCAGGATCTGCTCAACATCCGTTTCAATATGTCGGCCCTGTCGCAGCAGCCGATCGGCGTGGTCGCGCCGTGGGACGCTGCGCGCGATGGACACGACGCCCAGTTCGAGGTCCGTGCCTTCACCTGGAGCGGCGTCGAGGACCCCGTCACGGGCAGCCTCAATGCAAGTCTGGCGCAATGGTTGATCGGTGCCGGAATTGCTCCGAAGCAATATGTCGCCGCTCAGGGCACCGTCCTCGGCCGCGCCGGCCGCGTCAACGTCGCGCAGGACGGCGACACGATCTGGATCGGCGGCGACGTCGCGCCGGCGGTGAAAGGGACGATCAGCCTGTAGCGGCGGTGGCAGCCTGTGAACCTCGGGCTGGTTGCAGCCCGCCCGGCACTTCGCGCCATCTCCGTCATTGCGAGTTCAGCGAAGCAATCCAGGGGTGGTGTGCGGAGCCCTGGATTGCTTCGCTGCGCTCGCAATGACGCAGGAAGCACTCTTGGCGCATCGACGTGCGGCGGGAGGACAGGCTTATGAAGTCCACGCCGAAAAGCCCGCGGAAGGCAGGCGTTTCGAAGGACAGCAACAGACAGGCTGGCGGCTCAAGAGACGAACTCGTTAGGACAGCCTCACCGCGCCCGCGTCAGCGCCAACCAGACGCCGCCGCCGATCATGAAGCCGCCGGAGATGCGCGACACCAGGCGGGTGCGCCTGGCCGAGAACAGCTTTCGCGCGCGCCCGGCGAGCAGCGCGTAGACCGCATCGGTCAGGCCCGCGACCACCATGAAGGTGACGCCGAGCAGCGCGACCTGCGGCACGTGATCCCGGCTCATGTCCATGAACTGCGGCAGGAAGGCGCCGAAAAACACCATCACCTTCGGGTTGGACAGCAGCACCAGCAGGCCCTGCAGGAAGAAGCCGCCGCGCGGCGGCGGAGGCGGCGCCTCGCCTTCGGCGATGCCTTCGACCGGCGAGCGGATCAGCTGGATGCCGAGCCACACCAGATAGGCGGCACCGATCAGGCGCACCCATTCGAACCAGTAGCCCATCGTGGCCATCAGCGTCGTCAGGCCCATCGCGACGATGCCGATGGCAATCGCGAGCCCCGTCTGGACGCCGGCGATATTGATCAGCGCGGCGCGCGTTCCATGGCGCAACCCGTTGGCGATCAGGAGCGTGACGACGGGGCCAGGCAGCAGCGCGAGGCCGATGCAGGCGGCGATGAAGGCGAGATAGACTTGCAGGGACATGAGGCGCCTCTATGCGAGTGACGTGACGACTAATGCATGACGCGCCGGCCGATGGAAGCGCGGTATGGCGATCGCGCCGGACATCGCAGGAGTTGACATGCAACCATTTAGTTGCGTATCGTCGCCCCATGGACGAGGTCTTCAAGGCGCTGGCGGATACGTCGCGGCGGGCGCTGCTCGACCGGCTGCATGCGCGGAACGGCCAGACCCTGACCGAACTCTGCGACGGCCTCGCCATGACGCGGCAGGCCGTGACCAAGCATCTGACGATCCTGGAGACGGCCAACCTGGTGACGACGCGCCGGCACGGCCGCGAGAAGCTGCATTTCCTCAATCCGGTGCCGATTCATCAGATCGGCGAACGTTGGATCAGGAAATTCGAGCGGGCGAAGCTGGTCGCGCTCGACGAATTGAAGAAGCGATTGGAGGAAGGCGATGACTGAGACGAGCCGCGCGGTCGACATCTCCAAGTTCAAGCCGGAGACCGTCTACACCATCTACATCGCCGCCAGCCCGGAGAAGGTTTGGGAGGCGCTGACCTCGGCGGAGTACAGCCGGCGATATTTTTTCGGATTCGCCGTCGAGGCGGACCTACGCGCCGGCGGCGCCTTCATCGTCCGTGCGCCCGACGGGTCCGAGCACATCAGCGGCGAGGTGATCGTCTGCGAGCCGCCGCATCGGCTGACCATCACCTGGGACGTCAACTGGCCCGGCCTCGTGGAGGCGCTCGGCCGCACGCTGGTCACCTACGAGATCGAAGCAGCCGGCGAGGCCGTCCGTCTCACGATGACCGAAGCGCATGAGCGGCCGCTGTCGGACGACATTCTATCTGGCGGGCGCCAAGGCTGGCCGACGATCCTGTCGAGCCTCAAGAGCCTGCTGGAAACAGGGAAGCCACTCGCCGTGAAGACGTCGCCGCCGGCGCGCATGCTTGCGGCCTTGAAGGCGCTGGGCGTCGCGTTGCCCGGTTAGCCGAGCCTAAGACACCGCAGCGATCTGCGGGATGCATGCCAGCACGCCGCCGACCTGGACCGCGTTGCTGAACATGCCGGCCCAGTGCAGCCAGCGCAGCCGGCGAATGGCCTTCGCGTCTCCGGCGTCGCGGTCGCGGATGCGCGCATCCATCCGCTCCAGGAACCAGCGGCGCGATAGCAGCGCGAAGCCGGCAATCAGCCCGATGCCGAACGCCAGACCGGGTCGTCCGTCGGCCAGCACGGCGAGCATACCGATGCCGCCGGCGATGGCCAAAGCCACAAAGTAGGAGTCGAACATGCCGCGCAGCAGCCGCGTCACCGGCACGATGTCGAGCCGCACCAGCAGAAAAGCCGGCGCGGCCAGCAGCAGATAGAACATCGGCAGCAGCAGGATGATGGTCGCGAACAAGGCGATGTTGTCTGGCATCATCCTTCCCCGGTGGTTTGCACTGGCGGGACAGCTGACGGCCCGCCGCGCTTTGCACCAAGTCTACGCGGCGGCGCGTTCGTCGGCCATGCAACCTTCGTCCGACCTGCTGTTCCGTCAGGCCGGCGCAACGATCCGGCGATAGAGATGCCATGTCGCGTGGCCGAGCACGGGGACGGTTACCAGCAGGCCGAGAAAGTATGGCAGCGCCGAGACGATCAGCAGCACGGTGATGACCGCAGCCCAGCCGATCATCGGCCCTGGACTGGTCACGACCGCGCGCACGCTGGTGATCATCGCGGTGACGAAATCGACGTCGCGGTCGAGCAGCAGCGGAAACGACACCACCGTCAGCGAGAACAGCACCAGCGACAGCGCCGCGCCGTCGAGATTGCCGATCGCGAGAAACAGCAGACCCTCATTGGTGGTCAGCACCACCGTCATGAATTCCTTGATGCTGGAGAAGGAGGCGTTGAGCCCGAGCAGGAGCGCAATCAGCAGCCTGATCTGGTACATCCAGAGCACGAAGAAGAACACGGTAACGAACGCCATCCAGCCGATCTCGCCGCGCGAGGTGACCGTGCGCAGAATGGCGCCATAGGAGATCGGCTGCCCGAGCTCGCGGCGGCGGCTGACTTCGTAGAGACCGATCGCGACAAACGGGCCGATCAGCGCGAAACCTGCGGCAAGCGGATAGGCAAGATAGACCATACCGAAAGCGGTCACGCACAGCACGATGCTGATGCCGCCGAGCACGTAGAGCAGGCCGAAAGCAAGGCCAAACAGCGGCTGCGCCTGGAAGTCCCGCAAGCCCTGCGTCAGGGCTTCGGCAATGTCGGCCGTGGTGATGCGGCGCACCACGGGATCGGTTCGTCCCGAGACGGATGCAGTCATCGGCGGTCCCTCCAAACTGTCTTTGTTGGGGGGATGCTAACAGCGGGAGGCCGGGGATTTCAATTTCAACTTGTAGGCAGGGGCGTGAAGGCGATTGCGCCTGACGATCGCCGTGCGCTCGCCTGCCTTCACCGTCATGGCCGAGACTCAAGCGGAGATTATTACCCCCTACCCCCGCGCCCGCAACTCCCGCCGCAACACCTTGCCGGTCGCCGTCATCGGCAGGCTGTCGGTGAATTCGACGTGTCTTGGATATTCATGGGCCGCCAGCTTCACCTTGACGAAGTCCTGGATCTCTCGCGATAGCGTGTCATTTGCAACGAAGCCCGGCCGCAGCACGATCCATGCCTTCACGGCTTCGGTGCGCACCGGGTCGGGAATACCGACCACGGCCGCGAGCGCCACCGCGGGATGCTTGAGCAGCGTGTCCTCGATCTCGGCCGGGCCGATGCGGTAGCCGGCGGAGGTGATGACGTCGTCCTCGCGGCTCGCGTACCAGAAATAGCCATCCTCATCCTGAGTGCCGAGATCGCCGGTGAGCAGCACGTCACGTGCGAACTTCTTGGCCGTCGCCTCGGGATTGCGCCAATATTCGATCATGGTGCAGGGATTGGGCTGACGCACGCCGATGATGCCTCTCTCGCCGCGCGGCAGCTCCTCGCCGCTGTCGTTGACGATCAGCACCTCGAAGCCCGGCGTCGCCTTGCCCATCGAGCCCGGGCGGATCGGGAACAGCTTAGCGTTGTTGCCGACGACGAGATTGCATTCGGTCTGGCCGTAGATCTCGTGCGCGTCGATGCCGAAGGTGGCACGCACCCAGTCGAGCAGCTCGGCGCCGAGCGACTCGCCGCCGGTGAGGATGCTGCGGAGCTTGACGCCGTCGTGCTTGACGTTCGCCTGCCGCATCAGCTTGAGCGCGGTGGGCGGCAGGAACACGTTGCGCACCTGATAGTCCGCCATCAGCTGCATCGCAGCCTGCGGCACGAATTTCCTGGCGCGATAGCCCACCACGGGTACGGCGTGATACCAGGCCGGAAACAGCGCATCGAACAGCCCGCCGATCCAGGCCCAGTCCGCCGGCGTCCACATCACGTCGCCGGGCTTCGGCAGGAAGCCGTGCACCATCTCGACATTCGGTAAGTGCCCGAGCAGCACGCGATGGGCGTGCAGCGCCCCCTTGGGGTTTCCGGTCGTGCCCGAGGTGTAGATGATGATCGCTGGATCGTCGCTCGACGTCGCCACGGTCGGGAATTGGTCGGAGGCGCGCTCCAGCGTCGGCCAGAACGGCCGCCCGCCGGTGCCGCCGCCATCGGTGACATAGATCGTCTTCAACTCCGGCAGGCGGTCCCGAATGCGCGCGAGCTTCGCGAGGCCCACGGCGTCGGTGACCACGACCTTGGCGCCGGAGTTCTGCAGGCGGAATTGCAGCGCGTCCTCGCCGAACAGCGTGAACAGCGGCACGGAGACCAGCCCGGCGCGGAAGGCGGCGAGATGGACGATCGGGAGTTCCAGGGATTGCGACAGGAACACCGCGACGCGGTCGCCCTGCGCGAGGCCGTCGGCCTTCAGCACATTGGCGAACCGGCAGGAATAGTCGCGCAGCTCGTCGAACGACACACGGCGGGCGGCGCCATCCTCCTCGACGACGATCAGCGCCAGGCGGCCCGAGCCGTCGGCGTGGCGATCGCAGGTCGCGCCGGCGATGTTAAATTGAGCTGGGATGTCCCAACGGAAGTTGCGATAGAGCTGATTGTAGTCGGACGTTTCCTTGAGCACTGTTTTTCTCCGTCATGGCCGGGCTTGTCCCGGCCATCCACGTCTTTCTGCTCGTGCAGTCTTAAAGACGTGGATGCCCGGGACAAGCCCGGGCATGGCGATGTGGCGGTCGTGGTTCTCAAATCGGCGGCAACAGGCTCAGCCTGTCAACGCCGCCTTCACCAGGGCGCTCGCCTTGGCGAAATCCATCTGTCCCGTGTACTTCGCCTTCAGCACGGCGATCACCTTGCCCATGTCCTTCATCCCGGCGGCGCCGGTCTCGGCCACCGCGGCTGAAATCGCCGACTTCACCTCGTCGTCGCTCATCTGCTTCGGCAGGTACGCCGAGATGACCGCGATCTCCTCGCGCTCGCCGGCGGCGAGCTCGGCACGGCCACCCTTTTCGTACAGTTCGACCGATTCCTGGCGCTGCTTGATCATCTTCTGCAGCACCGCGAGCACATCGGCGTCGGTCAGCGGCGGCTTGCCCTCGCCGCGCGCGGCGATGTCGGCGTTCTTCAGGGTCGAGTTGACCATGCGAAGGGTGGAGAGCTTGCGCTCGTCCTTGGCCTTCATCGCCTCCTTGACCGCATTGTTGATGTCGTCGCGCAGCATGATCTCGCCCTCGTCAATTCCGTTGGCGGCTGGTCTAGGCGGTTCGTCCCCGCGAAACAACTCGGTTCCGCATCCGTTCCGGTCGCCGATGCTGAAAATGGGCCATTCTCCGCGCAAATTGACCGAAATCGCGTGTGAATCGGCCGCTTCCCGCTTTGACGCCGGGCGCTTGCCCCACTATGTAGGGGCCTCATGACACACATCGATAATGACGCCGCCTGGCCGGACCATAAACCGACCGCGCTCCTCGTGCTCGCCGATGGAACGGTGCTGGAAGGCTACGGCCTCGGCGCCGAAGGCCACGCCGTGGGCGAGGTCTGCTTCAACACCGCGATGACCGGCTATGAGGAGATCCTGACCGATCCCTCCTATGCCGGCCAGCTCATCACCTTCACCTTCCCGCATATCGGTAACGTCGGCACCAACGACGAGGATATCGAGACGGTGAACATGGCGGCGACGCCGGGCGCGCGCGGTGTGATCCTGCGCACCGCGATCACCGATCCCTCGAACTACCGCGCCACCCGCGATCTCGACCAGTGGCTGCGCGCCCGCGGCATCATCGGCCTGTCGGGCATCGATACCCGCGCCTTGACGGCGCTGATCCGCTCCAAGGGGATGCCGAATGCGGTGATTGCGCATTCGAAGACCGGCACATTCGATCTCGACGCCCTGAAGAAGGAAGCGCGCGAGTGGCCGGGACTGGAAGGCATGGACCTCGTGCCGATGGTCACCTCGGCGCAGCGCTTCACCTGGGACGAGACCCCCTGGGTCTGGAACGAGGGCTTTGGCCAGCAGGCGAAGCCGGAGTTCAACGTCGTCGCCATCGACTACGGCATCAAGCGCAACATCCTGCGGCTGCTCGCGGGCGTCGGCTGCAAGGTGACGGTGGTGCCGGCGACGACCTCGGCCGAGGACATCATGGCGATGAAGCCGGACGGCGTGTTCCTGTCCAACGGCCCGGGCGATCCCGCCGCGACCGGCAAATATGCCGTGCCCGTCATCCAGCAGGTGATCGCCTCGGGCACGCCGACCTTCGGCATCTGCCTCGGCCACCAGATGCTCGGCCTGGCGGTCGGCGCCAAGACCAAGAAGATGCATCAGGGCCATCACGGCGCCAACCATCCGGTCAAGGACGAGACCACCGGCAAGGTCGAGATCACCTCGATGAACCACGGTTTCGCGGTCGATCAGGACACGTTGCCGTCGGGTGCGACGCAGACCCACATCTCGCTGTTCGACGGCTCGAACTGCGGCATCGCGCTGGAGGGCAAGCCGGTGTTCTCGGTGCAGTACCACCCGGAAGCCTCGCCCGGCCCGCGCGACTCGCACTATCTGTTCCAGCGCTTCGCCGAGCTGATGCGCGAGAAGAAGCGCAGCGCGGCGTGACGCCGCGCGGACTGAGGCATATCGAATGCCCGGGTCGCTCCCGGGCATTTTTTTCGCCCCTGGCATCGTGATGACGCCGCATCGTTTTGCGCTCGCGCTGCGGCTGCCTTCTTTGTATGATGGTCATCATTTATATGGAGAACATGACATGAGCGAAGCGGTCGTACCTGGGATCGAATTCGGCGTGGTACCGGTTGAGGTGCTGGCCTCGATGCCCGGGCTCGATTTCGTGCGCAGCGTCTTTGCGGGGACGCTGCCGCAGCCGCCGATCATGCAGACGGTCGAGCCGTTCGACTGCACCGCGGAGCCGGGCCACGTCGTGATGCACAGCGTGCCCGGCTTGCGGCACTACAATCCGATCGGCTCGGTGCACGGCGGCTATGCCGCGATCCTGCTGGATTCGGCGATGGGGCTTGCCGTGCAGACGCGCTGTCCGCAGGGCAGCGGCTACACCACGCTCGAGTTCAAGATCTCCTTCGTCAAGGCGATGACCGAGGCAACGGGCGTGGTGCGGACGGAGGGCAAGACGTTGTCCTTCGGCCGCCGCGCCGCGACGGCCGAAGCGCGCATCGTCGACACGCAGGGGCGGCTGCTGGCGCACGCCACCACCACCTGCCTGGTGTTCGAGCTGCCGAAGGGCTAGCCCACCGCCTCATTTGCGGGACACGTTCCAGTACACCGGCGCCGGCGGATTGAGGATGCCGGTGAGATCCGAGCGGGCTGCGCGGAACTGATAGGCCACCGCGATCGGGATATACGGCACGGTCTGCACGGCGCGCTGCTGGATCTGCTCGGCCAGCGCCTTGCGCTCGGCGATGTCGGCGGAGTCGCCGAACGCGGCGCGCAGCTTCTCGATCTCGGCATCGCACGGCCAGCCGAACCAGGCCTTGTCGCAGTTCGAGCGCAGGCCGAGATGGCTGATCGGCAGCATCATGTCGAGGCCGCCGGGACCGGAGATGAAGATCGACCAGCCGCCCTGCCCGACCGGCTCCTTCTTGGCGCGGCGGCTGACGACGGTCGCCCAGTCCATCGCCTGCACGTCGACCTTGAAGCCGGCCGCCTTGAGCTGCTGCTCCGCGACCAGGCTCGCCGGATGGATCTGGGCGTTCTCCGAAGCGTCGAGGATCACGACCGGCGTGCCGTCATAGCCGCTCTCGCGCAGCAGCGTCTTCGCCTTCTCCAGATCGAACGAGGGGAAGCCGGCCTCCGTGTAGTAGGGCGAGGCGCAGATGTAGAACGACCTGCAGGCCTTGATCAGCCCGCCGTCGCCGCCGCCCCAGGCCTCGATGTAGTCCTGCGGATTCACGGCGAGCAGCGCAGCGCGGCGGATGGCGGGATTGTCGAATGGCGGCTGGATCGAGTTCAGCCGGATCTGCTGCGCCACGCCGATCTCGTCCTGGTTGGACACGACCACGTTCTTGCCGGCCTTCGCCACCGGAACGAGATCGGTCGGAATGTCCTCGGCGATATCCAGCTCGCCCTTCTTCAACGCGTCGAGCGCGGTCTGCTGGTCCGGAATGATCAGCCATTCGACGCGATCGAACTTGACGACCTTGCCGCCTGAAAGCCCCGCCGCCGGCTCGGTGCGCGGCACGTAATGCGGGTTCTTGACGAAGACGAGCTTCGAGCCGGGCACCCACTCATCCTTCTTGAAGACGAATGGGCCCGAGCCGGTCTGGTCCGCAAGCGGCTGGCCCGCAGCGGTTGCGGCGATGACCCGGGCCGGGACGATGAAGGGCACGGGAGCGCCGGGCTTGGCGAGCGCATCGAGCACGAAGCCCCAGGGCTCCTTCAGCGTCAGGCTGAACGTCCTGGCGTCGACGACCTCCCACGAGGCGCCGTGGGCATTGAGCATCTGCCCCATCGCATCGGCCTGGCTCCAGCGCTTGAGCGAGGCGACGACGTCCTCCGACGTCACGCTCGCACCGTCGCCGAACTTCAGCCCGTCGCGCAGCTTGAAGGTCCAGATCTTGCGGTCATCGGAGTTGGTCCAGCTGTCGACCATCTGCGGCTTGACCTGGAGCTTGTCGTCGACGGTGAACAGCGTGTCGTAGATCATGTAGCCGAAATTGCGCGCGATCGAATCCGCGGCAATGGTCGGGTCGAGCACCTTGAGGTCGCCCGAGGGCTTGACCTTCAGGACGGTATCGGCACGTCCGGAGGTCGCCGGCAACGTGGCGGCCAGGCAGAGAACGGCGCCTGCCAGAACCTGGCGCAGCAAAGCTCGATGTCGTTTCATCATCATTCCCTCCCGTGATCGTCGGACGTGCGCTGCCGACGTGTGTTAGCTTGAGATCAAGTGCCGATCCTGCGCGCGACGCTCGCCGCTGCGCCGGATGAAGGAGAAGGCGGCCAGCGCCATCCCGGAGACCGGCTCGCGCCCCAGGCTCGCAGGGGAGAAGGTGAGCGCGGTGCCTTGCAGGCCGCCCAGGCGTGACTGGCCGATGGATTCCAGGACGTTGGCGCGATCCTCCGCCGGCAGAGACCCCGGCCATCCGGCGATGACGACGTTCCGCTGCCGATTGAGATTGAGCGCGTTACCGATCGCGAGGCCCAGCCGTCCCAGGCGGGCCCTGATCTCGGCCCGCGCCGGCGCGGAGATGCGGTAGTCGTGAGGCCAACGGTCGCCGCGGTTGATCAGTTCGCTTTCCTGCACCACGAGAATGTCCGCCAGCGCGACGGTAGACACATAGGTTTCGAGACAGCCGGCGTGCCCGCATCGGCAGAGAGCCCCGCCTGGATCGATCACGACATGGCCGATTTCGCAGGTTTCGACATCGCCGCTCTCGGCCAGTTCGTCGACGATGGCCGCGCCGACGCCATGGCCGACGAACACGAAGAAATACGAGCCGCCGAGAACGCCCGTTCCCATCTCCAGCCGATGCCCGACGGCACGCGCGACCATCGAATTGGTCAACCGTGCCGGCGTCTCCGGAAGCTCGCGCTGCAGGAGGTCGTCGAGCCGCGCGACGTCCACTGCAACGATGGGACTGGTGCGCAGATCGGGATCATAGCCCGGGATCGAGACGGCGAGTTGCTCCAGGGCGATGCCGCGCTGCTTGGCCCAGCCGGCGAGATCGCAGACGGCCCGGGTCATCGTCGCCGCGACATCGGCGGCGCCGAGGCCGTCGGGAAGATCGTATCGCTGAGAGTACAGCGTTTCGCCGGCCAGCGTGCCGACGGCGGAGTACAGACTGTTGTTGGAGATCTCGATCGCTGCGACGCGAATCTGATTGCTCAATGTGACGAACTGGCTCGGGCCGCCGCGGTAGGGCGCCGGGCGCCGCGTCTCCTCAATGACGCCCTCGGCCTTCAGATCGCCGATGATGCGCGAGATGCTGGCTTCGGTGAGCGCGACCCCCTGCGCCAGATCCGGCCGGAACGAGCCACCGGAGCACCAGAGGTAACCAAGGACTGCAGATCGCGTATCACGCCGACTGCGGATGAGCCGCACCCCGCTTCCCCATCATTCTTACTTATTGTAAGAATGCTATTCAGCGGGCATGACGCTGTCAATCGGCACGACATCCAGACGAGCCGGCGGACCGGATGACGGGCCTCTCGGCGACCATCTGCCTCCAACCAGAGTGCGCGGGCTGGGACGCACGGCCGGCGCGCCGATCAGGCGCAATACAGGCGGTACAGCGTCTGCAGGATCTCACGGACCTCATGGCTCGCCAGCCGGTAATAGATCGTCTGGCCCTCGCGCCGCGTCGCGACCAGGTCGAGCGCGCGCATCATGGCGAGATGTTGCGACAGCGCCGCCTGGCGCAAGCCCACTTGTTCGGCCAGTTCCCCGACCGCCCGTTCGCCCTCGATCAGGTTGCACAGCACCATGAGCCGCTTCGGGTTCGCCATGGCCGTGAGCAGGCGCGCGGCCTCTTCGGCTTTTTCTTCAAGGCCCGCTACCAGGGCGACCCCGGACTTGCGAGCGACACGCGTTGTCATGATTGTTACTTCTCTATTTTCGCATATAAGCAATAATGCACATAACATCCAATTGCAATGTGCAGACTGCCGGGAGCCCGAGAACGATGATCAGCGAGTATACATTCATAGCGGCGCTCACGGGTGGCGCTCTGATTGGCGCTTCCGCCGTGATGATGATGGGTCTGACCGGCCGAATCGCCGGCGTCAGCGGGATCGCCGCACGCCTGCTGCCGCCCTGGAACGGCGCGATCGCCGGCCGCTTTGCCTTCATTCTGGGTCTGGTCACCGCCGCCCTGGTCGTCCGCCTCCTGGCCGGCGGCCTGCCGCCCCTCAATCTCGAGGCCGGCACGGTCGATCTGGTGGCGGCCGGGCTGCTGGTCGGCTTTGGCGCGGTGCTGGGCAACGGCTGTACCTCCGGCCACGGGGTGTGCGGATTGGCCAGCCTGTCGCCGCGGTCGATGGTGGCCACGCTGGTGTTCATGGTGACTGCGGTCGCGACCACGTTCCTTGCACGTCACGTGATGTGAGGCTGACATGACCGTTCTCACCCAGTTCGTCGTCGGACTCGTTTTTGGACTTGGCCTGCTGCTGTCGGGAATGTCCAATCCTGAGAAGGTGCTGGACTTTCTCGACCTTGCCGCGATCCGCTCCGGCGGCTGGGATCCTAGTCTCATCTTCGTCATGGCGGGCGCCGTGGCGGTGACTTTCGTCGGCTTCCGGCTCATCTTCAGGCGCCAGCGGCCTGTCCTCGACGATCGCTTCCATCTGCCGCCCTCGCAGACGCTGGATTGGCGGATCGCGATCGGCCCCGCCATCTTCGGCATCGGCTGGGGCCTCGCCGGCATCTGCCCGGGCCCGGCCTTCGTGGCGCTCGGCTACGGCTCGCCTGCGATCGTGCTGTTCGTGGTCGCCATGCTGATCGGAATGGCCGCGGCGCGCCTGCTCGCGAGCCGCCAGCCGTCGCACTCCACTGCTGCTTCAGAATGAACAAGAAACGGTCTTCGACGGAGGTTCAAATGTCCAGCATTCCGCATCCGGTCGATCTGTCGGTGAAGCCCGACATCACGCCGTTCTTCGATCCGGCCACCAACACCGTCAGCTATGTGGTGAAGGACCCGAACTCGTCCGCCTGCGCCGTGATCGATTCCGTGATGGACATCGATTATGCGTCCGGCCGCATCGCGCCGCTCTCGGCGGACAAGATCGTCAGCCTGATTAAGGAGCGCGGATGGCATCTGGAATGGCTGATCGAGACGCATGTTCATGCCGATCATCTGTCGGCGGCGCCGTACATCCAGTCAAAGCTGGGCGGCAAGATCGGCATCGGCGACAATATCAGGGTCGTGCAGGAGACCTTCGGCAAGATCTTCAACGAGGGCACTGAATTCCAGCGCGACGGCAGCCAGTTCGACCGGCTGTTCCAGGATGGCGACACCTACCAGATCGGCGGCATGACCGCGTTCGCCATGCATACGCCGGGACACACGCCGGCCTGCATGACCCATGTGATCGGCGACGCCGCATTCGTCGGCGACACCCTGTTCATGCCGGACGGCGGCTCGGCGCGCGCCGATTTCCCCGGCGGCGATGCGCGCACGCTGTATCGCTCGATCCGCCGGGTGCTGGAGTTGCCCGCTGCGACACGGCTGTTCATGTGCCACGACTATGGCCCCAACGGCCGCGACATCCGCTGGGAGACGACCGTCGCCGAACAGCGCGCGCATAACATCCATGCGCGCGATGGCATCACCGAGGATGAGTTCGTCGCGGCGCGGGAGGCACGCGACCGCACACTGGACATGCCCAAGCTGATCATTCCCTCGCTGCAGGTGAACATGAAAGCGGGGCAATTGCCGAGCGCCGACGAGAGCGGACGCCGCTTCCTGAAGGTCCCGCTCAACGCGCTTTGACGACGCGCACCGATCTTCGCACGGGGCCCTCCACCGGGCCCGCAGCCCCCTCCATCGAGCGCCGGACACGTTCCGGCGGAGCATTCCTTCCATGACCTTTTCCGGTGCCGAGCTTGCGCTCGGCTCGCTATCCGGCTCGCTGGTCGGGTTCACGCTCGGCCTCATCGGGGGCGGCGGATCCGTCCTTGCCGTGCCGCTGATGGTCTATCTGGTCGGCGTCGCCAATCCGCATGTCGCAATCGGCACCAGCGCGGTCGCGGTAGCGATCAACGCGGCCGCCAACCTCGCCAATCATGCCCGTTCCGGCAACGTCAAATGGCCGTGCGCGCTGGTGTTCGCGGCCACCGGTGTGATCGGCGCCTTCGCAGGGTCGACCCTGGGCAAAATGGTCGACGGCCAGAAGCTGCTGCTGCTGTTCGCCCTGGTGATGATCGTCATCGGGCTCCTGATGCTGCGCAAACGCGGCGGCGACGGCCATCTGGACGTCAAGCTCTCACGCGACAATTTGTGGCCGCTGCTGGCATTCGGCTTCGGCACGGGAACGTTGTCCGGCTTCTTCGGGATTGGCGGTGGCTTCCTGATCGTGCCGGCCCTGATGTTCGCGACGGGCATGCCGATCCTCTATGCGATCGGCTCGTCGCTCGTCTCCGTCACCGCCTTCGGCCTGACGACGGCCACCAATTACGCGTTGTCGGGACTGGTCGACTGGGCCCTGGCGGCGATCTTTCTGGTCGCCGGCATCGCCGGCGGCCTTGCCGGCGCGAGGCTTGCAGCTCGCCTGTCAGGAACGCGCGGCACCTTGAACAAGGTTTTCGCCACGATGGTCTTTGCGGTGGCAGCCTACATGATCTACCGCAGCGTGATCGCATTGAGCGGGGCCGGCTAGCACCGCACCCAATCGACGACGCCCAGGCGAACACGCGGGCCAAACCGAAAAGAGACGCGCCACGTCGTCGCAGCGCGTCGCTCAGATCGCATCCTGCGGTCAGTTCACGCCGCGTTGCTGCCTTCCTGGCGGCTCGCTTCGAACAAGAACCAGGTGCGCCGCTCGGTCTCGTCGATGAAGTTTTCCAGCAATCCCGCGGTCGCCGGGTCGTCATTGTCGTCGCACACCTCATGCGCCTTCCGCATCGAGGCCGCGATGTGCTTGTTGTCCTCCATCAACTCCCGCAGCATCTCGCCCGGCGGCACATACTCCTCGTTGTTGTCCTTGATGGTCTGCAGCTTGCTGATCTGGCTGATCGATTTGATCGTGGTGCCGCCGAGCTTGCGCACCCGCTCGGCCAGTTGGTCCGTGGTGGCGAAGATCGCATCCGACTGCTCGTCGAGCATCTCGTGATAGTCGTGAAAGTGCCGGCCGCTGACGTGCCAATGGAAATTCTTGGTCTTCAGATACAGCGCGAAGGCGTCGGCAAGCAGCGTGTTCAAAGCTGTCGAAATCTTGTTCACGGCGTCGGGCGACAGATCGGTCGGCGTATCGAGCTCGGGGGCGGTCTTGTCTGTCTTTGCTTTACTCACGGCTGAACCTTCCTGTTAGAACCAGCAATGGACACGGGTGATCGGACCCGTTAACGCTCGCTGACCCTTCAAGTTCCCATCAAGGAACTGTGTTTGCCGGAACCCGCCGCCATGGACGATTGGATCGATTACTACGATTCCACGCACACGATCTATGCGAGCAAGCTGCATCGCGACCTGCACTTCCAGGGGATCGCGCGCGACATCGTCGGCTATATTCCGTCGGCTGATGCCGTCGTGCTCGATTATTCCTGCGGCGAGGCCTTGTCGGCCGCCAAGGTCGCGGACGCCTGCATGACGCTGATCCTGGCCGAGCCGGCGCCGGGCGTGCGTGGCCGGCTGATCGCCCGCTTCGCCCCTAACACCAAGATCCGCGTGCGCTCGCTGGATGAGCTGCGCAACATGCAAGAAGGCTCGATCGACCTCATCGTCATGAACTCGGTCGCGCAATATATGAGCGAGGCCGACTTCGATGCCGCGCTGGCGGTGATCCGGCGGCTGCTGAAGCCGTCGGGGCAATTCGTGCTCGGCGACGTGCTGCGCCCGGACGTCGGGATGGGGCGAGACGTGCTTGCATTGCTGAGGTTCGCCGCGCGGGACGGCTTCCTCAAGGATGCGCTGGTCGGCCTGGTCGCCACCGCGCTGTCCGATTACCGGCAGCTGCGGACCAAGGTCGGCCTGCAGCGCTATAGCGAGGCCGACATCCTGGCGCGGCTGAAGAGGGCCGGTCTGATTGCCGTCCGCGCGCCCAAGAACATCGGCCACAATCCGTGGCGGATGACCTTCGTGGCACGTCCGGCGACGGGAACCGCCTGACCTCCCGCCCGCTGGAACCGAACATCCGGCAATTGGATTAGGGTTAACTGAAACACGGGCTGGTTCACGCCGCCGTGAGAGGTAAGATCGCCCCCGGCCCGGTGGCGGAAGCTACGACGCGAAGAGCGGTGCAACGCTCTTGAACCTGGTTCAAGTCCAGGCCGGGCCTCCAGCCTTCGCGGCTTTCGCAGCTTCGGCTCGGCAAGCCAGCGCTCACGGGCCGGCTTCCGCCCGTCCCGGCCAAATTGGCCGTTGATTTCGGCCCAAAACCCTTTTCGCTCAGAGGAAACTGGTCTAAAGACCGCTCGCGCGCGAGCACTGGTCGCGCCTTGGCCTTCCCTGGGCCTGTGGGGGACGCGCGGCACGCGCGCCCTTTTTTTGTGCCCAATTCTCTGCCGTTTCTTGCCCGTGAGCTTGAATGCCGAAACGCACTGACATCTCGACCATCCTGATCATTGGCGCCGGTCCGATCGTGATCGGCCAGGCCTGCGAATTCGACTATTCGGGCACGCAGGCGGTAAAGGCGCTCAAGGAGGAGGGCTACCGCGTCGTCCTCGTCAATTCCAATCCGGCCACGATCATGACCGATCCGGAATTGGCCGATGCGACCTACATCGAGCCGATCACGCCCGAGATCGTCGCCAAGATCATCGAGAAGGAACGTCACGTCATCCCCGGCGGCTTCGCGCTGCTGCCGACCATGGGCGGGCAGACCGCGCTGAACTGCGCGCTGTCGCTGCGCCGGCAGGGCACGCTGGAGAAGTTCGACGTCGAGATGATCGGCGCCACGGCTGACGCGATCGACAAGGCCGAGGACCGCCAGCTGTTCCGCAACGCCATGGAGAAGATCGGGCTGCAGACGCCGAAGTCGCGGCTCGCCAACGCCTCCGCGCTGAAGAAGCAGTACCGCGACAAGTACTACGCCGAGCGCGAGAAGCTGTCGGGCGCCGAGCGCGACGAGCTCGACCGGCAATGGACGCTCGGCGAGAACGAGCGCCGCAAGCGGTACCAGGAGCACGCGCTCGGCCAGGCGCTGATGGCGCTGTCCGAGATCGGCCTGCCCGCCATCATCCGTCCCTCCTTCACGATGGGCGGCACCGGCGGCGGCATCGCCTACAACAAGGAAGAATATCTCGACATCATCGAGCGCGGTCTCGACGCCTCGCCCACCAACGAAGTGCTGATCGAAGAGTCGGTGCTCGGGTGGAAGGAGTACGAGATGGAGGTCGTCCGCGACAAGAAGGACAACTGCATCATCGTCTGCTCGATCGAGAACCTCGATCCGATGGGCGTGCACACCGGCGACTCGATCACCGTCGCGCCGGCGCTGACGCTCACCGACAAGGAATATCAGATCATGCGCGACGCCTCGCTGGCGGTGCTGCGCGAGATCGGCGTCGAGACCGGCGGCTCCAACGTGCAGTTCGGCGTCAACCCCGCCGACGGCCGCATGGTCGTGATCGAGATGAATCCGCGCGTGTCGCGCTCCTCGGCGCTGGCGTCGAAGGCGACCGGCTTCCCGATCGCCAAGGTCGCCGCCAAGCTCGCGGTCGGCTACACGCTGGACGAGATCGCCAACGACATCACCGGCGGCGCGACGCCGGCCTCGTTCGAGCCGACCATCGACTACGTCGTGACCAAGATCCCGCGCTTCGCCTTCGAGAAATTCCCGGGCGCCTCGACCACCTTGACGACATCGATGAAGTCGGTCGGCGAGGTCATGGCGATCGGCCGCACCTTCCAGGAGAGCCTGCAGAAAGCGCTGCGCGGCCTGGAGACGGGTCTCACCGGCCTGGACGAGATCGACATCGAAGGTCTCGGCCGCGGCGACGACAAGAACGCAATCCGCGCCGCCCTGGGCACGCCGACGCCG
This sequence comes from Bradyrhizobium sp. SZCCHNS2022, assembly GCF_032377575.1. NCBI lineage: Bacteria > Pseudomonadati > Pseudomonadota > Alphaproteobacteria > Hyphomicrobiales > Nitrobacteraceae > Bradyrhizobium > Bradyrhizobium sp. SZCCHNS2022. The sequence goes on along the minus strand of NZ_JAUHHZ010000001.1, from coordinate 6,850,531 downwards.
AACCGCCTGCTGCAGGTGGCGCAGGCGATGCGGCTCGGCTGGACGGACGAGGACATCTTCAACTCCTGCAAGATCGATCCCTGGTTCCTGGCGCAGATGCGCGGCATCGTCGAGATGGAGGACAAGGTCCGCCGTCACGGCCTGCCGCCGAATGCGAGCGGAATGCGCACGCTGAAGGCGATGGGCTTCTCGGACGCGCGGCTCGCGGTGCTCGCCAACAGCACCGAAGCCGAGGTCGCCGCCAAACGGCACGCGCTCGATGTCCGTCCGGCGTTCAAGCGCATCGACACCTGCGCGGCGGAGTTCGCCTCGCCCACCGCCTACATGTATTCGAGCTATGAGACGCCGTTTGCCGGCGCACTCGGCGACGAGAGCGCCCCGTCCGACAAGAAGAAAGTGATCATTCTCGGCGGCGGCCCGAACCGGATCGGCCAGGGCATCGAGTTCGACTATTGCTGCTGCCATGCCTGTTTCGCGCTGGCCGATGCCGGCTACGAGACCATCATGGTCAACTGCAATCCGGAGACGGTGTCGACCGACTACGACACCGCCGACCGGCTGTATTTCGAGCCGCTCACCGCGGAGGACGTGCTCGAGATCATCGCCACCGAGCGCAAGAACGGCACCGTCCACGGCGTCATCGTGCAGTTCGGCGGCCAGACGCCGCTGAAGCTCGCGCGCGCACTGGAAGCCGCAGAGGTGCCGATTCTCGGCACCTCGCCGGAAGCCATCGACCTCGCCGAGGACCGTGACCGCTTCAAGCGCATCCTCGACAAGCTGCATCTGAAGCAGCCGAAGAACGGCATCGCCTATTCGGTCGAGCAGGCGCGCCTGGTGGCGGCCGATCTCGGCCTGCCGCTGGTGGTGCGTCCATCCTACGTGCTGGGCGGCCGCGCGATGCAGATCATCCGCGAGGACAACCAGCTCAGCGACTACCTGCTCGGTACCCTGCCCGAGCTGGTGCCGGCCGACGTCAAGGCGCGCTATCCGAACGACAAGACCGGCCAGATCAACACGGTGCTCGGCAAGAACCCGCTGCTGTTCGACCGCTATCTGTCGGATGCCACCGAAATCGACGTCGACTGTCTTTCCGACGGCAAGGACACCTTCATCGTCGGCATCATGGAGCACATCGAGGAAGCCGGCATCCACTCGGGCGATTCGGCTTGCTCGCTGCCGCCGCACTCGCTCGACGAGGCCACCATTGCCGAGCTGGAGCGGCAGACCCGCGAGCTCGCGCTCGGGCTCGATGTCGTCGGCCTGATGAACGTGCAATATGCGATCAAGGACGGGGCCATCTACGTGCTGGAGGTCAATCCGCGCGCCTCGCGTACGGTGCCCTTCGTCGCCAAGGTGGTCGGCACGCCGGTCGCCAAGATCGCGGCCCGAATCATGGCGGGCGAAAAGCTCGCTGATTTCGGCCTGACCAAGCGCGCGCTCAAGCATGTCGGTGTCAAGGAGTCGGTCTTCCCGTTCGCCCGCTTCCCCGGCGTCGACACGGTGCTCGGCCCGGAGATGCGCTCGACCGGCGAGGTGATGGGCATCGACCGCTCCTTCGCGGTCGCCTTCGCCAAGAGCCAGCTCGGCGGCGGCACACGCGTGCCGCGCAAGGGTACGGTGTTCGTCTCGGTGCGCGAGAGCGACAAGGCCCGAATCACCGAGGTGGTGCGCATGCTGCACGAGCACGGCTTCAAGGTGGTCGCGACCTCCGGCACTCAGCGCTTCCTGGTCGATCAGGGCGTCCCGGCCGAGAAGATCAACAAGGTGCTGGAAGGCAGGCCGCACATCGTGGACGCCATCACCAATGGCGACATCCAGCTGGTCTTCAACACCACTGAAGGTCCGCAGGCCCTGGCCGACAGCCGCTCGCTGCGGCGCGCTGCCCTCTTGCATAAAGTGCCGTATTACACCACTCTTTCGGGTGCCGTGGCGGCTGCGCAAGGTATCCGTGCCTATCTCGGGGGAGACCTTGAGGTCCGCACCTTGCAGAGTTACTTTTCCGAAAACTAATCGCGTCGCGCGGGCGAGAGCCCGCTAAGCGGTTGGCAACAATCGGCAATAAGCCATCTCGGCAGGAACTCGCCGCCTTGTTCGATGTTGGTCCGGCCTTTGACGGGTCGGCATGGCCCGGCTTTTCGGCTTTGCTTTGAGCCGCGAAGGCCTATTCTGAAGATGCTGATCGTGCGCACGCTTTGTCCGCACGACTGAAGGACGAGAAGAGATGGTCGAAAAGGTTCCTATGACCGCGGGCGGCTACGCCGCGCTCGAGAACGAGCTGAAGCAGCGCCAGTCGGTGGACCGCCCGCGCATCATCGAGCACATCGCCGAGGCGCGCTCGCATGGCGACCTGTCGGAGAACGCGGAATACCATGCCGCCAAGGAAGAGCAGTCGCACAATGAGGGCCGCATCGCCGAGCTCGAGGACAAGCTCGCCCGCGCCGACATCATCGATGTCGCCAAGCTCTCCGGCGATACGATCAAGTTTGGCGCGACGGTGACCCTGATCGACGAGGACACCGAGAAGAAGACGGTCTGGCAGATCGTCGGCGAGGTCGAGGCCGATGCCAAGAAGGGCCGGATCTCGATCACGTCGCCGCTGGCGCGCGCCTTGATCGGCAAGAAGATGGGCACCACCGTAGAGGTCATGGCGCCCGGCGGCGCCAAGTCCTACGAGATCGCCAAGGTGGAATGGCGCTGAGGCGCTGACGTTAGATTGTCCACCAGAGGCCGAGCAACAGGGCTGCGCGAAGGCGCGGCCCTTCCTCGTTTTGGAGGATCCCGAGGGCGAGGGCCGTTCGGCAGCATGCGGTCAATTCCTCGGGACCGGAAGATTCATTGCGGTGACGGGGTTTAGGTAATGAGCTAGTGCAGGACGGGCGAACAGTGCCGCTCGGATCGGCGCGGCGTTCGCTTACATCATGATGTTTTCATTGGGGGATGATCAGACATGGAGCAGATGCTCTCGAAATGGCAACCGGCTGCGCTCAGCCTGTTTCGCTTCATCACCGGCCTGCTGCTGTTTCAGTATGGCGTGGCCAAGATCTTCAAGTTTCCGGTGATTCCGTATTTCGCGAACGTCCCGCCGCTGATCTACACGGCCGGCATGATCGAGCTGGTGCTCGGCGCGTTGCTGATGGTCGGTCTGCTCACGCGGCCCGTCGCGTTCATCCTCTCGGGCCAGATGGCCTTCGCCTACTTCCTCGGCCACATGTTCAAGACCGGCGAGCCGGTCTGGCTGCCGCTGCTGAACAACGGCACTGCGGCGATCGCGTTCTGCTTCTCGTGCCTGTATCTGGCGACAGCCGGCGGCGGGCCGATCAGCCTGGACGCGCTGCTGCGCAAGAAGTCCTGATCTCACGTCGTCATTCCCGGGCGATGCGCCAGCATCGAACCCGGAATCCCGAATTGAGTGTGCGATCTCGAGATTCCGGGTTCAGCCCCTTATGGGGCTGCCCCGGAATGACAGCGGGCTTAGCCGCGTCCCTTGACCTCGAGCGGCACCGCCGCCTCATACTTCGAATTGTGCAGCACCAGCGACGTCCGCACGTTGCGCACGTGCGGCGCCGCCGTCAGATGCGTGACGAATTCCTGGAAGGTCGCCATGTCAGGCGCGACGCATTTCAGGATGAAGTCCACCTCGCCCGACAGCATCCAGCATTCCCGCACCAGCGGCTCGGCGCGGACGAACTCCTCGAACGCCTTCAGGTCGGCATCCGCTTGGCTCGACAGGTGGACCGCGGCAAACACGGTGACGTCGAAGCCGAGCTTGCGCGGGTCGAGCAGGCCGCGATAGCCGGTGATGTAGCCTTCCTCCTCCAGGGTGCGAACGCGGCGCAGGCAGGGCGGCGGCGAGATGCCGACCCGCTTGGCCAATTCGACATTGGTGATCCGGCCATCGGCCTGGATCTCGCTCAGGATTTTGAGATCGATCTCGTCAAGATTCTTGGACACAGGGGGAGCGGGGTCTGGCGGGAACTTGCGGGAGGCACGGCCCCCGGGCGGATGGCAACTCTCTTAGCGCACACCGGTCAATTTGCGCAATTTTATTACTCTAGATTTCCCCTGTTGACCGGGTCGTGAAGGGAAAATTCGCCGAGATGCGTTGCAATTCTTGCATAGCTTGCCAGATGGCTTAGACTTGGATTTGACATTTTCGATGGGGCTTCGGGGGCGTTTGGTCCACGCATTCCGCTCGCTGCGTCGTCAATCCTCCCTTTTCCAGCGAGTCATCGACCCCATGCAAGCTCCGATCCATGCCAAAGTTGTCATCATCGGTTCCGGCCCTGCCGGCTACACGGCGGCGATCTACGCGGCACGAGCGATGCTGGAGCCGGTCCTGATTCAGGGCATCCAACCCGGCGGACAGCTCACCATCACCACCGACGTCGAGAACTATCCGGGCTTTGCCGACGTCATCCAGGGCCCCTGGCTGATGGAGCAGATGGAGAAGCAGGCGACGCATGTCGGCGCCCAGATCAAGACGGACCTCGTGACCAAGCTCGAGCTGGGACAGCGCCCGTTCCGACTGACCTGCGATTCCGGCGACGTCTATCTGGCGGAGACCGTCATCCTCGCCACCGGCGCCCAGGCGCGCTGGCTGGGGTTGCCGTCGGAGGAGACGTTCAAGGGCTTCGGCGTGTCGGCCTGCGCCACCTGCGACGGCTTCTTCTATCGCGGCAAGGAGGTCATCGTGGTCGGCGGCGGCAATACCGCGGTCGAGGAGGCGCTGTTCCTGACCAATTTCGCCTCCACCGTCACGGTCGTGCACCGGCGCGATCATTTCCGCGCCGAGCGCATCCTGCAGGAGCGCCTGTTCAAGCATCCCAAGATCAAGGTCGTGTGGGACAGCGCGCTCGACGAAATCTGCGGCGCCAGCGCGCCGTCGAAGGTGACCCATGTCCGGCTGAAGAACGTCAAGACCGGCGCGCTGACCGAGCTACCTGCCGACGGCGTGTTCGTGGCGATCGGCCATGCGCCAGCCACGGAGCTGGTGGCAGGTCAGTTGAAGCTGAAGCCGTCCGGCTATGTCGAGGTGGTGCCCGGCTCGACCGCGACCTCGGTCCCCGGCGTGTTCGCCGCCGGCGACGTCGCCGACGAAACCTATCGGCAGGCGATCACCGCCGCCGGCATGGGCTGCATGGCGGCCCTCGAAGCCGAACGCTTCCTCGCCCATGCCGCGAGCGAACGCGCCGCTGCGGAATGAACTGACGATGCCACGATCACGGGATGGATTTAAGGACATGGATTGGGACAAGCTGAAGGTGTTTCACGCAGCGGCGGAAGCTGGCAGCTTCACGCATGCCGGGGAGCAGCTCGGGCTGTCGCAATCGGCAGTCTCGCGCCAGGTCAGCGCGCTGGAGCAGGAGCTCGCGGTCTCGCTGTTCCATCGCCATGCACGCGGCCTGATCCTCACCGAGCAGGGCGACCTGCTGTTCCGGACGGCGCACGACGTCTTCATGCAGTTGCAGGCGGCGCGCGCCAAGCTCACCGACAGCCGTGAGCGTCCCAGCGGCGACCTCAAGATCACGACCACACCCGGCGTCGGCATCAACTGGCTGATTCCGCGGCTCGGCGAATTCACTGCCATGTATCCGGAGATCCGGATCTCGCTGATCGTCACCGACGAAGAGCTGGATCTGTCGATGCGCGAGGCTGACGTCGCGATTCGCACGCGGAAGCCGACACAGCCGGACCTGATCCAGCGCAAGCTGTTCGCGATCAGCTTCCACGCCTACTGCTCGCCGGAATATGTGAAGCGTTTCGGCACGCCCCGCACCCTCGACGAGCTCGACGATCATCGCATCATCATGCTCGCCGACGGCCAGGTCGCTCCGCACCTGCAGAACCGCAGCTGGCTGGTCGATGCCGGCCGCAACGGCTCCGGTCCGCGCGAGGCCTATTTCCGCGTCAACAACATCCTCGGTCTCGTACGTGCCTGTCAGCAGGGCCTCGGCATCGCCGCGCTGCCCGACTATCTCGTCGAAGAGAACAGTCGCCTCGTGCAGCTGTTCGGCGAGTCCGACTCGATCCAGCTCGACACCTACTTCGTCTATCCCGAGGAATTGAAAACGGTCGCGCGGGTTCAGGTGTTCCGTGACTTTGTCGTGAGCAAAGCACAGCGCTGGCCAGCCTGATATTGTGCATGTCTGACATGCGGCACCCCTGCTTGCTGCAGGGCCGCGACGAAGACCATACTGTTTCTGTGCTGAGCGTCGGCGTTGCGCATTGTCCCCCTCCTCCAGTGGCGCGGACGCTCAGAAATCCCTCTTGGAAGGTGATTGTGTCGGCCGCGTTGGCCAATACCTCCAGCCGGGCTCATTGGGCCCGGCTATTTTTTTGCTCGGTTTTTCCCTTTGTATCCGCCTCGCTGATGTTGCGACGTTGACAGTCTGAGCGGCGCCGCGCATGTAGGACGCATGTCCGCATTTTCGTACGCCAAGCTGTCGTCGAAAAAAGCTCCCCTTCCGGGGAGCCGTGGACGCGCGCGCTAGAACCTCTCGAGAGTTCACCGCCGCCTCACCAAGCCCCGCCGCAAGGACGGGGCTTTTTCATGTCCCGTCTCCGGCTCACGACACCCAAGGAGATGGACCATGACCGCCCCCAGAACGCGACTGCAAGGACTCTGGCTGCCGCTGATCACGCCCTTTTGCGACGGCGCGCTCGACGAAGGATCGTTGCGTCATCTGATCCGACACTACGCCGCCAAGCCCATCGATGGCCTCGTGCTCGGCGCGACCTCCGGCGAAGGATTGGCGCTGTCATGGGACGAGCGCGCGCGTCTCGTCAGCGTGGTCCGCGATGAGCTGGACGCCATCGGCCGGCCGCTACCGATCTGCCTCGGCATCGGGGGCGTGGCGACGGCCGATCTGATCGAGGCGCTCGATCGAACGGCGTCGTGGTCGATCGACTTCTATCTGATCTCGAGCCCGCCTTACGTGCGCCCGTCACAGCGCGGACTGCTGGCGCACTTCACCGCCTTGGCCGATCGCGCCGCCCATCCGATCGTGCTCTACAACATTCCCTATCGCTCGGCGGTGGGACTCGACAATGCGACGCTGCTCCAGCTCGCTGCGCATCCGGCCATCGCGGGGCTGAAGGATTGCTGCGCCAACCGGATGCAGACCCGCGACCTGATCGCGCGCCGGCCTGCCGGCTTTCAAGTTCTGACTGGGGAGGACGCCCAGAGCTTCGACGCCTTGCAGGCCGGCGCCGACGGCGCCATCCTGCTCTCCGCGCATCTGGAGACGACCAATTTTGCGGCCATTCTCGATCACGTGAAGGCCGGCCGCCATGACGCCGCGGCAGCATGCTGGGCGCAGGTGGAGGATCTCACGCGCCTGCTGTTCACCGAGCCGAGCCCGGCCCCGGCAAAGTACTGGCTGGCGCGGACCGGCCTGATCGCCAGCGCCGAGATGCGACTGCCGATGGTGGAGGTGGGAGACGAGCTCGCCGCTCGGCTCGATCTGGAGATCGAACGCCGCCGGTCCGCCACGCAAGGCCGCGTCGCCTGAGCCGTCGCGACCAGCGTCATTCCGGGGCGGGCCGCAGGCTCGAACCCGGAATGACGGCGCGCCTGCATGAGGCAGCAGAGTTAATCCGAACTAACAGAGGCGATCAAAAGCCGCGCAGTCCGCAACCTGCTGTTTAAAGATGTTCCGCTATGAATGTTGAAAACCAAAGAGCGCGGGGGCGTCGTGGCTTTTCAGGATCATGCATTCCCTGAACGTCAGGGATTTAGCGTCGAGGACATCATCTGGGCGGTCGGGATCTGGTCGGTGATCCTGACTTTGACGCCGGCGATTGCATTCTATCTGCTGATGGTCGCCTGACCTCGCGTCCCGCGCGGGCGTGGCCGCCTCGCGGCCTGCCCGATCGCTGCGATCACAACGATCGGATCCGGCGCGAAAAACGCGCGGAACACCGCGCGTCGATGCCTCATTGCAACGATTGCGATCAGGCGGCCTGCTTGTGCATGGCCCCATTCGCCGAGACGGTCCCGCGAATCGCCCTCACCGAACGCTCGATCGCCGCCCACAGCCGCGCGATCTCGGCCGCAGCACGACCCTCCGCATAATACTCGCGCACGCCCTCGCCCTGGCCCAGCGCCATCAAGAGATCGGCGCGGTTGGTGATCTGTCCGCCCCACACCGGCGCCTTGAACTTGGCCAGCGCCTCGCGGGCAATGGTCACGATCGGGCTCTCGGCGTCGTCGCGGCGCGCCGGAGCGCCGTTGAGGACGACCGCATACGGCTTGCGCGCGGCGCGGCAGGTCTGGATCGTCTCCTGCACCGCGTTGACGTCGAACACGCCCGGGCGGGCAGGGATGATCACCATGGTCGCGTTCTTGATCGCATCCTCGACCACGGCCGAGATCGTCGGCGGCGTATCGATCAGCACCCACTCGACGCCGTCACGGCGGGCCGCGGACACGATCGCGCTCACCGAGTTCACGGCGGTCTTGATCGGCGGCTCGTTGGTGCCCCGCAGCTTGTGCCAAAGCGTCAGTGACCCCTGAGGGTCGGCATCGATGAGCAGGCAAGACTTGCTCGCCTTGATCTGCGCAGCGAGATGGGCGGCCAGGGTGCTCTTGCCTGAACCGCCCTTACGCGATGCGAAAACAATAACGTTCATACCTTGGCCTCCAGATTGACCCCGGTCGCGAAAATGAATCAGCGGACTGATTCGCGGAAGATAAATTTAGCGATTGACGAGGCGTAACTCCTGATTGCTGAAACGCATTGGTTTTTGAGTCACACCGTCAGCAGAAAATGCAGTCGATGGTGTCGCTTTCTTCGGCAACATCCGGTCTTCACCGCATGTGATTGCAGGCTGAAGCTGCACGACGCGGTGCGCATCGGCGCGTCAGGTTTCATCCGGCCGCGTCTTCTTCGTCTTGCCCGCGCGCGCATCGACCGGCTTCTTGGTTGCCGGCGGGCGAATGCTCATCGGCCTATCGGCACGCGCTGCCGCCTGGCGCGGCGGCGGTCCGAACTGGGCGCGGCATGGCGGCGACAGCTCGGCCTTGCGCCGGACCATGCAGGCGGTGACGCGGTCGACGTTGGGAATGTCGGAACTACACAGCCGAAAGGCGTCGCCGGTGCACGCCTGCTCCTGCTCGGCGGTATACGCATACGCGGAAACTGGAACCATCGTCAGGACCGGCAGCGCCGCTCCGACCAGTGCCAACAGGACGCCCCTCATCGTGCCCTCCTCCGGTTCAGCGACACTAGTTGCAACACCCACGAATCCGCAAGCCGCGCGCGTGCGGCTTCACGCCCCTGACGCCGAACCGGCGACGCCCGGTTGGACCGCTGATGGATTGATCTCCAGCGCGTCCTCGATGCTGCTGCTCCTCCGGCCGATGCGTGACGGCAGGGGACGCAAACCGGCCGAGACACCATCCGTACATCACAATGCGTACATCACACCTTCACCGGCAGCACGGACACGCGCTCGCGGCCTCGCGGCGCCATCCGCCCGAGTTTTTCGTCGACGGCCCCCGACCAACGCGAGGGCGCAGGGAATGCCGGGTGAAGGCCTCACCCATGGCCCGCCTGCAACAAGAAAAGCAGGCGGCAGTCACCACAGGTTCAGCCGAGCATCCGGCATTCCCTGCGCGATGGGCTTACGACTTATACGTGATCTCCCTGGGGATCGGCGTTCTTGCCCCCATCGCCCGCGCGCGCCGTCAGGCAACGCTGCCGGACTTGACCTCAGCGACGAGAGGCCAGGACCACACGACTTCATCGTCCGCAATCGATCAGTCGTCGCGCAACAGCGCCTGATCCACCACGGCCACCGCATCCCCGCCCCACGTATCGTGACGACCGCGCGTACGCCCCTTCGCTTGGGACGGGATGCGCGGATAAGACCACTGATTTGGGGGCGGCGTCAAGAATTATTCTGAAAACCGGAAAATGACGCGGAGTCCGGTCTTTGAGGTTAGCGAACAAGCAAGCGGCCCAAACAGGCAGATTGCCTTCGGCCCCACGCGGATACTAATCAGAGATCGAGATCAACGACTTCAAAGCGAGGCGGTGCTTTGGAGAGCACGTCCATGCATCCCCATCCCGTGATGAAGCGATAGTGGCTGGCAGGATGAAAATTCAACTTCCAAGCTTCCGATTGCGTCTCCGCAAACACGGAGCCCTCGACACGATAGGCGAAATGGCGTGAGGCCAGCCCCTCCGGCTTTGTGTCCGCCTCGGTGCTGAGCGGAAATTCGTCGAGGAGACGGACGATGGTGGCGTCGTTGAAGTGAACGCGGAGCGCGCGCTTCTCCGCGCCCGGAAGGATGAAATCTGCCGAGAGATGATCCCGTTGCCAGTTCACGGCGAGAAGATCGCTGTCATCGCACGCAAAGCTCACGCCCGCATCGATTGGAAAATACGTCGGCACGTTGGCTCCGGTCTCTTGGCGAAGATCGGCATCCTAATACGATGGCCTCAAATGCGTCAGCGCGTAGGGCGGATCAGCGCGGCGTGATCCGCCGTTTCATCGTCAAGACCGTGAGATGGATGGGGCAGAGGCTGCTCAAGGGCGCTGGCAGGAACAACGGTCGTCGCGAATATCTTGCTCGAGATGGCGGATTACGCTGGCGCTAATCCGCCCTACAACATTGAAGCATGGCGTCCAGCCGAGCAATGACATCGCCGACTGTCCCCTTCAGTCTCAGAAATTCTTGGTCTTCACAGGCTTCTTCGGCAAGCGTGAGCGCGAGCGACAATTGCTCTATGGACCGCTCGACATGCTGCTTGAATACTGCGGCCGACTTCGAATCCATCATGCGTCCTCGGGATCAGAGATCGCTTGGCGCCCATTTGCACCGCGCCAGCCACGGAGCTCATCGGCAGCCCCCGACGTTCGTTGCGTCGCAAGATCGGACGAACCTAGTGGTGATGCAAACGATGGATATGTCGGGATTTGGTACAGTTGGGTGGGCTCGAACCACCGACCTCCTGTTCCACAGACAGGCGCTCTAACCAACTGAGCTACAACTGCATCCGAAACGGGCAGAGCCCCGCGAGAGGGGGCGCCCGAACGGGCCGGAAACTAGGTGCAACGGGGGGATTTGGCAAGTCCGAGAACGGATAAAGTCGCCCGCCTCCCCGGCGTTTTTTGCCACCTTTGTGAGCGGATTCGGAGCCTGCCCGAAATGCGGGCTCTCATAGGATCGAGCCCGGACGCGTAGCGCGCCAGGCTCGGGATTCGCGGCCATCCGCTGGCGCCTCAGGACGCCAAGCGGGGCTCAGGCCGTGGACTTTAGGCCGCCGGCTTGAACAGCTTGGTGGCGCTTTCCTTGATCGGCTCGACCGTCTCGGTGGCGACCTTCTGGCCGAGTTCGCCGAGCTCCTTGGCCTGGGCGGTGAAGGCCTCGAACTGCTTGCGGGCGAAGCCGGTCCACAGCTCCATCGCCTCGGTCGGCGACTTCACGCCGAACAACTCCTGGGCGAAGTCGAGCGAGGCCGTCGTGTTGGCCTTGGTGAACTCCATCACCTTGGAGGAGTAGGCGCCGGCGCCCTTGCTGGCATTGGCGAAGAAGGCCTCGATGGCCGAATTGTGGGTCTCTGCGGCGTCCTTGAACTTGGCGTAGTTCTCGCGGGCCTGCGACACGCCTTTTTCGGCGAATGCGCGCACCTGTTCGGGAACCTCGAACGGGATGATCGACGCGGAGAAAGGATCGGTGGCATTGGTCATGGCATGCATCCTTCGAAACATTGAGACTGGACCGCCCCGGCAATCGGGAAGTCACTTCGGATCACGCAGAGGAACCGCCCCTGGGAGGTGAGTAACAACCTCGCGTAGAGCTATATCGTGTCGAATTTGTGCAACGCAACGGAAATTCCACTATCAGGAACTGTTTGTCGCGCCCCGGGGGCGAGCCGAATGCCATCTCCACCGGTGCGTGTGACGAGCCACAACGCAACAGCACCTCCAAAACCTCACGCTTTCGGCTTGGTGGCGTCGAGGGCCGCCTTGCTGAACGCTTGGCCGATGTCGCCGGCCTGCTCGGCCAATGAGCGCATCTGGCCCTGGACGAACTGGCTGTGCAGCTTGAGCACCTCGGGGAGATCCTTGGCGTGAACCAGCGACTGGGCATAGTCCAGCGACGACTGCACGTTCTTCTCAGCGTATTGCAGCACCCTCGCCCCGATGTCCTTCGCGCCCGCACGCACGGTTGCGCCGCGCTCTTCGAGCGAGCCGGCGGTCGCTTCAGCGCCGGCCAGGAACTTCTCGAACGTCTGGCGCGCCTGGTCGAAGCCGGCTTCGGCCATGGCCCGCATGTCCTTCGGAATTTCGAATCGGCGCCCGTCCTCGGTCATGAATCCCTCCATCCGATGCCTGTAACGGCCCTGGCATCGCCCCGGCCTGGATCGGGCCGGGCGACTGCGGCTTCGGCCCATCTGCCCATCATCCTGACCGCCCGGCCGCGCTTCCAACGTCCAACCCGGACTTTCGCCGCCGGTTCGGTGCCTCCTGAGCGCCCGAGGAACACATTAAGGTTATCCAAGCTTTAGCAGGACCACAGCCCGGCCCGGCCGTGGACCTCTGCCCTCAAAACGCGCGATAGTAACGAATTCTTAACGCTGCCACCTCCGGCAGCCGATCAACGCCACAAGAGCCGTTCGCCGTCGTCGCCCATGACCCACGCCGATCTCGAATTGCACGCCCTCAGCGATCCCCGGCTGGCCGTCCATGCCGCGGGCGCGCTGCCGGCGTGGCTCTGGTCGGCCGATGGGAGCCGCGTACTGTGGGCGAATGCGGTCGGCGCCCGCGCCCTCGGAGCGACCAATGTGCCGGCGCTGATCGCCAAGACGTTTGGTCCCGCCGATCAGCATCGCCGCCAGATCGCGCAATTGGGCCGGCGGCTGCCCGAGAATGGCGCGCTGCGGCTCGAACGTCTGCGCGGCTTCGGCGCGCCGCTCGGCACGCTGGCGACCTGCGGCTGCGCCCGAATCGAACTGCCCGACGGCAGGCACGCGGTGCTGATCGCCAGCACCGACAGCGGCGGCCGCAGCTTCCCGCTGACGGATCGACTGAAACGGCTGGTGGACGGCAGCGCGCATGCGCTGATCGCGTTTACCCAGGACGGTCAGTTCGCCGGCATCAGCACGGCCGGCCGCGACCTGTTCGGCATGCACGATCTGAGCGATCCGCGATTCGCCGCGATCCGCAACGCGGCGCTGGCCGATGGAGCCGCCGAGGTTTTGCTCGGCAGCGCGCGCGCAACCCTCTACCGGATCGGCAGTGGCAGTCAGACCGGACTGGTCGCCGTGCCGCTACCGGCCCCGCCCGATGAGTTGGACGCGCCGAGCCCGGTGCCGACGCCTGATGCAGAGCTCACCGCAGATGCCGCCCCGGCATCAGCGTCCGCGGATCTCGCGGATACGGCCGAGACTCTGCCTGCTCCTTCGATGGATGAAATGACCGAACGCCAGACCGACTACGAAGCCCCTGCGCTGTCCAACGAAGCTCCGGCCGAGTTCCTGCTGATCGACGACCCCGCCGAAGCCGAGTTGTTCGAGCCGCTCGCATCGCAGACGACGACCGACATGCATCCATCCGACTTCGGACCAGCACCGCTCTCCTCCAGCGAAGCGCAGGTCGCTTCGACTGCCGCGGAGAGCGAGGTTGCCTGTGCTCCCGACGTTGCCGGAACGGCTGCGTCCTCGATGCAGCACGCCCCGGAGGACAGCGTCGGCGGCGCGGCCGGCGATCCGTCCGGACGCGGCCGCCGTCATCCGCTGCGGTTTTCGTGGCAGATGGATGCCGAGGGACGGTTCTCGCTCGGCTCCGACGAGTTCGCCCGCCTGATCGGCGCATCCGGCGCCGCGCAACTGGGCCGGCCCTGGCACGACCTTGCGGCGGCGCTCGGGCTCGATCTGGATGGGCGTGTCGCCGCGGCCATCGAGACCCGGGAAACCTGGAGCGGGCTCGTCGTCACCTGGCCTGCGGGGCATGGCGAGCGGCTGGCCGTGGAGCTGTCGGGACTTCCCGTCCTCGCCGAGGACAAGAGCCATGCGGGCTATCGCGGCTTCGGCGTCTGCCGCGACCTCGAGGCGTTGGACCGGTTGGAAACGCGGTGGGCGGCTGCGGCCGAGATGAACATGGCCGATGCCGGGCAAGCGGACGGAGCCGATGTCGCCTCCGCCGCCGAGGCTCTCTCGGACGATGCCCAATCCGACCATGCGCCGGCCGCAGATGCGCCGCCGCACCAGGACAACATCACCGTGCCGGCGCGTGATGCTTCCGCTGTCACGGACGCCTCCCACGTCGATGGCGTCGGCTTGGAGGCGGCGGGGAACGTCGTGCCGTTCCGCGCCCCGGGCGAGGCCAAGCTTCCGGCGCTGACGCCGGTGGAGAACAATGCGTTTCATGAACTTGCGCGCCAGTTGTCGGCCCGGCTCGAAGGTGAAATCCGCAGCATGCCGGCCGATGTTCCCGGCTCCACGTTCGAAGCGGCCCCGCGCATGAGTGATCCGTTTGGTCCAGCACAGCATCCGGATGCGCCGCCGGCGAGCGACGTCGCGACCGAGCACGGCGCCGCCCTCCAGACGGACTGGCTGACGCCCGAAGCGCCGCCGGCCCAGGGCGACAGCCAGCGCGACCGGATCCTGCTCGATCTGCTGCCGACCGGCATGCTGATCTATCGGCTCGACCGGCTGCTCTACGCCAATCCGGCCTTCTTCAAGCAGATGGGCTATGCGGACCTGCCGACGCTGGAGCAGGCCGGCGGGCTCGATGCCCTCTATGTCGAGCCCGGCGCGCCATCCGCCACGGGCAGATCCGAAGCAGGCACGCCGGTGACGATCTCGGCCGCCGACGGCTCCTCCAGCGAGGAGATCAAGGCCGAGGCGCGGCTGTTCACGATCACCTGGGACGGCGACAGCGCGCATGCGCTGATCTTCGCACCGGCGCCGGGCCCGGCGGCAGCTCTTCCTTCTGCCGCCGAAGCCGCGCCAGCGCCGGCTCCGCCGCCGTCCGCGCCGCCCGCACTCGTGGTCGCCCCGCCTCCGGCCGTCGGTCATGCCGAAGCCGAAGACCTGGCCGCCATCCTCGACGTCACGGCCGAAGGCATCCTGATGTTCGATGCCGGCGGCAACATCCACGCCTGCAATCGCAGCGCCGAGGCCCTGTTCGGCTACGACGGAGCGGAGCTGGTCCGCCGCAATCTGATCGAGCTGTTCGCGCCGGAGAGCGCGCGGCTGGTGGTGGACTATCTCGACTGCGTGCAGCAGTCCGGCGCCGCCAGCATGCTGGATCAGGGCCGCGAGGTGCTCGGCAAGGTCGCCCAGGGCGGCGCGATCCCGCTCTCGATGACGATCGGCCGGACCCGGACCGACGGTCCGAACTTCTTCGCCGTGTTCCGCGATCTGTCGCAGCTGCGCCGCGGCGAAAGCGAGCTGCTGCAGGCCCGGCGCGTCGCCGACCGGGCGGCCAATGCCAAGGCCGACATGCTGGCGCGGATCAGCCAAGAGGTGCGCGCGCCGCTGAACGCCATCATCGGCTTTGCCGAGGTCATGATCGGCGAGCGCTTCGGCACGCTCGGCAACGCGCGCTACGCCGAATACATGAAGGACATCCGCACCTCCGGCGAACGCGTGGTGTCCCTGATCGACGATCTGCTCGAGCTGTCGCGCATCGAGACCGGAAAGCTCGAGCTGGCCTTCACCACGCAGAATCTGAACGAGCTGGTCGAGAGCTGCGTTGCGGTGATGCAGCCGCAGGCCAACCGCGCCCGCATCATCATCCGCACCTCGCTGTCGCAGACGGTTCCGCCCGTCATCGCCGACACCAGGGCGCTGCGCCAGATCGCCATGAACCTGATCTCGGCCTCGATCTCGCTGGCCAATGCCGGCGGCCAGGTCATCGTCTCGACCGCGCTGTCGGATTTCGGTGAGGTGGTGCTGCGCGTGCGCGACACCGGTCATGGGTTGAATGATCAGGCCGTCGCTGCGGCGCTCGAGCCGTTCCGTGCGACGGCCGGCGCCGAGCTGAGCTCCGAGGCCGCGGGTCTCAGCCTGTCGCTGACCAAGGCGCTGGTCGAAGCCAACCGGGCGCAGTTTCACGTCAAGGCGGCGCCGAAATCCGGCACGCTCATGGAGGTGGTGTTCTCGCGCGCGGTCGCCCGCAATCAGAGCACCGGCTGAGCCGATCCCGTCGAGCGGACCGCGAGCGCACGCAGCCTGAGACCCAGCAGCAGCGGACCGAACGCCAGGGCAAAGCCGGAGAAGGCGATGATCCAGGCGAAGGCCGCAACGTGCAGCAGCGCTCCCGCATGCGCCGGCACCAGCACGGCACAGACCCGCGTGACCGCCGCCACGATGATCCCGAGATAGATCACCTGCGTGGCGGCCGAGGCGGTCAGCGCCTGGCCGGTGTGGCCGAGCGTGGCGCGGGTCATCACCGCGAGCGTCATGATTCCGGCGGCGCCGACCATCCAGGCATGCAGCCCGGCGCTCGGCAGCACCCATCCGAAGCTCGCCGCCGCATTGATCAGGAAGCCGAGCGGCACGAAGGCGTAGCCGACATGCAGGATCACCAGCAGCCGTTCACGCAGCGTGCGATCGCCAGCCCAGCGCGCCAGCCGCACCGCGTGCAGCATGCCGGCCGCGGCCAGTGCGAGCCCGGTCGCGGCGCTGTCGGGCACGACGATCCAGCTCAACAAGCTCAGCGCACTGATGACCACGACGGCCATGTCGAAGCGGCCGAACGGGGCCGGAAGCCGGCCGGGATTGTGCTTGACCAGCCAGTTGCGCGTGAAGCTCGGCGTGATGCGGCCGCCGATCAAGGCGAGCAGCAGCACGATGACGGCGACGCCGACGCGGATCGCATCATCGGCCGAGCCGCGCAGATGCACCTCGAGGTGAAACGCGATGTTGCCGGCGCACAGCACGCCGACGACCGCGACGACCGGCAGATTGCGCCAATTTCGCCCCGCCACGATCTCGCGTGCCGCGGCAAGGACGACCAGCAGCAGGAAGCTTGCATCGATCAGCAGCGCCGCCCACCACGGAGCGAAGGCAGACAGCGTCACGGCAATCCGCCCCGCCAGCCACACGGTGACGAGCGTCAGCAGCGGCAGGCCGCGGATCGGCAGCCGTCCGGTCCAGTTCGGAATCGCCGTGAACAGAAAGCCGGTGACGATGGCCGGCAGATAGCCATAGAGCATCTCATGCACGTGCCAGTCGCGCGGCGTGAACGCCGAGCTCAGCGTCAACTCGCCGTAATAGGCCGGCAGCCAGACCAGGATCGCCAGCGCGGCCTGGATCGCACCGAGCAGGAAGAACGGACGGAACCCGTTGGCGAGAACGGTCAAGCCCTGATAGTTGCGCGGAATGGCCATGTGCATGCTCGCTCGATGCTCGACGGGAACCGCGCCGATGACGGCGCCTCCCACACGTAGTTGCGGACGGCTCGCGGCGGATTGCGCCAGCACAAACTTCCGACGGATCGCGAAAACGTGTTATTGAGCGGCGCGAATGTCGCCGCGCCCGGCCCGGAGAACATCATGGCTTCCATCGACCGCTCGCTGGTCGCGCATCTGCCGCTGTTTGCGGGGCTCTCCAACGAGGATCTTACCGAGGTGCTGCGGGAGGCCCGTTCGATTCGCGTGCCCCGCAACGCCGCGGTGTTCGAGCAGGGCGCGGATGCGAGCTCGTTCTTCCTGCTGCTGCACGGCCATGTCCGCGCCACCAAGACCACGCCGACCGGCGACCAGATCGTGGTCCGCTATGTCGTGCCCGGCGACACCTTCGGCGTCGCCCCCGCGATCGGCCTGCAGCATTATCCGGCGACGGCCACCGCCGTCGACGACAGCATCGTGCTGGCCTGGCCGTCCGCCGCCTGGCCGCGGCTGGTCGCGAGGTTCCCGTCGCTGGCGGCAAATACGCTGCAGACCGTCGGCCAGCGGCTGCAGGAAACCCATGCGCGCGTGATCGAGATGTCGACGCAGCAGGTCGAGCAGCGCATCGCGCATGCGCTGCTGCGGCTCGCCAACCAGGCGGGACGCAAGCTCGATCACGGCGTGCAGATCGACTTTCCGATCAGCAGGCAGGACATCGCGCAGATGACCGGCACCACGCTGCATACGGTCAGCCGCATCCTCTCTGGCTGGGAGCAGCTCGGCCTCGTCGAGAGCGGCCGTCAGAAGATCGTGCTCCGTGAACCGCACAAGATCGTGCTGCTGGCCGAACAGAACTCCGGCGACAGCGCGTCGTCGCGCTCCTGATCACGTGCAGGCGGACAGCGCCGAGAGGAATGCGTCGGGCTCGACGCCGTGCTCGCGACAGGCATCGGCGACATTGTGAAAGCAGGCGATCGGGCAGCCGACGCATCGCATCTGAAACGCGAGAAAGACGCCGATCGTCTCCGGCTTGCGCCGCATGAGATCGTCGACCAGTTCATCAAAGGTGATGGGCATGCGCGCCTCCATTCGAAAGCGAATGGTAGCCCGTAGCCCGTCGAACGTCTTTGTCGCGGCACAAGCACCGCGTCGTGCGGCGGGCTAAAGCATGATCCGGAAAAGTGCGCAGCGGTTTTCCGAAAAGATCATGCGCAAACAACAACCTAAAGCGCGATGACGATTCATCCTGATCTCATCGCGCTTTAGACCGCCCGGCTGTGCAGCTGCTTCGAGGCGTCGAGATGCGCGTCGAACGCCGCGGCCACGCTGCGCACCAGGAACCGCGAATGCTCGGTCACCGCCAGCGCGCTGCCGTTGAGCTCGACCACGCCATCGGAGATCAGCGACTGCAGCCGCGGCGCCGATTGCAGCATCGCATCGGTCTCGATGCCATGCCGCGTGCAGATCACGTCGAGGTCGACGCCATAGTCGCACATGATGCGCTCGATGATGTCGGCCCGCAGGCGATCGTCATCGGTCAGGCCATAGCCTTTCACCGTGGCGAGGCTGCCGGATGCGATCTGCCCCTCATAGGCACGAACCTGCGGTGCATTCTGGACGTAGCCCTGCGGCAGCTGTCCGATCGCCGAGGCGCCGAAGCCGATCAGGAGGTCGTTGGCGTCCGTTGTATAGCCCTGGAAATTGCGGTGCAGCCGGCCCTCACGGAAGGCAATCGTCATCGGGTCGGTCGGCAACGCGAAATGATCGAGCCCGATCTGGACGTAGCCGGCTTCCTTCAGCGCCTCGCCGATCGCGCACGCCTGATCGTACCGCTCCAGGCTGTCGGGCAGGGACGAATCCTGGATCTTGCGCTGGTGCGTCTTGAACGTGGGGACGTGCGCATAGCCGAACACGGACAGCCGATCGGGACGCAGATCGATGGCGCGCCGGACAGTGTCCAGACAGGAGAAGACGGTCTGATGCGGCAGCCCGTAGATCAGGTCGAAATTGACCCCGGCAACACCGGCCCTGCGCAGCCCAATCGTCGCCGCCGCGGTCTGCTCGAAGCTCTGCACCCGATTGATTGCCTTCTGCACCAGCGGATCGAAGCTCTGCACCCCCAGGCTCGCCCGGTTGACCCCGCTGACCCCCAGCGCATCGATCATGTCAGGCGTCAGCGTGCGCGGATCGATCTCGATGGCGATCTCGGCCGAGGGCAGCACGAAGAACGAATGACGCAGCGAGCCGACCAGATCGATCAACGACTCCGGCGCCATGATGGTGGGCGTGCCGCCGCCGAAGTGAATGTGGCCGACCGGAAGACGCCGGCCGATCTGGCGCGACACCATATCGATCTCGCAGCGCAGCGCCGATTCATAGACCGCGATCGGCTCGTCGCGCTTGGCCACCATGGTGTTGCAGCCGCAATACCAGCACATCGATCGGCAGAACGGCACATGCAGGTACAGGGATGCCGTCGCGCTCGCCGGGATGGCGCGCAACCATTCCGCATAGGTCGATGGCCCGACCGCAGCGGAGAAATGCGGCGCCGTGGGATAGCTGGTGTAGCGCGGGAGGCGCTCTTGTCCGTAGCATGCCGCGAGATCTGGTCTCATGTCCTGCCTGTCCACCTTGGGTTCGGACGTTCTTGGCACAAGGCAACAGGCGCGACCTTGAGCTTTCTCAAAGCGGCGGCCGGCAGAGCCCGTGAAGATTCCAGTAGAACGCCGGCTTTCGTGCTGGACTTTGCGCTTCCTCAAAGTGGCCGGACTATTTCGCATCATCATCAACCCATTGACGATTCGAGGAATCCGCAATGGAAGCTCTGCAACTGCTCATCCGCTCCTTCGCTCTCCTCGCCAGCATTCGCGGCCACATTCCCCAATCCGACGGCTTCGAGTCCTTCCGCGACGACCAGACGCCCGCCGGGCTGCTCGGCAACGTCGCGATGTTCCTGACAACGCTCTTCTGCGTGGCAGCCGCAGTGGCCTTCGTCGTGCTGCTGGCGGTCCGCTGGATGAGCTGACGATCTCCCCAGACCAATCGCGACGAATGGCGCGCTTCGCGCTATCGGCGTCTTCCATGATGCTCGTCCGTTCACGGCATCGCACCGGGGCCGCGCGGCGATCGCGCGCGCGAGTAGGCGCGCGTACTGCCGATAAATCATCATCGTCTCGATCGGGCCTCCCGATGCCACGCATTCGCGGCCCCGAGTGCGCCTGCGCCGGCATCATCTGCGCGCGCTCCTCCGACCGTTCCGCAATTGCTAACTTGCTTGTTGCAGCACAAACAAGCCGGGTTCCAACAGGCGCATGCTGTTTGCGGCACTACAACAGATCCAATGAAGGAGCGATCCATGTTGACCCGCCGCACCGCCCTGCTCAGTGCAGCCATCGCCGCGATGATGCTTGCGGCTCCCGCCGTTGCCGACGACCTCAAGCTGCCGCGCCAGAAGGTCGATCTGGTGGCCCCGCCGTTCGTGCATGCGCACGAGCAGGCCACCAAGCAGGGACCGAAGATCATGGAGTTCAAGCTCGTGGTCCAGGAGAAGAAGATGGTGATCGACGAGAAGGGCACCACCTTCCAGGCCATGACGTTCAACGGCTCGATGCCGGGTCCGCTGATGGTCGTTCACGAGGGCGACTATGTCGAGGTGACGCTGGTCAATCCGGCGACCAACACCATGCCGCACAACATCGACTTCCACTCCGCAACCGGCGCGCTCGGCGGCGGCGCACTGACCCTGGTCAATCCGGGTGAGCAGGTGGTGCTGCGCTGGAAGGCGACGCGCACCGGCGTGTTCGTCTATCACTGCGCCCCGGGCGGACCGATGATCCCCTGGCACGTCGTCTCCGGCATGAACGGCGCCGTGATGGTGCTGCCGCGCGACGGCCTCAATGACGGCCGCGGCCATGCGCTGCGCTACGATCGCGTCTACTACATCGGCGAGCAGGACCTCTATGTGCCGCGCGACGAGAAGGGCAATTTCAAATCCTACGATTCGCCCGGCGAGGCCTATACCGACACCGAGGAGGTCATGCGCAAGCTGACGCCGACCCACGTCGTGTTCAACGGCAAGGCGGGCGCGCTGACCGGCAAGGACGCGCTGACGGCCAATGTCGGCGAGAACGTGCTGATCGTGCACTCGCAGGCCAACCGCGACAGCCGCCCGCATCTGATCGGCGGTCATGGCGACTATGTCTGGGAGACCGGCAAGTTCTCCAATGCGCCGGAGACCGGACTCGAGACCTGGTTCATCCGTGGTGGCTCGGCGGGTGCCGCGCTCTACAAATTTCTGCAGCCCGGCATCTACGCCTATGTCACCCACAATCTGATCGAGGCGGCCAATCTCGGCGCCACCGCGCATTTCAAGGTCGAAGGCAAGTGGAACGACGACCTGATGACGCAGGTGAAAGCCCCGGCGGATATCCCCACCGGATCGACCAACTGATCAGCCCAAGGGGGCCGGCCCGTCCGGCCCCCGCTCGCCTCGATGTGCTGCCATGCTGCTCGCCTTCAAGATCAAGCTCACCCTCGCCTGCATCGTCGGACTGGCCGGCCCGACGGCGATGGCGCCCCTCCTCACGAGCCTCCCAAACCCCGCCGGCGGCACTCCAGCCCTCACCGAGATTGCACCGGGCGTAGTGAGCTATCGCGATTCCGGCGACCATCTGCGCAACGGCCGCCCCGCCGAGGCGCCCGTCGCGACGGTCCGCTTCGATCGTCCGCTGACGATCATGACCAACCAGGTCAGCGCCGCCGACTATCACACCTGTGTCGAAGCTCGCGCCTGCCGCGCGCTCGACCGCGATGTCCCCATCGCCATCGACCGTCCAGCCGTGCAGGTGAGCTGGCACGATGCCGTCGCTTATGCAGAATGGCTCTCGCGCAAGACCGGCGATCGCTATCGCCTGCCGACGGACACCGAGTGGGCTCATGCGGCCGGTAGCCGTTTCAAGGACGATGGCGTCGCAATCGACGACACTGACCCGTCGCGGCGCTGGATCGCGCGCTACGAACGGGAAGCCGCCTTGCCCGACGAATCCGAGACCCGCCGTTTCGGCGGCTTCGGCAACAACGAGCACGGCGTTGCCGATCTCGCGGGGAATGTCTGGGAATGGACCTCGACCTGCTTCACACGCAAGGTGCAGGACGATGCCGGACGCGTCATCAAGACCGTCAGCAATTGCGGCGTTCGCCTCGCGGAAGGCGCGCACCGGGCCTACGTGACCGACTTCATCCGCGATGCGCGCGCCGGCGGATGCGCCTCGGGCAAGCCACCGGCCAATCTGGGCTTCCGGCTGGTCCGCGAGCAGCCTGGATGGGGCCGCAGCATGGCGCGTCGTCTCGGCCGGCTGCTCGGCGCCGTCAGCATCTGACGGCGAGACCCCTCCGGCTTGCGCTGAGCGTCCAATGGGCGCGCTTGGCGGTGCCCTGACACTGGCACAATTGACAGTCACCCAATATCAACTTTCGGTTGCGAAGATCGAGCTACAAACGTTAGACAATTGCAGTTGAGAGACGCGATGAGCGGACCAGGAGGCGAGTGTGGTTTCTCGACATCCGCCGGTCTTCTTCACGTCCGACCTGCATGGGTACGGAATCGGCAACACCAGCTGGTTCGACGACAATTCACCACGCGCGCTGGCCGGACGCTGCCTCATCGACGCCCTGGAATATCTGCGGACGTCGCCGAAATTCGCCGCGCGGGACTGGCACGTGGTGAACGCGAACGCCGCACGCGTCGTTCATCAGTGTCTTGCGGACCCTGCGCTCGCGCGACGCGACATTCTCGATCGCGTAACGCCGGCGATCGAGGAGGTCTGCGCGCGGATCGTCGCGAGTCGCCAATACCGCATTCCGTTCTACGGCGATGATTTCTGGGACTGGGCCGGCGTGGTCGATGCCTTCTGCGAGGTGCAGACGGTCTCCGCCACGGCGGCGCAAGTCGCCAAGCGCGAGCTCGACCAGTTTCGCAGGACCGTGCACATCCGCATGCCCAGCGGCCTTTCGGTCGGCGATGCTGATCAGGAGTGGTTTGGCCCGGCGGTCGCGACGCGTGCCCATCGGCTGCTGGACACGCGCGCATCCGGCTTCGATCCGGATCTGCGCCACGAGCTGCAGGCCCAGGCGCTCGAACGCATCGAGCGCGGCAGGTATCGCGGCCGGCAAGTGACGCCCTGGCAGCTCAGCTGGCATTATGGTCAGGTCGTCGGCGAATTTCAGCGCGCAGCGAGCGAACAGGCGGCGGAGCTGGCGGATTTCGCTTGGCTGGCCGTGCCGCTCGAGCCCGCCAAGCGGGCGCTCGTTCTCGCCCGCATCCTGCAGGGCGCCGGCGCGATCAAGGATCGCCGAACCGTCCTGCAATCGCTGGAGGAGCTCTATCGCTGCGAGACGCCCGGACGCCCGCTCGGTCAGGGCGTGATCGGCGCCAGCATCGAGGCCTCCCTCGACGTGCTCGATGCGCTATGGCCGCAGCTCGACGACCGCGACAAGGCCGCCATCAACGCCATGCTCGACGCGCTGCGCTTCCTCCATGCCAAGGCGCATACCGTCGGCTTCGTGGTGGAGACGCCCGATGACATCGAAGGCCTGATCCAGGCGATGGGGCCGGGCACGCTGATCGAGCAGCGCAACGCCGCGCGGGCGATCATCCGGCATTCGTGCTTCCATGCCGTCATCTGCCTGGGGCGATCGATGACCGAGGTGGCGAGCGCCACGGCCGTCGCGGTCGAGGAGCATGGCGCACGTTGGGTGATCATGCCGGCACGTGCGCAGGCCCTGGGGCCGGCCCTCGCGCAAGCCGGCCACGGCGTCCGTTTCGTCGGCGCCGGCGCGGGCGATCTGGTCATCGCGGCCTCGTTGGCGCCGTTTCGGATCGACATCCAAGTGCGGGACGCGCTCAGCATCGCCGAGCCGCCCTTTCCCCATGAGGGGGGCATGATGATCCCGGCCGATCCGGAGCTCTGTCGTCTCGCGCATGAATCGGCGCAGGCCATGCTCGACGAGATCGGCGTGTTCTTCGAGGGGACGACGGTCACGCGCAATGACGAAGGGACCGACGCCGATGTCTCGGCGGCGTTTCCGGGCGCCCTCGCGGCGGACGGCACGGCTTATGTCATGGGACTGATCTGCCTCGGCCGCGGCGTGCCCTGTCTGGCGGTCCATAGCCTGACGCCGCCACAGGCTCACGCGAGCCCGCGGCACAACGCAGCCTGCCGGCTTGCGGTCAAGGTCGCGGAAATGCTGTGCCGGCGCTGGTAGTCGCGCCTCAGGTGTTCTTCAGCGCGACCCGGAATTCGGCTTCGGTCTTGGCCTTGACCTCGTCGAGCGTCACGCCGTCGGCGAGCTCGATCAGCGCCATTCCGTCATTGCCGTGCTTGTCGATGGTGAACACCGCAAGATCCGTCACGACCATGTCGACCACGCGCTCGCCCGTCAGCGGCAGATTGCACTGCTTGAGCAGCTTCGGTCCGTCCTTGGCGCTGTGCTCCATCACGACGACCACGCGCTTGACGCCGGCGACGAGATCCATCGCGCCGCCCATGCCCTTGACCATCTTGCCCGGGATCATCCAGTTGGCGAGGTCGCCGTTCTGGGCCACCTGCATGGCGCCGAGGATGGAGAGATCGATGTGTCCGCCGCGGACCATCGCGAACGAATCCGCCGAGGAGAAATAGCTGGTGATCGGCAGCTCGGTCACGGTCTGCTTGCCGGCATTGATGAGGTCGGGATCCTCCTCGCCCTCATAGGGGAACGGACCCATGCCGAGCATGCCGTTCTCGCTCTGCAGCGCGACGTCGACGCCCGGCGGGATGTAGTTGGAGACCAGCGTCGGAATGCCGATGCCGAGATTGACGTAGTAACCGTCCCGCAGCTCCTTGGCGGCGCGTGCCGCCATCTGCTCTCGCGTCCAGGCCATCAGACTTCCTCCCCGGCTGCAGCGGCGGCTTCACGTTTGCGCACGGTGCGCTGCTCGATGCGCTTGAGCGCGGTTCCAACCTGGATGATTCGCTTCACGAAGATGCCCGGCGTGTGGATGTGGTCGGGATCGATCTGGCCGGCCGGCAAGAGATGCTCGACCTCCGCGACCGTGACCTTGGCCGCCGTGGCCATCATCGGATTGAAGTTTCGCGCGGTCTTCCGGTAGACGAGGTTTCCGGCAGTGTCGCCCTTCCAGGCATGCACGATCGCGAGGTCGGCGAACAGGCCGCGCTCCATCAGGTATTTCTCGCCGTCGAATTCGCGCACTTCCTTGCCTTCGGCGACCAGCGTGCCGACGCCGGTCTTGGTGAAGAAGGCCGGGATGCCCGCGCCGCCGGCGCGGATGCGCTCGGCCAGGGTGCCTTGCGGGCAGAATTCCAGCTCCAGCTCGCCAGCCAGATATTGCTGTGCGAACAGCTTATTCTCGCCGACATAGGACGAGATCATCTTCTTGATCTGCCGCGTCTCCAGCAGCCGGCTGAGGCCGATGCCGTCGACGCCGGCATTGTTGGAGATGACGGTGAGGTTCTTCACCCCGGACTCGCGAATGGCGTCAGACAGGGTTTCTGCGATGCCGCAAAGGCCGAACCCGCCGGACATGATGGTCATGCCGTCCTTGAGAAGGCCCGCAAGGGCGGATTTGGCGTCCGGATAGACCTTGTTCATACGGGAATGACCTGATGCAGAGCGGCGACCGCGCGGATATCGATCGGATTATTAGGCGAAATCTTCGCAATGCGTCAATGATGCCTTCCCAACGTGCAGATCGTGCGTTAGCTGTCGGAGCCACCCGCGGCTCCGGAATGATCCGGGGGACGGGATCCGCAGGCTTCGCCGCAATCCGGCCACACCGGCGGCGCGGCCTTGAAAGCGTCAAGAAAACGCATCAAGTTGTTGATGTTGGCAAGGGTTTTCGGCGCGCCCTGCCCATCCCCAGTAAACAGCGATCCGACGACTCCAGGACATGTCCGTGACCATGGCCCAAGGAATGAGGCGGCTCGGCACACCGATTGCGGTGCTGCTCGGGATCGCGTTCGTGGGCCTGCTCGCGAGCTCCTGGCTGGTCAATCGTGAGGCACTTCGGCACGCCGTCGAGACCCAGATCCGCGCCGTGACGGGTCTCGAGCTGGTCGTCAAGGGACACATCGACGTCTCCTTGTTCCCCGGCAGCTACGTATCCTTCCACGATGTCGGCCTGAAAGGCAGCGGCACCGCCGACCCGGCATTGCGCGTCGATGTTCTGACCGCCAATCTGCAACTCCTGCCACTGCTGCTGCAGCGTTTCGAGATCGCCGACGTCATGATGCTGCGGCCGCAGATCAACGTCACCCGCGAAGCCGACGGCAACAGCAACTGGACGCCGTTCATCGAGACCATCGCGCGCACCATGCGCCCCGGCCCCGACAGTCAGATGTCGTTCTCCGAGATCCGCATTCAGGACGGCATCCTGGTCTATGAGGACAACAGCCATCATGCGACCGAGCGGCTCGACGACATCGACCTGTCGCTGGCCTGGCCCTCGATCTCGCGCTCGTTCGCCGCGACCGGGCAATTCGATTGGCGCGGCCAGCGCATCGAGGGCTCGATCAGCGTCAGCGATTTCCTGGCGGCACTGTCGGGAGACCGGTCCGGGCTGAAGATGCGCCTTGCCAGCCCGCCTTTGAAGGTCGCCTTCGACGGCACGGTTGCAAACCGCACCAGCGCGCTGATGGAAGGCACGCTGACGGTCGACAGCCCATCGCTGCGCGACGCGCTGCGCTGGACCGGGCAGACGCCGCTCGGCGGCGGCGGCTTCGGCCGCTTTGCGCTCCGTGCGCGCGCCAATGTCGTGGGCGCCTCGATCGCGCTCACCAATGTCAATGTCGAGCTCGACGGCAACACGGCCGAGGGCGTGATGACCTACGCCAACAACGGTCGGCAGGCGCTGCAGGCGACGCTTGCGGCCGATGCGCTCGACTTCACCCCCTACATCTCGACGTTCCGGCTGCTCGCCAACGGCGCGCGCGACTGGAATCGCCAGCTGTTCGACCTCAAGGCGCTGTCCACGACGGACCTCGACATGCGGCTATCGGCCGCAAAGGTCACGGTCGGCTCGTCGAAGCTCGGACGCACCGCCTTCGGCGCCAATTTGCGCAACGGCGTGCTCGCTCTCTCCGTCGGCGAAGCGCAGATGTATGGCGGCGTCGTGCGGGGCTCGTTTGGAATCGCCCGTGCGGACACGGTCGCCGACGTGAAGGCCGAGCTGCAGTTCAACGACGTCGATCTGCAGGCCTGCGCCAATGAGATGTTCGGCATCTCGTCGCTGTCCGGGCGTGGCAATCTCAACGTGTCGCTGACCGCCTCCGGCTCGAGCCCGTTCGGGCTCGCGCAGTCGCTGGACGGCAGCGCCAATCTGCAGGGCCGCGACGGCGCGATCTCCGGCTTCAACGTCGAGCAGCTGCTGAAGCGTCTCGAGCGCAGCCCGCTGTCGCGCGGCGGCAATTTCCGCACCGGCTCGACGCCCTACGACTCGCTGACGATCGCTGTGAGGTTCGCGGACGGTGTCGCCACCGCCGAGGACATCAGGGTGGAGAGCCCGACCGCACGCATCACCATGACCGGCACGGCGTCGGTGCCGAGCCGCGAATACGACTTCAAGGGTGTGGCCAGCCTGTTGTCGGCCGGCAATGGCAATAACGGCTTCGAGCTGCCGTTCGTCGTGCAGGGCCCCTGGGAAGATCCGCTGATCTTTCCCGATCCGGAGAGCCTGATCCGCCGTGCTCCGGCCGCCGCCCCTCTGCTCGACGCCGTCAAGGATCGCAAGACGCGCGATGCCGTGCGCTCCGTGCTCGAGCGCTTCACCGGCGGCGGACTGCGGCCGGCGCAGCCGGACAACGCCCCGCAAGCCGATGCGCCGGCGGGCGACAGTTCCACAAAGCAGAACTGATCTGATCTCATCGTGGAAAGGCGGAGAAGCACTGCCGCAGTCGCGACCTATGTCTGATATATTACTTCTGGATCACGCCGTGCCCCTGGGTTAGTGTCCGCGCAACCGATCAAGCAAGATCGGCGGATCAGGGAGAGACATGTGAAATCCAGGGGAATGGGTGCGCTTTCAATCGCAGTCGCCGCCGGGCTGTTTTGCGCTGCAGCACCGGCCGTCGCTCAGGACACCATCACGATCTGGTGGAGCAAGGGCTTCTACAAGTCCGAGGACGATGCGCTGCTCAACGTCGTCAAGAAGTTCGAAGCCAAGACCGGCATCAAGGTCGAGCTGTCGCAATATGCGATCCAGGACATGATCCCGAAGACGGTCGCCGCGCTCGATTCCGGTACCGTGCCCGACGTGGCCTATGCCGACACCTACGACGTCCAGGCCCAGGGCAAGTGGGCCTATGAAGGCAAGCTCGAGGACCTCACCGACATCCTGGAGCCGATGAAGTCGGCCTTCGCTCCGAACACGCTCGAGACCGCCTATCTCTTCAACAACGTCACCAAGAAGAAGGCCTATTACGGCTTCCCGCTGAAGCAGCAGAGCATGCACGTCCAGATCTGGGGCGACCTGCTGGACAAGGCCGGCTTCAAGCAGAGCGACATCCCGACCAAGTGGGAAGACTATTGGACGTTCTGGTGCGACAAGGTGCAGCCGGCAGTTCGCAAGGCGACCGGCCAGCGCATGTATGGTGTCGGCCAGCCGATGGGCGTGGAATCCACCGACTCGTTCCAGTCGTTCTACACCTTCATGGACGCCTACAACGTCAAGCTGGTCGACGACGACGGCAAGCTGCTGGTCGACGATCCCAAGGTGCGCGACGGTCTCATCAAGGCGATGAAGGACTATACCGACACCTACATCAAGGGCTGCACGCCGCCGTCCTCGACGACCTGGAAGGATCCCGACAACAACGTCGCCTTCCACAACAAGACGATCGTGATGACCCACAATTTCACGATCTCGATCGCAGCCAAATGGTTCGAGGACTCCACCAACCCGGCGCTGACCCCCGAGCAGCGCGCGGCCGGCAAGAAGGCCTATGAGGAGGACATCATCACCGCGTCCTTCCCCAACAAGCCCGATGGCACGCCGATCAAGTACCGCTCCGACGTCAAGACCGGTCTCATCTTCAGCAACGCGAAGAACAAGGCGCAGGCCAAGGAGTTCATCAAATTCCTGATGCAGGAGGAGAACCTGCGGCCCTATATCGAGGGCGCGCTCGGCCGCTGGTTCCCGGTGACCACGGCAAGCCAGCAGAGCCCGTTCTGGCAGGCCGACCGCCATCGCAAGGCCGTCTACACCCAGTTCACGGGTGGCACGACGCCGTTCGACTTCACCAAGAACTACAAGTTCACGATTCTCAACAATGAGAACGTCTGGGCGAAGGCGATGAACCGCGTGGTCAGCGAGAAGGTGCCGGTCGAGAAGGCCGTCGACGAACTGATCGCCCGCCTCAAGGAAGTCGCCGGCTAGTCACTCGCAACGCGATGCACTAGCCTGAGATCCTGACGAACGACAACACGTGCCGGCCGCAGCGTCTGCGGCCGGTTTGGCGATAGGCGGGACAAGACGACCCGGGAAGAAACGACCATGGCGATCACGCTCTCAGCTTCCGATTCCGCGCTCGCGGAAGCGCCGCGTCCGGTGCTGCTGACACCGTCACAGGTGTGGGGCATCGTCATGCTCGCGCCCTACCTGCTGATCTTTCTGGCCTTCGTCGTCTATCCTGTCGGCTACGGCCTGTGGCTGGCGCGAGATCCGGCCAGCTACGTCGCGCTGTTCAACGATCCGATCTTCGCGCGCGCCGCCGTCAACACGCTCATTTTCCTGCTGGTCGGCATCAATCTGAAGATGCTGATCGCACTGTTCCTGTCCGGCTTCTTCATCCAGCAGCGCGGCTGGATCAAATGGCTGTCGGTGATCTTCATCCTGCCCTGGGCGGTGCCGTCGATCCCGACCATCCTGTCGGTCCGCTTCATGCTCAATCCCGAATGGGGCGTGATCAACCAGCTGATCTTCAAGTTCACCGGCGAGGACGGCCCGAACTGGCTGAACGACCCAACGGTCGCGCTGGCGATGGCCATCGGCATGCACATCTGGAAGTCGCTGCCGTTCTGGACGCTGATCCTGATGACCGGACGGCTGGCGATCTCGCACGATCTGTTCGAGGCTGCCGAGGTCGACGGCGCGACCTGGTGGCAGAAGTTCCGCTTCATCACCTGGCCGTCGATGCAGACGCTCTACATCACCTGCACGCTGCTCTCGATGATCTGGACGCTGGGTGACTTCAACAGCGTCTATCTGTTGACCGGCGGCGGACCGGCCGATCTGACCCACGTCCTCTCGACGCTCGGCATCCGCTATCTCCGGCTCGACCAGCTCAGCCTCGCGATGGCCTCGATCGTCTGCGCGATGCCGCTGGTGCTCCCCCTGGTCTATTTCATGATGAAGCGGTTGTCGCGATGAAGCTCCCCACCCTGCGCGAAGTCGGGACCGAAGCCCGGCTGTTGCTGATCGGCATCCCCGTCTTCATCTGGACGATGATTCCGATCTATCACATGTTCCTGTTCGCGATCTCGCCCAAGGAGGACGCGTTCTCGGGCAAGCTGTGGCCGGACCATCCGACCCTGCACAACTTCTCGATCGTGTTTCACCAGCAGCATTACTTCCTGCGCGACTTCTGGCTCCAGTTCGGCAACTCTGTCGTGATCGCCGTGGCCGTCGGCGCCTTGACCCTGGTGATCGCAACATGCGCCGCCTATGCGATCTCGCGTCTGCGCGTGCCCGGCAGCCGCGTGGTGATGAACCTCGCGCTGTTCACCTATTTCATTCCGGCTGCGTTCCTTGCAGTGCCGATGTATCGCACCATGGGCAAATACGGCCTGCTCAACAACGACTGGTCGTTGATCCTGGCGATGGTGACGATCGCGTCGCCCTACGCGATCTGGGTGCTGAAGCAGGCCTCCGACAAGCTCCCGGTCGAGCTGGACGAGGCGGCCGTCATGGACGGCGCGAGCCCGTTGCAGATCTTCCGGCTCGTCTACGTGCCGTTGATGATGCCCTCGCTGGTCGCAATCGGCACCTATGCGGTGCTGCTGGCCTGGAACGAGTACCTCTACGCGTTCCTGCTGCTGTCGAACGACAAGGAGATCACGCTGCCCGTTGCGCTCGGCAACTTCCTCGCCGCCGACGATTCGCCGTGGGAGCTCCTGATGACCACCGGCTTCATCTACGCGCTGCCACCGGCCGCCGTGTATTACGCCTTCAAGCGCTACATGGTGGGCGGGCTGACTGCGGGCGCCGTGAAGTCGTGATGGAACGATGAAGGTCGGATTTCGTCAGGGTCGGTTCGCGGATGCCGCGCGGCCGAGCTGGGATGGCGACCGCCCGCGCCCGATCGACTGGTTCGCATGGTACCCGGCCGCGGACGGCGCCATCGAGGCCGCGCTTCCGATTGCCCCGTGGCCGCAGGGCTGGTTCAAGTCAGGACCTGCTGCGCTGAACGCGCCGCTGGCCGGCAATGGTCGATATCCGCTCGTGGTCTACTCGCACGGCACCGGCTGCAACGGCCTGCAGGTCGAATGGCTGGCGCGCGAGCTGGCCAGCCACGGCTTCATCGCGGTCGGGATCAACCATCACGGCAACAACAATGCCGCACCGTTCCGCGCCGAAGGCTTTCTCTGCTCGTGGGAACGGCCGCGCGACATCTCGGTGCTGATCGACCACCTCGTCACTCATCCTGACTTTACAGGCCGCATCGATCTCGATCGCATCCTCGCGGTCGGCTATTCGCTCGGCGGCGTCACGGCCACCGCCCTGCTCGGCGCCATCATGATCCGCTCGCCGTTCGAGCCCGGCGCCAATCTCGGCCGCGGCCCGCGCGAGTTTCCGGATCTCGCCGATCATCTGCCGCGCCTGATGGCCGAGAGCCAGATCTTCCGCGACTCATGGGGCCGGATGTCGGCGTCGTATCACGACCCGCGCATCAAGGCGGCGCTGCTGCTGGCGCCGGGCCGCTCGGTGCAGGGTTTCTCGGAGGAGAGCGTCGCCGCGATCCGCGTGCCGACGCACATCATGGTCGGCGGCGCCGACGCGCTGCTGCCGTCGGCGCGCTGGCTGCAGGAACGATTGCCGCACAGCACGCTCGACATCGTCGCTGATGAGGCCGGCCACTACGTTTTCCTGCCCGAGAGCACCGAACTCGGCCGCAGTTCCGATCCCGCCAGTTGCGTCGATCCGGCATCGGTCGATCGCGGATCAATCCACCGCGCGGTGGTCGCCGCCGCCTTGAAGCTGTTCGCGCGCTGATCGACGCTGCGACAGCACTCGTGATCATCTTCGCGAGTTGCGCTCGTGTGAACGCAGCAGGGCCCCGCAACCTCAGCTGTCATGCCCGCGTAGGCGGGCATCCAGTACGCCGCGGCCTCTCGGCGGACTCACAGGCGTCTCGGCGTAATGGATCGCCCGGTCAAGCCGGGCGATGACGGCTGTGATGACGCGGCCATAGGTGCCTAAAGCGGGGCCGCGCTCTCACCCCGGTCACTCGACAGTTTCGACGCCAACGAAGCGATCACGATGACCACCGCGATCAGCCCGATCACCAGCGTACAGATCGCGTTGATCTCCGGCTTCACACCGAGCCGCACCTCCGAATAGATCCGGATCGGCAGGGTCGCAGAGCCCGGGCCAGTGGTGAAGCTCGCGATCACGAGATCGTCGAGCGACAACGTGAACGCCAGCATCCAGCCAGCGAGCACGGCCGGCGCGATCAGCGGCAGCGTGACCATCACGAAGGCGCGGACCGGATCGCAACCGAGATCCATCGCGGCCTCTTCGAGACTGCGGTCGAGCGAGACCAGCCGCGACTGGACGACCACCGCCACGAAGCACATCGTCAGCGTGGTGTGGGCGATCGTGACGGTCCAGAAGCCGCGTTCCGCCTCCAGCGCCACGAACAGCAACAACAGCGACAGGCCGGTGATCACCTCGGGCATCACCAGCGGCGCATACAGCATGCCGGAGAACAGCATGCGCCCGCGGAACCCCTCGCCGCGCGACAGCGCCACGGCCGCCAGCGTGCCGAGCACCGTCGCCACCGTGGCCGACGTCGCGCCGACGCGCAGGCTCATCCAGGCCGCGTCGATCATGGCGCGGTCGTTGAAGAACTCGTGATACCAGCGCAGCGACCAGCCGCCCCACACCGTCACCAGCCGCGAGGCGTTGAACGAGTAGATGACCAGGATCAGGATCGGCAGATAGAGGAAGGCGAACCCGAGCGCGAGCGAGGCGATGTTGAAGCGCGACAGGCGTGAGGATTTTGCCGCCATCACCGGCTCTCTTCCAGCTGCCGGCGTTGCAGCCGGTCGTAGAGCAGGAGCGGGAGCAGCAGGACGACGAGCAGCACCACGGCGATGCTGGAGGCCACCGGCCAGTCCTTGTTGGTGAAGAATTCGAGCCACAGCGTCTGGCCGATCATCAGCGACTTGGAGCCGGCGAGCAGGTCGGGAATGACGAATTCGCCGACGATCGGGATGAAGCACAGCAGGCTGCCGGCGCCGACGCCGGGCAGCGACAGCGGAAACGTCACCAGCCAGAAGATCTCGCGCGGCGAGGCGCCGAGGTCGGCGGCGGCCTCCTCAAGCGCCGGCTCCAGCTTGGTCAAGGTCGCGAACAGCGGCAGGATCATGAACGGCAGATAGGAGTAGACGATGCCGACATACATCGCGCTGTCGGTCGACAGCCACACCACCGGCGTCGACACCAGGTGCAGCGCGAGCAGGATCTGGTTCAGCAGGCCGTCATGCTGGAGGATGTTGACCCAGGCATAGATGCGGATCAGGAACGAGGTCCAGAACGGGATGATGACCAGCATCATCGCGATGCCCTGCCAGCGCCTGGGCAGCCGCGCCATGCCATAGGCGATGGGATAGCCGATCAGCAGCAGGATCGCCGTCGATGTGAGAGCAACAACGACGCTGCGCAGATAGGACGCGAGATAGAGATCGTCGGAGAGCAGCAGGCGGAAATTGTCGAGCGACAACGCGGCGAAGGCGTCGCGGAGCGACGACCAGCCCTCCGCCAGCGAGAACACCGGCGTATAGGGCGGCTGCGCGATCGCGGTCTGCGACAGGCTGATCTTGAGAACGAAGAGGAACGGCACCAGGAAGAACAGCGTCATCCAGACATAGGGCGCAATCGCCGCGAAACGCGCCGGACGCGAGAAGATGCGGCGCGCGCTCATCGCTCCAGCACCACGCAATCGTCGGGGGTGAACCAGGCCACGACGCGCTGGTTCAGCCCATAGCCGTCGGCATCGAGTCGCGCGGTGTTGGTCTGCGCGGCGTGAACGGCGGCGCCCCCATCGAGCCTGATCTTGTACACGGTCTTGCCGCCGAGATAGCTCGCATCGGAGATGATCCCCTCGACGCAATTGATCGCGGCGGCGTCGCCCGCGGGCCGGCGGAGCGCAAGGCGGATCTTCTCGGGACGGATCGCGACAGCGACCTTGCTCTCGTTGATCGGAGCAACGGGCTGCGCCGCCACCAGCTCGCCGGCGGTCGTCGTGCTGACCCTGAGCCGGTGCGGCTCCCGCGCGGTCACCTCGCCCTCGAACAGATTGATGTCGCCAACGAACTGCGCCACCCAGCGCGAGGCCGGCTCCTCATAGAGGCGGCGCGGCACGGCGACCTGCTCGAGCTTTCCCGCGTTCATGACGCCGATGCGGCTCGCCACGGTCATCGCCTCCTCCTGGTCGTGGGTGACGATGATGAAGGTCATGCCGAGCCTGCGCTGCAGCTCCATCAGCTCGAACTGCGTGCTCTCGCGCAACTTCCTGTCGAGCGCGGCCATCGGCTCGTCGAGCAGCAGCACCTGCGGCCGGCGCGCCAGCGAGCGCGCCAGCGCCACGCGCTGCTTCTGGCCGCCAGAGAGCTGATCGGGCTTGCGCTTCTCCAGCCCTTCGAGCCGGACCAGTGCCACCATCTCCGCGACGCGGGTGGCGATCTCGGCGCGTGGCATGCCGGCGCGGCGGAGGCCGAAGGCAATGTTGTCGCGCACATTCAGATGCGGGAACAGCGCGTAATTCTGGAACATCATGTTGACGGGCCGCTCGTGCGGCAGAACCTGCGCGATGTCCTCACCCGACAGCAGGATGCGCCCTTCATCCGGCGTCTCGAAGCCGGCCAGCATGCGCAACAGCGTGGTCTTGCCGCAGCCGCTCGGGCCGAGCAGCGCGAAGAACTCGCCAGCGCGGATGTCGAGCGAGACCCCGTCGACCGCGCGGAAGCTGCCGAAGGTCTTCACGACGTTCTCGATCCGCAGGATCGGCGGCTGGGGATCAGGACGGGGTTCCGGCGATGGCGCCGGCTCGGCAGCGGGCTCCGGGGTCGCGATGTCGTCAGCCATGTCCAGAGCCATGTCCAGTCAAATCACCCTGCCGGCTCACAGCGGCGCGGCGCGGGCAAGCTAGCCGCCGATCGACTGCAGCTCAACCGCACGGGCCGGACTATCCCCGTCCACCTCGCGCGCGGGCGGCGTGGTCTGTGCGGCGGTTGCGGTGGCCATGAACGCGGCCAGCGCATCGCGCTCGGCTGCCGAGACGCTCAGGCCGAGTTTGCTCCGCCGCCACAGCACGTCATCCGGAAACCGTGCCCATTCCCTGGTCACGAGATAGCGGACCTCCGCGGCGGTCAGCTGCGATCCGAAGGCCTGACCGAGATCGGCCCGGCTCTTGGCCCCGCCGAGAATCTCCCTGGACCGGGTGCCGTAGGCGGCGACCAGCCGCCGTGCCTCGGCGTCACCGAGAAAACGCCAGCGATCCCGCACGTCGTCGACGAGATCCTCGAAGCGATCCCAATCGAAATCGCCGCCGGGCAGCGGTGCCCTGGCCGTCCAGCCCGGCGACATCGGACAGAATCTGGCGAGCCGGGACACCGCCTGCTCCGCGCGCCGGCGGACGGTGGTGACATCGCCGCCGCACATGGTCAGCAGCGGCGCCATCTGCCGGCTGGCATCGAGGCTCACGACCGTCTCCAGCCGTGCCCCCACATCACCGCGCAGCACCATCATGTTGGCGCCGGACACGGTTCTGACGACGTCGGCGGGCTGGATGTCCGCGCGGAAATAGCGGTTGGCTGCCTTGCAGAGATAAATGACGTCGGGCGCCGCCGTCGCGACCACGGCCGGATCGCCTCGGAAGCCATGAGCCACGGTGCCGATCAGCGTGAAGTCGTGCTCATAGGGCTGGGCGAAGATCAGCCGCCCATCCGCGTTCTGGAACACGTAGACGGCGTCGACCTCGAACAGCCGGGGCACCACGATCTGGCTCACCTGCCGCGCGGCCACCCGGGGCGGCGGCTGGCGCAGCACGGTCTCCGCGGTCGAGACGCTCCAGGCGCCGGTCGCGTTGGCCAGGGCACGGGAGGTGACGATGCGGCGATGCCCGCGATCGATGATGGCCAGGCGCCAGATGCGGTCGCGGTCGGCGCGGATGCAGCGTGCGCCGGTTCTGATCGCGGCGCCCCGCTCGGCGGCATCGAGCGCCGTCAGCACGACCAGGCGGGAATCGTCGACGACGCAGTCGGAATATTCGAACGCGGTGCCGATCGGACGCTTCAGCGCGTCGCCGACCGGATGATGCGTCACATCGAGCGTCGTCGCGGCAGGCAGCCGCTTGCGCGCGGCGAGCCGGTCGTACAGCCACAGTCCGGCACGCAGCTGCCAATGCGGACGCTCATCAGCATGAGCCGGAATCACGAAGCGGACCGGGCGTACCAGATGCGGCGCTGTCGCGAGCCAGACGTCACGTTCGGCGAGCGATCTGCGCACGCGCAGGAAGCTCCGGCGCTCCAGCGCGGCGAGATCGCCATGCACCAGCCGGGACGTGGCCGACGAAGCGGCGCCGCCGAGATCGCCCTGCTCGATCAGGATGACACGCAAGCCACGGCCGGCCGCGTCGCGCGCCAGGCTGACGCCGTTCAGGCCACCACCGATGATCGCAAGATCGTAGTCCGCCATACGCAACGTCTTCGAGCGTGTCAGGACGAACGAGCGTAGACCTGCGCCGATGATTCTCGTAGCGGCGTGGCAGCAACGTCGGCGGATAAATTCGTGCTGTTGCGCGATCGCCTCTGACCGGGCTCGTACGGTCAGCCGGTCTTGCGAACGGTGGCCACGACGTCGTCATGAGCACGGCCGACGACGCCGTCATATTTGGCGATCGGCAGCGGCTTGCCGAGCAGATAGCCCTGGACCGAGTCGCAGCCCTGCTCGGCGAGGAAGCCGAGTTGCTCCTGGGTCTCGACGCCTTCGGCCACGATCGACATGTTCATGCCGTGTCCGAGACCGATGACCGCACGAATGATCGCCGCCGATTGCGGGTTGCGGCCGAGATTCATCACGAAGGCGCGGTCGATCTTGATCTTGTCGAACGGGAAGGCCTGCAGATAGCTGAGGGACGAGTAGCCGCTGCCGAAATCGTCCATCGACACGCGCACGCCGAGCGCCTTCAGCCGGCGCAGCAGCGCGACACCGCGGTCGAAATCCTCGATCAGCACGCCCTCGGTGATCTCGAGCTCGAGCCGGCCGGGCGACAGCCCGGTCTCGAGCAGGATCGAATGCACCAGCGCAACCAGATCGCCATGGACGAACTGGGCCGGAGAGAGATTGACCGCGATCTGCAGCGGCTTCGGCCAGGAGGCCGCCTCGCGGCAGGCCTGGCGCAGGATCCACTCGCCCATCTCGACGATCAGACCGCTCTCTTCGGCGAGCGGAATGAAATCGCTCGGCGGCACGAAGCCGCGGACGGGATGATGCCAGCGCGCCAGCGCCTCGAAGCCGATGATCTCGCTGGAGTCGACGGTGCGGCCCGAGCTCGCCTGCGGCTGGAAGTACAGCGACAGCTCGCCATGCTTGATCGCGACCGACAGCTCCTGATGCAGCACGCGACGATCGCGGATCTGCTGGTCCATCTCGGGCTCGTAGAAGGTGATGCTGCCGCGCGCCTTCGCCTTGGCACGGAACAGCGCGGCGCCGGCATTTGCGAGCAGCGAAGCCGGATCCGAACCATTGTGCGGAAACACCGAGATGCCGGTGGTGAGCGCAGTGCGGATCGACTTGCCGTCGATCTGGAACTCGACGGCGATCGCCTCGGCCAGTTGGTCGGCCAGCGCCCTGCCCGCCTCCGGCTGCTTGCCGTCGATGATCAGCCCGAATTCGTCGCCGGACAGACGTGCCACCACGCCGCCGCGGGCGACATGATGGACGCGGCGGGCGACCTCGATCAGGAGCTTGTCGCCGATGGCATGGCCGAACACGTCATTGACGTCCTTCAGGCCCTTGAGGTCCACGTTCAGCACCGCGAACTCTTCGTCCGTGTCGGCACAGGCCTCGATCATCTGGCTCAACGCCTGCAGGAAGGCGGCGCGGTTCGGCAGGTCGGTGAGGCCGTCATGATAGGCCATGTGCGCCATCCGCGATTCGGTCTGGCGCCGGTCGGTCACGTCCTCATAGGTCTTGATCAGATATTGCGGCTCGCCCGCATCGCCCAGCACCGTCACGCGCCGGGTCAGGAACAGCCGCAGGCCGTCCTTGGTCGAGATCGGATGCTCCTCGGTCAGCAGGCTGCGCTTCTTGATGGCGGCCTCGTCGCGGGCAATGATCAGCCGCGCTTCACGGGGATTGAAGATATCGGCGGCGGTCAGGCCCGTCGCATCCTCGCGCTTGCGATTGAGGATGATCTCGGCACTGCGGTTGGCGAGCAGATAGCGGCCGTCATCGACGCTTTCGACGATCAGCGACACCGGAATGTTGTCGACGACCAGCTCCAGGAACTTCTTGCTGTTCTCCAGCTCGCGGCTCAGCGACCGCCGCTCGGTGGCGTCGTCGAACAGCGCGATGAGGAATTGCGGTTCGTTCTTCTCATTGCGGGCAACGACGCGATGGGCTTCCAGGATGCGCTTGTCGTCGCCGCGTTGAACGACCAGCTCGCTGCAGTAGGTGGTGCCGGGCGCCAGCATCGCTTCGCGGTCGGCAGCCGCGATGTCGGCCGCCGTCGCGTCGCCGAACAGGTCGCTCGGGCGCCGTCCGATGATCTGATCCCGCGGCACCTGCGAGAACTGCTCGAACGCCCGGTTGGCAAAGATGTAGCGGCCGTCGTCGATGTTCTTGGCTGCGACGCAGACGGGGACCTGATCGACCACCGATTCCAGGAACTGCTTGGTCGAGGCGAGCTCGCGCTCCAGCCGGTGCTGCACAGTACAGTCTTCGTGGATGCCGATCGATCCGCCGGTCGGAAGGCGGAAGATCTGTGCGCGCACCACACGACCGCCGGGCAGCTCGGTCAGACACCCGTCCGGCTCCCGCGCCTGGCGCGCATAGTCCTCGACCGTCAGATGAAGCAGGCCGCGCTGCCGCCGCAACTCGACCAGATCCCGGCCGGTGCAACCGGGCGGAATGTCGGCCCGGCTCATGCCGTAGATCTCAAGGAAGCGCTGGTTGTAGAAGACGACGCGGTTGGCAGCGTCGGTCAGCATCAGTCCCTGGCTCAGATTGTTCAGGGCGGAGCTGATGAAAACGTTACGCCGCAGCTGCGCCCGTTTGGTGCGCCGCAATGCCGAATGGATCCAGATCAGGACCGAGGCCAGGAAAGCGCAGACGACGATGCCCCCGATCAGCACCTTCCACAGCACGTCCGGCTCGACGGTGCCGAGATAGCTCGAGGGAGAGAAATCAGACGAAGCCGCCCACGCACGCCCCGGCAAGGCAGCCGTCAGCGTGGCCATGGCGGCCATCGGGGCCGCAACGACACGCGCACGAAACGCGTTTCGGTCGCTCGCCTGCCAATTCTTGCCTGCCATCAATCACCCGCGGTATTCGGATGACAGTCTCTGGCTTGACCCGTTGGGATCAGGTAAACGGTTTCCGCAAACTTCGAAAAAGACGAAGCAAATTCACGCAATGACCTCCTATGATGAACGGATTGCTAAGCTGCGACGTGCTCTGGACCGGGGTTCCGCCCACCAGGGATTGCAGAAGACCGTGACTTCGCCAGATCGTCTCAGGAACCCGAATGGATAAGGTCGATTGCGTCGTCGTGGGAGCCGGTGTCGTCGGGCTCGC
Organism: Bradyrhizobium sp. SZCCHNS2022; assembly: GCF_032377575.1. Classification (NCBI taxonomy): domain Bacteria; kingdom Pseudomonadati; phylum Pseudomonadota; class Alphaproteobacteria; order Hyphomicrobiales; family Nitrobacteraceae; genus Bradyrhizobium; species Bradyrhizobium sp. SZCCHNS2022. Next base: position 6,810,110 of record NZ_JAUHHZ010000001.1, on the reverse strand, counting down.
CGTCGCCCGCCAGCTGGCCAAGGCCGGCCGAGAAGTCATCGTTCTCGAGGCCGCCGAGGACATCGGCACCGTGACCTCGTCTCGCAACAGCGAAGTGATCCACGCCGGCATCTACTACAAGGCCGGCAGCCTGATGGCCCGCTTCTGCGTCGACGGCAAGCGGATGCTCTACCGTTATTGCGACGAGCACGGCGTTCCCTACCGCAATTGCGGCAAGCTGATCGTCGCCACCAATGCGGCCGAGACCGAGAAGCTGCAGGGCATCCGCGCCCATGCCGAGGCGAACGGCGTCGAAGGCATGCGGCTGCTGACGGGCTCCGAGGCCCGCGCCATGGAGCCGGCACTGGCGTGCGAGGCGGCCCTGCTGTCGCCCTCGACCGGAATTCTCGACAGCCATGCCTTCATGTTGTCGCTGCGCGGCGAGATCGAGGATGCCGGCGGCGCCCTGGCGTTCCACACCCCGCTGCTGCGCGCCAAGGCGGCGGACGGGACGATCGAGATCGAGGCCGGCGGCGAGCAGCCGATGACGCTATCCTGCGAGCTTCTGGTCAATGCGGCCGGCCTGAGCGCGCCGGCGGTGGCCCGCCTGATCGACGGCATGCCGCCGGAGCTGGTGCCCACGGCCTATCTCGCGAAGGGCAATTACTTCAGCTGCAGCGCCAAGGCCCCGTTCAGCCGGCTGATCTACCCGGTGCCGGAGCCCGGCGGACTCGGCGTGCATCTCACGCTCGACATGGCCGGCCAGGCCCGCTTCGGTCCCGATGTCGAATGGATCGAAACCATCGACTACACGGTCGATCCGGCGCGCGCCGAACGCTTCTATCCGGCAATCCGCAAATACTGGCCGACGCTGCCTGATGGCGCACTGATGCCGAGCTATTCGGGCATCCGTCCGAAGATCGTACCACCCGCGGTGGCATCGCAGGACTTCGTCATCCAGGGCCCGCGCGACCACGGCGTGATGGGACTGATCAATTTGTTCGGAATCGAATCGCCCGGGCTCACGTCATCGCTTGCGATCGCCGCCCATGTCGTCGATCTCACCGCAGACTGACGCGATCCGCGCGTGAGACGCGAAGCGCAGCGCCGGCGATGTCCGGCGCCAGAGAAGCGATCGGTTGCGCCTCAACTGTCATCGAAGCTGCGCCTGGGATGGAGCTCGCGGCCATCCCAGTGCGCACGGACTTGCAGTCGGAAGTTTGCGGGGATTGTCGTCACATATCAGTGAAGCGTTTCGGTGGTAACCTGCCTCAAGCGCTCGATCTCATCCTTCACCATCAACTTACGTCGCTTCAGCTCGGCAATTCGTAGATCGTCAGTCGATGGATGCAGGAGAGCTTCATGCAATTCGTTTTCAAGAACTTTATGCTTACGCTCCAGTTCAACGAGATGCGCCTGAATGGCCATTCGAAACCTCCTTGGTAGGTGAACCTGAGATTCGACCAGGGCTAATGAGTGTACACAAGTCGCTTGACCTGTCGATGGGGCCAAAAGACCGCACATGCAAATTTGAGCGCCGTGTGTAACGAAGCGTGAGCAGATGCGGACGAATCTTGCGCCGGCGCCAACCCGAAATTCACGGGACAGCTGCAGAGATGATGGCGTTCGCGGCTTGCGTATGACGCTTCGCAAGCGCAATATTTACGCCCGCCTTTCGCGAGGCTTCCCACTTCCTTCCGTTTTTTTGCTATCATAGATCATGGCTGACCAAGACGAGCGCGAACTGCAGGCCGAACTCGCGCGCCTGCAGCAGGAGCACCGCGACCTCGATGCGGCGATTGACGCGTTACATCAATCGCCCGCACCCGATCTGTTGCGGCTGCAACGACTGAAGAAGCGGAAGCTCCTGCTACGCGATCGGATCGCCTTCATCGAAGACCAGATTACGCCTGACATCATCGCCTGACGCGAAGCGTCAGCGCTCTTGTCGTTTTCACGTCGGCCTCGAACGGATATCTTGACAGACAGGAACAAATCAAGAACACTCAGAACCAACTCCGCGCGCCCTCGAACACTCAGGATGGTTCTGATGCCCGCTCCCTTCTCTCCCCATGATCGTCTTTACGAACAGGCCTGCGATCAGGCCATCGCGATGTGCGATGGCAATCTGCGTTCCACCATCAAGGCACTGATCATGGCGAATGAATATCTCGAGCTCGAGCTGCAGGAGTTGCGCGCCGCGATCTCGTGCGGCTGCATGCCGAACACGGCCTCGGACGACGCGCAGAGCAATGCGGCGTAGGCCTCCGACGAGTTCGAGGGCTTCCGCAACGAGCGCGACTGCACTTGCCAGGAGCTTCGAAGGAGCAAGGAGCGTGCAATGCCCGATGTCACCTATTACGTCGCCATGCCCTTCAGGCGGGACGAGCTGGGCACACTGATCGCCGGGGCGGCCGAGGAATGCCAGAGCTCGACGGCGGCCCTTCGTCGCGCCGAGGCGATGTCGCGCTTGCCGGACAACATCGGCGCCATCGCCTTCAGCCGCAGCGGTGATCCATTGATGGGCGAGTTCAGCGACGCGCGGCTGCTGCACAAATTCGGCGAGCTGCCCGACGACCTCGGCGAGCTGTGATCGCGCGCGTGGCCGCCAATCTTCCCCCCGTCAGGAGCGGACCTCGTGCCGCCTCTGCGCCTTGCGGATGTACATCGCGCGATCGGCTTCCTCCAACGCGCGCACCGGGTTGACGCGCTTGTCGAGCAGGGCCACCCCGGCAGAGGCGCCCGCGCGCACGATCTGATCGCCGAAGGTGAAGCTCAAGCGGTCGATTGCCTCCTCGAGCGCGGCTGCCTTCACCCGCGCATCGGTCTCGCTGAGGTGCCACAGCAGGACGCCGAACTCATCGCCGCCGAGCCGCCCGATGACGTCGGAGGACCGCACCTCCTCGCTGAGAACGCGCGCAACGGCTTTCAGGACCTCATCACCAGCGGCATGGCCGTAAGTATCGTTGATCGGCTTCAGGCGGTCGACGTCGAGCACGACCAGGGCACCGGTCGCGTCATAGCGCTTGATGAATGCGATCGAGCGGTGAAGCTCACGGGCGAAGCCACGGCGGTTGAAGATGTCGAGCAGGAAGTCACGCTCGGCGGTGGCTGTGAGCTCTGCGATCCGGGCCTGCGCGGCGGCGAGCTCGGCCTTGAGACGCCGGATGGTCTGCCGGGCCCCCGCCGGTGCGGGATCTACCCGCGGCGAGCGTCCCCGTGAAACCCTGCTGCGGTAGCGGGTTCCGCGCTTACCGGCCGGTCCCGCCTTCTTGATGCGCTTCTTTTTCATCCCATTCCCTGCCGCGCCGAGGTTTGGACTTGCCGGCTTTAACCAAGACAGGATAGTCCATTCACACCTCCATGCCATGGCTTGCCGCTGTCGGGACCGATCCTATACTCCGGCCCATGCTGATGGATTCCCGAGAAGAATTGAGGTCATGACCGCCCCGATCGCCATCATCATGGGAAGCCAGTCGGACTGGGATACCATGCGCCATGCCGCCGAAACGCTCGGTGCGCTGGGCGTGAGCTATGACGCTCGCATCGTCTCGGCGCACCGCACTCCGGATCGCCTGTATGCCTTTGCCCGGGGCGCCAAGGCAGCCGGCTTCAAGGTCGTGATCGCCGGCGCAGGCGGCGCAGCCCATCTCCCGGGCATGACCGCATCGCTCACCGAGCTGCCGGTGTTCGGCGTCCCCGTCGAGTCCAAGGCGCTATCGGGGCTCGATTCGCTTTATTCGATCGTGCAGATGCCCGCCGGTATTCCCGTGGGAACACTTGCCATCGGCAAATCCGGCGCCATCAATGCAGCGCTGCTGGCGGCCAGCGTGCTGGCGTTGTCGGACTCGGCGCTGGCCGATCGACTTGCGGCGTGGCGCCAAGCCCAGACCAACGCGATCGCTGAACGTCCGGAGGGCGCGGCGTGACCGGATCGAATCGGGTCAAGCTCAAGCCCGGCGACACCATCGGCATTCTCGGCGGCGGCCAGCTGGGTCGCATGCTGGCCCTTGCCGCGGCACGGCTCGGGCTGCGCTGCCAGGTGTTCTCGCCGGACCCGGACTCGCCGGCATTCGACGTGGTCCTCAACGCCACCTGCGCGGAATATGCCGACGTGGAGGCGCTGGAGCTGTTTGCCAACGACGTCGACGTCGTAACCTATGAATTCGAGAACGTTCCTTCGGCGGCGGCCATGGTGCTGGCCGCAAGGCGTCCGGTGCTGCCGAGCCGTTCGGCGCTCGAGACCACGCAGGATCGGTTGATCGAGAAGGATTTCGTCACCTCGCTCGGCATCCGCACCGCCAATTACGCCGACATATCCTCGCTCGCCACGCTGCGCGAGGCGGTGTTGCGGATCGGGCAGCCGTCCGTCCTGAAGACGCGGCGTTTCGGCTATGACGGCAAGGGCCAGGTCAAGATTCGCCCTGGTGACGACCTCGAGCGGATCTGGGCCGAACTCGGCACCAAATCGGCAATCCTCGAGGCTTTCGTGCCATTCGAGCGCGAGATTTCCGTGGTCGCGGCGCGCGCCGCCGACGGCCAGGTCGAGTGTTTCGACGTCACCGAGAACGAACATCGCGACCACATCCTGAAAGTATCGCGGGCGCCGGCCGCCATTCCGGACGCGCTCGCCGACGAGGCCCGGGACATCGCCAGCCGGATCGCCACCGCGCTCGACTATGTCGGGGTCCTGGCGGTCGAGATGTTCGTCGTCTCCGGCGGGCCCAACCCCGGCGTTCTGGTCAACGAAATCGCCCCGAGGGTGCACAATTCCGGCCACTGGACCCTCGACGGCGCATCGATCTCGCAATTCGAGCAGCACATCCGGGCGATCGCCGGCTGGCCGCTCGGCAAGCCGCTGCGCCACGGTCACGTCACCATGACCAATCTGATCGGCGACGAGATCGACGGCTACGAGCAATGGCTCACCGTTCCCGGGGCAACCGTGCACCTCTACGGCAAGGGAGCCGCGCGCCCGGGCCGCAAGATGGGGCACGTCACCCAGGTATGGCCTCTTCCTCCCCGGCAAGGTCGAAATTAAGCAGGCCCGCCGCATTAAACTTGCCGTTAAGAGCCCGTCAGCGGGTGGACAGCAACGAGGTTGTCTGATACACGGGCGCCCTCAAGGTTAAGGGCGAGGCCATTTGCCGGCCCTGACTTTCAGCCGATTTCAAACCGATAGACTGAGAAAGAGGATGCCGCGTGCAGGTTCTCGTTCGCGATAACAATGTCGATCAAGCCCTCAAGGCGCTCAAGAAGAAGATGCAGCGTGAGGGCATTTTCCGCGAGATGAAGCTCCGCGGCCATTACGAGAAGCCCTCTGAGAAGAAAGCCCGCGAGAAGGCCGAAGCCGTGCGCCGTGCGCGCAAGCTGGCCCGCAAGAAGCTGCAGCGCGAAGGTCTGCTGCCGATGAAGCCGAAGCCGGTGTTCGGTGCTGGCGCCGGCGGTGACCGTGGCGCCGGTCGTGGTCCGGGCGCAGGCGCCCGCCCTGGCGCGCCGCGCTGATCTCTGCACATACATCTGGCGACATTTGAAAGCGCGGGCCCACGGCTCGCGCTTTTGCTTTGCGCGTTGGCCGGATCGCCCCCCCTCTTCCGACCATCCAGCCAGCCGCCGAGTTCGCGCTTGGTCTTGCAAACGGCCGGCTGCCGCCGTGACATCACCGACAGCAAAAAGCGGCGGCCCCGACGGCCGCCGCTCTTGCATTGTGATCAGGATCGACCGGATGAGCTACGATGAGCTACTTGGGCAGCACCGAGTGGAACACCGACTTGGCCGCCGACATCATGTCCTTCGCCACGCTGGACATCTGGTCCTTGATCGACGGATCGGCCCTGTCGGCCCGCAGGTCGAGCGGGCGCAACTGGCTGACCGGGATTTCGGCCGGCGGCGTCGGGCGGCCATCCGGCTGCACGGATCCCGTGTAGGAGGGCGCCACGCCCGGTGCGTTGGTGGCAAGCACGCTCTGATCGTTGGGCGGCGCAGAGACCGATATCGGTGGCGGCAGCGGACGCACCGGAGCCACCTGCGGCGCCGCAGTCACGATGCGCGGCATCTCGCGCGCCGGATCGACCTGGGATGGCTTTTCGGCAGCTCTCTCGCCTGCCGTCTTGCCTTCATTGGCACGCAACCGTTCGATGGCGGCGCGGGCGAGATCGGCAGCGTCGCGGCGATCCTCCTGCGGGGCCGCCGGCGCCTCCGCTGGCGCGTTGCGGGACATGATCTTCTCGCGCGGTGAGACCGGATGGCGCGGCGTCTCGGCCGGCAGACTCGCGGTCTCGGTCGGCTTCACCTCGACCGCCTTCTCAGCGGCCTTGTCGGCCAGCGACTTCTCGGACACGCCCTTTGCCTTGATGCCCGGTGCCGGGATGTTGGACACGTCGGCCGATGTTTCGGCCGGCTTGGCACCAGCCTTGGTTTCGACCTTGGCCCCGTCGGCGGACTTGTCGAGAGATTTGGGAGCGTCGCCCTTGGCCTCAGCTTTGGAGCCCGTCAACTTGGCATAGGCGGCCGATGCCACCGCCGCCACCGTCGAAGGGGGCGAGTCTGGCTTGGTATTGATGTAGTGGTTGACGATGTAAGCCCCGACGATGGTGGCGACCACCGACGGGATGATCTCCAGGGCAAACTTGGTGAGATATTTCAGCATGCTGACCACTCCCGCGCGGTATTTGCGGGAACTTTGAGGCACAATTAAGGGACCATTCCCCACTCTCCGCGGCTCCTAACCGCGCAAGATGCGCGCGGGCAAACCGCGAATAGTCGTTTTCCTGAAAGCCTTTGAGACCGGAGCCGTGCTGCAATCCGAGACCGCTCGGGCGCCGCCGCAGCTTTCCGGATCACCGGCTTGAGATACCACAATCAGCGGCATGCCGGTAAACAAATGGTTAGGGCTTCAGCTCAACTTCGAGGAAAACGATCTCGGAACCGGTCTCGTTCAGCACATCGTGTTCGACGCCTGCCTTGCGGAAATAAGATTTCCCGACCGCGAGCTGCGCCTTCGAGCGGTCGCCCGATGGCGCCACGATCGTCATCTCTCCCGCGGTCACCGGCACGATCACATAATCCATCTCGTGGACGTGCCGGCCCGTCGCACTGCCCGGCGCCAGCCGCCATTCGGTGACGCGGACCTCGGGCGTATCGACCTGGACGTCGGACTGGGCGCTCAGCATGGGGATCTCTCTCAAGTCAGGGTACGAAGAGCAGGAAGAGGAATATCGCGAACACCACCATGTGCACCAGCCCGAACAGGATGTTCGTCCTGCCGGTACCGAAGGTCAGCATGCTCAAAACGAAGGTCAGGACGAGCAGCACCATGCCTTGCGCGTCCAGGCCGAGCACGAGCTGCTTGTCGAGCGCATAGGCGGCGACCGCTACCGCGGGGATCGTCAGGCCGATGGTGGCAAGCGAGGAGCCGAGCGCGAGGTTGATGCTCTTCTGCAGATCGTTGGCGCGGGCGGCCGAGATCGCGGCGACGCTCTCCGGCAGCAGGATCAACAACGCCACGAGCACGCCGGCGACGGCGGGTGGCGAGCCGGTGGCCGCGACGCCGGCGTCGACCACCAGGGAGAACTTCTTCGCCAGCAGCACGACCGCGAGCAGCGCCACCAGCAGCAGCCCGATGCTGAGAAGGAGCTTCGCGCGCGGCAGCCGGACATCGTCATCGCTGAACCCCGTCGCACTGCCGACGAAATAGTCCCGATGGCGCGTGGTCTGGGTGTAGAGGAACACGGCATAGAGCAGGATCGTGACCACGCTGACGAAGGCCAGTTGTGCCGCCGAGAAGACCGGTCCAGGCGCCGTCAGCGTATAGTTCGGCAGCACCAGCGTAATCGTCGCCATCGTGAACAGCACGCTGAGATACAGATTGGCGCCGGAGACCAGGACGTCCTGCTCGCGATAGCGCAGGCCGCCGATGAAGATGCAGATGCCGACCAGCCCGTTGCAGACGATCATCACGACCGCAAACACGGTATCGCGCGCCAGAGCCGGCGCCGCCTTGTCGCCGAGCATGATGGTGGCGATCAGTGCCACCTCGATAACCGTCACCGCCAGGGTCAGGAGCAGCGTGCCGAAGGGCTCACCGATTTCATGCGCGATCACCTCGGCGTGATGCACGGCCGCGAACACCGTGCCGAACAGGATGACGAGCAGCACCGCGGCGAAGACCATGCCAGCCGCCGAGGGTGTGAAATCGTAGTGCGTCACCGTCACGCCCGCGACCAGCGCCACCGCCAAGCCCGGGAAGATCACCGATGATGCGGGCGCCGCAGCCTCCACGCTCATGATTCGCGCTCCGATTTGTCGCAGACGACTATGCGTGACGGCGAGGCGCTCGTCACTGGCCCGGACAGGCGAGCTCAAGATCGCGCCAACGCATGCGCTGCGCGCTAGTTGGCACTGAGCAGCGGATGAATCGGCAGCAAGGTCAACAGCACGAACAGCGGAATCAGGACCACGCCGGCTCGCAGCATGTAGCCGAAGAAGCTCGGCATCTTGATGCCCCGCTCATTGGCGATCGCCGCCACCATGAAGTTCGGCGCATTTCCGATATAGGTGAGCGCTCCCATGTACACCGCGCCCATCGAGATCGCCGCGAGCGTCCCTCCGAGCTGGGCCATCAGGACCTTGGGATCGCCGCCGGCGAGTTCGAAGAACAGCAGATAGGTCGGAGCATTGTCGAGGAACGCGGACATCAGGCCGGTGAACCAGAAATAGGCCACCTCCCGTGGCGCACCGGAGGGCGTCGTCACGGCGTTCAGCAGCCAGCCGAACGAGCCGTCGTGGCCCGCGTTCAGCATGGCGATGACCGGGACGATCGCCGTGAAGATCGCCGCGAACAGCTTTGCGACCTCGCGGATCGGCTCCCAATTGAAGCCGTTGGCCTCGCGGTGCTCGTCCGGCGTGAGCCACAGCGACAGGCCGGCAATGGTCACGAGGATGACGTCGCGGACGAGGTTCTGCAGCTCGAGATGGGTGCCGTAGACGTCGAAGGAGACGCCCGGCTTCCATGTTGCGGACACCAACGTGTTTGCGACGATCGCGGCGATCAGGACGACGTTGATGAGCCCGCGGACGCGCACCGGCTGCTTCGTTCCGGACGCTTCCGCCGGGGGCCTCTCCTGACGGAAGCGCCATGCGTCGATCGCGGCGAAGATCACGAGCAGCAGGCCGGCGACGATCGCCGTCTGCAGCCAGAGATTGCGTGTGGTCCAGAAGAAGTCGACGCCGCGCAGAAAGCCGACGAACAACGGCGGATCGCCGAGTGGACTGAGCGCGCCGCCGACATTGGCAGCGAGGATGATGAAGAACACCAGCACATGCACATTGTGGGACCGCGTCAGATTGGCGCGGATCAGGGGGCGCACCAGGATCATCGCGGCGCCCGTGGTGCCGACGACGCTCGCGATGATCGTGCCGAGCGCGAGGATGGCCGTGTTGGTCGTCGGCGTGCCCTTGATGTCGCCGGTCACCAGGATGCCGCCCGCCACCGTGTACAGCGCGAACAGCAGCACGATGAAGCTGAGATATTCGGCGAGCAATGCATGGACGAAGGCAGCGAGCGCCGTGCCAGGCCCGGCATTCCAGGTCAAGGCCGCGAGCGTGACCAGAGCCCATGCCGCGGCGATCTTTCCGTAGTGGTGATGCCAGAAGCCGGCAAACAGCAGCGGGCCAAGGGCGATCGACAGCAGCAATCCGGCGAACGGCAAGGCGAAGGGCCAGGTCATCGCGGCGCCGTTCAGTTCGGCGGCCATCGCCTGCATCGGCAGACCAGCAACGACCAGGACGGCGACCACTGCCGGCCAGCGCGCCGCACGGACATCAGGGGCCGTCGATGAAGCTCTTGGCTGTCTCAGTCGCACCAAAAAAATCCAAATCATTATGTCCGCCGTCGGGAAACCGTACGAAGCGCTTGGGGTCATGCGCAAGTGCGAACAAGCGTTCCCCGAAGCGGATCGGAATCCCGGGATCCTTCGCGCCGTGCATGATCAGCAGCGGCACGTGCACCTTGGTGATGCGCTGGTCGGAATGGAAGCGGTCGCGCATCAGCAGGCTGACGGGAACCACCTTGAGCATGTCGGAGGCGACGTCGACGGTCGACGTATACGGCGCTTCGAGGATCAGTTTCGCGAGCGGCTGCTCTGCCGCGACAGCGGTCGCGACGCCGCTGCCGAGCGAGAAGCCCCACGCGACGATGCGCTGCGCCTCGTAGTGCTCCCGCGTGAAGGCATAGGCGGCTGTGGCATCCTGAAGCAGCCCCGGCTCGCTCGGACTCCCCGTCGAGCCGGCATAGCCACGGTAGGACAGTGCGACCAGGCCAGTGCCGTCGGCCGTGAGTGCCTTGAAGCGTGAGACCACTCCGGCGAGGAAATCGCCATTGCCGGGGAAGTACAGCACGACCTTGCGGCCGGGCTGCGCCGGCACATGCCAGACGAGGACCTTCTCACCGTCCGCCGACGTCAGCACATGCTCTTCAGCCTGCGGAAAATCGGCGGCGTCCGGCGCCGTGCGGCCGACCGCAGGGATCGGAAACAGCATCGCACGCTGGCGCACGAACAGCACCGCCAGCACGGTGGCGTAGATCGCCACAACGACGATCAGGAGCCATTTCAGGACGACCATGACTCCCGACAGGATCGCCTACATGCCCTTGACGATGTTCTCGGTCATCTTCTTGGCGTCGCCGAGCAGCATCATCGTGTTGTCGCGATAGAACAACGGATTGTCGATGCCGGCGTAGCCCGAGGCGAGCGAGCGCTTGATGAACATCACGGTGCCGGCCTTCCAGACCTGCAGCACGGGCATGCCGTAGATCGGCGAGGTCTTGTCCTCCTCGGCCGCGGGGTTGGTGACGTCGTTGGCGCCGATCACGAACGCGACGTCGGCCTGGGCGAACTCCGAGTTGATGTCCTCGAGCTCGAACACCTCATCATAGGGCACGTTGGCTTCGGCGAGCAGCACGTTCATGTGACCGGGCATGCGGCCCGCGACCGGGTGGATGGCGTACTTCACCTCGACGCCTTCCTTCTTCAGACTGTCCGCCATCTCGCGCAGCGCATGCTGCGCCTGCGCGACCGCCATGCCGTAGCCGGGGACGATGATGACCTTGGATGCGTTCTTCATGATGAAGGCCGCGTCGTCGGCCGAGCCGAGCTTGGCCGGCTTCTGCTCACCCGTGCCGCCGCCCGCCGCAGCCGTCTCGCCGCCGAAGCCGCCGAGGATGACCGAGATGAAGGACCGGTTCATCGCGTGGCACATGATGTAGGACAGGATCGCGCCGGACGAACCGACCAGCGCGCCGGTGATGATCAGCGCCGAATTGCCGAGCGTGAAGCCGATGCCGGCGGCGGCCCAGCCGGAGTAGGAGTTCAGCATCGAGATCACGACCGGCATGTCGGCGCCGCCGATCGGAATGATCATGAGCACGCCGAGCGCCAGCGCCAGAACCGTGACCATCAGGAAGTCGAAGCCGCCGCCGGTCATCACCAGCCGCACGACGAAGAAGACCAGCGCAACGGCCAGCGCGATGTTGATGAGATGACGCGCCGGCAGCATGATCGGCGCACCGCTCATGCGCCCCGACAGCTTGAGGAAGGCGATGACCGAGCCGGTGAAAGTCAGCGCGCCGATGGCGACGCCGAGCGACATCTCGACCAGGCTCTGCGGATGGATGTTGCCGGGCGTACCGATGTCGAAAGCTTCAGGCGCGAAGAAGGCGCCGGCGGCGACCAGCACCGCGGCCATGCCGACCAGCGAGTGGAACGCGGCGACGAGCTCGGGCATCGACGTCATCGGCACCCGGCGCGCAATGACTGCACCGATGCCGCCGCCGATGGCGACGCCGAGGATCACCAGAATCCACGCGACCGCATCCGCGGGTGGATGGCCGGCCAGGGTGGTGGCGACCGCGATCGCCATGCCGGCCATGCCGAAGAAATTGCCCTGGCGGCTCGAGGCGGGACTCGACAGCCCGCGGAGCGACAGGATGAACAGCACACCTGCCACGAGATAGAGGAGTGCCGACAGATTGGCGTTCATTGCAGATGCCCCGTTATGCCTGTCATCCCGCGTCGTGCGGCGTTGTTAAGCGACGTTGTTATTTGGACTTCTTCTTGTACATCGCGAGCATGCGCTGGGTGACGAGGAAGCCTCCGAAGATGTTCACGCAGGCGAAGATCAGCGCGACGAAACCGAAGGCCCGCGCCAGACCGCTGCCGCTCGACAGCATGGGAACGCCGACCGCGAGCAGCGCGCCGACCACGATCACCGAGGAGATCGCATTGGTCACCGACATCAGCGGCGTGTGCAGCGCCGGCGTCACCGACCAGACGACGAAATAGCCGACGAAAACAGCGAGGACGAAGATCGACAGCCGGAAGACGAACGGGTCGACGGCTTGGACGACATGTTCCATGGCTCTGCTCCTTAAGCCTTCGGCTGGAAGTTCGGGTGGATGATGGCGCCGTCCTTTGTCAAAGCCGTGGCCTTGACCAGTTCGTCGTCCCAATTCACCGCCAACGTCTTTTCCTTCTTGTCGATCATCGTCTCGATGAAGGAGAACAGGTTGCGCGCGTAGAGGCCGGAGGCCGAAGCTGCGACCCGGCCGGCGAGATTGGGGTAGCCGATGATCTTGACGCCGTCGATCTCGACTGTCTCGCCGAGCTTGACGCCTTCGATGTTGCCGCCGCGCTCGACCGCGAGGTCGACCAGCACCGAGCCCGGACGCATCGACTTCACCATCTCCATGGTGACGAGGCGCGGCGCCGGGCGGCCCGGGATCAGCGCGGTCGTGATGATGACGTCCTGCTTCTTGATGTGTTCCGCCGTCAGAGCGGCCTGCTTGGCCTGGTACTCTTTCGACATTTCCTTGGCATAGCCGCCGGCGGTCTGGGCGTTCTTGAACTCCTCGTCCTCGACCGCGAGGAACTTGGCGCCGAGGCTTTCCACCTGCTCCTTGGTGGCCGGGCGAACGTCGGTCGCCGAGACGATGGCGCCGAGACGGCGCGCCGTCGCGATGGCCTGGAGCCCCGCGACGCCGACGCCCATCACGAAGACCTTGGTCGCCGGCACGGTGCCCGCCGCGGTCATCATCATCGGGAAGGCACGGCCGAACGCCTCGGCGCCTTCGATGACGGCGCGGTAGCCGGCGAGGTTCGCCTGGCTGGACAGCACGTCCATCACCTGGGCGCGGGTGATGCGCGGCATCAGCTCCATCGCGAACGAGGCAATGCCGGCATCGGCCATCGCCTTCAGCGCGGCGTCGTTGCCGTAGGGATCCATGATCGCGAACACCAGCGCCCCGCGCCGGTAGTTCGCGAGCTCGGCAGCTTCCGGCCGCTTCACCTTGATGATGATGTCGGCGTCCTTGAGCGCGTCAGCACTCACCGTTGCGCCCGCCGCCGTGAATTCCGAATCCGGCAGGCCCGACTTGATGCCGGCGCCGGGCTCGACCGCGATCTCGGCACCCAACGCCTTGAACTTCTTCACCGTGTCGGGAGAGGCGGCGACCCGCGGCTCCTGCGGATCGATTTCCTTGGCGACGGCAATCTTCATGAGGCCTCCGGCGCGGATGCGCGCGCGAGCTTAAAAGGGCGGGACGTCCATGGGCTTCAGCGTGACGCCGGTCCAGCGGTCGGCTGCGGCAGTCGGCTGAAGGCCCGCCGGCGGGATGCCGGCGGGCCCATAGCGACACTAAACGAGGAAAATAGCCATCAAGATGACGATGAGGGCGACGCCGATCGTTCCGTACTTCACCAGCTTGATGAAGCCCTCATAGGTGGCCTCATGCGCCACATAGTCATTGCCGTCCGCCGTCGAGTAGGCGATCTCGCCATGGTTTGCCATCGGGGTCCCCCAGAGAAAAATTGCTTTGTTAAGGTCGCATACCTCAAAGCCAATGCAAGGGCAACGGCAGGTATGCCAGAGAGTTTTATCGGTTTTTCCGATCGCCTGATTGGCCCGGCCAATTGTCGCGAATCCATCGCGTCAGGCTGGCCTCGCTGACCTCGCCGGCGGCGAGGGCGAGGATCATGGCAGTGGCCTGAGCCGGGTCCGGCGCAAACGCGATGTCGTTTCTGCGCAGAAACGTCATCATCGCCATAAACGCGATGCGCTTGCTACCGTCGACGAAAGCGTGGTTCTTGGCCAAGCCAAATGCGTAGGCTGCGGCCAGCTCGGGCAGCGTAGCCTGCTCGTAGCTCCATTTGTTGACGGGCCGTTCCAGAGCAGAGCGCAGCATGCCTTCGTCGCGCAGCCCCGGTGCGCCGCCGAACCGGCGCAGCTGACGTGCGTGGATCGCGACGGCCTGCTCATAGGTGATCCGCAGCGGCTCCCGCTGCTCGCTCATTTGGCGAGTGCCGCAAGCGTGTCGCGATACTCATCCATGAGCTCGTCGGCGATCTCCATCGTCCGCTCGAAATCCGGATCATAGGGCAGCGCCTGGAACCCGCCACCGGGCAGTTCCACGATGTGCAACTGCTGCCCGCGCTTGAGATCGAGCCGCTGCATCAGTTCGCGGGGCAACAGCAGACCGTCGGAATTGCCGATCTTCTTGATTTCGATCTTCATGGGTCAATCCACGGAAGAGAGGCGCGTTATACAGATGTATAACGCGCCTCTCTCGTTTCGTTCAACAAATGTTTTACGCTCCTACCCCATCGCCTCCAGCTCGTCGATCATGCCCGCGATGACCGACAGGCCGCCGTCCCAGAATTTGGGATCCTTGGCGTCCAGGCCGAACGGCCTGAGCAGCTCGGAATAATGCTTGGTGCCGCCGGCCGAGAGCATCGCCAGATAGCGCTCGGCGAAGCCGTCGACGGCGTGCTCGTAGACGGCGTAGAGCGAGTTCACGAGGCAGTCGCCGAACGCATAGGCGTAGACGTAGAACGGCGAATGGATGAAGTGCGGGATGTACATCCAGAAGTTCTCGTAGCCCGGCTTGATCTCGATCGCCTCGCCGAGGCTCTCGGTCTGCACCGACAGCCAGAGCTGGCCGAGCCGCTCGGCGGTGAGCTCGCCATTCTTGCGCTCGGTGTGCACGGCGCGCTCGAACGAATAGAACGCGATCTGCCGCACCACCGTGTTGATCATGTCCTCGACCTTGCCGGCGAGCAGCGCCTGGCGCTGCCTGGCGTCGCGGGTCTCCGACAACAGCCGCTTGAACGTCAGCATCTCGCCGAACACGCTCGCCGTCTCGGCGAGCGTCAACGGCGTCGGCGCCATCAGCGCGCCGTTCTTGGCCGCCAGCACCTGGTGCACGCCATGGCCGAGCTCGTGCGCGAGCGTCATCACGTCGCGCGGCTTGCCCTGGTAGTTCATCAGCACATAGGGATGCGCCGACGGCGTGGTCGGATGCGAGAACGCGCCCGGCGCCTTGCCCGGACGCACCGGCGCATCGATCCAGCTCTGATCGAAGAAGCGCTGCGCGATGTCAGCCATCTCAGGCGAGAAGCCGCGATAGGCCGTCAGCACCATGCTCTTGGCTTCGGGCCAGGCGATGGTCGCATTGGCGGCGAACGGCAGCGGCGCGTTCCGGTCCCAATGCGCGAGCTTCTTCTTTTTGAACCAGCGCGCCTTGAGCTTGTAGTAGCGATGCGACAGCTTCGGGTAGGCCGCGCGGACCGAGGAGACCAGCGCATCGACCACCTCGCGCTCGACGCGGTTGTTGAGATGGCGGGAGTCCGCGACATCCTGAAACCCGCGCCAGCGGTCCGAAATGTCCTTGTCCTTGGCGAGCGTGTTGGTGATCAGCGCGAAGGTGCGCTCATTGGCCTTGAAGGTCTTGGCGAGCGCCTCGGCGGCGGCCTTGCGCTTGGCGCCGTCGCGATCCTGCAGGAAGTTCAAGGTCGGCTCGATCGCGAGCTCCTTGCCCCCGACCTGGAAGCGCAGACCGGCGATGGTCTGGTCGAACAGCCGGTTCCAGGCGGAATAGCCGGTCTGCGACTTCTCGTGGAACAGCTGCTCGACACGGTCTTCGAGCTGATACGGCTTGTCCTTGCGCAGATCCTCGATCCAGGGACGGTAGTGGCCGAGCGCAGGCGTCTCCATCGCGCGTGCGATCACGGCGTCATCGATGCGGTTGAGTTCGAGCGCGAAGAACAGCAGATGAGTCGACGCAGCCGTCAGCCGCTCCGAGATGTCGCCGTAAAATTTGGAAATCGCCGGATCGACGCTGTCGCCGGCGTGCGCGAGACCCGCGAACGAGCCGAGCCGCCCCGCGAGATCGTCGATCGCCTCATAACGCCGCACCGCGCCTGCGAGCCATTCGCCGCCATCCTCGCGTGCGACGTGCTCGGCGAGCTTGCCCTTGTAGTCGGTCTCAAACGCGACGCATTCGGAATCCATCTTCGCGAGATCGTGAGCGATCTCCGGCGCGTCGATGCCCATATAGAGGTCGCCGAGATTCCATTCGGGCAGCGCTCCGATTCCCGTCTTGGCCGCGACCGTCTTCTTCGCCGGCTTGGCAGACGATTTGGCCGCAGCGCCACGCAAGGATTTGGCGGCGGCGGGCTTCGAGGTTTTGGCAGCAGGCTTCTTGGCCGGCTTGCTAGCCGGCTTGGCCTTGGCGGCTTTGGAAGGAGGAGCGGATCTGGTGGGCTTGCGAAGGGCGGAAGAGGCGCGCGAGGTCATCGGATGGGTAACCTGTTGTTCGAACGTTTATCCCGATCAGCGAGGTTTAAGGTTGCGTTAATCGGCGTCGGCGAGAGTGCCCCGATTCGAGACAGATAGTCGTAGCGTGCAAGGAAAGCCATGGCTGCCAGCATTTTGATTGCCGATGATGATCCGGTTCAGCGCCGGCTGGTGGAGAACATGGTTCAAAAATGCGGCTACGAGGCGGTCGTCGTCGAGACCGGCGACGCCGTCATCGAGAAGCTGACCAATCCCGATGCCGCCCCGATCGACGCCATCGTCCTGGATCTCGTGATGCCTGGCCTCGACGGCATGGGGGTGCTCTCGAAGATGCGCGAGGCCGGGATCTCGATTCCGGTGATCGTGCAGACCGCACACGGCGGCATCGACAACGTCGTCTCGGCAATGCGCGCGGGCGCCCAGGACTTCGTGGTCAAGCCCGTCGGCATCGAGCGGCTTCAGGTGTCCTTACGCAACGCGCTGAATACATCGGCGCTGAAAGGCGAATTGCAGCGTATCCGGCACAGCCGCGAGGGGCGGCTGACCTTCGCCGACATCATCACCCGTGCCGAAGCGATGGCGCCGATCCTGCGCATCGCCGAGAAGGCTGCGGCGTCGTCTATTCCCGTTCTCATCGAGGGCGAGTCGGGCGTCGGCAAGGAGCTGTTCGCCCGCGCCATCCACGGCACCAGCGAGCGCAAGACGAGGCCCTTCGTCGCGGTCAATTGCGGCGCGATCCCGGACAATCTGGTGGAGTCGATTCTTTTCGGCCACGAGAAGGGCGCATTCACCGGCGCGACCGAGCGTCACATGGGCAAGTTCGTCGAAGCCCATGGCGGCACGCTGTTCCTCGACGAGGTCTCGGAGCTGCCGCTCACCGCCCAGGTCAAGCTGCTGCGCGCGCTGCAGGAGGGCGCCGTCGAGGCGGTCGGCGGCCGCAAGCCGGTCAAGGTCGATGTCCGCATCATCTCGGCGACCAATCGCCGCCTGCTCGACCGCGTCAAGGACGGTCATTTCCGCGAGGATCTGTTCTACCGCCTCCACGTGCTGCCGCTGACGGTCCCGCCCTTGCGCGCCCGCCGCGAGGACATCCCGCACCTGCTGCGGCATTTTCTCGCGCGCTTCGCCGCCGAGGAGAACCGGGCCGTTTCAGGCATCAGCGGCGAAGCCGTCGCCTATCTGACCCGGCTGGATTGGCCCGGCAACATCCGTCAGCTCGAGAACGCCGTCTATCGTGCCGTCGTCATGAGCGAGACCGACCAGCTCGGCGTGACCGATTTCCCGCTCATCCCGACCCACGCGCCGCCGGTGGATTCATTGCCGGCGCTGACGGTGGAGCGCCCACTCCATCCGGCGCTGCCCGCCATGGTGCCGGGTAGCGAAGTACCCATTGCTCCCTCGCCCCTGCCCTCGCATGGCAGCCTGGCGATGCTGACCGCGAGCGGCGACGTGCGCCCGCTGGAGGAGATGGAGCACGAGATCATCCGCTTCTCCATCGCCCATTATCGCGGCCAGATGTCCGAGGTGGCGCGGCGTCTCAAAATCGGACGCTCGACGCTGTACCGCAAGCTCGACGAGGCCAATGGCGAGACGCCTTCGACGGAATCGCCGCCGCTCTGATGATCGCCGCTGTCCGAAAAACGCCGCAAGGCTCGGCAATACTGGAACATCTGAACCGTTGCCTTGCGGTGACAGACAAAGGAAAAAACGCGTGGCACAAACGCACGATCGGTTTGGCCGGGGTTTCCCAAGAGTCAGTTTGTCGTGAGTTGTCCCGTGTGGCGCTGGCCGCAGAAAAGGGGCTTGGGTATCGTTTGGGCGTGAATCATTGCGTACCGGCGAGATCCATTCTCACGAGCGGTGCTTGAGCCGGAACTGGCGGGCAGCGATCGACCTTGTTACCGACCCTGTTCCTGGCGGGACAGATCATTCGAGGGATTGATGATGCGAGATTGTGTGACCAACCGTGGCGGATATGACCGCGTGCTGATGGCTGTCGCGGCAACCTTCCTCGCGGTGTCCGCGACCTCGGCCCTCGCCCAGGGCGACGCCCCTCGCAACAATGCTGCCGAACTGGCCATCGATGCGGCGATCCCGTTCCCTGAGCCGGCCAACGTGCCGCCGCCGACCGCCAGCGATTTCAAGCCCGACACCACCGCCACCGTCTCGCCTGCCCAGGCCAAGCCGTCCGAACCGACCACAAAGCCGCTCGACTCTGCGGCGGTGCCCGCGGCCGATCCGGCGAAGACCGTTGTCTCACCGCCGCCCGCCGCGGCCCCTGCGACTGCGACCGCTCCTGCGCCTGAACCGGCCAAGACCGCCAGCACCGTTCCCGCCGCCGACCAGCCGGTCGCCGATCGTCTGCGTGACCTGATCGCGACCAAGGCAACGAAGTATTTCGACCGCAAGGCCGAACGCGCCGCCGTCGAGAAGTTCTACACCGGCCGCGACTACGCGCCGATCTGGACCCAGGGCGGCAACCTGACCGCCGCGGCCAAGGGCGTGATCGCGCGCCTGAAGGATGCGGCCTCCGACGGCCTCAATCCCGCCGACTATCCGGTGCCGGACTTTGCCGCCGCAGGCTCGGCGCCGGACGCACTGGCCGAAGCCGACCTCAAGCTCACCGAGAGCATGATGGACTATGCGCGGCAGGCGCAGAGCGGCCGCATGCATTGGTCGCAGGTGTCGGCGGACATCCAGTATCCCGAGCATCCGATCGACCCGAACGAGGTGCTGGCCAACGTCACCACCGCCAAGGATGCGTCGGCGGCGCTCGAGGGCTACAACCCGCCGCACAAGCTCTACAAGCTGCTGAAGGCCAAGCTCGCCGAGTTGCGCGGCGGCGCGGATGGGCCCTCCGTCCTCATCGACGATGGCGAACCGCTGAAATACACCCCCGCGCGCGGCAAGAACGCGCCGGAGGCCGAGGCGCAGATGTCCGATCCGCGCGTGCCGAAGCTGCGCGCCAAGCTCGGCCTCACCGAGAACGCCGACGACATCCGCTATGACGCCAAGGTCGCGGCCGCGGTGCGTAAATTCCAGGCGAGCGTCGACCTCAAGCCGACCGGCGTGCTCGACGACCGCACCGTCAAGGCGCTGAATACGCCGAAGCGGGACAAGCAGATCGACACCGTCATCGTCAACATGGAGCGCTGGCGCTGGCTGCCGCGCGATCTCGGCGCACCGTCGCTCGGCGACGCCTATGTGATCCTCAACGTTCCCGACTACACGCTGAAGGTCATGCAGCGCGGAGCGCAGGTGTGGACCACCCGCGTCGTGACCGGCAAGCCCGGCCAGCACGCGACGCCGCTGCTCAGCGAGACGATGAAGTTCATCACGGTCAACCCGACCTGGAACGTGCCGCCGTCGATCATCTACAACGAGTATCTGCCGGCGCTGCAGCAGGATCCGACCGTGCTCGATCGCATGGGCCTCAAGCTCGAGCGCGCCCGCGACGGCTCGATCCACATCTCGCAGCCGCCTGGCGAGGCCAATGCGCTCGGCCGCATCCGCTTCAACTTCCCGAACAAGTTCCTGGTCTATCAGCACGACACGCCGGACAAGAACCTGTTCGCCCGTGACGAGCGCGCCTTCAGCCATGGCTGCATGCGCGTGCAGTATCCGGATCAATACGCATCGGTGCTGCTCAACATCGCGATGCCGAACGAGCGCTACACCCCCGAGCGCATCCGCAGCATGTATGGGCGGAGCGAGATCGACTTGAAATTCCCGACGCCGATCCCGGTCAACATCACCTACCAGACCGCCTTCGTCGACGACGCCGGCAAGCTGCAATTCCGCAAGGACGTCTATGGTCGCGACGCCGCCATGATCTCGATCCTCAAGAACAGCCGCGGCAAGGATCTCGAGAACGTCGTCGCCCACGCCCAGCCGAACTATTCACGGCCGAAGGGTCCGCTGCCGAACGCGGTCAATGTCAGCGACAACAGCTTCTCCTCCGGCTCATCCGGCCCGAACTTCTTCGAACGGCTGTTCGGCGGCGGTGGACAACCGACGCCGCCTGCTCCGGTCGGACGCCCGTCGCGCCGGGTGTTCACGCGCTGATCGGGCCGCCGATCACGACCCAAATTTTCGTTTTGAGATCAAAGGCCTCGCCCACCGGCGGGGCCTTTGCTTTGGGTTAACCACAATGATCAACCACGATTCGATGGCTCTTTTTCGCCACACTCAAGAGTATATGTTAAGGGTAATTGGGGGGCGGGTCGGTGAGTATCCTTTAACCATCCCGCCTTAGGTAAGCGTTTCCTCTCTCTTCCGCCGGACGGGCCGCAAGAGGGTATCTGAGTAAACGCTCGTCGACGGGGTGGGCTGCATCTTGCTGTCTGTTTTCGCGCGCCAATCGCGTTCGCTGCCCAGAGCGGGCTGGAACGCCGTCTGCCGCTACGGCCTCGCTTCCCTGCTCCTGCTGCTGGGAGCGGGCACCGTCCGTGACGCAGAAGCGCTCAACGAAACACGCACCCTGTCCTTCCATCACACCCATTCCGGCGAAGACCTGACGGTCACCTTCAAGCGCGAAGGCCGCTACGACGAAGACGCGCTGAAGAAGCTCAACCACTTCCTGCGCGACTGGCGCACCCAGGATTCGACGGTCATGGACCGCCGGCTGTTCGACATCCTCTGGGAGGTCTATCGCGACGTCGACGGCAAGCAGCCGATCCAGATCATCTCGTCGTACCGATCCCCCGCCACGAATTCGATGCTGCGCCGCCGCTCGGCGCATTCCGGGGTGGCCCGCCACAGCCAGCACATGCTCGGCCACGCCATGGATTTCTATATTCCCGGCGTGCCGCTCGAGCAGATCCGCTACGCCGGTCTGCGGCTGCAACGCGGCGGCGTCGGCTTCTATCCGACCTCCGGCTCGCCCTTCGTTCACCTCGACACCGGCAACATCCGCCACTGGCCGCGCATGACCGCCGACCAGTTGGCGCGGGTCTTCCCGGACGGCAAGACCGTGCATGTCCCGAGCAACGGCGTGCCGCTCAAGGGCTATGAGGTCGCCAAGGCCGAGATCGAGAAGCGCGGTCCAGGCGACGATGCGTCATCCGGCCGCTCCAACCTGTTTGCCCGCCTGTTCCGCGGACGTCCGAGCGAGGATGACGAGGAGTCGGGCGAGAGCGAGAGCAAGGCTGAGACCAAGCCGGTCCAGACCGCCTCGCTGACCGCCAAAGCCGCCGACAAGGACAATCGGAGCGCCGACCGCTCCGCGGACAACAGGCCATCGACGGCTCGCGGCAAGATCGCAAACGCCCTGCAGCTGGCGTCGGCTGATTCGCAGGTCGCGCAGCCCATGGCCGCCAAGCCGGAGGCGAAGGCAGAGACCACGAGCGCGATCTCCGGTGTGCCGCGGGACGGCGCACCGCAAAGCGTCGCCGACATCATCAATTCGCGCGGCTTCTGGGGTGACAACCCCTCGACGCCCAAGCAGGCCACGCCCGAGCAGGTCGCCGCCATCACAGCGCGGCGGGCGCTGTCGGCGATCGACCAGGCGCAAACCGCGAGCCTGATGCAGGCCATGGCCTTCGCTCCCGCCCCTGCCGAGCGTGGCAACGGCACGGCGACGACGGCGATCCCCGTCCGCAACTCCCGTCCTGCGACCCGCAGTGCAGCTCCCGCCCCGGAGCCGGCCGCCAAAAGCGGGCAAGGTCAGGACGGATTGATCACCATGGCAACGCGGCTCGCGGCCTCCAAGGGTCCCGATTCGACCTGGATGCGCGCGATCATGCTGACGCCGAGCGCTTCGTCGTCGATGTCGGTCACGAAAATGGGCGATCCGGATCTGACCGTCATGCGCAGCTACTTCGTCAAGCCGCAGATCGCGCTGGCCATGAGCTTCGCCGCCGATCCGACCCCGGGATTGAGCTACGACCAGTTCACCGGACCCGCGATCATCAAGCTCGAAACCAAATCGTTCACGATGCGCGCAGCAGCGTTGCGCTGATCGAAGCCTGCACGCCCCGCACCTGACGTCCTTGAAACGAATGCCCCCGGGCGATCGCGCGCGGGGGCATTCGACGTCAGGGCAGGATCAGCCCGTTCACCGACCGACCGGTCAGAGCATGCCGAGCGCCTGCATGTAGGTCTCGAGAATGCTCTCTTCTTCCTGGCGCTCATTCGGGTCCTGCTTGCGCAGCCGGATGATCGTGCGCAGCGCCTTGACGTCGAAGCCGTTGCCCTTGCTCTCGGCATAGACGTCCTTGATGTCCTCAGAGATGGCCTTCTTCTCCTCCTCCAGCCGCTCGATGCGCTCAATGATCGATTTGAGCTGATCTACGGCGAAGCGGGTCGCGGGCGAGTCGTCGTCCTTCGCGGCGGCGGGGGTAGCCATCTGATACTCCTGAGTGGAACTGATGTGTCCGAGGAAGGCGCCCGGCAGGGCGCGCGTGTTGGCCGCGACCCTCAAAGCTGGCGTGCCCTGCGTCAAGCTGACATCGCCCTCATCCACAGTGCGCCCACATGTTGTTGGGCTGCACCGTCTGAAGCGTCTGCAAGCCGGCCGCGCGGCTTGCGTTTGGGCCGTCATCCTGCGCAGCGCACGATTCGCAGGCGCGAAGCCTTCGTCGCGCCTCGCCTTCGCCGAGCATCAATGGCCCGGGTGCACCTTCTTCATGGCCTCGAGCTGCTCCGCGCTCGCTTCGCGCTGGTGCTTCGCCTTCCACTCGTCATAAGGCATGCCATAGACCGCCTCGCGGCTCTCATCCCTGGTCATCGGCACTCCCTTGGCGTCCGCCGCGTCCTTCAGCCAATTGGACAGGCAGTTGCGGCAGAACCCGGCCAGATTCATCAGGTCGATGTTCTGAACATCGGTTCTCGTTCGCAGATGCTCCACCAGCCTGCGGAAGGCGGCAGCTTCGAGTTCGGTCCGGGTGGTGCTGTGCTTAGTCATCACTTTGGTTCCCTGTTCCGCGCCGGGGCGGTTGTCTGCTAAAGGATGCGGCATCGTCGCAGGTTTGGCCATATCGCAGCACCTTCATCGGCGCGAGCGCTCGACCGCATCCGCCTCGCCACGAAATCGCCTTGCCGTTGACAGCCGCAGCCAAGTCGCGCGACATCAATCATCGTTTGATATAGCGTCGCGCAATGATCCCTGAAACCTCCTCCATCTTGCATCGCATTCCCCGCCGCCCCGGTTTCGGACTGCTTTCGCTGCTTGGGCTCGTCGCGCTCTGTCTGTCATCGAGCCCTGCCGCAGCCGACTTCCGGCTTTGCAACAACACCTCCAGCCGGGTCGGGATCGCCCTCGGCTACAAGGATGCGGAGGGCTGGACCACCGAAGGCTGGTGGAACGTTTCCTCTCGCAGTTGCGAAACCCTACTCAAGGGCACCCTCGTCGCGCGCTACTACTACATCTACGCGCTGGATTATGACCGTGGCGGTGAATGGTCGGGTCAGGCCTTCATGTGCTCGCGCGACAAGGAGTTCACCATCAAGGGCACGGATAATTGCCTAGCCCGCGGCTTCGACCGTACCGGCTTCTTCGAGGTCGACACGGGTGACCAGCGCGCCTGGACGGTGCAGCTGACCGAAGCCAATGAGCAGCCGGCGCAGCAGCGTGTGCCCGGCATTCCCGGCACCCTTGGCCCGGGCGGCAACATGCCTGGTCTGCCCAACGGCCCGCAGGGCACGCCGCCCGCAGGTTCCGGCCTGCCCTCGGGGCAAGCACCCAAGCCATGAGACGCCTGCGCCGCATCAAGATCCTCGCCACGCTCGGTCCCGCCTCCTCGGACAGCGCGATGATTCGCAAGCTGTTCGAGGCCGGGGCCGATATTTTCCGGATCAACATGAGCCATACCCCGCACGACAAGCTGCGGGAGCTGGTCACCACGATCCGCAGCGTCGAAGCGAGCTACGGCCGGCCGATCGGCATCCTGGTCGATCTGCAGGGACCGAAACTGCGGGTCGGCACCTTTGCCGGCGGTCCGGTGCAGCTGAACAACGGCCAGAGCTTCGTGCTCGATTCCGACAAGACGCCGGGCGATGCGACGCGGGTTCACCTGCCGCATCCGGAAATCCTGGCAGCCCTGCAGCCGGGCCACGCCCTGCTGCTGGATGACGGCAAGGTGCGCCTGATCGCCGAGGAGACCTCGCCAACCCGCGCGGTCACGCGCGTCGTGATCGGCGGCAAGATGTCGGACCGCAAGGGCGTCAGCCTGCCCGATACCGATCTGCCGGTGTCGGCGATGACCCCGAAAGACCGGGCCGATCTCGAAGCGGCGCTGAACATCGGCATCGACTGGATCGCGCTGTCCTTCGTGCAGCGCGCCGACGACGTTCTGGAGGCCAAGAAGATCATCCGCGGCCGCGCCGCCGTGATGTCCAAGATCGAGAAGCCGCAGGCCATCGACCGGCTCAACGACATCGTCGACGTCTCCGATGCGCTGATGGTGGCGCGCGGCGATCTCGGCGTCGAACTGCCGCTGGAGCGGGTCCCGGGCCTGCAGAAGCAGATGACGCGGCTGGCGCGCCGCGCCGGCAAGCCGGTCGTGGTCGCGACGCAGATGCTGGAATCGATGATCCAGTCGCCGGTGCCGACGCGCGCCGAGGTCTCCGACGTCGCCACGGCGGTCTACGAAGGCGCCGACGCCATCATGCTGTCGGCCGAATCGGCTGCCGGCAAATATCCGGTCGAAGCGGTCTCGACCATGAACCGGATCGGCGAGGAGGTCGAACGCGACGTCGTCTACCGCTCGGTGATCGCAGCTCAGCGCCCCGAGCCGGAGTCGACGGCGGGCGACGCCATCGCGGAAGCCGCACGCCAGATTGCCGAGAACCTCGATCTGCCGACCATCATCTGCTGGACGTCGTCAGGCTCGACCGCGATCCGCGTCGCGCGTGAGCGGCCGAAGCCACCGGTGGTCGCGATCACGCCCAATCTGGCGACCGGACGACGATTGTCGGTGGTCTGGGGCGTGCATTGCGTGGTGGCGGAAGATGCGCGCGACCAGGACGACATGGTCGAGCGCGCCGGCGCGATCGCCTTCCGCGACGGCTTCGTCCGCGCCGGCCAACGGGTCATCGTGGTCGCCGGCGTGCCGCTCGGCACGCCCGGCACGACCAACATGGTGCGCATCGCCTATGTCGGGCCGTCCAGCGAGGCCAGCCTCTGAGCTGATCAGTCGGCCCTGCTGCCCGGCTTCAGGCCTGCAGTCGGCGCCGCAGAGATCGCGCCGGGCACGACCGGACAGGCCATGATGTCGGTGCCGTCGACGCCTGGAATGTGCTCACAACGGCGGGACTCGTCGATCCTGAGATCGTAGTCGGCCAGCAGCTCGAGCCGCGGCGGATAGTCCGCCCGGCTGTTGGCGAAGTACAAGGCCCAGATGCCGCCGGGCAGCGGCTCGGACAGGCCGCTGCGGATGCGGCGGTCGAGCACACCTCCCGGGACGATCGGGACCACGATCTCCGACAGCTGATAGAAGCGCGAGCCGGCCGGCAGCAGCGGGACGAGGTAGCCGAGCGGCTTGTGCAGCATCAGGAACGCCGCCGGCCGCTGCAGGGCCGCCGCAAGCCGCGGCTGATACGGATCGGACCACGGCCTGCGCGTCCAGTCGCTGGGCTGCGAGGCGAGCGCAATGGCCAGCGCGCTGGCGACGGTGACGGCTTGCACGCCTCGCGACGGCCCCTCCGGCGCGCCCCGTTCACGCCATGCATCGATCAGGCGCGTCAGCAGCAGCACGATCAGCGGCGCCGCCAACAGCTCGAGCGGAATCAGATAGCGCTGGATCGAGAACGCCTGCATCCACAGGGCATAGCTGACCCAGCCGAAGACGATGAAGCGCCGGTCGCGCAGCGACAGCACCTCGCGCCTTTGCCACAGGCCGGTGACGATGACCGCCATCAGCAGCAGGATGACGACGGCAAAGCGCGGATCGCGGAACGGCGATTCCGACGAGGGGTGCCGGCCGATCGCCCAGTAGAACGGATAGGCAAGCGCATCGAGCACGCCTTGCGGCATGAAGCGCGTATCCGCGATCGAGCCCAGCGGCGCGTCCGGCGAGCGGAAGATCGAATTGTAGAACGGATAGAGCGGACTGCCGAAATCGCGCGCCATCTTCAGCGCCCACGGCCCGGCCGTGACGATGCCGGCGAGCGCGCTGCCCGCGGCAAAGCCGAGGATGGCGCGCAACGGCCTGGCGACCAGCAGTAGCGACACTCCGGCGCCGATCAACAAGGTGGCGTTGGTGAGCTTCAGCCCGGTGGCGGCGCCGATCAGCAGTCCCGCCAGCACGAAGCGCCGGCCACGCTCGTCGTCATCGCTGAATATCAGCCCGACCCCGGCAAGGATCGGGATCGCGGTCAGGATGTCGGCGAAGCTGGTGCCGACCTCGGACAGGGCCATGGGACTGAAAGCTGCAATGGTCACGGCCGCGGCGATCGTGACGGCATCGGCGGTCCGTCCGAGCAGCACCCGCGTGATCCACCAGATGAGCGCGAGATTCAGCCCGTGCAGCGCGCCGAGGGCCAATCCCCACCACGGCGCCGGCAGTCCGTGGCGGAGCAGATAGGGCAGCAGGTAGATCAGCGGATTGAGGAAGCTCTGAAAGCCGCCGGGCGCGGCGTCGACATCGAAGCGGCCTTGGACGAGCGCGACCCCCGCATACTCGTGGTAGTTCTGCCAATCCCAGTTGATGTCCTCGCCGGCGACATAGGCATAGAGGGCACCGGCGCCCGCCGATCCGGCGATCACGAGCGGCATCGCCAGTTGTTTGCGTGCGATCGACATCGGTCGTGAGATGCGCCTGGGATTGCAGCCGCGGCAGCCGTCCCGGCGCCGCCCCCGACCATGGCGGCGAGGCGTGAATCCTTGCTTAAGCGCAGCCGGCCGCGGCGCTAAAGCGCGATGAGATCAGGGCGAATCGTCATCGCGCTCCAGATTGTCGTTTGCGCATGATGTTTTCGGAAAACCGCTGCGCAGTTTTCCGGATCATGCTTCAGGCGCCGACCAGGCTCTTGACCGGCAGCACGGCCTGCACCACGAGGCCGCGGGCGCGGGCATCCATCACACCGACCGCGCGCAGCGCCAGCAAGGTGACCGCCTGCACGGTGTCCCGGAGCTTGGCGGGATCGTCCAGCGTGTCGGTCGCGAGCGGCCCGACCAGGGCCTCGTGCAGCGCGCCGAGCAGTGCAGTCGCCGCCAGCTGAGTGTCCTGCGCCGGAAGATGGCCGGCACGGACGGCCGCGTCGATGCGCGAGGCGATCTCGCCGACGATCTCGCGGCGGCTGGCGATGCGCGACGCCGTCACGTCGACGTCGACCGGCTCGGCCAGAATGCCCCAGGCGAGCTTGCGCTGGGACAGGACGTGGACGGCGACCGTGGAGACCGCCGCGGCCAGCGCCGAGGACGGACCAGGCGCCGCGTCGGCGGCACGCCGGACCGCCGTCAGCTCGTCACGCGAGACCTCGGCGATCAGCTCGGAGATCAGATCGGCCTTGGAGGGAAAATACCGGTAGACGGTTCCGGCAGCGACGTTGGCGCGGACCGCGACGGGGGCGATCTGAACGGCCGACATGCCCCCTTCGGCCGCGGCTTCGCGGGCAGCGGCGAGAATCGCGCTGCGGCGGGCCGCCAGCCGCTTCACGACCTGATGGGTTCGCCGGTAGACCATGGCGTTTCTCGTCCCGGACGCGTTCGTCCAGGAAACGCCCGGCGAACGCTGGTTCAGTGTTTTTGGAGGATCCATCCTCGCAAATGGCTCAGAAGAACTGAACACTTGTTCAGGAAAGAAGACAAGGGGAATCATGCCCCTCCGCTACGGCAGCGGCACGGTCAGGCCGCAGCGAGCACGGTCTCTGAAGGCAGCGGCTGCCGCCGCCACCATGTTCCGGCCCTGGCCAGCACCAGGGCGCCCGTCATCAAATTGGCGACCAGGCCGAGGGGAATGCCGGTGAGCATGAAGGTGATCTGGAGCGCCGCGATGCAGCCGAGCACGGGCAGCTCGTAGCGACGGAATCCTTCGCCGAGCCCGATCCGCACCAGCCACGCCACCGCGATCGCCTGCACCATCATGTCGTACATGAACAGATAGGGGGTGGTCAGCAGCAGCCCGACGGCGAGCGCCGCCGCCTTCAGCGAGTAGCGCACCGGGCTGCGCCACAGCATCACCAGCACCACCGCGACCGCAGCCGTCAGCACCCATTGGAAGGCCCAGCCGAGCGCCTCCGAGCCACCGAAATAGCGTACCAGCGAGAACAGGCTCTGCAGCTTCCACCAGGTCGCCTTGCCCTCGGTCAGGAAGGCCTGCGAGAACACCGGCATCCAGTGGATGAAGGCCTGCCAGCTCTCGAGCCCGAACGCCAGCCACGACGCGAGCGCCAGCACCATGGCGGTCACGCTCGCCGAGACGAAGGCGGTCCAGCGCTGCGTGGCGATCAGCACAACCGGAAACAGCAGACCGTATTGCGGCTTGTAGGTCAGAAGCCCGAGGCAGATGCCAGCCAGCACCGGCCGCACTGGCAGCCAATACAGCGTGCCGCCGACGAGAGCCGCAGTCAGACAGCCGTTCTGACCCACCAGGGTGTTGGAGAACAGCGCCGGAAAGCCGGCCGCGAGCACGAGGCCGAAGCCGCGGCCGACGATCGCGCGCATGACCAGCGCATACGGAATGAAGCTCGCATAGGCCCAGCCGGCGAACGCGACGATGTAGGGAAACTGCGCCAGAAACGCCGCGACGAACAGGAATGGCGGCGGGTAGTGCCAGGCGAAGTAGCCCGGGAAATCCTGCCGCAGGAGATCGAGCTCGATCTGCCGCTGCACGTCCCAATCCCACGCCAGCGCCGGCTGGCCCTGCAGGGCGAGCTTGCCGGCCGCCCAGACGTTGACGAAATCGGTGGGGATGCCGAGCCCGTCCGCACCCCAGATCCAGATGCCGGACAGCAGCCCGGAGGGGAAGAAGGCCGCATTGATGCAGGCGAGCGCGAAGCACACGGCAAACAGGCTCGCCGGAACAGCACGACGCTGCGATGAGATCGCGGCGGCATCCAAATCGTCGGCCATCTGACCCTCGCCCGCGCCAACCCGGGCGCATTTCCCGTCGAGACATAGGCCTGGAGGCTTGAAGAAGGCTTAAGCGGGGCTTGCCCTGGCAGACGCGGACGATGCCGGCCGTACCGATTATTTACGCGCGCTCTGTAGCAAAGAGCTCCGGCGCAACTGACGGTCGGCCACGCAGGAGTTCTCAAGCCCATGCTTCGAATCATCATCGCCCTCGCGCTCTGCCTGGCCTGGCCGGCGGCAGGCTCCGCCCAGGACAAGGCCGCGGTACGCGTCACGTCAGATGTCTCCTACGAGTACCTGGCGCGCTGGGACGTGGAGCGGCTGAACAAGATCCTGACCGTGGACACGCCGAAATTCGCCGGCATCACGGTCAGCTACACCCCGGCCCGCAACGCCGTCCGGCTCTACCGCGTGACCTACGCGTCCGTCGTCCCCGAACGCGGCAACAAGCCGATCAGCGCGACGGGACTGCTGGCCGTGCCCGAGATCAGCGACACGAGTCTGCCGATGGTGTCGTATCAGCACGGCACGGTTTACGGCAAACAGGAGGTGCCCTCGTTCCCGGAGCAGTCACCCGAGACGCAGTTGATGATCGCGCAGTTCGCGGGCCAGGGCTATCTGGTGATCGGCGCCGACTATTTCGGCATGGGGACCTCGAGCGAGCCGGAAGGCTACATGGTCAAGGGCAGCCATCAGCAGGCGACCTATGACATGCTGCGCGCAAGCCGGGCCGTGCTGAACGATATGCACCTGACGGCCACCAGACTGTCGATCGCCGGCTGGTCGCAGGGCGGCTTCGTGACCATGGCCTATCTGGAGAAGCTCGAAAGCGCCGGCGTGCCGGTCGCAGCGGCGGCGACGGCAAGCGCGCCGGTGGACGTGTTCGTCGCACTCAACGGCTTCCTCAGCTTCCCGCGCAGCAACGACGCCTCCTGGGTCAACTCGCTGTTCATCCTGTCGGCGTTCGCCTTCGAGAACTACTACGCCGTGCCGGGCCTGGCGCGCTCGGTGATCAGCGACACCTATTACGAGGTCGCCCGCAAGGCCTATATGCGCGAGCCCTTCAACGTCGCCGATGTCCCGACCGATCTGCACAAGCTGCTGAAGCCGGAGTATTTCGACGCGCAATATTTCGCGGCGTCGGCCTATGGCCGCCTGGTCGCGCAGACCCAGGCCTATCGCTGGATCATCAAGACGCCGGTGCGCAACTATTATGGCGAGACCGACGAGGCGATCTCGACCGGCCTCGGCCGATTGGCGATGACCTACCAGCAGGCGATCGGCGCGGGCAACACCAAGGTAGAGGCGGTGTCGACCGGACCGACCAGTCATCGCGGCACGTTCGCGACCGCCGTTCCGCAATGGAAGGCCTGGTTCGACAAGCCCTGACCAGCAAGCGACACCCTTCGCCGGATGGTTGAACATGCCATCCATCCGCAGACAACGAAAAGCCCGGCTGTAGCCGGGCCATCGCTTGGTTCTCGTTGATCTTGCACCGCGAGGGAAGCTGATCCCCTGCCCCGTCCTATGCCTGGGGCTGCGGCTCCAGGCCGGGATCCGGATCGGGCCGCGGACGTGGCTTGCCGGCCGGCGGCACGGCCGAGGCACGCGGGGTCGACGGCTCAATCGCCGACTCGCGGTTCGGCTTCTTGCCCTTGAGCAGATCGAGGATCTCCTCGCCGGTCAGCGTCTCGTATTCGAGCAGCGCCTGGGCGATGGTCTCCCAATCTTCGCGCTTCTCGGTGATGATCCGCCGTGCCTCGAGCTCGCCGGCCTCGATCAGGCCGCGGATCTCGGAGTCGATCAGGCGCGCCGTATCGTCCGAAATGTTGGTCGAGCGCGCCACCGAATGACCCAGGAATACCTCCTGCTCATTGCTCTGGTAGCGGACGCGGCCGAGCTTGTCGGACATGCCCCATTCCATCACCATCGCCCGGGCGAGGTTGGTGGCCTGCTGGATGTCGCCGGTGGCGCCGTTCGTCACCTTCTCCGCGCCGAACTTCTGCACCTCGGCCTCGCGGCCGCCGAACATCATCGCGAGCTTCGACACGCACCATTCGCGGGTATGCGAGTGACGGTCGGCCTCGGGCAGCGACTGCACCATGCCGAGCGCACGGCCGCGCGGAATGATGGTCGCCTTGTGGATCGGGTCGTGGCTCGGGACATTGAGGCCGACGATCGCATGGCCCGCCTCGTGATAGGCGGTCAGCATCTTCTCTTCCTCGGTCATGACCATCGAGCGGCGCTCGGCGCCCATCAGCACCTTGTCCTTGGCCTCCTCGAACTCGGCCTGCGTCACCATCCGCTTGTTGCGGCGGGCGGCGGTCAGCGCGGCTTCGTTGACGAGGTTCATCAGGTCGGCGCCCGAGAAGCCGGGCGTGCCGCGCGCGATCGTCTTGAGGTTGACATCCGGCGCCAGCGGCACCTTGCGGACATGGACCTTCAGGATCTGTTCGCGACCCATGATGTCCGGGTTGGACACCACGACCTGGCGGTCGAAGCGGCCGGGACGCATCAGGGCCGGGTCGAGCACGTCGGGCCGGTTGGTGGCGGCGATCAGGATCACGCCCTCATTGGCCTCGAAGCCGTCCATCTCGACCAGCAGCTGGTTGAGGGTCTGCTCACGCTCGTCATTGCCGCCGCCGAGGCCGGCGCCGCGATGACGGCCGACGGCGTCGATTTCGTCAATGAAGATGATGCAGGGCGCGTTCTTCTTGGCCTGCTCGAACATGTCGCGGACGCGGCTGGCACCGACGCCGACGAACATCTCGACGAAGTCCGAGCCCGAGATGGTGAAGAACGGCACGTTGGCTTCGCCGGCGACGGCGCGCGCGATCAGCGTCTTGCCGGTGCCGGGAGGGCCGACCAGCAGCACGCCGCGCGGGATGCGGCCGCCGAGCCGCTGAAACTTGCCGGGGTCGCGCAGGAATTCGACGATCTCCTGCAAATCCTGCTTGGCCTCGTCCACGCCCGCGACGTCCTCGAACGTCACACGGCCATGCGCCTCGGTCAGCATCTTCGCCCGCGACTTGCCGAAGCCCATCGCCTTGCCGGCGCCGCCCTGCATCTGCCGCGACAGGAAGATCCAGACGCCGATCAGCGCGATGAACGGCAGCCAGGAGACCAGCAGCGACACGAACCACGGCACGTTGTCGCCCGGCGGCTTGGCCTGGATGTTGACCTTGGCGTCGTACAGACGCTTGACGAGATTCGGATCGCTCGGCGCGTAGGTCTGGAACGACGAGCCGTTCTTGAAGGTGCCGTGAATCTCCGGCCCCTGAATCACGACGTCGCGCACGTTGCCTTGATCAACCTCGGTCAGCAGCTGCGAGAAGTTGATGTCGGTCGAGGACGCACGTTGCCCCGGATTCTGAAACAGTGTGAACAGCGCCAACAGCAACAGGACAATAATGACCCAAAGGGCGAAATTGCGCAGATTGGCGTTCATCGATTTTCCTTCGTGGTCGCGCGGATCGCGGCCGTCTATCCTCGGACTCATCCCTGGGTAGCCACGAGGGAATCCCCCGGTCGACCGCTTCGTAATCTAGGTACCACTCGCACCAATGCCAAGGGAACCAGACAGGACTATTTAACGCATCCTAGCCCGATTCCCGCTTAAAAAATGGCGCGGGAAAGCGCCGCCGAGGCAGGTGGTTAAGGGTCCGCGAAACCTATCGTCCGCCCGAGGTCCCGCGCGGTCGCCGAGGCGGCGCGGGAGTGATCCGGATCGCATCGCGCGTCGTGCTTACCAGCGCACCTGCCAGCGTCTGTTTTAGCCTGCCCGACGTCGGCGTACCACCGCCTCCGGTCCCCGCAAGAGTCCGGTCCAGGCGATCGAGCAGGGCTTCCGCCTTGCCGAGTTCCACTGGACCTTCGGTTCCCACCCGATTGATGGCGCGCATCAGCAGGCGCAGCCTGATTTCCGCCGGGAGTGCGACAAAGGCGCGCGGCTCGAACATCTGTCCCTGATCCGGCCCGCCGGCGCGGGCGCCAGCCCCGAGCAGCGTGACGTGCTTCTCGGCGCCATCGACCATGAGCTCGATCGCGGCATTGGCGCGGCCGAGGCGGGCGGCGAGCGTCGCCAGCGTCCGCGCATCGCCACCCTCGGCAGCCAGAGCCGGCATCAGCGCCCGCAGACGGGGCCGCGTATACGCGAGGTCGCGATTGGTCGGATCGTCGGCAAACAGGACGCCGGCGGAGCGAAGCGTCGCCACGAGGCGGGCCTTGGGCAGCGCGAGCAACGGCCGCGCCAGGAGCATGCCGTCGCGCTCGCTGATCGCCGCCATGGCCGCGAGCCCGGCGATGCCGCTGCCGCGCAGCAGCCGCATCAGCACGGTCTCTGCCTGGTCATCGCGTGTGTGGGCCGTGACGACATGGCTGGCGCCGGCCCGGCGCGCCGCCGCTGCCAGCAGGCGGTATCTCGCCCGGCGCGCCGCTTCGGGAATTCCGGCCGCCGGCTTCTCATCCCTCCAGCGCAACGTCCGATGCGCCATCCCGAGCTGCCGCGCGATCTGCTTGACCATCTGCGCTTCCCGCCGCGCCTCGGGGCGCAGACCATGGTCCACCGTGACCGCGACAAGACGCGGGCCGTCGGTCCGCGCTTCGCGCCATCGCGCCGCCAGCCACATCAGCGCCATCGAATCGGGCCCGCCGGAGACGGCAAGCACGAGCGCTGGCGCAGTGGCGAGCGGTGCGAACAGGCGCTCGGCTTCGGCTGCGGAGATCGGATCGCCGTCCTCGGAAGCTTGGTCCTGCGCGGTCTTGCTTGCTGCCATGGCAGCGGACATTAGGCGCGGGACGCCGGAACAACAAACTCCGGCAGCGGCGGACATGCCCGCCGGTCGACGCTCCGGATGGCACCGCCGCGCGAGGTCGCCGTCAGCACTTCACCCGCTTCTGCTCGCGGTCGACCGTGCTCTTCACGCCGGCCGACGCGCGCGGATATTTGCGTGTCACCTCGCCGAACGCGGCGCAGGCCGCCTCCTTCTCCTTCAGGGCCGCCAGCGACTGACCGAGCCGCAGCAGCGCGTCCGCCGCCTTCGACGACTTGTCGTGCTTGGTCGTTACGGCGAGGAAGATCTCGGCGGCATCGCGGTATTGCTGGCGCTGGTACAAGCTCTCGCCAAGCCAGTATTGCGCGTCGCCGATCATCGGATCGTTGGGATATTTCTGGGTGAAATTGCGCATGGTCTGCTCGGCCAGCGCATAGTCGCGGCGCTGCATGTAGCCGATGCCGAGATCGTATTCGTCGCGCGGCGTCTGCCGCGGCGGCGCGGTCTCGAGGCCGCCGGCGCCCGGCGCAGCGACCGGCGCGCCCTGCGGATAGCGGCCACCTGCGGTGTTGGCGGACATTGCGGGGTCGGCGGCGGGACGACCGACGGGCTGGCCGCCGCCGGGCTGGATCGGCAGCGGGCCGCCGCCGAGCGCCTGCGGTGCGCCCGGCGCAGCCGGGTTCTGAGTGGGGTCGAACGCATCACCGCGGCGGCGGACGCCGACGCCTGCGGCTGGCGGGTCCTGGGCGATCGGTGCGGGAGCCGCGGCCTGCGGCGGCGCATAGCCTGGCTGCTGCTGCGGATAGGCCTGCTGCTGTTGACCGTATTGCGGCTGGCCATAGGCGGGCTGAGCCGGCTGCCCGTAGCCGGGAGAGAGCTGGGTTGGCGGCGCTGCCGCGCTTGGCTGGGGTGCAGGCGCGGTTGGCTGGGCCCCGCTCTGCAGCTGCCGCAGCCGCTCCTCGAGCTGGCGGTTGCGATATTGCAGCTCCTCGTTCTGCCCGGTCAGTTGCCGGAGCTGGTTTTCGAGCCGCTGAATGCGGATCTCAGGGTCGTCGTCGACCTGGGCGAGCGCCCGCGACGACAAGGCCTGGCACGAGAAAACGACGAGCGCTGCGAGAACCGCGGCGACGCTCCTGGAAAGAAACATGAACGACATGTTGCCCTGACAACCGGATCGGCGAGACGTTGGAAATAATAACCCTGAACGCGAGGCTCTACGTCAGAACGGCCATACAGACAAATGACGTTCGAGCGAAGACAAAACAATGAAGACAAAACAACGAAGCCGGCGTCGGTGGCGACGCCGGCTTCGTCAGCAAACAATCCGTTCAGCTTTATGAACTGGCGTTCAGCACGGTGACCGCGCGCCGGTTCTGCGACCAGCACGAGATGTCGTTACAGACCGCGACCGGCCGCTCCTTGCCGTAGGAGATGGTGCGCATCCGCCCCTGATCGATGCCGCGCGAGGCCAGGAAATTGCGGACCGACTGCGCGCGGCGCGCGCCGAGCGCAATGTTGTACTCGCGGGTGCCGCGCTCATCGGCGTGGCCTTCGATCGTGAAGCTGTAGCGCGGATAGCTCTGCAGCCACTGCGCCTGCTTTTCCAGGGTCGCGATCGCCTGCGGCGTCAGATCGGTCTGGTCGCTCTCGAAGAAGACGCGATCGCCGACGTTCACGACGAAATCCTGCTGGCTGCCTGGAGTCGCAGCGCTTGCCATCGCACCATCTGCCCCGGTGAGATTCTTGTTGGCGCACGCGCCCATCGACAGCGCGACCGCGAGCACGGCGGCCAACTTCAATCCCTGGAGGATACGCATCTGATATTTCATTCCGGGAGCCTCCACGCTCACGTTCTTAGACTGCCATCCGGTCTACAGGGCGATGGTTAAGCGAACGTTCCGTCAACCTTGATGGGGTCTTGCCGAACCCCGTCAAATGCTAACGAAACCCGAAAAAGCGACCGCGATGGTTAATGGGTTGTAAATGTGGCGCCAGGGTGAAGGCAAGCGGCCGCGCGCCTGCAGCACGGCGCTTTTTCGCTGATTTTTGCGTCAAAGCCGCGAAACGGGCTGCGCGCCCGCCCCTGCGCCCGTTCATCTTGGGAACGATCGGCGCCGTCTTGGTCAAATCAGACGTGGTCAGCCGGCTTTGGCGACCGGCTGAATGCGAAACGAATCAGAGAAGGCGTCCGGCGTCGGACGATCGAACAGCATCCGCCGTTCGAAGGCGCTGGAGCGCATGAACGGGAAGCGCTGGAACACACGGTCGCGGATCCTGGGATAGTGCGCCGCCACGAGGCCGACCGGCTTGGTCAGGCCGGAGTAGAGCCGCGGCTCACCCCAGGGTTCCTGCAGGAACACCTTCTTGTAGAAGGCACGATGTTCCGGCCGCACGTTGGCGAGGCCGATGTCCGCGTGGAAATGAGCGCAGGCGACGTAGCCGAGCCGCACCGTCACGTAAGGAAGCGCCGGAAACAGCCGGGCCTTCTCATAGTCGGCGACGAACCGCGTCGGGTCGATGATCACCTTGCCGCGATCGAGCTCGGGATGCAGCAGGTCGGCGAACATGTCCGACGACAACGACTTGCGCCACTGCGAATTCAGCACGCTGATGCGGATCGAGCTGTAGAGCTCGCCATTGACGTAGACGCCGAAGATGAAGCTGTTGGGGAGATCATCGTACTCGTCGGTGACGCGCTCGCTGGCCGAGGGGAGGATGGCGCCTTCGCGCAGATAGGCCCGGTAGCGCAGCCGATAGATCTCGTCCTTGTCCTCAGCAGTCAGAGCCAGCCGATAGTCCACGTTCTCGAGCGCATCCAACTTCTGATCAGCAACGGCAGTCACTCTAGCCGCCGACTTCATTCGCAACCCCTTTTCACACAACTCCTGCGAGCAGTTGTGAGATTAACAGCGCGTTAATTCGGATGCAAAGCTTTCGGCGGTACACAGTTAACGGCACGTAGAATCCCGGTGCCGCAACCGTGACTTACGGGGGGAGCGACATGACGGGAGAGGATCGCTTCAGATCAGCTGCGTATCAATACGAAACGAATTCGCTTGGCATACGCGCCCGCTGCCCTCGCATGATACGACGTGCGGTTGTCCTGCATGGCTGCAGCCGCAGCCATGCCCTGAGCTCAGGGCAGATCAGGCGATCGAGCGCGTGGCGGCAAGGGCCGGGATCGGCTCATCCGCGGATCGCCGCCCGTGAGAGGCGTTCAGGAGCTGACGAATGCGCACTGCGGGCACCGGGCGGCTGAACAGATAGCCCTGAGCTTCAGTGACGGTGCCGTCGACGCTGATCAGCTCCAGCTGCTCGTTGGTCTCGATGCCTTCGACGACGACCGACATACCGAGATCAGCCGACAGCCGGGCGACGCCGCGCAGCAGCGTAAGCGGCCGGTCACTGTCGATGCCCTCGAGGAACGAGCGGTCGATCTTGACCTTCTCCAGCGGGAAGTTGTGCAGATAGCTGAGGCTCGAATAGCCGGTGCCGAAGTCGTCGAGCGAGATCCTGACGCCGAGCATGTGCAGCTGCGACAGCACGTCGTGGGTCAGCTGCGTGTTGCGCAACAAGGAGGATTCGGTGATCTCGATCTCCAGGCGGTGCGGCGGCAGGCCCGACACTTCGAGGGCGTAGCGCACCTCGCTCAGCACGTCGCGCTGATGGAACTGCTGCGGGGAGAAGTTGACCGCGACGCTCACCGCCTCCGGCCACTTCATGCATTCCAGGCAGGCCTTGCGCAGGATCCAGCGGCCGAGATCGACGATCAGGCCCATGTCCTCGGCAACCGGGATGATGTCGACCGGCGACACCGTGCCGCGCACCGGATGGTTCCAGCGCAACAGCGCCTCGCAGGTCGAGATCTTGCCGGATTTGAGATTGACCAGCGGCTGATAGAACAGCTCGAACTCCTCATTGGCCAGCGCCTTGCGCAGGTCGAGCTCGAGGATGCGGCGCGCTTCGACGGTCTGGGCGAGCTCGTCGCGGAAGAAGCAGAAGGTGCCCCGTCCCTCCGCCTTCGCCCGGTAGAGCGCCATGTCGGCGTTCTTGAGCAGCGTGTCGGCGCTGATCCCCGGCGCCGTCATGGCGATGCCGACGCTGGCGCCGATCTCGACCAGGTGATTGTCGATCTTGTAGCGTTCGCTCAGCTGATCGACGATGCGCCGCGCCAGCACGGCGGCGTCGTCGTTGGAACGGATGTTGCGCTGGAACACGACGAACTCGTCGCCGCCGAAGCGCGCGACGAAATCCTCAGGCCTGAGCATGTCGCGCAGCCGCTCGGAGACGGCGCAGAGCAGCTGGTCGCCGCAGGGATGGCCGAGCGTGTCGTTGACCTGCTTGAAGCGATCGAGATCGACGAACAGCAGTGCCGACAACTCGCCATGGCGTTGCGGAATCTTGAGCAGGCGCTCGATCTCGTCACGGAAGCTGACCCGGTTCGGCAAGGTCGTGAGCTCGTCATAGCGCGCCAGGTGCGAGATCCTCGCCTCGGCATTCTGCCGCTCGGTGATGTCCTCGAGCAGGACCACTGCGCCGCCATCCGCCATCGGCTGGAAGGTCCAGGACAGCGAGCGGTCGCGCACCACGTCGGGGTCGCTGGTGATGATGTTGTGCGTCTTGGTGTTCTCGATCTCGGACAGAATCATCCGGCCGCTCGAGGCCGAGATCGTCCCGGAGATGACGCAGGCATTGATGATGTCGGCCGCCTTGCCGTCACGCTGCAGCGTGTCCTCCGGCAGGCCCATCATCTGGCCGAAGCGATGGTTCATCACCGCGAGGCGTCCGTCCGGGCGGAACATGCACAGACCGTGCGGCATGTTGTTCAGCGCCGTGTCGAACTGCTTGGCCAGCGCAGCCTCGCCTTCGCGCGCCACGAAGGCCTGCACGAAGATGCGCTGCAGATTGGTCGAGATGTGCTTCAGCGACAGGAAGAACAGTACGCAGAACGCCGCCATCCCCATGTAATAGGGACTGCCGTGCAGCGCGAGCGCCAGCGCAAGCGGCCCGCAGGCGAGCAGGATCTGGACGTGAAAGATCCAGGGCCGGCCATAGGTGCGGCCGGCGCCGGCGGACATGTAGCAGAGCGTGACCGAGATCGCGATCAGGTGGACGACCGGATCACCATTGTCGGCGACAGCGACGACGCACCATACCCCGAGCACGACCGCATAGAGCATCGCGCCGATCTGATAGCGGATCTCCCAGCGCGCCACGGCTTCCTGGGTGAGCCGCCCGGCATCGCACAGATGGCGGTAATAGCGCATGTCGAGCGAGCGGAGCGCGCCGACGACGATGAGTATGACCGCGCAGGGCCATAGGTTGGCATCACCGCTCTTGACGGCGGTCATGACGGCGGCGATGGCGGCGCAGAGTGCGCCGGCAAACATCGGGCCGGGATCCTGGAAGAGAGAGTCGACGAGAGCCGCCTGGATCGCAGGCGACAACTTTCGATCGTCTTCTCCGTTTTGACTAGCAAGCTGCATTCGTGCGCACGCGTCCTGTTCGGTGCGCAAACATTACCGTTCGCAGGTGAAGTCTTTCTGAGGGAACATCGTTAGCGGAGCGTTGCCGCAGCGCAGGAGCACACAAAAACCGCCGAAAATTCAGCAAACTAGGCAAACCCTACCCAGTTCCTGCAACGAATGGTTCCAATTTTTCCAACAACACGCATCGCGCGACTCGAAAAATCATGTCCACCGAAGCGTGAGCACGCCGGAGCGGGCCCGCCTTCGGGTTACGACAATAGCGGCGACCACGCTGGATCCGACGCGTAGCCCGGCGTCGGCACCTTCTGCTCGAAGCGACCGGAGACGTCGATGGTGTAGAGGGACGGGCCGGCGGTACCGCCGGGATCACGGAAGAACATCAGCACGCGGCCGTTGGGCGCGAAGGTCGGGCCCTCATTGTGGAAGCCGGAGGTGAGGATGCGCTCGCCCGAGCCGTCGGTCTTCATGATGCCGATTGCGAACTGGCCGCCGCCCTGCTTGGTGAAGGCGATGTAGTCGCCGCGCGGCGACCACACCGGCGTCGAGTAGCTGCCCTCGCCGAACGAGATGCGCTGCGCGCCGCCGCCACTGGCCGACATCACGTAGATCTGCGGCTTGCCGCCGCGATCGCTCTCGAAGCAGATCTGGCTGCCGTCGGGCGAGTAGCACGGCGAGGTGTCGATCGCCGGCGTGTCGGTCAGGCGGGTCGTGGTGCGCGAGCGCAGGTCCATCACGAACAGATTGGAATTGCCGCCCTGCTGCAGGCTCAGGATGATGCGCTGGCCATCCGGCGAGAAGCGCGGCGAGAACGACATGCCCGGAAAATTGCCGACGATCTCGCGCTGGCCGGTCTCGATGTTGAACAGATAGACCTTCGGGTCGCCCTGCCCGAACTCCATATAGGTGATTTCCTGGCTCGACGGCGAGAAGCGCGGCGTCAGCACGAGGTCGGCGCCGCGCGTCAGATAGCGCACATTGGCGCCGTCCTGGTCCATCAGCGCCAGCCGCTTGACGCGGCGATCCGAGGGCCCGCTCTCGTCGACGAAGACGACGCGGCTGTCGAAATAGCCCTTCTCGCCGAGCAGGGTGGTGTAGATCTGGTCCGAGATGATGTGGGCGATCCGCCGCCAATATTCCGGCGCGGTGACGTATTGCTGGGCTGCCGACTGCTGCCCCGAATTGACGTCCCACAGCCTGAACTCGGCCTTCAGCCGTCCATCGCCCTGGCGGGTGGCGCGGCCGGTCAGCAGCCCCTGGACGCTGAGCGGCTTCCAGCTCGCGAACTGCGGCACCTGATCGAAATTGGTGATGCGCTCGGCGAACGCGGCGGGATCGAGCGGCGCAAAGTAGCCGCTGCGCTTGAGATTGTTGGTGATGACCTGCGAGATGCCGTTGGCGACGTCGGCATCTCCGGGACCGCCCGGCACGAAGGGCGGAATCGCGATCGGGATCGGCTTGAAATCGGTTGGATCGATGCGCAGACGTTTGTCCTGCGCCAGCGCAGCCGACCATCCGAGAGCTGCTGCAGCCGTGCCGGCACCCGCGATGAAGCCGCGGCGTGATACTCTAGCAATTGAGTGCATGGGAACCTTGGAGCCGAATTTCGAAATCATCGTGCATCTTTCAGACCAAACTGGAGCTGAATCAGCTTCCACGATTCATACTGGCCTTTTGGAAGGAAGGAGTAAGTCTGACATTGGATGATGGCGCGCCTCGCGCTCTCAGCCATCGCCATGGCGACCGTCCGAGACGGTCCCCGTACTGCGACAATCTTCGGCTCGCCCGCGACAGTTCCGTCAAGTCGCATCGGAATGTCGATGTCGGCCTCATACAGGTCCGCATCCTGACC
Source organism: Bradyrhizobium sp. SZCCHNS2022 (assembly GCF_032377575.1). NCBI lineage: Bacteria > Pseudomonadati > Pseudomonadota > Alphaproteobacteria > Hyphomicrobiales > Nitrobacteraceae > Bradyrhizobium > Bradyrhizobium sp. SZCCHNS2022. Next base: position 6,768,380 of record NZ_JAUHHZ010000001.1, on the reverse strand, counting down.
GTTATAGGGAAAGCCGAAACAACGTCGCACCGCGGTCTGGAACGCCCCGCTCCAGCTCGCGATGTTGTTGTCGGCCATGCCACGCGTCGAGCCGAGCGCCGCATTCGCATTGAGCTCCGTTCCCGTCACCGCCTGCCGCGTCGGATCCTTCTGATTGATCAGGCTCGCCATCTTCTCGGCGTCGAACTTGCGTTCGCTCTTGTGCTTCGGCGGCTCCGGCGTGGCGGCCGCGGTCTGCTGCGGCTTCGGCGGCTGCTTCGGCTTGTCCTTGTTCAGCACGCTGGCGATCTGATCCGGATTGAACGGGTCAGGCTTCTTCTCCTCGGGCTTCGGCTTCTCGGCGGGCGCGGGCTTGGGCGGCTCCGGCTTCTTCTCGGCCACCGGCTTGGGCGTGTCCGGCTGCTTCTCGACCGGCTTCGGCGGGTCGGGTTTCTTCTCGACCGGCTTTTCCGGCTTGGGCTGCGGCGTCGGCGCGGCGTCAGTCTCGGTGACCGGCTTCGGATCAACCTTGCCGACGATGTCTTCGGTCGGCTTCTTCTCACCGATCTTGTCGGCCAGGAGCTTGGCGACCTCCTTCTTGCCGGTCAGCGCGCCGGCCTTGGCCTTGGACGTATTGTCCTCCGAGATCACGTCGACCGGCACCAGATCCTCCGGCGGCGCCACCATCGAGCGCGCGGAGAAGCTGAACAGACCCCAGCCCAGCACGAGCACGTGCAAGGCCACGGAGAGGACCGTGCCCTTGCGCGTACGAGCGAACCGGATGAGGTCTTTCGCCGTCATGAGCCCTGTTCCGGCAGCACGACGATGCTGGCGCGATAGCCGGCGTCGCGCGCCAGGCCCAGCACCTTCATCATGTCGGAATAGCAGGCATCGCGGTCGCCACGGATCTTGACGACGTTGTCGGCGCCGCCGGCGCCGGCGTCCTTCATCGCCTTGATCTTGGGTCCGAGCTCGCCGATCGCAATCGGGGTCTCGCCGAGATAGACGTCGACCTTGGAGGCGCAACCGCCGCCGGTCTTCTTCACGGTGACCTCGAGCGGCGGCTTGGCATCGGCGGTCGACGCCGAACCACCCTGCGCCTGCGGCAGGTCGACCTGGATGTTCACGGTGAGCAGGGGCGCCGCGACCATGAAGATGATCAGCAGCACCAGCATGACGTCGACCATCGGCGTGACGTTGATCTCCGACATCACCGGTGCCTTGCGCCGACCGCGGCGACCACCGCCGCCGGACGCGCTTCCCATGCTCATGCCCATGTTCTGGTGCTCACGATCACGACGCCACTATACCTGCCCTCATCCCCGCTCGTCGATCTGACGGGACAGGATGGCCGAAAATTCATCCGCGAAGCCTTCCAGCCGCTGCGCCTGCCGGTTCACCTCGGAAGAGAACTTGTTGTAGAAAATCGTCGCCGGAATGGCCGCGATCAGGCCGATGGCGGTGGCGAACAGCGCCTCCGCGATGCCCGGCGCGACCACGGCCAGCGACGTGTTCTTCGAGCCGGCGATGGCCTGGAAGCTCGTCATGATGCCCCAGACGGTGCCGAACAGGCCGACGAAGGGGCCGGCGGAACCGACCGTGGCCAGCACGAGGAGCCGGCGCTCCAGCCGCTCGACCTCGCGGGCGATCGAGACGTTCATCACCTTCTCGATCCGCATCTGCAGCCCGGCAAAGGAGCGCGCGTGGCCCTCGAACGAGCGCTTCCACTCGCGCATCGCCGCCACGAAACAGGCCGCCATCGACTGCGTCGGCTTGGCCGAGAGCACCCGATACAGCTCCTCGATCGACTCGCCGGACCAGAACGCCTGCTCAAAGCGGTCCATCGAGCGGCGCGTCCGGGAATAGAGGAACAGCTTGTCGATCGCGATCGCCCACACCCAGACCGAACAGGTGATGAGGCCGAGCATCACGCCCTTCACGACCCAATGCGCCTGCCAGAACAGCGCGATCAGGGAGAAGTCGCCTTCCATCCGCAGTATCCTCTCAACCAACCATCCCGGGCACCCCGGGACCATGCATCTGCCGTTCCACGGCGGATGCCGTCGCGGCGCACTGCGCCTACGCAAGAAAACCCTGAACTGATCGCTTTAAGAGGCCCGCCGAAGCCACAAGTGGCCTGCTTCCTCCGCCAACGTGTCAAAACAAGGGCTCCGGCGCCCGTAAGCGCCCCTTAACCAAACCCCCTCCGGGGTTAAGGCGGGGTTACCGCGGAGTTCTACCGAGGTCAAAGGTCCAGCCGGGCCAGCCAGATAGAGCCTTTGTGATCAGGGCCTTGCCGGATCATGGCCGTGCAGGCAGCGGCGAGCCGCCGCAGGTCGGCGATACCCGGGCAAACGCAAAACGCCCGCCAGCGGGGAACCGCAAGCGGGCGTCTCGTGCCGTCAGGGCGGGGCTGAAAGCCCTGCGGCGTCAGGATCGGCAGGCGATCAGCTCTGCGGCTGGTCGTTCGGCGGCGTCGGGCGCGGCTTGTGCTGGGCCATGAACGCGTCGAACTCTTCCTTGTCCTTGGCGTGGCGCAGGCGGGTCAGGAAGTCCCGGAACTCCTGCTGCTCCTCCTCCAGGCGCCGCAGGGTCTCCATGCGGTACTCATCGAAGGCGCGGTTGCCGCTCGAGGCCGGCTGCGCGAACCCGAAGCCGAAGCCGCGGCGCTCCATCTTGTCGCGCATGCGGTCCATCTTCCACTGCATCCGCTCCATCTTGTTCGACCAGCGATCACCGCCGTTCCAGCACGCCATCTTTCTGCTCCCGAGTGTGAAAAAGAGAAGGGCAAGTCCGATCGGCCACCAAATGATGAAGCCGAGCACGGTCACGGCGATCCAGCCGGGATGCCAGGGCGACTCCATCATGCGGGGCCGATACCTCTGCTCCTCCTCCGAACCGCGCCATCGATTGACATCTGCGGTGTAGGCCATCTCCCTCTCCATTCGCGGCGCCATGCCGTGTGAATGTAAATAACATTTACATAGCTAGACCAACCCGGGATTTTGTCAAGGCGGCCGCCTGACGCGCCGCCCGAATTATTTTTCGCGTTTGCTTGAACCTTATTTCGGCCGGCCCCACGGGCCCGCCGGCTTGTCGTCCTCCGGCAGCGGCGGAGGTTCTGCACCCGACGCCGGCGCCGGCCGGCGGTCGGTGGGGAAGCCCAGCCCGCGCAGATAGATCAGCACCTCGGCTTCCAGCAGCTCCTCCGGCGACATCGGCAGCTTGCGCCGGGCGGCATCGCCGCGCGCGAACAGCGAGGCAATGCCGTGCGCCATCGACCAGATGTGCAGCGCCATCATCATCGCCGGCGGCCGCGGCACGCCCGGCGGCGCCAGCGCCGCCAGCCGCTCCGCCGCGGCGCGGATCACGCCGAAAGCGCGCTCTCCGGCCGCCATGAGACCCGCCGTGGAATCCGCCGGCACGCCGGATTCGAACATCGCCGAATAGAATGCCGGCTCCGAACGGGCGAAGGCGAGATAGGCCTTGCCGACACGCTCGAACGCCGTGACCGTATCGGGACGGCCGTCATCCCACGCCGCCGACAGTTGCGACTCGAACTGCTCGAAGCCGCGCTGGGCGATGCTGGACAGCAATTCGTCGCGATCTCGGAAATGCCGGTACGGCGCGGCCGGGCTGACGCCGGCCATGCGCGCGGCGTCGGCGAAGGTGAAGCCGGCGGCCCCCTTCTGCGCGATCAGGTCGAGCGCCGCCTGCAGCAGCGCCTCCTTCAGGTTGCCGTGATGATAGCCGCGCTCGGCGCGGCGCTCTTCCTTGCGCCAGCTCATGTGAAGGGCTTTTACATGAGCGGGGTGAAAAGAAGCCAGCGCGAGTTTTCGACGTGCACCGGAATAGCGACTCGAAGGCCTGCAAACAGTTGACTAGGAAACAAGTAGGGGATAGTTTCCTAGTCAACCATAGGATCTCTTATGCTTGCCGTCTCTCAGCTTGCCGATCACACCGGGTTCTGGCTTCGCATGGTCTCCAATGCGGTGTCGCAGGACTTCGCCCGGAAGGTGGCAAGACAGGGCGTGACCGTCGCGGAGTGGGCGTTCATGCGGACGCTCTATGATCAGGACCCGATGTCCCCCTCGGTTCTCGCTGGCCTGATGGGGATGACCAAGGGCGCGATCAGCAAGCTTGCCGACCGCCTGCTGATGAAGGGTCTGATCATTAGGACCGAGACGCCCGGGGATCGGCGCGCGCACCGTCTCTCCCTGACGGCCGAAGGAAAGGCCAAGGTGCCGGTGCTGGCAATCCTGGCCGACGACAACGACACCGCCTATTTCGGCATGCTGGCGAAGGAGGACCACGACATGCTCCGTCGCATCCTTAAAGCCCTCGCCGAGAGCCGCGGCCTGAAGGTCATGCCGGTGGACTGAACGTCACCCGCCCACTCAACTCGATCGTTTCGGAAAAAGGATGCCGACATGGACGCGGACCAGATTGCCGTCGCCAGGACCTGTCTCGATGCCGCCCATGACGGAAGCCTCAGCTTTTCAGACATCGTGGGCCGGCTGATGGCAGCCGGCTTCGAAAGCTACGCGGTCGATTATCGCTGCAACACGCAGACCTGGTATTTGCCCGACGGCGATCATGTCACACTCGCGATGCGACCGACGGTCGAACGCGTCGCATCCACATTCGATGCTCCCGTGATCGGGCACCTCGTCCGATGGGCGCAGACCAATCCAGCCGACTACAGCTACGCGGCCTTCAGCGAGAAGGCGAAAGCTGCCGGCTGCGCAGGCTACGTCGTATCGTTTCTCGGCCGCCGCGTACTCTATTTCGGCCGCTCCGCCGAGACTCATGTCGAGCATTTTCCCAACTGACATGAGCGGACGAGCGCGGCCAAACGCTCCAATCGGCTCATCGCAACGGATGCGGTGGATCGCGCGGCGTCAGCCACGCGATCCGCGCACGTCCGCCTAGCCACCCGGAATCGGCATCACCGGCATGATCTCGACGCGCTCGCCGGGGAAGATCGTAAAATGCGGATGGTTCACGAACATCTTCGCGGCGTCCTCATGCGAGGCGGCGCGGATGACCGTGAAGCCGGCCATCTGGTTGGTGATGTCGTTGATGCCGTCCGGGCCGACCCGCTTGGTCTTGCCGAGCGGCCCGCCCATCGCGACGACGGCGTCCTTGTGGGTGTCGACCCAGGCGTGCCACGCGGCCATGCCCTCCCGCTCACGCGTATGCCGATCCGCGTCCGACAGCGCATCCCAGGCCTTCCAGGCCGGGCTGGTCCGGCTGCCGAGAAAGATCGCGAGATAGGTGTTGCTGTTGTCGCTCATTGCGCTTCCCTCCTGCTGTGAAATGGATGATCCGGCCCGGCCGGCATGCGGCAGCTCGGCAAAGCCCGCCGCCGCCTGCTGCACCTCTTCGGAAAAGTCCGTCATCTCCTGGACCTGCCGAATCTCGATGATCTCGTTGTCCGACGCCGGACATTGCCTGGCCCAGGCGATCGCCTCCTCGCGCGAGGCCACCTCAATCATCCAATAGCCGCCGAGCACCTCCTTGGCCTCGGCGAACGGGCCATCGGTCACCACAGGTTTGCCGCCTGCGAACGAGACTCGGGCACCCATCGACGGCGGATGCAGCCCTTCCAGCGTGATCAGCACGCCGGCATCCTTCAATGCCTCGTTGTAGCGCATCATCGCCGCGACCCGCTCCGGATCGAGCTGCACATCCGGCGGCGCGCTTTCATAGCCGAGCGGGATCATCAGCATCATGAAACGCATCACGTTCTCCCTTCCTGATCGAGTCGGCTTCATTCAGCGCTGCGAACCCTGGGCCCGCAGCCGCTCCTCCTGCTCGCGCAGTTCCGGCGTGAACGCCTCGCCGAAATCCTCGGCTGCATAGACCCGGCGAATCTCGATCTGACCGCTCGGAAACGGCGCCCGCTTCATGTGCTCGATCACCGCGTCGAGCGAGCCGGCCTTGAGGATCCAGAAGCCGGCGGCGAGATCGCCGGAAAGATCGAATGGACCGCGCATCACGCGCGCCTCGCCCTGCGAGAAGTCGATCCGCGCACCCTTGGCGGTCGGATGCAGGCCTTCGCCCGCCTCCATCATGCCGGCCTTGACCAGTTCCTCGTTGAACCGGCCCATCGCGGCGAATTCCTCGGTGGTGGGCAGGATGCCGGCTTCCGTATCCTTGGTCGCCTTCACGATCACCATGAACCGCATGGTCACTCTCCCTGATGCTGTCGGGCAGGATGGCCCCTGCCCTCATCAGTAAGACGATCCGGTCCCGGTGCCGCCGACACGACACGGCGATTATTTTGGAAGTCTCAGGCTCAGCCCGGCTCCTGCGGGAACATGTGGAAATAGGGCTCGGCCTCGGCGAGCACCCGCGACACCGACCGCCGTGCCTTGAGACGGTCGAGATAAGCCCGCACCGTGGCCAGCTCATCACCGAAAGGCTCCACCTTGTCGGCATAGAACAGCGCCGGCAGCGCCGCGCAATCCGCAAGCGTGAACCGCTCACCCATCGCCCAACCGTCCCGCGGCAGCTCGGCCTCCAGCATCGCGTAGGATGTGCGCAGCCGGGCACGGGCATCGGCGACGCCGAGCGGATCGCGGGCGTCGCTCGGCCGCAGGCGGTCGAACACGACGGCCTGAGTCGGCATGTGCAGATAAAGATCGAGAAAGCGATCGCGCAGCCGCGTCTGCAGCGCCAGATCGATCTCTTCAGGAATGAAGCGCGTCGCACCCGCAAAGTGTTGGTCGAGATATTCGATGATGATGCTCGACTCCGGGATCGTGCGCCGGCTTTGCTCGTCGCGCAGCACCGGAAACTTGCCGACCGGCCACAGCTTCAAGAACGCCGCGCGCTCGTCCGCATCGCCGAGGTTGATCAGCTTCGGCGTGAACGGAACGTCGTTCTCATACAGCGCGATCAGCACCTTCCAGCAGAATGACGACAGGGGATGGTAATAAAGGGTGAGAGACATCGTTCGCTCCTGATGAAGACATCGCAGAACAGCTTCGCTTGAGCCTCCGCTCCCACACGGAGGACGGAGCGCTCCCTCTCCCCGTTGTTAGGATGAGAGGGTTGGGGTGAGGGGCAGACGCACGGATGGTGCAAATGGCCAGACACCTGTCCCCCTCACCCGGATCACGTTTTGCAAGGCAATCCGACCTGCCCTCGCAAGCGGTAGAGCTCTCGCATGTGTCGACTGCATGTGGCGCTCTGCATGTGGCGCCCGTCTGTTTCCACGTCGTCATGGCCGCGCCTGTCTCGGCCATCCACGTCGCCTTGCGCACTCGGAACGACGTGGATGCCCGGGACAAAGCCCAGGCATGACGGGAGTAACTAATTGGCGACCAATTCGGCAAAGGCGATCGCGCTGCCGCGAGCGGGGCGAGGGACGCGGGTGCGCCGCGCGACAGTCGCGTCTCAATGACACGGTATTCTCGCATCGGAGGCGACGCGCGCGCTCCGACATAAGCTCACACCTCCCGCACGGGAACATAGCGCACGATCACGACGCCGCTGGACAGCGCGCGACTGTCGATCAGCCGGAGCTTCATCGCCTGCCCCGGCTTGAACAGCGGCGCACCGCCGCCGAGCACGCACGGATTGATCGCCAGGCGAAACTCGTCGATCAGATCATGCGCGATGAGCGTTGAGGCGAGGTCGGCGCTGCCGAACAGGAAGAGATCCTTGACGCTGCCCTTCTTCAGCCGGTCCACGTCGGCGGCAAGATCCGGGGCCAGCAGATGCGCGTTCGACCATTCCAGGCGCGAGAGCGAACGTGATGCGACGTATTTCGGCACGCGGTTCATGAAGTCGGCGATGACGCCGCTCTCCTTTGGCCAATAGCCGGCCATCAGATCATAGGTCACCCGCCCGAACAGCAGCCCGCCCGCCTCCTGCAGCTGCGCCTCGGAGAACTGCTCCAGCTCGGGCCCCCAGACGTCCTCATGCCAGGAGATGTCGCCGTTCGCGCCCGCGACCATGCCGTCGAGCGTCATCATGTTCCACAACACCAGCCTGGCCATCGGCAGCACGCCTCCCTAACTGCTTTCATTTTGCAAGCAGTTTGAGAATGCCGGGACCGATGCGATATTGCAAGCGGTTATTCGCGACTCCGCCGATGAGTTTTCAATGTCAGACGTTCAGCGCTCCGGCTGCCCGATCAACCTCACGCTCGAAGTGGTCGGCGACAAATGGAGCCTGCTGATCATCCGCGACCTGATGTTCGGGAATCGCCGGCACTATCGCGAGCTGCTCGCCGGCTCGGAGGAAGGCATCTCCTCGAACATTCTGGCCGACCGGCTGAAGACGCTGCTCGCGGCCGGCATCATCAGCCGTGAGGATGATCCGAGCCATAAGCAGAAGGGGATCTACTCCCTGACCGAGCAGGGCATCGAGCTGTTGCCGATCCTCGCGCAGATGGCCGGCTGGGGATACAAATATCTGCCGGTGTCGGAGGAGCTCGGTATCCGCGCCAAGCTGTTGATGGAAGGCGGGCCCAGGATGTGGGCCGAGTTCATGGACGAGCTGCGCGAGCTTCATCTCGGCGTGAAAAAGCGCAGGAAGGCTGGACCAAGCGTCGGCGAGCGGCTGCAGGCGGCGTATCAGAAGATCGTCGCCGCCAACAAAGCCGGGACGTCCAACACCTGATTCGCAGCGGCGCCGAGCCGCGTGGATCGAATGGCTCGCGCCGGTCGATCTTCCTCAGAACGGCGTGTTGTCGGCCCTATAGCGCGATGATTTCCGCATCGGTCGCTCGGGCACCTGCTCGAGCTGTGCAATCGGGCGGCGGTAGGTCTCGGCGCGGCGCAGCCAGCCTGCCTCCCAGACGCGGTTGGAGGGCAGGTTGCGAACCCGCTGCTGCAGGACGACCTGCACGGCGTCGGAATATTCCGCGAGGACGGCCTTCGGCTCGGTGGTGGTGCCGTTCATCTTGAGCAGCACCTGCTTGAGACCCCAGCCCTGACGCTGTCCGGTTTCCTTGTCGACCGCGGTCTCGGCGGGATTGGTGCCCTCGCCCTTGAAATTGATGTAGTCGATCAGCGGATAGAGGTCGTCGGAGGCGCGCACGACGCGCGAATATTGCGCGACGATGTGCTCGCGCTCGGCACCGTCGGGCGTGTTGGCCAGGATCTTGTCCATCGCGCCCTGCGCGCGCGCCACCAGGAACTGCGTCTGCTCGGCGATCGTATCGAGCAGGAACTGCCGCAACTGGCGCATCTGCGGCGAGTTGAAATTCTTCTTGAACTCGGCCCGGCTGTTCCACGGACAAGGCGGGACCGGGTTCTTGTCGAGCCAGGCCGGGAGCGGCGTCTTGCCCTTGCGCAGAAACGCGACCAGCCCCGGGAAGCCCTCCTCGAACGGCGGCTTCGCCGTGACGGGGTACCAGATGAAATGGCCGATCCCGAGCGAGGCGAATTGCTCACCGGCATTCCACGACGTGATGGCGTCGCGCCGGCCGCCGGCTTCATTGAGCCAGATCTTGCGGCCGATCATCTGCGCCACGTCGGCCGGCAGCACCCGCTGCGGGACCGACAGGTTCTTGGCGTCCTTGCCATCCTTGGTGTCGCGGCCGGCGGTGCGCGAGTCGGTCTTGCGCTCGGCCGTGGCCGGCTTGGCCGGGTCGCTCGACGGCAGGACGACCTTGGGCCCCTGCGTCGGCGCTTCCGCCGGCCGTCCCACCGTCTCAGGCTCCGTTTTCTGCAACGCCTGTTGCGGAGGCGGCGACTGCGGCGGCTGGGATTGTGCAGGCTGCGACTGCGACGTCTGCGATTGCGACGTCTGCGATTGCGATGGCTGTGGCGGTGAGGCGGCCTGCTCCGTGGCTGCGGGTTTTGCCGCGGCCGGAACCTCCGCCGAGACAGCCCCGGTCGCCGCAAGGCCGAGCACGACGCAGGACAGCAGCAGCGCGCGCCGCGCGCGCAGCAAGCCGCCCGGCAGCGCCTGGGGCTCGGTGCTTTGGAAGGAAGGTATGATTCGGTGGCTGATGACCTGACCGCCCATGTCGATTCTACCGAGACTCTTAAACTCTACGCTACGGGTTCAGGATTCGTCCAAAGGCCGACCCGACGGGCAAATCAACCCGCGGCGTGACCGTCGCATGCCCCACGGAAAGCTTTCCCGAAGGCTCTGCTCCGACCGCTTCCACGCTGCGCCACAGAGCTTTTTTCGTGAAGACTTTCAAGCCGATCACCTCTGTCCAGTCCTTCCCGCAAAAATTTTCTCGTTTCGTTTTTCCAGAATATCTGGTCTCTTAACCATGTCCTGCTGCCGATCGAGAGGGACGTTTCGCGGTCGTCACGAACGTTGGGAGCGGGATGCGGTGGACGCGTCGATGTTGCAGCGTGGAGCATGATTCGGAACCGGAGGCTGTCGACGCCCATTGCGCCACAGCTTTCCGACAAGATCATGCTCAGAAGAGGACACGCAGACGAACAACGTGGCGCGTACGGCGAAATCGTGTGGTCCTGGCATCCCGACGCTGATGCCGTGTCCGGTGCGTGTGCGCATTGTGGCAAAAACGGGGGCAAGACAGCCGGTCCCCGGGGAGAGCACGTATAAGCCGTCAGACCGTCGCGCAGGGAGGGCCGGGATGTCCCAGCCGAACCTGTGGTTCCTGCCCCGTGCACTCTTTCCGCACGGGGGCCATGGGGGCGGCGAGCTCCCGGCCTTCCCTGCTCCCTCCGATTGCGAGGGACACCGATACCGACAAGACTCGGACGCTGCCGCGCCGCGAGAACGCGAACCGGCGCGCCTGTTACTACCCCTGGCTGTTTGACAAGGGCCGCGATCTTCGCTGCGCTGGGGGGCGGAGCTGGATTGAACGCACACTGACAAATGTGACGGCCTTCACAGCGGCTCCGCACCGCGCGTGTTAGGAACCACGCGTTAGGAAGGCCGTATTAGCAACCACAAGAGCAAGAGCCGGGCCGCCGGCCAAGGGAGCCGATTGCCGTGACGGAATTACCGACGACGACGAGCGAAAAGGTCGCCCTGATCACCGGGGCGGCGCGCGGCATCGGACTGGCGACCGCCAAGAGATTTCTGGACGAGGGCTGGCGCGTGGCGCTGCTCGACATCGAGACGAAGCTGCTCGACGATGCCACGTCAGCGCTCAACTGCCCCCAGCGAACCCTCGCGCTGCATTGCGACGTCTCGGATGCGGCGATGGTGGCCGACGCCCTGGAGCGCATCAACGGACGGTTCGGCCGCCTCGATGCGCTGGTGAACAATGCCGGCGTCGCCCGCTTCGCGCCGATCATGGAAACCAGCGAGACCGACTGGCAGCGCATCCTCGACGTCAACCTGACCGGGCCGTTCCTGTGTACGCGGGCGGCGGTGCCGTTGATGCGCGAGCACGGCGGCGCGATCGTCAACATCACCTCGATCTCAGCCGTGCGTGCCTCGACGCTGCGCTCGGCCTACGGCACCAGCAAGGCGGCGCTCGCGCATCTGACCAAGCAGCTCGCGGTCGAACTCGCCTCGGCCGGCATTCGCGTCAACGCGGTGGCACCAGGTCCGGTCGAGACCGCGATGGCCAAGGCGGTGCATACGCCGGAGATCCGCGCCGACTATCACGATGCCATTCCGCTCAACCGCTACGGGCTTGAAGAGGAGCTCGCGGAAGCCATCTTCTTCCTCAGCTCCGAGCGATCGAGCTACATCACCGGGCAGGTGCTGGCCGTGGACGGTGGATTCGATGCCGCCGGAATCGGGCTGCCGACGTTGCGCGGTCAACGCAGGAACGCATGAGACGACGATGCCGAGCCGAGTGCGCATCATCCTGACCCTGCTGCTCGCGATCGCCTTGTGGGCGATCGCGACCATGCTGGCGCGTGCCGATGTCCGCATCATCTCCTCGCCGGGCGGCGAGGTCGGACCGTTCCTCGCCTTGTTCGAGAAGGTGCGCGCATCCGGCGAGCGCGTCGTGATCGACGGCCCTTGTTTGTCGGCCTGCACGCTGGTGCTGAGCGTCGTGCCGGAGGAGCGCATCTGCGTGACGCGGCGCGCCTCGCTCGGCTTTCACGCCGCCCGTTCGATCGACCGGCGCGGCCGCGTCTATGCCGAGCCCGAGGCGTCGAAGCTGGTGCTGCAGACCTACCCCACTCCGGTGCGCAGCTGGATCGAGCGCCGCGGCGGCCTGACGTCGCGGCTTCTGCTGTTGCGCGGGCGCGAGCTCAAGGCGATGTACGCCTCCTGCCGCTAGCGGCCTCAGGCCTCGTAGCCGTCAGCCGGGGAGTTGATCATCCAGGGAATGCCGAAGCGGTCGACTCCCATGCCGAAGCCCTTGGACCAGAAGGTCTGGCCGAACGGCATGGTGATGGCACCACCTTCGAGCAGCGCCTTGAACTTGCGTTCGGCCTCGGCCGGATCTGCGATCTGCAGCGAGACCGAGATGCCGTGCGGCTTGCCTTGATAATATTCGGGCGGCGAGTCGGAGGCCATCACGACACTCCCGCCGATCGAGAAGCGGACATGCATGATCCTGTCCTTGTGCTCCGGCGCGGACGGCATCTCCGGCGGAGCCTCGCCATAGCGCATCATCATGTCGACCTTGGCGCCGAGCACCTCGCCATAATGCTTGAGGGCCTGCTCGCAGTCGCCGTTGAAGGTGAGATAGGGGCAGATCATGTCATCCTCCTTGGTTGAACCCGTCACATCTCAGCGCAGCGGCAGCAGCGCGCGCAGGCGGCGGTCGCGCAGCCACAATCCGCCCCACACCATCAGCCCGAGATAGAGACCGAACAGCACGTGGCTGAACAGCGGACTGCCGATGCGGACATGCGAGGCGATAGCGCCGCCGAGATAGCCAGTGAGCAGGATCGCGCCGAGCAGCGAGGTCGCCGGCAGCGCATAGAGCGCGGTGCAGAGCAGCGTGAGCAGCCCGAGCGCGCGCGCCATGCCGTCGCTGCCGCCATAGCCCATCTGATCCATGGTCTGAGTGACGACACCGAGCGGGATGAGCTTGATCGCGCCGTCGAACAGCAGGAACAGGATGACCAGCCCGCTCAGGATGCGGCCGCCCCACAACTCGGCGCGCGAGACCGGCTGGTCCAGGGTGATCATCGACATTCCAGGCTCCCCTCAGTGATGCTGTTCCAAGGACGACGGACCTATCGCGCATCCGACAATGGTGCAAAAAATTTCGAGCCGGTCCTCAGGCGCCCGTTACGGGTTCGCCCGGACCTGCACGGTCGCGCTGTCGCGCATCAGCCGGTCGAGCTGCATGCGGATATGCGCAGCCTCCGCCGAGCTGTGCGCCAGCGCGATGGCGCGGTCGAACGCCGTCCGGGCCTCGTCATTGCGCCCGAGCTGCATCAAGAGCGCGCCGCGCACGCCGAAGAAATAGAAATAGTTGGCCAGCCGCGTCTCGAGCGGCGCGATCAGGTCGAGCGCGGCCTGGGCGCCGCGCACCTTGGAGACGGCCACGGCGCGGTTGAGCGTCACCACCGGCGACGGCTGCACCACTTCGAGCGCGCCATACAACAGGTCGATCTGGGTCCAATCGGTCTCGTCGGGCTTGGCCGCGCGCGCATGCAGCGCCGCGATCGCAGCCTGGATCTGGTAAGGACCGCTGCGCCGATGCCGCATCGCCTTGTCGATCAGCGCCAGGCCTTCCGCGATCATCGGCTGATTCCACAGCGTGCGGTCCTGGTCCTCCAGCAGGATCGGCAGTCCCTCCGCATCGAAGCGGGCTTCGGTGCGGGCATGCTGCAACAGCAGCAGCGCCGTCAGCCCCATGATCTCGGGCTCGCCCGGAAACAGCCGCAGCAGCAGCCGCGCCAGCCGGATCGCCTCCTCCGACAACGGCTTGCGCAGCTCCGCGGTCTCGCCGCTGGCGGAATAGCCCTCGTTGAAGATCAGATAGATCATGGCAGCGACCGCCAGCAGGCGCTCGGAGCGCTCGACCGCGCCCGGCGTCTCGAACGGCACGTTGGCCTGCGCCACCCGCGCCTTGGCCCGGGTGATGCGCTGCTCCATCGCGGCCTCACTGACCAGGAAGGCGCGCGCGATCTGCTTGACCGTCAGGCCGGACACCACGCGCAGCGCCAGCGCGATCTGCTGCGTCGCGGGCAGCTCCTTGTGGCAGCAGATGAATAGCAGACGAAGGATGTCGTCGCGATAATGCGAGCCGTCGAGCCTGTCGGCGATGGCGCTCTCGGCGTCGTCGAGATCGGAGATCGCCTCGTCCTCCGGCAGCGGCTGCTCGCGGCGGACGCGCCGGACATCGTCGATTCCCGCATTGCGGCCGACCATGATCAGCCACGCCGCGGGATCGCGCGGCGGACCGTTCTGCGGCCAGCTCTTGAGCGCACGCAGGCAAGCGTTCTGGAACGCCTCCTCCGCCGCGTCGAGGTCGCGAAAATAGCGCAGCAATGCGCCGACGGCCTGGGGACGTGCTGATGTCAGGGCCGCGTCGATCCAGGCCGCATCGCTCATGCCAGCGCTCCGCCGGGCCTGAACGTGCCGACGGGACGGATCTCGTAGGAGCCGCCGGGATTGGCCTCGCCGAGCTCGCGCGCGACCTCGAGCGCCTCGTCGAGATTGGCGCAATCGACGAGGTAGAAGCCGAGCAGCTGCTCCTTGGTCTCGGCGTAGGGGCCGTCGATGACGAGCGGTGGATCCTCCTTGCGCAGCGTCGTCGCGGCCGTGGTCGGCAGCAGCCGGGCCACCGGCCCGAGCCGCCCCTGACTGGCGAGCTTCTCCTGGATCACCGCGAGCTTGGCCATGACCGCGGCATCCTGGTCCTTGCTCCAGGCGCAGACGACATCCTCGTCGTGATAGCAAAGCAGCGCGTACAGCATCGGCAGACATCTCCCTTCGTCTTCAAGACGGCGGAGTATGCCCGGAGCCGACAGGCCGGCGAAGAATTTTCGCGAGGTTCCGCCGGCAGGAACGACCCGCCTACCAGGAGATGCCGTACTTGGCCGCGATGTTGCGCGCACGCGTCTCCTGGGCGCTCTCGCGCGGCTGTTTGCCGCGCCCGGCCTGCCGTTGCTGCGACTGGCCTTGCCCCTGCCCTGCAGCGCTCTGACCGCCGGGGTTGCCGGCCCCTTGCGCCGTCCCCGGCGCGGCACCACCCTGCTGACCGGCGGCCTGCGTCTGCCCGCCGCCTTTGCCGATGGAAATGCCGTTGGCCGACAGGATCGAGCCGACATCGATGGTCTGGGCCTGGGCCGCGGCCGACGCGATGATCAATGCGGTCGCGAGAAGGAATTTGCGCATGGCGTTATCTCCGTGTTGATGGAGCGGAGATTGGCCTGCCCGCGCGATCTGGTATGTGGGACAGGTCACTCAAAGCTCGAGGATCCTCCGATGACCAAAGGCGCGCTGGCGCTCCTGATCCATGGCGGCACCGACAACTGGTCGCCACAGCGCTGGAAGGCGCGTTTCGACGATGTCTGCGGCGACCGTCCCGTCGTGCTGCTGCCCGATGCGGGCCTCGACCCCGCCGACGTGCACTACGCCGCCGTGTGGAAACCGGTCCCCGGCGAACTCGCGGGCTTTCCGAACCTGCGCGTCATCTTCAATCTCGGCGCCGGCGTCGATGCACTGATGGCCGACAAGACGCTGCCGAGCCTGCCGCTGGTCCGGGTCGCGGTCGACGACCTCACGCAGCGGATGACCGAATGGGTCGTGCTGCACGTGCTGATGCATCATCGACAGGAGCTCTATCTGCGCGAATCGCAGCGCGCGAAGCGCTGGGCACCGAAATATCAGTGGCCCGCCGCCGCGATCGGCGTCGGCATTCTCGGACTGGGCACGCTCGGGATCGATGCAGCCGAGGTGCTCAAGCGGCTCGGCTTTCAGGTCGCAGGTTGGAGCCGCAGCGAGAAGCAGGCCAACGGCATCGAGTGCTTTCACGGTGCGGCGCAGCTCGATGCGTTCCTGGCGCGGACCGACATCTTGGTGTCGCTGCTGCCGCTGACGCCGGACACCCGCGGCATTCTCGACCGCAAGATGTTCGCAAAGCTGCGGCGCAGCTCGCCGCTCGGCGCGCCCGTCATGATCAATGCCGGCCGCGGCGGCCTGCAGAACGAGGCCGACATCCTCGCCTGTCTGGACGAGGGTACGCTGGGCGGAGTGTCGCTCGACGTGTTCGGCCAGGAGCCGCTGCCGGCCGACAGCCCGTTCTGGACCCATCCGAAGGTGGTGCTGACACCGCACAATGCCGCCGACACCGACGCCGACGCGATCTCGCGCTATGTCGCCGAGCAGATCGCGACCTTCGAATCCGGCGGCGCGTTGCGCAACCTCGTCGATCGCGTCAGGGGGTACTGAGGGGCTCTTTTCGACCCACCATCACATCGATCGCGCCGGCGACGATCGCCTCCAGCTCCTGGCGCGGGACCCGCGCCCGGGCCCGGACCGCAATCGAGTGGACCGTCGCCGAGGCGAGTTGCGCCAATACGAGGGGGTCGGCGCTGTCGGGCAACTCCCCCTTGTCCTTGGCGCGGCGGAAGCACTGCGCGAACGCCTTGTCCAGCTCGGTCAGCGCGTTCTGCACCATGGCGCGGATGTCGGGGTCGGCGACCGCCTCCGAGCCCGCGGTCATCACCGTAAAGCAGCCACGCGGTCCCTCCTCGCCGGAGAGATAGATGTCGAGCGCGGCTGCGAAGATCTTCTGCAATTGCTCCCGCACCGGCCGCTCGTCGCGAAAGATCCCGCCCATGACGGCACGGGCGTTGTCGCGGTAGCGCTGGTAGCTCTTGATGTAGAGCTCGCGCTTGTCGCCGAACGCGCCGTAGAGGCTCGGCCGGTTCATGCCCGTCGCGGCGCTGAGATCATCCAGCGATGTCGCCGCAAAGCCGGTCGATCGAAAGAGATCGAGCGCCTTGCCGAGCGCCACGTCCGGTTCATAGGCCCGCGGCCGTCCGCGCCGCTTCGGCTCGGCAGGCGCCGCATTCTTCTCGCCGGAAGCGCCGCCTTGCGGCCTCTTCTTTTTTTGTACCATTTCGCACTAAATTCCTTGACCATCTCTATATTATGCGAGACAGTATAAAAATCAATCGAAGCTCCCGTCGCGGAGCCCAGGGAGACGTCCATGGACCTGTATTTCTCGCCGCTCGCCTGCTCGCTCGCCACCCGCATCGCGCTCTATGAAGCGGGTGCAGAGGCGAATTATCTCGAGGTGGATCCCAAGACCAAGAACGTCCTCGACGATGGTGCGGATTTTCGCGCAGTGAATCCGCTCGGCCTCGTTCCGACCCTGCGCACCGACGACGGCGAGCTGCTGACCGAGAACGCCGCAATCCTTCAATATGTCGCAGACCGCTTTCCCGCGGCGAAGCTCGGCACCGGCCCCGGCATGGACCGTAGCCGGCTGCATCAATGGCTCTGCTTCATCGGCACCGAGCTGCACAAGGGCCTGTTCATTCCCATCCTCGACAAGACCGCGCCCGACGAGATGAAGACGCACGTTCTGAAGAAGAATCTGTCGCGGCTCGATCATCTCGAGAAGCATCTGCAGGGCCGAGAGTATCTCCTCGATCATTTCACCGTCGCTGACGCCTACCTGGTGACGGTGATCAATTGGACCATGGCGACCCCGCCCGTCGAGCTCGCCAAATGGCCGACAGTGAAGGCCTATTACGAACGTCTGCGTGCACGGCCAACGATCGCACGCGCCATCGCCGAGGAGTTCGTGCTCTACAAGGCGGAACTCGCACGGCACAAGGCGGCGGCGTAGCTGCATGCCTGTCTCGCCTCCTCTGCAGAGCGATCGAGGGGACGAGACTGCGCATCAACGTGGCGCCTCGGTATCGGATGCTTGACCGCGGAGACGTCGAGTTGCAATCCTCGAATCGCAGGAGGATTGCACGTGGCAAGCACATCCGTGAGAGACCGATTGCTGGCGGACCGGCGCGCGCTGCTCGATCTGGGCACGCGCAACCGGCTCGTGCACATCCCGCTCAAGACCAAGACCATCCGCACCATCGACATCGTCGGCGCACGCTCGGCGACGTTGTTCGAGCTGCTCGGGGAAGGCAAGCGCTTCACGTTCCTCCCCACAATGGCGGACATGCCTGCAGACAAGGGGGAACGGCCTGCGGAGGCGCCGGACACCGCTCCGGCTCTCCCGCTGCCTGAACCCAGCGCGCCGCCTGCGAGTACAAGACAGACCGACAACGTCTCGGAGCCACAGCCTCGGCCAGCCGACACGCGCCTTCGGACCCGCCTGTCATCCGAGGCATTGCAGAAACGCCTCCTCGACATCTGGTACGACGCGCGCACGCTGGAGGAGGAACAAGGCGTCAACATCCTCTATCTCGCCTTCGGACTGCTGAAATGGTTCGAGGACGACAAGTCGGACACCGAGCGCTTCGCGCCGCTCGTGCTGCTACCCGTGCGACTCGAACGCAGCAGCGCGGCTGATCGGTTTCATCTGGTCTCGCGCGCCGAGCCACCCTCGCCGAATTTGTCCCTGCAGGCCAAGCTCGACGCCGAGTTCGGATTGAAGCTCGCGGATTTCGGCGACGAGGACGATGTCGATATCGCGGGATATCTGGCCGGAGTCGCCGAGACGGTCGCGAACAAGAAGGGATGGGAGGTGAAGACGGACGCGATCGTCCTCGGCTTCTTCTCCTTCTCGAAGTTCCTGATGTATCGCGACCTCGATCCGGAGAACTGGCCGTCAGACGGCGCGCTGGACCGCCATCCGCTGATCACGGCGCTGCTGCAGAACGGCTTCGAAGCGTCCGCGCCGATCGTTGCCGAGAACGGCAAGATCGATCCCGTGATCCAGCCGATCGCGATGAGCCACGTCGTCGACGCGGATTCGTCGCAGGCCGTGGTGATCGAGGAAGTCGTCCGCGGCCGCGATCTCGTCGTCAAGGGACCGCCGGGCACCGGCAAGTCGCAGACCATTACCAACATCATCGCCTCGGCTGCGGCCGAGGGGAAGACGGTGCTGTTCGTGGCCGAGAAGATGGCGGCGCTCGACGTCGTGCATCGGCGGCTGAAAGCCGTAGGTCTCGGATCCCTCGCGCTCGAACTGCACTCCAACAAGGCGAACAAGCGCGTCCTGCTCGAGGAGCTGAGGCGCTGCAAATCGGCTGCGGCTCAAGCGCCGCGTGCCGAGGCAACCCTGGTGCAACGCCTGACCGACAGCCGCGACAGTCTCAACCAGCACGCAGACATGATGCACCAGCCGCATCGGCCGAGCGAGCTCACACCGTTCCGGTTGCTCGGCCATCTCGTGCGTTGCGGCGAGACCTCCACACAGCCGGCACTTCCATTGCAGGGCGCCCCCTCCTGGACGCCGCTGAACCTGGAGCGGCGACGCGAGCTGATCGCAGAGCTCGCCGAGCGGATTGCAGCCGATGGGGCACCTCATCTGCACCCGTGGCGCGGCGTCGGCCGTGACGCGCTCGATCCGGCCGAGATGGCGGAGCTACGGACATCGCTGGACGACGTCGCAAGCGTTCTCGGCCGAGCCACCGCAGGCGCCGCGCGCGTGAGTACACGGCTCGAAGAGCCGCCACCGGTCACGTTCGCTGACGCTGTCGGACTGCTGGCCTTCGCCGAAGCCACAGCCGCGATGCCCGAATGCGACAAGACAGCCTTCTGCGACCCGATCTGGAGCCGGCCGCAAGATGTTGCCGACATCGTCGACAAGGGACTCCGCTACGCCAAGCTGAAGGCCGCATTCGAATCCGCCTTCGTCGAGTCCGCCTGGGAGGCCTCGATGGTCGATTGCCGCAAGGTGATCGCGGAGAAAGGCGGTTCCTGGCTGCGCTTTCTCAGCGCCGGCTATCGCGGACAGATGGCGCTGCTGGCTTCGTACCTGAAGGTGCCGATGCCGAAGCCGCTCGATCAGCGGCTTCTGCTGATCGACGGTCTCATCGCCGCGCAAGCCGCGCGCAAATCCTTCGAGGAGGTGGAGAGTGCCGGCCGCGCGGCCTTTGGAACCGCGTGGCAGAAGGAGCAGTCGGACTGGGATGCTCTTGCAAAGCTGACGGCCTGGTGGAGCGCCTTCCCGAAACCGTCAGCGATCAAGGACGTACGTCAACGCCTGGCGACTCTCACGCTATCCTCTGACGACAGGCAAACGATCGATCAATTCAGGAGCGATCTCGCGAGCCTGAGCTCGGGCCTTCGGCATCTGATCGAATTCCTGCAGTTGGAGCCCGGCCGCATCCCGCTCGACGCAGCCGATCAGCTGCGGCTCGGCGAGCTGTCGCAGACACTCTCCGAGTGGCTGAACTCCACCGAGCGCCTGACCCGCTGGATCGCGTTCATGGAGCGCGTCCGCCTCGCCCGTGCGGATGGCCTCGCGGCGCTGATCGATCGTGCGCTGGATGGCTCGCTGCCGGGCGATGCCCTGGAGCAAACCTTCGATAATTCCTATTACGACGCCATGCGCAGCGTGATCTTCGCCCAGCATCCGCAGCTCAAGCGATTCGACGGCGAATCGCATGACCGGCTGGTCGATGGCTTCCGCAAGCTCGACGTCGAGCGCATGCAGCTTGCCCGCGACCAGATCGCCTATGAGCATGCCGCGGCGCTGCCGCGCAATGCCGGCGGCATCGGCCCGCTCGGCGTGCTCAATGGCGAGCTCGCCAAGAAGCGCAATCACCTGCCGATCCGCCAATTGCTGGAGCGTGCGGGTCCGGTCATTCAGCAGATCAAGCCGATCTTCCTGATGAGCCCGCTGTCGGTGGCCCAGTTCCTGAAGCCCGGCGCGATCGCATTCGACCTGCTCGTCGTCGACGAGGCCTCGCAGATCGAGCCGGTCGACGCGCTCGGCGCGGTCGCGCGCTGCCGGCAGATGGTGGTGGTCGGCGACGAGCGGCAATTGCCGCCGACGCGCTTCTTCGCGAAGCTGACCGGCAATGATGACGACGACACCGAGGACGAGGATCAGCCGACCTTCCAGGTGAAGGACGCCGAGAGCATCCTCGACCTCTGCCTGGCCAAGGGCCTGTCGCATCGCATGCTGAACTGGCACTATCGCAGCAAGCACCAATCGCTGATCGCGGTGTCGAACAAGCAGTTCTACGACAACCGACTGTTCATCGTGCCGAGCCCTTATGACGCCGTGGCGGGCATGGGGCTGAAATTCAACTACAACCCCGATGCGCATTACGAGCGCGGCAGCAGCCGGACCAACCCCAGGGAGGCACGCCTCGTGGCCGAGGCCGTCATGCGCCATGCGAGGGAGACCCCGGAACGAAGCCTGGGAGTCGCGACCTTCTCGGTGGCACAGCGCCAGGCCATTCAGGATCAGCTCGAAATCCTGCGCAAGGAGAACCCCGACACGGAGGAGTTCTTCTCCCGTGGCACGAGCGAACCGTTCTTCGTCAAGAACCTCGAGAACATTCAGGGCGACGAGCGCGACGTCATCTTCATCTCGATCGGCTACGGCAAGACGAAGGAAGGCTTCGTTTCGATGAGCTTCGGCCCGCTGAACTCGGACGGAGGCGAACGCCGCCTGAATGTGCTCATCTCCCGTGCCAAGCTGCGCTGCGAGGTTTTCTCATCGATCACCGGCGACGACATCGACCTGTCGCGCGCCAAGGGTCACGGCATCGCGGCGCTGAAGACATTCCTGACCTTCGCACAGACCGGCCAGCTCGGCATCGCGCAGGAGACAGGTCGCGATCCCGACTCCGTCTTCGAGGAGCAGGTCGCTGCCAGGCTGCGGGCGCTAGGCCATGATGTGAAGACGCAGATCGGCACCGCTGGCTTCTTCGTCGATCTTGCGATCGTCGACCCTGAGAAGCCCGGCCGCTTCGTGCTCGGCATCGAATGCGACGGCGCGCAATATCACGCCTCTCGCTCGGCGCGGGATCGCGATCGGCTGCGGCAGAACGTGCTGGAAGCGCATGGCTGGGTGCTGCATCGGATCTGGTCGACGGACTGGTTTCTCCGCCCCAAGGAGGAGACCGAGAAGGTGCTGCGCGCGATTGACGCCGCGAAGGCGCATTGGCGCGAGGTCGACCAAGGCGCCGCCGAGGCGCAGCCCGAACCACCGGCCAAGCCGGCCGAACCGCCGCCAGAGCAGACCGAGTCCCGGCCCCTGGAGATTGTCGCACAGGCGCCGGCAGCTGTTGCTTACGAGGAGGCGAAGCTGCGGGTGCGGCGTGAGGTCGAGCCGCACGAGACGTCACTCTCCAACATGACGCGGCACGTCGTCGAGATCGTCGCCGTCGAGGGGCCGGTGCATGAATCGGAAATCATCGTCCGGATCCGATCGGCCTGGGGCCTCGCCCGCGCCGGCAATCGCATTCGCGACGCGGTGAAAGCGGCGTTGAACGCGGCGGTGGCGAAGGGCCAGATCGCCGGAGGTCCGTTCTACTCGGTCCCGAGCCAGATGATCGTTGTCCGAAACCGCGAGGAGGTGCAATCGTCGACGCTGCGCAAGCCCGAGATGTTGCCGCCGGAGGAGATCAAGACGGCCATCATGCAGGTGGTGGAGCAGAATTTCGGCGCAGAGGAGGACCAGCTGATCCAGGCGGTCGTCCGGCTGTTCGGCTTCGGATCGACCAGCGCCCAGCTGCGCGAGGTCGTACAGGACGGTCTCAAGGATCTTCTCGAAGCGGGACGTCTGCGCCGCGACGGCGAACGGCTGAGCAAGCCTCCGGAGATCTCGCCGGCCGCGCCGGCCTGACCGATTAGGCGAGGTCCGCCTTCATCAACTCGCGCAGCGCCTTCGGAATGGGCTGCGCCCTGCCGCCGCTGATGAAGGCAACCCGGACATCGGCCTTGACGAGCACCTCCTCAGCCCGCCGCACCTCCTGCGCCAGCGTGATCGACGCACCCTTGACCGCGATCGGCCATGTCACGACGTCGAGCACATCGTCCATCCGCGCCGGCCGAAGGAAGTCGAGCGTCATCGAGCGGACCACGAAGGCGAAGCCCGGCGCTTCGGTGGCAGCCTCCGCAAACAGCGCATGCTGCTCGGCGCCCATCAGCCGCAGATGGTTGGTGCGGCCGCGCTCCATGAAGCGGAGGTAGTTGGCGTGGTAGACGATGCCTGAAAAATCGGTGTCCTCGTAGTAGACGCGCACCTGCATGTGGTGGCGGCCGTCGCGGATCTCGCCGTCGAGATGGGGTTGGGTCACTGGAATTCCTCGATCGCCGGAAATGCGATCGTTTCGCGCAAGTGAGCCGCGAGCGCAAGCTCAAGAGGTCACCTCCATCGGTTCCCCGCCGACCGTGACCTGCACGATCTCCGGTGGCATCCCGATCCGCACGGGCATCAGGCTGCAGCCGAGACCGCCGGAGACGATCACGTCGCATTGCGTGCGGATATGGCCATAAGCAAGGTCGACTCCGTTGCGGGCCGGCACGGCGGGCGACCAGCCGAGCACGCGCACCTGGCCACCATGCGTATGACCGGACAGTTGCAGCGAGACCCGCGACGGGACGCGCAATGCCACGTCAGGCTCATGCGCCAGCAAGATGACCGGCGCACCGTCCGTGACCTTGCGTAGCGTGCCTGCGAGATCATCAATGCCGATCCGCGGCACCGGGCGAAACCGCCGCGCGGCCATGTAGGCGAGTTGATCTCCGAGTCCGGCCAGCCAGAAGGCATGTCCATCCTTGGTGAGTCGGACGACCTCGTTCTCATAGACCGGGATGCCAGCAGCCTCGAGCGCCTTCTGGGCGTATGGCGCGCCATGGCCGTCGCGCTGCACCGTCCTGTCGTCCCAGTAATCGTGATTGCCGAGAATGGCGTGGACTCCGAGCGGCGCCTTGAGGCCGCCGAGCACCGGCGCCCACTCGGCGGCGTCGATCCGGCCGAGATGATGGCGGTGGCCGGCCACGTAGTCGCCGAGCAGGACGATCAGGTCCGGCTTCAGCGCATTGGTTCGCTGGACGATGCCGTCGATATGCGCCAGCGACATCCAGGGATCGCAGGCGTGGATGTCCGCGATCGCCGCGATCTTCAGCTTCAAACCGGCCGGCCAATTGCGCGGGCGAACGTGGTAGTCGGTGACTCCGAGGCGGAGCGGCTCGATGCCGACGCCGTAGGTGGCGGTGGAAAAACCGGTGGCGGCGAACGCGCCGGAGAATTTCAGAAAGCGGCGGCGTGACAGCATGGACGAACTCCTCGCACGCAATCCTTTTCCCCGCTCATTGCAACCGATTTCGGGTGCGTCTGTGCAGATTGTCAGCAGATTCGTTAATCATCGTCGTCATTGCCGAACAGGCCGATCTGGCTGGGATCACGGTTCGCGGGCTCGGCCATGCCGAGATGCTTGAAGGCATGCGAGGTCAACAGCCGTCCGCGCGGGGTGCGCTGCAGATAGCCGCATTGGATCAGATAGGGCTCGATGATGTCCTCGATGGCATCGCGCGGCTCCGACAGCGCCGCCGCCATCGTCTCGACGCCAACCGGCCCGCCCCCGTAGTTCAGCGCGATGGTCGAGAGATAACGCCGGTCCATGGCGTCCAGTCCCGCGGCATCGACCTCCAGCGCGCTGAGCGCGTGATCGGCAATGGCACGATCGATCGCGCTGGCGTCAGCGGCGGAGGCGAAGTCGCGCACACGGCGCAGCAGCCGGCCGGCGATGCGCGGCGTACCGCGGGCGCGGCGGGCGATCTCGTTGGCGCCATCAGGCGTCATGCCGACACCCAGCACGCGGGCGCCGCGCGTCACGATGCCTTCCAGTTCTTCCACCGTGTAGAAGTTCAGCCGGATCGGAATGCCGAAGCGATCGCGCAGCGGATTGGTCAGCAGGCCGGCGCGTGTCGTCGCGCCGACCAGCGTGAACTTCGACAGATCGATCTTGACAGAGCGCGCGGCCGGGCCCTCGCCGATGATGAGGTCGAGCTGGAAATCCTCCATCGCCGGATAGAGCACTTCCTCGACCGCGGGGCTGAGGCGATGAATCTCGTCGATGAACAGCACGTCGCGCTCTTCGAGATTGGTGAGCAGCGCCGCGAGATCGCCGGCCTTGGCAATCACGGGCCCCGAGGTCGCGCGAAAACCGACGCCGAGCTCGCGGGCGACGATCTGCGCCAACGTCGTCTTGCCGAGACCGGGCGGGCCGACGAACAGCACATGGTCGAGCGCCTCGCCGCGCTTGCGCGCCGCCTCGATGAAGATCGACAGATTGGCGCGCGCCTGCTGCTGGCCGACGAACTCCGACAATTGCTGCGGACGCAGCGCGGTGTCCCCGACATCGTCGGAGCGCCGCTCCGGACTGACCATGCGCGCGGGCGGCTTCATTCGTTGCCGCGCCGGTATTTGTTCGGCAGCAGCTCGCCGATGGTAACCGCCGCAGGCCCCTTGCCGTTGGACGGCACGATGACGCGCGCCTTGGCATCATAGTCATGGATCAGCTCGCGGCAGGTGCCGCAAGGCGAGACCACCGCGACCTCGCCGGGCTCACCGGGCTTGGGATGGCGCACCGCGACGATGGTCTCGATGCCGTGATCGCCGAACTCGGTGATGGCGCGGCCGATCGCGATGGCTTCGGCGCAGACGGCATTGCGGCCGAGATAAGCGTCGATGTTGACGCCGGTGATGATGCGGCCGTCGCGGGTGCGCATGGCCGCGCCGACCTCCTGCCAATCGTTGCGGTAGCGGTTCTTCACCGCCAAAGTCGCCGCCTCGATCAGCTCCTTGTCCTTCTTGGTCACCATGGTCGAGATGTTTGTCCTTCTGCGCTCCCGTCACAGCGGCGCGCGGCTATTTCGCCAGCTCCTTGAGGCCGAGGCGGATGAGTTGCGCGGTCTCGGCCTTGTCGCCGGCGGCACGCGAAGCGGCAGCGATCGCGGCGGCCGCTTGCGGCTGGCCGTAGCCGAGATTGATGAGCGCGGAGATCGCATCCGCGATCGGCCGCGGCGCGCGGGATTCCTCGATCGCGCCCGACAGGCGCACCACGCCCGGGTCGACGTCGGCAAAAGCCGGCGCCTTGTCCTTCAACTCGGTGACGATGCGCTCGGCGACCTTCGGCCCGACGCCCGGCGTGCGCGCCACCGCGGCCTTGTCGCGCAGCGCGATCGCGTTGGCGAGATCGGCCGGCGGCAAGGTGCCAAGCACGGCAAGAGCGACCTTGGCGCCGACGCCTTGCACGGTCTGCAAAAGACGAAACCATTCCCGTTCGACATCCGAGCGAAAACCGAACAGCTTGATCTGGTCCTCGCGCACATAGGTCTCGATCGATAATGTGGCGGCTTCCCCCGGTGACGGCAAGGCCTGCAGGGTACGCGCCGAGCAGTGCACCTGGTAGCCGACGCCGCCGACATCGAGGATAACGAAATCCTCGGTGGTGGAGTCGATCAGACCCTTGAGCTTGCCGATCATAGGCCGGCCACCTTCATGCGCAGCGCCTGACCCTGGCGGTGATGGGCGTGGGTGATGGCGATGGCCAGCGCATCGGCCGCGTCGGCCGAGGGCGGCTCGGCCTTGGGCAGCAGGATCTTCAGCATCACCGCGATCTGCCCCTTGTCGGCATGGCCCGCTCCGACCACGGTCTTCTTGACCTGGTTGGGGGCATATTCGGCGACCGAAATTCCGAACATCGCCGGCGCCAGCATGGCGATGCCGCGGGCCTGGCCGAGCTTCAGGGTCGCGACGCCGTCCTTGTTGACGAAGGTCTGCTCGACCGCGGCTTCCAGCGGCTGGAAGTCGTTCAGGATCTTGGCGAGCCCCTCGTGAATCGCCAGGAGCCGGTTGGCCAGCGGCAAATCGTCGGGCGGCTCGACCGAGCCGCAGCCGACATAGATCAGCCGGTTGCCCTCGCTCTCGATCACGCCCCAGCCGGTGCGGCGGAGGCCGGGATCGATCCCGATGATGCGGACGGCTGAGCGAATCGGCTGGGCTTTCATGGGTTAGAGATAGCCTCGCGCCGCCCCGGAGGAAACATAAACGGAACAGCCGGCCGCCCAGGCCGCCAAATGGTTAACCGTCCGTCAACCGCCCATCTTCGCCATCAGCGCGTCCGAGATCTCGAAATTGGCGTAGACGTTCTGGACGTCGTCGTGCTCGTTGAGCAGGTCCATCAGCTTCACCAGCTTCTCGCCGGTCTCGTCATCGACTGCGACCGTGTTCTGCGGCTTCCAGGTCAGCGCCGCCTTGCGCGGCTCGCCGAACTTGGCCTCGAGGTTCTTGGCGACCTCGTGAAAACTGTCCGGCGAGGCATAGACCTCGTGGCCGCCCTCGCCCGAGATCACGTCGTCGGCGCCGGCCTCGATCGCGGCGTCCAGCACGGCGTCATCGGAGGCGACGCTGCGCTCGAACTCGATGATGCCGACGCGGTCGAACATGAACGAGACCGAGCCGGTTTCGCCGAGGTTGCCGCCGGACTTGGTGAAGTAGGAGCGGATGTCGGAGGCGGCGCGGTTGCGGTTGTCGGTCAGCGCCTCGACGATGACGGCGACGCCGCCTGGGCCATAACCCTCGTAGCGGATCTCGGCGTAGTTCTCGCCTTCACCGCCGAGCGCCTTCTTGATGGCGCGCTCGATATTGTCCTTCGGCATGTTCTCGGCGCGGGCGGCGACCACGGCGGCGCGCAGGCGCGGGTTCATCGCCGGATCCGGCGTGCCGAGCTTGGCGGCGACGGTGATTTCGCGCGCCAGCTTGCCGAACAGCTTGGACTTCATCGCATCCTGCCGGCCCTTGCGATGCATGATGTTCTTGAATTGGGAATGGCCGGCCATGCGAGGTCTCTTGTAATCGTCTGGAGGTCAGTTGCGGGAAGCGCGGCCTTATAGGCCGGGAATCGTCAAAATCAAAGATTTGGGGTGGTTTCAAGGGGGTGAGCGGTCCCCGGGGATCCCCGCCGCCTTGTCCCATAAGGCAAATGTTAACCATGGCTTCACTGTCAAGTGCAAGGATGCCGGGCTTCTGCACCTTTTCACGCACGACCGGGGGGCCACCCCAATGGCGTTTGGTTTGTTTGCGAGACGTGCCCCGGCGTCCGAACCGGTGGCCGAGCCAAAGCCGGTCGCCGCGCCTGAGCCGCCGGCTGCGCCGGATGATTCGGCCAAGGCCATTCTCGATCTCCTGGAGCTCGAGCTCGGCGGCATGATCCGCCAGCTGGAGCGGGCCGCGAACGCTGTCGCGAGTGGCGCCGAGGCGACGGCGGGAACACTGACCGACATCCGCCAGCGCGCCGATGCTTTGAGCGGACGCAGCAGCGCCGCGCAGGGAACGGCCACGACGTTTGCCCAGGCCGCCGAGAAGGTGACTCAATCCGCCCATGGCATCCGGGCCCAGGTCGAGGACGCCGGCCAGCTCGCCGACCTGGCCAGCGCCGCCGCCCGCGAGGCGCGCGAGAATGTCGACCGTCTGCGCGAATCCTCCGCCGCGATCGGCAACGTCGTCAACCTGATCTCCCAGATCGCGCGTCAAACCACCCTGCTCGCGCTGAACTCGACCATCGAGGCCGCCCGTGCCGGCGAGGCCGGCCGCGGCTTCGCGGTGGTCGCCACCGAGGTCAAGGCGCTGGCGGTGCAGACCCAGAATGCCACCGAGGAGATCACCCGCAAGATCGAGGCGCTGCAGAAGGACGCCGCCGGCTCGGCTGACGCGGTCCACCGCATCGCCCAGGCGATCGAGGCGATCCGCCCCGTCTTCACCAACGTCAACGGCGCGGTCGCCGAGCAGAACCAGACCACCGGCGAGATGTCTGACAATGCCGCCCAGGCGTCGCAGTTCATCTCGTCGGTGGTCGACAGCGCCGCCGATATCGGCAGCGCCACCCAGCAGGCGGAAAGCTATGGCGAGCGCGTCACCAGCGCCGGCCGCGCGGTGACGATGTATGCCCAGAAGCTGAAGGCGCGCTGCGCCGTGCTGTTGCGCCAGGGCGACCGCACCGCGCGAAGCGGGGACGAGCGCCTGCCGTGCCATCTCAAGCTCGACATCAAGAGCGGCGGACGCGCGGTTACGGCTCAGGTCTACGAGATTTCCAAGGACGGCGTCCTGATCAGCGGTCCGGAGGCCGGCCGCCTTGCCGTCAACGCGCAGTTCGACGCCGTGCTGGAGGATGTCGGTCCCTGCCGCTTGCGGATCACCGAGCAGGTCAAGGCCGGCGCCCAGGCGCGGTTCGACGCGCCCGGAGCCGAGCTGCGCGAGAAGATCGAGGACAAGCTCTGGGCGCTGCACGAGGAGAACAACGAGTTCGTCACCCGCGCCATGGAGGCCGGCACCGAGCTGAACCGGATGTTCGAGAGCGCCCTCGCCCGTGGCGAGATCAGGCTGGAGGACATGTTCGACACCAACTATGTCGAGATCCCCGGCACCAATCCGCAGCAGCACCGCAGCCGGATTCTCGACTGGGCCGAACGCGCGCTGCCGTCGTTCCAGGAGGCCTTCCTGGCCAGGGATCAGCGAATGGCGTTCTGCGTGGCGATCGACCGCAACGGCTATCTGCCGGTACACAACAAAATCTACTCGCATCCGCAGCGGCCGGGCGATGTCGCCTTCAACACCGCCAACAGCCGCAACCGCCGCATCTTCAACGATCCGGCCGGGCTCGCGGCGGGCCGCAACCAGCGGCCTTATCTGATCCAGAGCTACGCACGCGACATGGGCAACGGCAACACCGTCATGATGCGCGAAATCGACGTGCCGATCCGCGTTCGCGGCCGGCACTGGGGCGGCTTCCGCACCGCCTACAAATTGTGAGCCGTGCGGTGACCTGCTGAATTCTTGACGCCCGGGAGCCCGAACATGTCTGTCGCACAACGCGCCATTCTGGAAAGTCACGATGCGCGCTCCGGCGCCGAACGGCTGATGGACGAGATCGCCGACCGCATCGGCGGGCTCGGCGTCGAGCTCGCCGACGTCGCCGGCAACGTCCAGGAGGTCGCCAACCGCGTCAGCTACCAGTCGCAGCGTTTCGGCCATCTGCAGGCGACCGCCAAGACGATGGTGGCGGCCAATCACGACATCGCCACCGCCTCGCAGGCGGTGCAGACGGCCACCTCCGCCGCGGTCGGCGACATCGCGCAGTCGCGCAGCGTGGTGGAAACCGCGGTGCAGCACATCTCCGAGCTGGTCGACTCGGTCGAGCGCATCGAGCAGCGGCTGGGCTCGGTCGGCGATGCGCTGTCGCAGGTCGCCAAGGTCTCGGTCGCGATCGAGGCGATCGCCAAGCAGACCAATCTGCTGGCGCTGAACGCGACCATCGAGGCCGCTCGCGCCGGCAGCGCCGGCCGCGGCTTCGCCGTCGTCGCCAGCGAGGTGAAGTCGCTCGCCGAGGCGACGCGGCAGGCGACGCAGCAGATCGGCGACACCCTGCGCGGGCTGGATTCGCAGGTGAAGAGCCTGCTCGGAGAGAGCGGCCAGGCCTCCTCGCGCGCCAAGACCGCGGGCGAAGGCGCCCAGCAGATCGGCGGCATCATCGTCCGCGTCCAGGACGGCTTCACCAGCGTCGGGCAGGAGATCGACGGCGTGGCCAAGGCCGCGACCTCCAATCTGGCGCATTGCGACGCCGTCATCAGCGAGCTCGCCGAACTCGCCAAGGGCGTCGACCAGTCCTCGATCGAGCTCAAGCAGGCCGACGGCCGCATCGCCAAGCTGCTCGACCATTCCGAAGCCTTGATCGGACTGATCGCCGAGAGCGGCGTCGAGACCGCCGATGCGCCGCTGATCCGCACCGTCGTCGAGACCGCACGGCAGATCTCGGCTGTGTTCGAGGCGGCGGTCGACCGCGGCGAGATCACGCTCGCCGACCTGATGGACGAGAGCTACCGCGAGATTCCCGGCACCAACCCGAAGCAATATCTCACCCGCTACGTCGAGTTCACCGACCGCGTGCTGCCCGCCATCCAGGACCCGATCCAGGGCAGCGACCCGCGCATCGTGTTCTGCGTCGCCTGGGCGCGCGGCGGATACCTGCCGACGCACAATCCGAACTACCGCAAGCCGCAGGGACCCGACCCGGTCTGGAACAACGCCAACTGCCGCAACCGCCGGCTGTTCGAGGACCGCGCGGTGAAGAAGGTCGCCGCCGCCAGCAACAAGCCGTTCCTGCTGCAGACCTACCGCCGCGACATGGGCGGTGGGCAGTTCGTGCTGATGAAGGACCTGTCCGCACCGATCTTCATCAAGGGCCGCCATTGGGGCGCGTTCCGCATGGGTTTCCGCATCAAGGCCTGACCCGCTCTCCTCAGGCTCCCCAGAATGTCGGCTTGGTTTGCGACAGCCGGCCGCCGATGCGCACCGGCGCGATCCGCTCGGCGAGCCCGGTCGCATCGTCGGTCTCGACCGCGACGCCGCTCAGGGTCGCCTCGCCCATCGCCGGCTCGAAGCGCGCCGAGGGGATGCCCGACTGGAAGCGGCGCAGCGGCTCGTCCTTCTGCATGCCGATGATCGAATCATAGTCCCCGGTCATGCCGGCGTCCGTCATGTAGGCGGTGCCGCCGGGCAGGATCTGGTGATCGGCCGTGGGCACGTGGGTATGGGTGCCGACGACGAGGCTGGCGCGGCCGTCGCAGAAATGACCGAGGCCCTGCTTCTCGCTGGAGGCCTCGCAATGCACGTCGACCACGACGGCATCCGCCGCCTCGCGCAACGGACAGGCGTCGAGCTCGCGGCCGATGGCGGCAAACGGATCGTCGAACGGCGTCATGAACACACGGCCAAGCACGTTCACCACGAGCGCGCGGGCGCCGTTCTTGGCCTCGACCAGCGCCGCGCCGCGGCCGGGCGTACCCGCCGGATAGTTCGCAGGCCGCACCAGGCGCGGCGCGCGCTCGATGAACACCAGCGCCTCGCGCTGATCCCACGAGTGGTTGCCGAGCGTCACCGCGTCGGCGCCGGCATCGACCAGCTCCTGATAGATCGCCTCGGTGATGCCGAATCCGCCGGCCGCGTTCTCGCCATTGACGATGACGAGATCGAGCGCCCAGTCGCGGATCAGGCCTGGAAGATGGTCCGAGACGGCGCTGCGGCCGGCCCGGCCGACGACGTCGCCGACGAAGAGAATGCGCAACTCAATGGCTCCGAAAATCCAAGGTCTCACGCTCGGTTAGCACATAATCCAGCGCCGCGTCGTGGGCCAAGGCCGGGATCGCCTCGGTTTCCTGCACGGCGAAGCCGAGGCCGACCCCGGTGACGTGGTGTGCTTTGCGCAAGTGCGAGAAGGTGTAGTCGTAGTAGCCGCCGCCATAGCCGATGCGATGACCGGTGCGGTCAAACGCGGCGAGCGGCACCAGCATGACCTGAGGGACCAGCTCGGCCGCAACCGGCGACGGCTCGGGGATGCCGAGCGCACCCAGCGTCAGCCGGTCGCCCGGCGACCAGGCCCGAAACGAGAGCGAATGGCCGCGCGCCAGGATGACCGGCAGCGCCAGCCGCGCCCCCTGCGCGGCCAGCGCCAGCATCAGCGGCATCGGATCGAGCTCGTTGCGGATCGGCGCGTAGCCGGAGACCACCGTGCCGGCCTCCAGCGCAAACGGCAGCCCGCGCGCGGCAATGGCCTGCGCGGCGGCGCTGCGCGCCTCCTCGCTCAGGGCGTCGCGCGCGGCGAGCGCCGCAGCCCGCAGTTGCTGCTTGGTGTGCTGAGCGGCCTTCATCGGCATGCGACGGGACCTCCGTTCAGAGCGCGCGGACGCGGGCACTTCAACGTTGCAGAAACGTAGCAGGTCGGCAACCGAAGGGGACAGACGAAGGAGACGGAGAGGCAGGAGAACGGAGGAGCAGAACAGAGACGCAGGGGAAACAAGCGCGAAGCCGCAATCGCCGTTGAAACGCTCGATCCCGGAGTTCCCTACGAAAGTAGGTGGGCACCATATGTCCAGGTCCACGGACCTGGCCAGGGACAGTTCCCTAAAGGATCGATAAGGCCCCGGGGATATGTTGGTTCCGGACGCGCGTCGCAGCCTCGCAGGGGCAATGTAACCATGGCCCAGTGATTTTGCCAGCGGCGGACGTGGATAAGGCAAGACTTGGCCAACCACTCGGTGTCGTCGCCCGGCTCGCCGCCTTCGCTGAAGCTTCGG
Organism: Bradyrhizobium sp. SZCCHNS2022; assembly: GCF_032377575.1. Classification (NCBI taxonomy): domain Bacteria; kingdom Pseudomonadati; phylum Pseudomonadota; class Alphaproteobacteria; order Hyphomicrobiales; family Nitrobacteraceae; genus Bradyrhizobium; species Bradyrhizobium sp. SZCCHNS2022. The sequence goes on along the minus strand of NZ_JAUHHZ010000001.1, from coordinate 6,735,512 downwards.
CGCGCCCTGTCCATTCGCGGCCGCGTCGAAGCCGAAGGCGAAGACGGGACCGGGCGACCCAGTACGCCGCGGCAGCAGTGATTGAGCCGAAAGGCCTCGGCGTACTGGATCGCCCGCCTGCGCGGGCGATGACGGTTGTGGCGAGGTGAGGGCCGAGCTGACCACGACGACAGAACAGGTCAAAACACGCATGGCTTCGCATCCTCGCGGCGCTTGGCGTCCGAGTTTTTCGACGGTTCGCCCCCTTCGAAACAGAGGGCGCAGGGAAGGCCGGGCGTCGGCTGACGCCCATGGCCCGCCTGCGAGAAAAAATGCAGGCGGCAGGTACCACAGGTGCAGCCGGAAACACCCGGCCTTCCCTGCGCGACGGTTGAACGGCTGCTTCGCGCTCTCCCTGGTGCGCCGGGCTTGTTGGCCACCATGTCGCACAGCGCGCTCACGCGCGTTGCGCGGGGGACACCAGCTTCGGGGTGTCGGGACCACGCGACTTGACCGGTCGTGTCCCGCCGTTCGTCCGCGCGAATCGCTTCACGCTGCGTCGACACACGCCCATCGCATCCCACTGCCCACGTCTCGTGACGGTCGCGACACGCCCCTCATGCGGCACCAGGACGAGCGGAGCATCGGCTTGATTTGCCCGACGAGACAAGTGAAGCAGCCTGCGACATCGTAACGCGACGGGCAGTTTGCGCATGAGGCCCATGCGCGGATGGCCCGTCGTGTCGTGCTGCCAGGAGTCGCGTGCATCGATTGGCCGTGACGCATCCCGACATTCCGTCGTCATCCCGGCGAACGCCGGGATCCATACCGCGGGATCCATCAATGGGCACAACGGCAGTCATCGAGCGCAGCCAACTAACAGCGGTGGCTATGGGTCCCGGCGTTCGCCGGGACGACAGCGGTGAGCCTTGCAACGGCGGTGGCCCACACAAGATTCCCGGTCCGGGCCCATCGCGCGTGATGACGAGCCGGCATCATCGCGACCCTCGCGCGGCGGGCTCGCGCCGTCAGCGCATAGTCTCGCCATGATTGGGGCCCATCGGTTGGAAGCAAGGGTTGTGGCAGATCACGCCCACATCCAATATCTGGTATCGTGCATTCCTGTTTGCGTCCATCGGAGTCCTGGCATGCGTTTCGATCTGAAAACTCTCACGGCCGCCTGCGCGCTGCTGATTGCGTCGGGGGGCGCGAGCCTCGCGGCCGACGTCAAGATTCACCGCGTCTCGATCCAGGTCGATCAGAACGATCCGGCGATCATGAATCTGGCGCTGAACAACGCCACCAACATCATGGAGACGTTCAAGGAAAAGGGCGAGGAGGTCGAGATCGAGCTCGTCACCTACGGGCCCGGTCTGAACATGCTGCGCGAGGATACCTCGCCGGTGAAGGACCGGCTGAAGCAGATCGCCGAGCTCAGCTTTCCCGCCAAGATCAAGTTCTCCGCCTGCAACATCACCAAGCGCGGCATGGAGAAGCGCGAGGGGCATCCGATCGCGATCGTTGCCGAAGCGAGCCTCGTGCCTTCGGGCGCCGTCAGGCTGATGGAGCTGCAAGAGAGCGGCTGGAGCTATCTGAAACCTTAAGTAGTCGCCGCCCCAAATCCGCCAGGTTTAGGGCTCAATAGAGCACGACCTTAGATTGACGCGGTTTAATCAGTCTGCTCGTGGGGACGCGCTGGCAGACGCGATCGGGGGACTACTGTCATGCGTCGAACGCTCGCTGGCCCAGCGCTGATGGCGCTGGCATCGATCTCTGCCGTCCTGCTCATCTGCCAAGGCGCGGCGCTGGCCGAAGGACGGCCACTGGAATTCGCCCAGGCGCTGACCCCGGAGCCGCCGACGACGCCGCTCTCCATCAGGCCGGCGCGCGCGCCCGAGCGGCGCGCCGAACCGCGCATGTCGGAGGCGCGCGCGCCCGAGCCACGCAGCGCGTCCGACGAAGCCGCGATCAAGGCGCGCATGAACCAGTGGACCGTCGGCCTCGCCGCCGGTCTGCCCGACGGCGGCTTCGTGCGCTTCGCCAGCGAAATGGCGCGAACGATGGATGACGGCGACAACATGCGCCTGATCCCGATGGTGACGCGCGGCACCACGTCGAACATCGCCGACCTGCTCTATCTGCGCGGCGTCGACGTCGCGATCACCTATGCCGACGCGTTCGACTTCTATGCCAAGCAGGCCGGCCTTTCCAACATCAACGACCGCATCCGCTATGTGCTGCGCTTCTTCATCTCCGACGTGCACATCTATGCGCGCGAGGAGTTCAAGACGCTGCAGGACCTGAAGGGGCAGAAGATCGCAGTGGGCACGGCGGGCGTGGCGGCTGCGCATACCGGACCGCTGATCTTCCGGCGCCTCGGCATCGACATCGAGCCGGTCGCGGTCGGCGGCCCGGTGGCGCTGGAGAAGCTGCACAAGGGCGAGATCGCGGCGATGGTGTATGTCGCGTCCAAGCCCGGCGAGCTGTTCAGCGGCAAGAAGGCCGATCCCGGATTCCACTTCGTGCCCGTGCCCTACACGCAGCAATTCTCGGATTTCTACTATCCGACCAGCATCAAGCCCGAGACCTATCCGGGGCTGGTGGCGCCCGACACGGCGGTCGAGACGATCGCGGTCCCCTCGGTGCTCGCCGTGTACAATTGGAAGCCGGGCAGCGACCGCGCCGACCGCGTCAACCGCTTCGTCGACACGCTGTTCACCAACCTCGCCCGGCTGCAGCAGCCGCCGTTCCACCCCGGCTGGAAGGACCTCAATCTCGAGGCCCAGGTGCCGGGCTGGCAGCGCTACCCCTATGTCGAGACCGTGCTGGAGCGCATGAAGAAGGAAGCCGACATCGGCCTGCCGCCGGCCGCGACCGGCGGCCTGACCCAGCAGGAGCGCTTCGAGGCGTTCCTGGCCTCGCAGGCCAAGGCGCCGCCGTCGAAGGCGGAGAAGGAGGAGCTGTATCGCTCGTTCCTGGAATGGAGCCGGAAGCGGCAGAGGTGAGGAGCCCCCCCCCGAAGGGTTACGGGACGGGCCTCCAACTCATCAGTCGATAATGGTTGAGTGAGACGATCTCTCGCCGCTCGGGCAGTCTGCTCCCTCGCCCCGTTCTTCACGGGGAGAGGGTTGGGGTGAGGGGCAGCCGCACGGGAGGTGCAGCCAGTTGCGCGACGCTGATCCATCCTGCCCGTCCGATGCACTTCAGCCTGGGCTCCGCGCGTGCCATGCCCCTCACCCGGATTGCTACGCAATCCGACCTCTCCCCACAAAGGGCGGGGAGAGGTTTGCACCGAGCAAGCCGCTGGACTCTTCGTCCAACGAACGTCCTGCAGATCAGCTCAACAACAACGCCATCCCCGGATCCCCCTTCGCCATCGCCCGCTGATAGGCGGAGCGTGCGGCGATGCGCGACAGATATGTGCGGATGTTGGGGTATGGCGCGAGATCGTAGGGCAGGAAGTAGCGCATGGTAGTGAGTGAGAACACCGTCATGATATCGGCCGCCGTCAGCGTGTCGCCTGCGAGATAGTCCGATTCACCGCAACGCGCCTCTACGAGCGCGAACGCGCGGTCGAGCCGCGCGCGCATCGCGCCGAGCATGGCGTTGTCGTCCGGCAGATTGAGCCGGTTCAGGATCATCAGCCGCCCCATCGCCGCCTGCAAGGTGCCGTTGGCGAAATGAAACCAATACAGGAACGGCGCGAAGCTGGGGTCGGCGGGCCCGGGCCGTAAGCGCCCCTGGCCGTATTTCGCGATGATGTAGTCGACGACAGCGCCGGACTCCGCGAGCACCAGCTCGCCGTCGGTGATGACGGGCGCAGCGCCGATCGGATGCAGCGCCTTGTACTCCGCCGGCGCCAGGATCGTCCTGGCGTCGCGCGCGTAGCATTTCAACTCATACGGGATCTCCAGCTCCTCGCAGAGCCAGACGATACGTTCGGATTGGGATTTTCCGAGGTGATGAACGGTCAGCATGCGCTACTTGACCATGGCGCCGTAGACGATGTCCTGCACCTGCTCGCGATAATATTTGCGCAGGTCGCCCGGCGCGGCCGTGCCAACCACTACCACGAGCCGCTCCTTGGGATCGCAGAAGAACTGCGTGCCATAGGCGCCGTTCCAGCTGAACTCGCCGGGATTGCCGGGCACCGCCGACAATCCCTCGCTGACGCGCACGGCGACGCTCAGCCCGAAGCTGAAGCCGGCGCGATGCGGCTCGACATTGGCGACGGTGTTCTTGATCTCGGGGCCGAGATGGTTGGAGGTCATGTGATGCACGGTCTTCGGACTCAGGATGCGCGCACCGTCGAGCTCGCCGCCGTTCAGCAGCATCTGGCCGAAGCGGACATAGTCGCCGATGGTCGCGAACGCGCAGGCACCGCCGCAATCCGATTTGAGCGGCGTGTCCAACAGCTTGATCGCCTGCGGCTTGCCGGTGAGCGGATCGTTCGGAAACGGCCGCGCCAGCCGCGGCCGCTGCGCGTCTGTCGGCGCGAAGGTCGCATCGACCATGCCGAGCGGCTTCCAGACATTGTTGGCAAGATATTCGCCGAGCCGCTGCTCTGCGACCTTCTCGACCACCGCACCGAGCACGTCGATCGAGAAGCCGTATTCGAACTGCGTGCCCGGCTGATGCGCCAGCGGCAGCTTGGTGATGCGCTCGATGAAGGCCTGCGTGTCGCCCTCGATCGCCGGTGCCGTGCCGTCGGGATAGAGCCGCGCCACGGCGCTCGAGCTGTCGGGCCGGCCGCCATACATCAGGCCCGAGGTGTGGCGATAGAGATCGTGGATCAGGATCGGCCTGATCTGCGACGTCAGCAGCAGCGATCCGGCCTCCTGCGTCACGCCCACCTTCATATCGGCAAAAGCCGGATAATAGTCGGCGAGCTTGGCCTGCAGCGGCAACCGTCCCTGTTCCATCAGGGTCAGCCCGGCCACCGCGGCCATCGGCTTGGTCATCGACGCGAGGGCGAAGATCGCGTCGAGCGGCATCGGCGTGCCCTTGACCGGATCGAGCTGGCCATAGGCCTTGTAGTGCACCAGCTTGCCGTCGCGCGCGATCGCCACGACGGCGCCGGGCACCCGCTTCGCCGCGATCTCGCGCGCGAAGAAGTCATCCATGCGCGTCAGGCCTGCCTGCGAGAAGCCGACCTCGTCGGGCTTGGCTTCGGGCAGCGGCGCGGCGGCGAGCGGCGTGGCGAGCGCGGTGAAGGCTGCGGCGGCCGCCGCGAGAATGAGCTTGTTCAAGAACACCTCCCTGACGCGAACTCGATCCCGCTTGTCGGCGCCGGATTTCGAACAGGTTCGCTTGGGGCAAGGAGTAGGCTAGACTGCAGCGAACGACAAGCGCTCGCAACACGATCACGTCGCGGATGATCACGTTCGCGGCTGCACAAGGTGACGCCATCTCACTGGCTCGTTCATGCTGGCAGCCAACCAGCGCGACAACTGGCAGCCACGTCCCTCGACAGATCACGCGGTCTGGGTCCCGGCGTTCGCCGGGACGACAGCGGAGGGGATGGCGAGCAGCGCGCCACGCCCTCCGACGTCGTCCCGGCCTTGAGCCGGGACCCATAGCCACCGATGCTGGACTTGGACGCACTGGAGCCGCATCGCCGAATCAACGGCGGGAACAGTGCACGCCGGGGAGGATTGATCACGATCCACCCTCGTTGAGATCACCACCATGACCGCCGCCGAACTCGCCAATCACTATCGCGCCTATATCGTCTGCCTGAATGCGCAGGCCTGGCCGGCGCTCGGCGACTTCGTGCATGACCGTGTCGTGCATAACGGCCAGCCGCTCGGCCTCGCCGGCTATCGCGACATGCTGATCGGCAACTTCACCGAGATTCCCGATCTTCGCTTCAACATCGGCCTGCTGCTGTCCGACCCGCCGCGGATCGCGAGCCGGCTGGACTTCGACTGCACGCCGAAGGGCGAATTCCTCGGCCTGGCCGTCAACGGCCGGCGCGTCGCCTTTGCCGAGAACGTGTTCTACGAATTCCGTGATGGCAGGATCGCGCAAGTGTGGTCGGTGATCGACAAGGCGGCGATCGAGGCGCTGCTCGCACCAACGTGAGCGACGCGGAGAGAAGCGCGAAATTCCGGCGTGCTGTCAGATACAGCGCCCTGTCCCCCTTGCGGGAGAGGGCATGTAGGACAGAGCAGCAAGCTCGGTTTGGGTGAGGGGTATGCCTCCGCAAGCGCGGTATCCGCGGAGAGATAGCCCTCACCCAACCGCGTACGCGGACAGGCCGGAGATGCCCTCTCCCGCAAGGGGCCCGCAAGGGGAGAGGGCACACTCATAGGCGCTTTCGAATGACAAGCGAAGACCAGCGCCGACGCCAGATTATTAGTTGTTAGTTCGATCCGCGCTACCCGATCGCGACCCCGCCACCGATCGTGCGGTTGAGCACCTGCGTGGTGCGCTCGATGCGCTCGGCGGCGGCGTTGAGGGCCTTGGCCACGGCGACCTGCGTGGCGCGGGCGCGGTCGGCGGACTGGCTGCGAACATTGCGCAGGCCTTCGAGCTCCTGCTCGAGCAGCTGCACGCGCTGGTTGGCGTCGATCAGTTCGTCGCACACGGTCAGCGCGGCCATCACCGTCAACCGGGCGTCGCCGATCTCGCCGAACTTGCCGCGCAGATTGGTGATGCGCGTCTCGAGGCTCTCGGCAAGCTTGAGAAGCCGCAGCTCCTGGCCTTCCTCGCAGGCCATGCGATATTGGCGGCCGTTGATGGTGACGTTGATGTGGCTCATTCGTCATCCTCGTCTTCAGCACCGTCCTGCCCGCCGCCATTGAGCACCGCGCGGATGGTGCCGATTGCCGTGTCGAGACGCTCGGCAATCTCGCGGTTGGTGCGCTCGAGCCGGCGCGTCTTCATCAGCGAGCCGTCGAGCTCGTCCGCAAGGCGGGAGCGGTCGGCACCGAGCGCCTGGATGCGCGTCGCCAGCTCGTCCTCGTCGCGATCCGCCTCGCGCCGCCGCTCGACCGCGCTCTCCAGCGCGTCGAGGGCCGTCATGAGTCGCCGCGTCGCCGCCTCCAGATCGGCAGCGCCGGGTTCCACCTGACCGGCAAGATTGGCAGGGTGATCGTTCATGGCACGGATGCGAGGCCCTTACACCGCCCGGGGATAGCGACAAAAGCCGCTGTCCGGCAAGCGTTTACGGGCAGAATCTTACGTGCTGGGCGAGCCAAGCGCAACGCTCGGCCGAAACTATGCACTACTAAGCAACTTTTGGGACGTCCGGGACGTTGCATTGCCTTTGATTCCCGGAACTGAGGTGCTAATCAGCCCGCAAAATCCCGGCCCGCCAGCAATACCGGCGGCTCTCCTGTCATCAGCATTTCACGTTTGGACGGATTCCAGCATGACGCAGGTCGATCATTCCCGCATGGCCAACGCCATCCGCGCGCTCGCAATGGACGCCGTCGAAAAGGCGAAATCAGGCCATCCTGGCCTGCCGATGGGCGCCGCCGACGTCGCCACCGTGCTGTTCACCCGCGTGCTGAAATATGATGCCGCAGCGCCCGCCTGGCCGGACCGCGACCGCTTCGTGCTGTCGGCCGGCCACGGCTCGATGCTGCTGTATGCGCTGCTGTATCTGACCGGCAACGAGGAGATGACGCTCGACCAGATCAAGCGCTTCCGCCAGGTCGATTCGCTCACGCCGGGCCATCCGGAGAATTTCCGCACCAAGGGCATCGAGACCACCACCGGCCCGCTCGGCCAGGGCATCTCCACCGCGGTCGGCATGGCGCTGGCCGAGAAGATGCTGCAGGCGGAATACGGCAAGAAGATCGTCGACCATCACACCTACGTGCTGGCCTCGGACGGCGACCTGATGGAGGGCATCTCCCAGGAAGCGATCGCGATGGCCGGGCACTGGAAGCTCAACAAGCTGATCGTGCTGTGGGACGACAACGGCATCTCGATCGACGGCCCGCTGTCGATCGCCGATTCGGTCGATCAGGTGAAGCGCTTCAAATCGGCCGGCTGGGCCGCCGAGCTGATCGACGGCCATGACCCCGAGGCGATTGCCGCTGCGATCATCAGGGCGCAGAAATCGTCGAAGCCGTCGCTGATCGCCTGCAAGACCACGATCGGCTATGGCGCGCCGACCAAGGCCGGCACCTCCAAGGTGCATGGCGAGGCCCTCGGCGCCGAGGAATTGAAGGGCGCCAAGGAGAAGCTCGGCATCTCGCAGGAAGCCTTCTCCGTGCCCGACGACGTGCTCGCCGCCTGGCGCGAGGCCGGCCGCCGCGGCGCGGCTGCGCGCAGCGAATGGGAGACCCGACTCGGCGAGATGGGCCCGCGCAAGCGGGCGGAGTTCGAACGCCGGCTGCGCCACGAGCGCCCCGCCACGCTGGCGAAGGCACTGAAGGACCACAAGAAGGCGCTGCTCGAGAACCCGCTCAACATCGCCACCCGCAAGTCGTCGGAGGCCGCGATCGAGGTGATCGCAGCGGCGATGCCGTTCGAATTCGTGGCCGGCTCCGCGGATCTCACCGGCTCCAACAACAACAAGGCGAAGTCGGCGACCTCGTTCTCGGCCAAGACGCCGAAGGGCCGCTTCATCCATTACGGCATCCGCGAGCACGGCATGGCGGCATGCATGAACGGCATCTTCCTGCATGGCGGCTTCGCGCCGAACGGCGCCACCTTCCTGGTGTTCTCGGACTACGCCCGCGGTGCGATGCGCCTGTCGGCGCTGATGGGCGCCGGCGTGGTGTACGTCATGACCCACGATTCGATCGGCCTCGGCGAGGACGGCCCGACGCACCAGCCTGTCGAGCATCTGGCGGCGCTGCGCGCGATCCCGAACATGCGCGTGTTCCGCCCGGCCGACGCCGTCGAGACCGCCGAATGCTGGGAGCTGGCGCTGAACCGCACCAACGGCCCGACCGTGCTGGCGCTGACGCGGCAGAACCTGCCGCAGCTGCGCACCAATGCGCCGTCGGACAATCCGTGCAGCCATGGCGGCTATGAGCTGGTGGCCGCGCAAGGCGAGGCCAAGGTGTCGCTGTTCGCCACCGGCTCCGAGGTCGAGATCGCGGTCGCCGCGCAGAAGCAGCTCGCCGAGCGCGGCATCGCCGCGCGCGTCGTCTCGGTGCCGTCGCTGGAGCTGCTGCTCGAGCAGCCGGCCGAAGCCAAGGCCAGGATCATCGGCAACGCGCCGGTCAAGATCGCGATCGAAGCCGCGGTGCGCTGGGGCTGGGACGCCGTGATCGGCCAGGACGGCATCTTCGTCGGCATGCATTCGTTCGGCGAGAGCGGCCCCTACAAGGAGCTGTACAAGCACTTCGGCATCACCGCGGAAGCGGCGGTGGACGCGGCGGTCAAGCGGCTGGGCTGAGCGTTCTCACGGCGTAGTCGGTGAATACCCTCATGGTGAGGAGGCGCGCAGCGCCGTCTCGAACCATGAGGCCCGCGTCGAAAGCGCTGGCCTCGCCCTTCGAGACGACCGCCTCCGGCGGTCTCCTCAGGGTGAGGAGATGCATTGACTGTGACGCGCCAGGACGAGGACAATAGGAGAACCGGCGCCCTTGAGGCGCTCGTTCGCCAGACCTTCCGGAAGCTCCCTCCCACCATGCCCTCGTCCCCCAACGCCCCGACCGACACGGCCGATCGCGCGCTGGCGGTGCTGCATTCGGTGTTCGGGCTGCCGGGTTTTCGCGGCGCGCAGGAAAAGGTGGTCCGGCATGTCGCCGAGGGCGGCAATTGCCTGGTGCTGATGCCGACCGGCGGCGGCAAGTCGCTGTGCTATCAGCTGCCGGCGCTGCTGCGAAAGGGCTGCGGCATCGTGGTGTCGCCGCTGATCGCGCTGATGCGCGACCAGGTCGCCGGCCTGATCGAGGCCGGCGTCAACGCCGCCGTGCTGAACTCCACCCTGTCGCGCGAGGAAGCCGATGAGGTTGAGCGGCGGCTGATCGTCGGGGACCTCGACCTGCTCTACGTTGCGCCCGAGCGGCTGGTGACGCCGCGCTGCCTGTCGCTGCTGGAGCGCGCGGAGATCGCGCTGTTCGCGATCGACGAGGCGCATTGCGTGTCGCAATGGGGGCACGACTTCCGCCCGGAATATATCGGCCTCTCGATCATCGCCGAGCGCTTCCCCGACGTGCCGCGCATTGCGCTCACCGCGACCGCCGACGAACTGACCCGCAAGGAGATCGCCGAGCGGCTCAGCCTGACCGATGCGCCGCAATTCGTCGCGAGCTTCGACCGCCCCAACATCCGCTACGAGATCGTCGACAAGAACAACGGCCCGGCGCAGCTCAAGGCCTTCATTCGGGATCGTCATGCCGGCGATGCCGGCGTGGTGTATTGCCTGTCGCGCGCCAAGGTCGAGGACACTGCGGCGGCGCTGAACGAGGCCGGCATCACGGCGATCCCCTATCACGCCGGGCTCGATCCGGCGGTGCGTTCGCGCAACCAGGACCGCTTCATCAACGAGGACGGCGTCGTGGTGGTCGCCACCGTCGCCTTCGGCATGGGCATCGACAAGCCGGACGTGCGCTTCGTCGCGCATCTCGATCTGCCGAAGAGCATTGAGGCCTACTACCAGGAGACGGGGCGCGCCGGGCGCGACGGCAAGCCGTCGACGGCGTGGATGGCCTATGGTCTCTCAGACATCGTGCAGCAGCGCCGGATGATCGACGAATCCACCGGCGCCGAGGCCTACAAGCGGATGTCGATCCGCAAGCTCGATTCATTGGTCGCGCTCGCCGAGACCGCAGGCTGCCGGCGCAAGTTGCTGCTCAGCTATTTCGGCGAGAGCCCGGCGGGCGAGAACTGCGGCAATTGTGACAACTGCGTGTCGCCGCCGAAGATGCGCGACGGCAAGGTGATCGCGCAGAAGCTGCTGTCCTGCGCCTATCGCACCGGCCAGCGTTTCGGCGCCATGCATCTGATCGACGTGCTGGTGGGGCGCGCCACCGAGCGCGTCAAGCAGTTCGGACACGATCAATTGTCAGTGTTCGGCATCGGCCGCGAGCTCAATGAGAAGCAGTGGCGCGCGGCGCTGCGCCAGTTGGTGGCGATGGGGCATCTCGCACCCGACAGCGAAGCCTATGGCGCGCTGAAATTGACGGAGAGCTCCCGCGGCGTGCTGAAGGGCGAGACGCCGGTCATGCTGCGCGAGGAGACGGCAAGCTCGGTCCGCGCGATCCGCAGCAAATCACGCCGTGGCGAGCTGGTGGCGCGGCCCGCGGCGGCAGCCGATGCGCCCCTGCTCGCCAGCCTGCGCGCCTGGCGCTCGGAGATCGCGCGCAAGCGTGGTGTACCAGCCTATGTGGTGCTGCACGACGCCACCATCGACGGCATCGCCAGCGCCCGGCCGACCACGCTCGGCCAGCTCCGCGATATACCAGGGATCGGCGACAAGAAGCTCGAACATTACGGCGAGGAGCTGCTGGCGCTGATCAATGCCGCGCGGTCGGCAGGAGCCGGATCGCCGCCAGACAGTTGAGGTTTGCGCGAAAAAGGTCTACCAGAAGGCCCTTATCGTCCGCTCCCGTCCGGCAGAACCGGTCGGCATTAGTTCCAAAACCCTCGTGGCGCCCCTGTTGGGAGGACGCAGACGGGGACGAGAAACGTCATTGAAGGAGACGAAAATGGCAGTCCGGGTCGGGATCAACGGGTTTGGCCGTATCGGCCGCAACGTTCTGCGCGCCATCGCGGAATCGGGCCGCAAGGACATCGTGGTGGTCGGCATCAACGATCTCGGCCCGGTCGAGACCAATGCCCATCTGCTGCGCTTCGACAGCGTGCACGGCCGCTTCCCGCACACCGTGACCGTCGACGGCGACAGCATCGATATCGGCCAGGGCAAGATCAAGGTCACCGCCGAGCGCGATCCGTCGAAGCTGCCGTGGAAGGATCTCGGCGTCGACATCGCGCTGGAATGCACCGGCATCTTCACCTCCAAGGACAAGGCCTCGGCGCATCTGACTGCCGGCGCCAAGCGGGTGCTGGTCTCAGCTCCGGCCGACGGCGCCGACGCCACCATCGTCTACGGCGTCAACCACACCACGCTGACGAAGGATCATCTGGTCGTCTCCAACGGCTCGTGCACCACCAACTGCCTGGCGCCGGTCGCCAAGGTGCTGAACGACACGGTCGGCATCGAGACTGGCTTCATGACCACGATCCACGCCTATACCGGCGATCAGCCGACGCTCGACACCATGCACAAGGATCTCTATCGCGGCCGCGCGGCGGCGATGTCGATGATCCCGACCTCGACCGGTGCGGCCAAGGCGATCGGCCTCGTGCTGCCGGAGCTGAAGGGCAAGCTCGACGGCGTCGCGATCCGCGTGCCGACGCCGAACGTCTCGGTTGTCGACCTCAAGATCGTCGCCAAGCGCAACACCGAGCCGAAGGAGATCAACGAGGCGATCAAGCGCGCCGCCGAGCAGGAGCTCAAGGGCGTGCTCGGCTACACCAACGCGCCGAACGTCTCGATCGACTTCAACCACGACCCGCACTCCTCGACGTTCCACATGGACCAGACCAAGGTCATGAACGGCAACCTCGTGCGCGTGATGTCCTGGTACGACAACGAGTGGGGCTTCTCCAACCGCATGGCCGACACCGCCGTCGCGATGGGCAAGCTGCTTTAACTGCATTCTCGATCGTCATTCCGGGATGGTCCGAAGGACCAGACCCGGAATCTCGAGATTCCGGGTTCGATGCTTCGCATCGCCCCGGAATGACGGCTCAAGAGAGCATCATGACCCTTCCGCACTGGCTCGGAATTCCCGGCGTGATCCTGATGATCGGGGTCATCTTTTACGGGTTTCGCCAGGGGCGAAAGGTGACGTCCCAGCAAGAGGGCAACCCGCCAGAGCATCAGCCTCCGGGCTCCTCGTGATGTCGGCCAACAAGCGAGCATGACATGAAACAATTCCGAACCCTCGACGACGTCGACGTCAAAGGCCAGCGCGTGCTGCTGCGCGTCGATCTCAACGTGCCCATGGAGAATGGCCACGTGACCGACGCCACGCGCCTGGAGCGCGTCGCGCCGACCATCAACGAGATCGCGAGCAAGGGCGGCAAGGTCATCCTGCTCGCCCATTTCGGCCGGCCCAAGGGCCGCGACGCCAAGGACTCGCTGAAGCCGGTCGCGGCCGCGCTGTCGCAAGTGATCAAGCGCCCGGTCGCCTTCGCCGATGACTGCATCGGCGAGCCGGCCGCCACCGCCATCGCCGCGATGAAGGACGGCGACGTGCTGTGCCTGGAGAACACCCGCTTCCACAAGGAGGAAGAGAAGAAAGATCCGGCGTTCGTGGGCGAGCTCGCAAAGCTCGGCGACATCTGGGTCAACGACGCGTTCTCCGCCGCCCACCGCGCCCATGCCTCGACCGAGGGCCTCGGCCACAAGCTGCCGGCCTATGCCGGCCGCACCATGCAGGCCGAGCTCGACGCGCTCGACAAGGCGCTGGGCCGCCCGGCCAAGCCGGTCATCGCGATCGTCGGCGGCGCCAAGGTCTCGACCAAAATCGACCTCTTGGAAAACCTCGTCACCAAGGTCGACGCGCTGGTGATCGGCGGCGGCATGGCCAACACCTTCCTGCATGCGCAGGGCGTGCAGATCGGCAAGTCGCTGGCCGAGAAGGATCTGGCGGCCACCGCGCTCAGGATCATGGAGAAGGCGGAGTCCTCGAACTGCGCGATCATCCTGCCGGTGGACGCCACCGTGTCGTTCCACTTCGCGGCCAACTCGCCGTCCTTCGCCTACGGCCTCGACGCGATCCCGCCGGACAGCATGATCCTCGACGTCGGCCCGCAATCGACCGCGCGCATCCATTCCGCGATCGACGACGCCGCGACCCTGGTCTGGAACGGCCCGCTCGGTGCCTTCGAGCTGACGCCGTTCGACCGCGGCACGATGGTCGCCGCCAAGCACGCCGCTGAGCGGACCAAGGCCAAGAAGCTGGTCTCGGTGGCGGGCGGCGGTGACACGGTTGCTGCGCTCAATCAGGCCGGCGTGGCCGGCGATTTCAGCTACGTTTCGACCGCGGGCGGCGCCTTCCTTGAATGGATGGAAGGCAAGCCGCTCCCGGGCGTGGAAGTGCTGAAGGCCTAATACTCTGAGCTTGTCGGCTATGGATGTTTCTGTTATGTTCCATCCATGGCCGAGCCCCCGACAGACGCTGTCCACTCGATCCTCATCAAGATCCAGGAGAGCATTGCTGCGTTCCGATCAGAGTTTGGCCAATTCAGACAATCGACCGAGACGCGGCTTGACGCCCTGGAAGTCTTAATCCGCAAACAGCGTCGCGATTCCGCTGGCATGCTGGTCATGATGCGCGCGGCCGCCAGCGACTTCGACGAACGTGTCACCGAGGTCGAGGAGCGCATCGCCGCTCTCGAAGCCAGGAAGAGCTGATCCCGCGTTGTCGGCTCGCGGCGCGCTCTCGGGGTTGATAACCTTGGGTGCCGCCTGACCGCCCCCTCCTCTCGCCTGCGTCGCCGGCACCCTTGGATTCCGCCGATCACCGCGTTATGCACGGTGCAGCCGTTTCGACGCGTGCGTCAGCCGCACGGTCCAATTCTTATCCCAGGGAGTTCCAGCCATGGCCCGCATTACCTTGCGTCAATTGCTCGATCACGCGGCGGAGCACGATTACGGCGTCCCGGCCTTCAACATCAACAACATGGAACAGGCGCTGGCGATCATGACGGCGGCCAGCGCAGCCGACGCCCCGGTCATCATCCAGGCCTCGCGCGGCGCCCGCGCCTATGCCAACGACGTCATGCTCAAGCACATGATGGACGCGCTGACCGAGATCTATCCGCAGATCCCGATCTGCGTGCATCTCGACCACGGCAACGAGCCGGCAACCTGCATGACCGCGATCCAGTCCGGCTTCACCTCGGTGATGATGGACGGCTCGCTGAAGGCCGACGGCAAGACCCCCGGCGATTGGGAGTACAATGTCGGCGTCACCAAGACCGTGACGACGATGGCGCATCTCGGCGGCATTTCGGTCGAAGGCGAGCTCGGCGTGCTCGGTTCGCTCGAGACCGGCATGGGCGACAAGGAGGACGGCCACGGCGCCGAAGGCAAGCTGTCGCACGACCAGTTGCTGACCAATCCCGACGAGGCCGTGAAGTTCGTCCAGGAGACCAAGGTCGACGCGCTCGCGATTGCGATGGGCACCTCGCACGGCGCCTACAAGTTCACCCGCAAGCCGGACGGCGACATCCTCGCCATGAACGTGATCGAGGAGATCCACCGCAAGCTGCCGAACACCCATCTCGTCATGCACGGCTCGTCGTCGGTGCCGCAGGACCTGCAGGAGATCATCAACTCGTTCGGCGGCAAGATGAAGCCGACCTGGGGCGTGCCGGTCGCCGAGATCCAGCGCGGCATCAAGAACGGCGTGCGCAAGATCAACATCGACACCGACAACCGCATGGCGATGACCGGCCAGATCCGCAAGGTTCTGTCGGAGCACCCGGAAGAGTTCGATCCGCGCAAGTACCTGAAGCCGGCGATGGAAGCGATGACCAAGCTCTGCAAGCAGCGCTTCGAGGAGTTCAACACCGCGGGCCAGGCCGGCAAGATCAAGCGTGTGCTGACGACCGCCGAGATGGCCAAGCGCTACGCCGGCGGCGAGCTCGACCCGAAGGTGGCGTGAGCGTCTCGCTCAGGCTCGGAATTGCTCAACCTAGATAGCTTGCCGCGACCCCGGTGAGCTCCCCTCGCCCTTGCGGGGAGGGGAGCCGACCGCCGCGGACGTGAGAGATCGTTCAACCCACGACAATGAACTCCCCGTTCACCTCTGTGAGAGCCTGCCTCAGCTGCGGCCAATGTTTGCTCGGCAACGGCCCGAGAACCGTCTAGTTTGACGGGCAGGGCAGATGCCGTCTGGAGCAGATGATGGACATCTTCGCATTCACCACCGTCGCCGCTGCGACGGCGGCGCCCGGCCTGGGCTATCCCGCCGCCGGTAAAGCGGCCCGCGACAGGCTTGCGGATCACCGCTCCGCGTACTACCCGCAGAGAGCACGCCTCGCCCCATGGCGGACCGTGCCTCACCGCATCGACAATGACGGAAACCCCCGCTACCTGGTGGCGTTGCGCGAGAAGAAGGCGGCCTAAGTGTCCGGCAAGACCACATCCGCGCGGCCCGAGCCGCGCCTCTATCTGGCGACGCCGGTGGTGACCGACGCCGCGGCGCTTGCCGCCAGCCTGCCCGCGATCCTCGCCAGCGCCGACGTCGCCGCGGTGCTGGTACGGCTTCAGGACAGCGATCCGCGCAGCATGATCACCACCGTGAAGGCGCTGGTGCCGGCCATTCAGGGCGCCGGCGCGGCGCTGTTGATCGATGGCCATCCCGACATCGTGGCACGTGCGGGCGCCGACGGCGCACATCTGACCGGCATTGCCGCCTTGGAAGACGCGTTGCCCGGCCTCAAGCCGGACCGCATCGCCGGGGGCGGCGGACTGTCGACGCGGCATGATTCAATGCGGGCCGGAGAGCTCGGCGCCGACTACGTGCTGTTCGGCGAGCGCGACGCGCAGGGCCGGCGGCCGTCGCCGGATGCCGTCAACGAGCGTCTGGCGTGGTGGGCCGAGCTGTTCGAGCCGCCCTGCGTCGGCTATGCGATCTCGCTGAAGGAAGCGGCCGACTTCGTCGCCGCGGGAGCGGATTTCGTGCTGGTCGACGATCTCGTCTGGAGCGATCCGCGTGGGCCGGCAGCCGCGCTGGCCGACATCGGTGCGACGATCCGGCAGGCCCACGCGGCGGCGCCGGCCGCCGTCGCTGGACAGGGCTGAACGGCTGGCGATGACGGTGCTGCGCCTGACATGCCTCGTTGCTGCGCTCCTGGCCCTGGGGCCCGGCGCGCGCGCGCAGATCTCGTTGACGCCACCGGCCTTGCAACAGCCGCCGGCCGACAAGCCCAAACCTGCCGAGAAGGCCGCCGAGAAGCCGAAACCGCCGGCGCCGCCGGCGGCCGCAGCGAAGAAGCCGGCTCCCGCCCCGTCAGCCAAGCCGGCGGCGCCGGCGCCCGCCCCGACGCCTCCGGCTGCGGCCAACGATCCCAATGTGGACCTGGTCTACGGCGCCTATCAGCGGGGCCAGTACAAGACAGCCTTCGACTTGGCGACGCCGCGTGCGCAGGCCGGCGATCCCAAGGCGATGGCGATGCTCGGGCAGCTCTATGAGAACGCCCAGGGCATCCGCCGCGACTATGAGAAGGCGGCGATCTGGTACAAGCGCGCCGCCGAGGCCGGCGACCGCGAGGCGATGTTCGCGCTGGCGATGATGCGGCTGGCCGGGCGCGGCGGCCCCGTCGACAAGCCGGAGGCGGTGAAGCTGCTCGCCTCCGCCGCCAAGCTCGGCGAGCCCAAGGCGGCCTATAATCTCGCTCTGCTTTATCTCGACGGCCAGACGCTGCCGCAGGACCTGAGGCGCTCCGCCGAGCTGCTGCGGATGGCCGCGGACGCCGGCAATCCGGAGGCGCAATATGCGCTGGCGACCTTCTACAAGGAGGGCACCGGCGTCCCGCAGGATCTGGAAAAGGCCGCCCGCCTGCTGCAGGCGGCGGCGATCGCCGACAATGTCGACGCCGAGGTCGAATACGCCATCGCGCTGTTCAACGGCACCGGAGTGCCGAAGAACCAGCCCGCCGCGATCTCGCTGTTGCGCCGGGCAGCCCGGCAGAACAGCCCGGTGGCCCAGAACCGCCTCGCCTGGGTGCTGCTGTACGGGATCGCCACCCAGATGGATAAGGTCGAAGCCTATAAATGGCACCTGGTGGCCAAGACCGCCGGCAAGGGCGACCCCAAGCTCGACGAGAAATTTGCCGACATGCCGCCCGAGGATCGCGCCAAGGGCGAGCAGGCCGCCAAGCGCTGGCTCGGCACGATCAAGTAACCTGGGCTTGACCGGCATCTGATCCGCCCTTGACGCGGCGGCCCCTTCAGGGCACCCACAGCCAGCCGTTTCACCCGCCTTCGTCCTGATCCAGGCGAGGCGCGCACCGCAAGGTGCGGTCAGCCCAGCGCATCGAGCACATGATTCACTCCGCCCTCATCAATGTCATGGTCAAGGCCGCGCGCCGGGCCGGCCGCAACCTCAAGCGCGATCTCGGCGAGATCGAGCACCTCCAGGTGTCGCTGAAGGGGCCCGCGAACTTCGTCTCGCGCGCCGACAAGAAGGCCGAGGAGATGCTGTACGAGGATCTCTCCAAGGCCCGGCCCGGCTATGGTTTCCTCGGCGAGGAAGGCGGCAAGCGCGAAGGCAGCGATAAGTCGCACACCTGGATCGTCGATCCGCTCGACGGCACCACCAATTTCCTGCACGGCATCCCGCAATTCGCGATCTCGATCGCGCTCCAGCGCGAGGACACCGTGATCGCCGGCGTGATCTACAACCCGGCCAATGACGAGCTGTACATCGCCGAGCGCGGCAAGGGCGCGTTCCTCAACGACCAGCGGCTGCGCGTCGCCGCGCGCAAGCAGCTGCATGAATGCGTCATCGCCTGCGGCCTGCCGCACATCGGCCGCGGCGACCACCAGCAGTTCCTGCGCGAGATGACCTCGCTGCAGGTCAAGGTCGCGGGCCTGCGCCGCTTCGGCGCCGCCTCGCTCGACCTCGCCTTCGTCGCCGCCGGCCGCTTCGACGCCTATTGGGAACGCGACCTGCAGCCCTGGGACATCGCAGCCGGCATGATCATGGTGCGCGAGGCCGGCGGCACGGTATCGGGCATCGACGGCAAGGAAGACGCGCTGGCGACCGGGCACGTCGTGTGTGGCAACGAGGTCATCCACCGCGAGCTGGTGAAGGTGCTGAAGGCGGCGGCGTAGGGGTCCGATCTTACTGGCGTTTGGACCCAGGCTATCGCCTCTCGCTCGCTGTCATCATCCGCGAAAGCGGATGATCCAGTACGCCGTGACGGCTGTGATGAACACGACCAATTGCGTTTACTCGATGCCCGCCTTCGCGGGCATGACGGTGCTGGGTGATGTTGGCGCGGCCGTCGCTCCACGCGCGGTGTCGCCCCGGCCTTGAGCCGGGACCCATAACCACCGGCCGCCGCGATTAAGCGAGAACGGTCGACCAGCGTGCCTCAAACATCTCCCTGTGGTTATGGATCCCGGATCGGCGCGCGCGTGCCGCGCGCTTGTCCGGGACGACACCGAGGGTGGAGCTGACGGCTGGGCTCTGCCCGCGAAAAGCTACCTGCGCCCGCTGGTGAACGCCTGCGGCGTAGCACCGGGCAGTGCCGGGGAGTTGATGTCGCTGTCGATGCGATCGGACGACTGGCCGGCATAGCTGAAGCCGAGCGACAGGCTGACATTGGAGGTCGGCTTGAACTCGACGCCACCGTTGATCGCGTAAGCCGGCGTCGAGGTGGAGCGCCCGTCGAACGTCGCGAACGGGCCACCCAGACCGGGAGTGACCTTCAGCGCCTCGAAGCCGCCGTAGAAGCTGACGCCGCTCTTGAAGGTGTAGCCGTATTGCGCGCCTTCGGTGGTGTAAGTGCCGAGCGCGCCATAGCGGTTGATGATGTTCGAGCTGAGGCCCACGCCCGCCAGCGACGCCCAGTTGCTGGACACGCTGTAGCGACGCGCAAAGAAGCCGCTGTCGCGGCCATCGGCCGCAAAGCTCGGAAAATTGCCATAGGAGTCGAGGCTGCCGGAGTCGCTGAAGCCGACCGGCCAGCCGGGGAGCCAGTACTTCACAGGACCGGACTGGGCTTCCGCAGCTTGACCACCAAGGCAGATGGCGGCGAGCGCGAATGCGAGAACAGATTTGCGAGAGATCATCGACATGCCGTATCCGTTACATGTCGGAGAACAATACACGCAGCGAGCGGGGAACTCCAGTTGCCAGGATTGGAGCACCATTTCCCGCATCGGCGGTGCACTTCCCTCCTCCTGGCGAGGATGGCAGCGCACCGCCAGCGTGGCGAGATTGCGGCTCAATCGCTCGAGCGAGCCATCGCGATTGCGATCATCTACGGCTTCACCGGCGCCGGCGGTCCATAGGCTTGCGGCTCCGCGCCCTTCTCCGTCTTCTCACGATCCCCTGCCAGAACGCGCTGCACCGAGACGAAGAACACCGGCACCATCAGCAGCGCCAGGATCACCACCGCGATCATGCCGCCCATGACGTTGGTGCCGAGCGCCTGCTGGCTGGCGCCGCCGGCGCCGGTCGCCATCGACATCGGCAGCACGCCGCAGACGAAGGCGAGGCCGGTCATGATGATCGGGCGGAAGCGCAGCGAGCATGCCTCGACGGTCGCCTCGACCAGCGGCTTGCCGTGCGCGCGCAGGTCCTTGGCGAACTCGATGATCAGGATCGCGTCCTTGGCGGCGAGACCGATGATCGTGATCAGCGCGACGGTGAAGTAGACGTCGTTGGACAGCCCGCGCAGATTGGCCGCGACCACCGCGCCGAGAATGCCGAGCGGCACCGTCAGCAGCACCGCGAGCGGAATCGTCCAGCTCTCGTACAGCGCGGCGAGACACAGGAACACGACCAGCGCCGACAGGCCGAGCAGCAGCGGCGCCTGCGAGCCGGACAGCTTCTCCTGCAACGACTGGCCGGTCCATTCATAGCCGAAGCCGCGCGGCAGCTTGGCCGCCAGCCGCTCCATCTCGTTGAGCGCGTCGCCCGAGGTGAAGCCCGGCTTCGCCTCGCCGGAGATGCGGATCGCCGGGTAATAGTTGAAGCCCGCGATCTGGGTCGGCCCCTTCGCCCATTGGATGGTCGCGAACGACGAGAACGGCACCAGCTGTCCCTTGGCGTTCTTGACGCTGTAGTTGAGGATGTCGTCCGCATTCATGCGGCTGATGCGGTCGGCCTGTACCACGACGCGCTGCATGCGGCCACGATTGGGGAAGTCATTCACGTAGTTCGAGCCGAGATTGGTCGAGATCGTGTTGTTGATGTCTTCGAAGGTGACGCCGAAGGCGCCGGCCTTCTCGCGGTCGATCATCAGATTGACCTGAGGCCCTTGCGGCAGGCCTTCGACGTAGACCTTCTGCAGCACCGGGCTGGCATTGGCCTCGGCGATGAGCTGGTCGGCGGCCGCAACGAGCGCGGTGTAGCCCTTCTGGCCGCGGTCCTGCAGGCGGAAGCTGAAGCCCGAGGAGTTGCCGAGATTGTCGATCGGCGGCGGCTGCAACGCGGTGATCTTGGCGTCACGCAAGCCGGCGAGATCGCGGTTGATGTCGGCGACCAGCGCCGCGGCGCTGTCGTGCTTGCCGCGCTCCGACCAGTCCTTCAGCGAGATGAAGGCCTGCGCGGTGTTGACGCCCTGGCCGGCATAGCTGAAGCCGGTGAGGAAGGTGACGTCCTCGATGCCCTCGCGCTTGGCGAGATACTTCTCGACAGCCTCCACAGCCGCCTGCGTCCGCGCATAGGAGGAATCCGCCGGCGTCTGCACGTCGGTCGTGATGAAGCCCTGGTCGTCGACCGGCAGGAAGCCGCCGGGCAGCTGGATGAAGGCCCAGGACAGGCCGACGATGAAGATCGCGTAGATCAGCATCAGTCGGCCGGTACGCCGCAAGCCGCCGCGCACGACGCCGACATAGCGGTTGCGGCTGCCATCCATGAAGCGATTGAACCAGCCGAACACACCGGTCCGGGCATGGCCGTGGCCGGCCTCGACCGGCTTCAGCAGGGTCGCGCACAGCGCCGGAGTCAGCGACAGCGCCAGCAGCGCCGAGAAGCCGATCGCCGCCACCATGGTGATCGAGAACTGCCGGTAGATGATGCCGACCGAGCCGGGAAAGAACGCCATCGGCACGAACACCGCCATCAGCACCAAGGTGATGCCGATGATGGCGCCGGTGATCTGGCTCATCGCCTTGCGCGTCGCCTCCTTCGGCGACAGCCCCTCCTCGCTCATGATGCGTTCGACGTTCTCGACCACAACGATGGCGTCGTCGACGAGGATTCCGACCGCGAGCACCATGCCGAACATCGTCAGCATGTTGATGGAGTAGCCGACCAGCATCAACGTCGCGCAGGTGCCGAGCAGCGCCACGGGGACGACGATGGTCGGGATGATGGTGTAGCGGATGTTCTGCAGGAACAGGAACATCACCACGAACACCAGCACCACGGCTTCGACCAGCGTCATCAGCACGCGCTTGATCGAGGCCTTCACCACGGGCGTGATGTCGTAGGGGATCTCATAGGTGATGTTCGAGGGGAAGAAGCGCGACAGCTCTTTCATCTTGGCCTCGACCGCGCTCGCGGTCGCCAGCGCGTTGCCGGTCGGCGACAGCAGCACCGAGAGACCTGCGGTCGGCTTGCCGTTCAAGCGGGTGTTGAACTGATAGCTGAGGCCGCCGATCTCGATGCGGGCGACGTCGCGCAGCCGCACCGTGGAGCCGTCGGCATTGGCGCGCAGGATGATCGCGCCGAACTCGTCCGGCGAATCGAGCTGGCCCTTGACCAGAACCAGCGCCGAAGTGCGCTGGACGGTGGTCGCGGGCTCCGCGCCGATGCTGCCGGAGGCGACCTGCGCGTTCTGCGCGCCGATCGACTTGGTGACGTCGTCGGCGGTCAGGCCGTAGCCGATCAGCTTGGCCGGATCGAGCCAGACGCGCAACGAGCGCTCGGTGGAATACAGCGTGGCGCGGCCGACGCCGGGAATACGGCGGATTTCGCCGAGCACGTTGCGGATCATGAAGTCGCCGAGGCCGACCTCGTCGAGGCTGCCGTCGGTCGATTGCAGGGTGATGATCTGCAGCACCGCGGCGGAGGCTTCCTCGACCAGGATGCCCTGCTGAATGACCGCGCGCGGCAGCCGCGCCTCGACGCGCTTGAGGCGGTTCTGCACCTCGACCGAGGCGTCGTTGGTCGACGTGCCCGGCACGAAGTTCGCGGTGATCTCGACCTGCCCCAGCGAGTCGCTGGTCGATTCGAAGTTGAGGATGCCGGAGGCGCCGTTGAGCTCCTCCTCGATCAGCCGCGTCACGCTATTGTAGAGGTTCTCAGGCGAGGCGCCGGGATAGCTGGTCGAGATCGAGATCGATGGCGGCGCGATGATCGGATATTGCGCCACCGCCAGCAGCGGGATCGCGATCAAGCCGATCAGGCAGATGAAAAGCGCGACGACCCAGGCGAAGATCGGCCTGTCGATGAAGAAACTCGGCATCAGGACTTACCGCGACGCTGACTTCGTTTCGAGCTGGGCCGCCGCGCTGACCTCGGTCCAGACCTGCGGCGCGACCTTGTCGCCGGCGGCAAATTTCTGGAAGCCGTCGACCACGACCTTGTCGCCGGCGCGCAGCCCGTCGGTGATCAGCACCAGGCCATCCTGCACCGGTCCGGTGCGGATCGGACGCACGATCGCGCGGCTGTCGTCGCGGATGACATAGACCTCGGAGCCGCCGGCGGCATTGCGCTGCACCGCCTGTTGCGGAACCGCGACCGAGTCGCTGTCGATGCCCTGCTCGATGCGGACGCGGACATACATGCCCGGCAACAGCTCGCGCTTGGGATTGGCGAACTCTCCGCGCAAGGTGACCTGCCCGGTGGCGGCATCGACCTTGGCGTCGGAGAACAGCAGCCGGCCCGGAATCGAATAGGGCGTGCCGTCGTCGAGCACGAGACGGACCTTGATGGCGTCGGGCGAGATCTGATCGAGATCGCCGGACTCGAAGGCGCGGCGCAGGCGGTTGAGCTCGCTGACCGACTGGGTGAAATCGGCATAGATCGGATCGAGCTGCTGGATCGTCACCAGCGAGGTCTCGTTCTGCACGGCAATCGCGCCCTCGCTGAGCTGGGCCGCGCCGACGATGCCGTCGATCGGCGCGCGCACGGTGGCGTAGTCCAGATTGAGCTGGGCGCGCGCGAGATCCGCCTTGCGCGCCTCGATGTCGGCCGCGGCCTCCCGCTCCCCCGAGATCGCCTTCTCGTTCTCGACCGCCGGGGCCGCGCGCTCCTTGAACAGCTGGGCGATGCGATTGGCCTGCTGCACCGCGCGCTCATGCACCGCCTCGGCCTTGGCGAGCGCGGCACGGCTCGACAGGATCTCGACCTCGAACGGCTTCTGATCGAGGCGGTAGAGCGGATCGCCGGCCTTGACCTCGCTGCCCTGGCGGAACAGCCGCTCGACGATGATTCCCGAAACGCGCGGCCGCACGTCGGAGACGCGGGTCGGTGCGATGCGGCCGGGCAGCTCGCGGACGATGGCCCGCGCCTTCTGCTCGACGGTGACGATGCCGACGTGGGGAACCACGACTTGCTCATTGGCGTGAGCCTGAGCCTGAGAACCTTCGTTGCAGCCGGCCAGCAGCGGCGCGGCTGCGAGCATCAATGCACTGCTGAGCAGCGACGCGCGAAAACGAGACATGAGTCTTGGAGCCCCTGGATCATGTTGGAAAGGAGTCGACCGGATGACCGGGTCATGGCCCATTCTGGAGCCGAGCGTGTCCCGCACCATAAAAGCGCGGTGCTGCGACGCAACGCAGCAGCCGGGCGGCTTGATGTCACACGAGCTACTTGATTGAACAATCGAGCGTTTTTACGATTCACTCGATTGTGAGCGCATTGTGGCAAGCAAGTTCCCGCAGGTTCCGCACAGCGAAACGCGAATCCCGCTCAAGTTCCGGCGGATTCCTACTGCGATCTGCGGCTTAGTTGACGGGCCGCAGGCGGTAGTGACTGACGCCCCATTCGCGGCCCTCGTCGTGGCCGAACAGGCCCGATGTGGCGAGGAAGAACCAGCGCCAGCGGCGCATCCACAGCGTGGCGTCGTCGCCATAGACCGGCTGCAGCGCCTGCAGGATGCGGTCGCGGTCGGCATCGAAATTAGCCAGCCAGTCCTTGGCCGTCCGCTGATAGTGCGTGCCGCTCCAGCGCCATTCCTTCTCGACCGCGAACAGATCCTCGTACTGCCGGATCAAGCCGTGGCTCGGCATGATGCCGCCGGTGAAGAAGTGCTGTGCGATCCAGTCCTCGCGATCGTTGCGATCGAACAGGTAGGAACCGGTGCGGTGGGTGAAGATATGCATGAACAGCCGTCCGTCGGGCGCCAGCCATGATCTGACGCGCGACAGCAGCTCGCGCCAATTCATCATGTGCTCGAACATCTCGACCGAGACGACGCGGTCGAAGCGCGCCTCCGGGGTGAAGTGGTTCATGTCTGCGGTGACGACGCGGAGATTGAGCAGGCCGCGCGCTTCGGCCAATTCCTCGATCGCGCGGCGCTGGGAGTGCGAATTCGAGACCGCGGTGATCTTCGCATGCGGGAACTGCCGGGCCATGAACAGCGACAGCGAGCCCCAGCCGCAGCCAAGCTCGAGGATGCTTTGGCCGTCCTGCAGATCAGCATTGGCGACGGTCTGGCGCAGCGCCTCCTCCTCCGCCTCCTGAAGCGTCGAGACCGGCTCCTTGTAGAAGCAGCAGGAATATTTGCGGTTCGGCCCGAGCACCCGGGCGAAGAACGCGGCCGGCACCTCGTAATGCTGGCTGTTCGCCGCATCGGTATGCTCCGCGATCGGACGCGTCGTCAGCAGGCGGGCGAACTCCGCGTCCCCCATGGCATTGACACCCCCGAGCCGCGTCGCCGTACGGGCGCACAATTCTTGGATGGCGGCGCGGATCACGGCGTCGGGCAGCGGCACACGTTCCGCGGCGCCGATGATGGTGGAGATGAAGCTCATGCTCGGGCTCCGTTACTTCGCAGCAGGATTGGGCGGCAGGGGGAAGAACGCGCTGGTGCGGGCTTGGTAGGCCCGGTAGCGGTCGCCGCGCGAGCGCAGCATCTGCTCTTCCAGCGGCGGGATGCCGGTGACGTGGACCAGGATGTAGTACATCAGCAGCGGCGCCAGCAGACTGGCGATCCCCCAGGGGTTGTCAGGTGACAACGCGATGACGGGATAGGCGAGCCAGCACACCCATTCGAAAAAATAGTTGGGATGCCGCGACCAGCGCCACAGGCCGACGTCGCAGACCTTGCCCTTGTTGACGGGATCTTCCCGAAACGCCTTGAGCTGGGCATCGGACAGCGCCTCGCCGGCGATGCCGATGAACAGCACGAGGACGCCGAGATAGTCCTGCAGCCGCAACTCGGCGGCTGGCGCGTGCGCTGCGACGAACATGGCCGAGACCAGCGGGATCGCGCCCCAGGCCTGCTGCTGCAGGAAAAAGAACATCCGCCGCGGCGCGGCGTCCCCCCATTGCCGGGCGAACTCGGCATAGCGCGGATCATCGGACATGCCACGGCTTCGCGCCGCGACATGGCCGCCCAGCCGGAGCGACCAAATCGCCACCAGCACCGCGACCAGCCATTGCCGCGCGTTGGGAGCATCACCGCCCACGGGCCAGATCGCGCCGGCGGACCCGACGAGGCCGACGGAAAATGTCCAGATCGTGTCGACCCAGCCGGAATTTCCGGTGCGCTGCTGCACCACCCAGGCGGCCGCCATGAGCAGGGAGAGCGCCAAAGCCAGCACCAGCAGCGCCTGCAGATAATCAACGATGGTCATGACAAAGCCCGGGCATTCCCGCTAGATAAGAGCCAACGGGACTAACTACGCCGCGGATGCCCGCCGGTTTCAGCCATGGTTCCGTGCAGGGACGGGGATTGCGCCGATCGCGGCTGTTCTCCGCACCCTGCTATGCCATAGTGGATTTCCGGGACCGGTCCCCGCAACGGATGTCATCGACAATGCCTCAAGGCTCCCCTCCCCGCTCCGCCATGGGCGTCGACCCGACCAAACTGTCCACGCCCCGGATCTTCCTGGTGCGGATGCTGGTCTTCCTGGTGCTGTGCGCCCTGGTCGGGGTCGTGCTCTACAAGCAGATCATCATGGCGTTCTTCGCCAATCCCGGCCTCAACGCCCTGATCGGCGCGGTGCTCCTGATCGGCGTCATCCTGGCATTCCGGCAGGTCGTCCGGCTGTATCCGGAAGTCTCCTGGGTGAACAATTTCCGGATCGCCGATCCCGGCCTGGCGGTGCCCCGCCATCCGGTCCTGCTGGCGCCCATGGCCGCCATCCTCGGCCGCGAGCGCACCGGGCGGATGTCGATCTCGCAGCAGACCATGCGCCACCTGCTCGACTCCATCGCCACCCGGCTCGACGAGGCCCGCGACATCTCCCGCTACATGACCGGCCTGCTGGTCTTCCTCGGCCTGCTCGGCACCTTCTGGGGCCTGATCGAGACCGTGGGCTCGGTCGGCAAGGTGATCGATGGGCTCAAGGTCGGCGGCGACGCCGGCGCGCTGTTCGATACCCTCAAGGGCGGCCTCGCGGCTCCGCTCAGCGGCATGGGCATCTCGTTCTCGTCCTCGCTGTTCGGCCTCGCCGGCTCGCTGATCCTGGGCTTCCTCGACCTCCAGTCGAGCCAGGCGCAGAACCGCTTCTATACCGACCTGGAGGACTGGCTGGCCGGCACGGTGCGGGAATACGGCGGCACCGGCGACACCGGCGCCGATCTTTCAGTGGCCATCGAGCGGCTGCGCACGGCGATGGAGGAAGGCTCCAATCGCGGCGCCACCGCGGCCATGGCCAACCTCGCCGAAGCGATCCAGGGCCTGGTCGCGCACATGCGCACCGAGCAGCAGATGATCCGCGAGTGGGCCGACGGCCAGGGCGAGCAGAACCGCGAGATCAAGCGGCTGTTGGAGCGGCTGGCGCGGCAGACGGAGAAGAGCTAGCGCGGTATTCGCGCTCGCGTTTACAGTTCCGAGGAGACGCTGAATGGCGCTGGCCCGTTCCCGCCGGGGAGAGTCCGGCCTCAACTACTGGCCGGGCTTCGTCGACGCGCTGTCGACCCTGGTGCTGTCGATCGTGTTCCTGCTGACCGTGTTCCTGGTGGTGCAGTTCTTCCTGTCGCAGGAGGTCACCGGCAAGGACAAGGCGCTGGAGCAGCTCAACGCCAAGATCGCGCAGCTCAACGAGATGCTGTCGCTGGAGAAGCTCGGCAAGCTGTCGCTCGACGACCAGGTCGCGCAGCTGCGCGCCGGCCTTTCCAATGCCGAGGCCGAGCGCGACCGCATCAAGGGTCTCTACGACGGGCTCGCCAATGCCGGCAGCAATGCCGCAGGACGCGCTTCGGAGCTCAATCGCGCGCTCGATTCCGAGAAGCAGGTCACGGCGCGGGCCTTGGCCCAGATCGAGGTGCTCAACCAGCAGATCAGCGCGCTCAGACGTCAGCTCGCGGCGCTCGAAGACGCGCTCGATGCGTCCGAGAAGCGCGACAAGGAATCGCAGAGCCGGATCGCCGATCTCGGCTCGCGCCTCAACGTCGCGCTGGCTCAGCGGGTGCAGGAGCTGACGCGCTACCGCTCGGAGTTCTTCGGCCGGCTGCGCGCGATCCTCGGCAACCGTCCCGACATCCGCGTCGTCGGCGACCGCTTCGTATTCCAGTCGGAGGTGTTCTTCGACACCGGACAGGCGACTCTGCTGCCCGAGGGACAGCAGGAGCTCAACTCGGTGGCAACGGCCCTGGTCGACCTCGACAAGCAAATTCCAGCCGAGATCTCCTGGGTGCTGCGGGTCGACGGCCACACCGACGTTCGTCCGATCAACAGCCCGGTGTTCAAGTCGAACTGGGAATTGTCGTCGGCGCGCGCCATCTCGGTGGTGCAATATATGATCTCGCTCGGCGTTCCCGCCCAACGTCTGGTCGCGGCGGGCTTTGCCGAATTCCAGCCGCTCGATCCCGCGAACACCGAGGACGCCTTCCGCCGCAACCGCCGCATCGAATTGAAGCTGACGGAGCGGTGACGTCGCCCTTCACCCTCCGTCCCTATCGCGCCGCCGATGAAGACGCGACGATCGCGCTGTGGCAGGAGACGTGGCAGCTCGCCTATCCTACTATCGATTTCGCCGCGCGGGTGCCGTGGTGGCGCGAGCGGTGGCGGAGCGAGCTGGTCCCCAAGGCCGAGGTCATCGTGGCCGAGGTGGAGGGAATGCTCGCGGGCTTCGTCACCATCGACGAGACGGGCTACCTCGATCAGCTCGTGGTGTCACCGCAGCATTGGGGCTCACCGCTCGCGACGCAGCTCGTTGACGCCGCCAAGCAGCGGTCTCCGTCTGGCATCACGCTGCTGGTGAACAAAGACAACGCCCGCGCCATCCGCTTCTACAAGCGATGTGGGTTCATCGAAGCCGGCGAGGACGTCAACCCGACCTCCGGCCGCCCGGTGCTGCGGATGGCGTGGACGCCCTAGGCACAGACACACCGCCGCCGGCCGAACCTACCGCTGTCGTCCCGGACAACCGAGCGTAGCGAGGGCAGATCCGGGACCCATCTCCGCAGCAGAGGTGTTGCGAAGAACGATGTGGCTATGTTCGACTACCAAACATTCGACCGGGGTTATGGGTCCCGGCGTTCGCCGGGACGACACCGAGTGGCAGCAATATCAGCAACTACACGCCACGAAACAGCACGCCCACCGTCAGCACCACGAAGGCGATCGCCAGCGCGTCGAAGGCGTGGGCGGCGGACAGCAGCGGCACCGAGGCGTGCATGTAGTGCGCGAGCATCGCGACGAGCGCGAGCACCAGCGCGATGGCGAAGATCACGAACGACGGCGGCGTGAGGGCAAAGCTGCCACGACGATAGGGCATGGTCATTCATCCTGTGCGATGGGCGCCACAGCATGAATGGCGCCATGAAGTTTCGCGCAGGGAACGTATAAAGCTGCAGAAAGGTTGCAGGGTCTGCGACGAGAATTCGCGGTGTTGCAGACCGTCCACGGGTGTTGCTGAAACTACACGGTCTCGAACTGCAGCCGCGCCAGCCGCGCATAGAGGCCATTGGCGGCGACCAGCGACGAATGCGTGCCCTGCTCGACGATCCGGCCACGGTCCATCACCAGGATGCGGTCGCAGGACAACACTGTCGCGAGACGATGCGCGATCACCAGCGTCGTGCGGTCCTTCATCAGGCCTTCGAGCGCCGTCTGCACCAGGGTCTCGCTCTCGGCGTCGAGCGCCGAGGTCGCCTCGTCGAGCAAGAGCAGCGGCGCATCGCGCAGGATGGCGCGCGCGATCGCGATGCGCTGGCGCTGGCCGCCGGACAAGGTCACGCCGCGCTCGCCAAGCTGGGTCTCGAACCCTTCCGGCAGGCGGCGGATGAACTCGCTGGCATGGGCGAGGTCGGCGGCGCGCTCGACCTCGGCGTCGGTGGCCTCGGGGCGGCCGAAGCGGATGTTCTCGCGCGCGCTTGTCGCGAACACGACGGACTCCTGCGGCACCAGCGCCATCCGCTCGCGCACCTTGCGCGGATCGGCGGCGCGCACGGGCACGCCATCGACCGAGATCGTGCCTGACGCCGGATCGTAGAAGCGCAGCAAGAGATGAAACAGCGTGCTCTTGCCGGCGCCGGACGGACCGACGATCGCGACCTTCTCGCCGGCACGGATCGCAAACGACACGTCCTCGAGGACCCGGACGTCGGGACGGCTCGGATAGGCGAAGCCGACGCGCTCGAAGCCGATGTCGCCGCGCGCGGGCTCAGGCAGCGCCACAGGCCGTGCGGGCGCGGTGATCTCCGGCTGGACGTGCAGCAGCTCGAACAGCCGCTCCGCAGCACCCGAGGCCGCCGAGACCTCGCCCCAGACCTCCGAGAGCTGGCCGAGGCCGGCGGCGGCGAAGGCCGCATAGAGCACGAACTGGCCGAGCCGGCCGGCGCTGATGTTGCCGGTCAGCACGTCATGCGAGCCGACCCAGAGGATCGCGACGACGCTGGAGAACACGATGAAGATGATGATCGCGGTGAGCACGCCGCGCGCCTTGGTCGAGACCCGCGCCGCCTCATAGGCCTGCTCGACCTCGCCGCCGAAGCGGCCGGCCGCAAGCTTCTCGCTGGTGTAGGCCTGCACGGTCCTGATCGCACCGACCAGCTCCGAGGCATAGGCCGAGGCATCGGCGAGCGTATCCTGCGCGTTGCGCGACAGACGGCGCACCCAGCGTCCGAAGGCCACCAGCGGCAGCACGATCAGCGGGATCGCCAGCAGCACGAACAAGGACAGCTTCGGGCTGGTGAACACCATCATCGCGGTGGCGCCGAGAAACAGCAGCAGATTGCGCAGCGCGATCGAGACCGAGGCGCCGGCCGCCGACTTGATCTGCGTCGTATCGGCGGTGAGCCGCGACACCAGCTCGCCGGAGCGCGCGGAATCGAAGAACGACGGCGACAGCGACATCAGATGGGCGAACACGTCGCGGCGGATGTCGGCGACGATGCGCTCGCCGATCGTCATGACGAGATAGTAGCGGGCGGCGCTTGCCAGCGCGAGCACGGCAACCACTGCGATCATCACGCTGAAATAGCTGTTGATCAGCTCGATGCCCTTCGGCGTGAAGCCGAAATCGATCATGCGGCGGACCGCGACCGGCACCAGCAGCGTGGTGAGCGCGGCAACCGTCAGCGCGATCAGGGCCAGCACGGCGCGAAAGCGGTAGCGCATGATGTAGGGCGCCAGCGCCAGCAACGGGCGAAGCTTGGAGCGGCGGACCGGGGCGGCCGGCTCGGTCAGCGCCTCGACGGCGGCGACGGCATCCTCGACCGCCTCCTGCGCCAGGGGGGCAGCGCTCTGCCGCTCGTCAAGCCGTTCCACTGCACTCATGGGGCCACCTAAGAATTCATCCAATCTCTCGTCGTGATAGGCCTGCCGCCCCGGCCTTGGCAAATCCGGAAACTTACCAAGGTGGGGATGCGAGCCCTGGCTTGTTTGGCGACCTTGGCTTGTTTTAGGCGGGACCTTGGGCTATAGAGCGCGCCAATTGTCCCCCTTCAGTGACGACAGGATCAGGCGCGGCTGCGCCGCGTCATGTCTTCGCATCACGCCGCAGGACCCGCCATGAAAGCCGACATTCATCCGAATTATCATACGATTACGGTCGTGATGACCGATGGCACCGAGTACCAGACCCGCTCGACCTGGGGCAAAGAGGGCGACAAGCTCAACCTCGACATCGACCCCAAGTCGCATCCGGCCTGGACGGGCGGCACCCAGCAGATCATGGACCGCGGCGGCCGCGTCTCGCGCTTCCAGAAGAAGTTCCAGGGATTCCTCAAGAAGGATTGATGCCTCCGAGCCGCCTCGTGCGGCCTCCTGGCTCTGCCCTGAATCGACCCCATCGCAGCAAAACGCCCCCGGAAACGGGGGCGTTTTTGTTTGGGTGGCGAAACTGCGGTCTGGCACCGGCTCGGCCAAGGCCGAGCCGCGGGCCCGATGGGCTTACTGCTCGAAGGCCGCCTTCAGCCGGTTGAGGTGCGGAACCAGCGGATTGCCGATCGCGCTCTGGTCCGGCGGCGGCGAATGGATGGTGGCGTCGAGCCGGCGCACCCGCGTCTGCAGGCTCATCGAGCGGGCGATCAGGTCCTGCAATTGCTGCGGCAGCTTCTCGAGCAGGTCGGCCGGGCCGGGATCGGCGGCCGTCAGCTTGACTTTGGTCTTCTCGCGATTGGCCTGGCCCAGGGTCATCTCGCCCTCCTTCACCGCCCGGTGCAGCAGCAGCCACGAGGCGAGCTGCATCAGCCGCGTGGTGAGCCGCATGCTCTCCGTCGCGTAGGTCAGGCTGACGGCGCGGTCGAGCGCCTTGGCTTCATTGCGGCCCTCGCCGTCGAGATAGGCGGCGGTCTCCTCGACCAGATCCATGCCTTCCCGGAACAGCGTGCCGAATGCAGCGGAGTTGGTGAGCCGCTCATTGAACTGAACAAGAGCGCCATCGCCCAGCAAACGGTCCGACATGGTTAACGCCTCATAAACGCGACTGTTTACGCAATCCGGCAACCGCGCCGGTATGATGAACAAATCATTGCGCGGCCGGTTTCGAGAGTCCAGCAGCAACGCCCAATATGGTTTCCACGGCGTGGGACGTGCCGTGCCGGCGTACCATTTGCGGCTGCGGGACGATCAGTTCGACCGAGTCGTGCACGCATCACAACTAGCAACCACGATCACGGCAACAATGTGCGGTAGTTGGACGACGATGAACTTATTCACTGTTGCGACGCACAGGATGTGACCGGTGCCCGCCGATCCGCCGACCGGCACAGCTTCAAGACGATCCCGAGCTAACCGTTCCTGGCAAACGCTAGCGTGCTTGCCGGGACGCTAACGGCCTCGCGACGCTCCGGGTGATGCAGGGCACGTTCGGGCGCGCCAAAAAAAGAGCCGCCGTTGCCGGCGGCTTTGAAGTTGATAACAGGGAGGCGTCAAACAGAGTGGACAGGAGCCACTCAGTGTCCAAACGAGGACGGTTACGGTTGTAAACGCGAAAGCTTAATCAACCGTAAATGGCACAAATTTTTCAAACTTCGTTAGCCATGTCGGCCACTGGCCGACCGTGTTTCTACGTGCTGCGGAACCATTCTAGGACTTGAAGATGCTGGCGGCGGCATCGCGCGAGGCGCGCTTTTTGGCCACGGCCTGCTCGATCCGCTCGATCTCCGAGCGCAGCAGCGCGGCGCGGCCGGTCAGCTCCTCGACCGACAGCATCGAGAGATCCTGCCCGATCTCGTGGGAAACGGCCTTGCGCGGCCGATCGTCGTCCTCGTTTGCCATCTCGCCCTCTGCCGGTTGCCAGCGGGGCCCGGGCTGGCTTAAGCACGCCCCAGCACCCGCTTGATCTCTTTGCCAAGGATTTCTCATGGAACAGCTGCCCGCGCAAATGACCGTGGTCGCCATCAGCCAGCCGGGCGGCCCCGAGGTGCTGAAGCCCGAGACGCGGCCCGTTCCCAAGCCGGGGCCCGGCGAGATCCTGATCAAGGTGAAGGCCGCCGGCGTGAACCGTCCCGACGTCGCCCAGCGCTCCGGCAGCTATCCGCCGCCGCCCGGCGCCAGCGACCTGCCGGGGCTGGAAGTCGCCGGCGAGGTGGTGGCGCTCGGCGACGGCGCTCTCCGGCACAAGCTCGGCGACACCGTGATGTCGCTGGTGGCCGGCGGCGGCTACGCGCAATATTGCATCGCCCAGGACGCCCAGGCGATGGCGGTACCTCCGGCGCTGTCGATCAAGGAGGCCGGCGCCCTGCCCGAGACCCTGATGACGGTCTGGCACAACGTGTTCGAGCGCGGCGGCCTCAAGGCGGGCGAGACCCTCCTGGTGCATGGCGGCTCCTCCGGCATCGGCACCATGGCGATCCAGCTCGCCAAGGCGTTCGGCGCCACGGTGCTGGTCACCGTCGGCTCGCAGGACAAGGCGGGGGCCTGCGTCAAGCTCGGGGCGGACCGCGCCATCAACTACAAGACGGAAGACTTCGTGGCGGTGGTCAAGGAGGCGACCGGCGGCAAGGGCGCCAACGTCATCCTCGACATGGTCGGCGGCGACTACATCGAGCGCAACTACGACGCCGCGGCGACCGACGGACGGATCGTCCAGATCGCCTTCCTCGGCAGTGCCAAGGCCACGGTCAACTTCGTCAAGCTGATGGTGAAGCGCCTGACCCACACCGGGTCGACCCTGCGCCCACGCAGCAATGCCGACAAGGCGGCGATGGTGGCCGCGATCGAGGCCAAGGTGATGCCGTTGCTGCGCGAGGGCCGCATCAAGCCGCTGATGGACTCGACGTTTCCACTCGCAGATGCAGCCAAAGCGCATGCACGCATGGAGACCAGCCAACATATTGGCAAAATTGTGTTGGAAATCTAGGCGCAGTCTAAACAGAGCGTGTTTGGAAACTCTTTGATTTTCCTCGCTTTCGTGCCAATGATCGCGCACATCTGAACCGTGCCTGGAACGGCTCCAAATCGTTTGCGAACGTGCCTTTAAGTTTGAACTGTTTCGCTGTGGTTTGGTGTCGAACGCGGAGATTTGACATTGCGTCTGATCAGGTGCCTGGCGTCCATGGTGGCGCTGGGCCTCGTGATGTGTGGTGCCGCTGCCCCCGCTCAGGCCGTTGACGCCGTCAGCGTTCGCAGCGACGCGCCTGCGATCGACCTGACGGGCATCCTCGATCACCAGCGCAGCGAGAACGACCGCATCCAGGTCTCGACCGCGCCCGGCACCGACGGCATCGTCCGCCGCATCGAGGTCCGCGCCCGCGAGGGCGGCCAGAACTGGATCGTGTTCGCGCTGGCCAACAATACCGATGACCAGCTCGACCGCCTGATCGTGGCGCCGCATTACCGCGTGGTCGGCTCCGGCGTGCTGTGGCCCGATCTCGGCCTGTCGCGAATCGCCACCATCACGCCCTCGATCGGCGACCTGCCCGAGCGGCAGGAGAGCCCGACCGCCGACGTCTTCCGCGTCACCCTCGATCCCGGCTCGGTCGTGACCTTCGTCGCCGAATTGCGCACCGACAAGCTGCCGCAGCTCTATCTGTGGGAGCCGGAATCCTACAAGGACAAGGTCAACTCGTTCACGCTGTACCAGGGCATCGTGATCGGCATCTCCGGCCTGCTTGCGCTGGTGTTGACCATCCTGTTCGTGGTCAAGGGCAGCATCATGTTCCCGGCCGCCGCCGCGCTGGCCTGGGCGGTGCTGGTCTATATCGGCGTCGATTTCGGCTTCTGGGGCAAGGTCCTGGACATGTCGAACAACGCCGAGCGGGTCTGGCGCGCCTCCGGCGAGGCGATCCTGGCGGCGACCCTGCTGGTATTCCTGTTCGCTTACCTCAACTTGTCGCGCTGGCACGTCCGCTATTCGCACATCACGCTGGGGTGGCTGTTCTTCCTGGGGTCGCTGGTCGCGGTGGCGCTGTTCGATCCCGCCGTCGCCTCGGGCATCGCGCGCATCTCGCTGCTGCTGATCGCGGTCGTCGGCTTCGCGCTGATCGTCTATCTTTCCAGCCACGGCTTCGATCGCGCGGTGCTGCTGATCCCGACCTGGTTCCTGCTCACCGTCTGGGTCGCGGCCGCCGGCATGACGGTGGCGGGCCAGGTCACCAACGACATCGTCGGCCCTGCTTTGCTCGGCGGCCTCGTGCTGATCGTGATGCTGATCGGCTTCACCGTGATGCAGCACGCCTTCGCCGGCGGCGGCGCCACCACCGGCATCGTCTCCGACGTCGAGCGCCGCGCGCTGGCGCTGGCCGGCTCCGGCGACCTGATCTGGGACTGGGACGTCTCCGCCGACAAGGTGTTCACGAGCCCGGAGACCGAGAGCCTGCTCGGGCTGAAGCGCGGCACGCTGGAAGGCCCGGCGGCGAAATGGCTCGAGGTGCTGCATCCGCTCGACCAGGATCGCTTCCGCGCCGCGCTCGACAGCGTGCTCGATCAGCGCCGCGGCCGGCTCGTGCAGGACTTCCGGCTGCGCACGCCCGACGGCCATTTCATGTGGTTCGCGCTGAAGGCGCGCCCCGTGGTCGGCTCCGACGGCGAGGTCTCGCGCGTCGTCGGCACCCTCACCGATGTGACCGAGTTCAAGAATGCCGAGGAGCGGCTGCTCCACGACAGCGTGCACGACAATCTGACCGGCCTGCCCAACCGCAAGCTGTTCATCGACCGTCTCGCCGCGGTCGCCAATTTCGCCAAGACGATGCCGACCCTGCGGCCGACCCTGATGGTGATCGATCTCGACCGCTTCAAGCAGGTCAACGACTCCGTCGGCATCGCCGTCGGCGACTCCATCCTGCTCACGCTCGCGCGGCGGCTGTCGCGCATCCTCAAGCCGCAGGACACGCTGGCGCGGCTTGCCGGCGATCAGTTCGGCCTGATCCTGCTGTCCGAGCAGGACCCGGCCCGCATCACGGCGTTTGCCGAGACCATCCGCAAGACCATCCGCGCGCCGATCGCCTTCAACGAGCGCGAGATCTTCCTGACCGCCTCGATCGGGCTCGCGTTGTCGGATCCGCAGACGCAGCTGTCGGAGGACATCATCAAGGATGCCGAGCTTGCGATGTATCACTCCAAGCGCATCGGCGGCGACCGCATCGACGTCTACAAGCCGGCGATGCGCGCGCGCAAGAACGACCGGCTGACGCTCGAGAGCGAGCTGCGCCGCTCGATCGAGCGCCAGGAGATCACGATCCTGTACCAGCCGATCGTGCGGCTGGAGGATCGCTCGATCGCCGGCTTCGAGGCATTGGCCCGCTGGGACCATCCGAAGCTCGGCCGGATGTCGCCGATCGAGTTCATCACCATCGCCGAGGAGATCGGCCTGATCGTCGATCTCGGCACCTTCGTGCTCGACCAGACCGCGCGGCAGCTCTCGGTGTGGCAGCGCGCGACGCGGCTGCGCGAGCCGATTTTTGCCAGCGTCAACGTCTCGTCGCGCCAGCTGCTGCGTCACGACCTCATCCACGACATCCGCTCGGTGCTGGCGCGCTCGTCGGTGGCGCGCGGCTCGCTCAAGATCGAGCTGACGGAATCGCTGGTCATGGAGAATCCCGAGCACGCGGCACAGATGCTGACGCGCATCCGCGAGCTCGGCGTCGGCCTGTCGATCGACGATTTCGGCACCGGCCACTCCTCGCTCGCCTATCTGCAGCGCTTCCCGTTCGACACTTTGAAGATCGACCAGTCCTTCGTGCGCACCACCGCGCGGGGCACCCGTCCGGTGATCCTCAAATCGATCATCGCGCTGGCGCACGATCTCGGCATGGATGTTGTGGCGGAAGGCGCGGAGACGGACTCCGATGCCGTCGAGCTCTATCAGCTCGGCTGCGAATACGCCCAGGGCTACGCCTTCGGCGAGCCGATGGACGCCGACGCCGCGATGCGGCTGCTGACCGAAGAGCGGCTGGAAGCGGCGAGCTGAGGGCTGCAATGCATCCAGGAGCGCGACAGCCTCAGGATGCATCTTTTCTTTTGCTTCGTTTCAGGTAGAGTTACCGCGGTACCGCGTAGATGTGCCGTGTGAGTGATGACCGATGCGTGCTTGCGGGGCAGAAGGCTCGCGACATCGCCCGTTCGCGACGCGCCTAGTCCGTCTCGAACTGCGACAGCGCCGTCAGGGCACGGCGATAATTGTCGGCCCCGAGGCGGCGCGCCACGCGTTTCTCGTGGGCGGCCACCGCGACATTCGCCTTCTTCAGGATCATGCGGCCACGCGGCGTCAGGCCGAGTGCATGCGCGCGGCGGTCCTTCTCGGAGCGCTCGCGCACGATCAGCCCGGCCTGCTGCAGATCGTCGAGCAGCGCGACCATGCGCGCGCGCTCGATGCCGAGCACCCCGGCGACGGCGATCTGCGTGGCGCCGGGATTGGCGGCGATCGTCTCCATGATCGAATAGAGGATGACGTCGAGCTCGATCGGTGCAAGCGCCGCATTGACGTCACGGAAGATCCAGTGCTGCAGGCGGCGGACGAAATAGCCGAGATGGCTCTCGAGCTCGCCGAGGCCGATCCGGGCATCCTGTCTCGCTGCATCTCGTTGCGCGCGTGCGCGCTCGCTCTTGGGCATGCTGGCTCACTGATATGAGACGCCCATGCCTAGACCCGCGGCATCGCCAGAACAAGCCGCCGCAATTGGTCACGGCAACAATAATTGCAACCTACAACCATTCTGTTAGTCTGACGGGCAACGAATATCAGATGGGAGGGAGGAGCCATGTCGCGCTCAACGACTGCGGCTGACCGCATTGTGACGGCAATGCGGCGGAGCCATGGAGCGGATCGCACGCCGCAGCGCACCGTGTTCTCTCGCCGCGGACCTGCGGGCACGGCTCCCGTCGACATCGCCTCCAACGCAGCGGAGGCCTCCCATGGCGAATGCTGAACGTCGCACCGAACCGCAAGCCGCCATGTTTGCCGAGCCGTCGATCGAGGCGATCAGGCGCGAGGACGGCGCCATCATCCTGCGTTCGCGCATGGAGCTGCTGCCCGCCGCACGCTGCACCGGCGAATGGCTGGAGCACTGGGCGCGCACCGTCCCGGACCGGACGTTCCTGGCCGAGCGCCGCGGCGAGACCTGGACCTGGCTTACTTATGGCGAGACGCTCGCACAGGCTCGCGCCGCAGCCGCCTGGATGCTGGCGCAGGGACTAAGCCCCGACCGCCCGCTCGCGATTCTCTCCGACAACAGCATCGCCCACGCGGTGCTGGCGCTCGCCGCACAGCATGTCGGCATTCCCGTCTGCGCGATCTCGCCGGCCTATTCGCTGATGTCGACCGATCACGAGAAGCTGCGGGCGATGATCAGGCTGCTCGATCCCGGCGCCATCTTCGTCGCCGCACACGGCCCGTTCGCCCGCGCGCTGCAGGCTATCGACGGCCTTCACCGCGCGACGATCGTCACCGGCGATGGCGAGGGCGCCGGCGCCGTGCCGCTGCAGACCTTGACCACGACGAAGCCCGGCCCGGAGGTCGACCGCGCCTTTGCCGCAGTGACGCCCGACACGATTGCAAAGCTGCTGTTCACCTCGGGCTCCACCGGCCAGCCGAAGGCCGTGATCAACACGCACCGGATGCTGACGATGAGCCAGCAGGCCAAGGGCCAGCTCTGGACGTTTCTGCGCGAGGTCGAAGGCGGCCCCGTCATCGTCGACTGGCTGCCATGGAGTCACACCTTCGGCGCCAACCACAATTTCAACCTGGTGCTCGCCCAGGGCGGCTCGATCTATATCGACGGGGGCAAGCCCGCGCCCGGCCTGTTCGAGGCCTCGCTCGCCAATCTCAGGAGCATGGTGCCGACGATCTATTTCAACGTGCCGCGCGGCTTCGACATGCTGGTCGCAGCGCTCAAGACGGACAATGAGCTGCGGCGGAAATTCTTCTCCGGTGTGAAATGCATCCTCTATGCAGCGGCGGCGCTGCCGCAGAACCTCTGGGATGCGCTCAACGAGATGAGCCTGGCCACGATCGGCCGCCCGGCGCCGCTGGTGTCGGCCTGGGGCGCGACAGAGACCTCGCCGCTCGCGACAGACTGCCACTTCTTCGCCGAGCGCGCCGGCAATATCGGCGTGCCGATTCCCGGCACCGAGCTCAAGCTGGTGCCCACCGGCGAGAAGCTCGAGGTCCGCGTGCGCGGCGCCAACGTGATGCCCGGCTATTGGAAGGCGCCCGAGATCACGGCCGCCGCCTTCGACGAGGAAGGCTTCTACAAGATCGGCGACGCTGTGAAGCTCGCCGATCCCGATCATCCGGAGCGCGGCCTGTTCTTCGACGGCCGCATCACCGAGGATTTCAAGCTCAGCTCCGGCACGTGGGTGAATGTCGGCGCGTTGCGCGTCGCCGGCATCGCCGCGCTGGCGCCGCTGGTGCAGGACATCGTGATCGCCGGCCACGGCACCGACGAGGTGCACTTCCTGATCGTGCCGAACGTTCCGGCCTGCCGCAGCAGGGCTGGGCTGGCGGACACGGCCTCGGTCGGCGAGGTGCTCGCGCATCCCGCAGTGCGCGAGGCGATCGCGCAGGGGCTGACGAGACTGCGCACCGAAGCCGTCGGCTCGTCGCGCTACGCGACCCGCGCACTGCTGATGGCGGAGCCTCCCTCGCTCGACGCCGGCGAGATCACCGACAAGGGTTACATCAACCAGCGTGCCGTGCTGAGCCGTCGTGCCGATCTCGTCGCAAGGCTGCAGGACGACGCGGCGGCCGACCTCATCAGGCCGGCTCCAAGCTCCTCCTGAGCGACACGAGGAGCCGAGGCCCGACACAGCGTGCGTCCCGACAGCCGGCGGCGCCGGGCTGCTGCGTGTGAGTTCGTCTCCGTGCGAACATTCTGCCGCATAGTCCGTAGTACTACGTGCAAGACAGCCTCGATTCGGCATGATGCTACCATGGGCACTTAACCGGGCATCAACTGCGATTCCTTAAATTTGCGCGGGAATTTGATCCCTCTCGTGCCCGGGTACATCCATGGCTCAGCCGCGCTTTTCTCTTGCCCTGCGGATCTACGCGATCATCGGGCTGTCTTTCTGTGGACTCATCGGGCTCGCTGCGACGCAGAGCCAGAATCTCGGGACGGCCCTGAAGGATCAGCGGCAAAGCGAGCTCGCCCATCTGACCGAGACAGCCCTCAGCATCGCGCGCGAGGAATATGATTCGATCGCGCGCGACAAGGTCGCGCCCGAGGCCGCGCAGAAGACGGCGGCGGAACGGATCGGCAAGCTGCGCTATGGCAGCGGTGACTACTTCTGGATCAACGACATGGCCCCGAAGATGGTCATGCATCCGATCAAGCCGGAGCTCAACGGCCAGAACCTCGCCGACAACAAGGATCCGACCGGCAAGCGGCTATTCATGGAGATGGTCGACGTCGTCAAGCGGCAGAAGGCCGGCGTGGTCGACTACATGTGGCCGAAGCCCGGCAAGGACGCGCCCCAGCCCAAGATGTCCTACGTCGCCGGCTTCGAGCCCTGGGGCTGGATCATCGGCACCGGCGTCTATGTCGACGATCTCGAAGCGCAGATGTGGGAGAGCAAGCGCGGCGTGTTCATTGCCGCAATGCTGGTGATGCTGATCATCGGATCGATCACCTTGATCATCGCGCGCCGGATGTCGTCGGCGCTGGCGTCCATGGGCGCCGCGCTGACCGAGCTCGGCCACGGCAATTTCGGGATCAAGCTGCCGGGCCTGACCCGCAGCGACGAGCTCGGCGACATGGCGCGCTCGATCGAGCAGTTCCGGCAGAAGACCGAGGAGAAGGCGCGGCAGACCGCGATGCTCGAGGATGAGCAGCGCCAGGTCGCCGAGCGGATCAAGAGCAAGGCGCTGCAGGAGATGGCGGAAGCGGTGGAGCAGGCCGCCAGCAAGGCGGTCGGCGAGGTCGCCGTCGGCACCGGCCAGATGGCCGGTAACGCCAAGTCGATGACCGACAGCGCCCTGACGTTGGAGCGCAACTCGAGCAGCGTGGCGGCTGCCGCCGAGCAGGCGCTCGCGACCACGCAGACGGTCGCCAAGGCCTCGTCGCAGCTCGCCGCTTCGATCTCGCAGATCTCCAGCCAGGTGAACTCGTCGCGCGAGCTGACACGCAAGGCCGTGGCGGCCTCGTCGGAGGCCCAGGCGACGATTGCGAAATTGTCGGAAGCGGCCGACAAGGTCGGCGCCGTGACCAGCCTGATCAGCGAAATCGCCGGACAGACCAACCTGCTGGCGCTGAACGCGACCATCGAGGCCGCCCGGGCCGGCGACGCCGGCCGCGGCTTTGCCGTCGTCGCCTCCGAGGTCAAATCACTGGCCGAGCAGACCGCAAAGGCGACCAGCGAGATCGCGCAGCAGATCGCCGAGATCCAGGATTCGACGCGAGCCTCGGTGACCTCGATCGGCGCGATCGGCGAGGTCATCCGCAACGTCGAGGCGGTATCGTCCGGAATTGCGGACGCGATCCAGGCGCAGAACAGCGTGACCATCGAGATTTCGCGCACGGTCGAGGAGACCTCGGCCGCGGCACGCGAGGTCGCCACTCAGATTGCCGAGGTGTCCCGCGAGGCCAGCGAGGCCGGCCGGCGCTCGACCGACATCCGCGATGGCTCCACCACCGTCGCCGAGAAGGTGCAGCAGCTGCGCACCGAGTTGGTCCGCGTGATCCGGACCTCCACCGCCGACGTCGACCGCCGGCTCTCGACCCGGCTCAACATCAATCGCCCGGGCACGCTGCAGGTCAACGGGGAACCCATCTCGATCGTCGTTCGCAACCTCTCGCTCGGCGGCGCCCTGCTCGAATCCGTTCCGGTGCGCCTGTCGGTGAACACGTCGGTGACGCTCGCGATCGGCGGCATGGTGTCCGACCTGCCGGGCACGGTCACCCGCGTCGGCGACAGAACGGCGCTCGTGCAGTTCACGCTGAACCCCGAGCAGACGGCGCGACTGACGGCCCTGGTCTCCGACCGCCAGGCGGCGTGACGCGATCAGACCCGCGTCAGCGGAAATGGCAGGCGACGAGATGCCCCTCGTCGCTCGCCTTGAGCGGCGGCACTTCCTTGCTGCAGACGTCCTTGGCGATCGGGCAGCGGGTGTGAAAGTGACAGCCCGACGGCGGATTGATCGGGCTCGGCACCTCGCCCTTGAGACGGACGCGCTTGCGCTTCACGCTCGGATCCGGGATCGGCACCGCCGACAGCAGCGCCTCGGTGTAGGGATGCTTCGGCGCCGAATAGAGCTGGCGTGACGGCGCGGTCTCGACGATGCGGCCGAGATACATCACCGCGACGCGGCGGCTGATGTGCTCGACCACCGAGAGGTCGTGCGCGACGAACAGATAGGCGATGCCGAACTTCTGCTGCAGATCCTCGAGCAGGTTGATGACCTGCGCCTGGATCGAGACGTCGAGCGCCGACACCGGCTCGTCGCAGATGATCAGCTTGGGCTCGACCGCGATCGCACGCGCAATGCCGATGCGCTGACGCTGGCCGCCGGAAAATTCGTGCGGATAGCGCGTCATGTGGTCGGCCTGCAGGCCGACGGTCTCGAGCAGATGGACGATGCGCGCTTCATATTGTTGTCGCGACGTCGCCAGCCCATGGATCGTCAGCGCCTCGCCGATGATGGCGCCGATCGTCATGCGCGGGTTGAGCGAGGCGTACGGATCCTGGAAGATGATCTGGATGTCGCGGCGCAGCGCGCGCAGGTTTTCGCCCGACAGCGCGATGACGTCCTTGCCCTCGAAGTTCAGCTCGCCCGAGCTCGGCTCGATCAGCCGGAGCACGCAGCGGCCGGTGGTCGACTTGCCACAGCCGGACTCGCCGACCAGGCCAAAGGTTTCGCTCGGCTCGATGTGGAAGTTGACGCCGTCGACCGCGCGCACGCTCCCGACCTGGCGCTTCAGCAGCCCGCCGCGGATCGGAAACGCCTTGGTGAGATTGCGCACCGTGAGCAGCGGCGCCGGCGCGGTGGAAGGGGCAATGGCAGCTTCGGTCATCACAGCAACGTCTCTTCGGCGCGGATGCACGCCACCTTGTGGCCGGGCTCGATTTCGCGGAGCGGAGGCTGCGCGGTCCTGCAATCGGGAATGGCGAAGCGGCAGCGCGAGGCGAAGCGGCATCCCTCCGGCGGATTGACCAGCTTCGGCACGCTGCCCGGGATGCTCTCCAGCCGGCTCTTCTTGACCGCCGCGAGATCGATCCGCGGGATCGAGCGGATCAGGCCCTGGGTGTAGGGATGGCGTGGATTGGCGAACAGGCGATCGACCGGCGCCTCCTCCGCCACCCGGCCCGCATACATCACGACGACGCGCTGGGCGACCTCGGCGACGACGCCCATGGCGTGGGTGATCAGCATGATCGACATGCCGAGCCGCTCTTTCATGTCGAGCAGCAGATCGAGGATCTGCGCCTGGATCGTCACGTCGAGCGCCGTGGTCGGCTCGTCGGCGATGAGGAGCTTGGGATTGCACGACAGCGCCATCGCGATCATCACGCGCTGGCGCATGCCGCCGGAGAAATGATGCGGATAATCGTTCACGCGGGCTTTCGGATTGGGGATCTGCACCAGCGCCAGCATTTCCGCCGCGCGATCCATCGCCGCCTTCTTGGACAGGCCCTGGTGCAGCCGGATCACCTCGGCGATCTGGTCGCCGACCGTGTACACCGGATTGAGCGAGGTCATCGGCTCCTGGAACACGATCGCGATCTCGCTGGCGCGGATCTTGTTCATCTCCGACGAGCCCAGCGGCACCAGGTCGCGGCCCCGCCACAGGATCTGGCCCCCCGCGATGCGCCCGGGCGGCATCGCGATCAGCTTCAGCACCGACATCGCGGTCACGGTCTTGCCGGAGCCGGACTCGCCGAC
Source organism: Bradyrhizobium sp. SZCCHNS2022 (assembly GCF_032377575.1). Lineage (NCBI taxonomy): Bacteria > Pseudomonadati > Pseudomonadota > Alphaproteobacteria > Hyphomicrobiales > Nitrobacteraceae > Bradyrhizobium > Bradyrhizobium sp. SZCCHNS2022. The sequence continues at coordinate 6,690,982 of NZ_JAUHHZ010000001.1, read as the reverse complement.
GACACACAGGGTCTCGCCGCTGCCGATCGAGATGTCGACGCCGTCGACGGCCTGGACCTGGCCCTCGTCGGTGTTGAAATAGGTCTTCAGCCCCTTGATCTCGAGGAGCGGAGCTACGCGCGCGTCCATCACATCACCTTCCGCGGATCGAGCGCATCGCGCAGGCCATCGCCGATGAAGTTGATCGCGATGACGGTGAGGAAGATCGCGCCGCCGGCGAACAGCGCCCAATGCGGCGCGATGTCGAGATAGTCCTTGGCGTCGAACAACAGCCGGCCCCAGGTCGGAATGTCCGGCGGGAAGCCGAGGCCGAGAAACGACAGCGTCGATTCCGCGATGATCGCGGCGGCGACGTCGATCGTGCCGGCGACGATGACCGGGCCGAGCGCATTCGGCAGAATGTGACGCGCGACGAGACGGAAATTGGAGGCGCCGAGCGCGCGCGCGGCCTCGACGAACTCCTTCTCGCGCAGCGACAGGAACTGCGCGCGCACCAGACGCGCCACCGGCATCCAGCGGAAGCCGCCGATCACCAGCACGATCAGGACGAAGGTTCCGCCCTCCGGCCCGACCAGGCCCTTCAGCAGGTCGCGGAACAGATAGATCACGAGCAGCAGCAACGGCAGCTGCGGCAGCGACAGGAACAGGTCGGTCAGCCACATCAGCGCGGCATCGACCGGCCCCTTGGAATTGCCGGCAATGGCGCCGATGACGACGCCGACGAACAGGCCGACCGCCATCGCCGCAAAGCCGACCGCGAGCGAGATGCGGCCGCCATAGATCATGCGGGCGAGAAGATCCTGGCCGAGATCATCGGTGCCGAACGGATGGTCCCATGACGGCGCCGCGAGCCGCGCGGTGAAATCGATCTCGTTGATCGGTACCCGCCAGATCCACGGGCCGACGACGATCGCGAGCGCCAGCAGCGCCAACACGACGATGCTGACGGCCGCGAGGCGATGGCGCAGGAAGCGCCTGATGGCATCTCGTCCGGGCGAGAAGCGGCGTTTCTTCGAAGCCGGCGCGAGCGCCGCCTCAACGGAAGGAGATGCGTGGGTCAAGCCAGCCATACAGGATATCGGCGATGAGGTTGAACAGGACGACGAGGCAGGCAAACACGAAGGTCACCGCCATGATGACGGGCGTATCGTTGGCGAGGATCGCGCTGATCAGGAGCGAGCCGATGCCGGGAATGCGGAAGATCTGCTCGGTGACGATGGCGCCGCCGAACACCGTGGGCATCTGCAGCGCCACCAAGGTCACAACCGGAATCAGCGCGTTGCGCACCACGTGCTTGACGATGACCTTGCTCTCGTCGAGTCCCTTGGAGCGCGCCGTCGTGACGTAGTCGAGCTTGATGACGTCGAGCACGGCCGAACGCACGTAGCGCGTATACGACGCGGCCTGATACAGGCCGAGCACGGTGACCGGCATCACCGCCTGCTTGAAGTTCTCCCACCACCACATCCATCCCGTGGCCTGGATGTCGGCACGATAGACGAACGGCAGCCAGCCGAGATTGACGCTGAAGATCAGGATCAGCAGCAGGCCGGTGAAGAAGGTGGGCAGCGAGAAGCCGATGAAGGCGAAGGTGTTGGCGATCTGGTCGAAGATCGAATAGGGCCGCCGCGCCGCCAGCACGCCGACCGGGATCGCCACGAGCAGCGCCAGCAGCTGCGCCGTGCCGACCACGTAGAGCGTGGCCGGGATGCGCTGCAGGATCAGCGTGTCGACGTTGACGCGGCTGGCGAACGAGAAGCCCCAATCGCCATGGATCATGGCGACCAGCCAGCGCACGTAGCGCACCATGATCGGATCATCCATGCCGAACTTGATGCGCAGGGCCTCGCGGACCTCCGGGGGAATGTTCGGGTTGCTCGCGAGCTCGCCGAACGGATCGCCCGGCGCGAGCGCAAGCAGCACGAACAAGATCAGGCTGATGCCGAGCAGGCTCGGCACGGCGACGATGAGGCGCCTGAGAAGGTAGTTTCCCATCGCTCCACCCCTACGATGTCTGGCTGGTCATGCTGGTGGCGCGATCAGGTCTCGCGATACCAGTTGGCGATCTGCCAGAGATCGTTGTCCCAGCCGCTCTTGTTCGCGACCATGCCGTTCTTCAGACCGATGCAGTTGCGGCGGTTGATCTCGGGCAGGATGTAGTTGTCCTGGACGACGAGGTCGTTGAGCTTGATGAACAGCGCCGCGCGCTTGACCGGATCGAGCTCGCTCGAGGCCTGCTTGTAGGTCTCGTCATATTCCTTGTTCTGCCAGCGCGAGATGTTGCGGCCCTGCCACTTGTTCTCCTTGGTCGACACCTCCCACGAGGTGAACTGGTTCATGAAGAACTGCGGGTCGGCCTGCGGCATGGTGGTCTGGTACATCTCCATGTCGCAGTAGAAGTGCGGATAGGTGTCGGGGTTGGCAGGGTCGGAGGAGAAGAACACCGACGCCACCACCGACTTCAGCTCGACCTCGATGCCGGCCTTCTGGAACGCCTGCTTGATGATCGCCTGGTTCTTCTGGCGCGGCGCGTTGATCGAGGTCTGGAACACCAGCTTGATCGGCTTGCCGTCCTTCTCGCGGATGCCGGACGAATTCTTCTTCCAGCCGGCCTCCTCCAGGATCTGGTTGGCCTTCTCGATCGAGAACTCGAACTTGTTGTTCGGCGAGCGGAAGCGCTCCGGATTGTTGAGGAAGTTCGCGGTCGCAACGCCGGCGCGGCCATAGATGAACTTCTGCACCGAGGCGCGGTCGATCAGGAGGTTGATGGCCTTGCGCACCGCCGGGTCGGTGAAGATCGGATGCTTGGTCTTGACGCTGGAGCGCTCGCCGTCGACCTCGGTCCAGGGATCGGTGACGTTGAGCGCGATGTACTCGATATGGCCGGTGACCGTGAGCTGCGCCCGGCCCTGTCCGCCGGCTTCCAGCTTGGTCAGGATCTCGTCCTCGACCTGCAGATTGTAGGCGTAGTCGTATTCCCCGGTCTGCAGCACCGCACGCGCCGCGGACACCGCGTCACCGCCACCCTTGACCTCGACCGTGTCGAAATACGGCCGGTTGGCCTGGTGATAGTCGGGATTGCGCTTGGCGGAGATGGAATCGCCGGGCTTGAAGTCGACGTAGACGTAGGGGCCGGTGCCGACCGGCTTCAGATTGGTCGGCGCCTCGCGCGACTTGGCGCCGATATAGTCGGCGAACAGATGCTTCGGAATGACCAGGCCGTAGGCAGCGACGAACGGATCGGCCCAGAACGGCGTCGGCTGCTTGAAGTTCAGCTTCACCGTGTAGTCGTCGATCTTGTCGATCGACTTGATGCCGCGATAGCTGCCGACGGACACGGCAGCGGTATCGGGATTGACCGAATATTCCCAGTTGAAGATGACGTCGTCGGCGGTGAACGGCTTGCCGTCATGCCATTTCACGCCCTGCTTCAGCTTCCAGGTGACGGAGAGACCGTCGGCGGCGAGCAGGCCGTTCTCCTTGCTCGGAATCTCCGCAGCGAGGATCGGCACCAGATTGCCGTCGGCATCCCAGCCGGCGAGCGGCTCGTAGAACAGCCGGCTCGCTTCCTGGTCCTTGGTGCCGTTGGCGAAATGCGGGTTGAGCAAGGTCGGCGCCTGCCAGAACAGCAGCTTGAGCGGACCGCCGCCGCCGGCCTTGGTCGGCTTGTACGTGATCGGTTCGGCCGCCTGGACGACGCCGGAATGGGCGAGCATCGCGCCGGCCATCGGCGCGGTCAGCCCCACTGCAATCATCCGCTGCACAAATTCGCGCCGCGACAGGCGTCCTGTTTTGACATCAGCGATCTGGCTACGGAGGTCACGCTCGTTCATTCATCGACTCCAGTGTGGTGCTGATTGCCAAAAAAAGCGCCCCGCCAAACATCATCGCGGAGCTGCACAAAATTGGATCAGCCTTCGAAGCCAGTGTCAAAGCAGAATCCGGGCCAATTTCGCAATATGGAAGGGAATGTTTGTCGCACGCCGCAGTGCGGTAAAAGCTTGCTGCGAAGCATCCCCGGAAAATGGAACTGCTCTCCGCCGTGCCGGCCACGGCGGAGAGCGTCGTTTTGGCCGGTACCGAGCTTGCGCTCAGCTTTCCCGGTACCAGCTGGGTAGCTGCCAGAGATCGTTGTCCCAGCCCGAGGAATGCGTCTGCAGCCCCTTTCGGATGCCGCTGACGCGAGGGCGGTTGAGCTCCGGCAGCACGTGGCGACCCGCGCAGACCGTATCGTTGAGCTTGATGTAGAGCGCGGCGCGCTTCACCGGATCGAGCTCACGCGTCAGCTCGTTGTAGAGATCGTCATACGCCTTGCTCTGCCAGCGCGAGATGTTGCGGCCCTGCCATTTGTTGGCCTTGCTGGCCGCTTCCCATGACACGTACTGGGTCATGAAGGCTTGCGGCTCCGGCGATGCCATCGTGATCATGAGCATTTCCATGTCGCAATAGAAGTGCGTGTAGGTGTCGGGATTGGCGACGTCGCTGGAGAAGAACACCGATCCGACGACGGACTTCAGCTCCATCTCGATGCCGGCCTTCTGGCAGGCCTGCTTGATGATCGCCTGGTTCTTCTGCCGCGGGCCGTTGGTCGAGGTCTGGAACACGATCTTGAGCGGCTTGCCGTCCTTCTCGCGCACGCCGCTCGCGCCCTTCGTCCAGCCGGCGCTCTCCAGAATCTGGTTGGCCTTCTCGATGTTGAACTCGAAGCTGGTGTTCTTCGAGCGATAGCGCTCGGGATTGTTGATGCAGTTCGCCGTGGCGATGCCGCCGCGGCCGTAGATGAACTTCTGGATCGAGGTGCGGTCGATCAGCAGGTTGATCGCCTCGCGCACGGCCGGATCCGAGAACAGCGGATGCCTGGTCTTGAGACTCGACCGCTCGCCGTCGACCTCGACATTGGGATCGGTGGCGTTGAGCAGGATGAATTCGAGATTGCCGGTCGGCACGATCTCGGCGACGCCGGTGCCGCCGGCCTCCAGCTTGACCAGGATCTCGTCCTCGACCTGCAGATTCCAGGCGTAGTCGAACTCGCCGGTCTGCAGCACCGCGCGCGCGGCCGATACAGCATCGCCGCCGCCCTTGATCTCCAGCGTGTCGAAATACGGCCGGTTGGGCACGTGATAGTCGGGATTGAGCTTGCCCGTCAGCATGTCGCCGGGCTTGAAGTCGACGAACAGGTAGGCGCCGGTGCCGACCGGCTTGAGATTGTTCGGCGCCTCGCGCGATTTGGCGCCGATATAGTCGCCGAACAGATGCTTCGGAATGATCGCGCCACGGCCGCCGACGAACGGCGTGAACCATTGCGGCGTCGGCTGGCTGAACACGAGCCGGACGGTGTGGTCGTCGATCTTCTCGATCGTCTTGATGTCCTTGTAGTCGCCGATCGTGACCGCCGACGTCTCCGGGGTGGTGGCATATTGCCAGTTGAAGATCACGTCCTCGGCCGTGAAAGGCTGACCGTCATGCCATTTCACGCCGGGCTTGAGCTTCCAGACGACCCAGGTGCCGTCGGGCGCGACGGTGCCGTTGGCGACGCTGGGAATCTCGGCCGCGAGCACCGGCACGAGATTGCCCTCGGCATCCCAGCCGGCCAAAGGCTCGTAGAACGCGCGCGAGGATTCCTGGTCCTTGGCCCCGATCGCAAAATGCGGATTGAGCAGCGTCGGCGCCTGCCAGAACAGGATCCGCAGCGGTCCGCCGCCGCCGGCCTTGGTCGGCTTGTAGGGAAACGCCTGCGCGGCCATGGCGACCCCGGAATGCGCCAGCATCATTCCGGCCAGCGGCGCCGTCAGCCCGAGGGCGAGCATCCGCTGCACGAAGTCGCGGCGCGACAGCCGCCCCTCTTTGACCGCAGCGATCTCGCGGCGGAGGTTCTGTTCATTCATGGCCGTGTCTTTCTCCAAACCTTCGGCGACTATTTGAGCGGGCTGCCGTCGCCCCTTCAAGGCTCCGTATGGCCGCATGCCCGGCGGCCTCCAGCCGAAGGCACGATCCGGGCCAACGGCTGCGACATCGATTCAGCGTGGCGTCTTCAGCTTGCGGAAGCGGACGCCCTTTCCATCCGGCAGACGCGTGGCAACATAGCCCGCCGCGAGGCAGGCCTCGCGCTGGGGCATCTTCTCCTGCGGACTGCGCAGGCTGTCCCACCAGGAGGCTCGCTGCGCGGCGCGCGGCAGGCTGTCACCGATCAGCTCCTCGATCTCATCGAGGCTGAGCACCAGCTCGGGACGGCTCTGCCGCTCCAGATAATCGCGCAGGGCATCATAGTCGGGCAAGTTCGACTCCATTGGACAGGGCAGCCTCGGCGCGCCGCAACTCGCGACGGCAATCACTCGTTAACCTAACATGGGTTACTCCGGCGTATCCGTCAGGCTACGGACGGGACTCCACGGGGACGGGACGAGCCGATGCGCTGGAAACGCCGAACGGGCCAGGCCAAGCCGCCTTGGCGTCTCTCGGCGCGCACGCTGGTGACCTGCTCCATCTCGACCATCATCGGGTTCTCCGCCATCTGTGCCAGCGTCATGATCGACCTGCGCCGGGGCGAGGACGTCCGCGCCCGGCAGTCGCTGGACAATCTCGCCGCCGGCATCGGCGCCGACATCAGCCGCAACATCGAGATGTATGATCTCTCCTTGCGCGCGGTCGCCGGCAACATGTTGCTGCCCGAAATCAAGCAGGTCAGCAAGCCGATCCGGCACCTGATCCTGTTCGATCGCCCCTCCACCGCGAGGAATTTCGGTGCCATCCAGGTATTCGACGCCCGGGGCCGGCTCACCCTCGACTCGGCGACCCTCGATCCTCTGCCCGAGGACCGCAGCGATGCCGAATTCTTCCAGGTGCATCGTGATCGCCCGGACATCGGCCTCTTTGTCAGCCGGCCCGCGGAGCGTGGTGGCCAGTCTTTCATCGTGCTCAGCCGCCGCATCTCCGCGCCCGACGGCGGCTTCGCCGGCGTCGTCGCCGGCTCGATCCGCCTCGGCTATTTCCGCGACCTGTTCGGCCGGCTCTCGCTTTCGCCCGGCGTCGGCATCACCGTGTTCGGGCGCGACGGCACCATCATCGTCACCGCGCCGTTCGATGCCGCTGCGATCGGCCGCAATCTGGCACGGACGCCCGAGGTGACCCGCGCTCTCACCGAGCCGAGCGGCTGGTCGAGCACCGGCGCGCTGGACGACCAGCCGCGGCTGCTGATCTGGCGCAACGGCAACGATCCGCTGGTGGTGGTCGCCAGCCGGACCTGGGACAGCGTCTATGCGGTCTGGCGCAACGAGGCGGCGCAGATCGGCGCGATGATGCTGGCGCTCATCGTCTTCGTGCTCGCCGCAACGCAAGTCGCCGCGCGCGAGATCCAGCTGCGCACCAAGGTCGAGTCGAGACTCGAACGGCTGGCCACGACCGATCCACTGACCGGCCTGAAGAACCGTCGCAAGTTCGACGAGACGATCGAGATCGAGTGGCGGCGCGCGCAGCGGGCCCAGGTCCCGCTGGCGCTGCTGATGATCGATGCCGATCATTTCAAGAGCTACAACGACACCCATGGGCACCAGGCGGGCGACCAGGTGCTGGTCGGGATCGCCGTCTGTATTTCGGATTCGGTGCGGCGGGCCGGCGACTGCGCGGCGCGCTATGGCGGCGAGGAGTTCGCGGTGCTCCTGCCGGGGACCGCGGAGACCGACGCGCTGCATGTGGCGGAGACGATCCGCACCAAGGTCGCGCTCTGGGCGGGAGAGACGGCCAACACCTCGATCAGCATCGGCGTCGCCAGCATCAAGCCGTCGCGCGAGACCGATTGGACCGGACTGTTGAATGCCGCCGACCGGGCGCTCTACATGGCCAAGGCGGCGGGCCGCAATTGCTGCGCCACCGCAGCGGTGCCGCAGCCGCTCCGCTCAGCCGCGCTGGCGGCCTGACGCCGCCAGCCGCTCGCCTCTTACGATCAGATCTTGGCCTCGAGGTACTTCTTCATGTCGGCGCGCAATCCGTCGCGCAGATCGGCGCGCGCCATGGCGAAGGCGATGTTGGCCTTCAGGAAGCCGGACTTCGAGCCGCAATCATGCCGCTCGCCGTCGAAATCCACGCCATAAAATTTCTGCGTCTTCGACAGCCCGATCATCGCGTCGGTCAGCTGGATCTCGCCGCCGGCACCGCGCTCCTGCGTCGCCAGGATCTTGAAGATCTCCGGCTGCAAGATATAGCGCCCGGTGATCGAGAAGTTCGACGGCGCGGTGCCCTTGGCCGGCTTCTCGACCATGCCGTCGACCTCGAAGATCTTGCCGTCACGCGGGCCTACGCCGCAGATGCCGTATTGATGGGTCTGGTCCGCCGGCACCTCCTGCACCGCGAGCACGTTGCTCTTCTCGGGCAGCTTGCTGGCCGCAGCAATCATCTGCGCCAGGCAGCCCGGCGAATTCAGCACCAGCTCGTCCGGCAGCACCACCGCGAACGGCTCGTCGCCGACGATATCGCGCGCGCACCACACGGCGTGGCCGAGGCCGAGCGGCGCCTGCTGGCGGGTGAAGCTGACCGCGCCCGCCTCCGGCTGGTCGCGCGCCAGGATCTCGATCTCGGTCTTCTTGCCGCGCGCCGCGAGCGTCGCGTCGAGCTCGTACATGCGGTCGAAATGGTCCTCGATCGCGGTCTTGTTGCGCCCGGTGACGAACACGAAATGCTCGATGCCGGCCTCCTTGGCTTCATCGAAGACGTATTGGATGAGCGGCTTGTCGACGATCGTCAGCATCTCCTTCGGCATCGCCTTGGTGGCGGGAAGGACGCGGGTGCCGAGACCGGCGACCGGAAAAACGGCTTTGCGGATCTTCATGGGGATGACTAGACCTTGTGGCGATATGAATGCGAAATCGATCGCATTTTAGGTAGCTCGTTTGCAGCCGAGAACAAAGGCGGATGTTGGTCCAGTGTTCCGCGCGAGGCGGATCGAAAGGCTAAATTTCGCTGCGGAAATCGTTAACCTTGTTAATCTGCCGTTAAGCAGGACCGGGCCTCGTGGAGGCCGATCTTCCACGCGATCTGGATCGAGACATGATGCGACGGAACGTGATGCTGACAGCTCTGAAGGCCGGTGCCGGGGCGGCGGTTCTGGCCACGGCGTTGACGGTGGTGTCCGGTTCCGCATTGGCGCAATCCGGCAATCCGCTGAACTTCCTGGACGGCCTGTTCACGGGGACCCTGACCAAGGGAAATCCAAGCCCGATCCAGCCCGCGCAGGCTCCCTCCCCGGGCGGCCCGCAACCCTGGAGCGGCGAGGACGGCGCCTCCGGCCATCCGCTGATGACCGCGGCCGCGATTCGCGAGGCCGCCGGCAATTTCGATGCGTGCGTCGCCGGGATGTGGCCAGATGCCGCACGCCGCAACATCACCCAGGACAATTTCCAGCGCTTCACCGCCGGCCTGTCGCCGGACCTGCGCATCATGGACCTGATGGACGCGCAGCCGGAATTCACCAAGTCGATCTGGGATTATCTCGACATCCTGGTGAACGACAATCGCATGGCCAAGGGCCGCGAGGTGCTGGCGAAGTACAAGCCGCAGTTCGATGCGGTCGAACGCGCCTATGGCGTCGACCGCTACATCATCGCCGCGATCTGGGGCATCGAGTCCAACTACTCGACCCAGATCGGTGACCGCAGCGTGCTGCAGTCGACTGCCACGCTCGCCTGCATCGGCCGCCGCCAGGCCTATTTCAAGGACGAGTTCCTGTCGGCGCTGGAGATCCTCAACCGCGGCGATCTCAGGCCCGAGCAGCTCCGCGGCTCCTGGGCGGGGGCCTTCGGCCCGACCCAGTTCATGCCCACCGCCTTCAAGCGCTTCGCGGTGGATGCCGACGGCGACGGGCGCCGCGACGTCGTCGACAACCCCGCCGACCTGATCGCCTCGACTGCCAACAACCTCAAGAAGGACGGCTGGCAGAGCGGCCAGAGCTGGGGCTACGAGGTCGTGGTGCCGCAGGGCTTCAACTACATGCTGGCCGACCGCGCCAAGAGCATGAGCTTCGGTCAATGGGAGCAGCTGGGCCTGCGCCGCGCCAACGGCCAGCCGTTCCCCGCCACGACCGAGAAGGCCTATCTGCTGGCGCCAGCAGGCGCCCAGGGACCCGGGTTCCTGATGCTGCAGAACTTTCGCGTCATCATGAAATACAATCCCGCCGAGGCCTATGCGCTGGCGATCGGGCATTTCGCCGACCGCCTGCGCGGCGCACCGCCGTTCGTGCAGGCCTGGCCGCGCGAGGAGCGCACGCTGTCGCGCGCCGAGCGGCTGGAGCTCCAGCAGCTGCTGGCCCAGCGCGGGTTTTACCGCGGCACGCCCGACGGCCAGTTCGGCGGCCAGACCCGCGAGGCGTTGCGGAGCTTCCAGGCCTCGATCGGGGCGCCGGCGGACGGTTTTGCCACCTCCGACGTGCTGGAACGGCTGCGCGGACGCTGATCTGCCTCGATCGGCCCGCTCCGGTAACCTTTTGGGGCGATTGCCGGGGGCCATCAACACCATCCGGTGAATGCCCGTTTGCGGCCTGATTCGGGTCCTATTATATGGTTGGTCACGGTTTCGCCGCACGGCAGGTGCGGACGGGTGCGCATGTCAAAGCTGAAGTCCATCCTCAAGCTGTTGAACGAGCCCGGCCCGGCGGTCGTGCTGGCCGTCGTCATCGCCATGCTGGTCGGAATCACCGGCCCGGCCTCGGCCCAGTTCTTCAACTTCAACCCGTTCTCCTCACCCCGTCCGGCGCCTCGCGGCGGCGGCGGTGGCGGAGGCTGGTTCGGCGGCGACTTCTTCTCGCCGTATCAGCCGCAGCAGCCGAAGAAGGTCACCCAGGATTATTCCAAGGCGCCGCCGCCGGAGAAGCGCGACAATGCCAGCGCCCCGGACCGCTATGTGCTGGTGCTCGGCGACGGCATGGCCGACTGGCTCGCCTACGGCCTGGAGGACGCCTATTCGGAGCAACCGGATATGGGCGTCACCCGGCGGATCAGGACCAATTCCGGTCTCATCAAGTACCAGCCCAAGGGCGAGCCGGCCGACTGGGCCGCCGCCGCCAAGGGCATCCTGGCCACCGAGCGCGCCGACGCGATCGTGATCATGCTGGGGCTCAACGACCGGATCTCGATCCGAGAGCCGGCCGTCGAGAAGACCGACGACAAGAAGGCGGACAAGGCCAAGAAGGACGCCAAGGCCAAGCCCGGCGAGGCGAAACCTGGAGACGCCAAGCCAGGAGAGGCCAAGTCTGGGGATGCCAAGTCTGGGGAGGCGAAGGCCGGCGACGCCAAACCAGGCGACACCAAGGCCGGGGATGCCAAGCCCGACGCGAAGACGGACACCGCCGCCAAGCCGGACAGTGAGCTGCCGCAGGACGAGGTCGACAACGACGCTCCCGCCGTCGCAGCGCCGGAGAGGACCGCGCGCACACCGGGCGGCCTCACCGAATTCCGCGACGAGCGCTGGGTCGAGCTCTACACCAAGAAGATCGAGGAGCTGATCGCGGTCGCCAAGACCAAGGGCGTGCCGGTGCTGTGGGTCGGCCTGCCCGCCGTGCGCGGCCCCAAGGGCACGGCCGACACGCTGTTCCTGGATTCGCTTTATCGCGACGTCGCCGGCAAGACCGGCATCACCTATGTCGACGTCTGGGACGGCTTCGTCGACGAGGCCGGCCGCTTCCTGCACAAGGGCCCGGATTTCGAAGGCCAGATCCGCCAGCTGCGCTCCTATGACGGCGTCTATTTCACCAAGCCCGGCGCGCGCAAGCTGGCGCATTATGCCGAACGCGAGATCAACCGGCTGCTCGCGGCCCGCTCCACACCGCTGGAGCTGCCGAACGAGCCGGCCACGCCGGACGCCAATGCGGTCCCCGGCCAGCCCGCGCCGCGCCCGATGGCGGGACCAATCCTGCCGCTGGTGGCCTCGTCGGTCGGTACCGATCAACTGCTCGGCGGCCCCGGCTCCCGCCCCGCGGCGGTCGACGCATTGGCCTCGCGGACGCTGGTCAAGGGCGAGGCGCTGAGCCCGCCAGCCGGACGCGCCGACGATTTCGCCTGGCCACGCCGCGAGGTCGGCCGCGAACAGGCCAAGGAGCCGCCGAAGGAGCTTGCCAAGCCTGATACGCCGGTCGCGTCGACGTCACCGGCCGAGACCAATCCGGCAGCCCCTGGCCAGCTTCCGCCGCAGCAGCGGCCCAAGCGGCTGACGACGCCGGCAGCGCCTGGGCAGGCAGCGCCCAGTCAGGCGCAACAGCCGAACCCCAATGGGCAGGCGAACCAGAACGGCCGGGGCTTCCAGGAGTTCTTCGGCTTCGGCGCGCCACAACAACAGCCGGCGCCGCCACCCCGGCCACCGGCCGCCCGCAATCCCAACGGCCCGCCGCGGCCGCCGGCAGCCGTGGGCCGTTCGGCGGCGGCGCTCGACGGGCCCGTCCGCTGATCGCGGACGCAGCAAGATTGTCAACGATCAGACCTTGACGCGACTCGATGCCTCGAATGACAAACCGGCCCGCATTCGCAGGAATGCGGGCCGGTTTCTATTCAGGCTTTGACCGTCGGTGCGAGAGCTCAGTAGCGCCAGCGCTGCGGCTGCGGCCGGCTCGAGGGGCGCATCAGCATGGCGAGCATGAAGCCGATGCCGCCAGCGACCAGCAGCGCGCCCATCGGATTGTCCTGAACCCGCTTGGTCAGCGCCTGGGTGCCGTCACGCAGCGTGTCGGTGCTGCTGCCGAACGTGTCCTTGGCGTAGTCCATGGCCGCATCGCCGGCCTCGCGCGCGGCGTCCTTGGCCTGACCGTAGAGATTCTGCACGACACCCGACGCCTCGCGCGCACGCCCCGACGCCTGGGTGCTCTTGTCGCCGGTCATCTCGCCAATGCCGGCTTCGACCTTGCCTGCGACATCCTTCGCCGTTCCGGTCAAACGATCCGTATCCATCGCCGCTTCTCCTTGTCTCGCGTTTGCGGGCTTTCCGCTGTGCTAACCAGCAGGGACGAGGACGGTTCCGGCCGACTACAAAATCAGGCCGCCATCGACGACGATGGTCTGACCGATGATGTAGGACGACAGCGGCGAGGCGAGGAACAACGCCGCGCCTGCCATGTCCTGCGGCGTGCCCAGCCGCCTCAGTGGAATGCGCTGCAGGGCGCCTTCGAGGCGCTGCGGATTGGCGGTCGTCACCTTCGTCATCTTGGTATCGACGAGACCCGGCGCGATGCCGTTGACGCGGATGCCGTCCGCGGCCCACGCCTCGGCCAACGTCCGTGTCAGCCCGACCGCGCCGGTCTTGGACGCGTTGTAGGCCGGATTGCCCATGGTCGAATGAAAGGCCGCAGTCGACGACACGATGATCAGCGCGCCCTTGGCATCGCGCAGCAGACTGTGAAACTTCGTCGCGCAGGCCATCAAGCTGATGAGATTGACCTCCATCACCTTGCGGAAGCCGTCCATCGCGAACTCGCCGCGACGGTACAGCACCGCGCCCTGTGCCAGCACCAGCACGTCGAGCCGCCCGAAGCGCGGCGCGAACGCCTCGATCGCGGCGGCATTGCTGACATCGAGCTGCTGATAGTCCAGCCCGTCGAGATCGGAGCCTTCGTCAGCCGCATAGTCCGCCGCGCTGGCGCGCGTGCCGCAGACCGCGACCTCAGCGCCCTGCTGTCGAAACGCCTGCGCGATGCCGTTGCCGATGCCGCTGGAACCGCCGACCACCAGCACCTGCCGTCCCGAGAAATCGAGCGCGTTCATCTCCCTGGCCCTTGTCTTGTTGTTTGTTCGACCTGTGTGGAGAGCACCGGCCGCGCTGTCAACGCCAGCGGCCTCACTTCGAAGGCGTCAGCCGCTTGAGCCGGCCGGGCGAGTCGTCCTCGATGATCCAGACGGCACCATCGGGCGCCACCGCAACGTCGCGGATGCGCTCACCCATATCCCAGCGCTCGGCCTCGTCCGGCTGGCCGTCCCCACGGAACGCCACGCGCACCAGCGCATGCGCCCTGAGCCCCCCGATCAGCGCCGATCCCTTCCATTGCGGGAACAAGGCGCCATCATAGAAAGCGAGGCCCGCGGGCGCGATCACCGGATCCCAATAGAGCGGCGGCGCCGTGAGGTCCGGCCGTGTCGCATGACGCGGGATCGGCGTGCCGTCGTAATTGTCGCCGTTCGAGACCAGCGGCCAGCCGTAGTTCTTTCCCGGTTCGATCAGGTTCAGCTCGTCGCCACCGCGCGGGCCCATCTCGTGCAGCCAGAGCCGGCCGTCCGGGGCGAAGGCAAGGCCATAGGGATTGCGATGGCCCGTGGTCCATGTCTGGGCCCGCACACCCTTGTCCTCGGCCATCGGATTATCCGACGGCGTCGCGCCATCGAGATTGAGCCTGAGCACCTTGCCGCGGGCCTGGCGTGGATCCTGGGCGCTGGTCGGCTGCATGCGGTCGCCGACGGTCAGGAACAGATGTGTTCCGGCTGGATCGAACGCGATGATGCCGCCGGGCTGACCGCCGCCGCCCGCCGGCGTCTGCCGCCAGATGACCGTCGGTTCGCTCAGCATGGCGCGATCGTTGGCCAGCGACAGAACGGCACGGGTGAGCACGAGGCGGCTGCCCTCGGTGCTCGGCTCGGTATAGCTGATATAGACCTGCGACGTCGTCGCGAAGGCCGGTGAGATCGCGATGTCCAACAGGCCGTTCTGCCCGCGTGCGGCCACCGCCGGCACGTTGCCGATCTCGGTCTTCTGGCCGCTCTGGGTCACGATGTAGATCCGTCCGGGCTTCTCCGTGATCAGCATCCGGCCATCGGGCAGGAAGGCGATGGCCCAGGGCGTATCGAATTCGGCTACGCTCTGCGCATTGAAGGGCTGCACGGCGCTGGCCTTGCGGCCACCGGCGTTGATGCCGTCCGCCTGCGCCACATCGGCAGCAAGCAATCCCGCTGCCAAAGCCAAGCCAATGACTGTCTTGAACGCCATGATCACTCCGGTTCGTTGAGCCCTGTCGTGAGGCAACGTGAATGCCGCCATGTCGGATCGGTGCTGACCAAATGCGTCCGATCAGTGATAATCCCGAAGGCGCCGACGCGATGTGCATTTTTCCGTGAGCCGCAAATATGCAGGACCACAAGCAACTCAGCCGATCCGTCCAGGGATTGAACGTCCTGATCACGGGTGCGGCATCCGGGATGGGCCGTGCGACCGCGCGCGTGTTCGCCGACGACGGGGCGCGGGTCGCCGTCACCGACATCGACGCGGACGGCGCGCGCGCCGTGGCGACGACCATCGCGGTGGCAGGCGGAACGGCGCGCGCCTGGCAGCTCGACCTGACCGATCGCGACGCCATCACGGCCGTGGTCAACGAGGCCGCGGCACATTTCGGCGGGCTCGACATCGTCGTCAACAATGCCGGCATCTCGGTGCGCGTCGCGATCGACGACGACAGCTATGACGACGCCTGGGCCAAGGGTCTTTCCGTGATGCTCACGGCGCAGCAGCGCGTCATCCGCGCCGCGCTGCCGCATCTGCGTCGGTCGCGATGCCCGCGCATCGTCAACATCGCTTCGACCGAGGCGCTCGGCGCGACCGCGCTGCATAGCGCCTATTCCGCCGCCAAGGCGGGCGTCACCGGACTGACGCGCTCGCTCGCGGTCGAGCTCGGCCGCGACGGCATCACCGTCAACTGCATCTGCCCGGGGCCGATCACGACGGCGATGACCGCGCGCATTCCCGACGAGCAGAAGGCCATTTATGCGAGACGGCGCACCGCGCTCGGACGATACGGCGATCCCGAGGAGGTGGCGCATATGACGCTGAGCCTGTGCTTGCCGGCGGCCTCGTTCATCACCGGCGCCGTCATTCCGGTCGACGGCGGGCTGATGGCCCGCAACGCGTGACGTCTGACGGGCCGGCATGACAGCCGTGCGCGAGGTTGCCCGGTGCACGAATTGACTTCATCCATTGCGGGCGTAGCCTTGGGGCCAGAAGCGAACGGCAGTTCGCCATCACGAGGGCACGCAAGGAGGACGCCATGGCGATCGCCATTCGGCAGTTGCATCCCCATTTCGTCGGCGAGGTCTCGGGCGTCGATCTGCGCGCTCCGCTCACGCGCGACGACGTCGCAGCATTGCAGGCCGCGATCGATCACTACGCCGTGCTGGTGTTCCATGATCAGGACATCAGCGACGAGCAGCAGCTTGCCTTCGCGCTGAATTTCGGCGAGCGCGAGCAGGCGCGCGGCGGTACGGTCACGAAGAAGGAGGACTATCGCCTCACCACCGGACTGAACGACGTCTCCAACCTCGGCAAGGACGGCAAGCCGCTGCCATCAGACCATCGCACGCATCTGTTCAATCTCGGCAACTGCCTGTGGCATTCCGACAGCTCGTTCCGGCCGATCCCGGCGAAGTACTCGATCCTGTCGGCGCGCATCGTCAATCCGAAGGGCGGCAATACCGAGTTCGCCGACATGCGCGCCGCCTATGACGCGCTCGATCAGGAGACCAAGGCGGAGATCGAGAATCTCGTCTGCGAACATTCGCTGATGTATTCGCGCGGCTCGCTCGGCTTCCTCGACTACACCGAGGAGGAGAAGGCGATGTTCAAGCCGGTCAGGCAGCGCCTGGTGCGCACGCATCCGGCGCATGGCCGCAAATCGCTGTATCTATCATCGCATGCCGGCGCGGTGCTTGGCATGAGCATGCCCGAAGGACGACTGCTGCTGCGCGATCTCACCGAACACGCCACGCAGCCGGAGTTCGTCTACGTCCACAGATGGGCGCGACACGATCTCATCATGTGGGACAATCGCCAGACCATGCACCGCGTGCGCCGCTACGATCAGTCGCAACCCCGCGACATGCGCCGCGCGACGGTGGCCGGCACCGAGCCGACGGTGGCGCAGCAGGCGGCGGAGTAGCTCGTCTCCCCCGCGGCTGTCAGAAGAGGTCGTCATTGCGAGGAGCGCAGCCACGACGCATTCCAGAGTCGCCGTGGGACTCTGGATTGCTTCGCTGCACTCGCAATGACCGTGGAGAGGCAGACGGCCCACTATGACGGGCAGTCAGGCCGCCGGGCCGGGACGTGCGCTATCGAGAAGACCTACGCATGGCCCGCGGCGTTGGACAGCATGCCCGGATCGATGCCGATCTTGCGCAAGGCCAGATCGTATTTGTCATCGACATTATCGCCGAAGATCAGCTCGGGATCGGCGTCGCAGTGCAGCCAGCCATTGTCCTGGATCTCCTCCTCGAGCTGGCCGGCACGCCAGCCGGCATAGCCGAGCGCGAGAATGGCGTGCTTCGGGCCGTTGCCCTTGGCGATCGCCTTGAGGATGTCGATCGTCGTCGTCAGGCACACGCCGTCGTTGATCTTCAACGTCGCGTTGGCGATGAAGTAGTCGCTCGAATGCAGCACGAAACCGCGGCCGGTATCGACCGGACCGCCGCTCAGCACCTTCATGGTCTCGGCGCTGTCCGGCAGGCTGATCTGGTCGCCCTTCTCGATGATATTCAGTTGCATCAGGAGCTGCGGGAAATCGATGCTGCCGGCCGGCCGGTTCACCATGATACCCATGGCGCCTTCGGCGGAGTGGGCGCACAGATAGATCACGGAGCGCTCGAAGCGGGAATCACCCATCACCGGCATTGCGACCAGCAACTGGCCGTCGAGGTAACCGCCTTGAGAGGCATGATCCCCGATCCCGGTCATTTTGCGGCGAATGTCGCCCAGCCTTTTTGCTTCAGGATTCATCCGCAAGGACTCTCATGATGGTTGATATCCTGATATTGGGATGCGCATCTGTCAATCAAGGTTCAGGCCTCAGCGTCCGAATCCGCTCACAAGCAATTCAATGGTTTGCGCCCGATCCAAACTTTAAAGACGTCTCATGTCCGCCTTGGTTCCTCGTCTTCCCGCCACACTGCTCGCCGCCGTCGTTGTGCTGTCCTGGCCTTGTGCCGGAGCACGGGCGCAGGATTCCTCGCCCTGGCAGCGCGACGGCCACTCCGCGATCCGCCTGCTCGCAGGGTCGCGCAGCGGGCCGGTCATGCTCGGCGGCATCGCCATCCAGCTGCAGCCGGGATGGAAGACGTACTGGCGCACGCCCGGCGATTCCGGTGTGCCGCCGCGATTCGACTTTTCCAAGTCGGACAATGTCGAAGCGGTGACCGTCCTGTGGCCGGCGCCGACCAAGTTCGACGACGGCGCCGGCGGACATTCGCTCGGCTATCACGATCAGGTCGTGCTGCCGTTGCGCATCGTCGCCAAGAGCGCCGACAAGCCGATGACGTTGCGCGCCGACATCAGCTACGCCGTCTGCGAGAAGATCTGCATCCCGGTGGAAGCCAAGGCGGAGCTCGCCTTCACCAGCGTCGCCAGCACCGAGGACGCGTCGCTGTCGGCCGCGCTCGACACGGTGCCGAAGCCCGCCAATGTCGGTGACGCCACTCCGTTGACGATCCGCAGTGTCAGGCGCGACGGCAGGAAGGACGTCATCGTCGATGTTGCCGCGGCTGATCCGCGCGGCATCCATCTCTATGTCGAGGGACCGACACCGGACTGGGCCTTGCCGATCCCGCAAGCGCGCGACAGCGACACGCCCGGCATCAAGCGCTTCGCCTTCGAGCTCGACGGCGTGCCGCCCGGCGTCAAGCCCGATGGAGCGGCGCTGAAGTTCACTCTGGTGGCGCCCGACAAGGCCTACGAGTTCAACGTCAACCTGCCATGAGCCGCGCCGGCGGACCGGGCACAGCCCGTCCAACCCATTCTTAACGATGCGTTGATAGGACAGGATCCTCGCCGCCCTCCGTGCGGCCGTGGAGCCTTCGCCGTGGCCGTGATCGACGCCCGTACCACCGCATCATCAGGCCTCGCAGCCCGGTTGAAAGCGCGCCTGCGCGCGCTCGGCGGCAGCGGCGAAGCGTCGCTGACGCGGCGGCTGGCCGGCACCATCTTCCTGATCCGCGTGCTCAGCGCCGGCCTCGCTTATCTCAGCCAGATCCTGCTGGCGCGCTGGATGGGCGGGTCGGACTACGGCACCTACGTCTATGTCTGGACCTGGGTGCTGCTGCTCGGCAGCATGCTCGATTTCGGCATCGCCTCCTCGGCGCAGAAGATCATCCCGGACTACCGCACCTCGGGCCAGCACGCGCTGCTGCGCGGCTTTCTCTCCGGCGGCCGCTGGCTGACCTTGGCGACGTCCACGGTCGCCGCGCTGCTGCTCGCCGGATTGATCGCGCTGCTGTCGCCGTGGATCGACGCCAGCGAGCGCATGCCGCTCTACATCGGCTGCCTCACGCTGCCCGCCTTCGTCGTCGCCAACACCCAGGACGGCATCGCGCGCTCGCACGACTGGATGGCGCTCGGGCTGATGCCGCAATTCATCATCCGCCAGACGCTGATCATCGGCTTCACCGCCGGCGCATTCATGCTCGGGCTGCAGCTCGGCGCCACCGTGGCGATGGCCGCGAGCGCGGCGGCGGTGTGGCTCGCGATGCTCGGCCAGATGCTGGTGCTGAACCGCAGGCTCGGCCGCCACATCGAGGCGGGGCGCAAACAATACGATCTGCGCGGCTGGCTCGCGATCTCGCTGCCGATCCTGCTGGTCGAGAGCTTCTATCTGCTGCTGTCCTACACCGACGTGCTGGTGCTGCAGCAATTCCGTTCCTCCGAGGAGGTCGGCATCTATTTCGCAGTCGTCAAGACGCTCGCGCTGGTGTCGTTCATCCACTACGCGATGTCGGCGACGACGGCGCATCGCTTCGCCGAATATCACGCGCTCGGCGACAAGGCGCGACTGTCGGCCTATGTGGCCTACGCGATAAAATGGACGTTCTGGCCGTCGCTGGCGGCGACGCTGGTGCTGCTCGCGCTCGGCAAGCCGCTGCTGTGGCTGTTCGGCGCGCAATTCACTGCGGGCTACGACATCATGTTCATCGCCGCGATCGGCCTCGTGGTCCGCTCCGCGATCGGTCCCGTCGAACGCCTCCTCAACATGCTCGGCCAGCAGCGCGCCTGCGCGATGGCCTATGCGGCGGCGTTCGTGATGAACCTCGTTTTGTGCATCCTGCTGGTGCCGCAGTTCGGCGGCCATGGCGCGGCGGCGGCCACCTCGCTGTCCCTCGCGTTCGAGACCGTGCTGCTGTTCCGTATCGTCAAGCAGCGCCTCGGGCTTCACGTTCTCGCCTTCGGCAAGGCATCGTGAGGAACCGGTCTCGACGCATCTGTTGCGTCATCTTGACCTTCGCCTGACGGAACTGAGAGCGTCGCATCACCGCAGCCTGGGACACGCAGCGATCACGCAAGTGTTGGGTGCAACGCCTTGATATTGGCGCGATCCTCCGGGCACATGAATTCGACCGCGCGTTGGGGGAGATCGAGATGTCGAGACTGGGGCTCGCAGTGTCGCTGGCCGGCACTTTGTTGGTGGCCGGCTGCATGGAAGCGACGTTGTCGCCGACCTCCGATGCAGCGCTCACCCCCCGCGATCGTCAGTTGCTCGCGCGCGCCCCCTACGCCGAGGCGCAGATCCCGCAGCAGTTCCAGCGCCACATCGTCGAATACACGCGGCAGGAGCAGCCGGGCACGATCGTCGTCGATACCGATGCGCGCTTCCTCTACTACGTGCTGCCCGAACGCAAGGCGATCCGCTACGGCGTCGCCGTCGGCGAGGAGGCGCAGGCCTTCCACGGCGTCGCCACGGTCGGCAAGCTCGCCGAATGGCCGGACTGGGTTCCCACCGCCGAGATCCAGGCCCGGCTCGGGCCGTATCCGAAGCGCGTCGCCGGCGGCCCCGCCAATCCGCTCGGCGCCCGCGCGATCTATCTCTACGAGGGCAACAAGGACTCGCTGTACCGCATCCACGGCACCAACCAGCCGGAATATATCGGCCAGGCGATCTCGTCCGGCTGCATCCGCATGACAAACACCGACGTCGCCGATCTCTACAGCCGCGTGCAGCTCGGCTCGACCGTGGTCGTGCTGCCGCCCGGCCAGAGCGTCGCCGCCACCAGCACAAACATCTTCGCGCGGCGCAGCTGACCGCTGCGACGTTCCGCATGTCGGCCGGACCGTGCTCAGCTCAGGGCGCGGCGGCAGTGGTCAGGAATTCCGGCGGCACCACGTCGGTCAGCCAGACACCGTTGTCAGCAACGTAGAATCGCAGGCCCGCACGATGCATCGCTGCGGCATCGACCCGCAGCACGATCGGCTTGCCGTGCCGCCGCCCGACATTCACAGCCGTCGCGTGGTCGAGAGACAGATGCACCTGCTGGCGTGATTGCGGCTTCAAGCCCTGCGCCATGATCGATTCGACGAACCGGGTCGCCGTGCCGTGATAGAGCACAGCCGGCGGCTCGCGCGGCGTCAGGCCGAGCTCGACAGCCACCGAATGGCCCTGCGCGGCGCGAATGCGCTGCCCATCCTCCGAGACGGTGAAGCGCTTCTTGTCACTGGTCGCGACCACGTGCTCGAGGTCCGCCCGGCTGAACGCCGTTCCCGCCGCGGCGGCGCGGGCGATCAGATCATCGATGACAACCCAGCCCTGGGCGTCCAGCGCGAGGCCGATCGTCTCCGGCTGATGCCGCAGCACGAGACTCAGGAATTTGCTCAGGCGCACCGGATCGGAAGCCATCATCAGCGCCTAACCGTAGCGCAGCTTCAGGCCGAGGATCGCCGCGACCAGACCCAGCGTGATGGCGTTGGCGACGACCAGCGGCAGGTCGCTGATCAGCGCGCCGTAGAGCAGCCACATCGAGTTGCCGGTGGTCTGCAGCACAAACATGCCCATCGAGATGTCGTGGGTCGAGCGCGAGCGCCACGCCTTGATGACCTGGGGCAGGAACGAGCATGTGGTGCAGGTGGCGGCGCCGAGGCCGATGATGGTGGTCAGCAAGATGAGGTCCGTGCGCTAGCCGTGGAAACGCACGCTTGTAGAATAGCGCGCGCCGAAGCGAAACCCGCTCCGGCGCGAATTTGATCGCTTCGCGTGAGAGGCGCTCGACCTCGCGACACCCTCGGTCGTTCCCCGCGAAGGCAGGGAATCCAGTACGCCGCGGCCTCTCGATCACGCACTGCCGTCTCTGGAATACTGGATCGTCCGCCTGCGCGGACGATGACAGCAAGGGTGGGGCAGGCCCCGCCCCAATCGAACAAAGCTACGCGGCGGTCCAGCCGCCGTCGATCGACAGATTGGTGCCGGTGATCTGCGCGGCATCGTCACCGCACAGGAACAGCGCCAGCGCCGCCACCTGCTCCGACGTCACGAACTCCTTGGTCGGCTGTGCCGCCAGCAGCACGTCGTTGATGACCTGCTCCTTGGTGAGATTGCGCGCCTTCATCGTGTCGGGGATCTGCTTCTCGACCAGCGGCGTCCAGACGTAGCCCGGCGAGATGCAGTTGCAGGTGATCTTGAAGGTGGCGAGCTCGAGCGCCACCGTCTTGGTGAGCCCGGCGATGCCGTGCTTGGCCGAGACATAGGCCGACTTGAACGGCGAGGCCACCAGCGAATGCGCGGAGGCCGTGTTGATGATGCGGCCCCAGCCGCGCTTCTTCATGCCCGGCACCGCGGCGCGGATGCCATAGAAGGCAGACGAGAGATTGATGGCGATGATCTGCTCCCACTTCTCCGGCGGGAAGTCTTCGACCGGCGAGACGAACTGGATGCCGGCATTGTTGACGAGGATGTCGACCGAGCCGAACGTCGTCTCGCCGAGCGCGATCATGCCGGCGATCTCGGCCGGCTTGCTCATGTCGGCCGGCGAGTGCACGGCCTTCACCTTGAAGTCGCTCTCGATCGCGGCACGCTCCTTCTCGATGTCGGCGGGCGCGCCGAAGCCGTTGAGGACGATGTTTGCGCCGGCCGAGGCAAAGGCGCGCGCATAAGCGAGCCCGATGCCGCTGGTCGAGCCGGTCACGACCGCGGTCTTGCCCTTCAAATTCGTCGTCATGTGCTTCACTCCTTCTTGGCGGCGGCGAGGCCGCCGTCCTGCGTGAGATCGTAGGTGACCATGGTCTCGCCGGACTGCGGCCGCTCCAGCCAGTCCTTGTGACTCATCGACTGGTGGACGTCGCGCACACCCGCCTCCCAATGCTCGACCATCGCGACATGGGAAAAATCATAGTCCTTGGAGGACGTCTCGTAGTTCTTGCTGCGATAGATCAGGTGCACCACCGTCACGGTGTTCTCCTGCGCCGCCTTGCACAGGATCTCCAGCGACGGATCGTTGCGCAGCTCGTCGGGCAGCTTGGCGTAGAGCTCGCGGAACGCCTTGCGCGTGTTGTGGATCATCCGGTTCTTGTCGGTGTTCATCCGCGTGCGGCTCGAATAGCGGATGTCCTTCTCGCGCTCGGCCGCTTCCAGCAGGGTTCGCGGCAGTTCGCCACGGGCGGAGAACAGGTCGACCTGGAAGATCAGCAGATCGCGATCGGTCTCGCTGTCGAGCACGTAGTCCAGCGGCGTGTTCGACGCGATGCCGCCGTCCCAGTAATGCTCGCCGTCGATCTCGACCGGCGGGAAGCCGGGCGGCAGCGCGCCCGAGGCCATGATGTGCTCAGGCCCGATACGCTTGCCCTGCTTCTTGAATTCGACATTGTCGAAATAGGTGAAGTTGCCGGTGGTGACGCCGACGGCGCCGACCGACAGACGCGTCTTGAGGTCGTTGATGCGATCGAAATCGACCAGCCGCTCGAGCGTCCGCTTCAACGGCGCAGTGTCGTAGTAGCTGACGGATTGCAGGCTGCCGGCCGGCCACAGCGGGGCCGGCGGGAAGCGCGGCGTGAAGAAGCCGGGCACGCCGAACGCCGCGATGAGCGCCGCGCTCGCCTCGTTGAAGGCCGAGCGGTGATGGTCGCCGTCGAGCAGCGGCTTCCAAGGCACCGGGGACGACACCATCTCCCAGAACTCCTTGAGACGGCCGATGCGCCTGTCGCGGTCATTGCCGGCGATGATCGCGGCATTGATCGCGCCGATCGAAATACCGGCGACCCATTCCGGCTCGAAGTCGAAATGACACAGCGCCTGGTAGGCGCCGGCCTGATAGGAGCCGAGCGCGCCGCCGCCCTGCAGGACGAGAACACGTTGCGACTGGGTGGGGGTTGCGGGCTGCGGGGGAAATGGATGTTGCGTCATTACGGCGGTCATTAGCAAAGCGAGGCGCCACCGTGGCGTCACTTCGCGGTGACGTCAATCCACCCCAAGGTCTGGGTGACGACCGTCACACGAGATCGCCGCGGACGCGGCACCAGTGCGCAAGGCTGCGGCAGGCCTGCCTGTCACGACGGCTTCTTGGCATCCGGCGCGGCCAGAATCATGGTCCAGAACACCTTGTACTTGGTATTGGGCGCGTAGCTCGCGGCGATGCCTATTTTGGTGACACCCGTCTTGAGCATGTTGGCCCGGTGCGGCGGCGAGTCCCGCCAGCCGGAAAAGGCCTCCGCCAGCGTATGGTAGCCGGCCGAGACGTTCTCCACCGCCACCACCGCATCATAGCCCGCACCCGTCAGGCGCTTGGCCAGCGGCGCACGCACGTCGTGATCGAGCTTGTTCTTGTCGGCCATCGCGTTCGATTGCGACTCCGCGAGCCGCATCAGCTCGGGGTCGACCTCGACCGTGCCGAGCCCGTTGTTCTGACGGTACTGTGAGATCATCGTCGCGGCAGCGACGGCATCGAGCTTTGCTCCGGCAACCGCCATGTCGGCATACATGGTCGGCGCCTGCACGACCGGCGCCTCCGCCGCGCAGCCGGCGAGCAGGAATGCGATGGAGAAAGCGATTGCCCGATGCTTCAATGAACCGATCCCTATGCCGATAACAGAGGCGGGTTGTTGCACATCAACCGTGGCTGAAAGGTGAATCGACGGTAAGTTCCATCGATGCAATTCGAGCCGTTCCGGCCGGCAACGGTTCGTCAACCATAATGGCAGTTCGGTCAAGCCAAGGACGGCGCAACACCCTCGGTGTCGTCCCGGCCTCCGCGCCGGGACCCATAATCCGCAGCGGCTCTGGTGAGACGTGATGCCGCTCCAGCGTGCCTCGAACAGGCTGCACGGAGTATGGATCCCGGATCGGCGCCCGCCAACGCTTTCGCGTTGCCGGGCTTGTCCGGGACGACACTGATGGTTGAGGAGCCAGCGTGCAGATGAACAGTGCGACTTGGCAAGCTGTCGCCGCACGAGCGCTGCGCTCCCTCTCCCCGTCCTTCACGGGGAGAGGGCTGGGGTGAGGGGCAGCCGCACGGGAAGTGCAGCGAGCAAGCCGCCGCTACCCGCCGGCGAAGATCCGGTAATGCCGCGGCTTCAGTCCGACCCTATCGCCGATGCGCAGCTCGCGATCGCGCGGGGCGTCGATCTCGATGGTGGAGCCTTCCGTGAGCGCGATCTCGGCGCGCTGCACCGGACCGAAGCTGCGCACATGGGTCACGGCGCCATGCAGCGTGCCGCTGTCGGCCGGACCGATCAGCATGTCGTGGCGGCGCACGAACAACGTTGAGGCGCCAGCGGCGCCGCCCTCCACGGCGATGTCCAGAGGCCGGCCGTTGAGATGCACGGCGCCGCCGGTGATC
Organism: Bradyrhizobium sp. SZCCHNS2022; assembly: GCF_032377575.1. Taxonomy (NCBI): domain Bacteria; kingdom Pseudomonadati; phylum Pseudomonadota; class Alphaproteobacteria; order Hyphomicrobiales; family Nitrobacteraceae; genus Bradyrhizobium; species Bradyrhizobium sp. SZCCHNS2022. The sequence goes on along the minus strand of NZ_JAUHHZ010000001.1, from coordinate 6,665,456 downwards.
TCCACCGGCAGCATGATCGACTCGCCGATGAAGCCATGGACGAAGGCGGTCGCCGGGCTGTCATAGACGTCGCTGGGAGAGCCGACCTGCTCGATGCGGCCCTTGTCCATCACCACGACGCGGTGTGCGACCTCCAGCGCCTCCTCCTGATCGTGCGTGACGAAGATCGACGTGACGTTGATCGAGTGATGCAGGGTGCGCAGCCATTGCCTGAGCTCCTTGCGCACCTTGGCGTCGAGCGCGCCGAACGGCTCGTCGAGCAGCAGAATGCGCGGCTCGATGGCGAGCGCGCGTGCCAGCGCGATACGCTGGCGCTGGCCGCCGGAGAGCTGGCTCGGATAGCGGTCGGCGAGCCAGTCGAGCTGCACGAGGTCGAGCAGCTCCTTCACGCGCGCGCGGATCTGCGCCTCGGTCTTGCGGATGCGACGCGGCTGCACGCGCAGGCCGAAGGCGACGTTCTCGAACACGTTCATGTGCCGGAACAGCGCGTAGTGCTGGAACACGAAGCCGACATGGCGCTCGCGCGCACCACGGTCGAGCGCGTTCTCGCCGTCGAACAGGATCTCGCCGGCGTCGGGCCATTCCAAACCGGCGATGATGCGCAGAAGCGTGGTCTTGCCGGAGCCTGAGGGGCCGAGCAGCGCCAGCAGTTCGCCATTGGCGACCTTGAGATCGACGCCGTCGAGCGCCTTGAACGCGCCGAAGCTCTTGACGACGCCTCTCGCTTCAATCGTCATGCGGCATGTCCCCGTCGATGTTGCGTTCGAGAATGGTCTTGGCGATGAGCGTGATCAGCGCCAGCATCGCGAGCAGCGAGGCGATCGCGAACGACGCCACCATCTGGTACTCGTTGTAGAGGATCTCGACCAGCAGCGGCATCGTGTTGGTCTCGCCGCGGATGTGGCCGGACACCACCGACACCGCGCCGAACTCGCCCATCGCCCGCGCGTTGCACAGCAGGACGCCATACAGCACGCCCCATTTGATGTTGGGCAAGGTGACGCGGAAGAAGGTCTGCAGGCCCGAAGCGCCGAGCGAGATCGCCGCCTCCTCCTCCTGCGTGCCCTGCTCCTGCATCAGCGGGATCAGGGCGCGAGCCACGAATGGAAATGTGACGAAGATCGTGGCGAGCGCAATGCCGGGAAACGCGAAGAGAATCTGCAGATCGTGATCCTGCAGCCACGGCCCGAGAAAGCCCTGCGCGCCGAACAGCAGCACGAAGACGAGGCCGGAGATGACGGGGCTCACCGAGAACGGCAGGTCGATCAACGTGATCAGGAAGGTCTTGCCGGGAAAGTCGAACTTGGTGATCGCCCAGGCGGCGGCAAGGCCGAACACCAGGTTGGTGCCGACCGAGACGGCCGCAACACCGAGCGTGAGGCGGATGGCGGACCACGCCTCGGGGTCGGCCAGCGCGGACAGGTAGGCCACCACGCCCCTGCCGAACGCCTCCACGAACACGACCACCAGCGGCAGCACGACGAAAACGGACAGAAAGGCGATCGCCAGGGTGATGATGGCGACGCGAACGATGGCAGGCTCGGCGCGCGGATCGCGGCGGGCGGCGCTCTCGGCAAGGCTGCGCGCCGAAGCGTCCGGCGTCCGTTGCAGGGTCATCTCGATGCTCATGTCGCGGCCTCAGGTGGACGCCTGGGACTGGGCCCAGCGCTGCAGGCGATTCACCGCGAAGATGATTACGAATGCCACCACGAGCATCACCACTGCAATGGCCGTGGCGTCGGCATAGCGGAACTCGGACAGGCGGATCACGATCAACAGGGGAGCAATCTCGGAGACGTTCGGGAGATTGCCGGCGATGAAGATCACCGAGCCGTACTCGCCGACCGCGCGGGCGAAGGCGAGCGCGAAGCCGGTGAGCAACGCCGGCGTCAGGCTCGGCAGGATCACCTTGGTGACGATGTGCCAGCGGCTGGCGCCGAGGCTGGCAGCCGCCTCCTCTATTTCCGGATCGAGATCGATCAGCACCGGCTGCACGGTGCGGACCACGAAGGGGATGCCGATGAAGATCATCGCGATGAAGATGCCGAGCGGCGTGAACGCCACCTTGATCCCCATCGCGGCCAGCGGCGCGCCGAGCCAGCCCTTTTGCGCGAACAGCGCCGTCAGCGCCACACCGGCGACCGCCGTCGGCAGCGCGAACGGCACGTCGACGATGGCGTCGAACAGCCGTCGGCCCGGGAAGCGGTAGCGCACCAGCGCCCAGACCACGATCGTGCCCATCACGAGATTGACGCACGCAGCCGCGAAAGAGAGGCCGAACGAGATCTTCAGCGCGCTCAACGTGCGCCGGCTGGTGACGATATCCCAGAACTGCGCCAGGCTCAGGTCGGTCGAGCGGACGAACAGCCCGGCCAGGGGAATCAGCACGATCAGGGACAGCCAGGTCAGCGTCAGTCCCATGGTGAGACCGAAGCCCGGCAAGGTGCTGCGACGGGGTGCAAGTACGCTCAAGAAGCCACCTGGCTCATTCCGATGTCCCTATCCCGTACCGCATCATCAGTTCTTGTAGATCTGATCGAAGATGCCGCCCTCGCCGAAATGATCCTTCTGCGCCTTGGTCCAGCCGCCGAACACGTCGTCGATCGTGAACAGATCGAGCTTGGCGAACGCGTCGGCGTAGGTCCTGGCCACGTCGGGATCGCGCGGACGATAGAAGTTGCGTGCGGCGATTTCCTGGCCTTCCTTCGTATACCAGTACTTCAGATAAGCTTCGGCAGCCGCCTGCGTGCCCTTCTTGGCCACAACCCGGTCGACGACGGCAACTGGCGGTTCGGCCAGGATCGACAATGACGGCGAGATGATCTCGAACTTTTCCTTACCGAATTCTTTCAATGCCAGATAGGCCTCGTTCTCCCAGGCCAGCAGCACGTCGCCGACGCCGCGCTCGACGAAGGTGACGGTGGCACCGCGGGCGCCGGTGTCGAGCACGGGAACGTGCTTATAAAGGTCGGCGACGAACTGCCTGGCCTTGTCGGCCGAGCCGGTCTTCTTCAGCTGGTAGCCCCAGGCGGCCAAGTAGTTCCAGCGGGCGCCGCCGGAGGTCTTCGGATTGGGGGTGATGACGTCGACCCCCGACTTGAGCAGGTCGTCCCAGTCCTTGATGCCCTTGGGGTTGCCCTTGCGGACCAGGAACACGATGGTCGAGGTGTAGGGCGCGGCGTTCTGCGGCAAACGCTTCTGCCAATCCTTGTCGAGCAGCCCCCTGCCCGCGATGGCGTCGATGTCATAGGCCAGCGCCAGGGTCACGACGTCGGCCTGCAGGCCGTCCATCACGCTGCGCGCCTGGGCGCCAGAGCCGCCATGCGACTGCTTGATCTCGACGCTCTTGCCGGTCTCCTTCTGATAGCTCGCCGCAAACGCCTTGTTGAACTCGACATACAGCTCACGGGTCGGATCGTAGGACACGTTGAGCAGGCTCACGTCGGCGGCATAGGCCGATCCCGCCCAGGCCAGACCAGCGACAACCGCCAGAACACGCCGCATCATCGAAGCTCTCCATTCCAGGCCCGCGATATCGCAGGCGCGCCCTGCAGATCGCCGGATCTGCCCGTCCGAGTCAACGAAACCGGATTTTCTTGTTTCCGGCTGGACATCAGCATTTTGCTACGATGTGCCCAGCCTCGGCATAGCTGTTCTTGCCGCGACACAATGTCGTCGTGACTGCCCTCAGAGCCGATCGGGATTCAACTAAACCGCCGAGGTTGCCACCGTGTGGATGCCGCATTCGGTCTTGTCACGGCCGCGCCAACGGCCCGCGCGTTCGTCTTCGCCATGATCCGACCGGCTCGTGCAGGGCATGCAGCCGATCGAGCGGAAGCCCGCGGCCACCAGCGGATGCTGCGGCAGGTCCGCCAAGCGATAGATGTCCGCGATGTCGTCGCGGGTCACATTGGCGAACGGATTGAATTTCACCCGCGCGCCGTCCTGCTCGACGACGGGAATCGCTGCACGCAAGCCGCCCTGGAAACGCTTGCGGCCGTTGATCCAGGCTGCGAAGGGCGCCAGCGCCCGCGCCAACGGCTCGACCTTGCGGATGCGGCAGCAGGCGTCGGGATCGGAGAACCAGAGTTCGTTGTCGGCATCCTCGCGCGCCAGGGCCGCGGCGTCGGGCTTGATCGAGCGTACGTCGCGCAAGCCAAGGATCTCGATCAGCCGGTCGCGGTAAGCGAGCGTCTCCGCGAACATGTGCCCGGTGTCGAGGAAGATCACCGGGATCGCCGGATCGACATCGGCGGTCACTTTCAGCAGCGCCGCCGATTCCGATCCGAAGGAGGAGACGACCGCAAGCCGCTCGCGGCCGATCGCCTGCAATGCAGCCGCGATGACCTCTTGCGGCGAGGCCGTGCGTAGCGCGGCGTCCAGCGACGCGACCGGCACCAGTCCGGGGGACGACGATGCAGCCAAAGTGCTCACAGTCCTGCACTCTCCGAATGACGCAGCTGCAACCGCTGATGCAACGCCGAGATGCGGCCATCGCCGGCCGGCTGGTAGAACACCGAATAGCGCTTCACGGTCTCGGTGAACGCTTCCGCGTCCGCCTGCTTCTTGACGTCGAACGCGTCGAAGCCGGCGCGCAGCATGAACACGAACTGATCGCGCAGCACCTGGCCCGTGGCGCGCAACTCGCCGCGATAGCCGTAGCGCTCGCGCAGCAGGCGCGCCTGGGTGTAGGCGCGGCCGTCGCGGAAGCTCGGGAACACCAGCGCGACCAGCGCGAGCCGGTCGAGATAGGGCACGAGATCGTCGACATCGCGATTGTTCGGCCAGATCACGCCGAGCTTGCCACCGGCGCGGCCGGCAAGCTCCTCGGGGCCGGCCAGAAACCGCGTCTCGGAGACGAGGATCGCGCCCTGCGCAGGCAGCTCGGCATCGTCGGTGAGGCGGACGAACGCGTCCGCGATGATGTGTCCGCCCTTAACGAGTGGCATAAACCCGCTCCCTGAATGGTTCGACCCCGAGCCGCTTCACCGTGTCGACGAACAGCTCCTCGGGGCGCGCGCGCAGCGCAAGATAGGCTTCGACGATGTCCTCGACGACATCGGCAACTTCAGCATAGGGCACCGCGGGGCCGATCAGGCTGCCGAGCTCGGCGCCCTCGTCGGCACGGCCGCCGATCGTGATCTGGTAGAATTCCTCGTTGTTCTTCTCGACGCCGAGGATGCCGATGTGGCCGACATGATGATGGCCGCAGGCATTGATGCAGCCGGAGATGTTGATGTGCAGCCGGCCGATCAGGTTCGCGGTGTCGTGATTGGCGAAGCGCCGCGTGATCTCCTGCGCGATCGGAATCGAGCGCGCATTCGCCAGCGAGCAATAGTCGAGCCCCGGGCAGGCGATGATGTCGGAGACGAGGTTGACGTTGGGGATCGCCAGCCCGATCGCCTCGAGCGCCTTCCACACCGCCGGCAGGTCGCGCTTGCGGACATGCGGCAGCGCCAGGTTCTGCTCGTGGCCGACGCGGATCTCGCCGAAGGAATATTTGTCGGCGATGTCGGCGAGCGCATCCATCTGGTCGGCGGTCGCATCGCCCGGCGGCTTGCCGATGGGCTTCAGCGACACCACCACGATCGCATAGCCCTGCGTCTTGTGGGCGAACACCGAGTTCTTGCGCCAGGCCTCGAAGGTCGGATCGGCTGCGGCCTGCCTGAGTTCGTCCGGCATGGCCGGCAGCGTCTCGTACGCCGGATAGAAGAAGCGCGAGCGGATGTCCTCGATGATGCCCTGGTCGAGCTTGAGCACGCCGTCGCGGATCTGCTGCCATTCCTCCTCGACCTCGGCGGCGAATGTCTCGATGCCGAGCTCGTGCACCAGGATCTTGATGCGGGCCTTGTAGATGTTGTCGCGGCGGCCGTACTGATTGTAGACGCGCAGGATCGCCTCGACATAGCTGAGAATGTCGTGGCCATGCACGAACGGCTTGATGGTCTTGGCAATGAACGGCGAGCGGCCGAGGCCGCCGCCGACCAGCACCTCGAAGCCGGTCTCGCCCTGCTCGTTCTTGAGGAGCCGCAGGCCGATGTCGTGGATCTTGATCGCGGCGCGATCGTGCTCGGACGCGGTGATCGCGATCTTGAACTTGCGCGGCAGGAACGAGAATTCCGGATGAAGCGTCGTGAACTGGCGCAGCAGCTCGGCCCAGATGCGGGGATCCTCGACCTCGCCCGGCGCGACGCCGGCCCACTGGTCCGAGGTGACGTTGCGCATGTTGTTGCCGGAGGTCTGCATCGACTGGATGCCGACCTCGGCGAGATCGGCCATCGCATCCGGCAGCTCGGCGAGCTTGATCCAATTGAACTGGATGTTCTGACGGGTCGTGAAATGGCCATAGCCGCGATCGTAGCGGCGCGCGACATGCGCCAGCCGGCGCAGCTGGTTCGACGCCAGGGTGCCGTAGGGAATGGCGATGCGGTACATGTAGGCGTGCAGCTGGAGATACACGCCGTTCTGCAGCCGCAGCATCTTGAACTCGTCCTCGGACAGTTCGCCCGAGAGGCGGCGCTTCACCTGGTCGCGGAATTCGGCGACGCGCTCATTGACCAAAGTGCGGTCGATTTCGTCATAAGCATACATGAGAAGGCCTTCAGGCTTGAGCCGGGAGCGCGATGGTGGCGCCCGTCAGCCGGATGTGTTCGCGCATGTTGCCGGGCTTGACTGCGCCGTCGGCTGCGACCTCGACCGGCGCGATATAGGGGCCGATGGCGTTGAGATCATCGGCCACCGCTTCCGTCAGCAGCGCGCGCGCCTCGTCGGCGGTGCGCACGATCGCCGCGTCGGTCAGCTCATCGGACCAGCTCTTGCTGCCGGTGCGGTAGATGACGGCGCCGTCCCACGTGCGGTTCGCGGTGACGATCGAGGGACCGGTGATCTTGATCTTCTGTTGCAGCGGAGAGGTCATTCAGACGGGTTCCAGGAGTTGTTCAATCACGCCACTGAGGTTCTGCTGACGCCACGGCGCCGAATGCGCCACGACGTCACCGATGATGAGGATGGCCGGGCCGCCATCGATCTTGGCAACGAGCTCCGGCAATTGATCGAGCGTCCCGACCGCGGCCTGCGCATCGGGACGCGTCACGCGTGCGAACACGCCGACAGGCGTGTGCGGCGAGCGGCCCGCAGCGAGCAGGCCAGAGCGCACCGCGGGCGCCGCGGTCATGCCCATGTAGACGACGACGGTCATCTTGGTGTCGGTCAGCACCGACCAGTCGACCGCCTCGGCGTCGCGCTCCTTGTGCGCGGTGAGGAAGGTGATGCGCAGCGCCTTGCTGCGGAAGGTCAAGGGCACCTCGAACTGCGCGGCGGCGCCGATGCCGGCGGTGATGCCCGGCACGATGCTGTAGGACACGCCGGCCTTGCGCAGCGCATCCACTTCTTCGCCGCCGCGGCCGAACACGAAAGCGTCGCCGCCCTTCAGGCGCACCGCGCGCTTGCCTTCGCGCGCGGCGTCGATCAGCAGCTTGTTGACGGCTTCCTGGCCGATGCCGGGCTTGCCGACACGACGCCCGACCGGCACGCGCGAGGCGTCGCGGCGGATGCGGTCGAGAATCTCCGGCGTCACCAGCTCGTCGTAGAACACGACGTCGGCATCCTGCAGCGCGCGCAGCGCCTTGATCGTGAGAAGATCGGGATCGCCGGGACCGGCGCCGACCAAGGTGACATGGCCTTCGCTGCGGCCGGCATGATCGGCGCCCGCGAATGCGGCGGGATCGGCGATGCCGTGCAGCGCCGCCTCGGCTTCCTGCTTGCGGCCGGCCAGCACCAGCGCGCCGATCGGGCCGTCGACGATGCGCTCCCAGAACCGGCGCCGCAGCGGCATCTCGGAGATGCGCGGATTGATGGTCTTGCGGAAATCGCCGATGAAGCTCGCGAGCTCGCCGATCCGTGCCGGCAGCAGCGCCTCGATGCGCTCGCGCACGCGCCGCGCCACCACCGGCGACGAGCCGCCGGTGCCGATCGCGACCACGACGTCGCCGCGATCGACGATCGCCGGGAAGATGAAGCTGGAATGCGCGAGGTCGTCCATCACGTTGACGGGAAGACCCATGCTGCGCGCCCGCGCCGACATTGCCACGCCGATGTCGCCGGCGCCCGCGCACAGCACCGCGATGACGCCAACGAGATCGGCACTCAGCGGATCGCCGTCAGCACGCTCGATCTGGCCGTGATCATCGCGCAAGCCGCCGAGATCGAAGTCGCCATCGGTCGCAAACCAGCGGATGCGGGCACCCGCGGACAGCAATACCCGCAGCTTGGCACGCACGAGCTCGCCCGCGCCGATCAGCAGCACGGGGCCGGTCTTGAGATCGAGAAATACCGGCAGATATTGCATTGCGCTCTTCGGCTTCGACACTTCGGGGTTGACTGGAATTATTTTCTATATAAGTGTCACGCCGCGGACGTAAAGAGAAAATTATTCCTTGGCTTCGCCATAGAATTTTCTCCCAAGCAGGCGATGGCTGACAGCATGCACATTCTCACCAACGACGTTTCCAGAGACCGGTTGCCCTCATCCGAGATCGAGCAAGCATCTTCCATGCCGCGCGTCCTCAGCGCCGCGCCCACGATGGACCATCTCGATCAGCTGGAGGCGCAGAGCATTTACATTCTCCGCGAGGCCTTTGCACGGTTGAAGAAGCTCGCGCTGCTGTGGTCGCTCGGAAAAGATTCCAACGTGATGATCTGGCTGGCGCGCAAGGCGTTCTTCGGCCGCGTACCGTTCCCGGCGATGCATGTCGATACGGCCAAGAAGTTTCCGGAGATGTACGCCTTCCGCGACACCTACGCGAAGGAATGGGGCCTCGACCTGAAGATCGAGCCGTGCCCGCCGATCGATGCGGTCGATCCGACGCTGCCCCCCGCTGCGCGCTCGGCTGCACGGAAGACCGAGGGCCTGAAGATGGCGCTCGCCAAGCACGGCTTCGACGGCCTGATCGCCGGCATTCGCCGCGACGAGGAGGCGACGCGCGCCAAGGAGCGCGTGTTCTCGCCGCGCGGCGCCGAGGGCAACTGGGACGTCCGCGACCAGCCGCCGGAGTTCTGGGACCATTTCAACGCCTCGCCGCCGCAAGGCGCGCATTTGCGCATCCATCCGATCCTGCATTGGACCGAGGCCGACATCTGGGCCTACACCGCGCGCGAGAACATCCCGATCATCCCGCTGTATCTGTCGAAAAACGGCAAGCGCTATCGCTCGCTCGGCGACCAGGACATCACCTTCCCCGTCGCATCGAACGCCTCGAACATCGCGGAAATTCTCGCCGAGCTGGAAAGCACCAAGGTCCCGGAGCGCGCGGGACGCGCGCTCGACCATGAGACCGAGGACGCCTTCGAGCGTCTGCGCGTCGCCGGCTATCTCTAAAGCGGAGCCCGAGGATCATGAACATGAGAGTCCCGGCCGCCGCTCCCGCCACGCCGAACGGCACCACCCGTCCGCAGGTTCGCATCGTCATCGTCGGCCATGTCGATCACGGCAAGTCGACCCTGGTCGGCCGCCTGCTGCATGAGACCGGCAGCCTGCCCGAGGGCAAGCTGGAGATGCTGCAGGCGGTGTCGGCGCGCCGCGGCATGCCGTTCGAATGGTCGTTCCTGCTCGACGCGCTGCAGACCGAGCGTGACCAGGGCATCACCATCGACACCACCCAGATCCGCTTCCGCACCAATGCGCGCGAGGTCGTGCTGATCGACGCGCCCGGCCATGCCGAGTTCCTGCGCAACATGATCACCGGCGCCGCGCAGGCCGACGGCGCGGTGCTGATCATCGACGCGCTCGAAGGCGTGCGCGACCAGACCCGCCGCCACGGCTATCTGCTGCATCTGCTCGGCGTGAAGCAGGTCGCGGTCGTCGTCAACAAGATGGACCGCGTCGATTTCGGCGAAGACCGCTTCGACGCGATCAAGGCCGAGATCTCGGCACATCTCGAAGGCCTCGGCGTCAAGCCGGTCGCCGTCATCCCGATCTCCGCGCGCGACGGCGACGGCGTCGCCGAGCTGACCTCGCGGATCGGCTGGTATGGCGGTCCGACCGTTGTCGAAGCGCTCGACGGCCTGGAGCCGGCCAAGCCGCTGTCGAGCCTGCCGCTGCGCCTGCCGGTGCAGGCGATCTACAAGTTCGACGACCGCCGCATCGTCGCCGGCCGCGTCGAGGCGGGCGAATTGCGCTCAGGCGACGAGATCGTGATCATGCCGGCCGGCAAGATCGCGAAGATCAAGACCGTCGAGGGCTGGCCGCAGACGCCGGTCACGACGCCGCAAGGCGCCGGACGCTCGGTCGGCATCACGCTCGACCGCGAGCTGTTCATCGAGCGCGGCGACGTCATCGCCCATGTCGGCCGCGAGCCGCAGGCCGCGCGCCGGCTGCATGCCCGCATCTTCTGGCTGCACGACCAGCCGCTCGCCAAAGGGGACAACATCCTGGTGCGGCTCGGCACTCGCGAGGCCCGCGGCAGCGTGGTCGCGATCGAGAAGGCGGTCGATCCCGGCTCGCTGTCGAACGAGGAGAACGCGTCGATCGCGCGCAACCATGTCGGCGAGATCGAGATCGCGCTGACCCAGCCGGTCGCCGTCGACCCCTACACCGAGAATGCGCGCACCGGCCGCCTGGTCATCGAGGTGCAGGGCCGCATCGCCGGCGGCGGGCTGGTGCTGTCGATCGCAGCGGGCAAGCGCGCCGCGCCGGTCGACATCATGCCGGTGGAATCGGCGCTGCAGCCGCAGGAGCGCGCCGACCGCTATCGTCACAAGGGCGCGGTGGTCTGGATGACCGGCCTGCCCGGCGCCGGCAAGTCCACGCTCGCGCGGGCACTGGAGCGGCGGCTGTTCAGCCGCGGCGGCGCGCCCGTGCTGCTCGACGGCGACACCGTGCGCGCCGGCCTCAACAGGGATCTCGGCTTCACGCCGGAGGACCGCGCCGAGAACATCCGCCGCCTCGCCGAGGTCGCGACCCATCTCGCCCGCAACGGCCATATCGCGATCGTCGCCGCGGTGTCGCCCGCGCGCGAGGATCGCGCCGCCGCGCGTCGGGTCGCCGGCGACCTGTTCCGCGAGGTCTATGTCGCCACCGCCGCCGAGATCTGCGAGAGCCGCGACCCCAAGGGCCACTACGCCAAGGCCCGCGCCGGAAACTTGCAGAACTTCACCGGCATCGGCACCGACTACGAGCCGCCGCTGGATGCGGAGCTCGTCATCGACACCGCGACGCGCGGCATCGCCGACGCCACCGACGAGCTTGAATCGCTGCTGTCGAAAACGGGCGTGCTGTTCGACGACATCGCCGACCTCGGCGCGAACATCTGACGTCTTGGTTCCCACACCACGTCATTCCGGGGCAAGGCCGCAGGCCTTGAACCCGGAATCTCGACGTTATTGCATTCTTTCCTAACAACCTCGAGATTCCGGGTTCGATCGTCAACGCACAACCGCTTCGCGGCTGCGCATTGCCGATCGCCCCGGAATGACGGGCAGGACGTCAGAGCTCGATGTGGTGACTGCTCAGACCCGCGCTACAGCGCCCCGACATACGCCGTGAGATCGTCGACCTCGTCCTCGGTCGGCAGCCGCGAGTCCATCTTCTTGGCATAGACGTCCCACATGAGCTTGACGGCATCGCGCAGCGATGCGGTGCGGCCATCGTGGAAGTACGGCGCGGTCGATGCGACCGCATGCAAGGTCGGCACCTTGAACTTGCCGCCGGTGCCGATGTCGTCCTTGCTCTTCTTGTCGAAGCTCGGCAACTGATGACAGGTGCCGCAGCCGCCATCGCCGATATAGAGATCGTAGCCGCGCTTCACGGCCGCGCTCGCGTCGGGCCGCGGCGTGCCGTCCTCCTTGACCTGCCAGTTGGCCGGATAGTTCAAGGTGCGCACATAGGCGACCAGCGCCGCCAAGGTCTGCTGCGACGGCTCCGGGCCCTTCATGCGGTTGACGATGATGCCGCGGATGCTGTCTTCGAGCGTCGCCGCCTGCCCCGCCCAGCCGAACACCGCGCGCTCGCCGACACCCCACAAGGTCGGCGTGTTGCGGCCATTCGGGTCACCGTCGGCAACGACATCAAGGCCGACATAGGTCTTGTTGTTGGTGTGTCCGGTCGAGAAGTGGCAGGTGGCGCAGGACGCCTTGTTGCCGCCCGACAGGCTCGTATCGTTGAACAGCTCCAGCCCCTTGGCGGCGAGCTCGGTCTCGTACAGCGGCCCGGGCGGCGTCACCGCCGCGCCAACCGTCGTGGACTGCGCCGGCGGCTCCGTGGCACCAGCCGTGGTGGACTGCGCCGGCGGCGGCTCGGTCGCTGCGGTGGCGGGCGGAGTCTTCGGCTTCTTCGCCGCGGCGGCAGCGGGTCGAACCCTGGGCTTGTGAGCAGGCTCGGCCGCATGCACGGACTTCGGCTTCAACGCAGCGACGAGCAGCTGCATCAGCGTCGGCGCCGGCTTCGTCTCGGCCGGGCGGAGATATGGCGTCACCGACTTGTCCGCCGCAAGCGCGGGCAGCGTGAGCAGGCCCAGACACAGGACGACCGACCGCAGCCCAGTGAACGACATCACCCGTCTCCCCCCGACACGCTAGATGCAAGTCGTTATCGACAGCCTTTACGTCCGAAGTGGGACTGTGCAGGGGCAATGAATCGGCGCGGACAAAGTCCTTGCGAGACGCACGCACGAGCCCATGCTCGCGCTTCAGTTCTTTCTACGAGTAGCTTGTCATCTGGTAGGTGGCGACGGCCAGGCGCATGCATCGAGATTCATCCGCAAATCCGAATTCATCAACGTCCCCAACCTGATTTGGCCTGTCCAGTCCCGGGCGCAAAGATTTTTCTATTTCTTTTTTCCAGAAACCATGCTCTTATCCGTGCATCCCGTCCCACACGAGGGACAGTTCGCGACCGTCACGGACGTCGGGTGCGGGATGCGGTGGGCGTCTTGGGCTGCGGCGTGAGCGATCATGCTGGCGGACAGTCCTCAAGGCGCACGGCCAAGTCGTGGGGTTCTGGCATCCCGATGCTGATGCCACGCCGGCGCTGACGCCAACGCGTCGCGCGGGCAACGGTGACCACAAGCCCGGGCACCGGGGAGACCACGGAGCAACCGTAAATCCATCGCGCAGGGAAGGCCGGAGTGTTCGGCTGAGCCTGTGGTTTCTGCCGCCTGCATTTTTTCTGCAGGCGGGCCATGGGTGCAGCCCGCACCCGGCCTTCCCTGCGCCTCTCGTGATCGAGGGGCGAGCAAGAGCAAAGCTCGGACGCGAACGCGCGGCGCGAGAACGAAGTCGCATGAGCCATGACCTCCACGAGCGATGATCTCGCTGGGTTGGGCGTTGCCTCCCCACCCACAGCTGTCATCGCCCGGCTCGACCGGGCGATCCAGTATTCCAGAGACGCCAGAGGCTCCACGAGAGACCACGGCGTACTGGATCAGCCGCTTTCGCGGGTGATGACAGCGATCGAGATGGCGACAGCTACAGCGAAGCGGTGGACCTGCGAGGACAATGAGATCGACGCTACTGCCCCACCCACAGCCGTCATCGCCCGGCTCGCCGGGCGATCCAGTATTCCAGAGACGCCAGAGGCTCCATGAGAGGCCGCGGCGTACTGGATCACCCGCTTTCGCGGGTGATGACAGTGGTGGAGATGGCGACAGCCACAGCAAAGCGATGGACCTTTCGCGGGTGATGACAGCGGAGGCGGTGGCGACAGGATCGAATGCGGCGGCCTGGGGTTGTTCCGGGAGCGCCCAAGCTCGCGAGGCCCCCGAACCCCCGACCAACTGCGATACCCCTCCCCCCTTCCTTGGTCCTCGCTTTGGCGCTAAATGCACTGCACAAGCTGCCCCGGAGGCGGCCATTTCAGCCTGCCCAGATCACGCGCAACGTCGCCCCTATTCGAGAGAAACGTCTCATCATGACCCGTATCGACGCCCATGGACTGAAGATCGCCCCCGTCTTGTTCGACTTCATCGCCAAGGAGGCCGCGCCCAAGACGGGAATCGATCCGGACGCGTTCTGGGCCGGCGTCGCCGCGATCCTGCGCGATCTCGGCCCGAAGAACCGCGAGTTGCTCGCGTTCCGTGACACGCTGCAGGACAAGATCGACGCCTGGCACCTCGCCAACAAGGGCAAGGCTTTCGACCTCGGCGCCTACACGGCGTTCCTGAAGGAGATCGGCTATCTGCTGCCGGAGCCGGCGACCCACAAGGTCGAGACCGCCAATGTCGACGAGGAGATCGGCAAGATCTGCGGCCCGCAGCTGGTGGTGCCGCTGACCAATGCCCGCTACGCGCTCAACGCCGCCAATGCGCGCTGGGGCTCGCTGTACGACGCCTTCTACGGCACCGATGCCATCCCGCATGATCCGAGCGAGGGTGGAAAGGGCTACAACAAGGCCAGGGGCGACAAGGTGATCGCCAAGGCCAAGGCGTTCCTCGACGCGGCCGTGCCGCTCGCCACCGGCAGCCACACCGACGTCACCGCCTACAGCGTCATCGCCGGCCAGCTCTCGGCCAAGCTCAAGAGCGGCAACGCCACAGCGCTCAAGGACGCCGCACAATTCGCCGGCTATCAGGGCTCCGCCGACGCGCCGTCGGTCATCCTGCTCGCCAACAACGGACTGCATGTCGAGGTCGTGATCGATCGCAGCCATGTCATCGGCAAGGACGATCCCGCTGGCGTGTCCGACATGATCCTCGAGGCCGCGGTCTCGACCATCCTCGACATGGAGGACTCGGTTGCCGCCGTCGACGCCGAGGACAAGGTGCTGGTCTATCGCAACACGCTCGGCCTGATGAACGGCACGCTGTCCGCCGACTTCGAGAAGGGCGGCAAGACGCTCACGCGCGCGCTGAACAGCGACCGCAGCTACACCACGCCATCGGGCGGCACGCTGACCCTGCATGGCCGCAGCCTGCTGCTGATCCGCAACTGCGGACACCATATGTTCACCGACGCCGTGCTCGGCGCCGACGGCAAGGAAATTCCGGAAGGCATTCTCGATGCCGCCGTGACCGGCCTGCTCGCGATCCACGACCTCAAGGGCAACTCCAAGACCAAGAACAGCCGCACCGGCTCGATCTACATCGTCAAGCCGAAGATGCACGGTCCCGACGAAGTGGCGCTGACGGTGGAGCTGTTCGCGCGCGTCGAGAAGCTGCTCGGCCTGCCGGAAAACACCATGAAGGTCGGCATCATGGACGAGGAGCGCCGCACCACGGTGAACCTCAAGGCCTGCATCCAGCAGGCGTCCAAGCGCATCGTCTTCATCAACACCGGCTTCCTCGACCGCACTGGCGACGAGATCCACACCTCGATGGAAGCGGGTCCGATGATCCGCAAGAACGAGATGAAGGCGCAGCCCTGGATCAAAGCCTACGAAGACTGGAACGTCGACATGGGCCTGATCGACGGCCTGCCCGGCCATGCCCAGATCGGCAAGGGCATGTGGGCGGCGCCGGACAAGATGGCCGACATGCTGGCGCAGAAGATCGGTCACCCCTCGGCCGGCGCCACCACCGCCTGGGTGCCGTCGCCGACCGCGGCCACGCTGCACGCTTTGCACTATCACCAGGTCAACGTGCACGCCCGTCAGGACGAGCTCACCAAGGGCGGCCCGCGCGCCAAGCTCGGCGACATCCTCACCATCCCGGTGTCGAACTCCAACTGGGCGCCGGACGACGTTCGCCAGGAGATCGACAACAACTGCCAGGGCATTCTCGGCTATGTCGTGCGCTGGATCGACCAGGGCGTCGGCTGCTCCAAGGTGCCTGATATCCACGACGTCGGCCTGATGGAGGACCGTGCGACGTTGCGCATCTCCAGCCAGCATCTCGCCAACTGGCTGCACCACGGCGTGGTCAGCAAGGACCAGGTGATGGATTCGCTCAAGCGCATGGCCGTCGTCGTCGACAAGCAGAACGCCGGCGACCCGCTGTACCAGCCGATGGCGCCCTCGTTCGATGGCGTCGCATTCAAGGCGGCCTGCGACCTGGTGTTCGAGGGCCGGACCCAGCCGAACGGCTACACCGAGTACATCCTCACCGCGCGGCGGCGCGAGGCGAAGGCTCAGGCCTGACACTGCAAAGCCCCGGCGATCGGCCGGGGCTTTTTTTCATCTGCAGGAGGTAACATGATGCTAGTTCATATCACCGCGATGTAGCGCAGCAGCGAGATCACGCCCAGCACGATCACGATCACACGGCAGATCTGCTTGGCCCGGCCGTCCAGCGGCAGCAGGTTGATCAGATACAGGATCAGGATGACGACGAGGAACGTGACGAGAGCACTGATGAGCATGAACGACCCCTCTGCAAGGCATGGACTGCGGTTGCCGACCTAACCCGCCTGTCGAGCGTTGGTTCCGTGCCCGGAACTTGGGCATGAGAGGCACTGGTCCCGTAGTTCTACCGAGTCGAAGCGACGGCCGAATCTTTACCGTTGGCCCGCAAAATCCCTGAGCTTTCAAGGATTCAAGAGACCGCCATGCTGAACCGCCTGACCATCTCCTCACTGCTGAAGACGGTGATCGTCACGGCCGCCCTTGCCGTCATCACCCTCTTTTCGCTCAACGCCTGGACCTCCTGGAGCAGGCTGCAATCCGCCCAGCGGATCGCGCGGGTGGCGGAGGTGTCGGGCGTCGTGTTCAAGGCGATGAACAGCATGCGCAGTGACCGCTCGACGACGATCAGGGTGCTCAACGCGGACCAGGCGATGGATGCCGACACCGAGAAGTTCCTGCGCTCGGCCCGCGACATCTACGTGCCGGCGCTGAACCGCAGCCTGGATCTGTTGAAGAGCATCGATTTTGCGCAAGCGCAGGCCCTGATCGCCGATCTCGACCGGCTCAACAAGACCATCACGGCCGAGCATACCGAATTCTGGACCGAGATCGTCAAGCCGAAGGCCGCCCGCCGGGCCGGCTTGGCGAAGGAATGTGGCGAGACGTTCGACGCACTGCTGGCGCTGCTCGACAAGATCTCGGTCAATGTCGCCGCCAGCGTCAACCACCAGAGCGCGACCGTCGACCAGTTGCTGATGATCAAGCAGATGGCCTGGCTGATGCGCAACACGGCCGGTGAAGCGTCGCTGGTCGTCAGCAACGGACTGACCACAGGCAAGGTCTCCCCGGACGCGGTGCTGGCCTACAACAAGCTGGTCGGCGGCATCGAGACCGGATGGAAGGCCGTCCAGCTCGCCGCCGCCGGCATGGAGATGTCCCCCGCGCTCTCTGCCGCCATGTCGACCACGGAGAAGGCCTATTTCACACCGGACTATGCCGGCCTGCGCGAGCGCCTGCTGGCCGCGCTGCAGAAGGGCGAGAAGCCGGAGCTGACCGCCTATCAGTGGAGTCCGTTTTCGGTGAACAAGATGACAAGCGCCGTCGCCCTGGCCGAAGCGGCGCTCGACGCCGCCAAGGAGCATTCCAGCGCGCAGCAGAGCGCAGCGACGGAGTCGCTGATCCTTCAGCTGGTGCTGCTGCTCACCGCCCTGGTCCTGAGCGGCGCGGCCATGGCTGCCGTCACCGGGCGCGTCATCCGTCCGCTGCACCGGATGCGCGACGCCATGCTCGCGGTCGCAGGTGGCGACCTCAGCGTCGACACCGGCTACACCAATCGGCAGGACGAGATCGGCGCGCTGGCCAATGCGCTCGAGACATTCAAGCAGCAGGCGCAGGACAAGCTCGCGATCGAAGCCCAGGAGCGCGAGCGCAACGCCGCAACCGCGACGCGCCAGCGCGCGATCGAAGCCTATGTCGCCGAGTTCGAGGGACTGGTGCGCAAATCGCTGGACCAGCTGGGCCAGGCCTCCACCGACATGCAGGCGACGTCGGCCAGCCTGACCAACGTGTCGCGGCAGACCAATACCCGCGCCGAGGTCGCCGAGAAAGCCTCGAACGACGCCTCGATGAGCGTGCAGACGGTGGCCTCCGCCGCGGAGGAGCTCAACGCCTCGATCGCCGATATCAGCAAGCAGGCCTCCCATGCCGCGGGGATCGCCAGCCGGGCCGTGGAGCAGGCGCGCATGACCGATGGCACGGTGCAGGGCCTGTCGCAGTCGGCGAACCGCATCGGCGAGGTGGTCGGACTGATCAACAGCATCGCCTCGCAGACCAACCTGCTGGCGCTGAACGCGACCATCGAGGCGGCGCGCGCCGGCGAGGCCGGCAAGGGCTTTGCGGTGGTGGCCTCCGAGGTCAAGACACTGGCGAGCCAGACCGCCAAGGCCACTGACGAAATCTCCGAGCAGATCTCCGACATTCAGCGCGTCGCCAACGACGCGATCGACGCCATCCAGCGCATCGGCGGCATCATCGGCGAGGTCAATGAGGTGGCCACCGCGATCGCCGCGGCTGTGCAGGAGCAGGGCGCGGCGACCCAGGAGATTTCACGCAGCACCCAGTTCGCGGCCGACGGCACCAAGAACGTCTCCGACAACATCACCGGCGTGAAGTCGGATGCCGACGCGGCAGCGGCTGCGGCGGAGAACGTGCGGCATGCGTCGGAGACGCTGGAGCACCAGAGCAGGAGCCTCGGCCATCAGGTCACGGACTTCCTGGGCAAGATTCGGGCGGCCTGACGACTTGTGGAGATCACTCGGATTTAACTTGTTACCAACTAGCACACGGGAAGACCCGGAGAGTTCGAGAGACCCATGCTTAGTCGCTTCACCGTCGCCGCGATCCTGAAGACCGTCATCACCATTGCCGCGCTGATCATCATCGGCACCTTCGCCTGGAATTCGTGGGAGTCATGGCGGCGGCTGCAGGTCACCGGCAACATCCTCAAGGTTACCGACGCCTCGGCATTCCTGTTCACGGCGATGACCAACCTGCGCAGCGACCGGTCGACCACCCCCCGCGCGATCAATGCCGAACAGGCGATGGAGCCGGCAGCCGAAAAATATGTGCGCTCACTGCGCGACACCGAAATGCCCGCGCTGGCGCGCGCCCGCGAGTTGCTGCCGACGATCGAATTCGCGCAGAGCCAATCCCTCATCCCGGAGCTCGAGCGGCTCGAGAAAGCGCTTATTGGCTATCAAACCGAGTTCTGGAGCGAAGTCGCCAAGCCGAAATCCCAGCGTCGCCTGGCGCTCGCAGATAATTATGTGCAGACGGTCAGCGCGCTGCTGACGACACTCGACAAGATCAGCACGGCGCTGGTCACCAGCGTCAATCATCAGGATGCGGCCATCGACCAGTTGCTGTCGATCAAGCAGTTCGCCTGGCTGCTGCGCAGCGTCGCGGGCGAGGCGTCGTCGATCGTCGGCAACGCCATCAATTCCGGCAGCATCTCGCCCGAGAACCAGCTCGCCTATACCAAGCTCATGGGTGGAGCCGAGGCGAGCTGGACGGCGCTGCAGCTCTCGACGAGCGGCATGGAGCTGCCGCCGGCCCTCTCGACGGCACTCAAGGCGGCGCAGACCGCCTATTTCGAGCCGCAATATACGGGACTCGCGGACCGGCTCGTTGCGGCCGTCGTCAAGGGCGAGAAGCCGGAGATCACGACCACGCAATGGAGCCCGCTCGCGGTGGGGCGCATGGCCACCGCGATCACCGTCGCGGATGCCGCGCTCGATGCGGCGAAACAGCAGGCCAGCGTCCAGAATGCCGCGGCGTTGCGCTCGCTGCTGCTGCAGTCCGCGCTGCTCATTCTGGCCATCATCGCCGCGACCGGCGCCATCATGGCCATCAGCCGGCACGTGATTGTTCCGCTCCACACGATGCGCGACGCGATGCTGAAGGTCGCCGCGGGTGATCTTGCCGTCAACACCGGCTACATCCAGCGTCAGGACGAGATCGGCGCGTTGGCCCGTGCGCTCGAGACGTTCAAGCAGCAGGCGCAGGACAAGCTTGCGATCGAGGCTCAGGAGCGCGAGCGCAATGCCGCCACGGCCACGCGCCAGCGCGCGATCGAAGCCTATGTGGCCGAGTTCGAAGGCCTCGTCGGCGCGTCCCTGGAGCAGCTCGGCCGTGCTTCGACCGACATGCAGGCGACGTCGGCGGGCCTGACCAACGTGTCCCGGCAGACCAATGCCCGCGCCGAGGTGGCCTCGAAGGCCTCGAATGACGCGTCGATGAGCGTGCAGACCGTCGCATCCGCGGCGGAAGAGCTGAACGCCTCGATCGCCGACATCTCCAAGCAGGCCTCGCATGCGGCGGGGATCGCCAGCCGCGCCGTCGAGCAGGCGCGCATGACGGACGGCACCGTGCAGGGCCTCTCGCAATCGGCCAACCGCATCGGCGAGGTCGTCGGCCTGATCAACAGCATCGCCTCGCAGACCAACCTGCTGGCGCTGAATGCGACCATCGAAGCCGCGCGCGCCGGCGAGGCCGGCAAGGGCTTTGCCGTCGTCGCCTCCGAGGTGAAGACATTGGCAAGCCAGACCGCGAAGGCGACCGATGAGATCTCGGAGCAGATTGCCGACATCCAGCGGGTCGCCAATGATGCGATCGACGCCATCCAGCGCATCGGCGGCATCATCGGCGAGGTCAACGAGGTCGCCACCGCCATCGCAGCCGCCGTGCAGGAGCAAGGTGCCGCGACGCAGGAGATCTCACGCAGCACGCAGTTTGCCGCCGACGGCACCAAGAACGTGTCCGACAACATCACCGGGGTGAAGTCGGACGCCGATGCCGCTGCCGCCGCGGCGGACAATGTTCGCAACGCCTCGGAGACGCTGGAGCAGCAGAGCAGGAGCCTCGGTCATCAGGTCACGGACTTCCTCGGCAAGATCCGCGCGGCCTGATGCCGCGCCGTGCTCAGTCCGACGCCATGACCGGCGCGCGCTCATATTTGGCGCGCAACGCCGCCGGCGCCGGCGAGAAGTTGAGCTCGGCGCTCTTGCGGCCGGCGCTGCGGTTGGCGACCTTCAGGCCGTCCTCGCTGGCAACGACGTCGCCCTTGCGCAGGGTCGGGTCGTTGTCGATCGACACTTTCGCAAGGCCGAAATGGTCCTTGCCGTTGCAGCTGCAGCCGTCGACCACCTCGGTCCGGTACTTGAATGCGTTGGGCAGTGCCGAATACGGCTTCCCGCCGTCAGTCTCGGCGCTGTCGATCGAGCTGCCATACACGACCTCGGTCTTGGACGCCGGGCAGAAGCTGTTGCACGTCGCCTCCTTGCCCTGGTCGCCGGTGGCGCCGAGCGGGAAATAGCGGCCATCACAGGTGCGCACGCACCAGGCGACGCTGCTGCTGCCGCCGCGGTACGTGACATCGCCCCGCGGCGCCGGGCGAGGCGCCGGCGGCGCCTCATCCGCGAACGGCATGCGGATGTAGGGCTGTGGCGCCGGCCGGGCTTGAAAGCCGCCGAACAGCGCGGAGAAGAAATCCTGCGCACGGGCGGCGCTCGGCGCAGCCAGCGCACCGGCGCCGACCACGGTCGCGAGCGAGATGATTGCAAGGGCCCTTCGGCTGGTCATGAACGCACTCCCGATCAATTGACAGCGGCCACCGGCAGCGACATCGCCTGCCGGCCGGAGGGCAACGACGTCACGCGCGGCACGCGACCGGCGCTTGCCTGCAGTGACGCATTCTTCGGCAGCACCACGACCTTGGTGCCGACCTGCACGCGGCTGAACAGGTCCGAGACATCCTCATTGGTCAGGCGGATGCAGCCGGAGGACACGAACTTGCCGATCGTCGTCGGATCGTTGGTGCCATGGATGCGATATTCGCTCGAGCCGAGATACATCGCGCGCGCTCCGAGCGGATTGCCCGGACCGCCGGCCATGAAGCGCGGCAGATAGGGCTGGCGCGCGATCATCTGGGCCGGCGGATGCCAGTCCGGCCATTCCGCCTTGCGCGTCACCGTCTGCACGCCCGACCAGGTGAAGCCTTCGCGCCCGACGCCGACGCCATAGCGCAACGCACGGCCGCCGCCGAGCACGTAGTAGAGATAGGTGTTGGCCGTATCGATGATGATCGTGCCGGGCGCCTCGCGCGTGTCGAGAGTGACGATCGTGCGGCGCAGCCGATCAGGCAGCAGGCTGTCCTCATCCTGATCCTGGCTGGCCGCAGGCGCAGTCTGGTCGTCCGGCGGAAACATCTGCTGCTCGACAGGCGCATAGCCGAGGCTCTGCGCGTAGGACGCGGTGATACCCGGTGCCAACAGGAGCGCTGCGGCGATGGCGATCATCGATGCGGTTCGCTGCACGCGGCAGCGTTGACCGGAAACGAGGTTTGTCATGGGATGCCCCCTGTGGACGAGCACCGCGATGCGATGCTCAATTGCCTCCACAAACGCGAGAGAGGTCGCCGCAGTTCCGGCTGCGATGTGGTCGCGCTGCGTCAGTCAAGCGCGGCAGCTCTCACGTTCTCGCGACGGAACCTCACGCCCCTTCGACGGTTGAGTGAATGTAGAACGTCATCACGCGAGTCGCGCGCGAACGGCTCCATCGGGGAATCATGGTGCGTGTACTTCCCACCGAGCGGCTGCTCGCCAGCGGCAGGGACGGCTCTGCCCTGGACGAAAGCCGCCATGATCTGCCTCCAGTGATCAAACGGGCGGAGGTCGTCGCCGTCGCGCTCGTCATCCTCGCCGCGATCTGCGTCACCGGCGCCCTCTATGTCGCCCGAGGATTCTTTCTGCCGATCGTCATGGCGTTCGTCGTCGGCACCATGCTGTCGCCCGCCGCCAATTTTCTCGAACGCCATCGCGTGCCCCGCGGCATCGGCGCCGTGCTGATCGTGATCGCCGTTGCAGCGGGGCTCGCCTTCATCATCGGCCTGATCTCGGCACCGGTGCTCGACTGGACCAACCGCCTTCCCGAGCTCGCCGCAACGCTCAAGGCGAAGCTGCACGTGTTCGATCGGCCGCTGGCGCTGTGGCACGAGATGCAGGCCGCGATCGGTGGCGGAAGCACGCAGGTCGCGACCAGCCTGGAGCTGCCGAAGTTCGACTGGGTGCAGCCGACGATCGAATTCCTGTCGCCGACCTTCACCGAATTCCTGCTGTTCTTCGCCACACTGGTTCTGTTCATCGCGAGCTGGCGCGATCTGCGCAGAACGCTGATCATGACCTTCGCCGATCACGAGGCCCGGCTGCGGACGCTGCGAATCCTCAACGAGCTCGAGCTGCACCTCGGCAACTATCTGCTGACGGTCACGCTCATCAACACCGGGGTCGGCATTGCGGCCGGGCTCGCCTGCGCGATCGCGGGCATGCCGAATCCGGCCGGCCTGGGTGCGCTGGCGGCGACGCTGAACTTCATCCCGATCATCGGCCCGATCGCGATGTTCGCGGTGCTGGTCGTGGTGGGCGTCATCGCATTCCCGACCCTGAGCGGCGGCATGGTCGCCCCGCTCATCTTCGCCGTCATCACCTTCATGGAAGGCCACTTCGTCACGCCCACCATCATCGGCAGGCGCCTCGCCCTCAACGCGCTCGCCGTCTTCATTGCATTGGCGTTCTGGACTTGGCTATGGGGACCGATGGGCGCCTTTCTCGCGTCACCGCTGCTGATCGTCGGTCTCATCGTCAAGGAGCACCTGCTGCCGGACGATTCGCCGCAACTGCCTGCGGACTGATTCGGTTTCTGCACCGGGAACTTCGGCCGAAACGACGCGTTTGCCGAACGTCCGCACACCAGCTTGCTCCGGAGCCTCCCATGCCATCGACCGATGGTGAGACCGCGTTGAAGGATCTCGCCGACAAAGCGAACTATGAACGCCTGCAGAAGGATGTCCACGCCGTGAAGAACGATATCGCAGCCCTCACCGAACAGATCACCGACGCCCTCAACGCCTTCGCGGGTCAGGCCGGCAAGCAGGCCCGCAGCGGCTATCGCCAGGCGCGCGAGAACATGGACCAGACGTTCGACGACATGTCCGAGCGCGGCGGCGCCATGCTCGGCGCGGCGCAGGATGCGGCAAACTCCCTTGAAGAGCGATTGGAGGACGTGATCTCACAGCGGCCGCTGGCGACCGTCGGGCTCGCGCTCGGTCTCGGCTTCCTGATCGGCGTGACCTGGAAGCGCTAGGCTTTTCAAGCCGCGAGGCCACTTCCGAACCAATCAATCGGCGCCGCTCACGGCGCCGATTCGAGTTTATCGGCCAGCCATCGAGAGACGAGGGGAGAAGTTACATGCTTCATCGCATGATCGAAGAGGTCAAGGAATCGACCGGACATACCGTCAGGCTGACCTCTCTCGCGTTGGCGGCTGCAGTCGGATTGTTCGTAACCACCTGCTTCCTGTGCGCGGCGGCGTTCGTCGCGGTGCTCGAACGCTACGGCCTCGTCCCAGCATGCCTGACGGGAGCGGCGATCTTCTTCGTCGTGACGTTGATTGCTGCAATCAGCTACATGGCGCGCAAGCG
This sequence comes from Bradyrhizobium sp. SZCCHNS2022, assembly GCF_032377575.1. NCBI lineage: Bacteria > Pseudomonadati > Pseudomonadota > Alphaproteobacteria > Hyphomicrobiales > Nitrobacteraceae > Bradyrhizobium > Bradyrhizobium sp. SZCCHNS2022. The sequence continues at coordinate 6,641,151 of NZ_JAUHHZ010000001.1, read as the reverse complement.
CACGGTTACGAAGCATGCGCCGCGGCCGGCGGAGGCGGCACGATCTGCGGCTCAGTCGCTTCTCGCTGATCCGATGCTGCTCGCCAGCGGCCTGCAGGTCGTACGCATGATCGGGGTCAAACGGCTTGTTCCCATTCTCGCCGTGGGAGGCTTGGCGCTTGGCCTCCTGGTCCGCAGCCAGATGGCGGACGAGGCGGAGCCGGCCGAGTAACGCGCGGTGAGTTGCCGGAAAGCACCTTGTGCAAGATCACGTCGTGGTGCCGTCGTCAGCCGAGTTGACGACGGTGGACCATGTTTTCAGGTGATGCAGCGGCCCGGCTGCAATCGCTTGGCGATTTCCGTAAGCACGGAGACGGACGGCTCGCAGGCGACCGGCCGCTTGGCCTCGCGCCGCTCGGTTTCGGTGGTGATGATCTGAGATCCCTGCGGGGGCGCCACCTGCCGGCCGGGCGCCGCGGCGCCGGCCAGCGGCAAGCGCAGCAGGAAAGAGGTATCGGCGAACGCAGCAAGCTTGATAGATACGGTTTGCGTTTGCGCGGAGTCTACCCGCACGGCAGCCCGATCGGTCTTGTTCGCGCGGTTCACGTTGTCCACGACCGACGCCGTCTGGGGTTGGCTCGCGGCCTGCACAGGCAGCGCAGAGGCGAGATCATGCCCCGAGGCAAATTGCATCGCGCCCACGAGCAAGCCGGACGCCGCGAGTGTGCCCAGAATGACAACTTTACCTGTCTGCGACATTGTCTCTGCTCCCCTCGCCTGCAGGCGATCGGCATTTCCAACGTTAGTCGCACGGGGTGGGTTCTCGGACGGGCAAATCACTTAACCGTGTCTTAACAGGTCCGGCGGCGAAAATATTCGGCGCTTCCAGGAACGACTTCGGGGGTCGTGCGTCATCAAGGCAGCCGGTTATTCCCCCTGCCCCATTGACCGGCGACGCGGGGCACCGCCGTGGTGATGCCGGCGGTGCCCCGCATCTTTTCGGTCACACGGCCGAAACCGCTGTTCCAACCCGCTTGTTCGACGTCCTATGCTCGCCTGCGTGTCGTGGGGCGCTGATGCACCCTTTTGTGTATCGGGTGGGATAATAGATGAGCATGTTGCGGGGAGCCGGCACAGCGCTGGCAATTGCGATGATCGTACCCGGGATCGCTGCGGCAGAGGGCACCAAGGACGTCTGGATCAAGAGCAGCGTCAAGCTGACCGCGCAGCGGCGCTATCCGCCTCAGGCCACGGGCCAGGGCGGGACCGCGAGGGTCGTCTTCCACATCGACCGCTCAGGACATCTGCTCTCTGCAGCGCTTGCCGAAAGCGCTGGTGACCCGGCCCTCGACAAGGAGGCGCTGGCGATCGTCGAACGGGCTCAGCCATTTCCTCCCCCACCACCCGATGTGGGCGAAGACACCTTGACGCTGCGCGTACCGATCGTCTTCCCGCCAAGACCAAAGTCGAACCTCATCGAGGACATCGGACCAGACGACGCCGCACTGAGGGCGAGATTGAAGGGCGTTTGCCGAGGATGCTGATCGACCTCTTACGGCAATGCGTCGCAACAAAAACGGCGCGCTCCGAAAAGCGCGCCGAGGACAGTCTAGCCTCAAATCCGCTATCGGGCTGCAACGATTAGGCCGCCGGCTTCGGCATCCTGTTGCGCGAGTTGCGCTGGAAGAACAGCGCCTGGCTGGCAACGGCCGAGACCATGGCGGGCTGGAATGGCTTGGAGATCAGGAACGCCGGCTCCGGCCGCTCACCGGTGAGGAACCGCTCGGGATAGGCGGTGATGAAGACGACGGGAACCTCGAACGTTCGCAGAAGCTCGTTGACGGCATCGAGGCCTGACGAGCCGTCGGCGAGCTGGATATCGGCGAGGATGAGACCGGGCTTCTTGTTCTTCGCCAGCGCGACCGCATCCGAATGGGTGCGTGCGACTCCGATCACGTTGTGACCGAGATTCTTCACCAGACTTTCGAGGTCCATTGCGATGAAGGTCTCATCCTCGATGATGAGCACGTCGGTCGCGATCTCCGCTGCCAGCTCCCGGCCCGCGGCATCGGCCAGCCGGCGGGTCTCGGCGACGTCGATGTCGAGAATGAACGACACCTCCTCTTCCGGGAACCCCTCCAGGGAGAGCAGCAGGAACGCCTGGCGCGGGAGTGGAGTGATATTGGAGAGGCGGCGCTCGGGCGGCATTGGCAGTGTCGCCACTTCGGCGTCGTCGTTGAGCGCGACCGAGTTCCAGATCTGGGTAAACAGCCGGAACAGGCCCGCACGGGGGCCGTAGCGCTCGTCCAGCAAGGCAGGATCCTGGATCAGAGCTTCCAGCATCGCGCCGACGTAAGCGTCTCCTGAACCCTGACTGCCCGTGAGGGCACGCGCATACCGGCGCAACAGCGGCAAATGTTCAGCAACTAGCTGTGATCGGCTCATCCCCACTCCATTCGGTATTCTGGGCTTCCCGCCCGGGTTCCATGATGAGCTGATTACGCCCGAAACGAACAAAAGTTCCCCAAACCCGTGGAACTTTTAGCGCCCGGTTGCATTAGTTCCCGATCAGACCCCCTCGATGGCGAGGATAATTCTTGAAGCTTCAGGGACTTAACTCTCGGGGAAACGTGGAAAAGGTCATGAAAGATGTAAAGTCTCAAGCCAGCAAGAATGCGGCACCGCGCAAGCCCGGCGGACTCAACGCGGAGATTCAATCCAGGATCGGTCATCAACTCCGCGCGATGTACGACGACGTCGTTCGTCAGGGGGTTCCGGACCGCTTCACGGATCTGATCCGCAAGCTTGATGGGCCGGCAGCTCAGTCCCACGTAGAGAACGGCGGGGGATCCACCGACCAGAACGACGGGAGGGAGTGAATGCCTCTCACTGATTCTTTGCGGGACGATATCCTTGCGGCCGTCCCAAGCCTCCGTGCATTCGCGATTTCCTTGAGCGGTAATAGCGATCGCGCCGACGACTTGGTGCAGGAAACTCTGCTCCGGGCGCTGGCCAACATCGACTCGTTTCAACCGGGCTCGAACCTGCCCGCGTGGTTGTTCACGATTTTGCGCAACCTGTTCCGCTCCGACTACCGAAAACGGCGGCGCGAAGTTGAGGACGCCGAGGGCAACTACGCCAAGACGCTCAAGACGCATCCCTCACAGGGGGCTCATCTCGAGTTCGAGGAGTTTCGCGCGGCACTGGAAAAGCTGCCTCAGGACCAGCGCGAAGCGCTGATCCTGGTCGGGGCTTCCGGCTTCTCCTACGAGGATGCGGCAGCGATCTGCGGCTGCGCGGTCGGTACGATCAAGAGCCGCGTCAACCGCGCGCGGTCCAAGCTGGCGGCCCTGCTCTATGTCGAAGGGGCGGAGGATTTCGGCCCCGACGAGACCGTGCGGGCCGTGATCGGCGGCAGCGGCGGCTGATCACCGCCGCGCAGTGCTGAGCAGAACGCGAATGGGGCGGCTCCCGAACGGGGCCGCCTCTTTCGTCGTTTCGCGAATTCGTTCCCGAGAGACCTGCTTCGCCGGAGGGCGCGGCGGCGATCAACGCGGCGGATGCACGGGCGCGGAAAACTGCTCGGTGCGATCGCGCTCGGTCATGTCGATCACCGTATCCATCGGCGCAGTCAGCTCGTAGACGTAGCTCGCCTCGGTGAAGAACCGCTTCGACGTGCCGCCGAGCGCCTCCGGCGCGACTCGATCGAGCAGGATCAGTCCGAAATCACTGTCCGGCCGCCGCGTGGCTTCGCTGGTGTTGCACTCCTCCCAGCGGAAATGGAACACGGCATTCGGCTCCTCGCCCGTCACCTCCCACTTCGCGGTGATATGCGGGTGCTTGCCGACCAACGAAAGTCCCTCGTCGGAATGCGAGGCGAGCTCGAAGAACAGCAGCGACAGGCTCTGGGCGGCGCGCGCGCTGACGGTGATATCGGGTCCGGTGACCGCGATCCGCTCGGCATGCGGAATGGCCCGGGCTTCGAACAGGCCGCGCAGCTGGACGCCCTGCCATTGGCTCTCGCTCAGCAGGGTGACCACGTTCGACATCGCATGGATGCGACCGATCAGAAGCTCGCGGGCGACATCGATGTCACTGCCGTGACGCAGCGTGCGGGTCACGATCGACTGGATCACCGCCAGGATGTTCTTGACCCTGTGATTCAGCTCGTCGATGACCGCCGTCAACCGCCGTTCGAAGCCGATCCGCACCTGAATTTCACGGCTGAGCCGCAGATTGTTGTAGGCGACATAGCCGAACAGGCCGCAGATGATGCCAGTCAGTGCGAGCCCGATCACACCGACGATCGCTGCCGTCTGCTGGGCCCGGCGCACGGAGTTGCTCTTGGCGTAGTAAACCAGCGACCAGTCGTGGTTGCCGAAGGTCACCGTGCGCGTCGACGACGGCACCGGATCGTCCGGTCCGCGGGTCCGGTTGCTGACCGCCCCCTGATCGTTCGCGACCAGCTCGTCCGAGGCATTGCGCGGGTCCTTCAACGCGACCGAGAACAAGGACAGGTCGTCATTGGTCAGGAGCAGCGGCCCGATCTCGTAGGAAAAGGTCACGAAGCCCGCCGGGGCGGTCGCCCCCTGCGGGACCACCGGAGCCGCCAGGACGATCCCGACGGGACCGTCAGGGCGTAACAGCGGTGTGGGGTCGGAGGCTACCGGCTTGCCCTCCGCCATAGCCCGCGCCAGCATCGGCCCGACGATGGGCTGCCGGTCGAGTGCCATGCCGGGAAGCTTCGAGGTCTCGGAATTGCGTGGCTCGAGATCCATGAGCACGTCGATCGGGCGATCGACGTGGGGGCCGAGCGGGGTATCGTCAAAATTGCGGATGGTCGGGTTCGGAAATCCGGCCTGACGCAGCTCCGCTTCTGCGACGGTAAGCTCGTCCGGGCGCAGCCGCGCGATCCAGGACGCGACCACGAAATCGGTCTTGAAGGCGTAGATCGACGACCGCAGCGGCTCCAGCATGTTGGCCTTGATCACGGACGGCGCCCTGAACAGGCCCGAGGCCACCCGGGCCAGCAGCTCGCGCTCGGTCAGGCGGTCCTGGACCAGGCTGGCATGGACGTCGATGGCCCGCGCCAGGGCGATGCGGTCGAGCGCCAGTTCCTGGTCGTGAACGCGATACGCAGCCAAACCGGACAGCGCCGACCCGAGCAGCGCAATCACACCGATGATGACACCCAGCCGCAGCACTCGTTCACTCTAAGGTCAAGGGTTGGCGAAGGAGGAAACGAGTCATCCAATAACCGGGCCTGCTACTCAAGTAACGCGCACCTTCGGGGCGAGCGGAAGCGATCGGATCTTAGCGGAAGTCCCAGGATACCGGCCATCCATGAGCCGATCATGCGCCCTTGGCAAGGCGCACCCCGGGTCGAGGCAACATCCGGGAGCTCAAGTTGTTCCGGCTTGTTGAGGCTTTTTTGCGTCTACTACACCGGCGGTCCGGCGCCGGCCTTCGCGGCACCTATTCGCGAGTTCTCCTCGCCGCGGTCAACTCAAAAGTTCTACCTAAGTCAAAGCCTTGAGCATGCGATCAGTTTCCGCGATGAGAGCTCAGAAATATATTGCAAAGTTTTGCAACAAACTCCGCGACTCTCCTTCGCAACGATTGACCATCCTGCACGGATCAGTCGCTCAGGCTGACGGCGTCAGCCCCCCCTTCGCCTCGATGAAGCCGATGATCCTGTCGAGTCCCTGGCTCTTCTTGAGGTTGGTCATGACGAAAGGGCGCTCGCCGCGCATGCGCTTGGCATCGGTCTCCATCTTCTCGAGAGAAGCGCCGACATGCGGCGCGAGATCGATCTTGTTGATCACAAGCAGGTCGGAGCGGGTAATGCCTGGACCACCCTTGGAAGGGATCTTGTCGCCGGCCGCCACGTCGATCACATAGATCGTGATGTCCGCCAGTTCCGGCGAGAAGGTTGCGGCGAGATTGTCGCCGCCGGATTCGATCAGCACCAAATCGAGCCCGGGAAACTTCGCGCGCATGTCGGCCACGGCCGCGAGATTCATCGAGGCATCCTCGCGGATCGCGGTGTGCGGACAGCCGCCCGTCTCGACGCCGGCGATGCGATCCGGGGTCAGCGAGCCGGACCGGACGAGATATTCCGCATCCCACTTGGTGTAGATGTCATTGGTGATCGCGGCGATGTCGTATCGCTCGCGCATCGACTTGCACAGAAGGTCCATCAGCGCAGTCTTGCCCGAGCCGACCGGACCACCGACGCCGACGCGGAGCGGACCGTGAGACGATGCCATGTCATAGATCCTTCTGTTGCACGCGCAACGGCGCGCAGTCGTGATTGACGAACCAGCCGCTGTGCAGCCGTGACAATTGATTTGCGGAACCGCCGCGATTCACAGGGCTCGGCCCAAATTTGCAGCGACATGCTCTGCTTCGTCACGACCGAAACAGCCTCGTATATTGCGTTTCATGACGAAGGCTGGCGAGATCGGCGCGGAACGTGGAGCTGCCGATCTCGTCGAGCGACGCACGCAGAGCGCGTTCGGCGGTCGCCGCGACGATCGGCTCCAGCGCCCCGAGCACACGCTGGCTGTCGGTCTGCCCCAATGGAACGAGGCGGCTGCCCGCGGAAATCCAGTTCGATGTCAAGGCGTGCAGAAAGCCGTGCAGCAACGGCACCAGCGACACGCCATGCGCCGCACCGACCAGCCCCACCGCAACGGGATAAACGACTGTCTCACATTGCGCCACGGTCTGGTCGAGACCGTCACAGTTCCAGGCTGAACGCGCGATTTCGATGAAGGCCCGCCCCTGCGCCGTTGTCTCCAGCTGGCGCTCGCGCGATGGCACGAAGGCCGCGGCGAGCTCGGCCGTCCGGCGGAGCGCCTCCATGTCGCCGAGCTCGACCGCCCGATGGACATGAGCGAGGAACACGGCATCGCAGAAGCCGGAGCCGTCCGTAAGCATCACCGAGAGCCAGCCGCGAAGCGAGGCGGCATCGCTGATGTCGCCGGCCTCGACGGCCCATTCGATGCCGCCGGAGTAGGAGAAGCCGCCGACCGGAAAGGCCGGAGACAACCACGTGAGCACGCGGTAGAGCCCGGCTGAATCGAGCTCAGTCATTGCTTCCAAGGAGCGCGTCCGCTCACTTGTGGTCATGAGCATGGGAATGGCCATGATGATGTTGGTCGTGGCCGCAGTGCTCGTCATGCAAATGATGATCGTCATGCGCGTGGTCGTGGGCATGATCGTGATGATCGTGAGAGCCATGACCATGATGATGATCATGGCTGTGATGCTCATGGCCGTGGTGATCATGATCATCATGGCCATGGGCATGGCTGGGTTCGGCATAGGCGCCGCCTTCCGGATCGAACGGCGCCTCGATCTCGATGACGCGGGCACCGAGGCCCTTCACCATCGCCTCGATCACATGGTCGCGGCGAATGCGCAGGCCCTTGGCCATGATCTGGGTTGGCAGATGCCGGTTGCCGAGATGCCAGGCGAGCCGCACCAGGTGATGCGGATCACTGGCGCGGATTTCGAGCAGAGGCTCGGCGGCCGCGACGACCTCGATCAGCCGGCCGTCCTCCAGCACCAGGGCATCGCCCCCGCGCAAGGCGGTGGCGTGTTCGAGGTCGAGCAGGAATTCGAGCCCGCGCGTGCCGGTCATCACGAGCCGCCGGCGATGCCGGTCGTCGAAATCGAGCAGGACGGAATCGGCGGCTGCCTCTTTCCAACGATGCTGCCCGAGCACGCGCGTGGCGCGGATCATGCTGAAATCCTCATTCTCTTATTCCGTTCAGCGGACATCGACCTTCTCGGGCGTGATGATCTCGATCTTCGGCGGCGCCGCCATGCACTTCACGGCCACGCGACCGAACGTCTTCATGTGCTCGGTCGCACGATGCGGCACCAGCGCCTCGGCGTTCTCCCACTGCTCGACGAACACCACCCTGCTTGGATCGGTGACGCTCTCGTGCAAGTCATAAGCGATATTGCCGGGTTCCTTGCGGGTCCCTTCGATGCAGGCGGTGGCAGCGGCGATGAATTCGGCACGCGTTTCGGGCTTGATGGTCAAAGTGGCGACGACATAGATCACGAAGCAGTCCTCCCGGTACGTTTCTGTTTTGGGGTACCGGGAGCAAGTTTAGAACATGAAGTAGCGCTGCGCCATGGGCAGCACCTCGGCGGGCTCGCAGGTCAGCAATTCGCCGTCTGCGCGCACCTCATAGGTCTCGGGATCGACCTCGATGTTCGGCGTCGCGTCGTTGTGGATCATGCTCTTCTTCGAGATCTTGCCGCGGGTGTTCTGCACCGCATAGAGCTTCTTCGACAGCCCGAGCTTGCGCGCGAGGCCGCCGGCGACCGCCGCCTTCGAGGTGAAGATCACCGAGGAGGCCGTCAGCGACTTGCCGAAGGCGCCGAACATCGGCTGGTAGTGCACCGGCTGCGGCGTCGGGATCGAGGCGTTCGGATCGCCCATCGGCGCCGCCACGATGGTGCCGCCCTTGATCACGCAGTCCGGCTTGACGCCGAAGAACGCCGGCGACCACAGCACGAGATCGGCGAGCTTGCCCTTCTCGACCGAGCCGATCAGCTTCGACACGCCATGCGCGATCGCCGGGTTGATCGTGTATTTCGCGATGTAGCGCTTGATGCGGAAATTGTCGTTGTCCTTGCCCTTGTCTTGCGGCAAGGCGCCGCGCTGCTTCTTCATCTTGTCGGCCGTCTGCCAGGTCCGGATGATGACCTCGCCGAGCCGGCCCATCGCCTGCGAGTCCGACGACATCATCGAGAGCGCGCCGAGATCGTGCAGGATGTCCTCGGCCGCGATCGTCTCCTTGCGGATGCGGCTCTCGGCAAAAGCGAGATCCTCGGCGATCGACGGATCGAGATGATGGCACACCATCAGCATGTCCAGATGCTCGTCGATGGTGTTGCGCGTGAACGGACGCGTCGGATTGGTCGACGAGGGCAGCACGTTCTTCAGGCCGGCGACCTTGATGATATCGGGCGCGTGGCCGCCGCCCGCGCCTTCGGTGTGGAAGGCGTGGATGGTGCGGCCCTTGAACGCCTTGATGGTGTCCTCGACGAAGCCCGACTCATTGAGCGTGTCGGAGTGCAGCATCACCTGCACGTCGTGATCGTCGGCGACCGAGAGACAGTTGTCGATCGCGGCCGGCGTCGTGCCCCAGTCTTCGTGGAGCTTCAGCGCGCAGGCGCCCGCCTTGATCATCTCGACCAGCGCCGCCGGCCGCGAGGCGTTGCCCTTGCCGGAAATGCCGAGGTTCACCGGAAACGCGTCGAACGACTGCATCATCCGGCCGATGTGCCACGGGCCGGGCGTGCAGGTGGTGGCGAAGGTGCCGTGCGACGGGCCGGTGCCGCCGCCGAGCAGCGAGGTGACGCCACTCATCAGCGCGTGCTCGATCTGCTGCGGGCAGATGAAATGGATGTGGCTGTCGAAGCCGCCGGCGGTGAGGATCTTGCCCTCGCCCGCGATCACGTCGGTGCCGGGGCCGATCACGATGGTCACGCCAGGCTGGATGTCAGGATTGCCGGCCTTGCCGATCGCCGAGATCATGCCGTCCTTGATCGCGACGTCGGCCTTCACGACGCCCCAGTGGTCGACGATCAGCGCGTTGGTGATGACGGTGTCGGCGGCGCCCTGCTTGTTGGTCGCCTGCGACTGGCCCATGCCGTCACGGATCACCTTGCCGCCGCCGAACTTCACCTCCTCGCCATAGACGGTGAAGTCCTTCTCGACCTCGATGATCAGATCGGTGTCGGCGAGCCGGACCTTGTCGCCGGTGGTCGGGCCGAACATGTCGGCGTAGACAGAACGCTTGATCTTGACGGACATGTCGTGCTCCAGCCTCTAGCTCTCAACTATTTCCAGCGCGCGGATCATTTCGGACGTGCGCAGATCGATTGAAACTTCGCGATGGTCTCGAGACCGGGCTTGAACTCTTCGCGGATGGTGGTCTTGCCGATCTTGAACGTCAGGCGTCCGGTGCGCTTGAAAGCATCGAAAGCGGGCGCATCGGCCGCCACCTCGAAGCTGTACTCCCAGACCGATCCCGCCTCGCTGTAGGAGACGCTCAGCAGCGTTTGCCCGTAACGGCTCGCCGGCACCATCTCGACCTGCGGATATCCGTTCGAGCGCAGCAGATCCGCAACTACGTTCCGTAGCTCCTGGCCGGCATCTCCGGTGACAGCGATGGTGCCGGACTTGGCCTTGCAGCGGAACGATGGCGATCCGACGTCGTCGGTCGCCTCATCGCTCCGACTGGGCGACAGCAACGCGCCGTCGTCCTGCTCGAACAGCCGCCAGCGCCGCTCGTCGGCTGCCGAAGCCGCGGCAGCAAACCCCGCAACGGTTGATGCCGCGCACAGGCTGTAGATGGCCGCCGAGGACATTCGCGCTAGGCCGCTCACAGCGTCCCCCGCGCATTGGTCACCGTCTCGTCGAACAGCGCATCCAGCGCCGCATTGACGCCGCGGCAGCCGGCGACCACCTGCTCGGCCCAGCCGAGATACTCCATCAGCTCCAGTTGCTGCTCGAGGTCCGGCTCGAAGAAGACGCGCGCGCGGATGTTGCTGATCTTGTCGGCGATCTTGATCTGCTTGGCGCCATCAGATTTGCCGGGAGCCGCGATGATTTGGACCGCACGGCGCTCGCTCTTCGGCAGGGTCATGTCGTCGGTGACCTCCTCGACCAGCCCGGCGACGCGCGCGCCGAAGCGCTGCGCCAGCTCGTCGTGGCTGGTGTCGGTGTCCTCGATAGTGTCATGCAGCCAGCCGGCCGCGACGAGCTCGGCGTCCTCGCCGTTGCAGGTTGCCGACAGGATGTTCGCGACCTCGGCGAGATGATTGATGTACGGCTCTTCGTCACGCCCCTTGCGCTGCTGGCCGGCATGACGGCGCGCGGCCAGCTCGGCGGCTTCGGAGACGAGGCGCAATCCGGTCAGCATCGGCTTACAGCTTGCCCATCACGTCGCCGCGGAAGCCATAGACCATGCGCTTGCCGGCGAGCGCGACCAGTTGCACGTCGCGGGTCTGGCCCGGTTCGAAGCGCACGGCCGTGCCGGCCGCGATGTCGAGCCGCATGCCGCGCGCCTTCTTCCGGTCGAACTTCAGGGCCGGGTTGGTCTCGAAGAAGTGGTAGTGCGAGCCGACCTGGATCGGACGGTCGCCGGTATTGGCGACCGAGAGCGTCACGGTCTTACGGCCGGCATTGAGCTCGATCTCGCCGTCCTGGATGAAGAGTTCGCCGGGGATCATGTTGTCCTCTCCGTCATTCCGGGGCAGCCCGCAGGACCGAACCCGGAATCTCGATCTAATAATCTCTGGATTCCGGGTTCAGCCCTGCGGGCTGCCCCGGAATGACGTGCCATATGATCAGCGGATCGGCTCGTGCACCGTGACCAGCTTGGTGCCGTCCGGAAACGTCGCCTCGACCTGGATGTCGTGAATCATCTCGGGGATGCCGGGCATCACCTGGTCGCGGGTCAGGACCTGGGCGCCGGCCTGCATCAGCTCGGCGACGGTGCGGCCGTCGCGCGCGCCTTCGAGGATGAAATCGGAGATGATGGCGACCGCCTCGGGATGGTTCAGCTTGACGCCGCGCTCGAGCCTGCGGCGGGCCACGATGGCGGCCATCGAGATCAGGAGCTTGTCCTTTTCGCGGGGAGACAGGTTCATGCGGACTCTCTGGTGATCGTCTTCTGGTAATCGTTACTTGGTAAGCGTCGCTTGGTAAATGTCTAGTTGAGCCAGAGCCGCGGCAGCGGCACGGTCGAGGCGCAGCCGAGCACGGCCATCATGTCGGCGCGCAGGCTTGCGGCATCTTGGGCACAGAAGCGCGCCATTGCAAATCCATTCCAGGCCGACAGCCCGGCCTCGCCCCGGAACGCCGGCAGGCTCTCCCTGATGCGCTCCACCAGTGCGGCGTCGCCGGGGACGATCAGCGCAGTCCCGATCGAAGCGGCGCCGTTGGCGATCGCGGGCTCCGCCAGCTTGGCGCCGACGTCGCCGTCGAGGCGGACGGTCTCGGCGAACACCAGCTTGCCGCCGCGCCGCAGCCGCCAGCGATCGACGAACTCGCCCTCGCGCATGCGCTCGCCCATGGCCGTGCGGCCGAACACGACGATCTCGCACAGGAGCAGCGAAGCGGCCTCGGCAAGCTCGATGTCGATGCGGCGGTGGATGCGGGCGCGGTCGAACAGGATGGTCTCCTGCGGCAGCCACGAGATGTGCGCGCCGGCTTCGGCCTTCAGCACAATGTCCAGCTCGGCCGGCGTCCCCGGAGCGCGATAGACCTTCTCGGCGGCGGCGCTCGACAGCGTCACGCGGCTGCCCTCGCCGGCCGCGACCTGGATGGCGAAGCGGTCGCCGCCGGCGATGCCGCCGGCCGTATTGACGAACATCGCCGAGAGGCCATCATCCTCCGGCGAGGGAAAGCGTACGCGCAGCGAGCCGGACTCATGCAGATGGTGACGCCGCGTCACGCCGTCCTGCAGCCGCACGTCGAAGCGCACCGCGCCGCGGGCGCGGTTGGCCTCGAAGATGTCGGCGGCGGCGCTGGCGGGATCGGCCCGCATCGATCCCCTCCCCTGGGACCGGACGCGGCAAGGCCGCGCCCTGAGAGCTAGATGACGATCACAGCGCCATCTGGCGGCTGATCTCGGCCTGGTCGAGATTGGCGCGGGTGCAGGTGAACTTCACCGCGCCGCGATCCATGACGGCGAAGTTGTCGCCGAGTTCGCAGGCAAAGTCGAGATACTGCTCGACCAGCACGATGGCGATATTGCCGAGATTGCGCAGATAGGAGATGGCCCGGCCGATGTCCTTGATGATCGAGGGCTGGATGCCCTCGGTCGGCTCGTCCAGCAACAGGACCTTCGGCCGCATCACCATGGCCCGCCCGATCGCGAGCTGCTGCTGCTGCCCGCCGGAAAGATCGCCGCCGCGCCGGCCGAGCATCGACTGCAGCACCGGAAACAGCGAGAACACGTCGTCCGGGATGCTGCGATCGGCCCGCTTCAGCGGGCCGAAGCCGGTCTTGAGATTCTCCTCGACCGTCAGCAGCGGGAAGATCTCGCGGCCCTGCGGCACGAAGCCGATGCCCTTCCGCGCCCGCTCGTAGGGCTTCAGGTGCGTGATGTCGGTGCCGTCGAAGGTGATGCTGCCCGACGCGAGCGGATATTGCCCGACCAGCGCACGCAGCAGCGACGTCTTGCCGACGCCGTTGCGGCCGAGCACGCAGGTGACCTTGCCCGGCTCCGCCGCGATCGAGACGCCACGCAGCGCCTGGGCGGCGCCGTAATAGAGGTTGATGTCCTTGACGCCGAGCATCACCGACCTCCGGTCGCTGATGGGCGAATGGCGAATAGCGAATAGCTAATCGAAATTGCTGTCCCGATCATTGTTTCCTGCGCTTCCCTAGTCGCTACTCGCCACTCGCTATTCGCCTATCGGCCCAGATACACTTCGATCACGCGATCGTTCGATGACACCTGGTCGATGGTGCCCTCGGCCAGCACCGTGCCTTCATGCAGGCAGGTGACCTTGACGCCGAGCTCGCGCACGAAGGTCATGTCGTGCTCGACGACCATGACGGTGTGATCCCGATTGATTTCCTTGAGCAGCTCAGCCGTCTGATGCGTCTCGACATCGGTCATGCCGGCCACGGGCTCATCGACCAGCAGCAGCTTCGGGTCCTGCGCCAGCAGCATGCCGATCTCCAGCCACTGCTTCTGGCCGTGCGACAGGCTGCCGGCGAGCTTGCGCCGGAGATCCTTGAGCCGCACCGTCTCCAGCACCTTGTCGATCTGGTCCGCTTCGCCCCTGGAGCCGCGCCAGAACAGCGTACCCTTGACGCTATGATCGACATTGAGCGCGAGCAGCAGATTGTCCTCGACCGACTGGCTCTCGAACACCGTCGGCTTCTGGAATTTGCGGCCGATGCCGAGCTCGGCGATGCGGGTCTCGTCGAGGCGGGTGAGATCAGTCTTGCCATCGAACAGCACCGTACCCTCGTCGGGCTTGGTCTTGCCGGTGATGATGTCCATCATCGTTGTCTTGCCGGCGCCGTTCGGACCGATGATGGCGCGCATCTCGCCGGGCTCGAGCGTCAAGGACAGATTGTTGATGGCGTGGAAGCCGTCGAAGGAGACGTGCACGCCGTCGAGATAGAGCAGCGCGGAGGTCGATCTCGTATCCATCACGTTCATGCCGCTCACTCCGCCATCTTGGGTTCGGTGACGCCATCCTCGCGGGCGGCGCTGTCGGCATTCGGCCGCTTTGTGCCGAGCTGGTCCCACCAGCTATTGAAGGTGCCCACGATGCCCTTCGGCAGCAGCAGCGTCACCAGCACGAAGAGCGCACCCAGCATGAACAGCCAGTACGGGGCCAACACACCCGAGGTGAAGAACGTCTTGGCGTAGTTCACGACGACAGCACCGAGCGCCGCGCCCACCAGCGTGCCGCGGCCGCCGACGGCGACCCAGATCACCGCCTCGATCGAGTTGCCGGGAGCGAACTCCGAGGGGTTGATGATGCCGACCTGCGGCACGTAGAGCGCGCCGGCGACGCCGGCCATGCAGGCCGACAGCGTGAACACGAACAGCTTGTAGGACTCGACGCGGTAGCCGAGGAAGCGCGTGCGCGACTCGGCGTCACGGATCGCGATCAGCACCTTGCCGAGCTTCGACGAGACTACCGCGCGGCAGATCAGGAACGCCAGGATCAGCGCCAGGCAGCTCAGCGCGAACAGGGCCGCACGTGTGCCTTCGGCCTGGACGTTGAAGCCGAGAATGTCCTTGAAATCGGTCAGGCCGTTGTTGCCGCCGAAGCCGAAATCGTTGCGGAAGAAGGCGAGCAGCAGCGCATAGGTCATCGCCTGCGTGATGATCGAGAGGTACACGCCGGTGACGCGCGACCGGAAGGCGAGCCAGCCGAAGCCGAAGGCCAGCAGGCCGGGTACGACCAGCACCATCAGCGCGGCGAACCAGAACATGTCGAAGCCGTGCCAGTACCAGGGCAGCTTCGAATAGTTCAGGAACACCATGAAGTCCGGCAGGATCGGATTGCCGTAGACACCGCGGGTGCCGATCTGGCGCATCAGGTACATGCCCATCGCGTAGCCGCCGAGCGCGAAGAAGGCGCCGTGGCCGAGCGAAAGGATGCCGCAATAGCCCCAGATCAAATCGATCGAGAGCGCCAGGATGGCGTAGCAGACATATTTGCCCCACAGCGCCACCAGATAGGTCGGCACCTGCAAGGCAGATCCCGCCGGCAGCAGCAGGTTCGATAGCGGGATCAGGACGCCGCAGGCGGCGACCACGAGCACGAAGATCGTCGCGGCGCGGTCCAACGACCTCGTCAGCAGATGCGGCATCATGCTTCCACCGCCCGGCCCTTGAGCGCGAACAGGCCGCGCGGGCGCTTCTGAATGAACAGGATGATCAGCACCAGGATCGCGATCTTGCCGAGCACGGCACCGGCGACCGGCTCCAGGAACTTGTTGGCGATGCCCAACGTGAAGGCGCCGACCAGCGTGCCCCACAAATTGCCGACGCCGCCGAACACCACGACCATGAAGGAGTCGATGATGTAGCTCTGGCCGAGATTCGGGCTGACATTGTCGATCTGCGACAGCGCCACGCCGGCGATGCCCGCGATGCCCGAGCCGAGCCCGAAGGTGAGCGCATCGACGCGTGAGGTCGCAATGCCCATCGACGCCGCCATGCGCCGGTTCTGCGTGACGGCACGCATCTCCAGGCCCAGCGCGGTGTAGCGCAACATGGCCAGAAGGATCCCGAACACGGCCATCGTGAAGCAGAGGATCCAGAGCCGATTGTAGGTGATGGTGATCTGGCCGAGCTCGAAGGCGCCGCTCATCCAGGAGGGGTTGCCGACCTCGCGGTTGGTCGGGCCGAACGCCGAGCGCACCGCCTGCTGCAGGATCAGCGACAGGCCCCAGGTGGCGAGCAGGGTCTCGAGCGGACGTCCGTAGAGAAAGCGGATGATGGTGCGCTCGATCACGACGCCGATCGCGCCGGCCACCAGGAAGGCGAGCGGCACCGCGATCAGCAGCGAATAGTCGAACAGCGCCGGGTAGCGGGTGCGGATCACTTCCTGCACCACGAAGGTGGTGTAGGCGCCGAGCATCACCATCTCGCCATGGGCCATGTTGATGACGCCCATCACGCCGAAGGTGATGGCAAGCCCGATCGCGGCCAGCAGCAGCACCGAGCCGAGCGACAGGCCGTACCAGGCGTTCTGCACGCCGGACCAGATCGCGAGCGTGCCCTGGATCGAGGAGATCGCGCTCGCCGCCGCCTTGGCGACATTCGCCGGCTGGTCGCCGCCGCTGATCTCGGTGAGCAGCGCCAGCGCCTCCTGGTCGCCGCGCGCCCTGATGGTCGCGACGGCCTCGAGCTTGTCGACCTCGCTGGCGTCGGACTTGAACAGCAGGATCGCGGCGCGGGCCTCGGCGAGCGCCTGCTTCACCGTACGATTGGTTTCCTTGGCGAGCGCCGACTCCACGGTCGGCAGCGTCGCCTCCTCGTGCGACTTGAACACGGACTTGGCCGCGGTCAGCCGGGTGTTGGTGTCGGGCGACAGCAGGGTCAGGCCGCCGAGCGCGGCATCGACGCTGCGGCGCAGCCGGTTATTGAGGCTCACGGCCGCGGCGCTGTCCGGCAGCTTGTCGACGGCGGCTCCCGTCGCGGCATCGATGATCTTGCCGTCAGCCTGCTTGATGAAGACCTTCTTGGTCTCGGCATCGAACATCAGCCGCTCGTCCTGCAGCGCGCTGATGATCGGAAACGCCAGCGGGTTGCCGGACACCGCGATCTCGCCCACGGCGTCGTCGGTGTCGGAGAAGTCGTCATTGGCGAATTTGGCGACCGATTCTTCGAAGCTGGCGGCAAAAGCCGGAGCGGTCGCGACGATCAAGGCAATGGATAGAAGAAGGCCGCGCACAAGCGCGAGAACAATGGCAGGCACTGGACCACCCCGGCAGGAGGAAGAGAGAAGGCGGCGGAGGTCGCCGCCTTCTCCGGTCTTGATGACGTCGCAAGGCTCAGATCAGGTGCCCGAGCCCAGGCACTTGTTGGTCTTGGTATTGTAGTTGCCGCACTTCTTGCCGACCCAGTCGCCGATCAGGTCCTTGGAGCCCTCGAGCTCCTTCGACCAGGCGTCGCCCGGGACGAGATCCTTGGTCTTGTAGACGACGCTGAACTGGCCATCGCCCTTGATCTCGCCGATGAACACCGGCTTGGTGATGTGGTGGTTCGGCAGCATCTTCGACACGCCGCCGGTCAGGTTCGGCGCCTCGGTGCCCGGGAGCGCGTCGATGACCTTGTCGGCATCGGTCGACTTCACCTTCTCGACCGCCTTCACCCACATGTTGAAGCCGATCACATGCGCTTCCATCGGGTCGTTGGTCACGCGCTTCGGGTTCTTGGTGTAGGCCTGCCACTCCTTGATGAACTTCTCGTTCGCCGGAGTCTTGATCGACTGGAAGTAGTTCCAGGCGGCGAGATGGCCGACCAGCGGCTTGGTGTCGATGCCGGCGAGCTCTTCCTCACCCACCGAGAACGCGACGACCGGAATGTCCTTCGCCTTGATGCCCTGGTTGCCGAGCTCCTTGTAGAACGGAACGTTGGCGTCGCCATTGATGGTCGAGACCACGGCGGTCTTCTTGCCGGCCGAGCCGAACTTCTTGATGTCGGCGACGATCGTCTGCCAGTCGGAGTGACCGAACGGCGTGTAGTTGATCATGATGTCTTCCTGAGCCACGCCCTTCGACTTCAGGTAGGCTTCCAGGATCTTGTTGGTGGTGCGCGGATAGACGTAGTCGGTGCCGGCCAGCACCCAGCGCTTCACCTTCTCTTCCTTCATCAGGTAGTCGACCGCCGGGATCGCCTGCTGGTTCGGCGCCGCACCGGTGTAGAACACGTTGCGCTCGCTCTCCTCGCCCTCGTACTGGACGGGATAGAACAGGATGCTGTTGAGCTCCTTGAACACAGGGAGCACCGACTTGCGCGACACCGAGGTCCAGCAGCCGAACACGACCGCGACCTTGTCCTTGGTGATCAGCTCACGCGCCTTCTCGGCGAACAGCGGCCAGTTCGAAGCGGGGTCGACGACGACGGCCTCGAGCTTCTTGCCGAGCACGCCGCCCTTCTTGTTCTGTTCGTCGATCAGGAACAGGATCGTGTCCTTCAGCGTGGTCTCGCTGATGGCCATGGTGCCGGACAGAGAATGCAGAACGCCGACCTTGATGGTGTCGTCAGCGGCCATCGCCGGGCCGAAGCCGGCAGCGCCGAGAGCCAGGCCGGCAGCAGCAGCCAGCCAGCGACGGCGGCTGAACGGCGCCGTTAATTCCTGAGTGAGTCGAGTAAGCATGCGATAATATCTCCCTGACGCAGACGTGCTTCGCAGCCAAATCGGCCGGCGGTCTGCGGCGAGAGAATCGCAAGAAGCGTGCCATACCGTTCACATCTCGTAAGCCATTGACCAGAATGTGGAACTCGGCACGTTCGCGGCGAACGGTCGCATCCACCTGCCGCGATTCTGGGCATGCAAACTGACCAATCAGCCATCACTCAGCATTAAATTTATGCACAATGTTTGAAATGGCTAATTTTAAAGCAGCCCATTACCGCTTTCGGCGGCATGCCGGAGAGCAGCGGGCTTGAAACGAGCGTCCATCTGTTCCATATAGCTGATAGATCGAGGCGAATCGGCCGGATCTTTGCGAGCCGCGTGTTCTCTAGCTCAGACTGAGCTTTTGGCTCCGCATTCTCAGCACTCCACACTAGGCGCTCCAAACACGCGGGTGTCTCAATCACCCGCCCGCGTCCGGCACGCATGCCGACGAGGGCATATCCTCTTATGGAAAGCCCCATCTTTTGACCTCCTTTCAGGACTTCAACCTCGCCGACGCGCTGACGCGCGCGCTGAAGGAAGAGAACTACACCACCCCCACCCCGATCCAGGCCCAGACCATCCCGATCGCGCTGCAAGGCCGCGACGTGATCGGCATTGCGCAGACCGGAACCGGCAAGACGGCCTCGTTCGCGCTGCCGATCCTGCATCGCCTGCTCGAGAACCGCATCAAGCCGCAGCCGAAGACGGCCCGGGTGCTGGTGCTGAGCCCGACCCGCGAGCTGTCCGGCCAGATCCTCGACAGCTTCAACACCTATGGCCGTCACATCCGCCTCAGCTCCACGCTCGCCATCGGCGGCGTCCCGATGGGCCGCCAGGTCCGCGCGGTGATGCCGGGCGTCGACGTGCTGGTCGCCACCCCGGGCCGCCTGCTCGACCTCGTCCAGGGCAACGCTCTGAAGCTGTCCCACGTCGAGTTCCTGGTGCTCGACGAAGCCGACCGCATGCTCGACATGGGCTTCATCAACGACATCCGGAAGATCGTGGCGAAGCTGCCGATCAAGCGGCAGACGCTGTTCTTCTCGGCCACCATGCCGAAGGACATCGCCGAGCTCGCTGATGCCATGCTGCGGGATCCGGCGCGGGTCGCCGTGACCCCGGTGTCCTCGACGGTCGAACGCATCGCCCAGCGTGTGATCCAGGTCGATCACTCCGCCAAGCCGAACCTGCTGGCTCAACTGCTCAAGGATGAGCCGGTCAACCGCGCCCTGGTGTTCACCCGCACCAAGCACGGCGCCGACAAGGTCGTGAAGGGCCTGGAGAAGGCCGGCATTCCGGCCCAGGCCATCCATGGCAACAAGTCGCAGAACCACCGCGAGCGCACTTTGGCGGCGTTCCGCACCGGCGAGATCCGCACCCTGGTCGCGACTGACATCGCCGCGCGCGGCATCGACGTCGACGGCGTCAGCCATGTCGTCAATTTCGACCTGCCGAACGTGCCCGAGACCTATGTCCACCGCATCGGCCGCACCGCGCGCGCCGGCGCCGAGGGCGTGGCGATCTCGCTGGTCGCCGGAGCAGACGAGATGTCGTATCTCCGGGATATCGAACGGCTGATCAAGGTCTCGCTGCCGCGTGAGGACCGTCGCACGCCGGGCCATCGCGAGGCCGCGCCGCCGGCCAAGCCGCAGCAGCATCGTGGCGGCCGTCCTGGCATGCAGAACGCGCGGGCCAATGAGGGTGGCAACGCCGCAAAAGGCCCTCGCCGCCGTCGCCGTTCCAATGCTAAGATGCCGGCTCTGCCAGGCAATCGTCAGGAGCCCCAACGTCCGTCGCAAGGCGGCGGCAAGGCCGGGTCGATTCAGGGCGTTGCGTTCCTGCATCGCGAAGGCAGACCCAAAAACCACGCTCACAACCGCAACCAACGGCCAAACTAGACGTCTATCGATCTGGAGAAAGACATGGCTAAGGAAGAGCTGATCCAGTTCGAAGGGCTGGTCACCGAAATCCTTCCCGACGCGCGCTACCGGGTGCAACTCGACGCGGGGCACGAAATCGTCGCCTACACCGCCGGGAAGATGAAAAAGAATCGCATCAAGACGCTCGCGGGCGACCGCGTGACCGTCGAGATGTCGCCCTATGATCTGGAAAAAGGCCGCCTGATCTTCCGGCACAAGGACGAACGCCCCGCCGGCGCGGGCGGCCCTCCGCGTGGCGCACCGCAGCGTGGCGGACAGTTCCGCCGGCGCTGACGCCTGGGGCGGAAGAATGCTCCGCCCCGGCCGTGCGACTTGATCAACCCTTACGCAATCAGCGACAATTCAACGCGTCGGCCGCAGGCCGGCGCGTCAAAAAATCGTGCGCCCTCCCGCACCTCAGGATTGTTTTGCGCGGCCATTTCCAATAATATAGCCCGCAATCGATTTTCGGCCGGACGAGATTAGCTATTACCGGTACAGCCGGTTCAGACGCTGACGACCCTTCCAAAAATTCGATCTAACCAGCCCAGACTTCTGGGTTACGCATTTGATATCTGAGAAGGGAACTACCCCCGTGAGCATGGGAACCGTGAAGTGGTTTAACGCAACCAAGGGCTATGGCTTCATTCAGCCGGATGACGGCGGCAATGACGTGTTCGTGCACATCAGCGCCGTCGAGCGCGCTGGTCTCGGCACGCTGCGCGAAGGCCAGAAGATCTCCTACGAGATCGTGGCGGACCGCCGTTCGGGCAAGTCGTCGGCCGACAATCTCCGCGCCGCCAACTGAGCTGCGCAAGAGCGGTTTCGATCGCTCGCGAACAAAACGAAAGGCCGCCTCGCGCGGCCTTTTTTACTGTCCAATCGTCATGGACGCCTGATCTCAAGCCCGGCGCATCGCGCACGTCGCGTGATGCCGGACCGGTCCGCCCGACGGGGCCCCTCAGCAGCTCGTTGCCGGACTGTAATAGACGCAGGTCGATTGCCGGGGGCGAGTGTAGGCGACATCGCTGAGATTGACGCCCGTCTTGGCCAGCACGTAGCCGATCGTGGGAACGTACTGATAGCTCACCTCGCTGAAGATCAGATAGGTGCCGCTGACCAGCAGATCGGCCGGAACCCCGACCGTCGTGCCCGTCGTCCGCGGCGCCGATCCCTTGCTCCACTTCACCGTCGCCTGCTTCGAGGTCGGATCGACATAAAGCTCGGTGATCGTCGCGTTCACCGGCGTCGTCGAATACGGGTACAGGATGCCGGTCGAGGCCGCGAAGAAGTTCGACATGTCGCTGTCGCCGACCGAGGTCGACTGCGAGGTCAGGTCGGACAGCGTTCGCGCCATCAGCGTCACCTTGCGGTCGACCGCGATCGCCGAGCAGAACTCCACCGTGCCGAAGAACATCACCAGCATCAGCGGCACGATGAAGGCGAACTCGGTCGCGGCGACGCCGCGTCGATCGGCCCCGAACGCGCGGAGGCGACTTAGCAGCTGGGATTCCATCTTCGACCTCGGTCTGTCTGCACAACGCATGATGGTTCCTGGCGCCCTTATGAATACGGCTCGTTCTTGAATGCGGCCGTGCCGACGAGCAGCCGCTTGCTGCCGGTCAGATTCGCGATGTTGTAGCCGAGCCCGGTCACGAAGATCGGCCATTGATAGAACAGCCTGACGACGACGATGTCGCCGGCCGCGCCCGGGCTATAGGTCATGTTGTTGACGAAGTTGCCGGTGTTGTCGATCTGGCTGTTGATCGTCACGCTGCCGAACGAGGAGTAGCTCTTCACGTCGATGTAGATCTTGTTGCAGTCGAACAGCGCCGGAACCTGGGTGCAGACGTAGCTCGCGAATTGCGACTGCGTGTACGAGCCCTGCTGGGCCTGCCCGGTCAGGATCATGCGGGCGGAGTCCTGCGTGATCGTCTCGAGCACCTGACTGGCGAAGAACATCAAGGCCGTTTCGATGATCGCGAACAGCAGCGCGAAGAAGACCGGAGCAACCAGCGCGAATTCGAGCGCGGCCGACGCGCGTCGATTGCGCCGAAAGCGCCGCAGCAGCCTGCGGATCGAACCGGTCGCGGAAACGGAGGCTTGCATTGTCTGACCCGGAATTTGGAAACCCACATCAACCTGAGTGAAACAAATAGCGGAAACTCCTTGGCAAAGGGTTTCCCACAATCCGAACGAAATGGGCGGCGGCGTCAACCGCTCGCTAACCAAGTTCAGCAATCTCCCCGCTGACCTTCTGCAGTGGCTGGCCGAGACTGCACGCGAGAGCGCCGTCCGGCTCATTGCGGTCCGGACGCGCTGCCGATCGAGCATGGTACGCCCCAGCCTCGGCAGGGGCGCCCCGACTTGAAGTCTTAGTTGGTCTTCGAGGCGGACGCGGCATTGCCGCTGGCCTGGCTCGACATCGTCCCGGCCTGGTCGAGCACGGATTTGAAGTAGCTGTCGCCGTCGCCCAGGGTGACCCGGCGCTGGCAGACCGGCATGCAGCTATAGGTCTCGCGGTCGACGCCGCGATACACCGTGACGAGTCGGTCGGTCGGCCCGGCAACCTGGATCTGGCGGTCGATCAGCACCTGGCCGCCGCGGTCCATGGCGATGAAATTGGTGGCGCCGTAGCTCTTGCCGGTCACGACGATGATGCCGCCGCTCTGCAGGGTCACGTCCGCAATCATCGGATTGCCGACCACGAGGGTCGCAACGCGGTCCGGCAGCTTGACCAGCTTGGCCTGGTCGACGTTCACGGCGATCGCTGGATCTGGATCCGCCGACGCCGCGGCCGGCCACAACAGCATCGCGGCCACGGCCGTCCGCAGAGCAAGGGAGACATAAGGACGACACGACACACTGAACGACATACTCAACCCCGGGACCTTGACGAGCCGTCTCAAGCGATACGCAGCGGTGACGGCGCCCGACGCGGCAAATCTGCGCTCAATTGGTGAACGATCTACAAACGCGCCCCAATTCTCTCGGCGGCGGGCGCGCGGCGATCAGCGACGAAACGGGAAGACGAGCTGACCGGCGAACTCACCGGGCATCGTCGCTTCATCCTTGCCGTAGCTCGTCGGAAGCTGCCCCTCCGGCATCCGGAACGTGCCGAACAGAATGTCCCAGAGTGGGAAAGTGCCGGCGAAATTGGTGTTGCCGCCCTCCGCCATCGAGGTGTGGTGCCAACGATGGAACACGGGAGTTGCCAGGACATATTTGAACGGCCCGAGCGTCCAATTGAGGTTGGCGTGGACGAAGGCGGAATGGAAGGTCGTGAACGGGCCGACCCAGAGCATCACGTTGGGCGAGATGCCGGCCATCAACAGGATCACGTCGACCGCAATCGTGCCGATGATCAGGTTGACGGGATGGAAACGCGCCGCCGAGATCCATTCGAGGTCCTCCGACGAGTGATGAACCGCGTGGTATTTCCAGAACTCGCCGCCATGAAACAGACGGTGGGTCCAATACAGCATAAAGTCGGCGAGCACGATGAACAGCAGCCCCTGCAGCCATTCCGGCAATTGCGCCAGCGGTCCATGGCCGTTCTCGTAGAAGGCGATCAGCTCATCCGCATCGTGGATCTTGAAGATCACGCCGGCCCCCAGCACCAGCAGCCCGATGCGCAGGACGCGCGCGAACACCGGCACGAAGAACCAGTAGACCATGTCGGTGACAAGCTCGCGCTTCTGCCACCATGGCTTGCCAGGATTGCAGGCCCAGAAATGGCTGAGCACCGAGAACACGACCGCCAGGACCAGCGTGATCGGCAGCACCTTCTCGATGGTCTGGCCGAGCATCAGCACGACTTCCCATGGCAGACCGGACATAACATTCCTCATCACGTGAACTTTCCCGAGAGGTACTCTCCGGCGCTTAAGGAGCCGTGAACCTCACGGCGCATCCGGGCGCGAGCACGGCTGGGTCAAGCCTGCGCACCGAAGGAAGAATGTACAAGGAATCCTAGGACCCGCGGACCCCGACGTGCCGCGCCTCTATTTCCTATGCCGTGGACGAACCTCGAATGCGCGAGCGGTTTGTTTCAGTTTTTTCCCGCGCGGTTCATCCGAAATTTACTCTGCGCAAGAACGGCCATCCGTCGTGATGTTTCATCGGTTGAATTAACTACGCCGAAATTCCTGCCCCCTAGGGTGCCCATATGGTCACGGTGCTGAGAACGCCGCAACGACCAGAATTTGTTCGACCAGCCACGTGTACATGGAGTTACCCTATGAAGAATCTTCTTGCTCGCTTCGTGAAGGATGAATCCGGCGCGACCGCCATCGAGTACGGCCTGATCGCCGCCGGCATCTCGCTCGCGATCATCGCGGCCGTGAACGGTCTCGGCTCCAGCCTGAGCTCCAAGTTCGGCTCGATCAACTCGTCGCTGAAGTAAGCGGTCATCACGACCGAGCAAAGAAGGCCCCGGACTTCCGGGGCCTTTATCATTTCCACGTCCAGCTCCGCGGCGTTCAGTGATGCGTAACCATGTCGTCTCCGCAGTCGCAGCCCGGCGCCCGCTCCGGCAGGCCGATGCGGCACTGCGTTTGATCTGCAGCGCGCTCGCTCTGTCCATCCTGGTTCTGGCGGCCCGCATCGCCAGCGTCTGGTGAGGCGAAAACGGCGGGAGGGCGGATCGTTTCCCGATCGTTTATCTGTTGCCGCTAGATTGGCGAGCCAGCGCATCCTGCGCCGGTTCTATGCCGTTGAGAGCCCATGACCCTCGATCTCGCGCGCCTGCTGCTGTTTCCGGCTCTGATGGCCTTCGCGGCGACGAGCGACCTGTTCACGATGACCATTTCCAACCGGGTCTCGCTGGCGCTGGTCGCGGGCTTCCTGGTACTGGCGCCGCTGAGCGGAATGAGCATGAACGACATGCTGATGCATTTCGGCGCTGGCGCGGTGCTGCTGGTGATCGCCTTCGCATGCTTTGCGTTTGGCTGGATCGGCGGCGGTGACGCCAAGGTCGCTTCGGCCGCCGCTCTGTGGTTCGGCTTCGCCCATCTGATGAACTATTTGTTGTACGCCTCGATCTTCGGCGGCGTCCTCACGCTCGCTCTCATGCAATTCCGGCAATGGCCCCTGCCCTACATGCTCGCCGGGCAACCCTGGCTTGCGCGCCTCCACGCCAAGGACAGCGGCGTTCCCTATGGCATAGCGCTCGCACTGGGCGCCTTGATGGTCTATCCGGAGACGGAATGGGTGAAGGCGATCGATGCGGCGCGTCTGGCGCTGCTCTGACAACACCGTGTGAACGCGGTGTTAAGGCGATTTAGATACGCCTCATTAACCATGCTTTGACGAATAACTGCTCAACTCCCATCACGGCGGCGGAAGCGTCGCGGCGTAATGTGGAAAGTGAAGCGTATGAATACCGCACGCATTGTGGTTCTGACCATCGCTGTGGGCGCTGGCGGCGTGGCCGCATATCTGGCGAGCGGGTCCGACGATCGGCCGGCTCAGGTTGCCGCGCCAGCGCCACAGGTGCCGACCGTCGACGTTCTCGTCGCCAAAGCCGATATCGGCCTCGGCCAGTCGCTCAAGCCCGAGCACCTGCAATGGCAGAGCTGGCCGGCGGCGACGGCGAGTTCCAGCTTTATCAGGCGCAATGAGCGGCCCGAAGGTCAGAACGAAGTCACGGGCACGATCGCGCGGGCGCCGTTCATTGCCGGCGAACCCATTCGCGAGCAGAAGCTGGTCAAGTCCGACGGCTCCGGCTTCATGGCGGCGATCCTGCCGGCGGGCATGCGGGCCGTCTCCACCGAGATCTCGCCGGAAACCGGCGCCGGCGGCTTCATTCTGCCGAATGATCGCGTCGACGTCATCCTGTCCAAGCGCGAGCGAAATCCGGATCAGCCCAACGCGGGTGACGTCGTCAGCTCCGATATCATTCTGTCGAACATCCGCGTGCTGGCGATCGATCAGGCTCCGAAGGAGAAGGACGGCCAGACGACGGTGGTCGGCAAGACCGTCACGCTGGAGCTGAAGCCGGAGCAGGCCGAGACGCTCGCCCGTGCGCGGCAGACCGGAACGCTGTCGCTGGCGCTCCGCAGCATTGCCGATATCAACATGGCCGAGAAACGTCCGGACGAGAACAGCCGCAGGCGCAGCGACAGCGTGGCCGTGGTTCGCTTCGGCATTCCCAGCACGATGACGACGCAGAAGTGACCGAGAGGACTACCAAGATGATTTGCAGCGAAAATCAGCGGAAACTGCGGACCCTGATGGTCCGCGCGCTGTCGTTTTCGGCCGCCGCTGCGCTGACATTCAATCCGGCGCTTGCACCGGTGATCGCCGCGGACTACCGCCCGGCGGCCGCAGCCGCGGCTGCCGACGGCCAGATCAACGCACGCTTCCTCGCTCTCGGGATCGGCAAGTCCGTGGTCATCGATCTGCCGCGGGACATCAAGGACGTCCTCGTCGCCGATCCGAAGATCGCGAACGCCGTGGTCCGCTCGTCGCAGCGCGCCTACATCATCGGCGCCGCGGTCGGCCAGACCAACATCGTCTTCTTCGATGCCCAGGGCCAGCAGATCGCGGCTTACGACATCGCGGTGAAGCGCGATCTGAACGGCGCGCGTGCCGCGCTGAAGCAGCTGCTGCCCAACGCCGAAATCCAGATTGAAGGCATCGGCGACGGCATCGTGCTCACCGGTTCGGCGTCGAGCCAGATCGAGGCTCAGCAGGCCGGCGAGCTGGCCGCTCGCCTTGCCGGCGGCGCCGACAAGGTGGTCAATTCGATCACGGTGCGCGGCCGCGACCAGGTGATGCTGAAGGTGACCGTCGCCGAGGTGCAGCGCTCGGTCGTCAAGCAGCTCGGCATCGATCTTTCGGGCCAGCTCAATTACGGCACGGCCGTGGTCAGATTCGCCAACTCCAATCCATTCACCGCCTATGGCAGCAACCTTGTCTCGAACAATGCCGTGAGCGCGGCGCTGGGGGGAGCGACGCCATCGGTTCAGGCCACACTCCGGGCCATGGAGAACGCGGGCGTGATCCGCACGCTGGCCGAGCCCAACCTGACAGCGATCTCGGGCGAGTCCGCGACCTTCATCGCCGGCGGCGAGTTTCCGGTTCCGGCCGGCTACTCCTGCGATCCCACGACCCACGTCTGTACCACGCAGATCAGCTTCAAGAAGTTCGGCATCTCGCTCAACTTCACGCCGGTCGTGCTGAGTGAGGGGCGGATCTCGATGCGGGTGATGACCGAGGTTTCGGAGCTCTCGAACGAGAATGCGATCACGCTGTCCCAGGCGGTGAGCTCGACCACCACGAACTCGCTGACCGTGCCCTCGATCAAGACCCGTCGCGCCGAGACGACGCTCGAAATCCCCTCGGGCGGAGCGATGGCCATGGCCGGCCTGATCCAGCAGCAGACCAAGATGGCGATCAGCGGCATGCCGGGCCTGATGCAGCTTCCGGTGCTGGGCGCGCTGTTCCGCAGCCGGGACTATGTCAACAACCAGACCGAGCTGATGGTGCTGGTGACGCCGTTCGTCGTGCGCGCCGTTTCGCAGAAGGATCTGTCCCGCCCGGATGACGGCTTCGCGGCGGCTTCGGACCCGCAGGCCGACCTGCTGGGCAGCATCAACCGCATCTACGGCGTGCCCGGCCGGACCGAGCCCGGACGCAACTATCGCGGCACCTATGGCTTCATCACGGACTGAGCTGGGACAAGGACTTGCACCGATGATCATGAAATCCAGCCCCGCTCGACACCGCCGACTGCGGCTTGCCGTCGCCCTGGCCGGCACGGCGGTCCTGCTCGGCGCCTGTAACTTCCGCAGAGATCCGGCCGTCACGGCCAGCATCCCTGACGACTATCGGCTGCGCCACCCGATCGCGGTGCAGGAAGCCCCGGATTCCCTGGTCGTCTTCGTCGGCCAGGGCCGCGGCGGCTTGACCGCCGAGCAGCGCGCCGATGTCATGGGGCTGGCGCAGAGCTGGATGCGCCAAGGCACGGGCGCGATCAGCGCCGACGTCCCGAGCGGCACCCCGAATGCCCGCGCCGCCGCCGACTCGATGCGCGAGATTCAGTCCCTGTTCGCGGCTGCGGGCGTGCCTCCGCACGGCATCACCGTCCGCAACTATCAACCGAAGGATCCGCGCCAGATGGCCGCGATCCGGCTGAGCTATCCGAAGCTTTCGGCCACCGCGGGCCCCTGCGGCGTCTGGCCGGACGATCTCGGACCCTCGATCAAGAACAAGAACTGGTTCGACAACAAGCCTGATTGGAACTTCGGCTGCGCCTATCAGCGCAACATGGCCGCCATGGTCGACAACCCGTCCGATCTCGTGCAGCCGCGACCCGAGACCCCCTCCTACACCACCCGGCGCACCGCGTTGTTCGAGAAATACCGCAAGGGAGCGTCAACCGCGATCACGTATCCCGAAGCCGACAAGGCCAAACTCAGCGACACAGGCAAATGATCAGCTACGCCCGACAGACCCAAGAGGAGCAGCCTGACGTCGTGCCGCCGCCGGCCGACGATCATATCGCGCCGGCGCCGCGTGTCTCGGTGCAGGCGTTCTGCGAGACCGTGGAAACGGCCGCCACCGTGCAGGCCGCCGGTGAGGACCGGCGGCTCGGCAAGGCGCATCTGAAGATCCAGATGGGCGGCATGGCGGCTGCGATCGAGGCCTACCGGTCGGCGCCGACGCCCAACGTGATCATCCTGGAGACGGATGCCCGCACCGACATCCTTGCGGGCCTCGATCACCTTGCGACGGTCTGCGATCCCGGCACCCGCGTCGTCGTGATCGGCCGCGTCAACGACGTGACGCTGTATCGCGAGCTCGTGCGCCGCGGCGTCAGCGACTATGTGCTGTCCCCGGTCACGCCGATCGACGTCGTCCGCTCGATCTGCAATTTGTTCTCGGCTCCCGAGGCCAAGGCCGTCGGACGCATCATTGCCGTCGTCGGCGCCAAGGGCGGCGTCGGCGCATCGACCGTCGCGCACAACATCGCCTGGGCGATCGCCCGCGATCTCGCGATGGACTCGGTCGTCGCCGATCTCGATCTGGCCTTCGGCACCGCCGGCCTCGACTACAATCAGGATCCCGCCCAGGGCATCGCGGACGCCGTATTCTCGCCTGATCGGATCGACATCGCGTTCATGGACCGGCTGCTGTCGAAATGCACCGATCATCTGAGCCTGCTGGCCGCACCGGCGACGCTCGACCGCGTCTACGATTTCGGCGCCGAGGCGTTCGATTCGGTGTTCGATACGCTGCGGGCCTCGATGCCCTGCATCGTGCTCGACGTGCCGCACCAATGGTCCGGCTGGACCAAGCGGGCGCTGATCAGCGCCGACGACATTCTGATCGTCGCGGCGCCGGATCTCGCCTCGCTGCGCAACACCAAGAACATGTTCGACCTTCTCAAGGCCGCGCGACCCAATGACCGCACGCCGCTGTATTGCCTGAACCAGGTCGGCGTGCCCAAGCGGCCGGAGATCAATGCCAGCGAGTTCGCCAAGGCGATCGAAAGCCCGCCGATCGTGACGATCCCGTTCGAACCGCAGATCTTCGGCGCGGCGGCCAACAACGGTCAGATGATTGCGGAGATGTCACCCAATCATCGGACGACCGAGATGTTTCTTCAGGTCGCGCAGCGGCTCACCGGCCGCAGCGAGACCAAGAAGCCGAAAGGCTCCTTCCTGTCGCCTCTGCTTGACAAGCTGAGGGCGAAATAAGCCCGCGTGGAGTTCTAAGTCGTGTTTGGTAAGCGTAGCGGATTAGACAGCGATACCAGGACCCTCAGGCCGGCCGCGCCGGCGCCCGAGCCGGCCGCGGCAGCGCCGCGCCCGGCTTCTCCGGCCGTGTCGGCACCTCCTCTGGCCCCAACCCGGCAAGCGCCTCCGCCGCCGCCCCCCGTCGTGGAGGCCCGGCGCTCGGACAATTACTACCAAGTCAAGGCGACCATCTTCGGCGCGCTGATCGAAGCGATCGATCTCGCCCAGCTGGCCAAGCTCGACGGCGAGTCCGCGCGCGAGGAAATCCGGGACATCGTCAACGAGATCATCGCGATCAAGAACATCGTGATGTCGATCGCCGAGCAGGAGGAGCTGCTCGACGACATCTGCAACGACGTGCTCGGCTATGGCCCGCTTGAGCCGCTGCTGTCGCGCGACGACATCGCCGACATCATGGTCAATGGCGCGGGCACGGTCTTCATCGAGGTCGCCGGCAAAATCCAGCGCACCGGCATCCGCTTCCGCGACAACCAGCAGCTCCTGAACATCTGTCAGCGCATCGTCAGCCAGGTCGGCCGCCGCGTCGACGAATCCTCGCCGATCTGCGACGCCCGTCTCGCCGACGGCTCCCGCGTCAACGCCATCGTGCCGCCGCTGGCGATCGATGGCCCCGCGCTCACCATTCGAAAGTTCAAGAAGGACAAGCTGACGCTCGATCAGCTGGTCAAGTTCGGCGCGATCTCGCCCGAAGGCGCGGAGATCCTGCAGATCATCGGGCGCGTCCGCTGCAACATTCTCATCTCCGGCGGCACCGGCTCGGGCAAGACCACGCTGCTCAACTGTCTGACCAACTACATCGATCATGACGAGCGCGTCATCACCTGCGAGGACGCAGCCGAGCTCCAGCTGCAGCAACCTCATGTGGTCCGCCTGGAAACCCGCCCGCCCAACATCGAGGGCGAGGGCCAGGTCACGATGCGCGAGCTGGTGAGAAACTGCCTGCGTATGCGTCCCGAGCGCATCATCGTCGGCGAGGTCCGCGGACCCGAAGCGTTCGACCTGCTGCAGGCGATGAACACCGGTCACGACGGCTCGATGGGCACCCTGCACGCCAACAACCCGCGCGAAGCGCTGTCACGTTGTGAATCCATGATCACGATGGGCGGCTTTTCGCTGCCGTCACGGACCATCCGCGAGATGATCTGCGCCTCGATCGACGTCATCGTCCAGGCCGCGCGCCTGCGCGACGGCTCGCGCCGCATCACGCACATCACCGAGGTGATGGGCATGGAAGGCGATACGATCATCACCCAGGATATCTTCCTCTATGACATCGTCGGCGAGGATGCGAACGGCAAGATCATCGGCCGCCATCGCTCCACCGGCATCGGCCGGCCACGGTTCTGGGAGCGCGCCCGCTACTACGGCGAGGAGAAGCGGCTTGCGGCTGCGCTCGATGCGGCCGAAGTCGCGAGCAAGGAGTAACGGAGAGACCCCATGAAGTTTCAGGCTCTCGCACTCGCCTTCCTCGCAGCGACCGCCATCGGCGGCATCGCCTGGGTGTTCCTCTATCCTCTGCTCTCGGGCGAGCGGAAGGCGGAGCAGCGGCGCAGCACCGTCGCCAAATCGGAGCCTGTGGTCCGTCAGGCCGAACGCAGCCAGCGCTCGCGCCGCGAGCAGGTCGAATCCTCGCTCAAGGATCTCGAGGCCAAGGCGCAGAAGCAGAGCAAGGTTCCGCTGAACATGCGGATCTCGCAGGCCGGGCTCGACTGGACCGTTCAGAAGTTCTGGATCATTTCCGGCGTCCTCGGCTTTGCCGTCTGCGCGATCGCCTTCTTCGCCGGCGGCGGCCCGCTCGGCGCGCTCGGCCTCGGCTTTGCGGCGGGTCTCGGCCTGCCGCGCTGGATCCTCGGCTTCCTCAAGAAGCGGCGGGAGAAGAAATTCCTGGCCGCGCTGCCCGACGCGGTCGACGTGATCGTGCGTGGCATCAAGGCCGGCCTGCCGCTGTTCGAATCCATCAAGGTCGTTGCCGCCGATGCGCCCGAGCCGCTACGCGGCGAGTTCCTGGCCATCATCGAGACCCAGGCGATCGGCATGCCGCTGGGCGAGGCCTGCGCGCGACTGTATGAGCGGATGCCGCTGCCCGAGGCCAATTTCTTCGGCATCGTCATCGCGATTCAGCAGAAGTCCGGCGGCAACCTGTCGGAAGCGCTCGGCAACCTTTCAAAGGTGCTGCGCGACCGCAAGAAGATGGCCGAGAAGATCCAGGCGATGTCGATGGAAGCCAAGGCCTCCGCCGGCATCATCGGCTCGTTGCCGCCGATCGTCATGCTGCTGGTCTATCTCAGCACACCCGACTACATCTCGCTGCTCTGGACCCATCCGACCGGCCAGCTGATGCTGGTCGGCTGCGTGATCTGGATGTCGATGGGCATCATGGTCATGAAGAAGATGATCAACTTCGATTTCTAAGGTAGTCCCATGGTCGACTTTCTGATCACCAAGCTTCATGATCCGCACTTCATGACGATGTTCTTCGCCGCCATCGCGGCGTCGGCCACCGTCTACACGCTGATCATGCCGCTGTTCGCGGGCGAGAACCTGAACAAGCGCATGAAGGCGGTCGCCAGCGAGCGCGAACGGATCAAGCAGCGTGAGCGCGAGCGGCTGAATGCCGGTGAAAAGGTCTCGCTGCGACAGACACCGAAGCAGCTCGTCTCCCGCGTGGTGGAGGATTTCAACCTCACCAAATGGCTGGCCCAGGAGGCGGCCCGCGAGAAGCTCATCATGGCCGGCTACCGCGGCCAGGCGCCCTACATCACCTTCCTGTTCGCACGCCTGGTGACGCCGCTCGTCCTGTTCGTCGGCTCGGTGCTCTACGTCTTCGTGATCGCACATCTCGAGAAGTCGATGCCGGTCAAGATCGGCATCTGCGTCGGCATGGCCTATCTCGGGCTGCAGGCGCCGATGCTGTTCCTCAGCAACGCGATCTCCAAGCGCCAGCTGTCGATCAAGCGCGCGTTTCCCGACGCGCTCGATTTACTGCTGATCTGCATCGAGTCCGGCATGTCGATCGAGGCCGCGTTCCGCCGGGTCGCGATCGAAATCTCCAGCCAGTCGATCGCGCTGTCGGAGGAGTTCACATTGACCACGGCGGAGCTCTCCTACCTTCAGGATCGCAAGGTGGCCTATGAGAACCTCGCCCGCCGCACCGGCCTGGAAGGTGTCAAGTCGGTCTGTCTCGCGCTTCAGCAATCGGAGCGGTACGGCACTCCGCTCGGGCAATCGCTGCGCGTGATGGCGCAGGAGAACCGCGACATGCGCATGAACGAGGCCGAGAAGAAGGCCGCCGCACTGCCGCCGAAGCTGACGGTGCCGATGATCCTGTTCTTCCTGCCGGTGCTGTTCGTGGTCATTCTGGGACCGACCGGCATCAAGGTCGCGGCCATGCAGTAGCCGACGGCCCGCACGGCGAAATATCGCTTGCGGAGGCGGCGTCACTTTGAAAGCTAGGCGGAGCATGATCGAGGTCTCCGCCTGATGTCCGACACTCTCCGCCGCGCCGATGGCGCCCGCGTCCTCGCCGACCTGAACGCGCTGCGCGCCTTCGGCACCTACAAGACCGGCGTCCACCGCCCGACCTTTTCCGAGGCGCACCGGCAGTCACTGGATTGGCTCGCCGCGCGTCTCCCCGACGCGCAGCTCACGGCCGAGATCGACGGCATCGGCAATGTGCTCGGCACCAGCACCAAGCCGGGTCCAAAGCTGCTGGCCGGCTCGCATCTGGAGAGCCAGAACTACGCTGGCTGGCTCGATGGTCCGCTCGGCGTGGTCTACGCGCTCGAAGCCGCCCGCGTGCTAAATCCCGATCCCTCCATCGCAGGCGCCGTCGAGGTCGCCTCCTGGTGCGACGAGGAGGGCCATTTCGGCGCCTTCCTCGGCAGCCGCTCCTATGTCGGCGACGTCAGCGAGGCCGACATCGATGCCGCCCGCGACCGCAGCAGCCCGCGCGCGATGCGCGAGGCGCTCGCCGAGATGGGCCTCGCGGGGCGACCACGCCTGCAGGCCGAGCGGGGCCGGCACATCGGCTATCTCGAGGCTCATATCGAGCAAGGCGACACGCTCGAGCAGAGCGACCTCAAGGTCGGCGTCGTCACCTCGATCGTCGGCATCTGGCAGTACCGCATCATCTTCACCGGCGAACAGAACCACGCCGGCACGACGCGGATGGCGGTGCGCAAGGATGCCGGGCTCGCACTCGCCAAATTCTGCGTTGCGATCGACGCGCGCTTTCCGGCCGCCTGCGGCCCGCGCACGGTATGGACCACCGGACGGATCACGCTCGATCCGGGCGCACCGAGCATCATCCCGGGGCAGGCCGAGATGCTGTTCCAGATCCGCGACGACAATCCCGCCGTGATCGACCGGCTCGAGGGGTTGCTGCGCGAGTTGGCGGCGCAAGCCTCCGCGGCGGGTCCCTGCCAGGTCGCCGTCGAACGCATCCGCACCGGCGCGCCGGCGATGATGGACGGCGCATTCCAGGATGCGATCGAGGCTGCGAGCAGCGCACTCGCCGGCGGCAGATCGCTGCGGATGCCGAGCGGCGCTGGGCATGACGCGCAGGTGCTGGCGACGATCATGCCTGCGGGGATGCTGTTCGTGCCGTCGATCGGCGGCATCAGCCATCACTGGACGGAGAACACCTCCGACGCCGACATCGTCACCGGCGCCGACGTCTTCGTCGACACCTGCCGCCGCCTGCTGGCAGGTGCGGCACGATGAGAAGAGCCATCAGTCCGGCTGGTTGAGGGCGGCCATCGGCGCGGCATTGCGCGCCTTGCCCTTCGCCTGGCTCTGGCCCTGGATCATCTGCTTCAGATAGGCGACGTTGGCCGCGGCCTCGTCGGGCGGCAGATCGGCGCGCGCGATCTGCTCCGCTTCCGCGAAACGTCCCTGCAGGCCGACGACGAGCGCGAGGTTCTGACGCACCCGCGCGTCCGCGCGCTGCGAACCGTAGGCCTGGCGCAGAGCCTGCTCCGCCTTGGGCAGCTCCCGCGTCAGCATGTAGGACAGGCCGAGATTGGACAGCACCGAGGGCTCGCCCGGAACGATCTTCAACGCGCTGTCGTAATAGCGCCGCGCCTCGTCGTGGCGGCCCATCTGGTCGAGCGCGGTGCCCTGCACCGACAGCAGCTTCCAGTCGGGATTGTCGGGCGAATGCGCGCGCGACAGCACGTCGAAGGCCAGCTTGAAATTGCCGTTGTCGGCGAGCGCGCGTCCGTACGCCGCGAGCACCACCTTGTTGCCGGGGTTGGCGAGCGTCGCCTGCTCCAGCACGGCGACCGCCTGCTCGCGCTGGCCGTTGTTGCGCAGCGCCTGGCCATAGGCCACCGCGGCGACGGCATCCTTGGGGTTGGCGCGATAGCGCTCGCCATAGACCTCGGCCGCACGCTGCGGCGTCGCCGGCGGCGCCTCGGCGGTAGGGCGGCCCAGCGAGCCCGTGACGTCGGACACGGTCTGGCACCCGCCGAGAGCGGCAGCAAGGAGCGCGGCGAGCGCCGCCGAGGCGAGGAGCCGGGTGATGGGAGGCTGTCGACGCATGATCACTGGACTCGAAAGGACGAGCGGATTGAACGCGCCAGCAATAAACTGTTAACGCTAACAGCCGGTTAATGGCGCAAGGCAGCCGCCCTCGCCACTGCGTCGGCTTGCGGGCCATGCGGCCGGCGCGATTGCGGGGGCGGCCGAACTCTGCGAAGTCTGCCTGCCAGCGCGCCCGTCAAGGAACCATTAGGCATGCCGTCGATCTACGAGACCGCCCCAGCGACATCCGCCATCCCGATCACCTTCGTGACGAAGTCGAGCTGGCCGGGGATCCGGGAGGGCCTGTCGGCGCAAGCGCGCAACTTTGCCGAGGCCAATGGCTACAGCGCCAAGCCCGGCAGCTGCCTGATCCTCCCCGATGCGGAGGGGCGCATCGCGCAGGTGCTGTTCGGCCTCGAGGACGACGACGCCAAGCACCGCGACCTGTTCCGCCCGGGCGTCCTGCCCGGCCAGCTGCCGGCGGGCACCTACCGTTTCGCCAACGCGCCGCATGATATCAGGCTCGCCGCGCTCGCCTTTGCACTCGGCAGCTACCGCTTCGGCCGCTACCGCAAGGCCGAGACGCCGGAGGTCCGCCTCGTTCCGCCCGACGGCGTCGACGGCGCCGAGCTGAACCGTCTGGCCGACGCGGCGGCGCTGGCGCGCGATCTCGTCAACACGCCGTCCAACGACATGGGACCGGAGGAGCTGGAGAGCGCCGCGAAGCAGGTCGCCGACCGCTTCGGCGCCCGCTTCAGCAGCATCGTCGGCGACGACCTGCTGGCCCAGAACCATCCGCTCATTCACGCCGTCGGCCGCGCCTCGACGCGGGCGCCGCGGCTGATCGAGCTTCGGTGGGGCGATCCATCGCACCCCAAGGTGACGCTGGTCGGCAAGGGCGTCTGCTTCGACACCGGCGGGCTCGACCTCAAGCCGTCCAGCAGCATGCTGCTGATGAAGAAGGACATGGGCGGCGCCGCCAACGTGCTGGCGCTTGCGCAGATGGTGATGGATGCCAAGCTCAAGCTGCAGCTGCGCGTGCTGATCCCCGCGGTCGAGAACGCCGTCGCCGGCAATGCCTTCCGTCCGATGGACGTGTTTCCCTCGCGCAAGGGCCTCACCGTCGAGATCGGCAACACCGACGCCGAGGGCCGGCTGATCCTCGCCGACGCACTGGCGCTGGCCGACGAGGATACGCCCGATCTGCTGATCGACATGGGCACACTGACCGGCGCGGCGCGTGTCGCGCTCGGCCCCGATCTGCCGCCGTTCTACACCACTGACGAGACGCTCGCCGCCGACGTCGCGCGCTGTGCCGCGGTCGAGAACGACCCGCTGTGGCGGATGCCGCTCTGGGCGCCCTATGATTCATGGCTCGACTCCAAGGTCGCGACCATCAACAACGCGCCCTCGGGCGGCTTCGCCGGCTCGATCACCTGCGCGCTGTTCCTGCAGCGTTTCGTCGAGCCGACCACGAGATGGCTGCATCTCGACATCTTCGCCTGGACGCCCTCGGCCAAGCCGGGCCGCCCCGAGGGCGGCGAGTGCCAGGCGGCACGCGCGCTCTACAAGCTCCTGAGCGAGCGCTATGGCTGATCCCCGCCTCACACCTGCCCGCGGCGACATCGCGGCCAGGCATCTCCAGGGACAGGTGACCGCTGAGCGCTTCGTCGAGGGCGAGACGCTGGTCGTCACCGATCCGATCGCGCCGCTGCGCCAGCAGCCGTTTTCGAGCGCCGAGCTTGCGACACAGGCGCTGAAGGGCGAGCGTGTCACGATCTACGACCGCAATGGCAAGGGCTGGGCTTGGGGCCAGCTCGCGGCCGACGGCTATGTCGGCTGGCTGCCGGAGGCTGCGCTGGCAGCGTCCGCTGCCGCTCCGACGCACAGGATCATCGCGCTGCGGACCTTCGCTTTCCCCGGACCATCGATCAAACTGCCGCCGCTCGAGACGTTGCTGATGGGGTCCACGCTCGCGGTGACACACGAGGATGCAAGCTTCGTGGTCGCGGCCGAAGGCTGGTTCGTGCCGAAGCAGCATGTCGCTGGCCTCGACCATGTCGAGCCCGACTATGTCGCCGTCGCCGAGCGCTTCGTCGGCACGCCCTATCTGTGGGGCGGCAAGAGCAGCCTCGGCATCGACTGCTCGGGGCTGGTGCAGGTGGCGTTGAATGCTGCGGGGCTTGAATGCCCGCGCGACAGCGACATGCAGTTGGCAGCACTGGGGCGCGCGCTAGCTGATGATGAGAAGTCAGCTCGCGGCGACTTGATCTTCTGGAAGGGCCACGTCGCCATCATCAGCGCTGCCGACACGCTTGTGCACGCCAACGCGTTCCACATGGCCACTCAGTTCGAGCCGATCGCGGAAGCCATCGCGCGCATCAAGGCGAGCGGGAGCGAGGTGCTGGCAATCAAGCGGCTCAGATCGTAGGGTGGGCAAAGGCACGATCGCGAGGCGATCGTGACGTGCCCACCATCGCAGATGCGCGCGCGGCCGTCACGGTGGGCACAGCGCGCGACAGGCGAGGCCGGAGCAGCCATCGAGCGAGCGCCTTGCCCACCCTACTGCCGACTATTCTGTTCGCACGACGATGGCGATACTCATCACGTCGACATCCAAGTCGCACCGCGAGTCGCGCAGCTAGCGACTGCGCCCTCGCCCCTTGTGGGAGAGGGCATGTAGGACAGAGCTGCAAGCTCGGTTGGGTGAGGGGTCTGCATCTACGAGCGAGATTGCGGAGAGAAACCCCTCACCCAACCGAGTACGTAGATCCGCCGAACATGCCCTCTCCCACAAGGGGCGAGGGCGCAGTCACGGGCAGCGTGCCGAGAGCACCAGTATTGCTAAAACTACGCGTGAAATGGCGCGTTGCCCGCCGATGCGAGCGTTGGGTCCGATTCTCATCTCAAACAGCATGGAGGACGAGCGTTCGCACTCTCGCGACCTCATCGGCCCGAGCTCTGCGACATCATCGCCCTCAAAAATGAGAGGGCGCAGGGAAGGCCGGGTGCCGACCGCACCCGTGGTTGCGTGCAACAAAGCACGCGGTAGTCACCACAGGTACGAGCCGAACATCCGGCCTTCCCTGCGCGATGGCTTTACGACTTATACGTGATCTCCCCAGGGACCGGCGTTCTTGCCCCTGTCGGCCGCGCAGCTCATCGGGCCAGCGACCTTGACGCCAGCATCGGGGCGCCAGGACCACACGACTTCGTCGTCCGCAGGAGCAGGCGCTCGTCCAGCGCCACCCTCACGGCCACCGCATCCCGCACCCGACATCCGTGACGACGCGTACGCCCCTCTCGTGGGACGGGACGCCCGATCAATGGGGCCGATTTGCCCGACAGCGCAAGTAAATTCTTTTTCTCTGAACCACTTGACGGATTATCGGAAATTCAACCCGTCGGGCAAATCAGCTCATCCTGCACGATGCGCGCACGCCTGCGCGGGATCAGGTCGATCGAGGATCGAGGCAACCGCTCTGATCGCCGTCAATGGCGCCGGATCGTTGGCCATCGACGCGATCCGGCGCATTGGCGCGGCCGAGCATGACGCCGCCGGCAACGCCGACCCCGAGCACGTAGATCCATCCCTCGCTGACGTCGAGGAGGCTGATGCTCAGAAGCGAGCCGATGACCGACTGCACGACGACCGTCAGCCCGACCCATGCCATCCAATCGGGGCTGCGAAACAGCCTGAAATGGCTGATCCACATCGCAGCAAGCAGGATCAGTCCCGCAAGCCCCCATTGCAGGCCGACCATCATGCCCGGGGCGCTCGGGCGGATCTCCGTCTGGCGCGCCCCCTGTCGGTCGGGCTGGAGCTCGAACGGCCTCCGGATCCAACCCGTGCCATGACCGAACAACGGCGCCTCGCCGATCGCCCTGACCGAAGGCGGCCAGTCGCCGGGTCCCTGTGCCGGCCCGCCACTCACATAGACGCGATGCCGAGCGGCAAGCTCGGCGATCGGCTTGCCGAGAAACGGCGCGGCCGCCCAGGCGACGCCGCCGGTGAGCGCCGCCGACAGCACGAGAATGGACGCAAGGCGCCGGCTGAAATGGCGCCCCGCGAGCACCAGCAGGAGGATCGGCAGATACAGGCATAGGGTGCGCGCAGGCACGATGAACAGATCGTGCGCCAGGAAGGCGAGGCCGAGTCCAAACCAAGTTGCCGCCATCAGCCGCCGGCGTTGCGTCAGCGCGAGCAGCGCCGGCACCAGAAGCCCCAGCGCGCACAGCGTGAATTGCAGCGTTCGGCCTTGCGTGGTTTCGCCGAGAATGGCCGCAGAGCCGATGCGCAGCCTGGTCGAGGACAGATCGGCCATCGTCCACGACGACATCATGAGCACGGCGGACGAGGCGAGAAAGCCGACGAAGACCCACGCCGCGCGCTCCGAGCGCCTGAAGTGATGAAACAGGAACGGCAGCAGCAGCAGCTTCGATACGGGATTGATCGCCTGCAAGCCGGCTTCCCAGGGGGCGTCGGACCAGAGCACGCCGACATCGGCCAGCACGAACAGCGCCAGCGGCAAGGCACAGGCGGGCAGCGCCAGGCTGCGAATGAGCTCGTCCCAATCGATGGTCGGAACGATCACGGCAAGCCAGACCAGCATCAGGGCCCCCGTCAGCGTCGTCGACCACGGCAGCGCCACCGCGGTCAGCACCACCAGCGTATCGGCCAGTCGCAGATAGCCGGGAGAGTCGACCCACGAAGCGGCAGCTGGATCCGACGGTCGGACGCTCGCCGATACAC
Source organism: Bradyrhizobium sp. SZCCHNS2022 (assembly GCF_032377575.1). Lineage (NCBI taxonomy): Bacteria > Pseudomonadati > Pseudomonadota > Alphaproteobacteria > Hyphomicrobiales > Nitrobacteraceae > Bradyrhizobium > Bradyrhizobium sp. SZCCHNS2022. The sequence continues at coordinate 6,600,796 of NZ_JAUHHZ010000001.1, read as the reverse complement.
GCGATGAGCCGCCCTCGACGTCCATGACATACGCCTCCTGGAGCATACCGCACTCCCGCTGCGACCAGCGCTGACCGGACCGCCCCCGCAGCGCGCCTTCGATGACGGCAGAGGCACCAGCCGGGGGTTGAACGCCCCCTCCATTACGTGGGAATTTTTCACACGTCAATAAATGTGTGGGATTGTGTCCCACAGTGGCTCCGCTTAAAATCTGGGCATGGATCCCACCGCCCGGACGCCGTCGCCGCTGACCGCGACGCAGTTGCAAGCGCCGCTGGCGCGGCTGCTGCGTCCGCTCGTGCGGCTCTGCATCCGCAGCGGGATGACGTTCCCGGCGCTGGCCCAGCTGCTGCGCGAGCTGTTCGTGAACGTCGCCGAGCACGACTTCGCGCTCGACGGCAAGCCACAGACCGACAGCCGCGTCAGCCTGCTCACCGGCATCCATCGCAAGGAGGTGGCGCGGCTGCGTGGCGCGGGCGCGCCGGTGAATGTGGTGCCCGCGACCTTGTCGCGCACCAGCGCCATCATCGCGCACTGGCTCGCTGCGCCGGAGTTCACCGACGCCAGGGGCGAGCCGCTGCCGCTGCCGCGCACCGCCGAGGGCGATGCCCCCTCCTTCGAGGCGCTGGTGGCCGCGATCACCAAGGACGTGCGGCCACGCGCGGTGCTCGATGAATGGCTCGACCGCAAGCTCGTGAGCATCGATGCCGGCGACAACATCGTGCTGGCGGAGACCGGCTTCGTGCCGCGCGGCGACGACGACCGCAAATGGTATTATCTCGGCCGCAACCTGCATGATCACATCGCAGCCGCGGCCGACAACGTGTCCGAGGCGACGCCGCGCTTCATGGAGCGCGCCGTCCACTATGACGGGCTGTCACCGAAGCTGGCGCGGCGCCTCGAAGCGCGCTCGCGCGAGCTGGCGATGGAGGCGCTGAAGACCGCCAACCGCGAGGCCAACCGCGCGCTGGCCAAGGACAAGGGCGGCGACGCCCGCTGGAATTTCGGCGTCTACATCTATCTGGAGGAGCCGAAGGACGCCACCGGCGAGGACGGCAAATCATGAGCCGGCCGCCGATGCTCTCGCGCAGGGCCGTGCTCACTGGCCTCTGGCTCGCCGGATCATCGGCGCTCGCCTGGGGACAGCCCCGCAAGGGCAATGACCAGGGTCTCGGCGGCACCGGGATCACCGGCGGCCAGGACCAGGGCATGGGCGGCACCGGCATCGTCGGCGTGATCCAGCGCTTCGGCAGCATCTTCGTCAATGGCGAGCGCGTCAGCTACGCGCCCAACGTGCCGGTCGCGATCGATGGCGAAGCTGCGTCCGTGAAGGCGCTGAAGATCGGCCAGCTCGCCCGCGTGCTGGCGCAGCGCGACCCCGGCGGCACGCTCAGCACTGCGCGTATCGACGTCGTCAGCGAGGTGACCGGGCCTATCGAGGCGGTCAGGCCGGGCGAGCTCACCGTGCTCGGCCAGACCGTGATCTCGCCGGGCCAGCAGAGCTGGCGCAAGGTCGGCAGCCAGGTTGCGGTGTTCGGCCTGCGGCGCAGCGACGGCGTGATCGTCGCCAGCCTCGTCGACCCGCGCAGCAGCGCGCCGAGCCGGATCAGCGGCGTGGTCGTGCGCGACCGCAGCGGCCTGTCGATCGGCGGCCTGCGGCTCGCCGGCGTCGACCAGGCGCAGGTCGGCCGGCGCGTGCAGGCCGAAGGCCGCGTCGTCCAGGGCGTGATGCAGGTCGCGCAGATCAGGCCGGACGATCTGAAGGAATTCGCGCGGGCCAGCCGGCTCTTGATCGAAGGCTATGTCCAGCGCGTCGGCAACGACCTGCGGTTCGGCTCCGGCTACGTCGCGCGCGACAATTCGCGCTTCCAGCCTGCGGGGGAGACCCGCGTCGTGATCAACGCCGTTCCGGACGGTGCCGGCGGACTGCGCGCCGAATCGGTGCAGGCAGTGACCCGCTTCCCCGGCGAATCCGTGCAGGGTCCGCAGGCGCCACGTGGCCAAGGGCCGATGCAGGGGCCGGGTGGTCCGGGCGGCCCTGGTGGCGGCAACCCACCGGGCGGACCCGGTGCGCCGAACAATTCGAGGGGACCGGGATCTCCGGGCGCACCCGGTTTCGGCCGCGACAGCGGCATGTCCCCGCCGGGCGGCATGGGCTCACCCGGCGGCTTCGGCTCAGGCGGCGCTTCAGGCCCGCCAGGCTTCGGCGGCGCACCAGGTGGTCCTCCCCCCGGTGGCGGCAGCGGCTTCGGCGGCCAAGGCGGGTTCGGCGGTGGCGGCAGAGGCGGGGGTGGAGGCGGCCGGCACTGATCGCGGTGTGGCCGCAGGCGTGCCACAACCGAAGCGATCCGCTGTTTGATGAGCTCCCCACAGCCGCTAGAGGATGATGTGCTTCTTCGGAATCGCATCATGGCCGCATGACGCACCTTTTCGATCCCGCAGCGCGCAGCTTCGAGGTCAGCCCCGCTCTCACCCTCCCTTGGAGGGGGAGGGTGAGAGCATATGGCGATCGATGTTTTGCGCCTATCTCCCTCCGCGTCGTCATGGCCGGGCTCGTCCCGGCCATCCACGACGTCCGGCATGCTGAGAACGACGTGGATGCCCGGGACAAGCCCGGGCATGACGATGTGGAGACAGTTTCGGGACACACTCAGAGTGGCCATATGCGATAGCCTGCCCTCCAGGGGAAGGTGAGACTGAATTCGCGGTGCCTACCGTCGTCCTTATCAGCACGTTGGCGATGAGAGCATGATGCGTCTCCACGTCATCGCATCATGCTCTAGCTCGAGCCGCTGGCTCTTTCTCGTTGCGCGCATAACTCTGTGATCGCTGCTGCACCAACGCGCGCCATTTATGAGAGCGCAGCAGAGCGGCTCCGGGCGAGCGCTGTCTAGCTCGCCGCCGCCCCGTTCCCCGCCGTCTCGTTGCGGAACGCCGCCGCAAACAGCGCCCGCGTGTAGTCGGTCTTCGGCGCCTTGAACAGCTGCGCGGCGGGGCCCTCCTCCACCACCTTGCCGTGGCGCATCACGATGAGATGGCTGGCCAAGGCGGCGACGACGCGCAAATCGTGCGAGATGAACATATAGGTCAGTTCGCGCTTGCGCTGCAGCTCGCGCAGCAGCTCGACCATCTGGGACTGGAACAGCATGTCGAGCGCCGAGGTCGGCTCGTCGAGCACGACGAAGCTCGGCTCGAGCACGACCGCACGCGCCACCGAGATGCGCTGGCGCTGGCCGCCGGAAAATTCGTGCGGATAGCGGAAGCGGGTCTGCGGATCGAGGCCGACATCGGTGAGCGCCTTGACGACCTTCGCCTCGGACTGCTCCTCCGACAGATCAGGCTGATGCACGCTCAAGCCTTCGGCGATGATGTCGCCGACCGACATGCGCGGGCTGAGCGCGCCGAACGGGTCCTGAAACACGATCTGCATGTCGCGGCGGAACGGACGGACCTGCTTGAAGGTCAGCCCCTGGATCTCGCTGCCGAGGAACACGATCGGACCGTCGGAGGAGATCAGCCGCAGCAGCGCCAGCCCGAGCGTGGTCTTGCCCGAGCCGGATTCACCGACGACGCCGAGCGTCTCGCCTTTGCGCACGGCGATGCTGACGCCGTCGACCGCCTTGATGTGGCCGACGGTGGAGCGGAACAGGCCGCGCTTGATCGGAAACCAGACCTTGAGATCCTTGGCCTGCATCACCACCGGCGCATCGGGCCGCGGCGGCGCCGGATCGGGCTTCGGCTCGGCCGCGAGCAGCGCCTTGGTGTAGGGATGGGACGGCGACGTGAATACCTGCTCCACCGGGCCCTGCTCGACGATCTTGCCGCCGTTCATGACGCAGACGCGGTCGGCGATGCGGCGGACGATGCCGAGATCATGGGTGATGAACAGCAGGCTCATGCCGAGCCGCGCGCGGATGTCGGCGAGCAGCGCCAGGATCTGCGCCTGGACGGTGACGTCGAGCGCGGTGGTCGGCTCGTCGGCGATCAGGAGGTCCGGCTCGTTGGCGAGCGCCATCGCGATCATCACGCGCTGACGCTGGCCGCCGGAGAGCTGGTGCGGATAGCTGCCGAGCCGCGTCTCCGGCTCGGGGATGCCGACCTGGGTGAGCAGCTCGAGGGTGCGCGCGCGCGCGGCGCTGTTCGAGATCGACTGATGCAGTTGCAGGATCTCGCCGATCTGCCGCTCGATCGTGTGCAGCGGATTGAGCGAGGTCATCGGCTCCTGAAAGATGATCGAGATGTCGCTGCCGCGGATCTCGCGCATCTCGCCTTCCGACAGCGGCAGGAGATCGCGGCCCTTGAAGCGGATGCTGCCCGAGGGATGCGAGGCGACAGGATAAGGCAGCAGCTTCAGCACCGACAGCGCGCTGACCGACTTGCCGGAGCCGGACTCGCCGACCAGCGCAATGCATTCACCGCGCTTGATGTCGAACGAGACACGGTCGACCGCGGTCACCACGCGGCCCTGCTGGTGGAAGGCCACCGAGAGATCCCTGACCGAGAGCAGCGGCTGGCTGATCGCATCCATGTCGCTCACCTGAACGTCTTGCGCGGATCGAACGCGTCGCGCACGGCCTCGCCGATGAAGATCAGCAGCGACAGCATGATCGCGACCGAGAAGAAGCCGGTGAGGCCGAGCCACGGCGCCTGCACGTTGGACTTGGCCTGCGACAGCATCTCGCCCAGCGAGGGCGAGCCGGGCGGCAGGCCGAAGCCGAGGAAGTCGAGCGCGGTGAGCGTCATCACCGAACTCGACACGATGAAGGGCAGGAAGGTCATGGTCGCGACCATCGCGTTGGGCAACAGATGCCGCCACATGATGACGACGTTGGAGACGCCGAGCGCACGCGCCGCCTGGATATATTCGAAATTGCGGCCGCGCAGGAATTCGGCGCGGACGAGCCCGACCAGCGAGACCCAGGAGAACAGCAGCATGATGCCGAGCAGCGTGAAGAAGCCGGGCACCAGCACCGCCGACAGGATCAGCAGCAGATAGAGATAGGGGATCGCGTTCCAGATCTCGATAAAGCGCTGGAACAGAAGATCGACCCAGCCGCCGAAATAGCCCTGCACGCCGCCGGCGGCGATGCCGATGATGGAGGAGAAGAACGTCAGCGACAGGCCGAACAGCACGGAGATGCGGAAGCCGTAGATCAGACGCGCCACCACGTCGCGGCCCTGATCATCGGTGCCGAGCCAGTTGTATTCGAGATCGCGGCAGCTCTTGAGCCCCTTCTTCTCGACCACCGCCTTGCACTGCGATTCCTTGAGCATCCAGGTCGGCGGCGACGGCGCCGGCGTCGGCAGATCGAGATTGTGGGTGGCATAGGAATAGCGGATCAGCGGCCAGATCACGGTGCCGCCCTTGTCGGCGATCAGCTTCTGCAAGTACGGATCGCGATAGTCGGCCGCGGTCTCGAAGTCGCCGCCGAACGCCGTCTCCGGATAGGAGACGAAGGCCGGCCAATACAGATGGCCGTCGAACTCGATCAGGAACGGCCGGTCGTTGGCGATCAGCTCGGCGAACAGGGAGACGATGAACAGAAACAGAAAGATCCACAGCGACCAGTAGCCGCGGCGGTTGGCCTTGAAGTTCTGCCAGCGGCGCTGATTGAGCGGCGACGGCCGGAAGCGATGCCGGGTCGGCGGCACGGCCTCGCCGAGCGGCGCCTGCGTGGTGGTCTCGACCGGGGGAGTGGCTGTGAGCGTCATCAGACCTCCCGCGCCTCGAAATCGATCCGCGGATCGATCCACATGTAGGTGAGGTCGGAGATCAGATTGACCACGAGACCCAGCAGCGAAAAGATGAAGAGATTGCCGAACACGACGGGATAGTCACGATTGAGAATGCTCTCGAACGAGAGCAGGCCCAGGCCGTCGAGCGAGAAGATGGTCTCGATCAGCAGCGATCCCGAGAAGAAGGCGTGGATGAAGGTGCCCGGAAAGCCCGCGATCACGATCAGCATGGCGTTACGGAATACGTGGCCGTACAGCACCTGGCGCTCGCTGCAGCCCTTGGCACGCGCGGTCATGACGTATTGCTTGCGGATCTCGTCGAGGAACGAATTCTTCGTCAGCAGCGTCATCGTCGCGAAGGCGCCGAGCGCCATGGACAGCAGCGGCAATGTGAGGTGCCAGAAATAGTCGATGACCTTCCAGTACCACGGGAAGTCGGACCAGCCGTCGGAGGTCAGCCCGCGCAGCGGGAAGATGTTGAGGAACGAGCCTCCGGCGAACAGGATGATGAGCAGGATCGCGAACAGGAAGCCGGGAATGGCGTAGCCGACGATGATCACGGCCGAAGTCCAGACGTCGAAGCGCGAGCCGTCCTGAACGGCCTTGCGGATGCCGAGCGGAATCGAGATCAGATAGGTCAGCAGGGTCATCCACAGACCGAGCGATATCGACACCGGCAGCTTCTCCTTGATCAGCTGCAGCACGCTGGTGTCGCGGAAATAGCTCTTGCCGAAGTCGAAGCGCGCGAAGTTCCAGACCATCAGCGCGAAGCGCTCCGGCGCCGGCTTGTCGAAGCCGAACTGCTTCTCGAGCTGCTTGACGAAGGCCGGATCGAGCCCCTGCGCGCCGCGATATTTGGAGTTGGTGTCGCCGCCCGCACCGACCTGCCCCGGCGGCCGCGCGCCGAAATCGGAGCCGCTGCCGCCGGAGATGCGCGAGGTGCCGCCGGTGTCCGCGCCGGTCAGCTGCGCGATGACGCGCTCGACCGGCCCGCCCGGCGCGAACTGCACCACGACGAAGGAGATGAAGAGGATCCCGAGCAGGGTCGGGAGCATCAGAAGCATGCGGCGGAGGATATAGGCAGCCATGAACTACTTCGCCTGCTCCAGCTTTGCGGCCTTGGCGGCATCGTACCACCAGATGTCCGGGGCGCCGACGCCCGAGGCATATTTCGGCGGCTTCGGCGGGTGGCTGAACTGATCCCAATAGGCGATCGGATGGGTCTGCCGATACCACTGGGGAATCCAGTAATGTCCGGCGCGGAACACGCGGTCGAGCGCCCGGCAGGCGAGCGTCAGATCGGTGCGGGTCTCCGCGGCGATCGCCTTGGCCACCAGCGCGTCGATGGCGGGATTGCTGATCCCGGCCAGATTGTACGAGCCCTTGGTCTTGGCGGTGTCCGAGGTGAAATAGGCCCTGAGGCCGTCGCCCGGCGTCGGCGACATCGACAGCCGCTGCACCGTGATGTCGAAGTCGAATTCCTCGACCCGCGCACGATACTGCACGGCATCGACGATGCGCAGATCGGCATCGATGCCGAGCGTCTGCAGGTTCTTGATCAGGGTGCCGTGATGCGGCTTGAACGAGACCTCGTCGATCAGGAACTCGATCGCGAAGACCTCGCCCGACGGCAGCAGCCGCTTGCCGTCCTTCACCGGAAGTCCCGCCTGCTGCAGCAATTGCGTGGCCTTGCGCAGCAACGCGCGATCCTGGCCCGAGCCGTCCGAGGCCGGCGGCACGAAGGGTTCGCCGAACACGTCGTCGGGCACCTGGCCGCGGAACGGCTCGAGCAGCTTCAGCTCCTCCGGCGACGGCGGACCGACCGCGACCATGTCCGAGTTCTGGAACGGAGACACCGTGCGCGCATAGGCGCCGTACATGATGGTCTTGTTGGTCCACTCGAAGTCGAAGGCGTAGGTCAGCGCCTGGCGGACGCGCGGATCTGAGAACTTGTTGCGGCGGGTGTTGATGAACCAGCCCTGCCCGCCCGACGGCGTCTCGTCCGGCAACAGCTCGCGCTTGACGCGGCCGTCCTTGATCGCGGGGAAGTCGTAGCGCGTCGCCCAGATGCGCGAGGTGAACTCCTCGCGATACAGATAGCTCTTGGCGGTGAAGCCCTCGAAGGCGACGTCGCGGTCACGATAGAACTCGTAGCGGACGATGTCGAAATTGTAGAGGCCGCGGCTGACCGGCAGGTCGGCCGCCCACCAGTCCTTGACGCGCTCGAACTCGACGTAGCGGTTGATCTCGTATTTTCCGACCTTGTACGGGCCCGAGCCGAGCGGCACGTCGAGCGGGCCCTCGTCGAAGGCGCGGTTCGCATACCAGGCCTTGGAGAAGATCGGCAGGGTCACGACGTAGAGCGGCACGTCGCGGGCGCGCTTCTCGACGAAGCTCACCACGACGGTCGCGTCATCGAGCGCCTCGGCCTTCACGAAGTCGCGCAGCTGCACGATGATGAGCGGATGGCCCTTCTCCTTCAGCGTATTGAGCGAGAAGGCAACGTCATGAGCGGTGATCTTCGAGCCGTCATGGAAGCGCGCTTCGGGCCGTAGCGTGAAGCGATAGGTCAGCTTGTCGGCGGAGATCGCGACCGACTTGGCGACCAGGCCATAGACTGCGTCGGGCTCGTCGCTCGCGCGCACCATCAGCGATGCGAACGTCATGTCCATGCCCTGCGCGCCCTCGCCCTTGAGGACATAGGCATTGAACGAGTTGAACGTCTGGTAGGACTGGTTGTAGGCGCGGGTCGATGGGATCAGCGAGAACAGCCCGCCCTTCGGCGCGTCCGGATTGACGTAGTCGAACTGCCGGAAGTCGGCCGGGTATTTGAGATCGCCGAACGCCGACATGCCGTGGGATTCGGCGCCGAACTCCGCAGCCATGGCCGGGCGCAGGGCGACGGCGCTTGCCGCGCCGAGCCCGAGCCCGAGCACGCCCCGGCGCGACAGATGCAAGAACGTGCTCAAGAGCGCTTCACCTTGGCAGCCTTCTCGGCGTCGTACCACCACAGCGACGGCCAGCCGGTGCTGGCGTATTTCGGGAACGGCTCGAAATGGCTGAACCGGTCCCAGCGCGCGCTGCGCGCGAACGGATAGGTGAACTGCGGCACGACGTAGAAATTCCACAGCAGCACCCGGTCGAGCGCGTGCGTAGCCGCTTCCAAGGTGGCGCGATCCCTGGCGAAGATGATCTTCTCGATCAGCTCGTCGATTGCCGGGTTCTTGATGCCGGCCGTGTTCTTCGAGCCCTGCTCGTCCGCGGCCTTGGAGCCCCAGAAATCGCGCTGCTCGTTGCCGGGCGACAGCGACTGTCCCCAGACATCGGTGATCATGTCGTAGTCGAAGGTGCGCACCCGCTGCTCATACTGGACGTTGTCGACCTGGCGCACCGTGACGGTGACACCGAGCCGCTCCAGCGACGGCTTGTAGAACAGCACGATGCGCTCGGACGACGGGTCCTGGACCATCAGCTCGATCGCGACCGGCTTGCCGGCCGGGTCGACCAGCTTGCGGTCCTTGATCTCGTAGCCGGCCTCCTTCAACAGCTTGGTGGCCTCGCGCAGATTGGCGCGGACGTTCTCGGGGTTGCCGCCGACCGGGTTCTGGTAGACCGAGGTGAACACCTCCGGCGGAACCTTGTCGCGCATGCCTTCGAGGATCTGCAGCTCCAGGCCCTGCGGCAGGCCGGAGCTGGCGAGCTCGGTGCCTTCGAAATAGCTGTTGATCCGCTTGTAGATGCCGAAGAACAGCTGCTTGTTCATCTCCTCGAAGTCGAAGGCGTAGTTGAAGGCGCGCCGCAGCCGCGCGTCCTGGAATTGCGGACGGCGCAGGTTGAAGACAAAGGCCTGCATGCGGCCGGAATCGCGGATCGGAAACTCGTGCTTGATGACCCGCTTGTCGGCAATCGCCGGGAACTCGTAGGCCGTCGCCCATTGCTTGGCCGAATTCTCGTTGATCCAGTCGGCCTGATCGGCCTTGAAGGCTTCGAGCGCGACGAGATTGTCGCGGAAATACTCGAACTGCAGCTCGTCGAAATTGTTCTGGCCGATCCGCACCGGCAGGTTGGCGCCCCAATAATCCTTGACGCGCTCGACCTTGATCGAGCGGCCGGGCACGAACTCCTTGATGCGATAGGGGCTCGATCCCAGCGGCGGCTCCAGGCTCGTCGCCGTGACGTCGCGCTTGCGGCCCTGCGCGTCGGTGCCCTCCCACCAATGCTTCGGCAGCACCAGCAATTCGCCGACGATGTGCGGCAGCTCGCGGTTGCCCGGCCCGTCGAAGCTGAACTTGATCTCCTGGTCGCCGATCTTCTCCGCCTTCACGACATGCCGGTAGTAGGAGCCGTAGAACGGGCTGTTCTTCTTGAGCACGTCGAGCGAGAAGATGACGTCCTCGGGCGTGACCGGCTTGCCGTCGTGCCAGCGCGCCTCCTTGCGCAGGCGATAGACCACCCAGGAGTAGTCGTCCGGATAGGCGGCCGCCTCGGCCAGCAGGCCATATTCGGTCGAGACCTCATCCTGAGCCCGCGACATCAGCGACTCGTAGACGGTCATCGCGGCCGCGGCGATGTTGCCCTTCACATACATCACGACGATGTTGAAGTTGTCGAAGGTCCCGAGCGAGATCATCCGGGCGGTGCCGCCCTTCGGCGCGTCCGGATTGACGTAGTCGAACCGCTTGAAGTCGGCCGGATATTTCAACTCGCCGAACAGCGACAGGCCGTGGCGCCAGACCAGTTGCTCGCCGGTCTGCGCCTGCGCGGCATCGAGAGGGGCGAGGCTGGCGGCGGTGCCGAGCGCCGGGGTCATCGCAGCGATGACGCTGCTCTGCAGGAGCTGTCGTCGGGTAATCGTCAAATGAGACTTCCTCTGAATAAGACCGCTCGAAAGCGCCTGGCCGGCGCCGGCCATCGATGCTTCCTGATCCAACGTTTGATCGTAACCCAATCCGGACGGGACAGGTTGCACCGGCCGAAGCAGGGCGCTCCGGACCTTACGAACCCGTTCCATTCAGGGACCAATATACGGCAAGGTTTCGACGGATAACCTTGCTTTTTCTCATGATACCGGGTTGTGAACGACCGGCATGCGACCAAAGGTCCCAAATGCGGCGAAATTCGCTTCCCCATAAGCAAAACGGCCGGGCAAAGCCCGGCCGTGTGCAATGCGAGATTAAGTCGCGGGTTACTTGGCTGCGGTCGGCAGCGGCGCCGGGCTGTCGGCCAGCGAGTTCAGATAGGCCAGCACGTCGGCACGCTCCGAGTCCTTCTGGATGCCGGCGAAGCCCATCGCGGTGCCCGGGATGTAGCCCTTGGGATTGGCGATGAACTGGTTCAGCGCATCGATCGTCCAAGTGCCGCCCTTGGCCTTGATCGCCGCGGAGAAATTGAAGCCGCGGCCTTCGCCGATGTGGTCGCCGACGATGCCATAGAGGTTGGGACCGACGCCATTCTTGCCGCCCTTGTCGAAGGTGTGGCAGGCGGCGCACTTCTTGGCGGCGGCAGCGCCCTTCTCGACCGACGCGGTCTGCAACAGCTTCTCGATCGGCTCGGCGGCAGCCGGCGCAGCGGCACCCTTGGCCGCGCCCTCGGCTTCCTTCACGGCGATCTCGAAGCCCGGCTTCTCCGGCATTTTCGGCGCGAACAGCGCGCTGGCGGAAAAGCTCGTCACCAGCACGACCAGGCAGGCGGCCAGAACGGCGCCGAGGATTTTGTTCAGTTCGAAGGAGTCCATTTTGGAATCAGGCTCCGAGGGCGGATTTCATGGCTTGGAGGCCGCGGGGCCGCGGCCGTGAATCGCCCCAGGATTTCGTGAAGGCATCGAGCGGAATCGAGCCGTCGCGCCTCCCCCTGCGGCAGAAGTGAGATATCGGTTTGCCCGTGCTCTGGCAACCCGTATAAGCGGGCCGTTTTTGCTGTCCCCCATCAAGTCCCGGACGCGCTGTTGCGACCGGCTCCGAGCTATCGTTCCCCGGATGACCCGCTCCAAGATCCTCGTGCTGATCCCGGCCCGCATGGCCTCGACCCGCCTGCCCGGCAAGCCGCTGCTCGACATCGCCGGCGTGCCGATGATCGTGCAGGTGCTGCGCCGTGCCCAGGAGGCGGCGATCGGCCGCGTGGCCGTGGCCACCGATACGCCGGAGATCGCCGCGGCCGTGACGGCTGCGGGCGGCGAGGTGGTCATGACCAAGCCCGATCATCCCTCCGGATCCGACCGCATCTACGAGGCGATGTGCAAGCTCGACCCGGCCGGCGAGGCCGAGATCGTGGTCAACCTGCAGGGCGACTTTCCGACCATCGATCCCCAGAGCATCAGTGACGTGCTGCCGCCGCTTGCGGACCCCGCCGTCGACATCGCCACCTTGGCGGCCGAAATCCACACCGAGGAAGAGAGCCTGAACCCCAACGTGGTCAAGGCCGTCGGCTCGCCGCTGTCCGGGCGTCGCATGCGCGCGCTGTATTTCACACGGGCCACGGCGCCGCATGGCGACGGACCGCGCTACCATCACATCGGCCTCTACGCCTACCGCCGCGCGGCGCTGGAGCGCTTCGTCAGCCTGCCCCCGTCGCCGCTGGAGCAGCAGGAGAAGCTGGAACAGCTCCGCGCGCTGGAGGCCGGCATGCGCATCGACGTGATGGTTGTCGATGCCGTCCCGCGCGGCGTCGACACGCCGGCCGATCTCGAAACCGCGCGCCGGCTGCTGTCACAGACCTAAGCTGCTGCTACAAGGCCCCTCATGAGCAAGATCTTGAAAATCGCATTCCAGGGCGAGCCGGGAGCCAATTCCCACATCGCCATCTCCGAGGCCTATCCGACCGCCGAGGCCATGCCCTGCCCGACCTTCGAGGACGCGTTGGCCGCGATTTCCTCCGGCGAGGCCGATCTCGGCATGATCCCGATCGAGAACTCGGTGGCCGGTCGCGTCGCCGACATCCACCATCTGCTGCCGGGCTCCGGCCTGTACATCATCGGCGAGTGGTTCCTGCCGATCCGCCACCAGCTGATGGCCCTCAAAGGCACCAAGCTCGCCGACATCAAGACCGTCGAGAGCCACGTCCACGCGCTCGGCCAGTGCCGCCGCATCATCCGCCAGCTCGGCGTCCGCCCGATCGTCGCCGGCGACACCGCCGGTAGCGCGCGCGACGTGTCGCAGCGGGGCGACAAGAGCGTTGCCGCGATCGCCTCACGGCTTGCCGCTGACATCTATGGCCTCGACATCCTCGCCGAGGACATCGAGGACGAGGCCCACAACACCACCCGCTTCGTCGTGCTGGCGCGCGAGCCGCAATGGGCCGAGCAGAACTCCGGGCCGCTGGTGACGAGCTTCGTGTTCCGCGTCCGCAACCTGCCGGCGGCGCTGTATAAGGCGCTCGGCGGCTTCGCGACCAACGGCGTCAACATGACCAAGCTCGAAAGCTACATGGTCGACGGCAATTTCTTCGCCACGCAATTCTACGCCGATGTCGACGGCCATCCGGAGGACAAGGGGCTCGCGTTCGCGCTGGAGGAGCTGAAGTTCTTCTCGCGCGAGCTGCGCATCGTCGGCGTCTATCCGGCCCATCCGTTCCGGGCGACGTTCAGCGAGCGCCTTGAAGGCTAGGCTGTTTGGCCGTCATTCCGGGATGGTCCGAAGGACCAGACCCGGAATCTCGAGCTTCGGACTTCACCTCGAGATTCCGGGCTCGAGGCCTGCGGCCTCGCCCCGGAATGACGCCGAATTCGGCCTCCTACCCTTCGACATAGGCGGCGAGCTCGGCTGACGTTCCCGTCGGGAAGGCATCCTTGAGGTGATCGAGAAACGCCGACACGCGGGCGCTCAACAGCCGGCGCGACGGATACAGCGTCCATAGCGCGACCGGCGGCGCGTCGAGATCGGCCCAATGCACGAGACGCCCGGCCGCGATATCGTGGCTGGCGAGCGACAACGGCAGGCACGCCGCGCCCACACCGGCGCGAACGGCATCGCGCACCATGATCAGCGAGGTCAGCCGCAGGATCGGCTCGACGGAGGTCCGAGCCGGTCCTGCCGGCCCCGTCACGACCCAACTCGTGATCTGGTCACTGCTGCGAACGATGGCGCGCACGGGCGCTCCATCGTCGGGCCGGGGAAGCGCGGGGTGAGCGACCACGACCATCCGGTCGCGCAGGAAGATGCGCCCGACCAGGCTGTCGTCGGGAGCGGGGTTGACCCGGATCACCAGGTCGTAGCCCTCCTCGACCATGTCGACAGTCCGATCGTCCGTGGTCACGTCTAGGCGCACGTCCGGGTATCTCAGCGCAAAGGTCGCGGCGAGCTTACCCATCGCCATCTGCGAGAACAGCAGCGGTGCGCTGATGCGCAGGCGGCCGCGCGGCGTCTGGCCGCCTGATGCGATCGCGCCGACGGTCTCGTCGAGCTCGGTCAGCAGCGCGCCGGTGCGCTCGTACAGCGCCCGCCCCTCCTCGGTCAGCTTCAGCGCGCGTCCGCCGCGCTCAATCAGGCGGATGTCCAGGGCTGCCTCGAGCTCGGCGACCCGGCGCGACAACGTCGCCTTCGGCCGCCCACTGGCCCGCGCGGCCCGGCCGAAGCCGCCGTGCCGGGCGACGAGCGTGAAATCGGCAAGCGCGAGTAGATCCATCGTTCCACCAGTGAGACAAGCCGTCCAAGAATAGCGTCTGTTGGCTCAAATGTGGATCGCTATTTCCCAGTTCAGCTTTCGGACCGCCCACGCGGGTCCAATTCAGAACAGGAGACGACTATGACCACCGACGACAACAACGAGACCAGGCGCAACATCCTCGTGCTCGGCGCCACCGGCGGCACCGGACGGCTGATCGTCCGCGATGCGCTGGCGCGCGGCCATCACGTCAGCGCGCTGGTGCGCTCGCCCGAAAAGGCCGGTGATCTGCAAGGCGCGCAACTGATCGTGGGCGACGCCCGCGACGAAGCCACGCTGCGCAAGGCGCTGAAGGGACAGGATGCCGTCATCAGTTCGCTCGGCACGTCGCTCAGCCCGTTCAAGGAGGTCACGACGCTCTCGACATCGACGCGCGCGCTGGTCGAAGCGATGAAGGCGGAGGGCGTCGCGCGACTGGTCGCGATCACCGGGATCGGCGCCGGCGACAGCAAGGGACATGGCGGCTTCGTCTACGACCGCCTGATCCTGCCGCTGCTGCTTCGCAATGTCTACGCCGACAAGGACCGGCAGGAGGCGATCATCCGCGACAGCGGGCTCGATTGGGTGATCGTGCGCCCCGCGATGCTCAACGACAAGCCGGGTGGTCGGGCAGTGCGCGCGCTGACGGATCTCGCAGGCTTCCACGGCGGCACGATCGCGCGCGCCGATGTCGCGCGCTTCGTCGTGGACCAGGTGAGCGACGACACTTTCCTGCGCCGCTCGCCGCTGATCACATGGTGAGACCAAATATCCCGTCATTCCGGGGCAATCGTCCATGCGGTCACGCATGGCGATTGAACTCGGAATCCCGAGATGATGAAGAAGAACCGCAAGACAAGCTCTGGATTCCGGGTTCAAGGCCTGCGGCCTTGAACCCGGAATGACGTCGAGGGGATGGAAGAGTAGTTACGCCGCCGCCTGCCGCTCCAGTCCGAACGCTTCGGCGAGCAGGGTGTAGGAGCGCTTGCGGGCCTCGTGGTCGAAGATCGCGGTGATCACCATCAGCTCGTCGGCCTGGCTCGCCGCGATCATCGGATCGAGCTTGGCGCGCACCGTGGCCGGCGAGCCGACGAACAGCCGCGAGCGGTTGCGGGCGATCGAGGCACGATCCGAGTCTGTGTACGGATAGGCTGCCGCTTCCTCCGGGCTCGGCAGCGGCAGGAATTGGCCGCGGTCGCGTCGGAGGCGGTTGAGGTCCATCGACGAGGCCAACCGCTCGGCTTCAGCATCGGTTTCCGCCGTCACCACGGCGACCGCCAGGATCGCATGTGGCTGCGAGCGCCAGCGCGACGCGGTGAAATGAGCGCGATAGTTGGTCATCGCGTCGATCGCGTCGTGATTGGCGAAGTGATGCGCGAAGCCGAACCCCATGCCCATCTGCGCCGAGAGCTCGCTGGAATAGTCGCTGGAGCCGAGCAGCCAGATCGGCGGCAGCGGCGCATCGTCGGGCATCGCGATGACGTTGTTGTAGGGATGGCCGGCGGGAAACTCGCGCGTCTCCCATAGGGTCAGCTCGTGCAGCCGCTCGAGGAAATCGTCGCCTTCGCGGCGGTCGAGCCGGCTCCGCAACGCATAGGCCGTGGTGCCGTCGGTGCCGGGCGCGCGGCCCAGACCGAGATCGATGCGGCCTGGGAACAGCGCTTCCAGCATCTTGAAGCGCTCGGCCACCACCAGGGGCGCGTGATTGGGCAGCATCACGCCGCCGGAGCCGACGCGGATGTGCTTGGTGACGGCCGCGATCTGCCCGATCATGATGTCGGGCGACGGGCTCGCCACCGACACCAAGCTGTGATGCTCGGCGAGCCAGTAGCGGACATAGCCGAGCTGGTCGACATGGCGCGCCAGGTCGATGCTGTTGCGCAACGCCACCGAGGCCGGCGTGGCCGTCGTCGTGACGGAGAGGTCGAGGACTGAAATCGGGATCATGGCTTCAACCTAGTGGCTGCGCGCCGGCCCACAATGGCCGAGCTGCGTCGGTGACCTGCCGGAAACGCAGGGATCAAGGCTCGCTCCGGGTTGGGACGAACAAGTTGTATACAGCCATCGAGTGACCATGTCCCACTCGCTGATGTCGCGACAACCCGCCAATCCAAGCTTTTCAAGACTGATTCTGCTCCACTTTATCTGCCCACCACTCGATCCACAAATCCCGCAAAAACGACCATCACTCAAGCGATTGTGGGCCAAATCCCATTTCTGGTGGGCTGTCGCTGGCTGCTCACTTCCCTTATCTTGGCTCATCCAGCGGGCTATCCGCTCTCAAGTTGAAATTTACGCGCCATCGGGAACCTGCGCCGCCATGACCGACCTCGCCACCGCCATCACTGACGGACATTCCGCGATCATCCGGCCCAAGATCTCGTTCGAGTTCTTCCCGCCGAAGACCGAGGAGATGGAGCGGACGCTGTGGACCTCGATCGAGCGCCTGGCGCCGCTGGAGCCCAGCTTCGTCTCGGTCACCTATGGCGCTGGCGGCTCGACGCGCGAGCGCACCCACGCCACCATTGCGCGCATCCTGAAAGAGACCGCGTTGCTGCCGGCGGCGCATCTCACCTGCGTCGGGGCCTCCCGCGGGGAGATCGACGAGGTCGTCGACCGCTATCACGAGGTCGGCGTCCGCCACATCGTCGCACTGCGCGGCGATCCGCCCGGCGGCATCGGCACGCCCTACCAGGCCCATGCCGAGGGTTATCAGAGCTCGCCCGATCTGGTCGCCGGCATCAAGAAGCGCCACCCGGATATCGAGGTCTCGGTCTCGGCCTATCCGGAGAAGCATCCGGAGAGCCGCGACTTCGACGCCGACATCGATATGCTGAAAGCGAAGGTCGATGCCGGCGCAACCCGCGCGATCACCCAGGTGTTCTTCGACAACGACGTCTACTTCCGCTACCTCGACCGCGTCCGCGCCCGCGGCATCGACATTCCGATCGTGCCCGGCATCATGCCGATGCACAATTTCAAGCAGGCGCGCGGCTTCGTGACCCGCAACGGCACCAGCGTGCCGGAGTGGCTGGCCGAGAAGTTCGAGGGTCTCGACGATGATCCGGAGACCCGCAAGCTGATTGCGGCGACCGTCGCCGCCGGCCAGGTGCACAAGCTCGCCAAGCATGGCGTCGACACCTTCCATTTCTACACCATGAACCGCGCCGACCTCGTGTTCGCGATCAGCCATCTGCTTGGCATCCGTCCGAAGTCCGCCAACAAGGCTGCTGCCTGATGTCCGCCCCTGTTTCCAACGCGCGTACCGCCTTCCTCGCTGCAGCACGCCAGCGCATCCTGATTCTCGACGGCGCCATGGGCACGATGATCCAGGCGCTGCAGTTCGACGAGGCCGCGTTTCGCAGCGAGCGCTTCAAGGATTTTCACCGCGACCTCCGCGGCAACAACGACCTGCTGATCCTGACGCAGCCCGACGCGATCGAGGACATTCACGCGCAATATCTGCGCGCGGGCGCCGACATCGTCGCCACCAATACCTTCTCGGCGACGTCGATCGCGCAGGCCGATTACGATCTCTCCGACATCATCTACGAGCTCAACCGCGAGGGCGCCCGTCTGGCGCGCAGTGCCGCGACCCGTGTCGCCGCCGAGGACGGCAAACAGCGTTTCGTCGCCGGCGCGATGGGCCCGACCAACCGCACCGCCTCGATCTCGCCTGACGTCTCCAACCCCGGCTACCGCGCCGTCACCTTCGACGATCTGCGCATCGCCTATGGCGAGCAGGCGCGCGGACTGCTGGACGGCGGCGCCGACATCCTGCTGGTCGAGACCATCTTCGACACGCTCAACGCCAAGGCGGCGCTGTATGCCATCGCGGAGCTGTGCGAGGAGCGCGGCATCGACGTGCCCGTGATGATCTCCGGCACCATCACCGACAAGTCCGGCCGCCTGCTGTCGGGTCAGATGCCGGAGGCGTTCTGGAATTCGGTGCGTCACGCCAAGCCGCTGACCATCGGCTTCAACTGCGCGCTCGGAGCGGAAGACCTGCGCGCCCATGTCGCCGACATCGGCCGCGTCGCCGACACGCTGGTCTGCGCCTATCCGAATGCCGGCCTGCCCAACGAGTTCGGCCAGTATGACGAGACGCCGGCCTACATGGCGCGGCTGATCGGCGAGTTCGCTGCGTCCGGCCTCGTCAACATCGTCGGCGGCTGCTGCGGCACCACCCCGGACCATATCGCCGCGATCACCGCCGCCGTCGCCCCGCACAAGCCGCGCGTCGTCCCTGACATCGCGCCGCGGCTGCGGCTGTCGGGCCTGGAGCCGTTCGAGCTGACGCCCGCCATCCCCTTCGTCAATGTCGGCGAGCGCACCAACGTCACCGGCTCGGCCAAATTCCGCAAGCTGATCACCGCGGGCGACTACACCGCAGCTTTGCAGGTCGCGCGCGACCAGGTCGAGAACGGCGCCCAGGTCATCGACGTCAACATGGACGAGGGCCTGCTCGATTCGGAAGCCGCGATGCGGACCTTCCTCAACCTCGTCGCCGCCGAGCCGGATATCGCCCGCGTCCCTGTCATGGTCGACTCCTCGAAATTCCACGTCATCGAGGCCGGCTTGAAATGCGTGCAAGGCAAGCCGGTGGTGAACTCGATCTCGCTGAAGGAAGGCGAGGAGAAGTTCATCCACGAGGCGAAGATCGCGCGCCGCCATGGCGCGGCCGTCGTCGTCATGGCGTTCGACGAAACGGGTCAGGCCGACACCTATCAGCGCAAGACCGAGATCTGCGCCCGCGCCTACAAGATCCTGGTCGAGACGATCGGCTTCCCGCCCGAAGACATCATCTTCGATCCCAACATCTTTGCGATCGCCACCGGGCTGGAAGAGCACAACAACTACGGCGTCGACTTCATCGAGGCGACGCGCTGGATCCGCCAGAACCTGCCGCATGCTCATATTTCCGGCGGCGTCTCCAACCTGTCGTTCTCGTTCCGCGGCAATGAGCCGGTGCGCGAGGCGATGCACTCGGTGTTCCTGTATCACGCCATCAAGGCGGGCATGGACATGGGCATCGTCAATGCCGGCCAGATGATCGTCTATGACGACATCGATCCCGAGCTGCGCCAGGTGTGCGAGGACGTCGTCCTCAATCGCGATCCCGGCGCGTCCGAGCGGCTGCTGGCGCTGGCGGAGAAATTCCGCGGCCAGGGCAAGCAGACCAAGGAGGCCGATCTCGCCTGGCGCGAATGGCCGGTCGACAAGCGGCTGTCCCACGCGCTGGTGCACGGGATCACCGAGTTCATCGAGAAGGATACGGAAGACGCGCGCGCCAAGTCGAGCCGGCCGCTCGACGTCATCGAAGGCCCGCTGATGGCGGGCATGAACGTCGTCGGCGATCTGTTCGGCGACGGCAAGATGTTCCTGCCGCAGGTCGTGAAGTCGGCGCGCGTCATGAAGCAGGCGGTCGCCTATCTGATGCCGTTCATGGAGGCCGAGAAGGCCGCCAACAAGGGCCGCGCCAACGAACGCTCCAATGCCGGCAAGATCGTGCTCGCCACCGTGAAGGGCGACGTCCACGACATCGGCAAGAACATCGTCGGCATCGTGCTCCAGTGCAACAATTTCGAGGTCATCGACCTCGGCGTGATGGTGCCGGCCGCCAAGATCATCGAGACCGCGAAGGCAGAGAATGCCGACATCATCGGCCTGTCCGGCCTGATCACGCCATCGCTCGACGAGATGGCGTATCTGGCGTCGGAGATGGAGCGCCAGGGCCTGAACGTGCCGCTGCTGATCGGCGGTGCCACCACCAGCCGCGTCCATACCGCCGTGAAGATCGACCCGAACTACCAGGGCGGCCCGGTGGTGCATGTCAACGACGCCAGCCGCGCCGTCGGCGTGGCCTCCTCGCTGCTGTCGGCGGAGCGCAAGGACGCCTATGCGGCCGAGATCCGCACCGAGTATCAGAAGATCGCGGCAGCGCATCTGCGCGGCCAGGCCGACAAGAAGCGGCTGTCGCTCAAGGACGCCCGCGCGAACGCGCCGAAGATCGATTTCGCCAAGGCCAAGCCGGTGAAGCCGACCTTCCTCGGCACCAAGACTTTTGTGGACTACGACCTCGCCGAGCTCGTGCCCTATATCGACTGGACGCCGTTCTTCCAGACCTGGGAGCTGGCCGGCCGCTTCCCGGCGATCCTCGACGATGCCAAGGTCGGCGAGGCCGCGCGGGCGCTGTACGACGACGCGCAGAAGATGCTGAAGCAGATCGTCGACGAGAAGTGGTTTTCGGCGCGCGCCGCGATCGGCTTCTGGCCGGCGAACGCTGTCGGCGACGACATCGTGCTGTATGCCGATGACAACCGCAGCAAGGCGATCGCGACGCTGCACACGCTGCGCCAGCAGCTCGAAAAGCGCGAGGGCCGCTTCAACACCGCGCTGTCCGACTTCGTCGCGCCCGCGGGCTCCGGCGTGCCGGACTATGTCGGCGGCTTCGTCGTGACGACGGGGCTCGGCGAGGATGCGGTCGCCGATCGCTTCAAGAACGCCAATGACGACTATTCCTCGATCCTGGTCAAGGCGCTGGCCGACCGCCTCGCCGAAGCCTTTGCCGAACGCCTGCACGCCCGCGTGCGCCGCGAGTTCTGGGCCTACGCCCCGGACGAGACGGTCTCCCCCGACGATCTGATCCTGGAGAAGTACCAGGGCATCCGCCCCGCGCCAGGCTATCCGGCACAGCCCGATCACACCGAGAAGGCGACCTTGTTCGAGCTGCTGGATGCCGAGACAAACGCCGGCGTCCGGCTCACCGAGAGCTTTGCGATGTGGCCGGGCTCGTCGGTCTCGGGCCTCTACTTCGCCTCGCCGGAGAGCTTCTATTTCGGCGTCGGCAAGATCGAGCGCGACCAGGTCGAGGACTACGCCGCACGCAAGGGCATGACGGTGGCCGAGGTCGAGCGCTGGCTGGCGCCGATCCTGAACTACATCCCGGCGCGAGGTGGACAGCCGACCGAGACGCCCCGCCCGGTCGCCTCGCCCGCCCCCGCCAACGATGCGGCCCCTGCCGAGCTGGCCAGCCATCCCGTCGGCTGCACCTGCGCGGTTCACCTGGCGTGGCGCAAGAAGGCGGTGGGCGCGAAGTAGCCCACAGTCCCGCGTCACCCACCACCGTCGTCCCGGCGAACGCCGGGACCCATACCGCGTGATGTATCGGTAGCGCGCGGTGGCGGATACCGAGTGCATCATTGCTCCCTGTGGTTATGGGTCCCGGCGTTCGCCGGGACGACACCGGTTGTGACGCACCTTGGTCGGCTTACTTGCCGTTCGGCAATGCCCCCCGTGTCCCCGGCGCCACGACCGCCTCGAATGACAAAGCGCCACAGCTGATCGCCCCCGATCCGGCGTGGACATCGCCGCTATAACCGGCTGAAATGCCCCGGGGGCGCCGGGTGGTTTTGGTTCATGTCGTTGCAGTTCAGGCTTGCGTCGCGAAACCTGTTCCATGACAGGCTGCGCTTCGTCGCGACCGTCATCGGCATCATCTTCTCGATCGTGCTGGTGACCGTGCAGATGGGCCTCTATGTCGGCTTTCGCCGCATGGTGACGACGATGATCGACCATGCCCCGGCGCAGCTGTGGATCATGCCGGTCGGCACCAAATGCTTCGAGGATCCCTCGCTGCTCGACGAGCGGCAGCGGTTCCGGGCGCTCGCGGTTCCCGGCGTCGCCGAGGCGACGCCGCTGGTCATCGGCTATGCACAATGGCGGCTGCCGCAGGGCACGACGACGCCCGTCTTCGTGGTCGGCTCGGAGCTGCGCGGGCTCGGCCTGCATCCCTGGAACGTGGTCGAGGGCCGGCTCGACGACCTCTCGGTGCCCGGCGCGGTCGCGGTCGATCAGACCTATTTCGAACGTCTCGGCATCTCCGGCGTGGAGCAGACCGCGGAGCTGCGCGACCGCAAGGTGCAGGTGATGGCGGTGAGCAAGGGCATCCGCTCGTTCACGACCACGCCTTACGTGTTCACCGATGTCGAGCGCGCGCGCAGCTACACGGGCACGACGCCGAGCAAGGCGTCCTATCTGCTGGTGCGGCTGGCGCCCGATGCCGATCTCTGGAAGACCCAGCAGGCGCTGCGCGACAGTCTCGGCAATGTCGAGGTGTTGACCGCAGCCGAGTTTCGCAACCGCAGCCGTTCGTTCTGGCTGTTCGGCACTGGCGCAGGCGCGGCGTTGTTCGCCGGCGCGCTGTTAGGCGTGATCGTCGGCACCGTGATCGTGGCGCAGACGCTCTATTCCAGCACCAAGGACCACATCAACGAATTCGCTACGCTGCGCGCGATCGGCTCGTCGAGCCGCTACATCTACACGGTCATCATCTGGCAGGCGCTGCTCAGCGCCATCGTCGGCTTCGCGGGGGCCGCCGGCATCGGCAAGATCGTCGCGGCGGCGACGGCGGAATCAGCCCTGCCGGTAATCATGACGCCGTTGCTGACCGTGGCGCTGTTCCTGCTGACGGTGACGATGTGCGTCGGCTCGGCGATTGCTGCGATCGTCAAGGTGATGCGCATCGATCCGGCCATGGTGTTCTCGCGATGACCGACGTCGTGCTCGCGGCCACCGATCTTGTGCATCACCTCGGCCAGGGCGCCGGCCGGGTGCAGGCGCTGAAGGGCGTGAGCCTGGCGTTGAAGGGCGGCGAGCTGGTGCTGCTGATGGGGCCGTCCGGCAGCGGCAAGACCACGCTGCTGTCGATCCTGGGCTGCCTGATGACGCCGGACGCCGGCACGGTGCATGTCGGCGGCCAGGCCGTCGCCGGGCTCGATGCGGAGGCGCTGGCAAAACTCCGGCGCGAGCGCATCGGCTTCATCTTCCAGTCCTATCATTTGTTCCCGACGCTCAACGCCGAGGACAATGTCCGCCTCGCGCTCGACGTGCGCGGCGAGCGCGCGCGGGTCGCGAAGCAGGCGTCGCGCGAGGTGCTGGCCACCGTCGGTCTCGGCCACAAGCGCAAATCGCTGCCGCGCGAGATGTCCGGCGGTGAGCAGCAGCGCGTCGCGATCGCCCGCGCCATTGTCGGCAAGACCCAGGTCATTCTCGCCGACGAGCCCACCGGCGCGCTCGACACCGCCAACGGCCAGGCGATCATGACGCTGCTCGCCGATATCGCCAAGGATCCATCGCGCGCGGTGCTGGTGGTGACGCACGATCCGCGCATCCTGCCTTTCGCCAGCCGCGTCGTTCATATCGAGGACGGCCGCATCATCAGCGAGGAGGCTGTGACAGAATCGATGAAGAAGGTCTCGAACGCATGAACAAGCCCGGCCGAGCTCATCAGGCTGTCGCGCTGCTGCTGGCGGCATCCACGGCGTTCGCGGTCGCGCCGCGCTGGATCACGCTGGAGGCGCGCGCCGCGAACGCCCAGGAGGAACGCTGGCTCGCGGTCGCTCCCGGCCGCGTCGAGCCGGCCTCCGGCCTGATCAAGCTCGGCGCCCCCGTGGTCGGCGCGATCCAGGAGGTGCTGGTGAAACCCGGTGATACCGTGTTCGCCGGCCAGGCGCTGGTGCGGCTCGCTGATGCCGAGGCGCGCGCGCAGCTCGCCAGCGCCGAGGCGCAGGCTGCGATGCGCAAGCGCGTGCGCAACAAGGAAACGACGCCGTCGGGAGCCGGCCCGCGGCGCCGCGCCGAGGATGGCGTGGCCGATGCGCAGGCAGCTTTGTTCGATGCCCGCGTTGCACTCGACAAGGCGGTGGCCGAGCGGCGCGCCGGGCGCGGCGCCGATGCCGAGGTCGAGAGCGCGCGCACGCAGCTGACGACTGCGCAGGCCAAGCTGGATCAGCAGACCGAGGAGCTGCGCAAGGTCACCGCCGATGCGCCGCTGCCGATCAGCGCCGAGGGCCAGCTCAACGTCGCGCGCAGCGAGCTGCAGGCGGCACGCGCCGGCTTGGAGAAGCTCACCCTCCGCGCGCCGCTCGACGGCACCGTTCTGCAGGTGAATGCGCGCGCCGGCGAGATCGCCTCGCCGCAATCGACGCCGCCGCTGGTGCTGCTCGGCGACATGTCCTCGCTGCGGGTCCGCGCCGAGCTCGATCAGCGCGATCTCGACAAGATCAAGCCCGGCCAGCAGGCCGTGGTCCGCTCCGACGCCTTTCGCGGCCGCGACGTCGCTGGCAAGGTCGCGGCGGTCGCGCCGCTGGTCGAAAGCAGCCGCGCCGCCGCGCTCAGCCAGCGCAACATGACCGATGTCGACGTCGTCGAGGTGCTGGTCGATCTCGCAGAGCCCGGCCCGTTCGCGGTCGGCATGAAGGTGGACGTGTACTTCAAGCCGTGACGGCGTGCCCGATCGGATTGGCAACGACCGCGCGCTTGGCACAGGCCGGGATCAATCTGCTCCTTGCGCTCATTTCGGGACGTTGTGCTCGAGATCCTCCAGCCACGCCACGGCATTGCCGTCCGAGGGCGCGCGCCAGTCGCCGCGGGGGGAGAGCGCGCCGCCGGCGACCACCTTGGGGCCGTTGGGCATCGCCGAGCGCTTGAACTGGCTGAAGGCGAAGAAGCGCTTGAGAAAGACTTCCAGCCATTTCCTGATCTCACCGAGCGTGTAGGCGTTGCGCTTGTCATCGGGGAAATGCGGCGGCCAGGCGCCGACGCCGGCATCCTTCCAGGCGTGATGCGCCATGAAGGCGATCTTCGCCGGGCGCATGCCGTAGCGCAGCGTGTAGAACAGATTGAAGTCCTGCAGCTCATAGGGGCCGATCGCGGCCTGCGTGCTCTGCGGCGTCTCGCCCTCCTTTACCGGCACCAGCTCCGGCGAAATCTCCGCCGACAGCACCGCCTCGAGGGTGCGATCGACATCGGCCGAGAACTGATGCGAGGCGATGACCCAGCGGATGAGATGCTGGATCAAGGTCTTCGGCACGCCGGCGTTGACGTTGTAGTGCGCCATCTGATCGCCGACGCCATAGGTGCACCATCCGAGCGCCAGCTCCGAGAGATCGCCGGTGCCGAGCACGAGGCCGCCGCGATCGTTGGCGAGGCGGAACAGATAGTCGGTGCGCAGACCGGCCTGCACGTTCTCGAAGGTGACGTCGTAGACCTGCTCGCCGCGCCCGAAGGGATGGCCGATGTCCTTCAGCATCTGCGTGGCCGCGGGGCGGATGTCGAGCTCGGCGGCGCTGACCTCGAGCGACGACATCAGCGCATGCGCATAGGACTTGCTCTGCGCGCCCGTGGCAAAGCCGGGCATCGTGTAGGCGAGAATGTTGGTGCGGGGCAGGCCGAGCAGGTCCATCGCCTTGGCGGCGACGATCAGCGCATGCGTCGAATCGAGCCCGCCGGAGACACCGATCACGATGCGCTTGGTGCCGGTGGCGCGCAGCCGCTGCGTCAGGCCGGCGACCTGGATGTTGTAGGCCTCGTAGCAGTCCTGATCGAGCCGCGCAGGATCGCTCGGCACGAACGGGAAGCGCTCGATGCTGCGCATGAAGCCGATGTCGCCCTCGGCCGGCTGCAGCTCGAAGCCGATGCGGCGCCAATGCACGCCTGTGTCTTGCGCGCGCGCATTGTCGTCGAACGTGCCCATCAGCGCGCGCTCCTGGCGCAGCCGATCGAGATCAACGTCGGCGAAGATGGTCTGGCCGGTCTGGCGGAAGCGCTCGCTCTCGGCGAGCAGCACGCCGTTCTCGAAAATCGAGGTCTGGCCGTCCCAGGACAGATCGGTGGTGGATTCGCCGACACCGGCGGCGGCGTAGACATAGGCGGCGAGGCAGCGCGCCGAGGTCGACCGGCACAGCAGCGAACGGGATTCCGCGCGGCCGACGGTGATCGGGCTGCCCGAGAGATTGGCGAGCACGGTGGCGCCGGCGAGCGCGAGCTCGGAGGCCGGCGTGACGGGGATCCACATGTCCTCGCAGATCTCGACGCCGATCACGAGACCGGCGACGTCGGCGGCGGCGAACAGCAGATCGGTGCCGAACGGCGCCATGGTCTCGGCCACTTCGATCATCTCGCCACGGATGCCGGCACCGGAGGCGAAGTGGCGGCCTTCGTAGAACTCGCGATAGGTCGGCAGATAGCTCTTCGGAATGACGCCGAGCACCTCGCCGCGATGGATCACGACGGCGCAATTGTAGATGCGATGCCCGAAGCGCAGCGGCGCGCCGACGATCAGCACCGGCATCAGGTCATGCGAGGCTTCGACTAAGGTGAGCAGCCCGCGCTGGACGGCATCGAGCAGCGGATCCTGCTTGACGAGGTCCTCGATCGCGTACCCGGACAAACACAGCTCCGGAAACACCGCGACCGCGGCGTTCTGGTCGTGACAGGCGCGCGCCGCGGCCAGGATCGCCGCCGCATTGGCTGTCGGATTGGCGACGCTGGAGGCCGTGACGCAGGCGGCGACGCGGGCAAAGCCATGGCGGTAGATCGAATGGAAATTCATCGGGGCAGTCCATCTCCTGTCGTCTCACCATACGACATGTTCCATGACGGGAGCCATGACAAGCGCGGCAGGTCAGTACCACCGATCCTGCAGGCTGGGCCACCTTGCGGACACCAGGCATTTGATTTGCGCCGGCCGCCCGATGCCGGATAAGTCGGGCTCCGCCATTCGAGCAAACACATGAACCTGTTGGTCATCGGCTTCGGCTACTCCGCCCAGCGCTTCGTCGATCTCTACGGCAGCGGCTTCGCCCGCGTCACCGGTACGGTGCGCGGCGCCGACAAACGCGCGCAGCTCGCGCGCTACGAGCTAGACCTGTTCGACGGCACGGCGCCCACGGTCGCGGCACTGGCGGCGGCGGCCGAAGCGGATGTCGTGCTGATTTCGGCGCCGCCGGGGCCTGGTGACGATCCGGCGTTGACGCGGTTCGGTGATGCCGTCACCCATGGTCGCGCAAGACGCGTGGTCTATCTCTCCACGGTCGGCGTCTACGGCGACCACCAGGGCGCCTGGATCGACGAGGACACGCCGCTGGCGCCGGAGCATGATCGGGTGCAGGCGCGTGTCCGCGTCGAAGAGGACTGGCGGGGCCGGATCGGCGACCGGCTGGCGGTGCTCCGGCTCGGCGGCATCTACGGTCCCGGCCGCAACGCGCTGGTCGAGCTGCGCGCGGGCCGCGCCCGGCGCATCGTCAAGCCGGGCCAGGTGTTCAACCGTATCCATGTCGACGACATCGCCGGCGCCATCATGGGCGCGATCCGGCGCGAAGCCGGCGGTGCCTGGAACATCGTCGACGACGAGCCGGCGCCGCCCCAGGACGTCGTCGCCTATGCCGCCGGCCTGATGGGCATCGCTCCGCCGCCGGAGCAGCCGTTCGATCGTGTGGAGCTGTCGCCGATGGCGAAGAGCTTCTACGCCAGCAACCGGCGCATCCGAAACACCAGGGCCAAGCAGGACCTCGGCCTCGTGTTCGCCTACCCCACCTATCGTGCCGGGCTCGACGCACTGTGGGCGGCGGGCGAAGGGCGGAGCTGAGCGGCGACCCCGGTTCAGGGGACGGATCCGCAGGCCGCGCGCAGCCCGCGCCCGAATAGCCGCAACGCGCCCTCCTCGGGTCCGGCCTCGCCGGCGCGATCACGCCCCGTCAGTGAGCCGTCGATCCGGAGCATGGCGAGCCCATGCGCAAGTCCCCAGGCCGCCACCGCAGCCTGCTCGAGCGTCGCGGCTGGGATATCGGCACCAAGGAACTCTCCGAGAGCCAGACGCAGAGGCGCGAAGGTCGCCTGCTTCGCTGCGGAGACGTCGGGATGGGCGTGCCAATCGTTCACGCCGACGCCGAACATCAGCCGGTACAGCTGCGGCTGGGTGACGGCGAAACGGATGTAGTCGAGGCCGAGAGCGGTCACCCGGTCCTCGCCGGCCGGCCCGCGTGCCGCCGCCTCGTTCTGCGCCGCGGCCAGCGCAGCAAAGCCCGCCTCCGCGATGGTGGCGAGCAGATCCTCCTTGCCGGCGAAATGATTGTAGGGCGCAGACTGCGACACCCCGGCCGCTCGCGCCACCGCCCGGAACGAGAGCGCCTCCGCTCCCTCCTGCTCGAGCAGGTCGGTCGCGGCCGCAATCAGCGCCCGCTTCAAATCGCCGTGGTGATAGGACCGGCGCTGCGGCTGCCGCGGCGGCTTCGCAGGCGGGATTTCGGCAGGGGGCTCGGTCATCGAAAATCAATGTTGACAGTGATCATATTCAGCCTGATGATGTTAACACTGCTCATATCCAGACGAAGCCTGACCTGTCCAGACCAAAGCTATGGAGCCTGCATCATGACGGAAGCGACGACGTCTCCCATGGCGTCTCCCATGACTTCACGACGGCGGGCCCTAGCCGGCGCCGCCGGCGGGCTCGCGCTGGGCGCGATCGCCGGCGCTGCCGCGGTGGCACAGGCAAGCCAACGTCCTGCGCCGACCATCATCGCAGCTCCGAAGCGATTCGCCGGCAAGACCCTGCTGATCACAGGCGCCACGTCAGGCATCGGCCGCGCCGCTGCCGTCGCCTTCGCGCGCCAGGGCGCGGCCGTCGTGTTCTGCGGACGGCGCGAGGCGCTGGGACGCGAGCTCGAAGCCGAGCTCACGGCCCAGGGCGGCCGCGCGCGCTATGTCCGGGCCGACGTGCGCGTCGAAGCCGAGATGCGTGACCTGGTGGCGCAGACAATCGCGAGCTTCGGCAGCCTCGACATCGCGCTGAACAATGCCGGAATCACCATCGAGAAGCCGCTGCACGAATACGACGCGTCCGACTGGAACGACATCGTCGACACCAACCTGCGTGGCGTGTTCTTCGCGATGAAGCACGAGATCGCGGAAATGCAGGCACGCGGCGGCGGCACGATCCTCGTCATGTCGTCCTCGGTCGCACATCGCACGGCTGCGCGCCGGAGCATCTATACGGCGACCAAAGCGGGATTGATCGGGCTGATCAGGTCGGCGGCCCTCGACTACGCCGATGACAATATCCGCATCAACGCCATCCTGCCGGGGACCACCGACACCGCGCTGGTCCGCCGCGTCGCCGGCACCGAAGGCATGCCCGATGCGATGTGGCAGATCGCGGCGACGGAATGGGCCCGCGCCAAGATGCCCGGCCTCAAGCGCATGGCCTCGCCCAAGGAGATCGCCGAATTCACAGTCGCCATGGCCTCTCCCGAACTGACCTACATGACGGGCGCGGCGCTGAGCTCCGACGGCGGCAGCGGCTGAGATTTTGAAGGACGCCACGAAACCTTTCGCACCATCGGCGATTGCCACGAACAGAGATTGTCATGCGGGTTTGACGCGACTGCACGTCGTGCACCCCTCACGCAAAGGATGTTCGACATGCAAGGCGATCAACCCATCAGCTGGCTCATGTTCTTCACGCTCGCCGCGGCGATCATCATTGCCGCAGGCGCGTTCCTGGCGTTCCTGCGCTCGCGGCACAACCGTGAGATCGCGGCGGTCGCGCTCGAGGGCGATGGCCGCGGCCGAGCCATGGCGCCCTCCGGCGCGCTGCCGGAGCTCGGCGGCCTGTTCGTGCTCGCCTTGATCGTCAGCGGCCTTCTGGTGGCCGGTTATCAGAGCGGCGGCGCCACCCGCTTCGCTGGTGGCGACAAGCCGACGCCGATGCCATCTGCGCCGACCAACACCGACCGCGGTACGACGGTGGGCGCAGGCGCGGCGATCACTCCGCCGGAGGCGCCGACCATGACCCAGCCGGCGCGGCCCGGTCCGGACCTGCGATCCGCCCCGGCATCGTCGCCCACCGGTGCCGGCCCCGAGAGCGGCGGCCATCCGGAGGTCAATCCACCAGCCCGATAAAGAGCGCCTCCCTGGAAAGCACGAAGGCCGCGCAATGCGCGGCCTTTTCTCTCTATTCGCTGATGCGGACTATTCGCTGATACGGATCGCCCAGTTCAGATCGCGGCTGCGACCTTGTCGAGGCCGATGGTGCGGGCAAGCCGCCGGACTTCGTCCTTCTGGTCGTCGCGCAACTGCCAGAGCAGCGGCATGGCAGCCGATTTCAGCTGCTGCACTTCGTCCGAATCCGGATCGATCGTCACCGCGCCGGGCTTGGCAGCGCCCTGGCGGGCCGTATGAATCTTACGGGCCACGGCGCGCAGCGCGCTCTCGACCGCCGGCCAGTAATATTCCTGGCTCGACGACAGCCGCAGCCGCTCCTTGATGCCGGCGATCTGGGTGTCCGAGAGCAGCGAATAGGCCTTCTGCACCTCAGGCTTCAACGGTGCCGGAGCGGGCTCGCTACGGGCGAGGATCTTGGACTTCGGCACCGCCGGCTCGGCAGCAACGACCGCAGCGGCCGACGCCTTGGCCATCTCCGCTTCGGAGGGCGCATAGGCATAGGCCTGGCGCAGCGTCGTCTTGGTTGCGGAACCCTGCTGCTGCACCTCGGGAGCAGCAAGTGTGACCATGGCAAGGCGGTCACCCTTGGCATCACGATTGGAGGTCGGGCTCTTTGCAACAACGGGCGGCATCATCGCACCAGCCGACGGCACGCTGTCCCGCATCAGGATGCTGGTCACGGCGGCACCTGCGATCAAGACGCCAAGCAAAGCGGCAAAAGCGATCGACTTCGTCACGCAAATCTCCGTATCCCGGCGGAAACACCGCACTTTGCCGAAAAGTGGGAGTTAATTAAGGCTTTACAATGCCACAGAAACACGTGGGCCACCATTCCGCCCTGTGAACATGACGGATAATTTTTTCTCACGCCGCGGAACAGAGCTCAGCAGGTATCTGCAGGTCGTAGGCGGCCTGGATGTCCGCGACGATGTCGGAGGCCTCCCATAGCGCTGCCGGTTCCACCGAATGCAGGCTGATGGTCCAGTTCCCACCACGTGCGGTGCGCGGCACGCTCATGATGTCGAACTGGACGTTGCGGCAGAGCGGATGCCGCTGCAGGGCATGTCCGACCCGGATCCGGATCTCCTCGAGCGTCGCGCGCTCCTTGCCCTGCCCCCACTCGATGCCCATCGCGCAATTCCGCCAAGTTCGAACTCGGGCGGATTGTGGGACGGGATGGTTAATGGTGCCTTAAGGACACACCCGGTGTTTCTCTCATCATACCAAGGCACCGCGCACGGCACCCGCGCGGTCATACTCATCGGCGGTTCGCGCAACCAAGTCCGCGACGGACGGAACGTCCGACACGCCCGACGTGGCATGGCCTGCACTCCAGATATCCCGCCAGCGCTTCGGCCTGTTCTCGCGCGCACCGACATCTATGTCCGTGCCGATCTCGATCGCCCCGCGTGCCGGCAGCGCCTCCGGGTCGAGACCGGCGGCGATGATCGATGGCCTGAGCATGCTGGTCGGCAGGCCGGTGAAGGCGGAAGTCAGCAACACGTCGTCGGCGGAGCTTTCGACCAGCATCGCCTTGTAGCGGCCATCTGCCATGCTCTCCTGCGTGGCGATGAACCTGGTGCCCATATAAGCGAGATCGCAGCCCAACACCTCGGCGGCGCGCAGCGCCACGCCATCGCTGATGCCGCCGGCGAGCACGACCGGACCGGCGAAGAACGCCCTGACGGCACGCACGAAGGCAAACGGATTGAGCCAGCCGGTCTGGCCACCGGCACCGGCCGTGAGCAGCACGAGCCCGTCCGCACCAGCCTCCGCGGCACGCTCGGCGTGACGGATCGAGGCGACATCGGCGAACACCAGCGTCCCCGCATCATGCAACGGCGCGATCACCGGTGCCGGGGAGCCGACCGAGGTGATCACGAGTTCCGGCCGGTGCCGCAGCAGCACGGCGAGATCGTCCTGGAGCCGGACATTGGAGCGGTGCACGATCAGGTTCGGGCACACCGGCGCGGCGGCCTCACCGCTCGCATCGCTGGCACGAGCGAGCCTGGTTGCGATCTCGCCCAGCCAAGCTTCGAGCTCGCCGGCCGTGCGGCAATTCACCGTGGGAAACGAACCGATCACGCCGTTCGCACAGGCTGCGCTGACGAGATCGATTCCCGATACCAGGAACATCGGTGCTGCGATCAGCGGCAGACGCAGCCGCGCTCGCAGGCTGGTCATTGGACGTCCTTGCACCGCGCGCCTCCCAGAGCCTTTGCTTGACTCAGGGATAGCGACGCCGGCGTGCGCGATCAATCGTCGCCGAAGAAGCTGTAGCGCGGGCCCTGCATGTCGACCGGCTGGGCGGCATAGGCCCGCGGCGTCGTATCCTCCCGCACCGCCTGTTCGACGGCACGCAGATCCTGCTCGCGGCGCTGCCGGCGACGCTCGACATATTGCCGATGCCGCTCGGCGCGGCGCTGCTCCGCGGCACGCTTGCGCTCGGCCTCGCGTGGCTTGGGATCGGGATCCTGCACCTTCTCGGCGGCCTTGTCCTGCCCCTTGTCCACGAGCTTCGCCTGTGCGTCGTCCGGCGTACCAGCCTGCGACGCGCCCGCCTGTGGATCGGAGGCCGCCGACGCAGCCACCGTCGTCGCGGTCGCATCTGCAGCAGCCGCTTGCGGCGGCGGCGAGGCATTGGCCTGCGCAGGCATCGCAGCGGCCTGTGTCGCGACAGGCGTCACCTTGATCGGAGTCGTCGCAGCCGCCTGCGTGGCGGCAAGGTATGAGGTCGCGGCCGGACTGGGCGACGGCGCGGAACGCTCGAGCTTGGCCGTCTCGACCGGCGCCGATTTCGGATTCATGCCCTCGGCAATCATGAGCCCGCCGCCGAGGCCGGCCGCGACGGCGATGGCGACCGTTCCGGCTCCTGCAAAAAAAGCTGTCGAGGTGCGCATGGCCTTGCTCCGCTATTGTTCGGCCGGGCAACGCGGCGCGCGCAGCGATGTTCCGACCGGCGTCATGATGCGGCTTGAGCGCAAGCGACATTCTGTTAGCCTTCTCGCCAAGCCCCTGTCGCCAAGCCCTGCGACGCAACAACCAGCGGGACACGTCGGGAGGACCATCGCATGACCCATCGGCTCCACGCGTTCCCGGTCGTTTGTGAGCAGACCCTGCTGACACTGTCGCGCCATCCAACGCGCACGGCATTCAGTTGGCCCGGCGGATCGTTGACGTATCAGGGCGCCGTCGACCTGATCGGACGCATGCAAAGCGTGTTCATGCGGCTCGACCTGCCGGCCGGAACGCGCGTTGCGTTCCTCACCGCGAACCGCGCCGACAGCTGGTGCGCCGGCATGGCGGCGCAGCTGTCCCGGCTCGCGATCACCTGGCTGCATCCGCTGGGATCGCTGGAGGATCAGCTGTTCCAGCTGGCGGATTCGGAATCGCAGGTGCTGGTGATCGATGCCGCGGCGTTCCGCGATCGCGGCGGCGAGCTGGCGTCGCGTGCCGACGGCCTGCGTCACGTGTACACTCTCGGACAAGCCGGGTACGGCGCAGACCTGCTCGCCGCCCTCGAGCAGGCCGGCCATGCCACTGCGCGCAATTTCGCGACACCCGACGATGTCGCGACCTTGAACTACACGGGCGGCACGACCGGCAAGTCGAAGGGCGCGCTGCGTCACCACCGCGAATATGGCGGCTTCGCCACCGCGATCCTGGCCGATTTCGAGATCCCCGACCGTGCCCGCTATCTGACGGTGGCGCCGATCAGCCACGTCGCCGGCACCAAGGTGCTGCCGACCCTGATGCGCGGCGGCACCGTGCACATGCTCAAGGGCTTCGACCCCGACGCCATGCTGAAGACGATCGAGCGGGAGCGCATCAACTTCACGCTGTTCGTGCCGACCATGATCTACGTGCTGCTCGATCATCCGGCGCTGAGCCGGACCGATCTGTCCTCGCTCGAGCTCGTATTGTATGGCGCGTCCGCGATGTCGCCGACGCGGCTGGTCGAGGGCATCGAGCGCATCGGCCCGGTGTTCTCGCAGCTCTATGGCCAGACCGAATGCTATCCGGTCTCGGTGCTGCGCAAGGCCGATCACGATCCGAAACAGCCGGAGCTGTTCCTGTCGTGCGGCTTCCCGATCGCGGCCTGCGAGGTCAAGATCCTCGACGACAATGATCAGGAGGTGGCGCAGGGCGAGGCCGGCGAGATCTGTGTGCGCGCGCCGCATGTGATGACGGAATACTGGAAGCGGCCCGATATCACCGCCGAGACCTTGAAGAACGGCTGGCTGCACACCGGCGACATCGCCCGGCGCGACGAGCGCGGCTACATGTACATCCTTGACCGCAAGAAGGACATGATCGTCTCCGGCGGCTTCAACATCTTCCCGCGCGAGATCGAGGATGTGCTGACCCAGCATGCCGATGTCGCGATATGCGCCGTGGTCGGCGTGCCCGACGACAAATGGGGCGAGGCCGTCACCGCGATCGTGGTGCCGCGCGCGGGTGCGCAGCCGGATGCGACGGAGCTGATCGAGCTGGTGAAGGCACGCAAGGGCTCGGCGCATGCGCCCAAGCGCATCGAGTTCGTCACGGAGCTGCCGGTGACCGGCGTCGGCAAGATCGACAAGAAGGTGCTGCGCGCGCGGTATTGGGAAGGGCGCGGCCGGATGGTGGGGTGAGACGGGTTGCCGACCGCTCAGCTTTGCTTGCTGAGCAGCCAACTACACTCTCCCGCGTCGTCCCGGGCAAGCGAAGCGCGACCCGGGATCCATAGCCACAGGAGCGTTTGGCGACCGCGGATGTCGCGGCAGACGTGCCTCATTCGACGTCCTGTGGTTATGGGTCCCGGCGTTCGCCGGGTCGACGGCGGAATATGTCGTACAAGCTTCGCACATGACATCGCCGTCTCGCGGCGCATCGGCGTCCAAGTGTTGCGGAACTCGTCCCCTCCATCGGAACGGAGGGTGCAGGGAAGGCCGGGCCTCGGCTGAATCGGGATAGGGGGGTCTCGCGACTCCCCCCTCCCACACCACCGTACGTACGGATCACGTATACGGCGGTTCGGCAGATTAAGCGGTTCTGCGGACCTCGAGGTAAGGCAGGCCGCGTGAGGCGAAGAAGGATTTTGGCAGAGCTCTGGCCAGCGCGGCGCTGTTGGCGGGCCGCCAGGGAACACGTGGGTTGCCGGCGGTTTTGAGCGCCGTCTCCCGGTCGACGCCGCGGCGTCGCAGCTCATCAAAGCGATTAGGACCACGCTTCCATCGGGTCCGGACGACGGCGCGCAACCGCGCCTGATCCACTCATCCCGCTTGCGCAACACCGACGGCGTCTCGCAGAACCCGAGGTAGCCGCGCCATCCCTCAGGTACAGCGACAGCTTCTCGATGATCTGCTCCAGGCTGCGGCCAGACTGTCGCCCCGTCAGCACGCCGGCCCGCTTGCGCGAAAGCCCCGAGCCCGACACGTCCACCGCTCCCCGCTCGCTATGCTCCGTGACGATCGGCCGAAACGTCCCTCTTCATCGCGAACGGGATGGCCGAGAGCATCGATCTGATTTGCCCGACGACACAAGGCGACGAGCGTGCGACAAACTGGCTCGACGGGCAGTTGGTGCATGAGGGCGATGCGGAGATTGCCCGTCGGGCATGACGGCGAAATCGAGTACCGGGCCCGTAATAAAGCGAAGACCGTCGCCGGCAATTGCGTTGCTCCGAATCCAACCATGTACTTGAGCAATGCTGCGGTGTGCGCGCGCGGACATCGCGAGACGAGCACCGTCCAGAGCATCGCCACTCGCCACGGTTGATAAAATTTCAATACATCTTTCGCTCTCATGGTGCCCTCGTCAGGCGGAGGGCTCACGGGTGAGATCTGTTACCAACTGGTTGACGTCGGCGGGGTCGCGGCGCTTCAAGTCCGCAGCCCTGACGACGGCCATCATGATCGCTGCGGCGATGCTGCCGCGCGCTGCTGATGCCAAGTCGTGCTCCCGGCAGGGCGAGGAATGTCGCTCCTCGGCGAGGACCAGGGTTTCTGCGCGATATTTCGACACATACATCAACCGATGCAACGCCGAGACCAACGCCTGCATCGCCCGTTGCAAGACCGGCATCAAGGTCTTCGTCGACGTCTTCGACAGCCCCGGCAGCGCCCAGCAATATCCAATCGACGAGTGCCGCTAGGAATTAGCAGTGGCGTGCAGAAAACCAATCGACTTGCCGCTCGCGCTGCCGGGCTCCGCGAGCGGCGGGCATGCGCCGCCTGCTCGCGTGCCTCACATGTCGGCCGGTGGTTATGGGTCCCGGGTCTCCGCCCGGGACGACACTGAGATTGTTGCGCGGCCATAATGTCTCGCGCACATCGTACGGATGGCGCGGTCGGGCTGGCGGATGCGGGCGCGGCGTCGCGGGAAGCCCCGCGCATCGTGCCGCATCGCGGCTCGACGATCCGAAGCGGCTTGGGGTTTCCGTCACGGCGCGCCTTGCCGGCAGGCGCCGTGCCGGTGACGTCGAGCTCAGTTCGCGGTGATGTTGTGCAGGTGCATGGCCATCATGGAATCGTAGTGGGCGTTGCCGGCATAGGGGTCGTGGAGGGCCGCCTCGTGCGTCATGCCGTTCGCGTTGGTCGCGGTCGTGCCATTGGCTGCGGCCGCATCGGCCTCGGCGTTGGCGAGCACCTGGGCGGCGCCGACCGCGTCGCCGAGCTTGATCAGGCTGGCGGCGGTCTCGGCCGCGACGGCGGAGTTGATGGCCGCGGCCTGCTGCACGGTCTGCAGG
The DNA here is from genome assembly GCF_032377575.1 of Bradyrhizobium sp. SZCCHNS2022. Lineage (NCBI taxonomy): Bacteria > Pseudomonadati > Pseudomonadota > Alphaproteobacteria > Hyphomicrobiales > Nitrobacteraceae > Bradyrhizobium > Bradyrhizobium sp. SZCCHNS2022. Next base: position 6,563,910 of record NZ_JAUHHZ010000001.1, on the reverse strand, counting down.
GGAGCGGCGACGCCGCGCGCCTGCGGCAGCTCGGCGAGCAGCGCCGCGGTGTCCGGCGTCGTGATGTTGTAGCCGAGCGTCTCCAGCACCACGAGGTCGATCGGTGACAGCGTCTGCGACGTGGTCGGATTGTAGAACTCGTTCAAAGGATCGTTGGCGCCCTGGATGCCGGTGTTGAGGAAGTCGGCCGGATCGGAGTTCTGGCCGTAATCGGCAATCTTGGTGACGCCACCGTCGAGCGAGAAATAGGCCGGCGGTGCCGAGCTGATGCTATTGTTGATCAGGTTCTGGCCGGGCTTGGTGAAGTCGAACAGATCAAAGATGTCGAGATTGCCCGGCGAGGGCACCCGCCCGAGCGCATGCGACAGCTCGTGCAGCGCGACGCCGACCAGCGACTGCGTCGGGATGTCGGTGTTGAAGATGGCGAAACCGTCCTCGGTCGTCGTATCGTTCGGATCGATCAGGCCGAGCACCTTGGCCTGCGCATTGGCGACAAACACCTGGGAGTGGCCCTGCACCGCCCGCGTGTTCGGCAGATTGTCGAACACGGTGTCGCCTGCCGCCGCGTGGTCCTGCAGATCGGTCCGCAACGACGCGTAGTTGGCGAACACGCCGTCGCTGACATTGGCGCCGGCGCCGCCGCCGGTGCCGGCATATTCGATCGACAGGTTGATCGTGGCCTCGTCGGTGATCGCCGACGACAGGATCGCGGCGGCCTGCTCGACGCCGGCCCGGAAGCTTTCCGGAGCGGCAGCGCCCGCCGCGTCGAAGGTCAGGTTGAAGGTGAGGCCGCCGGTGTGAACCGACACGGTCTCCGAGCCGTCGGCATGGACGACCGGATCCGAGACCGCATCCGGCGGCAGCACGAAGGGCGTCGCGGCGGCAGCCGTCGTGGTCGTCGTGTTGTTCGCCGCGGCCGTGTCCTGCACCATCAGGGCGTCGGAGCTCAATCCGAGCTGGTCATAGGTCAGCGTGTTCATTGGACGGACTCCTCAACCAGCGCCTCGCATCCTCATCTGCAAGGCGGTCGCAATGGGCGGACCATCATCGGCAACTAAGTGGAAAGTCTGACGTCGTCGGAACCTCTTCGGGGCAGCGGCGCCATGGTTTGGATGCATCACGCGGGCCCGCCATGCTGCTGCCGCGCTGGTCATGCGCGACGAACGGAGGCAATCTGTCGCAGGCGCTCGCCACACATCCAGCCACACATTTTATAAGTCCCCTCGAATCGAGAGATCGTCATGAAACACCGTCCGCTCGGCCGTTCCGGCCTCAACGTTCCGCCCCTCTGCTTCGGCTGCAACGTGTTCGGCTGGACGGTCGACGAAGCCGCCTCGTTCCGCCTGCTCGACAAGGTGCTGGAGTCCGGCATCAGCTTCCTCGACACCGCCGACGTCTATTCGCGCTGGGTGCCGGGCCACAGCGGCGGCGAGTCCGAGACCATCATCGGCAAATGGATGAAGCTGCGCGGCAACCGCGACAAGATCATCCTCGCCACCAAGGTCGGCATGGACATGGGCGACGGCAAGGTCGGGCTGAAGGCCGACTACATCGCCCGCGCCGTGGAGGACAGCTTGCGCCGGCTGCAGACCGACGTGATCGATCTGTACCAGTCGCACAAGGACGACGAGACCACGCCGCAGGAGGAGACGCTTGCGGCCTATGACAGGCTCATCAAGGCCGGCAAGGTGCGCGTCATCGGCGCCTCGAACTTCTCGGCGGAGCGGCTGCAGGCCGCGCTCGACATCTCCAAGGCGAACGGCCTGCCGCGCTATGAGAGCCTGCAGCCGGAATACAGCCTCGCGGAGCGCACCTCCTATGAGGGCGCGCTGCAGCGTGTCTGCGAGGACAACGGCGTCGGCGTCATCACCTTCTTCTCGCTCGCTGCCGGCTTCCTCACCGGCAAATACCGCTCGGAGGCCGATCTCGGCCAGAGCCCGCGCGGCACGCGCGCGATTCCCAAATACATGAACGAGCGCGGCATGCGCATTCTCGCCGGCCTCGACGCGGTCGCCCGCGAGACCGGCGCGCAGCCGGCCGCGATCGCGCTGGCCTGGCTGCTGGCCAAACCGTCCGTCACCGCGCCGATCGCCAGCGCCACGAAGCCGGAGCATGTCGACACGCTGGTGGCGGCGACGCAGCTCGCGCTGACTCCCGAACAGGTTGCGCGGCTCGATCAGGCCAGCGCTTGAGTTGTTAGTACGCATCCGGAGCACGGCGCGACCAGTTGACGCATCGCGCCGACGGCGCGCCGTGAGCCGGGCACGGAAGCGGCCGCCCCACTGCGATTCCAGCCGCAGCATGGAATTGATTGGGCTACTTTGCAGCTTCTTGCGCACCACCACGACGAGGACAAAATTCGGCCCGGATCGAATTGCTAAGTGCACTGCCAAATTAGAATGACTTCAAGGAAGCGTTGGGGGCAGGTGTGGCGCGTGTCGATGTTTGCGCAATCATTTCGGCGATCATCCTGGCAACGGCCTGCGGGCCCGGCGGCAGCGCGCGGGCGCAGCAGCAGCAGCGCGCCCCGGCCGGCGCGGCCCACGTCGGCGCGGCCCATGTCGGCACCCTGCCGGATCGTGAATCGCTGAACTCGGGCACGGTCACCGTCATCACCGCACCGATCGGCGGACCGATGTCGGTGATGGGCTCGGACATGGCCGCGGTGCTCGACGAAGGCGAGAGCCTGCGCGTGCTGCCGATCCTCGGCAAGGGCTCGGCGCAGAACCTCGTCGACATCATCATGCTGAAGAACATCGATATGGGCTTCGTCGCCACCGACGCGATGGAGTTCGTGAAGACGGAATACAACATCCCGGACATCGCCCAGCGCGTGCGCTACATCGCGCAGCTGTTTCACAACGACGTCCACATCGTCGCGCGGCGCGAGATCCGCTCGTTGCAGGATCTCAACGGCAAGCGCGTGTTTGCCGAACGCTCGATTGGCCTGCCTGCCGCGCGCACGATCTTCCGGCGGCTCGGCATCCAGGCCGACATCGACTCGCAGACCGATCCGACCGGCGGACTGCAGAAGCTGATCGACGGCCAGGGCGATGCCTGGATCGCGTCGGTATCGAAGGACGCGCCGATCATCAAGGGCATCAAGAACGAGGGCGGCCGGCTGCACCTGCTCGCCGTGCCCTACGACCGCGCGCTGCAGGACATCTATCTGCCGACCGCGTTCTCGTCGGAAGAATATCCGAACCTGGTGCCGCCGGGCGCCAGGATCGACGCGGTCGCGGCCTCCACCGTGCTGATGGTGTACAACTGGCCCGAGAACAGCGAGCGCTATCGCCGCACCGCGCGGTTCGTCGATGCGCTGTTCGGCAAGATCCAGGTGCTGCAGTCGCCGCCGCGGCATCCGAAATGGCGCGACACCGTGCTGTCGGCGCCGGTGCAGGGTCTGATCCGCTTCAAGGCGGCGCAGGAATGGCTCGAGGGCGCGCGGGCGATGCAGTCGCCAACGACGGACGGCAACCCCGCCGAATTCCGCAAATTCCTCGACGAGCGCAAGGCGCAGGCGCGGATGTCCTCGGACGAGGCGGCGCGGCTCTACAGCGATTTCCTGAAGTGGCAGCGGAGCAAGGAGACGCGCTGAGATTTCGAGAGGTGAAGCTCAGCCCGAGTGCGGCTGCAACCCGGCCTTCCCTGCGGCGCGCCGCCGGGGCGGCGAGGCCTCGTCGGCGGCGATCGATGCTCCGCCTCGCGGGGTCGAGGCGCGTGCGAAGCTCAGCTCCACCGTGGCGCCTCCACCGGGCGTCTCGTGCAGCGCGACGCGGCCATGGTGCGTCAGCATGACCTGCGACACGATGGAAAGCCCGAGTCCCATGCCTTCGCCGCGGGCGGATCCGCGCGCGAACGGCTGCAGCAGGCGTTCGGGCTGATCCGACGGCAATCCCGGCCCGGAATCGATCACGCTCAAGCGCGCCGTTGCGTCGACGTCGACGAGAATCGGTCCGCCCGCGGCGGCATGCGTGACGGCGTTTCTGATCAGGTTGGAGATTGCCGCGGCGACGGCCGGCTCCGAGCCCTGGATCCAGACCGGAGCGTCGGGCCCGGCGAAGCCGATCTCCAGGCCGGCCTTCAGCGCCATCGGCACGTGCTCCGCCGTGACGCGACGCGCCAGCGTGACCAGATCGATCTCGGTCAGCTCGGCCGGCTCCATCGAGATGCGCGCCAATTGCAGGAGCATGGTGACGATCGCGGACAGCTTCTGGTTTTCGGCAACGAGCCTGGCGCGCAGGCCGGCGTCCGGCACCGCCTCGAGCATCGTGCGTGCATTGGTCAGTGGTGTCCTCAGCTCATGCGCGGCGTTGGAGAGGAAGTTGCGCTGCGCCTCGGCGGCGTGGTCGATGCGGGACAGCGCTCGATTGAATGCGGTGACCAGCGGCAGCAACTCGGCCGGCGCGTCCCGCTCCGGCAGCCGGCGGCCGTCCGGAACGCCGTCGATCATCTCGGCCGCGCTCGCCACCGCGCGGACCGGGCGCGCGATCAGCGTCGGCACGAACACCAGGGCCGCAACCACCGTCGCCAGCAGCACGAGAATGATCGGGAGCGCCACGATCGTCGCGTCGGTCAACGTGCCCAGCATCAGCTGCGTCGAGGTGTAGGCCACGCCGCCGGTCTCGATCCAGACCTCGCCCACCGGCGTGTTCCGGACGGCCGTCATGCGCTTCAGGTTCCGGGTCTCGCCGTCGATGGCGTAGGCCAGAAAGCGCGTGCTGTCCTGCGACGACGGGTGCTTGTGCGGCCGCCATTTCGGAATCGGCCCGTAGCTGACCTCGCCGCTCTTGTCCGACACGACGTACCAGAAGGTCGGAAAATCCTGGATGATCTTGTCGAGACGCGCGGTCTGCTTGACGAGCAGCCGCCCGCCGGCGTCCCGCGCCACCGCCTCCTTCAGCGCATCGGCGACATCGGCCGCGCCCCACGTTCCGTCGTCGTCGCCGCCGAACCGGATCAGCAAGGCCGCGGCGCAGATCAGCATGATGGTGCTGACGACCCCGATCAGCGTCGCCGACAGCAGCGTGATGGAGCGACGGACGCGCGTGACCTTCTGCCACCTCATGCCCGTTACTCGCCGCTCAGGAGATAGCCGAGGCCGCGCACCGGCCTGATCGTGGCCTTGCAGCTTGCCTCCCGCAGCCGCCGGCGCAGCCGGGAGACGTGGGCCTCGATCGCATTCGACTGGATCTCGTCCTCGAAGCCGTAGGCCGCCGATTCGAGCGTCTCACGCAGGACCACGCGTCCGCTGCCGCGGACCAGCGCCTCGAGAATCGCCAGCTCGCGCCGCGGCACGACGATGGGCGTCTGATCGACGCAGACCGCGCGATTGACGATGTCGTAGCTCAGATTGGCGATCGTGACGATCGCGCCGCGATCGAGAAACAGGCGGCGCAGCACCGCTCGTGCGCGTGCGACCAGCTCGATCGGCTCGAACGGCTTGGCGACGTAGTCGTCCGCGCCTTCATCGAGCGCCCGCGCGATGTCGGCGGGGTCGTCGAGCGCCGTCAGCACCACGGTCGCCGGGCTCGGCTTCTGTTGCCGCAGGTGCGGCAGCAGCGCCAGCCCGTCGCCATCGGGCAGGCCGCGGTCGATCACCACGAGCTCGAAATTGCGCACGGCGATCGCCGCCCGGCCCTCGTCGAGCGTGGTGACGATATCCGACGAGCCGAACGCGGTCGCGAGTGCATCCCGCAGCCAGATTCCCAGCTGAGGGTCATCCTCAACGACCAGAACACGCACGTCACTCTCCCGCACCATCGATACGCCCGTGTTTCTATTCATTACTGACGGATTACAATAGGATTACATCGACGGCGTCCCGGTACCTGTTCCGAGGTCTGCTCCGCGTTCATCCTGATGATCTCCGGTTGCAGACTGCACGACGTCTCAGCCGGCGCGATTGCCATCGTATGACGTCGCATGACAGCCGTGAGCCAACCTCTCATGGGTCGGCGCGCGTGGGCCGCGCATGTCAGGCTGCCGTAATCGTCCTGGCCGAAGCTGCGCGCCCAGCAATCGCCGAGGATATCTCCACGTGAAGACTGACGCATGATCGACCGGACAGGCCGGCCGGTCCCGATCCCATCACCGGCCGCGGCGCCATCTCCGCTACCGCCCTCGTTCTTCGGCTGCGACGAAGCTCAGCCGCCCCTTCCCCGCCCGGACCTTGCCACCGCCGACCGAACGTCGCGCCGGGCGCTCCTTCCCTGATGCAGGCCGATATGTTTCCTGACCTTGCCTTCGCGGCGACCGCCGAACGGTCGGATCGCAATCCGGCGGCGTGGCGGCAGCCGTTGCTGCGCTGGCTCGACGGCATCGAGGCCGGCTGGGCCGTGCCGCTGCTGCTTCTGTGCTTCGTGGCCGTCTGGACCGGCTATCTCACCATCGCCTATTCCGGCGCCGGGCTGCATCCCGATGTCCTGGAAACGTGGACATTCGGACGACAGCTCGCCTGGGGCTACGCCAAGCATCCGCCCCTGATGGGCTGGGTCGCCCGCGCCTGGACCACCGTGTTCCCCTTGTCCGACTGGTCGTTTCACCTGATGGCGATGACCAACGCGGCGTTGGCGCTGTGGTTCGTCGACCTGGTGTCCCGCCGCTTCGTGACCGGCGACAAGCGCGTGATCGTGCTGCTGCTGCTGATGCTGACCACCACCTATCAGTTTCACGCCCAGCGCTTCAACGCGAACTCGGTGCAGCTGGCAACCTGGCCGCTGGCGACCTATTGCTTCCTGCGGGCGTTCGAGACCCGAACGATGCCGTGGTCGGTCGCCGCCGGCACGACGGCTGCGCTCGCGGTGCTCGGCAAATATTATTCGATCTTTCTCGTGATGAGCTTCGCGCTGGCGGCGATCGCGCATCCGCAGCGGCGGGCCTACTTCACCTCGGCATCGCCATGGATCTCGGCGGCCGCCGGTCTCGGCGCCCTCTCCCTGCATCTGGACTGGCTGGTCGCGAGCGGCGGAGCACCGATCCAGCATGCGCTGGCGCACGCCGCGTCCGACCTCGCCACATCCGCACGGGATTCGCTGTTCTTCGTGCTTGGGCTGCTCGCCGCAATGGCACTTCCGGCCGTGACCTGGATCATGGTGGTCGGCGCACGGATCAGACGTCTCCCTGCTGAGATGGCCGCTCTGAACGGCGGCCTGCGGTTGCTGTCATCCATCGCCGTCGGCACCGTGAGCCTGCCCGTCGTCAACGCGCTGACCATGGGCACCGACCTGCCGTCGCTGTGGGCGCTGCAGGGACTTTTCCTGTTCGTGGTCATCATCGTGTGCGGCGCGAGCCATCGCATCGCGCGCTTCCACACCGTCAACGTCGCGGTGCTGACGGCCGGCATCGCCGTCGCAGCCGCCACCGTCGCGGCTCCGCTCCATGCACTCTATCGCAACAACCATGGCTATGAAGAAGGGCGTACCTATTATCGGCAGACCGCCGAGGAAGCGACGCGACAATGGCGCGAGTTGACGGGACGGCCGCTCGCGCATGTCGGCGGCACCGAAAGCCTCGCGCTTGCGACGGCCTTCTACAGCCCCGACCATCCGCACTACGGCCTGCCCGCTGCCGCGGATCAACCTGCTGCGGATCCCTCGCGCGAGACGACCGAGGAGCGCGGCTGGGTTTCGCTCTGCTTCCGCGACCAGCCGGATTGCATCGCGCGGGCGGAGCGAGCGGCCGCTGGCGCGGGACCCTACGTCAAGCGCGAATTTCTCGTGCAAGCGCGCCTGCTGGGACGGGCAGGATGTCAGCGGACCGTCGTCGCGTATTTCGTGACACGATGAGGAGTCCTGGTTGCATTCGAACGGCTAAACAGTCGAGCGCAAGGTCCCGCACCAGCAGGATCTTGCGCTCGGTCGTGCGTGAGTCTCAGTCGACGTCCCAGGCGCCGTCCGAATAGCCATCGCGGTAGCCGGACTGGTAGCCATCACCGTAACCACCGCCATAGCCCGCGTCATACTCGTAGACCCGGTGACGGCGGTAGACGACGCGCGGCGGCGGAGCGTCGTAGCTGTACACATAAGTGGGAGCAGCATGGGCGGTTGCCGCGGACCCGATCAGGGCCCCGATCGCCAGGCCTCCCACGACGCCGGCAGCCACCGCCGCGCCACGGTTGCCGCCGGCGTTCGCCGGTGTCGCGACCGTGCCGGCGATGGTCGATGCCGCGACAAGAAATGCAAAAGCTCGTTTCATTCTGTTCTCCTTGCAATCGGCCCAGCCGTTGCTGCAGGAGAATCGTGGCCGCGGCTTACGGGTTCATTACATGTCGGGACATCGTCGCTTCTCGATTGGAAGCCTTCTGATTGAAAAGCCTGCGCCCCATCCGGTCCCGCAGCCGATGCAGCGACGGAGCGAAGACCATCATTGCAGGCCGTCCGGGAGTGTGGGGCTGGGACACGGCCCGGACGGCCTGCTGGCTGGAGTCCGACGACGTTCGAAGCCATGCGGCACCAGCTCATGATGGAAGAATGCCGCAGGTCGGGCGACGCTGACCAGATCGGTCGGGCGTCACCTGCGGCACCACTCCGATGTCTTTCGGGTCGAACGCCACATCGCGCGACGGCGAGCATGGGTGCCGGCGCACGCAGTCGGTGGCGCAACTGCCGTGACGACGACCGTAAGGACAGTGAGGACGTAGCGGCCCGGCCTTACCGCAGCATTACGCCGCGCGACGCATTGCCGTCGCGCATCCGCAGCCGCTCCTATGACATCAGCACGTTGCCATTCGGCCATGATCGTCAACGCCGCCGGACGGTGCGAAGCGGCGTGCCGACTCAATGATGATGATAGTCGGGCGGCCACAAGGCACGAGCACCGGCTTCGTCGGAGATTGCGGCTCGTCCGTATCGGCGACATGTTCCAATGGCAGCACGTCGCGACAGCACGCGCGACTACGCTGCGCCGTCGTCGCCGTGCGATGCCGAAAACGGCAAGGCTTCTCCTCTGAATTGTTGTGCGGCTCTCCGGCCATCTGCTAGGTAGTGCGCCATCGCACAATCGGCCGGTTGGGAGAGTGGGTGTCTCTGACACGCGAACGGATCGAAGGGCTGGCGCCCGACCAGGCTTCACTTGCCGCGGCGTTGAAGCTTGTGAAGCCTGCGAGCTGGCCGGTGCTGGCCGCAAGCACGGATGCCGAGGTGCTGTGGGGCGAGTGCCAGGGCTCCGGCGCGACGCCGTATCGCATCGTGACCGCGGCCGATGGCGGCGGCTACAAGTGCACCTGCCCGAGCCGCAAGTTTCCCTGCAAGCATGTGCTCGCCGTGCTGTGGCTGCGCGTCGACAAGCCGGAGCGGTTCGAGAGCCTGAGCCCACCGCAATGGGTCGAAGACTGGAGTGCGCGCCGCCGCGGCGGCGGACGCGCACCTGGCAAGCCGAAGCCTGACGGCGACGAAGCCGGCACGCCGCCTTCGCTGGACGCGGCGCTCGCCGAGGCTGCCACCACCACCCCCGCGGATCCCAAGGCCGCTGCGCGCGCCGAGGCGCAGCGCGAGCGCATCAAGGCCGAGCGCGAGGGGGCGATCCTCGCCGGCCTCGACGAGCTCGATCGCTGGATCGCCGATCAGCTCAATCAGGGCCTCGCCGATTTCGCCGCCCGCGTAGGCTCCGCCGCGCGCACGCTGTCGACGCGGCTGGTGGACGCCAAGGCCGGCGGCTTGGCCGCGCGGCTCGATCAGCTCGGCACCGAGCTGTTTCGCGTCGGTGAGGAGCGCCGCGCCGATCTCGCCATCGAGCGGCTGGGCGCGATGGCCCTGATCGCCTCGGCCTACCGGCATCAGGACCGGTTGCCGGCGCCGCTGCGCGACGATGTCCGCCGCGCGGTCGGCTGGTCGGTGCGGCGCGAGGAGCTGCTCGCCGATACGACGGCGCCTCGCGTGACGAGCGTGTGGATCGTCGCCGCCAATCTGTCCGAGGTGCAACCGGACAGGCTGCGCAGGCTCGAAACCTGGATGATCAATGCAAGCACCGACATCAGCCAGCCGCGCGCGGCGGTGCTGATCGATTTCGTGCAGGTGTCCGGCGGCGGTGCGGGTTTTCCGTTCTCGCCCGGCGAGTTCATCGAAGGCGAGGTCGTGTTCTATCCGTCGGCGGCGCCGCTACGCGGGCTGCTGGCCAGCCGCAAGACGGCCGCCGCTGCGCGTTGGCCGCAATCGTTGCCGGGCCTCGCGCCGGCGCTGCAGGACTACGCGGCGCGATTGGCTGCGCTGCCATGGCTCGATCGCTGGCCGTTGCTGCTGTCCAACGTTGCGCTGCGGACCGCCGGCAAGAATGCGCTGGGGATCGCAGACGTCAGCGGCGCGGCGATCGCGGTCGAGGGCAGCCAATTCGATCGGCTGCTGCCGCTGCTCGGCCTCGACGACGTGTCGCTGCTATGTCTGTGGGACGGCCGGACCGCCCAGGTGCTCGCCGCCGACACGCCGCTGGGCCGCTGGCATCACGAGGACTGACGATGGCCAGTGCGATCGATCCGCAAATCCATGCCCGGCTGCGCCAATCGTTCCTGCTCGGCCTCGTGCGGCAGCCGCTGACCGTGCCGTCGGAGCTCGCCGAATTGCTGCCGCGAGGACGCGAGCCGGCGCTGCCCCTGCTCGCGCTGATCGCGCAATGGCAGCGCTTTGCCGGCGCACCGTCTCCGGTCATCGATCCCGTCCCCGATGCCGCGCAGCGGCTGCACCAGGATGCGCGGCCGATCCTGCCGGAGCCGGCGCGGCGCGCCCTCAAGGGCTTGGCGCGCAGCGTCGAGAAGGCGATTGCCTCGAACGTCCTCCCGCTGGCGCTGCGCCGGATCCATGGCGCCGGTTGCCGGCTGCATCCGTTCGATCTGCCGGATTTCGCCGCTCACATCAAGGCTGAGGCCGAGGGACAAGGTCTCGCCGAACGCGCCTTTCTCGCGCTGATCGCCTCCGACTCCGATGAGGATGCGGCGAAGGGCCTGTTCTTCGAGCGCATCACCGCGGACAACTGGACCACCTTCCCGAAGGCGCAGCGCCGTGCCTTCGTTGCGGGGATACGCCGCGACGATGCCGCAGCCGGCCGCGCGCTGATCGAGTCGGTGTGGAAGAGCGAGCCGGCGCCGGTCCGCGGCGCGCTGCTCGATGCGCTGGTGGTCGGCCTCGGCCCGGAGGACAAGCCGTTCCTGGAGAGCCTCGCCAGCGATCGCGCCGACAGCGTCAAGCAGATCGCCGCGCAACTGCTGACACGCATCGCCGATCGCGATGAAGGCGGCACCCGGCTCATCGAGGCCGCGCGATGCTTCAAGCGCGTAGGCTCGTTCCTGGCGAAAATCGGGCTCGGCTCGGGATCGACCCTGACATTCACCCTGCCGATCGACGGCCTGAAATGGCAGGAAGCCGAGGCGCTGCGCGAGCGGCTGTTCGGCGGATTGCAGCTCTCTGCGCTGGCTGCGGCCGTCGGTGTGCCACAGGAGGCGCTGATCGCCGCGTTGCCGCCGCGCGAGCACCGCGTGCTCATGCTGCTGATGGATGCCGCCGCGGCCGAAGGCGATGACGACGTGGTGATGCACATCATCGGCGTACACCTCGACGCCAGCGAGTCGTTGCACGGCTACGCGCTGATGTCGCTTGCCGCGAAAGCCCGCCGGCCGCTCGCGCCGGCGACAGCCGAGCGCCTGATCGCGTCGTCGACCTGGCAGAAAGCGGTGAAGGACATTGCCGACGCAACGACGCCTGCGGCGCAGAAGGATGACGGCCGTCTCGTGCTGATGGCCGCGCTGATGCCGCACGCGACGATGCCGGCCTTCGTCGCCTCGCTTGCGCCGCTGTCCCCCGCCTCCGCGCGGGCGGCGAGGGATTTCGCCGACCTCGTTCTCGCGCTGCCGACCGCAGCGCCACACATGATGCCTGGAGCACACCCATGACCACGCCCGCTGCGAGCCCCGCCGACACTCAGCTGCGCCGATCCGCCGAGGCACTCCATGCGCATGAGCTCGATGCGCTGGCGCAGGAGGACACGCGGGCACGGCCGGCGCAATGGCGGCTGTCGCCCCAGGCGGTCGTCACCTATCTGATGGGCGGCCGCACCAAATCCGGCGTCGAGATCTCGCCGAAATATATCGGCAACCGCCGGCTGATCGAGACCGCGGTGGCGACGCTCGCCACCGACCGCGCGCTTCTCATCCTCGGCGTGCCCGGCACCGCGAAATCCTGGGTGTCCGAGCATCTCGCCGCGGCGATCTCAGGGTCCTCCGAGATGATCGTGCAATGCACGGCCGGCACCGACGAAAACCAGATCCGCTATGGCTGGAACTACGCGCTGCTGCTGGCGAAAGGTCCGTCACGTGAGGCGATGGTGGCGACGCCGCTGATGCGCGCGATGGAGGCCGGGCGGATCGTCCGCTTCGAGGAGCTGACCCGCATGCCCTCGGACGTGCAGGACACGTTGATCACCGTGCTGTCGGAGAAGCTGATGCCGATCCCGGAGATCAACGATTCCATTCATGCCACGCGCGGCTTCAACATGATCGCGACGGCCAACGCGCGGGACAAGGGCGTCAACGAGTTGTCCTCGGCGTTGAAGCGGCGGTTCAATGTGGTGGTGCTGCCGCTGCCGGCCGACCTGGATGAGGAGGTCAAGATCGTCACCAAGCGCGTCGGCGAGATCGGCGGCGGGCTGGAGCTGCCGAAGATCGCGCCCGCCGACCAGGAGATCATGCGCATCGTCACCGTGTTCCGCGAGCTGCGCGACGGCCAGACGCTGGATGGCCGTCTCAAGCTCAAATCACCGTCCGGCTCGCTGTCGACGGCGGAAGCGATCGCGGTGACGATCGGCGCATGGGCGGAGGCCGGGCATTTCGGCTCGGGTGTGATCGACGCGCAGGCGATGGCCGCCAATCTGGTCGGCGCAATCGTCAAGGACCCGGTGCAGGACAAGGTCGTGCTGCAGGAATACCTCGAGACCGTGGTGCGCGAGCGCAAGCCGTGGGCCGATCTCTATGGCGCCATCCGCGAAGTGATGTGACGTGGCCGCAGCCTCGCCCGATCGTCTGCACCTCCTCGGCATCCGTCATCATGGACCGGGCTCGGCGCGCGCGGTGCTGGCGGCGCTCGACGCCGCCGATCCGGCGGTCGTGCTGATCGAAGGGCCGCCCGACGCCGATGAGCTGATCTCCTTCGCCGCATCGCCGGCGATGGTGCCGCCCATCGCCTTGCTGGTCCATGCGCAGGATGACGCGAGCAATGCCAGCTTCTTCCCGTTCGCGGTGTTCTCGCCGGAATGGCAGGCGATCCGCTGGGCGCTGGCAAAGCAGCGACCGGTCCGCTTCATCGATCTGCCGGCGTCGCATCGGCTCGCCGAACGGGCTAAGGCGGCGAAGCAGGAGGATGATGAAGGCAAGGCCACGCCTGAGGACGCCGACGCGACTGCGCAAGATCCGCCCGAGCCCACCGACCCGGAGCTGGCACAGATCCGGCGCGACCCGCTGGCCTATCTCGCCACGCTCGCCGGCTATGACGACAGCGAGTCCTGGTGGAACGCGATCGTCGAACAGGGCACGCATGGACCGGAGATCTTTGCCGCGTTGGAAGCTGCGATCACGACGTTGCGGGAGACGATCGATCCGCTGCCCTATCAGCCCGCCGACGAGGCCCAGCGCGAGCTGCGTCGCGAAGCGCACATGCGCCTGCAAATCGCCGCTGCGCTGAGCGAGCACGAAGGCCCTGTCGGCGTCGTGTGCGGCGCCTGGCACGTGCCGGCGCTGCGCAAGAAGGTCGCCCTGAAGGACGATCGCGCCCTGCTGAAGGGATTGCCGCAGATCAAGGTGACCGCGACATGGGTGCCGTGGACCGAGACGCGGCTCGCCGCCAGCTCCGGTTATGGCGCCGGCGTGATCTCTCCCGGCTGGTACGCGCATCTCTGGCAGGGATTGCAGCATCGTCAGGTCGCCGCGCCCGACGCGACCGGCTTCACGACGCGCTGGCAGGCACGCGTCGCCGAGCTGTTGCGCCGGAACGGCCGGCCGGCATCGACGGCCGCCGTGATCGAAGCGTCGCGGCTGGCGATCACGCTCGCCGCGCTGCGCGACGTCGCGCTGCCTGGCCTCGCAGAGATGCGCGAGGCGAGCCTCGCCACACTCTGCGAGGGCGAGACCGCACTGTTCCGCCTGATCGAGCAGCAGCTGATCATCGGCCAGCGTGTCGGCGAGATCGACGACAGCGTGCCGCAGGTGCCGCTGGCCGCCGATCTCGCGCGCTGGCAGCGCAAGCTGAAGCTCAAGCCCGAGGCGCTCGACAGCGACATCGCGCTCGACCTGCGCAGCGAGGCGGGCCTTGCGAAATCGCAATTGCTGCATCGTCTCGCGCTGATCCAGGTGCCGTGGGGACGGCTGCAGGGCTCGGGGCAGAGTCGCGGCACCTTTCGCGAGAACTGGCGGCTGCGCTGGGAGCCGGAATTCTCAGTGCGTCTGGTCGAGGCGCTGGTCCATGGCACGACGGTCGCGCAGGCCGCCGGCAACGCCGCGGTGAGCAGCGCGCAAGCGGCGGCGTCGCTGAACACGGTCGCCGCCATCGTGAGCGGCTGTCTCGAGGCCGGTCTGAGCGAGGCCGCCGAGACCACGATCGCGCTGCTGCAACAGCGCTCGGCGGCGACCAGCGACGTCGCCACTCTCACCGAAGCCGTGCCGCCGCTCGCCGAGATCCTGCGCTACGGCACCGCGCGGGCGCTGCCGACAGAGGCGCTGCGCCTCCTCGTGATCAGCCTGGTCGAGACGATCTGCGCCGGCCTCGTCTATGCCTGCCGCAGCCTGCAGGCGGACGTCGCGGCTGATCTGCGCGGCAAGCTGGCGCGGCTCGACGCCGCGATCGGCCTGATCGAGGACACCGGCCTGCGCGAGGGATGGCGGCGCGCGTTGACGCTCGTCGCCAACGACACTTCGGCACATCCCTTGTTGAAGGGACTGGCGAGCCGCGCGCTGTACGATCACGGCATCGTCCGGCCCGAGCAGACCGCGCTGGCACTCTCGCGCGCGCTGTCGCACAGCGTGCCGACATTGGAGGCCGGCGACTGGCTCGACGGCTTCCTCGGCCAGAGCGGCCAGGTGCTGCTGCACGACCAGGCGCTGCGCCGGATCATCGACGCCTGGCTGGCGGCGATCGACGACGAGGCGTTCAACAATCTGCTGCCGGTGATGCGCCGCGCCTTTGCGGGCTTCGACCGCAGCGAGCGGCGGCGGCTGCTCGATGAGCTGGAAAGGCAGCGTCCGACCGCCATGTCGACGGCGACCGACGCCGCGCCGTTGCAGCCGCTGGCGCCGTTGCCGTCCAGCGCGGCCGGCTTCGACGCAGCGCTGCCCTTGCTGCTGACGATCCTTGGCGCGGACCGGCCGATGAAGGGATGACCGACATGAGAAGTGATGCGGAGGCCGAGCGCAATCGCCGCTGGCGCCTCGTTCTCGGTGGCGACGACCAGGCCGGCCTGTCCGATCGCGACCGCCGGCTCGATGCGGCGCTGGCCGGGCTATATGACGCCGGCGCCGGCGGCAAACGCAGCGGCGGCCGCCGCGGCGGGCTCGGCGGCTCGGCGCCGCGCGTGGCGAGCTGGCTCGGCGACATCAGGGAGTTCTTTCCCGCGCCCGTGGTGCAGGTGATCCAGAAGGACGCGTTCGAGCGGCTCGGCCTGAAGGAGATGCTGCTGCAGCCGGAGTTTCTCGCCGCTCTCGAAGCCGACGTGCATCTCGTCGCCGACCTGATGGCGCTGCGCTCGGTCATGCCCGAGAAAACCAAGGCGACGGCGCGCGAGGTGGTGGCCAAGGTCGTGAAGGAGCTGATGGAGAAGCTCGACACGCGCACCACCGAGGCCATCCGTGGCGCGGTCGACCGCCGCCGCCGCACCCGGCGTCCGCGTCCCGGCGACATCGACTGGCCGCGCACCATCGGGAAGAACCTGCGCCACTGGCAGGCCGAGCATCGCACCATCGTTCCGGAGACCCTGATCGGCCACGCCCGCGCGTCGCGGCGGACGAATCTGGAGGAGGTCATCCTCTGCGTGGATCAGTCGGGCTCGATGGGCACCTCCGTCGTCTACTCCTCGATCTTCGCCGCGGTGCTGGCCTCGATCCCGGCGATCGCGATGAAGCTCGTGGTATTCGACACCAACATCATCGATCTCACCGAGGAGCTGGCCGATCCGGTCGAGGTGCTGTTCTCGGTGCAGCTCGGCGGCGG
Organism: Bradyrhizobium sp. SZCCHNS2022; assembly: GCF_032377575.1. Lineage (NCBI taxonomy): Bacteria > Pseudomonadati > Pseudomonadota > Alphaproteobacteria > Hyphomicrobiales > Nitrobacteraceae > Bradyrhizobium > Bradyrhizobium sp. SZCCHNS2022. The sequence goes on along the minus strand of NZ_JAUHHZ010000001.1, from coordinate 6,547,732 downwards.
CACCGACATCAACCAGGCGCTGGCCTATTGCGAGCGGCTGGTGCATGAGCCGACACGGACGCACATGGTGCTGATCAGCGACCTCATCGAGGGTGGCATCGCCGAGCAGATGCTGGCGCGCGCCAAGGCGCTGGTGTCGTCCGGCGTGAACCTGATCGTGCTGCTGGCGCTGAACGACGACGGCCGCCCGGCCTACGACGCCAAGCACGCCGCGATCCTGGCCTCGCTCGGCTGCCCGGTGTTCGCCTGCACGCCGCACCAGTTTCCCGAGCTGATGGCGACGGCGCTGAAGCGCCAGGACATCTGGTCGTGGGCCGCGGCGCAGGACATCAAGCTGGTGCGCCCGGAGGACGGTGGCGTGTAGCTCGGAGCCCGAGGCAGCTGACAGGAAACAGGCAAGCGGGAGCGACATGGCGCATCATCTGATCTATGTCATCACTGACCGCTTCGATCCTGCCGCCGAGCAACCCGATTCCAGGACAGGCTGTCCTGGCGTGGCTGTGCTCCGAACTCCGGACGCTGGGCTACGATACGACAGACCCCGCGAAGACTGGGGCTGGTATGCCTACACGGCGAACTGGTCCTACATGCTCGGCGCCGGCGGCGAGCCGGAGTCGGATCAGGATTTTCACTGGATCATCGCGATCAACAAACGCCGGAGCCTGCGCGACCATCTCTTCCGCCGCAACAAGATGCTGGCCGAGGACGAACTGTCAGCTACCTTCGAGCGGCTGCTCGACGCGCAGGGCGACTTTCGGATCACGGCCATCGAAAGAGACGGATGATGTGCGAGCCGTCAACGGCTCCGATCGCATGGGACATCGATGAAGCGCCTTGTTCTGACATCCATCCTGTTGCTCGGCCGCTATGCGGTTCTGCCCCTGGTCGGGCTGGCTGGCGGATTGCTCTTCATCTGGCTGCTCGCGCTGGACCACTCTACGCGGTTTGTGCTGGCCACCGCGCCCATCATGTTCTGCGTGATCGCGGCTGCCGTCGCGCTGGCGCTCGGAATCCTGTTCGTGCCAGCGCGGCGCGACCGGAGCAACGTCCTGGACGAAGCGACGGCGCCCGCGCTGTGGCGAATCTGGCGGGAGCTCGACCCGGCCTTCGCCAAGCCGAGACGCAGCCTGCGCTTCGACGCCGATTTCAACGCGTCGATTGGCGAAGCGCGCTCCTATGCCGGCATCTTCCGCCAGCACGTCACGATGACCGTCGGACTGCCGCTGTTGATGATCCTCGACGAGCGGGCCATCCGCGCCACTATCGCCCATGAGGTCGCCCATGCCGAGCTGCGTCACATCACCGGCTCTGGCAATCTGTTCGACTTTCTGCGCGCCTGCGAGAACGTTCTCCACTACGCGAACCCCGATCGCACCGTCACCGGCCGGATCGCGGCATTTCTGCTGCGCGCGGTGCTCGAATGGGTCAACAGGGAGTATCGCGCACTGTCACGCCAGAACGAGCTGGCCGCAGACCGGCGCGCGGCGGCGCTGATGGGACCCGCCGAGATGGCACGATCGCTCGTGCTGATCGCCGGCGGCGCGGCGAGGCTGCGCGAGCTGGTCTTTGCGCCCCTCGAGACCGACATGCTCGGCGCCATCAGCCTGCCGGCCACGCCGCTGCAGCGCATGTCCAGCCATCTCGCCGCCATCCGTGACCATGACGCGCTCGCCGCTGCCGCGGCCAAGACGATGGGCGAGGAGCCGATGGAGGACCCGGATTCGACCCACCCGCCGCTCCGCACGAGCCTAGCCAATCTCGGCTATGCCACGCTCCCCGCGGTCGACCCGATCGAGGCACCGGCCATCGCGCAGTTGCTGTCACCCGATGCCGCGCGCGACCTCGCCGCGCGGCTCGACGCCGAGTGGCGCAAATTGGCACAGACCAGGGTGCGCCTGGGCGGCTGACGCCCAATTGGACCAGCCTGCGGCCCCCCCATGGAACTCGGCGCGCTGCCATGCTATCGTCCAGCCGTGCACGATCTCCGAGACCCTTCGGTACAGCGCGCGCAGCTCAAGGTCGATGTCCGGGCCGGCGAGCCGGACTGGACGCCTGCGCGACAGGAATTATGGCGGCGCATCGCCGCGCATGATTTCGAGCCGGGCACACCGTTCAACTTCACCCAGCGTCTGGCGCGCGATCATGGCTGGAGCCTCGACGAGGCCCGCGCCGCCATCGAGGCCTATCGCCGGTTCTGCTTCCTCGCGATGGTGTCACCGACGCCGGTGACGCCGAGCGAGGTGGTCGACGAGGTCTGGCATCAGCACCTGATCTATTCGCGCGACTATTGGACCATGTGGTGCGGTGAGCGGCTGCAGTCCCCGCTGCATCATGATCCGACCCCGGGCGGGCCGGACGCGCAGATGACCTACCGCCGCCAATATGCCGAGACCCTGGCGCTGCACGAACGCTTCTTCGGGCCGCCCAGCCCCGATCTGTGGCCTGCGACACATATCCGTTTCGCCGGCCCGCGCTATTTCGTCGCCGACCGTAGAGATTGGCTCACCCTGCCGCGGCCGCGCGCATGGCTGCGGCGACTGTTGAGGAGATGATTGCTTGCCACTCAATCCGTTCGACTGGACTGCCGGCCCGTTCATCATGCTGTATGTCGGCAGCGCAGCCCTATTGTTCTGGATCGCGTATCGGTGGCGACGGACGATCGGTCCGGCAGCTTCGGTGATCCAGCCCCTGAGCGAGCTGGAGCTGGCCTATCTGGCTGGCGGCGATCGCCGGCTCGGCGATGCCGTGCTGCTCGGGCTCGCCGTGCAGAACGCCGTCACTTTCACATCCGGCGACCACAAGATCACGGTCTCAGACCAGGCGCCGCTGGCGGCTCTGATCAAGCAGCCGCCCCGCCTCGCGCTCCAGCCCGACATGACGCGGGAGCAATTCCAGACTGCACTGGAGCCGCTCGCCCGGCGCCTTCAGCAGCGTCTTCGGACCCTGGGCTACTGCCCGAGCAGCGCGCAGATGAGCGCCTTCCGCCGCTCGGTGCTGCCGTTCGTCGGCGCTCTCATGCTGTTTGGCATCGTCAAGGCGGTCGTGGGCCACGCGCGGCACCACGATGTCGAATTTCTGATGTTTCTCCTCGGTGGCACCGTGTTCGCGACGCTGCCGCTCGCATCCGCGCCGCTGCGAACCCGCGCCGGCGAAGACGCATTGAAGAGCTACGAGGCCTCCCACGCGCGTGCAGCACGTGCACCACGCGAGCATGAGCTGCTGCTCGCCGTGGCACTGACGGGCGCCATGGTGTTGTCCGGCACCGCCTATGCGTCGGTGCTCGCGACCTCGAAAGCCCTCGGCGGCAATGGGGGTGGCTGCGGCGGCGGAGGGTGCGGGGGCGGCGATGGTGGCGGCGGCGGTTGCGGCGGCTGCAGCTGATAATCAATCGCTCGGCGCCGCGGTTGATACCAAAGCCTTTCCTGTTCGCATGCGGCGCGGCATCATGCCGGCCATGAGCGACGCAGCACAGCCGACACGGCGCGGCATCGGCCATTCGACCAATCTCGTGGGGCGCCCCTCGGAATGGCTGGCGAGCTGCGCCTTCAACGACAGCGCGGTGCCGCTGCACATCTGGGGCGTCACCGAGATGAACCCCAGCCTGTTCACGATGCTCGATCAGGCCGAGGATCTCGGCGAGGCCGGCCAGGCCTTCTCCAGCTACATGATGGCGATGTTCGGCCTCGATCCGGAGCAGCGCGCCGGGCAAAGGCGCTTCCGTTCCTCGTTCCTGCGGCTGATCCAGGGCTGGGGGTTCGACAGCAACGGCCCGGAAGGCGCCGTCCTGAAGGGCTGGGTCGAAAGCCGGTTCGGCCTCAGCCCGTCCTACCACAAAGAGATCATCGAGCGCGTGGCGAGCCGGGGCCTGGACGAGCTATGTGGAAGAGAAGATGTCGAGCCGCTTCCACAACAACGCGATCTGGGTGCAGCTCGACCTGCTGTTCGAGTTCTGCCAATGGGCGATCCGCCGCTTCGCCTTCCCGGACGAGACGCATCTGACGCTCCATCGTGGCATCAATTCGTTCGACGAGCACTGGATCATCGAGCAGACGACGCGCCGCGAGGCGGTGATGCGGCTCAACAATCTCGTGTCGTTCTCCTCGGACCGCGACACCGCCAGCTGCTTCGGCGACATGATCCTCACCGCGCGGATTCCCGTCAGCAAGGTCGTGTTCTTCAACAGCCTGCTGACGTCGCACGCGCTGAAAGGCGAAGGCGAATATCTCGTCATCGGCGGCGACACCCGCGTCAGCGTGGACTATGTCTGAGCGCGCTCCACATGAGCGCGCCTGATGTCGGCGAGCGCGCGAGGACGCAAGCCGTGACGATATCCCTAACGACGCGCGACGGGGACCGGCCCGGTGTGGCGTGACGTCTCCCTGACAATGTTCCTGAGCGCGCTGATGGCGCTGACGGTGTTGAGCTTCGTGCTCCCGTTTCGCAAGGCGAAGCAAAAGTCGGTGCCGTTCGATCCCTCGCGAGCCGCATCGCCTGCGGATCGGGATAGAGCCGCAACGGATCGGCCGCGGCGGCTCGGATCGCCTCGATCGCCTTCGGCGACGGCCCGAACGGGCAGTCATTGGTGTTGAGCTTGACGAGACCGGGGATCTGCGGCTGCTCGCCCGGCACATAGGGCGACAGCCCGTACGCGAGCTCTGACCAGAAACGGCTCAAGACGGACCTACTGCGGCCCCGTCACATAACATGACCCGTTGGACATCGATCGGAGCGGACGGGATCGGCAATTCAATGGGTGGGATATCATCGGCGAATGGCGCGCCCGGAACGATTCGAACGTCCGACCCTCAGATTCGTAGTCTGATGCTCTATCCAGCTGAGCTACGGGCGCGTTTTTCGCTGTTGGCGGGGTCCGAGCCGCATGAGCCGGATCCCGGAAGGCCGGAGCGGCAAACGCCGGCAGGCCTCGCGAAGGGCCTCTGACTAACGGCTCGGAGGCCGCTTGGCAAGGCTGGAGCGGGACAATTTATGCGCCTTTTTTGAAGGGCTGCCCCTCAGGCGCCCCGCTGCACGCCGGGTCAGGCGCTGGCGCGCTCGGTCCAGAACGTCTGCAGCTCGACCGGCCGGTCGGGAACCGTGATTCGGAACGTCGCGCCCAGGGTGCCCTCGACCAGTTGGATGTCACCGTCATGGGCGCGGACCAGCTCGGCCGCGATGGCGAGGCCGAGGCCGGAACCGCCGGGCCGGCCGGCGCCGCGAAACGCCTCGAACAGGTGCTCGCGCACCTTGGCCGGCACACCGGGTCCGGTATCGGACACCTCCAAAATGGTCACCGCCCCCTCGCGGCGGCCGGTGATGCGGATCTGGCGAACGCCGGCATCCGCAGAGAGGCTGTCGAGGGCCTGCGCCGCATTGCGCACGAGGTTGAGCAGCACGCGGAACAGCTGGTCCGGGTCGGCGTCGATCTTCAGGCCGCGCTCGATCGCGCTGATCCAGGTGATCGAAGCGTCGGGTGCGAGGCCGGCGGTCTCCCGCACCTCGGCGACCACCTGCTCGACGACGACCATGCGGCGGTCCGGAGCCGGCTCCTGGACCTTGCCGTAGGACAGCGTCGACTGGCAGAACGCGATGGCCCGCTCCAGCGAGCGCATCAGCTTCGGCGCGAAACGCTGCACCCGCGGATCGGGCACGCTGGCGAGCTGGTCGGACAGCAGCTGCGACGACGCCAGCAGGTTGCGCAGATCGTGATTGATCTTGGACACGGCAAGGCCGAGCGCCGCCAGCCGGCTCTTCTGATGCAGCATCGAGACGAGATCGCGCTGCATGTCGGCGAGCTCGCGCTCGGCGACGCCGATCTCGTCGGAGCGCTGGCTGGGCACGATGATTCGCGCCGCGCTCTCGGGATTCTCATGGAAGCCGACCAGGCTCGCGGTCAGGCGCCGCATCGGCCGGACGAACAGATAATGCAGGGCCAGATAGACCAGCGCCGCGGTCAGCATCGCGAGCAGCAGCGACACGCCGAGCAGGTTGCGCGAGAAGCGGTACATCGCCTTGCGCAGCGGCTTCTCGTCGGTGACGACCTCGATGAACTGGGCGCGGCCCGGCGCCGGCCCGATCACGCGCATGGTGTGATCGCCGGTCTCGGTCATCATCTTCAGCGAGTTGACGATCGACGACCACACCGTCATGTCGCGCATGTCGAAGTCATGATCGATCGACGCCGGCAGGTCGGCGCTGGCGAGCAGACGGCGCTGCTGGCCCATCTTGATCGCGACGCCGCGCGCGTTGATCGAGGTCAGGATCTGGCGCGCCAGCGAATCCGGCACCATGCCGGAGGGGGCGGCATCGAGCACCAGCGCGGCGGTATTGGCCGCAGCGAGGCGATCGTTGAGGCGGTTGGTCCAGAAGTTGGCGATCGCAGGCACGTAAACCAGAACGGCCGCGATCATCACCAGTGGAATCGTCAGCAGCAGCAGCTTTCCGGACAAGCCGAGGCGACGCGACCGCTTGGGTCGCAGACGCTCCAGGATCGGCTGGTTGTCGCTCTCTGTCACGTATCGCCCTTGTAAGAGACACCCCCACCCTTACGGGTCCGCAAGATGGGACTGCACCGGAGTCCGGTCAAATTACGGATCGCTCATGTTGAGGTTTCCAAATCGTTCATAATGGAACCCGCAATCTCACGACCGCCCTGCTTCCTCCCGTGCCCCCTGCTCCATGAACCCCGAAGCGCGGCGGTCATTCTCGACCATCCTGCCCGTGATCGCGGGTTCTGTTCTCGTGCCACCTTGTGTCATCCTGGGCTTGTGTCATCCCGGGCCGACGCTGCCCCGGTGCGTGTTACCAGGGCCTTGATGAGCGCTGCTGCCGCTCCCGCCGAGCTCTCCTCGGCGACGCCTTGCCGCGATTGACGAAGGCAGGACGCTCCCTTATAAGCCGCGCCAACTGTCCGCGATGACCCGGCTTGTCCGGGGCGGCTCGATTTCAGGGCCGGCAGCGGTCCGCTTTGGGCCAGCAAGCATCACCGGACATCCTCGACATTTCAAGCCGGCAAGTTGTCAACTGGCAAATTGCCCGTCAGCGGAGAACGACCCGTGAAGCGGACTTATCAACCCAGCAAACTGGTGCGCAAGCGCCGTCACGGCTTCCGCGCCCGTCTCGCCACCACCGGCGGCCGCAAGGTCCTTGCCGCGCGTCGCGCCCGGGGCCGTAAGCGTCTCAGCGCCTGAAGCCAGGGCGTCGTCCCGGAGATTTCCATCATGGATCGGCTGCGGCAGCGGGCGGACTTCCTCGCCGTTGCCGATGGCGTGCGGGCGAACAGCCCTGCCTTCGTGGTCCAGCGGCGCGAGCGCGCGGACCAGGGCGCGATCCGGATCGGCTTTACCGTCACCAAGAAGAATGGCACCGCCACGGAGCGTAATCGCATCCGTCGGCGGTTGCGCGAGCTTGTGAAACGGCTCGATCCCCTGTCGCTACGGCCGCACAGCGACTATGTGCTGATCGGCCGACGCGATGCGCTGTCGCGCGATTTCCAGACCATGCTCGACGATCTCCAGGCGACGCTTCGCCGCCTCGACCGGCCGCAGGCCAAGCCGCAGCCGCGCAAGCCATCGGATGCGCACAGGCGCAATGCTCCCGCACCGGACGCGCATTCCCGTGAAACCGGATTGAATGACGAGACGATAAGAAAACGATGACCGACAATCGCAACACCATCCTCGCCGTCATCCTGTCCGGCCTCGTGCTGATCCTCTGGCAGGTCTTCTACAATGGCCCGCAGATGGAGAAGGAGCGGCAGCGCGCGCAGATGCAGGCCGAGCTTGCCAAGAAGCAGGCACCGGCCGCGCAGTCCGACAGCACCGCGCCGTCTGCCACGCCGCAGCCGGGAGCGGCGGCGTCGGGCAGCCCGAGCGCACCGGGCGGCGCAGCGCCCAGCGCCAGCGGCGTGATGCCGCGCGAGACTGCGATCGCCGCCACGCCGCGCGTCAAGATCGACACGCCGCGCCTCACCGGCAGCATCTCGCTCAAGGGCGCGCGCATCGACGATCTGGCCTTCGTACAGTATCGCGAGACGGTCGATCCGAAGTCGCCGGCCATCGTGCTGTTCTCGCCGTCCAGCACCGCCGAGCCCTATTATGCGGAATTCGGCTGGGTCAACGCCGCCGGCGCCAAGGTCCAGGTGCCCGATCAGAACACGGTCTGGCAGCAGGACGGCTCCAACGCGCTGACGCCGTCGACGCCGGTCAAGCTGACCACCACCAACGGCGACGGTCTGACCTTCCAGCGCACCATCTCGGTCGACGATCACTATCTCTTCACGATCAAGGACGACGTCACCAACGCCGGCAACACGCCGGTGACGCTGTACCCGTATGGCCTGATCTCGCGCCACGGCACGCCGCACGTGTCGGGCTACTACATCCTGCATGAAGGCCTGATCGGCTATCTCGGCGAGAAGGGCCTGCAGGAATACACCTACAAGAAGATCGACGAAGACAAGGCCGCGAAGTTCGACGTCACCAATGGCTGGCTCGGCATCACCGACAAATATTGGGCGACGGCGCTGCTGCCGATGACGGATGCGCGGCTGCAGGCGAACTATTCGTCGAAGCTGGTCGACAACCAGCATCGCTACCAGACCGACTATGTCGAGAACCCGCAGACGGTTCCAGCCGGCGGCTCGGCATCCGTCTCGACCCGGCTGTTCGCCGGCGCCAAGGAGGCCGGCGTCGTCGGCATCAACTTCCCGCTCGGCGGCCTCGGCGGCTACAATCAGAAGCTCGGGCTCAACCATTTCGATCTCTTGATCGACTGGGGCTGGTTCTACTTCCTGACCAAGCCGATGTTCCTGGCGCTCGACTTCTTCTTCCGCTTCTTCGGCAATTTCGGCATCTCGATCCTGCTGGTGACGGTGCTGGTGAAGCTCCTGTTCTTCCCGCTCGCCAACAAGTCCTACGCCTCGATGGCCAAGATGAAGGCGATCCAGCCGCAGCTGCAGGCGCTCAAGGAGCGCTATCCGGACGACCGGATGAAGCAGCAGCAGGAGATGATGGAGATCTACAAGAAGGAGAAGATCAACCCGGTCGCCGGCTGTCTTCCGGTCGTGCTGCAGATCCCGGTGTTCTTCTCGCTCTACAAGGTGCTGTTCGTCACCATCGAGATGCGGCACGCGCCGTTCTACGGCTGGATCAAGGACCTCTCGGCGCCGGATCCGACCAACCTGTTCACGCTGTTCGGCCTGATCCCGTTCGATCCGACGCAGCTGCCGTTGTTCGGCCATTACCTCGCGCTCGGCATCTGGCCGATCATCATGGGCATCACGATGTGGTTCCAGATGAAGCTGAACCCGACGCCGCCGGATCCGACCCAGGCGATGATCTTCAACTGGATGCCGCTGATCTTCACTTTCATGCTCGCGGGCTTCCCGGCCGGTCTCGTGATCTACTGGGCCTGGAACAACACGCTGTCGGTGCTGCAGCAGGGCTTCATCATGCGCCGCAACGGCGTGAAGGTGGAGCTGTTCGACAACATCAAGGGCACGTTCAAGAAGAAGCCGGCGTGACGAGGACCGCGGCGTGAGAGTTCACCCGCTGAAGCGATGAAAGTTTGCGTCATGGCCGGGCTCGTCCCGGCCATCCACGTCTTGAGAGCCGGCAATGACGACGTGGATGCCCGGGGCAAGCCCGGGTATGACGGAGAGGCGAAAGCTATGACGACCACCAGCAGCGACATCGATGAGCGCCTGATCGAAAAGGGCCGCAAGCTGTTTGCGCAGGCGTGGCGCTTCACGCACGCCTCGCCGTCGATCGAGAGCCTGCCGCCGATGGGGGCGATCGAGGTCGCCTTTGCCGGCCGCTCCAATGTCGGCAAGTCCAGCCTGATCAACGCGCTGACCGGCCAGAACGCGCTGGCGCGCACCTCGCACACGCCCGGCCGGACCCAGGAGCTGATCTTCTTCGAGGGGCCCGACTATGCGCCGCTCCGGCTGGTGGACATGCCCGGCTATGGCTATGCCGCTGCCGCCAAGACCAAGGTCGCGTCCTGGACCGAGCTGATCCACAAATTCCTGCTCGGCCGCGCCAGCCTCGCCCGCGTCTATGTGCTGATCGACGCCCGCCACGGGCTGAAGGAGGTCGACCAGGACATCCTCAAGACGCTCGACCGGTCCGCCGTCAGCTATCAGCTGGTGCTGACCAAGGCCGACCAGATCAAGCCGGCCGAGCTCACGGCCCGCATCGCCGAGACCGAGGCTGCGCTCGCCAAGCATCCGGCGGCATTCCCGCAGGTTCTGGCCACGTCGTCCCGCTCGGGCACCGGCATGCCGGAGCTGCGCGCGGCGATGGCGCGACTGCTGGAGGAACGCGGCGCATGACGAAGCTGTGGCGGCTGCTGATCGCGCTCGCCGGGCTGATGGGGGCCGCCGGCGTGGCGCTGGCCGCGAAAGCCGCGCACGATGCCGATGCATCGCGGCTCGCGACCGCCTCGACCATGCTGCTGTTCCACGCCTGCGCCCTGCTCGGCGCGGTTGCCCTGGCCGAGCGCGGCGTGGTTCATCGGCGCATCGGACTCGTCGCCGCGTTCGGCCTGGTGCTGGGTCCCGCGCTCTTCGCCGGCGATCTCCTGATGCGGCAGTTCACCGGCGACCGGCTGTTTCCGTTCGCGGCGCCGGTCGGCGGCAGCTTGCAGATCGCGAGCTGGCTCGTTCTCGCCCTCGCGGCGCTGTGGCCGCGGCGCGGCTGATCCGGCGCTTTGCGCCCCGCCCGGCAATCGGATAGAACCGCGCCCGACGTCCCGATAGCCGAGATCCCCCCGACATGACCGACGCGACCACCATCAGCCCGCTCGATCAAGCCCGCATCCTGTCCGAAGCGCTCCCGCACATGCAGGAGTATGACGACGAAACCATCGTCATCAAATATGGCGGCCACGCCATGGGCGACGAGGACACCGCCAAGGCGTTCGCGCGCGACATCGTGCTGCTCGAGCAGACCGCAATCAACCCGGTGGTGGTGCATGGCGGCGGGCCGCAGATCGCGACCATGCTCAAGCGGCTCGGCATCGTCTCCGAATTCGCCGCGGGGCTGCGCATCACCGACGCCGCGACCATCGAGATCGTCGAGATGGTGCTGGCAGGCTCGATCAACAAGCAGCTGGTCGGCTATATCAATGAAGCCGGCGGCAAGGCCGTCGGCCTGTGCGGCAAGGACGGCAACATGGTGCGCGCCGTCAAGGCGACCCGCACCATGGTCGATCCCGACAGCCATATCGAGAAGGTGGTCGATCTCGGCTTTGTCGGCGAACCCGACAAGGTCGATCTCACGCTTCTCAACCAGCTGATCGGCTACGAGCTGATCCCGATCCTCGCACCGCTCGCGACCTCGAAGGACGGCCAGACGTTCAACGTCAACGCCGATACCTTCGCGGGCGCGGTCGCAGGCGCGCTCAAGGCCAAGCGGCTGCTGCTGCTGACCGACGTGCCCGGCGTGCTCGACAAGTCGAAGAAGCTCATCCCGGAACTGTCGGTCAAGGATGCGCGCAAGCTGATCGCCGACGGCACGATCTCGGGCGGCATGATTCCGAAGGTCGAGACTTGCATCTACGCGCTCGAGCAGGGCGTCCAGGGCGTCGTGATCCTCGACGGCAAGGTATCGCATGCCGTGCTGCTCGAGCTGTTCACCAACCAGGGCACGGGCACGCTGATCCACAAGTGATGGGCAGGGCATTCGCCGGATAAGGGCCGTGAGAGTGCAAGATGGGATCGTCATTCCGGGGCGCCTCGAAGAGGCGAACCCGGAATCTCGAGATTCCGGGTTCGATGCTCCGCATCGCCCCGGAATGACGGCAGTGTTGACGTACGCGCTGCTGATCACCCTGCCACTTCTCGCCTTGATCACCCCCGCCCGCGCCGACCTCAAGCTCTGCAACCGCATGAGCTACGTCGTCGAGGCCGCGATCGGCATCGACGAGAAGGCGGCGACCGCGACGCGCGGCTGGTTCCGGCTCGATCCCGCCACCTGCCGCGTGGTGTTGCAGGGCACGCTGACGGCAGACCGCATCCTCCTTCATGCCCGCGCGCTCAGCCTGTATGGCGCCTCGCCGCTCGCCGCGAACGGCAATGACCAGCTGTGCGTGGCATCAGACAATTTCGTCATCGCTGCCGCCCGGCAGTGCCGCACGGGACAGACGCCGGCGGCGTTCACGCAGGTGACGCCGACCAAGACCGACGACGGCACGCTGATTGCCTATCTCGCCGAGAGCGCGGAGTATGACGACGAGCAGGCCCGGCTCGCCGGCATCCAGCGGCTGCTCGGCATTGCCGGCTACGACGCCTCGCCGATTGACGGCGTCGACGGGCCGAAGACGCAGGCTGCGCTCGCCGCCTTTTTGAAGAGCCGAGGCCTGTCGTCCGACGTCGTATCGCAGCCGAGTTTTTTCGCGACCATGGTAGAGGCCGTGCAGACGCCCTCGCCGACCGGGTTGACCTGGTGCAACGACACGCCGCACAAGGTGATGGCGGCGGTCGGCACCGATGATGGGCGCACGGTGGTCAGCCGCGGCTGGTATCGCATCGATGCCGGCAAGTGCCTGCATCCGGACATCACGGGTCAGCCGAAGAAGGTCTACAGCTTTGCGGAGGCGGTCGACGACGAGAACCGCACCATCAAGCTGAAGAACAAGCCGCTGAACTGGGGCGGCCTGGTGCAGCTCTGCACGCGCGAGAACAAGTTCGAGACCACCGAGCAGGGCGACTGCCCGAGCCGCGGCTTCACCGCGACCGGCTTCACCGCTGTCGACATCACCCGCGGCGGCAAGACGCTGCGCTTTGCGCTGCCGTGATGGGCTCGTCGATGTTGCCTGCAACACCGCCAAAAACTCAGCCGTCATCCCGGCGAACGCCGGGATCCATAACCACCGGACGTGGCGTGGGTCGCCGGCGTCAGCCATCGTGCCCCAAGATAGCTTCCGCGGTATGGGTCCCGGCTTTCGCCGGGACGACGACGGAATATGATGCGCCAGCCGGGCAGAACCGATCGAGGCAACAATGACAAAATCCCCCCGCGCCTTCGATCACGTCGACACCTGGGTGTTCGATCTCGACAACACGCTGTATCCGCATCACGTCAATCTGTGGCAGCAGGTGGATGCGCGGATCGGCGAGTTCGTGTCCAACTGGCTCAAGGTCGATGCGGACGAGGCACGCCGGATTCAAAAGGACTACTACCGCCGTTACGGCACAACGATGCGCGGCATGATGACCGAACATGGCGTGCACGCCGACGACTTCCTGGCCTACGTGCACAAGATCGACCATTCGCCGCTGGAGGCGAACCCGGCGATGGGGGCTGCGATCGAGCAGTTGCCGGGACGCAAGCTGATCCTGACCAACGGCTCGGTCGACCATGTCGACGCCGTGCTGGCGCGGCTCGGCATCGCCGATCATTTCCACGGCGTATTCGACATCAAGGCTGCCGAGTTGACGCCCAAGCCGGCACGCGAAACTTATGACAAATTCCTGGGGCTGCACGATGTCGATCCGACGCGTGCCGCGATGTTCGAGGACCTCGCGCGCAACCTCGTCGTGCCGCACGACCTCGGCATGACCACGGTGCTGGTGGTGCCCGACGGCACCAGGGAGGTGGTGCGCGAGGATTGGGAGCTGGCGGGGCGCGACGATCCGCATGTCGATCACGTCACGGACGATTTGACCGGGTTCCTGCAGCGGCTGGTGGCTGCCTGATCCTCGCCGCGTCGTCCCGGACAAGCGGCCGGCTCGCTGGTCATGAGTTGCGACGGCGGTCCGCCAAACTCGGTGTCGTCCCGGGCTTGACCCGGGACCCATAACCACAGGCGGATGAGTGAGGCACGCTAGTGGCTCAGGATGTGCCCATCACATCTCCCTGTGGTTATGGGTCCCGGATCGGCGCTCGCGCGAGAGAGCCTTCGCATGAGCGGACAGCGTGGCGCTCCGCTTGTCCGGGACGACGGCGGAGTGAACTTGACTCCCCTGCCCCAAACTCCGAAAAAGCCCGCCTGCCCCACCCTGCTCGTACATGACCGACCCAGGCGACCCGCCCGGGACCAAGCGAGGATCGACCGATGTCACTGTCCGCCCTGGAATCCACCATCAACAGCGCCTTCGACGCCCGTGACGGGGTCTCGACCTCGACCAAGGGCGAGGTGCGCGACGCCGTGGAGAGCGCGCTGGAGCTGCTCGACAAGGGCGAGGCGCGTGTCGCCGAGCGGGCTGCGGATGGCAAGTGGAGCGTCAACCAGTGGCTGAAGAAGGCCGTGCTGCTGTCGTTTCGTCTCAACGACATGAGCGTGATCCCCGGCGGCCCCGGCCAGGCGTCGTGGTGGGACAAGGTGCCGTCGAAGTTCGAGGGCTGGGGCGAGAACCGTTTTCGCGATGCCGGCTTCCGCGCCGTGCCCGGCGCGATCGTGCGCCGCTCGGCCTTCATCGCCAAGAACGTCGTGCTGATGCCGTCCTTCGTCAATCTCGGCGCCTATGTCGATGAGGCGACCATGGTCGACACCTGGTCGACGGTCGGCTCCTGCGCCCAGATCGGCAAGCGCGTGCACATCTCCGGCGGCGTCGGCATCGGCGGCGTGCTGGAGCCGCTGCAGGCCGGCCCCGTCATCATCGAGGATGACTGCTTCATCGGCGCGCGCTCGGAGGTCGCCGAGGGCGTCATCGTGCGCAAGGGCGCGGTGCTGGCGATGGGCGTGTTCCTGGGCGCCTCGACCAAGATCGTCGACCGCGAGACCGGCGAGACCTTCGTCGGCGAGGTGCCGGAATACGCGGTGGTGGTGCCGGGCGCACTGCCGGGCAAGCCGATGAAGAACGGCCAGATCGGCCCGAGCACGGCCTGCGCCGTGATCGTCAAGCGCGTCGACGAGCGTACCCGCTCCAAGACCTCGATCAACGAGCTGCTGCGCGACTGATCGAACCACGGCTGCAACCACAGCGACGAATCTCCGGACCGGTCGCGCCGTCCGGAGATTGCCCATGGATTGGATCTGGTTTCTGTTCCGCTTCGACGGCCGGATCAACCGCGCCAAGCTCTGGCTGTCGCTGCTGGTGATCTTCGGCTGGATGTTGCTCGCCGCAGCGCTGATGGCCGGCGTCAGCAAGCTGCTGGGCGGCACTGCTGCCGCCAGCTTCAATCTGACGAGCATTTTTGCGGTCCTCGACCCCGACACCTATCGCGGCTTGGCGCGCGCCGATGTCGTGCGGTCGGCGGTCCATGTCGTTCTCACCCCCGTATTCGCCTGGGTCTTCGCCGCGGGCGCGGTCAAGCGCCTGCATGACCGCGACAAGAGCGGTTGGTGGACAGTGCCGTTGTTCGTCGTCCCGGGCCTCGTCGACCAATTCGCGGACCGGCTGCCGGGGACTGTGCTTCCGATCATCCTTGGAGCGATCGCCGCGCTGCTCTCGCTGTGGGGTTTCATCGAGTTGTGCTGCCTGGCCGGCGCCCCTTGGACCAACCGCTTCGGACCCAATCCACTGCCGAAGGTCCGCCCCGACGGCCAGCGCCCCAGATCGCCGCGCCCCGGATGGAACCAGCACCAGGAGCTGGAATTCACCCCGCAGGTCGCCGGCACGCCCTGGCGGAAGCGGCAATCGGCTGCACTAGCCCGCCGCCGAACGAGCATGATAAGCGGAGGGCATGACCGATGCCCTCACCATCACCCGCGACCTGATCCGCTGCCCTTCCGTCACCCCGGCCGATGCCGGCGCGCTCGGCGTGCTCGAAGCCCTGCTGAAAGACGCGGGTTTCACCACGCATCGTGTCACCTTCTCGGAAGCCGGCACCGCCGACATCGACAATCTTTATGCCCGCATCGGAACCGAAGGGCCGCACATCACCTTCGCCGGCCATACCGACGTGGTGCCGCCCGGCGACGAAGCCGCTTGGAGCCTTGGCGCATTTTCCGGCGAGGTGAAGGACGGCTATATCTACGGCCGCGGCGCGGTCGACATGAAGGGCGGCATCGCCTGCAGCGTGGCGGCTGCGCTCGCCTATCTGCGTGACCACGGCGGACAGCCGAAGGGCTCGATCTCGTTCCTCATCACCGGCGACGAAGAGGACGTCTCGATCAACGGCACCATCAAGCTGCTGCAATGGGCCGCCGAGCGCGGCGAACGCTTCGATCACTGCGTACTCGGCGAGCCGTCGAACCAGGAAGTCATGGGCGACTGCATCAAGATCGGCCGCCGCGGCTCGCAGTCCGGCACGCTCATCGTCGAGGGCAAGCAGGGCCACGTCGCCTATCCGCATCGCGCCTCCAACCCGGTGCCGGACATCTCGCGCCTCATCGTCGCACTCTCGGACGAGCCGCTCGACCATGGCAGCGCGCAGTTCCAGCCGTCGAACCTCGAATTCACCACCGTCGACGTCGGCAACACCGCCACCAACGTCATCGCGGGGATCGCGCGGGCGAAGTTCAACATCCGCTACAATGACTGCCATACGCAGGAGTCGCTGCGCGCGCTGCTCGAGGAGCGGCTGGCGAAAGCCTGCGGCAACCGCATCCGCGCCCATATCGACTGGCTGCCGTCGAACTCCAACGTGTTCCTGACCAAGCCGGGCCCGTTCACCGATCTCGCGGTCGCCGCCATCGAAGAGGTGACGGGCCGCAAGCCGGAGCTGTCCACCACCGGCGGCACCTCGGATGCCCGCTTCATCTCGTCCTACTGCCCGGTGATCGAGTTCGGCCTGGTCGGCCAGACCATGCACCAGATCGACGAGCGCGCCTCCGTCGCCGACATCGCCACGTTGACGAAGATCTATCGCGGCATTCTCGATCGCTATTTTGCGTAGCCAAGCGCCGCTCTAGTAATCGACCTTCACGAGATACAGGCCTTCCGGCGGCGCGACCACGCCACAGGCCGCGCGGTTGCGCGCGGCGAGCGCAGCCGCGAGATCGTCCGCAGTCCAGCGGCCCTGCCCGACCCACACCAGCGAGCCGACCATCGAGCGCACTTGGCTGTGCAGGTAGGACCGCGCGGAGGTGATGATCGTGATTGCGTCGCCCTCTTGCACGACGTCGAGTTGATCGAGCGTCTTTTCCGGCGACTTGGCCTGACACTCGGTGTCGCGGAAGGTCGTGAAATCATGCTTGCCGATCAGGCGTTGCGCCGCAACGTGCATCGCGTCGGAGTCGAGCCGCTGCGGCACGCGCCAGACGCGGCCGACCTCGAGCGCGAGGTTCGAGCGGCGATTGACGATGCGATAGCGGTAGTGCCGCTTGCGCGCGGAGAAGCGCGCCTCAAAGGTGCCGGGCACGATTTCGGCATCCAGCACCGCGACCGGATTGGGCCGCAGATGCGCGTTGAGCGCATCTCGCAGCTTGTCCGGCCGGAACTCCTTGTCGATGTCGCAATGCGCGACCTGCCCCGTGGCGTGGACTCCGGCATCGGTGCGGCCGGAGCCGTGCACGCGGGTCGGCACTCCGCAGGTCGCTTGCACCGCCCTCTCCAGTGCCCCCTGCACCGACGGCAGCGTGTCCTGCAACTGCCAGCCGCAGAAGGGAGTGCCGTCATATTCGATGGTGAGCTTGTAGCGGGGCATCGCCTCGATCGCATGTGGCCGTCATTGACGGGCTTGACCCGGCAATCCATCCAGGGACGAAGCTTGTTCGCGAGATGGATGCGCGGGTCAAGCCCGCGCATGACGAGCTGAGATGGTCAGCTGAAGCGCAGGCCCGGCGCGACAGGCGTGCCGCGCAGGAAATCCGCGGCCTTCATCGGCCCCTTGCCGGCGCGCTGCAGCTCTGTGATGCGGATCGCGCCGCCGGCGCAGGCGATGGTGAGGTGATCGTCGAGGACGGTGCCCGGCTCGCCCGCGCCGTCGGCCAGCGCGCAGCGCAGGATCTTCAGGCGCACCGCCTCGCCGTCCAACAGGACCTCGCTCCAGGCGCCGGGGAACGGCGACAGGCCGTGGATGTGGCGCAGCACGGCGTGCGCCGGCTTCGCCCAGTCGATCCGCGCCTCGGCCTTGTCGATCTTGGCGGCGTAGGTCACGCCGTCCTCGGCTTGCTTCGTCAGCGTCAGTCCGCCGCGCTCCAGCGCGGCCATCGCGCGCACCATCAGGTCGGCGCCGATGCGCGAGAGCTTGTCGTGCAGATCGGAGGCGGTCATCGCATCGGTGATACCAAGACGCTCGGCCATCGCGACGTCGCCGGTGTCGAGGCCGACATCCATCTTCATCACCATCACGCCGCTCTCGGCATCACCGGCCATGATCGCACGGTTGATTGGCGCGGCGCCGCGCCAGCGCGGCAGCAGCGAGGCATGCAGGTTGTAGCAGCCGAGCTTGGGCGTATCGAGAATCGCCTGCGGCAGGATCATGCCATAGGCGACAACGACGGCGGCATCGGCCTCATGGGCGCGAAACTCTGCCAAGGCCTCCTCGGTCTTCAGCGTCTTCGGCGTGAGCACGGGGATGCCGAGCCGGCGCGCCTCGATCTCGATCGGCGTCGGCTGCAGCGCCAGCCCGCGGCGGCCACCGGGCTTCGGCGCGCGCGTATAGACGGCCACGATCTCGTGGCCGTGGCCGGCGAGCTCGAGCAGAGTGGGCACGGCGAAATCCGGCGTGCCCATGAAGATCAGGCGAAGTGGCATGTGGTCTGAGACCCTGCAAAGCCTCTACTCCGCTGTCATGGCCGGGCTTGTCCCGCCTGCGGGGCCGAAGCCCCTTCGGCGCGGCGTAGGCCCGGCCATCCACGTCGCGCGACCAAGACAAGCGGCGAGACGTGGATGCCCGGGTCAAGCCCGGGCATGACGAAGGAGAGAGTTGATCGTTACTCGCCCGCGCGCTTGGCGGCCTTGGTGAACTTCTTCATCACGCGGTCGCGCTTGAGCTTCGACAGATAGTCGATGAACAGCACGCCGTTGAGATGGTCGATCTCATGCTGGATGCAGGTGGCGTAGAGCCCCTCCGCGTCCTCCTCGCGGACCACGCCGTCGAGATCGGTGAAGCGGACGCGCACCCGCGCCGGCCGCTCGACCTCCTCGTAGTATTCGGGGATCGACAGGCAGCCTTCCTCATAGACCGACAGCTCGTCGGACTTGGCGATGATCTCGGGATTGATGAAGACCCGCGGCTCGCGTTTGCCTTCCCCGTTTGCGTCAGGCTTGGCCAGATCCATCGTGATGACGCGCAGCGGCTGCGCGACCTGGATCGCCGCGAGCCCGATGCCGGGCGCGTCGTACATGGTCTGAAACATGTCGTCGACCAGCTGCCGGATGTCCGGCGTGACCTTCTCGACAGGCTTGGACACCAGCCGGAGCTGCCGGTCCGGCAGGATGATGATTTCTCTAAGGGACATGGCGCGCGATTTAAGCCCCGGAACAGGCGCGGTCAATGTGAGGACGCGCGGTTAAGAGTTCGCTAACCATGAATTTCAACGATCCGTTAATCATACTTCTTAACCCGGCCTTAACCATAAATGTTCTCTCTTCGTTCGCGACGGTTTGCGAATCGGATAGACGGGGGTGATGACCGCCAGCCAATCGCTGAATCCTGCGCTGAATTCTGCGCTCAATCCTGTCGTCGTCATGATCGGCGACCTGCCCGTCCGCGCCAGCGACGCGCTGATCGGGTTTGGCGTGCTGGTGCTGCTTCTGCTCATGATGATCGGCCTGGCGGTGGCCCGCTCCGGACGGCGGAGCGCGGAGCTTGCCGCCCAGCAGGCGATGCGCACCGAGGAGATCGAACAGCGGTTCGGCGAGATGATCCGGGTGCAGAGCGAGGCCTCCGGCCGGGTCGACGCCATGGCGCAACTGCTCGCCGGCCGGCAGGTAGATCTCGCCCGCAGCGTCAACGAGCGGCTTGACGCCGTCACCCACCGCGTCGGCCAGTCGATGGAGCAGACCACGCGGCACACCATGGATAGCTTGCGCGTCCTGCACGAACGGCTCGGCATCATCGACAACGCGCATCGCGATCTGAGCGAGTTGACCACGCAGGTGTCCACCTTGCGCGACGTGCTCGCCAACAAGCAGTCGCGCGGCGCATTCGGCCAGGCGCGGATGGAGGCGATCGTCCAGGACGGATTGCCGAAGGGCAGCTACGCGTTCCAGTACACGCTCGCCAGCGGCAAGCGGCCGGACTGCGTCGTATTCCTACCCGACAGCAGGCCGCTCTGCATCGACGCCAAGTTTCCGCTCGAAGCCATGACCGCGCTGCATGATGCCGACACCGAGGAGGAGAAGCGCGCCGCCGCGCAGCGCCTGCGCACCGACGTGCTGCGCCATGTCAACGACATCGCCGAGAAGTATCTCGTCGTCGGCGAGACGCAGGATACGGCGCTGATGTTCGTGCCGTCGGAATCGGTCTATGCGGAGATCCATGACGGCTTCGACGACGTGATCCAGAAAGCCTATCGCGCCCGTGTCGTGCTGGTGTCGCCGTCGCTGCTGATGCTGGCGATCCAGGTCATGCAGCAGATCATGAAGGACGCCCGCATCCGCGATGCCGCCGACCAGATCCGCAACGAGGTGATCCATCTCGGCGACGATCTCGGCCGCCTGCGCGAACGCGTGCTCAAGCTGCAGAAGCATTTCGGTGACGTCGGCGAGGACATCCGCCAGATCCTGATCTCCGCCGACAAGATCGAGAAACGTGCGGCACGCATCGAGGAGCTGGATTTCAGCAAGCAGGATGCCGCGGTGGAGTCGCCGCGGATCGCGCCGGGCACGGGTGCGACGCCGGACCTGTTTCCGTTGGCGGGGCGGATGCAGGCGGGGGAGTGAGAGCGATCTGCTGTTGTTGCAAGTGGCGGCAATCCAACAACACTGTCATCGCCCGGCTTGACCGGGCGATCCAGTATCCCAGAGGCGTCCGATGGGTACGCGCTCGTACTACGTCTACATACTCGCCAGCCACATCGGCGGCACCTTGTACATCGGCATGACCAATGATCTGGTTCGACGGGTCGCCGAGCACAGATCCAAGGTCTCCGACAGCTTCACCAAGCGCTACGGCGTGACCCGACTCGTCTACTTCGAAGTCTTTGAACAGATCGAGCAAGCCATTCATCGCGAGAAGCGACTCAAGAAGTGGCAGCGGGACTGGAAGATCTCCTTGATCGAAAAGGACAACCCGGACTGGAACGATCTCTATCCGCAGATCGCGGGAGGCGATGGATAGGCCTCTGGGATACTAGATCGCCCGGTCAAGCCGGGCGATGACAGCTGAGCTTGTGGCACCAGCGGAATCTGCTACCACCTGCGTATGACAGCACCCGAGGCTTCTTCCCACGATATCGCGACCAGCGCTGCGCCCGGCCCGGCCAACCCTGCCCCGACCTGGCGCGAGAGCATGGCCGTCTATCTGCAGCCGCGCGTGCTCGTGGTGCTGTTCCTCGGCTTCTCCTCGGGCCTGCCGCTGGCGCTGTCCGGCTCGACCCTGCAGATCTGGATGCGCGAGCTCGGCGTCGATCTCGGGACCATCGGGCTGTTCGCGCTGGTCGGCACGCCCTACACCTTGAAGTTCCTGTGGGCGCCGCTGGTCGACGCGCTGCATGTGCCGCTGCTGACACGCGCGTTCGGACGGCGGCGGGGCTGGCTGGTGTTCGCGCAGCTCCTGCTCATCGGCGCGATCCTGTTGCTGGCGCTGACCGACCCGGCGCATGCGCCATTCATGGTGGCGCTGGCCGCGCTGCTGGTCGCCGCGACGTCGTCGACCCAGGACATTGTGGTCGATGCCTTTCGCGTGGAGAGCCTGCCGGAAAGCGAGCAGGCCGCCGGCATGGCGGCCTATGTCGCGGCCTACCGGATCGGCATGCTGGTCTCGACCGCCGGCGCGCTCGTCGTCGTCAGCGCATTCGAGAACGCAGGGCTGTCGCGTCCGTCGTCCTGGATGTGGGGCTACGTCGTCATGGCAGCCCTGGTGCTGATTGGCACCATCACCGCATTGGCGGCGACAGAACCAGCGCAGTCGAAGCAGGCCGAGGCCGAGATGAGCGCGGACACTGCGCTCACACGCGTGATGCATGCGGCCAGCGGTGCCTTCCTCGAATTCCTCGGCCGCCGCGACGCGCTGGCCGCGCTCGCCTTCGTCGTGCTGTTCAAGTTCACCGACGCCTTCTCCGGCACGATGACCGCGCCGTTCGTCATCGATCTCGGCTTCACCAAGGTCGACTACGCCGCGATCGTCAAAGGCGTCGGCCTCGCCGCCACGCTCGCCGGCGGCTTTGCCGGCGGCTTCGTCGCGCGGCGCTATTCGCTTGCGACAAGTCTCTGGATCGGCGGCGTGGTGCAGGCGCTCGCCAATTTGTCGTTCTCCTGGCTCGCGGTGGTCGGCGTCAATCAATGGGCCCTGGCGCTGGCGATCTCGGCGGAGAATTTCACCAGCGCGATCGGCACGGTGATCTTCGTCGCCTATCTCTCGGCGCTGTGCCAGAACCCGCTGCACACCGCGACCCAATATGCGCTGCTCACCGCGCTGGCCGCGGTCGGGCGCACCTATCTGTCGTCAGGCGCCGGCTACGTGGCGAAGGCGACGGGCTGGCCGCTGTTCTTCGCGATCTGCGTGCTGGTCGCGATCCCGAGTCTCGTGCTGCTCGCCTGGCTGCAGCGGCGCGGACATTTCGACGGTTTGCAGACCCGCGTTTGAGCTAACGCTTGAGTTCTTGTCGGACCTTGTCGTTGAGGCGCTCGAACTCCGCAACGACGGCGTCACAGGCCGGCTTCGCGGCCTCGCAGCGAACGTCCATATCGATGACCACCTCATCGCCCTTCTGCACCATGCGGCGGCGAACCGCGGTGGGATAGGCCGCGTGATCTTGCGGCGGAAACGACCAGACCGCACGCGCGTCGGCGTCCTCGAAGATTGTCCAGCCGGATCGCGTAGAACTCTTGATCCCCGGCTTGGCCCGCAGGCCGGCCATGGCAGCAGCAACATCCGGATAGCCGAGATCGACCTTGGCGACTTCCTCGGACACTGCCGCCGAGATTGTCGCGAGTGTGGCTGTAACGAACATCAATCCGACCTTCACCGGCCCCCCCCAAGCGATACACACCGGACAAATACGCGGTGCTATTGTAAGGGAACTTAGCCGAGGATCACCGCTTCACCAAGCTCCACTTGGTCACGACCGCCTCGCTGAGCTGCCCCGCATCCTGGGCGCAGGCGATCTCGTCGACCTTCACGGCGATCTGCTTGCCGAGCAGGCCCTTGAGCTGCGAGGCCTGCGCCGGGGTGGCGGTGACGAGCTGGAACGTCTCCGGGCCGGTCTCGAGATTGCACAGCCCGCTCGGCGGCGGCAGGCGGCGCGGCTCGCTGGTGATCTGATAGGCCGCGGAGGGCTGGCCCGGCTTGGCGCCCTTCAGCTTCAGCGCGGTCAATTCGCCCGACAGCACGTCGCCCATATTGAGCGGACGCCCTGCCTTCTGCGGCGCCTCACCCTGCTGCGCCAACACGGATGGCGCCGAGAGTGCCACGCAAATTGCGCCCAAAGCCAGCCGTTTGCCGAATCCGCGGTTCGTCATCATTCACTTCCGTCTGTGCTTAGAACAAGGTCCGCTGGCGCATCGCGGCCGAGAGCGTGCCTTCGTCGAGATAGTCGAGCTCGCCGCCGACCGGCACGCCGTGCGCCAGCCGCGTGACCTTGACGTTCGCCTCCTGCAGGAGGTCGGTGATGTAGTGCGCAGTGGTCTGGCCATCGACCGTCGCGTTCAAAGCCAGGATGATCTCCTGCACCTCCGGTGCATGGGCTCGCTGCACCAGCGCGTCGATGGTGAGATCCTGCGGCCCGACGCCGTCGAGCGGCGAGAGCGTGCCGCCGAGCACGTGATAGCGGCCGTTCGAGGCCTTGGCACGCTCCAGCGCCCAGAGGTCGGCGACATCGGCGACGACCACGATCATCGCGGGATCGCGCCGCGGATCGGTGCACACCGTGCAGGGGCTCTGCGTATCGATGTTGCCGCAGGTCTTGCACACCTGGATGCGGTCGATCGCCACCTGCAGCGCCGAGGCGAGCGGCACCATCAGCGCCTCGCGCTTCTTGATCAGATGCAGCGCGGCACGTCGCGCCGAGCGCGGCCCAAGGCCGGGCAGGCGCGCAAGCAGCTGGATGAGGCGTTCGATCTCGGGACCGGCGACGGCCATCAGTTCACGACGATCATCGAGCGGACTAACCGAAGCCGAAGCCCGGCGGCAGGCCGAGCTTGCCGGTGATCGCCTGCATCTTCTCCTGCATCGCGGCTTCCGCCTTGCGGCGCGCGTCGCCATGGGCGGTGACCAGCAGATCCTCCAGGATCTCGGCCTCCTCCGGCTTCAACAGCGACGGATCGATCTTGACCGACTTCACGTCCATCTTGGCGGTCATTCGGACCGCGACGAGGCCGCCGCCCGAAATGCCCTCGACCTCGACATTGCCGAGCTCCGCCTGCATCTCCTGCATCTTGGTTTGCAGTTGCGCCGCCTGTTTCATCATGCCGAGAAAGTCAGCCATCGGAGCACCTCATCATCAGGCCGTTCATGTTGAGCATCATCTTTCGGAAAACCGGTTTTCACTCGTCCGGATCATGCTCTAGAAATCATCATCATTGTCGGACTCGTCAGGAGGCTCGACAGCACTGGCGTCCGATTCGGGCGGCTCGGGGGCAAGCCGGCGCACTTCGATCACCTTGGTACCTGGGAACCGCGCCAGGACCTCCTGCACGCGTGGATCGGCTTCCGCAGCTGCCTCGCGCTCGCTCTTGGCGCGCAGGTTCTGCTCGCGCAAGGTCGCCTGGCCCTGCTCATTGGAGACGATCACGGTCCAACGCCGGCCGGTCCAGTCCTCCAGCTTACGCCCGAGGTCCGAGACAAGCGATCGCTGCGCCGTCCGTTCCAGCGCGATCTCCAGACGCCCCTCCTCGAAGCGGACCAGCCGCACGTCCATCTCGAGCGCGCTCTTGGTGATCAAGTCGCGGTTCTTGCCGGCGAGGGCGACAAGCTCCTGGAAGCTCCCCAGTCGCAGTGCCGGCTGGTCCTGCGACGCCGGCGACGGCTGCGATGCCATGGCCTGCGGCCTCATCCCGCCGCCGACCGCGGCAAGCGTTGGGCCCTGCGCACGCGGTGTCTGCATCGGCGCCGAACCCATCACCGGCGGAGCTCCCGCGCTCATGCTCGGCGCCGGTGCAGGACGCGAACCGCCGCCATTGGTGACGACCGGCGATCCCCCGCCGTTCTGCTCGATCATCCGAATCGCTTCGTCAGGTGTCGGCAGGTCAGCGGCATAGGCGATACGCACCAGCACCATCTCGGCCGCCGCCGCGGGGCGCGTCGCGCCTTGCGTCTCGGCGATGCCCTTGAGCAGCATCTGCCACATCCGCGACAGCACCCGCATCGACAGCTTGGTCGCGAAATCGCGTGCGCGCAGCCGCTCGGTCTCGCTGAAGGCGACGTTGTCGGCGGTGGCCGGCACGACCTTCACGCGGGTCACGAAGTTCACGAATTCGGCAAGATCCGACAGCACGACCACCGGATCGGCGCCGACGTCGTACTGCTCGCGGAATTCCTTGAACGCCGCGGCGATGTCGCCGCTCGCGAGATGATGGAACAGGTCGATGACGCGGGTGCGATCGGCGAGACCCAGCATCTGCCGGACGTCATCGGCGCGCACTTCGCCAGCGCTGTGCGCGATCGCCTGGTCGAGCAGCGACAGCGAATCGCGCACCGAGCCTTCGGCGGCGCGCGCGATGATGCCGAGCGCCTCGGGCTCGATCGTCACGCCCTCTTTCGTCGCGATGCCGGCGAGATGCTTCATCAGCACGTCGGCCTCGACGCGGCGCAGGTCGAAGCGCTGGCAGCGCGACAGCACCGTGACCGGCACCTTCCGGATCTCGGTGGTCGCGAACACGAATTTGGCGTGCTCCGGCGGCTCCTCCAGGGTCTTCAGGAAGGCGTTGAACGCCGCCGTCGACAGCATGTGGACCTCGTCGATGATGTAGACCTTGTAGCGCGCGCTGGCCGGCGCATAGCGCACGCTGTCATTGATCTGGCGGACATCGTCGACACCAGTGTGCGAGGCCGCGTCCATCTCCAGGATGTCCATGTGCCGGCTTTCCATGATTGCCTGGCAATGGGTGCCGAGCACCGGCATGTGGATGGTCGGGCCCTTCACCGAGCCATCCGGCAATTCATAATTCAGGGCGCGAGCCAGAATGCGGGCGGTGGTGGTCTTGCCCACGCCGCGGACGCCGGTGAGGATCCAGGCCTGCGGGATGCGGCCGGTCTCGAACGCGTTCGAGACGGTGCGAACGACGGCCTCCTGGCCGATCAGATCCGCGAAGCTGGAGGGGCGGTATTTGCGCGCCAGGACCCGGTAGGGCTTGGCGGGAGCGTCGGCGCTGTCGGGCGGAACAGGTGGGGCGCCAGCGTCAGTCATCGAGCGATCCGCAAGTGAGTATTCCAGGCCGGTCTCGATCGCGGTCGTCGACGCAAACGGCCTCGACGCAATCAACCGGAGTGCGGTCGAGCGCCCGCCCTGCGCGGGGTCCCCGCCAACTTTGCGCGATTCGCTCGAGAAAACAGGTAGGAGACTGACGAGCGACCCGATCCGGACCTCGTTAGGGCTGCTTCCTTCCGGACCTGACCCGGTTGGCGAGTGGCTCGTCCACCGCCAATCTCCCGCTGCCTATTTGGGGCCAAACGGCTCGGAAAGCAAGCGCGAGCTTCGCCGATCCAGCCCGCCACCGCGCGGGCTTGTGTCGCAGCTCGGAAAGGCTTTAGGTGCCGTCGATCTCCCCACCTGACCGCCCTGCCAGGAACACTAGCGCATGCCCGAATCAGCCTGGTCGCTGCATCCGCAACTTGCGAAGGACACGATCAATATCGGCGACCTTCCGCTGTCGCGCGTGCTGGTGATCAAGGATGCCAATTATCCCTGGCTTTTGCTGGTGCCGCGCCGAGAGGGCGCGGTCGAGATCATCGATCTCGACGAGGTCGCCCAGGCGCAGTTGATGACCGAGATCACGCGGGTGTCGCGGGCCGTCAAAGAGATCACCAAATGCGACAAGCTCAATGTGGCCGCGCTCGGCAACATGGTGCCGCAGCTGCACGTCCACATCATCGCGCGCCGCGCCAGTGACGTCGCCTGGCCGCGCCCGGTGTGGGGCGTCGCCCCGCCTGTGCCGCACGACCCGCAGGAGGTGGAGAGTTTCATCAGCGCGATCAGGCGCAAGATCTGGCTAGGGTGAGAGATGTCGCCATTCGACTTGTTTCCGTTGGGCAAGCCGGCCTTCGTCGGCCATCCAATCGAGCGCGCCGCGCATCTGCGTTTTTCTGACGACAAGCTGATCGCCTTCGAGAGCAAGCCGTCGACGCGCGCCTATGTCGTGCATCGCGATTCGCTGGTCTTGAAGCGCGACGGCGATCAGCTGCGCGCACTGCTGTCGATCGACGAGGCGCTCAAGTTCGGCGCCAATCCGGGGACGATCTTCCTCGGCCTGCTCGATGGGGCAGCCGTGTTCGGCATGGGCATCTCGCCGGCCGCGGTGGAGAAGCTCGCCGGCCGCGACGATGTGTCGGTCACCGAGCTGCGCGGGATGGCGATGCAGGGCGCGATCCCGGTCGACCAGCTCGCGACCATCGCGATGGCCAAGTCCATGGTGTCCTGGCATCAGCGCCACGGCTTCTGCGCCAATTGCGGCGCCAAGACCGCGATGCGCGAGGGCGGCTGGAAGCGCGAATGCCCTGCTTGCAAGACCGAGCATTTCCCGCGCACCGATCCGGTGGTGATCTCGCTGGTCGCCTCCGGCGACAAGTGCCTGCTCGGCCGGCAGAAGCAGTTTCCGGCCGGCATGTATTCCTGCCTCGCCGGCTTCGTCGAGGCAGCCGAGACCATCGAGGATGCGGTGCGCCGCGAGGTGTTCGAGGAATCCGGCATCCGCTGCGCCGATGTGGCCTATTACATGACCCAGCCCTGGCCCTACCCGTCGTCGCTGATGATCGGCTGCAGCGCTCGGGCGCTGAACGAGGACATCGTCATCGACCGCAACGAGCTCGAGGACGTCCGCTGGTTCAGCCGCGACGAGGCCCGGCTGATGTTGCAGCGCCAACATCCGGACGGGCTGGCAGGCCCGCATCCGTTCGCGATTGCCCACCATCTGGTCGGCCGCTGGCTCAAGGACGGCGTCTGAAGGCACCCAGACACCATCGCCGCGCGAAATCATCCTCTCGGCAGACCGCACCAGGGGGCGTGAACGACCGATCCTTGCCTTGGAACGATTTTCTCTATATGAGGGCTTCTCGACCTTCATATGGAACAAATTTCTCCATGTCCGACGTCTCCGCCCAGAGCCCCGAAGCCAACCGCCGGCTCGACGCCATCGACCGCAAGATCCTGATGGTCCTGCAGGAGGACGCATCGCTGTCGGTCGCCGAGATCGGCGATCGGGTCGGACTGTCCTCGACACCGTGCTGGAAGCGCATCCAGCGGCTGGAGGCCGATGGGGTGATCCTGCGCCGGGTGGCGCTGGTCGATCAGAACAAGATCGGCCTCGGCATCTCCGTGTTCGTCTCGGTGGAGAGCGCCGACCATTCCGAGGCCTGGCTGCGCAAATTCGCCGAGGCCGTCAGCTCGATGCCGGAGGTGATGGAGTTCTACCGCATGGCCGGCGACGTCGACTACATGCTGCGCGTGGTCGTTGCCGACATGCAGAGCTATGACGTGTTCTACAAGAAGCTGATCAGCGCGGTGCCGCTCAAGAACGTCACGTCGCGCTTCGCGATGGAGAAGATCAAGTCGGTCACGGCACTTCCGGTGCCGCCAGTCTAGGTCAGCCGCACGTTCCGGCCGAGCTTCGCTCGGCTTTCCGGACCGTTTCCCGTCATCGTTTACCGGAAGTTATCTCCATCCATCTATCTTCAGATGCGATGATGTCCGGTGCAACCATACCTTCGTCGTCGCGCGCCTGGCTGAATGCAATTGCCCTTTTGATCGCGAGCTTCGTCGGGGTGGCAGCGCTGTCGCTGCAGGTGCATCCCGGACGCGAGATCGTGGCCGTCGCCTTTCCACCCTGGTGGAGCGCGCAACAGACGATGCTGGCTGCAGCATCGGCTGACGCCGCTCTCGTGCGCACGACGAGCCTATCGTCGCTGCTGGTGGTCCGGCCCGGTGATCACCAGGGCTTGGCGCGGCTGCGCAAGGCAGGAGCCTGGCTCGTCATCGATCCGCAGGCAATCTCGGCCTGCTTTTCACAGAGACCGATATTGGGGGATGGGAATGACCGGCGAGACTGACGACCTGGCGCTTCTCCGTGCGACCACCAGCAAGCTTCTGCTGGCGGTGCTCTGGATCCACGTTCCACTCGCCCTCATCATCGGCCTGTCGCGCGGCGACTGGATGATGCCGACCATGATGATGGTCGCCTTGGCGCTGGCCGCGACGCTGTCCTGGCGCAGCGCCGGCGACAGTCTGTCGACGCAGCTCACGGTCGCCGTGGCCCTCATGGGCGGCGTGTCCGTGCTCGTCTACCAGATATCCGGTCATGCATGGCAGATCGACATGCACATGTACTTCTTCGCCGCGCTGGCCTGTCTCGTCGCCTATTGCGACTACCGGCCCATCGTGGCCGGCACCGTCGCCGTCGCGCTTCA
Organism: Bradyrhizobium sp. SZCCHNS2022; assembly: GCF_032377575.1. NCBI lineage: Bacteria > Pseudomonadati > Pseudomonadota > Alphaproteobacteria > Hyphomicrobiales > Nitrobacteraceae > Bradyrhizobium > Bradyrhizobium sp. SZCCHNS2022. Next base: position 6,518,180 of record NZ_JAUHHZ010000001.1, on the reverse strand, counting down.
CCATCTCGTTCTCAACTTCGTCTTTCCTGCCGCCATCTACCCCGGCGGCGCCGATTTCGGCCGCGTCGTACTGCACGCGGTCATCCTCCTGATCGAGGCCGGCGTTCTCGTCGCGCTCGCGCTCAAACTGACACAGCTGTTCGAAACCAGCATGCGCATGACCGCAGAAGCCAACGCGGCGATGGCCGCCGAAGCACGCGCGAATGCCGAGCGGCTCGAGGCCGAGCAGCGCGCCAAGGATCAGGGCGACGTTGCCCGGCGCGCGCTCGCCGAAGGCTTCGAGCGCAAGATCGGCGGCATCGTCGAGGCCGTGGCGGTTGCTGCCAACGACGTGCAGACTTTGGTGTCGTCGATGAGCCGGAGCAGTGCGGAGGCCTCGCGTCAGACGTCGGCCGCGGCCCGCGCCTCGCAGCGGGCATCGTCCAACGTCGAGACGGTCGCGGCCGCGACCGAGGAGCTGACGGCTTCCATCGGCAGCATTTCCCAGCAGGTGACCCGCTCGGCGGAGATCGCCGCGAAGGCCGCCGAGGAGGCGCGCCGCACCAACAGCGTGGTCGAAAGCCTGGCCGCGGGCACGCAGAAGATTGGCGAGGTGGTGACGCTGATTCAGACGATCGCCAGCCAGACCAACCTGTTGGCGCTGAACGCCACCATCGAGGCCGCCCGCGCCGGCGAGCACGGCAAGGGCTTCGCCGTCGTCGCGAGCGAGGTGAAGGCGCTGGCCAATCAGACCGCCAAGGCCACTGAGGAAATCTCGAGCCAGGTCCAGAGCATCCAGACCGCCACGGGGGACGCCGTCAGCGCCATCCAGATGATCGGTGGCACGATCGCCGAGATCGATGGCATCTCCAAGGAAATCGCCACCGCCGTGGAACAGCAGGGCCTCGCGACAGGTGAGATCTCCGGCAACGTGCAGCAGGCCTCCGAAGGAACGCGGTTGGTCAGCCAGAGCATGGGCACCGTCACCCAGGCGTCCGACGAGACCGGCAGCGCGGCGTCCCGGCTCCTGGAATCGGCGAACGGATTGTCGTCCCAATCGGCCCGGCTGAAATCGGAGGTCGATCAGTTCCTCAATTCATTGCGGGCCGCATAGCTCGCCCGGCCTGTCGGACCAGCGCGAGCATGCCTCCTCGGTGGACATGCTCGCACTCCCTCGTCAGATCGTCTGATTGTAGGCTCCGACTTCGGGATGGGTCCGCAGCACGACGTTGACCGCCTCGAACATGTCGTGCATGCGCCGCTCCGATACCGGGCTTTCCACCACGACGACGAGCTCCGGCTTGTTCGATGACGCCCGCACCAGGCCCCAGCTGCCGTCCTCGACCGTGACGCGCACGCCGTTGACGGTGACGAGATCGCGGATCGACTGACCCGCGACCTTGCCGCCCTGCTGCTGCAGCGCCTGGAAGTGCTTCACCACGGCGTCGACGACGCCGTATTTGACCTCGTCGCCGCAATGCGGCGACATCGTCGGCGACGACCAGGTCTTCGGCAGCGCCTCCTTCAGGTCGGCCATCGACTTGCCCGGCGCGCGGTCGAGCATCTCGCAGATCGCGATCGCCGAAACGAGACCGTCGTCATAGCCGCGGCCGAACGGCCGGTTGAAGAAGAAGTGGCCGGACTTCTCGAAGCCCGCGAGCGCGTTGAGCTCGTTGGTGCGACGCTTCATGTAGGAATGGCCGGTCTTCCAATATTCGGTCCGCGCGCCCTGCGCCTGCAGCACCGGATCGGTCATGAACAGGCCCGTCGACTTCACGTCGACCACGAACTGCGCGTCCTTGTGGATGGCCGACATGTCGCGCGCCAGCATCACGCCGACCTTGTCGGCGAAGATCTCCTCGCCGGTGTTGTCGACGACGCCGCAGCGATCGCCGTCGCCGTCGAAGCCGAGGCCGACATCGGCCTTGTGCGCCAGCACGGCGTCGCGGATGGCGTGCAGCATCTCCATGTCTTCGGGATTGGGATTGTATTTCGGGAAGGTGTGATCGAGCTCGGTATCGAGCGGGATCACCTCGCAGCCGATCGCCTCCAGCACCTGTGGCGCGAACGCTCCGGCGGTGCCATTGCCGCAGGCCGCGACGACCTTCAGCTTGCGCTTCAGCTTGGGACGATTGGTGAGATCGGCGATGTAGCGCGCCGGGAAATTCTCGTGGAACTGATAGGCGCCGCCACCGGCGTTCTTGAACTCGGCGTTGAGCACGATCTCCTTGAGCCGGGTCATTTCCTCCGGACCGAAGGTGAGCGGCCGGTTGGCGCCCATCTTCACCCCGGTCCAGCCATTGTCGTTGTGCGAGGCGGTGACCATCGCGACGCAGGGCACGTCGAGTTCGAACTGCGCGAAATAGGCCATCGGCGTCACCGCGAGGCCGATGTCGTGCACCTTGCAGCCGGCGGCCATCAGGCCCGAGATCAGCGCGTATTTGATCGAGGCGGAGTAGCCGCGGAAATCGTGGCCGGTGACGATCTCCCGGCTGACGCCGCGCTCGGCGATCAGCGCGCCCAGCCCCATGCCGAGCGCCTGCACCCCCATCAGGTTGATCTCCTTGTTGAACAGCCAGCGCGCGTCATATTCGCGGAAGCCCGTCGGCTTCACCATCGGCTCGGATTCGAACGCGTAGGTATTGGGGAGCAGGACCGGCTTCGGCTTGGGAAACATCGGGAGGGAGCCTCGGGGAAAATCACATCAATGGAAGAATACGGTCGTGCCGCGCACGACGTCAGACGACAATGGCAGAAGGCCGATGAATGCAGGCAACAATCGGGCAGGATCGCCCTGCCCACGCGATCACTGGTCCTGCCGGTATATGGGGGCCGCCAATGGGTAGGCCAAGCAGACTTGGCGCGGCCTATTGCTCCAGCACCATCTGGCCGTTGGCGTACGCGAAGCGCTTCAGCTTCGACAGGAAGGACAGGCCGAGCAGGTTCTCCGACAACGCCGGGTCGGGCAGCACCAGGGCGTCGACGTCGCGCACGATGAGCTCACCGACTTCGACCATCGCAAGCTTGGCCCGCGCCGCCTTCACGGTTCCGTTCGCCGTGGTCACGGTCGCAGTGTAGTCGCCGCGCGCCGGGCGCAGGCCGAAGCGGGCGGCCGAGCTTTCGTTCAGCGCGACCATCGAGGCGCCGGTGTCGATCATGAAACTGATGCGCTGGCCGTCGATGCGGCCATCGGCACGGAAATGGCCGCGGCGATCGGTCGGGATGCTGAGGCTCCGCTGGCCTGCGGCGGGGGTCTCCACCGTCGCGCTGCGGACGGACGTCGTCGCAGACGCCGGCGCCGGCGTCAGGCGATCGGCCAGTTGCGCCATGAAGGTGCCGAGGCCGACGAGAACGGCCGCGAAGATCATTATGTTACGCATCACGCAACGCCCGACTTTACCCCGCAACCGACTTGACCATGAAAGCCGCTGACGGGCGACTGAAGCGGAGCGGCTGCCGGTGCCATTTTGGCGAAAACGATGAGCGAACCGTTAACGATGACGACGCGGACGGTATAATTTGCATCGGCTACGTGCCTCGCGGCTTGGCCCGCCGGGTCGGCAGCGCATTGGCGGGATCCTCCGGCCAGGGATGGCGCGGATAGCGGCCGCGCAGGTCGGTGCGGACGGCGGCGTAGGAACCGCGCCAGAAGCCGGGCAGATCGCGCGTCACCTGCACCGGCCGCTGTGCCGGCGACAGCAGCTCCAGAACGAGCGGCACCGCGCCGCGGGCGATCGACGGATGGACGTTGAGCCCGAACAGCTCCTGCAGCCGGACCGCGATGGTCGGCCCCTGCTCGGCCTCGTAGTCGATGGCCAGCATGGTGCCGGTGGGCGCCTCGAAATGCGTCGGCGCCTCCTTGTCGAGCCGCGCGCGCAGGTCCCAGGGCAACAGCGCCATCACGGCATCCGAGACGTCCCCGGGCGAGACCTCCTTGAGCGCGGTCTTGTCGGCCAGCAGCGGCACCAGCCAGTCCTCGCGCCGCGCGGCGAGGCCCGCATCCGACAGGTCCGGCCAGCTGTCGCCTTCCGCCTTGCGCAGGAACGTGACCCGGTCGCGCCACTGCTTGGCGGCCTTCGACCAGGGCAGCCGGTCGAGGCCGGCGGTGCAGACTGCCTCAGCGAAGATCCGCGCGGTCTCCTCTGACGGCGTCAGTGCGACCGGCGCATCGGCCATCGTGATCGCGTGCAGCTTGCGCTTGCGGCGCGCCCGCAGCGCCATCGCCTCCTTGTCGAAGCTGACCTCGTCCTTCGCCTCGATGTGAGCCGCGAAATGACGCTCGATGTCCTCGATGGCGAGCGGCGCCGCCAGCAGGATGCGGCCGCTCGCCGCCGTCCCGGTCAGCTCGCCCACGGCGATGTAGGGCACGCGTGCCAGCGACGAGGTTGGCTCGACCGCAGCGCCGCGGCCGTTGGCCAGCACGAAGCTGCCATTGCCGCGATTGCGCGCGACCCGATCGGGGAAGGCAAACGCCAACATCAGGCCGGTCGTCAGCTCCCCGTCCCATTGCGCGGAGGAGGCGCTGCCGACCTGCTGCGCCCAGCGCCGCGCCAGATCGCGCGCACTCTGTGCCCGCGGCGAGCGGTCCCGGCGGAACTGGTCGAGCCGCACCTCGAGATCGACGCTATCGCCGCCGAGCCCACGCTCGGTCAGGATCGCGGCGATGTCCGCGGCTTGGGCAGCGGCACCGCAATCGGCGGCATCGACGATCATGCGCGCCAGCCGCGGTGGCAGCGCCAGCGCACGCAGGCGCCGGCCCTCGTCGGTGAGCCGGCCGTCGGCATCGAGCGCGCCAAGCTCGCTGAGCAGATCGCGCGCCTCCTTCCAGGCCGGAAGCGGCGGCGGGTCGAGGAAGGAGAGCGTGGAGGGATCGCTGACGCCCCATTGCGCGAGGTCGAGCACCAGCGACGACAGATCGGCGCTCAGGATTTCCGGCTGGGTGTAGGCCGCGAGCGAGGCGGTCTGCGGCTCGTCCCACAGCCGGTAGCACACGCCCGGCTCGGTGCGGCCGGCGCGACCGCGGCGCTGGTCGACGGCGGCGCGCGAGGCGCGCACCGTCTCCAGCCGGGTCAGGCCGATGTCCGGCTCGTAGCGCGGCACCCGCGCGAGGCCGGAATCCACCACGATGCGGACGCCCTCGATGGTCAGAGAGGTCTCGGCGATCGAGGTCGCCAGCACCACCTTGCGGTGGCCCTTCGGCGCCGGCGAGATGGCGCGGTCCTGGACCGCGGCATCGAGCGCGCCGAACAGCGGCACGATCTCGATCGCAGCGTCATGGACGCGCTCGGCAAGCATGGTCTGGGTGCGCCGGATCTCGGCGGCGCCGGGCAGGAACGCCAGCACCGAGCCGGCATCGGCGCGCAGCGCGGCCGCGATGGTCTCGGCCATCTGCCGCTCGACCGGGGCGTCCGGCTTGCGGCCGACATAGCGCGTCTCGACCGGATAGGCCCGGCCCTCGCTCTCGACCACCGGCGCATCGCCAAGCAGCTTGGCGATCCGGGCGCCGTCCAGCGTCGCCGACATCACGAGAATTCGGAGGTCCTCACGCAGCCCCTGCTGCGCATCACGCGCCAGAGCGAGGCCCAGATCGGCATCGAGCGAGCGCTCGTGGAATTCGTCGAACAGCACCGCGGCGACGCCGGTCAGCTCGGGATCGTCGAGGATCTGGCGGGTGAAGATGCCCTCGGTGACGACCTCGATGCGGGTCGCGCGCGACACCTTCGAGCCGAAGCGCACGCGATAGCCGACGGTGTCGCCGGCGCGCTCGCCGAGCGACTTGGCCATCCTCTCGGCGCTGGCGCGGGCCGCGATGCGGCGCGGCTCCAGCACGATGATCTTGTTGTCCCCGACCCACGGCGCATCGCGCAGCGCCAGCGGCACCCGCGTGGTCTTGCCGGCGCCGGGCGGTGCCACCAGCACGGCGGTGTTGCGGCGTTCGAGCGTGCCGGACAATTCGTCCAGCACGGCATCGATGGGCAGCGGTGTGTCGAAGCGAAGGGGCAATCAACCAACCCGTTGTCACCCGCCGAGGCGGGTGATCCAATCATGCAGATCGCCTCGCGGCGATCGGTCGTCGTGCATACTCCGCCTGCGCGGCGTATGACAACGGCGTGTCACGCGCGCGTCACCGACGGCCGCCCGACGCTCTCGTAGACGAAGCCGTGGGCGGCCATCTCCTCGGGGCGGTAGACGTTACGCAGGTCGACGACGACGGGACTGGCCATCACCTGCTTGAGGCGGTCGAGATCCATGGCGCGGTACTGCACCCACTCCGTCACCAGCACGATCGCATCGGCGCCCGTCGCGCAGTCATAGGGATCCTCGTAATAGGCGATCTCCGGCAGCTCCTTCTTGGCCTGCTCGATGCCGACCGGATCATGCGCGCGCACCTTGGCGCCCATGTCGAGCAACCCCGTCACCAGCGGGATCGACGGCGCCTCGCGCATGTCGTCGGTCTCCGGCTTGAAGGTGAGGCCGAGCACCGCGACCGTCTTGCCGCGCAGATTGCCGCCGACGGCGTGCGCCACCTTGCGCGCCATCGCGCGCTTGCGGTTGTCGTTGACCGCGAGCACGGATTCGACGATGCGCAGCTGCGTGTCGTAGTCCTGCGCGATCTTGATCAGCGCGCGCGTATCCTTCGGAAAGCATGAGCCGCCGAAGCCGGGACCGGCATGCAGGAACTTCGAGCCGATGCGGTTGTCGAGGCCGATGCCGCGCGCGACCTCCTGCACGTCGGCGCCGACCTTCTCGGCGAGATCGGCGACCTCGTTGATGAAGGTGATCTTGGTCGCCAGGAACGCATTCGCCGCGTATTTGATCAGCTCGGCGGTGCGCCGCGCGGTGTACATGACCGGCGCCTGGTTCAGCGACAGCGGACGATAGATGTCCCCGAGCGCCTTGCGGCCACGCTCATCGTCGGTGCCGACCACGATACGATCAGGCCATTTGAAGTCGCGGATCGCAGCACCCTCGCGGAGAAATTCCGGATTGGAGGCGACCACGACGTCGGCCGCCGGATTGGTCTCGCGGATGATGCGCTCGACCTCGTCGCCGGTCCCGACCGGCACCGTCGACTTCGTCACGACGACCGTGAATCCGGTGAGCGACGCGGCGATCTCGCGCGCCGCCGCATAGACGTAGGTGAGGTCGGCATGACCATCGCCGCGCCGCGACGGCGTGCCGACGGCGATGAAGACGGCGTCGGCATCCGCGACCGGCTGCTTCAGATCGGTCGTGAAGTCGAGCCGCTTGGCCTTCACATTGGTTGCGACGAGCGCATCCAGGCCGGGCTCGAAGATCGGAATTTCTCCGCGATGCAGCGCGGCGATCTTGCTCTCGTCCTTGTCCACGCAGGTCACCTGGTGACCGAAATCGGCGAAGCAGGCACCGGACACCAGACCCACATAGCCCGTGCCGATCATCGCAATTCGCATCGAAACCCATCCTTCAAGGTTAATACTTTGGCGTCTTAAACCATTTGCGGTTCAAGGGGAATTTAGAAAACGGCATGACGTTTGGATGACAGGGAGGAGTATTAACGGCTCTGCCCGACAATGCGGCAGCTCCGCGCCAAAGAGGGACAGCATGACCGCGAATGGTACGCCGCAATCGGCCGGAACCGAGACGCGCATCGACTGGGTGGACTACGCCAAGGGCATCTGCATCATCATGGTGGTGATGATGCACTCGGTGCTGGGCGTCGAGCTGGCCGCCGGCGAGACCGGCTTCATGCATGCCGTCGTCGCTTTCGCCAAGCCGTTCCGGATGCCCGATTTCTTCCTGATTTCCGGCCTGTTTCTGCCACTGGTGATCGACCGCGACTGGCGGACCTATGTCGATCGCAAGGTCGTGCACTTCGCCTATTTCTACGTGCTGTGGGTGACGATCCAGTTCGGCTTCAAGGCGCCCGGCTTTGCCGCCGCTTCCGGCTGGCAGCACGCCGGCTATCTGTACCTGGAGTCCTTCATCGAGCCGTTCGGCACGCTGTGGTTCATCTATCTCCTGCCGATCTTCTTCGTCGTCATCAAACTGACACGAAAGCTGCCGGCACCGGTGATCTGGGGCATCGCGGCCGGCCTCGAAATGTCGCACATCGTCACCGGCTGGACCGTGATCGACGAGTTCTGCGCCCGCTTCGTCTACATCTATTCGGGCTATCTGTTCGCGAACTACATCTTCGCAGTGTCGGACCGCGCGCGGGCACAGCCCCTGCTGGCCGTCGCCGGCCTGCTGGCCTGGGCGGTGGTCAACCAGGGCCTCGTGACGCTCGGCGTCAGCGAGTGGCCGGTGATCTCCCTGACGCTCGGCTATGCCGGCGCGGTCGCCATCATCGTCGCCGGCACGCTGCTCGCGCGCGCCCAGCTGCTCACCGCGCTCAGGTTCTGCGGCGAGCATTCGATCGTGATCTATCTCGCCTTCTTCCTGCCGATGGCGGCGACCCGGACCGTGCTGCTGAAAACAGGGATCATCGCGGACGTCGGCACGATCTCGCTGCTGGTCACCGTCGCCGGCGTTGTCGGCGCGCTCGTCATCTGGCGCCTCGCGCTGCGTGTCGGCGCCCGCTTCCTGTTCGAGCGGCCGATCGCGTTCTGGATCGCGCCGCCGAAGCAGCGCGCCGCGTTGCAGCCAGCGGAGTAGCGTCAAACTCGGCGTCGTCCCGGGCGAAGACCCGGGACCCATATCCACCGTCGTCCGTGTTGGGCATGCTGTGGCTCCAGCTTGCCGCCTCATCACCGCCTGGGAGTATGGGTCCCGGGTCGGCGCCCCGCCGGCGCTTCGCGCCGTCGGGGCTTGCCCGGGACGACGACGAAGTTTGTGGCGCCGATCCAGCGTGACAGGGGCATCGAATTGCGTGGGGAACGCGCGGGATTCTGGCGTTCCGAGGGTGTCAATCCCCGCCAAATTCCCTACATTGCGGCCATGCCCAAAGCTCCCCAGAAAGCCGCCGTCTCGCCCGCCGCCCCTGCGCCTGCCGCCAAGAGCGCGGCCAAAGGGGACCATGTGTTCCTGGTCGACGGTTCGTCCTACATCTTCCGCGCCTATCACGCGCTGCCGCCGCTGAACCGCAAGTCCGACGGGCTGCAGGTCAATGCCGTGCTCGGCTTCTGCAACATGCTGTGGAAGCTGCTGCGCGACATGCCGGAGACCGACCGGCCGACGCATCTGGCGATCGTGTTCGACAAGTCCGAGGTCACCTTCCGCAACAAGATCTATGCCGACTACAAGGCGCACCGGCCACCGGCGCCCGATGACCTGATCCCGCAATTCGCGCTGATCCGCGAGGCCGTGCACGCGTTCGACCTGCCGTGCCTGGAGCAGGCCGGCTACGAGGCCGACGATCTGATCGCGACCTACGCGCGGCTGGCCTGCGAACGCGGCGCCACCACCACCATCGTGTCGTCCGACAAGGACCTGATGCAGCTCGTCAACGACTGCGTCACGATGTACGACACCATGAAGGACCGCCGCATCGGCACCGCCGAGGTGGTCGAGAAGTTCGGCGTGCCGCCGGAGAAGGTGGTCGAGGTCCAGGCGCTGGCCGGCGATTCCACCGACAACGTGCCGGGCGTACCCGGCATCGGCATCAAGACCGCGGCGCAGCTGATCAATGACTATGGCGATCTCGAAAGCCTGCTGACGCGCGCATCCGAGATCAAGCAGCCGAAGCGGCGCGAGGCGCTGATCGAAAACGCCGAGAAGGCGCGGATCTCGCGCCAGCTGGTGCTGCTCGACGACAAGGTGGACCTCGAGGTGCCGCTCGACGACCTCGCCGTGCACGAGCCCGATCCGCGCAAGCTGATCGCCTTCCTCAAGGCGATGGAGTTCTCCACGCTGACGCGGCGCGTCGCGGAGTACTCGCAGATCGATCCGGCCGACGTGACGGCGGACGCGCAGTTGAAGAGCGGGGCAGTCGCGGCCGCGGCCCCCGCCCAGCCCTCCTCCACAAGCGGGGGAGCGAGCGCACCGAGCAAGCCGGCGGCTGCGCCGAGAACCGGCGACTTGCGGACAGACAAGTCGGCGATGAGCAAGGGCACGCCCGCCGGTCTCGCCGAGACACGGGCGGAGTCGGCGAAGAGCGCCCGCATCGATCGCGACAAATATCAGACGCTGCGGTCCCTGCCCGAGCTGAAGGCCTGGCTGGCACGCGCACATGATTTCGGCCGGATCACCATCGAGGTGAAGGCCAGCTCGATCGATCCGATGCAGGCGAGCCTGTGCGGCTTGGCCCTGGCCCTGGCGCCGAACGAGGCTTGCTACATCCCGCTGGCGCACCGCCAGGCCGGCGATGGCGGCGGCCTGTTCGATGCCGGGCTGGCACCGGACCAGATCAAGGAGAGCGAGGCGCTCGCGGCGCTGAAGCCGGTCTTCGAATCCGCCGGGCTGCTCAAGATCGGCTACAATATCAAGTTCATCGCCGTGCTGCTGGCGCAGCACGGCATCACACTTGCGAACGTCGACGACATCCTGCTGATGAGCTACGCGCTCGACGCCGGACGCGGCTCGCACAAGCTGGACTCGCTGGCCGAGCACGTGCTCGCCCATGCCTTGCTCAGTGAAAGCGAGCTGATCGGCAGCGGCAAGAACAAGCTGACCTTCGAGCAGGTCGCGATCGACCGCGCCACGGCACATGCGGCGGAGGCTGCCGACGTCATCCACCGCGTCTGGCGGGTGCTGAAGCCGCGCCTCGTGGCCGAGCGCATGACCGCAGTCTACGAGACGCTGGAGCGGCCGCTGGTCTCGGTGCTCGCGCGGATGGAGCGGCGCGGCATCTCGATCGACCGCCAGGTCCTCTCGCGGCTGTCCGGCGACTTTGCCCAGACCGCGGCGCGGGTCGAGGCCGAGCTGCAGGAGCTGGCCGGCGAGCCGATCAATGTCGGCAGTCCCAAGCAGATCGGCGACATTCTGTTCGGCAAGATGGGTCTGTCCGGCGGCACCAAGACCAAGACCGGCGCGTGGTCGACCTCCGCCTCCATTCTCGACGACCTCGCCGAGCAGGGCAATGATTTCGCGCGCAAGATCCTGGAATGGCGCCAGGTCTCGAAGCTGAAATCGACCTATACGGACGCGCTGCCGACCTACGTCAATCCGCAGACGCATCGGGTGCACACCACCTACGCGCTGGCCGCGACCACCACCGGCCGGCTTTCGTCGAACGAGCCGAATTTGCAGAACATTCCGGTGCGCACCGAGGACGGCCGCAAGATCCGCCGCGCCTTCATCGCCACGCCCGGGCACAAGCTGGTCTCGGCGGACTATTCGCAGATCGAGCTGCGGCTGCTCGCGGAGATCGCCGACATCCCGGTGCTGAAGCAGGCGTTCAAGGACGGGCTCGACATTCACGCGATGACGGCCTCCGAGATGTTCGGCGTGCCGATCAAGGACATGCCGAGCGAGGTGCGCCGCCGCGCCAAGGCGATCAATTTCGGCATCATCTACGGCATCTCGGCGTTCGGCCTCGCCAACCAGCTCGGCATCGCCCGCGAGGAGGCCTCGGCCTATATCAAGCGCTATTTCGAGCGCTTCCCGGGCATCCGCGACTACATGGACGCGACGCGCGAGTTCTGCCGCAAGAACGGCTATGTCGTCACGCTGTTCGGCCGCAAGTGCCACTATCCTGAGATCAAGGCGTCCAACGCCTCGGTGCGCGCCTTCAACGAACGCGCCGCGATCAACGCGCGGCTGCAGGGCACGGCGGCCGACATCATCCGCCGCGCCATGACGCGCGTCGAGGACGCGCTGGCTGCGAAGAAGTTGTCGGCTCAGATGCTGCTGCAGGTGCACGACGAACTGATCTTCGAGGTTCCGGAGGACGAGGTCGCCGCGACCTTGCCTGTGGTGCAGCACGTGATGCAGGACGCCCCCTTCCCGGCGGTGCTGCTGTCGGTGCCGCTGCACGTCGACGCGCGTGCTGCCGACAATTGGGACGAGGCGCATTGAGCTGATTGCGCTACTCCTTCCGACGTTGTTGACATTTGGTCGAGGCCCGATCGCATCGCCAACCACTTCCGTCGTCCCGGCCTCGAGCCGGGACCCATACCCCCAGGGAGCGGTTCGAGGCACTCTGGTCATTGGCCTTCTGCCCAAAACGACCGCCGCGGAGTATGGGTCCCGGATCGGCGCCGTGCCGCGCTGTCGCGCGTCACGGCTTGTCCGGGACGACGGCGGAGTGAGTGGGCGCATTCACGGTTCAAACAGCTAAGGACATGAAGGGCACGGCTTCGCTGTCTCGCGGCACATCATGCCCGAGGCTTGCGATCAGTCCGCCCCTGCAAATAGTGCAAAGGGCGCAGGGAAGGCCGGACCTCGACTGAGGCCCGTGGCCCGCCTGCTCAAAAAAATGCAGGCGGCAGGTACCACAGGTTCAGCCGGACAGACCCGGCCCTCCCTGCGCGATGGGTTTAACGGCTGCTCCGTGCTCTCCCCGGGGACCGGGCTTTCTTGCCCCCGTCGCCCTCGCGACACGTCATGTCACTGATCATGTCACAACGGACTTAGCGCCAGCATCGGGGCGCCAGGACCACACGGCTTGACCGTCCGCGAGCTGTCCATCGTCCAGCGCATGAGCACCCGACAGACCCGCGGCCACCGCTCCCCGCCTCAACGTATCGTGACGACGCGTACGCCCCTCTGCATGAGGGCGGGATGCGCGGAGTAGAGCATGATTTCTGAAAAATAGCAATCGAAATCTTCGAAGGATGTCGGATAGCATCGTCTCGTGCGGGTATGGCTCACCGATCGAGGCCGCGCGGCCCGCAGCGGCTTTACCTGTCGTTAGGCACGATGGCATCGTCGCCTGATCATCCGGACCGCTGGTAACGCGGCATGCAGCCGTGTCCGGCCAGAATTCGAGGGGCACCGCGCGCGAGCGATCACGTGGGCCACCCATTCATGCCACGATCATGCCGATGCCGCCGAACACCTCGACCCCGCACAGCTCCATGACCGCGATCGCATCCGCAGCTCACCCCGCGACGCGCGACCGGCGCGCGATCCTGATCGGCCTCGTCGCGCTCGTGCTCTACAACGGCGCGTATCTCATCAGCTGGGTGCTGTCGTCGCCGCAGCCGGCATTCGGCGACTTTTTCGGGCTGTGGTCGTTCGGCAAATACGCGGCACTCGCAGGCGCCGGGATCTACGATCCCATCGCGCTCGCCAACTACCAGCAGACGCTCGATCCCACGCTCGGCGGCGGCGGCTTCCCCTATCCCTATCCGCCGACCTTCCTGCTGGTGATGATCCCGCTGGGCATGCTGGCACTGCCCGTCGCTTATGCCTGCTGGATCTCGGTCACGTTCGTGCTCTATGGCCTTGCCACGCTGGGTCGTGACTGGCGCTCGCTGGCCGGCCTCGCGCTGCTCGCCGCGCCGACGACCCTGATCAACGCGATCACCGGCCAGAACGGCTTTCTCTCCGCGGCGCTGATGATCGGCGGATTGCGGCTGCTCGCGAGCCATCCGGTCGTCGCAGGCGGCCTGCTCGGCCTGCTCGCCTACAAGCCGCAATTCGTGCTGCTGATGCCGGTCGTGCTGCTGGCCTCGCGCAATTGGAGCGCCATCCTGTCTGCGATCATCACGACGATGATCGTCGTCATCGTCACCAGCGCTGCGCTCGATCCCTGGATCTGGCTGCAATGGATCGCGAGATTTCCGGACTACCGGGCGCAGCTCGGGGCCAACCAGGCCAGCCTCGATCACATGATGCCGACGGTCATCGCCGGCCTGCACGCGCTCGGCGCGCCGCCGACCGTTGGCCTCATGATCCAGCTGATGCTGTCCTGCTCAATCGTCGCGCTGGTGTGGAAGGCCTGCCGCCGCGGCATGACGGATCAGGCGATCGCGCTGGTCGCGGTCGGCAGCATCGTCGTCACGCCCTATGCGATGATCTACGACATGCCGATGGTGGCTGCGGGGATCGCGATCCATTGGAAGGCGCGGGTCGATGCGGGTGAGCCGATCGCTCCGCTGGAGATCGGTCTGGTGATCGCATTGGGGGCCTGCCTGCTCGCGATGATCACGCACAGCCTTCCGCTCGCGGCGGCGCTGCTGCTGGTGCTGCTGGTGCTGAGCATCGCCGGCGTGTTCGACCGCGCGGGCCGCAAGGTGCCCGAACTCAACGTCGCGCCGCCCGCAGCCGGCTGATTGCTCTCGGTGCAATTGATCGGATGACGGTGAACGATCGGCTGCGCTAAGCATCGACCGGCAATCCTCATCATCGGGCCGGTCATGCCGCACACCTCATCCCTGCTTGCCTTCGCGCTGGTCTCGTTCGGCATGGTGCTGACACCCGGGCCGAACATGATCTACTTGATTTCACGCTCGATCACGCAGGGCCACACGGCCGGGCTGGTCTCGCTGGGCGGCGTCGCTGTCGGATTCGTGGCCTACATGCTGGCCGCGGCGTTCGGCATCACCGCGCTGCTGTTCGCCGTGCCCTTCGCCTATGACGCGCTGCGCCTCGCCGGCGCGGCCTACCTCCTCTATTTGGCGTGGCAGGCGGTGAAGCCGGGAGGACGCTCGCCGTTCCAGGTAAAGAAGCTCGCGGTCGACAGCCCGCGCAGGCTGTTCCTGATGGGGCTCGTCACCAATCTGCTGAATCCGAAGATCGCGATGCTGTATCTGGCGCTGCTGCCGCAGTTCATCGATCCGGCCGCCGGCAGCGTGCTCACGCAGTCGGTGGTGCTCGGCGCGATCCAGATCGTGATCAGCGTCAGTGTCAACGCCGTCATCGCAATGGCCGCGGGATCGATCGCGCTGTTCCTGGCGACACGGCCGACCTGGGCGCTGGTGCAGCGCTATCTGATGGGCACGGTGCTCGCCGGCCTCGCGGTGCGCATGGCGCTGGAGGCGCGGCGGGGTTAGCGGTTCTCGCCAGCGAGCTAGCCCCCTGCCGGCTTGTCGGCCCCCTCTCAACCCTCACCCTGAGGAGCACGCCGCAGGCAGGCGTCTCAAAGGGCGAGGCCCCCATGTGGCCTCATGGTTCGAGACGCGCCGCAACCGCGGCGCTCCATACGATAAGGGTCTGGAAGAGAGGGTGGCGCTGGGCTTTGCCCTCAATCCAGCTTCGTCTCCATGCCGCGCTTGACGGCAGGGCGGACCATCAGCGCGTCGTACCAGCGCTTGACGTTCGGAAAGTCGGCGAGGTCGACCTTGTGGCGCGGATGGCGCCAGGCCCAGCCGAGGATGGCGAAATCGGCGATCGACAGCGCGCCGGCCACGAATTCGTGGGCGGCGAGGCGGCGGTCGAGCACGCCATACAGCCTGACCGTCTCGGCCATGTAGCGCTTCAGGCCGTAGGCGCGGTCCTGCTCGTTCTCCAGCGCGATGAAATGATGCACCTGGCCGGGCATCGGGCCGAAGCCGCCCATCTGCCACATCAGCCATTCATAGACCGGCACCCGCTCGGCGAGGGATTTCGGCAGGAACCGGCCGGTCTTCTCCGCCAGATAGAGCAGGATGGCACCGGATTCGAACACGCTGACCGGCCTGCCCTCGGGCCCCTCGGGATCGACGATCGCCGGGATCTTGTTGTTGGGGCTGATCGCGAGAAACTCCGGCGCCATCTGGGCGCCCTTGGTGATGTCGACCGGGATGACGCGGTAGGGCAGCCCCATCTCCTCCAGCGCGACCGAGATCTTGCGGCCGTTGGGGGTATTCCAGGTGTGCAGCTCGATCGTCATGGCGGGGCGTCCTTCCGAATGTCCTTGCTTGGTCCGTCGCTTCCCATTAGCTCGAAACTGCGCGGCGTTCCAAACGTACCGTTGTTGATGGGACATCCTGGCGGCTGGCCTCGGCCGCCCGAGCCCGATAGATTGCGCCACCCGAGAATCCATCCAAGAATCGACCCTCAGGGGAAAACGCCGTGTCCAAATCCGCCTCCCGCGCCCGCCTCCTCGAGATCATCCGCAGGCGCTCGTTCGGCCGTGGCGAGGTCACGTTGGCCTCCGGCCGCAAGAGCGATTTCTACTTCAACCTGAAGCCGACCATGATGGACCCGGAGGGCGCCACCCTGCTCGCCGAGCTGACCTATGAGGCGCTGAAGGACGAAGGCTACGACTATATCGGCGGGCTGGAGATGGGCGCCGTGCCGCTGGCCGGCGCGATTGCGCAGATCTCCTGGATCAAGGGCCATCCGATCGCCGCCTTCTTCGTGCGCAAGAAGCCGAAGGAGCATGGCGCCAAGCTCGCCATCGAGGGCCTGGCCCGCGATGAGACCCTGGCCGGAAAACGCATCGTGGTGGTCGAGGACGTCACCACGACCGGCGGCTCGGCGATGAAGGCGGTGGAGGCCCTGCGCGAGGCCGGCGCCGAGGTCTCGCTGGTGTTCACCATGGTCGACCGCGAGGAAGGTGCGGCCGAGGCGTTCGCCGAAGCCGGCCTGCCGTTCCAGGCGCTGTACAAGGCACGCGAGTTCCTCTGACGATTGCTCGCGAGCCGACTTTCGCGCCTCGCGCACACCGCTCATTTACCAACGGCCGTTAAGGTTACCGCAAAGCTGATGGCGCGATGCCGTGGGCATCGCCCATTCGATCGCACATGATCGAATCGACTCGGGGCATGCGGCGCCCGGGCCGGGCTTTGCGGCGATTATCTTGGCATGGGAGTGGGCGTTGCGTAGCGTTTTGTCGTTTCGGCTGACGTCCCGCCGTGTGGCGGTCGCGACCAGCATCGGCGTGGCCGTCGCGTTCGCGCTGGCGCCGCAGATGGCGTCGGCCCAGGGCCTGTTCGATTTCCTGTTCAGTGGCTTCAACAAGCCGGCCTCGCAGCGGCCGGCGCAGCAGGGCGGCTTCTTCGCCGATCCGTTCGGCACCAATCCGCAAGGCCCGCCGCAGCCACGTGTCGCCTCCGGATCGGGCGCGGCGTTCTGCGTGCGCACCTGCGACGGGCGCTATTTCCCGCTGACCCGCGGCCTCGCCACGCCGGCGCAGATGTGCCAGGCGTTCTGCCCGGCCAGCCCGACCAAGATCTATTACGGCTCCAACATCGACTATGCGACGGCGGCCAATGGCGAGCGCTATGCCGACAGCGAGACCGCGTTCGCCTACCGCCAGGCGCTGCGCGCCGACTGCACCTGCAACGGCCGCGACCCGGCCGGGCTGGCACCGGTCGACCTCTCGCTCGACACCTCGCTGCGGCCCGGCGACATCGTCGCCACGGCCGACGGGCTGGTGGCCTATTCGGGAAGCCGCGGCAGCGGCGGTCAGCCGGCCGATTTCAAGCCGGTCGCGTCCTATCCGGGACTGAACTCCGATACGCGGGCGCGGCTGAGCGAGATGAAGGTGGCGCCGGTGCGCGCCGAGATGCTGGCCGCCGATGCGTTGGCCGCCATGCCGCCGCCCGAGGCCCATGCCGGCAATGTCAGCGTCGCGCCGCCGATGACCATCGCCCCGAAGCCGGGCCGCGCCAAACGCGCAGATGTGGACTGAGCTTTAGCCCTCGTCGTTCCGGCTAGCGCCCGACGATCACGCCGATCACGTTCGGCGCCTCGAGATATTTCTCCTCGATCGCCGCGCGCGTGGCGGCACGGTTGTCCGGCGTCAGCAGGCCGCGCTTCTCGGCCAGTATCATCCAGCAGAAGCCCCACCAGTCCGTTAGCATGCCCTCGTCGTCGACCAGGTCGTAGCCCTGCTCGGCGGCAAAGATGCGCGCCCGCGCCTCGTCGAGCCCATCGAGGAAGGTGTGGTCGGTGGCCGAGAACAAATCGTCAGAAATGTCGTCCGTGGTGTAGCCCCACACCGACATGCACACCGCGTTGAACGCGCGGTCGATCTGGTCGTCGTCGACGGCCCGCCGCCGCGCCGTCTTGTGCAGCCGCGTCAGGCTGCGCGCAAAATCGGCGATGCGGGTCAGGGCCAGGGGATCGAAGGCGGTGTTGGACATGGTGTCCTCACGAGATGCACTGATGCCGGAGCTTTGGGTGTCGGGCGGATCGAATCGCAATGAGGATAAACGATCGCTTGCTAAATTGTTCTTAATTTGTTCTAGTCGAAAAATAAAGCCAATTTTCGTCGTCCCGGCCTCCGAGCCGGGACCCATACCCACCACAGCCGCTTGGTTGGCACGGACCGATGAGCGCACAGGCCGCATGGACGGTCTACATTCTTGCCAGCGGGCATCATGGCACGCTGTATATCGGCATCACCAATGATGTCAGAAAGCGCCTGGAAGATCACCGTGCCGGGCGAGGCTCCAAGTTCGTCAGCAAGTATAAGGTTTTTCGCCTGGTTTACGTCGAGAGCTTCGCCAGCCCGCTCGAGGCGATCGCCCGCGAAAAGCAGCTGAAGAACTGGCACCGAGACTGGAAGGTCGAGCTGATTGAAAGGGAAAACCCAGATTGGAGCGACTTGTCGGGCCTCATCTTCGGCCGGTGAGTCTGGATCCCGGCTTTCGCCGGGATGACGAGTGCTCAGGGTCTTTCGACACATCACTGCGCACGTTCAACCGGGCCAACGGCGCGTTCCACGACCGGAACCCGGCCCGAACTTTGCATCTTTTTCCATCACCTTGCTGTGCGGACCAGCCTTTCCCCGGGTTTCGGACCGCACGCAACCATCGTATGCTTTTACCGGTTCCTCGTAGCATCACAGGTTTCAAGGTGACAGATCAGCCGTCCCAGCGCAGCTTCGTAAGCACCGGCCAGCCCGTCGACGAATTGGCCGTCGCCGAGATCAAAAGCGACATCCTGGCCAAGCTTCGCCTCACCATCGGCAAGGAAGCGAGCCAGGCGACGCAGCAGGACTGGTACCACGCCGCGGCGCTGACCTTGCGCGACCGCATCGTGCATCGCTGGCTGACGGCGGACAAGGAGAGCTACGACGCCGGCCGCAAGCGGGTCTATTATCTCAGCCTCGAATTCCTGATCGGACGCCTGTTCACCGACGCGCTCAACAACATGGGCCTGATGAAGGTGTTCGAGACCGCGCTCGGCGATCTCGGCGTCGGCCTGATGGACCTGCGCAAATGCGAGCCGGATGCCGCGCTCGGCAATGGCGGCCTCGGGCGGCTGGCGGCGTGCTTCATGGAGAGCATGTCGACGTTGCAGATCCCGGCGATCGGCTACGGCATCCGCTATGATTTCGGCCTGTTCCGCCAGGTCATCGTCGACGGCTGGCAGCACGAATATCCCGACGTCTGGCTGTCGTTCGGCAATCCCTGGGAATTCCAGCGCCCGGAGGTGGTCTATCACGTCCATTTCGGCGGCGGCGTCGAGCATGTCGACGACAAGGGCCGCGACCGCGCGATCTGGCATCCCGGCGAGACCGTGCAGGCGGTCGCCTATGACACGCCGATCGTCGGCTGGCGCGGCCAGCATGTGAATGCGCTGCGGCTGTGGTCGGCGCGCTCGCCCGATCCGCTCAAGCTCGACGTGTTCAACTCCGGCGACTATCTCGGCGCCTCGGCCGAGGAGGCGCGCGCGGAGGCGATCTGCAAGTTCCTGTATCCGAACGACGAGAGCCCGGCCGGCCGCGAGCTGCGGCTGCGCCAGGAATATTTCTTCGTCTCGGCCTCGCTGCAGGATCTCGTCAAGCGCCATCTCGGCTCCGACGGCCAGCTGCGCAGCCTGTCGCAGAAGGCCGCGGTGCAGCTCAACGACACGCATCCCTCGCTCGCGGTCGCCGAGCTGATGCGCATTCTCGTCGACCTGCACAATTTCCGCTGGGACGAGGCCTGGAAGATCACCATCGCCACCCTGTCCTACACCAACCACACGCTGCTGCCGGAGGCGCTGGAGACCTGGCCGGTCGAGCTGTTCGAGCGGCTGCTGCCGCGGCATCTCGAGATCATCTACCGCATCAATGCGCAGCATCTCGCGCTCGCCGAGCAGCGCGCGCCGGGTGACATCGACTACCGCGCCTCGGTGTCCCTGATCGACGAGAAGAGCGGCCGCCGCGTACGCATGGGCCAGCTCGCCTTCGTCGGCTCGCACCGCATCAACGGCGTCTCGGCGATGCATTCCGACCTGATGAAGGAGACCGTGTTCCACGATCTCAATCATCTCTATCCCGGCCGCATCACCAACAAGACCAACGGCATCACCTTCCGCCGCTGGCTGACCCTCGCCAACCCGAAGCTGACGAGCCTGCTGTGCGAGGCCTGCGGCGACGCCATCGTCGATGATCCGACCTTGCTGACGAGCCTGGAGAGCTACGTCGCGGACTCCGGCTTCCACCAGAAGTTCCGCGCGGTGAAGCACCACAACAAGGTGCAGCTGGCACGCCTGATCGGCGAGCGCATGAACGTGCGGCTCGATCCGAGCGCGCTGTTCGACGTGCAGATCAAGCGCATCCATGAATACAAGCGCCAGCTGCTCAACATTCTCGAAGCGGTGGCGCTGTATCTGGACATCAAGGACGACCCGCAAGGAAACTGGGTGCCGCGGGTGAAGATCTTCGCCGGCAAGGCGGCGGCGAGCTACCGCTATGCCAAGCTCATCATCAAGCTGATCAACGACGTCGCCGAGGTGGTCAACAACGATCAGGCGATCGGCGGCAAGCTCAAGGTCGTGTTCCTTGCCGACTACAATGTCAGCCTGGCGGAAACGATCATTCCCGCAGCCGATCTGTCCGAGCAGATCTCCACCGCGGGCATGGAGGCGTCCGGCACCGGCAACATGAAGCTGGCGCTGAACGGCGCGATCACCATCGGCACGCTGGACGGCGCCAACATCGAGATCCGCGACAATGTCGGGGTCGACAACATCGCGATCTTCGGCATGGAGGCCGGCGACGTCATGCTCCGCCGCCAGCAGGGCCTCGACGCCACCGACATCATCCGCCGCTCGCCGCGGCTGGCGCGCGCGATCGATGCGATCGCCTCCGGGCTGTTCTCGCCGGGCGAGCCGGGCCGGTTCGAGCCGATCGCACATGCGCTGCGCCATCTCGACCACTACATGGTCTCGGCCGATTTCGATTCCTATTACGACGCCCAGCGCGGCGTCGATGCGCGCTGGCAGACGACGCCGGCCTGGACCCGCGCCTCGATCCTCAACGTCGCCCGCATGGCGTGGTTCTCCTCCGACCGCACCATCCGCGAATATGCCGACGACATCTGGAACGTGCCGGTCGGCCCGGTTGCAGCCGCGCCGGCGCATGCGCAGCGGGCGTGAGGGGTCGTCGCGCTTCGTCAACGACCCGTGACGTCATTGCCGACGCCGCCGATTGCCTTTGACCTGACGAGCATCATACGATGATCGTCAGGAGGATTGCATGACCGAGACGTCGCCAACTCACCTGTTCGACGAGGCCACCCGCGTCACCGCCGGCGACAGCCGCTGGCAGGGCCGCACCAGCCCAGACTACTGGGCCTTCGTCGGCCCGTTCGGCGGGGTCACCGCGGCGACCGTGCTGCGCGCCTTGATCCAGCATCCGCAGATCGCCGGCGATCCGCTGGCGGTGACGGTCAACTATTGCGCGCCGATTGCGGAAGGGCCGTTCGATCTCGACGTGCGGCTGGTGAAGGCCAACCGCTCCTCGCAGCACTGGTGCGTCGAGCTGAGCCAGGGCGATGCCGATGCGGCGACATTGGCGACCGCGGTGTTTGCCGAGCGCCGGCCATCCTGGTCGCATCAGCCGGCTGTCAAGCCGGACGCGCCGCCATTCGACCAGGTCAAGCGCTATCCCGACGCCGGGATGTCCTGGACCAGACAATACGACTTTCGCTTCGTGGAAGGCCGACCGGAGTTCGGCAGTCCGTCAGACGCACCGCGCAGCGCCTATTCCCGGCTGTGGATCTCCGACCGCAAGCCGCGCAAGCTCGACTGCCTGTCGCTGCTGTCGATGTCGGATGCTTTTTTCGGCCGTGCATTCCATGTCCGCGGCGAACTGATCCCCTTCGGCACGGTGTCGCTGACGACCTATTTCCACGTCAGCAGGGAGGAATTAGCGGCCGAGGACATCACGCACGTGCTCGCAACGGCAGATGCCAAGGTGTTCAACCGCAGCTATCAGGACCAGCATGGCGAGCTGTGGTCGCCATCGGGACGATTGCTCGCGACGACGACGCAGATCGCGTATTTCAAGGCGTGAAAGCCGGGACGCACGCCCAAAAGCCGGTGTCGTCCCGGCCTTGAGCCGGGACCCATAACCACCATCCGTCGTTTGGCGAAGGCTGGAGCGGCCAGCATGCCTCATCACATCGCCCTGTGGTTATGGGTCCCGGCGTTCGCCGGGACGACGGCGGTGGGTGAGGTGCGACCCCGGCAGATCAGATCCATGCGTTGGCGGTAGGCCTGCGGAAGGCCGGACGGGTCGGCCGCAACGCGGCCGACCCGTCGCATGTGCAGCCCTACTCCGCCGCGAGCTTCACGTCCGGCGCGGCGGCGCGGACATCGGCGTCGACCTGAGCTTCGAACTTGGCGAAGTTCTTCTGGAACATGCCGACCAGCGCGCGGGCGGTCTTGTCGAACTCGGCCTTGTCCTTCCAGGTGTTGACGGGATCGAGGATCTCGCTCGGCACGCCCGGCAAGGCGGTCGGCACCGCGAAGCCGAAATATTTGTCGGTGCGGAATTCGACGTTGCGGAGCGAGCCGTCGAGCGCGGCGGTCAGCAGCGCGCGCGTCACCTTGATCGGCATGCGCGAGCCCACGCCGTACTTGCCGCCGGTCCAGCCGGTGTTGACCAGCCAGCAATCGACATTGTGGTCGGCGATCAGCTGCCGCAGCATGTTGCCGTAGACGGAAGGGTCGAGCGGCAGGAACGGCGAGCCGAAGCAGGTCGAGAACTCCGGCTGCGGCTCGTTGCCGAGGCCGCGCTCGGTGCCGGCGACCTTGGCGGTGTAGCCGGACAGGAAGTGATACATCGCCTGCGCCGGGGACAGCTTTGCGATCGGCGGCAGCACGCCGAAGGCGTCGGCAGCGAGCATCACCACGTTCTTCGGATGCGGCGCGCGGCCGGTGCGCGAGGCGTTCGGGATGTAGTCGAGCGGATAGGCCGAGCGGGTGTTCTCGGTCTTGGAGCCGTCGTCGAAATCGGGGACGCGCGTGTCCTCGTCGAGCACCACGTTCTCCAGCACGGCGCCGAAGCGGGTCGATGCCGCGTAGATCTGCGGCTCGGCGTCCTGCGACAGCTTGATGCATTTGGCGTAGCAGCCGCCCTCGAAGTTGAACACGCCGGACGGACCCCAGCCATGCTCGTCGTCGCCGATCAGCGTACGGTTCGGATCGGCCGACAGCGTCGTCTTGCCGGTGCCGGACAGGCCGAAGAAGATCGCGGTGTCGCCGTTCGGGCCGACATTGGCCGAGCAGTGCATCGGCATCACGCCGCGCTCGGGCAGATAGTAGTTGAGCGTCGTGAACACGCTCTTCTTCATCTCGCCGGCATAATACGACCCGCCGATCAGAACGATCTTGCGGGCGAAATCGATGGCGACGACGTTCTGCGAGCGCACGCCGTGACGCGAGGGGTCGGCGCGGAAGCTCGGCATGTCGATGATCGTCAGCTCCGGCACGAAGGTGTCGAGCTCGATGGTCTGCGGACGGATCAGAAGCGTGCGGATGAACAGCGAGTGCCAGGCCAGCTCGGTGAACACGCGGGTCTTGATCCGGAAGCTCGGATCGGCGCCGCCATACAGATCCTGCGCGAACAGGCTCTTGCCCTCGGCGTGCTTGATGAAGTCCTGATACAGCGCCTCGAACTGCTCGGGCGTGATCGCCTGATTGCCGGCCCACCACATCTTTTCGGTGGAGGCATCCCGCACCGTGAACTTGTCCTTCGGGCTGCGGCCGGTGAACTCGCCAGTATCCGCGCACAGCGCCCCATCGGCAGACAGCACCGCCTCGCCCGCCGCCAGCGAATATTGATAGAGCTGGGGAGCGCCGAGATTCCAATGCAGCTGCTTGAGATTCTTTAAGCCGAACTTGTCGGCACCGAAGGCACCGTTGCGAATACCCGTCTCTTGCACGAAGATCCCTCCTGAGAGCCCGCATCAATTGCGCGCAATTCGGCGCAGTGCGCGGTGACCGTTACCGTTTACATCGCCTTATCCAAGCGCGGTCGCCGACCTAATAATGATCAACGCCGGTCTTGCCAAGACGATCCGACTGAATTGGTTATTGCCAAAGGCTGATGCACGTAGCTCATTTCTGGCGCGCACCTGCTTATCGGAGCGGCACACCGCCGATCCTGCACTCATGCTGCAACGCAACAGATATATCAGCGCACTTCGGTTTCGCCGAGAAGCACGAATGGCGCCCAAACTGAAGGATTCGCGTTGGCCGGCGAAGACCGATCGTCGAGCAAGTCCAGCATGGCCTGCCGCAGCGCCTCGCTGCGCCCCATGGCCGGACGGTCCTTGAGCCGGCGGAATGTATCGCTCATCAGCCGTGTCGCCGCGGCCGAATCGACCGCCCAATGCGTCACCAGCAGCGCGCGCGCACCGGCGTAGAAGAACGCCCTGGCAAGGCCCGACAACGCTTCCGCGCCCGGCCGGTCGCCTGCGATCGTGTTGCAGGCCGACAGCACGACGAACTCCGCATTGAGCTTCAGCTGCGCGACCTCGCTGGCCGTGAGCAGGCCGTCGTCCAACGCCGACGGCACGGCAGGCAGGCTCAGTGCCAGCGACGGCTCGGCGATCCCCTTGACGTCCCCGGCCACGAGACCATGCGTCGCGAAATAGACGATCCGGTAGTCCGAAAGCGATGCACGCTTCACCGTGGTCTCGCTGGCGTTGCTGCCGAGGTGAACGTCGGCGGATGCCACGCCGAGATCGCCCGCCACGGCCCTGAGCTCATCGGCCGTGTCCGGCAGTTGCGGGAGAGCGCGCGCGAGCTGGGCACGGTCGACCCCGGCACCGCGCCAGAAATCGGTGTAGGCGAGCGTTGCGATGCTGCGCGCGGCCTGCTTGCCGGCGCTGCCGCGAGAGGTGCCCGCCAGCGATGGATCGAAGACGGGGTCGCCGAAGCCGATCATCGGCCTGCTGCCGCGGTCGCCGCGGGGCGTGCCGCGCAGCGCCTTGAGGCTGCCGAGTGACGGCAGCACCGCCACCGCGTGCCGCCGCAACAGCCACGCCGCATCGCGGTAACCGGTCACAGCAGCGGGATTGTCCGCGGCCGACGGCTCAGTCACGAGCAGATGGAACGGCAGCGCGGTCAGCGCACCCGCCGGTACGATCAGCAGGCTGCGCTTGTCCGCCGTCAGCGCTTCGACCGGCGCGAGCAGCGCGGTGTAGAGCTCGGCAGCCACGGCAAGGTCGAACGCCGCGCCTTCCGCCGCAGCGCCGGGCGCAAGACCGCGGCGAAATCGCATGACATCGCGGGCGAGCGCGTCGGCGCCGCGCGGGATCTGCCGCCAGTCGAAGCGGTCGCGCGTGATCGCCAGGACGAAAGCACCCTGCTCCATGATTGCGAACGCGACCAGCGCCTCATCCTCCGCGAGCAGCGGCCGGATGTCGGCGAGCCTGAGCGGCAACGGATTCGACAGCGCCGCAAAGTCCGGAAACTCCCTTGCCAGCATGGCGCGCAGACCGGCGCGCTCCGCCGCAACCGCTGCAAGGCGCGCCTTGTCGCGCTTCTCGGCTGCAAGATCGCGCTGTCCGGCCGGGCGCGATACCGCGGCGATCACGTTTCTATCGAGCGTCTCGGTCTCGGCGGCGAGATCCTGATCCTTGCGCACCAGCTCGGCGAGTCTGTCATTGCCGGCGGCGAGACGGACGGCGAGCTTGTCGACCGCCGCGGCAGCCTGCGATTGCGCGCCGCGCTGGATCACATCGATCGCATCGTCAAACGCCTTCTCCGCAGGCAGCGCGCCCGCGCGGCCCACCGCAAACAGCACGGGGAGCGCCACCTTCGGCTGGGCCTGTCCGCGGTCAACGGCCCGCGCGACCAGCGGCAGCGCGTCCGGAATCCGCCCCGCGGACTGGTACAGCCCCGCAAGATTGTTCAGCGCCGTGACGGCATCAGGGTGATTCGGCCCCAGCGCGCGCTCACGGATCGCGAGCGCGCGAGCAAACAGCGGCTCGGCCTCGTCATAGCGCTGCTGCCGCTGCTTCAGATCGGCAAGATTGTTCAGCGAGCGAGCGACATCGGGATGATCGGCGCCGAGCAACCTGTCGCGAATGGCGAGGGACTGCCGGATCAGCGGCTCGGCCTGGTCGAAGCGCCCGTCGCTCTTGGTAAGCTGGCCGAGATTGTTGAGCAGGGTGGCAACCGGAGCGCTGTCGTTGCCGGCAGCCTTGCGGTAGATCGCCAACGCACGTTTGAACAGCGGCTCGGCGTCGGCATGGCGATCCTGGCGTTCGTAGAGCGTGGCGAGATTGTTGAGTGACTGGCCGACGTCGGGATGCGATGCACCAAGCTGCTTCTCGCGGATCGCCAGCGCGCGCACGAACAACGGCTCGGCCTCGGCATAGCGCTGCTGGCGCTGATACAGCGCCGCGAGATTGTTCAGCGCGGGCGCGATCTCGACGCTGTCGAGACCCAATGCGGTCTCGTACAGCGCCACCGCGCGCTTGTAGACCGGCTCCGCCTCGGCATCGCGCCCGAGTGAGGCCAGCGCCTGGCCGAGATTGGTGAGGGCCGCGGCGAGATCGCGCTTGTTCGAGGTCGCCTCGAGCCGCGCCACCATTGCTTGCGCCAACGGCAGGGCCTCGCGGTATTTCCCGGCGCGGCTGAGCGCGATAATGCGCCCGCTCTCGGCGGCGAGATCAGTCTTCTGGGCGAGGGCTGATTGGCTGGACGCGCTTGCGAGCAGCACAGCTCCGACCGCGATCGCCACGCGTTTGCAACCTCTCATCCCAGACCTCCCCCCATCACGGAGACTTAGTCGCGGCGCCACGGGTCCGCGTTCGACGCAAAGGAGAGACGCCCAGGAAATAGGAGCATACGATCGCAGCAATATCGGTGTCAGCTGTTCGAACTGACGCCGCCGCGGCAGCCGCTGCGCTCCCTCTCCCCGTTCTTACGGGGAGAGGGCTGGGGTGAGGGGCACCGCACGGGAGGTCTCGATGAAAGGGTTTGGCGGGGTCACGCAGCTGGAGCGGTTATGATGGAAAGCGGCTCTCCGGTAGATGCCGACGGCATTGGGGACATACCGTCTGAACGCGCTCTCCATTTAGAATCCCCGTGGCTGCCCCTCACCCCAACCCTCTCCCCGTGAAGAACGGGGAGAGGGAGCGCACCGCTTGCGAGGCGCGCAGATGCGATTCGACCGATCCACGCTCGAACTAATTATCGGCCTTCGAACTAGCTATCATTTCCTTCGAACTAACTATCAGTGCTTCGCCCGCGCCTCATCCGCAAGCCGCACCAGCATCTTGCGCAGACCGCCTGGCGTGGTGACGCGCTCGGGAAAATCCAGCCGCAACGTCCGGCCGCCGGCCATCAGGTCGAGCCCGTCGGGATCACAGCCGCTGCAGCGCCACTCCGCGGGCTCGGCGCCGAGCAGCTTCGTTGCATAGAGCCCCAGCGCGTCGCGATGATCTTCGTTCATGTGCTCGACGGCGCCCTGCTCGGCTGCGAGCAGCTCGGCGGCGTCGGAGATGTCGGTGAGAAACTGCTCGGGCTTGAGATCGACGATGCGGCCGAATCCTGCAACCAGATGCGTGCCTGCGGCGCGGATGACGAAGAACGAGAAATCGGCGAAATCGGCGTAGTCGCTCGCCGACGGATGCGCATTGAGATACCGACGACGCAGCGTCTCGCGATCCTCATCAGTCGCCTGCTCGGCTTTTCCCGACAGCATGATCCGCGCACCTTCGAGCGGATCACCCGGCGCACGTTCATCGAGCATCAGCGACACGCGCGAATCGGCAAGTACGTTCTTCGTGTGCACGGCGAGGCGCGAGATCAGGATGATCGGAGCACCATCGGCCGCGGTGGCGACATTCACCAGCGAGCAATAGGGATCACCTGAGCCGGTCATCAAGGTTGCGAGTGCACCCTGGCGGCTTCTTCGCAGCAGGGAACGCGTGACGCGGTTAGGGTTAAAGCTCGCAGGCATCGTCTTTCCCTCGTCCATTCTGTTGCAATGAAGGCCGTTTTTCGGCTAAACGGGCCACAAACTTGGGCGGGGCACAAGACTTTGCCATGGTATTTGTGGAACTCGGTCACACTTCAGCCCAGCTTGCATTGCTCGTTGACCATGTTCGAAGCCCAAATACGCGGCCCTTATCTTGATTCTCGCAGTCTCGGCGTAACCAGACTCTGAAAGCAGGCTCATGCCCACAATCGCCTTGGTCGATGACGACCGTAACATTCTGACATCCGTCTCGATCGCGCTCGAGGCCGAAGGCTATCGCATCATGACCTACACCGATGGTGCGTCGGCGCTGGACGGTTTCCGGACGAGCCAGCCCGACCTGGCCATCCTCGACATCAAGATGCCGCGCATGGACGGCATGGAGACGTTGCGGCGGCTACGGCAGAAGTCCGACCTGCCCGTGATCTTCCTGACGTCCAAGGACGAGGAGATCGACGAGCTGTTCGGCCTGAAGATGGGTGCGGACGACTTCATCCGCAAACCGTTCTCGCAGCGCCTCCTGGTCGAGCGCGTCAAGGCCGTGCTGCGCCGCTCGCAGCCCAAGGATCCGACGGCGCTGCCGAAGGAGAACGACGCCAAGGCGCTTGACCGCGGCCTGCTGCGCATGGACCCCGAGCGGCACACCTGCACCTGGAAGAACGAGCCGGTCACCCTGACCGTGACCGAGTTCCTGATCCTGCAGGCGCTGGCGCAGCGTCCGGGCGTGGTCAAGAGCCGCAACGCCCTGATGGACGCGGCCTATGACGACCAGGTCTATGTCGACGACCGCACCATCGACAGCCACATCAAGCGGCTGCGCAAGAAGTTCAAGATGGTCGACGAGGAGTTCGAGATGATCGAGACCCTCTACGGCGTCGGCTATCGCTTCAAGGAAACCTGACGCATCGACGAGAGCGACGTCATGCGAAATTGCGCGCTGACGTCGCATCGGGGATTGGGTAGACTGCGACGCCTGCGCATTGTTTGAAGCGCAGATGCCGGAACGGGGCCTTTGTTGCAGCGATCGTGTTGCGGCGACTATTGGTGCGGCGAATTTGACGTTCTGAACGAGCCCGCCGCACGTAACCCGCCGCAAACGCCTTGCGACATTCGGAATCGGAGCACTCACATTGCTCGATCGTACGCATCCTGACCCCGGACTGAACGCCGAGGACGCCGCAGCGTCCGCCGCTTCCGAGGTGACCGACGAGAGCCCGCGGGTGTCAGGCTGGCAGCGCCCGCTGAGCTGGCTGCGCCGCGCCGGACAGTTCCTGTTCGCGCTGTCGTTCTCGAGCCTGACCCGGCGCATCGTCTCGCTGAACATCGCCGGCCTGCTCGCACTGGTTGCAAGCATTCTCTATCTCTCGCAGTTCCGCGCCGGCCTGATCGATGCGCGCGCGCAGAGCCTCCTCGTCCAGGCTGAAATCATCGCCGGCGCCATCGCGGCCTCGGCGACGGTGCAGACCAACACCATCACCATCGATCCGGAGCGGCTGCTCGATCTCAAGCCCGGCGAGAGCTACGGCGCGCCGGACGAATATTCGCCGCTCGACTTTCCGATCAATCCGGAACGCGTCGCACCGGTGCTGCGGACGCTGATCTCGCCGACCAAGACGCGCGCGCGGATCTACGATCCGAATGGCGGCCTGCTGCTCGACAGCCGCAATCTCGAGAACGTGCTGCGCTTCGACCTGCCGCCGCCGTCGAGCGAGAAGCCGGGCTTCGTCGAGCGCGCGCTGATCTCGGTGCGCACCTGGCTCAATCGCGGCGACCTGCCGCTGTACCGCGAATACGGCCCGGAGAACGGCAACGGCTATGAGGAAGTCTCGGACGCGCTGAAGGGCCAGAAGCGCAGCATGGTGCGGGTCAACTCGCGCGGCGAGGTGATCGTCTCGGTTGCGGTGTCGGTGCAGCGCTCGCGCACGATCCACGGCGCCTTGATGCTGTCGACGCAGGGCGACGACATCGACCAGATGGTGACCGCCGAGCGCCTCGCCATCCTGAAGGTCGGCGGCGTCGCCTCCGCGGTCATGATCGTGCTGTCGCTGCTGCTCGCCAGCACCATCGCCGGCCCCGTGCGCCGGCTGGCCGACAGCGCCGAGCGCGTCCGCCGCCGCATCAAGACCCGCGTCGAGATTCCCGACTTCACCCGGCGCCGCGACGAGATCGGCCATCTCTCCGGCGCGCTGCGCGACATGACGGATGCGCTCTACAACCGCATCGAGGCGATCGAGATGTTCGCCGCCGACGTCGCCCACGAGTTGAAGAATCCGCTGACCTCGCTGCGCTCCGCCGTGGAGACGCTGCCGCTGGCGCGCAACGACAACAGCCGCGCGCGGCTGCTCGCGGTCATCGAGCACGACGTCAAGCGGCTCGACCGGCTGATCTCCGACATCTCCGACGCCAGCCGGCTCGACGCCGAGTTGCAGCGCCAGGACATGACGCTGGTCGATCTGCGCCGGCTCCTGAACACGCTGACCTCGGTCGCCAACGAGACCAAGCTCGGCACCGACGTGGCCGTGGAGGTCCGCTTCGAAGGCCGCGGGGTCAACGACACCTTCTCGGTGCCCGGCCATGATTCGCGGCTCGGCCAGGTCATCTCGAACCTGCTGTCGAACGCGCAGTCGTTCTCGGCGGCCGGCGGCAAGGTCCGCATCACCTGCCGGCGCGTGCGCTCCGAAATCGAGATCACGGTCGACGACGACGGCCCGGGCATCCGCGAGGACGCCCTGCAGCGGATCTTCGAGCGCTTCTACACCGACCGGCCGCACCAGGGCTTCGGTCAGAACTCGGGCCTCGGCCTATCGATCTCCAAGCAGATCATCGATGCCCATGGCGGGCGGATCTGGGCCGAGAACCGGCCCGGGCCCGTCGATGCCGAGGGCAATCCGACCTCCGCCGGGGCCCGCTTCATCGTCCGGCTGCCGGCGTCGTGACCGCCGCAGCGGCAAGCGTCCATGCGTCTGCCGTCAAGGTCGGCGATCACGCGGTGCTGATCCGCGGTCCCTCGGGCGCCGGCAAGTCGCGCCTGGCGTTCGACCTGATTCTGGCCGGCCGCGCCGGGCAGATCCCGCCGGCCGTTCTGGTCGGGGACGACCGTGTTCATCTCGCCACACGTGGCGGAGAAATGTGGGTCAGCCCCGCCCCTGCCCTGGCCGGCCTGCTCGAGATTCGCGGCCTCGGGATCCGTGCCTGCGACTTCGTGTCCGAGGCGCCCATAGGTCTCATTGTCGATTTGATGGCGGAGGATGCGGAGCGGCTTCCGTCGCCGGATGCGCTGCGCTGGAACGAAAACGGTATCGAATTGCCGCGAATACCCGTGGGCAAGGGATACGCGCCCCTGCCGCTGGTTGTAGCCGCTCTGACCACGACCAAGAGTTCATGACCCGGTAATCTTTCGGCCAATTGTGTGAAGCGAATTGGTAACCATATCACCCCCACTATCGCGACCCGATAGACCGTCGCCAGCTCCCCCGCCCCTACCTCTGAATCCGGGAGAATCGCGAATATGCCCTCTTGCGCGGGGGCTCCGGATGGTCAAAGTGGCGCGTTCGTGCGGTGCACCCAAGGCGCCCGCGAGGAGTATCCGATGATTGGCCTGGTATTGGTGACCCATGGGCGCCTCGCCGACGAGTTCAGGGCGGCGCTCGAACACGTCATGGGTCCTCAAAAACAAATCGAAGCGGTCACGATTGGCGCCGACGATGATTCCGATCTTTGTCGCAGCGACATCATCGAAGCCGTGAACCGTGTGGACACCGGCGACGGCGTCGCCATCCTCACCGACATGTTCGGCGGCACGCCGTCGAACCTTGCGATCTCCTGCATGAGCCGGCCCAAGGTCGAGGTGCTCGCGGGCATCAATCTGCCCATGCTGGTGAAGCTCGCCAAGGTCCGCGAGGAGCGCTCGCTGCCCGACGCCATCGCGATGGCGCAGGAGGCGGGACGCAAATACGTCACCATCGCCAGCCGAGTGCTTGCCGGCAAATGAGCGACGAGGACGACGCGCAGGACAACGTCGCCGGCCCGGCCGTTCCTGCCGGGGCCATCTCGCGAGAGCTGCTGATCACCAACAAGCGCGGCCTGCATGCGCGGGCGTCGGCCAAGTTCGTGCAGATGGTCGAGAAGTTCCAGGCCGAGGTCTGGGTGACCCGCGGCGGCGAGACCGTCGGCGGCCGCTCGATCATGGGCCTGATGATGCTGGCCGCGGCTCCGGGGACCAAAATCCTGGTGTCCGCGACGGGCCCCGAGGCCGAGGCCGCTCTGCAGGCGATCACTGATCTCGTGAACGACAAGTTCCACGAAGAAGGCGTGTAGGTTTCGCTGCGCCGTCATTCCGGGACGCGCCTCGTCAGAGGCGCGGGCCCGGAATCCATAATCACAGGCGGTTATGTTGGGCTCGGTATCGGACGACCCGGCCCACACACGGCCTGTGGTTATGGATTCCGGGCTCAGCCCTTCGGGCTGCCCCGGAATGACGGCCTCCATTGGGGCAGCAGGCGCGTCACCACGACGTCCGCTACGTCCCCGGCCCCTGAATATACACCTTCCAAACGATTGCAGGGCCCGCCTGGCCATGGAAGAAGCGCTGGGTCGTCATGACCAGCGGCTCGGCCTTGGGGGCCTCCTTGGCCATCCAGGCCTCGCAGGCGGCGATGCGGTTGTCGGTGGTGTCGCAGACGCCGATGAAGCCCTCGCGCTTGAGGTCGTCCAGCGTGCTCAGCCCCGAGCTCCAGGTCTCCTCGGCCGTATAGGGCACCGTAAACGGGCGGGGGTGATCCGGGCTGTAGAAGGTCATCGGCGTGTTCATCTCGGAATAGCCGGCGACCAGCGGCCAGGGCGAGCCGAAACGGGCGTGCCAGGCCTTGGTCAATTCCCGCGCCAGCTCCGACCGCCCACCATAGCCGGTGGCGCCGTTCGGATTGGCGGCCATTTCACGTTGGGCGATCCATGGTGAAGCCGCCAGCGTGAGCAGCGACAGCACCAGCCAGATGGCGGTGAGCCGGGGCAGCATCGTCAGCCGCAGCCGCAAGGCGGGAATTGCGACCAGCGCCAGCGGCACCAGAAAGAACAGCGAGATGCCCCAGTCGGTCTTCATGTAGATCGTGAAAGCGAGGCCGCCGAGCGGCGGACCGACGGCAACGATCGCCTGCACCAGCCAGACATTGATCGCCTGGCTCACATTGACGCCCGGATTTGGCCCGCGCCGCCAATTGCGGAACGCGAAGCGCGGCGGCCAGGCCAGGACCAGGGCCGCAAGCGCCACCGGCAGAGCGAGCAGCGCCAAATTGTGGCCGACATAGCCGACCACGAGCGTGGCGGCGCGCCCCCGGTCCGACAGCGTATAGACGTCGCCGGCATAGGTGATGGCGACGAAGTCGACGCTCCACAGCCAGGCCAGATGCGGAATCATCGCGACCAGCATCGTGGCGATCGCGACCCAGGGCGCCGGCGAGGCCAGGAAGCGCAGCCGCTCGGGATGCAGCAGTGCCGCAAGGCCGATCGCGCCGATCATGGTCAGCACCCAATATTTCGTCATCAGCGCGGCGGCGCCGGCGAGGCCGAGCCAGATGCCGGCGACGACGCTGCGCTTCTCGAAGGCGTGCAGATAGGCCAGCACCAGCAGCGGCAGGGTCAGCAGCTGGACCAGGTCGGCGTTGTACTTGAAGCCCTTGAAATTGAAGATCGGATACAGCGCGACCATCACCACGACGAAGAACGCCCGGCGGCGGTCGACGACCTTCAGGCTCGCGAACCAGACGCCGATCAGGCCGCTGCCGTTCACGGCCATCGCCAGCGCATAGGTCGACCAGTCCTTGACCGGAAACACCGAGAACCACAGCCCGGCGATCCAGCCCGACAGCGGCGGATGCTTGCCGTAGCCGAGCAGGAAGCGGCTGCCCCAGGCATAGGCCTCGGCGACGTCCATGTGGACGTCCTGCGCGGCCTTCAGATTGGTCAGGATCGCCGTCCACAGCACGACATGCGCGAGAACGAAGGCAAGGACGACCCGGACCGACGTCGCCGGCGCGGTGGCGCGTACCGCCAGCCAGGCGGCCAGACGCTGCGGTCCGAGGCGGTTGCGCGGGCGGGCCGCCTGATGCGGCAGAGAGGTACTCGACATCCGCCCTCGGTAGCCTGTTTTCGGCCTGCGGGGAATCAGCTTGGCGTGA
Source organism: Bradyrhizobium sp. SZCCHNS2022 (assembly GCF_032377575.1). Taxonomy (NCBI): domain Bacteria; kingdom Pseudomonadati; phylum Pseudomonadota; class Alphaproteobacteria; order Hyphomicrobiales; family Nitrobacteraceae; genus Bradyrhizobium; species Bradyrhizobium sp. SZCCHNS2022. Next base: position 6,484,082 of record NZ_JAUHHZ010000001.1, on the reverse strand, counting down.
AGAAAGGCCCTGGAAATTCAGCAATATGGTTGCTGGTCAGGGGCCCTTGATGCTATCTGCGCGACCCATGACGACCGTCCCCATTCCCAACATCCGCAACTTCTCCATCGTCGCCCATATCGACCATGGAAAGTCCACTTTGGCCGATCGCCTGATCCAGATGACGGGCGGCCTGTCGGACCGCGAGATGGCGGGCAAGGAGCAGGTGCTCGATTCGATGGATATTGAGCGCGAGCGCGGCATCACCATCAAGGCGCAGACCGTGCGCCTGCAGTACCGCGCCAAGGACGGCAAGGATTACATCTTCAACCTGATGGACACGCCCGGCCACGTCGACTTCGCCTACGAGGTGTCGCGGTCGCTGGCGGCCTGCGAGGGCTCCCTGCTGGTGGTCGACGCCAGCCAGGGCGTCGAGGCGCAGACTCTCGCCAATGTCTACCAGGCGCTCGACAACAACCACGAGATCGTTCCGGTCCTGAACAAGATCGACCTGCCGGCGGCCGAGCCCGAGAAGATCAAGCAGCAGATCGAGGACGTCATCGGCATCGACGCCTCCGACGCCGTGATGATCTCGGCCAAGACGGGCCTCGGCATTCCCGACGTGCTCGAGGCGATCGTCACCCGCCTGCCGCCGCCGAAGGGCGACCGCGACGCGACCCTGAAGGCGCTGCTGGTCGACAGCTGGTACGACGTCTATCTCGGCGTCGTCGTGCTCGTGCGCATCGTCGACGGCGTCATGAAGAAGGGCCAGCGCATCCGGATGATGGGCACGGGTGCGGCCTATGACGTCGAGCGCGTCGGCTTCTTCACGCCGAAGATGACCCAGGTCGACGAGCTCGGCCCCGGCGAGGTCGGCTTCATCACCGCCGCGATCAAGGAAGTCGCGGACACCCGCGTCGGCGACACCATCACCGACGATCGCAAGCCGGTGTCGGAGATGCTGCCGGGCTTCAAGCCGGCGATCCCCGTGGTGTTCTGCGGCCTGTTCCCGGTCGACGCCGACGATTTCGAGACCTTGCGGTCGGCCATGGGCAAGCTCAGGCTGAACGACGCCAGCTTCTCGTTCGAGATGGAGACCTCCGCCGCGCTCGGCTTCGGTTTCCGCTGCGGCTTCCTCGGGCTGCTGCATCTGGAGATCATCCAGGAGCGGCTGAGCCGCGAGTTCGATCTCAACCTGATCGCGACCGCGCCATCCGTCATCTACAAGATGAAGCTGACCGACGGCGAGGAGATCGAGATCCACAACCCCGTCGACATGCCCGACGTGGTCAAGATCGCCGAGATCCAGGAGCCGTGGATCGAGGCCACCATCCTGACGCCGGACGAATATCTCGGCAGCGTGCTCAAGCTCTGCCAGGACCGCCGCGGCAATCAGAAGGAGCTCACCTATGTGGGCAGCCGCGCGATGGTCAAATACGACCTGCCGCTCAACGAAGTCGTGTTCGACTTCTATGACCGGCTGAAATCGGTCTCCAAGGGCTATGCCTCGTTCGACTATCACCTGACCGACTACAAGCCGGCCGACCTCGTGAAGATGCAGATCCTGGTCAACAACGAGCCGGTCGATGCGCTGTCGATGCTGGTGCACCGGACCCGCGCCGAGGGTCGCGGACGCGCCATGGTCGAGAAGATGAAGGATCTGATCCCGCCGCACATGTTCCAGATCCCGATCCAGGCGGCGATCGGCGGCAAGGTGATCGCGCGCGAGACCGTGCGGGCGCTGCGCAAGGACGTCACCGCGAAATGCTATGGCGGCGACATCACGCGCAAGCGGAAGCTTCTGGAAAAGCAGAAGGAAGGCAAGAAGAAGATGCGGCAGTTCGGCAAGGTCGACATCCCGCAGGAAGCCTTCATCGCCGCGCTCAAGGTGGACAGCTGAGGGCGGATCGCGGCCCGCTCGATCGACCTGCAGAATACGCGACGAGCCATCCTGCCAACTAGGTGCTCCGTTATGCCCGGGCTTGTCCCGGGCATCCACGCGGTGCTCAGCGTACCGAACGACGTGGATGGCCGGGACAAGCCCGGCCATGACGATGTGGAAGTAGATCAGCGCAACACATCGATCGTCCAAGGCGATAGGCTTGAGATCGACCGCGAGACTGAGCGGCGCGCGCACTCGGCTGAATCAGCATTCCCGTACAATTACGGTATCTCTTCCTTAATGGTAATCTGGGACCCTTGCTGCAAAGCAAGGAATGCCCCGATGTCCCGCCTCCGATCGATCTCCGCCCGCCTCATCATCGCGCTCTCGCTCACCGTCGCCATCGCCTGCGCCGTGCTCGGGACCTTCTCCGTCATCCAGCAACGCGCGCTGACCCGCCTTGCGCTGGAGCAGCAGCTCAAGCTGCAGTTCGACAGCGTGTCGGCCGGCATCGATTACGAGGGCCGCGCGGCGCTGGCGGTGAGCTCGACGCTCGCGGCGCTGCCGCCGATCGCCGACGCCTATCTCAAGGGCGACCGCGAGGCGCTCGGCGGCCTGCTGGGCGGCGCCATGCCGCTGCTGAAGGCACAAGGCATTCCCCTGGTGAACGTGTGGGCGCCGCCGGCCACCAATTTCTATCGCGTGCACGAGCCGAAGGTGTTCGGCGACGACACTTCCAAGCGCCGCATCACCGTGGTGCAGGCCAACCAGACCGGCAAACAGATCGCCGGCGTCGAGCAGAGCCGGCTGTCGCTCGGCATCTTCGGCATGACGCCGATCGTGCGCGACGGCAAGGTGATCGCGACCGTCGATGTCGGCGCTGCCTTCGGCAAGGAGTTCGTCGAGCGCGCCAAGCGGCGCTTCGGCATCGATCTCGCCGTCTACTGGATCGCCGACGGTCAGCCGAAGCGGCTGTCCTCGACGTTCGGCGACGAGACCGTCGCCTCCCCGGACGAGGTGCTCGCGGTGTTCAAGGGCGCGCCGCTGCTGCGCGATGCCACGCTGGCCGGCAGGCCCGCCGCCGTCTATGCCGGCCAGATCAAGAACTACGCTGGCGACCCGATCGCCGTGCTCGAGGTGATCGAGGACACCACCGCCTACCAGGCCGCCGCCGCCAGCGCGCAGCAGCAGCTGATCATCGGCACGGTCGTGATCCTGCTGCTCGCGGTGATCGTCGCGCTGCTGGTCGCCCGCGGCATCTCGCGCCCGCTGGTCGCGATCACCGCCGTGATGCACCGCCTGTCGAGCGGCGATACCGAGGTTTCGATCCCGGGCGGCCAACGCAAGGACGAGCTCGGCACCATGGCCCAGGCGGTCGACGTCTTCCGCCGCAACATGATCGAGACGAGCAGCCTGCGCGCGGCGCAGGAGGCGACGCAGCTTCAGGCCGAGCACGACAAGCAGGTGCTGCAGCGGCAGATGGCCGACCGCTTCGAGGCCGACGTCAAGGGCGTCGTCTCGTCCGTGGCCAGGGCCACGCAGGACATGGAGCGCGTGGTCCAGGAGATCACCGTCAGCGTCAACGGCACCTCGCAGCGAACCGCCGCCGCGGCGGCCGCCTCCGAGGAAGCCTCGAGCGGCGTGTCGACGGTCGCGGCCGCCTCCGAGGAGCTCGCCTCGTCGGTGACCGAGATCGGCCGCCAGGTCGCGCATTCCAGCAAGGTCGCCGACGGAGCCGTCATCAAGGCGCGGCAGACCACCGAGATGGTCGGCAGCCTCGCGGCCGCCGCCGAGAAGATCGGCGACGTGCTGCGCCTGATCGATGCGATCGCCAGCCAGACCAATCTGCTCGCCCTCAATGCCACGATCGAGGCGGCACGCGCCGGCGAGGCCGGCCGCGGCTTCGCCGTGGTCGCCGCCGAGGTCAAGGAGCTGGCCGGGCAGACCGCCAAGGCGACGGAAGAGATCGCCGGCCAGGTCAGCTCGATCCAGGCGGCGACGTCCGACTGCGTCACCGCCATCGGCGACATCAGCGGCACCATCCAGGAGATCAGCGGCATTGCTGCGACCATCGCAGCCGCCGTCGAGCAGCAGGACTCGGCGACGCGCGAGATCGCGCGCAGCGTCCAGCAGGCAGCTTCGGGCACCACCGAGGTGTCGCAGAACGTCGTCGGCGCCAGCGACGCCGCCGAGCAGTCGCGCGCGCTCGCCGAACACGTCATGACCGCGACCCGCGACCTCGGCAAGCACGCAGGTGAGCTGTTCAAGAGCGTCGATACGTTCCTGGCCGGACTGAGGCAGGCGGCGTAGTGAGAGCCAACAGTGCCCGCCCCAAACTCGGTGTCGTCCCGGCCTTGAGCCGGGACCCATAGCCACCGAAGCCGGAGTTGGGGCAAGCTGGAGCTGCAGCTTGCTTGACCACAGGCGGCACGGCGTATGGATCCCGGCGTTCGCCGGGACGACGCTGGTGATGGATGACGTGAGAGCTGGGCTCTCATTTCAGCTTCGCTTCAATCGCCCCCCGTCAGCGCAAAGCCTTCGTCGAGCCAACCGGTGATGCCGCCGATCATCATCTTCACCGGCAAGCCGAGCTGCGCGAGGCGGATGGCGGCGCGGTTGGCGCCGTTGCAATGTGGGCCGGCGCAGTAGACCACGAAGACCGTGTCCGTCGGATACGCAGCCATCCGCTCGGCGGTCATGGTCCGGTGGGGAATGTTGATGGCGCCGGCAATATGCCCCTTGGCGAAGGACGCCGGGCCGCGGACGTCCACCAGGATGAAGTCCGCGTCGGCGCTCAGGCTCTCGTGCACGTCCCAGCAATCGGTCTCGAAGCTCAGCATCGCCTCGAAATGGGCGAGCGCCTGCGCTGACGGAGCTGCGGGCACTTCGGTGACATGGGTCGTCATTGCGTCTCTCTCCTGCGACACTGCGTGAGCAAGTCCAGTCTGGCGCTTGACGTCGGGCGACCCAAGTGACGGATCCGACAAAGTCCGGTAAGTTTCCGCCAATGCCGCGACATCCCGCCAACAACCATCACCCTGATCCGGGCCTGGTCGCCGTCATCGCCTATGACGGGCTGTGCACCTTCGAGTTCGGCATCGCCGTCGAGGTGTTCGGATTGCCGCGGCCGGAGTTCGACTTCTCGTGGTATCAGTTCAAGGTGGTCGCCGCCGAGGGTCGGCGGTCGCGCGCGATCGGGGGCATCGTGGTGGAGGCCGACGCGCCGCTCGCGCGTCTGAAGAACGCCAGGACCATCATCGTACCGGGCTGGCGCGATCGCAACGAGCGTCCGCCGGAGCGGTTGCTGCGGGCGATCGCGCAAGCGTCCGCACGCGGCGCGCGCTGCCTGTCGATCTGCTCCGGCGTATTCGTCCTGGCCGCAGCCGGCCTGCTGGAGGGCAGGCGCGCCACCACGCATTGGCGGCACATCCCCGACCTGAAGCGGCTGTATCCGGACATCTCCGTCGAGGAGGACACGCTCTATGTCGACGAGGGCAATGTCATCACCTCGGCCGGCAGCGCTGCCGGCATCGACGCCTGCCTGCATCTCGTCCGCCGCGACTTCGGCAGCAAGGTCGCCAACAGCGTGGCCCGGCGCCTGGTGATGCCGCCGCATCGCGACGGCGGCCAGGCGCAATATGTTGCCGCACCGATCCAGGCGCGCCCTGGACGCACGATCGGAGAGGTGATGGACTGGGCTCGCGCCCGGCTGTCGCAGCCGATCGCGATCAGCGCGATGGCCAAGCGTGCCCGGATGAGCGAACGCACCTTCCTGCGGCGCTTCAACGAGAGCACGGGATCAGGCCCTGCAGCGTGGCTGCAGCGGGAGCGCATGGCGCGGGCGCGCGAGCTGCTGGAAGGCGCGACCCTGCCGCTCGCGGACGTCTCGGCGCAATGCGGCTACCAGTCGCTCGAAACCTTCCGCGTCGCGTTCCGGCGCAGCGTCGGCACGTCGCCTGCGGCCTATCGCGCGCGGTTCAGAGCACAAGAGTGACGCGCATCGGTCGAAGTGAGCCGCCAGCCGCGATCTCCACCTCTCCCCACCGGGGCTCTCCGCAGCCTCCCGCGCCTCAAGCCACCATCGCCTTGCCCGACGATGTCCCGTCCGCGGCATCCCGCTGCGCCTGCAGCAGGCCGACGATCTCGACGTTGGGCCGGGGACGGCTGAACAGATAGCCCTGCGCCTCGTGGCAGCCTTCGGCGCGCAGGCAGCGCAGCTCCGCCTCCGTCTCCACGCCCTCCGCGGTGATGGTGACGCCGAGGCCCTTGCCGAGACTGACGATCGAGCGGACGATCGCCTGGGCCTCGCGGTTGGCGGCGAGATCGCGGATGAACGACTGGTCGACCTTGATCTTGTCGAACGGGAAGCTGCGCAGATAGCTCAGGCTGGAATAGCCGGTGCCGAAATCGTCCATCGAGATCCGCACGCCGAGCGCGCGCAGCGCATGCAGGGTCGCCAGCACCTGTCCGCTCTTCTCCAGCACCAGCGTCTCGGTGATCTCGAGCTCGAGTCGTCTCGCCGGCAGGCCGGACTGCTTGAGCGCATCCATCACCAGCGACAGCACGTTGCCGACGCGGAATTGCAGCGGCGACATGTTGACGGCGACACAGACCTCGTCCGGCCATTTCGCGGCATCGCTGCAGGCCTGGCGCAGCATCGAGCGGCCGAGCCCCGAGATCAGGCCGGTCTCCTCGGCGATCGGAATGAACTCGGACGGCGGGATCATGCCGCGTTCCGGATGCGGCCAGCGCACCAGCGCCTCGAAGCCGGTGATGCGCCCGGTCACGAGATCGATCAGCGGCTGATAATGCGGCTGCAACACGTCGCGCTGGATCGCGGCGCGCAACTCGGTCTCGATCTTGCGCCGGCTCTGCGCGCGCGCATCCATCCCCGACTCGAAATAGCTGAACGAGCCGCGCGTCTCGGTCTTGGCGCGAGACAGCGCCATGTCGGCGTTCTTGAGCAGCTTCTCGGCGTCGTCGCCGTCGTTCGGCGCCATCGCAATGCCGATCGTCGCGCCGATCGTCACCGAGCTGCCGTCGATCAGATAGGGATCGGCGATCGCCTGCAGCAGGCGCCGGCACAGCTGCGCAGCCTCCTCGGGGCGCGCCAATCCGCCCTGCACGATCGCGAACTCGTCCGAGTTCAATCGCGCGACGATGTCCTCCTGGCGCAGGATCGAGCGCAGCCGCTTCCCCACGCCGCGCAGCAACCGGTCGCCGACGCCATGGCCCAAGGTGTCGTTGATCGATTTGAAGTTGTCGAGGCCGAGCACGAGCACGGCCATCTTCTCCGAGCCGCGCCGCATCTGGATCAGCTTGTCGTCGATCTGCTGACGCAGCAGGTTGCGGCTCGGCAGGCCGGTCAGCGCGTCGTGCTGCGCGAGGAAGGCGAGCCGCGCTTCGGCGCGCTTGCGCTCGGTGATGTCCATCAGCGCCAGCAGCACGGCCGGCTGGTCGTTGTGGACGAGATGGCGCAGATAGATCGCGAGGTCGATCAGCGTGCCGTCGGCCCGGACATGCTTCCAGGTGCGCGCCGCCTTCTCCTCGATCGACTGCTCCTCGCTCCAGGGCGTCTCGCTCTCATAGGCCTGCAGGTTGCGGATGCTGAGCCGCTCGAAAGCGGTGCGGCTGTAGCCATAGTGCTGAATGGCGGCAGCGTTGACGCCGAGCACGCGCCCGTCGTCCCGGGCGCAGACGATCATCGGCACCGGATTGCCGTCGAACAGCAGGCGGAACGATTCCTCGCGCTGCTTCAATTCGGTGATGTCGACGCGCAGGCCGACGATGCCGCCGTCGCTCGTAAGGCGCTCCTCGATCAGGATGGTACGGCCGTCCGACAATTTCTGCTCGTGGCGTCCGCTCGGCTGAAACAGCTTCTCCAGCCGCTCGGCGATCCATTCCTCCTCGCGTCCCGCCGCTTCCGGATAGTCGCCGCGCGCTACGCCGACCCGAATCGTGTCCTGCAGGCGCGCACCGGACTGGAACAGGTCGGAGCTGCGGTTATAGATCTCGGCATATTTCTTGTTCCACAGGATGTAGCGGCCGGCGGAGTCGAGGAACACGATTCCTTCGGGGAGAAGGTCGATGGCCTCGATCAGGCGGTCATGCGCCTTCTTCGCCTCCGCAATGGCGGCTTCCGCCTCGGCGCGGGTGCTCGCGATCTCGTCGCTGGCGGCAGTCTCCCGCAGGTTGTGCCGCCCCAGTTTCGGGCTTGGCTTGACCGGGCGGAAAGAACCGCGGGCGGACCGCACGCGGTTCTGCTTCTTGGGCTTGGTTGGCCGAACAGGCCGCATCGCGTGCCTCACTCTCCTCATTGTCGACAGTTTTCGGCCAAGGGTCTGAAAAAATGGTATCTTGGTGCAGGAGACCACTATCATCGATTGCGCGAACAAGAGCACGCACTCGCCAAATGCGGGAGCCGCTGGCTCTGAACATGGTCAATCAAAAATTTCACCACAACCGGAGGTAAGTCCGTCTCGTTGGCAGCCGCGAGATACTGCGCGCATTCCGTGCAATCGACGTCCGCGCATCGTTCAATTACCGAACCAAAGCGGGCAATTGAGCCATGTTCGGGCGGTTCCGCCAATCCGCCGGCAGGGTTACGCAACCGTTAACAGGCCCGCCTTTGGCGCCCTTCCCTGCCCGCCGACAGCCGCTAGACTGGCGCCATGCACGCCCGCCTGATTCTGATGACCGTCATGAGTGCGGCCGCGATCGCCGCCACGGCGCCGGTCCATGCCCAGGACAAGGGCAGCGTCGAGCCGAAAGCCCTGCCGCCGCTGGTCCGACCCGACGATCCGGAGACGCCGGCCAAGGAGCTGTTCGCGCGCAGGCTGCTGCCCTCGGCACAGCCGACCAAGGTGCTCGGCACCTATAATCGCGGCTGCATCGCCGGTGCCGAGCGGATGCCGATCAATGGCGAAGGCTGGCAGGTGATGCGGCTGTCGCGCAACCGCAATTTCGGCCACCCGAACATGATCGCACTGCTCAAGCGCCTGGCCGTGCGCGCACACAAGGATGCCGGCTGGCCCGGCATTCTGGTCGGCGACATCGGCCAGCCGCGCGGCGGCCCGGCGCTGAGCGGCCATGCCAGCCACCAGATCGGGCTCGACGCCGACATCTGGCTGACGCCGATGCCGGAGCACCGGTTGTCGCGCAACGAGCGCGAGGAAATGTCGGCGGTGATGATGGTGCGCCAGGACCGGCTCGACATCGATCCGCGGGTGTTCACGAAGGGGCACGTCGCCGTGATCCGCGCCGCCGCGCAAGAGCGTTCGGTGCAACGCATCTTCGTCAACGCCGCAATCAAGAAGGCGTTGTGCCGTGACGCCAAAGGCGACCGCAGCTGGCTCACGAAGGTGAGGCCGTGGTGGGGCCACGACTATCACTTCCACATCCGCATGGTGTGCCCGCCCGGCAATCCCGATTGCCATGGCCAGTCCGACCAGGAGGGCGGCGACGGCTGCGGCGACCTCGACTACTGGTTCTCGGACGCGGTGCTGCATCCGCCGCCGCCGAAGGAGCCGCCCAAGCCACCGCAGCCGATCACCATGGCGCAGCTGCCGCCGAGTTGCCGCGCCGTGCTGCACGCGCCGGATGCCAAGCACTGATGCGCCGGAACCAGACACGCGACGTGTGACGGCTTTGCTGTTCGCTGCTGCGCGATCATCCGCTAGGATGCATCGCCGACGCCGCAAGCGCGGCGATCGAACGGGATGACGGTCCCCCTTTCCACACAAAGATCTGATGCCGCCTGCGCTGCGCGGCCAATTGCGAGTCCGTCATGATCCCGCGTCGTCCCATGGCAACTGCCCTCCTCCTCGGCCTGGTCACCAGCAGCGCTGCCCGCGCCGCCGAACCAAGCGGCTGCGACAAGTTCAAATGGGACATCACCCGCGAGCGCGCCGCGCTCACCGCGACTGACCGCCAGAAGCTCGACTCGGGCGCAGACCTTGCCGGATTGCCTGCCCAAGGCATTTCGCTGTCCCTGCGTCCGTTCCCCGATGCCAAGCTGCCGGCCGCGCCGGAACGCGCGCCGAAGGAAGGCAGCTTCGCCGGCTTTATACGGACGAGGACCGCCCCCAAGGCGGGCATCTACACGGTGAGCCTGTCGGCCGCAGCCTGGATCGATGTCGTGCAGGACGGCAAGGTCCTCAGGCCGATCGCGTTCAGCGGTGCCACCGATTGCGACGGCATCCGGAAGACGGTCAAATACGATCTTGGCGCGCAGCCTGTCGCGCTGCAGATCAGCGGTGCGCCGGAAGCTGCGATCTCGGTCGCGATCCTGCCGACGGAGTGAGACTCACACCCCCACCACCGACGACCAGACATCGGCGAGCTTGCGCCGCACCTGCTCCTTGCGCGTCAGCACCGGCTGTTCGTCCTCATCCTCGGGCAGGCGCAGGCCGACGACATTGACGCGGCCGCCGGAGATCGAGCGGGCCACCAGCACGATGGTGTCGAGCGCGACGGTGGCGCCTTCCTTCGGCGCGTTGTCGAGGTGGATGTCGAAATAGTCCGCCAGCGTCAGCTTGTCCTCGCCCTCGCCGAGCTTGACGCCGTAGATGCCGGCGACCTCGTCGAGCGTGTGCTCGGCCGAGACCATGAAGTCGCCGAGCAGATGCGGGTCGGGCGCGGCGGACGGCGGCATGTCGACGAAGAAGCGGTCGAGCGACTCGGCCTTCTCCGGCGGCGCGAGCAGATAGAGATAGTCCCCCGGCGCGATCGGCTCGGCCTCGCCGGGCGACAGGATCTGCTCGTTGCGGATCACCAGCGTCGGCTTGGACCAGGACGGGATCAAGCCGCGGCGATAATACAGGCTCTTGGAGCGGATCGCATAGCCGACCAGCTGCTGTTCGAGCTGACCGGGAAGATCGAGCTCGATGCGGCGCGGGCCGCGATCGGTGCGCGGCAGCGCGACATGCAGCTTGCGCGCGGCGACGCCAAGCGTCCAGCCCTGCGCCAGCAGCGAGATGATCACGACGACGAAGGCGACGTCGAAATACAGATAGGCGTTGGACAGGCCGACCAGCATCGGAATCGAGGCGAGGAAGATCGCGACCGCGCCGCGCAGGCCGGTCCAGGCGATGAACGCCTTTTCCCGCCAGTTGAAGCGAAACGGGCGGAGGCAGAGGAACACCGCCACGGGGCGTGCGACCAGCATCAGCACCAGCGCCACGGCTATCGCAGGCAGCAGGCTGTCGAGCAGCCGCTGCGGTGACACCAGCAATCCGAGCAGCACGAACATCACGATCTGGGCGAGCCAGGTGGCGGCATCGAGGAAGGTAACGACCGAATTGTGCGCCCGCGTCGGCCGGTTCCCGACGATGAGGCCGGCGAGATAGACGGCGAGGAAGCCGGAGCCATGGGCAATCTGCGCCATGCCGAAGATGACCAGCGCCGCCGTGGTCACGAACGGCGCGTGCAGGCCCTGGGGCAGCGCGACCTTGTTGAGGCCGATCACGACCAAACGGCCGCCGACGATGCCGAACAGCGTGCCGAGCACGGCCTCGCGCACCAGCTCGAACACGAAATGCCCGATGCTGCCGTGACCGACGGAGATCAGCTCGACCAGCATCAGGGTGAGGAACACCGCGAACGGATCGTTGCTGCCGGACTCCGCCTCCAGCGTGGCGCCGACGCGCGGCCGCAGGCGCAGTCCCTGCGCATGCACCAGCAGGAACACCGCCGCCGCATCGGTCGAGGCGATGACGGCGCCGACCAGCATCGCCTCGGTCCAGCCGAGGTCGAGCGCATATTTCGCCACCGGCGCGGTGATGAACGCGGTCATCAGCACGCCGACGGTCGCGAGCACCATCGAGGGCGCCAGCACGGTGCGGATGCTCTGGAAGCGCGTGCGCAGGCCGCCGTCGAACAGAATCAGCGCCAAGGCGACCGATCCCACCAGATAAGTGGTACGGACGTCCTGAAATTCGATATGACCAGGACCGGAATCGCCTGCCAGCATGCCGATGACCAGGAACACCAGCAGCAGCGGCGCACCGAAGCGCAGCGCCAGCAGGCTGGACAGGATCCCGGCCATGACCAGGACCGCGCCAAGGAGGATGGCAATGCTGACGGCGTCGAGGGATGTCATGAAAAAACGTTGATGGATCCGACTTTTACATCCTTATCGTCGCCACACTTGCACGCCAACCGGATTTGCTCATATCGCGGCGATATGCCCATTTTTCCATCCTTGCCCGTGTTCGGGGTATATTTCGCGGCAATCGCCTGTAACGAAAACGAACTAAATCCCGCCGATCTGGCCGACCCGCGCCGCTGTTCCTCGCCGAGACCCCGCTGATGGACCTCGATCTCAAAGACGTTCTCGAATTCCTGCAGACCGTTGCCCGCTCGATCGGCGCCGAGGTCACCTCGCCCTGGTTCTATCTGCAGCTCGGCCTGGTGCTGAGCGGCGCCGGCATCGCCTTTGCGGCGAGCGCCGCGGTGCGCGCGCGCATCGACGTGACGTCGCTGGCAATGGGCTGGCCGGGTCCGCTGCGACAGCTGCTGCGGGTGCTGCTGGAGAGCGTCACCACCGTGGTGTTCGTCATCCTGATGCGAATCGCGCGCACCGGCATGGTGCTGTGGACCTGGCCGAGCCGAAGCTACCTGCTCGCCGTCGCGCTCAAGCTCGCGCTGGCTTGGCTCGTCATCCGCCTGATCACCTCGGTGATCCGCAGCACCTTCATCGTACAGATCGTGTCGATCTCCGCCTGGCTGGTCGCGGCGCTCAGCATCATCGGCCAGCTCGACAACGTCGTCGACGCGCTCGATTCCTTCTCGGTCGTGCTCGGCGGCCTCAGGCTGACGCCGCTGCTGGTGATCAAGCTGGGCGTGCTGCTGCTCAGCGTGCTGTGGCTGACCAACATCGCCAGCAATTTCGTCGAGAGCCGGATCACGCGCTCGACCGACCTGACGCCGTCGATCCAGGTGCTGCTGATCAAGATGGTCCGCATGGGCCTGATGATCTTCGGCATCGCCATTGCAATCAGCGCGGTCGGCATCAATTTGTCGGCGCTCGCGATCTTCTCCGGCGCCGCCGGCGTCGGCATCGGTTTGGGCCTGCAGCGCATCGTCGCCAATTTCGTCGCCGGCATCATCCTGCTGGCCGACAAGTCGGTGAAGCCGGGCGACCTCGTCACCATCGGCGACAGCTCGGGGCGCATCAGCGCGATGAACACGCGCTACATCTCCGTTGCTGCCGGTGACGGCCGCGAGTTCCTGATCCCGAACGAGGATCTCGTCACGCAGAAGGTGACGAACTGGACCTACACCGACAAGAACACGCTGGTGAAAGTGAACTTCGGCACCAATTACGACGCCGATCCGCGCCTCGTCTGCAAGCTCGCGATCGAGATCGCCAACGAGACGCCGCGCACGCTGAAGTCCAAGTCGCCGAGCTGCCTGCTCACCGAATTCACCGAGGCCGGCATGAAGTTCTCGCTGACATGCTGGATCGCCGATCCCAGCTACATGGACAGCGTCAAGAGCGAAGTGATGCTGTCGCTATGGGACGCCTTCAAGCGCGAAGGCATTCGCGTGCCCTATCCGGTGCGCGAGCTGCGCGTGCGCGGCGGCGCGCTGCCGGTGGAGACGACGGTCGAAGTGCCGACCTGATCCAAACGCCATGCGTCGCATCGACGCATGCATCGGCAAATATGAAGTAGTTCATAGTTCACGCGAGAGTGAAGGTGCACAGCGCCTTCACTCCATGTGCACGGTATCGACGTGATGGCCCTGTGCCTCCGCGTGTACCACATGGTCCATTCACCCCCTGTCCTGCCCTTTCTATCGTCGGCGTGCTCAGCGATCCCGTCGTTGTCGCGCGGCGGATCGCGATCGCAAGCAATTTGAATCGATCTGCGACCGAGGAGGAAGACCATGGACGGACAACAAGTGAACGGTGCACTCCAGTCGACGGTGCCTTACGGCCTGCTTGCTGCCCAGCAGCTGGCACCGCAGGGTTTCGTCGGCAATCTGCTCGGCCAATATGGCGCGCCGCTGGGCGGCATGATCGGCGGAGCCTTCGGCAATCAGGGCCTCGGCAACACCATCGGCGGTGTCGCCGGCCAGCTTGCGCAGCGCTTCCTGCCGTTCGAGGCCGCGCCGCAATTCGCGCCGCAGGGCTTCTTCGGCAACCTGCTCGGCCAGGTCGGCGCGCCGATCGGCGGCGCCATCGGTCAGGCGTTCGGCCACCAGGGCCTCGGCAACACCATCGGCGGCGTCGCCGGACAGCTCGCGCAGCGCTTCCTGCCGTTCGAGGCCGCGCCGCAGTTCGCGCCGCAGGGCTTCTTCGGCAACCTGCTCGGCCAGGTCGGCGCACCGATCGGCGGCGCCATCGGTCAGGCGTTCGGCCACCAGGGCCTCGGCAATCAGATCGGCGGCGTCGCCGGACAGCTCGCCCAGCGCTTCCTGCCGTTCGAGGCCGCGCCGCAGTTCGCGCCGCAGGGCTTCTTCGGCAACCTGCTCGGCCAGGTCGGGGCGCCGATCGGCGGCGCCATCGGTGGCGCGTTCGGCCATCAGGGCCTCGGCAATCAGATCGGCGGCGTCGCCGGCCAGCTCGCCCAGCGCTTCCTGCCGTTCGAGGCCGCGCCGCAATTCGCGCCGCAGGGCTTCTTCGGCAACCTGCTCGGCCAGGTCGGGGCTCCGCTCGGTGGCGCCATCGGTCAGGCCTTCGGCAACCAGGGCCTCGGCAACACCATCGGCGGCGTCGCCGGACAGCTCGCCCAGCGCTTCCTGCCGTTCGAGGCTGCGCCGGAGTTCGCCCCGCAGGGCTTCTTCGGCAACCTGCTCGGCCAGGTCGGGGCTCCGCTCGGTGGCGCCATCGGCGGCGCGTTCGGTCATCGGGGCCTCGGCAATACCGTCGGCGGCGTCGCCGGCCAGCTCGCCCAGCGCTTCCTGCCGTTCGAGGCCGCGCCGCAATTCGCCCCGCAGGGCTTCTTCGGCAACCTGCTCGGCCAGGTCGGGGCTCCGCTCGGCGGCGCCATCGGCGGTGCGTTCGGCCATCAAGGCCTCGGCAATCAGATCGGCGGCGTCGCCGGACAGCTTGCCCAGCGCTTCCTGCCGTTCGAAGCCGCACCGGAATTCGCCCCGCAGGGCTTCTTCGGCAACCTGCTCGGCCAGGTCGGGGCTCCGCTCGGCGGCGCCATCGGCGGTGCGTTCGGCCATCAGGGCCTCGGCAATCAGATCGGCGGCGTCGCCGGACAGCTTGCCCAGCGCTTCCTGCCGTTCGAAGCCGCGCCGCAGTTCGTCCCGCAGGGCTATCTCGGCAACCTGCTCGGCCAGACCGGTTCACCGTACGGTGGCGCCATCACCAACTGCTTCGGCAATCGGAGTTTCGGCCCCACCCTCGGCGGCGTCATGAGCCAGCCCGGCCAGAGCGTGCTGCCGTTCGAAGCGGCCCCTGAGTTCGCCCCGCAGGGAGTCCTCGGCGGCTTCCTCGGCAGCACGCTCGGCGGCCTCGGCGGCGGCTTCGTCGGCAAGGCGCTCGGCAACCGCAACCTCGGCCGGACCATTGGCAGCACCGCGGGCGGCATCCTCGGATCGATCCTGCCGTTCGACGCCAGCCCGCAGCTGGTTCAGAACGGCTGGGCCAACGTCCCGATCTATCCCTACCAGGGCGTGACCTATCACTGAGCCCATATCGACCGGCGCAAGGCTGCACTCAGACGTTGCAAGTGTCCCGTTGCAAGTGTCCCCCGGGCGGCTCGATAGTCGTCCGGGGGAAACACGGAAGACAGTGAGGACGACCATCATGACGGACAATTTTGCCACGAACGGATCCAGCGACGAGTTCATCGTCGCCGGACGCAGCGCATCCGACACATCCCAGCTGACCGCGTTCGAGGACGCGCTGAAAGGCATCAGCGGCGCCTCGGTCGTTTCGAGAGGCGGCCGTCCCGACCAGCCGCACCTCGTCGTGAACCTGCCGTTGCAAGACGCCGAACAACTCAAATCCCGCTTCGGCACGGCGCTGATCATCGAGCGGAACGCCAAGCTCAGTCCGTTCTGACCGGTCAACGCCATGCGCCGATCCACCAAGCGACAGAGATCCAAGGAGAGAGACGCTATGGCCGACAACAATGCGAGCGACAATTCCGCGGGCCAGGGTAAGGGCTCGAACGGCCGCGGCAATGCGGCGCCGAACAGGACCGACGCGGCTGCGCCGACGGTGGAGCCCACGGTGAAGGCGAGACGGTCCCGCTTCCTGGTCGCGGCGCGCCCGCTTCCGGGCGTGCAGCCGATGGCCGTCGATGCGATCGCGACGACCCTCAACAACATGCCGGATGTCCAGATCATCAAGCAGGTCAAGCCGAGCGGCTTCGGCGCGTTCTCGGCCGGAGGCGGCGGTGGCGGCATGCCGGAGATCGTCGTGGCGGAGATGGATCCGGCGCGCGGCGCGGCGCTGCGGGCCAGCGCGCCGCCCAACGTCATCGTCGAGCACGATGCGCTGCTACGTCACGCCGATGATCTGTCGATGGCCTTCAACAATGCCATGACGATGTCGCCAGGCATCGGCATCGACGTGCGGCTGCGCGTCGTCGGCACCAGCGGACAGCCGCTGCCGAAGGCGACGGTCTACGTCTATGGGCTCGGCTTCCCCGGCCAGGGCGTGACCGATGACAGGGGCGAAGTCACGGTGACCGTGTTCGGCGGGCCGCTGGAGACGATCCAGGCGATCTACGTCAAGCCTTCCGCGAACTACTGGGACCGCATGTTCGAGCGCCCGGCGCTGTCCGACGGCATCAACACGCTGCAGCTGCAGCCGTTCAGCGCGACCTTCCAGGGCTTCCCCGGATCGCCCTATGTCGGCTGGGGTCAGCAGTTGATGAAGCTCGATCAGCTCGATCCGTCGCTGACTGGACAGGGCGTCAAGGTCGCGATCATCGACTCCGGCTGCGACAGCGGCCATCCGCAGCTGACCCACGTCACGCGCGGCATGGACTTCACCAACAACAAGGACGGCGCGAGCTGGGCCAGGGATACAATGTCGCACGGCACGCATTGTGCCGGCATCATCACCGCGGCGACCTCAGGCCAATTGAAGGCCGTGCGCGGCTTTGCGCCGATGGCGGAAGTACACGCCCTGAAGGTGTTCCCGGGCGGCCGCTTCAGCGACCTGATCGATGCGCTCGACCAGTGCATCGCCAGCGGCATCGACGTCGTCAACATGAGCCTCGGCAGCAGCGAGGCGTCCGAGCTGGTCGCGCACAAGCTGATCGAAGCGCGGCAGAACGGCGTCGCCTGCATCGTCGCGGCCGGCAATGCCAGCGGCCCGGTGCAGTTCCCGGGCAACCAGCCGTCCGTTCTCACGGTGTCGGCGATCGGCAAGCTCGGCGAGTTTCCCGACGACAGCTATCACGCCCGCACGGTCGTGCCCAACATGGTCGCCGGCGCGATGTTCTCGCCGCGCTTCACCTGCTTCGGCCCGCAGATCGGCGTCGCGGGTCCGGGCGTTGCCATCGTCTCGACCGTGCCCGGCGGCGGCTATGCGGCCTGGGACGGCACCTCGATGGCGACGCCGCACATCACCGGCATGGGTGCGCTGCTGCTCGCCCATCATCCGGTGTTCCGCGACGCCGCGAAGGCCCGCAACGAGCAGCGCGTCTCGCAGCTGTTCTCGCTGCTCGCCAGCGCCGGCGTGCGCTATCTCGGCGACCCGACGCGCGAGGGCGTCGGCGTGCCGGATCTGCAGCGCGTCGCCGGGCTCGGCACCGCGGCACAGAGCGGCAACATGGCGACCGCCTCGGCGGCGCCTCCGCTCGGCGGCACCATGAGCTTCGGCGTGCCGTACCAGGGATCGCCGTTCGCCAACGCCTATCTGCAGCCGGCCCAGATGATCCATCCGGCGCTGCTGCAGAGCTTCCTGCAGATGCGCAACGCAGGACTGGTCTGACGAGCGCGGCCACCGCAAGCAGGACTCCGCCGGCGGCAACGCCGGCGGATGTCGTTTCGATGCTTGTTCGGACCAGGCAAGACGCAGCAGGCCGTCGGCCCGGCGGAGACCGGGAACGACGCTCCGGCTTCAGCGCTGGTGATGCGCCCGCAGACGGTGAGCGGCCTGGTTGCGCCGGCGCACGTTGAGCTTCTCGAGGATGTTGTGCACGTGGTTCTTGACCGTGCCGACCTCGATCCTGAGATTGCGCGCGATCTCCTTGTTGGACAAGCCGACCTCGATCATCTGCAGGATCTCGCATTCGCGCGGCGTCAGCTCGCCGAGCCGCGACTTCACCGCGGGCGTGGGCTGAGGGCGGTTGGGTTGCTCCTCCGGCTCGGCCACGATCGAGATCTGCTCGCTGGCAACCTGCTCGGTGCGGCCCGAGGTCAGCCGGTCGACCTGCGCGATGACATCATCGATCGAGCCGTCGCGCGGCACGCAGCCGGCGATGCCGCGGCCGATCGCAGACAGCGCGGGCGCTGCGATCTCCGGAACGCCGATGGCGAGGATCTCCAGATCGGGCTGCTGACGCAGCAGCGTGGTGGCCCGGTCGAGACTGTGCCATTCGCCGATGTCGAGCAGCACCAGATCCGGGCGACTCGACCCGACCAGGCTGAGGGCGCCGCGGTGATCGACCGTGTCGATCACGTCGAGGCGGTCGTTCTGTCCCAGCCTTGCGCCGAGCGCCTCGCGAAAGAAGCGTGTTTCACTGACGATGAGAATGCGGGTCTTGCCCGCGACCACTTCGGCCATGTCGGCCGCAAGGGAGGGAACCGGCAGAATGTCGAGCTCGACGGCACGTCGCGACATTGGAAACTCCCAATTGCAAAATGGCTGCAGCGGTCCTGCAGGCGCTCAAAACGCGCCCTCGCAGAGACTGGGTGGATTGCAGATGAAATGATGCTGGGAATTGAACAACCTTTGGGCGAAATCTGCCCCACAATCATGACGAGAACGTGGTCGGGACTGCTGGGCGCTTCGTCGCAGATCTCCCGCAAAAACCGGTATGATGCTGCCATGCCTGTACATCTGCGCGGTCTCCTCACCAACCAACCATGGACTTGCAAATGCACCTACAGGGTGTGTCGCAACACAACCTCGAAACGTTCGCAGATTCCTGGCGGAACTGACGTGCCGAGACCATGATGGACCGCACATTCAGAGCCGGCTTGCACCGGCCGTCGCGATCATTAAATTAGGCGATCACCCCACGACATGTTCGAGAACGAAACAGGCCCATGAGCTATATCGAAGCGACCGACACTGCTGCGCGCAAGAACGGCCAGATCAAGCTGCACGGCGCGAGCGGCTTTGCCGGCATGCGCAAGGCCGGCGCGCTGGTGTCGAAGTGCCTCGATGCACTGACCGACATCGTCAAGCCGGGCGTGCCGACCTCGCGAATCGACGATGTCGTGCGCGACTTCGCCTTCAGCCACGGCGCCTATCCGGCGACGCTGATGTATCGCGGCTATCGCTACTCGACCTGCACGTCGATCAACCATGTCGTCTGCCACGGCATGCCGAACGACCGGCCGCTGAAGGAAGGCGACATCATCAATGTCGACGTGACCTTCATCGTCGACGGCTGGTACGGCGATTCCAGCCGCATGTATGCGATCGGCCCAATCTCGCGGAAGGCCGAGCGGCTGATCGAGGTCACCTACGAATCGATGATGCGCGGCATCGCCGCGGTGAAGCCCGGCGCCACCACCGGTGACATCGGCCACGCCATCCAGAGCTTCGTCGAGCCGCAGGGCATGAGCGTGGTGCGCGATTTCTGCGGCCATGGGCTTGGACGGCTGTTCCACGACGAGCCGAACATCATCCATGTCGGTCGCCCCGGCGAGGGCGTGCTGCTCAAGCCCGGCATGTTCTTCACGATCGAGCCGATGATCAATCTCGGCAAGCCGCATGTGAAGATCCTGTCCGACGGCTGGACCGCCGTGACGCGCGACCGCTCGCTGTCGGCGCAGTTCGAGCATTCGGTCGGCGTCACCAATGACGGCGTCGAGATCTTCACGCTGTCGGAGCGCCATGGCGAGAAGCCGCTGACGCAGGTGTGAGTTCGCAGGGACGCGTGAACGCGCCGAGGTCGGCGCGTCACTTCGATCCTAGAGCATGATCCGGAAAAGTGGAAACCGGTTTTCCGAAAAGATCATGTTCAAACCAAGAGACAAGATCATGATGCGTTTCCGCCGAAACGCATCTTCATCTTGACCGTTGCGCATCTCAGTTTCGCTTGGCCTTCGGCAGATCGACGGCGCCGCGATGCGGAGCACCGTTGGGCAGCGAATCAAACAGAACGACGAACGTGATGCGGTCAGCGCTGGCCTCGAGCACGCCAAGCGCCTCGGCCTTGCCGACGACCCGCTTCCCGTCGATCGTTTGCTCGACGGCCGCGAGCGTGCCCAATTCCTCCGACGCGCCGCTCCCAGGCTGGACGACGAACAGCTTGAACGGGACCTCCGGTCCGTGCGGCGCGCCGGCGAGCACCAGCAGCCGGCCGTCGGGCAGCGCCGCCAGATCGCGCACGCCACGTCCGTCGAGCTTGACCGGCAGCGCCTCAGGCTTCGCGGCACTCCGCTCATGCCCCGCTGCGAACAGGTCGGAGACCGTCGCCGGCACGAGATAGGCGTTATCGCCGATCACCGGCGCGCGCAGGCCGAACCACAGCCGGTCGCCTTGTGCGGCGATGCCCTCGATGTTCAGTCCCTTCTCGGATTCGAGATCCTTGCCGAAGAACTCACTGACCGGCGCCGCGCGCCGCAGCAGATCGGACACCCGGTAGGTCGTCTCCGCTTCGCCCGATGCCGCCGGATCGGAATTCACGCGCGCGAGGATGAAGGACGACAGCCGGAACTTGTCCTTCTTGCGCGAGCAGCCGTGCGAGCCGATCACGTAGAAATAAGGCTCCGCATAGGCCACGCCCTCACCGTCGAGATCATCGAAATCATCCTTTTCCTTGCAGGTCGCCTCCGGCGCAGCCCCGAGTGTCTTCGGGTTCGGCTCCTTGCCGATCAGCCCGACGAGGGCGCCCACCGCGATCCCGTCGTTGTCGAGGGCGGCGCGCTGCGCCGTCCGGTTCTCGTCGTTGATCACAAGGCAGCTGCGCTTGCCCTGCTGCGGCGCCAGGCAGGCGATGCCGCTGAGATCCTCGGCCGTCTTGTCGGATCCCTTCTTGAAGGTGCCGGACACCTCGAGCTTGGTGAGCGGAATGGTGCCGGGCTGCGCGGCGAGCAAGGCCGGGCCGCCGTCGACGGCCATCAATGCGACGAGGGTCGCAACGAGGGTCAAACATGCCAATCGCATCTGTTGCCTCCCTTGAATGAGCGCGTGCTGAAAACAACTGACGATTGCACAGCCGCCGGAGCGCCGCAACGGCCAGCCGCTCAGCGCGGGTTCCGGCAGAGGCGCTGCGCGTCGGAGCGGTCCGATTGTTGCCATGCACCGATGGTTCGATGGCCGCATCGACATCAATCGGAGGCGCTCTTGGCGAACCCAACCCGCCGCGGCTTCCTCGGCCTCGTCTCCACGGGTGCCGCGCTGCTCGCTCCGTCCGCACGTGCGGCATCGGAGTCCGTCCCGCCTTCGGCGGGCGCAGACGACGCCTGCATCCTGACGCCGCAATCCGAATCCGGTCCTTACTATCTCGACCCCGGACTGGTGCGCGCCGACATCGCCGAGGGCCGACCCGGCGTTCCGCTGGCGCTGCGACTGCGCGTGATCGAGGCCGGCGCCTGCACGCCGATCGCTGGCGCACGGGTCGACATTTGGCACTGCGACGCGCGCGGCGTCTATTCGGGGTTTTCCGGCCAGAGCGACACGCACAAGGTCGACCAGACCGGCAAGACGTTCCTGCGCGGCACGCAGATGGCCGACACCTCAGGCTGGGCCGGCTTCAGGACGATCTATCCCGGCTGGTATGCCGGACGCGCCACCCATGTTCATTTCAGGGTGTTCGTCGACGACGCAACGGTGCTGACCGGGCAGACCTTCTTCCCGGAGGCCTTGAACGAGTTCATCTACACCAACGTGCCCGACTACACGGGACGGCCGAAGCAGCGGCTCGTCATCAACGCCAATGACCGCGTCGCCACCGAGGCCGATCCCGATCACCGCGCGCATTGCGCTGTCAAGGAAGAGCGCGACCACTATCTCGCGACCTTGACCCTGGCGGTGAGCCGCAAGCCGGCCACGCCGGTCGAGATGCCCACCGGCAGGCTGCCGCCGGTGCCGTGGATCAAGGACCGGCTCGCCGCACTGGTGCCCGGGCTGAAGCGCAGCCCGTTCTGATCAGTCCTGTTCGGTGAACAGATAAGCGAGCGCGGCCAGCGGCAGCGCCGTGCCGAGCGCGGCCGCGAGCGTCCAGCCGCCATGCGCATAGGCGAAGGCGCCGATGCCCGAGCCGGCGGCGCCGGCCACGAAGAACGTCGTCATGTAGAGCCCGTTGAGCCGGCTGCGCTGGCCGGCGCCGAGCACGAACAGCACGCGATAGCCGAGGATGAGGCTGAGCTGCGCGCCGCAATCGATCGCGATGGCGGCCACGACCAGCATCGCCAACGACCAGCTGGTCCCGAGCGGCGCCAGCAGTGTCGCCGCGAAGCCGATGGCACATAGCAGCATCGCCGCGACCGTGGCGGGCTTCGTCCAGCCGCGGTCGGCGATGCGGCCGGCCACCGGCGCCATGATCGCGCCGGCGACGCCCGCCAGCGCGAACAGGGCGATTCCGGTCTGCGACATTCGGAAATCAGTGCCTGCCAGCAGCAGCGGCACGGTGGTCCAGAACACGCTGAAGCAGCCGAACAGCGCGGCCTGGTACAACGCGCGACGGCGCAGGGCCGGCGTCTCGCGATAGAGCTGCACCATGGAGCCGAGCAGCTGCCCATAGCTCAGCCGCGCCTCCGGCTCGCGCGGCGGCAGCGCGACGCGGAGCACGATGGCGAGGGTCACCATGGCCGCGGCCGATGCGGCATAGATCACGTGCCAGGAAGCATGCGCGGCGACGAAGCTCGCGACCGGCCGCGCCAGCATGATGCCGAGCATCAGGCCGGTGGTGACGTTGCCGACGGTGCGGCCGCGGATCGCCTCCGGCGCCATGTGCCCGGCATAGGGGATCAGGATCTGCACCGCGACCGAGCCGAAGCCGATCAGCAGCGCCGAGAGCAGGAAGGTGGGCGGGCTCGTTGCCAGCGACGCGCAGGCCAGCGCGGCGGCGCCGACGATGATGGTGGCAATGACGAGCTTGCGGTTCTCGATGAGATCGCCGAGCGGGACGACCAGGAGCAGGCCGGCGCCGTAGCCGATCTGGCTCATGGTCACCAGCAGCCCGGCGAGCTGCGGACGCAGGCCGAGATCGGCGCTGATCGGCCCGATCAGCGGCTGCGCATAATAGATGTTGGCGACGATCAACCCGCAGGAGAAGGCGAGCAGCAGCGTGATCCAGGCCGACAGCGTGTCGCCGGAATCGGACGTGATGGTGGTCAACGGAAACGTCTCCGGGCGGGAATACCAAGTCAGTGAGGCAATGCGTCGATGCTGTCGAGCGATGATTTTGCATCGCAGCATTCAAGCCTGACATAGGTATCGCGTCCGTCCCGCCAATTCACGTCTGCGTGGGCGCCGCGTCGGGCAGACCGGCGCGACAGCGATCACGGCCGGGCTTCCGTCTCCTGCTCCGGGATGTCGCGACCGCCGATCAGGCGGGGCAGCAGCATCGGAACCCGCCGGCGGTAGCGTCGATAGGTGTCGCCGAATGCCGCGACCAGATCGCGCTCCTCGAGCTGCAGTCCGACCAGGATATAGGCCGTGTTGAGCGCCGCGAACATGAGATGTCCGACGCTCATCTCGGGCGTGGCCCAGAAGGCGAGCAGGAAACCGAGCATCAGCGGATGGCGGACGAGACGATAGAGCAGCGGCGTCTTGAACGGCTGCGCCGGCGCCTCCGTCGCGCGCAGCGCAAAGGCGGCCTGCTTCAGCCCGAACAGATCGAAATGGTCGATCAGATAGGTCGAGGTGAGCACGATCAGCCAGCCCAGCCAGTGGATCGAGGTCAGCACGCTCGCGCCGAGTCCTTCGATCCGCCAGATCGGCATCGGAATCGGCCGCCACTGCCAGAACAGCAGCAGCAGGATCAGGCTCGACAACAGCACATAGGTGCTGCGCTCGGCCGCCTTCGGGATGAAGCGCGTCAACCATCGCTTGAACGCCGGGCGCGCCATGACGCTGTGCTGGAGCGCAAACAGCGCGAGCAGCAGCACATCGACGAGGACGGCCTCCGTCACGGAACCGGATCCGCCCGCGTCGATCGACTTGGAGGTGAGAGAGTTGATATTGCCGACGAAACCGACCGCCCAGACGAACGACCCAAGAAAGACGGCGTAGCTCGTAATGGCGTAGAGCATGATGAGGAGGCGTGCGAACATGACTGTTTCCCGGTTGTGCCGCGATCAGCCTGACCGCTAGCAGCGGACCGTCCCCCGAGCGTCCCCTGGGACGCGGTCATTGCAGGTCGCATCCACGATGGTTCAGTTCAGCGTCCGCACCTTCGGCTTCCCCGAGATCCGCCGGGACGGTGAGGCGTGCCCGCTGCCGCTGCGCAAGGGCGTCGCGCTGCTGGTCTATCTGGCCGAAGCCAAGGGCGCGGTCGCGCGCGAATTCGTCGCGACGATGCTCTGGCCCGACAGCCCCGACGAAGTCGCGCGGGCGCGGCTGCGCCGCCTGCTGCACCGGATTCAGCTCACGCTCGGCGATGGCTGTCTCACGGTCGACCGCACCACGATCCGCTGGTCCGGAGCGGTCGGGCTGGAGGTGGATTCGAAGCTGTTCGAAGCGGCCTGCGATCGCGGCGAATTTGCGCTGGCGTGCCGGCTCTATTCAGGTGATTTCCTCGACGGCTTCTCGCCGGGAGACTGCCCGCCATTCGACGAATGGGCATTCTTCCGGCGCGAGGCCCTGCGCGGCCGTGCGGTGCAAGCGCTGGAGCGCGTGGTGCAGGACGCGAGCGCGGCCGGCGACCACGCCACGGCCGCGGCCCATGCCCACCGCCTCGTCGCGCTCGATCCGCTCAGCGAGGTCTATGGCCGCGCCCTGATCCGCAGCCTGATGCTTTCGGGCGACCGCGCCTCAGCCGAGCGCCAGCTCGAGGCGTTGACGCAGCGTCTGCACGAGGAGCTCGGCGTGGCGCCCGAAGCGGAGACGCTGGCGCTGCTGCGGCAGGGCACGACGGCGCAGGGCGAGCGCCCGCCGCCGACCCGCTATGCCGGCGGCGGCGGCATTCATCTGGCGTATCAGACCTACGGCACCGGCCGACCCGACATTCTGCTGCTGCCCGGCTTCGTCTCCCATGTCGAACGGATCTGGGAGGAGCCGCGCTGCCGGGCGCTGCTGTCGGCGCTCGCGGCGATGGGACGCCTGATCCTGTTCGATCGCCGCGGCGTCGGACTCTCGGACAGGGTCGGCTTCAGTCCGAGCGTGGAGGCCACCGCGCGGGACATCGCGACCGTGCTCGACGCCGCCGGCAGCCGGCGCGCGGTGCTGCTCGGCGCCTCCGAAGGCGGACCGGCCTGCATCTCGTTCGCGGCCGATCATCCCGAGCGCGTCGCCGGGTTGATCCTGTTCGCCTCGCTGGCCAAGGGCAGCGCCGCGTCCGACTATCCATATGCGCTGCAGGCGAGCCAATACGGCCTATGGCTGCAGCAGCTGATCGCCGAATGGGGCGGCCCGGCCGGGATCGAGACGTTCGCGCCGAGCCTGGCCGGCGATCCCCAGGCCCGCGCCTGGTGGGCAGGGCTGCTGCGGGCCGCATCGAGCCCCGGCGCGATCAAGGGGCTGCTCCACGCCCTCAGGGACACGGATGTCCGGCATCTGCTCGGACGGGTGTCCGCGCCGACCCTGGTGCTGCACCGTCGCGGTGACCGCGCGGTGCTGGTCGGGGCCGGCCGGCACCTCGCCAGCCACATTCCGCAGGCGCAATTCGTCGACCTCGACGGCGCCGATCACTGGATGTTCGCGGGAGATCAGCAGCCGGTGCTGACCCGCATCGCCGCCTTCGTGGCCGGCCTTCCGGTGTAGGCACCATGGCGGGATCGCACGGATCGATGTAGTCCGGTGCAGGCAGGAGGATCCGATCGTCATGGCAGAGGACGCAGCATTCCATCGCGAGCAGCGCCAGGTGGCGACCGGCATGGCCGCGGCCGCGCTGATCGCCGTCGCCGCCATCGGCATCGCGCTGTGGCAGGGTAGCGGCCCGGCGCAGCCCCTGGCCGCGCGGCTGGCCACGGCGCTGCGGCTCGATCTGTTCGTGATCGTCTGGCTGCTCGCCGCGATCGGCAACGTCGCGCGCCTGCGCTTCTTCTCGGTCCAGGACATCGCCGGCAGCGCCACGACCGTCGCCAGCGAGGCCGTGCGGCGTGGCAATGCGATCCTGCAGAATACCCTGGAGCAGGCCGTGCTCGCGGTCGCGGTGCATCTCGGGCTGGCGGCGACGCTGCCGTATCCGGACCTCCTGCTGGTGGCGCTCGTGATCCTGTTCGGCCTCGGACGACTGTTGTTCTGGCTCGGCTATGCCCGGGGCGCCGCAGGCCGCGCCTTCGGCTTTGCGCTCACCTTCTATCCGACCGCCTTCTCGCTGATCCTCGGCATCGTCCTGGTGCTGACCGGGCGCGCGGCCTGACGCATTTGCCGAGCGTGCAACGCGAACACTTCGAGGTTGCAAAAACGCTGCATCACGGCATGCTGGCCCGATGCCGGAGAAAGACCTTCCCCCCACCGACAATTCGGCCGAGACGCCGCATTATCACGGCCATCGCCAGCGGCTGCGCGAGCGCTTCCACAGCGCCGGCCCCGACGCGCTGAGCGACTACGAGCTCCTGGAGATGGTGCTGTTTCCGGCGCTGCCGCGGCGCGACGTCAAGCCGCTGGCCAAGGCATTGCTCAAGACGTTCGGATCGTTCGCGGAGGTCATTCACGCGCCGGAGCCGCGGCTGCGCGAGATCGACGGCGTCGGCGACGCCTCGGTCACGCAGCTCAAGCTGATCGCGGCGGCCGCGCACCGCATTGCCAAGGGCGAGGTGCGGCAGAAGCACGCGCTGGCGTCATGGCAGGACGTCATCACCTATTGCCGCACCAGCATGGCGTTCGCCGACAAGGAGCAGTTCAGGCTGCTGTTTCTCGACAAGCGCAACCAGCTGATCGCCGACGAGGTGCAGCAGACCGGCACCGTCGACCACACGCCTGTCTATCCGCGCGAGGTGATCAAGCGCGCGCTGGAATTGTCGGCCACCGCGATCATCCTGGTGCACAACCATCCCACCACTTGGCTTTCAATCACGCTCAATCACACATAAGCACATAGATTCACGTCAGTTTTTCTGCTTGCGTACAGGTGGCGGCTCTGGGAAAGTGGGGGCGGTTGAGGGGCTGGCGGAGGGCTTTCAGCTCCCGGTTGCCGACCCCAGTTTCTCCGCTCCCGATCCCAGTTGCGAATATGAGCAATCGCTATGCCGAGCCTTACCGACGCCGCGATTCGACAAGCACTGAAGCGAGTAGAGCTGAGCCGGAGGCAGGAAAACTTCGCTGACGGCGAAGGGCGTGGTACCGGACGGCTCGTGCTTGTTCTAAAGCCAATGCCAAAGCGGGTCACTGCAGACTGGATGGCGCAGCAGTGGCGCGACGGAAAGCGGACCAAGAAAAAACTCGGCGCCTATCCCTCAATGTCGCTTGCGCAGGCACGGGAAATCTTCAAGCGCGACTTTGCAGAGGTGATCCAGAAGGGCCGTAGCATTAAGCTTGCGACTGATGCTCGGCCCGGGACGGTCGCTGACCTATTCGAAGGCTACGTTGCCTCGCTCAAGGCCGCAGGAAAGCCGTCCTGGAAAGAGACGCAAAAGGGACTCAACAAGCTCGCCGATACGATCGGGCGAGGCCGCCTCGCTCGCGAGATCGAACCCGAAGAACTCGTCGAGTTGATCCGCCCGATCTATGAGCGCGGTGCCCGCTCAATGGCGGATCACGTTCGCTGCTACATTCATGCAGCCTATAGCTGGGGGATGAAATCCGACAACGATTACCGCAACACATCCCCTCGGCGGTTTCGTATCCCCTATAACCCCGCGTCGAGCATTCCGACCGAACCAAAGGTCCAGGGCACGCGCTGGCTCAATGAAGTCGAGTTCGTACAACTCTATCGCTGGCTGGAATGCCCCGATTCGCCGGTTCATCCCTCCTATCCTCGCGCCGTTCAACTCATCATGCTCACAGGCCAGCGCGTTGAAGAGATCGCCCGACTGCATATCGATCAGTGGGATGCAGTTGAAAAAATCATCGATTGGTCCAAAACCAAGAATCTGCAACCGCATGCCGTCCCGGTGCCATCGATCGCCGCCGAACTGATCGAGACGGTCAAGCCGAATAGCTACGGCTGGTTCTTTCCCTCCGCAAAGGACCCATCAAAGCCCGTGAGCCACGGCACGCTCTACAGTTTCGTTTGGCGCCAAAGGGACCGCGGGGTTATCCCCTATGCGACGAACCGTGATCTCCGGCGCACCTTCAAAACGCTAGCAGGCAAAGCTGGCGTTTCCAAAGAGATCAGAGATCGCCTGCAAAATCATGCGCTGCAGGATGTCAGCTCCAAGAACTACGACCGCTGGCACTACATGCCTGAGAAGCGCGCCGGAATGGCGAAGTGGGACCAGTTCGTGCGTGCAATGCTTGCAGAAAAACGTCTCCAGGCGGCTCCATGAGCACCTGGGGTTCTCAGTTAACTTGCCGACGTCGCTCGGCAGATTAGTCGGGGCGAGTGATTTGTTTAGCCGCTGCAGAGGTCAAGCGAACGCCGGGCTGACCTCCGTTCATGAACTCGATCCCGGCGGCTTCCAAAGCACGCCGTATTGCCGTGGCGGTCACACCATGTGCACGCAAAGGTCCGCGCTGGCTCTCCAAACGTTTAATGGTTGGAAGAGAGACGCCTGAAGCTTCGGCCAGATGTCGCTGTTCCCATCGTACGAGGGCCCGAGCCGCCCGAACGAGTTCACTGGTCAGCTCCACCAATTCGATACCTTTATCATCATTTGATGCCTCAGGTATTGACATCGTCCCCGGACCGTAGTACCTCAGCGCTCATGTTAGGGACCAAGATCCACAAGCCACCGAAACTGGCCTGCGGATAGCTTGGGTACGACCAGTCGCTCCGCCGCCTCGGAACAACGAGGGTGGCCGCGAGAATCGTCGTCACCCCAAATGTCGCTTGAGCAGCCATACTTCACTGGTGGCGCAACGCGCAAGCATGCGGAAGAAACAGATGACTGAAATCCGCGCCGATAACGAACCGCCGACACACTATGCTGAAAATGGAACGTCCGACTCTCTTGGAGCAACGGCGCCTTACGACTCTGACGCGGCCCTCATTGCCCTCGGGCAACAGTTTAGCGCAATCTCTAAAGAATTGCTGACGCTTGAGCGGTTGCACCGCGATCAGGCGGCAACTCAGCACTCAAGGCAATATTTGAGCGGCGAGAATGCCTGCGACGAGATTGCGGTAAGCCAGGTTGAAACGATTCTTGACCGTCTAGACTCAATCGAGCGGGCGATCATGCAGACACAGGCGTGCACCATTGCCGGATTGGGCGTGAAGGCGCGGCATGCGGCTTATGTGACGTCCCAGTACTGGGAGGCTCCAGTTGAAAAAATTGATTGGGATGCAAGGACGGTCCGCCTACTAATCGAAGCAGTCTGCAGCGTTGCCCGCACGCCCCTGCCATTTCGAACCTCGAGCGACGAAGAATAGTCGCACCCTACATTAGTTTGATGTGCAAGGCGCCAGCAGCAGAAGAGGGCCAATTGAGCATTGTTCCAATCATGGCAGCGATTCTTAAGGAGGAATTGCGAGAGCACGGCATCCTCAAGCTGACCCATCTCGACTGCGAGCTTATGATCCACAGCATGATTGAGCGCATAGCTGAACTTGAGGAGACGTCAAGCGCTGGCAACGTGAACAACAGTCACGAGACAGAACGCAAGGGACCTTCACTGTGATGTCTTGGAAGTCGTGGAAACGCTGGAAGGAGTCTGCAAGGAAGTGGGATTCCCGGCAACCATCCGGGTCGATCAAGACACCGAGTTCGTGTCGCGAGATCTCGACATCTGGGCCTAGCAACGCGGCGTCACGCTGGACTTCTCACGGCCCGGCAAGCCCACCGACAACGCGTTCATCGAGGCGTTCAACGGACGCTTCCGGGAGGAGTGTCTCAACGCCCACTGGTTCCTTGGCCTTGCCGACGCCCTGGAAAAGGTAGAGAATTGGGGCAAGTACTATAACGAAGAACGTCTCCATGGCGCGATCGGCAACCAGCCGCCGATTTTGCTGCAAAGCCACGCTGGCGCAACCAGCCCGCCAATGTGAAACAGGCGCAAAACTCTAGTTATGGTTGGTCCAAAGTTCGGTCTCAGTGCAACCCCGCTCGGGCTCTAAACGCTGCTGGATGACACTTCAGCGGCAGGTCACGGCCGCTCTCGGAAAGTCAGCTTGCCGAGTAGCAATTCAAATCGGCGAGCGGCTCGGGATGGCTATAGCTGCCGCTCGAAATATTTGCTCGTCGGTGTGTCAGCATCGCCGTGATGTGAGGCGAGATTTCGCCATGAGCGGAGTTTGAACTCGCTCTCCAAAGCTGACGCTCGACGCGTAGAGCCTCGGAACAACTATGATGGTCTGACAATGATGTGGTCACTCCGCAAGTGACCGTAGTCCCGAAGTGCGCGGATGAGCCTGATTACGTCCGACAAGTCGTCGAGGGTCGCGTGCTCTTGGACGAACTTAACGAGATCTCGCTTCCCTTGCTCAGTGAAGTCTCGATGGGTTCGATCTAAGATGGTGGTCCGACGGTGAACTGCGGTGGGGAATTCGCCCTCGAACAGATCCAGAAAGGTAGGATCGATTAGATCCTCCATCTCCCAATCCAGGTCTTTGTACGGTTCGTTGTCGCGTTCGAAGCGCTGCTGGACGGCCCGGCGATCAGCGCCGCCCCTCAGGGACATCACCGGGCGAAGCAGGAAGACCTCAGAGTACTTCTTGATGGTCGCGTCGTATGAGGAGATGGCCGCGATCGCTCTCTTTCCCGCTACGTCGTTGTCATAAAGTCCTAGGAAGCGATACCTCAGCTTTCCGCTTTGGTCCGGATCGGCCGCGGCTACTTGACGAAGGGTTGGAAGCCGCCGGTTTATCCCTTCCACTCCCCCTTCATTTCCAAGGCCCGCGGGCATTACCGCGAGGTCAGTTCCGAGTAGTTCCACGCCGCGCGCCGACCGATAAAGTCTCGCCGCGTGTGTAATGAGGGAGACGTCGTGTGTTCCCTCGACCAGTATATTCACCTTCGCGATCGCCCAACCTAGGCGCGCAGCAAAGTCCTCCACCAATCCTGGCATGGCCTAGCCCGCCGAAGCTGTCAGGGGGCGGAGGAAGGGACCATTGTGGGCAAACGACACATAGCCCCGAATCTGGGTGCCGGGGCTAATCTGCCTCTGTCCGAACTCGTGGGCTCGGAAGGGCACGCTGAGGTTCCGCATCTCCTGGATATTCGCGAAGCTGCGTCCCTCTCCTCCAGCCGTGACACGCGCATTGACCTGAAGCCGATCACTCGCGTTCACATCCAGTAGCCAACGAAGTCGATCCGGCACCTGCACGAAGAACTCGCCCGTGCGCCACAGCGGTCGCAGTTGCTTGAAGAGACGCTCCGCGTCCTCGTAACGGCCGCGTTGGTGTAGGAGGACGGCCAGTTCGAGGCGCTGTTGAGGGCTGACCGGATATCCCCCGGACAGGAGCGCCTCCAGGAGCGAGAGCTGAGCTTCGAACGCCCTAGGACTGTCCAGGCATGTGAGGGCGTAAAGCATCCGCACGGCTTGCAGGTTCGACTGCACGTCCGGATTCGAGAGTATTCGCGCGGCCTCCAATCGATTCTCAACAGGAAAGTCACCAAGGCCCATCCCGGCCACATCGGGTACATCGTGGGTGAGCGCGTTGAGCGCCGCGACGAGCAGGGCAATCTCGGGGTTATCGGAATTCCGGTGCCTTCCCCCCGAAACGAGGAGATTCTCGATAGCGACCTCGGCCAGACGGCTCAACTCGTAGCGTCGCTGTGCCGAGCGATCACGCTCCATCTCCAAGTAGATTAGGTTTAGCACCTCAATGGCGTTTTCCGCCGCCTTCAGCGGATTGGCCTTGGCCTCCCCAAGCAGACTTCGCGCGTAGGTTTCCACGACGAAGGGACTATCGGGATTGAGCTGGAAAGCTCGGCGCGTCGCGTCTTGCGCCAGTCCTCGCAGGCGTTCGAGCTCGTCGGTCGCCGCGCCGGTCGCGGCGGCCTCATCGTGAAGATCCTGATATGCCCGCGCCAGCGAGTTGTAAAGGTTGAGGTCAGACTCCTCGCCCTCGGCTCGGGGAATCATGTCGAGAGCGAACCGGATATCCTCGACCGCCCGCCACAGCAGGTCCAACCGCTCGCTCTCGGGCAGGCTGAAGAGCACCTTGTCTTTCGCGATGCGTCGCCGCGAGATCGCGGAGTGGTGCCGCATGGCGCGGCTCGTCTGCCACACCAGCTTTGGCATCGCGTCCAAGGCGGCCAGGGCCTCGCGCCAATAGGGCACGAATGTGCCGTGGCCGTGATCAGGATCGATCTTGAAGATGTTGACCGCGAAGTCCTCCGCGATCGCTCTGTTAGATGCGTTCCCCAAAGCGGGATTGGCCGAGAGTCGCCGAAGTGCGAGGAAGCGGAGATGCTCGGTGTTCGAAGCCTCGCCGAAGCCGAATTCCTCTCGCGCGGAGCGATCGTAGTAGATCGCATTCAGCAGATATCGGCCTAAGACATCGTGGGCGAGTGCCCAATACCTGTCCCCCTCGAGCCGCAACCTGATCAGGCCCATCGCGCCGATCATGGTTCTCAGGTCCTCGAGCTTTTGCGTCACTGGCCAGTCGACGGTTGCGGGGAGCATAGTCTCCGGCAGAGGACGTCTCTCGGTGCTGATCGCGGCGATATCCACGAGCGTCGAGCGCAGTTGCGGATCGACGACCGAGCTCTGAAACTGCCTGAACAGCCAAGACTGTACGGTCTCGCTCATGTTGATCTGCCGTTGGAGCCAGAAGGACAGCGCCACCCAGAAGGAGGAGATGCCGCTTTCCGCGTGTACGGCCGAGGCTTGGAAGAATCCCTGCCATTCCTCGGGCCTTCTGACAGGTCCGTGGGGCGCAAGATACCGATTGAGATGCTGGCCGAACTCCACCGCGCCGGCTCGTGGCACTTCATGCGTGAGCTGGTCAATCTCCTTAAAGCGAGGGCTGCTCATGAACTCCATGCTCGCGTAGGGGCCTGTGATAACGAGTACGCAGGCTGCGCGGCCGCCCTGTTCGAGTCCCCGTAGAAAGCTCCGCAGGTCGCTGTCGCGTCCCTCCCAATGGTCTCGATCAAACACGATGAGCCACGGAGCTTCGTAGAGACGACCGTCGTCCGGCTCCCCGCGGCTCCGCTTCTCGGCGTCAATCGTTCGCGTCATGAAGTTGACGATATCGAGCGAGGTTGGCTTGAATGGCGCCCCCTTGGCGAAGAGGGTGGGATAGCCCTCGGCAGCGGCCCTCCATGCCAGCATCCTCGCATGGGTCGTTCCGCCCGCGCCAGCTTCGGTGCGGATGAACGCGACCGTGTTGGCCTCGGAGCCGCTGCGATCTAAGCGCCGCAATATATGACGCAGCTTAGGCCACGCCACGTCGTCCCGCGGCCAAGGAAGGCCTGCCGCGTAGGGCTGCCATGACGCGCTCGGATCGCGGAAGAACCCCTCGACGGTCTCCGCCGCCAAATCCTCGGGCGCGAGGGGCCGGAGATCCTGATCCTGGATGAGTTCGTAGCGTCCAAGCAGCGGATACTGGGCGTCGTCCACCTGGGTTATATCGACCGACGTCGTGTCGCCGCGCGCGCTCCGCACGCGAAGGAAAACCCGTTCCCCGGTATGGGCTTGCGCATACCGGGTAGAAAGTTCGTGGGCGAAGCTAGCGATGTCCTTCTCGACGATCGCGATTGAGCCGCCGGCGGCGCGGGCTCGTCGCCACCCATCGGCCTCGGCAAGGAGCGTCGCGTGGTCTCCAACGATCGTCGTGAGCGGCCGAAAGCCCTCTTCCCACAGGGCGCGGAGGTCCGCCGGGACGCCGGTCGCCTCGGATGAGAGCACCAGCATCTCGCGCGGATTGGCCCGCGC
This sequence comes from Bradyrhizobium sp. SZCCHNS2022, assembly GCF_032377575.1. Lineage (NCBI taxonomy): Bacteria > Pseudomonadati > Pseudomonadota > Alphaproteobacteria > Hyphomicrobiales > Nitrobacteraceae > Bradyrhizobium > Bradyrhizobium sp. SZCCHNS2022. The sequence continues at coordinate 6,450,042 of NZ_JAUHHZ010000001.1, read as the reverse complement.
CAGCTCGTTGAGAATACTCAATCTCGAGAGCCCCGCGGCGAGGGTACCCGCCCCGCCACCGCTGTCGTACCTGTAGATCGGCAAGCTCCGAGGAGGCAGCACGACGTCCGCAGGGTTGCCGTCGATAATAATGGGATACCCCCGACGAAGAACCCTGAAGTCGGTCGGATCCTCCTGCGCAAGGATCGCGGTCTCAAGCGCGGGGTCTCCTCCGTCGAGAAGCACGGCTCGCCACGGCAATCGGATGATGTCGGCCAAGGCGACCGGGTTCGCGGCCCTGGCGACGTCTTTACCGACCCAGAGCGCGATGTCTCTCGCGTCCAAACGGGACAGGATGGAGTCAGGCACCGACGCCTGCCTAATGGTCATGCTTTCCATCGGTCCGTCCCAAAGATGGCCTGCCCCGGTTGGGTGGTCCAGATTTGAAATTAGTGCATTTGGCCGCATGAGGCCATGTTTGGGTTGGGCGAGCGCAAGGCCCAGACGGCAAACGCGCTCGCCCACGGCACAATGGGGCCGCTGCCCTTCACTCATAATCTAGGATAACGGGTGACTTGCCAAAAGGAGAGCCCGATTGACAGTGCCGTCCGTAATCGCCTGACCGCCCAGCCGCTGACGCGGCGCAAAATGAGCGCTCTCACCAACACGGGAGGCGCGCCATGGAGTTCCTCTGCGGACTGGATGTCGGCATGGATCAGACCGCGATTTGCGTGGTCGACGACACCTTCGCGTCCTGGCCCAGCGTGTCGAGGTCGCCGACACCGAGGTCCGCATTATGAGATCGAAATCCGAACTGCTGCGCACCCTGATCGCAGCCTCAGGCGGAAAATCCGGCGTAGCCGGTGTTCAGAGTTCTGTTCTGAAATGGCGCGCCCGAAGGGATTCGAACTCCTGCGGCAGCGCCCGGTCCGTTATCCATCTCAATCGTCCCGCCGTTTAGACCGGGACGGCGAGTGAGTTATGATAGAAGTGGCTGCGGGGACCTGCAACCATCTCAAATTGCTGCTTGAGACGGCAGCTTGAACAGCTCGCAACAGTGGATGGCTTGGACTGATTCAGTTTGTTCTGATTAATGGGTGGCTGGCAATCTCGGGAATGGTTTAGGGACTGGAGTACCGAAATGGAAACTCGAAGTTGCCTAACTCCGGTTGTTGACCGATACGTTGTCGAGCGAAGTAGCGGCAGTGTGGACGGTGCATCAGGTCAATTTTGCCCTAGGCCCTAGAAAGCTTCGCAGGGCTCGCAACATGATTACGGTCATACACTCACACAATCTTTGGTAAAGAAGCTCACTGGCTCGCTCCCGATTGGGTCCCTCCGGCTCTTGGTGCGGTTCACGGCATCAAGCCATCACCGCATCAGCGAAACGCCTGCCCGTTTCACCACCACGTCAGGGAGCCTCAATGCTCCCCGAGCCCCATGGTCAGGCGTCTTGCCGCCGGACCCCGCGCGGGATCCCCCGCCCCCAACCGACTGAAGGCGTTTCGCCGCCCCGCGGCAGCCACCAGCAGGGTGTGGAGAATTCCCTCTCCACCTGCACCGGACCATGGACGAACATGCATCGTTCGATTGCGCACACCGATCGCGCGTCACTCCAAAAAATCGTTGAAAAAAGGTGCCATGAATATGCTCGCCTACCGCAAACGCCTCCTGATGCCAGCTTCGGTGTCCTCGCGGCTCGCCTCCTGATCGTACGTGTTAGCCAGTCCCATCAGAAGCTTTGAAGCAACGAACGAATGCGAAACTTGAAGCGCTTGCGCCCATTTGCGATACTTCTCTGCTAGATCACGCTCCTTACTGCCGCCTTCACCGCGCCAGTGAACGCCACGCGAGTTATAAACGCCGGTACGGGCTCCACTCATCATCTTTTCGGACTGAACTTCTTCCATCACATCTCGTACAGGCTCGCACGGCCATACGCCGTCCGTACCGATCGGCGCACATGACAGCATTTTTCCGATGCAAATGTCGGCGATGTCGGCGCGGCTTAGCGTGGCGCATGATTCGCGAACGGTTGCGACCCATTTTGCAAGATGCATTGCCTTCAGCTCGCCGAGGTCGTCGTGACCTGGGATTCGCTCTATCGCTTCAAGCAGCATGTAGCCACGCTCGGCCATGCTCTTGACGCGGTCGGGCGGAAGCTGGAACTCCTCAGGGTCTTTTGCATCATCCTTGCGCTTATAGGCCCAAGTGACGGCCTGCACGAAAAGCTCGGGATGGGCTTCAATGTACCGTTCAAGATTGGGAATGCCGTAGCTCTCGCGCCTTTCCCAAGGACGCGCCAGCACCTCAATGTATGCGAACTCCAGTCCCGCCTTCTGGTCCAGACTCAGTGCCGAACTGCCATAAAGACGCTTGAACGCCTCTTCGACATTGTAGTGTTCCAGCATGTATTGACCGGGTTGATCATTGCCGCCTTGCGCCATTTCAGACAGGAGGCGGAAGAGAAGCTGCACGTCGAGTTTTCCCGGCTCAAACCGGGTGCAGGAAAAGGCGGCGCGCGGGCGTCCGGCCTCTAACAGGCGTTCGACGGCTTCAGTGTTTTCGGCCTGGTCGTGGGGGATCCAGTCCGGCGAGACGTCGCTCCAGTATTTGGCTTGAGCCGCCTCACCGAGCGCATCAACCAGTTTCCAGGTGGTGCTTTGGAATGGTGCCAGGACGAGCAGCCGCACCGTGTCCTCGCCGCAAAGACCTTCTGCTACGCCCTTCAAAACCGATTTACGCTGGACATCGTCAGTCAGGGCACGCACCGCCCCAGCGATGAGGTTCTTGTACGAGTGGACTTCTTCGTTACCGGCGAGGATTGGCGCGAGGGCGAGCTGCAGAAGCTGTTTAAGTTCGGGTTCGGATAGCACGGCGCTGGCCGCAAGGACCCCGATGATCCAAGCGGCCTTCCCGCGTTCGGCAAGCTCCAAAAATCCGGTAAGACCGCGCTTCTCACGGATTTCGCGTAGCGCCTCGGTCCTTAGTTCTTGGGTGCGCTCTTCGCGCTTGCGGAAATCGACTTTCTCAATGTCTTCGACTTCATCGGCGGTTTCCTCCACCCATCCGTCGCGGAACAACCATGCATGCTTGTTCAGGAGGTCGCTCGGCTCAAGCGCGGCATAGGCCGCCCTGCCTGCCGTAGCCAAGTCTACTGCCGCTTTCGCGCTCTTCTTTGCGCGCCTGGCCGCCCGACGCGAAAGCGTGGAGACACGGATTTTCTCGCGCATCGTCGCCTTGTCGGCATCGCTCGCTTTGGTCTTTGCCCAAGACTCGACCAGTGTCCATACACGCGCCTGATCGGCATCGGTTAGATCGTGCAGACGTTCAACGAGATCGCACAGCGTGCCGAGCGTGTGCTCCTTCCAGGTCAGAGCCATCTCAACCATCTCGCGCATAAATTCGATAATTGGTCCCCACGTGGGGAAAGGTTCGCCGAATCCGTAACCGTCGACACGCCAGCGGGGCTTGTGGCTGTAGTGACCGACCCCATGATGCGTGCCGAATTGCGCCACGCAGATCTTCCAAGCGATATCAGGAAATCGCTCGGCCAGTTTTTTCATCAGATCCACACGATCCTTGTGGCTTGCCGCTGTCTGCGGCATCCAAGCCCGGAAGATCGATTCCAGCGAATGGGTCGGCTTATTGACCCAATTGTCGTTGATCTCCACCTGCGCAAGGCGCGCAAGGATGAAGGCAGCGCGCGGCAGCGTCGCGCAATTCCACGACAGACCCTCCAGTCCCCACAACAGGCCGGTGCGGCTCGGGCTGCGTCCGAACACGCCGGCGTCTGCAGGACGCAGCAGGCCAAGCACGGCGGGTTCGCTGGTTTGCAGGTCGCGTTCGAGGATAGAGAGGAACTCATCCGGCGCTGCTTCCGCATAGGTCGGAAGGTCGCGGTCGTTGGCTTCCAGAATTCGTGTCGTTAACGGCGAGGGCAGCAAGTCGCGCACGACCCGCACCGCCTCAATCTGGGTATCCACACCGAGACGGGTCTTGAACAGGTGCGCATTTACAGCCAGCAACACCAGCGTTTCTGAGATGCCTTCCCGGAACGCCGTGGTGAATTCACGCGTCTTCCCGTGAACCGACGCGGCCCAACGTTCATCTTCAGCAAGATCGAGAGCCGGATCGTCTTCGCCGAGCACCATGCGAGCCATGGAGAAATAACGGGTCAAGTCATCAGGCGTGACGGCGCTTGCGATGGCGTAGAGCAAATCGATTTTCGAGATCACGCCCCTGTAAGTCCCAATCGACCAGATCGGAGCGTCGTTCAGTTGGGCGAGGCTTTGGCACTCTTTCTCAAGCTCGGCATACGGGCGTTCTCCGGCAAGCAGCGAAAGCCCGAGCTTGTCGGTTTCGTTCTGGCTGTTCCAGGTGCCGACGAACAGAAATGGAACAAGGCTTGCTGCGGTGGAGCTGTCCGCCGCCCATGTAGGCCTCCGCACCGCATCGACCGCCGACAGCTGGCGACGCAGAACGGTCAGTGACCTTCCCGATGCGTTCGCCAACCGCGAAATCTCGTCGCGGTCCTTATCCATTGCTTCAAGCGCTTTGTTGAAAGTCTCGTAGCTGGCTGGCTCGAGAACGATGTCAGGATCGCTATTTGTCGCATTGCGCGGGTAAACGACGATGGAGTGCATCGACTTCGCGTAAGGAGCGAGTTCCCGCTCAACCTCGCGCGTGAACACTACCGGAATGAAAGTCTGCGCGCCTTCCGCCAAACGCGACAGCACACCCGGCTTGTCGAATACGAGAACGCGGTCGCGGTGCGCAGCCAGCTCATCGCCGCCCAGCTCCCCAAGCAATTGGGCGAGGAATGCAAGCGCCTCTTCGGTCGAATCTGCTGCGATCACGATGGGTCCTTCCGGAGGTTTGGAAAGTCGCGAAAGCATAGTGCGCTTGGCAGCATCGATGGCCGAACTGAACAAAGCTCCCGTCAGCGGCGGGGTGGAGACGTTGGCCCAATCGGCCCAGCATTTGTCCAAGGACCGAACATCGTGGGCAGGAACGCGCGTTTCGTTGGCAAACCATGCCTGCGCCGGCAACGACTGCTCCAGCCATTGCTCGATGTCACTCGCGTCATAGACGCGAACGTCCTTCCAAAGCTTCTTCGCTTGCTTGCCCGCGCCCCAAGCGTCCTTTCCGGGCCAGCGGCGGGGGGTTACAAACACAAAGGTCGTGTCCGCGCGTTCTTTCCTGTCGAGCGCCCTTACGCTCTTGTCGAAATCCTTATCGGCTTTTGCCTTGACGTCCTCGTTGGTGCCGAACTCCCAACCAGAGCGCCCAACGGGCACCCAAGGCGTTCCTTCGCTTGCCACCACAAACCCGTCCCAGCCCGGCCGCTCGGCATCGTCATTGCCGGGGAAATCAACTTTCGTCAGGCCAATTCCGGTCGAGTGCACTAAACTCCGCAAGAAAACGGAAAGTCGGCTCCGCGCCGGAATGTTGTGCGAGACCCAACGCTCAACATCATTGGCCTTGATTGCTAGAAACGGCGGCACATACGCCTTGGCATCAGCGGGCGCATTTTTTTGTTTGGCTTGCGCCGCGTCGTATCGCGCCTGCATCTCCAAGAGATCCTTGCGCGGGTACTTGAACGCCTTCTCAAGGCGAGCCGCCATATCTGCGGACAACGCCGCATTCCCATTCAGCAGGTTCGATAGAGCGGGCCGACCCACCCCAATTTGCTGGGCAGCTTTGGTCACGGACATCCCAGCCGGGATGACTTCGGTCTTGATACGCGTTCCCGGATGAGGAACATCATCAGGTTTATGCATACAATCTGACCGTTTCCAGTGGCAAAAACCACACCACTCGAGTCGGACTAAGCGTAGCGTGTGGCGCTACGCAATACAACTGTCTTTGGTGGGTGGCGCGTCGGGAGCCCCGAATGTGCTCTTATTTGCGCAGGCGCTCACCGAGCCTGGCTAATAGCCGCAAAGGCGGCGAACATCCGTATCGTCACATCCGAGTGACGATCCTGGCGCACTAGCCGAGAAAAGACCCAATTTCATCTTTGGTGAAAGTAGCTTCGTTTTCCCAGACCAGATGCTGAAACGTATTGGAGATCACTTCGGTCAAGACGCCTTGGGTGCCGTACCATTCCTCACTTTTCGTCCGATCTATATGAATCGTATCGTCGCTAAAGTCGATTCCGGCACGTGCCGCCTCCTTCACGAGCGTAAAAGCATCATCGAATGTGACCCGGAAATGAAGTTCGTGGGCAAGCTTGTTGCGTAGCCTGTTGATGGCGAGCAATGCGCCCTTCAGCTTTTCGTCGATACATCCTTCTTCAAAGGCCGCGCGAACTTTGTTAGCAAACATGCTTCGGCGGCTTTCTGATACATTCTTGCGGAAAAGAATTTCATTCAGGACCGCTTCAAGATGCAGGTGGCCTCGCAAAACAAGATGTAGTTCCGGGCTCGCTGACTCGAAAATGTAAGAAGCTAAACTCGGTATTGCTCGCGCCATTTCGCTCTCCCTTTTCAATTGGGGGCTTGCCACCCCTAGCGTCAAGGCCAAGCCCTTCGGGCGAAAGCTTGGGGCCCGTGTTGTCGCTCGCGCTCGGGCCCGCCAGCCCTGGCTCTCGAACCGGTGACGGCGAGCGCCCAACCTCTAGTTACGCTCGCCGAGGCGGCCAATTGCCGCGAAGGTACGGAACGGCCGTCTCTGCCATCCGGCTGACGATCTTCGCGCAAGGGCATTTTGTGCTGCTCGCCGGAGGCACCATTGAGATCCGGTCATGTCGGTTACTACGCTTTGCTCGCGCTCCGTTTTGCCGCCTCCCGCCTTGAATGCCCGCTTCAAGACACCGCTGACATCGCCGGGACCGCTGCCTGGCTGTCGTCCGGATTGCCAATCACCAAGCGCGGAATCTTCAGTGGTGTCTCCGAAACCACGAGATCGAATGTTTCATCGCCAATGGTGACGTCGATGCCACCAAAGTGCAGTTGACGATGGTGGTTGGCACAAACTGTCATCACATTCGAGGCCGACAGTGAACCGACCTGTTTTGCTGAAACCGGCATTACGTGGTGCGCTTCCACATATGGCTCGCCGTTCTCCTTGAGAAAGCCGATTGGGTCACGACCAAGCGCCGCGCAGACTTGACACCTAAAACCCGTCATCTTCTTTACCAAACGGCCAACAGGCCCTCTCTCAATAGATTTGCTGAGTCTGTTTTTCACCTCAGGGCTTGCGCGAAGATATTTGCGCTCAAGTGCCGCAAGCTGGTCCGCCGTGGTGTCCTCGTCATCCGCTGGCCTCGGCAATTCATCAAGCGTTTCACCCAATAGCTCCATCACCGCGTGGAAATCACGCGCGGTGATCGGGAAAGAAGCTGCCTGAAACCCGTTGAGCAGAAGGCCCGAAACATCGGGGTGCTCAGCTCGCAATCGCTCAATTGTCAGAGGATTCGTCACGAATGCATGCAGGTAACGAATGTTGACGGCGGGCCAACCGGGCGCACGCTCGGCACCCGGCGCCCAGAATTCACTGCTAGCACCGGTACCATCGAAGGCTTCGCTTTCAACTTCGCAAAGCGCGTAGATACCTGCCTCTAGGGCAGGCTTACCATCGCGTTCTGAAATAGTGCGCTGGTCAACGCCGACGCGTACGATGCCCAACTGCCCTGGTGCGAAGCGACCGCGATCCGAGGGACGGATTCCCCAGGTGTCGCGTTCAATACGTTGCTCAAGGAACCGATCAATCGCCCATTTCTTAGGGTTGCATACTAAAACCCAATAAGGCGTGTCGTCCTCGGCTTTAACAATGGCGGGCGCACCGCCCGCGCCATCGACGCCGGAACGTATCGCGGCGACAGCAATGGCAAGTCCTGGGGCGTCGGATGAGAATTCGTTCCATACGACTTTTTCTTCCTTGTTGCCCCGCGTCAATCCCACCTTTCCTCCGGTGGTGTACTCAGGATCGAACCGCCGAAAGTTCATCATCTTCATGTAGACGCCGTTGGCGTTTCGAAACGTCTCTACGTCAGTGAGACCAAGGCCACGTCCCATTCGTCCGAGAAAGGCCGACAACTCAGCGACTTCATCGCTATCTTTGCCCGGCGGGGCATTCCGGAAGCGCAAATAGAGGTCCAACGCCAGGATAAGCTCAGCGCGGGACCATGCAGGATTTCGGCCTTTGGGTGTCTGCGGGTCGGGATCATCCGCCACGAGGGCGATCTTCGCCTCATTTAGGCCAAACGCCCAAACGCGAACGTTCTCCTCGTTCGCGGCGATTTCCGCCTTCCAAGAAACATGTGCCTGACCGGGAAGGCCTTCGGTCTCGTCGAGAACATTGTCAAAGTCGCGGTCAGTCCACGCCCTTGCGCGGGTCGCGGCTTGCATCGATGTGACAGGGAAACCCCAGTCTCGATCCTGTTGGTTCCAGGCCATCGCGAACGGTTCATCCGCAGCGAGGCCCAACGGGGGCAACCCGGCCAGGTAACATGCGAAGTCTATGCGCGACTGGATATTCCCAAAAACCCGTCCGAACTGGTGCATGTCGGACATGTCCAGCACCGCCGCCGCTTCTGCATTCGTGTGTGGTGCCAGATGGCCGTTGTTAGCCTTGCTCCGCTCCCGCAACCAAGCGAGCAATTTTTCTGTCCTGGTTTGAACAGGCGTTATCGCCTTGGCGGGCGGCCTTTCGCTGTCATTTGGCAGTCCCAGTGTGCGTCGTGCGTACCAAAGTGCGCGTGCTGAAAACTCATCGGGATGATCCACAATGATCTGCTCATAGGAGAGTTCAGTGAGATCGGCATCGGCTAACGCCTGAAAACCTTGCGTGGGCTTAAATTTTGCGACCGCAGCTTCGGCGGAGTCAATGAGGCCGCGATTGCGGAGCTGCAGGAAGGTCCGCGTTGCATCCTTACCCTCGCGTTTCATCACTCCAACATACTCACTGACCGCTTGAACGATTTTCTCCTCAGCGGGTGTTAGATCGGCCAGATCGAGACCGGTCCGTTGCGTGATAAGGACGCGCCCAAGCGTGGCTGAGCGCACCCTGATCGCCTGCCGCAAATCGTCATCCAAGGCACCGCGCTTTTCGGCGTTCTTCTCGAACTGGGCCAGGTCCGCGATGCTCGCGATGTTGCCAATGATTCGGGCGACACGTTCGTCCACGAGAAAATCCTTGCCTCTGAAAGCCGCACTTTGCCCAAGTTCTACGAGTTTGTAACGGGAAATCGTGCGGGATCAGCGGTTGAGGCAGGAGTTATGGAGGCAAACTCTATAGCTTATGGGCGCGTCGGCATGGCGGACCGGGCTCTACTCGCCCCCAATTTTGTCGCTGGCCATCTCGAAATGCTCGTGCAGGAGATTGGCTCCGAAACGATCGAGGCAATCGAACCGCCAAGCACGCCGCGCACGGCATCGAGGCAGGCTCGATCCTGTTCGTTCAGAGGCTAGATGCTTGAGAACGAAAATTGACCCGCTCAAATGACATAGCCGCGCACAGCTCGCTAACCGTTAGCACCACAGGTGCATAGAGTGTGAGAAACTCCTTGCTTCGTTCTTCTGGCCTTCAGCTGCAAGTTTGCGCGGAATCAGTTTTGCTTGTCACCGATTTGGTCAAGGCCCCTATCGCGCAATGAGCTTGCTTGGAGAGGAAGCGGCAACGGTCAGAATGAACCCGCGCGCCTGGCGTGAACTCCGGCAGCGAGCAGCAACGCCACTGCCATCGGATCAAGGACGGCAACAAGCGCCAGCGTGAGCAGCCGGACCGCCCGCTCAAAGTCCGCGGCGGGTATGCCAATCAGCTCGGCGAGATATCGTATTGGTCCGACCTCGGTCTCGGCACGCCTGCGTTGCGCGTCAACCTTGGCTTTTTCGATCTGTAGATTAGCGAGAGCCTGGGACTCACGAAGGCGTTCTACCGCAATGTCGGCACGTTCGCGGCGCCTCTGGTCAGCAATCGTCATCGCTCCGACCGGCCGGCCAAGGCGCGTCGCCTCGTCGATGGCCGCGTCGATCTGGGCAATGCGCCGGTCAATGTCGGTGACCACTCGGCTCTGCATTCCGAGGCGGGCCTCAACGTCTGCGGTCCTGTCGGCAAGGGTGAGATCTATGGATGCCATATGGTCGAGGTGAGCGCGGGTGAGGAAGCCGAATACGCCAACGGCGTTCAGGCCCATCAACACGCCAATCATCAGGACGAGGACGAACCTCAGGAGAGACGGCGCAGACCTCCAATGCTCCGTCAGCCAGGCTGCCGCGACGAGCTTTCCGGCCTCCAGCACGGCGCCCATGATGATGACAGGCCAGAAGGCTCCGGCAAAGATCGCGGTCAGGCCGTCGATGGAAAAGGCAGCCGATACACAAGCCAGCGCCAGAGCTACAATCAAAGCAGCGAGCTTGACGCGTCTCGGGGAACGCTGGGCTTCCGCCGCTCCGGATGTCCCTGTGACGTCGGCGGCGTCCGTAACGCCAGCGGTACCATCTGTAACGGTCGGTGTTACGGTCCCCGTTACAATGATCGCTTCAGCGTTACGACTGATCAGGCCGCCGCGCTCCCAGGCTTTCAGGCGACGACTGGTCCGCATCCTATTCCAGCCCCATTGGCGCCCGAGCTCAGCGGCGCTGACCGTCACGTATCCCTTGGGCTGGGAGCGCAGCCAGGCCAGCGCCTCCATGTCATCGAATGGATGGGGCGGAAAGGACTCGGTCATGATCAGATGCTACTCCTTGCGTCTCGGCCCCGCGCCATCGGAGGCACGCGAAAGGCCGGCTGCTGAAAAACGATGACGCTGACCAAAGTGGCCGGAACGGGGAGCTGCCTACCCAGTCCGGGATCGGCCATCCCTCCTGCTCGCCCCCGTGGAGAGAGATACAGAGAGGCCCTGGGCGTAGTGGCGCCAGATGGTGGGCGATTCTGACCACTGCTTGGCGAAAGCGGACCGAGCCTCGCGAGCCATGGCCTGCGCGTAGGTGTCCTGCAAAGGTGGCATGTCGGAAGCCAAAGCGGAACGGCCAAATTGCACGACGTCGCGCGCGACAGCCCTCCCCTTAACAGCCACGATGCGCTGTTGCTGCCGACCTGCCGCCGATCGACATCGATCTGAGCCGGCCATATCGGCGATTTTCACACCAGCTTTCCTCGATGCTGCACCGATGCGTGTTGAATTGATGCTGGAGGGCAGTCCGACTGCCCATCTCGGATCTGTGGACGAATAGCATCGCCGATGCAGTTCGGTCACTCTGGTCTGTCTCGATAGATCGCTAAGACCCTGCGCTCGGATGCCAATGGCCCGACCGGAGCCGCAGCAAAGATGCAGCCTGAGACTCACCACCCGTGTAGCCACCGCGCGGTGTCTGAGCGCAGTTCAGCCTGGAATTCGAGAGGAGAGACCGTAGAGCGGGTTCAACGGCAAGATAAAAGCGCCTCTCCGCGTCGTAGATTCGGCGGTCGTAAGTTCTGTTGCTCACTTGTTGCAGTATGGCACTGCTCCGACACCCACAGTGTTGCTAGAAGAAGAAAGACCTGAGAGATCAACGTGCTGGATGGCACCAATCGCAGCCTAGCGAACCGGTTCGCAAAATTGGGAAGACCTAGCCGTGAGCCCATGGAGTACCGCTGCCGGATCACCGGAACCAGTTAGAGCTCGCGCCTAAGCGCGATCGGCGAAGCCGGCTGACCAGCCTTGCAGACTGCGGCGCAGGCACACTCCGTTGGTGATGTCCTGCGCCGCAGCCCGGCTTCAATCCGGTGAACGATTAGTAGTCCCAGTAGATCGGCACGAACCGAAACACGTTACCTTCGCGCCCGACGCGTCCGATGGACGGGAACGGCATATGGGTGGCGACCAGTAGCTCGCCCGTCTTCGCCAAGTCCCGCAGCAATCCCTCGCGAACGCGCGTTGCCTCGTCCGGGTCGTGCTCGAAGCCGTTGTGCCAGTCGGGATGGTCGAAGCCGACCGTGAACACGGCGTCGCCCGCGAAGGTCATCGCTTCGCCGCCGGACGTCAGGCGGACGATGCTGTGTCCCGGGGTGTGACCGCCGGTGCGGCGGACGACGACGCCCGGCGCGACTTCGTGCTCCTCGTCGAACTGCCGGATCTGGTTGTGGTACTCCCTTGCGAAGCGCTTCGCGGCTGCGCGCAGCGCGTCCGGGAAACCTTCCGGCATCGCCGTTCGCGAGAAATCCGGCGCCCGCCAGAATTCGACTTCGGCGGCCGCAACATGGATCTGCAGGTCCGGCCGCAGCCGGTCTTTCACGCCCTCGACCAGCAGGCCGCCGACGTGATCCATGTGCATATGGGTCAGCACGACGTCGGTGACGGACGCGAGATCGATGCCGGCGGCGTCGAGGCGTTTGATCAGCTGTCCGGCCCGCGGCAGGTTCAGGTCGGGATCCGACCCGAGCCCTGCGTCGATCAGGATGGTCTTGCCGCCGCTCCGGACGACGACGGCATTCAGGGCCCAATCGAAGGCGTCGGTCGGCAGGAACATGTCCTTGAACCAAGCGGCCCGCGCCGACGGCGCAGCGTTGTGCCCGAGCATCGTGGTCGGCAGCGGGAGCACCCCGTCGCTGATCACCAGCACGTCGATCTCGCCGACCTTCAGGGCATAGCGGGACGGCACCAGTTCATCCGGCTTCGGTGTGACGAGGTGTGAGGTGTTTTGCAGATTCATGTTGGTCTCCTGTTGCAGATTATTGAAGGCTGGTTTCATCCCTGAAGACGTCCGGCTCGTTCGGTGAGGCGGTCAGAGATCGGTGACGCGTTCCGGATCGGCGGAGGCGAGCGCGGCGGCACGTTCGGCAAGCGGCGGGTAGATCCAGACGGTGTTGATCTCGCGTTTGGTCTTCTTCGCCTGGTCGCCGACCATCTCGATCGTCCGATCCCAGCCGCGTGTAAACAAAGCGCCGGCCTCGCCGAGATCGAGGCAGGTGACGTAGGCCGCCTGGTGATAAGGCGCGGTCGGAACGCCGAGCAGTTCGGCGGCGGCGTTATTGCCGGCGAAAGCGCCCATCCGCGTGGCGTGCTGGCACGACATTAGCGCGTAGTTGCCGGCATCATCACAGGCGGCGCGCGCAGCGTCGCCGGTCGCGAAGATGCCCGCCGCGCTCGGCACGCGCAAGTCGCGGTCGACCAGCAGCCGGCCGAAACTGTCGCGCTCGGCTGGAATCTGCGCGGTCAGGGGCGCGGCACGCATGCCGGCAGCCCAGATCACGGTCTCGGCTGCGATGCGCTCGCCACCCGACAAGGTCACGCCGGACTGGTCGAGCGACGCAACGCCGACTCCCAGCCATGTCTCCACGCCGATCCGCTTCAATGCGTTCTCGATGACGGGACGCGCGGTTTCGCCCATGTCGGGGGCGATGACCGGATTGCGCTCGACGATGACGACGCGCGGCCGCGCATCGGGGCCGAGAATGGCGCGGAGCCGCGCGGGCATCTCGGTGGCTGCCTCGATGCCCGTGAACCCGCCGCCGGCGACGACGACCGTGTCGCGGCCATTCCCGGCCGGCCGGCCGGCCAGTCCGTGCAGGTGCCTGTCGAGGGCCACCGCGTCGTCCAGCGAGTCGACGCTGAAACCGTACTCGGCAAGGCCGGGAATGCTCGGACGAAACAGCCGGCTGCCGGTGGCCACGACCAGGCGATCGTAGGCGAGCCGCGTTCGTTTGCCCCCGGGTGCCGCTATGCTCACTTCGCGCGCGGCAGCATCGATCGCCTCGGCGGTGCCCTGCACATAGACCACGTCGATCGCCTTGAGCACATCCAGCAGCGGCGCCGTCAGCGTTTCGGGGTTTGGTTCGTAAAGCCGCGGACGGACAACCAAGGTCGGCTCCGGCGCGATCAGCGCGATCTCCAGCGCCTCGGGCGAAACGCCGTGGATGTCGCGCAGCCGGGCGGCGGACAATGCTGCATACAAACCGGCGAAGCCGGCACCGATGACGACCAGTCGCATTTTGTGTCTCCTGTGATTGGATTGGATCGATGCAGAGGATCAGCCGGCGATGAAGGCCGACAGGTCGGCATTCACGATCGCTGCATGCGTGGTACAGATGCCGTGCGGCAGGCCGTCGTAGATTTTCAGCGAGCTGTTCTTCAGCAATTTCGCCGAAAGCGGCGCCGAGTCCGCGACGGGCACGATCTGGTCGTCGCTGCCGTGCAGGACGAGGGTCGGCACCGCGATGGCCTTGAGGTCTTCGGTGAAGTCGGTTTCGGAGAACGCCTTGATGCCGTCGAGATGCGCCTTGGCGCCGCCGCTCATGGCCTGACGCCACCAGTTCCAGATCACGGCCTGCGACGCCGTGGCACCGGGGCGGTTGTAGCCAAAGAACGGACCGCTCGCGAATTCCAGATAGAACTGCGCCCGGCCGGCGGCGAGCTGCCGGCGCACATCGTCGAGAACGGCGATCGGCAAGCCGCCGGGATTGTTCTCCGTCTTGACCATCAGCGGCGGCACGGCGCTGATCAGCACGAGCTTCGCGACACGGCCGCGGCCGTGACGCGCGACGTAGCGCGCGGCTTCGCCGCCGCCGGTGGAATGTCCGACATGGACCGCATTTCGCAGGTCCAGATGGTCGACGACCGCGGCAGCATCGGCCGCGTAGTGATCCATGTCGTGGCCTTCGCCGACTTGGCTCGAACGGCCGTGACCGCGGCGGTCATGGGCGATCACGCGAAACCCCTTGCCGACGAAATGCAGTATCTGAGTGTCCCAGTCGTCGGACGAGAGCGGCCAGCCGTGATGGAAGACGATCGGCTGACCCGATTTCGGCCCCCAGTCCTTGTAGAAGATCTTCACGCCGTCTTTCGTCGTTACGAACGCCGTCGGATCCACCGCTTGCGCGGCGAAGGTCGAGCTTCTTGACTCCTCGCCGATCGCGGTCGTGGAACGGACGCTGAGCGAGACCGCGGACATCACCGAGGTCGCGAGGATCTTCCGGCGCGTGGTGTTCACAATCCGATTGAGCGGCTTGTTCAAGGGCATTGGTCATCTCCGATTGGTGGGCTTGGACACGATGATGATCTAACGAACCCTGTGTGCTGGTGCCCCAGCGCGGTTGCGGCGACTAAAGAGCAATTGCTGCTAACGCGCCCGCCGGCGCCAATCGGTAGGGGTGTCCCCGGTCAGCCGCTTGAATGCAGCAGCAAACGCGGTCTGCGAGGCGTAGCCGAGCGCGGCCGCGACCGTGACGACGGACACGTCCGGGTCGCGCAGCATCTGCATCGCCTGCTCGAGCCGGCGCTGGCGGAGCCAGGCGTGCGGCGAGAGCCCGGTGCTTTCCTTGAAGGCGCGGCAGAAATGGAAGCGCGACAGGCCGGCGTCCGCGGCGAGCGCCGCAAGCGAGACGTCCGCGTCGCTCTCGGAGTGAAGCCGCTCGATTGCGCGCATCAGCACTCTCGGCGCCAGACCGCCGACGATGGGCTGGACCGCGGTCGGCGCGCCGGTGTGCGCGGCCAGCAGACGCGTGGCGAGGAGGTCGGTGAGTTGCTGTCTGAACAGCGAATCGAGGGCCTCGCTGCCTTCCAGGACGTCCGCCGCGCTCAGCAGCAGGCGGGACGTGATCGGGTCGGGATGCGCGGTCCGTTCCAGGAGATCGGCCGGCCTGTTGGTTTCGGCTTCGTCGGCCACACGCACCAGCGTGCTGTGCGGAAGATAGAGCTGCACGACATCGACCGGCTTCGGGATGTCCCATCGCGAGCTCGCGCCCTCGGGAATGATGATCACGACGCCGGGACGAAACGTGCCCGCCGAGACGAAACGTCCCGACCGCCGCTCCATGCGCTGAACCACGCCGTTGTAGGCCATGATGACGTGGTGGGTCATCGGCTCGACGACGTCGTGGAGCGGGTCGTGCTTCCAGTGCGTCACCCCGCCGCCGGTCGCGTCCAGTGCCATGCGAAATGGCTCGGTGCCGAGCACGCGGGCCATCTCGGCGTCCGCGAGAGGGCGGTTGGCCGACGGGCGAACGGCTTCGCGCGGTTCGGGCGCTGCCGCCGTCTCCTCTCCCTCAAGATCGTGTGGAACGGCCTTGGTCATGTTCATCTCGCACGAGGAGCGGCGTGGCGGTTGCCGGAGAGCACCGCCGGCCGCGCTGCGTTACTGGCGAAGGGAGGAAAGCCAATCGGCGAAGCGGATGACGCCGAGCCGCGGATGGTCGCCCGGCGTGAGCGATCGGTCGTCCAGCTCCGCGCCGAAATAGCGGGCGTGGATATCGGCGACGACCTTGCGCGGGTCGTTGATCGCGGCGAGGTATCTGCGGCCGAAGTCGTCGAGGCTGAGCTGCTCCGGGCCGGCCAGTTCGATGATGCCGTCGATCGGCGGGGCCAGCGTCACGGCGGCCAGCGCGGCAGCGACATCGTCCGCGGCGACCGGCTGAAACAGCGCCGGCGACAGCCGGGCGACTTGTCCATGCGTGGAGGTCGCGACGATATCGTCGGCAAATTCGTAAAACTGTGTGGCGCGGAGGATGCTGTAACGACGCCCCGAATTCCGGATAAGACGCTCTTGGGCGAGCTTGCCGCGGAAGTAACCGCAATCCGGAAGGCGATCGGTCCCGACGATGGACAGTGCGACGTGGTGCTGTACGCGCGCGGCGATTTCGGCCGCAAGGACATTGCGGGTGGACCTCATGAAGAATTCCAGAACCGCGCCGTCCTCGAACGACGGTGAATTGGCGACATCGACGACAACGTCCGCGCCCGACAGCGCGAGGTCGAGCCCGTCACCGGTGACGGCGTCGACACCCGTGCGGGGGGAGGCCTGAACAACATCGTGCCCCTTGCGGCGCAGCAAGCCGGCAAGCTTGGTCCCGATCCGGCCTGTGCCCCCGACGACAACGATCTTCATGCTGATCTTCCTCGACTTTTCCAGCCGGAGACGGCCTTATTGCGACGGCGAGGATGAGCTGATGCGGGCAGGAAAGCCTTGCGGACGGGCTGAATCGGCCTTCAATTCTCATTGGATTGTCGTCCAAGCGGAGCGGCTTTGCGTTTCCTGTTCGAAGATTTTTGCCTGGATGCGGAGCGGCGCGAGCTGACCCGTGGCTCGCAGCTCATCGCGGTCGGGCCGAAAGTTTTCGACCTTCTGCTCTACCTGGTCCGCAACAGGGATCAGGTGGTGACACGGGACGATCTGCTGACCGCCGTCTGGCAGGGTCGCATCGTCTCCGAATCGACATTGACGAGTCACGTCAACGCCGTGCGCCGGGCAGTCGGAGATAGCGGCAAGGAGCAGCGCCTGATCCGGACGATTTCGCGCAAGGGAATGCGCTTCATCGGGCAGGTCCGGCAGGACGAGGTGTCCGCCACCGCCGTAGACGCCCGATCGCATTCTTCGGCGGGCGACCAGCGGCCGACGCTGTCACTCCCGGATGCTCCCTCCGTCGCGGTGCTGCCGTTTCGTAACCTCAGCGGCGATCCCGGGCAGGACTATTTTGCGGACGGCGTCGTCGAAGATATCATCACCGCGTTGTCGCGGATCGGCTGGCTGTTCGTGATCGCCCGCAATTCGAGCTTCACCTACAAGGGACGCACCGTGAATGAGCAGCAGGTCGGCCGCGAGCTCGGCGTGCGCTACGTCGTCGAAGGCAGTGTGCGACAGTCCGCGAACCGGGTACGCATCACCGGGCAACTCGTGGACGCGACCACCGGCACTCATCTGTGGGCGGATAGGTTTGAAGAGACGATCGACGACCTTTTCGAGCTTCAGGACCAGATCGCAACCAGCATCGTCGGCGTGATCGCCTCACAACTCGAGCGCGCGGAAATCGACCGCGCCCGGCGAAAGCCGACGGGGAATCTGAGCGCGTATGATTACTATTTGCGCGCGATGCCGCATCTGCACCGCGGGACGCGCGACGCGATCGACGAGGCTTCGCTTCTGTTTCAGAAAGCGCTTTCGCTCGATCCCAGTTTTGCCTCGGCCCATGCGATGGCGGCGTGGTGCTATTGCCTGCGAAAGATCAACGGCTGGATGACCGATCAGTCCCTGGAGTTCGCCGAAGGGATCCGGCTGGCTCGTTCGGCGATCGAATTGGGCAGGGATGACGCCGTCGCGCTAACCCGCGCGGGGCATACGCTGGCCCATCTGGACGGTGATCTGGAGGGCGCGGTTGCATTGCTCGACAGGGCGCTGCTGCTCAACCCCAATCTGGCGGCGGCCTGGTTCTTGGGCGGCTTCCTGCGGGTTTTGCGCGGTGATCCCGAGAGCGCTATCGATTTCTTCACACGTGCGATGCGATTCAGCCCGCTCGATCCAGAGATGTTCCGGATGCAGGCCGGGATGGCGATGGCGCATTTGTTCGCGGAGCGTTTCGAGCTGGCTCTGTCCTGGGCCGAACGATCGTTCCGGCAATTGCCGAGTTCAGGGTTCGTCGTGCTGATCATCATCGCGTCGCACGCGCTTGCCGGGCGGATGGAGCAGGCGAAAGACGCAGCCGCGCATTTGCTCAAGCTGCATCCCGCGTTTCGGATGTCCAATCTGGAGAATTGGATACCGATCCAGCGGCCTGAGCATCGGGCTACGTTCAAGAAGGGGCTGCGGCTGGCGGGCCTGCCGGAGTGAGAGCGCAGCTTTGCGACCCGTCAATCGATCGCTGAGGTGTGCTTCTGGCCTGAAGCTGACGATATCACTCATCGAAATGAGATGCGGTTTCTTGAGCACAACGGACATCGCGACGCTAGATCGAAGTGGACGATACGCCTTTGTACCGCCGTTCGCTTTCTCTTTCACTATCCACGAGTGCGTCTGGCTATCGAGCGCCGCTGGGACCGGAAAATACTGCATTCATGGTCGCGTGATCGGGAGTGATGCAATGGAGGATCGAAAATACCTGACACCGGAGGAAGTTTCGGATCGCTACCGTGGCGCAGTGAGCGTCGGAACACTCCGGAACTGGCGAGCAATGCGCGTTGGGCCGGCCTTCGTCAAAATCGGGAAAGCGGTCCTATATCCGATTGGTGAACTCGACGCGTGGGACAAGAGAAACACGGTGTCCTGCCGTGCGCCAGGACGGTCGCCGGTGACTGGGCATGATCAGGCGTGATGATCACGATTTGTCGCGCGCTACCGTCCCCACTCTCCGTCCCCCGTTGATGGGGGATCTTCCAAAGTTCTCGTTCTGTCAGTTATTTAGCTGCAGCGCTGTGCTCATGCACAACCATCCCTCCGGCGACCCGACGCCGTCGCAGGCGGACATCCGCATGACCAAGACCATCGTCGACATCGCCAAGCCGCTCGGCATCACCGTGCACGACCACATCATCGTCGGCAGGAACGGCCATACCAGCCTGAAGAGCATCGGGGTGATGTGACGTCGCGCGGACGATCGCGATGCCGTCATGCCCAGCGGCGCGCCATCCCGACACACAGCACGACGATCGCGGCTGCGCCGATCATGCCGGCGGACACCGGCTCATCCAGCAGCAGGCTCGCAAAGGCGAGGCCGAGAAACGGTTGCAGCAGCTGCAGCTGCCCGACGGTCGCGGTGCCGCCGCGCGCGAGGCCGCGGTACCAGAACGCGAAGCCGATGAACATGCTGAAGACCGAGACATAAGCGAGGCCGAGCCAAGCTGCCGCCGTGATGTCACGAGACGCGCCGGGCCATGTCAGCACGGTGAGCAGCAGCATCAGCGGCGACGACAGCACCAGCGCCCACGAGATCACCTGCCAGCCGCCGATCTGCCGCGTCAGCATCGCGCCTTCCGCATAGCCGATTCCGCAGACGACGATCGCCGCGATCATCGCGACGTCGCCGATCGGTGAGGCCACGCCGTCCTGCGACAGCGCGAAGCCGGAGACGGCGGCGGCGCCGAGCGCCGCGAACAGCCAGAACAGCGGGCGCGGCCGCTCGCCGCCGCGCAGCACGCCGAACAGCGCGGTCGACAGCGGCAGCAACCCGACGAACACGATCGCATGCGCCGAGGTAATGTGCTGGAGCGCGAGCGCGGTCAGCAGCGGAAAGCCTGCGACGACGCCGAGCGACACGATGGCGAGCGGGAGCAGATGGCGCCGGGCCGGACGCGGCTGCCGCAGCAGAGCGAGACAGAGCGCGGCCAGCACGGCCGCGAGCGTCGCCCGCGCGCCGGTCAGGAACAGCGGCGGGAAGCCGTCCAGCGCGGCCCGCGTCGCCGGCAGCGAGCCGCTGAAGATCGTCATCCCGATGGCGCCGCTGCCCCAGCCCTCGACCGATCCCTTCATGGTGATTCCTCCTTCAAGGCACCGTCTGCATAGCCGGCGCCGACTTGCCGCGGGAGGCACGGATCAATACAATTTGGTCAAACTGTACTGACTAAGTGGGCAATACACTTGACGATGAGCAGCGCCGAATCGCACCCCTGCGGCCCCCGCACCGCCCTTGTGATCGCGGCCGTCCGGCACCGGCTGGCGACGCGCGCGCTCGGTCCAGGCCAGCGCCTGCCGTCGATCCGCGCCTTTGCCGCGACCATGGGCGTGTCGCCGGCGACGGTCGTCGAGGCCTATGACCGGCTGGCCGCCGAGGGCGTGATCCGCGCCCGGCGCGGCTCGGGCTTCTATGTGGCCGACAGCGCGCTGCCGCCGCTGGCGCTCGCGGGGACCGAGTCGCGCCGGCCGCGGGCGATCGATCCGTTCTGGGTGTCTCGGCAGTCGCTCGATGCCGATGCCAGGACGCTCACGCCAGGCTGCGGCTGGCTGCCGGCGGCGTGGATGCCGCAGGACGCGTTGCGCCGTGCGATCAGGAGCCTGGCCCGCCGCGACGGTCCCGTCCTGAGCGACTATGGCGGCACGCGCGGATCGGCTGCGCTGCGGCGGGTGTTGCAGGCCCGGCTCGCCGGTCTCGGCATCGACGCCTTCAGCGAGCAATTGCTGCTGACGGCATCGGGCACGCAGGCGATCGACCTGATCTGCCGCATGCTGCTGCGGCCCGGCGACACGGTGCTGGTCGACGACCCCTGCTATTTCAACTTCCTGGCGCTGCTGCGCGCGCATCAAGCTCGGATCGTCAGCGTGCCCATGACCCCGACCGGGCCCGACATCGCGCAGTTCGAGGCCGTGCTCGCGACCGAGCGGCCGCGGCTCTACATCACCAATTCCGGCCTGCACAATCCGACCGGCGCCACGCTGTCGCTGCAGACCGCGCACCGGCTGCTCAACGCCGCCGCCGCCCATGACATGACCATCATCGAGGACGACATCTATGGCGACTTCGAGCCGGAGCCGTCGCCGCGGCTTGCCGCGCTCGACGGGCTGAGGCGGGTGATCCTGATCGGCAGCTTTTCGAAGACGCTGTCGGCGTCGGTGCGATCAGGCTACATCGCGGCGCGGCCGGACTGGATCGAGCCGCTGATCGACCTGCAGATTGCGACCGGCTTCGGCGGCCCCGGACAATTCGCCGCGGAGACCCTGGCGCAGGTGCTGACCGGCGGCAGCTATCGCAAGCACATCGAGGAGCTGCGCGCGCGTCTGGCGCGGGCGCGGCCGCGCGTGGCGGCACGGCTGCAACGCCTCGGCATCACGCCATGGCTGATGCCGCGCGGCGGCTTTCATCTGTGGTGCAGGCTGCCTGAGGAATGCGTGGCGACCGACATCGCCCAGGCGGCGCTGGCCGACGACGTGGTGCTGGCGCCGGGCAACGCGTTCAGCGCCGCGCAATCAGCTGGCGCGATGATGCGCTTCAACGTCGCCCATTGCGAGGATACGCGCATCATGGCCGCGCTGGAGCGCGCGATGACTTGATCGGCTGCGCGGCGGCGCGCAGCGATCATGTCTGGCCGGTGAGCGGCGCTTAGTAGCAGTAGCGGGGATGCGCGCGGACCCAGGAGCCGTCGCCGCGCTGCAGATAGCAGCCGTTGCGATACGCGTAGTAGCCGCCGCGGCGCCGCTCGCCGTCGGCCGCAATCGCAGCGCCGGTCCCGGCGCCGATGACCGCGCCGATCGCAGCCCCGCGCCCGCCGCCGATCGCGCCGCCCAGGATCGCACCTCCCGCACCGCCGAGGATCGCGCCGCCGAGCACGTCTTGCGCAGCCGCCTGATGCAGCGGCGCGATGGTTGCCAAGGTCAGCAGCGCCGCAGCACTGCAGCGGGTGGCAAAGGAAATCCCCAGACGTCGGGTCATGAACAGGCCTCCGTTCCGGACACGCTATTCCGCCCGGCCGGGCCGTTCTTGATGCAGATCAAGGCGCAGTCAAGGCAGGGGATTCCGGGTTCCTGCGGCTCGGCCGTCATGCCGCGGCGCGCTGATCCGCCGTGCGATCCTCGATGATGTTGAGCAGGAATTTCGGCTCGCCTTCGCCGATCGAGATAGGCAGCCGGCGCACCACCACATCACGGATGCGGTTACCCGGCATCTCGACGCTGTGCGCCTTCGGAGTCTGATCGGTCTCATCGGCAAGCAGTTGACGATCGAAGGTCTCGATCAGGGTGCATGTCGGCTCGGGAAACAGGTCGCGCGCCGCGCGGCCGATGATCTCGGACCGCGGCAGGCCGAACAGGACCTCCGTGGCGCGATTGACGAACACATAGCGCAGCGACTGCGCGTCCTTCGCCACCACCGCCTGCGGGATGTTCTCGAGCAGCGCGGCGAGGAAGTACTCGGCCCGCGCCAGGATCCGCTCGTTGCGCCGCTGCGCCGTGAAATCCTCATGCGTGGCGATCCAGCCGCCGCCAGCCATCGGACGCTCGGAGATACGGATGATGCGACCGTCGGCGAGCTCGACCTCCACGATCTCGGCCCTGCCCTCCTTCATGCGCTGTCTCAGGGCGGCGAGAAAATCGGACGGCTTCTCGCGCAACAGCCCGAGCTTGGCGCGATGCGCGAGGATCTCGCGCACATGCGCACCGGGCTTCGCAATCGAAGCGGGCACGCCGTAGAGCTTGCGGTACTGCTCGTTGACCATCAGCACGTAGCCGAAGCTGTCGAGCATGATCAGGCCCTGGGCCATGTTGGCGACCGCGGCGTCGAGGCGCTGCTGGCTGCTGATCGCGCCCTGCTCCAGCTGCTCGTGCTGGCGCAGGATGTCCGTGTATTGGCGCTCGATCTCGACCTCGTGCTCTTCGAGCTCCTGGAGGCGGAAGGCGCCGTTCTGATAGGTCTCGACCGCCTGCGCGACCCGACCGATCTCGTCATGCCGTCGCGCATGCGGAATCTTCAGCTTGATACGGCCGGCGGCGATGCGGTCGGTGACGCGGGCGATGTCGAGCAGCGGCATCAGCACGCCCCAGCGCAGCGCCAGCGCGGCTGCGGCGATCAGCGCCACGATGAGCAGGCCGAGCCCGCCGAGAAAGTACGACGCCACGCCGCGCGCGTCGGCGGTCTCGCCGAGTTCGCGGGTTCGGGCGGCGTAGAGCCGGGACAATTTCTCGAGATCCTCGTTGAGCGCGGTGCGCACCGCGCGGTTCTCGTCGTTGTCGCCGAGCTCACGCGCCGCCGACGAGCCGATCGAGATGGTCCGGCGCGCCATTTCGGTGCGGAAGGCGATGAACTGGTCGATCCGCATCCTGAACGGGGCGAACAGCGCGGCATCCGCCTCGGTGACCTGGGCCTCCCACTCCTCGACCACCTTGGCCAGCTGCGCGAGCTTTCCGAGCTGCGCATCGGCGTAGCGCCGCGCGACGTTGCGATCCAGCGACATGTAGATGCCGCGCGATTCCATCACCACGGCGTAGATCAGCGCATTGGTGCGCTCGATGTTGCGCGATGCGACGGCGAGCTGCTCGAGCCGCTCGTAGAACAGCCGCTGCTCACGCAGCGCCGAGAGCGCGCCCAATGTCGACAGCATCACGAGCACGGCGAAGGCGGCGGCGGCCGCGGAGATCGTGTCGTTGAGGCTGAACGATGGCAGCGACGTGGTGAACCTGCGCAACGGCATCTGCATGGCTGGCTCCCGGCTCTGGGACAACCATCACACGCAGTATCCGTAAACAACACGTTCCAAGCGCAGCGATTGGACGCAACGAAACGTTAACCCGGGGTTGCGCAATCGTTAACGCCGCTGCCGGGCGGCGCAGCGCTCCGCCTCACTGCCGCAGCATGATCAAGGGATTGGCGCTGTCCGGCACCAGCCGCCACTGCGCATTGTCGTCGGCCTCGAACCGCCAGGTCTCGCCGCGAGCCGACATCAGCATCATCTGGCCGTGCTCCAGCCGCCACTGCGTCGGCGCGAAAGCCGCGATCGCGGCATCGCATTTGGGCTTCACGAACACCTGGAAATTGTCATTGCCGGCCTCGGTGTTGGTCAGCACCAGGCTGCAGATCGTGACGCCATTGCCGCGGACCATGGCCCAGTCGCCGATCATCTGGTCCATTGACTTGGCCAGCGACCGCGCCGCCGCCAGGTTCTGCAGGATGTAGACACCCTCGCCCTGGCGCAGGCCTTCGAAGATGCCGGCCTCGACCTCGGTGAAGTCGAGCACCGACTCGCCATTGGCTGCCTGCAGGCTGACGATGTCGAGACCCTTCACGTTCCAGCCGGCGATGTCCTTGGTGAAGGGCAGCGCGGTGGCGCAGCTCGGCTCCAGCTCGAGCTTCTGCCCGTGCGGCGCCGCATCCGGCTTCAAGGTCACGACGCAGGTCTTGCTGCGCTCGGTGGTCGCGAGCTCCCACTGCCCGATCATCGCCTTCTTCAGGCTGGTCGCATCCTGCGCAATGGCGGGAATGCTTGCCGCCGTTGCGAGCAGCGCGATCAGGAGCGGGAGCGCACGTGTCATCAGCGGCCTTTCACCGGCGTTTCCGGAACGGGCGTCAGCGGCGGCTTGCCGGCGAACCAGACCTTGAGATTGTCGACCACCAGCTGATCCATCGCGTTGCGGGTTACGATGGCAGCCGAGCCGATGTGTGGCAGCAGCACGACATTGTCCATCGCCTTGAGCGCATCGGGCACCGCCGGCTCCTTCTCGAACACGTCGAGACCGGCCGCGAGGATCGTGCCGGACTTCAGCGCGTCCACCAGCGCGGGCTCATCGATCACCGAGCCGCGGGCGACGTTGACCACGACGCCGCGCGGGCCCAGCGCCTTAAGCACCTCGGCGTTGACGATCCTGTTGGTGCCGGCGCCGCCGGGCACGATCACGACCAGCGTGTCGACATCCTTCGCCATCGCCAGCAGGTCGGGATAATGCTTGTTGGCGACGCCGGCGGCCGGGTTGCGCGAGTGATAGACGACGGGGACCAGCGAGGCTTCCAGCCGGCGTGCGATCGCCTGGCCGATGCGGCCCATGCCGACCATGCCGACGGTGCGGTCGCGCAGCGAGCCGACGCTGAGCGGATAAGGCTTGGAGGTCCACTCGCCCGAACGCACGAAACGGTCGGCCTTGATGAACTCGCGGCAGGTGGCGATCAACAGACCCATCGCGACGTCGGCGACCTCCTCGGTCAGCACGTCAGGCGTGTTGGTGACGACGATGCCGTGCTGTCCGGCGTGCGCAGCCGCAATGTGATCGTAGCCGACGCCGAAGCTCGCGATCATCTCGAGCTTCGGCAGCATCGCCATGACGGCGGCATCGGTCTTGACGGTGTGGAAGGTGACGGCAACGCCGCGGATGCGGCCCTTCACCTCCGCCGGCAGCGCTTCGAGATCGGCCTGCGTCGTCGCATGGTGCACGTTGAAGCTGTCCGGGAACCCGTTCTCCAGGATCGGCCGCAGCGGCCCATAGATCAGAACATCGACCTTGTCAGACGAAGTGGCCGCCATCAGTTATCCTTTCCAAGAGCACTCTCGTGCCAGCGCCGCAAAACGAGGTGCGAAACTAGCGCCAGCAAGCCATAGATGACAATCCCGGCAACCGACAGCAGCACCAGCGCGGCAAACATGCGGGGTATGTTGAGACGATAGCCGGATTCCGCGATGCGATAGGCAAGACCCGATCCGGCACCGGCGCTGCCGGCCGCGATCTCGGCGACAACGGCGCCGATCAGCGACAGGCCGCCGGCGATGCGCAGGCCCCCGAGAATGTAGGGCAGCGCGGCCGGCAGCTTCAGATAGCGCAAGGTCTGCCAGCGCGAGGCGCCGTAGAGCTGGAACAGTCCGGCGAGATTGCGGTCGAGCGAGTTGAGCCCGAGCGCGGTGTTGGACAGCACCGGGAAGAAGCCGACGATCCAGGCGCACACGACCACCGCCGTCTGCTGCGGAAGATAGATGAGCAGCAAGGGTGCGATCGCGATGACCGGCGTGACCTGCAGCACCACGGCATAGGGAAACAGCGCCCATTGCAGCCATCTCGACTGGTTGAACAGCAGCGCCAGCGCGATGCCGCCGAGCGCGGCGGCGATGAAGCCTTCGAGCGTCGTGATCAAGGTCGTCAGCAGCGACTGCGCCAGAATGTCCCAGTCGGCGACCAGCGTCTTCAGCACCAGCAGCGGACCCGGCAGCACGTAAGGCGGGATGCCGTTGATGCGCACGGCGAGCTCCCACGCGGTCATCGCGGCGACGAAGACGATCGCGGGAACGGCGAGGCTCGCAAGCCGCGCGCCGGAGACGGCCGATGCCCGATCCTGCACGCTCACAGCGCATGCACTCCGGTGTAGGCCGGCGCGAGCGCATCGGAGACGCGGCGGCAATACGCGGCATAGTCCGGCGAGGCGCGGAACGCATCATCGCGCACATCCGCATCGATCGCGATTTCGTCGCCGAGCCGGCCGGGCCGCGCCGTCATCACCAGCACGCGTTGCGACAGATAGACCGACTCGAACACCGAATGAGTGACGAACAGGACGGTCATGTTGAGGCGCCGCCACAAGTCGAGCAGATCGTCATTGAGGCGAAAGCGCGTGATCTCGTCGAGCGCTGCGAATGGCTCGTCCATCAAGAGGATGTCCGGCTGAGTCACCAGCGCCCGCGCCAGCGACGCCCGCATCTTCATGCCGCCGGACAGTTCGCGCGGGAAGGCGTCGGCGAAATCGGCAAGGCCGACCTGCGCCAGCGCCGCATCGACCCGCGGCCGGGCCTCGGCGGCCGGCACATGCGCGAGCTTGAGCGGCAGGCCGACATTGTCGCGCACGCTGGTCCAGGGCATCAAGGTCGGCTCCTGGAACACGAAGCCGATGCGATGGCCGGGATGCGTCTCGGACGACGCCGCCGCGATCTCGACTGTTCCCGCAGTCGGCCCGGCCAGCCCCGCGATCAGCCGCAGCGCCGTCGACTTGCCGCAGCCGGAGGGGCCGAGCAGGGAGACGAACTCGCCCCTGCCGATCGCGACATCGATCGGCCCCAGCGCCGCGACGCCGGACTCGTAGACCTTGGTGACGGCGCGCAGCCGCACGGCGATATCGGCGGCGCGCGCGGACGAAGGGGGCAAGCTCATCTGCTGACCGCGCCGCTGCGAGGCGTCCTACTTCTTCGGCCGGAGATCGATGCCGACGCCCTTGTTGACGAAGCGCAGCGTGTAGGACTTGCGATAGTCGAGCGTCGGCTTGACCACGCCGGCGCGCACCATCTTGTCGAAGAAGCTGGTGACGCGCTCCTCGGTCATGGCGCCGATGCCCTTGTCCATGCTGTCGCCGGAATCGACGATGCCGTACTCCTTCATCTTGGCGACCGAATAGGCCAGCAGGTCGTCGGTCATCTCCGGGTTCATCTTCTTGATCAGCGCATTGCCCGCGGAGTTGTCGCCATAGATGTAGGTGTACCAGCCGATGATCGAGGCATCGACGAAGCGCTGCACCAGATCGGGCTTGCTCTCGATCAGGTCGCGCCGCGTCTCGATCAGGGTCGAATAGGTGTTGAAGCCGTTGTCGGCGAGCAGGATCACGCCGGGCTTGAAGCCGGCGGCGCGCTCGACCGCAAAGGGCTCGGACGTGACATAGCCCTGCATGGCGCTCTGCGCGGTGGCGATGAAGGGCTGCGGATTGAAAGTGTAGGGCCGGACGTTCTTCTCGGAGAAGCCGTATTCCGATTTCAGCCATTGATAGTAGCTGGAGATGCCTTCCTTGGAGACGAACAGCGTCAGCGGCTTCAGCTCCTCGAGCTTGGTGATCCTGGATTCCGGATGCGTCAGGAATACCTGCGGGTCCTTCTGGAACATCGCGGCGATCGACACGACAGGTACGTTGTTGGCGACGGCGTCGAACGCCATCAGCGTGTTCGCGGCCATGAAGAACTCGATCTTGCCGGAGATCAGCAGCATGCGGTTGTTCTCGTTGGGGCCGCCGGGCACGATCGTCACGTCGAGGCCGTAGCGCTTGTAGGTGCCGTCGGCGACCGCCTGGAAGAAGCCGCCATGCTCCGCTTCGGCGACCCAATTGGTGCCGAACGAGACCTTGTCCAGCGTCTGGGCCTGGGCCCCCGAGATCAGTCCGGCTACGACCAGCGATGCCGCCATTAACGTTCGCGACAGAAGCGACTGCGCCATGTCTGGTCTCCCCGGTTCTTTCTGGCTGAACAATGTTAAGATCAATGGAGCGATAACTACCCTGCCCGACGGACGAAGGAAATGGCCCGCGCGATGACCCCGCCGCCCCGCGACTGGACCGAGCTGCATTGGCCTGATCTGGGAACGTCAGATCCGGGAACGTCGGAGACCGCGCGCTGGATCGCGGTGCTGCCGCTTGCCGCCACCGAGCAGCACGGGCCGCATCTGCCCGTGGGCACCGACGTCCACATCGCCGAAGCCTATCTTGCGCGTGTCCGCGCGCTGCTGCCGCCGGCGCTGCCGGTGACGGTCCTGCCGGTGCAGCCGATCGGACTCTCGACCGAGCACATCGACTATCCGGGCACGCTGACCCTGCCGACCGAGGTCGCGCTGCAGAGCTGGCGTGCGCTCGGCGACAGCGTCGCGCGCGCCGGATTGAGAAAGCTCGTCATCGTCACCAGCCACGGCGGCAACAGCGCCGCGATGAGTCTGGTGGCGCAGGACCTGCGCGCCGCGCATCGCATGCTGGTGGTGACGACGTCGTGGTCACGCTTCGGCGCGCCCGACGGCCTGTTCTCGGCCGACGAGCTGCGCCACGGCATCCATGGCGGCGCGGTCGAGACCTCGATCATGCTGGCCCGCCATCCGCAGCTGGTGCGCAGCGAAGCGATCACCGACTTCGCATCGTCGGGCCTCGTGATGGAGCAGGCCAATCGCGTGCTGTCGACGCAGCGGCCGGCGCCGATGGCCTGGCAGACGCAGGATCTGAATGCGAGCGGCGCGGTCGGCGATGCCACGCAGGCGTCGGCCGAGAAGGGCGAGCGCATCCTCGACCACGGCGCCCGCGCCTTCTGTGCGCTGTTGCAGGACATCGATAACTTCGACGTGAACGCGCTCGGCGGCGGCCCTCTGGCAGGCCGCTGAATCGAACCCAAGCCGTTGGATTTCCTCATCGATTACGAAGGCGGCCCAGCCATTGCCGGGTGATTCGAACCGCTTTCGAAAAGGCTCCGTCCAATTGTGCAAGCGGCCAGGACCGGCCGCCCCAACGCAAAACGGAGCCTTCCATGTCCATCAAGACCAAGCTCGCCGCCCTCGCAATTGCCGCTCTCGCCGTCACCGGCAGCATCGCCGCCACCGCCTCTCCCGCCGAAGCCCACGGCTTCCATCATCGCTGGGGTTGGGGCGTCGGTGCAGGCCTCGTCGGAGCCGCCGTCGTCGGCAGCGCGATCGCCGCCAGCAATGACGGCTACTATCAGGGCGGCTATCGCTACTGCCGCTGGGTGCCGCAGTATGACATCTACGGCCAGTATGTCGGCCGCGCCCGGGCCTGCGGCTATTGATGTCGGGGCGGTCGCCGTCGCGAGCCGCTCGCCCCGGCCCGCGACAGAGCCCCGCCGATCCGCCTTGCTCCTCGGCGCTGAGGCGGGGTCCCCTCCGCAACCGATCTGCCCCACCACAGCCCGCCCGGCCGCCCCGGGCGGGCTGTTTGTTGCATGAACGCCACACCCGCTGGACAGGATGACACGGAGCCGGCGCCAATCTTGCTGTTGCAAATTAATTGCAATAGAAATCATCCACAAATTGCCGCTCCTCGTCCACACTTCCGATCGAGCATGGACGAATCCGTAATCTTATCGTGACTGTGCGCGGGCAATGAGGTTCTGACTTCATTCCGTGTCGTGTGCTTTGCCTTTGGAGACCCCGCCGCCATGATCCGCTCCAACCGTACGAGAGAGATGATTGGGGCCGGCGCCGTGATCGTGTCGCTCGCCTCGCCCGCCGTTGCGGCCGACCTCCCGGTCAAGTCCCGCATCGCGCAGGCCGTGTTCGACTGGACCGGCCTCTATGTCGGCGTCCACGCCGGCTACACCCGGGATCATGCCCAGGCCACGCTGACCGATCCGACCGGTGCGGTCAGCGCCGGCAGTCCGTTCAGCGGCCTCACCGGCGGCGTCCAAGCCGGCTACAACCGGGTCACCCGCTCCGGGCTGCTGCTCGGGCTCGAGGGCGATTTCAGCTTTCCGAACTATCTCACCTCCAACCACACCGTCGCGATGCTCGGCACGCCCGGCTCGAACGTGTCGGAGCTGTGGGACTATGTCGCCACCGCGCGCGGCCGCGTCGGCTACGTCAGAGGCGACTGGCTGCTCTATGCCACCGGCGGCCTCGCCTGGACCGGCGGCCGCTTCCTCAACAGCAACGCGGCCGGCGACACCGAGAAGCTGCTGACGACGCGGCTCGGCTGGGCCGTCGGCGCCGGCATCGAGCGCAGCTTTGCGCCGCATTGGAGCTGGCGCCTCGAATATCTCTACAGCCATTTCGAGAACGGCGGCGTCCGCTTCTCCAACGGGGCCAGCTACAACTCGCAGCTCGATTTCCAGACCCTGCGCGTCGGGCTCAACCGCAAGCTCGACTTCGCTGATGGCCCCGAGCTCAAGCTCAAGAACGATCCGTCCGATACGGAATCGGACCGCTGGGAGATTCACGGCCAGGCGACCGTAATCGGCCAGGGCTATCCCGCGTTCCGTGCCGCCTATACCGGCCAGAACAGCCTCACCCCCGCGCGGCAGTTCCAGCAGACCTGGAGCAACAGCCTCTATCTGAACGCGCGGCTGTGGGACGGCGGCGAGGTCTACTACAATCCCGAGCTGCTGCAGGGCTTCGGCCTCAGCAACACGGTCGGGCTCGGCGGCTTTGCCAACGGCGAGGCACAGAAGTCCGACTTCCCCTATCCGCACTACAACACCTCGCGCCTGTTCCTGCGCCAGACCTTCGGCTTCGGCGGCGAGCAGGAGCTGCTCGGCTCCGGCCAGCTGCAGCTCTCCGGCAAGCAGGACATTTCGCGGCTCACCTTCCAGATCGGCAAGTTCGCCGTGCTCGACGTGTTCGACGGCAACGCCTACGCCAAGGACGCCCGCAAGGACTTCATGAACTGGTCGGTCTGGGCGCCCGGCGCCTTCGACTATGCCGCCGACAAGCTCGGCCTGACCTACGGCGCCACCGCCGAGCTGAACCAGAAGAACTGGGCGCTGCGCGCCGGCTATTTCATGGTCGGCGCCGAATCGAACTCGAACAGTTTCGACCAGCGGGTCTTCCGCCGCGGCAGCTACGTCGTCGAGCTGGAGACGCGCTACCAGCTGTTCTCGCAGCCCGGCCACCTGCGCACCATCGGCTGGTTCAACAACAGCTTCTCCGGCAGCTATCGCGAGACGCTCGACAATCCCGCTGTTAACCTCGACATCAGCCAGACCCGCCGCGGTCGCAGCAAATACGGCTATGTCGTCAGCTTCGACCAGGCGCTGACGGACGATGTCGGCCTGTTCGGACGCTGGAGCTGGAACGACGGCAAGACCGAGATCATGGCGTTCACCGACATCGATACCAGCCTGTCACTGGGCAGCTCGATCAAGGGCACCCGCTGGGGCCGCCCCGACGACACGATCGGCATCGCCGGTGTCAGCAACGGCCTGTCGCGCGACCACCGCGCCTTCCTCGCCGCCGGCGGCCTCGGCCCGCTGATCGGCGACGGCGCGCTGAACTATCGCCGCGAGAGCATCATCGAGGCCTACTACTCCTATTCGATCAGCAAATACCTGACCTTCACGGCCGACTATCAGTTCGTCAACAACCCCGCCTACAACGCCGACCGCGGCCCGGTGTCGATCTTCTCGGGCCGGCTGCACGGGGATTTTTGAGCGGCGGACTGAGCCGGTCAGCCAAACCAGGCTCAAGGCGAGTTAGCGCCCCCCATCGCACGGCACAATCGCTGTCGTCCCGGCCTTGAGCCGGGACCCATACCGCGGACGCGATCGAGGGAACGCCACTGCCAGTTGCCTGCCTCATCCGGGCCGGTGGCTCTGGGTCCCGGCTCAAGGCCGGGACGACGACGGAGGACTGAGCACCACGGGTGCGCCAAACTGACCCGCCGTCCGCGCGTTCCCCCACGCTCCCGCCGCAACGCAGCAATGGGCGGCCGCCCTCCCCATATGCTAGGACCTGTCCCCATCCCGCCCGTTTCGGGCGCCAGACCAGGTCGCAATGCTGTCCGTCGAACTCTCGATCATCGTCGTCCTCATCGTCGTCAACGGCCTGTTGTCGATGTCCGAACTCGCGATCGTGTCGTCCCGGCCGGCCCGGCTGGCGATGCTGGCCGAGAAGGGCATTTCCGGCGCCCGCCGCGCGCTGACCTTGGCGTCCGATCCCGGCCGGTTCCTGTCGACGGTGCAGATCGGCATCACCCTGGTCGGCGTGCTCTCCGGCGCCTTCTCGGGCGCCACGCTGGGCCAGCGCCTGACGCAATGGCTGCTGGAACTCGGAATGAGCGCCTCCGCCGCCGACATCGTCGGCGTCGGCCTCGTCGTCACCATCATCACCTACGCCACCCTCATCGTCGGCGAGCTGGTGCCGAAGCAGCTGGCGCTGCGCGATCCCGAGGCGATTGCGGTTCGCGTTGCTCCGGCCATGCAGGTTCTGGCCAAAGTGTCGCTACCGCTGGTCGTGCTGCTCGATCTCTCCGGCAAGCTGATCCTGGCGCTGCTCGGCCGCTCCGGCGACGCCGAGGAGAAGGTCTCGGAGGCGGAAATCCATCATCTGGTGCGCGAGGCCGAGACCGCCGGCGTGCTCGAGCCCGGCGAGAAGGAGATGATCGCCGGCGTGATGCGGCTCGGCGATCGCCCGGTCGGCGCGATCATGACGCCGCGGCCCGAGGTGGACGTGGTCGATCTCAACGACGATCCCAAGGTGATCCGCGAGTTGCTTGCCAAGAGCCCGCATTCGCGCCTGCCGGTCTCCGACGGAGAGCGCGACCGCCCCATCGGCGTGCTCCAGGCCAAGGATCTGCTGGCCGCGTATCTGCGCGACGAGACGCCGGATCTGCGCAGCCTGGTGCGCGAGGTGCCGATCATTCCCTCCACCGTCGATGCGCGCGACGTGATCGCGATCCTGAAAGTGGCGCCCGTGCATATGGGGCTGGTTCACGACGAATACGGCGCGTTCGAAGGCGTCGTCACCGCGGCCGACATTCTGGAATCGATCGTCGGCGCATTCTCCTCCGAGGAAGGCCCGCCCGAGCCCGCCTGCGTCCGCCGCGACGACGGCTCGCTGCTGGTCTCCGGCTGGATGCCGCTCGACGAGTTCGCCGACGTTCTCGCCATCGAGGTCCCGCCGCATCGCGGCTACCACACCGTCGCCGGCCTCGTGCTGCAGCACTTCGGCAGCGTGCCCGAGGTCGGCCACAGCTTCGAGCTGCAAGGCTGGCGCTTCGAGATCATCGACCTCGACGGCCGCCGCATCGACAAGATCCTGGCGACGAAGCTCGCGCCCGAGGGCGGCGAGCCGAATGTGGGGTAGCTGAGTTCCTTCTCTCGCCGCACGGACGGTGCACTCCCTCTCCCCGTTCTTCACGGGGAGAGGGTCGGGGTGAGGGGCAACCACACGGGTGGTGCCGCCCTCGAGCACCGGCATACGAGTCCGATGGAGCCTTGATGCGGCCCCGCTTGTGCCATGCCCCTCACCCGGATTGCTTCGCAATCCGACCTCTCCCCGCAAAGAGCGGGGAGAGGTGCACCGTGCCGCTGCGCTCTACATTTACAAACGAGCGATGACCGATTCGCCCGTCGGGCAGAGGGCTGGTGTCGAATGCGCCAGCAGATGGCCGATCCGAATTTCGAAAGCCTGCGCCGAAACACTCATTTCCCCTGCGCGCTCAACAGGACGCCCCAATTCAAGAGCCCCCACGCAAAATAAACTGCTTCCGAAAATCATAACTCCTGATCTATCCTCCCCCCATTCCGGTCCTGATGAGGGGCGTACGCGTCGTCACGAACGTTGGGCCGGCAATGCGATGGACGGGACGGCGGCGCTGGACGAGCGCTGCAGTCACGGACGGCGAAATCGTGTGGTCCTGACCTCCCGACGCTGAGGTCCGCGGCAATGCGCTGACGGCGTATTGTCGCCACGGTGGCCAAAAGCCGGCGCACCGGGGAGAGCTCGTATAAGCCGTTAAAACCGATCGCGCAGGGAGGGCCGGGTCTGTCCGGCTGAACCTGTGGTACCTGCCGCCTGCATTTTCTGAGCAGGCGGGCCACGGGCCTCAGTCGAGGTCCGGCTCTCCCTGCGCCCTCACATCCATGAGGGCCACCGACAAGCACACCCCGGACATGACATGTCGCGGGAACGTGAAGACGCGGGCGGCGTATCCTTTGATAGGCCGGGCCCGGAAACCGGATCCCCGGCCCGGCCGCTTGAAATCAAACCATCACAGAGGGCACTTAGGGTGCGGATCGGCCGGCGGCCCAGCCGGCGCGTCCAGCTCCCAACCCATGACGAGGACACGTCCGCAGCCACCATGATGGCTGCGGCCGATGAGACGAGACACGCCGATGCTGCTCCGGGATATCAGGACCACCGTGCTGCGCGACGCCGTGCGCCCCAACGTCTGGGACGTGGTCGCGCTGATCATCGTGGTCGGGGCGATGGTGCTGATCGTCTATGGCGGCGAGCAGACCACGCTGCCGCTATCGGCGCTCGATTCTCCCGCGGTGTCGCTCGATCCGGCCAACCTGCCGCTCTACGCGCTGCGCACCACCTTGCGCATGCTGCTCGCGATCGTCTGCTCGCTGGTGTTCACCTTCGTCTACGCCGCGCTGGCGGCCAAGAGCCGCCGCGCCGAGATCGTGCTGATCCCGCTGCTCGACATCCTGCAATCGGTGCCGATCCTCGGCTTCCTCACCTTCACCGTCGTGTTCTTCATGAACCTGTTCCCGGGCAAGGTGCTCGGCGCCGAGCTCGCCTGCGTGTTCGCGATCTTCACCAGCCAGGCCTGGAACATGACCTTCAGCATGTACCAGTCGATGCGCAACGTTCCGAAGGATCTCGAGGAAGCGACGCGCAGCTTCCACCTCTCCGGCTGGCAGCGCTTCTGGCGGCTCGACGTCCCCTATGCGATGCCCGGCCTGATCTGGAATGCGATGATGTCGATGTCCGGCGGCTGGTTCTTCGTCGTGGCGTCCGAGGCGATCACCGTCGGCAACACCACCGTCACCTTGCCCGGCATCGGCTCCTATGTCGCGCTCGCGATCCAGCACAAGGATCTCGCCGCGATCGGCGCGGCGCTGCTGACGATGCTGCTGGTGATCACCGCCTATGACCAGTTGCTGTTCCGCCCGATCGTCGCCTGGGCCGACAAATTCCGCTTCGAGCAGACGGCGTCAGGCGATCCGCCTGGTTCATGGATGCTCGACCTGTTCCGCCGCACCCGCGCGCTGCGCTCGCTGTCGATCCCGTTCGCGGCGATCAACCGCAGCTTCTCCAACCTGCGCATCAACTGGCCGAAAGCCTGGAGCGGTCCGGCGCGTCATGCGCCACCGTCGCAGCTGGTCGACGGTCTGTGGCTCGCCGTGGTCATCCTCGGCTGCGCCTATGCCGGCTGGAAGACTTATCTCTATCTCTCGACCACCCTCGCGCCCTCCGACGTGGTCACCGCGATCGGCTACGGCCTGATCACGCTGGTCCGCGTCGCCGTGCTGATCGCGCTGGCCTCGTTGATCTGGGTCCCGGTCGGCGTCTGGATCGGGTTGCGGCCCAAACTCGCCGAGCGCATCCAGCCGCTGGCGCAGTTCCTCGCCGCCTTCCCGGCCAACCTCGCCTTCCCGGTGTTCGTCGTGCTGATCGTGCGCTACGGCCTCGACGCCAATGTCTGGCTCAGCCCGCTGATGATCCTGGGCACGCAGTGGTACATCCTGTTCAACGTCATCGCCGGCGCCAGCGCCTTCCCGACCGACCTGCGCGAGGCGGCTGCGAGCCTGCATCTCACCGGCTGGCGCTGGTGGTTCAAGGTCGTGCTGCCCGGCGTCTTCCCGTACTACATCACCGGCGCCATCACGGCCTCCGGCGGCTCGTGGAACGCAGCGATCGTGGCCGAGGTCGCGAGCTGGGGCGACACGCATCTGACCGCATCAGGGCTCGGAGCCTACATCGCGGCTGCAACAGAGCGCGGCGACTTCCCCCGCGTGGTGCTCGGCATCGCCGTGATGTGCATTCTCGTCACCCTGTTCAACCGGCTGCTGTGGCGGCCGCTCTATGCCTTCGGCGAACGCCGGCTGCGGCTCGGCTGACCGGGAGAGATCATCATGCGCGACCAGGTCAAGGACACCTCGCTGATCGAGATCAAGGGCGTGAGCCGGCTGTTTCCCAAGGGCAGCGGCGAGGATCTCGTCGTGCTCGAGAAGGTCGACCTCACGATCCGCGCCGGCGAGATCGTCGGCCTGCTCGGACGCTCCGGCTCGGGCAAGTCAACGTTGCTGCGGATCATCGCCGGGCTGGTGTCACCCTCCTCGGGCGAAGCGAGATGCCGCGGCGAGATCATCGCAGGCCCGCCTGTTGGTGTCGCCATGGTGTTCCAGTCGTTCGCGCTGTTTCCCTGGCTGACCGTGCTGCAGAACGTCGAACTCGGCCTGGAGGCGCTCGGCATCGACAGTGCCGAGCGGCGCAAGCGCGCGCTCGCGGCGATCGACCTGATCGGCCTCGACGGCTTCGAATCCGCATTTCCTAAGGAGCTGTCCGGAGGCATGCGCCAGCGCGTCGGCTTCGCCCGTGCGCTCGTCGTGCATCCCGACCTGCTGCTGATGGATGAGCCGTTCTCGGCGCTCGACGTGCTGACCGCGGAAACGCTGCGCACCGACCTCGTCGACCTCTGGACCGACGGAAGGCTGCCGATCAAATCGGTGCTGATGGTGACGCACAACATCGAGGAGGCGGTGCTGATGTGCGACCGCGTGCTGGTGTTCTCGTCCAATCCGGGCCGCGTCGCCGCCGAGTTCAGGATCGACTTAGCCCATCCGCGCAACCGGCTCGATCCGGCGTTCCGCCAGCTCGTCGACAGTCTCTATGCCCGCATGACGCAGCGGCCGGAGCCGAAGCTGCCGAGCACCGCCAGCGCCGGCGTCGGCATGGTGCTGAGCCACGTCTCCTCGAACTCGATCTCCGGCCTGATCGAGGCGCTGGCCGGCGAGCCCTACAAGGGTCACGCCGACCTTCCCGTGCTGGCAGGTCACCTGCAGCTCGAAGTCGACGAGATCTTCCCTCTGGCCGAGGCACTTCAACTGCTACGCTTCGCGCATCTCAGCGAAGGCGATCTCACCCTGACCGAGGCTGGCCGCCGTTTCGCCGACCTCGAAACCGACGATCGCAAGAAGCTGTTCGCCGCGCACCTCATGGAGAACGTGCCGCTGATGGGCCTGATCCGCCGCGTGCTCGACGATCGCCCCTCGCACGCCGCCCCCGCCGCGCGCTTCCGCATCGAGCTCGAGGACTACATGTCCGAGCAATATGCCGACGAGACGCTGCAGACCATCGTGTCATGGGGCCGCTACGCCGAGCTGTTCGCCTACGACGAACAGTCCGAGACCTTCAGCCTGGAGAACCCGCATTAGCTCGCTGATGACTCCAACCACCGCCGTCGTCCCGGGCAAGTCCGGCAACGCGAAGCGTTGGCGGACGCCGACCCGGGACCCATACCGCGTGATCTCGCTTGAGGCAGGTGGCGCGTTGAACCTTCCGCGCCACAAACACAGGCCTGTGGTTATGGATCCCCGCGTTCGCGGGGATGACAGCGAGGGTGAGGACACTGCTTACCGCCTCATTTCGGACCGGTACGACGGCCTCACGCCGCCGCGAACGTATCCGGCCGCGCCATCGCCCAGGCGTCACGGAAGCGGGCATCCTGCGTACCATCGAGCAACTCGCCCGGCCGCAGCGACGGATAGAGTTTGGCGAAGGAGGACACTTCGGTGGTCGACGTCCGCTGTGAGAAGTGGATGGGACGCAGATCCTGCGGATGCTCGAGACCCGCGGCGGCGAGCAGCTCGGTCAGCGCATGCAAGGTCGCGTGATGATAGTTGTAGACGCGATCGATCTTGTGCGGGACGACCAGCGCGCGGGCGCGCGTCGGATCCTGCGTCGCGACCCCGGTCGGGCAACGGTCGGTGTGGCAGCTCAGCGACTGGATGCAGCCGAGCGCAAACATGAAGCCGCGCGCCGAATTGCACCAGTCGGCCCCGATCGACATCGCCCGCGCCATGTCGAAGGCGGTGGCAATCTTTCCGGAGGCGCCGATCTTGACGCGGTCGCGGATATTCAGCCCGACCAGCGCATTGTGCACGAAATTGACACCCTCGCGCATCGGCATGCCCAGATGGTCCATGAACTCCAGCGGCGCCGCACCCGTGCCGCCCTCGTTGCCGTCGACGACGATGAAGTCGGGGTAGATGCCGGTCTCCAGCATCGCCTTGCAGATCGCCAGGAATTCCCAGGGATGGCCGATGCACAGCTTGAAGCCGGCCGGCTTGCCGCCCGACAGCCGCCGCATCTCGCCGATGAACTGCATCATCCCGATCGGTGTCGAGAACGCGCGATGCGCCGGCGGCGAGATGCAGTCCTCCCCCATCGCGACGCCACGGATCTTGGAAATCTCCTCGGATACTTTGGCCGCCGGCAGCACGCCGCCATGGCCGGGCTTGGCGCCCTGGCTGATCTTGAGCTCGACCATCTTGATCTGTTCGGCCGCCGCGACGCGCGCAAAGGCGTCGGGATCGAAGGTGCCGTCGCGGTGCCGGCAGCCGAAATAGCCGGAGCCGATCTCCCAGATGATGTCGCCGCCCATTTCGGCGTGATACGGGCTGAAGCCGCCTTCGCCGGTATCATGGGCGAAGCCGCCCCGCTTGGCGCCGCCATTGAGCGCACGGACCGCGTTCGGGCTCAGCGCGCCGAAGCTCATGGCGGAGATGTTGAACACCGAGGCCGAGTACGGTTTCGCGCAATCGGGCCCCCCGATGGTAATCCGGAATTTCTCCTCCGCGTGCGGCTTCGGCGACATCGAATGGTGCATCCACTCGTAGCCCTCGCGATAGACATCCTCCTGGGTGCCGAACGGGCGCTTGTCGAGCACCATCTTGGCGCGCTGATAGACCACCGCGCGGGTGTCGCGCGAGAACGGCATGCCGTCCTTCTCGCTCTCGAAGAAGTACTGCCGCATCTCCGGCCGCATTTCCTCGAGCAGGAAACGCAGGTGCGCCGCGATGGGGTAATTGCGCAGCACCGCATGGCTCTTCTGCATCAGATCCCGCACCCCGAGCAGGGTCAGCGCGCCGAAGATCAACAGCGGAATCAGAACGAGATCGAAGATCTCGCGGTCGTAGATGCCGAGGATCAGCAACAGGGCTGTCGCCGTGGAACAGATCGTCAGCACGATGAAGCGCGGCGAGAACGGGAGCAGCAGCGTATCCATGGAAGGCCTCGGGGCGGCTCGTGGAGGATCGATCGTCACGATAGTACGGGTATCGCGAAGCAATCGTTACACAAGCGCGCGCAATCGGCCATCGAGGATATCACATCGTCGATAGCCTGCGGCTATCGACCCGGATGCCGAGATGTCCATGAGCCCGATATCCATCGGCCCGGCGCGCGACAGCGACGTGTCCTTCTAGCGCCTCGGTCGCCCCTACGGGCCTACCAAGGTGAGGACGCGACCGGGCCGCTCCGCTATGCCTCAGCCGTCCGCGAACAGGCCGGAATGCGCCTCGCGCAACTGCCGCTTCAACAGTTTGCCGCTGGGGTTCTTCGGCAGCGCGTCAACGAACACCACGCGCTTCGGCGTCTTGAACGAGGCCAGGCGGCTGGAGGCCTGTTTGAGCAGCGCCTCCTCGGTCAGCTCGCAGCCGGACTTCACGACGACCATCGCCACGACCGCCTCCACCCAGCGCGGATGCGGCAGGCCGACCACGGCGACCTCCGACACTTCCGGAATCAGATACAGCGCCTCCTCGACCTCGCGGCTGGCGACGTTCTCACCACCGGTCTTGATCATGTCCTTCTTGCGGTCGACGATGGTGATGTAGCCCTCCTCGTCGATGGTCGCGAGATCGCCGGAGTGAAACCAGTCGCCCTGGAAGGCGGCGGCGGTCCGCTCGTCGTCGTGGAAGTAGCCCAGCATCAGATGCGGCGAGCGGTGCACGACCTCGCCGACCTCGCCGGGCGCAACGTCCTTCATGTCGTCGTCGACGACCCGCGTCTCGACATTGAGCACGGCACGGCCGCAGGAGCCCGGTTTGCGCAGCTGATCCTCTGGTCCGAGCATCGTCGCCAGCGGCGCGATTTCGGTCTGCCCGTAAAGATTCCACAGCTGCACCTTCGGCAGCCGCTGCGCCAGCTCGCGCAGCACCTCCACCGGCATGATCGAGGCGCCGTAATAGCCCTTGCGCAAGGTCGAGACATCGGTGGTCTCGAACGATGGCGAGCGCAGGATCGAGATCCACACCGTCGGCGGTGCGAAGAACGAGGTGATGCGATACTTGGCAATCAACGGCAGCAGATTGTCGGGCGTCGGAAACGCGGTGATGATGTTGGTGGCGCCGACATAGATCGACGGCCCGAAGAACACGTCGAGCTGAGCGCAGTGATACAGCGGCAGCGCATGCAGGGTGACGTCCTCGGCAGCGATGCCGGCGTCCACGATGCAGCTCACATACTGCCAGATCACGGCGTCATGGGTCAGCATCGCGCCCTTCGGCAGCGATTCCGTGCCCGAGGTGTAGACGATCTGCGCGACGTCGCTGCCGGCGATCTCGACGGCAGGCACCGCCGCTGTCGAGGCCGCGAGCTCCGCGAAATCGATCATGTCTGTTTGCCGCTCGCTCGGCGCTTCCGATGGCAGCCAGATCATCTGCTCGACCGAGGGCGCCAGCGCCTTGGCGGCGCGGGCCACACCGGCAAAGCCGCTGTCGGTGGCCAGCAGCCGCGCGCCGGCATGCTTGAGGATGTAGGCGACCTCCTCGGGCTTGAGCATGAAATTGATCGGCACCAGCACGGCGCCGAGCCGCGCCAGCGCGAAGCGCAGGGCGGCGAATGCATGCGAGTTGCGGGCGAGGATCGCGACGCGCTCGCCCTTGCCGACACCGCGAGCGGCAAGGCCTGCCGCGAGGTGATCGACGACGGCATTGAATTCGGCGTAGGTCCAGCTGGTGTCGCCGCAGATCACGG
Organism: Bradyrhizobium sp. SZCCHNS2022; assembly: GCF_032377575.1. Classification (NCBI taxonomy): domain Bacteria; kingdom Pseudomonadati; phylum Pseudomonadota; class Alphaproteobacteria; order Hyphomicrobiales; family Nitrobacteraceae; genus Bradyrhizobium; species Bradyrhizobium sp. SZCCHNS2022. Next base: position 6,408,742 of record NZ_JAUHHZ010000001.1, on the reverse strand, counting down.
CCGTCTTGCCCGGCGTTCGCGCCGCGCTCCTGCGCAGGAGGTCACCGAGCGTTTGCCTGCGGACGATGGAATCCATGGCCGTTCCCCTTGTTGTCGCGGGGATGGCCGCCGTTCAGGCAGTCCATGTCCCCTCCCTGCTTCGTTCCGGACATCTGGCGGTCCGATGTTGCGGCCGAAAATCGCACGGCCGCAACGACGCGTGCAAGGAGGATATTGCCAACGAAAAGAGCGCCCCGATTGCGTCGAGGCGCTCTTTCGAAAATGTCAAAGTCGGGAGATCGACGGCTCAGCGCTCGACGAAAGCTTTCTCGATCACGAAGTGCCCCGGCTCGTTGCCGCTGCCTTCGAGGAAGCCGCGCGACTCGAACATGGTCTTGAGCTCCTCCAGCATCGCCGGGCTGCCGCACATCATGATGCGGTCCTTGGCAATGTCGAGCTCATGCTGGCCGAGATCGTTGAACAGCTGCTGCGACGTGATCAGGTCGGTGATGCGGCCGCGGTTCCGGAACGGCTCACGGGTAACGGTCGGATAATACTGCAGCTTGCCCTCGAGCAGCTCGCCGAACAGCTCGTCCTCGCGCAGCTTGGCGACGACGCTCTCGCCATAAGCGAGCTCGGCAACCTGGCGGCAGCCATGGACCAGCACGATGCTCTCGAAGCGCTCGTAGACGTCGGGGTCCTTGATCAGGCTGGCGAACGGGGCAAGGCCGGTGCCGGTCGACAGCAGCAGCAGCCGGCTGCCGGGCAGCAGGTTGTCGGGGATCAGCGTGCCGGTCGCCTTGCGGCCGACCAGGATGGTGTCACCCTCCTTGATCTTCTGCAGCCGGGAGGTCAGCGGACCGTCCTGCACCTTGATGCTGAAGAACTCGAGCTCTTCCTCGTGATTGGCGCTCGCCATGCTGTAGGCGCGCAGCAACGGGCGGCCCTCGACCTCGAGACCGATCATCGCGAACTGGCCATTCTGGAAACGGAAGCCCGCATCGCGGGTCGCCCGGAAGGAGAACAACGTGTCCGTCCAGTGATGAACGGAAAGAACTTTCTCTTTATAGAACGCGCTCATGTCGTTTGTTTTTTCACGTGGGCTGAAGTTGGAAGAAACAAGTCGTGACGGAGGCAGGATCGCAAAAACCCTATGGATCACAGCGATTTTCGGCGCCTGATGTACGTGAAAACAGCGAATAATCAACCCGCATGGATGCACCATTGATCACGATCAAACGCATGCCGGCCCGTGCCGGATCGCATCGATCGGCTGTTCGTTCGTACACAAACGATATGGGTAATTTACTTGCCGAGATTCCGTTTTTCCAGCACTTTAATTCCGCAACATTCGACCAATCCTTGAGCAATGATTAACGCTCCGCACATCCAGCTTGCAGCCGTCACCCGCTATTGCACCGACCGCGGCATCCGCCTCGAGGTCCGGGAGGACGGCTGGTTGCTGGTGCTGGAGAATGCGACCCGGCGCCATCTCATCTTTGGCTATGATCTCGGCCTGAACAGTGCGGTGGCGCACAGATTGGCCTGCGACAAGGCGGCGACGGCCGCGCTGCTGCGGGCCTCCGGAGTTCCCGCCATTCCCCATGTGTTCTGTCTTGCGCCGGCTCTGGGAGGCCGGCCGGGCCTGGCTCCAGAGACGGTCGTGGAATTGCTCGAAACGCATCTCCACGGGGTCGTCGTCAAGCCCAATGAAGGCACTTCGGGGCGGTCCGTCACCCGGGCGACCACGCTGGACGAAGCGCTGGGCGCGGCGAAGAAGATCTTCGACACCGGCGCGAACGTTGCGATATCGCCGCTGTTGGATATCGCCGACGAGGTCCGCGTCGTGCAACTCGATGACGCGGCGCTGATCGTCTATCGCAAGCAACGCCCTACCGTGACCGGCGACGGCGTCCGCTCGCTGCGCGACCTCGCGCTGGCGACCGTGCTTTCGGAAGAGCACGAACGCCTGCTGCGACGGCTCGATGCGGAATTCGGTGCAGCAGCCTTGCGCGCCATCGTGCCACCTGGCGAGGTGCGGCTGCTGAGCTGGCGACACAATCTCGAATTCGGAGCACGCCCCGTAATGCTCGGGCCGGGACCGCCGCGAGACGTCTGCGCCGCGCTGGCCAGAGAAGCGGCGCAGGCCATCGGCATCCGCTACGCATCGGTCGACCTCGTGCTGGTCGACGGATGCTGGCAGGTGCTCGAAATCAATTCGGGCGTGAAGATGGAAGCGCTCGGCCGGCATGCGCCCGGGCTGGTCGAGAGTGCCTGCTTCGCCGCACTCGATGCGATCTTTGGAGGCCCTCCGCGGCGGTGACGACCGGCCGGGCACGCCAGCCATCCGGCAACAAGATTTCTCTAGCCTCGACCGGAATGAGGGATTAGTCTCCGATCCAAAATAAACAGTATACTGTCAATTGGGAGAGCGTCCTTGCGCATCGCCGTGCTCGGCGGCGGCCCTGGCGGGCTGTATTTCGCCTATCTCTGGAAGAAGCGGCATCCGGCCGCCGTGGTCGATCTGTTCGAGCAGAACCCGGCCGGCGCGACCTGGGGCTTCGGAGTCGTGTTCTCCGACCAGGCCCTGGAGTTTCTGCGCGCCGACGATCCCGACACCGTGGATGCCATTGCGCCGCGGATGGAGAGCTGGCGCAACATCACGCTCAATCTGCATCGTGAGAGCGTCGAGATCGACGGCGTCGGCTTCGCTGCGATCGGCCGGCTCGAGCTGCTGAAACTGCTGCAGGCACGCGCCGAGGGCGTCGGCGTCGTCGCCCATTACGGCACGGCCATCCAATCGCTCGATCAGCTCGCAGGCTACGATCTCCTCGTCGCCGCCGACGGACTGAACTCGCTGGTACGACGCAGCTTCGAAGGCGACTTCGGCTTCTCGGTCTCCTACTCCAGCAACAAATTCGCCTGGTATGGAACGTCGAAAACCTTTCCAACGCTGTCGCAGACCTTCGTCGCGACCGATCGCGGCTCCTTCAACGCGCATCATTATCGCTACGCGCCCGACATGAGCACGTTTCTGGTCGAATGCGATCGCGCAACCTGGCAAGCCTATGGTTTCGCCGAAATGTCCGTCGACGAATCGCGGCGCATCTGCGAGCAGGTGTTCGCCGATACGCTCGAAGGCCATGCACTGGTCTCCAATCGGTCCGTGTGGCGCAATTTTCCCTGGGTCTGGAATGAGCATTGGTGGCACCGGAACATGGTGCTGATCGGCGACGCCCTGCACACGGCGCATTTCTCGATCGGCTCCGGAACGCGGCTGGCCATCGAGGATGCGATCGCGCTCGCGAAGGCACTCGAGGCTGAAGGCAATCTGTCCGACGGGCTCGCCCGCTACCAGGCGGAACGGCAGCCGATCGTGAAGAAACTGGTCACGGCGGCGCGCACCAGCGCCGAGTGGTACGAGTCGTTTCCCGGCCATATGAAGCTCGGCCTGATGGATTTCGCCTACAGCTACATCACCCGGTCCGGCCGCATCGATGACAACAGGCTGCGCCTGATGGCGCCCCAGTTCACGGCCCGCTACGAGGCATCTCGCGACAAGGGAGCGCGCGCATGACGCGAGAGATTGCCGACCAGGTGCCGAGCGACAGCGCCGGCGCCCGCGAAATCGGCTTCGCGATTCCGGCGCGCTACAATGCGAGCCGCGTGCTGTTCGACAATCTCGTCAACGGCAATGCACGCAAGCCCGCGCTGATCGGCCCCGCCGGTGAGCGCAGCTACGCCGAGCTGTGCGCCGATGCCTGCCGCTGGGGCAACGGCTTCTTGTCGCTCGGACTCACGCGCGGCGACCGCGTCCTGCTGTTCCTCGACGACACGCCGGCCTATCCGGCTGCCTTCTTCGGCGCGGTGCGCGCGGGACTGGTGCCGCTTCTCATCAACACGCTGACACCGTCGGACCTGCTGCAATTCTATCTCGCCGATTCCGCTGCCAAGGTTGCGGTGGCGGATGCGGAATTCGCAGGGCGGTTCGATGCGCAGGCCTGCGCAGAGACGGCGCTGCAGGCGCTGATCGTCGTCAACGGCGATGCGCCGGCCACTGCGGCGCCGTCCACGGTCGCGGTCGATCGCTGGCTGCCGGCATTCGCAGATCAATTGGCCGAAGCCGACACCCACCGCAACGAGATGGCGTTCTGGATGTACTCGTCCGGCTCCACCGGCCGGCCGAAGGGCATCGTCCATCTGCAGCACGACATGGCCTATAGCGAGCAGGCGTTCGCCAGGAACGTGCTGCGGCTGAAGCCGGACGACATCTGCTTCTCGGTACCGAAGATCTTCTTTGCCTACGGCTTTGGCAACGCCATCACCTTTCCGTTCTGCGCCGGGGCAACGACATTGCTGCTGCCGGGCCAGCCAAAGCCGGCCGCGATTTTTGATGCGATCAGCCGCTTCCGCCCCACCGTGTTCTTCGGCTTGCCGACGCTCTATACGGCGCTCACCAAGGCCGAGGGAGCGAAGCAGGCGGACTTCTCGTCACTGAGGCTTGCCGTCTCGGCGGCCGAGGTGCTCTCGGCGGAGGTCTTCAATGGCTGGAAGAGCTTGACGGATCTGGAGATCGTCGAGGGTCTCGGCTCGACCGAGGTGCTCCATGTCTATCTTTCCAATCGTGAGGACCGGAAGAAGCTCGGGGCCGCCGGTCTGCGCGTACCCGGCTATGAGATCGCCTTGCGCGACAGCGAGGGGCGCGACGTCGCGGCCGGCGAAGAAGGCATTCTGTGGGTGCGCGGCGATTCCAACACGCCGCTGTACTGGAACCGGCCGGACAAGACTGCGGAGACGATCCGCGACGGCGGCTGGATCTACACCGGCGACCGCTTCGTATGCGACGCCGACGGCTTCCATTTCTTCCGCGGCCGCGCCGACGACCTCGTGAAGATCTCCGGACAATGGGTCTATCCGCTGGAGGTCGAGCTCTGCCTCGCCGAGCACCCGGACATCAGGGAGTGCGCCGTGTTCGCACATGAGCTGCCGGATCGGCGGATGAGCCTGAAGGCGGTGGTGGTGACCAATGGCGGGCCCCATGACGAGCCCGGCCTGAGCAGGGCACTGCAGGACTACGTCAAGGCGAGGCTGCTGCCTTACAAATATCCACGTGAGATCGTATTCATCCACGAGCTGCCGAAGACCGGCACCGGCAAGATCGACCGCCAGGCGGTGATGCGGCTATGAGCAAAGGCTGTCCGCGGGGCATGCACGCGCGTCGGTGCTCAGCCTCCCTTGCCGAGATGCTCCAGCGCGTCCTCGGCGCGCAGCGGCACACGCGACACCTCGTTGTTGAGATCGACCAGCTGCGACAGCAGGGCCATCAGCATCTTGCGGTCTGTCGACTTCAGCGGCGCCAACATGCGCGCCTGTGCCCGGTCGACGAACGGCATGATGTTTCGCAGCAACGCCCCGCCAGCCTTGGTCAGATAGAGCAACTTGACGCGCTTGTCCTCGACCGAGGGCTTGCGCTCGACATGGCCCTTGCTCTCGAGCCGCTCGATCACGCTGCCGAGCGTGGAGCGGTCGAACGCGATCACGGCGGACAGCCTGGTGGCATCGATGCCGGGATGGTTCTGGATCGCGACCAGCGCGGCATATTGCACCGGCGTGAGATCGAACTCACGGCATTCCTCGATGAAGATCGAGACCGCGATCTGCTGCATGCGCCGGAACAGATAGCCGGGCTTGGTGTAGACCGCGTCCATCGTGATCTCGGGCGACTTACTCGGCATCGGGCTGGCGCTCCGGAGCAGCATCGGCAAATGCCGGCATCGCCTTGGCGGCGGCTTCCGCCTGCAACAGACGCGGGAAGGCCGCGACATCGACGCCGAAACGGCGCGCATTGCCGAGCTGCGGCACAAGGCAGAGATCTGCCAGAGTCGGCGTGGCGCCGAAACAGAACGGACCGGGCTCATGCTTGACCAGCGCCTCGCACACGGCCAGGCCCTCGCGATTGGCCCAGCCGGCCCAGGCCGTGACCTTGTCCTCGGGCAGGCCGAGCTCGCGCAGGCGCGCCAACACCTTGAGATTCTGGACCGGATGGGTGTCGCAGGCGAGCACCTGCGCGAAGGCCCGGACCTGGGCTCGGCGCAGGGGATCCTCCGGCAGCAGCGGCGGTTCGGGATGCGTCTCGTCGAGCCATTCGATGATGGCGAGCGACTGAATCAGCGCGGCACCGCCGTCGTCCTCCAGCGTCGGAACGAAGCCCTGCGGGTTGAGCGCGAGATAGCCGGGAGCGCGCTGCTCGCCCTTGCGAAGGTGATGCGTCAGATGCTCGGCTCGAAGCCCCTTGAGGTTCAGCGCAATCCTGACGCGATAGGACGCGCTGCTGCGGAAATAGCCGTGCAGCTTCATCATGGCACTCCTCCCGAAACGACATCTCTGGTTGCAATTGACGCTAGCGTAATTGACAGTATACTGTCAATTAATAACGATACCTGATCGCGGGAGGCGTGCATGGCCGCAGTTTCGACACCGGAGCGCGAGGCATTCTACAAGAAGATTGACGGCGAGAACATGACCGCGCTGTGGACCGTGATGAGCGATCTCATCACCCCGGAGCCGAAAAGCGGGTGCCGCCCGCATCTCTGGCAGTTCGCCGCTATTCGCGACTATATGATCGAGGCCGGGCGATTGATCACGGCCAAGGAGGCGGAGCGGCGCGTGCTGATCCTGGAAAATCCGGGACTGCGCGGCCAGTCCAAGATCACCACCTCGCTCTATGCGGGGGTCCAGATGGTGATCCCGGGAGACGTCGCGCCCGCCCACCGTCATAGCCAGTCGGCACTGCGGTTCGTGCTCGAAGGCAAGGGCGCGTTCACGACCGTCGAGGGTGAGCGCACCTTGATGCAGCCGGGCGACTTCATCATCACGCCGTCGATGACCTGGCATGATCACGGCAACGAAACGTCGGATCCGATGTTCTGGCTCGACGGTCTGGACATTCCCTTGGTGCAGTTTCTCGACGCCTCGTTCGCGCAGGGATCACAGGAGGATCAGCAGAAGGTGGCGCGTCCCTCGGGGGACAGCTTCGCCCGCTATGGTCACAATCTGTTGCCGGTCGACGCCAAGCGTAGATCGCGCACGTCGCCGATCTTCAACTATCCCTATTCCTACACGCGCGAGGCGCTGGAGAGCGCCAAGCGCAGCGAGGAATGGGATGCGTGCCACGGCCTGAAGCTGAAATTCTCCAACCCGGAGACCGGCGACTTCGCCATGCCGACGATCGGAACCTTCATCCAGCTGCTGCCGAAGGGCTTCAAGACCGCGCGTTATCGCTCGACCGATGCCGCGGTGTTCACCGCGATCGAGGGCCGGGGACGCAGCCGCATCGGTGACCAGACGTTCGAATGGGGCCCGCGCGACCTGTTCGTGGTGCCGAGCTGGCAATGGGTCAGCCACGAGCCGGACGAGGATGCCGTGCTGTTCTCGTTCTCGGATCGGCCGGTGCAGGAGAAGCTCGACCTGTTTCGCGAGGATCGCGGCAATGCCTGAGCGCGCTCAACGCCAGTGCAGCAGCCGCGCCTCGAGCATGCTGATGAGCCGGCCGACGGCGAGCCCGAACAGCGACAGTATCAGGATTCCCGCCATCAGCTGATCCGTCTGCATCAGGTTGCCGGCCTGCAGCACGAACGTGCCGATGCCGGTTTCGGCGCCGATCATCTCCGCCGAGACCACCAGCATCAGCGCCACCGACGCGGTGATACGGAAGCCGGCAAGGATCGACGGCAGCGCGCCGGGCCAGATCACCTTGCGGACGATGGTCGCGAACGGCACATCGAAACTCTGCGCCATGCGGATCAGATTGCGCGGCACCGCATCGACGCCGCTGTAGACCGAGATCGTGGTCGAGAAGAACACCCCGAGCGCGATGGTTGCGATCTTCGGCTGCTCACCGATGCCGAGCCAGAGGATGAGCAGCGGCAGCACGGCGATCTTCGGGATCGGGAACAGCGCCGAGACGAAGGTGATGCCGACGCTGCGCGCGATCCGCCACAGTCCGATGGCGAAGCCGACGACGATGCCTGAGGCGGTGCCGAGCGCCCAGCCCGAGAGGATGCGCAGCAGCGATACCGACACGTGCTGCCACAGCGCCCCGCTCTCGGCGAGTCGATAGAGCGCGCGCAGGATCCCGAGCGGGGTCGGCAGGAACAAGGGATTGACCAGCGCGAGGCTGCCGATCAGTTGCCACAGGCCTAGCGCAGCAGCGAGGGCGAGCAGGCCTGCCCAGCGGCTCGCGGCCGGCGTGAAGCCGCCGCCGCGGAAGCGCACCGGTCTCGTCGTCGCGCCGTCGGTGGTGCGAACCGCTTCGCCCGTCGCACAATCAAGCATGCTGGACCTCGCGCTCGGCATCGATGGCCTCGGTCCGGATCAGCGACCACAGCTCGTTCTGCAGCTCCAGCAATTGGGTTCGCACCGATGCCTCGTCGCGTTCCCGTCGTTTGACAGGAACGCTCACGACCTTCCGGATGCGGCCGGGACGGCGCGACAGTACGACGATGCGGTCGGCGAGCCGCACGGCCTCTTCGAGATTATGCGTGACGTAGACGGCGCCCATCGTTCCGTCGGCGAGCAGATCGACGAAATCCTCCATCAGCAGCTCGCGGGTCTGGGAGTCCAAAGCCGACAGCGGTTCGTCCATCAGCAGGATGGCAGGCCGCACCACGAGCGCCCGGGCTATGCCGACACGCTGACGCATGCCGCCGGACAGCTGCTTGGGAAAGACAGCCCGGAAGTCGAGCAGCCTCGTACGCCCCAGGGCGTCGTCGACGGCTGCGGCCCGCTGTAGCGCCGATTGCGACGTATGTAGCAGCGGGAACGCGACATTCTCCGCGACGCTCGCCCAGGGCAGCAGTGCAAAGTCCTGGAAGACGAAGGTCAGGGGATTGAGGCTGCCGGGCGGCGGTGCGCCGCGGAGCAGCGCCCTTCCCGCGGTCGGCTGCAAGAGCCCGCCGAGGATCGAGAGCAGCGTGCTCTTGCCACAGCCGGAGGGGCCGACGATGGCGACCACCTCGCCTGCCCCCACCGTGAAGGACACATCATGGAGCACGTCCAGCGCATCGAAGCGGTGACTGATGGTCTCGGCGATCAGATCCATGTCAGACGGTTCCGGCCCAACTCTGGCCCTGCTTATCTCCGCTCAATCCGGCTTCACCAGGTCTTTGGCGATGATCGCGGCCGCGTCATAGCCCTGGTCCGCAAAACCCTGCGCCTGAAGCCACTTGATCTGGCTGTCGATGTTATTGACGTCGAGCTTGCCGTCGGGATCGATATAGGCGCAGTTGCCCACCACCTGCTCGACCGGCAGGTTGGTGTACTTGCCGATGATTTCGAGCAGCGGCTTCGTTCTATCGTCGATTGCGGCATTGCCGTCCTTCACCGAGGCAAGCACCACGTCGTGATACTCGCGCTCGGCCCGCTGCAGCGCGCCGAGCAGCTTCGCGACCGCGGCCGTGTTCGCGAGAGTCTTCGGTCCAGCAAAGACGCCGCTCACCTGCCAGGGCGTCTCGTCTCCGACCCAGCCGAGATGCTTGACGGCGCCTTCCTCCATCAGCTTGCGCGCGACAGAGACCGGCATCAGCGCCGCATCGACGGCCTCTCCCTTGATGGCAGCCGCCATGTTCGACATCGACTGCAGCGGCACGATCTTCACGTCCGCGAGCTTGAAGCCGTATTTGTCGGCGAGGAGTCCGACGGAGTAGTGAAAGCTCGACCCCACTTGCGTCATCGCTACGCGCTTGCCGGCAATGTCCTTCGGGGTCTTGAGTCCGGCCTCATAGGCCTTGTTGCTCGCGAAATAGCCGATCAGCGGATAGCCGGGGCGATCGCGGCTCATGCCTGCAATGATCTTCAAGGCGCCCTTGCCCGCAAGATTATAGAGCCCGGCCGTGAACGCGGTGACCCCAACGTCGACATCGCCGGTTGCGGTGGCCACCGCGATCGGTTGCGCCGCATCGAAGAACTTCAGCTCGACATCCAACCCGGTCTCGCGGAAATAGCCTTTGTCGAGCGCGATGAAGACCGGGGCTGACGACGACAACCTGAGCACGCCGATCCGAAGCTTGGCGTCGTCGGCCTGCGCGGCGGTGATCGACGCAAATGTCCAAAGGGCCGCCAAGACCAGGTTCAGGTATCGGAACATCAAGCTCTCCAAGATCCGGCCACCCTCACGGCTTCAGCCCGGCGGTGTCCGCAGACTTGTTGCAATATTTCGAACCGGATGTCGCGCAAATTTTCGGAGAGACCGGCGGCCGAGGAGCCCTGAGGCCTGCTCGCGCCCGGCACGATCTCTCCTTCAAGCCGGCCCCGTTCGGGTTCGGCTCGGCGGCCGAGCTCTTTCGCAAGTGCGATCGAGGGATTATCCGACCGGCGACGCCCCCGTGCTGTCGGCTTGCGGGATGTGACCATCGAGCTTCGAGATCATCCATGTCGACTGGATAGAAGGCGGCTGATCTCCCGGACTGGAGAAAGTGATCATCAGTCCGTCGAGCGTCACGAAGTCGAAACCGGTTCGCCAGTCCGCGTCGTCGCAGTACGCGCCGGAGGCATCAGAACGTCTTGAGCTCGGGCTTCTCGCCATTTGACAGAAAGGTCCCCTCGAACCGGCCGAGTTCGCTATCGGCCGTGCACTCCAGCAGTGACGGCCCCTTGAACGGGTTTCCATGGCGGCAGCGGCCCTTGGCCTTGAGCCGATTGATGCTTTGCTTCGGGCTCTGGCCGATGATCATCAGGTCGACCGGCGTAACGATGTCGTCCGGTCCGGGCCTCTCCTCCAGATCGCCACGATTGGAGAACGTGATCACGCCGCCGTCCAGCAGAGTGAAATAGAAACCGGTCCGCTGGTCGTCGTAGTCGGTGTTGAGCAGGACCCCCTTGCAGTCGGCGCTACGGTCCTTGCCCGCGATCACGAGCTTCTTGCAGGTTCCTTTCACGATCGCCATGCCCGTCAGGCGAGGGTCGGCAAGCGCCGGATCTGCCGGCATCGAGATGAAGCTGATAGCAAACACTGCCACCGCCAGCGCTGTTGATCTCATCGTCAGCCCCCATCCGGCCCCTTCCTGACGACTATGTCCCAACCTCTGATGGCAGCAAAGTTCTTTTTTTGTTCCCGTTCGATTTTTCGCAAGCCCGGGCGCAGGCTCGCCCGAGGGCGTCAGGAGTCGCGCACACCCAGTCCATCGGCCCATGACGCAAACGTCTGCGTAAGCTCGTCCATGACGGCCAGATCATTCCGGCCCGAGCGCGCAGGGACGTGAAAGGCGTGATCAGCCTGCGCGATCAGATGCAGCGCCGCGCGCCGCCCCAGCCGCTTGACGACGGGCTCGAGCAGCTCCGTCTCCGCCAGCTTGTCGCGCGTGCCCTGCAGAAACAGCATCGGCAAAGCGACGCCGTCGAGGTGATCGGCGCGCGTGACCGAGGGCTTACCGGCGGGATGCAGGGGAAAGCCGAGGAAGGCCAGGCCTGCGACGCCGGGGAGCGGCAGGACGGATTGCGCCTGCGACGTCATGCGCCCCCCGAACGATTTGCCGCCGGCAATCAGCGGCAGCCCGGGGCAGAGCCGCGCCGCCTCCGCCACGGCCACCCGCACCGTGGCCTGCGCGAGCGCGGGTGGATCGGGCCGCTTGCTGCCCTTCTCCATGTAGGGAAACTGGAAACGCAGCGTTGCGACGCCGCGGCGGGCGAGGCTTTCCGCCGCATCGTTCATGAAGGCGTGGGTCATGCCGGCGCCGGCGCCATGCGCGAACACGAAGCAGGCGCGCGCCTGCGGCGGGGCGAGCAGCAGCGCGGACACCGGGCCCGCGCCTGCGACCGGAATGCTGAGAGACCGCGAGGCGTTCATGGCGTCATGCTTGCAGTTGCGGTCCGCCGCGCGTCAACTCTCATCGTCATCACGGCGAACGGCGGAGTCACGCCGTCTCGCCTGGCTTTGATGGGGTGACGATCAGGCCGCGGTCCGGATCGTCTGCAGGAAATCATCGACGTTGCTCTTCAGCGACGCCGCCTGTTGCTGGAGAGCGGCGGCTGCCGCCAACGCTGCTTCCGCGCCGGCATCGGTCTGTCCGGCCACGCTGCGGACGTCGCCGATCTCCTGCGTGACCGCCGCCGTGCCGCTGGCCGCCTGCTCGACATTGCGCGCGATCTCGCTGGTCGCAGCCCCCTGCTGCTCGACCGCAGCCGCGATCGCGTTGGAGATTTCGGCGATCTCGCGCACCGTGGTGCCGAACTGCGCGATCGCGCCGACCGTCTCCTCCGTCGCGCTCTGGATGGTCGCGATCTGGCTCGAGATCTGCTCGGTGGCCTGCGCAGTCTGCGAGGCGAGGTTCTTCACCTCGCTCGCGACGATCGCAAATCCTCGGCCTGCTTCGCCGGCGCGCGCCGCCTCGATGGTCGCGTTCAGCGCGAGAAGATTGGTCTGGCTCGCGATCGCCTGAATCAGCTGCACGATGGTTCCGATCCGCTCGGCGGCGCTCGACAGGCCGTCGATCAACTCGGAGGTCCGCTGGGTTTCCTGCGTCGCCCGACCCGACACGGCAACCGAACGCTGCACCTGCGCGGAAATTTCGCGGATCGAGGCCGCCAGCTCCTGTGTCGCCGAGGCCACGGTCTGCACGTTGACGGAGGCCTGCTCGGCCCGGTTGGCAACCGCCTCCGCAAGGCCACGTCCACGCTCGGCCACGCGTGCCAACTCGCTCGCGCTCTGGCCCATCTCGGTCGCACGCCCGCCGACACCGGTGATGACGCCCTGCATGCCCTGCTCGAAGCGCCCGGCCAGGTCGGACATCATCCGGGTGCGCTCGGCTTCCGCCGCCTCGCGCTGGGCCGCGGCCTCCTGCTCCATTCGCCGCACCGCAAGCGCATTGTCGCGGAACACCTCAACGGCCCGCGCCATCCGGCCGATCTCGTTGCGCTGCTCGCCGCCGGGGATCGGCTGCTCCAGCTCGCCTGCTGCCAGCGACTGCATGCGATCCGTCATGCTGCGGATCGGGCCCGACACGCTGGCGCCGATCAGCCAGGCCAGCACTGCGCCGAGCACGAGGGCGCCGGCCGCGGTGACGATCACGGTCTGCCTCGTGTCCTCGACCGCGACAGCCGTCCGGGCTCCCTGATCCACGCGCGCCGTCCCCAGCTGCTGGTTGATCCGACCGACATGCCCGTCGATCGCCGCACTCGCCTTGACCAGCTCGGCCTGCTTGGCACGCAGATCAGCTGCGATCTTGATGACCTCTTCGAAAGCCGCGGCGTCGGCCGTCATGGCCTCCTTGAGCGACGCGACCAGCCCCTTCAGCTTGGCGTCGTCGACAGCAGCGAGCTCAGCCTCGGAATCGGCGATCGCCAGCCTCGCATAGACGAAGGTGAGCCTGGCGTCCTCGGCATCGTTGGGGGACAGCGTGCTCGTGTAGCGCATGACCGCGACGCGCGCCGCGTCCACGACGCTGGCAATACGCAACGGGTTGAGCAGCGGCTCGCTGCCCGCTCGATTGGCGAGCGCGACCTGGATTCCACCGACATTGACACCGGCAACGGCGCCTAGCGCCTCGGTCTTGTTCGTCGCTGCACGGAGCCGGTCGACAGCTCCGGCAGCGGCCGCGAACGAGGCCCGATAGGCCGCGAGCTCGGTCCGGACCGCGCCGACGCCATCGGCGATGACCTTCAGCTTGCCGGACTGCTTCTCGACCTCCTCGGCGAGTCCGCCGACCGCGTCGATGGCCTTCCCGGCGATATCCTTGTCGCCGACGCTCCAGGTGCGGATGAACCTCTCGACCGCACCGTTGGCACTGAGCAGCGCGGCGCGGACCCGCGACATGCCGGCATCACCCGCAGCGCTCGCGACGAGCTCATCCACGGTGCCGCCGATGCGGCCGACCTGGATCATGGCGAAGCCGCCGAGCAACACGAGGAAGCTCAGGATCAGCGCAAAGCCGCCGAAGATTCGCGGGCGGACGCCGATCAACGACATCAGGGAAGAGAGTTTCATGGGATTGCCCGGCTGTTACGGAGTGGACCTGATGGTGGCGAGCAGCTCCTTGCCGAAGCGCTTCTCGAATTCGGGATCGAGCGGCTTGACCGCATCGACGAAGGACTTCCGATCGAACGTCTCGATGACGTCCATGCCGCCCTTGCGCAGATCGGCCAGCTTCTCGGCATCGAGCTCGGCCTTCCAGGTCACCTCCGCCGCGACTCTCGCGGCTGCGATCAGCGCCTCGCGCTCGCTCGCATCGAGATGATCGAACATCGCGCGGTTGGCGACGAAGACGATCGGCGCAAAGAAATGGCCGGTCAGCGTCAGATGCTTCTGTACCTCCTCGAAGCGATTGGCCGCGATGGTCGGCACGGGATTCTCCTGCCCATCGAGACGTCCATCCTTGAGCGCGGCATAGACCAGGGGAAAGTCCATCGGCACCACTTCGGCACCCAGCGCCTTGAAGGTCATCTGATAGACCGGGTTGGGGATCACACGAATCCTCAGACCCTTGACGTCATCGACGGAGCGAACCGGTCGCTTCGAATTGGTGAGGTTGCGGAAGCCCTGCTTGCCCAACGCCAGCAGCACCAAGCCCTTGTCGGCGAACTTCGCGCCGATCGCGGCGGCGACCGGCCCCGTGGCGACGGCCTTGGCATGGGCCGTGTCGCGAAACAGGAAGGGAATGTCAAACACGCCGAGCTCGGGAACGACAGCGCTCGCGATGCCTCCGGACACGACCGCGATATCGACCGCGCCTGTCCGTGTGGCAGCCAGCACGGCTGCTTCGCTGCCGAACGAATTCCCGGCGCGCTCATCGATGATGAGCCGTTTGCCGGCAAGCGCCTGCAGCTTGACCCGGAACTCGTCCGACCCGACCTGCTGCGGGTTCTGCGGCTGCGAATTGAAGACCAACGAGACCATTCGCGGTGATGCCGCGGCGTGATGTGGGCCGAGCAAGGCCGCTGTCATCAGTCCGGCGAATAAAATCTCTCGTAGCTGTTTGCGCATGAGATTCCTGAGCTCGTTGTTCTCGACGCAGTCTAGGAGGGAGGTATGGTTAAGGCGTTAAGAAGCGAGCTCATGCCGATGTCGTCGACATTTCGACTATCGTAGATCAAGATCAGTGGTTCTTGCCGTGACGCGTCTCTCTGCGGCGCCTTCGGAGTGATTAGCCCGTAGAAATACGGGCTAATCATCAATGGTCGCCCAAAAAGGTCGCCTGGCTCGTAGCCACGACCGCAAGTGACTTCTGATAAATAGAATTCACAGCGGGGCACCGCAAGAGGAGGCGCCGTCAGCGGCGCATCGCACCCGACAGAAGCACCCTGACTCCATCGACCGACGGAACGGTCTCGAGCAGCGCGTGTGCGACATCCGCGGCCATGATCGGCTTGTAGTTCGCGGGGATCAGGAAGCCGATGAGCTTGTTCAGCCTGTTGCCCCATTCCTCCCCCGGCCGGTCCGGCTGTCCCAGTTCCGCCCGCGCGCCGACCAACAGCGAAGGCCTGGCAATGACGAGGCCCGCGAAAGGCAGCGCGGTCAGATCCTGCTCCAGCTCACCCTTCACGCGGCTGTAGAAGACGCGCGATTTCGCATCGGCGCCCATTGCGCTGACGAGCCCGACCCGTTTGGTGCCGCTCGCAAGCGCGGCCTTGGCAACGGCGAGGTTCGCATCGTGATCGACGGCACGAAAGGCGGCCTGGCTGCCGGCGACCTTGATGGTCGTGCCGAGCGCCAGATACAGCTCATCGGCGGCAGGCAGAGCCGGGAGTGCGGCGAAGTCTACGGCGTGGGCGGTCAGCTTGGCGGAAACAACCGCTGGGGCGCGGCGGCCGACGGCGTGCACATGATCGACGGACGGATCGGCGAGCAGGCCGCTCAGAAGCTCACGGCCGACGAGGCCGGTGGCTCCGGCAATGATCACGGTGCGCTTTGACATCTCCGCTCCCCCGGCCAGCAGGCTCGAAGAAGGTAGGCATTGCGAGCCCGGTTCGGAAGGTGGCGTCGTCCTTTTCGTTCACCGCCGCGGAAGGGAGCTCCATTCCGCGACGGCGACTGATGATCGGCGTCGGAGCGCTTACGCGCCCTTGCGGCGCTCCGCCGCCTTGGCCATCGCCGCGGCAAACGCGCCGCCACCCGACGGCTTCTCCTCGCGCGTGGTCATGCGCGCCGCCGCCGGCGGCCGCGCGCTGGTGCGCTTCTCGCCCTTGGCCGGCAGCGGATCGGATAGCCGAAGCGTCAGCGAGATGCGGTTGCGCGGCACGTCGACGTCGAGCACTTTCACCTTCACGACCTGGCCCGGCTTCACCACCTCGCGCGGATCGTTGATGCGCTTCTCGGACATCGCCGAGATGTGGATCAGGCCGTCCTGGTGCACGCCGATATCGGCGAAGGCGCCGAACGCGGCGACGTTGGTGATCGTCGCCTCCAGGATCATGCCGGGCTTGAGATGCGTGATCTTCTCGACGCCCTCCTGGAACGTCGCGGTCTTGAACTCGGGGCGGGGATCGCGGCCGGGCTTGTCCAACTCCTTGATGATGTCGGAGACGGTCGGCACGCCGAAGCGCTCGTCGGCGAACTTGGTCGGATTGAGCGTCTTCAAGGTCTTGCTGTCGCCGATCAGAACCTTGATGTCGCTCTTGGTCGCTTCGAGAATCTTCTTCACGACCGGATAGGATTCCGGATGCACGCCGGAGGCATCGAGTGGATTGTCGCCGTCGCGGATGCGCAGGAAGCCGGCGCACTGTTCGAACGCCTTGGGCCCCAGCCGCGGCACGTCCTTGAGCTTGTCGCGGGTCGGGAACGGACCGTTGGCGTCGCGATGCGCGACGATGTTCTGCGCCAGAGTCTCGCCGATGCCGGAGACGCGCGCCAGCAGCGGCGCGGAGGCGGTGTTGAGATCGACGCCGACCGCGTTCACGCAGTCCTCGACGGTGGCGTCGAGCGCACGCGCCAGCTCATACTGGTTGAGATCGTGCTGATACTGACCGACGCCGATCGAGGCCGGCGGCACCTTGACGAGCTCGCCGAGCGGATCCTGCAGGCGGCGAGCGATCGAGACCGCGCCGCGGATCGAGACGTCGAGATTGGGGAATTCCTTCGCCGCGAACTCCGACGCCGAGTAGACCGACGCGCCCGCTTCCGACACGATCGCCTTGGTCAGCTTCAGGTCCGGCTTCAGCTTCATCAGGTCGGCGACCAGCTTCTCAGTCTCGCGCGACGCCGTGCCGTTGCCGATCGCGACCAGCTCGATGCGATGCTTGATGCAGAGCTGCGCCAAGGTCAGCATGCTTTCGTTCCACTGCCGCTGCGGCTCGTGCGGATAGATCGTGGCGTGGTCGACGAACTTGCCGGTGCGGTCGATCACCGCGACCTTGACGCCGGTGCGGAAGCCGGGATCGAGGCCCAGCGTCGGCCGGCCGCCGGCCGGAGCCGCGAGCAGCAGATCGCGCAGGTTGGCGGCGAACACGCGCACCGCTTCCTTCTCCGCCTCCTGCCACAGCCGCATCCGGATATCGAGCGCGAGCGAGGTCTTGATGCGGGTGCGCCAGGCCCAGCGCACGGAGTCCGACAGGAACTGATCGGCCGGGCGGCCCTGGCGCGAGATGCCGAAGGTCACCGCGATGCGGTTCTCATACAGCGATGGATCCTTCGAATCCTCCGGCTCGCCATCGCCGAAATCGAGCTGCAGCACCTCTTCCTTTTCGCCGCGCAGCATCGCCAGGATGCGGTGCGACGGCAGCTTGGTGAACGGCTCGGAGAAATCGAAGTAGTCGGCGAACTTGGCGCCCTCGGTCTTCTTGCCGTGACGCACCGAGGATTTGACGGCGCCACGCGTCCACATCTCCTCGCGCAGCGAGCCGACGAGATCGGCATGTTCGGCGAAACGCTCGACCAGGATCGCGCGGGCGCCGTCGAGCGCGGCCTTGACGTCCTTGACCGGATTGTCGCCGTCTTTCTTGATGAACGCCTTGGCTTCGTCTTCCGGATTCTTCATGGGGTCGCCGATCAGCATGTCGGCGAGCGGCTCGAGCCCGGCCTCCTTGGCGATCTGCGCCTTGGTGCGGCGCTTCTCCTTGAACGGCAGGTAGATGTCTTCCAGACGCGCCTTGGTGTCGGCGGTCGCCAGTGCCAGCTCGATCTCCGGCGTCATCTTGCCCTGCGACTTGATGCTCTCGATGATCGCGGTGCGCCGTGCATCCATCTCGCGCAGATAGCGCAGTCGCTCCTCCAGCGTACGCAGCTGCGTATCGTCCAGCATGCCGGTCGCTTCCTTGCGGTAGCGCGCGATGAACGGAACGGTCGCGCCGCCGTCGAGCAGATCGATCGCGGCCTGGACCTGGGCATCCCTGACGGACAGCTCAGCGGCGATGATGGAGGCAAAATTCGACACGGTGTTCTTCCGAGATTCGTGACGGGGCTGATTGGATAGGAGTCCCCGCGCGCCGGCGCAAGCGGGTGGCGGACGCTCTGTGGGCAACCGTGACAAAAAAGACCGGTTGCGAATCATGTAAAACGCTGTCGCAGCCGAGCCATCTCGTTGCGCGCGCGAAGCAAATCGCGGATTCTCGTGGACTGAGGGACGATTCGTGCAGGCAGCGGCCGCGACATATCTCGACGATCTCAATCCGGAGCAGCGCCGCGCCGTCGAGCATGGCGGTGCGCTGGCCGCACCGGGGCCGCCGCTGCTGATCATTGCCGGCGCCGGCTCGGGCAAGACCAACACGCTCGCGCATCGCGTCGCACATCTGCTCGTCAACGGCGCCGATCCGCGCCGAATTCTGCTGATGACGTTCTCGCGCCGCGCGGCCAGCGAGATGAGCCGGCGGGTCGAGCGCATCGCGCGAAAAGTGCTGAGCGGCCAGGCCGAAGCGATCACGTCGGGGCTGACATGGGCCGGCACGTTTCACGGCCTCGGTGCACGGATGCTGCGCGAATACGCCGAGCGCATCGGACTTGATCCCGTGTTCACGATCCATGATCGCGAGGATTCCGCCGACCTGATGAATCTGGTGCGGCACGAACGCGGCCTGTCCAACACGCAGAAGCGCTTTCCGACCAAGGGCACCTGCCTTGCGATCTACTCGCGCTGCGTCAATGCCGACATGCCGCTGGACGAAGCGCTGGTGCGGCATTTCCCGTGGTGCGCGGAATGGGCAGGCGAGCTGAAAGGCCTGTTCGCAGCTTATGTCGAAGCGAAGCAGGCGAACGCCGTGCTCGACTATGATGACCTGTTGCTCTACTGGGCGCAGATGATGGCGGACGCGACCATCGCGCGCGAGATCGGCGACCGCTTCGATCACGTGCTGGTCGACGAATACCAGGATACGAACCGGCTGCAGTCGCAGATCCTGCTGGGATTGAAGCCGAACGGAACGGGGCTCACGGTCGTCGGCGACGATGCGCAGTCGATCTACGCGTTCCGCGCCGCCACCGTGCGCAACATCCTCGACTTCCCCGATCAGTTCAGCCCGCGCGCCGACATCGTTACGCTCGACCGCAACTACCGCTCGACGCAGCCGATCCTCTCCGCCGCCAATGCGGTGATCGGGCTGGCGCGCGAGCGCTTCACCAAGAATTTGTGGACCGACCGCACGGCCTCGCGCAAGCCGCAACTCGTCACCATCAGCGACGAGGCCGATCAGGCCCGCTACGTCGTCGAGCAGGTGCTGGCCAAGCGCGAGGAAGGCATCGTGCTGAAGCAGCAGGCCGTGCTGTTTCGGACGTCGTCGCATAGCGGGCCGCTGGAAATCGAGCTGACACGGCGCAACATTCCGTTCGTGAAGTTCGGCGGGTTGAAGTTCCTCGACGCCGCGCATGTCAAGGACGTGCTGGCGCTGCTGCGTTTCGTGGAGAATCCCCGCGACCGTATCGCCGGCTTCCGCGTGCTGCACCTGATCCCCGGCATCGGCCCGGCCTCGGCACAGCGGCTGCTCGATGCTGCGAGCGACAGCGCCGATCCGATCGCACGTCTCTGCGCGCAGCCGGCCCCCGCGCGCGCCGGCGACGACTGGACGGCGTTCGTGCGCATGCTGGAGCAGCTGCGGCTGTCGGACTGGCCCGCGGACATCGCGCGCGTCCGGCACTGGTATCAGCCGCATCTCGAGCGCGTCCACGAGGATGCCGAGGTGCGCAGCGCCGATCTGCTGCAGCTCGAGCAGATCGCCAGCGGCTATCCCTCGCGCGAGCGCTTCCTCACCGAGCTGACGCTCGATCCGCCCGACGCGACCTCCGACCAGGCCGGCGTGCCCCTGCTCGACGAGGACTATCTGATCCTCTCCACCATCCATTCCGCCAAGGGGATGGAGTGGAATTCGGTACATGTGCTCAACGTCGTCGACGGCTGCATGCCCTCGGACCTCGGCGCCGGCTCCAGCGCCGAGCTGGAAGAGGAACGCCGGCTGCTCTATGTCGCGATGACCCGCGCCAAGGACGATCTGCACCTGCTGGTACCGCAGCGCTTCTTCGTCCATGGCCAGCCGGTGCGCGGTGATCGTCACGTCTATGCCTCGCGCACGCGGTTCATTCCGGAAGCGCTGGTGCCGCTATTCGAACGGATCGGCTGGCCGCGGCTGCCACGGGCTACGGCGGTTGCGAACTCGGGGCCGCGGATCGACCTGGGTGCGCGGATGCGCGAGCGGTGGCGGTGAGCCTCGGTCTTGCGGCGGTCGCGGTCCCCTACCTCGCCCCGCTTGCGGGGAGAGGTCGGATTGCATCGAAGATGCAATCCGGGTGAGGGGGTACAGGTCTCGCCACGACCACTTCCCGTGCGGCTGCCCCTCACCCCACCCCTCTCCCCGTGAAGAACGGGGAGAGGGAGCGCACCGTCTGCGTGGCGATGGCTTAAGCGCGAACTCATTGCTCAGGGCTTCGCTGCATCAAAGTGCGCGCAAAACCACGCCCAGGTCTGCCGGGTCACCGCGACATAACCCTCGCCGCGATATTTGATCTCGCCGTCCACGATCGCATGCAGCTTCGGCAGTGCATGGAACGGCACCGCCGGATAAGCGTGATGCTCGACGTGATAGGGCATGTTCCAGGCGAGCCAATGCACGGCCTGCGTCGTGAAGGTGGTGCGGGTGTTGTGGAAGGCGCTCCTGGTGTGATCGCAGCCGGTGTGCTCGGCGTAGAGATAGGGCCGCAGGATCAGTTGCCCAAGCAGCAGCGGGAGCACCCAGACCCACAGCAGGAGCGCGCTGTGCAGCGCGAGCGAGCCGAACAGCAAGAGCGCGTAGCCGGCGACATAGAAACGGGCCTCGCGCACGATGATCGCGCGACGGCCGGCGGGCACCCAGGGCACGGTGACCTCGCCGGTCACGGCATGCTTCAGCACCAGTCTGAGACGGCCGGCGACCTGGACCAGGCCGGAATAGGCGATCGCGAGCTGCGTCTCGGAGCGCGGCTTGGGGCCGACGATCAGCTCCGGATCGCGCTGGGGGTCCTGGGTGTGGCGGTGATGCTCCCAGTGGAACAGGCAGTAATATTCGTAAGGCAGCCCGATCAGGAAGCCGGAGAGATTGCCGACCGCCACGTTCAGCCGGCGGCTGTCGAACGCGGTCTTGTGCGCCGTCTCGTGCACCGCCATGAACAGGAAGGCGATGAGCACGCCCTGAACCGGCAGCAAGGGTAGCGCCCACAGCATCCCATGCGTCGATGCGATCGTTCCGATCAGCGCACCCACGGCGATGATTGCGCCGTAGTGGCTGAGCGTGCGCAGCGCGCCCTTCAGGTTGGAGCGTGTGCAGAGCTGCTGCAGCACTGCTGGTGTCAGCAGCTTCGGGCGAGGCGCGAATTCGTCGGTGGGCACGTCGGTCATGTCGAACTCTGGATCAGCTCTGGAGAAGGGTGGAGACGTTGGCTTTGATGAAGTCGCGATCGGCCGGGATGCGGACGGGATTGCCGGCGCGGTGGCCGTGGACCGATGGGATCGGGCGCAACGTGGCGGAGCGGGCGTTGACCAGCTTCGGCAGCTCGCGCTCATTATCGCGCCAGTCGAAATAGCGGTCGGTCTGGCCGGGCATCAGCAGCATGTGCGCGGTGATGGCGGAAAGCGCCCGGTCGAGATCGCCTGAGAACGCCGCGCAGGCGCTGATGTCACCGCCTTGCCAGATCGCGATCTGCGCCAGCAGATTATTGGCGTCGCGATGCGCGAAGGCGGTGTCCCAGGTGGCAGCGAGATAATCCTCCTGCGAGGCGAAGCCCTGCTCGCGCCAGACCTCGTCGCGATAGAACTCGTAGGACATCGCCCAGCCCGCATAGATACGTCCCATCGCGCGCAGGCCGGCCACCGGCTTCTCCACGAAGCGGCCGTTCTGGAAGGCGGGATCGGCCGTCAGCGCCGCCTTCACCGCATCGAGGAACAGGTGATTGTAGGGCGAGCAGCGCGCACTGCCGCAAACCACCGCGGCGCGCTCCACCATATCCGGATGGAGAGCAGCCCAGTGATAGGCCTGCATGCCGCCCATCGACCAGCCATAGACCAGCGCGATCCTGCCGATGCCGAACTGCTCCTCCAGCAGCTGCCGCTGCGCCGCGACCGCGTCGTGATAGCTGATCGCCGGGAACGGCACGCCGCCGAGCAGTTCGCGCGTGTTGGACGGCGAGGACGACAGGCCGTTGCCGAACAGGTTCGGGATGATGATGAAATATCTGTCGGAATCGAGAATGCCGCCTGATCCGATCAGCCATTCAGTGTCGGTGTGTTGGGCGCCGAACGACGTCGGATAGAGGATGACGTTGTCCTTGGCCGCATTCAGCGTGCCGTAGGTCTTGTAGGCCAGCCGCAGCGACGGGAACGTCGCGCCGGATTGCAGGACGACATCGCCCGCCTCGAAGATCCGATAATCGCTGCCTGTCGCCATGCGCGTGATCCCGTGGTCAATGAGGAGAGCCTAGGTGATGCGCGACCGACCCACACGCCCATTTTTTGGCATGGCATGACCGCGCGAGAGGCGCACGCGGCATCGTGTCCGCAGCGGCCAAGCGCCCGCGTTCTCGCGGCCGGTTTCGCCCGAGTTTGGCTGGATGCAACACCCTCGAAAGAATGAGGGCGCAGGGAATGCCGGGTGAAGGCCTCACCCATGGCCCGCCTGCGAAAAAAATGCAGGCGGCAGGAACCACAGGTTCAGCCGACAATCCGGCATTCCCTGCGCGATGGGCTTACGGCTGCTCCGTGCTCTCCCTGGGGACCGGGCGTTCTTGCCCCCATCGCCCGCGCCTGCCCTGGAGCAGAGATCACGGACTTGGCCTCAGCGTCGGGAGGCCAGGACCACACGGCTTGACCGTCCGCAGCAGATCGTTCGTCGGCGCGACTTGCGTCGCGCTGCGACCCGCCACGGCCACCGCATCCCCGCCTCGCGTCTCGTGACGACCGCGCGTACGCCCCTCATCGATGAGGCGGGATGCGCGCAATAGAGCATAGTTTTCGGAAAAACGAAAGATGAATTTTTGAGCGTGGCCGAAGCGATCGAGCCTGTATGGCGCAGTCATTCCGCGGCAAGGCCGAAAGGCCTTGAACCCGGAATCTCGAGATTCCCTGGATTCTTTTTTCGCCACATCGAGATTCCGGGTTCAACCGTCATGTGCAGTCGCACATGACGGTTGCCCCGGAATGACGGGGTGAGGCTGTGGACCCGCGTTCGCAGACGGGGCCTCCGCGGCCTGAAACCCTGTGTTTCGCGACCGCCCGCTTGCAAACCGGCTCCGCCCCTTCCAGCTGACGCACGGACGCCGTATGACGGCCCGACGCATTGGAACGAGACATGACCGCAGCAATCGAATTCGGCCTCGACACCTTCGGCGACGTCACCCGCGGCGCTGACGGCGCGATGGCCGCGCATGCTCAGGTGATCCGCGACGTGGTCGAGGAAGCCGTGCTCGCCGACCAGCTCGGGCTCGACTTCATCGGGCTCGGCGAGCACCACCGCGGCGACTTCGCGATCTCGGCGCCGGAGGTCGCGCTGGCGGCGATCGCGGCGCGGACGAGCCGCATCAGGCTCGGCTCGGCGGTCACGGTGCTGAGCTCGGATGATCCGATCCGCGTGTTCCAGCGGTTCGCAACGCTCGACGCGGTGTCGAACGGCCGCGCCGAGGTGATCCTCGGCCGCGGCTCGTTCACTGAATCCTTCCCGCTGTTCGGCTTCGACCTCAAGGACTACGAGACGCTGTTCGAGGAGAAGCTCGATCTGTTCGTCAGTCTCCTGCCGCAGCAGCCGCTGACCTGGCAGGGCCATCTGCGTCCGCCGCTGCGCGAGCAGCTCGTCTATCCGCCGATCGAGCACGGCCGGCTGAAGGCCTGGATCGGCGTCGGCGGCAGTCCGGAATCGGTGGTGCGCGCCGCGCATTACGAGCTGCCGCTGATGCTCGCGATCATCGGCGGCGACCCTGCGCGGTTCGCGCCCTATGTCGATTTGTATCATCGCGCCATCAAGCAGTTCGGCCGCGAGGTGAAGCCGATCGGCGTGCATTCGCCGGGCTACGTCGCGGACACCGACGAACAGGCGCGCGAGGAGCTGTGGCCGGACTACAAGACCATGCGCGACCGCATCGGCCGCGAGCGCGGCTGGCCGCCGATGGGCCGCGACGAATTCGTCCAGGAGGCCGATCACGGCTCGCTCTATGTCGGCTCGCCGGAGACCGTGGCGCAGAAGATCGCCGCGACCGTCAAGGCGCTCGGCCTGTCGCGCTTTCAGCTCAAGTACTCGGCGGGGCCCCTGCCTCACGTCAAACTGATGCGCAGCATCGAGCTGTATGGCCGCGTGGTGGTGCCGCGGGTGCGGGAGTTGCTGGCGCAGGAAGCGGTGCCGGCGTCCTGATCAGCGGTGCCGTGACGGCGCCTTGGTGAGCATCGGTCGACCGACACCCACCGCCGTCGTCCCGGCGAACGCCGGGACCCATACCGCGTGATCGTTCTGTGAGGCACGCTGAGCGTCGCTCTTCGCCAAACAGCGGCGCGGGGCTATGGGTCCCGGCGCGGAGGCCGGGACGACAGCGGTGGGATGGATAGAGCACCCTCACATCGCTCAGCAGACGTCCATCGTGGCGGGCAACAGCAACCCGCGCTCTCCTGCCGCCACCCGCGCGAGTTCTGCCGCCGCTCGCATCAGCACCCCGTCCCACGCCATCGGCTGCTCCTGCCGGAACAGCCGCATGGTCGGATACCACGGCGTGTCGGCGCGGTCGCGCAGCCAGCGCCAGTCGAGTGCGTAGGGCAAGAGCACCCACACCGGGCGCGCCAGCGCGCCGGCCAGATGCGCCACCGACGTATCGACGGAAATGACCAGATCGAGCGCGGCGACCGCGGCGGCGGTCTCGGCGAAATCATTCAACAGCGGCGCGAGGTCGATGACATCGCTGCCGAGGTCGAGCAACGCGGGCGCATCGTCCGGCCGCGGCTCCTTCTGCAGGGAATAGAGCTGCACGCCCGGCATCACCAGCCGCGGCAGCACGTCGCGCGCGGCGAGCGAGCGCTGGCGGTCGCCCTTGTGCCTGACATTGCCGGCCCAGACCACGCCGACCTTGAGCTGCGGCGCGCGGCCGAGCACGTTGTGCCAGGCCGCGACCTTGACCGGATCGGCGGTGAGATACGGCACGTCGCCGGGAATCGTCTCCAGCGTCGTGCCGAAGATGCGCGGCAGATCCATCAGCGGCAGCTGCAGATCGAACGGCGGCAGTGGCGCGCCGCGCGCGACCACGGTGACGGCCTCCAGACAGCGCAGCAGCGGCGCGATCGCCGGCTGCACCTGCAGCACGATCTGGCCGCCCATCGCCCTCACGCGGTCGATGTAGCGCACGAATTGCAGCGCATCGCCGATGCCGTATTCGGCGAACAGCAGCAGCGTGCGGCCGGCGAGCGGCTCGCCCTGCCATTCCGGCACATCGAAGCGCGGCATGCCCGCGGAGAGATCGGGGCAGTCGCGGCCCCAGCGGTGCTCGGCGAAGCCGGCCGGGAGGTCGCCGCACATCAGGAGAAAATGCGCGTGGTTGTAGCGCGCCAGCGCGTCGCCGGGCGCGAGGGCGACCGCCCAATGGGACGCTGCCAACGCATCGTCGATGTCGCCGGCATTGCGCAGCGCCACCGCGAGATTGGCGTAGCCCTTTCCGTAGGACGGATCGGCGGCGACGGCGCGGCGATGCGCCGCGACGGCCTGCCCGGTCTCGCCGCGCAGCTCATGGATGATGCCGAGATTGGTGTGCGCCGGAGCGTGATCGGGCGCGAGCGCCAGGGCGTGCTCGCAGGCGGCGATGGCGGCGTCGAGCTGCCCGGCGCCGCACAGGCAGGCGCCGAGATTGCTGAGCACGACGACATCGGTGGGGTCGAGCGCCGCCGCGCGGCGATAGGCGTCGACCGCCTCGGCTGAACGGCCGGCCTCGTGCAGCGCATGACCGAGCAGCCGCGCCGCGCTGGCATCGCCGGGCGCGAGATCGGCAGCGCGGCGGTAATGAAGCGCAGCCTCGGTGAAGGCGCGCTGCTTGTAGAGCACATCGCCCAGGCTGAGATGCAGGCCCGCATCCCCCGGGCGCGCAGCGAGCGCCTGCTGATAGGCCGATACGGCCGCCGCGTCGTTCGCCTGCTCGGCGAGCACATGCGCGAGCGCCCGCCAGGCTTCGGGATAGGATGGGTCGCGTTCGAGCAGCGCGCGATACGCGGCTTCGGCGTCGCTGAGCCGGCCCTGCCGCGCCAGGGCGAGCGCGAGATTCCAGCGGGCGCGGAGCAGTGCCGGGTCGAGCTCGATGGCATGGCGGTAGGCGGCCTCGGCGTCGGCGAGGCGCGACAGCTCGAGCAGCGCCGTGCCGAGCTTGCTGTGAATGGCGGCGTCGTGCGGCCGCAACGCCGCGGCGCGCGCGAAGGCATCCGCAGCGCCTTCGCGCTCGCCTTTCACAGCGAGGGCATCGCCCAGCGTGACATAGGCCGGCACGTGGTTGGGATCCCTGGCGAAGACGCGTCCGAGCAGCGCTGCGCCCTCCGCCATGCGGCCATCGGCAAAGGCGAGGATCGCGGAGAGATGCAGCGCCGGAAGATGATCCGGCGCGGCCTGGAGAATCTCGCCGCAGACGACCTGGGCCAGGCCGGCCCGCCCTGCATTGTAGTGATCGGCTGCCTCGATCAGCAGTCTCTCGACAGAAACAGCCCCCATGATGTCCTCGACGTCTCGCACCGGATGCAGGCTTGAACGTGCGGCCGGACGATTTCAGGCGAGACGCGCGGCACGAAGCGCTCAGCTCGCGGCCGCCTCGAGGCTTGCGGTGGTGCGGGCGCGGACGATATCCGGCGTGCGATAGGCCGCCTCCGGGATCGTTGCCAGCCGCGAATCGTGGAGCCTGGAGCCGAGGCCGTAGAACTGCTGGAAGCTCATGATCAGCGGCCGCCATTTGTCGGGATCGATGCGGTCGCGCGCGCCCTCCATCAGGATGGAGCCGTCGACGTGGACGCGCTGCACCCGGACCTCGAAGCACTGGATGTGGCCCTTCAGCACGGCATCGTCGTCGGCGATGCCGTGCACCGCCTCGACCCGCGCCTCGAGCTGCACGGGACATTCGGCGACGCGCGGCGCGGCGACGGTTTCGGATCGCATCGCCGTCAGCCCGGCTGCGCCGAACTTGTCGGCCTCATGGCGATAGCCGCCGCGCTGCTTCATCGGCGGCACCGGATCCGATCCGGTGGTGAGCGCGAGGCGATCGACCGCGGCCACGAGATCGGCCGACGGCAGGTTCAGCACGCATTCGCGGCTGCGCCGCATGTTCTGCGGCGTCTTCGATCCCGCGGCGAGGCCGAGCATGCAGCGCCAGCCGAGCCAGAACGCCGACGACATCGGCGCGAGATTGAAGCTGCCGTCCTCGTTGACGGTGCTGATCAGGACGACCGGCGTCCCGAAATAGAGGATGCCCGGCTCGATGGTCGTGTGCATGGGAAAGCTCTCCAGGGTGATGCATGCCGGCGGCAAATTTCGCGCGCCGCGCGGACGGGCGCATGCGTCCGTCGCGCCCCGGAAGATTTGCGATGCGGCGGCCCCGCGCTCCACCCGATTCCCGAGCCGGTCGGATTTGGCGTGCGAACGGATGAGACGTCGCAATGGAGAGGCGGCGATCCCGGCCGTCGCAGCCGCCTCGCCTCGTCCAGCCACCGCCGAGCCCGATGGTTGCCGCACGCATCTTCTCATCCGATGGTTGACGCGATATGCTCCTGCTGCGGGCAGGGAGGCTCTGTTGTGATGAGGAAGCTCACGAGGGCGACGTCGTTCCAATTGTTTGCTGTTGCGTTGGCATGGGTTGCGCCGAGCGGACATGCGTCGGCCGAAGCCGATTTCTGCACCCCTGTGGCGCAGCTCATGAGTGACTTTGCTGCGCAGGAGCTGTTCTACTGGGACCCGGACACCAAGACATGGGCCGCCGTGCCGGACGGCGGCCTTTCGCTCTCCGGGAGGGAAGCCCAGCTGATCTACGTCACGCGGGAATTTTTTCAGGACGAGCCGCGGTCGGGCGCGATCGTCGTCAAGACCGGCCGCAAGATCGATACCAGCGAGAAAGATCCCGAGCCCGCCCGCAAGAAGATCAAGCTCGATCGCGCCAAACAGGCCGAATTCGACTCCTGCCGGGGCAGGGAGCCGTCCTCGTTCGACGGGCGGGTCTCGGCGCTGGAATATGACCGGTACCACGACTACGGCTATGACGCGTCCGACAATGAGGATGGCCGCAGCCTCGGTGAATTTCACACCAGATATGTCAGCCGCAGCGGTCGATGCGACGCCGCGACCGACAGCACCACTTTCGACGCCCCGCTGCGCTGGGACTGGCGCAGCAACCGGTCGCAGTTCTCGTTCGACCCGAGCGTGGTGAGCGGCGGGTTCCATAGCCAGATCATGGCCGGTCTGAGCATCCGTGGAGCCGCCGCGGTCGGATCGGTCGGCCTCGCCGACCAGCGGGTGGACATCATCAAATATCGCACGAACGCGCAGAAGATGGCCTGCATCGCCCTTCGCGTGAAACCGACCGGCAGAAATTTCTTCATTCGTGTCAATGATTTGGAGGGAGCGCCGAAGGGCGGCCGGCTGATCCGGGCGGACGAACTGTCGCGCCAGCTCACGCGTTAATCCGTCTTTAGCCGTACTTGTTTAGTATTCTTTCGGCTCGGTGGACGGCGAACGGGCTCGAGGCTTGCGGCGATGACGGACGGACTGACCATGACGTCGGAAGGCCGGCCTGATCTGAAGGAGGCCGGGGGCCGGAAACATCTTCCCTCATTTGGGCCCGCGATCCTGCAGACCGGCCTGGTCGTTGCCGCCTGCGCGCTGTTCGTGATCGCGAAGTCGATCGCCACCGGCGGCCGGGTGCATATCGACGATGTCGAGTACTGGATCGTCGGGGTCGTGCCCGTCGCCCTGCTCTACGGATTGTCCCTGCTGATCGCACGCGCCACGCCCGAAGCCAGGCGGGATGCCGTGGCCCGGCGGCTGATTGCGGCCTGGATCGTCACGCTCATCCTGTTCTGCATCAGCAAGGATCTCCACATCTATGAGGGCCTGCGCGATGCCGTCGAGACGGTCGCACAGCTCGGCCGCAGCGCCGCCGAGGCCGTCGTTGCGCTGCTGTTCGCGGCCCTCGCCGCGATGATCACGATGACGAAGCTCGTCGCCGAAGCCGGTGACAGGTTCCGGCTCGCGATCGGCACGCTCGCCGCAATCATCCTCATGACGGGGATGGCGAGCCTGCTGCTGTCTTGGCACTAGGCTCCGTGGCACCAGGCTTCGCGGCGCCAGGATTGGAATAGCTGCTCCAGAGTTCATCCCGGCTCGGAAATCGATGGGACCCGGAGCCCGCGAGCCCCAATTCCCTGATCATGATGGACGCGCTGCGGAAGCCGAGATCGCGATACGCTTCGAACTGGCTCGGGTCGAAGAACTGATCCAGGGTCGTCTCGTGCGGGAAATCCGGACTGCCGGCGCGATAGCCCGCGGTCGTGAAGTCGAGATCCCGGATCAACGTCGCCTTCAGATAGATCACGATGCTGTCCGGCGAGCCGTCCTCATAGCGGACGCGTCCGACCACATAAGGCGATTTGGCGAAATGCGCGCCGGCGGGATAGCCGACCTCCTTGTCGACCGGCAGCAGGCGATCGACCCCGGCGGCGGGCTCGAAGGTCAGGGTTGCCTTGAAGTCCTCCTTGATGCGGACCGCAGCCGACACCAATGCGGGCAGCGCAATGGT
Source organism: Bradyrhizobium sp. SZCCHNS2022 (assembly GCF_032377575.1). Taxonomy (NCBI): domain Bacteria; kingdom Pseudomonadati; phylum Pseudomonadota; class Alphaproteobacteria; order Hyphomicrobiales; family Nitrobacteraceae; genus Bradyrhizobium; species Bradyrhizobium sp. SZCCHNS2022. The sequence goes on along the minus strand of NZ_JAUHHZ010000001.1, from coordinate 6,378,594 downwards.
CGCATCAGCCTCACCGTCGATCAGGACGATGATCCCCAGCTTGCGCCGCACGAGCTCGTACAGTCCGAGATTCTCGAAATTTCCGCCGTCCGAGATCTCGATGAAGGCGCCGGTCCGCGCCCGACCATATCCCAGGAGACCCGCCGTCAGGGTCGGGCTCCAATAGGCGGGCTGGCTGCGTCGTTTGCCCTTGAGCCAGGGATTGCCGACCCAGATGCCGAGCCGCATGTTCAGGATCGTCATGACGGCGGAGACGAGACGATTGCGGGTGAAGCCGGTGCCGATGTAGCCGGCGTTGGAGTTGACCGCCGCCCCCGACGCCGCCATCGCCGTCGCCAGCGTCAGCGGACCGTACCGGTCCTCATCCGTGTATGACTTGGTGTCCTCCCAGCCGGTCGAACGCGAGCCGATATAGAAGGGCGACAGGATGAAGTTCACCCCGCCCCGATTGACGATCCTGGGGTCCACGTCCCTGACGATCCGGCCGAAGGTGTTGATGAGGGGATACGGAACGGGGGATCCCTGGCGGGCGGACGGCGAATACGACGATCGAAGGTCGACGAGATTGAGGCTGTCGGCCACGGGTGAATAGGTCGCCCGGCCGATCTTCACCGCCAGCGTCGACGGCAGGAATGCTTCCATGAGACGGTCGCGATAGAAGCGATGCAAGCCGATCTGGTTCACGTTGGCGCGAATGCTCAGGACGACACCGACGATGATGAAAACCGTCGACGCATAGGCGATCAACGACTTGTAGGAGGCAAGACCGCCGGGGAGAAGCGGCGAGTTCTTCTGAGAGAAGACGTCGAAGACGAAGACGGATCCGATATAGCCGAATGTCAGCGTGCCATACAGGAAGATGGCGGCCCCGAGCGGCACGAACACGCGCGCCGCGATGGTCTCATCGATCTTCTTGACGAAGGAATAGTAGCCATACAGCGCCGATGCCGCGCCGCTCAGAACGGTGAAGAAGGCCGTGAACACGATCGAAGGACCGCTGGAAGCGGTGATCTTCTGAGCGAGGAAAAATGGCAGCACGGGCAACGAACCGACGACCAGCACCACGAGGCCGATCGCGAAGATGACGCCGAACCATTCCTCGAGCGTTCGTCGCCACCAATAGCTTGCCGTGACGGAGGAGCCGCGAAAGAAATACTCGAAGACGAATCGAGCAATCAGCACGATCCCGAACAGGCTCGAAGCGACGATGACCGCGAGCGTGGTGAAGCTGATCAGACGCCAATAGAGCAAGATCGGCACGATGATCATCGCAGCACCCGCTGCGGCGGATAGCACGGCAGCCATGCTGACTCGTGGACCCTGGCCGACTTCACTCGGAACGCGCGTCAGGAGAGCGAACAGCAACGACATGAAGACGAAGAACAGAACCCCCACCGCATAGGCCACCAGCGCCAGCGTATACAGCGGAGGCAGCGCGAACGGACATTGCGGCTTGGTGGCCATGCAGGTCCACGTGAACCACGACTCCGGAAATCCGGGCAGCGGCCGGTCGAGCGCAGGGAAGACGTGCTCGATGACGAAGGTGAGCCCGAGGTTGATGACCTGGACGATCAGGAACAGAAAGAAGATCAACGGCAGCCACACGATCAGGCTGATCAGCAGCGTCCTGAGAACGACGTAGATGCCCGACAAGGCGGTGATGCCCTGGCCGGAGACCAAGTAGTTGCCGTGATTGCGCAGGAAGGCGAGGTTGCACTTCTGGTCAGGACTGTCCGACAGGTTCGGATTGGACAGATGGTCGCAACCGTAGGGGAAATTGTCACGGTCCACGCCATAGATTCTTGGCCCGGCAGCGACCGTCGTGCCGGGGGGCGACGCTCCACCGGCTGCCTGCGCTGCGACAGGGGCCTGCGCGAGAGCGGCAGCTTCTTTCGCCCGCGCCTCGCTCCACCACCATTGCAGGGAGGAGCCGATGTAGCCGCCGCCCGAGACCGTCGAGATGTAGTCGAACTTGGCGAGCAGTCCGTGGGCGACCAGCGCCTGAAGCGCGCCGAGACTGAAGGTCGCGGAGCGAATCCCGCCGCCTGAAAGACCGATGCCCTTCCAATCATCGCTCTCGCCCTGCCCGATGCGGCGGACGTGGGTGTCCGCAAGCTTCCGCTTCTCCCATCGCAGCACGGCTTGCTCATGCCGCTCTTCCGGCGTCCCCTTCCTGGAGCGGCCACGGGACTTTGCACGGGCATCAAGGGAATCGCTCATCGGAAATTTCGATTTGCGCACGCCGGAGATCACGGCGAGCCAATGATATAAAAGCCAAGGCTACCACGCGCGGTGGTGCGCTTCAATTAAAACGAGGATGATGCGCAGGGCGCTACCAACGATCTCGATAAGCGACCTTCACAGGCACGCCGATTACGCTTCGGCAGCGCAAGACCAACGACGAGAGCTGCAGTGCCACAGGAGCGGTGGCGGCGGACGTGCTCCCTCACGGAAGAAGGAAATGTCGACAGCATCTGGACAGCGGCAGATGGCGATCCCGGCATGACTCGAACATGCGACCTACGGTTTAGGAAACCGCCGCTCTATCCAGCTGAGCTACGGGACCGGAGCCTGCACCGACGTGCAACTGCTTCGATGCCTCCATAGCAGACCCGGGCACCGACCGGAAGCCTCTCCGGCCGCCAGGTCGGCCCTGCCCCGGACCAGCACCGTAGCAGACCGCCGAACAGCCCGGCCCCGGGGGCAATCCATGCTTTCAGTTCCGCTCACCGCCGTTCAGGGATCGCCCGGCCGTCACTCCGAACAGGGGCTGCACGGCGTACAGGCCGAACTGGGCGACCCAGTGACCGACCGCCAGATAAGAGCCGCTCCAGTTCGACGCCGGCCGGTAGCCATTCTCGACGTGGGCTGCATACGCGGCGGCGATGTCGGGGCGCCCGCTCGCCTCGTACATGTCCCAGAGCCCCCAGGCCCGGCTGAAATTCAATCCAAACTCGTGGTCGGTCGCCGGACGCTCGATCGGGCTCGGCAGCCCGTTCGTGGCGACGAAGCGCGATAGCCAGGCGGCATAGTCCGCCCGGCTCAGCACCCTGGCGACCAGCGCCGCCCAGTTGCTGCAGATCGCCATGAATTGTCGCTGCTCCCGCCCATAGGAGCATTCTGGGTCGGCGTCGACGAAGCTGGGGCGGATCCAGCCGATCACCTCGGTTTCGAGATCGGCAAGACCGCGGGCCCGCGCATAGTCGAGCAGATTGGTCAGGGCCCAGCTGTCGCTGCGATACTCCCCGGCGAAGCGATCGATGCGGCGGCCCCGGTAATATTGTCGCAGCGTCCCCGCAACCTCGTCCGCAAACGGCACGAGATCGTCGGAGCCGGTGAGCTTCCGGTGATCGATCGCGAGCCGCAGGAACCAGGCGCGGCCATACGGCATTTCGAATTGCGGCGATTGCCGCAGCAACCGGCGCTCCGACGCGAGCCTGTCGGGCGCCAGGATGGAAGCCACGAGGGGCTGATATTGACGGTCACCCGTTGCCCGCTGATAGGCGATGAGCGCCCAGACGCCGTGGACCGCCGAATGCCAGTCGACACATCCCCTGAACGCCGGGTGGTTGGTGTCCTCGCGGCGGCTGCACGTCGCGACCTGCCGGGCGAGATTTGCCGCCATCGTCTGTCGCTGCGCCGCCAGCGGCAACGCGATCTCGGCGGCCGCAGCAGCGCCGCAGCCGGCCAGCAAGGCGAGCGCAATCGCGAGCCTTTTCAACACGATCACACCCTCGTTTCCGCGCGCAGCCCACTCTATCCGTCCGCCGCCCGATGGTCTAAGAGAGCGGGCGCCCGGCAGGCGCCAGGATAGTCCCCTGCCGTCGCCACCACAAACATTGCCGCCGCCGGATCCGCTCCGGATGTTCCGGCGGCAGATCCAGCGTTGAGGAAGCAGATTCGTGATGCTCATCCGGTCGGTCATTCTCGGCATGCTTGCGGGCTGCCTCTCCGTCGCCGCGAGCCAGGCGCAAGATACCCGCAATCTGCTGGAGTCCAAGGAGTCGCTCTACAACAACATCTATGTCTATGAGCAGGGCCCCTATCGCAGCATGACGTTCGGTCACAACCGGCGCATCTATACCGAGAGCGTCTACAACACCCGCGACGAGCTCGACCTGCCGGTCGACTATACCCGCTTCATGACCGCCAGCGTGATGTACGCCAAGAACGTGAGCTCGATCCTGGAGATCGGCTTCGGCGGCGGCCGCACGGCCTGGTACCTGCACCGTTTCCTGCCCAAGGTGCAGGTGACCTCGGTCGAGCTCGACCCGACCGTGCTGGAGTTCGCCAAGAAATATTTCGGCATCAAGGAGGAGCCGAACTTCCACGTCGCCAACCGCGACGGCCGGCTGTTCGTGCAGGAATCGAAAGAGCGCTACGACATCATCCTGATCGACGCCTATCGCGGCCCGTTCGTGCCGTTCCACCTGCTGACCAAGGAATTCTATCAGCTCGTCAAGGATCATCTCGCCGAGGGCGGCGTGGTGGCGCAGAACGTCGAGCCCTCGACAATGCTGTTCGATGCCGCCGTGAAGACCATTCACAGCGTGTTCCCGCAGGTCGACTTCTACGAGGCCGGCGGCAACATCGTCATGGTCGGCTATCCCGGCGACGAGCGGAAGGCGGAGGATCTCGCCGCCGTCGCGCAGGAGCGCGACAAGGAATTCGGCTTCCGCTACAAGCTCGCCGACATGCTGGCGCAGCGCAAGCGCATCGACATCGACAATGGCCAGGTCATCGACGCCAAGGCCAAGGTGCTGACCGACGACTTCGCGCCGGTCGAGGCGTTGAAGACGATCGAACGCCACAACAGGAAGCTGCCGTGAGCGCGCCGGTCTCCCGCGCCGGCCTGCTGGCGATCTACGTCTGCTCGTTCCTGGTCGGCTGCGTGCTGATGGGCTTCGAAATGCTCGGCAGCCGCTATCTCAATCCCTATTTCGGCAGCGGCATCGGCGCCTGGGCGAGCCTGATCTCGACCGTGCTGTGCGCGCTCGCGATCGGCTATTTCGCCGGCAGCGCCATCGTCGACCGCCAGCCGACGACGCGCACGATCGGCGTCATGATCCTGATCGCCGCCGCCTATATGGCGGTGGTGCCGGCGACCGCCGACACGGTCATGGCCGACATCCTCGACACCATCGGCGACGGTCCTGCCGCGACGCTGCTCGCCTCGACCGCGCTGCTGCTGGTGCCGCTGACCTTGCTGGGGACATTCTCGCCGATCGCCGTCAGCCTGCTGACCCGCTCGGCCGCCGAGGCGGGCCGCGTTGCCGGTCTCGTCTATGGCGTCTCGACCATCGGCAACGTCGTCGGCACGCTGGTCACGACTTTCATGCTGATCCCGACGATCGGCTCGCGTGCCATCACCTATTACTTCGCGGTGGCGCTGGCGGGCTGTGCCGGCATCCTGTTCATTCCGTTCGAACGGAAGAGCCCGCGGCCGTGACCGGGAGCAAGGCAGCCCATATCCGTGTATGCTCTGTCCTCAGCTGCGCCCTCGCGGCGATTGCCGCGGCCGTGCTCGGCGTCAGCGCCGCCACGGCCTCCGATGCGCGGATCGAGCAGTGGGACGGACGCCGGGCGATGGAGCACATCGCCGACCAGCTGCGCTTCACCCCCCGCGCGATCGAGACGCGGGGGCATCAGCAGACCATCGACTACATCAAGGCGGCCATGGCAAAGACGGCGGCCGAGGTGGTGAAGACCCAGAATTTCGCCTTCAAGAGCGACGACGGGCGGGTCCTGCGGCTGACCAACATTATCGCCCGCTTTCAGCCGCAGAATCCGCGCCGCGTGATCGTTGCCACCCACTACGACAGCATCATCCACGCCTATCGCGACGCCAACAACCCGAAAGAGCCGATGCCGGGAGCCAACAATTCCGCATCGGGCGTCGCCGTGCTGCTGGAAACCGCACGCGTATTGTCCCTGCTGCCGAAGGCCGAGGTCGGCATCGACATGATCTTCTTCGACGGCGAGGAAGGGCCCCGCGCGCTGGGCGCAGGTGATCCCATGTGGCGAGCGCTCGGCTCACCGCACTTCGCGGCGAACCTGAAGGAGTACTATCCCGACCGCAAACCCGAAAAGGCGGTCGTGTTCGACATGGTCTGCGACAAGGATCTCGCACTGATGCCCGAGCCGATGTCGCTGCGATCGGCGCCCGCCGAGGTCAAGAAGTTCTGGAGCATCGGCCAGAGCATCGCTTCCCAGGCTTTTCTCACCAAGCCGACCGCGTACCCGATCAGCGACGACCACACGGCGCTCGCGCAGGTCGGTATTCCGAGCTTCCTCGTCATCGATTTCGACTACGAACCCCATTTCAACACGACGCAGGACACGCTCGACAAATGCTCGGCCGACAGCCTTCAGGCGGTCGGCCGGACGCTGCTGATGTATCTGCTCACGCCTTAGTCCTCTTTGCCCGAACGCCAAGCCGCAACCCGGGTCCCGAATTTCAGGTCGGCCGCGGAGAGCGCGCCGGGCTTCTTCTTAGTTGCAACGTCGTTCCGCGGTTGCGCGGCGGTGCCACCGAAGCTACAATACAATCATTGCAGGATTTATTGTGTCTGAGCCACTGTTACTGGTGGAGACGCTGATGACTTTGGTTGAGAAATTGGAAAAGGTCGGCGCTCGGCCCAAGGCTTCCGGCGCCAAGAAGGATCCGTCTCTCGAGCGCCTCAACATCTACATCGGACTGGCCAAATTCCTGTTCGGCACGTTCGCGCTTGGCCTGATCACCCTTGTGCTCAATCAGCAATACCGAACCGCACAGCTCGAGTTGGAGCGCGCCAAGAGCGACCATGCGCTCGGCCTGCAGGACAAGCAGGTCGAAGTGGAATACCTTCACAAGTTCCAGACCATGGCGATGGACAAGGACATCACCGTCCGCGTGGATTTCGCCGACTACATGAAATCGGTCGCGCTATCGAAGACCCTTCAGGAGATCTGGGAGAAGTACTACGCCGCCTTGAGCAAACGGCAGGCCGAGCATCAAGAGAAGATCGAACGCCTGAAGAATCAAAAGAAGGATGCCGCCACCGAACTCAATGCGGTGATCTTGAAACCGTCGGATTCGACTGTCGGCCCGCTGGTCGAAAAGTTGCAGCGTATCGACGCCGAGCTCTATACGACGCAGGAAGCGCTGGACAAGTCGCGCTACGGTACGTTCAAGGAGAACTATTTCGACTTTCAAAGCATCTACGACGATGCGGCTGCCGCCGAGCGCGCGCGAGACTACGAGCGCGAGCGCGATCTGCTTTTTGGCGCGATGGAGCGGATACCGAAGACGGTCAAGCCCTACTTCCTCGCGCGTCTCGCGGGAGCCTACCGGGCGCTTCACGACTTCTCCAGCGCCCGGGCGGTGATGCAGCAGGCCGTGGATCTCGCCCCCACCGCAGAGAGCCTTTTCCGGCTTGCAATCATGCAAAAGAACGACCGGCAGGTTCAACGGGCGCTGGAAAGCCTGAAACGTGCCGCAGAACTCAGTGACGACGATCCGGACACGTCGAGGCAGATCGAACTCGTTACGGCGGGCTACCTCATTCACAATGGGCAGCGCGATGAGGGGCTGCGGCTTTTTGCGGCGCTTGAACCGAGCCTGCAGCCACGGGACAGCTTCATTACGAACATCGCCTGGTTCTATGCGGTCGCTGGCCGGGACGACGATTTCTATGCAGCGTTGGAACGATCGCTGCAGATCAACCGTCAGGCCACGCTGACCTGGATCGACCAGGAGGTCGACATCGACAAATACCGCGAGGATGATCGCTTCAAACAAATCGTCCTGCAAGCGCGGATTCGGAGCGGCCAGCGGCCGTAGCTCACCGCGACATCGTGAACGTGCCGCTCGCCCCGCTGAGGGACCAGCGTCCGCTGATGCTGCGTAGATCGGCAGAGATCCTGCCGACATAGCTCACCGCGTGCGAGACGCCGCCGGTGCCGTCGTAGGTCTTGGTGATGGTGACGGTCTGGCCCGGCACCAGGGACGCGGACGAGCAGGCGAGATTGGCGAACAGCTTCGGCGCGCTGCGGTTGCCGAACGTGTTCACCTCTTCGGCCCGTCCGGCACAACCAGCCGTGCCGAAGTTGAAGGTGAAGGGGACTTGGCTGCCATTCGCATAGGAATAGCTGCCCGTCCAAACGCCGGCCATCGACCGCAGCTGCGGTGTCGGGGGCGGCGGCAGGGACTCGGACGGCGCGGCCAATGCGACCTTCGACTTGATCTCGTCCAGGCGCGACCGCGCAATGCTCGCATAGAAGCCGTCCGGATAGGTTTTCAGGAAGGCCTCCCAGACCTCCCGCTTTCCGAGCTTCTGCGCCAGCTCGAAATCCTCCCGCATGCGATCGGCGGCGGAGACCGGCGGCTGCGCCGGCGCGGCCGGGGATTCGGCTTCGGATCGGCCAGTGAAATAGAATCGGCCAGCGATCGGCGAGGACGACACCCAGGGCTGCTGCGCGCCGCCGGTCGACTTCTTCACGGCGAGTCCGACTTCGTTGAATGCCTCGAACAGGCCAAGCCCGGGCTTGCGGATGGTCGCGGCGAGAGCGCTGGAATAGGGGCTGTTGCCGCCTTCGCCATCCAGCGCCACGTTGCCGGGCTGGGTGGCATAGGAGATCAGCGTGCCTTCGGGGGCCTGCATCTGGGCAAGCCCGCCGCCGGTCGCACGGAAGCCGCGCCCGCCGAACGGATTGTTACGGCAGGCATCGAGCACGACGATGTTGAGCTTGGTCCCGGCGCCATCCATCTGGCTGAGAACGACGTTGGTGTCGACCATCTGCAGGTAGACGTCGGCCTCCTTGGTCGGGTTCGCCGCCACGGGCACCAGGAAATTGCGGCCCGCGACCTGCACGCCGTGACCGGCATAGTAGAACAGCGCGACGTCGGCCCCCATGATCGCGTTGCCGAACTTCTGCAGCGCGGCGTCGAAGGCCGCCTTGTCGAGATCGATCTGCGGGCCGCCAGCGACGAGCGAGAAGCCGAGCGAGCGCAATGTCTCAGCCATCAGCCGGGCATCGTTGCGTGGATTGCCGAGCGGCGTGACGTTCTGATAGTTCGAGTTGCCCACCACCAGCGCGATGCGCTTCTCGGCGCTCGCCGATGCCGACCAGACTGAAATCAACGTCAGAATCACGAAGAGGCGCAGGATCGCGCCCATCGACAAAATAAACCCCATGGCCATGCCCATTTCCGAGGGTCACTGCAAGAATGTCCCCTCTTAACATGCCGACACCGACCGGTCTTGCCCATCTTCGAGACGGGCAACGCAGCCACCGTGGCCGGATGGGCTCACTTCGGCGCTGCGAGCACTGACGCATAGCACGATCACGAGGTATTTCGATCCGCACGCTCCGACGGCTGGGACCGGACGGACGCACGCCCGGGCCCGTCGCAATGGCTCTACCAGCCCCCCACCGTCAGCGCAGGCGAGCAGGCCGGCCGGTGTCATGCTCTCGCGACGAGGCGATCGTCTCTCCGAAACCGCCCTCCGCGCTGCGCTCCTTCAGGCCACCGCGAGCTCGGGCTGCGGCTTGACCGCAGCCATCGGCTTGCGCGACAGCAGCCCGGGCACCAGCGCCTCGGCCGCCTCCGCACCCGAGATCACCACGGCCTCGACGCCCGCGCCGGCATTGCCGCCGCCGGCGATGACGAGGTTGCGCAGCGGCGCCTTGGCACCCTTGAGCCGCCCCGAGCGCGCCACGCCATAGATCGAGCCGGCGCTGGCGAGGTCGTAGCGCGCATAGGTCACGGGGCTGGCGTCGGTGCGATAGACGATGTGCTGTGACAGGCCTGGAATGACGGTCTCGGCGGCGGCGACCATGGCATCGCCGAGCTGCTGCTTCCGCGCCTCGTAGTCCTTCGAGCGGCGCCAGGCCTTCCAGTCGTCGCCGCCCTCGGCCTGAAACCAGCCCTTGGCCTCGTCGTGAGGAACGAGCGTGATGATCGTCATCGTCGCGTGTCCCTCGGGCGCCGCCGACGGATCGAGCTTGGACATCACGGCGAGACCGATCCCCATCGGCGCATCGAGATGGGTGGCGGGAGCGATGTCCGGCACGACGTCGAGACCGAGATGCACCGAGAAGCACGACGTCGCCGGCGTGAGGCTGCGGGTGCGCTCACGGAAGGCCGAGGGCAGATCGTCGGGGCCGAGGAGCTCGGTGAAGGTCCGGCCGAGATCGGCGTTCGAGACCACCGCGCGCGCGCGGATCGTGCGGCCATTGCCGAGCACCACGCCGGCGGCACGGCCCTGCTCGACCAGGATCCGCGCGACCTTGGACTTCAAATGCACCTCACCGCCGCGCGCGGTGATCGCCTCGGCCATGATGTCGGCGAGGTGACCGGAGCCGCCGACCGGATAGAAGCCGCCCTTGAAGTAGTAGCCGAAGATCGGGACCATCTGCGCACAGCTCAGCCGCTCGCTGCCGTCCCCGAGATAGCCCGACAGCGCATTGAGATACGCGATCAGCTCGGGATCGGAGACATGCGCGGCGACCAGCTCGTCGAACGGGCGGTTCATCCAGCGGAACGCCTGCGGATGCTTGCGCGGGAAGGCCAGCATCTCCTCGATCGATTCCGGCATCCCGGGAATGCCGCTGCGGCCCTGTCCGGTCGCATACATGCTCTGGAAGATCGCATGAATCGTATCGAACAGCTTGACGAGCCCGTCGGCGCTGGCAGGAAACGCCTCGCAGAGCAGCCGGACATAGGCGCTCCAATCCTCGGGCACGTCGATGCGGCGGCCGGCAAGCCGGTAGGAATGGGTGACGCGCTTCCATTGGATGCGATCGGCGACACCGAGCCGGCGCAGCACGCAGTCGACCGGGCCGCCGGGCCAGACGCCGGAGAAATCATGCGGTCCGGCATCGAAGCGGTACAGCACCGGCTTGTTGTCGTGATGCGCCTTGCGCAGATAGCTGTGGCAGAAGCCGCCGGGCACGACGTGGTGGTCGAACACCTTCACCTTCAGTCCGGATTCGGCAAGCAGCGCCGCGGCGGTAAGACCGCCGATGCCGGCGCCGATCACCGCGACGTCGCAATCGGCGCTCGCGGCACCGGAGAAGTCCGGCGCCGGCCAATGATGATCCTCGCGGGACGCCCGGATCCGCTGCAAGGCCTGCCGGATGGCGAAGCGCGGGCCAAAGATCGAGACGAGCGCTCCGCCGACGACGATCGCAGTCGTGATCCAGGATGACACGCCGGCCCAGCGGCAGAGGCCGAGCACCAGGAACAAGGCGCCCCACAGCCCCGTCATCAACATGTTGATCAGTTGGAATTGCGGTGTCGACGCGCTGTCGGCATAGCTCCCGCGGGAATAGTCGGCCGTCCAGGGCCGGCCGACGGCGAGCGAGCCGAAGCTGATCACACCGAGCGCCGCGAAAGACAGCCACAGCGAGTTGATCGCGGTCCAGCCCGGCGCGACATCGTTGGCGATGGCCAGCAGGACGAACAGCGCGAGGCTGCCGAGCTCGAGCAACGCGAGTTCCGACCGCGTCGCGCGCCACAGATTGCCGCCGAGAGACAGCGCGAGCGCGGACCACACCGCCCAGCTCGGCTGATGCCAGCCGAGCAAAGCCCAGAACACCACGAAGGGTAGCAGCGCCAGCTTGACCGTCAGGAACACCTTCATACCTGCCTCCTCCGCGCCAAGCGCGCCGCCATCTTTCCAGTGTCAAGATAAAGCATAACGGCATCGCCCCGCCTGCGTCAACGATGATCTTGCCAGCGTCAAGATTAGATTCGTCAACCTCGACGGGACGAAAGTGGTAGAATGATGCCCGTCATCACGCGAAGGCCACAGCCTATCGTCCGGACGCCACAGCAAGGTGCGATTCGCGCACCGCCAAGCCGCCAAAGCCGGCCCGACTGTGGCAATGGGATCACGGAACCCGGGCGTTGAACGAACAAAGTCGAAAATTGCGCAGCATAGGAGTCACACACCGCCGCAAATTGGCGACAATCTGCGGTCATCTGAGGCGAGGAGACGCTGAGGATTGCCGTTCGTGTACCGACCCCAACTGCCAGTATTGGTCTTTGCTGCCATCAGCTGCGTGTCGGCCATTCAACTACAACGCGCGCATGCGGAGTGGTGGAGCCGCTCCCCGACTGATTTCGAGGAATGCGCCGACGCAGCGGAGAAATCCGCCACGAAGGAAGAGAAGACTGCGGCGATGGCGCAATGCAACGCCAAATTTGCCGGGAGACGGAAGCCGGGCGGCGGCTATGTCTATTACGACTTCATGCAGGACCGCAGCTTCGACATCGCCGGTCCCAATCCGACGCCGGAAGAGCAGAAGTTCATCGATCAGCAATACACGCAATATCTCGAGCGGCAGCGCCACGCCAATATGAGCTCGGCCATGATGCCGCGGCCGCAGCCGCAGGGCCTGCAGTCGACCTCGCTCAGGGACATGACGGCGCGCGCCGCGATCGAGCCGCCCAAGCCGGCGATGCCGGCGCCGCCACCGCTGCCCCGACCGAGCAAGCCGCCTGCTGCGGCAGCGCAGCCCGGCCAGGTGCCGCCCGGCGCCACCGCCGAGGCGCGCGCCCGGATCAAGGCGGCCCACTGCGCCAAGGATGGCGGCAGGCGCGATTCGTTCTCGTGCAATTTTCCAGTCCTGTCCGAAAAGCTCGATGAGCTGAAGCGGATGTTCACCGGCCCAAGCCAGACGGCGGCGGGACCGGCCGCGAAGTCGCCGAAGCGCGCCGACGCCAAGAACTGACGCCAAGAACCTGACACGGAGAACGGACACCGGCCGCCTGCGACGGCGGCGTGTGCCTGCCCGCTCCCGTTCATCGCGCCGTCATCTGCGCCACGCCACAACATGATGCGCACGCGGAGTTCCGACAGCGGCGGCCGCGATGGCGTATGCATTCCCCCGTCTGCGGCGTCTGGCCGCCGCTTGTAACGATCCGAGCAACGCCATAGCTTTACGCGCGTGGGGCGCAGGAGGCAGGTCATGGGTCTACTCGACATTCTCAACGGCATGCAGAACGGCCCGAACGGGCCCGATCATCCGACGACACAGAAGAACGACGGCATGTCGCCGATGACGATGGCGATCCTCGCGCTGCTGGCCTGGAAAGCCGTGAAGCACTTCTCGCAAGGCAGCCGGCAGCCGAATGCAGCTCCAGCGCCAGTTCCGCCGCCCCAGCCGACCGGCCAACAAGGCGGGCCGCTCGGCGGCGCGCTCGGTGGCGGCCTGGGCAACATCATTGCCGGCGGTCTCGGCGGCCTGCTCGCAGGCGGCGCAGCCGGCAGCGTGCTGTCCGGCGGACTCGGCGATCTCCTGCGCCAGTTCCAGGAGAAGGGTCATGGCGACACGGCGAACTCGTGGGTGAGTCCCGGCGAGAACAAGCCGATCTCGCCGGGTGATCTCGCCAACGCGCTCGGCGCCGACCAGATCGATCAGCTCACCGCGCAGAGCGGCCTGTCGCGCGATGAGCTGCTCAGCGGGCTGAGCCAGTATCTGCCGAAGGTGATCGATCAGCTGACGCCGGACGGGCGGCTGCCGACCGAGCACGAGCTCTCGGGCCGGATCTGAGCGCGACCTTCAGGCAAGGATGATCTCATGATTTACATTTTGATCGTTGGCTTCGTCGCCGGCCTGCTGGCGCGGCTGCTGTCACCCGGGCCGAACAATCCCTCAGGCTTCATCCTGACCACCGTGCTCGGCATCGTCGGCGCCTTCCTCGCCACCGCGATCGGACAGGCGATCGGACACTATGGTCCGAACCAGGGCGCCGGCTTCATCACCGCCACGATCGGCGCGGTGGCGGTGCTGTTCATCTGGAACCGGCTCGTCGCCAGCGGCACGATCCGCGACTTCAACCGGTAGCAGCCCTCACCCCGTCATTGCGAGCGCCGCGACGCAATCCATGGCCTACAGATGAGGTCTGGATTGCGTCGTCGTTTGCAGGTCTCACAATGACGGCGATCTCATCCCAGCAGATGCATCCCCGCATCCATGCGCACGACCTCGCCGGTCATCTGCCCGGATGCGGGGCTGGCCAGGAAGACGACCAGTTGCGCGATGTCCTCGGCCGATGACGCCGTACGCAGCGGCACCCGCGCCACCACGGCGTCGCGGACCTGCTTGGCGCCGGCCTCGCCACGGCCCTTGGTGAACCAGGGCGTATCGATATAGCCGGGGCATACCGTGTTGACGCGGATCGCAGGCGCCAGCGCGCGCGACAGCGACAGGGTCATGGTGTTCAGCGCCCCCTTGCTCGCGGCGTAGGCGATCGACGAGCCGACGCCGCTGATGCCGGCCACCGACGACACGTTGACGACGGCGGAGGCGCGTTCGGTCTGCTTGGCAGCGGCTTCGAGCAGCGGCCGCGCCGCGCGCACCATCTGGAACGGTCCGATGGTGTTGACGGCGAAGATGCGCTGAAAATCCTCGGCCGACAGGCCATCGAGCTCCGCATGCGGGACGTGCTTGGTGGTGCCGGCATTGTTGACGAGCACGTCGAGACGCCCCCACGGCGCCGCGGCCGCGACGATCCTCTTGCAATCCTCGTCGCGCGACACGTCGCCCTGCACGACCACGATTTCCGCGCCTTCCTTGCGGCAGAGATCGGCCGTCTGCTCGGCCTCCGTCTTGCTGTTGGAATAGTTCACGACGATGCGCATGCCGGCCTTGGCCAGCAGCAGTGCAGTCGCGGCACCCAGGCCGGAGGCCGAACCCGTCACGATCGCGCACAGACCTTCCACCGCCATTCCGCTTCTCCCTGCTTTCCCGCGTCTCATTCTCAGATCGTTGCTTCTTAGAGCATGATCCGGAAAAGTGGAAACCGGTTTTCCGAAAAGATCACGTTCAAACAAAGGGATCAGACCATCGCGACTGAAAGATCCAAGCAATCTCCGCGCTGCGGAAATCGCCGGGTCCATGCGGCGAACGGACGGCGCCCTGCGATGCGCAGCGCTTGTCAGGACCCGTGACTGCGCTCATCATGCGACGCAAACATCCGGCGCGGCGCGCAACTGCGACGCCGTGCGGCAGAACAATCAGCACGAGGAACGCCGTGGCGGACGCTGACAACATCGTGGTTGCGACCGCGGAGAAGATCTTCGCCGATCTCGCCGACCCGCAGACGATCAATCATGACAAGGACGGACGCTGGGCGGCGCCGCTGTGGCGGGCCCTGAGCGAGGCCGGTCTGCCGCTGGCCTGGGTCGCCGAGGAGCTCGGCGGCGCCGGCGTCGATCTCGCCGACGGCTTCGCCGTGATCAATTCCGCCGGGCGCTTCGCAGTGGCGGTGCCGCTCGCCGAGACGCTGCTGGCCGGCTGGCTGCTGCAGCAGGGCGGAATCGCTTCGCCCGACGGCGTCATGACAATCGCGCCGGCGCGCCCGAACGACCGGATCACGCGCAACGCCGACGGCACGCTGTCCGGCCGCGCGCGCGGCGTGCCGTTCGCGAAGAATGCAAGGCATGTGGCCGTGGTCGCGCATGACGGAGACGACGTCTCGATTGCCCTGGTCGAAGCGGCCGGGCTGCGCATCGATGCCGGCCTGTCGCTCGCCAATGATCCCAGCGACACCGTCACCTTCGACAAGGTCGCACCCGTGGCGATGAAGCGCGCGCCGGCCGGCTTCGATCAGGACCGCCTGATGCTGATGGGCGGCGTCGTGCGGGGCCTGCAGATCGCGGGCGCGCTGGATGCGTTGCTGGAGATCAGCGTCCGCTATGCCGGCGAGCGCGTCGCCTTCGAAAAGCCGATCGGCAAATTCCAGGCGGTGCAGCACAATCTCGCGCGCCTCGCCGGCGAGAGCGCTGCGGCGAGCGCTGCCGCGACCTCCGCCGCGGATGCGATCGCGCGCGGAGAGGCGTTTGACGACGCGATATTCCTCGAAGCTGCATCAGCCAAGATCCGCTGCGCCGAAGCCGCCGAGAGGGGCGCGGCGATCGCCCATCAGGTGCATGGCGCGATCGGCTTCACCACCGAGCACATCCTGCACCGCTTCTCCTTGCGGGCGCTCGCCTGGCGCGACGATTTCGGCTCCGAGAGCCATTGGGCCGTGGCCCTCGGCCAACGCGTCGCCGCCCGCGGCGCCGACGAATTGTGGCCGCTGGTCGCCTCACGCTGAGAGCTGCACGAAAAGGATAGCCCATGACCGCGCTCCGTTTCGATCCGATCCGCCTGCCTGGGGAATGCGAGGAGCTGCGCAAGGAGGTGCGCGCGTTCCTCGCCGAGGAGATCGCCGCCGGCACCTTCAATCCGTTCCAGCCGTTGCGCGAGGACGCCGATGCCCGAGAGTTCTCGCGGCGGGTCGGCGAGCGTGGCTGGATCGGCATGACCTGGCCAAAGAAATATGGCGGCCACGAGCGCACCTTCCTGGAGCGCTATGTCGTAACCGAGGAGATGCGCGTTGCCAACGCGCCCGTGCGCCGCTTCTTCGTCGCCGACCGCCAGAGCGGTCCGATCCTGCTGCGCTACGCGCCCGAGCACATCAAGATGGACATCCTGCCGCGCATCTGCCGTGGCGAGCTGTGCTTCGCGATCGGCATGAGCGAGCCGAACTCCGGCTCCGACCTGTTCGCGGCCAAGACGCGGGCGACCAAGACCGAGGGCGGCTGGCTGATCAACGGCTCCAAGATCTGGACGACGTCGGCGCACATGGCCGACTACATGATTGCGATCTTCCGCACGTCGCCGGCCACCAAGGAGAACCGGCGGCACGGCCTGACGCAGTTCCTGGTGAACATGAAATCGCCGGGCATCAAGGTGAATCCGATTCCGCAGATCACCGGACAAAAGGAATTCAACGAGGTCGTCTTCACCGACGCCTTCGTGCCGGACGATCATCAGCTCGGCGAGATCGACGGCGCCTGGAAGCAGGCGACGTCCGAGCTCGCCTATGAACGCTCCGGACCGGAGCGCTTCCTGGAGACCTATTACGTGCTGACCGAGCTGGTGCGCGCGGTGGGTCCCGATCCGGACACACGCAGCGCCGAGGGCATCGGGCGCCTGGTGGCGCAGCTGCATGCGATGCGGCGCATGTCGGTGTCGGTCGCCGGCATGCTGCACGCCGGCAAGGAGCCGGTGGTCGAGGCCTCGATCGTCAAGGACGTCGGCACGGTGTGGGAGCAGCAGCTGCCGCATCGTGTCCGCGACCTCGCCGCCTTCGTCGAGGAGGACGCCGGCAATCGCGAGACCCTGGAGAACCAGCTGACCTTCGCCATCCGCACCGCGCCGAAGCTGACCATCCAAGGCGGCACCACGGAGGTGCTGCGCGGCATCATCGCGCGCGGGCTGGGACTGCGGTGATGGTGCTTCTTACCTCTCCCCGCTTGCGGGGAGAGGTCGGATTGCATCGTCAGATGCAATCCGGGTGAGGGGGTACAGGTCTCACCACGGACACTTCCCGTGCGTCTGCCCCTCACCCCACCCTCTCCCCGTGAAGAACGGGGAGAGGGAGCAGACCGGCGACTGCGCGGCAGCCTGGTCACAAACGCAGCGCGAAATCATTGAGACGCTCATCGGAGATCCACATGACCCACTTCCCTGACATCGGCGTCGAGATCCATGGCCATGTCGGCCTGATCGAGATCCGTCGGCCGCCGCTCAATTTCTTCGACATTTCACTGATCAACCAGATCGCGGATGCGCTCGAAGGCTTCGATCGCGACATCGAGATCCGCGCCTCTGTGCTCGCCGCGCAGGGCAAGGCGTTCTGCGCCGGCGCCAATTTCGGCGACCCGGCGCGGCAGGCCCAGGAAGCCGCAAGCGCCAAAGGCGATCCGGCCGACAGCCTCGGGCCGATCAACCATCTCTACATGCAGGCGGTGCGGATCTTCCGCTGCAAGAAGCCGGTCGTTGCCGCCGTCCATGGCGCCGCGATCGGCGGCGGACTCGGGCTCGCGGTGTCGGCCGATTTCCGCGTCACCTGCCCGGAGGCGCGCTTTTCCGCCAACTTCACCAAGCTCGGCTTCCATCCGGGCTTCGGCCTGACGGTGACCTTGCCGGAGCTGATCGGCAAGAACAACGCCGAGCTGATGTTCTACACCAGCCGCCGCGTCACCGGCGAGGAGGCCTACAAGATCGGCCTCGCCAATGAATGCGTGCCGCAGGACCAGGTGCGCACCGCTGCAATGAAGCTCGCCTCAGAAATCGCCGAATGCTCGCCGCTCGGCCTGCTTTCGACCCGCGCCACGATGCGCGCCGGCCTCGCCGACCGCGTGATGGCCGCGACCGAGCACGAGCTCGCGGAGCAGACAAGACTGCGCGCGACGGAGGACTTCAAGGAAGGCGTGAAGGCCACCGAGGAGCGCCGCTTCGCGAATTTCAAGGGACGGTGAGCGGTTACGCTATCGCGTAGTCTGTTGCGGCGCGCGCAGTGCACCTCGCCCCGCCAGGGCTATCGCATTTTGCGATGGGAGTGGCGCGTTCGTATATCTCCACATCGTCATGCCCGGGCTTGTCCCGGGCATGACGGAGTAACTAACAGTCGGGATTGTTTGTCGCGACAGCCGTATTTTCCTATGCGATAGCCCTGCCGCTCTCGCGGGGAGAGGTCGGATGGCATCGACGGATGCCATCCAGGTGAGGGGATACAGGTTTCACCATCAGCACCTCCCGTGCGGCTGCCCCTCACCCCAACCCTCTCCCCGTAAGAACGGGGAGAGGGAGCGCAGCGTCGACTGCGCGAGAGCCGAGACTCGGCTCATAAGTCTACGTGGTCGGTGTGAACGTCACGCCCGCCATCTCGAACCCAACATCCGACACTGCGTAGCCGCGCGCACGCGCGGCGTCGATGATGCCCGCGGCATCCGTGACGCGGAAGGTCAAGCCGCTCATCAGCTCGCGCTCGCCGGGCGTCACACGGATTGAGGCATTCGGCAGCCTCAATCGCCAACCGCCGTCATCCTCGGCTGTCGGCGTCAGATCGAGGATGCTTCCCCAATGCGCGGCGAGCGCTGTTGGATTGGGACTTTGCAGCACGACCTCCGTCAGCGCCGTCGTGACATCACTGCGGATCGCCCGCGTCCAGTCCGGCCCTGCCGGCGGATACGGCCCCAGCACGTCGTCGCTGCCCTCGGTGTGGTTGAGCTCGATGAAGGCCGCACGGCAGTCGCGGGGATGCAGTTGCACGCCGTGATAGGGCGGATGGTCGATGACGTTGGCGGTGCGCACGCCGAGCGCATTGGCCCTCGCCGCGCGGCCGTCGGGATCATCACAGGACAAGATCGCCATGTAGCCACCGCGGCCGCCCGACTTGTCGAGGAAGCGTCCCGCCGCGGTGCCCTCGACCGTCGGCGCGATCACCTCGAGCAGGATCGGGCCGACCGGGAGCAGCGCATTCTCCAGCCCGTATTTGCCGACATGCGGATCGCGATAGCAGACCTCCAGGCCCATGATCGCCGCGATATCCGAGACGACGGGCTCGAGCGCTGGGGCCACCAGGCATATCTGGCGCAGGTAGAGGTAAGGCATGGCAGGTCTCTTTGAAGTATCACCTGTTGACGCAAGCCGTCGGCCTCACCGTCGTCATTGCGAGCGAAGCGAAGCAATCCAGAGCTCAGGCAATAACCCTGGATTGCTTCGCTTCGCTCGCAATGACGGGGAGTACGGAGCTAACGTCCCTGAAACACCGGCGCGCGCTTCTCGACGAAGGCCCTCGCCGCCTCCTTGTGATCCTCGGTGTCGCTGCACCGCGAGTGGTGCATCGCCTCGGCGTCGAAGCAGGCTTCGAGCGTCATGGTCTCGGCGTTGTTGATGTTGCGCTTGATGTAGCCGAGCGTGACGCTCGGCCCCTGCGCCAGCGACATCGCCAGCTCGCGCGTGGCGGCCTCGACCTCGGCATCGGGCACGACCTTCGTCAGCATGCCCAGGGCGAGTGCCTCGCGCGCGCTCAGGATCGGGGACGTCAGATAGAGCTCGCGCGCCTTGGCGCTTCCGAGCAGCTGGGTGAGGAAATAGGTGCCGCCAAAATCGCCTGACAGTCCGACCTTGGCAAAGGCGGTGGTGATCTTGGCCGACTCGCCGGCAACGCGCAGGTCGCAGGAGAGCGCGATCGACAGGCCCGCGCCGGCCGCGGCGCCGTCGATCTGCGCCACCACCGGCTTCTGCATCTGGTGCAGCAGCCGCGACACCTCCATGCGCTCGCGCAGTGTCGTAACCTTGGTCTCGAACGACGGCGCCGTCTTGGCTTCCGCCATCGCCTTGACGTCGCCGCCGACGCAGAACGTGCCGCCGGCGCCCTTCAGCAGCACCGCACGCACGTCCGGATCATTGGCGGCCCGCTGCGCAGCCTCGACGAGGCCCTTGGTCATATCGCTGTTCAGCGCATTGCGCCGCTCCGGGCGGTTCATCGTGATCGTGAGCAGGCCGGAGTCGAGATGCTGCAGAACCGTCGTGTTGGTGGTCATGGCCGGCACTCCTTGTTCGTCGATGCTTGATGTCACTCCGGGGCGACGCCCCAGCGTCGAACCCGGAATCTGGCGATGATGGACTCACATCGAGGTTCCGGGTTCAACGCTGCGCGTTGCCCCGGAACGACGGAGGCCGAGGGCGCGTCCGCGCGGCGGCCTTTCAACCGTCACTTCTTCACCAGCGGACAGCGCGAGGCCTCCAGGGACTGGAACGCGTCATTGCCGGTCACCGTCGCCAGCAGCTTGTAGTCGTCGGACTTGCCCTTCGACTCCGACGGTTTCTTGACCTCGAACAGATACATGTCGTGCACCATGCGGCCGTCCTCGCGGATGCGGCCGCCCTTGGCGAACATGTCGTTGATCGGGGTCGACCGCATCAGCTTCATAACGGCGTCCGCATCGGTCGTGCCGGCGGCCTTCACGGCCTTGAGATAGTGCGTCACGGAGGAGTAGACGCCGGCCTGCGCCGAGGTCGGCACGCGCTTGGTGCGCTCCATGAAGCGCTTGGCGAAGGCGCGCGTGTCGTCGTTGAGGTCCCAGTAGAACGCTTCCGCGACGAGCAGCCCCTGCGCAGTCTCCAGTCCGACGCTGTCGATATCGGAGACGAAGGCGAGCAGCGGCGAGAGCTTCTGTCCGCTCTTGGTGAGACCGAACTCGGCGGCCTGCTTGATCGCATTGATGGTGTCGCCGCCGGCATTGGCGAGACCGACCACCTTGGCCTTGGACGCCTGCGCCTGCAGCAGGAAGGACGAGAAGTCCGAAGTGTTGAGCGGATGGCGCACGCTGCCGAGCACCTTGCCGCCCGACTTCACGACGACATTGGTGGTGTCCTTCTCCAGATCCTGGCCGAACGCGTAATCGGCGGTGAGGAAGAACCAGCTATCGAGCCCGGATTTCACCGCGGCAAGGCCCGTGACGTTGGCCTGTGCGAACGTATCGAACACGTAGTGCACCGTGTAGGGCCCGCACGCCTCGTTGGTGAGCCGAACAGAGCCCGGACCGTTGAAGATGACGATCTTGTTGCGCGCCTTCGCGATCTCGCCGGCCGCGAGCGCGGTGGCGGAGGCCGCGACGTCCCAGATCATCTCGACGCCCTGGTTGTCGAGCATGTCGCGGGCGATGTTGGCGGCGAGATCGGCCTTGTTGAGATGGTCGGCCGCGATCACCTCGATCTTGCGCCCCAGCACCTCGCCGCCGAAATCCTCCACCGCCATCTTCGCGGCGGCCTCGCTGCCGGGCCCGGTGATGTCGGCGTAGAGGCTGGACATGTCGAGGATGCCGCCGATCTTCAGTGGCGGCTTGCTCTGCGCATGGGCTGCGGTCGCGGACAGCGTGAGCGCTGAAGCCAGCATGAACAGCGACGCCGCTGCGCCACAGATGGACCTGCTCATCGATTACCTCCCTGCCGGGCAACGCCGCTACATGGCGACGGCCTCGTTGATAGTTCGCATCATGGCGCACGCGCACGTCAGCGGCAAGCGCCTGCAACAGGCGTTGCACGCTGCTGTTTTCCGCTGAGTGGAATGGACATTTCGTGCGATGATGCAGCATGACGCGTGCACGCAAGATCGACTGCAGACACTCGCTCCATCGGCTCTGCCTGATGCTGCTCGCGACCTGCGCGACTGCGCCGACGAGCCATGCCGCATCCTGCGTGCTCGCCGAGCTCGGCGAAGGGCATGTCGGCGAGATCGTCGACGCGCGCAGCGTCCGCCTCAGCGACGGCCGCGAGGTCAGGCTCGCCGGCATCGAGGCGCCGCCGGAGCAGAGCGCAGCGGCGATGGAGGCGCTCGGCACGCTGCTGCGCGGCCGCGACGTCGTGCTCCGCGGTGAGGACGATGCCCCCGACCGCTACGGCCGGCAGCGGGCCTTTGCCTTCGTGCCCGGGGGTGACCAGCCGGTGCAGAGCGAGCTGCTCCGGCAGGGCCTCGTCCTTCGCGGCATCGACCTGCCGGACCGCGATTGCGCCCTCAACCTGGGCGCGGCGGAGGCCGACGCGCGCACGTCGCGGCGTGGCGTCTGGAAGACGGGGACCGTCATAAAAAACGCGGAAAGTCCAGACGATATTTTGGCTGGCGTTGGGCTATTTACGGTTGTCGAAGGGAAGGTGTTGTCCGTACGACAGACAGGGACAACAACTTATCTGAACTTCGCTCGTAGCTGGACACGGGGCTTCGCTGTGATTATTCCAAAGCGTATGATCGCGGTATTGGAAGGTGCCGGCATCGACGTCAAATCACTTGCGAATCGACAAGTTCGCGTGCGCGGTTGGATCGAGGCGCATGCGGGTCCGAGACTGGAACTGACGCAGATCGCGCAGATCGAGATTTTGAGCGGAAATTGACCGCGGTGGTACGTGAGTAGCGACGTGAACCTGTCTGTTCGAAGGCGCATGACGGCGATGAACTGCGGTTCGCGGATCGCACCGGCCTTGCTGTGCCTGGGGCTGGCTCTGGCTGGTTGCAGCGACATGGGCAAGTTGCAGCAGGCGACGGCGCCGATGCCGACGCCGCGACCGAAGCCGGCGATGGTGCAGACCACCCCGGCCAGCGACCGCGAGCACGAGCGCATTCTTGCAACCTATGGCGGCGCCTATGAGGACCCCCAGCTCGAAGGACTGATCGGAAAGATCGTCGACCGGCTGGTCGCGGCGTCCGATCGCCCGGACCAGGGCTACAAGGTCACGATCCTGAACTCCGGCGCGGTCAACGCCTTTGCGCTGCCGACGGGTCAGCTCTACGTCACGCGCGGCCTGATCGCGCTGGCGAACGACACCTCGGAATTGTCGTCGGTGCTGAGCCACGAGATGGCGCATGTGCTGGCGCGGCACGCCGCAATCCGCGAAGACCAGGCACGCCAGGCCGCCGTGGTGACGCGCGTCGTCTCCGACATGGGCAACGATCCCGACCTGACCGCGCTGGCACTGGCCAAGACCAAGATGACGATGGCCAGCTTTTCGCGCACCCAGGAGTTCGAGGCCGACGGCATCGGCGTCGGCATCTCGGCCAAGGCCAAATTCGACCCTTACGGCGCAGCGCGTTTCCTGTCCTCGATGGAGCGCAACGCCGAGCTGAAGGCCGGCAAGGTCGCGCTCGACCCGCGCGCGCAGGACTTCCTGTCGTCGCATCCGGCGACGCCGGAGCGGGTGCAGAACGCCGCGGCGATCGCCAAGCAGTACGTCTCGCCGGAAGCGCGGGAGCATGATCGCGAGACCTATCTCGCCGCCGTCGACAACATCGTCTACGGCGAGGACCCGAGCGAGGGTTTCGTGCGCGGCCGGCGCTTCCTGCACCCCAAGCTCGGCTTCACGTTCCAGGCACCGGAGAATTTCACGCTCGACAACACCGCGCAGGCCGTCATCGGCGTGCGCGAGGGTGGCGCCCAGGCGATGCGCTTCGACGTGGTGCGCGTGCCCGCCCGCCAGACGCTCGGCGACTATCTCAATTCGGGCTGGATGGAGAACGTCGACAAGTCGGCGACCGAGGAGCTCACCATCAATGGCTTCCCGGCGGCTGCGACGACGGCGAGCGGCGATCCCTGGCAGTTCAAGGTCTACGCGCTGCGCGTTGGCAGCGACGTCTACCGCTTCATCTTCGCCTCGCGCCAGAAGACCACCGAGAGCGAGCGCAACGCGCGCGAGACCGTCAACTCGTTCCGCCGGCTCAGCCTGGAAGAGATCCAGTCCGCCCGGCCGCTGCGCATCAAGGTCATCACCGTGCAGCCGGGCGACACGGTGGAGTCCCTCGCTCACCGCATGACCGGCGTCGACCGGCCGGTCGAACGCTTCCGGGTGCTGAACGGGCTCGATGCCCGCGCGCAGGTCAAGGTTCGCGACCGGGTGAAGATCGTGGTGGAGTGACGCTCCTTCGGGCGCTCGCCTGCGCGACAAATCAGATGCATGGCGCAGACTGCGCCTCAGAGAGGGTGTCGTCCCGGCCCTGAGCCGGGACCCATAGCCGCCGTTTTCCGTTGCTGAGCACGCTGGAGCGGCCGCCGTCGCAAACCACAACGTCCTGTGGTTATGGGTCCCGGCGTTCGCCGGGACGACAGCGGAGAGATTGGAAGCGGCGCGGTCTCCGCCAACAGAGACGGACCAAACCGACAACCAAACAAAAAGCCCGACCTCGCGGCCGGGCTTTCGTAAGCAACTAATTGGAAAACGCTGGAACGGTCGATCAGGCCGCCTCATCCGCCACGGCGGTGTCGTCGCCGTCGATGTCGTCACCCTCGGCGTCGGCATCGCCCTCGGCGACCGCGTCGGCCTCGGTCTTGGCGCCGCGGCGCGGGCTCTTGGCGAGCTGCGTCTCGATCTCCTTGACGGCCTCGGTCTCGGTCGAGTGCTGAACCACCGCGATCTCGCGCGACAGACGGTCGAGCGCGGCTTCATACAGCTGGCGTTCGCTGTAGGACTGCTCCGGCTGCGACTCCGAGCGATAGAGGTCGCGCACGACCTCGGCGATCGCGACGATGTCGCCCGAATTGATCTTCGCTTCGTACTCCTGGGCGCGGCGCGACCACATCGTGCGCTTGACGCGGGCACGGCCCTTCAGGGTCTCCAGCGCCTTCTTCACCAGCGCCGGATCGGACAGCTTGCGCATGCCGACATTGGCGACCTTGGCGGTCGGCACGCGCAGCGTCATCTTGTCCTTGATGAAGTTGATGACGAACAGCTCGAGCTTGGCGCCCGCGATCTCCTGCTCCTCGATGGCCAGGATCTGGCCGACGCCGTGAGCGGGATAGACGACGAATTCGTTGGTCTTGAAGCCCTGGCGCTGGGTCGGCAGCTTCTTCTCCTCGACGCGCGGCGCGGCCGCAGCGGGAGCCGCCGGCTTGGCGGCGGGGGCAGGAGCAGCCGGTACCGCGGTCTTGGTGGCCTTCGGCGCAGCCGCCGCCTTGGCAGTCACGGTCTTCGTCACAGAGTCCTTCGCAGCCGAGTCCTTTGCAAGAGTGGTCTTCGCGGCGGATGCTTTCGCGGCAGTCTTGGCAGTCTTTTCAGGCATTGCGCTTCTTTTGTTCTTGGTGGACTTGGCAGCCGAGGCCTTTGCGGCAGCCCGAATCTCCTTTACAGGAGCGCGGGCACGGCCCTTGGAAACGCTGCGGCTCGCCGCGGCGGCTTTTTTTGTACTCTTGGAAGCACTCTTTTTACGCGTTTTCTGTGACACAGCCTGCGCGCGGAACTGCCACGCCCCTGTTTGATGTTGCGGGAACCTAAAAGGGCGGCCAAAAAAGTATACGCATGGCCGGGTTCGGCTCTGAGAATGTGCCATATATAGCACATTTCCCGCAAAAATCAATGATTTAGAGGCTCCAGGGGCGGTATTGTGACGGATCCGCGAAGTTAGGGTTAAGTGAAGCGTGCCAGAATCGAACACTCCTGCACGGGCTGTTCCCGCACCGCAGGATGCCTCCTAGGCCATTGTTTCCGCGTGGCATTCCGATCCGGCTGACGTCCCGCGGCCAGCCTGCTCGGCGCTCGGCGAGCGCCGGTTGCCACGCGACCCGCTAGTCTCCGGCGCCGGCCTTCGACGAAAAATATTTCTCGAACTTTCCGCCTTCGCCGTCGTGCTCCTTGGCATCGCCCGGCGGATCCTTCTTCTGGGTGATGTTGGGCCAGGACTTGGCGTATTCGGC
This sequence comes from Bradyrhizobium sp. SZCCHNS2022, assembly GCF_032377575.1. NCBI lineage: Bacteria > Pseudomonadati > Pseudomonadota > Alphaproteobacteria > Hyphomicrobiales > Nitrobacteraceae > Bradyrhizobium > Bradyrhizobium sp. SZCCHNS2022. The sequence continues at coordinate 6,352,588 of NZ_JAUHHZ010000001.1, read as the reverse complement.
ATTGACGCCCAGCCACTTCTCCAACCCCGGCTCGGTATCGGGCTTGATCGCGTCCGCCGGGCATTCGGGTTCGCACACGCCGCAATCGATGCATTCGTCCGGATGAATGACGAGCATGTTCTCGCCCTCGTAGAAGCAGTCTACCGGGCAGACCTCAACGCAATCGGTGTATTTGCATTTGATGCAGTTTTCGGTGACGACGTAAGTCATCCAGGGCTCCGGAACGGATCAATAAATCGGCAGGCTTGCACTAGCGCAGGATGTGGTGTGCCGCAAGGGAAGCAGGACCAAGAACTGAACCGGAGTTGCGCAGGCGCAACCCCGTCAGCTTCGTTCAGCGCCGTCGAGATCATCATACAGCCCACGCACCGATGCTGCGTCACCCCGGCGCGCGGCGAACCCCGTCACCTTGAGCACGCGGACGCTGCGATCGAGCGCGATGGTCAGCACGTCGCCGGTCTTGACCCCGTGTCCAGGCGAGGTCTCGCGCACGCCGTTGACACGGACGTGGCCGGACGACACCAGCGCCGCGGCGCTGGTGCGAGCCTTGACCAGCCGCGCGTGCCACAGCCACTTGTCGAGACGCTGGCGCTCTGACGGAGTGTCAGACGTGGGCGTTGTCCTTCCGATCGATACGGCCAACCGGACTGCCGGTCAGTCCTTGCGGTTGTTCGCCGCAAGCTGCTCCTTGAGCGCGGCGAGCTTGGCGAACGGCGAGTTCGGATCGACCGGCCGGTCGCGATCACGACCGCCCCCGCCGCTCGACGCATAGGGTCGCAGCGCCGGGCCGCTGTCGCGCTTGTCGCGACCGCCCTTGCCGAAGTCGCGGCCGCCGCGTCCCTCGCGATCACCGCCGAACTTGCCACCCTTGTTGCGGTCGCGATTCTGGTCGCGCCCCTTGGCATCGTGATCGCGGCGCGGGCCGCGGTCCTCACGTGCCGGCGCTGCTGCGCCCTCGGCGGGAGCCGCACCGCTCTCCGGCGGGCCCTTGCGGAAGTCCTTGCCGAACTCCTTCATCCGGTCGCGGCGGCCATGGCCGCGATGCTGACGCTCGCGTGCCTCGCCGCCTTCGGCCGAAGCTGCCCCTGCAGGCGCTGGCGTGCCAGCAGCCTGCCCGCGCTCGTGCTGCGGACGATTGTGCCGGCCCCGCTGATGATGATCGTGACGCGGCCTGCGCTCCTCCGAGCGTCCGCCGGGCCGCCAGACTTCGATCAGGACCGGCTCGGCCGCGGGCGCCGCTTCGGCAGCGGGAGACTCGGCAACCGGCGCGGTCGCCGGAGCATCGCCCGCGCTCGCAGGCTCGCTCGGAGCAGCTTCAACGGTCTCCGGCTGCGGCGCGTCCGCCACCACGGCTTCGGCCGCAGCGTCGACGCTCGCGGGGACCGGCTCGGCCGCAGCGGCTTCACCGGCCGCGTCCGGCGTGACGAAATCCACGGTCGGCAGCGAGGCCAGAGCCGACGCCGGCGCGGTCTCGACCTGCTCCTCACCGGCAGCGTCCGGCACAGCGACGACCTGCTCGATCACCGGAGCAACGGCGGCCTCTGCGACGGTGGGAGCCTGCTCGTCGGCCGGCTCGCTGGCAATCGCTGCGACCTCATCGCTGGGCGCGTTCTCGTGTTCCGCCGGCTCAGCCGCAGTCACCTGAACGGCAGCCTCGACGGGCGCCTCAGCCACGGGCTTCTCGTCGACGGGCTTCTCATCGACCGGCTTGGGCGGCAGCGGCGGGCGCTTGTCCATGCGGTAGCCGAGCGCGCGGAGGATCGAAGCGAAATCCTCGCCGGCCGAGCCGGTGAGCGAGGTCATCGCCTGGGTCACCACGAAACCGCGGCCGTCGAACGCGCCGGCCGGCTTCTCGCCCTGCGCATTCTCGCGCCAGGCCAGAGCAGGACGAATCAGGTCGGCAAGCCGCTCCAGGATGTCGACGCGCACCGCGCGCTCACCGGCCTGCTTGTAGCCGAGCACGCGATAGGCGTCGCGCGGCAGCGCCTTGTCGACCGGGAACGATGTGCGTCCCGAGCTCGCCAGATGCTGCGCTCCGGTCAGCGCCGACATGTCGACATTGCCCTGCTTCTCGGCCCACAGCAGCGCGGCCAGTGCGCGCGCGGCCGGCTTGAGCAGCGCCGGAACGTAGATGTGATAGGCGCCGAAGCGCACGCCATATTTGCGCAGGACCGCACGCGAGGGCTGGTCGAGATCCTTCATCTCCGCCGCGATCTTGGTGCGCTCGATGACGCCGAGCGCCTCGACCAGCTGGAACGCGATGCCGCGGGCGATGCCGGTGATGTCCTCGGCCTTCGACAGTTCGAACAGCGGCCCGAGCAGCTTTTCGATATGGGTCTTGAGCCACAGATCGAGCCGGGCCTGCACCTTGTCGCGGGCAGCCCCGGTGAGCCGCTCGTCGGCAATGATGCGCAGGCGCGGATGCAGGGCGTCGTCGGCCGCGACGAGCTTGGCGACGGCGTCGCCGGTCCAGCGGATGGTGCCATCGGCCGTCAGCACGATGTGCTCGTCCGGCGCATTGGACAGCTTCTCGGCACGGGCCTCGATCTCGCCGGCCAGCGCCTTCTGGGCAGCAGCCTGCAAGGCCTTGGCCTCGGAGCCGGCCTCGGCGGCGTCGGGCGCGAAGGTGAATCCATCGAGGCGGCCGATCGCGTGCCCTTCAACGATCACTTCGCCGGTCTTGCCGATTTCCGTATTCAAAACACTGTTCTCCCGCAGGCGCCGCATCAATACACTGGTACGACGATCAACGAAACGCTCCGTGAGCCGTTCATGAAGGGCGTCTGACAATTTATTTTCGAGTTCGCGGGTAATCCCCTGCCAATAATCCGGGTCACGCAGCCAATCCGGCCGGTTGGCCACGAAGGTCCAGGTGCGAATTTGTGCAATCCGCCCCGACAGCGTGTCGATATCGCCGTCCACGCGGTCGGCCTGATCGACCTGGGCCGCGTACCAGGCGTCCGGAATACGCCCCTTCTGCATCAGGAAGCCGAACACGGTGGTCACCAGCTCCGAATGCGCGGCCGGCGACAGCCTGCGATAGTCCGGGATCTGGCAGGTTTCCCATAGACGCTCGACCGCCGCGGCGCCATGCGCCATGTCGCGCACCTCGGCGTCGCGCGCGGCGTGATCGAGGACGCGCAGATCCTCGGCGATCGGCGCGCGCGTCAGCGCCTCATGCCCGGGCGCGACCGCCAGCGACACCTGCAACGCGCTGAGGGACGCGAAATCCAGCTTCGAGTTGCGCCATTGCAGCATCTTCACGGTATCGAAGGCGTGGTTCTGCAGCGCATTGACCAGCTCGGGCTCGAATGGGCCACAACGCCCGGTAGTGCCGAAGGTGCCGTTGCGCGTTGCGCGCCCGGCCCGGCCTGCAATCTGGGCAAACTCGGACGGCGTCAGGCGGCGGAACTGATAGCCGTCATACTTGCGATCGGAAGCGAAAGCGACGTGATCGACGTCGAGATTGAGGCCCATGCCGATCGCGTCGGTGGCGACGAGATAGTCGACGTCACCGTTCTGGAACATCGCGACCTGCGCATTGCGCGTGCGTGGCGACAGCGATCCGAGCACGACCGCCGCGCCGCCATGCTGCCTGCGGATCAACTCAGCAATCGCATAGACCTCGTCGGCCGAGAAGGCGACGATCGCGGTCCGGCGCGGTTGTCGGGTGATCTTCCGATCGCCGGCGAATTCGAGTTGCGACAGCCGGGGTCGCGTTACCATCGAGGCTCCCGGCAACAGCCGCTCGATGATCGGGCGCATCGTCGCCGCTCCCAGCAGCAGCGTCTCGTCGCGGCCTCGGCGGTTCAGGATGCGGTCGGTGAAGACGTGGCCGCGCTCGAGATCGGATGCGATCTGGATTTCGTCGACGGCAAGGAAGGACACGTCGAGGTCCCGCGGCATCGCCTCGACGGTCGAGACCCAGTAGCGCGGATTTTTCGGCTTGATCTTTTCCTCGCCGGTGATCAGCGCGACGGCCTCGCTGCCGACGCGATCGGCGATCTTGTTGTAGACCTCGCGCGCGAGCAGCCGCAGCGGCAGGCCGATGATGCCGGACGAATGCGCCAGCATGCGCTCGATCGCGAGATGGGTCTTGCCGGTGTTGGTGGGACCGAGCACGGCAGTGACGCCGCTTCCAGGGGCACGGTCGGACATGCGCTCGAAGGGCGAGGCAGCCGAAGAAGACGAAAAAGCCATTCGTTAAATGTGGGTCTCGAAGCCGGCGTTGGAAGCGCGCGGTTCACGCGCGATGAAGGCAAATTTTGGCGGTGTCTGGAGAGGCTGCGATGCTGACCCCTGTCTCACATTGTGACGCATATAGTGCCGCAGCTTAAGCTTCGGAACGCCTTGAGAACGAATCACGAAGGAATCGCTGACTCCATCGTCTTTCCGGCTTCGTTCACCGCAACATCTCGCGCTCTGCGATCAAGTCGGCACTAGATCAAGTTTTCGCGGGCTCGACAAGCAACGCTTTCGCGAGGGAACTGGGGCCGATTGTCGTGAGTCCCGAGTCGAATCAGAATCGGCGAAGAGTCAAACGGATTCACGGGCGCAAGCCGTGAACGCCGACCTGTCACGGCCGTGCCGGCATGTGCCGCGCTGGCCCGTCACGTGAAGAAGGATCGCAGCCGGCGCTGCGCGACTATTGCGTCTTGGCGACGTGCGGCGCGGCCTGGGTGATGAAGGAGGTCGCCTCGAGCATCGCCGTGCCGAACGAGGTCGGGATCACCACCCGGAACGGCACCAGGATGCGCGTGCCCGCCAGCGGCACGAAGAAGATCTCCATGTTGCGGGCCTGCGCCAGGTATTTCACGACGGGCCGGTCCGGAATGTAGCCCGCGACCGGCGTGAAGTAGACGGCGCAGACCAGCGCCGGACCACGATAGCCCTTGTCGGCCTTGACGTTCTCCATGCGCTTGTAATCGAGCTTGAGCTCGTAGCGCATGCGTCCGTCGAACACCGGCGCAGCGCCGCGGCACGAGTCCGGGGACAGCAGTTCCCCATTGCCGGGCACGCGCACCAGCGACGCCGTCATCGGATCGAGTACGCCGCGCTTGTGCGCATCGGTCACAGGAATGCGATCGGGATCGACCGGCGGTGCCGGCTCGATGGCGAAATCCTTCACATTGCCGTTCTGCAGATTGATACGGATCTGCTCGGACTTCTTCCCGGCAGTGGTCGATGCCTGGTAACTCTGGCCGACCAGCGCGCCGTTGACGACGCGCCCCTGCACCGAGCCCGAGCCCGAGCCTTGCGAGAAGCTCTTGAGCAGCCCGGCGGTGCCGCCCTGCGCCGAGGCGCCGTACTGCTCGTCGCCGATCTCGATGGCCCAGGTGCCCTTGCCGACGGGGATACCGGCCAGCGAAGCCGTGTATTGCGCATCCAGCCGGGATTGCGCCTGTGCGTCTTGCGCCACCAGCACAACGACGAGCGCGGCGCCGGCCGCGACCAGACGACGGGGGAGGAATGAGGAAGCCGAGATGATGGTCACGTGAGGATTGATCCTGCCGATCCGCCTGCCTGAGCGCCGGATGCCTCCGGCGCGCCGTCCTTGCTACTTAAGCCAAAAACGCCTTCGAACAACGCGAACCGTCCGACAATGGCGGTTTGTCCAGCGCTTTGCGCCAGAACTGCCTCCGAAAGCGGTCCTCCGAAATCTGCCGGAATCACGCGCCGACCGCCGGACCGCGCCAGCATGCCGCCGTTCTGGCATTCGGGGCTGCCGCGGGACACCATCCATCCCGTCCGAATGCGCCCTTTATATGGTCTAAACTGCCGGCTACACCGTTGATTATACGCCTGCTTTTGTGCTGATCCGCGATCCCGGACCCGATCGGGCGACTGCAGGGCCCAGGTCCCCCCGGGTTCGACGGGTCAGAACGTCTGTATTTGCCGCGACCTTCAAAACCTTGACGAAAAGCCGCATCCCCCCTATAGGACCGCATCTCCCAGAGACGAGCTGGACGAGTTTTGGACCCCCGCGGCCCGCCGACACGAGCGGACGAAGGGTGCGGGGATGAGAGAGGATTTATTGCCATGTCGCGGCGCTGTGAACTGACGGCCAAGGGCCCCCAGGTTGGCCACAAGGTCAGCCATTCGAACATCAAGACCAAGCGGCGCTTCCTGCCGAACCTGTGCAACGTGACCTTCATCTCGGATGCACTCGGCCGCAACGTGCGCCTGCGCGTCTCGACCAACGCGCTCAAGAGCGTCGACCACAATGGCGGCCTCGACGCCTATCTGCTGAAGGCCAACGCCGCGGCCCTGTCGCCGCGTGCCCTCGAGCTGAAGCGCGCCATCGAGAAGAAGGCCGCCGACGCAGCTCCGGTTGCCAAGGCGAGCTGAAGGGCGATAGCTTCATCGCCAAAGCTCGGCGCATCCTGCGTCAGGCTTAGCGAATTGAGACGACGAAACGGCCGGATCGCAAGATCCGGCCTTTCTCGTTTGCGGCTGACGCGCTCATTTGCGGCTGACGCGATTGCATTGCGTCGGAGATGTCGCGTACTCGGCGGAATTCCCGATGCGCTTCGTGATCAAGCGTTCGCACATCGGTCAACGATGCGCGCCGACAGGGAATGCTTTATCGGCGTCGACAATAGAGACGAAGTGTCATGCCGACCGGCCTCCCCAACGCCAGCCGGATACTCTACACTCGCTGCGGTAGCATTATTGCGGACATTCCTTTGCCATGAAGAATATTGTCATCTGCTGCGACGGCACAGGCAACGAGATCAGCGAGAACATCTCGAACGTCCTCAAGCTGTATCGCTGCCTGCGCAAGACCGATAAGACGACGCCGCATCAGGCCGTGTTCTATGATCCCGGCGTCGGCACCCTGACGCAGCCGGACAGCTGGCACCGCTTCAAGGCGAACTTCAATCTCGTGCTGGGGCTCGCGACCGGATACGGGCTCGATGACAACGTCATCAACGCCTATTGCTTCCTGACCACGCACTATCAGGACGGCGACCGCATCTTCCTGTTCGGCTTCTCGCGCGGCGCCTACACCGTGCGCGTGTTGGCAGGACTGATCCACAAGGTCGGGCTGATTTCGCCCGATCAGATCAACCTCGCGGGATCCGGCGTCATCGCCTACAAGAAATACTCCTCCGACAATCCGAAGGCCGGGCGCGGCATCACCACCGAGGTCGAGAGCACCGAGGAGGAAGGCCCGATCCCCGAGAGCCGCGACGATCAGGCCGCGCAGTTCGCGCGCATCACCTCGACGCGCTGGCCGACCATTCATTTCGTCGGCGTGTGGGACACGGTGGCGAGCGTGATCGTGCCGCGCACCGACCGGCTGTTCGCACTGCCGAGCCTCGAGGAGCTCGCCTTCACGATTCAGAATCCCAGCGTCAGAATCTTCCGCCAGGCGGCGGCGATGGACGAACGGCGCTGCATGTTCCGGCTGAAACCCTGGGACATGCCGCAGACCTTCACACCCAACCGCTTCAACAAGGCGCAGGCGGGACCGCAGGACGCGAAGCAGGTGTGGTTCGCGGGTGTGCATTCCGACGTTGGCGGCGGCTACCCGGAGGCGCAGTCGGCCGCCTCGAAATATCCGCTGCTGTGGATGCTCGACGAGGCCGTCGAGGCCGGGCTCGCGGTCAATCCGCGCACCGTGAACCAGCTGGCCTGGGGCGTGCAACGCAAGAGAAGCCCGTTCTCCTATGTGGCGCCGAGCGTCCAGGGCCCGCTGCACAACTCGATGACGCCCGCCTGGCGCCTGCTCGAATATGTTCCGAAGAGCGCGAAATACAAGGAATGGCCGGAGCGCAAGGTGCATTTCGGCTTCTACATTCCGAATTGCGAGCCGCGCTTCATTCCCGATGGTGCCTTCGTCCACGAGAGCGTGCTGATGCGGATCGCCGAGTCGAAGGACTATCGTCCGGTCAATCTGCCGTCGTCCTATGAGCGTGTGGCGCTGCCGGCCAAGCAGAAGGCGGACTAACAGCGCAGACGCGTCAGCGCCGCACAGCCGCCGGCGCACGCCACCGACGCGGATCGCGTCAGATCATGCGCAGATGAATGACGCCGTCCTTGACCTCGCCGCGGGCGAACTGCTCGCGCGCCATCTGCTCGAACGTCGTGCGGTTTCTCTGCAGATAGGCGAATGCCTGATTGCGCGTGCAGAAGCAGGTCTCCAGGTGACAGACCTGCCGCGTTGCCCCGATCGCAAGCGCAAATGCGATCGTATGGCCTCTGTCTGGGGTGTTGTCCTTGGCAATGCGAACGTCTGTTGCGGTCGACTTGGCCACGTCAGCCTCCTCGGTCGGAAGGTCGGATCTGTACGCGGAACACTGTTCGAAATCGCGCAGCGGATTGAAAGTTCCGACCACAACGACGCAGCCGATCGGAACCAATCAGCCCTGTCAGCGCGCGACCTTCTTTCGCCGCTTCGGTGCGGCATCAGGAGGGGCTTGCGCTGCCTCCGCTTCCTTCGCGAGCCGCAGCACGCGCAGCCGCTCCATATTCTTGCGGACGGCAACGGCGCGCTGATCCCATTCGGCGCGCGCCTTTGCTCCATCTTCGGCGGCAACGCGTTGGCGCTCTGCACGTGCCAAGCTTTCGGGAGAGCGCTCCGACGTCTTCTTGGTGGCCATCGCGACTGATCCTTTCGAAGCTGCAGGTTATCGTCGAGACGCAGAAAGCCCGCTCAATACAGGATCGAGCGGGCAAACCAGCCATTTCAGTACATCCGTGAAATGGCCCTAGGCATTCAACAAGACGTCAGATCAGGACGATCAGACCAGCGCGAGATTTTCCGCGCTGGTTTTGCCGCGCATCTTGTCGGTCTTGACGTCGAAAGTAACTTTCTGGCCCTCGGCCAGACCGGCGAGACCAGCGCGCTCAACGGCGCTGATGTGAACGAACACGTCGTTCCCGCCGTCCTGCGGCTGAATGAAACCAAAGCCCTTCTGGCCGTTGAACCATTTAACGGTACCCTGCATGTCTATCTCCAATCATTCATCGCGCGACCATCACGCGATCTCATTCAACTGAGCGATGACTTTGGAAATAGCCCACAGGCACATTCAGAAAGGCACAGCGGCTAATCGAACCTCCTGAAGGTAGAGACTTTCCGTGGAATTACAAGGCCGCGAGGGAAATATAGTTTGCGGTAGCCGACGCAGCGCGTCAGCGCGCTGGCAATGTCAGCCGATCACCCTTATCTTCAAAGGACCATCGGTAACGGCTTGGCCACCGCTGGCTGAGAGACGTCTCGTGCTCCCGCCTTCCCATGGAGGGGATCACCATGTCTCATGACAATCTGAGCAACTCATCACATTGAAGCGTTGTCGTGCGCGCTGCCGTCCGCGGCGTTGCGACGGTCGACGACGCTTCGGCAAGATCTCATCGATCTCGATGAAGACAAGGAGGACGCTTTTGCAGGTTCTTGTTCGTGACAATGACGTCGAGAAGGCGTTGCGCATCCTGAAGCGAAAGATGCAGCGCGAGGGCGTCTTCCGCGAGATGAAGCGCCGCCGATCCTACGAGAAGCCATCCGAGCGCAAGACGCGCGAGAAATCCGATGCGATCCGGCGTCAGCGCAAGGTTGCGCGCAAGCAGGCGATCCGCGAAGGGCTGCTGCCGGCGCCGGTGAAGAAGGTCCCCGTGGCCCGGCCGGGCGCGTTGCCCTCAACGACGCCGACGCGACCCGACCGCGACAGACCCCAGGGTCAGCCGGCCTTTGCAGCTCCGCGCAGCTGAACTAGCGGCGGCGGCTCGCCGATGCGGCCGCGAATCAAGCTCGCAGTCACGCCAGCTTTTTCGGCTGTTTGCTCTCGCGAACAGCCGCTTCACGCGCCAGACGCTCGGCCTTCAGCCGCTCCCGGTTCTGATCGAAAGCGCTCTGCGCCTTCTCATAGTCATTCCTTTGCACCGCAGCCGTCTTGAAGGCCTTGTGAGCCTCGAGCACGGCAGCCGTTGGCTTGCGCTCTGACATGATGAGCTTCCTCGTTAGATGATCGATACGGCAGCGACATCCTGGCGAGACTGGCACAGGAGAGCCACGGTTCCATGACGGCCTCGATCGACGGAGCACATCCGTTGTCGCCAGCCGAGTTCTTGAGCCAATTCTGGGACCAAACTTTCTTGGACCAAACTTTCTTGGACCAGGCTTTCTTGGACCAGGCTTTCTTGGACCAGACTGCCTTGGACCCGATCCCCGGGGTCGACGCGGCCGCTCTGCGATTGCCCGGCCGCGTGCTCATGGTCTCCCGTGCTTATAACCCAAATACGCCGATTATGTTGCAAGTCATTCGGCGTGCTTCTTCGTCGCTCCCTCCCGCCGGCGCCGGCGCACACTCACGCCACCTCCTGCTTGCGGCCGGGCACCGCGGCGAGCAGCTCGCGTGTATAGGCATGTTCGGGATCGGCGAACAGGGCGGCCGTCGGCTTCAGCTCGACGATCTCGCCTTTCTGCATGACCGCGATCCGGTCGCAGATCTGCGCAGCGACGCGCAGGTCATGCGTGATGAACAGCATCGACAGGCCGAGGCGCGCCTTCAGATCCTCGAGAAGGCGCAGCACCTGCGCCTGCACCGAGACGTCGAGCGCCGACACCGCCTCGTCCGCGACGATGATCTCCGGATCCAGCGCCAGCGCCCGCGCAATGCCGATGCGCTGACGCTGGCCGCCGGAGAACTCATGCGGGTAGCGGCCGATGGCGCCGGCATCGAGTCCGACCAGACCTAACAATTCCTGCGCGCGCTTCAGCGCGGCCTCGAGCGGCGTGCCCCGCGCGACCATGCCGTCGGCGATGATGCGGCCGACCTTGCGGCGCGGGTTGAGCGAGGCGAATGGATCCTGGAAGATCATCTGGATGCGATGGCGCTGCGTCCGCAGCGCACGGCCGTCCAGCGCCGTGAGATCGACGTCGCCGATGCGCACGGTGCCGCGATCGGCCTCGATCAGCCGCATCACGAGACGCGCGACAGATGACTTACCCGAGCCGGATTCGCCGACGAGGCCGAGCGTCTCGCCCTGATGGATCGCGAAATTCACCGCATGCGCGGCGCGCGTCTCGCGCTTCGGCCGGAACCAGCCGGTCGGGGTCACGTAGGTCTTGTCGAGGCCGACCACCTCCAGCGCCCGCGGCGCATCCTCACGTGACCGACGCGACGGCGGATCGAACGACGGGACGGCGGCGAGCAACGCCTTGGTGTAGTCGTGCTGCGGCCGGCCAAGCACGGCCTCCGCCGTGCCCTCCTCCACCACCTTGCCGTGGCGCAGTACCACGACCTGGTCGGCGATATCGGCGACGACGCCGAAATCATGGGTGATGAACATGACCGCCATGTTGTGGCTGGCCTGCAGGTTGCGGATCAGCTTGAGGATTTGCGCCTGCGTGGTGACGTCGAGCGCCGTGGTCGGCTCGTCGGCGACGAGCACGGCCGGCTCGAGCGCGAGCGCCATCGCGATCATCGCGCGCTGCCGCTGGCCGCCGGAGAGCTGATGCGGATAGGCGCGGATGATGCGCTCGGGATCGGGTAGCCCGACCTCGCGCACCAGCGCCAGCGCCTTGGCGCGGCGCTCCTTCGGGCTCAACAGATCGTGCGCCTCGAACACCTCCATCAGCTGCTCGCCGATCCGCATCAACGGATTGAGCGCCGTCATCGGCTCCTGGAACACCATGGCGATGCGGCGGCCGCGCAGGTCGCGCCAGCCGTCCTGATCCACCGAGAGCAGATCGCGTCCCTCGAAGGCGATCTCGCCGCTCTCGACCTTCACTGTATCCGGCAGCAGGCCGAGCAGCGCATGCGCGCACATCGACTTGCCGGAGCCGGACTCGCCGACGACGCAGACGATCTTGCCCGCGGTGAGGTCGAACGAGACGCCGTCCACGGCGTGGGTGCGCTCGGCACCCTTGGGCAGCGCGATGCGGAGATTCTTGATCGAAACGACGGGATCACCCATGCCTCACCTGCCCTCCCGCGACAGGCGCGGGTTGAGTGCGTCGTTCAGGCCCTCGCCGATCAGGTTGAGGCCGAGCACCGACAGCAGGATGGCAACGCCGGGGAACACCGTGATCCACCACGCCTGACGAATGACGGTGCGACCGGCGCCGACCATGTAGCCCCAGGAGATCAGGTTGGGATCGCCGAGGCCGAGAAACGACAACGAGGATTCCAGGAGGATCGCGGTGGCGACCATCAGCGAGGCCAGCACGATCACCGGCGACAATGCGTTGGGGAGGATCTCGCGCCAGATGATCCAGGCATTGCTCTGGCCGGTGACGACGGCCGCCTGGACGTATTCGCGGGTGCGCAGGCTCAGCACCTCGCCGCGCACGAGACGCGCGACGGGCGGCCAGCTGACGAGACCGATGGCGGCAACGATCGAATAGATCGAAGGCTGCAGGATCGCAACCAGCACGATGGCGAGCGCGAAGCTCGGGATGGTCTGGAAGAACTCGGTGAAGCGCATCAAGGCGTCGTCGACGCGGCCGCCGAAATAGCCGGCGATGGCGCCGAGCGGAACGCCCACCACCAGGGCCACCAGGGTCGACACCAGGCCGACCAGCAGCGAGACGCGGGCCCCGAAGATCAGCCCCGCGAGCACGTCGCGCCCCAGCGCATCGGTGCCGAGCGGCACCTTCGCCAGCGTGAATGGCGGGACGAACGGCCGCTGCACCATCCGCCACGGCGAATTGGGAAAGTAGAACGGCCCGGCCACCGCGATCACGATCGCCAGCACGAGAATGATCAGCCCGATGATCCCGCTCGGGCTGCGCAGCATGGTGCGCCAGAACTGCCTCATGACGCGTACTCGATGCGCGGATCGACCAGGCGATAGACGAGGTCGGTGACGAGATTGAAGATCAGCACCATCGCCGAGGAGACCACGAACACGCCGAGCAGGAGATTGTAGTCGCGCTGGATCAACGCATCGTACATCAGCCGGCCGATGCCCGGCCAGGCGAACACGGTCTCGGTCAGCACCGCGCCGCCGACAAGCGTGCCGGCATGAACGCCGGCCAGGGTCACCACCGGCAGCAACGCATTGCGCAGGACGTGACGACGCAGGATGATCCCGTCGCGCAGGCCCTTGGCGCGCGCGGTCTTGACGAAATCGAGCCGATTGACTTCCAGCATCGAGGCGCGGGTCATGCGGGTGTAGGTGGCCATGAAGAACAGGCCGAGCGTGGCGGCCGGCATCACCAGATGCGCACCGACGTCGAGCGCGTGGCGCAAGCCGGTGTAGCCGGCACCGACGGTCTCATAGCCGAAGCTCGGTAGCCAGTCGGCCCAGACCGAGAACAGCAGGATCGCGATCAGCGCGATCCAGAACAGCGGCGTCGCATAGAAGATCAGCGCCAGCACCGTGATCGCGGTGTCGAGGATGGTGCCGGCAAAGCGCGCGGCGAGCACGCCGAACAGGATGCCGAGACCAAGCGAGATCGCGAACGCCGTCAGCGTCAGCAGCAGGGTCGCCGGCAGCCGCTCGGCGATCAGCTTGGCGACCGGGGCCTGCTGGCGGAACGAGAAGCCCAGGTCGAGGCTGGCGATGCCCTTGACGTAGATGAGCAACTGCTCCGGCAAGGGCCGGTCCAGACCGAACTTCTCGCGGAGCTGCGCCACGAAGATCTGGTCGGAGGCGCCGGCCTCGCCGGCCATGACCACGGCAGGGTCGCCCGGCGCCAGCCGGATCAGGAAGAAGTTCAGCACGATGATGGCGAGAAGGACGATGACGCCCTTCACGACGCGCTGGGCAATGAAGGAGAGCATGAATGGCCCGTGGTGGTCGGCTCAAGAAGCAGGTGGAGCACCGGGGGCACAGCGCACACCGCTGCGCCCACAGGGCTATCGTTCGTGATCAAAGCTTTGCGCTCATCTGTCTCGACATCGTCATGGCCGGGCTTGGCCCGGCCATCCACGTCGGCCGGCATGCTGAGAACCACGTGGATGCCCGGGACAAGCCCGGGCATGACGGAGTAACGAACTGCAGGATCACACGTCGCAACAGCCCCTCAATCATTTATCGAGCCAGGCGTCGCGGAAGCCGTCGTTGACGCCGATGCCGGTGGTGATGAGGCTCTTCACCTTGCACTTGGTGATGGTCGGGAACTGCAGCTCGAGCAGCCAGGCCACCGGCACGTCCTCGGCAAGGATCTTCTGCACCTTGTCGTAGGCCTCCTTGCGCTTGGCATCGGTCGGCGCCGTCGCGCCCTCGGCGAACAGCCTGTCGACCTCCGGATTGGAGTAGCCCTCGACATTGTTGAACAGCTGGCCCTTGGCGATCGCCGAGGTGATGTAGTTGCGGGAGACGCCGAGTGCGGGGTCTCCGTACTGGTAGAGATAGGTGAAGGCGATGTCGTAGTCCCACTCCATGATCTTCTGGTTGCCGCCGGGGACATCGGTCGCGATCGTCTCGATCGTCATGCCGACGTCCTGCAGGTTCTGCTTCACCGCCTCGCCCCAGCGCTGCCAGGTCTCGCCATAGGCCAGCGGCAGCATGCGGATCTTCTCGCCCTTGTAGCCCGCCTCCTTCAACAGCGCCTTGGCCTTCGCGGGATCGTACGGATATTTCGGCACGTCGTCGCTGTAGAACTTGATGGTCGACGCGGACGGGCCGGTGGCCACCTTGCCGAGCCCGTTCCAGATCACGTCCTTGGCGAAGTCTCGGTCGATGGCGTACATGATCGCCTGCCGCACCTTCTTGTTGGCGAGGATCGGGTTGCGGTTGTTCAGCCACATCCAGGACAGCGGCGAGAAGAACTCCCAGCCGGCGCCGGTGACGCAGGCGCCCGGCAGCTTGGAGACGCGCGGCACGTCGAAATTCTCGATTGAGCCGCCCGGCAGCACATCGACTTTGCCAGTCTCGAACGCCACGGCGCGCGCAGCGGCGTCGGGAATGATCTGCCAGTAGACCTCGTCGAGATAGGGCTTGCCCTTCTCATGGTAGTTGGGGTTTTTCACCATGCGGATGAAGGAGCCCTTCTGCCATTCCTTGAACATGAAGGGGCCGGTGCCGACCGGCGCGTTGTTGTTCGGATTGGTCTTGTAATCGGTGCCTTCATAGAGATGCTTCGGCACCATCGGCATCGAGCCGACTTCGAAGATGCCGATGAACGGTCCAAACGGCTCCTTCAAGGTGAACACCACGGTGAGATCGTCGGGCGCCTCGACCTTCTCGACCATCACCAGATTGTTGCGAGCGCGCGCATGCGTCTGCTTCAGCATCTCGATCGAGAACAGCACGTCGGCCGATGTGAACGGCTTGCCGTCGTGCCAGGTGACGCCCTTCTTCAGCTTGAAGGTATAGACCTTGGCATCGGGGCTGACGGTCCAGCTCTCGGCGAGGCCGGGCAGCGGCTCGAGCTTGGGGCTGTAGCGCAGCAGGCCTTCGAAGATGTTGCCGGAGACCATCTGGGTCGGTCCGTTCTGCACCATTGCCAGCATCAGGCCAGGCGGCTCGGGCTGGATCACCGCATTGACCACACCACCGGTCTTCGGCTCCTGCGCATGCGCCGCGGACAGCCCGCAGCCGACGACGACACCCAGCAATACCCGTTTCAGCATGATGAACTTCCCAAATGTTTCGACCGGCCACGATGCATCAAGCGCGCCAATGCGCTCGATCCTGCCATGCGGCTTCTGATGTGACGCCTGCTCTGCGTGCATGGACTGGTGGATCGCCCATGCGCAGCGCTATGGAACGGGCTTCGATCCTCACACTGACGATGCTTTGGAAACATCGCCAGGACCTGCATCGGCCGTGCGTTGCGCAGCGGTCGACGGTCCTCACAGGTCAAGCCCCGACGTGGAGGCTCACACGGCTGCAAACAGCATCGCAAGCTGAAACTCGCGACAGCGTTAGCTCAAAAATTGGACAGGTTGTTAGATCGCGGCATCCTGCCTTGCCGTCCGCTCAGGACGCGATCTCGGCGCCATCAGCGCCGCATCCGCGCAATCGCACCTGCGACAATCTGCATCACCACGCCGATCACCCAGCCCGCCATGATCAGCGAAGTCCAGACGATGTGCGGATCCTCGCGCAGGATGATAATGCCGACGGCGAAGAAGGCGGTGAGGGTGGCGAGGAAGGTGCCGACGGCGCTGAGGAACTCGGCGGCGTCGATCTTCCGCTCGGCCGGCGTGCCCTCCTCATGCGGGTGAAACGGTATCTGGGGCGTATCGATGCCGAGATAGAAGCCGAACGCGCCCGACAGCATCATCACCACCAGGAAGCCCTGCGTGGTGAGCCACGGCACGCTGGAGCCGACATGGGCGCCGACGAACACGCCGCAGGCCGCTCCCGCCAGGGCAAGACCCGACCGTTCGAGCACATGGGCGGATTGGCGGACACGAATGCGCATGGGAGGCCTCTCTGATCGGACCGGCGCGCCGGCGCCGGTCCGATCATCAATGTTACGCCGCCTTGGTCATGTCGGCATTGAGATGGCGCAACCTCGGCATCACCTCCTGCTTCAACAGGCGCAACGAGTTGTGCCAGGCTTCGGGCTTGTGTTTGTAGTCGAAGCCGAACACGCACAGCGTCCCGAAGCCGCCGACCTCGTGCCAGATCTTCTCGATCTTCTCGGTCACCGTGGCCGGCGAGCCGATGATCCAGTTGCGCCTGGCGCAATAGTCCACGGTCACGTCGGAGTCGGCCACCTCGGGCGAATGCTTCAGGTAGTCCTTGAAGCCGAAATGGCTAAGCAGGGGCAGGAAGTATTCGCTCATCATCCGGCCCATCATGTCGCCGGTCGACAGGCGCCAGGCCTCCTCGTCCGTCTCGGCGACGAACACCTCGCGCACCAGCCGCCAGTCGTTGCGACTGGGAGTCCGTCCGGATTTGGCGGCGCCCGCCTCGACCGAATCCCAGTGCGACGACACATAGGCCGGGTTGAGGTTGAGGCTCATCGGAATGAAGCCGCGCTCGCCGGCGAGCTTCAGAGTGTCCGAGTTCTTCGACAGGCCGGCGACGCCGATCGGCGGATGCGGCGCCTGCACCGGCTTGATGTGCGGCTTGAGGAAGTCGAACATCACGTCGGGCTTGGTCACCGTCCAGTATTTGCCCTTGTGCGTGAACGGCGCCGGCTCGGTCCAGAGACGCAGGATGATCTCGAGCGCCTCGCGGGTCATCTCGCGGTTCTGGCCGCTCATGCCGTCGACGTTGAACATCGCCCAGTCGCTCGGCAGGCCCGATGCGGCGATGCCGAAATTGAGCCGGCCATCGGAGAGATGATCCAGCATCGCGACGCGGTTGGCGAGCTCGGCCGGGTGGTGATAGGGCAGCAGGAAGCCGCCGGGGCCGAGGCGGATGTTCTTGGTCTCGCGAAAGGCCTGCGCCAGGATCAGATCGGGCGCCGGATGCGGCTCCCAGGGGGCGGTGTGATGCTCACCGATCCAGGCTTCCTGATAGCCGAGCTCATCGAGCCAGCGCAGGACCTGCAAGTCCCACTCCTGTCCCTCCTTCAATCCGCACTCCGGCGGATGCGAGGGCATCGTGAAATATCCGATTTCCATGGCGCTTTCCTCTCGCGTTTATAGTGCGGCGCATCTTTGTGATGCGCTCATCGTCACGCGAGACGAAACACGACCAACCGAGTCGGCAACGCCGCACGTGGTCTACGAAGTCTAGCACTTCGTTGGACAGCGACAATCGTCAGCTGTGTCGCTGGCGGAATGATGACCCGGAGATTTTTGCAATGCTGAGCCGCGCCACGGCCTCATCAATTGCACGTCAGCGTGCGCCAAAGCTGGTCTTGCCGAACAGCTCCTTCTGCGTCGAGGGCTGCGAGCGCCAATATTGCGGAGGTGCGGCAACCTGGCCGCCGAGCTCGGCAGCGGCATGCCAGCCCCAGCGCGGGTCGTAGAGCATGCCGCGAGCCAGCGCGACGATGTCGGCTTGGCCCGACGCCACGATCTGCTCGGCTTGCTGCGGCTGCGTGATGAGGCCGACCGCGACGATGGGAAGTCTTGTCGCCTTCTTCACCGCGTCGGCGAACGGCACCTGATAGCCTGGTCCGAGCGTGATCTTCTGCAAGGGCGAGACGCCGCCCGAGGAGACGTCGATCCAGTCGGCGCCGCGGCGCCCGAGCTCTTGCGCGAGAGCGATGGTCTGGTCGAGATCCCAGCCGCCCTCGACCCAGTCCGTCGCCGAGACGCGCATGCCGACCGGCCTGTCTGCGGGGAAGACGCTGCGCACCGCATCGAATATTTCGAGGGGAAAACGCATCCGGTTCTCCAGCGAGCCGCCATAGGCATCGCTGCGCTGATTGGCGAGCGGCGACAGGAACTGGTGCAGCAGGTAGCCATGCGCGCCATGGACCTCGATCGCATCGATGCCCAGCCGTGCCGCCCGTTGCGCTGCGGAAACGAACGCGTCGCGGATACGGGCCAGGCCCGCGCGATCGAGCGCCTCGGGCGCGAGCTCGCCGGCCTTGTGCGGCACGGCCGATGGCGCAACCGTCTGCCAGCCGCCGTCCGCGAGCGGAATCTGCTGGCCGCCATCCCACGGCTTGTGGCTGGAGCCCTTGCGTCCGGCATGGGCGAGCTGCATCGCGATCGCCGTCTTCGAATGCGTGCGCACTGATGCCAGGATCGGCGCGAGCGCGGCTTCCGTCGCATCATCCCACAGCCCGAGGCAGCCGGGCGTGATGCGTCCGATCGGCTCGACATGCGTCGCCTCGATGCAGAACATCGCCGCACCCGACAGCGCCAGCGTGTTGATGTGGGTGAAGTGCCAGTCATTGGCCACGCCATTCTCGGCCGAGTACTGGCACATCGGCGACACCATGATGCGATTGGCGAGCTCGAGGCTGCGCAGCTTGATCGGAGTGAACAGGGCGCTCATGCTGATTTCCAGGCTGGACGGATTTCGCGGTGATCTGAGGCCTGGGAGTGTCGGCGAAGGACGGCCCGCGGTCAACGCAACCATCGCGGCGCGGTTGCGGCTCATTCCACCAAGGTGAACTGCAGCAAGAGGGTGCGCTGGATCATCGAGAAATTATCGTCGGAGACCAGGGTCAGCACGGTCTCGCCCTCGGGCGTCACATGCGCATCGATGCCCTCGAGATTGTCGATCTCCTGGCCGAGATCGGCCGAGAAGATCGCCGGACCGTCGACCAGCGCGCCCGGCGCGATCTGCGACAGCGCCAGCCGGCGAATCCGGACGCCGACGCCATTGAACAGCGAAAACTTCCGTTCCAGCACCAGCAGGTCACCCGATGGCAGCAGCACGGCATCGCTGACGTCGAAATCATTGCTTCTGATGATGCTGAACTGCCCCGCAGCTGGACCGCCGATCAGGAAGGCCAGCAGATTGCCGTTCGCATCCAGGCCGCGTTCGGAGAGCGCAATCAGCGTTCCGGCGAGCGGCAAGCCCTTGGGTACCGCCACAAGGGCTTCCAGCCCCTTGTTGTTGGGCAACCGCCTGGCCGCAGCCGGCAGCGGCAGGATCTCACTGCGCGCGCCGGTCCCGCCCTTGGCGAAGTCATAGCGCAGCAGTTGATTGACGCGTTCGAGGCCGACATAGACGACGTCGCCATCACGCGCGAGCGATTCGGAATCATACCAGCCGCGTTCGGTGATGGGCCGTCCGTCCGGCGCGAGCAGCGGCGCCGCCTCGACATCCGCCAGCCCTGCGATCTCGCGGCCGGAATAGACGATGCGGCCGGTGAACCAGCCGCCCTTGTCGCTGATCGCAAGGAAGCGCTCGCCTTTGGCGTCGAGGCGGATGCCGGACAGGCCGCCGAAGCCCGGAAACGGCGAGGTCAGCGCCACGCCGCTGCGGTATTGCAGCATCCCGAAGCGCAGATGCGTCCGATCGCGCAGGTCGAAGGACGGCAAGGGCCGTGCCTTGACCTCGATCCTGACTGCCGACGTGACGGAATGCTCATCGACCGCGGCGCGCCTGCGGGCCGGCGGCGATGCCGATTGCGCCGAGACGTTGCGGGACCATGCCAGAGCCGCCGCTCCGCCGAGGGTCAGCGCAAGGAAGCGCCTGCGGTCGGCGATCGCATGCAGCGACATCGTCAGCGGGGCCCCCTCCCCACGACCTCCTCCGATGCGGAGGAGGCACGCATCCGCTTCTTGTCTACGAATGCAGCTTGCGCTTTGGCCCCCGCGCAGGCTGCGGCGCCGCGTGGGTTTCGGTGAACAGCTCGGCGAGCTTCTCGGTGATGGCGCCGCCGAGCTCCTCGGCATCGACGATCGTGACCGCGCGGCGATAGTAGCGCGTCACATCGTGGCCGATGCCGATCGCGATCAGTTCGACCGGCGAGCGCGTCTCGATCTCCTCGATGATGTGGCGCAGGTGGCGCTCCAGATAGTTGCCGGGATTGACCGACAGGGTGGAGTCGTCGACCGGCGCGCCGTCCGAGATCATCATCAGGATCTTGCGCTGCTCGGGACGGCCGAGCAGGCGCTTGTGCGCCCAGTCGAGCGCCTCGCCGTCGATGTTCTCCTTCAGCAGCCCCTCGCGCATCATCAGGCCGAGATTCTTTCGCGCGCGCCGCCACGGCGCGTCGGCCGACTTGTAGATGATGTGGCGAAGATCGTTGAGCCGGCCGGGATTGGCCGGCTTGCCGGCCGCGAGCCAAGCCTCGCGCGACTGCCCGCCCTTCCAGGCGCGTGTCGTGAAGCCGAGGATCTCGACCTTCACGCCGCAACGCTCGAGCGTGCGGGCGAGAATGTCGGCGCACGTCGCGGCCACGGTAATCGGGCGACCGCGCATCGAGCCGGAATTGTCGAGCAGCAGCGTCACCACCGTGTCGCGGAAGGTCGCCTCCTTCTCGCGCATGAACGACAGCGGCTGATAGGGATCGATGACGACGCGCGAGAGCCGGGCGGGATCGAGGATGCCTTCCTCCAGATCGAACTCCCAGGCACGGTTCTGCTGCGCCATCAGCCGGCGCTGCAGCCGGTTGGCGAGCCGCGCGACGATGCCCTGGAGATGCGCCAGCTGCTTGTCGAGATAGGAGCGCAGCCGCTCCAGCTCGTCATGATCGCACAGGTCCTCGGCGGCGATGATCTCGTCGAACTTCGGTGCGAAGGCGTGATATTCCGGTCCGCGCGGCTCGTTGGCGCCGCCACGGTTCGGCCGCGTCGCCTCGCCCGGCGTCTCGTCGTCGCCGAGCTCGCCATCGTCGAGCGTATCCGAGGCCGACGCCTGCGCCGCCTCCATCGCGCTTTCCGACATCTCGTCCGACGTCGTCTGCGCCTGGTCGGCACTCATCTCCTGCGCGGCGTCGGAATCGGGCGAGCCTTCGGCGCCGGACTGATCATTGTCGCCATCGCGATTGTCGTCGTTGTCCTCGTCCTCCTCGGAATCGGCATTGCGCTCGTCGCCAAGGTCGAGTGCCGACAAGAGATCGTGGACGAGGTCGCCGAACTTGGCCTGGTTTTCGGTGAAGCGGCTGAGCTCATCGAGGCGCGAGCCGATCTTGTCCTCCAGGAACGGCCGCCAGAGATCGACGACCTTGCGGGCCGCATTCGGCGGCGCCATCCCGGTCAACCGCTCGCGCACCATCATCGCCAGCGCGTCCGATAGCGGCGCATCGGCGCGGTCGGTGATCTCGTCATATTTGCCGCGATGGAAGTGGTCGTCGAGCATGGCCGTCAGGTTCTTGGCCACGCCCGCCATGCGCCGCGCACCGATGGCCTCGACCCGCGCCTGCTCGACCGCCTCGAACACGCCGCGCGCCTGAGGATTGCCGGGGATCAGCTTGCGGTGAATTTTCGGATCGTGGCAGGCGAGCTTCAACGCAATCGAGTCGGCATGACCGCGCACGATGGCGGCATCGCGCTTGGTCATCTTGCGCGCCGGCTCCGGCAGCCGCGCCTTGCCTGGCGAGAGGCCCGGACGTTCGGCGGCGAAGGAAACGTCGAGCTCGGGCGCCCGTGCGATCGCGCGCAGACAGCCGGTGACCGAGCGCTTGAACGGCTCGGTCGGGGCTTCCTTGGTTCCGGGACGGAGTTTGCTGTTGGATGTGGTCATCTTGTCCCTGCGGCCTGTCGTCCCGGCGAACGCCGGGACCCATAGCCACCGGCGGTCATCTCATCGCGTCGACGCCAACTCCGGCGCATCGCCGAAACGTCACGGCGTGGGTCCCGGCTCAAGGCCGGGACGACGCCTTCAATCAGCTCAGCGCCACGTTGATCGCCGATTCCGGCAGCTCCGCATTGAAGCAGCGCTGATAGAACTCCGCGACCAGCGGACGCTCCAGCTCGTCGCACTTGTTGAGGAAGGTCACGCGGAAGGCGAAGCCGATGTCGCCGAAGATCTCGGAGTTCTCGGCCCAGGTGATCACGGTGCGCGGGCTCATCACGGTGGACAGGTCGCCGTTCGCGAAGGCGTTGCGCGTGAGGTCGGCGAGGCGCACCATCTTGTTGACGGTGTCGCGGCCCTGCGCATTCTGATAGTGCTTGGCCTTGGCCAGCACGATCTCGACCTCCTCGTCATGCGCCAGATAGTTCAGGGTCGTGACGATCGACCAGCGGTCCATCTGGCCCTGATTGATCTGCTGCGTGCCGTGGTAGAGGCCCGACGTGTCGCCGAGGCCGATCGTGTTGGCGGTGGCGAACAGGCGGAAGGCCGGGTGCGGCTTGATCACCTTGTTCTGGTCGAGCAAGGTCAGACGGCCCGACACTTCGAGCACGCGCTGGATCACGAACATCACGTCGGGGCGACCCGCGTCGTATTCGTCGAACACCAAGGCCACGTTGTGCTGCAGCGCCCAGGGCAGGATGCCGTCGCGGAACTCGGTGACCTGCTTGCCGTCCTTGACCACGATCGCATCCTTGCCGACGAGGTCGATACGGCTGATGTGGCTGTCGAGATTGACGCGCACGCACGGCCAGTTGAGTCGCGCGGCGACCTGCTCGATATGGGTCGACTTGCCCGTTCCATGGTAACCCGTGACCATCACACGACGGTTCTTGGCGAAGCCGGCCAGGATCGCAAGCGTGGTCGCGCGGTCGAAACGGTAGTCGGCATCGACCTCGGGGACGTGCGGGTCGGTTGCGGAAAAGGCCGGCACCTCAAGGTCGCTGTCGATCCCGAACACCTGCCGCACCGACACCTTCATGTCGGGCACACCGGTCATCTCCTGCGCATTGGTCGTAGCGGCGGTCGTCATTCATCCTCCGAGGTCCCGGGCATTCCCGAAACCAGATTTCATGTTTGGCTGCGGTTGAAGGGCTTCAGACGCCAGCCTAGCAGAGAGCACGCGCGGGCAGAAGCCTAAGCCTTGATCAAAGTTCCGTCGTTATATCATCGAGATAGGCATGGGACGACGTTTTTGGAAGGCTGCCCTGCGGAAAGCGCCACCTTTTGGCCGCGAGCCGGCGCTCGGGCTTGCGACGTGGCACTCCCGGGCGGACGTCCTACTTATCGACGTGTCGTCGCCCCTCACCAGCAGGAACCGCGTGGCCCATCTGCTCGACCCCCTGATTGCCTTCGTCTCCGCCCATGCGGGACTGGCCTATCTGACCTTGTTCCTGGCCGCACTGCTCGAGGCGGTCCCGATCATCGGCTCGGTGGTGCCGGGAACGACCATCATCCTGGCACTGAGCGCGCTCATTCCAGGCGGCGAGCTGACGCTGCAATGGGTGCTGGCTGCGGCGATCCTTGGTGCCGTGATCGGCGACGGCGGGGCCTTCTGGGTCGGTCATCGCCGGCAGCGCGAGATCCTGACGACGTGGCCGTTCTCGAACTATCCCCGCCTGGTGGCGCAGAGCGAGGCGTTCTTCCATCGCTTCGGCACGCTCGCGATCTTCTTTGCCCGGTTCGTGGCGCCGATCCGCGCCGTCGTCCCCATCACGGCCGGCGCCCTGGATATTCCGCCAGCCCGCTTTTACGCCGTGAACATTCCTGCCATCGTGCTGTGGGCCTGCGCCCATGTTCTGCCGGGCGTCTTCGCCGTGCAGCTGCTGCACCGCTACGGCGGTATCCCCCATCACAGTCACGTCGCCAAGTCGACGTGGATCCTTGCGGCGGTGGCGGGCACGCTCGTGGTCTGGCTTGGGCTGCGAATGCTGCGGAAGCGACGCGAAACCCGGCTCGCAGCGGGCACGGCCGAATAGGCCCCGGCTGCGTCCGCTAAAGCGTGGTCAGGGTGGCGCCACGTCCAGGGATCGGTCCGGTATAGCGCGCCCTTGGCCGGATCAGGCGGCCGAACTGCAGCTGCTCGCAGGCATGCGCGATCCAGCCGACACAGCGGGCCATCGCGAACAGCGCCAGCTCGCTGCCCGGAGGCAGCCGCAGGCTGTGCACCAGCACGGCCAGCGCATAATCGATGTTGACGAACTCGCCGGTCGCTTCCGCGATCCGCTCGGGCACCTCGCGGGTGAATTTGCGCGGCGCGCCGGCCCGCGTCAGCGCCTCCAGCAGCGAGATCGCGCGCGGGTCACCGCGCTTGTAGACACCGTGCCCGAAGCCGGCGAAGCGCTCGCCGAGCGCGACGCGCTCGCGGATCAGCGGCGCGACATCGCGGTCGATCAGGGTCTTCACCAGTTGCGACGCCAGCACGCCGGCGCCGCCATGTTGCGGGCCTTTCAGGGCAGCGAGGCCGGCGATGACCGCGTCGTAGAGACTGAGGCCGGTCGACGCCGCACAGCGCACGGTGAAGGTCGACGCGTTCAGCTCGTGGTCGGCCAGCAGCACCAAGGTGCGGCGGATGAGATCCGCAGCATGCTCGTGCTCGGGCGCCCAGGCCTTGGCGACCTGGATGTGGAGAGGCTCTGCCGAGGGCGGCGCGTTCAGCATGGTCGCGACGACGAGGCGAACGATGCGGGCGCCGATCAGGGCGCGACCATCCGGCGAGCGGTTGAAGGCCGAGGGATCGGCATTGGTTGCCAGTGCGAGGACGGAGATGGAACGGTCGATCGGGGCCGCGCGGCGGGCGGCCTCGGCGATGATCTTCATCTCCTCCGACACCGCCGGAAGATTGTCGGCAGCGAAGGGATCGATCGCGGTGACGTCCCACAGCAGAGTGGCAGCGTGCTCCAGCGAATCGCGCTCGGCGAGCTCGACGCAATTGACGCCCCGATAAATCGGACCAGCCTCGGTGATCGTCGACACCGCCGAATCGAACACCGGCAGATCGGCATCGAAGCTGCGGAACGCGCGCGGCTCGGGCGCCGGCGCCCGCCGCTCCTTCAGCGCTCGGATGTCCTCGGCGCGATAGCGGTTGCTGCGGGAGTTCGGCGACGGCTCCGAACGCACCAGGCCACGGCTGACATAGGCGTAGAGCGTCGCCGGCGAGATCGCCAGCTCGGCAGAGGCCTCGCGGGCCGATAGGTAAAGGCTGCTGTCTTTTTTCATATTGATCAGCTTAATCAAGATTGATCAATCTGTCGACGGGGCGAATCCTATGGGCGTGACCAATCACGCAGGAGATCGCGCCATGACCATCCAGCTCTCGAAATCCCCCGTCGGTCTCGATGGCGTCGCCGCCGCCGAGACCGTGCTCAGCCATGTCGACGGCCAGCAGGGCGAGCTGATCATCGCAGGCCACCGGGTGGCCGACCTCGCCGCCGCCGGCGGTTTCGAGGGCGTGACGGCCCGGCTTTGGAGCGCCGGGACGAAGCGCAGCGTCAGCGAAGCCGACGTCCGCGCCAGCCTCGGCCTGGCCCGCCAGCGCGCCTTCGCCCGCCTGCCCGAGCTGCTCGCCGCCACCGCCGGCCTGTCGATCATCGATGGCTTTCGCGCCGCCGTCGCCGCGCTGCGTCCCGAGGCTGGTCTCGACGACGAGGCCACCCTCGTCGGCGCCTGTCCGGTCATCGCCGGCGCCCTGGTGCAGCGCGCCCGGGGGGCGCAGCCGATCCCGCCCAGGCCGGATCTCGGCCATGCCGCCGACACCCTCCGCATGGTCCGCGGCGACACGCCAGCCGATGGCGAGGTGGCCGCGCTCGACACCTATCTGGTCACGGTCAGCGACCACGGCATGAACGCCTCGACCTTCGCCGCACGTGTCGTCGCCTCGACACAGGCCGATCTGTTCGCGTCCATCACCGCCGGCTATTGCGCGCTGACCGGCCCGCTGCACGGCGGTGCGCCGGAGCCGGTGCTGGAGATGCTGAATGCGATCGGCACGCGGGAGAACATCAAGCCCTGGGTCGATGCGGCGCTGGCGCGGGGCGAGCGTCTGATGGGGTTCGGCCACCGCATCTATCGGGTGCGCGATCCCAGGGCCGACGTCCTGAAGGGCGCGATCGAGCGGCTGGCGGGCAGCGGGGCGGATCTGCCGTTCGCGAGCGAGGTGGAGGCCTACATCCGCCAAGCGCTGCGGCGGAAGAATCCGGAGCGCGTGCTCGACACCAATGTCGAGTTCTTCACCGCCATCCTGCTCGATGCGCTGAAGATTCCACGCCAGGCGTTCACGCCGATCTTCGCGGTGGCGCGGGCCGCCGGCTGGACCGCGCATGCCCGCGAGCAGCAGCGGACGGGACGACTGATCCGGCCGAGCTCGGCCTATATCGGGCCGAAGCCCTGACCCCGGGCCACGCGCGCGGCAGCCAGGCTGCCGCGCGTCAGCCCTTCACGACCGTCTTCAGATAGTTATAGGCCTTGATGATCTCGATCAGGCGGTCCTCGGTGGAGCGGTCGCCGCCATTGGCGTCGGGGTGATGCTGCTTCACCAGCGCCTTGTACTTGGCCTTGACGTCGTCCAGCGTGGCGTCCGCACCGAGACCCATTACTTGAAGCGCCTTGCGCTCGGCATTGAAGACCTTGCGCGTCTCCGCCTTCGGTGCGGACTGCGGGCCGGGGCGCCAGCCGGCGCGGCCGTTGATCTCCGCGAACACGCTGAACGGATCCGACGCATCGCCGAGATCGCTCTCGGCATTGCCCGTGCCACGCTTGCCCGCGGTATTGGCGCCCATCTTCCAGGTCGGGCGATGTCCGGTCAGCGCATCCTTCTGATAGCGCGCGACCGCATCGGCATTCATGCCGGAAAAGAAATTATAGGATTGGTTGTACTCGCGCACATGGTCGAGACA
This sequence comes from Bradyrhizobium sp. SZCCHNS2022, assembly GCF_032377575.1. NCBI lineage: Bacteria > Pseudomonadati > Pseudomonadota > Alphaproteobacteria > Hyphomicrobiales > Nitrobacteraceae > Bradyrhizobium > Bradyrhizobium sp. SZCCHNS2022. The sequence continues at coordinate 6,325,634 of NZ_JAUHHZ010000001.1, read as the reverse complement.
GAAGTGCCAATACTCGCGCTGGTTCTCGCGCCCCTTGGGCGCGCGGTGCGAGCCGCGGTTCGTGCAGTCCGGCCACTGGCATGGCTGAGCCTCCTCGCGCACCGGCTGCCGCGAAGCCGCCTTTTTGGGCTTGATGCGGATGGAGTCGAAGAATTTGTTTGAATCGATCGGCATGGCGGACTTTGACTACGCTCCGCGAAAAGCTTCAAGTCTTGACATTACGAATACCTCAGGCGGGGCCGGCCGATTGACGAAAAATAATTTGATGCGTATTTGCAAAGACCATGCGGACCCAGGATGCTATCATTGAAAAGTTGCGCGAAGCTTTCTCGCCGGAAAGCCTCGACGTGCAGGACGAATCACATCTGCATGCTGGCCACATGGGACACCGCCCCAGCGGCGAGACCCATTTCCGCGTGTATATTGTGTCGCAGGCCTTCGCCGGCAAGAGCCGCGTCGATCGCCACCGCCTGATCAACGCCGCATTGGCGGCGGAACTTGCAGGATCAGTGCACGCGCTGGCGCTGCATGCGAAGGCGCCGGGCGAAGCCTGATCTGATCCCGGATTAGAACGCCGTGCCCGCACGGCGCGGCCGCGTCTCCTCGGTTTCGCCGCGCGGCACCGGCACGATGCGCAGCGCGGTGATGCGATTGCGCTCCCGGCGCAGCACGCGAAAGCGGAAGCCGTGGAACGTGAAGCTCTGGCCACGCTCCGGGATCGAACGGGCCTCGTGGATCACGAGGCCGGCGACGGTCGTTGCCTCCTCATCGGGCAACGTCCAGTCCATCGCGCGATTGAGATCGCGGATCGGCACCGAGCCGTCGACGACGACCGATCCGTCCGGCTGCACGCGCACGCCAGCGACTTGCACGTCCTGCTCATCGGAGATGTCGCCGACGATCTCCTCGAGAATATCCTCCAGCGTGACGATGCCTTCGACCTCGCCATACTCGTCGACCACCAATGCAAAGTGCGTCTTGCGGCGGCGGAACGCCTTGAGCTGCTCCGACACCGAGCGCATCTCCGGAACGAACCACGGCGGCAGCGCCAGCGAGGCGACATCGATGTGCGACACATCGCCCTCGGCGGCGCGGATCGCACGCAGCAGATCCTTCGCATGCAGCACGCCGATGATGTTCTCCGGCGTGCCGCGCCACAGCGGAATGCGTGTGTACTCGGTGGCGAGCACCTCGCGCACCAGCTCCTCCTGCGGCAGATCCGCGTTCACCATCACCATCTCGGTGCGGTGAACCATCACGTCTGATACCTGCAATTCGCGCAGGTCGAGCAGGCCGCCGAGCATGTCGCGGTCCTGCTTCTCGACCTTGCCTTCATGATGCAAGAGATCGACGGCGCCGCGCAGGCGTTCGGTCGGCGACAGGATCGGCTGATTGGCGCCGACCTTGAAGCCGATCAGCCGCATCAGAACACGCACGATCGCCTCGATGACGGCAAGCACCGGACCAAGCACGATGACCGTGCCGCGCATCGGCCGCGCCACCGCCAGCGACACGCGATCCGGCGCGTTGATGGCAATCGTCTTCGGCAGCACCTCGGCGAAGATCACGACCAGCGCGGTCATCACGCCGGTCGCGTAGAGCACGCCGACCTCGCCGAACCAGGCGGTGAAGATCCCGGTCGCCAGGGCCGAAGCGCCGATATTGGCGATGTTGTTGCCGAGCAGGAGCGCGCCGATCAGGCGCTCGCGCATGTCGAACAGGCTCGACACCACGTCGGCATCGCGATTGCCCTGCTTCGACAGCCGCAGCATCGAGGCGCGGGAGGCGCCGGTCAGCGCGGTCTCGCTGAGCGCAAAGAAGGCTGAGGCAGCCAGGAGGAGGATGACGATGGTGAGGGTGAACCAGTCCATGACGCCGATGTCGCTCTCGAGGGAGGCCGCCGATGATGCGCCTGCGCTGCTCAACGCGGCGTAAAGCCTGGGATCAACTGCGGCTCTGCAATTTGGCCTGCAGAAAGTCGCGCACCCGCACGGGATCGACGTCCTTGGCGATGACCGCGCTGCCGATCGCCTCCATCAGAATGAAGGTGAGCTTGCCGCGCTTGACCTTCTTGTCCTGCGCCATCAAGGCCAAAAGCCGGTCGGCGTCGCCGATCCCCTCCTGGGCGAAGCCGGCGATATCCTGCAGATGGGTCGGCAGGCCGACCGCGGCAAGGTGACGCTCGATCCTCGTGACGTCGTCGGGCGGCAGCATGCCGAGCTCCGCCGAGAACTGCGCCGCCAAGACCATGCCGACCGACACGCCCTCGCCATGGAACAAGCGGTCGGAGAAGCCGGTGATCGCCTCCAGCGCATGGCCGAAGGTATGGCCGAGATTGAGCAGCGCGCGGTCGCCGGTCTCGCGCTCGTCGCGGGCGACGACCGCCGCCTTGGCGCGGCAGGAGGTTGCGACCGCATGCTCGCGCGCCGCGCCGCCCTTCACGATGTCGGCATGGTTGGCCTCCAGCCAGGCGAAGAAGCTGGCGTCGCCGAGCAGGCCATATTTGGCGACCTCGGCATAGCCGGCCCGGAACTGGCGCGGCGACAGCGTGTCGAGCACGGCGGTATCCGCAATTACCAGCACCGGCTGGTGGAAGGCGCCGAGCAGGTTCTTGCCCTGCGGCGAGTTGATCCCCGTCTTGCCGCCGACGGAGGAATCCACCTGCGCCAGCAGCGAGGTCGGCACCTGCACGAAATCGACGCCGCGCCGCAGGATGGCGGCCGCGAAGCCGGCGAGGTCGCCGACCACGCCGCCGCCGAGCGCGATGACGAGGTCATTGCGCTCGATCTTGGCAGCGATCAGCGCCTCGCTGACCTTTTCAAGGCCGGCATAGGTCTTGGAGCCCTCGCCCTCCTCGACCACGATGGGTGACGACGGGATGCCCGCCTCCGCCAGGATCGCCTCGGTCGGCTTCAGCCAGTGCGCGGCAACGGTGCGATCCGTGACGATGGCCGTGCGTACGCCCGGCCGCAACGAAGCGATGCGCTGGCCGAGCGAGGCCAGCACGCCGCGGCCGATGACGATGTCATAGGCGCGCTCGCCGAGTGCGACGTCGACGATGATCGGATCGGAGTGTTTGAGAGGTGCCGTCATCGGAGCGCGCCCATCGCCTGCGGAGGATCGGGTTGAACTGGGTCGGATTGGGGTCTGGCTGGCCCCGCCTCGGTCTCCGGTGGCGAGAAGAACGCCTGTAGCGCCTCCATGCAGTCCTCGACGACGCGATCATGCGGCACATCGCGCGAGCAGATCGTCAGGTCGGCAAGCTGATAGACCGGCTCGCGCTCGACGAGCAGGCGCGCGACCGTGCCTTCGGGATCGGCTGTCTGCAGCAGCGGCCGGTCCGCCCGCCGGCGGACGCGCCGCATGATCACGTCGGCATCGGCCTTCAGCCACACCGAGACGGCCTTCTCCTGGATGCGGCGCCGCGTCTCCTCGCGCATGAAGGCGCCACCGCCGGTCGCCAGCACACCGGGCCCGTTTTCGAGCAGGCGGGCGATCACCCGCGCCTCGCCATTGCGGAAATAGTCCTCGCCGCGCGATTCGAAGATCTCCGGTATGGTCATGCCGGCGGCGGTCTCGATTTCAGTGTCCGCATCCACGAAGGGCAATCGCAATCGCGCGGCGAGCCGCCGTCCCACGGTCGACTTGCCAACCCCCATCATGCCGACCAGCACGATCAGCCGCTTGCCGAGGCCCGCGAGAATCGCGGCCTCCGGAGCGGCTTGGCCAGGTGCTGGTTGGGTCGTGTCGGTCATCTCTCCGCTTCTAACCCAGCCCCTGCTGCTTTCAAAGGCATCCTGTTCCGCTGGAGCCCACCGCCGGACGTCGTTCCGGGGCGCGCGAAGCGCGAGCCCGGAACCCATACCCACAGGAAGCTGTGTGAGGCAGGCTGGGACTGGGCATCTCGGTCCACGACATCGTCCTGTGGGTATGGATTCCGGGCTCGCCGCGCTGCGCGCGCCGCCCCGGAATGACGGAGCAAAACAACTGGCGATCGGACGACCGGCCCGCCCCGCCGGGCTTGCCAGCCGGGTGCGAACATGTTGGATGAAACCGTTCCATTCCGGTGGCCCGCGCGAGCCTGATGCCCAGCCTGTTCCGCTTCCTGACCGTGATCGCCGTGATCGTCGCCGTGGTCTATGGCGCGATCTACGCGCTGGCGAACTTCGTCACTCCGAAGCCACGCGAGATGACGGTGTCGATCCCGCCGGACAAGTTCCAGAAGAAGTGAGCGAGGAGGCTGCGGCCAACCGAAAAGCCACAGGGCATTGATTAAGATTTTTACGCTTCTCTGAGGCGGCCCGGCGCCGCGATATCGGCCAGATTTGCAGTCACCGCTCGACGTGCCGGCGCGACTAACTCGTAGTGATTCGATCGCCCCGGACGCAGCGGATTTCACGACATGAAGGTCAAGGCCTCGGATGCCAGGCTGATGAGCCTGTTCCTCGACATGATGGCCGCGGAACAGGGCGCCGGCCAGAACACGCTGGACGCCTACCGCCGCGACCTCACCGATCTCTCCGAGTTTCTCATCCGCAAGGCCAACAGCTTCGCTGCGGCCGACACCCAGGCGCTGCGCGACTATCTCGCCGATCTCGACACCAGGGGCTTCAAATCCTCCAGCGTGGCGCGGCGGCTGTCGGCGATGCGGCATTTGTTTCGCTTCCTGCTGAGCGAGCGCATCCGCAGCGACGATCCCGCCGCCATCCTGTCCGGCCCGAAGCGGGGCCGCTCCTTGCCCAAGGTGCTGTCGATCGGCGACGTCGACCGCATGCTGACCCGCGCCAAGGAGCTGTCCGAGGCCGCCGACGCATCGCCGTCGCAGCGGCTGCGGGCTCTGCGGCTGTATTGCCTGCTCGAAGTGCTCTACGCGACCGGCCTGCGCGTCTCGGAGCTGGTGGCGCTGCCGCGCACGGCGGCGCGCAACGACGCCCGCATGATTGTCGTCCGCGGCAAGGGCAACAAGGAGCGGCTGGTGCCGCTCAACCAGGCCTCGCGCCAGGCAATGGCGGACTATCTGGCGATGCTGGACAAGCAGAAGCCGGAGAAGAAGGCCAGCGCCGCGTTCGGCAAATGGCTGTTTCCCTCGTTCGGCGAGAGCGGTCATCTGACCCGGCAGCACTTCGCCCGCGATCTCAAGGAGCTCGCGGTGGCGAGCGGCCTGCCGGCCCGGCTGGTGTCGCCGCACGTGCTGCGCCACGCCTTCGCCAGCCACCTGCTGCACAACGGCGCCGACCTGCGCATCGTCCAGACCCTGCTCGGCCACACCGACATCTCGACCACCCAGATCTACACCCATGTGGTCGAGGAGCGGCTCAAGAGCCTGGTGCGCGACCTGCACCCGCTCGCCGAGACCTGACTCCGCCTCACACCTTCGCGAAACCAAATCCGATACCAAATCCTTGGGCGTGACGCGCCGCCCGCTTGACTTCGGGCCCGTCTGCCCCGAAAGAGCGCCATCCTGCCCGTTCTCCCGGCACGACGCCTGGAAGCGGCGCACCGATCGACCCTTAAGCTCCTGAAGTCCTTCACCTTCAGGTCCGAAGGCCGAACCGATTTCGTTTCCCAGCGCTCTTCCTTCAGCTCTTCCATGCCGGATCCCATGCGCAGCTACCTCGATTTCGAAAAGCCCGTTGCCGAGCTCGATTCCAAGGTCGACGAACTCCGGGCGATGGCCGCCTCCGGCACCGACATCGGCGAGGAGGTCGGCCGGATCGAGGAGAAGGCCGGTCAGGCGCTGGCCGACCTCTATGCCAATCTGACGCCGTGGCAGAAGACGATGGTCGCGCGCCACCCGCAGCGGCCGCACTTCACCGATTTCGTGGGCGGGCTGATCACCGAGTTCACGCCGCTCGCCGGCGACCGCAAGTTCGGCGAGGACGCCGCCCTGCTCGGCGGCTTCGGCCGCTTCCGCGGCGAGCCGATCTGCGTGATGGGCCAGGAAAAGGGCGCCACCACCGAGTCCCGCCTCAAGCACAATTTCGGCATGGCCCGTCCCGAAGGCTACCGCAAGGCGGTCCGGCTGATGGAGATGGCCGAGCGCTTCGGCATCCCCGTGCTGTCGCTGGTCGATTCGGCCGGCGCCTATCCCGGCATCGGCGCCGAGGAGCGCGGTCAGGCCGAGGCCATCGCGCGCTCCACCGATGCCTGCCTGGCGCTGGGCGTGCCGAACGTCGCCATCATCACCGGCGAGGGCATGTCGGGCGGCGCCATCGCGCTGACCACCGCCAACAAGGTCCTGATGCTGGAGCACGCGATCTACAGCGTGATCTCGCCGGAAGCCGCCTCCTCGATCCTCTGGCGCGACGGCACCAAGGCCCAGGAAGCCGCCAACAGCATGAAGATCACGGCGCAGGACATGCTCCGCTTCGGCGTGGTCGACACCATCCTCAAGGAGCCCGTCGGCGGCGCTCACCGCGATCCCGCCGCGATGATCGCGGCGACCGGCGAGGCCATCGCCCAGGCCTTCGAGGAGCTGAAGGGGCTCGATGCCGACGCCATCCGCAAGCAGCGGCGGCAGAAGTTCATCGAGATCGGCCGCAAGCTGGGCTGAACGGGCCTGCGCACGGCCTTGGCCGCTCGCGGTTTTGTGAGTCTTTCCAGCCGTTTGGCCGTATTTCGGCCCCGCCAAGGGGGTCTGCTGTTTAGGACTTGTTGACCAAACGGGCCAGGGGCTCGCGACACCGCCGGACCGCGGGTTGCGGCGCTCGGGGCCAAAGGCTACAATTTTAATCAATGGTTTGACGGCATGGCGCGCAGTCGGCCCGGGACCCGTCCAGCTTCCCGGCCGATCTGGTAAGACGAGAGTGGGGTGTCGCGACATGCTGGGTTTGCGGGGAGCTTTGCCTTGATCAACCGCGCTTTCGTCCGGGTTCTGATGACCTCGGCGGCGTTGGCCGCCGGCGCGCTGCTGACCGGTTGCAACAGCGATCAGGTCGCGCTCGCCACCAGCGCCAAAGCCAATCAGCCGGTGCCGCCCAAGCTCGTCGCCACGATCAATGAGAAGGACATGGACACGCAGTCGCCGATCCTGGTGCGCGTGTTCAAGCAGGAGGCCGAGCTCGAGGTCTGGAAGCAGGACCGCTCCGGCAAGTTCGCGCTCCTCAAGACCTATCCGATCTGCCGCTGGTCGGGCGATCTCGGACCGAAGGTGCGCGAGGGCGACCGTCAGGCGCCGGAGGGCTTCTACTCGATCAATCCGAGCCAGATGAATCCGCAATCGGCGTATTATCTGTCGTTCAACACCGGCTATCCCAACGCGTTCGACAAGGCGCTCGGCCGCACCGGATCGCAGCTGATGGTGCACGGCGACTGCTCGTCGCGCGGCTGCTTCGCGATGACCGACGAGCAGATCGCCGAGATCTATGCGCTCGGCCGCGAGTCGTTCTTCGGCGGCCAGCGCGCCTTCCAGTTCCAGGCGTATCCGTTCCGGATGACGCCGGTGAACATGGCGCGACACCGCAACAATCCGAACATGCCGTTCTGGCGCATGATCAAGGAAGGCTATGACGCCTTCGAGGTCACCCGGCAGGAGCCGAAGGTCGACTTCTGCGAGAAGAAGTACGTCTTCAACGCCCAGAAGCCGCCGGGCGCGACCCGCGATCTGGTGTTCGACGCCGCCGCCAAGTGCCCGGCCTATGTGGTGCCCGACGAGATCACGACGGCCGTGCGCGAGAAGCAGCAGGCGGACGAGGCCGAATACGCCAAGCTCGTCGCCAAGGGGACGCCGGTCGCCAAGCTGAACACCGGCATCGACGGCGGCATGAATCCCGTGTTCGCCAACCGCGTGCCGGGCGCCTCCACCGGCCTGTCCGATTCCGGCGAAGCGCCGGGCCTGTCGCTCGCCAACTTCTCGCCCGCGCCGGGCACGATCCCGGGTCACGTCAATCCGCCGCGCGCACCGGGCGCCGATGAGGTCGCCGCGATCCCGGCCAGCGCCGCCCCGGCGCCGGTCGCAGCGCCCGCCACCCGCGTCGCGGCCGTGGCCGCCCCGGAGAAGCCGAGCTTCATGTCGAGCCTCGCCCGCAAGGTCGGGATCGGCGGCGCCAACGAGACCACGGCGACGACGAAGCCGACCGAGAGCAAGACCGCGGAGGCCAAGCCCGCGCCGAAGCCGGTCGCCGTCGCCAAGCCGGCCGAGACCAAGCCGGCCGAGACAAAGCAGGCCGCCGCGCGGCCGCCGTTCAAGCCCGCCGCAGCCAGCGCGCCGGCGGCGACCGCCTCCGCGCCAGTGCAGACCCAGACCGCGCTGGTCTCCGGCGCCGTTCCGGTGCTGCAGTCGAACTCGTTCGACAGCCGGTTCGCCGGGTTCAAGTAGGCCGGCAATCGCGGGACCTGCGGGCGGCGCGCTGCCTCGCAGGGCTGATGTTTGACGACAATGACGCCGCATGCTCGCTGCCACCCTCCCCTGGAGGGGCAGGGCTATCGCATATGGCGATCGATGTTTTGCGCCCATCTCCCTCCGCGTCGTCATGGCCGGGCTTGTCCCGGGCATGACGATGTGGAGACGGTTTCGCGACACACTCAGATTGACCATATGCGATAGCCCTGCCCTGGAGGGGGGAGGGTGAGCAGCGCATCGGCGGCGCTGGCGTGGACAACGGTCTCAGACTGCATTCTCGGACATGCGTTTCTGTCCTCGCGGCGCCCCATGGCGTCCGAGTGATGCATCGATCTCACCCTCTTCCAAACCGAGGGTGCAGGGAAGGCCGGGCCTCGACTGAGGCCCGTGGCCCGCCTGCGAAAAAAATGCAGGCGGCAGGTACCACAGGTCCAGCCGGAACGACCCGGCCCTCCCTGCGCGATGGTTTGAACGGCTGCTTCGCGATCTCCCTGGGGACCGGGCTTTCTTGCCCCCATCACCGGCGAGATGCACGAGGCATCATCGGCCGGCTTGACCTCAGCATCGGGAGGCCAGGACCACGCGACTTGACCGTACGGGCCGATGTTGTTCGTCCGCGCGACTGCTCACGCTGCAAACCGGCCCGCCCACCACATCCCGCACTCCACGCTTCGTGACGACCGCGCAGCGCCCCTCGTCGATGAGGCGGGACAACGCGAGAAGATCATAAACTTCCGAAAACGCGAAGCTGAATATTTTCGCTGACGGGACTGGACAGCCCAAATCAGCTTGAACGCGCAGCCGAAATCATTTTCTGCGCGCAGACATTTTTCGGCGGGATCGATGCGGGGCTGCGCCTGCCGAACGCGAGAGGACGCACCGAGTCGCCCGACGGGTCGCGGACCGAGCGTCGCAGCCGCGACGCCCCGCGGCCGGACGGTTGACGGCAGGCACATCATGTAATACCGAAAGTTACATGAGACCCAACAGCCAGCTGTCCGGCATCCTTCACGTCCTGCTCCACATGGCGGAGCAGGACGGCCCGGTGACCTCCGAGGCCCTCGCCCTGATGATGCAGACCAATCCGGTCGTGATCCGCAGAACCATGGCCGGACTCCGGGACAGCGGCTATGTGCGCTCCGACAAGGGCCATGGCGGCGGATGGACACTCGCCTGCGATCTGGCCACCGTCAGCCTGCGCGACATCTACGATTCCCTCGGACGGCCATCGCTGTTCGCGATCGGCAATCGAACCGAGCATCCGGACTGCCTCGTCGAACAGGCCGTCAACGCGGCGCTCGACACCTCCATCCAGGCTGCGGAGGCGCTGCTGCTGGCCCGTCTCGGCGCCATCACGCTCGCGGCCCTGAGCGCTGATTTCCACGCCCGCCTCGAACGCCGAAAGCGGCCTCGCAAAGGAGACGTTTGTCATGACGGCTGACATCACCGACGGCGCCCGGCAATTCATCCGCGCGTTTTCCGATCCCGAATTCGTCGCACGCTACACCGACGGACCACGGCGCTTCGTGCCCGGGCTCGATGGGCTGCATCGGATGACGGCCATCCTGCTTGCTGAACGGGCGCCCGAACATGCGAAGGTGCTCGTGCTGGGCGCGGGTGGCGGGCTCGAGCTCAGTGCGTTGGCCGATGCCCACCCGTCCTGGACATTCGTCGGCGTCGATCCGTCGCCGCAGATGCTGCAACTCGCCGAACGCACGCTTGGCGCGCGGATGAGCCGGGTCGACTTGATCGAAGGCACCATCGACGATGCGCCGGCCGGCCCGTTTGACGCGGCGACCTGCCTGCTGACGCTCCACTTTCTTCCGGCGCCGGAGCGTTTGCGGACGGTGCGCGCCGTGCACGACCGGCTCCGCCCCGGCGCGTCGTTCGTGGTTGCCCATGGCTGCCTGCCCAGGGAGCCGATCGAGAGGGCGCTTTGGCTCGATCGCTATGCGGCCTATGCCGTTGCCTCCGGCGTCGCCGCCGAGCAGGCCATCTCGATGCGCGCGACCATCGAGGCCAGCACCAACATGCTCAGCCCCGACGAGGATGGCGCGGTCCTGCGCGACGGCGGCTTCCGCGACAGCCGCCCGTTCTTTTCTGCGCTGACCTGGCATGGCTGGGTCGGTCACGCCGGGAGCGAGACCCTTGCGTGATGCCGCGCACGGAGGACGCGGCCAGCATCTGCGACAACGGCGCCGTCACCCGAGGCGAGGTGGCGCAACCGAGGAGCAGGACCATGGGATTTTGGGATGATGTGACCGACGCCGTCAGTTCGGTCGTGGACGACGTGAAGGATGTGGCGAGCGATGTGGCGGGTGCCGTGGGCGGTGCGGCCTCGGCCGTGGTCGACACGGTGGAGCATGTGGCCGGCGATGCGGTGCATGCGGTGGGCAGCGTCGTGCACGGGCTCGGCGAGCTCGGCGGCGAGGCGATTCACACCGTGGGAGGTGTGCTCGGCGCAGTCGGGCATGGCGTGGAAGCGGTCGGTGGCGGCCTGCTTCACACCGTCGAAGACGTCGCGTCGACCGTGGTGCATGTCGGCGGCGACATCGTTCACACCGGCGTCAACGTCGTCAGCGACGTCGCGTCCGGCCTCGGCCATCTCGTGCATGGCGACCTCAACGGCGTGATCAACGACGTGCAGCATATCGGCGGCCACATCGTCGATGGCGGGCTGGCGGTTGTCGGCGACGTGGCGCATGGCGCGATCGATGTTGCCGGCGACGTCGTGCACACCGCGGTCGGCGTCGGCGAAGCCGGCGTGGAGGCGGCAGGAGCGATCGGTCAGGGCGCACTCGACATGGCCGGCACCATCGTCGGCACGGCTGCCGACGTCGGCGAGCAGGCGCTCGACGCGGCAGGTGCGGTCGTCAAGGGTGGCTTCGAGGCCGGCGTGGCGGTGGCGGATGGCGCCATCGGCGTCGCCACCGACGCAGCCTCGGCAGCGGGCCACATCATCGGCGGTCCGATCGGCGAAGCGATTTCGGGCATCGCGCATGGCGCCGATGCGGTCGGCACGGCAGTGGTGGACGGCGTCGGCCACTTCGTCGGCGAGGGCGTCAATGGACTGGCCGAGACCGCGGGCGACCTGGCCCATTCCGTCGGCCATCAGCTCGAAGCGATCGGCCACGACCTCGGCGCGCTGGTCAACGATCTCAGCCATGGCGATCTCGGCGCCGCGATCGGCGACATCTTCAAGCTGGCGCAGGACGGCCTGCGCAGCGACGGCAGCATCGTGATCGGCGCGGGGGATGGCGGCAGCCATGGCGGGTTCTGGGACTCGATCGCCTCGGCGATCCAGCAGTCGAGCGACAGCCACAGCGGCGAAGGCTCCGGGCTCGGACTCGCCGGACCGCTGCATGGCGAAGGTTCGTCGCACGGTCCGATCATCGTCGACAATTTCGGCGACCACGGCCACAGCGGCAACACCGGCATCGTTCCGCCGAACTTCGACATCGGTCACGCCGGTGGCGGACACGACGCCCCGCATGTCGACTACAGCCACGTCGTCCAGATGGACGATTCGCATCACTTCGCGATGCATGGCTGAGGCCGCCGGCACGACGACCCGCGGTGCGGATCACCGCGGGTCGTTCGTCGCGGTTCTCAAGCTCAGCGCAGCGCCGCCGGCTGGACGATGGCGGACGGCGCCGCGGCCTGGGCGCGAACCTGCGGCGTGGGACCATTCATCGCCGACAGCGCGCACAGCGCCAGGGAGCCCCAGACCGCGGCGCTGAAATACAGCGACATCCAGGCGATCTCTTCCTTCCAGTGCTCGAATTCGTGGGTGACCGTCCACTGCGTCGCGGAATCGCGCAATCCGACCAGCGGATGCAGCAGCGGCTTGCCGGCGGCGCGCTCGATGCGCCAGCGCTTCACATACATCGGCACGTCGATCACGACGAGGAAGGCGAGATAGCAGGCGATGCCGATCAGGCCTGCGATCAAGAGCCCGCGCACCAGTCCGTCGAACTCCGGCAGCAGACGGCCGAGGCCGATGCCGACGAACAGGAAGGCCACCGCCCACAGCGAATTCTCGATCGCGTTGTAGAGGAAGTTCTTGGTGACGACGGCGTACCAGGAGCAGATCTCGGCGACGACGATGATCGGCACGATCAGGCGCGCCATGTTGACGGCGGTCTCCGCATCCGCGATGGCGCCGAGCTGCGCCAGGATGATCGCCCACTGCGCCGCAAAGGCGATCTCGGCGATGGTCGCGACGGTGCGGCCGACGAACACGCTCGACAGCCAGCTGTCGACCAGGCAGATGCGCTGCACGTCGGCGCGCGGCAGCACCGAGCGGAAGGCGCAGCCGAACACATAGGCCGCCGACAGCGCCAGCATCTGGCCGGTCTCCGGCGACTGGCTGACGGCGACGCTGCCGCCATGCAGCTGGCGATACAGGATGAACCAGAACACGATGTTGGCGAGGCTGACGAGGGTCAGCATCGCCCACCACAGGGCGACGGGGTTCGACAGGGCTCGCGACTGCGCACGCATCCGGCACTCCAATTTTCATGTGACTGACATCGGATCGTATTAATTCCGTCATGGAGCGGCAACCCGTTCCGGCCCGGGGGTTTCACAAAAGCGCGTGTGGCGCGGGCGGCTGCGGCCGAGGGGGGCGGGGCAACGGAGCAACCCAACGGAGCGTGCCGGGCGCTCACGGGCCGCATGGTCCCGGCGAGGCGAAGCCTCGTCCGGAGACGCGCCGCGCGCTGGCGTCGTTCGCGACAACGAGATCACCGCCATCGGCTGCTACGGGGCACCTCGCCGCCGGTCGTCACCGACAAGGCCGTTGCCGCGCGATGTGGCCAGCGAACAGGCGGCCGGTTCCAGCTCGGCACAGAGTGACACGCGTCGTTGGTCTTTTCGTCACGATGTCCCCGGTTCCTTCTGGGAACCAGAAGACCATCGCGCCGCCCTTAATCATCGGCTTGCAGACCTCAGGCATGACTTGGATGCGTGATTTGGCGCGGGCAGATGTGCTGCCTCGCGTTGACGCTTTGCTAACCGCGAATCCCGTGCGCCAAAACGCGGCGCGCCTTGGTTCGTAGCTGGCCTGCGTGAGGGTTCATTGCCGATGTTGACGATCCTGTCCTGCCTGCCTGCCAACCATGATCTGCGCTATGTCACCGCCGCGCTGCTGGTCTGTGTGCTCGGCTCCATCCTGTCGATGCGCCTGCTCGCGCGCGTTCGCCGCAACGCCGGCCTGCGCCGGCTTCATCTGCTGTTTCTGGCCGGGCTGGTCGCCGGCGGCACGGTGTGGACGACGCATTTCGCCGCCATCCTCGGCTATGACGCGCCCGGCAACCGCTCGTTCGAAGCGGGCCTCACCTTTGCTTCGCTCGGCCTCGCCGTCGCGTTTTCCTGGCTCGGCTTCTTCATCACCACCCGCACGCAGCGTGGCCCGCTGATCGAGATCGGCGGCGCGGTGTTCGGCTTCGGCATCGCCGCGATGCATTACACCGGCATGGGCGCACTCAATCTCCAGGGCATCAGGACGTGGCACGCGCCGGCGATCTGGCTCTCGATCGTGCTGGCAATGGGCTTCGGCGCCGTCGCCGCCAACCGGATCGCGCGCCCGGTCACGCGCTTCTGCAAATATGGCAGCTCGCTGGCGATGGTGCTGGCGATCCTCAGCCTGCATTTCACCGGCATGGCGGCCCTTACCTTGGCGCCGATGGCCGGAGCCGATGCGCCCGCGCAGGCGCTGTCCGACGGCGTGATGCTGATCAGCATCGTCACCGGCATCGGCCTGATCATGGCGATGGCGGCCTCGGCCTACATGATCGACATGCAGGCGGCGCAGGAGGCGGTCGAAGGTTATCGGCAGCTGGCGCTGCAGGACCCGCTCACCGGCCTGCCCAACCGCAACGGCCTCGGACAGCGGCTGACGCCGCTGCTGGCGGAAGGCGACGAGACCGCGCATCTGGTGGTGCTCGCGATCGACCTCGACCGGTTCAAGGACATCAACGACGCGCATGGCCATGCCGCCGGCGACGCCGTGCTCACCACGATCGCCCGGCGCATCGCGGCGACGTTGCAGCCCGGCGAATTCCTGGCGCGGATCGGCGGCGACGAGTTCGTCGCGGTCAAGAGCGAGATCTTCGCGCGCACAGAAGCGGCGAAATTCGCCGAACGCATCCGCACGCTGGTGCTGACGCCGGTCGAATGGGAGGAGCGCAGCCTCTCGGTCGGCTGCAGCATCGGCATCGCGCTCTATCCCGAGCACGGCCTGACCGCCGACGAGCTGCTCACCCGCGCCGATCTTGCGATGTATCGCGCCAAGAGCCTCGGCCAGGGGAAGATCTGCACCTACGAGCCGTCGATGGACGAGGCCAGCCGGCGCCGTGCCGAGCTCGCGATCGACCTGAAGCGCGCGCTTATCCGCGACGAGTTCGAGCTGCATTACCAGGTGCAGAACGACACGCAGAGCGGCGGGATCATCGGCTTCGAGGCGCTGCTGCGCTGGAATCATCCGGTGAAGGGCCGCGTGCCGCCGAACGATTTCATCCCGATGGCCGAGCAAACCGGACTGATCGTCGACATCGGCGACTGGGTGCTGCGCACCGCCTGCGCCACCGCGGCGAGCTGGAGCCAGCCGTTCAAGGTCGCCGTCAACGTCGCGCCCATGCAGCTCAACCACGACCTGCCGAAGCGTGTCGCCGAAGTGCTGCGCGAGACGGGCTTGGCGCCGGAACGGCTGGAGATCGAGCTGACGGAGACCGGCATCATCGCCGACCGTCAGCACACGCTGCAGGTGATGCAGGCGCTGAAGGCAATCGGCGTCACCGTGGCGATGGACGATTTCGGCACCGGCTATTCGTCGCTGTCGACCCTGCAGGTGTTTCCGTTCGACAAGATCAAGGTCGACAAGAGCTTCATCCAGTCGGTCGAGACCAGCGTGCATGCGGCGGCGATCGTCAAGGCGACGCTGCTCTTGGGCCGCAGCCTGAACATTCCCGTGCTGGCCGAAGGCGTCGAGACCGAGCAGCACCTCGCCTTCCTGCGCGAGGAAGGCTGCACCAGCGTGCAGGGATTTCTGTTCGGCAAGCCGATGCCGCAGGAGGCGATCAGCAAGATGATCCGGGAGGTGGAGGTCGCGCCGTCCCTCATCGCGGAAGCGCCGGCCAAGAGCGCCGCAGCTGCGTGAGCAGGTGCCACCCTCCCCTGGAGGGCAGGGCTATCACATGTGAAGATGCGGAGCTTCCCTGACGAGCGATCCTGCCGATCAGTTACTCCGTCATGCCCGGGCTTGTCCCGGGTATCCACGTCGTTCTCAGCTTGCCGGCCGACGTGGATGGCCGGGACAAGCCCGGCCATGACGACGTGGAGAGAGAGGAACGTCTCGCGAGCCGCCTGCGCGGGCGGCGCTCAGAACGTACGGATGATCCTGAAATCCAGGCCGTCGGCAGCGGCGAGGTGCATGGCCATGGCGGCGCGGCCGTGACGGAGGGTGACATCGCCGCGGGGGCCGGAGTAGACGATGTTGCGGCCGGCTTCGGCGAGCGGGTGCAGGGACAATGAGCCGGCGCGCTCCGCGGCGGCTTTCAGGAAGCGCAGACCTTCGTAGTTGGACTGGCCGACGGAGCCGACCGGCGGCGCCTCCGCGCCGAACATCGCAGTGTAACCGCCCATGAAGTCGTCATTGGCCTTGGAGCCGATGCAATTGAAATAGCCGGAGGCGGAGTAGAGATTCTCGGTGTTGTCGGCGCCGATGCCGAGCAGGACCGTTTCGTCGACGGCGCCGGCGAGACGCAAGGTGGTCGCGGCGAGGCCGGATTCGCCGAACGCCCGGTTGAAGGTGATGCTGTCGGTGCCGATCAGCGAGATCAGCACGACGTCGGGCCTGGCGGCACGGATGCGCGCCAGATGCGCCTCGTGGTCGTCCTCACCGACGGGAACGAATTCCTCGCCGACGACCTGGCCGCCGGCTTCGGTGATGTAGGTCTTGGTGGAGCGGTGCGACTGCCACGGCCAGACATAATCGCTGCCGATCAGGTACCAGCGCTTGGCGCCCTTGTTCTCCGCCAGCCAATGGATCGCCGGCCGCGTCTGGCTGTGCGGCGTCTCGCCGATCGCCATCACGCCGGACGTGCGCTCGCCGCCTTCGTAGACCGGCGTGTAGACATAAGGAATGCGACCGCGTGTCAGCCGGCGCAGCGCCAGCCTCACCGCGCTGATATGCGAGCCCATCACGATGTCGATGCCGTCGAACTCGAGCGCGTCACGGGCGCGCGTGACGACGTCCTCGACCGGGCCGCCGGAATCGTAGAACGACAATTCGATCTCGCGTCCGAGGATGCCGCCGCGCCGGTTGAGCTCGGACACGGCCAGCAGCGCGCTGTTGGTCGCGGCGGGACCCCAGATGCCGGGCGAGCCGGAGAAGGTGATGAAATTGCCGATGCGCAATTTGCTGCGGGAGCCGCGGCGCGTGATGCTGTCGGGATCGAACGGGGCCAGCGACGGCAGTCCGCTCCGTTGGGGCGGGCTCCTGAACAGCAGGGATGGCGGCAGGCTGACGCGCCCGGCCGTGACGGATCCTGTCGAGAGCACACCCACTCCTTGGCCCGCAACCATGGTTGGCCCGACACTGTGGGCCGGCGGTCATACGCCGTCAAAATCAGCACGCGTTCGACAAATATCCTATTCGAAAATGTTGAATGTTCAAGAATTGGGATGCATATAGATCGGGCAGCAACTGCCGGACATTCATTCAAATCGGGACCGCAAGCGAAATTCACCGTGGCCAAACCGCCCCATCCCAACACCCCCCTCACCGAACATCTCGCCTATCTGCTCGCGCAGGCCAACCGGGAGATCAACCGGCAGTTGGAATCGCGCCTGAGCACGGAGGGCGTGCCCGTCGAGCAATGGCGCATCCTCAAGGTGCTGTCGGACGGCGAGGGGCATTCGATGGGCGACCTCGCCGAAGCCGTGCTGCTGAACCACCCGACCTTGACCAAGATGATCGACCGCATGGTGTCGGACTCGCTGGTCTACCGCCGCCAGGATGCGAATGACCGCCGCAAGGTGCTGATGTTCATCAGCGACCGCGGCAAGGCGCTGTGCAAGCGGCTGAACTCGCTGGCCGCCAGCCAGGAGGCGCACATCCTGGAGAACTACGGCGACAAGGCCACGGGTGAGCTGAAGCGGCTGCTGGAGAATTTGATCGACGCGGCGAGCTGAGCCGACGCTGCGCTGCTCTATTTTCCGTCATTGCGAGCCAATGGGTTCGCGCGAAGCCGCGGCCCGATGACAGGCTCCGCGAAGCAATCCAGAGTCCGCCCACCACCCTGGATTGCTTCGCTGCGCTCGCAATGACGCGGAGGCCGGAGTAATCTTCGCGCCGCATCATGAGGACTTGACCGCGCCTCGCCCCCTCGACTGCGGCAAATGTGTCGGGCCGTCCGGCAACGCCGGGATAGACGCAAGACGAATCCTCCCTCATCTTGTCATCTGACGATCGCGACGAACGGGCCACAGAGCCCGCGCGCGATCACCGGCCTCGCATGGCCGGACGAGGACACGACACAGGGAGGACAGGCCATGGGCATTCCTATGGGCATTCATCTGCTCGATCGCGCCATCGGCAGCGACTATCCGACATTCGCCAGCACGGCTGACATCCGCGCCTTCGAGCAGACGCCTTACGGCGACCGCATCGCCGCTGAGAGCACGTATGAGGCGCTGAAGTGCGGAGCGACGGCGAATCCGGACGCGCCGGCGATCCAGTTTCTGCAGAATGCCGATCCGGCCGATACGCCGGTCGTGATCACCTATCGCGACTTGATCGCGAAGGTGACGCAGGCGGCCAACATGTTTCACGCGCTCGGCGTCGGCCCCGACGATGTCGTCAGCTTCATGCTGCCGCTGGTGCCGGAAGCGTTCATCACGCTGTTCGGCGCGGAGGCCGCGGGGATCGCCAATCCCGTCAATCCGCTGCTCGAGCCGCACCAGATCGCCGAGATTCTCGACGCTGCCAAGACCAAGGTGCTGGTGGCGCTCGGCCCCCTGCCCGGCACCGACATCTGGCAGAAGGTCGAGAAGGTCCGCGGCGGCCTGAAACACCTCAAGGCGATCGTGCAGGTCTATGGCGGTGGCGGCGATCCGGCCAACGGCATCCACGCCTTCAACGACCTGATCAAGCCGCAGCCGGACGATCATCTCGTCAGCGGCCGGCAGATCAAGGCCAGCGACACCGCAGCCTATTTCCACACCGGCGGCACCACCGGCACGCCCAAGCTGGTGCGTCACAGCCACGGCAACCAGGTCTACCAGGCCTGGGCGATCAACCTGATCCTGAAGGCCAAGCCCGGCGGCACCTTGCTGTTCGGCATGCCGCTGTTCCATGTCGGCGGCTCGCTGACGCAGGCGCTGCAGACGCTCTCCGCCGGCGGCAGCCTCGTCGTGCTCTCCGGCGCCGGCTGGCGCAATCCGAATGCGGTGCGCAACATCTGGGGTCTGGTCGAGCGCTTCAAGCCGGAGACGCTGTCGAGCGTGCCGACCGTGCTCGCGGCGACGCTGGCGGTGCCGCAGGGTAGCGCCGACGTTTCCAGCCTGCGCTATGCCGCCGGCGGCGGATCCGCGATTCCGGTCGCGGTGGGCCAGGCGATCATGGACAAGCTGAAGCTGCCGGTGATCGAGGTCTACGGCATGACCGAGACGGCGAGCGTGCACACCATGGCCTATCCGGACCAGCCGATCCGGCTCGGCTCGGTCGGCCTCCCCGTGCCCTACGCAAAAGTGCGCATCGTCAAGCTCGACGCCGACGGCCGTTATGAGCGCGACTGCGCGGCGGACGAGATCGGCGTCGTCATCATGGCCGGCCCCGGCGTGTTCTCCGGCTATCTCGACGACGGCCACAACAAGGGCGCCTTCGTCGACGGCCATTGGGTCAACTCCGGCGATCTCGGCCGGCTCGATGCCGACGGCTTCCTGTGGATCACCGGCCGCGCCAAGGACCTCGTGATCCGCGGCGGCCACAACATCGATCCGGCGCCGATCGAGGAGATCCTGTTCCAGCATCCCTCGGTCGGCTTCGCCGCGGTGGTCGGCCAGCCCGACGCCTACGCCGGCGAGCTGCCGATCGGCTACGTCCAGCTCAAGCCTGGCGCGAGCGTGCAGCCGGGTGAGCTGGAGGACTGGGTGCGTGCGCGCACGCCCGAGCGCGCCGCGGTGCCGGTGCAGATCATCCCGATCGATCCGATGCCGGTGACCGGCGTCGGCAAGGTGTTCAAGCCGCAGCTGCGCTGGGACGCCGCGACGCGGGTGTTCGCCAAGGTGCTGTCGCAACTGACCGACCGCGGCATCGATTGCAGCGTCAAGGTCGCTGCCCATGGCAGCCACGGCAGCCTCGCCACGGTGACCCTGCGCAACGTGCCGGCGGAGCAACGCGAGGCGATCGAGAACGAGGTGCACACCTTGCTGGCGCCGTTCGTGATCCGGCATGAGGTGGTGATGGGGTGAGCGGCGGACGCGTCATCCTCCGTCCAGGCTCCTGGCGTGCGGCGTCTCATGTGAAGATGGAGAGCCGTCGCAACAAACGATCAAGTCAGTTCGTTGCTCCGTCATGCCCGGGCTTGTCCCGCCTGCGCGGCCGAAGCCGCTTCGGCGCGGCGAAGGCCCGGGCATCCACGCCGTGCTCAGCGTGCCGAACGACGTGGATGGCCGGGACAGCCCGGCCATGACGACGTGGAGAGTGAGAGCGCCATTTATTTGATCGGAATGCCCGGCTCCAGCCGCTCGACATCCAATATGAGCGGCTTTGCCAATCCTTTGTCGACCGCAACACGACGCAACAGGTTCGGCCAATCGGAGATGATACCGTCGACACCGACATCCATCAGTTGCGCCATGTCCTCCGGCTTGTTGACGGTCCACACCACGACCTGCAGACCGAGCGCATGCGCCTCATCGACCAGCTCCGGCGAGACCTCGGTGTAGTACGGCGACCAGACCTTACCGCCCGCGGCCTTGATTGTGCGTGGCAGCGAGCCACCGTAATCCGCGGGATTGAAGCCGGCCGTCCAGCGCGTGGCTCCCGTCAGCGAGACCGTCGGCGTCTTGCCACCCTGCCGGGACAGATAGACGGTCGGGATGTTTGGTGCGCGCCGCTGCACCAATTGCAAGGTGCGCCAGTCGAACGACTGGATCATGACGCGGCCGGTGAAGTTCTCAGCCTCGATCAGGTCGAGCAGCAAGGCGACGAACCGATCAGGCTCCGGAGCTTCTCCGGTAAGCGCAGGATCGAGCTTGGTCTCGATATTCAAGCGCGCGTGGTCCACGCCCGAACGCCGGACGAGATCGATGACCTGCTTCAGGGTCGGAATCCGCGGCGGCGGCACGCCGCCGGTGAGCACCTGCTGAAACGGAAACTGCTTGGCATAGTCGCTAGCGGGACGGATCTGGCCGACATCGTAGGACTGCACTTCAGACAGCGGCAGATCGATCAGTAGCGGCCCGGGCGGCGCGACGTAGTTGCCGGCTGCATCCCTTGCGAGATCGGGATTGAGCCGCCGCTCATGCGAGACGACCAGCACGCCATCGCGGGTGACACCGACGTCGAGCTCGAGCGTGCCGACGCCAAGCGCCAGCGCGGCCGCAAAGGCCTGCAGCGTGTTCTCCGGATACAGCGCACGCCCGCCGCGATGCGCCTCGATATCGAAGGCGGTCACCGGGCTGCTGACGGCCGCGAGAAAAAGCGCCGCGAAGAGAGAAACAGGGATATGTCGCATGGGCATCAGCCTACCACGGCCACGCGGATTGCCCATTCCCCTTGTCTCCGCTGGCCTTCTGAACTAGGCCTTAACCATCAGACCGGCGGTCAGCGCTGGCCATGAATGGGATCAAGGGGGGAGCGATCTGCGCGCCACAGGGCCGCGCCTCTATCCCTTCTGACGCCCTCCCGACCTGTTCCGCTTTCGAGTTCACGCGCGACGCACCATGCCTAGGACTAGCCCCATGACCGACCTTCCTGTCCTCATCGCCGGCGGCGGCATCGGCGGCCTTGCAACCGCGCTGACCTTGCAGCAGATCGGCGTGCCCTGCGTCGTCTATGAGAGCGTGCGCGAGATGCGGCCGCTGGGGGTCGGCATCAATTTGCAGCCCAACGCCGTGCGGGAGCTGTATGACCTCGGCATCGGGCCTGATGATCTCGACCAGGTCGGCGTGCCCGCGAAGGAATGGGCGCTGGTCGGGCTGAACGGCAACGACATCTACTCCGAGCCGCGCGGGCTGCTCGCCGGCTACAACTGGCCGCAATATGCCGTGCATCGCGGCAAGCTGCACATGCTGCTGTACAGCCGGCTGGTGCAACGTGCGGGCGCCGCCACCGTGCGGCTCGGCAGCCGCGTCGCGGGCTACGAGAAGAATGCGGATGGCACCGTGACGGCGCGCATCGAGCATGCCGATGGCTCGCGCTCGGAGCAGCGCGGACGCCTGCTGATCGGCGCCGACGGCATTCATTCGGCGGTGCGCGCGCAGATGCATCCCACGCAGCCGCCGATCCATTGGGGCGGTGCGGTGATGTGGCGCGGCGTCACCTGGGCGAAGCCGATGCGCACCGGTTCGTCCTTCGTGGGGCTGGGCACCCACCGGCATCGCGTCGTGGTGTATCCGATCTCGCATCCCGATCCCAAGACGGGGCTGGCGCTGATCAACTGGATCGCGGAAGTGACGATGGACAACACCGAGGGCTGGAAGCAGACCGGCTGGTTCCGGCAGGTGCCGACAGCCGAGTTCGCGCGTCATTTCGCGGGCTGGACCTACGACTGGCTCGACGTCCCCGCGCTGATTGCGGGCGCCGACGGCGCCTATGAGAACCCGATGATCGACCGCGATCCGGTCTCGACCTGGGTCGACGGCCCGGTCGCGCTGATGGGCGACGCCGCCCATGCGATGTATCCGACCGGCAGCAACGGCGCGAGCCAGGCGATCGTCGACGCCCGCGTGCTCGGCACCATGCTGCTGGCGCACGGCGTCACCCCGGCGGCGCTCGCAGCGTATGACGAGAAGCTTTGCGGCCCGATTTCGGCGGTCATCCTGCGCAACCGTGGCGCGGGCCCGTTCGGCCTGCTCAACCTGGTCGACGAGCGCTGCGGCGGCAAGTTCACCAACATTGACGAGGTTGTGCCGCCGGCCGAGCGCGAGGCTTTCATGGCCAACTACAAGAAGGCCGCGGGCTTTGCGATCGAGCAGCTCAACACGGCGCCAAGGACGATCGCGGAAGGCGCGCAGGTCGACGCCGCCAAGGCGGCCTGATCCCTCCTCGGAAGCTGTGTGATCCACTCTCGGTGTCGTCCCGGGCAAGCACGTCGGCGCATCGCGCCGATGTGCGCCGACACTCGAGATCGATACTCCCAGTTTGACGTAACAGGCACGCTGGAGCGACCAGCCTGCGTCACCACATCATCCTGTGGTTATGGATCCCGGCGTTCGCCGGGATGACAGCGGTGATTTGGCGCGCAGCTCGCGCAACAGCGTCATTGCGAGCGAAGCGAAGCAATCCAGAGTCGTTGGCGGGACTCTGGATCGCTTCGCCGACGCTCGCGATGACGATGGTGAGGGGGCGGCCGCGCTTACGCGTACCGCCCGTGGCAGTGCTTGTACTTCTTGCCGCTGCCGCAGGGGCAGTCCTCGTTGCGGCCGATCTTGCCCCAGGTCGTGGGGTCGTTCGGGTTGCGCGCTTCGGCTGGGACCGGGGCGGCGCCCGATGAGGGCACGAGCGACACGTTGGCGAAGGCCATCTCGTCCTCACCCGTGTTCGGATCCGCATGATGCGCCTGCATCGGCGGCAACACCGGCTGCTGCTCCTCCGGCGGCACGATCTCGACGCGCATCAGCTGCGCGGTGACGGCCTCGCGCAGATGCGCGATCATCGCCTCGAACAGCGTGAAGGCTTCCGACTTGTACTCCTGCAGCGGATCGCGCTGGCCGTAGCCGCGCAGGCCGATGACCTGGCGCAGATGGTCGAGCATCACGAGGTGCTCGCGCCAGAGATGGTCCAGCGTCTGCAGCAGGATGGTCTTCTCGACGTAGCGCATCACGTCGGGACCCCATTGCGCGACCTTGGCGGCCATGCGCTCGTCGGCATGGGTCTCGATGCGCTTGAGCAGCTCCTCGTCGGCGATGCCCTCTTCCTTGGCCCAGTCCTCGACCGGCAGGTCGAGGTCGAGCACGCGCTTCAGCTCCTCCTTCAGGCCGGCGACATCCCACTGCTCGGCATAGGCATGCTCGGGCACGTGCTTGCTGACGAGATCGTCGATGAAGGCGTGGCGCATGTCGGTGATGGTCTCGACCACGCTCTCGTCCTGCATCAGCTCGACGCGCTGGTCGAAGATCACCTTGCGCTGGTCGTTCTGAACGTTGTCGAATTTGAGCAGGTTCTTGCGGATGTCGAAGTTGCGCGCCTCGACCTTCTGCTGTGCCTTCTCCAGCGCCTTGTTGATCCAGGGGTGGATGATGGCCTCGCCTTCCTTCAGGCCGAGGCGGGTCAGCATGCTGTCGAGCCGGTCGGAGCCGAAGATCCGCATCAGATCGTCTTCCAGCGACAGGAAGAATTTCGAGCGGCCGGGATCGCCCTGGCGGCCGGAGCGGCCGCGCAGCTGGTTGTCGATGCGGCGGGATTCGTGGCGCTCGGAGCCGATGATGTAGAGGCCGCCCGGCTTCGTCACGGTCTTGGCCGCCTTGGAGCCCTTGGCCGGCTCGATCTCGACGGTCTCCTCGGCCTTCAGCACGATCTCGCGGAAGCGGGCGATGTCGGCCTTGATCTGCTCGATCTTGGCGGCCTTCTCGGCCTCGTCGGTGATGCCAGCGGCCTCCTGCTGGATGCGCATCTCGAGCGAACCACCCAGCTTGATGTCGGTGCCGCGGCCGGCCATGTTGGTTGCGATCGTGATCGCGCCGGGCACACCGGCCTCGGCGACGATGTAGGCTTCCTGCTCGTGGAAGCGCGCGTTCAGCACCGCGAACAGTTTGGCCGGCTTGCCGGCGCGGGCCGCCGCGTAGAGCTTGTCGAGCGCGCGCTCGCTGCCGAAATCGATCTGCTTGTAGCCGTGCTGCTTCAGATAGGCGGCCAGAACCTCGGACTTCTCGATCGACGCCGTGCCGACCAGCACCGGCTGCAGGCGTGAATTCGCGCGCTCGATCTCGGCGAGGATGGCGGCGTATTTCTCCTGCTGGGTGCGATAGACCTCGTCGTCCTCGTCGAGACGGGCGACCGGCAGATTGGTCGGGATCTCCAGCACTTCCAGCTTGTAGATGTCGAACAGCTCGTCGGCCTCGGTGGCGGCCGTGCCGGTCATGCCGGCGAGCTTGGAATACATGCGGAAGTAGTTCTGGAAGGTGATCGAGGCCAGCGTCTGGTTCTCGGGCTGCACCGGCTGGTGCTCCTTGGCCTCGAGCGCCTGATGCAGGCCTTCCGAATAGCGGCGGCCCGGCATCATGCGGCCGGTGAACTCGTCGATGATCACCACCTCGCCGTCGCGGACGATGTAGTCCTTGTCGCGGGTGAACAGGGTGTGGGCACGCAGCGCCTGGTTGATGTGGTGCACGACGGAGACGTTCTCGACGTCGTACAGCGACTCGCCCTTGAGCTGGCCGGCATCGCGCAGCAGGGTCTCGATCTTCTCCATGCCGGCCTCGGTCAACGTGACCGTGCGCTGCTTCTCGTCGACCTCGTAGTCGGTCTTGTCGAGCTTGGGCACGAAGGTGTCGATGGTGTTGTAGAACTCGGAACGGTCGTCGAGCGGACCGGAGATGATCAGCGGCGTGCGCGCCTCGTCGATCAGGATCGAGTCCACCTCGTCGACGATCGCGAAGAAGTGCCCGCGCTGGACCATGTCCTCCAGACGGTACTTCATGTTGTCGCGCAGATAGTCGAAGCCGTATTCGTTGTTGGTGCCGTAGGTGATGTCGCAGGCATAGGCCGCCTTGCGCTCGGCATCGTCGAGGCCATGCACGATCACGCCGGTGGTGAGGCCGAGGAAGCCGTAGATCTGGCTCATCCAGCCGGCGTCGCGGCGGGCGAGGTAATCATTCACCGTCACGACATGGACGCCGTTGCCGGCCAGCGCGTTGAGGTAGACCGCCAAGGTCGCGACCAGCGTCTTGCCTTCGCCGGTCTTCATCTCGGCGATGTCGCCTTCGTGCAGCACCATGCCGCCGATCAGCTGGACGTCGAAATGGCGCTGGCCGAGGGTGCGCTTGGAGGCCTCGCGGACGGTGGCGAAGGCCGGGACCAGGATGTCGTCGAGCGTCTTGCCGTCGGCGAGCTGCTTCTTGAACTCCTCGGTGCGCGCCTTCAGGGCCTCGTCCGACAGCTTGGCGAGCTCCGGCTCCAGCGCGTTGATGGCGTTGACGCGGGACTGGTAGCCCTTGACGCGGCGGTCATTGGCGGAGCCGAAAAGCTTACGGGCGAGCGCGCCGATCATTGCTGAAATCCTGCCTCTAATGGGTCTGCGTTGCAGCCGTAACTCATGGTTTGGGTTTGCTGTTCCCGGCGTGATGCACCGCAGCAGCCGCGCCAGGCTCGAACGTCGGCGCCATCAGGCGGCCGTCAGATGAGTGGGAGACGAGCAAACCAGGGTTCAACGGCCAAAAACGCAGCAAAATAAGCGCTATCGCCCTTGAAGCGATCGGGCAGAGATATGGCTGGGGGGGAACGTTGTCAACGGCGCCCGACACCAGGACATCCGCCCCGAACCTGTCGCCGATTTCACGAAATTGACAGACTTTTCGCGTTGCCAAGGCACGACGATTGGGCGAGTGTCCCCGCCGCCCAGAGGTAACGCCCCTCGAGCCCCTCTTCAGAACAAGGATTTTCCATGACCACGTCGTTCCCGGTTACGAAAACCGGCCTGCGCTTCGGCCTAGCCACCGCTCTCGCCGGCAGTCTCGCATTGTCCCTGCTGGTCGCCCCCGCGCGCGCCGCCGACGATGCCAACCCGGTGCTGGCCAAGGTGAACGGCGCCGAAATCCGCAAGAGCGACGTCACGCTCGCGGAGGAGGAGCTCGGGCCGAGCCTCGCCCAGATGGATCCGGCGACCAAGGACGAGAACGTGCTGTCGTTCCTGATCGACATGAAGCTCGTCGCCAAGGCGGCCGAGGACAAGAAGGTCGGTGACAGCGAAGACTTCAAGAAGCGCCTCGCCTTCACCCGCAACCGCCTGCTGATGGACAGCCTGCTCGCCAGCGAGGGCAAGGCCGCGACCACGCCGGACTCGATGAAGAAGGTCTATGAGGAGGCTTCCAAGCAGATCGGCGGCGAGCAGGAGGTGCATGCGCGCCACATCCTGGTCGAGACCGAGGACGAGGCCAAGGCCGTCAAGGCCGAGCTCGCCAAGGGCGCCGACTTCGCCGAGCTCGCCAAGAAAAAGTCGAAGGATCCGGGCGCGTCGGATGGCGGCGACCTCGGCTTCTTCACCAAGGAGCAGATGGTGCCGGAATTCGCCAACGTCGCCTTCGCGATGGAGCCGGGCAAGATCTCCGACCCGGTGAAGACGCAGTTCGGCTGGCACATCATCAAGGTGGAAGAGAAGCGCAACCGCAAGCCGCCGGAGTTCGACCAGGTCAAGAGCCAGATCGAGACCTACGTGACCCGCAAGGCCCAGGCCGACTATGTCAGCAAGCTGCGCGAGGCGGCGAAGATCGAGCGCATGGACAAGCCGGCCGCCGATGCCGCCAAGCCGGCGGACGCGAAGCCGGCCGAGCCGGCGAAGAAGTAAGCGGTTTGCTCCGCTTGAGGCGCGCCGGCGTCAGCTCGTAAGACAGTCGTCAGAGAGCCGTCACCGCCGCGTCACAACAGGTGTCGTCCCGGCCTTGAGCCGGGACCCATACCGCGTGATGTTGGGAATGGGCACGCGGCTCATACCGCGGATCACGACGAAATCCTGTGGTTATGGATCCCCGCGTTCGCGGGGATGACACCGTGGGTGTTGCAAGCCTCTCCCGTATCATTGACCGAGATGATACAGAGCGCTTCCCGCCAATCCTGCCGGAAGCCTCTCCGATGTCCTCAGCCGTCTCCCCGCTCGCCCCGACCGAAGTCCCCGAGATGCCGGCGCTCGCCGGCGTCAGGCTCGCGACCGCCGCGGCGGGCATCCGCTACAAGAATCGCACCGACGTGCTGCTGGCGCTGCTCGATCCCGGCACCACGGTCGCCGGCGTGTTCACGCTGTCGAAATGCCCGTCGGCCCCGGTCGAATGGTGCCGCGCCAAATTGAAGGGCGGCAAGGCGCGCGCGCTGGTGGTCAATTCCGGCAACGCCAACGCCTTCACCGGCAAGACCGGCAAGCAATCGACGGCGCTGACGGCCGCGATCGCCGCCAAGGCGGTCGGCTGCAAGCAGGACGAGATCTTCCTCGCCTCCACCGGCGTCATCGGCGAGCCGCTTGACGCCACCAAGTTCGACGGCGTGCTCGAGGGCCTCGCCGGCACCGCCGCGCCTGACGACTGGATGGGCGCCGCGCGCGCCATCATGACCACCGACACCTTCCCGAAGGTCGCGACCGCCACCGTGAAGCTCGGCAAGGCCAAGGTGACGATCAACGGCATGGCCAAGGGCGCCGGCATGATCGCGCCCGACATGGCGACGATGCTGTCGTTCGTCTTCACCGACGCGCCGATCACGGCGCCGGCGCTGCAGGCGCTGCTCAAGGCCGGTGTCGAGGACACGTTCAATGCGGTGACGATCGACGGCGACACCTCGACCTCCGACACCCTGCTCGCCTTCGCCACCGGTGCCGCCGCGGCGAAGGGCGCGCCGAAGATCAGCCGCGCCAGCGACCCGCGCGCGAAGGCGTTCGTGAAGGCGTTCAACGCCGTGCTGGCCGACCTCGCCGAGCAGGTCGCCCGCGACGGCGAGGGCGCGCGCAAGCTGGTCGAGATCATCGTCGAGGGCGCCAAGAGCAAGCCGTCGGCGCGCAAGATCGCCATGTCCATTGCCAACTCGCCGCTGGTGAAGACCGCGATCGCCGGCGAGGACGCCAATTGGGGCCGCGTCGTGATGGCCGTCGGCAAGGCCGGCGAGCCGGCCGATCGCGACAGACTGTCGATCTCGTTCAACGGCATCCGCGTGGCGTCGAAGGGCGCGCGCGATCCGTCCTATGACGAGGCGGAGGTCTCCAAGGCCATGAAGGCGCAGAAAGTTCAGATCAAGGTCGCGCTCGGCCTCGGCAAGGGCCGCGACCGCGTGCTGACCTGCGACCTCACCAAGGAGTATGTCGCGATCAACGGCGACTACCGCTCCTGAGCCGACTGGCTGCAACTGAACTGGCTGCAACTGAGGAGCGCCCCCTCGGAGGCGCCCTGCAATCGCTCAACTCGCGATCCGGGCGTCGGCGACCGCTCTGTCGAACAGCTTCCTCAGCGCTTCGGCGATGCCCTGGGTAGGAGACACCTCGGTGTAGTATCCGTCAGACGCGCAAGCTTGCATGTTCTGCGCAATCTCGCTGTTCGGCGACGGCCCGAACGGACCCTTGTTGAAGGGATCGATCCAGCTCATGTACCAGCTGTTGGTCGGCAGCTGCAGATAGGTCGTGTAGAGCACGGCGATCTTGATGCCGCGGTTCTTCAGCGCGGTGCACAGCGCCGGATTGAGCGGCGACTGGCATCGGTTACCGCTCGCCTTCGCCTTCAGGCAGGCCGCATTGCTTTCGTCGGCAACGCCGTCGGAGACGAAGAACAGGTATTTCAGCGGCGAGCCCGTGGTGCCGTCACCGGGCGTCGAGATCTCGTTGTTGATCGCCGGGAACACAGTCGAGAACGGCGTGTCTTTGTCGGCGGTATAGGCATCGTTGTTGCCGTAGACACCCATCAGGTCGATATTCCCGGCGGCGCTCTTGGCGCTCGACAAATTGGACGACAGCGCGAACAAGGAGCGCAGGCCGATCGTCTTCGACGCCGCGCCGAAATCGTACAGCGCCATGCGGAACTGATTGGGATAGGTCTGCGTGGCCGCCGCCTTGTCCATCAGCTGCTGGGTGGCGCTGCGCAGCACGTCGATGCGCGTGGTGACGCCAAGCTTCTTCGCAAGATTATAGTAGTTGTTGGAATCATTGTAGTCGTGGCAGGCGAAGGCACACTTGTCGGACGTGTTGTTGACCATCTTGGTCACATCGTCGGGCGTGGCCGCGACGCCCATCGAGGGCGAATTGTCGAGCAGCAGGTAGAAGTCGATGTATTTCGGCATCGAGGCCTTCGCCGTCGACGAGCCCTGCAGCGTCATGGTCTTGAACCCGACGATGCTCATGAACAGCGTCGGCACCGTGGCCGAGAACGACACCGTGGCGCTCACGACCGAGCCCGACTTCTTCACGTCCGGCGTGAGACTGTTCAGCGTATAGCCGGACGTCCCGGACATGTTGCCGTTGAAGATCTTGCGCGCATCGTCGTTTCCGACCGCGATCGGGCCGTCGCCGGTCATGGAACCCGCCGCGATGAAGGCCGGCGCGGTCCTCGACACCGCGCCGACGGACGCGGCGTCCACCGCCGCCTGCAGCTTGGCCCGCATCTGGTTGTTCCGGCTGTAGTCGATGCCACAGCCGACCGCCGTGATCACCGGCACGCAGACGATGGCGAAGGTCACGGCAACATTGCCGCTGACGTCGCGGCGCAAGCGGGCGAGCAGGTCAGTTAAAAATCGCATGAAAGATGCCTAACGAACCATGAGGAAGCCACGACTGACACCCGTGAAAATACGCGTGAGCCAATTAAGGTTGGCTTATTTCAATCGTGGAAAGACGGCTCGAAACGGCTTAGGTTAAGAAATCCTCACCAGCGCAGCCGGCTCGTTCAGTCTGAACCAGCGGTGGCGTGCGCTCCCAGCCACCCGACCGGATCATGCCCGACTTGAAACTCACCCTCGTGGTCGCCTGCGCCCTCGTCGATGCCGACAATCGCGTGCTGCTGGCGCAGCGGCCGCCCGGCAAGACGCTCGCGGACCTCTGGGAGTTTCCCGGCGGCAAGCTGGAGCCGGGCGAGCGCCCCGAGGCCAGCCTGATCCGCGAACTCGACGAGGAACTCGGCATCACCGTGCGCGAGGCCTGCCTTGCGCCGCTGACGTTCGCGAGCCACGCCTATGAGACGTTCCACCTGCTGATGCCGCTGTACATCTGCCGGCGCTGGGAAGGCGTGGTGACCGCGCGCGAGGGCCAGCAACTGGCCTGGGTGCGGCCGAACAAGCTGCGCGACTATCCGATGCCGCCTGCGGACATTCCGCTGCTGCCGCATCTGATCGATTTGCTGATGTGAGCCGCTGCGCCCGTCCCCACCCTCACTCGTCATGCGCGGGCTTGACCCGCCTGCGGGGCCGAAGCCCTTCGGCGCGGCGAAGGCCCGCGCATCCATCATCCTGCGAAAAAGAGGATGGATCGCCGGGTCAAGCCCGGCGATGACGAGTGTAGCTAGTCGCCCTCATTGGAGTGCGGCACACGCTTCACCGCCGCCTCCAAACTCGCCGTCGCCGAGCCCGGCTTCAGCGGCTTCTGCTGGCTGTCATGCGGCGACCAGCCGGAGATCCAGATGATGTCGAAGGTAGCGCGGATACGGCCGTCGGGGTCGGCGAAGCGCTCGGCATAGATCTCGGCCATGCGCAGCAGGGTCGCGCGCCGCAGCGGCGTGCGGCGGCGCTCGACCAGGCTGTTGGCCGCGCCCATGCGGCGGAGATCCTGCATCAGACCGAAGGCGCTGCCATAGCGAACCACGACCCGGTCGACATCGGTCACAGGCAGCGCGAAGCCCGCCCGCTGCAACAGGCCGCCGATGTCGCGCAGATCGGCAAACGGCGCAACCCGCGGCGACACGCCGCCTTCGCATTCGGCCTCGGCCGCCGCAAAACTCTGCCTGAGCTCGGTCAGCGTATCGCCGCCGATCATCGCCGCGAGCAGCAGCCCATCCGGGCGCAGGGCGCGGCGGATCTGCACCAGCAGCCCGGGCAAGTCGTTGACGAACTGGAAGGCCAGCGCCGACAGCGCCAGGTCGAGCGATTGCGGCGTCAGCGGCAACCGCTCATCGGCCGTGTCGGGTGGAGCAATATGCGCCAACTGCGAGATGGACCCAGGCAGATATGGCTTCAGTCCTGCACCAGGGGTCCAGACGTCGGCGACATCCGTGAAGGTCCGGTTCACCGCGGCCAGACGATCGCCGAGATCCTCGGCAACGCGCTCCAGCAGGAATGTCTCCGGCCCGTGCGCAGCCCGCCGTTGCCTGCGCGCAAGCAGGTGTCGATCGAACAGGACGGGGGCTGTGGCAGGCTGGGTCATGGGGGCTGGTTACGCCGATCCTTCGGGGCGAGCAATGCGCCGCTTGAGCCGGGCCGGTCGCGGCGCTAGCGTCAACAGATGGGTGTGACCTTTGCTCCAATCAGCGCGGGGCGAATCCGTGCAGCCGCCAACGCGCTGCATGGGGGCCTCGCTCATGTCGCCAAGCTCGCGCTCGACATCGCCTTGCCGACGCTGTGCATCTCCTGCCGCGAGCCGGTCGATGGCGAGGGTGTCTGCGCCGCCTGCTGGGGCAAATTGTCGTTCATCGAGCGGCCCTATTGCCCGAAGCTCGGCATTCCCTTCGTCTACGACCCCGGCCCCGAACTGTTGTCGATGGAGGCGATCGCGGCGCCGCCGGCCTACGCCCGCGCCCGCGCCGCCGTGCGCTACGACGAGGTCGCCCGCACCCTGGTGCATCAGCTGAAATATCAGGACCGCACCGATCTGGCGCCGATCATGGGCCGCTGGATGGCCCGGGCCGGCCGCGAGCTGCTTGCCGAGGCCGATCTCGTGGTCCCCGTACCCTTGCACTGGCGGCGTGGCTTTTCCCGCCGCTACAACCAGTCCGGCGCGCTCGCCCGTGTGATCGCCCGATCCAGCGGCGTCCGCCTGCAGGGCGACGCGCTCCGCCGCGTGCGCGCGACGGAGCAGCAGGTCGGGCTGTCGCGCCCCCAGCGCGCCAGCAATGTGCAGGGCGCATTCCAGGTATCTCCAGACCGCCTGCATGACGTGCAGGGTCGACGCATCGTCATCGTCGACGACGTCCTGACCACCGGAGCGACCGTCGATGCCTGCGCCCGCGCCCTGCTCCGCGCCAAGGCGGCGGAGGTCAGCGTGCTGGTCTTCGCCCGGGTTGTCGATGCGCCCCGCGCTCCCATATAATCTGACGTTCCGTAACAGCTGAGCGCGACATGACCGCTGCGATCGAAATCTATACCCGTCCGGGATGCGGCTACTGCACGGCCGCCAAATCGCTCCTGACCCGCAAGAACGTTTCTTTCACCGAGCACGACGCGGGCAAGGATCCGAACGTCCGGCAGCAGATGTATGACCGCGTCGGCCCGGGCTCGACCTTTCCGCAGATCTTCATCGGCAAGACCCATGTCGGCGGTTGCGACGATCTCTATGCGCTCGATCGCGAGGGCAGGCTCGACGCCATGCTGGCCGGAGACAAGGCGACGTCATGAGCAACGACCGCAGCTTTACCGCCGCCATGGTGCAGATGCGCACCTCGCTGCTGCCCGAGCCGAGCCTCGAGCAGGGCACCAGGCTGATCCGGGAAGCGGTCGCGCAGGGCGCGCAATACGTCCAGACGCCCGAAGTGAGCAACATGATGCAGCTCAACCGGACGGCGCTGTTCGAGCAGCTCAAGAGCGAGGACGACGATCCCTCGCTGAAGGCCTATCGCGCGCTGGCCAAGGAGCTGAACATCCATCTGCACATCGGATCGCTGGCGCTGCGCTTCTCGGCAGAGAAGGCGGTGAACCGCTCCTTCCTGATCGGGCCCGACGGCAACGTGTTGGCGAGCTATGACAAGATCCACATGTTCGACATCGACCTGCCGGGCGGTGAGAGCTATCGCGAGTCGGCGAACTACCAGCCGGGCGAGACGGCGGTCATCAGCGATCTGCCGTGGGGCCGACTGGGTCTCACCATCTGCTACGACGTCCGCTTCCCGGCGCTGTACCGCGCGCTGGCCGAGAGCGGCGCCTCGTTCATCAGCGTGCCCTCGGCGTTCACCCGCAAGACCGGCGAGGCGCATTGGCACACCCTGCTGCGCGCCCGCGCCATCGAGACCGGCTGCTTCGTGTTCGCCGCCGCGCAATGCGGCCTGCACGAGAACAAGCGCGAGACCTTCGGCCATTCGCTGATCATCGATCCCTGGGGCGAAATCCTCGCCGAGGGCGGCGTCGAGCCCGGCGTGATCCTGGCGCGCATCGATCCGTCGCGTGTCGAGAGCGTGCGCCAGACCATCCCCTCGCTGCAGCACGGCCGCCGCTTCGGCATCGCCGATCCCAAGGGCGGCCCCGATTATCTGCACCTGGTGCGGGGCTCGGCATGATCCGCTACGCGCTGCGCTGCGAGCGTGATCACACGTTCGAAAGCTGGTTTCAGACCTCCTCGGCTTACGAGTCGCAGGTGAAGCGCAAGCTGGTGGAATGCCCGACCTGCGGCTCGACGAGGATCGAGAAGGCGATCATGGCGCCGCGCATCGTCAGCAACAAGGGCCGCGAGGCAGTCCCTGTCCCCTCGGCTCCCGCGCCGGTGCCGGCGCAGGAGGTGATTCCGCCGGGATCGACATCGCTGATGATGGCGCAGGAGCGCGAGCTGCGCGCCAAGCTCAAGGAGCTGCGCGACCACATCGTCAAGAACGCCGACGACGTCGGCGAGCGCTTCCCCACCGAAGCGCGCAAGATGCATTATGGTGAGACCGAGCACCGGCCGATCTACGGCGAGGCCTCGCTCGATGAGGCCCGCGAGTTGATCGAGGAAGGCATCGAGGTCGCACCGATCCCGGTGCTGCCGGACGATCGGAATTGACGGGCGAAGTCCGTCATTCCGGGGCACCTGCGCAAGCAGGTGAACCCGGAATCTCGCGAAACGAGCGCCGCATCAAATCTCGAGATTCCGGGTTCGGACGCGTTGCGTCCGCCCCGGAATGACGGAGCAAGGATGTCCCCCCTCTCCTCCTCCTGGCAGCTCTGGGCGCTGCTCTCCGCATTCTTCGCCGCGCTCACCGCCATCTTCGCCAAGGTCGGCGTCGAGGGGCTGAACTCCGACCTCGCCACGCTGATCCGCACCGCGATCGTGCTGGTGACCTTGGCGCTGATCCTGTTTGCGACAGGCCAGCTCACCAGCCCAGGCCCGATCTCGGCCAAGAGCTGGATCTTCCTGACGCTGTCGGCGCTTGGCACCGGCGCGTCCTGGCTGTGCTATTTCCGCGCCCTGAAGCTCGGGCCCGCGACCCTGGTCGCGCCGATCGACAAGCTCAGCGTCGTTCTGGTGGCGCTGTTCGGCGTCGTCTTTCTCGGCGAGCGGCCGAGCCTGCAGGGCTGGATCGGCATCGCGCTGATCGCATCGGGCGCCGTGCTGATTGCGATCAAAGGCTGATTACACCGCAATCAGCAGCGCCACGCCGGCCACGATCAGCGCGATGCCGACGATCTCGCGCAGCGAGACCGGCTGCTTGAACGAGTAGTACGACACCCCTTGCGCGAACAGCACCTCGACCAGCGCCAGCGTGCGGACGTTCGCCGCGGCCGTCAGTGCAAACGCCAGGAACCAGAACTGCGAGGCGAAGGCGCCGACGAAGCCCGCCATCATCGACGGTCGCCACAGCGACAGGATGCCGCGCAGGATGTCCGGCGCGCGCGCCAGCAGATAGACGGTCAGGATCGCCGTCTGCACGAACAGGCCCCAGACCAGCGTGGTGGACGCCGCCGTGACGAAGGACACGCCGTCGACGGTGATGATGGCGCCGCGAAAACCGACGGCCGACAACGCGAACGCCGCGGCGGCGACCAACCCCGTCACAGTCGGCTTCAACTCGGCAAAGCTCTTTTCGCCACCCGGCCGGAGCGCGGTGATGACGACGCCGATGGTGGCGATCAGGATCGCGATCACCTTTGGAAGCGAGAGCGGATCACCGAGGAAGATGAAGCCGAAGATCGCGGTCTGGATTGCCTCTGTCTTGAGATAGGCGGTCGTGACCACGAAGGACCGATCGGTCATCGCCAGCAGCATCAGGCCGGTGGCGATGATCTGGCTGAGCGCGCCGAGCAGCAGCCACGGCCAGAAGCTTGCGGAGGGCCATGGCAGACGGTCGCCGGTCGCCAGCAGCACCGCCGTCAGGAACACCAGCGAGAACGGAAAGCCGAACAGGAAACGGATATTGGTCGCGCCCCAGGTGCCGAGCCTGGCCGTCAACGACCGCTGCATCGCGTTGCGCGCGACCTGGCCGGCGGCGGCGACGAGGGTGAAGGGGATCCAGAGCGAGGTGATGGAGAGCATGGGGGACACGGCGTCTGTGAGGGCCGGCCACCGTGACCAGCGCGAAGCGCAGGGTCAACAGCGCAGGCGGCAGTTCAGCCGCATGTCAGGATTGCAAGTCGCAAGATCGCCTCTCGACCTCGGGGGAAAAAGCAAGTCCCAGCGACTCATGCTAAGTTCGCGCCACGCAACCGGTGTCGTCCCTGCCAACGCACTAGGGTTTCTACACGATTTGGAGGGCCTTGCCGGCAACGAGGATTTGGAAGCGGGTCATTCCGTTGTGAAAGGTGATTGGCCCGGGAGGCCGGTGCGAGGCGTAGCCGGTCCATCCCCCAAGCTTTGCGATAATCCATGCCGCCCACTCGAGGGCGTTGGGTCGATGCGGGTTCTCCTGAAGCCTGGTCCTGCCTTTCATGGTTTTGTTGTGCGTTCGCAGGGACGACACCGGCGGTGGAGTGGCAGTCGGGCTGAACCAGCGACGCGAAGGACCGGCGCTCCGCTACACCATCTGCTCCGCGACCATCATGTAGTTCACGTCCATGTCGGCCGACAGGCTCCAGCGGTCGGCGAAGGGGCTGTAGACGACGCCGCTCTGCTCGGTGATGACCAGGCGGTTGTCGAGCAGGTATTTCGTCAGTTCGTCCGGCGTGACGAACTTGCTCCATTCATGGGTGCCGCGCGGCAGCCAGCGCAGGACGTATTCGGCGCCGACGATGGCGAGCGCAAAACTCTTCCAGTTGCGGTTGAGGGTCGAGACGACCATCAGGCCGCCCGGCTTCAGCACCGCCGCACAGCGGCCGAGGAAGGCGCCGACGTCGGTGACGTGCTCGACGACCTCCATCGCCAGCACGATGTCGAAGCGCTCGCGCGGGTCCATCTCCTCGATGGTGGTGCAGCGATAGTCGATGGAGAGGTGCCCCTTCTCGGCATGCAGCTTGGCGGCAGCGATGTTGCTCGCCGAGGGATCGACGCCGACGACCTGGGCGCCGAGCCGCGTGAACGGCTCGCACAGCAGGCCGGCGCCGCAGCCGATGTCGAGCATGCGCAGGCCCGACAGGCAGTTGAGGCTCTTGGCGTTGCGCTCGAACTTCCGGCAGGCGGCATCGCGAATGTAGGTCAGGCGCAGCGGATTGATCTTGTGCAGGGGCGCCATCTTGCCCTTGGGGTCCCACCAGGTCTCGGACAATTTCGAGAATTTTGCGATCTCGGCAGGGTCGACGGTCGAGCCTGGAGAAACAGGGCTGCTGCGGGAATCCTGAGGCATTGTCATCGGTGATTACTCAATGATCGAAGCTGGACGCGGCGGGGCGCTAACGCGCCGTGATGGCGTTCCGGAACGCCAGCGGCTCCGCGATGGTCGAAATGGTTTCCTTGCCCTCGCCCACACCCAAGATGGTGACGTCGCCATAATTGAGAAGTCGTCCCATGATGGTCTGGTTGACGTCGACGCTCTCGACCTTGTCGAGCGCCATCTCGAAGGTACGGCGGCGGATGAAACCGGTTTTGTGGACGACCCGGCGATTGGTGACGTCGGTCTCGGTCGTCAGGCGGTGGAACCAGGCCCTGACCGTCCAATACAGGCCCACGACGGCGATCACGGCGGAGGTGGCCAGGCAGAGCATGACGAGATTGTCATTCACGGTCGTGCGGGAGAGGAGGAGCAATCCAAACACGACGATCCAGGCCCCGATCGCCGGAAGGTAGAACATCCAGTGCGCATTGGTCGAATACAGCACCTTCTCGCCGGGTTGCAGGATTTCGTCGATGTAACGCGCCATACCAGTCCTCTACCCCACTCCGTCACCGCAAGGAACCGTCTTGCCCCCAGCCGCGCCGCTATGTATACGCGCGTTTCGGCTGGCGCGCCTCCGGTTTCCGCGCGAGCCGGTCAACTTATCCTCCTGATGGGAATGAGCGCGTCGTCATGGGTCGCCTCGTGCTGAAATTCGGCGGCACATCCGTCGCCAACATCGACCGCATCCGCAACGTCGCGCGCCACGTCAAGCGCGAGGTCGATGCCGGTCATGAGGTCGCCGTGGTGGTCTCGGCGATGTCCGGCAAGACCAACGAGCTGGTGGCCTGGTGCACCGAAGCCTCGCCGATGCACGACGCGCGCGAATACGATGCCGTGGTGGCCTCGGGCGAGCAGGTCACGTCGGGCCTGCTGGCGATCGTGCTGCAGAGCATGGGCATCCAGGCCCGCTCCTGGCAGGGCTGGCAGATCCCGATTCGCACCAGCGACGCCCACGCCTCGGCCCGCATCGTCGGTATCGACGGCTCCGAACTGATCCAGCGCTTCCAGGAGCGCAAGGAAGTGGCTGTCATCGCCGGCTTCCAGGGCATCAATCCGGATACGAATCGAATCACCACGCTCGGCCGCGGCGGCTCGGATACCTCTGCGGTGGCGATCGCGGCCGCCATCAAGGCCGACCGCTGCGACATCTATACCGACGTCGACGGCGTCTACACCACCGATCCGCGCGTGGTGCCGAAGGCCAAGCGGCTCGACAAGATCGCCTTCGAGGACATGCTGGAGCTGGCGTCCCAGGGCGCCAAGGTGCTGCAGGTCCGCTCGGTGGAACTGGGCATGGTCCACAACATGCCGATCTTCGTCCGCTCCTCATTCGACAAGCCCGAGGATATCGACCCGCACGCCAACCAGCCGCCGGGGACGCTGATCTGCAGCGAGGAACAAATCATGGAAAATCACGTCGTGACCGGCATCGCCTTCTCCAAGGACGAGGCCCAGATCTCGGTGCGCCAGATCGAGGACAAGCCGGGAATCGCCGCCTCGATCTTCGGGCCGCTGGCGGACGCCAACATCAACGTCGACATGATCGTTCAGAACGTCTCCGAGGACGGCAAGACCACCGACCTGACGTTCACCGTGCCGGCGACCGACTATAACCGGGCCCGCGAGACCATCACGGCGGCCAAGGACAAGATCGGCTACCAGCGCCTGGATACCGCGACCGACGTCGCCAAGGTGTCGGTGATCGGCTCGGGCATGCGCAGCCATGCCGGCGTCGCCGCCAAGGGCTTTGCCGCACTCGCCGCCCGCAACATCAACATCCGCGCGATCACGACCTCCGAGATCAAGTTCTCGGTGCTGATCGACGCCGCCTATACCGAACTGGCCGTCCGCACGCTGCATACGCTCTACGGGCTCGATCAGGCCTAGAAAATCCTCCTCCGTCACGCCCGATGTCCCGTTCTGTAACAGCGGGACATCGCGCAGACGTGCGCGAAAGCCGTTGACGCCGCCGCCGGTGGCAGGCGTTTTGCTTGGCAAAACAAGCCCTAATTCGCTATACGCCTCGCAGGATGGCTGCCGCGAACTGTGCTCCAGTGATGGTTGTCCTGATTCGACCCGGCAGCTTCGGCGTGTAACGAGGTCGAATCAAGAAAGCTGTTCGATTTCGCGAGTTTAGCGCCAGTCCGGTCAACCGCCGGAGTGGTCCCAGGAAGGGGGATTGTGCCACATGCGAAGCACGTCGGGAGGCCCCCGCGTCCTGCTCAGACGGCTTCGCGAGACCATGGCGGAGCAGGTCTCGGCACAGGAGCGGCTCGACAAGATCGTGGTGCTGATCGCGGCCAACATGGTCGCGGAGGTCTGCTCGGTCTATGTGCTGCGCGTCGACAACACGCTCGAACTCTACGCCACCGAAGGTCTGAACCGCGACGCCGTGCACATCACGGTGATGAGCGCGCATGAGGGCCTGGTCGGCCTCGTCGCCAGCGAGGCCACCCCGCTCAATCTGAGCGACGCACACAGCCACCCGGCCTTCTCCTATCGCCCGGAGACCGGCGAAGAGATCTACCATTCCTTCCTGGGCGTGCCGATCCTGCGCGCCGGCAACACGCTCGGCGTTCTGGTGGTGCAGAACCGCGCCAAGCGCACCTATGTCGAGGAAGAGGTCGAGGCGCTGCAGACCACCGCGATGGTGCTCGCCGAGATGATCGCCTCCGGCGAGCTCGCAGCGCTGGCGCAGCCCGGCGCGGAGCCTGCGGTCCGGCATTCGATTCACAAGACCGGCGCGGTGCTGTCGGACGGCATCGCACTCGGCCATGTCGTGCTTCACGAGCCGCGCGTCGTCGTCAACAACTACATCGCCGAGGATCTGCCCAAGGAGATCAAGCGGCTCGATGCGGCCTTGGTGAAGCTGCGCGCCGATCTCGACCGCATGCTGGAGCGCGGCGACGTCGCCGATGGCGGCGAGCATCGCGAGGTGCTCGAAGCCTATCGCATGTTCGCCAACGATCAGGGCTGGTCGCACAAGCTGCACGAGGCCGTGGCCACCGGCCTCACGGCCGAGGCCGCCGTCGAGCGCGTGCAGTCCGACACCCGCGCCCGCATGCTGCGCTCGACCGATCCTTACTTGCGCGAGCGGCTGCACGACCTCGAGGATCTCGGCTATCGGCTGCTGCGCCAGCTGGTCGGCCAGGACCACGCGCCGCGGCGCGAGCACCTGCCCGACAACGCCATCCTGATCGCACGCGCGATGGGTCCAGCGGCGCTGCTCGATTACGACCGCAAGCGGCTGCGCGGCCTCGTGCTGGAGGAAGGTACCGCCAATTCGCACGTCGCGATCGTGGCGCGCGCGCTCGGCATTCCCGCCGTCGGCGAGGTGCCGAACGCGCCGGGCATCGCCGATCCCGGCGATGCCATCATCGTCGACGGCACCTCCGGCTCGATCTATGTGCGGCCGTCGTCGGAGATCGAATCCGCCTATGCCGAGCGGGTGCGCTTCCGCGCCCGCCGTCAGGCGCAATATGGCGAGCTGCGCAACAAGCCCTGCGTGACCAAGGACGGCCAGCCGATCGAACTGATGATCAACGCCGGTCTGGTCATCGACCTGCCGCATATCGAGGACACCGGCAGCGCCGGCATCGGCCTGTTCCGCACCGAGCTGCAGTTCATGGTCTCGGCCAGCCTGCCGCGCTCCAGCGATCAGCTCGCGCTATACCGCACGGTGCTCGACGCCGCGGGCAACAAGCCTGTCACGTTCCGGACACTCGACATCGGCGGCGACAAGGCGCTGCCCTACATGGAGACCGTGATCGAGGAAAATCCGGCGCTCGGCTGGCGCGCGATCCGCCTCGGGCTCGATCGTCCCGGCCTGCTCCGGGGACAGATCCGCGCGCTGCTGCGCGCCGGCGGCGGCCGCTCGCTGCGCATCATGTTCCCGATGATCTCGGAGGTCGCCGAGTTTGACACCGCCAAGGCGATCGTCGAGCGCGAGCTGACCTATCTGCGCCAGCATGGCCACACGCTGCCGGAGCGCGTCGACGTCGGCACCATGCTCGAGGTCCCGGCGCTGCTGTATCAGCTCGACGAGCTGCTTTCGAAGGTCGACTTCATCTCGGTCGGATCCAACGATCTGTTCCAGTTCCTGTTCGCGGTCGACCGCGGCAATGCCAAGGTCTCGGAACGGTTCGACACGTTGTCGACGCCGATCCTGCGGGCCCTGCAGGAGATCGTGCGTAAGGCCAAGGCGGCCAAGCGCTCGGTGTCGCTATGCGGTGAGATGGCGTCGAAGCCGATCGGCGCGCTGGCGCTGATCGCGCTCGGCTACCGCTCGCTGTCGCTGTCGGCGACCGCGCACGGCCCGGTCAAGGCGATGATCCTCGAGCTCGACGCCGCCAAGGCCGAGGCGAAGATGGCCGAGTGGCTGGCGGCACCGGCGGGCAGCTTCTCGATGCGGCAGAAGCTGACCGAATTCGCCGAGAGCGAAGGCCTGGCGCTGTAGCGGGCCTGTCGCACCGCGCGTCTTCCCTTCGTATTGTTTGCTC
Source organism: Bradyrhizobium sp. SZCCHNS2022 (assembly GCF_032377575.1). Taxonomy (NCBI): domain Bacteria; kingdom Pseudomonadati; phylum Pseudomonadota; class Alphaproteobacteria; order Hyphomicrobiales; family Nitrobacteraceae; genus Bradyrhizobium; species Bradyrhizobium sp. SZCCHNS2022. The sequence goes on along the minus strand of NZ_JAUHHZ010000001.1, from coordinate 6,284,243 downwards.
CTAGATCAGATTGCATCATGTCGTCGCTTCCCGAAGCCAAACTGGACGTTCTGCTCGCGCACCACGCCTCGCTCGAGGCGGAGCTGCTCGGCCAGGTCAATTCCGACCGCTACGTGCAGATCACCCGCGAGCTCGCCGAGCTCAATCCGCTGATCGAGGCGGTGAAGGCTTATCGTGCAGGAGTCAGAGAACTCGCCGACACCGAGGCGTTGATCGCAGATCCCGAGACGGATGCCGAGATGCGCACGATGGCCGAGGCCGAGCGCGACGAGCTGATCGCGCGCCGCGGCGAGCTGGAGCAGAAGATCCGCGTCGCGCTCTTGCCGAAGGATGCGATGGACGATCGCAACGTGGTGCTCGAAATCCGCGCCGGCACCGGCGGCGACGAGGCCTCTTTGTTCGCCGGCGACCTGTTCAGGATGTATGAGCGCTTCGCGAGCCTGCAGGGCTGGAAGGTCGAGGTGATCTCGGCGTCCGAGGGCACCGTCGGCGGCTACAAGGAAATCATCGCCGAGGTGCAGGGCCGCGGCGCCTTCGCCAAGCTGAAGTTCGAATCCGGCGTTCACCGCGTGCAGCGCGTACCCGACACCGAGACGCAGGGCCGCATCCACACCTCGGCGGCGACGGTCGCCGTGCTGCCGGAGGTCGAGGACGTCGACGTCGACATCAAGCAGGACGATCTGCGCATCGAGACCATGCGCGCGCAGGGCGCCGGCGGCCAGCACGTCAACAAGACGGAATCGGCGATCCGCATCACGCATATTCCCACGGGCATCGTGGTGATGATGCAGGACAGCCGCTCGCAGCATAAGAACCGGGCGTCGGCGATGAACATCCTGCGCTCGCGCATCTATGATGCCGAGCGGCAGAAGGTGGATGCCGCACGCTCGGCCGAGCGCAAGGAGAAGGTCGGCTCCGGCGACCGCTCCGAGCGCATCCGGACCTATAATTTCCCGCAAGGGCGCGTCACCGACCACCGCATCAATCTGACGCTGTACAAGCTGCCGCAGGTGATCGCCGGCGAGGCTCTGGGCGAGCTGATCGACGCGCTGACGACGGAGCACCAGGCCGCGCAGCTCGCCGCGCAAGGTGCTGCGGCGTGATGATCGCGCGCGCATTGCGAGAGGCGATGCGACGCTGCCGCGACACACTCCGTGTCGTCCCGGCGAACGCCGGGACCCATAGCCGCCGGCTGCAGTGGCTGGCACAGACGGCCACTCCGACTGCCCGTCCCGCGCCTGCACGGCGTATGGATCCCCGCATTCGCGGGGATGACCCGTGGAGAGAGACGGCGCGATGACGGAGATCGTCGCCGGGGCAACCATCGATGCGGCCCGCCGCACGTTGGCGGCGCGCCTCGCAGCCGCGGGGCTCGATTCGCCCGAACTCGACGCGCGGCTGTTGGTGGGGCACGCGATGCAGCTCGACCTCACCGGACTGGTGATGCACGGGCAGCGACATCTGTCGCAAGAGGACGCACAGCGCCTCGACGTGCTGGCCGTGCGCCGACTGGCCGGCGAACCGGTGGCGCGCATCCTCGGGACCAGAGAGTTCTGGGGCCTCGAGCTGCAATTATCAGCCGATACGCTGGTGCCGCGCCCGGACACCGAGACCGTCGTCGAGCTGGCGCTTGAGCATCTCGCGGCCGGCGGCGACCTCAAGCGGCGGCTGCGCATCGCCGATCTCGGCACCGGCTCGGGCGCCATCCTGCTGGCGCTGCTGTCCGAGCTGCCGCGGGCCTATGGCGTCGGCACCGACATCAGCATCGCCGCGCTCGAGACTGCCCGCGACAACGCGCAGGCGCTCGGCCTTGCCGACCGTGCCGGCTTCGTCGCCTGCTCCTTTGCCGCCGCTCTGCAGGCGCCGTTCGATCTGATCGTCTCGAACCCGCCTTACATCCCCTCGACGGACATCGAGGATCTCGCCATCGAGGTCCGCGCCCACGACCCGCGCCGCGCGCTCGATGGCGGCGGCGACGGACTCGATGCCTATCGCGCGCTGATCCCGCAGGCCGCTGGCCTGCTTCGACCTGGCGGCGCCCTGATCGTCGAGGTAGGCGTCGGACAGAGTGGCGACGTCGCAACGCTGATGACGGAAGCCGGGCTGGCGATCGATTCGGCCGGCGTGAGGGCCGATCTGGGCGGCATTTCGAGGGCCGTCATGGCCCTAAAAAAGCTCCGCTAAAGGCCGGCCGAAATGGAAAAAGGTCTTGGAATATCCCCGGGGAGCGACTACGTTCCCTCCATAGCATCGGCGCAGGCCCGCTGAGTGGTATTCACGGAATACCGCCGCGGACGGATGCCAGAGAGCCGCGCCGGGCGATTGGTTCCAGAACGCAGATCTGTTGAGCGCGAGAGCCGGATGGCTGCGCAGCCGACGACTGCAAAGCGAACGAAAGCCTGACTTTGCACTTGAGGTCTTACGCTAAGCAAACTGGGTCGGTCGTGGCGCGCATCGCCCGGGCTGGCTGAATGACGTGGTTCGCCGGCCGAGACGGCTGGTGGGTGGGGAACGCGTTTTGAACGCGCTTTTGTCGAGAGAATCGGCTGTCGATCACATCGGCTTGGGTCGAAGGCATGGGTCGGAACCGGCATCTCGGAACCGGCGGGGCCAGATCGTCCCTTTGGACCGCGCGCGGGCGCCGGGCGGCGAGGCGGTATTTCAACACGGTATCGGTATTCCGATGACAATCAGTGCTCCTAACGCAGGGTTGGAATAAAGGCAGGACATGAGAAACGGTCAAAACAACAAGCGGATGCGCAACCGGAATAGCGGTAACAATAATAACAACAACCGGCGCGGCCAGAATCCGCTGACCAGAGTGTTCGAGTCCAACGGGCCGGACATCAAGATCCGCGGCACTGCCTCCCATGTGGCCGAGAAATACGTCCAGCTTGCCCGCGACGCCCGCTCCTCGGGCGATCCCGTTGCCGCCGAGAACTACTATCAGCATGCCGAGCACTATTTTCGCCTGATCGCCGCCGCCCAGGAGCAGTTCCGGCAGAACCAGCCGCAGCCGCGCTCGACCGAGGACCTGACCGTCGACGACCTCGACGATGACGGCGAGAGCTTCTCGAATTTCGGCCAGGAGCCCGGCTTCGTTCCCGCCCAGCCGCAGCCCCAGCCCTTCATGCGTGAAGGCGGCCAGCGCGAGCGCGGTGACAACCAGCCCTATCAGCGCGACCAGCAGCAGCCGCGTGAGCACCGCGAGGCGCGTGAGCATCGCCAGCCCCGAGAGCATCGGGAGCCGAGAGAACCCCGGGAGCCGCGGGAGCATCGCGAGCCTCGTGAGCAGCGCGACCCCCAGGAGCAGCGCGAGCATCGCGAACGCCCGCAGCCTGCCCAGTATCAGCCACAGCCGCAGCCCGTGATTGCCGACAGCGGCGTCGATCGCCTGCCGTCCTTCATCACCGGTCCCCAGCCGCAAATCGCCAACGCCCCGGCGGCCTTCGAAGGCGCTGCCGAGCGCTACCCGCGCCGCCGCCGCCGTCCGCACGGCCCGCGCCCGGAAGCCGCTGCGGCGCCAGCGCCGAGCGAGGACCTCAATCCCGGCGAATGATCGTTGCTGACAGATTGAAGAAGGCGGGCGGGCAATTTGTCCGCCCGCTTTTTTGTTCAGCCGTTCCCTCGACGAGGCCGGCGCGATCAATCATCCGAGGCGGCATTGGCGCCGCGATTGGAGCCAAGATTGGACTCGAGACCAGATCCTTGGGTCGACGGCGCCGGCGCCAGCACCGGTTCGAGCCGCGGGATCAGCCGGATGCGCTCGCGCCGGGCGGGAATGACACGATAGACCTGCTTGGTCGCCTCGACGATGTGGACGCCGGCGAACGGCAGCGACAGCGCCGCGCCGACCCGCTCCCAGGCCATCGCCGATTTCAGGAACCAGCCGCCGACCGGCGGCATGAACAGCGCCTCGCCCCAGGCGCTCGGCGTGAACCAGGTCTGGCGCAGCAGCTGCGTGATCTGCGAGCGGGAATAGGGCCGGCCATGGCCGAACGGGGTGTTGTCGGTCCTGGTCCAGACACCGCGCCGGTTCGGAATCACGATGATCACGCGCCCGGTCGGCGCCAGCACGCGCCAGACTTCGCGCAGCAACCCGGCCGGATCGTCCGACATTTCCAGGGCGTGAACGATCAGGATGCGGTCGACAGCCGAATCCGGCAGCGGCAGCGAGAACTCGTCCACCAGTGAGGCCAGGGTCGGCCGCGCCGTCGGCCATTTCAGCACCCCCTGCGCCGCCGGCATGAAGGCGATGCAGCGCTCCGAATCTTCACGGAACAGTCCGAGATAGGGCGTCGGGTAGCCGATGCCGAGCACGCGCTGTCCGGCCGCGCTCGGCCAGCGCGCGCGGATGCCGCGGTTGATCAGGAGCCGCGCGACGATCCCGAGGCGACCCGAATAGAAATTCCGCAGATCGATCACGTCCATGGCGTCAATGTACCATGCGGATGCGGCCTGCCGCGCGTCCAATATTGCGTTGCGCCTGCACCGTTAACGCCATATCTCTGCCGCCTGTATCGCCGAACGGAGACATCATGGCCGCTGACATCCGCGTCTTCACCTGTCTGTCGGACAATTTCGGCTATCTGATCCACGACCCCGCGACCGGCGCCACTGCCTCGATCGATGCACCGGAGGCCGGTCCGATCATACGCCAGCTCGAGGCTGCGGGCTGGACCCTGACCGACATCCTGATCACGCATCATCATCACGACCATGTCGGCGGGGTCACCGAGCTGAAGCAGAAATATGGTTGCCGTGTCGTGGCCCCCCACGACAAGACGACGGCGATCGGCAATGTCGATCTGCGCGTGGCCCATGGCGACGTGGTCAAGATCGGCGAACTGCTTGCGCGCGTGCTGGAGACGCCGGGCCATACGCTCGACCACGTCGCTTACGTATTCGATGCCGACAAGGCCGTGTTCGCAGCCGATACGCTGTTCTCGATCGGCTGCGGCCGCGTGTTCGAAGGCAACTATCCGATGATGTGGGATTCGCTGCTGAAGCTGCGCACGCTGCCGGACGATTTCAGGCTCTATTGCGGTCACGAATACACCGTCTCCAACGTCAAGTTCGCGCTGACCGTCGATCCGGACAACGAAGCGCTGAAGGCGCGCGCCGACGAGGTGACGCGGCTCCGCGCCGCCAACCGGCCAACCATCCCGACGCTGCTCGGCGAGGAGAAGCAGGCCAACGTGTTTCTGCGCGCCGATGATCCGGCGGTCGCGATCCGGCTGCGCATGAAGGGCGCCAGCCCGGAGGAGGTGTTCGGCGAGCTGCGCGAACGCAAGAACAAGTCGTAAGACGGAGCACGGCCATGACCGCGCTGTCCGCAGCCGATATCATCGCCCGTCTCGGTCTGCTGCCGCACCCCGAAGGCGGACATTTTCGCGAGACCTTTCGCGACACCGCCGTCGACGCATCCGGGCGCGCCGCCTCGACCTTGATCTATTTCCTGCTCGCGCGCGGCGAGCGCTCGCATTGGCACAGGGTCGACGCGGTGGAGACCTGGCATTTCTATGCCGGCGCTCCGCTGGCGCTGCGAATTGCCTGCGAAGGCGAGCCGCCGGAGACGACCACGCTCGGCATCGATCTTGCGGCGGACCAGCACCCGCAGGCGGTGGTCCCCGCCCATGCCTGGCAAGCGGCCGAGAGCACCGGCGACTGGACCCTGGTCGGCTGCACGGTCGCGCCGGGATTCAGGTTCGAGGGCTTCGAGCTGGCGCCCGCAGGCTGGGAGCCCGCAGTCTGACTCAGGCGCTCACACCGGCGACCTTGGCGCCGGGCGGCTCGGCGAAGCGCTGACGCTCCTTGGTGAGAAAGCCGTAGATCGCCTCGGCCGGCATCGGTTCGGCAAAGTAGTAGCCCTGGATGTAGTCGGCGCCCAGGCGCTTGAGGCTGTCGAGCTGCTCCTTGGTCTCCACACCCTCGACGACGCAGGATATCTCCATGTCGGCGCATAGGCCGGTCAGCGACTTGATGATCTTGTGGCTGACCGGATTGGCATTGACGTCGCGGACGAAGCTGCGGTCGACCTTGAGCTTGTCGAGCGGCAGCCGGTGGACGTGGCTCAGCGATGAATAGCCGGTGCCGAAATCATCCAGCGAGATGCCGCAGCCGATGGCCTTCAACGCCGCGATCGACTCCTCGGCACGGGCGAAATCGTAGGTGACGGCCGTCTCGGTGATCTCGAACTCGATGCGGCGTGGCGGGACGCCGCTGGCCTGAATGATGGAAATCAGCGGCAGGATGCCCTCGGGCGAGCAGATGTCATGCGCCGAGAGGTTGAACGACATCTGGATGCCGTCCGGCCACATCCGAGCTGCGGCCAAGGCCTTCACCAGGAGAACGCGGGTGAGGCTGCGGATGACGCCGATGCGCTCGGCCGCGGGGATGAAGCTCGAGGGCGTCACCACGCCCAGCTTGGGACTGTGCCAGCGCGCCAGGACTTCGAAGCCGGTGGTGCGCGCGTTCGCGGCATCCATGATCGGCTGGAACACCAATTCCATTTCAGTCTCGAAATCCGCCGTGCGCAGCAGATGCTCGATCACGCTGCGGCTGCGGATCTCGGCCTCGAGCTCGGTCGAGAAGATGATCGCCTGGCCGCGCGCGCGGCGCTTGGCGTGGTACAGCGCATAGTCAGCACATTCATAGAGCGCATCCGCGGCCATCGCCGAGCGCGGATACATCGCAAAGCCGGTCGAGCAGGACAGGCCGGTATGCGTGGTATCAAACTGATAGGGCAGCTTGATGAGATCGGTGATCTCGCGACCGATCGTCAGAAGATCAGCATCCGTCGGATTGCCGACCACGATCAGGCCGAACTCATCGCCGCCGAGCCGCGCCAAGTGAACTTGGGATCCACGGGTGTCGCAGACGTCGCGAATGCGGCGCGCAGCTTCGATCAGGACGCGGTCGCCCACCGTGTGCCCATAGGTGTCGTTGATCGGCTTGAAGCCGTCGAGATCGATGATGCCGACGGCGAGGCACGTGCCGTCGCGCTCGGCCTCGGCGAAGGCATGGGTGAGCTCGGAGAAGAACCGACGCCGGTTGGGAAGGTCGGTCAACGAATCCAGATTGGCAAGCCGGAAGTTCTCGTCCGAGAGTGCCTGGGTTGCAGCCTGCTCGGCCAACAGCGACTTGCGGCTCGCGACCAAAGCGGCGAAGTCGCGATAATAGATGAACAGCACCGTCACCATCGCGCCCGAGACGAGCAGCTGATTGACGGCGATCGCCCGCAGCGCGTGAACGCCCGTTGACATGAAGAAGATCACGTAAGGGACGATCACCACCAGCGTCACGATCAGCGCTGCCGAGCGCAGATGCATCAGGCAGAAGATGATGCCGATGACGGTGACGGCCATGTAGAACGCGACCTGTCCCTTGGCGAACGGATCGCCATAGGGAAACAGCGCGAACGACCAGACCACGAACAGCGCACCGATCGGCCCGGCGATCCTGTTGGTGACGCGCAGATTGTGCAAGACCTCGGCGTCGCTGCTCGTCACCTCGCCCTGACGCAGCCACCAGAGCATGCGAACGCCGGTGATCGTCGACAGCAGCGCCGGCACCGAGACCGTCAGCCATGCCGGTGCCAACGGCAGGAACGTGTAGGCGAGCGCGAGGCTGTTGGTGATCAGGATGAAATAGAGCAGCGGCACCTGCTTGGAGAAGGCCTGGAATTGCGCGCGCGTCAGCTCGGGATTCTCGGCGGGAACGCGAAACAAATCCCCCGCCCGGGCCATGTAACGTTTCACGTCCGGCATCCGCCGCCCCGTTGTCAGCACCATTGCGGGCAGAGTGTCGCGCATCACCGGTAAAGGCTGGGTTAGGTGCAGACCACGCCAAACCACGATCGCCGGTTGCAAGCTACCAGCAAACGATGCCGCTGGTTCCCGGGGTTAAGCGTGCATCAAGGATAACTTGCGTATTCGCGACAGGCGCCGACATTCGACGCGGCGTGCGCAGGAGTGCCGTCAGCGGCGGCGCAGCAGGAACATGTCCTTGGCCGCGACGAGCCCCCCGCCCGCGATCAGCAAGGCCGCGACCGCGATGGCGGCGCTCGGCTGGGCATAGCCGGCGACGATCAGGAACGCGGTCGAAAGCAGCGGCGTCGCATAGGACGCCGCTCCGAGCACACGAATGTCGCCACGCTTCATGCCGATGTCCCAGGCGTAGAAGGCAGCCCCGACCGGGCCGAGGCCGAGCCCGGCAACGGCCAGCCATTGCATCGCGTTGTCGGGCCAGACCGTACGCTCGACGGCCAGGTGGACCAGGGCGGCGAGCCCGGATGTGGCGAGACAGAACCCCGCGACGGCATCAGTGGGCACCGCCTTCAGACGGCGCGACAGCACGGAGTAGATCGCCCATACGAAGGCCGCGACGAACGCGGCCACGAGACCCGGCAGCTGGCTGGCTGCGAAGCTCGCACCATTGCCGACCAACAACAGCGCCGTACCGACGAGCCCGAGCGCGGCGCCGATCACGTGATGAATCGCGAGCCGCTCGCCGGGCAGAAAGGCCGAGAACAGCACGATCAGGAGCGGCCAGAGATAGTTGAGCAAGCCGGCTTCCGCCGGAGGCGCAAAGCGCAGTGCCAGGAAGTACAGCGCGTGATAGCCGAACAGGCCGCCGACGCCGACGGCCCACGCCGTCACCGGCTGCTGGAGCACCTGCAGCACATTGCCCCGCTGCAAGACGGTGAGCATGCCGACGACGCCGCCGACGGCGAAGGTCATCGCGGCGAGCTGAAATGCGGGGATCGCGCCGGTTGCCACCGTCAGCAAGGCCAGCAGCGACCACATCAGAATCGCGGTCAGGCCGATCAAGGTCGCGGTGCGCTGGGACATCGGACGGCAGGCTCCATCACGGCCGATCCGACGGCCATTCACGCCTGTGCCCGTGCCGGGCAACACCCAAGACGTGAATGCCCGCGGCGAGCGCGGGCATTCCGTGTCTTAACCGTAGATCGCACCCGGTGGCAACGCCACCGCTGACATCACGCCATGTACTGGCCGCCGTTGACGGACAGCGTCGAGCCGGTGATGGCGCCGGCCTCATCGGCCGCGAGGAACACGACGGTGCGCGCGATCTCCTCGGGCTCGCCGAGGCGCCCGACGGGGATCAGCGGCAGGATGGACTTCTCAAGCACGTCCTTCGGCACCGCCTGCACCATCTCGGTGTTGATGTAGCCGGGACAGATCACGTTGACGGTGATGCCCGCCTTGGCCGTCTCCAGCGCCAGCGCCTTGGTGAAGCCGATGTCGCCGGCCTTCGCCGCGGAGTAGTTGACCTGGCCGAACTGGCCCTTCTGGCCGTTGATCGAGGAGATGTTGATGATGCGGCCGAACTTGCGCGCGCGCATGCCCTCGATGATCGGACGGGTCATGTTGAACAGCGAGCCGAGATTGGTGTTGATGACCGCGCTCCACTGCTCGAGCGTCATCTTGTGGAAGGCCGTGTCACGGGTGATGCCGGCATTGTTGATGAGCACGTCGATCGGGCCGAGCTCGGCTTCGACCTTCTTGATGCCCTCCGAGCAGGCCTCGAAGGAGCTGACGTCCCATTTGTAGACGGGAATGTCGGTCTCGCTCTTGAACTTCTCCGCAGCGGCATCGTTGCCACCGTAATTCGCAGCGACCTTGTACCCCGCCGCTTTCAGCGCCTTGCTGATCGCAGCGCCGATACCGCGCGTTCCCCCCGTCACCAACGCTACACGTGCCATGTCGATTCCTTCCCTCGATGACTATGCGCACCACGACAACCTCTGGATGCCGACGTGCCGACCCGTTGTTATTGGACCATGACCGCCGTTGCGACAATCGCCTCGTCGCCGCGACGCTCATGCTCGCTCACGTCCATTTTTTAGTGGTCGATTATGCGACGTGTTTGACGGACATCAAGAACAAAACGCCCGGCGAAATCGCCGGGCGTTGATCTTTAGTTGAGCTGGAAGCGATTGCGAAGACCGAACGGTTCGCAGTCGCTGCCGCGTTTTTAGTCGCGTGCGACGCACAGCGCGATGCCCATGCCGCCGCCGATGCACAGCGTGGCCAGGCCCTTCTTGGCGTCGCGCTTCTGCATCTCATGCAGCAGAGTCACGAGAACGCGCGCGCCGGATGCACCGATCGGATGGCCGATCGCGATCGCGCCGCCATTGACGTTGACCTTGGCCGGATCCCAGCCGAGATCCTTGTTGACCGCGCAGGCCTGCGCGGCGAACGCCTCGTTGGCCTCGATCAGATCGAGGTCGGCGATGTTCCAGCCGGCCTTCTTCAGCGCGGAGCGCGAGGCCGGGATCGGTCCCGTGCCCATGATCTTCGGATCGACGCCGGCCTGCCCCCACGACACGATCCGCGCCAGCGGCGTCTTGCCTTCCTTCGCGGCCTGCTTGGCCGTCATCAGAACGACGGCCGCAGCGCCGTCATTGATGCCCGACGCGTTGCCGGCCGTGACGGTGCCGTCCTTCTCGAAGGCCGCGCGCAGCTTGGTCATCGCCTCGATCGTCGCGCCGTGACGCGGATATTCGTCGGTGTCGACCACGGTATCGCCCTTGCGGCCCTTGATCGTCACCGCCGCGATCTCATCCTTGAACTTGCCGGCCTTCTGCGCGGCCTCGGCCTTGTTCTGCGACGCAACTGCGAACTCGTCCTGCTGCGCGCGCGTGATCTGATATTGCTTGGCAACGTTCTCGGCGGTGTTGCCCATGTGGTAGCCGTTGAAGGCATCCCAGAGGCCGTCCTTGATCATGGTGTCGACGAGCTCGAGCGAGCCCATCTTGACGCCGGCGCGCAGGTACTGTGCGTGCGCCGCCATGCTCATCGACTCCTGCCCGCCGGCGACGACGATGTCGGAGTCTCCGTTCTTCAGCGCCTGGTATCCCAGCGCGACGGAGCGCAGGCCGGAGCCGCACAGCTGGTTGATGCCCCAGGCCGGGCTATCCACCGGAATGCCGGCGGCGATCGAGGCCTGCCGCGCCGGATTCTGGCCCTGCGCCGCGGTCAGGATCTGACCCATGATGACCTCGGAGACCCGACCCGGCTCGACGCCGGCGCGCTCCAGCGCAGCCTTGATGGCGACCGCACCCAACTCGTGGGCCGGGACACTGGCGAAGGCACCGTTGAAACTTCCAACCGCGGTGCGAGCGGCGCTGACGATGACGACATCGTCTGACATGGGCATCTCCTGGGGTTCTTGATCTTGGACGTGAGAGCGAGGCTTGAGAGATTGGGCGTATTTGAAATCAAAACGAATTTTTCAGTTCACGGTCGTGCCGGCCGTCCGCAAGCCCCGGATTGGCGGTGCGCAACCTTCGCCCGTCATCCTGTTAACGTCGTTGCGACATGTCAATCGGCGGCAGCCGCAATTCCTGTTGCGGCGCATTCAAAATGGGATGTCTGGCCGTTTCCTGAGCAAGATTTCTGCTGCCCAATTAACCGTTCCGCACAAAACCGTAGCCGAACTCGCTCGAAAGTGATTACCTTATTGCATTGCGTAGCTCTTCGCCCTGCGGCGACGCCGCCGGGTTCCCCTGTTCTCGGTTTGCATGTGTGAGCTCATGGCGAAATCTGACCAACCCACCACCATCAAGAAATACGCGAACCGGCGGCTCTACAATACCGGGACGAGTACCTACGTGACCCTCGAGGATCTGGCCTCCATGGTTAAGAACGGGGAGGACTTCCTGGTCTACGACGCCAAGACCGGTGACGACATCACCCGCTCAGTGCTCGCCCAGATCATCTTCGAGCAGGAGAACAAAGCGGGCCAGAACCTGCTGCCGACCACGTTCCTGCGCCAGCTGATCCGCTTCTATGGCGACAGCATGCAGATGGTGGTTCCCAAATACCTCGAACAGTCGATCGATACCCTGACCCGCGAGCAGGAGAAGTTCCGCAAGCAGATCGCGGACACCTTCAGCGGAACGCCGTTCGCGCCGCTCGAGGAGCAGGTGCGCCGCAACATGGAGCTGTTTCAGCAGACCTTCTCGATGTTCAAGCCGTTCGCACCTGCAGCGGTCCGCACCGATGAGAAGGCCGCGGAGCCGGGTGCCGCCGCCGCGCCCGATGACAACATCGACGACCTGCGCCGCCAGATGAAGGACATGCAGGACCGGCTCGACCGCATGTCGGAGCCGAAGAAGGACGACCAGCAAGGCTGAGGCGTTCGGCGCCAAGCCGGCGGCCGATCAGCTCGCCGCCGGCAGCTCCACTCTGCTGCTCTCGATCCAGGGCCGCTCGACGGACGCAAGGCCGATCACCCGGCCCTGGATGTAGTCGCAGCCCCAGTCCCGCAGCAGCGCGACCGACGCCTCATCCTGCACCCATTCGGCCACCGTCTTGATCTGCAGCCGCCGCGCCAGCTCGACCAGCGTCTGCACAAAAGCGCGATCATCGGCCGAGCGGACGAGATTCTGCACGAACGCGCCGTCGATCTTGACGATGTCGACGCCCAGCTTGCGCAGGTTGCGGAACGAGGTGTGCCCGGCGCCGAAATCGTCGATCGCGATCCTGCTGCCGAGATCCTTCAGCCGCGTCACAAAGCCGCGGAGATCGTCGATGTCCTGGATCTCGACCGTCTCGGTGATCTCCACGATCAGGCGCTCGGCAACGCCCGAATGGGCGCGCATCATGGATTCGATCGAGGCCCACCAGTCCGGATCCATGGTGGTCTCCGGCGAAATGTTCAGGCTCAAGGTCACGTTCGGGGTGCTCGCGAGCTCGGCGACGACGAGCTCGAGGATGCGGTGATCGACCAGCCGAATCAGGCCGAGGCGCTCGGCGACCGGCACGACGTCCGGCGCCAGCAACGCGCGGCCGTCATCCTGCCGCATCCGCACCAGGCATTCGTAGAAGGCGGGCGCCAGCGTGTGGGCGTTCACCACCGGCTCGAACGCCGTGACGATGCGCCGCTCGTTGAGCGCGGTGACGATCTCGTCGGTGACGCGGATGTTGACCTTACGCTGCGCGTCGCGTTCGACATTCGGCCGCCAGATCGAGAACGAGCCGATGCGACGCCGCTTGGCCGCATCGAGCGTCTCATGGGCGCGGTTGACCGCTTCCTCGACCGAGCGGGCATGACGCGGCACGCTGACCGCGCCGATCGTCGCAGTCACGGCCACCGGCCCGGATTTGGTCGGCACCACCTCATCGCGAACGGTCGCCAGGAAGCGCTCGGCGGCGACGTTCATGTCGTCCATCGTGCAGTTCTTGAGGATCAGCCCGAATTTGTTGCCCGAGAAGCGCCCCAACGAGTCGCCGCCACGCAGCCGTGAGCGGATGCGCTGGGCAATTTCCAGCACCACGCCGTCGGCGACATCGAAACCGAACGCGTCGTTGATGCGCGCGAGGTGATCGATGCCCACCAGCATGAAGGCGCAGGCGAAGCGGAAGCGCTGCGACTCCTCGATGACCTCGGCCAACGTGGCCAGCAGATGGGTGCGGTTCAGTTCGCCGGTCAGCGGATCGTGGCGCGACAGCTTGAGCAGCTGCTCCTCGCGGGCATGCCGCTCGTTGTTGATCCGCACGATGCCCTGGGCGCGCGAGGGCCGGCCGTCGGAGCCTGCGAACCAGCAACCGGTCTCCTCGACCCAGATCAACGGCGCGCCGGCGTGGGTCCGCACGCCATATTCGATCCGGTAGGGCGTGCCGGCGGCACCATGAAGCGGCGTCGCCTGACGCATGACCTCCAGGCGGATGCTGCGGTCGGGCTCGATCAGCTTGCCGAACTCGGTGCCGTTGCAGAGCTGCGGCAGCGGCACGTCGGCAAACACGGCGCCGACATGATCGCTCCAGACGATCACGTCGCTCGCGAGATCCCAGACGAAGGCTGCTTGGCCCAGGGACGCCAGGATCATCGAGGTCTGCGGCAAATCGGATGTCAAGATCGCCTCGTTTCGGAACAAGCCGGCGTGGACCGGCGTCGATGTCAAGGACAGCCGACGCCTACCCGTGCGAGCGGCGGCAGCGGACTTCGCGAATCAGACTACGCATCTCTGGTTAACGGAGAGCATGCCGAGGTCACGGGCGTGCGTCAGAAGCGCATCAACCATCTTTCGATCGGAAGGGACCTGGCCGGCCGGGCGCGGCATTGCCCTTGCGAGGTCGAAGGGTGAAAGGCTCCGGCGTCCCATAACGAGACGAGCGCGCCGGATGTGGTGGGACGATGTTAACGATCGATCACGAGGACGGCCGGGACGGCGCCGAGCAGTTGTCCTGCTCGCTGGTGCCGCTGTCGGCGGCAACGAGCCGCGACCGCCGAGGGCATGTCGGCCGCGCCGCCCGCCCCGACGCCGGCTTCATCGCTCATCTGATTGCCACCGCCGAGCAGCTGCCGCAGACGCGCATGCTGCGCCGCGCCGCGCCGGCCGACGTCCACAATGCCTATGCGGCGAGGCTTCATCCGGTCACGAGTGCCAGCCCCCGGACACGGCAGGTCATCTGATCCGGCGCTTGCGACCTGTCAGGCCTTCGGCGGGTCTGTCTTGAGGGGATCCCGGCCATTTGCGCCTGCGACCTCGGCGTGCAGCTCGGGGGCGGCCACTTTCGGCTCGATGGCAGGAGCCGGCGGGGGCACCGATCGATCGAGCAGCACCGATTCGGCGACCGAGGCCGCCGCCGGCACGGCATCGGTGGGCTCCTCGACCAGGGGGGCGGGAGCGACGGCAGCGTCCGTCGGCTGAACCTCCACGGGAGCAGGCTCCTTGGCCGGCTCTTCGATCAGCTCAGGCTCGGGGACGTGTTCATCGGCCGGCGCCGGCATCGGAGCAGGTGCTGCCACGGCGGCGCGGGCGGCGCGCTTGGTGCGCAGGGCAATGCCGCCGAAGAAATCCACCATTGCCAGCAGGGTCAGCAGCAGGAAGGTCGAGTTCCCGAACTTCTGCCACATCACGAACTCAGCCGCGGCGCCGCCGAACACCAGCAGCGACAGCAGGTGGTCGGTCAGATACTTGCCGTTCGGCTTGGCCGCCTTGATGATTTCGAGCAGCAGCAGCAGCACGCCGAGCGAAAGCAGCATGTCGCCAAGCGAGATCGTCCAGACCTCCCCTGACGGGAGCTGCAGGCGCAGCAGCGTCTCGCTGAACGCGACCCCCGGCATCAGGAAGACGATCATGTTGTAGATCGCCAGCGGGATCAGCAGCAGCGGGAAACCGACCATGGACATCGGTTGAAGCCTTGGATGGCGCCGGTCGAGGCTCGGCGCGAAATCGATGGTGTCCGACGAATCAACGAAAGAGCGTCGCGCATGATCCATGCGCATCGGTCCCGGCGAATCAATCGCACGGGACCGATTTCAACCTCATCAATGGCCGAATTCGGGCAGCCTCAAACGCTGCCCGCGGACGATCAGGCGTCTTTCTTCTTCAGAACCTGGCGGCCCTTGTACATGCCGGTCTTCAGGTCCAGGTGGTGCGGACGACGCAGCTCGCCGGAGTCCTTGTCCTCGACATAGGTCGGCTTCTTGATCGCGTCGGCCGAGCGGCGCATGCCGCGGCGCGACGGCGAAGTTTTTCTTCTGGGGACGGCCATATCGGTATCCTCTAGGGGTATTCGGAAGGCATCGTCCGCAAAGGGACGGCTGCAGCCAAGAAGCTGGCGAGCCGGGATGCCGATCAAGGCCGCGCTTATAGAGGAAGGGGTCCGCGATGGCTAGGGCTCTCCGAGGCATTTTTGGCCAAAATTCGCGCCCGCCGAGCCTCAACGTCGGTCTCCCCAGCAGGTCTGCAGGCTGGCGGCCTGAGCCCGTACCATGTAGGTCGCCGATAGCCGCCGCACGCCGGACCCGGGCGTCCGGGCGCTGCGCCGGACGGGATTGGGCAGGATAGAGGCCATCAGCGCCGCCTCGCGCGGGCCCAGGCCGGCCGCGGAGCGGTTGAACGCATAATTCGCCCCGGCCTCGACCCCGAACTGGCCGGAGGGGCCGAACTCGGCGATGTTGAGATAGATCTCCAGAATGCGCCGCTTGCTGAGGACGAGGTCGATCCACAGCGCCAGCGGCAGCTCCAACGCCTTGCGGACGTAGCTGCGGCCCTGCCACAGGAACAGGTTCTTGGCGACCTGCTGGGTGATGGTCGAGCCGCCGCGGCTGACTTCGCCATCCTCGGCATCGTCCATGACCTCGCGCAGCGCGCCCCAATCGATGCCGTGATGGCTGCAGAATTTGGCATCCTCCGCCGCCACCACCGAACGCGGCAGCGAGGGCGACATCGCCGACAGGTCGATCCAGTGTCGCGTGACCGGCTGGCCGGTGACCGTCCGCCACAGCATCAGGGTCGAGACCGGGTGACCCACGGCATAGAACGGCGTCAGCGCGTAGGGCACGAGCAGCACCAGCACGACGATCAGCAGGATGGTTCTGACGGTACGCAAGGGCAGGCGCCGCTCGGTTGGGACCGCCGCATCGGCGGGCAAGTGGGCGGGAGTATCCGACATCTCCGTGAGGTTTCCTGCTTTTTTGACGCTTTTTGCTACCGTTGCGGCCGAAAGCCGCCACGGTCCCGGCAATTGACGAAGTCGCCGCCATCAACGATTGTCCGGCGAATTTCGCCCCCCTGGAGCTCTTCTTA
The DNA here is from genome assembly GCF_032377575.1 of Bradyrhizobium sp. SZCCHNS2022. Classification (NCBI taxonomy): domain Bacteria; kingdom Pseudomonadati; phylum Pseudomonadota; class Alphaproteobacteria; order Hyphomicrobiales; family Nitrobacteraceae; genus Bradyrhizobium; species Bradyrhizobium sp. SZCCHNS2022. The sequence goes on along the minus strand of NZ_JAUHHZ010000001.1, from coordinate 6,267,676 downwards.
AATGACTGCGACGGCCACCGACTTCACCCAACGCCTGGACAAGACCGCGGAGGAGACCGAAGCGCTGCTCGGGGAGCTCCTGTCCGATGCGCCGATGGCCGACGAGATCATCCGGCCGAAGCGGCTGATCGAGTCGATGCGCTATTCGAGCCTGAACGGCGGCAAGCGGCTGCGTCCCTTCCTGGTGGTCGAGAGCGCCGCCGTGTTCGGCGTGCCGCGCCGGGGTGCGCTGATGGCGGGCGCCGCGCTGGAATGCATCCACTGCTACTCCCTCATCCACGACGATCTGCCGGCGATGGACAATTCGGACCTCCGCCGGGGACGTCCGACCCTGCACAAGGCCTATGACGACGCCACCGCGATCCTGGCCGGCGACGCGCTCTTGACCATCGCCTTCGACATCATCACCCGCGACGAGATCCATCCCGACGCCGGGGTTCGCCTCGCTTTGACCCGGGCGCTGGCGCGCTGCGCCGGGGTCGGCGGCATGGCCGGCGGCCAGATCCTCGATCTCGCCGGCGAGGGCCGGTTCGGCGACAGCGGCCCGGTCGACGTCGCCCGCGTCCAGCAGATGAAGACCGGTGCGCTGCTCCGCTTCGGCTGCATCGCGGGCGCCCTGCTCGGCCAGGCCTCGGCGGCCGAGTACCAGGCGCTCGACGACTACGGCCGCGCCCTCGGCGAAGCCTTCCAGATCGCCGACGACCTGCTCGACGTCGAGGGCGATGCCGCCACGCTCGGCAAGCCCGCTGGCGCCGACGCCGAGCTCGGCAAGACCACCTTCGTCACCCAGCTCGGCATCGAGGGCGCCAAGCAGCGCGTCCGCGACCTCCTCGCCCGCGGCGACGCCGCGCTGTCGATCTTCGGCGCCAAGGGCGACGTGCTGCGTGCCGCCGCCCACTTCGTCGCCGAGCGCAAGAGCTGAGGCGAGGCATTGGCCGGCGTCCATCCTGACGATCCGGCCCTCGCCCGTTTCACACGGCTACCGACGGCCTTGCGGATCGTCTATGCGAGGCCCCGCACCTTCGCGTCGCTGGGCCTCGCGGTCGCCGCTTTCTTCCTGCTGCCCTCCGCGCTGCGGCTGATCACGCGGCTTCTGATCAGCTGGGACGTGTTCGCCGCGCTCTACCTGGTGCTGGTCGCGGTGATGATGTTGCGCAGCGAGCATCATCACATCCGCCGCAAGGCGATCATGCAGGACGACGGCCGCTTCGTGATCCTGATGGTCACCGCGCTCGGCGCCTTCGCCAGCATCGCCGCCATCGTGTTCGAGCTCGGCGCCTCCAAGCGCGACGCGCCGGCGCTGACCCTGGCGCTGCTCACGGTCTCGCTGTCCTGGGCCGCGGTGCATACCACCTTCGCCCTGCACTATGCCCATGACTATTACCGCGGCGCCAAGCCCGGCGGCCTGCAATTCCCAAGCGGCGACGAACAGCAGCCCGCCGACTATTGGGACTTCGTCTACTTCTCCTTCATCATCGGCATGACCGCGCAGGTCTCCGACGTCGGCATCACCGACAAGATCATCCGCCGCACCGCGACCGTTCACGGCATCATCTCGTTCGTCTACAACACCGCCCTGGTCGCCCTGATGGTCAACATCGCCGCGAGCGCGATCTCGTCCTGATCAATTGCACACCTCGACGCTGGCATTGTTGGCGGGGCCGCCGCCGCCGCGATATTCGAGCCGGCAGCCGGGCCTGACCGCGCGGCAGAGATAGGCATCGCAATAGATCTGGCCGGAGGACTTCGACGGCCGAGTGGCCTGGGTCTGCGGCTTGGCGTAGCCGGGAGTTGCGCCGATGCCGACGCCGAGACCACCGCCACCGACACCGATGCCAACGCCAACCCCCGCCCCGGGAGCGGACAACGGCATGCCGGGCTCCGGCGCGGCTCGGGCGCGGCGGCGCGACGGCATGTCCTCGTCGTCCTGACCGCGCTTGGCGACCGGCTTCTTGTCGCGCCGCTTCTCGCACTCGTTGTCGTCGTTCACGAACGAGCCCTCGGCGCAGACGATGCGGGTGCAGCGGTCGCCGTCCGATTTGAAGCCGTGCTGGCAGACCAACGGGCAGACGCGCGCCTGCTTGAGCTTGATCGCCTCGAGCGCATCGGCCGACGCAGACTGGGTGTCGAGCTTGGTGCCGGCATAGCGGTTGAACTGCGACAGCGAGCGGCGCGAGGCCGAGCCCCAATCGCCGTCGGCCTCCTCGGTGAGACAGCCGACGCGGCGCAGCTCGAGCTGGACAGACTTGGTCAAATCGGCGGGCTGCGACGCCGGCGTCAGCGAGGCCACCTGCGGCCCCTGCGGCGGAGCTGCGGCCGGCGAGGTCGCGGCGCGCGGATTGTCAGCCGCTGCGAGCGGCTGCTCCTGGCGTTTCTTCTCGGCCTCGGCGGCCTGCTGCTGCGCCAGCTGATTGGCCTTTTCGGCTGCGAGCCGCGCCTGCTCGGCCGCCTTGGCCTCGGCCTCCGCCTTGGCGAGCGTGTCCTTGCGGGCCCCCTCCGCCGCTAGACGGGCCCGTTCGGCCTCGGTCACGCGGGCCTTCTCGGCGGCGGCAGCGCGATTTTCCTCCGCGGTCAGCTTTTCGAGCTGCAACTTGGCGAGGCTCGCATAGAAGCCGTCGGGATACTGCGCCAGGAAAGCATTCAGCGCGCCCTTGTTGCCGACCTGCATCGCCAGCTCGTAGTCGCGGCGGATGTCGGCCTGCGGGCTCGGGGCGGGCGCGACCGGCATCTGCGTGACCACGCGCGGCACGCCGGGCACCAGCGGCACGTCCTCGCCGCCGAGCGAGCCGTACACGAACGGCTCCTGGCGGTTGCTCGTGGACTTCAGCACCTCGTCGCGCACGAAGCCGAACGCCTTGCGGACATCGAGACCGGGGGTCGCGATGTGCCGCGACAGCGCCAGCGTAAAGGGCGAGTTCCTGCCGTCGCCGTCCTGCGCGGTGGAGCCGGCCTTGGCCGAATAGGCAATCAGCGTGTTCGGGCTGGTCGGCTCGACCTTGGCAAGGCCGCGGCCGAGGCTGCGGGTCGCCACCGTCCGCTGCATGTTGCGGGTGAAGGGATTGTCGCGGCAGGCATCGAGAATGACCAGCCGCAGCTTCTTGGCGGGCTCGACGGCGACCAGGATGCGGTCGAGCGACAAGGTCTCGTCATAGACGTCGGTGTCGCGCTCGAGCCGGGCATCGATCGGGATCAGATAGTTGGAGCCTTCGACCTCCATGCCGTGGCCGGCATAATAGACCACGGCAATGTCGGCATCGCGGGCCGCGTCGGCGAAATCGCGCAACGCCCTGCGCGTCTCCCGCGCGGTGAGGTCGCGGCGGTAGTCGACCACATCGAACCCGGCATTCTTGAACGTCTGGGTCATCACCGCGCCGTCACTGGCCGGGTTCGTCAGCTGCGGCACGTTCTGATAGGCGGAATTACCGATGACGAGCGCCACCCGCTTCTCGGCGAGCGCGGGGTGGCCGGCGAGCAATAGCGCTGCCGCCAGGAGGAAACCGCCCAATCGAACTGACCACGACATCGTCTTACCCCATAGCCCTGGGAAATCTGCCGGCTCTGCCTACCAGATGAAAGCCCGCTCGCCTTGTGATCGGGATCACGCAGCCGTTGTTCCCGGAGAACCCGCGTCGGCCACGATATTTCTGTCGAGGGAGCATCGGCCGCAGTTCATGGCTTGCCAAGCCCGGATTTGCATCGAGAATGCGATGCTTGTTTGTCCGGGTTCCAGGGAGATGGCCGTGAGCACAGATCGTTCGAGCGTCGAAGCCGTGGTGCAGGGCTATTTCGATGCGCTCTATGAGGGCGACGCCGACAAGCTCGGCGCGGTGTTCCATCCCACCGCCGACCTGCGCTGGGTCGAGAACGGCGAGCTCAAGGTCCTGACGGTGCCGGACTGGCTCGCCTGGGTGCGCAAGCGTCCCTCTGCCAAGGGCGAGGGCAAGCCGCGCGAGGACTTCATCGTCACCATCGACCGGTCCGACGACAAGACCGCCTTCATCAAGGTGCGCTGCCAGCTGCCGCCGCGCTATTTTACCGATTATCTCGTGGCGATGAAGCTGAAGGACGGCTGGCAGATCGTGTCGAAATCCTATCGCTACGACCTCCGGGACTGAGCCCGGCGCACCGGCGCCAGGCTGTCCGCAATGGAAGAGCATTTTCAAATATTCCTGATCCTGCTGGCCGTGCTGGCGGGAACCGCCCTGATCGCGCGGCGCGCCAACCTGGCGCCGGCGATCCTGCTGATGCTGGCCGGCATCGCGCTGGCCTTCGTGCCGACGATGCCGGCCTTCGCGCTGCCGCCGGAACTCGTTCTGCTCGTGGTGCTGCCGCCGCTGATCTACTCGTCCAGCGTCGCGATGAGCTGGCGCGAGTTCAAGCGCAATCTGCGGCCGATCGTGCTGCTGGCCGTGGGCTGCGTGATCTTCACCGCAACGCTGGTGGCGACGGCAACTCACGTCCTGCTCGGCCTGCCCTGGAGCCTCGGCTTCCTGCTCGGCGCCATCGTCGCGCCGCCGGATGTGGTGGCGCCGCTCGCCATCGCCCGCCGGCTGCATCTGCCGCGCCGGGTGATGGTGATCCTCGAAGGCGAGGGCCTCGCCAATGACGCCACGGCGCTGATCCTGTACCGCTTCGCGGTGGCGGCGATCATGACCGGCACGTTTTCCTTTCCCGTCGCCGCCGGCGAATTCGCCGCGATCGTCGTCGGAGAGATCGCGTTCGGCATCGGCGTCGGCTGGCTGATGCTGCGCGCCCGGCATTATTCCCGGGATCCGCAGGTCGAGATCACGCTGTCGCTGCTGACGCCCTATCTCGCTTATTGGATTCCCGAGCATGTCGGCGGCTCCGGCGTGATCGCGACGGTGGCCTGCGGCCTCTACATGAGTTGGAACGGCCCGCTGTGGATCTCCTCCGCGACCCGGCTGCAGGGCGTGTTCTTCTGGGACCTCGTGGTCTACCTGATCGAGGGCATGCTGTTCCTGCTGACCGGCTTCCAGATGCGGCTGATCTACGAGAAGTCGAAGGCATTCCCGCTCGACGAGATCATGATCGCCACCGCGCTGGTGGTCGCCATCGTCGTGATCGCGCGCTTCGCCTGGACCTTTCCCGCGACCATCCTGCCGCGCGTGCTGAGTCCTTCGTTGCGGGCCCGCGATCCGCTGCCGCCCTGGCAGCAGACCTTCATCATCGGCTTCACCGGCGTGCGCGGCACGGTCTCGCTCGCGACCGCGCTGGCGCTGCCGCTGACATTGTCGACCGGCGATGCGTTTCCCTATCGCGACGAGATCCTGTTCGTCGCGTTCGGCGTGATCTTCTTCACGCTGATCGGACTCGGCCTGACCCTGCCGCTGGTCGTGCGCGGGCTCGGGCTCGGCCAGGAAGGCCGCGCCGAGCATGTGCGCGAGCACGAGCAGGAGATCGCGGCCCGGCGCGAGGTGCTCGATCGGGCGCTGAATTCGCTGGAGACGATGACCAATGACCGCGAGCTGTCCGAGGAGGTGGTGCGGCTGCTGCGCGCGCGCCACGAGGTGCGCGCCAACCAGTTGCCGGAAACCCTGAACCCTGACGACTACGACGCCTCCGCGCTCGGCATCGAGCTGACGCGGGAGCTGATCGGCGTCGAACGCAAGACCATTCACGTCATGCTCCGCGACGGCAAGATCACCGACGAAACCCGCCGCCGCATCGAACGCGACCTGGATCTGGAGGAGGCCAGCCTCGCCAACCGCGAATATGGGCAGGCGCCGTTGTAGGAATGAGTTGGGACAGCGCCGCCTCGCATTCAGTGTCATCCCGGCGGACGCCGGGATCCATAGCCACCGCACGTCGTGGTTGGCACATCCGGTCGCTCCAGCCTGCCTCACATTTGCTCCTGGGAGTATGGGTCCCGGGTCGGCGCCACACCAACGCATGCGCGTTGGTGTGGCTTGGCCGGGACGACGGCGGAGTTTGTCGGCGCAGCCGGTCATCCTCATAGACACAGTTCATCATCCTCGCGCCCGCGTTTCGCGTCCGAGCATTGATCTTCTTTCTCGCCCTCTCCTATCAGAGGGCGCAGGGAAGGCCGGGCCCCGACTGAGGCCCGTGGCCCGCCTGCGGAAAAAAATGCAGGCGGCAGGTACCACAGGTTCAGCCGGACAAGACCCGGCCCTCCCTGCGCAATGGTTTTAACGGCTGCTTCGCACTCTCCCCGGGGACCGGGCTGTCTTGCCCCCGTCACTGGCGATCATCGGCCAGCTTGGCATCAGCATCGGGATGTCAGGACCATGCGACTTGACCGTCCGCGCCATGACGTTCGTCCGCGGGCACCAGGGCCCGCTGCGCCACGTCGCGTCCACCGCATCCCGCCTCCACGTTCGTGACGACCGCGAAGCGTCCCTCTTCAGTGAGGCGGGACGGGCGGAAAGATCGTTCTGATTTGCCCGACGGCACAAGGCCCGATGGCTGCGACATGGTAACGCGACGGGCAAGATTTGGGGACTTTCGCGATGGCTTGCGGTTTGGCGTTAGGAAGAGCCGGCCGCCCGATCTTGCTCCGCCGTCGTCCCGGCCTTGAGCCGGGACCGATATTCACAGGCCGGCGTGAGATAAAGAAAGCCGCTCCAGCTTGCTCAACAACTAACGACGTTGGCTATGGGTCCCGGCTCAAGGCCGGGACGACACTGTTAGTGTGACGAGATGATGCAGAACAATCCGCAGCTCTCACCGCTCGATCATCCAGCGCGTCACGGCCTGGTGATAGTTCATCGGGCCGGGCACCGTCTTGTACGTCTTCAAATAGCGAAAGCCCGCCTTCTGCAGCGCGCGGTTGGGGGCGATGTTGTAGGCGTGCGGCTCGCAGAACAGCTGCTTGAGCCGCAGGCGTTCGAAATAGAGGTCGATGCTGCGGCGGACACATTCGGTGCCGAGGCCACGGCCGCGCAGCTCCGGCTCGGTGACGTGGAGATGCATGTGGGCGCGGCTGCCGAACACGATGCGGTCGCAGCTGGAGAAGCCGATCGGGCGGCCGTCGAGGCGCCAGATCACCAGCAGCGCGGCGCGCTCAGGGAGCGGCAGTTCGTAGAGCGTCTTGAACAGGCCGGCCCACACCGGCCTGGTCGGCATGCGTGTGGGGTCGATGCCCATGAGGTCGAGCTGCTCGATGCTGGATGAATAGAAGTAGTCGATGACCAGCGAGGTCTCGGCGAGCTCCATTTCCCTGACGTCGAGGTTCATTGCAGCATCCTGTTCAGCTGGCATCAAGGTGCTGATCATGCGGGCAGCAGTGGGGCAGCGCGGCCTGCGGGAAAGTTTCAGAATGAGGCGAGAGGGACAAGCAGCTGTGAGTTGTGAGGATGCGACAGCCTCGCCCGGCAACAGGTGCGAGTTGTCGCACCGGGTGTTGCGGCCCTCTTACCTCTCCCCGCTCTTTGCGGGGGCGCGACGAGCTTCGCTCGCGCTGAGAGGTCGGATTGCGCAGCAATCCGGGTGGGGGGCATGGCACGAGTGCGGCCAGGTCAAAGGTCTATCGGACGGGCACGACCGCCAGGCGCCGATTGGAATGCCAGAGATATCTTCAAACAGTTCGTTGCAGGGAATCGGCACCGCCGTGCGGCTGCCCCTCACCCCACCCCTCTCCCCGTGAAGAACGGGGAGAGGGAGCGCACCGTCGTCGTGGCGGTGGCTCGATCTCAGATCATCACAGGAGCATATGCAGCGCGTGAGGCGCCGCACTCAAACAGGGCGCCGGCCCTACTCCGCGGCCGTCACGCTCTCCGGCGCCTTGGCGCCCGCGCCATAGCGCTGGTCGATGTAGTCGATGACCAGGGCCTTGAAGTCGGCGGCAATGGTCGGGCCGCGCAGGGTGCGGAACTTCTTGCCGTCGACGAACACCGGCGCGGCCGGGGCCTCGCCGGTGCCGGGCAGCGAGATGCCGATATTGGCGTGCTTGGATTCGCCGGGGCCGTTGACGATGCAGCCCATGACGGCGACGTTGAGCGCCTCGACGCCGGGATATCTCGTCTTCCAGGTCGGCATCTCGTCGCGGATGAAATCCTGGATCGAGCGCGCCAGCTCCTGGAAGGTGGTCGAGGTGGTGCGGCCGCAGCCCGGGCACGCCGCGACCAGCGGCACGAAGGTGCGGAAGCCCATGGTCTGCAGCAGCTCCTGTGCGACCTGCACCTCGAGGGTGCGATCGCCGCCGGGCTCGGGGGTCAGCGAGATGCGGATGGTGTCGCCGATGCCCTGCTGCAAGAGAATACCGAGCGCGGCCGAGGAGGCGACGATGCCCTTGGAGCCCATGCCGGCCTCGGTCAGGCCGAGATGAATGGCGTAGTCGGAGCGCGCGGCGAGATCCTGATACACCGCGATCAGGTCCTGCACGGCCGAGACCTTGGCCGACAGGATGATGCGGTTCTTCGGCATGCCGAGCTCTTGGGCGCGCTCTGCCGAGTGCAGCGCCGACCGCACCATGGCCTCGCGCATCACCGCACGCGCATCGCGCGGGTTCGCGGACGCCGCGTTCTCGTCCATCAGCTTCGACAGCAGCTCCTGGTCGAGCGAGCCCCAATTGGCGCCGATGCGCACCGGCTTGCCGTATTTGTTGGCGAGCTCGATGATGGTCGAGAACTGGGTGTCGCGCTTGTCCTTGAAGCCGACATTGCCGGGATTGATGCGGTACTTCGCCAGCGCCTCGGCGCAGGCGGGGTACTCGGTCAAGAGCTTGTGACCGATATAGTGGAAGTCGCCGATCAGGGGCGTGGTGATGCCGCGCTTGTCGAGCTGCTCGCGGATGTGCGGGACGGCCGCGGCCGCCTCGTCGCGGTCGACCGTGATGCGCACCATCTCGGACCCGGCGCGCGCCAGCGCTGCGACCTGGGCCACCGTCGAGTCGACGTCGGCGGTGTCGGTGTTGGTCATCGACTGCACCACGATCGGCGCGCCGCCGCCGACGGCGACATTGCCGACCATGACTTGCGTGGTCTGGTGCCGGGGAGCAGGGCCGGCGATATCGGTTTGAGGCAGGATCTCGGGCTTGTTCATGGGGCCTCGGATATCAGGTTTTGGTGACATTCAGCAATGGATCAGTCGCGGCCAGGAGCACGCGGTTCGGGCGATTGACCAGAAAAAGCCCAATGATCACAAGCACGGCGGCCAGGCCAAAGGCGAGCGTCAGGGCGTCATGCAGGATGAAATAGCTCGCCACCACCCCGAATAAAGGGGTGATGAAGGTAAATGCCGACAATTTGCTGGCCGAATAGGCTTTGATCAGGGCGAACCAGATCGTGAAGGTGGTGCCGACCACCCAGATCGCCTGATAGGCGAGCAGCCCGAGCACGAAAGGGCTGGGAACCTGGGTGAGGCGCTCGCCGGCGATCAGGGCGGCCAAGGCCATGATGGGGACGGAAACGGCCACCTGGTATCCCAATGCGCGCTCCGGCGCGATGAAGCGCAGCCGGCTGCCCTTGATGAAGACCGTCGTGACGCCCCACAGCAGCCCGCCGCCGACCACCAGAAGGTCGCCGAGCAGAACCTTGCCGTCGACATTGGCCTGGGGGATGCCGATCGCCAGCGCAACGCCGGTGAAGCTCAACGCCAGCCCGCCCCATTGCGCCGGTCCCAGACGCTCACCCAGGAAGCGGAACGAGCCGAGCGCGACGAAGAACGGCGCTGTGTACAGGAAGACGACGGCCCGCGACGCCGAGGTCAGCAGAAGACCCTGGTAGATCAGCACGAATTCGAGACCGAAAAGCGCGCCGGCCGCGATGCCGAGCCACAACGTGCCGTCGCGCTCGAACATCTTCACGCCGCGCACGTGAGCAAAGATCAGCAGCACCGGCAGCGCGCCGGCCGAGCGGAAGGTGGCCTGGAGCATCGGCGGCACCTCCGGCAATGCCAGCTTGATGGCGATCTGGTTGAAGGCCCAGGACAGGCAGAGCACGAGCGTGACGGCGATCGCGCCCGGGCCGAGCGGCCGGGTCGCGGCGGATGAAGGGGGCGATGCGGACACGAGGGCGTGGGCTCCCGAAAGGGTTTGGTTTTCTTGGACCCCCAGCGCACACGCGGTCGGATTCGTGCGCGAGGATCGGACGAACAACTCGGCCGGCAGCGGCGGTCCGCGCCTCTCCCCGCGCGCGGGGAGAGGCCGGATTGCATCCTCAGATGCAATCCGGGTGAGGGGGGCTCTCCGCACACGTCTGGTGCTCGTGGCTGCCCCTCACCCCAGCCTTCTCTCCGTGAAGAACGGGGAGAGGGAGCGCACCGTCGCTGTGGCAATAGCTCGAATACGATGATCAGTGAGCGCTGTACACCTTGCGGCGCAGTGACGGATCTCACGCGGCCTTCTGGCAGTGCGCGCAGAGGCCGGTGATCTCGACCACCGACATCTTCGGCAGGAAGCCGGACGCGGCGGCCGCGCTCTTCAGGCTTTCCGCGAGCGGCGCGGCGGGAACCTCACCGACGGCACCGCATTTTTCACAGATCAGGAACGCCACCAGCGCGGTGTGCTCATGATCGTGCGCGCAGGCGAGGAAGGCATTGCGGCTTTCGATGCGGTGCACCAAGCCGTTGGCCATCAGGAACTCGAGGGCGCGATACACCGTGATCGGTGCCGGTCGCGCGGCCACCTTGGCCAGTTCCTCGATGATCTCATAGGCGCCGAGTGGCCGGTGGCTCGACAGCAGCGCCTCCAGCACTTGGCGGCGCTGCGGCGTGAACTTCTGGCCACGCTGGGCGCAGACGCGCTCGGCATGGTCGAGGGCATCGGCCGCGCAGCGGCCATGGTCGTGGTCGGGCGGCGGGAAGGTGGGCTTTGCGAGGGTCATTGGCGACAATCTAGCATTTCACAGCCCGCTCGCCAAAGGCCGCGGCGGAGCCATGCATCTTCAGGGGAACGGATGTGCTCGACGACGCCATGACATATTCATAAGCTTGCTTATTATATTCCAGGCTCATTAGAGCCAAAGCTTAGTTCCCTCCGTCCAGAATCGAGACCGGCCATGACCCGCACGTCCGCGGACGTGAATTTCCTGTTTACGCTCGGCGAGCTGCAGCGCCTGATGCGCGCCTATGCCGACAAGGAGGCCGCGCGGTTCGGCATGACCCGGGCACAATGGGCCGTGCTCGCCAAGGTCGAGCGCAACGAGGGGATGAAGCAGTCCGAGCTCGCCGAGCAGCTGGAGATGCAGCCGATCACGCTGACCCGGCTGATCGACAAGATCGCGGATGCCGGGCTGATCGAACGCCGCGGCGACGACACCGACCGCCGGGTCAACCGGCTGTATCTGAAGAAGGCCGCCCGTCCGCTGCTCGCCAAGCTCGCGGTGCTGCGCGGCGAGATCACCGAGACTGCGCTGGACGGCATCAGTCCCGCCGATGCCGAGCGACTGACGGCCCAGCTCGAAGCCATCAAAGAAAACGTGAGAAACGCCCTGCAGTCGCTCTGCGACGAGCAGCGAAAGGAGCAGCGTTATGGCTGAGCCCGCCCTCAAAATCGCTCCCGAACAGAAGGCCAGTCCGGAGGCCGCACCGCCGGCCGCTGCTGCCGAGAAACCGGCCGGTCCGGGGTTCCTGCGCCGCTATCGCCGCACTCTACTGCTCGTCGTGCTGCCGCTGCTGGCCGCGATCGGCGGCCTCGTGCTCTATCTCAATGGCGGCCGCTACGTGACCACCGACGACGCCTATGTCGGCGCGCAGAAGGTGCTCATCACCCCGGACATCTCCGGCAAGATCATCAAGGTCGTCGTCAAGGAAGGCCAGCAGGTCCAGAAGGGCGACGAGCTGTTCGAGATCGATCCCGTGCCCTATCGCCTGGCGGTCGACCAGGCCAAGGCGGCGCTGGCACAGGCACGCACCACCTATGACAACCTCACGGCCAACATCAAGATCTACGGCCAGATGCTCGACCTCGCGCAGCAGGGCATCGACCTCAAGCAGAAGGATGTCGAGCGCAAGCAGACGCTCGCCAAGAACAATTTCGGCTCGCAGCTCGACCTCGACAACGCGGCGAACGCCCTGGTGACGGCCGGCGCGCAGGCGCAGTACATCAAACAGCAGCTGTCGAACGCGAAGACGCAGCTGCTCGGCAATCCCGACCTGCCGATGGAGCAGTTCCCGCCCTATGTCCAGGCGAAGGCCAAGCTCGACGACGCGCAGCGCGATCTCGACCACACCACGTTGCGCGCGCCGATGCCGGGCATCGCCACGCAGGTGGACCAGATCCAGCTCGGCCGCTTCGTCACCGCGGGCACGCCGGTGTTCTCGGTGATCGACATCGGCAATCCCTGGGTCGACGCCAATCCCAAGGAGAGCGACTTCACCTATGTCGCCGTGGGCCAGCCGGTCGAGCTCGACGTCGACGCGTTCCCGAACCACCGCTTCAAGGGCACGGTCGGCTCGCTGTCGCCGGGCACCGGCGCGCAATTCGCGATCCTGCCGCCGCAGAACGCCACCGGCAATTTCGTCAAGGTGGTGCAGCGCGTGCCCGTCCGCATCTATTTCGACAAGAACGACAAGTTCGTCGGCAAGCTCAAGGCCGGCATGAGCGTCAACGTGTCGATCGATACCGGACATGAACGTACGCTGGCGGGCCTGCTCGGCTCGGCGCATGCCGCCGACAAGGACGAGTAGCGCACGATGAACGCGCCGGCAGCCTCATCCGCGGTTCCAGGATTTCGCCGCAACATGGTGACGATCTGCGCCATGACGGCGACGATCATGCAGGCGCTCGACACCACGATCGCCAACGTCGCGCTGCCCTACATGCAGGGCACCCTGTCGGCGTCTCAGGACCAGATCAACTGGGTGCTGACGTCGTACATCGTGGCGGCAGCGATCATGACCGCGCCGGTCGGCTGGATCGCCAACCGCTTCGGTCGCAAGCGCACCTTCATCGTCTGCTCGGCCGGCTTCACCATTGCGTCCGTCATGTGCGGCCTCGCCCAGGACATCACCCAGATGGTGCTGTTCCGCCTCTTGCAGGGCGTGTTCGGCGCCGCGCTGGTGCCGCTGTCGCAGGCCGTGATGCTCGACTCCTACGCGCTGCATGAGCGCGCCAAGGCGATGGCGATCTGGGGCATGGGCGTGATGCTCGGCCCGATCATGGGACCGTCGCTCGGCGCCTGGCTGACGGAAACCTATTCCTGGCACTGGGTGTTCTTCGTCAATCTGCCGTTCGGCGCCGTGACCGTGCTCGGGCTGATCGCCTTCATGGAGGAGACCAAGCCGAATGCGGAGCTGACCTTCGACTGGTTCGGCTTCGCCGCGCTCGCCATCGGCATCGGCGCGCTGCAGATTGCGCTCGACCGCGGCGAGGATCAAGGCTGGCTCGAGAGCAACGAGATCATCATCGAGTTCATCGTCGCGGCCGTCGGCTTCTATTATTTCCTGGCGCATTCGCTGACGACGAAGCGGCCGTTCATCCAGTTCGCGCTGTTCAAGGACCGCAATTTCGTCGGCGGCTGCGTGTTCATGACGGTGATGGGCCTGGTGCTGTTCTCGACCATGGCGCTGTCCTCGCCCTACCTGCAGAACGTCATCGGCTACCCCATCATCACCGCCGGCGTGCTGCTGGCGACCCGCGGCTGTGGCACCTTCGTCGCGATGATGCTGGTCGGGCGACTGCTGCGCTATATCGAGGCGCGGACCCTGATCGTGGTCGGGCTGGCGCTCACGGCGCTGTCGCTGTTCCAGATGACGGCGTGGACGGACCAGACCGGTGTGCCGGAGATCATCACCATCAGCATCATGCAGGGCTTCGGCTTCGGCCTCGTGTTCGTGCCGCTCTCGACGGTGGCATTCTTGACACTGCCCGGCGAGCTGCGGACGGATGGAACCTCGATGCTGACTTTGGTGAGGAATGTCGCAAGCTCGATCGGCATCTCCATCGCGATCGCGCAGCTCACCGAGGGAACACGACGCAATCACGCCATCCTGGTCGAGCACATCAACCCGTTCAATCACGCTTTGCAGATGCCCAACGTGGCCGGCATGCTGAACCTGTCCACGGATGCCGGGCGCGCGATGGCCGATGCGATGGTCATGGTCCAGGCGCAGATCCTCGCCTTCTCGCACGACTATCAGCTGGTGATGACGTTCATCCTGGTGTCCATCCCTCTCGCGATCATGATCGGCTCGACTCGCACGGCGCTGCGTCAGCAGTCCGCACCGGCCGATCATGCCGTGATGGAGTGAACGTTCCCCGCGACGGAAATTGCGTGCGCTGTTCGGACGCAGTGTGCGCGGGATAGCAAAAAGGTGACCGCCACGTGATGGATTTGTAACTTCAATCCGGCGCGTTTCCGGCTATCTTCTCATCACCCCACTCGGTTCTCTGCGTATGAGTTGCGCGCAGGGACTGCACCTCATGAGCGCCCCACTCGTGATGTGCCGGGCGGGGGCGGTGGCTCCTCCAGCGCCGCCCCCAGCCCCGGGGTTGCTTTTCACATTTTGTCTCACGGCTTCTGCAGCGGCTCGATCTTCGCCGGCCCGGCAGCGGTCTTGGCCTCGGTCGTCGGCATGACAACGCCCGCCAGCGCCTGCACCGGATCGTCGCCGGGCTTGAAGCCCGACTGCACCAGGATCTCGTCGATCAGCGGCTTGAGCGCATGCACGCGCAGCAGCTCGCCGGCAAGGCCTTCGCCGAAGCCGACATTGCCACCGCCGTTGCCGTTGCCGCCGAAGGCGCCGCCGGTGTGCAGGATGCGGACGTCCTTCAGATTGGCGATCGGCTTGACCATCTCGCCCAGCGCGGCGGGCATCGTCGCGATGCGCTGCTTGGCGAGCTCGAAATCGATCACGTTGCTGCCCAGCTTGTTCTGAGCCTCGTTCTTCATCAGGATCACGGCGGCTTCGGCCTCGCCGATCTCGCGCACGCCCACGGCCTTGATCTTGTTGGCCTCAGCCTCCGCTTCGGCGAGCGTCTTGGCCGCCTCGCCGCGATCGACCGCCGCGCGCTTCTCGGCCTCCGCCGCCACCGTGATGCCGGTCGAGCGTTGCTCGGCCTCCTTTCGCGCCGCCATGACCGCGGTCTGGCGTTCGCGGTCGGCGATCTCGATCGCGCGCGCCGTCGTCACCTTTTCCTCCGCGGACACCGCGAGCGCCTCGGCCGCCTTGGCGACCGCGCGCGCCTCAGAGGTTTCCTTGCTCTTGGTCGCGATCTGGATATCGTTGTCCTGGGTCGCGATCTGGATCTCGCGGTCGGCGTCGGTCTTGCGGCGGTTGATCGCGAGGTTGGATTCGATGGTCGCGGTCTCACGCACCTTCAACGCTTCGGCTTCGCGCTGGGCGATCTTCTGCTGGGCCTCGATGCGGGCGTTCTCCTCGGTCTGCCACGCCGTCTGCGTCGCGCTCGCCACCTCGGCGCGCGTGCTCGCGGTCTTGTTGGCGATGTCGCGCTCCTGGCTGAGCTCGGCTTCCTTCTTCGTCCGCTCGATCGTCAGCGTGAGCTGGCGCGCCTCGAGGTCCTTCTGGGCGATCGCCACCTCGTTGTCGCGTACGATGGCGTTGCGGTCGCGGCGCCGCGTCTCGGTGACGGTCTTCAGCCGCGTCAGGCCCTCGGCGTCGAAGAAGTTCTCAGCATTGAAGAACGAGATGTCGGTCTGGTCGAGCTTGGTCAGCGACACCGATTCCAGCTCCAGGCCGTTCGACTGCACGTCGGCCTCGACCGCGGCCTGGACGTGCTTGACGAAATCCGAGCGCTTCTCCTGCAAGTCCAACAGCTCCATCGTCGCCGCGACCGAGCGCAGGCCGTCGACGAACTTCGCCTCGACCTGGTCACGCAGCAATTCGGCATTGTTGGTCACCGCACCCAGCGTCTGCGCGGCAAGCGCGATCGAATCCACATCGGGCTTCACGCGCACATAGAACTCGGCGTCGATGTCGACCCGCATGCGGTCCTTGGTGATCAGCGAATCCTTCTTCGAACGCTCCACGCGCAGCCGCAGCGTCTTGAGATTCACGCGCGCGATCGAGTGGAAGATCGGCAGCACCACGGCGCCACCGTCGAGCACGACCTTCTTGCCGCCGAGGCCGGTGCGCACGAACGCCTCGTCGCGGGTGGAGCGGTGATAGAGCACGGCGAACACCGTGCCGAGGACGACCAGCAGCACGACGCCGATCGAGGCGGGGACAATCAGATCGAACATGGCAGAGATCACTTTCTGGACGAGGAGTCCGGTTGTGACGGGACGAGTTCGTCGACGGCTGCGATCGCGATGAAGCGGCCGTCCTTGCGGTCGACGAGAAGAACCGATGCGCCCACCGGCAGCGGCGGCGAGCCCGGCGCGGCCGAGGCCGTCACCGCGTGCCAATTGCCGTGGACATCCTTGACGCGGACGCGGCCGGGCAGCCCGCCATCGAGCGGGCCGACCGCGACCTCGCCGGTGCGGCCGACGAGATCGGACAGGCCGACCGCGTAGCTCTCATCCTGCGGGATCAGCCTGGAGGCGTAACGCGTCGAGCTGCGCAGCATCGGTACGGTGGCAACAGCGGCTAGCACGCCTGCGGCCGAGGCCGGCAGCGGCAGCGCGAGCAGCCGGGCGACATCCTGGATGAGGAAGCCGGTGATCGAGAAGATGCCGAGCCCGAGCAGGATGCAGATCATCAGCGGCACGCCACCAACATTGATCCAGGACAGCACCTGGCCGATGCTGGTGCTGTTGCCGTCGTGCCCGAGATCGACGGTCTGGCCGAGCAGCTCGCTGATCGACAGGCCGATCAGCATCGAGCCGATCTCGACGCCGCCGACCAGCACGATCATCACGGCGGCGACCGCGAACGGCCGCACCTCGGGCTGCATGAAATGGTCGATGATGGTCA
This sequence comes from Bradyrhizobium sp. SZCCHNS2022, assembly GCF_032377575.1. Classification (NCBI taxonomy): domain Bacteria; kingdom Pseudomonadati; phylum Pseudomonadota; class Alphaproteobacteria; order Hyphomicrobiales; family Nitrobacteraceae; genus Bradyrhizobium; species Bradyrhizobium sp. SZCCHNS2022. Next base: position 6,250,882 of record NZ_JAUHHZ010000001.1, on the reverse strand, counting down.
TGGGACGGTGCGCCCCTGCCCGCTCAATTCTGAGACTTCAAACGCGCCAGCCGCTCGGCAATGTCCTTGTCGCGCTTCAGCTTCGACAATTCGTCGATGTCGGGTGACGGCGGAATGCCCTCCGGCACGCCGGTGGCGCGGGCCATCGCGCGTGACGCGCGCGTGGCCTTGGCAAGGCCGGCATCCTCGGTCTTGCGCGCGGCGGACTTCGGCTGCTGAGCCATCGCTTCGCTGCGTTCGAGCTCGGCGAGGCGCGCCTGCGCATCCTGCAGGCTGGAGAGGATTGCGCGCAGGCTCGTCAGCACCGCATCGACGCGCTCGGCATTCTCGTCGATCGCCTTCGACAGCACCTCGAACTGCGCTTCGAGGTCCATCTGCCGGGCAATGCCGGCGCGGGCGAGATCGTCGCGGTTCTCGCCGATGGCGACGCGGATCTGCTCGGCCAGCTGTGTTGTTTCGCGCTCGATCTCTGCGCGGCGCGCATTGAGCCGGTACTCCTCGGCCCGCGCGGCGGCGAGGCTCTCGCGAGACTCCCGCTCGGCCTGCTCGATCTCGCGGATCGCCTGCTTGACCAGCGCGACCTTGTTGTTGTCCTCGGCCTTCTCAATCGCTCCATAGGCGATCCCGGCAATGAGGCGCCCGGCGCGTGACAGGAGCGTGTCGGGAGCCGGCGCGTGTTCGGCGAGCATGACGTGGTCCTTTCGTGGGCTGAGATGGGATTGTGAAGCTGCGGTGACGCCGAAATGAATCTCGAAGTCACCGTGATCAGTGCGAACGAGCTGGGCCGGCGTCGCGTGCGTCCAGCCCGCGGCATAGCCGGTCACCTCGAACGGAATCGTGACACGGCCGAGCGCGGTGCCGAGCGACAGCGTGCCGGCATCCCTGACATTCACCAATCGGTCGTCGAGCGGCAGCCGCGGGTTCGATGCGGCCCGATACGCCGCACGGTCGCGCAGGCCGAGCGTGACGAGCCGCGACGGCAGCCGGGTGGCCTTGCGGATCGGGTCATAGGCATGGCCATGCAACGCAACGAGATTGGCGCCGATGCCCTTCGCGCTCGCGATCTCGTCGAGCATGTCCATCATCCGGGCATAATCGGCGAACGTCGCCTCGATGGCGTCTCGCGCCTCGGGCGAGAGCAGGAGACGGTAGCGAACAGCCTGATCGTAGGGGCTTGCGGCCATGAGAAACAATAAAGCACGAATATTGTGCTTTCGCAAGCCGTCCACTGGTCCGACGACGCCGCACCTTTGCGTGACCATACCGAACGCCATGCACATGCCGATATGTCGCGCCGACCCTGGCGGGGGGTTTGATGCCGAGCGAACAATCTCTGGTGATTGTGAAGAGGGTGCAGCGTGGTGAACGGCAAAATGCTCGAAAGCGATGTGGGATAACCACTCCGATCGCTTCGATTGTCGCGAAGCCGCGTCTCCACGTCCGGTGTCGTCCCGGCCAAGCCCGGATGTCGCGCAGCGACGTCGGGGCGCAGAGCCGGGATCCATAACCACAGGCCGTCGTGAGGCGAAGACTCGGAGTTGCGATCCTGCCTCAAACCTCTCCCGGGATTATGGGTCCCGGGTCGGCGCACGCCAGCGCTTCGCGCCGCCGTGCTTGCCCGGGACGACACCGAGTTCGAAGTAAGGGTCTTCACTTGATCGAGCGCCAGCCATCGGCTGATCAGCAGCATTCCTGCATCAATCTACAAGGTCTCGACCACCGAGCCCCTGATAGGCTGGGGCCGGCTACTTGATCGGCGCGCGCGGCAGCACGGTGTCGCCGATCTCCATGCGGTAGACGTGATCGAGCGAGTACCAGGGCGCGGTGACGTCGGGCTCGGTCGGATGCGGCTCGTCGTGGCGGATGAAATTGCCGAGCAGCGCGCGTGTGACGCCGAACTGGACGTCGCTGTCGATATGCGGGTCGTTGGGATCGTAGACCTGCGAGATCAGCACCTTGAAGCCCTGCTTGACGATCAGCGCATGCAGATGCGCTGGGCGGTAGGGATGGCGGCCCTGCGCCTTCAGGAGCCGGCCGACGACGCCGTCGGTCGGAATGGGATAGCCGACCATCATGACGGAGCGAAACCAGAAGCGGCCGTCTTCATCGGTGGAGAGCTTGCCGCGCAGGTTCATGTCGGCCTGCTCGGGATCCTGGTTCTCGTAATAGCCGATGGGCGAGGCGTGCCAGACGTCGACTTCGGCGCCGGCGACCGGCTCGCCCCGGGGATCGACCACACGCCCATTCACGAACAGCGCCGGCCCAGGCGTCGGCGAGCGCAGGATCGAGCCGCCGTTCTCTGTGCGCGGCGAGTTCAGCCGCCAGAACGGGCCGAGCAGCGACTGCGCCGTCTCGGTGTTGCCGCCATCGCCATTGTTGAGCAGGCAGACCAACGGCGAGACGCCGAGCGAGCCTGCCATCAGCACGACTTCGTTGTGCGTGTCGTTGGTGCGCTGGCCGAGTTCGGCGATGAGCGCGGCGGCCTCGCGGAATTCGGCCTCGGTGAGGCGGACGTCGCGGACGAAGCCGTGCAGGTGCTTGATCAGCGACACCATGATCTCGCGCAGCCGCGGGTTCGAGGTCTGCTCCATCACCGCCAAAACGGCGGGGGTGACGTCCTGTTCGCGGGAGATGGTCATAGTCAGGTCTCCGTCATTCCGCAGGATTATCGCGCATGGAGATGCAGAGCTGTCACGGCGAACCATCCCTGTCCGTTAGTTACTCTGTCATGCCCGGGACAAGCCCGGCCATGACGAGGTCGATAGAGACGAGCGCAAAACTGCGATCGTCATATGCGATGGCTTTCCGTCATTCCGGGGCGACGCGTCAGGGTCGAACCCGGAATCTCGACGTTGGCGGACTCATCTCAAGATTCCGGGTTCAGCCCTGCGGGCTGCCCCGGAATGACGAAGCGCGTTGCGCTTCGTCAGTTGATCGTCTCGACCGCCAGCGCGACGCCCTGGCCGACGCCGACGCACATCGTGGCGAGCGCGCGCTTGCCGCCGCGGACTTCGAGGCCGTGCACGGCGGTCATCGCGATGCGCGCGCCGCTCATGCCGAGGGGATGACCGAGCGCGATGGCGCCGCCGTGCGGATTGACGAAATCGGCGTCCTCGGCGACGCCGAGCTGCCGCAGGCAGGCGATGCCCTGTGACGCGAATGCCTCGTTCAGCTCGATCAGATCGAAATCGGTGATCTTCAGGCCGAGCCGCTCCAGCAGCTTGCGCACGGCCGGCACCGGGCCGATGCCCATGATGCGCGGCGGCACGCCGGCCGAGGCAAGCCCCAGCACACGCGCGCGCGGTGCGAGACCGTGCTTCTTCACCGCGGCTTCCGAGGCGAGGATCATCGCCGCGGCGCCGTCATTGACGCCCGAGGCGTTGCCGGCAGTGACCGTGCCGGGATTGCGCACGATCGGCTTCAGCTTGGCGAGACCTTCGAGCGTGGTCTCGGGGCGCGGATGCTCGTCCTTGTCGACGGTGACGGGGCCGGCCTTGCCGCCGGGCACGGATACCGGCGTGATCTCGGCGGCAAAATAGCCCGAGGCGATCGCCTGACCGGCGCGCTGCTGAGAGCGGATCGCGAACGCATCCTGGTCGGCGCGCGACACCTGGAATTCCTCGGCGACGTTCTCGCCGGTCTCCGGCATCGAGTCGACTCCATATTGCTGCTTCATCAGCGGATTGATGAAGCGCCAGCCGATCGTGGTGTCGAAGATCTCGGCCGAGCGCGAGAACGCCTCGGTGGCCTTGCCCTGCACGAACGGCGCGCGCGTCATCGATTCCACGCCGCCCGCGATCGCGAGATCGACCTCGCCCGCGCGGATCGCGCGGCCCGCTGCGCCGACCGCATCGAGGCCGGAGGCGCAGAGACGGTTGAGCGTCTGGCCGGGAATGGAGTCGGGGAGCCCCGCGAGCAGCAGCGCCATGCGCGCGACGTTGCGGTTGTCCTCGCCGGCCTGGTTGGCGCAGCCGAAGAACACCTCGTCGACCGCCGCCCAGTCGAGATTGGGATGCTTGGCCTTCAGCGCCTTCAGCGGCGTCGCCGCGAGATCGTCGGTCCGCACCTTCGCCAGCGCGCCGCCGAAGCGCCCGATCGGGGTCCGCACCGCATCACAAATGAACACGTCTCGCATCGCTCTCTCCCGGGGGGTGTTTCTGGTCACAATTGACGGCGGTTTTAGGAGTGCGGTGGAGGCAGGTCAAATGACGGGAACGCGGGGTGGCATGCGTGGAGACTTGGCTTGCGCACGATGCAGCCGCACGCGCGGTCTGCTCCCTCTCCCCGTCCTTTGCTGGGAGAGGGCTGGGGTGAGGGGCCGCCGCACGGGAAGTGCCGCTTGTTTGCAGTGATCATGTCACCTCGAACCGCCGTGCCCGTCCGACAGACTCTCGCCTGGGCCGCGTATGTGCCATGCCCCTCACCCGGATTGCTGCGCAATCCGACCTCTCCCCGCAAGAGCGCTAGGGTTTCTACACGATTTGGAGGGCTTTGCCGGCAACGAGGATTTGGAAGCGGGTCATTCCGTTGTGAAAGGTGATTGGCCCGGGAGGCCGGTGCGAGGCGTAGCCGGTCCATCCCCCAAGCTTTGCGATAATCCATGCCGCCCACTCGAGGGTGTTGGGTCGATGCGGGTTCTCCTGAAGCTTGGTCCTGCCTTTCATGGTTTTGTTGATGGCGGCCAGCACTTCGATTTCTTCGGGTGTGAAGGCGCATTTGATCGGCAGTTGTTGACCACCGTTGCGGGCCTGAACGAGCTGAATGACGATACACGCCGCTTTGGTAGCGATCGCCACCAGCTTGATCAGGGCCTGGGCGCTTTCGAGCTGGCTGTCCTCGATACCCAGACCCTGGCTCTTCAGCGAGCGAAAGAGCTGTTCGATGATCCAGCGCAGCTTGTACCAGGAGACGATCTGCCAGGCATCGGCCGCCTTGGCGATCGAATGAGTGGTCAAGAGCAGCCAATGAACGGGCTCGGCGCCCTTCGGAGGATGCAGCTCGACGACTTCCGCGAAGCCGATCTTCACGGACTCAGGCAGCCCCTTCATGCCGGGTCGCGCGGGCCGTTTGAGCTCGACGGTTCCGAAGCGCAGCGAGAGATGGGCTTGGCGAGCGCGGCGATCCATGCGCTGCGGAAGGTCGATCACCGCCTTGTCGCAGAAGCGCGCTCGCTCTACGGCTTGATAGAGCGTGCTGCCGTCAGCCAGCGCATGATCGTGCATGGCTCGCGTCAGCAGGTGGACGTTGTCGCCAGGCGTCAACGCCCAATGCGCAAAGAACTCCCCTTCGCGATCATTGACAACGGTGATCATGCGCGCTGCAGCAAGAACCTCGCAGCCCTGCTCGGCCGTCGTTACCCAGCGCGCCGATTCCTTGTTGGCCAACTCCCGCTGGTCGTGAGGGACCTTAACCTTGCCCCGGCGCGTCCACACCTCGCCACCGGTGAGACCGAGGCAAGCTCCGCTGTCGGCATCAACCGCCATCATGGCATGCAGCAGCACACCGCGGGCATTGCCTTTGCCGACCTTGCCCAGTCCGCGCCGGCGTCCCCGCTGCGTTTGGAACTTGACCTCGCTGGTGTCCTGGATCGCCAGCACATGCCGTCCACCGACGACGGCCGCCGTCTGCCTGCTCCAGCCCTCAATCAGCCGATCGATCGTGACTTGCGGATTGTTCACGAACCGCCAGTACGCCATGTACGCGGCCCAGTCACCCCGCGCCATCTGGCGCAGGCAGACGCTGCGCGCACAAAGCATAGCCTGGACGAACGCCGCCCCCTTTTATCGAGGCGCACGTCGCCAAACTCGCCCAATGACAAATCCGGCTCTCGCTGCATCTCCAACGCTCCTTCAAATCAAAGCGTCGGATACAGAATCATACAACAGGCATAGACGGCGCAACATCATGACAACCCGAGTCAATCTGTCGCGCAAGACGTGTAGAAACCCTAGCGCTTGCGGGGAGAGGTTGCACTACCGCCGCCGCCAGAACTGCAAGCAAGGCGCACACCGCCGCTCCACCCTCGCCGTCATTCCGGGGCGGCGCGCGCAGCGCGGCGAGCCCGGAATCGATGGCTGCACGACCCGCCGCACGATGGATTCCGGGTTCGTGCTGCGCACGCCCCGGAATGACGCCGGTGGTGCTCTCCGGCGCTTTCGCTCTGGCGCTCGCGCGAGGCAAAAATTGCCATCGTGGAAAACCGGGACATCGCCTGCAAAGCGGTAGGACCGTCCGGGCAAATTGGCTAGTTTCCGCGCCATGACCATCCAGCAGCCCATCTCCGCCCCGGTTCCGCAAGAGTCGGTGTCCTCGGCCGTGCCCGCCGAGGCGCCGGCCAAGCTCACGCCGATGATGGAGCAGTATCTCGACATCAAGGCCGCGCATCCCGGGTTGATGCTGTTCTACCGGATGGGCGATTTCTACGAGCTGTTCTTCGAGGACGCCGAGGTGGCGTCGAAGGCGCTCGGCATCGTGCTGACCAAGCGCGGCAAGCATCAGGGCCAGGACATCCCGATGTGCGGCGTGCCGGTGGAGCGCTCCGAAGACTATCTGCACCGGCTGATCGCGCAGGGCATCCGCGTCGCGGTCTGCGAGCAGATGGAGGATCCGGCGGCAGCGCGGGCGCGCGGCAACAAGAGCGTGGTCAAGCGCGGCGTGGTGCGCGTGGTGACGCCGGGCACCTTGACCGAAGACAATCTGCTCGACGCGCGCGCCAACAACTATCTGCTGTCGATCGCGCGCAGCCGCGGCTCGTCCGGCGGCGACCGGCTCGGGCTTGCCTGGATCGACATCTCGACCTCGGATTTCATCGTCACCGAATGCGCCTTCGCCGAGCTCACTGCGACGCTCGCGCGCATCAATCCGAACGAAGTCATCGTCTCGGACGCTCTCTACTCGGACGAAGCGTTCGAGCCGGTGCTGCGCGAGCTCGCTGCGGTGACGCCGCTGACGCGGGACGTGTTCGATGGCGCCACCGCCGAGCGGCGGCTGTGCGACTATTTTGCCGTGGCCACCATGGACGGCCTCGCGGTGCTGTCGCGCCTGGAAGCCACCGCAGCGGCCGCCTGCGTCACCTATGTCGAGCGCACCCAGGTCGGCCAGCGTCCGCCGCTGGCGCCGCCGGCGCGCGAGGCGACCGGCAGCACCATGGCGATTGATCCGGCGACGCGCGCCAATCTCGAATTGACGCGCACGCTCGCCGGCGAGCGCCGGGGCTCGCTGCTCGACGCGATCGACTGCACGGTGACCTCGGCCGGCTCGCGGCTCCTGGCGCAGCGCCTCGCCGCGCCGCTGACGGAGCCGGCGCAGATCGGGCGGCGGCTCGATGCGGTGAACGTGTTCGTCGCCGACAGTGCGGCACGCGAGGACATCCGCTCGATCCTGCGCGGCGCGCCGGACATGACGCGCGCGATGGCGCGGCTGTCGGTCGGCCGCGGCGGGCCGCGGGATCTCGCGGCGCTCCGCGACGGCATCCTCGCCGCCGACCAGGCGCTGGCGCGGCTGTCCGTGCTCGACCAGCCGCCGCAGGAGGTCGCGGCAATCATGTCTGCGCTGACGCGGCCGGCGCGCGCGCTCGCCGACGAATTCGCCCGCGCGCTCGACGAGCAGCTGCCGCTGATCAAGCGCGACGGCGGCTTCGTCCGGTCAGGCTACGACGCGACGCTCGACGAGACGCGCAATCTGCGCGACGCCTCCCGCCTCGTCGTCGCCTCGATGCAGGCGCGCTACGCCGACCAGACCGGAATCAAGGCGCTCAAGATCCGGCACAACAATGTGCTCGGCTATTTCGTCGAGGTCACCGCACAGCACGGCGACAAGCTGATGTCGGCGCCGTTGAATGCGACCTTCATCCATCGCCAGACGCTGGCGGGCCAGGTGCGCTTCACCACCTCCGAGCTCGGCGAGATCGAGGCGAAGATCGCGAATGCCGGCGAGCGCGCGCTCAATCTCGAACTCGAGATCTTCGACCGTCTCTGCGCGCAGGCGCTCGCGATCGGCGACGACCTGCGCGCCGCGGCGCATGGCTTTGCGATGCTGGATGTCGCAACTGCGCTCGCCAAGCTCGCGGTGGACGACAACTACGTCCGCCCCGAGGTCGACGGCTCGCTCGGCTTCGCGATCGAGGGCGGCCGCCATCCGGTCGTGGAGCAATCGCTGAAGTGCGAGGGCCAACCGTTCATCGCCAATTCCTGCGATCTGTCGCCGACACCGGGGCACAAGAGCGGCCAGCTGTGGCTGCTGACCGGTCCGAACATGGCGGGTAAGTCGACCTTCCTGCGGCAGAACGCGCTGATTGCCTTATTGGCGCAGATCGGCTCGTTCGTGCCGGCGAGCCGCGCCCGCATCGGCATCGTCGACCGGCTGTTCTCGCGCGTCGGCGCCGCCGACGATCTCGCGCGCGGACGCTCGACCTTCATGGTCGAGATGGTCGAGACCGCGGCGATCCTCAACCAGGCCGGCGAGCGCGCGCTGGTGATCCTGGACGAGATCGGCAGGGGCACCGCGACCTTCGACGGCCTGTCGATCGCCTGGGCGGCGATCGAGCATCTGCACGAGAGCAACCGCTGCCGCACGCTGTTCGCGACGCACTATCACGAGCTCACCGCGCTCGCCGCCAAGCTGCCGCGGCTGTTCAACGCCACGGTGCGCGTCAAGGAATGGCAGGGCGACGTGGTGTTCCTGCACGAGGTGCTGCCCGGCTCCGCCGACCGCTCCTACGGCATCCAGGTGGCGAAGCTCGCCGGCCTGCCGCCGGCGGTGATCAGCCGCGCGAAGTCGGTGCTGGCAAAGCTGGAGGCCGCCGACCGCGGTCAGAACGCCCGCGCCTTGGTCGATGATCTCCCGCTGTTCGCGGTGCCCTCGCGCGCGGCGGTGGAGCCCACGATGTCGAAGGAGACGGAGGAGCTGATCGCCGCGGTGACGGCGCTGCATCCCGACGAGATGACGCCGCGCGAGGCGCTGGATGCGTTGTATCGGCTGAAGGCAAAGCTGCCGACCAAATAGTCGGCTGTCATTCCGGGGCGCGCGTCAGCGCGAGCCCGGAATCCATCCCTCGCCGGAACATGCGGCCCGATGGATTCCGGGCTCGCGCTTCGCGCGCCCCGGAATGACAGCGGGGTTGGGGAGGCAGCTCGGCTCACACTTGCCGTCATTGCGAGGCGCCCTTGCGCCGAAGCAATCCAGAATCCCACCCGAGCCCCTGGATTGCGTCGCTGCGCTCGCAATGACGTGGAGAGAGCTAACGGGCTACGGCCGCTTTTCTTCGTCCCAGCCACCACAGGCCGAGATTCCACCCGACGCACGTCGCCAGCGCGCCGCTAAGACCCGCCACCGCGCCCAGATGCAGGCTGCCGAGATGCAGCACGATGACCGCGAGCGAAAATCCGATCAGGCCCCAGGCGCCATTGGCCATCACCGCGGCGGTTGCGGGGCCGCCGATGCGCGGCTGCAGGATCAGCATCATCGAGGTGAAGACGATCGGAAACAAGGCGAGGATGCCGGACACGCTCGGGCCGGCCCAGCCGGAGACCGAGGTGACGGTGGCGACCAGCGTTGCGACCAGCGAGGCGCGCAAGGGCACGTCGTACCAGCGTCGGGTGATCAGCGGCATCTTGGCGTGGCGATAGCGCTGCAGCAGCGGCAGGCAGATCGCGAAGGTGATGATGTTGGCGACAATGCCCATCGTCAGCGTCCACTGCACGCTCTTGATCAGCGATGCGAGCCCGAGCCACACGGCGACTGCGGTAGCGCTCGCGACCCACACGCTGTGGCGCTGCGCCAGCACGGCATAAGCGAGGCTGAGGAAGATGGTCGCGGCGTTGATCGGCAGGCTGGTCAGGGCTCCTTGGGCGATGAACGACGCATCATGATCGAGCGCCAGGAAGACGTAGGTCGGCCCGGCCGAGATGGGAAGCGTCGCGACCAGCGCGCCGATTACGGGGCCGGTGCGCTCGGCGATCATCGAGGCCGATACGACGAACGACGCCGCGATCGCCATGCGCAGGCCGAGAATGAGCAGGAAGGACGGATCGAGGGACATCAGCTCATGCCGCAGGGGCGGTGGGCTCCCTCTCCCGCACTTGCGGGGGAGGGCTGGGGTGGGGGCGCGTCTCGGGTGGTGATCGTTGAGCGCGTCGTGGTGAGAGAGCCCCCACCCGCCTCGCATCTGCGATGCGAGACGACCTCCCTGCCGCATCCGCCTTCGCTCTTCGAGCTACGGCGGACAAGCGCGGGGGAGGCGCTGACCGAGCGAGCCGCGCTGGCTCGCGCTCATCAAGGGGCAAGGTAGCGGCTAAGCCACCCGCTTCAAGCTGACCGACACCTTCGGGCCGTTCTTGATGGTCTGATAGACCACGCAATAGCGCTCGGTGAGCTTGAGCAGGAGGTCGAGCTTGTCCTGCGGGGCGTCGGTGTCGACCTCGAAGCGCAGACGGATTTCCTGGAAGCCGACCGGGGCCTCCTTGTCGACGCCGAGCGTGCCGCGGAAATCGAGATCGCCTTCGGCCAGCACGAGGCCGCTTCTGAGCGGGACCTCGACCGCGGTCGCGACCGATTTCAGCGTGACACCGGCGCAGGCGACCAGCGCCTCCAGCAGCATGTCGCCGGAGCACAGCTCGAGGCCGGAGCCGCCGGTCCCCGGATGCAGACCTGCCACGGCCATGGCGCGCCCGGTCTCGAGCTTGCAGGTCAGGCCGTCGCCGCCGACCTCGCCCTTCGCCTTCAGCGTGATCACGGCGGCGGAGGGGTCAGCCTTGTAGCGTTCCTTGATCGGCGCCTGCATGGCGCGCAGCTCGGCAGCATCCATTGTCGTTCTCTCCCGGATTCATTTCGGGACAGATGTACCGGGCCGCGCCGCGGCTGTCACCACCACAGCCCGCCGCCAGCGTCACGCCTGCCCTGCGTGTCAGGCACCGTCCGGTCGAGCGAGCGGTCCAGCGCCGTCAGAACATGGCGCTTGAACTGCTCGAACAGCGGCGCGTTGCGGTCGCGCGGCCGCGACAAATTGATGGTGATCTCCTCGAACAGCCGGCCGGGATGCGGCCGCATCACCAGCACGCGGTCCGCCAGCACCACCGCCTCCTCGACGTCGTGCGTGACCAGCACGAGCGTGGGTCGGGTGTCGGCCCAGAGGTCGAGCAGATGATCCTGCAGGTCTTTTCGCGTGAAGGCGTCGAGCGCCGAGAACGGCTCGTCGAGCAAGAGCACCTCCGGCTGCGCCACCAGCGCGCGGGCGATCGCGACGCGCTGCGCCTGGCCGCCGGAGAGTTCGCGCGGCCAGACCTTGGCCTTGTCGGCCAGGCCGACGCGCGCCAACGCCTTCGCCACACGCTCACGGCGTTCGGCGGCCGGCAGCTCCGACAGGCCGAAGCCGATATTGTCGGCGACGCTGAGCCAGGGCAGCAGCCGCGGCTCCTGGAAGATGATGCCGACCTTGGCATGCGGCGCCGTGATCGCCTCGCCGTCGAGCGTCACGGTGCCGGCGCTGGCGCGGTCGAGGCCGGCGATGGCGCGCAGCAAGGTCGACTTGCCGCAGCCGGAGCCGCCGATGATGGCGATGATCTCGCCGAGCTGGATCTCCGACGAGAACCGCTCCAGCGCATGAACGCCGTTGGGATAGACCTTGGTGACGGAGGCAAGCTGCAGCATCAGGCGGCTCCGCTCTGGCGCGCAAAACTGTCCTGCCAGCGCAGCAGCGGCGCGGTCGCGATCTCCAAGAGCCAATCGGTCGCCTTGCCGATGATGGCGAAGATGACGATGGCGGCGACGATCTGCGCGGGCTTGCCGAGCTGCTGGCCGTCGATCAGGAGGTAGCCGAGGCCCTCGGAGGCGCCCATGAACTCGGCGGCGACGACGAACATCCACCCAAGGCCCAATCCGACGCGCAGCGCCACGACATAGGCCGGCAGCACGGCCGGCAAGAGGATGCGGCGGATCATCGCCGGGCCGGAGAGGCGGAAGACGCGGCCGACCTCGACGATCTTGCGGTCGACCGACAGGATCGCGCCGGTGACGCCGAGATAGACCGGGAAGAACACGCCGACCGCGATCAGCGCCACCTTCGAGGTCTCGAAGATGCCGAGCCAGAGGATGAACAGCGGCACCCAGGCGATCGACGGAATCGCGCGCAGCGCCTGGATGGTCGGATCGACCAGCCGGCGGGCGAGGCTCCAATAACCGCAGATGCCGCCGAGCAGGGTGCCGACGGCAACGCCGAGGCCAAAGCCGATGCCGACGCGGGTGAGCGTCATGGTGATGTGGCGGGTCAGCTCGCCGGAGCGGGCGAGCTCGGCGATGGTGGTGAAGACTTTTGACGGCGGCGGCACCAGCCGGCCGTTGGACCAGCCGGCCCAGACCGCGAGCTCCCAGGCGAGCGCGAGGCACAGCGGCAACAGCAGCCCGAGCAGCGGCCGCGCCAGCCGGGCGGCCCAGGGCTGACTGGCGGTCTGCGGTGGGGCCGCCGCGGCGGGGGCCTGGAGTTCGACGGTCATGGTCATAGTGAGAACAGCGTCTCGGATGGGAATGCAAGGCGGGATGGGGGGCGCTTGTCGCTTGCGGATGTGAGCGCGCGCCTGTCAGGGATGAGCCAACGGCGGCGCCCCAATTTCGGTGTCGTCCCGGCCTTGAGCCGGGACCCATACTCCGCGGCCGTCGTGGGGAGGCGAGATGCCGCTCCAGCGTGCCTCAAACACCTTCACGGAGTATGGGTCCCGGATCGGCGCTCGACAACGCTGTCGCGTTGTCGAGCTTGTCCGGGACGACACCGGTTCGTCGCGCCACCGGCTTTTGTCGCGCTCACTTTGCGGCAAGAGCGAGCTTGGGTAGGCCCTAGTTCGTCGGCAGCGGGACCTGGTCGTCGATCAGCGCGTCCAGCGTCGCCTTCACGTCGACCTTGGCATCCACCACGCCGGCCTGCTGCAGCGCCAGTCCGGCCGCCAGAATCGACTCCCGCTGCGGCGCGCCGATGCGGCTGTGGGTCAGCTCGGTGCGCTCTTTGAGCTGCTTGTCGACGACCGTCTCCGGGAGCTTGGTGACCGCAATGAATGTCTTCTTCAGGTCGTCGTAATTGGCGAGCGCGTCCTTGCGGGCGACCTCATAGGTGGCCAGCACACGGCGGACGATCTCCGGATTGTCCTTCAAGAACTGCTCGCGGACATTGAGGATGCCCCAGGTATTGGCGTCGGCCTTGCGGTAAAATAGTTTTGCGCCCTCCTCGACCTCGGCCTGCGCCATCATCGGATCGAGCCCGGCCCAGGCGTCGACGTCGCCGCGGAGCAGCGCGGCCTTGCCGTCGGCGTGCTGCAGCAGCACCGGGGTGATGTCCTTGTCGGTGAGCCCGGCGCCGAGCAGCGCGCGCACCAGGAAGATGTGCGGATCGGTGCCGCGCGTCACCGCGACGCGCTTGCCCTTGAGGTCGGCGACGGAGGCGATCTTGGAGTCCTTGGCCGTCACCAGCGCCGTCCATTCGGGGCGGGAATAGACATAGATCGACTTGATCGGATTGCCGTTGATCTTGGCGACCAGCGCGGCAGAGCCAGCGGTCGAGCCGAAATCCAGCGAGCCGGCATTGAGGAACTCGAGCGCCTTGTTGGAGCCGGCCGACTGCACCCAGGTGACCGTGATGCCGTCCTTGGCGAATTCCTTCTCCAGCAGGCCCTTCTGCTTCAGGACCAGCGACACCGGATTGTAGGTCGCCCAGTCGATGCGGATTTCCTTGGGCTGCTCCGCGGCTGCTGCAACGCCGCATCCCAGTAGAAACACGGCCGCGAGCCCGGCCAGTCCCCGCCTCGTCCATCCACCCATCGTCAACCTCCTGAAGCCTAAAAACATTGGTGTTGTTTCAAGGTGTTATGCCAGGGCTCAACGAGAATTGTTTTTCCTTTGCAGGGCGCGCCGAAGCACGATCATCATCCACGCCGAACCGGTGACAGCATGGATCGATTGCTGCATTGGAAGTTTCGTGACAGCACGGGCCTTGTTCGATATCCGGTTGCATCCATGGACAGCGTCGCCACAGATTCCAAAGCCTTCACGTCAGACGATTTCGACAGCGCCGGTATCGCGGCCGCCGTTGATGCGCTGGCCAAGCAGCACTCCGGCCGCGAGGACATGTTCCGCGCCGCCGTGGTGCAGTTCCTGAAAGCGGAGCTGGTCAAGGCGCGCGCCGCAGCCCAGGCAGAATTATTGAAGGACCGCCACGGCCGACGCTGCGCCGAGCGGCTGTGCTTCGTGCAGGACGAGATCATCCGCATCCTCTATGCGGCGGCGACCGAGCATCTTTACCGCTCGGACGTGCCGAGCGGCGCCGAGCGCATGGCGGTCGTCGCGACCGGCGGTTATGGCCGCGGCCTGATGGCGCCGGAGTCCGACATCGACCTGCTGTTCATCCTGCCCTACAAGCAGACCGCCTGGGGCGAGCAGGTCGCCGAAGCCATTCTCTATTCGCTGTGGGATATGGGCCTGAAGGTCGGCCACGCCACCCGCTCGGTGGATGAATCGATCCGCCAGGCGCGCGGCGACATGACCATCCGCACCGCGATCCTGGAGACGCGCTATCTCGCCGGCAACCGGCCGCTCTATGACGAGCTGGTGCAGCGCTTCGACAGCGAGGTTGTCCAGGGCACCGCGGCCGAATTCGTCGCCGCCAAGCTCGCCGAACGCGAGGAGCGGCATCGCCGCGGCGGCCAGTCGCGCTATCTGGTCGAGCCCAACGTCAAGGACGGCAAGGGCGGCCTGCGCGACCTGCACACCCTGTTCTGGATCGCCAAATACGTCTACCGCGTGCGCGAGACCGCCGAGCTGGTCGAGCGCGGCGTGTTCGACGCCCATGAGTACCGCACCTTCCGGCGCTGCTCGGACTTCCTGTGGTCGGTGCGCTGCAACCTGCATTTCGTCAGCGGCCGTCCCGAGGAGCGGCTGTCGTTCGACCTGCAGCGCGAGATCGCGGTCCGGCTCGGCTACACCAGCCATCCGGGCATGCAGGACGTCGAGCGCTTCATGAAGCACTACTTCCTGGTCGCCAAGCAGGTCGGCAACCTGACCGCGATCCTGTGCGCCAAGCTGGAGGATCAGCAGGCCAAGGCGGCGCCGGTGCTGAGCCGGATGATCTCGCGCCTGACCACCGGCTCGACCTGGCGGCGCGTGCCGGAGAGCGACGACTTCATCGTCGACAACAACCGCATCAACCTCGCCGCGCCCGACGTCTTCAAGCACGATCCGGTCAACCTGATCCGCATCTTCCGCCTCGCGCAGAAGAACAACCTCGCCTTCCACCCGGATGCGATGCGCGCGGTGACGCGCTCGCTGAACCTGATCAACACCGAGCTGCGCGACGATCCCGAGGCCAACCGGCTGTTCATGGAGATCCTGACCTCCAACGACGCCGAGACCGTGCTGCGGCGGATGAACGAGACCGGCGTGCTCGGCCACTTCATCAGCGCCTTCGGCCGCATCGTCTCCATGATGCAGTTCAACATGTATCATCACTACACGGTCGACGAGCACCTGATCCGCTGCATCGGCTTCCTGCAGGAGATCGAGCGCGGCGGCATCGACGAGTTCACGCTGGCCTCCGACCTGATGCGCAAGATCAGGCCGGAGCACCGCGCCGTCATCTACATCACCGTGCTGCTGCACGACGTCGCCAAGGGCCGCCCCGAGGATCATTCGGTCGCCGGCGCCAGGATCGCGCGCCGGCTATGCCCGCGGCTCGGCTTCAACAATGCCGACACCGAGCTGATCGCCTGGCTGATCGAGGAGCATCTGACGATGTCGACGGTGGCGCAGTCGCGCGACCTGTCGGATCGCAAGACGATCGAGAACTTCGCCGCCGTGGTGCAATCGGTCGAGCAGATGAAGCTGCTGACCATCCTGACCACCGCCGACATCCGCGGCGTCGGCCCGGGCGTCTGGAACGGCTGGAAGGCGCAGCTGCTGCGCACGCTGTACTACGAGACCGAGCCGGTGCTGACCGGCGGCTTCTCCGAGGTCAACCGCGCCAAGCGCATCACCGCGGCGCAGGCCGAATTCCGCAACGCCTTCACCGACTGGCCCGAGGACGAGCTCAATACCTATATCGGCCGGCACTATCCGGCCTACTGGCTCAAGGTCGAGCTGCCGCGCAAGATCCGCCACGCCCGCTTCGTGCGATCGAGCGAGGATGCCGGCCACAAGCTCGCGATCAATGTCGGCTTCGATCCGGCGCGCGGCGTCACCGAGCTCACCATCTTCGCCATGGACCATCCCTGGCTGCTGTCGATCATCGCCGGGGCCTGTGCGTCGGCCGGCGCCAACATCGTCGACGCCCAGATCTACACCACCACCGATGGCCGTGCGCTCGACACCATCGCGATATCAAGGGAATATGAGCGCGACGAGGACGAGGGCCGCCGCGCCACCCGCATCGGCGAGACCATCGAGCAGGTGCTGGAGGGCAAGCTGCGGCTGCCGGACGCCGTGGCGCGGCGCACGACCAGGGGCAAGCAGCACAAGGCGTTCTCGGTCGAGCCGGAGGTCTCCATCAACAATCAATGGTCCGAGCTCTACACCGTCATCGAGGTCTCCGGCCTCGACCGCCCCGGCCTGCTCTATGAGTTGACCACGGCGATCTCGAAGCTGAACCTGAACATCGCCTCGGCCCATGTCGCCACCTTCGGCGAGCGCGCCCGCGACGTGTTCTACGTCACCGATCTCTTGGGCGCGCAGATCAACGCGCCGACCCGGCAGGCGGCGATCAAGAGCGCCCTGCTGCATTTGTTGGCGGGCGAAGACACTGCGGCGCAGCCGGCGGCGTGAGGGGATGTCGAGCGGCATTCAGCCGCTCGGAGATGATCGAGGGACCGGCACCGCCGCTGGTCCCTGCAGGCTTGGGGGAGCCGAACCATGGGACTGATTGCAAACATTGTCGTCGGGCTGATCGGCCTGCTGCACGTCTACATTCTCGTGCTCGAGATGTTTCTCTGGACCAAGCCGGCGGGCTTGAGAGCCTTCAACAACACGCCGGAGCGCGCCGAGGCCACCAAGGTGCTCGGCGCCAATCAGGGCCTGTATAACGGCTTCCTTGCCGCCGGTCTGTTCTGGGGCCTGGCGCACCCGACACCGGCGTTCGGCTTCCAGATCAAGGTGTTCTTCCTGCTCTGCGTGCTGGTCGCGGGGCTCTATGGCGCGGCGACCGCGAGCCGCAAGATCCTGTTCATCCAGAGCGTGCCTGCCACGATCGGCCTCATCCTGGTCTGGCTCGCAGGCTGAGGCGGGCCGCATCTCAATAACCGGTGTCGTCCCGGACAAGCCGTGACGCGCATCCGCGCGTCGCGGCGCCGATCCGGGACCCATAACCCCGGTCAGCGTTCGAGGCACGATCGCCACTCCGAGTCCTCGCCTCACGACCGCCTGTGGCTATGGATCCCGGCTCGGCGCCCAGCCGTCGCTGCGCGACGCCAGGGCTGGGCCGGGACGACACCGGGGTTGTTCAGCCGGCTGGGCCCGCAACAGCGCGTCTCGGCGGAACAGCCGCACCTGCCCCCTCCCCTCGCCTTGCGCTGGCCATCCCGTTCCTCCACACTCCCGCCCAGCGATGGCGCCCCTCGGGCAGACCAGCCGCATAACAATCAGGAGGAACGATAGACCCCATGCGACAGGGAATTTTCCGTTTTGCCGGTGCGGCCGCTCTGGCCGTCACCCTCTCCGTCACGTCAGCCCAGGCCCAGAAGAAATACGATCCCGGCGCCTCCGACTCCGAGATCAAGATCGGCCAGACCGTGCCGTTCTCGGGTCCCGCCTCGGCCTATGCCTCGATCGGCAAGACGCAGGCCGCCTATTTCAACATGATCAACGAGCAGGGCGGCATCAACGGCCGCAAGATCAAGCTCATCCAGTATGACGACGCCTATTCGCCGCCCAAGGCCGTCGAGCAGGTGCGCAAGCTGGTCGAGGACGACGAGGTGCTGCTGACCTTCCAGATCATCGGCACGCCGTCCAATGCCGCCGTCCAGAAATACCTCAACGCCAAGAAGGTGCCGCAGCTGTTCGCGGCGACCGGCGCGACGAAGTTCACCGATCCGAAGAACTTCCCCTGGACCATGGGATACAATCCCAACTACTTCACGGAAGGGCGCATCTACGGCCAGTACATTCTGAAGGAGCATCCCAACGCCAAGATCGGCGTGCTCTATCAGAACGACGATCTCGGCAAGGACTATCTCAACGGCATCAAGGCGGGCCTGGCCGACAAGGCCTCGACGATGATCGTGTCAGAAGCCTCCTACGAAGTCTCCGATCCCACCATCGACTCCCAGCTTCTCAAGCTGAAGGCGGCCGGCGCCGACCTGCTGTTCTCGGCCGCAACGCCGAAGCAGGCGGCGCAGGCGATCAAGAAGCTGCACGAGCTCGACTGGCACCCCGTGCACATCGTCGACATCAACGCGACGTCGGTAGGCGCGGTGCTGCAGCCCGCCGGGCTGGAGGCGTCCAAGGGCGTGATCTCGGTCAATTACGGCAAGGATCCGCTCGACCCGCAGTGGAAGGACGATCCGGGCATGAAGCGCTATTTCGAGTTCATGGCCAAGTATTACCCTGAAGGCGACAAGAACTCGAACTTCAACACCTATGGCTACGGCAATGCGGAGCTGCTGGTGACCATCCTGCGGATGTGCGGCGACAACCTCACCCGCGAGAACGTCATGAAGCAGGCGACGTCGCTGAAGGACGTCGTCGGCGACCTGTCGCTGCCGGGCATGAAGATCAACACCTCGCCGACCGACTACCGCGTCAACAAGCAGCTGCAGATGATGAAGTTCAACGGCGAGCGCTGGGAGCTGTTCGGCCCGATCCTGGAGGACAAGGGCGCGGCGGGTTAGCACCACTCCTCGTCGCACCGGGGCGTCGCGCCAGCGACGAACCCGGAGCCTCGAGATTCCGGGTTCGCTGCTGCGCAGCGCCCCGGAATGACGCGGCAACAACATCACCGGTAAAGGGCTGCGCAACCGCGCAGCCCTTTTGCGTTGCGACACAGCTTGCGCCGGTTGGTCGCTCCAACAGGCGTTGCCTTGTCGACTTGCTTCCTTCACACTCGCGTGCAGCGATGGCGAGACAACAACCAACAAGGATCATCGCAGACATCACGGGAGGGAGGACTTCATGAGAACGTCACTGCTCGGTCTCGTCGGCGCCAAAGCGCGCGCCATCGCATTCACTGCGTCGCTTGCCATCGCGCTTCCCACGGCGGCCTACGCCCAGAAGAAATACGACACCGGCGCCACCGACGCCGAGATCAAGATCGGCCAGACCGTGCCGTTCTCCGGTCCCGCCTCGGCCTATGCCGGCATCGGCAAGACCCAGGCCGCCTACCTCCGGATGATCAACGAGAAGGGCGGCATCAACGGCCGCAAGCTCAATCTCATCCAGTATGACGACGCCTATTCGCCGCCCAAGGCGGTCGAGCAGGTGCGCAAGCTGGTCGAAGGCGACGAGGTGCTGTTCACCTTCCAGATCATCGGCACGCCGTCGAACGCGGCCGTGCAGAAATATCTCAACGCCAAGAAGGTGCCGCAGCTGCTGGCCTCGACCGGCGCCTCGCGCTTCACCGATCCGCAGAACTTCCCGTGGACCATCGCCTACAATCCGAACTACCAGTCGGAGGGGCGGATCTACGCGAAGTACATTCTCGCCAACCATCCCAACGCCAAGATCGGCGTCCTCTACCAGAACGACGATCTCGGCCGCGACTACATCGCCGGGCTCAGAAGCGGTCTCGGCGCCAAGGCCGACACGATGATCGTCTCGGAAGCGTCCTACGAGTTGTCCGACCCGACCGTGGACTCGCAGATCGTCAAGCTGAAGGCATCCGGCGCCGACCTGCTCTACAACGCCTCGACGCCGAAATTCGCGGCGCAGGCGATCAAGAAGCTGGCCGATCTCGCCTGGAAGCCGGTGCACATCCTCGACATCAATGCGAGCCCGGTGTCGGCGACCTTGAAGCCGGCTGGGCTCGACATCTCCAAGGACATCATCAGCACCAATTACGGCAAGGATCCGGCCGACCCGCAGTGGAAGGACGACCCGGGCGTGAAGGCCTATTTCGAGTTCATGGACAAGTATTATCCGGAAGGCGACAAGCTCAACACGGTCAACACCTACGGCTATTCGACGGCGGAGCTGCTGGTGCAGATCCTGCGCCAGTGCGGCGACGACCTCACGCGGGAAAACGTGATGCGGCAAGCCGCCAGCATCAAGGGCTACGTCCCGAGCCTCGCTCTGCCCGGACTGTCGATCAACACCTCGCCGACCGACTTCCGCATCAACAAGCAGATGCAGATGATGCGCTTCAACGGCGAGCGCTGGGAGCTGTTCGGCCCGATCATCGAGGATACGGGGGCGGCTGGGTAGGCCACTCTGCTTCCGCATCCACACTGTCATGCCCCGCGCAGGCGGGGCATCCAGTACGCCGCGGCCTCTCGGGTGATCACAACCGCCGCTGGAATACTGGTCACCCGCCTTCGCGGGTGACGACACCTGTTGCGATGGCAATCGCCATCGCCTCGCACGGGCGTATCAGTCGCTGCCGAGGCTCGTCAGATCTCGCTGTTTCACGACCCGGTCGATCAGCCCCCAGTCCAGCCCCTCGTCCGCCGTCATGAAGTGATCGCGGTCGAGCGTGCGCTCGACATCCTCATAGCTGCGTCCGCAATGCTCGGCATAGAGCCGGATCATACGGCGCTTGGTCTGCTCCATCTCCCTGGCGTGGATCATGATGTCGGAGGCCTGGCCCTGAAAGCCGCCGAGCGGCTGGTGGACGTGAAGGCTGGCATTGGGCAGCGCCGTCCGCTCGCCCGGCTCGCCGGCCATCAGCAGGAACGAGCCCATCGACCGCGCCGTTCCCATGCACAGCGTGTGCACCGGCGCCCTGACGAACTGCATCGTGTCGTACATCGCGAGCCCGCTGGTGACCACGCCACCGGGCGAATTGATGTAGAGATGGATCGGCCGCTTGGGGTTCTCCGCTTCGAGAAACAGGAGCTGCGCGCAGACCAGCGCGGACACGGTGTCGTTGACCTCGCCGTTGAGGAACACGATCCGTTCGCGGAGCAGCCGCGAATAGATGTCGAAGGATCGCTCTCCCCTGCTCGACTGCTCGATGACCATGGGGACGAGTTGCATCGTGTCGCGCATGCGCGAGCTCCCGTTCGGTGAGTGGTGGAGTGAAGCGTCAGGCCGCGCGCATCAGGCAGCGCGCATTGCTGTTGGCCGCCGGAGGCATCCGCAGCAGCAGCATCGTCGCGGGCAGCCCGTGGATGATCCGGAGCCGCGTGCCGCCGTCGTCCCTGGGCATGACCTGGAACGTCACGATGCTTTCCAGGAAGGGCGGCTCGTCGTCGCGCATGCGGTAGCGGACCTCTTCGCCCGGCGTCGAGGAGATCGGCGCGGCGTCGGCCAGGTCGCCTGACGGCAACCAGCTATCGCGCAGCGCCGGGATGCTGATGGCGCGCCAGACCTTCTCCGGCGGCGCGTCGAGATCGTAGTCGAGAACGAGTTCGTCGCCCTGCGGATCAGCCTTGGTCTGGGTCATTGGTCCATGTCCTTCAGCAAGGTTTTCAGCGCATCGACGCGTGACGGCCAGTAGGCGCGATACTTCGCCAGCCAGCGCGCGATCAGCGCCAGGCCGTCGGGATCGACCTCGTAGTTGACGAAGCGGCCCTGGCGCTGTTCGCGCACCAGGCCGGCGTTGCGCAGCACAGCCAGATGCTGCGACATCGCCGGCTGGCTGATCGTCATGCCCTCGCGCAGCGCGCTCGCATTCATGCGGCCATCCGCGAGCTTCTCGAAGATCACGTAGCGCGTCGGATCGGCCAGGGCTTTGAAGATGTCATTCTCGATCATGGCAAGACATAAGCATAGACTTATGTGATGCGCAAGCGGCTACGATTGCCTTTGTCTGCCGCTCTCTCTCCGGGAGCACCGCTGCGCTCCCTCCCCCCTTGTCGGGGAGGGTTGGGGAGGGGGGTACTCCGGGCGACCGTCTTCGTGGCTACCCCCCTCCCTAGCCCTCCCCCACAAGGGGGGAGGGAACGTACCGTTCGGGCGGCCAGCATCGGCGGTCTACACGACGACAACGAACTACACCGGCACCTCGCCAAAGTTCTTCCCGATCGGCAGCACCGCGTGACGGATCAGCCGCGAATCCTCCACCGCCGCCTGCCTATGCTTCACCGCCTCGCGGTAGACCGGATCGCGGATCATCTCGACGAAGGCCTGCACGCTCGGATATTCCGCGATGAAGCAGTGGTCCCAGCGCTCCGTTTGCGGGCCGATCAGCATCAGCTCGAAGCGGCCCTGCCAGACGATGCGGCCGCCGAGGCGCTCGAACACCGGGCCGCTTTCGCGGCCATAGGCGGCATAGGCTTCCGCGCCGCTGAGCTTGCGACCGTCCGGATAGGCCGCCTCCTTGCGCAGCCGCACCAGATTCAGCATGTGGATCGGCCCCGGCCGATCGTTGTCGCGAAACTGCGCGAACACCTCCTTGGTGGGATCGATATGGCCCATCAGCTTCCTCGCTTGTCGCTGTTTACCTCGGCTTAACCATAACGCGGCGTTGACGGCGCGGAACTCCTAATCGCGCGTTAAGCTTTTCCTAACCGCCCCTTAAACTCCGGACATTACCGTGGATGGACGGCAGGGTCGCGGGCTCGGGTTGCGTATGGCGCGGGGACGGAAACAGGGCGGCGGCGGACGCAAGGAGCCGCGATTCGGCCTTGCGGCGGCGATGGCCGATCTGCGCCTCGACCCCAAGGACCGTATTCCAGCCAGCGCGGACGCCCCGAAGAAATCCGCTGCGAAGAAGAAGCCGGTCGAGCCGGATGACGACGAGCCGGTGCGCGAGCCGAAGGCCCGCTCGGCCAAGGCTGCGCCGGCCAAGCCGAAGGCGAGCGGCGGCAAGTCGCGCTGGGGTTTCTCGATCGGACGTCTGGCGTATTGGAGCGTGGTCTGCGGCTTGTGGGGCGTGATCGCGCTGATCGGCGTCGTGATCTGGGCGGGCGCGCATCTGCCGCCGATCCAGTCGCTGGAGATTCCGAAGCGCCCGCCGACCATCGAGATCGTGGGCTATGACGGCACCATGCTGGCGCAGCGCGGCGAGATGGCCGGCGCCAATGTCGCGCTGAAGGACCTGCCGCCCTATCTGCCCAAGGCGTTCATCGCCATCGAGGACCGCCGCTTCTACCAGCATTTCGGCATCGATCCGATCGGCATCGCCCGCGCCCTGGTCGCCAACATCCTGCATCGCGGCGTGTCGCAGGGCGGCTCGACCCTGACGCAGCAGCTCGCCAAGAACCTGTTCCTGACCCAGGAGCGCACGCTCGCCCGCAAGCTGCAGGAGGCGGAGCTGGCGCTGTGGCTCGAGCGCAAATATTCCAAGCGCGAGATCCTGGAGCTGTATCTCAACCGGGTCTATTTCGGGTCCGGCGCCTATGGCGTCGAAGCCGCGGCGCAGCGCTATTTCGGCAAGTCGGCGCGACAGGTAACGGTCGGCGAAGCCGCGATGTTGGCAGGCCTCGTCAAGTCGCCGTCGCGGCTGGCGCCGAACCGCAATCCGGAGGGGGCCGCCAAGCGTGCCCAGACGGTGCTCGCGGCGATGGCCGAGGCCAGGTTCATCACGGAGGCCCAGGCGCAGGCCCAGATCGCACATCCCTCCGTTGCGGTGAAGCCCGCTGGCGCCGGCACCGTCAACTACGTAGCCGACTGGATCGGCGAGGTGCTCGACGATCTCGTCGGCCAGGTCGAGGAGTCGATCGTGGTGGAGACCACGATCGATCCGAAGCTGCAGAGCGTGGCGGAGGCCGCCATCATCGACGAGCTCGCCGCCAAGAGCGTGAAGTTCAACGTCAGCCAGGGCGCGCTGGTGGCGATGACGCCCGACGGAGCGGTGCGCGCCATGGTCGGCGGGCGGAACTACTCAGACAGCCAATTCAACCGCGCCGTGACCGCGAGGCGCCAACCCGGCTCGGCGTTCAAACCGTTCGTCTATCTGACTGGGATCGAGCAGGGCCTGACTCCGGATACGATCCGGCAGGACGCGCCGCTCGACCTCAAGGGCTGGCGGCCGGAGAACTACACGCGCGAATATTTCGGCCCGGTGACCCTGACCCAGGCGCTGGCGATGTCGCTCAACACGGTCGCTGTCAGGGTCGGTCTCGAGGTCGGGCCGAAAAACGTGGTGCGCACCGCGCATCGCCTGGGCATCGCATCCAAGCTCGATCCGAACCCGTCGATCGCGCTCGGCACCTCCGAGGTGTCGATGATCGAGCTGGTCGGCGCCTATGCCCCCTTCTCCAATGGCGGATTGAGCGTGTCGCCGCATGTGGTGACGCGGATCAGGACGCTCGACGGCAAGCTGCTCTACATGCGCCAGACCGAGCAGCCGGCGCAGGTGATCGAGCCGCGCAACGCGGCGATGATGAACCAGATGATGCAGGAGACGCTGATCTCGGGCACCGCCAAGAAGGCGGAGATCCCGGGCTGGGTCGCCGCCGGCAAGACCGGCACCAGCCAGGATTTCCGCGACGCCTGGTTCATCGGCTACACGGCGCATCTCGTCACCGGCGTCTGGCTCGGCAATGACGACAACTCGCCGACCAAGAAGGCCACCGGCGGCGGCCTGCCGGTCGAGGTCTGGACCCGGTTCATGCGCGCAGCACACCAGGGCGTGCCCGTCGCGTCGCTGCCGAACGCACAGGGCTCGGGCCTGGTCCCGACCCTGGCGCAGATCGCCTCGCAGATTACGGCGCCGACCGCCCCTGCCCCCAATGCCGCCTATGCACCGCGAACGGCGGCGCCGAGCCCGGCCCGCAGCAATGTGCGCCCGGAGCCTGCCGCCGGGCTCGACGGCTGGCTGGTGGATCGCCTGTTTGGCGGGCAGCGGTGAGCTGATCGGACTTGAGCTCAGCCGAGCGAGTTGAGCGGAGCTGACCGCGCCACACCGTCATTCCGGGGCAAGGCCGCAGGCCTTGAACCCGAAATCTCGAGATTGGCTGGCGTTCTTTTTTAACAAGCTCGGGATTCCGGACTCAATCGCCAACGCGCTCGCGCGCGTTGCCGATTGCCCCGGAATGACGGTCGAGGCGGGATGTCTGGCGCTTCGAACGCAACGCGGGTTGCGCGCCCGCGGACAGAATGAAACCGGGCCGATCAGCCCGCCGCGGCAGCCGGCCGCTTCGCGGTTTCAGCCGCAGCGGTCCCCGCGGCCTGCGCAAGCGCCCGTCCGACCTGCCGCAACATCAGGCTCGCCCGGTGGGCGCTGTAGTCCAGAAGCCAGCGGCTGAAGGCGCTGGCGGCCATCGGGCGCGCGAACAGGAAACCCTGCATCGCGTCGCAGCCGAGCTCGGCGAGCAGCTTGCGCTGCGGCTCGGTTTCGACGCCCTCGGCGACGACGGCGACGTCGAGGCTCTGGCCGACCCGCACCACCGCGGTCACGATCGCCCGGGTGCCGCTGTCGTTTTCGAAATCGCGCATGAAGCTGCGGTCGATCTTGAGCTCGTCGATCGGCAGCTGCGCCAGCCGGCTGAGGCTGGAATAGCCGGTGCCGAAATCGTCGAGCGACAGCCCGACGCCCATGTTGCGCAGCTCGTTCATGGTGGCGATGACGGTGGCGCGCTCGTTGAGGATGACGCCCTCGGTGATCTCCAGCATCAGCATCTTTGCCGGCAGATCGTTGGCGGCCAGGATCTGCGCCACCATCGCCGCCAGGTTGACGTTCTGGAAGTTGATCGGCGACAGGTTCACCGAGATGCAGGGGATGTCGAGACCGGCGCGGCGCCACGACGCCATCTGCTGGCAGGCCGTCTTGATCGACCACACGCCGATCTGCTCGATCAGGCCGCATTCCTCGGCGAGCGGGATGAACTTGGCGGGCGAGACCTCGCCCAGCACCGGATCGTGCCAGCGCGCCAGCGCCTCCACGCCGTGGATCGCGCCATCGCGGGTACGGATCTGCGGCTGATAGTGCAGGGTCAGGGCTTCGCTGGCGATCGCCTCGCGCAGCGCGGTCGAATGCATCAGCCGCTCTTCGGCAAGCTTGTCGATATCGGCGCTGAAGAAGCGATAGGTGGCGCGACCGCCGCGCTTGGCCTTGTACATCGCCTGATCGGCCTGCTTGATCAGGGTCTCGATGTCCTTGGCATTGTCAGGATAGAGGCTGAGCCCCATGCTCGCCGACATCGGCACCTGCCGCTTGCCGATCGTGAGTGGCATCGCCAGCGCGGCCGTGATGCGCGCCGCCGCCAGCGATGCTTCGAGGGGATCGCGGTTCTGGAGCACGATGACGAACTCGTCGCCGCCGAGGCGGCCCAGCATGTCGCCGGGGCGGATCTGCGCCCGCAGCCGGTTGGCAAAGCCCACCAGGAACTCGTCGCCGGCGGCATGGCCCAGCGTGTCGTTGACGTCCTTGAAATTGTCGGCGTCGAGGAACGCGACCGCGAGATGGCTGCCCTCCGGGCAGGCCTTGATCGCCTCGGCGATCATCGAGGGAATCCGGGCACGGTTGGGCAGGCCCGTCAGCATGTCGTGATAGGCGACCTGCGAGATCGTCGAGCGGACCTCCTGGCGCTCGATGGCGAGCGAGCCCAGCTGGACGCAGGCCTGCACGATCTGCTCGTGCCATGGGCTCGGACCGCGGCATTCGCGGAAATAGAACGCGAAGGTGCCGATGACGCGGCCATCCTTGCCCTGGATCGGGGTCGACCAGCACGCATGCAGGCCGGCACCGAGCGGGCCGGCCTTGTAGGGCTGCCAGCGCGGGTCGGCGTCGATGTCACGCGCCAGCACCGGCTGACACAGATAGGCGGCGGTGCCGCAGGAGCCGACCTCGGGGCCGATCGCAACGCCGTCGAGACTGGCGGAATAGGCCGGCGGCAGGCTGGGGCCGCCGAGCGGATGCACGCGGCCGTCGGAATCGACATGCAGGATCGAGCAGACCACATCGGGGGCGAGCTTCTCGACCTGGCGGCACAGCTCGTCGGCGATGGTTGTGATCGACACGTCGGACGCCAGCGACGACATGATCAGCTGCTGCAGCGAGCGGAGCTGCTTGGTCTCCCGGATATCGCTGAGCAGGCCGACCAGATATTTGACCTTGCCCTGACGGTTCCGGTGCGCCTTGACATGGGCCGTCGTCCAGATCTCGTGGCCGGCCTTGTCGTAGATCAGTAGGTCTTCCTCGACGCCCTGGTCGTCGAGAATGCACTGTTTCAGACGCTCGACGATCGCGGGGTCGGTGCAAGGGCCGACCAGGAGCTTTTCGACCTCCTGCCCCAGCGCCTCCTCGGCGGAATAGCCGAAGATGCCGGCGAAGGCGGCGTTGGTGTAGAGGATATTCAGGTTGTGGTCGGCCACGACCACGGCACGGTTGCTGCGGTCGGCCACCGACGACATCAGCGCGTCGCGTTCGCGCAATCGGAGCTCGGTGGTGACATCACGCATCAGCAGCAGCGCGCGCGCCGGCGCGAGATCGGACGAGAGGTCGTAGCGGTGCAGCTGGATGCGGCTGCGCGAGCCGTCCGGATGGCGGATCGTCAGCTCGCAGGCAAAATCGGGCTCGTCGTGTGCGGCCTGGATCTCCGCCGCTGCATCGCCCGTCGCGTCGTCCGGCGACGGTGCGGGCATGACCTGCTCGGGCAAGCCGAGATTCGTGAACTCAGCACCGACCAGGCCGGCGAGGTCGCGCCGCAGCAGCGCGGCGGCAGCCTTGTTGGCGCGGTGGACACGGCCGTGCATGTCGAGAAAGAGCATCGCTTCGGAGGCACGATCGAGCGCGGCCGAGAGCAGTGGCACAGACGCGGCCGGTTGGAACTCGCTTGCAAGCATCGTTCGATTCAAGGCGCACTGCACGTTTCGAGAGAAACGATCAGCGCTGGGTTGCAGCGAACGACCCGGCTGCTGCTGGGACGTCACCTTGGGGGTTGATCAAGGTCGAATCTGGCGACGTCGTCGTTACAGCCACGTTAAAGCGCTGCCGAATCGGGCGATATCCTCCGGTTGCAAGCGAGGAGGCTTAAGAAATCGATAGCTGGCGGACTGCTTCTGCGACGATCGCGGAACTCAAAACAATGGCCCGGGACCAGGAGGCCGGGCCATTGTCGTCTTCGACCGCCGATCGTCCGTTAGCTCAGTCCTCGACGCCGTAGCGATGCAGATCATTGCCGCAGGTGTCGAGCCACTTCTTGGCGCGCTCGACCGAGGAGCAGATCTTGCCGCACACCTTCCAGAACCGCGGCGAGTGGTTCATCTCGATCAGATGCGCGACCTCGTGCGCCGCGAGATAGTCGAGCACGAAAGGCGGCGCCAGGATCAGGCGCCACGAGAACGACAGCGAGCCAGCCGAGGTGCACGAGCCCCAGCGGCTCGACTGGTCGCGGATCGACAGCCGCTTCACCTTGACGCCGAGCTGATCGGCATAGGCGTCCGACGCCTTCTGCAGGTCGCGCCGCGCTTCGCGCTTGAGGAAGTCGAGCACGCGACGCTCGGTGTGCTCGATCCCGCCGGCCACGCAGAGGATCTTCTCGCCACTGTCTCGCGTCTCGGTCCACACCGTGCCGCGCTCGCCGGCGCGGTGCACGATCTTGTGCGGCACCCC
Organism: Bradyrhizobium sp. SZCCHNS2022; assembly: GCF_032377575.1. NCBI lineage: Bacteria > Pseudomonadati > Pseudomonadota > Alphaproteobacteria > Hyphomicrobiales > Nitrobacteraceae > Bradyrhizobium > Bradyrhizobium sp. SZCCHNS2022. Next base: position 6,222,267 of record NZ_JAUHHZ010000001.1, on the reverse strand, counting down.
GCGCAGCGGCACCAAGGTGCCCGGCAGGAAAGGTGCTGCCTTCGGCAGACGGCCGAGACGCGCCGCGATCCACGCGCCGTGACGCTGCGCGAAGTCCTTCGCCTCGATGATCGTGCCGCGCGGAGGCATCGTGAGGATCGCTTCGCGATCCGACGGATGAATTCTCAGGGTATAACGTCGCGCACGACGGTGACGCCGCAATCTAATGGAGTAGATTTGCGAGCCGTGCTTGACGAGAAGACGCGAGGGTTCGGCGGGCCGCCGATAGAGTAGCGCGCGAGTGGCCATTTCTGTCAGTCCGGGAGGGAAGAACTCGCCCGGATTTTGCCATATCCACCGCCAGGGAAAGCGCTCGGCGCAAAAACAAATCATTTGCCCAACATACAGGGGCTCGGCGGGTTCCGCACCCCAGAGATTGGGCCTCTAAGGTCGCCCATAGAGTGAATTCAGATTCAGAAGCGTCGCTCAAGAAGCGACGCCACATTCACTGCTTGAGCCACTCCGGATTTCAGGTTTTCGAAGTCTCTTCAAAGAGTTAACGCGCAGTCGGATTCGACTGCGCGAAATTCCTCCCTCGACGCTATTCAGCAGCAATCGCGAGCAGCGACTTCGGATCGGCCGCGGACAACATGAAGTCGTTGATGCGCGGCACGATCTCCGACTTGAATCGCGAGCCGTTGAACACGCCGTAATGTCCGACACCCGGTTGCACGTAGTGAACCCGGCGATGATCCGGGATCGACGAGCACAAACCATGCGTCGCTTCGGTCTGGCCAAGACCGGAGATGTCGTCCTTCTCGCCTTCGACTGTCATGAGCGCAACGCGCGTGACCTTCGACGGATCGACCAGCACGCCGCGATGGGTCATCTCTCCCTTCGGAAGCGCGTGACGGATGAACACCGTCTCGACCGTCTGCAAATAATATTCCGCAGCCAAATCCATGACCGCGAGATACTCGTCGTAGAAGTCGCGATGCTTGTCGACCTGATCGCCGTCGCCCTTCACCAGGTTGGCGAACAGCGCCTTGTGCGCGTCGACATGGCGATCGAGGTTCATGCTGATGAAGCCGTTCAGCTGCAGGAAGCCCGGATAGACGTCGCGCATCACGCCGGGATGCGGGAACGGCACCTTGGTGATGACGTGGTTGCGGAACCAGTCGATGCCGCGCTCCTGGGCAAGGTTGTTCACGCCGGTCGGGTTACGCCGCGTATCGATCGGACCGCCCATCAGGGTCATCGAAATCGGTGCGAACGGATCGCGCTCGGCCTCCATCACCGACACTGCGGCCAGCACCGGCACCGCCGGCTGGCACACCGCCATCACGTGCATGTTGGTGCCGAGGAAGCGCAGCATCTCGATGACGTAGTCGATATAATCATCCAGATCGAAGCGGCCTTCGGCCAGCGGCACCATGCGGGCATCGGCCCAGTCGGTGATGTAGACCTCGTGGGTCGGCAGGAACGCCTCGACCGTGCCGCGAAGCAAGGTCGCGTAGTGGCCGGACATCGGCGCCACGATCAGCAGCCGCGGCTGCGGCGCACGCAGCGGGCGGGTCAGCTTGCGGTCGAAATACAGCAGGCGGCAGAACGGCTTTTCCCAGATCGCGCGGACCTCGACCGGGGTCCTGATGCCGTTGACCTCGGTTTCGTCGAGACCCCATTCGGGCTTGCCGTAGCGGCGCGTGGTGCGCTCGAACAGCTCGCAGGCTGCCGCGATCGACTTGCCCATCTCGGTGTGCGCCCACGGATTGAGCGGGTTCTGAAACAGGATCTTGGTGGCGTCGGTGACAGCGCGCGCCGGATTGAGCGAGGCATGCGCCATTTCGTACATCCAGTACATCGGTGTCGTCAGGACCGGACTGCCTTCCGACGCCAGGGGCGGTGCACCGCCAAACTCACCTATCGGCATTCTCGTTCAACCCTCTCTGCAACGCAGCATACTGCCGAATGCGCAATTAAGCGTCAATGCGGTGTGTTACGAGTTGGTGCCTCAAAGCTACGAAATGAGCCCGAAAATCCACGGGAAAACGCAATTATTCACCCGATGACAGCAGCGAGCCGGCACGGCGCGCGCTGCGCAACAGGGCAATGAATGCCGCAAACGACGCCAATAGCAGGGCGGCATTGAGCCCGAGCGCGGTCAGCATCAGGTCGGTCCGAAAGACGTGATCGGTCAAGAGCGCGCGCATGCCCTCGAACACGTAAGTCGGCGGCAGCGACCAGGCGATCAGCTGCAGCCAGTGCGGCAGCACCTGCACCGGATAATACACGCAGGCCAGCGGCATCAGCGCGAACATCAGGGTCCAGACGATGCTCTCGGCACCCAGCCCGTTGCGCAGCACCAGCCCCGACACGAAGATGCCGACCGCCCAGGAGGTGAAGATCAGGTTGCAGAAGAACGCGATCAGCGGCAGGCCGAGGCTGTAAAAGTTGAAGTCGAAGAACCACACCGCGATCAGGGTCATCGGGATGATGCCGATGGCGAGCCGGACCAGGCTCATCGTCATCAGCGCCAGCAGGAATTCGATCGGGGTCAGCGGGCTCATCATCAGATTGCCGATGTTGCGCGCCCACATCTCCTCCAGGAACGAGATCGAGAAGCCGAGCTGGCCGCGGAACAGGATGTCCCACAGGATCACGGCGCCGATCAGCGTGCCGCCGGCGCGGGCGAAGAACCCGGCATTGGAGGCGATGTAGGTCTGCAGGAAGCCCCAGGTGATGATCTGCAAGGTCGGCCAGTACATCAGCTCCAGCAGCCGCGGCCAGGACGAGAGCAGGAGATACCAGTAGCGCAGGACCATCGCGCCGATCCGATGCGGGGCGATGCGCAGAGACAGGTCGTTCATTGTGCCGCCTCCCGGTCGCGGCCGCGGGCGACATCGAGGAACACCTCCTCCAGGGTCGCACGGTTGTAGCGCGCCATGATCTGCGCGGGGCTGTCGTCGTCCTCGATCCGGCCGCGCTTCATGATGATGACGCGGTCGCACAGGCGCTCGACCTCGAGCATGTTGTGCGAGGCGAGCAGGATGGTGGCGCCGCGGCGCCGGCGATAGCGCTCGAGGTGGCCGCGCACCCAGTCGGCGGTGTCGGGATCGAGCGAGGCCGTCGGCTCGTCGAGCAGCAGCAGCTCCGGATCGTTGATCAGCGCCTTGGCCAGCGCCACGCGTGTCTTCTGGCCGGCTGACAGCTTGCCGCTGGCGCGATCGATGAAATCGGTCAGGTCGAGTTGCGCGGCGAGCTCGGCAATCCGCTCCTTCAGATGGTCCACCGCATAGAGCCGGCCGAAGATGGTGAGGTTCTGCCGCACCGTGAGCCGCATCGGCATGTCGACATAGGGGCTCTCGAAATTCATCCGTCCGAGCACGGTGGCAGCCTCGTCCGGCATGGTGTGGCCGAGCACCTCGACGGTGCCCGAGGTCGGCTCCACCAGGCCCATGATCATCGCGATCGTCGTGGTCTTGCCGGCGCCGTTGCCGCCGAGCAGCCCGGTGATGCTGCCACGGCGGATCGCGAACGAGATGCCGTCGACGGCGGTTGCCGTCTTGTAGATCTTGGTCAAGCGCGCCACGGCGATTGCAGCCGAGGCTGAGCCAGCGTCGGGGGATGCGCTCGGCGCTGCGTCATCATGCGTCATGGGTCACGTCATTGAGGCATTGTGCCGCAAACCGCAACAGGCCACCAAAGGTCGGCCCGATTTGTCGCCGCGCCCCGACGGCATTAAGTTCCGAGCCATGACCGACGCCCTGATCATCGACACGCCCGACACCGACTATCGCCATCCGCGCCAGCGCGTCCGGCTCGACACCATCCTGCGACTACGCTGGCTGGCGGCGCTCGGACAGCTCAGCGCGATCTTCATCGTCGTGCAGGGACTGGAGTTCGATCTGCCGGTCGTGCCCTGCCTTGCCGTGATCAGCATCTCCGCGCTGCTCAATCTCGGCCTGCAGATCGCCTTCAACCCGATGCAGCTGCTCGAGCCGCACCATGCCGGCGGCCTGCTCGCGCTCAACATCGTTGAGCTGACCGTGCTGCTCTATCTCACCGGCGGGCTGGAGAACCCGTTCTCCTACATGTTCCTGGCGCCGGTGCTGATCGCGGCGACCGCCCTGCCCGTGCGCATGACGATCATGCTCGGACTGCTCGCGGTCGCCTGCGCCACCGCGCTGTTCTTCATGCATCTACCGCTGCCCTGGGAGGGCGAGGAGCCGCTGATCTTCCCGCCGATCTACCTGTTCGGCGTCTGGCTTTCGATCGCGCTCGCGATCGGTGTCACCAGCCTCTATGCGTTCCAGGTCACCGAGGAGGCGCGCAAGCTGTCGGACGCGCTGGCCGCCACCGAGCTGGTGCTGGCGCGCGAGCAGCATCTCACCCAGCTCGACGGCCTCGCCGCCGCGGCCGCGCACGAGCTCGGCACGCCGCTCGCGACCATCGTGCTGATCTCGCGCGAGCTGGAGCGCGCCTTGCACGACAACAGCCAGGTCACCTCCGACATCAAGACCCTGCGCGAGCAGGCGCAGCGCTGCCGCGACATTCTCGGCAAGATCACCCAGCTGTCGTCGATCGGCTCGATGTACGACCGCATGAAGCTGTCGACCCTGATCGAGGAGACGGTCGCTCCGCATCGCGACTTCGGCGTCGACATCAAGGTGCGCGTGGCCGTCGCGGCGTCCAAGGAGCCGGTCGGCTCGCGCAATCCGGCCATCCTCTATGGCGTCGGCAACATCCTGGAGAATGCGGTCGACTTCGCCCGCAATGCCGTCGAGGTGAACGCCTGGTGGAACAACGAGACCGTGGAACTGGTGATCTCCGACGACGGCCCGGGTTTCGCGCCCGACATCCTCAAGCGCATCGGCGAGCCGTATCTGTCCCGGCGGCGCAGCGCCGAGGACGGCCAGGGCGGCAACCAGGGCGGCGGCCTCGGGCTCGGCGTGTTCATCGCCCGCACCTTGCTGGAGCGGACCGGCGCCAAGGTCTCGTTTACCAACCGTACCTTTCCGGACCATGGCGCCGTGGTCCAGATCGTCTGGCCGCGGCGGCGTTTCGAGGCCAGCGAGGATGGCGAGGAGGCCGGGCCGGAGTAGCTGAACCATCGGGGCTGACGGCTGGCATACGGAACACCGGGAGAGCCGCCGGAACGCGCGGCGTCACGCCGCAGACTGCGGCATCCCGCGATCTTGGCAGCGAGCCATGCAGGGCCCATATGTCACCTATGACAGATCGTCTCGCAACATCGAGCCTTCTTCTCAAGGATATGACCGTGGGCGCCATCGCCGAACTGACGAACCACCCGGACCGCTCTCTCCTGATCGTCGAGGACGACAAGCCGTTCCTGGAGCGGCTATCGCGCGCCATGGAGACTCGCGGCTTTACCGTCACCTCCTGCGAGAGCGTCGCGGAAGGCATCTCGCAGATCGGCAAGTCGGCGCCGGCGTTCGCAGTGGTCGACCTCCGGCTGGGCGACGGCAATGGCCTGGACGTGGTGTCGGCGCTGAAGCGCAAGCGGCCCGAAGCCCGCGCCATCGTGCTGACCGGCTACGGCAACATCGCCACCGCGGTGACCGCGGTGAAGATGGGCGCCGTCGACTATCTGGCGAAGCCCGCCGACGCGGATGACGTCGTGGCCGCGCTGCTGGCGACCACCAGCGAGAAGTCCGAACTACCGTCGAACCCGATGTCGGCCGATCGCGTGCGCTGGGAGCACATCCAGCGCATCTACGAGATGTGCAACCGCAACGTCTCCGAGACCGCGCGCCGCCTCAACATGCACCGCCGCACCCTGCAGCGCATCCTGGCGAAGCGCGCGCCGAAGTAGGCGGACGGCGTACCCCTTAGTGCGATTTCACGAACGCCTGCAGCGCATGGAACACCGTGCGCCGCTGGTTGCGACTGCACCAGTTTCGCATCCAGCTGTCCATCTCGGTCAAATCGAGCTTGATCTGCCGGCCCTCGTCGCCGCGCCCGGCGTTGACGGCCGAGACATAGCCCATCATCCATTGCTGATATTTCGAGATGCTGTTGACATAGGGGCCGTCGGGATTGCCGATGGCCTTGTAGGTGCCGGGCGGCTGCTCCTCGGCGGCGGCAATGAAGCGCTCGCAGGAATCGGCGCCGACGCCGAGAACGTAGAACGCCACCTCCTCCGCGCGGACTCCGGTCGCGAAGAGCAGTGTCAGCGCCAAGACCACCCGTCGCATCTGTCGTCCCTGTCCGCACCCCTGGGCTGGATACCGCTCGAGCCTTAAAAATGTCCCGGCATGTTGCGCCCCATGCGGGGCAATTGTCGGGCAGAGCCGGGGAAATTGCCAGGAGGCCGGAACGAGCGGATGCTGTCGCGCGCCGGCAACAGTCCTGAATCGGGCGCGGGCAGGTTCACAGTTGGATCTGGAAGGCACCACGATGCGCCGGCCCGACGTCAGCTCTCCCCCGTCAGCCTGGAGAAGTCGGCCAGGACGGCAGCGATCAGCTCCCGATGCCTGGTATCCTGTTCCGCAAGGCTTGCGGCGTAGATGTTCAGGAGATAGCGCGCCTTCGCAGCGGCTTCCGGCCACGACGTGGCCGCGTTGGCGAGCAGGTGCTGCTCGAGAACAGCCTGCCGCTCGCGCAGCTCCCGCGCATGACTTTCGGCCTCTGCCAACGCGCGACGGAGGTCCACGGCCTTCTGCGCGCTCATCCCGCGGTGCCTGTCGAGATCGAGCGGCTCGTCAGTCATCCGACGCACTCGCGTCGACACGTTGCGCGTCTGCGAGATCGACCGAGCTTATGGACAGCATCTCGACGGCAGCAGAGCGCGAACCGGCGACCGGGACCATCATCATCGTCGCAACACGGCGGTAGGCAGCAAAGGACAATCCCTCGATCAGCTCCTCGTCCGTGACCACCTCGTAGGTGCCCTCGGGCAAGAGACGCTCGATGCTCCTGATCCGGAACGGGTGTTTGAAGGTGACGAATTCGCGCCGCGAGCGGATGCTCATCTGCGCCTACCTTTCGCAACGGCTTCGCCGTCGCTGTCGCGACTTTGAGGTTCTTCAAAGCATGCGCCTTGCGGCCGGCAATAGCCACCGCTTTCTCATCAGCACGACGTGATGAGCGGCCTGGCGTCATCGGACCGTGCCGCTGCGCTTTGGTGCTCGCTATTGCAGAAGCCAGGGTGTATCAATGGTGATCACCGCCATTCCGACGGCATTCACCGGTGACTGAGGGTCACGAGCGCTCCCGCCGCAAACCACGCGAGGGGTAGCCAATGCCGCAGTTTCGTCTGAGCGAGTGGATCGTTCCACCCATTGTCGTGCCGCTTCTGCTGATCCTTCTCGCGCTCACAGTTGCCGCGCTGCATTCGTAGATCCGACCACCACGACTCCCGCATCGGCAACCGGTGGACGACGACCGGCAGTGGCGCCGCGCACGCAGGATCGACGGGGTGCTCGTCCGATACGTTGAACCAGATCCAACCCGAGTCGAGGAGACCGACATGGCCAAAGGTCAGCAAAAAGGCAATCGCGAAGCCAAGAAGCCCAAGAAGGAAAAGCCCAAGAGCATTGCTGCAGCGCCGAGCCAAAAGGCCGGAGCATGGCAGTCGGATTTTTCCAGCGATAAGAAGAAGCGCTAGGGGATTTCCGGTCTCATCAGTCTGGATCGTCTCCCGCACGCAAGTCCGCGCTCAATGCAATGCCGATGCGGCGGACCGTACTCGATAGTCCAAAGGACAGAACATGGCGCGCGAAACGATCTATGTCGTTCAGGCGTTCAGCGCCGGCCGGGGCGGACGCGCGAAAGCCGAGACGCCGATCGCCTGCAAGACGAAAGCAGGCGCGCTCCGGACTGCGGAACGGCTGGTGTCCAGCAAGGCAGGCGTCGTCGCCTTCTCATCCTCGGGAGATCCCGACATGGGTGACTATGACGATGAGCCGACGGTCTTCTTCCGCCACGGCGAGTTGCCGTCGGCCTTCGATTGAGATGCGCGCAACCCCTTTGTCGCCGGCGACCATTGCCGAACGACGCCCCTTGGATGACGTCCGCCGTCACCGCGGTGTCCTCCGAACCTGATCGGTCACACACATGATTGAGTTTCCAAATCACAGCCGCTCCTATGATCGCACGCGACGTGCCGTACGGTTCTGGGGCTATGACAGCGCGATGGAAGCGTCGTTCTTCGTCGACGAGGGTGCGTTGAGACGCCTTCAACCCGACACCCGTCCCGACGAGTCGGGCTTTCTGACCGCATTCGATTCCAACCGCGAGCGGATCTGCGCCGCCGCCGCCCGGCTCTATGTCCGCGGCAGCCGGGGCTCCTACGATCTCGTCGCCGCCAATTTCTGACGGCGATGCCGGCTGGCGCCCAATCCGCAAGGCCGGCGTGATGCGGATAGGCTCTCAGCGATGCTGATGTCTCTCATCTCGAGAGTCGTGACCTGACGGAGCCTGCATCACCTCCCCGGGCGGGGAACCACCGTCCAGGAGAGCCTAGTTGAGGATTCTCTAGAGGTCCGCGTGGCCCTGCGGGTCGACCAGCCGGTTGATCCGCTGCGCCGCCGCGAGCCCGAAGCGCACCGTCATCAGCTTGCGTGTCGCCGCCGGCAATCTGTGTTCGGGCGCCTCGCAATGCAGGTGGGCGCCATAGGCATCGGCGACGATCAGGCCGGTGTCCCGCAGAAAGATCTCGCAAGGCAGATCCTGCGTGAAGGCGAAGAACAGCCGGTCGCAATGGGCACGGTAGTCCTCCCATTTGTGATCCGCGCGCAGATCCTCGACCGACGACTTGATCTCGACGATCCAGATCTCGCCGCGCTCGTTCAGCGCCACCAGGTCGGCGCGACGGCCCGACGGCAGCGGCAGCTCGCTGATGGTGGCAAAGCCGAGCGAGCGCAGCAGGCGCGAGGTGCCGCGCGCGATTGCCAGCGCCGTCTCCGATTGGCGGCGGTCGATGGGAACGAGGCTGATCCTGGCGGCGGACGATTCCATTGCCGCAGCATAGCCGATTCCAGGCGTCTCCCAAGCGCGCTGATCACGGGAACCGGAACCTGACGCCGGCCTTCCGCTTAACAAGCGGCCGCCGGCCGGGCGGCGCAACGAGGCGCCGTCCATGATCGACGATCTCTGGTACAAGAATGCGGTATTCTACTGCCTGTCGGTCGGCACCTACATGGACGCCGACGGAGACGGGATTGGTGATTTCAAGGGGCTGACGCGCCGGCTCGATTACCTGCACGGCCTCGGCATTACTGCGATCTGGCTGATGCCGTTCCAGCCCTCGCCGCAGCGCGACGACGGCTACGACGTTGCCGACTATTACGGCGTCGACCCGCGCTACGGCACGCTCGGCGATTTCGTGCAGTTCACCCATGGCTGCAAGCAGCGTGGCATCCGCGTCATCATCGACCTCGTCGTCAACCACACCTCCGACCAGCATCCCTGGTTCATCGACGCGCGCAGCTCGAAGAGCTCGCGTCACCGGAACTGGTATGTCTGGTCGGACAAGAAACCCGCCAATGCCGACACGGGCATGGTGTTTCCCGGCGTGCAGAAGACGACCTGGACGCGCGACAAGCAGTCGAGCGCCTTCTACTTCCACCGCTTCTACGACTTCCAGCCCGACCTCAACACCTCGAACCCGGAGGTGCAGGCCGAGATCCTGAAGATCATGGGATTCTGGATCCAGCTCGGCGTCTCCGGCTTCCGCATGGACGCGGTGCCGTTCGTGATCGCAACCAAGGGCTCCGGCGTCAAGAAGCCGGTCGAGCAGTACGACATGCTCCGGACTTTCAGAGAGTTCCTGCAATGGCGCCAGGGCGAGGCGATCATCCTCGCCGAAGCCAACGTGCTGCCGGAAACCGACATGGAGTATTTCGGCGACGACGGCGACCGCATGCACATGATGTTCAACTTCCACGTCAATCAGCATCTGTTCTATGCGCTGGCGGCCTCCGATACGCGCCCCCTGGCGAAGGCGTTGGAAGCCACCAAGCCGCGGCCGGCCTCGGCGCAATGGGGCCTGTTCCTGCGCAATCACGACGAGCTCGATCTCGGGCGGCTGACGAAACAACAGCGCGAGACGGTGTTCGCGGCGTTCGGTCCGGACAAGAGCATGCAGCTGTACGATCGCGGCATCCGGCGGCGGCTGGCGCCGATGCTCGGCGGCGACCACCGCCGCATCGAGCTTGCCTACAGCCTGATGTTCACTTTGCCCGGCACGCCGGTCATCCGCTATGGCGACGAGCTCGCGATGGGCGACGACCTCAGCCTGCCCGAGCGCAATTGCGCGCGCACGCCGATGCAATGGTCGACCGAGCCGCATGGCGGCTTCACCAAGAGCGAAACGTCGGCGTGCCCCGTGATCGGCCACGGCCCCTACGGTTATGAGCACATCAATGCGGCAAAGCAGCGCCGGGATCCGAACTCGATGCTGAATTGGACCGAGCGCATCATCCGCATGCGCAAGGAAGTGCCCGAAATCGGCTGGGGCGACTTCCAGGTGATCGCGACCAAGGATCCGGCCGTCCTGATCATGCGCTATGACTGGCGCAACAACTCGGTGCTGTTCGTGCACAATCTCGACGAGAAGCCGCGCGAGATCACGTTCGACGCCGGTCTGCCCGACGACACCGGCAAGCTGCTGATCAACCTGCTCGCCGAGGACCACAGCCACGCCGACGAGCGCGGTCGTCATACCCTGGTGCTGGAGCCCTACGGCTACCGCTGGTACCGCGTCGGCGGGCTGGACTATCTGCTGCGGCGGAGCGACATCGAGACGGAGAGCCCGGGGAAGAAGGTAAGGAAGCTGCGACGGCGATGAGCGCCGCAAGCACACGACACAACGTATCAGTTGACCACACGACCTCATCAAACCCGGTGTCGTACCGGGCTTGACCCGGGACCCATAGCCACAGGCCGTCATGTGGCGACGACTCGGAGTTGCCAGCCCGCCTCAAACATCTTCCTGGGAGTGGGTCCCGGGTCAAGCCCGGTACGACACTGAGTTTGACGCGGTCGCGCAACACATAGCTAAGCGCTACGTCCGATCACCACGCCCTCATTGCCGCGCAGATCCAGCGTGCCGTCGATGCGCTCGCCGTCGCGGTCGAGCCAGGTGGAGAGCAGGATCTCGCCGTCGAGGCCGCTGCCTTCGGTCGCGATCGCCACCGGCTCGTCGCTCAGATTGAGCGCCACCGTGACGACCTCTCCGTTGCCTTCGCGGCGGTACAGCAGGAGATCGCCTTGCGCGGCGACCGACCGATAGACGCCGGTGACGAGCACGCGGTGCTGCTTTCGCAGCCGCATCAACGCGCGGTACAGGTTCAGGATGGAGCGCCGGTCGGCCGTGAGATTGACGACGTTCTCGTGCGTGAAATCGTCCGCCACCGGCAGCCATGGCTCGGCGTGGCTGAAGCCGGCCCCAGGCAGCGCGCTCCACTGCATCGGGGTGCGGCAGCCGTCGCGACCGACGCCGATGCCGGGCACGTTCCTCTCAAAGGGATCGCGCACCTGCTCCGGGCTGATCGCGACCTGATGCATGCCGATCTCGTCGCCATAATACAGCGTCGGCGTGCCGCGCAGGGTCAGCAGCAACATCGCCGCGACGCGCGCCTGCTCCGCACCGACCCGGCTCGCCACCCGCGGCCGGTCGTGATTGCCGAGCACCCAGTTCGGCCAGGCGCCTTGCGGCAAGGCGGCCTCGTAGTCCGCGATGATGCGCTCGATCTCGCGGGCATGCCACGGTGCCGACAGCAGTGCAAAATTGAACGGCAGATGCGCACCACCAAGGTCCTTGCCGTAGTAGCTCATGAGCCGCTCGACCGGCAGATAGATCTCGCCGACCAGCACGCGGTCATCGAATTCGTCGACCACCGCGCGCAATTCCGCGACCACCTCGTGCACCTCCGGCTGATCGGCGGAATAACGCGAGATGATCTGCACATGCGGCGGCCGGCCGCCGTGATAGTCGGGATTGGCCGGATTGTCGCGAAACTCGGCGTCCTTGATCAGGTGCCAGATCACGTCGACGCGAAAGCCGTCGACTCCCTTGCGCAGCCAGAACCGCATGACGTTATACATTGCCGCGCGTACCGCCGGATTGCGCCAGTTGAGGTCGGGCTGCTGCGCCAGGAAGGCGTGATAGTAATACTGCCCCGTCGCCTCATCGAACTGCCACGCGCTGCCGCCGAATTCCGACAGCCAGTTGTTCGGCGGGCCGCCGTCCGGAGCGGGATCTCGCCAGATGTACCAGTCGCGATGCGGGTCGTCGCGCGACTGACGCGCCTGCAGGAACCACGGATGCTGATCCGAGGTGTGGTTCGGCACGAGATCGAGGATCACCTTGAGTCCGCCATCATGCGCCGCCTTCACCAGCGCATCGAAATCCTCCATCGTCCCGAACAGCGGATCGATGCCGGTGTAATCGGCAATGTCGTAACCGAAATCGGCCATTGGCGAGGTAAAGATCGGCGACAGCCAGATCGCGTCGACGCCGAGTGTCATCAGATAAGGCAGACGGTGAACGATGCCGGTGATGTCACCGACCCCGTCGCCGTCACTATCCTGGAACGAGCGCGGATAGATCTGGTAGAAAATCCCCTCGCGCCACCAGGCGCCGTGCTCCGCCATTTCGAACCGCTTTCTGCTCGCAACCGTGCGGCCCAACGCAGGAACCGGCGGCGGGTTCACACAACCGTCCGCGCCGCCTTTCTGACGACCCCGAGCCGACGTTTTTCGCTTGGCGCATTGCGAAAAATCGGCATGCTGACGCCATGAGCGAGCAGAACCAGACCAAGGCGAAGGCCGGCGCGATGATCGTGCCCGTCACGCCATTCGAGCAGAACTGCACCATCCTGTGGTGCGAGGCGACCAAGAAGGCGATCGTGATCGATCCCGGCGGCGACGTGCCGAACATCCAGGCGGCGATCGCGCAGGCCAAGGTCACGGTGGAGAAGATCTGGCTGACGCATGGCCATATCGATCACGTCGGGGGCGCAGCCGATCTGCGCGATGCGCTGAAGGTGCCGATCGAGGGCCCACACATCGCCGACAAGTTCCTGCTGGACAACGTCGTCGCCAGCGGCGCGCGTTTCGGCATCACGGGCGTGCGCGACGTCACGCCCGACCGCTGGCTGGAGGAAGGCGACACGGTCGAGATCGGCGAGCTCACGTTCGACATCCTGCATTGCCCCGGCCATTCGCCCGGCAGCGTCGTATTCTTCAACAAGGCGATGCGCTTCGCCCATGTCGGGGACGTGCTGTTCAACGGCTCGGTCGGCCGCACCGATCTGCCCGGCGGCAGCCATGACACGCTGATCCGCTCGATCAAGGACAAGCTGCTGCCGCTCGGCGACGACGTGGGCTTCATTTGCGGCCACGGCGCCGGCTCGAGTTTCGGTCAGGAGCGGATGACCAACCCGTTCCTGACCGGGATCGCCTGAGGCTGAGCGATCAGCCATGCGACAAGGACACGCGGCGGACGACTGACTCAGGTCGTCACGCCACGTTTCGGACCCGACTCGCGCTGCCGTCGCGCAGGCGGGCGAAGAACGCCTGGACCTCCGACGCCAGCGCATCCGCGGCATGGGAGACATTTCCGGACGCGCCGAGCACGTGGTCGGCGGAGCGGTTGGTTTCGAGGATGGCTTGACCCACCGTGGCAATGTTGCCGGCGAGGGTCTGCGTGCCGGCAGCGGCCATCTGGACGTTCTGCGAGATCTCGCGGGTTGCGGCGCCCTGCTGCTCGACGGCGGTCGCAATCGCCGAGGTGACCTCGTCGATCTGGCGCATCGCCTGCCCGACCTCCTTGACCGAGGCCACCGCGGTGCCGGTCGAGGTCTGGATACCCTGGACGTGGTGCGCGATCTCCTGGGTGGCCTTGGCGGTCTGCTCGGCCAACGACTTCACTTCTTGAGCCACCACGGCAAAGCCGCGGCCGGCGTCGCCGGCACGAGCTGCCTCGATCGTGGCATTGAGCGCGAGCAGATTGGTCTGCGCGGCGATCGCCTGGATCAGATCGATGACGGAGGAGATGCTCTGGGCGGCCTGCGCCAGCCCTTCGATTTCGCCCTCTGAGCGTGCGGTCACAGTGCCGGCGGCGCGCACCGTCGAATTGGCACGCTCGATCTGGCGACCGATCTCCTGGATCGAGCCGGCCAGCTCCTCGGCGGCCGAGGCCACGGTCTGGACGTTGCTGGCGGTCTGCTCTGAGGCCTGCGCCGCGGCGGAGGCCTGCTGTGTCGCCTCCCCGGCGACGGCGGTCAGCGCTTCGGCCGTCTGCCGCATTTTGCCGGCGTTGTCGCCGACCGTGCCTAACAGTTGCTCGGAGGCGCGGCGGAACTGCTCGACGGCGGCCTCCATGTTGCGGTTCGCGGCATCGCGCTGAGCGGCAGCCTGCGTCACCTCTCGCGCGGTCTCCTGCTGCGCAATGACGTTGTCGCGGAAGTTGGCGACCGCCTTGGCGACGTCGCCGATCTCGTCGCCACGGCGGGCGTCGAGGAATTCGACGCTGGTATCGCCGCCCGACAGCCTGTGCGCATCGCGGACCAGCGACATCAGGGGATTGCTGATGCCCCGCGCGATCAGGAACGCGATCAACAGACCGAGAAGCCCGGCGGCAACCGCCGCCACCTGCTGCAGCGTGGTCGCGTGGCCGATCTGCTGGTTGGTCTCCTTGACCGCCCCGGTAAAAGCAGCGCGGATGTCGCGCTCGGCGCGATCGATGATCTCGACCGCCGACGCGGTCAGAGGGGCCACGTCCTTGTAGTACACCTCGTCGCCGCGCAGCATGCTGACGGCGGTCTTGTCGAAGGCATCGGCGTAACGTGACAAGCCCTGCTTGACCAGCTCCAGCAGCTTCGTCTGGGCTGGCGCGAGTTCGCGCTGCTCGAGCTCGGCGACCTGCGTCAGCGCGCTGCGGAGATTGGCCTTGAAGGTGTCTCGTCCCTTCAGCTCCCGGGTGGCCAGGAAGCGCCAATTGGCAACCCGCACCAGCAGCACGCGGCTTTCCAACGTGCGCGCGGCATCGGCGAAATCGCTTGCCTGCATCGCCTCCAGGAACCGCTGGACGTCCCCCGTCATGCGATCGCCTTCGGCGAACAGCGCCTCTCTGCCGGCCGCATAGGCCTGTACCGCGCCACCGAGCGCGGTCCGGGCGTCGAGAATGGCGGCAACGCTCTTCTGCAACTGTCGATAGGCACCGCTGCGATCTGCCGCTTCGGTCTCCTTGAGCGCGGCCTGCAGCAGCGTCTCGGTGGCGTTCAGCCGCTGCTCGGCTTCGGCGAAGGCGGCCGCATCCTGATCGAATTGATAGCGCAGCAGAGCACGCCGAATCGCCTGCATCTCGCTCGATATCTTGCCGACCCGAAGCGCGTTCTGCGCCTCTGCGCCGAGTTGCTCGACACGCCCGGACACGACTCCCGACTGCCACAAGCCAAATCCGGCCAACAGCAGCGCCAGCGCCACCAGGACTCCGAACCCGAAATACAGCCGGGTCTTGATCTTCATTCCGCTCATCGTCGATCACCCCATGCGGGATGCGTAGCCTCCGCCACGCCAGCCCCCATCCATCCCACGCCGCCGCACCGTCATGTGCGTCGACCGCCCCGGGACTTTCGAAGCTGTAGATGACCGCCTTTAAGGGACCGTGAATTTACGGGGTTTGTTCGGAGTCATTTGCAAGGCAGGCGCTGCACAGCGAATGGGCGATGAGATCGCTGCACAATCGTGATCGCGCATCGCAGCTCATCGACGCCCATGCTCGCCAGGCCGACAGCGGAATGTCAGGACCGCTACCGGCCGTTCTTCGCGCGCCAGGCGGCGAAGTCCTGCGGCGTCTGCGGGTCGGTGGCCGGATAGAGGCCGAGGATGGAGCGGCCGTTCGCGACCTGCTCGGCGACGAAGTCCTCGAACGCGGTCATCTCGAAGGTCTCCTCCGCGATCTCGTCGGCGAGATGCGCGGGGATGACGATGACGCCGTCGGAATCGCCGAGGATCACGTCGCCGGGAAACACCGGCGCGTCGCCGCAGGCGATCGGGCCGTTGATCTCGATCGCATGGTGCAAGGTGAGATTGGTCGGCGCGCTCGGCCGCTGATGGAAGGCGGGGATGCCGAGCCGGGCGATGTCGGCCGCGTCACGGAAGCCGCCATCGGTGACGACGCCGGCGACGCCGCGCTGCTGCAGGCGGCTCACCAGGATCGCGCCGGCCGAGGCGGCGCGCGCGTCCTTGCGGCTGTCCATCACCAGCACCGCGCCGGGCGGACAATCCTCCACCGCCTTGCGCTGCGGATGGCCGCGATCGCGAAACACCTCGATGGTGTTGAGGTCCTCGCGCGCCGGGATGTAGCGCAGCGTGAAGGCCTCGCCGACCATGGTCGGCTGCTCTGAGCTCAGCGGATGAACGTTCTGGATGCATTGGATGCGCAGGCCGCGCTTGAACAGCGCGGTGGCGACGGTGGCCGTCGAGACGGTCTTGAGCTTGTTGCGGGTGGCGGTGCTGAGTTTGGTCATGTGATGCTCTCTCCGGTCGTCATTCCGGGGCGCGCGCAACGCGAGCCCGGAATCCATACTCCCGATCGTGGTCATGGATTCCGGGCTCGCCGCTCCGCGGCACCCCGGAATGACAATTGAACTAATAGATCGCCGGCTCGCCCACGGGCGCGCCGAAGCCGGTCTCGAGGAAGTCGAAGTCGCAGCCGTCATTGGCCTGCCTGATGTGGCGGGCGAACATCCAGCCATAGCCGCGCTCGAAGCGCGGTGTTGGCGGCGTCCAGGCAGCGCGGCGGCGCGCCAGCTCATCCGCGGCGACATCGAGATTGATCGTGCGCGCGGCGACGTCGAGCGTGATCCGATCGCCGTTGCGGACCAGCGCGAGCGGACCGCCGATGTAGGACTCGGGCGCGACGTGCAGGATGCAGGCGCCGTAGCTGGTGCCGCTCATGCGCGCATCCGACAGCCGCACCATGTCCCGCACGCCCTGCTTTACCAGCCTGGTCGGGATCGGCAGCATGCCCCATTCCGGCATCCCCGGTCCGCCCTGCGGCCCGGCATTGCGCAGGATCAGCACGTGGTCGGCCGTCACCTCGAGATCGGGATCGTCGATCGCCTTCTTCATCGAGGGATAGTCGTCGAACACCAGCGCCGGGCCGGTATGCTTGAGAAAGCGCGGATCGCACGCCGAGGGCTTGATGACGCAGCCGTCGGGGGCGAGATTGCCCTTGAGCACGGCGAGCGCGCCCTCGCGATAGATCGGGTTCGATTGCGGGCGGATCACGTCGTCATTGTAGACGCCGGCGTCCTTGATGTTGTCGCCGAGCGTGCGGCCGTTGGCGGTGAGGCAGTCGAGATGGAGGTGCTCGGTCATCCGGCTCATCAGTCCGGGCAGACCGCCGGCATAGTAGAAATCCTCCATCAGATAAGTGTCGCCGCTCGGCCGGACATTGGCGAGCACCGGCACCTTGCGGCTGGCGGCCTCGAAATCGTCGAGGCCGATATCGGCGCCGGCGCGGCGCGCCTGCGCGATCACATGGATGATGGCGTTGGTCGAGCAGCCCATCGCCATCGCCACCGCGATCGCGTTCTCGAACGCTTCGCGCGTCTGGATCTTCGCAGGCGTCAGATCCTCCCAGACCATCTCGACGACACGGCGGCCGCATTCCGAGCTCATGCGGATGTGCTCGGCATCAGCGGCGGGGATCGACGATGCGCCCGGCAGGGTCATGCCGATCGCTTCCGCAATCGCGGTCATGGTCGAGGCCGTGCCCATGGTCATGCAGGTGCCGTGGCTGCGGGCGATGCCGGCCTCCATCGCGCTCCAATCGGCCTCCGACAGCTTGCCGGCGCGGCGCTCGTCCCAGTACTTCCAGGCGTCGGAGCCGGAGCCGAGCGTCTTGCCCTTCCAATTGCCGCGCAGCATCGGCCCGGCGGGCAGATAGATCGCCGGCAGGTTCATGCTCGTGGCGCCGAGCAGCAGCGCCGGCGTGGTCTTGTCGCAGCCGCCCATCAGCACGACACCGTCGACGGGGTGGCCGCGCAGGAGCTCCTCGACGTCCATCGCCAGCATGTTGCGATAGAGCATCGTGGTCGGCTTCAGCAGCGACTCCGACAGCGACAGCGCCGGCAGCTCGATCGGGAAGCCGCCAGCCATCAGCACGCCGCGCTTCACGTCATCGACGCGCTGCTTGAAATGCATGTGGCAGGGCTGGGCATCGGACCAGGTGTTGACGATGGCGATGACCGGGCGGCCATTCCACTCCTCCTGGGCATAGCCCATCTGCATCGCCCGCGAGCGATGACCAAAGGAGCGGAGATCGTCGGGCGCGAACCAGCGCGCGCTGCGCAGCTGGTCGGGTTGCTTGCGTTCGGTCATGATTGGGTGCCCCAGGTCAGCACTGTCTTGCGCTCGATGGTGCGGAAGATCAGGTTCTCGACCACGAGGCCGATCAGGATGACCGTCAGGAGGCCGGCGAACACCGCAGGGATCTCGAGCAGATTGCGGTTCTCGAAGATGAACCAGCCGAGGCCGCCCTGCCCAGAGGACACGCCGAATACCAGCTCCGCGGCAATCAGGGTACGCCAGGCAAAGGCCCAGCCGATCTTCAGGCCGGTGAGGATGGCGCCGAACGCCGCCGGGATCAGGATCCGGATCACATAGGAAAATCCGCTGAGGCCGTAATTGCGACCGACCATGCGCAGCGTGTTCGACACGCTCTTGAAGCCGGAATGGGTATTGAGCGCGACCGGCCACAGGACCGAATGAATCAGCACGAACACGAGACTGCCGCTGCCGAGTCCGAACCAGATCAAAGCGAGCGGCAACAGCGCGATCGCCGGCAGCGGGTTGAACATCGCGGTGACGGTCTCGAGGAAATCAGTGCCGATGCGGGTCGAGATCGCGAGCACGGTCAGGATCGCGGCGAGCACGATGCCGGCCGCATAACCCATGAAGAGCACCTTCAGAGAGGTCCAGGCGCGCATCGGAATGGTGCCGTCGCGCACCTTCTCCCACAGCGCCGCGATGGTGTCGGAGAAGGTCGGGAACAGCAGGGGATTGTCCAGATAGCTGCCATAGGCCTGCCAGATCGCCGCGAGCACGACGATGATCAGGCTCTTGCGCACGAAGCCGTCGTTCCACAACAGCTCGAACACGCTTAGTTTGCGCTCGACGTCGGCCGGCGTTGCACTGGCCGCCGACGTATCGCGCAGGATGATCTTGGCGTCAGCCATGGGAGATGCCCTCAATGCGCCGCGGCGGGTTCGGAGAACAGGAGATCATGAATCTGCTTTTCCAGTCGCGCAGCGCTGCCGTCGTCGGCCGAGATCTTGTCGACGTCGATCACCTCGGCCTTGACCCGGCCAGGATGCGGCGACAGCAGCAGGATGCGATTGCCGATCTTGATCGCTTCCGCGATCGAATGCGTCACGAACATTACGGTGAACTTCGTTTCATTCCAGAGCTGGAGCAGTTCGTCCTGGCAGGTCCGCCGCGTCAGCGCGTCGAGCGCCGCGAATGGCTCGTCCATCAGCAAGATGTCCGGCTCCATCGCCATGCCGCGTGCGATCGCGACGCGCTGCTTCATGCCGCCGGACAGCGTGTGCGGATAGGCATCGACGACGCGCGTCAGGCCGACCTTCTCGATGTAGGCGCGGGCACGGCTCTCGGCCTCCTTGCGCGGCATGCGCCGCGCCGTCAGCAGCGGGAACATCACGTTCGCGAGCACCGTCTTCCACGGCAGCAGTTGATCGAACTCCTGGAAGATCATCATGCGGTCGGCGCCGGGCCCTGTAATCTCGCGGCCGTTGATGCGCATGCGGCCTTCGCTCGGCTTGATGTAGCCTCCGACGGCCTTGAGCAGAGTCGACTTGCCGCAGCCCGAAGGACCGAGCAGCACGAAGCGGTCGGAGCGGTCGACCGAGAAGCCGACCCGCTCCGTCGCCGTGATCACGGCGCTGGAGGTCTTGTAGCGTAGCGTGACGCCGTCGACATCGAGAAGCGCGGACATCAGTTGCCCTTCAGGTCGTGCGCGACGGGCAGGTAATAGTCGGTCCACGCCTTCGGCTGGGTCTTGATGGTACCGATCTTGGCGAGGTGGGCGGCGAACTTCATCGTGCCCTGCGGCTCCAGATTCCACTCCATCATGCCGGGCTCCTTGAGCCAGGCCAGCAGGTCCTCGACCGAGGTCTTGTCGCCGGTAATCTCCTTGTAGATCTCGACCGCCGTCTTGGTGTCGCTACGGATCAGATCCTGCGCTTCCTTGGTGGCGTCTCGCACGGCCTGGATGATCTTCGGATTGGCGTCGGCGAACTTGGTGGTGGTGAAGAACTGCGCCTGGCTCAGTGGGCCGCCCATGACGTCGGGCGAATTCATCACGACATGCGCGCCGGGGACGTTCTTCAGTTCGAGGAACGTATAGGGCGGGATCGAGAAATGGTTATGGACCTCGTGCTGCGGATTGCTGAGCGCCGTGTAGGCGTCGGGATGGCCGAGCTGCACGGTGTTGGCGTCGAGCTTGTTCCACTGATCGGCGCCGAACGCCTCGGCTGCGGCGATCTGCAGCACAATGGCCTGGGTGGAGACCTTCACGGTCGGCACCGCGATCTTGTCGCTGGGGCCGAAATCCTTGATCGACTTGATGTTGGGATCACGGCTGATCAAGGTCATCGGCTGCGCCGAGGTCGCGACGATGCCCTTCACGCCGCCGCGGGTACGGTCCCACAGCAAGAGCAGATTGCCGGTGCCGGTGTTGAGGATGTCGACACTGCCCGACAGCAGCGCATCCGTCTGAGCCCCGCCGCCGGAGAAGGTCAGCCACTTGGTCGTGACGCCGGGCAGGCCGAGGGCGGCGGCGTGCTTCTCGATCAGCTTGTTCTTCTCGATGATGTGGCTCGGCATATAGAAGATGCCGGGCTGCCGCGACAGCGAGACTTCGGTCTTCTGCTGCGCCTGCGCCACGGCGCTCCAGGACGCCGTCACCAGCATGGCGGCCAGCAAGCCTGCGGCTCGTAGGGCCGAGCGCCCGAATCTATCGAACATGGGACATCCCTCCTCGCGTGCCCGGCTCCTTCTTGACGGCCGGCCGGGAGATGCACTAATGCATTAGTGCATCTCTGACAAGCGCCGTTTTGCGCCCTGCGACATTCGAGCCGGACGTTCGATCCTCATGGCCCAGCCCGCGACGCCTCACGCAGCTCTTCCCGAACGGCTCGATCCGAGCCGGCGCGCAGCGCCGCAGGTGTTCGAGCGGCTGCGGGACCAGATCCTCGCCCTGGCGCTGCCCCCGGGCGCGCCGTTGTCGCGCGTCGCGCTGCAGGCGGAGTTCGGACTGAGCTCGACCCCGATAAGGGACGCGCTGATGCGGCTGGCGGAGGAAGGGCTGGTCGAGATTTTCCCGCAGCATGCGACGCTGGTCAGCCGCATCGACGTGGCCCGCGCCCAACTGGCGCAGTTTCTGCGCCAGGCGCTCGAGCTCGAGATCGTCCGGCTGCTGGCGCTGACGCCTGCCGTTGCGCCCGTCGACGAATTGCTCGGGCTGATCGCTCAGCAGCGACGGTTCGCCAAGGACGGCGACTTCGCGTCGTTTACGATCGCCGACAACGCCTTTCACGAGCGGCTCTATACCGCCGCCGACAAGCACGAGCTATGGACCCTGGTGCGCAGCCGCAGCGGCCACATCGACCGCCTGCGGCGGCTGCATCTGCCCTCGCCCGGCAAGGCGCAGACCATCCTGCGCCATCACAAGCAGATCGTCGACGCGATCGCAGCCGGCCAGCCGGACGAAGCGCAGGCCCACCTGCGCGAACACCTCACGGGCACGCTCAGCGATCTCGCCACGATCCGCGCTCTCTGGCCGGATTATCTCAGCGGTTAGCTGGGATCGTCGGGCGAGGGCGCCGCGACGTCACCCCGCCCGCCGGCGCTGCTGCCCCGCGACATGATTGGCGCGTCGCTCCGGCCCGCGATAGTTCGGATCATCAGCGACACGGCGATCGAGCGCACCGCTGCGCAGCCGCTTGAAGAACTCCTGCACCTCGGCGGACAGACTCTCGGCCACGCGCGAGACGTTGGTCGACGCATTGCGGACGCTTGCGGCGGACTCGCTGGTCTCCTCGATCGCACCGCTGACGGTCGAGATGTTCGCTGCAAGCGTCTTGCTGCCGGAGGCCGCCATCTGGACATTGTGCGAGATCTCGCGGGTCGCCGCGCCCTGCTGCTCGACGGCGCTGGCGATGGCGGTCGTGACATCCGCCATCTGACGCATCGCGGTCGAGACTTCCTTCACCGAGGCGACGGCGTTGCTGGTCGAGTTCTGGATGCCCTGCACGTGCTGGCCGATCTCCTGCGTCGCCTTGGCGGTCTGCTCGGCCAGCGACTTCACCTCCTGTGCGACGACGGCAAAGCCGCGCCCGGCCTCGCCGGCGCGGGCGGCTTCGATGGTCGCGTTGAGCGCAAGAAGATTGGTCTGGGCCGCGATCGCCTGGATCAGATCGACGACCGTCGAGATGCTCTGCGCCGCCTGCGCCAGCCCCTCGATCTCGGCCTCCGACCGGGCCGTCGTTGCATTGGCGTTGCGCACCGTGGAGTTGGACAGCTCGATCTGACGGCCGATCTCGACGATGGAGCTCGTCAGCTGCTCCGCGGCGGCTGCGACCGTCTGCACGTTGACGGCTGTCTTCTCGGAAGCGCCGGCCGCAGAAGCAGCCTGCTCGGTGGCATGGCCCGCAATCCCCGTCAGCGACTCCGCAGTGTTCTTCATCACGCTGACGTTGTCATCGACCTCAGACAATAGCTCCGTCGACTTGACGCGGAATGCTTCGACCGCGGCTTCCATGTTGCGGTTCATGGCGTCGCGCGCCTCGGCCTCGCGGACGTAGTTGGACGAGGCCTGCTGCTGCGCGATCACGTTGTCGCGGAACTTCGCCACCGCCTTCGACACATCGCCGATCTCGTCGGCACGCTCGGCCGTGTCGAACGCCACCGTCGTATCCCCTTCCGACAGGCGAGCCGAGTCGGCAACCAATTCCCGGATCGGCTTCGTGATCGAGCGCGCCACCAGGACGGCGACGAGGACGCCGAGCACCAGCCCGATCGCGAGCAGCGTCCATTCCGCCGCCAGAAGGCGCTCGATCAACGCCGCCACGTCGGCGGACTCCTTGACCAACACGTCCTGCTGATTGGTTTTCATGCCGTCGCCGAAGGTTCCGTCCGGCCGCGGCTTGCCGTCCAGAATCTCCAGCAGCTTGTTCGCACGCGGCGCCGCTTCGGTCGCCAGCAGAAACACGGAGGCATTCCATTGCGGCGACTGGCGCAGCGCGAATATCTTGTCGGGAAGTGCCGCAAACGCTTCGCTCGCCTTGGTCACCTTGTCGAACGCGGCCTTCTGCGACGGTGTCAGCAGGCCCGCCTGGGACGTGATGATCGCAACC
Source organism: Bradyrhizobium sp. SZCCHNS2022 (assembly GCF_032377575.1). Classification (NCBI taxonomy): domain Bacteria; kingdom Pseudomonadati; phylum Pseudomonadota; class Alphaproteobacteria; order Hyphomicrobiales; family Nitrobacteraceae; genus Bradyrhizobium; species Bradyrhizobium sp. SZCCHNS2022. Next base: position 6,198,877 of record NZ_JAUHHZ010000001.1, on the reverse strand, counting down.
GCGTTCTTGTAGTTGCTATAGGGACCGGCGAACTTGTCGCGGTCCGAGACATCCCCCGAGGCGACGTAGAGCCTGAGCTGCGAGCCCGCCGCGGCGAGGTTGCCGCGCAGGTCGGCCATGGTCTTGAGCAGACGCTTCCGCTCTGGCGTCGCCTCCAGGGAGCTCTCCTCGTCGATCATCTTGGTGACTTCGGCGAACATGGTCGCGATCAGCGGCGACGCCTCGGTCCCGAGCAGCTTCGTCGCCGGATAGGCATCGGGAGTGAAGGCGACCGCCTCGGCCTTGTCCTGGGCCGCTCTGAACTCAGCCAGCAGCGGCTTGGCTTCCGCCCACAAGGCGCGGTTGGCAGGGACCCTGAGCTTGTCCGCAAGGCGGTCGAAATCCTGGATCGACTTGTCGAACTCCACCCACATCGACGCCCGCCGCTGCTTCATCTCGGCATCGCCCGTGAGCAGATAGCCCCGCAGCGCCGCGAGCGTGGCATGGAGGTCGCCGACCAGCTGGGTGCTGCCGATCGCCACCGGCGATCTCAGCTCGACGATCTTGCGAAATTTCTGCGCGACGTCGGAAACGGCATAGGCGGAATAGCCGACGGCGCAGGCGAGCAATGTGCAAATCAGACCGAAGCCGGCAAGCAGCCGGCTCTGAATTTTGACGTTGGAAACGAAGCCAAACATTTCAATCCCCCAAACACTCCCAACACGGCTTCAACCGACCATCCATGATCGCAAGATCGATACGATGTGCCCAAAGGTTGTGCAGCCAAGCCTACGCCCCCAATACAAGCAGAGCGCGAGCCTCGATGACTTTTCTCCTGGTCGAATTAAGCGAATGTGAAGCGTTCCAGCCGTACAACTACGGCGCGAGTGCCTCATTGTGAGGCAGAGACCTCGTTCGAGCAGCACCGCGCGGTGAACCCCGGCCGCCAACGGGCCGCCTGCATTGCGTGCACGTGCCGCTCAAATCCGCCGATCCCGCATGTGACTTGAGCCGCGAAGCGCTTGCGGCGCGCCGCAAATTGGGCAAAACCTTTACAACTGACCGTTGGTGGTCTTGCTGCCGGCCGTTCGGGAGGCGCAAAGCGTGGCGAAGATACTGGTCGTGGACGACGATCCGGTCATGCAGCTGACGATTCAGCGCGTGCTCGAGCACGCGGGCCATGCCGTTGGGATCGCGAGCGACGGCCAGAAGGCCCTCGCCCGGTTCGGCAACGAGCGGTTCGATCTGGTGATCCTGGACATCTTCATGCCGGGCATGGACGGGCTCGAGGCGATGCGGATGATCCTCAAGCAGACGCCGGGCGTTCCGATCATCATGACCTCGGGCCGCTCGCACGCTCCGAACTCGGTTTCGGAGCCTGACTATCTTACCATGGCCACCAAGCTGGGAGCCGTTTCCGCGTTGCCCAAGCCGTTCAAACCGGCCACCCTCCTGGCGATGGTCTCCGATTGCCTGGCGCCGGCAGGGAAGCCATCTGCTCCACCCCGGCCAGGCAACGATGCTGTTCCGAACTCCTGAGAGCAGAGCCGGCGAGCCTGCGCTGAGCAACACCCGCGGCACGAGCAAGGCCCGCGGCTTCGGCCGCATGACCCTGACGACGCGGCTGGCGATCGCAATGATCCTGCTGGTGGCCATTGCAGTGTTCGCCGTCGGCTGGCTGGGCTACCGCAGCCTCGAACGGGCGCTGCTGCCGCGGGCGCTGGACCGTATCGAATCGCATTCCCGCCTGATGGCGAACGAGCTCGAGAACTATGTCGGCGGCGCCCGCAACGACATCAACGGCTATCGCGCCTCGCCCAACCTCGCGACACTGGTGCGCACGCTGAAGACCGGCGCTCCCGATCCGCGCGAGGGATTGCCGGCACAGTCGTGGCGCGAGCGGGTCGCGATGCGCTATTTCGCCGAGCTGCAGGCCAAGCAGACCTATGCGATGATCCGCTTGGTCGGGATCGAAAACGATTATCGCGAACTGATCCGCGTCGACCGGCTCGGACCGGGCGGCACCGTTCGCATTGTCCCCGAGAACGAGCTGATCACACGCGGCGAGCGCAACTACATCAAGGAGACGCTGAGTCTGCCGCCAGGGGGCATTCGAATTTCCCCGGTCGTTCTCGACGGCAACACCACGGATCCCAGAACCGGGGTCCCGATGCTGTGCGTCGGCACCCCGGTGTTCGCGCCGGACGGCAAGCCCTTCGCCATCCTGATGGTCGATCTCGACATGCGCCCGGTGTTCGCGCATCTGCGCAACGCCGCGCGTCCGGGCGCTCAGCTCTATGTCGTGAACGCCCGCGGCGACTATCTCTTCCATCCCGAATCCGACCGCGAGTTCGCGTCGAAACGCGGCGGCTCGACGCGCTGGCAGGACGACTTCCCGACGCTCGCCGGTGCGACCGGCACGACGGAAGGCTTTGCCCGGATCCTGCACGACGATGCCGATCGTCCCGGCGGCGTTGCCTTCGCGCCGGCCCTGCTCGCCGGGCAGGAATGGGTGGCGGTGATCGAGACGATCCCGAACACCGCCTTCATGGCGCCCGCGCTCGCCATCCGCAAGACGGCCATCGAGGTCGGCCTGATCGCGATGCTGTGCGCGGCGGCGCTGGCCTTCGTGGTCGCGCGATCCCTGACGCGGCCGATCAACCAACTGACCCAGGCGGTCGAGGGGGTCGGACGCGGCGAGACGGTGAAGATCCCGCTCGAGGCGGTGGGCGAGACCGGCGTGCTGGCGCGCGCCTTCGCCCGCGTGCTCGACGAGGTCCGGAGCAAGACCGCCGAGCTGGAGCGTGAGGTCCAGGAGCACTATCTGACCGAAGCGGCCCGCGATCATTTCGCCGCGCGCGAGCGTCTCTATAGCGCCGCGGTCGAATCGTCGAACGATGCGATCGTCACACTGGCGCTCGACGGCACCATCACCGGCTGGAATCCGGCGGCAGAGGCCATGCTGGGCTACTCTGCCGAAGAGTCCGTGGGCCGCCAGGCCGATTTCGTCGTCCCGCCGGACCGGATGACCGAAGCGCAGGACATCCTGCTGCGCGTTGCGCGCGGCGAACGGATCCAGGCCTTCGAGACGGTTCGCATCCGCAAGGACGGCGAGCACATCCTGGTCTCGCTCAGCGTCTCTCCGATCAAGTCTCCATCCGGGCAGATCATCGGCGCATCAAAGATCGCACGCGACATCACCGCGAGCCGCAGGACCGAGCAGGCGCTGCAACAACAGACCGAAGAGCGCCGACGCATTTTCGAGACGTCGCAGGATCTGATCCTGATCACCGATCGCAGCGGCGTCCTTGTGCAGGTCTCGCCCAGCGTCGAGGCGGCGCTCGGCTATACGCCCGACGAGATGATCGGCCGCAGCGGCGCCGACTTCATCCATCCGGACGATCTGGCCAAGTCTCGCGAAGAGCTTCGCGCCTCACGCCAGGGCCTGCGCAGCCGCACCTCCGACGCGCGCTACATCCACAAGGACGGCCGCGTCGTGACGTTGTCGTGGACCTCGAACTGGTCGGAGCCGGTGCAACGCCACTTCTTCATCGGGCGCGACATGACGGAGAGCCGGCTGGCGCAGGAGACGCTGCGCGAAAGCGAGCAGCTCGCCCGCAACATCGTCGAGACCGCGCTGGACGCCTTCGTCCAGATCGACGACAAGGGCGCCATCCTCAACTGGAACTCGCAAGCCGAGAAGATCTTCGGCTGGTCGCGCGCCGAGATCCTCGGCAAGGACGTGTTCGACGTGATCACGGTCCAAGGCGAGGGCGAGGAATTGCGTACGGCGCTCGGCCGCATCGTGATGACCGGGCAGGCCTCCGCGCTGGGCGTCGGCCGGCGGCGCGAGGTCATGGTGAAGCGGCGCGACGGCCGCGAGTTCAAGGCCGAGCTGAGCGTCACTGCGTTGAAGACGCGCAACGGCTTCGTGCTCAACGGCTTCTTCCGCGACCTCACCGACAAGATCGCGACCGAGGAGCGGATCCGCCAGTCCGAGAAGATGGAGGCGATCGGCCAGCTCACCGGCGGCATCGCGCATGACTTCAACAACATTCTCACCGTGATCACCGGCACGATCGAGATCCTCGCGGCGGCCGTCGCCAAGGAGCCGCAGCTGGCCGCGATCACCAGGATGATCGACGAGGCTGCGGCGCGCGGCGCGGATCTCACCCAGCACCTGCTGGCCTTCGCACGCCGCCAGCCGCTGCAGCCGCGCGAGGTCGACGTCAACACGCTGATGATCGACACCGCCAAGCTGCTGCGGCCGACGCTCGGCGAGCAGGTCGAGATCGAATCCGTGTTCCAGGACGAAACCTGCGCGGCGCATGTCGATCCCAACCAGCTCGCCACGGCGATCATCAATCTTGCGCTCAACGCCCGCGACGCCATGCCCAATGGCGGCAAGCTGATCCTGGAAACCGGCTGGGCCGAACTCGACGAGAACTACGCGAGCCTCTACGACGACGTCAGGCCCGGCCGCTATGCGATGATTGCGGTCAGCGACAGCGGCAGCGGCATTCCGGCTGGCATCATCGACAAGGTCTTCAATCCGTTCTTCACCTCGAAAGGCCCCGGCAAGGGCACCGGGCTCGGACTGTCGATGGTGTACGGCTTCGTAAAGCAGTCGGCCGGTCACATCAGGATCTACAGCGAGGAAGGTCACGGGACCACGATCCGCATGTACCTGCCGCCGGGCAGCGAGGGCGCGTCTGCTCCGTCGTCGGGAACCGCACCGGCCGTGGAAGGCGGCCACGAAACGATCCTGGTGGTGGAGGACGATCGGCTGGTGCGCGGCTACGTGCTCGCCCAGCTCCATGCGCTGGGCTACGCGACCCTCGAAGCCGGCAACGCCGCCGAAGCGCTCGGGATCGTCACTGCCGGCGAGCATTTCGATCTGCTGTTCACCGACATCATCATGCCCGGGACGATGAACGGACGTCAGCTCGCGTCCGAGATCCAGCGGCTTCGTCCGGGCCAGCGCGTGCTGTTCACCTCCGGCTACACCGAGAATGCAGTCGTGCATCACGGCCGGCTCGATGAGGGGATCCTGCTGCTGCCGAAGCCGTACCGCAAATCCGAGCTCGCCAAGATGGTGCGCAAGGCGCTCGCCGACCAGGACGCCTGAGGCTGCCACGCGGCGAGCCATCGACAGAGCCGCCTTCGGGAGGCCTTGCCAACAGCCTCAATTGGCGCGCGACGCCGTCATCACGATACGGATCAGGTCGGCGGCGTTGCGGGCACCTAGCTTCTTCATGATGTTGGCGCGATGATCCTCGATCGTCCGCGGGCTGATGCCGAGCGTTCGCCCGGCCTCCTTGTTCGAGGCGCCCGCCGTGAACTGCTCCAGGACCTCACGCTCGCGCCGCGTCAGCGGCTCCCGGCCGGGGAAATGCAATGATCCGATCTTTGGCGAGGCGTTCTCCTTCTGGCGGCGCGCGAACGCGCCGATCGCCTCATTCAGACGGGCCACGATCTCACTGCCGCGGAACGGTTTCTCGATGAAGTCGAGCGCGCCGTTCTTGATGGCGTTCACCGCCATCGGGATGTCGCCCTGACCCGAGATCATGAAGATCGGCGCCGGATAATCCTCGCCGTGAAGTTCCCTCAGAATGTCGAGCCCCGATTTCCCGGGGATGTGCACGTCGAGAAGAATGCAGGACGGAGTCCGGCTTCGCGCCACCGCCAAAAGCGCGGCGCCATCCGCGAAGCAGATCACCTCATACCCGCCAGCCGACAAAACCATCGAAAGGGTGTCGCGCACGGCTGGGTCGTCATCGACGACAAAAATCTCACCGCGGGAAGTTGTTTGTTCGGCCATGGGCGATTGCTCTTGCAAAGGGAGAAGAAACAATGAAAGCGCGTCTTATGATACCATACTCGTCAGGTGGTTTGGGCACCCGTATTTGTACGGCTTATGGTCCAAACCCACAAGTAGTAGCTGCGGACCGGTGACCGTCATCACGAGAACACGATATGGACACGATCTCAAGACGGTCGTTGCGGATCACATGCTGCCTTGCAAAACACATCGGCCCCGACACGATCATGATCGAAGTCAAACTCATACGGCATGCGCGTCGGGCAGCGCTCGGTTCGCGCGGGACCGACACGGTTTCATCGATGGGATTTCTGCACGGCATTCGACACAAATTGGCTGGGCACCGGCCAGCATTGCCCGTGTTTTGATCAGGCGGAGGTGGGACGGGAACGTTGCATACCGTCGAGATTCATCGATCAGGCGTCGAGCCGATGCAGCTCTCTCACGACCGATGCTTCGCAGCAACACTGTCGGCCGCGACGCCGCCCCAGGTGTGCACCACCGGCAGGCCGAGCGCCGTCTTGCCGAGATTGGCGAGATAGATTCGCAATGCGGCAAGGTCGACCGGCTTGGGCAGACTCTGCAGATCGATTCCGAGTGAGCGGGCATAGAGCCGCGCCGCGATCCGCCGCGCCGCATCCATGCCGCTGATGACGATGACCGAGCCGGCAAAACGGCTGTCGGCAATCGCCTTGAGAACCTCGGTGCCGTCCCCATCCTCGAGCATGAGATCGAGGGTCACGCAATCGAAGCGCTTGTTGCGCACCTCGCGGATCGCATCGCTGCAGGTCGCAACAACCGTCACCGCATGGCCGGCCTGCTTGGCCGCCAGCGAGATCAGCGTCCTCTGGGACGCATCGTCATCGACGACGAGAAGCTGCAGCGCGCGCCGATCGCCATCGTCAACAGCCGCGGGCCGGCTGGCTGAAGGCTGAGAACTCATGACCGACATTGGCCGTTCCTGGGAAAGTTGACTGACTTCATTGTCGTACACACCCGATCCTGCAGCGACGTAAAGCGCCGTCAAGAAAAACGGCCCCCGCGCTTAGGATTTGCGCAGGAGGTTCGAGTCCTGCGCGGGCTCCACGCTCGGGAGCTCACAAACAGCAGGCGGTCGAACCGGGGAGCTGCAGGCACGAGAGCTAGTTGACGGTCGCTTCCTGGCCGGAGGACACGCCTCCCCGCTTCTTCTTGTTCTTTCCCTTGATGAACTGGATGTCCATCTCGGAACCATTGACCCGGACGAGTTCGCAGCGCCGATAGGCCAGTCCCGTCGAGGACAGCAGCAGAAAGAACTCCTTGAGGTTCAATCCCTGGATGGACCCCTCGACGGTCAGGACCGCGTCGTTGTCCGAGATGGCATTGAGCTGACAATCCCGCCGCCAAGTCCCGTCGATGCCCATGATGCAGACATCATAGCCCCGGCTGAAGGTGACGCGCTCGGTGCCTTTGTTCTCTTCAGACATCTTTGTGTCCTGCTCTCGTACGGCGCCCGCTCAATCAGTGGCTGGCGGCCGCGACCCTGGGCGTGCCCGGAAGCGGCGGCTTCGCCGTGGAGGCCACGCCGCTCGGACGGTAAAGGCCGCGACGATCCGCGAGCGGCTTGAACACGTCGGTGAGACCGACCACGGTTTCCGCTGCACCAAGGACCAGGAAACCATCCGGCTCCATCAGCTTGGCAAGGCGGCCGAAGATGTTGATCTTCGTATCCTGATCGAAATAGATCAGCACGTTGCGGCAAAAGACGACGTCGAACGTCCCGAGCTGCGAGAAATCGTGCAGCAGGTTGAGCTGACGATGCTGGACCATGCCGCGAACGTCGGAGTTGATCTGCCAGAGCTCGCCGGCCTGCTTGAAGTATTTCACCAGAAGCTGGATCGGCAGCCCGCGCTGCACCTCGAACTGGCTGTAGAGGCCGGCCTTGGATTTCTCCAGCACCTCCTGGGACAGATCGGTGGCGACGATCTCGACACGCCATCCGGCGAGCGCACCGCTCATCTCCTTGAGCGACATCGCCAATGAATAGGGCTCCTGGCCGGTCGAGCACGCGGCGCACCAGATCCGTATCGATTTGCGATTGGCGCGCGCCTTCAGGAGCTCCGGCATGATCACGTCGCGGAAGTGATCAAACGGAACCTTGTCGCGGAAGAAGAACGTCTCGTTGGTCGTCATCGCTTCGACGACCTGACTGATGAGCGTACTCGATCCGTCCTTCAGCTTCTGGACGAGGTCGCTGATGCTGGCGAGGCCGGCCTTGCGCGCGAGAGGAAGCAGGCGGCTCTCGATCAGATATTGCTTGTCGGCAGACAGGTCGAGACCTGATTTGTCTCGAAGCAGCTTGCGCAGGAATTCATAATCTGGCTGGTTCACGGACGGCCTCTTCTGGGCAGACGAAGGGGATCAGGCGGATTCGGCTGACAGGGCCTGGATGAGACCGACTTCCTGGAACTTCGCGGCGACAATTTCTTTGTCGAACGGCTTCATGATGTACTCGTTGGCGCCGGCATTCAGCGCGCGCGAGATGTGGTCGATGTCGTTCTCGGTGGTGCAGAACACGACCTTCGGACCTTCGCCGCCGGGCAGCCGGCGCAGGCGTCCGAGGAAGTCGTAGCCGTCCATGACCGGCATGTTCCAGTCGAGCAGGATGGCATCGGGCAGGGCCTTGGTGCAGAGCTCGAGCGCCCGCTCACCATCCTCCGCCTCGACCACGGAGAAACCCAGCTCCTCCAGGATGCGGCGCGCGATCTTGCGCACCACGCTGGAATCGTCCACGACCAGACAGCTCTTCATGTTTGTCTCCCCTATGGGATGGTTGACGGGCTAAGCGGCAATTGCTGCCTTCGGCAGGATTTCGAGCACGCGATCGACATCGAGGACGACCATCAGCTGGCCATCGAGGCGGTGCACGCCGCCTGCGAATTTCGCCATCCGCGGATCGAGGTTCACCGGGTTCTCCTCCCGGCTGGCCTCGGGCAGCCGCAGCACTTCGCCGATCTGATCGATCAGCAGGCCATAGGACTCGCCGCGCAGATCGACGCCGACCGCCATCGGCGGCTTGCCATCGTCGGCCCGGGCGAGGCCGAGCCGCGCCCGCATGTCGATCACGGTCACGATGCGGCCGCGCAGGTTCAAGACGCCGGCAATTTCGGCCGACGACAGCGGCACCCGCGTCACCCGCTCCGGCATGAACACGTCCTGCACCCGCGAGATCGGCAGGCCGAACAGCTGGCCGCCGATCACGGCAGTGACGAATTCGGAGGCGGCGCCCTCGGTGGTTTCGATCTTGGTGCTCATCGCACGCTACTCCTGCCCGTTCCTGTCACGCGGCCCGCCGATTGGCTTCGGCGCGCGCCCGTTCCTCGATCTGTTCTTTCAGCGCCGCGATCAGGCCGGGCCGGTCGAACTTGGCGATGTAGTCATATAGGCCGGCCTGGCGGCCGCGCTCGATCGCCGCCGGCGAGACCAGCGACGACACCGCGATGACCGGCAGCTGGTGCAGGTTCTGATCGGAGCGGATTGCCTCGGCGAACTCGAAGCCATTCATCTCCGGCATCTCGATGTCGGTGACGACGATGTCGAAGGTGTGCCCGGAGCGCAGCGTGGCGAGCCCCTCCAGCGCAGAGGCCGCCGTGCGCACCTTGTAGCCGGCCGACTTCAACACCGGCGCCAGCATGTTGCGGAAGAACGGCGAGTCGTCGACCAGGAGAACCGACTGCGTCTGCGCCTCAGTGGCCATCTCCTTGCGGATGAACCAGTCGGCGAAGGCCATCGGCAGGAAGTGGCCGACGTCGATGACCTCGGTCGCCTGGCCCTTGATCACGGCCGAGCCGAGGATGCCGTCCTTGGCGCCGGAGACCTGGATGTTGAGCCGCTCCTCGACGATGTCGATGATCTCGTCGACGACGAGACCCATCGCGCGGGTCTCGTCGGCGAACACCAGGATCGGCTGCGATCCCGTGGTCTGCACCGACACGCCCTCCATCTGCACCAGCGGCATCAGCTGATCGCGGTACTGCACCATGTAACGGCCGTTGGAGATCTCGATCTTGTCGGCCGCGATCTCCTCGAGACGCGTGACCAGCGCCAGCGGCACTGCCTTGGGCTGCGCCGTGCCGGCGCGGAACACCAGCAGCGACGTGAGCTGCTCGCCGCCGATGATGTGATGCGAGGAATGCTCGTCGGCGACCGCCTGCGAGGCCGAGCCGGCAGCGCCGAGCGCCTTCGCAATGCCATTCGGATCGATGATCATGATGACCGCGCCGTCGCCCAGGATGGTGTTGCCCGAGAACATGTCGATGTGCCGCAGCTTGGTCGACATCGGCTTGACCACGATTTCCTCGGTGTGGAACACGCAGTCCACCACGATGCCGAAGGTCTGGTTGCCGACCTGCGTCACCACGATGAAGCCGTTCTCCGGATCCGACGACGAGCCGTCATCGATCTTCAAGAGCTTCTTCAGATGCATCAGCGGCAGCAGTTTGTTGCGCAGGCGCAAGACCGCCGTGTCCTTGATGCGCTCGATGCGATGCTCGGAGTTGGCGCGTGCACGCACCAGCTCGACCACGGCCAGTTGCGGAATCGCGAAGCGATCGCCGCCGGCCTCGACGATCAGCGCCGAGACGATCGCCAGCGTCAGCGGGATCTTGATGGTGACGGACGACCCCTCTCCGGCGACCGACTTGATGTCGATGGTGCCGCCGATCTGGTCGATGTTGGTGCGCACCACGTCCATGCCGACGCCGCGGCCGGAGACCGAGGTGATGGCAGCGGCGGTCGAGAAGCCCGGCTCGAAGATGAACTTGTGGATCTGCGCTTCCGTCATCTTCTCGAGCTCGGCCTCGGTGACGAGGCCGTTCGCGAGGGCCTTGGCCTTGATGCGCTCGGTGTTGAGGCCGCGGCCGTTGTCGGCGATGCAGATGATGATGTGGCCGCCTTCATGATAGGCGGAGAGGCGGATCGTGCCCTGGTCCGGCTTGTTGGCCGCCGCGCGCTCAGCGGGGGTTTCGAGACCGTGGTCCGCCGAGTTGCGCACCATGTGGGTGAGCGGATCCTTGATCAGATCGAGCACCTGGCGGTCGAGCTCGGTGTCGGCACCGTGCATCTCGAGCTCGATCTGCTTGCCGAGTTCGGTCGCGAGGTCGCGGACGATGCGCGGCAGCTTCTGCCAGGCATTGCCGATCGGCTGCATGCGCGTCTTCATGACGCCTTCCTGCAGCTCGGCGGTGACGTTCGACAGGCGCTGCAACGGCACCTTGAACTCGGTGTCCTCGTTGCGGCGGGCGATCTCGAGCAGCTGGTTGCGCGTCAGCACCAGCTCAGAGACCATCGTCATCAGATGTTCGAGCGTGTCGACGTTGACGCGGATCGACTGGTTGGCGACCTTGTCGTTCTCGTGCACCTCGCCGTCGGCATTGGCCTTGGCCCGCGCCACCTTCTTCGGCGCTTCGACCTTTGCTTCCGCCTTCGCCGGCTCAGGCTTGGGCGCAGCGGCCTGCGGGGCGGACGCCTTCGGCGCGGGCGCGGTCTCATGCGCCGGCGGCGTCTCGATCGCGGTCTCGCGGAAGGCGCGCTCCAGCTCGTCGAGCGAGACCTCGCCCGGACGCAGCGGACGCTCCAGGGTCTGGTCGATCAGCGAGCCCTGCGTCACCGCAGGTGCCGGCGGCGCGGCCGGAGCCGCGGGCGCGACCGGCGGCGCGGCTTCGCCGGCGGCCATCGCGGCCATGCCGCGCTCGACCATCGCCTCGAGCTCGCTGATGAGGTCGCGGTCCTCGCCTTCGGGCTCTGCCTCGTTGGCCTCGAGCTGTCCGAGCAGGTCCTTGATTCTGTCGATCGTAGTCAGGATCAGCGTGACGGCCTCGCCGGTCACCGGCATGCCGTCGCGGAATTTGCCCATCAGGGTTTCGGCGGCGTGCGCCAGCGCTTCAAGCCGCGGCAGGCCGAGGAAGCCACAGGTCCCCTTGATCGTGTGCACCAGCCGGAAGATGTTATCCAGGATCTTGGCGTTGTTCGGCTCCTGCTCGAACCGCACCAACTGATTGTCGACGGTATCCAGGCTCTCGCTGGTCTCCGTCAGGAACTCACGCAACAGATCATCCATGAAACTGGCCTTCCAAGAATTGGCGCTGCGATCGCGGCTCGATCGCTGATCCTGTCAGAGCGACGGTCCGTCCAGTGCTTTCGCCAAGGCGTGCGGATCAAACCGCCCGTCGCTCGGCTCAACGGACTTTCCTCGCTGCCATCGTTAGGCGGGGCCTTTATCCGTCCCGTTAATTTTAATGTCCGTGCTAATACGGACGAGACCGATGCCGAAGACCTCGCGCCTTCGCTCCGGCTGCGGCCGGACTCAGGTCACCGCTTCGGCCTGAACGACGGCAAAGCTCTCGCGCTCGATCAGCGTCCTGATCTCTTTCAAGGCCTTGTAAAGCGCGCCTTCGGTGACATGGCGGTCCACGGCCTCGGCCTGGCCGGCGGCTTCCGGAAGCGCTCTGCGCAACTCGTTCATGCAGGCGAGATAGGACGCGCGATAGCGGATCGCGTCGTTCTTCAAATACATCGTCTGGACGCAGAGATAGAGGCGCTTGGCCGGTGTATCGGCCGTTTCCGCGGTGACGGTGTCACGTTCGCGAAGGATCGGCGCATCGCCTTCGACAATGAAGCGCGCGCGCGTGTTCGAATTCACGATCACGCTGTCGCCGATCACGATTCGTTCGAAAGGCTTCAGCTCGACCCGCAAGGGCATGGCCCAAGTCTCCTCTCGGGAGTCTCCTTTCGGGAGCGGCATCGCCGGCAGGCTGCGCTCCCGTCGACAAGAGACTGCCGTTGCACTCGCTCGCCGCGCTTGCCTGCAGCATCCTTCGACTTCGATCGAGCCCGGCGTGAATCCCGGATCGTCTAGCCGAAAGCGGCGGGGACCAGCCCCGCCGCCTCCGATGATGAGTGCCGTCCGCGCCTTAGCGCAGCAGCTGCAGCACGCTCGCCTGCGACTGGTTGGCCAGCGACAGGGCGGACACCGCGATCGACTGGCGGGTCGACAGCGCCTGGCTGTTGGCCGCTTCCTCGTTGGTGTCGGCCAGCGTCAGGTTCGACGAACCGGTCTGCAGCACGTTGATCAGGTTCTTGTTGAAGTCCTGACGGACCTGCACGACCGACAGGTTCGAACCCAGCGTGGAGGCCTCGTTGCGCAGCGTGGAGCTCGCCGAGTTGAGCACGCCGATGACCTTGTTCGCCGAGTTGTTGTCGAGGAAGTCGGTGCCCGAGGTCAACGTCGAGAGGCCGAGGCCCGCCGAGTTGAACGTGACACCGGTGATCGACAGCGTCGACTTGCCGGTTTCGTTGAAGGTCAGCTTCAGCGTGTCGCCGTTCAGCAGGTTGATGCCGTTGAACGAAGCGTCAGCCGCGGTCGTGTTGATCTGCGCCAGCACGTTGTTGTACTGGGAGACCAGGCTCGCCCGCTGCGTCTGCGCGGTGGTATCAGCCACCGGAGCCGCCGCCGTCAGACCGTTGAAGGCCTGGCTCGAGGCTGCCGACGTACCACCGATCGTGCCGATCGTGGCCGAGGCCGCGTCGTTCGTGGTGGTGAGCGTGATCTTGCCGGTGGACGAGTCGACCGTCGCCTGCAGGTTGTTGGCTGCAAGGGCGGCGTTGAGATCGTTCAACGACTTGACCTGTCCTGTCCCCAGGCCGAACGTGATGCTGGTCGCCGTGCCACCTCCTGTGGCGCCGACCGTCAGCGTCTGTCCTGCCAAGCCGTCGCCGACAGCAGTCAGCCCGAGCTTGGCCAAGGTGCCGCTGCTGCCCGAGAGCGTCAATCCCGCCGCCGGCGGCGTCAGGGTGATCGCACCTGCGGTGATCGACGAGGTCACGCCGGTCTGGGACTGGATCGCCGACAGCAGGTTGGTGACGCTGTCGCCGATGCCGATGCTGGTGCCCGTCGAGGACGTGCCGGTGACGAAGGTGAAGGTGGTGCCGTTGACGACCAGCGTCTCACCGGAGGTGATGCCGGTGGCGAGGTTGTTCGACGCGGTGCCCGACGTGCCCGACAGCTTGGTCGAGCCGGTGATGGCGGCCGGAGTCGTGTTGTCGTTCTGCACGACCGAGCCGGTCACAGCCGTCGAGCTGGAGCCAAGCAGGTCGGTGGCAGTCGCGCCGGTCAGAGCCGTCGAGGTCACGCTCGACTTGGTGGAGTAGCCCACCGCGCTCTGCAGAACCTGGTTGGCGATCGACTTGGCGCTGTCGACGAGCTTCTGCAGCGAGGTGATGCCGGTGTTGGCGGCCTGCAGCACCTGCACGCCGTTGCCGATGCCGTCGAGCAGATTGGAGATGTCGGAAGCGCGGTTGTCGAGACCCTGGGCGGTGAAGAAGTTGGTCGGATTGTCGAGAGCCGAGTTGACCTTCTTGCCCGTGGAGAGGTTGTTCTGCGTGGTGGCGAGGAGCTGAGCCGTCGACTGCAGCGAGAGCAGGTTCTGGCGAACCGACGCAGAGAGTACGATACCTGACATTGTCATTCCCTTCTGGATGAACATGAGTAGTGTTCGCCGAACCGTTCTGTCGGCGACGGGGCAGACTGGTCCCCGGAATCCTACCCGTTCGTTAAATTGAGCCGGGAACGGCGGCGAGCGCGCCTGGCGACCGCGGTTAATCCTAATTGGCTGCTAATCAATTCCGTCAATTGCGGGTGAAATCGGCAAATTCCCGCGAAACTGGCGCGCTCGCTCGCGGCGTTTGCCAGCGACGCACCCCGTCGTTAGGACGACGGTAACTATGAACTGGACAGGAGAGCCGACGAGGATGGCTCTCGATCCGCGCGCGGAAGACTGATCTCGACGCTGGCGACTTCGCCGTGAGGCTCCTTGAGCTCCAGGCGTCCGTTGGACCGCCTGACGAAATCCTCGACCATCCGGATGTCGTGGAACATCGCCTCGGGCCGCGTGGCGCCTTCGCCAACGGCCGACGCGCGCAGCACGATCACTGCGTCGCGATCGGAGCCGCCGTCCGATGCATGCGGGCCCGCCCTCATCGCCGCGATGTCGATCTTGCCCCCGCCATCCATGCCGTTGCGCGCCGTGATTCCGAGACACAGCAACGCGGCCATCAGCTGGCCGGGATCGACGAACACGGCCGGGACATCCGCGGCTACGGACGTGGTGACTTCGACCTCGGTCCCGAGCGTCGGCCGAAGCAGCCGTCCGACGTCGGTCAGCAGCTCGGTCAGCTCGACGATACATGGACGCGGCGGGCGCCCTCTTGCAAACGACAGAAGCTGCGAGGTCAATCGTGCGCCACGCGTCGCCGCCTCGTCGATCAGGCGCGCAACGGCTGCAAGCTCAGGCCTGTCCTCGACGGCCTCGGCGAGAATGTCGATGGTACCCGTGATCACGGTGAGAATGTTGTTGAAGTCGTGCAGAAGGCCGCCGGCGACCTGACCAACGATCGCCAGTCCCGGATTGACGTCGTGCATCGCCGGCTCAGCGGCTTCCACGTTTGTGTTCGACGAAGGCTGGCCGGCTACTTGATGATGGGAAAGCGCCATGAGTCCTAAGCTACCTGTTGGGGAAGATGGCGGGCTGCCGACAGAACGCACACGGGCCGGCTCCGCTGCCGTGCGCGGCTTCGCCATGGGATTTCACTGTCGTTGCTGACCATCGATCGCGCTCCGGCTGGACGCACCATGAGCCTGAGAACCTCATGAGCCTGAGAACCTCGCTCCCGTCACGACGAGCGATCGTCATCACGGGACATGGGAGCCGGGCCGATGCCAGCCATTCAGGACGAGAGTTGCATCCGACAGAAAAAGATCCGTCAACGAATCAGCGCGCTTGTTAGCGATTTTGGCCTCAAGATGTCGGCTGTCAATCAGGGCTGGAGCCGGCAGCGTCTCCCGCGCTCGGAGCGACGAGATCCAGACGGGGACAAGCCTCTTCGGTCATCGCCGCCTGGCAGCACGGGCCCCGGGGGCCGGCGGCGTGGGCGCCGAGCCTGGCTCCCGCTTGTATACAGGCTGCGCTCCATCAAATCACCTCAACGCGAGGGTCCGGAGGTAAGAACGTCGATGCATCCTCAAGGTGTCTGCACAACAACGAGCACAGCAGGAACCAACCACTGTTACTGGGAATCTTACCTGGTAATTTTTCTTGTCAGCGGCCTGGACGCGGCTTTATGGAACCATGAGTGCATTGAGATCCGAGAGGCTCTGTGACTGCAATGCAGGAGATGGCTTTGGACCCCAGCTTGCGTTCTCCGAACGGCTTCCTGTCGTCATTGGCTGACGACGATTTCGAGCTGATCCGCCCTTATCTGCGGACCGTCGATCTCGTGCAGGACTCGGTGCTCGCCGAGGTCGGCGAGAAGCTTTCGCGCATCTACTTCCCCCATCGCGGCGTCATCTCGCTCGTCGTCAACCTCGCGCGCGGCGAGCGCGTTCAGGTCGCCATGATCGGACGCGACAGCTTCTTCGGTAGCATGTCGCTGCTAGCTGGAGGTGATCCGGTGGTGCTCAACACTGCGGCCGTTCTCGTGCCCGGCATCGCCTCCGTCGTCGACATCGATCGGGTGCGGACCGCGGCCGAGCAAAGCGCAACCTTCCGCTCGCAGATGCTGCGGCATGCGCTTGCCATCTACGTGCAGAGCCAGCAGACAGCCGGTTGCAATGCCGCCCACACGGTCGAGTCGCGGCTGGCGCGCTGCCTGCTGCAGACGCATGATCTTTCGGGCGGCAACAAGCTCTACATCACCCAGGAATCGCTGGCCCAGATGATCGGCGCGCGACGCAACAGCGTGTCGCTGGTGGCGAGCACGCTGCAGCAGGCGGACTTCATCCACTATAGCCGCGGCCATATCGAGATCATCGACCTGGAGGGCCTGAAGAAGACGGCCTGCGAATGCTACGGCGCCGTCAAAGGCCAGTACGAGAAGCTGGTCCGCCCGCGCTGTCTGCCCTGAGCAGCCTTGCCTCTTCGGGCAGCCTCGCTCGCCTGCCGGTTGTGGCCGGACCGCCTCGCGGAGGAATCCGTACAACTACGGCTCATGGTATGATCGCCCCCGTTCGCCCCGACGGAATTAACGCGCTGTTCAACGGGCGCTGATAATTGTCGACGTGCTGACGAGCGCGAGTTCCAAGAAGCGTCGAATAATGTTCGTGCTGATATATCTCGCCCGTGTTCGGCTTTTGACCAAACGCGCGGAGTAATGACATGGCCTTTGATCTGTCGATGCCGATCCTGGTGGTCGATGACTACGCCACTATGATTCGGATCATCCGCAACCTGCTGAAGCAGCTCGGATTCGAGAACGTCGACGACGCCAGCGATGGATCGGCCGCGCTTGCCAAGATGCAGGCGAAGAAGTACGGCCTGGTGATCTCCGACTGGAACATGGAACCGATGACCGGCTACGACCTGCTGCGCGAGGTGCGCGCCAGTCCGGAGCTGTCGAAGACGCCGTTCATCATGATCACGGCCGAATCCAAGACCGAGAACGTCATTGCCGCCAAGAAGGCCGGCGTGAGCAACTACATCGTCAAGCCGTTCAACGCCGCGACGCTCAAGACCAAGATGGAAGCCGTGTTCGGGCCGGCCGAATAGCACGAGCGTTCCGGAATGCGATGTCCAGCGGCCGGACCGGGAGTCCGGCCGTTTGTTTGAGCGACCAGGCCTCGGGATCTCCGAGGCCCCTGCGCCTATCGCGTGCTCGTGCGCTCCTGCTCCGTAGTTGTACGGAAACCAAAATTTACGAGGGGGTCAGAGCCGGCCGTTAGACAAAACGGTGCTTGCCGATAACGCGCCAAGCCGGCAACGGGACAGGGAATTCATGCGCAACGAACTCCTCGTGATCGAAGATGCCGAAGTGCATCTGTCCATTCTGCGGAAGATCGCGGCTCAGGCCGGCTTCAACACGACCGGCGTCAACTCGGTCGACGCTGCGTCCGCCGTGTTGCAGAAGAGACATTTCGACTGCGTGACGCTCGATCTCTCGCTTGGCGAGCGATCCGGCACCGAGGTTCTGGATCGCCTCGCGGAGCTGAAATTTCGTGGTCCGGTGCTGATCATCAGCGCGTCCGAGGAAGACGCGCTCTACGCCTCTGTCCGTATCGCGAACTTTCTCGAACTGAACGTCTATCCCCCCTTCTCCAAGCCGATCAATCTGACGCTGCTCCGACAGACGCTGAAGCAGATCGCACACGACACCGACCGCCAGAGGCTGGTCAGAGCGGCGGGCTGGTAGCTGACAATGAGCAACAAGAAACGTTTTCTGGGGGCGCCTGCCGCGATCGCGCTCATCCTCATCTGCGTCATTGCCGGCAGCAACCTGTTCTTCCTGACCAATCTGCGCGAGAACGCGCTTCAGCACGCCGAGGAAGACCTCAGCCGACACAGTCTTACTCTCGCCGAGAATGCCGACCGCTCGGTGAAGTCGGTCGACCTCGTGCTCACCAGCGTGCGCGACTATCTCGCACGCGGCGGCGCCATCGACGCCGCGGCGTACCGCAAGGTCGCCTCCGATCACCAGACGCATCTCCTGCTCAAGGAGAAGATCGCCGGATTGCCGCAGATCGATGCGGTCACCTTGATCGACGCACAAGGCAAGCTCCTGAACTTCTCCCGCTATTGGCCGATCCCCGACGTCAACATCGCCGATCGCGACTACTTCAAGGCGCTGAAGGGCGATCCGGCGCTGCAGACCTTCGTCAGCACGCCGGTGCAAAATCGCGGCGACGGCACCTGGAACATCTATTTCGCCCGACGTCTGGACGATTCGAAGGGCGAGTTCATGGGCATGATGCTCGGCGCCATGTCCGTGCCCTACCTGGAGAACTTCTTCGGCTCCACCGCGCTCGGTCTCGAAGCCGCCGTGTCGCTGGTCCGCGAGGATGGCACGCTGCTCGCCCATTTCCCGCCCACGAGCGAGATCGGCAAGCCGACCTCCGGCTTCGGGCAGCGCGCGCTGTCGGCCGGCGGCGTGCTGCGCGAGCCCTCCGCCAGGACGGGCGAGATGCGCCTGCGGGCGGCGAGGATGCTGCCCAACTATCCCGCGATGATCGTGGTGTCGGTGTTCGAGCACGACGTCCTGAAGGCCTGGCGCGCCATGGCCACGCTGCTGGTCCTCGTGTCGCTGGTGAGCGCAATGGCCGTGCTCGCCGCGGCGGTCCTCATCTCGCGCTGGTGGGAACGCCACGAGCACCTGATCGAAGCGGCCGAGGCTGCCAATGCCGCGAAATCCACCTTCGTCGCCATGATGAGCCACGAGATCCGCACGCCGATGAATGCGGTGCTCGGCCTCGCCACCACGCTGCTGGAAACCAACCTCGACCCGGAGCAGCGCCGCTCGGTGGTCGCGATCCACAATGCCGGCGACAATCTTCTCGAGATCCTCAACGACATCCTCGACTTCTCCAAGCTCGAGTCCGGCCAGCTGTCGCTCGAGGACATCGCATTCTCCGCGGAAGCCCTGGTCCACAACACGCTGAGCATCATCGGTCCGCGCGCCTCCGCCAAGGATCTGAAGCTCAGGAACGTCAGCGATCCCACCGTGCCGCCGGCGCTGGTGGGCGATGCCGGCCGCATTCGTCAAATTCTGCTCAACCTCGTGTCCAACGCGGTCAAGTTCACATCGTCGGGCGAAGTCGCCATCACCACGCGCTGCATCGAAAAGGATGACGAGAAGGCGACGGTCGAGTGGACCGTGACCGACACGGGCATCGGCATCCCGGCCGACAAGATCGGCTCGCTATTTGCGAACTTCGTGCAGGCCGACAACTCGATCAGCCGGCGGTTCGGCGGCTCCGGGCTGGGGCTCGCGATTTGCAAGCGCCTCACCGAGCAGATGGGCGGCGAGATCAAGGTGACCTCGACGCTGGGCAGCGGCTCCACCTTCTCGTTCCGCCTGACGCTGCCGATCGCCGAGGCCGTGGCGGTGCCCGAGCAGAACGACGACAGCATCTACGCCTCGCTGCAGAACCGCATCGCGGCGTTCGGAAGGCCGTTGCGCGTGCTGGTGGTCGACGACAATCCGACCAATCGGCTCGTCGCCACCAAGATGCTCAAGGATTTCGACATCCAGACCGACACGGCCTGCGACGGCGCCGAGGCCGTCACCGCCGCCAGCCGCTTCAACTACGACCTGATCCTGATGGACGTCCGCATGCCGGAGATGGACGGCTTCCAGGCGACCCGGACCATTCGTGCGCGGGGCGAGCGCCGCTCCAACGTGCCGATCATCGCCTTCACCGCGAATGCATTCATGGAGGATATCCGCGCCTGTCGCGAAGCCGGGATGAACGACTTCGTCGTCAAGCCGGCGCGCAAGAAGGCGCTCGTGGAGGCCATCCTGCGCGTGCTGCCGGCCCCCACGCCGGTCGTGGAGATGGCGGCGTCCGACACAGCTCCGCTGGTGCCGGCCGAGCAGGACGCCAGGCCGGCCGACCTCTCTGCCGACACGGAGGTTGCTCCCGAGCCTGCGCTCGATCGCGAGGCCTATGCGGAGCTGGTCGGAGAGATCGGAGACGATGCCGCGCAGGAGATCCGCGATGTGTTCTTCAGCGAGACGGACGCGCGGCTGAAGCTGTTCCGCAAGCTGTCGCTGGATGGCGACCGCATCAAGATCGGCCGCGAGGCGCATTCGCTGAAGAGCGCCGCCGGGACCTTCGGCTACCGGCGTCTGGCGACCTTTGCGCTCGCGCTGGAGAAGAGTGCACCGCGCCTCTCTCCCAAGGAATACTCCGAGCTGCTCGACAACATCGACGCCGCCTACTCCGCCGCGAAGGCCCAGGAGCTGCAGTACTGAACGCACGCTCAGCCACGGCATCGCGCCCGCGCATATCGAGCGTTCGTCGTCGCCGAGACGGGGCCGAGATGACGAACAGGGCGTTCATGGGCGAGATTCGCAGAACGCGATCTTCATATTCCCTACCAATGGGTTGACGCCGTACTTCTACGGCTCACGATTTTCACAATCAACTAATCATGAGCTGCGAGACTGCGGTCACATAGGAGATGTGTCCCATGTTTACTTTTGAAACCGCCGACCAGAAGGAAGTCAGGCGTTTCCGAATTGCGCAGTTCAACGGCCGGACCGCGACCGTGAAATCCGGTGGCGCGACGATCACCGGCCACGTCCGTTCCGTGATGGAAAAGGAAGCAAGCGTACCGCCGCGTTGGACCATTACCATCGTCCCGACGCCGCCAAAGGCCCAGGCGCCGCTGCGGCCGACCTCCCGCGTTCGTCCTTTCGCAGAGGACTATTTCTGATCGTACTGCGAGCCGGCCCCCGATCCGTTCGTGCAACGGACCTGATCGGGCTCTCGGCGGAGTACGTCAGCACATGACGACGAGCTCAACCCGCTGCACGGGCGGGCCACGCCCCCGCGCCGACGATCATCCGATCTGGTTGAGAAGCGCCGCGCGGACCAGTTCGGCGGTGTTGCGTGCGCCGAGCTTGCGCATGGCCTCGGCCCGGTGGCTCTCGAAGGTGCGAGGGCTGATGCCCATCCGCAAGGCTCCTTCCTTGTTCGAATGGCCATCGCTGATCAGCTTCAAAACCTCGCGCTCGCGCGGGGTCAGCGATCTGCTGGCACGGCCCGAGCGCATGGACGCTGCAGCCGCCGCCGGCTCCTGGTCACGCGCAGAGCCCGTGCGCGACAGCGGACCGAACTGGCCCTGCGCACCGGAAATCTTGTTCACGAGGGCGCACACACGCTCGGTCTGCAGCAGCGCGTTGTCGACCACGATCTGCACGTGCCGGCGCTCACCGGGACTACGGGCAATCTCGTCGCTGCGCTGCTTGATCTCGCCCATGTAGAGCATCAGGGCCGTGAGCGAGCCGTTGAGCTGGCGCGCCAGCGCGATTGAGTCCTGATCATCGCAGGGCTCCACCGCGAGCGCACCCTCACGGGCCACCGCGACGCCATGGTCGTTAACTTTCGTGGCCGGAACCGGGACGGCGCGATCGTCAGAAAGGCTGTTGCTGAGCTGTGGCATGCCCCATTCTGGCGCAACCGCGGCTTTGACATGGTTAACATTCGAAGCCGTAACAATACGGGATATTTCGGCCAACTCGCGCGATCGTCGATATTTCTCTCAAGAGTTGCAGTTCGAGAAAGTTAACCCAGAGCGTCAGGGGGCTTGTTCGGCTCCGTGAATGTCCCGCCTTCGCGGGCTATCAACTCCATCGTGCATTCCGACCATTATTTACGGATATTAATTTGGCACCAACTGTTTCGTGGTTCGATGCGCCCGTTCTCGTCCGTTGAGACGAGCCGTCGAGACCTCGAGCAGACAGCCGGATACACCATGGGACCGGTCGACCGGATCTGGGAATTCCTGCAGCGGTTGTCGCCGTTGACGCGGAGCTGTCTGCTCAGCGAGCTCGAACGACTGGAGCTGAGCGGCGTCGACATGCCCGGGTCGGCCGATCTCCAGGCCCGGTTGCGCGCCGAGATCCGCAACAACGGCGCCGGCGGTCATCGCACCATCAATCCGTCGCGCTATTTCTTCATGCCGGTCGAGCAGCTTCTCATCGACGGCTCGCCGGAGCATGCCAACGAAGGCCGCATTGCCCGCGGTTCGCTGACGCCGATCTGGGAATGGATTTCGCGCGACCTGCTCCCGACCATGGCCCGCGACTACAATGCGCAGATGAGGGACCTGATCGCGGCCGACAAGCAGCGCGAGATCCTCAAGACCGCGAGCGCGTTTCAGACGAAGGTGACGAAGTCCCTGGAAGGTACGCTGGGGCGAGCCGACGGCATCGAGCAGGTTCGCGACAAGCTCAAGGCCTACACGGCCTCTCCGTCTGTGTTCGACGACGTCGTCAAGCTGATGAAGGCGCTGCGCGCCCGCGAGGAGCTGGCGAAATTTGCCGACTCGCTGCCGGACAGGATCGCGGAATTCGACGACCCGCAGGTCAAGAAGATGGCGCTGCTGCTCGACGGCCTACGCAAGAAAGAGCCTGAGGCCGTGCCCTTTGCGCTGACGCTGGTTGCCAAGCGCCTGAAGGAGCCCTGGCAGGTGATGCGTCTGGCGACCAAGGCGGCGCGCTCCAAGAACGTCGCCGATGTGATCACGGCGCCCTACGCCATGACCGTGCCGATGGTGCTCGACCAGCTCGAGGACAAGCGCCTCGCGCTACGCGTTGCCCTGAAGAACAACCGCGTCGTGACGGCCAAGGAAATTCTGACCAACATCTATGATATCGAATATGCCATCCAGGTTCGCATCGACAGGATCGAGGAGTCGGACTGGGGCAATCGTCTGAGCGCGATCATGAGCAACACGGCCAAGATGGTCCAGGACGAGGTCAAGCGCTTCCCGGACGAGGTCGGACACGTGCTCGGCTCCAACCGGCTGCGCAGCCACCGCTCGTTCGGCGACCGCCTGACCTACATCGCCTGGAAAGGCCGCGACGCCATCAAGACGGCGCTGCGCTCGGCAACCGGCTGATTGACTTACCCCTTGGCCATCCGTTCGCGAGCCGATTTGAAGCCGGCGACGAAGCGCGCCAGCGTGTCCGAGGTCTTGCCGCGCGGCAGCATCACTTCGATCAGCGAGAAGCGCCCGCGCCGATGCACGGCGCGCTCGAGCGCGGCCACGAGCTCGGCGCGGGTGGTGACACGCTCGCCGGTGCCGCCGATGGAGTTGGCGATCTCGGCATAGTGCCAGTCGTCGAGATCGTTGAAGCGCGACTCCGGCTGGAACACGCGCAGCATCTCCCAGCTGCAGTTGTTGAACAGCACGACGATGGGATCGAGGCCATAGCGGCGGCAGTTGCCGAGCTCCCAGCCGGTCATCTGGAATGCGCCGTCGCCGACCAGGATCAGCGGCCGCAGGCCGGTGGAGGCGACGCCGATTCCGGCGGGCACGCCGAAGCCCATTCCGGCATAGTAGCCC
Organism: Bradyrhizobium sp. SZCCHNS2022; assembly: GCF_032377575.1. NCBI lineage: Bacteria > Pseudomonadati > Pseudomonadota > Alphaproteobacteria > Hyphomicrobiales > Nitrobacteraceae > Bradyrhizobium > Bradyrhizobium sp. SZCCHNS2022. The sequence goes on along the minus strand of NZ_JAUHHZ010000001.1, from coordinate 6,175,198 downwards.
GGCGCCGCCAGCGCCGTGTTGTCGATCTCCATGGCCGTGAACAGGCAGTCACCGATATCCGAGGTCATCGGCATCCGGCCATGCCGGTCGAACATGTCGTTGATCGCGGTTGCGATGTCCGACGGCGCGATGGGCAGATCGTCCGCCGCAAGACCGCGAGGATAGGTCGAGCGTTGCCGGAGGAGGCCCGCAGCGGTCGCCCGCGGCGTGGCGCGCGCCTCCAGCGCGTCGATGAGATCACCAAGCGGCATGTCGCGATAGGCGTGATGCCCGATCTGCACCTCGCGGCTGGCGGCCAGGATCGTGCGGCGGGGATCAGGTGCCCGGTTCGACAACGCGAAATTGGTATCCGACAGAATGACGCCGAGCATCAGCACGAGATCGGCATCCTCGACGAGCTGGGTGATGGCCGGATTGCCGGCCGCGCCGAGATAGGTGCCGGCGACGACGTCGTCGGCGTTGTCGAGCAGGCCGCGCCCCATGAAGGTGGTGACCAACGGCAGGCCGAGCTTGCGCGCGAGCGCCGCGATCCGGTCCTCGACGCCATAGCGGCGGATTTCGACATCGACGACGATCACCGGACGCTGGGCGCTGGCGATGCGCGACAGAATCTCGTCGACGCATTCGTCCAGCGCCTCGCGGTTGGCCGCGCGCGGGGGCAACGGCCGCACCGGGTCGACCTCCGCATCGACCATGTCGCGCGGGAATTCGATATAGACCGGCAGCGACATTTCCTTCGCGCTGCGCAGCACGCGCGCAATCTGGGCCGGCGCGGTGGCGGGATCGCTGAGCACCGCCTGATCGCAGGTGACCTCCTTGAACACCGAAAGCTGGGTGTCGACGGTGCGCGCCTGGTGGTGCAGCAGGAATCCGGAGACGCGCTCACGCGCACCCGGTGCGCCGGCGATGACCACGACCGGCGAACGCTCGGCATAGGCGCCCGCCACGGCATTGACGACATTGAAGGCGCCTGCGCCATAGGTCACCACGGCGACGCCGAGCCCGCCATGATAGCGGGCCGCAGCATCGGCCGCGAAGCCGACCGCCGGTTCATGACTGAGCGTCACGCTCGGCAGAATGCTGCTTTCCTCGATGACCTTGAACAGCGGCAGCACGAAATCGCCGGGTATTCCGAAGATCTCGCGCGCGCCGTGATCCTTCAGAGCGGCAAGCAGCGCATGGGACAGAGCGGGCATCCGGATCCTCCGGGGTGTGCGTGGCGTTCGGCCGGTGCTACACGATCAGGGATGCGCTGCCAATCACGCCGCCGTTCAACCTCTGCCGACGCCTCCACCACACGCTCGCCGCCACATCACGAGCCGCTAGTTTCGCGTGACCAGCTGGGCCTGGGCCGACGGGGCAGCCGGCGCGGCAGCATGCGGCGCGACCAGCACCGCCGCGAACAGGATCACAGCCGCAGTCATCATGCCGAGCTTCAGCATGACCGTCCTGCGATCGGTGATCGGCAGAAACAGAAAGAACAGCAGCGCCGCTGCCAGCACCAGATCGAGCATGTAGGACATGGATCGCCTCCTCCGTTGCCGGCGACCATGGGCCATGGGGGCTTTTCGCACTGTGTCCGCCGTCACGGAGCGCCGCCGCCGCATTCGGCGCGCAAAACGCGCGGTCGATACCGACCCCACAAGGTGGCTACAAGCTGGATTGACCATCGCCGAGACGGTACACTGCCGGGAAAATTCAAGCGGGGTTCTGACCTTTCATGACCAAGAAGCGAGCGCTCATCACCGGGGTCACGGGTCAGGACGGCGCCTATCTCGCCGAATTGCTGCTCAGCAAGGGCTACGAGGTCCACGGCATCAAGCGCCGCTCATCCCTGTTCAATACCGATCGGATCGACCATCTCTATCTGGATCCGCATGAGTCGGATCCGCCGTTCCGGCTGCATTATGGCGACCTGACGGATTCCTCCAGCCTCATCCGCATCGTCGGCGAGGTCCGCCCGCACGAGATCTACAATCTGGCGGCGCAGAGCCATGTGGCCGTCTCCTTCGAGGAGCCGGAGTACACGGCCAATTCCGACGCGCTCGGCACGCTGCGGCTGCTCGAAGCCATTCGCATCGTCGGTCTCGAGAAGGAAACGCGATTCTATCAGGCCTCGACGTCGGAGCTCTATGGACTGGTGCAGGAGGTCCCGCAGCGGGAGACGACGCCTTTCTACCCGCGGTCCCCCTATGCCGTCGCGAAGCTCTACGCCTACTGGATCACGGTGAATTACCGCGAGGCCTACGGCATGTATGCCTGCAACGGCATCCTCTTCAATCACGAGTCGCCGGTCAGGGGCGAGACGTTCGTCACCCGCAAGATCACCCGTGCGCTCGCCCGCATCCACCTCGATCTGCAGGACCATCTCTATCTCGGCAACCTCGATGCGCTGCGCGACTGGGGGCACGCCCGCGACTATGTCGAGATGCAGTGGATGATGCTGCAGCAGAACGAGGCAGAAGACTACGTCATCGCCACCGGCGTGCAGCACTCGGTGCGCGACTTCGTCAATCTGGCGGCTGACGAGATCGGCCTCGCACTGGAATGGAGAGGCAGCGGCGCCGACGAGAAGGGCTATGACGCCGCCACCGGCAAGTGCCTCGTTTCGGTCGACCCGCGCTATTTCCGGCCGACCGAGGTGGCGACCCTGCTCGGCGACGCATCGAAGGCCAAGCAGAAGCTCGGCTGGGTGCCGCGGACGACGTTTGCGGAGCTGGTCCGCGAGATGATGCGGGAAGATCTCGAATCGGCCAAGCGCGACGAGCTGATCAAGCAGCATGGCTTCCGCTATTTCACGCGCCACGAGTAACGGGCGCGGACATCGGCGGCCGGAGCTCCCTGGTGACGTTTCTGCCGCGTCACTGCTCTATGCGTCGAACAGCGCAGCCTCGGTGAAAGCAAGATCGCCGAGATCAGGCGGATGTGGTCCTTTGGCGTATTTCCGGCCGCGCCGGTCGGAGTACCAGCCGACGAGCCCGGTCATCGGCGCGTTGGCATCGAGCCGCACCAGGAGGCCGCCCCGACGGAGCAGAAACCGTCCGATCGCGCCGGCAAAGCGGGCGACATCGGCCATATCCCGAACATAGAGCAGCCTGTGGACCGGCAGCCAGTTCTTGACCCGGTGTTTCTGAAACACGAACGGATAAGCGATGCCCGCCTCACGCACGACCATGCTGAGGCAGCCCCAGTCCGCATGCTGCCGCAACAGGTCGGCCTCATAGGCGGAGAGCCCCGCTGAATCGCTCTCCGCGAACTCGCCGATCGTCACTCCGGCCTTCGGCGGTGACAATGCCAGGGCCGCGTAGATCTGGCCGCGGCAATAGACCGAAAAGCCCTGCGCCTCGACCTGCGGCCAGGTGTGCGGCGCCGGCGTGATATTGAAGTATGTCACGGTCTTGTCGCGCGTGGCCGCGCGAACCAGCATCGAGCTGAAGGCACGGAAAGCGGCCTCGACATACCAGCTGGAGACATTGGCCCTGACGATCGATGCGCCGTCGCACTGCACTTCGGAAAACAGCAGCAGGATGACGCCGACCGGCGTGCCGCCATGGTCGAGACAATAGCCGAATGCCGGATAGCCCGCGGGCCGTGGACGGGCGGCGTGGCGCTCGAGCCCGCGCAACCAATAATCCTCACGGCGGAACGGGAAGCCGCGCGTCAGCAACGCAGCAACTGCAGCAAGATCGGCCATTCCAATCTCGCGGATGCGCACGCCAATGACCGGCTGGGCCGGCGCAGCCCCCTCGCTCGCAAGACCGGTCTTTCTGATCGGCAGCATTCCGGATTGACTCGACCAAGAACGTTGTGCGCGCTCGCCGCAGCAAGCGATGATACCGCTGCAATTAGCCTAAAATCGGCGTGCCGCAGTGAACCACATCGGGCTGTCATTACCATCGCGTTAACGCGCGACATGGATTCCGCCGTCCGCCATCGTCAGCGGCGTAGCGGCCGGTCACGGCCGCGGCACGCGAAACATGTAGGTCTCGTTGGCGTTGAGCCCGTCGACGAAGAAGCGGCCGGGCCTGACGTCGATGCGACGCTGCAGCCCGTCCCATCCCCACACTTCGAGGCTGCGCGCCCAATCGGGCAATTCGATCTCGACCGCGCGGCCTGGCCGCTCGGTCCACCCGGCGATGTTCTGCCAGACGATCAGCTCGGCATCGGCGCCGCTCAACCGATAAAGCGCGAGCTGCCGGTCGATCGACACGATGCTCATGTGGCCGGCGAGCTGCAGCACCGTCTTCAAGACCAGGCTGCGCGCCTCGGGCACCCACGGATCCTCACCGCTGGCCATCGCATAAGCGAGGCCATCGACACGCGGCGTGTCGCCGAGATTCCAGGGAAAAGCCACCACCGAGACCGGCGAACGACCATCCTGCCCAACCACGGCGAGCTGATCCCAGATCGCACTCAGAAACAATCTGGCCGCCACCTGCTCGTTATCCCATGCGCCAGCGCGCGCGACGTTGAACTCGGTGGTGTAGAAGTTGACATCCCGACGAAGGCCCATCGCCTGCTTGACGCGATCGAAGCAGGTCTGCACCGAGAACTCGCGTCCCCTGGTCATTGGATACCATCGATCATTGTAGTAGGTGTGAAGATCGATCCCGTCGAGCCGCCCGTCCGCGAGCAGATCGGCAATCGCCGGCCCATAGCCGCGCAGCGTCGCGTCGCCATGCGAGTTGCAGGTCGCGAAGCCGCCGGGAACGACCCGCAGCTTCGGATCGACGCTATGGACACCGTCGGCCAGCCCCGCCAACGCATCGTGGTAGTCCTTGCGCGGAATCGAGGCCTGCACGTCGGGCTCGTTGATTGCCGTGAAGATGGTTGCGCCCCAGTCGGGAATGCCGTTTTCCTGGCCCCAATCGCCTCCCGGGCGAAACCGCTTCGCCATCGCCTGCCCCGCAGCAAACCAGTCCTGATAGGACCCGATCGGCTGCGGCGGGTTCAGGGTTTGATAGCTGCCTTCATATTCGAGCAGGATCAGCGGCGTGATGCCGTTCCTGTGCGCCTCGAGCATGGCCGCATCGAAATCCCGCGGCGTCGGAACACGCGCGAGCGTACGCCAGCCATAGGAATCCATCCGGCCCATCCTGGCGCCGACGCCATGCAGCGCCTGGTACAGCTGGGTGCTCTTGCCGGCGAGATGCGTGACGAGATTGCCGCCGCCCATGAGAGACCGGATCGCAGCACCGTTCACAACGTCGGCAACGCCTGGAGTTGCCGAGCCAATCGTTAATAGCACTATGCTAATGACCAGCAGATTGGAACGAAGTCGCAATGTCTAGTCCCGTAGATGTCCGTAATGACGTTTGAGATCGTCCAGGTCGTTCAAGAGATAAGCAATGCCGGCGGCGTGGAAACCGTTGCCATCGAGCTTGCACGTGTTTTCGGCCGGAATGGTTTATCGAATGTCGTTCTGGCCAGCACGGTGGCTGAAAATCTCGAACAGTCGATCCGGGTGGAGCGGGTTGCGCCATGGCTTGCGCGGATTCCGACCCGCGGGCTCTTCCGGTACATCGGTCGCGCCGTCGTCGTGCCGCTGTTCACGCTCGCAGCGACCCGGGCGCTTGCGCATCATCCTGACGCCCTCGTCATCAGCCACGGTGACAGTCTCAAAGGCGACCTGCTGATCGTTCACGCAGTCAATGCGCAGAGCCTTGCCGAGAAGCGTGCCGCCGGCAGCTGGCGCTGGCTGCTCAATCCCATGCATCTCTGGGTGGCCTTGCGCGACCGGTTCATGATCGGCGGGCTTCGCTATCGCGCCTTCGTCGCAGTGTCGGAGCGCGTGACCGCGGAGCTGCAGCGCTTCTATCGCGTTCCATCCTCACGCGTTCATGTCATCTCCAATGGAATCGATCTCCATCGCTTCAGCCGGAATGAGCAGGCGGGGCAAGCGATCCGGCACGAGTTCGGCATTCCGACGCATGCGCGCGTGCTGCTGTTCGTCGGGCACGAATTCCATCGCAAGGGATTGGCCCATGTCGTCGGCGCGCTCGACCGGCTCGGCGACGAGGTCCGGCTGCTGGTGGTCGGCTCGGACAATCCGGCACCCTATCGCAAGCTGACGCGCAAGGCGCAGGATCGGCTCATCTTTGCCGGCTCGCGATCCGACATGCCCGCGCTCTACTCCGCCGCCGACGCGTTCGTCCTGCCGACGAGCTACGAGACGTTTTCGCTGGTCTGCATGGAGGCGATGGCCTGCGGGGTCCCGGTGTTCGCAACGCCGGCCGGCGGCATCGAGGACTACCTCCGCGATGGCATCAACGGCTTTCGTGTCCGGATGGACGCGGAGGACATCGCGACCAGGATCGCTGCGGTGCTCGATGATCCCGCGCTGCTGCAGCGGCTCCGGGACGGCGCGCGCGCGACGGCGCAGCGCTATGGCTGGGATGAGGTCGGGCTGAGATATATCGAGCTGCTCAGGCAGATCGATGCAGCGAAGCGGGCGCCGAGCCAGTCCGCGATGACGGTGTCGGCCAAAGCATAGCGCGCTAACGGCTCGCCTGGAGCGGCTGCCGCTGCACCATGCGGGACGCATTCCTCGACATGTCTGCAGCACGACACGCCGTCTCGATCGCGCTTGCGACGGCCTCGTAGGTGAAACGCGCCAGCACATTGGCGCGCGCGGCCCGTGCGCACGTCGCCAGCTCCAGCCGATCGGCCGTGAGATCGTCGATCAGTCGACACAGGCGGTGCGGATCACGCTCCGGCACGATCCAGCCGCCTTCGCCGACCACGTCCGGAATGGCACCGCAGGTCGATCCGATCACCGGAACGGCGCAGGCCTGCGCCTCGATGATGACCCGGCCGAACTGCTCGCGCACCGCACCGGTCGTCCGTGTCAGCAGCAGCAGCGCATCCAGCCCGCGCAGGAACGACGCCACTTCGGCTGGCGAGGCCCATCCTTGCAGATCGACGCGATCGCCCAGGCCGAGTTCCTTCACCCGCTGGCGCAGATGCGCCTCGTGCGGGCCTTCGCCCATGATGCTCAGCGTGGCGGCAGACCTCGTGCGCGCGAGCGCCTCGAGGGCGTCATCGAGGCCTTTCTCGGCCACGAGCCGGCCGACATAGCCAAGCCGCAGCGGCACATCCGCAGTCCGGGTCGGCCGCTCGCCGGCCGGAGCAAAGGTCGCGAGATCGACACCATAGCCGATGGGCGTCACCGGACCCGCATAGCCGCGCGCCTGGACGACATCGGTTGCCGCGGGACTGCGCGATAGAATGTGGTCGGTGCGGCCAAGGACGAACCTGCGGATCGCCTCGAACGGCGGCGGCAGCCGCTTCAGGATGTTCTGGTCGACCTCCAGCACCAGCGCTGCACGGCCGCGCAGCATCTGCGCCTGCAATGCCACGATGCTCCACGGCTCCTCCCAAAGGTGAATCACGTCGGGATCGAGCTCGCGCAACAGCCGGCGCAAGGCCGGATAGAAATGCAGATACCATTTCATCGGGCCGACGTCCGGCAGCCGGATCGGCAGGCGATGGACCGGATAACGGTCGTCAAAGGGCGCAGCGGTGATCGTGCGGCCGAACTCCTTCCACACCTCCGGCATGACGAGGTGCAGATCGACGTCCGGCCGGGACGCGAGATGACGATAACGCAGCCGGCCGGCTTCGCTGCTGGTGGCCGGATGCGCAATCGAGACGATCCGCAAACGCCCCCTGCTAGACACGGCCCATCACCTTTGCTGCGGCACCGCTGAGACCCGTCAGATGCATTTCCATCGCCGCGACGGAGCGATGCGATCCATTCATGGTGTTGCGCGGGATCGAGAACGGATCCTGGCCGGCATGGACCAGCCCCTTGCGCGTGGTCGCAGCGCTGGCAAATCCCGCCTGCTGCGCGAGCACGAAATCGCGCGGACCGCAATCGGCCGCGCGCCCGTAGGGAAACGCGAAGTGCTCCACCTCGAGTCCGAGCCGCGCGTTCAGACGCAGCCGCGCGTCTGCCAGCTCGTGCATCGCGTCCCGAGGGGACAGTGAGGCGATCCGCGCATGCGACACCGTGTGCGCGCCGATCTCGACCAACGGATCGCGTGCCAGCGTCTCGAGCATCTCCCAGGAGATCGCATGCTTCCAATGCATTGCATCGATGTCGATGCCGTTGGTGGCACAGAACGCGGCGTAACGATCAGCCGCCTGCGGGCCGTCCCAGCTTGCCGCAATCTGGGCGAACGCCGCGCGGCGCCGCTCGGGGCTCGAGAGCGTCATCTCCTCACCATCGACCGTCACGCAATCCTCGCTCAGCAGCGCATCCTCGAGGCCGGCCGCCCACAGCGGCAAGGTGCCGTCGGGAATCCCCGTGGTGACGAACAGCGTCACCGGCACATTGTGCCGACGAAACACCGGCACCAGCAGCTCGAACGTGTCGCGGTAGCAATCATCGATCGAGAAATTGACGTAGCGGCCGGTCGACTCGGCGCCCGCCGCCCGACGCAACGCCTCGCTGATGGTCACGACATCCCAGCCCTGATCGCGGACATAGCCGAGGAAGCGGTCGAGAAAATCGGCATCGACGTAGAAGTCACGGTTGGGCAGACGCTCCCATTGCTGCGACGGCGCCGCACGGTGGAAGGTCAAGCAGCAGCCGCGCGGACCGAGCACGCGGTCGGCGGCCTTGGCGAGCGGAAGAACGAATGCGCTGGACGCCATCATGGCCTTGGCGGCGGCGAGGGCCAAAATCGTCAACTCAGCTCTCCCTTCATCTTGAACGTGCGACGAACATGCCTGAACGCAGCGGCCACATTGGACGGCAGCAGAATTCCGATCGCGAAAGCAAGGCAGAGCAGATACGCCAAACCGCCGAGGAACAGACGCGGCAGCAGGGTCGGGACTGCGTCCTGGATCATCATGCCGAGGACGACCATCAACGCCGTCGGCAGCAGCGCCAGGCCGATCACGAGCAGGAGCTTTCGCGCATCGCCGAGCACGAAGACGACGCCACCCAGCAGCACCAGGCTGCGGATCGCCTCCCCGATGCCAAGCAGCTGCATGCCGGCGGCCGGTGACGGGTCGAACAGATGAGTCAGCAGATTGAAGCTGATGTTGGACAGATAGGCCGAGACGATGATCAGCGCGGCGACGCCGTTGCGGCCGGCACCGTTGAGCAGCCGGATCAGGATCCAGCCAAGCGTCGCGGCCCACACGCCGCAGGCAATGCCCTTCAGAGCGTGCGAGGTCAGCAGCAGCGCTTCGTCACCGAACGCACCGCGGAAATAGATCAGGCGCACGATATCGGTCGAGAACACCAGGAGGAACGCGGATGCCGGCAGGGTCAGCGCGAGCAGCGGCCGGAGCAGCGCCTCGGTCTGGGCCCGCGGATCGCCCGGCGCATGCTGCGACAGCACGGCCATGCCGAGCGGCTGGCTGATCAGGAGCAGTGCGCTTTCGGTCAGGGAGCGGGCGTAGTCCAGCGACGCGACGGCCCCCGTGGTCAGGCGCGACGCGGTGAGACGTTCGATCCAGACATTGCCCTGCTCGGCGAGCGGCAGCGCGAGCAGCACGCGCAGCCGTTTGAAGAACTCGATGCCCTTGTCGGCGACCATGCGGACGGTCAGTCCGGAGAAGCTCAACTCGCCCTCGCGCCACAGCGAGAACAGCCCCCACGCCGCAAGGCCATTGAAGGCGACGGTGAAGGCGCAGGCGAGCATATAGGCATCGCCGGTCAGCGCGAGCAGGCCGATGCCGCCGATCACTGCGACGTTCAGCAGGCTGGCTCGGACATTGGTCAGCCGGGTGCGGCCAAGCGCGATCTCGCCGGCCGCGAGCACGTTGAGGACCGCCGAGGCCGGCATGCCGAACGCCATCATGCGCACGAAATGCAAGGTGAGCTCGCGCCCCTCCGCCGAGAAGCCGCCGACGACCGCGCTCACCCAGAGCTCGCCGAGCAGCAGGATGATCGCGGTCACCGCGCTCGAGACGACGGCGATGACGATCGTCAGCGCACCCAGGCTGCGCGCGGCATTCGGCCGCTGCAGCGCCTCGCGATGCATCGGGATCATGATCGCCGGCACGCTCTCGTTCTGCAGGAAAGCGAGCGGGATGAGCACGGCGGCCATGGCGGCACGGAACCCGTCCGCGATCAGCGAGGCGCCCAGCACATGCGCCATCAGCACCTCGCGGGCGAAGCCGAGCAGCTTGCTCGCCAGCGCACCGCTGATCAGCAGCGCACTGAAGCGCTTGAGCGAGTGACCGGAGGCGCTCACACCGCCGCTCCAGCACCGACGCTGCGGATCAGAAGTCCGATGGAGTCGAGCATGCGCGCGAGACCGTAGTGCGTGCGCGCGCGGCGCGCAGCGTAGTCGAGCTGCGGCTTGAGGATCTCCGGCTCGACGAGCACGGCATCCAAGGCCTCGGCCAGCGCCCGCGCGTCGCCGGGCGGAACGAGCATGCCGGCGCGACCATGCTCCAGAATGTCGGGCGCAGCGCCGGCATCGGTCGCAATGACCGGAACACCCGCGAGCATGGCTTCGACCAGGGTACGACCGAATGGCTCGGGATCGATCGACGGGTGCACCATCGCATCGACGGCCTGCATCAACAGCGGCACATCGCTGCGATGGCCGAGGAAGTGAACGCGATCACCGAGGCCGAGCTCGGCGACAAGCCGCTTCAGCTCGGTCGCATAGTCCTGCTCGCCGAACAGAGCGTCGCCGACGACGATGCCATGAACGCAGGGCAGCTTGGCCAGCGCCTCGATCAGGACGTGCTGGCCCTTCCATTGTGCGAGCCGACTGAAGACGCCGACCAGCGGTCCGGACGGCAGGCCGAGGCGCTGCCTCAGCTCCTGCTGCGACACCGGCAAGGGCTCGATGGCCAGGCCGTTGGGCACGACCTCGACCAGCGAGCGCCGGCCGCCCGCATCGATGAACGCGGCGGCGGCCGCCTCGGACGGAACGATCACCTTCGCGGCGAAGCGATTGGCGAGGAACACCTGCATACGCCGCTGTAGCTTGCCGAAATGGGCCGGGCTGATGATGTCGTGCAGATGCCAGATCAGCGGCCGGCGCGCCACGATGTTGGCGATCGCCGCCAGCACGAACGCCTTCTGCGAATTCGCGTAGACCACGTCATGGCGGCGGGCGACGCGTGCGAGCTCGGCAGTGATCGCAGCAAGACGGCCGAACAGCGGCAACGCCCTGAGCCACGAGCTGTCGCGCCTGAATTGCGACAGGCCACGGCCCCAGCGCGACGCGATCACGGGCAGTCCGCGGTCTGACAATGCCCTGGCGAGCGGCCCCGATTCGAACAGAAAGGCCGACGAGTCCCGACGGCCCTGGACCACGTCGAGCAGGATCAGCTCGGCGCCGCCGATCTGTCCGGTGTGGTCGACGAACAGGACGCGCTCGGCCGACATCAGCCGACTCCGGCGAAGGCTGGCGCTGGGGTGGTCTGAGGCGCGGTCGTGGCGTGTTGCTCGGCTTCGGTCATGGTGACGACGATGCCGACGTCGATCGCTCCGAGCGCCCTGCTCTTGTTCACCGTAGCGACCGCCGGCTCGATCAGCGAACGGTCGCTGCGCACGCAGACGATCACCCAGTCCGTGCCCGCCAGGAAGTCGTCCCGTTGCGACGGCAGGGGCGTATCGACGATGACGGCGTCATAGCCATCGAGGCCGGAGAGCAGAACGTCGAGGCTGATCGCATCGAGGATGTCTCCGACCGGCCCGTTGGCCGCGCCCGCGGGAAGCACATCGAGGCAGGGATGCTCGGTGCGCAGCACCGCCTCGTGCAACGCCGTGCCATGCTCCAGCGCGCCCAGCCATCCCTGGCTCGGCGGCAGGGCCATGACCTCGGCGAACCGTGCATGCGCGATGTCGCATTCGACCAGGAGAACGCGCCGGCCCGCGGCCGCCAGATGCTCCGCGAGCGCGCAGGCCGTGGTCGTCTTGCCATCGCCGGCGTCCGGGGAAGTCACGACGATGCGGTGCGGCCGCGCCGACTGCTGCAGTCCGAGCTCGTGGACGAGGTCGTGCAGCGTGTGCTGAAAGTCCGTGTCCTCGGAAGCGAGGCGCAGCACGTGCGGGATCGCGAGCGGCTGATGCCCCTGGAGGATGGCGCCAAGGGCGGACATCTGCCGCAAGCTCTTCAGGCGCGGCAGGCAGGCCAGGATGGATACGTCGGCGACGCTCGGGAGATGAGATCTTCGCTCCGGCGATGCGGCAGACGTCGTCGTCGTCATCTCCGGCGGCGCAACGTCGGACTCGGGCAGGACCGGGACGATCGTCGGAGCTTCGGCGACGTCGGGGGCGTCGGTCGGCTGCGCAGATGCGTCCGGGGCCGCGGGCACCGGCGACTCGATGACGCGCGAGCCGAGCTGGTCGGCGAGCAGCGCGGCGCCGGCGCCGAAGATCAGCGCCAGCGTCAGGCCGGCGGCGAGGAACGGGATCTTCTTCGGGAAGAACGGCTTGCTCGGCAGCTCGGCGAGACTGACGAGGCGCGTGCTGCCGCGCAGGACGCGACGCTCGGTCTCGAGCTCGCTCGCTTTCTTGTACAGCTCGGCATATTGCTGGCGCTTGATCTCGGTGTCGCGCACCATGCTCTCGATCGACGCTTCGTCCAACGTCGCCGAGCCGGCCTCGGCCTTGGCCGTGTCCATCTGCTTCTTCAGCGAGTTCACCAGCGCGTTGTTGGCGTCGAAGGTTTTCTGCGCGCTCGCTGCGATCGACTGCATCTCTTCGACGAGCCGCTGCTGAATGATCGCCTGCTCGCGCGTCAGCGCCAGGATCGAGGGATGCTTCGGGCCGAGCACGCCGGCGGCGCTCGCGAGCTGGGCGCTGACCGTGGTCAGCTGCTGCTTGAGGTCGGCGATGGTGCGGCTCTGCAGCACCGACGGGGCGTCGGTCGGCCCGCGCTCCTGCTCCGACTTGATCTCCTGCAGCCGCGCGGCCGCCTCGGCCCGCGCGGCCTCCGCCTGCGACAGCTGCTGGCCGATGCTGGTCAGCCGCTCCGACGAGATCGGCGCATTGGCGCCGCGCATCAGGCCCTTGGTGCGACGGAATTTCTGGATCTTCTCGTCGGACTCGCGCAGCTGCTGATCGAGCTGCTTCAGCTCCTGCCAGAGCCAGGAGGTCGCGACCTCGCGGCTGTTGGCGCCTTCGGTGCGCTGGTCTTCGAGGAAGGTCTGCGTCAGCGCATTGGCGAGCGTCTTCGCCACCTCGGGGCTGCCCGACTGATAAGAGATGTTGATGACGCGCGAGCGGCCGGCCGAGGCGACGCTGAAACGGCCGTCGACGTGATCGATGAAGGCACCGGAGTCGGTCCTGAGACGCTGGCACGCATCCGTCGAGCCCATCAGACGACCACGCTCGCATTCGCCGACCACCGCGTCGACGACGCCGGGCGAGGACATGATCTGACGCAGCAAGCGGGGCGAGCGGATCACCAGCAGCTGGCTCTCCATGTCGGCGGGATCGCCGATCTTCTGCGCCCAGGCCGCCGAGGTGTTGGCGCCAGGTTCCTGCTCCGCGATGATCACGGACGCGGTGGCCAGATAACGCACGGGCAGCAGGACCAGCGCGGCGATCGCAAGACCGAGCACCGCGCCCGCGACAATGGCGAATACGCCGCGGCGGCGCCAGATCCGGGCGACGGCGTCAAAGCCCGACAAGGCCTCCGAGAGAGCCGCCTGCCTCATGATCTGCACTCACACCACATGCCAACTTACGCAATCAGCCGCGTCGCGCGGCTCTGATGTCCCGCACGGAAGCTCTCGATCTCCTCGTTGACCGCCGCGACGAACTGGCTGCGGAAGCGATCGGCCGAGAAGAAGCCGGCCCGCTGGCGGCAATCGAGACGCGAGATCGATTTCTCCCTGGCCACGAACGCGCGGACGCATTCGGCGATCGCCGCGGGCTCGGGCGTCTCGAAGAACATGCCGGTCGGACGAGGCCCCGTGGTCAGGATCGACTCGCGCGCACCGCCGCGGCCCAAGGCCAGGACCGGCGCGCCCTCGGACTGTGCCTCGACAGGGATGATGCCGAAATCCTCCTCCGCCGCGAACACGAAGGCGCGGGCGGTGGTCATGAGATCGCGCAACTGCTTGTCGGGCACGAAGCCGGCGAAGGTCACGTTGGGGCCCGCGATCGACTTCAACCGCGCCGCTTCCGGGCCGTCGCCGGCGACGACCAGCTCGAGGTCCGGCATGGTGTTGAAGGCGCGGACGATCGGCTCGATTCGCTTGTAGGGAACGAGACGGCTCGCGGCCAGGAAGTGGTTGCCGACCGGGAGGATCGCATCGCGCTGGCCGATCGTCACCGGCGGATAGATCACCTTGGCCTCGCGGCCATAGATCTTCTTGATGCGGCGGGCGACGAATTGCGAGTTGGTGAAGATGGCGTCGGGGCCGTGCGCGGTGCGCGCGTCCCAGATCCGCATCTTGTGCAGCAAGGCGCGGGCGATGAGGCCCTTGATGCCCGTCGCGTAGCCGCTCTCCTCCAGGTACTGGTGCTGCAGGTCCCAGGCGTAGCGCATCGGCGAATGCACATAGGCGATGTGCAGCTGCTCCGGCCCGGTCAGCACGCCCTTGGCCACCGCGCAGCTCGAGGAGATCACGAGGTCGTAGCTCGACAGATCGAGCTGCTCGATCGCCAGCGGCATCAGCGGCAGATAGGAGCGGTGATACTTCCGCAAGCCCGGCATCTTCTGCAGGAAGCTGGTCTGCGACGTCTCGAAGCCCAGCTTGGCGCGGTCCTCGGGACGGAGCAGGTCGAACAGCGCGAAGACATCCGCACCGGGGTAGCAGCGCAGGATCTCCTGCAGCACCTTCTCGGCGCCGCCGAGAACGTAAAGCCAATCGTGGACGATCGCGACGCGCATCCCGCTCTCCCAAGTCCCTGGGTATTTGAACAAACCCTTAAGGGAGGCGTTCACGCGCACAAAACCAATCCTAAACTTCTAGTTAATCGCCCTTGTCCTCCGACCCGTCGAATCCGCTGCTATCAGGTAAGGATCGGTTAAGGATATGTCAGCCTCGCCGCGTCTCGATTTGCGACAGGTGTGCCGGACCAGAACGAACAACAAGGCTATGGTCTCGCTTCGGCACACTCGGCACCATAGGCCGCCTTGCTTAACAGGCCCTTGCCGCCCGCAACGCCTGCGCGCATGACGCCATGCGCAGCGACGACCGCGACGACGCGCCGCGGACTCCTTCAACACGCTCCCGCCGCACGCGATCGTGATCGCGGGTCGATCTCAGCCGGCGATGATGAGCTGCTGAACCGCGTAGCCGTGACGGATGACGCGGTTGAGCACGGGATCGACCAGCTCGAACGCGAAACGGTCGGCCGGGCGGATGCCGCCCAGGGCTGCGAAGGTGCCGCCGAACATCGCGGTGCCCTCGGGCAGCCCGGCCTCGCCATAGCGGCGCGCGACCAGATCGGCCGGCGCCAGCATGCCGCTCAGCGCGCCCTCCTGGTACAGCACGCGCTCGCCGCCGATGGTCGCGTAAGCACGCAACATCAACCGGTCCCAATGCGCGGCGACGTCGTCGACCAGCCACAGCTCGGGCGCGATCGGCTTGTCGCACATCTGCTTGGAGACGGTGATGTTGTAGGTCTCGACCTTGCGGTCGGTATGATCGGAGCCGACGCCGACGAACATCTTGCCGCCGGATTTCACCAGCACGAATTCCACCTCGCCGGAGGAGTCGCCGCCGGAGACCTCGATGCCGTCGGCCGTCGTCAGCCGCCTGGCCGCGACCTCGTAATAGATCGGCGTCGTCGCCGGGCGGGGAATGCCGAGCTCTTCCAGCTCGGCGATGTGCTTGTCGCGCGCGACCGGATCGCGCCCGGTCCAGCCGGCGATGACGAGACGGTTCAGCGTGACCGGCTGCCGCGCCGCCGTTCCGTCAGCGTGAACCAGAAATTCGATTCGAGTACCGCTCATCGTCGCATTGCCCCTTGAAAACCAGCCTGCCGCTTAGCCGCCCCTGGGCATGCTGGCAAGCGCGGTCCGCTCACTCCTTGCCCGCCTTCTCGGCCTCGTGGTCCTCCTTCAGATGCCGCTTGCGGATCTGGTGCGTGGTGAACCAGATCAGCGCGATCGCGACCGGCACGAAGACGGCGGTAGCGAAGGTCGGCTCGACGTGCAGGCCGGCGTCGTGCGCGCCCTTGGCCAGGTAGCCGAACAGGCTGACGACGTAGTAGCCGATCGCGGCCACCGACAGGCCTTCGACCGTGCTCTGCAGGCGCAGCTGCAGCTTGGTGCGCTCGTTCATCGAGCGCAGGAGATCGCGGTTCTGCTCCTCGAGCTCGACGTCGACACGCGTGCGCAACAGGTCGGCGGCGCGCGACAGCTTGCGCGACAGATTGTCCTGCCGTCGCTCCAGCGTGTTGAGCGTGCGCATCGCCGGCGCGATGCGCCGCGACAGGAACGACGACCAGCTCGAATACGGCGTGATCGGCTCGCCCTCGATGACGGTGAGCCGCGCCTGCACCAGGTCCCAATAGGCGCGGCTGGCGCCGAAGCGGAACAGCGTGCCGGTGGCGCCGCGCTCCAGCGACGCCGCGAGCTCGGTCAGCTCGGTGAGCAGATGATTGTTGAGCTTGAGCGTCTCGGCGCCCTGCATCTCCACCAAGACCTCGCCGAGCCGCCGCTCGATGCGATCGACCTGCGGCGCCAGCTCCAGCGCGGCGGGCAAACCGAGCAGCGCCAGCGTGCGATAGGTCTCGAGCTCCAGCACGCGCTGCACCAGCGCGCCGAGACGTTCGGGCGTCGGCCCCTCGATGCACACGAGGATGCGGGTGAAGCCCTCCTCGTCGAGTCGGAAGTCGGAGGCAAGCGCGCCGATCGAGCCCTTCACCGCAACCAGCGCCAAACTGCTCTTGTCGAACAGCGCTTCCGCGCGCTTGACCGGATCGGTGACGCTTTCGACGCCGAGCTTGACCGCGACCAGCAGCTCGCCGGACAGCTTGAGCGATGCGATCAACGCCTGCAGCTCCGGCGCGATCTCGCCGAAAGCGAGCTTCGGCGCATCGGCCGGCGGGCTCCAGATCCAGGTGAAGGTCGCGAACTCCGAATGCTGCTCCCAGCGCAGCCGCGCCGGTCCGACGGCGACCTGGTGGTGCTTGATGCCGGGCTCCGGCGCCGGCGCGCCATGCCGGGCGCAGAACGCCGCAAGGCTGTCGCGATCGGCATCCGCGCTGTCGCCTTTCGCCATGACCGCGAAGCGAACGACAGAGACCGGCTGCATCAGCGGCGTGAACGGCCGCGCATGCACCTCGTTGAGCACGCTCTCGCGCAGGGCATGCTGGGTGAACGCAGACATGTCGAGCGCGGTCATCGGCGGGCTCCGCGTGCGCGGGGTCGAAGTGTCGAGGCAGCCACCTGCGTCAACGACGCGCCTGCAGCCGCAACGCGCCTCACGGGCAAGGCCGCGCTTGGAACGATCACCCCTGTCATGCCGATCTCACCTCCCCTTGCACCCGCGCGCTTCGCATCCGTCGGCACTTTAGCGCAATTCAGTGACTGCGCCACGGTGACCGCAGAACGGTTGAGGCCGGCGTGCCCGCGACTCCGCAGCCCCCATCCGCAGCGCATGCAGTTGTCACGTTGGCCGTGGTAGACCATAAACAGCATGGTCTTTTCCGCCATCGCCCGATGGCCACTCACCACATCCGTCGCCCAAGCCTGACAGGACTCCCATGACCACGCTTTCCTCCATCGTCGCGCGCGGTGTCGCGCTGGTTGGCAATGCGGCGCTGCAGTGGCGCAAATTGCAGGGGGACACGCCGGCGCCGGCGTGGGGGGCGGCACCGCAGATTCCGCAGGCCAAGCCGCAGGGGATGCTGCCGACCTTGAAGATGCCGACGGCGCGCGGTTGGAAGGACGGCGAGAAGCCGGTGGCGGCGCCGGGCCTGAAGGTGAATGCGTTCGCGACCGGGCTCGATCATCCGCGCTGGATCTATGCGATGCCGGACAAGTCGGTGCTGATCGCCGAGGCGACGCAGGTGCCGAGCCCGGTGCGCAACATGTTCGGCTATGCGATGCAGGCGACGATGCGCCGCGCCGCCGCGCTCGGCGTCAGCGCCAACCGCATCACGCGGCTGGTCGATGCCGACGGTGACGGCACCGCGGAGCGACGCAACGCGTTCATGGAGAATCTCAGCCAGCCGTTCGGCATGGCCCTGGTCGGCGACACCTTCTATGTCGGCAACACCGACGGCATCGTCGCGTTTCCCTATACTGATGGCGCCGAGCGCATCACCGCACAGGGCAAGCGACTCACCACCTTCAAGCCGGGCGGGCACTGGACGCGCAGCCTGCTGGTCAGCCCTGATGGCACCAAGATCTATGCCGGCGTCGGCTCGCTCAGCAACATCGCCGAGCAGGGGTTCGAGGTCGAGGAAGGCCGCGCCTGCATCTATGAGCTGGACATCGCCAGCGGCGCGGCGCGCATCTTCGCAGGCGGCCTGCGCAATGCGGTGGGGCTGGCGTTCGAGCCGAATACGAAGGTGCTGTGGACCGTGGTCAACGAGCGCGACGGGCTCGGCGACGAGACGCCGCCGGACTATCTCACATCGGTGCGCGAGGGCGGCTTCTATGGCTGGCCCTATTGCTACTGGGGCAAGACGGTCGACGACCGCGTGCCGCAGGATCCGGCGCTGGTCGCGACCGCGCTGACGCCGGACTACGCGCTCGGCGGCCACACCGCCTCGCTCGGCCTGTGCTGGCTGCCCGCGGGCACGCTGCCTGGCTTCCCCGATGGCATGGTGATCGGCCAGCACGGCTCGTGGAATCGCAGCAAGCTGTCGGGCTACAAGGTGGTGTTCATTCCGTTCGAGAACGGCAAGCCTTCCGGCCCGGCGCGCGACATTCTGTCCGGCTTCCTCGCGCCCGACGAGAGCTTCTCCTATGGCCGGCCGGTCGGCGTGACGCTCGGGTCGGACGGATCGTTGCTGGTCGCCGACGACGTCGGCAACTGCATCTGGCGGGTCACGGGATCGTAGCGGAACCGGGCCGGCCTCGGCCCGTTGTCGCCGGGACAACAGGAGAGTCTCATGGCCGACAACGTCAATCCCGATCAGAAGCAGCCGGGCGAGCATCAAGAAGGCAAATTCCACTACAATCCGGGCAACCAGGCCGGAAAGACGGTCGAGGTCGGCAAGCCGGAAGGCGAGCAGGTCAACAACAAGGACCGCATCGAGCAGCGCGAGGAGCCGCAGTCGCGGTGAGGGATTTTGGCTCATGTGAGCCGATCTCTCGCCGCAGCGACGGTGCGCTCCCTCTCCCCGTCCTTCACGGGGAGAGGGTTGGGGTGAGGGGCAGCCACGCCCACCGACCGTGCGGAAAGCCCCCTCACCCGGATTGCATCTGACGATGCAATCCGACCTCTCCCCGCAAGCGGGGCGAGGTTACACCGCGCAAGCGGTGAGAGGCTTTTGGCTCACCTGGAAGTGAAACGGACCTCTACCCCTCCAACAAAAACGCCAGCGCCTCGTCGCACGGCGCCTCGACCTTCAGCGACAGCAGATCATCCGCCCGCGTGCGGCCGAGATTGACGGCGGCGATGGGAATGGCGCGGTCGGCGGCGGCGCGGACGAAGCGGAAGCCGGAATAGACCCATCAGCGAGGTGCCGACGACGAGCATCGCGTCGGCCTGGTCGACGTGATCGCGCGCGGTGGCAACCACGTCGCGCGGCACGGTCTCGCCGAAGAACACGACATCCGGCTTGAGAATTCCGCCGCAGGCGCGGCAGGCCGGCACGGTGAAATCAGCGAAATCGACGCCGTCGAGATCGGCATCGCCATCCGGCGCATCCGCCGCGTCGTGCGCGAGCCAGAGCGGATTGGCGTGCGCGAGTTCGTCCTGGAATTCGGCGCGCGACAGGGTCGCGCCACAGCCCATGCAGCGCACGCGGTCGAGCCGGCCGTGCAGGTCGATGACGTTGCTGGCGCCGGCGGCCTGGTGCAGCCGGTCGACGTTCTGCGTCACCAAGAGCGAGCTCCTGCCC
Source organism: Bradyrhizobium sp. SZCCHNS2022 (assembly GCF_032377575.1). Lineage (NCBI taxonomy): Bacteria > Pseudomonadati > Pseudomonadota > Alphaproteobacteria > Hyphomicrobiales > Nitrobacteraceae > Bradyrhizobium > Bradyrhizobium sp. SZCCHNS2022. The sequence goes on along the minus strand of NZ_JAUHHZ010000001.1, from coordinate 6,155,241 downwards.
TGCGCCTCCAGCCGCGCCAGCGCGCGATGCGCGCCGTTGGGCTGGGCGCGGCCGAAGCGGCGCCAGCCGACCATGCTGCGCGCCCAATAGCGCTGGCGCGTTTCCTCCGCGCCCATGAAGGCCTGATAGGTCACCGGCGGCGTGCGCTTCCACTGGCCATCGGTGTCGCGATAATCGGGAATGCCGGAATTGGTGCTGCAGCCGGCGCCGGTGAGCACGACGATGCGGCTGTGGCTGTCGAGGAAGGATTTCAGGGCTGATGGATCGACCATGGCCTCGCACATGTAGTCGCGGGAACCGGGCTGCGCCAGACCGTCGCAGCACGGACGCGCCGGCCCTGAACCAATGCGCGCCGCAGGTCTTATCCCGCCGGGAGGACCTGCCATGACGCCACGCAACGGACACGACCGCGGCCTTTGGCCGCTCGACGAAGCCGAGGGCGAGCTGCCGGCGGAGGACGGGCGCGATCTCGCCACCGGCGAAGGCGGCGACATCGAGCTGCCGCTGACGCCGGACGACCTCGCCGAGGACGACTGAGCCTCAGCGCGCCGGCGGCACGTTCGCGAGCCAGTGCCGCGCGATGTCGGCGCGCGGGGCGACCCAGGCAGCCCCGCTGCCGGTGATGTGCGCGAGAATGCGGTCGAGCGCGCCGATGCGGCCGGGGCGTCCGATCATGCGCAGATGCAGCCCGACCGACAGCATCTTCGGCGCGCTCGCGCCCTCGCGCGCGAGCCAGTCGAAGGCGTCGATGACGTAGTCGGCGAAATCGGCGCCACGGAAGCGCGAGCCGTTGAAGAACTGCATGTCGTTGCTGTCGAAGGCGTAAGGCAGCACGAGATGCGTCCGGCCGGCGACATCGAGGTAGTAGGGCAGATCGTCGTTATAGGCATCGCTGTCGTAGAGGAAGCCGCCCTGCTCCACCAGCAGACGGCGCGTGTTCGGCGAGCTTGCCGAGCGCGTGTGCCAGCCGAGCGGCCGCTGTCCGGTGACGCGCTGGATGGTCTCGACCGTGCGCGCGATCACGCGCCGCTCCTCGGCCTCACCCATGTCGGCGTGGCTCTGCCAGCGCCAGCCATGCGCCGACACTTCGTGGCCGCGGGCGACCGCATCGCGCGCCAGATCCGGCGAACGCTCCACGGCGCGGCCGCAGGCGCTGACGGTGACCTTGGCGCCATGGGCGTCGAACAGGTCCATGATCCGCCACCACGCGGCGCGCGTGCCGTATTCGAAATGGCTGTCGATGCAGGGATCGGGACCGTCAAGCCGGTGCACGACCTCGTAGATCGCCTCGTTGCTGGCATCACCGTCGGCCATGGAAAATTCCGAGCCCTCCTCGAAATTCACCACCAGCGACACCGCGACGCGCGCGGAGTTCGGCCAGCGCGGGTGCGGCGGATGGCCGGCATAGCCGGAAAAATCGCGACGGAAGGCAGGTTGCGAGCTCATCGGATCAATCCGCGGTTCCGGCCATGCGGTGCAGGCCGACCAGACGATCACTGATCAGCAGCAGCAGGAGCGTGCCGGCGAGAATGAGGGTGGAGAGCGCGGCGAGCGTCGGATCGGGCGCCTCCTCGATATATTGCAGCATGCGGATCGGCAGCGTCTTGGAGCGGACATCGGTGAGGAAGATCGAGACCGGATAGTTGTCGAACGACGCCAGCAGGCTGAACAGGCCTGATATCAGGAACGACGGCGCCAGCGCCGGCACCATCACGCGCAGCACGCTGCCGGCATAGGTGCAGCCGAGCGTGCGCGCGGCCTCGATCAGCGTAAAGTCGAACCGCGACAGGCCGGCGATCATGGTGCGTGCGACGTAAGGGAGGGTCACCACGAGATGCGCGACGAGCAGCGCGCTCCAGGTCGCGGTGAAGCCGATCATGCGGAAATATTGCAGCAGCGCAATGCCGAGCACGAGGCCGGGCATCATCAGCGGCGAGACCAGCAGCGTGCCGAGCGCGGCCGCGCCCGGCAGCCTGCCGCGGGCGATGGCGATGGCGGCGAGCGTGCCGGCGATCAGCGACAGCGCGGTGGACAGCACGGCGATCTGGAGCGACAGCCACAGCGACGGCCAGAAGCCGTCGAGCCGTCCGATGCGGCCATACCAGCGCGTCGATGCGCCTGACAGCGGCAGGTCGAACACCGGCGTCGGCGAGAACGAGGCGGCGGCGATCACGACCAGCGGCAACAGCAGAAACAGCGCGAGCCCGATCGCGAGCACCCAGCAGATGATGATGGCTGTGCGCGTCATCATTTCGGCTCCCGCGACAGCATGGCGCTGAGCGCGACGACGATCACCGCGATCGCGAGCAGCACGACGCCGGCGGCGGCGCCGAAGCCCGGCTCGCGCGCCAGCAGATAGGCCTTCGCAATGGTGGTGGCGAGCGTCGGATATTTCTCGCCGATCAAGAGCGTCGGCACGACATAGGCGGAGACAGACAGCGAGAACACCAGCGCCACGCCGGCGATGATGCCGGGCAGCGTCAGCGGCAGGATGACGCGGAAAAACACGACGAGCGGCGAGGCGCCGAGCGTCGCCGCGGCCTCCGCATAGCGGCCGTCGAGCTGCGCCACGACGGCGTAGATCGGCAGCACCATGAACGGCAGGAAGATGTTGACGGCGCCGACGATCAGCGCCGTCTGGGTGAAGATCATCCGGATCGGATCCTCGATGATCCCCAGCGCGATCAGCATCGTGTTGATCAGGCCGTCGCTGCGCAGCAGGATGGTCCAGGCGAAGGCCTTGACGATGACCGAGGCGGCGAGCGGCAGGAACAGCGTCGCCAGCAGGATCGAGCGCAAGGCGCCGCGGGCGCGGGCCAGCGCGAAGGCCGCAGGATAGGAGACGAGGAAGGCGATCAATGTCGTCAGCAGGCCGAGCCGCAGCGAGTTCCAGATCACGCCGAGATAATAGGGCGTGCCGAGCAGCCGAACATAATGTGCGACAGTGAGGCCGCCCTTCGGGTCGAGCACGCTGACGCCGAGCAGCAGCGCCAGCGGCAGCACGAAGACCAGCGCGATGATCAGCAACGAGGGCGTGACGAAGCCGAACGCGGCGAGCCGCTCGCGATCTGGCGCGGGCTTGACGACGGGCACCGGCAGCACGGCGTCGGTCATGGCGCTGCCTCCGCGGCGAAGGCGAAGGTCTCGGCCGCCGGCCAGGCGAAGCGAACCTCGTCATGCACGCGCGGCAGCTCCGCCTCGCGCCCGGACAGTTCGGCCAGCAGGCTCGCGCCGGCACCGGCATCGACATCGACCAGCGTCCGCGAGCCCTGGAACACCACCGAGCGCACGCGGCCGGCCGCGGAGTTCACGCCATCGACAGCACCGAGACGCAGTTGCTCCGGCCGTGTCGCCACGATCACCGACGCGCCAAGCTGGAATGCGCCGCGCGCCGACAGGCGGCCGACCGGCGTCACGACCTCGACCATGCCGTCCTGACCGCCGACGACCTGTCCCGCGATACGCGTCGACAGGCCGACGAAGTTGAGCGCGAACAGGCTGGCCGGGCGGGCATACAGCTCGCGCGGCGCGGCCAGCTGCTCGATGCGGCCCTTGTTCATGACCGCGACGCGATCCGACATCGTCAGCGCCTCGTCCTGGTCATGCGTCACGAAGATCGCGGTCGCCTTGACCTCCTGCAGCAGGCGGCGCAGCTCGACCTGCATCTCCTCGCGCAGCTTGCGATCGAGCGCCGACAGCGCCTCGTCGAACAGCAGCACGTCCGGCTCGACCGCAATGGCGCGCGCCAGCGCGACGCGCTGCTGCTGGCCGCCCGACAGCGCCGAGATGCGGCGGCCGCCGAGGTGGCCGAGCTTGACCAGCGAAAGCGCCCGCTCGACCGCGCGCTCGATCTCGGCCTTCGGCGTGCCGCGCACCTTCAGGCCGAACGCGACGTTGCCGGCGACGGTGAGATGCGGAAACAGCGCGTAGCTCTGGAACACGACGCCGACATTTCGCCGGTGCGGCGGCATATGGGTGACGTCGCGCCCGGCGAGCGCGATCGTGCCGGTGTCCGGCGGCGCGAGGCCGGCGATCGCGCGCAGCAGCGTAGTCTTGCCGCAGCCCGACGGCCCGAGCAGCGTGACCAGCTCGCCGCGTCCGATCGTGAGATCGACGCGATCGAGCACGGTCACCGCGCCGAAGCGCTTGGAGACACCGCTGATGACGAGATGCGGCGCGGCGCTCATGTCATCTCCTTGCTCCAGCGGTCGACCCAGCTGGCGCGGTTCTTGGCGATGAACGCCCAGTCCGGCGCGAACAAGGATGCGGGATCGGGATAGCCGGCGGGAAGCGGCGTTGCCTGGTTGGTCGGGGCGATGAAGGCCGTCTTGGCGAGGATGCTCTGCGCCTCCGGGCTGAGATAGAAGTCGATCACGGCGTCGGCGAGATCGCCGGCCGGAGCGCCCGTCACCTTGGCGATGCCCGACGGCATCGAGAAGCCGCCGTCCTTCGGAATGGCGAGATCGACTGGCGAGCCATCCGCCTTCCGGATCAAGGTGTAGGCCGAGAACTGACCGCCGATCATCCAGGCCTCGCCCTGCTCCAGCAAGTTGATGGCCTGCGGCGCGTTGGTATAGACGTTCAGCAGATTGGCCTTCAGGCTCTTCATCTTCTTGAAGCCGGCGTCGATGTCGTATTGCGCCTCCTTGTAGGGCTTGCCGGTCTCGAGATGCGCGGCCGCCAGGAGCGTCCAGAACCCTTCGGTGTTGGACAGCGACGGCACGACGATCTTGGAGTCGTACTTCGCGTCCCAAAGCTCTGCCCAGCTCACCGGCGGCGTTTTCACGCGCTTGGTGGAATAGGCAATGCCGGCCCACGGCTTCTGGTAGTTGGCCCACATGCCGTCCTGGTGCACAGCGTCGCCGACCAGTTTGCCGAGATTGGGAATGCTGGAGGACGACATCTTGGTGATCAGCCCTTCGGCCGCCGCCGGCAGCATCACCGGATCGTCCATGATCACGACCGAGATTTTCGGGCTCGCCTTGTCGGCCTGCATCTTCTGCAAATTGGTCAGCGAGTTCGTGCCCTCGTACAGCACCTTGCAGTCGAGCTTCTTCTCCAGCACCGGGAACAGGTCGGTGTTGAAATATTTGGCGGCGCCGGCGGGGCCGCCAATCACGATCTCTTTCGGGGCGGCGCGCACCAGGGAGGGTGCGGCGAAGGTGGCGGCGAAGGCCGCACCAGTCTTCAGAAGGCTGCGTCGGGAGAAGGCATTCATGAGGAGATCCCGTGTGTGCTGTCGAGGGCAGGCAACAGGGATCAGCAAGCGCCGTGCCAAATGTGCACATTTTTACTTTGATGAGATATCTCAGTCTCTTGGGGCAGTCGTGCCCGACATGCCGGCCCCGGTGACAGGCAGAATGTGCACATTTTTTGGAGGTGACGTGCCGCGCCTTTGGGCCTAGCAGTTCGCCATGGCGATGCGAGCGCAGCGAATCGGGAAGGCCAATCCCGCCGAGGACGAGGCGGTGTATCAGGCGGTCTTGCGCGCGCTGCTGGAGGGCAAGCTCAAGGCCGGCACCAAGCTGGCGGAGACGCCGCTCGCCGCGATCTTCGGCGTCTCGCGCGAGCGCATCCGGAAAGTTCTTCACCGCCTCGGCGCGGAGCGACGGCTGGAGATGATCCCGAACCGCGGCGCCCGGGTGCCGCGGCCGACGCTCGATGACGTCAGGCGGGTCTATGAGGCGCATCGCGTGCTCGAGGCCGGTGTGCTCAGCCAGCTGGTGCTGCGGGTCGATGATCTCCTGCTCGCCCGGCTCGATGCGCATCTCGCGGAAGAGCGCGCGGCCGCCCAGCGCGGCGATCGCGCCGCCTCTGTCAGATTGTCCGGCGCCTTCCACGTCCATCTCGTCGAAGCGCTCGGCAATCCCGAATTGTCGCGCATGCTCGGCGACCTGCTGAGCCGCTCCTCGGTGATGGTCTCGGTCTACGAGCCGGCGGCGCAGTCGATCTGCGCGGTCGACGAGCACGGCGCGATCGTCGCGGCGCTGCGCGATCGCGACCTGCTGCGCGCCATCGCGGTGTCACGCGAGCACTTCCTGCATGTCGAAGGCCGGCTGCGGCTCGATGCGGAGGGATCGACGCCGACCGAGGATCTCGCCGCCGTGTTTGCGGAGCGGCGGCTGCGCGGCAAGGTGCGGTCGGCCGGATCATGACGGAGGGTCTCATTTGGTCGTGAGTGCCGTCACCGCCCGCCAACCCTGACCCGGCCTCGTCTGCGACAGCGTCCGGCAGCGCGCGATCATGAGCTGTGCGGCGCGATCGCCTGGCCTGAGGGCAAGAACGGCCTCGAAGGCCGCAATGGCCGCCGCGAAGTCCTGCGCGCGGTAGTCTTGCAATCCGCGCGCATAATGCGCGATCCAGCGAATGTCTGCTGATGCATCCGGCGCAAGCCCGATCAGCTCATGGACCCGCAGCCCCTCCTCGCGGCCATAGACGGCGATGCGGTCGATCTCGCGGGTGAGAAACCCCGCGCCTGCGAGTCGCGCGGTGCCCTCGCCGATCAGAATCGCGGTGCCGTAGGTCTTGTTGGCGCCCTCCAGCCGGCTCGCCACGTTCACGGCGTCGCCGATCACCGTATAGTTGAGGCGCAGCTCCGAGCCGATGTTGCCGACCAGCATGGCGCCGGAGTTGATGCCGATGCGGATCGCCAGCGGCCGGCCGTCATCGTCGCACAGGCCGCTGGCCACGACGGCGGCACGGCAGGCCAGCGCGGCGCGGCAGCACAGCGCGGCATGATCCGGCTGCACCGCCGGCGCACCCCAGAACGCCATCACGGCATCGCCGATGAACTTGTCGATGGTGCCGCCATGATCGACGATCACGGTCGAGATCACATCGAGATAGCGCGACAGCAACGGCACGACGCGGTCGCCCATGCGCTCCGACAGACCGGTGAAGCCGGCGATGTCGATGAACATCACGCTGAGCTCCTGGACATGGCCGCCCGGCTTGGCATCGACGCCCTGCCGCAGCAATTGCCGAACGAGATCCGCCGGGATGAATTTTCCGAATGACGACAGGCCGCCGGCCATGTCGTGAATGGCGCCGGACAGGCTGGCGATCTCGCGCAGCCGTGAAGGATGACGGCGCACCTGCTCGAGCGCGAAGGCCTCGACGTGACGCAGCTCGGCCACCACGCGCCCGAGCGGCGCTGCGATCACCGCGCGCGCCAGCGCGGCGGAGACCAGGGCCGCGAGCACGGCGCCGATGCCGAGACCGATGATGACGCGCCTGAGCGCCGCGTCGACCGGGCCGAGAAACTCCGCTTCCGGAATCACCGTGACGAGCGACCAGCCGGGAAACGGCAGCGCCGTGCGCGCCACTTCGAAGGCGTCATCGCCCGATTGCACGCGCCCGCGCCAGGCCTCGTCACCTCCCGGCGAGAGCCGCATCGCCTGCTGCGCCACCGGCAGCAGCGGCTGGCGGACCTGCCCGGCATTGACCTCGTCCGCGCGCTCGTCCGGCGCAGCAACGACGCGGCCGTCGCGCTCGAGAATGAAGGCGCTGCCGGTGCTGCCGACATGGAGCTGCGCGAGGAAACGGGCGATGCGCGCGTGCTCGATGATGATGGCGAGCACGCCCTGCCGCTCCTGATAGACGTCGATCGGCCCGGCCAGCGCGATGGCAGGGCGGTCACCGCCGGGATGCACATCGACGCTGAACCAGCGCGGCTCGTCGGCGGCAAGGCTCTCCTTGAACCAGGGCTGGTCGGCAACCTTGAAGTGGGTCGGCTCGAAGCGACGAGCCGCGAACTCGATGTCGCCGGGCACGACGTCGTAGTCGTCAACGCGGCGCTGGCCGGGGTGATCGGTGAGCGAGATCTCCATCATCTCCAGACGCTGGTCACCGAGCTTATGCGCCGCAAAGAACGAGCCGTCCGGCCAGCCGAACGCCGCCCATGAGATCGTCGCCTGCGACTGCAGCTGCGACAGGAACACGAACTCGCGCTTGTCGGCTTCGCGGGTGTCGAGCACGTTCTGCAGGAACAGCGTGCGGATGGCGGTGTGCGCGGCGCGCGCCTCGCCGACGATGGCGGTCACCTCCTTGCGCACCGCGCCCGCGATCTGCGCATTGATGGTGCTGGCGAGCTGACGGCTGATCGCCTCGGACGTCCGCCACCACAGCAGGCTCGATGCAAGGGCGGTCAACAAAATCGCGGTCAGCACCAGCGCCGAGACCGCAAAGCGAATGCTGACGGTCAGCCGTTCGCCGGCGCCTGCACCGCGCGGTATCGAGCCGTCTGGGCTGCCCATCATCGCAGGTCGATCTCCGTCGGACCGGGGTGCCGAGGTCTGCACCACAACATCGGCAGGCTGCGCCCCAACCGCATCAGCGGCAAATGCCGGCTGGCTAAGCCGACGATGCCTGCAAAGCATTGGCTCGCCGAGCAGGCCTGCGCTCGAATGGAGACGGCTCTGGAGCACGCAATACCGCTCACGGACTCGTGAGCGGAGCCGCCACGTAACGTTCTCGTGGCCGTGGGCGAAAGAGAGAAGCGCGTCGCTAAGCGAGCGATGCAGAACACGAGAGGGAATGTCATGTCCGCCAAGAAAACCGTCACCACGCTGGCGCTCGCCGGTGCCGTCACGACCGCGCTCGCCAGCCTGGCCATGGCCGGCCCGCTGACCAAGGAGCAGGTCGATGCCGCCATGGCCGCCAAGAAGGAGAAGTGCTTCGGCGTTGCGCTGAAGGGCCAGAACGACTGCGCGGCCGGCCCCGGCACCACCTGCCAGGGCACCTCGACCACCGACTATCAGGGCAACGCCTGGAAGTTCGTTGCCGGCGGCACCTGCACCAGCATCGACGTGCCCGGCGGCAAGAAGGGCTCGCTGAAGCCGATCTGATCGACCTCGTTCACCCCAAGCGGAAAGCGGAGACGCAGCATGCGCAACGATGCCCCCCCTGCACCGTGCCACACCCTGCCGCTTCGCTTTCCGCCGCCCCTCGGCGGCGTCGCCGGCACCAGCTTCAAGCCGTCGCACCTGACGGCGATCCTCGCCGAGGCGCCGCAGCGCGGCTTCTTCGAGGTGCATGCCGAGAACTACATGGGCGCCGGCGGACCGCCGCACCATCAGCTGGAGGCGATCCGCAGGGATCATCCGCTGTCGATCCACGGCGTCTGCATGTCGATCGGCGGCCCGCAGCCGCTCGATCGCGAGCACCTCGCGCGCTTCCGCAAGCTCGTCGCCCGCTATCAGCCGAGCCTGGTGTCCGAGCATCTGGCCTGGTCGACGCACGAGACGACGTTCTTCAACGACCTGCTGCCAGTGCCCTACACGGCCGCCACGCTGGCACGGGTCTGCGACCATATCGACCAGGTCCAGAGCGCGATCCGCCGGCCGATCCTGCTGGAAAACCCGTCGACCTACGTGGCCTTTCACGAGTCGACGATGAGCGAGACCGATTTCATCCGCGCCATCGTCCGCCGCAGCGGCTGCGGGCTTTTGCTCGACGTCAACAACGTGTTCGTGTCCGCGATCAATCATGGCTTCTCACCGCAGGACTATCTGGCGGACTTCCCGCTGGCCGCCGTCGGCGAGATTCATCTCGCCGGTCACGCCGTGCAGGCCGACGATGAAGGCACGCCGCTGCTGATCGACAGCCATGACGGCCCCGTCGCCTATGATGTGTGGGCTCTGTTCGCCAGCGTGATCGCGCGCAACGGTCCGGTGCCGACGCTGATCGAATGGGACGGCAACATTCCGGACTGGCCGGTGCTGAAGGCAGAGGCCGCGGCCGCGCAGACGATCCTCGATGACCACGCACCGGACTGCCCGCAGGAGGTGCGCGATGCTGCAGCCTGAGCAGGCCTCCGGCTACGCAGCCCAGTTCGCTGCGGCGCTGCTGGCGCCGGATGGCGCGACGCCCGTTGCCGTCATGGGCCCCGGGGCCAAGGCCGCCGGGCGGCGGTTCGATGTCTACCGCAACAACGTCACGGTCAGCCTGATCGAGGCGCTGATTGCGATCTATCCCGCGGTGCAGCGCATCACCGGGCCCGACTTCTTCCGCGCGATGGCGCGGGCGCATGTGCGCGAGACGCCGCCGACATCGCCGCTGCTGTTCGACTATGGTCGCGATTTCCCCTGCTTCATCGGGCGCTACGAGCACGCCGAGGCGATGCCGTTTCTCCCGGACGTGGCGCGGATCGAGCGGGCCTGGCTCGACGCCTATCACGCGGCGGACGCCGTGCCGCTCGACGGTGCCGCGCTGGCGGCGGTGCCGCCCGAGCGGCTGCCGGAGCTGCGCTTCGCCGCTCATCCCGCCACCCGCCTCGTGCGCTCTGATTTCGCGGCAGTGACGATCTTCTCGGCCAACCGCAGCGATGCCCCGGTGCCGCGCATCGATGGGTCGGTTCCGGAGGATGCGCTGATCACGCGGCCCGCGCTCGACGTCGCCGTGCGCCATCTGCCGCCGGGCGGCGCGATCTTCACAAGTCTGCTGATCGCGCAGCAGCCGCTCGGCGCGGCGGCGGAAGCCGCGTTCGAGGCGGCGCCGGAGTTCGATCTCGCGATCAACATTGCCGGGCTGATCGAGGCCGGCGCCTTCACGAACATCAGTTTCGAGGACGCATGATGACGACGGATCACTCCATGGCGCCGAGCCCGACGCTGTCGCTGCCTGCCCTGGCCGACAGGGCGGTGCGCCTGCTGCAGGCGGCGACGCCACTGACCTTCGTCCAGTTCGTCACGCGGGTCGCGCTCGCGGTGCCGTTCTGGCGCTCCGGCATCCTCAAGTGGGATGGCTTTCTCAAGCTGAGCGACACCGCGGTGACGCTGTTCAGCGACGAGTTCATGCTGCATCTGCCCGGCGGGCCGTATCACTTCCCCATGCCGACGGTCATGGCGTTCCTGTCGGGCTGCGGCGAGGTCGCCTTGCCGGTCCTCCTCATTCTCGGCCTCGGCACCCGCTTCGCGGCGCTCGGTCTGTTGGTCATGACCTGCATCGTCGAGCTCACCGTGCCCGATGGCTGGCCGATCCATCTGACCTGGGCGGCGATGGCGCTGACGCTGATCGCCCATGGCGGTGGCAGGCTGTCGCTCGATTACGTCCTCGGCGGGCTGTTCGGCGGCGCGCACCAGGGCAGCGCCAGCCGCGGCATGTAGTAGCCGTTCCACTCGCAGATCTCCTCGGGCCCCTTGCGCTTGAGCGCCATCTTGACCGGCTCGGCCTGGCTGATGCCGACATGCAGCACCAGCAGCGTGACACCGATCGGATAGGCGAAGCGAGAGGCGCTGAGATCGGCGAGCCGGTCGAGCAGGACGATGCCGGCGAGGATGATCAGCGGATCGGTGAAGACGAAGTACTCGACCTTCAGGCCGCGGCGGACGCCGAGCGCGTCGATGCCGATGGCGGCCAGCAGCAGCAGCGTGGCCTGAACGGCGGCTTGCCGCTCGCCGCGCCTGACGGCGACGACGATGCCGGGGATGATCAGCCAGGTCAGGAACACAGTCGGCCGTGCCGACGATTGCAGGATGAACGTGTAGCGCCTGATCACCCCGACGACGCCCGACAGCAGCAGGCCGACGGCGCCCCCGAGACTGCCGGCCTCCTGCGGCGCGTCGACATAGGTGATCATCTTCTCCAGCGGATTGAGCACGACCACGACGTCGTTGATGTCGTAGCTCAGATCGAGGGCGAGCAGGCCCAGGGCAGCGCCGGCGATGGCGGCCAGCAGCGCAGCGACCGTCTCGACCGCGCTGACCCGCCACAACCGCGCGAAGGCGACCATGCAGGCGGCGATGACGCCGAGCAGCGTGAGCTGATAGACCCCGAAGCGTCCGAACAGCAGCGGCTTGAGGCCGGCGGCCGTCGCATTGGCCGGGTCGAAGCCGGCGGCGAGCAGCGGCCAGGCGGCGATCGCCGCAACCAGCGCAGCGATGGCTGCCACCAGGACGGCCGCCCACGCACGCGAGCCTCGCCAGAACGCCACGCTTGCGCTCGCCTCCGTTCCGAATGGCAGCACCAGCACCGGGATCGCGGCGATCAGCAGGATGGCGTGGACCTTGTTCGTGAGCCCGAGCATGCAGAGCAGCGCGGCGGCGCCGACGGCGAGCGGACGCGCGAGGCTGGCGCGGCGTACCGCGACGATCAGAAGCATCAAGGCGAGGATGCAGAACGACGCCGCGATCATCTCGCTGCGCAGGATGCGCAGATGCATCTGCACGCCGCCGGAGAACGCGAAGGCGGTGACCGCCAGCATGGCGATCCGCCAGTCGGACACCAGCCGGCGCGCCAGCAAGGCGAAAGCGAGGATGACGCCGGATGCGGTGAGCAGCGCGGCGACACGCCCGGCATGAACCGCTGACGTCATCGCGGCGTCGAACGCGGCGCGATCCGAGGCCTGCGGAATCGCCGAGAGCGTCCAGGCGTCGAGCAGGCCTGCGCGGTGCAGCTGCGCAAACCAGGCCTTGACCGAAAGGATGGTGAGATAGGCCGGATGATCGAAGAACGCCTGCGCGCCGCCGTCATTCATGGCAAGCGCGCTGTAGATCACCATGAAGTCCATGTCGGCGTTGCGCCAATAGACGGTGAAATAGCCGGCGGCGACGAACGAGACGAGCGAGAGCAGCAGCGTCACCAGAATGCCGCCGCGCCAGCCGAACGGCGTCAGACGATCGAGCGGGTCGCCATCCCTGGTCACACCTGAGTCCCGCCAACTGTGCGGCTGCCCTCTCGCCCCGCTTGCGGCGCGACCGCACAGAGCGCTTTACGTATCGTGGCCACCCGTTTCCACGTCGTCATGGCCGGGCTTGTCCCGGCCATCCACGTTGTCCTGCGCCCGCGGAACGACGTGGATGCCCGGGACAAGCCCGGGCATGACGGAGCAAGGCACTCGCAGACGCTCGTACCGCGATGGCGCCATTCGTCAGAGGCCATCGCGCGCTCAACTTCGATGGTCCCGTCCGGTCAGCATCCACCATCCTCAGATCGCCTTGATCTTGAAGAACGCGAACACGACCATCTTCAGCAGCATCCAGCCGTGGCGGAAGCGGGAGATCTGGGTCTCGCCATAGCTGCGCGCGGCGTAGCGGATCGGCAGGTCGATGGTCTTCAGGTTCAATTTGGAGGCGCCGAAGATCAGGTCGAAATCGCCGAACGGATCGAAATCGCCGAAATAGGCCTTGCCCGCCTTCAGCCTGAGATAGTCGCTGCGGCGGAGCACCTTGGTGCCGCACAGCGTATCCGTATAGCGCTGGTTGAGCAGCCAGGAGAACAGGTAGGAGAAGGTCTTGTTGGCGATCAGATTGAGGAAGCGCATCGCGCCCTCGTCCATCGGATAGACCAGGCGCGAGCCATTGATGAACTCGCCCTTGCCCGAGCGCAGCGCCTCGAAAAACTTCGGCAGCTGCTCCGGCGGCATGGTGAGGTCGGCGTCGAGGATCATCAGCACGTCGCCGCGGGCGGCGTCGAAGGCGGTGAACACCGCGTCGGCCTTGCCCTTGCCGGGCTGGCGCATCAGCTTGATGTCGTGATCCGGGAAGGCCGCACGGACCCGCTCCATCTCCTCATAGGTGCCGTCCTTGCTGTGGCCCTCGATGAAGATGATCTCGATGTCGTTGCAGAACTCGGCGATGCGCTGCACCGCCGGCTCGATGTTGCCGCGCTCGTTGCGGGCGGGGATGACGACCGTGGCCGAGCGGACGTCGTCGGAGACGCAGCGCATCGACCGCGCCACAAGGTAATGCCGCAGCGACAACGCGCGCAGGCCCGGCAACACGCTGAGGAAGCGGTTGGCGAAGCGGCCCAGGCCATAGAGCCGCAGCGGCGACAGCACGCGCTGCTCGGATTTCACCGGATCGAAATCCGCAAGCTGCGCGAGGTTGCGCAGGTCGGCCGGCGACAGCACGTTCTGCTCGGGCTGCGGCATGCGCAGGCCCATCGCCTCGGCCGCCTTCAGCAGCGGATACCAGAGATGCGAGAAATAGCCGATCACGAGCCGGGTCTCGCGCGTGCACAAGGGGTGCAACTGCTCGATGAACTGCTGGCAATCGTCGAGCGAACCGATCGTGTCGAGCACCAGGATGACGTCGAACGGGCCGGTGACGGCGGCCAGCGTCGCCGGGTCCTCGGCATCGCCGGCGACGAAGGTGAGGTTCGGATGGCGGGTGCGGGCGAGCGCAATCTGGGCCTCGCTGAAATCGATGCCGACGCCATAGGAGGGCTGGAGCGACGCCAAGGTGTCGCCGAGGCCGCAGCCGATCTCCAGCACGCGGCTGCCGGGCGGAATCAGGAAGCGCAGATAGCACTCGTCCTCGCCGTGGAAGAAGGAGGCCTTGTCGCGCCAGCCGGCGCGTTCGGCGGCAAAGCGGTTGACGTGATCGAGGATCGCCGCCTTCCGCGGAGAGAGCGCCTGCGGCGCAGGCGTCGCGATTGCCGCGGCCGGGGGCTGCTCGTGCTCGTCCTGCAAGACCTGACCGTCCAACTCCGCCACCTGATACCGTCCTCGTGATTTTTCCCGCCTCTCTAAGGCCAGCCGGGTTGGGCGGAGTCAAGGCTAGGCCAAGACGCGCTGCGCCCGGCGCATGCGACGGCATGATCCATCCAGCCACGAAGCGAAACAGGCGGCCGCAATCGTCCACGCGGCGCATTCGCGCCCGAGCTTTGCGAGTCGTTCGCGCTCTCAAATGCGAGGGCGCAGGGAAGGCCGGACCTCGACTGAGGCCCGTGGCCCGCCTGCTCAAAAAAATGCAGGCGGCAGGTACCACAGGTTCAGCCGGACAGACCCGGCCCTCCCTGCGCGATGGGTTTAACGTCTGCTCCGAGCTCTCCCCGGGGACCGGCTTGTTTGCCCCCGTCGTCAGTACGACACGTCATGTCACACCGACTTGGCGCCAGCGTCGGGGCGCCAGGACCACACGGCTTGAACGTCCGCGAGCTGCCAATCGTCCAGCGCCAAAAGCACCTGACAGGCCCGCGGCCACCGCTCCCCGCCTCTACGTATCGTGACGACGCGTACGTCCCTCTGCATGAGGACGGGATGCGCGGATCAAACCATGATTTCTGAAAAATAGCAACAGAAATTTCGTTCATTCCGAATGGCTCACCGCCCGCAGCAGAACTTGAATTTCTTGCCGCTGCCGCAGGGGCAGGGATCATTGCGTCCGATCTTGGCCGTGCCGGCCGCCCGCTTCTGCTCCGTGACCGCGGCGCGCGTGTCGCCCGAGACGAAGCGCCAGGCGCCGTCATCGTCGCGGCGGAACTGCGAGACCTCGTGGTGCTCGATCGTCCTGCCGCCCTCGCGATAGGTGGCGACGAAGCTGACGACGCCGTCGGCGTCGTCAGCCCCGCCGTGCGTCGTCGAGACGATGCGCAGGGAAAGCCAGGTCGCACGCGTCGCCCAGTTCTTTGCCGCGACGGCATCGAACGCGCGACGCTGGTCGGCCGCGAGCGTCGCTGCGATGTAGCCGATGTCGCCGCGCGTATAGGCTGTGTAGCGCGAGCGCATCAAAGCCTCGGCGGTCGGCGGCAGCGCATCGCCACTGAGATAGGGACCGCAGCAGCGGTCGAAGGGAAGGCCTGAGCCGCAGGGACATGGCATGAGGTGACGTCTAGATCATGATGCGATTCCACGGAATCGCATCATGATCCTATCCCTTTGTTTGAGCATGATCTTTTCGGTAAGCCGGTTTCCACTTTTCCGGATCATGCTCTAGCATCGATGCGGACCCGAGGAAATCGCAGGTGGACGGTCCGGCATCCCGCGCCAGCTCGCGCCGAGATGCCAAAGCGGCTTCCCGCTGCCGCGAATTGATCGTATCGATCTGACGCTACCACACCCAACCGCCGAGGGATTGCGACGTGATCATGCGCGTGAGGAGATGCGTTTTGATGGCGCTTGCGCTGCTGGCTGGTCTCGCGCCGCGAACCCAGCAAGCCCTCGCCGATCAGGATCCGTTGATCCAGAGGGCCGTCTTTGCCGAAGAACAGCTCTGGCTGCTCGACGGTGGCGGCCGGCTGTCGCGCCTTGCGGACAGCGGCGAACGGATCGACGTGGCGACGCCAGATCAGGTGCTCGAGCTCTTCGTTGCGGATGGGCGTATTGCGATCGTGACGTGTCCGCTCACATCGTGTCCGCCAGAGATGCCCTATGGGCGATGGACGGTGCGTCGGCGAGTTGGCCAGGAATGGATGACAATAGGCGAAATTGCCAGTCGCGGCGAAAGTCTGATCGCCACCATCGCGGCTGAGGGGACGATCACGCTTTTGACGACGCACCGGATCATTGACCTCGGCGGCCGGCACACCGAGACGGCTCTTGCCCAGCCGTCACACGACATGTTCGATCCGTCAAAACCTCTGGAGCAGCAGCAGGCCGCCACATCCTTCCCGTTTCCGCTCACCTATTTGTACGGGACCAGATCGATGTCGTCGACGCGGTTGAATTCGACGCGGACGAAGAGTTGGCCGGTCAAAGCCGCGCTGATGACGTCACGGCACATCTTCATTGGCTACAACGCCGGCGAGTTCGGTGGCGGCCTGCAGCGGATCGACCGGGCAACGGGCGTCGTCTCCGATATCGGCGACGACGAACCGATCCATGGCATCGTGAGCATCCCGTGGAAGCCGGACTGCGTCGCCATTGCTGTCGGCCTCATTCACATGGTCGCGTCGGGACGGATCATGGAAGTCTGTGACCGCTCGGTTCGCGTCTTGTACGAGCGTCGCGTGCCCGAGGAAATCGTCAGGCATGCGGACGGGCGGACTGGATGGATTCCGGAGCATACGACCGCATTCTTCGGACTTATGCGGACGGGCGACGATCTGCTCGCCGCGGGCCATGACGGCCTGTACAGAATCAGCCGTGGCGATGCGGTCCAGCAAATCCCACTCCCGTCCTTCAAGGACATAGGTGACGTCGCGGTCAGCTTCGACCTCCCCCACCTGGTGCTGTTGCTGACGAGCGCGAACCGGCGCTCCTCTCTGAGTGGCAGCACGCCGCTGCTGGTGCAGCGCTAGGTCGACCGTTCGTCTTGCACGGCGTGCATCCGTCTCGCCTGCGGCTCGGCGAACATCGTTCGACTATCGCACATCATCCGAACGGCTTGCGCGACGGCCCACGCGTCGCGCCTCCGCTCACGCGCGAGTTGTGACTCCAAAGCCGCAGCTCGCCACTCTTCAGCTCGCACCGTCCCGCTACACGCGCCGCGCGGTTTCGAAACCGGCGAATCCGTGTTAACCATTGGTTAAGAACAAGGGTGTTGGGCAGATTGCTGACCGGCCCGGCCCCGCGCGGACCAGAACCTTCCGGGCGCCGCCTCATTACGCGGCGTCTGTGACCGCAGCCCACCGCATCATCGGCGGTTCAGGGCGCGTGAGATGCCAACGATTTCTTCGCGCGACGCCAGCCAGGCCGCAAGACACCTCAAGCCCGCCCTCGATGCGGGCCGCTGCTCACCTCCCGATCAGACGTGCACCCCGATGCCGGCGCGATCAGCGCTGCGTGCAAACGCAGCCGCGCGCCCATCACCACCGATTGGAGCAGCCCCGATGGCTGATGAGTCCGTAGTCGCCTCGATCATTCCCTGGCAGCAGCCGAAGACGGCCAAGCCGCGTCCGAAACGGCCCAAGGTCGTCAAGCCGCGCCCGCGGCCCAAATCCGAGCGGTCGGAGAAGACCAAGGCGGCGGCACTCGACGACGAGATGCTGGCGTCCGAGACGCTGATCATGCCGGACTTCCTGGACTATGTGAACGAGCCGGCGAAAGCTCCGGCCGTTGCCGAGGCGTCGCGCACGGAGGCGGCTGCCAGCGCGGCGGCCGCGGCGATTCCGGCCGCAGCGCCGCCGGCCACGATACCGCCGCGCGAAGTGCCGGTCGCGATCGCGGGCGAGGTCGTCCCGGCCACCGCGCCGGTCACGCCGGCGAAGTCTGCGCGCGCCGGCATCACCGCCTCCTCGGTCCTGCTGCAGCTGGCCGCGCTGGCGCTCGCTGCCGTCGGCATGGCCATGAACGGCTGGTTCGCGCATTCGCTGGGCTCGAACAGCACCGCGGGCTGGATGTTTCTCGCGGTCGGCGTCACCGCCGACCTGGTCGCGCTGGTCATGCCGACCTGCGCGGCCCGGCTGTGGCAGGGACGGCACCGCGCCTCGGCGCTGACGGGATGGCTGGTGTGGCTGATGACCTTCGTGTTCGCGGTGACCGCCGGCATCGGCTTCGCCTCGACCAACATCAGCGACGTCACGCTGGCGCGCGCCTCGCGGGTGACGCCGGCGGTGCAGGCGGCACAGACCGCGCTGTCCGACGCGATGATCGCGCGCGACCGCGAGTGCAAGGGCGGCGTCGGCAAGTTCTGTCGGGAGCGCGAGGCGGCGGTCGCCGAGCGGCGGCAGGCGCTGGACGCGGCGATGGCCACGGTGAGCCAGACCGCCGATCCGCAGACCGAGGCCGCGATCAAGCTCGTGGCATGGGTGTCGCGCGGCGCGGTGAAGCCGTCGGCCGACGATTTCGTCATGCTGCGTTTGATCCTGCTGGCGCTGCTGCCGCAGATCGGTGGCATCCTGCTGATGGTGGGACGGCGGGTGTGAGGGCGTCAGCGCCCGGCAAGCGCCGGCGGCCGCGACGGATCGGCAGCCGAGCTCATTTGCGGCGGGATCGCGCCGGCTTCGACGGGCTTGCCAGCCGCCAGGCCTTGGCGAGCACGTCGCGCATCAGGCCGGGATCGACATCCGCGAGGGTGGCGCAGGTCCAGCCCTGGTCGCCCCATTTGTTGGGCAGCCGGCGGAAGCCGGCCGGATCGACGCGGCTGTAGAACTCCTGCTCCTCCGGCGTGAGCAGCAGGTTGGCGGATCGTCCATCCGCCGCCAGGGTCGCGAAGATGCGCTTGGCCTTGAACGCCGTGCGGTCGAAATGCGGCGCTTGCGTCGTTCCCGCGAACGACAGGGCGAGGGCGCGGAATTCGTCACCGGTCATTCAAAACGCTCCCGTATGCTCGGCGACACGGTTAGCATCTTTCGGCGACGCACGCGGTGCGGATCGCTCCGCGGCCGACTTGCCGGGAGCCGCGCACCGGAACGTGAACTCACCGGAGCGCCCGGCTTGATGCAGGTCAAAACTATACGGTGTTGTTTTCATATGCTCACTTCCGGGCAGATCAAGGGAGATCGACGATGTCAGAGCAGAGCAGCATGAGCGTCTATTTGAACTGGGCCAGGGAGCGCATCCAGGAGATGGATGCCGCGCTCGCCTCGCTTGACGTCAAGGCCGCCGAGGCCGAGGCGGCATCCAAGGTCAAGGCGCAAGAGATCATCGCGGACCTGAAGAAGCGCCGCAGCGATCTCGAGGCCCTGCTCAAGACGCAAGTCGAAGCCGGCGAGGCCGCGCTGGCCAGCGCGAAGATCGAGCTGGACCAGCATTGGGCCGGCTTCGAAACCCAGATGAAGAGCTTCTTCGACACCGCCGGCAAGCAGGCCGAGCAGCAGCAGGCGACCTTCAAGGACATCGCGGCAGCGCAGGCCAAGGCGTGGCGCGAGTCCGCCGACAGGTTTCGCGAGGCGGCGACCAAGGTGACGACCGCCGGCAGCACCGATCTCGACGCCGTGCTCACGCAGCTCAAATCCGATGCGGCCCAGGCCGGGGCTCATCTCGAGACGCTGAAACAGACCGGCTCTCAGTCCTGGTCCGTGTTCAGCGCCGCCTTGAGCGAATCCCGCAAGGCCTTCGACGCGGCCAATCAGGCCGCCTGGAATGCGTTGAAGGGGGCCGGCCCGAAGAGCTGAGCCGACGCCGAGACCATTTGTCAGAGACGCCCCTAGAGCATGATGCGATGATGTGGAAACGCATCATGCTCTCATCGCCAACGTGCTGATAGGGGCGACGGAAGGCCCGCGAATTCAGTTTCACCCTCCCCTGGAGGGGGAGGGCAGTCGCATGTGGAAACTCCGGGCTATAGCGACGAACGATCCTGCAAGTTAGTTACTCCGTCATGCCCGGGCTTGTCCCGGGCATCCACGTCGTTCTCAGCATGCCGGCCGGCGTGGATGGCCGGGACAGGCCCGGCCATGACGACGTGGAAAGAGATGAGCACAAAGCTGCGACCGTCACATGCGATAGCCCTGCCCTCCAGGGGAGGGTGAGAGCAGGGCTGACCTCGAACCTGCGCGCTGCGGGATCGAAAAGGTGCGTCATGCCGTCATGATGCGATTCCGAAGGAGGGGCCCGACAAGCTCAACGCCGAGACGGCCTTCGGGTGAACTGACGGCCTCGCTTTGGCTGAGCCGGCGGCTCAGCTCATTTTTTGAAACAATGCTCGCGGTGCCACTGAAGAAAGTGCGGATGCGGCCGATCACCCGCACGATCCGGAGCAAGGGCAAACCCAGAGGAATTGATGAAACCGCGGATCCGATCGACGTCATTGACGTGCCGCGAGATCAGGATGGCGAGATCATCACCCAGACTGATCAATCCGCGGTCGAACATCCAGTGGACCGTCCCTGAGAGCGCCAGGCCGTTAGTCACCAGATCGGGTCCATTCGCCTCGACGGGACGGATATGGGCAGCATTTACTTCGGCGCGCCCGCCGCCGTTAATCAGCTTCAGCCCTGTGATGGCGCAGCGCTCGCGATAGGCCCGCAGCACGATCTTCCGAAACAGGCGATCGCGCACGATCCGTGACGTGAGATGCTGTATGCGATCGCGGAGCTGTTCCGACACAAAGGGTGTCTGGCCTTCTTCAAGCCCGGCAGCGGGATGAGCCGTCTCGGGGAGACGCGGCAGCACCGCGTCTCGCTCATCCAAACCGCGCTCGATGATGCGCTGGAAATCTGCCGGCGAAATCGGGCGAACGGCCGCCTGCGCTCTTCCTGAGAGCTTGCCTTCCTCATTGAGAAGGCCTCGCTCGATCGGACTGTTCAACTCGCTGAACGGAACCGGACTGACGAACTCCAGATACGAGCCGGGCTGAATGAGCGCCAGATACATGTCGCGCGCCTTGGGATCGGGGATGATCCGCTCTACCCGCGCGATTGCGAAATAGCCGCGCGTGCCCGGAACCTTCGTGGGTTCGAGATAGACGATCCAATCCCCGATACTCCCCTGGGCTCGACCGAGATATTGCCTAGGGAATTGGTACTGCTCCGCCGGACTGTCGTCGTAGATCGAATCAGTCCGATGCATGAAGACGCAGTAGCTCATGCAGCCAGCTTAGCGGATCGGCACCTCGCGCACTACAGACCAGCGCGATTCTGCACTTTCGCGGCGGACTTTGCTCTAGCTACACCTTGCCCGCCAAAAGTAACGCAAGGCGCCGCTCGCGCACCAGACCAATACGAAGATCGGCCCAAGCGGAGTTCCTACCCACCGCCCTTCGAATCTGTCCGCTGCGCGCCGCTGATGCCGGTGTTGATGGCGAGCGTCGCGCCGGCGGCGCCGCCGGCTTCGTAGGCCGCCATCGATACCATCCGGCTGGTCGAGCGCGCCGTCCGCAGATTGAGATCGAGCTTTTCGAACTCCGCATCCACGACCGACGTCTTGAGCACGACCAGGCCGCGGCCGGTGCTTTCGTTGACCTGATCGCGGCTCTTCTTCATCGCCGCCAGGCGGTCTCCGATCGAGGCGACCATGCCGAGGGCGAAGGAGGCATTGGCGAGGTGGCGGTCCTGGTGGCGGAAACGGCGGTAGTCGGCCGAGGTCTTGAACCGGCCGAGCTCGGCGCGCACCGCGCCGTCGATCAGCTCGGCCAGATAATGCGCCACCTCGACATCGGCGGAGAGGCCGAAGAACACGTAGCCGTTGTCGCCGCTCGCAGTCTTCTCGCGCCAGACCCGGCAATCGCAGAACAGCGCGATCGCGCCGATGCAGTCGTCGAGCGGGATGCGCTTCTTGCGATGGGTCTCGTAGACCTTGCGCACGCACGCCGACGCCTTCAGCTCGAGATCCGACAGCGACAGATCATGACGGTCGAGCAGCTCGGCGACCTTGGCGGCCGCCGACAGCGCCTCGTCCTCGGTGCAGCCATTGGCGATGGTTTTCGCGCGCAACGCCTGGATGCGGGATTTCAGCTTGTCGAGCGCGGCAGGATCGGAGGCGAGGGAATCGAACGTCTGGCTCACCGGTCTCGGCCCAAGGAGGCCCGGCCGGCACGCAGCGGACGGGTAAAGCTGGCGGAGAGGGAGGGATTCGAACCCCCGATAGGCTTGCACCTATGCCGCATTTCGAGTGCGGTGCATTCAACCACTCTGCCACCTCTCCAGGCGCAAATCAGGGGCGGCGCCCCCGGGTCGGGCGCCGTTCTAGGGCACGGCGGCGGGGGTGACAAGGCGGGGTTTGCGATATTCCAACCGAAATCGGCAGCGCGGGCTGCGCCTGCGCTGCGAGGCGGGCCGGCGGGGGCGGCCCAGACAGGTGGGACCGCCGTACGCTGACACATGCCGGCGGTCCCGTGCCGCTACATCTTGGGGAAACCGACGGAAGAGACGGGGGTCAATCCGGCCGGCCTGAGCGACACGGCCGACCCTGGGCCATCCTTGCGTGCACCGCAACGCAAACCGGTCCTTAACCTAACCGGTCAAGGTTACCGGGGCTGCCGATCTATCCGATTGGTGGCACGGTACTTTTTCGCACGCGATGAATCGCGGCGGCGCCTGCCGCGGCATCCATGCTGCGCAACATATTGCACCGGATGCGGACGGGCCACGGGCAGATGCCCGTTCAATCCTTCTTCTTCTTGGCCGCCTTCTTGTCGTCGGACTTGTCCTCCCTGGCCTTGTCGTCCTTGTCCTTGCGGCCGTTCTCCTTGCGCCGGTTGGTGAAGCGGGCATTGCCGAGGCCGGTGCCGATGGTCAGCACGCCCCAGCGCTCGAACTCCTGCATGAACGGCACCTCTGAGAGGCCCTGCACGACGCCGTCATTGTGCATCAGCACCGCGGTGTCGTGATCGCCGATCATCGGGATCGCCTCGACCAGGCTGGCCGGCAGATTGAACTTGCTGCTCTCCCAATTGCCCGGCAGGTTCTGCGCGCCTTTTTCGATCGAGCCATCCTCGTTGATGACGCCGGGACAGGCGATGCCGATGAAGGGCGCGAGCTTGAGCCCTTCGGTGTCGGCCTCCTCGATCAGCCCCTTCAGCATCTTGGCGAGCCGCTTGACCGCACCTTCCCGCGTGGGCTCGTCATCGGCATGGCGCCACAGATCGGACTTCCACACCGACGCCTTCGACAGGTCCGGCGACTTCTTCCAGGCAGTCTCGACCACGCCGCAGCGGATGTTGGTGCCGCCGATGTCGACGGCGAGGATGCTGTCGTGGGCCTCGAAGATCCAGGACGGCGCCAGATGCAGCGCGCCGATCAGGCCGGCATCGTCGGGGTGGTAGCGGATCGGCTCGAGCTCGACGCCAAAGCCCTCGTCCTTGAGGATGATCTCGGTGCGCGCGATCGCCAGCTCGCCGAGCCGGGAATCGCGAAAACCGCCGCCGACCACGATGCATTCGGTCTTGGCCCAAGCCTTGGTGCGCAGGAATCGGCGGGTGACATGGGCGAGCTCCTGGGCGAACTCCTCGGTCGCGGAATGGACGACCGCCGAGGCCTCGGTGTCGTCGCCGACCAGGATCTCATCCAGCGCCTTCTTGCTGATGGTCTCGCTGTCCTCGTCGCCGAACGGATCCTTGCCGGATTTGCGCAACGGCTTGCGCCAGCGCTCCAGGATCTTGCGGAAGGCGCCCTTGGAGGCGCGGTCGCCGAGGAAACCGTCCTCATCCTTCAGCTCGATGTTGAAGCTGTCGATCTCGACCGACGGCAGCCGGGCGGCGCCGTGGCGGGCGATGCCCGTGGTGGTCATGACGTCGTCGGCCATGTCTTGCTCCGTGTGTGCGGCGATAACGGCGGACGGAACAGATGGTTCGGGGGAGGCAGCGAATAGCGAGTAGCGAAGGGCGAATAGGGATCGGCCGGCGCCCTTCCCTACTCGCTACTCCCTATTCGCCATTCGCCCTTTTCCTTGACTCGTCGCCCCGAGCGGCTATAAGCCCCCGATCGACCGGCGCGAGCTTCTCGCGCCGATTGTCGTTGCGCGTATCGGACTGGCCTCGATGCCAGGGACACGCCGACGCCGGCCCCGATTGGGCCGGATCTCATGAACCATAACGACTGAACAAGAAGCCGACCCGGGGCCATCGCGCTCCGAGGCCGGGATCGAACACGAAGGATGAGAACGATGTTCGCAGTCATCAAAACCGGCGGCAAGCAATACCGCGTCGCCCCGGATGATGTGCTCGAGATTGGCAAGATCGACGGTGAACCCGGCACGATCGTGCAGCTGAACGAGGTGCTGGTGGTCGGTGGCGACACCCCGGTGCTGGGCATTCCGGCCGTGGCCGGCGCGTCCGTGGCCGTCGAGGTGCTGGACCACAAGCGTGGCCCCAAGGTCATCGCGTTCAAGAAGCGCCGCCGCAAGAATTCGCGCCGCAAGCGCGGCTACCGGGACGAGCTGACCTTGATCCGCGTCTCGGAGATCCTGACCGACAACGCCAAGCCGACCAAGGGCCCGCGCCCGAAGAAGGCCAAGGCGGAAGCCCCGGCGGCCGACGCCGCCGAGTAAATGCTGGCGCGCGTGGCGCGCCGCATCGGCTTCAAACCTTCATCGCGCGGATTTTTCGTCCGCGCCCAGCAAATGTGAATGATCCCTTAGCGGAATCGCGCTATTGGTGATCTGAGAGATCGGAGACGAGCGATGGCTCATAAAAAGGCAGGCGGTTCATCCCGCAACGGACGCGACTCCAAGGGCAAGCGCCTCGGCATCAAGGCGTTCGGCGGCGAGCGCGTGATTCCCGGCAACATCATTGCGCGTCAGCGCGGCACGACCTGGCACCCCGGCATGAACGTCGGCATGGGCACGGACCACACGATCTTCGCGAAAATCGAGGGTGTCGTCGAGTTCCATGACCGTGCCAACCGCACGTTCATCTCGGTACGCCCGGTAGCCGCCCAAGCTGCTGAGTAACATACGGTGGAACAATTCGCGTCCGCCGGGTCCTGACGAACCGGCGGAGCGCCAGATGGCTCCAGGGGAGGCGGGACAACCGGCCTCCCCTTTTCATTTTCGCTGATCGATTGATCCCGAAGCGTCGATGGAGCCCGACATGCTGCAGGACATCACCACTCCCACCTTGCGCGAGGCGAGACCTTGCGTCCTCGAGACACAACGGCTGACCCTGCGTCCGCCCGTGCTCGCGGACGTGACCGCCATCGCCCGGCTCGCCAATGACCGGCGGATTGCCGAAAACACCCGCCGCCTGCCGCATCCCTATTCCGAAGTCGATGCCGCCCGCTTCGTGCGTGCGCTGGAGCACAGCGGCGAGACCGCGTTCGTGATCGAGCATCTGGATGCGCCGATCGGCATGGTCGGCATCAACCGGCCGGCATCCGGCCGCGCGGAGCTCGGCTACTGGCTTGGCGTCGAGCATTGGGGCCGCGGCTTCGGCACCGAGGCTGCGCGCGCCGCAATCGACGACTTCTTCGAGACGAGCGAGGACAATGTCCTGATCGGGCATGCGCGGGTCAGCAACCCGGCCTCGCGCAACATCCTCGAAAAGTGCGGCTTCCAATGGACCGGCGTCGAGCTGCACCGCTTCGAGGTGCTCGGCTCGTCGGCCCCGGTCGATGCGTTCCGGCTGACGCGCGGGGTGTGGGCCTCGCTGAAGGCGTGGGCCAAGACGGGGCGGCGGAGTTAGCCGGGCGACCGCTCCAAACTCACGGTCGTCCCGGCCTCGAGCCGGGACCCATAGCCACCGAAATCGGTGGTGGGATCACGCTGGAGCCACAGCCTTCTCCGACGTGGGCTGCACGGAGTCTGGGTCCCGGCTCGAGGCCGGGACGACGGCGGGGGGTGCCGCTACACCGGCGGATTCACCGCACCCTGGCCCTGCCCCAGGCTGCGCTCGCGCAGGTAGATGTACAGCCCCGCGCCGATGATGATGATGGCGCCGACGATCGTCGCCGGATGCGGCACGTCGCCGAACACGACGAAGCCGAACAGCACGGCCCAGACGATCATCGTGTACTGATAGGGCACGACCACCGAGGCCGGCGCGAGCTTCAGCGAGCGGTTGACGCAGAACAGCGCGGTTACCGAGATCAGGCCGGCGGCGGCGAACAGCACCAGGCTGCCGGGCGTCGGCGTGACCCAGCCGAATGCGGACATCGCGGCGCCGAGCAGGAAGGTGCCGACGAACTGCGATGAGGCCATCACGATGTCGGGCGTCGAGCGCAACGAGCGCGTGATCAGCATCAGCACCGCGAAGGACAGGCTGCCGCCGAGCGCGATCAGCGCCGGCAGGCTGAAGGTCTGCGCCGACGGACGCAGCGCGATCAGCACGCCGCAAAAGCCGATCAGGATCGCGGTCCAGCGCCGCCAGCCGACATGCTCGCGCAGCACCAGCGCCGACAGCGCGGTGACGAAGATCGGCCCGGCGAGATAATAGGTGATGACGTCGGCGAGCGGCAGATACACGGTGGCGAGGAAGAACGCCGCGACCTCCAGGGTCGACAGAACCACGCGCACGAGCTGCAGCCAGGGGCGTTCGAGCTGCAGGAAGGCACTGCGGTTGCGCCAGATGAACGGCGCGAGCAGCAGCAGCGCGGCGCAGGCGCGCAGCCACAGCAGCTGGCCGACGGAGTAGGTCGACACCAGGAACTTGCCCAGCGCGTCGCCGAACGAGAACATCGCGATCGACAGCAGCATCAGGCCGATGCCGGCCAGTCGCGCCGAACGCTCGTCGGTGGCGGTGGAGATTCGGGAGAGCACGCTCATGATGGTGCTGCCTTATCAGGCAGGCCTGACCGGCTCCAGCCCTTCCGCGGAAAGCGTGACGCAGCCCTGCCGCAACCCCGGCGCAACGCTCGCACACCCCTTGCGCAACGCTGAGATACCGCCCGAAATTAAGGCTTCCGGCCGAATTAAACCCATTCCACGGTTGCCGCGGCGGCCCGCCTCGCCTACGTAAGGCGCATCATGAAATTCCTCGATGAAGCCAAGGTCTATGTGCGCTCCGGCGACGGCGGCAACGGTTGCGTTGCGTTCCGGCGCGAGAAGTTCATCGAGTTCGGCGGCCCGAACGGCGGCAATGGCGGCCGCGGCGGCGACGTCGTGATCGAGGCCGTCGACGGACTCAACACCCTGATCGACTATCGCTACCAGCAGCATTTCAAGGCGCAGCGGGGTGGAAACGGCTCCGGCAAGGACTGCCACGGGGCTGGCGGCAAGTCCGTGGTGCTCAAGGTTCCCGTCGGCACCCAGATCTTCGACGAGGACCGCGAGACGCTGATTCACGACTTTACCGCCGTCGGCGAACGCTTCGTTCTGGCTGAGGGCGGCAATGGCGGCTTCGGCAATGCGCATTTCAAATCGCCGACCAACCGCGCACCACGCCACGCCAATCCCGGCCAGCCCGGCGAGGAGCGCTGGATCTGGCTGCGCATGAAGCTGATCGCCGATGCCGGCCTGGTCGGGCTGCCCAACGCCGGCAAGTCGACCTTCCTGTCGAAGGTGTCGGCCGCCAAGCCGAAGATCGCCGACTATCCTTTCACCACGCTGCACCCGCAGCTCGGCGTCGTGAACGCCGACGGCCGCGAATTCGTGCTGGCGGACATTCCCGGCCTGATCGAGGGCGCGCATGAGGGCGCCGGGCTCGGCGACCGCTTCCTCGGCCATGTCGAGCGCTGCCGCGTGCTGCTGCATCTGGTCGATGCCACCTGCGAGCATGCCGGCAAGGCCTACAAGACGGTGCGGCATGAGCTCGAGGCCTATGGCGGCGAGCTCACCGACAAGGTCGAGATCGTCGCACTCAACAAGATCGACGCCGTCGATCCGGATGAGCTGAAGAAGCAGAAGGACCGGCTCAAGCGCGCGGCCAAGAAGACGCCGCTGCTGATCTCCGGTGCGACCGGCGAAGGCGTCAAGGACGCCCTTCGCAAGCTCGCCGATGTGATCAGCGAGCAGCCGGTATCCAACAAGGCCAAGAGCACGGCCGAGAGCGCGGCAACCGAAGAGCCATGGGCGGCGCCCTCGCCACCACAAGGTTGAGCTGAAGCTCAACCTTGCCTCGCGGGCCCTGGCTTGCGACACTCCGCCGCGATCAATCACTCCTTGCTCCGTCCCGCGCGGCCCGCGTGCCAGTCACGCAACCGCTCGACACGCGACGAGAGCTCGAACCGACCCCGTTCACGCCATGGCACCCCGTCTCGAAAATTTCCACCGCATCGTCGTCAAGGTCGGCTCGTCGCTGCTGGTCGATTCCGAGGCCGGCGAGGTCCGCGCCTCCTGGCTGACGGCGCTGGCGGCCGACATCGCGCGGCTGCATGGCCGCGGCTGCGAGCTCTTGGTGGTGTCGTCGGGCTCGATCGCGCTCGGGCGAAGCCGGCTGAAGCTGCCGCGCGGACCGCTGAAGCTCGAAGAGAGCCAGGCCGCCGCCGCGGTCGGCCAGATCGCCCTGGCGCGGATCTGGTCCGAGGTGCTCGGCGCGCACGGCATCGGCGCCGGCCAGATCCTGGTGACCCTGCAGGACACCGAGGAGCGCCGGCGCTATCTCAATGCGCGCTCGACCATCGCCAAGCTGCTGGATTGGCGCGCGGTGCCTGTGATCAACGAGAACGACACGGTGGCGACCGCTGAAATTCGGTACGGCGACAATGACCGCCTCGCCGCGCGGGTCGCGACCATGGCGAGCGCGGACCTCTTGGTGCTGCTGTCGGACATCGACGGTCTCTACACCGCTCCGCCCGCCCAGGATCCGAACGCCCGCCTGATCCCGGTGGTCGAGAGCATCACCGCCGACATCGAGGGCATGGCCGGAAGCGCCGCTTCGGAATTCTCCCGCGGCGGCATGAAAACCAAGATCGAGGCCGCCAAGATCGCCACGACCGGCGGCACTCACATGCTGATCGCCTCCGGCAAGATCGAGCACCCGCTGGCCGCGATCGCCAATGGCGGCCGCTGCACCTGGTTTCTCACGCCCGCCAACCCCGTCACGGCGCGCAAGCGCTGGATCGCAGGCTCGCTGGAGCCGAAGGGCACGCTGACGATCGACGCCGGTGCCGTCACCGCGCTGCGCGCCGGCAAGAGCCTGCTGCCGGCCGGCGTGATCCGGGTCGACGGCCAGTTCGCCCGCGGCGATGCGGTGGTCGTGCGCGGCCCCGACACCCACGAGATCGGCCGCGGCCTCGTCGCCTACGATGCCGATGACGCCGAGCGCATCAAGGGCCGGTCGTCGCCGGATGTTGCCTTGATCCTGGGGATCTCCGGCCGTGCCGAGATGATTCATCGCGACGACCTGGTGATCGGGCCTGCCGGTGCCGCGGTCTAGACCGTGATCTCAATGGGAAGCTGCCCTTCGGCGCAGGTCGTGCTCGGACAACAATCCCAAGCGCGGCGATGATTCAAGCATCGCTGCGCTCGAGAAGCTCGGGTTCAGTTCAATGCTATTTCTTGACGGCGCATCCGCTCCTGACGCAATCACCGGGGGCGCGTATGAAGGTGTCGCAGGCGGCATCCACCTCGGCCTTGAGATGGGCCATCGCGGTCTGTTTGGCGCTCGTGCAGGCTCCTTTGGTGCAACCTTGTCCAGTGAATTTCGCCGTCTTGTTGTGATCCCCAACCGGACATTTCCCGCCGGGGTTGACGAGTTTCGCCGTCGCCGTGACGGTCCCGGCCGTGGCGACGGCGGTTGGAACGACCGACAAGAGTACCGTGATCGTCATTGACGAAAGAAGTATGCGCATCGAACTAGTCCTCCTTGCTGTTGAAGATGAGGTTGCTTTCGATCCTGTGATCGAAGCAGCTGCCGCCCCGACCGGGCGAGACGCCGCAAAGAGCCCGACGAAATTGGGTGATCTCAAACCGGCTCGCACTTTTCGGGGTATGCCTCAGTGCGGTCCGGCCTCTGCTAGACGCCGTTTCGTGACCGGCTCCCGGCCCTCCGGCAGCAAGCCAGCAACCTGAGCGGACCCGCTTGTCTGCTCTTCACGCAAACGCACCTCCCACGCCATGAGCGAGTTGGGGTCTATTCCCGCTGGAAGCTCGATCGGCATAGTGAAGTGGTTCTCGCCACGTCCAGGGCCGTACATTGGACGCGCTAGGGCCTGAGCCAGATCGATCCACCCGATGGGGCAGGCCTTTGAAAAATACGCCACGGGAAGCCCCAATGTGGCCCCCTTGGTCTTGCCGCCGAATACGTGATCGCCGCGACTGGTCGCTTGCCCATTGCCGCAGTTGCCGGAGCCCGCAACGTGGTGACTATCGAGCGTGACTGTGAGACTGGCATCATGCTGATGCTTGCGATCATCTTGGTCCTTGAGAGGACCGCCGTAGGTACGCCCTATCGCACCAGCATCGTTGGCAACCAGTAACAGGCGTCCGTTCGTGTTGGTTGCCCGACTGCTGCCAGCAGGGCAGGTATTGCCCGGCATGAAGAACAGCATGCCGGATGGGAGCGCGGCGCTCGCCGCTTGCGCCGATGAAGGCTCGCTGCTCAGGCTTGTGATGGCGAGGATGGAAGAGAGCCATATGAGAACGAGGCGAGGCGCGAGTGCGCATTTGTTCATTTGCCACCTCCGCAATTGCGGTGACGAAGCGCTTTAGCAGCAAACAACTAAAAGGTAACATACTAAAGCTAAAACAATTTTAAGTTTTGTCAATCAAAAAGAGTGATCATTGAACATACAATTTTAGATCGAAATTATGATCCTGCCGATCAGCCGTGGTTTTTGTTTGTTGCGCGACTGTCGGCAGCGCCTGCACGCTACGCGTGCATCGGAGACGAGGCCATGAGTCCCGGCGCTTGCCCGGCCTCGCTAAGCCAGGGCTCTTCCACGGGACACTGAGTGCGACAACGCAACTTCGACGTAATGGGTGTCGGGCCGGGCACGTCCGCAGCGCGTCAGTGCTCCGGGCGGCGCCGACCCGGGATCCCGGCCAATCCGGTCACCTCACGAAAGCGCTGGATCGCCGGATTGCTGGAGCCCAAGGGCACACTGACGATCGACGCCGGCGCCGTCAGTGCGCTCCGCGCCGGCAAGAGCCTGCTGCCGGCCGGCGTGATCCGGGTCGACGGCCAGTTCGCCCGCGGCGATGCCGTGGTCGTGCGCGGCCCGGACACCGACGAGATCGGCCGCAGCCACGTCGCCTACGAGGCCGACGACGCCGAGCGCATCAAGGGGCGCTCCTCACCTGACGTCGCCGTCATCCTGGGAATATCCGGCCGGGCCGAGATGATCCATCGCGACGACCTGGTCATCGGGCCGGCGGGGGTGGCATCCGCCGGATAGGCTAGCGCTTGCGTTTCAGCTCGCGCTCGAAATCGCGGCCGCCATAGGCGATCGTGATGATCTCCACGCGCGTCTTGAGAACACGAAAGGCGATCGTGACGCGGCGCTCGAAGCCGATGGTCCGCAGTCCTTTGAGGATGTCGTCTCGCCTGGTGCCCCGCTCGGGATAATACCCCAGCGCCAAGCACGTGTCGCGTATCCGCCGCACATAAGCGATCGCGATGGCCGGGCTGCTGTGATCCGCGATGTAGTCGTAAAGGGCCGTCAACTCGGCATTGGCTTCGTCCCGGAAGACGACCTTACGCGCCACGCTTGTTGGCTTTCACACGACGGGCGTGCCGCGCCTCCAGACGCTCGAACACGGTCTCCGCCGGGATACTGGGCTTCTTGTTGGCGAGGGAGGCCTTCACCTTGCTGCGAAGAAAGTCGTCGTAGACGGCCCCGCGCTCGTCCAAGGCACGCAGCGCGTCAGCGAAAACATCGTTAACGTTCTCGTAATGGCCATTTTCCAGCTGGCGCTTCAGCATATCCTGCTGTTTCGCGCTCAGCTCGACCTGAAATGCTTTGCTTGGCATGGCGTCCCGCCCTCGTTCTCACGGCACCATAGCATAGCCAACGCTTGGATTTGAGGCTCTCTCTGACCGCTTCGAACAGCGTCACCTGCACTTCGCATCCGGCCGTTTTCCGTGCTACACCATGACCTTAATTCAAGGTTGAACCGCCCATGACCGCGCCTCTCAAAGCCATCGACGGCAGCGCCGACCTGCCCGCGCTGATGAACGCCCTCGCCCAGCAGGCGCGCGCCGCCGCGCGGGTGCTGGCGCTGGCGCCGGCCGAGCAGAAGAACCGGGCGCTGGAGGCGATGGAACGCCTGATCCGCGCCCGCGCTGAGACGATCATCGCCGCCAATGCGGAGGATGTCGCCGAGGCCAAGGCCGGCGGCATGGCGGCGTCGTTCGTCGACCGTCTGACCTTGACGCCGGCGCGCGTCGCCGGCATGGCCGATGGCATTGCCGTGGTGCGCGGCGTCGCCGATCCCGTCGGCGTGGTCACCGAGAGCTGGCAGCGGCCCAACGGCATGACCATCGAGCGGGTTCGGGTGCCGCTCGGCGTCATCGGCGTGATCTTCGAGAGCCGCCCCAACGTCGCGGCCGATGCCGGGGTGCTGTGCCTGAAGTCCGGCAATGCGGTGATCCTGCGCGGCGGTTCGGATTCGTTCCGCTCCTGCCGTGCCATCCATCAATGCCTGGTCGACGGCTTGCGCGAGGCCGGGCTGCCGGAGGCGGCGATCACGCTGGTGCCGACGCGCGACCGCGCGGCCGTGGGCCTGCTGCTGTCCGGCCTGAACGGCGGCGTCGACGTGATCGTGCCGCGCGGGGGAAAAAGCCTCGTCGCGCGTGTCGAGGCCGAGGCACGGGTGCCGGTGTTCGCGCATCTCGAAGGCGTCAACCACGTCTATGTCGACGGCGCCGCCGATCTGGAGATGGCGAAATCGATCGTGCTGAACGCCAAGATGCGGCGCACCGGTGTGTGCGGCGCGGCCGAGACGCTGCTGATCGACCGGGCGGCGCAGGACAAGATCGAGCCGCTGGTCGACATGCTGATCGGCGCCGGCTGCGAGGTGCGCGGCGATGCAGCCGTCCGCGCCGCCGATGCCCGCGTGAAGCCCGCCGGCGACGAGGATTGGGACACCGAATATCTCGACGCCATCATCGCCGCCAAGGTCGTCGATGGCGTGGATGGCGCGATCGCGCACATTCACGAGCATGGCTCGCACCACACCGATGCGATCGTCACCGCGGACAATGCCGCGGCCGACAGATTCCTCAACGAGGTTGACTCGGCGATCGTGCTGCACAATGCCTCGACGCAATTCGCGGATGGCGGCGAGTTCGGTTTCGGCGCCGAAATCGGCATTGCGACCGGCAAGTTCCATGCACGTGGGCCCGTCGGCGTCGAACAGCTGACCAGCTTCAAGTACCGGATCCACGGCACTGGGCAGACGCGGCCATGACCGTCGCAGCCTGTGGTTGAGTTGGACGGCCAGCGAGCGGGGGCAACCGTGACGGACGACGACGCGGTGCGCCCTGCGATCCGCCAGGCGCTGCCGCCCTCCAGCGACGGCATGCGCATCGGCCTGCTCGGCGGCTCCTTCAATCCGCCGCACCAGGCGCATCGCGCGATCAGCCTGTTTGCGCTGAAGCGGCTGCAGCTCGACCGTGTCTGGTGGCTGGTCACGCCCGGCAATCCGCTCAAGGACAATGGCGGGCTGCATGCGCTTGCCGAGCGCGCGGCTGCGGCACGCAAGGTCGCCGCCGATCCGCGCATCGAAATCAGCTGTCTCGAATCCGTCATCGGTACCCGCTACACTGCGGACACGATCGATTATCTGCGCCGGCGCGCCTCCCGCCTGCGCTTCGTGTGGATCATGGGCGCCGACAACCTCGCGCAGTTCCATCGCTGGCAGAAGTGGCAGCACATCGCGGCTCAGGTTCCGATTGCCGTGGTCGACCGTCCGCCCCGCAGCTTTCGCGCTCTGAACGCCCCCGCCGCGCGCGCGCTGGCGCGGTATCGCATTCCTGAAGCGGAGGCCAGCCGGCTGGCGGGGCGGGCGGCGCCAGCCTGGGTCTACCTCACCGGGCTGAAAATGAGCCTGTCGTCGACCGGGCTGAGGAACCCGGACGGCAGCTGGAAGTCGTTCTGAGATCGACGCATGCACCCGCGGCATCGGATGTGCATGGAACTTACCGTCCCGTCGGGGGTCCGAGGCGGGGCGGCAGGCAAGACGCCGGACCGGGGTGGCGGGGGACTGGATTGTTGAAACCATGCACCCCACATGCCTAGTATGGTCAGCAGGCCGTGATGGATTCGGCCTGCGATACAGTGAAAGGAATGGTCCCTGACCACATCTGTATTGTCCAAGTCGGCCTTACCCAAGACGAAGGCAACGAGTTCGAAATCGGCTTCTGCCAAATCTGTTGCCAAGTCTGCGCGTAACGCTTCGACCCAAGATGCGGCCTTGCAGGCGCAACCCGACGCCGACAAGCCTGACGCGGATAAGACTCTGCGCACGATCCTCTCCCGCCTCGAGGACATGAAGGCGGAGGAGACGGTCACCATCGATCTTCACGGCAAATCGGCGTATTCCGACTACATGGTCGTCACCACGGGCCGCTCGAACCGGCACGTCGGATCGATCGCGGAAAACGTCGCCAAGGGCCTGAAGGAAGCCGGGACCAAGAAGCTCCATATCGAGGGCCTGCCCAATTGCGATTGGGTCCTGATCGATTCCGGCGACGTGATCGTGCACGTGTTCAGGCCTGAGGTCCGCGAGTTCTACAACCTCGAGCGGTTGTGGACGCAGGGGCCGAACCCGGCGAAGACGGTCTAGCCGGCCGGCCGCGGCGAGCGGTGCGAATCGCAACGCGCACGTGCTAGGCCGTGTGCATGCGCCTGATCGTGGTCGCCATCGGCCGGTTGAAGCAGGGTCCCGAGCGAGAGCTCGCGGAGCGTTACCGCGAGCGTTTCGACGACATCGGCCGCAAGCTTGGCTTTCGCGGCCTCGACATCCATGAGCTTCCGGAAAGCCGCGCCCGCGATGCCGCGACGCGCATGGCCGAGGAGGCCGCGGCGATCTCCGCTGCCATCCCCGACAAGTCCGTCCTGGTCTGCCTCGACGAGCGTGGCCAGAACATCGACAGCACAACCTTTGCGGGTCACCTCGGACGCTGGCGTGACGAGGGCATTCCGACCGCCGCGTTCGTGATCGGCGGCGCAGACGGACTTTCGCCCGAATTCCGGCGCAGAGCCAAGCTTGGGATCGCGTTCGGAGCTGCGACCTGGCCGCACCAGATCGTCCGCGTCCTTTTGCTCGAGCAGATTTACCGTACTGCTACGATCCTCGCTGGTCACCCCTATCACCGCGCTTGAAACACGGACGATGGGAGCACAATAAGGACCTCGATGTTTGCCGCGCGGCCCCTTTCTCCCTCCCCTGTTCCCGTCCGCCGCCGCCGGGCGCGCCACGCGTCGCTGATCGCGCTGCTGATCGTCCTTCCCACCGGACCCGCGATGCCGCAGACAGGACTTCGTCCGTCGATCCCCGGTACTGCCTCACCGACGACCGCCTCGCCAACGCCGGCGACACCCGAGCAGCTGAAGCAGCGCGAACAGGAGCTGGAGGCTGCCCGCGCGGCCCAGAAGGCGGCCGCCGAAGCCCAGGAGCGCCTGAAGGCCGATATCGCCGCGCTCGGCGAGGACCGCGGCAAGCTCAATCAGCAGCTGATCGACGTCGCGGCCCAGGTCCGCGGCGTCGAGATCCGCGTCGGCGAGGCCGAAACACGGCTGCGCGGACTCGACGGCCGTGAGCAGGATCTGCGCAACTCGCTGGAGGCGCGGCGGACCGAGATCATCGAGGTGCTGGCCGCACTGCAGCGCGCAGGCCGCCGCACGCCGCCTGCCCTGCTGGTCCGGCCCGAGGACGCGCTCCAATCGCTGCGCACCGCCATGCTGCTGGGCTCGGTCATTCCGGAAATGCGCGTTCGTGCCGAGAAGCTCTCGACCGATCTCGGCGAGCTCGTCGCCATCCGCAAGACCATCGCGTCGGAGCGAGACAAGGTCGCCGCCGACCGCGACAGGCTGCGGACCGATCAAACCCGTCTCGCCGCCCTCGTCGAGGAGCGGCAGCGCAAGCAGGCCTCGGCCGAGAAGGACATGGAAGCGGAGAGCCTGCGCGCCACCGCGCTGGCGCAGCAGATCGACTCGCTGCAAAGCCTGATCACGACGATGGAGCTGGACCTGAAGAGCGCGGCCAAGGCCGCATCGACGGCAAGCCTGCAGGGCGTTCCGGTGAATGCGAAGCCTGACGCGAATGCGCTCCGCAATCCCGCCCGCAAGGCGCCGGCGATTGCGTTCGCCTCGACCAAGGGCATGCTGACCTATCCGGTCAATGGCAGCAAGATTCGCGAATTCGGCGCATCCGACGGCGCCGGCGGCTCCGATAAAGGCATTTCTTTGGCAGCCCGTCCGGGCGCCCAGGTCACAACCCCGTGTGATGGCTGGGTTGTGTATGCCGGCCCCTTCCGCAGCTACGGACAACTCTTGATCCTCAACGCCGGTGGCGGGTATCATGTCCTGATCGCCGGGATGGAGCGCATTTCCGTCAATATCGGGCAGTTTGTTCAGACGGGAGAGCCGGTCGCGACAATGGGTATTACCTCCCAGGTCGCCTCCATTCTCGCCACCACTGCGAGTCAACCAGTGCTCTATGTCGAGTTCCGCAAGGATGGCACTCCAATCGATCCAGGCCCATGGTGGGCCGCAAATGAAGGCGAAAAGGTACGCGGATGATGCGTAAGACTTCGGTAATTCTCCTGAGCGCGGCCACCGGTGCGGCACTGACGTTGTTCGTGTCGCAACCGCGCGCGGTGTTGATGGGATCGACCGCGCGCGCCGCGACCTCCGATACCTATCGCCAGCTCAATTTGTTCGGCGACGTGTTCGAGCGGGTGCGCAGCGACTACGTCGAGAAGCCCGACGATTCCAAGCTCGTCGAGTCCGCGATCAGCGGCATGCTGTCGGGCCTCGATCCGCATTCGAGCTACATGGATGCGAAGAGCTTCCGCGACATGCAGGTGCAGACCCGCGGCGAGTTCGGCGGCCTCGGCATCGAGGTGACGATGGAGGACGGCCTGATCAAGGTCGTCTCGCCGATCGACGATACGCCGGCCTCCAAAGCAGGCATCCAGGCCAACGACATCATCACCAATCTCGACGACGAAGCCGTGCAGGGCCTGACCCTCAACCAGGCGGTCGAGAAGATGCGCGGCCCGGTCGGCACCAAGATCAAGCTGAAGGTCATGCGCAAGGGCGCCGACAATCCGCTCGACGTGACGCTGACCCGCGACAACATCCGCGTCCGTTCGGTGCGTTCGCGGACCGAGAGCGACGACATCGCCTACATCCGGATCACGACGTTCAACGAGCAGACCACCGAAGGCCTGAAGAAGAGCATCGCCGATCTGCAAGGCTCGATCGGCGACAAGCTGAAGGGCTACATCATCGACCTGCGCAACAACCCGGGCGGCCTGCTCGAAGAGGCCGTCACCGTGTCGGACGCGTTCCTGGAGCGCGGTGAGATCGTTTCGACCCGCGGCCGCAATGCCGAGGAGACGCAGCGCCGCTCCGCGCATGCCGGCGACCTCACCAAGGGCAAGCCGGTCATCGTGCTGGTCAATGGCGGCTCGGCTTCGGCGTCGGAGATCGTGGCCGGCGCGCTGCAGGACCACAAGCGCGCCACGCTGGTCGGCACGCGCTCGTTCGGCAAGGGCTCGGTGCAGACCATCATTCCACTCGGCGCCGGCAATGGCGCGCTGCGCCTGACCACCGCGCGCTACTACACGCCGTCCGGCAAGTCGATCCAGGCCAAGGGCATCGTGCCCGACATCGAGGTCCTGCAGGACGTGCCGGAAGAGCTGAAGTCGCGCACCGACACCAAGGGCGAGGCCTCGCTGCGCGGCCACCTCAAGAATGACGGCGACGAGAAGACCGGCTCGCAGTCCTACGTGCCGCCGGATGCCAAGGACGACAAGGCGCTCAAGCTCGCCGCCGACCTGCTCCACGGCATCAAGAACAGCGCCAATACGCCGGCGCCGACCGAGAAGGCCGCGGCCGACAAGCCGGCTAAGGCTGCCAACTAAGCAGCCGGCTGATCTCAAGATCGGGTTTGAAGGGCGGCCTCCGGGCCGCCCTTTTTGTTTCCGCGGGTTTCCCGGGTCAGGCTCCGCCGATCTACGGGCTCGCGGACACTGCGCCTGCACCCGAATCCCTGCCGTGGTATCGTCGACCCGATTGATTCGGGAATTTCGATGACAGAGACGGCCGACGAGCTGAGCGCCCCGCTCGGACAGACGGAAAAGCGTCGCAGACGCCGCATTCGGCTTCCCTTCACGGCGTTGCAGGCCCTCGCCATGCTGCTCGGCCTGTTCCTGGTCGTGTTCGCAGGCTTTGCCATGTTCAGCGACAATCCGCTCGGCGGCGAGCCGGTCGCCAGAGTCGCGATCAACGAGGGCGCCAAGCCCGACGACAAGCCGGCCGCGACCAAGCCCGAGGCCAAGCCGGACCACGGCGCGGCGCCCGCCGCCAAGTCCGAGGGTGGCGAGCGCAAGACGGTCACCATCATCGACGGCTCCAGCGGCGCCCGCCAGGAGGTCGCGATCGGCCCGGCCGGAAGCGACACCGCCGAGCCGGGCGCTGCCGCTCCGACAAGCCAGATGCCGGGCGTCGACGCGCGCCTGCTGGAGAAATCGCGCTACGGCATGATCCCGGTGATGGCCGACGGCGTGAAGCCGTTCACCGCCTACGCGGCCGACGCCGACCGCGCCAAGGCTGCGCGCATGCCGGCGGTCGCGATCGTCATCGGCGGCCTCGGCGTCGGCGCGGCCAAGACCGTGGACGCCATCATGAAGCTGCCGCCCGCAGTGACCCTGGCCTTCACGCCCTATGGCGCCGATCCGACCAAGCTCGCCGAGCGCGCCCGGGCGCAGCGTCACGAGATCCTGCTGCAGGTGCCGATGGAGCCCTACGACTATCCGGACAACGATCCTGGCCCGCAGACCTTGCTCGCGACGTTGGGGCCGGACCAGAACATCGACCGGCTGTTCTGGCACATGAGCCGGCTGCAGGGTTATGTCGGCATCGGCAATTTCATGGGCGCGCGCTTCGTCGCGACCGAGGCGGCGATGCAGCCGATCGTGAACGAGGCCGCCAAGCGCGGCCTTGCGCTGTTCGACGATGGCGCTGCGCCGCGCAGCGTGGCGGCGTCGCTGGCGACCGGTCGCGCGATGCCGTTCGCCAAGGGCGACGTTGCCATCGATGCGGTGCCGACGCCGGTCGAGATCGACAACGCGCTGACCAAGCTCGAGAGCCTCGCCAAGGAGCGCGGCGTCGCGGTCGGCACGGCATCGGCGCTGCCGGTCTCGATCGACCGCATCGGTACCTGGATCAAGGGCCTCGACCGCAAGGGCATTCTGCTGGTGCCATTGACAACCGCGATGCTGAAATCAAAATCGAATTGAACGGGCGTACGCCGCTCAGCGGCGACGCAATGCGGGGTCGGCGCGACGAGGCGCAGAGCACAACGCAGGAAGGCCGAGACGGAATGACGCGCTACGAGGACCTGCCCTACCGCACCTGCGTCGGCATCACGCTGATCAACGCGGAAGGGCTGGTGTTCATCGGCCGCCGCGCCGGCGGCATCGAGCATGTCGACGACACCCATGTCTGGCAGATGCCGCAGGGCGGCGTCGATCCCGGCGAGGATGCCTGGGAAGCCGCCAAGCGCGAGTTGTATGAGGAGACCAGCGTCCGCTCGGTCGAGAAGCTCGCCGAGATCGACGACTGGCTGACCTACGACATCCCGCGCACGGTGGCGGGGCGGGCCTGGAAAGGCCGCTATCGCGGCCAGCGCCAGAAATGGTTCGCGCTGCGCTTCACCGGCAAGGACGCCGAGATCGACGTCGAGCGTCCCGGTGGCGGCCACCACAAGGCCGAGTTCATCACCTGGCGCTGGGAGCCGATGCAGAACCTGCCCACGCTGATCGTGCCGTTCAAGCGGCCGGTTTATGAGCGCGTGGTCAAGGAATTCGCGACGCTGGCGGGCAGCTGAGCCAGCCCCGCAGATCATCCACGACGCGGGCGGTGAAACCGTGTCATACGCTTGCACTGCAGAAAATCTCTGCAGAACCGTCGCGACAACGCCGTCACGTTGCGTTGCTATCCGCGACGACGCGCCCCGGATGCGAGCCATGACCGAAACCAGACCCTATCGTCCCAATGTCGGCATCGCGCTGCTCAATGCCGACGGCCTCGTCTTCCTCGGGCGCCGCTTCCGCGACGACGGTCCGGAAATCGTGCTGCCCGGCCTGGAATGGCAGATGCCGCAGGGCGGCGTCGATCCGGGCGAAGACCTGCAGGCGGCCGCACGGCGCGAGTTGTGGGAGGAGACCGGCATTCGCGACGCCGACATTCTCGCCGAGACGGACTGGCTGACCTACGAATTTCCGCCGTTCGAGGATCCCAACCACCGGCTCGCCGGCTTCCGCGGCCAGCGCCAGAAATGGTTCGCGATGCGTTTCACCGGGCGCGAGGCCGACATTGATCCGGTGACGCCGCGCAACGGACAGCCCGCCGAGTTCGATGCCTGGCGCTGGGAGCGTCTGGCGCGCGTGCCGGAGTTGGTGGTGCCGTTCCGTCGCGAGGTTTACCGCGCGGTGGCCCAGGCGTTCGCGCATCTCGCCAAGGCGGACGATTGATCGGCCAATATCCATTGCCGCCCGCAATTGGTGCTTCGACGGCCGTGAACGGGGCTCTCTCCTCTCGTCATTCCGGGGCGCGCGTAGCGCGAGCCCGGAATCCATCACCTACAGAATGTTATGAGGCGCGAGACGGACGTGGCGCTTGTCGTCGAGACAACTTCCGCTCGTGGCTATGGATTCCGGGCTCATCGCTGCGCGATGCCCCGGAATGACGGCGGCGAGAGTCCGGCTAATTATCCTCGACCGTGAATGGGCCGATCGCGATGACGCGGCAGTCGCTGTCGCGCGTTGAGCAATCGGCCAGGGCGCCGCCGATCGCGGTCTCCTCGCGGTCGCCGTTCAGGCCGTAGCCGGGACGGCCGGCCGTCCCGACGGCGATCGCATTCCAGCCGGACGCCGCGCCGGCGAGGCGCCGCGGGACCTCGTCGCGGGCCTCTGCGGCGATCGCGGTGTGACTGGCCGCGTGGAAGAAGCCGGTCGCCTTCATGACCGTCGGCACCGGCACCACGAAGGCATCATCCAGGGCAACGATCAGGCACGCCGTGCCGGCCTGGGCACCACAGGCCTCGAGGTTGCGCCGGACCACGTCATCCACGAGGTCACCGCCGACGCTGTAGAAGAACTGGCCGCCCGGGCCGAGCGCGATCGCCTTGGTGCGCCGCGCGCCGCCGTAGTTCGCCTCCAGCCGGGCGCGTCCGGTGTCGCGCACCAGCGGCATCTCGGCCGCGCTGAACGCACGCTCCGTCGTGGGATCGTGCCGCACCCACGGCAACGGCGGCAAAGGCGGTTTGCTGTGCGGATAGACGACCGTGTCGCCGACCGCATAGAGCTCGCATTTACGCGGGCCGTTCGACGTCTCGGCGCGCTGGTGGCACTGATCGAGCGCCGCCGTCTTCGCGGCATCCTCGCTGGACTGTGCTGTGACGTAAGCGCTGACGCCGTTGATCGTGGTCGCGAACGCCTTGTAGCCCTGAGCCGGCGCGTAGTCGCGTGCGAGAGCGATGCGCGTGCGCTCGCTGACGAACGGCACGGCATCGGGAGCGAACTTCTCGGCCGCTACGACGGGGCCGGGCTGAGGAGATTGTTGCGGCTGGAGCGAAGGGGTGGCCTGCGCGCTGCTCGGCGAGGCCGACGGCTCCGGCGATGGCGACGCGGAAGTTGACGGTTGCCCGGATGACTTCGGCGTCGCCGACAGCCGCGACAGCGCCTCGGCCGCGGCCTTCGCCGCATCGCGCTGCACCGGATGAGGAGGGTCGCGATGATCGAGGTAGAGCGCCGTGCCGACACCGACGGCGACCATCAGCGCCACGATGGCGACGCCGGCCTGGAGCACGCGCCTGCCGACAGACTTGGGCGCGCTCTTCTCGTTCGGCGTTGCGTAGGTTCCGTCCTCACGGCGCATTGCCACGCGATAGGCGTGCACCGGCGTCGGGATGTTCTTGACCTCGCGCGCGCCCATGTCGGCGAACTGCACCGACAGCTTGTTGGCGACCTGCTCATGCACCGCGCGCGAGATGCAGATGCCGCCGACATCGGCGAGACCCTCGAGACGTGCAGCGATGTTGACGCCATCGCCGAGTAGATCGCCGTTGCGCTCGACGACGTCGCCGATGGTGATGCCGATGCGATAGCTCATCTGCCGGTTCGGCGGAAACGCCATGTTGCGCGTCCGCAGGCTCTCCTGGATGTCGATGGCGCAGCGGACGGCTTCGACCGCGCTCGGAAACTCCGCGAGCACGGCGTCACCGGCGGTGTTGAAGATGCGGCCGCCGGCACGTGCGATGAAGTCGTCGACGACCTCGCGATACGCCGCGAGGCGCCGCAAGGTCTCTTCCTCGTCCTCGGCGACGAGGCGCGAATAGCCGGCGATGTCGGCTGCGAAAATCGCCGCGATCTTGCGCTTCAGGACGATCTGCTCTGCCATGTCACCACGTCCGCTCGAACGGCCGGGAGCATGCAATCAGATCCGTGAGCACGCAACCCGCATCCCATGAAGTAGTCACTACGACGCGCGCAACGTTCGAGCCTGCCAACGAAAATGGCCGGGCAGAGCCCGGCCATGAACGTTCATTCAGAGACAGCTGTTCGATCAGTGCAGCGCCGTCGTGTTGAGTTGCTGCTGGATCGTCTTGAAGTGATCGAGCCGCTCGATCGCGCGATCGAGCTCGTTGCCCTGCTTCTCGTTCAGCTTGGCTTCCATGCCGGAGATCTCGGCGGCGAAGGCGGTGTGGTCCAGATCCTTCAGCGACGTCGCGACGTCGGCGAGGATCGTCAGACCCTTGTCCGAGATCTCGGCGAGACCGCCGAGCACGATGATCTTCTGCTGCGATCCGCCCGTTGTCACGGTCAGGATGCCCGGCCGCAGCGTGGCGACGAACGGCGCATGGCCTGCGAGCACGCCGAAATCACCCTCCTGGCCGGGGACGTCGACCTGGTCGACCTCGCCCGAGAAGGCGATCTTTTCCGGCGAGACGAGATCGAAATGGAAAGTTGCCATGAGAAAACCTGCGAGTAGCGAATGGCGAATGGCGAGTAGGGAAGAAGGGAGCAGCGAACGACTATTCGCTACTCCCTATTCGCTATTCGCCTCTTACGCCGCCTCAGCGGCCAGCTTCTTGCCCTTCTCGACCGCCTCGTCGATGTTGCCGACCATGTAGAAGGCGGCCTCCGGCAGGTGGTCGTACTTGCCTTCACACAGGCCGCGGAAGCCCTTGATGGTGTCGGCGAGGTCGACGAACTTGCCGGGCGAGCCGGTG
The DNA here is from genome assembly GCF_032377575.1 of Bradyrhizobium sp. SZCCHNS2022. Taxonomy (NCBI): domain Bacteria; kingdom Pseudomonadati; phylum Pseudomonadota; class Alphaproteobacteria; order Hyphomicrobiales; family Nitrobacteraceae; genus Bradyrhizobium; species Bradyrhizobium sp. SZCCHNS2022. Next base: position 6,111,920 of record NZ_JAUHHZ010000001.1, on the reverse strand, counting down.
AAGATTTCGGCGACGTGGAACGGCTGAGACAGGAAGCGCTCGATCTTGCGGGCGCGGGCCACCGTCAGCTTGTCCTCTTCCGAGAGCTCGTCCATGCCCAGGATGGCGATGATGTCCTGCAGCGACTTGTAGCGCTGGAGGATCTGCTGGACCATGCGCGCGGTGGTGTAGTGCTCCTCGCCGACGACCAGCGGCGACAGCATGCGCGAGGTCGAGTCGAGCGGGTCCACCGCCGGATAGATGCCCTTTTCCGAGATCGCGCGGTTGAGCACGGTGGTGGCGTCCAAGTGCGCGAACGACGTCGCCGGCGCCGGGTCGGTCAAGTCGTCGGCCGGCACGTAGATCGCCTGCACCGAGGTGATCGAGCCCTTGTTGGTGGTGGTGATGCGCTCCTGCAGCGCGCCCATGTCGGTGGCGAGGGTCGGCTGATAGCCCACCGCCGACGGAATGCGGCCGAGCAGCGCCGACACTTCCGAACCCGCCTGGGTGAAGCGGAAGATGTTGTCGACGAAGAACAGCACGTCCTGGCCCTGGTCGCGGAAGTGCTCGGCGACGGTCAGGCCGGTGAGGCCGACGCGGGCGCGGGCGCCGGGCGGCTCGTTCATCTGGCCGAACACCAGCGCGCACTTCGACTTCACGGCCGGATCCGGATTGTGCGGATCGGCATTGACCTTGGACTCGATGAACTCGTGATAGAGGTCGTTGCCCTCGCGGGTGCGCTCGCCGACGCCGGCGAACACCGAGTAACCACCATGCGCCTTGGCGACGTTGTTGATCAGCTCCTGAATCAGCACCGTCTTGCCGACGCCGGCGCCGCCGAACAGGCCGATCTTGCCGCCCTTGGCGTACGGCGCCAGGAGGTCGACGACCTTGATGCCGGTGACGAGAATTTCAGCCTCGGTCGACTGGTCGGTGTAGCTCGGCGCGTCCGCGTGGATCGGGCGCAGGCCTTCGGCCTTGACCGGGCCGGCTTCGTCGATCGGCTCGCCGATCACGTTCATGATGCGGCCGAGCGTGCCCTCGCCGACCGGCACCCGGATCGGCGAACCGGTGTCGGTCACCTCCTGGCCGCGCACCAGACCTTCGGTGGTGTCCATCGCGATCGTGCGCACGGTGGATTCGCCGAGATGCTGGGCGACCTCGAGCACCAGGCGGTTGCCGGCGTTCTTGGTTTCCAACGAATTGAGAATGGCCGGCAGGTGACCTTCGAACTGCACGTCGACGACGGCGCCGATGACCTGGGTGATGCGACCGATCTGGTTGGCTGCGGTAGCCATTGAGTGTCTCTCCTTACGATCCGTATACGAAACCACGGTCGGCTCGACCGGGATGTGTTCCTAAAGTTGCGCTTCAACGGGCGCTGCGCGATCCGGTTAGACCGCCTCGGCGCCCGAAATGATTTCGATCAGTTCCTTGGTGATCATCGCCTGACGCGTGCGGTTGTAGATCAGCGTCTGCTTGCGGATCATCTCGCCGGCGTTGCGCGTGGCGTTGTCCATCGCCGACATCTGCGCACCGTAGAACGAGGCGTTGTTCTCCAGCAAAGCGCGGAAGATCTGCACGGCGAGATTGCGCGGCAGCAGCGAAGCGAGGATCTCGTCCTCCTCCGGCTCGTATTCGTAAGGAGCGAGCGGCGCTGCATTGGCAGGGCGCGCCTCGACCACCAGGGGAATGATCTGCTGCGCCGTCGGGATCTGCGCGATCACCGAGCGGAAGCGCGAATAGAACAGCGTGCAGACGTCGAACTCGCCGGCCTCGAAGCGTGCGATCACCTTCTTGGCGATGTCGTCCGCATTGGCGAAGCCGATCTGGCGCACCGAGCGCAGGTCCATGTGCTCGACGATCTGCTTGTCGAACTGGCGGCGGAGCTGCTCGTAGCCCTTGCGGCCGACGCAGAAGAACTTCACTTCCTTGCCCTGGTTCATCAGGGCCAGCGCCCGCTCGCGCGCCAGGCGCACGATCGAGGAGTTGAACGCGCCGGACAGGCCGCGCTCACCGGTGCAGACCAGCAGCAGATGCACCTGATCGCGCCCGGTGCCCGCGAGCAGCGTCGGCCCACCGGCGGTGGCGATGGTGGCGCTCGCGATGTTGGAGATCACGGCGTCCATCTTCTCGGCATAGGGACGCGCCGCCTCGGCCGCCTGCTGCGCGCGGCGCAGCTTGGAGGCGGCGACCATCTGCATCGCCTTGGTGATCTTCTGCGTCGCCTTGGTCGAGGCGATGCGGACCCGCATGTCTTTCAGTGACGCCATTGTTCGTCTAGCTCACCCCGGCGGCCGATCCCTGGAGGATCCGACCGCTCAACCCTGAGATTGGTCATGCCCGGCCTGGCGCCGGGCATGAGATGTCACGTTGTCCCACCCCGAAGGCGTGGATGGCCGGCTGGAGCCGGCCACGCCTTCGCGATCAGGCGAAGGTCTTGGCGAAGCCTTCGACCACCGCCTTGAGCTTGGCGGCGCTGTCGTCGGACAGGTCCTTGCTGTCGCGGATGGCGTTCAGCAGGTCGGCGTTCTTGCCGCGCAGCAGCGACAGCAGGCCGTCCTCGAAAGCGCGCACCTTGCCGAGCGGCAACGCGTCGAGATAGCCGTTGGTACCGGCCCAGATCACGCAGACCTGCTCTTCCATCTTCAGCGGCGAGAACTGCGGCTGCTTCAGGAGCTCGGTCAGGCGCGAGCCGCGGTTCAAGAGGCGCTGGGTCGAGGCGTCCAAGTCCGAGCCGAACTGCGCGAACGCCGCCATCTCGCGGTACTGCGCCAGCTCGCCCTTGATCTTGCCGGCGACCTTCTTCATCGCCTTGGTCTGCGCCGAGGAGCCGACGCGCGACACCGACAGACCGACGTTCACCGCGGGACGGATGCCCTGGAAGAACAGGTCCGTCTCCAGGAAGATCTGGCCGTCGGTGATCGAGATGACGTTGGTCGGGATGTAGGCCGACACGTCGTTGGCCTGCGTCTCGATGACCGGCAGCGCGGTCAGCGAGCCCAGACCGTGATCCTTGCCGAGCTTCGCGGCGCGCTCGAGCAGGCGGGAGTGCAGATAGAACACGTCGCCCGGATAGGCTTCGCGGCCCGGCGGGCGTCGCAGCAGCAGCGACATCTGACGATAGGCGACGGCCTGCTTGGAGAGGTCGTCATAGATGATGACGGCGTGCATGCCGTTGTCGCGGAAGTACTCGCCCATGGTGCAACCCGTGAACGGGGCGAGATACTGCATGGGAGCCGGATCGGACGCGGTCGCGGCGACGACGATCGAGTATTCCAGCGCGCCCTGCTCTTCGAGCACCTTGACGAACTGGGCGACGGTCGAACGCTTCTGGCCGACGGCGACATAGACGCAGTACAGCTTCTGGCTCTCGGGAGCGCCAGCGACGTTCAGCGGCTTCTGGTTCAGGATGGTGTCGAGCGCGATCGCGGTCTTGCCGGTCTGACGGTCGCCGATGATCAGCTCGCGCTGGCCGCGGCCGACCGGGATCAGCGCGTCGATCGCCTTCAGGCCCGTGGCCATCGGCTCGTTGACCGACTTGCGCGGAATGATGCCCGGCGCCTTGACGTCCACGCGCTTGCGCTCGGTGAACTGGATCGGACCCTTGCCGTCGATCGGGTTGCCGAGCGCGTCGACGACGCGGCCGAGCAGGCCCTTGCCGACCGGAGCGTCGACGATGGCGCGGGTGCGCTTGACGGTCTGGCCTTCCTTGATCTCGCGGTCGGCGCCGAAGATGACGACGCCGACGTTGTCGGTCTCGAGGTTCAGCGCCATGCCGCGGGTGCCGTTCTCGAACTCGACCATTTCGCCGGCCTGGACGTTGTCGAGACCGTAGACGCGGGCGATACCGTCACCGACGGACAGCACCTGTCCGACTTCGGTGACTTCGGCTTCCTGCCCGAAATTCTTGATCTGGTCCTTGAGGATCGCGGAAATTTCCGCGGCGCGGATGTCCATCAGCCTGCCTCTTTCATCGCGTGCTTGATCGAGTTGAGTTTGGTGCGAAGCGAACTGTCGATCATCCGGCTGCCGAGCTTGACGACGAGCCCGCCGATGATCGCTGGATCCACTTTCACGTTGAGCGCAACGTCCTTGCCGGTCACCGTCTTCAGTGAGGCCTTGAGGGCGTCGAGATTCTTGTCCGAGAGCGGCTCGGCGACGACGACGTCGGCCGTGGCCTCACCCTTGTACTTGGCGACCAGCGCGTTGAAGGCACGGATCACGTCGGCCACCGCGAACAGGCGGCGGTTGGTGGTCAGCACCCGAAGGACGTTGGCGGCGACACCGGTGATGCCGGCCTTGTCGAGCACGGCATTGAGCGCCTTGAGCTGCACGTCCGCGCCGAACACCGGGCTGCGAACGAGGCGCTTGAGGTCGGCACTCTCATCCAGAAGGGCTTTGAACTTGTCGAGATCGGCCTTGACCGCATCGACGGACTTTTCGTCACGGGCCAGTTCAAACAGGGCCGTCGCGTAACGACCGGACACACCGGATACGGAGGGATCTTCAGCAGCCACAGACGTGCTCTTTTTATAAGTGCCCAACCCACAAGAGGGAAACCGGTGCGCCGCTGCAGCGCAAACCGATTAAGCCCTTGGAATTCAAGCAGGACTTTGATTTTCGATCGCCGCGGAAGCAGCTTGATCACGAAAAGCGGCGCTTTGCTAACATAGCGTACGCGCAGCCGCAACAAGCGGCGGCCCGCTATTCGGCACCTTGTTGCCGCGGCGCGATGCGATGGCGCCAGCAGTCAATTCGAGTCCGCCGTCGCGCGGCCTGCTGCGCCCGCCCCAGATACCGCTCCCCGTCAATCTTGTTCCAGCTGTTGCTGCATGGCCGCTATGCCCGTTTGGGCTTGCCTGGTGTTGGAGTAGGGTTGAACGCAACCAGCCCGCTTTAGCCAGGATTACTTGTCAAGAGGACATCAAGCTCAATGAGGACTTAACTCAACAGTAATCGAAAGTATTGAGTAGTTAATAGAATGTTAAACTGTCGGATTACGGAATTTTCCGTGATGAACGACATCAGCCTGAAGATATTGCGAGACGAGCGGAACAATTTCTACTGCCCCATTCGTGCCTCATTGCGCCAGCAAACGGCGGCCGCCTCAACACCTGACGGGGGTCCACTGGCTGCAGAACGCAGCAATACTGTTTCGAGGGACTGATCTAGATGCTGAAATTGAAGAACCTCTCGGCTGGCAAGATCGCCGGCTCGCGTACCGCGCTCGCCGTCGCCGTCACGCTGATCGTCGGCGGCTCCGCCACCGAAGCCTCGGCTCGGTCCAGGCATCACCACCATCATGCGCGCCACCATCATCACCACAGCGCGCGCCAGGCTGCTCAGCCCGCGGCAGACTCCTTTTCGACCGGCTGGTCCAACAACTCGTCCTGGATGAATTCCAACGCCTCGGTGGCGCCGACGTCCGGCACCGGCCGCACCTTCTCGGGCATGGCATCGTATTACGGCAACGAGTCCGGCAGCCGCACCGCCTCCGGCCAGCGCATGAACGCCAACGCCATGACCTGCGCCCACCGCTCGCTGCCGTTCGGCACCAAGCTGCGCGTCACCCATGGCGGCAACAGTGTCATCGTCACGGTCAATGATCGCGGCCCGTTCATCCGGGGCCGCGTGCTCGACCTCTCGACCGGCGCCGCCCGCGCCATCGGCCTGACCCGCTCGGGCGTCGGCCGCGTGACCGCCGAGGTCGTGTCGTAAGACGCGCTTCGGCCCCACCGTCATTCCGGGGCGCTCGCGTCAGCGAGCGCACCCGGAATCTCGAGGTTCCGGGTTCAGCTTCGCCTGCCCCGGAACAACGTCAGCTACAAAAAGCTCTGCGGGTCGACGTCGACCTCGAGCTTGAGATTGCCCTTGGGCTTCTCCGCATGCGCCAGCCAGTGGCGCAGATAATCCGACAGATCGAAATTGCGTGCCGACTTGAGCAGCAGCCGGAAGCGGTAGCGGCCCTTGATGACGGCCAGCGGCGCCTCGGCCGGGCCGAGCAGCAGCACGCCCTCCTCCCGCGGCGCTGACGCCACCAGCCGGCGGGCGAAGCCCTCCGCGGTCGGCCGGTCGCCGGCCGAAATGATCAAGCTCGCCAGCCGCCCGAACGGCGGATAGCCGGTGCGCTCGCGCGCCTCGATCTCGCTGCTGTAGAAGGCCTCGCGGTCGCAGGCGATCAGCGCCTTCATCACGGGATGCTCGGGCTGATGGGTCTGCAGATAGCCGCGACCGCGGCCCTGCTCGCGGCCGGCGCGGCCGATCACCTGATTCAGGAGCTGCCAGGTGCGCTCGGCGGCGCGCGGATCGCCATTGCCGAGGCCGAGATCGGCATCGACCACGCCGACGAGATTGAGGCGCGGAAAGTTGTGGCCCTTGGCGACCAGCTGGGTGCCGATGATGAGATCGACGCGGCCTTCCGCGATCTCGGTCAGCTCGGCGCGCATGGTCTCGATCGAGGTGATGAGATCGCTCGACAGCACCATGCTGCGCGCGTCCGGAAACAGCGCCGCCGCCTCCTCCTGCAGCCGCTCGACGCCGGGACCGACGGCGACCAGCGATTCCTCCGCCGCGCAATGCGGACAGGCCGGCGGCCTCGCCATCGAGAACCCGCAATGGTGACAGACCAGCCGCTGGCGGAAGCGGTGGTCGACCAGCCAGGCGTCGCAGATCGTGCAGGCGAAGCGGTGGCCGCAGGCACGGCACAAGGTCAGCGGCGCATAGCCGCGGCGGTTCAGGAACAGCAGCGCCTGCTCGCCGCGTTCGATCGCGGTGCGGATCTCGCCCGCCAGCCGCGGCGAGACATAGCGGCCGCGCGGCGGCGGCTCACGGCGGAGGTCGATCGCCTCGATATGCGGCATGTGCTGGCCGCCGAAGCGCGATGGCAGCGCCACGCGCTGGTAGCGGCCCTTGCGCGCATTGACCTCGGTCTCGACCGACGGCGTCGCGGAGGCCAAAACCACCGGGAATTTGGCGATGTGGCCGCGCACCACCGCCATGTCGCGGGCGTGGTAATGCGCGCCCTCATCCTGCTTGTAGGCCTGGTCGTGCTCCTCATCGACGACGACGAGGCCAAGATCGGCATAGGGCAGAAACAGCGCCGAGCGCGCGCCGACCACGACCGGCGCCTCGCCGGCCGCGATCGCCGCCCAATTGCGTTGGCGCGTGCGCGGCGTCAGCTCGGAATGCCATTCCAGCGGGCGGACGCCGAAGCGGCGCGAGAAGCGGTCGAGAAACTGGCCGGTGAGTGAAATCTCAGGCATCAGGATCAGCGACTGCCGGCCACGGCGCACCGTCTCGGCAATCGCCTCGAAATACACCTCGGTCTTGCCGGAGCCGGTGACGCCGTCGAGCAGCGCGACCTGGAAGCCGCCATCGGCAGCCAGCTCACGCATCGCCCTCACGCCGGCCAGCTGCGCGTCGAAGAACTCGGGCTGCGCGAACAACGGGTCCGGCGCCGGCGGCGGCAGCGCGCGCGGCATCGCCTCGACCGTCAGGGTGCCCTCGTCGACCAGGCCGTCGATCACGCTGCTGGACACGCCGATCTCTCGAACGAGGTCGGACTTGCCGTGCAGCAGCCCATCCGACACCGCCTCAATGACCCTCTTGCGCGCCGGCGTCAGCCGCTTCGGCGGCTCGCCGACCAGGCGGACGCCGAGACGGACCCGCTCCGGGCCAAGATGCTCGCCCATGCGCAGACACATCCGCAGCACCATGCCGCGCGGCGACAGCGTGTAATTGGCGACCCAGTCGACCAGCGACCGCAGCTCCGGCTTGAGCGGCGGCACGTCGAGCTTCTCGCTGACATCCTTGAGCCGGTTGTGCAGCCGCGGATCGGGATTGGCGTTCTCCGCCCACACCACCGCCAGCACCTCGCGTGGGCCCAGCGGCACGCCGACGACATCGCCCGGCTTCAGCGCCATGCCGCGCGGCACGCGATAGGAATAAGTGTGATCGAGCGCGACCGGAACCAGCACGTCGACCACGCCGGCCGCGCTGGCTGCACCTGGGAAGAGATCGGTCGGTCGGTCCATGCGGCGGAGATAGCCTTGCTCGGGCTGAAGCGAAAGCCGCCCGGCAAAGTTAGCGAACGGTAAAGGCGAGGGTGGGATATATGGGATGGTCACCAGATGAGGTCGAGCACTTTCGGCGCCGGCGGTGCACCCTCTCCCCTTGTGGGAGAGGGTGGCGCGAATGAGCGGAGCGAAATTCGCGCCGGGTGAGGGGTCTGTCTCCGCGGATAGAGACCCCTCACCCTGCTTCGATGCTTCCGCATCGAAGCCACCCTCTCCCACAAGGGGAGAGGGTACACCGCGCATGCCGCCGCCCGTTCGATCGACATCATCAGGGACGATGAGTCGGCAGGTGTGCGCGATCAATGGCAAAGACGGCAAAAGCGACTGACAACGCGCCCGAGCTCCCCGACCTCATCGGCGCCGACGACGGCGTCGTGCGCGCCATGATGCAATGGCTGGCGCATCTGCGCAGTGAGCGGCGGCTGTCGCCGAAGACGGTGGAGGCTTACGCCCGCGACCTCCGGCAATGCCTGCAATTCCTCTGCACCCATTGGGGCGAGCCGGTCACGCTGGCGCGCTTCGCCGCGCTGGAGGCCGCCGACGTCAGAGCCTTCCTGGCGATGCGCCGCGCCGACGACATCGCCGGGCGCTCGCTGATGCGGACCTTGGCCGGCCTGCGCTCGTTCGGCCGCTTCCTGGAGCGCGAGGGCCAGGGCAAGGTCGGCGCACTCTCCGGGGTGCGTGCGCCAAAAATCGCCAAGAGCCTGCCGAAGCCGCTGCCGATGGATGCCGCCAAGCGGCTCACTGACGCCGACGAGCGCGCCGGCGAAACGCGGGAGACCTGGGTGCTGGCGCGCGACGCCGCCGTGATGGCCCTGCTCTACGGCTCGGGCCTGCGCATCTCCGAGGCGCTCGGCCTGAAGCGACGCGAGGTGCCACGCCCCGGCGAAGGCGACGTGCTGATCGTGACCGGCAAGGGCAACAAGACCCGCATGGTGCCGGTGCTGCAGAACGTGCTGCAGCTGATCGACGACTACGCCCGGCTGTGCCCCTACCCGCTGCCCGCCGAAGGCCCGATGTTCCTCGGCGCCAAGGGCGGCCCCTTGAGCCCACGCATCATCCAGCTCGCGATGGAGCGGCTGCGCGGCGCGCTGGGCCTGCCCGACAGCGCGACGCCGCACGCGCTACGCCATTCCTTCGCGACTCACCTCTTGTCGCGCGGCGGCGACCTGCGGGCGATCCAGGAGCTGCTCGGCCACGCCTCGCTGTCGACGACGCAGGTCTATACCGGCATCGATTCTGAACGGCTGCTTCAGGTCTACGCGTCGGCGCATCCGCGGCGGTGACACGGTTTCGTCACATCGTTTCCCTTGCGCCGCCTCCGCCGTTCCGGCAATCGTTCCGTCGCTTGATCCGGAGGGGAACAGATGGGCGCACATGAGAGCATGGAGCATGCCGAGCATGCCGAGCACGCGTCGGGCTCGAACAAGAAGATCGCGCTGCTGATCTCGGTGATCGCGCTGTTCCTGGCGTTGTCCGAGACGCTCGGCAAGGGCGCGCAGACCGAATCGATCAGCAAGAACGTCGAGGCGTCCAATCTCTGGGCGTTCTTCCAGGCCAAGACGGTGCGCCGCACGGTGGTGCAGACCGCGGCCGAGCAGGGCAAGCTCAACCTGCCCGCTCTGCCCGACGAGGCCACGAAGGCCAGCTTGCAGAAGCAGATCGACGACTGGCAGAAGAACGCGGCGCGCTATCGCTCGGAGCCGGAGACCGGCGAAGGCAGCGAGCAGCTCGCCGCCCGCGCCAAGCATGCCGAGGAGGAGCGCGACCTCGCCACGGCGAAATATCACCACTACGAGCTGGCCTCGGCGGCCTTCCAGATCGGCATCGTGCTGGCGTCGGCGACGATCATCACCGGTATGTTGGTGCTTGCCTGGGCCTCGGGCGCGCTCGCGCTTGTCGGCATCGCCATGACGATGCTTGGGCTGTTCCAGCCGCATCTGCTGCATCTGCACTGAGGTCGGCAGGCAGTTGCTTTCCCAGAGCCGCTAGCACCGTCATTCCGGGGCAAGGCCGAAAGGCCTTGAACCCGGAATGACGATGTGGCGTGGCCTTCTTTTTCAACAATATCGAGATTCCGGGTTCAACCGCCAGCGCGCTGCGCGCACCGACGATTGCCCCGGAATGACCAAGGTGGTGAAGGCCGTCGAACCTCGTGACGGCGACCGACCTCAGCGCGCCTGCACACTGCGGCGGAAGCGGAGGATCTGGCGAACGACGCGGGACGACCAGCCGCTGGTGTTGCCGCGAAACAGATCGCTGATGACACCCCGGATGCGCTGCTTGATCGGATCGACCAGCTCGGCCGCCTTCCGGCGCAGCGTCAGCACGGATTCATAGAGCCAGGCGAACCAGCCCATCTGCAGCAGCTTGGCTCGCGTGACATCAAAGATGAACGCGGTGATGCCGACGCCGGCCATCTTGCCGAACACGATCGTCACCAGCGCCAGCTTCCACTGGTGGTGCATCAACAGCCACATGCCGAGCAGCTTGAGCGGAAACAGCAGCACCACCGGCACGAGGAAGACGACCAGGGTCAGCATCGGAGACAGCGTCTCGATGCGCGCGGCGAGCCAGTGCTTGAGGCTGCGCAGCGGAAGGGCGGCGACGATCCGCGCCACGATCGGCTCGAGATGGTCCCACAGCCACGCTTCGATCAGGAAGATGATCGCGAGCAGGACCCAGAACGGCTGAAGCAGGCGGCGCAGCATGGCACTCCATCTCGGCCCCGGCCTCAGCATCGAGGCCGCCATGACATTGCGACCTCGCGTCTTGCCAATTGGTTCAACGTGTCAGGCAGGCGTTTTGTCGCACCTGCCGATCACGCCCACCGGGCGCCGATCACATGTGGATGGCACGCTTGCCCACTGCAAGGGCGGCTTCCTTGACGGCCTCCGAACGGGTCGGATGCGCGTGGCAGGTGCGTGCCAGATCCTCGGCCGAGCCACCGAACTCCATCAATACGGCGGCTTCGTGGATCATCTCGCCGGCCTCGCGGCCGATGATGTGGGCGCCGAGCACGCGGTCGGTCTTCGCATCCGCGAGGATCTTCACGAAGCCGTCAGTGGTCTGGTTGACCTTGGAACGGCCGTTCGCGGTAAACGGAAACTTGCCGACGGTATAAGCAACTCCGGCCTGCTTCAACTCGTCCTCGGTCTTGCCGACGGAAGCGACTTCCGGCGTGGTGTAGACCACGCCCGGAATGACGTCGTAGTTCACGTGGCCGGCCTGGCCGGCGAGGATCTCGGCGCACGCGACGCCTTCATCCTCGGCCTTGTGCGCGAGCATCGGGCCGGCGACGACGTCGCCGATGGCATAGACGCCGGGCACGCTGGTCGCGAAATGATGATCGATCTGGACGCGGCCGCGATTGTCGAGCACGACGCCGGCTTCTTGCAAACCGAGGCCGTCGGTGTAGGGCACGCGGCCGATGGCGACGAGCACGACATCGGCCTCGATCTTCTCAGGCGCGCCGCCGGCTGCCGGCTCGATTGTCGCGGAGAGAGTCGCGCCGGAGGTGTCGACGCCGGTGACCTTGGCGCCGAGCTTGAACGCAAAACCCTGCTTCTCGAGGATGCGCTGGAACTGCTTGGCGATCTCGCCGTCCATGCCCGGAAGAATCCGGTCGAGGAATTCGACCACCGTGACCTTGGCGCCGAGGCGGCGCCACACCGAGCCGAGCTCGAGGCCGATGACGCCAGCGCCGACCACGAGCAGGCTCGACGGCACCTTGTCCAGCGCCAGCGCGCCGGTCGAGGAGACGATGCGCTTCTCGTCGATCTCGATGCCCTTGAGCCGCGCGATGTCCGAGCCGGTGGCGATGACGATGTTCTTGGTCTCGACGGTCTGCACCGCGCCGTCATTGGCGGTGACCTGAACCTTGCCGGTGTCGAGGATCTTGCCCTTGCCCTGGAGGACGTCGATCTTGTTCTTCTTCATCAGGAACTCGACGCCCTTGGTATTGCCGTCGATGCCCTGCTGCTTGAAGTTCATCATCGCCGGCAGATCGATTTCCGGGGCGGGGACCTTGATGCCCATCTTGGCGAAAGAATGCCCGGCCTCCTCGAACAGCTCCGAGGCGTGCAGCAGCGCCTTCGAGGGCATGCAGCCGACATTGAGACAGGTGCCGCCGAGGGTCGCGTTCTTCTCGACCACCGCCACCTTCATGCCGAGCTGCGCTGCGCGGATGGCGCAGACATAACCACCGGGGCCGGTGCCGATGACGACGAGATCGTAGTTAGCCATGATCGAATGTTCCGTAAGCTTGTAGTCAGAGATGATGACGGTCGTCAGCGTCCGCCCGACACGTCGAGAATGGCCGAAGTGACGTAAGAAGCTTCGTCCGACAACAGCCAGACGATGGCATTGGCGATTTCCTCGGAGGTGCCGACGCGCTTCATCGGCACCAGCGGGGCGAGGCGATGGGCGCGATCGGGCTCACCGCCGGAGGCGTGAATCTCAGTGTCGATCAGGCCGGGACGAATGGCGGCGACGCGGATGCCTTCATTGGCGACCTCGTGGCCGAGGCCGACGGTGAAGGAATCGATCGCCCCCTTCGAGGCGGCGTAGTCGACATAGGTGTTGGGCGAGCCGAGCTTGGCGGCGACCGACGACAGGTTGATGATAACACCACCCTGCCCGCCATGCCGCGTCGACATCCGCTTCACGGCCTCTCTTGCGCAGAGAATGCTGCCGGTGACATTGACCGCCATCAAGCGCTCGATGCGTTCGGCGCTCATCTCGTCGACGCGCGTCGTGGGGCCGACGATGCCGGCATTGTTGATGAGGGCGCCGAGCGTCCCGAATTTATCCGCCGCCTTGAACAGAGCGAGGATGTCGTGCTCGCGGCCGACGTCGCATTTCACCGCGATCGCCTTGCCGTTCTTGGCCTCGATCGCGGCCACCGTGCTCTGCGCCGCGGCTTCGTTTGACGCATAGCCGACCACGATCTTGAAGCCGCGCGACGCGGCGGCAATCGCGGTGGCGCGGCCGATGCCGCGGCTGCCGCCGGTGATCACTGCAACCCTGTCGGTCATGATGGCCCCCGTTAGGTTTGAGGCGCGCCTCTCAGCGCGCCTCCCGAGCATCAACTATCAGGTCGATCAGAGATCCAGCACGAGGCGCGCCGGATCTTCCAGGCTTTCCTTGACGCGCACCAGGAAGGTCACCGCTTCCTTGCCGTCGATGACGCGGTGGTCATAGGACAGCGCCAGATACATCATCGGGCGGACCTCGATCTTGCCGCCGACCACGACCGGCCGCTCCTGGATCTTGTGCATGCCGAGGATGCCGGACTGCGGCGCGTTCAGGATCGGGGTCGACATCAGCGAGCCGTAGATGCCGCCATTGGTGATCGTGAAGGTGCCGCCCTGCATCTCGTCGATCTTGAGCTGGCCGTCACGGGCGCGGCGGCCGAAATCGGCGATGCCCTTCTCGATGTCGGCGATCGACTTGTGGTCGCAGTCGCGCACCACCGGCACCACGAGACCCTTGTCGGTGCCGACAGCGACGCCGATGTGGTAGTAGTTCTTGTAGATGAGGTCGCTGCCGTCGATCTCGGCGTTGACGGCCGGGATGTCCTTCAGCGCCTGCACGACGGCCTTGGTGAAGAAGCCCATGAAGCCGAGCTTCGAGCCGTGCTTCTTCTCGAACACGTCCTTGTACTGGCTGCGCAGCGCCATGACGTTGGTCATGTCGACCTCGTTGAAGGTCGTCAGCATCGCCGCGGTGTTCTGCACGTCCTTGAGGCGGCGCGCGATGGTCTGGCGCAGCCGGGTCATCTTCACGCGCTCCTCGCGCGCGGCATCATCGGCCGGCGACGGCGCACGGACCTGCACCGAGGCGGCGGGCTGATTGACCGGGGTCGGCGCCGATGCGGCGCGCTCGATCGCGGCCAGCATGTCGCCCTTGGTGACGCGACCGTCCTTGCCGGAGCCGGGCACGGTGGTGGCGTCGACGCCGCTCTCGGCCGAGAGCTTGCGCACTGACGGCGCCTGCGGGGTGTCGGCGGGCAGCGCCTTGGCCGGGGCGGGAGCGGCAGCCGGAGCAGCAGCAGGCTTCGCCGGAGCCGCGGCGGATGCAGCAGCCGCCGGCTTTGCAGCGGCAGCGCCATCGGTGATCTGGCCGAGCAGCGCACCGACGGCAACGGTCTCACCATCCTTGGCGATGATCTCGCCCAGAGTGCCGGCTGACGGCGCGGGCACCTCGATCGTCACCTTGTCGGTCTCGAGCTCGACGAGCGGCTCGTCGACCGCAACGGCGTCGCCGGCCTTCTTGAACCAGCGGCCGATGGTGGCTTCGGTGACGGATTCACCCAGCGTCGGAACGCGAATTTCAGTCATGGTCTCTATCCTCAATAACCCGTGCGGTCATAAAGTCCGTCCGCCATCGCCTTGCGGCGAGCAAGCGATGCGGGACGGACAATCAACGCGATGGACTTGTACTTGCGCCCCGCAGACCGCGGGGCGCCCTTCAAAGGCAGGTTCAGTTCAAGGCTTCGTCGAGCAACGCCTTGAGCTGGGCGAGATGCTTGGACATCAGGCCCGTGGCGGTTGCCGCCGACGCGGCGCGGCCGGCATAGCGCGGACGCTTGCTCTTAGCCCCGGTCTGGTTCAGCACCCACTCGATATACGGCTCGATGAAGTGCCAGGCGCCCATGTTGCGCGGCTCTTCCTGGCACCACACCACCTCGGCGTTCTTGAAGCGGCCAAGCTCGGCGACCAGCGCCTTGAGCGGCACCGGATAGAGCTGCTCGATGCGCATCAGATAGACGTCGTTCAGCCCGCGCTTCTCGCGCTCGTCGTAGAGGTCGTAATAGACCTTGCCCGAGCACAGCACGATGCGGCGGATCTGATCGTCCGGCACCAGCTTGGTCTTGTCGTCCGCCTGCATCTGGGCGTCATCATACAGGATGCGGTGGAAGGTCGTGCCCTTGGCCAGCTCTTCCAGCCGCGACACCGCGCGCTTGTGGCGCAGCAGCGACTTCGGCGTCATCACGATCAGCGGCTTGCGGATCTCGCGATGCAGCTGGCGGCGCATGACGTGGAAATAGTTCGCCGGGGTGGTCGGGTAGACCACCTGCATGTTGTCCTCGGCGCACATCTGCAGATAGCGTTCGAGGCGGGCCGACGAATGCTCCGGACCCTGTCCTTCATAGCCGTGCGGCAGCAGGCAGACCAGGCCGGACATGCGCAGCCATTTGCGCTCGCCCGAGGAGATGAACTGGTCGAACAGCACCTGCGCGCCGTTGGCGAAGTCGCCGAACTGCGCCTCCCACAAGGTCAGAGCGCTCGGCTCGGCCAGCGAGTAGCCGTATTCGAAGCCGAGCACGGCCTCTTCCGACAGCAGCGAGTTGATGACCTCGAAGTGGCCCTGCTCGCCCGCCAGATGGTTGAACGGCGTGTAGCGGCTCTCGTCCTCCTGGTCGATCAGCACCGAGTGGCGCTGCGAGAAGGTGCCGCGCTCGCAGTCCTGGCCGGACAGACGCACCTTGTGGCCTTCGAGCAGCAGCGAACAGAACGCCAGCGCCTCGCCGGTCGCCCAGTCCAGCCCGATGCCGCTGTCGATCGCCTTGGCACGGTTTTCCAGGAAGCGCTGGATCGTGCGGTGCAGGCGGAAGCCGTCCGGCACCTTGGTGATCTTGCGGCCGATCTCCTTGAGGCGGTCGATCTCGACGCCGGTGACGCCGCGACGCGCTTCCTCTTCCTGGTCGGCGGACTTCAGGCCCGCCCACTTGCCGTCGAGCCAGTCGGCCTTGTTCGGACGATAGGAGGTGCCGGCCTCGAACTCGGCGTCGAGACGGGCGCGCCAGTCGGCCTTGGCCTTGTCGACCTCGCCCTCGGTCATCACGCCCTCGGCGACCAGACGCTTGGAATAGATCTCCAGGGTCGACGGGTGGCCGGCGATCTTCTTGTACATCACCGGCTGGGTGAACGCGGGCTCGTCACCTTCGTTGTGGCCATGCCTGCGGTAGCAGAACATGTCGATGACGACAGGCTTGTGGAATTTCTGCCGGAACTCGATTGCGACCTTGGCCGCGAACACCACGGCCTCCGGGTCATCGCCGTTCACGTGGAAGATCGGCGCATCGATCATCTTGGCGACGTCGGACGGATACGGCGACGAGCGCGAATAGCGCGGATAGGTCGTGAAGCCGATCTGGTTGTTCACGATGAAATGAATCGAGCCACCAGTGCGGTAACCCTTGAGGTCCGACAGCGCGAAGCATTCCGCGACGACGCCCTGGCCGGCAAACGCCGCGTCGCCATGCATCAGCAGCGGCAGCACCGAGATGCGCATGTCCGGCGGATCGCCGTGCTGGTCCTGCTTGGCGCGGACCTTGCCGAGCACCACGGGGTCGACGATCTCGAGATGCGAGGGGTTGGCGGTCAGCGACAGATGGATGCGGTTGCCGTCGAACTCGCGGTCCGAGGAGGCGCCGAGGTGATACTTGACGTCGCCGGAACCTTCGACCGCGTCCGGGTTGGCCGAGCCGCCCTTGAACTCATGGAACAGCGCCCGGTGCGGCTTGCCCATCACCTGGGTCAGCACGTTCAGGCGGCCGCGATGCGGCATGCCCAGCACGATCTCCTTCACGCCGAGATTGCCGCCGCGCTTGATGATCTGCTCCAGCGCCGGGATCAGCGACTCGCCGCCGTCGAGGCCGAAGCGCTTGGTGCCCGTGAACTTGACGTCGCAGAACTTCTCGAAGCCCTCGGACTCGACGAGCTTCTGCAGGATGGCGCGGCGTCCCTCGCGGGTGAACGAGATTTCCTTGTCCGGACCCTCGATTCGCTCCTGAATCCAGGCCTTCTGCGCCGCATTGCTGATGTGCATGAACTCGACGCCGAGCGTCTGGCAGTAGGTGCGCTCGCAAATCGCGACGATCTCGCGCAGCGAGCCGTATTCGAGGCCGAGGACGTGATCGAGGAAGATCTTGCGGTCGTAGTCGGCTTCCGTGAAGCCGTAGGAGCGCGGGTCGAGCTCCTCGCGGTTCTTCGGCGCCTCGATGCCCAGGGGATCGAGCTTGGCGTGGAAGTGGCCGCGCATGCGGTAGGCGCGGATCAGCATCAACGCGCGGACCGAGTCACGGGTGGCCTGGTTGACGTCGGCGACCGACAGTTCGACGCCCTTGGTCTGGGCCTTGGCGGCGATCTTCTCGCCGACCTTCTTCTCGACCACGGCCCAGTTGCCGTCGAGCGCGGAGGTCAATTCGTCGCGGGGGGAGACCGGCCAGTTGCTGCGCGCCCAGGAGGGGCCCGACGCATTCTTCTGCACGTCGGCCGGCGCGTCCTTCAGGCTCTTGAAGAACTCCTGCCACTCCGGATCGACCGAAGCGGGGTCCTTCTCGTAGCGGGCGTAGATCTCATCGATGTAGGTGGCATTGGTGCCCTGCAGAAAAGACGACAGGGCGAAGGCAGCGTTCGCATCTTGGCGAGACATGGTAGCGTCCTGGTAATTTCGATGCGCCCAATGAAAACGGCGCAATGCCTGACCCACGTGAGACGCGGGTCAGGCTCGGGTTAGGACGGTTTACCTTATTCTTTGTAAATATTCGCGCCGAAAAGCACTAAGTCCTGAATCAGGATTTCAACTTTTCGACAAGCGTCTTGCCGAGGCGCGCGGGCGACGGAGAGACTGTAATACCTGCAGCTTCCATCGCCGCGGTCTTCGAGCCGGCATCGCCCTTGCCGCCCGAGATGATGGCTCCGGCATGACCCATGCGCCGGCCGGGAGGGGCCGTGACGCCGGCAATGAATCCGACCATCGGTTTCTTGCGGCCGCGCTTGGCTTCGTCCTTGATGAACTGCGCCGCGTCCTCCTCAGCCGAGCCGCCGATCTCGCCGATCATGATGATCGAGGTGGTCTTGGGGTCGGCCAGGAACATCTCCAGCATGTCGATGAACTCGGTGCCCTTGACCGGGTCGCCGCCGATGCCGACCGCGGTGGTCTGGCCGAGGCCTTCGGAGGTGGTCTGGAACACCGCCTCATAGGTCAGCGTGCCGGAGCGCGACACGATGCCGACCGAGCCGGGCTTGAAGATGTTGGCCGGCATGATGCCGATCTTGCACTCGCCGGCGGTCATGACGCCCGGGCAGTTCGGCCCGATCAGGCGCGACTTGGAGCCCACAAGCGAGCGCTTGACGCGGACCATGTCCAGCACCGGGATGCCCTCGGTGATGCAGACGATCAGCGGGACCTCGGCGTCGATCGCTTCGCAGATCGCGTCGGCTGCGCCCGGCGGCGGCACGTAGATCACCGACGCGTCGGCGCCGGTGGCTTCGCGGGCCTCCTTGACGGTGTCGAAGACGGGCAGGCCGAGATGGGTCGAGCCGCCTTTGCCCGGCGAGGTGCCGCCGACCATCTTGGTGCCGTAGGCGATCGCCGCCTCGGAGTGGAAGGTGCCGTTCTTGCCAGTGAAGCCCTGGCAGATGACCTTGGTGTTCTTGTCGATGAGGATGGACATCGTGCTTTCTCTAAAAGCGTTGCGGTGAGGGTGAAGCGAGCGCCTGAACCGGCGCTCAGCCTCCCTTGACGGCCTTGACGATCTTCTGCGCAGCGTCGTCGAGATTGTCGGCGGGCAGCACGTTCAGACCGGACTCGCTGATGATCTTCTTGCCGAGATCGACATTGGTGCCTTCGAGGCGCACCACCAGCGGCACCTTCAGACCGACTTCCTTCACCGCGGCCACGACGCCCTCGGCGATGACATCGCACTTCATGATGCCGCCGAAGATGTTGACCAGGATGCCCTTCACGTTCGGGTCGGCGGTGATGATCTTGAAGGCCGCCGCGACCTTCTCCTTGCTGGCGCCGCCGCCGACGTCGAGGAAGTTGGCGGGCTCCATGCCATAGAGCTTGATGATGTCCATCGTCGCCATGGCAAGGCCCGCACCGTTGACCATGCAGCCGATGGTGCCGTCGAGCGCGACGTAGTTGAGGTCGTACTTCGACGCCTCGATTTCCTTGGCATCCTCCTCGGTCTCGTCGCGCAGCGCGACGACCTCGGGGTGCTTGAACAGCGCGTTGGAGTCGAACGACACCTTGGCGTCGAGCACGCGCAGCTGGCCCTGCTTGGTGACGACCAGCGGGTTGATCTCGAGCATCGCCATGTCCTTGGCGACGAACGCATTGTAGAGCTGCGTCGTCAGCTTCTCGGCCTGCTTGGCGAGGTCGCCGGAGAGCTTCAGCGCCTTGGCGACGGCACGGCCGTGATGGCCCATGACGCCGGTGGCCGGATCGACCGAGAAGGTGATGATCTTCTCAGGCGTGCTGTGCGCGACGTCCTCGATGTTGACGCCGCCTTCGGTCGACACCACGAACGCGACCTTCGAGGTCTCGCGATCGACCAGCAGCGACAGATAGAATTCCTTGTCGATGTCGGAGCCGTCCTCGATGTAGAGGCGGTTGACCTGCTTGCCGTCGGGACCGGTCTGCACCGTCACCAGCGTGGCGCCGAGCATCTGCTTGGCGAAGGTGTTGACCTCGTCGATCGACTTGGCAAGGCGGACGCCGCCCTTGTCGCCGGCCGAGGCCTCCTTGAACTTGCCCTTGCCACGGCCACCGGCGTGGATCTGGCTCTTCACGACCCAGACCGGACCGCCGAGCGTCTTCGCCGCTGCATCCGCATCCTCCGGACGGAGAACCGGCACGCCCTTGGAAATCGGCACGCCGAACTCGTGCAGCAGTGCCTTGGCCTGATATTCGTGAATGTTCATAAGCGCTTGCTCCCCGAACCCCCGCTGGGGTGGTGACGTCTATAAGTGTTTTGCGGATGCTTGGTATACCATATACCAAGCATCCTGCAACTCATCGGAACGGGCTAATCGCCCGCTCTGCTACCTTCAGCGGCCGAGCAGGTCGGGCGCGATCTTCTTGCAGGCGTCGACCAGGCCCTGGACAGCGCCGACCGACTTGTCGAACGCCTCGCGATCCTTGCCGGCCAGCTCGATCTCGACGATACGCTCGACACCCTTCGAGCCGATGACGACGGGCACGCCGACATACATGTCCTTCACACCGAACTCGCCGTTGAGGTAGGCGGCGCAGGGCAGCACGCGCTTCTTGTCGCGCAGATAGCTCTCTGCCATCGCGATCGCCGACGCCGCCGGAGCGTAGTAGGCCGAGCCGGTCTTGAGCAGGTTGACGATCTCGGCGCCGCCATTGCGGGTGCGGTCGACGATCTCGTCGATGCGGGCCTGCGAGGTCCAGCCCATCTTGACGAGGTCGGGCAGCGGAATGCCGGCGACGGTCGAGTACTTGGTCAGCGGCACCATGGTGTCGCCGTGGCCGCCGAGCACGAAGGCAGTGACGTCTTCCACCGACACGTTGAACTCATCGGCCAGGAAGTAGCGGAAGCGGGCGGAGTCGAGCACGCCGGCCATGCCGACGACCTTCTTGGCCGGAAGGCCCGAGGCCTTCTGCAGCGCCCAGACCATCGCATCGAGCGGGTTGGTGATGCAGATGACGAACGCGTCGGGGGCGTACTTCTTGATGCCGGCGCCGACCTGCTCCATCACCTTCAGGTTGATCGACAGCAGATCGTCGCGGCTCATGCCGGGCTTGCGCGGCACGCCCGCGGTGACGATGCACACCTTGGCGTTGTCGAGCGCTTCGTAGGAGTTGGCGCCGGTGTAGTGGGCGTCGAAGCCGTCGACCGGCGACGACTGCGCGATGTCGAGCGCCTTGCCCTGCGGAACGCCTTCGGCAATGTCGAACATCACGACGTCGCCGAGCTCCTTGAGGCCGACGAGGTGAGCCAGCGTTCCGCCGATCTGACCGGAGCCAATCAAAGCAATCTTGTCGCGCGCCATGGCAAATTTTCCTTTGAACCCGAAGGGGTGAGGGAGGTTGAAAAGTCGAGTGGGTGGTTATCCCTTTCGCCCGGGCCGTTCAAGTCACGCTATGGCCAATTGACGGGCGTGCCTTGATTTCGATCAGGACCGGGCGGCGGCTGCTGATGATCCTTTCAGCATGATTGACGTGGCCTTTTCGCGGCTGTGTGCCCGAAGCCGGGCGCTGCCGAACTCCGGTGTTTGTCAGGTTTCGACCAGTCCCGTAGAAGTCCCGGAGGCAGCCGAGTCCTTCCGGCCGTGCGGCAGGGCCAGATAGGACTCCGAGCCCATCTCGATCAGGCGCGACGACGTGCGCTTGAACTCCATGGCCTCGATGCCGTCGGCGGCGACGTAGAGCGAGATCGGATCGGCCTCGGCCGAGGCGATCAGCTTGACGGCATTGTCGTACAGCGTGTCGATCAGGGTAATGAAGCGCTTGGCGGCATTGCGCTCGGCCAGATCCATCACCGGGACGTGGTCGATCAGGATCGTATGATAGTCGTGCGCCAGCCGCAGATAGTCCGAAGCGGCGAGAGGCTTCTCGCACAGATCGGCAAAGCCGAAGCGGGCGACGCCGTTGGCCGAGCACGGAACGTGCAGGATGCGGCCCTTGATCGTCATGTCGCGCGACTTGCAGCGGGCGTTGCCGGTCAGCCGGCCCCACGCCTTGTCGAGCGCAGCCCGCGCATCGGCGTCGGCCGGCATCAGCCACATCTTCACGCCCGCCAGCTTCTCGAGCCGGAAATCCGTGCGCGCATCCAGCCGCACCACATCCATGTGGTCGGCGATCTGCTTGATGAAGGGCAGGAACAGCGCGCGGTTGAGGCCGCCTTTGTAGAGGTCCTCCGGCGCGACGTTGGACGTCGCCACCACAACCGTGCCGAGCTCGAACAGTTTTGCGAAGAGACGGCCGAGGATCATCGCGTCGGCGATGTCAGTGACGTGGAATTCGTCGAAGCAGAGCAGCCAGGCCTGATCGAAGATCGCCTGCGCGGTGAGCCCGATGACGTCGGCGTCGGCAAGCTCGCCGCGCGCGATGTTCTGTCGATAGCCGTAGATGCGCTCATGCACCTCGGCCATGAACTCGTGGAAATGGGCGCGGCGCTTGTGCTCGACCGGACAATTCTGGAAGAACAGGTCCATCAGCATGGTCTTGCCGCGACCGACCTCGCCATGGACATAGAGGCCGCTCGGCGGCTCGCTCTTGTCGGAAAAGAGGCGGCCGAACAGGCTCTGCTTGCGCGCCGGCTTGTAGGTGGAGAGGCGCCGCTCCAGGGCCGCGAGGGCATCGGCGACCTCGGCCTGGGCCGGATCGGCTTCGATCGCGCCGGCGTCGACCAGCGACTGATATTGCGCGCGGAACGCGTCTGAGGGAGTGGACAACATGAGCCCACTCTAGGTCATGAGACTAACGGAAAATGCAATCCGCAAATGGTGGAAGCCGCCATGCAGCCGGACGGTGGGATCGTGGTATATGGCACGCAAACGCTGCCGCGGGAGTTAGTCCGCGGCTAACGACGTCTGGCTTGCGTCAATCTGGCTCGCGTCAGCCGCAACCTCAGGCGGCGCACAGATCGTAGGCGTCCTCCACCACATAGGGTCCGCCTCCCGTGGAAGCACGGGACGAGAACAGGACGAAGCGCTCAGCCATGAACACCCGGCTCGGGAAATAGCCGCGGACCGAGAGATAATCGGCCACGTCCTGGCTCGAGGCATCGTGCAGCCGCGCCAACGTCACATGGGGGACGAACTTGCGGCCCTCCGGGTCGAGCCCGATCCGCTGCATCATCCGCTCCAGCTCGGCCTGCAGCTCGATCAGCGGCCGGCACGGCGCGATATTGGCGACCACAGCGCGCGGCTTGCGGCCGCCGAAGCTGGAGAGGCCCTGCACCGTGACCTCGAACGGCTTGCGGTTCACCCGCCACAGCATCGCGGCGATCTCGTTGGCGGAGGCGCCGTCGATGTCGCCGATGAAGCGCAAGGTCACGTGATAATTTTCAGGATCGATCCAGCGGGCGCCGGGAAGGCCACCCCGCAGAGTGGAGAGGGTCTGGCCGACTTCGGCCGGGATCTCCAGTCCAGTAAACAGACGCGGCATCGTTTCAGGACTCCCGATGCTGGAGGCTGATCTCGAAAGGTGACGAGATCATGCCTTGACGAGATGATCGACGACGAATCGCCAATGCAACATTCCTACCGAACTTATATGACTCCGCGACGGACGCAGCGTTAACGCCGTGAAAACCTGCGGAAAACCCGGTCCTTAAGGTTATCGCAAATGTCCGGCCGACGGCTTCGTTCCGTCATTGCCCACGAAGCGGACGCAGGAATGCTTCGACCATAGGCAGCATCCGGGCGACGATGATGTCGACGCCCGCAGCGGTGGGATGGATGCCGTCCGCTTGATTGAGCTTGGCGTCGGCGGCGACGCCGTCCAGGAAGAAAGGGTACAGCGGCACGCCGAATTCCTTGGCGAGATCGGGATAGATCGCATTGAACTTGGCGGCATAGTCGCTGCCGTAATTCGGCGGCGCCAGCATGCCGCACAACATCACGGCGATGCCGCGCGCCTTCAGCTTGGTCACGATCTCGGTCAGCGCCTTGCGGGTGACGGCAGGGTCGATGCCGCGCAGCGCATCATTGGCGCCGAGCTCGACGATGACCGCCTCGGTGCCGTCGGCCACTGACCAGTCGAGCCGGTCGCGGCCGCCGGAGGAGGTGTCGCCGGACACCCCGGCATTGGTCATGTCGACCTTCAGCCCCTTGTCATTCAATGCCTTTTGCAGCTTGGCCGGAAACGCATCCGACGCGGACAGGCCGAGCCCGGCGCTCAAGGAGTCGCCGAGCACGACGAGCTTGATCGGCTTGGCGGGGTCAGAGCCGGCGAAGGCGGGTCCGACTGTCATCAAGGCGAGCATCAACACGAGTATGTGCACGAAGATGCGTCCGCGCCCCTCGACCCGGCTTGCGGAGTTGCCATATGACCGAGCCATGGACAGTCTCATCGAAACCTCGCGTTTGGCCGGCACAGCGCCGGACACCATTACCATCTCCAACGTCAACCTCTCGCTCGGCACCGGCGCGGCGCGGGTTCACATCCTCAAGGACATCAGCCTGCGGGTGGGACAGGGCGAGACGATCGGCCTGATCGGCCCCTCTGGATCGGGGAAGTCCACGCTGCTGATGGTGATGGCGGGGTTGGAACGTCCTGACAGCGGTGAGGTGGTGGTCGGCGGCACCGCTTTCAATGCCCTGGACGAGGACGCCCTGGCCCGGTTCCGCGGCCGCCAAGTCGGCATCGTCTTCCAGTCCTTTCATCTGATCCCGACCATGACCGCGCTGGAGAACGTGGCGGTGCCGCTGGAATTGGCCGGCCATTCCGGCGCCGCCGAGCGTGCCGCCCGCGAGCTCGAGCAGGTCGGCCTCGGCCACCGGCTGAACCACTATCCGACCCAGCTGTCCGGCGGCGAGCAGCAGCGGGTGGCACTGGCCCGCGCCCTCGCGCCAGATCCGGCGATCCTGGTCGCGGACGAGCCGACCGGCAATCTCGACGAGACCACCGGGCGGCAGATCGTCGACCTGCTGTTCACCAAGCATGCCGAACGCGGCATGACGCTGGTGCTGGTGACCCACGACAGCGGCCTTGCGCATCGCTGCGATCGCGTCGTGCGGCTGCGCTCGGGGCGGATCGAGGCCGACGGCGGCACGCACGAGCCTGCCGACGCATGAGCACGATGGCGGAACCGATCTCCGGCCGGCGCATGGCGGCTCTGCCGGTGCGCTACGCCTTGCGCGAGCTGCGCGGCGGACTGCGCGGCTTCTACGTCTTCATCGCCTGCATCGCGCTCGGCGTGCTGGCCATCGCCGGCGTCGGCTCGGTGGCGGCAAGCCTCAATGACGGATTGGTGCGCGAGGGCCGTACCCTGCTCGGGGGCGACGTGGCGTTCTCGCTGTTTCAGCGCGAGGCCAAGCCCGAGGAGGTCGCATTCCTCCGCTCGCGCGGCCAAGTCTCGGTTGCGGCCACCTTGCGGGCCATGGTGCGCGCCAGCGACGCCAAGCTGGCGCTGGTCGAGCTCAAGGCCGTCGACAACGCCTACCCGCTGCTCGGCAAGGCCGAGCTCCAGCCCGACCTGCCGCTCGGCGACATCCTGGCCGAGCGCGACGGCGCGTTCGGCGCGGCCGCCGACCCGGCGCTGCTGGCACGGCTGGACCTGAAGATCGGCGACATCGTCAGCATCGACACCGTGCGTTTCCAGATCCGCAGCGCGCTTGCTGCCGAGCCGGACAAGCTGTCCGGCGGCATCGGCCTCGGGCCGCGCTTCCTGGTCAGCGAAGCGGGCCTGCGAGCCACGCCGCTGCTGCAGCCCGGCAGCCTGGTGCGCTGGACCTACCGGGTCCGGCTGCCCGACAATGCCACCGACGATCGCGCCGCGGCCTCCTTCATCGCCGATACGCGCCTGACGCTGCCCTCGGCCGGCTGGGAGATCCGCAGCCGCAGCAATGCCTCGCCACAGCTGGAGCGGACGATCGGCCGCTTCACCCAGTTCCTGACCCTGGTCGGCCTTGCCGCGCTGCTGGTCGGCGGTGTCGGCGTCGCCAATGCGGTCAAGAGCCATGTCGACCGCCGCACTGAAGTCATCGCGGCGTTCAAGGCGCTCGGCGCCACCAGCCGCGATGTGTTCGGCATCTATCTGGTGCAGGTGATGGTGCTCGCCACGATCGGTTCGATCATCGGACTCTGCGCCGGCGCCGCCCTGCCCTTCGCCATCGTCGGGCTGTTCGGCAAGATCCTGCCGCTGCCGGTGATCCCGGCGGTGCACCCGGACGAGCTGGCGCTGTCCTTCCTCTACGGCCTGCTGACCGCCCTGGCGTTCGGTCTGTGGCCGCTCGGGCGGGTGCGTGACGTGCCTGTGGCCGCGCTGTTCCGCGAGGCGGTGATTGCCGAATGGCACCGGCCGCGCTGGAGCTATCTGGCTTTGATTTCGGCCACCGTGGTGCTGCTGATCGCCGTCGTCATCGGCCTGTCCTACGACAAGCGCATCGCCGCCGTGTTCGTGGTCGCGGCCGCTTTGGTGTTCGTGCTGCTGCGGGGCATTGCCGCCGGGGTGATGGCGATGGCGCGCGGGCTGCCGCGCAGCCGTTTCCCGATGCTCCGGCTCGCGGTCAGCAACATCTATCGCCCGGGCGCGCTGACGCCGTCAGTGGTGCTGTCGCTGGGATTGGGACTGGCGGTGCTGGTCACGATCACCCAGATCGACGGCAATCTGCGGCGGCAATTCCTGGCGCAGCTGCCGGAGCAGGCGCCGTCATTCTTCTTCATCGACGTGCCCTCAGGCGAGGCCGACCGCTTCCGCGACTTCCTCAAAGGTCTGGCGCCGCAATCTACGGTCGACAACGTACCGATGCTGCGCGGGCGCATCGTCTCCGCCCGCGGCGTTCGCGCCGAGGATCTCAACGCGACACACGACACCGAATGGGTACTGCAGAGCGACCGCGGCTTGACCTACACCGGCGAG
The DNA here is from genome assembly GCF_032377575.1 of Bradyrhizobium sp. SZCCHNS2022. Classification (NCBI taxonomy): domain Bacteria; kingdom Pseudomonadati; phylum Pseudomonadota; class Alphaproteobacteria; order Hyphomicrobiales; family Nitrobacteraceae; genus Bradyrhizobium; species Bradyrhizobium sp. SZCCHNS2022. Next base: position 6,085,514 of record NZ_JAUHHZ010000001.1, on the reverse strand, counting down.
ATCCCGAAGGGCTCCAAGGTGGTCGAGGGCGAATGGTGGGGCGAGAATTACAGCGGCCCGCCGCTGGTCTCGATCGAGAAGCGGATCGCCGATGGTCTGGGCCTCAAGCTCGGCGACGACATCGTCGTCAACGTGCTCGGACGCGACATCGCGGCGCGGATCGGCAACATGCGCACGATCGACTGGCAGGGGCTGGGCATCAATTTCGTGCTGGTGTTCTCCCCGAACGCCTTCAAGGGCGCGCCCCACACCCACGTCGCCACCCTGACCGAGGCGCACTCCGACGCCGTGGAGGACGCCCGCGTCATTCGCAAGGTGGCCGACGCCTTCCCGATGGTGACGAGCGTGCGCGTCCGCGAGGTGATGGAGACGGTCGGCTCGGTCGTGTCCAACCTCGCGCTCGCGATCCGCGGCGCCAGCGCGGTGACGCTGATCTCGGCCATCCTGGTGCTGGGCGGGGCGCTGGCTGCCGGCCACCGCCACCGGGTCTACGATGCGGTCATCCTGAAGACGCTGGGCGCCACCCGGCTGCGGCTGCTCGGCGCCTACGCGCTCGAATATCTGATGATCGGTTTTGCCACCGCGGCGTTCGGCGTGATCGCGGGCTCCATCTCCGCCTGGCTGATCGTGACCCGGCTGATGACCTTGAGCTTCGCCTGGCAGGCCGGCAGCGCCGCGCTGGTCGTGCTCGCGGCGCTGGTGGTGACCGTGGGCCTCGGTCTCGCCGGGACGCTGTTGGCGCTCAACCAGAAGCCGGCAACGGTTCTTAGGAACCTTTGAGGAATTGCGCGCGGGGAATTGCGCGCTCATGCCGCACGGTTAACGGGTTTTTCACGGCGCAAACGCGTGCGGAGCGACATTCAGCCGCGCGTGGAAGCTTGCAGCGATTATGCTAGTTTCCCATTTAAGTATCGGGCTCAGAGAGCCGCCAAGAGACCCGCCTAAAGATGGCGAATTTGCCGATGACGCAAATTTAATATCGATGGTAGCGGGTATGAGATAGGGTTTTTCGAGAACCGGCTAAAGGTCCTGCCAGGATCGGACTGCCGGGCAACCAACGGGAATTCGACCATGTCGGACCTAGACCGCAACTATGCTTCACCCTTTGGCCGGGTGGCCGGGCGCGCCGATGCCGCGACCGTCGACGCCGGTCTGCGCGCCTACATGCTGCGCATCTACAATTACATGAGCATCGGCCTGGCCATCACCGGCCTCGCGGCGCTCGGCGTCTACATGGCGTCGGTGACCGGCGATCCGGCGGCCGGCGTATCCAAGATCGGCAACGCCTATCTGACGCAGTTCGGCTACGCGATGTTCGTGAGCCCGCTGAAGTGGCTGTTCATCCTGGCCCCCCTGGTCATGGTGTTCGCCATCTCCGCTGGCATCAACCGCCTCGCGCCGTCGACCGCACAGATCCTGTTCTGGGTGTTCTCGGCCTTGATGGGCATCTCGCTGTCGTCGATCTTCCTGGTGTACACCCACACCTCGATCGTGCGGGTGTTCTTCATCACCGCGGCGACGTTCGGTGCGCTCAGCCTGTACGGCTACACGACCAAGCGTGACATGACGGGCATGGGTTCGTTCCTGTTCATGGGCCTGATCGGCATCGTGCTGGCGAGCCTCGTGAACCTTTTCCTGGCGAGCTCGATGCTGCAGTTCATCGTGTCGGTGATCGGCGTGTTCGTGTTCGCCGGCCTGACCGCCTGGGACACGCAGCGCCTGAAGAACGAGTACATCTACGGCTACGCCTCCGCGGGCGGCGACGTCGCCGAGCGCGCAGCGATCACCGGAGCCCTGTCGCTGTACCTGAACTTCATCAACCTGTTCACGCTGCTGCTGCAGCTGCTCGGACAGCGCGACTGATCCGATTGCTCGCAAGACGAGCGATCAACCAAAGCCCCGGCCTCAGCGCCGGGGCTTTTCGTTTGTCGAGGCGGCTGAGAGCATGCCGCGCGCCGGGAACGGCAGCCATGCCGCGACGATGTTGATCGGCCGCTTCGCCCTGGTATTGTTCCACCCATGTCCGACATCGAGATCCGGCCCACCCAGGAGGCCGACCTTCCCGCCATCACCGCCATCTACGGCCAGGCCGTCCGCGAGGGCACGGCCACCTTCGAGCTCGACGCGCCCGACCTTGCGGAGATGACCCGCCGCTTCCGGACGCTCAGCGACGGCGGCTTCCCTTACTTCGCTGCCCTGCTGGATGGGCAGATCGTGGGCTACGCCTATGCTGGCCCTTACCGGCCGCGGCCCGCCTATCGCTTCACGGTCGAGAACTCTGTGTATCTCGCCCCCGCCAGCCAGCGCCGCGGCATCGGGATGCGGCTGATGCGGACGCTGATCGCAGCCTGCGAGGAGCGAGGATTTCGGCAGATGATCGCGGTCATCGGCGACTCCGCCAATGCCGGCTCGGTCGGGCTGCATACCGCCTGCGGCTTCGAGATGATCGGCACCCATCCGAGCGTCGGCCTGAAATTCGGCCGTTGGCTGGATACCGTCATGATGCAGCGAGCGCTTGGACCGGGCAGCAGCAACATCCCGGCATAAACGGCGCGGCTAGCGTGGGCGCCGGCTCAGACCAGCGCCGGCTTCGGCGCGATCACCAGCAGCACGCGCTCCAGCTCGTGGCCGCGGCGCAGGATCAGGCCGGTGGCCGAGATCACGCTGTACATGCCCTGCTTGCGCGCCAGCCGCGGATCCTTCTCGATTCGGTACAGCGGCACCTCGGAGGCGCGGCGGAAGACCGAGAACACGGCGCGGTCGCGCAGGAAATCGATCGAGTAGTCGCGCCACTCGCCGTCGGCGACCATCCGGCCGTAGAGATTGAGGATGCGGTTCAGCTCGAGACGATCGAACGTCACCCGGTTAGGCGCTGCGGCCGCATTGCGCGCCGCCGCGCGGTTCTCGCTGGGATCGGCGTCCTCCGGGGTGAGGTTCATGAGCGTCCTCCTGTCATCTGTGTGACATGATCGCGCCAACCGGCGGAAGCCGCAAGGGGCGGTTTTCATTATCGAACTTGGCAGCATCCGGCTCGCACGCGAGTTCCCCGAACACGCAAGCGTCACGGGATCGTTAGCGGAATCATAATCGCGCCGCGTTTCCGCCCAGGGACTGCCCCCGACGTTAGGCATAAGATTCGTGTGCGTTGGCCCGGTCCTTTCGGTTCCGGATTCCTCAGCCCCCAGCCCCCCGGGGTCGTCAGGATCGGGTCTATTCACAAGTAAGGCAAAGGGCCAACGCAAGTTGGTCCTTTTGCTTTTTGGGCGAGAGCTTGCGCAGGGATCTTGCGACGCGCCCATCGGGACGACGCCGCGGACGAGCCGCAGAGCAGCGGGAGATGAGAGGAGCGGCGAGCGGGCTCAGCGCTCGGGAGCGCGCACCGTTGCGGCGGCTCGGCTGACCAATGGCAGGTCTGAATGGGCCGCGCCGAGCATCAGGCCTGGCCGGTCGCGGCTGCCATCCTGCACATAGACGACGGCACCGTCGACGCCCTCGCGGACGATCTTCTCCAGCGGCACGCTCCAGCTCGCCGACGAGCCATTCCAGTCGCCCAGCTTCATCACACCGCGAACGACGTTGTAATAGGTCAGCTCCCGGCCGCCGTTCTCGCCGCGCGCGACCTGGATCGGAACGACGCGCGCGATCGAGCACACCCAGACCTCGCCGTGCTTGCGCGCCGCATGCTGGTCCGCCGCGGCCACCGACACCGTCAGCTCCTGGCCTTCGATCGACAGGCTGACCGGGACCGACATCACGGCACCGCCCCGAGCAGTCTCCTCGATGGCGCCTTCGATCGCGTCGCGATCGCTGCCGATCACATGCAGCGAGCCATTCACCACGGCCTGCGGGGTGTAGACCTCACGATCCCCGCGAGCTCGCGAATAGGCCCGCTGCCGCGCCGTAAACCGCGAGTCTGCCAGGGTGTCCTTCCAGCCCAGATAATCCCAATAATCGATCGGCAGGGACAGGGCGATGACGGAGGGGTCGCGGGCGAGGTCGCCGAGCAACTTGTCGGCGGGCGGGCAGGATGAGCAGCCCTGCGACGTGAATAGTTCGATCACCGCACGCGGATCAGCAGCCGCCGGCCGGACGAAAGCGATGACCGCACAGACACCCAGCGCCGCGCGCGACCACCACGTCATCTGTCCACTCATCGCCACTGTCCCGTCTGGACCACCGTCCGCTGCGCCCTAGCGCATCACCATATCCGCGATGCCGTCCTCGTAGTTAACAAACCGAAAATGCAAAGGAGGCGGCCTTTGTCATAGGCCGCCTCCTTCATCACCCGCTACTCACTTCAGAGTGAGCCAAACTGTCGCATCGCGCTTTGGTTAAGCAGCCAGCTTGCGCAGCACGTAGTGCAGGATACCGCCGTTCCGGTAGTAGTCCAGCTCGTCCAGCGTATCGATCCGGCAGAGCAGCGGCACCTGCTGCGCCGCACCGTTGGCCGAGATGATCTCGGCGGTCAGGGTCTGGCGCGGCTTGAGATCACCTTGGAGACCCTTGATGGTGACCTTCTCGTCACCCTTCAGGCCGAGCGAGGACCACGACGTGCCCTCCTGGAAAGTGAGCGGCAGCACGCCCATGCCGACCAGGTTCGAGCGGTGGATGCGCTCGAAGCTCTGGCAGATCACGGCGCGAACGCCGAGCAGCCGGGTACCTTTGGCGGCCCAGTCGCGCGACGAGCCGTTGCCGTATTCGGCGCCGGCGAACACCACCAGCGGCACGCCCTCTTCCTGGTACTTCATGGCGGCGTCGTAGATCGACATCTGCTCGCCGTCGGGCCAGTGCTTGGTCAGGCCGCCCTCGGGGATGTTGCCGTCGGCGCCCTTGAGCATGAAGTTCTTGATGCGGATGTTGGCGAAGGTGCCGCGCATCATGATCTCGTGATTGCCGCGGCGGGTGCCGTACTGGTTGAAATCGGCCGGCCGGACCTGATGCTCGCTGAGGAACTTGCCGGCGGGCGAGGTCAGCTTGATCGAACCGGCCGGCGAGATGTGGTCGGTGGTGATCTTGTCGCCGAACAGCGCCAGCACGCGAGCCTCGACGATGTCCTTGATCGGCTCAGGCTCCTTCTTCATGCCCTCGAAATACGGCGGGTTCTGCACGTAGGTCGACGACATGTTCCAGCGATAGGTCTCGCTCTCGACGGTCTTGATCTTGCGCCAGTTGGTGTCGCCCTTGAACACGTCGGCGTAGCGCTTCTTGAAGATCGAGGCCTTCACGAACTTCTTGACGAAGTCATTGACTTCCTTGGTCGTCGGCCAGATGTCCTTCAGGTAGACCGGCTTCTTGTCCTTGCCGATCCCGATCGGCTCGACAGCGAGGTCCTTGGTCACGGTGCCCGCCAGCGCGTAGGCGACGACCAGCGGCGGCGAGGCCAGGTAGTTGGCCTGCACGTCCGGCGAGACGCGGCCTTCGAAGTTGCGGTTGCCCGACAGCACCGCCGCTGCGACGACGCCATTGTCGTTGATCGACTTCGAGATCTCCTCCGGCAGCGGACCCGAATTGCCGATGCAGGTGGTGCAGCCGAAGCCGACCAGGTTGAAGCCGACCTTGTCGAGGTCCTTCTGCAGGCCGGAGTTCGCGAGGTATTCGGCAACCACCTGGCTACCCGGAGCCAGCGATGTCTTCACCCACGGCTTGGCCTTGAGGCCCTTGGCCGCGGCGTTGCGGGCCAACAGGCCGGCGCCGATCAGCACGCTCGGGTTCGAGGTGTTGGTGCATGAGGTGATCGCGGCGATGACGACGTCGCCATGGCCGATGTCGAAATCCTTGCCCTCGACCGGGAAGCGCTGCTCCGCGGCGTCCGGCTTCTTGTATTCGCCGGCCAGCGCGGTCGCGAAACCTTCGGCCACCGCGGGGAGCGCGATGCGGCCCTCGGGACGCTTCGGACCGGCCATCGACGGCACGACATCGCCGAGATCGAGGTTCAGCGTCTCCGTGAACACCGGATCCGGCGACTTGGCGGTGCGGAACAGGCCCTGCGCCTTGGCATAGGCTTCGACCAGCGCGACGCGCGGACCCTTGCGGCCGGACGTCTTGAGATAGTCGATGGTCGCGGTGTCCACGGGGAAGAAGCCGCAGGTCGCGCCGTATTCCGGGGCCATGTTGGCGATGGTCGACTTGTCGGCGACCGAGAGATGGTCGAGGCCGGGGCCGAAGAACTCGACGAACTTGCCGACGACGCCGAGCTTGCGCAGCATCTGGGTGACGGTCAGCACGAGGTCGGTCGCGGTGACGCCTTCCTTGAGCGCACCGGTCAGCTTGAAGCCGACGACGTCAGGCAGCAGCATCGACAGTGGCTGGCCGAGCATGCAGGCCTCGGCCTCGATGCCGCCGACGCCCCAGCCGAGCACGGCGAGACCGTTGACCATGGTGGTGTGCGAATCGGTGCCGACCAGCGAATCCGGATAGGCGACCTCGAAGGTGCCCTTGGTGCGGCCGACCGTCATCTTCTCCTTCTTGGTCCAGACCGTCTGCGCCAGATATTCGAGGTTGACCTGGTGGCAGATGCCGGTGCCGGGCGGCACGACGGAGAAGTTCGAGAACGCCTTCTGGCCCCACTTCAGGAATTCGTAGCGCTCCTGGTTCTGCTTGTACTCCTCGGCGACGTTCTTGCCGAACGCCTTGTTGTCACCGAAGTAGTTCACGATCACCGAGTGGTCGATGACGAGGTCGACCGGGACCAGCGGGTTGATCTTCTCGGCATCGCCGCCGAGCGCCTGCATGGCGTTGCGCATCGCCGCGAGGTCGACCACGGCGGGCACGCCGGTGAAATCCTGCATCAGCACGCGCGCCGGGCGGAAGGCGATCTCATGCTCCAGCGACTTCTTGCGCAGCCACTTCGACACCGCGACGATGTCGTCCTTGGTGACGGTGCGGCCGTCCTCGTTGCGCAAGAGGTTCTCGAGCAGCACCTTCATCGAGTACGGCAGCTTCGAGATGTCCTTGAGACCGTTCTTCTCGGCTGTGGGCAAGCTGTAATAGATGTAGCTCTTCGTTCCGACCTTGAGGGTCTTGCGACACTTGAAGCTGTCGAGCGAGGTCATGCGTGGGAATCCCAATTGATCTGTATACCCCGAGGGGGTATTTTCGAACCGTCAGCGCGAGGCGCCGGATGGCTTGCAGCGGGCGATTGTGTGCTGCATCAAGGTCGGGCTTATAGAAGCTTTCTAACTGCGTCGCTACAGAGACAATCAAGTCCCGGCGTGGCATCACCCACAAATTCTCACACGCTAGCCATCAATTTCGTAAGGGCTGTCACGACGAGCCATGCAGCTGTCTTCACCACCGTCTCCGAGGCTGTTCGGACAAGACGTCAGATGCGTGCGCGGCGGCCGCGAGGTGTTCTCCAGCCTTGCCTTCGAGGCGCGCGCGGGCGAGGCGCTGGCCGTGACCGGGCACAACGGCGCGGGCAAGACCTCGCTGCTGCGGCTGATCGCGGGGCTGCTGCTGCCGGCCGGCGGCACCATCGTCATCGAGGGCGGTGAGGGCGAGCTGACGGTGCCGGAGCAGGCGCATTATCTCGGCCACCGCGACGCGCTGAAGCCGGCGCTCAGCGTGCGCGAGAATCTCACGTTCTGGGCCGACTTCCTCGGCGGCGGAATGATCAGGCCGATCCCCGATTGCCTCGCCGCCGTCGGCATCGCGCACGCGATCGACCTGCCGGCCGGCTACCTCTCCGCCGGCCAGCGCCGCCGGCTGTCGCTCGCGCGCCTGCTCGCGGTGCCGCGCCTGCTGTGGCTGCTCGACGAGCCGACCGCCGCGCTCGACGTCGCGGGCCAGACCATGTTCGCGGGGCTGATGCGCGAGCATCTCGCCGGGGGCGGGCTGATCGTCGCCGCCACGCACGGGCCGCTGGGCATCGATACGCTTGAGCTGCGGATTGGAGGCGCTCAATGACCCTCCCTCGCTGCGTCACCATCCCACCCGCCGCCCTCTCCGTTCCCTCCCCCCTTGTGGGGGAGGGTCAGGGAGGGGGGTGCCCCACGACGCGCTCTGATTTGTTCGCAAAGAACCAACTGCGACAAACACCGGCCCCTCGGCTCCCCTCCCCCTTGCGGGGAGGGGTCGGGGGTGGGGGTCCACACGGGCAGTCTCACCCGGAGCCACCCCCCTCCCTAGCCCTCCCCCACAAGGGGGGAGGGAAAGCGGTGTGCGCAGGGAGAGAGCGCGCCTCACACCTAGGCAGGGCAGCGTCGACATCCCAGAGCCAACCCGCATGACCGCCCTCGGTGCCCTCATCCGCCGCGACATCAAGATCGCGCTGCGCATCGGCGGCGGCGCGCTGATCGGCGTGCTGTTCTTCCTCACCGTGGTCGTGCTGATGCCGTTCGCGGTCGGCCCCGACCTCGCCCTGCTCACCCGGCTCGGCCCGGCCATTCTCTGGCTCGGCGCCCTGCTGTCCAGCCTGCTCACGCTCGACCGTCTCTTCACCGCCGACCACGACGACGGCTCGCTCGACCTGATCGTCATGAGCCGGACACCGCTGGAACTCGCCTGCGCTGCCAAGGCGCTGGCGCACTGGCTCGCCGCCGGCCTGCCGCTGGTGATCGCGACGCCCGTGCTCGGCCTGCTGCTGAACCTCGACGCGACCGCGACTGGCGCCGTTGCGCTGACACTATTGGCTGGCACACCGGCGCTGACCTTCATCGGCATGATCGGGGCGGCGCTGGCGGTGACCATGCACCGCGGCGGCCTGCTGCTCGCCGTCCTGGTGCTGCCGCTATCGATCCCGGTGCTGATCTTCGGCGTCGCGGCGTCGCAGGCGGCCATCGTCGGCCCGCTGCCGTTCGGCGCGCCGTTCTCGATCCTCTGCGCGCTCTCGCTGGTCAGCTTCGTGATCGGCCCGTTCGCGGCTGCAACCAGCCTGCGGAACGGCCTGGACTAACGGAACATCGGCGGGGTTTGACCATGATCAACTCTTGCCGAGCCGCGCCGTGCTGATGGACTGCAACCGTTTCCGCCTTTAACAAGGGTCTCATGTCGCTGATCGACCTCGCCAATCCCACCAGATTCCTCGCGCTGGCCGCGCGCCTCTTGCCGTGGCTGGCCGTGGTCACCGTCGTGCTGCTGGCCGCCGGCCTGTACCTGTCGGCGTTGGCGCCGGACGACTACCAGCAGGGCGCGACCGTCAAGATCATGTTCATCCACGTGCCCAATGCGTGGCTGTCGATGTTCGTCTGGGGCGTCATGAGCATCGCCTCGCTGGGCACGCTGGTGTGGCGGCACCCGCTCGCCGACGTCGCGGCGAAGGCTGCCGCCCCGATCGGCGCCAGCTTCACCTTCCTGGCCCTCCTCACCGGCTCGCTGTGGGGCCGGCCGATGTGGGGCACCTATTGGGAGTGGGATGCGCGGCTGACCTCGGTGCTGATCCTGTTCCTGATGTATCTCGGCCTGATGGCGCTGTGGCGCTCCGTTGAAGACCCGACCCGCGCCGCGCGCGCCGCGGCGGTGCTGACGCTGGTCGGCGCCATCAACCTGCCGATCATCAAGTTCTCCGTCGACTGGTGGAACACGCTGCACCAGCCGGCTTCGGTGATGCGCATGGGCGGGCCGGCGCTCGACAAGTCGTTCCTGATTCCGCTGCTGGTGATGGCGATCGGCTTCTCGTTCCTGTTCATCACCTTGCATGTCGCGGCGATGCGCAACGAGATCCTGCGCCGCCGCGTGCGCAGCCTGCAGATGCTGCAGGCGCGGGCCTACAGCGGCAGCGCGCCGGCCGGCGGCGCGACCGGCCAGATCGCGGGAGCCGCCTGAGATGGACCTCGGCCCCTACACCTCCTTCATCGCCACCTCCTATCTCGCCGCGGCCCTGGTCGTGGTGCTGCTGATCGCCTGGATCGCGATCGACTACCGCACCCAGAAGGCGCGACTGCGCGCGCTCGAGGACAGCGGCATCAGCCGGCGCTCCGGCCGCGCCGCCACGGACATGCCATGACCGATCAGACCGCCCCCGAGGCCGCGCCACGTCGGCGCTCGCTGTTGATGCTGCTGCCGCTCGCGGTGTTTCTCGGGCTGGCGGCGCTGTTCTGGTTCCGGCTCGGCAATGGCGATCCCTCGCGGATTCCCTCCGCACTGATTGGACGACCCGCACCGAGCACCCCGCTTCCGGCTCTGCCCGAACTGGCCAAGGACGGCTCCCCGGTGCCCGGGCTCGACCCGGCCGTGCTCAAGGGCAAGGTCAGCATCGTCAACGTTTGGGCGTCGTGGTGCGTACCGTGTCACGACGAGGCGCCGCTGCTGGTCGATCTCGGCCGAGACAAGCGCTTCCAGATCATCGGCATCAACTACAAGGACGGCGCCGACAACGCCCGCCGTTTCCTCGGCCGTTACGGCAACCCCTATGACGTCGTCGGCGTCGACGGCAACGGCCGCGCCGGCATCGAATGGGGCGTCTACGGCGTGCCCGAGACCTTCGTGGTGGGGCGCGAGGGCACCATCGTCTACAAGCTGGTCGGCCCGATCACGGCGCAGAACATCGATGCGGTGCTGAAGCCGGAGATCGAGAAGGCGCTGAAGGCGGGGGGTTAGTTTGCGGGCTGCGAGCCACTAAATCGCTCGTCATTTCGAGCAAGCTGTCCGTTCCACCCCCCGCTGTCATCGCCCGGCTTGACCGGGCGATCCAGTACGCCGTGACGTCCGAGAGACTCACGACCGCCGCGGCGTACTGGATCATCCGCTTTCGCGGATGATGACAGCGAGGATGAGGCGCGAGCGGAACTTCTCACGAGCTGGTTTGCTCAAGGCAAGCCGTTAGTTGCTCGTCATTGCGAGCGAAGCGAAGCAATCCAGGGGCTTCGCGCGCGGCCCTGGATTGCTTCGTCGCTTCGCTCCTCGCAATGACGGCGTTCGGGGCAGCTACCCCTTGCTCACATCACCTTCAGCCGCATCGCTGGCGGCCAGCGAGGCCGGGTCCTGGTGGTAGCGCTTGATCAGCGGCATCTGGGCGATGGCGAAGATCATGGTCAGCGGCAGCACGCCGAAGGCCTTGAAGCCGACCCAGAAATCGGTGGTCTGGGTGCGCCAGACGATCTCGTTCAGCACCGCCATGGCGGCGAAGAACAGCGCCCAGCGGAAGGTGAGAATGCGCCAGCCCGCTGATGTCAGATTGAACATCTGATCGAACATGATCGCGATGAAGGAGCGATTGAACAGCAGCCCGCCGCCGAGCACGGCTGCGAACAGGCCGTAGATGATGGTCGGCTTGACCTTGATGAAGGTCTCGTCGTGCAGCACCAGGGTCAGCGTGCCGAACACGAGCACGACGACGGCGGTGACCAGCGCCATCAGCGGCACGTGCCGCGTCACGACATAGGAGGCGATCAGCGCCGCGATGATCGCAACCATGAAGGCGCCGGTGGCCGCGAACAGATTGAACTTGGCGTTGACGACGAAGAAGACGATGAGCGGGCCGAGTTCGGTGGCCAGCTTGAACAGCGGATGCGGCTGGGTCTTGTCCATTCCATGTCCTGTTGGCTGTCATCAGCCGGAGCTGATCCAGTCGTCTTCGAGGGAAGCGCAAACCGGAGCCGCGCGGCGAGTTCAATCCTCAATGCCGGCAATCGCCCGCGCGAAATCCTTGGCGGCGAACGGCTGCAGATCCTCGACGCCTTCGCCGACGCCGATGAAGTGCACCGGCAGCTTGAACTTCTCCGACAGCGCCACCAGGATGCCGCCGCGCGCCGTGCCGTCGAGCTTGGTCATCACCAGGCCGGTGACGCCAGCCGTACGATGAAACGCCTCGACCTGCGACAGCGCATTTTGTCCCACGGTGGCATCCAGCACCAGCAGCACCGCATGCGGAGCCGTTTCGTCCACTTTGCGAATGACACGCACCACCTTCTCGAGCTCGTTCATCAGCTCGGCCTTGTTCTGCAGCCGGCCGGCGGTGTCGATCAGCAGGATGTCGCGGCCCTGCTCCTTGGCCGCCGTGATGGCGGTGAAGGCGAGGCTTGCCGAGTCGGAGCCTTGGGCGCCCGCAATGACAGGCGCCCTGGTGCGCTCGCCCCAGACCTTGAGCTGCTCGATAGCGGCGGCGCGAAACGTGTCCCCCGCAGCCAGCATCACCTGCCTGCCTTCGGAGGCGAATTTCTGCGCGAGCTTGCCGATGGTGGTGGTCTTGCCGGAGCCGTTGACGCCGACCACGAGGATGACGAACGGCTTGTGGCCGGCCTCGACCACCAGCGGCTTCGCCACCGGCGACAGCACCTTCTCGACCTCGGTCGCGACCACCGCCTTGACCTCGTCGGCGCTGATCGCCTTGTCGTAACGGCCGGTCCCTACGGCGTCCGCAATCCGCGCTGCCACGCTGGTGCCGAGATCGGCCCGCAGCAGCACGTCCTCGATGTCATCGAGCATCGCGCGGTCGAGCTTGCGTTTGGTGACGAGATCGGCCACGGCCGTGCCGAGCGCGCCCGAAGTGCGCTTCAGGCCAGCCGACAGCCGCCGCCACCACGACAGCTTGGGTGTTTCGGAGGTGGTATCGTTCATGGCGTGGTGTTAGCCCTTTCCAACTCCAAACGAAAGCTCACAGCCGCGTTACGGTTTCCATGGACATTAACCAACCGACCGACGAGGAGATGCTGGCCCGCGTGCTCCACCGCGACGGACTGATGCTGGTGATCGACAAGCCGGCCGGCATTCCCGTGCACAAGGGGCCGAAAGGCGGACCCAACCTCGAAGCCTCGTTCGACGCGCTGCGCTTCGGCCTGCCGCGTCCCCCGGTGCTGGCGCATCGGCTCGACAAGGAAACCTCGGGCTGTCTGGTGCTCGGCCGTCATCGCAAGGCAACGGCCTCTCTCGGGCTTTTGTTCAAGCACGGCAAAATTTCAAAGACGTATTGGGCGGTGGTCGAGGGCGGCCCGGAGGCTGACGAAGGCGTGATCGAGCTGCCACTCGGCAAGCTGAATGCGGAACGCGGCTGGTGGCAGAAGCCGGATCCGAACGGGCAGCCGGCGGTGACGAAATGGCGCGTGCTGGGGCGGTCGTATGCGCCTGCCGCTCTCTCTCCTCACTCCGTTCTTCCTTGCGGCACCGACTCCCCTCCGCCTTGCGGGGGCGAGACGAGCGGAGCTCGCTCTGAGGGGTCGGGGGTGGGGGTCTCCACAGACAGTCTCGCCCGGAGCCACCCCCCTCCCCAACCCTCCCCCACAAGGCGGGAGGGAGCAGACCGCGAGGCTGGCGAGAGCGGGGCTTCAGCCAAGGCGACCAAGTTCACCTGGCTCGCCATGGAACCCATCACCGGCCGCACCCACCAGCTCCGCGTGCACTCGGCAGCCTCCGGCTGGCCGATCGTCGGCGACAACATCTACGGCAACGGCCCGCGCTTCGGCGAGCCGCGGCTGCACCTGCATGCGCGGGAGATTTCGATTCCGCTGTCGAAGAACAAGCCGCCGGTGCAGGTGGTCGCGCCGGCGCCGCTGCACATGCACGAGCGGCTGCGGTTGTGTGGGTGGAATGGGGAGTAAGTCCCGCATCGACCCAAGAGAGACGCCATCAACGCAAGTGAGACCTAGCGCTCGTGCCACACCCTTAGCCGTCATCGCCCGGCTTGACCGGGCGATCCAGTATTCCAGAGGCAGTCGTTGTCAACCGAGAGGCCGCGGCGTACTGGATCGCCCGGTCAAGCCGCGCGATGACACCGAGGGTGGGACTAACAGCTTCGTATCATCATGTCCGATGATCGCGAGCCGCTGCACCGTGCCCGGCACCGCGCCGCTGACTGCCACCGGCAGATAATGCTCGGTCCGCCCTTGCGTCTCGCTCTCGATCAGCACCTCGCGCGCGCAGCCAATCTCGGCCTCGAGCCGCCGCCGCAACGCCGCCTCACCCGCGGCCCGCAGCCGCCGCGCGCGATCCCGGATCATAGCTCCGTCCACCTGCGGCATGCGCGCGGCCGGCGTGCCGGGGCGCGGCGAATAGGGAAACACGTGGAGAAATGTCAGACCGCATTCCTCGACCAGGTCGAGCGAGCGGGAAAACATCTCCTCGGTCTCGGTCGGAAAGCCCGCAATCAGATCGGCGCCCAGCGCGATGTCCGGCCGCAGCCGCCGCACCTGGTCGCAGAACGCAATCGCATCGGCGCGGGAATGCCGCCGCTTCATCCGCTTCAGGATCAGGTCATCGCCGGCCTGCAGCGACAGATGCAGATGCGGCATCAGCCGGGCATCGTCGGCGAGCGCATCGAGCAGATCGGCATCGGCCTCGATCGAATCGATGGAGGAGATGCGCAACCTATTCAGCTCCGGCACGTGACGCAGGATCTGTTGCACCAGCCGACCGAGCCTGGGCGCGCCCGGCAGGTCAGCGCCATAGCTCGTCAGATCGACGCCGGTCAGAACGATCTCGGCATGGCCGCGCTCGGCAAGTGTCCGCACCTGATCGACGACGGCGCCCATCGGCACCGAGCGCGAATTGCCGCGGCCGAACGGGATGATGCAGAAGGTGCAGCGGTGGTCGCAGCCGTTCTGCACCTGCACGAACACGCGCGGCAGGCCGTGCTGGAAGCCGTCGACCAGATGCGGCGCCATCTCCTTGACGGCCATGATGTCGGAGACGGCAATCTTCTCGGACGCATCGATGCCGAACCGCGGCGCCGCCAGGGCCTGGGTGATGGTGCGCCACGCAGCAGGCTGCAGCTTGTCGTCATTGCCGATGACGCGGTCGACCTCGGGCATGGCGGCGAACATGGCAGCCTGCGTCTGCGCCGCGCACCCGGTCACGACGATGCGCGCATCGGGGCGCTCGCGTTTGAGCTTGCGGATCGACTGGCGTGCCTGTGCAACGGCCTCGTTGGTGACGGCGCAGCTGTTGATGACGATGGTGTCGTCCGCGCCCGCCGTCTCGGCATGCCGCGCAATCAGCTCGGATTCGAACGCGTTGAGCCGGCAGCCGAAGGTGACGACGTCGACGCTCATGCGACGCTGGCGAACAGGTCTGGCTCGAACCGCCCCTCGAATTCGAACGTCGCCGTGCCCGTCATCAGCACGTGATCGTCGCGCTCGCGCCACTCGATCGTCAGCTCGCCGCCAGGCAGCGTCATCTGCACGACGCGGTTGGCGCGCTTCAGCCGCGCCGCGGCGACTGCCGTGGCGCAGGCCGCCGAGCCGCAAGCCCTGGTCAGCCCCGCACCGCGCTCCCAGGTGCGCATCGTGATGTGGTCGCGATCGACGATCTGCGCGAGCGTGATGTTGGCGCGCTCCGGGAAAATCGGGTGATTTTCCAAGAGCGGCCCGAAGCGCTCGAGGTCATAGGAGTTGACGTCGTTGTCGACCCAGAACACGGCATGGGGATTGCCCATGTTGACGACCGAGGGCGAATGCAGGATCGGCGCATCGATCGGACCGATCTGCAGCTCGATGTAGCGGGTGTCGCGGAATTCCTCGGCCAGCGGAATGTCCTGCCAGCCGAACTTCGGCACGCCCATGTCGACCGTGTAGAGACCGGGCGCAGGCCCCTGCCAGCAGTTCAGCAGCCCGGCACGCGTCTCGAACGTCGCGCTGGTCTGGCCGGTCTTGCCGAACACTTGGCTCACCACGCAGCGCATGCCGTTGCCGCAGGCGCCGGATTCGGAGCCGTCATTGTTGTAGATGCGGATGAAGGCTTCGGTCCCGCCGAGCCGCGGCGGCTGCAGCACCATCAGCTGGTCGTAGGGCACGCGGGATGCAACCGCGCGCGCCTCGTCCGGCGTCACGACATGCTTCACGTCGCGCAGATCGAGCACGACGATCTCGTTGCCGATCCCGTTCATCTTGACGAAGCTGTGGTTGGCGAGCGCGCTCATCAAAATATCCAAATTGTGTCCGTCTTATATGGCCACAGGCGTGGCCTTGACCAGTCCGCAGGGGGACATGACGCATCTGTCATGGGACGCCACGCCGCCCGGCATGTTAGGAACCGGTCCATTCGCCGGCACGAACCGGGCAAACCAGCACGGCCACTGGAGAATAGTCGAATGAATCTCAGCACTTTCCGCCTCGTTCTGGCCGTGAGCTCGGTCGCGCTGGCGCTGGGCGGTCCGATCGCCCGGGCGCAGGCGCCGTCGGGCTCCCCGGCTCCGGCGGCCTCAGCCTCGCCCGCGCCGGCCCCGAGCGCGATCCCCGCGCCCACGGCGTCCCCCGCACCGGCCGCCTCGGCCAGTCCGGCGCCCACGACCAGCCCGACGCCGGCCGCCAGCGCCAGCCCTTCGCCCTCATCGTCGCCGGCTGCCGCGCAGGCGCCAGCCGCCACACCGCCGGCGGCGGCGCCCGCCCAGACGGCCGACGCCTTCGGCGACGAGATCAAGCTCGAGGCCAAGAAAGTCGTGCTCGTGAAGGGCACCGCCAATTGGGACAACGCTTTCGACACCCTGATCGACTCGTTCAAGGCGCTGTCGACCACCTTGGATAAGCAGGGCGTCAAGCCGGCCGGCAACGGCATGATCGTCTACACCTCGACCGACGACACCGGCTTCACCTTCTTCGCCGAGATCCCGGTCGAGCAGGAGCCGAAGACGCTCGGCAAGGGCATGAGCATCGGCCAGTCGCCCGAAGGCAAGGCGCTGAAGTTCGTGCATCGCGGCTCCTACGACAACATGGACAACACCTACGAGGCGATCACCAACCATCTCGACGAGCGCCGGCTAGAGGCCAAGGACACCTTCATCGAGGAGTACATGACCGATCCGCTGAAGACCGCCGAGGACAAGCTCGTCATCAACGTCTACGTGCCGCTGAAGTGAGCGCCATCATGATGAGACCGATCCTCGCGGCCGCGATCGCGACCAGCACTGCAATGCCGGTCTTGGCGGAAGACATTGCCCGGCAGGATACGCCGGCGATCACCGTCAGCGGCGAGGCCAGCGTGTCGGCACCGCCGGATCTGGCGCAGATCGATGCCGGTGTGGCGTCGGACGCCAAGACCGCGCGCGAGGCCGCCGAGGCCAACAATTCCGCCATGGCGAAGGTGCTGCAGGCGCTCAAGGCGGCCGGGATTGCCGACAAGGATGTGCAGACCTCGCGGCTGTCGCTGCAGCCGCAATATCAGCAGAACCGGCCGAACCAGCCAGCCGTGACCGGCTATCGCGCCTCGAACCGCGTCACGATCAAGGTGCATGACGTCAGCAATGTCGCCAGCGTGATCGACACGCTGGTCGGCGCCGGCGCCAATGATGTCGGCAACATCTATTTCACCGTGGCCGAGCCCTCGAAGCTGCTCGACCAGGCGCGCGAGAAGGCCGTCGCCGACGCCCGCCGCAAGGCCGAGATCTACGCCAAGGCCGCCGGCGTCACGCTCGGCCAGCCGCTCAACATCGCCGAGGACGGCGCCCCCGCCCCGGTGTTCCGCGCCAAGACGTTTGCTGCACCGATGGCTGCCACGCCGACCCCGGTCGCGCAGGGCGAGGAGACGCTGTCGGTGACGGTGAGCGTGACCTGGGCGATCAAGGCGGGGCAGTAAGGCGCTCTTACGTGAGCTCGGCGCATTCGCAAGCGAATGTGAGCCGACGGCGCACATACAAACTCGATGTCGTCCCGGCCTTGAGCCGGGACCCATACGTCGCAGCGGATGTTATGGCGCGAGATGGAGCTGCCAGCCTTCGCAAAATTCCATTCGGTGGTTGTGGGTCCCGGCTCAAGGCCGGGACGACACCGTTGATTTGGCGGCAGCTTGGCTAAATCTCCACCACCTGCCCGGGCTTCAGCACGCCGAAGCGCTCGCGTGGGATGCCGGCGGAATCGAGCGCGGCGTGCAGGGCGTGGACTGGCGCGTCGATGGCTTCGTCCGTCAGCTGAAACGTGCCGTGGTGATGCGCCAGCGCGGTCTCGGCGCCGCAATCCTGCAGCGCCTGCACGGCATCCTCGGGGTTCATGTGCTGGTCGCGCATGAACCAGCGCGGCTCGTAGGCGCCGATCGGCAGGATCGCGAGCCGCAGCGGCGCGTGCAGCTCGGCGACGCGGCGGAAGTGCTTGCCGGTGCCGTAGCCGGAATCGCAGACGATGTAGAGCTTGCCGCGCGGCGTCTCCAGCACGAAGCTTGCCCACAGCGCCTTGTTGCGATCGAAGACTCCGCGCGCCGACCAGTGCCGCGTCGGCACCAGCGTCACCGCGACCTCGTCGTTGAGCTGCACGCGATCGTGCCAGTCATAGGCTTCGGCGCGGATCTTGGCGTCGGCATCGGTCATCGTCAGATCGTTGCCGAGCGGCGTGACCACCCGCGGCGCGAACCGCGCCGTCAGCTTCGACAAGGTGCGGATATCGAGATGATCGTAGTGCCCATGCGACACCAGCACGACGTCGATGTGCGGCAGCGTCTCGAAGGCGATGCCGGGATCGTTGTGCCGGCGGGGACCGGCAAAGGAGAACGGCGACACCCGCTCCGACCAGACGGGGTCGATCAGGATGTTGAGCCCGCCGGTCTGGACCAGCCAGCTGGCATGGCCGATGAAGGACAGCCGCACCGTCTCGCCGTCGATCCGGTGCGGCGGGGTATCGGCGTGCGGGCTCGGCGCCCATGCCGGCCAGCGCGAGCGCTTGCCGTTGCGGTCGAACTGCCAGCGCAACACCTGGGCGAGGGATTTGGGCGGAACGCCGTCGGGATCGTAGAAGCGCTTGCCGTCGAAATGGTCGGTGACGGGGCCGGAATAGGTCCTGGAACGGCGCAGCAAGGGGTCCTCGCGAGGGAAAGCTGACAAGGGAAAGCTGAACTGGCGCAAGAGGTAAGCCGCCCCACCGGGTCCGGCAACGGGACCCCAGGAAGCAAGTTTCCTTGACTTTTGCGGCTGCGGGGGGTTTAACCCGGCCGAATTTCGGAAAGTTTCATCTTTTCGAGCCACCGCCCGGCCCTGGAGGCCGGAGGTCACCGCCCGACAGCGCTGTGCGCCCTCGGGCGCAAACGTGTTTGGACTGACGGTTTCGGCACGGGCTGCCGCGACATAAATGGTCGTCATGCCCCGCGCAGGCGGGGCATCCAGTACGCCGCGGCGGCTCGGATGGAGCCGCGCTGCCTCGGAGTACTGGATCACCCGCCTTCGCGGGTGATGACTGCGGAGAATTCAACTGCCTGCTCAGCGCAGGAAAGGACGAAGCAAGTGTTCGACAATCTGTCGGAAAGGCTTGGCGGCATTCTCGATCGGCTGACGGGGCGCGGTTCGCTCTCGGAAGCCGATGTCGACGCCGCGATGCGCGAGGTCCGCCGGGCGCTGCTCGAGGCCGACGTCGCGCTGGAGGTTGTCCGCAGCTTCACCGAGCGCGTGCGCGAGCAGGCGATCGGCGCCACCGTCGTCAAGTCGGTCACCCCCGGCCAGATGGTCGTGAAGATCGTCCATGACGAGCTGGTCAAGACGCTCGGCGACGACGGCCAGACCATCGACCTCAATGCCGTGCCGCCGGTGCCGATCATGATGGTCGGCCTGCAGGGCTCCGGCAAGACCACCACCACCGCCAAGCTCGCGCGCCGCATGGTTCAGCGCGACAAGCGCAAGGTGCTGATGGCCTCGCTCGACGTCTACCGTCCGGCCGCCATGGAGCAGCTCGCGGTGCTCGGCCGCGATCTCGATATTCCGACCCTGCCGATCGTCGCCGGCCAGATGCCGCCGCAGATCGCGCGCCGCGCCATCGAGGCCGCCAAGCTCGGCGGCTATGACGTGGTGCTGCTCGACACCGCCGGCCGTACCACGCTGGACGAGGACATGATGAAGGAGGCCGCCGAGATCAAGGCGGTCGCCAATCCGCATGAGGTGCTGCTGGTCGCGGACTCCCTGACCGGCCAGGACGCCGTCAATCTCGCCCGCTCGTTCGACCAGCGCGTCGGCCTCACCGGCATCGCGCTGACCCGGATCGACGGCGACGGCCGCGGCGGCGCGGCGCTTTCGATGCGCGCGGTCACCGGCAAGCCGATCAAGCTGCTCGGCACCGGCGAAAAGACCGACGCGCTGGAAGACTTCTATCCCTCGCGTATCGCCGGCCGCATCCTCGGCATGGGCGACATCGTCTCGCTGGTCGAGAAGGCCGCGGCGAACATCGACGCCGAGAAGGCCGCGCGCGCCGCCGAGAAGATGCGCAAGGGTCAGTTCGACCTCAACGACATGCGCGAGCAGCTGTTGCAGATGTCGCAGATGGGCGGCATCAGCGGTCTCATGGGCATGATGCCCGGCATCTCCAAGATGAAGAACCAGATCGCGGCCGCCGGGATCGACGACAAGATCCTCAAGCGCCAGGTCGCGATCATCGATTCGATGACGCGCGAGGAGCGCAAGCATCCCGACCTGCTCAAGGCGAGCCGCAAGAAGCGCATCGCCGCCGGCTCGGGCCAGAGCGTCGAGCACGTCAACAAGCTGCTCAAGATGCACCGGAACATGGCCGACGTGATGAAGGCCATGGGCTCCGGCAAGCGCGGCCCGCTCGCCGGCATCGCCCAGGCGATGGGTTTCGGCGGCGGTGGCGGCATGCCCTCGCCGGATCAGCTCAAGGCGATGGCCGAGAAGATGCCGGGCGGCATGCCCGGCGGTCTGCCGAATTTGCCGAAGGATCTTCCCGCCGGCCTGCGTGGTGGCTTGCCCAATCTGCCGGGCCTCACCGGCCTCAGCGGCAAGCCAACGCTGCCGGGCCTTGGCCTCCCGCCGGGGAAGAAGAAATGAGGACGTTTCGTCCGTCTCTCACCACGTCATTCCGGGGCGCGCGAAGCGCGAGCCCGGAATCCATAACCACGATCGTGCGTATGGATTCCGGGCTCACCGCTTCGCGGTGCCCCGGAATGACGGCTTAGCTAACACCTCATCAGAAGACACTCAGGAGAACTTTCATGTCCGTCGTCATTCGTCTCGCCCGTGCCGGCACCAAGAAGCGCCCGGTCTATCACGTCGTCGTCGCCGACTCGCGCTTTCCCCGCGACGGCCGCTTCATCGAGCGCCTCGGCCACTTCAATCCGCTGATGCCGAAGGACAACGAGGCCCGCCTCAAGCTCGACATGGAGAAGGTGAAGGCCTGGCTCGCCAAGGGCGCACAGCCGTCCGACCGCGTCGCCCGCTTCCTCGATGCCGCCGGCGTCAAGAAGCGCGAAGCCCGCCAGAACCCGATCAAGGCCGTGCCGCGCAAGGAGCGCAAGGCGCAGGCCGAAGCCGCCGCCAAGGGCTAGTCGTCCTTTGACGATCGTGGCCTCATGCTTCGAGACGCACGGCTTCAGCCGTGCTCCTCAGCATGAGGATCTGGCTCCTCGTCCTGAGGAGCGCGCCCTTGCGCGCGTCTCGAAGGACGAGGCCTCATGATGTCCAAGCTGATCTGCGTCGCCAGGATCGGCGCCGCGCACGGCGTGCGCGGCGAGGTTCGCTTGTGGACCTTCACCGAGGATCCGCTGGCCGTGCTGCACTATGGCCCGCTGACGACCAAGGACGGCAGCCGCTCGTTCGAAGTCGCAAAGGCGCGCGAGGCCAAGGATCATCTCGTCGCGAGCTTCAAAGGCGTCACCGATCGCAACGCCGCCGAACGCCTCAACGGGCTCGAGCTGTACGTCCCGCGCGACCGCCTGCCCGAGACTGATGAAAATGAGTACTATCACGCCGACCTGATCGGCCTCGCCGCGGAAACCACCGCGGGCGCCCCGCTCGGCCGCGTGCTCGCCATCCATAATTTCGGCGCCGGCGACATCATCGAGATCGCCCCGCCCTCCGGCAGCACCTTGATGCTGCCGTTCACCAATGCCGTGGTGCCGACGGTCGATCTTGCAGGCGGCCGGGTGATCATCGAGCTGCCGAGCGAGATCGACGGTGAGGACGAAGCGGCGTCCGATGAGGACGAGGTGGCCGCCCCAAACTCAGCTCGTCATCCCCGCGAAAGCGGGGATCCATAGCCACCGCAGCTGATTGGCTTGCGCGGGACTGACCGCGTGCCCCTTTCCACGATCACGCGGTATGGATCCCGGATCGGCGCCGCGACGCGCTTTGCGCGTCACGGCTTGTCCGGGACGACACCGGTGGTGGGACCGCACGAGCCGTGGACGCAGCATTGATCCGGGGCTCGATCTCGTCGCGCCTGTACCGTAACAAAGCATCATGACCGCTTCGCCCTCTCCCACCGCGCCATGGCGCGCGACTGTCTTGACGCTGTTTCCGGAGATGTTTCCCGGACCGCTGGGCGTGAGCCTCGCTGGCCGGGCGCTGGCTGGCGGAATTTGGTCGCTCGAAGCACGCGACATCCGCGCGTCGGCCACCGACAAGCACCGCAGCGTCGATGACACGCCCGCTGGCGGCGGTCCCGGCATGGTGCTGCGCGCCGACGTCCTCGCCGCCGCGATCGACGCGGCGGCTGTCGCGCCGGAGCGGCCGAAGCTGCTGATGAGTCCGCGCGGTCGGCCATTGACCCAGGCCTTCGTCCGCGAGCTCGCCGACGGTCCGGGGCCGCTGATCGTCTGCGGCCGCTTCGAGGGCATCGACCAGCGCGTCATCGACGCCCGCGAGCTGATCGAGGTGTCGATCGGCGACTACGTGCTGTCGGGCGGCGAGATTGCGGCGCTGGTGCTGATCGATGCCTGTGTGCGGCTGCTGCCGGGCGTGATGGGCAAGCTCGAATCGGGGACCGACGAGAGCTTCTCCGACGGCCTACTTGAATACCCGCAATATACCCGCCCCCAATTGTTCGAAGGCCGTGCCATTCCGGATGTGCTGACGTCAGGGGATCACGCCAAGGTCGCCGCATGGCGCCATGCGCAATCCCAGGCTCTTACTGAGGCGCGCAGGCCGGATTTGTGGGCCGAATGGCAGGCGCGTCAGCCGCGGGAACAAAGCAGGACCAGCCAAAAAGCGCCAAAAAGCACGACAGACGGGTGACAAGCCTCGCGCTTTGCCTTATAGGAGCGCCCAATTCCGCAAGTGACGGCAGGAACAAGCGCAGCCCGCGTGACCCGGCTGGGCGCGCCGCCGATGGAGATTTACCCGTGAACCTGATTCAGCAGCTCGAAAAAGAGCAGTTCGACAAGCTGTCCGCCAATAAGACCATTCCGGAGTTCGGCCCGGGCGACACCGTGATCGTCAACGTGAAGGTGGTCGAAGGCGAGCGCACCCGCGTGCAGGCCTATGAGGGCGTGTGCATCGGCCGTTCCGGCGGCGGCATCAACGAGAGCTTCACCGTCCGCAAGATCTCCTACGGCGAGGGCGTGGAGCGCGTGTTCCCGATCCTCTCCCCGATGATCGACTCGATCAAGGTCGTGCGCCGCGGCAAGGTGCGTCGCGCCAAGCTGTATTACCTGCGCCAGCTGCGCGGCAAGTCGGCCCGCATCGTCGAGAAGCAGGACCGCCAGCAGACCGCGGTCAACGAGTAATCGTTGCAGCACTGGGATTGACGAAAAGCGCGGGCCGGGCCCGCGCTTTTTTGTTTTCGCCACACCGTCATCCGGGGCAGCCCCAAAGGGGCTGAACCCGGAATCTCGAGATGGGACGATCAGCTCGAGATTCCGGGTTCGATGCTGCGCATCGCCCCGGAATGACGGCGGTGAGATACGCGCACGCCTCACCGCGACAAACGCATCTCGCACTCCGTCCGGTGCGTGCTATATATCTCCCTGAAATGGTTCTAGATCGCACCAGCATGGCCTGCCGCCGCGTCGTCATCGACGATCATAGCCGGCTGCCCGGGCGGTTCTTCGGACGGTTCGCGACGTCAGCGACCTCCGAGCTTAGGCGCGCGCTGTAAGCCGCAGCGCCTTCGTCCTGACTGTTCGCGCGTGCCGGTCACGCGCCGTGTTTCAAACCTTCATTCCCTGGAGCATTCGCTCATGTCGAAGCCGACCACCCTGTACGACAAGATCTGGAACGACCATCTGGTGCACGAAGCCGAGGACGGCACCTGCCTGCTCTACATCGACCGCCACCTGGTCCACGAGGTGACCTCGCCTCAGGCGTTCGAGGGCCTGCGCATGACCGGTCGCAAGGTGCACGCGCCGGAAAAGACGCTGGCCGTGGTCGATCACAACGTGCCGACCACCGACCGCTCCAAGCCGAACCCGGATCCAGAGAGCATCGAGCAGATCAAGACGCTGGCCGAGAACGCCAAGGACTTCGGCATCGAATATTACAACGAGTTCGACCGCCGCCAGGGCATCGTCCACGTGATCGGCCCGGAGCAGGGCTTCACCCTGCCGGGCACCACGATCGTCTGCGGTGACAGCCACACCTCGACGCATGGCGCGTTCGGCGCGCTGGCGCACGGCATCGGCACCTCGGAGGTCGAGCACGTGCTGGCGACGCAGACGCTGATCCAGAAGAAGGCGAAGAACATGCGCGTCACCGTCGACGGCAAGCTGCCGGACGGCGTGACGGGCAAGGACATCATCCTCGCCATCATCGGCGAGATCGGCACCGCCGGCGGCACCGGCTACGTGCTCGAATACGCCGGCGAGGCGATCCGCGCGCTGTCGATGGAAGGCCGCATGACCGTCTGCAACATGTCGATCGAGGGCGGCGCCCGCGCCGGCCTGGTCGCGCCGGACGAGAAGGCCTACGACTTCCTGCGCGGCCGTCCCAAGGCGCCGCAGGGCGCAGCCTGGGATGCGGCGATGCGCTACTGGGAAACGCTGCGCTCCGACGAGGGCGCGCATTTCGACCACGAGCTGCGCCTCGACGCCGCCAAGCTGCCGCCGATCGTGACCTGGGGCACCTCGCCCGAGGACGTGATCTCGATCACCGGCGTGGTGCCGGATCCGGACAAGATCACTGATGAGGCCAAGCGCATATCCAAGCATCGCGCGCTGAAATACATGGGCCTGACCGCGGGCACGAAGATCACCGACATCAAGCTCGACCGGGTCTTCATCGGCTCCTGCACCAATGGCCGCATCGAGGATCTGCGCGCCGCCGCCAAGATCGCCGAGGGCAAGACCGTGTCGGGCCACGTCAACGCGATGGTCGTGCCGGGCTCGGGCATCGTGAAGGAGCAGGCCGAGGCGGAGGGTCTGGACAAGATCTTCATCAAGGCCGGCTTCGAATGGCGCGAGCCGGGCTGCTCGATGTGCCTCGCCATGAACCCGGACAAGCTGGCGCCGGAGGAGCGCTGCGCCTCGACCTCGAACCGCAACTTCGAGGGCCGTCAGGGTTTCAAGGGCCGCACCCATCTGGTGTCGCCCGCGATGGCCGCGGCCGCCGCGATCGCCGGCCACTTTGTCGACGTGCGCGACTGGCGCTGATCCGCCCCCTCGTTGGTGTACGCGGCCATCCTGCACCAACCAATCTCCGAACAAGCGCGACGGTTTCGAAAGAAGCCGCCGCGTTGTTCATTTTGACTCAACGTCGAAATAGCTCCGCAAGGGCTTCTTAAATGTCCTCACGCACAATCCTACCGTCGGACGCACCGCGTCTGCAGGGACGTGCCGAGGGAGCCTGACATGGCCAATAAGCCGGAATACGTCGACCTCATCCGCGACGCAACGCGCCAGCGCCGCAAGACTCCACCCGCCAAGATCATCGCCAAGCCCGAACCACCAAAGGAGGAGCGACGGCTGTCGAATTGGCCTCCGGGCCGCTTCGCCAGATGGCGCCTGGAAACGTTGGTGCCGTGGAAATTGTCGGTGAAGAACTGGCAGCTCAAGGACTGGCTCTAACCGCAACGTAGAAGCCGTTGCCCAAACGAGAGAAGGACGCCGGTCGGCGTCCTTCGATGTCTCCGTCAGGCGCTCGGTTCGTCAGTAGTAGCGCCAGTGATGCCGGTGGTGACGATGATGCCACCGGTGATGCGGGCGCCAGTGATGACGGTTCCAGTGCCTGTGGTGGCAGATGCGGCGCGGGCCGTAATAGGTGTAGACGATACGGCAGCGGCGATAGGGATAGTAATAGGCCGTCGTGTAGGTCGGAGTGTAGTAGCTGCGATAGCCGTAGAAGTGCCGGCGGTGATGGTGGAAGTACGGCCGATAGCCGTAATGCGGGCGATGATGATAGCCGCCGCCGTAGAACACCGGTCGCGGGCCTCCGCCGTGAAACGCCGGGCCGCCACCGTGGAACACGGGACGTGGACCGCCCCCGAACGCGTGACCACCTCCGCCATGGAACGCCGGAGCGCCGCCGCCTCTGAACATGGCGCCGCCACCGTGGAAGGCCGGTCCACCGCCGCCGCCGTGAAAGGCCGGGCCTGCGCGGAAGCCGCCACCGCCGCCACCATGGAAGCCGCCACCTCCACCGCCATGGAAGCCGCCGCCATGATGTCCGCCACCGCCGCCATGACCACCAGGGCCGGGGCCACGCACCTGAACGGTCAGAGCGTCAGACGGCGCCTGTGTCGCAGGTCCGGCGCCTGGCGCTATTGGAGACATGGCTGACGCGGGACGACCGGACGCACCCGCCAAGACAAACAACGCTGCCGCCGCAAGACTGAGGCGACGAGCAAGACCAGCGCGCTGGTCCTTCATCCTCATCATGGTCCCTTCTCCCTGAATGCTGTGTGCAACGATGGACCCATGCAGCGCCGATGCTGGTCGTCCGATCGGTGGATTGGCGCACCCCCGACATGAACGTAGAGATAGCGACGTGAATGCGGCATGAATGATGCACGCAGCGCGCGCATCTGCGGCGTGGCGTCGCGGCAAAGGAGATGACGGATGAGCGTCGACGCCTTTCGGAAGCGTTTCGTCACGCGGCCGCGCCGCGAACGACATGTGTGTCGCAGCTTGTGCTTCTAGTCGAAGAATGGAGTGACCAGAATGAACGCCCCCGGCCGATAGGCCGGTGCGTAATCCGTCGGACGGCCGTGATATCGAGGCGTGACCGTTGCTGCCTTGGCAGATCTCCGCGCACCGAATTGCCGTTCCGCGAGGACATGCGCAGCGATCGCCCGACGACCGGATGGCCATCCGTCGCTGGCCGCTGCGACGGGAGACGTTGCCGCTGAGCTTGCGAGCAGAATCGCCGCCGTGACGATGCCGAGCCAAGCCTTGTTGATCGAAACCTTGTTGATCGGGACCTTTTTGGTCGACACGTTCTTGGTCGACGACGGTGTCCCGATCGACGCGTTGGTGACTGACGCTGTCATGGCACCCCCTTGGCACCCTCTTGCCAGCCCCCTGTCAGCAGACAGGCCCGCATCGCGGGCCTGCTGACTTCTATCATCCCATCGATCCTGCGGGGAAGCGCAGTTCACCAGCGGCCGTGGTGGTGGCGGCGACCGTAATGGTGGCCACGCCAATGGTGGCGCGGATAGTAGTGATAGCGGGGATAGTAATGGCGCCGGGGATGCCAATGGCGCCGGCCATGCCAGTGTGCCTGGGTCGTCTCCTGCGCCGTGCCCTGCTGCACTGCCGTCGCGGCGCCCGGATTGATCAGCGACAGCGCCTCTGCGCGGTGCGCAGGCGCGGCGAACGCCAGCACGGCGCCAACCGCCGCGATGCCCAACAGCTTCATCACAGTCATGAACTTCTCCTTCGATCGCCTGACATCACGTCGGGCACCGAGCTCCGCCTACTCATGACGGTCGCCGCGGCACGACGCAGATCAGTCTCGAACGAGCGACGTGAATGGGACATGAAGACCTGCGCCGGAGCAGAATGCCGAAACGCCGCGCGCGGTTCCGCCGCACCGCGCGACATATCGGCACTGTGTCGGCATCGTCACGCTGGAACTGGCAAGGCCACTCGCGCGAGCCGGTGCACGAAGCGACGCCTCACCCACGCCGCCAGACGCAGCTCATTTGCGGGACGATCACGGTGCCGCTGGGCCGGCGCTCCTGCACATAGGTCGCGTCACAAACCCGCACCGCGTTCGGCCCCGGATTGTACCGCGGCACCACGTCGGGCTGCCAATGCCCCTCGTCACGCGGATAGATGGGAATGCGGCGCGACCGTCGCTGCGCAGAGAGATCTGTCACCTGATCGCTCCGAGTCGCCTGGACCTGCGCGCCGGCCGCCTGTCCGGCCTGCGCTCCGGCCGAAATCGAGATCACGACCGCCGCGGCCAGCGCCGTTCCGGCCAGCATCATCGACATCTGTCTCATGCGTCCCCCAAACCCAAATCGCGCCGCGACGGTGCGCCGTTTTCACCCCTCGCGTCAACGGTTGCCGCCACACATGTCATAGAACCAAGGTGCAAGATGATCAAAGCCGGGCTAGAAGGCGGCAATGTGGACAGATCTGAAAGCCCCCTCGCTCGCCGACATGGAAGCCATGGCACATGAGGTGTTCGAGCGGCTGCCCGCGCATTTCCGCAGGATGTGCGAGGGCGTCATCATCCGGATCGACGACTTCCCCACCGAGGAGGTGCTCGACGAGATGGACGCCGAGAGCGAGTTCGACCTGCTCGGCCTGTTCCAGGGCACCGGGCTGCCGTTCCGCAGCAATGACGACCTGCCGCGCCTGCCCAACATGATCTGGCTCTACCGCCGGCCGATCCTCGACTACTGGGCCGAGCACGACGAGAGCCTCGGCCACATCGTCCGCCACGTGCTGATTCACGAGATCGGCCACCATTTCGGAATGTCAGACGACGACATGGAAGCCATCGAGGCGGCCGCCGACTGAGCCGCCGGACTGGGCGTCCCGGGGATTTTGACTTTATCCGCCCGGCCAATCGGGCTAAACAGCGGCCTGCTTGAATTCTCGAAGGTGCTCCCCGATGGACAAGTTCACCACGCTGGAAGGCGTCGCCGCGCCGCTGAAGATCATCAATGTCGACACCGACATGATCATCCCCAAGCAGTACCTGAAGACCATCAAGCGCACCGGCCTCGGCAAGGGCCTGTTCTCGGAGCAGCGCTACAAGGACGACGGCAGCGAGAATCCGGATTTCGTGCTCAACCAGCCGGCCTACCGCAATTCCAAGATCCTGGTCGCCGGCGACAATTTCGGCTGCGGTTCGAGCCGCGAGCACGCCCCCTGGGCGCTGCTCGACTTCGGCATCCGCTGCGTGATCTCGACCTCGTTCGGCGACATTTTCTACAATAACTGCTTCAAGAACGGCATTCTTCCGATCCGCGTGTCCCAAGCCGATCTCGACAAGCTGTTCGACGACGCCGAGCGCGGCGCCAACGCGACCTTGACGGTCGACCTCGCCGCCCAGGAAATCCGCGGTCCCGACGGCGGCACGGTCAAGTTCGAGATCGACCCGTTCCGCAAGCACTGCCTGCTCAACGGGCTCGACGACATCGGCCTGACGCTGGAGAAGAAGGCCTCGATCGACAGCTACGAGGCCAAGCTCACCGAGCGCGCCTGGGCCTGATCCCGCGCTCAACGCCAGAGTTCGCGGGCCCCCGGACCAGGCGTCCGGGGCCTTGTTTCGAGTCCCCCGCCCAGCACAGGTCTGCCATTGACGCGCGTCTTGCCCGAGGTCGTGACGTTCTGGCGCGGACCGCTCGATCGGCTGCGGCAGACCTGCCTGCGTTCGCAACTCGCGGCCGGCCACAAGGTCACGGTCT
This sequence comes from Bradyrhizobium sp. SZCCHNS2022, assembly GCF_032377575.1. Classification (NCBI taxonomy): domain Bacteria; kingdom Pseudomonadati; phylum Pseudomonadota; class Alphaproteobacteria; order Hyphomicrobiales; family Nitrobacteraceae; genus Bradyrhizobium; species Bradyrhizobium sp. SZCCHNS2022. The sequence goes on along the minus strand of NZ_JAUHHZ010000001.1, from coordinate 6,056,154 downwards.
ACAGCTTCGATCCCCTGCCCGGATTGCCCGACGGCGTCGGCAATGCCGAGGCCGAGGCGATCCTGCCTTATGCGTTCTCCGAACGTCTGAGGCCGCCGCAACCGGATGGCAGCTGGCGCGACTGGACCACCTTGCAGTTCAGTGACTTCTTCCGCATGCGGCTGATGGCGCAGCGCGCCGGCCTGTGGCTCGACGCCGACGTCCTGCTGCTGCGGCCGGTCGAGATCGATCCCGCACGGCCCACTTTCGCCTGGGAGCGGCCGCGGCAGCTCGGCAATTCCGTGCTGTATCTGCCGCCGGACGACCCGATCGTCGGCGAATTCACCGCGCTGATGGCGCAGCAGGTGCTGACGCCGAACTGGCTCTCGCTCCGCCACCAGATCACCTTCGCGCTCCGCCGTCTGCGCGGCCACTCCGACCGGCTGTCCGACATCCGCGTCGCCATCTTCGGCCCGGCCGCGCTGACGGCGCTGGCCCGCCGTCACGGCTCGCTGCGCCATGCGCTGCCGAAGCGCAGCTTCTATGCCGTGCATGCCGAGCCCAAGGCGTTCTTCGACCCGTCGGATTTCTCCGGTTTGATCAGCGATCCCGGCATCATCGGCCTGCACATCTCGCCCAAGGGCCGCGGCGGCGAGGCGCCCATTCCGGGCAGTCTCTATGCCTGGGCGACGGAACGGTTCGGCACCTGACGGTCTGCGGCCGTGGCAGGGCTGTTCCGCAGCTTGATCTAACGCAACGTCCACGCGGCCACCCGGTGATTGATTGCGGGCAATCATCGGAGACGAGCCATGCCTGCCCAAGCCAAGCCCTATCCCCGCGTTCAATTCCTGATCGACACGTTCGCGCAATGGCTGCGGCACCGTCGCGAGCTCAGCGAGCTGCGGCAGCTCGACCGCGACGATTTCGAGCGCATCGCGATGGACCTGCAGGTCACGCCTTCGGATCTCGACGAGCTGGTCCGCCACGGCGAGCACGCCGCCGATGAGCTGCCCTTGATGCTGAAGGCGCTCGGCATCGACGAGGCCGCGCTGGGGCGTGCCGAGCCGCTGGTGTTGCGCGACATGGAGCGGGTCTGCGCCATGTGCAAGGACAAGCCGCGCTGCCACCGCGATCTCGCGGCGGGCACCAGCGGCGCGCACTACGAGGAGTACTGCCTCAACGCGCCGACCATCGACCGCCTGGGTGCCGGCGCGGTCAAGCACTGATCGCCTCCTCCCCATCCTACGTCAGCGGAGCGACGCGATGAGCCTGCCGAATCTGCACCGCAACACCTGGCTCCACATCGGCGCCGCGCTGCTGCTCGCGCTCGTCGCGATGCTGCTGATCCGGCTGCACTATGCCAACGGCGCCACGCCGGCCGCGGACAGCGTGCAGGCGGGTCGCAGGCTGGCCGAGGCCTGGTGCAGCCCCTGCCACGCCATCGACGCGAACGGCGCGCGCAACCAGACCACCACGGCGCCGGATTTCGTCGCCGTCGCCAACATGCCCTCGACCACCGAGCTGGCGCTCAAGGTCTTCCTGCAGAGCAGCCACCCGACGATGCCCAACGTCATCCTGACGGCCGAGCAGCGCGGCGACCTCGTCAACTACATCCTCAGCCTCAAGCGCAGCTGACGATCACTTCACTTCCCCGCCGCCGCGATGGCGTCCGCAATCGCGATCGTCCGCCGGGCCATCTCGGCGTGCAGCCGCTCGACCATGCGGCCGTCGATCTGGATCGCGCCGCGCGAGGCATTCTCGGGCAACTCGAACGCCGCGATGATCTTGCGGGCCTCGGCGACCTCGGCCGCCGGCGGCGTGAAGATCGCGTTGCAGGCGTCGATCTGTCCCGGGTGGATCAGTGTCTTGCCGTCAAAGCCGAGATCGCGGGCCTGGATGCATTCCTGCGAGAAGCCATCGGCATTGGCGAAATCGCTGTAGGGACCATCGAGAATTTCCAGCCCGTGCGCGCGCGTCGCCAGGATGCAATGGCTGATCATCGGCAGCATCGTCGCGCGGCCCGGCAGCATCCGGATGCGCGTCTCGCGCGAAATGTCGTTCGGTCCGAACACGAAGCCGGCAAGCCGTGAGCCTTCCTCATGCACGGTGGCCGCGAGGCGGTCCGCATCGAGCACGGCGCGCGCGGTCTCGATCATCGCCCACACTTTCAGCGCCGGATCGGCGCCGACCTCGGCAAGGCGGCTGGTCACCATGCGCAGATCCTCGACGGTCGAGACCTTGGGAACCAGGATGCCGTCGGTCGCGGTCTGGCCGGCCATCGCGACGTCGTCGCTCCACCAGGACGTGTCCAGGCTGTTGATACGAATCAGGAGCTCGCGCTTGCCGTAGCCATCGGCGGCCACCGCCTTGGCGATCTGCTCGCGCGCCGCAGCCTTGGCGTCCGGCGCCACCGAATCCTCGAGATCGAGGATCAGGCCGTCGGCCGGCAGGTTCCGCCCCTTCTCGAGCGCCCGCGCATTGGAGCCGGGCATGAACAGGAGGCTGCGGCGCGGGCGGATCATGTCGGCGTTTCCCTTGGTTTATGGCGGCGGCCCGCGATACCATTTCGCCCGCCGGGCCGAAAGGCTTGTTCCCGCTGGCCGCATGTGTTTAGGCAAGGCCCATGATCTCGTTTCCGCAACGTCTGCTCGAAGGCTATCGCGCCTTCACCACCCAGCGCCTCCCCACCGAACAGAGCCGCTATCTGGAGCTGTCCGAGCGCGGCCAGTCGCCCGAAGTCATGGTGATCGGCTGCTGCGATTCCCGCGTCTCGCCCGAGGTGATCTTCGACGTCGGGCCGGGCGAACTGTTCGTGCTTCGGAACATCGCCAATCTGGTGCCGATCTATCAGCCCGACGCCAACGCCCACGGCGTCTCGGCGGCGCTGGAATATGCCGTCACGGTGCTGAAGGTGAAGCACATCGTGATCCTTGGCCATGCCCAGTGCGGCGGCATCCGCGCCTTCGTCGACAAGGCGGCGCCGCTGTCGCCGGGCGACTTCATCGGCCGCTGGATGTCGATGTTCATCAAGCCCGGCGAGGTCGTCGAGCAGCGCGACCATGAGAGCTTTCAGGACTTCGTCACCCGGATCGAGAAGGCCGCGGTGTTCCGCAGCCTCGAGAACCTCATGACGTTCCCGTTCGTGCGCAGCCGGGTCGAGGCGGGCGACCTGCAACTGCACGGCGCCTATTTCGGGGTGTCCGAGGGCTCGCTGTTCGTGCTCGACAAGGCGAGCAAGGAATTCAAGAGCGCACGCGCCGGCGAGTAGCGAATAGGGAGTAGCGAGTGGTTCGATTACCCCATTCGCCATTGGCTACTCGCCATTCGCCCCTCGTCAATGTCCGCCCGACCACCGGTCGGACAGCGCCAGCATCACCGTCGACACCACGAAGGTCATGTGCACGCCGACCAGCCAGCCGAGCTTGACCGAGTCGTAGCCGGCGTCGAGATTCATGAAGGCCTTCAGCAACTGAATGGCCGAAATCGCGACGATCGAGGCCAGCAGCTTCTGCTTCAGCCCGGCGAAGTCGACCTTGGTCATCCATTCCGGCCAGTCCGGATGGCCGCCGGGATCGATGCGCGAGACGAAATTCTCGTAGCCCGAGAACACCACGATCAGCACGAGATTGCCGGTGAGGCAGACGTCGATCAGGCTGAGCACGCCGAGGATGATGTCGCTCTCCTTGGCGGTGGGCAGATGGACGACGCTCTCCCACAGCAGCAGCGCGAATTTGAACAGCAGCACCACGAGGCTGACAACGAGGCCGACATAGAACGGCGCCATCAGCCAGCGGCTCTTGAACAGGAAGCCTTCGAGCCCGCGCTCGAGCGGACCGGGCGCGTGCTTGGCCGGCACCGGCGCTTCCGTCGACTCGGTCTTACTGCTTTCAGCCAATTTCGACCCCACCCGAATCCGCTCGGTCATTCCACCGGGACTCGCCCGCAAACGACCCTTCTGATCAGTTACGCCGTCATGCCCGGGCTTGTCCCGGCCATGACGACTTAGAGACAGACGATCCCCAAACTTCCATTGTCATATGCGACGGCCATGATGCTTACCCGGGCGACGGCGCACCGTCAGTCTCTCAGGCCGCCTTCTTCTTGGCGGTGATCAGTTTGCGGTAGATCAGCACTTCGGCGATCTGGATCGCGTTCAGCGCGGCGCCCTTGCGCAAATTGTCGGACACGCACCAGAAGGCGAGGCCGTTCTCGACGGTGCCATCCTCGCGGATGCGGCTGATGTAGGTGGCGTCCTCGCCGGCGGCCTCGTAGGGCGTCACGTAGCCGCCCGGCTCATGCTTGTCGATCACGAGACAGCCCGGCGCGTTGCGCAGGATGTTGCGCGCCTCGTCAGCGGTGATCGGATTCTCGAACTCGACATTAACCGCCTCGGAGTGGCCGACGAACACCGGCACGCGCACGCAGGTCGCGGTCAGCTTGATCTTCGGATCGAGGATCTTCTTGGTCTCCGCCATCATCTTCCACTCTTCCTTGGTGAAGCCGTCTTCCATGAAGACGTCGATCTGCGGAATGACGTTGAAGGCGATGCGCTTGGGGAACTTGTTGTTGACGAGTTCGTCGTTGGTGTAGACGGCCTTGGTCTGCGAGAACAATTCGTCCATCGCATCCTTGCCGGCGCCGGACACCGACTGATAGGTCGAGACCACAACGCGCTTGATCGTGGCCTTGTCGTGCAGCGGCTTCAGCGCGACCACGAGCTGCGCAGTCGAGCAGTTCGGGTTGGCGATGATGTTCTTCTTGTTGAAGCCCGCGGCCGCATCGGCATTCACCTCCGGCACGATCAGCGGCACGTCCGGGTCCATGCGCCAGGCCGAGGAATTGTCGATCACGACACACCCGGCGGCGCCGATCTTCGGCGACCATTCCTTCGAGACCGAGCCGCCCGCGGACATCAGGCAGATGTCGACGTCGGCAAAATCGTAGTGCTCGAGCGCTTTGACCTTCAGGGTGCGGTCGCCATACGACACCTCCACACCGACGCTGCGGCGTGACGCCAGCGCCACGACCTCGTCCACGGGGAATTGGCGCTCATCGAGAATATTGAGCATTTCCCGTCCGACATTGCCGGTCGCGCCGACCACTGCGACTTTGTAACCCATCGTTCACTCTCCGAAGAAATTTGGCCGATCGCGCGTACAAGCGGAAACGGAAGCGGCAGCGCTTCTATGCGAGAAACGTCCCTGACACAACGTTACCACGACGTATCGCATTCGATGCATCCCGATTCGGCCAGAACAGCCGCGACGCCCCGCAATCCTCGCATCTCGCCGGCGCTCAAGGCCGTGGCGGACGAGGTCTGCGGCACCTTTGCGCGCCTGTTTGCCTATGTGGGAGCGCTGGCGTTGATCGCCATGCTCGGCGTCGCCGCCTGGAACCGGCTCGACGCCGGCGACGACACGCCGTCGTCCAGGGCAGGCTGGATGCTTGCCGACGGCGCGGTGCCGGCGTTTTCGCTGCGCCTCACCGACCAGCCCGACAGATCCGCAACCTACACCATGCTGGCCCACCCCGCCGGCGGCCGCAAGGACGTGCTGCGCTGGGGCGAGCCGGCGGACCGGTCGGCGGCCGAGATCGAGATTTACCGGATCGGACCGGAGCGCGACGGCATGCGCAACCCGATCGGCGATCTGGCGGCGCGCATGGGGCGTCCTGCGCCCGAGCTCGAGGCGGCCGGCATCATCGACAGCCGGTTTGGCCCGATCAGCCTGTTGCGTCAGGCCGGCGCTCCGGACGGCCCGGGCGCCTGCCTGGGCTTTCTGAAGACCATCGCCGTGCCGGCGCTGCGAATCTCCGGCTGGTCCTGCCAGGGCGTCGCCCTGCAGACCCGGCGCGCCGCCGTCGGCTGCATGCTCAACCGCCTGACCCTGCTGTCGCCGTCCGGCCATGATGCCGCCCTGACCGAGCTGTTCGCCCAGGCCGAGCCGCGGCGCGCCGATTGCGACGCGACGGGGGTAGCCAAGACGCTCAACGACTGGATCACGGCCCTCGACAATCCCCGGCTGCGCGGCACCTTCTGAGCGGCGATTTGCGTCCGCATGTTGCCGGCGACTGCGAGGCCACGATCGGACATCATCCGCCCCCGGCAAGTGACGGATTTTGATGCAACTTTCCCGCCACAGCCGGAATTTATCTTCGGCGGCGTCGCGGGAATGACCTTGTGATGCCACAGCCGACCCAGATATTGTGCGGGCCAAATCATGCGCATGGCGAGCGCCCGCCCCGTTTGGCGCCAGGAAGAGGACGTGATGATTGAATTTTCTTCTGCGACCCGGGTCATGACCTTGGCGGTGATCGCCGCGACCGGTCTTGCCATCACGACTCTTGCCGTCACCTCCGCCGATGCCGCCCCCGCCAAGCGTCGCTCGACGGTGGTCTACTCCAACGGACCGAACTATTCCTACCAGTCCGGCCCGCGCACCCGCATCTATGTGAGCAAGCGCTCCTGGCTGGACGGCGGCACCGAGGTGCTGCCGGGCGACCGCAAGTTCAGCGACTACGCCTTCCCGCCCGCGGTTGGCTATCCGTCCTTTGCCCGCGAAAACCTGAACCGCCCGATCGACCGCCAGCCGCTGATGGCGCCGTCCGATCTCGGCGGCTACCCGACCCGGATTCCGATCCCCTACTGAGGGCTGTGGCGTCATTCGAACACCCAATCCGATGATTTAAGGCCGGGCTCCGCCCGGCTTTTTCGTTTGTGAGCAGGCCATCGACATCGCTCTTGCCTCCCGGCATTGCGAGGAACGCAGCGACCAAAGACGCCGACATGCAATCTCGTTCTCGCGGCGCTCTGGCGTCCGAGTGATCCGGTACATTCGCCCTCATCGGAAGCAAGGGCGCAGGGAAGGCCGAGCCTCGGCTGAGGCCCGTGGCCCCCGTGCGAAAAGAATGCACGGGGCAGGAACCACAGGTACAGCCGGCACGACCCGGCCTTCCCTGCACGATGGTTTTCACGCTTACTCTGCGCTCTCCCCGGTGTCCGGCTTGTAGCCACCGTCGTCTTCGGGATCATCGCCCTTCCGACTTGGCGCCAGCATCGGGGCGCCAGGACCACGCAGCTTCACGTCCGCAAGAGCCTCGTTCGTCCGCACGCCGTTGAAGGACGTGCTGCGAGCCCTCGCGGCCACCGCATCCCCGCCTCACGCCTCGTGACGATCGCGAAACGCCCCTTGCCGGCGAAGCGGGATGAGGGGAGGGAAGCATGGATTCTGGAAAGGCGAAAGTGCAATTTTTGGCGTCAGCGGGCTGGATCAACTGATCGGGTTGATCGCACGGGCGAAATGAGTTTTTCGGCGCAGCGGATTTTCAGCTGGAAGATGGGCGATCGGGCGCGCTTGCCGACGCCAATCGCGCAAAACAACGACCTGATTTGCCCGGCGGGCGGCCCACATTGCGTCTCGCAAGAAGGCGCGTTCGAGCCCGTGCTAATGAGTTGATCGAGCTGCATCCCCAGCGACGGTAGGCTCCCCTCCCCCTTGCGGGGAGGGGTTGGGGGTGGGGGTCTCCGGGCGATGCCGTCGATGAGTCCACGTACAAACGAATGGCCGATGCGCTTCAGGAGGAGCGCATCGATGGTGATGATAAACCATGGCTAATCTGGAAAGACGCCATTGCCCCAAGCTCGCTCACTGGGTGGGGACCCCCACCCCCGACCCCTCCCCGCAAGGGGGAGGGGAGCAGAGCGCCCGTGCGGTGACAGCTCGGCTCAAATGAGCATCGCTCCAATCACACCGTGAGCTTCTTACGCCGTGAGCTTCTCCAGCTCCTTGATGATCGCCTCGCCCATCTGTGTGGTCGACGCCGGGGTCGAGCCCTCGGCCTTGATGTCGGCGGTGCGCAGGCCCGAGGCGAGCACGGCGGCAATCGCGTTGTCGAGCTTGTCGGCGAGCGCGCCCATGTCGAAGGAGTAGCGCAGCGCCATGCCGAACGAGGTCAGCATCGCGATCGGATTCGCCAGGCCCTTGCCGGCGATGTCGGGCGCCGAGCCGTGCACCGGCTCATAGAGCGCGCGGCGCTTGTGAGTCTTGGCGTCGACCTCGCCGAGCGAGGCCGAGGGCAGCATGCCGAGCGACCCCGTCAGCATCGCCGCGATGTCGGACAGCATGTCGCCGAACAGATTGTCGGTGACGATGACGTCGAACATCTTCGGATACTTCACGAGGTTCATGCCGCCGGAATCGGCGAGCTGGTGCTCGAGCGTGACGTCCTTGTACTCGCGCGCGTGGACGGCCGTGACGACCTCGTTCCAGAGCACGCCCGACTTCATGACGTTGCGCTTCTCCATCGACGTCACCTTGTTGCGGCGCTTGCGCGCGAGGTCGAAGGCGACGCGGGCGATGCGCTCGATCTCATAGGTGTCGTAGACCTGGGTATCGACGGCGCGCTTCTGGCCGTTGCCGAGATCGGTGATGGTCTTGGGCTCGCCGAAATACACGCCGCCGGTGAGCTCGCGCACGATCATGATGTCGAGCCCCTCGACGATCTCGCGCTTCAGGCTGGAAGCATCGGCCAGCGCCGGATAGCACACGGCAGGACGCAGATTCGCGAACAGGCCGAGATCCTTGCGCAGGCGCAACAGGCCGGCCTCGGGGCGCACCTCATAGGGAACGCCGTCCCACTTCGGACCACCGACGGCGCCGAAGATGATGGCGTCGGCCGCTTTGGCCTTGTCCATGTCGGCTTCCGAGATCGACGCGCCATGCGCGTCGTATGCGGCGCCGCCGACCAGGCCCTCTTCGGTCTCGAACGAAGCAAGTCCCTTGCCGTTGAGCCAGCCGATGAGACGCTTCACCTCGGCCATCACTTCGGGGCCGATGCCGTCGCCGGGCAGCAGCAGGAGCTTCTGGGTCGCCATGGTCGTTATCCTCGCGTGGGTCGTTGTCATGACCGGTCTCGTCCGGCCATCCGCGCCCGTGCTCTGGCGAGCGGACAGGACGAGGATGCCCGGTGCAAGTCCGGGCTGACGAAGAGCGGCTTTAAAATCCGCGCGGAGTGCTAAAGCGCTCCTGCGCCCTTGGCAAGCCACCATTGCCGCAGCACGTCTTCTGTACCGGCAGACCGGGCTGTAATGTGCTCGAAATCCGCGGCCGGACAGCATGAATGGCCCGACCTTCGTGGCGCCGGAGCATTTCTTGCCGATCCCCCCATCCGCCCCGCTTCCGGCCCGTCCGGCGCTGACCAATCTCACACTGTCGCTCGGGCCCATCATCGGTCTCGGCATCGGCCGCTTCGCCTATGCGCTGGTGCTGCCGGACATGCGGGACAGCCTGCACTGGTCATATTCGGCGGCGGGCTTCATGAACACGGTCAATGCCGCCGGCTATCTGATCGGCGCCCTGATCGCGGCGCCGCTGGCCAGACGCTTCGGCGGGCTGGCGGCTGTGCGCGGGGGAACGCTGGCTGCGCTGGCCTCGCTCGTGGTGTGCGCCATGACCGGCGACTTCACAGCCCTCAGTCTGGCCCGGCTGGTGACGGGGATCGGCGCCGGCGTGGCCCTCGTCGCCGGCGGTGCCGTGGCGGCGCGGGTCGCCTTGGCGCGGCCGGCGCAGGCCAGCTTCGTGCTCAGCCTGTTCTATGCCGGTCCGCCGCTTGGCATCGTCATCTCCGGCCTGATCGCGCCGTTCGTGCTGCAGGCGTTCGGGCCGGGCTCCTGGTGGATCGTGTGGGCGGTGCTCGCAGGCGTCGGCGCGGCGCTGATCGTGCCGCTGCTGCTGATGCCGATCCCGGCGAACGCGACGGCGACGGAGAGCCGCGCGGATCGCGTGTCGCTGCGGCCGATGACGATCTATCTGTTCGCCTACTTCCTCTACGGTGCCGGCTACATCGCCTATCTCACCTTCATGATCGCCTATGTCCGCGATCTCGGCGGCGGCGCCGCCGCGCAATCCGGGTTCTGGTGCCTGATCGGGCTCGCCGGATTCACCACGCCCTGGGTGTGGCGCCGCGTGCTGGCGCTCGACCGCGGCGGCTGGCCGACCGCGCTGATCCTTACGATCAACGCCATTGGCGCCGGCCTGCCCGCGCTCAGCCATACGCCGGTCATGCTGACGCTGTCTGCTGCGGTGTTCGGCATCGCGTTCTCGACGGTCACGACGGCGACGACCGCGTTCGTCCGCTTCAACCTGCCGCAGGCCGCCTGGCCGCGCGCGATCGCCGCGCTGACCATTTCATTCGGCGTCGGCCAGACCTTGGGCCCGTTCGCCGTCGGCGCGATCACGGATGCGATGGGCAGTCTGACCTATGCGCTGAACGTCTCGGCCGCGCTGCTGCTGCTGGGAGCCGTGATGGCGGCCTTCCAACACAAGCTGAAGGCCACGGAGCGCTGAAAGCCACAGACCGCGCCTAACCCACGGTGTCGTCCCGGGCTTGACCCGGGATCCATGCGCCGCGGCGGATGTGATGGGCCAAATGCCAATGACCCGCCTGCCTCAAACCATTCTCTGTGGGTATGGGTCCCGGCTCAAGGCCGGGACGACAGCGGAGTGCGTGGCGATCTCTCGCTTCACAACCGGTGTCATCCCGGCGAACGCCGGGATCCACGCCGCGGCGGATGTGAGGGGGTGGCGGCGATCCGGGGCTTCATCAGCTCTCGCGCTCAACTCCCGCTGAACGAATTGTACCCCTGGTCCTCCCAATAGCCGCCCTTGTAGTCGTTGGTGACTTCCATCGCGACGACGTATTTCGGGTTCTTGAAGCCGAGCTTGGTGGGGACGCGGATCTTCATCGGGTAGCCGTAGGCGCGCGGCAGGATCTGGTCGGCGAACTTGAAGGTCATCTGGGTCTGCGGATGCAGCGCGGTACGCATGTCCAGCGGCGAATTGTAGCCCTGAGAGTCGGCGCAGTTGAACCAGACGTATTTGGCACGGGTGTCGGCGCCGATCAGCTTGAGGAAGTCGCGCAGCGGCGTGCCGGTCCAAGAGCCGATCGCGCTCCAGCCCTCGACGCAGATATGGCGCGTGATCTGCGTCACCTGCGGCAGCGCGTGCAGTTCGTCGAGCGTCCAAGACTTCTTGTTGTCGACGAGGCCGCGGACCTCGAGCTTCCAGTCGGCGGCGTCGATCTCCGGCGCCTCGTCGAGCGTGTAGTAGGCGTTGAACGGGAACGGCTTTGTAATTGCGCTCTCCGGGAAGGTCGGCGCCAGCGCATCCGGATTGAACATCCAGGACTGCACGGCGTCGTTGAACTTCGACACCTTCTTGAGCAGCTCCTCGGCAGTGTCGCCGTCGACGACGTCGCATCCGGTGAGCAGGGTCAGCGCGCCCAGGCTGGCGCCGCCGGTGATGAAACGGCGCCGCGAGAGATCGGGCATCGCCTTGATCGAATCCTTGATCAGCAGCCGCTTGTCGACGCCGGGAATGAGGAACGGACGCTTGGCCATGATGCAGTCTCCCCTCAGCGGCCGATGATCATCGCGCGCAGGCTCTTCGGCACCAGCAGCGCGAGCAGGATGTGGATGACCAGGAAGGCGCAGATCAGCGCCATGCAGACGAAATGGACGTAGCGCGCGGCCGGGTAGTCGCCGAACAGCATGACCAGCCAGTGCAGCTGCACCGGCTTCCAGATCGACAGGCCCGAGAGCACCACGAGGATGCCGACCAGGATGATGCCGAGATAGAGCAGCTTCTGCACCGCGTTGTAGACGGTGAGATCGGCATGCGAGAGCTTGAAGGTCAGCGCGGCCTTGACGTCGGCGATGACAGCAGCCGGCGAGACCGGCAGCAGCTTGCGGCGGAACCGGCCGGTGGCAAGACCCGTGACGAGATAAGCGAGGCCGTTCAGCATCAGCAGCCACATCGCGGCGAAGTGCCACAGCAGCGCGCCGCCGAGCCAGCCGCCGAGCGTGATGCTGCGGTCGAAGCGGAAGTCGAACAGCGGCGAGGCGTTGTAGATCTGCCAGCCGGACATGATCATCAGGATCATCGCCACGGCGTTGATCCAGTGCATGACGCGGACCCAGGCGGGCTGGATCACCTTGGTCTGCGGGGTCGCGATCGTCGTCTCGGTGGCAGCGATGCTGGACATGACGGGCTCGGTGGTTCCGGGTGGTCTTCAAGGTTCCGACAGATATACGCGAAACGGCGGCCTGTCGTTACGGGCTCAAACCGGCAAATCGATGCTTTCGGAGCGATGGCTCTCACAAAAAAGCGAGCCGGGGTGGGCCCGGCTCGCTCGGGATCGCATCCGCGAGGAGGAGGAAGAAACGGATGCGTCCGGTGTTTCGCCGGGTCTTACGACGCCGGCATCAGCACGGTGTCGACCACGTGGATCACGCCGTTCGACTGGTTGACGTTCGGCACCGTAACCATCGAGGTGCCGCCCTTGGCGTCGACGATCATCACGTTCTTGCCCTCGCGCTTGACGGTGAGCTGCTCGCCCTCGACGGTCTTCAGCATCTGGCCGTCCTTCAGGTCGGCGGCCTCGAGCTTGCCGGGCACGACGTGATAGGTGAGGATCTTGGTCAGCGTCGCCTTGTTCTCCGGCTTGACGAGCGTGTCGACGGTGCCGGCCGGCAGCTTGCCGAAGGCGGTGTTGGTCGGCGCGAACACCGTGAACGGGCCCTTGCCTTCCAGCGTCTGCACGAGACCGGCGGCCTTCACGGCTGCGACCAGCGTCGTATGATCCTTCGAATTGACCGCGTTCTGGATGATGTTCTTCGACGGATACATCGCCGCACCTCCGACCATCACGGTCTTCTCCTCGGCGCTGGCGGGCGCCACGAAGGTCGAGGTCAGCGACAGCGCGCTGAAGGCGGCGGCAGCGAGATAGGCAATGCGCTTGGACATGGATAGCTCCCTATGAACGACGGCGGCAGAGCCGCGTGATGAGTTCGACTGCGACACCGATGCTGGAATGAGCGGCTTGCTCTTGCGTCGTGTCGGGCCGAGCTACGCGAGCTTCGGGATGCGAGTTTCGCGTCATAATTTAACGTGATCCGTGAAACCAACTGCGACTGAGATCGTCTCGCCGACTCATTGGCCCAGAGGTCGCGCGCCGCAATGTCGCAGCCGTTGCGAACTCATCGCTGCGGGTCGGTCATTGGCCGACGCGGCTTCGCATTAACTACAATGCCAGCCGAGGCCGGCCGAACCTGCCGAAGACATTGCGAGTAAGACTTTCTTAAGGTTGATTGGTGGGCACGGCGCCGGCTGTGGGAAGGGGATGTCCTGCACGCTCCGGCGCGATCGGCGGGGGTTTCCAACAGTGAACAGAACGATCTGGATTGCGGGGTTCTGCCTCGTGATAATCTGCTGCTTGTTTGCAACGAAGATGGTGCTGGCGGCGGTGACGCCGGCCGATACCGCCGGCGAGACGACGTCGTCGCTGATCCGCGAGCCGATCCCCGGCGTTGATACGTTGAGCGAGAGCGATCGCAGCTTCGAGACGCCGCCGGTGGACCTCACCGAGGGCGCGCGCCTGCCGCTGATCTCGAAGGCCGTGCGCGCGGAGAGCCGTGGCGCATCGGTCGCTCGCCGTGCCAAGGTGACCAGCAAGAAGACCGTGATGCGTCCGGCCACGCGCAACGCCGAGCCGCTGAGGAGCGCGGCGGCGCCGTGCAAGCAGCTCGATCCGATCGCGCGTTTCCTGGCCTCGGCCAAGATCGGACCGCGCTGCCAGGCATGACTGATTGTTGCCTCAGGCCGAGACGGCCGTCACCACCTGGGCCAGCAGTTGCTCGCGCTTCGTCTGCGAGCGCTGGCCCTTCATGGTGGCGGCGAAGCGTTCGAGGATGCCGTCCTCGAACGCGGTCACGATGGTGTCGTGCACGTAGCTCTTGCGGCAGATCGCCGGCGTGTTGGTGAGCTCGTCGGCGGCGGCGCGGATCGCTTCCAGAATCTGCTTCTTGCGGCCGCGCGCGCTCGCCGCCGGCGTGATCCGCGACAGCGTTTCCAGCGCGACGGCCGACGCCATCAGCGTGCGAAAATCCTTCAGCGAGATCTTGATGCCGGCGATCTCGCGCAGGAAGGCGTTGACCTGGGTGGTCGAGACCGCGCGCACCACGCCCTGCGCGTCGCGATACTGGAACATGCGCCGGCCGGGCAGGCCGCGCAGAATGCCGGCGGCGCGCACCAGCTTGGCGGCGTCGCATTCCTTGCGCACCGCCTTGCCGCCCTTGGCCTTGAAGGTCAGCACGAGGCAGTCGTCCTCGAGGAGAACGTTCGACTTCAACAGCGTCGCGGCGCCACGGGTGCCGTTGAGGCGCGCATAGGACTCGCTGCCGGGGCGGATCGCGGTGCGCGCAATCAGCTCGATCACGGCCGCCAGCGCGAACTCCCGCGTCGGCTCGTCGCCGGCGAGATGTTTCGACACCGCGCGGCGGATGCGCGGCAGCGCGCCGACCAGCTTGGCGAGGCGATGCGCCTTGCGATGCTCGCGCACCTTCTCCCAATCGGCGTGATAGCGGTATTGCAGCCGGCCGGCGGCGTCGATGCCGACCGCCTGCAGGTGCAGGCTGGGATCGGGCGCGTAGCGCACCTCGCGATAGGCCGGCGGCACCGCCATCGCATGAAGGCGGCGGATGGTGCCGGCATGGCGGATCTGGGTGCCGTTGGCGCGAATGAAGGTATAGCTCTTGCCGCGCTTGATGCGGCGGATGGTCAGCTCGGTCTGGTCGCCGAGCTTCAACCCGATGCGCTTGGCCAGTTCCTCGACCGTGGTCTTGGCATGGCCTTGCGCATCGGCGGTCTTGGCGTGGGCGAGATCCTTCAGCGTCAGCTTGCGGCGGGGCGGCTTGGCCGGCCATTGGCCCAGCGCCTTCGCGAGCGCGACCTCGGGATCGGCCGGACCGACCCGGGGGCTCTCGAAATTCTGCTGGTCCATCATTGCTTTAGACGCCCTGCCGTCGTGCTCATCCGCTCAATGCCCCGGAGTCCGGTTTGGTTCCGGCGGGGTTATCCACAGCTTCAAGGCGATTTAGGGTGTGATCGCCCGGATGGCGAGTCCTTAAATTTGGGCAAAACGGCCCCATCATACCGTTACGCGAGCTGATCCGGGGTAACCTTGACGTCCGCTGGACGCGGGGTGGCCTCACCAAAATCGCGACTGCCGCAACCTCTGCGCACAATTCTTTGATCCTGCGCAGACCGCCTCCCCGCCGAAGGTTCTACTTGTCTTGCCTTGTCGCCGCCGGTTACGCGGACGCATAGTGGGAACAACGACGGCCTGCGATGGACCACGGCGGGCCGCATGCGGAGGGTGTGAAATGTCCGAGAAGATCTACGACGTTCCGGCCGAGTGGACGAAACGCGCCTTTGTCGACGACGCGAAGTACCAGGAGATGTACGCGCGCTCGATCAAGGATCCGAACGGTTTCTGGGCCGAGCAGGCCAAGCGCGTCGACTGGATCCATGCGCCGACGAAAATCGAGAACGTCTCCTACGCCCCCGGCAACATCTCGATCAAATGGTTCGAGGACGGCGTTCTCAACGCCGCCTACAACTGCATCGACCGCCACCTCGCCACCCGCGGCGACCAGACCGCGATCATCTGGGAGGGCGACGATCCCTCGCAGTCCAAGCACATCACCTATCGCGAGCTGCATGACGAAGTGTGCAAGATGGCCAACATCCTGCGCAACCGCAACGTCAAGAAGGGCGACCGCGTCACCATCTACCTGCCGATGATTCCGGAGGCGGCTTACGCGATGCTGGCCTGCGCCCGCATCGGCGCCATCCATTCCGTGGTGTTCGCCGGCTTCTCGCCGGATTCGCTCGCCCAGCGCATCAAGGATTGCGACTCCAAGGTCGTCATCACCGCCGACGAGGGCCTGCGCGGCGGCCGCAAGGTGCCGCTGAAGGCCAATGTCGACGCGGCGCTGAACAAGGTCGACAATGTCGACTGGGTCGTCGTGGTCAAGCGCACCGGCGGCAAGGTCGAGATGAACCCGAGCCGCGACTTCTGGTACCACGAGGCCGCCGAGATGGTGACGACCGACTGCCCGGTCGAGCACATGAACGCGGAGGATCCGCTGTTCATCCTCTACACCTCGGGCTCGACCGGCCAGCCCAAGGGCGTGCTGCACACCACCGGCGGCTATCTCGTCTACGCCGCGATGACGCATCACTACGTGTTCGACTATCACGAGGGCGATGTCTATTGGTGCACCGCCGACGTCGGTTGGGTCACCGGCCACAGCTACATTCTCTATGGGCCGCTCGCCAACGGCGCTGTTACCCTGATGTTCGAAGGCGTGCCGAACTATCCGGACAATTCGCGGTTCTGGAACGTCATCGACAAGCACAAGGTCAACATCTTCTACACCGCGCCGACCGCCATCCGCGCGCTGATGCAGGGCGGCGACGAGCCGGTGAAGAAGACCTCGCGCGCGTCGCTGCGCCTGCTCGGCTCGGTCGGCGAGCCGATCAATCCGGAAGCCTGGGAGTGGTATCACCGCGTCGTCGGCGACAGCCGCTGCCCGATCGTCGACACCTGGTGGCAGACCGAGACCGGCGGCATCCTGATCACGCCATTGCCGGGCGCGACCAAATTGAAGCCGGGCTCGGCGACGCGGCCGTTCTTCGGCGTGGTGCCGGAGATCGTCGATGCCGACGGCGTCACGCTCGAGGGCGCGACCGAAGGCAATCTCTGCCTCACCCGCTCCTGGCCTGGCCAGATGCGCACGGTCTATGGCGACCACGCCCGGTTCGAGATGACCTACTTCTCGACCTACAAGGGCAAGTACTTCACCGGCGACGGCTGCCGCCGCGATGCCGACGGCTATTACTGGATCACCGGCCGGGTCGACGACGTCATCAACGTCTCCGGCCACCGCATGGGCACCGCCGAGGTCGAGAGCGCGCTGGTGGCGCATCCGAAGGTCTCGGAAGCCGCCGTGGTCGGCTACCCGCACGACATCAAGGGCCAGGGCATCTACGCCTATGTCACCCTGATGGCCGGGGAAACGCCGAGCGAGGAGCTGCGCAAGGAGCTCGTCGCCTGGGTGCGCAAGGAGATCGGCCCGATCGCCTCGCCGGACCAGATCCAGTTCTCGCAAGGACTGCCCAAGACTCGCTCCGGCAAGATCATGCGCCGTATCCTGCGCAAGATCGCCGAGGATGAGCCGGGCGCGCTCGGCGACACCTCGACGCTCGCCGATCCCGGCGTGGTCGACGATCTCGTGCAGCACCGGCAGAACCGCAAGGAGAAGCAGGCCTGAGCCTGTCCGGCGCGCCGTCGTCGGATCCGTCAAGGACCCCGGCACTCCCGCGGATGATTCCGCGGGAGTGTTGTTTTCAGGTCATTTACTTGCGGACGAAGTTTTCCTTTCCTCAAGTGATCCGAGTGCTCCCGGCGGGGAGTGGCACCGGTGTCACCGGGCAAGGGGGATGCGATGCGGATGGCAGCGATCAGGCTGGCCTTGGCAAAGGCGGTGATGGTGGCGGCATCGGCGATCGGCGCCACACTGGCGACGGCCGGCACGGCTTCAGCCCGGCCCGAGCTGGTCGGCATTGCCGGCGACTATTCGCCCGGCACGATCGTGGTCAGGACAGGCGAGCGCAAGCTCTACCTCGTGCTCGATGGCAGCCACGCCATGCGCTACCCGGTCGGAGTCGGCAAGGTGGGCCGGCAATGGGCCGGCACCACCAAGATCGACGGCAAGTACAAGAATCCGGCCTGGGCTCCACCCGCCGCCGTCAAGCGCGACAAGCCGGAACTGCCGGACGTCATTCCCGGCGGCTCGCCGCGCAATCCAATGGGCGTCGCCGCCTTGACGCTCGCCGGCGGTGAATATGCGATCCACGGCACCAACGTGCCGAATTCGGTGGGCGGCTACGTCTCGTATGGCTGCATCCGCATGCTCAACCAGGACATCACTGACCTCTACGAGCGCGTGTCGATCGGCACGACCGTGGTGGTGACGCGCTGAACGACGACGCCCGCACATCGGGGAGCCAGGGCTTCTGGAATAGACTCCCTCCGAGCGGTTCCAGAACGGAACTTTTTACCTGTAGTTGTACGGTCTGCGGTATTTATAACTTCCTTAATCTTGGTTGAGCCTACTACCCAGATACAACTCTGGGGAGTGGGATGTTCGGGTTTAATTTCAAGATAGGAACGAAGCTCGGGACTACGGCGGGGATCGGTGTGCTCCTGGTCGCGGGCATGCTGGCCAACCAGATCGTCGGCAACCAGTCGATCGCCGAACTGACTCGCCTGGCCGTCATCAACATGGCCAACAAGTCCAATGCGCAGGGCGCCGACGCGGCGCTGCTGCGCGCTCAGCTCAACCAGCAGGAAATCGCCCGGGCGACGACGCCTGACCGGCTCCAGGCCAGCCTGCAGGCGCTCCAAGGCAACCTCGCCGCCGCCGGCAGTGAAGTCGAGGCCGCACGTCAGCGCGCGACCCGCGCCGTGGCGCAGCAGCTGTATGCGGAGATTCGCCAGTTCATCGACAAGTCCGCCGCAGCCGGCGCCGATTTCGCGCGCGCGCGCGGCGAGGTTCTCGCCAAGATCGCGGCCCGCAACCAGGCCTTCGACGCCTGGAAGCGCAGCTTTCCCAAGCTGACGAGCCTGCCAAGCCTGCTCGCATCCCCCGTGCATTTCAGCATCGAATCCGAACTGCGCACGGCCGATGCCACCATGGCCTCGGTCAGCGCTGCGAGCTGGCGCTTCGGCGCGACCTCGGATCCGGCGCAACGCGACATCGTGACCGCCGGGTTGGACGGACTGCTCACCGACCTGCAGAAGTCCCGCGAGCTCACCAACAACAAGGACATCCAGGCCGGGATCGACGAGCTGATCACCACCGCGACCGCGTTCAAGGCGGCGGCGCTGGACTACTTCAAGGCCGACGAGGCCAGCCGGCGGATCTTCGAGGAGACGGTCGTCACCACCGATCAGGAGATCAGGAAGCGGCTGGGCGAAGGTGTGAAGATCGCCACGGACATGCTGTCGCTGCGGCAGAGCCAGTTGTCGGCCGAGATGGAGCGCGTCGGCAACGTCGCGATCGTCGTCGGCGCGCTGGTGGTGCTGATCCTGATCGGCTCGGCCGTGTTCTCGTCGCTCACCATCGCCCGCCCCATCCGGCGCGTCGGCGAAGTCCTGCTCGAACTCGCCAATGGCAACAAGGCGGTCAAGATTCCCTACACCGAGCGTGGCGACGAGGTCGGCGACAATGCGCGCGCGGCTCGCACCTTCAGAGACAACCTGATCCGCATCGAGCAGATGGAGCTCGACCAGAAGAACCAGGAGAAGATCGCCGCGCAGCAGCGCAGGGTGGAGATGATCAAGCTGGCCGATGCGTTCCAGGCGGCGGTGGGAGGCATCGTCACGACGGTTTCGTCGGCGGCGCATCAGCTCGAGGGCGCGGCCGACACGTTGACGGGCACGGCCAACCAGACGCAGTCGCTGTCCGGAATGGTGGCCGCGGCGTCGGAGGAGGCGTCGACGAACGTCGGGGCCGTTGCCTCCGCCACCGAGGAAATGAGCGCCTCCGTCACCGAGATCAGCCGTCAGGTCCACGATTCCAGCCGCATTGCCGACGAGGCGGTCAAGCAGGCCGAACGGACCGATGCCCGCATCAACGAGCTGCAAGCCGCCGCCGGCCGCATCGGCGACGTCGTCAAGCTGATCACGGCGATCGCCGAGCAGACCAACCTGCTGGCGCTGAACGCCACCATCGAGGCGGCGCGCGCCGGCGAATCCGGACGCGGCTTCGCCGTCGTCGCCAGCGAGGTCAAGGCGCTGGCGGCTCAGACCGCCAAGGCGACCGAGGACATCGGCACGCAGATCGCCGGCATGCAGGCCGCGACGCAGGAGTCCGTCGCCGCCATCAAGGAGATCGGCGCCACCATCACCCAGATCTCTGACATCGCAACGACCATCGCTGCCACGGTCGAGCAGCAGGGCGCGGCGACGCGCGAGATCGCGCGCAATGTCGGCGAAGCGGCCAAGGGCACGGCCGAGGTCGCCGAAAGGATCACGGAGGTCAACCGTGGCGCCAGCGCCACCGGAAGGGCCTCGGGGCAGGTGCTGGATTCGGCACGGTCGCTGACGTTCCAGAGCAGCAATCTCAAAGTGGAGGTGGAGAAGTTTCTAGAGACCGTACGCGCAGCCTGACCGGCTCGGTGCAGCCGGACGACGGCTGCACCGACTCGCCAGGTGGGCGCCAATCAATTTCCGAGGCCGTTTCTTTTAATCCTTTTTCAAGCTCACCCAGGAGCAAGCTCATGATTTTCGACATGACCACTGCCGGCTCGATCGAACTGATGGCCGACCTGATCCGGCACGATCATCGATCGCTCGACACCATGACCCTGTCGCCGGTCGGCGCGTTCCAGACCCGGACCACGACGCTCGAAACCCTGATGCGCGAGGTGACGGACTGCCTCGCCGAGAGCTTCCGGACTCGCGCGGCCGGGGACTTCCCAATGCTCTACTTCGCCTGCGGCAAGGCGCGGGTCGGATCGACAGCGCTGAGCAACCTGTTCGGCATGACAGGCATGCCGTCATACTACCAGCCGCTGAAAGCGATGTTGCGCGATGCGCAGGTGGGCCAACCCCTGTCGCCCTGGATCGTGCCCTCGGCGAGCGACACGCCGCGCATCTTCAGCAAGGAAACGATCGGGCCCTACGTTCTTGCGGAGAGCCTGTTCAATCCTCTGAAGCTGCTGATCGACGCCGGCTATCCGCCGGACCGGCTGCATCTCATCGCGCTCGACCGCGAGCCGGCCAGCGCGCTGGCGTCCTGGCTCGACAAGCTGATCTCGCGCGCTTCGGAAGCCACCTTGCTGGCGCACTACGTCATCGCGGCGCTCAGCGCAGCGCGGGTTTGCAGCTACGCCAGCGAGCAGGACGTCGCAGTCACGCACTATGTCTACGAGGTCAGCAAGGAGCCGATCTCATCGATCCGCGTGCTGTTCGACCGCCTCGCTCTGTCGGGCTGCTTTGCCGAGGACGCCGTCACCTCCTGGCAGCAGCCGGAGCAAGGGCACGGGACCAACGCACGCGTCATTTTCCCGACCGAGGCGGCGATCTACAAGGTGCCCAACCTCCACACCTCCGACAGCGCCTACCGCTATCAGTCTCGCCCGACCAGCACGCTGACCGATGCACAGCTCGGCGTGCTGGAGCGCTGCGGCGTCAATGCCGTCTATCGCGACTCGGTCGCTGCCTGCATTCGCGACCTCGGCCTGAACGCGGCGACGTCGGCGCGCCTGTTCGGCGATCGTGCGGGAGTGGCTGCATGAACGGTCCAAGTCACTACTCCGCCGGAGGCGCATCCGCCCTCCGGCCGTCGGCGGCTGGGACGCAACCTTCGGCGCTCAGCCATCTGCGCCGGCTGGAAGCCGAGAGCATCGCCATCCTGCGCGAGGTCGCGGCCGAATTCCGCAAGCCGGTGATGCTGTATTCGATCGGCAAGGATTCCTCGGTGCTTCTGCACCTCGCCATGAAGGCATTCCATCCGGCCAAGCCGCCATTTCCGCTGCTGCACATCGACACGACCTGGAAGTTCCGCGAGATGATCGCATTCCGCGACCAGCGCGTCCGCGAGCTCGGGCTCGAGCTTCTCGTGCACGTCAACCCGGAGGGCCTTTCCCAGGAGATCAGCCCCTTCGTCCACGGCTCGGCGCTCTACACGGACGTGATGAAGACCCAGGCCTTGCGCCAGGCGCTGGAGATGCACGGCTTCGACGCCGCCATCGGCGGCGCGCGCCGCGACGAGGAAAAATCGCGCGCCAAGGAGCGCATCTTCTCCCATCGCAGTGTCACCCATCGCTGGGATCCGAAGAACCAGCGGCCCGAGCTGTGGAATCTGTACAACACTCTGCTCGCCCCCGGCGAAAGCATGCGCGTGTTTCCGTTGTCGAACTGGACCGAGCTCGACGTCTGGAACTACATCCAGCTCGAAGCCATTCCCATCGTTCCGCTGTATTTCGCCAGCCTCCGGCCGGTGGTCGAACGCGACGGCGCGCTGATCATGGTCGACGACGATCGCATGCCGCTGCAACCCGGTGAGACCCCGCAATGGCGGTCGATCCGGTTCCGGACGCTCGGCTGCTATCCGCTGACCGGCGCAACGGCGTCGACGGCGTCCGATCTCGCGGCGATCGTGCGGGAAATGGCGGCATCGCGCACCTCCGAGCGGCAGGGCCGCGTGATCGATCGCGACAGCGCCGCCTCGATGGAGCGCAAGAAGGTGGAGGGCTATTTCTGATGGCTGCTCACTCCGCAATCCTGGACCGGACGCGCGAGTCGGCGTGGACGCACACCGACGACAAGCCGACCCTCCGCCTCGTCACCTGCGGCAGCGTCGACGATGGCAAGAGCACGCTGGTGGGACGGCTGCTGTTCGATTCCAAGATGCTGCTCGACGACCAGCTCGACGCCCTCGCCGCCGACAGCAGGGTGGCCGGCACCGCCGGGCCGGCGCTCGATTTCGCGTTGCTGGTGGACGGCCTGCAGGCCGAGCGCGAGCAGGGCATCACGATCGACGTCGCCTACCGCTTCTTCGCCACCCGGCGCCGCCGCTTCGTCGTCGCCGATACGCCGGGCCACGTCCAATACACCCGCAACATGGCGACCGGCGCGTCACATGCCGAGCTCGCCGTGGTGCTGGTCGACGCCCGCAAGGGCGTCGTCAGCCAGACCCGCCGCCACAGCCATATCCTCGCTCTGCTCGGCGTGCGTCACGTGCTGGTGGCCGTCAACAAGATGGATCTGGTCGGCTTCGACGCCGACCGCTTCACTGCAATCTCGGTGGCCTTCCGCGCCATGGCCGAGCAGCTCGGAATTGCCGACGTGCAATGCATTCCCGTGGTGGCGTGCGACGGCGACAACGTCTTTGGCAACAGCGCGCGCATGCCGTGGTACGACGGACCGAGCGTGATGGAGCATCTCGAGGCGGTCGACGTGTCCGACGGCATCGAGAGCCGGCCATTCCGCTTTCCGGTCCAATGGGTCAACCGGCCAAATCCCGAGTTTCGCGGCTTCAGCGGCCGCGTCGCCGGCGGTACGGTCCATTGTGGTGATCCCGTGGTCGTGCAGCCCTCGGGCCGACGCAGCCGCGTCTCCGGCATCGTCACCGCCGACGGCCGGCTGCGGCAGGCCGTGTCGGGACAGTCGGTGACGCTGCTGCTCGCCGACGAGGTCGATGCGAGCCGCGGCGACGTGCTCACCTCCGGCACGCCGCCGATGGTGACCGACCACATCGCGGCGCACCTGATCTGGTTCGACGACGAGGCGATGCGGCGCGGCCGCCGCTATGTGCTCAAGTCCGGGACGTCGTCGATCGGCGCCGTGATCTCGACGATGAAGCATCGCGTCTGCATCGAGACGATGGCAAGGGAATCCGCGCTGACCCTGGAGGCCAACGAGATCGGCTGTGTGGAACTGGTTCTCGATCGGCCGCTGGTCTGCGATGCCTATCGCGACAATCGCGATCTCGGCAGCTTCATCCTGATCGACCCGTTCAGCCGTCGGACGGTCGCGGCTGGCCTGGTCGATGCGCCGCTGCGGCGGCCGGCGAACGTCAGGTGGCACACGCTCGACGTCGACAAATCGATGCGCGCGCGGCTGAAGCAGCAGAAGCCCTGCGTGCTCTGGCTCACCGGATTGAGCGGCGCCGGCAAATCCACCATCGCCAATCTGGTCGACAGGCGACTGTGCGAGCTCGGCCGTCACACGATGCTGCTCGACGGCGACAATCTTCGCCACGGCATCAATCGCGATCTCGGCTTCACGTCGGAGGCGAGGGTCGAGAACATTCGCCGGGTGACCGAGATCGCCGCACTGTTCGTCGACGCCGGCCTGATCACGCTGGTGTCGCTGATCTCACCTTTCCGCGCCGACCGCGACATGGCGCGCCGGCGCTTCGACGATGGTGAGTTCATCGAGATCCATGTCGCGACTCCGCTTTCGACGTGCGAGGCGCGCGATCCCAAGGGCCTCTACAAGCGGGCGCGCGCCGGCGAATTGTCGAACTTCACGGGAATCGACCAGCCCTACGAGGTGCCCGAGAAGCCCGACATCACCGTCGATGGCGGGGCGCTGTCGGCAGAGGCTGCAGCCGAGCTGATCGTCCGCCATCTGCGCGAGCATCATTACGTCTGAGCGCCGATCCATTGCCGATGCATCGGCCCGCTAAAGCGTGATCCGGAAAAGTGCGCAGCGGTTTTCCGAGAAGATCATGCGCAAACCACAACCTAAAGCGTGATGAGGGATTCATCCTGATCTCATCGGGCTTTAGAAGTCCGAGATGATGCCCTTTCGTTCCCAGTCGCCGTAGCGGGTCGGCTCCGGCCCCTTGGGACCCTGCAACTCCTTCGGTCGCGGCTGGGCCTGCTCGGCCGCGAGCCGACGGCGTTCCTCGGCTTCGGCGAGTGCGCGTTGCGCAGCCGGCGTCAACGGCTTGCGTGGCGACTCGTTGCTGGCGACCACGGCCAATGCGGGCTTGCGCTTCGGCTCACTCTTGGGCTCGTTCTCGGGCTCGTTCTCGGGCTCGTTGCTCATCGTACCATTCCACCATTGAACCGGTTCGTTCCCGACCTCATCAGATCGTGTGCCCACCCATGAAAAAACAGGGCTAATAAAAGCAGAGCCGATTCTTACATTTGGCATATTCCGGTGGCAGAGGACCCGCAAGCTGATGGCATGCACCCGATCGTCGCGGAACTGCCTTTCTTCTTTTCGCGAGTAATTCCCAGGCATGCCCCCGCCGCGTTTTGCGACTCCTTCCGAAGTCCCGGGCCTCGCGGCGCGGCGAATCGCCGCCGACGTCGTTGATGGGGTTCTGCACAAGCACCGCACGCTCGACGACCAGCTCGATGGCGCCGGAGCCCATCCCGGCCTGAAGCAGCTCGCCGACCGTGACCGCGCGCTGATGCGCCGTCTCGTCGCCACCACGCTGCGCCGTCTCGGCACGCTCGGCCACGTGCTGTCGCGGCTGCTCGACCGCGGCGTTCCGACCGATGCGCCGCGCGCGCAGAGCGCGCTGCTGATCGGCGCCGCCCAGATCCTGTGGATGGACGTGCCGGACCACGCGGCCGTCGACCTGTCGGTCCGGCTGGTGCAGGCCGACCGCCGAGCCGCGAAATATGCCGGGCTGGTCAACGCCGTGCTGCGGCGCTGCGCCCGCGAGGGCGCGGGCCTGCTCGACGATGCCAAGGGCCAGCCGCTCGACATTGCGCCCTGGCTGCTGAAGCGCTGGACCGACCATTACGGCGAGGCGACCGCCAAGGACATTGCCGCGGCGCTCGGCCAGGAGCCATCGCTCGACCTCACCGTCAAGTCGGACCCGGCGCAATGGGCGTCCCGGCTACATGGCGAGGTGCTGCCGACCGGAACCGTGCGCACCGTGCTGCATGGCTCGGTGACGGTGCTGCCGGGCTTCGCCGAGGGCCAGTGGTGGGTGCAGGATGCAGCCGCCGCGCTGCCGGCCCGCTTGTTCGGCGATGTCGCCGGCAAGACGATGGCCGACCTCTGTGCCGCTCCGGGTGGCAAGACCGCCCAGCTCGCCCATGGCGGCGCCCGGGTCACCGCCGTCGACCGCTCGCCGGCCCGGATGAGCCGGCTGAAGGACAACATGACCCGGTTGCAGCTTGCGGCCGACACGGTCGTGGCCGACGCCGCCGAATGGCAGCCGGCCGACGGCGGCGGGTTCGACGGCATCCTGCTCGATGCGCCCTGCACCTCGACCGGCACCATCCGCCGCCATCCCGACGTGGGCTGGCTACGCAGCGAAGCCGACATCGCCGCGCTGGCCGGCACCCAGAGCCGGCTGCTGACCCGGGCGGCAGGCCTGCTCAAGCCGGGCGGAACCCTGGTCTATTGCACCTGCTCGCTCGAGCCCGAGGAGGGCGAGCAAGTGGTCGACCACGTTCTCGCCGGCGGCGCCGAGCTTCGCCGCGTTCCGATCGACCCGGCCGAGGTGGCCGGACTGGCCGAGCTGGTGACGCCGGCCGGCGACCTGCGCACCCTGCCGTGCCATTTGCCCCACGCCGACCCGCGGCTCGGCGGCCTCGACGGTTTTTATGCGGCGAGACTGGAGCGGCGGCCTTGAGCGTGTCATCGTGCGCGCCGTGCACCGCCTCATTTGCGGTAGCAGGTTGAGGGCGTCGGCGTTGCGTTAGTCGTTAAATCCTGATTTTGCACCAGATTCTGGTCCCGCGATGATGCTGCATCGGGGCCAAAAATGGTGTATCGGCGGCATTTGCGATCTACTAAGGGTCCGCAACCGAATCCCCCTCTCGACCTAAGGCTTGGCGTGTCCGCCGCTCAACGCAGACGCATATCGACGTTGGTTCTGGGCCGCTTTGCGCGCAGCCTGATGTCCAATGTCAGCGGCGTATCGGTATCGGTATCCGGATTATGGCCGGGCCGGGCCGATCGGCTCATCATTGCGCCGCATGACCTGCGCACCTCCGACGCCACCCGGGCGGCCGAGATCTATGCCGGACGATTCGTGTTCGCCGGCAAGATCGTGACCTGCCATGGCCGCTCGATCTTCGACCTGGAGCCGCCGTCCGAGGACTGGGAGGTCGCCCTGCTCGGCTTCGGCTGGCTGCGGCATCTTCGCGCAGCCGATACGGCTCTCACCCGCGCCAATGCCCGGGCCCTGGTCGACGACTGGATCACCAACCAGATCGGACGTCATCCGCTGAGCCGCCGGGCCGACGTGCTGGCGCGCCGGGTGATCTCGCTGCTGTCACAGGCGCCGCTGGTGCTCGCCGATTCCGACGGCAAGTTCTACCGCCGCTATCTGCGCGGGCTGACCCGCGAGATCCGCTATCTGCGCTATTCGACCATCGACATCCCGGACGGAGCGCCACGGCTGCAGGTGTTGATCGCACTGTGTTACGCCGCGCTGTGCCTCGCCAACCAGGCCAAGCACATCCGCAGCGCCAGCCGAAAACTCTCCGACGAATTGCAGCGGCAGATCCTGCCCGATGGCGGGCACGTCTCGCGCAACCCCGGCGCGTTGATCGAGCTCCTGATCGACCTGCTGCCGCTGCGCCAGACCTTCGCCGCGCGCAACATCGCCCCGCCCCCGGCGCTGCTCAACGCCATCGACCGGATGATGCCGATGCTGCGCTTCTTCCGGCATGGCGACGGCAACATGGCGCTGTTCAACGGCATGGGCGGTACGCCGTCCGACCTGCTGGCGACCCTGCTCGCCTATGACGACACGCACGGCACGCCGATGGCCAGCATGCCGCATTCCGGCTTCCAGCGCCTCGATGCCGGGCAGATGACGGTCATCGTCGACACCGGCCCCCCGCCGCCGCCGCATCTCAGCCACGAGGCGCATGCCGGCTGCCTCGCCTTCGAGCTGTCGTCGGGGACGAGCCGCATCATCATCAATTGCGGCATGCCGTCCACCGGGCGTGACAACTGGCGCACCTTCGCGCGCTCAACGGTGGCGCATTCGACGCTCACCTATCACAACACCTCGTCCTGCACCTTCGTCGAGATGTCGGCGATGAAGCGCCTGCTGCACGGCGCGCCGATCGTGTCGGGCCCGACGCGGGTGGAGAATTTCCGCGAGGTCGTGCCCGACGGCACGGTGCTGTCGACCTCGCACAACGGCTACGCCGCCAAGTTCGGCCTGATCCATCGCCGGGTGCTGGTCGCCGCCGAGGACGGCGCGCGGCTCGACGGCGAGGACACCGTGACGCCGGCGCAAGGTGCGCGGCTGCGCGGCGGCGGCTCGGACTACACGCTGCGCTTTCATCTGCATCCCGCGGTGAAAGCCAGCCGGCTCAGCGACGGCCGCGGCGCCATGCTGGTGCTGCCCAATCGCGAGGTCTGGACCTTCGAGACCTTCGAGGACCGCGTCGACCTCGAGGACAGCGTGTTCCTCGCCGGCAATGACGGCCCGCGCCGCACCACCCAGCTCGTGATCCGCCAGGACGCCCAGCAGGCCCCCTCCATCCGCTGGAGCTTCGTCCGCTCGTCGACCTCGCCGAGCGAGACCAACGCGCGGAGGAACGCACGGCGCGAGCCGGAGCTGCCGCTGTAGACCGCAGCATCGGCGGGTTCACTGAGCCTGCGACAAACACCGTCATTCCGGGGCAAGGCCGCAGGCCTTGAACCCGGAATCTCGATGACGGCGCAGCGGCAGGAGCGCCCCGTTGTCGCCGCCGGCAAAAGCTGGTATGAGCCCGGCTCTCGCGCGACTGGCGACTTTGGATGGAGCACCATCGGGGAGCGCGGGATCGACCGCCGTGCGCCTGGGCAACTGAACCTCCTGCACAAGGATTCTGCCCGCCATGACCAATCAGCTTCGTCCCGTTCGTCGTGCTCTCCTGTCCGTTTCCGACAAGACGCGCCTCGCCGACTTCGCGCGCGCACTCGCCGCGCGCGGCGTGGAATTGATCTCCACCGGCGGCACCGCCAAGGCCATCGCCGACGCCGGCCTGAAGGTGAAGGACGTCTCCGACCTCACCGGCTTTCCCGAGATGATGGACGGCCGCGTCAAGACGCTGCATCCGAAGGTCCATGGCGGTCTGCTCGCGATCCGCGGCAATGACGAGCACACCGAGGCGATGAAGACCCACGGCATCGCGCCGATCGACCTGCTCGTCGTCAATCTCTACCCGTTCGAGGCCACGGTCGAGCGCGGCGCCCCGTTCAGCGACTGCATCGAGAACATCGACATCGGCGGCCCGGCGATGATCCGGGCGGCGTCGAAGAACCACGAGGACGTCGCCGTCGTCGTCGACGTCAACGACTACGAGGCCGTGCTCGAGGACCTCGCGCGCCACGATGGCTCGACCACGCTGCTGCTGCGCCGCCGGCTCGCCGCCAAGGCCTATGCGCGCACCGCCGCCTATGACGCGGCGATCTCGAACTGGTTCGCCGACACCATCCAGAACGATGCGCCGGACTATCGTGCCTTCGGCGGCAAGCTGATCCAGTCGCTGCGCTATGGCGAGAACCCGCATCAGCACGCGGCGTTCTACGCGCTGCCCGGACGGCGCCCCGGCGTCGCCACCGCGCGCCAGCTGCAGGGCAAGGAGCTGTCCTACAACAACATCAACGACACCGATGCGGCCTATGAGTGCATCGCCGAGTTCGACCCGGCGCGCACCGCGGCCTGCGTCATCGTCAAGCACGCCAATCCGTGCGGCGTGGCCGAAGGCTCGGACCTCGTCACCGCCTACCAGAAGGCGCTGGCCTGCGATTCGACCTCGGCGTTCGGCGGCATCATCGCGATGAACCGCAAGCTCGACGCAGCCACTGCGCGCGCCATTACCGGTATCTTCACCGAGGTGATCATCGCGCCCGATGCGACCGAGGAGGCCATCGCGATCATCGCCGGCCGCAAGAACCTGCGGCTGCTGCTGGCCGGCGCGCTGCCCGATCCGCGCGAGGCCGGCCTCACGGCCAAGACCGTCGCCGGCGGGATGCTGGTGCAGAGCCGTGACAACGCCGTGGTCGACGACATGACGCTGAAGGTCGTGACCAAGCGCGCGCCGACCGACGCCGAGTTGCGCGACCTGCGCTTCGCCTTCCGCGTCGCCAAGCATGTGAAGTCCAACACCATCGTCTATGCCAAGGACTCGGCGACCGTCGGCATCGGTGCCGGACAAATGAGCCGGGTCGATTCGGCGCGCATCGCCGCCCGCAAGGCGCTCGATGCCGCGACGGAGCTGAAGCTCGCCGAGCCGCTGACCAAGGGCTCGGTGGTCGCCTCCGACGCATTCTTCCCATTCGCCGACGGCATGCTGGCCTGCATCGAGGCCGGCGCCACCGCCGTCATCCAGCCGGGTGGATCGGTGCGCGACGACGAGGTCATCAAGGCCGCCGACGAGCACGGCATCGCGATGGTGCTGACCGGCGTCCGGCATTTCCGGCACTGATTGCGACCATACTCTTCGCCGTCGTTCCGGGATGCGCCGCAAGGCGCAGGACCGGAATCCATAACCACGATCGTGAGTATGGATTCCGGGCTCGCCCTCCGGGCGCCCCGGAATGACGGCGGGGCAAGTGTCACGCGCCCTGCCCTGCACGTCGATCTACGTTGACGCGCGCCAGCAGGATCAACCCCGTCGCGAAGAACAGCACCAGCGCGGCCATGCCGGCCTTCTGGCTCGCGGTCGCCGCGGTGATGATGCCGATCAGCAGCGGGCCGATGAATGACGTGACCTTGCCCGTCAGCGCGAACAGGCCGAAATACTGCGCGACACGGTCGCGCGGCACCATCCGGATCAGCAGCGAGCGCGAGGCCGCCTGCAGCGGCGCGCCGCAGGCCCCGATGATGCAGCCGAGCAGCAGGTAGGCGCGCTCGGGCCACGAGCCGAACAGCGGGCCTCCGGGCGAGGCCGGCGCCACCGGAATGAACAGGATCGAATCCCGGCTGACCAGGAGAATCGCGATGATCGCGAGCAGCAGCAGGCTCATGCTGCCGGCGATCACCCGCTTCGGCCCGAGCCGATCATCGAGCTTGCCGCCGAGCCAGCCGCCGAACGTGCCGGCGGCGGCGAGGATGATGCCGAAAGTGCCGATCTGGATCGTGTTCCAGCCGAACGTCCCCGCGGCATAGATGCCGCCGAATGCGAACAGCGACACCAGGCCGTCGGTGTAGATCATGTTCGCGAGCAGGAACAGCGCGATGTCGCGCTGCTGCGGCAGGCTGCGCAACGTCTTCGTCAATTGATCGAGGCCTTCGCGCACGGCCGCGCCGAGCCGGTGCCGCGCCGGAAAATCCGGCGTGAACAGAAACATCGGCAGTACGAAGACGATGAGCCAGAGGCCGGTGAGCGGCCCGGAGATGCGGTCGCCCTCATGCGTCGCCGGATCGAGCCCGAACAGCGGCGTGAGTCCGAACAAGGTGCGGCCGCTGTCCGGATTCGCCGCGAGAAAGCCGAGCACGATGATCAGCGAGAGAATGCCGCCGACATAGCCGGTGGCCCAGCCGGTGCCGGACAGGCGGCCGATGCGCTCCGGCGGCACCAGGGTCGGCATCATCGCATTGTTGAACACGGTCGCGAACTCGACGCCGATGGTGGCGATCACGTAGGCCGCGAGCAGCGGCGGAATCAGTTCGGGTGCGCCGGGCCGCCCGATCCACATCAGGCCGGAGCCGATCACCAGCATCGCCCCGAACGCGGCAATCCACGGCTTGCGCCGTCCGGTCGCATCGGCGATGGCGCCGAGCAGCGGTGACAGCAGCGCGATGACGATGCCGGCCGCGGCCGTGGCAAAGCCCCACAGCGCCTGACCGCTCGCCGCATCGGGCGCGACGTGGGCGGCGAAATAGGGCGCGAAGACGAAGGTCGTGATCAGCGTGAAGTAGGGCTGCGTGGCCCAATCGAAGAAGATCCAGCTGACGACGGCCGCCCGTCCCGGATAGGTTCGGCCGTCAGCCGCATCGGTGGTCTCGATCGTGGTGACGGCCATGCGAAAATCCCCTGGGATCACGGTGTCGCGTTTTACGCCGGCGACGCGGCCCTATAACATCCGATCGTCCCAGGCGGATGTCAGCAGCGGCAGAATCTCCATGTCCACGTTCACGTTTGATCGACGACGACTCCTTTCGGGCCTGATGGCGTCGGCAGGTTTCATGCTGTTGCTGGCCGGTGGCCCGCCGGCACGCGCGCTGGATGCGCAGGGCATCGACATCCCGCTGCCGCCGAACGTTGCGTTGCCGGCCGATCCGCCTGCGCATGGCATGGTGGTGGCGCAGGAGCGGATTGCGGCCGAGGTCGGCCAGCGCATCCTCGCACTCGGCGGCAACGCGGTCGATGCCGCAGTCGCCACCGGCTTCGCGATGGCGGTGACCTATCCGGTCGCCGGCAACATCGGCGGCGGCGGCTTCATGGTCATTCACCTTGCCAAGTCCAATGAGGACATCGCGATCGACTATCGCGAGACCGGCCCTGCCGCCATCACGCGCGACATCTTCCTCGGCGCCGACGGCAAGCCCGACATCGGCAAGTCGCGCGATTCGGCGCTGTCGATCGGCGTGCCCGGATCGGTCGCCGGGCTGGCTTTGGCGCTGGAGAAATACGGCTCGGGAAAGTTCACGCTGGCGCAACTGGTGCATCCGGCGATCGTGCTGGCGCGCGACGGCATCCCCGTTGCCGACGACGTCGCGGTCACGCTGCCGATGATGGCGCCGCGACTGGCGAAGTGGAAATCCTCCGCGGCGATCTTCATGCGTCCCGATGGGACGGTGCTCAAGGAAGGCGACCGGCTGATCCAGCGCGACCTCGCCGCGACGCTCACCGCCGTCGCCGAGCAGGGACCGCGCGGCTTCTACGAAGGGCCGGTCGCCGACAAGCTCGCCAAGGCCATCCAGGATGCCGGCGGCATCATGACATCGACCGATCTGAAGTCCTACCGGCCCGCGTTGCGGGCGCCGGTGCGCGGCAGCTATCGCGGCCATGACATCGTCTCGATGCCGCTGCCCTCCTCCGGCGGCACCGTGCTGATCGAGATGCTGAACATCCTCGAGGGCTTTCCGCTCGCCGAGCTGAAGCAGGGCTCGCCGGCCTCGCTGCATCTCCTGGTCGAGGCGATGAAGCGCGCTTATGCCGACCGCGCGCGCTATCTCGGCGATCCCGCTTTCGTCGATGCGCCGGTGCGCGCGATGCTGTCGAAGGACTATGCGGCGCAGCAGCGCGCCAGCATCGATCCGGCACGCGCGACCAGCGCCGGTGATGTGCTGAACATCAAGCCGCTCCGCGAGGGCAGCAACACGACGCATTTCTCGGTGGTCGACAATGACGGCAACGCCGTCAGCAACACCTACACGCTGAACTTCCCCTATGGCGTCGGCCTGGTCGCCGAAGGCACCGGCGTGCTGCTCAACAACGAGCTCGACGATTTCACCGCCGCGCCCGGCGCCTCCAACGCTTTCGGCCTGGTCGGCTTCGAGGCGAATCTGCCGGGGCCGGGCAAGCGGCCGCTGTCGTCGATGTCACCGACGATCGTGCTGAAGGACGGCAAGCCGGTGCTGGTGACGGGCTCGCCCGGCGGCAGCCGGATCATCTCGACCGTGCTGCAGGTGATCGTCAACGTGCTCGACTATCAGATGGACGTTCGCGAGGCGGTCAACGCGCCGCGCCTGCATCATCAATGGATGCCGGACGAGGTGCGGATCGAGAAGGGTTTTGCCGACAATGTGCTGGCTGAGCTACGGGCGCGGGGTCACAAGATCGAGGAGCCGATGGGGCGAACGTCGGCCAACTCGATCCTGGTGACGCCGGCCGGGCCGGTCGGCGCGCCCGATCCGCGCAGCAAGGGCGCGACCGCCGCCGGGCGTTGATGCCAGTGCGGATAGCGGCGTCGCGGTTCCGCGCCATGCCGGATGTCGTTGCCCCGGATGACGATTTGCCGCCGCCCCGTTGGGGCGTTCCACCGTGTCCTTCCGTTGGCGAGGTGCCGAAGCCGGGTTAGAAGAATGCCAGGGCGCAGCGTGGCTCGCTCGCAGAAACGATTCAGGCGTTCTGGTGAACTTGCGAAGATTTTCGGTCGGTCTCCTGGTGTTTGCGGGTCTGCTGGTGGCGGGCTGGCTGACCTATCGGCCCGACCGGGCGCTGCGCGCGGCGACGACGGCGGTGGCACAGATGATCTGCGCCAAGACGTTCGTCTCGGGCCTCGATCCGCACACCGTATTCGCGGAAACGATGGAGCGCCCGGGCCTGCGCCGCTTGCGCGCCGTGATGCGCTACCGCATCGAAACCGACATGCGGATGGTGGAAGCCTCGCTGCTCGGCCTGCACGCCACCCGCGCGACGTTTCATGACGGGCTCGGCTGCGTCTCGCCGCAAGGTCAGAAGCCGCCTTACGTGCCGCACAGCGACGTCGGCGCATTGCGCGCCGCCGGTCCGGCGCCGGCGCTGCCTGATTTTGCGCAGCCAAGCGCGGTGGAGCCCACCGAGCCCGCCCTCAAGGCCGCGCTCGATCACGCCTTCGAGGAGCCGGCCAATCCGCCGTTCCGGCGCACCAAGGCCGTCGTCGTCATCAAGGACGGCCGGCTGATCGCGGAACGCTATGCCCCCAACATCGGCGTCGATACGCCGCTGATCGGCTTCTCGATGACCAAGACGGTCACCAACGCCTTGCTCGGGATTCTCACGCGGCAGGGCAAGCTCAGCCCGTCGATGCCGGCGCCGGTCGCGGAATGGCGCGATTCCGGGAATGGCCGGCACGCGATCACGATCGAGCAGCTGATGCGCATGACATCAGGGCTGGCGCTGGACGAGACCAATTCGGGCTTCGATCCGTCGAGCCAGATGGAGATCCATCGTGACATGGCGGCCTTTGCCGTCCATGCGCCGTTGATCGCGCCGCCCGGTCAGCGCTGGGCCTATTCGAGCGCGAGCACGCAGATCCTGGCCCGCATCGTCCGGGATGTCGCCGGCGGGCCCGAGCAGGCCATCGAGCTCGCCTGGCGCGAGCTGTTCAACCCGCTCGGCATGCGCAGCGCGACGCTGCAATATGACGGCACCGGAACGTTGCAGGGTCACGCCAACATGCTGGCGAGCGCGCGCGACTGGGCGAGACTTGGGCTGCTGTATCTTGGCGATGGCGTCGCCGGCAAGATGCGGATCCTGCCCGAGGGGTGGGTGGCGATGTCGGCGACCGCAACCCTCGACACCGACTATGGCGCCGGGCTGTGGACCAATCGCAGCCAGCACGCCAACGCGCTGGGCCGCGCCCGCGCCGGCATTCCCGCAGACGCCTTCTTCGCCTTCGGCCTGCTCGGCCAGCGCCTGGTGATCATGCCGAGCCAGCACATGGTCGTGGTCCGGCTCGGCGATTCCGTCGATCCTGACGGCGACATCAAGGGGGTCGCGCGGCTGGTGCGCGAGGTGATCGCCGCGACCGAATCGCCTGCGACCGCCGCGAAGTAGTGTTCAGCGACCCACTTCGTAGGGCCCGCCTTTTTCCAGCGCGATCTTGTAAGCCGGCCGCGCCTCGATCCGGGCGAGCCAGTCCATCGCGCGCGGATGGCCCTGCTCCAGCCCGCCGCGCGCCGCGGCCGCCTGCAGCGGAAAGCTCATCTGGATGTCGGCGGCGGTGAAGTCGTTGCCGGCGAACCAGTCGCTGGTCCGCAGCTCGCTCTCCCAGAACGCCATATGCTGCTTGAGCTGCGGATTGACCAGGGTCGTCAGCGCCTGGTTGGAGACCTTGCGCACCAGCGGACGCAGCAGGGCGGGGGCCCGCTTGGGCATGATGTTGAACAGCAGCTTGAGCAGCAGCAGCGGCATCGCCGAGCCCTCGGCATAGTGCAGCCAGTATGAATAGCGCAGCCGCTCCGGCGTCTTCGGCGGCGGGATCAGCCGCCCATTGCCGTAGGTCTCGATCAGGTATTCGACGATGGCGCCGGATTCCGCGACCGTGTTGCCGTTGTCCGTGATCACGGGTGACTTGCCGAGCGGATGAATCGCGCGCAGCTCCTTTGGCGCGCGCATGTCAGGCTGGCGCTCGTAGCGGATGATCTCATAGGGCACGCCGAGTTCCTCGAGCAGCCAGAGCACACGTTGCGAGCGGGAGTTGTTGAGATGATGAACGGTCAGCATAGAGGCCCCAGGGAGAGATCGAGTGGCAGGCGGTGTTCCGTAGCAGGACGGAACGGCTTCGGCGAGGCGTGGGATGCGTCCCAGAATGTCCGTCTATTTACCCGGGTAATATTGACAAATATTTTTATCCGGGTTTAATTGAGCTCTTCCGAAGGGATTGACGAACATGGATACCTACACCGCCTTTGCCGGCCACACCCGCATTGCGGCCGGGCCGCTCCCCAAGGTCGCGCTGGCGCTGAAGCACGGCCCTGCGACGACCGCGGCGGTGACGATCCTCAGCGACCGCACCGGACGTCCGATCGACCTCGATCTGCGAGGCAGCGATCGGGAGATCCTGGCGCGCCTCCCCGCGGACACGCGGGCCGCCGCCGACGAGCCGCCGAGCGAGCCGCGCGGTCGCGGCCGGCCGAAGCTCGGCGTCGTCGCCCGCGAGGTCACGCTGCTGCCGCAGCACTGGGAATGGCTGAGCGCCCAGCCGGGCGGCGCCTCGGTGGCGCTGCGCAAGCTGGTGCACGAGGCCCGCCGCGCCAGCGGCGACAAGGATCGTGCCCGCGAGGCCCGCGATGCCGCCTATCATGTGATGTCGGCGATCGGCAGCGACCTGCCGGGGTTCGAGGAGGCGTCGCGGGCGCTCTTCGCCGAGGATCTCGGCCGCCTCGCCGCCCTGATCGCGGACTGGCCGACCGACATCCGCGACCATGTCGTGGCGCTCGCCCATCGCCACCGCGCGGACTGAGTGCCGCTGACCAAGAGCGCCAGCGAGAGCGGCCGTCCGCGGCCCGCTCTCGCTTCAATTCCTTCAACGCGGCTGCGCCTCGATCGCAGGTCGGCCGACGGACCCATGCCGTGTCAACTCCCGCGCCTCTCCGCAAGCCGTTCCTGACGTTTCTCGCGCCGATGATGCTGAGCAACATCCTGCAATCGCTGTTCGGCACCATCAACAACGTCTATCTCGGCCAGATGATCGGCGTCGACGCACTCGCCGCGGTGTCCGTGTTCTTCCCGGCGATGTTCTTCTTCGTCGCCTTCGTCATGGGTCTCGGCTCCGGCGCCAGCGTCTTGATCGGCCAGGCCTGGGGCGCCAAGGAGATCCTGAAGGTGAAGGCGATTGCCGGCACGACGTTGACCGTCACGCTGCTGCTCGCCGGCCTGATCGCGCTCGGCGGCCTCTACAGCCGCGAGCTGCTGACCGCGCTCGCCACGCCCGCCAACATTCTCGATGCCGCCACGAGCTACGCCCGCATCATGATGATCACGATGCCGCTGACATTTGCCTACATCATGCTGTCGTCGCAGCTGCGCGCGGTCGGCGATACCGTGACCCCGCTCGCCGCGCTGGCCGCCTCGACCCTGCTCGGGCTGGTGCTGACGCCGGTGTTCATCCGCGGCTGGTTCGGCGCGCCTCAACTCGGCGTCGCCAGTGCGGCCTGGGCCTCGGCGATCTCGACGCTGCTGACGCTCACCCTGCTCCATCTCCATCTGCGCCGGCGCAAGCATCCGCTGGCGATCGATGCGGCGTTTCTCAGGGGGATGCGGCCCGATCCCAGGCTGCTGCGCATCGTGCTGCGGCTCGGCATTCCCGCGGCCATCGGCATGATCGTGATGTCGCTGGCGGAGATGGTTCTGATCGGGCTCGTCAACGGCTTCGGCTCGGACGCCACGGCGGCCTATGGCGCGGTCAACCAGGTTCTCGGCTATGTGCAGTTTCCGGCGCTGTCGATCGCGATCTCGGTCTCGATCTTCGGCGCCCAGGCGATCGGCCGTGGCAACGCGGCGCAGATCGGCCGCATCGTGCGCACCGGGGTCGAGATGAACGTGGTGCTGACCGGCGGCCTGGTCGCACTCGGCTATCTGTTCTCGCGCAGCCTGATGGGGCTGTTCATCACCGACCCCGCCGTGATCGAGGTGGCGCAGCGCTCGCTGCACATCGTCCTATGGAGCTCGGTGCTGTTCGGGCTGTCGACCACGTTCTCCGCGGCGATGCGCGCGGGCGGCACGGTGTGGATGCCGCTGGCGATCTCGGCCTTCTCCATCATCGCCATCGAGGTGCCGGTCGCGACGTGGCTCAGCCGCAGCATCGGCCTCGACGGGGTCTGGCTCGCCTATCCCATCACGTTTGCAACCATGATGCTGCTGCAGATGAGCTATTATCTGCTGGTCTGGCGTAAGCGGACGGTGGAGCGGATGATCTGAGGCGCCGGCGGCTGCATGCCGCCGGCTGCAATATGACGGTCATCATAAAATCCTGGACGCCGCCGCGGCGCTGGACCACAATGTGAAAAAGCTTCGAGGAGACCGTCCATGAGCCGACCCGCGCCAGAGTTCCTGTTCGACTTCGGCAGTCCGAACGCCTTTCTGAGCCATGAGGCGATCCCGGCCATCGTCAAGCGCATCGGCGTCCAGTTCTACTATGTGCCGGTGCTGCTCGGCGGCATCTTCAAGGCGACCAACAACAGGTCGCCGGCCGAGTCGCTCGCCGGCATCAAGAACAAGCGCGAGTTTCACGAGATCGAGACCCAGCGCTTCCTCAAGCGCTACCATGTGCAGCCCTGGGTCTGGAACCCGAACTTCCCGGTCAACACGCTGAACCTGATGCGCGCCGCGATCGCCGCGCAGCTCGAGGGTGTGTTCGAGCAATATGTCGACGCGGCGTTCCACCACATGTGGCGCGAGCCGAAGAAGATGGACGATCCCGAAATCGCGATCGCTGCCGTCACATCGTCCGGGCTCGACGGCGCCAGACTGTTCGCCCGCGCCCAGGAGCCGGAGGTGAAGGCGAAGCTGGTCGAGAACACGCAGCGCGCCGTCGAGCGCGGCGCGTTCGGCTCGCCGACCTTCTTCGTGGGCAACGAGATGTTCTTCGGCAAGGAGCAGCTGCGCGACGTCGAAGAATTCATCCTCGGCAGGTGACTCTGTCATTGCGAGCGCAGCGAAGCCATCCGGGGCGACCCTCACGACTCTGGATGGCTTCGCTGCGCTCGCAATGACGACGTGGTGAGAACGGAGACCCCCAGCATGCAACAGCGCAACGCCACCGTCGCGGTGATCGGCGCCGGCGATTATATCGGCGCCGAGATCGTCAAGAAGTTCGCCTCCGAAGGCTTCACCGTGTTCGCCGGCCGGCGCAACGGCGAGAAGCTGGCTCCCTTGGTGGCCGAGGTCGAAGCCGCCGGCGGCCGCATCGTCGCACGCTCGCTCGATGCGCGGAAGGAGGAGGAGACCACCGCCTTCCTCAACGATGCCGACAGGCATGCGCCGCTCGAGGTCGTGATCTTCAACGTCGGGGCCAACGTCAACTTCCCGATCCTGGAGACCACCGACCGGGTGTTCCGCAAGGTCTGGGAGATGGCGTGCTGGGCGGGCTTCGTCACCGGCCGCGAGGCGGCCAGGCTGATGCTGCCGCGGGGCGGCGGCAAGATCTTCTTCACCGGCGCGACCGCGTCGCTGCGCGGCGGCCCGGGCTTTGCGGCGTTCGCCTCCGCCAAGTTCGGCCTGCGCGCGGTGGCGCAGTCGATGGCGCGCGAGCTGATGCCGCAGAACATCCATGTCGCCCACCTCATCATCGATTCCGGCGTCGACACCGCCTGGGTGCGGGAGCGGCGCGCGCAGTTGTGGGGCAAGGAGGCCCTCGACAACCCCGACCTCCTGATGCCGCCCGCCTCCGTCGCCGGTGCGTATTGGCAGCTCTACCAGCAGCCGAAGAGCGCCTGGACCTTCGAGATGGAGATTCGGCCGTTCGGCGAAAAATGGTAAGGGGCGAATAGGGAGTAGCGAATAGCGAATGGAGCCCATCCCCATTCGCGACTCGCCATTCGCCATTCGCTTCTGCATGATGCGGACCGCTCACAGAGGGATCCACCATGCGAATTCTCGTCGTCGGCGCCGGCGCGATCGGCGGCTATTTTGGCGGCCGGCTGCTGCAGTCCGGCGCTGATGTTACGTTCCTGGTCCGCCCCCGGCGCGCATCCGAGCTGGCCAGTGCCGGCCTGATCATCCGCAGCCCGGCCGGCGACGTCACCCTGCCCAATCCGCCGACCGTCCAGGCCGACAGTCTGAAACAGCATTTCGATGTCGTGCTGCTGAGCTGCAAGGCGTTCGACCTCGACGACGCGATTGCGTCGTTCGCGCCGGCCGTCGGTCCCGACACCGCGATCATTCCGCTGCTCAACGGCATGAAGCATCTCGACGTGCTCGATGCCAAATTTGGACGCGCGAGGGTGCTCGGCGGTCTGTGCGCCATCGCCGCGACGTTGAACGACAGCCGCGAGGTGGTGCAGCTGCAGCCGATGCAGTCGCTGAGCTTCGGCGAACGCGACGGCGGTTCGTCCGATCGCGTCCGCGCCATCTTCGAGATCTTCCAGCGCGGCAATTTCAATGCCTCGGCCAGCGACCACATCATGCAGGACATGTGGGAGAAGTGGGTGTTCCTCGCTTCGCTCGCTGCGTCCACCACCCTGATGCGCGCGCCGGTCGGCGTGATCCTGACCGCACCCGGCGGCAAGGACTTCCTGCTCGGCATGCTCGACGAATGCAGCGCGGTGGCAGCAGCGGCCGGATATCCTCCGGCCGGTGCCTTCTTCCAGCGCGTCTCCGGCATGATCACCGCCGAGGGCTCGCCGATGACCGCCTCGATGTTCCGTGACCTCCGCGCCGGCCTGCCGGTCGAAGCCGATCACGTCATCGGCGATCTGGTAGCACGTGCCGACGCTGCAAAGGTGCCGGTGCCGCGGCTCCGGATTTCTTATACGCAGCTGAAGGTGTACGAGGCGCAACGGGGAAAGTAGTTACTCCCACGCGCGACA
Source organism: Bradyrhizobium sp. SZCCHNS2022 (assembly GCF_032377575.1). Classification (NCBI taxonomy): domain Bacteria; kingdom Pseudomonadati; phylum Pseudomonadota; class Alphaproteobacteria; order Hyphomicrobiales; family Nitrobacteraceae; genus Bradyrhizobium; species Bradyrhizobium sp. SZCCHNS2022. The sequence continues at coordinate 6,015,884 of NZ_JAUHHZ010000001.1, read as the reverse complement.
AGCGCGTAAAGTGTATCTGTGAACCACGATGCCGCCACGCCCACCGCTGTCGTCCCGGCCTTGAGCCGGAACCCATACCCCCAGGGAGCGATTTGAGGCGGGCTGGTCATAGGCATCCTGCCGATCACGACCGCCGCAGCGTATGGGTCCCGGCGTTCGCCGGGACGACGCCTTTTGCTTGGCCGAGATTGAGCTACAAATGCGCGAGATAATGCGCGAGCGCGGTGATCTCCTCCGCCGAGAGCGGATACGCCACATCCGTCATCGCGGCCTGGCTGCCGCCGACGCGCTGGCCGCTCTTGTAGTCGTGCAGGGCCTTGACGAGATATTCCTCGCGCTGGCCCGCGAGCCGCGCGACACCCTTGGTGCCGGCGTAGCTGTCGAGATGACATGAGGCGCAGCGGCGGCCCGCGGCGGCCTCGGCGCCCTTCTTCGACAGATCGGGATCATCGTCCGGCGGCGACTTGGCCGGCTGCAGCGAGGCGAAATAGGCGCCGAGATTGCGGATATCCTCGTTCGTGAGCTGCTCGACGATCGGCTTCATCGCCTCGTTCTTGCGCGTGCCGGCGCGGAAGAACACCAGCTGCCACTGGATGAACTGATCCTGCTGGCCGGCGAGCGAAGGAATGTTCTCGGTCTGCGAGATGCCGTTCTCGCCGTGGCAGCCGACGCAGAGCTCGGCCTTCGCCTTGCCCGCGGCAACATCGGCCGCATGGGCCGGCAGCCCCAGAACAACGACCATCGACGCGGCCGCCATCGCCCGGCGCATTCTACGTTTCCCTGGATTCATCGCGGGGGTTCGAGCTCCCATCATTGTTGTCACGCGAGCAGTCCTGCTCGCGGCGCCGCGCCTGTCATCAACGCGCGACAGCCAAAATAGTTGGGGCTGCGGCCGCCTGGATGGCAGCGCGCAGCCCCGCTTATTGTCAGAGGCTCACTTCTTCTCGTAGCTGATGCGATAGATCGCACCGGCCCAGTCGTCCGCCACCAGGATCGAGCCGTCCTTGGCGAGGACGATATCGTTGGGACGGCCGAGATAGCCTTGGTCGCCCTCGAGGAAGCCGGAGGCGAACACCTCCTGCTTGGCATCCTTGCCGTCCGGACCGACGATCACCCGCATGATCCGTGCGCCCTGGTACTTGTGGCGGTTCCAGGAGCCGTGCTCGGCGATCAGGATGTTGTTCTTGTACTCGGCGGGGAACTGGTCGCCGGTGTAGAACTTCATGCCGAGCGGCGCGACGTGCGCTCCGAGGTTCAGCACCGGAGGCGTGAACTCGGAGCACTTGTGGCCCATCGCGAACTTCGGATCCGGCATGTCACCCTGGTGACAATAGGGATAGCCGAAATGCTCGCCGATCCGCGAGATCATGTTGAGCTTGTCGCTCGGCAGATCGTCGCTGACCCAGTCGCGCGCATTTTCCGTGAACCAGTATTTGCCGGTGCGCGGATCGACATCGCCACCGACGCTGTTGCGCACGCCGAGCGCCCAGATCTCCGCATTGCCGGTCCGCGGATCGACGCGGCGGATCTGCGACACGGACGTCGGCGGAATGCCGATGTTGAAGGGCGGGCCGAACGGCAGATAGAACCAGCCCTCCTTGTCGACCGCGATGTATTTCCAGCCATGCGCGGCGTAGGACGGCATGTCGTCATAGACGACCTTGCCCTGGCCGAGATTGTCGACATTGGCCTCGGCGTTCTCGTACTTGATCAGCTTGTCGACTGCGATCACGTAGAGATTGCCGTCCTGGAAGGCGAGGCCGGTCGGCATGTTCAGGCCCTTGAGGACCGTCTTGACCTCGCGCTTGCCGCCCTTGTCGCTGATCGCATAGACGTTGCCGAGACCGAACGAGCCGACGAACAGCGTGCCCTTGTCGCCCCAGGCCATCTGCCGCGCGGCGAGCACGCCGGACGCCCAGACCTCCATCTTGAAGCCCGGCGGGAGCTTCACCTTCTTGACGAGGTCGGCAAGCTCGGCATCCGATGCGCCGGTCGGCGGTCCTGACGGCGGCGCCAAGCCCTTCTGCGCCTCGGTCTCGTCCCCGAGGAACCAGTCGTCCGGTGGATGTGTCCAGAATTCCTTGGTGCCGGATTCGTATTTCTTGAGCGGCTTACCCGCGTCGGATTTCTGCTGCGCGCCGGCAATGCTGGTGCCGGCGAGAAGACTGATCGTTGCAAGCGCAAGAACGCTTCGGTGAAAAGCCGATGTCATCGCTTCACTCCCATGAGGCAGCTCGTTTGGCCGCGTCTACTTATCGGAACGTGTTTGGAGACGTTCTTTGGCCGACCAGATCCAAGGTCAGGCGTGAAAATGGTAGCACATCCTGAGCGAGTGAGAAGCGCATTGCTGCCAAGCTTGCTTGATCGCGGCTTGCATGTCTCGCGTGCCGACATGCACGATCGATGTGCGCGCGTTTGCAGCGCACCGGTCGTTGCCGGAGCGGCGGCGGTTGCCATGCGCTGTATTCATGCGCACTCATCGACTGCGCACGATTGGCTCACCGATCCGCAGTCGCTAGGGTGAGCGGGCGACATGGCGCTGTGCGTATTCAGTGCCTTCAAGACTCATGCCGAGCAGGATGCCAATGACTGAGCCGTTCGATGCCCCCCTGCCGAAGGCCGGCGCAGGCGTTCTCGATTTGCTGCGACGATTCGCGGCTGACCCGGCGGCCGCGGCGAGCCATGGTCAAGAATGCCTGAACAGGGCGCAGGCGATCGAGCCGGAGCTCAAGGCCTTCGAATATCTGCCGCACGACGTCGCACCGAGGACCGGGCCGCTGGGCGGAATTCCCGTCGCCATCAAGGACATCATCGCGACCGCGGACATGCCGACCACCAACGGCTCGCCGATCTATCGCGATCACGTGCCGGCGGCGGATGCCTGGGTGGTGGAGCGGCTGCGCGCGCTCGGCGCGACGATCTTCGGCAAGACGGTGTCGACCGAATTCGCCTGGCGGCATCCCGGACCCACCGTCAATCCCTGGAACCCCGCGCACACGCCGGGCGGCTCGTCGTCCGGCTCGGCCGCAGCGGTCGCCGCCGGGCTGGTCCCGCTCGCGCTGGGCACGCAGACGCTCGGCTCGGTGATCCGGCCGGCCGCCTTCAACGGCGTCGTCGGCTTCAAGCCGAGCTTCGGCGCGATCCCGCGCGTCGGCGTGCATCCGCTCAGCCCCTCGCTCGATCATGTCGGCTTCTTCGCACGCCGCGTCGACGACGTCGCGTTCGCGCTCGCGCTGCTGGCGGGGACCAGCTCCGATGATGTGCACGGCCGCCCCCTGCCGGGCTTCAGCGTAGACAGTGCGCACGGACTTGCGCCGCTCGCCGGACCGCGGCTCGCGATCGTGCGCTTCGCCAAATGGGAGCGCGCCGAGCCTGAGCAGAAGGCCGTGTTCGAGTCCGTCGTCGCGAAGCTGCGCGGCGCTGGCGCCGTGATCGAGGAGATCGAGCTTCCGATGCTCGACGCCGTGCATTGGGATGCGATCACCACGATCATGCTGAGCGAGGCGACCACGATCTTCTCCGATCTGATCGCGCGCTACCCGGACCGGGTCAGCGACGTCATGAAGGGGCACGTCGAGAGCGGGCGGACCAAGACCGCGATGGAGTATCTCACGGCAAAGGCGGCACAGACCGAGCGGCAGAAGGCCCTCGCCGCAGAGCTCGACGGCTTCGACGCCGTGTTGACTTTGCCCGCCTTCGGCGAAGCCCCGCGCGGCCTCGACTGGACCGGCGATGCCGAATATTGCGCACCGTGGACCTTTGTCGGCGCGCCGGCGGTGTCGCTGCCGGCCGGGTTCGGCAAGAATGGCCTGCCGCTCGGCGTGCAGATCGCCGGCCGCTATCGCAACGACCTCCACGTTCTTCGCGTTGCCAAATGGGCCGAGCAGGCGCTTGGCTTCGATCCAGGCGTGCCGCCGCTGGCCCAGTAGTGCTCACGACGTCGGAGGACACCGCGAGCGGCCGCAAAGGTCACCTGCGACAAAGCCCAGTGGCGGGTTCGCCAGCGGCGCTGTAAAACCATCTCATGACAGTCACAGACATCGCGAGCAGAACCTATAATCACGGCTGGCGCCTCGATCCGATCGTGCGCAGCCTGCTCGATACCGATTTCTACAAGCTGTTGATGCTGCAAATGATTCGGGAGTTTTACCCGAATCGGAACGTGACCTTCTCGGTCATCAACCGGACCCGGCGGGTGCGGCTCGGCGACGTCATCGACGAGGGCGAGCTGCGGGCGCAGCTCGACCATGCCCGCACCATCCGCTTCACCAAGAAGGAGCTGATCTGGCTCGCCGGCAATACGTTCTACGGCAAGACCCACATGTTCTCGCCGGACTTCATGGACTGGCTCGCCAATTTCCGCCTGCCCGAATACGAGCTGCGCAAGTCCGATGGCCAGTACGAGTTGCACTTCCATGGGCCGTGGACGCACACCACGATGTGGGAAATCCCGGCGCTCGCCATCGTCAACGAGCTGCGCTCGCGGCAGGCGATGAAAGGCCAGGGCCGGTTCGCGCTCGATGTGCTGTTCGCCCGCGCCAAGGCCAAGCTGTGGGCCAAGGTCGAGCGGCTGCGCAAGCTGGAGGGGCTGCGGCTATCGGATTTCGGCACAAGGCGACGTCACGGCTTCCTGTGGCAGCGCTGGTGCGTCGAGGCGGTCAAGGAAGGTCTCGGCTCCTCCTTCACCGGCACCTCGAACGTGCTGCTGGCGATGGACAATGATCTCGAAGCGATCGGCACCAATGCCCATGAGCTGCCGATGGTCGCGGCCGCGCTTGCCAAGGATGATGACGAGCTGCGCTTCGCGCCATACCGCATTCTCGACCAGTGGCGGCAGACCTATGCCGGCAACCTCCTGATCGCGCTGCCCGACGCATTCGGCACCAAGGCCTTCCTGCGCGATGCGCCGGACTGGGTGGCGGACTGGACCGGCTTCCGCCCGGACAGCGCGCCGCCGATCCAGGCCGGCGAGGAGATCATCGCCTGGTGGAAGTCGAAGGGGCGTGATCCCCGGCAGAAGCTGCTGGTGTTCTCCGATGCGATGGACGTCGAATCGATCGAGCAGATCCACCACCGCTTCTCCGACCAGGTGCGGCTGTCGTTCGGCTGGGGCACCAACCTGACCAACGATTTCGTCGGCTGCACGCCGGACGGCTCGGTGGATCTCGATCCGATCTCGCTGGTCTGCAAGGTGACCTCGGTCGACGGCCGTCCCGCCGTGAAACTGTCCGACAATCCGGAGAAGTCGACCGGCGACCCGGCCGAGATCGCGCGCTACCTGCGCGTGTTCGGCGATGCCGGTCGCGTCCGCACGCCGGTGGTGGTCTAAAACCGACGGTATTTTCTCCCTTTTGCCATGTTTCTTGTTCCGGTTTTGTTCGAAGTGAGGTAAAACTCGCCCACGAACACGCAGATCGGGTGACGGGAGATCATGGGCATGCGTCGGGGGATCCGCCGGGTCGGGCGACGATGGTCAGCCGCCATTCTCGTGGTCATCATGGTTACCATGTCGATGCTGACCGCGGCAGGCCCCGCTGCGGCCGACAAGCGCGTGGCGCTGGTGATCGGCAACTCCATCCATGAGCGTGCGCCGCTGCTGGACGAGCCGGCCGCCGATGCACGGCTCGTCGCCGATCGGCTCGCCCAACTTGGCTTCGCCTTGAGCGGCGGCGCCGCGCAGATCGACCTCGACAAGAAGGGCTTCGATCGCGCACTGGCCGAGTTCAAGGGCCGGATCGCCGACGCCGACCTCGCGCTGATCTACTATGCCGGTTATGGACTCAATCTCAACGGCACCAACTATCTCGTGCCGGTCGACGCGGCGCCGACGAAAGCCGCCGACCTCGATACGGAACTGCGTGATCTGAACGGAATCCTGCGCGAGCTGAACGGATCGGCGCGCCGCCAGAACGTGGTCATCCTCGACGCCTTCCGCTCCAATCCCTTCGCGGCGCGCGGCATCGCCGGTCTCGCCGCCGGCCTCGTTCCGGTCGGCGTGCCCGCGCGCACCGTGATGTCCTTTGCCGCGCAGGCCGGCACGATCGGACAGCGTGGCGGGGACGGTCACGGCGCCTTCGCCGCCGCACTCGCCGAATCGCTGCAGCAGCCCGGCCGTCGCCTGATCGAGGTTTTCAACCAGACCAACGCCGCGGTCGAGCGTACGACCAACGGGGCACAGCAGCCTCTCGTGATGTTCACGCTGGTCGACGGCGGTGCTCCGCTGACCCCCGCGGCACCGAAGCCTGCGCAGGCTGGTGGCCCGGTCGTCAGCCAGTCCGCCCCTCCACCTGCGAGCCCGGTGGCCTCATCCGCGGCGCAGGACGCGCGGACGCCCGGCCTGGCCGTGCTGTATGACGAAGATCCCTCCGATCCCCAGGGCAGGCGGTATTCCGGCTCCGTGACGTGGCGGACCGAGACGATCAAGAGCCCGCAATCGGGCCGGCCCGTGCCGGTGATCCGTGCCGAGATCGACATTCCCGACCGCAAGCTGAAGGTCAGCCTGCAACTGCGGCGCAACGACGATCCGGCCTTGCCGGCCAGCCACGTCGCCGAGCTCACATTCCGGCCCGCCGCCGATTTCGTCGGTGGCGGCATCAGCAACGTACCGGGTATCCTGATGAAGACGGAGGAGAAGGCCCGCGGTACGCCGATCGCGGGGCTCGCCGTCAAGATCACGGAAGGTTCGTTCCTGGTCGGCCTTTCCAACGTCGAAGCCGACCGCACGCGCAACCAGCAGCTCCTCGCGAGCCGCGAATGGTTCGACATTCCGGTCGTCTATGCGAGCCAGCGCCGGGGGATCCTTGCCATCGGCAAAGGTCCGAGCGGGGACCGGGTGTTCACCGACGTCCTCGCGGCCTGGGAAAAATCCTAGCCGATCCGATAACCGAGCGTTCGGGAAAAAGCCGCTGAAGGGGGCAGCGACGGAGCGAGGCTTTTGGAGCGGGCGAAGGGGTTCGAACCCTCGACCCCGACCTTGGCAAGGTCGTGCTCTACCACTGAGCTACACCCGCATCCGTGACGACTGGGCGGCGTGGCCGCCAGCGACGGGCAGACCTATGCCAAATGCCGTGGACGAATGCAACAGGTCTGCGACAGGTTTCGTACGCCGGCGGCCTTCAAATTTGGGTGTCGGACGCCTCGAAACGGCCCGAGGCGGCCGATTGACGGGCCCTTGCATGAATGGATTGAAATTTCACCGGCGACCGCCACTTAAAGTGACGGAAACCGTGTATTGAGGCGCGGCGGCGGCTGGTTCCCGGCTCGCTGTCCACCCCAGCTTTTTCGGACGAGGACCCCGTGACCATTGTTGAGCAGGGCAGCGGAGCGGCGCCGCAGGTGCCGGATCTGATCAAGGACACCACGACCCAGAGCTTCGTGAAGGACGTGATCGAGGAATCGAAGCGTCAGCCTGTCCTCATCGACTTCTGGGCGCCCTGGTGCGGCCCGTGCAAGCAGCTGACCCCGATCCTGGAAAAAGCCGTCAAGGCCGCCAATGGCAAGGTCAAGCTGGTCAAGATGAACATCGACGAGCATCCCGCGATTCCCGGCCAGATGGGCATCCAGTCGATCCCGGCCGTGATCGCCTTCATCGGCGGCCGTCCAGCCGATGGCTTCATGGGCGCGGTTCCCGAAAGCCAGATCAACGCCTTCATCGAGAAGATCACCAAGGGCGTACCCGGCATCGGTGAGCCCGACATCGCGGAGATCCTCAAGGAGGCCGAGGCGGTGATGGCCGAAGGCGACGCGGCGGGCGCCGCCCAGATCTACGCCGAGGTGCTGTCGTTCGATGCCGCCAACATCCCGGCCCTCGCCGGCCTCGCCAAATGCTACCTCGAAACCGGCGCGATCGAGCAGGCCAAGGAGACGCTGGCCCAGGTTCCCGAGGCCAAGCGCAACGATTCGGCCGTCTCGGCGGTGCAGGCCGCGATCGACCTCGCCGAGCAGGCCCAGTCGCTCGGGCCCATCGGCGAGCTCGAACAGAAGGTCGCCGCCAATCCAGCCGACCATCAGGCGCGTTTCGATCTGGCCATCGCGCTCAACGCCGCGGGCAAGCGGACGGAAGCCACCGCCCACCTGCTCGAGATCGTGAAGCGCGACCGCAAATGGAACGAAGACGGCGCGCGCAAGCAGCTCGTGCAGTTCTTCGAAGCCTGGGGCGGCGCTGACGAGGCGACCGTCGACGGCCGCAAGCGGTTGTCGACGATCCTGTTCTCCTAATCGCAGCCGGGCGGGCACTTCGAGCGGACACGGGTTTAGCGGACACGAGGTATCGCATGCCGATCAATGCCGAATATCGCGGTCCCGCCGAGCTGCCGGAGATCATTCCGGTTTTCCCGCTGGCCGGTGCGCTGCTGCTGCCGCGCGGCCAAATGCCGCTCAACATCTTCGAGCCGCGCTACCTCGCGATGGTCGATGACGCGTTTCGCGACGGTCATCGGCTGATCGGCATGATCCAGCCCGACGTTACGCATTCGGCGAACGAGGAACGGCCGGTCCTGTTCAAGGTCGGCTGCGTCGGCCGAATCACCCAGCTCGCCGAGTCCGGCGACGGGCGCTATATCCTCGAGCTCACCGGCGTATCGCGCTTCAAGGTGGTCGAGGAGATGACGGTGCTGACGCCCTACCGTCAGTGCAAGGTCGACTACTTCCCGTTCCTGGACGATTTCACCGCCCGCAAGGGCGAGAGCGCCGTCGACCGCGAGGCGCTGCTCGCGGTGCTCACCGACTTCCTCAAGGCCAACAATCTGAAAGTGGACTGGGCGGGCATCGAAGCGGCACCGAACGAGGCGCTGGTCAATGCACTGGCGATGATGTCGCCTTACGGTCCGGCGGAAAAGCAGGCGATGCTCGAGGCTCCGGATCTGAAGACCCGGGCCGAGATTCTGGTCGCCGTCACCGAGATGGACCTCGCCAAGAAGCGGACCTCGGGCGATCCGCCGCTCCAGTGATCATTCGGCCGCAGCGATGCGCGGCGCCGGCGGCATCGCCGTGAGGCGCATGAGGCCAATGGTGGCCAGGATCACACCGACATAAACCATCAGCTGCATCGCCGTGGGCTGGTCGGTGTACCCGATCAATGCCTTGAGCGTGCGGCCGGCGACGCCGCGCTCCGGCAGGAGCGCACTCGAATCCCAGACCACGCGATCGAGCGACGTCAGCCAATTGGCGCGCGCGAGGAAGACCACGGCCTGGGCGGCCATCCCGGCCGACAGCAGCGTGATCAGCACGGTCGTGGTCTTAAACAGGGCGCGCGGTGGAATCCGCATCAGCCCGAAATAGGTTGCAAGGCCGACGGTGATACCGAGCAGCAGGCCGAGGAGTCCTCCGCCCAGCAATGCACCAGCCGAGCCGTCGCCCGAGGCAGCAACACCGTAGAGGAACAGCGCGACCTCGCTGCCCTCGCGCAGCACTGCGATCGCAATCACGATCGCCAGCGCGATCAGCGGTTTGGAGCCGTCGGATACAGCCCGCCCCATGCTCCGCAGCTCGCTCGCCAATTCACGGCCGTGCCGGGCCATCCAGACATTGTGCCAGGTCAGCATGATCACGGCGGTTGCGAGGATGGCCGCGTTGAAGATCTCCTGCCCCATGCCCTCGAACAATTGCGTCAACGCGCCCGCGAACGCCGCAACGACGCAGGCGCCGGCGAGCCCCGCAAGCAGGCCGCCGCCAATCCAGCGCAGCCGATGCGACACACCGTTGGTGACCGCGAGCACGATGCCGACGATCAGGCCGGCCTCGAAGACTTCACGAAAGACGATGATCAGTGCGGCGAGCATGGCACGACCGTCCTATTGAACGTTGATGAAGCCGCGCGCCTTTTCGTTGAAGTCGTTGTGGAACTCGTAGCGTCCCGACTTCACCGCGCGGACGTTGAGCACCGCCTCGCTGTTGGCGGCGACCACCTTCTCGATCTTGAGCGTCTCGCTCTCGAACTCCATCGCCTTGGCGTCCATGTTCTTGACGCGAATGGTGAGCGGCGCATCGGCCGGCACCGTCGGCTCGTTCGGCTCGAACTGCCCGTTCGCATAGGTCAGGCAGATCTCGTTCGGTCCGCCAGCCTGCGCCTCCGTCGACAGCAGCAGCATCCCGACGCTTCCGCCCACAACGATCAACTTCCGCACCACGTCGACCAACATCGATCAGTCCTCTCGTATCAAGACAAGCAAATCGGAGAACTGGCCCGCGGCCGCATCGATGGCGCGGTACCCGTTCGCGACGACGAACAGCTAATCGGCCCGCCGCCAGGTCTGCAAAGAGACTCCTTCTAAGCTGGAACCATTCTTTGCGAATGTGTCGCGGCAGTGGCGAGCACCGGGCCGCCGGAGGCCGAGCGGCATCGTTTGGTTACGAACTTCCCCTGCATGCCATATCGTCGCCGCGCATCGCTGTCCGTGGGCAAAACGCGGCGAAATGATTGCCGTCGCGCAGCAGGCCTGCAGCAAAGATGAGGCGCGCCTCAATAGCCTGCGGCGGCGAGAACGACGACGCCGGCGAGCATGACCCAGCCGACATGGCGCGCACGCGTTGCCAGCGCATTCGCGCCTGCTGCAAAGCCGAACACCACGACAGCCGTGGCGACGGTCCAATGCCGGGCCGGTTCGGAGCCCATCCAGGGCGCCGCGATCAGGAGCCCGCCGCAGCCGATCCACGCCACCGTGCCGGCCTGCCAGACCAGTCGCAGCAGAATGCGCAGCCGCCCCGGCGAGATGGTGGCGCGCGCGAACACGACGGTCTCGCCGAGGATGCCGTGGATCACGGCCACGATGATCGCGCCGGCTCCGGCGCATTGCAGCAGCATGTCACGCATGATCGACTCCATACAGTTGTGTATGGAGCATGCGCCTTGCGCTGGCGATCGTCAATACACTTGTGTATGGTGCCGAAAATGGTGGCGACATGAACGAGCAGCTCTCGACGAAGGACTGGCTGGACCAGGGTCTCAAGGTGCTGGCCAGCCGCGGCTTCACCGCGCTCAAGGCCGAGCCGATGGCCAAGGCCATGGGCGTGTCGCGCGGGAGCTTCTATTGGCACTTCGCCGACGTCTCGGCGTTTCATGCCGCGTTGCTCAAGCATTGGCGTGAGATCGCCGCCGAGCAGATCATCACCGGCATCGAGGCGAGCGCGGGTGATGAACCGGCCATCGCCGTTCTGCTTCGTCGCACCTTCTCGATCAGGCTGACGTTGGAGCGGGCGGTGCGCAGCTGGGCCGCCGCCGATCCGATTGCGCGCCACGCCGTGCAGGCGATCGACAGGCGGCGGCTCAACTATGTCGAGAGCCTCCTCACCGCCAACGGCCTGCCCCAACCCGTCGCGCAGGCGCGGTCGCAAGTGCTGTACTGGGCCTTTCTCGGCAACGCGCTGTCGGACCGTCAGTTGCCGTCGGCGCAGCAGCAGGCCGTGATCGCCGAGTTGATCCGGATCGCCCTGCACGCGCCTTGAGTGACGACGGCGCCGCTGATGTGCTAGAGAGACGCCCGCCGGAGATCCTTGCCATGAACGCCCCGCTCGAACGCCCCGCCAATTCGGTCGATCCCAAGCTGCTCGAAATCCTGGTGTGCCCGATGACCAAGGGGCCGCTGGAGTATGATTCGGCGAAGCAGGAGCTGGTCTCGCGGTCGGCGAAGCTCGCTTATCCGATCCGCGACGGCATTCCGATCATGCTGCCCGAGGAAGCGCGGAAGATCGACTGACGATGCGTTCCGCCGCGATCCGCTGTGCGCTTATGCTGGCCTTGGCTCTGCTTCCCTCGCTGGCCCGGGCGGAGGAGAGCGCGATCCGCGTCGGCGCGCTCGACGCGGTGCTGACGACCCCGGCAGGGGTCGAACGGCCGCCGGCGGCGCTGCTGATCGCCGGGTCCGGGTCGACGGACCGGGATGGCAATGGGCCGCAGTTGAAGCCCGCGACCTTGAAGAAGCTCGCCGAGCAGCTGGCTGCCCGCGGCATTGCCAGCCTGCGCTATGACAAACGGGGCGCGCGCGGCTGGAAGGCGGAGTTCGGCCGGCCGGAGGACTTCCGCTTCAAGGACTATGTCGGCGACGCCGCCGCCCTCGTCGACTTCCTGCGCGGCAAGTTCGCCCGCATCGTGCTGGTCGGCCACAGCGAGGGCGGCCTGGTCGCCATCCTCACCGCCCGCCGCACCCCGGTCGACCGCCTCGTCCTGCTGGCGGCGGCGGCGCGGCGGCAGGGCGACCTGCTCAAGGCGCAGCTCGAGCGGAAGTTGCCGGCAGCCAAGATGGAGCCGGTCGCCAAGGCGATCGAGGCCATCATGGCCGGGCAGATCGTCGATCCCACCCCGCCCGAGCTGCCGATCGCGCCCAGCATGCAGCCCGGCATCGGCTCTGCGTTTGCCGAGGACCCGATCGATCCGCTGAAGCAGATCACGATCCCGATCCTGATCGTCGGCGGCGCCCGCGACCACCAAGTCGCCCGCCTCGACATGGTCGCGCTCGCCGCTGCGGCCCCGGCCGCCAAGACGCTATGGCTGCCAGAGATGAACCACGTGCTGGTCGACGTCGCCAATGAGGACGAGAACCTCGCCTCCTACAACGACCCGGACCGCCCGCTCGATCCCGACCTGGTCGAAGCCGTCGCCGGCTTCATCGCGGCCGCCGGCCCGCGCTAGGTCTTACAACGCCTCGCCCTTCAACAGCCGCGGCATCTCGCCGGTGAGGCCTGCGGCCTGCTTGATGAACAACTCCTTCAGCGGCGGCGCGCGATCGACGATGCCGAGCCCGATGTCGCGCACCGTGCGCAGCAAGGTCGATTTGTTGGAGAACAGGAAGTTCAGCGAGTTGGTGGCGAGGCCCATCGCCATCGTGTCGAATCGTCGCCAGCGCTGGTAGCTTTCGAGCACGTCGACCTGCCCGGGATCGATCCCCATCCGCGCCGCATCGACCACCACCTCGGCCAGCGCCGCGACATCCTTCAGCCCCATGTTGAGCCCCTGGCCCGCGATCGGATGGATCACATGCGCGGCGTCGCCGACCAGCGCCAGCCGCGGCGCGATGAACGAGCGGGCGACGAAATAGGACAGCGGAAACGCCTTGGGCTGGTCGAGCACCTTGAGCTCGCCGAGATGCAGGCCGGCGCGCTTCTCCAGCTCGGCGTGGAATTCGTCTGCGCTCAGCCCGACCAGGCGCTGCGCCTCCCTGCGCCGCTCGGTCCACACCAGCGACGAGCGTTTGCCAGTCAGCGGCAGGATCGCGAACGGCCCCGGCGGCAGGAAATGCTCCTCGGCGCGGCCGCCATGGTCGCGCTCGTGACCGACGGTCACGACGATGCCGGACTGGTCGTAATCCCAGCCATGAGTCTGAATCCCGGCACGCTCGCGCAGCTTGGAGCGCGCGCCGTCGGCCGCCACCAGCAGGCTGGCCTCGAGCTGGCTACCGTCCCCCAGCGTCACCGCAACACCGTTGGAGCGGGTCGCAAAGCCGGTCACCGGCATTGCCTTGAGCTCGACGCCCGCGGCCTCGGCATGCTTCACCAATGCATCGATCAGCAGCCGGTTCTCGACCATGTGCGCGAACGGCTCGCCGGCCTCGACCTGGCCTGCGAACGTCAGAAAGGCCGGACGGGTCGCATCCTCCAGCCTGGAATCGGTGATCACCATGTCGAGGATCGGCTGCGCTTCCGGCGCCACGTCGACCCACACCCCGATCGCGTCGAACAGCTTCCGGCAGGCCGCGACGATGGCGCTGGCGCGCGGATCGCGGCTCGGCCGGTTGGCGAGCGCCGGATCGGCGACGATGACCGGCACCTCGGGCCCGAGCCCCTGTCGCAGCGCGAGGGCCAGCGCCAGGCCCGCAAAGGCCCCGCCACAAATGACAATGCTTCGCTGTGTCGTCATGCCGCCCTGCTCACGGTTACTCTTGCGGGTGGAGTATAGCTAGGCGAAACAGGGGCGTGAACCAAGGGCTGCCACCCGAGGCCGTCAATTCCGGATGCCTGATCCAGCCTCGATGGGGCAGGTGCGGCCGCCCGAGCCAGCGAAAGCACGACGCCATGTCCAAGGGACTGATCGACCTGATCTCGATCCTCGACCTCGAGCCGATCGAGGTGAACCTGTTCCGCGGCAACAGCCCGAAGACCAGCTGGCAGCGCGTGTTCGGCGGCCAGGTGATCGGCCAGGCGATGATGGCGGCGTGCCGCACCGTCGAGGGCCGGCTGCCGCATTCGCTGCATTGCTACTTCATCCTGCCCGGCGACCCGCAGGTACCGATCATCTACCAGGTCGAGCGGCTGCGGGACGGCAAGAGCTATGCGACGCGCCGCGTCACCGCGATCCAGCACGGCAACGCGATCTTCTCGATCATGGTGTCGTTCCACAGCGACGAAGAGAGCGCGTTCAACCACCAGGACAAGATGCCGGACGTGCCGCCGCCGGAGAAGCTGACGGCGGAGGAGATCTCCAAGCAGCCGATGTTCCAGGAGGTCTTCCAGCGGATGCCGGACTTCATCCGGCGCTATTACGAATCCGACCGGCCCATCGAATTGCGCCCGGTCGAGCTCAGCCGCTATTTCGGCCAGAAGATCGACGACGGTCGCATTCACGTCTGGATCAAGACGGCGGCCACGCTGCCCGACGATCCGGCGCTGCACATGTGCGCGCTGGCCTATGCCTCGGACTTTTCGCTGCTCGACGCGGTCATGGCACGCTATGGCCGCACTCTGTTCGACAAGCGCATGATGCCGGCCTCGCTGGATCACGCGATGTGGTTTCACCGGCCGTTCCGCGCCGACGAATGGCTGCTTTATGCGCAGGATTCGCCGAGCGCGCAGGGCGGCCGCGGGCTGACCCGCGGCTCGATCTTCAAGCCCGACGGCACGCTGGTCGCCTCCGTCGCGCAGGAGGGATCGATTCGCGAGCGGCGGGCGTAGCCGACCTACATCGGCTGCGTGGTCCGCGGCACCAGCGCGAACTGGGAGATGTACCAGGCGCTGTACCAGCGCAGCAGCCACGGGATCGGGATGATCACCGACGAGCCGAGCACGAACACCAGGGTGCGCCACAGCACCTGCAGGCCGGTGCCGTTGAACACCACCTCGCGCCGCGTGCCCTGGATGTTGCGGCAGATCCAGCGCATCCAGGCAGCCGCAACCCAGGCCCAGCCGACGATGGTCACGACCGACACGATCAGCGCCAGATACCAGGCGAAATAGACGACGGGGCTGCCTTCGAAATGGATCGGCAGCGGCTCGCCATTGGATGCGATCCGGCTCAGCACCCAGCGCATCACCATCCAGCCGAGGAACGCCTGGGCAATGACGGCGGCGAGCTTGATGATCGGCTGATCGCTCATGCCGACATAGGTCAGCACGCCCATGCCGACGAAAACGTACCAGATTTCCAGCGGCTGCCCGATGAAGGACAGGTTCGGCCGGCCGGGCACGCTGATCCGCTCCACCACATAGCGGTAGAGATAGACCGCGGTCCAGGGCGTGATCACGATCAGGAACTGGCCGATCACGTACAGCAGCGTCCAGCCCAGATAGGACCACGTGCCGAGCTTGATCGAGACCGCGCCCGCCGGGGCGGGGGCGCCGCGGTCGAAGGCCGGCGGACCACCGGGCGCGATGCTCGGCCCACCCGACATCAGCCCGGGAATGCGTCCGGCCTTCTCCCAGCCGGCCATGCCGTCGCTCCACAGCAACGTTTCCGCAGTCACGACGCTCCGGGCAATCAGGTCGCGCAACTCGTCTTCCGAAATGGGACCCTGTTGCTGACCTTGCTCTGCGTAATACCAGGAACGATTCGACATGGGTGGTCCTTGAATGGAGGCCGCAGGAAAACGTCTTCAATCTGTCGGGCGATGTCGACTTTCGTTCAGTGATATCGGTCACTCCTGACGTTTTCACTTAACGCTGCGCTGAATTTGTGCCATTTGCCTAGGAACAGGCCACATTGGCCGTCCGAAGCCTGCTCCAAAAGAAGCCTGCTCCAAAAACAGGCTATCCAAGACCCGAGGAAACCAAGGCCCGACCATGAAGCTCGTCGTCGCGATCATCAAACCCTTCAAGCTCGACGAGGTGCGTCAGGCCCTCACAGCGATCGGCGTCCACGGCATGACCGTGACCGAGGTCAAGGGTTACGGCCGCCAGAAGGGCCACACCGAGATCTACCGGGGCGCCGAATACATCGTGAACTTCCTGCCCAAGCTGCGCATCGAGATCGCGGTCAACTCGGATATCGCCGAGAAGGCGGTCGAAGTCATCACCACGCATGCGCGCACCGGACAGATCGGCGACGGCAAGATCTTCGTCACGCCGATCGACCACGCCCGCCGCATCCGCACCGGCGAGACCGACACCGACGCGCTGTAGGCAGCCGCAACGGCTGCACGCCCGCCGCAACGGCGCGGCGGAACGAGAAACTTTCAATCTGATCTGACATGCCGGGGGGGGACTGTCATGGGGGCCTGCGCGTCTCGTTGCCTGCGCGCGACTGCAGCTTTGGCTGCAGCAGGCGTTGCGATCTTCACCACACCCGTCCGGGCGGCAGCGCCGTCCACGATCGAGCCGGCCGATACCGCCTGGATGATCGTCGCCACCGCGCTGGTGCTGATGATGACGATCCCGGGGCTGGCGTTGTTCTACTCGGGCATGGTCCGCAAGAAGAACGTGCTCGCGACGATGGCGCAGAGCCTCGCGGCCGTGATGCTGATCTCGATCCTGTGGGTCGCGTTCGGCTATTCGCTGGCCTTCGTCGGCGACGGCAACTGGATCGGCACGCTCGACCGCGCCTTCCTGGCCGGCATGGGCATGGACAGCGTTCATCCCGGCGCCAAGACCATCCCGGAAGCGCTGTTCATGCTCTACCAGATGACATTCGCGATCATCACGGTGGCGCTGGTGGCGGGCTCGGTGGCCGACCGCATGCGCTTCTCGGCCTACCTGCTGTTCAGCGTCGCCTGGTTCGTCTTCGTCTACGTCCCGCTGGCGCATTGGATCTGGGGCGGCGGCTTCCTCGCCCAGGCCGGCACCGTCGACTTCGCCGGCGGCCTCGTGGTGCATCTCTCCGCCGGCACTGCCGGCCTGGTCGCCGCGCTGGTGATGGGACGGCGGCAGGGCTACGGCAGCGAGAACCTGTCGCCATTCGACCTGTCGCTCGCCGTGGTCGGCACCGGCCTGCTCTGGGTCGGCTGGTTCGGCTTCAATGGCGGCTCGGCGCTGGGTGCCAACGCGCATGCCGTGATGGCCATCCTCACCACGCACCTGGCGGCCTGTGCCGGCGCGGTGACCTGGGGCGCGCTGGAATGGTCGACCCGCCGCAAGCCGTCGGTGCTCGGCATGATCTCCGGCGCGGTCGCCGGCCTCGGCACCATCACCCCGGCCTCCGGCTTCGTCGCGCCCTGGCATGGCCTGGTGATCGGCGCGCTGGCCGGCATCATCTGCTACTGGGCCTGCACTTCGCTGAAGCACCGCTTCAACTATGACGATTCGCTCGACGTGTTCGGCGTCCACGGCATCGGCGGCCTGACCGGGACCGTGCTGGCCGGCGTGTTCGCCACCGCGGCGATCGGCGGCACCGCCGGGCTGATCGAGGGCAACCCGAAGCAGCTCGCGGCCCAGCTCTATGGTGTCGCCGTGACCCTGGTGTGGTCCGGCGGGGTGACCTGGGGACTGCTGAAGCTGGTCAGCGCCTTCGTGCCGTTGCGGGTGTCGCGCGAGCACGAGCTGGAGGGGCTCGACATCTCCCAGCATGGCGAGGCGCTGCAATAATTGCAGGATTCGGCGCCAATTGATCAGTCCTGAGTCTGTGGATTCTGCCCGCTCAGTGAGCAGCTTTGTGTCCTGAGCCTGACATGCGCATTTATTGCGCATGTCTGCCCATTGATTGGGCGCGACGGAATGGCACAGGTCCATCCCACCCCCCTCAACGCTGAAAAGGTCAGGATTCACGGCTCGTTAGCCCTGACCAGCCGTCTGGCACGGCATTTGATTCTAGCCCCCCGGCTGTGCCCGCGTCGTGAAGCTCGCGTGGTGAACCTCAGTCGACAAGAAGCGCTCGGTGACGTCCGTGCCGGGCCCAAGCGGGGATAGGACCCATGAAAATTGTTATGGCGATCATTAAGCCATTCAAGCTCGAAGAAGTCCGGGACGCCCTGACCGCCATCGGCGTTCATGGTCTCACGGTGACCGAAGTGAAGGGATACGGCCGCCAGAAGGGCCATACGGAAATCTACCGCGGGGCCGAATATGCGGTGAGCTTCCTGCCCAAGATCAAGATCGAGGTCGCGATTCCGTCGGACCAGGTCGACAAGACCATCGATGCGATCTCTTCGGCCGCCAAGACCGGCCAGATCGGCGACGGCAAGATCTTCGTCATCAGCCTCGACCACGCCGTGCGCATCCGCACCGGCGAAGCGGACGCTGCGGCTCTCTGATTTCGCGCTCAAACCAGAACACTTACGGAGTAGAAGAAAATGACGTTCAAACGTCCAACCAGCGCGGGATGGGTTACGCTCGCAGTCGCAGGGCTCTGCGTCGCAGGCCTCGCCGATGTGGCGTTCGCTGAAGACGCGCCGGCCGCCGCTGCCGCAGCCGCCCCCGTTCCCAACAAGGGCGACGTCGCCTGGATGCTGATCTCCAGCGCCCTCGTCCTGATGATGTCCGTCCCCGGCCTCGCGCTGTTCTACGGCGGCCTCGTCCGCACCAAGAACATGGCCTCCGTCCTGACCCAGGTGTTCGCGATCGTCGCCATGGTCGGCGTGGTCTGGACGCTCTACGGCTACTCGCTCGCCTTCACCGACGGCGGCAGCATGACCAAATATGTCGGCGGCTTCGCCAAGGCCTTCCTGCACGGGGTCGATGCCAACTCCACCGCCGCGACCTTCTCGAACGGCGTGGTGATTCCGGAGCTCGCCTACTTCGTGTTCCAGATGACGTTCGCGATGATCACCCCGGCCCTGATCGTCGGCGCCTTCGCCGAGCGCATCAAGTTCTCGGCAGTGATGCTGTTCGTGCTGCTGTGGGTGACCTTCATCTACTTCCCGATCGCGCATTGGGTCTGGTACGTGCCCGCGCCGGATGACGTTGCTGCCGCGGCCAAGGCTCTCGCTGCCGCCACCGACGCAGCTGCCAAGACTGCCGCCCAGGCCAAGCTCGACGAAGTCACCAGCAACGCCGGCTGGCTGTTCCAGGCGGGCGCTCTCGACTTCGCTGGCGGCACCGTGGTGCACATCAACGCTGGCATCGCGGGCCTCGTCGGCGCCGTCCTGATCGGCAAGCGCACCGGCTACGGCAAGGAGCTGATGGCTCCGCACTCGCTGACCATGACCATGATCGGCGCCGCCCTGCTGTGGGTCGGCTGGTTCGGCTTCAATGCCGGCTCCAACCTGGAATCGAACGGCGTCACCGCGCTGGCCTTCGTCAACACCATGGTTGCGACCGCCGGTGCGGCGCTGTCCTGGCTTCTGTGCGAATGGGCGGTCAAGGGCAAGCCGTCGCTGCTCGGCATCTGCTCGGGCGCCGTCGCCGGTCTCGTCGCCGTCACCCCGGCCTCCGGTTATGCCGGTCCGATCGGTGCGCTGGTGCTCGGCCTGATCGTCTCTCCGGTCTGCCTGTTCTTCGTCTCGACCGTGAAGAACGCGCTCGGCTATGACGACGCACTCGACGTGTTCGGCGTGCACTGCATCGGCGGCATCATCGGCGCTCTGGCCACCGGCATCCTGGTCAACCCGGCTCTGGGTGGCGTCGGCATCACCGACTACACCAACATCACCGGCAACAACGCCGGCACCTACGACTTCGCCACGCAGATGCTGGCGCAGATCAAGGCTGTCGTCGCCACGCTGCTGTGGTCGGGTATCGGTTCGGCGATCCTCTACAAGGTCGTCGACGTGATCATCGGCCTGCGCCCGACCGTCGAGCAGGAGCGCGAGGGCCTGGACATCACCGACCACGGCGAGCGCGCCTACAACTACTGAGTTCTCCCGGGACTTGGCCCCACCGGGCCAAGTCCGCAACTTCGGTTCGGGCAAATACCCGGCAATGCCCTGACCGTTGAGGGGCTCCAGCGCAAGCTGGGGCCCCTTTCTTTTTTTGGAGGTCGCTGGGAGCCGCACTGGCGCGCAACAATCGGTGTCGCGCGCCAGGCTCGCATTGGGAGTCACTGACGCTAGGACAGCGCAGTCGTCCCCTACACTCCGCCCAGCTTGCAGATGTGCTTCCATTCCTCCGACGTCACCGGCTGCACTGACAAACGTGACTGTTTGACGAGCGCCATCTCCGACAGCTTCGGATCTGCCTTGATCGCGGCCAGCGTGACCGGAGTCTTGAAGGCCTTGTGCGCCTTGATGTCGACGCAGACGAATTTGCCGGTCTTGTCGGTCGGATCGGGATAGGCTTCCTTGATGATCTCGGCGATGCCGACGATTTCCTTGCCCTCGTTGGAATGGTAGTAGAAGGCGAGCTCGCCCTTCTTCATCGCCACCAAATTCTGCCGCGCCGTGTAGTTGCGCACGCCGGTCCAGGCCTCGCCCTTCGCGCCCTTCTCCACCTGCTGGTCCCAGGACCACACCGAGGGTTCGGATTTCACCAGCCAGTAGCTCATATGCTCATCGTCCTCAGATCACGGCAGCGCCGGTCTCACGCGGATTGCAGCATGGATCGGCGGGCGGATCAAAGAAGACGGCCATCGCCGGGTCAACAGTTTAGAGCAAGGGGATCGCGCTTTTGCCCAGCGATCCGGCTCACTGCTCGGCCTTGAACGGCCGCATCATCAGTCCTTCGATCGCAGCGTCGATCGTGACCGCGCCCGACAGGATCGCGGCGACGGCCTGCGCGACCGGCATCTCCACCCCGCGCGAGGCCGCGAGCTCGACCAGCACCGGTGCGGTGTACTGACCCTCCGCCAGCTTGCCGGCGGGCAGCGGCGCGCCGCGGCCGAGCGCGAGACCGGCGGCGAAATTGCGCGATTGCGGGCCGGCGCAGGTGAGGATGAGATCGCCGAGGCCGGACAGGCCGGTCAGCGTCTCGCTGCGCGCGCCATAGGCGCGGCCGAGCCGGACCAGCTCGGCAAAGCCGCGCGTGGTCAGCGCCGCCAGCGCGGAGGCGCCGAGATTGCGCCCCGAGACGATGCCGGCGGCGATCGCCAGCACGTTCTTGGCGGCGCCGCCGATCTCGACGCCGCGCACATCGGTCGAGTGATAGGGCCGGAAGGTCGGCGAGCCCAGCGCCTGCACGAGATCGGCCGCCTGCACCTCGTCAGGCGCGGCGAGCGTCACCGCGGTCGGCAGGCCGCGCGCGACGTCGTCGGCGAAGCTCGGGCCTGACAGGATGGCGGGGATCGCGCTCGGCGCGGCCTCCGCGATAATTTCGGTCATGAACTTGTGGGTGCCGTGCTCGATGCCCTTGGCGCAGGCGATCAGCGGCGTGCGCGGACGGAGCAGTGGCGCGAGATGCATGACGGCGCCGCGCAGGTGCTGCGCAGGGACGACGATGAGGACGGCATCGGCGCGCGCGGCGCGCGCGAGGTCGGCGGTGATGGCGATGCCCGCGGCCAGCGGAATGCCGGGCAGGCGCGGATTCTCACGCGCAGCGGCGATGCGCGCGGCGTGGTCGGCATCGCGGGCGTAGAGCGTGACGTCACGGCCCGCGCGCGCGGCAACGGCGGCAAGCGCGGTGCCCCACGCGCCAGCACCGATGATGGAGAGGGTTTGGAAGCGAGTCATCGCCCCACGCTCATCCCCTCACCCGGATCGCATCTCCCGATGCGATCCGACCTCTCCCCGCAGGCGGGGCGAGGTTGACGCGTGCCCCGCTTGCGGGCGAGGCGTGGAGAGGCGATGTGCGCACGTCTCAAAACCCCGCGCGGGTGTTGGCGAACTTGCCGGGCACGCTGGCATTGGCATCCAGCAGCCAGCGCGCGCGGGGCGCGGCATCCATGCCGTCGACGAGGCCGAGCGCGAGGCGCTCCAGTCCGGCCCAGGCGATCATCGCGCCGTTGTCGGTGCACAGGGCCGGCGGCGGCATGATCAGGCGGGTGCCGGCAGCTTGCGCGACGTCGTCGAGCGCGCCACGAATCGCCTGGTTGGCGGCGACGCCGCCGGCGGCGACCAGGGCGGTCGGGGCGCCGAAGCGCTGCTTGAACAGATCGAGGCCGACGCGCAGACGGTCGGCGGTCGACTCCAGCACCGCGGCCTGGAAGCTGGCGCAGAGATCGGCGGTGTCCTGCTCGCCGACGGACTCCATCCGGCCGATTTCGTTGCGCACGGCGGTCTTCAGGCCGGACAGCGAGAAATTGGCATCGCTGCGGCGCTGCATCGGGCGCGGAAACGCGAAGCGCGCGGCGTCGCCGTTGCGCGCGGCCTGCTCGACCTGGGGTCCGCCGGGATAGGGCAGACCCAGCATCTTGGCGACCTTGTCGAACGCCTCGCCCATGGCGTCGTCGACGGTGGTGCCGAGCCGGATGTAATCGCCGACGCCGGCGACGGCAACGATCTGGGTATGACCGCCCGACGCCAGGAACAGGCAATAGGGGAAGTCGATTGCATCGGTGAGACGCGGCGTCAGCGCGTGCGCCTCGAGATGGTTGACCGCGATCAGCGGCGTGTCGTGCACCAGCGCAATGGCTTTTGCGGTGGTGAGCCCGACGATGACGCCGCCGATCAGGCCGGGACCGGCGGCTGCGGCGACGCCGCCGAGCGCGGCATAGTCGATGCCGGCTTCGCGCATCGCCGCGTCGATGAGGTGATCGAGCATGTCGACATGGGCGCGCGCCGCGATCTCGGGAACCACGCCGCCATAGAGGGCGTGTTCATCGGTCTGCGAACGCACGACGTTGGAGAGGATTGTCCCCTTGCCGTCCGAATCACGCGCAACCACGGCCGCGGCGGTCTCGTCGCAGGTGGTTTCGATGCCGAGCACGAGCGTTGTCGTATCGTTACCCAATCTCAACCCTTTTGGTCATTATGAGTGCGCAGAACCGCCTAACACCACGAGGTCGCCAGGTGCAATCACCAGTCCGTTGCAGCCCGGCCTATCCGGATTCGACGGGAGCATAGCACATGGCCGTGCTGGTGACCCGTCCCGCCCCCGACAATGAACGGACCGCTGCCGCGCTTCGCGCGCGCGGCTTCGACGTGCTGCTGGCGCCGATGCTGCGCTTCGAGCCCGTGGCGCTGCCGGCGGACGTCGGCCACGACGTCGCCGCCGTCGTCGTCACCTCGTCGAATGCGCTGCGCGCGGCCGCGCCGCAGCTCTCCGGTTCCGCCTTGCTCGACCTGCCGCTGTTCGCGGTCGGCGACCAGACCGCAGCGGCCGCGCGCGATGCCGGCTTCACCCGGGTGATCTCGGCCTCGGGCGATGCGACGGCGCTGCGCGACACCATCGCGAGCAGCGCTGCGATCGAGGCCAAGGCGACGCTCCTCTATCTGGCCGGTGCCGACGTTTCGCGCGACCTTGCCGCCGAACTCGCCGGGCGCGGCTTCGACGTCACCACGCAGACGGTCTATCGGATGGCGCCGGTGACGGCGCTGCCGCGCGGCGTCTGCGAGGCGTTCGCGGCGAATGCGATCGACGCGGTGCTGCACTATTCGCGGCGCAGCGCCGCGGCGTTCGTCGCGGCGGTCCGGGCCGATGGCGTCGAAATCTCGGCGCTGGCGGTGCCGCATTGCTGCATGTCGGCCAATGTCGCCGACGTGCTGCGCGACGCCGGCGCGACCCAGGTCACAATCGCGGCGCATCCGGATGAAAACGACATGCTGGACGGGCTGGCTCGTGCGTTGCGATCGTGAATGGCGTAAGACGGCCTGCCCAATCTTGCCTCAGCCAGGGAACCTCCACCATGGTCGATGATACCGACACCGCTGCACCGGGCTCCGATACCGGGCGGCCGAAACGGCCGCCGCCGACCATCGACCTGGAGCCGACCTCGCGCGAGGAGCGTCCCGCCGCGTCCGAGAGCGCAGCGGAGCGGCCGACCGCATCGCCATGGTCCGCTCCGGCCGAGGCGGTCGCGGAAGGCTCGTCCGACGCCGCCAGCGAGACGCACCCGCATGCGGCGTCGGACCCAGAGCCGAACTCGGAGCCGGTGTCGGCCGCCGACGCGACGCCGGAGGCGACAGCGGCCGCGACCGAGCCGCCGCGCACGACTCCGCCCCCGCCCCGCCCCGTGTCACCCTGGATCATCGCGCCGTTCTCCGGCGCCGCCGCCGCGGCGCTGGTGATCGGCGTCGGCTGGATGCTGGGCTGGCCGCAGGTCGCGCCGCCATCGGAGGCGTCTCGCCAGGACGCTGCGGTCACCGATTTGACCACCCGCGTCGCGACGTTGGAGCAGCGCATCGGCAAGCCGGATGCCGCCGTCACCGGACGCCTCGACGCGGTCGACAAGGCGATTGCGGCGGTGCGCGGCGATGTCGCCGCGTTGCGCAGCCAGACCGACAAGACGGTGGCGGCGCTCAACGATGTCCGAGCCCAGCCGCGCGACGGCGCGGCGCCCGCGCCGGCCCCGGTCGATCTGTCCGGTCTGACCGCCCGCATCGACGCGCTGGAGCGCGCCAGTAAGAGCCAGAGCGCGGCGCTGGCGCAGGAGAGCCGCAAGCTCACCGAGGCGGCGGCCGCGGCCGAGGCCGCCAAGCCGGCCGACGATGCGCCGCTGCGCCGCGTCGTCGCCGCCACGCTGCTCGACGTCGCCGTGCGCCACGGCGATCCCTATGCGGCGGCGCTGTCGACGGCGAAATCGCTGGCGCCCGACGCCGCGGCGCTGAAGCCGCTGGAGGTGTTTGCCGCGAGCGGCGTGCCGAGCCCGGCCGCGCTCAGCCGCGACCTCCTGACCATCGTGCCGAAGTTGACGCCGCCCGCGCCCGAAGGCACCACCGGGACCTCGATCCTCAGCAAGCTGTCGGCCGGCGCGCAGGGCCTGGTCAAGGTCGAGCGCACCGACGGCGCCGGCACCGACCGTGGCGCCGTGGTGGCGCGGATCACCGCGGCCGCGCTGCGCAACGATTTCGCCGAGGCGCGGCGCGAGCTGAAGGGCCTTCCGGCGGAGCAGCGCGCTCCCGCCAACGACTGGCTCGCACGCGCCGATGCCCGCGACGCGGCCCTTTCAGCCGCCCGCAAATTCGCCGACGAATCCATGACCGCGCTCGCCAAACCTGCGCAATAGGACGCCCATGCTCCGGATCGTTGTTTTCCTTCTCCTGGTCGGGCTCGCCGCTGCCGGCTCCGCCTGGGTCGCCGAGCAGACCGGCGACGTCGTCTTGAACTGGGGTCCCTGGCGGATCGCGATGACCCTGCCGGTGTTCGTGCTGGCGCTCGGCCTCACCATCGCCGCCTGCGTGCTGCTGTGGAACCTGATCAGCGCGCTGCTGCGGGCGCCGAGCCGGATCCGCAAGGCCCACCGTGCCCGCCGCCACCAGCGCGGCCGGCACGCCATCACCCACGGACTGCTGGCCATCGGCCACGGCGATTCGACCGCGGCGCGCCAGCACGCCGACACCGCCAAGCGGCTCGCCGGCGACGATCCGCTGACGCTTCTGCTGCACGCCCAGGCGGCGCAGCTCGAGGGCGACCGCGACGGCGCAAGGCGCGCGTTCCGCGCCATGGCCGAGCGCCCCGACACCCGCCTGCTCGGCCTGCGCGGCCTGTTCATCGAGGCGCAGCGCGCCGACGACGCGATGGCTGCGGTGGTGATCGCCGACGAGGCGCTGAAGCTGGCGCCGAATGCCAGCTGGGCCTCGCACGCCGTGCTCGGCTTCCGCTGCGCCCAGGCCGACTGGAACGGCGCGCTGGCGATCCTCGACGGCAACTACACCGCCGGCATGATCGACAAGCCGACCTATCGCCGCCAGCGCGGCGTGCTGCTGACGGCGCGCGCCATGGCACTCGAGACCGAGAATCGCGACCTCGCGCGCGCCAGCGCGATGGAGGCGGTGAAGCTCGCGCCGACCCTGGTGCCGGCCGCGGTGCTGGCCGCGAAGTTCGAGAGCGAGGCGCATCAGGTGCGGCGCGCGATGAAGATCATCGAGGCGGCCTGGGCCGCCTGCCCGCATCCCGACCTCGCCGACGCCTATGCCCATGTCCGGCTCGGCGATTCGGCCGTGCAGCGACTGACGCGGATCGAGAACCTCGCCGCGCGCACGCGGGACCATGTCGAGGGCGCGCTGGCGGTGGCCCGCGCCGCGATCGACGCCGCCGAGTTCGGCCGCGCCCGTACCGCGCTGGCGCCGTTCACCGACGATCCGACCCAGCGCGTGGCGATGCTGATGGCCGAGCTGGAGCGCACCGAGCATGGCGACGCCGGCAAGGCGCGCGAATGGACCCTGCGCGCCGTGCGCGCCCGCCACGACCCGGCCTGGACCGCCGACGGCTATGTCAGCGACCAGTGGCGGCCGATCTCGCCGGTCACCGGCCGCCTCGACGCGTTCCAGTGGCAGACCCCGGTGGCGAGCCTGCCGTCGGAGCGCAACAGCGTCATCGAGAGCTCGGAATTCGCCGAGGCGGTGCTGGCGCCGCCGAGCCGGCCGGCGATTCCGGAAGGCCTGGTCGAGCCGCCGCGCGGCGCCGCCGCCGCGCCGGTGGTGATCGTCCCGACCACGCTGCAGGACAACGAGCCGCCGCGCCCCGCCGAAGCCGCAGCACCGGAGCCCAGCACCGAGGACGCGGTCGAGGAGACAGCGGACAAGCCTGTCGACAAGCCGGTGGATATCCCTGTTGAAAAGGCTGAGGACAGCCCTGTGGAGGCGGTGACCGCCCAGGCCCCCCAGGTCCCCGCCCCCCAGGCCCCCGCCCCCGTGAGCGCCGAGCCGGCGCCGCCGCTGCAGGCCGCCGCGCCCAGCGAAAGCGAGGCTGAGGCAGAGCCCGCCGAGGAGGCCGAGACGCCGGCCGAGCCGGTCAAGCCGGTGGAAACCGCGGCCGTCGCGCCGACGCCCTTGTTCCGCAACCGCAGCGATCTGGCCAAGCCGCCGGAGACGCCGATCCAGGCGATCGTCCCGATCATGCGCCCGCCGGACGATCCCGGCGTCGACGACGAGGACCAGCCGCGCGACGAGTTCGCCGAGCAGATCGCGCCCAAGGCCCAGGCCGGCGGCTGGCGTGGGTTCTGGTCGCGGTTCGGCAGCTGACACCGGCGGGGAGCACTCCCGACCGCCCTTTCCGGTCACACCGGCTCGATTCCAGGCCCGGGTGGCGCGCGTGGTCCTTGCCAACCGCCCGTTCGCCCGATATCAGGAGCGCGTTCGCGCCGTCCTGCCTCGTGCCGGACGACCGCCGCTATGGTTCGCCGCAATAGCTCAGCTGGTAGAGCACGTCATTCGTAATGACGGGGTCGGGGGTTCGAGTCCCTCTTGCGGCACCACCCCCCTTCCGCAGCCGTCCTCCCTCGTTCGTTTCTCGCCGACAAGGTACTGAAAACAAAACATTTTCGGTCATTCGTGGCCGTCACGGTTTGTTCTCGTTCGTTGACAGCCGATGAAATTGTTGGCCTCCTTGTTGGCCTTTCGGGCGATGTAGCTTTGAAAAGGCCAACAGTTGGTGCGTGGCATGGCGAGTGGAAAACTTACGGACGCTGCCGTTAGGAACGCCAAGGCTAGTGGGCGGCTAGTGAAGCTCTCGGACGGGGGCGGCCTGCAACTGTGGCTTACGCCAAGCGGTGGCAAACTCTGGAATTTCGCGTATCGGTTCGGCAGCAAGCAGAAGAAGCTCGCCCTTGGCGAATACGGCAAGGCCCCGGCCGGTGTGCCACTGGAAGCTGCCAGAAGGCTAAGGGACGAAGCTGCGGGCCTCTTGCGGGACGGCATCGATCCCGCCATCCGGAAGCGCCAGGTGAAGGCGGCGCGCGCCGAGGCTCAGGCCAACACGTTCAGTGTTCTGGCCGATGAGCTGCTTGCCAAGAAGAAGCGGGAGGGCGTTGCGACTGCGACCGCTGGCAAGCTGGAATGGCTGCTCGGCCTGGCCAAGGCCGATCTGGGACCGCTGCCGATCGGCGACGTCTCCGCTGGCGAAGTCTTGCGGGTGCTGCAACCACTGGAAGCGGCCGGCAAGCTCGAAACGGCAAAGCGCCTGCGGGCGGTCATTGGTGCCGTATTTCGATATGCTGTCACGACCGCCCGTGCCAATGCGGACCCGACCCAAGCGCTGCGCGGCGCAATCGCAGCTCCAAAACCGAAGCACCGGGCGGCGATTATCGAGCCTGTCGCGTTCGGCGGCTTGCTGCGGGCGATTGACGGCTTTCAGGGCCAGCCAACGACGAAGGCCGCGCTGCAACTGATCGCCCTGCTAGCGCCGCGGCCGGGCGAGCTGCGCCACGCGACATGGGCTGAGTTTGATCTGGACGCTGCCGTGTGGAACATCCCCGCCGAGCGGACGAAGATGCGCAGACCTCACCGCGTCCCGCTTCCAGCGCAGGCTACCGCCATTTTGCGGGATCTGCATCCGATCACAGGGCGAGGCGTGGCCGGGCTTGTCTTCCCGGGCCTGCGTTCGGTGACGCGGCCGATCAGCGAAAACACGCTGTGTGCGGCGCTGCGCCGTCTCGGCTATTCGAACGACGAGATGGTCGCTCACGGTTTCCGCTCGACCTTTTCGACCCTGGCCAACGAAAGCGGAAAGTGGAGCATCAACGCCATCGAGGCTGCGCTGGCGCATGTTGAGCCGAATGCTGTGCGCCGGGCCTACGCCCGCGGCGACTATTGGGATGAGCGTGTGAAACTGATGACGTGGTGGGCCGACTATCTCGATGCGCTGCGCCAGGGTGCGCGCATATTGCAATTCAAGGAAGCGTCAGCGTGAGCAGTGGTGGGCCTAGTACGTTAAGATCGTGTGCGGGGATAGGAAGGCTATCCGATAATCCGGTCAGCACCTCCGGGTACACATCGATTGGGGTACGACACGAGTGAGCTTATGGCGGCGGCCCTTTTGGTGAACAATGGGACGCCGGCATTTCACCAAGAACGGATCAGAAAACGCGGAGTTGGCTGCGTGGAGAAGCCCCTCTGTCAGCGCAGGACAAGCCTGTTGCTATCAGCGCAGAACTAGGACCGATTGACGGTCCAATCAGCAACGGGCCGAAGACGCGCCTCTCTAAGGAATAGGGCAAGCTGCCGCCACGGCGGACGCGCGCGTTGTTGATCATGCGTTTCGAGGACAACGACGATTGACGTTCATCTTCTCGTCACCGGACTTCACCGAGCGCGCCCCTCGGTCGCCACGAGACAGGATCTGCGATCCACCGGTTGATTTCGGATTCATGCCAACCGCTGCCATTGGTGCTGATCTTGATCTGAACCGGGAATGTGCCCTCGGCGATCTTGCGGTAGATCGTGGACCGCGACAGCCCGGTCCTCGCGAGAACGGTTTTCAAACGGATGATGCGGTCCGCTTCGCGCATGGCCGGGCTGCCTCCTGCTGGCTGGTTCTGACGGCTGCTGAGAGAAGAGAGGCCACCGCCTGGCGGGCGTGCAATTGGGTTTTCGACTTGTCGGGGCGTGGCGCCCAAGCGGCGGCAGATAGGCCTAGTCAGCGTTCGAGGCCTCGGTCTTTTCCAAGGCCGATACCGTGGGCAAGGGCTAGCTCCTGGCCGAGCCGGCGGCCGGATTCGAACGCGATGCCGAGGTCGTTCTTGCGGCCGGCGAGGATGGATTCCAATTGCGGATCGCGTTCGAGGCTTTTGGCCATGTCGCCCATTGCCGAGCGCGCAGCCTTGTAGCCGGACATGTCGCCAGCTTGGTATAGGCGCTGACTGGTGTGGCCAAGCTTGTGCCAGCGCTCCACAAAGCGATCGGCGCGCCGGCTTGGATCGGTGCGAAGTTCGGTCTCGATCTGGAGCGCACGGATGGCGGGGCTGACCTGACCGGCCGCCGCCTTACGGGCGAGCTCCGGGTTGTTTCGGTAGGCGGCTTCGGCGTCATGCGAGCCATAAGGCCGCACCGCCTCGAAGGCATGGCGGGCCGTCTGTAGTTCTTTCACCTGCTCCGGACTTGCCTGCCTGCCTATCTTCCGCTCCGCGAAGATCGCATCCACGGCGCGGGCATGGCGCACGAGCGCCCGGGTCCGGACGCGACGTGCTTCCACCTCGGGATCTTGCGCCACGTTCCTTGCCGGCACTTCGGGTTCACGCCGGTCGGTTGCCGTACCACTCCTTTCCCTTTCCGGCGACCCGGGCTCGGGCCGTTGTCCGCCATATCGGTCGGACACCTCCCCAGGAACGCGAAGGCCGTCGAACATGTCGCGCAGCTTCTCCGGCATGACCTTGCGTACGATCTCGGCCACGCGCTCGCGAAACGTGATCCCACGCCGCTCGGCGTAGCTTTGGATCGGATCGGCACGGTCGTAGTCGGAAGCCATGTCCTTGGCGCGATCGCGCGACAGGGCGCGGACCAGCCGAACCTCATTGGCAAAGTCGTCACGGCCATAATGCAGGTCGACGCTGTCGCGATGCCGCGACAGGGAGACATAGCTGCTGTGGGCGTCCATGCCGGGCGTCGCCAGCACATGGACGCGGTCCACCGTCATGCCCTGCGCCTTGTGGATCGTCGCCGCATAGCCATGGTCGAGCCGATTGTAATCTTTGAGGTCGAAGCGCACGGATCGGCCATCGTCGGTCTGCACGGTCATGGATTTTGCGCTGACCTGCTCGATGGTTCCGAGCGTGCCGTTCTTGACGCCGAGCCCGCGCTCGTTCTGCAGGAACATGACCCGATCGCCGCCCGCAAAGTCTCTCGTGCCGCGCTCGACCGTCACCTCCACCTCGTCGCCGAGATTGCCCGCTGCCCGCATCCGCTCGCGCGCCGTCTCGTTCAGCGCATGGACCTCTTCGTTGGTATGGGTGAGGATGATCCGGCTCCGATCCGGCGAGGCCAGCCGGTCGCGGTCCCAACGCTCGATCAGATCCCCTCGAGCCTGCTCGCGGGTCTGGGCCTCGTGCACCAAGCCATGGGCGCGGTAAGCTCCGAGCGCATGATCCACCTTGCCGGTCGCTAGATCGCGCGTGGCACCGCGCTGCCAGTCCTCCCGCTGACGGCGCACTTCGCCGATCTCGGCGCCGCCGTGACGCTCATAAATCGACCGGAAGGCCGCTCCCGCTTCGATCGCCTGCAGCTGTTGCGGATCGCCGACGAGCACCACCTTTGCGCCAGCCTCGGCGGCATGGGACAGCACGCGCTCGAGCTGCCGCGTGCCGACCATCCCCGCCTCGTCGATGACAAGCACATTGCTCGATTTGAGCAGATCACGGCTCTGTCCCCAGCCGTGCTCCAGGCTGGCAATCGTGCGCGACGCAATGCCCGATCCGCTTTGAAGGTTTTCCGCGGCAATGCCGGACAGCGCCACGCCCCGGACCTCGAAGCCAGCCGCTTCCCACGCCTCCCGTGCCACCCCCAGCATCGCGCTCTTTCCCGTCCCGGCATGGCCGACCACGACGCTGAGATCGCGTCCACCCGTGACGTGCGCCAAGGCGTCAACCTGCTCGGATGACAGCACCAGGCCGCGCGCTTCCGCACGCGCCAAAGCCGCCCTGCGCTCCGCATCTCGCACCTCGAGGCGCTCCCCTCCCGCCAACAATTCAGCGGCACGGTGCAGGCGCTGTTCCGTCTCGATCATTCCGCGGGTTGTGAACCGATCCTCGCCGCGGGCGTCCTTACCGAGTTCGATCAGATCGGGCGTTCCCTGTATCGCGCCCATGACCGCATCGAACTGGTCGAGCCCGTCACTGTGCCGGTGCGCGAATTTTGCCAGGTCGCGGCGCGTGAAGGTCGATTGCTGCTGGGTGATCGCGTCCAGTCCAAGGGAGGGATCAGCGATGATCCGCGCGCCATTGTTGCGCGCGATCTCGCGGTGCATCTCGGCCCGGTCGGCCTCAGACTCGTCGCCCGCAATGCCTCGGATCTCAATCCGTTTGGCGGGCGCGCCGATCTGGCTTTGCGGCTCCAGCGCAATGCCCTGGGCTTCCAGGCTGCGATGGTCGATCCGCGCGTCGATGTCGAGCTGGGCCAGCCGCTCGTTGACAAGCTCGGCCCAGCGTCTGCGCCAGCGCTCGACCATCTCCGTACGGTTCCAGTCCCGTACCTTATTGCCAAAGCCGCTCTCGTCGACCGAGCGCATGGTCACCATGACATGGGCATGAGGTTTCGGCAGTCCGTCCTCCGCCCTGTCCCAATGCACATTGAGATCGGCGATCATACCGAGACCCACGAACTCGCTCCGAACGAAATCGCGGGCTAGCTCGATGCCCTGCGCCTCACTCATCTCGCGCGGAAGCGCAAACTCCACCTCGCGGGCCAGCTGGGCATCTTTCCGGATTTCGTGCGCTTCGACGTCATTCCAAAGCCGCTCGCGGTCGCTCCATGCTTCCGGCACGTTCTCCGGCAGCATGACCTCGGAATGAACGACGCCGCGCTTGGCGGAGAAATCCTGATCGCGGCCGAGCCGCTCGTCACGCAGCCGCGAGCCGGAGCGGTAGGCCGCCGATGCTACCGCGCTGCTCCCGGCCTTTCGGCCAATGACCTTGACGTGAAGATGATAGATCGCCATCGCGACCAGATCACTGGCACAGCGAAGCGCACGTCGGAACGACGTATAAGCGCGCCCTCCTCGAAAAAATCTCGGGAGGGACTACCCCGTCTCAGCTCGTCCTGATGACCTTACAGCATTCTGCGGTGTGCTCGCCTATTATTTCTCCATCGAGCTCATGGAGACGATGATGCGCAAGCCACGAGACTTTGATGCGGATCTGAAGGCACTCGAAGACAAAGCGCGCGGGCTGAAAACTCGAAAGGTGCGCCAGCTCGGCGAATTGGTCATCGCGACCGGAGCTGACACACTGACGGCTGAAGAACTGGCAGGCGCGCTGATCGTGCTGGCCGAGACGAAGGAGGCCGGGAAGAGGGAGGCATGGGCCAAGCGCGGCGCCGCGTTTTTTCAAGGACGGACGCGCTGAAATGCGCCAGCAACTGACCGCAACACGGACGGCGCTCCTGGGCAACCGGACGGCGCGCAACCGGCATCAAGCCGCAAAAGCGCGACATGACATGCGCGCGTGGCAGGTCGAACGCCGCAAGCGCACCCGGCACCTCATCGAACTCGGCGGCCTCGTGGTCAAAGCCGGCATCGTGGACCTGACCGGTGACGACCGTTCCACGATCTTGGGCGCGCTGCTTTGGATGGCTGACAAGCTTAAAAGCGGTGAGGGCGAACGGGCACGTGAGCTTTGGGCCGCGAAGGGAAAACAAGCGTTCGAAACGGACCCTGCAATGGAAACGCGCACAGTTCGTAGAATGCGCGACAATCGCACGTTGGCCGACTAACGCTTCCGCAGCAGCCCGCTTGGTGAATTGCACGATCCTAATATCAACTGCAAAGTTGGTTTGCCGCTTTACTGCAGCTCCCTTGCGACAGGAATTGAGAGCAAGGCAAACACAATTGCACCAAGCACAAGCGTGATCGCACCGACGAGAAGAAAAGCGGGTGGATACAGGCCGCTACCGCCCAGATTCAGGACGGCTCCTATCAGCGCGATGCCGAAAGCAAAGCCCACCTGACGCATTGTGACACACATGGCGGCAGCCGTCGCCGCTCGATCGGCT
Source organism: Bradyrhizobium sp. SZCCHNS2022 (assembly GCF_032377575.1). Classification (NCBI taxonomy): domain Bacteria; kingdom Pseudomonadati; phylum Pseudomonadota; class Alphaproteobacteria; order Hyphomicrobiales; family Nitrobacteraceae; genus Bradyrhizobium; species Bradyrhizobium sp. SZCCHNS2022. Next base: position 5,982,363 of record NZ_JAUHHZ010000001.1, on the reverse strand, counting down.
GGAACCGAGGAAACCGAGAAGGCCGTGATCTGAGCGTTGAACAGTGCGCACCCCGCTCCGCCCAGGAGCAGCATCGCGCCCACGGCCCACGTCGCTGCCGAGCTGGATAGATCCCTTGAAATGGCTCCCAGGAACAATGCCGCGACGCCAACCACCGTCAGTCCTCCGCCGAAGTAGAACCGTGCCGGCATACACTGCGACAAGCGCGCGCCCAGACTAGGCAGCAGGAGCATTGGTATGGTGAGCGCGGTTAGCAGCAATCCGGAGCGACTTGCATCGAGCCCCATCGGCCCGCGCATCATCTGCGGCAGATGGACGAGCAAGGACCAGTAACCGATCGAACTTGCAATAGCGGTGATACAAAGGGCAAGGAACGGAACCGACGCAAACAGTCCGAAATCAAAGGCCGGCCGCGGGTGCCTGCGCTCTACGACCCAGAACGCACAAGAAGCGAGCACGGTTGTAGCCAATGCTATCCCACGAAATCCGCCTGATGAGAGGAGCGCGTACGCTGAGGAACCGACGACTAGCGCTAGCAGGTTCGGCCCGAGCCAATCCATTGGCGGTTGAGAGCCGACACGTTCCGATTCCGCCAGCGGCGAGGCGAAGACCACGAGCGCCATACAGAGCGGAAGATTGATCCAGAAGATCCACGGCCAGCCAGCATAGGAGGCAATGATTGCTCCGAGCGGTGGTCCGACGACCATTGAGCCACCGATGACCGTACCCCAGATGCCGAAGGCCCAGGCGCGTCGCTTACCCGGATAAGCGGCCGCGAGTAGCGCCGCAGCCGCCGACGTGATCGCAGCGCCTGCGACGCCTTGCAGCACGCGCCACGCCAGCAGGCTCTCGAACGTGGTCGACGCCGCAGACAGTGCCGAGGAGAGAGCAAACAAGACGCCGCCGCCAATGAACACTCTTCGCCGCCCGTGTCGGTCTGCAAACGGACCGGCAACCGGAAGCGCGAAGATGAGAGCGAGGCTGTAGATGTCGATAATCCAGGCCTGGTCTTGCACCGGGACCCCTAAGCTGCTGGCGATGTCCGGTAGCGCTGCGGCCAGGCCCGTGAGATCGACCTGGAACAGGAATCCGCTGACACTCGCCGCAAGAAGCGCAAACCGCGGCAATCGTGAAGAAGAACCGTTATCCGCGATTGTCGGATCCTCAACCAGCGCAATTTCGAGATGTTCTGCCATCGCCTTAGGCTGGCGGAAAAACGGCTTGGCAGCGAATGAAGCATTCTCAAAATCTCATGAAACTGTATCATGTGGTTCTCATTGATCACTTCTTGCTCCGATGGTCCGTCGCCTTCCACCTTTTGCTCCATTGGTCGCGTTCGACGCCGTCGCGCGCCACCGCTCATTCACTCGCGCGGCTGAAGAACTTGGTGTGACCCAGAGCGCGGTCAGTCATCGAATTCGGCAGCTCGAGACATTTTACGGGACGACTCTGCTCCGCAGACTCAATCCCGGGGTCGAGCTGAGCGCCGAAGGAAGTTTGCTGCGAGCCGAACTTGCGATGTTGCTCGACACCATGGCCGGACTGGAGCCTCGTCTGCGCCGCCGCGCCAGCCGCCAAACCGTCAGATTGGGTTCAGGCCCGGCGTTCGCCGCGTGGTGGCTCGTCAGGCGACTTCCATCGTTTCAGTCGGAGCATCCCGACATCGATGTCGAGTTCGAGCCAATCCAAGCGGAGCAGGACGCGACGAGTTCAGTCGATCTTCGTATCGTCTGGACGTCGCTTGCCGAAGCACGGCCCAGTTCGACTCAAGCGCCATTGTTTCAGGAACGGGTGGTTCCGGTGTGCGCGCCACGTGTGCTGCCTGAAGGCAAGCCGCTGGCGAATCCGGCCGGTCTGATTGAGCTTCCGCTGATTCGCAAGGGGAGCGATCCCGCCGGTGAGTGGAGTTGGGAATTCTGGTTCAAGACACTTGGCGTGAACCAGGCCGTCTCCCGCGGGCCGGTTCTGCGTGATATCGGGCTTTGCCTCACCTCTGCCGTCGAAGGCGGCGGGGTCGCGCTTGGACGCTCGCTTCTGATCGCCGACGCAGTCGCCGATGGCCGCCTCGTACCGGCGTTGTTGGCGACGCCTCACGTGTCTTCGAGCAAAGTCCATGTGGCACGTTGGCGTCCAGAACTCACCGGTGATCGAGCTATCCGGACTTTAGTCAATTGGCTTTCTCGAGAAACATTGGTTACGGCAAACTGCCCCTCGGCTTGAACACGATGCGCAGAACGCAGACCTCTGAATTGCTCCGCAACTACGGTGTACCCAATCGAAATGGCGCACCACGGCCGATGAAGATGGGCACTACTGCTTCGCTATACCTCTATGATGCAGCGGCCGCCAAAGCGATCCGGCCGGATAACCAGCGACGGACTACGATCTTCCGCTACGCCTCATGGGCGACTGTCTTCCCGATTCCGCTGGTGGTCCGGTTACCCCTCGATAGCGGCCATTTCGATCAATCGCAGGATCGACGTGATGGGCCAATAGCCGACCACCAGTCACCGTCCCAGGCGCGATAGGAGCGCGGCCGCGTTCGGCTGCCTCGCAGCCCACGTAATATTATGTTCGCCGTCGACCTGCACAAAACCTGTACGTTCAGGCATGTCACTCCCATCAAGTGAGTTGAAAGTGCATGTTGCGCTTTCGCGAATGATGGCACCGATACGATCCTGAGCTTGGTAATCGATGAGCGCGATATACTGAACCGGCGAAGCTCGCTCGACTTGGGCAATGGCTTTCTTGGCTGCCTCGGACACTCGCCGTATCGGGTCTTTGAAGAACTCGTCGAACGTGATTGTCTTCCGAGACTCGTCTACGCTGATCCGCTCATAGGTGGACGGAGCAACCAACCGCTCCTTGATTGCTCTATCACATGTCTGCACAAATTGAGCGGTGAAGGGTGCGTAGCCGCGAAGGTACGCGTGGCCTAGAACGATCACACCGAAGCTCAGAAGCATTGCAATTGCGAGCTTTGTTCTCATCTTCCTGGTCGCTTGCCGACATTGCCCACGCCGCACTCAATACCGCTCTTGGACAAGGAAGCGGAAATCGAAGGAGAGCATCTTTTGTGCGGCCGTTACTAAAAACTAACGATGTCCGATTCGAAAAGCTGCCTTCTGATCGTCTGACGGCTCGCTTCCGGTTAAACCGCGAAAGCGGACATTCTCAATGCCGCTCTGGATCGTCCGTAGGGGGCCAGAACCGGAAGTGAACGCGACAAATGGGCTAACGCGAAGGGCTATTTGTCGCCATCAATACGGTGAGCAATGTAAAGATGCGTTTCATAATCGATGTCGAGGCCGCCTCCTTGATCGTCGATTGCTTTTGCAATTTCATCGAGCAGGTCTTCACGCGTCTCTGCCGCGAGTAACCGAACGTCCGACCGCGTGCTCAGAAACTCGGTGTAGCTGGACGCCGTGTGCTGCCATTTCCACAGATAGCACTTGTGTTCAACGGGCCCGAACAACTGCGACTGGTCAAACCAGTCCTTAAACGGGCCGTTCGGTAGGTACCAAGCTTCGGGCGGCGCCCCCCACGAGCCCGTGTGACGTAGCCAAATTTGCTTAAACCGTTCCAGTAAATGTGAGGGTAGTCCGACAGGCACGTGCCCGAAGACGGCCAGTGTTCCGTTAGTCGAAAGCAGTTGGGCGGCTTTTACGAACCGCACTTCCGGGGATACCCAGTGCCACGCCTGTGCCGCAAAGATTAGAGCGAACACTGAATTTCCAACTGGCCACGCCTCGAAAGTAGCCTCGGCTAGTTTCACGTTGGCAAAACTCGCCAAAGTCTCGCGCGCGTAGCGGATCATTTCCGATCCGGGATCAATGGCGACGATCTGCAAACCCCGCTTCGCAAAGCTTTTTGTTGCTTGACCCGTTCCACAGCCAATTTCAAGAACGGCATCGGTTGGCTCTAGGTTTGCAAATGACATGACATCGTCAATCAGAGCCTCAGGGTAATCGGGTCGTGAGGCCCTGTATACGTTCGCGACCTGATCGAATGTGAAACGCTGCTCCATCGTTTGCCCCCTTTTGGCGGTTAGGGAACATAACCTGAGCGGCGTCTGCCCGTCCAACAGCCCACTTCCGCTTCGGGTCAAAAAGCCGGCGGTCGGTGCCCGGCTCCCTTATTCCGGTCGAGGCCCGGAAGCCGACATCACCGGCGGGACCGAAGGTCCGGGACGGGCCAGCAGCGGAAGTAAACGCGACAAAAGCGAAGGGCTACTTGTCGCCGTCACCTCTTTGGCAGCGCGTCGATAGCCGCTGCATACGAATCAGCAGATTGCAGAAGCCTGATGGCCCGTGCCGCCGGTGCCTTATCGGAGTCATATTGATAGCGAATCCTGATCGCGCCGATCAGCGTTTTCTTAAACTCGGACAGCGGCAGCCTCGCTTCATTGGCCAGCACCGGAATCGCAAAAATCGAACGCAGCAACCATGGTCCGATGGCTCTGATGCCGCCGAACGGGCGAACACGAATAAAGTCTAGAACATCGAACGACCGGCCGTCGGCGTCTACTAAGTGCCATTCGCCAGCGCGGGCGCGTTGGGCCGTCTCCTCAAACATCGAGCGGGGATGTGCACAGAGTTCGAGTGGCGTCGCAGCCAGATAGATGTAGCCCTCTCGCCAACAAAGCACGGGATACGAGATGTCGGGCAGATCGGCCGTCGTTTGACTCACTGGTCGCCGCAAAGTGCCAAATTGCTTGTACTCCAGGAGGCCACGATGCCTCGGTACTCTCCCTCAACGTACCAGCATACGTTGACTGAAGCTTTGCAACCCCAAAATGACAGCGGTGCGAACGAAGGTCCGGTTTAGGTCAAAGCCGGTCCTTTTGCCCCCTGGACGGCTTGCTTCCGGTCGACCTCCGGGAGCAGACGTCACCGTCCCGACTGGAAAGGTCCGCGAGGGGCCAATAGGCGACATGCCGATTGCCGACCTTTTTGGCTAGACGGACATTTGACCCGGGAAAGTGGTCACATTCTACGCCAGCAAAGTACTTCAGCAACGAGATGCTTCTGCTTCAATGTAATCTCGTTAGCGGTGCTTAGAGCCACACCAGCACCGAGGATGTGAGTCCCAGCACCGCTAGCGGCACGGCGTACAGGTAGAAAACGTAGATGTGAGTCCGCTGTTGTCTCTCGAAGTAGAACAAAAGCTCCGTTGCCCTTTTGCTGCCTCGTGTCGCCCAGACGAGCGCCAAGAAGATCAACATGATCAGAAATGGCAGGCCGAAAATAACCCCGGTTAACCAGGCGTTGCGCCACGGCGCGTCCTCACTCCCTATGGCAAGAGCCAACAAGGGAGTGGCAAACCCCAAGCAGCCACTAGCCAACAGGTAACGATAAAGCCGGCGGTTCTGCCGCTGGAGTGTTTCAGCCGGAACTTCGGCAAATTCGCCACCCTGTCGCGCAGGAGCAATCTTAGAAGCGACCTCTGCTGCGAGGCTTCCGAGAATGCCGCTCAGCAATTCATGAGGCATGTGCGGTTACCAGGGTCATACGGACACTGATTAGTGTGCTAAAGTTGCTGCCCGATTAAGCGTTCGGCTCAATTCTGATTAAGTCGGCTTCGGGTCTTGGTCGTGTAAAAACGGCCTTGCGGACGTCCGTCCTGACCACGAGGACGCGGGCGTTTCTCAGGCTGTGATTGCCGCGATCAACGGCTTGACCCCGACGATGTTCATGACCCGTGTGAGGTTGTACGCCAGAACCGATAGGGCCATCTCGGCGGCTACTTTTGGGAGCGATTTAGTGAGGAAGTGCGTCGCTCCCATACGGGCCTTCATCGTGCCGAACGGATGTTCGACCGTCTCGCGCCGCTGGCGCATCGCTTCCGGGTTTGCGTCAAGGCGCTGCTGCACTGCCTCAAGCAGATGCTCGTGCTCCCACCGTGTAATCCGCCGCTCCGGCCCCGGCGTGCACTGGGATTTGAGCGAACAGGTTTGACAGGCTGTGGTCCAGTAGCGCCGCAACACCTTGCCGTCTTCTTCGTTTGTATAGCGATACGGTAATCGCTCTCCAGCTGGGCAGCGATAGGCATCCTGTTCTGGCAAATAGACAAAGTCCTGCTTACCGAAGCGTCCCTCCGACTTAGCATTTGACGTCTGCGGCTTGGGCAGCGTCACCGTGATTCCGGCCTCGTGGCACGCGAGGATCTCTGGGCTATTGAAGTAGCCGCGATCGGCTACAGCGTCGAGCGTCTCGCTCTTGAGAACGGCCTTTGCCTGTTTGGCCATGTTAGCAAGTTGGGCGCGATCTGAACCGCTGTTCGTGACCTCGTGCGTCACAATCAGATGGTGCTCGGTGTCCACGGCGACCTGTACATTGTAGCCGACAACGCCGGAGCCGCGGCCGCTCGTTGCCATCGAGCGGCTGTCGGGATCGGTCAGAGAGATTTGCTGATCGGACGACGCAAGCATCTGCTTCTCATACGCGGCAAGCTTGCCCATTTCCTCCTTCAGCTTCGTGAGCTTCTCGGCAAGTCTCGTCACCTTCGCAGCCAGCGCCTCTGTCGGCTCCTGGCGGTCGGCCGTGTCAAGTTGGCTCAGATAACGCGCGACGCTCTCCTCCAGCTGAGCACGCCGCCGTTGGACCTTTGCCCGTGTGAAGTTCTTGTCTCGGTTGTTCACGGCTTTGAACTTGCTGCCATCGATGGCGACGCTCGCCGTCGCCAGAAGGCCCATCCCACGGCAGAGTTCGACAAAGCGCGCACAGACCATGCGAAGCGCCAGGCCGTTGTCTTTACGGAAGTCGGCGATGGTCTTGTGATCAGGCGCGAGCCGACCCAGCAGCCACATCACCTCGAGATTGCGGCCGGCCTCCCGTTCGAGCCGCCGGCTCGACTGCACCCGGTTCAGATAGCCGTAGATGTAAAGCTTCAGGAGAACCGAGGGGTGGTACGACGGCCGACCGGTGGCTGCCGGCTCCACCCCTTCAAAACCCATCTCAGACAAATCGAGCGCTTCGACAAATGCGTCGATCACGCGAACGGGGTTGCTCTCGTCAATGAAATCATCGAGGCATTCAGGCAACAGCGTCCATTGCCCACGATCCGCCTCTTCAACGAAGCGCCTCATCGATTCCCCCAAAAGAATCACTGGAGAATCATAACAGCCGCGCAGCGTTTTCACACAGCCAGGGTCACAAGCAGCCTATCGGTCCTCGGATGCAGATTTCCGGCCCTACCCCGAGAGGGGACATCATCGGCGCCCTCGGGAAGGTCCGGAACGGGCCACAAGCCGACCTGGGCCTTCAAAGGGAGCCGTGCAATCATCCAGATGATCCGGGCATCAGAGGGGAACGATGGCATGAGGATAGTGGCCCGCTTGGCGGCCTATTTTGCCGCGAGCGCAACGTCATCAGCGGTCTTCACCGTTTGGATGGCCTGTCGCGACTCCCGCGATCCGGCAGGAAAAGGGCTGAACCTCATTGAAGTTGGGAGCGAGACCTTGCAGGTTTGGCCCTATGTCTTTGCGTTGGCGCTTTTGCTGATGTTCTTGCCTTGGTGCTTGATCACGGGGATGTCGCGATGGTTGCCTTTTGGAGGACCAGTCTACAGCGCCAGCGGTTCGGCTCTCGCAGCGATCCTCGCTTGGGGTTGCTTGGGAGGCCTATTCCCCGCGCGCGGCCATCCAAGCTTCACGGAAGGCTTCGCGCTGGCCCTAGAGGCAAACGGACTCCCAGTTCTGATTTCTGGCGCGATCGGAGGCTTGATCTATTGGCTGGTCCGCGAACGCGCCGAACACCTCAAAAATACGATGCGATCCGTCGAGCATATTGAGGCTGATGCAAAGGTCCATTGAGTGCTATCAGTCCGCATCTGACCGGGATGTCTGCTCAGGGTCGATTCTGTTGAAAAAGTCAGCAGTTGCGACGCAGAGATATCGGTGATTCAGTCTGTCTAGTGGGCAGGACTGAAGGTCATGATGGGGCATCGGCAAGTCGAACAGGCTGCGTTGTTCTATGAGTTCTCGCTGGAAAGGCACATCCCAGCCGACCACCTCGTGCGGTCGATCGATAGGTTCGTCGACCTTGAGGACTTACGGCGGGAGCTGGCGCCGTTCTACAGCAACATCGGGCGGCCCTCGATCGATCCGGAGCTGATGATCAGGATGCTCTTGATCGGCTATTGCTTCGGCATCCGATCGGAACGGCGCCTCTGCGATGAAGTCTATCTCAATCTGGCATACCGCTGGTTTTGCCGGCTGGGTCTGGATGGAGCTGTCCCCGATCACTCGACGTTCTCGAAGAACAGGCACGGCCGCTTCCGTGAGAGCGATCTCTTCCGTCGCGTGTTCGAGACCGTCTTGCGCCGCTGCATCCGGGAGCGCCTGATCGGCGGCGAAGGGTTCGCAGTCGACGCGAGCCTGATCAAGGCGGATGCCAATCGGCAGAAGGGAATCGAAGGCGATAAGAGGCTTCCGCCGGAGGCTGCGGGTCGAGCGATCGACGAGTATCTTGCCGTTCTTGATGATGCCGCGTTCGGTGCCGCGACGGAGGTCACGCCCAAGTTTGTATCGCCCTCCGACCCGGCGGCGCGCTGGACGGGAGCGCACGGCGGCCAAGCCTTCTTCGCCTACTCGACGAACTATCTGGTCGACGTCGAGAATGCGATCATCGTCGATGTCGAAGCGACCACGGCGATCCGCCAGGCAGAAGTATTGGCCGCCAAGCGCATGATTGAGCGTTCAATCGAAAGGTTCGATCTTTATCCAAGCCGGCTTCTCGGCGACAGCGCCTATGGCTCCGCTGAGATGCTCGGGTGGCTGGTCTACGAGCACGGGATCGAGCCGCACGTGACCGTCTTCGACAAGTCGGCCCGCACCGACGGGACCTTCTCGCGTGAGGCCTTCACCTACGACCATACCAGGGACGTCTATCGCTGCCCCGCTGGCAACCCCCTCACCACTACAGGGACGCTGGTGAACAACGACACGACGGTCCTCTACCGTGCGAGCAAGCGCGATTGTCAAGCATGCTCTCTAAGAAGCAGGTGTTGCCCCAACACCCCGGCCCGAAAAGTGCCGCGCTCGATCTACGAGGGCGCTCGCGACATGGCACGCGAGATCGCAAGCTCATGGGAAGGCCGCACTTCACGCCGGCTCCGCAAGAAGATTGAGATGTTGTTCGCGCATCTCAAGCGCATCCTCAAGCTAGATCGGCTGCGACTAAGAGGGCCGAACGGCGCACGCGACGAGTTCACCCTCGCTGCAGCCGCTCAGAACCTTCGTAAGATGGCCAAGCTGATCCCGATGCCCGCGCTGACGCCCGCGTGAACCACAACGCGCCAATTCGTCCTCGAAACAGATGGCGTTCACGACGAAACTACTGCCGACTTTTTCAACGGAATCGGTCAAAAGCCACCTTCCGGTCGGCCAGTAACTTACGTCCGGTTGTATCCAGCAGTAGGCGTTCCAGGCGCCGGCCCGAAGGTCCCAGATGGGACAACATCAGACGTCGGGCGGGTTCGTATTAGCGGATCAAGCCTTCGCCCGCCGGATCGAAGTCGGTGGACGCTTGTATACCTCAGCAAACACACTGTTGAAACGCCGTAGGCTGCAGAATCCTGATCTAAGTGCGACCTCGGTCATCGGAAGCTTCGTCTCGTCCAAGAGACGCTTTGCTCGTTGAACACGCCCCGTTCGCGCGACTTGGGCGGGACTTGCGCCGACATATTTTTTGAATAGGCGTGATAGATGCCGCGGTCCGATGCCGAGACGTTCTGCGAGTGTTTCGATGTTCGCATCGTCTAGTGCACCACTGCTAATCAGACGTAGGGCGCGCTCAACTGTCGTCCGTGAGCCCTTCCAAGCTGGAGAGAACGGTGCCGTTTCGGGGCGGCATCTGAGGCATGGTCGAAATCCCTCCTGCTCAGCTGCAGCTGCCGAAAGATAAAACGTCACGTTTTCGGCCTTGGCGGGGCGCACCGGGCACACCGGCCTGCAATAGATCCTCGTGGTTCGGACGCCTGAGAAGAACAGGCCGTCATAGCTCTTGTCGCGACTCACTCGGGCACGTTCGCATACAACGGGATCAAGCCTCCCGATGTCCGTTAAAGCCGACGACGGAGTCCGATTCCGGCGAGCCACAACACGCTCCAATTGCTACGACGCCATCAACCTATCAGCATGAGTGAGCGAGACAATGGGTGACGAGCAGCATTTCGTTGGTTGGTCGGTGGCATGGGCTGCCTTTACCTTGGCGGTGCTCGCCTGGGGCATCGGCTTCTATGGTCCTTCGGTCTTTCTTCCGACTCTGCACTCCTCGCGCGGATGGTCCATCTCGGAAATCTCGGCTGCCATTACCTTTCATTTCGTGCTGAGTGCGCTCCTGGTCGCGTATTTGCCCGACATTCATCGCAGAATTGGGATTGCCGGGACGACACTGGGCGGTGCTCTTCTGATGGCCATCGGGTTGATCGGATGGTCCAGATCGTGGGAGCCGTGGCAACTCTTCTTAGCGGCCATTCCGAGTGCGGGAGGTTGGGCCGCTACAAGTGGTGCTGCCCTAAACGCCATTGTCGCCAGATGGTTCGAGCGCGATCGCCCGAAGGCGATGAGTCTGGCGTTCAATGGCGCAAGTGTCGGGGGGGTTCTGTTCGTGCCTTTGTGGCTCTTCTTGATCGATTGGCTCGGCTTTCAAACCGCGGCGCTGGCCGTGTCCATTGTTGCCCTCGGCGTTATGGGTTGGATTTCTATTCGATACTTCAGGCTGTCCCCCACCAGCCTTGGTCTCTCTCCCGATGGCAACGGAGTGCCTACGGTTGTCGCGAAACCGACAACGAGACTATCTCGCTCTAGCATTATTCGTATGCCGGGATTCCTTACGCTTTCGGCGGCGTTTGCGCTTGGCTTGTTTGCGCAGATCGGCCTTCTGTCACACTTGGTCTCCCGCCTCACTCCCGATGTTGGTGCGACAACTGCGGGCCTGCTTCTCAGCCTAGCGACGGCATGTGCAGTAATCGGACGGACTCTGACGGGATGGTGGATCGGAGATCACGACCGGCGGATCGCCGCAGCCATTAACTTCGCGGTTCAGACCGTAGGAGTTCTGCTGCTCATCTTCGGCAACGGATGGATCGTACTGACATTTGGCTGCGTCATCTTCGGATTTGGCATCGGGAATCTTACGACTTTGCCGCCATTGATCGCGCAGAAGGAGTTCGATCGTAAGGATGTGGTGGCGGTGGTTGCGCTGATCGTTGCCATCAATCAGGCAGTATTTGCGTTCGCGCCAGCCATTGTTGGTGCTCTCCGCGATGCGACTTCGGGTTATGGAACGGCGTTCGGGATTGTCGCTTGCATCCAGCTTTTGGCTGCGATGGTTGTGCTCCTTGGGCGTAAGGCCGTGGTCCCGCCGGCGAGGTCAGCTTAGGGTCATTCGCGTCGGCATTGCCATGTCCGCCTCCTGGTCCGCTATCGACAATACCCAACCTTACCGACCGAGTAGGTGTGGATCTCGACCGATTAGGACTGCCGTCCGTTATCGGCCTGACCGTCCGTCAGCTGACGCGACAGCGGCGGCCATGCAGAATGAGCGCTCTCGACCACACAGGAGGCGCGCAATGGAGTTCTTCTGCGGGCTGGATGTCGGCATGGATCGAACCACGATTTGCGTGGTCGACGACAAGGGCGAAGTGCTGCTGGAGGTCGCGGTGATGACCGACCCGAATGCGGTCAGGGGAGCACTGGCGCCATATCTCGGCCGCTTAAGGCGGGTCGGCCACGAGGCCGGGGCGCTGTTGCCGTGGCTGCATCCCGAGTTGCTCAAGCTTCGCCTGCCGGCGATCTGCCTGGAGACCCAGCATGTGCGGGCGGCGCTGAAGGCGCAGCGCAACAAGAGCCCGCGCTGGCGCAGAGCAGGCTGAGGGTGCGCTGGATCGGGCTGGGCCGAGCATCACACCCCAGGCAATCAAAACCTCGCCAGCCAGGCCCGCAAACGCATGAGGACTGACTCGAAGAGCTACCGGCGCGACTACCTCCGCGCGCTCGCCCAACGCGTGGAAGTGGACGCGAAAGAGCTTCGCATCATGGGATCGAAAGCGCGCTCCTGCGCACGCTGGTCGGTGCCTCGGGCGCAAAGACGGCCCAGTTTGGTACCGAAGTGGCGCACGCGACACGATTCGAACGTCTGGCCTTCGCCTTCGGAGCGCACCCGGCATCGGTGTTCAATCCGCCACACGCACGCGCAGCGACAAATCTGCGCGGCGGTCGGGATCGTTCGGCCGTGGCCGCGAAAAATGTTGGCCTTTTCGTTGGCTTTCGTTGAAATCGCACAAAAATACATAAGCTAAGTCAGTAGGATGCGCCTATAGCGAGGCGCCCTCTTGCGGCACCACGCTTCGCCCTTCGGGCTACGCGTGGCGCAGCCAGGCCGTAGCCCGTAGGGCGAAGCGTGCTCGGCGAAGCCTCTTGGCGAAGCCGGGCGTTTGAGCCCCCCCAAGTCTCGCTTGAGCCGCGCTCTCCGATATCCGATCAACTCTGTCAAACAGCCCCCGTGCGAAAGAAATGCACGGGGCAGGAACCACAGGCTCAGCCGGAAACAACCCGGCCTTCCCTGCGCAATGGGTTTACGGCTGCTCCGTGCTCTCCCAGGGGACCGGCTTGCTTGCCCCCGTCATCGACATCGTCGCCGACCAAGACACCAGCGTCGGGGTGTCGGGACCACACGGCTTGACCGTCCGCGAAACGACGTTCGTCCGCACCTCCATCGAGATGCTGCGTCGCCCCGCGGCCACCGCTCCCCGCCGCAACGTCCCGTGACGATCGCGATGCGCCCCTCTCAGTGCGGGCGGGATGGCCGGATAAGATCACTGATTTGGGGATCCTGTCAACAAAATTTCTGATCTTCGGAATTCTGTCGGCGGCCGTCGATGGATCAGCGTCACCGCAACTCTATTTTTTAGTCTTGGATTTCGGGTTGAAACGCAGAACATCGTAAGCCGACTGCTCGGCCAACCACTGCGCGTATTGATCTTGACTAACCGGGACTGGTGCCAAGCGCCGTTCACCGTCTTCTGGATCAACGTAAATGACTACAATGTAATCGCGCCGAAGTTGATCGGGCGTGTACGGAACCATGATGGGCCGGACTTCGGCTCGCGAGCCGAAGCGTACATCAATTGATCCACTTGCTGGGCTAACTCCGCTTTCTACCGCAAGGATTTTCAGCTGCGCGAAGTAGTTGTCTTTCGGAAGCGGTGTCGCTGATGGTCCACCGGAGTCGTCTCTTCCAACCATGTAGACGGGCTGTTGTATGAGACGCACACGCGCGACGATGATGTCCTTTGCGTCTTGCGGAAGCCGAAGTACGGCGATATTGTCCGGAACACGATCGGGAAAGTACGTAACTGCCGTCTCAGTCTCAGCAATGTTCATCACGAGCTCTGCGCTTGCAGGAACTGGCATCTTGGCCCATCCGGCAAGACGTTTCGAGTCAGGTCCGCTGCTGGATGTCAACACCCCTCCATTGGCCGTTCGCGCCAAGCTCTCAACCAGAGAAGATGCTACGACAAGGGCCAGCAAACAGCGGCCAGCGAGGCTCCGATTTCTTTCTCTAACCTTCATGGCCCAAGTCCCGTCTGCTCTAGCTGAGAGGATCGCATTCAAAGTGACGACCCGCAACACAAGAGAGCACCATCAACGCAGCACAGCCCGCAAGGCGGGCTGTGCTGTTCTTTAAATTCAATTCACGGCGTGGTCCTATGCGTATCCAGACTGTTTCGTTGTCGATGAATATGAAGTCGACATAGGCAGATGGAGGATTACGGTGACAGCACTGGACCGCACCCCTCAAGTGAGACACGACAATCTCAGTGACAGGCATTCCAAGGATGACCTGTGGCAGCAAGAGGGAAGACCCGTCGGTTTCCGACGGCTTACAAACGAGCGAGGCGAAGGCGTTTTGCCTGTCACGGAAAGCGGAAGGCGCCCGCCCCCTCGCGCCGAGATCAATGGCTGTCGATCTCGGCATAGGCTCGCTTGAGCCGCCCCATCTTCAGAGACGATGGATGCAGATAGATCAGCAGTACGCCCACGTCGCCCCACATCCATCCCATCGCATCGTCCGAGCCGAGCTGGAACAGCAGATCGTCGTCGGCCGCATCGGCTGAGTTCTGCAGCACGTCGCGCGGGCCGCCCATCCGGTGCGGCGTGGTCGACCGCGAGATGCTCCGCAGCTTCGGCTCCAGCCGGGCGCGCAGGACCTCAGGGATCGCGTCCCGTGCGGCTGCGCTGCGCGTGTAGAGATCCAGGAGATCCTCGCGCAGCGCGAATTGCAGGCCGTCCTGCGCATAATCGAGCAGGCTGTTGCAGACCTTGCGCAGGTCGGTCGGAGGATCCGACCACCACATCCAGTACTCGGACCGTGCAGCGGTCATTGCGGCCTTCATGGCGGCCCAGCCGTCGTCATCGAGCATGGCATCGAGATCCTGCGTCAGGATCTGCCGCTTGAGATCCTCCAGCTCGGCCAGCTGCCGCTCCAACCAGCACACATGCGCCTGGCCGGCCCGGGCGATCTCCGCGGCCAGCGCGTCTTCCGTCATCGGCTGCGTCAGCGCAACGAGATCCGCAAGCTTCCGCTTGGCTGCCGCATGCAGATCACGCTGATAGTCGAGATATTGCTGGCGGCTGCTCAGCTCGTGCGGCGGGCACTCCTGCAGCTGTGCGGCGGCTTGCGCTACGCCGGCTTCATGCGTCTCGACGGATGCTTGCAGCGCGGCGATGGACTGGGCCAGCCAGCCTGGCTGCAAGACCTTGGCCGGACGCCTGCGATCGTTCTCTGCGGACAGGCGGTGCATCACTCGTTCGACAAGATAGAGCGCGCCGCGCCGGGTCAGCGGCCTCGGCTCGTCCTGTGCGATCCGGTCGATCCTCTCCTCGTCCTCCGGCGCGCCATAGAGCTCGGCGCCGGTGACCTGCACCGGCTCCCAGTCAGATTCGTCGTCTTCCGCGGGCGGCGCAGGAACGGGCTGGACGACGAGGTCGATGGGCCAGCGCCGCCAGAGCTTCGGTACGCCGGCGCGCATCTCTGGCGCGAACTGACCGATATGGTCGGCGAGGGCGTGGCGCACGGTCGGCATGTCGGCCGGCGGCTGCCGTTCGGGCCCGAGCTGATCGATATGCAGCACGCGGGAGAGACGGTTCTCCTCGTCGTCCTCGTCCTCCATCTGCAGGACATCGACGAACAGCAGCAGCCAGCCGTCACGCGGCCCTCGTCCATGCCAGATCTGCGCTGGCAAATCGGCGCAGGCGATCTGGGCGAGAAAATGCATTGGTCCGCTGCGGGTTCGCGGCCAGGCAATGTTGTCCGGCATCTGCGGCAGCCCGCCGAGCCACGACCGTGCGGGCTCGTCGAACCGGATCGGTACCTGCCGTCGCAGGATGACCGACGACTGAACTCTCGTCCTGCCGGCGGCAGGCTTGCGCAGAAAAACGATGCTCATTGGTATCACGAGTCCCGCTGACGATTCCCGCGCCATTGTTGCAACTTCAGGTAAATTGATCGTCGCAGAAAGGGCGCAAAGTCGAGCAACCGCGCTGTTTGTGGCGGAGGGCGCATCGCACGCCGCCGGGGGCGATCGGCTTCATCTTCGATCTGGTTTCCGCTTGCCGGGCTGGCTAGCGTGACGTGACTGCCGCCTGGCTTTGCGAGGACCATGAAGAAGCTCCTGGTTGTCGTTTCGGTTCTGCTGATCGCGGTCGCCTGCTGCAACCGGCCGGAGCCGGCCCAAGCTGTCGAGTGGATCAACTGCGACGATCGTTGGGTCCGCGCGCTGGACCCAACGACGGACGGCCAAGGTCCGCTCGAGCTGGCAAAGGTCTTTTGCCAGCGCATCGAGTGCAACTCTCAAGAGATGGCCATGGTGTCGCCGGATGGCAGCGCGGTCATGTACCTTCAGGGCGGCACTCACTATGCGGCAGAGCGCAAGGTGCTGCACGTCGCGCGGCTCGATGCGCATGATGGCTGGAGCAGCCACACCCTGGCCATGGGTCCGTTGTGGCAATTTGGCCAGGCTCTCGGCTCGATTCCGGCCTATGGATGGTCGTCGGACTCGGCGGGCATCTGGACTGCGACGCGGGAAAAAATCGGCGAGAACGGCATCGCCGGCACCGGGCTGCAACCGATGTTCATTTCCCTCGCAGATCGCAGCATTCGCCTGTTCGAGGTCCCGCGGCATGAGGCGGGCCCGTTGGACGGTCTACTCTGGGCGGATGGTGACGGCCTGGCGCTGGCCTATTTCGGAGCAAGAGGCGCGTCCTATCAACCGCAGCGCCACGACAAACGTCCGACCTTCGCCATCATCGATGCCAAGCGGGGCGTCGTTCTGGATACGATGCCGTTCAACGTCGTCGCCGGCCTCAAGGACGCCTACGATATCGCCAACGTCCATAACGCGGCGGCCACGCGGCTGCCGAGCGGCAAGCTCCGCGCGGTGGTGAGCGCGCTCGACAAATGGGTCGTGTGGACGCAGGGCGAGTCGCCACGGACGCTGCCCAATCCCTATTCCGACCCACAGGAGCGCCACAACAAGATGATCATCTCGCGCGACGGCTCGCGCCTGCTGATCGTCCGGAACCCCTGTGACCCCATCGTCAGGGCCGAATCCGACGGCAGTCTGCGAAGAGTGCCGTACAGTTGGACCTGCAAGCCGGCCGAAAGAGAGATCGCGGCGCTGTATGATCTCGCCACGGGGCGGCAGCTCTGGGCGCTTCGCGCGGCTCCCAGCTCCTACCCCCAGCATTTTCCCAATCCCGCCATCAGCGAGGACGGCCGCCATGCACTCGTCGGACTTCCCGACGACGCGTCTGATCCGCACGCGCGCGTGGCCCTGGTTTCCATGAGCGACGGGACGATCGTGCAACGCACCCGTCTGCCGTGGCCTGGACCTCTCAACGCCATCGGCTTCCTGCAGAAAGACCGTGGTGTCTGGCTCCGCGACACCTATGGCGAAACGGCACTGTACGACTTTCATGGTCGCGCGCAGTAGCTCCACTGCGATCGGACTTCTCCAAAATCGCGCAGAGATTCGCGAGGCACGTCAGAACGATGTGCCCACAGCGGGGCGCCCTCTTGCGCACCAGCCGGTTTCGTCTGCCTCCTCCGCGCTCCCCCCCGCTTCGTTCACCGGTTAAGAATTGCTTAACCCAAATCGCCCCATCGTTCGGCGCGAGCCGCGGGGCAGATACCCGCACTGGCAGCAGGCGGCGATCCGGACGAAACCATCCGTCACGTTCGAATCCCCCAGGTGCCGGTCGCGCTCGGGCGTACGCCAGCGGCCCTGCCGGTGGCGATCAGTATCCGAAAGGCCATGGTCGGGACGTCCCACTCGCGGCGCCGCAACGCTTGCGCGCGTGACGATTCGACCCGACGCCTGGCGATGGCGGCTCTGTTGGCCGCCGCACGCCGGATCGACGGCCGGAACGCAACGCGCGACGAGCGAGACACAAAGGCGAGCCTCGACATGAGCACCACTGCCCTCGACAGCCACACCCAGTTTCAAGCGATCGTCGGCCAGATCCGGACGCTCGCCTACAAATATATCGAGGACAAGGACTTCGTCAGCGCGCAGCTCGCCTTCCAGAAGCTGCTCGAGCTCGAGCCCAAGGACATCAACGCGCGCTTCATCTATGCGCAGCTGATCGACGACGGCTCGCACAAGAAGCGCGCCGAGGCGCGCGACATGATGCTGGCGATCCTCGACGAGAACCCCGAAATCTTCGAGCAGGCCACGGAAGGCAATCTGCATTTGATCCGCAGCGCGGCGGTGCGCTGCAGCCATGTCGGCCCGTTCACGCGGTCGATGGAGCTGTTCCGCAAGCTCGCGGCCGCCTCCAACGACGCCGCCGACTATTTCTCGCTCAGCGAGATCCTGACCCAGAACAACGAGTTCGAGGAGGCGGTCGGCGCGCTCGAGAAGGCCATCAAGCTCAACCCGGCCTACGACAACCCGCTCAACCGCGAGACGCTGGAGCTGGCGCGCACCAACGCCAAGAAGGGCAATACGGCGAAGGACGCCAAGGCCGGCCGCGCCAAGGTCGGCCGCTATCCGGAGACCAAGGACTTCCTCGGCGACCTGCAGACGCTGATCACCAAGCACATCGCGGTCAACCTCGCCGCCGCGCCCAAATTCCTCGACAAGAGCACGCGCTTCTTCACCATGGGCTCGTGCTTCGCGCGCAACCTCTCCAAGAGCCTCAATGACAGCGGCTACAACAGCCACCACATGGAGATCTCGGAATACATCAACACGACCTTCGCCAACCGCGTGTTCGTCGACTGGCTGCGCGGCGCCAAGATCGATCCGGAGATTCGCGAGCGCATCGTCGAGCTGCTGCCGCCGGGATCGAGCCAGGAGAACACGCTGGCCGTCATCAAGCAGGCCGACGTCTTCATCCTGACGCTCGGCGTCGCCGCGGCGTTCTTCGACCGCGAGACCGGCGCCTTCGTGCTCCCCAGGCCGACCGCGCTGAACTCGCGGGCGCTGGCCGAGAAGTACAAGTTCCGCACCGCCAGCGTGCAGGAGAACGTCGACAACGTGCGCTACCTGATCGACTTCGTCCGCAGCATCCGGCCGGGCATCAAGGTGATCGTCACGGTGTCGCCGGTGCCGCTGCTGACGTCGTTCGAATACGAGTCCGTGGTGCAGGCCGACTGCCTGTCGAAGAGCACGATGCGGCTGGTCGCCCACGAGATCGTCAACAATTCCAACCTCGAGGACATCTGGTACTGGCCGTCGTTCGAGGTGTTCCGCTGGGGCGGCTCCAACGCCTCCAGCTTCTTCGCCGCCGATGACGGCGCCGCCTGGCACGTCTCCGAGGACAAGGTGTCGGCCACGGTGCGCGCGTTCGTGCAGACGTTCTCGCCGGCCTGAGCCAGAGGTTCGAACGGCTGCCTCAGGGCAGCCGCTTCTTCCAGAGCCTGATGACCAGGATGCCGGCCTGGGCATAGCCCGGCGGCGAGCTCTCGGTTCCGAACGGCGTCTTCGAGTACAGCGAGCTCGAGATCAGGAAGCCGCCGACATAGGGCGCCGGCAATCCCGACAGCGACATGAAACAGCGGTGGGTGAGCAGGCCCTCCTCCGGCTGGTTGCCGCGCACCAGCCGGCAATCGCCGATTCCGGTGAAGGCGATGCCGTTGAACTGGCCTTCGGTGTAGGTGCCGAGCAAGGTCGGGTCCATCGCCTGGCCGATGCACACCCGCATCTCGCCGATGCTCTTGTCGGGGCTGCCGGTCATCCGGCCGTCGCCCGGCTGCACGTTGACGGCATGGACCGAGAGCTGGTCCTCCAGCGCCGGGGCAAAGCCGGTCTTGGTCGGCGCGCAGAAATCGGACGGCACCACGCGGCCGTGGCGCACGGTGCGAGCGATGTAGATCTCCTCGACCTCGTTCTCGCCGCCTTGCGCCGCCCCCTGGCCATGGCTGGCCAACAGGCCGACGGCCGACCACAGAACTGCAATCATGATCCGGCGCATGCGCCTATCCCTTCCCGCAACAGGACTGACATATCGGATTCGGCGAACGTGCTGAACAGCACCAACGAACAGGACGTATGCAGACAAGATACCCCTGGCTCGGGATAGTTCCGTGACCATGGAACATCTCGCCGTGACGGTATTTTAGTAGCCAGCCTGGGTGACCGCATGCCGTGCGCCCCGCGCGCCCGTGCCGTGATGATCGGTGGTCCGGATGTCGACGAACGCGTCCCTGCGCTCCTGCTCGTCCTCATCGGAAGTCGCAGCAGCTGAAAAAAGGTTCTGAAAAAAGTGGTGCCCGGTGCCGCGATGACGTGCCGGCGGCTGAGGTTCAATTCAGGCTTGCAGCGCGGAGCGTGACCGGAATCACATTCATGCCGCGCGCCGGCGTCTAAACCTCTCCGCAGTCAACGAGGGGAGCTTTCACAATGCGTCAGATCATCCTGGTCGGAGCCCTGGTGCTCGCATCCGCCACCGTCGCGCAGGCCGACGGGACGCGCAGCCTGTCGCTGTCATCGAGCGACACCGCCGCACCCGCGCCGCGCCCGGTCTATGTGCAGCAGGCCGGCGATATCTCCGTCACCCCGGCGCCGGTGCCGGCTGCGCCAGCGCCGGTCCAGCCCGCCGTGCAACCGGCTGCGCCGGCGGCGCCGGCGGCGGCAGCGGCGCCAACCGCTCCGCAGCCCGCCGTCGCTGCGGCGGCGGCAGCCGAGCCGGCCCGTGCGGTGCAGACATCCTCGCGGCGGTCGAAATCGGCGCGCGCGAGCAAGCCTCGCAAGAGCTGGACCGAAGCCCGCATCGTCCGCGAGCTGCATCGCCACGGCATCTATTGGTGAGCCGTCGATCACTTTGTCCGAGCATGATCTTTTCGGAAAACCGGTTACCACTTTTCCGGATCATGCTCTCGCCACGAAACGAGAAAGGCCGGGCAATGCCCGGCCTTCGCGCGTCGCCACCGTGCAGCGGGGCATCACTGCGAGACGGTCTGGATCACGCTCGAGATCGGCCGCGCATTGGTCATCGTGGTCGGCAGCTTCGGATCCTGCCCGACCATCGCGTCGTATTCAGGCAAGGTGTCGAGCGTGCCCTTCGGCTTCATCGCGACGACCTTGTAGCCGCCGGCCTTCAGCCGCCGCAGCAGCGCCGGCAGCGCCAGCGCCGTGTTCTTCTGGAAGTCGTGCATCAGGATGATGCCCTTGCCCTTCTTGTCGAGCCCGGTCATCACCGTGTTGACGACCTGGTCGGCATCCTTGGAGCGGAAGTCGAAGCTGTCGACGTCGCAGGAGAACATCGCCACGTTGCGGCTGCCGAGATAGGCCACGGCCGAGGGACGGTGCTGCAGCTGCGGGAAGCGGAAGAACGGCGCGGGGCTGGTGCCGCCAAGCGCGAACTTGACCGCGCTGATCCCCTTCTCCAGCTCGTCCTTCGCGGTCTGGTCGGTCATCTTCTTGCCGTTGAGATTGACGTGCGACCAGGTGTGCACGCCGACGACATGACCGGCGGCCGCGACCTGGCGCAGAATCTCCGGATGATAGGTCGCGTGCTTGCCGATGGTGAAGAAGATGCCGGTGGTGCACTCGTCGGCCAGCGCCTTGAGCACCGCGGGCGTGTTGACCGGCCACGGGCCGTCATCGAAGGTCAGCACCACCTCGCGGTCGGCGAGGAAGTCGAACTGCTTGAAGTGATCGAGGCCGAAACCGGGACCGCCGGTGGTGTCGACAACGACGGTGCGCGAGACGCCGAGCGCGTCCGGGTTGGCGCAGGTCGATTTCGGCTGCACCGGCGCCTGGGCGGCTGCGGCCATGCGCGTCGGCACGGTGCCGGTGTATTCGACATCGTCCTTGGCGCCCTTGGCGGCGACCTTCGCGGCGGGCGGCGGTGCGAGCTCGGAGGGTTTTGCGGCCGCGCTTTGCGCTGTGGCCTTGGCGGCGTTCGGCTTCGAAACCCAATACCAGACACCGGTGATCGCCAGCGCCCCGACGACGGTGGCCAGCAGCAAGCCTAACGCATTACGCATGGTTACTCTTCCCGAACGCGAGATACGGATGCCGGACTTCGACGCCGTCCGGTACCTTCGATTAGCTTCCATTAGTGCCAACGAATCCTTAACGCGGTGCCAACACGGCCAGGATCGGCCAAGATTTCCAGGATCATGCGGGGCTGACATCGGGGGTTCACCGGAGCGACATGTCGCCGCGGCCATCGGCCTGCGCCACGCGACGGCCGGGGTTGAATGGCCCGATCTGGCGTGACCCGCGTCACTGTTGCTAGAGAGCGCTCAGGCCATGATGGACGCATTGAACACGGGGCCCGCGCTGATGCGGAGCCGATGGGAGCCAGCCATGACGAAGTCCGCCAATCTTCTGCGCAACGCCGTTCTGACGGTCGTCGGCGCCGCCGCCCTCTCGACCTTCGCGTCGAGCGCCAGCTTCGCCTTCAGCGCCGAGGCGCAGCAGATGTGCACCGGCGACGCCTTCCGTCTCTGCAGCAGCGAGATCCCGAACATTCCGGCGATCACCGCCTGCATGATCAAGAACCGCTCCTCGCTCAGCAGCGGCTGCCGCACGGTGCTCGACAAGGAGGTGTCCCGGCGGGGCGGCAAGGTCGCCGAGGCCGGCGCCGCCGACTGAGGCCGGCGTGCAGGGCTTCCTTGCTCTCCCCCTTGCGCGCCCCGGCTGCGACCGAGGCGCTTGCGAGGCCCGGTTGTGACCACTAAAAGCGCCGCGAACCTTCAAATGCCGGGAGCGAGGCGTCAGTCATGAGCAAATTTGCGGTGGTCATTCCCCTTGTGCTGCCCCTCGTCCTGCTGGCGTCGGCGGCATCGGCCCAGCAGCAGCCCGGCCAGGATGCCTGCGCGCGCGACGTCTCGCGACATTGCCGGGCGGTGATGAACAACGGCGACCAGGCCGTCCTGGCCTGCTTGAAGGAGCACCGCGCCAAGCTGTCCAAGGCGTGCGAGAAGGTGCTCACCGATCACGGGCAGTAACGTCCGTTCCGCCGATGCGTCGGCTACGGCCCGCTGCGGGCAGCCACCGCCGGCGCCTGCTCGGCGGTGCGGTCGATGTCGTCGCGGCTGCGCACCGATCCGAACGGGCGTTCCAGCATGCGGCGGATGCGCACCGGATCGGCGCCGATGTGGAAATCGATCGCGCGCTTGTGCAGCTCGCGTTCGGCGCGGGTCGAGCGGTTGCGCTGGCGCAGATAGTCGATCCAGGTCGGGCAGTGATAGCGCTCGGTCCACAATTCCGGATCGGCGATGTCGCGCGCGATCGACCAGCCATAGGCGCCGTTGCGCTGGCGGCTGAGCTGCACCTCCTGCATCAGATCGTGGAAGGCGCGGGCGTTGTCCTCGGCGACGCGGTACTCGATCTCCACCACCAGCGGCCCCGAGCGCGGCGTCAGCTCGAGCTGCACCTCCGGATCGGCCAGGGTCTCGCCGTCCTCGTTGCGGGCGCCCACCGGCGGCATCCGCAGCCACAGGCCGAGCAGCGGCGACACCATCATCAGCGCGCCGGACACCAGCAGGGCGACCTCGACGCCGGCCGCGTCGGTGAGACGGCCCCAGCCCCAGCTGCCGATGGCGATGCCGCCGGAGATCGCCGCCTGGAACGCGGCCAGCGCGCGGCCGGCGACCCAGCGCGGCGCCGACAGCTGCACGCCGATGTTGAACAGCGCGACGGCGAGCATCCACACCGCGCCGGCAATCACGAGCGCCGCCGCCGTCAGCACCGGCTCGGTGCTCAGCGCCACGGCGGCCGTCGCGGCGCCGAGCGTGAGTGCACAGCTGCGGATCGCCGCCTCGCCGGACAGCCGCTTCCTGATCTCCCCGATGTTGAGTGCGCCGATCACGGCGCCCATGCCGAAGGCGCCGAGCATGATGCCGTAGGTCTGCGCGCCGCCATGCAGCAGGTCGCGGGCGACCAGCGGCATCAGCGCCGAGATCGAGCCGCCGATGAGGCCGGTGACGAGCGTGCGGATCAGCACGATGCGGATCGACGGCGAATGGAGGATGTAGCGGACGCCGGACACCATGGCGCGGTTGAGCGGCTCGCGCGGCAGTCGGCTCGGCTCGACCACGCGCCGCCACAGGAACAGCGCCGCCAGCAGCGGCAGATACAGCAGCGCATTGGCGGCAAAGGCTGCGACCGCCCCCGCGGCAGCGACGACGACACCGCCGATGGCCGGGCCGAAGCTGCGCGCGATGTTGTAGCTGATGCCGTTGAGGGCGACGGCGGCGGGCAGCGTCTCCGGCGGCACCTGCTCGCTGACGGAGGACTGCCAGGCCGGGCCCATCAACGCCATGCCGCTGCCGACCACGAAGCAGAGCGCCAGCAGGCGCTCAGGCGTCACGAGACCGAGCCAGGCCAGCACCGTCAGCGTCACGGCGCCCGCGAGCGCCAGGGCCAGCGCCGCCAGCGCGACGATGCGCCGGTCATACATGTCGGCGATGGCGCCGGCGGGCATGGAGATCAACATGATCGGCAGCATCAAGGCGGTCTGCACCAGGGCGACCTTGTCGGCCGACGACGTCATCTGCGTCATCGCCCAGGCGGCGCCGACCGCCTGGATCAAGAGGCCCAGATTCGACAGCAGGCTCGCCAGCCAGATGCGGCGGAACACGGCGTGTCGCAGCGGCGCGGCAATGCTCTCGGGCGCGAACAGCTCCCGTTTCTGCGGTGCATTCATGCAGGTCGCTCCACGTCGGCAGCTCGGCTTGAACGTCGCATCGGACTCTGTCGCATTGAACTATCGCTTGATTCCGGCCGGACGTATGTGATGCCTGCGAATGTCCGCCGCTGTCCAGTGCTCACCCCCGGCTTTGCATCCCGACGGCGGACAACGAACACAAATCAACGCGACCCAAAAAACGACCCGAGGGAGACCGCCGATGACGTTGACGCGCCGCACCATGCTGCAGAGCATTGGAACCCTGCCCTTGCTCACGAGCGGTCTGGCCTTACCAGCCGCCGCGCAGACCGCGGCCGCGGCATCGGGCGATATTCCCCCCGTTCTGTTCGTGCATGGCAATGGCGATCATGCCGCGCTGTGGCTGACGGCGCTGTGGCGGATGGAATCCAACGGCGTGCCGCGCACGCGGCTCGCCGCGCTCAACTTCACCGATCCGCTGGCGCGCAACGACGACGCCGTGGCGCAGCCGAACCGCTCCTCGACCGACGACCAGCGCCGCGAGCTGGCTGAAGCCATCAAGGCGCTCAAGGAGCGCACGGGAGCTGCGCGCGTGGCGCTGGTCGGCAGCTCGCGCGGCGGCAACGCAATCCGCAACGTCGTGAAGAATGGCGGCGGCGCCGACGTCAGCCATGCCGTGCTGTGCGGCACGCCCAATCACGGCGTGTTCGATTGGGACGACAGCCCCGGCAGCGAGTTCAACGGCCGCGGCCCGTTCTTGCGCTCTCTGAATTCCGGCGACAGCGAGGTGACGGCGGGCACCGCCTTCCTGACCCTGCGCAGCGACGGGCTCGACAAATATGCGCAGGCCGATGGCCGGCTGGTCGGCAAGCCCGGCGTGCCCACCGGCATCACCGCCGAGGGCCCGGCCCTGAAGGGCGCGACCAACCTCGTGATCGGTGCGCTCGATCATCGCGAGGTCGCATTCCATCCGCGCGCGTTCCGCGAGATCTACAAATTCATCGCCGGCCGTGAGCCGGCGTTCATCGCGGTGCAGCCCGAGCGCGAGGTGCGCATCAGCGGCCTCGTCACGGGCACGCCGGGCGGTGCGCCGACCAACCGTCCCGTGACCGGCGCCACCGTGGAGGTCTATCGCGTCTCGGGCGAGACCGGCGCGCGCAATGGCGAGGCGGTGTACCGCGGCCAGACCGGCGCCGACGGACGCTGGGGTCCTGCGGAGATCGATCCCACCTCCCATATCGAGATCGTGCTGACCTCGCCCGGCGCGCCGATCACGCATTTTTACCGCTCGCCGTTCCCGCGCTCGTCCGATGTCGTGCATCTGCGCGCGGCGCGACCGCTGGGCCAGGCCGACGCCGGCGCGGGCGCCATCGTCATCATGGTCAGGCCGCGCGGCTATTTTGGCCTGCCGCGCGACATCGTGCTGCTCGACGGCAAGGAACCTGCCGACGTACAGAAGGGAGTACCTACGGATGCGGCAACGACATTGCGGCTGCCGGCGGGCGACATCGGACGAACCGTCATCGGACTGTTCAATGAGGAACGCATCGCCGCCCGTCTTTGGCCAGCATCGGAAAGTAGGATTGCGATGATCGAGCTGACTAATTAGTTACCGGAGTAGGATGATACATCACGGCATCGGGAAGCGCGACATCGCGCTTCCCCTTTCGAACCGCAACGCTGGCGACGCGATTGCCTCCGGGACGCTTAGGGCCGGCCTTGCCGGTCCACCGCGCTGCGGCTCGCCTCGCGTCGGCGCGCTCGCGAGCCCCGACGTCACGGCGCCGTTCGGCTGCTCACGGCGCATCACAGCCGCGCGAGGCCGCCGATGAGCGCCGCCGAGATCCACTATCTGTCGCAGGCCCGGTCACCACTGATTCCTCCGGCGCCGCCACGCGCGCCCGACAGCATGGGCGCCTTGCGTCGCGTGCTGATGATGGGCGACAACGCGATCGCGACCTGGAGCCAGCGCGCCTATGAGGATGAGATCATCCGCGGCCGCTTCCTGGGCAACTCCAGCTACATCCTCAATACGCCCGAGACCATCAAGCACGTGCTGGTCGACAATTGGGAGAACTACGCCCGCACCGTCGGCGCCATCCGCGTGCTGCGTCCCGTGCTCGGCGAGGGCCTGCTGATCGCCGAGGGCCGGGCCTGGAAGCACCAGCGCCGCACGCTGGCGCCGGCGTTCACGCCGCGCGCCGTCTCGGGCCTCGTTCCGCACATGATCGCGGTGACCGACGAGACGGTCGCCCGGCTGCAGCAGCAATGCGGCCAGCCGCTCGATCTGCGCGAGATCATGCAGCGGATGACGCTCGACATCGCGGGACGGACGATGTTCTCGTTCGAGATGGGCCGCCACGGCGCGACCTTGCGCGACTTCGTCTACGAATATGGCGAGCGGCTGGCGGCTCCGCACCTGCTCGATATCGTGCTGCCGCTGTCCTGGCCGACGCCGCGCGACTTCGCGCGCCGGCGGTTCCGCAAGCGCTGGACCGATTTCATTGCCACGCTGATGGCCGAGCGCCGTGCCGCCGGCAAGCTGGAGGATGCTCCGCCGCGCGACCTGTTCGACCTGATGGGGGCAGCGCGCGATCCCGAGACCGGGGCTGCATTCACCGATGCGCAGCTCGCCGACGAGGTCGCGACCATGATCCTCGCCGGACACGAGACCACCGCGACGGCGCTGTTCTGGGCGCTGTATCTGATCGCGCTCGATCCGGCCAATCAGGAGCGGCTGGCGCAGGAGGCTCGCGGCGCTGCGGATCTCGGCAATCCCGATCAGCTGCCGTTCACGCGCGCGGTGATCGACGAGACATTGCGGCTCTATCCGCCGGCTTTCCTGATTGCGCGCGCCGCGAGCGGTCCGGACCAGATCGCCGAGTTCCAGGTCAAGCGTGGCGACGTGGTGCTGATCTCGCCATGGCTGCTGCACCGGCACGAGCGGCTGTGGCAGGCGCCCAACGCCTTCATGCCCGAGCGCTTCTTGCCCGGCGCGCCGCCGCCGGAGCGCTTCGCCTACCTGCCGTTCGGCGCCGGCGCGCGCGTCTGCATCGGCGCGCATTTCGCATTGGTCGAGGCGGTGCTCGCGCTGGCGCGGCTGGTCGGCGCGTTCAG
Source organism: Bradyrhizobium sp. SZCCHNS2022 (assembly GCF_032377575.1). Taxonomy (NCBI): domain Bacteria; kingdom Pseudomonadati; phylum Pseudomonadota; class Alphaproteobacteria; order Hyphomicrobiales; family Nitrobacteraceae; genus Bradyrhizobium; species Bradyrhizobium sp. SZCCHNS2022. The sequence continues at coordinate 5,955,116 of NZ_JAUHHZ010000001.1, read as the reverse complement.
GATCGAGCTCGTCGATCGCGAGCCGGTCATGCCTGTGGGGGTGGTGACGACGCAGCCGAACCGCTCGCCGCCGTTCAGGATCACGCCCCGTTGAGCGGTTGCGTCTGGCATTCCGACCGGTCGCGCCTTATTTGATCCGGATGTCCTTGAGCGCGGCGGCCGTGAAGTTTTCTGCTTCCGGCGACGCGGCCGATCCGGCCGTGTCGGACGCCATCGCGCGGCTAATCGCCGAAGGCGCCGATCACGAGCTGAACCGCATCAACGTGCTGGATTTCGCGGGTCGCACCGGCCTCGACGAGGAGCGCGTGATCTCCGGCTTCATCCATGCCTCGCGCGCCGGCCTGTTCGACCTGACCTGGAACGTGCTGTGCCCCGGTTGCGGCGGCGTGCTCGACGCGCATGGCACGCTAAAATCGCTGCGGTCTGACGAGTATCAATGCGGGCTGTGCGCCTGCGGCTACGAGGCGACCGTCGACCAGCAGGTCGAGGCGGCATTCACGGTAAGCCCGCGGGTCCGGCGCATCGCCGCCCACGACCCGCATTCGCTTCCGGTGTGGGACTATTTCAAGCAGGTGTTCTGGAGCTCCGGCGTCGAGTTCGACGAAACGTCGATGGCTGCGCTGTCGAACGAGGTCGTGATCGACACCCGCGAACTTGCCGCCGGCGATCATACGACGATATCGCTGACCTTGCCGCCGCAGTTCATCATCGTGTTCGAGCCGGTCACCCATGCCGCGCATTTCATCGACGTGCAGGGCGCGCCGACCGACGAGGTGCAGCAGCTCGTCCTCAAATATGACGGCGGGCGCGCCGCGGTCGAGACCACGGTGCTCCGTCCCGGACCGTTGCAGCTCGCGCTCGACAACAAGGCGCGCGTGCGCACGCTGCCGACCGTGATGGTGGCGGCGGATGCGCTGCATCACCTGATCGGCCGGCGCAAGCCGTTCCTGACCGCCAAGCGGATGCTGTCCAACCAGACCTTCCGCGACGTGTTCAAGGCCGACAATCTCAACATCGACCAGCGGCTGAAGATCACCTCGCTGACCTTCCTGTTCACCGATCTCAAGAGCTCGACCGCACTGTACGAGCGCGTCGGCGATCTCGCGGCGTTCGATCTGGTGCGCGCGCATTTCCGCGTGCTGCTCGAGATCATCAATGCCGAGAAAGGCGCGGTCGTGAAGACGATCGGCGATGCCGTGATGGCGACGTTCATCAAGCCCGAGCATGCGCTGTCAGCAGGCCTGCGCATGCGCGCGGCGATGCAGCGGCTCAACGCCGAGCGCGGCACCGAGGACCTCGTGGTCAAGATCGGGATTCATGAAGGGCCGTGCCTTGCGGTGATGCTCAACGACCGCCAGGATTATTTCGGCCAGACCGTGAACATCGCCGCCCGCGTGCAAAGCCTGTCGACCGCGCAGGAGATTCATCTCACCGCACCGGTGATCCAGAGCCCGGGGGTGGCGGACATCCTGAGCGCGGCAAGGATCGCACCGATCCAGAAGCAGGCCGCGCTGCGCGGCATCGCCGACCGGATGATGGTCTACGAAATACCGTAACGCTTACCGAAATGTCATGCGCCGGCCGAGCCGCGACGCATTGCCGAGCGCCGCTCGCGGTCGCATATGATAGTCGTCAGCAGGACGGCCGAACCGCCCGCCCGCGAATGCGATAGCCGAAGGACGCCATGCTCGAGGGATTGCGCCAATTCATCGCCGACGTCGTTTCGCCGCAGCAGACGCCGGCGTTCGACGACAACGGCTATCAGCTGGCGGCGACCGCGCTGCTGATCCACGTGATCTCGCTGGACGGCGAGCCGAGCGCGGCCGAGCGGCGCAAGCTGCACAGCCTGATCGAGCTGCGCTTCGGGCTCGATCCCGGCAGCGCCGACCGGCTGATCGCCCAGGCCATGCTGGCGGAGGGCGACGCGGTCGATCTCTATCGTTTCACCAGCGTCATCATGCGTGAGGTCGACGAGGCCGGCCGCCTGCGCATCGTCGAGATGATGTGGCAGCTGGTCTATGCCGACGGCAAGGTGACCGAGTTCGAGGACAACGTGGTCTGGCGCGCCTCGGAGCTGCTCGGCATCTCCGCACGCGACCGCGTCGACCTGAAGCACCGGGTGGCGGCGCGCCGCGCCACCGATCCGGGCTGATGCCGTCGGGCTCCCGGAACTCCAGATGAACAAACTTTAATTTTGTTCCGGGCATTCCTTGTTCATGTAAACCTATGTGAATCCGTAACTATTGCGGCGATTGGACGCTCGCCCGCATTTTGCGGCGGCTTGCATGTTCCCGCCTGCCTATGCTCTCGTCCGCCGCAATCGGATGATGTTTGGAATGTGATCGAAGAGCAGGGATTGTGGGTGAACGTGTCACGCTCGTAACGGGGGCATCGGCGGGGATCGGGACCGAGTTGGCCCGTGTGTTTGCCGCCAATGGACACCGTCTGGCGCTCACGGCGCGGCGCGAGGACCGTCTTGCGGCGCTGGCGCAGGAGATCGCCGCCAAGGGCGGCCCGGCGCCGCTCGTCATTCCCTGCGATCTCACCTCGCCCGACGCCGGCGCGACGATCGAGGCCGCCCTGTCGGCGGCCGGAGTCGAACTGGACTATCTCGTCAACAATGCCGGCTTCGGCCTGTTCGGCAAGGCCGTGCAGCTCGACCGCACCGAGCAGCTCGACATGATCGCGGTCAACGTCCGGGCTCTGACCGAACTGTCGCTGCGCTTTTCCGACCAGCTGATCCGCAACAAGGGCGGCATCCTCAACCTGGGCTCGGTCGCCGGCTTCCTGCCCGGACCGGGCATGGCGGTGTATTACGCCTCCAAGGCCTATGTGATCTCGTTCACCGAGGCGCTGCGCAAGGAGCTGGCGCCGCATGGCGTGCGGGTCACCGTGTTGTGCCCCGGTCCGGTGCCGTCGGAATTCCAGGACCGCGCCGGCTTCAAGCCGGGAGTCGACTCGGTGATTCTCAACGTGCCCCCGAAGGCTGTGGCCGAAGCCGGCTATCGCGGCCTGATGGCCGACAAGCGGGTGGTGCTGCCTGGGATCGGCATCAAGATCGTGCCGTTCCTGCTGCGCTGGTTCCCGCGCGGCTTCATCCTCGACGCGGTCGGTCGGCTGCAGCTGAAACGGAGTTGACGGACGCTGGCCCGGCGCTTGCTTCGGCGATGTCGACTTGCTCACGCACCGTTAACCTTCGCTTAGCTATGATCGCCAGGTGATGCTCAGGCCATACCCTTCGCTGCAACCGAACGGGACCGCCAAGGCGGACGTTCGGCATCTCCACCCGAAGCCAGCCCCGGCGGCTGCGCCGCGCCGGCCCGTCCTCATCATCCTGCACCAGGAGACGTCGAGCCCGGGACGCATCGGCAACGCGCTGCGCGCCCGTGGCTATCCGCTCGATATCCGCCGGCCGCGTTTCGGCGACCCGTTGCCCGAAACGCTCGATGAGCACGCAGGTGCCGTTATTTTCGGCGGTCCGATGAGCGCGAATGATCCGGATGATTTCGTCCGTCGCGAGATCGACTGGATCGAGGTGCCGTTGCGCGAGCAGCGGCCGTTCCTGGGGATCTGCCTGGGCGCGCAGATGCTGGCCGTCCAGCTCGGCGCGCAGGTCGCCCCGCATCCCCAGGGCCGCGCCGAGATCGGCTATTATCCGATCCGCCCGACGCGGGCCGGGCAGAAGCTGTGCCCGCATTGGCCCGACAACGTCTATCACTGGCATCGCGAGGGCTTCGACCTGCCCGCCGGCGCCGACCTGCTGGCCGAGGGCGGCGACTTTCCCGTCCAGGCCTATCAATACGACAACGCCACCGGGCTGCAATTCCACCCCGACGTCACCTACGCGATGATGTGCCGCTGGACGACGCGCGGCCATGCCCGGCTGGACACGCCCGGTGCCCGTCCGCGCCATCACCATTTCGAAGGTCGCGCGGTGCACGATGCCGCCGAGCGGGTGTGGCTGAAGCACTTCCTGGACGGATGGCTGGCGCGCGAACCGGTTGCGGTGATGGCGGAGGCTGCAGAGTAGCGGGCGCGCTTTCCGGACGATTGGCTTTTGAGGGCTGAGTCAGCCCGGCTTCGCCAAGGGGCTTCGCCGGGCACCACGCTTCGCCCCTCGGGCTGTTGCGTGGCTGCGCCACGCGTAGCCCGAAGGGCGAAGCGTGGTGGAGCCAGGCGGGATCGAACCGCCGACCTCGTCATTGCGAACGACGCGCTCTCCCAGCTGAGCTATGGCCCCGTGACACGACCGCTTCGATGGTGGGAAAAGGCGGCCGGCAGATCGGGCGCCATTTACAGTGGGCGCAGCGGTCAAGTCAAGAACGCTCACATCGCCCGTTAGCCTTGACGGGCGGCGTCCCTTGTTTGGGCGGGGGGGAACCGATATCTACCGGGCGTCGCAGGTCGAATTCGCGACCTCGCCCACGAGTGGACCCGCATGCGTGCCGTTCTCGACATCGTTCTGATCGTTCTCGACCTCTATGTCTGGCTGCTCATCGCCTCGGCGATTCTGTCGTGGCTGATCGCCTTCAACGTCGTCAACACGCGCAATCAGTTCGTGTCCAACGTCGCCGAATTCCTGTACCGAATCACCGAGCCGGTGCTGGCGCCGATCCGCCGCATGCTGCCCAATCTCGGCGGCCTCGACATCTCGCCGATCGTGCTGATCCTGATCATCATGCTGATCCAGCGGGTCATCACCTACTACATCTATCCCAACGTCTTCTGATCGCGCGCGCCGCGATGGACCCCTGGCGCGCAGCGGCCGGCGGCCTGACGGTCGCGCTGCGGGTGACGCCGCGCGGCGGCCGCGACGCGATTGACGGCGTCGAGACCCTGTCCGACGGCCGCAGCGTGCTCAAGGTGCGGGTGCGCGCGATCGCCGACGGCGGCGAGGCGAATCGCGCCGTGACCGAGCTCCTGGCCAAGGCGATCGGCGTCACCAAGAAGTCGGTGCGAATCACCTCGGGCACGACATCGCGGCTGAAGCAGGCGGCGATCGACGGCGATCCGTCGACGCTCGATCAGGCCTTGCGCGATGCCATCGTAGCCCATAAGCCCACCGGCAAATAGTCAGAGCAGACGCAAGACGAGCGTATCGACGCTTCCGGCTGCAAGCGGCGGTCTTCACCCTCCCCTGGAGGGGGAGGGTCGTCTCACAGGCGCGAAGCGCGTGTGAGGCGGGGTGGGGTGATCTCTCCGATGGCACCGGCGCGAGTGGAGAGATCACCCCACCCCGCTCGCCCGCTTCGCGTGCGAGCGACCCTCCCCCTCCAGGGGAGGGTGGGTGCTTGCGGCTGGCGTCGTGCGCTCAAGAGACTGTGTTGAACGACGAGGTAGAGCAATGACCGCACGCATCATCGACGGAAAAGTCATCGCAGCCGATCTGCGGGCGCAGGTCGCCAGCGAGGTGGAGCGGGTCAAGTGCGACCACGGCCTGACGCCGGGCCTTGCCGTCGTGCTGGTCGGCAACGATCCCGCTTCCGAGGTCTATGTCCGCAGCAAGCACACGCAGACCCAGGCCGCCGGCATGGCCTCGTTCGAGCACAAGCTGCCCGCTGACGTTTCGCAGGCGGAGCTGCTGGCGCTGATCGGCAAGCTCAACCAGGATCCGTCGGTGCATGGCATCCTGGTGCAACTGCCGCTGCCGAAGGGGCTGGAGACCGAGGTCGTGATCAACGCGATCGATCCGGCCAAGGACGTCGACGGCCTGCATCCGCACAATGCCGGCCGGCTCGCCGGCGGCCAGCCCGCGCTGGCGCCGTGCACCCCGCTCGGCTGCATCATCCTCAGCAAGACCGTGCACGGCTCGCTGGAAGGCATGAATGCGATCGTGATCGGCCGCTCCAACCTGGTCGGACGCCCGCTGGTGCAGCTGCTGCTGAACGAGAACGCCACGGTCACGATCGCGCATTCGCGCTCGCGGGACCTGCCGGCACTCACGGCGCGCGCCGATCTGGTCTATGCGGCGGTGGGTCGTCCGGAAATGGTGAAGCGCGACTGGATCAAGCCGGGCGCGACCGTGATCGATGTCGGCATCAACCGCATCCCGACCGCCGAGGGCAAGACGAAGCTGGTCGGCGATGTCGCCTATGCGGAGGTCGCGGACGTTGCCGGGGCGATCACGCCGGTGCCGGGCGGCGTCGGGCAGATGACGGTGGCCTGCCTGCTGGTGAACACCCTGCGCGCCGCCTGCGCAATCGCCGGGCTGCCCAAGCCCGCGGTGTAGGAGGCAGAGTCATTCCGGGGCAGCCGCGCAGCGGCTGAACCCGGAATTTCGAGAGTCCGGGCTTGCGCTTCGCGCATCCCGGAATGACCTGTCGAGCGTTGTTGCCAACGCTCTCAAGGTCACTTCTTCGCCGCCTTGGCGCGGGCGATGCCCTCGCTGATCAGCTGATGGGCATCGTCGGCATTGCCCCAGCGCAGCACCTTGACCCATTTGCCGGGCTCGAGATCCTTGTAGTGCTCGAAGAAATGCTGGATCTGCTGCAGCGTGATGTCCGGAAGGTCCGAATAGCTGCGGACCTTGTCGTAGCGCTGGGTGAGCTTCGAGGACGGCACCGCGATGATCTTCTCGTCGCCACCGGCCTCGTCCTCCATCAGCAGCACGCCGACGGGTCGAATGCTCATCACCGCACCGGGAACGATGGCGCGGGTGTTGGCGACCAGCACGTCGCACGGGTCGCCATCGTTCGACAGCGTATGCGGGATGAAGCCGTAATTGCCGGGATAGCGCATCGCCGTATAGAGGAACCGGTCGACGATCAGCGTGCCGGCTTCCTTGTCGAGCTCGTACTTGATCGGCTCACCGCCGACAGGCACTTCGATGACGACGTTGACCTCGCGCGGCGGATCTTTCCCGATCGGGATGGCGTCGATGCGCATGGATGCTCCGTAGAACTTGAACGTTTGAGGACTTGAACGTTTGAGGGGTCGGACGCCCGCAAGACGAGCGCTCGCATTCGCAGTCGCAAAAAAATCGCGGCTGCGCAACAGCTACCTCAATCCCTGACCTTCAGTTCAATTCACCGCCGCGTTAACGCTTAACGCGGCGAGAGCTCAACTCCGCCGGACTCAGTTGGTCCAGGCGAAGGCGACCTTGTCGAGCGACTTCGGCCCGAAGCGCTCCGACGAGCGCGCGACCATGCGGCCGCCCAACGCGCGGTAAAACTCGGTGGCGGGATCGTTGTCGGACAACGCCCACACCACCATGCTCTTCAGGCCGCTCTGCGCGAGATCGCGCTTGGCGGACTGAAAGAGCCGGCGACCGAACCCCAGCCCCTGAAATTCCGGTCGCAGATAAAGCTCGTAGACTTCGCCGTCGAAGTGCAGGCTGCGGGCGCGGTTGCGGCCGTAATTCGCATAGCCTGCGACCTTGTCGTTGAACACCAGCACGCTGACGCGGCTGCCTTTGCGGATCGCGCTGTCCCACCATTGCGGGCCGCGACGGTTGATCAGCTTCTCCAGCTCTGCGCCGGGGATGATCCCCTGGTAGGCAGAACGCCAAGCTTCATCATGGGCTGACGCCACCGCAGCCGCATCTGCAGCCTTGGCCGGACGGACTTCGATCAGGGTTGTGCTCATGACGAGATCAAAGCAAGTCGGCGGTCCGCCTTCAAGGTGCCACGTTAAAGATCGGTTAACCTGTGGACTTTCGGCATCACCGTGGCGGAAACCTGTGCCGAAAAGGGACAATTTCGCAACATTGTCGGGTGGCGGCGGTGTCCTGTCACCGCATGTTCATAAGGCGAACTAAAAACTGCATCTGGTCCGCCCGGGGGTCGGCTAGTGTGGCCCAGCTTCAACATCCTCCCGTCCGGCTGAATGGCACTGCTTCGCTGCGTCTCATGGTTGCTCGCCTTCATGGTCGTGACAGGACCGAACGCCTGGGCGCAGGCTTTCGGCCCGGTCTCTTCAGAGGGCGGACCGGCGCGGCAGCAGCAATGGCTGGTGCCGTCAACCGAGCCGGGGATTCCGGCGCATGCATTGCTGTATCGGCCCGCCGGTGAGGGACCGTTTCCGCTGGCCTTGATCGCGCACGCCTCGACGCAGAACGCGCTGCGGCGGGCGCAGATGCCGCAGCCGAGCTACACGGCACTTGCTACTCAACTGGTCGCGCGCGGCTATGCGGTGCTGGTGCCGGAGCGTCTCGGTCATGGCCGCACCGGCGGCCCCTATGTCGAAGATCAAGGCGGCTGCGAGGAAGCGAACTACGAAAAGGCGGGACGCGCCACCGCCGCGCAGATCCTCCGGGCGCTCGGCTACATGCGCGAGCAGCCATTCGTCGCGACAGGCGGCGCGCTCGTCGTCGGGCACTCCGCCGGCGGCTGGGGCGCGCTGGCATTGGCGACACAGTCGCGGGATCTCGTTTCGGGAATCATCGTGTTCGCGCCCGGACGCGGTGGGCACGCCGATGACGTCGAGGGGCGCGTGTGCGCGGAGCAGCGACTCCGCGAAGCAGTGCGCATGTTCGGGCGCGAGGCGGGCATACATGTCACCTGGCTCGTTGCGGCCAATGACAGCTACTTCCCACCGTCATTGTCGCGGCAATTGGCCGACGCATTCACGTCCGCCGGCGGAACCGCGGAGTTCAGGCTGTTGCCGCCGTTCTCTCAGGAGGGTCATTGGCTTGCCGAGCAGCAAGGCGGTATCACGGCTGTGTCGGAAGCGCTCGCGCGGCTGCCACCGCGTCCGATGAGGCGCCACTAACAAGGACACGATGACGCTGTATTTCCTCGTCAAATATCTCCACGTGCTCGGCGCCATCGTGATCCTCGGCACCGGCACGGGGATCGCATTCTTCATGCTGATGGCGCATCTGAGCGGCGAGGCCGCGTTCATCGCGCGCACCGCCGGCGTCGTCGTGATCGCGGACATGCTGTTCACGCTGTCGGCGGTGCTGCTGCAGCCGGTGACCGGCGGCGTGCTGATGTGGCTGTCGTCGACCTCGCTGTCGGAACGCTGGCTGCTCACCTCGCTCGCGCTCTATGCGATGGCCGGCCTGTTCTGGGTGCCCGTCATCTTCATGCAGATCGAATTGCGCGATCTCGCGCGTGCTGCGGAGATGTCCGCGCAGCCGCTGCCCGCACGCTATTTCATCGTCTTCCGCCGCTGGTTCCTGTGCGGCATTCCCGGCTTCGGCTCGGTCATGGCCATTCTCTGGCTGATGGTCGCAAAGCCGTTCTGACGAGGCACGCATGACATCCATCGCCACTCAGCGCGTGCTCGTGCTCGGCGCCTCCGGCCTGATCGGCCGCTTCGTCACCGACGATCTGCGCCGGCGCGGCTTCACGGCGCTCGGTATCGCGCGCACGTTTTCCGCTTCGCAGCAGGCATCGCCGCTCGACATCGAGCTGCCGATCATGGCGCTGGATGCGACGGCATTGGCGGGGCTCATTCGCGCGCACCAGATCGACGTCGTCGTTAATTGCCTCGGCGTGCTGCAGGACGGCCCGGGCAGCGACACCAATGCCGTGCATCGCGATTTCGTCGCCCGGCTGCTGCAGGCGATCTCGACATGCGGTCGCAGTGCCCGTCTCGTTCACATCTCGATTCCGGGCATCGCCGACGAGGACCACACGTCGTTCGCGACCACCAAGCGCGCGGCGGAGCGGCTGATCGCAGAGTCCGGAATTCCGCATGCGATCCTGCGCCCTGGCTTCGTGATCGCGCCGTCGGCCTATGGCGGCAGCGCAATGGTGCGGGCGCTCGCGGCGCTCCCGGTCGATCTGCCGGCCAAGGATGCGGCGACGCCGTTCCAGCCGGTGGCGGTCGCCGACATCGCCGCGACCATCGCCTGGCTCGCCGCGCGGCCGATCGACGACGAGGCCGTGCGTGCGGTGAGCTGGGATCTGATGCAGCCCGAAGCGGTGACGCTTGGCGACGTCATCGGCGCGTTTCGGCGCAGCTACGGCACAACGGATTGGCCACGCATCGCGGTGCCCGCGCTGCTGATCGATCTCGGCGCTTTCGCCGGTGACATCTCGAGCCGGCTCGGCTGGATGCCGCCGATGCGCACCACCGCCATCACCGAGCTCCGGCGCGGCGTCCGCGGCGATCCCGCGCCCTGGACCGCAGCGACCGGCATCGCGCCGGCAACGCTGGCCGGGACCGTCGGCGCGCATGGCGCCACCATCCAGGACAAGTGGTTCGCACGGCTGTTCCTGGTCAAGGCGCTGATCCTCGTGAGCCTCGTGCTGTTCTGGGTCGCGTCGGGCAGCATTGCATTGTTCGTGTCATTCCCGGCGACGACCGCGATCCTGACCACACGCGGCTGGCCTGACTGGTTCGCCGTTCCGTTCGCGGCGATCACCAGCATGATGGACATCTCGGTGGGGCTGCTGATCGCGTTTCGGCGAACCGCGATGCTCGGGCTCGTTGCGGGCATCTTCGTCTCACTCGGCTACATGATCGGGTGTGCGCTGTTCACCCCTGACCTCTGGCTCGAGCCGCTCGGCGCGCTGGTGAAGACGGCTCCCGCGATCGTGCTGATGCTGGTCGCGCTGCTGACGATGGACAATCGATGATGACGAACACGGCGACGGACTGGCCCGACGATGATGTGATCCTCTATGACGGCGTCTGCGTGTTCTGCTCGCGCTGGGTCCGGTTCGTGATCGCGCGCGACACGGCGAAGCGCTTCCGCTTCACGCCGATCCAGTCGCCCTACGGCGTCAGGCTGGCGCAGGCTTTCGGCATCGATCCCGAGGAGCCCGATACCAACGCGGTCGTGCATGGCGGCCGCGCTCATCTGAAATCAGATGCGGCCCTGACCGTGCTCTCGAACCTGGAGGGCTGGGGCTGGACGCGCGCGCTGTTCACCGTGCCGAAGCCGTTGCGCGACGCCCTCTATGGCGTTGTCGCCCGCAATCGCTACCGCATCTTCGGCAAATATGATTCGTGCTTCGTGCCGGATGCCGAGCTCCGCCGGCGGGTGCTGGAGCAATGAAACGCCGAATAATCGATTGAATCGAACGATATATCCGATATAATTCGTTGGATCGATCATTAGGAGCATGAAATTCTCTTTCAAACCTCTGGTTTGGGAGAGTTTTTCATGACTGCCCCTTCGCACGATCTGACTGCCGATGCACCAATTGCCGCTCATTCTGGACATGCCCGCGCGTCGGCGACGCCGGGTCGGCCCGGGTTGCTTCCGGGACTGGCACTCTCGGCCGCGATCGCGGCCGGCGCCTTCGGGCTCCGCCTGCTGCCCGGCCTCGGGATGTTCAGCCCGATGATCCTGGCGATCGTGGCGGGCATGGCGCTGCATAACGTCGTCGGCACGCCGACGCGCGCCAAGCCGGGTGTCGCATTCGCGATGCGCCGGGTCCTGAGGTTCGCCATCATCCTGCTCGGCATGCAGCTGACGGCGGCACAGATCGTCGAGGTCGGCGCGCGCGGGCTGTTCGTGATCGCGCTGAGCCTGACCGGCACCTTCCTGTTCACGGTGTGGATGGGACGGCTGCTCGGCGTCGACCGCAAGCTCGCCGAGCTGATCGCCGCGGGAACCTCGATCTGCGGCGCCTCGGCGGTGATCGCCACCAACACGGTGACGCGCGCGCATGACGAGGACGTCGCCTATGCGGTGGCCTGCGTGACCGTGTTCGGCTCGGTCGCGATGGTCGCCTACCCGCTGCTGCCCGGCCTCCTGCATCTCGACGCCCACGCCTTCGGACTGTGGAGCGGGGCCTCGATCCACGAGATCGCGCAGGTGGTCGCGGCCGCGTTCCAAGAAGGACAGCAGGCAGGAGAGTTCGGCACCATCGCCAAGCTGGCGCGGGTGATGCTGCTGGCGCCGGTTGTGCTGACGCTCGGCCTGCTGGCGACGCGCCGGGCGCGCCAGGGTGGGCACGGCCAGACCGGCGCGCAGCCGCCGCTGCCGTGGTTCGTGTTCGGCTTCATCGTGCTGGTCGGCCTCAACAGCATCGTCACGGTGCCGGCCGAGGCGAAGACGGTGATCGTGACCGCGACGACCTTCCTGCTCTCGATGGCGCTCGCGGCCATGGGATTGGAGACCGATTTCGCCAAGCTGAAGGCGAAGGGCTTGCGGCCGCTGGCGCTGGGCTTTGCAGCCTTTCTGTTCATCGCCGGCTTCAGCCTGGCGTTGGTGAAGCTGACGACCTAAAGCGCGATGAGATCAGGATGAATCCTCATCGCGGTTTCGGTTGTCGTTTGCGCATGATCTTTTCGGAAAACCGCTGCGCACTTTTCCGGATCATGCTTGAGGAGACCATGTGACGCTCGAGCAGCTCCGGATCTTCGTTGCCGTCGCCACGCGCGAGCACGTCACCCAGGCGGCACGCGAGCTCAATCTGACCCAGTCGGCGACGTCAGCGGCCGTCGCTGCGCTCGAGGCGCGCTACCAGACCAAGCTGTTCGATCGCGTCGGCCGCCGCATCGTGCTCACGGCGGCCGGCAAGGCGTTTCTGGTCGAGGCCAGGGCGGTGCTCGCGCGGGCCGCCGCAGCCGAGACCGTGCTGGACGACCTCGCCGGGCTAAAACGCGGGCAGCTCGCGCTCGCGGCCAGCCAGACCATTGCCGGCTACTGGCTGCCGGCCTTCATCCACCGCTTCAACGCCGCGCATCCGGCCATCACCCTGCAACTGTCGATCGGCAATACCGAGCAGGTTGCGGAGCGGGTGCGGGAGGGCTCTGCCGATCTCGGCTTCGTCGAGGGCGACGTCGACGATCCCATTCTCGCAGCCCAGCCCGTGGCGGAGGACGAGATGGTGCTGGTCGGGCCGATCGATCATCCGCTGTGCCGGGGAACGCCGGTCGCGGTCCAGGATCTCAAGGCGGCGCGCTGGGTGTTGCGCGAGCAGGGCTCCGGCACGCGCGCCGTGCTCGAAGCGGCGGTCGGCCGGATTGGCATTGCGCCAGCCGAGCTCGATGTGGTGTTCGACCTGCCGTCCAACGAGGCCGTGCGCGGCGCGGTCGAAGCCGGCGCCGGCGTCACGGTGCTGTCGCGGCTGGTGGTGATGCGGGCGGTGAAGGCGGGGCTGCTGGCGGTCGCCAATCTCGAACTGCCGAAGCGGCACTTCTACAGCTTGCGGCATCGGGAGCATCACCAGACCCAGGCGGCGCGGGAGTTCCTGCGGATCGTGGGAGAGGTGGTCGCTGTTTGAGGCAACGTCATCGCGAGCGTAGCGACGCGATCCAGACTCTCACCACCCGTGCGGTCCTGGATTGCTTCGCTGCGCTCGCAATGACGGCAGAGAGGTCAGTGCCTGCCTAACGACGCAAGCACTTGCTTGGCCGCCCGCTCGCCCGAGTCGCGCGCGCCGTGGGCGGTGGAGAAGAAATCCGGCGGCGTGGCCTCGCCGGCGAAGAACAGGCGATCGTCGACCGGCGCGGCCAGCACAGCACGCTTGTCGGCATGACCCGGCAGCGCGTGCGAATAGGCGCCGCGCGCGAAGGGATCGGCGCCCCAGCGGGACTCGGCGAGCGGGCGCAGGCTGCTGCGGATGTCGTTGCCGAGCAATGCGACGACGTCGTCGATCGCCTGTGCCGCAAGCGCCCCCTCGCCCGCCGCCTCGATCTCGCGGGCGAAACTGCCGCCGTAGAAACCCTCGATGCAGGGCTGGCCGAACGGACGCAGCTGGAAGCTGCCGACGCGCGCGCTGCTGCTGCGCCCGCGCATCCCGGAATCTTTCGGCAGGTGCTCCCAGCCGTCGAGCGCCAGCGTCACCTTGTTGTCGAGGCCGAGCGGCAGGCCGCCAGCAGCGTCGACCTTGGCGGGAAGTGCCGGCGTGAAACGGAGCGCTTCGCCGGCAATGAGATTGGTCGGTACGGTGACGATCACCTTGTCGGCGGTCAGCGTGCCCCGCGAAGTCGTCAGGCGGATGCGCTTGTCGCCGTGATCGATCAGGCTCACATTGCAGCTCAACGCGATCGGCAGCCCCGCGCCATAGGCGGCGACCAGTGCGCCATAGCCGCGGCGGACGCGCCAGTTCAGCTCGGTGTCCTCATAGGCCTCGAAGTCGATCAGCGACATCTGGTCGAGCTCGCAGCCGTTGAGATAGGTGCAGATCGCATCGATCATGCCGTTCCAGCGGTTGCCGGGCTCGAGGCAGATGCTGGCCGGCGCGTCAGGGCCACGCGCGGCGGCCTCTGCCGTGCGGGTGAAGAACGACTCCAGCGCGCCGAGGAAATCGTCGCGCTCGGCACGCGGGAACGCCGCCTCATAGGCCTGGTCGCGCCAGGGCGGACGGGATTTGTCGATGGTGAAAGCGAGCCGCTCGGCGATGGCGACGAAGGAGTTGCGGTCGGCCGAATGCAGCCAGCCGCAGCCGAGATCAAAGGCGACGTCGGGCGACGCCATGATCGTGTGCGCCCGGCCCCCGATGCGATCGCGCGCTTCGAGCACGACGAAGGAGACACCCGCACTCTTCAGCGCATGCGTGGCGCCTAGGCCGGCCGCGCCGGCGCCGATGATGGCGATGTCGATGGAGGATGGGAAACTGCTCATGAGGCGGCTGCGGCTCCTATGATGGAGGCCCGGCTATCGCCTCACCACGACTGTCATCACCCGCGAAAGCGGGTGATCCAGTACGCCGAGACGGGCATGTGACCCCGAGGGGCCGCGGCGTACTGGATGCCCCGCCTGCGCGGGGCATGACGGCGGAGGGTGTCGAGACACTGCGCTCGACAAGCGAGGCATGACGAGAGTGGATGTTGCGCCAGCTCGCCCTGCCCCACTGAAGCGGTCGAGCGGCTTACGCCACCGCTTCCTTCTGCTTCTCGGCGCGCTTGCGCTCGTTCGGGTCGAGGTGCTTCTTGCGCAGCCGGATCGACTTCGGCGTGATCTCCACCAGCTCGTCGTCCTCGATATAGGCCAGCGCCTTTTCCAGGGTCATCCGGATCGGCGGGGTGAGGCGGACGGCCTCGTCCTTCGACGTGGTGCGGATGTTGGTGAGCTGCTTGCCCTTCAACACGTTGATCTCGAGATCGTTGTCGCGGGTGTGCTCGCCGACGATCATGCCCTTGTAGACCTTCCAGCCGGGCTCGATCATCATCGGGCCGCGGTCCTCCAGCTTGAACATGGCGTAGGCCACGGCCTCGCCCTGGTCGTTGGAGATCAGGACGCCGTTACGGCGACCCTGGATCGCGCCCTTGTAGGGCATGTAGTTATGGAACAGGCGGTTCATGATCGCCGTGCCCTTGGTGTCGGTCATCAGCTCGCCCTGATAGCCGATCAGGCCGCGGGTCGGCGCGTAGAACACCAGGCGCAGGCGGTTGCCGCCGGAGGGGCGCATCTCGATCAGCTCGGCCTTGCGCTCGCTCATCTTCTGCACGACGACGCCGGAATGCTCCTCGTCGACGTCGATCACGACCTCCTCGATCGGCTCCAGCGTCTGGCCGGTGGCCGGGTCCTTCTCGAACACGACGCGCGGACGCGACACCGAAAGCTCGAAGCCCTCGCGGCGCATGGTCTCGATCAGGATCGCGAGCTGCAATTCGCCGCGGCCGGAGACTTCCATCGCGTCCTTGTCCTGGGACTCGACCACGCGCAGCGCGACGTTGCCCTCGGCCTCGCGCATCAGGCGGTCGCGGATCAGGCGGCTGGTGACCTTGTCGCCCTCGGTGCCGGCCAGCGGCGAGTTGTTGACGATGAACGACATCGACACGGTCGGCGGATCGATCGGCTGCGCCTGCAGCGGGGTCTCGACCGAGGGATCGCAGAAGGTGTCGGCCACGGTGCCCTTGGTGAGGCCCGCGATGGCGACGATGTCGCCGGCTTCGGCGTAGTCGAGCGGCTGGCGCTCGAGGCCGCGGAACGCCAGGATCTTGGTGATGCGGCCGGTCTCGATCAGCTTGCCGTCGCGCGACAGCACCTTCACGGCCTGGTTCGGCTTCACCGAGCCCGACGCGATGCGGCCGGTGATGATGCGGCCGAGATAGTTGTTGGCCTCGATGATGGTGCCGAGCAGCCGGAACGGGCCTTCCTCGACCACCGGCGGCGCCACATGCTTGAGCACGAGGTCGAACAGCGGCTTCATGCCGTCCTCATGCGAGCCGTCGGGCGACGTCGCCATCCAGCCGTTCTTGCCCGACCCGTACAGGATCGGGAAATCGAGCTGCTCGTCGGTGGCGTCGAGCGCCGCGAACAGGTCGAACACCTCGTTGACAACCTCGGTGATGCGGGCGTCCGGGCGGTCGACCTTGTTGATGGCGACGATCGGCTTCAGGCCGAGCTTGAGCGCCTTGCCGACCACGAATTTGGTCTGCGGCATCGGGCCTTCGGCGGCGTCGACCAGCACGATCACGCCGTCGACCATCGACAGGATGCGCTCGACCTCACCGCCGAAATCGGCGTGGCCGGGGGTGTCGACGATGTTGATCTGGGTGTCCTGCCACTGCACCGAGGTGCACTTGGCCAGAATGGTGATGCCGCGCTCGCGCTCCAGGTCGTTGGAATCCATCGCGCGCTCAACCGTGCGCTGGTTCTCGCGATAGGTACCGGACTGCTGCAGGAGCTTGTCCACCAGGGTGGTCTTGCCGTGGTCGACGTGGGCGATGATGGCGATGTTACGGAGGTTCATGGTCGGTGTCTTCTAAGCTTTCTCAAGAGCCCGTGCTCTGTCCCCGGCGGGGCGCGCGCTTTATGATAGTCGAATCAAGCTGTTAGCTTTGCGACGCGCGCTCGCGAAACTCGTTCGGCGGAAGGGGCCGGCAGCCCCAAATAGGAAACCCGGCCAATCGACCGGGCAGACCTCGCGCGTTGCGGCGCAATATAGGCGGAAAATGCCAAAAAACAATGACTGCTTTCAGGAATGAGGAGCGGATCCGGGCACTTGATTAAGCCCCTGCGTGGAGCGCTCGCTCAGCCCCAGCGGCGGTGAGCGGCCAGCACGATCACTACGAGGCCCGCGACGGCCATGCCGGCCAGGATCGCTCCCGGACCGAACAGGCCGCCGAACTCGTTCCATTCGCGCCGCATGAACGCCATCACACAGCCGAACGGAAACGCCAGCGCAAGGCCGCCGAGAATCGCACCCACCGTCGCCACAAGGCTTGCCGGCTCGCGTACCCGACGCACCTCCTCCAGGAAGGGCGACAGCGGCGGACGGCGGTGGAACGGGTCATCATCCATGGCGGCGCGGCATCATCAGGCGAATCGCGGCAAGGACCAGAAACAAGCCGAGCACCACGGCACCGAGCGCAAGCGCGGCGAACAGGCCCGGGAGATTCCGCTCAGTGATCAAGCATAGCAAGCCCGGCGCGAGCAGCACCAGCCCGATCAGCAGCATCAGGATCGACGCCACCGCCGTGAGGCAGCCACGCGCAGCCGACGGCTGCGCAGGCGATGTCATGCCGGCCCCCGCCCGCGCCTGACGGCGAGCACGATCAGCACGACGCCGGCGAGCGCAGCGCCGATGAACAGCAGTCCGATCGGATCGACCAGATCATTTCGCGTGATCTGATTGGGGAAGACGACGAGGACGCAGGCCATGGGAAACAGCAGGATCAGGCCGGCCACGACGCCGAGCGCGGTCAGACAGCCGGAGCGTTGCTGTCGTGGCGGGAGCTCGGGGGGAAGAATCGGGCGTTCAGTCATGGTCATCACCCTTGAATCGGTCGAACAACACGGATGAGTGCTTTGCTCATATCCGCCCCTCCCCGATTCGTGCGCGGATGCCATCGATGGCCCCGCTGCGGTAGAACAGGTTGTAGGTGTCGAACGGGATGATCTCGCCGCGCTCGGTGACGAAATGGATGCAGGAGCGCTTGACGTTGCCGACGCAGAAATTGAAGCGGTCGAGAAACTGCACGATGGTCACCCGAAACACGTGCTCATAGCCGAGATTATCGGGCACCTGCACGGACGGCAGGCAGCAGAGGAATTCGGCAACGCGTTCGCCGGTGTTGAGCGGTCCCGACGACAGCGAGAACAGCTCGACGAATTTTTCACGCAGCACCGGGTATTTCTCGGGGCTGATCGTGTTCGGCATCACCGACAACAGCTCCTCCTGCGGCACCATCGAGGTCAGCGGCAGCACGGTCGTGCCGTTGCGCAGGCCGTAGCCGATCGAGATGCTCTCGGGATTGCAGGGCAGCGGGATCATGTCGTTCTCACCGAACACGCCGGTCTCGATCACGCGGCGGCGGATCTCCGATAGCATGATGCGGTCGGTGTCCTTGTTGAAATCGGCGTTGCGCCCTGCGTCCTGTACCGGCTGCAACGTCACGCCACGGACGCAGGACCATTGCAGCGCGTGGCGGACGATGTCGCCGATCTCATCGTCGTTGACGCCGCGCTTGATGGTCGCGACCAATGTCGTCGAAATGCCCGCACGCTCCAGATTGTCCAGCGCCTGCTGGCGGATGCGGCGCAGATCGGCGCCGCGGATGTTGGTGAGGCCGGCGCGCGACAGCGAATCGAACTGCAGATAGATCTCGAGCCCGCGCTTGGTCTCCGCAAGCTTCGCCACGAACTCCGGCTCGCGCGCGATGCGCAGCCCGTTGGTATTGATCATGACGTGGCGGATCGGGCGCGCGCGCACCGCGGCGAGGATGTCGAAGAACTCAGGATGCAAGGTCGGCTCGCCACCGGAGATCTGCACCAGGTCCGGCTCGCCCTCGCTTTTCACCAGCGCATCCAGCATGCGCTCGACGGTCGCGAGCGGGGTGAAATGCGCGCGCTGCGGCGAGGACTCGGCGAAGCACACCGGGCAGGTCAGGTTGCAGTGATCGGTGATCTCGATCAGCGCCAGGCAGGAATGCTGCTCGTGATCGGGACACAGGCCGCAATCATAGGGGCAGCCATATTCGGTGCGGCGCTGGAAGCTGAGCGGCGTGTCACCCGGCTTGATGAAGGACTTGCAGCGCCGCCAATAGGCGGCATCGTCGGAAACCAGGGTCGACTGCACGCCGTGCTGCTTGCAGCGCTTCTCGTACCAGACCTCGTTGTCGAGGATCTGGATCTTGGTCGGCACCAGTTCGAGGCAGGTCTCGCACAGGGATTGCGTCTGCCCCCAGAACACATAGGGGCGGGACTTACGCAGCGGCGCGTTCATGCAGGGCCTTCGGTTGCGGCGCGGTCGCCAGCATGACCGCGGCGTAGGCGGCGATCGCGAGCGACAGCAGATGAAACAGGGTGAGCGGGCCGATCACCGGCCCGTAGGGCTTGAGGAATTCCCAGGCGAACCGCTGCAGGCCATAGACCAGCAGCGCGAGATAGAAGCCATTGGCGATGATGGAGTCGCTCCGCCTCAAGACCGCGATGATGTAGAGCACCGCGAAGACCACCATCGCCAGACTCTCATAGAGCTGCACCGGATGACGCAGAACGCCGTCGCCAAAATCGTGGCCCCACGGCAGGGACGTCGGCGTGCCATAGGTGAAATCATCGAGCCCTGCCACGTAGCAGCCGATACGGCCGACCGCGATGCCGACCGCCAGCGGCAGCGCGAAGCGTGCGCCGGTGCGGAGGGCGATGCCGTGCCGCCATTTGTAGAGCTCGACCGCCACGATGCCGCCGGCGAGCGCGCCTTCGACCGAGCGCGCCAGCCCGGTCATGCCGGACAGCCACAGGTTCAAGGTCCCGAACAGATAGGCGCCCAGCCCGGCGCCGAACACGAGCGCGGCGACATAGGGCCATTCGGTCGACTGCTTCGGGAAGCTGACGCGCGCCCCGCGCGTGAGCCACCAGCCGGCAGCGGCCGCGCTGAGCCAGGCGGCGACGTCGAAGATCGCATGAAGAACGGCGCCGTCCATGACTCCCATCGTCCGGTTGCATCCGGACTATGGCAAGTTCCCGGGATCAAAGGCAATGACGTGTTCGTCAGGCCGTGGCCGCCTGCTCCGTCGGATAGACGCCGCGCAGAACTTCCTCGAAATGGGTCTTCACCGCCTCGTTGCACAGGCAGGAGCGCTGCTTCAAAGCATCGAAATCCCGCACCATGAAGGCGCCGCGCCTGGTTTCGAGAATGCCCTCAGCGCGGAAGGTCTGGACGACACGGCTGACATAGGAGCGGCCGACGCCGAGCAGGGTCGCGAGTTGCTCATGCGTCAGCGGCACGATCGGCTCGCCATCGGTGCGGTCCATCGCCGCCACGATCCATTTCGCCGTGCGCTGCTCGATCGAGTGGATGGCGTTGCAGGCGGTCGACTGGAACATCTGCGCCAGCATGCAATCGGCATAGCGCGCGAATACGTTGCGCAGCGTCTTCGATTGCAGCTTGGCCGCGGCGAGGCGTGATAGGGGCAAGCGGACGAACGGGCCGCCGAACTTGACGACGATCCGCGTATAGGCCGGCAGGAAACCCTCGCTGACGATGCCGCCGACCGCGCCCTCCCGACCGACCAGAATGGTCTCAACGTCGCGACCGTCCTCGTTGGGAACCAGGTAGGATGTCAGCGCCGGGCCGCAGGGAAAATGCACGATCTGCACGTCGTCGCCGGGGCGATACAGCAGTTCGCTCGGCATCGCCTGGTCCTCGACCAGATAGGGCGCGATCAGAGCATAATCCGGTGGACTCAACCGGCGCAGCAGATTGTTATAGGGTCGCTCACGCGCAAGTGTCGTCACAGTCTGGGTCGGCATCGAAATCCCCCGCGCTACGCATGTGCGTGATCTGTGCTTCTTGTGTTCACAAGTGCACAGACACAGGAACTCCGATATGATGGCTTCGGTTCCAGGAACCCGCCAGCGTGCTTGTGATGAGGCGCCGGCTGCGGGAGCCAACCTCACCTTGGAACCCGCAGATCACATGACCAGCTCGCAACCCAGCGTGCCCGAGCTCTATCAGCATGTGCTGGTCGTCGAGGACGACCCGATCATTGCGCTTGGCTTGGAAGACACCATCAATGACCTCGGTGTTGCCGAGGTCAGGATCGCCGCCAATGTCGCCACGGCGCTCGCCATGATCGAGGAGCGCGCGCCGCAGTTCGCTCTGCTCGATGTCGGCCTGGTCCGCGAAAAGAGCTTTGCGATCGCCGAGCGGCTGAGCACGCTTGGCATCCCCTTCGCATTCTCGACCGGCTATGGCGCCGACGGCGTGCCGGCGGCGTTTTCCGACCGGCCGCGCCTGCCGAAGCCCTGCCCGACCGATGCCCTGGAGGCCGTGCTGCGGCGGCGCGACTAGTCGTCGCCGCAGCGAGACGCCGTCAGCCCAGTTTCGGGTCGAGCGTCGTCGACCACAATGCGACGTCGGCGCGATCGCGCAGCGTTACCGTCATCTGACCGGACTCGCCGTCGATCTTGACGTGACCGAAGAACTGCATGCCTGCGGACGGCGGCAGGTTCTGCTTATCGAGGCCGGGGGCCTTGATGAAGCGAACCTCGGGGCCGAACGTGTTGTCGAGCTCGTTCGGACCGAACGTGCCGGCATGCAGCGGACCCGAGACGAACTCCCAGAACGGCTCGAAGTCCTGGAATTGCGCCTTGTTGGGATCGTAATAGTGCGCCGCCGCGTAATGGACGTCGGCGGTGAGCCAGACGGTGTTCTGGATCGGCGCGGTCTTGATGAAGCGCAGGATCTCGGCAATCTCCAGCTCTCGTCCACGCGCAGGACCATCGCCCTGCGCGATCGCTTCGGAGCCCTTCTTGTTGGCCGCATCGTCATAGACGATGATGCTGAGCGGCATGTCGGAGGCGATCACCTTCCAGGTCGCCCGCGAGTTCAGCAGCGCCTGCTTCAGCCAGCGCAGCTGCTCCGGCCCGATGAAGTAGGACGCCGGACCATACTTGTCCTCGAGATTGGCGCCGTTGGCGCCGCGATAGCTGCGCTCATCCAGCACGAAGACGTCGAGATGCGGGCCGTAGTTGATGGTCCGGTAGATTCGGCCGGGCTCGTTGATGCTCTCGCGCATCGGATACATCTCGTGGAAGGCGCGCGCCGCCCGTGCGGCGAGCAGCTGGATGTTGCGCTCCTTGTAGGCGGCCGGCAATTCCTTGGAGGCCGACCAGTTGTTGGTGACCTCGTGGTCGTCCCACTGCACGAAGATCGGCACCTCGGCATTGAAGGCGCGGACATTCTCGTCGAGGAAATTGTATTTGTGAGCGGCGCGGAATTCGTCGAGCGTTTCGGCGACCTTGGCCTTGTCCTCGATCGTGAGGTTCTTCCAGACCTTGTTGTCCGGCAGCTTCACCTCCGGCTTGATGGGGCCGTCGGCGTAGATGGTGTCGCCGGAGTGCAGGAAGAAGTCGGGGCGATGCTTCTTCATCGTGGCAAAGGTGAACATGCCGCCATCGTCGGGATTGATGCCCCAGCCCTGGCCAGCGACGTCGCCGCCCCAGACGAACGACACGTCACGCGTGTTGCCTGGCGCCGTGCGGAAGCGGCCGACGACCGCCTCGCTCTCGACCGCGGGGTGCGAGAGATCACGGAATTTGACGCGATAGAAGATGTCCTGACCGCTCGGCAGGCCATCGACCAGCATCTTGGCGGTGAAATCGCTTTCGGGAAGCGCCGCAATGGGCGGCAGGCGGCGCGCGTTCTTGAACGATTCGGTGGTCGCGACCTCGACCATCATCTGCGACGGCCGGTCGGCGCGGGCCCAGACGACGCCGCCATCCATGCCGACGTCGCCGGATTGCACCCCATGCGTGATCTGCGGCCGGTCGGCGGCGCGGCTCAGACCGGGCATCGCGAGCGTCGCGACGCCGGCGGCAGCCGTCGACAGGAAGCGGCGGCGGGAGAGCTTGTGGAGCTGCGGGCGGGGAATGTGAATGGTCATACGATCTCCTCGTCGGATGGCGCGCGGAACCGCGCTGCCAGGACGCCGCAGACCTAGAAAAGATTGATGACGTTGAAATTACAAGGCCGCTCGCCCCAGCACACGGGCCAATGCCAGATGCAGCACGAAGATGACCGAGACCGGCTCAGGTGCCGGCGGCGCGCAACTGCGCGCCGGTGCGTTGCAGGTTGGCGGGCATGCTCATCAGGATCAGCTTGCGATCGGCGACCGCGTTGTGGAACTGCTCGAGCGCGATGTTGAAGGCGGTCAGGGCCGCATGCTCGATGGCGCCGTCCTCGAAGCAGGTCAGCGTGTTGCGCAGGATCTCGTCGGCTTCCGCCTGGAGCTGGTCGAGCTCCTCGGTCGAGTCGCTCTTGCGTGCGATGGTGATCATCTCCAGCAGCCGGTCGCGCAGCGTGGTGTTGATCGTCCGCTCGTCGCGCTTGAGGTATCCGGCGAACCAGGCGCCGGCCGAGCCCATCGCCGACAGCGCCATCAAGCCCCACCAGATGTAGTCGCTGTAGCGATCGAGGAAGGTCTTCTCCTCGCCATCGACGAAGGCCGCAGCACCGGGATGGGCCGGGATCGCGGCATCCTTGTCGGTGTCCGGCGTCTCGATCTTGGCGGCGAGCGGGAATTCCGACAGCAGTTGCTGGCGCACCGAGAACAGCTGGTGGGTGAAGGTGGAGACGGTCGACTCGGCGAGCCCTCTACGCGCGACGATATGGTGGCTGAAGCTGATCGTCTTGACCTCATCCTCCGGCCGGTCGGGCGAGCCGCCGAAGGCGCCGGCCGGAATTTCTGCCGCCTCATATTCGGGATGGTTCTGCGCGATGGCTCCGGCCAAATCGATCGCCAGGAATGTCGGCACGCCACCATCCTTGGTGGCAGCCGCAATCGCATCGGCCGTGATCTTGCTGTTGATCGGGCCGGCGGCGAGATAGACGTCGGCCCGCTGGTTGCGGACGGCCTCGGCCGCCTCGGTGATCGGAAACTGGATGATCTCGACCTTGCCGGCGTCGACGCCGTATTGGTGCAGGATCACCTTCAGCAGATTGGCATTGGCCGGCGTGCGGCCGATGATGCCGACCTTGTGGCCGGGAAGCTGCGAGATCTTGGTGATCTTGGCCGCGCCCTTGCGGCCCTTTCCCTTGCCTGCGGGCGGCACCCACAGCACGGCCACGTTCTTGCGCAGGGTCGCCACCGCCTGCGCGTTCTTCGGCACCTCGAGGTCGCCGCGCACGATGGCGAGATCGACCTTGCCCGCGGCCAGCGCCTGCGCGCTCTCGCCGGCGCCCTCGGTCGGGACCGGCCGCAGCCGGACGGAGGCATGGGACTGCGAGAACGCCTGGGTCAAGGCCTGGACGACCTTGAGATCGTCGCTGTTGGGCGGACCCACGGCGATCTTCAGCACCACCGGACGCATGGCAAAATAATAGGCGCCCGCCAGCGCGCCGACGACCGCGAGGATGCCGGCGATGACGACGAACACGGCAGGGCGCATCTGCGAGCGCTGCGCTGGCGTGGTCTGGGGGTCTGCCAGGTCCAGTCCTCCGGTGATCCGATCGCTTGGGGGCCGCGCGATGCGCAGCTCCGCAGGGCCTCGTCCTCGCTAGGCCGAAACTGTAGCAAATTTCTTTTCCGTCCGGGGTGACATCTGCGTCATGGTTACCGGAGCCCGAGTGCGCGACGATCCCGGCGGTTGCATGACGGGTCCGCGTCGGTTTTGTCGCAAGGCTCTGATCCGGATGCCGTTTCTGCTACTCTGGCGCGCCGGTCCGGGTGACGCGGCGCAGGCCGATGCCCGTAGAGCTCCGGATCTGCCGCGCCGCCCCGATGCACCGACGAGATGAACGGGAGGTTCGACATGGTGGAGAGAATGTCAGCCGAGGCGCGCGCGAGCGCCTTGCGGGACCTTCCCGGCTGGTCCGAGGTCGATGGCCGCGAGGCCATTGCCCGCACCTTCACCTTTCGCGACTTCAACGAAGCCTTCGGCTTCATGACCCGCGTCGCCCTGCTCGCCGAGAAGCGCGACCATCATCCCGAGTGGCGCAACGTCTACCGCACCGTCGAGGTCGTGCTCGCCACCCACGATGCCGGCGGCGTCACCGCGCGCGACATCGAGCTGGCAAAGGCGATGAACGCGATTGCGGCTGCGCATGTCCTGGCCGGTGATTGAAAGCACCGCGTGGGCGAATCATGACGTGGCGACCTGTCCATGCGGCGGCATAGCAACCTTGCCGAGCCGGACGAGCTGGTCATCGTTCTCGGTCAGCCGCGGCCCAGGCAGCAGACTGACGTAATTGTCGGCTTCAGCCCGATCGACCCGCTTGTTGCTGGCCGTCAGGAAGGCCTCTGCCAGACGCCGCGCGACGAGTGGCGCGGCGACGCTCGTTCCCTGCAGGATTGAGCGCGACCCGCTCCGCACCCCGGCGGCCACAGTGCCGGGGAGCGCTGCCGTTCGGTCGGACAGAGAGGAGCAGGATACGCGTCCCAGGTCTTGCGTTCCTGCGCAGCTGTAGCGGGAGGGTACCATCCCCTTCTCCTCAGCAGCCGAGCTGCGACGGAATCCGGCGACCGCCAGTGCGATCTCTGAGGTTGCCAGCCCGTTGAGCGAGCCAAAGCGTCTCACGAGCGCCGTCGGCGTATCACGCTCCATGAGAGCTCCCCGCTCGTCGAATTGAACATTGCCGGGATCATCGAAATAGCTCTGGCGCGCACCAGACCGGACGCTGATCGGATCCGTATCGCGTTGGATCCAGCAGTGGATGGGCCATTCAAGCCGCGCGGCGCGCGGCTCGCGACTGATCGTGATCTGCCACAGCCCGGCCCGGGCCGCCGGAAGTTTGCCAGGGTGCGGCTCCGAGGGCGCGGTCACGATGAGCACGCGCCAGCGGCCGTTCCGTTCATCAACGCTCATCTGGCCGACCTGGCGGCGGTGCTGGTCGTAAAGTGCAACGACCCTGTTCTCGTCGCCTCGCGCGAGACCGACGCGGAGTGCCCGGAATTCGACGCCCGAAGGATCCGTCACGCTCACGGTGTAGCCGAGTGGCTTGAACTGTTTGGGAAACCAGATTTCGAGATAGTTCGGGGTGCGATCATTGGGTTGCAGACGCCAGGGAATCACGACACTCCTCCGAACGAACCTGTCGTCCGGCACGCTGACATGCAGGCGGTCGAGGAAACTGTTTCCCGTCGGCAGCACCACCGCCGTCGGCTTGCCCTGGCTGCGACGAGCGCGAACGAGATCGGTGATCGCGCCCTCGATATCAAACATTCCGTCGTGGGGGCCGCCGAAATAGCCATAGCTGAAATTGATCACGAGGCGGAGCCGGTCCTGCCCGTAACCCTCGGCGATCAGGTCTGCCCGATCGAAAATGTAGTGCAGTGCCGACAGAACGTACATGTCCTTGCCGATGCCGGACGTGTCGATCGTGAGCAGGTTCGGCAGCTGCACTCCGATGATGCGAATCCCTTCCGCGGCCGTCTCTTGCCGCTCCGGCGCGTAGCCCGTGGCAAGATCCATCACATGGGCGCCATGCGTCGCATGCCGCGACAGTAGACTCGCCAGCCCCTCCGTATCGTCAGTGGCACCGGCGTGACGGTAGAGCTCGTCCTCGTCGCCGCCGGACTTCGAGATGCAAGCGTCGATATCGCGGCGGGTGAATTCGCGGCCAAACAGGACACTGGTCTGATCGCAAGCCGCCTTGGCCGATTGCAGCCAGCAGAATTCCACGCGGGTCCGGCTGCCGGTCGCATCGCGGAAGTTCCGATGCGCGAACGGCAGGCCATCGTCGATCACGGCCACGACCGTGATCCGCTTCTCTTGCCCGATACGCGCTCGGAGTTCGCCATCGGGACGCCAGGACGGCGCAGTCGGCTTCTCCAGGGTGTCCTTCATCGCCTCGGTGCCGACGGGAAGACCGACCCGAAACCGCCCACAGAACGCCCCGCCGGATTTGAGATGTCGCTTGGCTTTCGCGGGACTCACTCCTTCGCGCAGGCGCCTATCGAGCGCTTCGGCCCGCTCCGCGATGTTGGCCTTGTATTTCGGTCTGCCGATCACGAACGGGATATGCCGCAACCCGTATTGGTCGTTGTCGCCTTCGTTGCGTTTCCACAGGGTCGGGATCCGGAACCGTCGGGAATGACGAGCCGCCAGCTGATGGATGAAGCTGAATTCAATCGACGGCTCGACCTCTGAAATCGCGGTCAAATAGCGACGCGAGTACATGCCGACACTTGCAGGCCCGTAGTCCATGCCGGCGCCGAACAGCCAGGTTTCGTACGGCCCGAGACCTTCTGGGATAGGCGTCACGAAGCGCGCGTGCTTCTTTGCGGGCCGCTTCATCGCGCCAGCTCCTCGCCCGCCTGCTCCCACAACCATTCGAACACCGGACTCGATCGCACCTTGAAATTGTTGTTCTGCCGCTCGATGCCGAAGGGCTTACGGTCGTGCTTCTCGAAATCGCTGTTGAAGAAGTCGCTGCTTCCGATCGCATCGTATGCGAACGACCCGACCTGGACTTCCAATCCGCATTTGCCGGCAACGATCTGGCCGACGGCCTTGCCCAGCAGAGCGCCTGCCCAGCTGTCGATCGGGAAATGCATGCCTGCAACGGTTCGCGTCACCGCGATACGTTCAGCCAGTTTGGCGAGCAGCGCCCGACGCCGCTCGACATCGGCAAAGTGCTTCGGGTGGGCGGCGGCAAAGTGCCCCATGATCTCAGCGACGGCATAGGCTTCCGCCGCGTGAGCGCTCGGAAAGCTGCCATGTGCGGGCGTGGGGATCATCGGCATCACGGTTGCACCAAGATGCACCGGCCGGCGGCATGCGAGATGATGCTTGGCGACCATCGCCACGTGAGATGCCAACAACTGCACGACGGCAATCAGCTCCGAGACGTGGCGGTGATTGGTCTGCAGCCCGAGAACCATCGCGAAATACGGCGTCGGGAAGCTCAGCTGCGTCATCACCTCGGATGAGCGATCAGGCCGCTGATCGAGATATTGCCGCATGATCCCGAGCTGCTGCTTGAAGGTCTCAACGGCCGGGCGCACCAGCTTCAGGAAACTTGGACTCCCATAGTGCAGAGTGACCGCTTCGGATTGCCTGTCGATGTGCCAGTCGAGATCTTTCAGGAAATCGGTGAGATAGACCGAAGAACGGACCCAATCGGCCCAGAACCGCATGTTGGCGGCCTCGGAGAACGGCGCCTGCCGCCCCTTCGGATCGGGGCGGCCGTGGGTAACGTGCGCGATGGCCTGCTCCGCAATCTGGAGGCCCTGCACGAGAGCCGGATCGTAGACGGGGTCCGCTCCGGCACCGAGGAACGGGCCGAGCCCGCTGAAATTGGCGCTGCCAAAGCCGCCGAAACCACCGAATCCTCCGAAGCCACCAAAACCGCCGAACCCGCCAAATCCTCCGAAACCACCAAACCCGCCCGCTTGTGACATATGAGCTTCCCTTCAAACGACTTCATGGAATGCCGGCTGCTTGCAATGCCGCGGCGACGCGACGTCCGCTTTCGTGCTCTCCCGCGGGGTGGCCGCGCAGATAGCCAGCGACCGTGAAATCGGGATGCCGCCTGATGATCTCCGCGGCGACGATGCGGGCCTCGTCGTCGCGGTCGAGATAATGAAGTGCCGCGATCTTCGTTCGCAGCGTGGAAATATGCCGATCGTGAAGCCGTAACGAATTGTCTGAGAGCGCCAGCGACTCTTCATAGCGGCCGGCTGCGAACAGCGCGCTCGCGCTGAGCGAGTCGTAGAAGTATCGGAAGGGGTCGATGGGCGAGAGGCGACGCGCTTTCGTCGCAGCAAACACCGCGGCATCAGGCTCGTCGGTGAAGGCATGAAGCGCGCCGCTGAGCAGCCACGCGATCGACTCGTTGGGATTGAGCCGAAGCGCGGCATCGTAACGGCTCCTGGCCGTGTCGATGCGGCGCAACAGGTTGTTCTGGGCGAAGCCGTCGATGCTGAGCGCGAAAGAGCTGTCGGGACTGATGTCGAGGGCACGCGCCGTGCAATCGATCGCGCGCTGCGTGTCCTTGGGCGGGTCGGTGCTCCAGCCGTTGAAGACGCACAGCACGTGCCACTTGCCGAACCAGGCATGGGTCTCGGCAGAATGCGGCGCGCGCCGGAGCGCCTCCTCGATCAACTCGCGTGACCGGGCAAATTCGCGCAACGACGGCCGATGCATGAGGTCGACGCCGGCAAGCAGAAGCCGATGGTCCTCGATGTTGGCGAGGTGACGGCCGCTGACGTGAGTGATCGCATCGTCGGCAATGGCGCGGCCCACCGACGTCACGATCTCCGACACCCCGTCGGCTGACCGGCCGAGGAAATCGTCATGCGAGCCCGAAAAGTGCCGCGTCCAGAGAATGCGTCCCGACTCGGCGTCGAGAAGATCCGCATCGAGCGCAATCTCGCCGCCACTGACGCGCAGCGTCCCGGCGACGCAATAATCGACGGCCAGTTGCGTCCTGATCATCGCCACGTCGACGATGGTCCGATCGAGTGCGCGCGCCGACAGGTGGGATATGACCGAGAGGAGGTTCGAGCGCGACAGCGAGCGGCAGGCTTCCTCAGCCAGCCAGTCGCCGAGGATCGCGTGATCGGCGCCGCCGGCGATGGTTCGGAACGGCAGCACCGTCACGGCCGGCAGCATCGGGGCCGGCGGAGGCTGTGCGGACAGACTGTAGAGCGCGTAGAGCTGCTCCGGACTCTGACGCTGAGCGCTCAGCCAGCGGCTGAAGCCGTCCTCGCGGATGGCAAGGCCCTCGAGAACCTCGCCGGCTCCGGGACGGCCGATGAAGCGGACCCGCCCGAGATTGAGAGTGACGTCCGAATTGGTGCAGAGAAGAACGTCGTCGAAGGTGTCACCCATGACGTGCCGAATATCCGACAAGGCACGCCGAAGGCTCTGGCGACCCGTGTCGTAGCACGCCGTTCCCCACAACATGGTCTGCAGGAAACTGCGCGTCCGGCGCCCCAACGGGGCTGTCGCGAGAAGAGCAAACAGAGCCTTGTGCTTGGCGCCGCTGATCTCGAAGCCTGAGCGGCCCGCTGCGCGCACGACGCAGGCTCCGAACAGGCTGATCTCGATCCGCTTGCCGTCCATCTGCATTGCCCCGCCAATGAACTGCTCGCAACTTAACATTGTGATTTTGCGCTTCCAAGCCGTTTCACGCTTTTTTCACGCGGCTCCAGAGCGCGCGACGCGCTAGCCTGCGCTCGCAATGAGTGCGCCGAACAAACGCCCAGGCCGCGAAGGCGGCCCACGTCGCCGCCGCAGGAATCCGCCGCGCGACCTGATCGATTTCTATCGACGCTGGTCGGATTTCCGCGACGTAGCCACGGGATTGGCAGGACGGGCCGACCTCTCGCCTCTTCAGAAAACGACCTTGAATTGGCTGATCCTGCTCGCCGATCGCGTCGGAGAGAACGATCTCGGACCGCTCGATCGGAAACCACCGGCATCGGACGGCACGCCGTCATGACATACGACCTGCTACTCGTAGTAGGACCGACGGCGTTGCCGCGAGTCGGATTTTCTCACGCTTAATTCACTCACGACGCGCTCGATCGACGTGATTAGTTGAAGACGAGCCGATCGCCGACGCTGTCAGACGGAATGGCGACCACTTCGTCCATGGCACATCTCGACTTGCTCTGCATGAGGACACGAGACGTTTGCCGGCGCTGCTGCGCCTGACCATCGACCATAGGCTCATCGTCGCAATCCTCCCTGAAACTGCCGTGCCTCGACAGGGACGGCACCTTTCATCGGAGACAGCTGCCCGCCGCGGATCGATTCCGAGGCACGTCCTGTGCTGGGCCACGGTGGGAATCGTCAAACGTCTACGAACGGAGAAACAGATGAGCGATCCTGCCCTTTATTGGAACACGATAGCCCTCGAGGCAAACCGTATCGATCACACCGGCGCCATGGCGGCGCGCAACCAGCGCGGCCCGACCTTGAGCTCGCGCGCTCTTGCGATGGTTCATGTCGCGATGCACGACGCCTATTTCGGCCTGGTGCCCCGCGGGGCGCCGTTGAATCCGGAGAACTGCGATCCGATCCTTCCCTCCAACCAGATCATTCTGCCGAGCCCGGCTTCCCGCGACGACGTCGTCGCGGCGATCTCGCAAGCCGCCTTCGTCGTGCTCACCGAGCTCTATCCGTCGCAACGCGATCGCCTCGACGTCGCGCTGCCCGGCGCGCTTGCCGCCATCAGCAGCAATGTCGAGGCAGCCGGCGAATTCGGCATCGCGTCGGACGCAACGTGATCGCCGACCGCTTCAAAGACGGCTCCGAGGTCTCGAAGGCGGCGATGTTCTCGTGGAAGCGCGGGCACCATCGTCCGGACCCGTTCAACGAGGAGCAGGGCCTGCTCGGTCAAAGCTACGGCGAGACGCGGCATTTCGTGATGCCGGCACATCAGCCGCTTTCGCCCCCGCCCGGCTACAACGGCAACGCGCTCAACGAGCAGGATCCGCTGTACCTCCGGCACTACAAGGAAGTGATGAGCAAGGGCCCCCGCAACGGCTCCGCGCGGACCGCCGACGAGAGCGCGATCGGGACGTTCTGGGCCTATGACGGTGCTGCCCAGATCGGTACGCCGCCACGGCTCTACAACCAGATCGTGACCGCCATTCTTGCCGACATCAACAAGGAGCAGACCGCGGATGCCGCGCTGGTCAACAATCTTCGGCTGCTCATGCTCGTCAACGTCGCGATGGCCGAGGCGGCGATCGATGCGTGGCACTACAAATACGTCTACGACCTGTGGCGTCCGGTGATCGGCATCCGTGAGAGGGGCGATGGTCTCGGCCCCGATGCCGGGCCGGTCGTATCGATCGACGCCGACGCCGATCCGTTCTGGGAGCCGGTCGGCGCGCCGAGCACCAACACTCAGAAGCGCAATTTCACGCCGAACTTCCCGGCCTATCCGTCGGGGCATGCGACCTTCGGCGGCGCCGTGTTCGAGATGGTGCGGCTGTTCCTGAAGGTGCCGTGCCACCAGGCCGACACGATCGGCTTCAGCTTCGTGTCCGACGAGTTGAACGGACTGAGCCACGATGCCGACGGAACGCGGCGAACGCGACACGCCCGGCGTTACAAGCGTCTCATCGACGCGATGTACGAGAACGCGGTCAGCCGCGTCTATCTCGGCGTACATTGGCGGTTCGACGGCACGACGGCGACGGACGCGGACGGCTTGCTGACGCAGTCGGACGCCGTCGGCGGCGTCCCGCTGGGCCGGACGATCGCTCAGGGCGTCTACGGGATCCTGGCCGGCAGCACCGCGCCCGATCTCGACGCGTTCTCGGTGCAGATGAGCAATCATCTGAGCTTCTCCAATCCAGCTACGCCCACCATTCCGAGCCAGGACAAGGGTTTCGAGACGCTCACGGTCAGGCTGAATGGCGACGTGCTGACGATCGCGGACCAGGGCCCGGCGCCGCACACGATCTACGCCAGGAAGATCGGACGGCGAGGCTACAGCACCGAGTTCAAGATCCTCGCCGAGCTTCCGGAAGGTGTGAAGGACGCGACCTTCTTCAAGGCCCAGGGCCGCGCGGTCGTATCCCGCATCGGAGACCGCCTGCGACTCTACGCTGCCGGCACCGACAGCAATTCCGGCAAGCCGAACGGCTGGGTGTTCGAGGCATCGGAGCAATGAGCTTGTCCCAGGCCGGCTCGTCGGCCGGCCTGGGACAACGAGGCAATCGAACGAGGGGAGATTCATCATGTCTGCAACGATCGTCGTTTTGATCTTTCTCGTCGCGGCCAATCTGGTGCGCGGCGACACCGGAGGCATCGCGAGCCTGGTCGGACTTGGACGTCCAGTCACCTGGCTGCTGACGCTGCTCATGTTGATCGTGGTGTTCGTCATCATTGGCGTGGCGCAGAAGCGGCGCTGGGACGGCGTCCTGATCGACGAACGCAACAAGGTCAGCCTGTCGCGCGTCCAGATCGTGCTCTGGACCGTCCTCCTGGTCAGCGCACTGTTCACGGCGGGGCTTTCGAATGTCAGCATCGGCGTGGCCAACCCGCTCGAGATCCAGATTCCTGCCAGCGTGTGGGCGCTGCTCGGGATCGGCAGCTTCAGCTTCGTCGCATCGTCGTCGATCCTCGGCGAGAAGCAGAAGGGGGCGGATCCGAGTCGGCTGCAGACGATCAGCGCCAACCTCCAGAAGTCCGACACGCTCACGGCCCCGCCGGATTCGCGCGGCCAGGTCGTGACGAAGGCGACGCCTGGGGACGCCCGCTGGCTCGATATCATCCGGGGGGATACCAACGATGCCGACTATGTCGACATCAGCAAGGTCCAGCAGCTCACCTTCACGGCCTTGCTGCTGATCGTCTATGGCAGCTCGATCTTCAATGTGCTCAAGACCATGACGCCGGTCTCGACGTTTCCGCCGGTCGACGGCGGCTTCGTCTCGCTGCTTGGCCTGAGCCACGCGGCCTATCTGGCCTACAAGGCCGTGCCGAAATGACATGGCGGCGAGCGCAGCGCCTGCCGGGTTGCGCTCGCCGTCAATGTGCCCTGCCTGTCCCATTTGCGGCGGCACCGCTGCCGGATCATCTTGCAGCACCGCACCTGGTCCCCACATGACGGGTAGGGCCCGCGCCAATGGCGTGTCGTGGAGGCCTCGGGAGATTGCGCAAATGGCGTCGGATTCGACCGATTACAGCGTTGGCTTCGAGCCGGCCGACCGGCTGGCGCGGGATCGCGACAGTGTGCGCCGGCGGTTCTGGATCAAGTTCAAGCAGGTCGTGGCCAAGATCCCGTTCGCTGCGGATCTGCTCGCCGCCTATTACTGCGCCTTCGACAAGGAGACGCCGCGGCATGTGCAGGTCGCGCTGCTCGGCGCGCTCGCTTATTTCATCCTGCCGTTCGACTTTCTGCCCGATGTCATGCCGGTGCTCGGCTTCACCGACGATGCCGCAGTGCTCGCCACGGCCATCCGCATGGTGGCCTCGCACATCACGCCCGACCATCGCGCGGCAGCCCGTGCGGCGCTCGCACGGCTCGAGGCGGACAAGGACGTCGATCTGGAACAGGAAGGCGCGACGGGCGGCTGAAGCGACCGTCGCCGATTGCGTCAGCGCGTCCGTAGGCGCCGGACGATGCTCGGACAACAAAAAGCCCTGCGCGAGCAGGGCTTTTCTCTTGCTTCAATATAGACCGGGAACAGGCGCGAGGCAGCGGCTCAGCGCTGCGGCCGCGCCTGCGCGCGGGCGTTGCCGGTCTTCTCGGCCTCCCACGCCTGGTACTGCTTGAACAGCGCTTCCCGGTCGGCTTCGCTGGGCAGCGCCCTGCCGGTGCTGCTCTGCTTCAGGAAGTCATCGAAGCGATCGCGCTGCGCGCCTTCCATCGCGTGGCTCTCCAGCCATTTGCTGGCGGAGGGCAGGCGCTGCCAGCCGGCGAGCGGCGCCGAGAGCGAGACCTCTTTCCACTTCGGATGGAAGGGCGGGTTCTGGAACGCCGGGAACTTGGTGAAGAACGCGTCGACGAAGGTCGCCAGCTTGCGATAGCGATCGGTGTTGGGCGCCCAGTTATAGGCGGCAAGCACGGCCGGAACCGCGATCGTATCGACCTTCTCGCCTTCTGCGATCAGGTTCGGGTAGTCCTTCGCCGTCAGCGTCGCCGGCAGATAATCGGTCTGCAGCGGCCGGTCGTAGTCGACATTGACGAGATGGAAGCGGCCATCATTCACGAAGGTGCTGACCGACTTGTAGGGCTTGCCGCCGACGACGATGACCGCGTCGAGCTCGCCCCGCTTCAGCTTCTCCATGGCGATGCGCTGCTCGATATAGGCGAAGTTGGCGCGCAGGCCGAGCCGCTCGAACACGGTCAGGGCCGTGACGAAGGTGCCACCATTCGGCAGGTCGACGCTGACGCGGCGGCCTTCGAGGTCGCGGAGATTGCGCACGGCACGCGGCGCGATGACCTGCATCTCCTCATTGTAGAGCTTGGTGACGTAGGTGAACTGACGCTTGATGTCCTTGGCGAAGCCCTTGCGCTCCAGATAGTCCAGCGTATCGGCGCGGACCACGCCGAGATCGACGCCCTGCAGGAACAGGATGTCGGCGACGCTCTGCACCGAGCCGCGTCCGACGATCGGCAGGACCCGCAGGTTGTTGCCGTCATCGAGCAGCGAAGCCAGGTCGGCGCCGAACTGCACATAGGTGCCGCCGATCGTGCCGGTGATCAGCGTCACCGTATTGGCGTTGAGCGCCTGCTTGGTCTGGACCGACCCGAACTGGAAGATCGCCTTCAGGCTGTCGCTGACCTTGGCGGGATCGAACTCGCCCTCCTCGGCGTGAGCGGAAAAGCCGCACGCTATCATCATTGCGGCCACCGCCGCTCCAACAAGACGTCGCATGTGTCCCCTCGATCAAAGCTGGTACATGATTGCGGGCCGGAACGCGTGCAGCGCCGGGACACGCCCGGACTTGCCCATGAACGACGCGACGATCATGCGTGAAACGAAAAAAATGAAACGCGGCGGCAGCGCTGCCGTCACGTGGCTTCAATTCTGCAGCTGATCGAGCCGGCGCTGGGCTTCGGACGAGCCGAGCTGGGCGGCACGGCGGTACCAATTGCGCGCCGCGGCGGGATCAGCATTGATGTTGCGGATGTCCTTGGTTCCGAGAACGTGAGGATCGTAGGTCTGCGCCAGCATCAGCGCGGCGGCAGGTTCCTGGGCCTCGGCCGCACGCTCGAGCAACAGGCGGGCCGACGGGATATCGCCGGCGGCGAGCAACCCCTTGGCGCGCTTCATGATGCCCGACAGCTCATCGGGCTCCAGCCGCCGAGCCTGGGACGGCGGCGGCGCGGCCGTCACCGCGCCGAGACCCGGCGCCACGATCGCAGCTCCGGCACCGGGTGAGGTGATGGACGACGGCGCCATGGCCGGAGGCACAGCGGCGGCGCTTGGCGCCGGGGCTGGCGCGGGCGGCGTCGGAACCCGGTTCTGCAGGGCGGTCTGGTAGGCGTTGGCGATGTCATCGCGGGTCGGCGCAACCGCGGCCATCTGCGTCGGCGCTACTGCCGCGGCCGGAGGCTCGGGCGCCAGCCGCGCGGGCTCGTTGAGCTGCATGTCGCGGGCGGTCAGCTCCGTGCCGCTCGCCTGGGGCGGCGCGGTCGGATCCGGCGCGGAGCCGACGATCGATGCCTTGGCGCTGGCGATCAGGTCGCGCGTTGCGTCGGAGGTGACCAGTGCAAACAGCACGGCGACGCCCGCGGCGGCGACCACGGCGAGAAGAATGCGCGAGGAGATCGAGGTGCGACGCGCCCGCGTCGGCCATTGATCTTCGAACTCGGTGCTCTCGATCTGGTTGCCGCCGTCATATTCGGAGAGGAACATCGGCATCGATTCGTCGGCCGGATAATGATCCTGAACGGACCGGCCAAACCGATAATTCGGCGGGCGCTCCTGAGGAGGATCTTCTGGGAACGGCCTGAAATCAGGACTGGTTGAAGATCTGTCGTTGAACCGCCCGCGCGTCATCCGCTCAGCCATGGCCTTCTTCCCCATCTCAACTTCACGCAACATACTTTTGGTCCCAAGCCCGTCAGAAGCTCGAGACACGTCACGATTGCTAGAGGCACCCCACTGCCGACAACTAATTGACTAATTGAATCCGACTAAAAGTGGACGAGACCCGGCATGATTCTGGAAACATTTTGATCTGATTGTGACGACGCACGTGCGACGTCGCACGGCAACAAATCGAGAAATGGCGAGATAACAAGGGATAACATGGTGAATTAACCCTGCCACAATCGATCCGGGTTGCGTTAACCAAGAAACGCTCGTTTTCGGATTTTCGGCTTCAGGTTGCAGATTCGGGAGAACGGACGGGCGGCCTGCGCACAACTGCCGGGCTGTGCGCGCCTCAATCGGCCGCGATCATCCCGGCAGGCACGCGGAGCATCCCGCCCGACTGCGGGCCCGCATTCGGTTCGATCCCTTGCACGAGCTCTCGAACCGGGCGACGGCGTCGCGCCGCCCCCTTATTCGATCCCATAGGCTCAGGGATGCAGGATCACCTTGCCCATGGCTTGGCGGCCGGCAAGCACCTTGAGCGCGTCGGCGGTCTGCGCCAGCGGGAAGGTGCGGTCGACATGAGACGACAGCTTGCCCTCCGCGGTCCACTGCACCAGCTTCTCGAGATTGGCGCGGTTCTTGGCCGGATTGAGCCGGGTCCAGGCGCCCCAGAACACGCCGCGGATATCGCAGCCCTTCAGCAGCGCGAGATTGAGCGGCATTTTCGGTATGTCGCCGGCGGCAAAGCCGATCACCAGGAAGCGGCCCTCCCAGGCGATCGAGCGCAGCGCCGCTTCGGCGTAGGTGCCCCCCACGGGGTCGAAGATGATGTCGGCGCCCTTGCCGTCGGTCAGCCGGCGCAGGCCTTCCTTCAGATCCTCCTTGGCGTAGTTCAAGGTCAGCGTCGCGCCATGCTGCCTGGCGAATTCGAGCTTCTCGTCGGACGACGCGCAGGCAATGACCTTGAGGCCCATCAGCTTGCCGAGCTCGCAGGCGGCAAGTCCCGTTCCGCCGGCAGCACCGAGCACCGCCAGCGTCTCGCCCGGCTTCGGGCTGGCGCGGTCCTCGAGCGCATGCAGCGCCGTGCCGTAGATGATGATGATGCCGGCCGCGCGGTCGAAATCCAGATTGTCGGGAATCTTGACGATGGACGCGGCCGGCAGCGCGATCTTCTGCCTTGCGCCGTTGTGCCCGCAGGAGGCGACCACGCGATCACCGACCTTGAGGTCCGTGATGCCGTCGCCGACGCTCTCGATGACGCCTGCGACCTCGGCGCCAGGCGAGAACGGGAACGGCGGCTTGATCTGGTACTTGCCCTGGATCATCAGGATGTCGAAGAAGTTCAGCGCCGCAGCCTTGATCGCAATCACCGCCTCGCCTGGGCCGGCCACCGGATCAGGAACGTCGGCAAGCACGAGATCGTCGGGCTGGCAGAATTGCGAGCAGAGAATGGCTTTCATGGGCGCTCCTTCAGCTGTTGTCCGGATCGTGTCCGGCTTTTGGAACGTCATGCCGGATTTGCGATCGCGCGACAATCGGCAAGGCGAGGCAGCCGCTTCGTCCGCCGACCAAATACCGTCTCTCGGAACGACATGGCGCTCAAGACGATGCACTCCCAGCCGCGGTCGCGCGCGATGTCGACAACATGCTCGAAGCTGCGCCGGGCCGCCCGATCGATCCGGCTTTGCAAGCAACGCCCGAAGCCGCTATCCCTCGCCACAGGCCGTCTGCGAATCCGGGCCATTTTCCAGTCACAATGTTGGTGGAACGAGATCGCGGGGGACTTAGCTTAATCATGTTGTTTTTGCGATTGTCGATAGCGCTGGCGGCCAGCGCGCTCGTGCTCGGAGTTCCAGGCCTGGCTGCAGCCCAGACGGCTGCACCGAAGGCGCAGCCCAAGGCCGCGCCCGCCCCGCAGCCGAAGGCCGCACCCAAGGCCGACACCAAGCCG
Source organism: Bradyrhizobium sp. SZCCHNS2022 (assembly GCF_032377575.1). Lineage (NCBI taxonomy): Bacteria > Pseudomonadati > Pseudomonadota > Alphaproteobacteria > Hyphomicrobiales > Nitrobacteraceae > Bradyrhizobium > Bradyrhizobium sp. SZCCHNS2022. The sequence goes on along the minus strand of NZ_JAUHHZ010000001.1, from coordinate 5,916,913 downwards.
GCGGTGCCCAGCATCGGCGGCGCGGAACCGACGCTGATCGGGCAGTTCGGGGGCTGGGGCGCCTACACGGCGATGCCGGCCGGCAAGAAGGTGTGCTTCGCACTGGCCAAGCCCTCCTCCTCCAAGACCAATCCGGCCAATCGCCCGCGTGATCCGGCCTATGCCTTCGTCTCGACCCGGCCGTCCGAGAAGGTGTTCAACGAGGTGTCGATCATGATCGGCTATGCGTTGAAGCCGGGCTCCGACGCCTCGCTCGACGTCGGCGGCGCCTCCTATGCGATGTACACCCAGGGCGACGGGCTCTGGATCAAGAACGCCGCCGAGGAGGAGCGCATGGTCGAAGCCATGCGCAAAGGATCCGAGGCCGTGGTGAAGGGCGTCTCCGCCAAGGGCACCGAGACCACCGACGTCTTTTCGCTGAAGGGCCTCGCTCAGGCGCTCGACCGCATCGCCCAGGACTGCCGCCGCTGATACCGCCGGTCGTACGGGTCGCATTTGCCGGCCGGATCGTTATATAACCCCGGTGAACGCCTTCGGCCGCAGCGGCCGGGCAGCATTTTGGGCCCATCGACATGGCAACGACTGCCGGGCTGCGCGACGCCGCCGCGCCCCTCGAGAAGATTCCGCTCGAAACCTACGTGCCGCCGGCCAAGCCGTCGCTGATCGGATTGTCGCGCGCGGAGCTGGCCGCGAGACTCGGTGAACTCGGGGTGCCGGAACGGCAGCAGAAGATGCGCGTGCAGCAGCTGTGGCACTGGATCTATTTCCGCGGCGCCCAATCGTTCGACGAGATGAGTTCGGTCTCCAAGAACACGCGCACCGCGCTGGCCGCGCGCTTCACGGTCGACCGTCCCGAGGTGGTGGCTGAGCAGATTTCCAACGACGGCACCCGCAAATGGCTGCTGCGGCTGCCGAGCGGCGACGACCTGCAGAAGGCGCACGAGGTCGAATGCGTCTACATTCCCGAGACCGACCGCGGCACCTTGTGCGTCTCCTCCCAGGTCGGCTGCACCCTCAACTGCTCGTTCTGTCATACCGGCACGCAGCGGCTGGTGCGCAATCTGACGGCCGGCGAGATCGTCGGCCAGATCATGGTGGCGCGCGACCGGCTCAACGACTGGGCCGACCGCGAGACGCCGCTCGGCAACCGCCTCGTCACCAACATCGTGATGATGGGCATGGGCGAGCCGCTCTACAATTTCGACGCGGTGCGCGACGCGCTGCTGATCGTTTCCGACAATGAAGGCATCGGCATCTCCCGCCGCCGCGTCACGCTGTCGACCTCCGGCGTAGTGCCGAACATCAAGCGCGCCGGCGAGGAGATCGGCGTGATGCTGGCCATCTCGCTGCATGCCGTCCGCGACGAGTTGCGCAACGAGCTGGTGCCCCTCAACCGCAAATATCCGATCGCCGAGCTGCTGCAGGCCTGCCGGGACTATCCCGGCGCGTCGAATGCACGCCGCATCACCTTCGAATATGTGATGCTCAAGGGCGTCAATGATTCGCTCGACGATGCCCGGCTGCTGGTCAAGCTGCTCAAGGGCATTCCGGCCAAGATCAATCTGATCCCGTTCAATCCGTGGCCGGGCTCGGCCTATGAATGCTCGGACTGGGAGCAGATCGAAAAATTCTCCGAATACGTCTTCAACGCCGGCTACTCCTCGCCGGTGCGCACCCCGCGCGGCCGCGACATCCTCGCCGCCTGCGGCCAATTGAAGTCGGAGACCGAGAAGCTGTCGGCCCGGGAGCGCCAGGCGCTGCGCGCGATGGCGATGACGGATTAGTTGTCGTTCGCCTTCATCGCCACGCCACACCTCGTCATGCCCGGGCTTGACCCGGGCATCCATCTCCCTCTGCAAAAGTCGTCGGAGATGGATGGCCGGGTCAAGCCCGGCCATGACGAATGCGGGAGCAGCACCTTTCATGTCTGACATGAGATTGACGCCATGGCGCTGATCGGCCGGCTCATCGTGATCGCGTTTGCCTTTCTGCTCGCGAGCTTCGTCGCGGGCCTTGTCGTGGTGACCGCGATCCTGATTCCGGAATTCTCCGACATCGGCATCGGTCCGATCGACCAGAGCGCGCTCCAGGTCATCATCGGCTTCGGCTTCATTTTCGTATCCGGCTTCGCGCTGATCCCGGCGCTGCTGATCGCCCTGATCACCGAGGCGTTCTCCATCCGCAGCGTGCTCGCTTACGCCATCGGCGGCGGCCTGGTCGGCGCCGCCTGCTATCTCGGCCTGATCCCGTTCGATCCCGAGACGTTCCACTTCGACGGCATCGTCCGCCGCCAGCTCGAGATCCTGACCGGCGCGGGCATCCTCGGTGGCCTGATCTATTGGCTGATCGCCGGCCGCAATGCCGGCCGCTGGCGCGATTCGTCGCCGCTTCCGCCGCCCCCCCTCCCGTCGGGATCGCCGCGCTGAGCCTTCCCATCGCCACCCGCTTTCGCTAAACCGCGCGTCATGAACCGCAACGGCCTCTTCATCGCATTGTCGCTCGCGCTCGTCATCGGCGTGCTGTTCGGCGTCTATCCCGAGCTCGACCTCAAGCTTGCCGCGCTGTTCTACGATCCCCATACCCGCAGCTTTCCCGTGAAGCTCGACGGCACCGCCTCGTTCGCGCGCGACGCCGCGATGTGGATTGCCTGGGGCATTGCCCTGCCTTCCATCGTCGCGCTGGCCGTGAAGCTGATCCGTCCCGACCGGCCGCTGCTGGTGAAGGGCCGCACCATCGCCTTCCTGCTGCTGACCCTGTCGCTATCGGCCGGCGTGCTCACCAACTTCACCTTCAAATCCTATTGGGGCCGGCCGCGCCCGGTGGTCGTGACCGAGTTCGGCGGCGACATGCAGTTCGTGCCATATTGGGATCCGCGCGGCGGCTGCGGCCGCAACTGCTCGTTCTTCTCCGGCGAAGGCGCCACCGCATTCTGGACGCTGGCGCCGGCCGCGCTCACCCCGCCTGCCATCCGGCCGGTCGCCTACGGCGCCGCCGTGCTGTTCGGCCTCGCCACCTCGGTGCTGCGGATGGCGTTCGGCGGCCACTTCTTCACCGACATTGCCGCCGCCGGGCTCGTCACCTTCCTCGTGATCTGGTTGCTGCACGGCTATATCTACCGCTGGCCGTCCACGCGCCTGACCGATGCCGGCGTCGATGCCGCGCTGACTCGTTTTGCCATGCCGGGCTTCCGCCTGATGCGCCGCCTGTTCGGCCGCCGCCAGCCGGACGCCAGCCCCGCGGCCTGAGCGCGGCTCCTGCGACATTAATCGCGTGCCCAGCGGGTCGAAATCTGCTATCCGCGCCCGAATTTCTGAACGGCGCAGCCCTCAACACCGGTTGGACTCCCCATGACCACGATCCTCAAAGGCCTTCCCAAGGGCGAGAAAGTCGGCATTGCCTTTTCCGGCGGCCTCGACACCAGCGCGGCGCTGCTCTGGATGAAGCAGAAGGGCGCGCGCTGCTTCGCCTATACCGCCAATCTCGGCCAGCCGGACGAGTCCGACTATGACGAGATCCCGCGCAAGGCGATGAGCTTCGGCGCCGAGAAGGCGCGCCTGGTCGACTGCCGCACCCAGCTGGTGCATGAGGGCATCGCCGCGATCCAGTCCGGTGCCTTCCACATCTCGACCGGCGGCGCGACCTACTTCAACACCACGCCGCTCGGCCGCGCCGTGACCGGCACCATGCTGGTCGCCGCGATGAAGGAGGACGGCGTCAACATCTGGGGCGACGGCTCGACCTACAAGGGCAACGACATCGAGCGATTCTATCGCTATGGCCTGCTCACCAATCCCAACCTGAAGATCTACAAGCCCTGGCTCGACCAACAGTTCATCGACGAGCTCGGTGGCCGCGCCGAGATGTCGGCATTCCTGACCGCCAACGGCTACGACTACAAGATGAGCGCCGAGAAGGCGTATTCGACCGACAGCAACCTGCTCGGCGCCACCCATGAGGCCAAGGATCTCGAGAACCTCAACAGCGGCATCCGCATCGTCAACCCGATCATGGGCGTGCCGTTCTGGCGCGAGGACTGCGCAGTCAAGCCGGAGACCGTCGTGGTACGGTTCGAGGAGGGACAGCCGGTCGCGCTCAATGGCCAGACCTTCACCGATCCCGTCGCGCTGTTCCTGGAGGCCAATACGGTCGGCGGCCGCCATGGCCTTGGGATGTGCGACCAGATCGAGAACCGCATCATCGAGGCGAAGAGCCGCGGCATCTACGAAGCGCCGGGCATGGCGCTGCTGCACATCGCCTATGAGCGGCTGCTGACCGGCATCCACAACGAGGATACGATCGAGCAGTACCGCATCAGCGGCATGCGTCTTGGCCGCCTGCTCTATCAAGGCCGCTGGTTCGACTCGCAGGCTTTGATGCTGCGCGAAACCGCCCAGCGCTGGGTCGCACGCGCCATCACCGGCGAAGTGACGCTGGAGCTGCGCCGCGGCAACGACTATTCGATCCTCAACACCGAGAGCCCGAACCTGACCTATCAGCCGGAGCGGCTGAGCATGGAGAAGGTCGAGGACGCCGCCTTCACCCCGGCCGACCGCATCGGCCAGCTGACCATGCGCAACCTCGACATCACCGACACCCGCACCAAGCTGAAGCTCTATTCGGACACCGGCCTGCTGTCGGGCGCGGAAGGCGCGCAGATCTTCCAGCTCGGCCACGACAAGGGCGACAAGAGCTGAGCGGATTGCCTCGGAGCGAGACTCGCACAACAACTACCGACGTCGTCCCGGCGAACGCCGGGACCTATAACCACCGCTTGGATTGGTGAAAGCTGGCTGTAGCTCCAGCCATCGCAAAACTTGACTCGGTGGCTATGGGTCCCGGCTCGAGGCCGGGACGACACCGAGTTAGACGCGACGGGTTGCCACTAATAAAAAATGGCCGGGATCGCTCCCGGCCATTTTCTTTTCTCCATCGCCTCAGCGCGGCGGCGCGGTGCCCGGGGGCGGCGGCGGTAGCGCGGCTTGGCCGCCATTCAGCAGCGGGGTGATGCGGCGGACCGTGACGCGGCGGTTGATGCGGCTCGGGCCCTGGGTCTGCTCCTTCAGGTACTGCTCGCCATAGCCCTGAGAGGTCAGGTTCTCGGCGGGCACGCCGAACTGCTGCGTCATCAGCGTGGCGACCGATTCGGCACGGCGGTCCGACAGCGAGAGATTGTCGGTCTCGTTGCCGACCGCGTCGGTGTGGCCCTCGATCAGGAAGACCTCGCGCGGGTTGCGCTGGATCGCCTGGTTGAGGCCGTCGGCGATGACCTGCAGCTTCGCCACCTGGTCGGGGCCGATCTCCCACGATCCCGTCTCGAAGGTGATCGTATTGAGATCGATCGACGGCATCAGCTGACGCACCGAGGGCGAGTAGCGGACTTCGTCGAGCGAGTAGCGGCGCTGCACGCGCTCCACCGGCGGCGCGACCAGCGTGTCGTAGATGACATCCGGCGGCGCCTCCTCGGCGTCGACGATGTAGCGGTTATAGGGGATGCGGATCTCCGGCGGCGGCAGATCGACGTAGAAGCCGCCGACCGCTTGCGGATCGCGGTAGGTGTTGTCGATGATGATGATCTCGCGACCGCCGATGTCACGGCGGATACGGCGCAAGAGCCGGCCGTCCGGAGCGGTGATCGTGACGATCTGGCTGCCGTCGGGACGGATCACGACGGTGCGCGTCTCGCCCCGCTCCTGCTGGACGCGGATGTCACGCGCGCCGTAGCGGAAGCGCTCGAGCTCGTCGTGACGCACGAAGGCCTGGCCGCTCGGATCGCGCACGATGACGCGGCCCGGCTCGTAGATCAGCGTACGACCGCCCTCCTGAACCTCGCGGCGCTGGCCACGGAAGTCCTCGAGCCGCTGCGGACCCTGCATGGGCGCGCCCGGCGCGATGGGGGTCAGCTGCTGCGGTGTCGGCGGTGGCGGTGCCGGGATCGGCGCAGCCACTTGCGGTGGCGGGCGATTCGACATCGCCGGCGGTCCGGCCGGAGGAACAGCGCCTGGCCCGGCCTGCGGCGCGCCAGGGCCCGCACCGGGTCCAGCGCCCGGTCCACCGGGGCCGGCCGCGCCAGGTCCTGCCACCGGCGGGGGTGCGCCAGGACCGCCCGGAGGCGTGCCGGGACGTCCGCCCGGTGGCGGATTGCCGGCGACCGGAGGCGTGCCCGGCGCAGGCGTCTGGGCTGCCGGAGGCGTTGCCGGGGATGGTGACGGCGGCGTTCCCGGTGCAGGCGCCACCGTTCCAGCCGGCGGCGTCGGCGCGCCGCGCGGCGGTGGGCCACCCGGCTGGGCGCCCGGAGGCGGTCCGCCGGCACCCGGCCGGCCCGGACGCGGCTCGGCGCCGGGGGGCGGCGGAGTCTGGCCCGGGGACGGCTGCGGCGAGGGTGCGGCGCCCGGAGGCGGCGAATGCGGCGGCGCGGTCGCGGCCGGAGGGGGCGGCGGAGGCGAACCCGGCCGCGGACCTGGAGCCGCGTTGGGGGCAGGCGGCGGCGCCGGAGTCGCAGCCGGCGGCACCGGTGGGGTCGGCCGTGCGGGAGCAGGCGGCGTGACCGGCGCGGCGGCAGGCGGTGGTGGCGTCGGACGCGCAGGCTCACGCGGCACCACGGGCGGCGGTGCCGGCGAATGTGCCGGCGGAGCGGCGGCCGGAGGCGGCGGCGGTGTGGGACGTGACGGCGGCTCCGCACGCGGCGGAGGCGGAGGAGCCGGACGCGGCGGTTCAGCGCGCGGTGGAGGCGGCGGGGGCGGCGCAGGAGCCGGACGCGGAGCGGCCGCCGGCGGCGGGGGCGGCGGAGGCGGGGCTGGGCGCGGTGCAGCAGCGGGCGGTGGGGGCGGCGGAGGCGGCGCCGGGCGCGGCGCGGCAGCGGGCGGCGGAGGCGCCTGATGCGGAGGTGCAGCCGGCGGCGCAGCGCCAGGCCCCTGACGTTGCGGCTGGCCCTGCTGCGGCTGCTTCGGTCGACCGTCGGGACCGACCTCGCCGCCAGGCCCGCCCGGACCTTGGGCCATGATCATGGGCGCGCTCTGCGCGTAGGATGCGGAGTTCGTCAGTTGCATCGCCGACAGCGCGGTCGTCGCAAGCAGCAGAACGCGAAGTTTGCTCATGTGTCCTGGTTTCCCGAAACGTTCTTTTTGAAGCACGGAGTGATCAACGTTTATGCGTTAGGCTGGATTGTGGCGCAGTTCAAACCCGCGAGGGGATTTATTTCGACGCGAACCGGTCGCCGGACCGCTGCCATTCATGTTTCATTCAGTCTTGATTTTCAAAGGCTTGGCGGAACACCACGCGAAGAAAGCCGGCGCGCTGCCGGCCTTCCCCCTTGTCCATCATGATCACGGTTCAATCGCGGTCAATCCGTGACCGGATTGGGCGTGGTCGGACTGAGCGGGCCACGGCCGGGTATTTCGTCGGGTGCCTGTCCCGGCAGCTCACGCGGCGGCGCCGGCGTATCCGGCTCATGCACCGGCGGCGGCACTTCCGGGCTGGGGTTGCCGACCGGGTCCTCGGGCGGCGGCTCGACGGGGTGCCCGGGCGTTGCAGGCGGGATTTCTGGCGGCTCGATCGGCATCACATCGCGACCTTGCGATTGTCGCCGACATCGGGCCGCGTGCCGGTCACGGCAGCGGCGGCCATCTTGACGTAGCTCACGACCGTGCCGGGCGAATCCCAGAACTCGGCGTCATCAGGCGTGATTCGCAGCAGGCGAATGTTCGGATCCTCGGCGCTGTCCCACCACGCCTTGGCCGTCGTCGTGAACAGCTCGCGGATCTTGGCCCGATCGTTGGAAATGGCCGCGGTGCCGGTCAGCGAGACGTATTTCTGGCTGCCGGCATCGGCGAAGGCCAGATTCACCTGTGGCGAACGCGCGATCTCCTCATCCTTGTGATGCCGCGCATCGGTGAGGAAGTAGATCATGCCTTCGTCGCGGGCGAGATAGGCGCTCATCGGTCGCGACCGCAGCCTGTCACCGTCGCGGGTGACCAGCATGGCAAAGCCGATCTTCTTCATCAGGTCCCAGGCGCGATCCTGATCGCGCATGTCGTCGGTGCTCATGATTCGCTCCTGAATGATCAGGAACGTCAACGCCGCGCAGCCCCGCGATGTTCCGGCATGTGCCGCGGAACTGACGTGAATCCCCTCTGACTCAGTCGCGGAGGAGGAGAGTGTTGCTGCGTGTGCGGCCGACCTCGCGATAGCCGCGGCTGATCATGTCGGCGAGACAATCGTTCTGCCACTCGTCGCGCGACAAGTGCTCGATCACGATGGCCCGCGGCCACAGCGCGGAGGGCGCGTCGCGGAAGAAGCAGGTCAGCACGCGGTCCTCGAAGCCCTCGACATCGATCTTCAGCGCGTCAAGCTGTGTTGCACCGGCTCGTTCGAGGATGGCCTGCAGCCGCAGCGACGGGACCCTGAAGGCCTCGCCGCCGGCGGTGCCGGTCACGACGTGGCTGGCGCCGAGATTGTCACCGTCGGTTTCGATCATGACCTCGCCGTCGCTGTCACCCGCCGCAGCGGCAACGAGCGTGACTTGGGCCAGCGCGGATGCATCGCGGTTGAAGCTGAGCCGCGCATGGGTCACCGGATGCGGCTCGATCGCGATCACGCGACCGCGCGGCCCGACGTGACGCGCAAGCGGCAAGGCGAATGTCCCGACATTGGCGCCGACGTCCACGGCGACGCCTCCCTCCGGAAGGTGGCTGCGCAGAAAGTCGAGCTCCTCGCGGTTGTAGTCGGGATTGAACAGCGCACCGCGCTCGGTCGCGCTGACCTGATGGTGGAAGCGGAAATTGGCGCCCTGATAGTCGACGTCGAGCGGTCCGGCCCGCAGCAGGTTGACGAGCCGCGTCAGCATCGGTCGGAATGCACCGCGCTTCAGCCCCGAACCATGCGCCAGCCGGATCACCAGGGCCTGCGCGGCATTGGGTGCGAAGGCTCCGAAAGGGGCCGGAGAAGGATCGTTGTCGGGCGTCAAGGTCGGGTCCTGGAATGAGGGCGCCGAGTGATAGCCGGTTTTGCCGCCGACTCCAATGCAGCCGAGATGGCCGCATTGTGGTGTCACCGCGACGGCGCTCCGGCTCGCGCCGGGCCCGCCGACGTCTCCGTGCCGGTCAGACCGCCTTGCGCTGGCGCAGGAAGCGTCCGATGAGGCGGCGCTTGCCCTTGCGGGGAATGAGATCGATGTCGCTCACGAGCTTGGCGCCGCCCTTGCGCCGCTCCAGCACGATCTTGCGGCTGTGGAAAGCCTCGAGCTCGGCGCGATGCGCGACGCTGACGATCGTCGCCTTGGGCAACTCGCCCGTCACCATCTGCATCATCTGGTCCTGACTCTTTTCGTCGAGCGCGGACGTCGCCTCGTCGAGAACGACGATGTCGGGCATGTGCAGCAGCAGGCGTGCGAAGGCAAGACGCTGCTTCTCGCCGCCGGACAGAGTCTGGTCCCATGGCGCCTCCTCCTCGATCCGATCCCTGAGATGATCGAGGCCGACCTTGTGGAGCGCTTCTCCAACCTGGTCCACGCTCCAGTCCTCGGCGGCGCCCGGATAGGCGACGGCACGGCGGAGACTGCCCGAGGGGACGTAAGGCCGCTGCGGCAGCATGAACAGCTGGCGGTCGGGGTGGAAGTTGATGCTGCCGCCGCCCCACGGCCAGAGGCCGGCGATCGCACGCACCAGCGTGCTCTTGCCCGTCCCCGATTCACCGGCGACGAGCAGTCGCTCGCCGGGATCGACCACGACCTCGGTCTCGCCGACGACCGCGGTGCCGTCGTCGAGCGTCACCGAAAGATCATTCAGGGTCAGCATCGCCTCGCCCGTGGTCTCGCCACGCTTGATGCGGCCGAGACCATCGCCGCGCTCGGCGCGCTCCAGCGCGTCCAGCGACATCATCAGCGAGGCGATACGGCGAGCGCATGCGTTCCAATCGGCGAGCCGCGGATAGTTGTCGACGAGCCAGCCGAAGGCCGTCTGCACGATCGTGAACGCGCTCGCCGCCTGCATCACCTGCCCGAGCGTCATGCTGCCGTCGAGGAATTTCGGCGCGCACAGCAGCAGCGGCACCACGGGCGCGATGAGGCTCGACCCCTGCGAGACCAGGGTGGTGCGCATATGCTGGCCGGCGAGCCGCGCCCATTGCTGCAGCACGTTGCCGAAGGTCCTGTCGATGCCGGCGCGCTCCTCGGTCTCGCCGCCGAGCAGCGCGATGCTTTCGCCATTCTCGCGCACGCGCGTCAGGGTGTAGCGAAAGTCGGCCTCGGCCTGGTTCTTGTCCTCGGATGTCTGCACGAAGCGGCGGCCGATCGTCATGATCGAGCCGGAGGCGATGGCAGCGTAAACGATCGCCGCGATCACCAGAAAGCCCGGGATGGTCAGCTCGGTGCCGCCGAGGTGCAGCGTCAGCGCGCCGCCGATGGTCCAGAGCACGACGATGAACGTCACGGCCGATAGCAGCGCCGAGCTCACGCCCGCCACGAAGTCGACGGGCGAGTCCGTCGCGATCCGCAGATCCTCGGCGATCCGGTATTCCGGGTTCTTATGATCGCCGCTGACGAGGTTGAGCTGATAGTAGCGTCCGTTGGTCAGCCAGCGCGTCACCACGCTATTGGTCAGCCAGGCGCGCCAGCGCCGCTGGATCGCCATGCGCGCATAGACCTGCGCGACGCCGAGGATGACGCTGCCGATCGCCAGCGGGAAGAAGATTGCGGTCAGATGAAAGACGGTCGCGGAATCGCGCTTCTCGATCGCGTCGAAGATCGACCTGTTCCAGACATTAATGCCGTATTGGAACGCGACCGTGCCGACGATCAGGACGAGGAGACCGATCGTGAACGGCCAAGCCAGGCGATCGCCCGCTTTTCCCCAATAGCCGCGTGCGCTGATCCAGAACCGAGTGAGCAGATAGCGTTTGCGAACCTGCTCGGCCGCTTCCGGCGTCAGCTCCGGATCGGGCTCGACGACCTCCGGTGGCGGCGGCTCGACGTGATCGCCATTCTCGGCGGCGATCTCGATGATCGGCGCCGGCGCAGGCTCCGAAACAGCGGGCCGCTCAGTGTCCTGGACCTGTCCCATGGCGCAATAACAGCAGCCTGAGTAGAAGGTTCCCTGTCGGGGTTCCCAGTTTGCAACCGGTCAACCCACCTCCGAATTCGGCGCCACCGGCGGCGCGCGATGGTGCGGCACCGGGACGACCTTGTGAAGCACGCGCGACAATTCCTCGATGGAGTAGGGCTTGCGCAGCAGCTCGAAGCCATTGGTGCCCTGTTGGGCCAGGACGTGGCTGTAGCCGCTCGCGAGCACGACGGGAATGTTCAGATCGAGCCGGCGAATCTCCTCCGCGAGCTCGAGTCCCGTCATTCCCGGCATGACGACATCCGTGAACACCACGTCGAACCGGCTGGCGCCGCCGACCAGCTCTTCCAGGGCGTCCCTGGCATTGTCGACCAGCGTGGTGAGATAGCCGAGCTCGGCCAGCGCCTCGGTCGCCGATCTCCCGACATCGATGTTGTCCTCGACCACCAGCACCGACATGCCCCGCCCGCCGATCGGCACCGCGTGGCCTGCCGCTTCGCTCCGCGGCTCATGCGAAGGCGCCACCCGCGGCAGATAGAGCGTGAAGGTGGCGCCGCGGCCGACCTCGCTGGTCACCCCGATTTCACCGCCGGACTGCTTGGCGAAGCCGAACACCTGCGACAGACCAAGACCGGTGCCGTGGCCGATGGTCTTGGTGGTGAAGAACGGCTCGAAGATGCGGCTGAACTGGTCCTGCGGGATCCCGATGCCGGTGTCCTGCACCGCAATGGCGACATAGCCGAGCGGCGGGCGGTCGTGCGGCGCGACGGGAGTTGGCAGATCAGACGCGGGGGCAACGGCGATGCTCAGAACTCCCTGGCCGGCCATGGCGTCGCGGGCATTGACGGCCATGTTGATCAGGGCCGTCTCGAACTGGCCGGCATCGGCATTGACGTAGCAGGGCTCGGGCGGCACCGAGGTCACGACCTCGATGCGCGAGCCGACCAGGGTCTTGGTCATGTCGCGCAGGGTGACGACGCTGCGGCCGATGTCGAACACCTCGGGTTTCAGGGTCTGGCGGCGGGCAAAGGCCAGCAGCTGCGAGGTCAGCTTGGACGCCCGCGCGACGGTGTCCGAGATCGCGTCGATATAGCGCTGCCGCCGCTCGTCCGGCAGGTTGGGGCGGCGCAGCAGGTCGGCCGAGGCGCGTATCACCGTGAGCAGGTTGTTGAAGTCGTGCGCGACGCCGCCGGTGAGCTGACCCAGCGCCTCCATGCGCTGGCCATGCCTGAGTGCATCCTCGGCCTCCAGGCGCCGGGCGGCCTCGACATAGAAGTGCTCTGTCCGCCGCCGTGCGAGGGTGAGGAAGATGATCAGCAGGACCGTCGCAGGAATGCCGAAGATCAGGTGCCGGCTCATGGTGCCAAGCCAGCGGTTGCGGATCGTCGCCGTGTCCAATCCGGCGGAGACGTAGACAGGATAGCCGGCCAGACGCTGGTAGCCGACGCGGCGCTCGACCCCATCGAGCGGCGAGGTCTCCGTCACCAGCTGGCCGGTGTCGGCCGCCATGGCCGGGATGTCGTGCGGCGCCGGGCCCGCGCTTCGCTCCGTCACCGGAAAGCGGGCGTGGACGAGACCGTCAAACCGCCGCAGCGCGAAGTAGCTGCCGGGGGCACGTCCGATGCGGGCATAGAAGTGCTCGAAATAATCGGGCAGCACGGAGATCTGGATGATTCCGATGAAGCTGCCGTCGTCGGACTGGCGGCGGCGGCTGATGCTGAAGAAGGCTGCGCCCTGGTAGGGCGAGCGCGGCGTCAAGGTCGCGCCGATGAAGGTGCCGACGCTCTCCTTGACATGGGCATCGAAGTAGTCGCGGTCCAGGAACGACGTGTCCGGGGCCGGGTAGAGCATGCTGTTGACCAGCGGCCGGCCGTGGGCGTCGAACACCCAGGCCGACTTCAGCTGCGGCAGCGCGTCCGACAGTTGACGCAGCCGCGCATGCAGCACCTGCTCGCGCGCCTTGATATCCGCATCGGTGAGGTCGCGGACGATCTCGTCGATCTCCGACAGGCTGCGGTCGATGGTCTCGAACACCTTCAGCGCGTGCTCGTGGACGACGTCCCGCGAACGGCGGATCTCGCGGTCGGCCTCCTCGTAGGTCGTGCCGTAGGATACATAGCCCGCGATGAGGAACAGCGCGACTGGCAACGCCAGCGATGCGACCATCATCCAGCGCAGCATCGTCAGCGATTTGCGTTGTGCGGTCTGCACGGTCGCTCCGGCCCCAGAAGGCCACGAGCTTAACGCAATCGTTGCTGGCGACAAACCAGCTACGCCCGGAACTTATGACGTTCCCGGGCGCGAAGGTACAAGGGCGAACCCTGCCGGGCGGCTAGATCTGCCGCTCGACCAGCTTGAGCTTGAGCTCGGCGATCGCCTCGGCCGGGTTCAACCCCTTCGGGCAGGCCTTGGCGCAGTTCATAATGGTGTGGCAGCGGTACAGCCGGAACGGATCCTCGAGATTGTCGAGCCGCTCGCCGGTCGCCTCGTCGCGGCTGTCCTTGACCCAGCGCGTCGCCTGCAGCAGCGCGGCCGGACCGAGATAGCGCTCGCTGTTCCACCAGTAGCTCGGGCACGAGGTCGAGCAGCAGGCGCACAGGATACACTCGTAGAGGCCGTCGAGCTTCTCGCGATCCTCGTGGCTCTGCCGCCATTCCTTCTGCGGCGTCGGCGAGGTCGTCTTCAGCCACGGCTCGATCGAGGCGTACTGGGCGTAGAAGTTGGTGAGGTCCGGCACCAGATCCTTGACCACCGGCTGGTGCGGCAGCGGATTGATCTTGACCGCTCCGTCCTTCACGTCGTGCATCGAGCGGGTGCAGGCGAGCGTGTTCTGGCCGTCGATGTTCATCGCGCAGGAACCGCACACACCTTCGCGGCAGGAGCGGCGGAAGGTCAGCGACGGGTCGATGTGGTTCTTGATCCAGATCAGGCCGTCGAGCACCATCGGGCCGCAATCGTTGACGTCGACGTAGTAGGTGTCGACGCTCGGATTCTTGCCGTCGTCCGGATTCCAGCGATAGACCTTGAACTCGCGGACCTCGGTGGCGCCCGCCGGCTTCGGCCACGTCTTGCCGCCGGTGATCTGCGAATTCTTCGGAAGTGCGAACTCAGCCATTTCGATAGGCCTTCTCAGGTTATGACGGACGGGCTCAGTACACCCGCGCCTTGGGCGGAATGTACTGGACGTCGTTGGTCATGGTGTAGTTGTGCACCGGGCGGTAATCGATCGTGGTCTTGCCGTCCTTGTTGTCGATCCACGCCAGCGTATGCTTCATCCAGCTCTTGTCGTCGCGATCCGGGAAGTCCTCGCGCGCATGCGCGCCGCGGCTCTCGGTGCGATTGACCGCGGAGTCCATCGTCACCACCGCCTGCGCGATGAGATTGTCGAACTCGAGCGTCTCGATCAGGTCGGAATTCCACACCAGCGAGCGGTCGGACACGGCGATGTCGCCGATGCCGCCATACACCTTGTGAATGAGGTTGTGACCTTCCTGCAGCACCTCGCCGGTGCGGAACACGGCGCAATTGGTCTGCATCACGTGCTGCATGCTCTCGCGCAGCTTCGCCGTCGGCGTACCGCCGGACGAATGGCGGTAGTGATCGAGACGGCCGAGCGCGAGGTCCGCGGAATCCTTCGGCAGATCGGGCTGCTTGCCGTTCGGCGTCAGCTTCTCGGCCAACCGGAGCGCCGCGGCGCGGCCGAACACCACGAGGTCGATCAGCGAGTTGGAGCCGAGACGGTTGGCGCCGTGCACGGAGACGCAGGCCGCCTCGCCCACCGCCATCAGGCCGGGGACGATCGCATTGTCGTCGCCGTCCTTCTTGGTCAGCACCTCGGCGTGATAGTTGGTCGGGATGCCGCCCATGTTGTAGTGCACCGTCGGCACGATCGGGATCGGCTCGCGGGTGACGTCGACATTGGCGAAGATCTTGGCCGACTCGGAGATGCCCGGCAGACGCTCGGCCAGCACCTTCGGATCGAGATGGTCGAGATGCAGGAAGATGTGGTCCTTCTTCTTGCCGACGCCGCGGCCTTCGCGGATCTCAATGGTCATCGCGCGCGAGACGACGTCGCGCGAGGCGAGGTCCTTCGCGGACGGCGCATAGCGCTCCATGAAGCGCTCGCCCTCGGAGTTGACGAGATAGCCGCCCTCGCCGCGCGCGCCCTCGGTCACGAGACAGCCCGAGCCGTAGATGCCGGTCGGGTGGAACTGCACGAACTCCATGTCCTGCAACGGCAGGCCGGCGCGCAGCGCCATGCCGCCGCCGTCCCCGGTGCAGGTGTGCGCCGAGGTGCAGGAGGCGTAGGCGCGGCCATAGCCGCCGGTGGCGAGAATGGTGGTCTGGGCGCGGAAGCGATGCAGCGTGCCATCATCGAGCTTCAGCGCGATCACGCCGCGGCAGACGCCCTGGTCGTCCATGATCAGGTCGATGGCGAAGAACTCGATGAAGAACTCCGCGGCATGGCGCAGCGACTGGCCATACATCGTGTGCAGCATCGCGTGACCGGTGCGGTCGGCGGCGGCGCAGGTGCGCTGCGCCTGGCCCTTGCCGTAGTCCATTGTCATGCCGCCGAACGGGCGCTGGTAGATCTTGCCATCCTCGGTGCGCGAGAACGGCACGCCCCAATGTTCGAGCTCGTAGACGGCGTCCGGCGCGTTGCGCACCATGTATTCGATCGCGTCCTGGTCGCCGAGCCAGTCCGACCCCTTGACGGTGTCGTACATGTGCCAGCGCCAGTCGTCCTGATGCATGTTGCCGAGCGAGGCCGAGATGCCGCCTTGCGCTGCCACGGTGTGCGAGCGGGTCGGAAACACCTTGGTGATGCAGGCCGTGCGCAGGCCCGCCTCGCTGCAGCCGACCACGGCGCGCAGGCCCGCGCCACCGGCGCCGACCACGACGACGTCGTAGGTGTGGTCCTCGATCGGATAGGCTTTTCCGTTCGTCGCGGGCGCGCTGTTCGCGCTGCCATTTGCTCCGCCGGCCATGGGCTAGACTCCAGTGGACAGTTTGATGAGGGCGTAGATCGAGGCGAGCGCCACGGTCACCGCAAAGAAGTTGTTGGCCATGATCGCAACGAGCTTGAGCGGCTCGTTGTGGACGTAGTCCTCGATCACCACCTGCATGCCGATCTTCATGTGCCAGCAGCTCGCGATCACGAACAGCAGCATGATCACGGCGATCGGAATCGAGCCGAGGATCTGCGCCGCACCGGCCTGGTTGCGGCCGAGCAGCATGATCACAACCACCACGACCGGCACGATCAGCAGGGTCATCGCCACCGCTGTGATGCGCTGGCGCCAGAAATCACCGGTGCCGGAATGGGCTGCCCCCAGATTGCGGACGCGGCCGAGCGGGGTCCGCATCGATTTCGCGCGTGCGTTGCTCATCGGCCGCCTCCCACTGCGTAGGCCACGATCCACACCAGAACGGTCAGGAAGATGCCGCCGATCAGGGCGCCCCAGGTGAGCGCCTCGCGCTCGTTGGCCTTGAAGCCGTAGCCGAGGTCCCAGACGAAGTGGCGGATGCCGGACAACAGGTGGTGCAGCAGCGCCCAGGTGTAGCCGAACACGATCAGACGGCCGAGGAAGCTGCCCATGAAGCCCTGGACGTAGGAATAGGCGCTGGGGCCAGACGCGGCGGCGATCAGCCACCAGGCCAGCAGCAGCGTCCCGAAATATAGTGCAACCCCGGTGGCGCGATGGACGATCGACAGGATCATCGTCAGCGTCCAGCGGTAGGTTTGCAGATGCGGCGAAAGCGGTCGTTCGATCCTGGCTGTCATTGGTTGCTTTGATGATTTCTTGTGGGCCGTGAACGGAAGGGGCTTGCGGCCGTGTGGATCGGCAAGGCGGCCTTTATTTACGGAGAAGGAACAGGTGTTGCAACGGACAAATGCCTCAAAACCGAACGGCGATTCAATACTACGGGACACGTGAAGAAAGGATCAATCGCCACCGTGGCATACCAGAAGGGAGCGCCTCCCGATAAAGCGAACAAAGATTCATCTCTATTCCCTCGCTTCCGCTGTGCTCTGCATTCCCGGACGATAAAATAACGTAGATCGTAGAGCGTTGATTCACCGCTTAACTACGGTCGTGGCCTCCCCGGTTTCGCCGAGGCGCGGCCGTCGGGGCCGCTGAATCTGCAAACCTGATCGGATGGATTCGCGGGACCCGAGCGAGGCCTCCGACCTCCCGACCACGCGCCGCCGAGGCCAATCGCCACCCGCCCGCGGGCGTTCCTCCGTCCCGCACAGGCCTCTCGGCCGGTCCATTTTGTCGCATGTCGGCGTTCGACGAAGCGGCCTAGGCTGCGCGGGAACGCCGGGAAAACGGCGCATGCGAGGGAGGTCCGATGCCCGTTCCCACGGTACGGCCCACGACGACCGAACGCCCGGCTGCGCTGCCGGCGCGCAAGGCGTCCTCGCATGAGCCCGCCGAGGAGCCGCTGACCTGCGTGCTCGGCTTCACCGCCGCCGGCCTGTTCGCGGCCTGTGCCGCGCTCGCCATCCAGCACGAGATCGCATCGCTCGCCGTGCTCGAACTCGTGCTGATCTGCGCCGCGCCGCCGCTGGCCGCACTCGCAGGTCTCGCGATCGCGCGACGGCGCTAAGCCGTCGTCACTTCGTATAGATG
Source organism: Bradyrhizobium sp. SZCCHNS2022 (assembly GCF_032377575.1). Classification (NCBI taxonomy): domain Bacteria; kingdom Pseudomonadati; phylum Pseudomonadota; class Alphaproteobacteria; order Hyphomicrobiales; family Nitrobacteraceae; genus Bradyrhizobium; species Bradyrhizobium sp. SZCCHNS2022. Next base: position 5,899,221 of record NZ_JAUHHZ010000001.1, on the reverse strand, counting down.
TCCTTGTACTGGTCACGCAGCACGTTCTTCTGCACCTTGCCCATGGTGTTGCGCGGCAGCTCGTCGACCACGAACACGCGCTTGGGCATCTTGAACTTGGCGAGTCGGCCGTCGAGACCCTTGAGCACGCCGGCCTCGCTGACATCGGCGCCGGGATGCTTCACGACGACGGCGGTGACGCCCTCGCCGAAATCGGCATGCGGCACGCCGATGACGGCGGATTCCACCACGCCCGGCATGGCGTCGATCTCGCTCTCGATCTCCTTCGGATAGACGTTGAAGCCGCCGGAGATGACGAGATCCTTGCCGCGTCCGACGATGTGGACGTAGCCCTGGCTGTCGATCTTGCCGAGGTCGCCGGTGATGAAGAAGCCGTCGTCGCGGAATTCCGACTTGGTCTTCTCCGGCATCCGCCAGTAGCCCTTGAACACGTTCGGGCCCTTCACCTCGATCATGCCGATGTCATCGCGCGCGAGCTCCTTGGCGGTCTCGGGATCGGTGACACGCACGGACACGCCGGGCAGCGGGAAGCCGACCGCGCCGGGGACGCGCTCGCCTTCATAGGGATTCGACGTGTTCATGTTGGTCTCGGTCATGCCGTAGCGCTCGAGCACGGCGTGGCCGGTGCGCGCGAACCACTCGCGATGGGTGTCGGCGAGCAACGGCGCCGAGCCGGAGATGAAGAGCCGCATGTGGCTGGTCGTCTCCTTCGACAGCCGCGGGTTCTGCAACAGCCGCGTGTAGAAGGTGGGCACACCCATCAGCACGGTCGCGCGCGCCATCAAATTGATGATCAGGTCTGGGTCGAGCTTCGGCAGGAAGATCATCGACGCCCGCGCGAACAGCGTGACGTTGCTGGCCACGAACAGGCCGTGGGTATGATAGATCGGCAGCGCGTGGATCAGCACGTCGTCCCTGGTGAAGCGCCAGTAGTCGATCAGGGTCAGCGAGTTCGAGGCGAGGTTGTCGTGAGACAGCATCGCGCCCTTGGAGCGGCCGGTGGTGCCGGACGTGTAGAGGATCGCGGCGAGATCGTCCGATGTGCGCGGCACGGTGGTGAACGCGCTGTCGGCCTTGTCGGCCGCCTCGGTCAGCGAGCCCTTGCCCGACGCATCCAGCGTTTCCACCTTGGCGCCGACCTTGGCCGCGAGCGCGCCGATGCCCTCGGCCTTGGCCGGATCGCACACCACGACCGTCGGCTCGGCGTCGCCGATGAAATAGTCGAGTTCGTTGAGCGTATAGGCCGTGTTGAGCGGCAGATAGACGCCGCCGGCCCTGACCGTGGCCAGATAAAGCACCAGACCGGAGACCGACTTCTCGGTCTGCGCCGCGACCCGGTCACCCGGCTTGACGCCACGCGCCACCAGCACGTTCGCCATCTGCCCGGCGCGCGCGACCAGGTCGCCATAGGAGATGCGCTGGCCGTCATGGGTCTCGATCGCCAGGCGGCTCGGATCGTCGAGGCCGTCGAACAGGCGGGCAAACAGATTGGCGTTGGCGGCGTGGTTCATGCAAACATTCCCCTCAAGAGCGCGGCTGGGCCGGCTGTATCAGCCGGCGGAACAACGCGCTCGACGAAGACGAAAAGGGCCGGGACGGCGGATGGCAGCGGCGGCGTCGCCTGGATTGCCGTCTCTGATCGAGGCTGCCTTAGCAAAAACGCCCTTTCGAAGGCAACGGGAGACGCAAGGAAATGACCAAGGGGAAACGGGTCGCGTGGATCACCGGTGGCGGCACCGGGATCGGTGAGGCCGGCGCGCTGGCGCTGGCCGCGGATGGCTGGACCGTCGTGGTGTCGGGCCGGCGCAAGGCGGCGCTCGATGCCGTGGTGGCGCGGATCGCAGGCGATGGCGGCACGGCCGAGGCCGTCGTGCTCGATGTCGCCAGGGCGGCCGACGTGCAGGCCGCAGCCGACGCGATCCTGATGCGTCACGGCCGCATCGATCTGCTGGTCAACTCGGCCGGCGTGAACGTGCCGCGGCGGCGCTGGGACGACATGACGCTCGAGGGCTGGAACCAGCTGGTCGAGATCAATCTCAACGGCGTGCTGTATGGCATGAAGGCGGTGCTGCCGGCGATGCGCAAGCAGCAGGACGGCACCATCATCAACGTCTCGTCCTGGGCCGGCCGCCATGTCTCGAAGATGCCGGGCCCGGCCTACACCGCGACCAAGCACGCGGTGCTGGCGCTGACGCACTCCTTCAACATGGAGGAATGTGCGAACGGCCTGCGCGCCTGTTGCCTGATGCCGGGCGAGGTCGCGACCCCGATCCTGGAGCAGCGCCCGGTGGTGCCGAGCGCCGAGGAGCAGGCGCGCATGCTGCAGCCGGAGGACCTCGGCCGGACGATTGCGTTCGTCGCGAACATGCCGCCGCGGGTGTGCGTCAACGAGATCCTGATCAGCCCGACGTGGAATCGGGGTTTCATCCAGACGCCGGCGAACAGGGAGTGAGATGGATCGATCGCCACCCTCGGCGTCATCGCCCGGCTTGACCGGGCGATCCAGTACTCCGAGACGCCTGTGACTGAATTGAGAGGCCGCGGCGTACTGGATGCCCCGCCTTCGCGGGGCATGACGGTGGGATATGCGGAAAAGTCCTCGCGACACGATGCGCCCGAGTTGTGCTGAAAGTCACCGCCCTCTTCAAAACAGAGGGCGCGGGGAAGGCCGGGCGCTGGCCGCGCCCGTGGCCCGCCTGCGGAAAAAAATGCAGGCGGCAGGTACCACAGGTCTGGCCGAAAACGCCCGGCCCTCCCCGCGCAACGGTTTTAACGGCTGCTTCGCGTTCTCCCTGGTGCGCCGGCTTGCTGGCCACCATCACGAGCGCGACACGCAGAGGTGCCGGCACCCGCTTGACATCAGCGTCGGGATGTCAGGACCGCGCGACTTGACCGTGCGTGCCTCGCCGTTCGTCCGCGCAACCAAGTCACGCTGCGTCGACACACGCCCATCGCATCCCACTGCCAACGTCTCGTGACGGTCGCGACACGCCCCTCATGCGGCAGCAGGGACGCGCGGAAATGTGCAGGTGATTTGCCCGACGGCACAAGGCTCGATGCTGCGACAAACTAACACGACGGGCAGTTTGCGCGTGAGGGGGATGCTGAAAACGACGTTCACCGCTGTCATTCCGGGGCGTGCGCAGCACGAGCCCGGAATCCATACGCCGTGTCCGCTGTCGGTCGCACGATGTCGACCACCTGCCGTCTCACCACGGCCTGTGGTCATGGATCCCGGGCTCGCGCTGCGCGCGCCCGGGGATGACGGCAGAGAGCCTGGCTGGAGCGAACTCGACGATCCCGCGTGCACCTCGCCTCAGAACGACGTGCCGCCGCCGAACCGGAACTCCTGCACGACGTCGTATTTGCCCTTGGACAGCGGCACCGCGTAGTCGAAGCGGAGCGGGCCGAACGGGGAGGCCCAGATCAGGCCGACGCCGACGGAGGAGCGGACGACCTTGCTGTCGTCATACTGCATCGCGCATTTGCAGGTCGACGTATTGACCTCGCCAGTCGCGGCCCAGGAGGTCGGGCCCTGGTAGCCCCACAGCGAGCCGGCATCGGCGTAGACCGAGCCCTTCAGGCCGACTTCCTTGGGCAGGAACCAGAACGGCATCTGCAGCTCGGCCGAGGCGCCCCAATATTTGGTGCCGCCGAGCGCGTCGCCGGTGACGCCGAAGCTGCGATAGGTGATGTCGCGCGGGCCGATGCCGTTGGAGGCGAAGCCGCGCACCAAGGTCGGACCCATCTGGTAGTGGTCGAGCATGCGCAGGTCCTTGTCGCCGATCTTGTTCAGCACGCCACCCTGGAGATGGATGACGCTGACGATATCGGCCACCAGCGGCGTGAAGTACTTCGCGTCCACCGCCGACTTCAGATAGCTGACATTGCCGCCGACGCCGGCAAAGTCCTGGCGCCAGTCGATCAAGAGACCGTCGGTCGGGTTCTTGGTGTTGTCGAGCGTGTTGTAGGTCAAGGTGTAGCCGAGCGCCGAGGTGAGCGCCGCGCCGTCGTTCAGCTCCTTGCGGACCGCCAGGCTCGACTCGCCGTCGCCGTAGCAGCCATAGCCGTAGACACCGGAGCTGGTCGAATTGGTCGGATCCACGCCGCCGAGCACGCTCTGGATATAGGCCGGCGTCGGGTTGAAGGCGAGCAGCCCGTTGGCCGAGTTGTTGTTGCAGTTCGCGAGGTAGGACGGCAGCGTGATCTCCTGCCGGTACAGCGAGTAGCGCAGCTGCAACGACAGGTCCTCGCGCAGCTGGAAGCCGAGCCGCGGGCTGAAGCCGACGGTGCGCGTGCCGTAGCTGGTGTAGCTGTTGGCGAGTTGCTGGCGATAGGAGACGTCGAGACCGAGCGCGATGCGGTAATCGAGCAGATAGGGTTCGACGAAGGACAGCGACACGCCGCGGGTATATTGCCCGTAGGTGACGGCCGCCTTGGCATAGAGACCGCGGCCGAGGAAATTGCGCTCGGAGATCGACACCTCGGCGAGTGCACCGTCGGTGGTCGAATAGCCGCCGGAGATCGAGAAGTCGCCGGTGGATTTTTCCTCGAGGTTGACCACCAGGATGACGCGGTCGCTGGACGAGCCCGGCTCCGCCGAGATCTTCACGTCCTTGAAGAAGTCGAGGTTCTTCAGCCGCCGCTCGGCGCGGTCGACCAGCGCCCGATTATAGGCATCGCCCTCGGAGAGATCGAACTCGCGGCGGATGACGTAGTCGCGGGTACGGGTGTTGCCGCGGATCACGATGCGCTCGATATAGCTGCGCGGCCCCTCGTCGACGGAGAACACGATCGCCACGGTGTGCGCGTCCATGTTGCGATCGCCGCGCGGACGCACGACCGCGAAGGCGAAGCCGCGGCGCGAGGCCTCGATCTGCATCTCCTCGACCGATTTCTCGAGCTGCTCGACGTTGTACAGCGCACCGACACTGACGCGCGAATAGCCCCGCAGCGTGTTGCCGTCGAGGGCCGCGACGCTGGACTGGAACTGCACCGAGCCGACGCGATATTGCTGGCCTTCCTCGATCTGGAACGTGACCAGGAAACCCTTCTTCTCCGGATCGTACTCGGTCAGCGCGGCCACGACCTGGACGTCGGCATAGCCGTTCTTCAGGTAGAAGCGGCGGATCAGGTCGCGATCGGCCTCGACGCGATCGGGATCATAGATGTCGTTGTTGCCGAGGAAGCTCAGCCAGTTCGATTCGTGCGTCTTGATCACGTCGCGCAGCCGCGCCGCCGAATAGGCGTTGTTGCCGACGAAGGTGATCGACTTGACGCCGGTCTTGGCGCCCTCTTCCACGGTGAAGACGAGGTCGACACGGTTGTTGGGCTGCTCGATGATCTCGGGCGTGACGCGCACGTCGTAGCGGCCGGAGCGGCGGTAGATCTCGGCGATGCGCTGCGCATCGGACTGCACCATCGGGCGCGACAGCGTGCCGCGCGGCTTCGACTGCACTTCGGCCGTGAGCTGCTCGTCCTTGACCTTCTTGTTGCCCTCGAAGGCGACGCGGCCGATCACGGGGTTCTCGACCACGCGGACGATCAGCCGGCCGCCCTGCTGCTCGATCTTCACGTCTGCGAACAGCCCGGTCCCGACCAGCGCCTTGAGCCCGTCATCGACCTGGCCGGCGTCGAGCGTGCCGGCAGCTCCCGGCTTGAAGTAGGAGCGGATGGTGTCGGCCTCGATGCGCCTGTTGCCCTCGACGGTGATCGAGCTCGCAGCCACGGCGGGCGCCGCCACCGCCCTATCGGGCAGCGACGAAACGGGCATGGCCAGCAACATCAGGGCAAGCACGCCCGGCAGTCTCAGACGCATCATCGACGCTCTTTCGAAATGGAAGTCTCCGGCGCGCCGCACCTGTCGGCACGCCCACGGGAATCGGTGATGCCCGTCAAAGATGGTCGAGATGCGCCAATCTCGTTTCGCGAAATGTCGATTGATGCCGGGTGTGACGAAGTATTTCCGGTCAGACAAACTAACAGCGCAGCGAGGGGCCCGCAGCTATCCGCCCATACTGAAGTGCGGCATTCTCACTGGCACCGGGAAGCCACAGCCGGCGTGGACATCTCCGTTAAGAAATCGGCCGGGCCGCGCAGCACGGGACGTCTTCCGACATCAAATTCTACAAAATGACGAACACCGGCAATACGCCGGAAAAACGATCGTGCTAACTGGTGAGCATCCGAACTAAGCCCCCAAGTAGTTCGGCCAAGGCCCGGTGCGCGCAGATTCCCATGCTTATTCCGGCGCACCGGGCCGCCCGTTTTTCGAGTTGACGCGATGCCAGCAGATGCGCCCTCTCCCCGTGTGGGAGAGGGCATGTACGAGGGTGCGGCAGGCTCGGTTAGGTGAGGGGTTTCTCTCCACGAGTGGCGCGCGCGGAGAGAGACCCCTCACCCAAGCGCGTGCGCGGAAAAGCCGTTGATGCCCTCTCCCACAAGGGGAGAGGGCGCTGTATCGGAGAGCGCGCTCGCGGCTGCCGGCCTATCCGACGCCCGACCGGTTCCCTCCGCCGGCGCCCGAATCACCACAATGTCCGCCGCTGTTGCGAAATTGCCTCTGGATCGGGCGAGGAAAAGCGATCAAAACGGGCGGCAGCGCCGATGGTTAATCGCGTCTTAACCTCGCCCCACCTATGGTGACCGCAACGGCACCGGTTCATGGGCGATCGGCGGCTTCCACTGGTTTGGCGCGCGTTTTACGTATGGCAATGACCGCTTCATCCCCCGCGCCCGCTGGCGCCAGCCATTCGGAGAGCGAACGCTCGCCGTTTGCGCGGCTGAACGAGCTGCTCGCCCCCTACCAGCCGGGCAAGCCGATGATCACGCTCGCCGTCGGCGAGCCGCAGCATCCGGTGCCGGATTTCGTCGGCCCGGTGCTGGCGCAGCACATCGCCGACTTCGGCCGCTATCCGGCGGCCAAGGGCATCGAGCCGTTTCGCAAGGCGGCGGCCGGCTGGCTGGCGCGCCGCTTCGCGCTGCCGCGCGCGGTCGATCCCGAGCATGAAATCCTGGTGCTGAACGGCAGCCGCGAGGGCCTGTTCTTCGCCGCGCATGCCGCGCTTCGTCATGTCGGCCCGCGCCGCGGCAAGCCCGCGATCCTGATGCCGAACCCGTTCTATCCGGTGTATGGCGTCGGCGCCCGCACCGCCGGCTGCGACTCCGTCTATCTGCCGACGACGCGCGACAACGGCTTCCTGCCGGACCTCGACGCGATCGACGAGGCGACCTTGGCGCGCACGGTCGCGTTCTACATCGCCACGCCGGCGAACCCGCAGGGATCCGTGGCATCAGCGGACTACATGCGCAAGCTGGTCCGGCTCGCCAACCGCTTTGGCTTCCTGATCTTCAGCGACGAATGCTATTCGGAGATCTACACGAAGGCGGCGCCCGGCAGCATGCTCGAGCATGCCGGGCCCGACTACAGCAACGTCGTCGCGTTCCAGTCGCTGTCGAAGCGCTCCAACGTGCCGGGCATGCGGATCGGCTTCGCCGCCGGCGACCGCAAGTTTCTCGCCGCCTTCCATGAGCTGCGCAACGTCGCCGCGCCGCAGGTGCCGGTGCCGCTGCAGCACGTCGCGGTTGCCGCCTATGCGGACGAGGATCACGTCGAGGAGAACCGGCGGCTGTACCGCGCCAAGTTCGATCTCGCCGACCAGATCATCGGCAACCGCTACGGCTACAGGAGACCCGATGGCGGCTTCTGCGTCTGGCTCGACGTCGCCGATCGCGGCGGTGACGCGGAGGTGACGGTCAGGCTGTATCGCGACGCTGGCGTGCGCGTGGTGCCCGGCAGCTATCTGGCGCGGTTGCAACCCAACGGCTTCAATCCGGGCGTCGGCTATATCCGGCTGGCGCTGGTCGCTGACGCCGCCTCGACCGGCGAGGCGCTGCACCGGCTGGTCGAGACGTTGGGGTAATCGCGGGGCTGATGCGGATGCCGGCGATCGAACGAGTCATTCCCCTGGTCAACCATCTGCCGACCTCGCTGCGCGAGGCGCTGGTGCGGCGGCTGCGCGAGCTCGCCGGCCTCTGTCTGATCGCGCTGTGCGGCGTTGCCGCCGCGGCACTGATGACCTGGTCGGTGCAGGACCCGAGCCTGTCCCACGCCACCTCGCGCGCGATCCGCAACATCGTCGGCTATCCCGGCGCGATCAGTGCCGACCTGCTGATGCAGATCCTGGGCCTCGGCTCGATCATGGCGATCCTGCCGCTGGCGATCCGCGGCTGGCGGATGATGACGCACCGGCCGTTCGACCGCGAGGCGCTGCGCTTCGGCGCCTGGGTGCTCGGCGCGGTCATCGCCGCGGGCCTCGCCAGCTGCTGGCCGCGCTCGCATGCCTGGCCGCTGCCGACCGGTTTGGGCGGCGTCGTCGGCGATGCCCTGGTACGCGCGCCGGCCGTGGTGTTCGGACCGCCCGGCCTGATCTACCGCCTGGTGCTCGGCACGCTCCTGCTCGTCGCGATGATCGGCTGCCTGCTGGTGGCGGGCGGCATGGGCGCGAAGGACGCCGATCCGAGCCTGCTTGCCGACGAGGAGGATGATACGCCGCTGTCCGACCCCGAGGATGACGACGATCGCAAGGCCATCCGGCTGGGCTGGGTGTTCCACGCCATCATGAGCGCCAAGGCGCAGATCGGCTGGTTCCTCTCGACGGCCTATCGCGCGCTGGTCTCCTCCGGCCCGCAGCCGCGCACGGCCGCGGCCGGCCGGCAGGAGCCGAGCCTGGCGCGCGGCCAGAAGAAGCCGACGCTCGCGCCCGAGATGGACGGAGACGAGGGCGAGGAAGAAGAGGCCGGCGAAGACGAGGAGGAAGAGGAGGAGGAGCCTGCTCCGAAGTCGCGCAAGAAGCCGGCGCCGAAGACTCCTGCCAAAAAGTCCAACGACAAATACGACCTGCCGTCGGTCTCGATGCTGGCGGCGCCGAAATCCTCCGATCGCCAGCCGCTGTCGAAGAGCGAGCTGGAGGCCAATTCGCGCGCGCTGGAAGGCGTGCTGCAGGATTTCGGCGTGCGCGGCGAGATCGTCAAGGCGCATCCCGGTCCGGTCGTCACGCTGTACGAGCTGGAGCCGGCGCCCGGCATCAAGTCGTCGCGCGTGATCGGCCTCGCCGACGACATCGCGCGCTCGATGAGCGCGCTGTCGGCGCGCGTCGCCGTCGTGCCCGGCCGCAACGCCATCGGCATCGAGCTGCCCAACGTCCATCGCGAGAAGGTCTATCTGCGCGAGCTCTTGGTGGCCAAGGAGGCGACCGAGAGCGTCGCCAAGCTGCCGCTGTGCCTCGGCAAGAACATCGGCGGCGAATCCATCATCATCGACCTCGCCCGCACCCCGCACATGCTGATCGCCGGCACCACCGGCTCGGGCAAGTCGGTCGCCATCAACACCATGATCCTCAGCCTGGTCTATCGCCTGCGGCCCGACCAGTGCCGGCTGATCATGGTCGACCCGAAGATGCTCGAACTCTCCGTCTATGACGGCATTCCCCATCTGCTGACGCCCGTCGTGACCGACCCGAAGAAGGCCGTCGTCGCGCTGAAATGGGCGGTGCGCGAGATGGAGGAGCGCTACAAGAAGATGGCCAAGCTCGGCGTGCGCAACATCGACGGCTACAATGCGCGCCTCGCGGAAGCCCGCAACAAGGGCGAGGAGCTGACGCGCACCGTCCATACCGGCTTCGACAAGGAGACCGGCAAGGCGATCTACGAGGAGGAGAAGCTCGACCTCGATCCCCTGCCCTACATCGTCATCATCGTCGACGAGATGGCCGACCTGATGATGGTCGCCGGCAAGGACATCGAGGGCACGGTGCAGCGCCTCGCGCAGATGGCGCGCGCCGCCGGCCTGCACGTCATCCTGGCGACGCAGCGTCCGTCGGTCGACGTCATCACCGGCACCATCAAGGCGAACTTCCCGACCCGCATCTCCTTCCAGGTGACGTCGAAGATCGACAGCCGCACCATTCTCGGCGAGATGGGCGCCGAGCAGCTGCTCGGCCAGGGCGACATGCTCTACATGGCCGGCGGCGGCCGCATCAGCCGCGTGCACGGCCCGTTCTGCTCCGACGAGGAGGTCGAGAAGGTGGTGCGCCATCTCAAGGCGCAGGGCTCGCCGGAATATCTCGAGGCGGTCACCGCCGAGGAACCGAGCGAGGAGGACGGCGCGGTGTTCGACGCCACCGGCATGGGCGGCGGCGGCGGGGGCGACGACCTGTTCTCCCAGGCGGTCGCCGTGGTCAAACGCGACCGCAAGGCCTCCACCAGCTACATTCAGCGCCGGCTGCAGATCGGCTATAACAAGGCCGCTTCGCTGATGGAGCGCATGGAACAGGAAGGCATCGTCGGCCAGGCCAACCACGCCGGCAAGCGCGAGATCCTGGTGCCCGAGGAGGAAGGCGGGTTCTGACGGCGCCCTTTGGTCCCAGATCTGCCGTTTCCAGGTCGTAACTTCACGCAATTACGATCACGCTGACCGACCGAACCACGATAGAAACGCGTAAGAATCAGGACGTCGTTTTGAAAAGCCCCTTGTTGAACAACCCCTTTTCGCTTCCGCCCGGACGCCGCCTGTCCGCCCGGCTGATGGCCTGCGCCGTTGCGGCCAGCGCCCTGACCGGCGTCGCCGGCCACGCGACCGCCCAGACCACGCCGGCCCCGAAATCCGCGGCGAAGAGCGGCTCCCAGCTCAGCGCCTCCGAGCAGCAGCGCGGCGGTCAGACGACCACCCAGACCGTGCCGCCCAACCCGGTCATTCCCGATCCGCGGCGCAACGTGCCGGCCAGCATCTTCACCTCGTTCGACGCCAACCAGAAGGCGCAGGCCGCCAAGGTCAGTGCCTATCTGTCGTCGCTGCAGACGCTGGTCGGGAACTTCGTCCAGGTCGGCCCCGACGGCAGCAAGACCAAGGGCGATTTCTACATCCAGAAGCCGGGCAAGGTGCGCTTCGAATATGATCCGCCGACGCCGATCGACATCGTGGCCGACGGCTCGTCGCTGGTCGTCCGCGACCGCAAGCTGGCGACCCAGGACGTCTATCCGCTCTCGCAGACACCGTTGCGCTATCTGCTGTCGGACCGCATCGACCTGCTGAAGGACACCAACGTGATCGCCGTCGCCGCCGACGATCTCTACGTCACGATCACGATCGAGGAGAAGCAGGCGCTGATCGGCACCAGCCGGCTGATGCTGATGCTCGGCGCCAAGGACGGCCAGCTCAAGCAGTGGACCGTGACCGATCCGCAGGGCTACGACACGACGGTCGCCGTCTACAATCTCGACACCACCAAGAAGCTCGATCCGGCGATGTTCAAGATCGACTTCACGACCTACCCGTCGACGCCGCCGGGCTGACGCAGCCGCTTCGTGCTCAGCCGGCTTCGAGCCCGCGCACCTTCCACTGCGCTTCCGACAGCGCGAGCTTCTCGAAGCGCTTGCGCGCCTCGTCGAGATCGTCGGCCGCGATCGCGTCGCAGCTCGGTCGGGCGCGCAGGATCATGGCCGTGGTCGCCCAGCTGAGCCGCGCCGCCTTGCAGGCGAGCAGCAGATCGGTGAGGCGATCCTCCTGCAACAGCGATTCGATCGTCTCGATCGAGACCACGCAGAGCAGCGCCAGCGCCGCGATCACCGCGGGGAAATCGCCGGTCACGCAGAAGCGGTTGACGGCGGAGTCGCCGAGCTTGCCGCTGCGGTTGAGCGTGGCGACCTCGGCCTTCACCTGCTCGTAATCCCAGATCGCGCGCATCGCCGCGCCGGCCGAGCGTGTCGGAGCAGCCTGCAGCGTGGCGCGGGTGGCGGGCGGCGCCGCCTTGATGAAGCGGGTGCGGGCGCCCTCGCTCGCGGCGGCGACAAAGGCGCGCGACAGCTTGGCCGGCAGATCGTTGCGCAGCGCCAGCTTCTCGGCGAGATCCTCGTCGCGCTCGGCGATCTTGAACAGGCTGCGATAGCCGTCCTCGGACAGTTTCGCGGTCAGGTTTTGCGCCAGCGCCATGCGCACCGGCGGAAAGCCGCGCGCGATCAGCTGCGTCGTGAGGCTGTCGCCGATGCCCCGGCGGGCGGCGATCGCAACGAGATGCGCCGGGCTCGAGCTCCTGATGAACTCGGCAAGGTCGCGCTCGGTCAGCACCTGGGCCTTCGCCAGCATCGGCCCGGCGACACGCAGCTCCGGATGAACCGCCAGCAGCCGCGCGGTGCCGTAAGGCGCGCGCTCGACGCCGGCCAGCGCCATGCTCAGCTCGGCCAGCACGTCGGTCGCCACCTGGGGCATCAGGCGGGCGAACATCTGGTCGTAGAGATCGAGCTGCTCGGCGGGCGCCGGCCGCGGCCCGGCCAGGAACAGGCTCGTCGTGCGTCGCAGAATGTCGGTGGCGAGCTCGGACACCGTCCGCGCCTCGACGGCGGGCGACTTGGCGGCGGGCGACTTGGCGGCCGGAGCGGCCGAAGGCGCTGGGGGCATCACACATCTCTTCTTGTCGGCACCCGTCGCTGTGATCGGGCGCAGGTCGATCAGCATTTTGCGAAAGAATGCGAAGGCCGGACTAAAGGGGCGTTAAGCTCAGTGCGGCCGCAGGAGGCTGCACGGGGCCGTCGTTAATGGATTGCCTCGCCAGGCGGCCCCTATGTTCCCGTATTGTTCTTGCGGATATCGCCCGCTTCCGCTAGCCTCTCGGCCGGGAGGGGCATCATGGTCCAGCGCGTTTCCACCGTTGCCTTCGAGGGGATCGAGGCCCGCGCGGTCGACGTGCAGGTCCAGGTTGCACCCGGCCTGCCGGCATTCGCGATCGTCGGGCTGCCGGACAAGGCGGTGTCGGAGGCGCGCGAGCGGGTGCGCTCGGCGCTGATCGCCTCGGGGCTCGCGCTGCCGGCGCGGCGGATCACCGTCAATCTGGCGCCGGCCGACGTGCCCAAGGAAGGCAGCCATTACGATTTGCCGATCGCGCTCGGGCTGATGGCTGCGATCGGGGCGATTCCGCCGGATGCGCTCAGTGGCTTCACCGTGCTCGGCGAGCTCGGGCTCGACGGCTCGATCGCGCCGGTGGCAGGCGTGCTGCCGGCGGCCATCGGCGCCAATGCGCGCGAGGAAGGCCTGATCTGCCCGGCGGCCTGCGGCGCCGAGGCAGCGTGGGCGAGTCCCGACCTGCAGATCATCGCGGCGACGTCACTGATCCAGATCGCCAATCACTTCAAGGGCACGCAGGTGCTGTCGCGGCCGCAGCCGAAAATCCAGGAGGCACCCGCCAGCCTGCTCGACCTGCGCGACATCAAGGGCCAGGAGAGCGGCAAGCGCGCGCTCGAGATCGCCGCCGCCGGCGGGCATCATCTGCTGATGATCGGCTCGCCCGGCGCCGGCAAGTCGATGCTGGCGGCGCGGCTGCCGTCGATCCTGCCGCCGCTGTCGCCGGCCGAGCTGCTGGAAGTGTCGATGATCGCCTCGGTCGCCGGCGAGATCGAAGGCGGCGCGCTGACCAACCGGCGGCCGTTCCGCAGCCCGCATCATTCCGCCAGCATGGCGGCGCTGACCGGCGGCGGCCTGCGCGCCCGTCCCGGCGAGATCTCGCTGGCGCATCAGGGCGTGCTGTTTCTCGACGAGCTGCCGGAGTTCGATCCGCGCGTATTGGATTCGCTGCGCCAGCCGCTGGAGAATGGCGAGGTCTCGATCTCGCGCGCCAACCACCGCGTCACCTACCCGGCCCGCTTCATGCTGGTCGCCGCGATGAATCCGTGCCGCTGCGGCAAGGCGTTCGAGCCCGGCTATGCCTGCAAGCGCGGCCGCATCGACCGCTGCACGTCGGACTATCAGATGCGCATCTCCGGCCCGCTGATGGACCGCATCGATCTGCGCATCGAGGTGCCGGCCGTCACGGCCGCGGACCTGATCCTGCCGCCGTCGAAGGAAGGCTCCGCCGAGGTCGCCGCCCGCGTCGCCGCCGCGCGCGACCTGCAGCGCGCCCGCTATGTCAAAGCGGGCCTGCCGCAGATCAGGACCAACGCCGAGGCGCCCGCCGCCGTGCTCGACGAGATCGCCAAGCTCGATGCGCCGGGCCAGAAGCTGCTGCGCGAGGCCGCCGAGACGATGCGCCTGTCGGCGCGCGGATATCACCGCGTGCTGCGTGTCGCCCGCACCTTGGCCGATCTGGACCATGTCGACACCATCGGCCGGCTGCATCTGGCGGAGGCGCTGTCGTATCGCGCGCTGGCGGAAGACAATCGCCATGCGGCGTGAACGCCTCGTCTTTTTCAACACTCTGGTAACGACTTCTCTTTACGCTCCGACAACCATAAGGCCCGCGTTTCGTCATCAGGCCTTCCGCGTCGGTGCGTGTCATGTTGCGTTTCAATGTCTTCGTGTCGGCCGTGCCGCTGATCGCGGCAGCGGTTGTTGCCAAGCTCGAATTGGCGCCCTCCCCGCAGCCCTGCATTGCCGTCGGTGCCGACACCGTCTCGCTCGGCTCCGCGCCCTATCCCGCCGATCTCCATGTCGACTTCACCGACGATCCCGCGCTGGCGACCGTCCGCGTGGCGCTGGCAGAGCGTCCGGAGACGGCGGATTTCGTCGTGGTCGACGATGCTCCCGCGCGGGAGGATCGGGGCTGCCGCATCAGCGCCGCAACGCAGCTCGTGGCGATCGCCGCCGATCCGCTTGCGGGTGCGCCGCGCATCTATCTCAGCGTCGACGCCGCGGCCGACGGCGATTTCGACTATCGCATCTACGTCCGCTCCAGCCGCACCACGGCAAGAGAGGCCGCCGCGCTGATCGTCGCGGCCCGTGGCCACGCATCGTCGCCGGCCAACCCGGTTCTGTGAGCCGGGCTAACGCCCGGTTCACCATCTCTGCAGCGCCAGGTCGGGCCTGCATGACCTTTCAAAGTCTCGGCAATACCGACGCCGCATGGTGCGGGTCGGCCACGACATGGGATCGACGGCACCGGGGGAGATGGACATGGGACCGTTTTTTCGCATCAGGCTGCGCCTGCGCCGGTTCATGCGCCGTCATCGCACCATCGTCGCGATCCTGCGCTCCCTGATGATCTTCTCCGCCGGCTTCGGCGGCGCCTACGGCTTCATCAAGGCCAGCATCTCCGAGAATTCCGGCTACAATCCGCACACCTTTGCGATCGGCGCCAGCTTCCTGTTCGCGCTTGCCTGCGTCGGCCTGGCCACGCTGAGCATGCGGCTGCGCTTCGTCGCGAAGAAGCTTCAGAAGATCGCGCTCCACAACGAGGTGCTGGCCGACCGGAACTGGGAGCTGCAGGAGGCCGAGCAGCGCGCGCGCAATCTGTTCGAGCAGCAGGGTGACCTCATCGTGATGCGCGAGCAGGACGGCAGCATCATCTTCGTCAACGACGCCTATTGCCAGATGGCCGGTCTCGATCGCGAGAACCTGGTCGGCAGCCGCTTCGCCTTCGCGCTGATCGAGCAGGGCGACAGCGCGCTGGAGCCCAGCGGAACGCGCGTGCACGACCAGCGCATCGAGAGCGCGATCGGGCCGCGCTGGATCGCCTGGCGCGAGGCGCTGGTGCGCTCCGACGCCGGACACCCCGCCGTGCTGCAATGTGTCGGCCGTGACGTCACCGACCGCACGGAGACCGAGCGCGCGCTCGCCGACGCCCGCGATCAGGCCAATGCGGCCAACCGCGCCAAGTCGCGTTTCCTGGCGATGGCGAGCCACGAGATCCGCACGCCTCTCAACGGCATCCTCGGCATGAGCGGGCTGCTGCTGGAGACGCAGCTGACGCCGGAGCAGACGACCTACGCCAAGGCGGTGCGCACATCAGGCGAAGCGCTGATGTCGCTGATCGACGAGCTGCTCGACTATTCCAAGATCGAGGCCGGCAAGCTGGCGCTGGAGGCGCAGCCGTTCTCGCTTGCCGCGCTGATCGAGGAGATCACCGAGCTGTTGGCGCCGCGCGCGCAGGCCAAGCAGCTGGAAATCGCGGCCTACATGGATGAGCGGCTGCCGACCTGGGTGACCGGCGATGCCGCGCGGCTGCGCCAGGTGCTGCTCAATCTGGCCGGCAATGCGATCAAGTTCACGAGCAATGGCGGCGTCGCTGTCATCGCCGAGCCCGGCATCTGGCCGAACGAGATCAGCTTCCAGGTGCGCGACACCGGCATCGGCATCGCCGCCGAGGCACAGGAGCGCATCTTCCGCGAGTTCGAGCAGGCCGACGACAGCGTCGCGCGCAGCTTCGGCGGCACTGGCCTTGGGCTGGCGATCTCCGACCGCATCGTCAAGCGGATGGGGGGCCGGATCAGCCTGCAGAGCGAGCTCGGCGCCGGCTCGACCTTCGAGGTTTCCGTGCCGCTGCCGGCGGCGCTGGAGCGCGGCGAGCAGAACAGTTTTCGCGGGCCCGACCTGACCGGACAGTCGATCATGCTGATCGCGCCGCCCGGCCTGCAGGCCGAGCTGATCGAGCGGCGCCTGCAGAACTGGGGCGCGCAGACCTGTCTCGTCGCCGAGACCGAGGTCGCCGAGGCGCTGCTGCCCGAGCGGGCCTGGCACGCCGTGCTGGTGGATGATGCCATCGGCAGCGAGACGGCGCGCGGCCTCGGCATGACGGCGCAGCGTCATACGACGCGACTGATCGTCCTGGTGACGCCGGTGAGCCGCCACGAGCTGGCGCCGACTGCGCCGTTCAACTTCTATCTGGTGAAACCGCTGCGCGCCGCATCGCTTGCGGCGCGTGTCGGATTTGACGCCGATGGCGCCGCCTCGGCGCTGATCGACGATCCCGTTCCGATGATCGCGCCGCCGATTGCGGCGCGCGCCGGCGCGGGCCTGTCGATTCTCGTGGCCGAGGACAACGACATCAATGCGCTGCTGATGCGCTCGCTGCTGACCAAGCTCGGGCATCATGCCGACATCGCCGTGCATGGCGAGGCCGCGCTCGATTCCTGGCTCGCGGCACGTTCGGCCGGCACGCCTTACGACCTGATCCTGATGGATGTGCAGATGCCCAAGCTCGACGGTATCGCTGCCGCCAAGCGCATTCGGGCGCTCGAGGCCAGTGAGCCCGGCCGCCGCACGCCGATCCTGGCGCTCACGGCGAACACGCTGGTCGAGGATCGCTATGCCTGCTTCGAGGCGGGCATGGACGGCTTCCTGGTCAAGCCGATCGACCGCGACAAGCTGGACGAGGCACTGGCCAATCTGGCCGCGGCGCGGCAGGTGGCGGCGTAGTGATGAGTTTGTAGCACGGGCGGTGCCTGGGCTCCCTCTCCCCGTCCTTCACGGGGAGAGGGTCGGGGTGAGGGGCAACCACACGGGTGGTGCCAATTATCTGCCGCTCAGAGCCGCCCTGCTCGTCCGAGAGACCGCGAACTAGGCAGCGTATGTGCCATGCCCCTCACCCGGATTGCTGCGCAATCCGACCTCTCCCCGCAAAAGGGCGGGGAGAGGTTGCACCGCGCAAGCCTAATAAGCCGGGCAGTAAGTGGGCATACGCAAGGCAAGCTCTCTCCCCGGGTCATTCCGGGGCATTCGCGCGCAAAATGGCGCAGCCATTTTGAAGCAGCGCGAATGAGCTCGGAATCCATAGCCACAGGCCGCTCTTTGTTGAAGACCTTGGCCACGAGCAGCTCGGTTCACATGACCGATTGTGGTTATGGATTCCGGGCTAGCGCTTCGCGCGCCCCGGAATGACGGAGAGACTATTCGGCCCGCGACAAGTCGCGAAATTTGTGCAGCTACACGGCGAACTCACAACCGCCGCAGCGCCACCGTCTCGATCTCGTGGTCCGCGCCCTTCTTCAGGATCAAGGTCGCGCGGGGGCGTGTCGGCAGGATGTTGTCTTCGAGATTGGCGAGGTTGGTGCGCTCCCAGATCGCGATCGCCGTCGCGATGGCCTCTTCGTCCGACAACAGCGCGTAGCGGTTGAAGTAGGAACGCGGATCGTGGAATGCGGTGTCGCGCAAGGACAGGAAGCGCTTCACGTACCATTTGCGCAGCACCGCCTCGTCGGCGTCGATGTAGACCGAGAAATCGAAGAAGTCCGACACCACGGGCACCGCCTTGCCGTCACGCGGCAGCGGCCCGGTCTGCAGCACGTTGACGCCCTCGACGATCAGGATGTCCGGCTGATCGATCTCGGTCCACTGATTGGGCACGATGTCGTAGCTGAGATGCGAATAGACCGGCGCACGCACGGGATGGCGGCCGGCCTTGATGTCGGAGAGGAAGGCGAGCAGCCGTGCCTTGTCGTAGCTCTCCGGAAAGCCCTTCTTCTGCATCAGGCCCTGCCGTTCGAGCACTGCGTTCGGAAACAGAAAACCGTCGGTGGTGATGAGGTCGACCTTGGGCCGCGGCGACCAGCGCGTCAGCAGCGCCTGCAGCACGCGCGCGGTGGTGGACTTGCCGACCGACACCGAGCCGGCGACGCCGATGATGTAGGGCATCTTGCGGTCGCGGATGCCGAGGAACTGGCGTTGCGCGTAGTACAGCCGCTGCGCCGCATCGACATACATCGACAGCAAGCGCGACAGCGGCAGGTAGATGTCCTCGACCTCCTGCAGATCGAGGCGGTCGTGCATCGAGCGCAGTTTCGAGAACTCGCCGGGCTCCAAGGTCATCGGCGTATCGTTGCGCAACTCGGCCCATTGCTGGCGGGTGAAGACGCGGTACGGATTATATTGTTGTTCGGTGGTGCGCATATCCATGACGCTGCCCTTCGTTTCCCCCGCCGTCGCGCCCTACTCCGTCTTGCGCGACGCCTTTTCTTCCAGCCCCGATTGACCGGTCCGCTTGCCGAGCGCCGCCTCGACCTCCTCGAGCCGGACGTCGCGCGACTTCAAAAGCACCAACAAATGAAACAGCAGATCGGCGCTTTCGGAGATCAGATGCTCGCGGTCGGTGCCGACGGCGGCGATGACCGTCTCGACCGCCTCCTCGCCCATCTTCTTGGCGCATTGCGCCGGACCCTTGTCGAGCAGCTTGCGCGTATAGGACGTCTCACCATCGGCCGCGGCGCGCGCGTCGATGATGGCAGCCAGATCGTGAAGCGTGAAGCGGGACATCAGCCAGGACTCGGAACGCAGGATCCGCCCAATGCGGCCGGATCCGCGTTCATCTAACATTTTTGCGGCGCAATGTCGTCAGGGATCGAGCCGCATCGGCAGGCCCTGGCGCACCATGTGCTCCTTGGCCTGCCGGATGGTAAATTCCCCGAAATGGAAGATCGAGGCGGCGAGCACCGCGGTCGCCCTGCCCTGCCGGATGCCGTCGACCAGATGATCGAGATTGCCGACGCCGCCGGAGGCAATCACCGGGACGGGCACGCTGTCGGCCACCGCCCGCGTCAGCGGCAGGTCGAACCCCTGCCTTGTGCCGTCGCGGTCCATCGAGGTCAGCAGGATTTCGCCGGCGCCGAGAGAAACCACTTCCTGGGCATATTCGATCGCATCGATGCCGGTCGTCTTGCGGCCGCCATGGGTGAAGATCTCCCAGCGCGACCCGCCCCCCGCCCGTGGCACCGACTTGGCGTCGATCGCCACCACGATGCACTGCTCGCCGAACTTCTCGGCCGCCTCCTTGACGAACTCGCGCCGCGCCACCGCGGCCGAGTTGATCGAGACCTTGTCGGCGCCGGAGCGCAGCAATGTCTTGATATCGTCGATGGTGCGCACGCCGCCGCCGACCGTGACCGGCATGAAGCAGGCTTCCGCGGTCCGCCGGACGACGTCGAGCATGATGCCGCGGTTCTCATGGGTCGCGGTGATGTCGAGGAAGCAGAGCTCGTCGGCGCCGGCGGCGTCGTAGGCGATCGCCGCCTCCACCGGATCACCGGCGTCGCGCAGATTGACGAAGTTGACGCCCTTGACGACCCGTCCGTCCTTGACGTCGAGGCAGGGAATGACGCGGACCTTGAACATGCTGTTCTCCCCTACCCGCGCGCCGCGCGGATCAGCGCCAGCGCCTCAGCCGGATCGAGCCGCCCGTCATACAGCGCGCGGCCGGCGATGGCGCCTTCGAGCTTCTTGGCGCGTGATGTGAGCATCGCCTTGACGTCGTCGATCGAGGCGAGGCCGCCGGAGGCGATCACGGGGATCGAGATGGCGTCGCCGAGCGCGATCGTGGCGTCGAGATTCAAACCCTTCAGCAAACCATCGCGCGCGATGTCGGTGAAGATGATCGCCGCGACGCCGGCGTCCTCGAACCGCTTGGCGATATCGAGTGCAGTAACTTCGGACGTCTCGGCCCAGCCTTCCACCGCGACCTTGCCGTCGCGCGCATCGAGGCCGACGGCGACGCGACCGGGAAAAGCCTTCGCGGCCGTCTTCACCAGCTCGGGGTCGCGCACCGCGGCAGTGCCGATGATGACACGGGTGATGCCCTTGCCGAGCCAGGCCTCGACCGTCTTGAAATCGCGGATGCCGCCGCCGAGCTGCACCGGCATCTTCACGACTTTCAGCATCGCCTCGACCGCCTGCGCATTCATCGGCTTGCCGGCGAAGGCGCCGTCGAGATCGACGACGTGGAGATATTCAAAGCCCTGGGCGGCGAAGCTCTTGGCCTGGGCGGCGGGATCGAGGTTGAACACGGTGGCGCGCGCCATGTCGCCTTGCTCCAGGCGCACGCACTGGCCGTTCTTCAGATCGATGGCAGGAAACAGAATCATATCTGGTGTCTCTCAAGAGTGCGCCCTGCCCGCCTCTTCAGGCGAACAGGAGACGGCGCTCACGGCTTCCATTTCAGGAAGTTGGAAATCAAGGCGAGACCGAACCGCTGGCTCTTCTCGGGATGGAATTGCGTACCGATGGCAGTGTCCTTGCCCACGATGGCGGTGATCGGCCCACCGTAATCGGCGCGCGCCAACACCTCGTTCTCGTTGACGGCATTGAGGTGATAGGAGTGCACGAAATAAGCGTGCAGCCCGTTCGGCCCGAGCGGCAGCTTCTCCAGCACCGGATGTTCCTGCAACACGTCGAGCGTGTTCCAGCCCATGTGCGGGATCTTCAGGCTCTCGTCGCGCGGCGTGATCTTCTCGACGTCGCCGGAGACCCAATCGAAGCCGTCGGTGGTGACGTGCTCCTTGCCGCGCGTCGCCATCAGCTGCATGCCGACGCAGATACCGAAGAACGGCCGCGCCTTGTGGCGCACGGCCTCAGTCATCGCCTCCAGCATGCCGTCGACGGCGTCGAGGCCGCGGCGACAATCGGCGAAGGCGCCGACGCCGGGCAGCACGATGCGGTCGGCGCGATACACCGTGTCGGGATCACGGGTCACCACGACCTTCTGCGGATCTTCCATGCTGCGCGCGGCGCGCTCGAACGCTTTCGCGGCGGAATGCAGATTGCCGGAGCCGTAATCGATGATTGCGACGCTCATCGTCCACCTCCGGGTTCGGGGAACAAGCCAATGATGCTAGCATGGGGCAGCGGCGGCGGATGCTGTCCATTGCCATTGTCACGCGTCGGCGGTGCGGCGCCGCGATCAACGGTGTAGTTGTCGTAACCGAGATCGCTGCGCCTTGCGGCCCAGCGCTCGAAGAAGCGGCGCTCGGCGGCGTCGAGATCGTCGGCCACGACGACATCGAGCTGGCGCCATTTGCCGCGCGAGTAGCTCCAGCGCTTGAGGCTGGAGGCTTCGAGCCCGAGCAGGACCGCGAGCAGCAGATCGACCAGCGTAATCGTGCCGCCGCCGATCCCGATCCGGACCAGCAGAACGTCGACGACGATCATCAGCGCGATCCAGCCGAGCATCGCGAGCCACAGACGGTGCCAAGCCAGCCAGACGGCGCCGAGCACGGCGGCCCAGAAATGGAAGCCGTCGCGGATGAACACGAAGCGATCCGTCGAACGCAGATCGGCCCCGGCGGCGAGGGGAGCGTGGATCGTATAGACGGGCATGTCGATAATCCCTTGGGGGAGGCGGTCAGCCGCCGAGCTGACCCTTGGTGGATGGCACTTCGCCCTTGTTGCGCGGGTCGATCGCGAGCGCTGCGCGCAACGCCCGCGCCAGACCCTTGAAGCAGGATTCGGCGATATGATGGGCGTTCTCGCCGTACAGCGTCTCGACATGCAGGGTGATGCCGGCGTTCATCGCGAACGCATTGAACCATTCGCGCACCAGCTCGGTGTCGAACTCGCCGATCTTGTCGCGGGCGAAGGTCGTGCGGAACACCAGCATCGGCCGGCCCGAGACGTCGATGACGACACGGGTCAGCGTCTCGTCCATCGGCATGTGGATCGAGGCGTAGCGGGTGATGCCGGCCATGTCGCCGAGCGCCTGGCGCACGGCCTGGCCGAGGGCGATGCCGACATCCTCGGTGGTGTGGTGGAAATCGATATGCAGGTCGCCGACCGCCTTGACGGTCATGTCGATGCGGGAATGGCGGGCGAGCAGATCCAGCATGTGATCGAAGAAGCCGATACCGGTCGCAATGTTCACGGCGCCGGTGCCGTCGAGGTTCACGGACACCTCGATGTTGGTCTCTTTGGTCTTGCGCTTGATGGTCGCGCTACGCATGGGGTCAGCTTTCCCTTGAAAACGCGGCCCTTTTATCAGGCGGATGACACCTTAGCTACTGCGGGATGGCGCTCCCTGAGCCTGATCTCGGACCATGGTGAGCGGATTTCAAGGCCCGGCGCGGGCAGGGCAGGGACGCGGTAATTGTATCCCGGGCCCTGAGCGCCTAAATCAGGCCATCAACCCCAGGGACTTTCCATGCACGCATCTTCCCATGAGCCCACCGTCTGGCACGGCACTACGATCCTGACCGTCCGCAAGGGGGGCAGGGTGGTCGTGGGTGGCGACGGCCAGGTCTCGATCGGCCAGACCGTGATCAAGTCCAACGCCCGCAAGGTGCGCAAGCTCGGCAAGGGCGACGTGATCGGCGGCTTTGCCGGTGCCACGGCGGATGCGTTTACCCTGTTCGAGCGGCTGGAGAGCAAGCTGGAGCAATATCCGGGGCAGCTGACCCGGGCGGCCGTCGAGCTCGCCAAGGACTGGCGGACCGACCGCTATCTGCGCCGGCTGGAGGCGATGATGATCGTCGCCGACAAGGAGGTCTCGCTGGTTCTGACAGGGACCGGCGACGTGCTGGAGCCGGAGGCGGGCGTGATGGCGATCGGCTCAGGCGGCAATTATGCGCTGGCGGCGGCGCGGGCGCTGATCGACACCGACAAGGACGCCGAGAGCATCGTGCGCAAGTCGCTCGACATCGCCGCCGACATCTGCGTCTACACCAACCGCAACATCACCATCGAAGCGCTGTCGGCCGAGTAGACGATGACCGCGGACGGGATCAGCATCGCGTCCCGCCGGTCGCCCGGGCTGTGGCTCGGGCTGGTGCTTACGTTGCTGGCTTTACAGGCCGCGATCCTGTTCGCGATGGGGCGGCTGCCGATCTGCGCCTGCGGCACCGTCAAGCTGTGGCATGGCGTGGTGCAGAGCTCAGAGAACTCCCAGCATCTCGCCGACTGGTACACGTTCTCGCACGTCATCCATGGCTTCCTGTTCTACGCGCTGACGGCGCTGCTCGTGCCGCGGCTGCCGTGGCAGGGCCGGCTGATCATTTCTATGCTGATCGAGGGCGCCTGGGAGCTGGTCGAGAACTCCAGTCTCATCATCGAGCGCTATCGCGCCGCCACGATCTCGCTGGACTATTTCGGCGACAGCATCGTGAACTCCGTCGGCGACACGCTGGCCATGATGACCGGCTTTTTGCTGGCGCGGGTGCTGCCGGTCTGGCTGACCGTGCTGATCGCGATCGTGTTCGAGATCGGCGTCGGGTTGCACATTCGCGACAACCTGACGCTCAACATCCTGATGCTGGTCTATCCGACCGAGGCGATCCGGCAATGGCAGGCCGGACCGCCGCTGCTGTGAGGGCAGGGCGTCATGAACCTTGGCTTTCGTCCGATGACCGAAGGCGACCTGCCCGCCATCCGCGACTGGCTGCAGCAGCCTCATATCCGGGAATGGTGGGGCGATCCGGACGAGCAGTATGCTTTGATCGATGGCGACCGCGCCGAGCCGGCCATGGGTCAGTACATCATACTGATGGAAGGGGAAGCGGCCGGCTACCTGCAGTGCTACGCCCTCACCGCGTGGAACGACGGCTTCGGGCCCCAGCCGGACGGCACCCGTGGCATCGATCTGTTCATCGCCGGCCACGAGCGCATCGGGCGCGGTCATGGTCCGCTCGCCCTCAGGACCTTTTGTGGCCTGATGTTTCAGCGCGGCGTCCCGCGCGTGGTGACCGACCCGTCGCCGACCCATGCGCGCGCCATTCGCGCCTATGAAAAGGCGGGATTCCGGCGCGAGCGTCTGGTCGACACGCCCGATGGTCCCGCGCTGCTGATGTCCTGCGATCCCGCCGACTTGCCTCGCCGCCCATCCGAGCCTAGCTAGAGCCCCATGACCGACTTTTCCCCTCGCGAAATCGTCTCCGAACTCGACCGCTTCATCGTCGGCCAGGCCGACGCCAAGCGCGCGGTCTCCATCGCCCTTCGCAACCGCTGGCGGCGGCTGCAGCTCGATACGGGCCTGCGCGAGGAGGTGCTGCCGAAGAACATCCTGATGATCGGCCCGACCGGCGTCGGCAAGACGGAGATCGCGCGGCGGCTGGCCAAGCTCGCGGGCGCGCCGTTCCTCAAGGTGGAAGCCACGAAATTCACCGAGGTCGGCTATGTCGGCCGCGACGTCGAGCAGATCATCCGCGATCTCGTCGAGGTCGCGATCCACCAGGTGCGCGAGCGCAAGCGCAAGGACGTCGCCGCCCGCGCACAGTTGGCCGCCGAGGAGCGCGTGCTCGATGCGCTCGTCGGCGCCAATTCGAGCGCTGCGACCCGCGACTCGTTCCGCCGCAAGCTGCGCGCCGGCGAGCTGAACGACAAGGAAATCGAGATCGAGACGCAGTCGTCCGGCGGCGGCATGCCGATGTTCGAAATCCCGGGCATGCCGGGCGCGCAGATGGGCGCGATCTCGATCGGCGACATTTTCGGCAAGCTCGGCGGCCGCACCAAGACGCGGCGGGTCACGGTCGAGGCTTCGCACGACCTCCTGATCGCGGAGGAATCGGACAAGCTGCTCGACAGCGACCAGCTGGTGCAGGAGGCGATCAGCGTGGTCGAGAACAACGGCATCGTGTTCCTCGACGAGATCGACAAGATCTGCGTGCGCGAGAACCGCCATGGCGGCGACGTCTCCCGCGAGGGCGTGCAGCGCGACCTGCTGCCGCTGATCGAAGGCACCACCGTCTCGACCAAGCACGGCGCGGTGAAGACCGACCACATCCTGTTCATTGCATCCGGCGCCTTCCACATTGCCAAGCCGTCGGACCTCTTGCCGGAATTGCAGGGTCGCCTGCCGATCCGTGTCGAGCTGCAGGCGCTGACGCGCGACGACATGCGCCGCATCCTGACCGAGCCGGAGGCGTCGCTGATCAAGCAATATGTCGCGCTGATGAAGACCGAAGGCGTGACGCTCGACATCACCGACGATGCGATCGATGCGCTCGCCGACATCGCGGTGGCGGTGAACTCGACGGTCGAGAACATCGGCGCCCGCCGCCTGCAGACCGTGATGGAGCGCGTGCTCGACGACATCTCCTTCACCGCCTCCGACCGCACCGGCGAAACCATGCGCGTCGACGCCGCCTATGTGCAGCAGCATATCGGCGACCTCGCCAAGAATGCGGATCTGAGCCGGTTCATCTTGTAAGCGGTCGTCAGTGTTAGCCTCGACCTCGCCTCAGACTCCGCCGTCGTCCCGGCCTTGAGCCGGGACCCAGAAACACCGAAGCTGATAGTAGCTGAAGATGGCGGCTCCAGCCCTGCCTCACCACAGACAGCGGTGGCTATCGGTCCCGGCTCAAGGCCGGGACGACACTGGTGGGTGTGGCAGCAGCCGTGGCAACATCGTCATTCGATCGGCCGCGGCATGATCGGCGCATATGCGAGACACTGGCGGCTGATGCTCGCCGTCAACGCCGCCGTGATGCTCGGCGTGCTCCTGCACAAGCTCACGCTGCCGCCCTACATCCCCTACATCCACCTGCTGGTCGACTATCACCACGGCTTCATCAAGCGCGCGCTGATCGGCGCCGTCGTCGGCCTGTTCACCGCGAAGGTGCCGGTCTGGCTGGTGTTCGCGCTGGCCGGCCTCGTCTGGTTGATCACGTTCGCTCTGTTCGTGCAGCTGTTCCGACGCGCCTTCGGCTTCGACCACGCGCAGCTGCCATTGTTCGTGCTCACCGCCGGCTCGCCGTTCGTGTTCAAGAATTTCCTGTTCGCGCTCGGTCATTTCGACATCTATGGCTGCCTTGGCGCGATCATCCTGCTGCTGGTGCCGGCGAGCTCACTGAGTTACGTTCTGCTTGCGGCAATCATCTCCGCGGTGCTGGTGCTGATCCACCACATCCATCTTTTGATGTATGTACCGACCATCGCCGCCATCGTCGTGTTGCGCTACTACTTGCCGCGCACCGTCACGCGGCTCGACCTCGCGGTCGGTACGGCCGCACTGATAGGTCTGGGCGCGTTGTTCCTGGCAGCGCAGTTCGCCGGTACCATGCCGATGGCCGAGGCCGACTTCGTACGCTACCTGCAGACGCGCATGGTCGATTCGTCGCGCACCGAGCTGCTGCAGTTCGCTTATGTCTGGTACCAGCCGCTCGCCAAGGAGGTGCAGGACACCTGGGCCCGGATGCCGTCGAACCTGCTCGGCATGCCCGTCTATGCGCTGCTGCTCTGGCTGCATCTGCCGCTGTGGCGCACTTTCAGAGATCTCATCGGCGCGCTCGAAGAGCGGCACCATCGCCGGATCGTCGTCGCCGCGCTGATCGTCATCAGCCTCGCCTATCTCGTGATGTTCGCGATGGTGTTCGACTATTCGCGCTGGATCTCGAGCTGGGTGGTCTGCATGATCCTGGTGCTGCATGCGGTGAAGACGCTGCCGGCCGCGAAGCCGGTGGCCCTGATTGATGGTGACGATCGCAAGACCACGATCCTCGGCTGGATCGTCACCGCTATCCCGCGCGTCGGCATCATCCGGCCGTTCTGAGCCTCAACCGCGCGGACGGCGAATGCGCACATAGAGCGCACCGGCGCCGCCGTGGCCGACATGGGCTTCCTCGAAACCAACGATCAGCGTGCGGAATTCGGGCAGGCTGAGCCAATGCGGCACTTGGCGCCGGAGCACGCCACGCTCGGGATCGGCGCCGATGGTGCCCTTGCCGGTGATGACGAGCACGAAGGTGAGACCGTCATGCTGGGCACGATGCAGGAAGTGATGCAGCGCCTGGTGCGCTCGGCTTTGGGTCATGCCGTGCAGGTCGAGCCGCGCATCGATCTCGCTGCGCCCGCGCGACAGTTTCGAGCGCTCCTTCCGCCCGAGCGACACCAGCGGCGGGATCGCCGGCCTGACCGGCTTGGGGATGACAACGGGCGCGACCGGTCGCGGCGTCGTCATCGCTTTGTCGGCCTGCGGCTCGGCCGTTGCCATTGGCGGGTGGAGCCGCAGCGGACGCGGCGTCTTGCGCAGCGGCTTGACCTGGCGGGCGACCGTCTCCCACAGCGCCCGCTCGTCCTCGGAGAGGCCGCGCTTGCGACGGCCGCGCGGCGGCTCGGGATCATGTGACATGGCAACGGCGGTTCATCGATGGTTGCGGTGGCGCCTGCCATAACGCAATCGGCGGATATTGCGATCACTTTCCAGTCGCGGCCGGGCCTCAGGCAGTGGCACGGGCTGCGGGGCCGCCACGTTCTGCGCGACGGTGGTCGCCGCGCTTGCGTTGGCGGCCGGGGCAGGGGCCTTGGCATCCTTGGAAGGAGAGGCGGTCGCGCTGGCCTGGTCCCGACCCTTCGCTTGATCCTGTCCCGTATCCTTGGCCATATCTTTGGCCGGCTCCTTCGGCAGCACCTGCGGAAACAGTTTTGCGATCTTCTCCGACGGCCGCGCATCCGGCAGCGGCATCTTGCGGCCGCGCGCGACCGGATCGAGGCTGCGCGGCACCAGCATCACGAACTGCATGTTGTGCTTGAGCCGGCCCGAGACCTTGCCGGCCTCCTGTCCGGCGCCGAAATAGAGATCGGCGCGGGCAGGGCCTATGATCGCCGATCCCGTATCCTGCGCGATCATCAGCCGATGAAAGGCGGTCTTGGATTTCTCGGACTCGATCGGCAGCTCGCCGGTGATGAAGAACGGCGTGCCATAGACGTGCAGCGACTTGTCGACCGCGATCGAGCGGCCCGGCGTCAGCGGAATGCCCTGCGCGCCGACGGCCTCATCCTTGTCCGACAGTTGCACCTCGCGGAAGAAGATGTAGGAGCGGTTGGTCCGGCGCAGCTCGTTGGCGCCTTCCGGATTCTGCTCCATCCAGTCGCGGATGCGCTGCATCGACATCTGCTCGCGCGGGATGATGCCGCGCTCGATCAGGACGCGTCCGACCGGCGTATAGGGATGGCCATTATAGGCGTCGTAGTTGATGCGCACGGTCGAGCCGTCGTCGAGGCTGATGCGCGCAGATCCCTGGATCTGTGCAAACAACAAGTCCGTCTGGTTCCTGAGCCAGGCGATCTCCAGGCCGCGGCCCTCGATGGCGCCGTCCTCGATCTCCGCCCGGTCATAATAGGGGACCAGCTTGCGCCGCCCGATCTTGCGATAGACCGGACCCTTGTTGGGCAGGCTCGTCGCATCCTGCTTGAAGCCGCGGACGAACAGGTTCGACGGACGGCGATAGACCGGAACGTTGTAGACCTCGTTCTGTGTCCGCGAGCCCTCGATGACCGGCTCGTAGTAGCCGGTGACGAACCCGTCGGCGTCGCCGAGCTTGGAGATCTTCAGCGGCTCGAAGTGGCGTTCGAAGAAGGCTTTCGCCGCGGCGTTGTCGGCGAGGTCGGACGAACGCGCCTCACGACAGGGATCACGCAGGGAATCGCCGAGTGCCTTGTCTTCCGTCGCTGCGCCGTTGGGCCTCGCCGCAATCGGCTTGCAGCTGGCGCGGAAGGTCCGGTAGGCCGCGAGCTGATCGTCATCGTTCCAGCCGGGCACCTCGCTCCATCCCAGCGGCAGATACTGGCTGTTGGTAATCTCGAGCGGCCAGTCGAGCGTGGGGTAGGGCAGGTGGCGTACCGGCGCAACAGGCGCGGCCGACCGGTGGCGGGCGCGCACGGCCTCGGCCGCATAAGGCGCGAGCGCCAGAGCGGCGACGCTCAAGGCGAGCGCCGGCGTCCAATATCTGAGGCTACGGGCGGAAAAGCCCCGCTTCCAAATTTCGCGAACCATGCTTGCACCGTCAAAGTACCACTCAACGCGAAATTCTGAAAAACAGGATCAAGAAATCAGCGCCGCCCGTCGTCTTGCTCCATTCGCGGCCGTGGCCGGTGTCGACTGCAGGTGCGAACTTTCCGAAACCGGACCGCACAAGGCCCGGGCCACACGGTCCTCGTCAATGACTGCCGGTGCCGACCAGCTTCCAGTTCGGATCACGCGAACCGGTGTCGCGGGCGAAGGTCCAGATGTCGGTGATGTCGGCGACCTTCTCCGGATTGCCGTCGACGATGTTGCCCATCTTGTCGCGGGTCACGGAGATCATCTGCGACACGAACCGCACCGTCAGCTGAGCGGTGCGGTCGCGCGCCTCGGCGCCGACGAGCTCGGCGGTGTCAATCGAGACGAAGCGGGTCTCGGTCTTCTGCTCCTGCCTCTCGCGCTCCTTGATGACGGAGTCGAAGCTGTCATAGACCTCGGACGACAGCAGGTCGCGCAACGCGCGGCGGTCGCCATTGGCGAAGGCCAGCACGATCATCTCATAGGCGCTGCGCGCACCGGTGAGGAAATGGCGGGGATCGAACGAAGAGTCGCTGGCGACGATCGCATCGAGGCCGCGCGCGAGCGGCGTGCCCGGCTCGGCCACCCCGCGCCAGCGATCGCTCGGCGCACCGAAATCAGCGCCCGTGGCGGGGCCTGCCGGATCGATCGGCGCGCCGGGAACCGGCATCACATGATTGTCGGGCGCGCCCTGCACGGCGTTCCGGGCCGCGCGATCGAATGGGGTTCGCTCGTTGCCGGTGCGCTGGCCGAGCACGGCGCGCAGGCGCACGAAGATGAAGACCGCCAACGCCAGGAAGATGATGGTATAAATGTCCACGTCGTGTTCGCTTTCTGACTGACTTGTCGGGCCGGACGCGGGGTCTGGCCACTGGAGCCCGTTTACCAAGAACCGGGTAAAGACCCATGAAACGGTCCGTCTCCGGAGGATGTAGTCATCGAATTGGGCCGGGCCAATGGCACATTGTGGCACGGCGATCCTAACCCGTTTCACGGCCAAGGGGAAATCGGATCACCGCGTCCCAGGCCCGGGTCAACGCTGGCGACGCGGCTGCAGCCGTAACGTGCGACAAATGGAGGCAGACCGTTCCGGAACAACCATAATTGACCGTTGCGGCAGCTTCGGAAGGCTCGTCCTTGTGGAACAAGCCGGCCCTATGGTAGCCACGCGCCGCAACGAACCGCCTTTTTGTGCCAGGAGAACACTTCGATGACCAACGGTAACGGCGCCACGTCCGAGGCGGCCCCTCCTCCTCAACTCAACGTGCTGGCGCAATACATCAAGGACCTCTCGTTCGAGAACCCCAACGCGCCGCAATCGCTGGCGCCGCAGGGCCAGGCGCCGCAGATCAACATCCAGATCAATGTCGGCGCCAACGCCCTGAATGAGACCGAATACGAGGTGACGCTGACGATCGAGGGCAAGGCCGAGAGCGGCAGCCAGGTCATGTTCAGCTTCGAGCTGGTCTATGGCGGTGTGTTCCGGCTGGTGAACATTCCCCGCGAGAACCTGTCGCCGATGCTGCTGATCGAATGCCCGCGGCTGCTGTTCCCGTTCGCCCGCGAGATCGTCGCCAACTCGGTGCGCGACGGCGGCTTCCCGCCCTTGATGCTCGACCCGGTCGATTTCGTAGGCCTGTACCGTCAAAACATGGAGCGCCAGGCCGCGGCTGAGGCCGCGCAGGGCCGGCCCAGCTGATCCGTCGAAACTTGATTGAAAGATGATTGACGGGCGTGATCCGCGGCAGATGGCCGGGGATCACGACGCCGGCCAAAATTCCATCCAGATCGGCTTGTCGCCGAGGGTTGCGATGAAGGCGCGATGCGCCTCCCGCTCGGCGTCTGTGACCCGGGGAGCCAGCGGAACGTCACGCTGACGACGCGGCGTATCGCCGGCCGTGCCCACGCGGATCTCCTGCGTATCCTGGGTCAGGATCAGCTGCGACTGCCGCGCTCCGACCAGATCGACATAGACCTCGGCCAGCAACTCCGCATCGAGCAACGCGCCGTGCTTGGTGCGCCGTGAATTGTCGATCGCATAGCGCGAGCAGAGATCGTCGAGCCGGTTCGACACGCCCGGATGCTTGCGCCGGGCCAGCAGCAGCGTATCGACCAGTCGGTCACGCGGAATGGCCGCCCGCTTCACCCGGTCGAGCTCGGCATTGATGAAGCCGATGTCGAAGGACGCGTTGTGGATCACCAGCGGCGCATCGCCGATGAACGCCAGGAAGTCCTCGACCACCTCGTGGAACAGCGGCTTGTCGGCCAGGAACTCGCTCGACAGACCATGGACGGCGAAGGCCTCCGCCGGCATGTCCCGCTCGGGATTGATGTAGCGGTGAAAGACCTGGCCGGTCGGCATCCGGTTGATGATCTCGACGCAACCGATCTCGACCAGGCGGTCGCCGCGCAAGGCGTCGAGGCCGGTGGTTTCGGTGTCGAGCACGATCTCACGCATCGGTCAGTCCATCGATCCAGCAGCGCTGGCGAATCAGGCGCGCCGCTGCGGCATCTTAACGACCTCGGCCAGGATGTCGCGGATCTGCGCCCGCACCGGCTCTATTCCATTGGACGTATCCACGACGAAATCGGCGCGCGCGCGCTTCTCGGCATCCGGCATCTGCCGCGCCAACAGCGCATCGAGCGCCTCTTCTGTCATCGTACCGCGCGCCAGGATACGCTGGCGCTGGATCTCCGGCGACGTCGAGACCACGACCACGGCATCGACGCGCTTGTCGCCGCCGGTCTCGAACAGCAGCGGCACATCGACGACCGCGACCGGTACACCGGATCGCTCGGCGTCATCCAAGAACCGCTGGTGATAGGACCGCAGCATCGGGTGAACGATGGCTTCGAGACGGCGGATGGCTTCGGGGTCGCCGACCACCTTCGCCGACAATTTCGGCCGGTCGACCTTGCCGTCGACGGTCGTCCCGGGAAACGCGGCTTCGACCGCGGGAGCCGCCTCGCTCTCATAGACCTTATGGACGGTGGCGTCGGCGTCGTAGACGGGAACACCGGCTTCCGCGAACAGCTTCGCCGTCGTCGACTTGCCCATCCCCATCGAGCCGGTCAGCCCGAGCACTCTCATCCCCATTCGCTCCCGTGGCCGTGTCGGCGCCGTCGTCAGAACCTGAGCAGCCTAGCGTCGCGGAAATACGCCAACAACGGCAGCAGCGGCAGGCCGAGAATGGTGAAGTGATCACCGTCGATGCGATCGAACAGATGCACGCCGAGACCTTCGAGCTGATAGGCGCCGACGCTCGACATCACCGCCTGGCCGGCGGTGTCGAGATAGGCGGCGACGTCGCTCTCGCTCAGGGTCCGCATCGTCATCCAGGCGACGGCGACATGGGAGAACAGCACCTCGCCATTGCGCACGACCGCGATCGCCGAATGCAGCGCATGGGTGCGTCCGGCCAGCGCCAGCAGCTGGTGCATCGCCTGCTGCCGGCCGGCGGGCTTGTTGAACATGCGCTCGCCGAGAGCCAGGGTCTGATCAGCGCCGAGGACATAGGAGCCAGGCCTGGTCGCCGCGACGGCGCGAGCCTTGGCGGTCGCCAGGTGGAGCGCAACCTCATAGGGCGCGACCAGCCCGGCCTCGGTCTGAATGGCCCGCTCGTCCACATCCGCCGGCACGGCCTCGCAAGCGAGGCCGGCATTCTCGAGCAACAGGCGCCGCGCGCGACTCTGCGAGGCCAGAACGAGCGGCTCGTCACCACACCATAGGGTCATCGTCGTCAACTCATTCCGGCAGGCGCTGCCGCTGCCGGTCGGTATAGAGTTTCAGGATCGCAGCCGCCGTCTCTTCGATCGAGCGGCGCGTCACGTCGAGCATCACCCAGTTGAACTTTGCGCTGAGCTTGCGCGCGTAGGCGACCTCATCGGTCACCGACTGCTTGTCGACATAGTTCTCATTGCCGGTCTCGGCACCCATGCTGAGCAGCCGATTTTGTCGCACCTGGATCAGACGCTCGGGCGTCGCGTGCAGGCTGACCACCAGCGGCTTCTTCAGCGTCTCCAGCTGGTGCGGAATCGGAATGCCCGGCACCAGCGGCACGTTGGCGGTGCGGACGCCGCGGTTGGCGAGATAGATCGAGGTCGGCGTCTTGGAGGTGCGGCTGACGCCGACCAGGACCACGTCGGCCTCCTCGAGACCGTCGACCATCTGGCCGTCGTCGTGGAGCATCGTGTAGTTGAGCGCATCGATACGCGCGAAATATTCGGCGTTGAGCACGTGCTGCGCGCCGACACGCCCGGCGGTGGATGCGCCGAGATAGGCCTCGAACAGCTGCATCACCGGACCGATGATCGACAGGCTCGGAATATTGATCTGCTGGCACTTGGCTTCGAGCCGGCTGACCAAGTCTTTCTCCAGCAGCGTGAACAGCACGATGCCCGGCGCTTCCTCGATCTCGTCGAGCACGCGGTCGAGCTGCTTCTGGCTGCGCACCAGCGGATAGACATGCTCCACCGGCGTCACATTGGCGTATTGCGCGGCAACCGCTCGCGCGACCGTGATCAGGGTTTCGCCCGTCGAGTCGGAAACCAAATGCAGGTGAAAGTAATTTCCGGTGGTGGGCATCAAATCCTTAACGATCTGTGAATCCCTGTGAAGGATGGGGCCAAAAAGCAGCCGGCGGCCGGCCCCTCTGGATAACCCCGAATCTTCTGCACATGGACGCCGTCCGGGAAAACGCGAGGCGACGAGCCGATGATATCGGGACAGGCTGTATTTGTCTTGGGATAAGCTGTCGAACGTTTTCGGCAAGCATTTGAATCACATTGGACTCACCAAGGCGTCGGGGCTCGAGCCCGGCCTGTTGAAGGATGTGAACAAGCTGCGGGCAGCTCGCGGATGACATTGCATGAGTCCAATCCACCGCTACCTAGACTCAAACCTTAAGATTCTAAAATTATTTGGTTTGGAGGGGACTGAGCGAGCGGATATGTCTCGGCACGCAAGCTGATCACGAGCCGAGAGGGTCACCCGTTTCCGATGTATGAGTGGATCAAGGCCCTGCACGTCATTGCCGTCATCGCCTGGATGGCCGGCATGCTCTATCTGCCTCGGCTGTTCGTCTATCATTGCGACGCCGAGATCGGCTCGAAGCAGTCCGAGACGTTCAAGGTCATGGAGCGGCGGCTGCTCAAGGCCATCATCAATCCGGCGATCACCGTGACATGGTTGGCCGGACTGTATCTGGCCTGGGCGGGTCACTGGTATACCAGCGGTTGGTTCCATGCGAAATTCCTGCTGGTCCTGATCATGTCCGGCGTGCATGGATTGTTCACCCGCTGGGTGCGGGAATTCGGCGCCGACAAGAATACCCGCAGCCAGAAATTCTATCGCTATGTCAATGAGGTACCGACGGTACTGATGATCGGAATCGTGATTCTCGTGATCGTCAAGCCATTCTGATCGGATCTCTCGGAATACCGCTGCGCCCGAGATGCCTTGCGGACAGCGGCGCAATTTTCTATATTAAGAATATCCCACCCCACGCAGGCGGATGTGGTTGCGTCCCGGCTTGACCGGCCGCCGCATCAGGTCTGGTGCCTCATCGGCGCCAACCTTGCTCAGACCTGCGGACCTCATTTCGTCCGCCTTCCCACAGCCACCTCGCATCCCTCCCAAGTCGCTTCCACAGGACCACCCCAATGCGGGAAATCAAACTACAGGACCTCAAGTCAAAGACGCCGGCCGAGCTCGTCTCCTTTGCGGAGGAAAACGGGGTCGAGAACGCCAGCACGATGCGCAAGCAGGAGCTGATGTTCGCCATCCTCAAACAGCTCGCGATCCAGGAAACCGACATCATCGGTGAGGGCGTCGTCGAGGTTCTCTCCGACGGCTTCGGCTTCCTGCGTTCGCCGGATGCCAACTACCTGCCCGGCCCCGACGACATCTATGTCTCGCCCTCGCAAATCCGCCGCTTCGGCCTGCGCACCGGCGACACCATCGAGGGTCACATCCGCAGCCCGAAAGAGGGCGAACGCTATTTCGCGCTGCTGAAGGTCAACACGCTGAACTTCGAGGATCCCGAGAAGTCCAAGCACAAGGTCAATTTCGACAACCTCACGCCGCTGTTTCCGGATGAGCGCTTCCGCCTCGAGCTGGAAGATCCGACCCGCAAGGACCTGTCGCCGCGCGTCATCGACATCGTCGCTCCGATCGGCAAGGGCCAGCGCGCGCTGATCGTGGCGCCGCCGCGCACCGGCAAGACCGTGCTGATGCAGAACATCGCGCACTCGATCACGGCCAATCATCCGGAGTGCTATCTGATCGTGCTGCTGATCGACGAGCGCCCCGAGGAAGTCACCGACATGCAACGCTCGGTGAAGGGCGAGGTCGTGTCGTCGACCTTCGACGAGCCGGCAGCCCGTCACGTCCAGGTCGCGGAGATGGTGATCGAGAAGGCCAAGCGCCTGGTCGAGCACGGCCGCGACGTCGTCATTCTCCTGGACTCGATCACCCGTCTCGGCCGCGCCTACAACACCGTCGTGCCGTCCTCCGGCAAGGTGCTGACCGGCGGTGTCGACGCCAACGCGCTGCAGCGCCCGAAGCGCTTCTTCGGTGCCGCCCGCAACATCGAGGAAGGCGGCTCGCTGACGATCATCGCGACCGCGCTGGTCGATACCGGCAGCCGCATGGACGAGGTCATCTTCGAAGAGTTCAAGGGCACCGGCAACTCCGAGCTCATTCTCGACCGCAAGGTCGCGGACAAGCGGACCTTCCCGGCGATCGACATCGCCCGCTCCGGCACCCGCAAGGAAGAGCTCATCACCGAGCCGCAGAACCTCAAGAAGATGTACGTCCTCCGCCGCATCCTCAATCCGATGGGCACCATGGACGCGATCGACTTCCTGCTCGACAAGCTCCGCAGCACCAAGAGCAATGCCGAGTTCTTCGAGTCGATGAACACCTGATCGGGACCGGACCTCGAGACTTTGGAAAGGGCGCTCCTCGGGGCGCCCTTTCTGTTTCTGGACTCATCTGTTTGTAGACCAAGCGGCCGCCGGCACTGCTCGTCCTGCTCCGGTACCCCCGCTGGCGCTCGGGGGAATGAGAGAGCGAGAATGTCACCAGCGGTGAGGGTCGATCAGCAAAGACATCTACGTCTATGCCGGCGTCCGAAATCATCGCTCTCCGCTCATGCCGCTGAGATCAGTCGCGACGCTGAGGCCGGCGTGCTGGTCCTATCCTTCCGGACACAGCTGCAGAAGTCGCCAGAGATGAGCGGATTGAGGTCGCCCCCGCATCGGCAGTCGGCGTAAAGCATGCCGCGGTAAACCGATTGTCTTTCTGCGCAGCTGAGCCCAACTGAGGATCATGCATCCTCGCGACCAGACCATCTTCGCACTGTCCTCCGGACGCCTGCCCAGCGCGATTGCGATTGTCAGACTGTCCGGCCCGCATGCCGGCGCAGCTCTTCAGACGCTTGCCGGAAAGATCCCGACGGCGCGGATGGCGACGCGAGTCATGCTTCGGGAGGTCCAGGGCGAGCCGATCGATGATGCCGTCGTGCTGTGGTTTCCGGGTCCGGCGAGTGCGACCGGTGAAGATGTCGCCGAGCTGCATGTCCATGGCAGTCGCGCGGTCATCGCGACACTGTTCTCGGTGTTCGCTGTGATGCCGCAGCTGCGCGCTGCAGAACCTGGCGAGTTTACGCGGCGCGCATTCGAGAACGGCAAGATCGACCTGACCGAGGCGGAAGGTCTCGACGACCTCATACATGCCGATACTGATCGCCAGCGCCGCCAGGCGCTGCGGCAGCTGAAGGGTCTGCTCGGTGACAGAGCGCGGAGCTGGCGCGAGCAGATCATCGAGGCCGCGGCGCTGATCGAGGCGGGAATCGACTTCGCCGACGAAGGTGACGTGCCGACCGAGCTGATGGCGCCGGCGCTGTCGCGGATCGAGCAGCTGCTGACGGAGATCGAATCCGTGTTGTCGGCGCAGGGCCGGGCCGAGCGGCTGCGCGACGGTCTGACCGTGGTGATCGCGGGACCACCGAATGCCGGCAAGTCGACTTTGATGAATCAGCTCGCCCAGCGCGAGGTGGCGATCGTCTCGCCGCATGCCGGCACGACGCGGGATCTCATCGAGGTGCAGCTCGACCTCGAGGGATATCCGGTGACGGTGATCGACACGGCTGGAATCCGGGACACGGACGATCCGGTCGAGCGGGAGGGTGTCAGGCGCGCCCGGGATCGTGCCGCCCAGGCCGATCTGGTGCTTTGGCTGGCTGAAGATGATCAGGTGGCCGAGCCCCAGGAGGACGTTCCGGTCTGGCTTGTCCGGAATAAGATCGATCTGCCGACGTTTGAAAGCGTCGGCACGGTCTCGGCTCGGAGTGGAAGTCCGTTGTTTGCGATCTCAGCGCGAAGCGGAGAGGGACTGCCGGCATTGCTCAAGGCGTTGGTCGGCTTTGCTCGCGACTATTTTGGATCGACCGAGAGTGGGCTGATCACGCGAGAGCGGCAGCGTACGTTGCTCAGCGAGACAGCCGCAGCTCTTCGCCGCAGCATCGCCGCCGTCAACCTCGGCGAGGAGCTTGTTGCGGAGGAATTGAGGATCGCGGCGCTCGCGCTCGGACGCCTTTTGGGCCGGGTCGATGTCGAGGATCTGCTCGACGTCATCTTCCGCGAGTTCTGCGTCGGGAAGTAGGCAGCTCGTACGCGGTCGGGAGAGATATACTTAACGAAGCGTTGTTTGGTTAACGGACCGTCAATTGTTTCACGTGAAACAGGGCCGTGGAACCTCAGCTGTTGTTTCACGTGAAACAAAGCAGGGTTGCCGGGGCATGAGGTTGTTTCACGTGAAACACCACGTGGCCCTCGCTCTCCTGTGTTTCACGTGAAACGTCTTCCGGGCGTTGCCGGCAAGCGCTAGATATCCGGTCATGAGCGAGCATCAAACATCCTACGACGTCGTCGTCATCGGCGGCGGCCACGCCGGCTCTGAGGCCGCCGCGGCTTCCGCACGCATGGGCGCCCGCACCGCGCTGGTCACCCACCAGTTTGCGACCATCGGCGCCATGTCCTGCAATCCCGCCATCGGTGGATTGGGCAAGGGCCATCTGGTTCGGGAAGTCGATGCGCTGGATGGTCTGATGGGGCGGGTCGCCGATGCCGGAGGCATTCAGTTTCGCGTTCTCAATCGCCGGAAGGGCCCCGCCGTCCGTGGTCCGCGGGCTCAGGCCGACCGGAAGCTCTACGCCATGGCGATGCAGGAGGCGATCCGGGCGACGGCGAACCTCGTCGTGATCGAAGGCGAAGCGGACGAACTGGTCGTCAC
Source organism: Bradyrhizobium sp. SZCCHNS2022 (assembly GCF_032377575.1). Classification (NCBI taxonomy): domain Bacteria; kingdom Pseudomonadati; phylum Pseudomonadota; class Alphaproteobacteria; order Hyphomicrobiales; family Nitrobacteraceae; genus Bradyrhizobium; species Bradyrhizobium sp. SZCCHNS2022. The sequence continues at coordinate 5,860,656 of NZ_JAUHHZ010000001.1, read as the reverse complement.
CGACGGACGCGTGGTTGGACTTCGTCTGGCGGATGGCCGCGCCTTTGCCTGCGGTGCCGTGGTGATCACCACGGGCACCTTCCTCCGCGGCCTCATCCATCTCGGTGACAAGACCTGGCCGGCCGGTCGTGTCGGCGAGGCGCCGGCGCTGGGTCTGTCGCGGTCGCTCGAGGCGTTTGGCTTTCGTCTCGGCCGTCTGAAAACAGGGACGCCACCACGGCTGGATGGGACCACGATCGATTGGTCTGCGGTGGAGATGCAGCCGGGCGACGATCCGCCGGAGCCGTTCTCCGTGCTGACCGCCAAGATCACGACTCCTCAGATCCAATGCGGCATCACCCGGACCACACCATCGACCCACGATGTCATCCGGGCCAATGTCCATCGCTCGCCGATGTACTCGGGACAGATCAAGTCGACGGGACCACGCTATTGCCCGTCGGTCGAAGACAAGATCGTCCGCTTTGGAGACCGCGACGGCCACCAGATCTTCCTGGAGCCAGAGGGACTCGACGATACGACGGTCTATCCCAACGGCATTTCGACGTCGCTTCCCGAGGAGGTGCAGCTGGCGCTGCTGCCGACCATTCCAGGGCTGGAGCGCGTTCGGATGATCCGGCCAGGCTACGCGATCGAGTACGACCACGTCGATCCGCGTGAGCTGGAGCCGACGTTGCAGACCAAGCGGATGAAGGGATTGTTCCTCGCCGGTCAGATCAATGGCACGACGGGCTATGAAGAGGCGGCAGCCCAGGGCCTCGTGGCCGGTCTCAACGCCGCGCTCGAGGCGGCAGCCGGGGAGCCGATCGTGTTCGATCGCGCTGACGGCTATCTCGGCGTCATGATCGATGACCTCGTGACGCGGGGAGTCAGCGAGCCCTATCGGATGTTCACCTCACGCGCCGAGTATCGTCTGACCCTGCGTGCCGACAACGCCGATCAGCGCCTCACCGACAAGGGCATCGCGCTCGGCTGCGTCGGCAGCGATCGGGCGCGCCTCCATCGCGCCAAGATGGATGCGCTCGAAGCGGCCCGCGCGCATGCGAGGTCGTTGACGATCACGCCGAACGAAGCGGCCAGGCATGGGCTGACTTTGAACCGCGATGGACAGCGACGATCGGCCTTCGAGCTGATGGCCTATCCCGAGGTCGGCTTCGCCCAGGTTCAAGCCGTCTGGCCAGAGCTCGGAACGATCGACCCTGTTATCGCGACCCATCTCGAGATCGACGCCAAATATGATGTCTATGTCCGCCGACAGAGCGAGGATGTGTGCGCCTTTCGCCGCGACGAAGGCTTGGTGCTTGGCGACATCGACTACGCCCTCGTGCCCGGGCTTTCGAACGAGGCGAGGGCGAAGCTGACAGCGGCCAAACCCTGGACGATCGGGCAGGCGGGCCGGATCGACGGTATGACGCCGGCGGCACTGGGAATCCTCGCGGCGTATCTGCGGCGTGAAGCGCGCGGCAAATCCGCGGCTGAGGCACGTTTCACGTGAAACACTCCGGCTCAGCGATGGCCAACAAGGTGCACGAGGCGGACAAGGCCGCGGCGCTCGCGCTGACTCCTGTTTCACGTGAAACGGAGCAGCGCTTGGACCGCTATGTCGCGCTGCTGCTCGAGTGGCAGGCCAAGACCAACCTTGTCGCACCCTCAACCTTGTCGCACCTCTGGACGCGGCACATTTCGGATTCGCTGCAACTGCTCGATCTCGCGCCCGACGCCAAGATCTGGGTCGACCTCGGCAGCGGCGGTGGCTTTCCCGGCGTCGTCCTGGCGTGCGCCCTGGCCGGGCGGCCCGGCGCACAGGTCCATCTCGTCGAGCGCATCGCGAAGAAGGCGGCCTTCCTGCGCGAAGCAATTCGCGTCACCGGCTCCCCAGGAGTGGTGCATTTGTCTGAGATCGGGGATATCGTGGAGAAGTGGAGCGGGCGAGTCGATTGCGTGACCGCACGCGCGCTGGCTCCGCTACATCAACTCATCGGCTTTGCGGAGCCCTTGGTGAAAAAAGGCGCCAAAGCGCTGTTTCTCAAGGGTCAAGATGTAGAAGCGGAATTGACCGAATCTACTAAGTATTGGAAAATTGAGCCGAAACTTCATTCCAGCCGGACGGGCGGGCAGGGCTGGATCGTCGCAATCGATTGCATCGAGCGACAGAGCTGAATTCCGCGAAGACAACCAATGGCGATCGCGCATGGCCGTAATTGATCAGATTTATCAAGAAGATAGAGCCCCTCATCCGGACGGGCATCCGCGCATCCTGGCGCTCGCCAATCAAAAGGGCGGGGTCGGTAAGACCACGACTGCGATCAACCTCGGCACGGCGCTGGCTGCCATCGGCGAGCGTGTGCTGATCGTCGACCTGGATCCTCAGGGCAACGCCTCGACCGGGCTTGGCATCGACCGCGGTAGCCGCAACTGCTCGACCTATGACGTCCTGATCGGCGAGGCCTCGCTGCGCGACGCCGTCGTCGCGACCGCGGTGCCGCGGCTGCACATCGCGTCGTCGACCATGGATTTGTCGGGTCTCGAGCTCGAGCTCGGCACCAGCGCCAACCGCGCCTTCCGTCTGCGCGATGCGATCGCCGGACTCAACAACAACGTCTCGCCGGAGAACGACTACACATACGTGCTGGTCGATTGCCCGCCGTCGCTGAACCTGCTGACCGTCAACGCCATGGCCGCATCGGATGCGATCCTGGTGCCGCTGCAGTGTGAGTTCTTCGCGCTGGAAGGTCTGTCACAGCTGCTGCAGACCGTGGAGCAGGTGCGCTCGACCTTGAACCCGAACCTGTCGATCCACGGCATCGTGCTGACGATGTTCGACTCGCGCAACAACCTGTCCAACCAGGTGGTCGCCGACGTACGCCAGTTCATGGGGTCGAAAGTCTACAACACGATGATCCCGCGCAACGTGCGCATCTCGGAGGCGCCGTCCTACGGCAAGCCGGTGCTGGTCTATGACCTGAAGTGCGTCGGCAGCGAGGCCTATCTCAAGCTCGCGACCGAGGTGATCCAGCGCGAGCGCGACCTGCGCACCAACTGATCAATGCCTTTGCTCCGGGTGGCCCCGCGTCACTCGGGTCTCATTGCAGGATGACGGCGGATCCCGGCTGCGGGATTCGCGATCCCTTTTCATTGCGCCGACGCTGCGGTTCGGCAGCAGACGCAAGCGGAGCGTGACGTGAATCCAAAGGAGAAGGCGATGGCGGACGAGTCGCGATCGCGATTGGGCCGGGGTCTTGCAAGTCTGATTGGTGACGTGAACCGTGAAGCCGGCGCGCCGCCGGAGCGGCCGCGCAATCAGCGCAAGGTGCCGATCGAGTTTCTCAAGCCGAATCCGCGCAATCCGCGCAAGACGTTTTCCGACGGTGAGCTTGCGGAGCTCTCCGCCTCGATCAAGCAGCACGGCGTGATCCAGCCGATCGTGGTGCGTCCGATCAAGGGCCAGCAGGATCGCTTCGAGATCATCGCCGGCGAGCGGCGCTGGCGGGCGTCGCAGGCGGCGGGCCTGCACGAGGTGCCGATCGTTCCAGTCGACGTCAGCGACAGCGACGCGCTCGAGCTCGCAATCATCGAGAACGTGCAGCGCGAGGATCTCAATCCGATGGAGGAGGCGCAGGGCTATCACGCCCTCGCCAACGAGTTCAAACGCAACCAGGAAGACATCGCCAAGATCGTCGGCAAGAGCCGCAGTCACGTCGCCAACATGATGCGGCTGACCAAGCTGCCGGCCGAGGTGCAGGGCTTCATCGCGACGGGGCAGATTTCGGCCGGTCATGCGCGTGCGCTGATCAACCTGCCGGATCCGATGTCGGCGGCGAAGAAGATCATCGCCGAAGGGCTGAACGTGCGGCAGACCGAGGCGCTCGCCCATGAGGAGGGCGTCCCCGAGCGCAAGCCGCAAAAGCCGCGCAGCACTGGCAGCGCTACGCCGGAAAAGAAGGATGCCGACACCCTCGCGCTGGAGAAGCGGGTCGGCGACGCGCTCGGCCTCACCCTCTCGATCAGCCACCGCGATCCTGGCGGCACCGTGCAGATCACCTACCGCAGCCTGGAGCAGCTCGACGAGGTGATGCGCCGGCTGGAGCAGGGTTAGATGTGAGCTCTTTGACGTCGCTCGCGTCGCCGCGACGGCGTCCCAGGACTGCGCCGCTTCCTGTTAGTTTGTTGCTCAGCCCTCACCTTCGTCATGGCCGGGCTTGACCCGGCCATCCATCTTTTGACGCGACCGACGCGAAGAGGATGGATGGCCGGGTCAAGCCCGGCCATGACGAGCTACTGACTGGGAAGAGCTGTTCGGCCGACGCCATCGCATACGACCTTCTGTCCTGATCGCGATTGCCCAACGCGGCTCCCGCTTCCCGCCGTCATTCCGGGGCGCGCGCAGCGCGAACCCGGAATCCATCTCTCGGCGGATGCAGTGGCCCGATGGATTCCGGGCTCGCCCTTCGGGCGCCCCGGAATGACGGCGGAGATTGTAGGGCGATCTCTGGTGTCCACTGGGACTGCCATTGTCGGCGCCGCTTCAGTGAGTCAGCGTCCCGAACCCCGTCATCCCTTGCGCCGCGCGTTCACGGCGATCGACAGCAGCGTCCGCTGCGCGATCGCCGCCGCGAGCCCGGGCTGCTTGCGCATGTCGAGCGCAGCGGTCGCGAGCTGGTCGATGATCGGCAGCAGCCGGGCAGGGGAGAGGTTGCGTAGCGCGGTCTCGGCGCTGGGCTTGCGCGAGAAGTGCAAGCGCGGAAAGCCGCCTTCGAGGATGGATGAGACCGGCGTGCCCGAGGCGACGGCGAGCGCCGATTTGTGCAGCCATGCTGCATGTCGCTGCGCAGCAGAAATGATCACGCCAGGATAGGTGCCGGCGATCATCGCCTTGCCGAACTCGGTCTCGACCACGTCAGGCTTGCCGCCGAAGGCGCCGTCGACGATCGGGTCGAGCTTCATCTCCGAGGCGTCCGCGACCACGGCCATCACATGGTCGAGCGTCACCTCTCCCTCGCCATGCGCGAACAGCGTCAGCTTGCGCACTTCGTTGCGTGACGCCTGCCGGTCGCCGCCGAGCAGGGCCATCAGATAGGCGCGCGCATCTTGCGAGATGCGCAGGCTGGCGATGCGCAATTCGTCGTCGATCAGCTTGGCGAGATCGCGCTCGGTGTCCGGGTAGCAGGCGATCGCGACCGCGGACGCTGCCTTCTCGCAAATCTTGCGCAGCGGCGAATCGGGCCTGACGTCGCCGGCCTCGATCACGATGCGACAGTCGCGCACATTCATCTGGCTGAGCGTCTCGACGCCGCTGGCAAAATTGCGCGATCCGGCACGGACGCGAATGGCGCGGCGGCCGCCGAACAGCGGGACCGTCATGGCTTCGTCGACGAGCCGCGACGGCTCGGCGGCGAGCTCGTCCCCATCGAGCCTGACCACGGAAAACGGATCGTCGGGATGATCGACCGCGGAGGCGATCAGCGCTTCGGCCCGTTCACGGACCAGACCGGCATCCGGGCCATACAGCAGGATCAGCGGACGCGCAGCGTCCGGTCTGGCCAGGAAGGCATCGATGTCTCGTCCGCGCAGCGCGACCACGGCGTTGTCAGCCGTGGATCAGGTGCCCGCGGTGAAATAGGCCGCGAGCCGCGTCTTGATCTTCTCGGCCACCTCCTCGGAGGCGCGATCCTCGGCATCGCGGAACGCGCGCTGACGGGCGAAGCGCTGGTACGAGCCGGGGATGTCGTAGGACGTCCGAGCGAACGTCGTTCCGGTCATCACCGACTTGTTCGTGGCCAGATCGACCAGATTGTACTGCACGTCGAGGCCGACGTTTTCGGTGGTCGGCAGGCCGGTCGTCTGCGAGACGATCAGGGAGGACCGGCTGGTCTGGAACCTCAGCACCAGCTTGTGGGTCGGAGCGGTGCCGGTCGCGGTGCCATAGAGCTTGAACGCAAGCGCGTTGCGGATGTCGACGCCGATGCGCGCCTCCGGCGAGGCGTTCGGCTTGTCGACCGGCGGCAGCTCGATACCCATCAGCTTTTCGCGCAGGCCCGGCGTGCCGTCGGCATGCTCGGCATACATCGGCTGGAAGCAGCCGGCCGTCAGCCCGGCCAATGCGGCCACGGCAACCAGGCGTGCAGCGATCCGAAACCTAGCCGACGACATTCACGATCCTCTTGGGAACAATGATCACCTTGCGGACGGGCTTGCCGTCCAGCGTCAGTTTTACTGCATCGAGGGCCAAAACGGCAGACTCAATTTCCGGATTCTGCGCGTTGCTGGCGACTGTGACTTCTCCGCGCTTCTTGCCGTTGACCTGCACGACCAGGGTCATGCTGTCCTCAACCAGCAAATCTCGTTCGATTTGCGGCCAGGAGGCCTCCGAGATCAGGCCGGAGTGACCCAGCACCTGCCAGCATTCCTCGGCCAGATGCGGCATCATCGGCGAGAACAGCTGCACCAGGATGCCCGCCGCCTCGCGGATCGCGAACGCCAGGTCCGGCGCCGGCTTGGCCGGACGGGCGAGCACGTCGGCCAGCGCATTGGCGAATTCGCGGATATGCGCCAGGCAGACGTTGAAGTGCAGCCGCTCGATGCCGCCGGTCACCTTGTCCAGCGCCCCATGGGCGGCCTTGCGCAGCGCCAGCGCGTCCGGGCTGAACGTGGCGGGACGGGAGGAGGGGGCCTCCGCCGTTGCCGCGACCGATTCGTTGACCAGCCGCCAGAGACGCTGGACGAAGCGCGCCGCGCCCTGCACCCGCTCGTCGCTCCAGATCACGTCGCGATCCGGCGGCGAGTCCGACAGCATGAACCAGCGCGCAACGTCGGCGCCGTAGCTCTCGATGATGTCGTCGGGGTCGACGGTGTTCTTCTTCGACTTCGACATCTTCTCGATCGGGCCGATCGTGATGTCTTCGCCGGTCGCGGTCAGCACCGCGCGGCGGCCATTGCCGCCGATCTCGATCTTGACCTCGGCCGGATTGACGAAGGTGCCGTCGGCCTTCTGGTAGGTCTCGTGCACCACCATGCCCTGCGTGAACATGCCGGCGAACGGCTCGTCCATCGCGACATGCCCGGTCGCCTTCATCGCGCGGGTGAAGAAGCGGCTGTACAGCAGATGCAGGATCGCATGCTCGACGCCGCCGATATACTGGTCGACCGGCATCATCCGGTTGGCGACCTCAGGCGTCGTCGGCGCGCTCTCGTTCCACGGATCGGTGAAGCGCGCGAAGTACCAGGACGAATCCACGAAGGTGTCCATGGTGTCGGTTTCGCGCGTGGCCTTGCCGCCGCATGTCGGACAGGTGACGTGCTTCCAGGTCGGATGATGATCCAGCGCGTTGCCCGGCTTGTCGAAGGTGACGTCATCCGGCAGCACCACGGGCAGGTCCTTGGCCGGCACAGGGACGACATCGCATTTGGCGCAGTGGATCACCGGGATCGGACAGCCCCAATAGCGCTGCCGCGAGATGCCCCAGTCGCGCAGGCGGAAATTGACTTGGCGCTCGCCGACGGCAGCGCCGCCGCGCTGCTCACTCTCCAGCCGCTTGGCGACTTCGTCCTTGGCCTGCGCGATGGTCATGCCGTCGAGGAAGCGCGAATTGATCAGCCGCCCGTCACCGTCGAAGGCGGTGTCGGTGATGACGAAGCTCGCGGGGTCCTGTCCTTCCGGGCAGACCACCGGCGTGTTGCCGAGGCTGTATTTGTTGACGAAGTCGAGGTCGCGTTGGTCATGTGCCGGGCAGCCGAAGATGGCGCCGGTGCCGTACTCCATCAGCACGAAGTTCGCGACATAGACCGGCAAGGTCCAGCTCGGGTCGAACGGATGCACGGCGCGGATGCCGGTGTCGAAGCCCTGCTTCTCGGCGGTGTCGATCGCCTCCTGCGCGGTGCCGATGCGCTTGATCTCGGCGATGAACGCGGCGAGCTCGGGGTTCTTGGCGGCCGCTGCCTGCGCCAGCGGATGGTCCGCCGAGATCGCCATGAACTTGGCGCCGAACAGCGTGTCGGGACGGGTGGTGAAAATCTTCAGCTCGGTCTCGCCGGCCGGCGTCGTCGCCTGATCAAGTGCGAAGCGGATCAGCAGACCCTCGGAGCGGCCGATCCAGTTCCGCTGCATCAGGCGCACCTTATCCGGCCAGCGGTCCAGGCCGTCCAGCGCGTCCAGCAGCTCCTGCGAGTACTTCGTGATCTTGAACACCCACTGGTTCATCTCACGCTGTTCGACCACCGCACCGGAGCGCCAGCCGCGGCCGTCGATGACCTGCTCGTTGGCGAGCACGGTCATGTCGACCGGATCCCAGTTCACCTTGCGCTTCTCGCGCTCCACCAGCCCCGCCTGCATGAAGTCGAGGAACATCTTCTGCTGGTGCTTGTAGTAGGACGGGTCGCAGGTCGCGAACTCGCGGGCCCAGTCGAGCGACAGGCCGATCGAGCGCAGCTGCTTCTTCATCGCCGCGATGTTGTCGTAGGTCCACGCCTTCGGCGCCACCTTGCGCTCGATCGCGGCGTTCTCCGCCGGCAGGCCGAACGCGTCCCAGCCCATCGGATGCAGCACGTTGAAGCCCTTGGCGCGCATGAACCGCGCCAGTACGTCACCGAGCGTATAATTACGGACATGGCCGATATGGATGCGACCCGACGGATAGGGAAACATCTCGAGTACGTAGTATTTCGGACGCGGATCGTCGTTCTTGGTGGCGAAGATCGCCTTGTCGTCCCACTCGCGCTGCCAGCGCGGCTCGGCTTCACGGGCGTTGTAGCGTTCGGATGTCATGGAATCGCTTATAATTTTCGAGGATTCGCGTCAGTTTTTCGACGGCGGACTAGGCCACAAAAGCGGCACCTCGGTCAATGGGGCGGCAGATGATGATACCATTTCGTGCAGCTGCTAAGCGACGGTAATCGCGCGTTTTTTGCGGGCCTCGCCGGGGGTGTCGGAGGTCGGGTTGAGGCGCGGTTAAGACTTGAATGGGAGACTGAGTGCATACATCCAGGCTTCAAGCCCGCATCTGGGATCACTCCTCATCGTGTCCGGCGCTACGTTCGACGAGCTTGACTTCGAGTACGCGACGACTGTCGCGGAAAAGGCCATGAAATCCATGGCTCAACAGCGCGTGCCACCGACGCCTAACAACTTCCATCTGTGGTTCAAATACTCTCTGGGCTCGGCGTCCGACCTCAAGCGCGCGGTCGACATCCTCGTCAGCAACAAGCGCAAGTTCGACAAGACCACCAATCAGGCGCTGTTCGACACCTATATCGGCCAGCAGGGCACGGAAGCGGCCGTCGTCCATAAAGTCTCGCAGCAGTTGCATGGCGTGATGGACTCCGCCAAAAGTTATCTGACCGCCGCGATCGCCGACAACCGCACGCATATGGAGGCGATCGACGGCGTCGCCGAACGCAGCGAGCAGGGCGTCGATCCGAAGATCCTGATCGAGAGCCTCGTCAGCGAGCTCGCCCAGGCGACCGCGCGCGCCGCGAAGCTCGAGGCGAGCTTCGCCGAGAAGTCGCGCGAGCTCGACACCATCAGGGACTCGCTCAACAAATCGGAGCAGCGCGCGCGCACCGATACGCTGACGGGCCTGCCGAACCGGCGCGCGCTCGAAGAATTCTTCCGTCTCGTCCAGATCGAGGCCATGGAGCGCGACGAGCCGCTCAGCATTCTCCTGATCGACGTCGACCACTTCAAGAAGTTCAACGACAATTACGGCCACGGCGTCGGCGACCAGGTGCTGCGTCTGGTGGCCAAGGCACTGCGTGAGCGCGTGCGTGAGAAGGATCTGCCGGCCCGCTACGGCGGCGAGGAGCTGATTGCGGTGCTGCCGCAGACCGACCTCGAAGGCTGCACGGCGATCGCCGAGCGTATCCGCCGCACCATCGCCGATTGCCAGTTCACCCGGCGCTCGACCGGCGAGGTATTGCCGCAGATCACGGTGTCGATCGGCGTCGGCCAGTTCCAGTTCGGCGAGTCGATGGCCGATCTGATCGATCGCTGTGACCGTGCGCTCTACCTGGCCAAGAAGCTCGGCCGCAATCGCGTCGTCACCGAGCTCGAGCTCGACCGCAAGCTGGCGGTCGGCTGATCCTCGCAGGGGCGTCCCGCCGGATCAGCCGGCGCGCGCGACGTCTCTGCTGTCGTCGTCGTCGACATCGCCGAAGCCATGCGCAGCCACCGTGTTGCGGCCACGATGCTTGGCGGCATAGAGCGCGGCATCGGCGGCTTCGATCAGATCGGCGGACGTCAGCGATGCGTGCGCGCGCGTCGAGGCGACTCCGACGCTGACGGTGACGCACCGATGCGCCGAGGTCGCATGCGGCAGCTCCAGGTCCAGCACGGCGGCGCGGACCTGCTCGCCGATCTCGAGCGCCTGCCTCGCATTCATGCCCGGCAGCAGCAGGCAGAATTCCTCGCCGCCATAGCGGCCTGCAAAGGCGGTCGTGGAGCCTGCGATCTGCGACAGCGTCTCGCCGAGGCGTGACAGGCAGGCGTCGCCCTCGGGATGCCCATAGGTGTCGTTGTAGAGCTTGAAATGATCGACATCGATCATCAGCAGCGACAGCTCGCTGCCGTTCTGCTCGGCGCGCGCCCACTCGATGTCGATGCGGTTCTGGAAGCCGCGGCGGTTGGCGAGGCCCGAGAGCATGTCGATCGACGCCATCACCGTCAGCCGGTCGTTGGCCGCGATCAGCTCGCGCTCACGCTGGCCCAGCTTGGCGGCCATCGCATTGAAGGATTTCGCCAGCGGCACGAACTCGGAGGGCAGATGCTTGGTCGCGACCCGCGCCGACCAGTGGCCATGGCCGAAGCGCTTGGCGGTGGCGGCGAGCATGCTGACGGGACGAACGATCAGCTTCTCGGCGGCGATCAGCGCACCCAATAGCACGATCAGGCAGACCAGGCCCGCCTGCAGGTAGGCGTTGCGGATCTCGCGGTCGATCGCAGCGGTCACGCGGGTCTCGTCGATGCTGACGATCAGGCGCGAGCCGGTGTCGGCGATGCGGGTGAAGGTGATAGCGCGCTTGGAGCCGTCAGCGGCGGTGAAGCTCATCGTCTCCGTCGGCTTGCTCGAGCTCATCGCCGTCTCGGCGACGGCCGACAGCAGCGGCACGCTGTCGAGCGGCCGGCCGATCAGCTCGGTCCGGTCGGCCGGCGCCGCCAGCACGGTTCCCTCGCTGTCGATCAGCACCGCCGTGATGCCCGGGCGATTGCCAAGATTGCTCATGATCTTGGACATCCATTCCAGGTTCACGCTGGCGAGCATCACCGCATCCGGCTCACCGGTGATCGCACCGACCGGATAGGCGGCCATCACGATCGGCATGTGCGTCGGCTTCGACAGCAGATAATCGCTGAAGACGAAGTCGCGCGATTCCTGCGCGCCGCGGAAATACGGCCGGTCGCTGAAGTCGAGCCCGACATATTGATTGTTGGTGGAGCACTGAATGCGGCCGTCGCGGCCGGCGATCATCAGGGTGCGGATCCAGGGCAGCGTCGCCGGCAGGCTGGCCCGCATCATGTCGCAGCTGCGGCTGACGCCGGTGGCCGACGCCCGAACGTAGGCGGTCGACTTCAGCACCGTCTCGACCGACATGATGACCTCGCGCTGCATGTCGGCACTCTGCCGCGCGAGAGCAAAGAATTCCTCGGATGCGAGCGCGATCTGCCGGGTCCTGGCGCTTTCCAGCGACCGGGCGCGCTCCAACATCAGCGGCGCCACCAGGATCAGGGCGAGCAACGCCAGGCGTGCGCGGATCCCCATCAGCCGGTTCAGCTTCACTCTATTGCGATTGAAGCGGATGCTTGGCATTTCTTTCCCCTACCCCGGCCGTGAAGGGTAAGGAGAAGGGTTCAAGAACCCTTTCTCGAACTCTGTAAAATTGCACCCAAACCCGTAAATCTACCGATCCACGGACCTCCATCGTGCCCGATGCCTCGAATGCCTCAACCTCGTCTGCCCCTCCCGCCCTCGCCGCCGTCGAGCAGGAGATCCTGCGCGCCTGCCGCGATGCGAAGCGTGAACGCGCCTCGGTGACATTGATTGCCGTCTCCAAGACCTTCGCAGCCGATGCGATCGAGCCGGTGATCGTGGCCGGACAACGGGATTTCGGTGAAAACCGCGTCCAGGAGGCCAAGGGCAAGTGGCCGGCGCTGATGGCGGCGCATCCGGGTCTGGTGCTGCACCTGATCGGACCGCTGCAGTCCAACAAGGCGAAGGAGGCGGTCGCGCTGTTCGACGCGATCCACTCGGTCGACCGCCCGAGCCTGTGCGCGGCGCTCGCCAAGGAGATTGCGGCCCAGGGTCGGCATCCGCAGCTGTTCGTCCAGATCAACACCGGCGAGGAACCGCAGAAGGCGGGCATCGCGCCCGGCGACGCCGACGCCTTCCTTGCGGCCTGCCGCAAGGATTACGGCCTTCAGATTTCAGGCCTGATGTGCATTCCACCGGTCGATGAGGCGCCGGGCCCGCATTTCGCCCTGACGGCCAAGATCGCGGCGCGCAATGGTCTTGCGAATCTCTCGATGGGCATGAGCGCGGACTTCGCCACCGCGATCCAGTTTGGTGCGACCCATGTGCGGGTCGGCTCGGCGATCTTCGGGCATCGCTGAGGCGCTTGCCTCACCTTCCTGCCTCTCATTCGAATTGGACCGACACCCGTCCGAGATCGCCGAAGTCGGCCTCCATCACGTCGCCGCTGTCGATCGGCAGCGGCGGATGGCAGGTGCCGGTGGTGACCACCTGCCCCGCTCGAACCGGGATGCCGAGCTGCCGCAGCTCGTTGACCAACCAGGCCAGAGCCACGCGGGGATCGCCGAGCACGTTGCGGCCATGGCCGATGAAGGTCTCGCCGCGCAGGCTGATTCGCGGGCGCTCCTCGACCAGGTCGCGGCTGCGCCAATCCGCCGTGGTCGGCTCGCCCAGCACGAACAGATGCGCGCAGGCATTGTCGGCGATCAGCTGCGCCTCGCCGGCGCTGACGAAATCGGCGAAGCGCGAATCCGGGATTTCGATTGCGGGGTGCAGCGTGGCGACGGCGGCGAGCACCTCGGCGACATCATAAGGTGTGGGCCGCGGCAGCAGGTCGACACCGAGGCGGAAGGCGAATTCCGGCTCGGCCACGCGCATGGCGTTGCCGGCCATGGAAGCGCGGCCGCCCACCGGCAGCACGGTCTCGGCGAGGATCCGCCCGGCCATCGGGCCGGCGACATTGATATGGCGTTGCCCCGCCTCGCTGGTGGCCGCGATCTTCCAGCCGAACAACGGCTTGTCCGAGTGGTTCTCGAGCGCAGCCTGGATCGCATAGCCTGCGGCGCGGCCATGGGGACGCAGCTCCGGCGGCAGTTCGGCGAGCTTGCTCCCCTGCTGCCAATGCGAGCGCAGGATGGCCGAGGCGCCGGCAGGCTGATCGGTCGCGCGCATGGTGTCCTCCCCGTCTCTTTTTATGCGATGACGATCCTGGTGCGCGGCCCGATCCTTTGCAACAGCCGCAGCATCGCCGGGCGGGTCATCGCCACGCAGCCGGCCGTCGGACCGAAATGCGGCCGCGCCAGATGCAGGAACACGGCACTGCCGCGGCCCGCGATCCGCGGCCGCGTGTTGTGGTCGATCTCGATAATGAAGTCGTAGAGATGGTCCGGGCGAGCCAGCCGGTCGCCGGGCTGGTCGCCGCGCAGCCGGATCGGCTGGTTGTAGTGCCGGTCGGCGGGATCCTCGCACCAGGCGTCCTCGGGGCCGATCAGCCGGACCGGCAGCGAGGTGCGCGGGCGCGGGTGCCGGTCGGCGCGCCACCACAGCCGGCGCGGGTAGAAGGTGCCGCGCGGAGTGCCGCCGTCGCCCTCCCGCTTGTTGGCCAGGATGCCGCCGCGGCCGAGAGCGACCGGGATGACGTGGCCCCAGACCTTGAGCCAGCCGCGCTGTCGGCACCCGGCCTTGGTGCTGATCGCGATCAGCGATGCTGGCATGCCACCAACTCGCGTCGATAAAGATATGAAACAACGTGCCTTTTCATTGCCATGCATTGCCCGGCAATTGCCTTAATGTCGGCGAATGGTCCGCCGCGAGGGTCGACCAGGACATTCATCGCATTCCCTGCCCAATTCTGGAGTAGAGTAGCCGGCGCTTGTGAATCGGTAACAGCCCCCTACTTCAAGACGAAACAGGGCTGATGAGCCTGTTTGCCCACCGTTGACGGCGCCACCTCCCGGATTCCCGCCGGCGCCACCAAGAGGATTGTACCAATGGCCAATGCCCGCAAGATCCTGATCGTGGACGACGACACCGATCTGCGCGACACCCTGATGGAGCAGCTCTCGCTGCATGACGAGTTCGAGGCCCAGGCGGTGGACACCGGCGCCAAAGGCGCCAGCGCGGCAAAGGCCAATTCCCCCGATCTGGTGCTGATGGATGTCGGCCTGCCCGATACCGATGGCCGCGAGGTGGTGCGGTCGCTGCGCAAGGGCGGCTTCAAGGCGCCGATCATCATGCTGACCGGACATGACACCGATTCGGACACGATCCTCGGCCTCGAATCCGGCGCCAACGACTACGTCGCCAAGCCCTTCCGCTTCGCCGTCCTGTTGGCGCGCATCCGCGCCCAGCTGCGCCAGCACGAGGCGAGCGAGGACGCGGTGTTCTCGGTCGGCCCCTACAGTTTCCGGCCGGGCTCGAAGATGCTGACCGGCGCCAATGCCCGCAAGGTCCGCCTCACCGAGAAGGAGACGGCGATCCTGCGTTTCCTCTACCGCGCCGGCCAGCAGCCGGTGTCGCGCGAGACCCTGCTCCAGGAGGTCTGGGGCTACAATTCCGGCGTCACCACCCATACGCTGGAGACCCACATTTACCGTCTGCGGCAGAAAATCGAGAAAGATGCCGCGAATCCAGAGATTCTGGTGACGGAGGCCGGTGGCTACAAGCTGGTGCCGTGATACGTTCGGGGATTGGCGGTTTGCCGTCTATGATATTGGTTCCATTTCGCCTTCCCCGGGCCCTCGATGTCGATCGAAGACGATATTGCGCTGCTGGAGCGCGTCCCGACCCTGCGTCTGTTGGGAAGCGATTCACTGCGCATGATCGCGATCGGCTCCGAGCAGCGTAACATCCAGAGCGGCGAGACCCTGTTTCGCGAGGGCGACACGGCCGATTGCGGCTATGTCGTCCAGCGCGGCGCGCTGAGTGTCAGCGACGAAGGCGGCGCCGAGATCGTCGCCAGGCCCAGCATGCTGATCGGCGAGCTGGCGCTGCTGGTCGAGATGCGCCGCCCGGCGACGGCCACCGCTCTGGAATATTCCACCGTGGTGCGCATCTCTCGCAGCCTGTTTCAGCGCGTGCTGGAGAGCGACGCCGTGGCCGCGCGCCGCCTGCGCGACGAATTCGCCCACCGCGCCAGCCGAATCGCCAACGACATCCTGATGGCCGGCGCCAAGCTGACGTCGTGAGATCTTCACCTCTCCCGACGGGAGAGGTCGGATTGCATCGTCTGATGCAATCCGGGTGAGGGATTCAGGTCGATCGCGCACGCAAGCCCCCTCACCCGGCGCTGCGCGCCGACCTCTCCCCGGCGGGGAGAGGTGAACGGAGATCGCAGCGAGCCCGTGCAAGAATTCGGACGCTGTTAAACGTCCAAGGTCACCGTCACCGGCACGTGGTCCGACGGACGCTCCCAGCTGCGGGCGTCGCGCAGGATGCTGAAATCGCTGACACGGTCCTTCAGCGCGCGCGACACCCAGATGTGGTCGAGCCGGCGGCCGCGATTGCCGATGGTCCAGTCGGCGGCGCGATAGCTCCACCATGTATAGACCTTCTCCGACATCGCGATGCGCTCGCGCGCGACGTCGACCCATTCGCCCTGGGTCTGAGCCGCCAAGAGCTTCTCGCATTCGATCGGCGTGTGCGAGACCACCTTCAACAGCTGCTTGTGCGACCAGACGTCGTGCTCATGCGGCGCGACGTTGAGATCGCCGACCAGGATGTGGCGGTCGTCGCCGCGTGGATGCAGCGGCTCGCACGACTTCATCTCGTCGAGGAATTGCAGCTTGTGCTCGAACTTCGGATTGAGCGCGGGATCGGGAATGTCGCCGCCGGCGGGCACGTAGAAATTATGCAACACCAGCGGCTGCGCCAGCCGCGCCTTCTCGCCGAACGCCACCGTAATGTGGCGTGAGTCTACCTTGTCGCAGAACGTGCGGACGTTCGTATCCTCGAACGGCCATTTCGAGATCACGGCGACGCCGTGATAGCCCTTCTGCCCGTTCAGCGCGATGTGCTCATAGCCGAGCCGCTTGAACCGTTTCAGCGGGAAGGCATCGTCGATGCACTTGGTCTCCTGCAGGCACAGCACATCGGGCCTGACCTGCTTGATGAGCTTGGCGACGAGGTCGATGCGCAGGCGCACCGAGTTGATGTTCCAGGTGGTCAGGACGAGACGCATGGGATCTGCGATAGCATGAATTGAGCCGTCGTCAGCGCTCGGGCTGACGACGAAACGGGCCGGAGACAGCGCAGGCCGTGATATCCGCGAGCTTATCCCCAGCCATGATGCGTGAGGACATCAGCGCCGTTTGGCCTCGATCACGTCCCACACGCGCGCGGCGATGTCCGGGCCGCCAAGCCGCGAGATCGCGCGGATGCCGGTCGGCGAGGTCACGTTGATCTCGGTGAGATTGCCGTCGATGACGTCGATGCCGACCAGCAGCAGGCCGCGCGCGCGCAGCTCCGGACCCAGCGTGTCGCAGATCTCGCGCTCGCGCGCGCTGAGATCGGTCGCCTGCGCGGCGCCGCCGCGCACCATGTTGGAGCGCAGATCGTCAGCGGCGGGCACGCGGTTGACGGCGCCGGCGAACTCGCCGTCGACCAGGATGATGCGCTTGTCGCCATGCTTCACCTCGGGGAGGAAGCGCTGGATCACCCAGGGCTCCCTGAACGTCACCGAGAACATGTCGAACAGCGAGCCGAAATTCATGTCCTGCGGCATCACGCGGAACACCGCCGCACCGCCATGGCCGTGCAGCGGCTTCATCACCACGGCGCCGTGCTGATCGCGGAAGGCGTTGATCTCGTCGAGATCGCGCGAGATCAAGGTCGGCGGCATCAGCTGCGGAAAGTTCATCACGAACAGCTTTTCCGGCGCATTGCGCACACTGGCGGGGTCATTCACCACCAGCGTCTTCGGATGGATGCGCTCGAGGAAATGCGTCGAGGTGATGTAGGCGAGATCGAACGGCGGATCCTGCCGCAGCAGCACGACGTCGAACGATGTCAGCGCCGTCGGCTTCGGCTCGCCGAGCGTGAAGTGATCGCCGACCTGGTCGCGCACCGTCAGCGCCTGCACCGGTGCGTACAGCTCCTCGCCCCGCAGCGACAGCTTGTCCGGCGTGTAGTAGCACAGGCCATGGCCGCGCCGCTGTGCTTCGAGCAGCATGGCAAATGTCGAGTCGCCGCGGATGTTGATGCGCGCGATGGGGTCCATCTGGACGGCGACGTTCAGTTTCATGGGCAGGTCCCTGCTCTCTGCGATCAGTTCATGTCAGGTGCTGGCGTCGAAGGCCGCCACCAGATGGCGCGGCAGGCTGCGCGGCGCAACCAGAATCGCGTCGAAGCGCAGCTCCAATTCGGCATGATCGGAATGCGCCATCAGCCAGGCCTGCGCGGCATTGATGATGCGCTGCTGCTGGCGCGGCGTCACCGCATAGGCGGCGTCGTCGAGCGAGGCGCGCGCCTTGACCTCGACGAAGGCGACGAGGTTGCGTTTGCGCGCGATGATGTCGATCTCGCCATGTGGCGTGCGGAAGCGCTTGGCGAGAATGCGATAGCCCTTGGCCATCAGCAGTGCGGCGGCGCGGGCTTCGGCCGAGAGGCCGGTGCGGAAGGCGGCGACGCGCTCCGGCGCAGCGGTCTTGACGGGCTTGTCGGGGGACGCACGCTCAGTCTTCGCCATCGGCCTCTCCCGACCGCGCGTCCCTGGCAAGCTCGAGCGCGCGCGCATAGACCTCGCGGCGCGGCCGGCCCGACAACTCGACGGCATGCATGACCGCGTCCTTGACGCTCGACCGCGGCAGGAGATCCTTGAGCAGCGCGTCCAGCGCATCCTGCGTCAGCACCGCGGCATCGCGCGGCGGCGGCCCGATCACCAGCACGAACTCGCCGCGCGTTTCGAGCTCGTCGGCCTGGGCGGCGAGCGCGCGCACGGGGCCGCGCAGAACTTCCTCATGCAGCTTGGTGAGCTCGCGACAGATCGCGGCCTGCCGCCCCGCCATGACGTCGGCGAGATCGGCGAGCGTCTCCTGCACGCGGCTTCCCGCCTCGAACATCACGAGCGTGGCCTCGACGCGCGCCAGCTCCGCCAGCCGCGTGCGCCGCGCCTGCTGCTTGGCGGGAAGGAAGCCTTCGAAGAAGAACCGGTCGGTCGGCAGCGCCGCGACACTCAGCGCGGCGAGCACCGCGGAGGGGCCCGGCAGGGCCGTGACGCCGTGTCCAGCCTCGCAGGCGGCGCGAACCAGCTTGTAGCCGGGGTCTGAGATCAGCGGCGTGCCGGCGTCCGACACCAGCGCAATGGCCGCGCCCTCGGACAGGCGCTGCAGAATCTTCGGCCTGACCGCTTCGGCATTGTGCTCGTGGTAGGCGGCAAGCTCGGCGCCTAGGCCGTAGCGCTCGGCCAGCCGCCGCGTGATTCGCGTGTCCTCGCAGAAGATGATGTCAGCGCCGGCCAGCGTCTCCAGTGCGCGCAGCGTGATGTCGCCGAGATTGCCGATCGGTGTTGCCACGAGGTACAGGCCCGGCCGCGCCCGTTGCGCCATCACGCGCTGCCCCGCCACCAGATATGTCCATGAGGTGGAAGATTTGCCGTCGTCCGGCGAGATGTTCGGGATTGCCTTGGCGCCCATCGGGGTAATTTAAAGGGCCGGGGCTGGGAATGCCACCGTGGAACAGTGGTTCTATGAATGTGAAGGTCCAACCAGCATGACCGGCCGCGCCGTTCATCAGAGCTTCAAGTTCGAAAATGCACTTCAAAGGGCATTGCTTCGAGCAGGGGATAGGCCGTGCAAAACGTCGATTTGATATTCTGTGTGGCTCTGACAGCCTTTTGTTTTGCTTAACTATTCGTCGACAATATGAGTGAATCAGCACGGCCTGGGGGACGTGCGGTTGGGGAACTTGTGGCCGGTCTCGGCCGAGCGAAGAGATGCCATGGTGGGCCCGCGTCATCCCAGTTCTCACGGTCCGGGACCCCAGGGGGTTGCCCGGCGAACGGCGCTTGGCCTGATCCTTGGCGCGCCGCTGCTGTCGGCATGTTCCAACGTCCAGCAGGGCTTCGGCCAGCTTTCGAATCCATTCGAGCAGCCCACGGCGCCCGCCGGACCGCCGCAGCAGCCGGCGGTGGCCGGTAACGGCCAGGTCAAGGTCGGGCTGATCCTGCCGCTGTCGGCATCGGGCAATGCCGGCGTCGCCGCGCAATCGATGAAGAGCGCGGCCGAGATGGCGTTGGCCGAGTTTCAGAACCCCAACATCCAGCTCCTGATCAAGGACGACGCCGGTAGTCCGCAAGGCGCGCAGCAAAGCGCGCAACAGGCGTGCGACGAAGGCGCGGAGATCATCCTCGGGCCGTTGTTCGCCGGCTCGGTGCCGGCGACCGCGCAGGTGGCGCGGACGCGCAACGTCTCGGTGATCGCCTTCTCGACCGATTCGAGCGTCGCCGGACGGGGCGTCTATCTGCTGAGCTTCCTGCCGGAGTCCGATGCCACCCGCATCGTCGACTATTCCGCGAGCGTGGGAAAACGTTCCTTTGCCGCGCTGCTCCCGGACAATGCCTATGGCACCGTCGTCGAGGGCGCCTTCAAGACGGCCGTCACCCGCCGCGGCGGACGAATCGTGGCATTCGAGAAATATTCCGGCGACCGCACGATGCCCGCACGGGCCGTGGCGCAGGCGCTCGGCGGCGCCGATGCGCTGCTGCTGGCCGACGACGGCGATTCGGTCGTGGCAACCGCCGATGCGCTCACGGCGGCCGGTGCGAACCTGCGCAACATCCAGCTGCTGGGCACCGGGTTGTGGGACCATCCGCGCGTCTACAACAGCGCCAGCATGCAAGGCGGTGTCTATGCCGCGCCCGATCCTTCGGGCTTCCGTGCTTTCGCCGGCCGCTACCGCACGCGTTTTGGCGGCGATCCCGTGCGCACGGCAACGCTGGCCTATGATGCCGTGGCGCTGGTTGCCGCGCTGGCGCGCACGCAAGGCGCACAACGCTTCGCGCCGGACGTGCTGACCAACTCATCCGGCTTTGCCGGGATCGACGGGCTGTTTCGGTTCCGCAGTGACGGCACCAATGAGCGCGGGCTCGCGGTCATGCGCGTCGGCAGCGGCGGCGCACAGGCCGTGGCCGGTGCGCCCAAGAGCTTCAGCGCGACCTAGCTTCAGCGCGACGCAAACGAAGACGAGTGCGCCGACCGCCTCAGGCGGCGAGATCGGCGACGACGGCGTCCAGCACCGGAAAACCCTCCTGCGTGACGCGCAGCCGTCCGTCGGCGTCGACCGCGATCGCGCCCTCCTCGCGCAGCAGCGCGATGCGGCGCGGATCGAGTGCTCGCCCCGAGATCGCGGCATAACGCCGTGGGTCGATGCCTTCGGCGAGCCGGAGCCCCATCAGCAGAAACTCGTCGGCGCGCTCCTCGCGATTGAGCAGGTCGTCCGTCATGACGCCGTGTCCAGTGGATTCGACCCGCATCACCCAGGCCTCGGGCCGCTTGTCGGTCGCGGTGGCGTGCCGGATGCCGTCAATGTCGAGTCGGCCATGGGCGCCGGGACCGATGCCGGCATATTCCTGGCCGCGCCAATAGACGAGATTGTGCCGGCACTCCGCGCCGGGACGGGCATGGTTGGAGATCTCATAAGCCGGCAGGCCGTGACGGGCGCAGATCTCCTGCGTCACATCGTACAGCGTGCGCGCCAGGCCCTCGTCGGGCGTCTTCAGCTTGCCGGCGGCATGCAGCCCGAAGAACGGCGTGCCCTCCTCGATCGTGAGCTGATACAGCGACAGATGCTCGGCCGCCTCGCCGATCGCGCGCTCCAGCTCCTCGGTCCACATCGCCGGCGTCTGGTCGGGCCGGGCATAGATCAGGTCGAAGGAATAGCGGTCGAACGCGCCGCGCGCGATCGCCACCGCCTGCATCGCTTCCTCCGCCGTGTGCAGACGTCCCAGCATCTTCAGCGAGGCATCGTCCATCGCCTGGACGCCGAGCGAGACGCGGTTGACGCCGGCGGCGCGATAGCCGGCAAAGCGCGTCGCCTCGACGCTGGTCGGATTGGCTTCCAGCGACACCTCGACGTCACCGGCGACGCGCCAGTGCTTGCCGATCGCATCCAGAATCGCGCCGACGGTCTGCGGCTGCATCAGCGACGGCGTGCCGCCGCCGAGGAAGATCGAGGTGACGGTGCGCGGTCCAATGCGGGCGGCGGTGGTCGCGATCTCCTGCGCGAAGGCGCGGGCGAAACGCTCCTGGTCGATGGCGGCGTGGCGGACGTGACTGTTGAAGTCGCAATACGGACATTTCGACAGGCAGAACGGCCAGTGCACATAGACGCCGAACGCTTCGCTGTCAGCGCTGGTCAAGGCAGATCTCCGCGAGCTTCACGAAGGCGCGGGCCCGGTGCGACAGGCCGAGGCCAAGCGGCGGCAATCCGTGCTTCTCGATGCTGGTCATCTCGCCGAAGGTGCGATCGTGCCCGTCGGGCAGGAACATCGGGTCGTAGCCGAACCCGGCCGTGCCGCGCGGCGGCCAGACCAGGGTGCCGTCGACCCGCGCCTCGACCTCCTCGATGTGGCCGTCAGGCCAGGCGACGCACAGCGCGGACACGAAGTGGGCGCCGCGCCGGTCGGCGCTGACAGCGCCACGCTCCTGCAGCAGCCGCTCGATCCGCGTCATCGCCGCAGTGAAGTCCTTGCCCGGGCCGGCCCAGCGCGCCGAGTAGATGCCCGGCGCGCCGTCGAGCCCATGCACCACGATGCCCGAATCGTCGGCGAAGGCCGGCAGTTGCGCAGCCTCTGCCGCGGCCACCGCCTTGATGCGGGCATTGGCTTCGAACGTCTCGCCGGTCTCGTCGGGCTCGCCGAGCCCGAGCTCGCCGGCCGAAACCGCCTCGATGCCGTAGGGCGCCAGCAGCTCGCGCATCTCGGCGAGCTTGCCGGGATTATGGGTCGCAATGACGATGCGGCCGGTGAGCTTGCGGTGGCTGCTGCTCACGCGACCGCCATCTTCTGCAAATCGACCAGCCGGGCGACGCCCTTGCGTGCCAGCGCCATCAGCGCCAGGAACTCGGCCTCGGTGAACGGGGTCTTCTCCGCCGTGCCCTGCACCTCGATGATGCGGCCGTCGCCGGTCATGACGAAATTGGCGTCCGTCTCGGCCTCGGAATCCTCGGCATAGTCGAGATCGAGCACCGGCGTGCCGTTGTAGATGCCGCAGGAGATCGCGGCGACGTTGGCGCGCAGCACCTCGGTCTTGATCATGTTGCGCGACTTCATCCAGCGGATGCAGTCGGCCAGCGCGACCCAGGCGCCGGTGATCGAGGCGGTGCGGGTGCCGCCATCGGCCTGCAGCACGTCGCAATCGACCGTGATCTGGCGCTCGCCGAGCGCTTCCAGGTCGATCGCGGTGCGCAGCGAGCGGCCGATCAGGCGCTGGATCTCGACGGTGCGCCCGGTCTGCTTGCCGGCCGAGGCCTCGCGCCGGGTCCGCTCCAGCGTGGCGCGCGGCAACATGCCGTATTCGGCGGTAATCCAGCCGCGCCCCTGGCCCTTGAGCCAGGGCGGCAGCCTGTCCTCGAGCGTGGCGGTGACCAGGACATGGGTGTCGCCGAACTTCACCAGGCAGGAGCCCTCGGCATATTTGACGACGCCGCGTTCCAGGCTCACGGCCCGCAATTCATCCGGTGCACGGCGGCTCGGCCGCATGATTCTCTCCGTAAAAAGGCAGAAGGCCCATCTGATCGGCCTTGTAGGAGCCGGGACCCGCAGCGGCAAGGGCATAATCGGGCGCGAATCAGCGCCGGAGCACCCGCTCAAGATCGGCTTGCCACCGAGCCGCCGCATGGCCAAATTACATGCAGATGGGTGAGGAGGATATCTGGTGGCCCACCACGATCCGATCAACCTGATGACACCGCCCGCGGGGCTCGCGCAGCTCAATGAGCGGTCGCGCGAGATCTTTCGCCAGATCGTCGAGAGCTACCTCGCGACCGGCGAGCCCGTCGGCTCGCGCAACATTTCGCGGCTGATCGCGGTTCCCTTGTCGCCGGCCTCCGTGCGCAACGTGATGGCCGATCTGGAGCAGCTCGGCCTGATCTATGCGCCGCATACCTCGGCCGGCCGGCTGCCGACCGAAGCGGGCTTGCGCTTCTTCGTCGACGCCCTGATGCAGGTCGGCGACATGACCGAGGCCGAGCGGCAGGCGATCCAGAGCCAGCTTGCCTCCGTCGGCCGCGCCCAGTCGGTGGAAGCAGCGCTCGACGAGGCGCTGACGCGGCTGTCCGGCCTCACCCGTGCCGCCGCCGTGGTTCTCACCGCCAAGTCCAACACGCGGCTGAAGCACATCGAATTCGTCCGCCTGGAGCCGGAGCGCGCGCTGGTCGTGCTGGTCGGCGAGGACGGTCAGGTCGAAAACCGCGTGCTGACGCTGCCGCCCGGCGTGCCGTCCTCGGCGCTCACCGAGGCCGCCAATTTCCTCAATTCGCGGATTCGCGGACGGACCCTGGCGGAAGCCCGGCTCGAGCTCGAGACGGCGCTGGCGCGCGACCGGGCCGAGCTCGATCAGCTGACGCAAAAGGTGATCGCCGCAGGAGTCGCCAGCTGGTCGGGCGGTGACAGCGACGACCGTCAGCTCATCGTGCGTGGTCACGCCAATCTGCTCGAGGATCTGCATGCACTCGAAGATCTCGAACGCGTCCGCCGGTTGTTCGACGATCTCGAGACCAAGCGCGGCGTCGTCGATCTGCTCGGGCGTGCGGAGAGCGCGGAAGGTGTTCGCATCTTCATCGGCTCGGAGAACAAGCTGTTCTCGCTGTCCGGCTCGTCGACGATCGTCTCGCCTTATTCGGACGCCACCGGACGCATCGTCGGCGTGCTCGGCGTCATCGGCCCGACCCGCCTGAACTATGCCCGCGTGATTCCGACCGTCGATTACGCGGCACGTCTGGTCAGCCGTCTGTTGGGCGGCTGACATTCGACATGGTTAACCCGCAAAGGGCGCCGCCGTCAGGCCGTGCTTGATTTTCCGCGCCCAAAGCACGATATCCCGCCCATATCACAAACCCGTCAGCCGAACTTGCGAGTCTGTCAATGACCGATCCCGACCTGCACAAGAACGATCCGGAAAACCCGGCGCAGGCCAGCGAACCCGTGGTCTCCAAACCTTACATCATGCCTGACGACCCCGAGACCGGCTCAGCGGAGGCTCTCGCCAAGGAGGCCGCCGAAGCACGCGACAGGATGCTGCGCACGCTGGCCGAGATGGAGAACCTGCGCAAGCGGACCGCCCGCGAGGTCGCGGACGCGCGGATGTACGGCATCACCGGTTTCGCGCGCGACGTGCTCGACATCGCCGACAATCTGCAGCGCGCGCTCGATGCCGTGCCGGCGGAAACGCGGGACAATGCCGATCCCGGCCTGAAGTCGTTGATCGAGGGCGTCGAGCTCACCGAGCGCTCGCTGCTCAACACGCTGGAGAAGAACGGCGTCAAGAAGTTCGATCCGACAGGGCAGAAGTTCGATCCCAACTTCCAGCAGGCGATGTACGAGGTCCCGGATGCGTCGGTGCCGTCGGGCACCGTGGTGCAAGTCGTCCAGGCCGGCTTCATGATCGGCGAGCGTATCCTGCGCCCGGCGCTGGTCGGCGTCTCCAAGGGCGGCGCCAAGGCGGCGCCGGCGGCCGGCAACGACCAGTCGAACAGCGCGGCCTGACGCGGCCGCTGCTGCGGTTTTGACGCCAAGCTTCATTTGAAGACGAGAGGCGCCGATCCGGAATCGGATGCGGCGCCTCAATGCCGTCTGACTTGGCATGTGTCGGCGTTGCCGCCGCCACCAGACAGATCCCCGGCACCGGCAAATTGCGCCTTAACCAACCTCCGCTAGCGTCAGGCCGACTCTCGCAGAGGACCGTTCCATGAGCTCCCAGTTCGAAGCTGTGACGCGCCAGTCGCTGGCTCCGCCGGCGCGTGAGCGGCTGGCCATGACGCCGTGGCTGATGATCGGCGCCGTGTTCATCATCGCCATCCTGCTGCGCCAGGTCGTTCCGTTGAATACCGACGTCAGCTGGCTGCTGGTGGTCGGCGAGCGCATGCTGGACGGCCAGAAGCTTTATCGCGACATCATCGAGATCAATCCGCCGATGGCGGCGTTCGCCTATCTGCCGGGCGTCGCGCTGGGGCGCCTGCTGCATGTCGATCCGCGTCATGTCATCGACGCGCAGCTGCTGTTGCTGGCGGCCGGCTCGCTCTACGTCACCTCACGCATCATCCGGCTGTCGCAATCATCGGCCGCCCTGAGCTGGGGGCCGTTTGCGATCTGGGCTGCGGCCGTCGTGACGATCCTGCCGATGCACGTGTTCGGCCAGCGTGAGCATATCGCCACGCTTACCTTCCTGCCGGGGCTCGCGGTGTATGCGTTGCGCAGCGAGCGCGAGCCCGTGCCGGCCTGGGCGGTCATCGTTGCCGGAATCGGGGTCGGTATCACGCTCGCCTTCAAACCATTCTTCACGTTCCCCGCCCTGTTCTGCATTCTGGCGGGTGTCGTCCGTTCCCGCGCATGGCTTCAGACGTTTGCCCCCGAGAACATCATCGCCGGCATGATCGTGTCGGCCGTCAGTCTCGGCACCTACCTGCTTTATCCCGAGTACTTCACCGTCACCTATCCGCTGGTGCGCGACACCTATCTGTCTTGGTCGATGTCGCCGTCCGTCATCTTCCTGAACCTGGCGACGCTTCTCCTCGTCGTCGCGCTCGCGACCGTCGCGTTGACGCGGCGGAGCCGCAGGCTCGATGGGCCGTTGCTCGCCTTGATTCTTGCCTCCCTCGGATTTGCGATCTCGTTCTTTCTGCAGCGCCGCGGCTGGCCGTATCATTCCTATCCGATGGTCGCGGTCGCCATGCTCACGATGGGCTACGCCGTGCTGACGGACACTGACGCCACCTCGCAGCCGCGCCGCTTCGGCGTAGCGACGGCCTTGATTCTGATCGCGGCCTTTGCCCTCGGCCTGCAATGGTTCAACACGAGAATTGGCGTCGGTCCACTGCCGGAGGCTTTGGCCAAGCTCAAGCCGCATCCGCGCCTGCTGGTGCTGAGCGGCGAGGCGGCGATCGGTCATCCGCTGGTGCGGGACATCGGCGGCGTCTGGGTGTCGCGTCAGGAGAATCTGTGGATTCGCGAGTTCGTCCGGCTGACGCGCGAGCGGACGTCGGTGGACGCGGCGACCGACGCCCGGCTCAACGCGTATCTGGCGCTGGAGCGAAACTGGCTGGTCGAGGACTTCAGGAACGGCAATCCCGACCTGGTGCTGGTCGACAATCTCAGGGGCGGCTGGGGTGATTGGGCGCGCGCCGATGCCGAACTGCCCGAGCTGCTCAAGTCGTATCGGCTGGTCGGAACGGTCGAGGGTGTCGACATCCTCGAACGGGCGGAGTGACTATTTCTGCGCGACGCCGATCGCGAAGGTGTAGGGCACGCGCGAGTAGTTGTCCCTGATCTCGAGTTTCACGCGGGCGAAGGCGCTGCGCAGCAGGTCGTAATAGCCGTCACGATCGCGGACGAAGTGGCCGCGATCGTTGTCGAGCAGCCATTTCGCGATCCGCGATTGCCCGTCGCGATAGCAGCCGTCGAGCGTGAACAGCACGCCATCGGCGGCGAGGACGTCGCGGATGTTGGCGAGCGTTGTCTTGAGCTCGTCATCGGCGATGTGATGCAGCACGCCGTTCATCATCACGACATCGGCGCCGGCAAACTCCTGGGCCGCGGCCGCATCGAAATGCCGGCAATGGAACGTGCCGAGATGGCCGAACGACCGCCGCGCATGCGCGATATAGGCCTCGTCGACGTCGAAGCCCGTATAGTCGATTCCGTCGGGAAGATGGCGCAGGATATAGCCGGGGCCGCAGCCGATATCGATGACACGCATGCCCGGACGCAGGGTCAGATAATCCCGGATCGCCTTCAGCCGCGCGCCGAAGAAGCCGCCGGCGTTCTGATAGGCCTGGTACAGCGCCGGATGCTTCAATAGCTCCTTCACGAGGAGGCCTCGTCATAGACCGAGCGGCGCAGCTCCGGCCCGGAATGCGCCAGCAAGGTGTTGAGCGGCGGGCTCTCGATCGTCTCCAGCGCATCGGTCGACAGCTGTGGCACGCGGCCGCGCCGATGAATCTGCGAGATCAGGAACAGCGGCCTGTTCTTGGACTGGATGTAGATCCGCCCGACATATTCGCCGATGAGGCCGAGTACCAGTAGCTGCACCGAGGAGATCATGACGACGAGCAGAGTCAAGCTGGTCCAACCGGGCACGGTGCCTGAGAAGATCCAGCTGATGATTGCGGCAATGCCGACGAAGGTCAGCCCGGTCGTCAGCAGCGCGCCGACATAGGTGGCGATCCGCAACGGCACCATCGAGAAGCTGACCAGCGCATCGGCGGCGAAGCTGATCATCTTCAGCAGTGGATATTTGGTGCTGCCGGCGAAGCGCGGCTTGCGGTCATATTCGTAGGCCACCTGCTTGTAGCCGAGCCAGGCCACCATGCCGCGGATGAAGCGATCGTGCTCCGGCATCTGCACGAGCTGGTCCGAGATGCGCCGGCTCATCAGCCGGAAATCGCCGGTGTCGACGGGAATGTGGACGCGGGTGATCTTCGCGAGCAGGCGGTAGAAGGCCTCGGCCGACCATTTCTTGAAACGGGTCTCGCCGGCGCGGCTGCGGCGCTGGCCATAGACGACGTCGGCGCCTTCGCGCGCCATCATCTCGTACATCGGAGTCAGCAGCTCGGGCGGATCCTGCAGGTCGGCGTCGATCACCAGCACCAGGTCGCCGCGCACGGTGGAGAGCCCTGCGGTCAGCGCCAATTGGTGGCCGTGGTTGCGCGCCAGCTTGACGGCGACGACGTTGCGATCCTCGGCGAGCAGCGCGTTGATCACCTGCCAGGTCTTGTCGGTGGAGCCGTCGTCGACCAGGATCAGTTCGAACCGGTTGCCGCACAGCGCCCGCGCGGCCGCGGTCATCTGGCGGTGAAACTCGCGCAGGCCCTCCTCCTCGTTGTAGCAGGGCACAACGATCGAGACGAACATCTTGCCGGGGCGCGGCATCTCGTCCTGCGGGTCTGTCAAATCTGAAGGCCTCGTGCGGCCGCGACGGGGGGCGGCCGAGTGCGCCGAGTGTCGGTCACGGCCAGTTAATTGTTCACCAATATCAACGCCGCCCGGGCGTAATTCGCGGGCTCCTTGCCAACGCCGACCGCTCCGTCCCCGCCGTGCAGACCTCCGGTTAAGCATTGCCGGCTATTGAGAGCATGACGGCCGGCGGCTGACGCCGGCCCCTGCGCCGGGCGTCGTTTCAAGACGGAACCGAGGACGATGGACAAGGCCGAGTTCGACCGCTTCGCCGACGCCTATGACGCGCAGCACCGCGCGAACATCGCGGTCACCGGAGAAGGCCCGGAATATTTCGCCGAATACAAGATCAGGCGGCTGCGGACGATCGTTGGCCGCAGCCGGATCGACGTGTCGCAGATCTACGATTTCGGCGCGGGCATCGGCAATTCGATTCCGTTCTTCCGGCGGTACTTTCCGGAGGCGACGCTGACTTCGTCGGACGTTTCGGAGCGAAGCCTCGCGCTCGCGCGGCAGCGTCATCCCGGCAGCGGCGAAACCCTGCTGATCGAGAACAACCGCATCCCCTGCAAGTCCGATCGTTTCGACGTGGTGTTCTCGGCCTGCGTGTTCCACCACATCCCTCACGAGGAGCACGTGGCCTGGCTGCGCGAGCTGCACCGGATCACGCGTCCGGGCGGCCTGATCGCCGTGTTCGAGCATAACCCGCTCAATCCGCTGACGGTCCACGCCGTCAACACCTGCCCGTTCGACGAGAACGCCAAGCTGATCTTCGCGCGCCAGCTGTCGAGATCGTTGCAGGCCGCGGGCTGGAGCTCGCCGCAGATCCAGTACAGCCTGTTCTTCCCGCGGGCGCTGGCGCGGCTGCGGCCGCTCGAGGACATGCTCGGCTGGCTGCCGCTCGGGGCTCAATACGCCGCGCTGGCGCGCAAATCCTGATCTCCAGCGCTGCTGCCGTTCATGCGGCAATGTCCCCGGAGGTGATCCGCTTCACGCCGGCCGCCGCCATGTCGGTCCAGGCCTTGGCCAGCGAGCCCTGGGTGTCGATGCCGCGGCAGGCGTCCTCGATCACGTAGGTGTCGAGCCCCGCCTTGCGCGCGTCGAGCGCGGTCCAGGCGACGCAGAAATCGGTCGCCAGTCCGGCCACGAACACTTTGCTGATGCCGCGCGCCTTGAGATAGGCCGCGAGCCCCGTGCTGGTCTTCCCGTCCGCCTCGGTGAACGCCGAGTAGCTGTCGACGTCCTTGTGGAAGCCCTTGCGCAGAATCAGCTCGGCCTGCGGGATCGCGAGATCCTTGGACAGCGCCGCGCCGTCGGTGCCCTGCACGCAATGATCCGGCCACAGCACCTGCTTGCCATAGGCCAGGTCGATCAGCTCGAACGGCTTCTTGCCGGGGTGGCTGGAGGCGAATGAGACATGCGCCGGCGTGTGCCAGTCCTGCGTCAGCACCACATGGCTGAACGCCTTCGCGATCCTGTTGACGACGGGCACGACCTGCTCGCCGTCTTTCACCGCGAGGCTGCCGCCCGGAAGGAAGCAGTTCTGCACGTCGATCACGAGCAGCGCTGAGGTGTCGTCGGGCTTGATCGACGCGGCTGCGCCAGCCTGCCCGGCGATCGACGCCGCAAAGGCCGAGCTGCCGAGCAGCCGGAGAATCTGCCGTCGGTTCATTCTCATCCTCCCGGGGTCGAGGCAGCTCGAACGGACGTGTCGATCTGGCCTGCCGGATCTCTTCCGCCGCCGCAGGCAACCGCACTGCGTTACCAATCTTAAACCCAAGATTGTCACGAGTGAAAGCAGCAATTCGTTAAAGGTGCATGGGTACGGTCCGTAAATCTACGGGTGGGGACCGGTACCATGACCACGAATCTCGATGCGGACGGCGGTCAACTGCAGCCGCTGCGCAACGCCACGCTGCGATGGCCGGCGTTGCCGGTCTGGGTCCCCCTGCTGCTGCTGTTCGCTGCCGGCATCCTAATGCGGCATCTGGTGGCCGCGAACACGGATGTGAGCTGGCTGCTGATCGCAGGCGAGCGCTGGCTCGACGGCCAGCGGCTGTATTCGGAGATCATGGAGACCAATCCGCCGATGGCGGTGCTGGTCTATGTCCCGGCGATCCTGATCGCGCGTGGCATTGGCGTGCCCGCGGAGCTGGTGCTCGACGTCCTGCTGTTCGTGGCCATCGCGTCGTCGCTCGCCGTGAGCATGCTCATCCTGCGCGACTCCGCGGCGTTGGCGCCCCGCCAGCGGTGGCCGCTGGCGCTGATCACGCTCGCCGTTCTTGCCGTGCTGCCCGCCCAGTGCTTCGGGCAGCGCGAGCACATCGCGGTGATCGAGCTCGTGCCGGCGCTTGCGGTGCTGGCGCTGCGGATCAACCGCGAGACGCCGCCGCTCTGGGCGAGCGCGGTTGCCGGCATCGGGCTGGGACTGGCGCTCTGCTTCAAGCCGCATTTCGCGCTGGCCATGTTGTGCGTGCTCGGCGTCGTGGCGGTGCATCTGAGGTCGGCGCGCCTGCTGCTCGCCCCGGAGAACCTCATCGCGGCGCTGCTGGTGTCCGTCTACAGCCTCTGCACCGTGCTGCTGTTTTCGGAATTCTTCAGCGACATGTGGCCGGTGCTCCGCGACGTCTATTCGATCGGCATGCCGCTGCCGACGATGCTCACGAAGCCGGCGATCCCGCTCTCTGCGCTCACCCTGGTCGCGACGCTGCTGCTGAAGCGGAGCAGCGGCGTGACGCCGACCTTGATGTTGCTGCTGAGCGCCTCGGCCGCGTTCCTCATGGTCTATCTTCTGCAGCGCAAGGGCTGGCCCTACCATTCCTATCCGATGCTGGCCTTTGCCTTGCTCGGCTTCTTCTACGCCGTCACCGCCGCCCCTTCGGTCCAAGCTGGCGCCCCGGCGCAGCGGCGCCTGGCGACATGGGTGGTCGGCGCAGCGCTGCTGGTGCCGGCGCTGGTCTGGTTCAACCGCGCCCTCGACGCGCGCTTTCTGCAGCCGGCGATCGCCCGTCTCGGCATCGCGCATCCGACCATCATGGTGGTGTCCGGCGATCCCGGCATTCCCCATCCGCTGACGCGCGCCGTCGGCGGCGTGTGGGCCTCGCGCGAGCAGTGCCTGCTGGCGTCGAGCTATGAGGAATTCGCCCGGGACAGCGGAGCCGACGCGCAAGTCCTGGCGCGGCTCGATCCGTACACGGAACGGGAACGCCACTGGCTCGCCGAAGACATCAGGCGCTCGCGGCCGTCGATCGTCCTGGTCGACAATCTGACCGGCGACTGGGGCCAATGGCTTCACGCCAGCCCCGAGCTCGATCGCCTGATGCAGAGCTATCGCCGCACCGAGACGGTGCAGGACATCGACGTCTATGTCCGCGAGCCTGAGTGAACCTCGGCCGTGGGCTAGCCCCTTGGCTGGATCCCGTCCCGGACCGCGCGGAAGCGCGGGAAGGCCGCCGACCACTGGTCGCGCGGCGCGCTGCCGATGATCCGCAGCGTGTTCGGGCCGCCGAAGCGCAACCACTGCACGACGGTGACCGGCGTATTGTCCTTGCCGCTGGTGGCGTCGATCCGCGTTTCATAGGCCGGCAGGCCGTCGATGCGGATCGGCTCGGACATCGTGATGCGGGCGTCGCGTACGCCGGGAATGGTCGTGACCGCCTGCTGCGCCACGCGCGCCCGGTCGCCCGCCTCGGGCGCCACGCCGGCGATCAGCCCGATCACCACGAACGGGGCCGCCTCGAAGCCCTTGTCCTCGTCGCCGTCCGCCAGGATCAGCGCGCCCGGTCCCAGGGTGCGGACGGTCTTGAAATTGGAGAGCTCGGTGACCTTGAAGGGCATGATCGACAACTGCTCGTCGATCGGCACGTCCTTGCGGACCACCGCGGAGGCGAACATCTGGCGCACGGCGTCGTCGGTGTAGATCTTGCTAGCGGTCTCCGGAATCTGCACGGCCACATAGCCGGAGAAGCCGGTGCCGGGCAGGATCATCGAGTAGCGCCGCACGGGGGTGGCGCCGTCACGGCCGTTCTCCACGGTGTAGTAGGCAGTGCCCGCTGATGTCTCGATGCTTTCCGGCTTGATGCCGCCGGTGCCGGCCGGATTGGCGGTGAACGCATTCTTGACCTCGCCATAGGCCCCGGCCGGCAATTCGGTCAGCAGGACCTTGACGCTCTGATCCTCGGTCTCGAAGCCGGAGAAGGTCTTGGCTTTGCTGAGCCCGACCAGCGGTGCGAGCCCGATGCGGACGCCGGGCGGGAAAATGGCATCCGCCGCCAGCGCCGGTCGCAGCAGGGAGATCGAGACCAGCGCCGCGGCGAGAAGTCGGGAGAACATCATGAGGAAGCTGCCTCGTTTCACAAACCAGTTCGACGGCCGTGATCGTCCCCGCGGTGGCCGTCCTCGGATGGGTGCCTTGTAGCGGGTTTACCGCGGCCGCAACAGGTCGATGGGTGCGACCAGAAGTTCCGCCGGCAGGGACGCGTTCAGGTTCTTGGCCACGGAGCTTTATGGTTTCGCTAAGCATGATCGAGGTTGCCGGCCGTGCCCGAATGAGGGCGACTTTGCGGCCTGAGGAAGCACTGATGGCGGGTCGGGCGCAGTCACGGAGCCGGGCATCTGTCCGCAACGCCCGCGACGCCGGGCGGGCACTCCGCCTCCCCGTCGGGGCTTTCACGGAGCGCCGAAAAATCCGCGGCTTTTCCGCGCTCGCGGGTCTCCTCCGGTCCTTGCGGGTGCCTCCCCCCCTCCTATATGACGCTCATCGTCGCAATATCGCGAGCATTTGATCTGAGGGGGTTTTGGATGGGGGCGCCGTCAGGGCCCCACCCAACCTGCCGCAAAAAGAAGGATATGAGACCATGGGAAAGGTCATCGGGATCGATCTCGGCACCACGAATTCGTGCGTGGCCGTCATGGACGGCAAATCGTCGAAAGTCATCGAGAACGCCGAGGGCATGCGGACCACGCCGTCGATCGTCGCCTTCAGTGACGATGGCGAGCGTCTGGTCGGTCAGCCGGCCAAGCGCCAGGCGGTGACCAACCCCGAGCGGACCTTCTTCGCAGTGAAGCGCCTGATCGGCCGCCGCTACGACGACCCGATGGTCGAGAAGGACAAGAAGCTCGTCCCCTACAAGATCGTCAAGGCCGGCAACGGCGACGCCTGGGTCGAGGCCGACGGCAAGACCTATTCGCCCTCGCAGGTCTCCGCCTTCATCCTGCAGAAGATGAAGGAGACCGCGGAGGCCCATCTCGGCCAGAAGGTCGACCAGGCCGTCATCACCGTCCCCGCTTATTTCAACGACGCCCAGCGTCAGGCCACCAAGGACGCCGGCAAGATCGCCGGTCTCGAGGTGCTGCGCATCATCAATGAGCCGACTGCGGCTGCGCTCGCCTACGGCCTCGACAAGACCAAGGCCGGCACCATCGCCGTGTACGACCTCGGCGGCGGCACCTTCGACGTCTCGATCCTGGAGATCGGCGACGGCGTGTTCGAGGTGAAGTCGACCAACGGCGACACCTTCCTCGGCGGCGAAGACTTCGACATGCGTCTGGTCAGCTACCTCGCCGACGAATTCCAGAAGGAGCAGGGCATCAACCTGCGCAACGACAAGCTCGCTCTGCAGCGCCTCAAGGAAGCTGCCGAGAAGGCCAAGATCGAGCTGTCGTCGACCACGCAGACCGAGATCAACCTGCCCTTCATCACCGCGGACCAGTCCGGTCCGAAGCATCTGACGATGAAGCTGACCCGCGCCAAGTTCGAGGCGCTGGTGGCCGACCTCGTCGAGAAGACCATCGAGCCGTGCCGCAAGGCGCTGAAGGATGCCGGCCTGACCGCCGGCGAGATCGGCGAAGTGGTGCTGGTCGGCGGCATGACCCGCATGCCGAAGATCCAGGAGATGGTGAAGCAGTTCTTCGGCAAGGAGCCGCACAAGGGCGTCAACCCCGACGAGGTGGTGGCGATCGGTGCTGCGATTCAGGCCGGCGTGCTGCAGGGCGACGTCAAGGACGTGCTGCTGCTCGACGTGACCCCGCTCTCGCTGGGCATCGAGACGCTGGGCGGCGTGTTCACCCGCATCATCGACCGCAACACCACGATCCCGACCAAGAAGAGCCAGGTGTTCTCGACCGCCGAGGACAATCAGAACGCGGTCACCATCCGGGTCTTCCAGGGTGAGCGCGAAATGGCGGCCGACAACAAGATGCTCGGCCAGTTCGACCTGATGGGCATTCCGCCGTCGCCGCGCGGCATGCCGCAGATCGAGGTGACGTTCGACATCGACGCCAACGGCATCGTCAACGTCTCGGCCAAGGACAAGGCGACCGGCAAGGAGCAGCAGATCCGCATCCAGGCCTCGGGTGGCCTGTCGGAAGCCGACATCGACAAGATGGTCAAGGACGCCGAGGCCAATGCCGCCGCGGACAAGAAGCGCCGCGAGGCGGTCGACGCCAAGAACCATGCCGACGCGCTGGTGCATTCCACCGAGAAGGCGCTGGCCGAGCATGGCTCGAAGGTCGCCGAGAGCGAGCGCCGCGCCATCGAAGACGCCGTCAGCGATCTGAAGGAAGCGCTGAAGGGCGACGACGCCGAGGCGATCAAGGCCAAGACCAACACCCTGGCCCAGGCGTCGATGAAGCTCGGCGAGGCCATGTACAAGCAGCAGGCCGAGAGCGACGCGGCCCGCGATGCTGCCAAGGATGACGTCGTCGACGCGGAGTTCACCGAGGTCGACGACGACAAGAAGAAATCTGCTTAAACGACGGTAGAGGCTGATAGCCATGACCCCCATGCCAAAGAGCGCAGCCAGCGTCTCGTTGGATGGGGGTCATTTTCATTGAACCGGCGCGCGGATGCGCGCGAGCCGTTCAGGTCTGACGATGTTCGGGCGGGTTTGATTGATGTCCACCAAGCGCTGCTATTACGAGACCCTGGAAGTCGAACGCGATGCCGACGAGGGCAAGCTGAAGACGGCGTTCCGCAAGCTCGCCATGAAATGGCACCCGGACAAGAATCCGGGCGATGCCTCCAGTGAGGTGAAGTTCAAGGAGATCAACGAGGCCTATGAGGTGCTGCGCGACGCCGACAAGCGCGCCGCCTATGACCGCTATGGCCACGCCGCGTTCGAGCAGGGCGCGGGCGGCGGTCCGCATGGCTTCGGCGCCGGCTTCGCGTCGTCGTTCTCCGACATCTTCGAGGACCTGTTCGGCATGGCCGGACAGCGGCGCGGCGGCACCGGCCGCGAGCGCGGCGCGGACCTGCGCTACAACATGGAGATCACGCTGGAGGAGGCGTTCCTCGGCAAGACCGCGCAGATCGAGATTCCGGTCTCGGTCACCTGCGACTCCTGCTCGGGCACCGGCGCCAAGGCCGGCACCAAGCCGAAGACCTGCGCGATGTGCGGCGGCGCCGGCCGCGTCCGCCAGGCGCAGGGCTTCTTCACCCTGGAGCGCACCTGTCCGGGCTGCCACGGCCGCGGCCAGATGATCGAGGATCCCTGCCCGTCATGCTCCGGCTCCGGCCGCGTCACGCGCGACCGTACGCTGTCGGTCAACATTCCCCAGGGCGTCGAGGACGGCACCCGCATCCGTCTTGCCGGCGAGGGCGAGGCGGGCCTGCGCGGCGGGCCGCCCGGCGACCTCTACATCTTCCTGTCGCTGTCTCAGCACGAGTTCTTCCAGCGCGACGGCGCCGACCTGCATTGCCGCGTGCCGATCTCGATGGTGACGGCCGCGCTGGGCGGCGAGTTCGAGGTGCCGACCATCGACAACGGCAAGACCAAGGTGAAGATTCCCGCTGGCGCCCAGTCCGGCCGCCGCTTCCGGATCGCCGCCAAGGGCATGCCGGTGCTGCGCTCGCGCCAGACCGGCGACATGTATGTCCAGGTCGTCGTCGAGACGCCGCAGAACCTGACGAAGAAGCAGCAGGAGCTGCTGGCCGAGTTCGAGAAGCTGTCGTCCGGTGCCACCCAGCCGGAAGCCGCCGGCTTCTTTACCAAGGTCAAGGATTTCTTCGGCAAGGCGGCGAGCTGAGCCTGAGCGCGGCGGTCGGCCGGGATGTTGCCGAATGATCTCAGTCGCGGGATTTCACGGCGTCTGCTGCTCTGCACAGCAAAAAAAGACCAGATGCATCCGCAAGACTGCGGACCCAGCAGCCTTAATCGTGAGTTACGGTTCGGCTTGACCGCCCCGCCTGCGACCTATACGTCTTTGTGACTCTTTTCTGACATCGCCGTGAAAACGGTCCCGTCTGGTACTGAGATGCCCCTGCAAACGTCCGTGCGTGCGTCGAAAAAGCCTCTCCGTCTGGACGACGAAGTGCGCTTCCTCCGCTCATGGATCGAGAAGCCGCTGCACATGGGCGCCGTCATGCCGTCGGGACGGCTGCTGGCCCGGACCATGGCGCAGTATGTCGATCCTCATGGCACCGGTCCGGTGATCGAGCTCGGGCCCGGCACGGGCGCGATTACGGCCGCGCTGGTCGAGCACGGCATCGATCAGAAGCGGCTCGTCCTGGTCGAATACAATCCGAGTTTCTGCGCGCTGCTGCGCGACCGCTACCCGCAGGCCAAGGTGGTGCAGGGCGACGCCTATCGCCTCCGTGACACGCTGTGGAACGTGCTGGGCGCGCCGGCCTCGGCCGTCGTCTCCGGCCTGCCGCTGGTGACCAAGCCGATGCTGACGCGCATGAAGCTGGTCCGCGATGCGTTCGCAGCGATGTCGCCGAACGCGCCGTTCGTGCAGTTCACCTATTCCGTCGTGCCGCCGATTCCGAAGTCGCTGCCCGGCGTCACCACCCAGGCGTCCGAGCGCATCTGGATGAACCTTCCGCCGGCGCGCGTCTGGGTGTATCGCAAGCCCTGACCGGCAGCCGCGGTTTTGCGCGGCGGGTCGCTTCCCGGCCGCACGATGTCCGCGCTGAAAATCCTCGTCATTCCCGGCTCGACCCGCGCCGGCT
The DNA here is from genome assembly GCF_032377575.1 of Bradyrhizobium sp. SZCCHNS2022. NCBI lineage: Bacteria > Pseudomonadati > Pseudomonadota > Alphaproteobacteria > Hyphomicrobiales > Nitrobacteraceae > Bradyrhizobium > Bradyrhizobium sp. SZCCHNS2022. The sequence continues at coordinate 5,823,365 of NZ_JAUHHZ010000001.1, read as the reverse complement.
CGCACAATGCGAGGCTGGCCGCAGCTGCCGCCTATCGGTTCGTGCAGGCCGACGCCGACGTCACCCGCATCTCACTGGCCGATTTTCCGCTGCCGATCTACGAGGCCGATCTCGAGGCTGGCTCCGGCGTGCCGCGCGCGGCCATCGATCTGAAACGGATGATCGACGCGCATGATGGCGTGCTGCTGGTGACGCCCGAATACAACGGCTCGGTGCCGCCGCTGCTCAGCAACGCCATCGCCTGGCTGTCGCGCGTCGACGAGCCGCCGGAGGGCCGCGGCGCCGTGTTCCGCGGCCGGCCGTTCGCGATCGCGGCCGCCTCCGAAAACCGTTTCGGCGGAGAGCGTGCGCTCGCGGCGCTGCGCCTGATGCTGACGGCCTGCAACGCCCTGGTCATCCCGAGCCAGCTCGCGCTTGCCTTCGCCGACAAGGCGTTCAACGACATGGATCGGCTCAGGCTGCCGGCCGACGTCAACGCGCTCGATGCGCTGGTGCGGCAGCTGATCGAGACAGCGCAACAGACCCCGTGAGGTGACATGCCGACCGAGATTGCTCCACGCGACCGCCTGATCGTCGCCCTCGACTTGCCCGGCGTGGCCGAGGCCGAGGCGATGATCGCTACGCTCGGCGACAGCGTGACGTTCTACAAGATCGGCATGGAGCTGACCTATGCCGGCGGCCTTGGCCTCGCCGAGCGCCTCGCGGCCTCCGGCAAGCACGTCTTCATGGACCTCAAGCTGCACGACATCCCGAACACTGTCGAGCGCGCCACGCGCCAGATCGCCAGGCTCGGCGCCCGCTTCCTCACCGTGCACGGCTTCTCGCAGAGCATGACAGCCGCGCTCGCCGGCGCTGCTGGCTCGAGCCTCGAGCTGCTCGCCGTCACCGTGATGACCTCCTACGACGACACCGACCTCGCCGCCGCCGGCTACGCGATGACCGTCAAGGAGCTCGTGGCCCACCGCGCCGTGCAGGCCCGCGACATCGGCATCCACGGCCTGATCCTGTCGCCGGAGGAGACCCAGCTGGTCCGTCCGCTGGTCGGCCCTGACATGCAGCTGGTGACGCCGGGGATCCGCCCCGCGGGCTCGGACGTCGGCGACCAGAAGCGCATCATGACGCCGGCGCTGGCGATCGCCGGCGGTGCCGACCGCCTCGTCGTCGGCCGTCCCGTCACCGGCGCCGCCGATCCCGCCGCCGCTGCGGAGGCCATCGTCGCCGACATCGCCACCGCCGTCGCGCTGGTCGGCAAAACCAATCGCTCGTAAGCAGAAACGCCCGACAACAAGGAGACCCCAGGGATGCCCAAGGCCTATTGGATCGCCCGCATCGACGTGCACAACATGGACGGCTACAAGGAATACGTCGCGCAGAACGGCGCGGTGTTCCATCAGTACGGTGCCAAGTTCCTGGTCCGCGGCGGCCAGTACGAGACCCGCGAAGGCACCTCGCGCTCGCGCAACGTCGTGATCGAGTTCAAGGACTACGCCACCGCGCTCGCATGCTACAATTCCGCGGAATACCAGCGCCTGGTCGCGATGCGGTCGCCGCATTCGGAAGGCGACCTGGTCATCATCGAGGGCTATGACGGCCCGCAGCCGTGACGCGCAGGCCGGCCCCGCTGCAGCCTCGGTTGCCGCCACCAGCGCCCCCGGCTATAGCCCCTGACGGGGCGGAGGAGCAGAGATGTCCAAGATGCGCTTGATCGTTGCAGGAGCCGGCGGCCGCATGGGCCGGGCGCTGGTGCGCGCCATTGCCGACAGCGACGGCGCCGAGCTTGCTGGCGCCCTCGAAGCTCCCGGCTCCGAGCTGATCGGCAAGGATTCCGGCCTGCTCGCAGGTCTCCCCGCCAACAACATCAAGCTGTCGGCCGATCTCTGGGCGATGTCGGCCGAGGCCGACGGCATCCTCGATTTCACCGTGCCGGCCGCGACCATCGCCAATGTCGCCATCGCCGCCGAGCGCGGCATCGCGCACATCATCGGCACCACCGGCCTGTCGGCGTCGGACGACGCCGTGATCAAGAGCGTCACCAAGCGCGCCATCGTGGTGCAGTCCGGCAATATGAGCCTCGGCGTCAACCTGCTGTCGGCGCTGGTCAAGCAGGTGGCGAAGTCGCTCGACGCGAATTTCGACATCGAGATCCTCGAGATGCACCACAAGCACAAGGTCGACGCGCCCTCGGGCACCGCCTTGATGCTCGGACGCGCCGCCGCCGACGGCCGCGGCATCGCGCTGGAGGATCACTCCGCCCGCGGCCGCGACGGCATCACCGGCGAGCGCCGCAGCGGCGATATCGGCTTCGCCTCGCTGCGCGGCGGCACCGCGGCCGGCGATCACAGCGTCATCTTCGCCGGTCCGTCCGAGCGCCTCGTGCTGTCGCACCAGGCCGAGGACCGCATGATCTTCGCCCATGGCGCGCTGAAGGCGGCGCTGTGGGCGCATGGCAAGCCGCCGGGCTACTACACGATGGACGACGTGCTCGGCCTCAAGGATCTTTTCTAGTTCAACGTCGATGGAAGCGAACTGATGAGCGAACGTCTCCTGGTGCTGGTGCGCCACGGCCAGAGCGAGTGGAATCTGAAGAACCTGTTCACCGGCTGGAAGGATCCTGACCTGACCGCGCAGGGCGTCAGCGAAGCCAAGGACGCCGGCCGCAAGCTGAAGGCGCATGGCCTCTCCTTCGATGTCGCCTTCACCTCCGAGCTGACCCGCGCCCAGCACACCCTGAAGCTGATCCTCGACGAGCTCGGCCAGCCCGGCCTGCCGACATCCAAGAACCTCGCGCTCAACGAGCGCGACTATGGCGACCTCTCCGGCCTCAACAAGGACGACGCCCGCGCCAAATGGGGCGAGGAGCAGGTCCACGTCTGGCGCCGCTCCTACGACGTCCCCCCGCCCGGCGGCGAAAGCCTCAAGGACACCCTCGCCCGCGCGCTGCCCTACTACGTCCAGGAGATTCTCCCCGGCGTCCTCCGCGGCCAGCGCACCCTGGTCGCCGCGCACGGCAACTCGCTCCGCGCGCTGATCATGGTGCTGGAGAAGCTGACTCCGGAAGGCATTCTGAAGCGCGAACTCGCCACCGGCGTGCCGATCATCTACCGCCTGAAAGCGGATTCGACGGTGGAGTCGAAGCTGGACCTGGCGGGCTAGCCGAGCGCGCGCGACCAGTCGCGGCCGTTGACGGGCGCCTTCGTCGGTCATGGCGCCCCTTGTGAGTTGAAGCCCCACTCCCGGCTCCGCCGCCGCTGCGCCCCCTCGCCCCGTTCTTACGGGGAGAGGGTTGGGATGAGGGGCCGCCCCACGGGCAGTGCCTCTCAAAAGCCCCCCCAATGACACAACTCATGAGTTGCTCGTCGTGCCGGGCCGGTCCCGTCTGCGCGGCCTAGGCAGAGGCCTCGCCCTTCGAGACGCCCACCTCCGGTGGGCTCCTCAGGGTGAGGGGCGAAAGTCGTTCCGGAGCTATCCTCTTCATGGAGCATGCTGCTCGTTATTGGCTGCGCCATACTCTTCTGCCAACCCTCATGGTGAGGAGGCGCGCGCCCTTCTGCTCATGAGAGCGACGGACGAACATCCGCGCGCCGTCTCGAACCATGAGGCCCGCGACAGCGCCGCCCCGGATCGGCCCGCATCGTTTCCCGGCCACGCCGATCATCTCCCCGATTCACATCTCAAACAGCCCCGTCCATGGCTCCACGGCCTCGCGGCGCATCCGCCCGAGCCGTGCTGCAACCATGTCCCTCCGACAATCGAGAGGGCGCAGGGAATGCCGGATGCTGGCCGCACCCATGGCCCGCCTGCAGAAAAAATAGCAGGCGGCAGTCACCACAGGTTCAGCCGAGAACAACCGGCATTCCCTGCGCGATGGTCTTCACGCTTATACGCAGTCTCCCTGGTGCGCCGGGCTTGTTGGCCACCATGCGCGACAATGCTTGCGCATTGCGCGGGACACCAGCATCGGGGTGTCAGGACGCTGCGACTTCACGTCCACGGTCCCACCGTTCGTCGGCGCGCCCGAAGACACGCTGCGGCAGACCGCGGCCATCGCCTCCCCACCTCGCGTGTCGTGACGATCGCGCGCAACGCCCCTCTCGTTGAGGCGGGATGACGGTATGTAAACATGAGTTCGGAAAGTTAGCAAGGAGTTTCGGTAATTAAATTATTGCTATTTTGCAAAAGGGTCGCAAGTAGGCGCATCGGTTGCACTTCTCGATAAACTCAAGACCGGCTAGTCTCTATTTGCTTCGAGTCGAGGAGAAATATCGTCCGCGGCATAAAGCCAGTTATCGACCTTGTAATAAGGAAATCAATATCTGGTCGTGGCGGACTTAGCTGTTCTCTGGGAAGGCTGTCTTGGTCTCGCTCTATTGTTAGTCAAGTACCTAATCGAATCGCTCTAGACCGTCGGTTGACTAACTGACTTGTTGCAAGACCTCCATTTAGAAAGCCCTAGCAGGTTCGCAGATCATGATTTTGAGCCCTGGCGGAATGGACATCTTCTATATTGACGAGTCGGAAAGATTGCCTCTGTCGGTTGCTAGTTCGGTTCGCATTCCCTTCCTCAGGCCGACAAAGGAAGGAGCGTGGGAGTTTGTCTTCGATCAGTATAACGGAAGTGCTGAGTCTTGGCGTCGAGCGCTATCGGCTCAGCATTCCATTCGCTTCCGCGAAGAGCTCCATGGATACAAAATTCTCAAGCACCAGGGGCTCTACCATAAGCAGTGGCGCAATCTAAATCCCACTGAAGCTGTCGCACTATACCAGGGAGCACTTGCGACATTAACTTGGTTGCCTCCGGGTTCGATTATGTCAACTTTCTCAACCGACAAGTCTTCTCTGATGGGTCACAAAGGCATCGATGCTTGCCTATTCGGTTTGTTCCAGCGCATAAGAAATGATTGCCATTATAGATCGGTGAATGGCATGATTTTCTTTGATGACGGTCATCCGTCGTACATACGTCTGTATCGTATGGCCCAGAAGTATCTGCCGACAGGATCAATGCTAGGCGGTTGGGGAAGTCAGAAAACTAAGAACTTGCCTCTGAGCATGTTTCCAAAGGATGCAAATCTAAAGATATCGAGCCTTTCTTACTTCATACAGATCGCCGATTTGGTGAGTTATGCTGTTAGATTGAAGTTAGAGGAGGAGCGAAAAGCTCTCGCAGCTAAGCGAGTGGGAAGGGGCCATCATCTAGTCTACGACTCAATTCCACGTACTCAGCTCAATACGGCAGCGACTATGAAACGGCGTGACGCAATCGTTCCGACGTAAAAAAAGCCGCCCCCAGTCTCCCAAGGGCGGCTTCTTTAAAGTCCCACGCACTCCGAGACGCACAGGGCGTTCAAGGCGCTGCGGGCAAACAATATGTAGCAAATCCTTATTAAAAATCAATACCTTACTAAGTTGTTGATTCTAGACTCTATTCTGGCGGCTGACTAAACGGCTGGCTTAGGCCTGCGATTTGCAAGCATCGCGGTCGCTGGTCCCGTCAGTTGGCTCCGATCGCGGCCGACCGGGTAATAGTATAGCTGGCGAACATCCGCCGGGCCGGGCACTCGGGCAGCCATGGGGGAATAAGGAGGTACGGTATACTCGCCGTCCTACCCCATCCCCACCTGCCCAGCCTCCCACCCAATCATCGCCTGCTTGCGCGTCAGCCCCCAATGATAGCCCGTCAGGGCGCCGGTCTTCCCGAGCGCGCGATGGCACGGCACCACGAACGAGATCGGGTTCTTGCCGACGGCCGCGCCGACCGCGCGCGAGGCCTTCGGCGACTCCAGCCTTGTCGCAATGTCCGAGTAGCAGACGGCGCGGCCCATGGGGATCTTGAGCAGGGCTTCCCAGACGCGGACCTCGAAGTCGGTGCCGATCAGGACGACGCGCAGCGGTTGCTCGGGGCGCCACAGGGCCTTGTCGAAGATGCGCTGCGCGAGGCCGGCGGTGCCGGGGACGTCCTCGATATAGTCGGCGCGGGGCCAGCGGCTCTTCATGTCGGCGAGCGCTGACGCCTCCTCGCCGGGGTCAGCGAAGGCGAGGCCGGCGAGGCCGCGCGAGGTGGCCATCACCAGCGCCATGCCGAACGGGCAGGGGTGGAAGCCGTAGCGCAGGGTCGTGCCGGCGCCGCCGGTCTTCCATTCGCCGGGCGACATCGCCTCGTGGGTGACGAACAGGTCGTGCAGGCGGCCGGGGCCTGACAGGCCGGAGTCGAGCGCGGCGTCGAGCACGGAGGCCGAGCCCTTCAGCAGGCCCTTGGCGTGGTCGAGCGTCAGCGCCTGCATGAACGCCTTCGGCGTCAGCCCGGCCCAGCGCCGGAACAGATGGTGCAGCTCGTCCGGCGTCAGGCTGGCGGCGTCGGCCATGTCCTCGATGGTCGGCTGTCGGCGCCAGTGCTCGGAGATGAACGCGATCGCGCGGCGCACCGCGTCGTAGTCACGCAGCGCGGCGGATTGTTGCGGGCCCGGCTTGGCCAGGGCGGAATCGTGAATGGCGAGGGTCATCATGAGTCCGGATGTAGGGCGGCCGGGGAGGGCACTCCACCCGATTTCTGATTGGGGAGCTAGGGGGGATGTGAGTGGCCTGGGCCCGTGTCCTTTCTTGGTTTGCTCCGTCATTCCGGGGCATTCGCGCGCAAGCGCGAATGAGCCCGGAATCCATAACCACAGGATAATGTGTGAGGCGAGATGCCCATGACCGGCGTGCCCCACACCACGTCCTGTGGGTATGGGTTCCGGGCTCGCGCTGCGCGCGCCCCGGAACGACAGCGGAGATGACGGCGGTGCTGCCGCCGGGCGGCGAGGTGAGGGGCTTTCGGCGCGGTCGGTGGTTGTGGCGCCCCTCACCCCGACCCTCTCCCCGTGAAGGACGGGGAGAGGGAGCGCAGCGCCGCCTGAGCGAGCGCTAGGGCCAACATCCTCGTCGTCATTCCGGGGCAATCGGCAATGCGCGACGCGCATTGCCGATTGAACCCGGAATCCCGAGGTTGATGGAAAAGAACGCAAGGCAAGCTCGGGATTCCGGGTTCAAGGCCTGCGGCCTTGCCCCGGAATGACGGTGGGTGTGGCGGTTCGGGCTACAGCGGATTCAGCACCGGGCCGCGCTTCGCGGCCTGCAAGCCGGCCGTCAGCGCCTTCGCAAAGCTCGCCTTTTCCTCCGGCCCCAGGAAGCTCGCGATCGACACGCGCTGGCCGCGGGCGACGATATACAGCCGCTCGATGCCGAACTCCTCGTGGGTTTCCTGGTCGAGGCGGACCCAGAGCGGGTTGAAGCGCCATTCCATGACGTGGCCCTTGTGGCTGACGCGGCGCAGGCGCAGCTCGGTCAGGGTGATGGTCACGTCCTCGTAGGCGTTGGCGCGGCGGAAGTTGACGCGGAAGGCCCAGTAGATCGCCAGCGCGTCGAGGCCGAAGAAGCCGAGCACAGGCCAGGCGCCCATCATCACCGAGGCGATGCCGCCGATGAAGCTGATGGCGCAGACCACGGCCATCAGCACCAGGAAGCCGGTGCGGCCGAGCGAGCGATGCGGCGTCAGCCGGGCCGAGAACAGCTCGGGATCAGCGGCGTCGGTGCCGGTCTCCTGATACGCAAAAGCATTGCCTGGCGTCATGGGGCCTCAGTATACCCGGATCATGGCCAAAATCACCCGCCCCCAACGCGCCAAGCCGGCGCCGGTTCGCACGCCCGCCAAAAAGGCGGCCAAGACGGCCGTGAAACCGGCTGCCAAGAGCCCGAGCAAGTCAGCGAGCACGGGCGCGAAGAAAGCGCCTGCGCGCGCGGTTAAGAAAGCGTTGAAGGCGGCGAAACCCTGGACGCCCGCCGAGATCCGCGAGGCCTTCAGCCGGTTCGCGCAGGCCAATCCGGAGCCGAAGGGCGAGCTCGAGCATCTCAACCCCTACACGCTGCTGGTGGCCGTGGTGCTGTCGGCGCAGGCGACCGACGCCGGCGTCAACAAGGCCACGCGGCCGCTGTTCGCCATTGCCGACACGCCGCAGAAGATGCTCGCGCTCGGCGAGGACACCGTCCGCGACTACATCAAGACCGTTGGCCTGTTCCGCACCAAGGCCAAGAACGTGATCGCGCTGTCGCAGAAGCTGATCGCCGAGTTCGGCGGCGAGGTGCCGCGCACGCGCGCGGAGCTGGAATCGCTGCCGGGGGCGGGACGCAAGACCGCGAATGTCGTGCTCAACATGGCGTTCGGCGAGCACACGATGGCGGTCGACACCCATGTGTTCCGCGTCGGCAACCGCACGGGCCTGGCGCCCGGCAAGACGCCGCTGGAGGTCGAGCTCGGGCTGGAGAAGGTGATCCCGGCTGAGTTCATGCTGCACGCTCACCACTGGCTGATCCTGCACGGCCGCTACACCTGCCTCGCCCGCAAGCCGCGCTGCGAGCTGTGTCTGATCAAGGACCTCTGCCGCTGGCCGGAGAAGACCGCCTGAGGAAGACGAAGGTCTCGCTGCGTCCGCAGCTGTTTTCTCCGGGGTGCGTTCTTGCCGTATCCACAACTGTCATGCCCCGCGAAGGCGGGGCATCCAGTACGCCGCGGCAGTCGTGATTGAACCGAGGGGCCGCGGCGTACTGGATCGTCCGCTTTCGCGGACGATGACAGCGGGGCCTACGTGAATCTCCCTTTCAGGTTGCAGCTCCAAATCGCATTTGACAGTCACTTTAGCGTCACGCGCTGACGCGCTCTCACCATGGCCGGGCCACATCGCCGCCCGCATTGGTCATAAGATGACAGGCGTAATCCGGGCGATGTGAGCGGCGCGTGACAACTTCCGCGTTCTCGGACTTTCTGCGCCGGGACGGGGAAGGATTATTTGCATGGACCACACTGCCGCCCTCGTGTCGCTCGCGACCGCTGTGCCTCCGCATCAGTTCCGTCAGAACGAGGTGATGGAAGCCGCGCGCGTGGTGCTGTCGCCGCGCTTTCCGCAGTTCGACACGATGGCCAGCCTGTTCGCCAACACCGGCATCCGCGCCCGCTACGGCGTCAAGCCGATCGAGTGGTACATGGAGCGGCGCGGCTGGCCGGAGCGCACCGAGGCCTATCTCGACGGCGCCGAGGCGCTGTTTGTCGAGGCCACCAACAAGGCGCTGGCGCAAGCCGATCTCAAAGCTGATGAGATCGACACCATCGTCAGCGTGAGTTCGACCGGCATCGCGACGCCGACCCTGGAAGCGCGCGTCGCCGGCCGCATGGGCTTTCGCTCCGACGTCTCGCGCGTGCCGGTGTTCGGGCTCGGCTGCGCCGGCGGCGTCTCCGGCCTGTCGATCGCCGCGCGGCTGGCGCAGGCGCGGCCCGGCACCAACGTGCTGTTCGTGACGTTCGAGCTGTGCACGCTGGCCGTGCGTCACGACGAGCTGAGCAAGGCCAACATCGTTGCGCTCAGCCTGTTCGGCGATGGCGCCGCGGCCGCGATCCTGCGCGCCGGCGACGGTGGCGCGACGCGTGTCGAGGCGACCGGCGAGAAGCTGTGGCCGGATACGCTGGACATCATGGGCTGGAGCGTCGATCCCGAAGGCTTCGGCGTGATCTTCCAGCGCACCATTCCGGACTTCGTCACCGAGAACATGGGTCCGGCCGTCAACGAGATCCTCGGCAACATGAAGCTGTCCGCCGCCGACGTCGATCGCTTCGTCTGCCATCCCGGCGGCGCCAAGGTGATCACCGCGCTGGAGCGTGCGCTGTCGATCGGGCAGGGCACGCTCGATCATGAGCGCGAGATCATCGCCGACTACGGCAACATGTCAGCACCGACGGTGCTGTTCGTGCTGGAGCGCGCGCGTGCGAAAGGTTTGCCGCCGCGCTCGGTGCTGACGGCACTCGGTCCCGGATTCACCGCAAGCTGCGTTTCACTGAGGCACGCCGCATGACCTTCGCCGCCTTCGTTCTCGCCCTCGTCACCATGCAACGGCTCGGCGAGCTCGTGCTCGCCCGCCACAACACCCGCCGCCTCCGCGCCATGGGCGCGGTCGAGGTCGGTGCGGATCATTATCCGCTGATGATCTCGATGCACGCCGCCTGGCTGGTGTCGCTGTGGCTGCTCGGCGTCGACCAGGAGGTCGATTCCTGGCTGCTTACAGCCTTCGTGCTGCTGCAGGGCCTGCGCTGGTGGGTGCTGGCGACCCTGGGCCCGCGCTGGACCACGCGGATCATCATCCTGCCCGGCGCGCCGCTGGTCAGCGACGGACCGTACCGCTACATCTCGCATCCGAACTACATGGTCGTGACGGCGGAGATCGCGCTGCTGCCGCTGGCGCTGCATCTGCCGCTGATCGCGCTGATCTTCTCCGGCCTCAACGCCGCCGTGCTGTTCATCCGCATCCGCGCCGAATCCGAGGCGCTCTCCGGCGTTTCCGGCGGCGGCATCGGTGGCGGCCAGACCGCATGAGTGCTGCGGCCGCGCCGGAGGAGACGCCGAGCCTCGCCACCTGGCTCGGCTTCGTCCTGATGTGCGTCGGCATGTTCATGGCGATCCTGGACATCCAGGTGGTGGCGACGTCGCTGCCGACCATCCAGGAGGCGCTCGGCATCACGCCGGACGCGATGAGCTGGATCCAGACGGCGTATCTGATCGCCGAGATCATCGCGATTCCGCTGACCGGCCTGCTGACGCGCGTGTTCACCCTGCGCTGGCTGTTCACGGGCGCCGTCAGCGTGTTCACACTGGCGTCGCTCGGCTGCGCGTTCAGCGGCAGCTTTCACATGCTGCTGGCGTTCCGCGTGCTGCAAGGCTTCTTCGGCGGCCTGCTGATCCCCGTGGTGTTCTCCGCGGTGTTCCTGCTGTTTCCGTCGCGGCTGCATGCGGTGGCGACGACGATCGGCGGCGTGGTCGCGGTGCTCGCGCCGACCATCGGCCCGGTGGTCGGCGGCTTCATCACCAACACCTGGTCGTGGCCCTGGCTGTTCCTGATCAACATCGTGCCCGGCATCATCGCCGCGCTGATGACGCCGAGCCTGCTGCCGAAGCAGCGGATGGATCTGGGCGAGCTGGAGAAGCTCGATCTGTTCGCGCTGATGCTGCTCGCGGTCTCCCTGGGGAGTCTCGAGCTCGGGCTGAAGGAGGCGCCGAAGGGCGGCTGGCTGTCGTCGAACTGCATTGCGCTGCTGGTGCTCAGCGCGTCCTGTCTCACCTTGCTGATCCAGCGCCTGCTGGCGTCAGGCGATCCGATCCTGCGCATCGGCAGCTTCCAGCGCCGCTCGTTCACGCTCGGCTGCCTGTCGAGCTTCTGCCTCGGCATCGGCCTGTTCGGCTCGGTGTATCTGATGCCGGTGTTCCTCGCCTTCACGCGCGGCCATGACGCGTTCGAGATCGGCAAGATCATGCTGGTGACCGGTGTCGCGCAACTGGTCGCGGCCCCGCTGGTGACGGCGCTCGACGGCAAGGTCGACGCGCGGGTCCTGACCGCGTTCGGCTTCGCACTGTTCAGCATCGGTCTCGCCGCCAGCGCCTTCCAGCCGCCGACCGCCGACTATCAAGAGATGTTCTGGCCGCAGGTGGTGCGCGGTGTCGGCATCATGTTCTGCCTGCTGCCGCCGACGCGGATCGCGCTCGGCGATCTGCCGCCGGCCGAGGTCGCCGATGCCAGCGGCCTGTTCAACCTGATGCGCAATCTCGGCGGCGCGATCGGCATTGCGCTGATCGACACCGTCATCTATGGCCGCGTCACCCAGCATGCGCAGGCGTTCCGTGATCGCCTGATGGCCGGCGACACCGCGACCGCCAAGGCGATCGGGCTCGCGCCGGAGCTTTTGCGCAACCGGCCGCGTGGCGTCACGGAGGAGCAGGCGATCGCCTATGTGCGGCCGCTGGTGGAGAAGGCCTCGCTGGCGCTCTGCGTCAACGAGGCCTGGGCGATGCTCGCCGGCGTGGCGCTGCTCGGCTTCGTTCTCATTCCCTTCGCCCGCAACAAGCCCGCCAGCCTGTCGCCGCGGATGATGGCGCTAGAGGCTGCGCAGCCGGCGCTCCGGCGACGGCTCGATCAGCTCGGGCCGCGGCCCCGATAGCCGCTTGTGCAGATGGACCATGAAGGCCATGCCGAACAGCGGCGTCGCCAGGTTCACGATCGGAATGGTGACGAACGCGGCGATGACCAGTCCGGCCGTGAACACGGTCACCGCATTGTCGCGCCGCATGGCCTTGGCTTCCGCCGGCGGCCGGAATCGCATCGCGGCCAGTTCGAAATATTCCCGGCCGAGCAGCCAGGCGGTGGCGACGAAGAAGATCACGAAGCCGGCGCCGGCCAGGAACACGAAGGGCAGGGCGACCAGATAGATCAGGATGGTGAGGCCGGCGGCCTTCAGGCCTTCCATCATGGCGATGCCGAACGGCAGCGCGACGCCGGGCCGCTCGGCCGGGTAGTGCTCGCGCTCGACCAGGTCGGCGACGTCATCGACGAACAGGCTCGCGATCACCGAGGTGATCGCCGGCATCAGCATGATGCCGCCGAACACGACGCCGAAGCCGGCCGCGATCGAGATGATCCAGGTCAGCACCTCCAGCGTGCCGTGCGAATTCGGCCCGAGCATCGTCTCGGCCCAGCCCTCGCCAGCGGTGGCGAGCCAGGTCAGCAGCCGCTGCAGGCCGATGGCCAGCACCGTGACCAGCACCAATGCCAGCCCGATCGAGCGCCACAGGATCGAGCGCATCGGCGGCGACAGAATCTGCGAAAGCGCCTTGATGGCGGCATCGATCATGGTCGTGGACCCTCTCTGCGAACCCCGCGTCAGGAGGTAGACATGGCCGAGGGCTTCGGCAAGTCCATCCTCCCCACCGCAAGACGATGCGCCCAGACTGCTTCGTCCGTCATTGCGAGCGCAGCGAAGCAATCCAGGGTGGTGGGCGGGACTCTGGATTGCTTCGTCGCGGAGCCTGTCATCGGGCCGCGCTTCGCGCGGACCCGTTGGCTCCTCGCAATGACGAAGGATAGGCTGTACGCCTCCTCACAGCCGCGTCGCTCGCAGCCGCAGCGCGTTGCCGACGACGCTCACCGACGACAGCGACATCGCGGCGGCCGCGATGATCGGCGACAGCAGGATGCCGAACACGGGATAGAGGATGCCCGCCGCGATCGGGATGCCGGCGGCGTTGTAGATGAACGCGAAGAACAGGTTCTGGCGGATGTTGCTCATGACAGCCGCCGACAGCTTGCGCGCCCGCGCGATGCCGCCGAGATCGCCCTGCAGCAAGGTGACGCCGGCGCTCTCCATCGCGACGTCGGTGCCGGTGCCCATGGCGATGCCCACATCGGCCGCCGCCAGCGCCGGCGCGTCGTTGACGCCGTCGCCGGCCATCGCCACCACCTTGCCGCTGGCGCGGAGACGCGCGACCACTGCGCTCTTCTGCTCCGGCAGCACCTCGGCCTCGACCTCGGTGATCCCGATTCTTCGCGCGACCGCGGTCGCCGTGGTGCGGTTGTCGCCGGTCAGCATGATCACCTTGATGCCGTCGGCCGCCAGCGCCTTCAGCGCCTCGGGCGTCGACGCCTTGACCGGATCGGCGATCGCGAACAGTGCCGCCGGCTTGCCGTCGACGGCCATCGTGATCACGGTGGCGCCGTCCTCGCGCAGACGCTTGCTCTCGACGCCGAGCGCATCGGTCATGATGCCGAGCGAGGCGAGATAGGTCGGGTTGCCGAGCACCACCGCCTTGCCATCGACCTCGCCACGCGCGCCCTTGCCGGTCGGGGCGTCGAAGTTCTTGACCTCGGCCAGCTTGAGCTTGCGCTCGCTGGCGTGACGGACGATCGCCTCGGCGAGCGGATGCTCGCTCGCGCGCTCGACGCTGGCGGCGAGCCGCAGCGCGTCGGCCTCGTCGATGCCATCAGCGGTGACGATCGCGGTGACTTTCGGCTTGCCTTCGGTGAGCGTGCCGGTCTTGTCGACGACCAGCGTGTCGACCTTCTCCAGCCGCTCCAGCGCCTCGGCGCTCTTGATCAGCACGCCCGCCTGCGCGCCGCGGCCGACGCCGACCATGATCGACATCGGTGTGGCCAAGCCGAGCGCGCAGGGGCAGGCGATGATCAGCACGCTGACGGCCGCGACCAGCCCGAAGGCGAAGCGCGGCTCGGGGCCGAATGCGTACCACGCGACGAAGGCGGTGATGGCCGCGGCAATCACCGTCGGCACGAACCAGCCCGCGACCTGATCGGCGAGCCGCTGGATCGGCGCGCGCGAGCGCTGCGCGTCGGCGACCATCTGCACGATCTGCGACAGCAGGGTTTCGCGGCCGACCTTGTCGGCGCGCATCACGAAGCTGCCGGTCTGGTTCAGGGTGCCGGCGATGACGCGCTCGCCTTCATCCTTGGTCACCGGCATCGACTCGCCCGTCACCAGCGACTCGTCGAGCGAGGAACGGCCTTCGAGAATGACGCCGTCGACTGGCACCTTCTCGCCGGGCCGCACACGCAGGCGATCGCCGACCGCGAGCTCGGCGATCTCGACCTCGTGGTCGTTGCCGTCGGCGTCGAGCCGCCGCGCCGTCTTCGGCGCGAGCTGCAGTAGCGCCTTGATCGCGCCAGAGGTCGCCTCGCGCGCGCGCAGCTCCAGCACCTGGCCGAGCAGCACCAGGATGGTGATGACGGAAGCCGCCTCGAAATACACCGCGACAGTGCCGCCATGGCCGCGGAATGCCGGTGGAAACGCCTGCGGCATCAAGGTCGCGATCACGCTGTAGACATAGGCCACCCCTGTGCCCATCGCGATCAACGTGAACATGTTGAGATTGCGGGTCTGGACCGATTGCCAGCCGCGCACGAAGAACGGCCATCCGGCCCACAGCACCACCGGCGTCGCCAGCGCGAACTGGATCCAGTTCGACAACATGGGATCGATCAGGCCATGACCGCCCACGAGGTGCCCGCCCATCTCCAGCACGACCACAGGTGCTGCCAGCACCGCGCCGATCCAGAACCGTCGGGTCATGTCGGCGAGCTCGGGATTGGGCGCGTCGTCCAGGCTGATCACATCCGGCTCCAGCGCCATGCCGCAGATCGGGCAGGTGCCCGGGCCTTCCTGCCGGATCTCCGGATGCATCGGGCAGGTGTAGATGGTCCCCGCCGGCATCTCCGGCGGTGGCTCGCGCTCGCCGAGATATTTTGCAGGCTCGGCGGCGAACTTGGTGCGGCAGCCCGCAGAGCAGAAATGGAAGGTGTGGCCGTCGTGGTCGAAGCGATGCTTCGACGTGGCGGGATCGACGCTCATGCCGCAGACGGGGTCGATGACCTTCGTGTCATCTTGCGGATGCGCATGGTGATCGTGGCTGCCACAGCAGGACGCTGGAGCCGCAGCGGGCGCGAGATACTTTGCGGGGTCGGCGGCGAACTTGGTGCGGCAGCCCGCAGAGCAGAAATGGAACGTTTGCCCAGCGTGCTCGAAGCGGTGCTTGGACGTCAGCGGGTCGACGGACATGCCGCAGACCGGGTCTTTGGCCTTCACCGGAGCAGGCGGCGCATCGTCGTGTCCGCCACAGCAACCACCGGCGTCCGTCGAGGCGGGTTCGGCACGATCACTGCAACACGCCTCTGCAGCCGTCGGGCGTTGTCTGGTTTCAGCCGTGTCTGTCCCGGATCCACAGCCGCATTCGCCGGATTGCTTCGATGCGACACCATGCCCGCGTTCGGTTTCCGACATTGCCAGCCTCGCCTCTTGAAACCTATACCCTGTAGGGGTATATAGAGCCCATGCGCGACGACATCAAGACTTCCTGTCAGAAACGTTTGAGCCGGATCGAAGGGCAGGTCAGGGGCCTCTCCAAGATGGTCGAGGACAACCGCTACTGCATCGACATCGTGACACAGATCTCGGCAGTGCGCGCCGCCCTGCGTCGTGTCGAGGAGGAGATCCTGCGCGACCATGTCGGGCATTGCGTCGAGCACGCGATCGCCTCCGGTGACAAGGCCGACCAGCGCCAGAAGATCGCGGAACTGATGGATGTGATCAGCCGGTCGGACCGGTAAGGTCCGTCGTTCGGAAGCGGGCTGTTAGCCGCGATCGCGATGCAATCCTCTCCCCCTGGAGAACGGGGAGACGCAACGCGCTACGCTCGATGTGAGACCCTTGTGTCAGTCCTCGGACTGTACTCGCGCCGCGGTGCAACTCGGCGCGGCGCGACCTTCCGCACGGGCTCGGCGACGAGGAAATGCTCGCTGACAACCAGCCGCTCGCTCACCTTCTCGATCATCACTTCCTCAACCTCAACCGGCTGCGCCGCTTCTTCGTCAGCCGCTTCAGGAACGAGCGGCGGCGATGTGACGGCCCCTGGAAACACGGCGAACTCGCCCGCTACCTCCGCGAGCGGCTTCTGCTTGTCGGCCCAGTGGAGCGTGGTGTAGTCGAAGCCGTTGACGATGGTCGGTTTGACGATCTCGAAATACGGCGAGATGTCGAAGTCGCGCGGCATGTATAGCGATGAATCGCGGATGTGCAGGATCTCGCGCTTGGCCCGCCGCGACGGCGCGCGCGTAATCTTCGGCAGGATCGGATAGCGGACGGCGTCGAATGCCTGCGCGATCAGGGCCGAGCAGATCATCTTGGTCGGATCGCCCGAGCCCAGCGCAATCATGCGCCGACGCCAGCGTTGCGGGATCGGCATGGGAATCAGATAGCGCATCAGGTCGACGATGTTCTTGGTGTCGTAGCCGAAGCCGATGCGGTTGATGGCGTAGCGGCAGACCGTGTGGCGATCCTCGTAGGTGAGGCCGACGGGCCGGCAGACGCGTGTATGATAGGCGAAGTATTTAGACAACGGCGCCGAGATCACGCCGTCGCCGACATAGGCCTCGACCAGCACATGTGGCTCGCCGTCAGGCTCGACAGCGCCGTCGATCGGGCCGACATAGAGCGCGGCATGCGACCAGGTCGACTGTGTCAGGTATTTGATGATGCCGGAAATGCGGCTGTTGCCTTCGACCAGCAGCACGTCGCCGGGCTGAACGTCCTTGCGCAGATAGTCGGGATCGCTGGGCGTGAACGGCTCATAGCCCGGGATCTCCTTCTGGAGATAGGCGGCAATCAGCCTGCCGATCTGATCGAGCACGATACCCATAACGCTCCCCGGGCGGTCCTTGCCGGCCGCCTGCTTTTCCCTTCTTCCATGATGGTCGATTGCGGTTGCAATTTGGTTCATAGTCGAAGCGTCGCAGACGGTATCACGTTTACCATCCCGGTTGCCGCAGCGCGATAGATGCGGCAAATTCGACGAATTCGTTGCCTTCAAAAGCTTTCGGAAACCATGACATGAACTTCACGCGCCGCGGCTTTCTCTCTGCGTCCGCGGGGCTCGCCGCCATGCCCGTCCTCCGCAGCGCGCAGGCGGCCGTTCCACGCGAAGCTGACATCGTCGTGATCGGGGCGGGAGCTGCGGGCATCGCTGCGGCCCGCCGTGTTGTCGCCGCCAACCGCAAGGTGATCCTGATCGAAGCATCGCCGCAGATCGGCGGCCGCTGCAGCACGGATGTCGCGACGTTCGGCCTGCCGTTCGATCGCGGTGCACGCTGGCTGTTCAATGCCGACAGCAATCCGATCGGCAAGCTCGCCCGCGGTGTTGGCGTCGACGTGGTGGCAGCGCCCATCGGCCAGAAGATCCGCGTCGGCCGCCGCAACGCGCGGCCCGGAGAGACCGAGCAGTTCCTCGCCGGCCTGGTGCGCGCCAACCGCGCCATCGACGAGGCCGCGCGCGGCAAGCTCGATACGTCCTGCGCGGCGGCGCTGCCCAAGGACCTCGGCGACTGGGGGAACACCACAGCCTTCGTGCTCGGCGCCGGCGCGACCGGCAAGGATCTCGCTGATCTTTCGGCCATGGACAAGGCGCGTGCCCAGGACCGCAGCGCCCCGCTCGCCTGCCGCCAGGGTTTGGGCACGCTGGTCGGCAAGCTCGGCGAGTCGTTGCCGGTCTCGCTGTCGACGCCGGCAACGCGCATCGTGTGGAGCAACCGCGAGGTCGCCGTGGAGACGCCAGCGGGACGGATCGCAGCGCGCGCCGTCATTCTCACGGTATCGACGAACGTGCTGGCGTCGGGCGCGATCAAGTTCACGCCGGAGTTGCCGAAGCGTCAGCTCGAGGCCGCGGCGAAGCTCAGCCTGGGCAGCTATGATCACATCGCATTGATGCTGTCGGGCAATCCGCTCGGCCTGTCGCGCGACGAGGTGATCGTCGAGCAGAGCAACTCGAACCGGACGGGCTTGTTGCTCGCCAATATCGGCGGCTCGTCGCTGTGCACCGTCGATGTCGCCGGTTCGTTCGGTCGCGACCTCTCGGCCCAGGGCGAGGCGGCCATGACCGCTTTCGCCAAAGAGTGGATCGGCAAGCTGTTCGGCAGTGAAGCTGCCGCTGCCGTGAAGTCCTCCGCGGCAACGCGTTGGAGCCAGGTGCCGGGCGTGCTCGGTGCGATGTCGGCGGCGGCGCCCGGCAGTCAGGGCGCCCGCAAGATCCTCAGCGAGCCCCTGGGGCCACTGTTTCTCGCCGGCGAAGCCACGCATGAAACATTGTGGGGCACCGTCGACGGCGCCTGGGATTCCGGCGAGCGCGCCGCCGAAGCTGCGCTGCGCCGGATCGGAGCGTTGAAGGATCCCGAGGCGGAACAGAACGAGCGGCCGCGCAACCGCCGCCGCAAGGGGCGGGCGGCTTCCCCGGAGGATTGAGCCGCACGATTTTATCTTGACGACTGTAGGATGGGCAAAGGCGCAGCCGTGCTGTGTCCGCGTTCGAGATCGTTGTGGCGCCGGGCCCACCATCCTGCTGATGAGTTTGCGGTTCGACGGTGGGCACGCTGCCGCCTGACGGCAGCTGCTTTGCCTACCCTACACCGGCAGCTTCAGCTCCATCAGGTCCTTCGCTACGATGATGCGGCCTGCGTAGTTCTTCTTGACGTCGCGCGTCCAATCCTCGTCGGTCACCTCGGGATCGTCACCCGGAACGAAGTGGCTCATCACCAGCACCTTCACACCGGCCGCCGCAGCGATGCGGCCGACATCCTCGGTGGTGGTGTGGCTTTCGAGCAGATGCTTCTTCAGCGTCGATCCGTTCTTCGTCTTCAGCACCAGCCGGTCGACGGCCGGCACGTACAGGCATTCGTGCACGAGCACGTCGGCGCCCTTTGCGAAGTCTGCGAGCTTCGGATTGTAGGCGGTGTCGCTCGAGAACACGATCGTGCCGTCTGCCGTCTCGAATTTGTAGGCGAAATTGTCGGTGATCGGCGGATGCGGCGTGCGGAACGCGGTCACCGTGACGTCCGCCGTTTTCAGGACGACGCCATCGTCATCGATGTCCTTCGCAATCAGCAGCGGTCGCGGATCGGGGCGGCCCTCGTCCTCGATGCGGGTATCGACATCGAACTTGTTGGTTGTCCAAAAACTCCTGGTCATTGCTTCCAGCCCCTTCGGCCCGAACGACTGGATGGGTGTCGACAATCCCGCGGCCCAGGCATTGTAGACCAGGTTGCCGTATTCGAGATTGTGATCCGAATGATGGTGACTGATCAGAATGTATTTCACCGACGGGATCGGCACGCCGGCTCTGACGAGCTGGCGGCTGACGCCCATGCCGCAATCGATCACGAAGGGCGTGCCGTTGACGACGACCAGGCTGGCCGGATTGGATGCGCCCTCACCGACCCGAGGTCCGCCTTTGGTGCCGAGGAATACGATGCGTGTGCCGGTCTTCGTGCCTTGCGCAAACACGGATCGTGCTGCCACGGCTCCGGCCGTGCCCAACGCAAGCGAGAGCATTGTGCGGCGATCGATCATGGCGTCCTCCCGGTCGGTCTCGTTGTGGGGGAAGCTAGCCCCGACCGAGCACGCCGTCGAGAGCGGGCAGGCCCGCGATCACGGCAATCGCAATCAGCGCATAGCAGATGGCGCGGAACACGTGCTCGCTGGCGCGACCGAACAGCGAGGCGCCGAACGCGACGCCGAGCGCATAGACCGGGCCGATCAGGAGCGAGAGCTTGAGCGAGTCCCAGGTGATCAGGCCGCTGCTCGCATAGCTGATCATGGCGAAGAGATCCGAGGCGCCGAAGAACAGGACGATGTTCGCCCGCGCGATCTTGGAGGGGACCGGCCGTCCCAGCCAATAGCCGACGATCGGCGGGCCGCCGGTCTGCGCCACGCCGCTGCAGAAGCCGGAGACGGCGCCCACGGCGACCGACAGCGCCGTGTACTCCTTGCCGCGATAGCGCCAGCCGGAGAGCAGCAGCGCGAGAAGCGCGATCACGAAGCCCGTGATGATCCAGCGCACCGTCACCGGATCGAGCCGGGTGAGGAACCAGGTGCCGAGTGGCACGCCGACCAGGGCGCCGGCGACGATCACGGCGGTCGCCTTGCGATCGGCCTCGCGCCATGCGGCCGGCACGGTCGGTGCCATCGAGACGAAGTCGATCACCAGCAGCAACGGCGCGACGAGCCGGGGCGCAGCAAAGCTGCTCGCGAGCGGCATGAAGATCAGCGCCGAGCCGAATCCGGAGAAGCCGCGCGCGGTCGCTGCGATCAAGGCCGTGATCGCCAATGCGACCGTCGCAAACGGGCTGAGGTCGGACGGAATGAGCCCGGACAGGCTCATCCGCGCAACGTGCCGCCGGTCTTCTTGGCCACGTCGGCGGTGATCTTCGCCGCGACGGCGTCGATCTCCTCGTCCGTCATCGTCTTGTCGCGCGGCTGCAAGGTCACGGCGATCGCGACGGACTTCTTGCCGTCGTCGATGCCCTTGCCCTCGTAGACGTCGAACACGGTGACGTCCGTGATCAGCTTCTTGTCGACGCCCTGCGCCGCACGCACGATGTCGCCGGCCTTGACCTTGCGATCGACGATGAAGGCGAAGTCGCGCGACACCGGCTGGAACGCCGAGAGCTCCAGCACCGGCTTTGCGCGCGTCGGCTTCGCCTTGGCCGCGGGGATGCGATCCAGGATGACCTCGAAGGCGACCAGCGGACCGTCGGCCTTCAGCGCTTCCAGCGTGCGCGGATGCAGCTCGCCGAAATGCCCGAGCACGTTTTGCGGTCCCATCTGGATGGTGCCGGACCGTCCCGGATGCATCCAGGCCGGGCCGCCGGCAACGATCTGGAGCGAGGCCATCGGTGCGCCGGCCGCGGCGAGGACCGCGAGCGCATCGGCCTTGGCGTCATAGGCATTCGCCGCCTGGGAGCCGCTCCAGTGGCGGCCGAGTCCCTTGGACGATGCGATGCCGCGGCGAATGCCGCTGGCGGCCACGAACTGATCCTCCGGGCGATCGCCCTTGAAGATCTGCCCGACCTCGAAGATCGCGACGTCACCGAAGCCGCGGTCGGCATTGGCCTGCACGGTGGCGATCAGGCCCGGCAGCAGGCTCGGGCGCATGTCGGAAAGATCGGACGCGATCGGATTGGCGAGCGCGAGCTCGGCCTTCCCTCCGCCGAACAGTTCGGCCGCAGGCTTGGAGATGAACGACCACGTCACCGCCTCGACCATGCCGCGCGCGGCGAGCGCGCGCTTGGCGCGGCGGGTGCGCAGCTGCAGCGGCGTCAGCACCGGCTTGCGTGGCGCGTCGCCGCGCTCGAACGGCGTCATCGGCACCTTGTCGACGCCGACGATGCGGACGATTTCCTCGACGATATCGGCCTTGCCGTGCACATCGCTGCGCCACGAGGGCACCGCGACCTTCACGACCGGGCCGGTGCCGGCCAGCGTGAAGCCGAGATGGGTCAGGATCCGCCGCATCTCCGGGAAGGGCACCTCGATGCCGGCGAGACGCTTCACTTCGGTGACGGGGAAGTCGATGATGCGGTCATCGCCATAGGCGTTGCCGACGACGACGGTCTCGGACGGCGTGCCGCCGCACAGATCGAGCACGAGCTTGGTCGCCATCTCCAGGCCCGGCACCATGAAGGCCGGGTCGACGCCGCGCTCGAAGCGATAGCGCGCGTCCGAATTGATGCCGAGCTTGCGGCCGGTCTGGGCGATGCTGATCTCGTTCCACAGCGCCGATTCGATCAGCACGTCGGTGGTATCAGCGTCGCAGCCCGAGGCCTCGCCGCCCATGATACCGGCCAGCGATTCGACGCCGGCATCGTCGGCGATCACGCACATCGACTTGTCGAGCGTGTAGGTGCGGCCGTCGAGCGCGAGCAGGGTCTCGCCGTCGCGGGCGCGGCGGACGACCAGATTGCCCTTGACCTTCTTGGCGTCGAACACGTGCAGCGGACGCGCGCGGTCGAAGGTCATGTAGTTGGTGATGTCGACCAGCGCGTTGATCGGGCGCAGGCCGATCGAGGTCAGGCGCTGCTGCAGCCATGTCGGAGACGGGCCGTTCTTGACGCCGCGCACCAGCCGCAGCGCGAAGCCCGGACACAGCTTCTCGTCCTCGACCGCGACGGTCACGGGGCAGGGGAATTCGCCCTTGATCGGCTTGATGCCGGGGTCCTTGAGCTTGCCCATGTCGGCCGCGGCGAGATCACGCGCGATGCCGTGCACGCCGGTGCAGTCCTGGCGGTTGGGCGTCAAATTGATCTCGATTTGCGGATCGCCGAGGCCAGCCCACTCCGCATAAGGTTTGCCGATCGGTGCATCCGCCGGCAGCTCCATGATCCCGTCGTGATCGTCCGAGATCTGCAGCTCGGCCGCCGAGCACAGCATGCCGCGGCTCTCGACGCCGCGGATGGTGCCGACCGACAGCGTGATGTTTTTGCCCGGAATGTAGGTGCCCGGCGGCGAGAACACCGACACCAGCCCCGCGCGCGCATTCGGCGCGCCGCAGACGACTTGCACCGGCGCGCCGCCATCACCGGTGTCGACCATGCAGACGCGCAGGCGATCGGCGTTCGGGTGCTGCTCGGCGGAGACGACACGCGCAATCCTATATGGCGCGAGCAGCTTCGCCTTATCCTCGAGATGCTCGACCTCGAGGCCGATCATCGTGAGCTTGTCGGCGAGCTTCTCCACCGTCTCATCGGTGTCGAGATGGTCCTTCAGCCAGGACAGCGTGAATTTCATGATTACTCGCCATCGATCAAGTTAGTTGTTATCGCATTTCCAGATGATTTGACGCGCTTGTAGCCCTTCTCGCCAGTTCCGGCTCCGGCCCAGTCGAGCGGTGTATTGTCGGGGACCACAAGAAAGTCGATTCTCGACTCAACTTTGCCGTCAGCAAAATCATCGACGCGCCGATAGTCGGTAATCTTGCCTTGCCGGTAAGATGGCTCGGTCTTCGAAGTGTGAAGTGCGAGCTTCGGCCCATAACGCAAGCTCTTTCTGAGGACATCTTCCCCAACAACCCACGACGTGCTCCAGAAAGTGCCGTCCGGGTTGAAAGTCACGCCGCGATCGTTTCGACAAACGAAATGATATTCGATCACCAAATCGCCAGTTTCGGCTTCTGCCGCATTTCGCGCGCGAGGGGGTCTAACCGGTTGGCGCTCCGCTATTTGAGCGTCGCACATCGCAACTAGCTCTATAGCTCCTTTGCGTTGGGCGTTATCTCGGATGATCTTCACCCTGGCGAGATCGAGAGCAGAGAGCTTCTCTGCGTTCCATGGATTTATGGGCACCCGTTCGCTCACGTGCTCAATCCCCCCGCCAGGGTCGGCACCTCCAGCGGCTTGAAGCCGTAATGCGACAGCCAGCGGACGTCGCCTTCGAACAGCTGACGCAGGTCGCTCATGCCGTATTTCAGCATCGCGATGCGGTCGATGCCCATGCCCCAGGCGAAGCCTTGATATTCGTCTGGATCGATGCCGCAGGCGCGCAAGACGTTCGGGTGCACCATGCCGCAGCCGAGAATCTCCAGCCAGTCCTCGCCCTCGCCGAAGCGGATCTCGCCCTTGTCGCGGCGGCACTGGATGTCGACCTCGAGCGACGGCTCGGTGAACGGGAAGAACGACGGCCGGAATTTCATGTTGATGTGGTCGACCTCGAAGAAGGCCTTGCAGAACTCGTGCAGGATCCATTTGAGGTGGCCGAGATGCGAGCCCTTGTCGATGACCAGGCCCTCGACCTGGTGGAATTGCGGCGTGTGGGTCGCGTCCGAATCGATGCGATAGGTGCGGCCCGGGCAGATCACGCGGATCGGCGGCTTCTGGCTCAGCATCGTCCGCACCTGCACCGGCGAGGTGTGGGTCCGCAGCAGCATGCGCGAGCCGTCCTCCTTCGGATTGAAGAAGAACGTGTCGTGCATCTCGCGTGCGGGGTGGCCTTCCGGGAAGTTCAGCTTGGTGAAGTTGTAGTCGTCGGTCTCGACATCAGGACCTTCCGCGATCGAGAAGCCCATGTCGGCGAAGATCGTGGTCAGCTCGTCCATCACCTGGCTGAGCGGATGGATGCGCCCCGTATCGGCCGGCGTGTCCTGCAGCGGCAGAGTGACGTCGATGGTCTCGGCCGCGAGCCTCGCGTCGAGCGCGGCGGCCTTGAGCACGTCGCGGCGCGCGGTCAGCGCCTGCGTGACCTTGTCCTTGGCGAGGTTGATGGCCGCGCCCTGCGTCTTGCGCTCGTCCGGCGACATCTTGCCGAGCGTGGCGAGCAGCGCCGAGATCGAGCCCTTCTTGCCGAGGGCTGCGACGCGCACCGCCTCCAGCGCGGCTTCATCGCCGGCGGCGGCGATCTGGTCGAGGATCGAGGTTTCGAGCGAGGCGAGGTCGGACACGGTCAAAATCTCCGCGGGACAAAGGCGGCTGGGTTGTCGCCGCGACGGCGACAGGGGTCAAGCGAAAGCAGTGATGGCACCGGACAGCAAAAAGCGGCCGAGAGCGTCGGCCGCTTTTGAAGTCCTCACGATGCGGAAGGCGATCAGGCGGCGAGCGCCGCCTTGGCCTTCACAACGATCGCCTCGAACGCGGCGGGCTCGTTGATCGCGAGATCCGACAGCACCTTGCGGTCGACGGTGATGCCGGACTTGGACAGGCCGTCGATAAATCGGCTGTAGGTCAGCTCGAACGGACGCACGGCTGCGTTCAGGCGCTGGATCCAGAGCGCGCGGAAGGTGCGCTTCTTGCGCTTGCGATCGCGGAACGCATACTGGCCGGCCTTCTCGACGGCCTGCTTGGCGGTGCGGATCGTATTCTTGCGGCGGCCGTAATAGCCTTTGGCGGCCTTGAAGACTTTCTTGTGCTTGGCGTGAGCGGTCACACCGCGTTTGACGCGAGACATGACGGAAATCCTTGGATTCAGAGATGACGATCAGCCGCGGCTTTGAGGCGGCCAGGGTTTCGGAAGCGAGAGGCCGGTCAGGCGTTCGGCAAGAAGTACTTCTTGACGTTGTCGCCGTCGGTCTTGAACAGCACGCGGGTGCCGCGCAGCTGCCGGATCTGCTTCTTCGTCCGCTTGATCATGCCGTGGCGCTTGCCGCGCTGGGCGTGCATCACTTTGCCGGTGGCAGTCACCTTGAAGCGCTTTTTGGCGCCGGATTTGGTCTTCAGCTTGGGCATTTGGCTCTCCTTCATGCCAACGGCAAGCCGCCCGCGAGAGCGGCGCCGTCCGGCGAAATTGCTCGTTAGAGCGTTGGTTGTGCTCAGGTTTCGGATCCAAACCAGGATCCACCCGCACAGGTCATCGCCACGGCAGCCCTTGATCAGCCGGGCGACGAAGGCCGCGCTTATGCCAGAGACAATGGCGCTTGGCAACGTCGAACCACGGAATCAGCTATTCCGACCCATGATCAGCTTCCATTAACCAAGCCGAGGTCCGCTCATGGTCCGCATCGTCCCCTCCACTGCCGCCGCCGTCCTGGCCGCGGCCGCAATCGTGTCGTCCGCTCCGGCTCGCGCCGCCGGCTTCGACGGTCCCTGGACCGTCCTGATCATCACCGAGGCCGGCAGTTGCGACCAGGGCTACAGCTTCCCGGTACAGATCAGCGGCGGGCGGGTGACCTCGGCGGGCTCCGCCAACATCACCGGCACGGTCGGCCGCGGCGGCGCCGTCACGGTGCGGGTCTCGCAGGGCGGCTCCTCGGCCAGCGGTAACGGGCGGCTGGGCGCGACCTCGGGCTTCGGCCGCTGGAGCGGAAAAGGCTCGGCCGGGACCTGCAGCGGGCGGTGGCAGGCGACGCGGTCCTGACCGGGCCGCTCCAAGAGAAAAGCCCGCCAATCGCGTGGCGGGCCCGGTTTGGCGCGTCGGTATCCCGTGGGGCTAGCGCGGGGCCAGTACCATGACGACCTGACGGCCCTCGAACCTGGCGTCCTGCTCGACCTTGGCGAACGCCGCCACGTCGGACTTCACCTTGTCGAGCAGCTTGGTGCCGATCTCCTGGTGCGCCATTTCGCGGCCGCGGTAGCGCAGGGTGATCTTGACCTTGTCGCCCTCTTCGAAGAAGCGCTGCATCGCCCGCATCTTCACGTCGTAGTCGTGGTCATCGATCATCGGACGGAGCTTGATCTCCTTGATCTCGACGACCTTCTGCTTCTTGCGGGCCTCGGCGGCCTTCTTCTGCGCCGAATATTTGTACTTCCCGTAGTCCATGATCTTGCAGACGGGAGGCGAATTGTTCGGCGAAATCTCGACCAGGTCCATGCCGGCCTCGGCCGCCATCTTGATCGCGACAACGGTCTCGACGACACCACGGTTGGTGCCTTCGGCGTCGATCAGCTGGATCTGCGCATTGCGAATCTCATCATTGGTGCGCGGCCCGTCTTTGACGGCAGCGGGCGGGGCTCGATTGGGGCGGCGAATGGGTAGTTCTCCAAGGTTGTGGAAGAAGGCGGCTAGTTTGAAGGAAGATGCCTTTGCGGGCAAGGTCGCGCGTGCTCGGTGCGTCGAAATTCCGCCCCGTCCTCGCGGCACTTGCGTCGCACGCGCAGTCAGCGTGACGGCTTATTCCCCCAAAAGGGACCAGCCGGCCAGGACGGGCGCTCACTGCGCGGGCCGAGCCTTGTGGTTCCGCCCGGGGACATAGAGTGCGCGCATCGCTTTCGCAAGCCGCACGGTATCCCCGCGACCCGATTGACGGAAACGGCCGGTTCGCCCACACAACGTCCGCCAGGGGGTAACGATCCATGAACCAAGCTATCGAATCGACCGATCTCCCTACCTTCATCGCTGTCGGCGCCGGTGAGCAGTCGCGCCAGATCGCGGTGCGGGCGCGCCCGGGGACGCCACCGGGGCTGTTCTGGCTTGGCGGCTTCAATTCCGACATGAAGGGCACCAAGGCGCTCGCGCTCGACGCCTGGGCGGCCGAGCGCGGCCGCGCCTGCGTCCGATTCGACTATTCCGGCCATGGCGAATCCGGCGGGCGCTTCGTCGACGGCACCATCGGCCGCTGGCTGGAGGAGAGCGTAGCCGTGTTCCGGCAGTTCTGTCGCGGGCCGCAGGTGGTGATCGGCTCGTCGATGGGGGGCTGGATGGCGCTGCTGCTCGCCCGCGAGTTGCTGAAGGCCCCGGGCGACGCGACGCTGGCCGGCCTGGTCCTGATCGCCCCGGCGCCCGACTTCACCGAGGAGCTGATGTGGAAGGGCTTCTCTCAGGAGATCCGGACCGAGATCGAGACCCATGGCGTCTGGATGCGCCCGTCCGAGTATGGCGAGCCCTATCCGATCACGCGGGCGCTGATCGAGGACGGCCGCAACCACCTGTTGCTCGGCAGCGCCATCAATGTCGGCTGCCCGGTGCGCATCCTGCAGGGTGCGCAGGACCCGGACGTGCCCTGGCAGCATGCCTTTGCGCTGACCCACCGCCTGCCGGCAGAGGATGTGGTGCTGACCATGATCCAGGATGGCGACCACCGGCTGTCGCGGCCGCAGGACATTGCGCGCATGCTGGCGGCCGTCGGCGAGATGGGCTGAGGCAACCGTCGTCAGCATCGCACTTGCCACTCCGCACGGACACTGTCGTCGGCCTCCGTTGCCAGTGCGCCGGTCGCACGTTGGGCAAATGAGGTCGGGTCGAGCAGCTGACCGAGCGCCCAGACAGCGGCGCCGCGAACCAGCGGATTCGGATCGGCGGTCAGCCGCTCGGCGGCCGGCAGCAGCGCCACGTCACCGGAGTTGCCGATCGCGATCAGGACGTTGCGCAGGAAGCGGTCGCGGCCGATGCGCTTAACCGGTGACTTCGTGAACAGCGCGCGAAACGCGGCGTCGTCGAGCGACGCCAGCTCGGCCAGATCAGGCGCCCGCAGCTGTTCGCGCGCGGCCAGCTTCGCCTCACGTCCTGCCTGGGCGAACTTGTTCCACGGGCAGGCGGCGAGGCAGTCGTCGCAGCCATAGATGCGGTTGCCCAGCGCTCGGCGGAACTCGCGCGGGATCGGCCCCCTGTTCTCGATGGTCAGATACGAGATGCAGCGCCGCGCATCGAGGCTGTAGGGCGCCGGGAACGCCGCCGTCGGGCAGCTGTCGAGGCAGGCCCGGCATGAGCCGCAATGATCCTTCTCCGCCGCGTCGGCCGGCAACTCCAGCGTGGTGTAGATCGCGCCCAGGAACAGCCACGAGCCGAAGCCTGATGACACCAGGTTGGTGTGCTTGCCCTGCCAGCCGAGCCCCGCTGCTTCCGCCAGCGGCTTCTCCATCACGGCGGCGGTGTCGACGAACACCTTCACGTCGCAGCCGGCCTGCGCGACCAGCCAGCGCGCCAAGGTCTTGAGGTTCTTCTTGATGACGTCGTGATAGTCGTCGCCGCGGGCATAGACCGAGATCGCGGCGCGGCTGCGCTGGGCGAGGATCGCACGCGGGTCCTCGTCCGGACCGTAATTGACGCCCAGCATGATCACCGAGCGAACCTCGCGCCACAGCGTCCTCGGATCGGTGCGGCGCGCGGGCTCTCGCGCCAGCCAGTCCATGTCGCCGTGCTGGCCCGATGCGAGGAAGCGCTCGAAGGCGGCGGTGCGCTCGGGGCTCACGACCGGCGCGGTGATGCCGACGCAATCGAAGCCGAGCTTAAGCGCCTCGGCCGCCAGCGCCGCCCTCAGGGCGTCTGGCGCGGCGCCGCTCAGAAGTCGAGATCCACGTAGGTCCGCGACGCCGGCACGCCGGCCAGCCAGTCGGACAGCAGCGGCCGGAACGAGGGCCGCGACTTCACCCGCGCGTACCATGCCTTCGCGGCGTCGTCCTCGATCCATGGCACGTCGCCGAGATAATCGATCGCGGAGAGATGCGCGGCGGCGGCGAGGTCGGCATAGGTCAGGCGGTCGCCGGCCAGGAAATTGCGCCGTTGCGCCAGCCAGCCGATATAGGCGAGGTGATAGCGCACATTGGTCTTGGCGGCGCGAATCACGTCGGTCGACGGCGGTCCGCCGCCGTCCTCCTCGTTCATGAAACGCTTGTAGATGCGCTCGGTGACGAGCAGGTTCGAAGCCTCCTCGAAGAACTTGGTGTTGAACCAGTCCATCAGCCGGCGCACCTCGATGCGCTCGGCCGGCGAGGTCGGCATCAGCCGGCGGTCGCCCGCATCCGGCCCGCAGGTCTCATCCATGAACTCGGCGATCACGCCAACGCCGGGCACCGCCGGCATGCCGTCGACCGAGAGCACCGGCGTCGTGCCGGCCGGATTGAGCACGAGAAACGCCTCGCGGCGCTCCCAGGCGCGTTCCTCCACCAGGCGCAGGTCGAGCCCGTACTCGCCGAGCACCAGCCGGACGAAACGCGAATGCGGACAGAAGGGATGGTGGTAGAGCGTGTACATGGAGCCTTTCGACGATTCCGCGGTGACTGGCGCTTAACGAACAATCAAGCATCGGTTCGCACCGAGTCCTGGTCCCGATACCGGCGCACGGCGGCTTTGCGAATCGGACCATTAGCGCATGGTCGGCGAAAGTGTAAGCAGTAGGGCGACGGGCCGGCATGCGGGAAACGGCGTGTCCGGGACCGCGAATCACCCCGCCGGATCCGCGTTCCGGCGTCACCTCTTGCTGATTCGTAACGCCGACGGCGCGCCGGTTCATTCATCCGATGTGGCCGCTCGCAGCGCTTTTTGCAATTGCGGGCGGCAGCCGAATAGGCGAGAAGGGCGGCGTTTTGCCGGCAATCATGGATCGGATCAATGATGTCAGATACGCTGCGGGCGGTGCTTCTCGGCATCATCGAGGGCGTCACCGAGTTTCTTCCCGTGTCCTCGACCGGCCATCTCCTGCTCGCGGAACGCTTCTTCGGGCTCGGCGATGAAGGCTTCTGGAAGAGCTTTGCGATCCTGATCCAGCTCGGCGCCATCCTTGCCATCGTCGCGCTGTACTTCTTCAAGCTGTCCCGCGTCGCCATCGGCGCGCTGACGAACCCTGACGACCGCCGCTTCATCATCGGCGTGCTGATCGCGTTCCTGCCCGCCGTCATCGTCGGCCTGATCGCCGGCAAATACATCAAGGCGCTGCTGTTCGATCCCTGGGTCGTGTGCTTCTCGCTGATCGTTGGCGGCGCCATCCTGCTGTGGGTCGATCAGATCGATCTCAAGCCGCGGGAGCACGACGCCACGCGCTATCCGCTGATGATGTATCTGTGGATCGGCGTCGCGCAGTGCATGGCGATGATCCCCGGCGTGTCGCGCTCCGGCGCCACCATCGTGGCGGCGATGCTGCTCGGCGGCGACAAGCGCTCGGCCGCGGAGTTCTCCTTCTTCCTGGCGATCCCGACCATGGTCGGCGCCTTCGTCTACGACTTCTACAAGAGCCGCGCCGAGATGACGTCGGATCACCTCGGCCTCATCGCGATCGGCTTCGTCGTCTCCTTCATCACCGCGATGATCGTGGTGAAGGCCTTCCTCGGCTATGTCACCCGCCACGGCTTCGTGCTGTTCGCCTGGTGGCGCGTCATCGTCGGCACGCTGGGCCTGATCGCGCTGGCGCTGGGGAAGTAGTCTCGCCGCTCTATCCGCTCGTCATTGCGAGCGAAGCGAAGCAATCCAGGGCTACGCCGCGCGGCTCTGGATTGCTTCGTCGCGGAGCCTGTCATCGGGCCGCGCTTTGCGCGGACCCGTTGGCTCCTCGCAATGACGGCGGTTAACAGCTGTGCCCCTCACGCATTCTTGCGCTGAAACTGCCCCGCCGGGCGGAAGCGCCAGAGATATTGCGGGCCGACGGCCTCCAGCGAATCCGGCGTGATGCCGAGGCCCTGCAACGTGAGCCCCGCCGCCTTCGCAGCCTCCGACACGACGTTGTCATGGCGCAGCAGCTCGACCTGGTCCGGCGTCAGCTTCAGCGGGCCCGGCGCGAACTGCAGGAACGCGGCCTGCAGCTTCGCCAGACCGAACGGCAGCGGCAGCAGCATGCGGTCGCGGTCGGTGATCTCCAGGATGATCTTGATGATCTCGCGGAAGCTCAGCACCTCCGGCCCGCCCAGCTCATAGGTCGCCCCTGGCTGCGCCTTGCCGTCCACGGCGTCGGCCACGGCATTCGCGACATCGCCGACATAGACCGGCTGCATCCTGGTCTCGCCGCCGCCGACCAGCGGCAGGAACGGCGCGATGCGGGCGAGGCCCGCGAAGCGGTTGGTGAACTGGTCCTCGGGGCCGAACACGACCGAGGGGCGCATGATCACGGCCTCCGGCACCGCGGCCAGCGCGGCGGCTTCGCCGGCCGCCTTGGCGCGCGCGTAAGAGGAAGTCGATTCAGCGTCCGCGCCGATCGCCGAGACGTGCACCAGCCGGGCGCCCGCGGCGGCCGCGGCCTTGGCGACGGTGGCGGCGCCCTCGGCCTGCACGGCGTCGAAGGTCTGCGCGCCGCTTTCGGTCAGGATGCCGACGAGGTTGATCGCGACATGGCTGTCGCGCAGCGCCGCCGCGACCGAGTCGGGATAGCGCAGATTGGCCTGCACGGTGTGGATCTGGCCGACGCGGCCGAGCGGCTGCAGATGGCCGGCGAGCTCCGGCCGGCGCACCGCGACGCGGATGCGGTAGTCGCGCTTGGCCAGCGCCCGGACGACGTTGCGGCCGACGAAGCCGGAGCCGCCGAACACGGTGACGAGGGTGTCCAGATTCGATGCCATTGGGATCATTCCTGGGATAGCCGGGCGGTCGATCCGCCCCGGACGAGAAGCCTGTCAGCGGCGATTCGCACCCCGCGGCCCGCCATCTTGCGCCGTTGTATAGCCCATCGCCCGCACCGCGGAAAAGGGAGCCGTGTTTTTGCGCCTGGCGTGAGAAAAATTGTCATCTTGGGCTCCGAGCGGTTTGACAAGCCGCCGTTCGATCCGTACACACCGCCTCCACATGCCCAGGTGGCGGAATTGGTAGACGCGCTGGCTTCAGGTGCCAGTGGCTTAACGGCCGTGAAGGTTCGAGTCCTTTCCTGGGCACCACGCTTCGCTCTTCGAGCTCCGCGTGGCGCCGCCGAGCTGAGGCTCGGCTTCTAGAATTTCCCCTGACATCCCGAAGATGCTGACGGCGCATGATATGTCGCTCATGCGAGCAGGCATTGTCGCGCATTGCGGCTGACGCTTTGAGCTCGGTTTCGATTTTGGGATGTCGGGGCGGCCGCGAGCTCCCACCCTCCCCTGGAGGGGGAGGGTCGATCGCCCGCGAAGCGGGCGAGCGGGGTGGGGTGATCTCTCCACGCACGCCAGCGCCAGAGGAGAGATCACCCCACCCCGCCTCACGTTTCGCTTCGCTCTCCGTGAGGCGACCCTCCCCCTCCAGGGGAGGGTGGGCACCGCCTTCGTGTTGAATGATCACCATGACCGCCGTGGTCTTTCTCGTTCAGGCAAGATCTGTCAGCCTCGCGACGCATCCGCGCCCGAGCTGTGCTGATGGTCTCGCCCTCGAAATTCTGAGGGCGCAGGGAGAGCCGGGTGCCGACTGCACCCATGGCCCGCCAGCGAGAAAAAATGCTGGCGGCAGGAACCACAGGTACGCGCCGGATCATCCGGCCCTCCCTGCGCAACGGTTTTAACGGCTGCTTCGCGTTCTCCCTGGTGCGCCGGGCTTGTTGGCCACCATCCTCACGCGAAGCGAAGGCCTCGACATGAGTTGATATCAGCATCGGGATATCAGGACCACGCGACTTGACCGTGCGTGCATCGCCGTTCGTCCGCGCGATTAGCTCACGCTGCAACGACACACGCCCATCGCATCCCACTGCCAACGTCTCGTGACGGTCGCGACACGCCCCTCATGCGGCAGCAGGGACGCGCGGAAATGTGCAGCTGATTTGCCCGACGGTGCAAGCCCAGATGTTGCGACAGACTGGCACGACGGGCAGTTTGGAGATGGCTGCTATGCGGACTAAAAGCAATGCCAGGATGAGGGAGCGTTTAGTTCGTCGTGAGGGCCCATGAGCACCAGGATCATCTGTGATGCGATCGCGACGCGAGCACTATTGGCCTTCGTCTATCAAGGCAGACGCCATCTCGTAGAACCTCACTCCCTCGGTTACGAGCTGAGAGACGAGCAGACCAATGGGCCCTTGCTGCTTCGCGCCTGGTGCGATGGCGGCTGGAGCGACTTTCAGGTCAAGTTCATGAACCGGCTGCAACTCGCGGACGAGATGTTTGTCGATGCCAGACCGGGGCATCGGTCGATGGCTGTCGTGCTATGTGACGTCTATGGAAAGCGCAGGTTGGCCGATTAGCAGGAGTTCTGCTCTCGGCTAGCTGAGCGTCAACACAAGCGACGCTACGCCCAGCACCGCAATAGGTACGCCCATCGTGTGGCATACAAATATGTTCGTCTCCATCTGTCTCTCGGCATAGAACACGAATTCTCGCAGCCGTGGTCTTCCACGAAACGCCCAGATCGCCCCCAAGAGGACGTAGAAGGTCAGGAATGGAAGACCGAAGATGACGCCACACAGCCATTCGTTGCGCCAGGGCGCGTTCGCGCTCCCCGTCGCGAGAGCCAGCAGCGGCAGGAGAAAACCAAGCAAGAAGGCGCCTCCTGCACCGCGATAAAGCCATTTGTTCCGCTGCCGGATGGCATCAAAGGGAACGTGAGCCAACTCGTGTTCCTCCTGCGGTGGAAACACCTTCGACATGCTCTTCGCGAGAAGGCCACCGATCAAGCCGCTCAACACGTCATCGAGCATATCTTGCGCTTCCTTGTGATCCTCGCGCGCCGCGCATGAGCCTCCCGCGTCGTGCAGCCTTTAGCCCCCTTGCGTGAAGTTCAGCGCGGCACTGCGACCCGGCTCCGGCTGGGACTGATCATACGGCATGCGGAGCGCGTCATCCTTCAAATTGACGCCGCGGTTAATGCCGGGTTGTTGCTTCTCGGCAGCCGCCCGCCGGCGGCCATGCGCGCGCACCCAGCTCCTATCGATGCGTTGCGCAACGCCGCAGCTCCCGGATCATCAGTAACGACGGCCGCCAACCAGGGGAGGTGACGGAGGCGGCTTTGCGCATACCGGAATCTGCTAGAGTATGCTTCGTCTTCGCTTCCATCACGAAGACTCGTTCGGCGGCATAGTGCGGGTACATCGTAGGCCTTGGTCTCAGCAGTTGCTGATGCCAGAAGCCGGACAAGATCCTTGATCATCTCAGGTGGGAATTGGGCGCGCATCTCGCATGGGCCGTTCTAGTTTTTCTACCATCTAAGTTGTCAGTAGCTTGTCTTTCTATGGAATCAGTTGTGCAGCAAGCGGGCGGCCCAACCGAACCAGCTGAGTTTAGCGGCCCAAAGGGGGCTGCTTAGAACGATGGCTGATGCCAATCCCATCACGCGGACGGGCCGTGTGATCATATATGCAAGCAGCAACGTCAGCAGCGCGCCCCGATTGGCGCCATAGTTACGCTTAAGATCGCCGCTGCACTTAGCGATCTCGACCAGGGCTGAATACTTCGCATTGTTTTCCGACAACTCGACCTCCTGTCTCTGCCGGCGATGCGACGCACGATGGCGAGTTGCCTCCGAGCCGCAACGCACCCAGGTCTGAGAGATCGAGCTTGCGGAAATGTCTCGGGGATCATTGTGTAAATTATCTGTGTTATTACAACACTTTAGGTCTTTCATGTAAGGCGGGCGCTGGTTGTGTACGGGATTGTCGAAGAAGATGTCCCGCGAGGATCAACCGCCTGTGTCCTCCCCGCGAGGCGGCTAGGGTTTCTACACGTCTTGCGCGACAGATTGACTCGGGTTGTCATGATGTTGCGCCGTCTATGCCTGTTGTATGATTCTGTATCCGACGCTTTGATTTGAAGGAGCGTTGGAGATGCAGCGAGAGCCGGATTTGTCATTGGGCGAGTTTGGCGACGTGCGCCTCGATAAAAGGGGGCGGCGTTCGTCCAGGCTATGCTTTGTGCGCGCAGCGTCTGCCTGCGCCAGATGGCGCGGGGTGACTGGGCCGCGTACATGGCGTACTGGCGGTTCGTGAACAATCCGCAAGTCACGATCGATCGGCTGATTGAGGGCTGGAGCAGGCAGACGGCGGCCGTCGTCGGTGGACGGCATGTGCTGGCGATCCAGGACACCAGCGAGGTCAAGTTCCAAACGCAGCGGGGACGCCGGCGCGGACTGGGCAAGGTCGGCAAAGGCAATGCCCGCGGTGTGCTGCTGCATGCCATGATGGCGGTTGATGCCGACAGCGGAGCTTGCCTCGGTCTCACCGGTGGCGAGGTGTGGACGCGCCGGGGCAAGGTTAAGGTCCCTCACGACCAGCGGGAGTTGGCCAACAAGGAATCGGCGCGCTGGGTAACGACGGCCGAGCAGGGCTGCGAGGTTCTTGCTGCAGCGCGCATGATCACCGTTGTCAATGATCGCGAAGGGGAGTTCTTTGCGCATTGGGCGTTGACGCCTGGCGACAACGTCCACCTGCTGACGCGAGCCATGCACGATCATGCGCTGGCTGACGGCAGCACGCTCTATCAAGCCGTAGAGCGAGCGCGCTTCTGCGACAAGGCGGTGATCGACCTTCCGCAGCGCATGGATCGCCGCGCTCGCCAAGCCCATCTCTCGCTGCGCTTCGGAACCGTCGAGCTCAAACGGCCCGCGCGACCCGGCATGAAGGGGCTGCCTGAGTCCGTGAAGATCGGCTTCGCGGAAGTCGTCGAGCTGCATCCTCCGAAGGGCGCCGAGCCCGTTCATTGGCTGCTCTTGACCACTCATTCGATCGCCAAGGCGGCCGATGCCTGGCAGATCGTCTCCTGGTACAAGCTGCGCTGGATCATCGAACAGCTCTTTCGCTCGCTGAAGAGCCAGGGTCTGGGTATCGAGGACAGCCAGCTCGAAAGCGCCCAGGCCCTGATCAAGCTGGTGGCGATCGCTACCAAAGCGGCGTGTATCGTCATTCAGCTCGTTCAGGCCCGCAACGGTGGTCAACAACTGCCGATCAAATGCGCCTTCACACCCGAAGAAATCGAAGTGCTGGCCGCCATCAACAAAACCATGAAAGGCAGGACCAAGCTTCAGGAGAACCCGCATCGACCCAACACCCTCGAGTGGGCGGCATGGATTATCGCAAAGCTTGGGGGATGGACCGGCTACGCCTCGCACCGGCCTCCCGGGCCAATCACCTTTCACAACGGAATGACCCGCTTCCAAATCCTCGTTGCCGGCAAAGCCCTCCAAATCGTGTAGAAACCCTAGCGCGAGGCGGGGGACCCATACCGTGTCATATCCGCAAGGGGCAGGCCGCCCGTTCCGCTTGTCTCATCGAAGCCGGCAAAAGGGAGCCCTGGATCGGCTCCAGCGATGCGGCGAGGCTTCGGGCTTATAGACGCAAGAGGATGCCCCTATCAGCTCGCCGTCACAGACGCTCTCCGCGGTCGAGAGCGGCCAACGAAGGCTCGATGAGTCACTCCTTGCGCGACGCCGCGATCACGCGCGCCAGCACCGGCCAATACAGATCGCCATACCCCGCCGCGATCGCCTCTCCGAGCCGTCGCTCGGCGAGCTCCGCGCCCGGCAGATCGATCTGCACGGACTTGGCGAGATCGAGGGCGTAGCCGATGTCCTTGCGCGCATATTCGGTCGAGAACGCGCGCTCGGGAAATGTGTCGGGCAGCATCGCCTTCATGCCGTGGTTGCGTAGCGCGAAGCTGTCGGCCGAGCCTTTGGCCAGGGTCTCGAACAGCAGCGTGGGATCGAGGCCGGCGCGCTTGGCGGTCTCCAGCGCTTCGCCGAGCGCCACCACGGTCTGCATCAGCACCATGTTGTTGAGGATCTTCACGACCTGGCCGGCGCCGACGCCGCCGCAATGGGTGATGTCGGTGGCGAACATCGCGATCAGCGGTCGCACTCTTTCAAACGTCGCCGAATCGGCCCCCACCATCACGCTCAAGGTGCCGTCCTCGGCCGCCTGCCGGGTGCGGGCGATCGGTGCATCGGCGTAGGCGGCGCCCTTGGCCGCGAAACGCGCCGCGAGCTCGCGGGTGGCCTGCACCGGCGAGGTGCCGAGGTCCACAATGGTGTGACGCGCCTCGGCGTGACGGAGCAGGCCGTCGTCGCCGTCGCACACGGCCTGGACATGCTTGCCGCTCGGCAACGCCATGAAGATCAATTCCGCCTCGCGCGCCAGCTCCGCGAGCGATGTGGCCCTGACGACGCCGACCGCGGCGAGTCGCTGCAGCGGTGCATCCGCGCGATCAAAGCCGAGCACCGTGGCGCCGGACTTGAGAGCGAGATTGCGGCACATCGGCTCGCCCATGACGCCCAAACCGATGAATCCGATTGCGCCCATTGCAAGTTCCTCTTCATTGGGCCCTGACCATCTCGACGATGGTCGCCAGCGCTGCCGGTTGGCGGAGGCACGCTCGGAATAGTCGTCTGAATATTCGCCGGTGTCGATCGCGCAAACGACCTGCCGGTGATGTCGGCGATGCGGATGGATCGAGAGCAGGGCGCCGCGCGCCGGACCGTGACCCGAACCGACGCGGGTGGCAAACCCATGAATCTGCCGCGATCAGGGCAACGGCCGACTACTCGGTCTCCGCCTCGCCGCTGACGCCCAGCCGGCGCAGCATCACCGTCAGCGCGATCGCCGGCAGCATGATCCACAGCGTGACATCATCCGGCTGGCGCAGCGCGCCCAGCGTGGCGTGACGGGCGAGGAAGCGTCCGAGGGCGGTGCGGCGCGAGGTCACGCTGCGCAGCACCAGCGGGACGCCAAAGACAAAGGCCAGGATGACGACCGTCATCGCCAGCGGCCAGCCGCCGGGAAACCGGTCGACGCCGCGGGCCGTGAAGCCAACCAGCAGCAGCACACCGACCAGCGTCACCACGCCGCCGCACAGGCCGGAGGCGACACGGATGAGCAGGTCGTCCTGCATCAGCTCGCGGTCGACCTGTTCCAGCAACGGCTTCATGACGGGCTCCTCGTCGCCGGCGTCCCGGACACCTCGCCCGCTCCGGCCTGCCTTCTTCATTTGTGTCCGTCGTTGCAAGGCGGTTCGACGCAGCGGACCCATGGCGCCATCCACTGCTGGCGCGGCATGCCGTCCCGACGGGCGGCCCATCGATGGTGCCGAACGTCAATTGTCACATGTGCAATAGATCGAAATCTCGATGCCTATGCCGGCCTGACCGGCGACCGCTGCCAGGCGGCAGGGACCTTCAAGGAGGTCGCCGCCAGCGACGACGGAAAGGGCACGGCGATGTCGAGGACCGGCGATTTAATGCGGCCGTCGGCGTTCA
This sequence comes from Bradyrhizobium sp. SZCCHNS2022, assembly GCF_032377575.1. Lineage (NCBI taxonomy): Bacteria > Pseudomonadati > Pseudomonadota > Alphaproteobacteria > Hyphomicrobiales > Nitrobacteraceae > Bradyrhizobium > Bradyrhizobium sp. SZCCHNS2022. The sequence continues at coordinate 5,784,931 of NZ_JAUHHZ010000001.1, read as the reverse complement.
GGCGTCGCAAGGCGTCTCCCGCCGATTGCAGGCAATCGAGTGCCGCGGCCCATGCATCGGGTTCATCCGCGATGTCGATCTGGGCGTAGGCCGAGGTGCCATCCCCGGATGGCTCGTAGCGGCTGAGCCGGCCTCTCAACGCCGCCTCCAACTCGTCGCGCGACAGCGTGGTGCTGGGGATGCGGATCACGATGCACAGAGGTCGCCGGCCAGCCATGGTCACCCCTGTCTTCATGATCGTTCGGCGCGTTGCCAGCCGTCGATCGCGATCAGCTGTCTGACGAGCGCGCCGCCGCCGAAGCCGCGATAGATCTCCAGCCGGTCGTCATGAGAGAGGACGAGTAGCTGGCGTCCAGGCGTCGCGGTCAACACCGCATCCCAGCCGAGATCGAGCGCGAAGCCGATCAGTTCGGACAGCAGCGCCGCTTCGCCTGCCTCGAACCGGTGACCCGGCGCGTCGTACAGCCGGCGGGTCTCGCCATGCGCGGTCCGCCATCGCCGGTAATCGCGCCATCGCTCGTCATGGGCGTCGTGCTCGCCGTAGCCGTCGCCGCTCAGACTGAACAGGAACAGCAGCGTCGCCTCGGACATGGCTCCGGCCGCGTGCGCGATCGCATTTGCAGCTGCGGAATAGTCGCGCCTGCCGCTCTTGTAGTAGAGAATGGATTTGGGCTCGCCGTGGGAGGCGACCTCTCGCCCGAGCCTCTGCTCTAGCGCACGCGTCTCGGCGCGTGGCAAAAATTTCATGGCGCTCGTCCCAACTAAACCTCTCGGTGACGCCGGACCAGGATCATGCCGGCCTCCGGTTCGTCATAATGTGTCAGGCCCTGCCGGTCCCAAACGATCATGACACCCCGTTGCAGATAGGCCCAGGCCTGTTCCGGATAGTCGTCGGAGTACTCGCTGGTGTCGATCGAGCAGACGACCCTGCCGCTCATGCCGGCGACGCTCACCTCGTCGCCGAGTCTCGCGATCTGACCGTCAGGGTAGTGCATCTCGGGCGTTCTTCCGTTCGGGGCCATCTTCGTCGCCGATCTGACAGGGATACACGGTGATGCCGACGTCCGCACCCAGCCCGGCGATCCGGAGCAGGAGATCGGCGGGGATCGTCACGTCGAGCGCGGGGAAGTCGCGGCCGCCTTCGAAGCCATAGGAGAACGTGCGCGACGTGCAGCTGTCCCACAGCGCCTTTGCGGGCTCGGGCAGCGCTTCGATCACGGTCAGGAACTGCTCCGTGCATGCGGTCGGATGCCGGGATCCTGCATCGTTGATCTCCAGCACCAGCAAAAATTGTTGCTCGTGTTCCTGATGATGCAGAACGTAGATGCTCTGGTCCAGATGCGTGATCAGCGGTGTGAGGTCGGCGCGCGACGTCAGCACGAGATCGAGATTCAAGAAGTGTGACAGTGCGGCCATGCTCGTTCACCCGTATTGCTACCGACGACAGATGTCGAGTGCTTGGCAGGCAGTGGCGGCAAGTCGAGAACGAACGCAGCAGGGGATGCGCCCGAGGTTCGCCGGCCGAAGCCGGCGAACCTCGGCACAGCTACCCCTTATACCCCATCAGCAGCCGCGGCAGCCACAGCGAGAAGCCGGGAACGTAGGTCACGAACATCAGTGCTGCGATCAGCGCGCCGTAGAACGGCAGGATGGTGCGCATGACGGCGCCGACCGAGATGCCGCCGATGGCGCAGCCGACGAACTGGGTGGTGCCGACCGGCGGGGTGTTGAGGCCGAGCGCGCAGTTGATCAGCATCAGCATGCCGAACTGCACGGGGTCCATGCCCGCCTTCATCGCGATCGGCAGGAAGATGGGGGTGCAGATCAGGATCGTCGCCGCCATGTCCATGAAGGTGCCGAGCAGGAACAGGATGACGTTGATCAGCAGGAAGATGACCCAGGGCTGCGACGAGACCTTGTTCATCAGGTCGCCGGCGAAATCGGCGACTTCGTAAAGTCCCATCAGGTACTGGAACATGGTGGAGACGCCGATCAGCAGCAGCACCACGCCGGTGGTCTTCACCGCCTTGGCGGCGGCCCGGAGGAAGTTCTGCAGGGTCATGGTGCGGTAGATGAAGAAGGTCAGCAGGATCGTGTAGATGACCGCGACGGCGGCGGACTCGGTCGCTGTGAACACCCCGGACAGGATGCCCGCCAGGATGATGCCGACGATCAGCAGGCCGGGCAGCGCCGCGGCCAACGAGCGGGCCACCTCCGACCAGCCGGGAAACTTGCCGGCGGGATAGCCGCGCTTCACGGCGACGGCGTAGGCCGCGACCAGCATGCAGACCATCAGCACCAGCGCGGGCAGGAGGCCCGCCGCGATCAGCGCGCCGATCGAGACCTTGCCGCCGGCGGCGAGCGCATAGATGATCATGTTGTGGCTGGTCGGCATCAGCGCGCCAACGAGGGAGGCGTGGGTGGTGACATTGACGGCGTAGTCGGTGTCGAACCCTTCCTTCTTCATCATCGGGATCATCACCGCACCCATCGCCGAGACGTCGGCGACCGGCGAGCCGGAGACGCCGCCGAACAAGGTGCAGGCGACGACGTTGGACATGCCGAGCCCGCCGCGGATGTGCCCCACGAGGTTCTTGGCGAGCTGCACGATCTTGTCGGCGACGCCGCCATGCAGCATCAGCTCGCCGCTGAACACGAAGAACGGGATGGCGAGGAACGAGAAGATGTTCATCCCCGACATCATCTGCTGGAAGATGACGGCGACCGGCAGGCCTTCGTAGAGAATGGTGCAGATGGCGGAGAGGCCGATCGCGAACGCCACGGGGACGCCGAGGATCAGGAAGCCGAAGAAGGTGGCGCCGAGAATGATCAGTTCCATGACGGGACGACCTCTTCACCGCGCAGCAGGGCGATGATGTGCTCGATGGAGAAGGAGACGATCAGCAGTCCGGACACGACCAGCGGGATGTAGCGGACGAGCTCGGGCAGGCCGAGATTGGCGATCTTCACGGTGCCGACGGAGGCGCCGAGGATCCAGCCATTATAGGCCATGGCGATGCCGAACAGGGCGACCAGCACGTGGATCACCAGCTCGATCTTCTCGCGCGTCGAGTCCGGCAGCATCACGAGAAGGCTGTCCATGCCGATATGGCCGGCGTCGCGGACGCCGACGGCGGCGCCGATCAGGGTGACATAGAGGATCAGGACGAGTGCCAGATTCTCGGTCCAGGTCGGGCTGGAGTTCAGAACGTAGCGGCCGAACACCTGGTAGAAGACGATGGTGACGATGACCAGCAGGCCCGCGACGGACAGATACATGCCGAGCCGCGCGATGATCGCGTTGATCCGCGACAGCGGACCGCGCGACGGCCGTCCTTCCCCGTGCTCGTGGTCTCCGACATGTGGGTCCGTCATTCCCCGTCCCTCCCCTGGCTTTGCTCCGGCGCCGCCTGATGGCGACGCCGGACGTCTGTTTGTTGTTCTTGGTCGATGTCGTTAACGTCGCGACTTTGACGTCGAGACGTCGAGGTCGCTTACTTCGTGTCCTGGATGCGCTTGACGAGGCTCGAGAGCTTCTCGTCGCCGGCGAACTTCTGGTAGACCGGCTTCATCGCGTCGACGAATTCCTGCTTGTTGGCGACCGTCACGACCTGGACGCCGGCGGCTTCGACGATCTTGCGGGAAGCCTGCTCGCGCTCGTCCCACAGCTTGCGCATGACCGGCACGGATTCCTTCGCGGCCTTGCGGACCATCGCCTGGTCTTCCTTGCTCAGCGTGTCCCAGACCTTCTTCGACATCACGAGGACTTCGGGCGCCAGCGAGTGCTCGGTGATGTTGTAGTACTTGGCGGCCTCGAAATGGCGCGAGGATTCGTAGGACGGCCAGTTGTTCTCGGCGGCGTCGACGAGGCCAGTCTTGAGCGCGGTGTAGACCTCGCCATATGGCATCGGGGTCGGGTTGGCGCCGAGGCTCTGGATCATGCCGACCCAGAGGTCGGACTGCTGGACGCGGATCTTCAGGCCCTTGAGGTCGGCGAGCGACTTGACCGGCGCCTTGACCGTGTAGATCGAGCGCGCGCCGCTGTCGTAATAGGCGAGGCCGATCAGGCCGGCGGGCTCCATGGCGGCGAGGATCTCGTCGCCGATCGGGCCGTCCAGCACGTTGCGCATGTGCTGCGTATCGCGGAACACGAAGGGCAGGCACAGCGCCACGGTCTCGGGCACGAAATTGTTGAGCGGCGAGGAGTTGATGCGCATCATGTCGAGCGCGCCGATCTTGAGCTGCTCGATCGTGTCCTTCTCGGAGCCCAGCGCCCCGTTCGGAAACACCTTGACGCCGAGCTTGCCGCCGCTCGCCGCCGCGAGCTGCTTGCCCATGAACTTGACGGCTTCGACGGTCGGATAGTCGGCGGGATGCACGTCGGCGGAGCGGAAATCGCGGGCGCTCGCCAAGGGCGATGAGACCGCCAGCACGGCGGCCGCAATGATCCCTGTCAGTGTCTTCATCTCGGTTTCCTCCTCATGTGATTGTGCCGTCGTTGGGCAGGTGCTGTCGGCCGCCTTGGGTCGCTCCACTCCAGATCCGAAGTCAAGCGCCATCGTCGTGCCTAGGGGGGCCGGCATTTTCTGTCCAAGCCAAAGGCAGCATCGATCAATGCAAGACTTGCATCGATCGACGGGCGGCGTTCTTGCTGCGATGCAAACGGGCGGATGAGCCCGCTCTTGCGGGAGGTGATCGTCCCGCAGCACAACCGCCGAGACGCGGCCGGCTGGTCTCCGACGGCGGTCTTCGACCTCTGCTCCGGCCCTTGCGTCGGGGCGGCCGGGCTGGCATTCCCTCGGCAGATCCCGGGCCGGCGCCCGCGCGTTTGCAGGTTGGTTACCGGCGCCGGGCTACAGCCGGCTCCTGAGCGCTTCCTGCGGCGTCGCTTCGGCCCGCCGCGTCCGACACGATTCGACCGAGGTTTTGACATCCATGACCGTCCGCCTGCACCGTGGCGACCTGCCCGATCTGTCCCGCTATACGACCTCGGTCGCGATCGACACCGAGACGATGGGGCTCAATCCGCACCGCGACCGGCTCTGCGTGGTGCAGCTGTCGCCCGGCGACGGCTCGGCCGACGTGGTGCAGATCCCCAAGGGGCACACCGACGCGCCGAACCTGAAGGCGCTGCTCGGCAATCCCGACATCACGAAACTCTTCCACTTCGCGCGCTTCGACGTGGCGACGCTGTATCATACCTTCGGCGTGATGCCGCAGCCGGTGTATTGCACCAAGATCGCCTCGCGGCTGGCGCGCACCTATACCGACCGCCACGGCCTCAAGGATCTGGTGCGCGAGCTGCTCAATGTCGATCTGTCGAAGCAGCAGCAGTCGAGCGACTGGGGCGCCGATACATTGAGCGAGCCGCAGCTCGCCTACGCCGCCTCCGACGTGCTGCATCTGCATGCGCTGCGCGAGAAGCTGGACGTGATGCTGGCGCGGGAAGGGCGGCTGGCGCTGGCCCAGGCCTGTTTCGCGTTCCTGCCGCACCGGGCGACGCTCGATCTCGGCGGTTTCGAGGCCGAGGACATCTTCGCGCATTCCTGAGGCCCTTGCCCCGTTCACGATCATTAATCTCTCTTAATGATCGAGAGGGGCCCTGCGTCGCGATTTCGCGCCAGTTCCAGGCTGCAATGGCGGGCATGGCCATGGTAGAATGCTCGCTGTTGCGCGCGTCTTGTGCCCGTCGGAGCCCTGGTGAACTCGGTCCATAACCCCGCCTATGACCCCACTCTGCAGGCGCGCTTCGCCGTCGCGGCGCGCCACAGCCGCCTCGTGCGCGCGATGCGAATCGCGGTGCCGGCGGCGGTGGGCGTGGCGATGACCGTCATTCTCTACGTCGCCTTGTTCAACGATTTCCGCGTCACCGTCGATACCGGCAATCTCTCCGGCAACGTGGTGATCTCCGGCCGCAAGATCACGATGGAGACGCCGCATCTGACCGGCTTCACGCCGGACCAGCGGCCCTACGACCTCGTCGCCAAGAGCGCGGTGCAGGACCTCACCGACCCCGATCACGTCGAGCTCAACATCCTCCGCGCCAAGGTGCTCATGGAGGACCAGTCGACGGTGACCTTGAAGGCCAACACCGGCGTGTTCGATACCAAGCAGCAACAGCTCGAGCTGAAGAAGGACATCCTGCTGACGACGTCGACCGGCTATGAGGCGCGGCTGAGCCGCGCCTCGGTCGACATGGCCAAGGGCACCGTGAGCTCGGACGAGCGCGTCGACGTCAAGCTCACCAATGGCACGCTGTCGGCGGACCGGCTGCGCATCACCGAGAATGGCGAGGTGATCCGCTTCGAAGGCAATGTGGTGATGAACCTCGAGAACATGACTCCGCCGCCGGCCACGACGGCGAGCGCCGATCCTGGCCGTACGGCCCGCAACGTGAAGTGATCCCATGACGACGTGCCGTTTGATTCCCGCAGCGTTGCGCGGTGCCGGCGTCGCCGCGCTGGTGCTGATCGCGCTCGCCGATTCGCTGCAGGCGCAGAGCGCCACCACCGGCGTGCCGAACGCGCTGCAGGGGTTCTCGCAGAACCGCGACCAGCCGATCCAGATCGAGGCGGCTTCGCTGGAGATGCGCGACAAGAAGAAGGAGGCGACCTTCACCGGCAACGTCAAGGTCGTGCAGGGCGACACCACCATGACCTCGAAGTCGCTGGTGGTGTTCTATGACGGCGGTGCCCAGGCGGGCGGCGCCAAGTCGACGAAGGCCACGCCGGCTGCGACGCCGGGTCCGGACGGCAGCTCGGCGATCCGCCGGCTGGAGGCGCGCGGCGACGTCAAGGTGACGCAGAAGGACCAGGTCGTGACCGGCGAGACCGCAGTCTACGACACCAAGACCAACATGATCACGATGCAGGGCGGCGTGGTGCTGACCCAATGCAAGAACGTGATGCGCGGCGACCGTCTCACGGTCGACATGACGACCGGCGTGTCGCGGGTCGAATCCGACAGCGGCAGGGGCGTGCAGGTGCTGCTGCCGAATGCGGGCTCAGGCTCGGGCACCGGCGGCGGATGCGGTCCGTCGACAGCCTCGGGCGCCGGGTCTGCCCCGCCGCTCCAGCTCGGTCCAGGCAAACCCAAGTGATCTTAAAGCCAAGTGATCACAAACTGAGTGATCTCAATTATTTAACGGAACGCTCGCGGCTGCAGTTGAACCCTGCCGCAAGCGCCTCTATTTAGCGGTCGGCGGATTCTGTTGCAGGACGGTACAGTTGGCGTATCTCAACGCCGCTGCCTGGACCGCGGCGGGTGATGCCGGACACGATTGCGATCTTGCGAGCGGTCGCCTGCTCTCGCGACCGCGACTTCGCCGTCAAACGATGAACTCCGGAGCGCGGGCGTTGCTCGCGCTTTGGCCGGCCTCGCGGCTCCTGTGATCCGCGAGTGAGGTGACATGCGTTCGCTCGCGGTGAGCGGGCGAGCCAGCGCTGCGGCCGGTGACGGGCAGCCTCGAAGGGCGTAAGCGAAGCAGGGATGGTGGATCTACTGGGCATGTTTCGTGGGCGTCCCGCCAAGCGCGGCCAGCGTGGCTCGGCGCGGCGGCGCGACGACATCACGGCCATGGATGATCCGTTCAATCCGTCGCAGGTCGACGATCCCCTGGCTGTGCTCGCCGACTCCGTCCGCAATGAGTCCGCTCGCGGCGAGCCGCAGCCCGCGATGCGCATCAATCCGCGCTCGCCGCAGAATACCGAGCAGATCCAGCGCAAGCGTCCGGCCTCGCAGCCGATGCCCGCCAAGCCGCGCAGCAACGGTGCGGGCGGCGGTGTGCAGCTGTTGCGCCGTCCCGGCTTCCTCGCGGTGCATTCGATCGAGAAGAGTTTTGGCAGCCGTCAGGTCGTGCGCGGCGTCTCGATCTATGTCCGGCGCGGCGAGGCCGTCGGCCTGCTCGGCCCGAACGGCGCCGGCAAGACCACCGTGTTCTACATGATCACCGGGCTGATCAAGGCCGATCGCGGCGCCATCGAGCTCGACGGTCACGACGTCACGCGGCTGCCGATGTACCAGCGTGCGCGACTCGGCATCGGCTATCTGCCGCAGGAAGCCTCGATCTTCCGCGGCCTCACCGTGGAGCAGAACATCCGCGCCGTCCTCGAGGTGGTGGAGCCGTCACGCAAGAAGCGCGAGCGCGAGCTCGATGCGCTGCTGGAAGAATTCACCATCACGCGCTTGCGCAAATCACCGTCGATCGCTTTGTCCGGCGGCGAGCGCCGCCGTGTCGAGATCGCGCGCGCGCTGGCGACGCGCCCGAACTACATGCTGCTCGACGAGCCTTTCGCCGGCATCGATCCGATCGCGGTCGGCGACATTCAGCAGCTGGTGCGCCATCTCACCAATCGCGGCATCGGCGTCTTGATCACCGACCACAATGTCCGCGAGACGCTGGGGCTCACCGACCGCGCCTACATCGTCTATGCCGGGCAGATTCTCACCGAAGGCAGCCCCGAGGAGATCGTCGCCGATCCCGACGTGCGCAGGCTCTACCTGGGCGAGGAGTTCAGGCTGTAGGATACCGGACGCGCTGTTTGTCGGCTTTGTCGCCCCTGCGACAGGCGAGGAAAATACTGCGCTTAACGCTGTTTCGAAGGGATTTGCGAGGACCGGTAACCTCGTCCTCTCGCCGCGCCATACTCCGTTTTTCTTATTCGTCAAGCCGTGTACATCGCGCGCAGATTAGGATAAGCAAGAATTGGACCAGTAAGGGAATGTTCTTGCTCCCATGGCGTTGACGCAGAGACTAGAATTCCGCCAGTCGCAGTCGCTGGTGATGACGCCCCAGCTGATGCAGGCGATCAAGCTGCTGCAGCTGTCCAATCTCGACCTCTCCACGTTCGTCGAAGAGGAGCTGGAGCGTAACCCGCTGCTGGAGCGCGCGAGCGACGGTCCCGAGGCGCCGGTCGCCGGCGAGCAGCAGATGTCCGAGCGCGGCGAGTTCTCCGAGGGCGGCGAAGGCGGCGGCGAAGATTTCGCCGAGGGTGGCGGCAGCGGCGGCGAAAGTTACGAGAGCGCGCCCGAGGACTGGATGAGCCGCGATCTCGGCACCCGTACGGAGATCGAACAAACGCTCGATTCCGGGCTCGAAAACGTGTTTTCCGAGGAGCCTGCGGAAGCGGCGGCACGCACCGCGCAGGACGCCGCGCCCACGACCTATACCGAATGGGGCGGCGGCGCTTCCGGTGACGAGGACTACAATCTCGAAGCCTTCGTGGCGGCGGAAACGACGCTGTCCGATCATCTCGCCGAGCAGGCCGCGGTGGCGTTCGTCTCGCCGGCCGACCGCATGATCGGCCAGTATCTGATCGATCTCGTCGATGAGGCGGGCTATCTGCCGGCCGATCTCGGCCAGGCCGCCGATCGTCTCGGTGCCGAGCAGGCCGATGTCGATGCCGTGCTTGGCGTGTTGCAGACCTTCGATCCGCCCGGCATCTGCGCACGCAACTTAAGCGAATGCCTCGCGATCCAGCTGCGCGAGCTCGATCGCTACGATCCGGCGATGCAGGCGCTGGTCGAGCATCTCGACCTGCTGGCGAAGCGCGACTTTGCCGCCTTGCGCAAGCTGTGCGGCGTCGATGACGAGGACCTCGTCGACATGATCGGCGAGATCCGACGGCTCGACCCGAAGCCGGGTCTCAAATTCGGCACGACGCGCACGCAGACCATGGTGCCCGACGTCTATGTGCGCCCCGGTCCCGATGGTGGCTGGCTGGTCGAGCTCAACAGCGACACGCTGCCGCGCGTCCTGGTGAATCAGGTGTATTACTCCGAGCTGTCGAAGACGATCCGCAAGGACGGCGACAAGTCCTACTTCACCGATTGCCTGCAGAATGCGACGTGGCTGGTGCGTGCACTCGATCAGCGCGCGCGCACGATCCTGAAAGTGGCGACCGAGATCGTACGCCAGCAGGACGGCTTCTTCACGCACGGCGTCGCGCATCTGCGGCCCTTGAACCTCAAGGCCGTCGCGGATGCGATCCAGATGCACGAATCGACGGTGTCGCGTGTCACCGCCAACAAATACATGGCGACCAATCGCGGCACTTTCGAGCTGAAGTATTTCTTCACGGCCTCGATTGCGTCGGCCGATGGCGGCGAAGCGCATTCGGCGGAAGCGGTGCGCCACCACATCAAGCAGCTGATCGATGCGGAAGATCCCTCCGCAATTCTCTCGGATGACACGATCGTCGAGAAGCTGCGCGCCGCGGGCATCGATATTGCGCGCCGCACGGTCGCGAAATACCGGGAGGCGATGCGAATCCCGTCCTCGGTGCAGCGCCGCCGCGACAAGCAGAGCATGCTGGCCCATGCCCTGTCGTCGCCGGCCAGCGCCGATCGCACCCGGGATACCGCGTCAGTTTGACCGCAGCTCAAGATTGCGCCTTAACCAAATAGGCTTAGTGTCATACTCGGTTCACATGAATCGAGGCGACACATGACCCTGCGGATTTCCGGAAAGAGCATCAGCGTCAGCGAAGCGCTGCGTGGGCGCGTCAGCGAGCGCACCGACGAGGTGCTGCGCAAATATTTCGACGGCAACTATTCCGGTCACGTCACGCTCTCCAAGGATGGTTTCGGGTTCAGGACCGATTGCGCACTGCACCTTGATTCGGGCATCACGCTCGAGGCCGAATCCAACGCGCCGGACGCCTATGCTAGCGCCGACCAGGCGCTCTTGATGATCGAGAAGCGGCTGCGCCGCTACAAGAGCCGGCTGAAGGACCGCTCGGCACGCAAATCCCATGCAGCCAGCGCGGCTCTGGCCAGTCTGGATGGCGCGGTGCTCGATGCGCCGAGCTACGTGATCGAGGCGCCGGCCGAGGGCGACGAGGAGATCACCGGCTACAGTCCCGTGATCATCGCCGAGAACACCACCGCGCTGAAACGGCTGTCGGTGTCGGAAGCGGTCATGGAGCTCGATCTTTCGGGCGCGCCCTGCATGGTTTTTCAGCATGGCTCCAGCGGCCGGGTGAACATCATCTACCGCCGCGCCGACGGCAACATCGGCTGGGTCGATCCTCCCGCCGTGAAGCCGTAGACGTACGGACGCGGTCCGAAGGCCGCGCGGCAAGGGGAAAATCGGTTCCTGATCAGGTGGTTGGCGGGCCGATTGCGACGTCACGCCACGGTCGTGAACGGGTGCAATGAGGCGGTCGGAACGTTGGTGCCTTCAGGCTGCCACGCTCCGGCGATCTTTAAGGATAGGCAGCGGGAACATGCTTGCGGGTGTTGGCACGGCCGTTGCGTTGGGGTAGAAGCCCCTCGCATCGGACACGGGTTAAGCCCGCCTGCCGCCTCAGCTTCTTGACGCCGGTCTGTCCCGACCTATTTCGCACACTGACGGTTCAATCACCTCGGAACGCCCTATGCCGATTACCGATCTGGTCGCACCCGAGGCGATCCTGCCGGCTTTGAAGGTCATCAGTAAGAAGCAGGCGCTGCAGGAGCTTGCGGCGCGTGCCGCTGCGCTGACCGGGCAGAACGAACGCAACGTGTTCGAGGTGCTGCTGCAGCGGGAGAAGCTCGGCACCACCGCCGTCGGCTATGGCGTCGCGATCCCCCACGGCAAGCTGCCGAAGCTGGAAAAGCTGTTCGGCCTGTTCGCCCGCCTCGAGCGGCCGATCGACTTCGAGGCCATGGACGGCCAGCCGGTCGATCTGGTGTTCCTGCTGCTGGCGCCGGAAGGTGCCGGCGCCGACCATCTGAAGGCCCTGGCGCGCATCGCGCGCCTGCTGCGCGACCAGGACGTCGCCAAGAAGCTCCGCGCCTCGCGCGATGCCCAGGCGATCTATTCGGTACTGGCCCTGCCGCCGGCCTCGGCGGCCTGACGACTGCTTCCGCGCCTGGTTGCCCGCTTCTGCCTGCTTCCAGCGCGTGTTGCGTTCCCGCGCAATAGCCTCGTGCTGAGACTTCGACAATCACCAGTCTCTCCGTTCCCTCCCCCCTTGTGGGGGAGGGTCAGGGAGGGGGGTGGCCCAGGATGCCGCACGCAGTTGGTGAGCGACCGCCAGCACAACGGATCGCGCCAGCGGCAAGGGAAAATGCCGAGCGAGTCGTTCCTCAAATAAGGATCTCAGCTCTTCGCGTCACCGATGCGCATCCGAGGCCGAACGCCGGACGCGTTGTTGAAGCCATCCGCCAATGCGTCGTCGATTGCGCCCGCGGCTACCCCCCTCCCTGACCCTCCCCCACAAGGGGGGAGGGAACGGGGAGAGCGGTGATTGCGGGAGTCCGGAGCATCATGCGAGTCCGTCCAAACGCATTGCGCGCTAGGTCAACGGCTTGATCAGATAGCGCACCGTCTTGGTGCCGCCGTGGATGCCGGCTGTCGCCAGCGGCTCGAAGCCGAGCGCGGCGTGGAAGGCATCGGACTGCGGATTGGGCGGGTCGAGATTGACCTCGCAGACGATGCGCTGGTGCGCCGCTGTTTGCGCGTCGCGAATCAAGCTGTCGTAGAGCAGGCGCGCGAGTCCCTGGCCGCGCGCACTCTGCGCCACCACGATCCGATCGACATAGATGAAGCGATCATAGCGGGCGTGGAACCAGCGATAGTTCGGACTGTCGTAGTCGACGTTCTGGTCCAGCGCGATGATCAGTGCATCGGCGTCGCCGATCCGCCAAGCGCGCCACGCCTGCCCGATCAGACGTGCGAGCGCCTCGGGCGTCAGCCAGGACAGCTCGGATGCATGCGCATTGTTGAGCGCGAGCAGACCCGTCGATAGCGCAGCGTCGCTTCGTAGCTCGGCCGCGCTCACCGATGTGATCAACGGACTCATCTCGACGATCGTCATGGCAAGAAACTGGCAAGAAAAACTGGCAAGAAAAAAGGGCCGTCCCCTGGCTGGGGACCGCCCTCGTCGAGGGTGCATGAGCCGCTTGAGTCTCACAACAACGGCGTCTCGCAAGACGCCGTCGCGCATGACCTCCCGGTCTGGCCTAGTGCACGCTTACGGCCTGCAGCTCGTGGCTCCAAGCGTTGGCAATCGCGGCTTCGCGGCTGTCGGTGAGCATGATCGGCGTGCCGTCAGCGGCATGCAAGGCGAACAGCTTCAGTCCCGGCGCGATATGCGGAGCCTGCGGAAACAGTCCCGGCACGTCTTCGGAGCGGATCTGCTTCACATAGGCAATGTGACCCTCGCCCAAGGTGGCCAGTGACTCCAGGGAGACGGGGGATTCAGACGCAACATAACCTTCAGTCATGGTCTCGACTCCTTCTGAGACTCAAGCGGTCGAGTCCGCTACTCGTTCCATCGAACCATTATTCGTGTTCATTGATCGCTATTGTCTTAACGATCCGCTCAGGCTCCGGCCTGGCCAGATCGACCGACAACAACCCGTTCTTCAGGTCCGCACCGAGCACATGCATTCCCTCCGCCAGCACGAAGGTGCGCTGGAAGTGGCGCGCGGCGATGCCGCGATGAATGTATTGCCGGGTCTTGTCGTCCTGCTGCCGGCCGCGGATGACGAGCTGGTTTTCCTCAATGGTGACATCGAGTTGGTCGCGGGTGAAACCCGCCACCGCCAGCGTGATCCGCAGACGCTCGGGCTGGCCATTGGTGCGTTCGAACCGCTCGATATTGTAGGGCGGATAGCCGTCGGCACCTTTGACGACGCGGTCGAGCACACGCTCGATCTCGTCGAAGCCCAGAAGGAACGGGCTGGAGAGCGAAGGAACACGAGACATGGTTTACAAAGTCCTCTCGAAGCGACTTTGACGTTTCGGGACCCTGATGGCATCCCTTGAGCAGCAATATGGTCACGATCCCCGGGGCGTTCAAGCACCCCCGAGGGCCGGAACCACGTGGCTGTGGAAGAGCTAGACTGACAGCCTTTGCCGGCCGTCGGCCGAGAACAGATGCAGCTTGGCCCGGGGCGCAACCGCCCGAATCCGGGTGCCGACATCGGGAGCCGCGGTGCCCGGCAGCCGCACGATGACGTCGTTTGCGGTGGCGACGAGCCTGTCATCACCGCCGGAGTCCTGGCGCGCGCCGTAGAGATAGGTCTCCGCCCCGACATGCTCGATGGCGTCGACCCGAAGGTCGAGGCCGATCCCGCCCGCCGGTACGGCGTCTCCCAGCTCGAAATCCTCGGGCCGGATTCCAAGCTGTCCGGCGTCTGCGGGAACCGCGTCGGCGCCGAGCAGCTGGGCGCGGACGCCATCGACAGGCATCAGGTTCATCGGCGGCGCGCCGATGAAGGACGCCACGAAGGTCGTCGCCGGCTTCTGGTAGATCTCGAGCGGATTCCCGATCTGCTCGACCTTGCCGCCATTCATCACGACCAGGATGTCGGCCAGCGTCATCGCTTCGAGCTGATCGTGGGTGACGTAGATGGCCGTCGTCGCGAGCCGGCGCTGCAGCTTGCGAATCTCGACCCGCATCGCGATGCGCAGCTTGGCGTCGAGGTTCGACAGCGGCTCGTCGAACAGGAACACTTTCGGCTGGCGCACGATCGCGCGGCCCATCGCGACACGCTGGCGCTGGCCTCCGGACAGCTGTCGCGGCTTCCGTTCCAGCATGGTGCCGAGTTCGAGGATCCGTGCGGCGTCGTCGACGCGTGTCTTGATCTCGGTCTCCGCCATGCCGCGATTGCGCAGCCCATACGCCATGTTGTTGTAGACGGTCATATGCGGGTAGAGCGCGTAGTTCTGGAACACCATCGCGATGTCGCGCTCGGCCGGCTCGATCGCATTGACGACGCGGCCGCCGATGTCGATCTCGCCCGACGAGACCGTCTCCAGTCCGGCGACCATCCGCAGCAGCGTGGATTTGCCGCAGCCGGAGGGGCCGACGAGCACGCAGAACTGGCCGTCACCGACCTCGAAATCGATGCCTTTGATGGCCTCGAAGCCGCCGGGATAGATCTTGCGGACGTTGCGGAGCGTGACGTTGGCCATTGGTAATTACCGGTGATTCCTGAACGGCGAGCGATTGCTGGCGAATGGCGAATAGGGAGTCGCGAATAGATAAGGCGAACGGATCTTCATGTTCGAATGCCGCCATTCGCTCCTCGCCATTCGCACTTCGCCTCTCTCATTTTTCCGTCTCCACCAGACCCTTCACGAACAGACGCTGCATGAAGACGACGACGGCGACCGGCGGCAGCATCGCCAGCACGGCGGTCGCCATCGCGAGCTGCCATTCGGCGAGCTCGTCGGTCGTGGTCAGCATCTTCTTGATGCCGATCACGATGGTCTGCATCGAGTCCTTGGTGGTGATCAGCAACGGCCAGAGATACTGGTTCCAGCCGTAGATGAACTGGATCACGAACAGCGCCGCCACCGTCGTCATCGACAGCGGCAGCAGCGTGTCCCAGAAGAACCGCAGCGGTCCGGCGCCGTCGATGCGCGAGGCCTCCAGCAGCTCGTCCGGAATGGTCATGAAGAACTGCCGAAACAGCAGCGTGCCGGTCGCGGACGCGATCAGCGGCAGGATCAGCCCGGCATAGGTGTCGAGCATGCGCAGGTCGGCGACGACCTTGTAGGTCGGGTAGATGCGGACCTCGACCGGCAGCATCAGGGTGATGAAGATGATCCAGAACGCCGTCTTGCGGAACGGGAAGCGGAAGTAGACGATCGCGAACGCCGACAGGATCGAAATCAGGATCTTGCCGACCGCGATGCCGATCGCGGTGATGAACGAGTTCAGGAGCAGCACGCCGACCGGCTGGTTCATGAAGCGCGAGCCGCCGACGAAGACCGCGCGATAGTAGTTCTCGAGCATCCGGCCGCCCGGCGTGAGCGGCAAATTGCCGCTGACGACGGTCGCAGCGTCATAGGTCGAGGCGATGAAGGCGACGTAGACCGGGAAGGCGAAGATCAGCACGCCCAGCGAGAGCACGATGTAGGCGACGAGGTCCCGGAGCGGGCGATGCTCGACCATCAGTACTGCACCTTGCGCTCGACATAGCGGAACTGGATCGCGGTCAGCGCGATCACGATCACCATCAGCACCACGGACTGCGCCGCCGAGCCACCGAGGTCGCCGCCGAGCCGTCCGTCGGCGAACACCTTGTAGACCATCGTGGTGGTCGAGCCGGCCGGTCCGCCGGAGGTCACCGCATCGATGATGCCGAACGTCTCGAAGAACACGTAGACGATGTTGACGACGAGCAGGAAGAAGGTGGTCGGCGACAGCAGCGGGAAGATGATGGTCCAGAACCGGCGCAGCGGACCGGCGCCGTCGATCGCACCCGCCTCGATCACGCTCTTGGGGATCGCCTGCAGGCCGGCCAGGAAGAACAGGAAATTATAGGCGACCTGCTTCCAGACCGCCGCCATCACGACGAGCATCATCGCGTGCGTGCCGTTGAGCATCGGATTCCAGTCGAAGCCCATGACGCGCAGCGGCCGGGCAAGGGTGCCCAAGGTCGGATGGAAGATGAAGAACCACAGCACGCCGGCGATCGCAGGCGCCACCGCATAGGGCCAGATCATCAGCGTCTTGTACACCGAGGCGCCCTTGAGATTCTTGTCGGCCTGGGTGGCGAACAAGAGCGCGACGCCCAGCGACAACACGGTCACCAGCGAGGAGAACACCACGGTCGTGCCGATGGCGGTGTAATACTCCGGCTGGGCGAACAGCGCCTCGTAGTTCTCGAGCCCGACGAATTCGGAATTGAGGCCGAAGGCGTCCTCGCGCAGGAACGACTGCCAGATCGCCTGGCTGGCCGGCCAGTAGAAGAAGATCAGCGTGATCGCGAGCTGCGGCGCCAGCAGCAGGTAGGGCAGGAGCTTGCCGTTGAAGACGACCGACTTTTCCATTGAGCGCGCCGCGTGAGGGATAGAAGTGAGGCTTCCCCTCCGGTGGGAGAGGAAGCCTCTGGGACGGCCTGACTTTGCCGTTTCCTTACTTGGCCGTTTTCTCGAAGGTGCGCAACATCGCATTGCCGCGGGCAACGGCGGAATCGAGCGCCTCCTTGGCGGTCTTCTTGCCGGCGAGTGCGGCCTCGATCTCCTCGGCCCAGACGTCACGCATCTGCACCATGTTGCCGAAGCGCAGGCCGCGCGAATTCTCGGTCGGCGGCTTGTTGGTGAGCTCCTTCAGCGGCGTCTGCGGCACGGGGTTCTTGTCGTAGAAGCCGTCCGTCTTGGTCTTCTCATAGGCCGCGGTGGTGATCGGCAGATAGCCGGACTCCTGATGCAGCTTGGCCTGGCGGTTGGTGTCCGACAGGAAGGTGAAGAACTTGGCGACGCCCTTGTACTCGTTCGCCGTCTTGCCGCCCATCACCCACAGCGAGGCGCCGCCGATGATCGAGTTCTGCGGTGCGCCCTGCACGTCCGGATAATATGGCATCGGCGCCGAGGTGAAGTCGAACTTCGCGGTGCTCTTGGCGGTGGCGTAGTAGCCCGACGAGGTCATGAAGATCGCGCATTCGCCGGAGCCGAACCGGCTCTCGGAGGCCGAGCCGCGGCCGGAATAGTCGTAGGTCTTGTCCTTCTGCAGCTCGACGAGGTTCTGCAGGTGCTTGACGTGCAGCGGGCTGTTGAACTCGAGCACGGTGTCGAAGCCGTCGAGGCCGTTGGCCTTGGTGCCGATCGGCACGTTGTGCCAGGCCGAGAACTGCTCGATATGGGCCCAGGACGCCCAGGCATTGGAGAAGCCGCAGGTCTCGTGACCGGCCGCCTTCAGCTTCTTGGCGGCGTCGAACACTTCCGGCCAGGTCTTCGGGATCTCGGCAACGCCGGCCTTCTTCAGCTCGTCCTTGTTGATCCACATCACCATCGAGGACGAGTTGAACGGGAACGACAGCATGTCGCCCTTGGAGGTCGAATAGTAGCCGGTAATCGCCGGCAGATAGGCCTTCGGGTCGAACGGCTCGCCGGCCTCCTTCATCAGCTCGTAGACCGGCTTGATCGCGCCCTTGGCGCTCATCATCGTCGCGGTGCCGACCTCGAACACCTGCATGATGTGAGGCGCATTGCCGGCGCGGAACGCGGCGATGCCGGCATTCATCGTGTCGGGATAGGCGCCCTTGAAGGTCGGCACGACCTTGTAGTCGCTCTGCGAGGCGTTGAATTCCTCGGCGAGCTTGTTGACGATGTCGTTGTTGCCGCCGGTCATGGCGTGCCACCACTGGATTTCAGTCACCGCGAGTGCGGGTGACGCCGCAAAACCAAAGGTGGCTGCAACGGCAGTCGCAGCAGCGAATTGTCGAAATGACATCAAAAAGATCCTCCCATGAACGTCATCGGTCGTGGCGGCCGTTAACAGCGCCAGATGACAGTTATGTGAATGTATAGACGTATGACCTGACGCGGGAAAGCCACGCGCAGTGCGTCCGCGAAAAGCGGTAAATCGCATCTCTCCGTTATCGCGCCGTGGTGCGACGCGGCGACGGGAGCGCGTGCGATGCGGTCAGCGTTTGCGTTCCGTGCAGACGGTTCCAGCGGCACGCAGCGATTCGATCTCGCTCGGCGAGTAGCCGAATTCGCTCAGCACCTCCTCGGCGTGCTCGCTGTATTTCGGCGGCGTGGAGCGCAGGCTCGGCTTGGTGCGTTCGAGCCGGATCGGCGAGGCCACCCCCTTGTACCAGTCCTTCTCGATGACATCGCCGCGGTACAGCGTGTGCGGATTGGTCAGTGCCTGGTCGATCTTCTGCACCGGGCCGGCGGGCAGGCCAGCGGCGAGCAGGCGGTCGCACAGCGGCTCGGCCTCGAACTGGCGGAACACGGCGGCGAGCTCGGCGCGCAGCGCCTCGCGATTGGCGACCCGGTCGCGGTTGCGCGCGAAGCGCGGATCGGTGCCGAACTCGGGGCGGCCGATCTCCTTGGCGAGCTTGCGGAACGTGCCGTCATTGCCGACGCCGATGAAGATGTCGTCGGTCTTGGTCGGGAAGATCGCGTAGGGAACGAGGTTCGGATGCTCGTTGCCGGTCAGCGACGGTGGCTTGCCGTGCATGAAGTAGTTGGCGGTGTGCGGATGCATGATCGCCAGGCCAGTTTCGTATAGCGTGACTTCGAGGAACTGGCCTTGTCCCGAACGCTGCCGTTCCGACAGCGCCATCAGGATGCCGATCGCGGCATAGAGGCCCGTGGTGATGTCGACCAAGGGCACGCCGATTCGCATCGGGCCGCTCTCGGGCGAGCCGGTCGCCGCGATCATGCCGGTCATCGCCTGGATGATCGCGTCATAGCCGGGATTGCCGCCGCGCGGCCCGTCGGCGCCGAAGCCGCAGATGCGGCAGTGCACGAGCTTGGGAAATTTCTCGCGCAGCACGTCGCTGCCGATGCCCCATTTCTCGAGCGTGCCGGGCTTGAAGTTCTCGATCAGCACGTCGGCCGTCTCGAGCATCCGCATCAGCACGACGCGTCCGCCCTCGGAAGCGAGGTCGAGGCCGATCGAGCGCTTGTTGCGGTTGATGCCGACGAAGTAGGCCGCGTCCTCGTCGTGGAACGGAGGGCCCCAGTCGCGCACCTCGTCGCCGGCCGGCGGCTCGACCTTGATCACGTCGGCGCCGTGGTCGGCCAGGATCTGCGTGCAATAGGGGCCGCCGAGCACGCGCGTGAGATCGATCACGCGCAGGCCGGCCATGGCGCCGGGAGCAAATTGAGGGGTCATCAGGACGATCGCGAGGTTGGTTTCAACTCGCGGTCATTAAGCATTGCCGCAGCGCTCGCGCAAACGAGCTTGCGCGAATGCCGCCCTGGCGAAAACGGAGGGCCGGCCTGCGGCAGGAGCGCGACGCAACCCCTGCCGCAGGGCGGAATTCAACCTCAGACGACGGACAGCTTGACGTCGACGTTGTTGCGGGTGGCGTTCGAGTAAGGGCACACCTGATGGGCCTTCTCGACCAGCGCCTCGGCATCCGCCTTGGCAAGGCCGGGCAGCGAGACCGCGAGCTCGACGGTGATGCCGAAGCCGCCCTCGGAGCGCGGGCCGATGCCGACCGTGGACGTCACCGACGCATCGGACGGAACCTTCGGGCCGCCCTGGGACGCGACGAACTTCATCGCGCCGATGAAGCAGGCGGCGTAGCCGGCAGCGAACAGCTGCTCCGGATTGTTGCCGGGGCCGCCGCCACCGCCGAGCTCCTTCGGGGTGGAGAGCTTGACGCTCAGCGAGCCGTCGAGGGTTGCGGCCTCGCCGTCGCGGCCGCCGGTGGCCTTGGCGCTGGTCTTGTAGAGCACGTTCACGGACATGGGGGGTCTCCGGGGTTGGATGGAGTGAAATTCAGTGAGGCGTGTATTGCACACAATTAGATTGCGAACAATATAATTGTTCGGTAGAAAATTCGTGATCGGTGCGTCCCGGTCGTTGCCGCCGCCCTCGCGCAACGCCCAAGATGTGCCCGACGATCCATCCCTGGTGTGACCATGCCCAAGAAGACGACAGCCGACGTGCCCCTCCAGCTCGGCAGCCAGCTCTGCTTCGCGGTCTATTCGACGGCCCACGCGTTCAACCGCGTCTACAAGCCGCTGCTCGACCGCCTTGGCCTGACCTATCCGCAGTATCTGGTGATGCTGGTGCTGTGGGAGGGCGATGGTCTTACCGTGAAGGAGATCGGCGCGCGGCTGTTCCTGGATTCCGGCACGCTGACCCCGCTGCTCAAGCGCATGGAGGCGCTGCATCTGCTGACACGGACGCGATCGGCCGAGGACGAGCGCCAGGTGCTGGTGACGCTGACAGGGCAGGGGTCGGCGTTGCGGGAGAAGGCGCGGGCCATCGTGCCCCCGGCGATCCTGGACGCGACAGGCTGCTCGATCGCGGAGCTGGCCGACCTGCACGGCAAGTTGGTGAAGCTAAGGGAGCGGCTGGAGGCGGCGGTGGAGTGAGGGCTCAAGCCGGACCGAGCAGGCGCTTCCTCGAAAAGGCGCGGCCTGAATGCGACTTCAAATAGGCTTCAAACGCCAACGCGCGGTGCTTGTCAGGAAAGGCGCAATACCAGACGAGCATCCAAGGCGCGAATTTGGAGGTATGGGCCGAGCGCCCAGCGTTGTGATCCTTCAGGCGCTGTTTGATGTCCGCGCTCGCGCCAATGTATTCCTGCTCGGGAAAGGCGAGGCTCCGGATGATGTAGACGTACCACATGGAGAGGCGCTCGCTGCAATGGGCCGCTGGCGCGCAGTCTGTGGTGAAAAAAGGAGTTTGTCAGCCATTCTAAGCCCGGCTTCGCCAAGTGGCTTCGCCGGGCACCACGCTTCGCCCTTCGGGCTCCGTCGTGGCTGCGCCACGCGTAGCCCGAAGGGCGAAGCGTGGTGGAGCCAGGCGGGATCGAACCGCCGACCTCTTGCATGCCATGCAAGCGCTCTCCCAGCTGAGCTATGGCCCCTGAACCGAACCGGCGGTCTGGGTGACCGCCGGGGAGCACCGTGAACCACAGTTCGCGGCTGATCTCAAGTACCTTCGACGATTATTCTTCGTCGCCGCCGACATCGCCGATGATGTCCGTGACATCCTCGTCGCCTTCTTCCTCGTCGGCGATGAAGGTCGAGTCGTCATCCTCGTCGTCGTCGAGCGTCTCGTCGATCTCGATGTCGTCTTCCGACTCGGGAACGACCGCCTTGACCTTGCCGGTGTTCTCCTCGGCATCGGCCTCCTCGAGCGACACCAGCTCTTCGGCCTCCGCGGCCTCCGGCGCCACGTCTGCCGTCGCCGCGGCCCGAGCCGCCTCGCCGCGCATGGCGCGGGTCGGAGCCACGGGCGCGATCGGCACCACCTCGCCGGTGTAGGGCGAAATCACCGGATTCTTGTTGAGGTCATAGAACTTTTTGCCCGTGGTCGGGCAAATGCGTTTGGTTCCGAGCTCGGATTTGGCCACGTGCAGGCGTCCTGGCAATGTCTGAAAAGCGGTGTCTCACTTGGCTAGTTGCCGCGCCGCTGTCAATAGCGCTTTCAACCGGAAATCACGGCCCGTGACGGGCGCGGGACCCTGTGATACCTGCCGCTCGGAAACACGAGGATCCCGCCGTGAGCACGTCAGCCGCCCCGACCCCACTCGAATCCCGCGCGTCCGGCCCTCTTGCGGGCACGATTCGCGTGCCCGGCGACAAGTCGATCTCGCACCGGGCGCTGATCCTGGGCGCCCTGTCGGTCGGTGAAACCCGGATTTCCGGCCTGTTGGAGGGCGAGGACGTCCTCAACACCGCAAAATCGATGCGGGCGCTCGGCGCCAAGGTCGAACGCACGGGCGAATTCGCCTGGACCGTGCATGGCGTCGGCGTCGGCGGCTTCGCCCAGCCCGCCGCGACGCTCGATTTCGGCAACTCCGGCACGGGCTGCCGGCTGGTCATGGGCGCGGTCGCCGGCTGCCCGATCACGGCGGTGTTCGACGGCGACGCCTCGCTGCGCAGCCGGCCGATGCGCCGCATCCTCGATCCGCTGGCGCTGATGGGCGCCAAGGTGACCGCCAGCGCCGAGGGCGGCAAGCTTCCGTTAACCCTGCAGGGCGCCAGCAATCCCATTCCGATCGAGTACCGCACGCCGGTCGCCTCGGCGCAGATCAAGTCGGCCGTGCTGCTGGCCGGCCTTTCCGCCCCCGGCGTCACCACGGTGATCGAGCAGGAGGCGAGCCGCGACCATACCGAGCTGATGCTGAAGCATTTCGGCGCCGAGATCGTCACCACGCCGGAAGGATCGCATGGCCGGCGGATCGCGCTGACCGGCCAGCCTGAGCTGCGCGGCGCGCCGGTCATCGTGCCGGCCGACCCGTCCTCGGCCGCGTTCCCGCTGGTCGCCGCCCTGATCGTCGACGGCTCGGATCTCGTGCTGTCGGACGTCATGACCAACCCGCTGCGCACCGGCCTGTTCACGACCTTGCGCGAGATGGGTGCCTCGATCGAGGAGGACGACGTCCGCGGCGATGCCGGCGAGCCGATGGCCCGGCTGCGTGTGCGCGCCTCGAAGCTCAAGGGCGTCGTGGTGCCGCCGGAGCGCGCGCCGTCGATGATCGACGAATACCTCGTCCTTGCCGTCGCCGCGGCCTATGCGGAGGGCACGACCGTGATGCGCGGCCTGCACGAGCTGCGGGTCAAGGAATCCGACCGGCTGGAAGCCACCGCGGCGATGCTGCGCGTCAACGGCGTCAAGGTCGAGATCACCGGCGACGATCTGATCGTCGAGGGCCGCGGCCACGTCCCTGGCGGCGGCCTCGTCGCCACCCACATGGATCACCGCATCGCGATGTCCGCGCTGGTGATGGGCCTCGCCTCCGACAAGCCGGTCACGGTCGACGACACCGCCTTCATCGCCACCAGCTTCCCCGATTTCATCCCGCTGATGCGCAAGGCGGGCGCGGATTTCGCATGATCATCGCCATCGACGGACCGGCTGCCTCGGGCAAGGGCACCATGGCCAAGCGCCTCGCGGCGCATTATGGCCTCAGGCATCTGGATACGGGCGTGATCTACCGGGCGGTCGCGCATGCGCTGCTGACGGCCGGCATCGACCTCAAGGACGAAGCGCGGGCGGCTGAGGTCGCCATGACCCTGGATCCCTCGACCTTCGACAATCCGGCGTTCCGCTCGCATGAGGTCGGCTCGGCGGCCTCGGTGGTCTCGGCACTCCCCAAAGTGCGCGAGGCGCTGCTGGCGTTCCAGCGCCAGTTCGCCAGCCAGCCGCCGGGGGCCGTGCTCGACGGCCGCGACATCGGAACCGTGATCTGTCCGGACGCTGAGGTGAAGATCTACGTCGTGGCCGACCCCAAGATCCGGGCACATCGCCGCACCCTCGAGGCGCGCTCCCGGGGCGAGCCGGCCGACGAGACGGCCATCCTGGCCGACATCCTGGCGCGCGACGAACGCGACCAGAACCGCCCCGTGGCCCCTTTGAAACAAGCCCCGGATGCTTACTTGCTTGATAACTCCCATTTGGATATAGAGGGCGGCGTCCGGGCCGCCATCGACATCGTCGAGGCCGTTCGAGCGGGCCGTCAGCGGGTTTGATTTCCGCTGATGTCATTGGAGGAACTGCCCGCTCCCGCCCTTGACCGTCGATAGCTCGATTGCGGTTCAATCGGGTCCGATCAGCCGGACGAACTTCATACGTATCGCATGTGCAGGCATTGCCGGCCCGCGTCGTTGCGCTTCTTGCGCACCCGCGGACGTCTGGGGATTTGTGGACCTCCAGGCACTGCCCATCCGATGCGCCGATCAACCCCAAGCTGGCGAGAATGTCCGCATCTGGAGAACCAATGGCTTCGAGTATCTCTGCTAATTCCTACAATCCCAGCCGCGATGATTTTGCCGCGATGCTGGACGAGTCCTTCACGAAGGGCAACCTTCAGGAAAGCTCCGTCGTCAAGGGCAAGGTCGTCGCGATCGAGAAGGACATGGCCGTCATCGACGTCGGCCTGAAGACCGAAGGCCGCGTGGCGCTGCGTGAATTTTCCGGTCCCGGCCGCGACAGCGAGCTGAAGGTCGGTGACGAGGTCGAAGTGTTCCTCGACCGCATCGAGAACGCGCTCGGCGAAGCCGTGCTGTCGCGCGACAAGGCGCGCCGCGAGGAGAGCTGGGGCAAGCTCGAGAAGGCGTTCCAGAACAACGAAAAGGTCAACGGCGTCATCTTCAACCAGGTCAAGGGCGGCTTCACCGTCGATCTGGATGGCGCCGTCGCCTTCCTGCCGCGCTCGCAGGTCGACATCCGTCCGATCCGCGACGTTGCGCCGCTGATGAACAATTCGCAGCCGTTCCAGATCCTCAAGATGGATCGTCGCCGCGGCAACATCGTCGTGTCGCGCCGCACCGTGCTGGAAGAGACCCGCGCCGAGCAGCGCCAGGAGCTGGTGCAGAACCTCGAAGAGGGTCAGGTCATCGACGGCGTCGTCAAGAACATCACCGATTACGGTGCGTTCGTCGACCTCGGCGGCATCGACGGCCTGCTGCACGTCACCGACATCGCGTGGCGCCGCGTCAACCATCCGACCGAGGTGCTCTCCATCGGTCAGACGGTCAAGGTCAAGATCATCAAGATCAACCACGAGACGCACCGCATCTCGCTCGGCATGAAGCAGCTGCTGGACGATCCGTGGCAGGGCATCGAGGCCAAGTACCCGCTGCAGGCCCGCTTCCACGGCCGCGTCACCAACATCACCGACTACGGCGCGTTCGTCGAGCTCGAGCCGGGCATCGAAGGCCTGATCCACGTCTCCGAGATGTCGTGGACCAAGAAGAACATGCACCCCGGCAAGATCGTGTCGACCTCGCAGGAGGTCGAAGTGCAGGTGCTCGAGGTCGACAGCGTCAAGCGCCGCATCTCGCTCGGTCTCAAGCAGACCATGCGCAATCCGTGGGAGGTCTTCGTCGAGAAGCATCCGACGGGTTCGGTCGTCGAGGGCGAGGTCAAGAACAAGACCGAGTTCGGCCTGTTCCTGGGTCTCGAAGGCGACGTCGACGGCATGGTCCATCTGTCGGACCTCGACTGGAAGCTGCCGGGCGAGCAGGTCATCGACAACTACAAGAAGGGCGACATGGTCAAGGCCGTGGTGCTCGACGTCGACGTGGAGAAGGAGCGCATCTCGCTCGGCATCAAGCAGCTCGAAGGCGACCCCTTCGCCGAGCCGGGCGATGTCAAGAAGGGTGCGGTCGTGACTTGCGAAGTGCTGGACGTCAAGGATGGCGGCATCGACGTCAAGATCACCGGCACCGACTTCACCACCTTCATCAAGCGTTCCGAGCTTGCGCGCGATCGCAACGATCAGCGCACCGAGCGGTTCGCCGTCGGTGAGAAGGTCGATGCCCGCGTGATCCAGTTCGACAAGAAGGCCCGCAAGGTCCAGGTGTCGATCAAGGCGCTGGAAGTCGCGGAAGAGAAGGAAGCGATCGCGCAGTACGGCTCGTCCGATTCGGGCGCGACGCTGGGCGACATTCTCGGCACCGCCCTCAAGAACCGCGATTCGAAGTAAGGCTTCGGACCGCGTGATCAGATCAAAGCCCCGGCTCGCGCCGGGGCTTTTTTTGTGGCGCCGAGACATGTCGTCCAGACCGCGTCCCACCTATCGCCTATGCTCATATGTCGCGGCGAACGAACCTGGAGCTTAGTTACTCCGTCATGCCCGGGCTTGTCCCGGGCATCCACGTGGCTCCCAAGAAGCCGAACGACGTGGATGGCCGGGACAAGCCCGGCCATGACGACGTGGAGAAAGATGAGCGCAAAATTCGATGGTCGAAAACGGCAAGCCTGCGCCGAGCCCCCCGACCCTTCGGTGGCCCCGGGGCGAGCCTTCCTTTCTTCAAATTGCGCCGCGATTGATGTAATCGGATAACGAGATATTCAGGCTGCGGATGCAAAACGCGCCGAGACTTCCAGGAGCTGTCCATGTCGCTAGATTCCGATGTGATCGTCGATCGCCGCAGGCTGCGCCGCAAGCTGACGTTCTGGCGCGTGGTCGCGGTGCTGATTGCGGTTGCTGCTCTTTCCGCCGTCGGCCTCGCGATGTCGCCGCGCGGGCGCACCGCGCTGTCCACCTCCGGCTCGATTGCCCGCGTCAACATCGAGGGCCTGATCCGCAGCGACCATGAGCGCGTCGAGGCGCTCGAGCGGCTCGAGAACTCGTCGGCCGAGGCCGTCGTCGTTCACATCAACTCGCCGGGGGGCACCACCGCGGGCTCCGAGCAGCTCTACGATTCGCTGGTGCGACTGAAGGCGAAGAAGCCGCTCGTCGTCGTGGTCGAGGGGCTCGCCGCCTCCGGCGGTTACATCGGCGCGATCGCCGCCGATCACATCGTCGCGCAGCAGAGTTCGCTGGTCGGATCGATCGGCGTGTTGTTCCAGTATCCCAATGTCAGCGAGCTGCTGAAGACGGTCGGTGTGAAGATCGAGGAGGTGAAATCCTCGCCGCTGAAGGCCGCGCCGAACGGCTATGAGCCGACCAGCCCGGAAGCGCGCGCCGCGCTCGACGCCCTGGTCAAGGATTCCTATGCCTGGTTCCGTGGGCTGGTGAAGGATCGCCGCGCCATGAACGATGAGCAGTTGGAGAAGGTGGCCGATGGCCGCGTCTTCACCGGACGGCAGGCGATCGAGCTCAAGTTGATCGACGAACTCGGCGACGAGAAGACCGCGGTCGCCTGGCTGGTGGCCAACAAGAACGTGAAGAAAGATCTGCCGGTCCGCGACTACAAGCTGGTGCCGCGCTTCGGCGACCTCACCTTCCTGCGGACCGCGACCTCGGTGGCGCTCGACGCCGTCGGTCTGTCCGGCATCGCGCGGCAGATCGAGCGCACCGGCGTCGTCCAGGCCGTCGATCGGATCGGCCTCGACGGCATGCTGGCGCTGTGGACGCCCGCGCCGGGGAATTGAAACCCGCCAAGACCATGGTCATGACGATTGACACGTGGAGCGTGTGCCGCGGCGTGCCCGAGATTGGGCCACGAAAGCCGATTCACGGGCCCGATGAATGATTTAGCGTCTTGACAGTCCTGCATATTTTCACGGAAATGGGACTGTCTCCCCGGGTACATTTTCTCGATGATCAAATCCGAGCTTGTTCAGCGTATCGCCGAGCACAACCCGCACCTCTACCAGCGGGATGTCGAGAACATCGTCAATGCGATCCTCGATGAGATCGTCGCGGCGCTCGCCCGCGGTGATCGTGTCGAGCTGCGTGGCTTCGGTGCGTTCTCGGTCAAGCACCGGCCGGCCCGCGCCGGGCGCAATCCACGGACGGGCGCCCATGTTCCGGTCGACCAGAAGAGCGTCCCGTTCTTCAAGACGGGCAAGGAAATGCGCGAGCGGCTGAATCGGGACCATCCCGGTGGCGCTGGCGCCGAGTCCGACGATACCGACGAGTGACGCGTTTCGCGCCGAACGTGCCGGTCGTTCGCGGCTGATTTCGAGGCGAGTCCGGCCAGACTGATACGAGCGAGCGCATGCGAAAATTCCTCACGGTTGTGATCGTCCTTCCGCTTCTGGTGTTGTTCGTCGTCTTTGCCGTCGCCAATCGGCATTTCGTTACCGTATCGTTCGATCCGTTCAACGCGACGGATCCGGCGCTTGCGGCCTCGGTCCCGCTGTTCGCCTTGATCCTCGCGGTTGCGATCCTGGGCGTGATCGCCGGCGGCTGCGCGACCTGGATCGGCCAGCGCCGCTGGCGACGGGCCGCACGCCGCCATCAGGCCGAGGCTGATGCGGCCCGGGCCCAGATCGCGCAACTGAGCGCAGCGGCACGTGCCAACCAAGGCTCGGCACAATCCCTGGTTCCGGTTGCTCCGGCCCGGCTGTTCGCCCCTTATGGGCGAGACAAGCAGGGCGCCGCGTTGTAGAAGGCGCGCAATGCCCGGCCGGCCTTCGGAAGCTGTCGGGCGCTGGTGATCCTTTCCGCCCGGACGTGCGTTGTTCAGTGATGTCCCTGCTCGTCAAAATCTGCGGCCTGACCACGCCCGACACGCTCGGCGCGGCGCTCGACGCCGGTGCCGACATGGTGGGGTTCGTGTTCTTTCCGCCGTCGCCTCGCCATGTCGGTTTGACCGCCGCGCGCGAGCTCGGCCAGCAGGCCAGGGGACGCGCGCTCAAGGTTGCGCTCACGGTGGATGCCGATGATGCGACGTTCGAGAACATCGTCGAGACCCTGCGCCCGGATCTCCTTCAGCTGCATGGCCGCGAGAGCATCGCGCGGATTCGCGACCTCAAGCAGCGCTTCGGCCTGCCGGTCATGAAGGCCATTCCCGTCGAGACGGCCGCCGACCTCGCGCCGCTGGCCGGCTATGCCGACGTCTGCGACCGCATCCTGTTCGACGCGCGGGCGCCGAAGGATGCGACGCGCCCGGGCGGACTGGGGGCCACGTTCGACTGGCATGTGCTTCAAGGGCTGACGCTCGATCGACCCTTCATGGTCTCGGGTGGCCTGAGCGCCGATAACGTCGCCGAGGCTGTGCGGACCACGCGCGCTGGCGGCGTCGACGTGTCGTCCGGCGTCGAGCGGACGCCGGGCGTGAAGGATTGCGACTTGATCCGGGATTTCATTCGCGCGGCGCGGGCCGCTGAAGAGTTGAGCGTTCAATGACGACAGCCATTCCCAATTCCTACCGCAGCGGTCCGGATGACCGCGGTCATTTCGGCATTTTCGGCGGCCGCTTCGTCGCCGAAACCCTGATGCCGCTGATCCTCGATCTGGAAAAGGCCTATGCCGAGGCCAAGGCCGACCCGGCGTTCCATGCCGAGATGACCGGCTATCTCAAGCACTATGTCGGCCGTCCCTCGCCGCTGTATTTCGCGGAGCGCCTGACCGAGCATCTCGGTGGCGCCAAGATCTACTTCAAGCGCGAGGAGCTCAATCACACGGGCTCGCACAAGGTCAACAACGTGCTCGGCCAGATCATGGTCGCGCGCCGCATGGGCAAGAAGCGAATCATCGCCGAGACCGGCGCCGGCCAGCATGGCGTGGCGACGGCGACGCTGTGCGCGCGCTTCGGGCTCGACTGCGTGGTCTACATGGGCGCCGTCGACGTCGAGCGGCAGCAGCCCAACGTGATCCGCATGGAGATGCTGGGCGCCAAGGTGGTGCCGGTGCAGTCCGGCGCCAAGACGCTGAAGGACGCGATGAACGAGGCGCTGCGTGACTGGGTCACCAACGTCCACAACACGTTCTACTGCATCGGCACGGTCGCCGGCCCGCACCCCTATCCGATGATGGTGCGCGACTTCCAGTCGGTGATCGGCGCCGAGACCCGCACGCAGATGCAGGAGGCCGAAGGCCGCCTGCCGGACTCGCTGATTGCCTGTATCGGCGGCGGCTCCAACGCAATGGGCCTGTTTCACCCGTTCCTCGACGATCCCTCGGTGGAGATCTACGGCGTCGAAGCCGCGGGCCATGGCCTGACGCAGCTGCATGCCGCCTCGATCGCCGGCGGCCGTCCCGGCGTCCTGCACGGCAACCGCACCTATCTGCTGATGAACGAGGACGGCCAGATCGATGAGGCGCATTCGATCTCGGCCGGCCTCGACTATCCCGGCATCGGACCGGAGCACTCCTGGCTGCACGACGTCGGCCGCGTGAACTATCTCTCGGCGACGGACGAGGAAGCGCTGGCCGCGTTCCAGCTGCTGTCGCGGCTCGAGGGCATCATCCCGGCGCTCGAGCCGGCGCATGCCATCGCCAAGGTGATGGAGCTCGCGCCGAAGAAGCCGAAGGACCACCTGATGGTGGTGAACATGTCCGGCCGCGGCGACAAGGACGTGCCGCAGGTCGGCGACATCCTGCGAGGAAGGGCCAGAGCACAGTGATGGCCGATCGCTCGGTGCCTCTTCACCTCTCCCCATCGGGGAGAGGTCGGCTGCGTAGCAGCCGGGTGAGGGGGCTTGGCTCCGCTCAGTCAGATCGAAGTGTACTCGCGATGGCCTCAAGCACGCCGTCAAGATTCTCGTATATGTCGACGTTCGTGACTCGAAGGACGAAAAAGCCACAGGCCTCGAGAACTGCCGTTCTTGCGTCGTCCCTTGCTACTTCCGAAGCGGTCGAATGCGTTGCTCCGTCCACCTCAATAACGAGCTTGCCGGCCAGCGTGACGAAATCGACGACATACCGGTCGATCGCGTGCTGGCGCCGGAACTTCCATCGCGCCAACCTGCGGTTACGCAGCGCCTGCCAGAGCTTGTCTTCCGCGCTGGTTTGTGACGCCCGAAGGGCGCGGGATCGCTTCTTGAATCTGTCTTCCATCCCCCTCACCCGGCTGCTGCGCAGCCGACCTCTCCCCACAGGGGAGAGGTATAGCACCCTCCGGGCCGCCCAATGACAACAAGAATGGATGCGCGCTTCGCGCAGTTGAAGAAGGAAGGCCGCTCGGCGTTCGTCACCTTCGTGATGGGGGGCGACCCCGATCCGGAGACCTCGCTCGCGATCGTGAAGGCGCTGCCGCAGGCGGGCGCTGATATCATCGAGATCGGCATGCCGTTCACCGATCCGATGGCTGATGGACCGTCGATCCAGGCGGCTGGCCTGCGCGCGCTGAAGGCAGGCATGACGTTGAAGAAGACGCTTGGTCTCGTGCGCAGCTTCCGCGAGAGCGACGCTGACACGCCAATCGTGCTGATGGGCTACTACAATCCGATTTACATCTACGGCGTCGACAAGTTCCTCGATGACGCCAAGAGCGCCGGCGTCGACGGCCTGATCATTGTCGACCTGCCGCCGGAGGAGGACACCGAGCTGTGCATTCCGGCTCTCAAGGCCGGGCTCAACTTCATCCGCCTGGCGACACCGACCACCGATGACAAGCGGCTGCCGGCCGTGCTCGCGAACACCTCCGGCTTCGTCTACTACGTCTCGATCACCGGTATCACCGGCGCGGCTGCCGCGGATTCCTCCGCCGTGGGCGCCGCCGTGGCGCGAATCAAGCGTCACACGGCGCTGCCCGTCTGCGTCGGTTTCGGCATCCGGACACCGGAGACCGCCCGCGCCATCGCTGCCAATGCCGACGGCGCCGTGGTCGGCACCGCCCTGGTCGACGCGCTGAAGGCGAGCCTGGACGCCGAAGGCCGCGCCACGCCCAAGACCGTCAGCGCGGTCGCCGACCTCGCAGCCGCCCTGGCCCGGGGCGTCCGGGGCGCCCAGCAGGCCGCGGAATAGCCATCAACCACTCGTGTAGGGAGCGCCGCGGCATGGCTTGCCGTGGCGCTGCCGTCCCGCCATATATCCGGGCGACCGCCAAACGGAGCTTTTCATGAACTGGCTTACCAACGTGGTCCGGCCGAAGATCCGCAACATCCTGCGCCGCGAGACGCCGGAGAACCTCTGGATCAAGTGCCCGGATTCCGGACAGCTTGTGTTCTACAAGGACGTCGAGGCGAACCAGTTCGTCATTCCCGGCTCCAACTACCACATGCGCATGGGCGCGGGCGCGCGGCTGAAGTCGATGTTCGACAACGAGACCTGGTTCGACGTCGCGTTGCCCGAGGTGACGCCCGACCCGCTGAAATTCCGTGACGAGCGCCGCTATGCCGATCGCATCAAGGATGCGCGGGCGCGCACCGGCATGAACGATGCCGTGAAGGTCGGTTTCGGCAAGCTCGAAGGCATGGGCGTCGTCATCGCGGTGCAGGATTTCGACTTCATGGGCGGCTCGCTCGGCATGGCCGCGGGCGAAGCCATCGTGCGCGGGCTGGAGCTCGCGCTCGAGAAGAAGTCGCCGTTCATCGTGTTCGCGGCCTCCGGCGGCGCCCGCATGCAGGAAGGCATCCTGTCGCTGATGCAGATGCCGCGCACCACGGTCGCCGTGCAGATGCTGCGCGAAGCCAAACTGCCCTACATCGTCGTGCAGACCAATCCGACCACCGGCGGCGTCACCGCGTCCTATGCGATGCTGGGCGACGTCCACATCGCCGAGCCCGGCGCGCTGATCGGCTTCGCCGGCGCCCGCGTCATCGAGCAGACCATTCGCGAGAAGCTGCCCGAAGGCTTCCAGCGTGCCGAATATCTGCTCGACCACGGCATGGTCGACATGGTCGTGCACCGTCATGACCTGCGCCCGACCCTGGCGCGGCTGTGCCGGCTGCTGACCAAGGCGCCGGCCGTCGAACAGCCAAAACCCGCGCCGCAGCTGCCGCCGCCGGCCAAGCCCGCCGAAGCGGCGGAAGCGCCGGCGGTCGCAACGAGCGCGTGAACGCTTCCGCCGCAAAGCCTTCGCTCGACGAGCTGATCACGCGCCTCTCCGCGCTGCATCCGAGCAAGATCTCGCTCGGGCTGGAACGCATGCAACGGCTGCTCGCGCAGCTGGATCATCCCGAGCGCAAGCTGCCGGCGGTGATCCATGTCGCCGGAACCAACGGCAAGGGCTCCACGGTCGCCTATCTCCGCGCGATCCTCGAAGCGGCGGGGCTGCGCGTCCACGTCTTCACCTCTCCGTGGCTGGTGCGAATCAATGAGAGCTATCGGCTGGGCAAGGTCGGCGGCGGCGTCCTCGTCGAGGATGATGAGCTGATCGACGCGTTCTTGGAGTGCGAGCGTGTCAACGCGGGGGAGCCAATCACCTTCTTCGAGGTGAAGACCGTCGCGGCGTTCGTATTGTTCGCGAGACATCCGGCAGATGTCGTGCTCCTGGAAGTCGGACTCGGCGGCCGGCTCGATTCGACCAACGTTGTCGATCAGGTCGCGGCGTCCGTGCTGACGCCGATCAGCATGGACCACATGGAATTCCTCGGCGACACCCGCGCGCTGATCGCAGCCGAGAAGGCGGCCATCATCAAGCGCGGCTGCCCGGTGATCTCGGCGGCGCAGGAGCCGGATGCGATGGCGGTGATCGAGCGGGAGGCCAGGCGCCAGCGCGCGCCGCTGTTTGCCGCCGGCGAGAGCTGGCACGTCAGCGTCGAGCGCAACCGTCTCGTCTATCAGGACGATCGCGGTCTCCTTGATCTTCCGGCGCCCAAACTGTTCGGCCGGCATCAGTTCGACAATGCGGGGCTCGCGATCGCGACCCTGCGCGCGCTCGATCAGTTCAAGCTGACGACGAAGGCGTTCGAGGAAGGTATCGTCAATGCCGAGTGGCCGGCGCGGATGCAGCGGTTGTCGAACGGTGCGCTCACCGCGATCGCGCCGCAGGGTGCGGAGATCTGGCTCGACGGCGGCCACAATGCCGAAGGCGGCCGCGTCGTCGCGGCCGCGATCGGCGACCTCGAAGAGCGTATCTCGCGGCAGCTCGTCGTCATCGTCGGCATGATGGGCAACAAGGATGCCGCGGCCTTCCTCGCCAATTTCGCCGGGCTGACGCGCCACATCATCGTCGTGCCGATCCCGAACGAGAGCAAGGCGATGGCGCCCACTGATCTCGCGGCGGCTGCGCGCACGCTCGGCATGCGCGTCGAGATCGCGGACGGCGTGGCGTCCGCGCTCGCCGGCATCGCGCGGCTTGCCTATGAGGTGCCGCCGCGTATTCTGATCACGGGGTCGCTTTATCTCGCAGGCCACGTGCTCGACCTCAACGGCACGCCGCCGACCTGAGGACAACACCATATGCGCTTCGCCGCGATCGCCGACGTCCACGGCAATCATCTCGCACTCGAAGCCGTGCTCGCCGATATCCGTGCGCAGGGCGTGACCGAGATTGTCGATCTCGGCGACATGGCGAGCGGCCCGCTCGATGCGCGAAAGTCGCTCGACAGGCTGATGGCGCTCGATGCCGTGCATGTGCGCGGCAATCATGATCGCTGGCTGATCGACCGCCCGTTCGAGACAATGGGCGCGTGGGAGCGCCCGGCCTATCCGCAGCTCGACGCTGGGCATCTCGACTGGCTGCGCACGATCCCGGCGACGGCGGTCTATCGCGATCAGGTGTTTCTGTGCCATGCGACGCCTGAGGACGACAATGTCTACTGGCTGGAGAGCGTGGCGCCGGACGGCGCGATCACGTGTGCGACGCTCGATGAGATCGAGAAACGGGCCGTCGGCATTTCGCAGTCGCTGATCCTGTGCGGCCATACCCACACGGCACGCGCCGTCCGCCTGCGTGACGGCCGACTGATCGTCAATCCGGGCAGCGTCGGTAGCCCCGGCTATTCCTACAACGTGCCGCATCCGCATGTGGTGCAGGCCGGCAGCCCCGACGCGCGCTACGCGATCCTGGAGCTGACGCCGGCCGGTTGGAGCGTCAGCTTCCGCCATGTCCCTTACGACCATCGCGCGATGGCCGAGCTGGCGCGCTCCAACGGCGACGCAGAGTTCGCCTCGGCGCTGGCGACCGGCTGGATCCGCTGATCAGGCGAGCAGCTTCAGGGGATCCGCGACCTTCTGCGCGAGCTGATCGAAGGTGCATTGCTTCGGCGGCTTGTCCGGACGCCAGCGCAGGATCGAGGTGCCGTGGCGGAAACGCTCGCCGGAGAAATGGTCGTAGCAGACCTCGATCACCAGCTTCGGCTTGAGCGGGCACCATTCTGCTGAGCGCTCGGTGGACCAGCGGCTCGGTCCGCCCGGCGCGTTGCCGGTGAAGCCGGGCGGCGCGATCAGCGGCTCGAGCCTGTCGGTCAGCGCGGGCTTGTCCGCTGCCTTCAGCGCCGAGGTGAAGCCGACATGGTGCAGCAGGCCGCTGTCGTCGTAGAGGCCTAGCAAAAGCGAGCCGACCAGCTTGCGGCCGTTCGCGCCCTTGTTGGTTGCGTAGCGGAAGCCGCCGATCACGCAATCGGCGGAGCGATACCGCTTGATCTTCTGCATGCCGTCGCGATTTCCCGCCTGGTAGGGAAGGTCGATCCGCTTGGCGATCACGCCGTCGGACCCGCCGCCGGACTGCGCCAGCCAGTCCTGCGCCGTCGCGAAGCGTGTGGTCGCGGGCGAGAGCCGGAAGGTCGGATGAGCAGTGAAATTCGCCTTGGCGAACGCTTCCAGCGCCGGGCGCCGCTCGTGCAGCGTCTGCGCGACCAGCTCTTTGTCCTTCGCCGTCGCCAGCAGGTCGAAGGCGAGGAACAGCGCCGGCGTCTCCACGGATAGTTTCTTCACCCGGCTGGCGGCGGGATGGATTCGCTGCAGCAGCGCGTCGAACGAGAACGATGTCGCCTGCGGCACCACCAGCTCGCCATCGAGCGTGAAGCTGATCGCGTTGAGCTCGCGCGCGGCGGCGACGATCTCCGGGAAGTAGCGCGCGAGGTCCTCGCCGGCCTTGGACTGCATCGTCACATGAGCGCCGTCGCGCGACAGCAGGCAGCGGAAGCCGTCCCATTTCGGCTCGTACTGCCATTCCTCGCCGCGCGGGATCGCATCCACCGAGCGCGCCTCCATGGCCAGAAGGCCTGACTTGCGGGAGGGCGAGCGATGAGCACGGGCGGGCATGGCGACATCCGAAAACGCGAAAACATACCCCTCAACGCAAACGGCCGGCGAATCCGCCGGCCGTTCGAGAAAAATCCTGGTTCCTAGTCGTCACATCGACGACGAGATCCACTGCTGCAGCTTGGCCTTCGGCGCAGCGCCGACCTGGCGGGAGGCCATCTCGCCGCCCTTGAACACCATCAGGGTCGGGATCGACATCACGCCATACTTCGAGGCCGTCTTCGGGCTCTCGTCGACGTTCAGCTTGACGATCTTGACCTTGTCGCCCATCGCGCTCGCGATCTCGTCGAGGGCCGGCGCGATCATGCGGCACGGACCGCACCACTCGGCCCAGAAATCGACCACGACCGGACCGTCGGCCTTGAGCACTTCGCTTTCGAAATCGGCGTCGGAAACCTTGGCTACGGCGGCCATGGAATTTACCTCATTGGGTTGGAGGGAGCGGCACGGATGCGCCGCCTCTGCGTGGGTGTCAAAGTATGAATGGCCTGATGCCGGGTCAAGCACGCTCACTCAGTCGTGCTGGGATGGCAGCATGGCGTCCAGCGCGGAGGCTGGAAGCTCCATGAATTCAGGGGCTTCGGTCCAGAGCAGGGCGGCCCGTACGGCCCGTCCCGGGTACAATTGGCCGAGCACGGCGCGGTACAGCGCGAGCTGGCGGACATAGGCTTGCGGCACCTCTGCGAGGTCCGAGGGCGGCTGCTGGTTGGTCTTGAAGTCGACGATCAGCACCTCAGCCTCGGCCACCACCAGACGGTCGATCTGGCCGGACACCAGCGCGCGCGGCTGACCGGGGAGCGCCAGACGGCCGACGATCGACACCTCGGCCCGGCTGCCGGGCGCGAACACCGCGGCAAAGCGCGGTTCGGCGATCACCGTCAGCACGCGCTCGGTCAGCTTTTCGCGCTCGTCCTCCGGCCAGTCCGGTGCATTGCGCAACAGATAACGCAACGCGGCATCGCGCCGCCGCTCTGGCGCCACGTCGGGCAGTGACTGCAGCAAGCGATGCACCAGCGTGCCGCGCTGCATCGCAAGACTGCGAGCAGCCAGCGATTCGCCCGAGCGGACCGGCCGCTCGTCGGCCGAGGGATCGGACGGCCGGAGCACGGCCACCTCGCCGGGCGTCTCGATCGCGGCCGTGCGCAACCAGGCCGGCAACTCGACGGCTGTCTCGACGATCTGCCGCGCCTCGTCCCTGGCGGTCTCGACGATGTCCTCGGCCCGCGCGTAGCGCTTCACCGGTCCGTCCTCGGTCTCGATCACCTCGACCTGCAGGCCCGCCGCGTCGAGGCCGCGCGCCATCAGGTCGTACCAGCTGCCGCCGCGGACGTTGTTCATGTTGCCCGGCATGCACCCGCCGATGACGAGGCGGTCCGCGGCGCGGGTCATCGCGACATAGAGCAGCCGGCGATACTCGTCCTCGGTCTCCTTGAGCATCGCCACGCGCGCCGCCGCGACGGCTTGCGGATCGTCCGCCTTGCGGCCGGCCCAGACCACGATCTTCTGCTCGCCATGCGGGACATGAATCAGCCGCAGCCGCTGCGAATCCGCCGGCGACGAGGTCGTATCGACCAGGAACACCACGGAGGCTTCGAGGCCCTTGGCACCATGCACGGTCATGACGCGCACCTCGTCGCGCGAGATCTCCATGTCGCGCTTCACCTCGGTATCGGCGGCGCGCAGCCAGGCGACAAAACCCTGCAGCGAAGCCGGCGCCTTGCGCTCGTAGGACAGCGCGAGCTCGAGGAATTCGTCGAGCGCGTCATTGGCCTCATGGCCGAGCCGCGCCAGGATGCGAAGCCGCCCGCCATCGCCGCCGAGCAGCCAGGCATAGAAGGCGAACGGCGTGTCCTCGGCCGCTCGGCGCTCGCATTGCTGCAAGCGTCGCACGACCGCTTGCAGCCGCGGGTCGTCAGCGGCCTGCGCACTCAGCGCCTCGCGCAAGCTGCCGCGGCGCTGCCAGGCCAGCTTGAAGAGATCGTCATCATCGAGGCCGAACAGCGGGCTCTTCAGCGCCGTCGCCAGCGCCAGATCATCCTGCGGCAGCAGCAGCGCGTCGGCGAGGTTCATCAGGTCGATGATCGCAATGTGCTCGGTGAGCTTGAGGCGGTCGGCACCCGCGACGGGAATGCCGGCGTGCTTCAGCGCCTGGATCACGGCATCGAACGCATTGCCGCGCCGGCGCACCAGGATCAGCATGTCGCCATAGCTCAGCCGCCGCCGCGCGCCGTCATGGCCGGTCATGGTGCCGACGCGGATCAGCCGCTTGATCTCGGCCTGGATGCGCCGCGACAGCTTCACTTCCGGGCTCGTCACCGAGACGCCGTCGAACGGCGCGCGCCAGCCCTCGATCTCCTTGCGGTCGTCGCGCTCGCACAACGACCACAACTCGACGAGGCTCGGCCCGGCATCGGTGAGCGCATTGTGGATGGGGTAGCCGATATCGGGCGAATGGATGCTGCTGTAGACCTCGCGCTCCCTGAACACGTGGTCGACCGCGTGCAGCACGGTCGGCCCGGAGCGGAACGAATAGGTGAAGGACACCGGATCGAACAGCAGCCCTGCGTCGGTGAATCGCTTCTGCAACTGCCGCCGTCGCGCATCGAACTCGTGCGGATCGGCGCCCTGGAACGAGAAGATCGACTGCTTCTCGTCGCCGACCGCGAAGATCGTCCGCGTCAGCCCGTCGCGTGCGCCTGCGCCCGACGTGAACTCTTCGATGATGTGGGCGACGATGTCCCATTGCCTGGGGCTCGTATCCTGCGCCTCGTCGATCAGCACGTGATCGACGCCGCGGTCGAGCTTGTAGTGCACCCAGCCAGCGGAGACGCGGTTGAGCATCGCGAGCGTCTTGTCGATCAGGTCGTCATAGTCGAGCAGCCCGCGCTCTTCCTTCTCGCGGCGATAGTTCGCCGCGGCGGCGGTCGCGATCTGCAGCAGCGCCTCGGTGCGGTCACGCACGACGGCGGCGCGGCGCTTCTCGATCAGGCGATCGAGCCGGCGCGCTTCCGACTCGAACAGCCCGGCAAGGCCGGGATTGCTCTCGGCGAACTTCTTGGTCAGCACCGATTTGCGCGGTTCCTTGTCATCGGTGAGGAACACGCGGAGATATTCGTCGACCTGATCGCTGCCCGAGAACGCCAGCGCCGCACGCAGTTGATCGGCCTGCTTCTGATCGGTCTTGGCCCCGCCATCGAGACGCGCGGCAATCTCGGTCCAATCCGCGCGTGGCAGATTGGGTCCGTCGAGAATGTCGTACTCGATCGCCTCCAGCGTCTCATCAGCGCCGATGCCGAGGACCTCGCCGAGATGTTGCGCGGCGACCTCGACACGGCCGGCACCGTCGGTCCAGGCCATGAAATGATCGCGGCTCAGGCAGGCCTCGCGCACGACTTCCTTGAAAGTCGAGTCGGCGGCATTGGCCATCGCGACCTGCAGCGCCCGGCCGACCGCGCTGTCCGGCGCCCTGGAGGCATCGAGCAGTACCTTGAGATTGGCGCGCTCCATCATCTCGGTCTGGTCGCGGTCGTCGAGCACCGAGAACCGCGCCGGCACGTTGGCCTCGAAAGGAAACTGCTGCAGCAGCCGCGTGCACAGCGCGTGGATGGTCTGCACCTTCAATCCGCCCGGCGTCTCCAGCGCGCTGGCGAACAGCTTTCGCGCTGCTGCGCGGAGCTTCTTGTCGGATGCAACAATGCCGGTCGATTTGATCGCGCTGTCGAGCGCGTCGTCGTCGAGCGTCACCCAATGGCCGAGCGTCGAGAACACGCGCTCGGCCATGTTGGCGGCGGCGGCCTTGGTGAAGGTGATGCAGAGGATCTTCTCCGGCGGCACGCCGTCGAGCAGCAGCCGGATCACGCGCTGCACCAGCACATGGGTCTTGCCCGAGCCGGCATTGGCCGACACGAAGGCCGACGCCGCCGGGTTCGAGGCGCGGGTCTGCGCGTCACGTACGGCCTGCGGAATGGGGCGGGGCGCCTTCACCATTCCTCCACTCCCAGGCCGCCGGCGGCCGACCATTCCTTGATCCGGGCGAGGTCGTCATAGCTGCCGTAGCGGTTCGCCCACATCGACAGGTTCAGCGAGGTGTAGCCCTGGTTGGGATCCTCGAAGCTGCGGATCAGCTCTTCCAGCTTGTTGCGCGCCTCCTGCGCGGCCTGGTCCGGATGCTGCGGCGTGTCGCTCTTGTTGATCTTGAGTTCGAGAATGCGCTCCTCGCCGGGCGGATTGTTGCCGGACAATCTCACATAGACCAACTGACTGATCAGGCTGCCGGCCGGAATGCCGTCGAAGCCGCCCTCGCGAAGGATTGCGGCTTCCAGTGTCAGCTGAGGCGACAGGCCCATGCGCACCTGCTTCGCCGTCGGCGGCTGTCCCGTCTTGTAGTCGAGGATGGCGTAGGTACCCTCGGCGCGCTGTTCGATACGGTCGGCGCGCGCGGACAGCATGAAGGTGCGGTCCTTGCTCAAGGGAATGCCGATCTCGCCGCGGATCTCCGCGGTGATCGCGCCGATCTGCTCGCGGCGTGCGGTCTCCCAGGCCGCGAACCAGCCGGCGATGCGCTG
Source organism: Bradyrhizobium sp. SZCCHNS2022 (assembly GCF_032377575.1). Lineage (NCBI taxonomy): Bacteria > Pseudomonadati > Pseudomonadota > Alphaproteobacteria > Hyphomicrobiales > Nitrobacteraceae > Bradyrhizobium > Bradyrhizobium sp. SZCCHNS2022. The sequence continues at coordinate 5,744,675 of NZ_JAUHHZ010000001.1, read as the reverse complement.
GAAGCGCGGCCACCATAGCGCGCGCGCCTCGGGCCGCTCCATCAGCGGCGCAAAGTGCTTCTCGCCGATCACGCGCAGCGCATGCGCCGGGTGTAGCGGCAGCTCCTTCGCATAGGTCTGCGTGAACTCGCCGATCGCTTCGTGGATCGCCGAGCCGCGATCGGCGGCCGACAGCGGCATGTCGACGGGATCGAGCGGATCGAGCCTGAGAATGTAGCGCGCGAAGATCGTGTAGGGATCGCGCAGCCAGTCTTCGATCGCGGTCACCGACATGCGCAGCGGCCGGGCCTCCAGCGGCGGCTTCGGCGCCGGCTGTTCGACCGGCTTCACCTCGCGCGGCTGGTCCAGCACCTCGGCATAGCGGACATAGGTCTCGCCGCGCGCCTCCGCCGCCTTCCAGCGCTCGGCGCCGGCGACGGCTTCGAGGCGATGCAGGAAGCGCGAGGCCACCGCCGGCGCGCCGCCGGATTTTGCCGCATGCGTCAGGATCACCTCGGGTGCACCCAGCAGCTGCGCGAAATCGTGCGCGGAGAGGCCGATGCGGCGCTCGGGCAGATCGAGGCCGAGCTGATGCCGCATCGGGCGGCTGAGCCAGGGATCGATGCGCGGCGCCGGCGGCCAGATGCCCTCGACGAGGCCTCCGATGATCATGCGATCGGCCTGCATCAGCCGCGCTTCGAGCGGGCCGTAGATCTGAAGCTGCGCGCCGTGGCGCTCGGGGCGGCGTACCGCGCGATCGGAGAAGGCGGTGTGGAACAGGTCCGGATAATCCGACAGCGGCGCCATCAGGCCGCAGCGCTCGCCGGAGGCGAGGAGATCGTCGAAGCAGCGCGCCAGCGCCGCGCCGTCGCGGTCGGTGAAGGCGGTGGTGAGACCGACATCATCGGTCGACAGCGCGATCAGCACCTCGCGATGGCGGGCAGCGAGCTCGGCGAAGTCCTGCGGGCGCGGAGAAGCGAGATTTTCCAGTGGTGCGAGCGCTGCCTGCAATTGCGCGATCAGCGCACCGGCCTGGTCGAGCTGCTCTGGCCGGAGCCGCGCGCGCGGCTCGGCCCGGTGCAGCGACGATGCTTCGCCCTGGTGCAGCTTGGTGTGGTCGTCACGGAAACGCGCGAAGTCGCGCGCCAGACCGCTGGACCCCGCTTGAGGTCGTGTCCCGCGGAGCAGAGCGAGCTCCAAGTTCTCGATCGCAGTCTTCCAGCCAGTCGCGGCGCGGCCGAGCCGGCACAGCGGATGCTTGAGCAGCGCGAGCAGCGTCGGCGGCTCGAGGCCGCGCGCGGCGGCTTCGGCGGCAAGGCGCGCGAAGATGCCGGCCGGCGTTTCCAGCAGCGCGTCACCGCCGGAATCGTCGAAGGTCAGGTGCCAGCGCGTCAGCGCCGCCATCACGCGGCGCGCCAGCGCGCGGTCCGGCGTCACCAGCGCGGCGGATCTGCCGAGATGGCGCGCCTCGCGCATGGCGGTGGCGATCGCCAGCGCCTCCATTTCCGGATTGGGTGCAGCGACCACGGACAGATTGTCCATCGCTTCGGCGATGTTGGCGGCGATGTCGAACTGGCGCAGCCGCTCGTGCCACACCGCGGTCGCCTCCGACGGCCGCATCGCTTCCGAAATCAGCACCTCGCGGCCGCCGCGACCGGGAGGCACGAGTCGAATGACATCGCGCCGCTCCAGGCCGAAGCGCTTGAGCAGCAGGTGCATTGCATATTGCGGATGGTTGACCGCGGGCGGCGTCAACACGCGGCCCGCGCGATCCCGGGCGCCACCGATCGAATTCCACGCGGCGTCGTCGAGATCAGTGTCGAGCCCGGGCAGCACCACGGCGCCATGTGGCAGCTTGGCCACCGCGAGCAGGAATTTTGCAGTCGCCGGCATCGAGCCGGTGGAGCCCGCAGCAATCACCGGGCCGTCCGGATGCGCCGAGAGCCGCGCGGCCTCGGCGGCGATCAGGAGATCGCGCCGCGCGGCCGGCTCGATCCGCTCGATCTCCTGAAGATAAGCCGGCCACGCCGTGCGCGCGATGCGCAGGAACTCCAGCGAATATTGCCAGTATTTGTCGAGCTGATCGGGCACCAGCGCGTCGAGCGCGTCCCACGACACGCCGCGCGTCACCATGTCGTCGATCAGACGCGCGAGGTCTCCGGCCAACGCGAGCGTCGAGGCGGGACCGCCGATCACCAAAGGCGCTGAAACCGGCGTCTTGGCCCAGGCCGCGACCAGCCGCGCGAGCGTGAGCCGCCGCTGCAGATCGTCGAGCCGCTCCGGGATCTCCAGCGGTGCTGGCCCGAGGAACGCGTCGCGATCCTCCGCGAAGGCGAGCTCGTCTTCGTCGATGTCGCCGAGTGCGACCAGACGCGGCAGCACCGCGGCATCGGTCTTCAGCTCATCCAGGAACATTTCGCGCGCGACGCGGAGCGAGCGGCGTGTCGGCAGATACAGCGTCGCGGTCGCCAGCCGCGCCGGATCACTGCGCGCCTCGAACCCGTCGACCAGCCGGCCGTCCACCAGCGCCGCGATCACGCTGCGCAGGAACGGCGCCGAGATGGGAACGGTGAAGACGCGCATGGCCTGCGATTCGCGGGTTGTCTCTGGGCGTCTATATAGGGAGCGCGGCGCGCAAGGTCATATCGGGGGTGTGGATGGGTGTTGATAGGGGGCGGGCGGCGCGTAACGGTGCACGGTCGCCGTGATTGCCCGGTCAGGCGCGGCAGTTCTTCCTGGCGCGAGGCGTACCTTCCGGTCAGCGTGTCCCCCACCGGCGTCAGTGAGTTGATCAGGCGGCGTCCTTACATTCGGTGTCGTCCCGGGCAAGCCTTCGACGGCGCGCAGCGCGGTCGGAGGCGTCGACCCGGGATCCATAACCACAGGCTTGGGTTTGTTGCGGGATGGTCACGACGGGTCGTCGCAACACGCCGGCCGGTGGCTATGCATCCCGGCTCTGCGCGCTGGCCTCGCTGCGCGACGTCAGCGCGCAGAGCCGGGACGACATCGAATGTAAGGAGGATGCTTCGCTTAAGTCCTAAGCCGCGCTCTCCAGCAGCGCCTCTTCCGCCTCGATCACCGCAGCCGGCGTGCCGACATGCATCCAGACGCCTTCGAGGCGCAGGCCATACAGGCGGTCCTGCTCATTGGCCTTGTCGAACATCTTCGTCAGCGAGAACTCGCCCTTCGGCGCGCCGTCGAAGATCGCGGGGGAGATGATCGCCGCACCGGCGTAGACGAACGGCACCACCTGGTGCTCCCTGCGTTTGCGCAGGCTGCCGTCGGCGAGCATGGCGTAGTCGCCGAGGCCGGAATAGCCGATCGAGGTCGCAGTCGGCGCCATCAGCAGCATGATATCCATGCGCTCGGGGTCGAACGCATCGGCGAGGCGCGCCAGGTTCTGGCGCACGCCCTCGATCCACATCGTGTCGGAGTTGACGTGGAAGAACGGCGCGCGGCCGAGCAGCGGCAGCGCCTTGACGACGCCGCCGCCGGTGCCGAGCACCTGGTCGCGCTCGTCGGAGATGGTCACGCGCGGTGAGCTGCGCGTCGCCGTGTGTTCGATGATCTGGTCGGCAAGGTAATGCACATTGACGACGGCCTCGGTGACGCCGGCATCGGCCAGGCGGTCGAGCACGTGGTCGAGCAGCGGACGGCCGGCGACGCGCACCAGCGGCTTGGGCATCGTCTCCGTCAGCGGTCGCATGCGCAATCCGAGACCGGCGGCGAGGACCATGGCTTTGTGCGGCTTGACGGGCATTTTCGGACAATCTCGATCAGAAGTGGCGCGAGCGAATCATAGCACGTGAAAAAGTGCAACGTCTCGATCGGCTGCGATAGCCCGGCCCGATGACGAATATGCGACGGCGGCGCTGGCCGTCCCCGACGCAAGATGACGCAGGCGGCGGTCTGATCAGGCCTCGGCGGTGGCCCGCTTGTTGCTCTTCTTCTTGCCCTGCTTCAGGAAGGTGACGCCGATCTGGTCGCCATTGACCCAGGCCAGCTCGCAGCGCCGATAGGCGAGGCCGGTCGACGACAGCAGCAGGAAGAATTCCTTCAGATGCAGGCCCTCGACGGAGCCCTCGACCGTCAGCTTGGCGCCGGTCTCGGAGACGTCCTCGATGGTGCAGTTGCGCCGCCAGGTGCCGTCGATGCCCATCATGAAAGCCGGAATGCCGCGCTCGAAGACGACGCGCTCGCCCTTCATCCGCTCTGCCATCGCAACCTCCATTCCGCACGGCGCCAAGCGCCGCGAGGGGCAAGGTAAAGGGGGATGGCTAAGAACCGGTAAAGCTACGGGGGGTGTGGTTTGACGCGGAGCCGCCGCCCACACCCCCGTCGTCCCGGCCTCGAGCCGGGACCCATAGCCACCGGCCGTGGTGAGGCGGTCAACTGCCAGTCCCGTCCCTCGATAGCGTCCGCGGTATGGGGTCCCGGCGTTCGCCGGGACGACGGCCTTTCTGTAGGCGCGATCGTGCCTCAGCTCACGCCCGCCGGCGGCGGCACGTTTGCGGCGTACCACGCCCGCACCGGGTCGAGCGCGGTGTGCGCCAGCGAGCGGTGCAGATAGTCCCAGATGCGGGGCTGGTGCTTGAGGTAGTGCGGCTTGCCGTCGCGGCGGTTGAGGCGGGCGAAGGTGCCGAGCAGGCGGGTGTTGCGCTGGGCGGAGAGGATGGCGTAGTCGGCATGGAAGGCGTCGGCGTCGAAGTCGGTGGATGCGGCGGCCCGGGCGGCGACGTAGCGGGCGAGCAGGGCCTGCTCGATATCGACCGACACATCGATGCGGGCGTCCTGCGTCAGCGAGACCACGTCGTAGGCCGGCGGACCCATCACCGCGTCCTGGAAGTCGATCACGCCGACCCGCGCGATGCCCTCGCGAGCCGGGAGCCACAGCAGGTTGGGCGAGTGATAGTCGCGGATCACCCAGGTCTGTTTGCCGGCGAGCGGTGCTTCCAGCAGGTCGCGCCACATCTCCAGGAATTCGGCGCGCAGCACCTGCGACGGCTCCACCCCGCGATCCGGCAGGTACCATTCGAGCATCAGACTGATCTCGATCAGCATCGCGTCGACGTCGAAGGTTGGGACCTCGTAGGTCACCTGCGGCGCCAGCGGCAGCACCGAGGGCACGTCCTGCGCGTGTAGCGCGGCCAGGAGATCGGTCGCGGCCTCATAGCGGTCGACGATCGGCCGTGGCGGTTCGCCTTCGATGACGCCCTCGCGGCCGAGGTCCTCGGTGATCAGGAAGCCGTGGTCAAGATCGGCGTCGTTGATCTTCGGCGCTGAGATGCCGCGGCTGCGCAGCGCGCCTGCGATCGCCACGAAGGGACGGACGTCCTCGGCGAGATGCACGGCGCCGCTATAAGGCTTGCCGTTGTAGATCGCCGGGCCGTCGGGGCGCTTAGGCGAGTTCATCAAAATGAAGACGCGCTCGCCCTTGTAGAGCCTTGCATAGGAGCGGGTCGAGGCATCGCCGGCCATGCGCTCGCGGCGCGACTTGGCGTGACCGGCCTCGGTGAGGAAGTCGCGCAGCGCCTTCAGCCGCGCAACGATCGCAGCTGCCTTGCCGGTGCCGGCGATCTCGACGCTGCGCGCGCTGTCACCCTGGGACGGATCGTGGCGCAGCGCGATGTCGATGCGATCCTGCGGCAGTGCATCGCCGGCGCGCTCGGGCCACTCGATCAGCACCACCGTCGCTTCGGGCAATGGCGACAGTCCGATCTCCTCCAGCTCGGAGGCGTCGCTGATCCGATAGAGATCGGCATGGACCAGAGGGAAGCTCGGCAGGTCGTAGCTCTGCGCCAGGGTGAAGGTCGGGCTGGGCACCTCCAATTCGTCGTCGGAGGCGAGATAGCGGATCATCGCCCGCGCCGCAGCGGTCTTGCCGGCGCCGAGATCGCCCGTGAGCGTGATCAGCACGCCCGGGCCGATCAGCAAAGCGAGGTCGGCCATCAGGGCGGCGGTTGCGGTCTCGTCCGCCAGCGCGGTCGTGAATGTCTGTCGGTCGGTCATTCCGCAGCGTTGCGTTGCGCGATGTGGTCGGTCGGGAAGTCACAGGTGACCGTGGTGCCCTTGCCGACCACCGAATCCATCCGCACCTTGCCGCCGTGCAGCTCGACGAAGGAGCGCACCAGCGACAGGCCGAGCCCGGCGCCGCGATGGCGCGAGCCCTGCGAGCGGCTGACGAACCAGTCGAACATCTGGTCCTTGATATCGGCCGGAATGCCCGGCCCGGAATCCGTGACCGCAAAGGCGACGCTGTGGTCGGTGCGGCGGGCCGACACGATCACGGTCGAATCCTGCGGCGAGAAGCCGACGGCATTGGCGAGCAGATTGTACAGCACCTGCACGACGCGGCGCTCGTCGCCAACGAAGCTGCCGACGTCGGCGGCGACCGCGACCTCGAGGCGGATGCGGTCGGTCGCGAGACGGTCCTGCACGCCCTCGGCGGCAGCCTCGATCGCCTTGGCGGCGTCGACCGGCCCGAGCTCGAGCTTCATCGCGCCGGCATCGATGGTGGCGAGGTCGAGAATGTTGTTGGTCAGCGCCAGCAGCGCATTGGTCGATTTGGTGACGTAGTCGAGATACTCCGCCTGCTTCGGCGTCAGCGGGCCGGTCGACGGATCCGACAGGAAATGCGCGAAGCCGATGATCGTGGTCAGCGGCGCGCGCAGCTCGTAGGAGACGTGGTGGACGAAGTCGATCTTCATCTGGCCGGCGGCTTCGAGCGCCTCGTTGCTCTCGCGCAGCGCACGCTCGACGTTCTCGGTGTCGGTGATGTCCTGGAACGTCAGCATGGTCGCGCCGTCCGGCAGCGGCCGGCTCATGCAGTCGAGCACGCTGCCATCCTTGCGCTCGAGCTTGAGCGCGACGTCGAGGCGGTTCTCGATCGAGGTGATGGCCTCGCGGATGGTGCGCCAGGCGACGCTGTCGTCATAGAGCGAGCGGCACCAGGATTCGACGGTGTCGATGTGCGGATGCTCGCGCAGGGAGTCCGGCGACAGCCGCCACATCTTGGCGAAGGCCGGATTGAACAGCTCGACCCGGCCGTTGCTGCCGAACACCGCAACGCCCTCGGCGAGGCTGTCCAGCGTCTCGCGCTGGACCCGGATCAGGCCGTCATAGCGGCGGGCCAGCGCAAAGCTCTCGGTGACGTCGTCGAACAGGTAGGTGACCCCGCCTTCCGGGTTGGGCGTGGTGACGACCGACAGCGCGCGTCCGTCCGGCAGGAACCAGGTGTCCTTGGCGGCCTCAACCGCGCGATAGGCCTCGTGCAGCTTGGCCTTCCAGGCGCGGAAGTCGGCCTGCTCGGGCAGCTTGCGCGCGGCGCGCAGGCGGTCGAGCACCGAGGAATCATCCGGCTGGCCGTCGAGGAACGTCGGATCGAGATCCCAGAGCCGGCGATAGGAGTCGTTATAGAAGGCGAGGCGACGCTGGCCGTCGAATACGGCAACGCCTGACGACAACTGGTCGAGCGTCCGGCGGTGCGCCTCGTGCATGCGCACCAGCGCGTCGGTCAGCGCCGCGACCTCGCTGGCGTCGATGGCGACCCCGGCACTGCCGCCGCCGAGCGTGAAGGCGCGCACGTCGTGGATGCGGCGCTCGCCGCCCATGACGATCGGCAGCCGGCCTTCGAAATGTCCGCCGGCGCCGAGCGCACGCTGCAGGTCGGTCCGGTCGGCGGAATCGAGCAGCTCGAGATTGCGGCTGATCGCATCGGGGATGTCGCGCGCGTCGGCGGCGCGGGCATAGGCGGCGTTGACGTAAGACAGCGCGCCGTTGGCCTGCCGTGCCCAGATCGGCCAGGGCAGGGCGGAGGCCAGCGCGCGCAGAGATTCCGTCTCCTCGCCGAGCGCCTTCAATCTGAGCTGGGTCTCGGCCAGCTCGCGGCGCAGGCCCGAGAGCTCGCGCATCCGTACGATGGCTTGGCCGCCGATGGCACGTCCCATCACCTCGATCGCATGGCCGTGCGAGGTGGTGAGATTGAGCATGAACCCTTCACCCGCCTCGCGCAGCGCCTCGACCGCGCGGTCGAGCTGCAATGCGGGCTCCGGCGGCAGCCAGGTTCCGAAGGCGAGAATGCGCTGCGGCTGATCGGATGGCACCAGCATCGAGGTGTCGCCGGAGATCTGCGGACGATGGCCGCCGGCCGGCCAGGCGATCAGGATCTGCGGCTCGGCGAACAGCAGCGCGCGGTAGCGGTCGGCCTGCAACTGCAGCTCGGCGACATCCGCGCGCAGCCGCGCCTCCTTTCGCGCAGCAGCCAGGCGCGTGCGCACCAGCGCGATGGCCGCGACCACGGAGAAGCCGAGCAGCGCCAGCATCGCCGTGACCTCGGCGACATCAGACCGGCTCAGCTCGAACAGCGTAGAGATGGTATCCGCCGGCACGCCATCGCCTGCGAGGACCGGTGTTGCCGGCGCAAGCGCAGTCGCAGCGAGACCCATCAGGCCTTTGCGCGCGAGTGACGTGCACGACAGCAGCGTCTGACGCATCACCACGATCACGCCCGACATATTTGCCCCAAACCGCACGAAGTTCCGCGCGGCGCCGATATCGCGTCGACCGCGCCGTTTCACGAATCAATCAACAATAACCGCTTCGGGACTCCAGCGGTAAGAGTCCAGACCGTGAACGGTGGTTGCACGGGATGAAAATGCGTTCATCGATGGGCATAGCCGAGTCGGAACTGTGGCGAAGTCCCCGTAGTTCAACGGCCCGTCGAGCCGAAGCCGCCGCTGCCACGCGCCGTCTCCGACAACGTCGTAGTGATCGTGAGCTCGGCGCGCACGACCGACGCGATCACCATCTGCGCGATGCGCTCGCCGCGCTTGATCGTAAACGCGTCCTGGCCGTGATTGATCAGCAGCACGCAGACCTCGCCGCGATAGTCCGCGTCGACCGTACCGGGTGAGTTCAGCACGGTGACGCCGTGCCTTGCCGCGAGCCCCGAGCGCGGCCGCACCTGCGCCTCGTAACCGTCGGGCAGTGCAAGCGAGAGTCCCGTCGGCACCATGACGTGGCTGCCGGGGCCGAGCACGACAGGCGCATCGGCCGGAACGGCCGCGAGCAGATCCATGCCGGCGGCATGCGCGGTCTGGTAGGCCGGCAGCGGCAGCCCCTGGCCATGCGGCAGGATCTGTACGTCGATCGCGATGGTCTGGCTCACGCAGAAGGCCCCACGGTTCTGGCGATCTCGGCGACCAAGGCGGTCGCAACCTCGTCCTTGGTCATGATCGGCCACGACGCGACATGGACGCCGTCGGCGTCCTTCGTCAAGAGATGCACGGTGTTGCGGTCGCCGCCCATCACGCCGGTTGCCGGCGAAACGTCGTTGGCGACGATCCAGTCGCAGCCCTTGCGCGCGAACTTGGCCTTGGCGTTGTCGATCAGATGTTCCGTCTCGGCCGCGAAGCCGATGACCAGGCCGGGACGCTTCTCCTTGAGCTTCGAGATGGTGGCGAGGATGTCGGGGTTCTCGACCAGCTGCAGCGGCGGGATCGCCTTCTCGGTCTTCTTCAGCTTCTGCCCACCTTCATTGGCCACGCGCCAGTCGGCCACTGCCGCGGCGAAGATCGCGACATCCGCCGGCAATTCCGCCTCGACCGCGTCGAGCATCTGCCGCGCCGATTCGACATGCGTGACCCTGACGCCCTTGGGATCGGTGAGTTCGACGGGTCCCGAAATCAGCCGCACGTCGGCGCCCGCGGCCTGCGCGGCGGCGGCGATGGCAAAGCCCTGCTTGCCGGAGGAGCGGTTGGCGATATAGCGCACCGGGTCGATCGGCTCATGGGTTGGTCCCGCCGTGATCAGCACGCGACGGCCGGCGAGCGGGCGCGGCACAGGCGGCTTCAGCATCGCGACCACCGCGTCGGCGATCTCGGTCGGCTCGGCCATGCGGCCGACACCGGCCTCGCCCTTCTCGGCCATCTCGCCGGCGTTCGGCCCGATCATGTGGATGCCGTCGCGCTGCAGCGTCGCGGCGTTGCGCCGCGTTGCGGGATTGCTCCACATCATCGGGTTCATCGCCGGCGCCAGCAGGATCGGCCGGCTCGCGGCGAGCAGGATGGCGCTGGCGAGATCATCGGCCGCGCCCTGCGCCATCTTCGACATGAGGTCGGCGGTCGCGGGCGCCACCACGATCAGATCGCAGTCGCGCGCCAGCCGGATGTGGCCGACGTCGAACTCGCTGCGCGCGTCGAACAGGTCGGTGAAGACGCGGTCGCCGGACAGCGCCGACGCCGCGAGCTCGGTGACGAACTGCGTGGCCGCTTTCGTCATGACGCAGCGGACCTGGATGTGGCGCTCCCGGAGGCGCCGGATCAGGTCGAGCGACTTGTACGCGGCGATGCCGCCGCCGATGATCAGGGTGACGCGGGCCTCGCGCGCGAGGCCGGGCTGCGGCACGAGCGGCTCGGCCGGAGCGGGAGCCGAAGGCGGCTCGGAGGGATCGACCGGCTCGATCAGGGCGCGCAGGATGACGCGGACTTCCTCTTCGACGGAGCGGCCGTTCTGCGCGGAGCGCAGGCGCAGGTAGGTTTTCAGCGAATCGTCGAGCTTGCGGATGGTCAGGCTCGCCATGACCGCCTCCCAGCATTGTCGTTGTGAAAGCAATGCTAGCATAAATTGATTGCAGTGCAATCAGAAGGCGGCCCATGGAGCCCAGCTCTCAGCTGCCGTCATTCCGGGGCGCGCGCAGCGTGAGCCCGGAATCCATAACCACGAAAGGCTGTGGGTCGCGAGATCGCAGTGGCGCCCGTCTTCGTCAAACGACGGCTCGGGGATATGGATTCCGGGCTCGCCCTTGCGGGCGCCCCGGCATGACCCCGTGGAGAGGGCGGCGCTCTCGTCGCATCAAAGCCTGAGCACCGCGAACAGGATGCCGATGAACGTCAGCGCGATGACCCACAGCGCGATGGCGCGCCAGCGGCTCTTCTTGCCTTCGGTGCGGCCCATCGCGGCGATGGTTTCCGGTGACAAACGGAGGCCGTCGCGGGTCATCGTCTCCAGGTTCTCGAGCACGGCGGCGGCGCGGGCGGCGAGCACCGGCACGGTGGCGGTCAGTCGCGCCAACTCGCCGATGCCGGTGACGGCGCCCTCGATGCGGCCGATGGGCCCGAGATTGCGCTCGATCCACTCGCGGACCACGGGGTCGGCGACCTTCCAGATGTCGAGCTTGGGATCGAAGCCGCGCGCCACGCCCTCGACCACCACCATGGTCTTCTGCAGCAGGATCAGCTCGGGGCGGGTACGCATGTCGAACAGGCCGGTGACCTCGAGCAGCAGCGTGAGCAGCTTGGCCATCGAGATCTCTTCGGCCGTGCGGTTGTGGATCGGTTCGCCGATGGCGCGGATGGCTTGCGCGAAATTCTCCACCGAATGATGCGGCGGCACGTAGCCCGCCTCGAAATGCACCTCGGCGACGCGGCGATAGTCGCGGGTGATGAAGCCGAGCAGGATTTCGGCCAGGAAGCGCCGCTCCTTCATGCCGAGCCGGCCCATGATGCCGAAATCGACCGCGACCAGGCGGCCCTGCTTGTCCAGGAACAGGTTGCCCGGATGCATGTCGGCGTGGAAGAAGCCGTCGCGCAGCGCGTGGCGCAGAAAGCTCTGGATCACCTTGCGGCCGACATCGGGCAGATCGACATTGGCCTGGGCGAGCCGGACGTGGTCGTTCAGCGCGATGCCGTCGATCCACTCCATGGTCAGCACGGTGTTGGCGGTGCGGTCCCAGTCGACCGCGGGCACGCGGAAGTCCGGATCGTCCTTGATGTTCTCCGCCATCTCGGACAGCGCGGCCGCCTCCAAGCGAAGGTCCATCTCCATCGCGACCGAGCGCGACATCGTGTTGATGACCTCGACCAGGCGCAAACGGCGCGCTTCCGACGAATGCGCCTCGGCCTTCTCGGCGACGAAGAAGAAGTCCGCGAGGTCGCGGCGGAACCGCGCTGCGACGTTCGGCCTGAGCACCTTGACTGCGACCGCGTGGCGGATGCCGTCGCGCTCGACCTCTCCACGATGCACCTGCGCGATCGACGCGGCCGCGACCGGAGGGCCGAGCGAGGTGAACAGCTGGCTGATGGGACGTTCGAGCGCGGTGGCGATGACCGCCTCGGCCTCGGCCTGCGGGAATGGCGGTAGCCGGTCCTGCAGCGATTCGAGATCGCGCGCCATGATGACGCCGACGACGTCGGGCCGCGTCGCCAGGAACTGGCCAAGCTTGAGATAGGCCGGCCCCATCCGCTCCAGCGCCCGCGACAATCTTGGCCCGGACTTGGCGCCGGGTCGCTCGACCAGGCGCGCCAGCTTCAGTGCGAGCTGGCCGGGCGGTGGCGCCAGGCTGGGATCGACGGCGCCGAACACGCCCTCGCGCGCGAACACCAGGGCGGCCCGGGCGAGCCGCGTAATATGAGTGAGTGCAGAGATCACAAACGCCAGCCGGAATGAAGCGCGACGATGCCGCCGGAGAGGGTCTGCCAGGACACGCGCGAGAATCCCGCGGCCGAGATCATCTCGGCGAACGCGTTGGGGCGCGGAAACTGGCGGATCGATTCGACGAGGTAGCGGTAGGATTCGGCATCGCCGGTGACGGCGCGGCCGAGCTGCGGGATCACGTTGAAGGAGAACAGGTCGTAGAGCTTGTCGAGCCCGGGCACCTCGACGGTGGAGAATTCCAGGCACAGGAAGCGGCCGCCATGCTTGAGCACGCGATACGCCTCGGCGAGCGCCAACTCGATCTGCGGCACGTTGCGGATGCCGAAGGCGATCGTATAGGCGTCGAAGGAGCGGTCGGGGAAGGCGAGCTTCTCGGCATTGCCCTCGACGAACGACACCTTGTCCTCGAGATACTGCTTGAGTGCGCGCTGGCGGCCGACCTCGAGCATGTCGCCATTGATGTCGCACACGGTCGCATGGAATCCTGCGCCGGCCTTCTTGGCGGCGCGGAAGGAGATGTCGCCGGTGCCGCCGGCGACGTCGAGCAGCGCGAACGGCGCGTCGCTCTTCGGCGGGTTCAGCGTGTTGATCATGATGTCCTTCCAGACGCGGTGCAGCCCGCCGGACATCAGGTCGTTCATCAGGTCATAGCGGGAGGCCACGCTGTGAAACACGTCGTTCACCAGCGTCTGCTTCTCGCCCAGCGGCACGTCCCTGAAGCCGAAATGAGTGGTCTGGTCCGTCTGATCCATCACCCTTACTCCGATACGGCACCATAGCGCCGGTGCGGCCAAGGCGCTATCACGTCAGCCGGACAAGGTGAATGGTCGCCGTTGCAAAAGGTGAAATGAACAGGGATGCCCGAGCTGCCCGAAGTCGAGACCGTCCGGCGCGGGCTGCAGCCGGTCATGGAAGGGGCCGTCATCGTCACCGCCGAGGCCCGGCGCGGCGATTTGAGGTTTCCGTTTCAGCCCGATTTTGCGAAGCGCCTGCAGGGCCAGACCGTCAGGGGACTCGGCCGTCGCGCGAAGTATCTCCTCGCGGATCTCGGCTCCGGCGACGTGCTGCTGATGCATCTGGGCATGTCCGGCTCGTTCCGGGTGATCAAGCAGGATGACGAGGAGACGCCGGGCGAGTTTCACACTCCGCGCGGCAAGGACAGCGTGCACGACCACGTCGTGTTTCACATGTCCTCCGGCGCCGACATCGTCTTCAACGACCCGCGCCGCTTCGGCTTCATGAAGATCATCGGCCGCGGCGAGATCGAGACCGAGCCGCATCTGAAGGATCTGGGGCCGGAGCCGCTCGGCAATGCGTTCGACGCCGCGATGCTGGCGCGCGCCTGCGCCGGCAAGAAGACCAGCCTCAAGGCGGCGCTGCTCGACCAGCGCGTCGTCGCCGGGCTCGGCAACATCTATGTCTGCGAGGCGCTGTTCCGTTCGCACCTCTCGCCGCGGCGGCTGGCCGCGACGTTGGCCACAAAAAAGGGCGAGCCGACGGATCACGCCAGGCGGCTGGTCGAGGCCATCCACACCGTGCTCAACGAGGCGATCCGTGCCGGCGGCTCGTCGCTGCGCGACCATCGCCAGACCACCGGCGAGCTCGGCTATTTCCAGCATTCGTTCCAGGTCTATGACCGCGAGGGCGAGCCGTGCCGGACGGACGGCTGCGGCGGCGTGGTCAAGCGGTTCGTGCAGAACGGCCGCTCGACCTTCTGGTGCCCGAAGTGCCAGCGCTGAGGTGCGGCGCTTCCCCCGCGGTGCGCTTGTAGGGGCCCGGTGCGGGCGTATACTCGCGCCATGGCTGTCAGCTCGCCCGACCTGAAGGCATTCCTGCTCGCCACGCCGTTCTTCGGCGGACTGTCGGACGCGAGTCTCGAGCGGCTCATGTCCATGCTGGTCGAACGTCGCTTTGAGGCAGGCGCCACCGTCGTCGCCGAGGGCGAGCCGGGACGCTCGATGTTCGTGGTCCACGGCGGCACACTGGAGGTCAGCGAGCGTCTGCCGACAGGCGGTGTGATTCACATGTCGAATCTGGAGCCTGGCGACTTCTTCGGCGAGATGACCTTGCTGGAGATGCAGAACAGGTCGGCCACGGTCGTGGCGGAGACGCCGACGGTGCTGTACGAGCTGACGGCACGCGAGCTCTATGCGTTCTACAAGGCCGATATCCAGGCCTATGTCATCGTGATGCAGAACATCAATCGCGAGCTGTGCCGCCGCCTGCGTCGCGCGGACGCGCGCATCAAGATGCTGGAGATGCGGGAGGGCGGGGCAAGGTAGAGCGACACTTCGCCTGCAGGTAAGAGACGCACCGCCAATGAGACTGGCATCGTGCAATCCGGGTGAGGTTGTACAGGTCTAACGATTGGCACCGCCCGTGCTGCCCCCTCACCCCAACCTCTCCCCGCAAGAGCGGGGCGAGGGAGCATACCGAGTTTGCGGCGAAGGCTTCGATCTAATTAAAGGCCCGCCTTCCAGTTGATGCCGTTGTCGGCCCAGGTCGGGTACACGCGAGCCACCGGCAGCTTCGGTTCTTCCGGCTGCGGCGTCAGCATGATCGGAAATTCGAGCTCGGCGTGCTCGCTGGCGTCCTTCAGCTCGCCCGCCTCGTGCATGACGTGGTCGCCGGCGAGCTTGCCGGCGGTCCAGCGCCACAGGCTCCTGATCTCTTGCGCCGACTTGCCCTCGGTGTCGAACTCGCTGACGCCCAGGCCGGCGGCAAGCGCATCCTGATGGTCGTTGCGCATCATGATGAAAGGTTGGGCCAGCACCTCGGCGATGTCGCGCGGCGCATCGGCATCGAGCGCTGACGTCGCGTCGCTGATGCGGTGGCCACCGCGGATGGGCGCCTGGTTGAGCACGAAGGCGAACGGCTTGCGCCACGCGCGGACGACGCTGAGCGTCGGCGCCGTGGCTTCGATGTCCGCGACGCTGGGACGGGCCGGGATCAGGCAGAGATCGCAATAGCGGATCGCCGCTGTCGTCGAGGCGGTGATGCCGGCGCCTGTGTCGATCACGCACACGGTCACGCCGTCGCGGGCCAATGCCTCCAGGCGGGGCTCGATCATCTTCGCATCGTACACGGCCTCGACGATCGGCTCGCCGGCGTTGCGGCGCGCCTGCCATTTGGTGAGCGTGCCCTGGCGGTCGGTCTCGATCACGCGCACCTTGTGGCCGGCCTGCTGGGCCGCCACGGCGAGACCGATGGCCAGCGTGCTCTTGCCGCTGCCGCCCTTCTGCGTGGCCAAAACGATCGTGTACATCGGGAGACAGTCCTTCGGATGTTGACGGAACTAATGAGAACGCCAAAGCTGAGTTGCATCGCGATTGCGCTATGCGGAGCTATTCTCGCTCAGGACAGTCCCGGCCCGATCCAACATGAGAGGATCGCGGTGGTCCGAATCAGCACGCCGACAGAAACTGTTCGAACTATCTCACGCTCGGCCTGCGATTGGACAGACCGGTTGATTACGGCGGGAGCCGTTCCGAGTTGATAGCAAGGTGCTAGGAAGTTGAGCGATCGCGCCGCGCAGGAGCGCTCGGCATCGACGAGCATCATCCGATGCAGTCGCGATGCTGCACGTCAGATCCCCGCCGGCCGCCGTTGGGCCCTTAATTTTTTGTAAAATGACATGCTTAATTTTGCGTAAACGCCTGCTCGCGCTGCGATGCGCGCTTCGCCGGGGAGGCGGCAGACTCTCGGGGGCGTGCGCTATTTGCGAACGCAGATCACCCGGACCGTTGCAGCCTTCGCGTCGAGTGAGCTGCCATCGGGCTTGACGCCATGCGACGCCAAAAAGGCGCGGGTCGCATCGACGCTGACCAGCGCGGCCTGAGCTGCCGGCACCGCGGCAGCTCCCGCCACCATGGCGGGTTTGAGCAGCACGACGCCCGCGAACTTGCCGTCGCCGTCGAGCGCAGCCGCGCCCGAGAAGCCAAGGCCTGGCGCCGGCGCCAGCGAGGTGTCGCCCGAACCATTGCCGGTGAGCTGCGCCTTCACGTTGCTGATTCCGGCACCACCGCCCTGGCTCTGCGGATCGGCGATGCCGACGATGTCGAGGGTCGATTTCGCGTTGCCGCCGGACAGCATCAAGGGCTTGAGACCGCGCGCGCCATAGATGCGCAGCAGCGCCAGCCCGCGCTCCTTGTCCTCTGCGACGCGCTCGGCATGTCCAAAGCCGGGAATGGTGATCGCGACGCAGCCATCGGTGACCTCGCGGTCCGCGATGATGGCACCGTCCTGGCTGGCGACGAGGCCGGTGCCGTAATCGACCTTGCGTCGCGGCGCCGGCTGAGCGGCCAGCGCCGCCGGCGGGAAGGCGTTGAAGGCGCTCGACATCGCGATCACGACCGGCTCGACCGTGTTCTCGGTGGCCTGGTCGTAGAGGATGGTCAGGATGCGCACCTCATCGCCCCTGAAGGTGCCGCGGATGTAGAACTTCTTCAGGTTCTGCAGTCCGGAGAGCACGAAGAAGTCCGGCTTCACGACGCTGTAGTCGACGGTGCGGCCCGGCTCCTTCTTCTCGCGGTCGGCCAGTGCCGCCGTGGTCGGGTTGGCCTCCTTGCGGCGCGACAGCACCACCTGCACGGTGCCGGTGGGCGAGGTCCATCTCGAACCGTTGCCGTCGCTGGTCTGCTGTGGCACCAGCTTGGTCGGAATGCCCAGGCGCGCGCCACTGGTCGGCTCGGTCACCAGCTTCCAGCCCACGCCCTCCTGCTTGCGGCGGGCGGTATCGGCGAGCACGGCGCGCTCCTGCGGGTTGAGCACGCCCGTCGGCTTGCCGCCCTTGAGCTTCTGGTACTCCTTGATCGCATTGACCATGCGCTCGCTGACGTCGCCGGTGATGGCGCCATTGTACTGGCCGACCCAGGCGAGATCGGATTGCAGCGCAAGGCGCTCGGCCTGACCCATCGCACTGGCGGTGTCGGCGGGGGCCTGCACGCCCGGCCGGATCGCCTGGGCCGCGACGGGCTTGGGCTTGATGCCGGGCTGCTGGCCTTGTGCGGGTGCGGGCGTGGTCTGCGCTTGCGCTGACGCGCACGCGGCGATCGCGCAGATGAAGGTTGCCGTGGCCAGCCGTCTCATGACAAATCCCGCTGCTCTTGCCGCTGACGTAAATAAGCACATCTGCTTGGTCGGTCACAATCCGGCGGGGGTTCAGTGGGGAGATCTCCCGTCTCCATGGTCGGCTGATCGCGATGCGACAGCGGAAGGACACCTGTACGATGCTGAGCGACGAGGAATTGGAGCGCTATGCCCGTCACATCGTGCTGCGCGATGTCGGCGGTCCCGGTCAGGCGGCGCTGAAGCGTGCGTCGGTGCTGGTGATCGGCGCCGGCGGGCTCGGCGCGCCGGCACTGATGTATCTCGCCGCCGCCGGTGTCGGCACGATCGGCGTGGTCGATGACGACGTGGTGTCGCTGTCGAATCTGCAGCGCCAGGTCATCCACGCGACGCCTGACATCGGCAGGCCGAAGGTCGACAGCGCCGCGGAGCGCATCAACGCGCTCAATCCCCATGTCGATGTCGTGGCGCATCGTGGATGGCTCAACGCCGACAACGCGCTCGAGCTGATCGGCGGCTACGATCTCGTGCTCGACGGCTCGGACAATTTCGACACCCGCTATCTCGCATCCGACGCCTGTTTCCTGGCGAAGAAGCCATTGATCACAGGCGCGCTCGGGACCTTCGATGCGTCGCTGACGACGATCCGCGCGCATGAGCGCAATGACAAGGGCGCATTCAATCCGACCTATCGCTGCCTGTTCCCGGAGCCGCCGCCGCCCGGCACCGTGCCGGCCTGCGCCGAAGCCGGCGTGATGGGCGCGCTTGCCGGCATGCTCGGATCGATGATGGCGCTGGAGGCGATTCGCGAGATCGTCGGCTTCGGCGAGGGCCTGGTGGGCCGGCTCTTGATGCTGGACGCGCGCACCATGCGCTTCGAGACGCTGCGTTATGGGCGTGATCCGGCCAATCCGCTCAATGGCGATGGGCTGGTGATTGCGGATTTGAGCGCGCATCGGAAGTGATGCGTGGCGCGGGCCGAGTGGCTCGCCGTACATCCGCCGTCGTCCCGGACAAGCTCATCGACGCAACGCGTCGGTGAGCGCCGATCCGGGACCCATAATCCGTGAAGGCCATGAGGCGCGGGGACGGGCGGCATGCCCGTTACAGACATCACGCGGTATGGGTCCCGGCTCAAGGCCGGGACGACACCGTGTGTGAGGCCGGCTGGCGGGCCTACAGCATGCTCGGCAGCACGCGATCCGGCGGGCGGTGGTTGTCGAGGAAGGTCTTGATGTTGATGATCACCTTCTCGCCCATCTCGACGCGGCCTTCGATGGTCGCCGAGCCCATATGCGGCAGCAGGGTCACCTTGCCGGCTTTCGCCAGCCGCACCAGGCGAGGATTGACGGCGGGCTCGTGCTCGAACACGTCGAGGCCGGCCCCGGCGATGTCGCCGGCTTCGATCAGCCGCGTCATCGTCTCCTCGTCGATCACCTCGCCGCGCGCGGTGTTGACGATGTAGGCATCCTTGCGGATCAGCTTCAGCCTTCGCGCCGACAGCAGATGGAACGTCGCCGGGGTGTGCGGACAGTTCACCGAGATGATGTCCATCCGCGCCAGCATCTGGTCGAGGCTTTCCCAATAGGTGGCGCCGAGCTCGTCGGCGATCACGGGGGCGACCGGGCGGCGGTTGTGATAATGGATCTGCAGGCCGAAGGCGCGGGCGCGTCGCGCCACCGCCTGGCCGATGCGGCCCATGCCGATGATGCCCAGGCGCTTGCCGCCGATGCGGTGGCCGAGCATCCAGGTCGGCGACCAGCCCGCCCAATTCTTGCCCTCGGTCAGGATCGAGGCACCCTCGATCAGCCGCCGTGGCACCGCCAGGATCAGCGCCATGGTCATGTCGGCGGTGTCCTCGGTGAGGACCTTCGGCGTATTGGTCACGGTGATGCCGCGCGCCACCGCCGCCGCGACATCGATATTGTCGACGCCATTGCCGAAATTGGCGATCATGCGCAGCTTGCATTCGGGCTGATTGAGAATGTCCGCGGTGATGTGATCGGTCACGGTCGGAACCAGCACCTCGGCGGTCCGCACAGCGTCCGCGAGCTGCTCCTGGCTCATCGGCTCGTCGTCGAGATTGAGCCGCGCGTCGAACAGCTCGCGCATGCGGGTCTCGACGGAGTCCGGCAGCTTGCGTGTCACCACGACGAGGGGCTTTTTCCTACCTGACATGTGCTGCTCTCATGAGATCCTTCAGACCTCATTAACCGGGTTCGCCGAAACTACCGTCGTCGCTTGAGAAGAGCGCTTCCCTGGACTGGTCGTGTCGGATCTCGCGGGTGGGCCGATCCGTCCCTGACAGGGTTTCGCGAGCGATTCTCAGGCGCTTCCTGGCCGCTTGTGTTCGGTCCTGTCTAGCAGAAGGCCGGGCCAAGACAAGAAGCCAACGGCGGGTCGGGACTGGCGCTTTCGGCAAGCCCTCTCTGTGCACGAAGGGGGGCAGCCGGGCGGTTCAATGGGGATCGGGCGAAGGATCGCACGCGACGAGTGCGCGTTCCTTGCGAGGGAGAGCGAGTTGAGTTCAATGGCGTTGTGGCGTTTCGGTGCGGTCGCAGTTCTCGTTGTCTGTCTGCTCGATGGGGTCGGCGGTGCGTTGGCCAAGGATTCGGCTCTCAGCGCCAGCGGACTTCCGGTGCCGCGCTATGTCAGCCTGAAATCCGACCATGTGAACGTCCGCGCCGGTCCGACCAAGGACAACGACGTGGCCTGGGTCTACACCCGCTCCGGACTGCCGGTGGAGATCACCGCGGAATATGAGAACTGGCGCCGTGTGCGCGATTCCGAGGGCTCGGAAGGCTGGGTCTACCACTCGCTGCTGTCCGGACGCCGCACCGCTGTGGTCACGATGAAGAACAAGGACGAGCTCGCGCCGATCTATGAGAGCGCCGACGCGACCAGCGCGGTCACGGCGCGGCTGCAGGCAGGGGTCGTGGCGCAGGTGAAGAAGTGCGGCAATGGCTGGTGCCGCGTGCTCGGCAACGGCTTCGAGGGCTGGATCCAGCAGCAGCGGCTGTGGGGCGTCTATGCCGACGAGCAGGTGAACTGACGCGTCGCCCACGGGCGCCGTTGGCCACGATGCCGATGCACTCTCGACATCAAAATGCCCGCGCCGGGCGCGGGCATCGGTTCGACTGAGATGATTGTCTGAGATCGTTGCCGCGCCTCAGCGCTTCTTGCGCAGCCGGACCACCATGTCGATGCGCGCGATCTCGTAACCCTCCGGAGCCTCCGGCAGCTTCGACAGCGCCAGATGCTGGTCAGGAATGTCGACCAGCTCGTGGTTGTTCTCGAGATAGAAGTGGTGGTGCGCCGTGACGTTGGTATCGAAGTAGGTCTTGGTGCCGTCGACACTGACCTGACGCAACAATCCAGCATCCGTCAGCTGGTTCAACGTGTTGTAGACGGTGGCCAGCGACACCGGAACCTTGGCCAGCGTCGCTTCCTCGTACAGCATTTCGGCGGTCAGATGCCGCGCACCCTTGCCGAACAGCAGCCAGCCCAAAGCCATGCGCTGGCGCGTCGGACGCAGCCCCGCAGTCTGCAGCATTTCGTTGACGTCATGCCACGGGCAGCCATTGAGCGCAGGCTGCCGCCCAGTCCCCAGCCCTTCCGGACTGGCCCGGTCGTGACCACTCATCGAAGCGTTGTTGCTGGCGTCCACTTCAAGCACCAAAAAATTCACACTGACCCATCCCGATATAGGAAGAAACCCTGTCAGATGCAAGCTTATCGCAACTAACCTATCTAGAACGCCCCTAAACTGCAATTCGTACGCGGCCCGGTTGCGTGTCCCGGTCCGCCGTCAAATTACCCGGACACGCGCATTGACGCCGTAATCCCCTATGTTAGAGAGCGCGCGGACCCGATTTGACCTGCCTTGGCGGGCGCGGCCGGACGACATGGCAGCCATTGCCATTTCGATCATCCGGCGCGGGGCCGCCAGCCGGCAGAGGTCATCGTCGTCCGGCGCGATCGTGGAACGTTCGCGCCGGGGGAATGGCCGCAAGGCAGGCGGGGGGCATGGACGGGTCGGCGCGCGAAGGAGCATCTCGCGCGGCACATTTTCCACCTGGGATCGTTCGACGGGGATCGTTGAGAAAGGCGCATCAAGCATGCTGGATCGGCGCGGCAGTTATGAATACGAAGACCTGCTGGCCTGCGGCCGCGGGGAGCTGTTCGGCCCCGGAAATGCGCAGCTGCCGCTGCCGCCGATGCTGATGTTCGATCGGATCGTCGAGATCACCGAGACCGGCGGCGAGTACGGCAAGGGCCTGGTCCGCGCCGAGCTCGACGTGAAGCCGGATCTCTGGTTCTTCGGCTGCCATTTCAAGAACGATCCCGTCATGCCGGGCTGTCTCGGCCTCGACGCGATGTGGCAGATGGTCGGCTTCTTCCTCGGCTGGACCGGCGGCGCAGGACGCGGCCGCGCGCTCGGCCTCGGGGATCTCAAATTCTCCGGCCAGGTTCTGCCGACCGCCAGCAAGGTTGTGTACAACGTCGACATCAAGCGGGTGATGCGCTCAAAGCTGGTGCTCGGCATTGCCGACGGGTGGCTTTCGATGGATGGCGAGATTATCTATCGCGCCAAGGACCTGAAGGTCGGCCTGTTCAAGCAGGGCGCCGCGCCGTCTTGAACCGACGGGCTGCGACGACAGACAGTGCAGCAGGCGTGACTGCAACAGAACACACGAGCAAGGCGAGGCGGACATCATGAGGCGGGTCGTCATCACGGGCATGGGCATCGTCTCGTCGATCGGCAACAACACCCAGGAGGTGTTGGCGAGCCTTTACGAGGCGAAGTCCGGCATCTCCCGTGCTGAGAAATATGCCGAGCTTGGTTTTCGTTCGCAGGTGCAAGGTGCGCCGACGCTGAATCCGGCCGAGGTGGTCGACCGTCGCGCGATGCGTTTCCTCGGTGAAGGCGCGGCGTGGAATCACGTCGCGATGGAGCAGGCAATTCAGGATTCCGGACTCGAATCCTCCGACGTGTCCAACATCCGCACCGGCATCATCATGGGATCCGGCGGGCCGTCGACGCGCACGCTGGTCGAAGCCGCCGACATCACCCGCACCAAGGGTCCGAAGCGGGTCGGCCCCTTCGCAGTGCCGAAAGCGATGTCCTCGACAGCGTCGGCGACGCTCGCGACCTGGTTCAAGATCAAGGGCGTCAACTACTCGATCTCGTCGGCCTGCGCGACCTCGAACCATTGCATCGGCAATGCCTATGAGATGATCCAGTACGGCAAGCAGGACGTGATGTTCGCCGGCGGCTGCGAGGAGCTCGACTGGACGCTGTCGGTGCTGTTCGACGCCATGGGCGCGATGTCGTCCAAGCACAACGACACGCCCGCGACCGCGTCGCGTCCGTATGATGTGAGCCGCGATGGCTTCGTGATCGCCGGCGGCGCCGGCGTCCTCGTGCTGGAAGAGCTCGAGCGCGCCAAGGCACGCGGCGCCAAGATCTATGGCGAGATCGTCGGCTATGGCGCGACCTCGGACGGCTACGACATGGTCGCGCCGTCGGGCGAGGGCGCCGAGCGCTGCATGCAGATGGCGCTGTCGACGGTGAGGACCAGGATCGACTACATCAATCCGCACGCGACCTCGACACCGGCCGGCGATCCGCCTGAGATGGAGGCGATCCGGAAGGTATTCGGCGTCGGTGAGAAATGCCCCCCGATAGCCGCGACCAAGGCGCTGACCGGTCATTCGCTCGGCGCCACCGGCGTCCAGGAGGCGATCTACTCGCTGTTGATGATGAAGAACGGCTTCATCTGCGAGAGCGCCAACATCACCGAGCTCGATCCGGTGTTCGCCGACATGCCGATCGTTCGCAAGCGCATCGACAACGCCAAGCTCGGCACCGTGCTGTCGAACTCGTTCGGCTTCGGCGGCACCAACGCGACGCTGGTCTTCAAGCACCTCGACGCTTAGAATCTTGAACGGTACTGGGTCCTCGGCACCGGCCGGACAACAGCGCGAAGCTCTTTCGCACCGCTGTCCGGCTATCGGCGTCTTCGGAGCCTGACGATCATCCTGGCTGGGTCGGCCCCGGCATGACGAAGGAGAGTGAGCATGCAGGGTCTGATGGCAGGCAAGCGCGGTCTGGTCATGGGCATCGCCAACGACCATTCGATCGCCTGGGGCATCGCCAAGACGCTGGCTGCGCACGGCGCCGAGATGGCCTTCACCTATCAGGGCGACGCGCTCGGCAAGCGCGTGCGTCCGCTTGCCGACGAACTCGGCGTCAAGCACGTGCTGCCCTGCGACGTCGAGGACATCGCCAGTGTCGACGGCGTTTTCTCTGCGCTGCGCGAGGCCTGGGGCGGGCTCGACTTCGTCGTCCATGCCGTGGCCTTCTCCGACAAGAACGAGCTGAAGGGCCGCTACGCCGACACCTCGCGCGAAAACTTCTCGCGCACGATGCTGATCTCCTGCTTCTCGTTCACCGAGATCGCCAAGCGCGCCGCGGAGCTGATGCCGGAGAGCGGCGGCAGCATGATCACGCTGACCTTCGACGGCTCGAACCGGGTGATGCCGAACTACAACGTGATGGGCGTCGCCAAGGCGGCGCTGGAGGCGTCGGTGCGCTATCTCGCCGCCGACTACGGCCGCCGCGGCATCCGCGTCAACGCGATCTCGGCCGGGCCCGTACGTACGCTCGCCGGCTCCGGCATCGGCGATGCGCGTTTCATGTTCGCGTTCCAGCAGAAGCACTCGCCGCTCGGTCGCGGCGTCACCCTGGAGGAACTCGGTGGCTCCGCGCTGTATCTGCTGTCGGAGCTGTCCGGCGGCGTGACGGGCGAAATCCACTACGTCGATTCCGGCTACAACGTCATCTCGATGCCGCGGCCGGAGGACCTCAAGGGCGAATAGCCCCTGCCTTCGCCGCTCCCGGCTGCTGCCCGAAGGCAGCCTTGGATGATCCGCTCGATTTTTCCCAGTTGAAGACGATCCGTCCGCGCGGATAATCAGGCGTTATTTGGCGCTACTCCGGCAGCGACGTTTTCGCTCGATGCGAGACTGCAGCATCTTCGATGCGTCAGCCTCGGCTGTCAGAAAGCCGGTTGCGCCGGCAGCAAGACAAGTCGTGGGGGCGATGCGATGCTGCGTTGGAGAACCTCCGTCATCGTGATGTCCGCGATGATGGGCGCTACAGGTGTCGCAGGCTGCGCCCTCCCGGCGCAGGCGCAATCGACCGTATGGGACTCCACGATCTCCAATACGAACTGGTACGTGCCGACGGCGCAGCTGCTGGCTTACATCTCGCCGAAGACCGGCTTCACGAACCCTGTTCCCATCGGTGATCAGACGCTGTGGACTCTGGGCACCGCAACAAATGGCGCCTTCACCGGGACCAGCGTCGCCCAGCTCAGGATCGGTCCGGCGCTGCTGACCGATACCTCGACCATCCAGGGCTTCGTCACCACCAGCGGCCAGATCACGATGCTGTTCACGCCGACCGGAGGCGGCACGGCGACGGTCGGGCTGGGATATATGCGCGCGGTCAACGGTGTGACCAGCATGGAGATGCAGATGATCACCGGCGACAGCCTGCTGGTGACGCATTGGGCCTACATGCTGCCCTACGATCCCGCGACTTTCACGCCACCGCCATCAGCCCCGGTGCCGGCCAATTCGGCGCCGCAATGGGCCTGGACGGAGGGAACGCCGTGGCGGATCGTCAGCCCGGCCTTGTTCGGCACCCAGGCGCCCGGCCGGTTCGTCATCACCAGCTATCAGAACGGCTATTTCTGGGGTGCCGGGATTGCGCCGGCCGGCAGTATGGCGGGTGGCTTCACCTTGCTCGGCTCGGTCACCCCGGAGGGAAGCGTCCTGTTCAATACGCTGTCCCGTGGCAGCCTGACCAGCCTCTACGGTGCGATGAGCGGCAACGCGTCGAATGCGCAGATGGTCACCTCGACCTATGATCTCACGGGAAGCATGACCGGCGATCTGGCGACGATGGCGCTGATCCAGCCCTATGGCACGGCGCTTCGGTCGGCCGGCGGCCGCGTCGGCCTGGAAGCTGCGGATGTGCTGTACCGGCTGTCGACGACGGCGGCGGGCTGGAGCGGATCGATGGCGTCGGGATTTGCCGCGCTCGACAATCTCAGCGGCCCTTCGCTCAGCAATGCCGTCAAGCAGACGTTGCCTGTGCTCACCGGCGCGGCGTCGCAGGCGACCTACGTAACGCAGCAGGCGTTTCGGCAGACGATGATCAACCGGCTCGACGATATCGGCCGTACCGGCCGGCATGTCTGGATGCAGCCGCTCGGCGGCACCGCGCGGCAGGCGGACCGCGATGGCATTGCGGGCTACGGTGCCTCTGGTGGCGGCCTGGCTTTTGGCGCCGATGCCGCGCTTTCGCCGCGGGCGATGGTCGGCGGTGTGTTCGGCTATTCACGGCAGACGATCACCGGAAGCGATGATGCCGTGCCGAACCGTCTCGGCCTGTCATCCTATCAGCTCGGACTGTACGGAGCTTACGCGATCCGGCCCGACCTGATGCTGGACTATCAGCTCGACGGCGGATGGAGCGACAATGGCGAAAGCCGTTCGCTCAGCTTCGCGAACATGTCGGCCGGCGGAAGCTATCGCTCCTCTTCGGGCCATGGAGGCGCCGGCCTCAAGACGCGCATCTCGCTGGCAGACAGTTTCGCGCTCATTCCGTCGCTGCGCCTCGACTATGGCATGGTCCGCAGCAACGCCTATCGCGAGAGCGGCGCCGGCGGCTTCAGCCTGAATGTCGATCCCCAGACCTATCAGGAGCTGACGGCCACCGCCGGCCTGAAGGCCGTCTATCAGGTCGCACGCCAGGTCCGGCTGACGGCCGATGTCGGTGCCGGCTACAATGCTCTGAACCAGCGGCTGCAGATCGGTGCCGCCTTCTCGGGCGGTGGCGACGGCTTCGTCACCAGCGGCCTCGGCCTGTCGCCCTGGACCTACTCGGCAGGCCTCGGAGTCGCGACCGCAGGCACCGATCGCCTGGAGTTGAGCATGCGCTATGGCGTCAGTGCGACCTCATCCGGTCTCGTGCAGCAATCCGGCCATGCCGTGCTGAAGCTCAGATTGTGACCGGCGAGGTGCAGCCGCATCATGGCAGCACAGGCCCCGCCGTGTCGCAAATGCACGCGACGCGATCGGACGTTGGCCGGCTTCAACGCTTCCAGCGATAGTACTTCATCATCCGGCCATGCACCGGATCGGCTTCGGCCTTCTCCAGCACGAAGCCTTCGCGTTCGTACCAGCGCCACGCCTTCTCGTTGCCCTCGGCGCAGCGCAACCATACCTCGTCGGGCAGCAGCTCGCGGGTGAAGCCGAGCAGACGGCGGCCGAGCGAGCGGCCCTGATGAGAGGGAGCGATCATCAGCTGGTCGAGATAGAGCTTGGGCATGTCGATCGCGAGCATCGCCGCGAGCGCGCCGCCGTCATCGACGACATAGAGACTCCAGCCGCCGGCCACCTCGCGCGGCACGCGCATTTTCAGCAGGCCCAGCAGCGTATCGCTCGGGCGCTCCAGTCCGGTCGAGCACCAGCTCTCCATCCAGAGACTTGCGATGGCGTCATATTCGTCCGGCCTCGCGGGACGGATGATCGGCTCGGACATCGGACGTAGGCCTCCAGCGGGGCGTCGAGGGAAGGTAAGCCCTCTTCATCGTCATTGCGAGGAGCCAGCGGATCGCAACGCGCGGCCCGATGCCGGGCTCGGCGACGAAGCACGCCAGAGTCCTCCCGGGCGCATCCCTGGTTCGGGCGCGTCCCTGGATTGCTTCGCTTGCGCTCGAAATGACGCGGATCGACCGGCAAACAAAAAGGGCGGCTCGAAAGCCGCCCTTTGTGTCTCATCCAATGTGTCTCATCCAAGCCCGCGCGGCTCTACTCGCCGGCGGCTTCGCGCGCCTCGGCGGGCGCGTCCTTCTGCTTGGCTTCGAGGTCCTCGCCGGTGGTCTGGTCGACCGCCTTCATCGACAGCCGGGTCTTGCCGCGGTCGTCGAAGCCGAGCAGCTTGACCTTGACCTTGTCGCCTTCCTTGACGACGTCGGAGGTCTTCTGCACGCGCTTGTCGGCCAGCTGCGAGATGTGCACGAGGCCGTCGCGGGTGCCGAAGAAGTTCACGAAGGCGCCGAACTCCATCACCTTGACGACGGTGCCGTCGTAGATCTGGCCGACCTCCGGATCGGAGGCGATCGACTTGATCCACTTGATGGCGGCCTTCATCGCCTCGCCGTCGCTGGAGGCGACCTTCACGGTGCCGTCGTCCTCGATGTTGACCTTGGCGCCGGTCTTCTCGACGATCTCGCGGATCACCTTGCCGCCGGTGCCGATCACTTCGCGGATCTTGTCGGTCGGGATCTTGAAGGTCTCGATGCGCGGCGCGTATTCGCCGAGCTCGGCGCGGGCTGCGGTCAGCGCCTTGGACATCTCGCCCAGGATGTGGATGCGGCCATCACGCGCCTGGCCGAGGGCCACGCGCATGATCTCCTCGGTGATGCCCTCGATCTTGATGTCCATCTGCAGCGAGGTGATGCCGCTCTCGGTGCCCGCGACCTTGAAGTCCATGTCGCCGAGATGATCCTCGTCGCCGAGAATGTCGGACAGCACGGCGAAGCGGCTGCCCTCCAGGATCAGGCCCATCGCGATGCCTGCGGTCGGCCGCTTCAGCGGCACGCCGGCATCCATCAGCGCCAGCGAGGAGCCGCAGACGGTGGCCATCGACGACGAGCCGTTGGACTCGGTCACCTCGGACACCACGCGCGTCGTGTAGGGGAACTCGTGGTGCGGCGGCAGCACCGGGTGGATGGCGCGCCAGGCGAGCTTGCCGTGGCCGATCTCGCGGCGCTTGGTACCGCCGAGGCGGCCGGTCTCACCGACCGAGTAGGGAGGGAAGTTGTAGTGCAGCAGGAACGTCTCTTTGTACGTTCCCGACAGCGCGTCGATGTACTGCTCGTCCTCGCCGGTGCCGAGCGTGGTCACGACCAGCGCCTGGGTCTCGCCGCGGGTGAACAGCGCCGAGCCGTGCGCACGCGGCAGCACGCCGACCTCGCAGACGATGTTGCGGACCGTCTTGGCGTCGCGACCGTCGATGCGCTTGCCGGTGTCCAGGATGTTCCAGCGGACGATCTTGGCCTCGAGCTCCTTGAACACGGCGGCGACCCGGAGCTTGTCGTATTTCGGCTCCTGCCCCTCGGGGAAGAAGTAGGCCATCACCTTTTCCTTGACGGCGCCGACGGCAGCATAGCGCTGCTGCTTGATCGGAATCGCGTAGGCGGTGCGCAGGTCCTGCTCGGCGATGCCGAGCATCTCCTTCTCGATCGCGCTGTTGTCGATGATTGCGACGTCGCGCGGATCCTTGGCGGCCTTCTCGGCGAGTTCGATGATCGCGTTGATCACCGGCTGGAAGTGACGGTGACCGAACATCACCGCGCCGAGCATGATGTCCTCGTTGAGCTCCTTGGCCTCCGATTCCACCATGAGCACCGCGTCGGAGGTGCCGGCGACGACCAGGTCGAGCTGGGTGTCGGCCATCTCGTCGAGCGTCGGATTGAGGATGTATTCGTCATTGGCGAAGCCGACGCGGGCGGCGCCGATCGGGCCCTTGAACGGCACGCCCGAGAGGGTCAGCGCAGCGGATGCGGCGACCAGCGCAACGATGTCCGGATCGTTCTCCATGTCGTGCGACAGCACGGTCACGATGACCTGCGTCTCGTTGCGCCAGGAGTCGACGAACAGCGGGCGTATCGGACGATCGATCAGGCGGGAGACCAGCGTCTCCTTCTCGGTCGGACGGCCCTCGCGCTTGAAATAGCCGCCGGGAATGCGGCCGGCAGCGTAGGTCTTTTCCTGATAGTCGACGGTCAGCGGCAGGAAGTCGACGCCTTCGCGCGGCGCCTTGGCGGCGACGACGGTCGCGAGCACGACGGTCTCGCCATAGGTGGCGACGACGGCGCCGTCAGCCTGGCGGGCGATCTTGCCGGTTTCCAGCTTGAGCGGACGCCCACCCCAGTCGATCTCGACGGAATGCTTGGTAAACATGGGTATCTTCTTTCATGAGATGATCGAAGGCGGCCCCCCCGGAAACAAAAAAACCATGCGCAAGATTGCAGGACGCTGGAATACGGTCAGCGCCCTGCGATCCTGCCATGGTTTTCTTATTTCGGATGGCGTCCATCCTTCTCGTAAATAACGGGCACCTTGCCCGTCACGCCCAGCGGCCGGATTGCTGCTGAGGCGTACTGCACGGCCTGGGCGGAATCGGCGGGTCAGCGTATCGCTTCTTTCCGGATTCCGGCCAGACCGCATGATCCCGGACTTAGCGAACGCCGCGATCTGCGGGGTTCTCGGGACCATGCCATCACGCGCGCGAACTCGCGCGCGCTCATTCCATAGCGAAGCTCAACGACGGATGTTGTGCTTCTCGAGCAGCGCCTTGTAGCGCGCCTCGTCGTTCTTCTTCAGATAGTCCAGCAGCGAACGGCGGGTCGACACCAGCTTCAGGAGGCCGCGGCGGGAGTGGTTGTCCTTGCCGTGGGTCTTGAAATGGCTGGTCAGGTTGTTGATGCGTTCAGACAGGATCGCAACCTGCACCTCGGGAGAACCGGTGTCACCGGCCTTGGTGGCATTCGCCTTGATGATTTCCGCCTTGCGCTCTGCGGTCACCGACATCGTCAGTCTCTTTCGTTGCGACCGGAGCTGGCAGTCAGTCCGGTCAGGTTGAACACGCGCTTGGGGATGAGTTCGCCATTGCCAATTTCGGCAAGCGCCAGAAGGCGGCCTGCGACCGTGACATAGACTGTGCCGCTACTTTGGGGCGCATCCCGTCCGCGCAACAAGACGGCCTGGCCCCGATGGAGCCTTGCCGCATCAGCCCGAGTGACGGCCAGTGCCGGGATGTCGTCCAGCGCGGTCTCAACGGGCAGCAGTGCGTCGGCGAGGCTTCCCTCACCGGACGCGGCTCTATTGCACAAAGCCTCCAACTGTTCCAGCGGAATCATGTCGTTCTCGGTAAACGGCCCGACCAGGGTCCGCCGGAGCGCGCTGATATGGCCGTAGCAGCCGAGGATTCGGCCCATGTCGCGGGCCAGCGCCCGGACATAGGTTCCCTTGCCGCATTCCGCCTCGAACACCGCGTGATCGGGGTCGGGCTGGTCGACGAGGGTCAATTCGTGGATCTCGACCGGGCGCGGCTGCAACTCGACGACCTCGCCATCCCGGGCGAGGTCATAGGCGCGCTCGCCCTGGATCTTGATGGCGGAATAGCGCGGCGGCGTCTGCTCGATCCGGCCGGTAAATTGCGGCAGCAGCGCGCGAATGGCCTCCGCGTCCGGCCTCTGCTCGCTGGTGTGGACCACGCGGCCCTCGGTGTCGTCGGTATCGCGCTCCTCGCCCCAGCACACCGTGAAGCGGTAGCGCTTGCGGCCGTCCATCACGAACGGAACGGTCTTGGTGGCTTCGCCCAGCGCGATCGGCAGACCTCCGGAGGCGAGCGGATCCAGCGTTCCGGCGTGGCCGGCGCGCTTGGCCTGGAACAGGCGCTTCAGGATGGCCACCGCCTGCGTCGACGTCATGCCGATCGGCTTGTCGAGCACGACCCAGCCGTGGACGTCGCGGCGGTCGCGGCGAGGCTGGTTACCCTGCTTCTGTCTGCTGCGCGGGTCGTTGTTGTCGCGCGGCGTGCGCCCGTCGGAAAAATTGCTGGTTTTGACAACGGTCGGCTCGGCGCTCAGCGCATCGACAGTGCCGGTTTCGGGGGGAATGGTCATCAGCTCTCTTCCGAATCCGAATGGAGGTCTCTCTGCACCGCAGGTGTTCGCAGTAATTTCTCGATCCGTTCTGCTTCGTCGAATCGCTCGTCGACGCGGAAGCGGATGTCAGGTGCAAATTTCAGGTTAACGCGGCGCGCGACTTCGCCGCGCAGGAACTTCTTGTTGCGCTCGAGCGCGGCGAGCACGACGTCGGTGTCGCGTCCGCCGAGCGGCATGATGTAGATCGTGGCGAGCTTCAGGTCTGGGGACATGCGGACTTCGGGCACCGTAATGATGTGTCCCTCCAGGTCCGGATCATGCGCGTGACCCTGGCTGAGAATGTCGGCGACAGCGTGACGCACGGTCTCGGCCACGCGCAGCTGACGCTGCGAGCCGCCGGAAGCTGCGCTCCCTCTCTGGTGATGGCGAGGCATTTTTCAAAAATCCAACGGATCATCGCCCGGCGTGAGCGCGGGCGAGAGGATCATTCTGATTGAGTTCAACGACGCTTGGTTAAGTTCAAGATGCGCAGCGATTCCGCAGATGCGCGGAATCGCTGCTCACTTGATCGCAGCGCGCTCTGTAGGATTCGGACTTACAGCGAGCGCTGAATGGTCTCCACGCGATAACACTCGATGACGTCGCCGACACGCATGTCGCCGTAGCTCTCGAAAGCCATGCCGCATTCCTGGCCGGCCTGCACTTCCTTCACTTCGTCCTTGAAGCGCTTCAGGGTCGACAGCTTGCCCTCGTGAACCACGACGTTGTCGCGGATCAGGCGGACATTGGCGCCGCGCTCGACGGTGCCGTCGGTGACGCGGCAGCCGGCGACCTTGCCGACCTTGGAGATGTTGAACACCTCGAGGATCTGCGCATTGCCGAGCATGGTCTCGCGGAGCGTCGGCGCAAGCAGACCGCTCATCGCCTTCTTCACGTCGTCCACGAGGTCGTAGATGATGTTGTAGTAGCGGATCTCGATGCCGTTGCGCTTGGCGAGCGCGGCGGCTTCCTTGTTGGCTCGCACCGAGAAGCCGATGATCGCGGCGTTGAAGCCTTCGGCCAGCGTCACGTCCGACTCGCTGATGCCGCCGACGCCGGCATGCAGGATCCGGGCGGCGACCTCTTCAGTGCCGAGCTTCTCCAGTGAGCCGAGAATGGCTTCCAGCGAGCCCTGCACGTCGGCCTTGATGACCAGCGGGAATTCCTTGCGGCCCGCGGTCTTCAATTGCGACATCATCTGCTCGAGCGAGCCGCGCATGCCGGAGATCGAGGCAGCGGCGTTCTCGCGCTTCTGGTGCGCACGATAGCTGGTGACCTGGCGGGCGCGGGCTTCGTTCTCGACCACGGCGAGACGATCGCCGGCTTCCGGCGGACCGTTGAAGCCGAGCACCTCGACCGGCACTGACGGACCCGCCTCCTGCAGGGTCTCGCCCTGATCGGAGATCAGCGCGCGGACGCGGCCCATCTCGGCGCCGGCGACGATGATGTCGCCGACACGAAGGGTGCCGCGCTGGACCAGCACGGTGGCGACCGGACCACGGCCGCGATCGAGCTTGGCTTCGATCACGGTGCCCTCGGCCGGACGATCCGAATTGGTCTTCAGGTCGAGGATGTCGGCCTGCAGCGCGATCATCTCGAGCAGACGATCGAGATTGGTCTTGTTCTTGGCGGACACCTCGACGTCGACGACCTCGCCGCCCAGCGATTCGACCTGCACCTCGTGCTGCAGCAGCTCGGTGCGGACGCGCTCGGGGCGGGCATCGGGCTTGTCGATCTTGTTGATCGCCACGATCATCGGCACCTTCGCCGCCTTGGCGTGGTTGATGGCCTCGATCGTCTGCGGCATGACGCCGTCGTCGGCCGCGACCACCAGCACGACGATGTCGGTGACCTTGGCGCCGCGGGCGCGCATCGCGGTGAACGCGGCGTGGCCGGGCGTGTCGATGAAGGTGATCTTCTTGCCGCTGTCCGGCGCCGTCACCTGATAGGCGCCGATGTGCTGGGTGATGCCGCCGGCCTCGCCCGAGACCACGTTCGCGTGGCGCAGCGCGTCGAGCAGCGAGGTCTTGCCGTGGTCGACGTGGCCCATGACGGTCACGACCGGCGAACGCGGCTCGGTGTCGGTCGAATCGTCGACGACGTCGAACAGGCCCTCTTCCACGTCCGATGCGGCGACGCGCTTGACGGTGTGGCCGAGCTCTTCGGCGATCAGCTGCGCGGTGTCGGCATCGATCACGTCGGTGATCTTGTGCATCGCCCCCTGGCGCATCAGCAGACGGATCACGTCGACCGCGCGCTCCGACATGCGGTTCGCGAGCTCCTGGATCGTGATCGCTTCCGGAATCGTGACCTCGCGGATCAGCTTTTCCTTCTGCTCATTGGCGGCATGGCCCTTCAGGCGCTGGGTGCGGCGGCGGAACGAGGCGATCGAGCGCTCGCGCACGTCATCGGCCGTGAGCGCCGTGACAACGGTCAAGCGGCCGCGCTGCTTCTGCGGGCCTGGCTTGTGCGTGGTCTTCGGCGGCGGGGCCGGACGCGCGGCGCCGCCGGGACCCCGGCGGATCTGCCGCGGACCCTCATCCTCGTCGGGACCTGCGGCGACACCCGGTGCGCGGCCGAGCGGGCCACCGCCGGCCGGGCGGGCTCCGGCAGGACGTGCGCCGGCGGGCTGCGCGCCACCGGGGCGCGAGCTGGTGCCGATCTGCTGCGGCCGGCTGCCCGGCGCGCCTTGCGGGCGACCCGGAGCCTGCGCGGGCCGGGCCGGCGCGGTCACCGTGGTCTGCGGCGCTGACGATGTCGTCGGGCGGGGCGCCTCGCCTTCGCCGAAGCGCTTCTTGGCCTCGAGCTCGGCCTTGCGCTTGGCTTCCTCTTCATGGCGATGACGTTCTTCCTCGGCCTTGCGGCGCGCCTCGGCAGCCTCGCGCTCGGCGCGTTCGGCGGCTTCGCGCTCGGCGCGGCGGCGGGCTTCCTCCTCGGCCTGACGGCGTTCCTCGATGTCGCGGACGCGGGCATCGGCCAGCGCGCTGGCGCGGGCCGAGCGCTCATCCTCGGTCAGGGTCCGCAGCACGACGCCGGATCCGCTGCGTTGAGGTCCGGACGAACGCGGCCCGGACGGGCGGTTGCTCGGAGGCGGCGGCGGTGGCGCCTTGGCGACGGTCGGCTCCGGCGCATGCGGCGCATCGGGCGCCCCATCGCCGACGCGGCGCTTGGTGCCGCGCTTCTCGACCACCACCTGCTTGCTCCGGCCGTGTGGGAAGCTCTGACGCACCGTGCCAGTCTCGACGCGCGGCTTGAGCGTCAAGGTCTTGCTCGGGACACCGAGTTTCTTGTCGCCCGGAGTGTTTTGATCGGCCATTCAGTCGTCCTAATCTCGTTTACCAGCGTGCGGGTCTGCCGCACCGTCCCATTCGTGCAATCGTCGCGTATTCGTAGCTATGTCGTCGAAGTCGAAGCAGATTTCGTGGCCGCGGTTCCGGCAATCTTGTCAGCGTCGGCCGACCGGTATCGGACCAGTGTCTGGCTGCGCGACAGGAATGTCCTGCTCGCCGGGCCTGCGAGCACGGCAGCATGTATCACATTTGAGCGCCCAAGTGCCAAATCCAATTCTGCCGAAGTGAGGCAGCAGATGATCGGAAATGGCAGGGCTTGGCCTTGGTCCCCGTCATGCGTCCGGACCAGGGCGTCGAGCTTGCGGATCCCGTCGGCTGCGCCGTCCGCTGCGTGGATCAGGGCCGCCAATGTGGTCCGGGACTGGCGCTGCGACAGCGCCGCTTCCACCTTGGAGAAACCCGAGACGACCTGGCCCGCCTTGGCGGCGATGCCCAGCGCCTCGATCGCGCTGCGGGCCAGCAAGGCCTCGAGATCCTCGGCAAGTGTCGGATGGACGCGGACGTTCGCCTTGAACCCGCGGCTGAAATGGTGACGCCGCACCGCTTCCGCAACCGCCTGTCGTGATGCGGTGATCCACAACCCCCGCCCGGGCAGCTTGCGCTTGATGTCGGGCACGACCTCGCCCGACGGGCCGACGACGAAGCGGATCAGCTCGCCGATCGGCCGCACCTCGCGGCTGACCGCGCACATGCGCATGGTCGCGGACTTGTCGGTCCGCGGTCCATTGTCGAGCTCGGGGTCGGCCAAAGCGAGCATGCGGTGATGCGGCTCCTCATCTCAAGCGATCATGGTCATGGCGGCTGTCATCACGGCGTCCATGGCTCAGGCGGTCTGTTCTTCGGATTCATCCTCGGCATCGGCCTCGGCCTTGGCGAGATCGGCCTCGCTGATCCAGCCCGCCTTGACGCGGGCCTGCATCACCATGGCTTCGGCGTCGTCGCGGGATACGTCGAGGCCGTCGAGAATGCCGGGGAATTTGGTGGCTTCCCCGCCGTCCTTGCGCTCGGTCCAGCCGACCAGATCGTCGGTGGCGCAGCCGGCGAGATCGTCGACCGTCTTGATGTCGTTCTCGCCGAACTTGACCAGCATCTTGGTGGTCACGCCGGGCACCGCCTTCACGGCGTCCTCGACGCCGAGCTCCTTGCGCTTGGCCTCGAGCTCGGCCTCCTGCTGCTCCAGGAATTCGCGGGCGCGGGTCTGCAGCTCGGTCGCGGTCTCCTCGTCGAAGCCCTCGATGCCGGCGAGATCCTTGAGATCGACCAAAGCGAGCTCCTCGACCGAGGTGAAGCCTTCGGACGCCAGCAGCTGGCCGACGACCTCGTCGACGTTCAGCGATTCCATGAACACGCGGGTGGAGTTCTCGAAGTCGGCCTGGCGGCGCTCGGACTCCTCCTGCTCGGTCAGGATGTCGATGTCCCAGCCGGTCAGCTGCGAGGCCAGGCGGACGTTCTGGCCGCGGCGGCCGATCGCCAGCGACAGCTGGTTGTTGGTGTCGGGCACCACGACCTCGATGCGCTCGCGGTCCTCGTCGATGACGACCTTGGCGACTTCGGCCGGCGCCAACGCGTTGACCACGAAGGTCGCGATGTCCGGAGACCACGGGATGATGTCGATCTTCTCGCCCTGCAGCTCGTTCACCACGGCCTGCACGCGCGAGCCGCGCATGCCGACGCAGGCGCCGACGGGATCAACCGAGGAGTCGCGCGACACGACGCCGATCTTGGCGCGCGAGCCGGGGTCGCGGGCGACCGCCTTGATCTCGACGATGCCGTCATAGATTTCCGGCACCTCCTGCGCGAACAGCTTGGCCATGAACTGCGGATGGGTGCGCGACAGGAAAATCTGCGGGCCGCGGGTCTCGCGGCGCACGTCGAACACATAGGCGCGGACGCGGTCGCCGTTGCGGAACACTTCGCGCGGCAGCATCTCGTCGCGGCGGATGATCGCCTCGCCACGGCCGAGGTCGAGGATCACGCTGCCATATTCGACGCGCTTGACGACGCCGTTGACGATGTCGCCGATGCGGTCCTTGAACTCCTGGTACTGCCGGTCGCGCTCGGCCTCGCGCACCTTCTGCACGATGACCTGCTTGGCCGACTGCGCGGCGATGCGGCCATACTCGAGCGGCGGCAAGGTGTCGGCGATGGTGTCGCCGATCTGCGCGCCCGGATTGGCGCGGCGGGCATCATCGAGCGAGATCTGGTTGGAGGGGTTCTCGACCTTCTCGACCACCAGCATGTGGCGCGACAGCCGCAGCTCACCCTTGCGCGGATCGATCTCGGCATGCACGTCGGTCTCGCTGCCATAGCGGGCGCGGGCGGCCTTGGCGATCGCGTCTTCCATGGCGGCGATCACGATGCCGCGGTCGATCGACTTCTCGCGCGCGACGGCGTCGGCGATCTGCAGCAGTTCCAACCGGTTGGCGCTGACGGCCATGGGTCTAGTCTCCTCTAATCAGGATCGATCTCGCCTCTGCGCGCGCGGTCGGCGGCGAGGCGATGTTTCTTGGTGTTGGTCGGCAGCGGCTTCTTGACCGGCTGCTTGTCCTTCAACTTCGGTTTCGGCTTGGCCTGGGCCGCCGGCTTGGCGTGGGGCGCCAGCGGTGGCGCCAATCCGAGGTCGCGCTTCTTCTCGCGCTCGGCGGCCTTGCCGCGGCGCATGGACTCGGCGATCAGCTCGTCGGTCAGCACCATCTTGGCGTCGCCAATGTCCGCCATCGGTAGCACGACGTCCGGGTCCTGGTCCTTCGCCACGTCGTCGCGGGTGATGCGCACGCCATCGCCTTCGACGCCTTTGATGATGCCGCGGAAGCGCTTGCGGTTCTGGTAGGCCACGGCCATCTCGATCTTGACGAGATGACCGATGTGACGCTCGAAATCGGAGCGGCGGACCAGCGGCCGGTCGATGCCCGGCGAGGAGATCTCGAGCCGGTAGGCGCGATCGATCGGATCGGCGATGTCGAGCACGGGCGATAGCGCCCGAGATACCGCCTCGCAATCCTCGATCTGCATCGAGCCGTCGGGGCGTTCGGCCATCACCTGCACCGTGCAACCGGACTCGCCGGAGATGCGGATCCGCACCAGCCGGTAGCCCATTGCCTGCAACACCGGGTCGGCCACGGCAGCCACGCGCGCCGCCACGCCCGGCTCGACGACGAGCCGGGGCTCGGTCAGAAGGTCGGTCTCAGCGGTTGCGAGGGTCGGTTCCGTCATCGAGGCGTCGATCGCGTGTCTTGCTGCTTGCGGCCGTCAGGCCTGGCCGATCGCGCTCACCGGATCGATCGCGCCGATGGCGGGGCGATCCAGGTAACAAAAAAGAGCGGGTCCGGAAGGGCCCACCCTCACTACGCGATCGTATATGAGATGATGTTTGATGGCGCTCATATAGCCGCTTTGGCGCCTGACGGCAAGGGTTGTCTCGGCCAAAAGGGTCGTCTCCGCCAAACAGGCCCGGAACTGCAGAAAGCCCGTCGCGTCGGCGATCCGGCCGGGGACGCACGCAACGGCTCGACATCAGGTGTCTAACCCTTCATTCACCAAGATCCGGTAAAAACAGAATGAATTCGGGCGCTTTTGCTCTGGAGCATGAGGGGGGCGGAGCGCGCGGACGTCTGTTGTGTTGCGTATCGGGTAGACATCATGACCCCCGCCACCGCATTGATCCCCGGACTCGACGGGATCGTGAGGCATCGTGACGCCGAGCGCGGCCTCGAGGCGACACGCCGCATCGCCGACCTGTTTTTCGAAGATGCCGGCAGGCTGCGTCCCGAGCACATCAATCTGTTCGATGGGTTGCTGATCGATCTGGTCCCGCTCGCGGATCAGCAAACGCGGATCGATCTGGCCGAGCGGCTGTCGCGGCTTGCCCGGGCGCCGCGTGCCGTCGTCGGCCAGCTCGCCCGTGACGACGAGGTTGCGGTGGCCGGTCCGCTGCTGCGTCGTTCTCCCGTGCTCGACGACGACGTGCTCATCGACGTGGCGCGCGACAAGGGCCAAGGCCATCTGCTGGCCATAGCCGAGCGTCCACGTCTGTCGGCCGACATGACCGACGTGCTGGTGCGGCGTGGTGACAGGGATGTGGTGCGGCGGACCGCAGCCAATGCCGGTGCGGCGTTCTCCGCGCCCGGCTATACCGAGCTGATCAATCGCGCGAGCTTCGACGGCGTGCTGACGCTCACGGTCGGCAAGCGCGAGGATCTCTCCGACGATCATCTTAAGAGACTGCTCGATGGCGCGCTCGACGTCGTCAAGCGGCGGTTGTTCGATGTGGTCGGACCGGAGCGGCAGGCGAAGATCAGGCTGGCCGTGGCGAAGCCCGGCGATGCGGCCGGCCGGAGCGACGGCAAGCGCAATTTCGTTCCCGCGCAGCGGATCATTCTGGCGCTCTACGAAGCGAACGCGCTCGACGAGGCCGCACTGCTCGGATTTGCGCGCGCGCACAAATATGAGGAGGTCATCGCTGCGCTAGCTGCGATGACCGGGCTCAAGCTCGCAACGCTCGATCGTCTCGTCTCCGGCGACCGCCATGACCCGCTGCTCATTCTCGGGCGCAAGATCGGGCTCGACTGGGGCACCGTGCAGGCGCTGATCGTGCTCCGGCTCGGGCGCAAGCGCGTGCCGGCACAGCGCGACATCGATGCGATCAAGCTCAACTACGCGCGTCTGCTGTCATCGACCGCCGAGCGCGTCGTTGCATTCTGGAGAACGCGGCACTGACGCGCTGGAACTAGCGCCGCCGGAAGATCAGGTAGTTGGCGACGCGGCCTTCGCGCGTCGCTTTCCGGCCGTAGCGCGTCATCGTGTAGCCCGCCCAGGGCAGTCGCCAATCATCGGCTCGCTCCGCCGTCCAGACGAAGTCGGGCGAGCGCAGCAGGTGCCACAAGGTCCAGGCGCAATAGTCGGCGATGTCGCTGACGAAGCGGAATTCGCCGCCAGGCTTCAGCGCGCGCGCCATCGCGGCGATGGTTGCGTCCTGCACGAAGCGCCGTTTCCAGTGCCGTCGCTTCGGCCAGGGATCGGGGTGGATCAGGTCGATCCGCTGCAGCGACTGCGGCGGCAGCCAGGCGAGCAGGTCGGCGGCGTCGCCCGCCAGCAGCCTGACATTGCCGATGTTGTCGGCCTCGATCGCGGACAGGATCTTGGCCATGCCGTTGACATAGGGCTCGCAGCCGATGAAGCCGGTGGTCGGATGCGCCTTGGCTTCTGCAGCCAGATGCTCGCCGCCGCCGAAGCCGATCTCGAGCCGCAGCGCTTCGACGGGGGGATCATATAGCGCCGGCAGCACGAATTCGGCAGAGGCGGAAAGATCGAGCGCGAGGTGCGGCAGCAGGTTCTCGACCAGGTCGGCCTGGTGCGCGCGGAGCTTGTGGCCCTTGCGCCGGCCGAAGAACGAGCCCTGGCCATGCAGAGCCTCATTGCCAGTGTCATCGTCATCGACGGGCATGGTGGTTGCGGCGCTCATCGCAGGGTCTGGAAGAGACGATGGAGAAGCCGCGTCCGCGGCTCGATCGAGGAGATGTACATCTGCTCGTAATGCGTATGCGCGCCTTTGCCGTCGACGCCGAGCCCATCGAGCGTTGCGGTGAAGGGCGCGGTGAAATTGCCGTCGGAGCCGCCGCCCGTGTAGGTGTCGGCGAGCTCGAAGCCGATCTCTTCCGCCAGCGATCTGGCGTGCTCGAACAAGGCTGCGCCCGCGTTGCCTTTGACATAGGGAGGCCGGTTGACCTCGCCCTTCACTTGGACGGTGACGCCCTCGCTGCGGGATGTGAGACCAAGAATCTTGGGCACGATCTCGTCGGCATCCGCAGGCGTCGGCAGCCGCGCGTCGACCTCCGCATAGGCTTCCTCTGCGATCACGTTCGGGCGCGTACCGCCCCGGACCACGCCGACATTCACCGTCACGCCGCGCGCGGGA
Source organism: Bradyrhizobium sp. SZCCHNS2022 (assembly GCF_032377575.1). Taxonomy (NCBI): domain Bacteria; kingdom Pseudomonadati; phylum Pseudomonadota; class Alphaproteobacteria; order Hyphomicrobiales; family Nitrobacteraceae; genus Bradyrhizobium; species Bradyrhizobium sp. SZCCHNS2022. The sequence continues at coordinate 5,704,143 of NZ_JAUHHZ010000001.1, read as the reverse complement.
TCGTTCAGTGCTTCGAGCGCATGGATCACGTTGGCGAGTTCGCGGATCGCACTGCGTCCATCCTGTGGACGCGCGCCGGCGTGGGCGGGGACGCCGCGGATCGCGACGTCGAAGCGCGCGACGCCCTTGCGTCCGGTGACGATCTTGCCGCCGTCGCGCGCCGGCTCGGTCACCAGCACGTATTTGGCCCTGCGGCCTTCCTCCTCGATCAGCGCGCGGGAGGTGGGGCTGCCGATCTCTTCATCCGACACGAGCAAATGAGTAATGCCGAGCGGCGGTCGCTCTCCGTTGGCGCAGAGCTGACGGAAGGCATGATAAGCGAGATAGGCGCCGCCCTTCATGTCGTAGATGCCGGGGCCGAACGCGACGTCGCCGTCGATCGCGAACGGCAGGCGCTCGATGAAGCCGAGCGGATGCACCGTGTCGAGATGGCTGAGCACGAGGATGCCCGGCTCGTTCTGTCCCCACGCCGAGCGCACCAGCAGATGGTCGCCGCAGCCATCGCGGCCGGCGATCCGTTCGACCGAGGCGTCGAGCCCGCGATAGCCCTCGGCGACCAGCGAAGCCAGCTCGTTGACGCGATCGGGCGCCTCGGTTGGGGTCTCGATCTCCACCCAGCGGCGGATGCCTTCAAGAATTGTGCGACTATCGAACGGATTGCTGTTGGCGATCATGAGTTTTGCGAGCAGTTCTCTATGGTTAGCAAATGGTAGTCGGGGAGGATGGCGCTGAGTGCCGGTTTTCGCCCGGGCGAGCCGGCGTGCCGCCAGCTCCCGCGCCACATGCGCACAAAATGATTTAGAGCGCGACAGCATTTCCCGAGGGATAGCCATCGCGCTCTATTGGTCGTGATCTGGTCTGTCTATCGGCTCATTCGTCCGGCGGAACGGCGCGTGCCCAGTGCGTCGTTCGCCAAACGTGGTCTGCTAATGGCCCCCCGAGGCGCTGACATTCATATGAGAGTGTCCGCAATAGGAATGTCAGCGCCGGCGCATCAGCTAGCCTTCCTCCGGAGCCTCGCGATCAGCAATCTGCTCGACCAGGTCGACGATGCTGCGCCGAAGCTTGGAATCGTGGATCCGCGTGAATGCGCGGGTCAACGCCAGTCCTTCGGAGGTTGCCAGAAAATCAGATACATAGGCGGGAGAAGCGCCCTCGCCGAAAGCCTCACCGTTGGTCCCGCCACTGGGGACGCCTTCGAACAGGAACGAGACAGGGACCTGCAGGACTTCTGAGATCTGCTGGATCCGGCTGGCGCCGACTCGATTGGTGCCTTTTTCGTACTTCTGTATCTGCTGGAACGTGAGTCCGAGAGCCTCACCAAGTTTTTCCTGGCTCATGCCCAACATGATACGGCGCATCCGCACCCGGCTGCCGACATGCTTGTCAACAGGGTTGGGCGCTTTCGTCGACATCTCTCAACTCCTTAGAATCAGGCCTCGGAACGAGGCGGTCGCAGTATGCCTCAGGCGCTCACACCGTCAATTTCTGCGCGCAGATCGTACTAACGAAGACGGGCTGAGCAACGGACTGGACGGCTCATGCTGCCGCGCGAGAATGCGAATTGCAGCAGCTATCTGTCAACACTTGGGGTTTTGCTTGTCAAAAAAAATCTTACGCAGCCGGAAAGAATTCAGATCTTGCTGTCGTCAGGGAAGCTTTTGAGCAACACGTCTGCGAACGACAGTGCCCAGGGCGAGCACTAACAGGATTGCGGCCGGAATGTCGCCTAATCGCGCGTAAACTGTGGGCTGCAGCGCAAGAGGCAGCGCGGAATCGAGCACGCCTTCGGCGCCGAGAGATAGTTGCGACGTGATGCGGCCGACAGGATCGATCACCGCTGAGATACCCGTGTTCGCTGATCGAACTAATGGAAGGCCCTGTTCGATGGCGCGCCACTGCGCCTGCTGCAGATGCTGATGAGGACCGGTCGAGATACCGAACCAGCCATCATTGGTCAGGTTGACGATCCAACCCGGACGTTCCTCGTGGGGCACGCCGTCGCTCGGAAAGATCGCCTCGTAGCAGATCAAAGGAAGAACACGCGGTGCGTGTGGCACGTCCAGGTTGCGCCGCACGGTGCCTGCAATGAAGCCACCCTGCACCCGCGTCAGCTGCTCCAGGCCGATCCGCTCCAGCAGGTTCTGGAACGGCAGGAACTCGCCGAACGGCACCAGATGGAGCTTGTCGTAGACCGAGAGCACGGTGCCGTCGTGATCGATCACATAGATCGAATTGTAGGCCCGGGTGATCGGCGTGTTGCGGGGCCCGTCCGGGGCGCGGACCGAACCGGTGATCAGCACCGTGCCCGGCGACAGCAGATCGGCGATCTGCCCCATCGCGTCCGCCTCACGGGTCAGGAAGAAGGGAAACGCAGATTCCGGCCAGATCAGGACGTTGGTGTCGCGCACGCCGGTCGCCTTCGGCCCCGCGGCGCGGTCCGACAGCGCCAGATAGCGCCGCATCACCTCGGCCTTGGCGCCGTAGTTGAATTTGACGTCCTGCTGCAGGTTGGGCTGCATGATCCGCAGCCTGAAGTCGGGAACGAAGGCGGTCGGGTTCAGGCCGAGCCGGACGGCGCCGAACACGCCCATCAGGACGAGGAGGGCGGCGGCAGCGGCCGGCACCCGCAAGCGGGCGCGCCAGGTCTTGCCGTCGATCAGCACGGCCGGGCTGGCGAAGATCGCGACCGTCAGGAACGTCATGCCCCAGAGGCCGATCAGTGAGGTGGATTGCGCCAGGGCCAGCGGCTGCGACAGCGCATAGCCGAACGCGTTCCAGGGAAAGCCGGTCAGCGCGTGGCCGCGCAGCCACTCGCTCGCGGTCAGGCAGGCCGCCAGCGCGAGGATGCGGCTGGAGTCGCGCGTCCAGATCAGCCGCGCCAGGGCAAAGCCCAATGCCGGGAATAGCGCCAGATAGGCCGGCAGGCCGAGGACGGCGAACGGCATCAGCCAGGCGAAGGTCTGCGCATCGACCAGGAACGCGTTGCCGATCCAGTACAGGCCCGGCACGAAATAGCCCATGCCGAAGCAGAATCCGGTGAGGGCTGCAGCCGGGATGCCGCGGCGCCGCCCCGCTGCCGCGCCGTCGATCAGCCAGACCAGCACCGGGAAGGTGAGTGCAAGCACGGGCCAGGCGTTGAATGGCGCCATCGCTAGTGCGGAGAGGGCGCCGGCGGCGATCGCGATGCCGGCGCGCTTCCAGCCCCAGGCCAGCACGACGCCAAGGGCGAGGCCGCGGATCATCGAGGGACGGATCACTGTGAGTTCGCTCCGTCGCCGCCTTGGGCTGGGCTGCTGCCGTCACCATGCGGCACCGGGCCGGCCTCTGCCGGCCGCGGCGGCTCAGCCGGTGCGCCCGTGTCCGGTGCAGTCACGTCCGGCGCGGCCTCGCGGCGGCGGCTCTCGCGTGGCGGCCTTGGCACGGGCCGCTCCTTGCGCGGCGCGATCCGCAGGCGCTTGACGCGGCGCGGATCGGCGTCGAGCACCTCGACCTCGAAATTTCCGGGGCCGGAGATCAACTCGCCGCGTACGGGCAGCCGGCCGACATGGTTGACGAGATAGCCGCCCAGCGTCTCCACGCCCTCGCCGGCTTCACCGGTGACGAACTCCTCGCCGATGACGCGGCGGACGTCGTCGAGGCTCGCGCGGGCATCGGCGATGAAGGCGTTGTCGGCCTGGCGCATGATCGCCGGCGGCTCGTCGCTGTCGTGCTCGTCGTCGATCTCGCCGACGATCTGCTCGACGATGTCCTCGATCGAAACCAGCCCGTCGGTGCCGCCGTATTCGTCGACCACCAGCGCCAGGTGGATGCGCGAGGCCTGCATCTGCGCCAGCAGATCGATCGCGCGCATCGACGGCGGCACGTAGAGCAGCTTGCGGATGATGTTGGCCTCGAACAGCGGCATCGACAGGTCGACGGCCTTGAGATCGAGACCGGCCGGCAGCGGCTTTTTGCGCCGCGCCTTCACGTCATCCGGAACGCGCGCCTGCGCGGTGGTGTAGGCGAGCAGATCGCGGATGTGCACCATGCCTTCGGGGTCGTCGAGCGTGTCGTTGTACACGACGAGGCGCGAATGCGACGCGCTCTCGAACAGGCTCATCAGTTCGCCGAGCGTGATGTCGCGCCGGACCGCGACGATGTCGGCACGATGCACCATCACGTCGGCGATGCGACGCTCATGCAGATCGAGGATGTTGCGCAGCAGCGTGCGCTCGACTGCGGAGAAGCCGATGTCGTCGGGTGTCGAGGCATCGAGCACGACCTGCAGGTCGTCGCGGACCGAGCCGCCGCCCTTCCAGCCGAACAAATTGCGCAGCGCGCGCAGTAGCCAGTTTTCGCTCGGCGAGCGGCCGAGCTCGGAGGGCGGCACCACGGCCGGAAGATTGCGCGTGTTGCGCGGGTTGTCGTGGATGGGCTCGGAATCGGCCATGGTCAATTCGTCCGTTCCCGGTCGGCGTAGGGATCGGGGATGCCGAGATGGGCCAGGATCTCGCGCTCCAGCGCCTCCATCTCCTCGGCCTCTTCGTCGGTCTCGTGATCATAGCCGATCAGGTGCAGGAAGCCGTGCACCGTGAGATGGCTGAGATGCTGGTCGAACGGCTTCTGCTCCTCCTCGGCCTCGCGTCGCATCGTCTCATAGGCGATCGCGATGTCGCCGAGCATCCGCGGCGCATCGTCATCGCTCCGCGGTCCGGTCGGCTGCAGCGCCGGAAACGACAATACGTTGGTCGGCTTGTCGATGCCGCGCCAATTGTTGTTCAGGGTGCGGATGCCGGCATCGTCCGTCAGCATCACTGCGACCTCGGCTTCGCCGACGTCGGCGTCCACCGTCTCCGCTGCGGCGATGATGGCGCGATGTATGACGTCCTCGGCGTCAGGCTGGTCCTGCCAGCACTCGGCTGCGACGATCACCTCGGTGGTTGGAATGGGACTTTGTGGCATCCTGATCGAGTTCTGTGCGGATGGCGCTGATATCACGCGCCGATCGGCGTGCTTGCTCTGAGGTCAGCGGGCCTTCGGGCCTTCATAGGCTGCAACGATGCGCGCGACCAGCTCGTGGCGAATGACGTCCTCGCCGGTGAACCTCACCTGCGCGATCCCTTCGACGCCGTCGAGTAGCCGCGCAGCTTCCGCGAGGCCCGACGTCTGGCCGTTGGGCAGGTCGACCTGCGAGGGATCGCCGGTGATGATCATGCGACTGTTTTCGCCGAGACGCGTGAGGAACATCTTCATCTGCATCGATGTCGTGTTCTGCGCCTCGTCGAGGATGATTGCGGCATTGGTCAAGGTGCGTCCGCGCATGAAGGCGAGCGGCGCGATCTCGATCTCGCCGGCCTGCAGCGCGCGCTCGACCACGCGCGCATCCATCAGATCGTAGAGCGCGTCGTAGATCGGGCGCAAATATGGATCGACCTTCTCGCGCAGGTCGCCGGGCAGGAAGCCGAGCCGCTCACCGGCTTCGACGGCAGGCCGCGACAGGATGATGCGATCGACTTCCTTGCGCTCGAACAGCTGCGCGGCATGCGCGACCGCGAGCCAGGTCTTGCCGGTGCCGGCCGGACCGATCCCGAACACCAGCTCATGGCGCTTCAGCGCGCGGATGTAGGAATCCTGCGCGGCCGTGCGGGCGCGCACGGGCCGCTTGCGCAGGTTGATGCTCTCGAACCCGCTCTTGGCGCCCTTGGCGTCGAACTCGAACAGCGATCCCTGCGCGACCACGGCGCGAATTGCGCCTTCGACATCGCCCTGCGCCAGATCCTGTCCCTTGACGGCCTGGGCATAGAGCGACTCCAGCACCCGGCGCGCGGCATCGCAGCCGTCACGCGAGCCGCCGATCGTGATGTGGTTGCCGCGCGAGTCGACGACGACGCCGAGCCTGCGCTCGAGCAAAGCGAGGTTTTGGCCGTAGGGCCCGACGAGGGCTGAAGCGGCGCGGTTGTCGTCGAAATCGATGACGACCTGAGTCTCGGGGGGCATGGACATGTCGCGGTCGAACTTGCGGCTGGGAGCGAGCGAAGAGGAATCCGATGCGCTCTTGGGCAAGTGCTCAGCCTCCGATGGACACAAGGGGCAGGGCGGCGTCCGGAATCGGAGCCGTTGTCGTCGTGACGAGTTCGCCGAGCAGGCTGTAGCGCTCGAGGCTGTCGATCCGCACGGGGAGGACCTGACCGATGATGTCGTCGGACGCCATCACATGGGCCGGCTGCAGATAGGCGGTCCGTCCGACCAATTGACCGGGCTTGCGGGCCGCGCGTTCGAACAGCACGTCGACAACCGCGCCAATTGCAGCCCTGTTGAAGGCCGCCTGCTGGCTGTCGATCAAGCTCTGGAGGCGCTCCAATCGCTCGTCCATCTCGGTCGCTGACACCATCTCCTGCATGTCCGCGGCCGGGGTTCCCGGACGCGGCGAATACTTGAATGAATAGGCTGCAGCGTAGCCGATTTGGTCGATCAGCGCGAGGGTGGCACGAAAATCTTCCTCGGTCTCGCCGGGGAACCCGACGATGAAGTCCGAAGAGAATGCAATGTCCTGGCGGGCCGCGCGAAAACGGTCGACGACTTTGCGATAGTCGGACGCGTTATGTTTCCGATTCATGAGGCCGAGGATCCGGTCGGAACCGGACTGCACCGGCAGGTGCACGAACGGCATCACCGATCGGAGGTCGCGATGCGCCGCAATCAGGTCGTCGTCGACATCGTTGGGATGGCTCGTCGAGTAGCGGATCCGCGCCACGCCGGGAATCTCAGCGATGCGATAGAGCAACCGCCCGAGCGTCCAGGCGCGGCCGTCGGGACCTTCACCGTGATAGGCGTTGACGTTCTGGCCGATCAGCGTGATCTCGCGGACGCCGTTCTCGGTCAGTTGAATGACGTCATCGACGATCCGCGCCACCGGGCGCGACATCTCGCTGCCGCGGGTATATGGCACCACGCAGAAGGTGCAGAACTTGTCGCAGCCTTCCTGCACGGTCACGAAGGCCGAGATGCCGCGGGCGCGGATGGCCTCGCGGCTCGGCCGGGGCAGCAGGCCGAACTTGTCCTCCGCCGGGAATTCAGTCTCGATCGCCGGTTCGCCCCGGCCAGCACGTGCCAGCAGCTCCGGCAGATGGTGGTAGCTTTGCGGCCCGACCACGACGTCGACCGTCGGGGCGCGCGCGATGATTTCGGCGCCCTCGGCCTGGGCCACGCAACCGGCCACGGCGATCTGCATCGCGCGCCCCGACTTTGCAGCCTCCTCCTTGGCCACCCTGAGACGCCCGAGCTCCGAATAGACCTTTTCAGAGGCCTTCTCGCGGATATGGCAGGTGTTGAGGATCACGAGGTCGGCGTCGCCGGCATCGGCGGTCTCGACGAAGCCCTCGGCCCCCAGCGTGTCCACCATGCGCTGGGCATCGTAGACGTTCATCTGGCAGCCATAGGACTTGATGTGCAGCTTGCGCGGCGGCGTCATGAACCCTTGCATGCGGTCGGGGGCACGCCAATTTCGGCGCGGGGCTCAGATATAGGCTAGACGGCCGAAAATCCAGCGAGGGGGACGGTTTTCTCGCCGAGCCTGCTGAGAATGAGTGGCAATTGCCGCATGTCGTCGAAAACCAGCGTTGCACCGGCCGCCCGCAGACTGTCGGCATAGCCGGGACGGCAATGGCTGCCGCCGTGAAACCCGAGCACGGTCATGCCGGCGGCCAGCGCGCCCCGGATTCCGGCGAGGCTGTCCTCGACCACCACGCAGGCCGCGGGCCGCGCCTTCATCTGGGCCGCGGCGAACAGGAATAGGTCCGGGGCGGGCTTGCCATGCTCGACCTGGGAGGACGAGAAGATGTGCGGAGCAAGGCGATCGTACAGCCTGGTCGCGCCGAGGCTCACGCGCATGCGCTGGTGGGAGCCGGAGGAGGCGACGCAGACCGGCACGTCGATGCCGTCGAGCGCCTGGCCGATGCCGTCCACGGCGCGCAGATCCTGCTCGAAGGCGCGGAACAGCTGGTCCTGCAGCCTGGCGTTGAAATCGTCGGGAAGGCTGCGGCCGAGCTCGGCCTCGACTTCGAATGTCGCCTGCTTGGAAGAGCGTCCCAGGAAGCGATCGAACACCTGATCGGCCGTGATCGGATAGCCACACGACGTGAGAACGTCGGCGTGGGCCTGACAGGAGATCACCTCACTGTCGACCAGCACGCCATCGCAATCGAAAATGACCAGATCGAGGTTGGAAGCCGGCGTGACGTCAGCCATTCGTCTCTTCGTCGAGCGGTACGCAATAGAGCTCGAGCCGATGATCGACGAGCTTGTAGCCGAGCCGCCGCGCGATCTCCGCCTGGAGCTTCTCGATTTCCTCGGAGGTGAACTCGATCACCTTGCCGTCCCGCAGGTTGATCAGATGATCGTGATGGCTGTCGCGCATCTGCTCGTAGCGGGCGCGGCCCTCACGGAAGTCATGACGCTCGATGATGCCGGCGTCCTCGAACAGCTTCACGGTGCGGTAGACCGTCGAGATCGAGATCTTGTCGTCGACGGCGACGCAGCGCCGGTAGAGCTCTTCGACGTCGGGATGGTCGCAGGCTTCGGCGAGCACACGGGCAATGACCCGGCGTTGCTCGGTCATCCGCATGCCGGTGGCGGCGCAACGGGCCTCGATGCCGGTGGAGTTGAGCGCTGGCGTTGGTTTCAAGGAGGTCATCGTGTCTCGCCTCAAGGATGCGCTTTCTGCCACCAAGCGCAGGTTACGACAAGTCCCGGCGCATCAGAAGCGCATTCAGCTGTTCCCCGCCGGGCTGAAGGTAATAACGTTCCCGTCGACCGACGGTCGCAAATCCGGCACGTTCGTAGAGTCGGCGGGCCGGCTGGTTGTTTTCCTCGACCTCGAGAAACACCGTCCGGACCCCGCGGCCTGCAAGATGCCCGAGATGCTGCAGCAGCAGATCACGAGAAAGCCCTCGTCCGCGCTGATTTGGGTCAAGGGCGACCGATAAAATTTCTGCCTCGTCTGCGCCGATCCGCGAGACGATGAAGCCGATCAGCTTCCGCCCGAGCCGCAGACGATGGATCATTGTGTTGCGCTCGGCCAGCATCGTCTCGAATTCGCCTTCGCCCCAGCCGCGATGAAACGAGGCGGCGTGAATCTGGGCCAGACGGGGGGCGTCGCGCAGCGAGGCGGTGTCGATGGAGGGTTTGGTGCGGCCAAGCCACCGGAAGAACATGTTCATTGCGAAGCGGCCGTCCGCACCGGTTCGAGCGGCGCGCTTGCGGGCGGCTTGACGTCGGGCGCGCGCAGGTAGAACGGCCGCGCCGGTGCGTAAGCGGGGTCCGCCGCCGCCCCGAGCCAGGCGACCCACGTGATGTCGGGGCCGGCCTCGGTGTCGACCGCGACGGGCGCCGCCTCATTGCCGGGCCACCGTCCGGCCAGGATCGCCGCGGCGTTGCCGACGAGATGAGGGGCACCGAAGCGTGCAGCGGCCAGTACGTCGTCGATCGCCGCCACTTGCGGCGCGACCAGCTCTTCGCCGCTGCCGCTCACGACTTGATAGTAGACATGGTCGTGCCGGGCATCGATCGCGGAGATCACCGGGCTTGCGCGGTCCTCGCTGACAACGGGCGCTGCGTAGGCAGAGAGCGTGGTGACGCCGACCACCGGCTTGTGGGCTGCCAGAGCAATCCCGCGCGCAGCGGAGAGTCCGACGCGCAGTCCCGTGAAACTCCCGGGGCCGGTCGTCACGGCAATCCGGTCGAGGTCGGAAAAGCCGACCCCCGATTGCTGCATGACGCGCGCCAGCAGCGGCATCAGCGCCTCCGCGTGGCCGCGCTTCATGGGCAGCGTCTCCTGGGCGCGCATCGCGGCCGAATCAGTGTCCAGGACGGCGGCGGCGCAATGGTCGAGGGCGGTATCGATGGCGAGGATCAGCATCCGTCAGATTCGCGTTTGAAAGGGGCGCCCAATACCGATTGTGGTACTTTGATAAAGTCGGTTGACGCCTTCTTACATCCTGACAAGAAAAAACGCATCAAGGCTCAACCAGCGAAAAGCTAAACTACTGAACTAGCAGCTATTTGAGCAAATCTTTCCGGGCCTGTGGGAATTGTCCCCCGCATTTCGCGGCCGTTGCGCCGGGGCCCAGGCGCCCGCGCTGATCCCACCGTCAGGAGCAGAGGGCGTCCCGATGTCGTTCTGGCGAGCCGGCGCGGCATCGCGGGATGCGATGGCTCAGGTCGATACGATCAACGAGGCGATACAGAGCGTCGATGAGAATGAGTCAATGAGAATGAGGATGTGTCATCGACGGCGCATGCGGTCGGCGAGCAGAGCGTCGAGATGTCGGAGCGCATGCGCCACAAGCGTCCGCTTCCATTGGCAGGGCAGGTAGGAGCAGGGCAGGTAGGATGGCGAATGGGGAGCAGCGATTGAATCTGCTCGCCACTCGCCTCTCGCCTCGTCTTACATCGGACGGACTTCGACGACCTCGGGCACGAAGTGCTTCAAGAGGTTCTGGATGCCGTGCTGCAAAGTCGCCGTGGATGACGGGCAGCCGGAGCAGGCACCCTTCATGTTGAGATAGACGATGCCGTCCTTGAAGCCGCGGAAGGTGATGTCGCCGCCATCATTGGCGACGGCGGGGCGGACGCGGCTCTCGATCAGGTCCTTGATCATGCCGACGGTCTCGGTGTCGGCCTCGTCATAGAACTCGTCGTCCTCGTCGGCGGATTCGTCATTGGCGGCGCTGCCGTCGGCGAGCAGCGGCGCGCCGGACATGTAGTGCTCCATGATCGCGCCGAGAATGGCCGGCTTCAAATGCTGCCATTCGCCGTCGCTCTTGGTCACCGTGATGAAATCGGCGCCGTAGAACACGCCGGTGACACCGTCGACGCCGAACAGGCGCTCGGCGAGCGGAGAGCGGGCGGCGGCGTCCCGGCTCGAAAACTCCATCGTTCCGGCCGGCAGCACGACGCGGCCCGGGATGAACTTCAAGGTGGCGGGATTGGGAGTGGCTTCAGTCTGGATGAACATGGTTTTCTCCGGCAGCGCCGGTTCAAGGCCGGCCTGTGACGTTGTCATAGCAGATGGCAAGGAGACGCGCACGATCAAGGGGACGGTCCGTGGATTTCGTCCTTAAGCCTATGAAAGCGCGTCGATATCGGCGTCCTTGAGGTCGCCCGGCACGATCACCAGGGGGATCGGGAAGGCGCCGATGGTCTTGGTGACATGGGTGACCAGCGGTCCAGGGCCATCGACGCCGGAGTTGGCTGCCAGCACCAGCAGCGCGATGTCGCTGTCGTGCTCGATGGTGGCCAGGATCTGGGCCGTCGGCTCGCCCTCGCGGATCACCCGTTCCGGCGCGGCCGCGCCGATGGCGGACAGCAGCGCGGCCGCCTGGTCGAGCGCGGCATTGGCCTCGTCCTGCGCTTCGGCCCGCATCAGGTCGGCGACCCCCAGCCATTGCTGGTTCTGGTCCTCGGTCTCGATGATGTGCAGGGTCACGATCCGGCCGCCGGCGCGCATGGCCCAACGCCCCGCATAGCGGATGGCGCGGTCCCATTCCGCGCTGTCGTCGACGACGACCAGGCATTTCGGCGCATGGCCGGTCTGGTAGCTCTGCCGCTGCGCCGCCATCCTCGTTCCCGCCTGCTGCTGCGAGTCGATCCGGCCGCGATGCTGCCACAGCCCGTCTCCGTTGGGGAGAGGGGCGTCGGTTCCGTAGCGGCGGGATTTGCGGCGTGCAGCTCCGTTCAGGGCTTGCGGATGAATCCAACGATGTCCTTGGCGGTCTTCATCGTCTCGGCCGCGATGGTCTGAGCCCTCTCGCCGCCATCGACGAGCACGGAATCCACATAGCCCGGGTCCGCCGTCAGCCGCTTCATTTCGGCCGCGATCGGGCCGAGCTTGGTGACGCACAGCTCGACCAGCGCGTTCTTGAAGCTGGAGAACTGGCCGCCGCCGAAATCCCTGAGCACGTCGGCCTTGCTGCGGTCCGACAGCGCCGCGTAGATGCCGACGAGGTTGTCGGCCTCGGGGCGGGTGTCCAGTCCCTTCTCCTCGCTGGGCAGCGGCTCCGGATCGGTCTTGGCCTTGCGGACCTTCTGCGCGATCGTATCGGCATCGTCGGTCAGGTTGATGCGCGAGTAGTCCGAGGCATCGGATTTCGACATCTTCTTCGTGCCGTCGCGCAAAGACATCACGCGCGTCGCAGGCCCGGTGATGAACGGTTCCGGCAGCGGGAAGAACAGGCCGTCGCCAAAACCCTGGGCCCGGATCGCGTCGCCGAAATCATTGTTGAACTTCTGCGCGATGTCGCGCGAGAGCTCGAGATGCTGCTTCTGGTCCTCGCCGACCGGAACATGGGTGGCGCGATAGAGCAGGATGTCGGCAGCCATCAGCACCGGATAGTCGTACAGACCGACCGACGCATTCTCACGATCCTTGCCGGCTTTCTCCTTGAACTGCGTCATGCGGTTCAGCCAGCCGATGCGCGCAACGCAGTTGAAGATCCAGGCGAGCTCGGCATGGCCCGAGACCTGGCTCTGGTTGAACACGATATGCTTCTTCGGATCGATGCCGGCTGCGATGAAGGCTGCGGTGACCTCGCGGGTGTTGCGCGCGAGCTCCGCCGGACCGCCCCAGACGTCGATCGGCATCGTGATGGCGTGCATGTCGACCACGCAATAGATGCAGTTGTGCGTCTCCTGCATCTTCACGAAGTTGACGATCGCGCCGAGATAGTTGCCGAGATGCAGGTTGCCGGTCGGCTGGACGCCCGAGAAAACCCGTTCCACGAAGGCCATGGTCGCTGTTCCAGATGATGGATTTGCTGCGTCGTTTGGCACGGGCGCCTCAAAGGTGCAAGTCGCCAGCGGGCAGGTCGCGGGCGGGCCGCTGCCGGATCGCGAGCATCGTCTCACGCAAGCTGACGACGCCGAGCCCGGCCAGGAGCGCCGTGTACAGGATGACCGCGCCGCCGATCAGGGCGGTGAGCAGGAGCGCGGCTCCAAGATGATGGCCGCCGTCTGCCTCGCCGGCACGGGTCGCCGCGATCCAGAGCATGGCGGCCATGATGGCCGCGGCGAGTGCGATCCGCGGCAGCCGGCGCCGTGATGCCGGCTGGAGATCGAAGCCGAAGCGCGTGCTGCCGCGCCGGAGCAGCACGGCGGCGTTGGCCCAGGCGCCGAGCGCGAGTCCGGCGGCGATGCCGCTGACCGCAAAGATCTGGCCGAGCAGGAACGCCAGCGCGATCGCCGTGCCGCATCCGATCAGCGTCGCGCGCAGCGGCGTCTGTGTGTCCTCGCGTGCGAAGAAGGCCGGCTGCAGCGCCTTGGTCAGCACCTGCGCCGGCAGCGCCGCCGCGAGCCAGGTCAAGACCCGCGCGGTCGCGGCGGCATCCTGCGAGCCGAACGCGCCGTGTTCGAACAGCAAACGAACGATCGGCTCGTTCAGGATCATCAGTCCGAGCGTCGCGGGCAGCGCGAGGCCCATCGTCAGCTCCACGCCGCGCGACTGCACGCGCGACAGCGCCTCCTTGTTGCCGGCGTGCAGCGCGCGCGTCAGCTCCGGCACCAGCACCGTGCCCATCGCCACGCCGACCAGGCCGAGCGGCAGCTCGATCAGGCGGTTGGCGAAATAGAGCCATGACACGGCCGAGGGCGTGGTCGACGCGATGATCGCGCCGCCGATCACCAGCAGCTGCGGCGCTGCGCTCGCTACCATGCCGGGCAGCGCCTTGGCGAAGAAGCCGCGCATCTCCGCATCGAGCGAGACGCGCACGGGCGAGGCGACGTTGCTCCTGTCGCCGCGCTGCGCCAGCATCGCGAGCTGCAGCAGACCGGCGATGCCGATCGTGGCGGCGAGCAGCAGCGCGGCCCGGGAGGGATCCGCGTGTTGCGTCAGCAGCACGATCGTCACGGTGATCAGCGCAACGTTGAACAGCAGCGGCGCAAACGCGGCCAGCGCGAAGCGGCCGCGTGCACTGGAAAGCGCGAGCAGCACCGTTGAGGGGCCGGCGAAGGCGAGATAGGGCAGCATCAGCCGGGCGTCGTTCACCGCAAGGGTGAGCGTCTCGTCACCGGCAAAGCCTGGCGCGAGCACCATCATCGCGATCGGCATCAGCAGCGCCAGCGCGATCGTGGCCGCGAGCAGGCAGGCGCTGACGGTGCCGAGCACGCGGCCGGCAAAAGCTGCCGCCTGCGTCGATCCCGCCTGCTGGTATATTCGCAACCACGCCGGCACCAGCGCGGCGTTGAGTGCGCCTTCCGTGAGCAATCGCCTGGCGACGTTGACGAGCTGAAACGCCGCGAGAAACGCGTCCGCAACCGGTCCGGCCCCCAGCAGCGCGGCCATCAGCGCGTCCCTGCTGAAGCCGAGCAGGCGTGAGGTGAGTGTTCCTGACAACACGGTCACGAATGATCGGATCATGAGGCTTCTATAGCAGCGCCGCTTGTGATAGGCCGCAGCGTTTGCAAACGCCGTAAACGGGGCCAGTGGATGACTGACGCGAAATACGATGTTCTCGGCATCGGCAACGCGATTTTCGACGTGTTGGTGCAGGCCGATGAAGCCTTTCTCGCCAGGCACGGCATGACCAAGGGCGGCATGGCCTTGATCGACGAGGCCCGCGCGGCGGCGATTTACCGTGACATGGGACCGGCGACCGAGATGTCGGGCGGCTCGGCCGCCAACACCATCGTCGGTCTGGCCAGCCTCGGCGCGCGCGCGGCTTATGTGGGCAAGATCAAGGACGACCAGATCGGCCGGATGTATTCGCACGACATCCGCGCCGCCGGCGTCGCCTTCGACACGTCGGCCGCGGCCGACGGGCCGGCCACCGGCTGCTCCTACATCCTGGTGACGCCGGACGGCGAGCGCACCATGAACACCTATCTCGGTGCCGCGCAGAACCTCACGGCGGCCGACATCGATCCCGCCCAGATTGCGGCCGCCCGCATCGTCTATCTCGAAGGCTATCTGTGGGACCCGAAGGACGCCAAGGACGCGTTCGTGAAGGCGGCGACGATCGCGCATGATGCCGGCCGCGAGGTCGCGCTGACCCTGTCGGACTCGTTCTGCGTCGACCGCTATCGCGACGAATTCCTCGAGCTGATGCGCGGCGGCACCGTCGATCTGGTGTTCGCCAACGAGGCTGAGTTGCATTCGTTGTACCAGACCTCAGATTTCGATGGCGCGCTGAAGCAGCTCCGCGAGGATGCCACGCTCGGCATCGTCACCCGCAGCGACAAGGGCTGCGTCGTGGTGTCGAACGACGGCGTGATCGCGGTGCCGGCGCACCCGATCGAGACGCTGGTGGATACGACCGGCGCCGGCGACCTGTTTGCCGCCGGCTTCCTGTTCGGGCTGGTGCGCAAGTCGGGCTACGAGATGGCCGGCAAGCTCGGCGGCCTCGCCGCCGCCGAGGTGATCCAGCACATCGGCGCCCGGCCGCAGGTGTCGCTGAAGGAGCTGGCGGCGCAGACCGGGCTGAAGGTCTAGCTGCTAGAACGGGTCGCTGAGGCGGCTTATTCGGTGCCACTTGACCTCGCCCCGCTTGCGGGGAGAGGTCGGATTGCATCGAAGATGCAATCCGGGTGAGGGGGCACAGGTCCCTCCACGAAAACTTCCCGCGCGGCTGCCCCTCTCCCCGTAACAACGGGGAGAGGGAGCGCACTGTTCGTGCCGCAACGGGTCAGATCCAACATCTGAGGATCGTGCGCTCTGATCCGACGCAGCTCACTTATTAGTTGGCCACTTCGGGGGCGGATTGATCTGTCGGTCACCCCGCCTCCGCATGCCCTCACTCCATCACGCCGCCTTCTTGCCGCCGGCAGCATCCAGCCCGGCATACACCCCGCGCTCGAAGCCCGCGAACGTCTCCAGGCACAGCCGGTCTGCGAACGGCAGCAGCTGCATCAGGATCACGCCGGTGACGTCGCGCGCCGGATCGATCCAGTAGTAGGTGTTGGCAAGGCCCGCCCAGGCGAGGCTGCCGGCGCTGCGGCCCTCCGCTGTCTGCGCCGTCGTGATCATGAAGCTGAGGCCCCATTTCTTGACGATGTCGGGATAGAGATCGACATCGTTGGTCACGCCGGGCACGGCCGCGGCCATCTTCGTCATCTCCAGCTCGCCGATGTGATTGTCGCGCATCGCGGCGACGGTCTCGGGCTTGAGCACCTGGTTGCCGTTGCCCCGGCCGTTGTTGAGGATCATCCGGGTGAAGCGGATGTAGTCGCCCGCGGTTCCGTAGAGGCCGCCGCCACCCATGTGGAATTCCGGCTCCTGCTCGATCTCGAACGGGATCGGCGCCAGCGAGCCGTCGTCGCCGCGCGCATGCATGCCGACCAGGCGTTCGCGCTGCGACGGCCCGAGCCTGAAGCCGGTATCGTCCATGCCGAGCGGTGCGAACAGATGGTCGCGCAAATATGCATCGAGCGTCTGGCCGCTCGCGGCCTCCACCGCCTTGCCGACGAAATCGATGTTGATGCCATATTCCCAGCGCGTGCCGGGATCGGACGCGAGCGGCAATTTCAGCGCGTCGTTCTTGCAGGTGATGATGCCCGGCGTGCCGGCCTTCTGCACGTAGGTCGCCATGTCGCCGTTCCACATGTCGTAGCAGAAGCCCGCGGTGTGGGTCATGAGATGGCGGAGCGTGATCGCGGCCTTCGCCGGTCGCAGGATCGGCTCGCCATTGGCGTCGAAGCCGTCGAGCACCTTGGGCGCCGCGAGGTCCGGCAGCACCTGCCCGATCGGCGCATCCAGCGACAGCCGGCCCTGCTCGACCAGCTGCATGCCGGCGGCGCAGGTGATCGCCTTGGTCATCGAGGCGATCCAGAACACGCTGTCGGTGGTCATCGGATCGTCGCGGCCGAGATCGCGCTTGCCGAAGGCGCCTTCGTAGATGAGGCCGTTGCTGTCAGCTGCGATGGCGACGACGCCCGGAATCTCCTTGGCGTCCGCCTTCTGTCGTAGCACGCCGTCGATGTCGGTCTTGTTCTGCATGGTCTCCTCCGTTCCGTTCTTGTTGACGGTACGGGATTGTTCCCTGCCCCGATCGGGGCGGCAAGAACCCTCGCCGACGCAGCTGGTCGCGATCTCGTGATGATGCGGCGCGAACGAAGACAAGGCGGGAGAACCGGGGCGGCGGCGCCACAGCCCTTCAAAATCCTCAGAGAATCATGATTAGTTCCATCGAGCCGCGAGTCCGTCACATGGGCGCCATGTTCCCACCACGGGCCTCGGACTGTTGTGAGTTGCAACCATTTTTGCATTAAAGGGTTCAACAACCGGCTTTTTCGAGCCGACGGTATGGCTATGGCGGCATATTCCGCCAGTGGGGGCGATATGATTTCGAAGTGGAGCGAGTGGAAGCGGTATCCCCGCCCGGGTCGTGGTGACAATATCGAGGCACCGATCACCCCGGGGATCTATGAAGTGCGCGTCGCCGCCACGGGGGCGCTGTATGCGTTCGGTGCGGTCGACAATGTGGCGCAGGCGCTGGCGCTGCTGCCGGTCGGGCAGAAATCCTGGTTCGGGCGCCGCGATCCCGCCACCTTGCCGGACCTCGAATACAGGACGTGCGCGACCTCGACCAAGGCCGACGCCAAGGCCGCGGCCGAACGGATGATCGGCCGTCGCGAGACCTATATGAGCGGCGCGGCCTGAGACCGCGCTGACCGGACACGGTTGCCGGCACCGCATTTGGTGCTGTCAGGGCACGGTTGGCCCGGTCGAATGTACCGTTCGTGAGGCGCACACACCGTGCGCCTGCGCCGTGCGGGGGCTATATTCGGAGCGAGATACCGACCGCTTCGAGGAGATGCCCAATGACACCGCCCGCCGCCGCCCGCGCGTCCGACGCCACCCTCAGCCTGCGCGACCGCCTGAAGGATCCGTCGCTGCTGCGCGAGCAGAGCTATATCGATGGCGGCTGGGTCGGCGTGCCGGTGCTTCCCGTCGTCAATCCCGCCACTGGCGTGGAGATTGCGAAGGTTGCGCAGCTCGGCGCTGCCGAGACCACGCACGCCGTCGAGGCCGCCGCACGCGCCTTTCCGCTGTGGGCCAAGCTGACCGCCAAGCAGCGCTCGAACATCCTGCGCAAATGGTTCGAGCTGATCATTGCGAACCGCGAGGATCTCGCGCTGATCCTGACCTCCGAGCAGGGCAAGCCACTGGCGGAAGCGCTGGGCGAGGTCGACATCGGCGCCGCCTATATCGAGTTCTTCGCCGAGGAAGCGCGCCGCGTCTATGGCGAGACCATTCCGACGCAGAAGCCCGATGCGCGCCTGCTGGCGCTGAAGCAGCCGATCGGCGTCTGCGGCGCGATCACGCCGTGGAATTTCCCGAACTCGATGATCACTCGCAAGGTATCGCCGGCGCTTGCCGCCGGCTGCACCGTGGTGCTGAAGCCGGCCAACGAGACGCCGTTGTCGGCGCTGGCGCTCGCCGTGCTGGCCGAGCGCGCCGGCATCCCGAAGGGCGCGCTCAACATCGTCACCGGCGATGCGCCGCCGATTGGAAAAGTGCTGTGCGAGCATCCGGCGGTGCGCTTCGTGGGCTTCACCGGCTCGACCGAGGTCGGCAAGATCCTGTATCGCCAATCCGCCGGCACGGTGAAGAAGCTCGGCCTCGAGCTCGGCGGCAACGCGCCCTTCGTGGTGTTCGACGATGCCGACGTCGATGCCGCCGTCGAGGGCGCGATCGTCTCCAAATATCGCAACATGGGCCAGACCTGCGTCTGCGCCAATCGCCTCTATGCGCAGGACGGCATCTACGACGCCTTCGTCGCGAAGCTCGCCGCCAAGGTCGCGGCCATGAAGATCGGCGAGGGCACGGAAGCCGGCGTCACCCAGGGCCCGCTGATCAATGCGGAGGCGGTCGAGAAGGTCGAGCGCCACATCGCTGATGCGGTCAAGGGCGGTGCGACGATCGTCACCGGCGGCAAGCGTCATGCGCTCGGCCGCACCTTCTTCGAGCCGACCGTGCTGCGGGACGTGAGGGCCGACGCGCTGGTGGCGCATGAGGAGACGTTCGGTCCGCTCGCGCCCGTCATTCGTTTCAAGGACGAGGCCGACATCATCGCGATGTGCAACGCCTCGCCGTTCGGTCTGGCATCCTACTTCTACGCCCGCGACCTCGGCCGCGTCTGGCGCGTCGCGGAGGCGCTGGAATCCGGCATGGTCGGCGTCAACACCGGCTTGATCACCACCGAGGTCGCACCGTTCGGCGGCGTCAAGGAAAGCGGTCTCGGGCGCGAGGGCTCACATCATGGCATCGAGGAATATCTCGAGATCAAATACGTGATGATGGCAGGCGTCTGAACGTCGAGACTTCGGGAGTCTGGACTTCGAGCGTCTGAGCTCAGGCCGAGCTCAGGCCGTCTTGGGCAGCTTGTCGACCGGGACCAGGTAGGACTTGTTGCCGACCTGGAAGATGACCTTGCCGCTCTTGCCGTCGGTCGTCGAGATCTGCGACTGACCGAACATGATGACGTTGTTGTAGACGATCCCGGTGCCCTGGCGCGTGACGCCGTTGGTCGTCACGCTGACCTGGGCCTCCTTGCCGTTGACGGACAGCACGCGAAAGCTCGCGCTCTGGCCGTTTTCGCCGTTGTAGCCGGCCCAGCTGCCGACGAGATTGCTCTCATTGGCGGGCGGGGCCTGCTTTTCGAGCATCGCCGTGGCCTTGCCGCCGCCGGCCGAGAACAGCAGCACCGCGTTCTTGCCGTTCTTGGTGCCGAGCGTGACCGCGCCGAAGTCGATGGTCGAGCCGTTGACCTCGCCGATGCCGCGCTCGGTGCGGCCGTTATGGGTGTATTCCACCGTGGCGGCGGCGCCTCTGATGTTGACGACCTTGAAGCTCACGGCCTGGCCGTTGGCGGTCCAACTGCCCTTCCACTCGCCCAGCAGGTTGCTCTGGCGATAGACGCGCTCATTGGCGGGCGAGATTTGGTTGGTGCTTTGGATGGCTACCATGTGTGCTTCCAAGGAGCTCGGATCGCTCGTTTACCCCGTTTATCGGATCGTTGCAGAGTGTTGCTAACGAGAGGTAGGTCGAGAGGGTTAACGAACGGTGAACCGGCGTCGGCGATCCGGCCGTTCCGCAGTGCGGCCCATCGCCTCAGCGTCGTCTGCAGCGATGGACGTCACGGCCGGATGAATGCGACGGCGCGAAGCGCCACCGGCTGCACGGGCGCAAGCGAGCTTGCCGAGGCGCGCCGGATCGTCGACCATGACGCGGCGAACCACGACCCCTCAATGTGCGAGCTCACCATGTCTGCAGCCCTCACGCGTGTCGGCGTCGGCCAGCTTCCGGATGCGGAGGCACGCCGCCTTGATGCGGACGGTTATCTGCTGTTGCGCGGTGCCATCCCGGCGGACTGGCTTGCGCCGCTACGCAATGCGTTCGAGGCCGGCACGCTGCCATCCCAGCAATGGCCGGTGCCGCGCGGTCGCGACTGGCGCCACGCCATGGTCGATCTCGATGCGACCGTGCAGCGCGTCTGCCGCCTGCCGGTGATGCTCGCGGCCGTGCATCACATCCTGAAGGCGCCGTTCTTTCTCGGCCAGGTCGAAGGCCGCGAGCCGCTGCACGATGGCGGCCAGCAGCCGCTGCATCGCGACAGCATCGAGCGCACGCGCACCGACGCGGTCTCGGCGCTGGCCTTTCTCGATCCGTTCGGCCCCGACAATGGCGCGACGCAGGTGGCGCCGGGCACGCATCGCCAAGACACGGATGATGCGCAGGCTGCCCCGTTCGTCACGACAGGCGAGGCCGGCGACATCCTGCTGTTCGACGTCAACGTGCTGCACGGTGCGACCCGCAACGGCAGCGGCGCGCGCCGCCGCTCGCTGCTGATCACCTACGCCACCTCGGTCCAGCAGGAGGAGTGGCGCCGGACGCGCGCTCTGCGCGCGGTGCGGATGGATCAGGACGACATTTTCGGCGCGGAGTAGTCGCGCCGTCCCGCCCCTGTTGCGCACCTCCCAGCCAGATCATGCAAAGAGATTGCCGATGAAGCTGTACGATTCCGCGACTGCGCCAAGCCCGCGCCGCGTGCGCATCTTCCTCAGCGAGAAGGGCGTCAAAATTCCTACCGTTCAGCTCGACCTGCGTGCCGGCGAGCAGTTTCAACCGGAATTTCGCGCGCTCAATCCGCAATGCACCGTCCCGGTTCTGCAGCTCGACAGCGGCGCAGGGATCACCGACGTCATCGCCATCTGCCGCTACATCGAGGAGCTGCATCCCGCGCCGTCCCTGATGGGTCGAGACGCGGAAGAGCGGGCGTTGATCGAATGCTGGGTGCGGCGGATCGAGTGGGATGGCATCGTTGCGATCCAGGAAGCGTTTCGCAACAGCGCGCCGGGGCTGGAGCATCGCGCGCTGCCCGGACCGCTGCCGCTCGACCAGATTCCGGCACTCGCCGAGCGGGGCCGCCTGCGCGCCACGCATTTCTTCGCATGGCTCGACGCGCGACTGGCGGATCATGCCTACGTCGCCGGAGCCGGCTTCACCATCGCCGACATCAGCGCCATGGTGACGGTCGACTTCGCGTCTCGCGCAAAGCTCGATCCGCCGGATCACCTCCGTCATCTGAAGCGATGGTACGGTGAGGTGTCGAGCCGCCCGAGCGCAAGGGCGTGAGCTGGCAGGGCGGCGATCGCTGATGGCTCACCTCACGCCGCGAGCTTGGCCAGCCCCTCCCAATCGAACGTGATTCCGTGACCTGGGCGCGCCGGCGCCTGCGCCAAGCCATCCCTGAGCACCAGCGGATGCTCGATGTAGCGGTCGAGCCCAAAGCCGTGCGCTTCGAGGAAGGAGCGGTTAGGACACGCCGCGAGCAGGTGCACGGTGATGTCGTGCGCGCCGTGGCTGGTCACCGGCAGGTTGAACGCTTCCGCCAGCCGCGCGATCTTCATGAACGCGCTGACGCCGCCGCAATTGGTCACGTCAGGCTCGGGGTAGGACACCGCGCCGGCCGTGATGTAGTTCTTGAAATCCCACAGCGAGCGCAGATTCTCGCCGGCCGCGATCGGCACGCCACCCGCGCTGAGAATGCGGGCGTGGCCGGCGACGTCGTCCGGAATGGTCGGCTCCTCCAGCCAGGTGAGATCGTACGTCACAAGCGCGCGGGCGGCGCGGATCGCCTCCTCGACCGTCCACTTCATGTTGGCATCCGCCATCAGCGGAAAGCCGTTGCCGAGATGCTCACGCATCGCCTTGACGCGTGCGACGTCGGCGCCGAGATCGGGCCGCCCGACCTTCATCTTGATGGCGCGAAAGCCGCGTGTGAGATTGTCGTCGGTCTGCTTCAGCAGCGCGTCCACGGTGAGATCGAGGTCGATACCGCCGGCATAACAGGGCACGCGGCTGTCGAAGCCGCCGAGCAGGCGGAACAGCGGCAGGCCGGCCCGCCGCGCCTTCAGGTCCCACAGCGCGATGTCGAGCGCCGACAGCGCCAGCACGACAGGGCCGCCGCGCCCGCCATAATGCAGGCCCCACCACACGCGGTGCCAGATCGCCTCGGTGGCGTCGGCCTCGTGACCAACGACGAGATCAGGGATCTCGCGCCTGCAGATGTCGGCAACGGCATAGCCGTTGCGGCCCACCGTGTAGGTGTAGCCTGTGCCCTCGGCGCCATCGGCATCGCGCACGCGGCAGGTGATCAGCTCGAACGCCGTCATCTCGCCATGCGTGCTGTCGGTCAGCGTGACGCCGAGCGGGATGCGGTAGAGGCCGGTCTCGATCGCGGCGATCTGTGCCATGGCGCGGTTCCTTCCCTGGATTTTTCAGGAAGGTTATGCTCGTGGTGGGGGCAGGGCAATCGCGAACGGCGCATGACCGACACCGGCCTTCAGACCGATCGGCCCGCACTTGAGGATGTGATGAGAGTGCATGGTGGGTGAGCGCGACATCCTGGCCCTGGGTGACCTCGACGGCTCCGATATCCTCGGCATGCTGACGCGCGCTCAGGAACTCGCCGCCTGCTGGCGGGCGCGCGCGATGCCGCAAGCGCTCGCAGGCCGCCGCATCGCGCTCGTGGTCGATGATGGCGGCTGGCGCAACACCACGGCCTTCGATCTCGGCGTGCAGGCGATGGGCGGTCTCTGCGTGCACGCGCCGATCCGTCTCAACGCGACGGAGGCGGTCGAGGATCTCGCCGCCTATCTCGACAACTGGTTCGATGCCGTGGTCTGCCGCACGCCGGAGCTCGAGATGCTCTATGCATTGTCGCATTGGGCGCAGGCGCCGGTGGTCAACGCGCGCACGCGGCAGAACCATCCGTGCGAGACGCTCGGCGACCTCGCCTTCCTGTGGCATCGCCGCGGCACCATCGACGGACTGAAGATCGCCGTGGTGGCGCCGGCCGCCAACATCCTTGGCTCCTGGATCGAGGCCGCGCAGGTGCTTCCCATCGACGTCGTTCAGGTCTATCCGGCGCGGTGGCATGCGCCGGGCGAGTCTCCGCGCTTCCACGTGACGACTGATCTTGCCGCCTTGCAGGACGCCGACGTGATCGTCACGGATTGCTGGCCGAGGGATGAGGAACCCGGCCTCTTGCAGGACTATCAGATCACCGCAGCGCTCCTCGACGGTCTGCGGCCGGATCTGGAGTTCCTGCCTTGTCCGCCGGTGACGCGGGGGCAGGAGGTCTCCGACGATGCGATGCGGCACCATGCCTGTCGCGTGACGCAAGCGAAGGCATTTCTGTTGCATGCCCAGAATGCCGCGCTCGAATGGGTGTTCGGCAGGGGCGCGGATTGAAGACTTGACCCTGATCTACCGTGCTTTCGACTCCGTCGATTCTTCGATCAAGTCGGCGGCGCGGTCCGATCGCACGAGCTCTTGGACGGCCTGTTCGATTGCGGCGCGCGTCACGGATTCGACGACAACCAGATTCGGTTCGAAGAACGGCTTCCCGCGCTTGAGGTCGGATTGAATCTCCTGGCCGAGGCGAGCGGGATCATAGACGTTCAGACAATATCGTCGGTCTGAAACGATAACTGTCAGCGTAAACCACCCCTTCGCCGTCACTTCCCATTCGTAGTTGGCGAAGTCGTCCGGCCATTCGATGGAGAAGTCCATTCGTGTGATCCTCCAGTCATGCCGGGCGTTGAAGGCCAGCCGGCGCATCCTGCGTCAGAAGAGATTTGACGCAAAGGACTGCGTGACGAGCCGTCCCCGCGACGGGGCGATATCGACGTTGGCGCTTTGGCCGCTCGGCGCTATGCTCGGCCATGTCTTCGCTTCAGTCTTCCATTCATTCGGTTCTGCTTGATCTCGACGGCACTCTGATCGATTCACGCCCCGGCATCGCTGCCAGCACGCGGGCCGCTTTACGATCGCTCGGACATACGCCCGACGACACGCTCGACATCGCCGCCTTCATCGGGCCGCCCTTGCAGGACATGCTGCATGCGCTGCTGCAGGCCCATGGCGACGACCGTGTCGACGAAGCCGTTCTGGTCTATCGCCAGCATTATGGTGAGATCGGCCTGTTCGACTGCGCGCTCTATCCGGGCATCCGCGAGGCGTTGCTGGAGATGCACGGCGCCGGCCTGCGGCTCTATCTGGCGACATCGAAGCGTGAGGTGTTCGCGCGCCGCATCCTGGAGCATCTCGAGCTGGCATCATTGTTCACCGCCATCCATGGCTCGGTGCCGTCAGGTGCATTGGATCACAAGCCCGAGCTGCTCGCGCATATTCTCTCGATGCGGAATATCTCCGCGCGCGACGGCATCATGATCGGTGATCGCCGCCACGACATTGCCGGCGCGCATGCGGTGGGAATGCGCAGCCTCGGTGTGCTCTGGGGCTATGGCAGCCGCGATGAACTCGAAACCGCCGGTGCAGACCGCCTCGTGGAAAGTCCCTTTGATCTGGCGCGCACGATTGCGTCGGTGGTGACGCGATAGCCCGCGGCGAGGTGCGGTCGGCGGTCGTCAATCTTGCGCGGGAACCCAAAAGCCGCGACAATCGCGGATAAGTAATCTCAGGGCAGGAATACCGCATGCAATTCGACGACGTCATCCTCGGCCGCCGCAGCATCCGTGGCTACAAGCCGGATCCGGTGCCGCGGGCGCTGATCGAGGAAATCCTCACGCTGGCGATGCGCGCGCCATCGTCGATGAACACCCAGCCGTGGAATTTCTACGTCATCACCGGCGAGCCGCTCGACCGCATCCGCGCCGGCAACACCGAGCGCATGCTCGCCGGCGTGCCGCAGTCGCGCGAGTTTCGCATCGGCCAGCCGTTCGACGGCGCGCACCGCGAGCGTCAGATCGGCGTCGCCAAGCAATTGTTCTCCGCGATGGGCATCGCGCGCGACGACAAGGACAAGCGCCAGGACTGGGTGCTGCGCGGCTTCCGCCAGTTCGACGCCCCGGTCTGCATCATCGTCACCTATGACCGCGTGCTCGCCGGCAGCGACGACACGCCGTTCGATTGCGGCGCCGTCACGACCGCGCTGGTCAATGCCGCCTGGTCGCGCGGCCTCGGCGCCGTCATCAACAGCCAGGGCATCATGCAATCCCCTGTGGTCCGCGAGCACGCCGGCATCGCCGCCGACCAGGTCATCATGAAGAGCATCGCGCTCGGCTGGCCCGATCATGATTTCCCGGCCAATGCCGTGGTTTCCGAGCGCAAGTCGGTGAAGGACGCGACGGTGTTCGTGGGATTCGAGGAGTAGTGCGGGCGGCCGCGTAGGGTGGGCAAAGCAGCCGCCGAAGGCGGCAGCGTGCCCACCGTCATTCAGCGCATGCGCCGCGAGACGGTGCGCACGGCGCCACCGCTATCTCGTCTCGGGATAGAGCTCGCTCCCGCCTTTGCCCACCCTACGGGTTCTATCAAGAGCCGGGCGCAACGCGCTCGCAGAATGCATCGATGACGATGGCCGCTGCGTCGGCATGGGTCGCCAGCAGCATGTGGGGCGCATCGAGCTCGCGCAACTCGCAATCGGGCCGAGCCGCAAGGATGTCCGAGATGTCTCTCCGACCGATGAGCAGGTCCGCGCTGCCGTGCAGGCACAGCATCGGGCAGGTGGTCTCACGCAATCGATCGCGCCTGTCGACGCGGAGCGCGTCTTTGGCACGCGCGCGAAGCACCGCCGGCGGCAGCGAACGCAGGACGTCTCGCAGCCGTCGCTCGAGCTCTGGCGTTGCCGCCGATCCCATGATGGCCGCCGCCATGAGCTTCGACGGCACCCATCACGCATCGAGGAGGCAGGTGAGCGGCGACATCCACCGTGGCAGCGGATGGCATGCAAAGCTCGACGCAAGAATGAGCCCGGCGACCCACGGGTTCGTCGCTGCGATCTCGATCGCGATCGGTCCGGAGAATGACTCGCCCAGAATGACGAAGCGATGCCGAGGCACGCGCTCGCCGACGAATTGTGCCAGCTGGTCGTAGTCGAGGTGCCGATCGCCAGGGTAGGCGATGATGTGCGTCGGGCGACGCGCCGACAGACGTTCCGCGAGGGGCTTGAGCAGCTCTCCCGTTCCGTCCATGCCGGGCAGCAGGATGATGGCGGTGTTCGTAGCTCGGCTCATCGCTTCCATGTAGCACGGTCCAATCGATCGCACTGCGAGTGAAGGTGATCGGCTTTCGACGTCCGCGGGCCTATCTCCCTGATCGGACGCGGTTTGGCCTGCAATCACCGAACCCGCCACGAGGTGCAACGATCAGCTTTGGAGCAGTCACTTTCGAAACAGGCGAGGTATCGCCGGATTTTTGGAGCATTGCTATTGCTATTTTTCAGAAATCATGCTCTACTCCGCGGCATCCCGTCCTCATGCAGAGGGACGTACGCGTCGTCACGATACGTAGAGGCGGGGAGCGGTGGCCGCGGGTCTGTCAGGTGCTGATGCGCTGGACGATGGACAGCTCGCGGACGTTCAAGCCGTGTGGTCCTGGCGCCCCGATGCTGGCGCCAAGTCGGTGTGACGTGATCCTTGACAGGACGTGTCGCGCTGGTGACGGGGGCAACAAAGCCCGGTCCCCGGGGAGAGCACGGAGCAGACGTTAAACCCATCGCGCAGGGAGGGCCGGATGTCTCGGCTGAACCTGTGGTGACCGCCGCGTGCATTCTTTTTCGCACGCGGGCCATGGGAGCAGCCAGCTCCCGGCCTTCCCTGCGCCCTCGGCATTTTCGGAGGGCTTGACGAGATCAACTCGGGCGCGATGGCGCTGCGGGGGCGTGGGTGTGTGTGCGCGCGTCATGATGATCTTACCGAACGGACCCCCACCCCCGACCCCTCCCCGCAAGGGGGAGGGGAGAAGAGAGAGCGAGCCTCTTGCCGCGATGGCGCGCAAAGAGCCAAGGGAGCTTGGATTGGACCAAGAGACTTGGGTTGGACCAAGAAAGCGGCCCAGGATTGGCCCCTCCCCCTTGTGGGGAGGGGTCGGGGGTGGGGGTCCCCGATGAACACTGCCGATGATGCGCGACTACAAATCCCAACCCAAACGTCAACGTATGAGCCCGTGTTCCTCAGACCTTCAGCTCGCTCCCCGTCACACGGCGGAACGCCTCGAGATAGCGCTGGCTGGTGGCATCCACCACGCTCTGCGGCAAAGGCGGCGGCGGGGCGTCGCCGTTCCAGCGGCCGGCACGGCGCTCGGCGTCGAGATAGTCGCGCAGCGGCTGCTTGTCGAAGCTCGGCTGCGGCTTCCCCGGCTGATAGGCATCGACGGCCCAGAAGCGCGAACTATCAGGCGTCATCACCTCGTCGATCAGGATGATGTGACCGTCCTTGTCGCGGCCGAACTCGAACTTGGTGTCGGCGATGATGATGCCCTGCTCGCGCGCCAGCGTCTCGCCGAGCGTATAGACGGCACGCGTCATGCTCTCCAGCGTGTACGCCGTCTCATCACCGACCACCTCGCGCATCCTGGCGATGGTGATGTTCTCGTCATGGCCGCTCTCGGCCTTGGTCGCCGGGCTGAAGATCGCGGGCTCGAGCTTCTGGCTCTCGACCAGGCCGGCGGGCAGTTGCTCGCCAGCCAGTGTGCCGCTGGCGGCATATTCCTTCCAGGCCGAGCCGGAGAGGTAGCCACGGATCACGCATTCGATCGGAAACACGGTGGTCCGCTTGCACAGCATCGCGCGACCCAGGATCTCCTGGCGATGCGGCTTCAACTCGGGCACGGCGCTGATGATCTCGTCGGTGTCGGCCGAGATCATGTGATGGTGCACGACGCCTTCGAGCGCGTTGAACCAGTAGGCCGAGATCTGCGTCAGAACCGCGCCTTTCATCGGGATGGTCTCGTTCATCACGACGTCGAAGGCGGAGATGCGGTCGGTGGTCAGCAGCAGCACGCGGTCGTCGCCGACGGCATAGATGTCGCGGACCTTGCCGCGGCCGATCTTCGGAAGCGGCAGATTGCTGGCGAGAAGCGTGGTCATCGTATAGGGCTTTCGAAACGGGAGCGTTGTGTCCCCAATAGCCTATTCCGGCAGCGGAATGAACTCGTGCTCCTGGGGAACGGCGGCGAAGCGGCCGGTTTTCCAGTCCTGCTTGGCCTGCTCGATGCGCTCCTTGCTGGAGGAGACGAAATTCCACCAGACATGGCGTGGCCCCTCCAGCGCGTCGCCGCCGAGGAACATCATCCGGGTCGGCTTGACGGTGCGCACGCTGATGGCGTCGCCGGGTCGGAAGATCAGCAGCCGCGGCCCCTCGTGGCGCTCGCGCGCAATCTCGATCTCGCCGTCGACGATGTAGATCGCGCGCTCCTCGTGGTCGGGATCGAGCGGCACGACCGTGCCGGCCTGCGCCGTCACCTCGACATAGAACCACGGCGAGACCATCGTCACCGGAGAGGACTTTCCGAACGCCTTGCCGGCAATCACGCGCGCGGAGAAGCCGGTGTCGCTGACGGTCGGCAGCGCGTTCGCGGCATAATGCTGGAAGCTCGGGGCGATCTCTTCCGATTCCACCGGCAGTGCGATCCAGCTCTGCAGTCCCAGCATCTGCTGCCCGTTCTGCCGCTGCAAATCCGGCGTGCGCTCGGAATGCGCGATGCCGCGCCCGGCCGTCATCAGGTTCATCGCGCCGGGCTGGATCTCCTGCACGTTGCCTTCGCTGTCGCGATGCATGATGGCGCCGTCGAACAGATAGGTGACGGTGGCGAGGCCGATATGCGGATGCGGCCGCACGTCCATGCCCTTGCCGGAGACGAACTGCACCGGGCCGAAATGATCGAAGAAGATGAACGGGCCGACCATCTGGCGCCGGCCATGCGGCAGTGCGCGGCGCACGGCAAAGCCGTCGCCGAGGTCGCGGGTGCGCGGCACGATGACATGCTCCAGCGCATCGCAGGAGGTGGGATCACCGAATTCGGGATCGATCGATGGCTGCCAGCTCATGGGACGCTCCTGCGATGTGGAGGAGCAAGCTTAGCAGTTTCGCGAAGGCGAGGGCAGGGCATGAGGTCGCGGCGTTTGCGGGGAGATTTGAACGGGCCTAGAGTTCCGCAGCCGATGATGGATCCGCCCTGATGCCGCTCGAAAGTCTCGACCTCGCGCTCCGCGCTGCCGCCATCGCGCTGCTCGCCGTGCTGGCGGTGTCGATGTGGCGCGACCTCGGCCAGCGGTTGACTGGGCGGCTGGCGATCGCGCTGGCGCTCGGCTCGGCCGCGCATGCGACGACGTTCAACATTGGCGGCACGGCGGCGCCGTCGCTCGCCCTCGCGCCGCTGATCGCGCTCGCGACGGCCGACATCGTCGTGCTCTGGCTGTTCTGCCGCGCGCTGTTCGATGACGGTTTCGCATTGCGCTGGCGCCACGGCCTCATCTGGCTCGCGGTGTTCGGCTTCAGCCTGGCGAGTTGCCTCATGCTGGGGCCTGCGGGTCACGGCCGGCTCGTCGTCATCGCCAACAATGCGCTGGCCATCGGCTTCCTCGGGCTGACCCTGGCGCAGACTGTCCGCTCGTGGTCTGCGGATCTCGTCGAGGGACGGCGGCGCGTCCGGGCCTTCGTCGTCATCGCGGCGATGGCCTATGGCGGCGTCAACGCGCTGCTGCAGATCGCGTCCGCCGGTGGCGGTCCGTCCGAGCTGGGCAATGTGATCAACGCGGCGATGCTCGCGGCCGTGGTCACGGCCGTCACGCTGATGCTGCTCAAGGTCGGTGCGGGCGACGTGTTCGCCCCGGAGGCGACCCCTGTCGAGATGTCGGGGGTGGCAGCGGGGCCCGCCGTTGCCAGCGCGGCCGAGGCGGCGATCAGCCGCAGACTGGTCGACCGGCTGATGCGGCTGATGGCGGACGAGCGGATCTACCGCCAGGAGAACGTCACCATCGGCATGTTGGCACGCCGGCTGTCGATCCCCGAATACCGGCTGCGGCGCCTGATCAATGGCGAGCTCGGCTATCGCAACTTCAACACCTTCCTGAACAACCACCGTATCGAGGAGGCAAAGGCCGCGCTCGCCGACCCGGCCCAGGCCGAGGTGCCCGTCATCACCATCGCGATGGACGCCGGGTTCCAGTCGCTCGGGCCGTTCAACCGCGCCTTCAAGGCCGAGACAGGCGTGACGCCCACGGAGTACCGGCGTATGAGGCTGTCCGCGGCGTGACGATTGCGGCGTTGAAATCACGAATGAATTTCGAAATCGGTGAGGTCCCTGGCAGTTCCGGCTGGCGCCTGTTTCGAAATCGGCGAGCGCCCAGGCCGCCGCTGCGGTGGGGTCCGGCAGGTCCATCTGCCGGAGCTCCCCATGACCCGCCGCCGCCTGCTGCTCGTGTTCGTTTCGACCGTCACCCTGACCACCCTGGCCATCGGCGTTGCCCGGGCCCGCGACGTGCCCCAGGTCGCGACCGGATTCATCGCCGGCGTGCTGTGCACGGAGACGTTCGTCTCCGGCCTCGATCCGGACGGTGTGCTGAACGAGACCCAGGCCGCCATGCCCGGCGCCGGCCTGCTGAGCTGGGCGATGGACATCCGCGTCGATCGCAAGGCCAAGGATGTCACCGTCACGCTGCTCGGGCTCGGCCGCAGCCATGCCGTGTATCGCGACGGGTACGGCTGCCATATGGATCATGGGGACGCGCGGGAGTGGCCATCCGCGCCGCCCTCCCCGCAGCAGCCCGCGCTGCTGTCCGACATCGCCCCGCCGCGTGTCGTGACGCCGGCCAACCCGGCCCTCGCTGCCGCGCTCGATCGCGCCTTTGCCGAGCCGGAGGCGCCGCCGTTCCGGCGCACGCATGCGGTCGTGGTGTTGAAGGACGGCAAGGTCATTGCCGAGCGCTACGCGCCGGGCGTCTCGCTGGATACGCCGCTGCTCGGCTTCTCCGCGACCAAATCCATGACCGCAACCCTGATCGGCATCCTCGTCCGCCAGGGCAAGCTCGCGCTGCATCAGCCCGCGCCGGTCGCGGCGTGGACGAATGAGAGCGATCCGCGCCATGCCATCACCGTCGATCATCTGCTGCGCCACACCGCCGGGCTCGCGCTCGGCAGCTCGTTGCAGGCTTCCTTGTTGTCGGCGCTGGAGCCCGTGAACCGCATGAAGTTCGTCGAGCCGGACCGGGCGGCGTTCGCCGAATCCATGCCACTCGAAACGCCCCCTGGCGCAACGTTCAACTATCACGACGGCAACACCGTCATCCTCTCTCATCTCATCCGCGACGCCGCGGGCGGCAGCGCTGCGGACGTGTTGCGTTTTGCCCATCGCGAGCTGACCGGTCCGCTCGGCATGACCAGCGTCACGCTCGAATTCGATTCGGCCGGCACCCCCGACGGATCGAGCCAGATGCTGGCTTCGGCGCGCGACTGGACGCGGCTTGGCCAGCTGTATCTCGACGACGGCGTGGTCGGCGGCCGCCGCATCCTGCCGAAGGGCTGGGTCGACCATGTCAGCACGCCAACGCCCAACGCCTTCGTCGGCATCGGCGCCGGCTTCTGGACCAACCGCGGTGACAGCTTCGGCGCCAACTATCGCATCTCTCATGGCTGGCCGCGCGATGCCTTCTTCGCCAAGGGCACGCTCGGCCAGTACGTCATCGTCATCCCCTCCGAGCGCCTCGTCATCGCGCGCTTCGGCCGCACCGTGAACTGGCCGCCGGAAGTCGACGGCGTGGCGCAGCTCGTGAGCGACGTGATCGCGGCGACGCGGGGGGAGTGACGCGTGGATCAGGCCCTCCCCAGCGCCGTCGCCTGCGCGACGCGGTCGAAACGCTCCAGCGACAGGATCGCGTCGGCAAAGTCCTGCGCGCGGCTGCTCAGCACCGGCCGCGCCAGCGTGATGAACTTGTCGCTCATCGCCTGCGCCGAGGGGAACGAGGTCGGCTCGCCCGAGGGATCGTCGTGCAGCCGCTCGTGCACGCCGTCCTCGGTGGTGATGGTGACACGCGCGCCGAACGGATGGCTGCGGCCAACCTCGAGCCTGTCGTCCTGAACGACATTGAACTTGTCGGCGAGCGCATTGATCGCCGTGTCGCCGAGCCTGGTGTAGTCGTCCCAGCCGAAGCGGCCCTGGTCGAGCGCTAGCGCGCCGGTGAAGAACATCGAGAACTGGCCGCCGACGATCGAGGTCGGGTGCCGCTTGGTCGTGGCATCGCCGGTCAAGGTGATGCCGTTGCGATGCAGGCCGATCTCGACGCGCTTGACCTGGTCCGGCGTCAGATTGTGCTCGCGGCGCAGCGCGACGATGGCGTCGATCGCCGCATGAGTATAGCGGCAGCTCGGATACGGCTTCACGCCGATCTTCATCGTCTCATAGGTGGTGCCGAGCCCTGCCACCGCCTTTTCGTGATGCGGCGCGTCGGTGTAGCCGACCAGCAGGCCATGCTTGCCCTCGACGGATTCGACTGCGCCGACGAAATCGTTCTTGGCCAAGGTCGCCGCGATCACGCCGTTCATCGCCGATGCCCCGACCTGATAGCGCTTGTTCCAGGCGCCGTTGACCAGGAACTGCAGTGAGCCCGCCGCCTGGCTGCCGGAGACGCCGAAGGCGTAGACCAGCTGTTGCTCGGACAGGCCGAACAGCTTGCCGGCGGCAGCGGCGGCGCCATAGGTGCCCGCGGTCGCGGTCGGATGGAAGCCGCGTGCATAATGCGAGGTCGGGTCGAGCGCGTTGCCGAGCCGGCAGCACACCTCGTAGCCGGCGACGATGGCGGTCAGCACCTCGCGGCCGGACGCACCGACCATTTCGCCGACCGCGAAGGCCGCGGGAACGACCGGCGCGCTCGGATGCAGCGACGAATCGGCGTGGGTGTCGTCGAAGTCGAGCGAATGGCCCATCGTACCGTTGAGCAGCGCCGCCACCGCGGGAGTCCAGGTCCGGCCATCTCCGAAGACGGTGGCCTCGCCCGCCGCATCCAGCTTCAAGGCCGCCAGCATGTTGACCACCGACGGCGTCGATTCCGCCTCGCGCCGGGCGCGGATGGCGCTGCCGAGAAAATCGAGCGTCAGCACCTTGGCGCGATCGAGCACCTCGGGCGGAATATCGTCATATTTCAGCTCGGCGACATAGGCGGCGAGCGTTGCAGTTTCCTGGGCCATCGTGTTTCCTCGCTCTTATTGCCGGCCAGCGTAGGCAGACTGATTCCGCCTTTCAAGCGGGTCGGGCCCGGTGGGAAGC
Source organism: Bradyrhizobium sp. SZCCHNS2022 (assembly GCF_032377575.1). Classification (NCBI taxonomy): domain Bacteria; kingdom Pseudomonadati; phylum Pseudomonadota; class Alphaproteobacteria; order Hyphomicrobiales; family Nitrobacteraceae; genus Bradyrhizobium; species Bradyrhizobium sp. SZCCHNS2022. Next base: position 5,670,605 of record NZ_JAUHHZ010000001.1, on the reverse strand, counting down.
TGCCATGTCCGGATCGCGCCGGTGCTTTTCGAGGTGATTGACTGATGGCGTCGTTCAAGGAGCTGCTCGGCCGGGTGCGCGCCCGCAAGCCACATATGGCGCTGGCCGTCCGCGGCACGGTGGCGGCGACGCTCGCCTTCGCCATCGCCACCGCCTTCCAGCTCAAGCTGCCGCTGTGGGCGGTTCTGACGTCGCTGATCGTCACGCAAGGCAGCGTCGGGCGCTCGCTGAAGGCGACGCGGGACTACATGTTCGGCACCATCGGCGGCGCGATCTATGGCGGCGCCATCACCGTGTTCATTCCGCATTCCGGCGAGCTGCAATTGTTGGGCATGCTGATCCTGGCGGTGACGCCGCTCGCCTTCATCGCTGCGATCAATCCGAGCCTGAACGCTGCGACGGTGACGTCCGTGATCGTGCTGCTGGTGCCGACCATGGGCAAGCTCGATGGGCTCGGCTCGGCCGTCGACCGCGTGTTCGAGGTCGCCGTCGGCGCGCTGACGGGACTCGTCGTCTCGTTCATCGTGCTGCCCTCGCGCGCCCATGTGCAGATGCGCAGCGCAGCGGGGCGGCTGCTCGAGCTGATCGCCGCGGCGATGACCGAATTGCTCGCCGGCCTGTCGCGCGGCCGCGACAACGACGCGCTGCACCGGATCCAGGACGGCATCGGCACGGCGTTGAGCGAATTGAACGCCACCGGCGCCGAGGCCGAGCGCGAGCGCTCGGCGCGGCTGTCCTCCGGCGCCGATACCGGCCCGCTGTTGCGGACCATCCTGCGGCTGCGGCACGACGTCGTGATGATCGGCCGCGCCAGCGTGGTGCCGCTGCCGTCGGAGCTGCAGGCGCGCTTGTCGGGCCCGGTCACCCGCGTCAGCGACGCCATCGCCGGCTATCTGCGCGGCTGCGCCGCCGCCATTCGCAACGGCTCCGGCCCGCCGGCGATCTGGCCGGTTCATGTCGCGCTCAAGGCCTATGCCGACGCGGTCGCCGCCGTCCGCAGCGATGGTCTTACCCGCGGCCTGCCGGGCGATGCCGCCGAACGCTTTTTCGCGCTCGGCTTCTCGCTCGACCAGATGCGCCAGAACCTGATCGACCTCGAGCGCGTCGTCGCCGAATGGGCGGGGGCATCGAGCGGAAGGCCGCACCGGGCGGAGCCGGAGGAGACGTCCGACACGGCCGGTGCATAGCTTGCTCATCGCGACAGCCGCAGGAAGCGCAGCACCAGAAGCGCCGCATAGAGCGTGGTGCCGGCCGACAGCCCGATCCAGATCCCGACGGCGCCGAGCGGGGTGTGGAATCCCAGCGCATACGACGCGGGAAAGCCGACCAGCCAATAGCCCAGCACGGCGAGCAGCAGCGGCACGCGCGTATCCTTGATGCCGCGCAGCGCGCCCACCGCGATGCTCTGCAGCGCGTCGGTGATGAAGAAGGTGGTGCCGACGAGCAGCAGGGTCGCCGCCAGCGCCACGGTGGCATCGGCGTCGACGATGCCCGCGCCCAGGAACAGCTGCACGATCTCGAACCGTGCGACGACGATGCCGAGCGTGAACAGCACGGCCAGGACGAGGCCGAGCAGCATCGCCATCAGGCCGGCGCGCCGCACGCCCCGCTCGTCATTGCGTCCGGCCGCATGGCCAACCCGCACCGTCGCGGCCATGCTGATGCCGAACGGCACCATGAACAGGATCGCCGTGATCTGCAGCGCGATCTGGTGTGCGGCGAGCGCCGGCGTGCTGATCAATCCCATCAGGATGGCCGCAGCGGAGAACAGGCCGTATTCGAGCAGGAACGACAGCGAGATCGGCGCGCCGATGACGAGGAGCTGCCGCATCAGCCGCCAGTCGATCCGCCCCAGATGCGCGAGCACGCGATAGTCGCGAAACGGCGGACGGAACGTCGCGAACCACAGCCCTGCGAGGAAGGTGCCCGTATTGACCAGCGAGGTCGCAAGGCCGACGCCGGTCAGGCCGAGCTGCGGAAAACCCCAATGGCCGTACAGCAGCGGATAGACCAGCAGGGCATTGAGCGGGATCGCGGTCAGCGTGATCCAGAGCACCGGCTCCGGGCGGTTGACCGCGCCCATGAAGCTGCGCAGCGCCATGAACCACAGCATCGGCGCGATGCCCCAGGCGAGGCCCGCGAGATAGTGTTGGGCAAGGCGCGCAACGCCGGGCGCCTGCCCGAGCGCGAGCAGGATGGTCTCGCCGTTCAGCGCGATCAGCATGATCGGCAGCGCGACGAGCAGGCCGGCCCACAGGCCGACGCGCAGCGCGCGCCGGACGAGGCCTGCATCTGCAGCGCCGAACGCCTGCGCGGCGAGCGGCGCGACGGCCGACATCAGGCCCATTCCGAACGTGGACCCGACGAAATAGACCGTGCCGGCCAGCGCAGCGGCTGCGACCGGGTCGCCGCCGAGCCGGCCGATGAAGGCGAGGTCGGTCGACATCATCGCGATCTGGGAGAGCTGCGTCAGCGCCATCGGCGCGGCAAGACGGATGGTGTCCCACAGTTCGAGCGCGAGAGGCGGCGTCAGCGCTGATGGCGCGTGGTCGGTTCCTGTTGTCGAGGTCATGAACGGCGCTATAGCAGGCCCCGTGGCGTCATGCACATCACAGCGGCATGTTCGGCGGCGGGACGGTGCGGTGCGGGCGCTCGGATCGTCGGGACGACCCCCATCGATGTCATGGCGCGGCATGGCGCGCTTCGGCACTGATTTGTCTTTGTCGCCGCATGCGTGACTCCGCAATCTCGCGACACGTTTCGCGCCCGAGCTTTGCTCGACCAGTGGCCCTCGGAAGTGAGAGGGCGCAGGGAAGGCCGGGTGCTTGACCACACCCATGGCCCGCCTGCAAAAGAATTAGCAGGCGGCAGTCACCACAGGTGGGCCGCACAACCGGCCTTCCCTGCGCAATGGTTGGAACGGCTTATACGTACTCTCCCCGGTGCGCCGGGCTTGTTGGCCACCGTCACCGACAGATCGTTCGCCGGCTTGACCTCAGCGTCGGGAGGCCAGGACCATACGATTTCGCCGTATGCGACCGCTCCTTCGTCCACGCGCCGACTCGAGTTGCCCCGAGCGCGCGCTGAAAGCCGCCGCATCCATCGCATCCCACCCCCAACGTTCGTGACGATCGCGAAGCGTCCCTCTCAGCGAGGACGGGATGGCGGCATTGTTTCTGATTTGCGGAATTTGCGCAAGCGAAAAATTCGGGAAAGTGAAAATTGGCGGAGGCCAGTCAAGCGGGTGCGGCAATCTGCCGGAGCATGGCCTTCACCACGAGGCGATGAAACGGCGTGATGACGGCGAGATAGACGCGGCCGAGCGCGTTGTGGGTCTGGACCAGGGTGGTCGCCGTCACCTGCGAGGTCGAGTTCAACGGGACAACGTCGACCAGAACGCGGAAATCCAGATGCTTGTCGTCGAAGCCGAGCACCAGTTGCGCTGGCGTTTCGTCGATCACCGGAAACATCCCGATCATGGGACCCGGACGGCGAGCGTCTGCGCCCGAGGTCTTGAGACCGAACGGCCGGACCAGTCCATTGCGGAGCTTCAGGAGCGCGGCCATCCACCAGGGCGCGTGACCGAGCATGCGCTCAGCCGCGGTGCGGGCATCGAGGACCGCGCCGTCGACCGTGATGCGGAAGGCATCGGCGAAATCAGCACCGGCGAGCCATCTGTCACGGTCGACATCGGGAGTGATCTCGCTGATCGTCATGTGAACTGAGCCTCACGTGTCGTTCTTTGGTCCTCGGTCCATCAGCGCGTCATTGCGAGCGGAGCGAAGCAATCCAGGGCTGAGCAAGGACTCTGGATTGTTTCGCTCCGCTCGCAATGACGGAGGAGAGATCAGCGAAAGCGGCCTACCGTCCCCGCTCCGGCACCCGCGTGATCTTCGCGCCCAGCGCGTTCAGGCGCTCGTCGATGCGTTCGTAGCCGCGTTCGATCTGGTCGGCGTTGTCGATATAAGACGTGCCCTCGGCGCAGAGCGCGGCGAGCAGCATGGCCATGCCGGCGCGGATGTCGGGGGAGACGACGCGGGCGCCGCGCAGCTGGCTGGGGCCGGCGACGATGGCGCGGTGCGGGTCGCACAGCACGATGCGGGCGCCCATCGAGATCAGCTTGTCGACGAAGAACATCCGCGACTCGAACATCTTCTCGAACATCAGGATCACGCCCTCGCATTGCGTGGCGGTGACGATCGCGATCGACATCAGATCGGCGGGGAAGGCCGGCCAGGGCTGGTCCTCCAGCTTCGGCACGTGGCCGCCGAAATCGTCCTTGATCTTCATGGTCTGGTCGGAGGGCACGATGAGGTCGTCGCCGGCGACCTCGCAGACGATGCCGAGTCGCTCGAAGCCCATCCGGATCGAGCGCAGATGCTCGGTGCCGGCGCGCACGATGCGCAAGGGAGAGCGCGTCACCGCGCCGAGCCCGATCAGCGAGCCGACCTCGATATGGTCGGGCTGGATCGCGTAGGAGGCCTGGCCGAGCGTGCTGGCGCCGTGGATCACCATGGTGTTGGTGCCGATGCCTTCGATGTTGGCGCCGAGCGCCACCAGGAAATGCGCGAGATCCTGGACATGCGGCTCGGAGGCGGCGTTGCGCAAATACGTCGTGCCGTGCGCGGCCACCGCCGCCACCAGCGCGTTCTCGGTGGCGGTGACGCTGGGCTCGTCGAGGAAGACGTCGGCACCCTTCAGGCCGCTGGCGCGCAGCTCGATCTTGTCGGTCGCGGTGACGGTGGCGCCGAGCTGCTCGAAGGCGAGAAAATGCGTATCGAGGCGGCGGCGGCCGATGACGTCGCCGCCCGGCGGCGGCAGCGCCACTTCGCCGCAGCGGGCGAGCAGGGGGCCGGCGAGCAGGATCGAGGCGCGGATGCGCGCGCATAGATCCGGATCGAGGTCGGCGGCGCGAATGTCCTTGGCATGGATCGCGAGCCGGTTCCGGCCGCGCCATTCGGCGGAGGCACCGACCGAGCGCACCAGCTCGACCAGCGTCTCGGTGTCGCGGATGCGCGGCACGTTGTCGAGCGTCACCGGATGGTCGGTGAGCAGAGCCGCGGCAATGATCGGCAGCGCGGCGTTCTTGTTGCCGGACGGCTCGATCGCGCCCTTGAGCCGGTGACCGCCCTCGACGATGTATTGAATGGGCGCCATGCGCGAAAACCCGTCCTCAGATGACCGTTTGCCAGGGGGCGACCCGCCACAGTGGGGCCCGGATCGCAAATGCCAATAACATGGAAGGCGCGGTCAAGTCACGGATCCCGGGTGTTGTCCGGTGCGGCTCCGGTCCGATGAGGCATTGTGTTGGGCCGCAGGAATGCTGATATTGCGGCTCAGGAGCTGCCATGACCGGTGTCGTCACAATATCGGAACGCAAGGCGCGCGAGACCGCACGGCGGCGGCTGGCGGCGGCCGCTGTCATGGCCGAGCTGAAAACCTTCGCGCAACGGTGCGGCGGCCGCTTCATTGTGTTCGGGTCGGTTGCGCAGCAGCGGCTGTCGTTCGACAGCGATTTCGACGTCATCGTCGATGTTCCGTCCGCGCACCAGGTCGAGGCCGTCGAACTGGTCGAGGACCTCTGTCGTCACCATGAATTGCCAGCCGACATCCATCTCAAATCGCTGGCCAGTGAAAGGCTTCTCGCGCGGATCGCTGATCATGCGGTGATCCTTTCATGAGCGATGACCGCTGGAGCGACGTCGAGGCTGATCTGGACGCTGCCGTGACCCAACTCGGGATGGCGCTGCGAACTTTCGAGCGGGGCGGCTTCGATTCCAATGATCCGGATCTCGCATGGGAGCGGTCCAATGCGTTCCTGCACGGGATGGAGACGGGATACACCCTGCTGGAGAAGGCGATCACACGCGTTCTCGATATCCTCGGCGAGACCAGTCCATCCGGAGATGCGTGGCACAAGGATCTCATCGATCGCGTCTCAAGACCGATGCAAGGCGACAGAGGACGGCCGGCGATGTTCGACGCTGCGCTTCGCCTCGATCTGCTCGAACTGATGAGGATGCGTCACCGGGCGAGAAACGCCGTTTACGGCGACTTCGATGCGTCGAAGGCCGGCCCCTCGGTCGAAGCTGCGAGCCACGTTCTCGGTAGGATCCGCGACGCGGTCGCGCAATTCAAGAATGCCGTGGACCCTGCCGGCAAAGCCGAGCCCAGCGGGCCGGTCTAGACCAGCACCCGCCCGTCCTTACACGTCGACATTCGCCGACAGCGAGTTGTCCTGGATGAACTCGCGGCGCGGCTCGACGACGTCGCCCATCAGCTTGGTGAAGATGTCGTCGGCCTCGTCGACCTCCTTGACCCTGACCTGCAGCAGCGTGCGCGCCTCGGTGTCGAGCGTGGTTTCCCACAGCTGCTCCGGGTTCATCTCGCCGAGACCCTTGTAGCGCTGCTGGGTGACGCCCTTGCGGCCGGCGTCGACGACGGATTCGAACAGATCGATCGGGCCGTGAATCACCGTCTGGGTGTCGCCGCGGCGCAGGACGCCGGGCTTGGCATAGGCCTCCTGCAAGCGGGCTGCGTAGTCGTCAAGCTTGCGGGCATCGACGGAGGCGAGCAGCGCGTCGTCGATCACGGCGACATCCTTGACGCCGCGCACGGTGCGCTCGAACGTGAAACCCTGGCCCTCGACGAAATGGCCGATCCAGCCGCGCTCGACCTCGTCGGCGAGCACGTCGAGCCGTTTGGCGATGTACTCGGCCGCGGCGTCCGCGGTGGCCAGGTCACGGGTGATGTCCGGCCGCAGCACGCCGGCGATCGCGGCCTGCTCGACGACCTTGCGGTCGTAGCGGCTGTGCAGGTTGCGCAGGATGTTGCGGACCAGGCGTGCCTCCTCGACCAGCGCCAGCAGGTCGCGGCCCTTGCGCTCCTCGCCCTCGGCGGTCTTGAACACGCAGTCGTCGAGCCCGGTGCCGATCAGATAATCCTCCAGCGCCCGTTCGTCCTTGAGATACTGCTCGGACTTGCCGCGCGTGACTTTGTAGAGCGGCGGCTGGGCGATGTAGAGGTGGCCGCGATCGATGATCTCGCGCATCTGCCGGTAGAAGAAGGTCAGCAGCAGGGTGCGGATGTGGGCGCCGTCGACGTCGGCGTCGGTCATCACGATGATCTTGTGGTAGCGCAGCTTGTCGATCGAGAAGTCGTCGCTGATGCCGGTGCCGAGCGCCGTGATCAGGGTGCCGATCTGCTCGCTCGACAGCATCTTGTCGGGGCGCACGCGCTCGACGTTGAGGATCTTGCCGCGCAGCGGCAGCACTGCCTGGAACTCGCGGTTGCGGCCCTGCTTGGCGCTGCCGCCGGCCGAGTCACCCTCGACGATGAACAGCTCGGACTTGGCCGGATCCTTCTCCTGGCAGTCGGCGAGCTTGCCCGGCAGCGACGAGACGCTGAGCGGATTCTTGCGCGTCAATTCGCGCGCCTTGCGCGCCGCCTCGCGGGCGGCGGCCGCCTGGATCACCTTGCCGACGATCACCTTGGCTTCGCCCGGATGCTCCTCGAACCAGGCGGCGAGCGCCTCGTTGAGCACGTTCTCGACCACGGGGCGCACTTCCGAGGACACCAGCTTGTCCTTGGTCTGCGACGAGAACTTCGGATCCGGCACCTTCACCGAGAGCACCGCGGTAAGGCCCTCGCGGCAGTCGTCGCCGGTCAGCGCGATCTTTTCCTTCTTCGCATTGGCCTCGGCATAGCCGTTGACCTGGCGCGTCAGCGCGCCGCGGAAGCCGGCGAGATGGGTGCCGCCGTCACGCTGCGGGATGTTGTTGGTGAAGCACAGCACGTTCTCATGATAGCTGTCATTCCACCACAGCGCAGCTTCCACCGTGATGCCGTTGGCCTCCGAGCGCACCATGATCGGGGCGGGGACGATCGCCTTCTTGTTGCGATCGAGATATTTGACGAACTCCTCGACGCCGCCGTCGTAATGCATCTCCTCGCGCTTCTCGACCGCATGGCGCATGTCGGAGAGCACGATGTTGACGCCGGAGTTGAGGAAGGCAAGCTCGCGCAGACGATGCTCGAGCGTCGCATAGTCATATTCGACGTTCTTGAAGGTTTCCGTCGAGGCCAGGAACGTCACCTCGGTGCCGCGCTTGCCCTTGGCCTCGCCGACCACCTTCAGCGGCGCAACCGCGTCGCCATGGGCGAACTCGATGAGATGCTCCTTGTCGTCGCGCCAGACCCGCAGCAGCAGCTTGCTCGACAGCGCGTTGACCACGGAGACGCCGACGCCGTGCAGGCCGCCCGACACCTTGTAGGAGTTCTGGTCGAACTTTCCGCCGGCATGCAGCTGGGTCATGATGACCTCGGCTGCCGACACGCCTTCGCCCTTGTGGATGTCGACGGGAATGCCGCGGCCGTCGTCGCGCACGGTGACCGAGTTGTCGGGGTTGAGAACGACCTCGACCGCGGTGGCGTGACCGGCGAGCGCCTCGTCGATGGCGTTGTCGACGACTTCGTAGACCATGTGGTGCAGGCCGGAGCCGTCATCGGTGTCGCCGATATACATGCCCGGGCGCTTGCGCACGGCATCCAGGCCCTTCAACACCCGGATCGATTCTGCGCCGTACTCGTTCGCGGTTGCAGGCTCGTTTTCGGCGATGGTTTGCCGGGCGGGTTCGGTCATGTGAGGCCTTTGAAGGGGTCCCGAAGGGCGATGTCGCGCTAGGGTGCTGAGAGCGCCATTTGTGCCATGAAAGACGGTGCGCGCATAGCGCAAAGTGGCGGCTCTTAAGATGTTGAAGAAATGGGTTTTTTTAACCGTTTTTCAAGCCGTATGAGCGCCTCTTTCGGGGCCTGCGAAGGCGCGATTCGGGGGCTCTTCGGCGGCGGTTCGGACGGCGCCTGAAAAGCGTGGTCAAGGCGGCGTTCCAACGGCATCAAGCCGCCCCTTGGGGCCGCCTGAGATTGTCGCGTTGGAGATCCGCGAACGGCGTGCAGCGGCGCTTGCGGCGGTCAATACAGCGGCAGCGGCAGGGCCTGGCCGGTCGGGCCCAGCATCAGGCCCCAGACGTCGCCGGCGCCGAGCTCGATGGTTTCGGTGACCGGCGCGCGGCTGGCGATCTTGACCTCGTAGCGGTACTTGCCGGGCGGCAGATCGAGCAGCGGGCCCTTGGGCGTCTTGGGACTGCCGGTGCCGGCCGCGATCCTGATCGACTGCCTGTTGATCGTCAGCACGGCGTCGGTCTCGCCGACATTGCCGAGCATGAGCTTGGCCTGGCCGGGCTTCGGCAGGATGTCCGCCTTGGCCGCGGCGTCCGCGTTCTTCTGCACCAGATGGACCGAGGTCTCGCCCTTGGCGCGGCCGAGCGTCAGCACGGCAGGTCCTTGCGGAGACGCGAAGGCGAGCCGGGCCCGCTCGGGTCCCTGCTGCGCGCCGTCGGATGTCTCCCGCCAGCCGAGCTTGGTGAGCTCGGTGCGGTAGAACGCCATCACGGCACTCAGCTCGGCCGGCACGCTGGCCTCCAGCTCGAGCCGCAGCGGCGTGTCGATGCCGGGCGCCTTGGATTTCGACGTCGAGCTTGCGCTGCGCTGCTTCGGCACCGGCAGCGCGGAGTTCGGATCGGCCTCGAGCGGCGCCGCGTCCGCCGCCGGCTGAGCCACGGCCTTTGCGCCGGCCGCGGGCTTGGCCGCGGCGAGCAGGCCGGTGCCGTCCGCCGTCACGTTCACCTTGGGCCCCATCTGCATGATCGTGAACGCGACCGACTTGCCCCTGGCGGAGAATTGCAGGCGCGCCATGGTCGGATTGTCGATCACGGTGGGTGCCTCCTGCCAGCCGGCAGGCTTCAAGGCCGCGCGATAGAAGCCGGTGAGCGCCTTCACCGTCGAGGCGGATTTGAACTCCAGCCGGCCCTGGCTGCCGTCGAATTGCACCGCCTCGGCGGTCTCGGGCAGCGGGATCGGCGCCGGATTGTCGGCAAGCGTCTTGAGCGGCGCATCCGACAGCGTTGCGGCTTGGGCTGCGCGGCGGACCTCGTCGGCGGCGATCACCTGCTTGGCCATCGCCGCGGCGTCGGCCATGAACCTGTCGTCGGCGTCCTTCTTCGCCTTGGCGCGTGCGGCCAGCGCAGCTTCCGTGGCGCGCACCGACAGCTCGACCATGGTGAGATCGTATTTGCGGGACAGCTTCAGGGTCCCGGTCTCTTCCGCGGAGGCGACCTTGAACGTGGCCTCGTCCGGCGTGCCCGCCCCGGCCGCCTCGATCCGCCAGCCGCGCGCCGGCAGCTCGCCGGTGTAGAAGGCGAGCACCGCGGGCAGCTCGGCGATCACGGCGCCTTTGGCCTGGCGGCTCGGCGAGGTCGCGCTGCCCAGGCTCTGCGACCACTTGGTCGGCTTCGGCATCGGCAGGCCGGCGCGGTCGTCGCCGGCCTCGATCTGAGCCGGCAGCGCGAAAGGCGCGATCCGGATCTCGACATTCGTCTTGCCGTCATCGCGGCGAGTCAGACTCAGCATGACCGGACTCTGCCGGCGATAATTGTCGCTGTCGTCGTGGCCGAAGAAGGCGCGCACGCCATTCGGCGCGGTCTCGCTGAGATCGGCATTGGGCCAGCGCGCGGCGGTCTCGGCGGTCAACGGCTGCCAGCCGAGGGACGTCATCTCCTTGGCGAAGTAGGCCCGTGCCGCATCCACCGGCATCGGCGCGACGCAGGACAGATAGGGGCGCGTCTCGTCGAACACGATGTCGGTCGTACCCTCGGGGAACGGCAGGTTCGCGTAGATCCGCTGCGGCGAATAGGTCACGTCCGACTGGTCGGCACGGCCGCCGCTGCCCGTGAAGTACACGGTCAGTCCCTGCTTGCCCTTCTTGTAGTTGAGCGTGGGATTGCGCTCTTCCAGCGGCCGGATGTAGCGCACCCAGCCGTCGGCGCTCAGCGCCTGCTGCGTCGCGGCATTGGTCGCGGCGACCGGCATCGGCAGACGGTAGACGACGCGATAGCGATCGGGGCGGGAGGTGTCTTCGACAGCACCCTCGACGCGCGGTAGCGCATGCACGTCGACGATGGCGTCGTCGGCGCGCGCAGGGACGGCGCAGCTCGCGAGCAGCAAAACGCAGCAGGCAAACAGCCGCAGCCGCGGCGCGGCGATGGCCTGCGGCCAAAGCTCTGACATCACAGATCTCCAGGATTTCGATTGCGGCGCGTGGGCCTGCGGGATGTCGGAGGACCTCGTCGTCGATCCAACGACAGCTAGTCGAATCTGGGAACTGATAGGTTCAACGGCGGAATGCGTTACCGCCGCGCGGTGATCCGGCCACCCTCGACATCGAAGATCTCACCGAGTTCGCGTAGTTCGGCAAACGCGGCGGGATCGGCGCCGGTCAGCCATACCTGGGCACCGAGCGTGCCGAGCTCGGCAAACAGTGCGGTGCGCCGGCCGGGATCGAGATGCGCGACGATCTCGTCGAGCAGCAACATCGGCACGATGCCTGTCGTCTCGGCGACGAGCGTCGCATGCGCGAGGATGAGGCCGATCAAGAGCGCCTTCTGCTCACCGGTCGAGGCATCGCGCGCCGGCATGTTCTTCGGCGCGTAGATGACGTGCAGATCGGTGAGGTGGGGGCCATCGAGCGTGCGGCCGGCGGCGGCATCGCGCGCCCGATTGTCGCGCAGCATCGCGCGGTAGCGGTCCTCCACCGCCAGCGCGGGCTCGGTGAGCAGCGCGTTCTCCATCCAGCCGTCGAGCGCAATCTCGGCCGAGGGAAAGGCGGAGGCGGCGCCGCGCTGGCGCAGCATCGCGGCGAGCTTCACGGCGGTCTGGCCGCGGCTCGCAGCCACGGCGACCGCGAGCTCCGCGGTCTCGCGCTCGATCGCGTCGCACCAATGATCGTCGAAATTGCGCACCTCGAGCAGCCGGTTGCGCGAGCGCAAGCTGCGCTCGAGCGCCGAGACGCGGCTCGAATGCTCGCTGTCGATCGCGAGCACCAGACGGTCGAAGAAGCGCCGACGCTCGGACGCCGAGCCCATGAACAGGCCGTCCATCGCAGGCGTCAGCCACACCATGCGGATGTGATCGCCGAACGCCGCGGCCGAGCCGACCGGCTCGCGATCGATGCGGCAGCGGCGGGTGGTGCTCGCATCGCTGCGCGGCGGCTCGATGCCGGTGCCGAAGGTCGTCAGGCCCAGCGCGCCCTCGACCTCCGCCGAGACCGCCCAGGAGCCGTCGCCCTGGTTATCGGCGACGTCCTCGAGCGTGGCGCGGCGCAGGCCGCGTCCCGGCGCGAAGAACGAGATCGCCTCCAGGCAATTGGTCTTGCCGGCGCCATTGGCCCCGACCAGCGCCACCATGTCCGCCTGCACGCTCACGCTCGCAGCGCGATAGCTGCGGAAGTGCGTCAGCGACAGGCGGTTGATGCGGGAGGGGGTCATCGGGATGTAGCTGGAAGCCCTAGCTCTGTCATTGCCGGGCTTGACCCGGCAATCCATCGTCCGCGTCAGCGGACTATTTCATCGTAGAGATCGCGCCAATCCGGATTGCTCGCCACGATCAGGTCGATCTTCCATTCGCGTGACCAGTGTTTGACGTTCTTCTCACGCTGCAATGCTGCCGCGATCGTTTCATGCGCCTCGAAATAGACGAGCCGCTTGATGCCGTAGCGTCTGGTGAAGCTCTCTGCGAGGCCTTCGCGATGCTCATACACGCGCCGAATGAGATCGTTGGTCACGCCGATATAGAGCGTGCCGCCGGGCTTGCTGGCGAGGATGTACACCCACTAGGCCATTTGTTGAGATGGATGGCCGGGTCAAGCCCGGCCATGACGAGTGAACTTCAAAGCTCGCAACGGGCGTTGGGTCACACCCGCATCGGCATCAGCACGTACAGCGCGTTCCTGTTGTCGCGGTCCTGGATCAGCGTCGGCGAGCCGGGATCGGCCAATCGCAGCACCGCGACCTCACCCTCGATCTGGGCGGCGATGTCGAGCAGATAGCGCGAGTTGAAGCCGATATCGAGTGCGTCGGCGGCGTATTCGACCTCGAGCTCTTCGGTCGCGCTGCCGGAATCCGGATTGGTCACCGACAGCACCAGCTTGCCCGGCGCCAGCGCCAGCTTCACGGCGCGGCCGCGCTCCGAGGAGATGGTGGAGACGCGGTCGACGGCGGCGGCGAAATCGGCCTTGTCGACGACCAGCTCCTTGTCGTTGTTCTGCGGAATGACGCGACCATAGTCCGGGAAGGTGCCGTCGATCAGCTTCGAGGTCAGCACCACCTGTCCCAAGGTGAAGCGGATCTTGCCCTGCGACAGCTCGATCCTGATCTCGCTGTCATTGTCCTCGATCAGCCGCTGCACCTCGCCCACGGTCTTGCGCGGCACGATGACGCCGGGCATCTCGGCAGCCCCGGCCGGCTGCGGCAGATCGACCTGGGCGAGGCGGTGGCCGTCGGTGGCGACCGCGCGCAAGGTCGGCTGCTTGGCATTGCCGCCGGCGTGCAGATAGATGCCGTTGAGATAATACCGCGTCTCCTCGGTGGAGATCGCGAACTGGGTGCGGTCGATCAGGCTCTTGATGTCCTTGGCGGGAACGCCGAAGGCATGCGTCATTTCGCCCGCCGCGAGATCCGGGAAGTCGCTCTCCGGCAGCGTCTGCAGGGTGAACTTGGAGCGCCCGGCGCGGATCGCGAGCACGGCGCGCTCGCCGTCGCTCTCCAGCACGATCTGCGAGCCGTCCGGCAGCTTGCGCACGATGTCGTAGAACATATGCGCGGGAACCGTGGTGGAGCCCGCGGTGGCGGTCTCGGCGGCCAGGGTTTCCGTGACCTCGAGATCGAGGTCGGTCGCGCGCAGCGACAGCCGGGCATTCTCGGCGCGCACCAGCACGTTGCCCAGGATCGGGATGGTGTTGCGGCGCTCGACCACGCGATGGACGTGGCCCAGCGACTTCAGCAACTGCGCGCGTTCGACGGTCACCTTCATTGCACTTACCCGCCCGTTCCCAACTGATCTCGTCCTGGAATGCCGGCGGGCTATGGCAGCGCCGCGGCCGATGGCACCTCGCGCCCGAACGGCGCTTTGCCAGCGTCCAGGAGCGTGAGGGGGAGGCGTAAAGTGGCGCGGATGAGGCTCAAGCGCAAGGGATGCGGCGCCGATTTCCCATGTTTCGGCAGGCTCTTCCGTGACCCGGAGGCGCGGTCCCGAGCACGATGTCCCAAGCTGGCTTGGAGGGGCGCGGAGGATGGCCGGCTGGGGCCGGACGTTCTGTCCAAACCCCCGTGGCCGTGCGAGCCGCCTAGTCCTGCAGCTGGCGCTTCAGGGACTCGACCTCGTCGTTCAGCGTGATGTCCTTGCCGACCAGCGCCTCGATCTTGCGCACGGCGTGCAACACGGTGGTGTGGTCACGTCCGCCGAAGCGGCGGCCGATCTCGGGCAGGGAGCGCAGGGTCAGCGTCTTGGCAAGATACATCGCCACCTGACGCGGACGCACCACGTTTGCGGTGCGGCGGGAGGAGAGCAGGTCGGAGCGGCTGACGTTGTACTGCCGGGCCACCACGCGCTGGATGTCCTCGATCTTGATCCGCTTCGGCTCCTGCGGCCGGACCAGGTCGCGGACCTCGCGCTCGGCCATGTCGAGCGTGACCGGCTGGTTGTTGAGCTTGGAATGCGCCAGCAGGCGGTTGATGGCGCCTTCGAGATCGCGACCGTTATGGGTGATCGAGCGGGCGAGATAATCGAGCACCGGCTCCGGCACGTCGAAGCTCGCATGATGGGCACGGGCTGCCGCGACGCGCGACTTGAGAATGCCGAGACGCAGGTCCTCGCCGAGCGTTGCCATCTCGACGACGAGCCCGCCGGCGAGCCGCGAGCGGACGCGATCATCCAGGCTTTCGAGATCGGACGGCGGCCGGTCGGCGGCGATCACCACCTGCCTTCCGGCATCGATCAGGGCGTTCAACGTGTGGCAGAACTCCGCCTGGGTCGACTTGCCCTGCAGGAACTGCAGGTCGTCGATCACCAGCACGTCGATGCCGCGCAGCGCCTCCTTGAAGGCCAGCGCGGTCTGCGATTTCAGCGCCGCGACGAAGCCGTACATGAACTTCTCGGCGGTCAGATACAGCACCTTGCGCTCGCCGCCGGCATTGCCGGCCCAGGTCACGGCCTGCAGCAGATGCGTCTTGCCGAGGCCGACGCCGGCATGGATGTAGAGCGGATTGAACATCACGGGATCGCCGCGGCGGCCGTCGGCGACCTGGCGCGCCGCCGCATGAGCGAGCGTGTTGGCCCGGCCGACGACGAAGCTGGCGAAGGTCAGCCTGGGGTCGAGCGGCGAGCCGCCGAGCGCGTCATGGCTCGTGGCCAGCGACGCCGCGGCGGACGTGCGCACCTCGTTGCTGACGGGCTTGGCATCGCTGCGCTCGGCGCGGCGGGCTTCCACGGCAACGGGCGCCTCCTTGGCCGGCGTCGCACAACGCATCGCGGTGCGAACGGAAAGATCGATCCGGTGAACCTCGGGCATCTCGGCCTGCCAGCACGACAGCACGCGCTCGGCATAATGGGCCTGGATCCAGCTCTTCAGGAAACGCGTCGGCACCGACAGATGGACGCTCTCGTCCTGGACGGCCTCGAGGTCCATGCGCGCGAACCAGCTCGTATAGACGTCCTCGCCGACGGTCGAGCGCAGCCGACCCTTCACGCGAGACCAGCGTTCCTGTTCCGAATTTGTCATGTCAGTCGCAACTTTTCGAATTGAGTGGTGGTGTCGAGTGATCGCTGGGGCAGATGTCCCGTCGAGGGACTGGTCTGCCGGGCGAGACCTCGAGCGGAGGACCAACGCCAGCCATGGCTTCGCCGTCCGGCGCGCACGCCGTTGGGCAGATCAATGCTGGTCGAGGGGAGTTCTCCGCGAGGTCAGCGCGTACTCGGATGCGCGAGGAGGGGAGGTCCGATGGCCGTGCTGATGGTGTTGACCGCTAAGGGTGCGTGATCCGGAACCAGCTCTTGATGTCTCGCAGCGATGTGTCCGTAAAGCATGCAACCTCCCCGCCTCACCGCGATTGCTCACGGCAAGTTGTCATCTCGCACATGTCCCATAGGCATCCGCGTCCGAACCCCAAGATTCAGCCGCAACGCCATATCCCGTCCATTGTCCACTCACTGAGCGAAGCAGTCGCAAGCTCCAGCCGGTTCGAGCGTTGTCGTATTTCTCTTGTTCAAAACGGCGCAACGATGATGTTGTGCCCGAGAAATTTCGACAAAGTTCGGTCGTTCCCCATACTGCTATGGAGACCGTTCCGGCCATCGCTTTTGAAAGCGTCGCCAACGCGCACACCGCCGCCGATTTGCACGTCCGCCCCGTTTCTAAAACCGCGCTGGTCTCAAGATCGTGGGCGCCGCGAGTGGATTTAAGAAATACACGATGCGTTGGGACTCGCAATCCATTTGATCGGAGCACGCATCGCGAGTCATCGCACCGCTTGCCACGCCATGTTGCGCGTTAAGAAAGCAAGGTTTTGAATCATCGCGAGGAATCTCGGATGTGACAAACAACATCGTCTGCCCAAAATTTCTTCATAATTTTTTTACGTTCCGGCCGAGCGTGACCGCTTTTCCAAACACTTGGCTGCGCTATGCGCTTAAGTCATTTTCGAGCCGATGTTTTTCGCGATTACTTCAAGCGGGTAACTCCCGCGATGCGCAGTGCGTGAAGTGAGCGGCGCATCGAGCGGTCTTGACATCGATGCGCAAGCGCGTCGCGCAGATTCGCTGCTGTTTCCGGTGAGACAAAATTGTCACCGCGTAAAATTACGGAACGCCACGTAGGAGTACGGAGCGTGTCAGGTTGGCACGACATCGCAACTGTTCCAACACGCGCGAAGATCGCAGCGCTGCTTCGATGTCGCCATGAAATAGAAGTGTGAGCGCGTCACGCGTGCAATGCGCAGAGCGAAAATGCGCCGAGAAATCGGCGCAACGGCAGAGAAGAGGCGGCAGGGACGAGTCGCGACGGCCGGCCAAGCGCAGTCGGCGGGCCAAGCGCAAAAGAAAAGCCCGGCGCGAGCCGGGCTGTTGCATCTTGATAGTTCGTCAGTCGCGCGATCGCGTCACTTCGCGAGCTTGGCGATCTGATGCGTGAGGCGCGACACTTTGCGGCTGGCGTTGTTCTTGTGAATGATGTTGCGCTGCGCGGCACGCATCAGCTGCGGCTCGGCATTGGCCATCGCCTTCAAGGCGGCGTCGCGGTCGCCCTTCTTGATCGCGTCCTCGACGGAGCGAACGGCGCCGCGCATCTGGGTGCGGCGCGACTTGTTGACGATGGTGCGGCGGGCAATCTTGCGCGTCGCCTTCTTCGCGGAGGTCGTGTTGGCCATGCTCTCAACTATCCTTCGGCGGCGAGCGTTCGCCGCAATCAGCGGGTACGCGCGCGGTCCGCTCGATTGCGGCCCGATCGACGCGATGGGTTGTTCGGACGCCTCTCTGAGAATGCCATGACCGGAGCGTGTGGGCTCGGTGGATCGGCGCCGCTCAAAGAACAGCGGCGGCGGGATTGCGCCCACCGCCAATGGCGACCTTATAGGGGCAGGCGGTTCGAGCGTCAACGGTCTCGGAAGCCGCAGGGATCGCCGGAACCGGCCAAAAGCCGCTTCTAAGCCCCTGACGAGGTTGAATTTCTAAGGGGGCCCCGCTATGGCCTTGCTGCCGGTCGGGGCGAGCGAGAGAGAGCAGGTGAGGCATGATCCGCGGTTTTTTCCGCCTGGTGGGACTGTTGCTGCTGGCCGGAAGCTTCATCTTCCTGGTCTATGACGGCGCGCGCTGGGTGGCCGATCAGACCCTGCAATTCACCCGGTTCGGCCAGCTCTGGAACGATGTCCACCAGGCGAGCCAGGCGGCCTTCAAGGCCTGGGTCGAGGCCAAGGCGCCGTTCCTGTGGGAGTGGATCGTCAGGGTGTTCCTGGACCAGCCGGTGTTTGCCGTGCTCGGCGTGCTCGGAATTCTCCTGATGCTGCTGTTCCGGCCGCGCCGACCGCTGATCGGCTACGGGCGCGACTGAGCGCCGGCCCCGGCGCGGCGTAACATCGCTGCGATCTCCGGCGTAGAGCCTATATAACCCACAGACCGAAGGTCATCGCGCCGCCGGACCGTTCCGGCGGGCGAATGCCATGCCCGGAGACACCCGATGTTCTTCATGCGCAAACCGACTGCCGTGCCGAGCGCCGCCGAGGCGCTGCCCGGCCGCGCCCAGCCGATCCCCACCGCCACCAAGCACTTCGTCAATGGCCGTGCTTTGCTGCCGCCCTATCCCGCAGGTCTCGAGCAGGCCGTGTTCGGCCTCGGCTGCTTCTGGGGGGCGGAGCGCAAGTTCTGGCAGCTCGGCGACGGCATCCACGTCACCGCCGTCGGCTATGCCGGCGGTCATACGCCGAACCCGACCTATGAGGAGGTGTGCTCGGGGTTGACCGCGCATACCGAGGTCGTGCTGGTCGTGTTCGATCCAAAGGCCATGTCTTACGAGCGTCTGCTGAAGACGTTCTGGGAGAGCCACGACCCGACCCAGGGCATGCGCCAGGGCAACGACGTCGGCACGCAATATCGCTCGGCGATCTACACGTTCAGCGATGCGCAGCGCGAGACGGCGGAGGCGTCGAAGGCGGCCTATGAGGCGGCGCTGCGCGCCAAGGGGCTCGGTGCCATCACCACCGAGATCGGTGCGGCGGGACCGTTCTACTTCGCGGAGGACTATCACCAGCAGTATCTGGCCAAGAACCCGGCCGGCTATTGCGGTCTCGGCGGCACCGGCGTCGCCTGTCCGATCGGTGTCGGCGTCAACGCATAGGCGCAACGCTGGCGTTTGCCGCCGGCGCGGCGGCGACGAGCTCGGCTCCCTCTCCCACTTGGTGGGGGAGGGTTTTTTTCTGCGCCGTGGGCGCTGCAGGCGGCGCACTTGCGTACCGCGCGCGCCACACGCGCCAACGGTTTGTTAACCTTAACCGCGCATGACTAGGGTGCATCCTCTTTCAGGGATTGTTCGAGTGCGCGCGTTTTTCCTTCCGGTCATTGCCATCTTCTCCACGGTCCTGCTGTCGGGCTGCATGCACACGGCGTCCCCCGTCGCCGTCGGCCAGCCGCAGAGCGATCTCGATGCCATGGCCTATGGGACACCTTCGACCGGCCCGGTTGCCGCCACCGGGCAGGGCGGAGCGATCCCGGCGCTGCGCAACGCGTTCGCTGCCGCTCCGCGCGTCGGCGCTCATGTGGTGCCCGCCGGCTACGCGCCGGCGCGGACCGACATGGCCTATCATCTCGACGCCGGCGACAAGCTGCGCGTCGTCGTTTACGGCCAGGAGGGGCTCACCAACACCTACGCGATCGATGCGGCCGGATCGATCACGATGCCGCTGATCGGCAGCGTGCCGGCGCGTGGCCGCACCACCGCCGGTCTTGCCGCGGAGATCACCGCCAAGCTGCGCAACGGCTATATCCGCGAGCCGTCGGTGGCGGTCGAGATCGAGGCCTATCGTCCGTTCTTCATCCTCGGCGAGGTGCAGGCGCCCGGCCAATATCCCTACGTGCCCAACATGACGGTGGAGAGCGCCATCGCCATCGCCGGCGGCTTCTCGCCGCGCGCGAGACGCGACATCGTCACCTTGACGCACACCGATCCCTCGGGTGCTGCCCGCTACGAGGTGCCGCTCGGCACGTCGCTGAAACCCGGTGACACCATCCAGGTCGGCGAGCGCTGGTTCTGATCTTCCGGCTGCTCAGAGAGACCGCTGCGCAACAAGGCAACGCTCCATCCTCCGTCATTGCGAGCGCAGCGGGGCAATCCAGGGTCGCGCGTGACGCCTTGGATTGCTTCGTCGCTGCGCTCCTCGCAATGACGGCCTTTCTTAGCTCAGATGCTGCCTGAAGAAATCCAGGCTGCGCGTCCAAGCGAGGTCGGAACTCGGCTTGTCGTAGCTGGCGCGCTCGTCGCAGCCGAAGCCGTGCTGCGCGCCGGGATAGACGAAGATCTCGACGTCGGGGCGCTTGGCCTCGATGGTCTCGACATCGGCAAGGGGGATGCCGGCATCCTTCTCGCCGAAATGCAGCTGGGTCGGCACGGTCGGCTTGTCGTCGGCGAAGCGCACGATGGCGCCGCCGTAATAGCCGACCGCCGCCTTCAGTCCGGTGAGCTTGGTTGCGGCTGCATAGGCGATGCTGCCGCCGAGGCAGAAGCCGATGATGCCGACCGGCCCCGCATCCTTCACCGCGTCGATCGCAGCCTGGGTGTCGCGCAGGAAACCCTGCCAATCCGGATTGGCAACGAATTTGCGCGCCACGGCGATTTCATCGGGCGAGTAGCCGGAGGTGAAATTGGGCTCGACGCGGTCGAAGATCGCGGGAGCGATCGCGACGTAGCCTTCCGCAGCGAGTCGGTCGCAGACGTTGCGGATGTGATGGTTGACGCCGAAAATCTCCTGGATCACGACCAGCGCGCCCTTGGCCGCTGCCGCCGGATCGGCTCGGTAGGCGCCGAGCTGAAAACCGTCCGATGCCGTCAGCTTGATGTCCTGTCCCACGTTCTGTCCTTCATGATGTCGCGATGCGCGGAGCTACCGCCACATCCAGTTGGTGCCGTAGTCTTCCTTCCATCCCGTCAATCGTCCTTTGCGGAACTTGAGGAACAGGCGATGATGATGCGGGACCAGTCCGCTGCCGCCGAGATTGCGGAAGGCGAGATAGGTCTCGTTGCCGGGCGAGCCGTTCAGATAGATCAGCGGCTGCTCCAGCACGCGCGATGTCTCACCGACATCCATGCCGAAGGCAAGCGGCGACACGTTGGATAACGTCGCTGTGAAAGGCCGGCGGACGACATCGGGCGTCTGCCCGGCGGCGGCCCGGTCCACGGGCGCCACACTCGCCAGCACAGCGGCGGCCACGCACAACGTCATTCGTGCGGATGCTCTCATGGCCTGAACTCTCCTCGTCGCCAACCGCTTGTCGCCAGACCGCGTCGGCGGCGTCTCCGTCTTAGCTTGCCCGGCGTCGCGAGCCCAGCATCGTTCGCGCTGCACAATGCAAATTGCCGTTTCATTTCGCAAGCCGATGTTCAAATCCCGTTGCGTCACCGTGGCAACGCGATCATTCTTATGATGGCTGGCATCTCACCGGTGGGTCCCAGCGAATCGATAAATCCGAACTTCGCCGTAAGCGAAGTCGACACGCCGGGCGGGGAAGAAACCAATGCCCAATCTCACCATCAACGGGCGGACCATGTCCGTCGACGCGGCGAACGACACGCCGCTGCTATGGGTCATCCGCGAGCAGTTGCAGATGACCGGCACCAAGTTCGGCTGCGGCGCGGGGCTGTGCGGCGCCTGCACCGTGCACGTCAACGGCGAGGCGGTGCGCTCGTGCCAGACCATGGTCGGCGACGTCGCGGGGAAAAAGATCACCACCATCGAGGGCCTGTCGCAGAAGGGCGATCATCCGTTGCAGAAGGCATGGATCGCCGAGCAGGTGCCGCAATGCGGCTACTGCCAGTCCGGCCAGATCATGCAGGCAGCCTCGCTGCTCGCCAAGACGACGAGCCCGACCAAGGAGGAGATCACGGCGCATATGGACGGCAATCTCTGCCGCTGCATGACCTATTCGCGAATCCAGAAGGCGATCCAGCGCGCCGCATCCGAGATGCGCACCGCGTCGAACGGCAGCGACCGGAGGGCGACATGAACCAGCACGTGAAAGCAGCGCCCGCCATGGCCCCCGAGATGGCTCCCGATCTCAGCCGCCGCTCCTTCCTGGTCGGCACCGCCGCCACCGGCCTCGTGCTCGGCTATGCGGGCCTTCCCGATGCCGCGCTCGCCGCGACGGCGCCGGCGAGCTTCGAGCCGAGCGTGTGGTACTCCGTCGCGCCGGACGGTGTGGTCACCGTGACCTGCGGCAAGGCCGACATGGGGCAGCACATTGCGTCCACGATGGCGCAGATCGTGTGCGAGGAGCTCGGTGCGGCCTGGAAGGACATGCGCGTCCAGCTCGCCTCCAACGATCCGAAGTTCAACGATCCCGTGCTCGGCGCGCAGATCACCGGCGGCAGCTGGAGCACGATGATGAACTTCGACGCCATGAGCCGCGCCGGCGCGGCGGGGCGCATCGCGCTTACCGAGGCCGCTGCGTCAGTGATGGGCGTGCCGGCGAAGGAGCTCGTCGTGCGCGACGGCGTCGTGATGCATTCGAAGTCGAAGAAGCAGATGAGCTATGCCGAGATCGTCAAGAGCGGCAAGATCACCAAGAGCTTCACGCCGGACGAGTTGAAGGCGATCACGCTGAAGACGCCCGATCAGTACACCATGATCGGTGTGTCGGTGCCGCAGCTCGACATCCCCTCCAAGACCAACGGCACGGCGAAATACGGCATCGACACGATGCTGCCGGGCATGGTGTACGGCAAGGTGGTGACCCCGCCGGTGCGCTTCGGCGCCACCGTCAAGTCGGTCGACGACTCCGAAGCCAAGAAGGTCCCGGGCTTCATCAAGGCGGTCGTGCTCGACGACAAGACCGGCTCGACCTCGGGCTGGGTGGTCGCGGTCGCCTCGACCTTCGCCAACGCCAAGAAGGCGGCGGATGCGCTCAAGGTCAGCTATGACAAGGGCCCCTACGCCAATGTTAGCACCGACACCATCCTCACCGAGGCGATGCGGCTGCAGGCGCAGGACGATTCCGGGCAGTTCTTCGTCAAGGACGGCGATCCCGTCGCGGCGCTGTCGGGTGCAGCGAAAGTGCTGGAGGCGGAGTACACTACCAGCATCAACATCCACGCGCCGATGGAGCCAATGAACGCGACCGCCGAGTTCAAGGGCGACATCCTGCACATCTACTCCGGCAATCAGTTCGCGACCCGCTCCGGTGCGATCGCGGCGGGTGCCGCCGGGATCGATCCGAAATACGTCGTGATGCATCAGGCCTGGCTCGGCGGCGGCTTCGGCCGCAGGCTCGACGCCGACATGATGGTGCCGGCAGTGCAGGCGGCGAAGGCGGTCGGCAAGCCGGTCAAGGTGATCTACTCCCGCGAGAACGACATGACGATGGACTACTCGCGGCCGCTCACCTACCAGAAGGTCAAGGCGGGACTCGACAGCAATGGCAAGCTCATCGCGCTGAGCCATGACGTCGTCTCGGCCTGGCCGACGGCGCGCTGGGGCATTCCCGACTTCCTGTCGCCCTCGGTCGACAAGAAGGGCCCGCTCGACTCCTTCACGGTCAACGGCGCCGACTTCTTCTACACCGTGCCCAACCACCATGTGCGCGCGATCAAGAACGAGCTCGCGCACAATGCGACGCCGTCCGGGCAGCTCCGCTCGGTGGCGCCGGGTTGGACGTTCTGGGCGGTCGAGAGCATGATCGACGAGATCGCGGTGGCCTCGGGGCAGGACCCGGCGCAGTTCCGCATCGCGCTGCTCGACGGCAAGGGCAAGAACGACGGCGGCGCGCAGCGGTTGCGCAACACGCTGCTGGCAGCGATGGGCCTGTCCGGCTACGGCGCGAAGAAGCTGCCGAAGGGCGAGGGCATGGGCGTGTCCTGCGTGTCGTCGCAGGAGCGGGCGACCGCGAGCTGGACGGCGTGCGTGGCCCATGTGGCGGTTGCCGACACCGGCGAGGTCACGGTGAAGAAGCTCACCGTGGCGACCGACGTCGGCACCCAGGTGCATCCCGACAACATCCGTGCCCAGGTCGAGGGCGCGGCGCTGTGGGGATTGTCGCTGGCGATGTATGAGAAGGCGACGTTGAAGGATGGCGGCATCGAGCAGACCAACTTCGACAGCTACACGCCGCTGCGGATGAGCCAGGTGCCGGAGGTCGCGATCGCAGTCATCGCCAATGGCGAGAAGGCGACCGGCGTCGGCGAGCCCGCGGTGACGGTGGTCGCGCCGGCGCTCGGCAACGCCATCTACAACGCCTGCGGCGCGCGGCTGCGCGCGCTGCCGATCACCGCCGCAGCGGTCAAGGCGGCGATGAAGGCGTAGCGTCGTCGCCGGACCGGTCGCAGTATCTGGAAACCGCCGGGGCACGTCTCCGGCGGTTCTTTTTTGGCGATGCGATCGGGCGCGGCGCGGCACAATTTGAGCGTTCCTCTTAACGCTTCGCACACCTGAAACGATACAGCTTGAATGATCGGCTTAAGCCGCGACGAACCCGTATCCCGGTAACTTGCAAGGGCAGCAAACCGCAGGGGCGAGCACGTATGAGCGCGACAGCCAAGCAGACCGTGACCCAGACCGCGACCAGGCGCCATCTCCTGCTCGCGTCCGATCGCGGCGATCAGAGCAGCGAGCTGGCGCGCATCCTGCGCTCGGTCGGCGACGTCGACCTGATGCCGACCACCGAAATTCCCGAGAACCCCGGCAACCGCTTCTCCGGCGTCATCGTCGACATCAACCTGCGCTCGCCGGAGAGCGTGCAGCGGGTGCGCAAGAAGCTGTCATCGCGCGCCTATAGCGAGGTGCCTCGCCTGTTCGTGCTCGCCGAGGCGCTGCACCACGCCACCATGCAGGCGTGGGCGCTCGGCGCCACCGACACGATCGCGCGTCCGTTCAGCCCGGCGGACGTGCTTCAGCGCATCCGCTCGGCGCTTCCCGCCGACGACGGCTATGACGAGACCGATCGCGGCAAGCTGCTCAATCGCGGCATCGAGGCGGCCCAGGCCGTCATGGTCAAGATCTTCGAGAAGCTGCCCACGGGTGCCCATCTGACGATGGAGGACATCGTCGCGGCCGAGAACAAGATCCTGAAGGCGATCAAGCACTCTTCGCTGCGCGAGTGGATGACGGTGGTCGGCTGCCATCACAACGACACCTATCGGCATTGCCTGTTCGTGACCGGCCTCGCCGTCGGCTTCTCGATCCATCTCGGCATGCGCGACGACGACCAGCGCCGGCTGGTCCGTGCTGCGCTGCTGCACGATGTCGGCAAGGCGTTCATTCCGGTCGCGATCCTCGACAAGCAGGGCAAGCTGACCGCCGAGGAGATCGCGCTGCTGCGCCAGCACCCGCGCCGCGGCTATGAGGCGCTGTGGCGGCAGGGCGGCTTCCCGCCGGAGATGCTCGACGTGATCCTGCACCACCACGAGTTCCTCGACGGCTCCGGCTATCCCGATGCGCTGCATAACGAGCAGATCAGCGACATCGTGCGGCTCACCACGATCGTCGACATCTATGCCGCTCTGATCGAGAACCGCGCCTACCGGCCGGCCTTCACCCATGCGCGCGCGTTCCAGATCATGGAGAACATGGGGCCGAAGCTCGACCAGCAGCTGTTGCAGGCGTTCCGCCCGGTCGCCATGGGCGCGCATTAGGACGCGCGCCGCAACCTCGGCTCAATCCAGCAGCTTGCGCAGCTCGGCCTTCGCGACCTTTTCCAAGGTCGAGCGCGGCATCTCGTCGACCAGCTTCACCTCGCGCGGCACCTTGAAGTCGGCCAGTCCAGCGCGGCAGGCCGCCAGCACCTTCTCAGGCAATTGCTCGCGCGGGGCGCCAGCCTGCGGGATCACGAACGCCACCGGGACCTCGTCGAGCATCGGGTGCTTCTTGGCGACGACGGCGGTCTCGCGCACGCCGGGCACGGTGATGATCACCTGCTCGATCTCGGACGCCGCGACGTTCTCGCCGCCGACCTTGAGCATGTCCTTGGTGCGGTCGCCGAACTTGATGAAGCCGTTGGCAAGGCGCGTGACGCGGTCGCCGGTGAGGAAGAAGCCATCGGCATCGAAGCTCGTCCGCGTTGCCTCCTCGTTGTAGAGATATTCGGCGAACAGCGACAGGCCGGGCACGCCCTTGATGGCGAGATTGCCGGTGTCGCCGACTCCGGTCGGCCGGCCGTCGTCGTCGGTGATGCGGATGGTGTATTCCGGCGCGGCGCGGCCGATCGACATCGGCGTGTTCGGCTGATCGATCTCGCCGACGATGCCGTGGGTGATGGTTTCCGTCATGCCCCACCAGCCGATGATCTTGATGCCGAATTTGGCGAAGGCGGGTGGCTCCGATGCGGCGGTGCCCCACAGCCGGAACTTGTGATCCTTCGGTACCTCCTGCTCGAGCAGCGCCTTCATGCAAAACGGAATGGTCGAGGTCCAGGTGCAGCCATGCTCCAGCGCCACCGGCCAGAAGCGGCTGGCCGAGAAGCGCGGCTGGATCACACAGGTGGCGCCGACCCACAGGCTCGCGAGCATCGAATAAGCCAGCGCGTTGGTGTGGAACAGCGGCAGATAGGTCTGATGGACGTCGCTCTGATGCAGGTCCTCGTGAACCGCATTGACCTTGGCGCCCCACAGCGCATTGGCGTGCGTCCATAGCACCGCCTTCGGCCGCGACGTCGTGCCCGACGTGTATTGCACGCTGCACGGCGCGAGCGGATCGATCGCACGCCGTGGCCGCTCGGCGCTGTCGGCAAACAGCGTCTCGAAGCGCTCGCTCACGCCGACCGTCGTCGCCTCAGTCTGTCCCGGATCATGCGAGATCACCGCAAGCCAGCGGATGTCACGGCAATGCGCTGCGATCATCTCGGCATAAGACGGCTGGGTGATCGCGGCCACCGCGCGGCAGTGCCCGGCGAAGTAGTTCATCTCGGCCGCAGCCGAGCGCGTGTTGGTGGTGACCGCCAGCGCGCCGAGCTCGACGCAGGCGAACCAAGCCAGCATGGCCTCGACGCAATTGTCGAGATGGATCAGCACTGCGTCGCCCGGCTTGATGCCGCGCCTGACGAGGCCCGCGGCGAGCGCGCCGACCCGGTCGTGGAATTCGCCATAGGTCCAGCGACGCGCGGGAGCATCGAACGGAGCCCAGATCAGGAAGGGATGATCGCGCCGCGTCTCGCTGCGGAGCTTCAGGAGCCAGGGCACGTCCATGCCGTCGAATGGCATTACAGTGCCGGGTGCGATCGTCGTTGCGTTCATCTTGGCTCCGCTGTTCTTGTCCGCGGCCCGTCCCGGCCGCTTTCTCCCGATGTTGCTCCACCTTTTGCCATCCGGCGGCGTCGCGATCAAATCCGGATTGAACCGCTCTCCGTCCGGGCGCGACCAATGGCGCGGCAAAACTTGTCCGGAGGTTCGCATGCAGGCCCTGGCACGACCACGGCGGCTGCCCGATGCCCGCTATTTCCAGATCGCGGCATTGACCACGCTGCTGGTGATCAATTTCGCATTGATCGATTTCGGCGCGCGACCTGCGGCCAGCGTCATCGCGATCGCGACTGCGCTGCTGACGCAGCTGATCGGCTGTCGTCTCTCCGGTCTGCCGCTCGACCTGAAGTCGCCTTTGATCACCGGCCTGTCGCTCAGCCTGCTGTTGCGTGCGGATGCGCTGTGGCTGCATGCGGCCGCGGCCGTCATCGCCATCGGCTCGAAATTCGTACTGCGCATCGACGGCAAGCACGTCTTCAATCCGGCGGGCCTTGCGATCGTGGTGCTGCTGTTCAGCTCCAGCGGCGTGTGGATCTCGCCCGGCCAATGGGGCACCGAGATCTGGTTCGCGAGCCTCGCCAGCCTGTTTGCCGTTCTCGTTCTCAGTGCTTCCCACCGGGTGGATATCGCGATCTACTTTCTGGCGTCGCATGCCGCGCTGCTGTTGCTGCGAGCGACTTGGCTCGGCGATCCCCTGGTCATTCCGTTGCATCAGCTGCAGAGCGGCTCGCTGCTCATCTTCACGTTCTTCATGATCTCCGACCCGCGCACGACGCCTGATTCCCACGCCGGACGGCTGCTGTTCGCGGCGGCGGTCGCGGTAACCGCGCATTACCTCGCCTTCGTCCTGCAGATGCGGCCCGCGCTCTATGTCGCCTTGATCGCGCTGTCGCCGCTGACGCTGGTGCTCGACCGGCTGATTCCCGCTGCCCGCTTTTCCTGGCGTCCGTCTGTTCCCAAGGGAGTGTCGACATGACCCTGCGTACCAGCAAACTCTTCCGCACCGGCGTGGCAGCTGCTGCGATCCTCGCCCATGCGGCGACCGCACCGGCCCATGCGTTCTGCGGCTTCTATGTCGCGCAGGCCGACGCCAAGCTGTTCAACCAGTCCTCGAAGGTGGTGCTGGCGCGTGACGGCCAGCAGACCGCGATCACCATGGCCAGCGATTTCGAGGGCGACGTGAAGGAGTTCGCGGTCGTCGTTCCCGTGCCGACCTTCATCGAGCGCAAGCAGATCGGCGTGGTCGAGCCGAAGACGATCGACCATCTCGATAGATACACCGCGCCGCGGCTGGTGGAGTATCACGATGCGGATCCGTGCGCGCCGGTCATGGTTGCGGCGCGGGCGATGCCGACGGCGCCGATGATGGCGGGAGCGGTCCAAGAGATGGCCCGGCGGGATTACGGCGTCACCATCGAGGCCAGCTATGACGTCGCCGAATACGACGTGCTGATCCTGTCGGCGCAGGAGAGCGACGGCCTGACGCGCTGGCTGACCGACAACGACTATCGCCTTCCGCAAGGTGCGGAGGCCGTGCTCGGCAGCTACATCAAGCAGGGCATGCGGTTCTTCGTCGCCAAGGTCAATGTCGAGCGCATGAAGGGGCTGGGCAACGGACAGCTGCGGCCGCTGCAGGTGCGCTACCAGAGCGCCAAGTTCATGGTCCCGCTGCGGCTCGGCACGGTCAACGCCCGGGGACCACAGGACCTGATCATCTTCGCGCTGACCAGGAGCGGCCGCATCGAGGCTGCCAACTATCGCACCGTGAAGATCCCCTCCGACATCGACGTGCCGCTTTATGTGAAGAACGAGTTCGGCACGTTCTACAAGGCGCTGTTCGAGCGCGCCGTGGCGCGCGAGAACATGCAGGCGGTGTTCGTCGAATATGCCTGGGACATGGCCTGGTGCGATCCCTGCGCCGCCGATCCGATGAGCAACAAGGAGCTGGTCGAGCTCGGCGCGCGCTGGATCGGCGGCGACGGCGACGTTGCGTTCCGTGCGAACCGGCGCGGCGGCGGCTCTGACGCTTACGTCACCCGGCTGCACGTGCGCTATGACGCCAAGTCCTTCCCCGAGGATATCGTCTTCGTCGAGACCAAGGACCGCGCCAATTTCCAGGGCCGCTATGTGCAACACCATCCCTGGCGCGGCGAGGCGACGTGCGAGGCGGCCAACGCCTACCGGGACGGGCTCACCGCGCGCTTCGCCAAGGAGGCCGACAATGTCGCGTCCCTCACCGGCTGGTCGCGCGGCGACATCGTCGAGAAGATGGCACGCAGCGGCGAGACGCTCGCGAAGTAACCGCCGTCGTTCGCGGGGCCTCAGTCCTGGTACGACGAGATCTCGATCAGGCTGCCGTCGGGGTCGCGACAATACACCGAGCGCAGGGTGCCGCGGGCTCCCTGCTTGGCGACCGGGCCTTCCTCGATCGCGACGCCGAGCGCCTGCAGATGCGCCACGACCTCGTCCGGGCTGCTCGTGGTCAGGAAGCAGAGGTCGTCGCTTCCCGCCATCACATGGTCGGCCGTGAACCAGTCGACCTTGTCCGCGTCCTTCGGTCGCACGTTGATCTTCTGGTTCCCGAACAGCAGAGACGTTCGCTTCGTTCGTCCCATGCCGGGGTCCGACACCTGCAACGTCATGCCCAGGACTTTCTGGTACCAAGCGGTCGTGCGCTCCACGTCGGCGACATTGATGACGAGATGATCGAGCGCATCGATCTTGACCGGCATGGGCTCTTCCTTTCCTGGTAGAGTGTCCGATGAAACGTCGAACTCGCCGCAACCGCGGCATTCTGCTATGATGCGGGTCGGCGGTTCGTTAACGAACGCTCAACGACAATATCCGAGGAAACGTATGATTTCACGCCGTGCCGCGCTTGGTCTTCTCGCCTCTACCGTTCCGTCCATCGCCGCCATTCGTTCTGCATCCGCGGCGGACTACCCGGCCCGCCCGGTTCGTTTCGTGGTGGGCTATCCTCCGGGCGGTGCAACCGACATCCTGGCGCGGCTGATCGGCCAGCGTCTGTCCGAGACGCTCGGCCAGCAGTTCGTGGTCGAGAACAAGCCGGGCGCCGGCAACAACATCGCAACCGAATCGGTCGTGAATGCAACCGCCGACGGCTACACGCTGCTGCTGGTCAATCCGGCGAACTACATCAATGCCAGCCTCTATACCAACCTCAAGTTCACCTTCGTGCGCGACATCGCGCCGGTCGCCTCGTTCAATCGCGTTCCGAACGTGATGACCGTCAACAGCGACATCAAGGCCAAGAACGTGGCCGAGTTCATCGCCTATCTGAAGGAAAATCCGGGCAAGGTGAACATGGCCTCGTCCGGCAACGGCACCTCGGTGCATCTATCGGGCGAGATGTTCATGGCCATGACCGGCACCAAGATGCAGCATGTGCCGTATCGCGGCGCTGCCCCCGCCATCACCGACATGCTGGGCGGCCAGGTCCAGGTCATCTTCGACAATATGCCCTCGATCATTCAGCACATCCGCTCGGGCTCGCTGCGCGCGCTCGGCGTCACCACCCAGGAGCGCTCGGCGCTCTTGCCCGACGTGCAGGCCATCGCCGACACCGTGCCGGGCTATGAGGCGAGCGCGCTGTTCGGCGTCGGAGCGCCGAAGAACACGCCGAAGGAGATCGTCGAGAAGCTGAACAAGCAGATCAACGTGATCCTTGCCGAGCCCGACATCAAGAAGCGCCTGGTCGATCTCGGCGGCGATCCGTTGATCCAGACGCCGGAGCAGTTCGGCGCCCAGGTGGCTGCCGAGACCGACAAGTGGAAGAAGGTCGTCGAGTTCGCCGGCCTGAAGCTGGATTGACCCGCGGCTGCGGCTGTTCCCAACGGTGATGGCGTGCCTTGGCTGCGACACGTCATCGCCAAGCTTGGTGATCCACTCCGCCAGTTCGTCGTTATTTAACCATGTCAGTGTGATGCAATCTTCCCGCCAGAAGAGGAACAGATCATGCGCAAGATGATGATGGCGGCCGGCCTCGTCGGCGTCGCATTCGTCAGCGGCGGCGACGTCACGCCCGCCGCGGCCGGGGGCTACGACTATCCCTGGTGTGTGCAGGGCAGGGGCGTCGGCTACCCCGGCGACTGCTCCTATCAGACCTTCGAGCAATGCCGGGCCAGCGCCTCCGGCCGCAACGCCGGTTGCGGCATCAACCCCCGCGTGGCGTTCAATTCGGATCGTCGCGGGCCCTCCGTCTATGTCGACATGCCGCCGCCGCGGCGGGTGCACCGCTACAATCCCTACTGAGCGTGGCTGAAACTCCCTCGTCTGCGGCCGCGAGGCATCCCGCGGCCGCGTGAGGCTTGCGCTGACTTTGCGAGCGTGTATACTTTGTATTGCAAAGTTAACGCGCCTCATGCGGCGCCGGGTGAGACATGCGCGACCTCGACAAGGCGCTCGCCGACATCATCGCGATCCGCAGCCAGCTCGCGGCTGGCACGGCTTTTCGCGGCTATGGTCCGGCGACGATGGCCGCGACCGCCGCGGTCGCGCTTGCGACCGCCTCGATCCAGCAGATCGTGCTGCGCGACCCCACGGCGGAGCCGCTGGCCTTCCTGCTCGGCTGGGCGGCCGCGGCCTGCGTGTCGCTGACGATGATCTGGATCGAGATGCGGGCGCGCTCGCGCCGGCATCATTCCGGTCTCGCCGACGCCATGATCCATCAAGCGGTCGAGCAGTTTCTCCCCGCGGGAATCGCCGGCGTACTGCTGGCGGTGCTGCTGTGGAAGTTCGCGCCGGAGGCGCTGTGGATGCTGCCCGGCCTGTGGCAGATCCTGACGTCGCTCGGCGTGTTCGCCTCGGTGCGCTCGCTGCCCCGGACGGTCGCGCTGGCTGGTGCGTTCTACTTCCTGGCCGGGTTCGCGGTGCTGCTGCTCGGCAGCGTCACTCATTCGTTGTCGCCTTGGACCATGGGCCTGCCCTTCGCGGTCGGTCAGGCGCTGATGGCAGGCATTCTGTATTTTGCCACCGGAGACTCCGATGTCGAAGACTGACGGCAGTGCGCCGTTTTCCTATGACGGGCTCGACCGTGTCATCCACGAGAAGGCGCGACTCGGCCTGCTCACCTCGCTGATGGCGCATCCGAAGGGCCTCGCCTTTGCCGACCTCAAACAACTCTGCGGCCTGACCGACGGCAATCTCTCGCGTCATCTGCAGGTGCTGCAGGAGGCCGGCCTGGTGGAGGTCAGCAAGGGCTACGAGGGCAATCGGCCGCACACCACCTGCCGGCTGACCAAGGCCGGACGCCGCCGGTTCCTGGACTATCTCGCCGTGCTCGAACGTCTGGTCCGCGACGCAGCCGCGGCGGCCGGCAAGGAGCACGCGCCATCCTCGGTCGGCTTCATGCCGGGCCGCGCCTGAACATCTCACTGCTTTTTTTGACCTGGAGCTTTGCAATGCAAAGTAGTCTGCAACCTACATCGCCTGCTCCGGTGGACGGTCTGCATGTCGGCATCATCATGGATGGCAACGGCCGCTGGGCGACACGCCAGGGCCTGTCGCGGCTGCGCGGCCATGAGGCGGGCGTCGAGGCGATCCGCCGCGTGGTCGAGGCCGCCCCCGACCAGGGGGTCGGCACGCTGACGCTGTATGCCTTTTCCAGCGACAACTGGCGGCGTCCCCGCGCCGAGGTCGCCGCCTTGATGGCGCTGCTGCGGGTCTATCTCGCCAGCGAGGTGGACTCACTCGCTCGCAATGGCGTCCGTCTCACCGTGATCGGCCGCCGCGACCGTCTCCCGGGCGGCATCGCCGATGCGATCGGCCGCGCCGAAGCGGCAACGCAGAGCGGTCGGACTCTGCATCTGCGCATCGCCGTCGACTACTCCGCCCGTGATGCGATCCTCAATGCCGCGGCCAAGGCGCGCGACGCCGGCGGGCTCACGCGCGAAGCGTTCTCCGACCTCGTGACGGGAGAGGCGGGCCTGCGCGACGTCGACCTGATCATCCGCACCTCCGGCGAGCAGCGGCTGTCCGACTTCCTGCTCTGGGAGGGCGCCTATGCCGAGCTGCATTTCACGCAGCGCATGTGGCCCGACTTCGATGCCGGCGACCTCGCGCAGGCGCTGGCCTCGTTCCGCGGCCGGGAGCGCCGCTTCGGCGGCCTTGACGCGGTGCCGCTGGCGCCCGCACCGGTTTCCTGAGGCCCGCACAATCTTTCCGCGCATCGGGGAATCATCTACCGCTGGCAGCACGAGCGCAGAGATCCCGCGATGAAGCACAAGCCGCGCCGGCCCGCCGGCACATCTCCGGGCAAAACCGGATCGTCGCGCCATGGCGATACCGCCGATGCGCTGTGTGCCGCGGCGTTGCGGCTGCTGCGGGCAGGCCAGCTGACGCAGGCCGAGGACGCCTGCCGCCGCGCGCTGACATTGGATGCAGCTTCGATCGATGCGCTTCACGCGATGGGGCAGGTCTGCCTCGCGCTCAAGCGTGCCGATGACGCCATCGCGTGGTTCGCCCGTGCGATCCGGCAGAACATCTCCGCGTCGCCTTCGTTCGTTGGCCTCGCGCAGGCGCTGCGGCTCGGCGGCCGCCTCGACGAAGCCATCAAGGCCTATGATCGCGCCCTGCAGCTGCAGCCAGATGCAATCGAGAGCTGGGACGCCCTCGGCGAGCTGCTGCAGCTGACGGGCCGCCATGCCGAAGCGGCGCTGGCCTGTGATCGCCTGCTGCAGCTCGCGCCTGATCGCGTCGCGACGTGGTTCCGCCTCGGCGAAGTGCTGGAAGCTCAGGGCCGCCGCGACGAGGCGGCCCTGGCGTTCGAGCAGGTGCTCGAGCTGACACCCGATCATGTCGATGCGGCGAACAGAGCCGGCGCCGTCCATTTCGATGCAGGACGCTACGGCGAGGCGATCGCGCGTTTCGATCAGTCGCTTGCCGCGCGGCCCGATCAGCCTGGCGCTCTCTGCCTCAAGGGCATCTCGCTGCGACGGCTGCGCCGCTATGACGAAGCGCATGCGAGCGGCCAGCGCGCGCACGCATTGTTGCCGGCCGATCCCGACATTGCCAACAGCTATGGCTGCATCCTGCAGAATCTCGGCCGTCACGACCAGGCCGTCGCCGCCTTCGACAAGGCGATCGCGATCCGGCCGCAGGTCGCGGACTTTCACAATCATCGCGGCACGTCGCTGGCTGAATTGCACCGCTTCGACGAGGCCTTCGCCAGCTTCGAGCGCGCCGTCGCGCTGAAGCCGGACCTTGCCGACGCGCATTGGAACGCGGCGCTATTCCGGTTGCTGACCGGCGACTTTGCGCGGGGCTGGGCGGCTCGTGAATGGGGGCGCAAATGTCGCGCCGTCGGCTTCGTGGAGCGCAGCTTCGACGTGCCGATGTGGCTCGCCGACGCGCCGCTCGCGGGCAAGACGATTCTGCTCCACAGCGACGAGGGACTGGGCGACACGATTCAGTTCGCCCGCTACGCCACGATGGTCGCGGCCGAGGGCGCGCGCGTGGTGCTCGAGGTCGACGGCGTGCTGCAGCCCCTGATGTCCGGCATCAGGGGTGTCGCGCAATGTCTGGCCCGCGGCATCGATGCGCTGCCGGTCATCGACTATCACTGTCCGCTGTCGAGCCTGCCGCTCGCCTTCGCGACCCGCCTCGACACGATCCCTGATGCGCCGTCCTACCTGCCGCGCCCGCCGGCGGAGCGCTGCGCGCTGTGGGAGCAGCGGCTCGGGCCGCACGATCGGATGCGCGTCGGGCTGGTCTGGTCCGGCAACCCGATGCATCTCAACGACCACAACCGCTCGATGGCGTTGGCGAGGCTCGCGCCGCTGTTCGCCCTGGATGCGCAGTTCGTCAGCCTGCAGAAGGACCCGCGGCCGGCGGACAAGGCCATGCTCGCCGACCGACGCGACATTCTCGATCTCACCGCTGACATCCGCGACTTCGTCGATACAGCGGCGCTGATCGACAGATTGGACCTGGTCGTGACGGTCGACACCAGCGTCGCGCATCTCGCCGGCGCGCTCGGCAAGCCGACCTGGGTCATGCTCCCCTACACGCCGGACTATCGCTGGCTGCTCGGTCGCGCCGACAGTCCCTGGTATCCGAGCGTGCGGCTGTTTCGTCAGGATGAGCGCCGCGACTACGAGACGGTGGTCGCGCGCGTCCACGACGCGTTGGCGCAACAGGTCGCGGCCTTCTCGGCGATCTAGCTAGGGATCGGCATTCAGTAGCCCGACCGATATCTCATGGATGCGCCGCGTCAGCTCGGCGACGCTGCGCCATCCCGTCTTTTCCCGTGTGCGCTTCAGATGCGTATACACCGTCGTGACCTTGATGCCGCGATGCGCGGCATATTCGACCGCCGTCATGCCGGCGCTGAGTGCCCAGGCCAGCTGCGCTTCCGCCTTGGTCAGACCATGGAGATCCTGAAGCAGGTGCGTCGCCGGGCCGTCCCGCATCGGATCACGTACCAGCATCATCACTGCGGCAGCCGGACGATCCGTCCGGCGCCCGGAATGGCGCAAGGCGCGCAGCGATATCGTGCACGGCGGCAGGCCGTCCGGACGAGGAGCCAGGAAGTCGCGCGCGGCATCTGCGTCGGTCAGGCCGTCGGCGCCCACCGCCGCGCTGAATGCGCGGGCGAAGCGATTGCGCAGGTCCGCCGAGCCGAAGAGAATGCCGCGACTGTCGACCCGGAACAGCCCGCTGCCCGCCGAGATCGCTTGCAGGCTCGGATTGAGGTAGACGATCTCGCCCTTCGGATCGAGCAGCGCGACGCCGTCCTTCAATACATCGAGCGCACGCGTGCCGATGTCGTGACCATACGCCGTGACGAGGCTGCCTCGCATTCTATGCGCGCGCTGCAAATGCGGCGTGAGGCGCTGCATCAGCGCAATGTCTGCCTTGGTGACATGTCCGTGCCGCGGCGTTCGTTGCAGGGTCAAGGCGACCATAGGCTGCGGCGACCGCTCCAGCACCGCCGAGAGAAAGTAGCGCAAGCCGGCACGCGGCAGAAACTCTGCATAGAACGGATCCCGGTCCATGGCGCTCTCGTCCATGACCTGATAGTCCCAGGACAGCTCGCCTTGTTGCTGCTTCAACGCCGTGGGGAGGCGCGGATTGCGTGGCGCGAAATGGGCGAGGTAGTCGTCGCCCTCGGCCGGAGCGACGCCACTGCTGCGGAACGTCACCGGCTGCCGGACGATAGGGTCTATGACCTCGAAGGTGGCGCTTTCGGCGCCTGTCAGCTCCCGGACGCAATTCAGCGCACCGCCGATGCCGTCGGGTTCCGCGAAGCCTTGATAGATGGCGTCCAGCGCCCGTGAATAGAACTCGCTCTGCACGATGACCTCGCTGCCATGACCGGGAGAAGGTGCGCCGGCCTGACTTGTCAACCCTGACGCGCGGACGATATTCCCGTTCATGGGTCGCCGCCCAGCGCGCGAGGTTCATCGCGCAGCTTCGGCGCGAAACCGCGCGTTTGGCGGGCGCGCCAGGACTATCAGACGCGAGATGCTGCACAGGGGAGGCTTCGTATCGCTGCAGACGAGTGATGAGGGGCCGGGGCCCGTCGTGCTGTGACGGCTGTCGATGACACTCGACCATGCGACGGGTGGCGCGCCGAGGCCCTGAAGCCCGGGAGCTACAGGGCTCGGCAGCGTCGAGCTACTCCGCGACGGCTTCGCCCGAGCCGCCGAACTCGCGCGGAAAGTCCTTCAGCTTCGGCAGGCCGTCGCGCATCGGCAGCACGGTTTCGGCATAGTTCACGTGCACGGCCGGCTTGAAGTCGAGATCCGGAAGCGTCGCTGCGAATACGTCGACGAGCCCGAGCGGCGGATGATTGGTCATCAGATGACCGCCGCATTTCGCGCAGTACTGCCGCTGGCTCAGCGGCGTCTTCGCAAACATCGCCACGTGCTCGCTGCCTGATGTGATCCTGACCGCGTCCGGCTTCCACAAGCTGAAAGCATTCACGGGCCCGCCCGACCACGACCGGCAGGAGCGGCAGTGACAATAGCCCATCGCTGCCGGTGCTCCAGATACCTCGACTTCAACCGCTCCGCAAAAACATCGTCCAGCAAGTGTCATCATCGTCCTCGTTGGTTGTAGGTCCCAGCGGACGGCATCACTCCTCGACCTTGGCGTCTTGGCCGTCCGCGACGATCGCCAAGGCTGACACGACCACGCGTGATCCAGTTCACATTCGGCAATCCTGCGCTGCGCCACATCCCCTGATGAGAGGACGCCGCCTTCGCGGTGATGGCGCTATCGACTCGGCATCGAAGCGTCATCCCAGGTCTCAGTTTCAAAGGTTCCGAGTGATCGCATGTCAGACTTCAACCCTCGCATCGTTGAATTCTCGACCGACCACATCCCCGAAGGGGAGCGCGCTGCGTTCTGGCGCGAGCACTACGGTCAGGTCATGCTCCGCGTCGATTTCGAGCCCGCGCCGGATGTCGCATTCAACGCGCGAAATCGGGCGCTGACCTTGCCGGGCCTGCAGCTACTCGATGCCTGGGCTACTCCGGCGCGGATCTCCCGGTCCGGCCGCTATCTCGCCGACGGCGCCGACAACGTCATCCTCGCGATCAACCGCCAGGGCACCGCCTTCGTCGAGGCTGCAGGGCAGACGCGCGAGCTGCCTGAGGGGGAGGCGGCCATCCTCAGCGGCGCCGATGCATGCGCGTTTCATCGTGCGAGCAACGGTCGGTCGTTCACCCTGCTCATGCCGCGAGTCATGATCGAGGCAGCCGACGTCAGCGTCGAGGACGCAGTGATGCGGCAGATGCCGGTCGATCGGGGCGCGCTGCGATTGCTCGACCACTATGCGAGCTGGCTGATGGCGAGCGGCGCCGCGATCGATGCACAGCTGCTCAATCTGTCGGTGCGTCACGTCATGGATCTGCTCGCGCTCTCGATCGGGCCGGCAGCCGATCTGGCCGAGACGATGCGCGCGCGAGGATTGCGTGCAGCACGGTTGAGGCTCGCCAAATCGTTCCTCGTCGCCAACAGCCGGCGCCGCGACCTGTCGGTGGCGATGGTCGCGGCCAAGCTGAACGTCACGCCGCGTTACGTGCAGCGCCTGTT
Source organism: Bradyrhizobium sp. SZCCHNS2022 (assembly GCF_032377575.1). NCBI lineage: Bacteria > Pseudomonadati > Pseudomonadota > Alphaproteobacteria > Hyphomicrobiales > Nitrobacteraceae > Bradyrhizobium > Bradyrhizobium sp. SZCCHNS2022. The sequence goes on along the minus strand of NZ_JAUHHZ010000001.1, from coordinate 5,632,672 downwards.
CGAGATCGACGGCACCACCTTCTCCGCGTTCCTCTCGGGTGTGCGACTGGCGCATGCGCATCGCATGCTGTGTGATCCCGCCCATGGCCCGCTGGCGATCGCCAGCATCGCCTATGACGTCGGCTTCGGCGATCTCTCGCACTTCAACCGCTCGTTCCGCCGCCAGTATGGACTGACACCGCGGGAGGTCCGGGGCGATTGCGGCGGCAGCCGTGCGTTGCCGATCGGACGCATGTCCTGAACGGGAGGCGGCCATGACATCCAAGATGATCGCGCTGAGCATTCTCGATGGCATCTTCATCGCGGCCACCGGCTTTCTCCTGCTGGTCATCGCCGGTCTGCCGATCGAGTGGATGCTTGCCCTGCTCGACATGTCGCTGCGCGAATTCCAGGCATTCGCCTTGTTCATCATCTTCAGCAGCCTGCTGCTGATCCATGCGATCGCGACATCCGATTCCGCGCCGTAAACCAAACGTGATCTCCAACGTCGGTAGCGCACGCGGCGCCAATTGAGCTGTGTCAACGGATTCCCGAGGGCCTGTGGCAAACGAAGCGCCTGCTTCAGCGAAGAAGGCCTCTCGGAATGGATCCACAGGACACTCGGCTCGCGGATGACGAACGGCCCGTTCAGCACGTGCGTGCGGAAGCCGTCGCTCTCGTTCCCGCGCCGGCGCTGCCGATGGCCGTGGCGCATGAGCTGCCGCCGAAGCGACGCATGTGGCCATTTCTTGTGCTGCTCGTCCTTCTCGCCGGGGCTGCGGGAGGCGGTGGCTACGTCTGGTGGCAGCGCCTGCATCCCCCGCTGCCGCTCGGCATCAGCGTCAGCAATGGCAGGATCGAGGCCGACGAGATCGATATCGCGACCAAATATGCCGGCCGCGTCGCCGAGCTCCGCGCCGATATCGGCGATCTCGTCGAGGCCGGGCAGATCGTGGCGCGCATGGACAGCAAGGAGCTGCAGCAGTCACTGTCCAAGGCCACGGCTCAGGCCGAGCAGGCTCAGCATGTCATCGATCAGGCGCGCGCCAATCTCGCGCAATTGCAGGCGCAGAAGACGCTGGCCGAACAGGAGATGGAGCGCACGCGCAGCCTGCTGCAGAACGGCTGGACGACGCGCGAGCTGGCCGACCAGCGGCAGCAGGCGCTCGACGCCGCCATCGCGGGCGTCGCCGGCGCACAGGCGCGAATCTCGGAGGCCGAGCGCGGCCTGGAAGCGGCGCGTCACGACGTTGCGCTCTACACCGTCCAGATTGCCGACAACTCGCTGATCGCGCCGAAGGCCGGCCGCATTCAATACCGGCTCGCCAATGTCGGCGAGGTCCTGGGCGCCGGCGGCAAGGTCTTCACGATGCTCGACATCGGCTATGTCTATATCGACGTGTTCCTGCCGACCGAGGAGGTCGGCAAGATCAAGGTCGGGAGCGACGCCCGCATCGTGCTCGACGCCTATCCTGATCGTCCCATTCCTGCGAAGGTGGCGTTTGTCGCGAGCCAGGCGCAGTTTACGCCGAAGACGGTGGAGACCCGCAGCGAGCGCGACAAGCTGATGTTCCGCATCCGCGTGCGCGTCGATCCGGACAGGTTGGCGGCGCATGCCGACGCGGTCAGAAGCGGGCTGCCGGGCGTCGCTTATGTGCGGTGGAATCCGGACGTCGCCTGGCCCGCGCGCCTGCAAGCCGCGCCATGAGCATCGCCGCGCCTCCGGTCGCGGTGGTGAGGCATCTGTCGCAGCACTATCGTGACGTCGCCGCGCTCGACGACGTCTCGATCGCGCTTCCGTCGGGATGCGTGATCGGACTGATCGGGCCCGACGGCGTCGGAAAATCCTCGCTGCTGTCGATCCTGGCCGGCGCACGCGCGATCCAGCGTGGAGAGGCCGTCGTGCTCGGCGCCGACATGGCCGACCGGCGTGCGCGCGAGCGAGCCTGCCCCCGCATCGCCTACATGCCGCAAGGCCTTGGCAAGAATCTCTATCCCGATCTCAGCGTGCGCGAAAACATCGCATTCTTCGCGCGCCTGTTCGGCCAGTCTCGCGCCGAGCGCGATTGGCGCATCGCCGAGCTGATGGAGGCGACGGCGCTGTCCGACTTTGCCGACCGGCCGGCGAAAAAGCTGTCCGGCGGCATGAAGCAGAAGCTCGGCCTGTGCTGCTCGCTGATCCACGATCCCGACCTCCTCATCCTCGACGAGCCGACGACGGGCGTCGATCCGCTGTCGCGCCGCCAGTTCTGGGATCTGATCGACCGCCTGCGGGCGCGTAGCGCCACGGCCATGAGCGTGGTGGTGGCGACCGCCTACATGGAGGAGGCCGAGCGTTTCGATTGGCTGATCGCGATGAATGACGGCCGCATTCTCGCGACCGGAACGCCAGCGGAGCTCAAGGCGCAGACCGCGGCGCAGACGATCGAGGATGCGTTCATTGCGCTGCTGCCGCCGGACGGGTTGCGGCATCAGGCGGAGATGCCGGTCAAGGCCGAGCTCGACCCCGATCACGAGACGGTCATCGCTGCGCGCGACCTGACCTGCCGTTTCGGCGACTTCACGGCCGTCGATCGCGTGAACTTCCAGATCCGCAAGGGCGAGATCTTCGGCTTCGTCGGCTCCAATGGTTGCGGCAAGACCACCACCATGAAGATGCTGACCGGGTTGCTGCCGCCGACCGCCGGCGAGGCGCTGATCTTCGGCCGCTCCATGGAGGCCGGCAATCACGAATCGCGCCGCCGTGTCGGCTACATGTCGCAGGCGTTCTCGCTCTATGGCGAGCTCACCGTGCGGCAGAACCTGGTGCTGCATGCGCGGCTGTTCCATCTGCCGCACGATTTTGCCGAGAAACGGATCGCCGAACTGATCGATCGCTGCGACCTGACGGAGCATGTCGATGGTCTCGCCGCCGAGCTGCCGCTCGGCATCCGCCAGCGGCTGTCGCTCGCGGTGGCGATCGTCCACGCGCCGGATCTGCTGATCCTCGACGAGCCGACCTCGGGCGTCGATCCCGTGGCGCGCAACCAGTTCTGGCGGCTGCTCATCGAGCTGTCGCGCAACGACGACATGACGATCTTCGTCTCCACGCATTTCATGAACGAGGCGGCGCGCTGCGACCGGCTGTCGCTGATGCATGACGGGCGCGTGCTGGCGACCGACACGCCGGACGGGCTGATCCGGGCGAAGGGCGCGCAGACGCTGGAGGAGGCCTTCGTCGCGTTCCTCGAGCAGGACGCCGGCCTCGACGCGCCGCCGACGATGCTGATCGATACGAGCTCTCCGCCCGCGCCCGAGCGCAGGATCAGCGGCAAGCCCGCGCGGTTCAGCCTGCGCCGGCTGTTCGCCTACACGATCCGCGAGGGCCTCGAGCTGGTGCGTGATCCGATCCGGCTGATGTTCGCGCTGTTCGGCACCGCCTTCCTGATGATCGTGTTCGGCGTCGGCATTTCCACCGATGTCAACGACCTCACCTTTGCAGCGCTCGATCGCGACCAGACGCCGGAGAGCCGCGCCTATCTCGCCGAGCTCAGGGGCTCGGCCTATTTCGTCGAGAAGCCGCCGCTCATCGACTATGCCGATCTCGAGCGCCGGATGAAGGCCGGCGACATCATGGCCTCGATCGAGATCCCGCCGAATTTCGGCCTCGACATCAAGCGCGGCCGGACTGCCTTCGTGTCGGCCTGGATCGACGGCTCGATGCCGTTCCGCGCCGAGACCATCCGCGGCTATCTCGAGGGCACCCATCAGCTCTATCTGGGCGATCCCGCGGTCAAGACCACCCGGCCCGCCGCCGCGTCGCCGGTCAACACCGAGATTCGCTTCAAGTACAACCAGGCCTTCAACAGCATCTATGCGATGGTCCCGACCACGATCGCGCTGCTACTGGCGCTGTTTCCGGCGATCCTGATGGCGCTCGCGGTCGTCCGCGAGAAGGAGCTCGGCTCGATCACCAATCTCTACGTGACGCCAGTGACGCGCCTGGAGTTTCTACTCGGCAAGCAGCTGCCTTATGTCGGCGTGGCGCTGGTGAATTTCGCCGTGATGTTCGGCATGGCCACCCTGCTGTTCAACGTTCCGCTCAGGGGAGCGATTCTGCCGCTGCTGACGGGCACGATCATCTACGTCTTTACGACGACGGCTTACGGCATGTTGATCTCGACCTTCTGCCGGACCCAGATCGCCGCTCTGTTCGGCACCGCGATCCTCACCGTGCTGCCGGCGACGCAGTTCTCCGGGATGCTGGTGCCGGTCTCGTCGCTGTCCGGCGTCGGCCGGATCATCGGGATGGGATTTCCCATGACCTACTTCCGTCCGATCAGCGTTGGCACCTTCACCAAGGGCCTCGGCTTTGCCGATCTCGGCGCCGACATCCTGACGCTGGTCGTCTTCATTCCGGTTTTGATCGGGCTCAGCCTCGTGCTGCTGCCGAAGCAGGACAGCTGAGCCATGCGGCATTCGCTCTCCAATATCTTCTGGCTCGGCACCAAGGAGCTGCGCAGCCTGTTCGGCGACGTCGTGCTGATCGGCCTCGTCATCTATTCGTTCACGGTGGCCGTGGTCAGCGAGGCCCAGAGCAATTCGCAGGAGCTCCATCACGCCTCGCTCGGCGTGGTCGACGAGGACCATTCCGAGCTGTCGCGCCGGATCATCAGCGCGTTCATGCTGCCGTATTTTCAGACCCCCGTGTACATCAAGGAAAGCCAGATCGAGACTTTGATGAACAGCGGCCGCTTCACGTTCGTGCTCGACATTCCGCCGAACTTCCAGCGCGACGTGCTGGCGGGGCACCGGCCGGCGCTGCAGGTCAACGTCGATGCCACGGCGATGATCCAGGCCGGCCTCGGGGCCGGCTATGCGCTGCAGATCATCAATGCCGAGGTGGTGGGCTATCTGGCGCGGTCCAACCCCTCGGAGACCTCCCCGGTCGAGCTGGTCACGCGCATCGCGTTCAATCCGAACATCACGACGGCGTGGTTCGAGAGCGTGATGGGCATCATCAACAACGTGACGATGCTGGCCATCATCCTGGCCGGCGCAGCGCTGGTCCGCGAGCGCGAGCATGGCACCATGGATCATCTGCTGGTGATGCCGCTGTCGCCGTTCGAGATCGCGATGTCGAAGATCTGGGCCAATGCGCTCGTCATCGCCGTCACCGTCGCGGTGGCGCTCTACGCGGTCGTGCAGGGATTTCTCCGCGTTCCGATCACGGGCTCGATTCCGCTGTTCATGGGAGGGGTCGTGCTCTATTTGTTCTTCGCCACCGCGGTCGGCCTCTTCCTCGGTACGATCGCGCGATCGATGCCGCAGCTCGGCCTCCTCTACATCCTGGTGGCCGTGCCGATGAACCTGCTCTCCGGCGGCGCGACGCCGGTGGAGAGCCAGCCGGTGTGGCTCTCGACGATCATGAAGGCCTCGCCGTCGACGCATTTCGTCTCGTTCGCGCAGGCCATTCTGTATCGCGGCGCCGGCATCGACGTAGTGTGGCCGCAATTCGCCGCCGTTGCCGGCATCGGCGCCCTGTTCCTGGCGCTGACCTTGTGGCGCTTCCGCGCCGCGGTTGGCGCCACCGGGGCGTAGGACGCGGCCTCCATGCGCCGAAAGCAAAAAAGCCTCAGCGAAGCTGAGGCTTTTGCGATGGATCTCGATCGCGATCAGTAGCGGGCGGCGACCGGGCTGCCGAACTTGTAGTTCACGCCGACGCGGGCGGTGTGGAACGTGAAGTCCTGCGACAGGCGCTCGACGTAGTTGGAGCCGGGGGGAGCGAAGGTGCTGCCCGGGACATAGGCGGAGGTGTAGTTGACGCTGCCGAGATCGGTGTAGAGATACTCGAACTTGACCGTCCAGTTCGGAGCGAAGGCATGCTCGACGCCGGCGCCGATCGTCCAGCCGACGCGGGTCTGGTCGACCGAGGCGGTCTTGGCGTAGCCGTTCCCCGAGGTCAGGTCCCAGCTGCCCTTGACGTTGCCGACGGCGAGACCGCCGGTGACGTAGAGCAGGGTGGTATCGATCGCGTAGCCGGCGCGGCCGCGCAGGGTCATGAACCAGTCGTTGCGGATGCTCTCGTTGAACGTGCGCGTCGTCGGCGGATTGGCGGCCGTATAGATCGTCCGCTTGCTCATGCCCGAGCCGTTGAAATCGGCCTCGATGCCGAACACGCTGGGGCCGGTCTGCCAGTTATAGCCGGCCTGCAGGCCGCCGATCACGCCAGCCGGATTGAGACGGTTGTTGCTGATGCTCACGAACTGATTCTGGAAAGCCGCACCTTCGACGGCCCAGCTGCTGGTCTGGTCCAGCGTCGTGCCGAGGTTCGAGCGGCCCCAGCCGTAACCGATATTGCCGCCGAAATAGCCGCCGGTCCAATTGTAGATAGCGGCCGGAGGCGGCGCCTTGGTGTAGCGGGCGGGCATGTCGGCGGCGAAGGCACTGAGCGAGCTCGCGACGAGCAGAGCGGCGGCGGAGGCAAGCGTCTTCATGGTCACAATCCTCAATGAAAATCAGCAACGTTCGGACATACTCTTCTCACATCTTGGGCCGCCCGGCTGTAGTTCAACTACAACACTCGCGATCGTAAGTGTCTGTGACCACGTCACTTTCCAGCGGTTGTGCGCTTAACCTTAAGTGCTTGTAAATTCGCAGGGACCCGCAAGGGTGTGGTCGACTGATACCGTCCTGCGCACGAGATCTGGACAATTCGACGCACCTCATTAGTCAACCATTCGCCAACCATCCCGATGCGCCGCCTCGCGCGCTAACGATTTGGCAAAGCGCGCGCGTGCACTTTCAGCGTGTCCTGAGGGGGACGGAGAGGGGAGAGCAATCATGACGATGAATGGGGAAGCGGTTCTCGAGAACGTGCGGCGCTATCGTACCGTCGCCTCCTTGTACCGGCAGACTGCGGCATTTCGTCCGCACCAGCGCGAGTCGCTGCTGGCGCAGGCGGCGGAGTGGGAGAGCCGCGCCGTCGCCGAGCTGGAAGCCTATTTCGTCGCGCGCCAGGCCCCTTCGCAGTCGCCGGCCAACATGAACTATCACGTTCCCTCCTATACGCCGTCATCCTGGCAGATGGCCGCCGCGTAGTTAGCCGCACAACGGCCATTCGGTCCCGCGGCGCGATCTGCGTCCGAGTTGTGTTCACACTGGACCCTCTGCGAGCGAGAGGGGCAGGGAAGACCAGGCACCGACCGGTGCCCGTGGCCCCCGTGCGTGAAGAATGCACGGGGCAGGAACCACAGGTTCGGCCGGCAATCCCGGCCTTCCCCGCGCGATGGGCTACGGCTTATACGTGCTCTCCTCGGTGCACCGGGCTTTCTGGCCACCGTATCGCGACGACGCGCTTTCGCGCATTGCGCGGGACACCAGCTTCGGGGTGTCAGGACCACACGACTTCACCGTCCGCAACGAGCCGTTCGTCGGCACGTCCAAGGGACATGCTGCGACCCGTCGCGGCCATCGCTCCCCGCCTCGCGTGTCGTGACGACCGCGATACGCCCTCTGCCCGAGGCGGTATGGGCGCAGGAGACATCAAATTCTGTAAAAGCGAAAGCGAATTATTTCCGCGTCGCCATCTGGACAGAGGTCATAGGCTTGAACCGGCGTCCGAAATCGGCATTCCGGCGCATGCGATTCCGTGCACGTTACGGCCATCGCTGCGGCTGGGACGATGCCCGCGCCCGCCCGACGGGCGACTCACTCCGCGACGGTCGTGCTGGCCAGCGAGGGGGGCGCCAGCGCCGCTCCACATCGGCTGTCGTTCGCAGTCTGGCGCGGGACTTGCTGTGCCTGATGGCAGCCTCCGGCATGGATGGACGTGAATGAGAGCGCTCGGCCGTGACCGCAGCATGTGCGCCTGGGATGATTTCGCCCAGGCGTCGATCGACGCCCGACTGTCGCTGGAGCAGGCCCGATCAGGTCAGATTCCGCCATTTCTGCTGCTGTCCGTCCCCGGACTGAGCGCGGGCGAGCATCGCGTCTGTTCGGAGCTTTGGACCCGCGATCGCGTCGCTGCGAGCCGCGCGGAAAGGACGCGGCTGGATTTTCGCTTCGACCTGACAATCCGCGACAAGCTTCGTGTCGGATACCTTTCAAACGACTTCCACGACCACGCCACCGCGCATCTGCTCATCGAAACGCTCGAGGCGAATGACCGTGCGCGGTGCGAGCTGCATGCCTTCTCGTTCGGTGCCGACGACCACGGGCTCATGCGGGGCCGGCTCAATGACGCTTTCGACGGCTTCCACGACGTCACAGCGCTCAGCGACAGCGCCGCCGCGTCTGCGGTTCATGCTGCGCAGATCGACATTCTCGTCGACCTCAAGGGTTACACGCGCGGTGCCCGGACCGGCATTCTGATGCTGCGTCCGGCGCCCGTTCAGGTGAACTTTCTCGGTTATCCGGGAACGCTGGGCGGCGGCATCTGCGACTACATCATCACCGATCCGTTCATGACGCCGCCGGCGGCGGCAGCCGATTATTCGGAAAGCTTCGCCTACATGCCGCACTCCTACCAGCCGCATGGCCGGGCGACGCTCGGTCCGCCGCCCAGCCGCGCCGAGGCCGGCCTGCCGGACGGCGCCTTCGCGTTCTGCTGCTTCAATCAGGCCTACAAGCTGACGCCGGCGGTGTTCGATCTGTGGTGCCGTCTGCTCGATGCGATACCGGACAGCGTGTTGTGGCTGCTGGCATCCGACCAGGCTGAGGGCAATCTGCGTGGCGAGGCCTTGCGCCGGGGCGTGACGCCGGGCCGCCTGGTGTTCGCGCCCGAAATGACTCAGAGCGAGCATCTCCGGCGGCTCCAGCTCGCCGATCTCGTGCTGGACACGGCTCCCTATGGCGCTCACACCACGGCCAGCGATGCGCTCTGGGCCGGCGTGCCGGTCGTCAGCTGCGCCGGGGAGACATTTGCCTCCCGGGTCGCCGGCAGCCTGTTGCACGCGGTGGGACTGCCCGAACTGATTGCCGCCGACGAAGCCGATTATCTCGCGGTCGCGCTGACGCTGGCGGCCGAGCCCGACCTGCTGCGGGCGGCCAAAGCCAAGCTTCAGCGCAACCGGCTGGTCGCTCCGTTGTTCGACGCCGCCGGCTATGCCCGATCGCTGCAGGACCTCTACGATCAGATGTGGCAGCGCTGCCGCAGCGGCGTTGCGGCAGGTCCGATCTGGGCGTCCAGGTCGTGAGCGAGACCGGAGGGGCTGACGCAGCGGAGGCGGTGCGCTGCGCTCAACGCGCCGTCATGCGTGCTGCGAGAATGCCGATCAAGGCTGTCAGCGCGCCGACACTGGTCGCATTGATCGCGACCAGCGAAGCATATTGGGAGTCTGCGACTCTCATCACCGGCGCACCAAGCCGGGAATCGATCAGCAGATAAGACACGAACGGCAGCGCCAGCAGCGGCAAAGACCGGATGCGCTCGTCGGGACGAAACAACAGCGCCGCGAGCAGCGTGCAGGGCAGCAGGAACAGCTCGACGCCGCTCTGCATGCCGAACAGCTTGACTGAGAACACCGTGTTGGCCGTCCCCGTCAGCACCATCAGGGCACGGCCGGCGAACGGATTGCGCCGCGCCAGAACCGGAACGGCGGCGAAGAAAGGCGTGGTGAGCAGGGTCAGCCACGCCGGCCACGCCGCTGCGCCGGCGATGGCATGGAGGTAGAGCGGGTAGAACGGCTGGTTGGAGACGATGACCACCGCCACCTTGGCGGCGATGTCGGACTGCGGATCATCGGCCGAGGCATAGGCCTGGACGGCGGCCATCCAGCATCCGAGCGTCCTCTGCATTCACTGCCTCACTCATTCCACCGCGTCGTCTCCGGTCTGAAACGTGCGCACCTGCAGACCGGATCATGCGCTGCGCATTGCGGGTCACGCGTTCAGCGCGGTCCGGATCATGCGGGCGAGATCGGCGCTCTGGTACGGCTTGGTCAGCAGCAGCACGCCGGCGTCGAGCCGGCCGTGATGGACGATGGCGTTCTCCGTATAGCCGGACGTGTACAGCACCTTCAGGTTCGGGCGCCGCTTCAGGGCCTCGATCGCAAGCTGGCGGCCGTTCATGCCGCCGGGCATGATGATGTCGGTGAACAGCAGATCGATCCGCGCGGGGCTGTCGATCAGCGCCAGCGCCTCGTCGGCCTTGCTGGCGGCCAGGGTGGTGTAGCCGAGCCGCTTGATCTGGGCGATGACGTATTCGCGCACCAGGGAATCGTCCTCCACGATCAGGATCGATTCGTCGCCGCGCTCCATCCCGGCCGTGCTCATGGCCGAGAGCGCGGCGTCGGCATCGGCATTGGCCTGCGGCAGATACAGCTTGACCGAGGTGCCGTGCCCCGGCTCGCTGTAGATCTTGATATGCCCGTTGGATTGCTTGACGAAGCCGTAGACCATGCTCAGCCCGAGGCCGACGCCCTTGCCGACGTCCTTGGTGGTGAAGAACGGCTCGAACACCTTGTCGAGCAGGTTGGCGGGAATGCCCTCGCCGGTGTCGCTGACCGCGATCATGACGTAGTTGCCCGGGATCACCTCCGGATTCATGCGCGCGTAGGCCTCGTCGAGCAGCACGTTCTTGGTTTCCAGCGTCAGCTTGCCGCCCTCGGGCATCGCATCGCGCGCGTTCAAGGCGAGATTGAGGATCGCGGTCGACAGCTGGCTGGGGTCGATCATCGCCGGCGCGGAATCGTGGGCCAGCATGGATTCGATCTCGATCTGCTCGCCCAGCGTTCGCCGCAGCAGGCGGGCGGTGTCGACCACCATGCCGTTGATGTCGACGCTGCGCGGCTGCAGCGGCTGGCGCCGGGCGAAGGCGAGGAGGTGCTTCGTCAGGTCGGCGCCGCGCGCCGCAGCCGAGTTGATCAGGCTGGTGATCTGCACCAGCTGCGGACGGTCCTTCACCGCCTCGGCCAGGATCTCGATCGTGCCGGTGATCACGGTCAGGATGTTGTTGAAGTCATGCGCCACGCCGCCGGTGAGCTGGCCGATCGCCTCCATCTTCTGCGCCTGCCGCACCTGCGCCTCGGTGGCCTCGATCTCCTGGAAGCGCCTGACCATGGCTTCCGCGGTGCGGCGCTGCCGCGTCTCCTCCTCGAGCTGCGCATAGGCGTTCCGGAGCTCGGCGCGGGACGGCATGGTCAGCACCCGCGGCAGCATCAGCAGCAGCGCCGACGCGATGCCGACCGACATGAAGGCGAGCAAGCCCTTGGTGGCGGCCTCGAGGCTGTAGGCGGGCACCCAGATCGTGAGAACCTCGATCAGCCGCGTCAACCCGCAGACCGAGACCCACAGTGCGAACGCCCAGAAAATGTAGCTGAACTGAAAGTCGCGGCGGCGATAGACGATGTAGGCGAGCACGAAGGCGATGGCGAAGAACGCGAAGGAGATGAGGACGTCGGAGACCGCGTTCACCCAGATCAGTTCAGGCGTCCACAGCAGGCACTCGCCATGCGGCGTGAGCATCGACATGTCCGAAAATCCCCAAAACGTATCGCCGACCACGGACCGTGTCGCCCCCGCGGCCCCGGTTGGTTCCCTTAGCAGATCATCGAATTTCCGTTGAGCACACAAGGGTGCTGACCCTCGCGAGCTGCAGATTGGTAGTGCTGCACCGTGCTGCATAGTCCGGCTGGATCATCATGGCCAGGCGCCCGGGCCGCGTACCGGAACCGCATTCCAAGCTGCGCAACTTGACTCCATGTATCGATTAGTGTACCGATAGGTACAGAGTAGTCAAAGTGGTACATAAGGAGACTTTGCGATGTCCGTTCTCGCCCCGCCCTTCACCCTGCAGACCGCCATTCAGAAGGTGCGCCTTGCGGAAGATGGCTGGAACAGCCGTAACCCGGAGCGGGTATCGCTGGTCTACACGCCCGACAGCCGCTGGCGGAACCGGGCGGAGTTCGTCACCGGCCGCGCCGAGATCGTCGCCTTCCTCACCCGCAAATGGGCCAAGGAGCTCGACTATCGCCTGATCAAGGAGATCTGGGCGTTCACCGACGAGCGGATTGCGGTGCGTTTCGCCTATGAGTGGCATGACGACAGCGGCAACTGGTTCCGGTCCTACGGCAACGAGAACTGGGAGTTCGATTCGCAGGGCCTGATGCAGCGTCGCTATGCCTGCATCAACGACCTGCCGATCAAGGAGAGCGAGCGCAAGTTTCACTGGCCGCTGGGCCGGCGCCCGGACGATCATCCGGGGCTGAGCGATCTGGGACTGTGAAGCAGGGCGCGCCATGCGGACGCTCAACGAGCGCGCCGATGTCATCCCGCTGATCGCCGAGGTGTTCCGCGAGTTCGGCTTCGAGGGGACATCGCTCAGCCGCATCACCGAGAAGACCGGGCTCGGCAAGGGCAGCCTGTATCACTTCTTCCCTGGCGGGAAGGAGGAGATGGCGCGCGCCGTGCTCGCGCATGTCGATGCCTGGTTCGAGCGCGAGATCTATGCGCCGCTGCGCGATGGCGCGCCGGAGCCCTCGATTGCGCGGATGTGGCATGGCGTCGACGACTACTTCCGCTCCGGCCGCCGCGTCTGCCTCGTCGGCGCCTTCGCGCTCGACGGGACGCGCGATCGTTTCGCCGCCGCCATCGCCGACTACTTCATCCGCTGGATCGTGGCTCTGCGTGAAGCGCTGCAGCGCGACGGTTGGGATGCCGGTGCGGCCGGGGACGCGGCCGAGGAGGTGGTGCTCGGCATCCAGGGGGCGTTGGTGCTGGCGCGCGCGACCCAGGACGAGGCCGTGTTCGGCCGCGCGCTGGCCCGGTTCCGGCGGCGCCTGCAGCAGCCGCCTGCGATCTGACGAAGCCGGTCGTCCCGGTTGCCTGCGCACGCGGCAGCGGGCGGGCTGAAATATCGGCGCGCGGCCCGTGTGAAATCATGATTGTCTTGGCCAAAAGCAGCGGCGACTCCCAGGGAGGTCCGGCATGAATGGGTTAGGCGGTCTCAACAAGTCCGACCACGGCGTGGTCATCGGGTTGGTGCAGCTCCAGCTTCCCGTCGTCGTCACCAAGGACGACCTCGCGCGGCAGACCGAGAAGATCGTCTGGATGGTCGGCAAGGCCCGGCGCAATCTCGGCACCATGGATCTCGTGGTGTTCCCGGAATATTCGCTGCACGGGCTGTCGATGGACACCAATCCCGAGATCATGTGCCGGCTCGACGGGCCGGAGGTCGCCGCCTTCAAGCAGGCCTGCATCGACAACAGGATCTGGGGCTGCTTCTCCATCATGGAGTTCAATCCGGACGGCAACCCCTACAATTCCGGCCTGATCATCGACAACAACGGCGATATCAAGCTGTATTATCGCAAGCTGCATCCGTGGATTCCGGTCGAGCCGTGGGAGCCGGGCGACCTCGGCATTCCCGTCATCGAGGGACCGCGCGGCGCCAAGATCGCGCTCATCATCTGCCATGACGGCATGTTCCCGGAGATGGCGCGGGAATGCGCCTACAAGGGTGCCGAGATCATGATCCGCACCGCGGGCTATACTGCGCCGATCCGCGACAGCTGGCGCTTCACCAACCAGGCCAATGCATTCCAGAACCTGATGGTGACGGCCAATGTCTGCATGTGCGGCTCGGACGGCTCGTTCGATTCCATGGGCGAGGGCATGATCGTCAATTTCGACGGCAGCATTCTCGCGCACGGCACCACCGGCCGCCCCGACGAGATCATCACCGCCGAGGTGCGTCCCGACCTCGTGCGCGAGGCGCGCATCAATTGGGGCGTCGAGAACAACATCTATCAGCTCTGGCATCGCGGCTACGTCGCGGTGAAGGGCGGCGCGATGGATTGTCCGTACACCTTCATGCACGACATGGTCGCCGGCACCTACCGGCTGCCGTGGGAGGATCAGGTCAAGGTCACCGACGGCACCTCCTGCGGCTTCCCGGCGCCGACCCGCGTGTTCGGGAAGATCGCCAAGGCGGCGGAGTGAGCGGCGCAGGTCGACGCTGCACATAGCAAGAGCATGTTGCTGGTGCAGATCTGGACGAACGTCGGCGCGGCGATGTCGGTGTGCTCCCTCTCCCCGTTCTTCACGGGGAGAGGGTTGGGGTGAGGGGCCGCCGCACGCACCAGCTGTGCGGAGGGCCCCTTGCGCGATGCAATGACCCTGCTCTTGTGGGACGACCTGCAGCTTGACACGGCGATCGTCCGCCAATTATTTTATGCTTAAAATAATTGGCGGGCAGGTCCATCATGAGTGCAACGGCGAAGGTGATCCCGCGCGACTGGCTGGACTGGCCGTTCTTCGAGCCGAAGCATCGCGCGCTGTGCGAACGGCTCGACCGTTTCGTCGGCTCGGGCGTTCTCGACGACGTCGATCATGGCGATGTCGACAAGGCCTGCCGCAAGATCGTGCGTGCGCTCGGTTCGGCGGGCTTGCTCGACAGCGCCGTCGTGGCGCCCGACGCCGATGCCGCCGCGATCGACTCGCGCGCGATCTGCCTGTCGCGTGAAACGCTCGCTTATGCCGACGGCCTCGCCGACTTCGCCTTCGCCATGCAGGGCCTTGGCTCCGGCGCCATCGCGCTCGGCGGCTCGCCCGAGCTGCGCGCCAGCGTGCTGCCCAAGGTACGCGCCGGCGAATGGCTCGCCGCTTTCGCGTTGTCCGAGAAGGAGGCGGGCTCCGACGTCGCCGCGATGGCCTGCGCGGCGCGGCTGGACGGCGATGCCTACGTGCTCGACGGCGAGAAGACCTGGATCTCCAACGGCGGCATCGCCGACGTCTACACGCTGTTCGCCCGCACCGGCGAGGCGCCCGGCGCCCGCGGCATCTCCGCCTTCGTCGTGTTCCCCGACGATCCCGGATTCTCGGTCGCCGAGCGCATCGAGGTGATCGCGCCGCATCCGCTGGCGACCTTGCGGCTGCAGCACTGCCGCATCCCGGCGAGCCGGCGGCTCGGCGCGCCCGGCGGCGGCTTCAAGCTGGCCATGCAGACGCTGGACATCTTCCGTGCCTCGGTCGCGGCCGCCGCCCTCGGCTTCGGCCGCCGCGCCCTCGACGAGGCGCAGGCGCATGCGCAGAGCCGCCAGATGTTCGGCGGCGCGCTGGCCGACCTGCAGATGACCCAGGCCGCGTTCGGCGAGATGGCGACCGACACCGATGCCGCCGCGCTGCTGACCTACCGCGCCGCCTGGCGCCGTGACGTCCAGAAGCTGCCGACCACACGCGAGGCCGCCATGGCCAAGCTAACCGCGACCGAGACCGCGCAGCGCGTCATCGACCGCGCCCTGCAGATGTTCGGCGGCCGCGGCGTCCGCAAGGGCGAGATCGTCGAGAGCCTCTACCGCGAGATCCGCGCCCTGCGCATCTACGAGGGCGCGACGGAGGTGCAGAAGCTGATCGTCGCCCGCGAGTTTCTGAAGTCGCGAGCGGGGGTGGTGCGTGCGTGAAATATAGTGCGATCGATTTCCGAGGAGATCGCCATTCTCGTCTTTGCCGTATGACGGAAACTAACGTGTTGGTCTCAACGCAGAACGTGTCTGCTCGGGCTCCTAACTTGGTTATTGCGAAAGCCTATCGACCTCCTTCTTGAGGATGTCCACTTGCATTCTGGCGAACGCCGCGGCGCGCCAAAGCACCGCTGAGTTGATCTGCTTGCAAGATTCACGGTCGCATGCGATCGGCTCCGATGCCGTCCGATAGCGGCCCCTTGCAAAGGTCTGAGGAGAGGCTCTCTCATGGCACGCGGGACAGTCCAATGGATCGTTTCGGCGCTTCCACCTTTCTAACATGTCCGTGAGCCACCGACGCATTGCACCCTCCTGCATTCATGGAACAAGCGACGGTTCGACGTTCGCCGGGCCGGAGAGATCAGTGGCCGATTTAAAAAGAGAGAGTGCCGAGTCGGCTGCAGCCTTGTATTTATCGTACTCCGCCTTTGTCAGCACCTTTGCGTCGGCGACGGTCGTCACGGGCGGGTTTGCATTGCTTGCAGCCACGCGCAGCTTTTCTTCAAGAGCTCTTAAGTCGCCTATGGCCTTGTTCAGCTCGGCCAATGCAGGCGGAGAAACGAGCTTTCCGGCCACATATACCACCTGGCTGAGGCCAAGAACCCCGAGCAGCGTCGCAGGAATCGCAAAGGATGCGAGCTGATTGACTCCGGCGACGAGAAGCGCTCCGCCTACGACAAGGCTGAAAATACAATTCTGGTACCGATAGACGTCGAATTCGCCATCACTGGTGACGATATCTCGCCAACGCGCAGTCTTGCCCTCAGAAAGACCGGCGGGGCCGATCCAATTCCTGCGCGACAGCCAAGCCCAATTCTCATAGTCGAGGCGGTTGCGTTGGACGTCGGTCCCTTTGGCTGCCGTCGAGCCGACCGCGGCGATTCCCAGCAGCAACAAGATCGTCTCGGAAAGCTCGGACAATGCGCCGGTGCGCAGAAGAATGTATAGCAAGAGCGCGAATACGATAATCGAGAAAAACAGGATCTGCAGCTTCGCAAGGCTGCCTTTTCCGTCGGAGCCAGCCGTCAGGAAAACGGGATCAAAATTGCGAATTCCCAACTGGCCGTCCTTTGCGAACGCCCGAGAGGCAAACCAATAAATAAGAACGATGACGATCAAAACCGACGCCGTGCTCCAGAATGAAGAGCTCACCGGAATCGAGAGCTTGGACATGAGCACAGGCGGCTTGTCCGCGTTTGTGTTACACGCATAGATGTAGACCGTGGCGGATTTCCAGAGTCCACCAGCATCGGTAGGCACATCCAGCGTCACCAGCGTGTCGGTGCTGCTGGCAAGCCCGCTGGCAATGTATCGGCTTTTATCAGGAATCTTTGTCGCGGAGACGTAGTCACGTCCACCGAAGATATTGTCCGCCGTAGCGACCTTGCCGTAATAGGTCGCTCCTTCGAGAATCTTTGCCTTCAGGATGAATTCTGTCGTAGTGCCTGCCGGAACAATAGCCGTAGCCGCTATCAGTTGCTGGCCAGCACCGTAAATGAATCTGTTATCGCCGATGCAATCGTCTCCTGGCGACCATGTTGCGGTCTTCGGCTTTGCGGGCTTGGCGTCAACTTGCTTCTGGTCGGGTGCCGTTGTCTCTGCAGGAGCGGCCGGTTTTGGCGGCGGGACGCCGGCATCGTCCGCGGCGAAGGCCGGAGCATTGAAGAGTGCCGAAATCGCGACGGCGAACGATAGCAAGAGAGCGCCCCTCATCGGAGGTCTCCGAAATAGATTTAACAAAGCCTCCACATTAGTTGTAGGACGTCGAAAATCAATCAAAAATTGCCGGATAGCGCGCAATCGTGGAGGTATTCGCCGTTCAAGATGAGAGGTCCGACTCGATCTGGCCGTTAGCGCGACGCTTGTGGCGTCTTGCCAAAATGCGCCTCGCGGGCAGGCCCTTGGACCGGCGCAACCCGTGCAGTGCGACGAAGGGTCCATGAACGCGGCGTTCTGCGAGAGCCTATCTGTGCTTCTCGACGCGACACGGAATTATCGTCGCCTACCCGCGCTGAACTGCCCCAACCCGCGCATCACGTGGTCCGAGCCGGAGGCTTCACGCGAGCACACGCTCATTTGACGATCAATGGCAAAAGCAGCCCAGCGCAACTGGCGCACCCGACACGATTCGAACGTGTGACCTTTGCCTTCGGAGGGCAACGCTCTATCCAGCTGAGCTACGGGTGCGTACGGCCAACCGTTTAACCGATTGGCTCGTGGTCGGCAACGGCCTTGACCGGTTGCCGACGCGGGTCGGGCTGCTCGGGGGGCGGCCGGGCGGCCCTTACGCGGGCACGATGGTCTTGCCGATCGGCCACAGCGCCAGGCCGGCGAGCTTGAGGTGGGCCCAGGCGAAGGGCAGGCCGATGATGGTCACGGCCAGGGCGATCGCGGTGACGAGGTGGCCGAGCGCGAGCCACCAGCCGGCCAGCACGAACCAGATGATGTTGCCGAGCAGGCCGAGCGGGCCGGTGCCGATGTCCTCCATGCCCGTCACCTCGTCGCGGCGAACGGCGCGCGAGCCGAACGGCAGCAGCGTATAGGCGGCGATGTTGAAGGCGGCGCGGGCCCAGGGCAGGCCGACGATGGTGATCGCCATGACGACAGCCGCTACCAGCCAGCCGAACGCCATATAGGCGCCGCCAAGCACGATCCAGAGAACGTTGAGGAGCAATGAGACGGGTTGCATGGGCCACCTTCCTGGTTCCGACGACGCTCATATAGGTGGTCATCGGCCGGGGCCAAAGGCGGCGCACCACAACGTCGCAGGGCGTTGCCGGGGGGACGATTGCTGCAAGGCCGCCGGTGAGATCGTCGTGGTCGCGAACGGCGCACGGCCGTTACCGCCCGCTTCGCGCAGGCCGCACCGCGCGGCGGATGGTCACGCAGCCAGCGGCGGCCGACCGACGTCAGCCGGCGGCCTGCAGGTCCTCCGCGGCGGCGTCCGGCGCGAACAGCTTGCGCAGCTCGGCGGCCGGCTTCGGGGCGCTGAACAGATAGCCCTGCATCTCGGTGCAGCCGAGCTGGCGCAGCGCCGATTGCTGCGCGCCGGTCTCGACGCCCTCGGCCGTGGTCGTCATGTTGCTGGCCGCCGCGATGCTCACCACCGCCTGGATGATTGCCGACGAGCCGCTCGCGCCGAGGTCGTTGACGAAGCAGCGGTCGATCTTGATCTTGTCGAACGGGAAGCGCTTCAGATAGCTGAGCGAGGAATAGCCGGTGCCGAAATCGTCGAGCGCGATGCGCACGCCCATGTCGTGCAGCTGATGCAGGATGCCGAGCGCGACGTCGTCGTCGCTGATCAGCACCGCCTCGGTGATCTCGATCTCCAGCCGCTCGGGGGCGAGGCCCGACGCCGACAGCGCGTTGGCGATCCGCAGCGCCAGCGTGGCGGATTTCAGCTGCACCGGTGACACGTTCACGGCGATGCGGATGTCGGCCGGCCAGCTCGCGGCCTCGAGGCAGGCGGTGCGCATCACCCAGTCGCCGATCTCGTTGATCAGTCCGGTGTCCTCGGCGAGCGGAATGAAGTCGAGCGGCGGCACCATGCCGCGCTCCGGATGGCGCCAGCGCAGCAGCGCCTCGCATCCGGTCATGACGTTCTCGGTGAAGCCGAGCAGCGGCTGATAGTGCAGCTCGAACTGTCCCTCGGTGACCGCGCGACGCAGATCCTGCTGCAGCTGCAGCCTCGCGCGCGCAGTCTCGTCCATCGACGGCTCGAAGAAGCGGAAGGTGCGGCGCCCGCTGGCCTTGGCGGCGTACATCGCAAGGTCTGCATTCTTGGTCAGCAGATCGCGCTCGATGCCGTCCTGCGGCGCCAGCGCGATGCCGATGCTGGCATCGGTCGACAGCTGGTGGCCGAGGCACCGATAGGGCTTGCGGATGGTCTCGAGGATCTCACGCGCCGCGACGATCACCTCGTCTCTGTCCGCGACGGTGGTCAGCAGCACCGCAAACTCGTCGCCGCCGAGGCGGGCGACCATGTCCTCGGGCCCGAGACAGCTTTCGATCCGGCGCGCGATGGTTTTCAGCAGCTCGTCGCCGACATGGTGGCCGAGGGAATCGTTGATGCCCTTGAATTCGTCGACGTCGATGTAGAGCAGGGCGAAGAACGTGCCGTGACGCGCGCGCTCCAGCTCCTCGTCGATGCGCTCGCGGAACAGCACGCGGTTCGGCAGCTCGGTCAGCGCGTCGAAATGGGCGAGATGAGCGATCTTCTCGTCGGCCAGCCGCCGCTCGGTGATGTCCTCGATCACGTTGATCAGGTAGCGCGGCCGGTGCGATTCGTCCTCGACGGTGATGCGGCGCGAGGTGATGTAGCGCAGGCCGAGCGCCGGTGTCTGCCAGGGATGCTCGCCGAGGAAAAGCCCGTCGGCGTGCTCCAGGGCGCGGTCGTCGTCGGCGGTGACCTTTTCGGCCGTGGATCTCGGCAGCAGGTCGAACGCCGTCTTTCCGACGATGCTCTCGCGCGGCAGCCCGAAGCCCTGCTCGGTGGACCGGTTGACCAGCACGTAGCGGCGGTCGCGGACGTCCTTCACCATGATGTGCGAGGGGATGTGATCGATGATCTCGCGCAGGAACGCATGGTTGCGGTCGCGCTCCTGCTCCAGCCTGCGCTGCGCGCTGATGTCCTCGATCGTGGTTACCCACCCGCCGGACGCCAGCGGCTTGTCGATGACGTTGAAGAAGCGGCCAGAGCCTCCCTCCGCGACCATCTGCGACGTGCCGCCCAACGCGGCCCTGTCGATGACGTCGGCGCAGAACTCCGCCACGTCGCCGCTGAAGGCGCCTCGCGCCTTGCAATGGGCGACGACGTCGGCGAGGTGCACGCCAGGCTTGATCACGTCGGGGGACAGGCCGAGCAGATCGATGAAGCGGTGATTGAACATCACGACGCAGGCGTCCGCGTCGAACGAGATCAGGCCCTGAGTCATGTTGTCGAGCGCCGTCTCGACGCGCTGCTTCTCGTCCTCGAGCTGGTGCCTCGCAATCCGGTTCTGCCTCACGATCTGCCGGATCATCAGGCTGAACGTGACCGCAATGACGAGGACGGCGAGCGTGGCGGCGGCGACCAGCAGCACCATCTGCGATCGCCAATCGGCCAGCGCATCATCGACCGTCCTGTTCGCCGCGATGATCAGCGGAAAGCGTCCCACCCTGGCGCCGGCCGCGATCTTCTCCGAATCGTCGATGGGGCTGGTGATCCGGCTCGTCCCCACGCCATCGCCGGGGATCTCCTTCAGCAAGTCGGCATTGCCGAGCCTGGCGCCCATCAGGGCTTCGACATGAGGGTAGCGCGCCAGCATGGCGCCGTCGGTATGGAACAGCGTGATCGACGAGCCCTTGCCGAGCGCCATCGACTCCAGGAATTTCTCATAGGTGTGCGGATCGACCCGGCGGGTCAGCAGGCCGAGGAATTCACCATTCGCTGCGCTCAGGCGATGGGCGACGATCGTCGCCCATCCGCTGGTCACGCGGCTGACGACCGGCGTGATGACAAAGGCATTCGGCTGCGATGCCGATCGAAGATCCTTGAAGTAGGCGCGGTCGGCGACGTTGATCGCCGGCAGCGGGTCGTTCGAGGACCAGTTGACGAAGCTGCCGTCGGCTCCAACGACCGTGAGGTCGCCCATGTAGGACAGGCCGCTGACTTGCGACTGCAGCATCTCGCGGATATCGGGCTGCGACATCCGCGCCCGAAAGTCGTCCGGCGAAGAGATCGATCCCAGCGACATGCGGCGGATGGCGTGCGAGACCGCAGTCTCGGCGTCCTCGAATTGCTGCGCGAAATGCCGGCTCAGCAGCAGCACGGTATTCTCGAGCTCACGCTCGTTGTTGTCGATCGTGCGGGATCGGAAGTCGCTGGCCATGACGATCGTGCCGACGACGATGGCGGCGATCAGCAGCGCGCCGCATGCGATCAGCCACGGCACCGGACCGCGCCAACGGGACGTGCCGATCCGCTCCGGCCCGGTGCGGCCGGCCTCTGACGTGTCTGCTGCGCCTTGCATGCCCTGATCGACCCGGGAGGAAACGACGTGTTGCAATCAGGATTGATAGCAAGGCACTGGTACCGGAGCGGTTAGGAAACGCGGTTATCCGCGGCTTAAGCCAACGGCGAAACTTCGTGGAAAACAATCATTTCAGCATGGGGGTACCGCGCCGCCGCAGCTCTCGCGGCGCAGCTGCGTAGAAATTTAAGCGTATCCGCAGCTCAACGAGCGGCGGGAGGCTTGTTGCGGAGCCGGCCGACCACGCCGGTCGGGAAGAAATAGACGCTGGCGATGAATAGCAGGCCCAGCCACAGCAGCCAGCGGTCGGGGTGCAGGAGGCCCGGCAATAGCGGCAGGCCGGCATCGGTCGCAGCCGTCGAGGCGATGCCCATCAGGGCCTGCAGATAGTTCTGCGCCAGGATGAAGATCGCAGCGCCGATGATCGCGCCATAGATCGTGCCCATGCCGCCGATCACGACCATCAGCAGGATGTCGAGCATGATCGAGAACGCAAGCGACGTGTCGGGTCCGGCGTAGCGCAGCCATAGCGCATTCAGCATGCCCGCGCAGGCCGCGACGGCAGCTGCGATGCAGTTGGCGTAAGTGAGATGAAAGACGGTGCGGTAGCCGAGCGCCTCCGCGCGGAAGCGGTTCTCGCGGATCGCCTGCAGCACGCGACCGAACGGCGAGTTGACGACGCGCAGCAGCGCCAGGATCATTGCCGCGCAGGCCGTCAGCACCAAATAGTAGGTCAGAATGCGGCCGTTGATCGGGAAGCCGAACCACTCCTTGCCGACAAAGACCGTGCCGGGGCGCAAGAGTTCGGGCAGCTGGAAGCTGCGGCCGTCCTCGCCGCCCGTGAGCCACGACAATTGCGAGGCCAGCACCAGGAAGGCGGAGGCGACCGCGAGCGTGATCATGGCAAAGAAGATGGCCTCGACGCGCAGCGAGAACAGGCCGATGGCGAGCGCGAGCAGCAGCGCGAGCGGCAGTCCCGCGGCGACGGCGACCGCCACTGAGGTCCAATTCGGGCCAAGGCCATAGAGCGCGATCGCGATCGCATAGGAGCCGATGCCGTAGAACATCGTGTGCGCGAACGACACCGAGCCGGTGTAGCCGAGCAGCAGATCGTAGGACGCGACCAGCGCCGCGAAGATGCAGATCTTGGCGGCGACGTTGAGCGCCTTGGCGCCTGGGAAGACGAAGGGCGTCGCCAGCAGCGCCAGGATGATGACGACGAGCAGGATCGACAGCGCGCGGCTGCGGGGCGGATCGCCGGACAGGATCATCATCGGCTGGTCACCGCATAGAGGCCGCGCGGCCGCCACATCAGCACGGCGACCATCAGCAGGATGTTGGAAACGAGGGCGAGCTTCGGCACCAGGAAGCCGCCGTAATTGGCGACCATGGCGACCAGGATCGCGCCGATGAAGCAGCCGGTGATCGAGCCGAGGCCGCCGATGATGACGACGATGAAGACCAGAACCGTAAGCTCGTCGCCGATCGAGGCGTGCACCTGCTCGCGATAGAGACCCCACATCACGCCGCCGAGGCCGGCCAGCGCCGATCCGGTCATGAACACGCCGAGGAACAGGCGGCGGATGCGATAGCCGAGCGCCTCCACCATCTCGCGATTTTCGACGCCGGCCCGGATCAGCAGCCCGATCTTGGTCCGGTTCAGCACCAGCTCGATGGCGACGAAGATCGCGAAGCCGAGCAGCATCGCCAGCAGCCGGTATTTCGAGATCACGACGTCGCCGAGGATGAATGAGCCGCGCAACGCCGTCGGCAGCGGCATCGGAATGATCTGTGGTCCGAACAGCGCATACAGCGTCTGCTCGGCGACGATGAGGCCGCCGGTGGTCATGAGGATCTGCTTGAGGTGCTGGCCATAGACCGGCAGCACCAGCACGCGCTCGACGACGAGGCCGAGCGCCCCGGTCACGCCCATCGACAGCAGCGCCGCCGGGACGAGCACCGCGAGATTGGCCAGCAGCGAATCGGCCTGGGCCCAGCTCGCGAGCGGCAGCAGCACCAGTGTTGCGACGTAGGCGCCCACCGCGATGAAGGCGCCGTGGCCGAAATTGAGCACGTCCATCAGGCCGAATACCAAGGTCAGGCCGGACGCCATGATGAAGATCATCATGCCCATCGCAAGGCTCGCCACCGTCAGCGTCACCCAGGAGCTCGCCGATCCCACCAGCGGGATCATCACGATGGCCAGCACGACCGGCAGCAGCAGCGGCGCGATGTCGCGCTTCGGCTTCGGCAGCGCGTCGGTTGCCGCGATCTCGCTCATTGATGCGCCTCCAGGCTGAGGCCGAGCAGGCGCTCCTGCAGCGGCACGTCGGCCGCGAGTGCGGCCATCTCGCCGCGATGGACGATGGTGCCGTTGTCCATCACGAGCACGTGGTCGCCGAGCTCGCGCGCGGCGTGGAAGTTCTGCTCGACCAGCAGGATCGTGGCGCCACGGCGCTTGATCTCCTTCAGGCACTCGATCAGCGACATCACGATCGCCGGCGCAAGCCCCTTGGTCGGCTCGTCGATCAGGAGCAGCTTGCGCGGCTCGACGATGGCGCGGGCGATCGACAGCATCTGCTTCTGCCCGCCGGACAGGCTGCCGGCTCGCGACAGCCAGAACTTCTTCAGCGCCGGGAAGAAGCCGAAGATCCAGGCGAGCTGGGCATCGTCCAGCGGGCCGTTACGTGCCGCCAGCACCAGATTCTCCTTGACCGTGAGGTCGGAGAACACCGCCATGCTTTCGGGCACGTAGCCGACGCCGCGCTGGGCAATGTCGGGCGTCGCGAGCGTCTCGATCGGCTCGCCGGCGAGCGTGATGCTGCCGTTCTTCGCCTGCCACAGCCCCATGATGGTGCGCAAGGTCGTGGTCTTGCCGGCGCCGTTGCGCCCGAGCAGCATCGTGGTCTGGCCTTCCGGAACCTCGAAGTCGACGCCCTGCAGGATGTGATAGCGCCCGATATAGGTTTCGACGCCCGTGAGCTTCAGCAATGCGCTCATGCCGCGCTCCGCGGCGTGACGCCGAGATAGGCTTCCTGCACGATCGGCGAGGCGATCACCTCGGCAGGCTTGCCGTCCGCGACGAGTTGCCCGTTATGCAGGACGATGATGCGGTCGGCGAGCGAGCGGACCACGTCCATCTTGTGCTCGACCAGCAGGATGATCTTGGTCTTGTCCTGCTTGAGCCGACCGATCAGGTCGAGCACGACCGGCACCTCGTCGATGCTCATGCCGGCAGTCGGCTCATCGAACATGAACACCTTCGGCTCGAGCGCCATCATCAGCGCGACCTCGAGCTTGCGCTGGTCGCCATGGGACAGCGTCGTCGCGCTGATCTCGCGGCGACTGCCGAGCGCAACCTGATCGAGGATCGCATCCGCGCGCGCGATCAGATCGCGTCGCGCCATCCACGGGCGGAGCAGATCGTAATGTACGCCGCTGCGCGCCTGGACAGCGAGGCGTACATTCTCCTCGACGCTCAAGTTGGGAAACAGGTTGGTGAGCTGGAACGCGCGGCCCAATCCTGCGCGCGTGCGCAGCGGCGCCGAGAGGTTGGTGATGTCACGGCCATCGAACCAAATGGTGCCGGAGGAGGCGGAGAGCTGGCCGGAGATCAGGTTGAAGTAGGTGGTCTTGCCGGCGCCGTTGGGGCCGACGATTGCGGTCAGCTCACCGGTGCGGAAGCTGCAGCTGACGCTGTTGACTGCGACATGGCCGCCGAAGCGGATGGTGAGGTCGCGGGTTTCGAGAGTGAGGGTCATTGTCGCCAGCGTGGCTTCCAAAGTGGACGTGCCCGGCGCGAAGGCCGGGCACGGATTTCATCGTCAGCGCTTGTTGCGAATCGGGACGCTCATCTCGTCGATCTTGATCTCGCGCACCGGCTCGTTGACGGCCCAGGCGAGGTTCGGATCGACCTTGACGCGGAAGTGATACATGCTTTGCAGCGCCTGATGATCCTCTTTCCGGAAGATCATCTTGCCCTTCGGCGTATCGAACTCCATGCCCTCCATCGCCGCGATCAGCTTCTCGGTGTCGGTCGACTTCGCCTTGGTGACGGCGGTGACGACGGCCATCGCGGCCGAGAAGCCGCCGGCGGTGAAGAAGTCCGGCGGCGCATTGAAGCGCTTCTGGTGCTCGGCCACCAGCCAGTCGTTCACGGGGTTCTTGGGAATGTCGTAATAGTAGTAGGTGGCGCCTTCCATGCCCGGCAACCGCTTGTAGGCGGCCAGCGCCGGCAGGATGTTGCCGCCGGTCGACAGCTCGATGCCGTAGCGCTTCGGGTCCATGTCCTGCAGCTTGGTGAGCGGATCGCCGGCGCCGGCCCAGATCACCCAGATGATCTTCTTGCCCGGCTTGTCCTTCAGCGCGTCGAACAGGCGCTGACCGACGGCGGTGAAGTCGGTGGTGTTGGTGGGCACATATTCCTCGGCGCCGAGCGTGGCGCCGGTCTTGGCCAGTGCTTCCTTGAACGCGGCGACGCCGTCGCGGCCGAAGGCGTAGTCCTGCGCCAGCGTGGCGACCGTGACACCCGGCTTGCCGATCGCGACCGCGTTGGAGATCGCGTCCTGCGAGGAATTGCGGCCGGTGCGGAAGATGTAGCGATTCCACTTCTCGCCGGTGATCTGGTCGGCCACCGCCGGCTCGACGATCAGGATCTTCTTGTTCTCCTCGGCGACCGGCAGGTCGGCGAGTGCCGCGGCCGAGGACGTGGTGCCGATCGCAATGTCGGCGCCGTCATCCTGATACGCCTCCGACAGCGCGGCCTTCGACAGGTCGGGCTTGCCCTGGTCGTCCTTGGTGATGATGACGATCTTGCGACCGTCGATCATGTTGGTGCCCTTGGTGGCATATTCGAAGCCGAGGCGCAGGCCGGCTTCGGTCTGCTTGGCGTAGGCCTCGAGCGGGCCGGTCTTGCCATAGATGAGAGCGATTTTCAGATCGTCGGCCTGGGCGGCGGTGGCCAGCAGGGCTGCAGTCAGTGATGAAACAATGGCTTTGCAAATATGTGACGTTCTCACGAGCCTTCCTCCCAGCTACGGCGGCTGTTGTCTGCAACTGATAGTGTGCAGCCTGAGCCTGGGTCAAGGCGCTTTCGAAGGCAGCGCGGAATCGCTCATACTTTGTGCTGATCCAGGTGCCTCTCCTTGCTCTGTCAGCAATCAGCGCCGATAGCGGCTGCTGCGCGCGTAAGCCTGGCGATTTTCCTGCACAGGGCGACTGGCGAGGCTCATGCGCGCTTCGCTTGCAAGGGGGGTGGCAGGCTTCAATTCCTCGAGAAAGATCGGACGCGAGAAGTAGTAGCCCTGCGCATAGCGGATCTTGGTCGCAGCCTGCAGATAAGCGAGCTCCTCGAACGACTCGATGCCTTCAGCGATCACGGTCATGCCGAGGGCTTCGCTCAGGGATTCGATCGCGCGCAGAATGCCCTGGCTGCGCGGCCGCTTATGGATGTCGGTGATGAAGGAGCGGTCGATCTTGATCTCGTCGGCGGTGATGTCGGCGAGCGCCGACAGCGACGAATAGCCGATGCCGAAATCGTCGATGGAGATGCCGACGCCGATCTCGCGCAGCAGCGGCACGATCTCGTCCTGAAAATGGCTGCGGGTCACGAACGCATCCTCGGTGACCTCGATCATGAACCGCTTGGGAAAGCCGGTCGCCGCGATGGCTCGCGCGAAGGGCTGCATGAAGTCCGGGTTCGATGCCTGCTTGGCCGCGACGTTGATGCTGATCGTCGCCTCGGGTCCGAACGTGTCGTTGATCAGGTCGATCGACTTGACGATCTCGTCCAGCACGAGATGGGCGAGCTCGTCGATGAGGCCGAGCTCGACGGCGAGGTTGATGAAGGAGCCGGGGGCCTGGATCACGCCTTCATTGTCCCGCAGGCGCACCAGCGCCTCGATGCCCTTGATCTCCTCGGTGCGGATGTCGACCTTGGCCTGGAAGGCGCAGCAGAAGCGCTTCTCGAGGATGGCGAGCCGCAGCGACTGCTCGACCTTCATGCGGGCGAGCGCCTCGTGCTCCATCGCGCTCGAGAAGAAGGCCAGCGTGCCCTTGTCGCTGTTCTTGACGCGATACATCGCCAGGTCGGCGTTCTGACGCAGCACGTCGTAGCTGGCGCCGTGCTCGGGAAACAGGCTGACGCCGACCGACGCGGAGGCGAACACCTCCGCACCGTCGATGAAGAACGGCGCGCTCAGGCGGTCCAGCAGAGCCTGGAGGAATTCGGCGACCTCCTCGGCGCGCTCGATCGGATTGAGCAGCAGCAGGAACTCGTCGCCGCTGATGCGCGACAGCAGGTCCGACTCGCGCAGATCGCGGCTGATGCGCTTGGCGAATTCGACCAGCAGCGCGTCGCCGGTGGCGTGACCGTAATAGTCGTTGATGTATTTGAAATTGTCGAGGTCGAGAAAGGCGAGGGCGAAGCGGCCGTCGACGCGGCCGCGGCGGACCAGATGGTCGGCGCGGTGCTCGACCACGCGCCGCATCGGCAGGCCGGTCAGCTCATCATAATAAGCGGCGCGAAACAGCTGATCCTCGAACTCCTTCTGCTCGGTGATGTCGGCCGAGCTCGAGATCAGCACGTTCTGGTCGCCGATGCGGAGCGGCCGATGCGCCGTGAGCAGCGTCTGCGCGCCGCGCTCGCCGGCGATCTTTTCCTCGGCGATCACGGTGCGACCCCGGCCGATGATCTCGCGGCAGGCCGAACGCCTGCCGTTGAGATGCGGCGCCGAGACGCCGTCGGCGCTGTTGGCGGCGGCGCCGAGCTGGACGGCGGCGGTATCGTTAACGAGGAGAAAGCGGCCGTGCTCGTCCTGAACCGTGACGCCCGACGGCAGCTGGCTGAGGATGCTGCGCAGGAAGCGCAGCTCGGCCTCGGTCGCGTCCTGCCCGTTGGGTGCATCGGGGGAAAAGTTGAAACGGTCGCTGCTATACATGCGCCGATTGTGCGAAGTTCCCGCTTCATTTTAGTTAAGCGCTACGTAGAAACACGGAACGCCTGAGCCAAGTCCTGGAAAGATCGGCGTTTTGTGCCGCAGCGTCATTAATGGATCCTCAATTTCGCCCCGAGGACCGGCTGCGCGCATGCTGCGAAAGTCGTAGGCAGGATTGGCCGCCCGCGGGCCCCTTAGCTGGGCGGAACGCGACACTGCATGGTGCAGTGAATACCCGTTGCCAGGAAGGTGGTCTCGGTCTTGCCGTCGAACGACGACAGGGCGGCCTTGAGCAGCTTGGTGCCGAAGCCGGGCTTG
Source organism: Bradyrhizobium sp. SZCCHNS2022 (assembly GCF_032377575.1). Taxonomy (NCBI): domain Bacteria; kingdom Pseudomonadati; phylum Pseudomonadota; class Alphaproteobacteria; order Hyphomicrobiales; family Nitrobacteraceae; genus Bradyrhizobium; species Bradyrhizobium sp. SZCCHNS2022. Next base: position 5,603,989 of record NZ_JAUHHZ010000001.1, on the reverse strand, counting down.
CCGACCTGGTTGATCGGCGGGCCCTCGGCCTCGTCCCAGGTCAGCTTGAGCCGGTCGTCCTGCATCGTCCACGACACCTGCAGGAAGCCGCGCGGCGAGGCGAAGGCGCCGTATTTGCCGGCATTGGTGGCGAGCTCGTGAAAGATCAGCGCAAGGCTGACCGCGAGCTTGGCGGGCAAGAACAACGGATCGCCGTTGAGCTCGAAGCGGACATGGCCATACGGCCCGAGCTCCGACATCAGGAGGTCCTTCAGGTCGCAGCCCTGAGCATCCGCCCGCGCGATCAGGTCGTCGGCGGTCGCCAGCGCGCGGATGCGCTGGTCGATCCGGCCCCAGACCTGCGGCTGGTCGTGCAGCACCTGATGCAGCACGGCGTGAATGGTCGAGGTCTTGTTCTTGAGCCGGTGATGCAGCTCGTCGACCAGCAGCTTGCGATACTGCTCCTCCTCGGTCAGGCGCCGTGCAATCTCGCGCTGCTTGGCGGCGAGGCTGCGATAGTGGTTGACGCCCCAGATCACCAGCGCAGCAACGGTCAGGTACATCGCCATCAGGGCCAGCCGTGCCCCATCGGCCGGGCCGCCGCCAAAGTCGAGCATGAGGCCAAGCGCCGCGCCGATGATCGCGGTGGCGAGGCCGACGCCCGATCCGCCCATGGCGGTCGCAAAGAACACCGCGGGCATGTAGGGCGTGAAGAACACGTCCGGCCGCAAATGCGCCATGCCATAGCGGACCGCGGTGGCCGCGATCAGGCACACCGCTGCAAACAGGCAGCTCCATGTCAGCGACGGCTGCTGCTCGCCCCGCCAGACCCGCTTGATGTCGTCGATGAGTCGCGTCATGGACTTTCATGAGCCTCAAACGCGCAACCAAATTAAGGCCGACGTGGCGGTAATTTGTCCAGGCGATGGAGGGAGCTTTGCTTGTGTTGTAATTCCGGAGGCAAGATGATGGTTCCGTGACGGGAACGGGCTGTTCCCGGTTGCGGGATGGATCCGCAAGCAATCAACATCTGCAAGCAATCAACAAGAGGATCACGGGATGGGACGACTGGATGGCAAGGTGGCGGTGATCACTGGCGCGACCAGTGGCATCGGCTTGCGCACCGCGGAGATCTTCGTCGCCGAAGGCGCGAAGGTGATCGCCGCGGGACGCCGCAGCGCCGAGGGTGAGGCGCTGGCAAGCCGGCTTGGTGCCAACTGCATTTTCCGCCAGACGGACGTCACCGTCGACGCGCAGATGCGCGCGCTGATCGATGTCGCCGTCGAGCGCTTCGGCCGGCTCGACTGCCTGTTCAACAATGCCGGTGGTCCGGCACAGACCGGCGGCATCGAAGGCCTCGATGCGGAACGCTTCGACCAGGCCATGGCGGTGCTGGTGCGCAGCGTGATGTTGGGCATGAAATACGCCGCGCCCCACATGAAGAAGCAGGGCGCCGGCAGCATCATCAACAACGGCTCGATCGCCGGCCGGCTCGCCGGCTTCTCCACCTCGCTGGTCTACAGCACGGCGAAGGCCGCGGTGATCCATCTCACCAAATGCGTGGCGATGGAGCTCGGCGAATCCGGGGTGCGCGTCAACTCGATCTCGCCGGGCCTGATCGCCACCGGGATCTTCGGCAAGGCGCTGGGCCTGTCGACCGAGGCCGCCGAGAAGACGCCCGAGACGATCCGCAACGCCTATGCGACCGCCCAGCCGATCCCGCGCGCCGGCCTGCCCGACGACATCGCTCATGCCGCGGTGTTTCTCGCCAGCGACGAGTCCAGCTTCATCAACGGCCACGACCTCGTCATCGACGGCGCCATCACCGGCGGCCGAAACTGGAGCCAGCAGCAGCAAGGCTACGCCGCCATGCGCAAGCTGCTGGGGGATGCGGTGGAGTAGGGCGCTGCCGCTTCGAGCATCGTCTGCTTGTTGACTGTAACGTCGCTCTCTCCACACCGTCATGGCCGGGCCTGTCCCGGCCATCCACGTCGTTCGGCATCCTGAGAAAGACGTGGATGCCCGGGCCAAGCCCGGGCATGACGAGTAACTAATTGACGGTCGTCGGCGTGGCGATGATCTGTCAGCCGCCTCACGTGGCCTCGCCGACCGCGCGACTTCCGGGTCACACCGCCTTCAACTGCACCTTCAGCCCGTCGCGCGGCTTCGGGATCGGCCAGACCTGCCAGTTCGGCTGATAGCCCGGCGCAAACGAGACCTCGATGTTCGACAGGAAATGCCGCGCGAAGCACTTCACCTGCATGTAGGCGAAGTGCAGGCCGAGGCACATATGGGCGCCGCCGCCGAACGGCACCCAGGCAAAGCGGTGACGGCCGCGCTGCGCCTCGTCGGTGAAGCGCATCGGGTCGAACCGCTCCGGCTCCGGCCAGATCTCCGGCATGTGGTGGGTGTACATCGGGTTGATGCCGACGCCGGTGCCGGCGGGGATGGCAAATCCCTTGAAGGTGAAATCCCGGACCGGACGGCGCGGCAGCGACGGCACCGGCGGCATCAGCCGCAACGTCTCCTGAAACGCCATCTCGGTCAGCTTCATCTTCTCCAGGTGCTCCGAGCTCATCGGATCGCCATAAGCGAGGCCGAGGCTCGCGATCTCCTCGCGCAGCTTCTGCTGCCACTGCGGATGCGCGGCGAGCTGGGCGATGAAGGAGGTCAGCGACGAGGTCAGCGTGTCGTGCGCCGCCATCATCAGGAAGCTCATGTGATCGACGATGTCCTGCGTCGACAGCAGCGCGCCCTGGTCGTCGGTGGCGCGGCACAGATGTGAGAACAGATCATCGCCGTCGCCCCTGGCGCGGCGCAGCGGAATCTGCTCCGAGAAGTAGGCGACGATGCGCTGGCGGCCCTTGACGCCCCGCGCCATCTGCGTGCCCGGCAGCGGCTTCCGGATCGGCGCCACGGAGGCAGCGACCATGTCGACGAAGGCGCGGTTGATGGCATCGACCTCCGGCCCGATCTCCGTGCCGAGGAAGGACGTCGCGGCGAGGTCGAGCGTGAGCTGCTTGATCGCGGGATAGAACAGCATCTCGCCGGGGGACTGCTTCCACTGCGCGATGCGCGCGGCGATGCCGCGGTCGAGGCCGGCGAGATAGGACTTCATCGGCCCGGCCTTGAAGGCCACCGACAGCGCCTTGCGGTGCATGCGGTGCTCGTCGAAATCGAGCAGCATCAGGCCGCGCGGGAACAGCAGGTTGAGGATGTGGCCCCAGCCATGCGCTGATGAGAACAGCTTGGCCTGGTCGAACAGCACCAGCTCATTGGCTTCGGGGCCGAGCAGCACGACGTTGACGTGGCCGAACATGTGGGTGCGGTAGACGGGGCCATACTTCCTGGCGTTGCGCTCGACGTGACCCTTGGGGTCGGCGAGGGTCTCGAACGTCTTGCCGATGATCGGCCAGCCTTCGTCGCCCGGAATATGCGTCAGCGAGTTTCGTCGCGGCGATGTCAGGCGGAACGAGGGCGTGGCCACACTTTGCATCGACATGAGGGGGCTCCGGAAGCTGATCGGCAGCGGGGCGCGGCGACGCGCCGGCGCATCATTCAAGGGCGGTTGCGGCCGTCATGCAATACGCTGCGTTATTTCGTCTCGGTGTAGTTGTGCTGCATCGCACGCGTCGGCAATCTCGCGACGCGGTCCTGCGTCCGAGGGATGGAATATTCCGCCCTCCTCCACGCAGAGGGCGCCCTTGCAAAAACGCGAAATTGCGGCGTGCAGTCCTGCCAATCGCGGCGCCCGACGGCGCCATGCCTTCCGACGCGGACATCAGGACCGTCAGCCGGCCGACTTGTTGATCTTCTTCACCTTGGCGTCGGTGGCTTCGATCGAGGCCGCGAGCTCCAGGATCGCTTTGGCCAGAAGGTCGGCGGCCTCCTTGGGATCCTGCGACCGCTCGGCGCGCAGCGCGTAGTTCTTGGCGGAGGAGAGTGACATGGACGACCTTTCCACGGAAAAGCCCGCCGGGTCGAGACGGCGGGCTGCTTGACGCACCACACAGCGAGCGTCCCTTGCAGGCTTGCTCGATCTGAGGTCAGCCTAGCAGCCCAGAGTTAAGAAAAATCGGGGAGATGCCCGAACGTCGATGCCTGCCGCGCGGCCGCCAGTCGCCATGCCTATGACAACTCGCCTCAGGACCAGCTGCGTCTCAGAACTTGTAGGCGAGGCCGACCGTTGCCGTGTGCGTTCGCGTCGTGACATGCGCAGTGAAGCGATCGTCGAAGCCGACGCCCACGCCGCCGGCGACGAAGAACGGCTGGGTCCAGGTGCCGAAATCCGCATAGCGGTAGTCGGCGCGCAGCAGCCAATGGCCGCCGATCATGTGCTCGACGCCGCCGCCGACGGTCCAGCCGACCCGGGTCGAGGCGAAGGTCTCGTTGTGCGGATTGCCGAAGCAGAAGCTATTGCCGGGAACGACGGCGCAGCTGGCGTTGAGCTCAACGCGCTGCCACGCGACGCCGCCGCTGCCATAGAGCAGCGTCGATGGCGTGACCAGATAGCCGAGCCGGGCGCGTAGGCTGCCGTCCCAGGTGGCCTTCACCGAGCCGGCGGGCAGGCCGACCAGCGGCGCGCCGAAGAACAGCCCGGCGATTCCCGGCAGGGGATTCGCCGTCTTGTTGTTGTCGGCCCATCCGAAATCGCCCTCGAGGCCTGCGACCCAGGTCGGGGCGAACTGCCAATTGAGGCCGGCATAGCCGCCGATCCTGGCCGCGACGCTGTCGAGGCTCCCGCCGGTGCCCGCTGTCGGCACGAACACGCCGACGAAGTTCGGGGCGACGTCGCTGGTACGCCAGGCATTGTCGGCCCAGCGGGCGCCGGCCGACACGCCGGCATAGACACCGCTCCAGGTCGGTGCGGCCACCGGGGCCGGCGCCTTGACCGGCAGGTCGGCTGCAGTGGCGGATGCCGTGAGCGCAACGCCCACCAGCGCCGCCGCCATGCCTGTCACCCCGGATCTCGCCATGCTTTGCCTCAGTGCGCGACGTCGTTTCGACGCAATCGCGCAACCATCGCTGCTCACGTTCATCGCGACAATGACATCGTCTCATCGGAGGTCGAAAACCTCGCGGTGTTGCCGGCGGGACACGATGAGGCCGTGGCGATGGTCCCCGGAGCCTCCGGGTCTTTCGCTCGCGCGCGATGGGAGTTCCGTAGATCTACGGGCCGGAATCTTTACTTGGCAGCCATCCGCGGGGTCTACGAACGGCGAGACTTTCGCTCGGGCAACAGGCAACGGGGCACCACCATGAGCAATCAGTTGCTGGTGATCGAGGATGCCGAGGTGCATCTGTCGATTCTGCGCAAGATCGCCGCGCAGTGCGGCTATGAGGCGACCTGCGTGAGCTCGGTCGAGGCCGCCGCCGAGGTGTTGCGCGAGAGGACGTTCGACTGCATCACGCTGGACCTGTCGCTCGGCGACCGCTGCGGCGCGGACGTCCTGCTGCTGCTCAACGAGCTGAAATCGCGCACGCCGGTGATCTTCATCAGCGGCGCCGAGGACGGCACCCGCGAGGAGCACGTCCGGCTCGCCACCGTGCTCGGGCTGGTCGTCTATCCGCAATTCCAGAAGCCCGTCGACCTGCCGGCGCTGCGTGAGACGCTGAAGCAGATCGCGACGCTCGCTGACTGCGAGAGGCTGGTCGCCGCGGTGAGGTGAGGCGGTCGTAGGGCGAATTAGCGCAGCGTAATCCGCCGTCAGGGTACGGCGTAGTGACCTGCCCGCTTAGCATATACCGTGCTCGATCGTGATACCGACGGTGTCGTTCCGGTGCGCCCGAAGGGCGAGCCCGGAACCCATACCCACAGGCCATAGTGTAAGGCAGGCTGGTTGTAGGCACTTTGCCGCCAACCATCTGTTTGTGGCTATGGATTCCGGGCTCGCCATTCGGGCGCCCCGGAATGACGACGGACAGCGGGCAGTGTTTCCGACGCAGTAGTACTAATCCGCCCTGCGCACCGATGTTGATTCACCCCCGCTGCTTCGCTGCCGCCTGCTGCAGGTCCGGCGCGTTGACGGCCGGAATCGCCACGCGGCCCGGGCCGGTCTGCGACAGCGCGGCCGCGGCCTTGTCGTTGTCCATGATCTTGGCCATCACGGCTTGCCCTGCGCGCTCGAAGATGGCGCGATTCTCGATGACGAATGTCTGCGAGCGGCGCAGGCCGTCGATGTAGCCGTTGATCTCCGGCACGACGTAGCGCGCGACCATGTCCCAGCTGCGCCGCGTGTTCTCCGGATTGGCCCAGTCGTGCACGAAGCCGATGATGTGGCCGACGCCGCCGGACACCTGCATCAGGTTCTTGATCGTCTTGACGAGATCGTCGGGCGTGCCGATCGTCGATGCTGCGCCCTCGACGAAGGCGGTCTTGTCGACGGCCTCATCGGGCGACGCGAACGGCTTCAGTCCGGGCCGCATCAGCGTGCCCACGGTGTACTCGTTGTGCCAGCGCATCAGCCCAGGGCCGGCCTCGCGGCGCGCCTGCTCGCGCGTCTCGGCGATGTGCCACGACAGCAGCACGCGCCAGTTGGCGCGGCTCACCGTGGTGCCGTGTGTCTTCGCCGCGTCTTCGGCGAACTCCCATTGCTGCGGCAGCGCCATCAGGCCCTGCGTCGACATCGAGCCGAGCGAGATGATGCCGATGCCGTATTTGCCTGCGAGCGTCATGCCCGACGGCGAGATCTGCGACGCCACGACGAACGGCATCTCCTCCTGCAACGGCAGGATCTGCAGGGCCGCGTCGTTCATCGTGAACCAGTCGCTCTTCGCGGTCACGCGCTCGCCGTTGAACAGCCGCCGGATGATGGCGATCGCCTCGTCCTGGCGATCGCGCTGCGTCATCGGATCGATGCCGAGCGTGTGGGCATCGGAGGCGAGCGCGCCAGGGCCCGAACCGAAGATCGCGCGGCCGCCGGTCATGTGATCGAGCTGCACCATCCGCTGCGCGACGTTGTAGGGATGATGATAGGGCAGCGAGATCACGCCGGTGCCGAGCCGGATGCGCTTGGTGCGCTCGCCGGCGGCGGCGAGAAACATCTCGGGCGAGGCGATCGTCTCCCATCCGCTCGAATGATGCTCGCCGCACCAGAACTCGTCATAGCCGAGCTCGTCGAGCTGCGACACGAGATCGAGGTCGCGGCGGAATTGCAGCATCGGATGCTCGCCGATCGGATGATGCGGAGCGAGGAACGCGCCGAATTTGAGCCGCGCCATGTGTTTTTCTCCCGAATGGAATGTCGTTGTTGCTTATGGGGCAGGCTAGTCGGCGCGTCGTTGGCAGGCAATCATCTTGCTGCTCATACGAGAGCCGTGCATGCCTGCCATTTGTTGTTTACTGATCGGCGATCTCTCCGCACACTCCGACGCGAGATCGCGATTCGCGACGGACCGACAAGTGATGGCGCTTACTTGTGGCCACCGCCTGAAAGCAGTTGCGGGATCGTCCGCGTTCATCCTGCCCGCGATTTCGGCCGTGCCTGGTTCGCGTTTCGGTGATTGCAGCGTGAAGCGCCGCGGCGGCGTGGCATTTTGATCGCAGCAAGACCGAAATTCGCAATCAAATTGCTGACGTCCGCGTTCGCGCGGGCTTTTTCTTTTGCGCTGCAGCAACCATCTGGGTGATGGTGGGTTTGATCCGCGCCGACATGAAGATGTGACTGCCAAGGAGCTGCCGTTGTCCCTCGCTGAAAATGTTGAGTATTTGCGACGGCTGCGCGAGCTGAATGGCATCACCGGATTCGGCGATTTTCACCGCCAGCTGCGGCCCGCCCCGGAATGCCCGCTGGTCGAGGTCGAGAGCTTCGGCAGCAATCCCGGCAAGCTGAAGATGTTCGCTTATGTGCCGGCGCAGCGGCAGCCGCTGTTGCCGCTCGTCGTCGTGCTGCATGGCTGCGGGCAGGGGGCGGCCGAGTATGATCTCGGTGCCGGCTGGTCGACGCTTGCCAAGCATTTCGGCTTTGCGCTGTTGTTTCCGGAGCAGCAGCGCATCAACAATCCGCAGCGCTGCTTCAACTGGTTTCAATCCGAGGATATCACGCGTGGCCAGGGCGAGGTCGCCTCGATTCGCGAGATGATCGCGCGCATGGTCGCCGATTGCGCCATCGACGAGCGGCGCATCTTCGTCACGGGCCTGTCGGCGGGCGGCGCGATGACCATGGCGATGCTGTCGGCGCATCCGGAGCTGTTCGCCGCCGGCGCCGTCATCGCCGGGCTGCCGTTCGGCACCGCGCGCAACATGCGGGATGCGATCCTGCAGATGCGGATGCCGCCGGCGCGGCCCGCCGGCGAGCTCGGCGATCTCGTCCGCCGTGCCTCTCAGCATCGCGGAAGATGGCCGAAGCTCTCGGTGTGGCACGGCACCGCCGACTACACCGTGCATCCGGACAATGCCGGCGAGATCGTCAAGCAATGGCTCGACCTGCATCATCTGCCGCTGGCGCCGATGGCCGCGGGAGAGGTCAACGGCTATCCGCATGAGCAATGGTGGAATGCCGACGGCGAGACCGTCGTCGAATCCTTCACCATCACCAACATGGCGCATGGCACACCGATCGGCGTCGCCGCCAACGACAAGCGCTATGGCAAAGCGGGGCCGTTCCTGCTCGAGGCCGGCATCTCCTCGTCCTATCTGATCGCAAAGTTCTTCGGCGTCACCGACTGGATTCGTCAGCCGAAGCCGGCGGTGACCTCGCCGAGCACGAAGCTCATTCCAGAGGTGTCGCCGATCTCGGCGCTGCCGACCTTGACGAAGATGCTGCGCCGTCCGGAGGTGTCGCCGGCCGTCGTCGAGCCAGCCGAGGCCAAGGTCCCAGCGGCCAAGGCATCGCCGTCTCGCGCCCCGGTGCGAGCCAAGCGGACGCGGCCAGCTGTCGCCGGAGCTGCAAGGCCGAAATCCGAGCCGCAGGCCGCGGCGCCGATGGTCCCGGTGGTCAAGGCCGCGACGCCGGCCGAGGCGCCGGTCGAGGTGAAGCCATTCGTGGCGAAGCCGGTCGTGGGGAAGGCCGTCGACATGACGCCGGCGGATGCTCGGCCTCCGTCCGATCCGAAGCCGGACGCTGTCGTCCCGCCACCCCAGCCGAAGCGTCGGCGGGTCATCGACGTTGCCGCCGTGATCGACCGCGCGCTGCAGGCCGCCGGACTGAAATAGCGCGGAGCCGCGCCTCAGCCTGTCGCCTCGCCGGCCAGGCCCACCGCCCACAGCGCAAAGGCGTAGACGATCGCGACTTCGTCGAGCCGGTTGAAGCGCCCGGAGGCGCCGCCGTGACCCGCGCCCATGTTGGTGCGCAGCATCACCGGACCGCCCGACGTCATCGTCGCGCGCAGCCGCGCGATCCATTTCGCCGGCTCCCAATAGGTGACGCGCGGGTCGGTGAGGCCGGCCATCGCGAGGATCGCGGGATAGGGCTTGGCGGCGACGTTGTCGTAGGGCGAGTAGGACAGGATGGTGCGGAAGTCTGTCTCGCTCTCGATCGGGTTGCCCCATTCGGGCCATTCCGGCGGCGTCAGCGGCAGCGTATCGTCGAGCATCGTGTTGAGCACGTCGACGAACGGCACTTCGGCGACGATGCCGGCAAACAGCTCGCCCGAGCGGTTGGCGACCGCGCCCATCAGCATGCCCCCGGCGCTGCCGCCATGGCCGACGATGCGTTTGGCACTGGTGTAGTTCGCCGCGATCAGCGCGCGTGCACAGGCTGCGAAATCGTCGAAGCTGTTGGTCTTCTTCTCGCGCTTGCCTTGGAGGTACCAGCCCCAGCCCTTGTCGGTGCCGCCGCGGATATGCGCGATGGCATAGACGAAGCCGCGATCGACCAGCGACAGCCGGTTGGCGCTGAACGATGCCGGCATCGCATGGCCGTAGGAGCCGTAGCCGTAGAGCAGCAGCGGCGCGGAGCCGTCGGCCTTGAAGTCGCGCCGGTGCAGCAGCGACACCGGCACCTCGGCGCCGTCATCCGCTTTCGCCATGATGCGCGTGGTGACGTAGTCGGCCGGATTGTGACCCGACGGAATCTCCTGGCGCTTGCGCAAGGTTTTCGCGCGCGTCACCATGTCGTAGTCATAGACCTCCGACGGCGTCGTCATCGACGAATAGGCGAAGCGCAGATTGGTCGTGTCGAATTCATATGACCCCATCGCATCGAGCGAATAGGCGCCTTCGTCGAAGGCAATCGCATGCTCCTCGCCCGATGTGAGATCGCGGATCACGATCGACGGCAGTGCGTTGGCGCGCTCCAGCCGCACCAGATGGCCGGCATAGAGGTCGTGGTCGAGCACATAGATGCCGGCGCGATGCGGGATGAGATCGCGCCAGTTGGCGCGCTCGGGCGAGGCGAGGGGTGCCGTGACGATCTTGAAGTCGATGGCGCCATCGGCATTGGTGAGGATGTAGAGCTCGTCGCCGCGATCGGCGATCGAATATTGCACGCCGGTCTCGCGCGCCGCGACCAGGCGCGGCGGTGCCTCGGGCGCATCGAGATCGATCAGCCGCTGCTCGGAGGTCTCGTGATCGCCGCCGGCGATGACGCAGAACCGGCCGGAGGTCGATTCGTGCACATGCGTGAACCAGCCGGTGTCCTTTTCCTCATACACCAGCACGTCATCGGCCTGCTTGGTGCCAAGCCTGTGGCGCCACACCTGCATCGGGCGGTGATTGTCGTCGAGCTTGACGTAGAAGAAGCTCTTGCAGTCGCGCGACCACACCACGCCGCCGTCGGTCTCCTCGACGAGGTCGGCGAGGTCATCGCCGCCATCCCAGTCGCGGACGCGGATGGTGAAATATTCCGAGCCCTTGGTGTCGGCGCTCCACGCCACGAGCTTGTGGTCGTGCGAATGCCGGCTGCCGCCGAACTTGAAGTAGTCGTGGCCGCGCGCCAGCGCATCGCCGTCGAGCCCGATCGTCTCCGCGCCGCCGTGGCGCGGCGTCCGGCAGAACAGCTCGTGCTGGCCACCCTCGCGGTATTTGCGGAAGTAGGCATAGGGGCCGTCCGGCGACGGCACCGAGGAATCATCCTCCTTGATGCGGCCGCGCATCTCCGCGACGATCTTTTTCTGCAGCGGCGCTGTATGGCCGAGCACGTCCTCGGCATAGCCGTTCTCCGCCTCCAGATAGGCGCGGATATCCGCATCCAGCAGCGACGGATCGTGCAGCACCTCCTGCCAGCGCGCATCCTTCAGCCAGGCATAGTCGTCCTGCACGGTAATGCCGTGACGGATGAAGGTATAGGGTCGGCGCGGCGCCGCCGGCGCCTTGGTGCTCAAGTCGGTCATGTCGTCCTTTACGGGGTCACGCTCTCGCCGAGCCATTGGATCGCGGCATCGAGGCCGCCGCGGCCGTGCGGAATCTTCAACGCCACCAGCGCCATTTCGATCACGCCGAGCGTGCCCAGCACCATCGGGGCGTTGACATGGCCCATATGGGCGATGCGGAACGCCTTGCCGCTGAGATCGCCGATCCCGGTGCCGAGCACGACGCCGCACTGCTCCTTGCAGTAATTCTGCAGCACGGCCGGATCATAGCCGCCGCCGATCAGCACGGTGGTCACCGTGTTGGAGCGCTCGGCGGGCTCTTCGATGTTGAGGCCGATCACCTGGCCCTCGCTCCATTTCGTCACCGCGCGGCGCACCGCCTCGCCGAGCAGCTGGTGGCGGCGGAACGCGTGCGGCAGGCCTTCGGCGAACAGCATGTCCATCGCCTGGCGCAGCGCGAACAGCAGATGCACCGGCGCGGTGCCGCCATATTTGCGATAGTGCTCGGCACCCTCGCGCTCGCTCCAGTCCCAATAGGGCGTGCGCATGTCGGCGCGCTCATGCGCCTTCAAGGCGCGCGCATTGGCGGCGACGAAGCCGAGGCCGGGCGGCGTCATCAGACCCTTCTGCGAGCCGGACATCGCGACGTCGATGCCCCAGGCGTCCATTTCGAACGGCATGCAGCCGAGCGAAGCGACCGTGTCGACCATGTAGAGCGCCGGATGGCCCGACGCCTTGATCGCGCGGCCGATCGCCTCGATGTCGTTGACCACGCCCGACGCCGTATCGATCTGCGCCACCACGATCGCCTTGATCGTGTGCTCCTTGTCGGCGCGCAGCCGGGCCTCGACCTCGGCCGGCCGCACCGCGCGGCGCCAGTCGCCCTTGAGCACCTCGACCTCTGCGCCCATCGCGCGCGCCGCATGGCCCCAGCCGATCGCGAAGCGGCCGCTCTCCAGCACCAGCACCTTGTCGCCGCGCGCCAGCACGTTCGACAGCACGGCCTCCCAGGCGCCGTGGCCGTTGGCGATGTAGATGTAGGTCTTGCCCTTGGTGGCGAACAGGCGGCCGAGATCGGCCATGATGCCGTCGGTCAGCTCCACCATCTGCTTCGAGTAGATGTCGAGCGCCGGGCGGTGCATCGCCTGCAGCACCTCGTCGGGCATCGTGGTGGGCCCCGGGATGGCCAGAAACTCCCGGCCCGCGCGAACGGTCATTGCAATTGTCCTTGGCGATGTGGTCTTGCGATTGGCGTTGGGGTGATGGCGGGGCCCTCGCACGCGATCGGGCCGGGGCCTTTTTACGCGGCGCTGCCGCATAAGAAAAGCCGGAGAAGCCGGGGGGCTGGCATGCCCCGGCCGGCGTGTTCCGTCCTAGCGCCGGGTCTCGCGGCAGCCGGCGGCCTCGGCGTCCTCGACCGAGCAGAACCAGCGTGTGCCCTTGGCGACCCGCATCTTGATCTGGGCGTACCAGCGGCTCTGCGGCGTGTGATAGATGCACTCGCCGGCGCCGTTCACATTGCCCTTGATGGTGCAGTCCGGGGACGGCGCCACCGGGCCCGAGGCCGAGGCGAGCAGGATGGCGCGCGCACCCTCGGGCGGCTTGGTGGCGCCGAGAATGGTGGTCTTCTTGTTGCGCACCCGCCAGTCCCACGGGGCGATGAACGCGCCCTGCCACATGCCGGCCTTGGCGGCACGCGCCTCGGCTTCGTCGGGCTCGTAGTCGCGCGACAGGGTACGATAGGCCAGCGCCCAGCCGCTGCGCACCAGCCATTTCTGGATGTCCTCGCCGTCGACGTTGCAGCGCGCCACCTGGCGGCCGCGGCGGTCGATCGAACGCGGATGACAAGTCCAGCTCCTGCCGTCGGCATGCTTGATCAGCTCGTCGCGCGCCGCCACGCCACAGGTCCAGCGCTCGCCATCCTTGTTGAGGCACAATTGGTCGACCGACGGCGCGTCGATGCCGCCGAGCCGGATGCGGGTGTTGCCGACCATCACGCTGTCGGCCTCGCGGACCTTGGCCGTGCCGGTGATGTCGGCGGCGGATGCGACGGTGGGCAGCAGCAGGAGCAGCGCGAGCAAAGCGGGTTTCATCGGCATGAACGGGCGCGGGTCGTCCTTGAGATGGGCAATGTCCACGATTGTGCGGCGGATCGCCCGGCCGTTCCAGCACGGTGATTGGCTGATTTGCTCAACTTCGCGCGATGGTGAGGGTTGATAAGTTGAGAAAGCGAGCCCGTTAACCACGACAGCGGTGCGCTCCCCTCCCCGCACGGGGGAGGGGAGCCGACCCCCGCTGATGGCTCGGCTCACCGCATCGTCACTCGCCGCGCCAGCGCCAGCCCCATCAGCACGAAGGCCGAGGTCACCTCCGGTCCGCCGACGAGAATCCGCGTCGGGGTCTTCATCTTGTTCCACTCATAGGCGCGGTACGGGTGCCGCCGGCCGCCTTCGCCGAATGACGTCACGATGCAATGCACCGCCGGCGCGAAGCTTGCTGCATTGCCGCCGAGATGGCCGAGCGCGATCAGCGCCAGCGCGGCGTCGAACGGGTTCATCTCGCGGCCGACCAGCTCGTCCTCGACATAGGCGAGAACACGCAGCCGGATCAGCTCGAACGCGCCGTCGGGATCGATCGCCTGCCGCGCCGCCGGCGGCAGCGCCATGAAGGCGTGATAGCAGCGGCCGAAATAGGCGCAGTACAGCTCCGGCAGATAATAGATGTGCGCGCGCGGATCGGCGAAGGCGCCGCTCAGGACCAGCCGCTGCTGGAAGCCCACGATCCGCCTGATGAAGGCGAGTCGCGCCTCGGTCTCCAGGATCTGCCAGCGCGTCAGATTCCGGAACGACACTTCGAGCACGTCGAGATTCAAGGTCGGATCGAGGTCGTTGCCATAGGGCCGCTCGCCGGCCATGCTGTCGATCCAGGTGGCGACGCCGCCCTCGTAGTCGATGTTGTCGTTGATCGGCACCGTCACCCGCGGCTCGTTGCCGCCGGCGCGGACCTGATAGCCGGCATAGAAATCGACCAGCGGCTGGTGGAGGATCGGATCGTTGGAGCCGGCCTGGGTCGCCGCCGAGAACGAGCACGCCGTGGTGTCGCAATCCGGCACGTAGACGCCGAAGCCGAGGTCCTGCTTGATCTGGGTGAAGAAGCGCGAGAACCGCGGATGCGGCGGCGGCGCCAGCGCGGTGACGACATGATAGCTCTTGCCGTCGGCGCCGCGCACCTCCTCCCGGCTGGTCTCGAGGCAGAACTCGACCATGGCGGCGATGGCGGCGCGCGCCGCGCCGGTCTGCGCGGACGAGGCAAGGCCTGTTTCCAGATAGCTCAGCAGCGCCTCGGTAAAGAACGCGTCATAATAGGCCGAGCGGTGGCGAATCTGCACCGGCTCCCACATCGGCTCGGCGATGCCGCGCCACGGCGGATTGATCACGGCCGCCGCGGGCGAGCGGGCGATGAACACGCGGGCGAGGTTGAACATCAAGGTCGAGTTCTTGTAGCCGCGGGCGTCGAGACCCTGCAGCGCCATCAGGACCTCGCGCCCCCTGATGTCGGGATCGCCGATCAGGTTGAAGGCGGCGTAGGTCGGGATGAAGCCGTTACGGCCGTAGGAGCCGAGCAGATCGGCGCCACAGGCGCGGATCACGCGGTCGATCTCGGCGGCAGGCGGCATCGCCGCCGACGCGGTCCGGCGCGGCGGGGCCGGGTGCTGCAAGCTGATGCCGTCGACCAGCTCGGCGATCGGGCCGCCCACGATCGCCCAGTCCGGCGTCGGATTGTCGCGGGCGAGAACCAGCGCCTGGCGCAGCGCATTGAGCCGCGCGGAATCGTTCAGCTCGGGCAGGCCGGCGCGGCGCAGCAGCGTGCGCAGCGCGGGATTGCCGAGCGCGGTCCGGTAGAATTTCGACAGATGCGGGTCGCCGCTGCCGGGCTGGCGCAGGATGGGATCGCAGACCTCGTACAGCGAGGGGCCATCCTTCCGGGCCGTAAGCGCGCGACAGGCGGCTCCGGCGAAATATTGCAAACTCAACGGCGGGACTCGCGGGTTGTCGGGGGCGGGACGGTCGGCATGCACGGCAACGGCGCCCGGCCAACGGCTCGTCACGCGCATACATGGTTCAAACTGACACGCTGGACGGTCAAAGACAACGTGAGCGGGGTCACTGCGGCGGCTGTGGATTTGACCGCAATGTGGCCCTCCGGCGGTCCGGCCGCGGCCGTTTGGAGATCGGCGTCATGGTTAAATTCGCCTTAATTTCCAAGTGCTTGAAAAGTCAATGGTGTTCCGATGTTGCCTGATCGGCGGGTTCGGGTTAAGCCTTTCTTCGTTGCGGTGCCGCAATTTGCGCGCAAAGTGACGACACATCGTCTCGCAACCCCTCAAACCTCAGAGGCGCCAGCGCGACCAAAGGGTGCGACCCTTTGGAACGACTGGATCGGCTCGGACCAGGATTGACGTGATGACCGCAAGGCAGCCTTCTCTCTCTCGCCGGTCGGCCGTGATCGCCGCGGCGCTGCTGTGCACGGTGTCGCTCGCGCTCGGCGCGCATGCTGCCCTGAACAAGCGGTCGATCGACGGCGGCAAGGCGGACGCCGTCGAGCAGGGCGCCATGTCGGCCGGAACCGGCGCGCGCCTCGCGCTGGTCATCGGCAATGGTCACTACCCCGACGCCAACGCCCCGCTCGCCCAGCCGATCAACGACGCCCGCGCGCTCACCGGCGCGCTGCGCCGCGACGGTTTCGACGTCGACATCGTCGAGGATGCGCGCAAGGACGACATCAGCCGCGCGATCGAGCGCCTCAAGTCCAGGATCAAGCCGGATTCGGTGGTGATGCTGTTCTTCGGCGGCTTTGCCATCCAGTCGGGCCGCGAGAGCTACATGATCCCGGTCGATGCCAAGATCTGGCGGGAATCCGACGTGCGCCGCGAGGGCACCAGCGTCGAGCGCGTGCTCGATGCCGTGCGCGAGCGGGGCGCGCGCGCCAAGCTGGTCGTGATCGACGCCTCGCGCCGCAATCCCTATGAGCGCCGCTTCCGTTCCTATTCGCACGGCCTCGCGCCGATCACGGCGCCCGCCAACGCGCTGATCCTGTCGTCGGCGACGCCGGGCCAGGTGCTGGACGATCCCAAGGATCAGGCCAACAGCGTGCTGGTGTCGGAGCTGCTCAACCAGCTCGGCAAGAGCCCGAGCGCCGAGGCCGTCTTCAACAAGACCCGCAACGCCATCGCGCGCAGCTCCGACGGCGAGCAGGTGCCGTCGGTGTCGTCCTCGCTGGTCGAGGACATCCGCCTCAGCACGGACGTCGCCAACGCCGGCAGCTGAGGCCGCTCCCTCCGAGATGCTTCGCCATATCGGGTCTTCACCCTCCCCTGGAGGGGCAGGGCTATCGCATTCGAAGATCGCAATGATGCGTTCGTCTCTCTCCACGTCGTCATGGCCGGGACAAGCCCGGGCATGACGGAGTAACCAACTGCCGGGATTGGTCGTCGCGAGAGACCAGTGTCGCCATATGCGACTGCCCTGCCCTCCAGGGGAGGGTGAGCAGCGCGTTTGCCGCTGCGATGTGCCCTCAATTGCTCGCCATCACCGGCCGCACCGGGTCGCCTTCGCGCAGCAGGGCGCCGGCGCGGGTGACGACGATTTCGCCCTCGGCGAGGCCGTCCTTGATCTCGACCTGGCCGCCGGCCATCAGGCCGATCTCGACCCGCTTGGTCTCGATGCGCTGGGCGCGGACCACCTGCACGACGGTGCCGTCGGAATCGTAGAGGATCGCCGTCAGCGGCACCGCGACGCCGCAGCTCTGGCCGATCTTGATCACCGCGCGGCCGAACGCGTTCACCAGCAGCTTCGCATTGCCGGTGATGCCGATGAAGGCCTGGCCGAGCTGGCTGTTCGGCTCGACGGTCGGCGCGACGCGGCGGATCTTGCCGTCGACCTCGCCGGCGCCGACGATGCGGATCCTGGCCGTCTGGTTGACCGCGAGCTTGGCGAGCTGTGTCGATGGCACCAGGCCGACCAGATCATATTCGTTGCGCGCCAGGATCGAGAAGAGCGCCTCGCCGCGGCCCGAGGCGAAGGCGCCGATGGTGGCGCTGGACGACAGGACGGTGCCGGCAACCGGCGCCTGGATCGTGATCGTGCCGCCCTCGGGCGGCGTCAGTCGCGCCAGGGCCTGCCCGGCGGTGACGGTGTTGCCGGCATCGACCATCACCTCGGCCACCTTCAGCCCCGGACGATCGGGTCTCACCGCGGTCTCGTCGCGGGCCAGCACCATGCCCGACACTTCGACCGTGTTGTCGAAGCAGGCCTTGGTGGCCTTGAGCACGCTGATCGCGGCGCCCTTCGGCGCGCCATCCTCGGCCGCCGCAGCCGCCTGAATCAGGGCCAGCAGGCCGAGAGCTGCGAGCAGCGGCGTCCGGCGCATCGTGGCGGCAATTGCGGCATGTCCCATGCGAAACCGATCCTCGCGAACCCACATCATCGAACGGCTGTCGCCGGGGATAGCAGACGCGCCGCCGCCGGGCCAGCCGACCCGCGTCCCCAATAGTCGCGCCAGGAGGCCGCGACGTTCAGCCGGCGCCCCGTTCGCGCCGAACTTCCCGGTCATCGCCACGTTGACGCTGCCGAACGTCAGCCGTCCGTCACCTGGGATCACGATCATGCTTCGGCTCTGGATACCGTTTCTGCTCTGCGCCGCCCTCGTCACGCCCGCGATCTCCGCCGAGCTCACCGCCGACGCCGTCAACGGCGCCGAGCTGCGCAAGCGGCCGCCGGCCGAGGAGAAGATGGACCCGGTGGCGATCCGCGCCCAGGTGCTGCTCGACCGTGCCCATGTGTCGCCGGGCGAGATCGACGGCCGGTTCGGCGACAATGCGCGCAAGGCGCTGGCGGCGTTCGCCAAGGCCAAGGGGCTCGCCGGCGATAAGGGTGTTGCGGGCGACAAGGGCCGCGCCGGCGATGCGAAGCTGACGCCCGAGCTGTGGGATGCGCTGCTGCGCGGCGATCCGGCGCCCGCCATCGTCAGCTACACCATCACCCGCGACGATGTGAAAGGGCCGTTCCTGAAGAAGCTGCCGCAGAAGATGGAGGACATGAAGGACCTGCCGGCAATCGGCTACACCTCGCCGCGCGAGGCCCTGGCCGAGAAATTTCACATGAGCGAGACGCTGCTCGCGGCGTTGAATCCGAAGGGCACCTTCGACAAGGAAGGCAGCGAGATCGTCGTCGCCAACGTGATCAGGCCGGACGAGAAGCTGCCGGAGATCACCAGGCTCGACATCGACAAGGATGCCGGTCACGTGCAGGCCTTCGCCAAGGACGGCAAGCTGGTCGCAGTGTTTCCCGCCACCGTCGGCAGCGAGGAGAAGCCGACGCCGGAGGGCACCTTCAAGGTCACCTCGCGCGATGCCGATCCCAACTACCGCTACAATCCCGACTACGCGTTCGAGGGCGTCAAGGCGCGCAAGCCGTTCACCATCAAGCCCGGCCCGAACAGTCCGGTCGGCGCCTATTGGATCGGCCTCTCGGTCGGCAACGGCTACGGCATCCATGGCACCGCCGAGCCCTCCAAGGTCGGCAAGTCGGAATCCCACGGCTGCGTCCGCCTGACCAACTGGGACGTACGCTTCCTCGGTGAGCACCTCGCGAAGAAGGTGTCGGTGGAGCTGCATTGATCTGGTGAGCGAGAGCGCGCCCACGCGCTCATTCCGACGCGGTCGAGCTGGACAGGCAGGGCCGATCGAGGCGGTCGCGGACCAGCGGACCAAGCCGGAAACCTCGAAACAATTGAGCGACGCCACTGGCGGATTGCGTCCTCTACGCTCCTTTCGGCGCCTGCTCAGGAGGTCTCCTTGGGTCTCTCTTGTTCCGTTCTACGATGTAATGAGTAGGTCCAGCTGCGGAAAACTCCCTGAGGAATGACCAGCGGAATGCGTTCCAAGCTGATAGCATTTCCTTGCGAGCTAACTGCTGGGATTGATGGCTCACATTCACGAATCCAATTTTTTCAAGCGATCTCCTCATGTCATGTAGGGGTTCGAATGGGAAGAAACCGATGGACGCCTCTGTTTCCTCTACGTTGCGGTACGCGGCTCTCATCATATCGATCGCTGTTGAAATCGCGCGATGTGCCTTGCCGAATTTCGCTTGATCGGGCTGCGGATCATGGGTGTAATCAACTAGTTCGGCCTTCGCTTCGATGCATTGGTGCCAAATCTCCCGGAGCGAAACCAAGAACGCTTGTCGCCGCTGGAAGCAATACGTCAAATATGCCGCAGCGACCGCCAAGATTAGGTTTGAGAAGTTCTTTAGGAAGTCCCCGAACTTCGGGTAAACGGCCGCTGCAACTATCAGTAAAGCTAGCGAGAGGCTCACCAGGCCAACATTTGCTAGGAGCAGTTTCCTCGTCATATCGACTCTCCGTATGCGGGAATAAGCATCATGCCCGCACCGGTTGTGTTTGTCATTCTTATATGCGCTAAAGCTGATCCATCCTCCGCTGGCTCGTCACTTGAGCGCTGCCAGCCGCAAGGTTGACGGGTCGACTTAGCGTGAGGGAGGGCTCGCAGCAGCAATGGGCCTATTAGCACACTTGCTTTTCGCCGTTGGCGCGTTCGGGTGCCTGCGGCACGAGCCCGCCCTTGAACGCCTTGGTCAGGATCGCCGCTTCCAGCCGCTCGGCGAGCGCGCCCAGCCGCGCCGGCGCTCGTCCTGGCCGGCGAGAAAGTCGAAATTGCTGGACGCCCCCATCGCGGCTCAATGAACTCGTCAGAAAAGCATCCGCAATCCTTGGTCGCGTCCGGCGAATTTGTCTAGTGAATTCAAGCTGATTTGGCTTGTCCAGATCTTCGGCAAAAAAGAAATCTCTTGTGTCGTCGGGCAAATCAGGCGGACATTTCCGCCCGTCCCGCCTCATTGAAGAGGGGCGCCTCGCGAACGTCACGACGCGTTGGGGTGGGATGCGATGGCCACGGCGTGGCGCAGCGTGCTCAGAGCATGCCGACGTACGCCATGCCGTGGACGGTGAAGTCGCAGGGTCCTGGCCTCCCGACGCTGAGGTCCGCGCAACGGGCGTGATGCGCGCGTTGTCGCTACGGTGGCAAACCAGCCGGTCACCGGGGAGACTGCGTATAATCCGTAAAGCCGTCGTGCAGGGAGGGCCGGGTCGTCCGGCTGACCTGTGGTTCTGCCGCGTGCTTGTTTGCTGCACGCGGACCGCAGGCCTCAGCCGAGGCCTGGCCTTCCCTGCGCCCTCTGTCTCGAAGAGGGTCTCACGACGATCACAGCTCGGACGCGAAACGCGCCGCGAGAGCGCGGACCTGCAGCCGCGTGGGCTGTTTGACAATCACATCAGACGAACAGGTTCTTCGCCCCTATGTCGCGAACGACCGCGACGGCGCCACGTGCAGCGCATAGGCATCGGCCGCTTCGTTGACGCGCGGATACAGCTCGGTCACCAGCGGGTCATGCCCGGGGATGAAGCGATCCGGATGGCCGGCGAGCCGCTCGACGGTCTCCCAGCCCTGCGCCATGTCGCCGACATTGTAGACGATCGGAAACGGGCTGCGGCGCTGCAGATTGGCGTAGTAATGCGCGGCGTCGGAGGCGAGCACGACGGGACCGCGCGCGGTGTCGACGCGCACCACCTGCAGCCCGTCGGAATGGCCGCCGACGCGGTGCACGGTCACGCCGGGCGCGACCTCGCCGTCGCCATTGTGGAAGGTGACGCGCTCGCCATAGACGTGCCGCACCATGGTGGTGACGTGCTCGACCGTGAACGGGTAGCGCAGCATGCCCAGGCACATGCAGCGGCCCGTGGCATAGGCCATCTCGCGCTCCTGCAGATGGAAGCGCGCATTGGGAAAGCGGTCGAGATTGCCGGCGTGGTCGTAATGCAGATGTGTGACGATGATGTCGCGGATGCCGGCGGCATCGACGCCGAAGGAAGCGAGCGCATCGACCGGGTCGCGGGTCAGGGTGCGGTGGCGGACCTCGGCCTCCGCGGCGTTGAAGCCGGTGTCGACCAGGATGTCGCGGCCGCCGGTGCGAATCAGCCAGACGAAATAGTCGAGGTCCTGCGCCGTGGTGTCGTGCGGATCGGGCTGCAGGAAGTTCATGTGCAAGGTGCGCGGCGACATCGTCGCATAGCGCAGCGCGTAGATCTCGGTGGCGTTCCCCATCAGGCCTTCTCGTTCTCGTTGTTGGGCGCGTCGGTGATCGCGCCTGCCGGCATCGAGCCACCGCCGGCGCCGAAGGTCAATTGCCGTGGACGTCGAACCGGACCGCGGTCGGCCGAGACAAAGCGTGAGGCATCTCACATTGCATGACGCCGGTATCGCGGCATGGTCGGGCGGTGTCGTGGAAGCGCAGGCTCGCAAGAGCCACAGCATCGGCGGCTGTCGCACTCGACGATTCCTCAATCGCTGCAAGCGGTTGACGTGTCGTCACGGCGATTTGATAATGCCTGACGCGTGGGATAAGGTCGCCGCGGCGCAAGCTGGACGGCGCCTGTTTGCTGGACCGCCATCGTGATGACGCTTCGCCTGCTGTTGCTGCTCGGTTTGATGTTCTCGATCATGTGGTCCGGCCCCGCTGATGCGGCCGGCGACCGCTTCGCTCTCGTGATCGGCAACGCGAAATATCCGGATGCCGAAGCGCCGTTGAAGGAACCGCTCAACGATGCGCGCGATCTCACCGACGAGCTGAAGCGCGACGGCTTCGCCGTCGAGACGCTCGAGAACGCCACGGGCGATGCGATGCGCCGCGGGCTCGAACGGCTCTATGGCAAGATCAAGCCGGGCTCGGTGGCGCTGGTGTTCTTCTCCGGCTTCGGCATCCAGTCGAGCCGCACCAGCTACATGATCCCGATCGACGCGCAGATCTGGCAGGAGGCCGATGTGCGGCGCGACGGCATCAGCCTCGAGCAGGTGCTGCAGGAGATCAACAGCCGCGGCGCCGGCGTGAAGATCGCGCTGCTCGATGCCTCCCGGCGCAATCCCTATGAGCGCCGGTTCCGCACGGCGTCGGCCGGCCTCGCGCCGGTGATCGCGCCGAGCGGTACCTTGGTGATGTACTCGGCCGCTCTGTCGTCCGTGGTGTCGGATACCGGCCGCGACCGCAGCCTGTTCGTGCAGGAGCTGCTGAAGGAGATCCGCGTTCCCGACCTCACCGCCGAGGAGACGCTGAACCGGACCCGCGTCGGCGTGACGCGGGCCTCGCGCAGCGAGCAGGTGCCGTGGATCTCGTCGTCGCTGGCGGAGGACTTCTCCTTCGTGCCGGGCGCGGGCGGCGCCCGCCCGGCCCCGCCGGTCGAGAGCACCGCGGCGCCCGCGCCGGTTCCGACGCCTGCGCCGACGCCGACCCAGGTGGTCGTGGCGCCGCCGGTGCCGGCCCCGCTGCCGCCGGCTCCGCCAGCGCCTCAGCCCGCACCGGTCCAGAAGGTGGATACGCCGCCGCCTGCCCCGGTCGCGCCGCTTCCGCCTGCGCCGACGCCGGCGCCCCTGCCGCCGGTCGCGAACGTCGCACCCGCGGCTCCGGTCGCACCCGCAGCCCCGGCTGCTCCGGCGCAAGATCCGTTCGCCGAGGACCCGACCATCAAGAGCCTGACCGCCAAGATCGCCGCCAATCCCGAGGACGCCAGCGCGCTGTACCGTCGCGGTCAGGTCTATGCCAGCAAGGGCGCCTATGCGCAGGCGATCCGCGATTTCGACGATACGATCCGGATCAATCCGAAGGACGTCGAGGCGCTCAACAACCGCTGCTGGGCCCGCACCGTCGTCGGCGAGCTGCAGGCCGCGCTGCGCGACTGCAACGAGGCGCTGCGGCTGCGGCCGAATTTCGTCGACGCGCTCGACAGCCGCGGCCTCGTCAATCTCAAGAGCGGCGCGGCCAAGAACGCGATCGCCGATTTCGATGCGGCGCTGAAGATCAATCCGCGGCTGACCTCGTCCTTGTACGGACGGGGTCTGGCCAAGCAGCGCAACGGCGCCGCGCAGGAGGGCGCGCTCGACATCGCCAACGCCAAGGCGATGGACCCCAACATCGCCCGCGAGTTCGAAGGCTACGGCGTGCGCTGATTTTTTGCGCGCGCCGTCCGGCCGTCTCGAACCATGCGGCGCGCCGGACCGACATATCGAGCGAACAGCCGACATCGTGAGCGGGGCCGTTCGCGATGAGGTGGGACATGAGTTCGCGTGAGTCGCGCGCGAGGAGGGATTGGCAATGACCGCACCGAAAACGAACCTGAGCAAAGCCGCCAGCCTGGCCGGTCTTCTGGTCGCCACGATGGTGAGCGCGGCTGCCGCGTTGAGCGTCACGCCGGCCTTCGCCGCCGAGGACGTGACGGAAGATCAGATCGTCCGCGCGCTGGCCGGGCCGAAGAAGCCGTTGACCCGCGGGCTGTCGATGTCGCCGCCGTCGGAGGCCGCGCCGGCCGTCGCGCCGGAGCAGGACAAGTTCCTGCAGAGCATCCGCGGCCGCTCGACCCGCTCGCTGTCGATCGCCGAGCGCGAGGAGATCGCGGCCGTCGCCAAGACCAAGCCGAACATCGATCTCGAGATCACCTTCGACTACAATTCCGCCAACATCAGCCAGAAGTCGATGCCCTCGGTGCAGGCGCTCGGCCGGGCGCTGACCAGCCCCGACCTGAAGGGATCGACTTTCGTGGTCGCCGGTCACACCGACGCCGCCGGCGCCGACGGCTACAATCAGGATCTGTCGGAGCGTCGCGCCGATGCGATCAAGCGCTATCTGGTCGAGAAGTTCGGCATCGCCGGCGCCGACCTCGTCACCGTCGGCTACGGCAAGAGCAAGCTGAAGGATCCGAGCCGGCCGCTGGCCGAGGTGAACCGCCGCGTCCAGGTCGTCAACATGCAGAGCAAGACGGCGGCCAAGTAGCACGTCTGCATAACGCCGTCGGGGGCCGCGTGGCAGCACATCGAGGTGACCGGATGCGTCTCGCAGCGTTGCGGGGCGCATCGTCTCGTCGGGCCGGTCTGCTCCACGCCGGCCGGAACAGCCGCCCCACCGTGAAACCGCATCTCGTGCCGACCGGATCTGCTCTGCGATGAAGCTGCCCAAATCCCTCAAGACCGCGGCCAGCGTGGTCGTCTTCGTGGCCCTGGTCGCGGGCTATTATTGGTACGAGCATCGTCCGCATCCCGCCGCCGAGGAGCCGCGGATGCAGGCCCAGGTGCTCGTCACCAAGGCCGGCAAGGCCTGCTTCTCCGATCTCGTGCGCGTCACCGGCTTCGTCGTGCCACGCCGCGAGGCGGTGGTCGGCGCCGACCAGGAGGGATCGCGCGTCACGGACGTTCTGGTGAAGGAAGGCGACACGGTTACTGAGAACCAGGAGCTCGGGCGCCTCACGCCGCCTCCGCCGCAACCGGGGGCGCCGGCCGCTGCGGCCGGCCGGCCCGTGTCGCTGCGCGCGCCGGCCGCGGGGCTCGTCACCGAGGTGCGCACGATTGCCGGGGCGCCGGCTTCGCCCCAGGCCGGCCCGATGTTCCGCATCGCCGTCAACAACGAGCTGGAGCTCGACGCGGAAGTGCCGAGCATTCATCTCCTGAAGCTCAGCGCCGGCGCGCCGGTGCGCATCACCCGCGACAATCTTCCTGACATCATCGGTCGCCTGCGCGTGGTGGCGCCGCAGGTCGACCGGACCACCCAGCTCGGCCATGTCCGCATTGCGCTGACCAGCAATCCCTCGCTCAAGCCCGGCATGTTCGCGCGCGCCAACATCGACGCGCGGCGGAGCTGCGGTGTCGCCGTTCCCAATACGGCGATCGATCATCTCACCATCCAGGTCGTGAAGGGCGATACGATCGAGACCCGGAGGGTCCGGGTCGGCCTCGTATCCGACACCTCGACCGAAATTCTCGAAGGTCTGGCCGAGGGAGAGATCGTGGTGGCCGATGCCGGCAGCTCGCTGCATGACGGCGACCAGATCAAGACCATGTTTGCCGAAGACATCGATCGCACGCGGGTACGCTGATGGCACTGAATATCTCGGCATGGTCGATCCGGAACCCGCTGCCCTCGATCCTCTTCTCCATCATCCTGCTGGTGCTGGGATGGATGAGCTTCACCAAGCTCGCGGTCACCCGGCTGCCGAATGCCGACATCCCGGTGATCTCGGTGGCGGTGGCGCAGTTCGGCGCGGCGCCGTCGGAGCTCGAATCCCAGGTCACCAAGATCATCGAGGACGGTGTTTCCGGCGTCGAGGGTGCCCGCCACATCCAGTCGCTGATCACCGACGGCCTGTCGGTGACGACGATTACGTTCGCGCTCGAGACCAACACCGACCGCGCCATCAACGATGTCAAGGACGCCGTGACGCGGGTGCGGTCGGATCTCCCGCAGAACGTCACCGAGCCGCTGATTTCGCGCGTCGACAAGATCGGCCTGCCGATCGTGACCTACGCCGCGATCTCGCCGGGCAAGACGCCGGAGCAGCTGTCCTTCTTCGTCGACGACGTCGTCAAGCGCGAGCTGCAGGGCGTCCGCGGCGTCAGCCAGGTCGAGCGCATCGGCGGTGTCGAGCGCGAGATCCTGGTGTCGCTTGATCCCGATCGGCTGCAGGCCATGGGCCTGACGGCCGTCAATGTCAGCCAGAGCCTGCGCGGCACCAATGTCGACGTCGCCGGCGGCCGCGCCGAGATCGGCAAGAACGACCAGGCGATCCGCACGCTCGCCGGCGCCAAGACGTTGAACGAGCTGTCGAACACGATGATCCCGCTGTTCGGCGGCGGCGAGGTCCGCTTGGCGGATCTCGGCACGGTCACCGACACCATCGCCGACCGTCGCACCTTCGCCCGCTTCAACGGCGAGCCGGTGGTGGCACTGGGCATCAAGCGTGCCAAGGGCGCCAGCGACGTGGTCGTTGCCGCGGCGGTGCAGAAGCGCATCGACCAGGTCAAGGCGGCACATCCCGATGTCGATCTCCGACTGATCGATACCTCCGTCGAGTTCACCAAGGGAAACTACGATGCCGCGATCTCGACCCTGTTCGAGGGCGCGATCCTCGCCGTCATCATCGTGCTGCTGTTCCTGCGCGACTTCCGGGCCACCGTCATTGCGGCGATCTCGCTGCCGCTGTCGATCTTCCCGGCGTTCTGGGCGATGGACATCCTCGGCTTCTCGCTGAACATGGTCTCGTTCCTGGCGATCACGCTGTCGACCGGCATCCTCGTCGACGACGCCATCGTCGAGATCGAGAACATCGTGCGCCACATGCGGATGGGCAAGTCGCCCTATCGCGCGGCGCTCGACGCCGCCGACGAGATCGGGCTCGCGGTGATCGCGATCAGTTTGACGATCATCGCGATCTTCGCGCCGGCCAGCTTCATGTCCGGCATCGCCGGGCAGTTCTTCAAGCAGTTCGGCATCACCGTCTCGGTCCAGGTGTTCTTCTCGCTGCTGGCGGCGCGTTTCGTCACGCCGATGCTGGCGGCCTATTTCCTCAAGCACCACGACCATGACGATCCGCCGCCGGGCTTCATCCTGCGTGCCTATCAGCGCATCGTGACGTGGTCGGTGAAGCACTATTTCGTCACGGTCCTCCTGGGCATCGGCATCTTCGCAGCCTCGATCTGGAGCACGACGCTGCTGTCGCAAGGGTTCCTGCCCGCGCAGGACGCGGCGCGATCGCTGCTCGCGATCGAGCTGCCGCCCGGCGCGCAGCTCGCCTATACCGAGAAGGTGACCGAGGACATCGTGGCGCGCCTGCGCAAGCGGCCCGAGGTACGCAGCGTGTTCGTGGACGGTGGCCGGCTGCAGGGCGCCATGGAGGTGCGCCGCGCCGGCATGATCGTCAACTACACGCCGAAGACCGAGCGCAAGATCACCCAGAAGGAGCTCGAGCTCGAGATCACCAAGGATCTCGAGACCATCCCCGACATTCGCTTCTGGTTCACCGACGAGAACGGCCTGCGCCCGATCAAGCTGGTGCTGACCGGCTCCGATCCCAAGCTGGTCGACAATGTCGCGAGCGAGCTCGCCTCGCAGATGAAGCGGATCTCGATCATTTCGAACGTGGTGTCCGACACCTCGCTCGACCGGCCGGAATTGCGCGTGCAGCCGCGCGCCGATCTCGCCGCGCGCCTCGGCGTGTCGACCGAAAGCCTGTCGCAAACGATCCGCGTCGCCACCATCGGCGACGTCGGGCCCGCGCTGGCGAAATATGACGTGGGCGGCCGCCTCGTTCCGATCCGGGTGCAGCTGGAGGATGCGGCGCGCAGCGACGTGAAGATCCTCGAGCAGCTCCGCGTGCCGCTCGGCCAATATGGCGAGAAGGGTGGCGTGCCGCTGGCGGTCGTCGCCGACATCAAGCTCGACCAGGGGCCGACCAGCATCAGCCGTTACGATCGCGGCCGGCAGGCGACGGTCTCGGCCGATCTCGTCGGACTGGCGGCGCTCGGCGATGCGACCAAGCTGATCGACGAGCTGCCGGTCAGAAAGACGATGCCGGCGAGCGTTAAGCTGATTCCGTCTGACGATGCCGAGAGCCTGAACGAGCTGGCCTCCGGCTTCATCACGGCGATCACGGCGGGCCTGATGATCGTCTATGCGGTGCTGGTGCTCTTGTTCGGCACCTTCCTGCAGCCGATCACCATCCTGTTCTCGCTGCCGCTGTCGATCGGCGGCGCCATCGGCGCGCTGATGCTGACCGGCAAGCAGCTCACGATCCCCGTCTATATCGGCATGATGATGCTGATGGGCATCGTCACCAAGAACGCGATCATGCTGGTCGAGTTCGCGGTCGAGGCGATCCATGCCGGCACCAAGCGCGATGAGGCGATCATCGATGCCGGCATGAAGCGGGCGCGCCCGATCGTGATGACCACGATCGCGATGGTCGCCGGCATGATGCCGAGCGCGCTCGCGGTCGGCGCGGGCGGCGAATTCCGCTCGCCGATGGCGCTCGCGGTGATCGGCGGCCTGGTGTTCTCGACCGTGCTATCGCTGCTGTTCGTGCCGGCGATGTTCCTGGTGATGGACGACGTCGGCGCATTGTTCGCGCGTCTCGGCCGCAAGCTCATCGTGTCGGACGGCACTGAGGAGGCGCCGTCCGAACACGCGCCGGACGCCGGGCATCAGCACAAGCCGCCGCCGGCGATCACTCCGGCGGCGGAATGAGTTAAGGGAGCCGGCGTCAGTTCGTCGTCCTCGGCAGACGCCGGCGTGCGCTGAGATCGTAGGGACCTTGCGAAGGCGCCGACGACGGCGGCGTCTCCGGCGGTACGACCAGTGCGACGAAGCCCTGGCTGGCGCCCTGCCAGCCGAACAGGTTGGTGCGAAGCGTGAAGCCCGCCTGCACCGAATGCTTGGCTCGCGCCGCCACGGCGCTCATTCCGGAGATGCAGGAGATGTCGGTGTCGTAGCACAGCGCGGCCCAGCCCTGTGCGGTCAGCGCTTCGCTCGGGAGCTGCAGCTCACGCGGATGCACGAGGCTCAACTCATAGCGTGGATGATCAGTGCCGTAGAAGGCCGCGGCGAAGGCCAGCCCGTCATCGCCACCCACCGCGGGCAGCCCGGTGCTCGCTGCGGTCCGCCAGAGGCGATCGAGCTCGGCGACCGCGGGCACATAGAAGTTGCGGCCCTCGCTCAGCGGAGCGTAGTTCCGATACAGCGCGTGCAGCGGCGCAACGATGGTGGCGGCGATGGCGGTGATGCTGATGGCGATTGCGGCAAGGTTGGCCGTCAAATCGCGGGGAGCCTGATAGCTGGCGCCGCAGACGATGACGATCACGAGCAGGAAGACGCCTTGCAAGCCCCACAGCGGCGGCATGTCGGTGCGGAAGATCACCGAGATCAGGGCAGGGAAGACCACGCTGCCGAGACCGATCATCGCCAGCAGGCGGAGCCCGGAGCCGAGGCTGAGCGCATCGTTCAGCACCCGGCCCAAGCGCGGCCGTGTCATCGCGAGCCAGATCAGGCCGGGGATGCCGGCGATGCCGGCCATCGCCAGCAGGAAGCCGCTGCCCTCGAGCAGCGCGGCGGCGCCGGTCTTGCCGACGTGATGCGCGATCGCATGCGAGAACGGCTGCGCACCGGTGGCGGCGAGCCAGACCAGATGCGGCGCCAGCGCGGCGAGGCCGGAGAGCGCGGCGACCCAGGGCGCCGCCGAGCTGAAATAGGCGCGCCGGTCGTGGTGGCACAGCGCGGCCACGGCAAAGCCGGCGATCAGGAAGATCGAGTAGTATTTGCCGAGCATGGCGAGCGCGGCGGCCAGCCCGGCCGCGATGGCCCAGCCTGCCTTGCGCGTCTCGAACGAGCGCAGGAAGCACCAGGTCGCCAACGGCCAGCTCGACAGCAGCACGGCATTGGCGTTGAAGCGCTGCGCATGGAATTGATAGATCGGCAGCAGCATCAGCAGCAGCAGCACGACGAGGCGCTTGTCGCCACGCGCGAAGCGCCGGGTAATCAGATCGACGGCCCACAATCCGACCGCCGCGTTCGTCAGCGCCAGCAGGTTGAAGGACCAGTTCGTCAGCGGAAACACCAGCGTCCAGGCCCGCGCGGCCCAGCCCATCAGCGGCGGATGCTTGGTCGAGCCCCACGCGAAGCTGCGCCCGAGCGACCAGGTCTCGATCACGTCCTGGTGGAGATCGCCGCCGACATAGGCGATCGAGAAATAGACCATCCAGGCCGCGACGAACCCCACGATCAGCGCGGGCACCGCCCAGCCGTCCTCGACGGCGTCGATCCAGACATTGAGCGCTCTGCGCCAGCGGGCAACCGAACCGTTCGCCTCGACCGCAATCGCCGGCAACGCAAGACTCATGACCGCACTTCCAACTCACCTGGTCCGACGCGACAACGCTCGCCGACACGCCGATGCGCGCAGCCCAACGGAGCTCGCCGCCGGCGGATCGACCCCTTGTTAGAATTGTTAAAAAGGGTTCATGTCGCAAATTGTGAGGTGCGATGGCCCAATTGCGATCATGTTTGGCCGGGGCCGATACGAAACGATGCACGGTGGACGGTTCCCGCCATCGCCTCGGCCTGGAACGGACAGAATTGGCGCGTGCCCCCGACGTCCGCTGCGCGTCGCGGGGGCGACGAGGATCAGCTGATCATGACCCGGCAGATCGTCACGTCGCTATCACCATCGTCCTTGTAGATGGAGCGCGATGTGCTCCATCCTCATTCGTTGCGGGCGATCGTGTTGAGTTTGGTCAGGTCGTGCAGCAGGATGCGGCCGCGTTGCAGGTCCAGGATGCTGTCCTTGCGCCAGGCCTGCAACTGACGGTTGACGCTCTCGCGCGCCGCGCCGACAAAGACGCCGAGCTGCTCCTGGGAGATATGCACCTCCGAACCGAAATCCTCCGCCAGGGCGCACAGCCGGCGCGCCAGCCGCACCGGCAGCGGCTGCAGGACGGACTCCTCCATGCGCTCGCTCTGCCATCGGATGCGCTGGCACAGCAGTTGAATGATCCTGATCGCCACCTTGGGCTCGCGCTCCAGGAAGCTGAGGAAATCCTCGCGCCGGAGCACGAACAATTCGGTCGCTTCACCGGCCGTGGCGTCGGCCGTGCGCTCCTGTCCGTCGAGCACCGCGACCTCGCCGAACAGATCGCCGGCCCCCATGAAGTTGAGGGTCAGCCGGCTGCCGTCGGTGGCGCCGGTCTCGATTCGGATCTGGCCGCGCCGCACCCCGAACAGGGCATTGCCGGGATCGCCCTTCTGGAACAAGACCTCGCCGGAGGAGAGATGCTGGGTATGGCAGAGGTTCGAGATCCGCTGCAGCTCGTCGGCACCAAGGTCCGCGAACATCGGATTCATCTTGAGAATGACCGCAAATTCGGCCTGCTTGCTCATCACTATACCTTCGGCATTGGGTTTATCGCCTCAGTTACAGAATCCGCCCGGGCGGAAGTGTGTCATAAGTCACATAAGGGCGCAGGGGCTTGCGCCTAGTTTGGTCGCTCACGGGGCGGTTCTCGTTCTGAGAAAAATTCGAATTGAACCCGGTCGGCGTTGCCGCATGCTAACCGGTGGAGACCGCTCGCGCGTCGCGCTTGGGACATCGACATGAAAGCATTCAAGATCGCAGGCGGTTTGGTTGGCGTCGTCATCGTCGTGCTCGCCCTGGCGCTTGCCTTTGGACTTCCGGCGAGCTTCCTCACGGTCGCCATCCAGGACCGCGTCGAACGCGATACCGGCTACCGCTTGAGCATTGCCGGCTCCGCCCGCGTCAGCCTGTGGCCGTCGTTGCATGCCACGCTGACCGACATCACCCTGCAGGATCCGAAGGAGCGGGACGGCAACAATCGGCTGACGATCGGCAGGCTGCAGGCCGACATGGCGCTGTCGAGCCTGTGGTCCGGCCGGGCCGATATCGGCGAGGTCGTCATCGACAAACCCACGCTGTACCTGCCGTTGCTGCGCGAACGGTTGCGCGACAACGCGCCGCGGAACCGTACGGCGGCGAAGCCGGACGCCGCAGCTTCGGTCCGGGTCGAGCGCGTTACGGTCAGGGACGGTGCCGTCATCCTCTCCAACGCCCGGGATCGCGTCGAGAACCGTATCGAGGGCATTGGTGCCACCGCCTCGCTGAGCGATGACGGCAAGATCAGGATTGCGGGAGCGGCGCGGGCCGGCGACCGTCCGGTGACGTTCGAGGTCACGTCGGCGGCGCCTTCTATGCCGATCGATCGGCAGACCCTGCCGGTCGACTTCAAGATCGGAATGGAGAGCGCGTTTCGCGGTGTTCTCGCCGGCCGCGCCGATGTCCGCCTGAATGGTTCATTGGTCATGATCAACGGCCTGAGCGGCGCGCTTGGCGACGGCGATTTCAACGGCTGGGCCTCGGTCGACCTCGCGAGCAAGCCGCTGGTGAAGGTCGACCTCGACGTGCGCCGCCTCGACGTTGCGGGCCCGGCAGCATCTCGCGGCACGGCTGGGTGGAGCACCGCAGCGATCGACCTGCGGGGGCTGAACTACGTCGATGCCCGCGTGAAGCTGTCCGCGACGGACATCAGCATCGCCGGCGCGCGGCTCGGCCCGTTGGACGCGGAAGCGTCGCTGGCCGGCGGGGTGCTGAAGGCAACCGTCACCAATCTCGGCCTCTACACCGGCCAGGCCAGCGGCGAGGTCGTGATCGACGCGTCAACGGGCAATCCGGCCTACGCGATGCATTGCGATCTCGTCGGCGTCCGGGCCCTCCCGCTGCTGCAAAACGTCGCTGATTTCGACAAGCTGGACGCGCGGATGCAGGGCAAGCTGGCGCTGCGCTCGAACGGCGCCAGCCAGCAGGCAATCATGAGCAATCTGAGCGGCTCGGCGTTCCTGCTGTTCCAGGACGGCGCGATCCGCGGCATCAACGTCGCGCAGATGATCCGCTCGCTGACGACCAATCCGCTGTCGGGCTGGCAGGATGCCAAGGAGCTCACCACCGATCTCACGCAGCTTTCGGCCTCGTTCCAGATCGAACGCGGCCAGGCGGCGACGAGCGATCTCAACCTGGTCGGACCGCTGGTGAAGGTCACCGGCGCAGGCACGATCGATCTCGGCAATCGCGCGCTGGCGATGCGCGTCGAGCCCAAGCTCGTGATGACGACGGAAGGGCAGGGCCGCGCCTCGGATCCGGTCGGCCTCGGCATTCCCGTCGTGATCGACGGCCCCTGGAGCCAGCCGCGCTTCTATCCCGACATGGCCGGCATCCTCGACAATCCCGACGCCGCCTATGCCAAGCTGAAGCAGATGGGGCAGGGGCTGTTCGGCAAGGACGGCGCCGGGCTGGACAATCTGATCAACGGCATCGGCGGCCTGATCGGCAACTCCACGTCCGGCAGCGGCACGGTCCCCAATGCGGCGCCATCGGCCCCGAATGCGCAGGCGCCGGCAAATGGGCAGTCCGGTCTGCTCGGAGGCGAGCTTGGCGCCGCCATCGGCAATCTGATCCAGCAGGGATTGCAGCAGGGCACTCAGCCGCCCGTCAGAAGCCGCGGCCGGACGCTCAATCCGACCGAAGGCGCGGCGCCGCTGCTGCAGGCGCCAGTCAGCCCGCCGCCGACCGACTCCGGCTCGGGTGCCGCGGCTGCCGGAAGCTCGTCCGATACACCGGATGGCACGCAGGACAGCCAGCCGATGAACGACGTCTTGAAGCGCATCTTCAATAGGTAATACTGAACCGTCGCGCGACGAGCGGCCCGCTCCTCTGCATGGAGGATGCGACGGCGACAATCATCGCTACCATAGGGGCTGCATCGGAAGCCGTCCTGCCTCTCATTCTGTGCTAAACGCATCCCGGTGAACGGACCAGCTCGGCCCACGGGCGGTTCCGTCTGTGATGTGTCGCTGTCGCGAGGATGGCAGCGGACGCGCCGATCCGGGGTTTCAACCTCGGCCATGCCGCGCGTGAGGGGTCCGGATGAACGGGGTCGAGAACAGAGGCTGGTCGCTGCGGCAGGGCCTGTTCGCCAAATATGTCGTGTCGCTGGTCGGACTCGTCGTGTTCGTGCTGGCCGTGAACGGCGCGACCGAAACCTGGATCAGCTATCAGTCGACCAAGGCAAGCCTGACCGCCGCGATGGCCGAGAAGGCCGATGTGAGCGCCCGGCGCATCGACCAGGCGGTTTCGGATCTGCAACGCCAGATCAGCTGGGTGACGCGGGCGAGCGCCAATACGCTCGAGCTGCGCCGCGCCGATTACGTGCAGCTGCTGAGCCAGGCGCCGGCGGTGCGGCAGCTCTATCAGCTCGACGGCCAGGGCCGCGAGCAGCTCCGGGTCTCGCGCACCTCGATCTCGTTCTCCTCGGGCAATGATCTGTCGCGCGACCTGCGTTTCACCGACACCGTCACCCATGGCAGCCATTTCTCGGCCGTGACCTTCAAGGGCGCGCAGCCGACGATGTCGATCTCGGTCGCGCATTCCGGCTTCAATGCCGGCGTGACCGTGGCCGACATCGATCTCGACTTTCTCGACGACTTCATGACCGAGGCGCAGGTCGGCAAGGTCGGGATCGCCTATGTCGTCGACCCCAAGGGCCAGGTGCTGGCGAGCTCGGCGAAGGGGCCGGCGGTCGGCCAGGACCTCGCCAAGCTGCCCCAGGTGGCGGCGATGCTGGCGCCCGACGGCCAGGCGCTGGCCGCCGGGACCGACAGCGAGGGGCATGCCGTGCTGTCGGCGGTCGCGACGCTGCCCAAGCTCGGCTGGGTCGTCTTCTTCGAGCAGTCGACCGCGCATGCGCTTGCCCCGATCCGCGATCAGCTGTTGCGCGGCGCGCTCCTGATCGCGCTCGGCCTTGCGGTTGCGATTCTCGCCGGCTCGTTGCTGGCGCGCCGCATGCTCGTTCCGATCACCGCGTTGCGCGCCGGCGCGCGCAAGCTTGGCGCCGGTGACTTCGCCCAGCGTATCGAGGTCAAGACGCACGACGAGCTTGAGGAGCTGGCCGATCAGTTCAACAGTATGGCCGGCCAGCTCGCGCAATCCTATGCGGTGCTCGAAGCCAAGGTCGAGGAGCGTACGCGCGATCTCGCGCAGTCGATCAACGAGCTGAAGGTGCTGGAGGAGGTTGGGCGTGCGGTCTCGTCCTCGCTCGATCTCAATGCCGTGCTGCCGACGGTGGCGGCGCGGGCGCTCGAGATCACCCATGCGGACGCTGTCCTGATCTATTCCTACGAGGCTCCGACCCGCCGCTTCAGGCTCGTCGAAGCCAAGGGTGTGGAGCGCGCGCCGGACGCCGCATACAACATGCTCGACGAGGAAACGAGCCTGCTGGCCGATTCCGTTCGCAGCGGCGAGCCGATCGCGATCGCCGAACTCGCAGCCGCGCCGGATCACCCGCTGCGCGACGTCGCCGTGGCGGCCGGCTTCCACGCCGTGCTGTTCACGCCGCTGGTCGATCAGCAGGGCGTGCTCGGCGCGCTCGTGGTGCTTCGGCGCGCGGCGGGCGCGTTTCCGGCGAGCCTGATCGGTCTGATGCGCACCTTTGCCCACCAGGCGGTGCTGGCGATGCGTAATGCGCGACTGTTCACCGAGGTCGATCAGAAGGGCCGCGAGCTGGCGCTGGCGCATGACACCGTCCAGCAGCAGGCGGCCAAGCTCACCGAGCAGACCGAGCAACTGCGCGAATGGAACAGATCGCTGGAGGATCGCGTCGAGAAGCAGCTCGGGGAGATCGAGCGCATCCGCCGGCTCGAGCGCTTCCTTGCTCCGCAAGTGGCGCAGATCATCGCGTCGTCGGACGGGCACGACGCGCTGCTGGAGAGCCACCGCCGTGAGGTCACCGTCGTGTTCTGCGATCTGCGCGGCTTCACCTCGTTCACCGAGACGACCGAGCCCGAAGAGGCGATGAACGTGCTGCGCGAATATCACGCCGCGTTGGGCAAGCTGATCTTCAAATATGAGGGCACGCTCGACCGCTATGCCGGCGACGGCGTGATGATCCTGTTCAATGCGCCGATCCCGTTCGACGATCACACCACGCGCGCGGTGAAGATGGCGCTGGAGATGCGTGACGAGATCGGCCATTTGACGGAGCGCTGGAAGAACCGCGGCCACAGCCTGGGCTTCGGCGTCGGCATCGCGGTCGGCTACGCCACGCTCGGGCAGGTCGGCTTCGAGAACCGGCTGGAGTACGCCGCGATCGGCAGCGTCACCAATCTCGCCTCGCGGCTGTGCGACGCGGCCAAGGCGGGGCAGGTGATCGTGTCACGCCGGGTGTATGGCGTGGTCGAGGCGTCGGTCGATGCCCGGCCGATCGACGATCTGCATCTCAAGGGCTTCAACCATCCGGTGCTGGCGATGGAGATCCTGCGCTGGCGCGGCGAGGGCAGTGAAGGGCTCGACGTCCCGGAAGAGCGGCGGCGTTCGTCTGCGACCTGATCCGAAGGATAGGCAATGGCGACTGCACTGTGTCCTTTGTCGACTCGACGAAGAACGGCGGGCACGCGCCCGCCTGTGGCGGCGCTTTGCCCGCCCTGCACCTTCGCAACTAATAGGCCTGCTTGGCGTCGGCTTCCTCGCTGGTCTGGATCAGATCGAGGCTCGCCTCGATCTTGCCGATCAGCCGGTCGAAGGTCTTGCGCTCGTCGGCGGACAAACAGGCCATGATCTCGCGCTCGCGCTGCTGCAGGCGGGGGATCAGCTCCTCGTAGAGCGTCTTGCCCTTTCGCGTGAGGCGCAGCCGGAATTCGCGGCGGTCGTCGGCGTTCTCGACCCGCTCGATCAGTCGCCGCTCCAGCAGCGACGTCACGGCGCGGCTGATCGTCGATTTGTGCGTACGTGTGCACGCTGCGACATATTGCGCGCTGCACGCCTCGCGGCGGAAGCCCAGCGTCGCCAGCACACGCCATTCCGGAATGTCGAGCCCGTAACGCTCGCGGTATTCGCTGGCGAGCGCCGCGCTGACCTCGGCGGCGAGGCGATTCAGCCGAAACGGCGCAAACTTGAACAGGTCGAGCCGCTCGTCGTCATGTCGCGCTGCGGCATTCCGGCCAGCGACGGTCTTTGCCTGTCGCCGGGACGTCGCTGCTGATGGATCGGCCACGATCGCGCTCCGATTTTTGAGTTGACGCGGCCGAGGCCGTCAGCTTTAGAATAGTTGCAGGTGAGACTATCTGGCAAGTCGGCTGGAGGTCTGACCCGAGGAAATGTCGGTCGCTTCGACAATTCAAGAAAACCACAAGGCGAGCAAGCCATGGTGCAGGCCAATCCGGGGCAGGGCGCGAGCCAGGCGAAGGTTCAGTTCGGCTATCATCGGCACGGCGACCAGAACCAGGTCGCGCCGGCCGAGCATCCGGTCGTCGTCGTGGGCGCCGGTCCTGTGGGCCTGTCGTTTGCCATCGATCTCGCGCAGCGCGGCCATGCGGTCGTGGTGCTCGATGACGCCGACCGGATCGGCGAGGGCTCGCGGGCAATCTGCTTCTCCAAGCGCTCGCTGGATTATTGGGACAGGCTCGGCGTCGGCGACCGCATGGTCGACAAGGGCGTGGTGTGGAATGTCGGCCGCATCTTTCACGGGCCTTCCGAGCTGTATCAGTTCAATCTGCTGCCCGAGCCGGGGCACAAGCGACCGGCCTTCATCAACCTGCAGCAGTTCTACGCAGAAGCCTATCTCGTCGATCGCGTCACCCAATTGCCGGACATATCGCTGCGCTGGCGCAACAAGGTGATCGCGCTTGAACAGCGCAATGACCGGGCTGTTCTGACCATTGAGACGCCTGATGGTCCCTATCTCCTGTCGGCGCAATATGTGATTGCCTGCGACGGCGCGCGCTCGTCGCTGCGGCAGATGGTCGGCGCCGGCTTTTCCGGCAAGGTGTTCGAGGATCAGTTCCTGATCGCCGACGTCAAGATGACGGCGGAGTTTCCGACCGAGCGCTGGTTCTGGTTCGATCCGCCATTCCATGCCGGACGCTCGGCGCTGCTGCATCGCCAGCCCGACGACGTCTGGCGCATCGACCTGCAGCTGACGCCGGACTGCGATCCGCAGGTCGAGAAGAAGCCGGAGAACGTGCGCCCGCGCATCGCACGCATGCTCGGCCACGATGAGTTCGAATTCGAATGGATTTCGCTGTACAAGTTCCAGTGCCGCCGCATGGAGCGCTTCATCCATGGCCGCGTGATCTTCGCCGGCGATTCCGCGCATCAGGTGTCGCCGTTCGGCGCGCGCGGCGCCAACTCCGGATTGGAGGACGCTGAGAACCTGTCGTGGAAGCTCGACCGCGTGCTGCGCGGCACGTCGCCGTCCGACCTGCTCGAGACCTATCACATCGAGCGCAGCGCCGCGGCCGACGAGAACATCCGGGAGTCGACGCGCTCCACCGATTTCATGGCGCCGGTCAGCGCGCAGGAGGCGCGGCTGCGCAAGGCGGTGTTGTCGCTCGCCAAGGAGACCGAGTTCGGCAAGCGCATGGTCAATGGCGGCCGGCTGTCGGTGCCGTCCATCTATGAGACCCCGCTGTCGACGGCCGATGCAGAACCCTGGTCAGCCGGGCCACGTCCGGGGACCTCGATGCTCGACGCGCCGCTTCGAGCCGCGGACGGTCGGCACCTTTATCTGACTGACGCGTTCAATGCACAGGGCCGCCGCTTCACCTTGCTGTCGTTCGCCAATGGCGAAGCAGCCGACGTCCCGGACGATCTCGGCGTCATCAGGATCGGCGATGCCGACGGGTTGGTTGATTGCGAAGGGCTTGCCGGCAAGCGCTATGGTGCGGAGCCGGGCACATCCTATCTGCTGCGTCCCGACGGTTATGTCGCGGCGCGGTTCCAGCATCCGACGCGTGCCGCGATCGAGCTCGCCGTCGCGCGTGCCTCCGGCCTGGGCTGAGGAGCTGATCATGGCACTCTCGACCGCTTCCAATTTCGTCAGGCCGGACGACGCCTTTCGCGCGGTCGTCGAGGCACATCGGGGCCTCTCGGACAAGGAGAGCGCCGATCTCGATGCTGCGCTGGTGCTGATCCTCGCCAATCATATCGGCGACATCACCGTGTTGCGCGAGGCGATCACGCTAGCCAAGCGGCGCACGATCGACACCAGCCAGCAACAGCAGCAACAGCAGCAATAGCTGCCGACACGAGGAATGAACTGATGGCGAAGGGTTTCGCATCCACCACCGATATGGCCGAGAAGAAGGTCACCTTCTCCGAGATCGGCCCCGATCTCTATGCGTTCACGGCGGAGGGCGATCCGAACTCGGCCGTGATCGTCGGCGACGACGGCTGCATCGTGTTCGACGCGCAGGCGACGCCGGCGATGGCGGGCAAGGTGATCGAGCGCGTCAAGACGGTCACCGACAAGCCGATCAAATATGTCGTGCTGTCGCATTACCACGCCGTGCGCGTGCTCGGCGCCTCGGCCTATCACGCGCAAGGCATCGTCGCCTCCCAGGAGACGCACCGGCTGATCGTCGAGCGCGGCCAGCAGGACTGGGATTCGGAATATGGCCGCTTCCCGCGGCTGTTCCAGGACGCGCAGAGCATTCCCGGCCTGACCTGGCCGACGCTGACCTTCGAGGGCGAGATGACGATCCATCTCGGCAAGCGCGAGGTGCAGCTGATCCAGCTCGGCGCCGGCCACACCTCGGGCGACATCGTCGCCTGGGTGCCGGACGCCGAGGTGATGTTCTCCGGCGATCTCATCGAGTACCACTCAGCCTGCTATTGCGGCGACGCCTACTTGCGCGAATGGCCCTCGACCTTGAACGAGATCCGCGACTTCAATCCCAAGGCGATCGCACCCGGCCGCGGCGATGCGCTGAAGGGCGAGGCGACCGTGCGCGAGGCGATCGCGATGACCCGCGACTTCGTCAGCTCGCTGTATGGCGCCGCCGAGATGTCGGTCGCCAAGGGGCGCAGCCTCAAGGAATCGATGGCGGCAACGCGCGAGGTCATGGATCCGAAATTCTCAAGCTTCGCCATCTACGAGCATTGCCTGCCGTTCAACGTGTCGCGCGCCTATGACGAAGCCAGCGGCATCGACGATCCCGTGATCTGGACCGCCGAGCGCGACCGCGAGATGTGGGCCCGCCTGCAAGGAGAAGGATGATGAACGTCAACACATCGCCTGACCGGCTTCACCGCGCCACGGGGCAGGTCACGCCGGGCTACATGTCCGGCTTCGGCAATTCGTTCGAGACGGAGGCGCTGCCCGGCGCGCTGCCGGTCGGGCGCAACTCGCCGCAGCGCTGCGCTTACGGGCTCTACGCCGAGCAATTGTCCGGATCGCCGTTCACCGCGCCGCGCGGCTCCAACGAGCGCTCCTGGCTGTATCGCATCCGTCCCTCGGTGAAACACTCGGGGCGTTTCGCGAAGGTCGATGCGGGGCTGTGGCGCACGGCGCCCTGCCATGAGCAGGAGATCACGGTGCAGCAACTGCGCTGGGATCCGACCCCGATGCCCTCTGGTGAGGTCACGTTCCTGCAGGGCGTGCAGACCATGACCACGGCGGGCGATGCCGCGACGCAGGCTGGCATGGCGACGCATGTCTATCTGATCACCAAGTCGATGGTCGACCAGCACTTCTACGATGCTGACGGCG
The DNA here is from genome assembly GCF_032377575.1 of Bradyrhizobium sp. SZCCHNS2022. Taxonomy (NCBI): domain Bacteria; kingdom Pseudomonadati; phylum Pseudomonadota; class Alphaproteobacteria; order Hyphomicrobiales; family Nitrobacteraceae; genus Bradyrhizobium; species Bradyrhizobium sp. SZCCHNS2022. The sequence continues at coordinate 5,563,767 of NZ_JAUHHZ010000001.1, read as the reverse complement.
AGCTGATGTTCGTGCTGCAGCAGGGTCGCCTGCTGTTCGTCACCGAGTTCGGCCGCATCGACGCCGAGCCGGGCGAGATCGTCGTGATCCCGCGCGGCGTGAAATTCCGGGTCGAGATTCCGGCGGGGCCGGCGCGCGGCTATCTCTGCGAGAATTATGGCGGCGCCTTCACCTTGCCGGAGCGCGGTCCGATCGGCGCCAATTGCCTCGCCAACGCCCGCGACTTCCTGACCCCGGTGGCGTCCTACGAGGACAAGGACACCCCGACCGAGCTCTACGTGAAGTGGGGCGGCGCGCTGTTCAAGACCGAGCTGAAGCACTCGCCGATCGACGTCGTCGCCTGGCACGGCAACTACGCGCCGTACAAATACGATTTGCGCACCTTCTCGCCGGTCGGCGCCATCGGCTTCGATCATCCCGACCCGTCGATCTTCACCGTGCTGACCTCGCCGTCGGAAACCGCCGGCACCGCCAACATCGACTTCGTGATCTTCCCGGAGCGTTGGATGGTCGCCGACAACACCTTCCGCCCGCCATGGTATCACATGAACATCATGTCGGAGTTCATGGGCCTGATCTACGGCGTCTACGACGCCAAGCCGCAAGGCTTCGTGCCGGGCGGTATGTCGCTGCACAACTGCATGCTGCCGCATGGCCCGGATCGGGAAGCCTTCGACCACGCCAGCAATGGCGAATTGAAGCCGGTCAAGCTCACGGGCACGATGGCCTTCATGTTCGAGACCCGCTTCCCGCAGCGGATCACGAAGCATGCCGCGGAGTCCGGGACATTGCAGCCGGACTATGCCGATTGCTGGAATGGATTGGAGAAGCGCTTCGATCCGAACCGTCGGTAGTCGCAATCTCCGCCGTCATTCCGGGGCGCCGCGAAGCGGCGAGCCCGGAATCCATAACCACGATCGGTCGTGTAGATGGAAAGCTGAGCCACAACCAACTCGCCTCACACATCGTCCTGTGGCTATGGATTCCGGGCTCGGCCCTGCGGGCCGCCCCGGAATGACAGCGGGAGGCGTGGCACGAATTCAGGAACACAACGTGAAGCACCCCAACGACCCCTCGCTCCGCTCCTTCATCCCGGTCGATCCATCGTCCGACTTCCCGATCCAGAACTTGCCGTACGGCGTATTCTCCGCCGTCGACTCACCGAAGCCCCGCGTCGGCGTCGCGATCGGCGAGTTCGTGCTCGACCTCGCCGTGCTCGAGGACGAAGGCCTGCTCGACCTCTCGCCGGCCTACGAGGTGTTCGCGCAGCCCTCGCTCAACGCCTTCATGGCGCTTGGCCCTGCCGTGTGGTCGAAGACCCGCGCCGCGATCAGCGCGCTGCTGCGCGATGACAATCCGCGCTTGCGCGACGACAAGCCGCTGCGCAGCCGGGCGTTGCTGCCGCGCCGGGACGTCACGCTGCACCTGCCGTTCCACGTCGCCGGCTACACCGATTTCTATTCGTCGAAGGAGCACGCGACCAATGTCGGCGTGATGTTCCGCGGGAAGGACAACGCCTTGCAGCCGAACTGGCTGCACATGCCGATCGGCTACAACGGCCGGGCCTCGACGGTCGTCGTCTCCGGCACCAAGGTGCGCCGGCCCCGCGGCCAGCTCAAGCCGCCGAGCGCCGAGGTGCCGAGCTTCGGCCCGTGCAAGCGGCTCGACTTCGAGCTCGAGATGGGCGTCGTCATCGGCCAGTCCTCGCAGCTCGGGGAGATGCTGAGCGAGGCGCAGGCGGAGGCGATGATCTTCGGCTTCGTGCTGCTCAACGATTGGAGCGCGCGCGACATCCAGCAATGGGAATACGTCCCGCTCGGCCCGTTCCAGGCCAAGGCGTTCGCGACCTCGATCAGCCCGTGGGTCGTCACGCGGGAGGCGCTGGAGCCGTTCCGCGTCGCCGGGCCAGTCCAGGATCCGACACCGCTGCCGTACCTGCAGCAGAAGGGCGCGCAGAACTACGATCTCGCGCTCGACGTCGCCTTGCGTGCGTCAGGTGGCAATGCCGCTCAGAATATCTCGCAGACCAACTTCAAATACATGTACTGGTCGAGCGTCCAGCAACTGATGCACCATGCCTCGAGCGGCTGCGCCATGAGCGTCGGCGATCTCCTCGGCAGCGGCACCATTTCCGGCCCCGACAAGCACCAGCGCGGCAGCCTGCTCGAGATCAGCTGGAACGGCACCGAGCCGGTCGAGCTCGCCGGCGGCGTGAAGCGCACGTTTTTGGAAGACGGCGACTCGCTCATCATGCGCGGCTGGTGTCAGGGCCAGGGCTATCGTGTCGGCTTCGGCGAAGTTGAAGGCACGATTGTCGCGGCCGAATAGCCACCCCACCCACCGCCGTCATTCCGGGGCGCGCGCAGCGCGAGCCCGGAATCCATACTCACAGGCGGACCTGTCGTGCGAGCTGCTCGTGGCTATGCTTTCGATCCACACGTCGGGTCGTGATTATGGATTCCGGGCTCGGCCCTGCGGGCCGCCCCGGAACGACGAGGAGAGAGGTCAGCGCTTCTCCGGTACGACGTCCTTCACACCGGCCACAAACGCTGCGACGTCTTCGGTCGCGTACTTCAGATGCACGCGCTTGTCCGACGGCACCTGTTTCACCGTGCAGACGCCAGGGCGCCATTCCCGCGTCGGCCGGATCGGCCGCGGCGCAAAGCCGCCGCCGCAGTTTGGGCAGACGTTGAACAGTTTCGTTTCCGCACAATCGGCGCAGAAGGTGCACTCGTACGAGCAGATCCGCGCGTCCATCGCGGAGGGCGGGAGGTCCTTGTCGCAATACTCGCAGTTAGGACGAAGCTGTAGCGCCATGATCGTCTCGCAATGCCGGGAATATTGCGACTGTCGCAAAAGCCGTGACGGAGGTGAATGCCGAAGTTCCCTCGATTTGCGCCATGCTGTCAGCCTGACGACAGCGATCCCAGCGGCAGCTTCGCGCTCTCCTTCAGCCGGTCGAGCACGATCGAGGAGCGCACATGCGCGACGCTCTGGTGCGGCATCAGCACGTTGTTGACGATGTCGGACAGACTTTTGAGGTCGCGCAGCACCACCTTCAGCAGATAGTCGGAATCGCCGGTCAGCGCATAGGCCTCCTGGATGTCGTCGACGCGGTTGACCAGCGCGCGAAACCTCTCGGCGTTGTCAGGCGAATGCGTCGCCAAGGTGATCTGGATGAAGGCGATCAGCTCGAAACCCAGCGCCTGGCTGGCGAGCTGGGCGCGATAGCCGGCGATGACGCCGTCTTCCTCCAGCCGCATCCGCCGCCGTGAGCATTGCGAGGCGGACAGCCCGGCGAGATCGGCGAGCTCCTGGTTTGTCAGCCGGCCATCGTCCTGCAGCGCGGCCAGGATCTTGATATCGAAGCTGTCGATCGAAATCATGCGCCATGTCCTCTGATTATGCACGGATCGTGCATATCCAGGCGAAAATGACAATGGTTTGCACGCTCCATGCGCGGAATCCGGGCGATGATCTCCGGATCAAGCTCAAGGAGCTGCCGCCCATGGGTCCGTTTCCGCACGATGCACCGCCTGCCACCATCTCCACCGACAACCCGATGGGCACGGATGGCTTCGAGTTCGTCGAATATGCCCATCCCGACGCGGGCGAGCTGCATGCGCTGTTCAAGCTGATGGGGTTTGCCGCGGTCGCACGGCACAAGACCAAGGCGATCACGCTGTATCGCCAGGGCGACATTAACTACCTTGTGAATGAAGAGCCCGGCAGCCACGGCCACGACTTCGTCGCCGCGCATGGCCCGTGCGCGCCGTCGATGGCGTTCCGTGTGGTCGATGCGAAGAAGGCCTATGCCCGGGCAATCGCCCTCGGCGCGGAGCCCGCCGATCTGCCGTCGGCCCGGAAGACGCTCGACGTCCCCGCGCTCAAGGGCATCGGCGGCAGCCTGCTGTATCTGGTCGATCGCTACGGCGCCAAGGGCTCGGCCTATGATTTGGAATTCGACTGGATAGGTGCGCGCGATCCGCGCCCTGCGGGCTCGGGCCTCTACTATATCGACCACCTGACCCACAATGTGCACCGCGGCCGCATGAATGTGTGGGCGGGCTTCTACGAAAAACTGTTCAACTTCCGCCAGATCCGCTTCTTCGATATCGAGGGCCGCGCCTCCGGCCTGTTCTCGCGCGCGCTGACCAGCCCGGACGGCAAGATCCGGATTCCGATCAATGAGGATGCCGGCGATTCCGGGCAGATCGAGGAATATCTGAAGACCTACCGCGGCGAGGGCATCCAGCACATCGCCTGCGGCGCTCGCGACATCTACGCCACCGTCGAGGGCCTGCGCGCGTCAGGTCTGCCGTTCATGCCGTCGCCGCCAGAGACCTATTTCGAGCGCATCGAGGCGCGCCTGCCCAAGCACGGCGAGGACGTCGCGCGGCTCAAGCGCAACGGCATCCTGATCGACGGCGAGGGCGTCGTTGCGGGCGGCCACACCAAGGTGCTGCTTCAGATCTTCTCCGCCAACGCGATCGGCCCGATCTTCTTCGAATTCATCCAGCGCAAGGGGGACGACGGTTTCGGCGAAGGCAACTTCAAGGCGCTGTTCGAATCGATCGAGGAGGACCAGATCCGCCGCGGCGTGCTGAAGGTGGAGGCGGCGGAGTAGGGCGAGTCGGTTTGCCCGTCATTGCGAGAAGTAAAGCGATGAAGCAATCCAGAGACGCGCGCGCAGCTCTGGATTGCTTCCGCCTTCGCTCTTCGAGCTTCGGCGGACAAGTCGCTTCGCTCGCAATGAGGGTGGGCGCAAGAGGCGCACTGCCGCTCTACAAGCAGTGTCGTCCCGGCGCACGCCGGGACCCATACCGCGTGATGTCTCAGTAGGGCATGGTGGCAGACGATCTTTGCCTCACCACCGACGGTGGTTATGGATCCCGGCGTGCGCCGGGATGACACGAGATTGGGGCGCGAGCGCGCTCAACTCATTCCGATGGGATGGTTGCGACGGCCATGGTCGGCATGTCCGCGACGCTGCGCTTTACCGCCCCGCCTTCCACGCATTTACCACGGCGCCGATCTCCGCGACCTCCGGCTCGCGGATGGTCGACGGCGTCCGCGAGAAGCGCGGCGCGGGCGCTGGCTGGGTGACGCCGTGCCGCTCGACGAACACGCCGCGCGCGGCCATGTGGGCGTGCTTGGGCGCCTCCGACATCGTCAGCACCGGGGCGAAGCAGATGTCGGTGCCTTCCATGATCGCGCACCACTCCTCGCGCGTCTTGCTCTTGAACACGCTGACCAGCTTCTCCTTCAGCGCCGGCCAGGCGCGCGGATCCATCTGGGCCTCGAACGCGGGATCGCTGAGGTCGGCGTGCTGGCGCAGCAGCGCGTAGAATTGCGGCTCGATCGAGCCGATCGAGATGAAGTTGCCGCAGGCGCATTCGTAGACGCCGTAGAAATGCGCGCCGCCATCGAGGAAGTTGCGCTCGCGCCCCTCCATCCAGCGGCCCATCGCGGTGAGGTCGAAGAACATCGCGAGCAGCGACGCGGCGCCGTCGCACATCGCGGTATCCACCACCTGGCCCTTGCTGGACTTCGAGGCCTCTAACAGCGCAGCAAGCACTCCGACGACGAGGTAGAGCGCACCGCCGCCGAAATCGCCGACCAGATTGAGCGGCGGCACCGGGCGCTCCCTGGGTCCGATCGCGGCGAGCGCGCCGGTGATCGAGATGTAGTTGATGTCGTGGCCGGCGGCCTGCGCGAGCGGGCCCTCCTGGCCCCAGCCGGTCATGCGGCCGTAGACCAGCTTGGGGTTGCGCGCGAGCACGACGTCGGGGCCGAGCCCGAGACGCTCCATCACGCCGGGACGGAAACCTTCGATGAGCGCGTCAGCGCCGGCGAGCAGGTCGAGCACGTCGGCAATGACCGCCTTGTCCTTGAGATCGAGTTCGATCACCTTGCGGCCGCGGCCGGCAACCGACTTCATATTCTTGCGCGCGCCGACGCGATCCAGCGTCACCACCTCCGCGCCCATGTCGGCCAGCAGCATGCAAGCGAACGGTCCAGGTCCGATGCCGGCGAATTCGACGATGCGGAATCCTGCGAGCGGGCCGGTGGCGCGGGTCTGGTTGTGAGGGGCGGTCTTGTCGAGCACGTCGTTGTGTCCTTGGCTTCGCGCGTCTTGTCGCTTGCGTTTCCTGATCCGCAATTGTCCCGCGTGCCTCTCACCAACGCAAGCGCGCTGTATGCCGCAAAGCAAACGGCGCGCATCACTGCGCGCCGTGTGGAATTTGTCGTGCCGCGATGCGGAATGATCCGCGTCGCGCACGCTAGCCCGCGGCTTGCACCGCGCGCTGCGCCATCACCTTCACCAGATTGGCGCGGTAGTCGGCCGAGCCGTGGATGTCGCTGAGCAGGCCGCTCGCGGAGACGCTCACGCCGTCGAGCGCGGAGGCCGACCAGTTGGACTTCAGCGCCGCCTCGATCGCGGAGACCCGCATCACGCCGCTCTGCGAGGCGCCGGTGGCGGCCACGCGGACATCGCCGCCCTTGGTCTTGGTGACGAACACGCCGGTCAGCGCGAAGCGCGACGCCGGGTGGCGCATCTTGGCGTAGCCCGCCTTCTCCGGCACCGGGAACGACACCTCGGTGATGATCTCGCCGTCTTCCAGCGCCGTCGTGAACAGGCCCTTGAAGAAATCATCGGCCGAGATCGACCGCTTGTTGGTCTTCACGGTGGCGCCGAGCGAGACGAGCGCTGCGGGGAAATCGGCTGCCGGATCGTTGTTGGCGATCGAGCCGCCGATCGTGCCGCGGGCGCGCACCGCGGGATCGCCGAGCACCGAGGTGAGATGGGCGATCGCGGGGATGGCCTTCTTCACATCGGCATTGGTCATGATGTCGTAGTAGGTCGTCGCCGCCTTGATCACGAGCGTGTCGCCCGAGAGCTGCACGCCGATCAGGTCCTTGATCTTGCCGATGTCGATGACATCGGACGGCGAGGCGAGGCGCTGCTTCATGACCGGGATCAGGGTGTGACCGCCGGCGAGGAACTTGGCCTCGCTGCCCTTGGAGAACAGCGCCGCGGCCTCGTCGACCGAGGAGGCGCGATGATAGGTCGTCTCGTACATGGTTGCTCCTCCGGTTCGATCAGGCGTTGCCGTGGATCGCGTGCCAGACGCGGTCCGGGGTCGCCGGCATTTCCAGCTTGTTGTTGCCGATCGCATCCGTGATCGCGTTGATCACGGCCGCCGAGGCGCCGATCGCGCCGGCCTCGCCGCAGCCCTTCACGCCGAGCGGGTTGCCCGGACAGAGAGTCGTGGTGTGGCTCAGCTTGAACGACGGCACGTCGTCGGCGCGCGGCATCGCGTAGTCCATGAAGGACGCGGTGACCGGCTGGCCGTTGCCGTCATAGACGGCATGCTCCAGCAGCGCCTGGCCGATGCCCTGGACGAGACCGCCATGGACCTGGCCTTCGACGATCATCGGGTTGATCAGCCGGCCGAAATCGTCGGCCGCGACGAAGTTGACGAACGACGTCTTGCCGGTGGCCTGGTCGACCTCGAGCTCGCAGATATAGGTGCCGGCCGGGAAGGTGAAGTTGGTCGGATCGTAGAAGGCGCTCTCCTTCAATCCGGGCTCCATCCCGTCAGGCAGATTGTGCGCGGTGTAGGCGGCGAGCGCGACCATCGGCAGCGCGATCGACTTGTCGGTGCCGGTCACCTTGAACTCGCCGTTCTCGATCACGATGTCACCTTCCGACGCTTCGAGCGCATGCGCCGCGATCTTCTTGGCCTTCGCCTCGACCTTCTCCATCGCCTTGAGGATCGCGGTGAGGCCGACGGCCGCCGAGCGCGAGCCGTAGGTGCCCATGCCGAACTGCACCTTGTCGGTGTCGCCATGGACGATCGAGACCTGGCTGATCGGCACGCCCAGGCGATCGGCGATCAGCTGGCAGAAGGTGGTCTCGTGGCCCTGGCCGTGGCTGTGCGAGCCGGTGAGGACCTCGATGGTCCCGACCGGGTTGACGCGGATCTCGGCCGATTCCCACAGGCCGACGCCGGCGCCGAGGCTGCCGACCGCCTTCGACGGTGCGATGCCGCAGGCCTCGATGTAGCAGGACAGGCCGATGCCGCGCAGCTTGCCCTGCGCCTTGGCGGCCGCCTTGCGCGCCGGGAAGCCGGCATAGTCGATCGCCTTCATCGCCGCGTCGAGCGAGGCGTTGAAGTCACCGGTGTCGTAAGCCATGATCACCGGGGTCTGGTGCGGGAACTGGGTGATGAAGTTCTTCCGCCGCAGCTCGGCCGGGTCCATCTTGAACTGCCGCGCCGCGGTTTCGACCAGCCGCTCCAGCAGATAGCTCGCCTCGGGACGTCCGGCGCCTCTGTAGGCATCGACCGGCGTCGTGTTGGTATAGACGCCCATCACCTCGGCGTAGATCGCCGGGATGTTGTACTGGCCCGACAGCAGGGTCGCGTACAGATAGGTCGGCACCGACGACGAGAACAGCGACATGTAGGCGCCGAAATTGGCGTGGGTCTTGACCCGCAAGCCGAGCATCTTGTGGTCGGCGTCGAACGCCATCTCGGCCTTGGAGATGTGGTCGCGGCCGTGCGCGTCGGTGAGGAACGCCTCGGTGCGATCGCCGGTCCACTTCACCGGACGGCCGACCTTCTTGGAGGCCCACAGCGCCACCATCTCTTCCGGATAGATGAAGATCTTGGAGCCGAAGCCGCCGCCGACGTCGGGCGCGATCACGCGCAGCTTGTGCTCCGGGGCGATGTTGTAGAACGCCGACAGCACGAGGCGGGCGACGTGCGGGTTCTGCGACGTCGTGTAGAGCGTGAAGTGCTCCTCGGCGGCATCATAGTCGGCGATCGCCGCGCGCGGCTCCATCGCGTTCGGCGCCAGCCGGTTGTTGGTCAGCTCCAGGCTGACCACGTGCGCGGCCTTTGAGAAGGCGGCGCCGACCGCGGCCTCGTCGCCGATATGCCAGTCATAGACGACGTTGCCGGGCGCCTCGGGGTGCAGCTGCGGTGCGCCGGGCTTCAGCGCCGAGGGCATGTCGGCGACGGCCGGCAGCTCCTCATACTCGACGACCACGGCCTCGGCCGCGTCGCGCGCGAGATTCTTGCTGTCGGCGATCACGACCGCCACAGCCTGGCCGACGAAGCGCACGGTCTCCGGCGCCATCGCCGGCCATGCACCCATCTTCATCGGCGAGCCGTCCTTGGAGGTGATGGCCCAGCCGCAGATCAGATTGCCGACCTTGTCGTCGACGATCTGCTTGCCGGTCAGCACCGCGACCACGCCCGGCATCGCCTCGGCGGCCGAGGAGTCGATGCTCTTGACCTTGGCGTGCGCGTGCGGGCTGCGGATGAAATGGGCATAGGTCATGCCCAGAAGCTTGATGTCGTCGACATACCGGCCCTTGCCGGTGATGAAACGCTTGTCCTCCTTGCGGACGACGCTTGCGCCAATGCCTTCCATACCCATGCGAATCTCTCCCCTACCGGAGTTTGTTGTCCCGCCGCGGCCAGCGCGCGCAGCGGTCGTGGTCTCGGTATTGATTGAAAGACGTCGAAAGCCGACGGCTGCCTTTGTTATTCGGCGGCCTGGGCGACCTTCATCCGGCCCGCGGCGTCGAGAACGGCCTTGACGATGTTGTGATAGCCGGTGCAGCGGCAGATGTTGCCTTCCAGCTCCTCACGCACCGTGGCCTCGTCGAGATGGCCTCCGTGGCGGTGCACAATATCGATCGCCGACATGATCATGCCCGGCGTGCAATAGCCGCATTGCAGGCCGTGATTGTCGCGGAACGCCGCCTGCATCGGATGCAGCTCGTCGCCCTTGGCGATGCCTTCGATGGTGGTGACGTTGGCGCCGGCAGCCTGGCCGGCCAGCACGGTGCAGGACTTCACGGCCCGGCCGTCGATATGGACGACGCAGGCGCCGCATTGGCTGGTGTCGCAGCCGACATGGGTGCCGGTGAGATTGAGATGATCCCGCAACAGATGCACCAGCAGGGTGCGATCCTCGACCTCAGCCGAGACCGCCTTGCCGTTCACCGTCAATTTGACTGTCGACACGAGTAACCTCCCGATGAATTATTCTTATTCTGATTAGAAACAGCGCCCTCAGGACTTTGCAACTCGAATTTTCGTCCGCGGTGTCATTGCGACGTCTTGCGCGAGGCATCGGCGATTCGGTCGCATCTGTGTGGCGGCTGCCCGGCAGGCCGGATGCCAGCGCAGTATGCCGATGCTGCTCATTTACTGACCCTTAGCCATTGTGACGTAGTTTTGATCACGCTGGGGTGCTCTGCATCCACGCGGGATGGCTCCGGCCATATTAAGAATGGACTCTCGGGGGTGGGAATGTCTGCGCATCTGGCGCCGCGGTCGCGGCGTGGCAATTTTCTGACCCTGCGCTTTCGCGCCAAGATCTTCCTCGGCTTTGCGGTCGTGCTGGCGATCTCCGCCGCCAGCATCGGCTTCGCCTATGTCGGGTTCGAGCAGGTCGCGGCGGCCGTCGCATCCTATCGGGGAAGCGTCGCCGAGGCGGATGTGGCCAGGACGATCGACCGCGAGCTCATCTCCTATCAGGCCCTCGCGCGCTATTTTGCGCTGACCGGAAAGCCCGAGGACGAGGCGGCGGCCACGGCAGCCCAACAATCGTTGCAGGCTGCGATCGACAAGTCGATGGCAGCGACCAGCACGGCGGAGCGCCGGGCGCAGCTCGGCAAGCTGCAGACGCAGTTTCAGACCTTTGCCAAGATCTTCTCCGACATCGTCGGCCTGACCCGCGACAACGCCAAGCTGGCGACCGATCAGATCGGAATCGTCGGCAACAAGATCCGCTTCAAATTCGATGATCTCGCCGACACGGCCGCGCTGGCGGGCCTGCCTTCCGTGCAGACCACGGCCAAGGACCTGACCGGGCAATATCTGACCGCCTCCGCCCTGGTCGGCACCTTCCTGGCCAAGCCGGATCAGAAGACCGCTGATGGCGCCATTGCCAGGACGCGCTTCCTGGAAACGTCGCTGGTCACGATCTATGCCAATGACGAGAAGATCACGCAGCGCGTCACCGAGCTCGGCGAGCTCATCAAGCAATACCGCGCCGCCTTCATCAAGTTCTCGGACAATTCCAAGGCACTGGCGAAGCTGGTGCAGGACATGGGCGGCGCGGCCACCGAGATCCTCGCGCTCTCCAGCGGGCTGAGGTCCGGACTGGCGGCCGACCAGCAGCGCATCGAGGCGTCAACCAATACCACCATCACGGAGATCGAACGGCTGATCGCGATCCTGGCGGTCGGCGGCCTGGCGCTCGGTGCGGCGCTGGCCCTGATGCTCGGCAACGGCATCTCCAAGCCGATGATCACGATGTGCAAGGCGATGCGCGAGCTCGCCTCCGGCAATTTCGACGTCAGGCTGCCCGGCCTCGGGCGTGCCGACGAGATCGGCGAGATGGCGTCCGCGGTCGAGGAGTTCAAGCTCCAGGCCGTGGCCAAGGCCGAGCGCGACGCGGCAACGCAGGACGCCCAGAACAAGGCCGCCGGCGCCGCCCGCCGGGCGGAGCTGATCCGCTTCGCCAACGAATTCGAGACGGCGGTCGGCTCGATCGTCTCCAACGTCTCGACCTCGGCCGAGCAGTTGGAGCACGCCGCCTCGACCCTGACCCGCACCGCCGAGACGACGCAGTCGCTGGCGAGCCGCGTCAGCGGCACCTCCGATCAGGCGACCGGCCGGATTCACTCGGTGGCCAGCGCCACCGACGAGCTGTCCGCCTCGGTCAACGAGATCGGCCGGCAGGTGCGCGAGTCCAGCCGCATTGCCGAATCCGCGGTGATGCAGGCCGAGGAGACCGACGGCCGCATCGGCAAGCTGTCGCGCGCGGCCCAGGAGATCGGCGACGTCGTCAAGCTGATTACCGCGATCGCCGAGCAGACCAACCTGCTCGCGCTCAATGCCACCATTGAGGCGGCGCGCGCCGGCGACGCCGGCCGCGGCTTCGCCGTCGTGGCCTCCGAGGTGAAGTCGCTGGCCGAGCAGACCGCCAAGGCGACCGACGACATCTCCAACCACATCTCCGGCATGCAGGCTGCGACCCAGGAATCGGTTGCCGCGATCAAGCAGATCGGCGGCACCATCCGCCAGATCTCCACCATCGCCTCCTCGATCGCCACCGCCGTCGAGCAGCAGGGCGGAGCGACCCAGGAGATTGCCAGGAACGTGCAGAGCGTCGCGGCCGGCACGCAGGCCGCAGCCACCGACATCACTCAGGTCAATCGCGGCGCGACCCAGACCGGCGAGGCCTCGGAGGAGGTGCTGCGCTCGGCCCAGTCGCTGTCCTCGGAAAGCGCCCGCCTGCGCGAGGAGCTCAACCGCTTCATGGCCAACATCCGGGCGGCTTGAGGCCGCGCCTCGGCTCGGCCGCTGTCCTCCACGCGGCTGGCACATGCGTTTGCGGGCTCGCGGCCAAACCCTCCGCTGTCATCCCGGCGAACGCCGGGATCCATGCGCCGTGCCGGGCGTCGGGCGGGTGGTATTAGTCGCGCGGCCCAATCTCACATCACGCGGTATGGATCCCGGGTCGCGCTCGCTTGCCCGGGACGACAGCTGACATCGCGCGCCCACCTTAGACCGATCGCTGCCTTGGCCGAGTTCCCTCGCCTGCGGTCGGGAACCCCCCGCTCACCGAGACGTTGGGTCGCAGCGGCAGGAGATCGCTGCCGCATTTGCTCCACCCTCTCCGGTCAAGCATGCGGTGCGACCCGCGCCGTCGCAGTGGGATTCCATGGCACCCCGACAGGCCTCCGCAGCCGATCTCCGCCTCGTCACCCCCGCGCCGCAATCCGGCGGCGCCGCGCCGGTCCGCGATCGAATCATCGAGACCAATATTCCCTCGCGGCTCGACGACCTGCGCTGGAGCCCGTTTCACACCCGGGTCGTGCTGGCGCTCGGCATCACCTGGGTGCTCGACGGGCTTGAGGTCACGCTCGCCGGCGCGCTGTCGGGGGCGCTCAAGCAGAGCCCGGCGCTGCACTTCTCCAATCTCGACATCGGTCTCGCCAACAGCGCCTATCTCGCCGGCGCCGTCATCGGCGCGCTCGGCTTCGGCTGGCTGACCGATCGCATCGGTCGCCGCAAACTGTTCTTCATGACGCTGGCGCTCTATCTGTCGGCCACCGCTGCGACTGCCCTGTCGTGGAATGTCGCGACCTACGCGCTGTTTCGCTTCCTGACCGGCGCCGGCATCGGCGGCGAGTACACCGCGATCAACTCGACGATCCAGGAGTTGGTGCCGGCCCGCTACCGCGGCTGGACCGACCTCATGATCAACGGCAGCTTCTGGCTGGGTGCCGCGCTCGGCGCGGTCGGCGCCATCGTGCTGCTCGATCCGGCGTTCGCCGGCCCTGATGTCGGCTGGCGGCTGGCTTACGGCATCGGCGCCTGCCTCGGCCTGCTCGTGCTGATCATGCGGATGTGGATCCCGGAAAGCCCGCGCTGGCTGATGATCCATGGCCATCCCGAGCAGGCGCATGACATCGTCGCCGCGATCGAGCGCGACGTCACGGGCCACGACCGCGAGGAGCGCGCCAAGTCCCTGCCGAAGATCCGTTTGCGAATGCGTGATCACACGCCGCTGCGCGAGGTCGCGCATACGCTGTTCTCGGTCTACCGCCAGCGCTCGCTCGTCGGGCTGACGCTGATGATCGCCCAGGCCTTCTTCTACAACGCGATCTTCTTCACCTTCGCGCTGGTGCTGACCGACTTCTACGGCATCAAGTCCGATCACGTCGGCTGGTATATCCTCCCCTTTGCGGCTGGCAACGTGCTCGGCCCGCTGCTGCTCGGCCGTCTGTTCGACACGCTCGGCCGGCGTGCCATGATCACCTTCACCTATGGCATCTCCGGCCTGCTGCTGGCGCTCACCGGCTATCTGTTCTCGATCGGCGTGTTGAGCGCGCAGACGCAGACCGCCGCCTGGATGGTGATCTTCTTCTTCGCCTCGCCCGCGGCAAGCGCCGCCTATCTCACGGTGTCGGAGAATTTTCCCCTCGAGGTGCGGGCGCTCGCGATTGCGCTGTTCTACGCGATCGGCACCGGGATTGGCGGCGTCGCCGGCCCCGCCTTGTTCGGCGCGCTGCTTGATTCGGGCGCGCGCGGCGCCGTGTTTGCCGGCTATCTGTTCGGCGCAGCGCTGATGGGGGTGGCGGCGCTGGTCGCCTGGCGATATGCGGTCGCGGCGGAGCGCAAATCGCTCGAGCAGGTCGCGCGCCCGCTCGCCGTGATGGAGTAGTTGATGATGTCCGAGAATTCCGACCTCACCGTGCCTGTCACGTCCGAGCCCCCGGAGATCGTTCCGGCGCCCGCGAGCCTGGTGCCGCATCTGCGCGAGGTCGCGATCCTGCTCGACATCGACGGCACCCTGCTCGATCTCGCGCCGACGCCGCGCGAGGTGTGGGTGCCGCCGGGGCTGGCCGAGACGTTGAACCTCCTGCTGCAGCGAACCTCTGGAGCACTGGCGCTGGTCTCCGGCCGCTCGCTCAACGACATCGACCTGATCTTTGCGCCCGAGGTGTATCCCGCCGTCGGCGGTCATGGCGCGGAGATGCGGCTCGCCGGCGGCAGCGAGGCCGATGCCGTCAGGGCGCCGCCGCTCGACAAGGAGCTCAAGCGCCGGCTGGCAGCAATCGCACGGCTCAGCCCCGGCATTCTGCTCGAGGACAAGGGCTATTCGCTGGCGCTGCATTATCGTCTCGCGCCGCAGGCGGAGAAGGCGATCTACGAGGAGGTGTCGCGCATTCGTGCCGAGCTGCCCGGTGCGCCGATCGAGGTGTTGCCCGGCAAATGCGTCTGCGAGATCAAGCACGCCGGCTTCACCAAGGCGAGCGGCGTGCGCGAATTGATGCGGCACGCGCCCTTCGCGGGCCGCAAGCCGTTCTTCATCGGTGACGATGTCACCGATGAAACCGTGTTTGCAATCATGCCCGATTTCGCCGGCCTGTCGTTCTCGGTCGGCCGCCGCGCGCTCGGCGTCGACGGACATTTCGATGCACCGGACGACGTGCGCGCCTTCCTCGCCCGGCTCGCAGGGAGTGGAACTAATTCGCTCGCTTCGCGATGACTGTCAGTCGCGTAGTTAGTTCCTTGAGTAGTTCCACATGCATGGCGTTCGCGTCTCCATGCATCGTCATTGATTAGAAATGTTCTGACTTGCTTCCCGCTGTGATTACACCGCGGGCTTGCCTGAATTTGGTTTCAATTGGTTGAAAGGGTGGCCCGGAACCATATTGATGAACGGTTGTTAACCGACATGACCAACAGGAGGGGAGCTGTGAACCTCGTCGTGGTTTCGAATCGGGTGGCCCGTGGCAAAGCCAACGAGCCAATGACCGGCGGACTTGCGGCAGCTCTGCTGCCCGTTGTTGAAAATTCTGGGGCAGTGTGGGTCGGTTCCTCGGGTCGTGTGCGCGATGGTGCGCAGATGGAACCCATTGCGCAGGTCGAGCAGCTCGGCCAAGGCGCGCTGGCACTGCTGGATCTGCCGGCGGCGCATTATGCCGGCTATTACGAAGGTTTCGCCAATTCGGCGCTATGGCCGGCGCTCCACTCCCGCACCGATCTGATCCGCGTCTCGCAGGAGGACTACCATTCCTATCGTGAGGTCAATGCGTTCGTCGCGCGGGCGCTACTGCGGTTCCAGAAGCCCGACACGTTGTTCTGGATTCAGGACTATCACTTCCTGTCGCTCGGTGCGGAGCTGCGCGCGCTCGGGGTGAAGAGCCGGATCGGCTTCTTCCTGCACACGCCTTGGCCGGCACGCAGCGTCATCGACAGCGTGCCGAATCACCGCGAGCTCGTCACCGCGATGCTCGCCTATGACCTCATCGGTTTTCAGACCGAGGACGATCGCGACAATTTCACCGCCTGCCTCCGCGCCGATCTCGGCGTGCAAGTGCGCGATGGGGTGGTCAGGTCGCGGCACGGCCATACGCGACTGGCGGTGTTCCCGATCGGCATCGATGCCGACAAGTTCGCTGCATCCGCCGCCAAGGCGGCGTCGCATCCCGACGTGTCGCGGCTGCGCCGCAGCCTGCATGGCGAGAAGCTCGCGATCGGCGTCGACCGGCTCGATTATTCGAAGGGGCTCGTCAACCGCATCAACGCGTTCGATCGGATGTGGACGATGCATCCGACCCTGCTGCGCGCCGCGTCGCTGCTGCAGATCGCGACGCCGTCGCGCGAATCGATCGAGGCCTATGGCCATCTGCAGAGCGAGGTCGCGCGCCTCGTCAGCGAGGTCAATGGCCGCCATGGCGAGGTCGACTGGACGCCGATCCGCTATCTCAACAAGGGTTATGGCCAGGGCGTGCTGGCCGGCCTCTATCGCAGCGCGCAGGTCGGTGTCGTCACGCCGCTGCATGACGGCATGAATCTCGTCGCCAAGGAATATGTCGCCGCCCAGAGTCCGGTCGATCCCGGCGTGCTCGTGCTGTCGAAGTTCGCCGGCGCTGCCAACGAGCTCGATGCCGCGCTGCTGGTCAATCCGCACGACATCGACGGCATGGCCCGCACCATTGCGATGGCGCTCGCGATGCCGCTCAACGAGCGCCGGATGCGCTACGAGATCCTGATGACCAAGCTGCGCCGCCATTCGATTCAGCAATGGTTCGCGGACTTTCTCGACTCCTTGCAGGACAGCGAGGCCGCGGAGTCGGTCGAGATCGGACCTCTGCCGGCGGCGCCGGCGGGCTTTCTCACCAGCCGCCTCGCCTCATCGAGCGCCCGTTACCACTGACGCGGGTCGCAGCCATGCGGGCGCCTCGTGCGCCCCCTGCCGTCAATGGCAATACGAGACGCCCTCCAGCACGGCGCAGCGCAGCTTGTTCGGCGAGCTCGGATTGTCCATCGGCACCATGCCGCTGCCCTGGCCGACGAACACGCCCGGCCCGACCACCACCGAGGCCTTGTTGCCCACGATCACCGACGGATGCGGCTTCAGGCTGGACTTGGTCCCGTCCGGCCACAGGATCGCATCGCCCTGCCAGATCCCCTTGCGGCCGTCGTCGCAGGTCACGTCGACACCCTGCTTGGTGCATTGGTCCGCGCGTGCGGGCGCGGCTGCGGCAACACTGAGCACCGCGGTCAGCAGGACGGCGAGGCGGGCAGGGGAGGATGACGGCATGGCGGCGGATCCATTTTGGCGGTGCAGCGCTGCGGGCGGCAAATCAGTGGTCGTGGCATCGCGCGGGTCGGTTCACCGGCCCCCAAACGCCCCCGAATCGGTCCCCCGCCGCAGCAGATTGGTGATTTTCATCAGCGATTTGGAGGAAATTTGGCCCGAAAGGTCCCTCCCGGCTTGCAAAACGCCGCCGACCCCGCCAAGAGAGGGCCTCCGGAGAGATGGCCGAGTGGCTTAAGGCGCACGCTTGGAAAGCGTGTGTGCGGGAAACCGTACCGTGGGTTCGAATCCCACTCTCTCCGCCATCCCAGCGTTCGCATCTGTTCGCTGCCGTCCGCCAACCCCCTGAAAAATAGCCGCAATTTTAGCTTTTGATGCCTTCTGGCGCCCGCGCGGGTTCGCCCCAGAACGTGGGTAAACGCGTGCAGGACGTGGGTAGCATCGTGGGTATGGCTGCGAGGCAGAGATGGCGCATCTGGTGGGCCGCCTGACGGCACTGAAGGTGGCGAAGGTCAAGAAGCCCGGCATGTACGCCGACGGCGCTGGCCTCTATCTGCAGGTTACAGGCGACGGCGAAACTACGCCTGCGAAATCCTGGATCTTTCGCTTCACCCTTCGCGGCCGCTCCCGCGAAATGGGCCTTGGTTCCTTCTCGATCTTTGGGCTCGCCGAAGCGCGGGCAAAGGCAGCCGAGTATCGACGGCAGGTGTACGAAGGCATCGATCCGATCGAGGCGCGCCGAGCACACCGCGCTCAGGCTGCCCTCGAGGCAGCCGCCGCGCTCACCTTCAAGGAGTGCACCAAGCTTTATCTGGCGGCTCACGGCGCCGGTTGGCGCAACGCCAAGCACGCGGCGCAATGGAGCTCGACGCTGAAAGCCTATGCCGAGCCGGTGATCGGTTCGCTCTCGGTTCACAGCATCGACACCGCGCTGGTGATGAAAATCATCGAGCCATTGTGGTCGAAGAAGCCGGAAACGGCCTCGCGCCTGCGCGGCCGGATTGAAGCGGTGCTCGATTGGGCGACCGTGCGCGGCTTTCGCCAAGGTGAGAACCCGGCTCGATGGCGTGGCCATCTCGACAAGCTGTTGCCGGCCCGCAGCAAGGTACGCAAGGTCAAGCATCATGCTGCCTTGCCCTACGACGAGATGCCCGCATTCGTGACTGCCCTGCTGGCGCAGGAAGGCGTCGCGGCCCGCGCGCTCGAGTTTCTGATCCTCACGGCCGCGCGCACGGGTGAGGTGATCGGCGCGCGACCCGAAGAAATCAAAGACAACGTCTGGACGGTGCCGGCCGGACGCATGAAGGCCTCTAAGGAGCACCGCGTTCCGTTGTCGGCCTCGGCGCTCGCCATTATCGAGACGCTACGTAAGGAGCAGGGTGGCGCGCATCTGTTTCCGGGTGGCAAGCGTGACAAACCGCTCAGCAATATGGCCATGCTGGCGCTGCTGGACCGGATGGGACGCTCGGACCTGACCGCGCACGGCTTCCGCTCGACCTTCCGGGACTGGGCCGCCGAGTGCACGAATTATCCGAATGAAGTGGTCGAAATGGCACTCGCCCACACGATCGGTAGCAAGGTCGAGGCCGCTTACCGCCGAGGCGACCTGTTCGAGAAGCGGAAATTGTTGATGTCCGATTGGGCAACATTCTGCGCGTCGGACGGAGGCGCGGATCAAAAGATCATTTCGATGCGCGCCTGAACTGCCCGCTCGCTTACTTGGCTGCGCATTCGCCCTCGACGGCCTCCCGAGAAGGATGCTCGCAGGGCAGATTTCTAGTTTTAGCAGTCCAATACGCTAGGCCAACGCCGGCCGGCACATTTTGCGCATAGCGACGCGATGAAGCTCGCCATCGGGAGCCCGAACAAGTGCTCAGCATTAGGAGCCTACATCCGCCGAGATCGCATTTACCGGGATCAGTTTGGTTGATGCTTGCGGTCTCGATCGTTGCCGAAGCGCGTAGATTACGGGCGACGGATCGCTTTCGCGCGACTGACGTCACAAGTTTGGAGTTCGCTGACATTTAGGAGAGGCGCCGTACGCGTCGTTCGGAAACGGCAACCGCACGTCGGCTATTTTGCAAATCGCTTCAATCAGGAGCCGAACCGCTCGGACATCCCATTCCATTTGCTCAATAGGCACGTCCCAATGCTCGGACACCACGTAGGCTGCGTGGCGAGCCTTAATGCCAAGACCTACGATCGTCCGCGCTGGTATCGCCATAATTGCTCGCTCAACGGGGGCCAGGCGAGCCAGCACCGTTTCGATTTTCTGCGTTCGGCTGGCGTCGTCCGAGCGGACGTTCTCCGCGTCTGGGGGCTCTCGCTCATCAACGCGATGGGACTCTAACGCAGAAATCTCCGACAACAGCGTGATAAAGGTCGTGTCTAACTGGACAAGCGCAAAATCGGGATCAAGCTGCTCAGCTGCGGCCGTCCGATCCAGCGAAAGCTCATTCCGAGCATTCGATTCTTCCTCTCTCAGAAAGGTAGTGGGATTCATCGCCTCCCCCTTACGGTACGTTGTCCATTCGCCCCCCCTCGACATTCATTCCAGGGGAAATTGCAGGTATTGGTCATGGTGTGCGCCAGCACGCGCCTGCAGCCACGCTGCGTGAGACGGAGCGGCATTCCCATTGAGTCCCCGCGAAGCGAATAGGGTGATCCCGTAGAATACCGAATTTATCGGTATCTGAAAAGTCGTTTTATGTCTCTGGCCCCCTCGGGAGGCCGGGATGCCGAAAACGGTCACATCACCGCTGCAGAAGAAGCTTGCCGCCATGCTGGTCGAGCACAGGAAGGCTGCGGGGTTGAGACAGGTCGACCTGGCTGAAAAGATGGGTGTCTACCAGTCCTGGGTGACCCACATGGAATCTGGTCAACGCCGGATAGATGTCGTCGAGCTGATTGAGCTGGGGAAGATCCTGGGGTTCGACCCGGTCGACGTGGTTAGGAAATTGAGCCGCAAGTAGGCTTGGCGGTCGCAGTCGCGCGCCGGGACTTGATATTGTCGGACAACATCGTGCGAGAAAATGCGTCGTTCAAGCCGCCCGTTAGCCCCACTCCTGCCGATGCAATATGGCCGCAGCAACGCCACTAGCCCGTGACGACGCCTAAGAATCCCGCAGGAAGCCGACCTTGAAATTCTCGGCCTCGGTCGGGGTGCCACCCCGTTTGGGGCTCTAAGCGAGGGACGACCGCGTAGCCTTCGCGGCAAGCGGAACGGATCGGCCAGCGCCGATCGTCGGGATTACACTTAACTCCTGCCGAGGAATCTGCTTTGGTAGGAGCAATTCCAATGCGATCATGCCCGGATAAGAAGGTGCTGCCCGACCCCCGCCTCTCGGCCGAAGGATTGCTTGAGATACTCCGGGCGGTGGTCCGACAAAGGACGGCCGACTTTTCGGGTATAGGTCTCGTTCTCTGCGACTCGCCGGAGCAATTACCGCTCATGCCTTTGTCGAATACGCCCGAGCAACGCGGCGCGAACGATTTGGTGCGACGATTGATTGCTGTTGCATCGCGCAGAAGCGTGCATCACGATGGGTTTCATATTCTGTCGTCGAACTGGGAATTGACGAGAGTGGCCCAATATTTCTCTCCCCCGATCGTTGCACATGCGCAGATCGACAGGTCCAAACGGTTTGGAGGGCGCTATTTGGCAGCTCTCTTTGGGTCGGCGATTCCAGGAGTGATTGCGTCGGGAATAGCCAGCGAAGGATTCGGGATTGCAGTTTTTCGCTCGGCCAGAGAGGTGATTTTTGAGGGTTTGGAGTGATTAGCATTCTCCCTCTAACTCGGGTGATAGCTGTGATCGCCGTGTGCTACGGGATATGCGTGGCCGCCATCGTCGCTCTCGATTGGCAATTCGGCGCCACAACGACTCTTCGATCGAGCATTGGAATAGCACTGTCGGGCGCTACCGGGGTGAACCTCCTGCTTCTCTTCCTGGTAACCGTCGGCTGGAAGCGGATATGGTCGGTGTTTCCCGTACTCGATCGATGGGTCTTTCCCGACCTAAACGGCGAATGGAAGATGACGATCCATTGGCAAGGCACAGGAAAGAGCGGGACCGTGCCCGCCAGAGCTTACATCAAGCAGGATCTGCTGCGAATTAGCATGGAGGTCTTCTCCCGCGATTCGGATTCCGAAACTCTGATCGTGCAGCCGAAGCGGGATCCGGAGTCGGGAAGGCCCATCCTGTATTACGTGTATCGAGTGATTCCCAAGAACATTGGACAGGGCGGCGGCGGTTCGTACGAAGGATCCGCGATACTGAGGCTTTCGAACAGTCGCGGTCACGGGTGGAGCGGAAACTACTTCACGAGCCGGCAGACCTTGGGGCATTTCGAGTTGTCGCGCTGAATTTTGCCGGCACGCCGGCCCGCTCGAGATATCTGCCTTCTCCGACGATCCGTCGGAAATCAGTAGCGGCTGTTTTCGTCTTGCTGAAGCGTCTGCAACGCTACCCTGTTCGCGGTCGCGTCAAACCTCTCCCTGAAATTTTCGCGATCGGCGGTCTCAAGAAAATGGCTAGGGTGCGCTTCTTCTTTGAGAAAGCTACGAAGGCGTCGTTGGACCGCCGCGCGTTCGTGATGGATGTGCCGGCTTGTAAGAAGTTCTCGCGCCGCGGCAGATCCGGTTTCCTCGGCAAGGCGTTGGGGTGCAAAAACAGGATCGCGACGTTCGGCGCTTCGAGCGATGAGGATCGTTCGGATACACCACAGTGCTCGCTTGGTCAGAAGCGTTGGATTCAGTTCGTCTCCGAATCGGGCGAGATACATCCCAAGATCAACGGCTCGATTGATGTCACTCTGATAGCTTGATCGGAATTGGAAGGCCGACTGAAGCTTGACGAGATACTTGTCAGGATCGATAAGCGGTTTTGCTTCCCGCACTAGGTGGCAGACAAACAGGTCACCCTCGCGCGCGTCTTGCTGCAGTTGAGACCATGGATACAAAAACAGCGAAAGGTGGCCCACAGAAACGTGACGAGTGTCCTTATCGAGGCTCACCATGAGAAGATCGGTGTCGGATCCTTCAGAGTGATCCGCGCGTGCGAGGCTTCCGAAAAGCAATGTTGCTACTACCGCCATGGCCGACAATGCGCGAAAGATTGGAGGTGCCAAGATCTATTTTGGATCATGCCGAAGGCCGCGATGCTGAATTTCTAGCGAGCGCTTCGATCGACATCTTTCGTGCCAGTGCCCGAGCTTGCGTCACCTCGTCTTTGTTTTGCAGAATTATCTGTTGTTTCTGCGGGATCAAGACGCCGGGCGCGACGTCCAGATTATATTCGCTCATGAGGTAGAAGCTGAGACTTAGGCGACAAGGCCGAACGAGGCGGCCGTCTGTCATGTCATGTTCCGCGGCAACGCGGGCTTGGAGCTCCGCTGGCAGCTCAGGGTTCGGAACTATGATCAGATTGATGATATGAACCCACTCGAAATCCAAAGCCGCGTCGATCGAAGTCGGCCGACGAGCGGACACGGACAGAATTCTGTTGAGGTTGTAGTCGCGAAAATCATTGTGATCCCGCGACCAGGCGCGGACGTACCAACGACCGGCGCTATGTGAAAGCGCGTGAGGGGTGATCGTTCGCGCCGGTTGTATCGAGCCCGTCAGCGACGCGTAGTCGATATCGATTTCCAATTTTTTGCGGATGGCGTCCAGGACACGAAGCAGCACGGTCGGATCGGTCGATCGTCGGCCCAGCGTAAGTACTTCCACAGGTGGGATGGTGTCGAACCAGGTGTCCTCTGGCCGCATCCAATGATTCTCGATTGCGACCAGTTGCAGCAGGTAGCGCTCAATGGTGTCGCCGATGAAGACGGGCGAGAACGCGTCCGAGCGGGTGTATGCCTTCTCCGCCCGGTCATAGCCCAAGTTTTTGGGCGCGAACTTCTCGTACTGGGCGATGTCGGCCGATGCCTGCTGTGCCGAAATGCCGAATGTGTTCGCGAGGTCGCTCCGATTGAAGCGGCCGTCCCAGAAGAGGCGGAAATCGATGAATTCGAGCCGCCGGCGGACGCCCCAGCGCAATTCATCGCCGTTGTCCACCATATTATCCTCCAAAAAGCCGATTCACGCCGCCAAAACGCGTCTAGTTACTTGACTGATAAAGATCCTGTCACCATATCTTATGGACGGACCCGGGGCATATAGCAACCGCGTCCACCATGGACGGGGTCGAGTAGGTGGGAACACCTGAAGAACATCAACAAGTTGCGCGGCCATATCGGGTTCTAAGTCTCGATGGCGGCGGAATGCGGGGCATTTATACCGGCGCTTTTTTGGCGCGCCTCACCGGCCAGTTTGCTCGCATCAGGGGAGTGGCCGCCCTCGATCTCGGTCGTGGGTTTGACCTGATCACCGGCACCAGCACCGGAGCGATTGTCGGTTGCGCTCTTGCGGTCGGCCGGCCGATGGCCGAGGTGGTGCAGCTCTATCGTGACCATGGACCGAAGATCTTCCCGCATCGAATCGCAGGGAAGGCCAGCGCGATCTATCGGGCCACGCAAGGTAACCGGTTCGTCCGCGAGGGCGACAAGGCGCTTCGTGGCGCGCTGCAAGCTGTGCTCGGCGACGCGACCATGCACGAAATTTTCGACCGCCGTGGCATCTCCCTATCCATTCCCGCCGTGTTGATGAGCGACCACCGCGCCTGGGTGTTCAAGAAGACGCCGAAGAGCGGCCCCCGCGACGACTCTTACCCTCTGGTCGATGTGTGCATGGCGAGCTCCGCAGCGCCGATCTATCGCTCGCTCGCCACCATTGACGATCCAAACACACCGGGTGGACCGCAACAAGTGTTCGCGGACGGTGGGCTGTGGGCCAATAACCCGATCATGGTCGGACTCGTCGATGCGCTTACGATCGCCGCACCCGACCGCGCGATCGAGATCTTCTCGCTGGGAACCTGTCCGCGGCCAGAAGGAGATCATCTCGACGCGGAGAGCGCCCATCGATCGATGCTGGACTGGACGCTTGGCGCCGATGTGGCGCCGCTCAGCATATCGGCCCAGGAATTCGCGTTCGACCACATGGCTCGGCTGTTGGCGAACGCCATCAGCAATTGTGGGCGTCCCATCCGAAGAGTGCGGTTTCCGAATAAGCCGGTGCCAGCGAGCATGATGCCTTTCCTGGCGCTCGACGACACGCGGCCGGAGGCGATGGATCGCTTGATCGGTCAGGCGCACAACGATGCCGATCTGACCAAGAGTACTTGTGACGATCCGAACAGCGACGATGGCCGGATGATCCGACGGCTCATGAGCGAACTGCCGGCGATGCCGGAAACCGGGGCGGTCTGGAACCGCGCTGCAACCTCCTACCAGAAAGGATAGGTGATGTTCGATTGCTCCAAAGATGTTCGTGCATATCACGATCAGGAAGTGACCCTGCCGAAGAACGAGCAGGATGCGATGCGCGACCGACGCAACGCAAACCGCAACCGCTTGCGCAAAGGGCTCGCCGATGCAGGCAAGCCGGCGCCACTCGAGTTCGTCAAGCAGGGCAGCTACGCCATGAAGACGATGACACGTGATCCCGACAGTGACTACGATATCGACGACGGTGTCTACTTTCGGAAGGAAGACCTGGTCGGAGATCGTGGGGCGGAGATGACCTCTCTTCAGGCGCGGCAGATGGTCCGCGACGCTGTCGATGACGGCAAGTTCAAGAAGCCGCCCGAGGTTCGGTCGAATTGCGTGCGCGTGTATTATGAGAAGGGGTATCATGTCGATCTCCCCGCCTATCGGCGTGTTACGACATCGACCGTTTTCGGTGACGCAGTCCACTACGAGCTGGCGGCGAGCAGCGGCTGGAAGCGCTCCGATGCGCGGGACGTCTCGGACTGGTACGAAGACGAGCGGGCGAAGTCGGCCGATGGCGTTCAGCTCCGCCGGATCAATCGCGATCTGAAGAAATATGCTCGCAGCCGCGATAGCTGGCGGAGTGGCATCCTCAGCGGATTTGGCATCTCGGTACTGACAGTAGAGCGCTTCCGGCGCAACGAGCGGGAGGACCGGGCGCTCTACGATACGATGGTCGAGATCAAGGGCCGGCTTAACTGGGATCTGCAAGTCAAACACCCTGTCACGCCCGGTGACTACATCACGAGCGGTTCCGATGACGCACGCGCGCGCTGCTTTCGCGACAAGCTCACCGAGGCGATAGACAACTTGCAGCCTCTCTTCGACGCCGACTGCACGCGCGAGCGTGCGCTCAAGTGTTGGGACAAGGTCTTTGCCACGACCTTCTTCAGCGAGCGGCTGGAAGAAGAAAAGCGCGCCGCCGTCGCTGCCCCGGCGATCATCACGTCGGGGGCTCTGCTTTCGCAGACCGCCGCCGCGGCCGCCGCCGTCAGCAGCGCAGGCGGAGGCCGGCATGCCTGAGACGGCGCTCCCGCTCCGTTGGCGGCAGGCAGCGCTTCACCTCGAAGCGATGCTGCGGGAATTGACGGGGCAGGCGCCTGAGCGCCTTGACCGGGCGACGATCGGAAGTTGCTATCCCTCGCGTCGCTGGATCGCAGCGTGGCGGGTCAGCGTGGTCTTTTCTGACGGCGTGACACGCCGCATCGACGTGGTCGCAACGGCGGCGTTTCCGGCAGTCCCGGTCAGAACCGCGCTCGTCGATCATCCGGTTTTCATGACTTGGCCTCACGTCGAAAGTGACGGCGTTCTCTGCCTGCTGCCAAATCTGGCCGAGTGCGATCCCGATGATCCTTCTGCCGTCGCTGCGAACCTGCTTCATCGCTCGATTCGACTTGTCGAAGAGCTGCTCGAAGGTTCGATCATCGAGCGCGATTTCCGCGAGGAATTTCTGACATATTGGGCCTACAAGGCGCACGTGACAGGCTCGCACTTCTACAGCCTGGTGTCGCCTGCGCCACCGTCGAGACTCGTGCGGATGTGGCGAGGAAAGGGGTTGGAAGTGGTCGGCGAAGATGGAGCGTCGATCGAACGTTGGGTACGTCGTCGATTCGGCCATACTGTGAGCGTCAAGACTGAAGACGCCGCCTTCATTTGGCTGGAAGATCCGCCGCTCCCCGCCGACTATCCCGAGACATCCTCAGATCTGCTGGCTTTGGCGACAGCGGCTGGAGATGACGCGCGCATGGTGATCGAGGACGTCGCCGTTCACGAACCTGAACACGTCGTCGCGGTGCTGGGAGCCATAGGCAGGGGCGGGTCCGCTTTGATCGGCGTCAAAGCTCCGAACCCGAAGCGTCTCAAAGGTCATGTCAGATCTGCTGCAGAGCCTCTATCCAAAGGTTTCCGTCGCGGCCAAACTCCCAAGGAGGTCCTTCTTAGTCGCTTCTTCGGAGGTAGTCCGCTCATCAGGACTTCGGTGCAGCGCGCGGACGCGAATTGGATTCATGGCCGAGATCGCGACCCTCGGACTGCGCGGTTGCTTGCGGCTACGGTGATCTTGGTTGGGTGTGGGTCAGTCGGCGCGCCGGTCGCACTCGCCCTGGCGCAAGCTGGCGTTGGACGGATTGTTCTGGTCGACTACGATACGCTTAGCTGGCCGAATGTCGGCCGGCATCCCTTGGGCGCACCGGCGGTGGGCCGCAATAAGGCAGAGGCCCTGGCTGACCGGCTGCAAGCCGATTTCCCCCATCTTCAAATCGAGTACCGCGCCTGTAACCTGCATCACCTGCTTGTCGTCGATCATGATCTCGCGACCTCGGCTGACTTAATCGTTTCTGCAACAGGTAGTTGGGCAGCCGATTCAGCGCTCAATCGCTGGCATGTAAGCCAAAGGAGAGATCGACCGATCGTATATGGCTGGACGGAGGCGCATGCCTGCGCAGGGCACGGTGTTGCGATCGCCCAGCGAAGCGGTTGCCTACAATGCCATATAGGCCAAACAGGTGCACCATCGTTTAAGGTGGTAGATTGGCCTGATGCAGCAGACGCCAATCAAGAAGAGCCTGCGTGCGGCGCCCACTATCAGCCGTACGG
Source organism: Bradyrhizobium sp. SZCCHNS2022 (assembly GCF_032377575.1). Classification (NCBI taxonomy): domain Bacteria; kingdom Pseudomonadati; phylum Pseudomonadota; class Alphaproteobacteria; order Hyphomicrobiales; family Nitrobacteraceae; genus Bradyrhizobium; species Bradyrhizobium sp. SZCCHNS2022. Next base: position 5,536,654 of record NZ_JAUHHZ010000001.1, on the reverse strand, counting down.
TCCGATCGAGCTCGGCTACGTTACGGCGATGATCGCGGAGCTATCTTTAGACTGCTTACTTGAGCCGCCGGTGGATTCGTTCAGCAGAGTATCGGTGGCGCCGCGGGAACGCATCGCCAAGCTTGGCGGGCATTTTAGCGAGCTCTGGCGATCAGATTACGGTGACGGCGATTCCGGGGGCAAGATCGTGGATCGACCCTGGCCTAGGACCGGTTGTGCCGCCTGCGAAGGCGCGGAAGCCTCTCAGTCTGTGCCGAAAGACGCCTCTCCGATTTCCAGTTAGGTGCAAAGATAACCCAAAAATGCGCCGTTTTCGGCGTCAGCTAGGAGTATTCGATCATCGAGCAGTTACGCTTCTAGCTCGTCTTTCGGACACCATCCCGCTGGATCTGCAATCCAGCGGTTAACGTCCGATTCGTGCCAGCCAGTCCCGTTGTTGCTGATCTTGAGCTGAGCCGGGAACGTACCCTCGGTGATCTTGCGGTAGATGGTGGACCGCGACAGCCCGGTCCTGGCGAGGACGGTTTTCAAGCGAATGATACGGTCTGGTTCGCGCATGGTCGCGCTGCCTCCTGCTGGCTGCCTCTGACGGCTGCTGATCCAGACAGAACGGTCCGTTCAGGCGCGCAAGCAGGTTTTTGGTGTCGTAGTAGCGGGGCGTACAGGCGACGCAAGATAGGCGGAGTTCAAGGTGGGCGGAGTTAACGTTCAAGGCCCCGGCCTCTTCCAAGATCGATGCCGTGGCTGAAGGCCAGTTCGAGGCCGAGTCGACGGCCTGATTCGAACGCGATGCCAAGCTCGTGCTTGCGATTCTCAAGGAGAGATTCCAGTTGCGGATCGCGCTCGAGGCTTCTTGCCAAGTCACCCATCGCCGAGCGGGTGGCCCTGTAGCCGGAGATGTCGCCAGCCTGATACTGGAGCAGGCTGGCTTGGTCGAGCTTCTGCCAGCGCTCCACGAAGCGGTCGGCGCAGCGGCTCGGATTAACGCGCAGTTCGGTTTCGAGCTGGAGCGCGCGGATGGCGCGATTGACCTGGCCACTAGCGGCCTCGCGGGCCAGTTCCGAATCCTTCTTGTAGGCGGCTTCGGCATCACGCGAGCCATAGGGCCGCACCTCCTCGAAGGCCTGCCGGGCCTTCCGTAGCTCTTTCACCTGCTCAGGATTTGCCTGTACCCCCATCTCATGCGCCTCAAAGATCGCGTCGACGGCGCGGGCATGGCGCACAAGCGCTCGGGTCCGCGCGCGACGCAGTTCCCTTTCCGGATCTTCCGCGACCTGCCGTTCCGGCGCCTCGGTGTCGCGCAGCCCGGCCTGTGGATCGCTCCTTTCCCTTTCGGGCGTTTCGCGCTCCGGCCCCCGTCCGCGATCTGGGCCGGGCGCATCTCCAGGAGAGCGAACACCGCCGAACATGTCCCGCAACTTTTCCGGCACGACCTTACGGACGATCTCGGCGACTCGCTCCCGGAAAGTGATCCCACGGCGCTCGGCGTAGCTCTGGACCGGATCGGCACGGTCGTAGTCCGAGGCCATGTCCTTGGCGCGATCGCGCGACAGGGTGCGGACAAGTCGGTCGTCGTTGGCAAAATCGTCGCGGCCATAATGCAGTTCCACCCCATCCCGGTGGCGCGACAGGGCGACATAGCTGCTGTGTGCATCCATCCCGGGCGTCGCCAGCACATGGACGCGGTCGACCGTCATGCCCTGCGCCTTGTGGATCGTTGCGGCATAGCCGTGGTCGATCCGGTTGTAATCCTTGAGATCGAAGCGCACGGATCGGCCATCGTCGGTCTGCACGGTCATGCTTTGCGGACCGACCAGCTCAATGGTCCCGAGCGTGCCGTTCTTCACGCCGAGGCCGCGCTCGTTCTGCAGGAACATGACGCGATCCCCGCTGGCAAAAGCTCTCGCGCCGCGCTCGACCGTCACACACACCTCGACGCCTAGATTGCCGGCGGCCTGCATGCGCTCGCGCGCCGCCTCGTTCAGGATGCGGACCTCGTCATTGGTGTGGGTGAGGATGATCCGGCTCCGGTCCGGCGAAGCCTGCCGGTCGCGGTCCCAGCGCTCGATCAGATCGCCCCGCGCCTGCTCGCGGGTCTGGGCCTCATGCACCATGCCGTGAGTGCGGTAAGCTCCGAGCGCATGGCCCACCTTGCCGGTCGCCAGATCGCGCGTGGCGTCGCGCTGCCAGCCCTCCCGCTGACGCCTCACCTCACCGATCTTGGCACCGCTGTGACGCTCATAAATCGACCGGAATGCCGCGCCCGCTTCGATCGCCTGCAGCTGCTGCGGATCGCCGACCAGCACAACCTTGGCACCGGCATCTGCGGCATGCGACAGAACGCGCTCGAGCTGCCGCGTGCCGACCATGCCGGCCTCGTCGATGACAAGCACATCGCGGGGAGTGAGCCCGTCACGGCCCTGTTTCCAGCCATGCTCCAGGCTGGCAATCGTGCGTGACGCAATGCCCGATCCGCCTTCGAGGCTTTCCGCCGCAATGCCGGACAGCGCCGCGCCCCGGACCTCGTAGCCTGCGGCTTCCCAGGCCTCGCGTGCCACGCCCAGCATCGCGCTCTTTCCCGTCCCGGCATGGCCGACCACGACGCTGAGATCGCGTCCATCCGTGACATGCGCCAGCGCCTCGGCCTGTTCGGATGACAGCACCAGGCCGCGCGCTTCGGCACGCGCCAAAGCGTCTTCGCGGTCCGCATCCCGGACCTCATGGCGCTCCCGTTCAGCCATCCGTTCAGCGGCGACGTGCAGGCGCCGTTCCGTCTCGATCATCTCCCGGGTGGTGAACCGATCCTCGCCGCGAGCGTCCTTGCCGAGTTCGAGCAGATCGGGCGCTCCCTGCATCGCGCCCACCACCTGGTTGAACTGGTCGAGCCCGTCACTGTGCCGGTGGGCGAACTTGGCCAGGTCGCGCCGTGTGAAGGTCGATTGCTGCTGCGTGATGGCGTCCAGTCCAAGGGAGGAATCGGCGATGATCCGCGCGCCATTGTTCCGCGCGATCTCGCGGTGCATCTCGGCGCGGTCGGCCTCAGACCCTTCGCCTGCGATGCCCCTAACCTCAATCCGTTTCGCTGGCGCGCCGATCTGGCTTTGTGGCTCCAGCGCGATGCCCTGAGCTTCCAGACTACGATGGTCGATCCGCGCGTCGATGTCGAGTTCGGCCAGCCGTTCATTGGCAAGCTCGGCCCAGCGGTTGCGCCAGCGCTCGACCATCTCGGTGCGATTCCGGTCCCGGACTTTCTTGCCAAAGCCGTTCTCATCCACCGCGCGCATCGTCAGCATGACATGGGCATGCGGTTTCGGCATGCCGTCCTCGGCCCTGTCCCAATGCACGTTGAGGTCGGCAATCATGCCGAGACCCACGAACTCGCCCCGAACGAAGTCGCGGGCCAACTCGATGCCCTGCGCCTCATTCATTTCGCGCGGAAGAGCGAATTCCACCTCACGGGCCAGCTGCGCATCTTTCCGGATTTCGAACGCCTCGACATCGTTCCAAAGCCGTGCGCGATCGCTCCAGACCTCCGGCGCGTTCTCCGGGAGCATCACCTCGGAATGGACGACGCCGCGCTTTCCAGAAAAATCCTGGTCGCGGCCGTGCCGCTCGTCGCGCAGCCGCGAGCCGGAGCGGTAGGCCGCCGCAGCCACCGCGCTGCTCCCGGCCTTCCGGCCAATGACCTTGACGTGAAGATGATAGATCGCCATCGCGAGCCAATCACTGGCACAGCGAAGCGCACGTCGGAACGACGTATAAGCGCGCCCTCCCTCAAAAAATCTCGGGAGGGATTACACCGTCTCAGCCCGTCCTGAGGACCCTACAGCATAGTACAGGGTGCCCGGCTATCATTTCTCCATCGACACTGATGGAGATGATGATGCGCAAACCAAGGGACTTTGATGCGGACCTGAAGGCACTCGAAGACAAAGCGCGCGGGCTGAAAACTCGCAAGGTGCGCCAGCTCGGCGAACTTGTTGTCGCGACTGGAGCCGACGCTCTCACCGCTGAAGAACTGGCCGGCGCGCTGCTTGTCCTGGCCGAGACAAGAGAGGCCGGAAAGAGGGAGGCTTGGGCCAGGCGCGGGGCCGCTTTCTTTCAAAGCCGGGCGCGGCGAAATGCTCCGACAACTGACCGCAAGCCCGACGGCCCTCCTGCGCAACCGGGCGGCGCGCAACCGATGTCAAGCCGCAAGGGCGCGGCATGACATGCGCACTTGGCAGGTCGAGCGCCGCAAGCGCGCGCGGCATCTTATCGAACTCGGTGGGCTTATCGTCAAAGCCGGTATCGTAGATCTGACTGGCGATGATCGCGCCACCATCTTCGGCGCGCTACTCTGGATGGCCGACAAGCTACAAAGCGATCAGGGCGACTGGGCGCGGACCCTCTGGATCGCGAAGGGGAGGCAGGCGTTCGAGAATGACTGAAGCGCGCTGTCTCATGCGGAACGGATAGTATTTTCGGGGCTATCGCCCTACACATTAGTGGTCGACCCGGCTGCTAAGAGAGCCAAGCGGCCCCGCTTCCAGCGGAGCCACTCCTGCCATCAAGGCGAGAACTCGCGCCGCGCGAGGACCCAACGGATATTGGCTAGATTGGTGAGAGTCGCGCCCGCTCGGGCGAGCCTTCGGGCAAACTCCAAAGCTCAGGATTGATCTGGCTTAAAAGCTTGCAGAGCTCGGCGCGAGTCGTGCGCTGCAGTTCGTTGATGGTCAGCACTTTCATCGTTTCCTCCGTTTTTTTCGACCGCGCCAATCGCGGCCATCTGGTCGAGGCCACTTGCGACGGAGGAGGCAGATGCACCCCTCTTGGGGGCGGAAATGGAGAGAACGAGCGCGCTAACGCTTGCAGCCACGCAGGCGATCACGGTGCAAGGGACGAGGTGATATGGTGGGAGTGGAGGAGGCGAGGCGCTGACCAGCGAACGGCATCAGCGGTAAGAATATCCGCCATGCCGACTCTATTTGTTTATCCGGCGCCACGGCTGTATTGTTGGGCATTTGCAACCCGCCTCGCCGGAGCTTATCTGGTGCCCAAGCTCAATACTTTCTGCCTTTATCTGGCCAAGCCCAACGTAGGCAGCTTTGACGACCTTTTGACAGCCAATGCCCATGGCCTTTTGGAAGGTGGTGTAGCCAAAGCGACGTCGTCATCCTCATTCGCCGATGCTGCCACGCTCTATACTTTTCCGGGCTTTCCCCAGATCCCCAAGTGGGTGCCGCTCCTTCAGGCTTCGTTTGCGGTGCCGGATCGACTGTTCTCACAGTCACCGTGCGCCATGGTCGTCTTCAAGAAAGATGGCAACATTTTTGCGCTGACATTTTCCTACGCGCATGTCTATCTCGACGATGCAAAGACCGAAGCAAGCTTTGGACTCAAGGCGGCCGTCAATGCCGTAAGCGACAACAAGCTTCGTAGCGTCGAGCGCTCGAACATCGGCGATGCTATACGCGATTTCGCGCAATCGGCCGGGCTCCGCGATCTTCGTTCATTTGGCTTTGACGATGCTCTCGATCTGATCCGCAAGGTGAGCGGCCGCGCGACGGATAACGATTTCGCCAACTTGGTGACTGGAGCGCGATCGCTGCGCTTTTCGAAGAGAATTCCACTCGGCGACGTGCCTGATGCCGCCGTGGAAGCGGTCGCGCTGTTCAAGTCGAAAGCTTACCGGAAAACCACCTTCAGGATCATTGACTTTCTCTCGCCGGTTCTCGACCCGGTGATCGAGGCCGAACTCGATGATGCGCTGGTCAATGCGGTTCGAAGCGGAAGCGACGAATTTGAAATAGCGATACCGGAGATCCTACCGACCGGCATAGGTTCGTTCCGCTTCGAGCATGCCGGCTTCAGCCGTTTCCATCCCGATCTCTCGGTCGAACTCTATTCGACGGAACTTGGTGACCGACTCGCACGGCTTACCCTTAGCGATCTGAAGAAGCATACCGTCGCAGCCTATGGAGAAAACGAGAACACGCCGTTTCAGCATTGGTCCGTGTACGACGCGCTGGTCGGATCTCTGCTACATCGTGGCGAGCGCTACGCACTTAATGAAGGACTGTGGTACGGCGTCGGAAAGACGTTGAAGGACTCCGCCGACCGAAAATTTTCCGATCTTTGCGCCAAGCCTGACAAGAAACTGCGAACGCTCAAGAAGTTTTATCCGTCGGGTGGCAAATCTGGAAAGCAAAAAGTCGCCTATCAATCCGAAGAGTCCTACAATGCCGAAATCGCCTCGGAAACAGACTATCTGCTCCTGGATCAAAAGCTGGTTCAGATCGACGAGGTACCCGGACCGGGCATTGAGGTTTGCGATCTTCTCGACATCAAGGGATGCCGGTTTATCCATGTGAAGAAGAGCTCCCGTCAATCGAGCGTGCTCAGCCACTTCTTCAAGCAAGGATCGAATTCCGCGCGCATGCTCCGGCAGTATGAGCCTTTTAAGGCGGGCTTGATCGAGGTCGTCAGCAAGCATTTTGGGCAGGCCAGAGCGCGAGAGCTAGCGAAAGCGCTTGCAAACCGGTGGACAATCGAGTTTCAGATTGCGGACTTCCCTCGTCCCGATGGGACGAATAATATTCCTTTTTTCAGCAAGCTGACGTTGAAGGAAGAGGCCCGCAACATTGAAGCAATGGGTTTCGACGTTCGGCTTGGCTTCATCAGGCTTGCTAGGACCCTCTAGGGCTGCCGTTTTGCTTGCATTGCGCAGATCGACGAGTGATTCACTCCATGCCCCTCACATTGCCGACAATACATGGACTGATATCTGGTGAGCTTGCCGTGAACGGCAATTGGGCCGTCGCGAATCTCGACACTCAGATTCCCTGGCCGACGAAGGTCACCAAGGTCCGCTTTCGTAGCCGGGCGCTCTTTCTCCTGCCGCCTACGAGCACCCCTATGCCTCCGGGCAGCTTCGCATCATCGAACGAGACCTATCCCTGCGTCGCCGCGCGGTTAAACCCGGGCGAGCATTTGGACCAAGGTGTCCAGATCATCTCTCACTTTCTGAGTTCTTTGAGCTGGGTGGAGCGGCGGGGCAGTACGGTCGAATACTGGAGCGGAGGCAATTTACCGCGGCCGATGGGAGGCAGGTCCAGACATCCGATGTACAGCGAGCAATTCTATTGCCCTTATTTGCCGGACACGCAGGACCAAAAGGCCCGATGGGCGTTGGCCTTCTATCGAGAGGGTCTTAGCCTAAACAACGTAGCATACCAGTGCCTTAGCTTCTTCAAGGTAATGAATATCTTTCTGCCAACGGGAGGGCGACAGAAACAGTGGATGAATGCCAACGCCGGAGTTGTAGCGGACCATCAAGCGGCCATGAGAATATCCGACATCCGTGCGCAGCACCAAGACGTTGGTGAGTACCTCTATTCCTCGGGGCGTTGCGCCATTGCGCACGCTGGCGATACACCGACTGTCGACCCTGAAGACCCGGTGGATTTGCGTCGACTGAGAGAAGACTTGCCCGTCATTCAGGCCTTAGCCGAGCTCGCGATTGAAACTGTGTTCGGCATCAAGTCGCGTGCCACCGTATATCGAGAGCACCTGTATGAATTGGAAGGATTTCATCAACTTATTCGAGCGCCCCGCGTCGAACGAATCAAGACGCTGGCATCGATCGGTCCAGGTGATTGGCCGGTCCTTCCGCGCCTGACTGTCCGTCTTGCTTTTCACGATCCCTATGCTCCGCTTGAGCAAATGAATGCACGGCTGGTCAAGATCAACAAAGGCGTCGCTTACGTGGAATGCTGCTCTGAAGATGAGCAAACTCGCTTGTTGCTCAGACTCAACTTCGCGCAAGAGCGATTGCAATTCGATACGGTGAACGATCTTCTTTCATTCGATGACGGAACCGAGGCAGCGATCAAGGCCGCCGCCACGGTCGCGCGGTTTCGGTTCGATCACTTCAAAAATGGAATTCTTGAGATCTGGGAAAGCGACAAGGATCGGATGCTGGGTCGTTGCGATGCCTTCTTGCCGATGAATGTCGATATGAATGCTTCAATCGCTAACTTTAAGGCGGAGATTGAACATTTGGACGCACTCGCAGCCACCCGTGCCGATATGACACCGGCGAGCTAGGCTATCGGGATCATGCCTGCCGCAGGATATGTTGTAGACACTCATGACAGATGGCGCCCTTGGTTCGAGTGGTGACGACAGAAGGCCCTGCTTTATGAGTTCATATCGGCTATTCGATCTCACCAAATCTCGGCACGAGACTTAATCAGGCTCCTGCTTTTTCGTTTCAGTCCTTGCCGCCGAATTCGGCGTCGCTGCTTTTGCCGTTGGTTGAAGCGCATTTGCGAGAGCCGTGGCATGACGCTGGCTCAGTTCAATAGCTTTACAAGTATCGCGGGTGGTGAATGTCTGACATTTGCCTCAGCAGGTACCTATAACTTGGCAAGCAAGGTCACGGATTCGCACATATTGGTCGCCCAAGGCAATGTCGGGACGACGTGACTGGCAACAATGCCAACAGCGAGCCTCTGCAGGCAAGCGCATCGGGCACTGATACATCGCAGGCGGAGACCGGGAACAACATTATCGTCGCGAGGCCGAGGGCACAAACGCCTAGCTGCGCGCGCTTAGGTCGGAGCAAAGGCACTGCAGCCACCGTTGCCCACCGGCGCGCTGACGATCGTCGTCGTGGGTCCTAGGAGATCATTCGAGTTCCGAGAATCACAGGGAGGAAGCGCTGCAGCTCGTCAGATAGTATGGGATGAAGGTCACGCTTTATTGGGCGGATTCTCCGGTGCTGATCGGAAAACGCGATCGCTCTTACCGATCAGAGTATTCGCGCCAAACGACTTTGGCGGCTGAAATGGCCTCGGGAATTGCGGATTGCGTGATCAGGTACGTCTCCAGCTGATCCCACGTTCTCATATCCGCCATGCGATGGTCGTTCTTGGCATCTCCCACAAAATCCCCGGCCGCGTCGTCCGTAACCTCTCTATTCTTCACATATTCCCAGAATGTTCCGCTCAGCATGGGTTGTCTCCAAAATCGGCGAAGAAGAAATGGTCCTACTCTAAGGACCCCATCAAAAACCGAAAGAAAAAGTCTGCCAACTCGGAAAATAGACTTCTCCGTCCACGAGCACCTCTGGGAAGGGATTGGCGGTCATTTTGCCTTCCCAATACGCCTCCGCACTGGATTGCCACTGCTCGTCCGGCACCTCCAGCCACTGCGCGTCACATCTGTGCAACCTAGCCGTTTCAGCTATGCGAAGCTCAAGGATCTCGCGTGCGAAGAGCTCCTTGCCAGCAAACCACTCACGGATCGCGCGTTCCGCAAGCTCACGGCTTTCGAAGCAATAAAAGGCCCTCAATCGCTCGGGCAACGTATTGAACGCGCGAAGGCGGACATCCTCCCAAAATACCTCCTTCTTGTCGTTCCATCGACCCGCGTAAAAAGGGGATACCGCCTTCTCCAAACCATTACTGACGAGGAAGCTGATGCTAGAGACGACGCCATTACCAGCCCTTGCGTTGTGTTTCAGTAGGCCACCCGGCAGAAAGGCATGCCAATAAGATCCCGATCGGAGCCGGACATCGGTGCCATTCCAGTGCTTGATCACATCAGCCATGACAATCTCTGATCATGTTGCTTCGTCAATTGTTCTCACCTGCGTGCATGTTTAGCAATTCAGAGCTTAGGCGCGATCGGCGCCCGGGGTGGGGGCTGGTTAGCCCAGCAGGACGACATGCTCGACCAGCAACTAGAGGCGGCCCTGGAGGTCGCGCTCCGCACCGCGGCCCAAACGGCGTACCGGGTTTTCGCCGAGACGCCCCACGTCGCGCTTGGCGATGCAGCGTCCACTGCGGTCGAGCAACTCGCCGGCATCACCGAGATCGCGCCGGCCTTTGAGATCAGGGAAGCGCGGAGCGCTCGCCGGTCACATAGAAACTGGGCGCATGTCACCGACGGCGATGCCGGCGACTTCATGATCGGTGGCAGGCCGCACGAGGACTGCACTCGCTTCCGGTGTCCTCCTGGCGATTTCATACATCGCCTCAACGTGGTTGCGAATGCGGACCACGAAGACACGCGTAAGCGTGTCACTGTCGCGGTCTCGGACCTTGATCAAATAGCCGGGCGGCTCGGTCGGATCGAAATCCACGATGTCGCCTGGCTTGACCCCGGTGAGGTACGAGTCAGGGAGGTTGAAGTTGATGTAGGCGTGGCGGCCCGGCCAGTGCTTGAGAACAAGGCCGAGGCACTCCTCGGGGTTGGTGCCGCGGACCTTAACGGTGCGATCTTCGGGATCGTCGACGGTCCCCTCTACAGTGATTGCGTAGCCGGCGGCGAGAGTCAAAGTCAGGTCGGTCATGGGCATTCCTTGCGGCAGGTCGTGTTCTAATATCGCTCGCCGGCCCTAGATCTCCAAACGTCAGCGCGAAACGCCCGCGCCCGTTTCCGGTAGCAAGCCGTAAGATGATCGGTTGATCTACCGGGGGAAATAGCGCTCAAATAGAACTGCCGGCGCTGAGCGGTTCCAAAGGTCACTCGGCGTCGGGACGTTGTCAGCGTGCCGTCACATCCATTTCTGCGTCAAGACACCACCCTTGACCACCAGGATGATGACTATCACGGTCGCCACCAGGGCGTAGCTGGTCTCGAAAACTCCGGTGCCGGCTACCCCCAGGGTGGCGATCGTCATCTGAAACATGTCCATGGGACATGTCTCCCCGTCCCCCATCATCACCAGACCTCGGGCATGGGAGGCTTCCCGCCTTGGCCACCGGCTGGCTGATCTCCAGCTCGGATCCACATCCTACCTTCGCAGGAAGGGGTAGAACATTCGTGCAACCCCGGTACCGTAGGTCTACGGTGTCACCGCATAACCAATTGTCTTAGCTTATAAATCTGACGCACGCTGTGGAGCGCTCAAGAAACCTCCGATTTCAAGGCCCCATGCATCCATCGGGCCAGATGGGTTTGGGGCACCAAGCTTTACGAGTTAATTGGGACAGGGCATCTCATTACCACGTCGGCGGTGAGTGCTCGTGAGCTCGCTCCAAGCACTGCGCGACATGAACCCCACGGAACCCTGAGGTATGAAATTTGGTAACACTTCGCGGGTTGGGAGACTCGGCCGCGGTTGTCCGTCATTTTCCGTTCTAATCCGCCAAGGGCTGGGGGGTAATTCTGTGGAAGCGCTCGCCCGTAAATCATCCAGCCACTTGAAGACAAAGAGATATTTTGCGTGGAATCGCGGACACTCTCTCCGCCAGCCCCGCTCTCGCTGCCGTCCGCCGCCCCCTTGAAAAAGCCGCCGCGATTTTAGCGTTTGATGCTCCTCAGGCGTGCGCGCGAGTTTCCCCTGACCTTCAGGGGGTGCACCAAGCAGTATCGCGGCTCACAGCGCCGGCTGGCGCAACGCCAAGCACGCGGCGCAATGGAGCGCGACGGTCAAGACGTCTGCCGACCCGGTGATCGGTTCGCTCTCGGTTCACGGCATCGACACCGCGCTGGTCATGAAAATCATCGAGCCGTTGGGGGTCGAAGAAGCCGGAAACGGCCTCGCGGCTGCATCGGGTGGCAAGCGTGGCAGGCCGCTCGGCAATAAAGATCACTTCGATTCGCGCCTGAACGCCCCGCTCGCTCGCTTGGCGGCACATTCTAGTACACGACGGGCTCCCGAGAAGACTGCTCGCAGGGCAGATCTCGAGTGTTAGCAGTTCGATGCGCTGGGCCAACGCCGGCCCGCATATTTCGTCTGCGGCGTTGCGATGAAACTCGCCATCGGCGAGCTTGAACGCATGCGCAGCAGGAGGAGCCGACATCCGCAGAGATCGCATTCGTCGGGATCAGTCGAGTTGATGATCCCGCTTCACCTGCACGATCCAGCGGGCTCTTTGAGTGGATGAAAAAGCGCGCCGTCAAACGTCCTGACAGACAGATATATCGACCGTGTAAATATCTGAGATCAAAACGATCAATTTTACGAATACTCGGGGATCGCCCATCAATGACGTGATCGGCCGGGTGCGGGCGCGTCGCCATGAAGGTCGGTCGGGGGCAAGCTCGTTTCGGAGAAAACGCGCCGCCAAGGGGGGATTTATGACAAGAGGACTGAAGCGGTCCGCTTCCGTAGCGTTGATTCTAGCCGGGATGATCCAGGGCGCGTGGGCTGCCGAGAACGGAGCGACAAATTATCCGGCGGGCTCGCCCGGCGTGTTCATTGCGTCGTTCCCGCCGATCCCCGGCCTGTTCGCGATCAGCCAGACCAGCTACACCAGCGCCAACGGCCTGTATGACGGGCGGGGCAACAAGCTGCCGATCAACTTCAAGCTCTCCGCCGTGTCGGAGACGATGCGGTTTCTCGCGAGCTATCCGGGCGACTTCTTCGGAGCTCACGTCTATTCGCAACTCGTGGTGCCCTTCGTTCACCTCGAAAGCACCAATCCCGGCGGATCGTTCCAGGCCAACGGTCTTGCCAACATCACCTTCTCGCCGATCATCCTGAGCTGGGCGCTGTCGCCCGTGCAGACCTTCACGGTCGGTCTCGACATCATGCCGAACACCGGCACCTATTCGGCGCGGCAGCCGCTCAATGTCGGCACGAACTACACGACGATCTCGCCCGTTCTCGCCTATCGTTATGCCGATCCAAAGGGCTTTGAATTCGCCGTCTCGCCGCGTCTGCTGCTCAACAACGCCAATGCCGACTCGGTCAACGCCTTCACGCAGCTGACACAGCAGTACCGCAGTGGCGATGCGCTGGTGGTCGACTTCAACGCGGGCTACAATATCGGCGACTGGAAGCTCGGCGTCGTCGGCGGCTATACGCATCAGTATCAGGACGACAAGATCAACGGCGTCAAGGCCTTCAATTTCGCCGGGGTGCAGGACGGCAACCGGTTGCGCTCGATCAATGCAGGCCCGTCGCTGACTTACAACGCGGGACGCTTCCAGATCAACGTGAACTACCAGCATACATTCTACGTCGAGAACGGCAGCCGCGGCGATACGGTGTGGGCCAACCTGGCGTTCCCTCTCTGGGTGCCCGCACCGCCGCCCGGAGCCGGACAGATCAAGCGCTGACACGCGCGAAAAAGGGCTGGCGTTCGCGCCGGCCCCTCGCCATCAGCCCGTGCTGGTCGACAGCGGTCAGGGCACCTCGGCAACGACCTCGCGCATCAGATTGCGTAGCCACAGCAGACCCGCATCAGTCGAGCGATAGCGATGCCATTGTACGCGCTGCCGCAGCACCGGCAGCGCGACAGGCAGTTCGATGATGCGGATGGGGAGGCTGCGCTGGGCGGCGATGGCGAGACGCCGGTGCACGGTCGCAAGCCGGTTCGTTCCGGCGACGAGATGGGGAATGGCGGTGAACGCGTACACCGACACATCCTCCCTGCGGCTGGTGTTACGCTGCTCCAGATAATAGGTTTCGAGCGATTGCGCTGCGATCGCCGGCCGCATCACCACGTGGGACGCCTTCGCGAAATCCTGCCGTGACAGCTTGCCCTTGCCATACTTTCCCTTGCTCCACGCGATGACGCAGAAATCGTCCTCGAAGATCACCTCGGAGGGGTGCAGCTTGGAGCTGAATTCCTCCGGGATGATCAGCAGGTCGACGTCGCCGCGCTCCAGCGCGCGCTCCGGCCGCTGCACCTGCTGCAGGAAGTCGAAGCGGATCCCGGGCGCAAGGGCCTCGCTGCGCGCCAGCAGCCGCGGGATCAGCGTCACCAGCGTGTAGTCCGATACCAGGATCTTGAAGCAGCGATCGGACTGCGCCGGATCGAACTCGGCAGACGAGGCGATGGTCCAGTCGACCCGCACCAGCAGGTCCCTGATCGAGTCCTTCAGCGTCTCCGCGCGCGGCGTCAGCTCCATCTTGCGGCCGATCTTCACCAGCAGCTCGTCATCGAAATACGTTCGCAGCCGCAGCAAGGCGTTGCTCATCGCCGACTGCGTCATGTTCATGCGCGCCGCCGCGCCGCTGACGCTGCGCAGATGCAGCAGATGGTCGAGCGCGACCAGCAGATTGAGGTCGAACTTGTTGTTGAAGCGCATCGGCGGCCTCGCTCGAGGTATTCAGGAGATCAATGCGATCGATCTTGATAATCAATTTTTCGAAATGGTCAAACGGGGCTATGCCAGACCCAGGGAAGAAACGTCGAGGAAGACGCGTGGCGGGGCCGCGCGTCGCGAGTGCAATCATGTTCAAGTACTTTCCGAGCAACTATGTCTGGAATCTCTCGGTCGATCTCGCGATCGAGATGGGAGCGCGGATCGGCGAGATCGAGGAGATGTGCGCGCCGCTGCAGGAGGCGGCGCGGCAACCCGATGCCAGCGGCACCCAGGCTTTTCGCGAGACCTGGGCGCGGATGGCGGACAAGCTCTGTGACCTCGCTGCCGAGGACGAGGCGAAGGGACGGTTGCTATCGGCGGGCGAGAAATATGGCCGCGCAGCGAGCTATCTGATCACCTGCGAACGCCTGCAGGCGCACGAGGCGCCGGGACGGCTGGCGCTGTACCGCAAATGCCTCGACGTGTTCGCCAAGGGAATCGCGCTGGCGCGGGAGAACTGCGAGCGCGTCGAGATTCCCTATGAAGGCGCTCACATCGCAGGCCTCCTGGTCCGCGCCGAAGGACGTGACGGGCCGGCACCGCTGCTGGTGCAGGTCAACGGCCTGGATTCGACCAAGGAGATGAAATACCGCGTCGGCCTGCCCGCGTGGCTCGCCAGGCGAGGCGTGTCGTCGCTGGTGATCGACCAACCGGGATCGGGCGAGGCGCTGCGCCTGCAGGGTCTCACCGCACGATATGACAGTGAGCACTGGGCCTCCCGTGTGGTCGACTGGCTGGAGACCCGCAGCGACGTCGATCCGAATCGCATCGGTCTCGAAGGCGTCTCGCTCGGTGGCTACTACTGCCCGCGCGCCGTGGCCTTCGAGCCGCGCTTCGCCTGCGGCGTCGCCTGGGGCGCCAATCACGACTGGCGCGACGTGCAGAAGAAGCGGCTGCAGAAGGAGGGCGATTTCCCGGTCCCGCATTATTGGGCCCATGTGCGCTGGGTGTGGGGCGCACGCGACCAGGACGACTTCATGCGCATCGCCGAGCAGGTTCATCTCGACGGCATCCTCGATCGCATCAAGGTGCCGTTCCTGGTGACCCATGGCGAGAAGGACTCGCAAATCCCGCTGCATTGGGCGGAGCGCACCTATGAGCAACTGGTCAATTCACCCAAGCGCGAGCTGAAGATCTTCACCGCGCGTGAAGGCGGTGCCCAGCATGCGAGCTTCGACAACAGCATCAATGCCGGCCACTACATCGCGGACTGGGTCGCAGAGACGTTGAACGGACACGTCGCCTGAAGCAGCAGGTGGAGAGGAGAGCCATGAAAATTGTCGGTCTGGAGAGCCTGATATTCGGTGTCGACGACGTCAGAGGCGCCGCGCGCTTCCTCGTCGATTACGGGCTGACGCCCGTCGACGTCTCCGATCGCAGCGGCCGCTTCGAGGCGATCGACGGCACCGCCGTGGTGATCGCGCGACAGGACGATCCGGCGCTGCCGCCGGGGCCCGTACCCGGCTGCCGTCTGCGCAAGACGGTAATGGGCGTCGCCGACGAGGCGACGCTGGGGGCGATCGCCGCCGAGCTGCGGCGCGACCGCGAGGTGCGGCGGCTACCCGACGGCTCGATCGAATCGATCGATGATTCCGGATTCGTGATCGGCTTTCAGCTGACGGCACGCCGGCCTTTCGTGCTGCCTGGCGAGATCTCGAATGCGCCGGGCGGCGTGGTGTTCAGGCCGATCAACAGTCTCGGCGTGCCGCCGCCGGGCAGCGTCATCCGTCCGCGATCACTGTCGCATGTGGTCTATTTCGTGCCCGACGTGGCGAAGGCCGAGGCGTTCTACGTCAATCGCCTCGGCTTCCGCTGCACCGACCGCTTCACCGGGACGGGGCCGTTCCTGCAGCCGGGCGGCTCGCTCGACCATCACACCCATTTCCTGATCGGCGCGCCGCCGCACATGCACGGCGTGGAGCACTTCACGTTCCATTTCGGTGGTCCTTCCGAAATGATCACCAACGGCTATCGCTTCGTCGAGAAGGGCTATCAGGCGTTCTGGGGACCCGGCCGTCACATCCTGGGCTCGAATTGGTTCTGGTACTTCAACAGCCCGTTCGGCTGCCACATCGAGATGGATGCCGACATGGACCAGCACGATGCAAGCTGGCAGCCGCGCGAAGCGACGGCCTCTGCCGATAATTCGCAGACCTTCCTGATGAAGATGCGTAGGAAATGGTACCCCGGCCCTGGAATCCCCGAGAATGGCGACTACGCGTGAGGCCCGGTCGTCGCGCTGGCTCCGGCTGTGCCGCGCCGACGAGATCGGCGAGGCGCAGTCGCGCGGTTTCGATCCCGACGATGAGGGGCAGGACAGCCTGTTCGTCGTGCGATGGCAGGGACGGCTGCATGGCTGGCGCAACGCCTGTCCGCATATCGGCGGCGCGCCGATGGCCTGGCGCAGGGATGCGTATCTCAACGCCGAGCGCACGCGTATCGTCTGTCACGCGCACGGCGCCGAGTTCATGCCCGACACCGGGCTGTGCGTACAGGGGCCGTGCCGCGGCGAGCGGCTGATCGATATCGAGCTCGTCGTCGACGCCGACGGCGAGCTGTTCGCGAAGAAATAACACGCCGGCAAGGGCGGTTCGAAACAAGGAGGAGGGCACCATGGCTGTGGTGAGCAGGGTGCTGACGATCGGCGGCGGGTTTTCCGGCATGGCGGCGTCGATCCAGATGCGCAAGGCGGGCATCGACGTCGATCTCGTCGAGGTCGATCCCAACTGGCGGCCGGAGGGCGCCGGCATCACGGTGAGCGGGCCGACCTTGCGCGCGCTCGAAACGATCGGCGTGTTCGCGGCGTTCACGGAGCGCGGCTACACCGCTGACGGTGTCGATCTGTTCACCCCATCGGGGCATCGGATCGGCGAGATCCCGACACCGAAGGCTGCAGGATCGGAAGTGCCCGGCGGCGGCGGCATCATGCGGCCCGAACTCGGCCGCATCCTCGCCGAGGCGACGCGCGCCTCGGGCGTCGGCGTGCGTGTCGGCTGCACCTACACGCAGATCACGCAGCAGGACGGCGATGTCGAGGTCGCCTTCACCGATGGCACGACCGGCCACTATGATCTCGTGGTGGTCGCCGATGGCGTGTACTCGAAGACGCGAGCGTTGCTGTTTCCCGAGGTCAAGCCGCCGCAATATATCGGCCAAGTGGTCTGGCGCGCCGTGCTGCCGCGGCCAGCCGACATCGTGCGCCCGCGGATGTGGCTGGGCGGTGCGGTCAAGGCCGGCGTCAACCCGGTGTCGCCGAGCCACATGTACATGTTCGTGACCGAGGCGCGGCCGGAGAAGCTGCAGGCCGAGCGCGCGTCATGGCCGCAACTGGTCGCGGACATGCTGGCACCATTCAGCGATCCCGTCCTCGTGGCGCTGCGGCCGTATCTGCACGCCCCGAACGCCGCGATCGACTATCGGCCGCTCGCCAACCTGCTGGTACCGGCGCCCTGGAACCGCGGCCGCGTCATCCTGATCGGCGACACCGTGGCCGCGACGACGCCGCATCTCGCTTCCGGGGCGGGCATCGGCATCGAGAGCGGCATCGTGCTGGCCGAGGAGCTGGAACGGGCGGCGACCCTGCAGGACGCGTTCGACCGCTTTCATGCGCGCCGCTGGGAGCGCTGCCGCATGGTGATCGAGAACTCCGCCCAGCTCTGCCGCATCGAGATGGAGAATGGCGACAAGGCCGAGCACGCCAGGATCATGCGCGAGTCGATCGTCGGGCTGACGCAGCCGATCTGAGCCGACGACATCAACGAACAACATCATCAACGGGGAGGAAGCAATGACGGTGACGACGGAGACGTGGCGCGGACGCATCGCGCTGATGGTCGCGCATTGCGCCGGGATGGTCGATCTCGTCGCGCTGCCGGTCTGGGTGGGCGCGCTGATCGAGCGCTACAAATTCAGCCCGCAGCAGGCGGGGCTGCTGGCCACGTTGTTCCTGCTGGGCGCGGTGCTCAGCAGCCTGTTCTTTGCACCGCGCTTCAACCGGATGAACGCCCGGCTGGCGGCGGCTGCGGGCTACGCCGCCGCCGCGCTGGTGTTCCTGGCCGCGAGCCGGACGTCGGAGTTCTCGCTGCTTGCGATGCTGCACGCGCTGGGCGGCGCCACGGCGGCCTGCGGGCTGAGCTTTACTCACGGCACCATTGCCCGGAGTGCCAACCCGCATCGGCTGTTCGCGATCGTCGGAATGGCGCTCGGGGTGTTTGCCATCCTCTTTCTCGGCCTGACGCCCAATCTCGTGGCAGGATTCGGCGGCCATGCCTTGTTCGTCGTGTTCGCCGGCGTGATGGCAGTCGCGGCGCTGGTGGCGGCGCTGTCGTTTCCGAGCGGCGTGGTACGCAGTGACGAGGACCTCATTGCCGAGGTCGGCCATCTGCCGCGCGCCGTCTGGTTCGGCATCGCCGGCATCAGCTGCATGGCGCTGACCCAGGCGATGCTGTTCAGCTTCATCGAGCGCATCGGCGCTGACCGCGGCTTCGGCGCGGAGGCGGTCACGGGCGTGCTGATCGCGCTCGGCTTCGTCAACCTGCTGCCGGCGCCGCTCGCCGCCTTTCTGGAGCAGCGGCTGCCGGCGCGCCACGTGCTGCTGGCGGGCCCGATCTGCCAGGCGCTGATCGCCGTGACGATCACCTTCGGCTCCGGCTTCCTCACCTACGCCATTCCGACTGCGATGTTTGCCGCGGTGATGATCTTCACCCACACCTTTGCGTTCGGTCTGCTGTCGCGCCTCGACCCCACCGCGCGGGCGCTGGCCGGCACGCCGGCGATGCTGATGATCGGCGCCGCGATCGGCCCCATTCTCGGCGGCACCTTGGTGCAGCTGTCCGGCTATCCCGCGCTCGGGCTCGGTGCCGTCATCATCTCCTCGATCGCCGTCCTGTTGTTCTCGCGCGTGTTCGTCGCGCGCGGCGCAGCGCCGGCCGCCTCGCTCGAAATCGCCTGACCAGGAGACCTCCCATATGACCCTTCCGCAGATCCGCCGCGTCGTCACCGGACATGATCAGCAGGGCGCCGCCATCATCTCGTCCGACGGGCCCTTGCCGACCGTCTCCGAGCTGGCGGCGATTCCAGGCACCTTCTTTCATGAGATCTGGAGCACGCAGGCGACGCCGGCGCTCATCGACAATGGTTCCGATCCGACGATCGGACCGCTGCGGCTGCCGCCACCGCCGAATGGCAGCCGTATCCGGTTCGTCGACATCCCGCCGGACACCGAGGATTTTCTCCGCAACGGCGCGACGCGAATGAAAGCTGCGTTCAGCGAGATCGGCGACCCGCACGCCTCGACGGTGACGACGGAATCGCCGCATCCGCTGATGCACCGCACCGAGACGATCGACTACGGCATCGTGATCTCCGGCGAGGTCACGCTGGTGCTCGACAAGGGCACCGCGGATCTCAAGGCCGGCGATGTCGTGATCCAGCGCGGCACCAATCACGCCTGGGCCAATCGCAGCGACAGACCGTGCCGGATGTTGTTCATCCTGATCGACGGAAAATTCGGTCCCGAAGCCAATCCGACCAGGGACAGCTGATGAAGCTCGCAACCTATCAGAACGGCAGCCCCGATGGCGGCCTCGTCATCGTCTCCCGGGATCAGGCGCGTGCGGTCGACGCGAGCGCCGTCGCGCCTGATCTTCTGACGGCACTGCGGAACTGGCCGCAGGCCGAGCCGGCGCTGCGACGGCTCGCCGAGAGCCTCGACGACGGATCCGCCGCCAGCGCCGTCGCATTCGATCCGGCGCGATGCCTCGCACCGCTGCCGCGCGCGCCGCAATGGTTGGACGGCTCGGCCTTCCTCAATCACGGACGGCTGATGGACGTTGCCTTCAACAAGCCGCCGATCCCCGATTTCGACACCATCCCGGTGATGTACCAGGGCGCCAGCGATGATTTCCTCGGGCCGCACGCCGACGTCCCGTTCGTGACGGAGGCGGATGGCATCGACTTCGAGGGCGAATTTGGCGTGATCGTCGACGACGTGCCGATGGCCGTCTCCGCCGAGGACGCCGCACGGCATATCCGGCTGCTGGTGCAGATCAACGACTGGAGCCTGCGCGCGGTCGGCGCGCGCGAGGTTCGCACCGGCTTCGGCTTCCTGCAGGCAAAGCCGTCGACAAGCTTCGCGCCGATCGCGGTGACGCCCGACGAGCTTGGAGACGCCTGGCGCGACGGCCGTTTCGACATGGCCCTGCACATCCAGCGCAATGGCGAACGGATCGGCGCAGCCTCAGGCCGCGAGATGGCATTCTCGTTTCCGCAACTGATCGCCCATGCCGCGCGGACGCGCCGGTTGACGGCCGGCACGATCATCGGCTCGGGCACGGTCTCGAATGCCGATCGCGCCGCCGGATCGAGCTGCCTCGCGGAGGTCAGAGCGATCGAGATGATCGCTCACGGCGAGCCACGGACGCCGTTCCTGCGCTTCGGTGACGAGGTGGCGATGCAGGCCAGCTTCGCCGACGGCCGGCCGGGTCCGTTTGGACGCATCGACCAGCGCGTGGTTCGCGCGCATCACCCCGGCCGCCCGGATTGAACGATGCGTATTCTGGTGACCGGTGCCGCAGGCTTTATCGGCAGCGCCTTGCTGTGTCGGTTGCTGAGTGATGTGGACAGTGGCGACGTCACCGGGCTCGATCTCGGCGATGCGCCGCCCGCGGCGTCCGGTCGTCGCCTGTCCTGGATCAGAGGCGGCCTCGACGACCGGGCGGTGCTCGAGCAGCTCGGCGCCGCGCCGTTCGACCTCGTGTTTCATCTCGCCAGCGTTCCCGGCGGCCGCGCCGAGGCCGAGCCTGCGCTCGGCCGGCGCGTCAATCTCGATGCATCGCTCGATCTGTTCCAGTTGCTGGCGCAGAGCCGAAATCGGCCGCGCGTGGTCTACGCCAGCAGCGTCGCCGTCTACGGTGCGCTCTCCGAGACGCCAGTCGGTGCGCGGACGGAGGCGCGGCCCGCGATCACCTATGGCGCGCACAAGCGGATGGTGGAGATCGCGCTTGCCGATCACACGCGGCGCGGAGACCTGTCGGGAATCGCGCTGCGGCTGCCCGGGATCGTTGCGCGACCGCGACCCGTGAGCGGCTTCGGCTCCGCCTTCATGAGCGAGCTGCTGCACGCGCTCGCGTCGGGCGAGCGCTATGTCTGTCCGGTCTCGCCGGCCGCAACCGCGTGGTGGCTGTCGGCGCAGGCCGCCGTCGACAATCTGATGCTGGCCGGTCGGATCGATTGCTGCGGGACGTTGCAGCTTCCGGCGCTTCGTCTTTCGATCGCCGAAGTCGTCGCCGGCTTGGCGCGGCTCTACGGTGCAGAGCGGTCCGGGCTCGTGACATTCGAGCCCGACGAAGGTATCGAGGCCATGTTCGGTCGTTATCCGATGTTGGACGTCAGAGCCGAATTGGCGCTGGGTTTCTCCCACGATGGATCAGCGGTGGAGCTGATCAGGAATGCGCTTCGAGCCTGAATCGGGTGGGGAGAACAGCCGCAATCGTCCTGGAATCCGCGCCGAACATCGGCATCGCCGACATGCGGATCCGTTGCGCCCACAGTACAGACCGGCGGGTCGATCGGTTCCGAGCCGGGGCGTGGCGGCCACGTCTGACAATTGCGGAGCGACCCGGCGATCGTGCCCTTGTCCGTGGGCCTTGTCTCACCGGCAACGACATGAAGCCCGAGACGATGCGGACTGTCGGCGCTTTAAGGGCAAAGCCGTCCGTTGCCGCGGCGAACATAGAGGGGCGCGCCTTCTTCGGTCGCTTCGGCAAGATGTTCGAGTATCGGCACTACGTGCTGCTCGAGATCGCGCGATTGCTGATGGGTCGATCCGAGACGTGGCGTTTCGGGGCCGAGCTCCCATGAGCCGTCCGGCAGCCTGACGAGCAGGCCGGCCCTCCAGCAAAAAGCTCAAGCGGATGATCCGTCCTCTTCACCCGCCCGGTAGCCGACTGCCGCCGGACGCGCTGGGGCCCGATCGCTCGGTCACCCTGCAATGTCACGCGACCGAAGGGCTGCCCGCGACAGTCGTTCGGCGCAATTGTCCGGAGCGGTTTGCTCCAATCCGCCAAAAGGGCAAGGGTGACGCCCTGGGAGCACAAGCGTCTGGAAAGACCAACCACCTATAATTGGACGTGAATCTGGCTTGGCTCTGCGGGCGCTCTCTCCGCCGGCCGGTCCATACCTTCTGATGTCGGTATGGCCACAATGCTTCCGCCTTTGTTAAGGCCGCATCCGTACTCTCCCGGAGACAACCGGGGAGGGAATCATGGCCGGAGCTTGCGCAGGCTGCGCGGACGGGATCGAGCCGCCCTTTGCCTTCAAGATGGCGTTTCAGCCGATCGTCGATGTCGGGGCGCACCGGGTCTGGGGCTACGAGGCGCTGGTGCGCGGGCCCAATGGCGAGGGCGCGCACAGCGTGCTGTCGCAACTCACCGAGGCGCAGCTCTATCGCTTCGATCAGTCGGCGCGGGTGCTGGCGATCGAGACCGCCGGGCGGCTGTTCACCGACCCTTGCGCCCGGCTGTCGATCAACTTCATGCCCAACGCGGTCTACGAGCCGCGCGCCTGCATCCAGAAGTCGCTGGCCGCGGCGAAGCGGGCCAGCTTCCCGGCGCAGAACCTGATGTTCGAGTTCACCGAGAACGAGCGCATGGCGAGCCCCGATCATGTCGAGCGCATCGTCAAGAGCTACAAGGAGCTCGGCTTCTGGACCGCACTGGACGATTTCGGCGCCGGCTATGCCGGTCTCAATCTCTTGGCGCGGTTGCAGCCGAACCTGATCAAGATCGACATGGAGCTGCTGCGCGACATCCATCGCCATCCCGCCAAGCAGGTGATCGTGTCGGGCGTCGCCGCGATCGCGCGGCAGCTTGACATTGCGGTGCTCGCCGAGGGCGTGGAGAACGAGGCGGAGTTCGCGGTGCTGCGCTCCGCCGGCATCAACCTGTTCCAAGGCTATTACTTCGCCAGGCCCGCGCTGATGGCGCTGCCGGAGGTGAGCTGGCTGGCGGAGCCTGCGCGCGACGTGGCGGTGGGCTGACGCGTGCCCATCACATCCAGAAATCCATACGGCTGTAGGTCTGGGATCCGAAATTCTGGTGATGCGAGGGCCGCGGGCGGTCGCCATGCTCCGGCAGTGCAGCCGCGGACCGAGCCGCTCGTGCCTGGCGCGCGGTCATTCCGCAGCAGCTGTCGTTGAGGGCGGCGAAGGCTTCGGCGTTCCGCAGCACCCCCTTCACGTCGGGGCGGCATTCCGAAACAGCGGGGCTGCCCGGACCGGAATGCTTTACAAGCATCGTTGTGCCGCGCGGATGCGTCCTGGTGCCGCCCTCCCTGGAAGTCCCTCGCTCCTCCGAAGATGCCCCCCGTCATCGCCGACCCCTCCATTCTGCGCGTCCTGATCGTGCTCGCCGTCACCCAGCTGATCGCCTGGGGCACGCTCAGCCTGCCGGCGGTGATCGGGCGGGCGATGGCGGCGGATCTGGAGATGGACCTGACGGCGATCTTCGCCAGCACCACCGTGCTGTACATGTCGATGGGGCTGTGCTCGCCGCTGCTGGCGCGGCCGTTCGTCAAGCAGGGCGGCCGCCGCGTCATGATCGCCGGCACCTTGCTGGCGGCGCCTGGTTATGCGCTGCTGTCGGCCGCGCAAGGGCCGCTGTCTTATTATGCGGCGTGGCTGCTGCTCGGCATCGCCGGCAGCGCGACGCTGTCGACCGCCTCCTACATCGTGCTCAACGAGGTCGCGGGCCTGCGCGCGCGCAGCGCCATCGGGGCGCTGATGCTGGTGACGGGGCTGTCGAGCAGCATCTTCTGGCCGGTGACCTCGGCGCTGTCGGGGCTGATCGGCTGGCGCAGCACGTGTCTCGTCTATGCCGGCCTGCTGCTGCTGGTGTCGCTGCCGCTGTTCGTGTTCCTGCTGCCGCGGCGCGTCCATGATCATCTGCCGCCCGCATCTGACGTGACGGCTTCGCCGCCGGCGGCAAA
This sequence comes from Bradyrhizobium sp. SZCCHNS2022, assembly GCF_032377575.1. Lineage (NCBI taxonomy): Bacteria > Pseudomonadati > Pseudomonadota > Alphaproteobacteria > Hyphomicrobiales > Nitrobacteraceae > Bradyrhizobium > Bradyrhizobium sp. SZCCHNS2022. Next base: position 5,512,582 of record NZ_JAUHHZ010000001.1, on the reverse strand, counting down.
GCCCGCGCGCAGCACGTTCTATCTGCTGGTCGGCGCCTCCGGCCTCAACGCCTTTGTCGCCTTCGGCATGGGCGCCGTGCTGATCGAGCTGCTCAAATCCGAGGGCCTGTCGGCGGCGGAGGCGATCGGCTTCGGCTCGCTGCTGGGCGTGATCCAGATCAGCGCCCGCGCGATCGACTTCATGGGCGGCGGCCGCTGGGACGGCATCACCACCGCCATCGTGGCCGGGCTGGCGCTCCCGGTGGCCATGCTGCTGCTGATGCTGAGCCACGGCTCGCACGCCGCGATCGCCATGTTCATGCTGATCTATGGTCTCGGCACCGGCGCACTCGCCGTGGCGCGCGCGACCATGCCGCTGGTGTTCTACGACAAGGCGGCATTCGCCCGCGCCTCGGCGCAGATCGGTCTGCCGATGAACGTGCTGTCGGCCGTCTCGGCCCCGATCCTGGTCGAGCTCCTAACCCGCTACGGCAGCAACGCGCCGCTCGCGCTGAGCCTGGTGTGCTCCTGTGCTGCCGTGGCCATGCTGTTGCTGCTGCGGCAGCGCCGGCCGTCCGGCGCGACGGCGTCCTCATAGCAGCCGCCCGTCGGGCTCCGCGGGAGCAGGACCTACGCACCGCGCGGCGTCGGGAGGCCGCAACAGGCTGTATCGGCCATGCGCCAAGCAACGAAGTTCATTCGCGAGTTCAAGCCCATCGGCGCGGTCACGCCCCGCTGCATAAATTTTGGGCTTTCGTTTTATCGGAAGTCGTGGTTCTCTCTCGCTGTCCCGCCTCATCGACGAGGGGCGCTGCGCATCGTCAGGAGCGTTGTGGCGGGATGCGATGGACGTGCTGATGCCGACTGACGAGTGGCACCGGCATGGACGGCGAAGTCGCGTGGTCCTGATACCCCGACGCTGGTATCGAGCGAGATGGGCGCAAGCGCATTGTCGCGACACGGTGGCCAACAAGCCCGGTGCACCGAGGAGAGCGCGTATAAGCCTTAACACCGTTGCGCAGGGAAGGCCGGGTCATCTCGGCTGAACCTGTGGTTCCTGCCCCGTGCATTTCTTTCGCACGGGGGCCGCAGGAATCAGCCGATGCCTGGTCTTCCCTGCGCCCTCGATCCGATGAGGGACATTGCTGCACAAAGCTCGGGCGCTGGCGCGTCGCGATGACGTGGAGGCGCGGCCGCCGTGCTGATCCCAACCTGCGGATCGCCGGGATCCGACCGTCGCGGAAATGTCACATGTTAATTTGCAGGACCGTCGAGGAGTCGCACTGGTTGTTGTCTGGCCAAAGCTCGCGCAAAAGGCCCGGTGCTCATTCCAAAGACTAATTAGTTCGCGGCGCGGCTGCGAGCAGGGATAGCAAACAATTAATGTGCGCTTGGTATCGTGCATACAGTCCATGCAAGAGAATCCAGAAAATGCGACACCTGACTGTCTATCAGCGTCTGGCGGCGATCATCGCCGTGATGTCGATCGCACTGTTCGCCGTCTCCGCCATGCAGATCCTGATGCTGCGTGGAACCGTCATCGAGGAGCGGCAGACCATGGTCCGCAACCTCGTGGAAGCAGCCGTCAAGGTGCTCAGCTCCTATGACGCCGCCGCGGCCGCTGGAAAGCTCCCGGCGGATCAGGCGCGTCAGCAGGCCTTCGCCGCGATCGGCGCAATGCGCTGGGGGCCCTACAACGACTATCTCGGCGTGTACGGAACCGGATCCTCGGATGCAGGCGTCACCTATGTCCACGCCAACCCGAAATACATCAACGTCAACCGTTGGGACTTCAAGGATTCCAGCGGCAAGCTGCTGATCCAGGATATCGTCCGTGCCGCGCGCGCCGGCGGCGGCTTCGTCGAATATAAGGTGCCGCGGGCCGGCGGAAGCACCGAGCTGCCGAAGATGTCCTATGTCGGCGCCTATGGCAGCGGCGACAAGATGCTGGCGATCCAGGCTGGCGCCTATGTCGACGACATCGATGCAGTCGTCTATCAGCGCGCGCTGTGGGCCGGCGTCGGCGCCCTCGCAGGGCTGCTCGTGGCCGCGATCGCCGCCTTCATGCTCGGACGCAGCGTCGTGGTTCCGCTGGACCAGACCTGTGCCGTGATGGACGAGCTGACCAAGGGCAATCTGGACTTCGAGGTGCCGTTCACCGACCGCCGCAACGAGATCGGCCGCATGGCGCGCAGCCTGCAGATCTTCAAGGACCATCTCGCCGAGAGCGAGCGCATCAGAGCCGAGCAGGAGGAGTCCAAGCAGCAGGCGGCCGACGAGCGGCGCACGGTGCTGGCGCGGATCGCCGATGAGTTCGAACGCTCGATCGGCGGCGTCATCCAGACCACTGCGAGCGCGGCCGGCGAGTTGCAGACCTCGGCGCAGTCGATGTCGAGCATCGTCTCCGGCACCAGCGACCAGAGCGCGAAGGTGGCCGCGGCCGCGGAGCAGACCGCCAAGAACGTGCAGACGGTGTCGGCCTCGGCCGAGCAGCTGTCGTCGTCGATCCAGGAGATCGCCAAGCAGGTGACGCAGTCGTCCTCGATCGCGCAGAACGCGGTCGGGCAGGCGACGCGGACGGAGGCGATGGTCGACAGGCTGGTCCACGCGTCGCAGAAGATCGGCGAGGTCATGGCGCTGATCCAGACCATCGCGGGCCAGACCAATCTGCTGGCGTTGAACGCCACGATCGAGTCGGCGCGAGCCGGCGAGGCCGGCAAGGGCTTTGCGGTCGTCGCCAACGAGGTCAAGGCGCTGTCGGCCCAGACCGCCAAGGCGACCGAGGAGATCACCAGCCAGATCGAAGCCATCCGCGACGCCACCGGCTCGACGGTCAATGCGATCCGCGAGATCGGGGCGACCATCGGCCAGATGAACGAGATCACCGATGCGATCGCAGCCGCGGTCGAGGAGCAGGGCGCCGCGACCAAGGAAATCGCGCGCAGCGTCCAGCAGGCGGCGCAGGGCACTCAGGGCGTCATGCAGCACATCGTCGGCGTCCGCGAAGCCTCCGGGCAGGTCGGGGCCGCGGCGGCGCAGGTGCTGAGCGCGGCGTCTCAGCTCGGCAGCCAGTCGGATCAGCTCAAGACCCAGACCGGGCGCTTCCTCGGCAACGTCCGCGCGGCGTGAGGCCATCGGGCGGATGGTGATGGCTCACCCTCCGCCGATCTCCGCGAGCCGGTCGAGCAGCGGGACCTGTGCGGAATTGATCCGCGTGCGCGCCTCGGCAAGCTCGAACCACGCGGCGCGGACCACTTCCGGAAAGCGTTGCATGCGGCCGCTGCGCGGCGGCCATTCGAGCTTGAATTCGTTGCTGGCGATGGCATCGGCGTCGAGCTCCGTCTCGGCGGCGAAGGCTTCGACGATCTTGCCGCCGCGCTGCCTGATCTCGCCGAGTGATCGCAGCGGCACGGTCAGCACGGTGCCGAGTTCCTCGGCGAATTCGCGCCGCGCCACCGCCTCGGCCTGCTCGCCTGGACCGAACTCGCCCTTCGGAATCGACCAGGCGCCGAGATCCCTGTTGCGCCAGAACGGCCCGCCCGGATGCACCAGGAGCACCTCGAGTCCACGCGCGGTGCGGCGAAAGGCGAGCACGCCCGCGCTGCGCGCCGGCATGCGGCTACGCCTCGCCGGTGCGCTGGATGAGATCGCGCTCCCAGCCGAACACCGACCGGCCGTCGAGCTCGGGCGAGGCGGCGCGCTCGGTGGCGATGAAGGCGTCGAGCGTCGGACCGGTCGCGCTGCGCTCCAGGCGCCGCGCCTGATCGTCGAGCCGCTTCAGCGCCGACAGCGTCTCGTCACGACCGAGCTTCGCGTTGCCGACGGCCGATTTGAGCACGCGGATGGTCTCGTCATAGACCTTGATCGGCACCGGATAGGGATGACGATCCTTGCCGCCATGCGCCAGCGAGAACCGCGCCGGATCGGTGAAGCGAAACGGCGCGCCGTGGACGACCTCGGCGACCATCGCCAGCGAGCGCACGGTGCGGGCGCCGACGCCCGGCGTCAGCAGCAGCTCGGGGAAGTCGACCGGGCCGCGCTCGGCCGCAGCCGCCAGGGTGCCGTGCAGCCGGCGCGCGAATACGTCCTTCGGGCGGACGTTGTGATGATCCGGCATGACCAGATGCGGCAGCAGACCCTGCGCCGGCTCCGGCGTGCTCAGCCGCTCGAACTCGGTGATGACGCCGTCGGGGCCGAGCTCGGTCAAGAGCTCGAGCTGGGCGTTGCGCGACGGCGCGGCCCGCCGGTCGGTGAGGTTGACGATCTCGCCCTGAGTCGGACCATCGATCGCGCTGTGCGGGGCGTCGACGAAGCTGGCGACATCCCGCGAGTGCCAGTGGTAGCGCCGCGCCTGCCGCGCCTCGCCGTTCATGCCCTGCTGCACGACGGTCCACTTGCCATCGGCGGTGACGAAGAAGCCGTGCAGATAGAGGTCGAAGCCATCCTGCACGGCGGCGCTGTCGACCTTGGCCACCAGCTTGCTGGTGCGTACCAGATCCTCGCCGTCGAGACCAAGCCGGTCGCTGAGCAGGCGCAGCTCGTCGGGCGTCTTGCGCGAATGCTCGCCGCGGCCGCCGCAGACGTAGATTCCGAGCTCGCCCGACAGCGGCTTCAGCCCGCGCTTCAGCGCTCCGATCACGCTGGTGGTGATTCCCGACGAGTGCCAGTCCATCCCCATCACGGCGCCGAACGACTGGAACCAGAACGGATGCGACATGCGCGCGAGGAATTCGTCGCGGCCGTAATGATGCACGATCGCCTGGGTGATGATGGCGCCGAGCGAGGCCATGCGTGTGCCGAGCCAAGCCGGGACGCGCCCGGAATGGAGCGGAAGATCGGCGCTGCCGGTGCGTCGGGCCATCGGAACCTGAAGCAAAAGATATCTCGCGCCAATCTAACAGATGGCGGGCCGATGCGCGAACCATCCGGCGGAGAATGGCGGTCGTGACCTTATTCGGCCTGTCCGAGATAGCCGATCCAGTTCCGGAACAGCGCCTGCGCTGCGCTGCCGGAGGCGAGATCGGTGCGAAGCGTCAGGCCGGGAAGCTCGGCCGCCAGCGTCGGGTCACGCCTGACTTTGGCGCGCGCCTCGAACGCGTTCAGGACCGCTTCGGTCTCGAGGCTGAAATAGGACTTCGGCAGGTGCGGATAATCGTCGCGCTGACCGGCGAGGAAGCGCGCAATGTCGCGCATGTATTCGCGTTGCAGGGACAGCGCGTCATACTCCGGATGGCCCTGGAAGAACACGAAGCGGCTCGGCATCGAGCGCGCGAAGATGTCGACACCGACCTCGTCGGACCGGGTCAGGATGTCGTAGCCGCGCGCCGCCAGCAGCGGCTCGTTGACGGCATTGAGCCGGGAGTGCGGCACCTTGAGCGGCGTCTCGATGCCGTCGGTAAGCCAGTCGTCCCGCACCTTGATGCACTCGTAGACGCCAGAGCATTTGCCGGCGAGACGCTGGCGCTCGATGTCGTCGATATGCAGCACCGCGGCGTGGGCGGCGAGGCAGGACCAGATCGTGCTGCGTGTGTTCGTCCTGGCCCAGTCGACGATGGAGCTGAGATCCGACCAGTATGGCTCCTCGCGCAGTCGCGCCGCGATCGGCTCCGCGCCTGTGACGATCAGTCCATCAATGCCAAGTCCATCGATGCGGTCGATGTCGGTGTAGGCCTGGGCGAGGTGGCTCCTGGCCGCGTGGGAGCGCGGGATCGATGGCAGCGAGAAGCAGTGCAGGCGGAGGCGAACGTGCCGTGGCGCCGATTGCTGCAGCAGGCGGGCGATCTGGACATCCGTCGCCTTCAGCGCGCCGTCCGGCATGTTGTTGACGAGCCCGATCGTGAGCTCGATCGGACGCCGCGCGCGACCGTCGAAATCGGCCGGCGCCAGTGCAGGACTCGTGATCCTGCGATGTCTGTCGAACAGCAGGGTCATGGGCGGACGTCGCTACTCCGCTGCGTCCAGCCGGCGGGGCTGAGGGCAGGCCTGCGCGAGCGCCTGATCGAGATCCGCGATGATGTCGCTGATGTGCTCGATGCCGATCGACAGGCGGATCGTCTCCGGCAGCACGCCGGCCTTGCGCTGGTCGTCGGGCGGCATCTGCCGATGCGTCGTCGAGGCCGGGTGGCAGGCCAGCGACTTGGCGTCGCCGATATTGACCAGCCGCGTGACGAGCTTCAGGGCATCGTAGAACGCCTTGCCGGCCTCCATGCCGCCGTTGATGCCGAACGTGAACAGCGACGAGGCACGGCCGTCGAGATATTTCTGAACGAGCGGATAATAGGGGCTGTCGGCGAAGCCGGCGTAGTTGACCCACGCGACGCGCGGATCGTTGCGGAGGAATTCGGCGACATTGCGGGCATTCTCGACGTGACGCTCCATGCGCAGCGCCACCGTCTCGATGCCCTGCAGCAGCAGGAACGCATTGAACGGCGACAGCACGGCGCCCATCGTGCGCTGGTAGACGCTGCGGGCGCGCTGGATGTAGGCGCTGCGGCCGAAATGCTCGGTGTAGATCATCCCGTGATAGGATGCGTCGGGCTGGGTGAAGGCGGGGAAGCGGTCGGCGTGATCCTTCCAGGGGAAGTTGCCGCTGTCGACCAGCATGCCGCCGAGCGTGGTGCCGTGGCCGCCGAGGAATTTGGTCAGCGAATGGACGGCGATGTCGGCGCCGTAGTCGAACGGCCGCAACAGGATCGGCGTTGCGACGGTGTTGTCGACGATCAGCGGCACGCCGTTGCGATGCGCGACCTTTGCCAGTGCCTCGATGTCGCAGACATTGCCGGCCGGATTGCCGATGGTCTCGGCGAACACGGCCTTGGTGTTCTCGTCGATGAGACGCTCTATCGCATCGGGCTGGTCGCTCTCGGCGAAGCGGCCGGTGATGCCCTGGCGCGGCAGGATGTGACCGAGCAGCGTGTGCGTGGTGCCGTAGAGCTGCGGCACCGAGACGATGTTGCCGCCGCCATCGGCGAGATTGACGAATGCGAAATGCAGCGCGGCCTGGCCGGTGCCGACCGCAAGTCCGCCGACCCCGCCTTCGAGTTCGGCAACGCGCTTCTCGAGCACGGCCGTCGTCGGGTTCGAGATGCGGCTGTAGCGGTAGCCCTCGGCCTCGAGATTGAACAGCGCGGCGCCGTGATCGGCGCTGTCGAATGCATAGGCGGCGGTCTGATAGATCGGAACCGCAACGGCCTTGGTGGTCGCCTCCGGCTCGTAGCCGGCGTGGATTGCAATCGTCTCGTTGCGCATCGGCGATCTCCACGCCTGCATCGTTGGACGATGCAGGCTGCACGTATTCCGCGAGTGGTGCCTTTGTAGGAGCGCAGGCGTAAAGCGGTCCATAATTCGCGACAAGAACGACGAAATAACCCTAACGATGTATGCTGGATAAACCTCGAATTAACCTGGAGCCGCAGCCGCGAGGAGCGATCGAATTTGCTGTCCGATCATTTCGAGAGCGGACTTGGCCTGCGGCAGGAGCGCGCCGAGCGCATGGAAATTATGAACCATGCCGTCGTGACAGACATGGCTGACCGTGACGCCGGCGTCCGCGAGCCGCGCGGCATAGGCGTTGCCTTCGTCGCGCATCGGATCGAACTCCGCCGTGTGGATGACGGCGGGTGGCAATCCCGCGAGATCGGAGCTGCACAACGGCGAAATGAGTGGGGTCCTGACATCGATCCCTTCGGGCACGTAGTCGGCGAGGTCGGCCTCCCACGTCGTCCTGTCGATCAGAAATCCGGCTCCGAATTGCTCGCGCGACGGCCACGGCCGGGAGAAATCGAGCACAGGACAGATCAGGCATTGAAGCACGATTGCGGGAGCCGTCGTGCTCTTGGCCTGTTGGCAGACGGCGGCGGCCAGCGTCGCGCCGGCGGAATCGCCGCCGACAACGATCTGGCTCGCATCGATGCCGAGGGCCGCAGCGTGGCGGGTGATGAAATCAGTTGCCGCGATGGCGTCCTCGACCGCTGCCGGGAATTTATTCTCCGGCGCGAGGCGATAGTCGACCGAGAGCAGCCGGCATCCGCTGGCCGCAGCCAGCGCCGCGGCGACCTTGTCGTGCGTATCGATGCTGCCGGCCGCGAGGCCGCCGCCATGGAAGTAGATGAAGCCGGGGAGGCGGAGGGGCGAGGCGCTGGTGTCCGACGCGGGTGCGTACGAGCGGTAGCGCACTGGGCCCGCGGCGCCTGGAAGGTGACCGTCCTGCGTGATGACCGCCCCGAGATCGTTGCGCGAAAACTGCATCAGCTTCGCGAGCGATTGCCGGCGCTGCTCGGCACCGGGGCGTGCTCGGCTCGGCGCGACCGCGGCGACCATCGAAAGCAGACGCTGGGCGCGCGGGTCGAGCGGCATGACGGGTTCCAGTTAACCAAGCGTCCGCCATTGTGCCCGACAGGCATGAATCGATCATGAGCGGCAGGACGCCACGGGGAAATCCTTAAAATATTCACGCCAGAAGTGCAGACATCATCGATGCCGAACGGGAGTGTCGCCATGACCCACATCGTCAAGCCTGTCAGCTACTCGCAGACCTGGACCTTCTTCGAGGGTGAATGGCGGGAGGGCAATGCGCCGATCATGGGCGTGCGGACGCACGCGACGTGGCTCGCATCGACCGTGTTCGACGGTGCGCGCGCCTTCGAAGGCGTGACGCCCGATCTCGACCGTCACTGCGAGCGCGTCAACCGGTCGGCGAGCAATTTCCGGCTCAAGCCGGTGATCGACGTGGAGACCTGGTTGGGGCTGGCGCGGGAGGGTATCGCCCGGTTCGGCGCGAGGGCCGAGCTCTACATCCGCCCGATGTACTGGGCGCAGCACGGCGCCGGCGGCGGGGTCTTGTTCGATCCCGAAACCACCAATTGGTGCCTGTGCATCTACGAGGCGCCGATGCCGCAGCCCACAGGTAATGCCATCACGCTGTCGCCCTACCGCAGGCCGACCGCAGAATGCGCACCGGTCGACGCCAAGGCTGCCTGTCTCTATCCGAACAATTCGCGCGCGCTGATCGAGGCGGCCTCGCGCGGCTTCAACAACTGCCTGATGCTGGATCTGCTGGGCAACGTCGCCGAGTTCGGCAATGCCAATGTGTTCATGGTCAGGGACGGCGTCGTCTTCACCCCGGTGCCGAACGGCACCTTCCTCAACGGCATCACCCGCCAGCGCGTCATCGAGCTGCTGCGGAGCGACGGCGTCAGCGTGGTCGAGACCACGCTGCGCTACGAGGACTTCCTGTCTGCCGATGAGATCTTCTCATCCGGCAATTTCGCCAAGGTCGCGCCGGTCATTCGTATCGAAGACCGGACATTGCCGATCGGCCCCGTCTTCAGCCGGGCGCGACGGTTGTACTGGGACTATGCCCATGCGGTCAGAGCGGCGGCCTAGGTCAGGCGCCAAAAATGGCAAGCTCGGTGTCGCTGAGATCACCGAGCCGCGCCGGCTGCGGTCCCTTGATATACTTGCGGCCGCGGCGTTCCGTGTAGACCCCGACCAACCCAGCGACCGGTCCATTGGCATCGATCATCACCGACACCCGCCCGCGCCGCATCAGGAAGCGGCCGATCGCTCCGGCGCAGGCAACGTAGTCGGAGATCTCGCGGCAGTATACCAGCTGCATCGCCGGCAATGCGAAACGCCCCTGTCGGGCGCGCACCTGCTGAAAGACCAGGGGAATATCGACCTGCTTCGATCTCACGACGACGCTGAGGCAGCCATAGTTCGCGTGGCGGATCAGCAGGTCCGCTTCGTCGGATGAAATGCCCTCCACGGTGTGCGCGTCCGCCGCGACCAGATCGACTCGCGTGCCTTGGCCGGCCATCGAAAGCACCGGAACCGAAAAGTACAGGCCGCGGCAATAGGAGCGGAAGCCCTGTGCCTCGATGATCGGCCAGGTCTGGGGCGCGGCGCTGATGTTGACGTAGGTGACCTCGGAGCGCCGCTGGGCGATCCTGGTCAGCATCGTCGCATAGTTGCGAAACGGCGGCTCGACATACCAGCTCGACAGGTTGCACCAGATTCGAGGCTGCGAGGCCGTGCCGCGATCGTGATAGACCAGGAGCAGCACGCCGACCGCCGCGCCGTCATGCTCGAGCAGGTAGCCGTAGCGGGGGTAACCTTCAGGGACCGTCCGCGCCGCCTGGCGCTGCAGGCCGCGCGCCCAGTAGTCGCGCGATCGCCGTGGGAAGCCGCGCGTCAGCAGATCGGTGACCGCATCTATATCGGAGTCCCCGATCTCGCGGCATCGGATCAGCGGCTTGAGCGCGGCCATGGTTGTGCCGATCTCCCGTCGAGGCGGGCGCGGTGTCAGCCGACGACGTCCGGCTGACGCTCCAGCTGCAGCGCCTCGCGCACGCGCGACGGCCAGCGCCCGAGGTCGATGCCGTGGGTGTGGAACAGGGCGACGGCGAGGCGGTCCATGCCGAAGGCCACGCAACCGGTGTGGGCCGGTGCGCCGTCGGTATCGGAAATGCCCCAGGTGGTGCCGAAATGCTCGCGGTGATAGTTGAAGCTCATGCAGGCGGTCGGCTGCTCCTCCGAGCGCAGCGGCACCAGCAGCTCGAACTTCAGCGACTGCTGCTTCTGGCTGACGGCCTTGATCTGGCCGACGCGGCCAAAGAACGGATCGCTGGCGTGATCGACGCGGAATGAGAGGCCGAGATCCCGCGCGATCGCCTGCGCCTTCACCATCCAGCGGTCGCGGAATTCCGAGACGTCGTCGGGCGTGCCGATGCAGACATATTCCCGCATCCGGAAGGACTGCAGCCGGTCGAGATGACGCGACGGCTCACGGCGGAAGCAGTCGGCCGCGACGTCGAAGCGCAGGCCGCCGACGGGCAGGGCGCCGCGGCTCGCCGCGATCGGATAGACCGGATAGCAGGCGGCCGGCGACAGCACGAGATCGGCGGGCGACAGCGACGTGGTCCAGTCGCCGCCTCTGTCGAAGCGCGCAACAGCGTCGTGAATGTCGCGCTCGGTGCCATGCAGGCCGCAGACGCAGCCGAGCAGGTTGGGAAAGCTCTTGAGGTAGCCGGATTTCTCCAGCTGTGCACGGCTCATCACCGGCGGGAAGCGCATCACCTCGGTGCCCGGCTCGCGATGCCGGCTGATCAGCGCAGCCAGCCGATCGACCACGCCTTCATACAGCGCGGTGCGGGCATAGACGCCATCGGCGCCCATGCGATGGAACAGGGCGTCGGTGAGGTGATCCAGAGCGTCGGCCGCGTGGGGGGCAATCTCGGGCGACTGCGGGAGAACGGGAATCGTCATTCTGCAAAATCCTGGGTGGAGGCAATGGCTGAGATACGATCATTCGTAGAGTGAGGAGGGCACCGCGCTCATGAGGTTCGCCGTGGCGATGTTGGTGAGAATGCGATCATTGTTGATCATGATGGGCGCCGACAGCACGTCGCGGAGGTGACGGCCGATCGAGAAGTCGCCGTCATTGCGGTAGCCCGACAGGCCGCAGGCGCGCATCGCATGCATCACGGTCTCGACCGCGAGCTCGGACGCCTGCACCTTCAGCAGCGTGATCGAAGACTGGAAGTCGAGCGATGACAGCGCGCGCTCGTCGAACTCGTGGGCGGCGAAGGCGTCCATGTTCGTGACGATCATCGCGCGCAGCCGGGCCAGCGCCATCTTCGCCGCGGTGTAGTGGGCAGCAGCCGGCGGCATCTGTCCGCCGGCGCCGCGTGCCGCCTTGCGCAGGAAGCGCTGCGCCCGTTGCACCGCCGCGGCGGCGATCCCGGCCCAGGCTGACGACCAGCAGAGATGGGCGAACGGCGTCATGGTCTGGCCGTGAATGCGGTCATACGACTCGGCGAACATACGGTCCGACGGACAAGCGACCTTGAGCTCGAAGCCCGTCGAGCAGGTGCCGCGCATGCCGAGCGTTTCCCAGCCCTGGGTGCGCTTGATCGTGTAGTCGTGCTTCGTCAGCGCCAGCAGCACTTGATCCGACGCCGCTGCGCCGTCGGCGCGCCGCGCGATCGTGACGAGACCATCGGCTTCGGCGCCGTAGGAGATCACGGTGGCGTCGCGCAGCAGCGTGATGCCGTTGCCGTCTTGGCCGACCGCCGCAGCGCTGGCGCGGATGTTGCCGCCGTTCTGGCCCTCGGTGGTGGACGAGGCCATCAGCAGCTGCTCGGACGCGATCCGGCGCATCAGGGATTCCATGTAGGGGCTGCCGCGTCCGTGGCGCACGAGGCAGGCGACCTTGGTCTGATGCATGGCAAAGATCATGGCGCTGGACGCGCAGGCGCTGCCGAGTGCATAGCAGACATCGGCAATGTCGTGGATCGACGCGCCGAAGCCGTCGAACTCGACCGGAATCTGCATGCCGAGCAGCTTGTGCTCGCGGGCCGCATCGATCGCCGCCTTGGGGAAGCGGCCGTCCCGGTCGACCTCCTCGGCCTCCGCGGCAGCCAGCGCGGCAACGGCGCTGGTGCGCTGGACAAAGAGCGAGCTGCGATCGAGCAGGAGGCTATCGCTGTCGTCAGCGGTCGGGTTGCGAAGCGCGGTTCCCTGGAGAGTCATGACCGATCAATGCTCCGGATTTTGCCTTGTTGAGAGATCGGCAACGCGCATCCCGTCACGTTGCAGCGATGCCCTGCGCCTTCCCTGGGCTACAACGCAGGGTATGGATTTGATTCAAATACGTCGACGAAATTCAGGGTAAACGCTGTGCAATCGACGGCTGGGGGTTAATTCCTGGTTTTTTTGAGTGCGAGAATCCTCACCACCGCGTTAGCGTTAAAGCAGATTCATTCTGGCAGCAGGGTCTGGACGTAACGCTTTCGGGGGCAGACGTGCGTTATGTCAGGCCGACGATCTGCGGCGAGGTCGCAGGTCCTCGCGCGTTGTAAAAAACAGAGAGTGAGCATGCCAAGCTTCGAAGCCGATGTGAGCAGCCGGATCGTCACGCTGGTGCGCGACATCCTCGCGCAGAATGCGATATCCGCCGACGTGGCGGCCGATGCGAAGCTGGTGGATGTCGGGTTGACCTCGATGGACATGGTCAACCTGATGCTGGGGATCGAAGCGGAGTTCGACTTCACCATTCCGCAGGAGCTGATCACGCCGGAAAATTTCCAGTCGGTCGCGACACTGGTGCGTCTGGTGAGCGGTCATCTGGCGGCGGCCAAGGCGGCCTGATCCGAAGGCAACGCGGGGCAGTCTTTCGGCCGGCTGTTTTCAATCCGGCGCAAAGCTGGCATTCTCGTCTCCCTTGGAGATGGGGACGTCATGACGAAGGCTGTGCTTGGCATTATCGGCGGCTCGGGCATCTATGATCTGCCAGGATTGGAGGATGCCCGCGAAGAGGCGATCGCGAGCCCCTGGGGTGAGCCGTCGGCGCCGCTGCGCCGCGGAACCATTGCCGGCCTGCCGATCGTGTTCCTGCCGCGCCACGACAAGGGACACCGGCTGTCGCCGTCGGACATCAACTACCGCGCCAACATCGATGTGCTGAAGCGCGCCGGGGTCACCGATCTGGTGTCGCTGTCGGCCTGCGGCTCGTTCAAGGAGGAGCTGCCGCCGGGCACGTTCGTGCTTGTGGACCAGTTCGTCGATCGCACCTACAAGCGCGAGAGCTCGTTCTTCGGCAAGGGATGCGTCGCGCATGTGTCGATGGCCCATCCGGTATCGCCGCGGCTGCGCATCCATCTGGCTGCGGCGGCCGAGGCAGAGGACATCGCGATCGCCCGCGGCGGCACCTATGTCTGCATGGAGGGACCGCAATTCTCCACCTACGCGGAGAGCATGACCTACAAGAGCGCAGGCTATTCGGTGATCGGCATGACCAACATGCCCGAGGCCAAGCTCGCCCGCGAGGCCGAGATCTGCTACGCGACCGTCGCCATGGTGACCGACTTCGATTGCTGGCATCCGGACCATGACGCGGTCACGGTGCAGGACATCATTCGCGTGCTCACCACCAATGCCGACAAGGCGAAGGCGCTCGTGGCGCGTCTCGCCCGCGAATTTCCGCGCGAGCACGAGCCGTGTCCGATCGGCTCCGACCGTGCGCTCGATACCGCCTTGATCACCGCGCCCGAGGCGCGCGATCCCGAGCTCCTGAAAAAGCTCGACGCGGTCGCCGGACGCATCCTGCGCGGCTGAGGGAAGGGCGGACATGAAGGTCGACGGTAAGCACTATCGCAGCATCTGGCTCGATGCGGACGGCTGGTCGGTCTGTGCGATCGATCAGCGGCGTCTGCCGCACGAGTTCGTCCTGGCCAAGATCACCACCTGCGAGGAGGCAGCGGATGCGATCCGCAACATGCTGGTCCGCGGCGCGCCCCTCATCGGCGCCACGGCTGCGTTCGGCATGGCGCTGGCGATGCGCGACGACCGCTCCGATTCCGGCATCGACCGCGCCTATGCAATGCTGATCGCGACGCGGCCGACCGCGATCAACCTGAAATGGGCGCTCGATACGATGAGCGCGATGCTGCGTCGTCTGGCGCCGTCGGAGCGGCGCGATGCGGCCTATGCGCGCGCCGTGGACATCGCCGGCGAGGACGTCACCATCAATCAGGGCATTGCCGCGCATGGCCTCGCGTTGATCGAAGCGGCGGCGGCGCATAAGAAGCCGGGCGAGGCGGTCAACGTGCTCACGCATTGCAACGCGGGCTGGCTTGCGACCGTCGACTGGGGGACCGCGACGGCGCCGATTTATCTGGCGCATGATCGCGGCATTCCGATCCATGTCTGGGTCGACGAAACTCGGCCGCGCAACCAGGGTGCCTCGCTCACCGCCTGGGAGCTCGGGCATCACGGCGTGTCGCACACCGTCATTCCGGACAACACCGGCGGTCATCTGATGCAGCACGGCATGGTCGATCTCGCCATCGTCGGCACGGATCGCGTCGCCGCCAATGGCGACGTCTGCAACAAGATCGGGACCTATCTGAAGGCGCTGGCGGCGCACGACAACGGCGTGCCGTTCTACGTCGCGCTGCCGTCGCCGACCATCGACTTCGCCGTCGCCGACGGGCGGCAGATTCCGATCGAGCAGCGTAGCGCGCAGGAGGTCACGGAGATGACGGGCCGCACCGCCGATGGCCGCATCGAGACCGTGCGCGTCGTGCCGCCGGGATCGCCCGTGGCGAACTATGGATTCGACGTCACGCCGGCGCGGCTGGTGAGCGGACTGATTACCGAACGCGGCGTGCTACAGGCCGATGGTGCGGCATTGTTGGCCGCGTTTCCCGAGCGGGCGAAACAGACCAACTATTAGCCGTTATCGCGAAGCCCGCGTCACGACAGTCAGCGCAAGGCAAGCCCGGTCGCTGCTTCCAACTCGGCAATCGCCTGCGATGCGCTGACCACCTTGATCGTGGTCATGCCCAGCTCGCGAGCGGGCTTCAGGTTGACGCCGAGATCGTCGAGATAGACGCAGTCCGCGGGGCTGACGCCGAGCGCGTCCGTCATCATCCGATAGATCCGCGGATCGGGCTTGCGCAGGCCGATCTTGGCCGATTCGATCACGTGATCGAACAGGGCCATCACCTCTGCGACGTAGAACGAGCGTCCGCCCTGGCTGCCGATCGCGTTGGCCGGCAGGTTGTTGGTGATGCAGCCGGTCTTGCACTCCGACTTGATGCGGCGCAGCGCCTCCACCATGTCGGGGCGGAGATCGCCGGCGAGCAGCGGCAGCACTTCGCGGCCGCTGACCGCGGCGCCGGCGAGCGCCAGCGACTCCTGCGCGAACAGACGGTCGAACGTATCGAGGTCGATCTCGGCGCGCTCGAACTTCGCCCAGGCGTTCTCGAGATGGTTGGCGGCATTGGTGTTGCGGATGATGTCGACGGGGTAGCCGCGCTCCCGCTCGAACCGCGCGAACGCCTCGAACGGCGAAGTGGTCATCACGCCCCCGAAGTCAAAGATCACCGCCTCGACCATCACTGCCCCGTCCTTCGCTCGATACCCTCGATGATCGCTAACACGGGACGCCGCACTTGGCGATATCGCCGGCAACCGCTATTGCTGCGGCAATGAAGCTTCCCGCGATCACCGCCGCCCTGTTGCTGCTTTCGTCGCCGGCCCTTGCCATCGTCGGCAACGCGCCCGCGCTGAATGACGGCATCGGGCGCTCGGTGGTCACCATCGTCGGCTCGCGCGGCAATTTCTGCAGCGGTGCGTTGATCGCCCCGAGGCTGGTGCTGACCGCCGGACACTGCGTGCAGCCGGGCGTCGATTACCGCATCGTGGAATACGATCGCGGACGAAAGCCCGTGCTGAAGACGGTCCGGCGCGTGGCCGTGCATCCGGGTTTCAGCGTCCAATCGATCCAGGCCCATCGCGCCACGGCCGATGTCGCGCTGTTGGAGTTGGAGGCGCCGGCGACGGAGCGCGTTCCTGCTCCGCTCGGGGTGCCGCAGCCGCCATTGGCGGCCGGCAACGCCTTCACCGTCGCCGGCATCGGTGTCGCGCTGCCGGGTGACGGCAAGAGCGGCGGCGTGGTGCGCGCCGCGTCGCTGGTCGCGACGGGCAAGCCAGGAACTTTGCAGATCCGGCTGGTCGATCCCATGACGCAAGGTGCCAAGCCGGGACTCGGCGGCTGCACCGGCGATTCCGGCGGGCCCGCCTTCGAGACGCAGGCGCAAGCGCAAGCCCAAGTGCAGGTGTTGATCGGTGTCATCTCATGGTCGACCGGGCCCAATCTGGCGGACGGCTGCGGCGGAATGACCGGAGTTACGCCGCTCACCCTGTACCGCGGCTGGGTCGTGCAGACCGCACGGCAATGGGGCATGCCGCTCGGCGGAAATTGAGATCGTTCAGGGCCGGGTTGTGGCCGCGCGTCGCGGGTTGACCATCCTCGTGTTCGGGTTCAGCCTGTCGGGCGAGGAAACGACAAATCAAAAGCCCAAGGACTCCCATGAACGTCATCGCGCCCATCCGGGAGGCCGCGTCCTCTCACGCGACCGAACATTTCGACGTGCTCATCGTTGGTGCCGGCATCTCCGGCATCGGCAGCGCCTATCAGTTGACGAAGCAGTTGCCGGACACGCGCTTCGTCATCCTGGAGAGCCAGGAGAGCTTCGGCGGCACATGGCGCACGCATCGCTATCCCGGCATCCGCTCGGACAGCGACCTGCACACCTTCGGCTACAGCTTCAAGCCGTGGGTCGGGCCGCCGATCGCGACCGCCGACGAGATTCTCAAATACATGGGCGACGTGATCGAGGAGAACGATCTCGGCCGTCACATCCGTTATGGCCATCGCATCCTCTCTGCGAGTTGGTCGAGCGTGACCAATCTCTGGACCGTTCATGCCGTCAAGGGCAGGGCGGAGGAGCCGGTGACGATCACGGCGAACTTTCTCTGGATGTGCCAGGGCTATTATCGCCACTCGAAAGGCTACACGCCCGAGTGGCGGGACATGGCGACCTTCAAGGGCCGTATCGTGCACCCGCAAGTGTGGCCTGAGGATCTCGATCTCACTGGCAAGCAGGTCGTCGTCATCGGCTCCGGTGCGACCGCGGCCACGATCCTGCCGTCGATCGCCGGCAAATGCGCGCATGTCACGATGCTGCAGCGCTCGCCGACCTACTTCCGGATCGGCCGCAACGCCATCGAACTCGCCGAGGAGCTGCGCCGGCTGCAGGTCAAGGAAGAATGGATTCACGAGATCGTCCGGCGCAAGATCCTGTTCGAGCAGGACTGGTTCACCAAGCGTTGCTTGACGGAGCCGGAGCAGGTCAAGAAGGAGTTGATCGGTCAGATCAGCGCCATCATCGGCCCCGAACAGGCGGCCAGGCATTTCACCCCGAGCTATCGCCCGTGGCGGCAGCGCATTGCCTTCGTGCCTGATGCCGATCTGTTCGAGGGCATCAAGAGCGGCAAGGCCTCCGTCGTCACCGACGAGATCGAGCGCTTCACGGAAGCCGGCATCAAGCTGAAGTCGGGCGATGAGCTCAAGGCCGACATCATCATCACCGCCACCGGATTCGACCTCTGCGTGCTCGGCGACATCGCGTTCTCGATCGACGGCAAGGCGCTCGACTTCGCCGAGACCGTGACCTATCGGGGCATGATGTTCTCGGGCGTGCCGAATCTCGCCTGGGTGTTCGGCTATTTCCGCGCCAGCTGGACATTGCGCACGGATCTGGTCGCGGAGTTCGTCTGCCGGCTGCTCGCGCACATGAAGGCGAAGGGCGTGCAGAAGGTGATGCCGGCGCTGCGTCCGGAAGATCACAACATGCCGTTGCTGCCCTGGATCGATCCGGAGAATTTCAATCCCGGCTACATGATGCGCAACATGCATCTCCTGCCGAAGCGCGGCGACAAGCCGGAATGGCAACACAGCCAGGATTACTGGAGCGAGAAGGACGAGATTCCTGCGATCGATCTCGATGATCCGGCGTTTGTTTATGGGTGAGTGCTGACGGCGGCCGGCCGAGCCGCTGCTCCAAAGACGGTGTCATCCCCGCGAAGGCGGGGATCCATGACCACAGGCGGACGTGTTGGGCACAAGGCTCAACGTGCGGCCCGCCTCGAGAGGGATCACGCGGTATGGGTCCCGGGTCGGCGCCCACTGCCGCTTTGCGTCAGTGGGCTTGCCCGGGACGACAGCTCGGTCCAGGCGCGCGCGTTGGCCCGCCTCAACTCTCTCTCCGCGTCACTCCGGTGGCAATCGCCGCGGCTGCCGTCCGGTTCTCGACGCCGAGCTTGGCGTAGATCTGCTCCAGGTGCTTGTCGACGGTGCGCGGGCTCAGGCCAAGGATCTGCGCGATGTCGCGGTTGGTCTTGCCCTTGGAGAGCCAGGACAGCACCTCGCCTTCGCGCGTGGTGAGGCCGAACTCGCTGGAGAACTGCTTGGGCAGTTCGCCCGACGTCTCCTTGGCCAGCCGCAGCAGCACCTCATTCGGTCCCGCGCCGCCTAGGTAATACAGGCGTAGCTCGGGATGATCCGGAATCGAAGCTGCGGATTTGGCCGCAGCCTTGCCCTTCTGCGCCTGATCCAGCCATTGCCGCAGCGCGTCCGGTAGCACGAGCTCCTCGGCATTGCCGAAACTGTCGGACAAGAGTCTCTGCGCCTGCGGCGTAGCCCACATCAGCCGGCCCTCGCGGTTGACGGCGAGCAGGAAGCGTCCGGAGACGTCGAGCGCGGCGCGCGCGCTCTGCGTCATCCTGGCATTGGCGAGATGCACGCGGATGCGCGCCAGCATCTCCGAGACGGCGATGGGCTTGGTGACGTAGTCGACGCCGCCGGCCTCCAGCCCCTGTACGATGTGCTCGGTGTCGGCCAGACCGGTCATGAAGATCACCGGCACGTTGGAAAGACCAGCCTCGCGCTTCAGCTTGCGGCAGGTCTCGAAGCCGTCCATGCCTGGCATGACCGCGTCGAGCAGGATGATATCCGGCGTGATCTGGTCGACGATGCGCATCGCAGCTGCGCCGTCGAGCGCGACCATCACGGTCATCCCGGCGCCATCCAGCGCGTCGGTGAGCAGCCGAAGTGTCTCGGGAGAGTCGTCCACGACCAGCGCGACATCGCGCTTCTTGCTGTCAATGCTCATAGGCGTGCAGGGTCTTCAGAGTGGCCATGTACTGATCGAGATCGAAGCGGTCGATCAGCGTGCGCATCTGGGCGACGAACTCGGCATGCTCGGGATGCGCGCTGCCGATCTCGTCGAGCTTGAGCTGGATAGCCCGGATATAGCCGATCTGGCCGAGGCCCATCAGCTCCTCGACATATTTGAGCGGCGGCCGCGATCCGGTATCCGGCCGCCAGTGCGGCTGAGCCACGGGCATGTCGGTCTGGTAGCTCCATTCGAGCTTCAGCAATTGGCGGATCGCCTCCAGCAGCCGCGGAATGTCGATCGGCTTCATCAGATAGCTGTCGTGGAAGGGCTGGGCCAGTGGCCGTCCATGCGCTTCGAGCGCGCTTGCCGACGTCATCAGGATGCGCGCCTGATGATGGCCGGTGCTGCGCAGGGTCTCGGCGACGGTCCAGCCGTCCATGCCCGGCATCGAGATGTCCAGAATGAAGAGATCCGGCTGGCAGTGCTGCGCCAGGCCGAGGCAGGCCGGCCCATCCGGCGCGCTCAGAAGGATGAAACCGAGCGGCGTCAGCACCTCGCGCAGCAGGTCGCGGTGCACCGGATCGTCATCGGTGATCAGGATCGTCTTGCGCGGGCCGAGATAGCCCGCGACCGGAGCCTTCACCGGTGGATGCCGCGTCGGGTTGGTGACCTCCGACAGCAGGATCTTGACCTTGAACGTGCTGCCCGCGCCGACCTTGCTCGCCACCTTGATATCCCCGCCCATGACGCCGGCGAGCAGACGGCTGATCGTCAGGCCGAGCCCCGTGCCGGTCTGCGGCTGCGCGACGCCGAGCGCGCCGCGCTCGAACGGGGCAAAAATCCGCTCGAGATCATCGGGCTGAATCCCCGGACCGGTGTCGATCACCTCGAACTCCGCCACCGGGCTGCGGTAGTGCACGACGAACTGCACGCTGCCGACCTGGGTGAACTTGATCGCGTTCGAGAGCAGGTTGATCAGGATCTGGCGCAGCCGCTTCTCGTCGGCATAGACGACCAGCGGCAGCACAGCCGGCCGCTTGAACACGAAGTCGACGCCCTTCGCTGCCGCCTGCAACCGGAACATTCCGACGAGTTGATCGAGGAACTCGCTCAGCCGCACCTCGTCGCGCGACAGATACAGCCGTCCCGCCTCGATCTTGGAGATGTCGAGAATGCCGTCGATCAAACCGGACAGATGATCGGCGCTGCGGCGGACGACGCGCACCTGATCACGCGGCTTGGGTGTCAGGCTGGTATCCTGCTCGAGCAACTGGGCATAGCCGGAGATCGCGTTCAGCGGCGAGCGCAGCTCGTGGCTGAGGCCGACCACGTAGCGGCTCTTGGCGAGATTGGCCGACTCCGCCACCTCCTTGGCGCGCTGCAGCTCGGCATCCGTGCGCTTGTGCGCCTCGATCTCCTGGATCAGCAATTGGGTCTGCCGCCGTGTCTCGGCCTCCGCGGCACGGCGGCTCTGCTGCGCGAGAACGAACAGCCACGTCACCACGCCGATGATGATGGACAGCGCGAAGAACACCTTCCACAGCACGTCCGAGATGATGCCCTTGAAGCCCGGCAGGGCCGCCGACGTTTCCAGATAGATCATGCCGAGCGTCAGCGCGACCAATCCGGCCGAAGTCAGGAACACGCCGACATAATGCCCGAGCTGCGAGTTGATCTTCGCCAGCACGGATTGCGGCAGCATGCCGCTGAGGGCCGCCGAGACCTGGGCCTGCGCCCGCGCATGCGGCTTGCACAGATCGTGACAGCGTGCGTCGAGCGAGCAGCACAGCGAGCAGATCGGGCCCGCATAGGCCGGGCAGGAGGCGGTATCTTCCGGCTCGAAATGATGCTCACAGATGCAGCATTGGATCTGCTCGATGTTCTGCCAGCTCCGCTTGGGCTTGCGTGCCAGATAGTATTTTCCATCGGTGAGATAGGCGATGGCCGGCGCGGTAACGAGCGCAACGCCGAGTGCGACGAAGGTCGACAGCGCCTTGCCTGTCGGGCCGAACAGGCCGTAGAACGCGCTGATCGAGACGATCGTCGCGATCGTCATCGCGCCGACGCCGACCGGATTGATGTCGTAGAGATGGGCGCGCTTGAACTCCATCTGCTGCGGCCGCAGACCGAGCGGGCGGTTGATTACGAGGTCCGCAACCAGTGCGCCGACCCATGAGATCGCGATGTTCGAGTACAGCGCCAGCGTCTGCTCCAGCGCCTTGTAGACCCCGATCTCCATCAAGAGCAGCGCGACCACGACGTTGAACACCAGCCATACGACCCGTCCCGGATGGCTGTGCGTCAAACGGGAGAAGAAGTTCGACCAGGCGATCGACCCGGCATAGGCATTGGTGACGTTGATCTTGATCTGAGAGACGATCACGAAGGTGCCGGTCAGCGCAAGCGCCAGGTCAGGCCGTGCCAGCACATAGCGGAACGCCTCCAGATACATGTGCGCGGGCTCGGCCGCGTGGTCGGCCGAGACACCATGGCTGAGGGCGAAGAAGGCGAGGAATGATCCCGCCAGCAGCTTGAGCGCGCCGAGCACGATCCAGCCGGGCCCCGCGGACAACAGCGCGATCCACCAGGAGAGCTTCGACGTCCGGCGGTCGCGCGGCAGGAAGCGCAGGAAGTCGACCTGCTCGCCGATCTGGGCCACCAGCGAGAACACGACCGCTGCGGCCGTGCCGAACAATGCCAGGTCGAGATGCCCCAGGGGATCGCCGTGCTCGCCCGGAAACTGCTGCCAGTCCGCGAAGGAATGCGGGCTCGCATAGGCGATCGCTGCGAAGGGCAGGATGTGCAGCACCACCCACAGCGGTTGCGTCCACAATTGGAACCGGCTGATCAGCGTGATGCCATAGGTGACGAGCGGAATGATGACGACGGCGCTGATCAGATAGCCGATCGGTCGCGGAATGCCGAAGCACATCTCCAGCGCGGATGCCAGGATGACGGCCTCGATCGCGAAGAAGATGAAGGTGAACGAAGCGTAGATCAGCGAGGTGACGGTCGAGCCGATATAGCCGAAGCCCGCGCCGCGCGTCAGCAAGTCGATGTCGATGCCGCATTTGGCGGCGTGATAGGCAATCGGCAGGCCGCAGCAGAAGATGATGACACTGGCGACCAGGATCGCTGCGGTGGCGTTGGTGACGCCATAGTTCAGCGTGATGGTGCCGCCGATCGCCTCCAGCGCCAGGAACGAGATCGCGCCCAGCGCGGTGTTGGCGACACGGGCGGCAGACCAGCGCCGGGCGCTCTTGGCCGTGAAGCGGAGCGCATAGTCCTCCAACGTCTGGTTGGCGACCCACTGGTTGTACTGGCGCCTGACGCGGTCGATCCGCTGCCGCCCTGCCACTCTTCAACTCCTTACGCGCAGCGGTTCGTCCGCACGCCTTTCCCTGCCCCTCGCAAGACCTGCGTAGAGCCTACGTCGCGCTTTTGCGGTGCAGTATACGCAATCTTGCGTATCCGTGCGTTGCACAAAGCGCGCCATCCTTCGCCTGACCCAACGCGTGTCCTCGAACCAAATGAATGGGGTGCTCATGTCAGACGAAACTGAAAAAGGCCTGAAGTCGCCACTTCGGCGCCAATTGCTGATGGGAATGGCCGCAATCCCGGCACTCGCCATGATGCCGCGGCCGTCCTTCGGCGCCGGTCCCGCAACCTCCGCTGTCAATACCACCGGCCTTGCAGTCACCGATAGCGAAGTGACCGTCGGCATCCTGCACTCGGTCACCGGTACGATGGCGATCTCCGAGACCGGCTCGGTGCAGGCCGAGAAGCTCGCGATCGAGCAGATCAACGCCGCCGGCGGCGTGCTCGGCCGCAAGATCAAGTACATCCAGGAGGACGGTGCCTCGGATTGGCCGACTTTCGCCGAGAAGGCCAAGAAGCTGCTGGTCAACGACAAGTGCGCCGCCGTGATGGGCTGCTGGACCTCGGCCTCGCGCAAGGCGGTGCTGCCGGTGTTCGAGCAGTACAACGGCATGCTGTATTATCCGACCTTCTACGAAGGCCTCGAGCAGTCGAAGAACGTCATCTATACCGGCCAGGAGGCCACGCAGCAGATCATTGCCGGCCTCGACTGGGTCAACAAGACCAAGGGCGCGAAGACGTTCTACCTGCTCGGCTCCGACTACATCTGGCCGCGCACCTCGAACAAGATCGCCCGCAAGCATATCGAAGGCCATCTGCAGGGCTGCAAGGTCGTCGGCGAGGAGTACTTCCCGCTCGGCCACACCCAGTTCAACTCGGTCATCAACAAGATCAAGCTGACCAAGCCGGACGTGATCTACGCGATCATCGTCGGCGGCTCCAACGTCGCCTTCTACAAGCAGCTCAAGGCGGCCGGCATCGACATGTCGAAGCAGACCTTGCTGACCATCTCCGTGACCGAGGACGAGATCGACGGCATCGGTGGTGAGAACATCGCGGGCGCTTATGCCTGCATGAAGTACTTCCAGTCGCTCGACAACGCCAACAACAAGGCCTTCGTCTCCGCCTTCAAGAAGATGTGGGGCGAGAAGACCGTGATCGGCGACGTCACCCAGGCTGCGTATCTCGGCCCGTGGCTGTGGAAGTTGACCGTCGAGAAGGCCGGCAGCTTCGACATCGACAAGATCGCAGCCGCCTCGCCCGGCATCGAGTTCAAGGGCGCGCCGGAGGGCTATGTCCGGATCCACGAGAACCACCATCTCTGGTCGAAGACCCGCGTCGGCCGCGCCAAGGCGGACGGCCAGTACGAGCTGATCTACGAGACCGCCGACCTGGTCGAGCCCGATCCGTTCCCGAAGGGCTATCAGTAAGCGGCCGGATCGCAGCGTCGAAACCGACGCTGCGGCCGCGATCGCGATGCGACTCCCCTCCCCCTTGCGGGGAGGGGTTGGGGGTGGGGGTCCGCATACTCCAGCAGGGTTGAGTCCTCACGACCGCTACCGCCGAACTGGGCGGACGATCTTGGCCGCGGGCGCTCGTTGCCCGCGAGCTGATCCATTTTCCAGCAGGGCATCACAAGAGGACGGATCATGTTCGGCGACTACTCCATCGGCGACCTCGGGGCCATCTTTGCGATGCAGGGGTTTGCGGGCCTCATCCTGTTTTCGGTCTACGTGCTGATGGCGCTCGGGCTTGCCATCATCTTCGGCCAGATGGGGGTCATCAACATGGCCCATGGCGAGTTCATGATCCTTGGCGCCTACGTCACCTGGATGACGTCGAACGCCTTCCAGAGTTTCCTGCCGGCGCTGTTTCCCGGCTACTTCTTCGTCGCGATGGCGCTCGCCTTCATTGCGTCCGGCTCGCTAGGCATGCTGGTCGAATGGGCGATGATCAGTCGGCTCTACAAGCGCCCG
This sequence comes from Bradyrhizobium sp. SZCCHNS2022, assembly GCF_032377575.1. Taxonomy (NCBI): domain Bacteria; kingdom Pseudomonadati; phylum Pseudomonadota; class Alphaproteobacteria; order Hyphomicrobiales; family Nitrobacteraceae; genus Bradyrhizobium; species Bradyrhizobium sp. SZCCHNS2022. Next base: position 5,487,723 of record NZ_JAUHHZ010000001.1, on the reverse strand, counting down.
CTCGATACGCTGCTGGCGACCTGGGGCCTCAGCTTGATCCTGCAGCAGGCGTATCGCTCGGTGTTCGGCGCGCGTGAGGTCGGTGTCGAATTGCCCGAATGGATGATGGGCTCGTGGCAGGCGACTGACGCGATCCAGATCCCGATCAACGGCATGTTCGTGATGTGCCTGACCATCCTGATCACGATCATCGTCGCCTACGTGCTGTTCCTGTCGCGCTGGGGCAAGCAGGTTCGTGCCGTCGTGCAGAACCGCGTGATGGCCGGCGCCGTCGGTATCAACACCGAGAAGGTCGACCGCTACACGTTCGGCCTCGGCTGCGGCATCGCCGGCGTCGCCGGCTCGGCCTTCACGATGATCGGCTCGACCGGTCCGACCGCCGGCCAGCTCTACATCGTCGACACCTTCCTGGTCGTCGTGTTCGGCGGCGCCGCCAGCCTGATCGGCACCATCGCCTCGGCCTTTACCATCTCCCAGGCGCAGTCGACGATGGAGTTCTTCATGTCCGGCTCGATGGCCAAGGTGCTCACGCTGCTGGCGATCGTTGCCATTCTGATGCTGCGGCCGCAGGGCCTGTTCGCCCTCAAGGTCCGCAAATGAGCCAGCTTCGTCAGTCCAACAAGAAAGCACGGCCATGATCAACTCGCGCTTTTTCAATCGCTCGGAGCTCATCGGCTTCGTCTCTTTGCTGCTGCTGCTCGTCGTCATCCTGCCGCTGGCGCTCGACATCTTCCGCCTCAACCTGGTCGCGAAGTATCTGACGTACTCTTTCGTCGCGATCGGCCTGGTGTTGTGCTGGGGCTATGGCGGCATTCTCAGCCTGGGGCAGGGCGTGTTCTTCGGCCTCGGCGGCTACTGCATGGCGATGTTCCTGAAGCTGGAAGCGTCCAGCGTCGCGAACACCAAGATCCAGTCGACGCCGGGCATTCCCGATTTCATGGACTGGAATCAGCTGACCGCGCTGCCGTTCTTCTGGAAGCCGTTCCAGAGTTTCCCGTTCGCACTGGCTGCGATCATCCTGGTGCCGGCGATCTTCGCCTTCATCATCGGCGCCGCGATGTTCAAGCGCCGTGTCGGCGGCGTCTACTTCGCGATCATCACCCAGGCCATCGCGGCGATCATGACCATCCTGATCGTGGGTCAGCAGGGCTACACCGGCGGCATCAACGGCATCACCGACCTGCGCACCCTGCACGGCTGGGACATCCGCACCGATCATGCCAAGTACATCCTCTATTTCGTCGAGGTGTTCTTCCTGTTCGCCGCGATCCTGGTCGCGCAGTTCATCCGCCTGACCAAGCTCGGCCGCATCCTGGTGGCGATGCGCGAGCAGGAGGACCGCGTCCGCTTCTCCGGCTACAGCGTCGCCAACTTCAAGATCTTTGCCTTCTGCGCGGCTGCTGTCTTCGCAGCGGTCGGTGGCGCGCTGTTCACGCTCGAGGTCGGCTTCATGTCGCCGTCCTTCGTCGGCATCGTGCCGTCGATCGAGATGGTGATCTACACCGCGGTCGGTGGACGGCTGTCGATCTTCGGCGCGGTCTATGGCTCGCTCCTCGTGAACTTCGCCAAGACCAGCCTGTCGGAGACTTTCCCGCAGCTCTGGCTGTTCGGCCTGGGTGCGCTGTTCATCGCCGTCGTCCTCGCCTTCCCGAATGGTCTTGCCGGCATCTGGGGCGACTACGTGCAGCCGCGCATCGACCGACTGCTGGCCTCCCGCACCAAGAAATCCGGCAATGGCGGCCTGGTCGCCGATGGCGCCCCTGCAGAGTGAGGAGACAGCGATGCTCATCGGTCATCAGCCCAAGGAATTCCTGCTCGCGGTCGAAGCGCTCACCGTCTCCTTCGACGGCTTCAAGGCGGTCAACGACCTCTCCTTCTATGTCGAGGAGAACGAGATCCGCGTCATCATCGGCCCGAATGGCGCCGGCAAGACCACGGTGCTCGACCTGATCTGCGGCAAGACCAAAGCGACCTCCGGCTCGATCCAGTTCCGCGGCAAGGAGCTGACCAAGCTGCGCGAGAACGAGATCGTCAAGGCGGGTGTGGGGCGCAAATTCCAGACGCCGTCGGTGTTCGAGGATCTCAGCGTGTTCGAGAACCTCGAGATTTCGTTCCCGCGCGGTCGCACCGTGTTCGGCTCGCTGGCCTTCAAGCGCGACGCGGTGGTCAAGGACCGCGTCGAGGAGGTCGCCGAGATGATCTTCCTGAAGGATCGTCTCAAGACCTCGGCGGCCGAGCTCAGCCACGGCCAGAAGCAGTGGCTCGAGATCGGAATGCTGCTGATCCAGAATCCGGACCTCCTGATGCTCGACGAGCCCGTCGCCGGCATGAGCGTCAGCGAGCGTGCCAAGACCGCCGAGCTGCTCAACCGCATCATCAAGGATCGCTCGGTGCTGGTGATCGAGCACGACATGAAGTTCGTCGAGGACATCGCGCACAAGGTCACCGTGCTGCACCAGGGGCAGATCCTGTCCGAAGGCACGATGGACAAGGTCAAGAACGATCCCAAGGTCGTCGAAGTCTATCTCGGACATTGAGCAGGAGCAGAATCGATGTTGGCAATCTCCGATCTCCATGTCGCCTATGGCCAGAGCGAGGTGCTGCATGGCCTGAACGTCAAGGTCGCGCCCAACGAGATCGTTGCGATCATGGGGCGCAACGGCATGGGCAAGACCACCTTGATGAAGTCGCTGATGGGCATCCTGTCCGCCAAGAGCGGCTCGATCGCGATGGACGGCGCCGAGCTCGCCGGTATGAAGAGCTACGAGCGCGTCGCCAAGGGCCTCGCTTATGTCCCGCAGGGCCGCATGATCTTCTCGACCATGACGGTCAAGGAGAACATCGAGACCGGCCTCGTCGTCTCCGGCGAGTCCGAGGTGCCCGGCGATATCTACGAGCTGTTTCCGGTTCTGCTGGAGATGAAGGGCCGCCGCGGCGGCAATCTCTCCGGCGGCCAGCAGCAGCAGCTCGCGATCGCGCGCGCGCTCGCCACCAAGCCGAAGGTGCTGCTGCTCGATGAGCCGACCGAGGGCATTCAGCCGTCGATCATCAAGGAGATGGCGCGTACCCTGAAGCGCATCCGCGACGAGAAGGGGCTCTCGATCGTCGTCTCCGAGCAGGTGCTGAGCTTCGCGCTCGACATCGCCGACCGCGTGCTGGTGATCGAGAACGGCGAGATCGTCCGCGACGATCCGCGCGACCAAGTCGATGCCGCGCAGGTTTCGAAATATCTGTCCGTCTAACCACTCCGTCCAAGCAAAGGTAAAGGGGAGCTCTTGATGCCTGACACACTGATCAAGGTCGATCTGACCAAGTCGGCCTACGAGAACGACAAGGTGCACAATCGCTGGCACCCGGACATTCCGATGGTGGAGTGGGTCAATCCCGGTGACGACTTCATCATCGAGACCTATGACTGGACCGGCGGCTTCATCAAGAACAACGACTCGGCCGACGACGTGCGCGACATCGACCTGTCGATCGTGCACTTCCTGTCCGGCCCGATCGGCGTCAAGGGCGCCGAGCCCGGCGACCTGCTGGTCGTCGACCTGCTCGACGTCGGTCCCCTGAAGGAGAGCCTGTGGGGCTTCAACGGCTTCTTCTCCAAGCAGAATGGCGGCGGCTTCCTGACCGACCATTTCCCGCTGGCGCAGAAGTCGATCTGGGACATCAAGGGCCTCTATACCTCGTCGCGCCACGTGCCCGGCGTCAACTTCGCCGGTCTCATTCATCCCGGCCTGATCGGCTGTCTGCCCGATCCGAAGCTGCTCGCGACCTGGAACGAGCGCGAGACGGCGCTGATCGCGACCAATCCGACCCGCGTGCCGGGCCTCGCCAACCCGCCGTTCGCGCCGACCGCGCATGCCGGCCAGGCCAAGGGCGACGTCAAGGACAAGATCGGCGCCGAGGGGGCCCGCACCGTGCCGCCGCGCGAGCATGGCGGCAATTGCGACATCAAGGACCTGTCGCGCGGCTCGAAGATCTACTTCCCGGTCTATGTGCCCGGCGGCGGCCTCTCGATGGGCGATTTGCACTTCAGCCAGGGCGACGGCGAAATCACCTTCTGCGGCGCCATCGAGATGGCGGGCTGGCTGCACATCAAGGTCGACGTCATCAAGGACGGCGTCGCCAAGTACGGCATCAAGAACCCGATCTTCAAGCCGTCGCCGATCACGCCGAACTATCGCGACTACCTGATCTTCGAGGGCATCTCGGTCGACGAGGCCGGCAAGCAGCACTATCTCGACGTCCACATCGCCTATCGGCAGGCTTGCCTCAACGCGATCGAGTACCTGAAGAAGTTCGGCTACTCCGGCGCCCAGGCCTATTCGATCCTCGGCACCGCGCCGGTGCAGGGCCACATCTCCGGCGTCGTCGACGTGCCCAATGCCTGCGCCACCCTGTGGCTGCCGACCGAGATCTTCGACTTCGACGTGATGCCGTCGGCGGCGGGACCGATCAAGCACATCACGGGCGATATCCAGATGCCGATCTCGCCGGACAAGTAATTCTCCTCCCTGCGCGATGGGTGCGGGACGGCAGCGTCTTTCGCCGCCCCGCACCCGCCGCGCGGACCTTGGAGACGATGTTGCGCAGGAGACGAGACAATGCCGGTCTATGAATATCTCTGTGATGAATGCGGGCCGTTCACGGACATGCGCCCGATGGCGGAATGTGATGATCCGCAGGTCTGTCCGCAATGCCGGGACATGGCGCCGCGCGTGATCCTCACCGCGCCCGCCTTCGCCTGCATGCCGGCGGAGCGGCGCACGGCGCATGCCACCAACGAGCGCAGCCGCCACGCGCCGCAGACGCTCGCAGAGTACAAGGCGAAGCATGGGCCGGGCTGCGGCTGCTGCTCGCCGAAGAAGTCGCCGCGGCTGATGACCAAGACCAAGAGCGGCGCCAAGGGCTTTCCGACCGCGCGCCCCTGGATGATCAGCCACTGAACCAACGCGAGGGGCGGCGCGCCCGCCCCTCAGCGTGACGCAGGCACGCGGCGCGGTCCCGGACCCGGCTGGCCGCCGAATTTGACGGTCATCGCGTTGGCACTGTCGCTGATGTCGACCAGCGTCTTGCGGCTCTCGTCGATCACCTTGGCGGACTTGCGCTTGAAGCCGTCGACGAGCTCGCGCATCGATTTGATCTGATCGAACAACTGCCCGGGATTGCCGTCCGCAAAGCCGGGAATGGCGCCGTCGATCTTGGTGACGAGCGTATCGAAGCCCTTGAAGACGTCCTCGGCTTTGTCGACGGCAGAGTCGAATGCCGCGGTCTTGGCCTGGAGCGAGGCGGTCTCGGTCTCGAAGGTCTGCAGCGCGTCCTGGATAGCAGGCGCATTGCTGACGATGTACTTGTCGATGTTGTGCACCGTCTCGACCATCGTCTCCTGGTCCTTGAGATCGGCCGTCAGCACCGGCACGCCGTCGTGATCCAGCGGCACCGGCGGGGCCGTCGGCGCGCCGCCGACCAGCGAGATCGCGGCAATGCCGGTCAGGCCCTGGAACTCGATTCCGGCGGTGGTGTCCTTGCGGATGGGCGCTGATTTGTCGAGCGTGATCATGGCGACGATCTTGCGCGGGCTCTCGAGATGGATCGAGAGGATCTGCCCGGCCTGCACGCCGTCGAAATTCACCGGGCCGCCCTTGCGCAGGCCCGCCGCCGAACCGCCGTCGAACACCACGCGCATGGTGCTGCGCTGCTCGGTGATGCGGCGTTTCTGCTTGATCAGCACGCCGCTGATCCCGGCCGCGACGATGGCGATCGTCAGGGTTCCGACAATGAGATTGATCGCGCGCATTCGGTGTCCGCTGCTGCCTTGACCCGATTTTAGCTGCTAATGCCGCCGGTTGAAAGCTCAGCGCGCCAGGCCAGGACGGGAGGGGGCGGCAAGGCCGGCCAGCAGCACCGCCAGGATACCGGTGAGAAACACGCCATCGAAAGTACCCGCGCCGCCGATCGAGGCGACGGGGGCGCCGAGGCTGCCGATCTTGTCGAGGTTCATCAGGTCGGCGCCGACCAAGGTCCCCATCGAGCCGCCGATATAGGCCAGCGGCGCGGCATATTCGCGCGACAGCAGGAAGGCGAGGATGGCAGTGACGACCACGGGCGCGAATACCGGCACGGCGATGCCGACACCCTGCACCGGCGTTGCCATGGCGTGGATGATGACCGCGATCACCAGCACCGCAATCGTGGCGCGCAGCCACAGCTGGTAGCGCAGCACGAGATAGGTCGACATGATCGTCGGGATCACAGCGCCGCCGACATTTACCGCCAGCAGCGTGCCCGGCCATTGATGCACCAGCGGCACGACATATTGCATGCCGAAGAAGTCGATGATCTCGCCGGAGCGCGCCACCTGTCCCGGCAGCATCGTGATCGGGATGTTGAAATAGCTGCCGACCAGCGAGCCGAACAGCAGCAGCATCGCCGTGCCCGAACTGACGCCGAGCTTCATGTAGGCATAGCGCAGGATGCCGAGCTGGATCAGGATGATCACGACGCCGAACGCCAGAACCAGGATGGCGAAGAAGGCGGGCGTGATCGGCAGGTACTGAACTTGGGAATGCATGTCGGGAGCGCTGCGCAGTTGAGCCGTGTCGTCCGGGCGGGATCATCCCATCAGGGCGGCACCGTGACAAATGGGCATTCGGCGCTTGGTTCCCAAGGTCGGCCACGCTTGCTCCACTCATCGATCGCCGATCAGCGTGGCATACAGCAGGTAGCGCTCGGGCCCCTGCGTCAGCGCGTCGAACGGCCAGCAGGTCGAAAGCACCAGCTCGGCCTCGTCGGCCTGCGGATCGATGCCGGATTCGTCGAAGCGAACGACGCGGGAGGCATCGGCGCGGTAGCGAAAGCTTCGTCCATCGCGCCTGACGATGTCGATCTCGTCGCCAACCTTGACGTCGCGCAGGAAGCGGAAATGCGTGTCGCGATGCGCGGAATAGACGGCGATGCCGGGCTCGCCCGGCTCGGCCGTGCCCTCGACATGCCCCGCGCCGAAGGCCAGCGCCTGGCCGCTGGAGCCGGCCAACGCGATGGTGGAGACGCCGAGCCGCTTCACCTCGATGCGGGCGACTGGGACGGTGTCGGCCCAGGACCATGGCTTGATAGGCTGCCCGGTGGCGATGGTCTGGCTGAACGCGCGGTCGAGCAGCATCTGCGCGACAACAGCCTTGGCGTGGATGAGGGCGCCGTGGCCGAACAGAGCAACGCCGACAAGGGCTACCGCGAGCGGGATGACGAAGCGAGCCATTCTCTCTCCTCTCGTCATTGCGATGAGCCAACGGGTCCGCGCGAAGCGCGGCCCGATGACAGGCTCCGCGACGAAGCAATCTAGAGTCGCGTCCTCGGCTCCTGGATTGCTTCGCTTCGCTCGCAATGACGGTGCTCCTTAGTTGGCAGCTCGTCGCCGGATCGCGACGAGCCAGATCAGTTCGAGCATCAGCAGACCCAGGCCGAGCAGCATGCTGAGCTCGGCATCGGTGGCCGTCTTCGGCAGCGTGACCGTCGCGGGGCCAGCCGGCACCACGGGCCGCTTCAGGGCAGCGAGTTGCACCTCACCATCGCCCTCGGCACGGCGGTCCTTCTGCATCGCAGGCAGACGTCCACGCTCGCCGAACACCTTTTCGAAATCCCAGCCGGCCGGCAGGTTGATTGGCAGCTCGGCAAGTCGCAGCGGCTCGCCGTCGGGGCGGCGCGGGGTCTTGTCGACGGCGACCAGGCTGGTCAGGCGGGTCACCAGCTGATGCTCCAGCGCCAGCTTGAGAATGGCACCGTCGGCCTGTTCCGGCGTCATCTGCCGCATCGTCTTGGCGACCTCGGCGTCGCCGATCTTGCGCCGCGCCCAGAGCTTCGACAGGCCTTTGCCTTCGGCGGCGCCGGAGAGCGGCAGCGTGATGGTCCAGGGCTGGTCGCCGATGCGGCCCTTGAGCTGCAGCGATCCGGCGAGGCGATCGATCCTGGCGGCGAGCACCAGCGGCTCGTTGCGGTAGACGTCCGGCAGCACGGCGGGGGTGAGATCGGCGGAGGCCTCCGAGAAGCTGGCACTCAATCCCGTCACCACCGGATTCTCCAGCTTGGCGAACAGATCGCGCATGCGCTCCTCGACCTGCTCGACCGAGCCGATATGGGTGAAGGCGCCGCGGCCGAGCTCGGCGGCGCGGCTCATCAGGTAGGTGTTCGGCGCCGAGCCGATGCCGACCATGAAGATGCGCGAGCGGCCGCGCATCGCGGTGATGGTCTCGAACAGCTGCTGCTCGTTGCCGATGGCGCCGTCGGTCAAGAACACCACCTGGCGCACGCGGTCGCTATCGCTGCCGTCGTCGGTCAACGCCGCGCGCATCGCCGGCACCATCTCGGTGCCGCCGCGCGCCTCCAGCGCGCTCACGAAGCTGGTAGCGCTGCCGACATGCTCGGCATCGGCCGGCACCGAGGACGGAAACAGCACCGTCATCGTGTCGTCGAAGCGGATGACGTTGAAGCGGTCATTGGGTTGCAGCCGTCCGAGCGCATAGAGCAGGCTGGCCTTGGCCTGGCGGATCGAGGTGCCGCCCATCGAGCCGGAATTGTCGATCACGAAGATGACGTCGCGCGGCTGCGGGCGTTGCGTGGTCGCGGCCACCGCGGGAGGCGTCACGAAGGCGAGCAGGTAGTCGGCATCGCCGACCTGCTCGTGAAACAGCCCGACCGACGGCACCGCCGCGGAGGCAGGCTTCCAGGTCAGCTCGAAGTCGCGATCGGCGGGCACCACGCCCTCGGCCAATGTGACGATGCGCGTCTTCGCATCGGGGCTCTCGACCGTCACGGGGTGATGGTGGCTCTTGACCTCGCCGAGCGCGAAACCCGCCTGCAGCCGCACGGTGATCCGGGTCGGATTGACCGGAGCATCCTTCGCAGGATCGAGCACCTCGGGCGAGATGCGATCGCGGTCCGGCACCGGGTCGTTGGCCGCCGCGCCCCAACCATTGCTGTCCGGGCGAAGCTCGACGCTCTGCACGATCGGCTTGGGATTGTAGCGCGGCGCGACCACCAGCGGCACCCGCAGCGAGAATTCGCCGGCCGCCTGCGCCACCGGCTGCTGATATTCGATCTGCACCAGCACGGTCTCGCCCGGACCGATATTGGCGAGCGAGTTGGTGAAGATGTTCGGCCGCTCCTGCTCGGTCAGGGCCGCGGTCTTGCCCTCGCGCTTGGCCTGCTCATAGATCACCTTGGCTTCCTGGCGCGGCTTGATGTCGCCGACCACGACGCGATCGCCGACGATCATCTTCAAGCTGTCGACCGCGCTGTCCGGCGGCAGCGGATAGACGTAGACGGCCTCCATCCACTGCGAACTGGTGTTCTTGAACAGCTGCGTCACGCGCGCCCGCGCGGTCGGGCCCGACACGACGATGTCGACGTCGATGCCGAGCCGCGGCGCCTCGGCGTAGCCGCCATCCGACTTGAACAGCAGCGCGCCGGAGCGGGCATCGCCCGGCCTGGTCAGCGGCGCCAGCGGACCCTCGGCCGACCAACCGGGCGTCACGCTGAGAAATAATGCGGTGAAGGCGACCAGCGCCACGGCGCCGGCTTGCAGCAACAGGAACAGCAGCATGGTCACGATCCAGGATCGGATCGGATGGGTGCTGCTGCGGATATCATAGTCGATCGTGTCGCTCATCAGAGGCTCCGCAACGAACAGAATGGGGCAGGCCGAGATTGAGCGGGCGGCGCTGTCATCGCGAGCGGAATGGTCGGTCTTGTTCGGCCGTCGCCCGCCGGGCTTTGTCCGGTGGTGCGCGAGGCGGCGGCTGATCTGTCCGGGTTTGTGCGGATTTGTCCGTCTGCTACAAGGAGCATCCGCACGCAGCATGGGGCCAGGATGTCGAACCCGGACAACGAGCTTTCCGACGAGCAGAGCCGGCAAGTGGCCGAGACCATCCGCGAGGAGATCGCGCGGCGCCGGATGTCGCGGCAGACGCTGGCGGAGCAGGCCAAGCTGAGCCTGTCGACGTTGGAGAAGGCGCTCGGCGGCCGCCGCCCGTTCACGCTCGCGACGATCGTCCGGCTGGAGCAGGCGCTCGGCATCACCCTGCGCAAGGCGCCGAGCGCGCCGGTCGCTGCTCCGGCTACGAGCGGCGGCATCGCGCCGGATAGCCTCGGCTCCTATTCGCGGCGCGCGGTGGAGTGGATCGAGGGCACCTACGTCACCCTGAGGCCGTCGTTCGGCGATCGCGAGGCGATCTACGCCTATCGCACCGACATCGTCTGGGACGATGCGGCCTCGTCGCTGGTGTTTCGCGAGGGCGCGCGGCTCGACGCGGCCTTCTCGCAATTCGGCGAGGTCGCCGTGCCCAACCAGTCCGGCTTCGTCTACCTCGTCACCAACCGGCACGGCCAGCACCGCCTGATCACGGTGTCGCGCCCGACCATCACCGGCGAGATGTACGGCATCATCACGACCTTGCTGGCGGGCCGCGGCTCGCTGCTGACGCCCATCGCGGCGCCGATCGCGTTGCTGCCGTTGCGGAACGTGGCGGAGCCGAGCTTTGGCCGGCTCGGGGCGGATGATGCGAACTATGCGCTTTATCGCGAGCATCTGCGCAAGACGGTGGACGAGCCGTTCGCGCTGTTCGTGCAGGGCGTGCCTTGAATTCTTGGCGATAGCCACCGTCATTGCGAGGAGCCAACGGGACCGCGCGAAGCGCGGCCCGATGACAGGCTCCGCGATGAAGCAATCCAGAGCCGCGCACGCGGCTCCTGGATTGCTTCGCTTCGCTCGCAATGACGGAGTTTGCAGCTGGCGCCGTGCTTCTACACTTGCAGTGTCGTCCCGGCGAACGCCGGGACCCATACCCCCAGGGAGCAGTTTGAGTCCGGCTGGTCATTGGCTTTTTCGCGCCACGTCACCGCCGCAGAGTGGTCCCGGACCGGCGTCGTGCCGCGCTTCGCGCGTCGCAGCTTGTCCGGGACGACGGCGGTGGGTGGAGCGGATTCACAGGATCAAACAGCACGACGGTCAAACAGCCGAACGTCTCAACAGCAGATCGGATCGATCAGCAGACTATCGATGAAGGACATGTCATCGCATTCTCGCGGCGAAACTCGCCCGAGGTTTTCATCAGTCCGTCCCTCTTCAAGTGCAGAGGGCGCAGGGAATGCCGGGTGAAGGCCTCACCCATGGCCCGCCTGCGTAAAAAAATGCAGGCGGCAGGTACCACAGGTGCAGCCGACATTCCGGCATTCCCTGCGCGACGGTCTTCACGCTTATACGCAGTCTCCCTGGTGCGCCGGGCTTGTTGGCCACCATGCCGCGACAATGCTTGCGCATTGCGCGGGTGACACCAGCATCGGGGTGTCAGGACGCTGCGACTTCACGTCCGCAGGCTGCCGTTCGTCGGCGCGTCCGAAGACACGCTGCGGCAGACCGCGGCCATCGCCTCCCCACCTCGCGTGTCGTGACGATCGCGCGCAACGCCCCTCTGCGGTGAGGCGGGATGCGGGGGAGATGATCATGAATTCTGTAAAATAGCAATAGAAAATTTTGTTTTTCAGAATCGCTGGTGTCGCCCGAGCCTGCGCCGCGCCGGCGGTCTGCTCCCTCTCCCCGTTCTTCACGGGGAGAGGGCTGGGGTGAGGGGCAGCCGCACGGGCGGTGCATGCAAAGTCTCATCTCGAAATGAATGGCATCTTGCGGATGCAAGCCAGATCTATCCTCGCTTCTCACAACGAAGACTTCCCGTGTGGCTGCCCCTCACCCCGACCCTCTCCCCGTGAAGAACGGGGAGAGGGAGCGTACCGTCTCTGGAGCTTATGACCTCGCCGCGGAATGATCTGGCGAGGCCACCTCTTGATGCGGGAGAGGCGGCGCTGCGCCGCCTCCCGCCTACCCCCCGACATCCGCGCTGATGATGTCCCCGAACAGATCCCACTTGCCGCCCTTGAACTGCATCATCTTGAGCTGCTCGATCGGGGCGAAGTCGTTCGGGCCGGTGTTGACCTTGATGCCGGGGATCAGGGTATCCGGCGCGAAATCCTTCAGGCTGGCGGCCTGCTTCATGACGTTTTCGCGGGTGAGAGTGTCGCCGCACTGCTTCAGGGTCTGCACCATGGTCTGCGCCGCGGCATAGCCATAGGCGAGGTTGGCGTCGGAGATGTTGGCGCCCGGCATGTACTTGTCGATGAAGGCCATGAACTTCTTCATGCCCTCGTCGTCCTTCCACTGCGGGTCCGACGGATCCTTGAGATAGCCGGCCGACAGCACGCCCTCGGACGCCTCGAGCCCGGCCGGCTTCATCACGGCGCCGATCGAGATCGAGACGTCCGTCATCAGATGCATCGGCTTCCATTCCAGCTCGGCGATCTTCTTGATCGCCTGGGCCGCGAATTTCGGCGTCGAAATGTTGACGAACACGTCGGCGCCGGTGCCCTTGAGCTTGACGATATGCGAGTCGATCGACGGCTCGGTGGTCTCGTAGCTCTCCTCGGCGACAATCATGGTCTTGGCCTTGTCGCCAAGCACGTCCTTGATGCCGATGACGTAGTCCTTGCCGAAATCGTCATTGGCATAGAAGATCGCGATCTTGGCGTTCGGCTTCTCCTTCAGAATGTACTTGGCGAAGATCCGCGCCTCGACGCGGTAGCTGGGCTGGAAGCCCATCGTCCACGGGAATTCCTTCGGGTCGTTCCACTTGCTGGCGCCGGTGGCGAGGAACAGCTGCGGCACCTTCTTGGAATTGTGATATTTCTGCACGGCGGTCTGGGTCGGCGTGCCCAGCGCGTTGAACACCAGGAACACCTCGTCGCTCTCGATCAGCTTGCGCACCTGCTCGACCGTCTTGGGCGGGCTGTAGCCGTCGTCATAGGAGATGAAGTTGATCTTGCGGCCGTTCACGCCGCCCTGGTCGTTGATCATCTTGAAATAGGCCTCCTCGGTCTTGCCGATGATGCCGTAGGCCGAGGCGGGGCCGCTATAGGCCTCGACATTGCCGATTCTAATCTCGGTATCGCTGGCGCCCGTGTCGTATTTCTTCTGGGCAAGCGCGCTCTGGCTCGCCAAAACGGAGAATGCGGCGGCGGCCGCGAAAGACAGCAGAGTCCTGGTCGTCATCGGCAACATTCCCTGGGCTTCCTCTGGTTTGATTCTTGTGATTGCCGTTTTGTCTTGAACTGTCCTCGACCGTTTGCTCGGCGCTGTGACAGCGGCGGACTTGGATGACCGCGCATTGGGTGCGAGTGGGCAGATGTGTGCAATGCACTGTCTTGCGTCCAGACGCTGGTCCGGGAAGCAACGGACGCCGTCCGCGGCGCCTGCATGTGATTTCGCCGGCCAGCCACTCGACGCAAGTTGATACCATCGTTTCGGGCGCATCTTCGTCGGCGCAAGAAGCAGGATTCTCGCGGTACGCCATGACGAAAAGCCCGTTCTACACGGCCGAGCACGAGGCCTTCCGCGACGTCGTGAGGCGCTTCGTCGACAAGGAGATCGCGCCGTTTGCGAGCGCGTGGGACGAGGCCGGCGAGTTTCCCCGCGCGCTGTATGCGAAGGCGGCCGACATCGGCCTGCTCGGGCTGGGTTTTCCCGAAGAGTTCGGTGGTGTGGCGGCCGATCAGTTCATGAAGATCGTATCGTCGCAGGAGCTGGCGCGGGCCGGTGCCGGCGGCGTCAGCGCCAGCCTGATGAGCCACAGCATCGGTGCGCCGCCGATCGCCCGCGCGGCACGGCCGGAGGTGAAGGCGCGGGTGCTGCCCGAGATTCTCTCCGGGCGAAAGATCTCGGCGCTCGCCATCACCGAGCCGAGCGGCGGCTCGGATGTCGCCAATCTCCGCACCAAGGCCGTCCGCGACGGCGATCACTACGTCGTCAGCGGCCAGAAGACCTTCATCACCTCCGGCATGCGCGCGGATTACATCACCGTCGCCGTGCGGACCGGCGGACCAGGGCCGGCGGGTGTCAGCCTGCTACTCATTCCCGGCGACACGCCGGGGCTGACGCGCACCAAGCTCAACAAGATGGGCTGGTGGGCATCGGATACTGCGACCCTGCATTTCGACAACTGCCGTGTGCCGGTCGAGAACCTGATCGGCGAGGAGGGGCAGGGCTTCAAGCTGATCATGCATAATTTCAACAGCGAGCGGATGGGCATGGCGGCGAGCTGCACGGCGTTCGCGCGCGTCTGCCTCGACGATGCCATTGCCTATGCCCGGGAGCGCCAGACCTTCGGCAAGCCCTTGGCGCAGCACCAGGTCATCCGGCACAAGCTGGTCGATATGGCGCAGCGCGTCGCGGCCTCCCAGGCGATGCTGGAGATGCTGGCGTGGCGGCTCGAACAGGGCGATAATCCCGTGGCCGAGATCTGCATGATGAAGAACCAGGCGACGCAGACCATGGCGTATTGTGCCTCCGAGGCGGTGCAGATCTTTGGCGGTGCAGGCTTCATGCGCGGCGTGCGCGTGGAACGCATCTATCGCGAGGTCAAGGTCAATGCCATCGGCGGCGGCACCGAGGAGATCATGAAGGATCTGGCCAGCCGACAGATGGGATTGTGATGGGCGCTCTCAAGCGCACGTCATTCCGGGGCAGCCCGCAGGGCTGAACCCGGAATCTCGAGGTTGTGGGATACGAGCGCCAGACAAGCTCGGGATTCCGGGTTCAAGGCCTGCGGCCTTGCCCCGGAATGACGATCGTGCCGCAATCAACAAGCATCAGCGAACGTCCGGGTCGGATGCTCAAGCGACCGCTCCGGAATGACAGGGAATGAAACATGCTCTTCACCGCCGATCATGACGAACCGCGCCGCATCCTGCAGAAGTTCATCGCCGCCGAGATCAATCCCCATGTCGACGAGTGGGAGGAGGCCGGCATCTTTCCGGCGCATGAGCTGTTCAAGAAGCTCGGCGACCTCGGCTTTCTCGGCCTCAACAAGCCGGTCGAGTTCGGCGGCCAGGGGCTGGACTATTCCTATGCGCTGATGATGGCGGAGGAGCTCGGCGCCATCAATTGCGGCGCCATTCCGATGGCGATCGGCGTGCAGACCGACATGGCGACGCCGGCGCTGGCGCGCTTCGGCTCCGACGAGGTGCGTAAGGAATTTCTGGCGCCGGCGATTGCCGGCGACTACGTCGCCTGCATCGGCGTCTCCGAGCCCGGCGCCGGCTCCGACGTCGCCTCGATCAAGACCCAGGCGCGCTCCGATGGCGACGACTACGTCATCAATGGCGGCAAGATGTGGATCACCAACGGCACGCAGGCGGATTTCATCTGCCTGCTCGCCAACACCAGCGACGGCCCGGTTCATCGCAACAAGTCGCTGATCTGCGTGCCGATGAAGAGCAAGGGCGTGCAGGTCGCGCGCAAGCTCGACAAGATGGGCATGCGCTCGTCGGATACCGCGCAGATCTTCTTCGACAATGTCCGGGTGCCCAAGCGCAACCGCGTCGGCGAGGAGGGGATGGGCTTCACCTATCAGATGATGCAGTTCCAGGAGGAGCGGCTGTGGGCCGGCGCCGCCTGCCTGAAGGCGCACGAGGCGATCATCAACGCGACCATCGAGTACACGCGAAATCGCAAGGCGTTCGGCCGCTCGATCCTCGACAACCAGGTCGTCCACTTCCGCCTCGCCGAGCTGCAGACCGAGGTCGAGCTGCTGCGCGCGCTGACCTATCAGGCCGCCGAGGCGCTGGTCGCCGGCGAGGACGTCACGCGGCTCGCGACCATGGTGAAGCTGAAGACCGGCCGGTTGGGGCGCGAGCTCACAGACGCCTGCCTGCAATATTGGGGCGGCATGGGCTTCATGAACGAGACGCCGGTCAGCCGCGCCTATCGTGACTCGCGGCTGAGCTCGATCGGCGGCGGCGCCGACGAGGTGATGCTGACCATCCTGTGCAAGATGATGGGCACCTTGCCGGGCATGACCAAGGCGGGGAACGCCTGATGATCACGCTGTATCATTGCGACGGCGCCCGCTCATTCCGCCCGCTGTGGATGCTGGAGGAGCTCGAAGCCAACTACGAATTGAAGATGCTGCCGTTCCCGCCTCGGGTGCTGGCGAAGGAATATCTGGCGATCAATCCGCTCGGGACGATCCCGTTCATGGTCGATGGCGAGACCAAGATGACGGAGTCCTCGGGCATCTGTCACTATCTCGGCATCAAGCACGGCCCGACGCCGCTGATGGTCGGACCCGAGGAGAAAGATTACGGCGCGTTCCTGAACTGGATGTATTTCTCCGATGCCACGCTGACGTTCCCGCAGACGCTGGTATTGCGATACACGCAGCTCGAGCCTGAGGAACGGCGCTCACCCCAGGTCGCGACGGACTATGCCAAATGGTTTCTGGGCCGGCTGCGCGCCGTGGAGGCAGCGACTGGGAATGCCGAGTTTCTGTGCGGCCGTTTCACCGCGGCGGACATCGTGATCGGCTACGCGTTGCGCCTGGCGGACACGCTCCACCTCGCCAAGGATTTTGGGCCCAATGTGGCGGCCTATTGGGCGCGTCTGCAGCAGCGCGACGGCTACAAGCGGGCACGCGCGGCCGAGCAGCGTGCTGGTGAAGAGCAGGGCATCAAGCCGCGCGTCAGGCCGTGAGTTGCGCACGTCATTCCGGGGCGATGCGCAGCATCGAACCCGGAATCTCGAGATTCCGGGTCTGGTCCTTCGGACCATCCCGGAATGACAACTCATTTATGCTGTCGTGATTAACCGCGACAAAAATCGGCAGTCGTCGCCGATGACAGCGGCGCGAATTGCGCTATGGTTCTCCTCCAAAGAAGCGGCCGGCAGAGTCGCGCCTCAGGAGGAAGACCATGGATGTTTCCCGCCGGGATTCCGGCCATCTCATGCTGATCACGCCCGAGCGTGTGTTCTACGCCGGGCTGCTCGGCCGACCGCGCCAGCGCTGCTCGGGCGCGCTGCACATTTACGTCGCGCTGACCGGGAGCCTGCGGCTGCTGCCCGAGGGCGGCGAGGCGCGGTGCGGCGAGCTGCTGGTGGTGCCGCCGAACAAGCAGCACACGATCGAGAGCGACTACCGCACCGTCATCGTCGTCACGATGGAGCCGGAGAGCGTGCCGATCGGCACGCTGGATCGCTTCGCGGCCAAGGTCACGCGCGAGGCCGAGGCCTTCGCCTGCCGCATCCGCGCCGCCTATGAGGAACTGGTGCAGCGGCCGCTCAGCGGCGACGTCACCAGCGCCGTGTTCGACCGGCTCTGCTTCGGCGAAGTGCTGCCGCAGCGGACGCTCGATCCGCGGGTGGTCAAGGCGATCGGCCTGATCAGCCGCTTCTCCGGCGAGCCCGCCACCGCCGAGAGCTGCGCCGCTGCCGTCGGGCTGTCGACCTCGCGCTTCCTGCATCTGTTCAAGGAGGAGACCGACATCTCCTTCCGCTCGTTCCGCGCCTGGAAGCGCGCCCGGCATCTCTTGAACTACGCCAACCAGGATCTCAACCTGGCGCATCTCGCGCAGGACATCGGCTATCCCGATTCCACGCATTTCAGCCATTCGATCCGCCGCTTCTACGGCCTGAAGCCGCGCGCGATCTTTTCCGGTTCGCGCGATCTGGCGATCTATCGCGCCGGCGAGGCGGCGTTGACCTGAGTCCCTCCGGCTGGGCGCCGTGTCAGCGCGGCGCGCAGCGGGAATTTGGACAGCTCCAGCACGATCAGCGTGCTGATCGCAGCACCTGCGGTCAGCGCGAGATCGTCGGCGTGCAGCGGCCCGAACTTGAACAGCGCCGCGACCGGCGGCACGGTCAGGCTGGTCGCGAGCACCGCGACGACGATCGCGATCACCGATAGCAGCACGCGGTTCGGCCGCAGCAGCGCGTCGCGCAGCGAGCTCGAGAACGAGCGGTTGACGAAGATCAGGCTGACGATCACCGACACCAGGGTGAAGAACACCAGCGCGCGCAATTCGTCATCGGGCATGCCGTTGCCATGCGCCAGCAGCAGCACGCCGCCGGTGGTGATGATCGCGAGAAGACCCTGCAGCGCGCCCCACAGCACCAGCGGGCGCGGCAGCAGCGGCTCCAAGGGATCGCGCGGTCGCCGCCGCATCACGTCGTCCTCCTCGGTCTCCGCCTCGAACACCAGCGAGCAGACGGGATCGATGATCATCTCCAGGAAGGCGATGTGCACCGGGCCCAGCAGCAGCGGCAGGCCGGTGACGAGCGGCAGCAAAGCGAGGCCGGCGATCGGGAAGTGGACCGCGAGGATGAAGCTCATCGCCTTGCGCAGATTGTCGTAGATGCGCCGGCCCAGCCGGATCGCCTTCACGATCGAGCCGAAATCATCGTCGAGCAGCACGATTGCGGCCGCCTCGCGCGCGACGTCGGTGCCGCGGCCGCCCATCGCGATGCCGATATGCGCCGCCTTCAGCGACGGCGCATCGTTGACGCCGTCGCCGGTCATCGCGACGATCTCGCCATCGGCCTTCAGCGCCGAGACGATGCGGAGCTTCTGCTCCGGCATGATCCGGGCGAACGCCGTCGGCGTGCGGGCCGCCCGCGCCAGCGCGTCGTCGTCGAGATCGAGTAGCTCGGCGCCGGTGATGATTTGCTCGGGATCAAGCCCCGCCTGCCGTGCGATCGCAGCCGCCGTCGCCGGATAGTCGCCGGTGATCATGAGCACGCGGATGCCGGCCGAGCGGCATTCCGCAACGGCACTCGGCACCTCCGCGCGGAGCGGATCGGCGAAGCCGACGAGACCGCAGAAGGTGAAGGCGAAGCCCTGCTGAGTCTCAGGAAGCGCGCCGCCGCTCCAGCGCGCCTCGGCGACGCCGAGCACGCGCAGGCCCTCGGCGGCGAGCGTTTCGATGCGCGCCTGCAGCTCGATCAGCTCGGTGCCGCCGAGGCCGCACAGCGCTGCAATCGCTTCCGGCGCGCCCTTGGCCGCGACCATGGGGACGCCGTCGCGCGACCAGACATTGGTCATCACGAGCAGATCGGGCCGCAGCCCGTAGCGCCGCTGCAAGGCGGCGCCGGCGGTTGCGTCCGTGTCGAGGGCTTGCAGCGCCTTCTCCATCGGGTCGTGCGACTGCGGGTCGCAGGCCCGCACGGCGGTCGCGACGAGATCGCGGAACTCGGCCGTCACCGCATCGGACGAGTCCGTCCCAGGTCGCAGCACCGCGCCATCGGGATGCACCAGCCGCGCCACCATCATGCGGTTCTGCGTCAGGGTGCCGGTCTTGTCGGTGCACAGCACGGTGGCGGCGCCGAGCGATTCGATCGCGGCCGCCCGCCGCGTCAGCACGCGCGCCTGCGAGATGCGCCAGGCGCCCATCGCGAGAAACACTGTCAGCACGACCGGGAATTCCTCGGGGAGCATCGACATGCCCAGCGCAATGCCGGCCAGCAACCCTTCCAGCCAGCCGCCGCGATACAGCGCGTAGAGCACAACCGTGATCGCCACCACGATGGCGCCGCCAATCGCAGACGCCATGACGAGACGCCGCGTCTGCTGTCGGAGGCGGGGCGTCTCCGTCTCCAGCGTGCTCACCGACTGGCCGATCCTGCCGATCGCTGTGCGCGGCCCCGTCGCCATCACCTCGGCGACGCCGCCGCCGCGCACCACCAGGCTGCCGGAGAACACGAAGGGCAGGTCGTCGCCGCCGGCCGCGGCCGTCGCGTCCATGGCTTCGCCCGCGGCCGGCCGCTTGCGCACAGGCACGGATTCTCCCGTCAGCAAGGATTCATCCGTCAGCAGATCGTCGCATTGCCGCAGCATTGCGTCGGCGGCGACGCGGTCGCCCTCGGCCAGCACGATCAGGTCGCCGCGCACCACCTCGCGGCCGGCGATGCGGACGCGCTCGCCGTCGCGGATCACGAGCGCGCGCGGGCTGGACAGATCGCGCAGCGATTCCAGCACGCGCTCGGTGCGCGCCTCCTGCACGATGGTGATGAGCACCGAGGCGGAAGCGAAGACCCCGAGCAGAACCGCCTCGGCCGTGTCGCCGAGCGCGAGATAGATGCCCGCGCCGGTCAGCAGCAGAAGCAGCATCGGCTCCTTCAGCACGTCGGCGATCAGTCGCAGGATCGACCGTGTGCCGGTCTGTGGCAGCTCGTTGAAACCCTCGGCCTGGAGACGCCGGGCCGCTTCTGCTGCGTTCAGCCCGTCTGCAATGAACGGCGCGGGTTGTGTGTCGATTGGCATTGCACGCTCGGTGAGGAGGGCGGACAGGAACCGCTTAGCGTCGATCGCCGATTGCGGGCTTGACGCAAAGCAATAAGGGAAGTGCGCCGGTTCGACCAGCGAGTCAACGCAAGCAGATTGTGCCGTGACGTCATCATAGTGACGCAGATCTGCACAGCGCCGCCTGCGCGCGAGCCCTACCGAACGAGTGCCATGAGCGACAAAGCCGTCATCACCTGCGCGCTGAACGGCGTGCTCACCGATCCCAGGCAGCACCACGTGCCGGTCACGCCGGAGGAGATGGCGCGCGAGGCGCGCCGCGCCTACGACGCCGGCGCTGCGATCATGCACATCCATCTGCGCCAGCAGGCGCCGGGCAAGGGGCACCTGCCGTCCTGGGACGTGAACGTCTCGCGCGAGATCCAGCAGGCGATCCGCGAGGCGTGTCCTGGTGTGATCATCAATCATACGTCGGGCGTCTCAGGGCCGAACTATCAGGGGGCGCTGGATTGCATCCGGGAGACGCGACCGGAGATCGCCGCCTGCAATGCCGGCTCGCTGAACTACCTGAAGGTCAAGGCCGACAACAGCTGGGCCTGGCCGCCGATGATGTTCGACAACTCGGTCGAGAAGATCGGGGATTATCTCGCCGTCATGAAGGACGTGAACACGATCCCGGAGTTCGAGTGCTTCGACGTCGGCATCGTGCGCTGCGTCGGCATGTACCGGCAGACCGGGATGTATTCCGGTCCGCTCGAATACAATTTCGTAATGGGCGTGGCATCCGGCATGCCGGCCGATCCCGAGCTGCTGCCGATCCTGCTGAAGCTGAAGCTGCCCGAGGCGCATTGGCAGGTCACGGGAATCGGCCGCGCCGAGATCTGGCCGCTGCACCAGCGCTGCGCCGAGCTCGGCGGTCATCTGCGCACGGGTCTCGAGGACACGTTCTATCTCGGCGACGGCGCCAAGGTGACCTCGAACGGCCAGTTGATCGAAGCCATCGCAGCGTGCGCAAGACGTGCGGGCCGCGAGATCGCGAGCCCGGCCGAGGCGCGGCAGATGTTTGGGACAGTGAACTGAACGTTCAGCCTTCGTCATTCCGGGGCGCGCGTCCGCGCGAACCCGGAATCTCGCGAGACAATCTCTGGATTCCGGGTTCGCGACTGCGTCGCGCCCCGGAATGACGAGCAAGAGGATGAAGATGACCAACCTCAACGCCACCGGCGGCGTAGCCGGGCCAGGACGGATCGGCCGGGTCGCGATCGGCGATCTCTTGAAGCGCGCGGCGCGGCGCTTTCCGGATCGCGTCGCGATCACCGATGGCGGCCGGCAGGTGACCTTCACCGAGCTGGAGCGCGATGCCAACCGGTTCGCGAATTATCTCGTCGCCAAGGGACTCAAGCCCGGCGAGACAATCTCCACGGTCTGCAACAACTCGATCGAGTTCGTCAAAGCGCTGTTCGGCATCCACCGCGCCGGCCTCGTCTGGGTGCCGATCAATACCATGCTCGGCCCGGCCGATATGGACTACATCCTCGGTCATGCCGAGGTCCGCTTCGCGCTCATCGACGATAATCTCCACGCCCAGCCGGAGCGGCGCGCGGCGCTGGAGCAGCGTGGCGTCGAGCTGATCGCGGTCGATCTCACCGGTAACGCGAAAGCTGCCGGGCTCGCGAGCTTCAACGATCTGATCCAGAATCAGTCAGACATCGAACCGGAGATCGAGATCAACGATCGCGATCTCGCGATGATCATCTACACCTCCGGCACGACGTCGCGGCCGAAAGGCGCGATGCATTGCCATCTCGCCGTGGTCATGGCCGTGATGAGCAACTGCATCGAGATGCAGTTGTCGCGTGACGACGGCATCACCGGGCAGTTCCCGCTGTTTCACTGCGCCGGGCATGTGCTGCTCCTGAGCTATCTCTCGGTCGGCGGCCGCATGGCGCTGATGCGGGGCTTCGATCCCGTCGCCTGCATGGAGGCGATCGTGCGCGATCGTCTCACCGTGTTCGTCGGCCTGCCGCTGATGTACCAGGCGATCCTCGATCATCCCCGGCGCAAGGAGTTCGATCTCTCCCACTTGCGCACCTGTCTCTACACGATGGCGCCGATGAGCCGTCCGCTGCTGGAGCGCGCCATCAGGGAGCTGTGCCCGAACTTCGTGCTGACCAGCGGCCAGACCGAGATGTATCCGGCGACGACGATGTCGCGGCCCGAGGTGCAGCTCAACCGGTTCGGCAATTACTGGGGCGAGTCGCTGTTCGTCAACGAGACCGCCATCATGGACGATTCCGGCAACCTGCTGCCGCCGGGCGAGATCGGCGAGCTGGTGCATCGCGGGCCCAACGTGATGATGGGCTACTACAAGGACTCGAAATCGACCGAGGATGCGCGCAAGTTCGGCTGGCACCACACCGGCGATCTCGCCATGATCGACCAGGGCGAGGTGCTGTTCCTCGACCGCAAGAAGGACATGATCAAGTCCGGCGGCGAGAACGTCGCCTCGGTCAAGATCGAAGAAACTTTGCTGGCACATCCGGCGGTGCAGAATGCCGCCGTCGTCGGCCTGCCGCACCCGCAATGGGGCGAGGCGGTGTCGGCCTTCGTCAAGCTCAAGCCCGGCGCGCAAGCGAGCGAGAGCGAGCTGTTGGAGCATTGCCGCAAGTCGCTCGGCGGCTTCCAGGTGCCGAAGCTGGTGCGGGTGCTCGAGGAGATGCCGATGACCGCCACCGGCAAGCTGCGCAAGGTCGAGCTGCGCCAGGCCTATGGCGAGCACTTCGCGAAGAGTGCGTGAGCTGTATCAACGACTTCCGCCGTCATTCCGGGATGGCCAGAAGGGCTAGGCCCGGAATCCATAACCACCATCGGGAGTATGGATTCCGGGCTCGCGCTTCCATCTTCGCTCTTCGAGCTACGGCGGACAAGCCGCGCGCCCCGGAATGACGGGCAAAAGAGAGAACTCGCTTCGTGGCCATCATCGACAACACCATCTCTCCGACCGGGGCCGCCTTCCAGGCCAACCGTGACGGCATGCTGGGTCTGATCGCGCGGATGCGCGATCTCGAGGCGCGGACGCGCAATGCCTCGGCGGCCGCCAAGGATCGCTTCCACCAGCGCGGCCAGCTGCTGCCGCGCGAGCGCGTGGCGCTGGTGCTCGATCCCGGCGCGCCGTTCCTGGAGCTGTCGACGCTCGCAGGCTACATGTTCGACACGCCCGATGCGGCCAAGAGCGTGCCGGGCGGCGGCGTCATCGCCGGCATCGGCTTCGTCGCTGGCGTGCGCTGCATGGTCTCGGCGAACGATGCGGCCATCGATGCCGGCGCGCTGCAGCCCTATGGCCTGGACAAGACCCTGCGCGTGCAGGAACTGGCGTTGGAGAACAGGCTGCCTTACGTACAGCTGGTCGAGAGCGCCGGTGCCAATCTCCTGCGCTATCGCGTCGAGGATTTCGTCCGCGGCGGCAACATCTTCCGCAATCTGGCGCGGTTGTCCGCGGCGGGCCTCCCGGTCGTCACCGTGACGCACGGCTCCTCGACCGCAGGCGGCGCCTATCAGACCGGCCTGTCCGACTACATCGTCATGGTGCGCGGCCGGACCCGCGCGTTCCTGGCCGGACCGCCGCTGCTCAAGGCCGCGACCGGCGAGATCGCGACCGAGGAGGAGCTCGGTGGCGCCGAGATGCACACTTCGATCTCCGGACTTGGCGACTACCTCGCCGAGGACGATCGCGATGGCTTGCGCATTGCGCGCGAGATCATGGGCAAGCTGAATTGGGACCGGCCGTCGCACGACGCGTCAACGGCAAAGCCGCCGCGCTACGGCCAGGAGGAGCTGCTCGGCATCATGCCGCTCGACCACAAGCGCCCCGTCGACATGCGCCAGATCATCGCCCGCATCGTCGACGACAGCGACTTCGTCGAGATGTCGCCGAACTACGGCCCCGCGACGGTGTGCGGCCATGCCCGCATCGAAGGCCAGGCGATCGGCATCGTCACCAACAACGGCCCGCTCGATCCGGCCGGGGCCAACAAGGCGACGCACTTCATCCAGGCCTGCTGCCAGAGCCGCACGCCGATCCTGTATCTCAACAACACCACCGGCTACATGGTCGGCCGCGCTTACGAAGAGGCCGGCATGATCAAGCACGGCTCCAAGATGATCCAGGCCGTGACCTCGGCGACCGTGCCGCAGATCACGATCTACTGCGGAGCATCGTTCGGCGCCGGCAATTACGGCATGTGCGGCCGCGGCTTCCATCCGCGCTTCTGCTTCTCATGGCCCAATGCCAAGACGGCCGTGATGGGCGGCGAGCAGGCGGCCGAGACGATGGCGATCGTGACGGAAGCTGCCGCCGCGCGCCGCGGCAAGCCGGTGGAGCGGGAGAAGCTGGAGGCCATGAAGGCGCAGATCATCGGCGTGTTCGACAGCCAGATGGACGTGTTCGCGACGTCGGCGCGCGTGCTCGACGACGGCGTGATCGATCCGCGCGACACCCGGGCCGTGCTCTCGGAGGTGCTGGCGGTCTGCCGCGAGGCGGAAGCGCGCGAGCCGCAGCGCATGCAATTCTCGGTGGCCCGGCCATGAGCGGGGAGCAGACGATGTCGCGCAGGCCGTTCCACAAGGTGCTGATCGCCAACCGCGGCGAGATCGCGTTGCGCGTCATGCGCACGGCGCGCCGGCTGGGTCATGGCGTGGTGGCGGTCTATTCCGACGCCGACGCTGACGCGCCGCATGTCCGACTCGCCGATCAGGCCGTCCGCATCGGCGCGCCGCCGCCAGCCCAGTCCTATCTGAACATCCTGGCAATCATTGCCGCAGCCAAGGCCACGGGCGCGGATGCCGTGCATCCCGGTTACGGCTTTCTCGCCGAGAACGAGGATTTCGCGCGGGCCTGCACGGACGCCGGTCTCGTCTTCATCGGACCATCGCCCGAGGCGATCCAGGCGATGGGCAACAAGGCGGGCGCCAAGACGATCATGCAATGTGCCGGCGTGCCCTGCGTGCCCGGCTATCAGGGCGAGGACCAGGGTGACGAGGCGATGCTGCGCGAGGCCCGGCGCATCGGCTTTCCCGTGATGATCAAGGCGGTCGCCGGTGGCGGTGGCCGCGGCATGCGGCTCGTGCGCGATGCGGAGGCGTTTCCGGATCTGCTGCGCAGTGCGCGCTCGGAGGCTGCTGCGGCGTTCGGCGACGGCACCGTCATCCTGGAGAAGGCGATTGCCAACCCGCGTCACATCGAGATTCAGGTGTTCGGCGACAGCCATGGCAACGCCGTTCATCTCGGCGAGCGCGACTGCTCGGTGCAGCGGCGACATCAGAAGCTTATCGAGGAGGCGCCGTCACCAGCGGTTGGTCCGGAGCTGCGCGCGCGCATGGGCGCGGTGGCGGTTCAGGCGATCAAGGCGCTCGGCTACGAAGGTGCCGGCACGCTGGAGTTCCTGCTCGACGGCGACGGCCAGTTCTACTTCATGGAGATGAACACCAGGCTGCAGGTCGAGCATCCCGTGACCGAGGCGCTCACCGGTCTCGACCTCGTCGAGTGGCAATTGCGCGTCGCTGCCGGCGAGCCGCTGCCGCTGCGCCAGGAGGAGATCGGCTTCGTCGGGCATGCCATCGAAGTCCGACTGTGCTCCGAGGATGCCGACCACGATTTCATGCCGCAATCGGGACGAATGGCGCTGTGGCAGATGCCGGAAGCGCTCCGTGTCGAGCATGCGCTGGAATCCGGCGCAGAGATTCCGCCTGACTACGATTCGATGATCGCCAAGCTCATCAGCCATGGCAGGACCCGCGAGGAGTCCCGCGCAAGGCTGATCGCGGGACTGGAGCAGGCCATCGCGCTGGGTGTGACGACCAACCGGTCTTTCCTCACGTCCTGTCTGCGCCATCCGGCTTTCGCTGCCGGCAAGGCGACCACCGCCTTCATCGCCGCGCATCGCGACGAGTTGCGCGCGCCGGGCGTCGAATCGTCGACCGTGGCGCTCGCCGCTCTGCTGCTTTCCGTGAGCCATCCGCTCGCTCACCCGGTCCGCAGCGGCCGCTCGCTGGCGGCGGCCTTTGCAACGCCGCTCCGTTTCGAGATCGGCGGCGAGATCCGGGAGTGCGAGCTCCTGCGTGAGCGCGACGGAACCTTTCGCGTGACGCAGGACGGCGCGGAGCATCGCTGCGAGATCGTTTCGCTCGCGGCGGACACCGTTCGCGTTCGTCTGGCCGGCATCCTGGAGAGCGCGCGCTTCGCTCGCGACGGCGATCGGCTGTTCGTGCAGCACCGCGGCCAGACGCTGCAAATCCATGACCTGACGCTGGCCCGGCCGCAGTCCACGGCGGCGGCCGGAGGCGACGGCAAGGTACGCGCGGCGTTGAACGGTCGCGTGGTCGCGGTGCTGGTCAAGCCGGGCGATGAGGTCGCGGCGGGACAGCCGGTGCTGACGCTCGAAGCGATGAAGATGGAGCACGTTCATACGTCCGGGATTGCCGGGACGGTCGCCGCGATCGAGGTCGCCGAGGGCGACCAGGTGACAACGGGACGGATCGTGGTGGAAATCGCGGGGGTGATTGCGAGCTGAGTGTTGCAGCGGGATCTGCAGCAAAATTGATCTGGCCCTTCGCGACGCCTGTGAGCGCCACATCCTGCGGCCTGCACCTCGCCCCGATGCTCTCAGCGACGCTCAGGCATCGCGTGTCTCACCGCGGCAATTGCCGCTTCAACGCCGCCACCAGCCGCGAGGTCTGAAACGGCTTCGACAGCAGCGGTGCGGCGGCGAATTCTTCCGGGCACTGATCGACGGAATAGCCGGTGACGGCGACGAAGGGCACGTCGGCGGCGATGAGGGCGCGGGCGATCGGCGCCGATGTCTCCTGGCCGAGATTGACGTCCAGGACGGCCAGGTCGCAATGGTGCCGTTCCAACAGATACAGCGCCTTGTCGACCGTCGGCGCCACACCGATGACGACGAAGCCTGCGGCCTCCAGCTCGACCGCGAGATCGAAGCCGATCATCGGATCGTCCTCGACGATCAGGACGTGAGTCTGTTCACCGCCGTGCATGGGTACGATCGCGGCTGAGACGTTGCAGGGGGCACCTGAGGTGCCAGCAAAGTCCGGTCGGCAGGAACTGGACCTCGACCGTTCCATCCAGGCCGGCACGCACCATGTCGGAGATGACGCGGCTGCCGAATCCGATGTGCTCGGGGGGCGAGACCTCCGGTCCGCCGCGTTCGCTCCAGGTCATGTCGAAGCTGTCGTCGATGCGTGTCCAGCGGATGGCGATCCGTCCGTCGTCGTTCGACAGCGCGCCATATTTGGCAGCGTTGGTGGCGAGCTCGTGCACCGCCATGCCGATGGATTGCGCCGCCTCGGGCGTCAGCTCGATCGGTGGACCATCGACCGTGATGCGGTCGCCGATCAGGTCGCTGAACGCGCCGAGCTGCGAGCGGACGAGGCCATCGAGCGGAATGAAGCGCCAGTCGTTCTGGATCAGCAGATCCTGATTGCTCGCGATCGCCTGCAGGCGCTCCAGGAAGCGGCCGAGGTCGAGCTGCCGGCCATGCCGGGTCATCTGCCGCGCGATCGCCTGCACCAGCGACAGCAGGTTCTTGCTGCGGTGGTTAACCTCGGCCAGCAGGGTGCGCAACTGCTCCCTCGTCTGGCGCTTGTCGGTGATGTCACGCACGATCTTGGAGGCGCCGATGATGCGGCCGGTGGAATCGCGGACCGGCGAGACCGTCACCGACACGTCGATCAGCGCGCCATCCTTGCGCAGGCGAACGGTCTCGAAATTGTCGATGATCTCGCCGGAGACCACGGTCGCGAGGATCCGGTCCTCCTCGACCTGACGCTCCGGCGGAATGATGGTGCGGATCGACCGGTTGATCATCTCGTCTTCAGAAAAGCCGAAGATGCGCTGGGCGCTCTTGTTCCAGCTGGTGATCGTGCCGTCCAGCGTCTTGCTGACAACGCCGTCGGACGAGGAGGCGACGATGGCGGCGAGCATTGCGGCGCCACGCTCGGCCTGCTTGGTGACGGTGACGTCGCGGATGACGGCCGAGATTCCGATGATCGCATCCTGGGCACCGCGAATCGGCGAGAAGGTGATGGAGACCTCGATCGGCCGGCCCTGCTTGGTCAGCCGGACCGTTTCGAAGCTTTCGAGCGATTCTCCCTGGCTGACTCGGGCGCGAATGGTGCGTGCATCCTCCGCCAGCTCGGGGGGAATGATGTCGTAGACCGTCCGGCCGATCATTTCGGCTGCGGTGAAACCCAGCATCCGCTCGCAGGCCGCATTCCAGCTGCGGATCACGCCGTCGGGGGTCGTGCTCAGGATCGCGTCGGCCGCGGACGCGACGATCGCGGCCAGATAGGCCGTGTCGTCATCGGCCGGGCGTAGGGCGGGGGAGGCGCCGGGCATTCCGTGCACGTCGCAGGCTCCTTGCTAACGGGGCGGCAGAGAAGACGCCGCGCACCCGATTACCAACTTGTTTGTGTACGAATGCAAGGGCTATCTCGATCGCTGCTTGTTGTTGGTTTTTCCGGCAACGAGGACAGGGGGCCCTGCCATCAGCGGACCATGCGTGGTCACGCGACGTGCTCCAGCCCACGGCGGCGAGTACACACAACGCGAACCTGACAGTTTTGTTCCAACGGATCCGGCTGAATTGGCGGTGAGGTCCCGGCCCGATCCGACGCTCGATGCTCCGCGCACCTACTTCCTCAGGCTGAGGATATAGGAAGCAATGTCCGCCGCATCGGTTGCGCTCAGCGGGTTGTTCGCCATCGTCGCGTGGGGAAGCTGGAGGAACTGGACCAGCATGTCCTTCGTCACGCTCTCCCTGGCTGCAATGGCAACGAACGGACGGGCGCGGCGGAACTTGCTCGGCTCGGCGGCCACTATGTGGCAGGCGGCGCACCAGCGCTCAGCGAGCCGGCGCCCGTGGGCGAGATCCTCCGCCGCCGCCGGCGCGGCGATCAGCAGCGGCAGCAACATCGAAAATGCGATGGCACGGCGCAAATGCTGCACTCCTCACAGCGGCTGGTCGTCGTCGGTCGACGGCTGGTCCTGCAGCGAGACGATGTCGCCGCCGCCGAACTCCTCCTCAGGCGGCGGGTAGACCCACATGTGGTCGCGGACGTCCCTGACGCCCTGCACGCTCTTGGCGGCCAGGATCGCCGTGGCCCGCTCCTTCTCGTTGCGCACCGCGCCGGTCAGGTGCGCGATACCGTTGCGGACGACGACGTTGAAGCGGCAATGCTTGCAGGCAGCCTGATCGAGCGAATCGAGGATGGCGCTACGCAGCCCGTCATCGTCGGGGGTGGGGCCGGGCACGGCGGTCGCCAGATCGGCCACCGTCTGAACGAAATCCGTGTGCGTCACCATGCCGGCCAGCCGATCGCCGCTCACGACCGGCAGGCGCTTGATGTTGTGCTTCTCCATGATCCCGGCGATCTCGGTCAGGCTGGCATCGGCGCCAACAGTTATTGGTGGCCGGCTCATGATGTCGCCGACAGTCCGGCCGTGGGAATGGACGAAGTCGGCGGCGATGCGGCCGCGGCCCACCAGGAGGTCGAGCCAGCGGCCTTGCCGGCGCTCGGTGCCGAGCTCGGCCCGGCGCAGGAAATCGCCGTCGGTGACCATGCCGACGAGCCGACCGGAGGCGTCGACCACCGGCAGCCCGCCGATGTGGTTGCGCAGCATGATCCGCGCCGCCTCGGCCACTGGAGTTCCGGGCGTCACGGTGATCACCGATCGTGTCATGATTTGATGAGCGCGCATGGCGTGGTCTCGCGAAATCGCTGCGGTCGCAATCGACAGAGGATAGCTCTGCCGCTCGCCCCGGGCTTGACCAGGATCAACGCTTTGCGCCTGCGCCCGGCGCCTACACGATGCGCGAGGTCTTGTTGCCCCAGTAGCGATCGCGCAGCAGCCGCTTGTAGAGCTTGCCGGTCGGCAGCCGCGGCAGCTCCTTCTCGAAGTCGATCGAGCGCGGCACCTTCTGCCGTGACAACGACTGGCGGCAGAATGCGATCAGCTCCTCCTCCAGCTCGGGGCCCGGCATGATGCCCGACATCGGCTGGATCACGGCCTTCACCTCCTCGCCGAGATCCGGATTGGGCACGCCGAACACGGCGGCATCGGCGACCTTGGGATGGGTGATCAGCAGGTTCTCGCATTCCTGCGGGTAGATGTTCACGCCGCCGGAGATGATCATGAAGGTGGCGCGGTCGGTGAGGTAGAGATAGCCGTCGGCATCGACGTAGCCGACGTCGCCGACAGTGCTCATGCTGCCGTCGGCGGAGCGCGCCTCCCTGGTGCGCTCGGGATCGTTGAAGTACTCGAATGGCGAACCGGTCTTGAACCACACCGTGCCGGCGGTGCCGGTCGGACAAGGCTGCATGGTCTCATCGAGGATGTGCAGGTCGCCGAACAGCACCTTGCCGACGGTGCCGCGATGCGCGAGCCACTGCTCACTGTCGCAGGCGGTGAAGCCGAGCCCTTCGGTGGCGCCGTAATATTCGTGGATGATCGGCCCCCACCATTTGATCATGTCCTCCTTGACCTGTGCCGGGCAAGGCGCGGCGGCATGGATCGCGACCTCCAGCGAGGAGAGGTCGTAGCGGGAGCGAACGTCCTCCGGCAGCTTCAGCATGCGCGAGAACATCGTCGGCACCAGCTGGGTGTGAGTGATACCCCATTGCTCGACGAGCTGGAGATAGCGCTCGGGATCGAACGTCTCCATGATGATCGCCGTGCCGCCTGTCCGGATGGTGAGGTTGACGGCGGCCTGCGGTGCCGAGTGATAGAGCGGCGCCGGCGACAGATAGATCATGCCCTCGCGATAGCGCCACAGCTTCTCGAGGAAGTCGAAGATCGGCAGTTGCTGCACCGGCGGCTGCTCGGGCAGTGGCCGCAGGATGCCCTTCGGCCGGCCCGTGGTGCCGGAGGAGTACAGCATCGCCGTGCCGACGCTCTCGTCGGCGATCGGGGTCACTGGCAGACCCGCCGTCAGCTCGGCGAGGCCGACGATATGATCGTTCTCGCCCGGACCATCGGCGACGATGCAGAGCTCGATGCCGGGCGCCTGCTTCAGCGCCTCGCGCGCGACGTCGAGCTTGGCGACCGAGGTGATCAGCAGCCGGGATTGGCTGTTGTTGAGGATATAGGCGAGCTCGCCCGGCGTCAGATAGGAGTTCACGCAGGTGAAATAGAGCCCGGAGCGCTCGCCGGCGCCGCAGGCTTCGAGATAGCGGCTGTTGTTCTCCATGAAGATCGAATAGTGGTCGAGCCGCTTCAGGCCGTGCCGGCGGAACAGATGCGCCAGCCGGTTCGAGCGCGCCTCCAACTCGCGATAGGTCACGGCCTCGCCGGTGGAGGCCATGATGAAGGCGGGCTGCAATGGGCGCAGCCTTGCGTGCTTGCCGGTGTACATGTGTCCTCCCCGTCGAGCGCCGGCCGCAGGGCGCGCGATGGCGGAGCGGCGCCGACGATGGCGCCTCGACACGACGACGCGCCGCGGATGCTGCCGCGTCACGCCCTCAGGCTGCTTCCTGCCACGCACGCCGTCCCCGCGGGACGGCTCTTTGTTGCTTGACCGCGAATGTAGCGGAGGAACCCGGTGCTCTCAACACGCCTCTCAGCCCATTGGCCGAGGCGGGAAGGGATGGGCGCGGCCGGGGTTCTGGCATAACATGACCCCGGCATTCCAACCGAATGACGCGTCACAACGAAGAAACTCTGGGAGAGACCACATGAAATCGGGCTTGCTGGCTGTTGCTGCTGCTGGTGCGCTGCTCACGGCGGCGCCGGCGTCGGCACAGGTCAAGATCGGCATCCTCAACGACCAGTCCGGCGTCTATGCCGATTATGGCGGCAAATATTCGGTCGAGGCCGCCAAGATGGCGGTGGAGGATTTCGGCGGCGAGGTGCTGGGACAGAAGGTCGAGCTGGTCACGGCCGACCACCAGAACAAGCCGGACCTCGCCTCCACGATCGCGCGGCGCTGGTACGACACCGAGGGTGTCGACATGATCACGGAGCTGAC
Source organism: Bradyrhizobium sp. SZCCHNS2022 (assembly GCF_032377575.1). Classification (NCBI taxonomy): domain Bacteria; kingdom Pseudomonadati; phylum Pseudomonadota; class Alphaproteobacteria; order Hyphomicrobiales; family Nitrobacteraceae; genus Bradyrhizobium; species Bradyrhizobium sp. SZCCHNS2022. The sequence goes on along the minus strand of NZ_JAUHHZ010000001.1, from coordinate 5,455,574 downwards.
GACCTCGTCGGTCGCGCTCGCGATCCAGGAGCTGTCGAAGGAAAAGAAGAAGATCGACATCGTCGTCGGCGCGGCGACCTCGCGCATCACCGGCGATGCCTGCACGCCCTATGGCTTCCACTGGGCCTACGACACCCGCGCGCTGGCGGTCGGCACCGGCGGCGCGCTGGTGGAAGCCGGCGGCGACACCTGGTTCTTCATGACCGCCGACTACGCCTTCGGCTACGCGCTGGAAAAGGACACCAGCGACATCGTGACATCGAAGGGCGGCAAGGTGCTGGGCTCGGTGCGCATTCCGCTCAACTCGTCCGATTTCTCCTCCTTCCTGCTGCAGGCGCAGAGCTCGAAGGCCAAGATCATCGGGCTCGCCAATGCCGGCCTCGACACCACCAACTCGATCAAGCAGGCGGCGGAGTTCGGCATCGTCAAGGGCGGACAGAAGCTCGCCGGTCTGCTCATGACCCTGTCGGAGGTGCACGGCCTCGGGCTCGAGGCGGCCCAGGGCCTGGTGCTGACCGAGGGGTTCTACTGGGATCACGACGACAAGACCCGCGCCTTCAGCGAGCGCTTCATGAAGCGCACCGGGCGCATGCCCAGCATGATCCACGCCGGCACCTATTCGGCGACGCTGTCCTATCTGAAGGCGGTCAAGGCTGCCGGCACCAAGGACTCCGATGCCGTCGCGGCCAAGCTGAAGGAGCTGCCGGTCGACGACGCTTTCGCGCAAGGCAAGGTGCTCGCCAACGGCCGCATGGTCCACGACATGTATCTGTTCGAGGTCAAGAAGCCCTCGGAATCGAAGAAGCCGTGGGACTACTACAAGCAGCTCGCTACGGTGCCGGGCGACAAGGCGTTCTTCACGCCCAAGGAGAGCGGCTGTCCGCTGACGAAGTGATCGCGCGATACGGCGCCATACAACAGGTGTCGTCCCGGCCTCGCGCCGGGACCCATACCGCGTGATCCATCTTGTGGCACGCTGCGTAGCGTCAATTGTGCACCCAACACCTGCCGGTGGCTATGGGTCCCGGCTCGGAGGCCGGGACGACGGCGGAGCGCGGAGCGGTCAGCCGTGCAAGAGTCGCCACAGGATCGCGATCAGTGCGCCCACCAGCAGGGTGGACGCGGCGAGCGCCTGCACGCCGAAGCCGGGGCCGCGCTTCTCCGCGGCCTTGGCATAGGACACCATGTACATCGCGCGGCCGGCGATCCAGACCAGCCCGATCAGCGCGGCAATCGCGTCGCTGACATAGACCGCGAACAGCCACAGCGCCGGCAGGAAGATCGGCAGCCATTCCAGCGTGTTCACCTGCACCCGATAGGTGCGCTCGAAATCGAGGTTGCCGGTGACGGCCGGCGCCTTGACGCCGTACCTGGCGCGCGCCTGCGCGACGCGGACCGCGATGTAGAAATACAGCATGAGCGCGAGCACGGTGACCAGTGCGGTGAAGTGATACATGCGCAATTCCCCCTGATGACTGCGTCTCAATATCCCGTCAGCTCGAGATAGCCCACCCCCGTGTGGCTGCCCTTGAAGCTGATCGGTCCCTCCCAATAGGGCACGCGCGTGCCCATCCAGGCGTTGGGATTGAGCGGCGTGCTGTCGATCGCGATGCCGAGCGAGGCGATCTCCACGCGCCAGCCGACCGGCAGCTTGCGCTCACCGATGCCGACAATGTCCGTGGGTCTCATCGCGATGTCGCCGGGCCCAAGCGGGCACGAAGCGCCGTCCGCCGTGATCCAGGTGCCGGACGTGTAGTCGCCGTTGCCCTGCCGCATCCGGTACAGCATCAGCTTCTCGCCGCCGGAAAAATGCAGCGCGAACCAGTCCCAGCCGCTCTGGTCGGAGGCCAGCGGCTGGCTGCTCCATTCGCGGTCGAGCCAGGCCTGGCCTGTGACCTCGACCGGACTGCCGTCGAAGCTGATGCGGCCGCGGACGCGATAGAACGGCTGGCTGTAGTAATAGGACGCCTGGCCGCGCTCCGATTTGCGGCTGTAGCCGCCGATGCCCTGCAGCACCACCGGACGATCCGCCTCCAGATGCAGCGCATAGGAAAAGTCGCTCGCGCTCGCGGTCATGTCGAGCGGTGCCAGCGATTGATCGTCGGTCGCAGCAGTGCCGCGCAGTTGCCAGTCATCGATCCAGGCCTGGAATGGTTTGGCCTCGACGCCGGCCTGCCCGACGCCGCCGCGCGCAAATTTTTCCGTCGAGCGATGGCTGTCGGCGCGGGTGACCGCGACATGCGCCATCCATAGCTGCTGATTGTCGAAGCCTTCGCCTTGCGGCCCCGGCCGCGCCGCCGAGCGGAACAGCGTCCATTGCAGGCCGTAAGCCTTGCCGCTGGCGTCGCTGAGATTGGCGGTCACGTACCACCATTCGATGCGGAAATCGTCATGCGGACCGTGATCGGCCGGGAAGGAAAACGCCCGGCCCGGGGTCACCGGCGCAAAGCCGTCGGCGCTGTCGCTGAGGCCCGCAAAGCCCTGCGCATAGGCAAGCCGCGGCAGCGCCAGCAGGCCAAGGCCGCCGATCAGGCCGCGGCGCGTGATGGTCGTTCTAGCGCTCAATGGTGAAGGTCCTCACCAATTGTGCCGGCTGCATCCGCGCCAGCCGCAGCACCGGCAGCAGCGAGGCGATCAGCGCCGCGACGAGCGTGACGGCGAGCAGCCGGATCAGCTGCAGCGGAAACACGTCGAACGGCAGCCGCCAGCCGAACGCCTTCACGTTGACGATCGCGATCAGACACCACGCCACGACGAGCCCGAGCGGCAGCGCCAGCAGCGCGGTGAGCCCGGCCAGCGACAGCGTCTTCAACAGCTCCACTTGCGCCAGCCGCCGCCGCGTCAGTCCGATCGCCCAGAGCGGCGCGAGCTGCGGCAGCCGTGAATTGGCCAGCGTCAGCAGGCTCGTCAGCAGCGCGATCGCGGCGACGCCGAGCGTGAAGGTGTTGAGCGCCCCGGTCACCGCGAAGGTGCGGTTGAAGATCTGCTTCGACTCCTGCTTCACCGTCGCCTGGTCGACGACGTTGCGGCCGTCGAGCCCGAACTTGTCGCTGAGCGCCGCGATCAGCCCCGCCACGTCGGCGGGCGCCGCGCGCACCGCCATCCGGGTGATGGGCGTGGCCGGGAAGCGGCGCGTCAGCGCTGCCACGTTGACGGTGACCTGTCCCTTGGGATTGCCGTAGTCGGCATAGATGCCGGCGACGGTGATGCGCCAGTCGCCGGTGGGCGCGGCAATATCCAGGCTATCGCCGACCGCGAGATCGAGCCGCCGCGCCAGCTGCTCGCTGACGAAGCCGGCATCGCCGCGCACCAGCTGCGTCCACGCGGCGCCGCCGGCCTGCAGCAGCGGCCAGTGGTCGCGATAGGTCTCGTGATCGGGAAGGCCGAGCACGTCGATCGGCGCGCCGGCCAGCTGCGCCTCGGCGCGGCCGCCGGGCAGGACCGCCTGCGCGTCGGGCCGCGTCCGCAGCCACGCCTGGATGTCGCGTGTCTGCGCCTCGTCGGCCGCGCTGATGTAGATGTCGGCGGCGAGTCGTCCGTCGAGCCAGACCAGGAAGGTGCGGTTGAAGGTCTCCACCATGGTCGCGACGCCGACATTGACGGCGAGCGCCAGCAGCAGCGCCATGAGCGCCAGCGACAATCCCGAGATCTGCTGCCGGCTGTCCGCCCAGAACCATTGCGCCAGCGCCGCGCGCGCGCCGCGCTCGCCCAGCCGCAGCACCAGCTCCAGGATGGCCGGCAGCAGCAGCGCGGCGCCCAGCATCATCGCTGCGAGGACGCCGAAACCGGCGAGCAGCGATTGCCCGAGCCACAGCAGCAGTCCCGCCGCAACGAAGAAGGCAAGCGCGACGGCGCTCTGCAGCCGCAGCCAGCGCCGCTGCGCCTCCTGCCAGGCGTAGGGCTGCGCCGTGGCGAGGATCGGCAGCCGCATCGACTTGATCAGGCTCGTCGTCGCCGCGGCGAGGGCGCCCGCGATGCTGATCACGAGGCCGGCGAGCCACCATTCCGGCTGCAGGCTCAATTCGCCCGGCACCTGCGCGCCATACAGGCCGCGCAGTGACGCGGCCACGTTCGGCAGCAGCGCGGCCGCGATGACATAGCCGCACACCAGCCCGACGAGGCCTGCCACCAATGCAAAGGCGATGAGCTCGCCGATCAGCACGGCATTGAGTTGCCGCGCTGACACGCCGCAGGCGCGCAGGGTGCGCAACACCGGCAGGCGCTGCTCGAAGGCAAGCCCGATGGCGGAGTTGACGATGAACAGGCCGACGACGAAGGACAGCAGGCCGAACGCGGTGAGGTTGAGATGGAAGCTGTCGGTCAGCCGCTCCAGATCCGTCTCGGCCTCGGGCTGCACCAGTTGCAGCCGGCCGCCTGCGATCTCGTGCAACGGCGCTCGTCTCCCCGCCGCCTTGCCGACCAGCAGGCGCGAGATCTGGCCGGGCCTGCCGAGCAGCCTCTGCGCGTCGCCGATGTCGACCACCAGCACGCCAGGCGCGAGCTGCTGCTGCGCCATCAGCGGCGGCAACAGCGCGTCGTTGCTCAGCCGCGGCGCTGCGCCCTCTTTCAGGCCGAGATCGGCCAGCGTCTCCGGCGAGATCAGCGTCCGATGCGGCGGCGTCAGGAACGCCTCGAGCTCGCTGCGCCCGACCATCGGCGCGTCGCCGACCTCGCGGGGGATGCTGAACGGCTCGATGCCGAGCAGCCGGATCGAGCGGCCATCGATCTGTGCGCGGCCTTCCAGCACCGGCGACACCGGCCAGCCGGCGCGGCGCAGTTCGGCGAACACGCCTTGCGCCAGCATCTTGCCGTCGGTCGCGACCAGCATCGGCGTGCGCGCGCCGCCGAAGATCGCGGCGGCGCGATCATAGGAGCTGCGCGCCTGCTGGTTCAGCGCCTGCACGCCGCTCCACAATGCGGTGGCCGAGATCAGTCCGATCAGCAAGGTCGCGAACTGCATCGGATGCCGCCGCCAGTGACTGAGCAGCACGGCGAGAATCCACAGCGCACGCGTCATGCGACGCGCCCGGCATGCAGATGGACGTGGCGGTCGAGCATCGCCGCGAGCCGCGCGCTGTGCGTTACCATCAGGAAGCCGCAGCCGGTGCGCGTGACGAGGTCGCGCGTCAGCGCCATCACCTCGTCGGCGGTGTCCTCGTCGAGATTTCCGGTCGGCTCGTCCGCGAGCAGCAGGGCCGGCTTGATCGCCAGCGCGCGGCCGATCGCGACGCGTTGCTGCTGGCCGCCCGACAGCTGCTCCGGATAGCGCTTGAGCAATGTCTTCAGTCCGAGTCGCTCGACCAGCTCGGTGTGCCACGCCGGGTCATGCCGTCCGGCCAGCCGCGCCTGAAAGCTGAGATTGTCGGCCACCGACAGGCTCGGCACCAGGTTGAACTGCTGAAACACCAGGCCGAGCCGCTCGCGCCGGATTGCCGCGCGGCCGGCATCGTCGAGCGCGCCGACCGATGCTCCCTCGAGCACGATCTCGCCGCCGTCGGCCGCATCGAGCCCGGCGATGAGATGCAGCAGCGTGCTCTTGCCCGAGCCGGATTCACCGGTCAGCGCGACACGCTCGCCGGAGGCGACAGCGAGGTCCACGCCACGCAGGACGTTGATCGGCTCGCCGCCGGATCGATAGGACTTGGTGAGATGACGGACGTTGAGCACGAGCATGATCGAGGTTGTTGCATCACAACATAACAAGGGCCAACGCGAACATCACGTGCTCGTTCGCCGTCGCGGCCGTGATGTGATCGGCCGCGTGCTCGTCAGCAGGTTGCGGATCCGCCCTTGCGCAGCCTCGAAGGGCGAATTCCCGCGTTGCAGCAACAACTTAGCTCGCGATCTGGTTGCCTGCGGAGCCGCTTCGTGGGTAGCATCGTCGAAACGCCCGGACGACAGGGGCGGATCATAACAAAGAGGGGAAGGAAGATGGCCGCGCCAACGACGCTCACGGGCACATCCCGCGCAAGCTCGACACCCACGCCGAAGGGCGCCTGGAAGATCACCTTCCTGCTGTTCCTGTTTATGCTGGTGAACTTCGCCGACAAGATCGTGGTCGGGCTCGCCGGCGTGCCGATCATGACCGAGCTCAATCTGAGCGCCGAGCAGTTCGGTCTGCTCGGCTCCTCCTTCTTCTTCCTGTTCTCGATCGCGGCGATCGTGGTCGGCTTCGTCGTCAACAAGGTGCCGACGCGCTGGGTGCTGCTGGTGCTGGCGCTGATCTGGGCGGTGGCGCAATTCCCGATGGTCGGCACCGTCGGCTTCACCACCTTGCTGATCTGCCGCATCATTCTCGGTGCGGGCGAAGGGCCGGCCGCGTCCGTCGCCATTCACGCCGTCTACAAATGGTTCCCCGACGAGAAGCGGGCGCTGCCGACGGCGATCCTGTCCCAGGGCTCCGCCTTCGGTGTGATCCTCGCCGTGCCGGCACTGAACTGGATCATCGTGAATCACGGCTGGCACTATGCGTTCGGCGCGCTCGGCGTCGTCGGTCTGATGTGGAGCGCGGCGTGGCTGTGGCTGGGCCGGGAAGGTCCGCTCGCCGAACTCGAGGCGGCCGACTTGCGCGAGCAGCGGGTGCCCTATCTGCAATTGCTGACGTCCCGCACCTTCGTCGGCTGCGTGGCCGCCACCTTCGGCGCCTATTGGGCGCTGTCGCTCGGGCTGACCTGGTTCACGCCGTTCCTGGTGAAGGGCCTCGGCTTCTCGCAAGCGCAGGCCGGATTCATCTCGATCCTGCCCTGGGTGTTCGGCGCGTGCGTCGTGCTGACCACCGGCTTTGCCTCGCAAATGCTGATGGCGCGCGGGGTGTCCACCCGCATGGCGCGCGGCGTGCTCGGCGCAACGCCGCTGGTGATCGGCGGCGTCCTGATGGCGTGCATGGCGCATGTCGACAGCGCTTCGGCTAAGATCGCGCTGCTCGTGGTCGGATCGGGATTGTGCGGCTCGATCTACGTCGTCTGCCCGCCGATGATCGGCGAATTCACGCCGGTCGCCCAGCGCGGCGCGGCCATGGCGATCTACGGTGCGCTGTATACGCTCGCCGGCATCGTTGCGCCCGTCGTGATGGGCAAGATGATCCAGGCCTCGGGCAGTCTGCTCGACGGCTACATGTCCGGGTTCACCATCAACGCCGTGATCATGGGGATCTCCGGTCTGTTGGGTCTGGCGCTACTCTGGCCGAACAGCGAACGCGCCCGCCTGCAGGTGCACCAGGCTGTCGCGCCCGAATTTGCGTGATACAACCGCGGCACGGGGTCATCAGGAGGCGGCCTCGCGTGCATTCGTCGTGAGGTCCCGCATGATTCGCCTGTTCTCCCATATGCTGCAGTTCTGGCGCGGCGCGCGATGCCTGAAGATCGACGATTTCCCAGGCGCCATCCTCCACTTCAGCAAGGTGATCCAGCTCAACCCGCGCAACTATTACGCTTACCACAATCGCGGCGTTGCGCTTCAGGGCATGGGAAGCTACGCAAGTTCGATCGATGATTTCGGCCTGGTCCTCAAGCTGAAGCCCAACGCGCAGACATTCGGCGCCCGCGGCGTGTCGCGGAAATTCCTTGGCGACTTTGACGGTGCCGTCGACGACCAGACGCGAGCTCTTGCTCTCGATCCCAGGCTCGCCGCGGCTCATGGCGAGCTTGCGTTCCTTCATCATATCAAAGGCGATCTGGATCGCGCGATCGTCCAAAGCACGACAGCGATCGACCTCGCGCCGAAGGACCCCGTCATGCATCGGGGCCGTGGCTATATTCAATTCTGTCGCGGTAGGTTCGAAGCCGCGGCAGCAGACATGGAAAGGTCGCTCGCGCTCCAGTTCGACCCCTATGCGGCCTTGTTTCTTTACCTGTCGATCGCCCGGCTGCCCGGTCGCGCCAAGCCAGATCTCGCCGCGCTCGCGTCGCGCGGGACGGCGGCGGGGTGGCCCGGACCGGTGTTCGGTTTGCTGATGGCGCGTTCGACGGAGCAGGAGGTCCTGCATGCGACCACGACGGCTCCCGAACAGGCCGAAGCCTATTTCTATGTCGGGGAATGGCACCTGCTGAACGGCCGCAAGGACGAAGGCCGCAGGGCGCTCGAGATTGCCCTGCGCTCGATGCCGCCATGGTTCAACGAGTATTCGGCTGCGCAAGCCGAGCTTACGCGAATTGTCGACACGGCCGCTGCTGTGGCCGGCTGATCGCTCAGCTCAGACGACGCGCGCCCCCCTGACCAGCCGCCCCGGCCGCGCGCCGGTGGCCTCGCCGTGCCGGCGCGTCACCACACCCGACACGATCGTCGCCTCGTAGCCGTCGACCTCCTGCATCAGGCGGCGACCGCCGACCGGAAGATCGTAATGCACCTTGGGCGGATGCAGATGGAGGCGATCGTAGTCGATCACGTTCACGTCCGCCTTGTAGCCCGGCGCAATCAGGCCGCGATCGTCGAGGCCGACGGAGAGCGCGGTCTTGCGCGACTGCGCGGCGACGACGAACGGAATGGAGAGCTTGTCCCCGCGCTTGCGGTCGCGCGTCCAGTGCGTCAGCAGATAGGTCGGGAAGCTGGCGTCGCAGATGATGCCGCAATGCGCGCCGCCGTCGCTGAGGCCGGGCACGCTGCGCGGATCGCGCAGCATCTCGTAGGTGGCGTCGAGATTGCCGTCGGAATAATTGAGGAACGGGACGTAGAGCATGCCGCGCCCGCCGTCCGTCAGCATCGCGTCATAGGCCAGCTCTTCGGGCCGGCAACCTCGCGCGCGCGCCTGCGCGCCGAGCGACTGCTCCGGCGGCTGCTCGTAATCGGGCGGATCGCCGAGCAGATACATCTTGTCGTAGTTCGGCTTGAAGAACAGCGGATCGTCGGTCGCGCTGGCCTGCTCGCTCAGGATCGCCGCGCGCAGCTGCGGGTCGCGCATCCGCGCGACGCGCTCGGCGAGCGGCAGATGCGCGATCGCCTGATAGCTCGGATGCGTCTGCAGCGGGTTACGCGACAATTCCAGCCCGAGCAGCAGCCCGACCGGCCGTGCTGCGATCTGCGCCGTGACCGACAGGCCACGCGCCGCCGCCGCATTGATCTCGGCCAGCGTCTGCCGCCAGCGCTGCGGCGCCCGGTCGTTCTGCGTCACCGAGAACGAGATCGGGCAGCTGGTCTGCTCGGCGATGCGCAGCATCATCGGCAGATCTTCGTGGATGGTGGAAATGTCGAGCACGAATTGCAGCACGCTGCGGCCGGCGCCGTGCATGGCGCTCGCGATGGTCGTCAGCTCGTCCTCGCCGGCCTTGAGCGTCGGCGTGTAGTCGCCGGTCGAGGTGCGGTGGTTGAGCGTGCGCGAGGTCGAGAAGCCAAGCGCGCCGGCCTTGACTGCATCGCGCGCCAGCGCCGCCATGGCGCGGTTGTCGTCCGCGGTGGCGGGATCGCGGCGCGCGCCACGCTCGCCCATCACATAGACGCGCAGCGCCGCGTGCGGCAGCTGGGCGCCGATGTCGAGATCGAAATTGCGCTTGGCCAGCCACTCCATGTAGTCGGGAAAGCTTTCCCATTCCCAGGGAATGCCGGCTTCGAGCACCGGCTCGGGAATATCCTCGACGCCTTCCATCAACTGGATCAGCCGCTGATGATCGGCCGGCCGGCACGGCGCGAAGCCGACGCCGCAATTGCCCATGATCGCCGTGGTGACGCCGTTCTGCGACGACGGCGAGATGTCATGGCTCCAGGTCACCTGGCCGTCATAGTGGGTGTGGACGTCGACGAAGCCGGGCGTGACCAGTCTGCCCCTGGCGTCGATCTCCTCGCGGCCGGACGCCGCGACCTTGCCGACGGCGACGATGCGGCCATCCGCAATCGCGACATCCGCCTCGTACAGCTCGCCGCCCGAGCCATCGGCAATCGTTCCGCCGCGGATCACGAGATCAGGCTGCGTCATGGCGTGTCTTCCCCGGATGTTGTTGTTTGCCCGTATCATCGGCCGGTGGACGATGATGTCAACATGCGGGAGGTGAGGACAGCGTTGCGCGAAAAAGCTGCCGCCATCGCGGTGCCCAATACAGCGCCCTCGCCCCTTGTGGGAGAGGGCATCGCCGGCCCATCCACTCGCTCGGTTGGGTGAGGGGTCTCTCTCCACGCGTGCAACTCGCGGAGAGAGACCCCTCACCCGACCAAGCTTGCCGCTCTGTCCTACATGCCCTCTCCCACAAGGGGCGAGGGCGCAGTCACGGGCACTGCGCTCATCTCCTCATGTCAATCTTGCGTTGATGGGCTGACGGGTTGCTGACGATGCCAGCTAAGCCTTCGCCTTCTTCGGCTCCGTGAAGAACGCCAGCACGATGGTCAGCAGCATGAACACGACGGAGGTGCCGAACACCCAGCGCGGCGCGTTCATGTCCATGATCCAGCCGAACAGCAGTGGGCTGACGACGCCGGCGAAGTTGAAGCCGGTGGAGACGATGCCGAAGGCGCGGCCGGCGGCGCCGGGAGGGGCGGCGTTGCGCACCAGCATGTCGCGCGAGGGCGCTATCACGCCGCTCATGAAGCCCGCGGTCAGCATGATCGCGACCAGCAGCACAGTGGGCAGGCTGACGAAGGTGATGATCAGCACCAGCACCGCATTGATCGCGTAGGCAACGGCGGCGACCAGGTTGTGATGGCGGATGCGGTCGGCGAGTTGGCCGCCGGCGAGCACGCCGACCGCGCTGGCGCCGAGGAAGGCGGTCAGTGCGATGTTGGCCGTCGAGAACGAGATCCCGTAGCCGTTCATGAAAGCGACCACGCCGAAGCTGGAGATGCCGGCGTTGGACAGGCTGAGCAGCATGAAGAACACGGTCAGCAGCATCAGCATCGGCGTCAGCAGGCTGGGCTGCTTGATCTTGGTGCCGTCCGCCTTGGTGTGATGCGGATGCGGCGGCACCTCGGGCACGTTGCCGGCGAGCAGCAGCAGCGCGGCCAGCGGACCGACCAGGCCGGCGGCGATCAGCGCGCCGGAGCCGCCGACCGTGGTGACCAGCGCCGCCATGACCGCCGGCGCCACCGCGCCGCCGAGATAGCCGGCGAAGGTGTGCACACCGAAGGCGCGGCCCATCCGGCTCTCTTCCATATGCGCCGACAGCAGCGCGTAGTCGGAGGGGTGATACACGGCGTTGGCGAGGCCGAGCAGCACCGCGGAGACCACGAGGCTGGCATAGGTCAGATAGAAGCCGAGGATTGCCAGCGACAGACCGCCGAGCGTCAGGCCCAGCAGCAGAATGCGGCGGGCGCCGGCACGGTCCACGAGGTAGCCGACGGGCGCCTGGGTCAGCGCCGAGACCACGGCGAACACCGTGAGTGGAAAGCCGAGCTCGACATAGCCGACGCCGAGCTTCTCCTTCAGGTAGGGAAACAGCATCGGCAGCACCAGCATGTGCAGGTGGCTGACCCAATGCGCCAGGGAGATCAGCGCCAGCGTGCGCAGCGAGGAGGCGGTCCGGACCGGTGCCGTGGTGTGTTGCGATGCGGCGAGAACGTCAGCCATGCTCGATCCGTTGGGCTCCCGGCGTCAGTGATGAAACTGGAGGGCGCGTTGCCGGCAAACCGCCGAGACTCCCGCAATGAGGGCGCGCGACACAACGCCACACTATCGGATTGCGGTTCATTGTCCATGAACGCGGGCGCATGGCACCTGCGCGCGCTGGCCGGCGGGATAGGGCGCGGCGACGCTTTGGTCAGGCATTCGGCCGTTGTGCAGGGGCAGGCACGGTGGCGCCTCACCCATCAGTGCCGACCCGGGACCATGGCGGAGTAGGACGTGCCGTCTGTGTCACGCCGGCCGGGTGCCCCCCGCTCACGACTGCGACGCAAACCCCGGATTGCCGTCGACGCCTGATAGCGTGACCTTGTTGGTCCCCGTCAGCACCAGCTGGCCATTGCGCAGATGGCTGGCGACCACGTCCCACACCGGCCTGCCGTCCTGGGCGTTCATCGACGCCCAGCCCGCGACCTTGTAGCTCTTGCCGGCGTGCAGCGGATGGCCGTTGTCGAGCGCGAGATCAGAGATGCGGCGGCCGATCGACTCCGACGGCGTGCAGCGGTAGGAGAAACCGCCGGTCCGCACCATGTCGCCGCCCTGTTGCAGATAGGGATCGGCGTTGAAGAGATTGTCGCAGACGTCCTCGAGCACGTCCTTGATCTGAGCACCGGTCATCCGCTGCACGTAGGTTTCGGGATAGCTGATCGCGGTCTGTGCCAGGACGTCCTCCAGCATGATGGACTGGCCCGCGAGCACGGTCGGGCCCCAGCGGAACCCCGGCGACAGCGCGATCTCGGCATCGAGCTCGCGGCGCAGCGCCGCACAGATCAGATCGTCGGTCGCGCCTTCGAAATTGCCGCGCCGATACAGCAGCCGGTCCGACGTCGCGAGCTTCTCGCTCCAGGCCGCGACCTGCGGCTGCTGCGTCTGGTCGATCAGCGCCTGCATCGCAGGGTCCGGCTTGAGCAGCTCCGAATAGATCGGCAGCAGGCGATAGCGCGCGTCGGCGACATGGCCCTTGGCGATGTCGAGATCGAGCACGGCCAGGAATTTCCCGTTCGAGCCGGCATTGGTCACCAAGGTCGCGCCCTTGGCATTCTTGACGGCCACCGGTTGCGGCACGGCGTCATGGGTGTGGCCGCCGAGGATGACGTCGATCCCAGTGACGCGGCTCGCGAGCTTGAGGTCGACATCCATGCCGTTGTGCGACAGCAGGATCACGGCATCGACCTTGTCGGCGCCGCGCAGGGCGTTGACGAGCTTCTGCAACTCCTCCTCGCGGATGCCGAAGCTCCAGTCCGGCGTGAAGCGGCGCGGATGGGCGATCGGCACATAGGGAAACGCCTGCCCGATCACGGCGATGCGCGCGCCGCCGATCTCCTTGATCGTAGCTGGCTTGAACACGCGGCCCGAGCCGCGATCGAACGCCTTGGCATCGTTGAACGCGGCCTCCTCGGTCAGGAACACGTTCTGCGCCAGGAACTCGCCCTTGAAACGCGCGAGGTTGGCACGCAGCGCCTCCTCGCCATAGGTGAATTCCCAATGCCCGGTCATCGCGTCGATGCCGAGCAGATTGGCCGCGCCCACCATGTCGGCGCCACGCATGGCGTTGGCGAGCCCGGTGCCCTGCCAGAGATCGCCGCCGTCGAGCAGCAGCGAGCGATGATCGCCGGCGTCGGCGCGCAGCTTGTCGACCAGGGTCTTCAGATGCGCGAAGCCGCCCATCCTGCCGAAGCGCACGGCATATTTCTCGAAGTCGAACGAGGTGAAGGCATAGGCCTCGGCGCTGTCGGGACGGATGCCGTAGCGGTCCAGAAAGGCGCGCTCGACCAGATGCGGCGGCTTTCCCCACATCTCGCCGATGCCGAGATTGACGCTCGGCTCGCGGAAGAACACCGGCCGCAGCTGCGCATGCGTATCCGTGATGTGCAGGATGCGCGCATTGCCGAATTTCTCGACGTCGTACAGGCTCACCGTGTCGGCAGCGGACGCGCTGCGCAGCAGCGCCGGCGCGGCGAGCGCGGCGGCACCTGATGCTTTGAGAAAATCCCGGCGCCGAATCATCGTTCGCGTCCTAGATCATGATGAGATTCCACGGAATCGCATCATGATCCTATCTCCTTCTTCGACCATGACCCGTTGGAAAACCGGTCTCCACTTTGCGGATCACGCGCTAGCGGATCTCCATGTCCTTCCAGAGTTGCTTCTCGCTGGTGGCCTGGACGATCGAGGCCTTGGCGAGCGCCTCGGCCTCCTGCGCCGATTTCAGCGCCTGGTCGAGATTGCCCGACTCCGCCGCCTTCTTCGCAGCATTGATTGCGGCCTGGGTCACGGTCCATTGGTTGCGCAGACGTCCGGCTTCCTTGTTGGCGCTCTCGGCCGCCGCGACCGCCGCGAGATAGTCGGCTTCCGACGCGGCCCGCGCGGAGCCGGCGCCGACCGCCGACACCATCATGGCGAACACGATCTTTTTCATGACGCTTGGTGTCGAGATATATCTCATGGCCGCGCTCCAGGACCTGAAACCGGCAGGCCGTTCGACACGTAGGAGAGATAATATTCGAGGTTGCGATACTCGTCCGACTGCGGCTCCAGCGGCACGGCGCGGGTCTGGCTGTTGCACGTCACGATGCGGCGGCTGATCGTGCCCATGCCGCTCCATTCCGAGCGGTAGATCGGCATTGCGTTCAGGATGCCCAGCGCCGGCGCCAGGATCTCGGCGCGGATGCGCTCGCCCGGACTCTGCACGTGGCAGCTCGCGCAGGAGAAGTTCAGCTGGCCGCGGCGGGTGTAGAAATATTCCTTGCCCTTCTCGAACGCTTCAAGCGCGCGCGGATCGTCCGGGATCTTGATGTCGAAGCGCTTGCCGCGCGAGGTGTAGGCCATGTAGGCGGTGAGCGAGGCCATCTCGTCCTTGACGTAGGAATAGGGTTGCTCGCCATTGGCCTCGCGGCAGCGGTTCAGCGCCAGCTCGAGGGTGATGACCTTGCCTTCCTTGTCGTCGAAATAAGGATAGTTCTGGCGGATGCCGATGCCGCCGTTTGCAAAGCAGTCGGCATAGGTCTTGCCGTTCTTGAACGGCTTGGCGAACATCTCCTTGCCGGAGTCGAGCGCGAACTCGTAGGGCGGAAACTGCTCCTTCTCCTCCCACTGCTTGCGCATGTCGGCGTTCATCGAATACGGACCGTTGACGAAATCGTCGAACGCCACTTTCGGGAACTTCTTGACGAAATAGTCCTGGAACGCCTTGGCGTCGGCCGCCGGGTCGGGCTTGTCCGCCGCCATGGCCGATGCGCTCAGACCGAGCGTCGTCGCGAGAGCGAGCAGCAGGCGCAGCGCGCTCATTGGATCGTCGCCGTCAGGCTGTCGGTCGCGCCCTTGTTGTCGACCCAGCTCACCTTGAGCTCGTCGCCCTTGGCCGCGCCCTTGAAGGCGAACTTGACGTAGGGATCCTTGGAGACCGCGGTGCCCCAATCGGCCAGGAACACAATTCTCTCCTTGTGCGTGAAGGTGAGCTGCTGGATGTAGTGCGCCGGGATCACCTCGCCCTTGGCGTCCTTGACCAGCCCCGTGTCCATCGGATGCTGGATCAGGGTCTGGACCTCGGCGACCTCGCCGTTCAGGACCGCGCGGACGCGAATGCTTGCTGCCATGATCGCTCTCCTCCCCTAGCCGCCGCAGCCGCCGACGGTGACCTTCACTTCCTTCGTCGCGCTGTAGAGCTTGCCGCCGGATTCGACGAGCGCGATCACGCTGGAGGTCTTGGCCATCTTCAGCCGGTTCGCCACCGCGGGCACCGTGCCCTCGGGGATGTGATAGGACGCCGCCAGTGCGAACGGGTTCTCGCTGACGATGAACGAGATCGAGGTGACGTTCGGCAGCGACGTCGTCACCGCGATCGGCACCACGCCGCCATTCTCGGCGATCTCCGGGGCATCGAGCTTGATCTTGTCGGAGGCCTCGTGGTCGCGGCCATACAGCGCCTTGATCGCCTCGCTCGCGTTCTTCTGCTTGAACGCGTCCTCCGGATATTTGTTGTCGTTGGTCGCGGCAAACACCGGCGTGGCGTGCAGCACGGCATTGCCGAGGCCGATCAGCGCGACGAGGCCGGCGCCCTTCAGGAACAGGCGGCGGTGGGCCAACGGGCCGAACGAGGCAGTCATGGGTGTCTCCAAACGAAAATCACAGCGTTTGCAGGAAATCGACGATGGCGCTGATTTCCTGCTCGGTCAGGATGCGGTTGCGGCCGAACGGCGGCATCACCGTCAGCGGATTGCGCTTGGTCTCGTCGTTGAGAATCGCGATCAGCTCGGTACGGTCGTATTTGCCCTTGAGATTTTCCAGCTTCGGCCCGATCGAGCCCGGCAGGTCGCCGCCCTTGATCTCATGGCAGGTCAGGCAGTTGCCCTTGCCGCGGTCGAATGCGAGCTTCTGGCCCTCGGCGGCGCCGGACTGGGCGTGGGCGGCTGAGGACATGGCAAGGGACGACACGGCGAGCAGGAGCCCCAGCGCCAGGGCGGTACGCATGACGGGTGTGATCAAGATGAAGTTCCGACGTCTCGGTGATCTCGGCAATATAGGCGCTGCAAAGCATAAAGACCATCGGCTGACAATGCGGCTATGGTGGCCGTCGCAACGCGGTTAACGGTGGCTGCTCAGCTTGCGGCCGGGAGTATGGCAATGGCGGAATACGTCGTGGAGTTCGGCCGGGACGGCCGGCCGGTGGAACCGGACGGACGGCTGGATGCCGCCGCCTTCCACCGCAACCATCAGCCGATCTCGGCGGTGCTGGCGCGGCTGCTGGAGGGGCGGACGGGCGACGTGCTGGAGGCCGGCAGCGGCACCGGCCAGCATGTCGTGCATTTCGCGTCCCAGCATCCCGATCTGACGTGGTGGCCGAGCGACCTCAACGACACCCACCTCGCGAGCATCGCTGCGTGGCGCAGGCATACGGGCCTGCCCAACATCCGCGAAGCCCAGCGCATCGACCTGTCGCAGGCCGGCTGGGCCGCCGCGTTCCGTGCCGCCGGCGGGCCCGAGCGGCTGACGGCGATCTTCTGCGCCAACGTCGTTCACATCGCGCCCTGGTCGGTGGCGGAAGGATTGTTCGCGGGGGCCGGGAAGGTGCTCTCGCCGGATGGCTTGCTGATGCTCTACGGCCCGTTCAAGCGCGACGGCAGGCACACCGCGGTCAGCAACGCCGTGTTCGACACCTCGCTGCGCGAGGGCAATCCGGAATGGGGCGTGCGCGACATCACCGATCTCGAAGCGCTGGGGGCGCGAAACGGCCTTGCCTTGCGCGAGACGGTGGAGATGCCGGCCAACAACATGATCCTGGTGTTCGCGCGGGCTGCGTGAAGCGCGACGACCCGGCGTGCGTTGTCGATGGCGCCGCTCCGAATTTCGCTGTCGTCCCGGCGAACGCCCGGACCCATAACCACAGGGTCGGGTTGTGATGCGAGATCGGCGTGACAACTGTCATCGCCCCAAACTCCTGCTGCGGAGCATGGATCCCGGCGTTCGCCGGGACGACAGCGGTGGGTGGAGCCGGCAGCGCGGTCTGCAACGAAGCGTCGCCGCTTACTCCATCTCCAGCCCGACATGCCGTGCCAGAAACCGCGTGCCGAGCGTGATGAAGCTGGCGCGCTCGCGGTTGTCGGTGCCGTAGCCATGGCCGCCGGCGGCGGGCTCGTAGAAATAGCTGTCGTAGCCCATCGCCTGAAGCTTGGCCGTCATCTTGCGCGCGTGTCCCGGATGCACGCGGTCGTCGCGCCGCGTCGTGGCGATCAGGATCGGCGGATAGGGCAGGCCTGGCTTCGCGGTGTGATAGGCCGAGTAGGTCTGCAGCCAGCCCCAATCCTCGTCCTTGTCCGGATCGCCATATTCGGCGATCCAGCTGGCGCCGGCGAGCAGCCGGGTGTAGCGGCGCATGTCGATCAGCGGGATGGTGCAGAACAGCGCGCCGAACCGCTCGGGATAGCGCACCAGCATGTTGGTGATCAGGATGCCGCCATTCGAGCCGCCTTGCGCGGCGATGCGCTTCGGCACGGTGACGCCGCGGCGGACCAGGTCTGCGGCGACCGCAGCGAAATCGTCATGCGCGAGCCGCTTGCCCGCGTAGCGGCCGGCATCGTGCCAGGCGGTGCCGAACTCGCCGCCGCCGCGGATATTGGCCTCGACGATGGTGCCGCCACGCTCCAGCCACAGCTTGCCGAGCGCCGCATTGTAGGCCGGACGAATGGTGTGGCCGAAGCCGCCATAGGCGCTCATGTACACCGGTGCGTCGCCGGTCGGCTCGGCCGGCCCGGTCTGGGTGTAGGGAATGCGCGCGCCGTCCACCGAGATCGCCTCATGGCGTGTGACCACGTATCCTTCGGCGGTGAAGGTGCGCGGCGCCTGTTTCAGCATGGCCGGCGCGCCGAAGGCCTCGATCAGCTGCAGCGTCGGCGGTGTCAGCGGATCCTGGATGTTGGCGAGCAGGTCGCCATGGCTTTCGGTGTCCTCGACGTCGAGCCGCCAGACGTCCACCGTTGCGATCTCCGGCAATCCCGGCAGCCGCTGATGACTCCAGCCGTTCGTCGATGGCGTCCACAGCTCGAACTGCGGCCGGAGCTCGTCAAGGATCGACAGCACCAGCCGGCCGCCGGCCCAATACAGGCCTTGCAGCGCGCGGCGCGGGCCGGGCTCGAACAGGCGAACGACATCCCGGCTCCCTGCGACGAAGGCCGACAGCCCGATGCCGAGCACGACATCGGCAGGATGCGTGACCTCGCCGACCGTCCATGGCTGGCGCAGCTTGACCGCCATCCAGTCGCCCTCCGCCGTCATCCAGCAGTCGGTCGGCAAATCGAGCCGGGTGCGCGCAGCAGCCGCGTCGCCGAGCCACAGATGATGGTTGAAGAAGTCGAGCCCCTCGGTGAACCACACGCGCGCCGGCGTCACACTGCGGTCCACGCCGACATGCACCCATGTCGACTGGCTGCTCTCGGCGGCGAAGATCACCTCGGCCTCGCCGACCGGCTGGCCGCGCCGCCAGCGCCGCACCGTGCGGGCATAGCCCGACGGTGTCGCCATGCCCTCGCCATGCGCGCTCGCCAGAAGCAGCGTATCGCCGTCGAGCCAATCCGCGCTGCCCTTGGCCTCGGCCAGCGCAAAGCCGCCGTCGACGAATCTCTTCGCCGCGAGGTCGAACTCGCGCAGCACCACCGCGTCGCTGCCGCCCCGTGACAGCGCCAGAATCGCACGCGCGTGCCGGGGCGGCAGCGTTTGCACCCAGCTCAGCGCCCAGTCCTCACCTTCGTCGGCGGCCAGACGGTCGAGGTCGAGCAGGATCTCCCATTGCGGCTCCGCCTTGCGAAACTCGGCCAGGGTGGTTCGTCGCCACAGCCCGCGCGGATGCACCGCGTCCTTCCATTGATTGTAGAGCAACCCGCCGCGCCGGCTGACCATCGGGATGTTGTCGGGGCGATCGAAGATCGCGGCCAGCATGTCGCGATCTCGTTCGAAGCCGGCATCGCCGTAGGCGGCGAGCGTGCGCCGGTTCTGCGCCGCGACGAAGGCCAGCGCACGCTCGCTTTCGATGTCCTCGAGCCACAAATATGGATCATCGTCTGGCGCCGCGAGAGTCGGACGGTCATCGATTGACATGGCTCAAGCTCCGCTGCGTCGTCGACGCGAGAATACCGCGGGCCTGATTAGCCGGGTGGGCTGGAGCTGTCGAATCAGCTGCGATGCATGGCTTGTTCCCGATCGCGCCCGTTGCCTCCGGCCCGCCCATCCCGCAATAGTGCAGCCGCACCGAGAGAGCAGCAGGGGCGCATTTTCGCGCATCCGGACACATTGAGATGATCGACCTGACCGTGACCGAAGATACCTCCGACGATGCCCGCGCGCGCCGCAACGTCGCCCGCCTCGCCGCTGCGCAGGCGCTGACGGGCGCCAACTCGGCGGTGATCTTCGCCACCGGCGCGATCGTCGGCGTGACCATCGCGCCGAGCATCGGGCTCGCGACCGTGCCGATCTCGATGTACGTCGTCGGGCTTGCCGCCGGCACCCTGCCGACCGGCGCGATCTCGCGCCGCTATGGCCGCCGTGTCGCATTTCTGATCGGCACCGGCTGTGGCGCGGTCACGGGCGTGCTCGGCTGCCTTGCCATTCTCCGTGGCTCGTTCGTGCTGTTCTGCCTGGCGACGTTCCTCGGCGGCCTCTACGGTGCCGTCGCCCAGTCCTATCGCTTCGCCGCCGCGGATGGCGCCAGCGCCGCGTTCCGGCCCAAGGCGGTGTCGTGGGTCATGGCAGGCGGCATCTTCGCCGGCCTGCTCGGTCCGCAGCTCGTGCAATGGACCATGGACGTCTGGCAGCCTTATCTGTTCGCCTTCAGCTATCTGATCCAGGCCGCGGTGGCACTGATCGCGATGGGCATCGTCGCGGGCGTCGATCTGCCAAGGCCTGAAGCCGCCGACCTGCATGGCGGCCGGCCGCTGCTCGAGATCGTGCGCCAGCCGCGCTTCATCGCCGCTGCACTATGCGGCACCATCGCCTATCCGGTGATGAACCTGGTGATGACCTCGGCCCCGCTGGCGATGCAGATGTGTGGCCTCACCGTGTCGGATTCCAATTTCGGCCTGCAATGGCACATCGTCGCGATGTACGGCCCGAGCTTCTTCACGGGCTCTCTGATCGCCCGGTTCGGCGCTCCCGTCATCGTCGCGCTCGGGCTGGCGCTGGAAGCGGTTGCCGCGATCATCGGGCTCTCCGGCCTGACCGCGATGCACTTCTGGGCCACGCTGGTCGCGCTCGGCGTCGGCTGGAATTTCGGCTTCGTCGGCGCCTCCGCGCTGGTGCTGGAGACGCACACCTCGGCCGAGCGCAACAAGGTGCAGGCGTTCAACGATTTCCTGATCTTCGGCCTGATGGCGCTGGGCTCGTTCTCATCCGGGCAATTGCTGGCGCATTTCGGCTGGTCGGCGGTGAACATGGTGGTGTTCCCGCCGGTGCTGCTCGGCCTGTGCGTGCTGGCGCTGGTCTGGTCGTCGAAGCGGCGGGTTGCGGCGGCGGATGTGGCGGAGCAGGGGTAAAAGCCGCAGCGTCGGTGCGCTCCCCTCCCCGCAAGGGGAGGGCTATCGCATATGGCGATCGATGTTTTGCGCCCATCTCCCTCCGCGTCGTCATGGCCGGGACGGAGCCCGGGCATGACGATGTGGAGACGGTTTCGCGACACACTCAGATTGACCATATGCGATTCCCCTGCCCGCAAGGGGGAGGGGAGTGCACCGGTATCGTGGCAACAGCGGTGCGTTGAAGATCACGAGCCGACTACTTCAACTCCGACACCTCACCCTCCGGCAAATCGAACTCGAACGCATTCAGCGTCATCGACACCATCGTGTAGTAGCCGCACAGGCCGATGATCTCGACCAGGCCGCGCTCGCCGAGCGTTGCGATTGCTTCGGCATATAGCGCTTCCGTTAGACCATGCCCCTCGTGTAGCGACTTGGCGACATCGTAGATCATCTGCGCCTTGGGATCGGAGAACGTCGGCGTGCGGCGGTCGCGGATGTCCTCGATGATCTCCAGGTCGAGCCCGCCCGCCAGCGCCAGGCGCTTATGCGCGTACCATTCGTAATGCGCCGTCCAGTGCCGCGCCGTCACCAGGATTGCAATCTCGGAGAGCGCGGCCGGAAACACCGTGTCGTAGCGCAGGAAGGCGCCGAGGCGGGTCGCGTGCCGCGCCATCTCCGGGCTGTTGAGCCAGGCCATCATCGGCGGCGGCGGCGAGCCGCGCTTGCTGGCGATCGACTCGTCATAGGTCTGGCGCTGGTCGGCGCTCATTTCGCCAGGCGAAAGAAGTTTCAGGCGCATGGTCGTTTCCTCGTATTTTCACGCGACGGCATCATGACCATAGATCGCCGGACAAGGCGAGGGCGGTCGCGGCGACATCGATGTTGAATTCCCTGACGCGCTGAGGTTAGGTCGTTCCAACGACAGCAAACATGGAAACGCGCGAGGATCAGACATGGCCGATCTCGACACATTCCGCCGCGAAACGCGCGCCTGGCTCGAGGCGAATTGTCCGCCGGAGATGCGCCGGCCGATGACCTCCGACGAGGACACGTTCTGGGGCGGCCGCAACGCCAAATTCTCCTCCGAGCCGCAGCGCATCTGGTTCGAGCGCATGCGCGACAAGGGCTGGACGGTGCCGCATTGGCCGAGGGAATATGGCGGCGGCGGCCTCGATGGCGAGGAGGCGAAGATCGTGCGCCAGGAGATGGCCGCGATCGGGGCGCGCGCGCCGATCACCTCGTTCGGCATCTCGATGCTCGGACCGGCGCTGCTGAAATACGGCACCGACGCGCAGAAGCGCGAGCATCTGCCGAAGATCACGGCCGGCTTGATCCGCTGGTGCCAGGGCTATTCCGAGCCGAATGCCGGCTCCGATCTCGCCTCGCTGCAGACGCGCGCCGAGAGCGACGGCGACGACTACATCATCAACGGCCAGAAGATCTGGACCTCCTACGCCAACTACGCCGACTGGATCTTCTGCCTGGTGCGCACCGATCCCACGGCGAAGAAGCATGACGGCATCAGCTTCATCCTGTTCGACATGACGTCGAAGGGCGTCACGACCAAGCCGATCCTCTTGATCTCCGGCCGCTCGCCGTTCTGCGAGACCTTCTTCGACAATGTCCGCGTGCCCAAGGCGAATGTGCTCGGCACCGTCAATCGCGGCTGGGACGTCGCAAAATATCTCTTGCAGCACGAGCGCGCGATGATCTCCGGCATGGGCGAGCGTGGCGGCAGCCGGCCGCTCGGCCAGGTCGCGGCCGACTCCGTCGGCAGCGACGCGCAAGGCAGGCTCGACGACGCGCTGCTGCGCGCTGACATCGCCACCTTCGACGTCGACGAGGCCGCGCTTGCGGCCGCTGCGGAGCGGATGGTCGATCTCGCCAAGGCCGGGCAGGGCCACCCGGCGTTCTCCTCGGCGATGAAGTATTACGGCACCGAGCTCAACAAGCGCCGCCACGAGTTGCTGATGTCATCAGGCGGCATCGACGCGCTGGAATGGGAGAGCGAGCGCTCGCACGAAGGCGCCCGTCCGCGCGCCTGGCTGCGTACGAAAGCGAACTCCATCGAAGGCGGCACCTCCGAGGTCATGCTCGGCATCGTCGCCAAGCGCATCCTCGATCTGCCGGGGGCGTAGTTCGCCCCCACACTCCGTCATGCCCGGGCTTGACCCGGGCATCCACGTCCATCCGTGCATGAAGGACGACGTGGATGGCCGGGACAAGCCCGGCCATGACGAACTGAAAAAGCTTCGCTTCCAAACGAACACCGACACTGGACAGCCGCCATGCCTCTCCTCCTCACCGAAGAACAATCCATGCTGCGCGACAGCGCGCGCGGCCTGATCTCCGATCACGCGCCGGTCGCCCATCTGCGCAAGCTGCGTGATACGCGCGACCCAACCGGCTTCTCGCGCGAGCTGTGGGCCACCTTCGCCGAGATGGGCTTTGCCGGACTGCTGGTGCCCGAGGAGCACGGCGGCTCCGGCCTCGGCGCGGTCGAGGCCGGCGTCGTGATGGAAGAGATCGGCCGCACCTTGATGCCGTCGCCGTTCCTCGCGACCGCCGTGCTGTCGGCGTCGGCGCTGACCCGCGCGGGCTCGGCGGCACAGAAATCAGAGTATCTGCCGAAGATCGCCAGCGGCGCGCTGCTCGCGGCGCTGGCGCTCGACGAAGGCGCCAAGCACCGTCCCTCGCACACCGCCATGCAGGCCGTGCGCTCCGGCAACGGCTTCAAGCTGAACGGCGCCAAGGCGATGGTGGTCGACGGCCACGTCGCCGACCTCCTGCTGGTCGTCGCCCGCAGCGCCGGCGCGCCCGGCGAGCGTGACGGCCTGACGGTGTTTCTCGTCGATCCCAAGGCCAAGGGCGTTGCGGTCGAGCGCACCATCATGGTCGATGCGCACAACGCCGCGCGGATCACTTTCGAGGAGGTCGAGGTCAACGCGGATCACGTGCTGGGCGAGGTCGACGGGGGCATGGCCGTGCTGGGCGGCATGCTCGATCTCGGCCGCGGCGCCGTCGCCTCCGAGATGGTGGGCCTGAGCGAGGAGGTGTTCGGCCGCACGGTGGCGTACCTCAAGGAGCGCAAGCAGTTCGGCAAGGCGATCGGCGAATTCCAGGCGCTGCAGCATCGCGCCGCGCATCTCTATATCGAGATCGAGATCACCCGCGCCGCCGTGCTGAAGGCCTTGCAGGCGCTCGAAGCTGATCCTTCGGGTGCGGCGGCCGCCGTTGCCGTGGCCAAAGCCCGCGCGGGTGCCACCGCGACGCGCGCGGTGCAGGAGGGCGTGCAGATGCATGGCGGCATGGGCATGACCGACCAATTCGATATCGGCTTCTTCATGAAGCGCGCACGGGTGTGCGAGGAACTGCTCGGGGATACGAACTATCACGCGGCGCAGCTGGCGCAGATGAGGGGATATTGATTTGAATTGCCGAATTGAGCCGGACGGTCGCCTGCAAGATGCGGTCGCCTAACCCTACGGCTGAGGGCCGATCTAGGCCTACAAAAATGGTGTCGTCCCGGCCTTGAGCCGGGACCCATAGCCACCGTCCGGAATTTGGCGAAGGCCGGAGCTGTCACCGCGGGTCACCACGTCCTCCTGTGGTTATGGGTCCCGGCGTTCGCCGGGACGACGGCGGCGGGTGTGGCTCGAGCCGGGCCACGACTTGCCGCCAACACGGCAATGAGCCCTCGGAAGTCCAACTTGATAGCTGAAGACAAAGAGCGCGCCGTCACCGACGGCGCGCTCTCGTCCTTCAATGCTCTCGCTTGATCAATGATGCATCGCTGTCTTGGCCGGCGGCAGCAGCACCTTGTCGACGACGTGGATGACGCCGTTGGAGGCCATGATGTCCGCCTGCACGACATGCGCGTCGTTGACCTGCACGCCGAAGAAGGTGCCGTCGACGGCCACCGGCTGGCCCTGCGCCGTCTTCACGCTGAGCTTCTTGCCGGCGACGTCGCCCGCCTTCACCGCACCCGGAATGACGTGATACTTGAGGATCGCGGCGAGCTTGCGCTTGTTCTTCGGCTTGAGCAGGTCCTCGACCGTGCCCGGCGGCAGCGCAGCGAAGGCCGCATCGGTCGGCGCGAACACTGTGAAGGGGCCCTTGCTCTTCAGCACCGGGACGACGCCCGCAGCCTTGGCGGCGGCGACCAGCGTCTTGAACTGGCCGGCGCCGACGGCGGTGTCGACGATATCAGCGGCGCGTGCCGCGGTTGCTGACATGGAGAGCGCGCCCAGCATCAACGCGCCGGCGACGAACGAACGGATTCCCAGCGTCATTCGAATGTTTCCTTGTGAACTGAACTGATGAGTTGGCTGATGCGCAGAAAGCAATTGCGCCCCTCGTTCTCCCTGTGGTGCAGGGTCGCATCACCCCGACCGGATTGGTCGAGGTCGTTACGACCGCTGTGTTCGGATGGATTTGAGCGCGCGTTCACGAACTCGTGAGCAGAGTGTCGCGGTCAGGACGACGTGCGGAAGACAGCTGATTCAGCGGGACTAATTGCGCGGACGTGCAGGTATTTTTGCCCGTCGTGCCATTTTGTCGCAATCCGACGGGCGTTGTGTCGTCGGGCAAATCAGCCGCACATTCGCTGCCGTCACGGCCTGCACGAGGGGCGCTTCGCGATCGTCACGAAACGTGGGCCGGTGATGCGATGGCCGTATCGGATCGCAGCGCGTGATCGCGCCGACGGACGATGCCGATGCGGACGTGAAAGCGTGTGGTCCCGGCATCGCGATGCTGATGCCAAATCGGCGGGTGATGATGATCCTGCCGGTGACGGTGGCTAACAAGCCGGACACCGAGGAGAGCGCGCCATAAACGTCAATCCATCGCGCAGGGAAGGCCGGGTTGCTCCGGCTGAGCCTGTGGTTCTGCCGCCTGCATTTTTTACGCAGGCGGACCGCAGGTGCCAGTCGGCACCTGGCCTTCCCTGCGCCCTCGTTCTTCCGAAGGGCGGACAATTGGCAAAGCTCGGACGCGGAGGGCGTCGCGAGAAGGTTGATGGCTGTGTGCTTGAAATATTGCAGGTGCAGCAGGCGCAGTGCTCATGAATGCGCCCTCTCCCCTTGTGGGAGAGGGCTACACAAAAGCCAACTACAAACTCGCCTGGGTGAGGGGTTGGTGCCTCACATTCAATTCCGGGTTCGTGGCAACCCTCACCCGTTTTCGATGCTGCGCATCGAAACCACCCTCTCCCGCAAGGGGAGAGGGTGCACCGAGCGTGTTGCGAGAGTTGCCGAGGCGGAGAAGTCGGCGATCGAAATCCCAGGCCTACCTGATCGGCGGTGCGTACTGAATCCCACCCGCGTTCCACAGCTGGTTCATGCCGCGCGGGATCTTCAGCTTGGACTCGCTGCCGACGTTGCGCTCATAGACCTCGCCGTAATTGCCGACGTGGCGGATGATGCGCGCCGCCCAGTCCTTCGACAGGCCGAGATCCTGGCCGTAGGTGCCCTCGTTGCCGACCAGCCGCATCACGTCCGGCTTCTTCGACTTCAGCGCCTCGTCGATGTTCTTGGAGGTGACGCCGAGCTCCTCGGCATTGATCATCGCATACAGCGTCCACTTCACGATCATCATCCAGTCGTCGTCGCGCTGGCGCACCACGGGCGCGAGCGGCTCCTTCGAAATCAGGTCGGGCAGAATGTCGTGATCGGCAGGCTTCGACAGGATCAGCCGCAGCGCATAGAGCTGCGAGACGTCGGCGGTGAAGGTGTCGCACTTGCCGCTGTCATAGGCCTTGATGACGTCGTCGAGCTTCGGAAACTTCACCTCTTCATACTTCATGTTGTTGGCGCGGAAATAGTCGCCGAGATTGAGCGCGTTGGTCGTCGAATCCTGCACGCAGACCTTGCTGCCGGTGAGGTCGAGCGCGGTCTCGAGCTTGCGCGAGCGCGGCACCATGAAGCCCTGGCCGTCGTAATAGGCGACCGCCGGGAAATACAGGTCGTAGTTCTGCTCGCGCGCCATCGACCAGGTGGTGTTGCGCGAGAGGATGTCGACCTTGCGGCTCTGCAGCTCCTTGAAGCGCTCATTGGCGTCGAGCGGCATGAACTTCGCCTTCTTCGGATCGTCGAAGATCGCCGCCGCTACCGCGCGGCAGAAGTCGACGTCGAAGCCGGTCCAGTTGCCCTTGTCGTCGGGAATCGAAAAGCCGGGCAGGCCGGCATTGACGCCGCACAGCACCTCGCCGCGGCGGACGGTGCGCTTCAGTGTGCGGGTGTCGTACATCTCATAGGTGACGGCGAGCGCCGCGACGAGGACGGCGACGGCGAGCCCGATCAGCAGGCCGCCTCGGAAAGTGCGCATGGTCAATCTCTTTCGGAAAATGTCAGTACAAAGCGATGGCTGAATGTCCGGCGGCAGAGGCCGCCGTCACAGTTCCGGCTTCTGCCGCACCACGACCTTGGTGCCGACAGGCACGCGGTCGTAGAGATCGGCGACATCGGCATTCACCAGGCGGAAGCAGCCGGAGGAAATCTTGCTGCCGATGGTCCAGGGCTGGTTGGTGCCGTGGATCCGGTACACGGTGGTGCCCAGATACATCGCGCGCGCGCCGAGCGGATTGCCGGGACCGCCGGCCATGAAGCGCGGCAGATAGGGCTGGCGCTGGATCATCTCCGGCGGCGGCGTCCAGTCCGGCCATTCGGCCTTCTTGGTGATCGACAGCAGGCCCTGCCACTGGAAGCCGTCGCGGCCGACGCCGATGCCGTAGCGGATGGCGCGGCCGCCCGGCTGCACCAGATAGAGGTGACGCTCGGCGGTGGAGACGATGATGGTGCCCGGCGGCTCGTTGGTACGGAAATAGACGACCTGCTTGCGCCATTCCGGATCGAGCTCGTAGCCGTCATCGGCGACGAGACCGGGCTGATCGCCGGGGTCCTCGGATTGGGCAAAGCTATGCGATGTGGACAGCGCCAGCGCGATGATGGCGCTGCCGGCACACAGCAGGCGACGGAAACTCGGCATTCAAAGCTCTCCTCGACGGACCCCTGCGAAGCTTGCCCGATCAAAACCACCCGCCAAATTTCAGGGGCATATTCGCAGCAAAGTCAAGCTGAGCGCGGGTCGTCCGCCGTCATCCGAGCTTCATCCAGAGCCGCAGCAGGAAGGCGACGGTCGCGACCGCCGCGACGCCGGCCAACCATAGCGCGACGAACCAGGCGAGGCGCTTCGCGAGCGGCGCGGGCGGTTCAGACGGCATCAATGATAGCCGGCGTCGTGGCCGACCTTGCCGCGAAACACCCAATACGCCCAGCCGGTGTAGCCGAGAATCAGCGGCACAAGCACCAGCACGCCGGGCAGCATGATCAACTGGCTGCGCTCGGGTGCCGCCGCCTGCCAGATCGTGACGCTCTGCGGCACGATGTAGGGATACATGCTGATGCCGAGGCCGGCATAGGACAGGAAGAACAGCGCCAGCGCGAGGAAGAACGGCCAGCCATCGTGCTTCTGCGCGAGGTTCTTCATCAGCAGCACGGTGACGCCGACCACCGCGAGCGGCACCGGCGCGGTGAGGACGATCGCGGGCCAGCTGAACCAGCGCTGCGCATATTGGATGGTGAGCAGCGGCGTTGCCAGGCTCACGGCGGCGATGGCAAGCAGCATCAGGACCAGCAGAACCCAGCTGATGCGGTAGGCCTTGTCGCGCAGGTCGCCCTCGGTCTTCAGGATCAGCCAGGTCGCGCCGAGCAGCGCGTAGCCGACCACCAGCGAGATGCCGGTGAGGATGGAAAACGGCGTCAGCCAGTCCCACCAGCCGCCGGCATAGTGCCGGCCTTCGACGTGCACGCCCTGCAGGATGGCGCCGAGCGCGATGCCCTGCGCCAATGCTGCGACCCAGGAGCCGCCGGCAAAGGCGATGTCCCAGAGATTGCGTGTGGCACGGGTGCGCCAGCGGAATTCGAAGGCGACGCCGCGAAAGATCAGCCCGACCAGCATCGCGATCAGCGGCGCATACAGTGCCGGCAGCAGGATGGAATAAGCGAGCGGAAACGCCGCCATCAGCCCGCCGCCGCCGAGCACCAGCCAGGTCTCGTTGCCGTCCCACACCGGCGCGACGGTGTTGGTGATGACGTCGCGGTCCTGCTTGCCCGGAAACAGCGGGAAGAGAATGCCGAGCCCGAGATCGAAGCCGTCCATCACGACGTAGATGAACACGGCGAGCGCGATGATGAACGCCCAGAGCGTGGCGAGATCGACGGCGACGGTCATGATCCGGCTCCCTGCACGACGCCGGCGGCCGGCGTGACGCCCGCGGTGCGGATCGGCGGCTCACTGCTCGGGCCGGACTCTCCGGGATGCGGCGGCTCGGCCATCAGGCGCAGGATGTACAGCACACCGGCGGCGAAGATGATGAAATACACGATGATGAAGGCGAGCAGCGACGCACCGACCGCCGGCGCCGCCAGCGGCGACACGGAATCGGCGGTGCGCAGCAGCCCGTACACGGTGAACGGCTGGCGGCCGGTCTCGGTGGTGACCCAGCCGGCGATCACGGCGATGAAGCCGGCGGGACCCATCGCAATCGCGAAGCGATGCAGGCCGCGATTGATGTACAGCCGGCCGCGCCAGCGCTCCCAGAGGCTGAACAGGCCGAGCGCGAGCATCAGGAGGCCGAGGCCGACCATGATGCGGAACGACCAGAAGGTGATCGGCACCGGCGGCCAGTCCTTGCGGGGCACGGTGTCGAGCCCGGCCATCGGCGCGTCGATCTGGTGCTTGAGGATCAGCGAGCCGAATTTGGGAATGCCGAGCGCCCATTTCAGTTCGCCCTTCTCCTGGTCGGGCCAGCCGAACAGATACAGCGGCGCGCCATCCTTGTGGCTCTCGAAATGGCCCTCCATGGCCATGATCTTCACCGGCTGGTGTTCGAGGGTATTGAGGCCATGCTGATCGCCGACGAGGATCTGCAGCGGCGCCACCAGCGCGGCCATCCACATCGCCATCGAGAACATCACGCGTGGTCCCGGCAGATGCGGATTGCGCAGCAGATGCCAGGCGCCGACCGCGCCGACCACGAGCGAGGTGGTGAGATAGGCCGCCAGCACCATGTGCACGAGGCGGTAGGGGAAGGACGGGTTGAAGATCACGGCGAGCCAGTCGACCGAGACGAACTGGCCCTCGGCATTCACGGCATAGCCGGCGGGCGTCTGCATCCAGGAGTTGGCGGAGAGGATCCAGAACGCGGAAATCAAGGTGCCGATCGCGACCATCAGTGTGGCGAGGAAATGCAGCTTCGGTCCGACGCGCTTGAGGCCGAACAGCATGACGCCGAGGAAGCCGGCCTCGAGGAAGAACGCGGTCAGCACCTCATAGGCCATCAGGGGGCCGATCACCGGTCCGACCTTGTCGGAATAGACCGACCAGTTGGTGCCGAACTGATAGGACATCACGATGCCGGAGACGACGCCCATCGCAAACGCGATGGCAAAGATCTTGAGCCAGTAATTGAAGACGTTGAGATAGACGTCGCGCCCGGTCCACAGCCACAGCGCTTCGAGCACGGCGAGGTAGGAAGCGAGCCCGATCGAGAAGGCAGGGAAGATGATGTGGAATGTGACCGTGAAGGCGAATTGCGCGCGCGCCAGCTCCACCGCATCCAAACCGAACATTCGCACCGTCCGTCATTGCGGGGCTTGGGCCCCTCTCGCGCGGACCATTGCACCGGGATGAGGCGATATCAAATGGTCAAATCGCCCTATGGACTGCATTGCGGGTCCACAGACGACGAAGGCCCGGCGGGGGCATCCGCCGGGCCTTCGGAGCAACCTTGGAGGTGGAATTTGCTCGCTCGAGACCGAGATCAGCTGGGGGACTGACGCTCTGTCGATGGATAACGTTCTAGTGGCCGAAATTTTCCAGGTGATTTCGCCGAATGTTTCAATTGTTTCATTCGGCGATTTTCTCTGTGTCACGGGAACCCGCCGGGACGCCGGCCCCGACGAGGAAGAATGGCGATCAGGCCGCCAGGCTGTGAACGCCGGCGCCGCGCAGCAGTTCCGCGAGGTGCTTGCGGGCGTAGAACATGCGGGTCTTCACCGTCGACTGCGGGATGCCGATGATCTGGCCGACCTCCTCCACCGACTTCTCGTGGTAGTAGATCAGGGTGATGATCTCGCGATGGGCCGGCGACAGCTTGGCGACGCAGGCGCGCAGGATGGCGCTGGTGGTGGAGCGCTCGAGCGACGTCTCCGGCGTGTCGGAGTCATCGGCGATCTCGCGCACCTCGTCCTGGTCGATGTCCTCGAAGCGGCGCTGGCGCAGTGCGGTGAGGGCCTTGAAGCGGGCGATCGACAGCAGCCAGGTCGAGACCTGCGAACGGCCCTCGAACTGCTTGGCGGTGCGCCAGACGTCCAGGAACACCTGGCTGACGAGGTCCTCGGCGACGGTGGTGTCGCGGACGATGCGCAGGATGAAGCGATAGACCCGCACATTGTGACGCGCATACAGCGTGTGCATCGCGGTGCGATCGCCATCGGAAATGCTCTCCAGGAGCATGTCGTCCGTGGTCGCCTGGGCCGCGATGATGCCCTGGCTGGCTGCGGAATTGATGGCAACGACGTTCTGCATGACACTCTCCCGTTCCACCGCCCCCTTGCGGCGTTTCGACGGGATGGATTGTTAATGAGCGCCCGTTTCGGGACGTCTGCACGAAAACAGGAAAATGGTTTCGTGCGACTGCAGAATTGTTTCATCGCGCCGCACATCGCGAAACAGTCATGGCGGAATTGTGCCGTATTCCAAAATGCGGAACTGAATCAGGCACGAAAGCCGCTGCTGCGCTCGTGCGAAACACGCCGAAAAGCTGATTCAGGCCTTCTCGCCGGACGGCGAAAACAGGTAGCCGCCGCCGCGAATGGTGCGGATCACGGCCGGTTTCGTCGGGTCAGGCTCGATCTTGCGGCGGATGCGCATGATGCGCAGGTCCACGGCGCGGTCGAACGCTTCGGCATCCCTGGCATTGGCGAGCTCCAGCAGCCGCTCGCGCGACAGCACCCGCTTCGGGTTGGCGGCGAAGACTTTCAGAAGGCCGAATTCGGAGGCCGTCAGCGGGTGCTCGTTGCCTTCATCGTCCCGCAGCGCCTGGGCATCGAGGTCGAGCCATTTCGTGCCGAACCGGACCAGCTGGGGGTCCGGAGCCTTGGCGGGAGCTGGCTCCGGGGCGGCCGCAACGGCAGCCTTGGCCGGCACGCTGCGGCGCAGCACGGAGCGGATCCGGGCCATCAATTCGCGCAGCTCGCAGGGCTTGGCGACATAATCGTCGGCACCGAGCTCCAGCCCGACCACCCGGTCGATGGGACTGGCGGTGGCGGTGAGCATGATGACGGGGATGTTGGTGCGGCCCTTGAGGTCACGGATGATCGACAGGCCATCCTCTTCGGGCATGTTGAGGTCGAGCACGACGAGATCGGCAGGGCCGGTCTCGATGGCGCTGCGCAGGCTCTTGCCGCCGTCACACAAGGTCACCGTGAAGCCGTGCATCTTGAGGTAATCCCCCACCATTTCGCGGGCGGGGGCCTCATCGTCGACGATGATGATGTGCTGGCTCTGACTCATGACAACTCGGCCGCAGGCAGTGTGATGGTGAAGGTTGACCCCGATCCCGGCCCATCGCTCTTGGCCGTCACCTCGCCACCATGCATGTCGACGATGCGTTTGACAATCGACAGGCCGAGCCCGGTCGAGCTCTCGCCGGCGGTCGGCTTGGCCGACAGCCGCTGGAACCGGCCGAACAGCCGGCCGAGGTCCTCCGGGGACAGCCCGGCGCCCTGGTCGGTGATGCCGATGATCGTGTTGTCACCGTCGCCGGCGACCTTCACGCTGATGCGGCCGCCGATCGGACTGTATTTGATGGCGTTGCTCAGGAGATTGTCGATCGCCTCGCGGATGCGGTCGATGTCGCACATGGTGGAGAGCTGCGGCGGCGCCGACACGGCGATGACCTGCTGCTTGTTCAGCGCCAGCGGCTGGTTGGCCTCCACGACCTCATGGATCAGCGCGGCGACGTCGACCGGCTCTCGGCGGATGGTGATGTCGAAGGCGTCGGCCATCGCATCGGAGATCAGATGGTCGACCATCGAGGTCAGCCGCTTGGCGGCGTCGCGGATGTGGCCGATCTGGCTGGTGATGCCCTCAGCGGAAGCCCCGGTCGCGATCAGCTCGGTCAGCATTTCGGTGCGGCCGAGGATCACCCCGAGCGGGTTCTTGAGATCGTGGGCGACGGTGCCCAGAATCTCGTTCTTGAAGCCGTTCGCGCGCTGCAGCCGCAGCCATTGCGCCGACAGCCGCCTGTTGGCCTGCATCAGCGCGCGGGTGCGCTGGGCGACGCGGTCCTCGAGCTGGGTGTTGGCCTCGTGCAGCTGCTGATAGAGGATCACATTGTCGAAGGCGATCGACAGCCGGCTCGAGAAGATCTCCACCAGCGAGCGGTCGGTCTCGGACAGCGGCCGCTCGGCCTGCAGCAGCACCACGACCTCGCGGCCGGAGCCGGTCCGCAGATACAGCACCGTCTTGTGGTCGGCGAATTCGTTCGTGCGCTGCCGGAAGGCGGCCTCGACCATGTCGCGCAGATCCGGATCGAGCGATCGCGAGGTGACGGCGCCGGAGAAGCGGCTGTAGCAGCCGGAGCCGGCCAGCACCGAGAAATCCTCGGTCTGGCTGCCGTCGTCGCGCAGCACCAGGATCCCTGCGCAATCGACGTTGAGCAGGGAGGCGATCTGGGTCAGCACGCCCTCGGCGAGCCGCTGCATCGACTTGAAGTCATACAGCGTCGAGGCCGCGTCGATGATGATCTCGAGGCCGCGCCGGGTCTGCACCATGCGCTCGAGCTGCTGATAGCTGCGCAGCGCCGCGGTCAGCGAGGTGAACAGCTTGTCGGCGGTGAGCTCGGTCTTGGCCTTGTAGTCGTTGATGTCGTACTGGACGATGACGCGCCGCTCCGGCGCCTGGCCGGGCTGTCCGGTGCGCAGGATGATGCGGACGGTCTCGTTCTTGATCTCGTTGCGGATGTATTCGACGAGCTCGAGGCCGGCGACGTCGGTCTCCATGATGACGTCGAGCAGCACCGCGGCGATGTCGCCATGCTCGCGCATCAGAGTGCGGCCCTCGGCGGCCGAATAGGCCGAGAGGATTTCCAGCCCCTGTCCGTTCAGGCTGTAGTCCGACAACGCAAAGCGCGTACCCTCGTGCACGGCATGGTCATCGTCGATGACGGCGATCTTCCATTTCCGGGCCGGTTGGGCGTCCTCGTCGAAGCCGGTATCGTCGATCAGGTGGAGGACAT
The DNA here is from genome assembly GCF_032377575.1 of Bradyrhizobium sp. SZCCHNS2022. NCBI lineage: Bacteria > Pseudomonadati > Pseudomonadota > Alphaproteobacteria > Hyphomicrobiales > Nitrobacteraceae > Bradyrhizobium > Bradyrhizobium sp. SZCCHNS2022. The sequence goes on along the minus strand of NZ_JAUHHZ010000001.1, from coordinate 5,421,730 downwards.
CGTCCTGTTCGGCCATTGCGTCGTTCCGTCACCTATTGCTGTCTCGGCGCCGCCCTTGGCGACCCGGGGCATGATAATCCGAAAAGTCGTGCCTTGTCCCTCGCGGGATTCCAGCATCATGCGGCCGCCGAGCTGCTGCGTCACGAGATTGTAGACGATATGCAGCCCCAATCCCGTCCCGCCCTCGTTGCGGCGCGTCGTGAAGAACGGATCGAAGGCCTGGCGCTGCACGTCGGGGGTCATGCCGGCACCGTTATCGGCGAAAATGATCTCGATGTCATCCGCGCCGCGCGGCCGCGCGGTGATCGAGATCGTCCCCGCGCGGCCGTCGGCAAAGGCATGGTTGACGGCGTTGAGGAACAGGTTGGTGAGGATCTGGCCGTAGAACCCGGGATAGCCATCGATGAAGAGGCCCTCCGGGACGTCGACGGAGAGCGTGATCGGCGCGCGCTTGAGGACCGGCTTCAGGCTGGTGATGATCTGGTCGGTCGCCTCGCTCAGCACGAAGGTCCGCCGCTCCGCATGCGAGCGGTCGACGGCGACCTGCTTGAACGACTGGATCAGCTCGCCGGCGCGCTGCAGATTGGCGACCAGCTGCTCGGACGCATCGCGCGAGGAACGCACGAACTCCTCGAGCTGCGACCGGCGCAGGCCGCCTTCGGGCGAGCGCAGGGCCGCCTCGAACATCTCGACGCGGCGCGCGAAGCTCGACGCCACCGTCAGGCTGATGCCGATCGGATTGTTGACCTCATGCGCGACGCCGGCGACGAGCCCGCCCAGCGCAGCCAGCCGCTCTGCATCGATCAAATTGCGCTGCGCGGCATTGAGCTCGAGCAGCGCGCTCTCGGCCTTCTCCTTGGAGGTCCGCAGCTCGTCCTCGGTCTCACGCTTGGCGATCGCATTCTCGCGGAAGATCTCGACGGCGCGCGCCATCGCGCCGACTTCGTCGCGGGCGTCGGTGCCCTGGACCTTGCGATCGTAGTCGCCCAGCGTGATCGCGCGCATCGACGCCATGATCTGCTGCAGAGGAAGGCGGATGGAGAGCGCGATCAGGACGCCGGCGGACAGGATGATGCCGAGGAAGACCACCGCGATCGACAGCACGCGGCGGGAGATGTCGCGCAGCGTCTTGTCGAATGTCGCCTGCGCCTTCTGCTCGTGCTGGCGCATCTTCACCGAGAGGCCGTCGATGGCGGCGATGGTCTCGGCCTGGCTCGCATCGATGGTGTTGCGCAGGAGCTCGGTGCGATTGCTCAGTTGGTCGGTCAGCTTGGAAAACCCGGCGCGCAGCGCCGCGGTCCGCGCCGACAGCCGCTGCAGAGCGAGGCGCTGCAGGTCATTGTCGGCAAGGCCCGACATGACGGGAATGGTCTTCTCGATCGTCTCGATGTTGCGGCGGGCATCATCGGCGGAAGCGGGGGCGAGCGACAGATAATAGGAGTTCGCGGCCACCAGCATCGCGGTGAACGCCTCGCGCGACTTGCCGAGCGAGGGCCAGATCTGTGCGTCGCGGTGGCCGGTCGCGCCTTCGATCACCGAATAAAGTCCGGCGATGTCGCGGGCGGGACCGAGCACCTCGTCCTCATAGGTCTTGGAGATCGTGGCCTGCAGGCCGCGCAGCTCGCCGAAGCCGTCCAGGAAGCGAACCGTGACCCGCTCCAGCTCCTCGACAGATCCCGACAGCATCGGGTCCGTCGAAGCACGGGTCGTCAGCGTGCCCAGCACGGCTTCGCGCAGCAGCAGGATTTCGGCGAACAGCTCCGGGCTCGGCTGATTGATGTAGCGATGGATGAGGTTCTGCAGCCGGCTGGTCTCGCTTTCCAGCAGCGCCAGCACCTTGTCGGACTCGCGCACCTGGCGGACGTCGTCCCAGGCGGTTCCCAACACCTGCGCGCCGTTCCAGATCAGCGCCGCGAGCACGATCACGACCGCCGAGTTGAGGGCCGCGATGGACAGGATGCGCCAGCGGATCGGCACCGCCCTGAGCACGCGCACGATCCGCGCACGGCCGAGCACCGCCAGGCTGAGCGGTCGCTCGACGGATCCCCGCTGCTTGAAGCGTGCCACGATCGCTACCTCGGGCTTGCCGGGAACCGGCTTGCGCGGGATCCGTCTTGCGCAGCGAGGCTCTCCTGTTGCGACGCAACCGGCCTCGTCCCAGGCCGCGCGGCAAGGCATGGGAACTCCGAAAGCGGCAGGCAGCGTCGCGCGCCCGCCACAGCCTGCGTCAGCACCGGCGAGGCGTCCACTCTCGAGATCAACGAAAGGCGGGCGCGGTACACAGGCAACACTTTCCCCTTGATGATGAGGTCGGCCTGAAAACGAAAAGGTTCAATGTCGGTCCTTGGCAGGTGCTATAAGGCCATTCTGACGCCAAAGCGCTACGCGTCAATGGTTTGCCTGAAACTTGTTGCAGCCGTCGGTTGCCGAACTTTAAACTTGGTCCGATTGCGATTTTCAGTTCACGCGCGTTCATTCATCGAATTTGGAGCTGGCCTCCGGTGACGGTCTTCTTTCGCTCTGTTTCCATTGCAATTCTTTTCTGCACGGCGTTCTGCGCCGCCACGGCCCATGCCGCCACCGAGATCGTGTGGTGGCACGCGATGTCGGGAGAGCTCGGCCGGCAGGTCGACAGGTTGGCGGACGGCTTCAATGTCTCCCAGTCCGAATATCGGATCGTGCCGAGCTACAAGGGGAGCTACACCGAAACGGTGACGGCCGCGATCTTCGCGTTCCGCTCGCGCACGCAGCCTGCCATCGTGCAGGTCAACGAGATCGCGACCGCCACCATGACGGCGGCCAAGGGCGCGATCTATCCCGTGTTCGATCTGATGCGCGACGAGCAGGAGAGCTTCTCGCCATCGGCCTATCTGCCGGCTGTCGCCGGCTACTACTCCGATGCCGACGGTAACATGCTGTCCTTCCCGTTCAATGCATCGACACCGATTCTCTACTACAACAAGGATCAGTTTCGTGCAGCCGGTCTCGATCCTGCGGTGCCGCCAAGAACATGGACCGAGCTCGGACAAGCCGCCAAGCGGCTGCGTCAGCACGGCATGGCCTGCGGCTTCACGACCTCCTGGCCGGCCTGGATCAACATCGAGAATTTTTCTGCTTTCCACAATCTGCCGATCGCGACGCGAGCCAATGGCTTTGCCGGCCTCGACGCCGTCCTGACCTTCAACAATCCGCAGGTCAGCCGTCACATCGCGCAGCTCGCCGAATGGCAGAAGAGCAAGGTCTTCGACTATGCCGGACGTGGTCAGGCTGCGGAGCCGCGCTTCCAGAAAGGCGAGTGCGGTATCTTCATCGGCTCTTCCGCCACCCGCGCCGACATCAAGGCCAATTCGAAGTTCGAGGTCGGCTACGGCATGATGCCGTACTGGCCCGACATTGCGGGCGCGCCGCAGAATTCGATCATCGGCGGTGCGACCTTGTGGGTGCTGCGCGATCGTCCCGGCGCCGAGTACAAGGGCGTCGCCAAATTCTTCGCCTATCTGTCGCGCCCTGACATCCAGGCGGCCTGGCACCAGAACACGGGTTATCTGCCGATCACGCGGGCCGCGTTCGATCTGACGCGCGCACAGGGCTTCTACGACCGTAATCCCGGGACGGCGATCTCCATCGAGCAGGTGACGCTGCATCCGCCGACAGAAAATTCCAGAGGGCTGCGGCTCGGCTCCTTCGTGCTGATCCGCGATGCGATCGAGGACGAGATGGAGCAGGCCTTCGGCGGCCGCAAGCCGGCGCAGGCCGCGCTCGATGCGGCCGTTGAGCGCGGCAACCGGCTGCTGCGGCAATTCGAGCGCGCCAGTCCGGATCGCTGATGACGGCGTTGCCACGGGTGACCGATGCGGCCGAGCTCAGGCGCCTGCGTGCCGATGGAGGGCAGTGGCCGCCGGCCGCGAGGGACATCGTCAACGGCCATGGGTATGGCGGCGCGCGCCTCGTGCCCTTTACGGCAGGCACCAATCTCGTCGCAGCACTCGGCGGCGATGCAATTCTGAAGATCTTCCCATCCATCCATCGCAGGCAATTCCTGTCGGAGCGAGCCACGCTGCGGGTGGTGTTCAAGCGCCTTGCCGCCGTTGCGACGCCCGAACTGCTGCATGAGGGAGAGCGCGACGGCTGGTCCTACCTGATCATGACGCGGCTCCACGGCATCGCCGCTGCAGAGGTCTGGCCGCAGCTGGCAGAGGCCGACAAGCAAAATTTGCTTCGGCAACTCGGTCGCCTGATCGCAGACGTGCAGCGTATCCCGCCCGGCGAACTGCTTGCGCTCGAACCGCGCTGGCCGGATGTCCTGCAGGCGCAAATGGCCGGATGCCGTGCGCGCCACACGCGGCTGGGCTTGCCGGAACGGCTTCTCGACGGACTTGATGTTCTGCTGCAGCAGGCGGCCGCCCTGTTGCCGCGAGATCCGCCGTCAGTCATTCTGACCGGCGAATACATCCCGGAGAATTTCCTCATCGCGCGCGACGGTGACGGCTGGCGCGTGAGCGGCCTGTTCGATTTCGGCGATGTCTTCACCGGGTTCGGTGAATACGACCTGCTCGGGCCGAGCGCGTTCATGGCGGCCGGACATGCGGGACGCGTGCGTGCGTTGTTCGAGGGCTATGGCCTCACGCCGGCGGACCTCACCTGGACGCTGAAGCGCCGGCTGCTCGCTTTGATGCTGCTGCATCAGGCCAGCGATCCCGTCCGGCACATCTGCATACCGGACTGGCCGGCCAAGGTCCAAAGCTTCGATGAGCTGCAGGAACTGGTCTGGCCGGGCTGACACGCACGGCTCAGCCTTTGGTCTGTATCAGTTTCGCCGCGCGCGCGAGCACATCGGCGACCGCGGCCAGCCCCGAACCCCCTCCGGCGCCGCCGCCCCAGCCGGCGACATAGCCGCCGCCCAGCGCGCGGACCTTCGCGAGCGCCCCTGAAATCAGCGCCCGGCACTGCGTGACGGCGGACAAGGCCTGCGCCTTGGTCGTGGCGGCCCGCAGCTTCGCTGCCGCATTGCTGAGCGCCCGGCGCGTCTCCGGGACGCCCGGCGCCGTGATGTCGCTGCTCAGCCTGTCCAGGACATTGGCGATGCAATCATACAGCGCCTTGCCCGTATTGGCGGAGCAGGCCGCAAGACCTCCATTCGCTGACACCGCTGCCGCGGCCATGCCGGCATCCGCGCGCGCGGGCGTGCCGGCGAGGAGGCTGAACCCCAGCAAGGCCAGGATCGGCGTCAAGAGACGCACGGCGGACATTCGTCGCTGAGCGGGCATTTTCATTTCTCCGTTGTGTCAGCCCTTGCTCTGGATCAACTGGATCGCGCGTGACAGCACGCTGGAGATGGAGGTCAGGCCGGTGTCGCCCCATCCCGGGACGTAGCGACCGCCGGCCGCGCGCACCTGTTTGAGCGCTCCCGAGATCACCGACTGGCAGCGCGCGATCGCCGAGATCGCCTGGGACTTGGATGTGGCGGCGCGCAATCCGGCCGCCGCGGTCTGCAACGCACGCTGCGTCTCCGGGACATTGGCGGCGCCGATGCTGGAGGCCATGCGGTCGAGCACATCGGCGACGCAATTGTAGAGGTCCTTGCCCTGCTTGCTGCTGCAGATGCCGAGCCCGCCGACGGCGGTGGTGGCTGCCGCGTTCAGAATGGCTGCCGCCATCGCCGGTCTTGTCGGCAGCGATCCGAGCAGTGTGATCAGCGCCAGCGCCGCCACCAGCTGCCAATGTCGAGAACCCCGCGCGAGCGGCGCGCTGCGAACGCCAACATTCCTCATATCGTCCCCCTCGTCGTCCTCACGGAGCCGCTGACGGCGTGATCGCGTTGCCCACCAGGAATTCGCACGGCACCGTTGTCATCTTCGGATCTCCCTTGAGCGCAAACAGCTTCTCCCACTGTGATTTGCGGCACACAACGCCGCCTGGTGCGTCCTCGACGATGACGACGGCATAGAGCCGGTCGCGCTTCTCGAACGCCTTGAGGCTGGTGTCGTCGGGAAAGGTCTGCAGCAGTGTCAGGATGCCGTGGCCGCTGTCACTGTCGGCGGCGATCCCGGCAATGCCGCTGATCATGCGCGGCTTGCCGTTCTCGATCGATGCGCTGACGAACACGCCCTCGGCGACGGTGCTGCGCAGGATCTTCTGCCTGATGAAATCGGGACCCAGTTCGGGGCTCGCCCGCAGTCTGTTCTTCAACGTGGGGGAGAAGAACAATTTGTCCGTGCCGCCGCGAAAGACGATCGTGGTCCCCTCCGGCCCACCCGCCAGCAGGTTCTGGAATTCGCGGCCGCTCAGTACCTCGGCAGCGGCCGAGGCGCTCCACAGACAGCAGCTCATCAGCAATATGAATGAAAATCGCGGCATCAGGGCGCTGCGGAATGGAAAGGCAAAGCGGACCATAGACGCTGTCTGACGTCAATTCGATGATGGTGGCCGGCTGCCGGCGCTTCGATATACTACGGACATGCGAACAACATTTTTCCGGCACTCGGTCTGGCCTCTGGTGTCTCTGACGCTGTTGCTCGTCTTTCAAGGTCTGGCGGCCGGCCTTGCTGCCGAAGCCCCGCGGAAGACGGTGCCGGCCTCGGCACCGCGCGTCGCGCTCGTCATCGGCAATGCCGCGTATGCCCGGCTGAGGCCGCTGGAAAATCCCAGCAAGGACGCCGACCTGATCGCGGACAGGCTGCGCAAGCTCGGCTTCGAGGTGACGCTGAAGGCCAACCGCGAGCTCAAAGCCATGAGCGAGGATGTCGAGGCGTTCGTGCAGGCGATCAAGCAGCGCGGGCCCGACGCCGTGTCGGTGCTCTACTATGCCGGTCACGGCCTGGAGAGCGACGGGATCAACTATCTCGTGCCGGTCGACGCGGAGATCAAGCGCAAGGCCGACATCGCCGGCCATGCCGTCAGCGTCAAGCGCATCGCCGACCGGCTGTCGTCGGCCGGTAACCGGGTGAACATTCTGATCCTCGATGCGTGCCGGGACAATCCGTTTCCGGAAGGCGCCGCGACGGCCAATGCTCTGCTCGGGCTGGCGCCGATGGGCGCGGTCTACGGCGCCTTCATCGCGTCGGCCACGGGCTCCGGCAAAGCGGCTTTCGACGGTGACAATGGTCACAGCCCCTACACGCTCGCGCTCGCGCAGGCGATCGGCGCGCCGGGCGAGAAGCTCGAAGACGTCTTCAAGAGCGTCCGACGCCAGGTTCGTCTGGCGACTGCCGAGCAGCAGATCCCCTGGGAGTCGACCTCGATCGAGGCGGACTTCTACTTCGTCCAGCCGGCACCGCCGCCGAGCCCTTCAGCTCAACTGCTTGCGGCAGCGATCGAAACCGACAACCTCGCTCTGTTCGAGTTGCTCGTCGACCGCTTTCCGGGCAGCGAGGAGGCCGCACGAGCGCGCAGCGTTCTGCAGCAGCGCAGGGCAGCGTCCGCCGATCGCGCGCCCGCCAATGTCTCGACCGCGGCCGAGGTGCTGACGAGGGCCCGCAAGGTCCGCACCCCCGATGCGTTCGATCTCGTGGCGTCGCTATTCCCGGACTCGCCCGAGGCAGCCGAGGCGCGCGCCGCAGCGTCGCGGCTCCGTGAGGCGGCGGTGCTCGACAGCGCCGGACCGACCTTTGAAGGGCGCGAGCTGATTTCCCGGCTTCAGGACGAGTTGGCTCGGCTCGCCTGCTTCGGCGGACAGCCCAGCGGGATGTTCGATGCGCCGACGGTCGGCGGCCTCCGGCGTGCCTCGCAGCTCACCGATGAGCACTATCTTTGGTACCGCCCGACAATGGCCGCGCTGCGGGCGCTGAAGAAGATCGACGCCAGGGACGGCTGTTCGCGCCAGAAGGTCGCGGCGAGTCCGCGCTGCCTGCGCATCAACAACGAGGACTTTTGCCAATAGGGCGCGGTGATCGATCATCAGCGGGAAGTCTGCACATATTCTGGTCAATTTTGATCGCCTGTATGCAACGAGGCGCTGGCCACGTTGGACCTGTTTTTAAAATCGTCGCGTCTTCAATCGGTTGGCCGTCCGGTCGACTTGGCACGAAGCTTGCGATCCCGTTCCCCGCCGGTCGTATTCTGGTGGGAGCATTTGATGAAGCGTCGTGATTTTCTGAAGTCCGTTTCCGGCCTGGCTGCTGGGGCTGCGCTGCCGATGGCGCCGGCAGTCATGTCTTCCGCCAAAGCGGACGCGCGGTCCGAGACGCTGCTGATCGTGTCCGAGGGCGGTCCTAACAACCTCGACATTCACGGCATCGGCACCAACGTGCCGGGCTATGAAGTCTCCTGGAATTGCTACGACCGGCTGATCAGCCACGAGATGAAGAGCGGCCCGGGCGGCGTGCCCTACTACGACCGCGACAAGTTCAAGCCCGAGCTTGCCGAGGACATGACCATCGGCGACATGTCCGCCACCTTCAAGCTGCGCAAGAACGCCAAATTCCACGACGGCACGCCGGTCACGGCCAAGGATGTGAAGTGGTCGCTCGACCGCGCCGTCAGCGTCGGCGGCTTTCCGACCTTCCAGATGAGCGCGGGCTCGCTGACCAAGCCCGAGCAGTTCGTCATCGTCGACGACCACACTGTGAGGGTCGACTTCCTGAAGAAGGACCGGCTGACGATCCCCGATCTCGCGGTCATCGTGCCCTGCGTGGTCAATTCCGAGCTGGTGAAGAAGAACGCCACCGAAAAGGACCCGTGGGGCCTCGAATACACCAAGCAGCAGACCGCGGGCTCCGGCGCCTACAAGGTGACGAAGTGGACCGCCGGCACCGAAGTCATCATGGAGCGCAATGACGACTGGGTGTGCGGTCCGCTGCCCAAGATCAAGCGCGTGATCTGGCGCATGGTGCCGCAGGCCGGCAACCGCCGGGCGCTGCTCGAGCGCGGCGACGCCGACATCTCCTATGAGCTGCCGAACAAGGACTTCCAGGAGATGAAGTCGAACGGCAAGCACACCGTGATCTCGCTGCCGATTTCGAACGGCATCCAGTACATCGGCATGAACGTCACCAAGCCGCCGTTCGACAATCCCAAGGTGCGCCAGGCGCTCGCCTATGCGATGCCGTATCAGAAGATCATCGACGCCGTGATGTTCGGCCTCGCCAATCCGATGTTCGGTGCGCCGGCCGACAAGCCGACCGAGGTGGCCTGGCCGCAGCCGACGAAGTACGCGACCGACATGGAGAAGGCGAAGGCGCTGCTGGCCGAGGCCGGCTACGCCCAGGGCTTCGAGACCACAATCTCGTTCGATCTCAACTTCGCGCAGGTCAACGAGCCGCTCTGCGTGCTGGTGCAGGAGAGCCTGGCGCAACTCGGCATCAAGACGACGATCAACAAGGTGCCCGGCGCCAACTGGCGCACCGAGCTGAACAAGAAGGAGATGCCGCTCTTCACCAACATCTTCTCGGGCTGGCTCGATTACCCCGAGTACTTCTTCTACTGGTGCTATCACGGCAACAATTCCGTGTTCAACACGATGAGCTACAAGTCGCCGGAGATGGACAAGCTCATCAACGGCGCCCGCGACGCCGCCGCGACCGGCGACAAGGCGACGTACGATGCCGACGTGAAGGGCTTCGTCGATCTCGCTTTCGCCGAGGTGCCGCGCATCCCGTTGTATCAGCCGTTCGTCAACGTCGCGATGCAGAAGAACATCTCCGGCTATCAGTACTGGTTCCACCGCCGGCTGGATTATCGCGCGCTGGTGAAGGGGTGAGGATCGTGATTGGGGCGAGTGAGGCGGCCCGATCTCTCTCATTCCCTCCCCCCTTGTGGGGGAGGGGCAGGGAGGGGGGTAGCCACGGGCACCGCCTTCTCGACTCACCCCCCTCCCCAGCCCTCCCCCACAAGGGGGGAGGGAGCGCACTGCGCCGTGGGGCGACGTCGAGCGCAGATATGGGGAATGTTTGCCCATGCTGAGCCTGATCGCCAAGCGCCTTGCCTTCGCCATCCCCTCGCTGATCGGCGTGGTGATCGTCACTTTCCTGCTCACCCGCGCGCTGCCGGGTGATCCCGCCGCCTACTTCGCCGGTCCCGCCGCGACCAAGGAAGCGGTCGAGCAGATCCGCAAGAAGCTCGGCTTCGACAAGCCGCTGGTCGAACAGTTTTTCCGCTACACCGTCGATCTCGCCCATGGCGATCTCGGCAGCTCGCTGACGACGGGACAGCCGGTCGCCACCGAGATCCGCAACCGCCTGCCCGCATCGGCGGAGCTCACGCTGCTCGGTTTGTTGGTATCCGTCGCGATCGCGCTGCCGCTCGGCGTGCTCGCCGCGACGCGGCCGGGATCGTGGATCGATCACACCTGCCGCGTTGTCACCACGGCCGGCGTCTCGCTGCCGGTGTTCTTCACCGGCCTGGTGCTGGTCTATGTGTTCTACTTCCGTCTCGGCTGGTCGCCGGCGCCGCTCGGCCGGCTCGACGTGTTCTACAGCGCGCCGAACAATGTGACCGGCTTCTACCTGATCGACACGCTGATCGCCCGTGACGGCGAGGCGTTCCGCTCGGCGCTGAGCCAGCTGATCCTGCCCGCCGCGACGCTCGCGATCTTCTCGCTGGCGCCGATCGCGCGCATGACGCGCGCCTCGATGCTGGCGATCCTGTCGTCGGAGTTCGTGCGCACCGCGCGCGCCTCGGGCCTGTCGCCCTCGACCGTCACCGTCACCTATGCGTTCCGCAACGCGATGCTGCCGGTGATCACCACGCTGTCGATGGTGTTCTCCTTCCTGCTCGGCGCCAACGTGCTGGTGGAGAAGGTCTTCGCCTGGCCGGGCATCGGCTCCTACGCAGTCGAGGCGCTGATCGCTTCCGACTTCGCGCCGGTGCAAGGCTTCGTGCTGACGATGGCGGTCATGTACGTGATCCTCAACCTCGTCATCGACATTCTGTATGGCGTCATCGATCCCCGTGTGAGGCTGGAAGGATGAGCACTGTCGCGCCGACCCTGGAACCTGCCGTCTCCACCCGCACATCCGGACTCGTCGCCCTGATCGGGCATGCGCGCTATGTGCTCGCCGAGAACAAGGTCACCGGCTTTGCCTTCGGGCTGCTGGTGATCATCCTGTTCGCGGCGATCTTCGGACCCTGGATCGTGCCGTATGATCCGCTCGCCAGCGACACCGCCTCCGCGCTGAAGCCGCCATCGGCGGCGCACTGGTTCGGCACCGATCAGCTCGGCCGCGACATCTTCAGCCGCGTCGTGGTCGCGACCCGGCTCGACACCTTCATCGCGGTCGCCTCCGTCGCGCTGGTGTTCTTCATGGGCGGCCTCGCCGGCGTCGCCGCCGGCTTCTTCGGCGGCTGGACCGACCGCGTCGTCGGCCGCATCGCCGATACGATCATGGCGTTTCCGCTGTTCGTGCTGGCCATGGGTATCGTCGCCGCGCTCGGCAACACCGTGCAGAACATCATCATCGCGACCGCGATCGTGAACTTCCCGCTCTACGCCCGCGTCGCGCGCGCGGAAGCCAATGTCCGCCGTAACGCAGGCTTCGTGCAGGCCGCACGTCTGTCGGGCAACAGCGAGATGCGCATCCTGCTCGGCCACATCCTGCCCAACATCATGCCGATCATGATCGTGCAGATGTCGCTGACCATGGGTTACGCCATCCTCAACGCCGCCGGCCTGTCCTTCATCGGCCTTGGCGTGCGGCCGCCGACGGCGGAATGGGGCATCATGGTCGCCGAGGGCGCCTCCTTCATGGTCTCGGGCGAATGGTGGATCGCGCTGTTTCCCGGCCTTGCGCTGATGATCGCCGTGTTCTGCTTCAACCTGCTCGGGGACGGCCTGCGCGACATCGTCGATCCCCAGCGCAGGACGTGAGGCGATGAGTGTGTGTTGCTTGACTGGATCTTCCTTAACCTCTCCCCGCTTGCGGGGAGAGGTCGGATTGCATCGAAGATGCAATCCGGGTGAGGGGGTACAGGTCTCACCAATTAGTACTACCCGCGCGGCTGCCCCTCACCCCAACCCTCTCCCCGTAAGAACGGGGAGAGGGAGCGCACCGCACACGTGGAGCCCCTCATGACCGCCCAGCCGCTGCTCGACGTCCGCGATCTCACCGTCGAATTCTCCACCCGCCGCGGCATCGTCAAGGCGGTGCAGCATGTCGACATCTCCGTCGCCAAGGGCGAGACACTGGCGATCGTCGGCGAATCCGGCTCGGGCAAGTCGGTGACGTCCTACGCGGTCATGCGCATCCTCGACCGCGCCGGGCGAATCGCCGAGGGCTCGGTGATGTTCTCCGGCGTCGACGTCAAGGCGGCCGACGAGAGTGCGATGCGCGACCTGCGCGGGCGCGAGATCTCGATGATCTTCCAGAACCCGCGCGCCGCGCTCAACCCGATCCGGAAAGTGGGTCAGCAGATCGAGGACGTGCTGAAGCAGCACGCGCAGGCGGCCGCAAGCGACCGCGCCGAAAAGGCGATCGCCGCGCTCGAGCAGGTCAAGATCGCCCGTCCGCGCGAGCGCTATCACGCCTATCCGTTCGAATTGTCCGGTGGCATGTGCCAGCGCGTGGTCATCGCGCTGGCGCTGGCCTGCAATCCGCAGCTCCTGATCGCGGACGAGCCGACGACGGGCCTGGACGTCACCACGCAGAAGGCGGTGATGGATCTCGTCGTCGAGCTCACCAGGAGCCGGGGCATGTCGACGATCCTGATCACGCACGATCTGGGTCTGGCCGCCGCCTATTGCGACCGCGTCGTGGTGATGGAGAAGGGCCGGGTGGTCGAGACGGCCAAGGCTGCGGACATCTTCGCCAACCCGCAGCATCCCTACACGCGCAAGCTGATGCGCGCGACGCCGCGGCTGGGTGTGTCGCTGCGGGAGCTGTTGCCGGAGGATGAGGCATCGCTCCAAACACCGGCCGTCATCGCCGGGCTTGACCCGGCGATCCATCCCGCTTCGGAAGACTCGCTCGAGGTGATGGACCCCCGGGGCAAGCCCGGGGGTGACGAGCGGAGTGAGGAGGGCGAGCGGAGCGTGAGCAGCGCCAAGCCGCTCCTGCTCGTCGACAAGCTGGTCAAGGAATATCCCCGCCAGGGCGCCTCGGCGACGCTGTCAAAGCTGTTCGGCCGCAAGCCGGCGATCGAGCCGGAGGTGTTCCGCGCCGTCGACGGCATCAGCTTCACGGTCGGTCATGGCGAGAGCGTCGGCCTTGTCGGCGAATCCGGCTGCGGCAAATCGACCACGTCGATGATGGTGATGCGGCTGCTCGACCAGACCTCTGGCCGCATCAGCTTCGACGGCGAGGAGATCGGCAACATCCTGCCGCAGACCTTTGCCCGTCTGCCGCTGCGCAGCCGCATCCAAATGGTGTTCCAGGATCCGACCGACAGCCTCAATCCGCGCTTCACCGCGGCGCGCGCCATCGCCGATCCCATCCTGCAACTCGGTGACATCAAGGGACGCGACGCGCTTCGTACGCGCTGCGAGGAGCTCGCGACCATGGTCGGCCTGCCGCTCAATTTGCTCGACCGCTTTCCGCACCAATTGTCCGGCGGGCAGAAGGCCCGCGTCGGCATCGCCCGTGCGATTGCACTGCACCCGAAGCTGGTGATTCTCGACGAGCCGACGGCGGCGCTCGATGTCTCCGTGCAGGCCGTCGTGCTCAATCTGCTGCAGGATCTCAAGCAGAAATTGGGCATGAGCTATCTGTTCGTCTCCCATGATTTGAATGTGGTGCGGCTGTTGTGCGATCGTGTGATCGTGATGCGGTCGGGTCGAATCGTCGAGCAGGGCAGCGCCGAACGTGTGCTAGGCGATCCGCAGGACGCCTACACGCGTGAGCTACTGACGGCGATTCCTCACCCGCCGTTGCCGGCACATTGAGAGGAGAGACGGCATGGCCGAACCTTTGGACAAGGCTTGGGACGACTACATCGACGCGGTCGGGCGCGCCCTGGGGCTCTCGATCGAGGACGCGTGGCGTCCGGCAATCCGGGCCAATCTCGAGGTCTCGCTGAAGATGGCGAAGCTGGTCGACGAGTTTTCCCTGCCAGACGAAGCTGAGCCTGCCAGTGTCTTCACCGCTTGATCCCGACATGACCGCGACCGCCATCGCTTCTGCGGTCGCTGCCCGCCAGCTTTCCGCCGCGGAAGCCACCGAAGCCGCATTGACAAGGATCACCGCGCGCGATGGCGTGCTGAACGCCTTCACCGACGTGACGGCGGAGCGCGCACGCGCGAAGGCGCGCGCCGTGGATGCCGATATCGCCGCAGGCAGGCCCGTCGGCCCGCTCGCCGGCGTGCCGTTCGCGGTGAAGAACCTGTTCGATGTGGAGGGCCTGCCGACCCGCGCCGGCTCCAAGATCAATCGCGATCGTCCGCCGGCCGCACGCGATGCGACGCTGATCGCGCGCATGGAGGCTGCCGGCGCGGTGCTCGTCGGCGCGCTCAACATGGGTGAATACGCCTACGACTTCACCGGCGAGAATATCCACGATGGCCCGTCGCGCAATCCGCATGATCCGACGCGGATGAGCGGCGGCTCGTCGGGCGGCTCGGGCAGTGCCGTCGGCGGCGGCCTGGTGCCGATCGCGCTCGGCTCGGATACCAACGGCTCGATCCGCGTGCCCTCGTCGTTCTGCGGCATCTTCGGCCTGAAGCCGACCTACGGCCGGCTGTCGCGCGCACGCTCGTTTCCGTTCGTGATGAGCCTCGATCACCTCGGCCCCTTCGCGCGCTCGGTGGAGGATCTCGCGCTCGCTTACGACGTGATGCAGGGGGCTGATGCGGATGACGCGGCCTGTACGACGCGCGGGCCGGAGCCGGTGTCCGGCTCGCTCTCGCAAGGACTCGACGGTCTGCGCATTGCGCTTGCTGGCGGCCACTTCCAGAACAACCTGTTTCCTGAAGCCGCGGAAGCCGTGGCGCGCGTGGCCACGGCGTTGAAGGTAACGAACGTTGTCGATGTGCCCGAGGCGTCCCGCGCCCGTGCGGCAGCCTATGTCATCAGCACGACGGAAGGTGCCTCGCTGCATCTCGATCGCCTGCGCACGCGCCCCGGCGATTTCGATCCGGCGGTGCGCGATCGCCTGATCGCGGGCGCGATGATTCCGGCGCCGATGGTCGACCGCGCGCAGAAGTTTCGCCGCTGGTACCGCGCCCGCGTGCTGGAGCTGTTCAAGTCGGTCGACGTGCTGATCGCGCCGGCGACGCCATGCATCGCGCCGAAGCTCGGGCAGGCGACCTTCGTGCTCGACGGCGTCGAGCTGCCGGTGCGCGCGAATATCGGCATTCATACGCAGCCGATCTCGTTCATAGGACTTCCCGTCGTCGCTGTGCCGATTCCGCTCGAGCCGATGCCCATCGGCGTGCAGATCATCGCCGCGCCCTGGTGCGAACATGTCGCATTGCGTGTGGCCCACGCCTTGCAACAGCTTGGCGTCGCCGCTGCGCCGGCCCCGAGAGGAGTTCTGGAGAATGAAAGTCGATCTGCCTGACGTCGTCGCAGAGGTGACCGCGCAGTTCCAGCGCTACGAACAGGCGCTGGTCAGCAACGATGTCGCCGTGCTCGACGAGCTGTTCCGCCAGGACTCGCGCACGCTGCGCTACGGCATCGGCGAAAACCTCTACGGCTATGGCGAGATCGCGGCGTTCC
Organism: Bradyrhizobium sp. SZCCHNS2022; assembly: GCF_032377575.1. NCBI lineage: Bacteria > Pseudomonadati > Pseudomonadota > Alphaproteobacteria > Hyphomicrobiales > Nitrobacteraceae > Bradyrhizobium > Bradyrhizobium sp. SZCCHNS2022. Next base: position 5,406,146 of record NZ_JAUHHZ010000001.1, on the reverse strand, counting down.
GTTCGGCGCGCTCGCCGGTCGGATTGATGCGGCGGACCGCGCGCACCGTGATCACCACCTATGGCCGCGACAGCGCGGTCGCCTCGACCCTGTTCTATCGCGACAGCGCGCCCGGCAAGGTCGGGCGGCAGATGCAGACCTGGATCCGGTTTCCGGAGGGCTGGAGAATCGTTGCCGCCCATGTCAGCGTCATCGACGAAGCAAAAGGCGGCTGAGGCATGAGCCTGGACGATCTCCCGCCGCGGACGCGTCAGCGGCTCGTTCGTGACTCCGTTCTGCCGCGCAGCGAACGTGCGCCGCCCGCCGTCGCGAAGATCACGCGCGCCGAGGAGCTGCGTCTGCAACTCGCCGACGATATCGTGCGTGGCGCGCTGGCGCCCGGCGCGCCGCTCGACGAGACCGAGATTGCCAAGCGCTTCAATGTATCACGTACGCCAGTGCGCGAGGCGTTGCGGCAGCTCGCCGCCTCCGGCCTGATCGAGGCGCGCGCACATCGCGGCGCCGTCGTGGCGCGGCCGTCCGTCGACCGCCTGACCGGCATGTTCGAGGCGATGGCCGAGCTCGAAGGCCTCTGCGCCGGACTCGCCGCGCAGCGCATGACACCGGTCGAGCGGCAGCGGCTCGAAGCCATTCACGAGGAGCTGCGCAATCTCAGCCACGCCGGCAATCCCGAGCGCTTTCACGAGGTCAACGAGCGCTTCCACAACGCGATCTATGCCGGTGCGCACAACGCCTATATCGCCGAGATCACGCTGGCGACGCGGGTGCGCGTGCAGCCGTTCCGCCGCGCCCAGTTCCGCAATCTCGGCCGCCTCGCCAAGTCGCATGCCGAGCACGACCGCGTCGTCATCGCCATCCTGCGCGGCGACAAGGCCGGCGCGGCGAGCGCCATGAAAGCGCATATCGAGCTGGTCCGCGGCGAGTACGAGATCTACGCTGTGTCGGTGTAGGTGAGTTGCACTGACACGGCCAATCGGGTTTCCGTTCTTGCCAGCGCAGCGAAGCAAGGACGAGGACGATCAATCCCTTTGCGCCGTGTAAGCTTGCGCCATGTACGCGCGCCAGCCGCCGAACTCCGAGATGTCACGGGCGCCGCCGAGGGCCGCGGGCTCGACCAGGAAGCCTTTCGCGGTTTGGCCGTCAGCAAGCCTGATGGTGCCGATCGACAGGGGCGGCGGGATGAGATTGACGAACGTGCCGAAGCTCGCCGCCGACAGCGCCCAGATCTCCACATCCATCGCGCGACCCTGACCCTGTTCGATCCGCAGCATGCCGGGCTTGGGCGGTGTCGTGGGCAGCGCGTAGAGCCTGTAATCAGGCGCAGTCTTCGTCGCTTCCAGCAGCCGGCCCCCGAGACCCGTCAGTTCGTGATTGAGCGCCATGCCCGAAAGGTGCGCGCCGACGACCACGAGCGCGACCTCGTCGCCGTGCAGCGACGGCGGCAAGGGCGCCAGCGGCGGCTGCGGGACCTTCTTGGCGCCGACCGGCAGCGCCGTGTCGGCGTGGAAGGCGCGGCCCAGGCTGGCGAGCGCGGCGTCGCGCCCGGCCGGTGCGAGCAGCGTGATTCCGAACGGAATGCCGTCACCGCGCATTGCGGCCGGCACGGCCAGGCCGCACATGTCGAGCAGGTTGACGAAGTTGGTGTAGGTGCCGAGTCGGCTGTTGAGCAGGATCGGATCGGCCAGCACGTCCGCGGTCGTGTAGGCGGTCGGCGCCGTCGGCAGCAGCAGCGCGTCGAGGCCCGCGAAGGTGCGCTCGGCGACCTTGCGCAGCGCCTGCAGCCGATACAGCGCCGCAAACGTGTCGGCCGCGCTGACGCGCGTGCCGGCGATGGTGATCTCGCGCGTCACCGGATGAATCGCGTCGGGATCGGAGGCGAGGAGATCGCGGATCACGAGATAGCGCTCGGCGACCCACGGGCCTTCATAGAGCAGCCGCGCCGTCTCGTAGAATGGTTCGAGGTCGAACTCGACGAGTTCGGCGCCGAGCTTGACGAAGCGGGCGGCTGCAGCGCCGTAGGCGGCCTCGGCTGCCTTGTCACCGAAGAAGATCAACTGTCCTGGGCGGGGGATGCCGAGCTTCACACCGTTCGGAAATGCGGTCACGGCAGCCAGCGGCCGGTCGCGCGAGAACGGATCGAGCGGATCGGGCGCTGCCATCACCGAAAGCGCCGTCACGGCATCGTCGACCGTCAGTGAGAACACCGAGATGCAGTCGAGCGTACGGCAGGCCGGCACCAGCCCGGCCGTCGAGATCATGCCGAGGCTCGGCTTCAGCCCGACGATGTTGTTGAGCATCGCGGGCACGCGGCCCGAGCCGGCGGTGTCCGTGCCGAGTGACAGTGGCACGAGGCCGGCCGAGACGGCGACCGCCGAGCCGGAGCTCGATCCGCCCGGCACCAGATCGGCTCGAACGGGGTTCTTCGGAATGCCATAGGGCGAGCGGACGCCGACGAGGCCGGTCGCGAACTGGTCGAGATTGGTCTTGCCGATGATGATGGCGCCGGCCGCGCGCAGCCGCGCCACGGCAGTGGAATCGCGCGCGGGCGTATAGGCAAAGGCCGGGCAGGCTGCCGTGGTCGGCAGTCCCGCGACATCGATGTTGTCCTTCACGGCGACAGGTACGCCGTAGAGCGGCAGCGCCGCGGCGTCCCTGCCCTCGAGGGCCGCGGCCTCGGCGAGCGCATCCGTCTCGTCGCGAAGGCTGATGAAGATCGCGGCATCATCGTGCGATCGGATCCGCGCGTAGCAGCGCGCAACCGTCTCTCGGGGAAGCGTCAGGCCGACGCGGTGAGCGGCGACGATCTCGGCGACGGTTTCGGTCACGCGACGCTCCGCGTCGCGTCTGAGCCCGATCGATGACCTGCCATGTCGTTGCACTCCGCTTCGCGATCCTGCCGCGAACGTAGCAAGCCATGTGCCATTGTGTACATGAGGGTGACAGCGCGTCTTCCGACGAAAAACGCGTGCTGTCAGTAGGTTGGTCCTGAGATCGCCAAGTCTTCCGGGCCTTGCGCCTCGGATGTCGGGGCGATGTGCCTAATCTGTAGGCAAAGGGATGCAGGGGCGCGACCGGTTACCCGCGGCGACCGGCGTCACCGCCGGTGATGCGCGCCAGCCTTGCCTCTGAGGTGGAGCCCGTGCTGCGGGCGCTGCGGAACGAGGGCGACGGCGTTCGGCTGACCATGGTCCCTCCCGAGACTCCGGCGTCGTCTGCGCCGCTCGGGAAGAACAGCAGCGCGACGGTGAGGCCGAGATTGATCAGCCCGCCGACCCAGGTGCCGTGGTGCGACGACGTCGCCGCATATTCGGGGAAGCGCATGGCGACGACATAGTCGAGCACCATGACCGCGATCCAGGCCGGGATCACGCAGACGGGGTCCCAGCCGATGTCGCGGATGCGCATTGCTTGCAGCATCAGACTCGCCAGCACCACCAGCCCGATCGCTGCCATGATCGGCCAGCTCAACGTCGGCGCTGATCCGTGCGGCGCCACGGCAGCCAGCGCAACCGCGAGAACCACGATCAGGATGATGGAGACGACGATGAGACCGAGCGTGGCTAGAAAATACTGCAGCCGGCCAAGGCGCGCATTGAACCCGAAGATGAACCCCAACATCCGCCTCTCCCGCAGGCCGCGTCGCAGCGACGGCGCCGTCCTCGGGATTGTGCATATCAGAGCGAAATTGCTGCGCGCCTTCGCGGATGCGTAAAATTGGAGGCATCGCGCCGCACTGACCTCGTTACGCGTTGCGGCAAGTCGCCTGGCCAAGATTCTATGGTTGCCAAAGCAACTAATCTGTGGAACTATTGCCTCCGTGAACGACGCAGGCGCGGGATCACGCGCGCCTCGAACGAGGGATGGAGACGCCATGCGCAGCCTGCGCGAAGCAGGCGCGGCCGCTTGCGTGCGCGCCAGACGAGGGCCCGGCCGCAATGGTCAGCGGCTCAATGGACGGGGTCGGAACGGCTCAGCTCGCGCCGGTGACCGCGTCGAGATTGTCGTGGATCCGGCGCAGCAGCTCGATCAGCACTTCCTGCTCATTCTCGTCGAGGCACGCCAGCAGGCGCCGCTCCCGCTCCAGCGCGGCGACGATCACCTTGTCATGGGTCGCGCGGCCCTTGGCGGTCAACGAGATGGAATGGCTGCGGCCGTCCTGCGGATCGTTGCGGATCGCGATCAGTCCGCGTCCCTTCATCAGCGCGAGCGTGCGGCTGACCGGCCCCTTGTCGAAGCCGATCACGCTGCAGATGCGCGAGGCCGGAATGCCCGGCTCGATCGCCAGCAGCGACATGATCCGCCATTCCGTGACGTTGACGCCGAAATTGCGCTGATAGAACGCGGTGGCGCTGTTCGACAGCTTGTTGGCGATGAAGGTGATGAAGGCCGGCACATAGCGGTCGAGATCGAGCGTGAGGCCTTGCGCCTCAGGCACGCGCGGCTGCGCCTTGCGCGGCGTTCCGGATTTCTCGCTCATGACCCCCAGCGTCCATGCATCGCCACTCTTAGGGATACGAAAAGCCGCATGACAAGGCCAATCTTCGGGAGGTCAGCATGAACCCAACAGGTCTTTCCCCCAATGCCGGCGTGGCGCCGGCCATCCCGCATCTCCCGATCGATCCGTTCTCTTACGCGTTCTTCGATGACCCCTATCCGGCGCATCGAGAGATGCGGGAGGCCGGCCCCGTGGTCTATCTCGACGCATGGAAGGTCTACGGCGTCGCCCGCTATGCCGAGGTCCATGCCGTCTTCAACGATCCCCAGACCTTCTGCTCCAGCCGGGGCGTGGGCCTTAGCGACTTCGCCAAGGAGAAGCCGTGGCGGCCGCCGAGCCTGATCCTCGAGGCCGACCCGCCGGCGCATACGCGCACCCGCGCAGTGCTGAGCAAGGTGCTGTCGCCCGCGGTGATGAAGCGGCTGCGCGACGGCTTCATGGCGGCGTCAGAGGCCAAGATCGATGAGCTCCTGGCGCGCGGCTCGTTCGACGCCATTCCCGATCTCGCGGAAGCCTATCCGCTGTCGGTATTCCCCGATGCGCTCGGCCTCAAGGCAGAAGGCCGTGACCACCTCATTCCCTATGCGAGCCTCGTCTTCAACGCGTTCGGCCCGCCGAACGAGCTGCGCCAGCAGGCGATCGAGCGCTCCGCGCCGCACCAAGCCTATGTCACCGAACAGTGCCAGCGCGACAACCTCGCGCCCGGCGGCTTCGGCGCCTGCATCCATGCCTTCAGCGATACCGGCGAGATCACGCCGGCCGAGGCGCCTTTGCTGGTGCGCTCGCTGCTGTCGGCCGGGCTCGACACCACGGTCTATGGCATCGGCGCCGCAATCTATTGCCTCGCGCGCTTCCCCGATCAATGGCAGCGGCTGCGCGCGGATCCCTCGCTGGCCCGCAATGCCTTCGAGGAAGCGGTGCGCTTCGAGAGCCCGGTGCAGACCTTCTTCCGCACCACCACACGTGATGTCGAGCTCGGCGGCGTGACCATCCCCGAAGGCGAGAAGGTGTTGATGTTCCTGGGCAGCGCCAATCGCGATCCGCGCCGCTGGGAGCAGCCGGATGCGTACGACATCACCCGCAAGGTCTCCGGCCATGTCGGTTTCGGCTCCGGCATCCACATGTGCGTCGGCCAGCTCGTCGCGCGGCTCGAAGGCGAGGCGGTGCTGACCGCGCTCGCCCGCAAGGTGGGGAGCATCACGATGAGCGCCGAGCCAGTGCGACGCTACAACAACACGCTGCGCGGGCTTGCCAGCCTGCCGGTCACCTTCACTCCAGCCTGAGCCAAGAGACTGAGCCATGGCCATGACGACGATCACCTTCATTCATGCCGACAACCGCAGTGAGACAGTGGAGGCCGCGGACGGTGACAGCCTGATGATGGCCGCGCTGTCCCACGGCGTCGACGGGATTGTCGCCGAGTGCGGCGGCAATGCCGTCTGTGCGACGTGCCACGTCTATGTCGACGAGGCCTGGGCGTCGAAGCTCGATCCCGTGACGGACGACGAGGATGCGCTGCTCGACGGCACGGCCGCCGAGCGGCGGCCGAACAGCCGGCTGTCTTGCCAGATCAAGATCCAGCCGGCGCTCGCCGGGCTCGTCATCCGGATTCCGGACCGGCAGAGCTGAACCATCCGCTGACGACGACAAATCAGAACAAGCAACACACGGGGAGGGATTCCATGAAGCAGCTGAATATCTGCACGCTCGCGATGGTCGCAGCACTGGGCCTGGGCACCACGGCGTCAGCCGGAGAGATATCGGACAACGTCGTGCGCGTCGGCGTGCTCAACGACATCTCCGGCATCTTCCAGGACACCAACGGCATGGGCTCGGTCGAGGCCGCGCGCATGGCCGCGGAGGATTTCAACGGCGGGGCTAAGGGCATCAAGGTCGAGATCGTCTATGCCGACCACCAGAACAAGGCAGATATCGGCTCGGCGATCACGCGCAAATGGCTCGATGTCGACAAGGTCGACGCCGTCGTCGACGTGCCGAATTCGGCCGTCGGCCTTACGATCAACGAACTCTTGCGCAACAGCCGCATGACGTTCCTGGCTTCGTCCACTGCAAGCTCCGATCTCACCGGCAAGGCCTGCTCGCCGAACACCATCCAATGGGTCAACGACGCCTGGGCGACCGGCAACACCACGGCGGCCGCGATGATGGGGCGCGGCGGCAAGGACTGGTACTTCATCACGGTCAACTACGCGCTCGGCCAGGGCATCGAGGCGGAAGCGACCAACTATATCGAGAAGCATGGTGGCAAGGTGCTGGGCTCGGCCAAGCATCCCCTCGGCACGACGGATTTCGCCTCGTTCCTGCTGCAGGCGCAGGGCTCGAAGGCCAAGGTGATCGGGCTTGCGAACGCCGGCGGCGACACCATCAACGCGGTCAAGCAGGCGTCCGAGTTCGGCATCCAGCAAAGCGGCCAGTCGCTGGTCGCCTTCCTGCTGTTCATCAACGACATCCACGGCATGGGCCTGAAGGCGGCGCAGGGCCTGCAGTTGCTGGAGGCGTTCTATTGGGACATGGATGACGACACCCGCGCCTTCGCCAAGCGCTTCGCGGCGCGTCCCGGCATGAACGGCAAGATGCCGAGCGGCAACCAGGCCGGCGTCTATGCATCGACGCTCGCTTATCTCAATGCGGTCGCCGCCACCGGCAGCGACGATGCCAAGGACGTCGTCCCGCAGATGAAGACGGTGAAGGGCAAGGACAAGCTGTTCGGTGACACCACGATCCGCGCCGATGGCCGCGTCGTGCATCCGATGTATCTGTTCGAGGTGAAGAAGCCGGACGAGTCGAAATATCCGTACGACTACTATCGTCTGGTCTCGACGATCCCGGCCGAGCAGGCGTTCCGGCCGATGTCTGATGGCGGGTGCGCACTGGTGAAGTGATGCGCTCGTAGGGTCGGGAGCATGTGATATCTGCACGTGACATCTAGAAGTAGATGTCACCAGAGCCGCTGCTCTTCAGTTGCTCCGTCGTGCCCGGGCTTGTCCCGCCTGTGCGGTCGAAGCCGCTTCGGCGCGGCGAAGGCCCGGGCATCCCCGTCGAGCGGCGACCGTCGAGCCGCGTGGATGGCCGGAACAAGCCCGGGCACGACGGCGTGGGAAGGCGACTTCCTCTCTCCTGACCTTCTTCCCGCCTCTGCCGTCTGCTGTGCTGCAGTATCCTTAACAAGCACTATAGTTCTTGCCTTTGTCCGTTTCTGGGAATTATGGTGCATGGATCGATCGCGGCAGGATGAACACTGCGCGACGGATGCTGCGGCGAAACGCCGCCGCTCGACGTGCTGCTGCGTGGCGGTGACGAAACAACGATAAGAACGATTTGTTCGAGGGGAGGGAAGACCATGAAGAGCTTCTGGCTGGCGGGCGCCGCGGCGCTGCTGTTTTCGAGCACGGCCTTTGCCGGCGACACCATCAAGATCGGCTTCGTCTCGACGTTCAGCGGCCCGGCCGCCGTGATCGGCAACGACATGCGCAACTCGTTCGAGCTTGCGCTCGATCATCTCGGCCGCAAGATGGACGGCAAGCCGGTCGAGGTGATCTATGAAGACGACCAGCAGAAGCCTGACGTCGGCAAGCAGAAGACCGAGAAGCTGGTGCAGTCCGACAAGGTCGACTTCATCGTCGGCTACATCTGGTCGAACGTGCTCTTGGCCTCGCTCAAGACCGCCGTGGACTCTCAGACCTTCCTGATCTCGGCCAATGCCGGCCCGTCGCAGCTCGCCGGCGAGCTGTGCTCGCCTTACGTGTTCTCGACCTCCTGGCAGAACGACCAGACGCCAGCGGCCATGGGCCTCTACATGAACCAGAAGGGCGTCAAGTCGGTGTTCCTGATCGGCCCGAACTATGCGGCCGGCAAGGACATGCTGGCGGGCGTGAAGAGCACCTTCAAGGGCCAGGTCGTCGGCGAGGAATATACGGTGTGGCCGAGCCAGCTCGACTTCTCTGCCGAGCTGTCCAAGGCGCGCGCCTCGGGTGCCGAATCGATCTTCGTGTTCTATCCCGGCGCGGCCGGCGTGCAGTTCCTCAATCAATACGCGCAGGCCGGCCTCAAGGAGAAGATGCCGCTCTACACCGCCTTTACGGTCGACGAATTGTCGCTGCCGCTGCAGAAGGACAATGCGCTCGGCGTGCCCGGCGCCCAGGAGTGGGTCAACGACCTGCCCAACGAGCAGAACAAGAAATTCGTCGCCGACTACCGCAAGAAGTACACCGGCCTGCGTCCGACCTATTACGGCGCTCAGGCCTATGACGCGGCGCAGCTGGTCAACAGCGCGGTAGTTGCGGTCAAGGGCGACACGTCCAAGAAGGATGCGATGAAGGCGGAGATGGAAAAGGCCAACTTCAAGTCGCTGCGCGGCGCCTTCAAGTTCGGCAACAACCACATTCCGATCCAGAGCTTCTATCTCCAGGACGTGGTCAAGGACGCCGACGGCCAGCTGTCGCTGAAGACCGTGGCGACCATCGTCGAGAACGATCAGGACCGCTTCCACGACAAGTGTCCGATGAAATGAGCTGAAAAATCCCAGGTCGGGTCAAGACCGGCCTGGAATTTGCTTGAAGCTTAAAACATCTTCGTCCTAAGATCAGGGACGGACATGGCGGCAGCGCCTGCAACGGTTCTGCCGCCGTTTTCTTGAGCGTGAAGTGAGGGGCATGCTTCTCGTCGTCGAACAATTCCTGAACGGGCTGCAGTTCGGACTGCTGCTGTTCCTGCTGGCTGCCGGCCTGACGCTGGTGTTCGGCATCATGGACCTCGTCAACCTCGCCCACGGATCGCTCTACATGATGGGCGCCTATTTCGCGGCGACCTTCGTGGCCTGGACCGGCAGCTTCGTGCTCGGCGGCGTGATGGCGCTCGGTGCCACGCTTCTGCTCGGCATCGTGCTCGAATTCACGGCACTGCGCCATCTCTATGGGCGCGACCACCTCGACCACGTGCTCGCGACCTTCGGCCTGATCCTGTTCTTCAACGAGGCCGTCCGGCTGATCTGGGGACCGGCGGGCCTCGCTCTGCCGCTGCCGTCCTGGCTCGCCTTCCCCGTCACGATCCTGCCCGGCATCCAATATCCGGCCTATCGCCTGGCCATCATCGTCGTGGCGCTGCTGGTGGCGCTGCTGCTCTATCTCGGCGTCATGCAGACGCGGATCGGCATGCTGATCCGCGCCGGCGCTTCCAACCGCGAGATGATCGGCGCGCTCGGCATCAACATCAAGCTGCTCTATACGCTGGTGTTCGGGCTCGGCGCCGCGCTGGCCGGCCTCGCCGGCCTGATGCAGGCGCCGATCCTCACCGTGCAGATCGGCATGGGCGAGAACATCCTGATCCTGGCCTTCGTCGTGATCGTGATCGGCGGCATCGGCTCGATCCGCGGCGCGTTCATCGCCGCGATCATGATCGGCCTGATCGATACGATGGGCCGCGCCTTCCTGCCCAATCTGCTGCGCCAGGTGCTGAACTCGGCCTCGGCGTCCACGGCGGCGCCGGCGCTGTCCTCGATGCTGATCTATCTCCTGATGGCGATCGTGCTGGTGGCGCGGCCCGAAGGTCTGTTTCCGGCCAACCGCAGATGAAATCACAGCTCAACGTCTCATCCGTCGTCGCCGCCCTCGTGGTGGCCGGCCTGGTGCTGCTGCCGGTGTATTCGAACCTGACCGGCAACATCTTCATCCTTACGCTGTTCACCCGGATCGTGATCCTGGCCCTGTCAGCCGTCAGCCTGAACCTGATCATGGGCTATGGCGGCATGATGAGCTTCGGCCATGCCGCCTATCTCGGCATCGGCGGCTACGCCGTCGGCATCCTGGCGCAGGAGGGCATCGGCTCCGGCTGGGCTCAGTTCGCCGTCGCGATCGCGGTGTCGGCGCTGTATGCGCTGGTGATCGGCGCGCTCTCCCTGCGCACCCGCGGCGTCTACTTCATCATGATCACGCTGGCCTTTGCGCAGATGGCCTATTACGTCGCCTCGGGTCTCGCGCGCTATGGCGGCGATGACGGCCTGACCGTCTACAAGCGCAGCGATTTCGGCGGCCTGATCAATCTCGGCAATCGCGTGCAGTTCTATTATCTCTGCCTGTTCTGCCTGCTTGCCGTGGTGGCGCTGGTCTGGCGCATCGTCAATTCGCGCTTCGGCCTCGTGCTGCAGGGCCTGCGCTCCAACGAGCAGCGCATGCAGGCGATTGGCTTCCCGTCGAAGCGCTACAAGCTCGCCTGCTTCGTCATCGCCGGCATGCTGTGCGGGCTATCGGGCGCGCTGCTCGCCAACAACACCGATTTCGTCAGCCCGGCCGTGATGTACTGGACCCGTTCCGGCGATCTGATGGTGATGGTGATCCTCGGCGGCATGGGCACCCTGATGGGGCCGGTCGTCGGCTCCGTCGTGTTCCTGGTGCTGGAAGAGGTGCTGTCGCAGCTCACCGAGTATTGGGCGCTGATCATGGGGCCGCTTCTGCTCCTGATCGTGCTGTTCGGCCGCGGCGGGATCATGGGCATGCTCGGGAGGTTGAACCGTGGCTGAGCCGCTGCTTCGCGTCGACAATCTGGTGCGCCGCTTCGGCGGCATCATCGCCACCGACCACGTCTGCCTGGACGTGTCCAAGGGCGAGATCCACGCCATCATCGGGCCGAACGGCGCCGGCAAGACCACGCTGATCAGCCAGCTCACTGGCCATCTCGCGCCGCATGCCGGCCGCATCTTCCTCGGCGGCCGGGACATTTCCTCCTTCCCGGCCTACAAGCGCAGCGCTCTCGGCCTTGCGCGTTCGTTCCAGATCACCTCGCTGCTGACCGACTTCACCGCGGCCGACAATGTCGCGCTGGCGGCGCAAGCTCACGACGGCAGGCATTCGTTCCGCTTCTTCGCCAATGCGCGCAAGGAGAAGCCGTTGCGCGATGCGGCGCGTGCCGCGCTGGAGCGCGTCGGCCTCGGCCACCGCGCAGACGTGCTGGTCTCCAGGCTCAGCCATGGCGAGCAGCGCGAGCTGGAGCTGGCAGTCGCGCTCGCGACCAAGCCGCAATTGCTGCTGCTCGACGAGCCGATGGCCGGCCTCGGTGTCACCGAGTCGCAGCGGATGGTGAAGCTGCTGGCAGAGCTGCGCAACGAGGTCTCGATCGTGCTGGTCGAGCACGACATGGAGGCGGTGTTCGCGCTCGCCGACCGCATCTCGGTCCTGGTCTACGGCCGCATCATCGCCTCGGGTAAGCCGGACGAGATTCGCCAGAACGAGGAGGTCAAGCGCGCCTATCTCGGCGATCAGCATGTGGTGGTTGGCCATGGTTGATCAGAAAGACAACGGCATGCTGCTCGAGGTCAACGGCATCGAGACCTGCTATGGCCTCAGCCAGGTCCTGTTCGGCCTGTCGCTCACGATCCGTCCGGGCGAGTTGGTCTCGCTGATGGGCCGCAATGGCATGGGCAAGACCACCACGATCCGCTCGATCATGGGCCTGACCCAGGCGCGCGCCGGCCTGATCCGCTTCAGCGGGCAGGAGACGCGCAAGCTGCCGTCCTATCGGATCGCGCAGCTCGGCATCGGGCTCGTGCCTGAGGGGCGGCAGATTTTTCCGAACCTCACCGTGACAGAGAATCTGGTGGCGGCCTCGACCAACCGGCTCGGCGCGGCCGATCCGTGGACGCTCGACAAGATCCACGGGCTTTTTCCGCGGCTCGCCGAGCGCGGCGGCAACATGGGCAATCAGCTCTCCGGCGGCGAGCAGCAGATGCTGGCGATCGGCCGCGCGCTCATGACCAATCCGAAGCTGCTGATCCTCGACGAGGCGACCGAAGGGCTGGCGCCGCTGATCCGTGAGGAGATCTGGAGCTGCCTGTCGCTGCTCAAGTCACGCGGACAGTCGATCCTGGTGATCGACAAGAACGTCGAGCATCTCACCCGCATCTGCGACCGCCACTACATCATCGAGCGCGGCCGAACGGTGTGGAGCGGGACGTCGGAGCAGCTGATGGCCGAGCCGGAGCTGCAGCACCGTTATCTCGGGATTTGACCGCGGCGCGCCGCCGGCCGCGACGACGTGGGAGCGGATTGACCCACATCAAGATCATGTCGCGCGCGGGTGCGTAGATTTCGACAGCTGTGCTGACATGCGCTGATTTTTCGCATTGAGGCGCCGCGCGGACGGGACTATTCTTCCAGGTAGTGTTTTGTTTTGCCTTTTATCAAAGGTTGAGCAAATGCGTGCGCCTCATCTTCGATTGGAAGCACCGAGAAAAGCCGTGGCCGGTCTGCGCGGCTTCTGGTCCGATCACGCCGACCTCGAAACGGCGCTGTGCATCGCCTTCATGCTGATCGTCGGAATCATCGTCAAGCTAACGCCGCCGGCCTAGGCGCCGCCGATCGCCGCACCCGCGTTCAGCGGTCGAACGGGATGTACTTCTGGTACTCCTTCGGCACCCGGCTTCGGTAGCGCGAGGGCACCGTGCCGCTGCGTAGGGAGTCCTCGACCTCTTTCCGGGTGGTCTTCGTCCGCTTCTTCGGTTTCGTCGCGGCCGCGTCGGCGGCGGGCTTCGTTTCGGCCGGCCTGGTCTCGGCCGGCTTGTCGCTCGCGGCCGCGGGGGCCGGGGCGGGTGCTGCTGCCGCCGGAGAGGGATTCGGTGTCGGCGAGGGAGTTGCGGCTGGTGCGTCTGCGGCGGGGGCGCTCTGCGCATGCGCCGTTGCAGACGTCAGACCCAGAGCCAGCAGGCTTGCCACGGCGATCCCAGACAACTTGAACATGACGACGAAACTCCAAACCACGGCAGGGGATGTGCCGGCCTGATGAGGTCGCCCGCGTGCGCCAATCGGTTCATGCTCTCCTTGCATGGCCGCTGCCCCCGCCGCCTCATCGCCCAAGATGAATCCGGGCTGCCAGCTTTTTAAGCACAGGCTGCCGTGCGCTCTGTTGAATCGCAAGCATTTTCCTCTGGCACGCGGCTTGCTGACCTCGATCGTCAGAGTTGGCAGCTAGGGTTCCGGTTCTCGATCGAGAACGCTGGTCCGAGAGCAGCCGCCAGGGGAGAGCCCTGGTGCACGGCGGGATAAAAACCCGGGAGACCTCAGTGGCCGCGCTTGGCAGGCTCGAGGTTGTGTTTGCCAGTCCGCAGGTCAAAAAACCGATGAGGGACTGGACATGTTCAAAGCGCGAAAACTGTTTGTTGCACTCCTCGCGGCATCGACGCTGGCGACCGCCTCGCTATCGCCCGCATTCGCCGAGAAGAAGAAAGAATTCAACATCGCCTGGACGATCTATGTCGGCTGGATGCCGTGGCCGTACGCCGCGGAGTCCGGGATCGTCAAGAAATGGGCCGACAAATACGGCATCTCGATCAAGGTCACCCAGATCAACGACTACGTCGAATCGATCAACCAATACACCGCCGGCAAGTTCGACGGCGTCACCGTCACCAACATGGATGCGTTGACGATCCCGGCCGCCGGCGGCGTCGACACCTCGGCCATTATCATGGGCGACTACTCCAACGGCAATGACGGCGTCGTGCTCAAGAAGGGCAAGACCATGGCCGATATCAAGGGTCAGAAGGTCAATCTCGTCGAGCTCTCGGTGTCGCATTATCTGCTGGCGCGCGGCCTGGAGACGGCCAAGCTGACCGAAAAGGACATCAAGACGGTCAACACGTCGGATGCCGACATCGTCGCCGCCGCGAAGTCGCCGGACACGACCGCCGTCGTCACCTGGAATCCGCAGCTCCTGGAAGTCAAGGCGGAGCCCGGCGCGACGCTGGTGTTCGACTCCAGCAAGATTCCCGGCGAGATCGAGGATCTCCTGGTGGTGAATACGCAGACGCTGAAGGACAATCCGGAGCTCGGTAAGGCGCTGACGGGCATCTGGTACGAGACCATCGCGCTGATGAAGGATCAGAGCGAGAAGGGCAGGGCCGCACGTGAGGCGATGGCCAAGCTCTCCGGCACCGATCTCGCGGGCTTCGAGACCCAGCTCAAGACCACCTTCATGTACTACGAGCCGAAGGACGCGCTCGCCTTCATGACCGGGCCGGAGCTGCCGAAGATCATGGATCACGTCCGCACCTTCTGCTTCGATCACAATCTGCTCGGCGAGAACGTGAAGTCGAAGGACGCGGTCGGCATCTCCACGCCGTCGAAGGCGCTGGGCTCGACGACGAACGTGAAGCTGCGCTTCGATCCGACCTACATGAAGATGGCGGCCGACGGAAAGCTCTGATCGCGTTTCCGCCGAGCAACCCGTGTCGCCCCTCACCCTGAGGAGCTTGCGTCAGCAAGCGTCTCGAAGGGTGAGGCCACAGGTGGGGCCTCATGGTTCGAGACGGCGCTGGCGCGCCTCCTCACCATGAGGAGTGAGGGAGCCATCCATGCCGCGTGCCATGAACGTCGTTCCGAACCGCGGCAGCCGGCTGCTGCTGGCGTTGCTGCCGTTCCTGCTGATCGCGCTGATCTACGTGATCGGCTCGGCGCAGCGGCGGGCTGACAATCCCGATGACAAGCTGCTGCCGCCGGTCTCCGAGATGGTCGCGACCTCGAAACGGCTCGCCACCGAGCCGGATCGGCGCTCCGGCGACTATGTGTTGTGGGCCGATACGGCGGCGAGCCTGCAGCGGCTCGGGCTCGGGCTCGGCATCTCGGCCGTGATCGGCCTCACGCTCGGCCTCGCCATCGGCCTGCTGCCGATCGCCGGCGCCGGCTTCGGCACGCTGGTTGCGGTGCTGTCGATGATCCCGCCGATGGCGGTGCTGCCGGTGCTGTTCATCGTGTTCGGCCTCGGCGAGTTGTCCAAGGTGGTGCTGATCGTCATCGGCGTGACGCCCACCCTGGTGCGTGATCTCTCGCTGGAAGTGCAGAACATGCCGCGCGAGCAGCTGATCAAGGCGCAGACGCTGGGAGCCTCGACATGGCAGGTCGCGATCCGCGTGGTGCTGCCGCAGATCATGCCGCGTCTGATCCAGGGCCTTCGGCTGATGATCGGCCCCGCCTTCCTGTTCCTGATCTCGGCGGAGGCCATCGCCTCCGATGTCGGCCTCGGCTATCGCATCTTCCTCGTTCGCCGCTATCTGTCGATGGACGTGATCCTGCCCTATGTCGTCTGGATCACCCTGCTCGCCTACGTCTTCGACTACGCGCTGGTCTGGTTCGGCCGGCGTGCCTTCCCTTGGGCCTACGCGCAAGGGAGCCGCTGATGAGCACGCTGTCCTTCCGCAACGTCTGGGTCGAATACGGCAACCAGGTCGTGCTCGAGCGCATTAATCTCGAGCTCGCCTCCGGCACCTTCCTCTCGATCGTCGGCCCGTCCGGCGCCGGCAAGAGCACGTTCCTGCGGCTGATCCTCGGCCAGGAGAAACCGAGCCAGGGCGCGGTACTGCTCGACGGCCAGCCGTTTCCGGCCGAGCCCGGTCCGGACCGCGGCATCGTGTTCCAGCGCTATTCGGTGTTCCCGCATCTCACCGTGCTCGGCAACGTCCTGCTCGGCTATGAGCTCGCGGCGAGCCCGCTCACGGCGCGGCTGTTCGGCGCGGCGCGCAAGGACGCGGTGGAGAAGAGCCGCGCGCTGATCGAGGCGGTCGGCCTCGGGCCTCACGCCGACAAATATCCGAGCGCGCTCTCCGGTGGCATGCAGCAGCGGCTTGCGATCGCGCAGGCGCTTGCCAAGCAGCCGCGCGTATTGCTGCTCGACGAGCCCTTCGGTGCGCTCGATCCCGGCACCCGCGCGCAGATGCATGCGCTGATCAAGCCGCTGTGGCGCGAGCACAACATGACCATCGTGATGGTCACCCACGACATCAAGGAGGCGTTCGGCCTCGCCACGCGGCTGATCGCGCTCGATCGGCCGCGCAAGGACCCGCAGGCCCCGGAACGCTTCGGCGCGCGCATCACCTACGACCTCGATCTCACCCGCGACAGCGCGGTGCCCGTGCTCGGCTTCATCCGCGCCAGCGTCCAGGCGGCGCAATAACACCCAGAAGAAACGAAGGAGAATTTCATGTCATTCCCCGCCATGCGGCGCACCCGCCGTGCCGGCTTGCAGCCGCAGCGCCAGACCTTGCGCCGGCACCATCCGGACTTCGACAAGATGGCCACGCAGGGCTGGCAGGCGCTGGAAGCCGAGGGCAAGCTGCCGACGAACGGCTGGCGCAAGGAGCGGCAATGGGCGCTCGACATGGGCCTGCCGGGCGCCGACACGCTGACCGATCGCGACATCCCGACGTTTGCGCGCGGTGAGCTGCCGCATTTCGCGGGGATCAACACCTTCATGAAGGCGCCCTATGTCGAGAACGTCCGCGACGTCGGCAAATACGACGCCGCCGTGATCGGCATTCCCTTCGATTCCGGCACCACCTATCGCCCCGGCACCCGCTTCGGGCCGCAGGGCATCCGCCGCATCTCGGCGCTGTACACGCCCTATAACTACGAGCTCGGCGTCGACCTGCGTGAGCAGATGACCCTGTGCGATGCCGGCGACGTCTTCACCATTCCCGCCAATCTGGAAAAGAGCTTCGACCAGATCAGCCGCGGCGTCGCGCATGTGGCCTCGTCCGGCGCGCTGCCGATCATGCTCGGCGGCGACCATTCGATCGGCTTCCCTTGCGTGCGCGGCATCGCGCAGTGCACCGACAAGAAGATCGGCATCATCCATTTCGACCGCCACATCGACATCCAGGAGAAGGATCTCGACGAGCGCATGCACACCACGCCCTGGTACTGGGCGACCAACCTGCCGAACGTGTCCCCGACCAATCTGGTGCAGCTCGGCATCGGCGGCTGGCAGGTGCCGCGCGAGGGCGTCGAGGTCGCGCGCAAGCGCAACACCAACGTGCTGACCATCGCCGACATCGAGAAGATCGGCCTGGAGAAGACCGCGGAGATCGCGCTGGAGCTGGCCTGGAAGGATGCCGACGCCGTCTACATCTCGTTCGACGTCGACTCCATCGATTGCGGCTTCGTGCCCGGCACCGGCTGGCCGGAGCCCGGCGGCTTCCTGCCGCGCGAGGCGCTGAAGCTGCTCGGCCTCGTCGCCGCCGAGGGCCTGTGCGGGCTCGAAGTGGTCGAAGTCTCGCCGCCTTACGACACCTCCGACATCACCGCGCTGATCGGCGTCCGCGTCGTCGTCGAGGCGCTCGGCTCGATGGTCGCCCATGGCAAGCTCGGCAGCCACAAGCATATCATCAACAAGCCGGTCAGCTTCTGAGGTCCGCGATGCGCCATCATCACCACCATCACGGCCATCATCATGACCATCACCACGATCATGGTCATGACCATCATCACGATCATCCGCCGCACGGCCCCGGCCACAACCATCCGCACGGCCACCGCTCCCCGGTGCAGTGGCAGACGCCGCATCAGCCGGAAGGCGCCAAGCCCGCGCCGGTGGTCGAGCCCGATCTCGACAAGGTCGAAGCCGCCTTCGTCGACGGCTTCATCGCGGCCCCCGATCCGACCAGCTTCCTGCGGCTCGCGCGCATCCCGTTCGAGATCCTGCGCGAGGGCGAGAGCCTGAAGCTGCTGCGCGTCGAGATCGACGCGCTGACCGATGTCGGCAGCCTGACGCCGCATCTCGGCGGCAGCACCTTCCGCTACGATCCCCTGCCGTCGAACTTCATCTCCCGCCGCCGCCGCCTGCGCTTCATCTATTTTGATGGCGCAGGCCTGACGCCGCTGACCTATGCGGAGCTGCGGGGGATCGAAGGGCAGGGCTGATTCTCGCTCATCGTTCTCCTATTCGGCCGGTCTTGCTTGCGCGAGACCGGCCGTTGTCGTTGGATCGTCTCTCAATCAGTGGGCGAACCGGCTGGGGGAGCAGACGATGGCGAACGGGCATGAGCAAGAGAGTGGCGCGGATTTCGTCGCGCACACGCTGAACGACGCGCTGCGCTGGAGCGGCCGGGGGCAGAAGCTATGGAGCTTCGCCAATCACGGCTCCACCGTGTGCGTCGTGGTGTTCAGCGCCACCGCCGCGGTGCTGTCGCAGACCAGCAGCGCCATTGCCGGCCTTGACCCGAAGACCGTCGCGACGGTGCTGTCGCTGTGCGTCACGATCATCTCGACCGTGCAGTCCAAGCTCGGCTTCGAGCGCAAATGGGTCGCCAACCGGCTGACCCACAGCGCGCTCAATCGCCTGCTGCTCGACGAGAGGACCGGCGCCGACGTGCAGGACACCAAGGAGAAGCTGAAGACGATTCTCGAAGCCCACGATCGCGCGATCGCCGCGACCGGCGGGTAGCTCACCCCCGCGCGAACATCCGGGCTTCGTTGGCAATGACCGGCTTCACCGCCTCGCCGAGCCGCGCGGCGGCCGCATCCACCGTCAGCCCGGCCGTATCCACCACCGCATTCGCCCGCGCATACAGCGGCTCGCGGCTGGCGAGAATGTTGCGCAGCTCGGCCATCGCGGAGCGGTCGTCGGCCATCGGCCGCAGGTCGCCCTGCTTGCGCACGCGCCCCATGTGCTCCTCCGGCTCGGCCTTGAGCCAGATCGTGTAGAACGCATTCAGGATCAGGTCGAAGGTCACCGGCTCTGAGACGATGCCGCCGCCGGTCGCCAGCACCATCAGCTCCTTCCGCGCGAGCAACTGCACCAGCGCCGCCTGCTCCATGCGGCGAAAGCCTTCCTGGCCGTAGAGCGCGATGATCTCGGCGACCGAGAGCCCATTCTGCCGCTCGATCTCCTTGTTGAGCTCGACGAAGCTCCAGCCGATCCGCTCCGCCAGCATCCGGCCCAGCGTCGACTTGCCGGCGCCGCGCAGCCCGATCAGCGCAATGCCGGAGAACGTCCGACGCAGCGGCGCCGAGGCGCCGCCGGCGAGCAGCTCCTTGACCTGCGCGATCTGGCTCGGGCTCGCCTTCTTCAGGAGATCGCGGATCACCGGCCAGTCCGGCAACGGCTCGCCGCCGGGAATGATGTCGTCGAGCGGTGCGTTGATGGCGTTTGCGATGCGGCGCAGCAGCACGATCGAGACGTTGCCTTTGCCGCTTTCGAGCTGGGCGATGTAGCGCTCGGAAATGCCGGAGACCTCCGCCAGCACCTTGCGCGACATGCCGGCAAGGCCGCGCATCCGCCGCACCCGCTGGCCCAGCTGGTCGAGGAAATCGGTCTCGGCTGCGGATTGGCCGTCGCGCGGGGCGTCGCTGTCTGGCGTCATATCCCTGAGGTACTCTTTTGACTAGGAAACATAATGCCGAGGAGGATTGACAGCAAGCGATGTTGGTGGCCTTCTATGAATTATAATTCAAAAATCGGGGGAGGAACGCCGTGAAGTCGTACAATGCGGTGTCGTGGCTGCTTGACCGCAATGTCGAGGCCGGCCGCGGCGACAAGCTCGCCTACACCGACACGGTGTCCGAGCTGACCTATCGCGGCCTGCAGCAGCAGTCCTGCCGCGTCGCCAATCTGCTGCGCCGCCTCGGCGTCCGCCGCGAGGAGCGCGTGGCGATGATCATGCTCGACACGGTGGATTTTCCCGCGGTCTTTCTCGGCGCGATGCGCGCCGGCATCGTGCCGGTGCCGCTGAACACGCTGCTGACCTCGGAGCAATACGCCTATGTGCTGGCCGACTGCCGCGCCCGCGTGCTGTTCGTCTCCGAGGCGCTGTATCCTGTGGTCAAAGACATCGTCGGGCGGATGCCGGACCTCAACTGCGTGGTCGTCTCCGGCAGCAACGCGTTCGGCCACAAGCTGCTGTCCGAAGAGCTCGCGCGCGAGAGCGATCATTTTGACACCGTCGCCACCCACGAGGACGAGCCGGCGTTCTGGCTGTACTCGTCCGGCTCGACCGGCATGCCCAAGGGCGTGCGCCATCTGCATGGCAATCTCGCCGCAACGGCAGAGACCTACGCCAGCCAGGTGCTCGGCATCCGCGAGAACGACGTCTGCCTGTCCGCCGCCAAGCTGTTCTTTGCCTATGGCCTCGGCAACGCGCTGACATTCCCGCTGTCGGTCGGCGCCACCACGATCCTCAACTCGGAGCGCCCGACGCCGGCTTTGATGTTCAAGCTGCTCAACCGCTTCAACCCGACCATCTTCTACGGCGTGCCCACGCTGTTCGCGGCGATGCTGCACGACGAGTCGCTGCGCCACGAGAAGGCGGGTAGCGCCTTGCGCATCTGCACCTCGGCCGGCGAGGCGCTGCCGGAATCCGTCGGCAACGCCTGGAAGGCGCGCTTCGGCGTCGACATTCTCGACGGCGTCGGCTCCACCGAATTGCTCCACATCTTCCTGTCGAACGCGCCGGGCGACATCAAATACGGTTCCTCCGGCCGCCCCGTGCCGGGCTATCAGGTCCGCCTCGTCAACGAGGCCGGGCAGGACGTGCCGGACGGCGAGGTCGGCGAGATGCTGGTGCATGCGCCCTCGGCCGGCGAGGGCTACTGGAATCAGCGCCACAAGACCCGTTCGACCTTCGAGGGCTACTGGACGCGCACCGGCGACAAATACGTCCGCGACGCCGAGGGTCGCTACACCTTCTGCGGCCGCTCCGACGACATGTTCAAAGTCTCCGGCATCTGGGTATCGCCGTTCGAGGTCGAAAGCGCGCTGATCACGCATCCCTCGGTGCTGGAAGCCGCGGTCGTGCCGGAAGCCGATGGGGAAGGACTGCTGAAGCCGAAGGCCTATGTCGTGCTGCGCCCGAGCGTCGATCGCGAGACGCTGCATGAGGCGCTGAAGGATCACGTCAAGCAGAAGATCGGCCCATGGAAATATCCGCGCTGGATCGAGGTGGTGGACTCCTTACCGAAAACCGCCACCGGCAAGATCCAACGCTTCAAGCTGCGCGAGGGAGCGAGTCAATAGTTGGTCTTCCTGCCCGTGAGTTGGCCCTGCTGTTAGTTGTCGTCATGGCCGGGCTTGACCCGGCCATCCATCTCTCTGCGAGAAGGAAAGACGTGGATGCCCGGGCCTTCGCCGCGCCGAAGCGGCTTCGGCCGCGCAGGCGGGGCAAGCCCGGGCATGACGAAGGAGAGAATAGCGCATGACGCTCGAAGCTAACGGCTTCCTCGCCATCGACGGCGCCTCACTCGAATATCGCTTGATCGGCCCGCAGCCGTCCGATGCTCCGTGCATCGTGCTGTTGCACGAGGGCCTCGGCTCGGTCGGCCTGTGGGGCGATTTCCCCGACAAGCTCCAGCAAGCCACCGGCACGTCGGTGTTCGCCTATTCCCGCGCCGGCTACGGCGCCTCCAGCGCCGTGCGCCTGCCGCGTCCGCTCGACTACATGCAGCGCGAGGCGCGCGACGTGCTGCCGAAGCTGCTCGATGCGATCGGCTTTCGGCGCGGCCTTCTCGTCGGCCATTCCGATGGCGCGTCGATCGCGGCAATCTATGCCGGCAGCCGCGCCGATCATCGCCTCGACGGCATCGTGCTGATCGCCCCCCATGTCGTCGTCGAGGACGTCTCGGTGGCGTCCATCGCCGCGATCAAGACGGCCTACGAAACCACTGAGCTGCGCGCCAAGCTCGCGCGCTGGCACAAGGACGTCGACAACGCGTTTCATGGCTGGAACGGCGCCTGGCTCGATCCGGCGTTCCGCGCCTGGGACATCACCGGCGATCTCGCCTACATCCGCGTCCCCGTGGCCGTGATCCAGGGCGTCGACGATCAGTACGGCACCGTCCGCCAGGTCGAGATCATCCAGGAGGAGTGCTATTGCCCGGTCGAGGTCGCGATGCTGCCCAGGACCGGCCATTCCCCGCATCGCGAGGCGCCCGAGGCGACCTTGCGGGTCATCGCCGAATTCGCGGCCGCCACCTTGCCGGCGCCGGGCTCACGAACATGAAATAAAATGCATGTTTAGTCTTTTTGGCGTAGACGTCAGCCAGAACATGCATTATTTTACATCTCAACGATAAAGCACTCCAACGTAAGGGTGACTCATGGCCGGGGAAGACCGCGTGCTCGCGGGAGGCAAGACGTTCATCGATTTCCAGACCGATCCCTCCCGCTACAAGCATTGGAAGCTGTCGATCGACGGCGAGGTGGCGACGCTCGCCATGGACGTCGACGAGAATGGCGGCCTGTTCGAGGGCTACCAGCTCAAGCTCAATTCCTATGATCTCGGCGTCGACATCGAGCTCGCCGATGCCGTGCAGCGGCTGCGCTTCGAACATCCAGAGGTGAAGGTCGTGGTGCTGCGCTCGGCCAAGCCGCGCGTGTTCTGCGCCGGCGCCAACATCCGCATGCTGGCGGGCGCCACCCACGCCCACAAGGTCAACTTCTGCAAGTTCACCAACGAGACCCGCAACGGCTTCGAGGATTCATCCGAGAATTCCGGGCAGCGTTTCATCACCGTCGTCAACGGCACCGCGGCCGGCGGCGGCTATGAGCTCGCGCTCGCCACCGATCACATCATCCTCGCCGATGACGGCTCGTCCTCGGTGTCGCTGCCCGAGGTGCCGCTGCTCGCGGTGCTGCCGGGCACCGGCGGTCTCACCCGCGTCGTCGACAAGCGCAAGGTGCGCCGCGACCGCGCGGACGCGTTCTGCACCACGGAAGAGGGCGTCAAGGGCAAGCGCGCCGTGCAGTGGCGCCTGGTCGACGAGATCGCGCCGAACTCCAAGGTCGATGCCAAGGTCGCCGAGCGTGCCAAGGAGTTCGCGGCCGCCTCCAAGCGCAACGGCAGCGGCAAGGGCGTTCAGTTGACCCCGCTCAAGCGCGTGATCGATGCGTCGAGCGTGCGCTACGGCTTCGTCAATGTCGACATCGACCGTGCCGCTCGCATCGCCACCATCACGATCTCGGCGCCCGAGGCCGCGCCGCCGGCCGATATCGACGGCATGATCGGGCAGGGCGCGTCGTTCTGGCCCCTGCAGGTTGCGCGCGAGCTCGACGACGCCATCCTGCATCTGCGCATCAACGAGCTCGGCATCGCCATGCTGGTGTTCAAGTCGCATGGCGACCGCGCCCAGGTGCTTGCGCACGATGCGTTCCTCGAAGCCAACAAGGCGCACTGGCTGGTCAACGAGATCAGGCATTATTGGAAGCGCGTGCTCAAGCGCATCGACGTCACGTCGCGCACGCTGGTGACCCTGGTCGAGCCCGGCTCCTGCTTCGCCGGCACCTTGGCCGAGCTCGTGTTCGCCTCCGACCGCTCCTACATGCTGATCGGCACCATCCAGGGCGACAACCGCCCGGCGCCGGCGATCGAACTGTCGGCGATGAATTTCGGCCCCTACCCGATGAGCCACGGCCTGACCCGGCTGCAGTCGCGCTTCCTCGACGATCCCAACGGGCTCGAGCGCGTGCACGAGCACGTCGGCAAGCCGCTGGAGGCCGATGAAGCCGAGGAGCTCGGGCTCGTCACCTTCGCGCTGGATGACATCGACTGGGAGGACGAGATCCGCGTCTTCCTCGAGGAGCGCGCCAGCTTCTCGCCCGACAGCCTCACCGGTCTCGAAGCCAATCTGCGCTTCGCCGGTCCCGAGACGATGGAGTCGAAGATCTTCGCCCGCCTGACCGCCTGGCAGAACTGGATCTTCCAGCGCCCCAACGCGGTCGGCGAGGACGGCGCACTCCGGCGCTACGGCACCGGCGAGCGGCCGCAGTATGACATGACGAGAGTCTGAGAGCAGAGAAGAGCGAATAGGGAGGTGCGAATAGGGAATAGGGGTGTTGCGAATTGGGCGGTGCTCCATTCGCTACTCGCCATTCGCTATTCGCCGGCCAAGGAGCACGGCGATGAATATGAATATCATGAACGTCGACTACAGCACGAAGATCCCCAACAACGTGAATCTTGCTGAGGACCGTCAGGTCCTCAAGGCACTTGAGGGCTGGCATCCCGGCTATGTCGATTGGTGGAACGACATGGGGCCCGAGGGCTTCCAGCAGTCGCTGGTGTATCTGCGCACGGCATATTCGGTCGATCCGCGCGGCTGGGCCAAGTTCGACTACGTCAAGATGCCCGATTATCGCTGGGGCATCCTGCTGGCCCCGCAGGAAGAGGATCGCAAGATCCCGTTCGGCGAGCATTACGGCGAGCCGGCCTGGCAGGAGGTCCCCGGCGAATACCGCGCGCTGATGCGCCGCCTGATCGTGATCCAGGGCGACACCGAGCCGGCCTCGGTCGAGCAGCAGCGGCATCTCGGCAAGACCGCGCCGTCGCTCTACGACATGCGCAACCTGTTCCAGGTCAACGTCGAGGAGGGCCGTCACCTCTGGGCGATGGTCTACCTGCTGCAGAAATATTTCGGCCGCGACGGCCGCGAGGAGGCAGATGATCTGCTGCGCCGCCGCTCGGGCGACGCGGACTCTCCGCGCATGCTCGGTGCCTTCAACGAGAAGACGCCGGATTGGCTGTCGTTCTTCATGTTCACCTACTTCACCGACCGCGACGGCAAGATGCAGCTGCACTCGCTCGCGCAGTCCGGCTTCGATCCGCTGTCGCGCACCTGCCGCTTCATGCTGACCGAGGAAGCGCACCACATGTTCGTCGGCGAGACCGGCGTCGGCCGCGTCATCCAGCGCACCGTCGATGCGATGCGCGCCGCCGGCATCGATGATCCCACCGATATCGCCAAGGTGCGCGCGCTCGGCGTCATCGACCTGCCGACCATCCAGAAGAAGCTGAACCTGCACTACACGCTGTCGCTCGATCTGTTCGGCTCGGAGGTCTCGACCAACGCGGCGAACGCCTTCAACGCCGGCATCAAGGGCCGCTACCACGAGACCCAGATCCAGGACGATCACCAGCTCAAGAACTCGACCTATCCGGTGCTCAAACTGGTCGATGGCGAGATCAAGCGCGTCGACGAGCCGGCGCTGACTGCACTCAACATGCGCCTGCGCGACGACTACTCGCAGGACTGCATCAAGGGTCTGTTGCGCTGGAACAAGATCATCACCACGGCCGGCTACGACTTCGAGCTGAAGCTGCCGCATACCGCTTTCCACCGCGCGATCGGCGAGTTCAAGGACGTCCATGCGACGCCCGACGGCATCCTGATCGACGCGGGCACCTGGCAGAAGCGCAAGGGCGACTGGCTGCCCTCGGCCGACGACGGCGCCTACATCTCCTCGCTGATGAAGCCGGTGACCGAGATCGGCGAATACGCCTCCTGGATCGCCCCGCCCAAGGTCGGCATCGACAACAAGCCGGGCGATTTCGAGTACGTGAAGATCGAGACCTGACGAGAAGCGAATAGGGAGTGGCGAATAGCGAGTAGGGATATTGGCCTATTCGCTATTCGCTATTCGCTATTCGCTATTCGGCCTCAGCTATCCCAGCCCGCGCCCGGAATGCCCGGGTTCGCGTAGACGATGCCGCCGTCCACCGCGATCGTATTGCCCACCACGTAGTCGCCGGCGCGCGACGCCAGGAAGATCGCCGTTCCCGCCATGTCCTCATCGGTGCCGATGCGGCCGGCCGGCACGCGCGCGGCGACCTCGTCGGCATTGTCGCGCGCCGCCTTGTTCATGTCGGACTTGAACGGGCCCGGTGCGATCGCCGTCACCACGATGTGGTCCTTGATCAGCTTCGCCGCCATGCGCCGCGTCAGGTGGATCAGGCCGGACTTGCTCGCCGCATAGGAATAGGTCTCCAGCGGATTGACGAAGATGCCGTCGATCGAGGCGATGTTGATCACCTTGGCCGGCCGCTCGGCGCTCGCTGCTGCGCGCAGGGGAGCCGCCAGCGCCTTGGTGAGGAAGAACGGCGTCTTCAGGTTCAGATTCATCACCTTGTCCCAGCCGCTCTCGGGAAACTCGTCGAACTCCGCGCCCCAGGCAGCGCCGGCATTGTTGACGAGGATGTCGAGCTTGGGCTCGCGTTTCCTGATCTCGGCGGCGAGCATGTCGATGCCGGTCATGGTCGAGATGTCGATCGGCAGCGCGATGCATTCGCCGCCATATTCCGCCGTCAGCGCCTTCGCAGTCTCCTCGCACGGACCGGCCTTGCGCGCGGTGATGTAGACCCGCGCCGCGCCATGCGCGAGCAGGCCGGAGGCGATCATCCTGCCGATGCCGCGCGAGCCGCCGGTGACGAGCGCGATGCGCCCTTCGAGCGAGAACAGATTGTTGAGCATGGTGCCTCCCTTTCCTTATGTCGTGCGCTTGTGGGCAGGACGCGCCGGCACTGTCAAGTGAGACGCAGTCGCGCGAATGCGTGCGCCGAAATTTGGTCGGAGGAGGGCGTGGGGCGGCCTTACGCCGCGTCGATGCGGCGGAAGCCGTTCCACATCGCGGTCGCCGCGCCGGAGGTCAGCACCGGCAGCACGCGGGCATCCTGGTAGTGTCCGTTCAACGAGACGCGCGACAGAGCGGTGAGATGATCGGCGCTCTCGGCGAAGATCATGCCGGGCCGCGTCGTCACCGCAGTCTTGTAGCCGCTCGCCGCGGCCAGCACGAATTCCCGCTGCGCTGCGGCGGCGCGATCGCCGTAGGGATAGGCCATGTGCAGCACGGATCGCTGCAACTCGGTCTCGATCCGCGTCCGGCTTTCGGCAATCTCGATCCGCGCCGTCTCCTCGCTCAGCTTGGCGAGATTGCAGTGGCTGATCGAATGCGCGCCGATCGAGACGAGCGGCTCGGCCGACAGCGCCTTCAACTCGTCCCAGGACATGCAGAGCTCGCGGCAGATCGAGGCGTCGTCGATGCCGTTCCTGGCGCATAGCGCGCCGATCTCGCGTTGGATGTCGTGGTCCCCCGGCAACGACCGCAGCCAGTCGTGCAGGCGCTGGAACGTCACGCATTTGGCTGCCGGCGTCGATGCATCGAGCCGCAGCGCAAGGCCGCCGATCTCGATGTCGATCGCCTCGGCCTTCGCGACGACGAGCTCGAGCGCCACCCACCACAGCCGTCCGCGGCCTTCCGCGAAGTCGCTCGTCACATAGATCGTGAACGGCGCGTCGAACTCGCGCATGACCGGCAGCGCATAGTCGCGGTTGTCGCGATAGCCGTCGTCGAAGGTGAAGCAGGCAAAGCGGCGCGCGAAATTGCGCTCCACCAGCCGGTGGTGCAACTCGTCGAGCGTGATGATCTCGATGTCGTGGTCGCGCAGATGCGACAGCATCTCGCGGAGGAATTCGGGGGTGACTTCCAGATGACAATTGGGCTGGAAATCGGCGTCGCGCCGCGGCCGCACGTGATGCAGCGTATAGATCGCGCCGACGCCTGAGAAGATCGGTCGCAGCCAGACATGCGCGCCGCTGAGATACAGCGCTTCCAGGCCGGCGCGGATAAAGGTTTTGCGAAATCGCCTCATCTGAAATAAGCGGCCCGGTGGATGTCGGGACAAGGTTACCGACGAATGATTGAAGAAACCCTTAGCCTCCGGTCGAAACGTACCGGAGGGCCGCGATGATTTCCGGTTTGACAGGCCCGCAAGGGTTTGTTTTCTCTCTGCTTCCTCGATGCGACGGATGACGAATGCGCGGACTTTTCAGGTGGAGCGGCAAATGGTGGCCCGGCGTCATCCCGCTGATCGTGCTTTGGGGCTTTGCCGCCTGGACCAGCACCGTTCCGCTGGAAAATGATCTCGCGGGCCGCAGTTCGGCCGCACTCAAGGGGGCCGTTCTCGACAAGACCAGCATCGCCGTCGATGGCCGCGACGTCTCGCTCCGCGCCGACGCGTTTTCCGAGGCCGGACGCCGTGATGCCGTGTCTGCGGTCGATGCCGTCGCCGGCGTGCGGCTCGTCAACGACCAGACCCGGCTGGTGCCCGAGGCCAAGCCCTTCGTGTGGTCGGCCGAGCGCGACGTCGTCCGCGTGACCCTGGGCGGCAGCGCGCCGCTGCCGGCGCTCAAGGGCAGGCTGATGGAGGCGACGCGTGCGGCGCTGCCCGGCGTCGAGGTCGCGGACCAGATGGGGCTGGCGCGTGGCGCGCCGGCCCGCTTCGAGGACGCCGCGCTGCTGCTGATCGGCCAGATCGGCAAGCTGAAGGACGGCCGGTTCACGATCTCGGATGGCGACGTCACGCTGACCGGCATGGCGCGCGAGCTCGGCGGCCGCGAGTCGATCGCCGCCGCGCTCGGCAAGCTGCCGGACGGCTTCAAGGTCGCCAATAACGAGGTCAAGGCGCCGCCCTACATCTTCCAGGCCTACAAGGATCCGGTCGCGGTCACCGTGACGCTCGCCGGCAACGTGCCCGACGAGAACATCCATGCCGTCGTGGTCGGCTCGTCCTCACGCAAGTTCTTCAACGAGAAGGTCGTCGACAATCTCAAGAACAGCATCGGTGCGCCGACGAATTTCGTGAACGCGGTGGTGCCGGCGCTCGGCGCGCTGTCGCGGCTGTCGACCGGCACGCTGGTGGTCTCGGATCGCGACATCAAGATTTCCGGCGATGCGCTCTATGATGCCGCCGCCGCCCAGATCCGGACGGGGCTCGCCAAGGAGGTCCCGCAGGGCTGGCAGGTCAAGGCGGAGATCACGGTCAAGCCGGCCGCAGCCCCGGTCGACCCGACGGTGTGCCAGCAGCTGTTCACGAACGTGCTCGGCAAGGCCAAGATCCGCTTCGAGACCGGCCGCAGCGACCTCGACCGGGATTCCACCGGCCTGCTGGACCGCATGGTCGAGATCGCGTTCCGCTGCCCCACCGCCAATGTCGAGATCATCGGCCACACCGACGGCGAGGGCGATGCGGCTGCAAATCAGGTGCTGTCGCAGAAGCGCGCGCAGGCCGTGGTCGACTACCTGACCAGGGCCGGGCTGCCGGCCGACCGCTTCTCGGCGATCGGCTATGGCAGCACTCAACCGGTCGCGTCGAACGACACCGGCGACGGCCGGGCGCAGAACCGGCGCATCGAATTCGTGGTGAGGTGACGTCATGGCCTATCTGATTGCCTTCCACTGGGGCTGGCTGACCGGGGCCTTCGCCATCGGGCTGGCCATGGGCTGGGTCGCGGTGGTTCACCGGGCGCCCGGCGTGTCGGGCTGGCTGACCTGGCTGCTGGCGGCGCTGGCAGCGGGACTGGTGGCGGCGACCGTCGCCTGCATCGTTCCCGGCCGGGCCGGCTACTGGCTCGATCTGCTGCTGATCCTGTTCGTGCCCTATCTGCTCGGCTGCGCGATCGGCACCTGGCTGCGGGCGCTGGTGGTGACCCGCAGCATGCGGCAGCGGTCGGCGGCCTGACGCGGGCGAGATCCGCGTAAGCCCCTGCTGCCGAGCCCGTGCGGCCGCGAGACACGAAGGTTTGACAACAGCTTGGCCTGTCAAAGCGGCAGCCGACGCTTATCGTCTGGTCATGCGTCGGGCCCGCCCGGAGCCTCCAGAAAAAGCCCGGAGATTGGCGCTCCTCACCGAAGTTTAACCGGCGGTGCGCAGGTTGAACGAGACGGTGCGGAGATCTTGCCGTCCGTCATGCCTCAGTGCCGTGCCGCCGCATTGCCCCATGTGCGGCAAAAGGGTGCATGGCAATTCCGTAAAGCCTGCTAAGTATAACCATGTGTACGCTTTTGTTCACACGCCCCTTGTTCCCCAATGCGTCGAAACGCGCTACGAGGGCGTTGTATGCGCACATGACGTGGCGACCTCCAGGGCGCCCTGTCCCCGGCCGTCGTGATCGGATCACGGTGAGAGGTGTAGATGCTTGAAGCCATACGCGGAGCGGCCACGTTCCTGCGCGAGAAGCAAGTCCTGCACAAGCTCGGCGTGCTCATCAGCATCGCCGTCATCGCGGTCGCCTGCTACGTCCTCTACCACATGCTGCGCGGCATCGACACCTACGAGGTTCTCGAGGCGATCAAGAGCACGGAGCCGCACCAGATCGCGCTCGCCGCCTTGTTCGTCGCCGCCGGCTATTTCACGCTGACCTTCTACGACCTGTTCGCGGTGCGCGCGATCGGCCACGACCACGTGCCGTATCGCATCAACGCGCTGGCTGCGTTCACCAGCTATTCGATCGGCCACAATGTCGGCGCCAGCGTGTTCACCGGCGGCGCCGTGCGCTACCGCATCTATTCGGCCCATGGGCTGAACGCGATCGACGTCGCCAAGATCTGCTTCCTCGCCGGCCTGACCTTCTGGCTCGGCAACGCCGCCGTACTCGGCATGGGCATCTGCTATCATCCGGAGGCCGCGGCCTCGATCGACCAGCTGCCGCCCTGGGTCAACCGCATGGCGGCGATCGCCATCCTGGTCGGGCTGATGGGCTATGTCGCCTGGGTCTGGACCAAGCCGCGCGTGGTCGGCCGCGGGCCGTGGACCGTGGTGCTGCCGGGCGGGCCGCTGACACTCCTGCAGATCGTGATCGGCATCGTCGATCTCGGCTTCTGCGCGCTGGCGATGTACGTGCTGGTGCCGGACGAGCCCAATCTCGGCTTCGTCGTGGTCGCCGTGATCTTCGTCTCCGCGACGCTGCTCGGCTTCGCCAGCCACTCGCCGGGCGGGCTCGGCGTGTTCGACGCCGCCATGCTCGTCGGCCTCTGGCAGATGGACCGCGAGGAGCTGCTCGCCGGAATGCTGCTGTTCCGGATGCTGTATTATTTGGCGCCGTTCCTCATTTCTGTAATCCTGCTGACGTTTCGGGAGGTTATCATCAGCGCCAGGTCGAAGCGGCTGCGCCAGGCGGCGCTCAGCCTCGATCCGGGCCCCCCGCCCGAGGCCGCTTATGTGAGGAAGCGCAGCGATTCCGGTGCCTGACGCGACAAGTGGAGCAGACTAGGACGCGATGGCCCTCGACGCTCCCTCCCACTCCAACCTGACCATCTTCACCCCGTGGCCGGACCGGCTGCGGCATTCGGCCATCATTCTGCTGGCCGCCGCGCTGGCGCTGGCGGGGCTGGTGCTGCTCGACGAGCTGCTGCCGCTCCGGGCGCTGGCGGTGTTTCTCTGCATCGCCGCCGCCGCGCTGGTGCCGTGGCGGCTGCACAGCGCGGTCGCCAAGCGCGAGGAGGAGCGCCACGCCAATCCCGTGGAAGCGCCGGCCGTCAGCGCCGTCGTCGACGGCATCCCCGATCCCGCCGTGCTGCTCGACCGCGCCGGCCGCGTCATCCATCTCAACGCGGCGGCGGCGCAGCTCGCGCCGGCTCTGCGCAAGGGCGAGCTCGCCCAGTTCGCGCTGCGCTCGCCCGAGATCATCACCGCGCTGCGCGAGGCGATCGCCACCACCGAGATCCGGCGTGCGAGCTATCACGACCACGTGCCGGTCGACCGCTGGATGGAGCTGGTCATCGTCCCCGTTCCGGTGCCGACCGCGTTCGGCGGCACCGACAAGTGCATGCTGATGACATTCCGCGACCTGACCCCGCTGCGCCGGGTCGAGGAGATGCGCGCCGATTTCGTCGCCAATGCCAGCCACGAGCTGCGCACGCCGCTCGCCGCGCTGTCCGGCTTCATCGACACCTTGCAGGGCCCGGCCAAGGACGATCCCAAGGCGCGCGAGCGCTTCCTCGGCATCATGCATACCCAGGCCACGCGGATGGCGCGGCTGATCGACGATCTGCTGTCGCTGTCGCGCGTGGAGCTGTCGGCGCATGTCCGCCCCGACACGCTGGTCGACGTCGTTCCGATCATCCGCCAGGTCACCGACGGTCTCGAGCCGCTGGCCAGGGAGCGCCAGGTGGTGATCGAGACCAGCCTGCCGGAGGCGCCGGTCACCATTGCGGGCGATCGCGAGGAGCTGCTGCGCGTGTTCGAGAACCTGATCGAGAACGCGCTGAAATACGGCGCCTCCGGCGGCCGGGTGGTGGTGTCGCTGGAGCAGGCCGTCTCGGCCGAGAACGCGCCGGAGATCCGGGTCAAGGTGCGTGATTTCGGCCCCGGCATCGCGCCGGAGCATCTGCCGCGGCTGACCGAACGCTTCTATCGCGTCGATGTCGGCGACAGCCGTGCCCAGGGCGGCACGGGCCTCGGCCTGTCGCTGGTGAAGCACATCCTCAACCGGCATCGCGGCCGGCTGCTGATCGAGAGCGTGCCGCGCAACGGCGCGGCCTTCACGGCGTGCTTCCCGCAGTCTCGGCCGCAACGCGGATCCTGACCGTCCAGAATGCAAAAGGCCCGGCGCGAGCCGGGCCATCCTCATGGCTTGTTAGTTGGCGCGGCACGCGCGCTCAGCGCGTCGTCGACTTCGCCGGCTGGCGGCGCCGGTCGGCCGCGGGCTGATAGGCGACGCGCGAATGCTGCGCGCAATAGGGCAGGCCGGAAAGCGCCTTGCCGCCGCAGAAGAAGAAGTCCGGGCTGGAGGGATCGCCGACCGGCCAGTGGCAGGTCGCTTCATTGAGCTCCAGCAGCGACAGCCGCTGGTTCATCGGCACGACGTTGTCGAATGCAACCGGATCGGGCTCTGCCTCGACCTCGAAAACCTGTGCGAGCGCCGTGTTGCCGCGGGCCACCGGACGGGCCACGCGCATCATCGGCTGCGCCGGACGGGCCGCCTTGCGCTGGCGCGGTGCTGCGGTCGCCGGGCTCTTGGCGCGGCCGGAGAGGCCCAGCCGGTGCACCTTGCCGATCACGGCGTTGCGCGTCACGTTTCCGAGTTCCGCGGCGATCTGGCTGGCCGACAGTCCGGCCTCCCAGAGTTTCTTCAGCTGCTCGACGCGATCGTCGGACCAGGTCAATACCGTCATCGAACCTTTCCCTTCGCGTTGCGCCGGCCAATTCTGGGACGGCGCTGCGATATTTGTCTCAAAAACCCCTGCCGGCAGAATCCCTTATCCCTCGCCGGGAGCGCGTGAAGCACCCGGACGTTACGCGAACTAGAGAACTCCTAGAGGGATCAGAACTGCCGCACGAGATGTCGTACTCGACGCTGAAAACGCTACAATATGGCGTGACTCTCGCGCAAGAGTCGGTGGTCACCGTCCACACATTCCGCGGTTCCGTGTGGCATGTTTTGAGCTATGTCATGCGCCCGCAATCTCACGGACCGGCGCCGGCCCATCAGCTTACGCGTAGTTGACTCCCACCGCCGCCCGCATACAATAGGTGCACGTGCCGCCTTGAAAAGGCGGCACATTTTGTTTTCCAGGGTGGGGTCCCTGATGCGCGATGGCATCGCATGGCGCGTGTCTCGGCCACCCGTCAGCTCATGTGATCGCCATGACAAGTGTTGCTGCTACGCATCTGCTCCCCGTATTCGCCCGGGTCGATCTGTCGTTCGAGCGCGGCGAAGGCGCGTGGCTGATCGCGACCAATGGTGATCGCTATCTCGACTTCACCTCCGGCGTCGCCGTCAACTCGCTGGGACATGCGCATCCGCATCTCGTCAAGGCGCTGCAGGAGCAGGCGACGAAACTCTGGCACATGTCGAACCTGTTCAAGAGCCCGGACGGCGAGCGCCTCGCCGCCAGGCTGTGCGAGCAGAGCTTCGCGGACTACGTGTTCTTCGCCAATTCCGGCGCCGAGGCGATGGAAGGCGCGATCAAGATCACGCGCAAATATCACGCGGCGAAAGGCCATCCTGAACGTTACCGTATCATTACGTTCGAAGGCGCGTTCCATGGCCGCACCTTGGCGACGCTCGCGGCGACCGGTTCCGCCAAATATCTCGAAGGTTTCGGTCCGCCGATGGACGGCTTCGATCAGGTGCCTTTCGGCGACATCGAGGCGGTGAAGAAGGCGATCGGTCCGCACACGGCCGGCATCCTGGTCGAGCCGGTGCAGGGCGAAGGCGGCGTGCGCACCGCGCCGCTCACGTTCTACAAGGCGCTGCGCCAGCTCTGCGACGACAACGGCTTGTTGCTCGTCATCGACGAGGTGCAAACCGGGATGGGGCGGACCGGCGACCTGTTCGCGCATCGCTGGCTCGGCGTCACGCCGGACGTGATGTCGCTGGCCAAGGCGCTGGGCGGCGGCTTCCCGATCGGCGCGGTGCTCGCGACGGCCGAGGCGGCTTCGGGCATGACGCCGGGCTCGCACGGCTCGACCTTCGGCGGCAATCCGCTGGCGGTGTCGGCGGCCAATGCGGTGCTCGACGTGATGCTGGCGCCCGGCTTCTTCGACCACGTCCGCAAGATGTCGCTGCTGTTGAAGCAGAAGCTCGCGGCGGTGAAAGACCGTCATCCCGACATCATCGCGGAAATTCGCGGCGAGGGTCTTTTGATCGGCGTCAAGGCGGTGGTGCCGTCGGGTGATCTTGTTGCCGCGTTGCGCGATCAGAAGCTGCTGACCGTCGGCGCCGGCGACAACGTCGTGCGCTTCCTGCCGCCGCTGATCGTCAATGAATCCGAAATCGAACAATCGGTCGACATGCTCGATCGCGCCTGCACGGCGCTGTCGGGCGGTCCTGCCAGGCAGGCGGCCGCATCATGAGCAGGACCATGGGCAACACGCCGCGTCACTTCCTCGATCTCACCGAGATGCCGGTCGAAGAGCTGCGCAACATGCTGGCGCTGTCCAGCCGGATGAAGCAGACGCTGAAGGCCAACGAGCCGGCGAAGAAGCCGCTCGAGGGCAAGGTGCTGGCGATGATCTTCGACAAGCCGTCGACCCGCACGCGGGTGTCGTTCGACGTCGGCATGCGCCAGCTCGGCGGCGAGGCGATCATGCTGACCGGCGCCGAGATGCAGCTCGGCCGCGGCGAAACCATTGCCGACACCGCGCGCGTGCTGTCGCGCTATGTCGACGCGATCATGATCCGCATCCTCAGTCACGAGGCGCTGCTCGAGCTCGCCGCGCATGCCACCGTGCCGGTCATCAACGGCCTGACGCGGCGCTCGCATCCGTGCCAGGTGATGGCCGACGTCATGACCTTCGAGGAGCATCGCGGATCGATCGAGGGCCGCACCGTGGCCTGGACCGGCGACGACAACAACGTGCTGGCCTCCTGGGCGCATGCCGCCGAGCGCTTCAAGTTCCGCCTCAACGTCGCCACCCCGCCGCAGCTGTCGCCGGGCAAGCCGATGAAGGATTTCATCCGCGCCACCAAGGCCGACATCCATCTCGGCCATGATCCGGACGTCGCCGTGAAGAACGCCGACTGCGTCATCACCGACACCTGGGTGTCGATGGGCGACAAGGACGGCGAGCATCGCCACAACCTGCTCAAGCCGTATCAGGTCAATTCCAAGCTGATGTCGCTGGCGAAGCCGGAAGCGATCTTCATGCACTGCCTGCCCGCCCACCGCGGCGAGGAGGTCACCGACGAGGTGATCGACGGCCCGCAGTCGGTGGTGTTCGACGAAGCCGAAAACCGCCTGCATGCCCAGAAGGGCATTCTGGCGTGGTGTTTCGGCGAGCGGGCGTAGGTCTCGACTGCGCCCCACCACCACCGGTGTCGTCCCGGCCTTGAGCCGAGACCCATACCGCGTGATCTAACTGATTTGTAGTAGTGGCCGTTGCTCTGCGTCGTTGCCGCGATCTTAGTCCGTCGATTGCGGCTTAGCGTCGGCTATCAGACGGGCGACGACCACCGACGTCCCTCGATAGCATCCGCGGTATGGGTCCCGGCTCAAGGCCGGGACGACAGCCGAGGGATGCCCGTATGCCCTTCCATTCGGCCCAATCAACCCCAAATACGCCCCATGACAGCCAATCCCCCCGATACCGACATCAACCTCGACACCAGCCGCGCGCCGTCCGCCGTGCCGGTCGATGACGCCGTGCTGCCGTTCGAGGTCGCGGCGCTCGATCTGCGCGGGCGGCTCACCCGCATGGGGCCCGCGCTCGACGACATCCTCACCAAGCACTCTTATCCGGCGCCGGTCGGCAAGCTGCTCGGCGAGGCCATCGTGCTGACGACCTTGCTCGGGTCCTCGCTGAAGTTCGACGGCCGCTTCATCCTGCAGACCCAGACCGACGGTCCGGTGTCGTTCCTGGTGGTCGACTTCCAGGCGCCCGACCGGCTGCGCGCCTATGCGCGCTACGACGAGGCGCGCCTCGGCGAGGCCAAGGATGCTCAAAGTCATTCCGGCGCTCTGCTCGGCAAGGGTCATCTGGCGATGACCATCGACCAGGGCCCCGACATGAGCCGCTACCAGGGCCTGGTTGCGCTCACCGGCGGCAGCCTGGAGGAGGCCGCGCACGAATACTTCCTGCGCTCCGAGCAGATCCCGACCCGCGTGCGTCTCGCCGTCGGCGAGGAGTGGAGCGGCGGCAAGCACCGCTGGCGCGCCGGCGGCCTGCTGACGCAATTCCTGCCGCAGGCGCCGGAGCGTCTGCGCCAGGCCGACCTGCATCCCGGCGACGCGCCCGAGGGCACAGAGCTGCACGCGGTCGAAGAAGACGAGGCCTGGGTCGAGGGCCAGTCGCTGGTCGCGACCGTCGAGGACGTCGAGCTGATCGATCCCTCGCTGTCGGGCGAACGGCTGCTGTATCGTCTGTTCCACGAGCGCGGCGTCCGCGTCTTCGATCTCGTGCCGCTGCAGGCGCGCTGCTCCTGCTCGCGCGATGCGGTCGCCAACATGCTGAAGAGCTTCTCGCCCCAGGACCGCGCCGACATGGTCAAGGACGACAAGGTCGTCGTCACCTGCGAGTTCTGCTCCTCGGTCTATGAGTTCACGCCGCACGAAGCGGGCGTGACGGAGAATTGAGCTTCGCGCGTCCTGGCATGACATGCGGAGCGAGCTCGGCGGTTTCGCTGCTTGATACAGCGCCCTCTCCCACCCCGGCGAAGCTTCGCTTCGCCTTGGGGGAGAGAGCGCAGTCACCGGCATGGCGTCGGTCTCTTCACGGGCTGCGATTATCAGTTCGCAATCTCTGCGGATCTTTCACGACGCTGGCCTTGCCCGTCGCGCTATTCTGCCGCAGCAACAAACAACTTGTGCCGTCGGGCAAATCACTGGCACATTTCCGCGCGTCCCTGCTGCCGCATGAGGGGCGTGTCGCGACCGTCACGAGACGTTGGCAGTGGGATGCGATGGGCGTGTGTCGACGCAGCGTGGATCAGTCTGCGCGGACGAACGGCGATGCACGCACGGTCAAGTCGCGCGGTCCTGACATCCCGACGCTGATGTCAACTCATGCTGAAGCCCAGCTTCGCATGGGGATGGTGGCCAGAAAGCCCGGCGCACCAGGGAGAACGCGAAGCAGCCGCTAAAACCGTCGCGCAGGGAGGGCCGGGTCGTTCCGGCTGAACCTGTGGTACCTGCCGCCTGCATTTTTTCCGCAGGCGGGCCACGGGCCTCGGCCGAGGCCCGGCCTTCCCTGCGCCCTCTGATCGAGAGGGCGGACGAATGGACACAGCTCGGGCGCGAAGGCGTGGCGAGAACGATGATGTTTAGCGTGATCGTGGACTCTCAGCTAACGCGCCCTGCCAAGGGTAAGGCAGCCTGGCTCGACATCAACGGTGTCGTCCCGGCCTCGCGCCGGGACCCAGAACCACAGGGCTGAGTGGTGAGACGAGAACGCCGCTCCAGCCGTCGACAAACTGAATCCTGTGGTTATGGATCCCGGGTCTGCGCGTCCGCCAACGCTACGCGTTGCCGGACGCTTGCCCGGGACGACAGCAGTGGAGTCGTCGGCTGCGTGCGAGCTGAGACGAGCGTGAAACCGGGAACCGTGCAGGGCGTCGGAGGCTGGGTGGGTCGAGCGGGGTCGGGTCTCGACCTAGTTCAACACCCGCTTGCCACCGTCGGGGCTGTCCAGCGAGAACGCGGGCACCGCGATGTCGAAGTGCTCGCCGCCGGCGCTTTCCATCTGATAGGAGCCGGACATGAAGCCAGAGGCGGTGGTGAGCGGCACGCCGGAGGTGTATTCGAAGCGCTCGCCGGGCGCGAGCACCGGCTGCTCGCCGACCACGCCCTCGCCGCGGACCTCCTGCTGCCGGCCGACGCCGTCTGTGATGATCCAGTGCCGGCTGCGCAGCTGCACGGTCTCCTCGCCGGTATTGGTGATCACCACCGTATACGACCAGAACCAACGGCCATCGGCGACCGACGACTTCTCCGGCAGGAAGTTCGGTTCGACGGTCACTTCGATGTGGCGAGTCACGGCGCGGTACATGGATGTATTGTAGCGGAAACTTGTCCCGGAACCAATCGTAACGCCATCGTGCTTTCAACACAGTTCCGGATTATGGCACCAGAATCGCGGACTCTGCCATCCGCTTGCGCGCCCTGGTCGCCGTGTGACGGCTTGCGGTTGCGGCTGGCAGCATCCTCGGCAGCTTTCGATCGGTCATGCGTCACGCGGTCGTTCTTGGCCGTCCGCCAAAGTCGAAAAACTGGGCACGGCCCAGCTGATAAGTCCTTCATCGCTTGCGCAAAAACTGCGCAGCCCTACATTTCTCCTGCCGGGCCTGTCGGGCTGGCAGCCTTGACGTGGTGACTGATGACGTCGATTGCCGATCGCCTTGCCGGACCATCCGTCCCCGCAGCCACAGCCGCGCCAGCGCCGGCTGCGGAGACCGGCGCGACCACGCCTGCGCCGGACGTCGCGGCTGCATCGGCCATCGCCGCGACGCCGGCCGTCACGGCCGCGCCCACCGCGCCTGCTGCATCCGCCACCACGGCCGCGCCTGCGATCACCTTCCCGGCGATCGGCGAGCGCGAGTTGCGGCTCGATCTGTTCCGCGGGCTGGCCCTGTGGCTGATCTTCATCGACCATCTGCCGCCGAACATTCTGACCTGGTTCACGATCCGCAACTACGGCTTCTCCGACGCCACCGAAATCTTCATCTTCATCTCCGGCTACACCGCCGCGTTCGTCTACGGGCGGGCGATGCAGGACGCCGGCTTCGTCGTGGCCACCGCGCGCATCCTGCGCCGGGTCTGGCAGATCTACGTCGCGCACGTCTTCCTGTTCACGATCTTCCTCGCCGAGATCTCCTACGTGGCGACCAGCTTCGAGAACCCGCTCTACACCGAAGAGATGGGGATCATGGATTTCCTGAAGCAGCCGGACGTGACCATCGTCCAGGCGCTGATCCTGCGCTTCCGCCCGGTCAACATGGACGTGCTGCCGCTCTACATCGTGCTGATGCTGTTTCTGCCGTTGATCCTGTGGCTGATGCGCTGGCGTCCCGACCTGACGCTCGCGCTGTCGGTCGTTCTCTACGCGGTCACCTGGGAGTTCGACCTCTATCTGTCGGCCTATCCGAACGGATTCTGGGCCTTCAATCCGTTCGCCTGGCAGCTGCTGTTCGTATTCGGCGCCTGGTGCGCGCTTGGCGGCGCCAGGCGCATGTCGGGCATCCTCAACTCACCGATCACGCTCGGCCTCTGCGTCGCCTATCTGGTCGCGGCGTTCTGCGTCACGCTGACCTGGTACATCCCGCAGCTCGGCCACCTGATGCCGCGCCGAATCGAGCAATGGATGTATCCGATCGACAAGACAGACCTGGACGTGTTGCGTTTCGCTCATTTCCTCGCACTTGCAGCACTCACGGTGCACTATCTGCGCAAGGATTGGCCGCTGCTGAAGTCGCGCTGGCTGCGCCCGCTGATTGTTTGTGGGCAACACTCGCTGGAGATCTTCTGTCTCGGCGTATTTCTCGCCTTTGCAGGCCACTTCGTACTTGCCGAAGTGTCCGGCGGCCCCATGATGCATGCCATGATCAGCCTCTGCGGCATCCTTGCCATGTGGGGAGTTGCAGCGCTGATTTCGTGGTACAAGCGTGAGGCCGACAAGGGTGCCGCGCGAAAGGGTGCGCGCAGCAACGCCGACATGGCGGGAGGGGGCTGATGAAGTCCGTCTCGTGGTTAAGGTTTGGTATCGCAGCGCTGGCGGTTTCGCTGGCGGCGGCGGCGCGCGCCGAAGATGCGCCGCAGACCTGCGAGGTGCCGGCCTACCTGCTGACCACCGAGAGCCCGCTTCCGAAGGTTGCAGAGGCCGTCAAGAACGGCCGTACGCTGAACATTCTGGTGGTCGGAAGCCGCTCGTCGGCGATCCTCAGCGCCTCCGACGCCAATGCCTATCCCGCCCGGCTGCAGGCGTCGCTGAAGGACAAGCTCCCTGCGGTCACCGTCAACCTCGCCGTCGAACTGCAGCCGAAGAAGACCGCCGAAGAAACCGCTGGCAATCTTGTTAAACTGGTGGAAGGAAAAAGGCCTAATTTGGTCGTCTGGCAAACCGGCACGGTCGACGCCATGCGGTCCGTCGATCCTGATGAGTTTCGTCAGGCGGTCAATGACGGTGTCGCGACGCTGCAGAACGCGGGGGCTGATGTCATCTTGATGAACCTGCAATACAGCCCGCGGACGGAGACCCTGATCTCCGTGCCGCCCTATATCGACAACATGCGTGTCGTGGCGCAGCAGCGCGACATTCCGCTGTTCGACCGCTTCGCCATCATGCGGCAATGGAACGAGCAGGGCGATTTCGACCTGTTCAATCCAACGCACGGGATCGAGTTGGCCAAGCAGGTTCACGACTGTCTCGGCCGGGCGCTGTCGAAGTTCATCATCGACGCAGCGCATATCGGGCCGGCGCAGCAGAACTAGGATCCGTCGTGTTCATGACCTACAATTGTCGTCGCCGCGTATCTGGGACATGGAATATGCCGTCCGCCGCTGTTGCGGTGGTGCTTGCCCTCTCGATCGGTCCGCATCTGGCGTACGCACAGAGCGTCGCGTCAGCAGCATCGCCCGAGGCAGAGGCGTCGACCATCAAGGAGCTCCGGCCGACCATCGGCCACATCACGGTCGCCCAGGCGGCCAGCCAGGGGACCGGACAGATCGCCGCCGTGCATCCGTCGACCACGGCCAGTCAGTCCCCGACGGCGATATCACAGGCAGCACCGACCGCGCCGTCAGCGGCAAACGTGCCGGCTCCAACTGCGACGCCTCCAAATGCGACGTTGGGGGCCGTCCAGCCCGTCGCGGCCGCGACACCTCAGTCGCGCAGCATCACCGAGCGGGCGATCGACAAGGTCAAGCAGGTCGCCAAGTCCGCCACCGACATCTTCAACCGCGTGCCGTGCCTGCCGCCGAAAGGCGTCGCGAAGAAGAACTTCATCTCGCTGCCGCATGTCGCCAACAAGCTCGCGTCGGGACTGCCGGTCGTGATCGTCGCGTTCGGCTCGTCGTCGACCCAGGGCTATGGCTCGAGCGCGCCCGAATACAATTATCCCAACCGGCTCGCCGCACAGCTGCGCCGGCAATATCCGATGGCCGACATCAGCGTCATCAATGCCGGCGTCGGCGGCGAGGATGCGCCGGAAATGATGAAGCGGCTGGAGACGTCGGTGATTGACCGTCATCCGGATCTCGTGATCTGGCAGGTCGGGACCAACGCCGTGCTGCGCGACCTCGATCCGACCGAGACCGCCAGGCTGGTCGAGGACGGTGTCGCCAAGATCCAGGCGGCGGCGTCCGACGTCGTGCTGGTCGATCTGCAATATTCGCCCAGGGTCAACGAGCGTTCGGAGAATGCCAGCCGCATGAACAAGCTGCTCGGCCGCATCGCCGAGCTGCATCACGCCGGCATCTTCCCGCGCTTCGAGGTGATGCGCGACTGGCACGAGCGGCAGGCGATCCCGATCAACGAGTTCGTGATCTCGGACGGCCTGCACATGAGCGACTGGGGCTATGCCTGCTTCGCCCAGCTGCTCGGCGATGACATCATCCGCTCCGTCGGCCAGGTGAAGCTCGGCATCAACGCCCCGGCGGAAGTGCTGACCTATCGGCCGATGTGACGCGGGCGAGTAGGGAATAGCGAGTAGCGAATAGGGGGATCAGATCGATCAACGCGCCCGATCCCTATTCGCCACTCCCCATTCGCTATTCGCTATGCCGCCCGAAGGGCGGCATCCAGATCCTCGATCAGATCATCCGCATGCTCGAGCCCAGCCGAAAAGCGGATGAAGCCCTCGCTGATCCCGAGCTCGGCGCGCGCCTCCGGCGTCAGCCGTTGATGCGTGGTCGTCGCGGGATGGGTGACCAGCGTCTTGGAGTCGCCGAGATTGTTGGAGATCCGTGCGAGCTTGAGCGCATTGAGCGTGCGGAATGCCGCGGGCTTGCCGCCCTTGACCTCGAAGCCGACCAGCGTCGATCCGGCGCGCATCTGCTTGCGCACGGTCGCTGCCTGCGGATGGTCTTCGCGGCCCGGATAGATCAGCCGCGAAATCTTCGGATGCGCGGCGAGGAAGTCAGCGACCTTCCCCGCCGTCTCGGTCTGCGCGCGCACGCGCACCGCCAGGGTCTCCAGGCCCTTGAGCAGGACCCAGGCATTGAACGGCGAGATCGACGGGCCGGTCTGGCGCATGAAATTGTGGATGTGCTCGGCGATGAACGCCTCCGACGACAGGATCACGCCGCCGAGGCAGCGGCCCTGGCCGTCGATATGCTTAGTCGCGGAGTAGACGACGACATCGGCGCCCAGCGCCAGCGGGCTCTGCCAGATCGGCGTCGCGAACACGTTGTCGACGATCAGCCGCGCGCCATGCGCATGCGCGATCTCGGCGATCGCCGGGATGTCCATCACGTCGAGCGTCGGATTGGTCGGGCTCTCCAGGAAGAACGACTTGGTGTTCGGCCTGACCGCCTTCTGCCACTGGTCGAGATCGAGCCCGTCGACGAGGGTGGACTCGATGCCGTAGCGCGGCAGCAGGTCCTCGACGACGTAGCGACAGGAGCCGAACAGCGCCTTGGCCGCGACGACGTGGTCGCCGGCCCGCAAGGGCGCGAGGATCGCGGTGGTCACGGCGGCCATGCCGGTCGCGGCCGAGCGGCAGGCTTCGGCGCCTTCGAGCTCGATCATGCGGCGCTCGAACATCGCCGTGGTCGGGTTGGAGAAGCGCGAATAGATGAAACCGGGGTCCTCGCCCTTGAAGCGCGCCTCGCACTCCTCGGCAGTGGCGTAGACGAAACCTTGGGTGAGGTAGAGCGCCTCGGCGGTCTCGCCGAATTCGGAACGCAGGCCGCCGGAATGCACCAGCCGGGTTTCGGGACGATACTGAGCGAACGACGCCGGGGCCTTCGCGGGGGACTTCGACGCAGGAGAATTGGACATGTGACCTCCATCGTGACCACCGCTGTCGGCGATGGGCACAAAAAAACCGGCCTGGGAAAACTCCTCACGGCCGGGATCACAATCGTCCCCGGCCTGTTTAGCGACTTATTTAACGTGGCTGCAAGCCGGCCGGCTCAAATCACCACGGGATAAGTCGTGCTCTTAGTCCCACCCGGCCTTTCCGTCAAGCCAGCCATCGGATAACCGGTCAAAAGACCCTATATAGGCTCGCATAGCCGCCGTTCCGGCGCCTGCAAAGGATCAGGTCTTGCCGTTCTCGCTTCCCGCCGACGTCCATGGCATCCTGCCCGACCGCATGATCGTGGCGATGGCGGAGGCCGGCCTGATCATTCCCGAATACGACTTCGTCGAGAGTCAGATCCAGCCGGCGAGCCTCGACCTCCGCCTCGGCGACGTTGCCTACCGCGTGCGCGCGAGCTTTCTGCCCGGCCCCGGCTCGACCGTCGCCGAACGCATCGACGAGCTGAAGCTCCACGAGTTCGCGCTCGCCGACGGCGCAGTGCTGGAGACCAACTGCGTCTACATCGTGCCGCTGCTGGAGAGCCTGGCGCTG
The DNA here is from genome assembly GCF_032377575.1 of Bradyrhizobium sp. SZCCHNS2022. Lineage (NCBI taxonomy): Bacteria > Pseudomonadati > Pseudomonadota > Alphaproteobacteria > Hyphomicrobiales > Nitrobacteraceae > Bradyrhizobium > Bradyrhizobium sp. SZCCHNS2022. The sequence goes on along the minus strand of NZ_JAUHHZ010000001.1, from coordinate 5,362,319 downwards.
CCGAAGGACATCGTCGCCGCCGCCAATCCCAAGAGCTCCACCGGCCGGCTCGACGTGTTCACGCGCGTGATCGCCGACGGCACCCGCCGCTTCGACATGATCGGCGCCGGCTATCATGGCCCGCTCTATGCCGAGATCAGCCCGAAGACCTTTCCCGTCTTGTTGCGCGAAGGCTCCCGCCTGTCGCAAGTCCGCTTCCGCTACCGCGATGCGGTTTTGTCCGAGGATGAGCTGATCGCGCTGCACGAAGCCGAGCGGCTGGTCGATCGCGACGATGCGGATCTCGCCGGCGGCGTGGCGCTGTCCGTCGATCTCTCCGGGGCGAACGCCAACGGCTATGTCGGCTATCGCGCCAAGCGCCACACGGGCGTGGTCGATGTCGACCGCCGGGCCGGCTATCCGGTCGAGGAGTTCTGGGAGCCGATCAAGGCGCGTCCCGACGGCAGCCTCATCCTCGATCCCGGCGAGTTCTACATCCTGGCCTCCAAGGAAGCCGTGCAGGTGCCGCCCGACTACGCCGCCGAGATGGTGCCGTTCGATCCGCTGGTCGGCGAATTCCGCGTCCACTATGCCGGTTTCTTCGATCCGGGCTTCGGCTATGCCGGCGCCGGCGGGCAGGGCTCGCGCGCCGTGCTCGAGGTGCGCTCGCGCGAGGTGCCGTTCATCCTCGAGCACGGCCAGATCGTCGGCCGTCTCGTCTATGAGAAGATGCTGGCCCGGCCGAACGCGATGTATGGCAGCCGCATCGGCTCCAACTACCAGGCCCAGGGCCTCAAGCTGTCCAAGCATTTCCGGCTCTAGCCGGCTGCGTCTGCCGCGCACCCCCAATGCGCCCGCCGCACAGGGCGTACCCCGGCAGTGTGCTAGGAAGGCTTCAACGAAAGCCAATGGGGCTGCGACGCGCGCGGCCGAGCGGGGAGCTGAAATGTCCGAGATCGGCTTGGCCGACAGTCCGGTCGACGAAGGGCGTTCCTTGCCGATCGCCGTGAAGCCGATGCGGAATGCGCTGGTCGACGGCCCCATCCTGCGCACCTTGCTGTCGCTGGCATGGCCCAACATCATCGCGAATACGGCGGGCACCTGCGTCGTCATCGCCGAGACGTCCTATATCGGCCGGCTCGGCATCGAGGCGCTCGCGGCCATGGCGCTGGTGTTTCCGCTGGTAATCCTCACCATGACGATGTCCGGTGGCGCCATGGGCGGCGGCGTGGCCTCCGCGATCGCGCGAGCACTCGGCGCCGGCGATACTGAGCGCGCTTCGACGCTGGCCTCGCATGCGCTGCTGATCGCCCTGCTTTTCGGCGCAGCCTTCATGATCGGCATGCTGGTGTTCGGTCCCGCTCTGCTGGAGCTGCTCGGCGGCCGCGGCGCGGTGCTGAGCCACGCCGTCGCATACCTGCAGATATTTTTCGGCGGCGCCGTGCTGCCATGGCTGATGAACTCCATGGCCGGCATCCTGCGCGGCACCGGCAACATGAAGCTGCCGTCGTTCATGATCCTCAGCTCGGCGCTGTTGCAGATCGTTCTGGGTGGCACGCTGAGCCTGGGTCTTGGCCTCGGCATGCGCGGCGTCGCGGCGGGCGCGCTGCTCGCCTTCAGCGTCAGCATCTCGGTCATGAGCTGGTATCTGTTCTCGGGGCGAGCTCGCGTCAGGCCGAAGCTCCGTGGTCTCAAGATCAGCCGTGCGATGTTCGCCGACATTCTCAAGGTCGGTGCGATCGCCTGCTTCTCGCCGCTGCAGTCGGTGCTGTCGATCGCGATCTTCACCCATATGCTCGCGGGCTTCGGCACGGCCGTGCTCGCCGGCTACGGAATCGGCGCTCGCCTCGAATTCATGATGACGACCGTCGGGTTCTCGATCGGCATGGCCTCGGTGCCGATGGTGGGCATGGCAATCGGTGCTGAGCAGATCGCGCGCGCCCGCCGCGTTGCCTGGACCGCGGGTCTCGTCTCCTTCACCACCATGGGTGTGTTGTCGACCGGCATCGCGATCTTCCCGCAGGTTTGGGTCGACATCTTCACTCAGGATGAGAGCGCGCGCAGCGCCGGCCGGCATTATCTTCAGATCGCGGCGCCGATGTATGCCTTCATCGGCTTGGCGATCTCGATGTATTTCTCCTCGCAAGGCGCGGCGCGCGTGATCGGGCCGGTGCTGGCGCAGACGGCGCGGCTCGTCTTCATCGCCGCCGGCGGCAGCTATCTGCTGCAGCATGCCGCCACCGAGGGCGAGTTTTTCCTGCTGGCAGCGGCATCCATGGTCCTCCTCGGCGGCCTGACTCTCGCCAGCGTGATGCTCACCCGCTGGGGTTCGAAGCCTGCCACGATCGAGCTGCGCCCGGCCGCGTTGGCGCCCGTCCGCAACTCTGGCTCTCAGCCGCCGCCGCGCCTCGGCTGAGCTGCTACACGCGCTGCCTGCCCAAGGTGTCCTGCATCGCACGCGCGCCGAGCTCCATTTGCTGCTCGATATAGGGCGCGATCTCGTGCGGCAGCACGTCCGTCGTCCAGATCATTCGGCAGCGTTCCTCGCCTTCCGGGAAGATCTGAAACGACGCGCTGTGCTGGGTGATGCGCTGATTCTTGATGGCATAGACCAGGCGCCGGCGCTCATCGTTGCAGTCGACCAATTGCTCGCGCACCACGCTCCCATTGGCGAAGCTGACGATGCGGACGTCGCCGTCGAGTCGGGTATCGGTCACGAAACCGGGTGCCAGCCGGATATGAACGGCGCCGAAATCGCGCACGGCGTCCCACACGGCAGCCGCCGGGGCTGCGATCGGGATCTCCTTCTGAATCGATGCCATGACGATCACCTCAAGGGCACACGGCTTCGATGTTGTTGCCGTCGGGATCGATCAGGAATGCGGCGTAGTAGGTCGGACTATAGTCCGTGCGCGGCCCGGCACCGCCGTTGTCGCGGCCGCCGGCTTTCAGTCCCTCGCTGTGGAATCTGGCAACGGCAGCGTGATCGGAAGCGCGGAACGCGACATGTACTGCAGCGTTGGCCGCGGCCTTGTCGAGATAGAGCCAGAGCATCGGCTCGCCCTTGGGGCCGATCCCTGCGGAGACTTCGTCCTTCGAACAGAGGATGTGTCCGAGCGGCGCCAGTGCGGCAGTATAGAAGCGGATGCTGGCGTCGAGATTGCCAACCTTGAGGCCGATATGATCGTACATCGATGATCTCCATGCTGGGCATGCAGCTGTTGCACGCGCTGAGATCATCTCATCAGTGGCGGCCGATCCGCTCTTGGAGAATCTTGCGCTCGCCGCGCGAAGCCTTGCGGAATTTCGATGGCGACACGCCGGCGGCGCGCGTGAAGGTGCGGGTGAAGTTCGACAGGTCGGCGAAGCCCGTATCGTAGGCAATGTCGGTGACCGGCGTGTCCTCCTCGCTGAGACGCCGGGCTGCGCGCCGCAAACGCGACCTGATCAGGTATTGATGCGGTGTCACGCCGATCGTCGCCGCAAACAGTCGCAAGAAGTGGAACGGGCTGACACCGGCCTCGCGGGCCGTATCCGCCAGGTCGATGTCGCGGTCCGAATTCTCGTCGATCCACAACGCGCTCTCGACCGCGCGCCGGCGATCCCGCAGGCTCGGTTGTGGCGGCCGCTCCTCTCGTCCGGTGACGGTGGCTACGAAGCGGCCGGCGATGAGATGACCGATCTCGTCAAGTCCATGCGTGCGCTCGCGGTCGGCCCCAGCCAAGGCGAGCTCGCCGAGCACCATCATCTCCGGGAGCGGCGGCGTGGCGCCGGTCTGCCAGGTCCGCTTGTCGCCGCCGATCTCGTCAATGATGGCTTCATCGAAAAAGAACGACAGGCACTCGTCGCCGCAGACGTGGTCATGCGTGCACATGTACTCGTCGCCGGGATGTCCGACCAGCAATGAGCCGGTGACCAGCTCGAAGAAGCGGCCGCGGTGATGGCAGCCGAAGCTGCCCTTGCGCACGTAGGACAGCGAGTAGCCGGCATATTGCTCGGCGTAGGGACGCTCACCCGGAGCCGCCGCACAGCGGAATTCAGATACGGTGACGTCTCGACTTTCGAACAGGATGGTCGCGGTCATCCTGGCAATCTAGGGCATCGCGCGTGAAAGACGAGGGTTGGGTGTGAGAAATTTCGAGGACTTGACGCTCATGAGGCGCGGGCCCGGTCGACGGTGAGCAGAGCGTCGAACAAGGTCAGGCCCGCAAGCGGCCGTGCGCCTTCGAGCGACAGCAGCCGCCGCTTGGAGATGACCCCGCTGTTGGGTGACGGCTTGTCGTGGCTGCTGCCGAGGTCGCGCACGCGGTGGCACGGCACGATCAGGACGAACGTATTCTTCGTCAGGGCCTGCGCAATCGAGTTCAGCGCTCCGGCGACGTGAAGCTCGATTGCGAGCTCGTCAGCGCTGCGCGTCTCGCCGCGCGGAATGGCGCGGATGCGTTCGTAGACGCGCTGGTTGAACGGCAGTACGCCGCTGAGATCGAGCGCTACGTCCGAGAAGTCGACATCCCGGCCGCGCAGCATGGCGGAAATGCCTTCAATGGCGAGTTCAGTGTTCGAACACGGGCGCTGCTCCCGTGCTTCCGGAAATTGGCGGAACAACCGCCGCCGGGTTTCGATTTCCCGTGCTTCCGGCAGCTGCACGCCGGTGATCCCGGCATCGCTCCACGTGATGCCGCAACGGCCGAGGGCCGTATCAAAGATCGTATACCCACGCCCCATGACGCCACCCCAACCCCACACCACAACCATAGCACTGCCGCGGTCGACCGCATCAATTTTGTTAACAGTTTGTTAACAGCGCGGCACGACCGGGGCGGGGTTTGCCCTGATTTGGGTCATGGTTGTCAAGCGCCGTCTCGCGATCTGCGCGGCGCCATGCGGTGCAGCACGCGAGACGGGTCCGACGGCAGGCTCCGCGACGATCCGCAGAGTGACAAGCCGCTTGGCGAAACGCTGCGGCTCGGTTAAGCATTGAGCCATGCGGGCGTAGTTCAATGGTAGAACGGCAGCTTCCCAAGCTGCATACGAGGGTTCGATTCCCTTCGCCCGCTCCAGCCCCGTAACGATCCCCCCATAACGATCACCACAGATCGCCATCTCGAGGAGATGGATGCGTGCGCTTGCGAGCAACGCGACGACCCTCGTCGCGTTGCGGATGAAGCCAAAGCCGTGGCGTTGACAGGATTTGTTATCGATAACATAGTCTTGCCCGGCGGGTTCAACGTAGCAGGCGGAGAAAGCGGAGTGGCGGTCGACTTGTTCGATCTGGCGGGGCGTCGCGCTCTGGTGACCGGATCTTCGCAAGGCATTGGTCTTGCGCTCGCGCGCGGTCTTGCTCAAGCCGGCGCCGAAATCGTGCTCAATGGCCGCGACGAAGCCAAGCTCGCCGCAGCTGCTCGCGACATTCCAAGCGCACGCATCCTCGCTTTCGACGTGACCGATCACGCCGCCGTGCGGGCGGCGGTCGATCGCTTCGAAGCCGAGGTCGGCCCGATCGACATTCTCGTCAACAATGCCGGCATGCAGCATCGGGCGCCGCTGGAGGATTTCCCCGAGGAGGCGTTCCAGCGCCTGCTGCAGACCAACATCGCCTCGGTGTTCAACGTCGGCCAAGCCTGTGCGCGCCACATGATCGGACGGCACGGCGGCAAAATCATCAACATCGCCTCGGTGCAGACGTCGCTCGCGCGTCCGTCGATCGCACCGTACACGGCGACCAAGGGCGCGGTCGGAAACCTCACGAAGGGAATGGCGACGGACTGGGCCAAGCACGGCCTGCAGGTCAACGCCATCGCGCCCGGCTATTTCGATACGCCGCTCAACGCTGCACTGGTTGCTGATCCGGCCTTCTCGGCCTGGCTCGAGAAGCGCACCCCGGCGGGGCGCTGGGGCAAGGTCGAAGAACTCGTCGGCGCCTGCATCTTCCTGGCCTCGCCGGCATCGTCCTTCGTCAATGGCCACGTGCTCTATGTCGATGGCGGCATCACCGCCTCGCTCTGAGGCCGGCCGTCGCGCCATCCAGCGCAGCGCTTGCCGCGTGTCGACGCGAGTCGTGTCGTCGCGTCGATTGGCACTGACGCGATGGCCGGCGCGATTGGTGCCCGGACCGCTCGGACCGCAACCCGCCTCGTCGCGTTCGATCTCGATGCGGCCAAGGTCGCGTCGCTCGTTGCGCTCGGCGCGACGTCGGCGGCAGGTGCTGCCGCCGCTGCCGTGCTGGGCTCGGTTGATCGTCCGCTTTCGGTCGGCACGCCTAAGGCTGCGACCGGTCAGTTGACGTGCATGGTCGGCGCGCCGGAGCGGTCGTGTGGTCTCAGTTGATCCCATGGGCGTTGACGAAGATCGCGTAGAGTGAGGTTTGCGCGGTGATGTAGAGCCGGTTGCGCTTCGGCCCGCCGAAGGTGACGTTGGAGGCGATCTCGGGCACCGGGATGCGCCCGATCAAGGTGCCATCGGGTGCGTAGATGGCAATGGCATCGCCGGTCGAGGTCCAGATGTTTCCGCTGCGGTCGATGCGGAAGCCGTCAAACAAGCCGGCGGGCGAGGTGGCGAACACACGGCCGTCGCCGACGGTCCTTCCGCTCGCGGCGACCGCGTAGACGCGGATGACCGCGGGCCAATCCGGCACGTGGGTCGCGCCGGTGTCGGCGACGTAGAGCAGGCGCTCGTCGGCAGAGAACGCAAGGCCGTTCGGCTTCACCATGTCGGTGACGACCGCTGCGGCTGCGCCGGTGGCCGGATCGAAGCGATAGACGTGGCTCGCGCCGATCTCGCTCGGCGCCGCGTGGCCCTCATAGGCGCTGTCGATGCCGTAGGTCGGGTCGGAGAACCAGATCGTGCCGTCCGACTTCACCACGGCGTCGTTCGGCGAGTTGAAGCGCTTGCCCTCGAAACGATCGACCAAGCCGACCCATGTGCCGTCGTGCTCCAGTCGCGAAATGCGTCGACCGCCATGCTCGCAGGCGATGACGCGGCCGAGCGCGTCGCGCGTATGGCCATTGTGATAGCCGCAAGGCGTCTCGAATACCGAGACCGAGCCGTCGGTCTCGTCGAATCGCATCAGGCGGTCGTTGGGGATGTCAGACCACAGCAGCGATTTCGCCGCGGGAACATAGACCGGGCCCTCGGCCCAGCGGCAGCCGGTCCACAGCTTCTCCAGCTTGGCGTGGCCGATGATCAGGGCGCTGAAGCGCGGGTCGCGAATGTCGTAGGTGGTCATGGCGCAAGGTCTCCGGCGGCGAGGATGCGGTCAGTCGGTCGGCAGGGGAAAATCGTCGGCCCTGAAGACGGTGTGGAAGATCGAGCCCTCGAACATCTCCATCAGCCCTCCCGTCACCTCGCGGCTCTCCGCGCGCACCGGCGACGCCAGCGCCTGCTCGATCGCCGCGTGCGAAGGATAGCGGATCGCCAGCACCATCTCATAGCGCTGGGCATCGCTATCGCTTTCCTCCTGGCGCAGCACGCGGACCTCCTGGGCGCCGGGAAAGCGCGTCCATAGCGGCACCAGCTTCTCGCGGACATAGGCAGTGAACTCGGCTTCGCGTCCGGGCTTCACGCGGCCATTGAAGAAAGCGCAACGGATGTACATCGGCATTCGCTCCTCAGTGTCAGAAAGGGCTCGGTGGCCGGCCGTTCGCGGGCCGGCGAGGGAGTGAGAGCACGGCGATCACTTTCGCCTCGTTCGGGGCTTCATGGTTCGAGACACGCCGCCAGCGGCGCTCCTCACCGGGAGGGTTTGGTGTTGGTGCTCCTCTCATCGATCTTGTTGTCGATAGCATCGAGTCTTCCTAGGACGAGCCGTCAAGCGATGCGGCGTCATGTGCTTTCGCGCTCGATCACCTCGAACGGGACGATCAGGGTCGCCGGCGCCGGCGGGTGCGCGTGCTGCACGGCGTCGAGTGCGTCCAGCAGAATGCGACCCGCCTCGCGCCCGATATTGCGGCAATCCACGGCGACGGTGGTGATGCGTGGCCAGGCGCAGCGCGACACCTCGAAATCGCCGAAGCCGGCGATCGCGATCCGGCCGGGCACGGCCCAGCCGCGGCGGTGGCACTCCATGATCGCGCCGAAGGCGGAGAGATCGGAGACGCAGACGGCGGCGTCGACATCGGGCCATTGCTGGATCAGGTGCACGAGCGCCTGGCCGCCTTGCTCCATCGAGATCGGCGGATTGCCGAACGAGATGGTGCGGCCGACCGGCAGGCCGAGCTCCTCGACCGCCCTGGTGTAGCCGAGCCGGCGGTCGGCGCCGCGGGTGTCGCGCCGGCTGGCGCCACCAATGAAGCCGATGTTGCGATAGCCCTTCTGATACAGCCGGTGGACCAGGGCACGCGAGGCCTCGGCGTTGGAGAAGCCGACGACGTGATCGATCGGATCGGCCGGCAGATCCCAGGTCTCCACGACGGGGATGCCGGCGGATCGCAGCATCCGCCGCGCCTTCGGTGTATGCCGCCCGTCTGTGACGATGATCCCGTCGGGACGGCGGGTCAGCATCGCCTGGACGAGTTGCTCCTCCTTCTCGATGTCGTAGTCGGTGTAACCGAGCAGCATCTGCAGTCCCCGGCCTTCGATGACCTCGGTGATGCCGCGGGCGGTGTCGGAGAAGTTGGAGTTGTTGATCGAAGGCACCAGGACGGCGACGAAGCCGGTACGTTTCGAGGACAGCGCTCCCGCCGAAAGATCGAGCACGTAGCCGAGCTCGTCGACGGCCGAAAGGATCTTGCGCCGCGTCTCCTCGGAGACGGCGCCGTCGCTCTTCAGGGCGCGGGAGACGGTCATCGCCGACACGCCGGCCCGCGCCGCCACCTCCGCCATGGTCGCGGGCCGCTTCGGCAGCGCTCGGGCGGTCGGCCGTGTCGACTTCATCTCATGCGGTCTTCTCTTGGCTGCGCGTCGCCGGGGCGGGCGGCCCGGAGCTGGCGGATGCAGAAGGATACCCTGCTTATGATATCGATAACAATCAGGTGAATAAGCTGCCGACGAAGAGGGCGATCCCTCGTCACATTCCGCGGTCGTCTCTGCGACGAAGGGACCCAACGCCACCGGCTTCGCCGTGACGACGGCGGAGAATGCAGCAACGGCTCCCGAACGTCATGACGAGCGAGAAGCACCTGAAAGAACGTCCCTGTGGGCATGCGTCATCGCCCTCTCGCGGCGCAGCTGCGTCCGAGTCGTGCCGGTCGTCCCGCCCTGCAAGAGAGAGGGCGCGGGGAATGCCGGGCGCTGGCCGCACCCATGGCCCGCCTGCGGAAAAAAATGCAGGCGGCAGGAACCACAGGTTCAGCCGAGACATCCCGGCATTCCCCGCGCGATGGTTTTCACGCTTATGTCGCGCTCTCCCCGGTGTCCGGCTTTTTAGCCACCGTCGCCGTCCGGATCATCATCACCAGACGACTTGGCGCCAGCTTCGGGGCGCCAGGACCACGCGTCTTCACGTCCGCAAGTCTGCCGTTCGTCGGCGAGCACGAGGCCCGCTGCAGCGCACTCGCAGCCACCGCATCGCCGGCCCCACGTCTCGTGACGATCGCGAAGCGCCCCTCTCGCGGGCCGGGATGCGGAGAGATATACATGATTTCCGAAAAAATGAAAGAGATTTCTTTTTCACGGAAGGATGGGCCAGGGCCAATCAGAGTCCGTCACAATAAGTACCTGGTGATGTGCAGGGTCCCACCCCTCGCAATGACAATGTTGACCGAGGCGTCTCCCCGACTTCCACCGTCGTCCCGGCGAACGCCGGGACCCATAGACGCCACCGTCGGCTTTGCGAAGGACGACGATCCAGACCTTCTCCGCCAACGCACATCACGCAGTATGGGTCCCGGCGTTCGCCGGGAAGACAGCGGTATGTGCGGCCACATTCTGCCGCCACGCATTTCCGCCCGATGTCCCTATTGCTTCGTCGTCGACGCCGCCGGCCGCTTCGCGTAGATCGCCTCGATCTCCCTGGCGAACGTCCGCTCGATGGCCGGCCGCTTGTTCTTCAGCGTCGGCGTGATCAGGCCGGCCTGGATGGTCCATGGCTCCAAGGTCCAATGCACCGCCTTCGGCGTGGCGTAGGCCGGATAGGCCTTCACGCTGCGCGCGATGTGGCGCAGCAGGGAAGCGGCTTCGGCCTCGGGGCCGCGCTGACCGTGAGCGGCGAGCCGCGCCTGCTGCTCGGCCCAGCCCTTGAGGTTGAGGACGACGATCGCCGTGAGGAACGGGCGGCTCTCCCCGATCACGATCGCCTGCTCGAACAGCGGGTCGGTGAGGATCGCGGTCTCCAGGTCGGCGGGGGCGATCTTCTCGCCGGTCGACGTCACCAGGATGTCCTTGATCCGCCCGGTGATGGTGATGCGTCCCTGGTCGATCCGGGCCTGGTCGCCGGTGTGCAGCCAGCCGTCGGCCTCCTTGATGCGCGCGGTCTCCTCCGGCCGGTGCCAGTAGCCGAGCATCACGTGGGGGCCGCGCACCATCAGCTCGTCATTGTCGCCGATGCGGACCTCGACGCCGGGGAGGGCGCGGCCGACGGTGCGCGGATCGTTGTCGTCGGGCGTGTTGACGCTCACCACCGGCGAGGTCTCGGTCATGCCGTAGCCCTGCAGCACGTCGAGCCCGAGCGCCAGGAACAGCCGCACCACCGGCTCGGCGATCGGCGCACCGCCGCTCACCGCGACGCGCAGCCGCCCCCCGAACCGGGCCAGCACCTTCTCGGCGACGAGGCGACGCAGCAGCGGCCATGCGGTGCGCTCGAACATCGGCTGCGTGGCGTGCCCATGCCGTGCATCGAAGCGGCGGCCGCCGATCGCGAGCGTCAGATCGAGCAGCGCGCGCTCCAACGGGTTGGCGATCCCGCGGTGATGCATGACGAGCGAATAGATCCGCTCATAGATGCGCGGCACCGAGACCAGGATGGTCGGGCGGACCTCCAGCAGATCCTCCGACAGCTGCCTCACCGAGCGCGCATAGGCGACGCAGGCACCGATCGCGATCGCGTAGTAATAGCCCGCAGTTCGCTCGAACGTGTGCGACAGCGGCAGGAACGACAGGAACACGTCGTCGATGTCGGCCGCGAGCCGCTGATGGATCGCCTTGACGTTTGCGACGACATTGTCGTGCGACAGCATCACGCCCTTCGGCCGGCCGGTGGTGCCCGAGGTGTAGACGATCGCGGCGAGGTCGTGCGACGCGATGGCGATCTCGTCGAGAGCCGCGCCGGCTCCGGACGCATTCAGCCAGGCATCCAGCGCGGCGACGCGCGGATCGGCGGCGTCGGGAGGCGCCTGCAGCTCGGCGCACACGATCCGCTTCAGGTCGGGCAGGGCCTGACCGACGGCGGCGATCTCATTCCAATGCTGGTCGGAATCGACCAGCAGCAGCCGCGCGCCGGAATCGGCGAGGATGTAGGCGATGCTGTCGGCGTTGTCGACCGCATGCATCGGCACCGGGACCAGCCCACGCGCCAGCGCCGCCTGATCCATCGCGAGATGCGCCAGCCCGTTCGGCATCAGGATCGCGACGCGCTCGCCTTGCTTCAATCCTTCGGCGGCGAGCGCCCGCTGCCAGCGATCAACGACGCGATCGATCTGGTGCCATGACAGGCTGCTCCAGCCGTTGCCGGCCGGATCGAAGTGACGATAGGCCTCGGCGTCGGGGCTCCGGTCGACGCGCCAGCGCCACAGCGCGGGCAGGGTCGCAATGGCGGCCGGCGGGCCGGCCGCCATTGCCTGATCATCGATGGAATTAGACTGCTGCACGCCCGCCTCCGGCGATCCGGTATTCGTCGCGAGCGTCTTGCAGCGGCGGATCAGGACCGACGTTGACGTAGCGCAATCACGGGACGTCTGCTCGTGCGCCGCGACATGGGAGCCCCTCGCGTGCGGCGGTGGCGATGTCCGTCACGCGCCCTCCGGCACCTTGTCGAGAAAGCCGGTGACGCGGCGAATGCGGCCGTCGGCGAGCTCGACGAAGTCCGTGCCCTCGATCGGGCCGTCTGCATCCGCCGGACCGAGCGTCCAGGCGAAGCGGACGTAGTTGCCGTGGCCGTTGGCGCTGCCGCGCAGGCGGAAGCGGAAGTCGGGGAAGCGCTGCTGCACGCCGTTCACGAGTGCGTCGATGCCGTCGTAGCCGCTGCCGCACATCAGCGGGTCGACATAGCTGGCATCGTCGGTCCATTGCCGCGCGAGCAGCGTGCGGCGCTGCGTGGCGTCGCGCTCGTTCCACAGCGCAATGTAGCCGTCGGCGATCGCGGCGATCTCGGTCATCGGTGCTCTCCATGTTGTGAACGATGAGGCGGCGAAGATCGCGCCGATCATGCATCGAATCGATTACGTCCGACGTCATCTCATTTGGCATGACCAAACTGTAAGTTGCCGCCTCTCCGCGCCGGGCCTACCCAGCGCGCAGAGACGGTGCGGGGGATTTGCGTCGCATGTTGTCCGACACTTGGAAGTTGATCGCGGTCGCGATCTGTCTCGTCCTGTTCACGGCCGATACCGTGCTCAAGCCGCAGGACAAGCCCAACCGCATGGTGTTCTTCGAGCTGCATCGGGGCGACAGCCCGACGATGATCGGCATGATGCGCGACGACCTGCTCAAGCTCCCGGGCCGCGGCGCAAGCCGCATCCGCAACGCGCTGGCGCGCGGCGAGGCGTTAACGGTCTGGCAATATGAGTTGAGAAAGACTGAAGACGGCAGCTATCAGGAGGTGCCGGCGCGGCAGATCGAGCTCGGGTCCGCCGACGCGCCGCTCGTCACCTTCGGCGCCACCGTGCGCCTTCCCGACGATTAGTTCGGCTCCGCTGCTCACATGGCGCCGCTGCCGGCGCATTCCTCAGCAAAGCCGGGCGATCGAGTCGGCCGCGATGCCGCTTCCCTCTGGAGCGGATCCGGGAGGATGCGACCCGATATCGAGGCTGCATCGGCGCCGCCGAGGTTCCGCGCGCCGGGAACCTGAGCGGTATCGAAGGCCGGCGCAGGAATCCGTTCCTCCCAGTCTTGGCGCCCTCCACAACGCCGCCTTCGCGCATCCGGAATTTCACGGGGTTTTGCGCTGCCGTGACGTTGAAGCCGCGCCGCCAGACGAATCATGCCGGGCTCCTGCCCAGCTCGTGGCGCAACTGCCATGGTCGGGCCCGGGTGAGGCGATATTTTCGCGGTAGCAACCGGGTGGTGCAGCGGCCTTGCAACACTTGCCCTGAATTTGGTTCGGGCCGCCGCGCCGTCCTGGACAAAAACACGATCTCGCAACACGCTGCGTTTGCGATTTGGATTTGGCTTTCGCGTTCCGGTTCTGGGGAGGGCTCGTGATTGCAAGGTCCGCCGCAGTTCCAAGCATCACAATCAACGCATCACACGAAGCGTATCAAAGTCGGTCAGATCGGTTTCGCCGGGTTGAACTGGGGCTCGACATGAAATTCTGGACGGGGTTGCTCGCAGTTGTTCTGTTGCTGTCGGGGGTCGGCGCGAGCCAGGCCGTGGTCCGGATTGCCGACGACCGCGGCGGCCGGATCGGCACCTATGTCGACAAGTACCAGGGCCTGCGATCCTCAGGCGAGTATGTGATCATCGACGGCCTGTGCGCGTCGGCCTGCACCATCGTGCTGGGCGCCGTTCCGCACGACAAGATCTGCGTCACCTCGCATGCCAATCTCGGTTTCCACGCCGCCTGGGATTTCGGCGCCAACGGCCGCGCCGTCACCAATCCCGAGGCGACCCAGATGCTGTACTCGATGTATCCGTCGCCGATCCGCCGCTGGATCTCGCAGCGCGGCGGGCTGACGCCGCGGATGATCTTCCTGAAGGGCAAGGAGCTGCAGGCGATGTACAAGCCCTGCTACATGGACGCCCAGGCGTCCTCGCCGTCCTCGCCGCAGGTCGCGCCCAATGCTCCGGCGATCTCGCCGGCGGCCGCCAAGGCCTCCGCCTCGCACTGACCGGGGCATTCCTCCGCACCCTGTGACCGCGGCGGGCGCCCTCCGCGCTTGCCTCGCCCGCCAGCGCGGCCTATTTCAGAGGTCGAGAGGCGGGCAGACGCATGTGCCATTTCGGGCCAGTGACCCGCCGGATGAGCACGCCATCATGCAGCCCCTTTCAGCGCCGCAAGAGATATCGCCCGGTTCTGCCGGTCGCCGCGCGGCCTCTGCGCCGGTGATGGCGGCCGCGGCCCTGGGCGTCGGGCTGGTCGCAGGCGCCGGCATTCTCTGGGCGCAGTACGGCACCGCCGTGTTCTTCGAGATGATCGCCGCCGGCTTCAGCGCCTGCTTCTGAGACCGAAATTGAGGAGCCCGGCATGCCGTCCAATGCCACCCGTCCGCTGGTGATCATCGGAGCCTTCGCTGCCAGCCTGGTGGTCGGGCTGACGCTGATGTTCGTCGTCCTGGGCGGCGGCGCCCGCAACATCGCCGCACCGGCCGCGATCGGCGGGCCGTTCCAGCTCACCGACCAGACCGGCGCGGTCGTCACCGAAAAGAGCCTGCAGGGGCGGCCGACCCTGATCTTCTTCGGCTTCACCCATTGCCCGGACGTCTGTCCGACCTCGCTGTTCGAGATCTCCGAGGTGCTGCGCGCCATGGGCAAGGACGCCGACAGCGTCAACGCCTATTTCATCTCGGTCGATCCCGAGCGCGACAACCCGGCGGCCATGAAGGACTACCTTTCGAGCTTCGATCCGCACCTGAAGGGCCTGACCGGCGATCCCGAGGTGCTGGCCAAGGTCCTCACCGAGTACCGGGTCTATGCCAAGAAGGTCCCGCTGAAGGACGGTGATTACACCATGGACCACACCGCCTTGATTTATCTGATGGACCGCAACGGCCGCTTCGTCGCGCCGTTCAACCTGAAGCGCACGCCCGAGGAGGCGGCGGCGGACCTGAAGAAGTACCTCTGAGCGCGTTAACGCTCTCGCGCCCGGCGCCCGGCACCGAGCCGATTCGCGTCTCGAATTTGCGCCGGGATGGTCTATAAGGCGCGCTGACCATCGGGACCGCTGATGCCGACCGTCGTTTCAAGCCCCTGGAAGCCCAACCGCCCGGCCCGCGCCATCACCGCCGCCGTGCTGCTCTGTCTCGGCCTGGCCGGGGCCGGACCGGATGCGCGCGCCCAGGCGCCGGTGAGGCCGGCGGTCGAAGCGGCGCCGCAGGCGGTCCCCGGCTTCTGGGACCCGCGGCGCCGCCCCGAGCGGCCCGATCTGTCGCGCCTCACGGTGATCCGCTTCCTGACCGAGACCGACTATCCGCCTTTCAATTTCACCGGACCCGACGGCAATCCGGCCGGCTTCAACGTCGATCTCGCCAGGGCGATCTGCGACGAGATCAAGGTCACCTGCACCGTCCAGATGCGCCGCTTCGAGACCCTGATCGACGCGCTGTCCTCGAACCGGGGCGACGCCATCATCGCCTCGATGGCGGTGACGCCGCAGATGCGCGCGCGGCTGGATTTCTCCGATCCCTATTACCGGGCGCCGGCGCGCTTCGTGTCGCGCCGCGACGCGGTCATGACCGAGATCCGGCCCGAATTCCTCGAGGGCAAGAAGATCGGCGCGGTCGCCGGTACCGCACACGAGGCCTATCTCAAGGCGATGTTCACCGACGCCGAGATCAAGGCCTATCCGAACGAGGACGCGCTGCGGCAGGCGCTGCGCCGGGCCGAGGTCGACCTGATCTTCGGCGACGGCATCTCGCTGGCGTTCTGGGTCAACGGCACTGATTCGGCCGATTGCTGCGCCTTTTCCGGTGGACCTTTCGTCGAAAGCCGCTATTTCGGCGAGGGCGTCGGGATCGGGGTGCGCAAGGGCAACGACCTGCTGCGCCAGGCCCTGAACTGGGCGCTGTTCCGGGTCTGGGAAAAGGGCCGCTACACCGACCTGTGGCTGCGCTATTTCTCGATCAGCCCGTTCTAGCGCTTGCCGTCGTTCCGGGGCGCGTCGAAGACGCGAACCCGGAACCTCGAGATTCCGGGTTCGATGTTTCGCATCGCCCCGGAATGACGGGTAACATGACCGCTGTTTTGCACGCCTTCGGAGAAGTCTTTTTCAAGATGTCCACGATCGATCTCGCCCTTCCCAGCCCGAGCGACCTGCGCGCGCTCGCCGAACAATCCAATGCCTGGCCGTTCGAGCAGGCGAAAGCGATCGTCAACCGGCTGAAGAAGACCCCGAAGGACGAGGTGCTGTTCGAGACCGGCTATGGCCCGTCCGGCCTGCCGCATATCGGCACCTTCGGCGAGGTCGCGCGCACCACCATGGTGCGCCACGCCTTTCGCGTGCTGACCGAGGACAGGATCAAGACGCGGCTCATCGCCTTCTCCGACGACATGGACGGCCTGCGCAAGGTGCCGGACAACGTGCCGAACAAGGAGATGCTGGCGACGCATCTGGGCAAGCCGCTGTCGCGCATCCCCGATCCGTTCTCCAACGAGTATCCCTCGTTCGCCGCGCACAACAATGCGCGGCTGCGCGCCTTCCTCGACAAGTTCGGCTTCGAATACGAGTTCGCCTCCTCGACCGACTACTACACCTCGGGCAGGTTCGATGCGGCGCTGCTGCGCATGCTGGAGCGGCTCGAGAAGGTGATGGCGATCATGCTGCCGTCGCTGCGCGAGGAGCGCGCCGCAAGCTATTCGCCGTTTCTGCCGATCTGCCCGCGCACCGGCCTCGTGCTGTACGTGCCGATCGTGGAGCACGACGCCAAGGCCGGCACCATCTCCTACGACGATCCCGAGACCCGCGAGCGCATGACCGTTCCGGTCACCGGCGGCCACTGCAAGCTGCAATGGAAGCCGGACTGGGCGATGCGCTGGCACGCGCTCGGCGTCGACTATGAAATGGCCGGCAAGGACCTGATCGATTCGGTGAAGCTGTCGGGGAAGATCTGCGCGGCGCTCGGCGGCACGCCGCCGGAGGGCTTCAACTACGAGCTGTTCCTGGACGAGAAGGGCCAGAAGATCTCGAAGTCGAAGGGCAACGGCCTGACCATCGACGAATGGCTGCGCTACGCCTCGCCGGAATCGCTGTCGCTGTTCATGTATCGCGAGCCCAAGGCGGCGAAGCGGCTGTATTTCGACGTCATCCCGCGCAACGTCGACGACTATCAGCAATTCCTCGAGGGCTTCCCGAAGCAGGATGCCAAGCAGCAGCTCGGCAATCCGGTCTGGCACATCCATTCCGGCACGCCGCCCAAGGCCGACATGCCGGTGACCTTCCAGCTGCTGCTGACCCTGGTGTCGTCGTCGAACGCCGAGAATGCCGAGACGCTGTGGGGCTTCATCGGCCGCTACCGTCCGGGCGTGACGCCGCAGACGCATCCTAAGCTCGACGCGATGGTCGGCTACGCCATCAACTACTATCGCGACTTCGTCGCGCCGACCAAGACGTTCCGCGAGCCGACCGAGATCGAGCGCGTGGCGCTGCAGGATCTGCGCGACGCGCTGTCCAACCTGCCGCAGGAGGCCGCGGCCGAGGACATCCAGAACGTGGTCTACGAGATCGGCCGCCGCGAGCCGTTCCTCGACCACGCCAAGAAGGGCAAGGACGGCCGGCCGGGCGTGTCGCTCGACTGGTTCAACATGCTCTATCAGGTGCTGCTCGGCCAGGAGAAGGGCCCGCGCTTCGGCTCCTTCGTCGCCGTCTACGGCATCAACAACGCCGTCAGCATGATCGACGGGGCGCTGGCGCGGAGCGCGTGAGGTCCACGCTCTTCACTCCGCAAACGGTGTCGTCCCGGCCTCGAGCCGGGACCCATCAACCACCGGCTCGAGTTTGACGGAAGATCTCCGCCACCGTCCAAACCAATCAGCACTCCGCGGTATGGGTCCCGGCTCGAGGCCGGGACGACAGCGGAATGCTGGGCGGCCGCCTTCGCCCGAAGCGGCGGCGATGAGCGGGCTACACGCCCTGCAGCACGAAGCGGCGGTCGAGCTTCTGCACCGGGCGGGCATTCATCGGATACAGCTTGGCGAACTTCGCCACATCAGCTTCGGCGACCGAGACCGGCTCGCTCAGCAGCAGCCACTCGACCACCTCGGAGCAGGGCGGCGTCGTCAGCGAGCCGGCATAGCGATAATAGGAGCGGCGGTTCGGCAGCATCATGTTGGGATTGATGCGCGGATCGGCCTTGACCGCGGGGCCTTCCTTTTCCGGCATCGTCGACACGATGTGGGAGAAGGCGGCATTGGGGCGGCCGGTGGTCATGAGCACGCCGACCACAGCGAGGCCGCCCGAGGCGGCGCGGTGCACGAAATGCGCCTCCATCGGATAGTTCTTGCCGCCGATCTGGTGCTCGCTCGGGCGATGGAAATGCACTTGCAGCAGCTTGTAGGTGGTGCCGCCGAGCTTCAGGGTGCCGCTGCCGTCGGCGAAGTTCAGCTGGATGGTATGGCCGTTGTTGACGATGGTGTCGGCGGTCCTCGCCCAGCTCAGCTTGAAGTCGGGCAATTGGGCTCGCGTCGGATGCTCGATGTCGATCGGCGACTGCTGGGTGCCGACGCCGCAGACCTTGTTGGCCGCGTCGAGATCGCCCCATTTGGCGGGGCCCGTCGTCCCCTCATAGCTCCAATGCGGGGTGCCTTCCGCGGCGAAGCCGGGCGTGGCGCAGACGGGGCAGAGAGCTAACCCAGCTAGGGCCTTCAAGACGTTGCGGCGGTCCATGGCAATCTCCAAAGCTCAAGTGTGATGCAGGCAATCGGTGCGGCCGTCAGCGCTCGGCGGCGCCGAGGCGAATCGCGAAGCCCAGGAGAGCCGAATTCGGTTAATCCTTGCTGAGGAACCGGCTGCATCCAGAAAAATCCGTGATGGCCCGGGACAACTGGTGCGGGCGATGGCGCAGCGGCCGCGGGACAATCGACGCTTGAGTTCGCCGCCCCCTGCCGATACGGTCGGCCGCTCCCGAAAACATCAGCAAACTCAAGCTCAAGCCAGGACCGCGCGAAGGTGCCCAAAATCTACAAAATCTGCTCAGCTTCGGCCTGGCGCGAGGCGGAGCGGCTGGGCGTCTATCGCGGCAGCGCGGACGATCTGCGCGACGGATTCATCCATTTCTCGACAGCTTCCCAGGTTCCGGAGACCGCCCGAAAGCACTTCTTCGGGCAGAGCGCGCTGTTCCTGGTCGAAGTCGAGGCGGACGCGCTGGGCGAGGCGCTGCGCTGGGAACGCTCGCGCAATGACGAGCTGTTCCCGCATCTCTATGGCGAGCTCGATCTCGGTGCCGTGGCGGCCGTTCACCAGATGCACAGCCGGGCCGATGGCGGCCACGACATTCCGGGACTTGCGCCGTGATTCGGGCCTTCGACACCGTTTCGCTGCCGCTGCTTCGCTGGCTGGACGCCGAGGATGCGCACCGGCTCGCCATCCAGGGCCTGAAGCTGCTGCCGGCGATCAAGCCGCGGCCCGACGATGCCAAGCTCGCGGTGCGCGCCTTCGGGCTCAACTTCCCCAACCCGGTCGGCATGGCCGCCGGCTTCGACAAGAATGCCGAGGTGCCGGACGCGCTGCTGCGGCTCGGCTTCGGCTTCGTCGAGATCGGCTCGGTGACCCCGAGGCCGCAGAGCGGCAATCCGCGGCCGCGGCTGTTCCGGCTGGAGCGCGACGAGGCGGTCATCAACCGCATGGGCTTCAACAATGACGGCGCCGAGGCCGTGCTGCGCCGGCTGGCCGGTCGCGCCAATCAGGGCGGCATCGTCGGCGTCAATGTCGGGGCCAACAAGGATTCGGCCGACCGCGTCGCCGACTACGTCCGGCTGATCGAGACCTTCGCGCCGGTGGCGAGCTATTTCACCGTCAACATCTCCTCGCCGAATACGCCGGGCCTGCGCAACCTGCAGCAGGCCGCGCAGCTCGACGAGCTGCTGTCCAAGGTGCTGGAGGCGCGCGACCGTATCAGACGCAAGGCCGGCGACACTCCGGTGCTGCTCAAGATCGCGCCTGATCTCAGCCTCGCCGAGCTCGACGACGTCGTCCATGTCGCGCGCTCCCGCGGCGTCGACGGCATGATCGTCTCGAACACGACGCTGGCCCGGCCCAACAGCCTGCGCGAGCAGCTGCGTGCCAAGGAGCAGGGCGGTCTGTCCGGGCGGCCGCTGTTCCGGCTATCGACCCGCATGGTCGCGGAGACCTTCGTGCGCGTCGAGGGCGCGTTCCCGCTGATCGGCGTCGGCGGCATCGACACCGGCGGCGCCGCGCTGACCAAGATCCGCGCCGGCGCCAGCCTGATCCAGCTGTATTCCTCGCTCGTCTACAAGGGTCTCGGCCTGGTCGACAGCATCAAGGCCGATTTGACCTCGACCTTGCTGCGCACGGGACGCGAATCGCTGTCCGAAATCGTCGGCGCCGATGCGGCGACGATCACGGCGGAGGACTGGCCGGTTTAGTTCAGCTGCTCCGTCATTCTCCACCGTCATCCCCGCGCAGGCGGGGATCCAGTACGCCGCGGCGGCTGTTGTTGAATCGAGACGGCACGGCGTACTGGATCATCCGCTTGCGCGGACGATGACAGCTTACCCCGTCGACCGAGCCGGGCCTTTCCCGAACGATGCCCTCAGCAGCGCCGGATAGCGTGCGGCCTGGAAGCCGCCGCGGGCGGCGTAGAAGCCGAGCAGGGCGATCCACAGGCCGGTGTTGCCGTAGCTGCGCAGCGCCAGCCAAGCGCCGAGAAACACGATCAGCGCCGCGATCATCAGATTGCGCATGTCGCGCGCCCAGGTGGCGCCGATATAGACCCCGTCGAATGCGAAGGCGAACACCGACAGCAGCGGCGAGGCGATCACGAACGGCAGATAGTCGCGCGCGGCGCTGCGAACGCCGGGGCTTGCCGTCATCACGTCGATCAGGTCGGGTCCGAACAGCGCGAAGATCACGGCGACAACGAGCGCGAAGCCGAAGCCCCAGACCAGCACCAGCCTCGTCGCGCCGGCGAAGGCGCCCCTGTTGCGCGCGCCAAAGGCGTAGCCACAGAGCTGCTCGGCGGCGTTGGCAAGCCCGTCGAGAAAGAACGCCGCCACCAGCAGGAAATTGTTCAGCACTGCGTTGGCGGCGAGCGTGGTGTCGCCGGCACGCGCGCCCTGCGAGGTGAAGAACAGGAAGGCTGCGATCATCGCGGCGGTGCGGATCATGATGTCGCGGTTCACCGCCATCATGTGCATCAGCTTGACGCGGTCGAACAACGAGGGCAGCGAGAGACCGCGCGTCGTCGAGACCAGCCGGTGCGCCAGAGCGAGGCCGATCACCACGCCGACGGCCTCCGCAATCAGCGCGGCGATCGCAGCGCCGGCAATGCCGGTTTCCAGCACCTGCACCAGCAGGATGGTCGCAGCCATGTTGATCAGGTTGATCGCGACCTGGACCGCGAGCGCCAGCTTGGCGCGCGCCAGCCCGACGAGCCAGCCGAGTAGCACGTAGTTGGCGAGCGCGAGCGGCGCCGACCAGATGCGCACGGTGAAATAGGTTCGCGCGGCGCCGAGGACGGCATCGCTGCCGCCCATGAGCTCGAAGATGATGGCAGCCAGCGGCAGCTGCAGGGCGATCAAGGCGACGCCGATCAGTGCAGCGAGCGCGAGCCCTCGGATCAGCACCATCCGGATCTCGTCGGCCTCCCCGGCGCCGAGCGACTGCGCGGTGAAGGCGAGCGTGCTCGCCCGCAGGAAGGCGAACAGCCAGAACAGGCAGTCGAAGATCACCGAGGCCATCGCCACGCCGCCGAGCATGGCGGCCTCGCCGAGCCGGCCGATCGCCGTGGTCGAGACGATGCCGATCAGCGGCGTGGTCAGGTTGGCGATCATCGCGGGACCTGCGATGTCGAACACCTGGGCAGTCGTGACGGCCGCCCCCTTGGGTCCCGGTGAATGCAATGGAATGCTCGCTCGCCTGGCCCGTGTCACCCGCCGCGCTGCTGCGGCGGTCTCAGCCCCGGTCCGGGCCTACCATAGCCGGCACCGCTGATATGATGCTAGAGATCAATCGTCATACCGTCATGCGCTGTCTCATGCGGCAGGTTCGGCAGCCGCCGGAGCATGTCGTCGCTCATATGGGTGAGCACCAGCCGCCTCGGCCTGATCTCGTCGAGATGGGCCTCCAGCGCCGCGAGGCTGAGATGGTTCTTCACGGGCTTGTCGAACGTATAGGCTTCGGTGACGAGCAGGTCGGCCTCGCGGCCGAGCGGGATCAGGCTGTCCGTCCATTCGGTGTCGGCGGTGTAGGCCACCACCTTACCCTCGGCTTCGATGCGGTAGCCGAGAAACGGCCCGCCGGAATTGCCGTGCACGACCGGAAACGGCGTCACGCCGACGTCGCCGAAGCGCACCGGCTGCTCGGGCGCGAGCTCGACCACCGACAGTTCGAACTTGCGCGGCGTGCTGGAGGAATGCTCGAACATCGCCTCCATCACCTGCGTCAGCCGCGTCGCGATGCCGGCGGGGCCTGCGATCACCAGCGGCTGCGTCCGCCGTGAGAATTGCGCGTCGAGCAGCAGGAAGGGAAGGCCTGCGAAATGATCGCCGTGGAAATGCGTGATCAGGATCAGCGCGACATCGTTGCAGGCGATGCCGAGCCGCTTCAAGGCCGGCAGCGAGGAGGCACCGCAATCGATCAGCAGGTTGGTGTGCGCGCCCGTCAGATGGAAGCAGGTGTTGGATCTGCCGCCCGAGCCGAACGCGTCACCGCAGCCGACGAAGCGGAGCTGCATCGGCTGTGCTCCTTCATCTGCCGCGCGGAGCGAACAGCCGCGACAGGAACCAGATCGGAATCACGATCACGGCGCCGAGCAGGAAATAGCGCCACAGCCAGTTGAAGGCGTCGAAGCCGAGCTCGTAGAGCCGGATGAACAGCAGCCGGATGCTGTGCAGGATGTTCAGCGGATCGAAGCCGATCGCCGACAGCACGACACCGACCAGGATGGACAGCAGCACGAGCCGGAACGCGACGGCGACCGGCGAGCCGCCGAGAAAGCGATACAGGCCATCCGAGCTGCGGCCGCGGGCCGGATAGTCCCTGATGTCGTTCGACATTGTCATCGTCTCCAGGCGGGTTCGTCGGATTCGCAAGGGCACATTATAAAGCACGGCAGGGCAGGTGGGGAACCCGCGCCGGCGGCGCAAGCTGGTTACTGCCATTTAATGTTCCGCGCACGCGCTCACTTTTGCTGGTGCACGCGCTCTCCATTTTCGTCATGGCCGGGCTTGACCCGGCCATCCGTCTTTCGAGGGGGATGGATGCCCGGGTCAAGCCCGGGCATGACGAGCCACAAACTGTCACGCCCGTTCGTGTCGAAAACCGAGAGCATTCTTACCCCGCCGTCTCGCTCTTCAGCATGCGCTCCAGCGTCTCCAGCCGGTCGGCGTCGCGCGGCGGCTTGTCCCAGCGCAGGCGGTTGATGCGGGGGAAGCGCATCGCGACGCCGGACTTGTGTCGCGGCGATTTCTGCAGGCCCTCGAATGCGACCTCCAGCACCAGGCCCTGCTCGGGCTCGTGCACCACGTGGCGGACCGGGCCGAACTTCTCGGTCGTATTGCGGCGGACGAAGCGGTCGATCTGCAGCAGCTCCTCGTCGGTGAAGCCGAAATAGGCCTTGCCGACCGGCACGAGCTGATCGCCGGCCTCACCAGCCGTCCACACACCGAACGTGTAGTCGGAGTAGTAGGACGAGCGCTTGCCGTGGCCGCGCTGCGCATACATCAGCACCGCGTCGATGATGTGCGGATCGCGCTTCCACTTCCACCATTGCCCCTTCGGCCGTCCCGGCAGATACAGCGCGTCGCGCCGCTTCAGCATCACGCCTTCGACCGCTTCGGCGTCGTCGCCCGCGCCGGCCGAGGCGGGATTGGCACGCGCGGCCTTCAACTCGTCCCAGCTGGCAAAGGCGATCGTCGGGGAAAGGTCGACGCGCGGATCGCCGAGACGCTTGATGAACGCGTCCAGCCGCGCGCGGCGCTCGACGAATGGCAGCTCGCGCAGATCATTCTCCTCGTCGCCGAGCAGGTCGTAGGCGCGCAGGTGGATCGGGTAGTCCTTCATCAGCTTCGGCGACACCGTCTTGCGGTTCAGCCGCTGCTGCAGCACGTTGAAGCTCTGCACGCGCCGATCGCGCACGACCAGCAGCTCGCCGTCGAGCGCGCCCGGCAGATGCAGCGACGGCAGCAGATCAGGGAAGCTCGCGGTGATGTCCTCGCCGCTGCGCGAGTACAGCCGTGTGACCATGCGGCCGTCAGCCTCGCGGCCACTGACTGCCTGCACCCGGATGCCGTCCCATTTCCACTCCGCGATGTAATCGGCCGCGGTCATGCCGGCGAAGTCGTCGTCCTCGACGGCATGCGCCAGCATCACCGGCCGGAACGGCGCGGGGTCACGATTGACCGGCTTGTCGCCGCGGCCCTCCAGCCAGGCAAACAGATCGAGATAAGGCGGCGCGAGGCCCGGCCAGATCAGCTCGACCTCATGAGGGTCCTTGTCGCCGAGTGCGGCCGCCGCGGTCTTGGCAAGGCGCGCGGAGATGCCGATGCGAAGCGCGCCGGTGACGAGCTTCAGCAGCGCCCAGCGCCCGGTCTCGTCGAGCTCGTCCAGCCATTGCGCGAGCTGCTTCGGCATCTCGGTCTTGCCGAGCGTGCGGAGCGTGGTGACGACCTCGGTGAGCGTCGGCGGCGGCGGGTTGTTGTGGCCGGGCGGGGGCTGGTTCGAGGGACCACCCGTGGGGGACCCCCCTCCCTGACCCTCCCCCACAAGGGGGGAGGGAACGGAGAGAGCGGTGCTCGGGATTGTGTTATCGATTGCCGAGTCGCTGTTTGATGCCGTCCGAGCTGCAAGCTCCAAGCGCAACTCGGCTCCCTCCCCCCTTGTGGGGGAGGGCTGGGGAGGCGGGTACCCGGAAACGAGCTGCTGCTGATGCGCACCACCCTTCGACCACATCAGCGCGACCGTCTCGGACAGATCCCCGACATAATCATACGACAACGCGAACAGCACCGGATCGGTGCGCGCGGCGATGAGGTCGCGGATCAGCGCCGGCTTGGCGTGCTTGAACGAGAGCGCGCCGGTCAGCGCGGCCAGCGCGTAGCCGCGGTCGGGGTCCTCGACCTCGCGGAAATACGAGGTCAGCAGGCGCAGCTTGTTGTTGCGGCCGGGCTCGTAAGCGAGGCGGTCGAGCAGCTCGGCGAAGCGGTTCATGCCTCGGCGTCCTCCGTGGCCGCCACCTCGCTCTCTTCCTCGTCGCCGTAGCCGACGAGATCGAGCGGCCGCGCCGCCAACCCCTTGCTCCGGCACCAATGCACCAGCGCGTCCTCCTGGCCATGCGTCACCCAGACCTCGCCGGCGCCGGTGGCCGCGATGGTCGCGGTCAGCCCATCCCAATCGGCATGGTCCGAGATCACCAGCGGCAGTTCGACGCCGCGCTGCCGGGCGCGGGCGCGCACCCGCATCCAGCCCGAGGCGAAGGCGGTGACGGGATCGGGGAAACGCCGCGTCCACAGATCGGAGGTCGCGCTCGGCGGCGCGAGCGTGATGGTGCCCGCGAGCTCGGCCTTCCTGACGCCCTTCACCGGCCGGAGCTCGCCGAGCGCGATGCCCTTGTCCTGGTAGTAGCGCGTGATCTTCTCCATCGCGCCATGCAAATAGATCGGCGCATCGTAGCCGGCCTCGCGGATCAGTGCGATCACGCGCTGCGCCTTGCCGAGCGAATACGCGCCGACGAGATGCGCGCGCTCGGGAAACAGCGCCACCGAGGCCAGCAGCTTGCTCACCTCGTTCGCTGCATCACCATGGCGGAACACGGGAAGACCGAAGGTCGCCTCGGTGATGAACACGTCGCATTGCAGCAGCTCGAACGGCGCGCAGGTCGGATCGCGCGCATCCTTGTAGTCGCCGGAGGCGACGATGCAGGTGCCGCCGCAGGACACCTTGATCTGTGCCGAGCCCAGCACGTGGCCCGCGGGATGAAAGCTGACCGTGACGTCGCCGAGCCGGACCTCCTCGCCATAGCCGATCGCCTGCGTGGCACCGGCGAAGTTCTCGCCATAGCGCAGCCGCATGATGTCGAGCGTCTCCTGCGTCGCCAGCACGGCGCCGTGACCGGCGCGTGCGTGGTCGGAATGGCCGTGCGTGATCAGCGCCCGCTCGACGGGGCGCACGGGATCGATGTGGAAGCCGCCGGCCTTGCAGCACAGGCCGGAGGGAACGGGCAGGAGGATGTCTTGCGGGCGCATGGTGGTCATATAGGTCTCGGGTTGGAAAATTCAGCCGGTCCGACACTCCGCCCGTCATGCGCGGGCTTGACCCGCGCATCCATCTCCTGGAATGACAGCGCCGCCCAGACCATGGTTCCCCGATGCCTCACCGCCTGTTCCTGTCCTCCGGCGATCTGATCGCCGACCGTCGCTACGAGTTCGCCCGCGACCTCGAATTGAAGGGCGATCTGGTCGCCGCTGCCGAGGTGATGGAGCAGGCGCTCGAGGTCGCGCCGAATTTCGCCTCGGCCTGGTTCGAGCTGGGCAAGATGCGGATGGCACTCGGTGAAACCGACAAGGCGATCTCGGCCCTGCAGAACGCCGTTGCCGCCGATCCGGATGACCGCCACGGTGCCGGCGTGCGGCTGATGCAACTCGGCGCCTCGCCACTCGCCGACATGCCGAAGGCCTATGTGCAGTCGCTGTTCGATCAGTACGCGCCGCGCTTCGAAGCCGAGCTGATCGAGCGCCTCAACTACCGGGCGCCGAGCATCCTGTTCAAGGCCGTGCTCGCGGTGCGCGCCGCCGAAAGCAAGCCGGCCTATTTCAAGCGCGCCATCGATCTCGGCTGCGGCACGGGCCTCGGCGCCGCCGCCTTTGCCAAGAACGTCGACGGCTTCGTCGGCATCGACCTGTCCGCCGGCATGATCGCCGAGGCGCGCGCGACCGGTCTCTATGCCGAGCTCGAGGTCGACGACATGACGGCGGGCCTGCAGCGGCAGCCGGACGCGTCCGCGGATCTCGTCCTCGCCGCCGATGCGATGGTCTATGTCGGCGATCTCGCGCCGGTGCTGCGCGAGATCGAACGTGTGCTCAGACCCGGCGGACTGCTGGCCTTTACCGTCGAGACGCATGATGGCGCTGGCGTGATCATGGGCAAGGGCCTGCGCTATGCCCATTCCGCGGAATATCTGCGCGGTATCATCGCGGGCGCGCGTTTGAAGCCGATGCATCTCGATCCGGCATCGCCGCGCACCGAAGATCAGGTGCCCGTGCGTGGGCTGGCCGTCGTTGCCGGCAAATCTTGAGTCTACACGCTAGGACCGGCCGCGCATCGCATTGCACTGCGCCGGTTGGTCGCAACTTGGCTCTTGCGTGGCTCTCCCGATCCCAGAAAGATAGGACAGTCTAGGGAGAGACAACAAATGAAGAAGAATCTGACCCGGCGCGATTTCTGCGCCACCGCGCTTGCGACCTTGGGGGCGTCGACCATCGCCTCGCCTTACGTCTGGGCGGCCGAGAAGAAGTACGACGCCGGCGCCAGCGACACCGAGATCAAGCTCGGCCAGACCATTCCGCATTCCGGCCCCGGCTCGCTGTACGGCGTGCTCGGCCGCGTCGGCGAGGCCTATTTCCAGATGCTGAACGAGCAGGGCGGCATCAACGGGCGCAAGATCAAGTTCATGACGATGGACGACGCCTACAGCGCGCCGAAATGCGTCGAGGCGACGCGACGCCTCGTCGAGCAGGACGAGGTGCTGGCGCTGTACGGCTCGCTCGGCACCGCGCCGCAGACGGCCGTGCACAAATACCTCAATTCCAAGGGCGTGCCGCAGCTGATGCTCAACACCGGCGCCTCGAAATGGAACGACCCGAAGAACTACAAATGGACCATGGCGGGCCTGCCGCTGTATCCGACCGAAGCGCGCATTCTCGCCAAGCACGTGCTGAGCGTGAAGCCGGAGGCCAAGATCGGCATCCTCTATCAGAACGACGATTTCGGCCGCGACTTCCTCGGTCCCTTCAAGAAGACGCTGGCCGACGCCGGCGGCAAGGCGCAGGTGATCATGGAGCAGACCTATGATCTCACCGAGCCGACGGTGGACTCGCAGCTGATCAATCTGTCGAAGTCGGGCGCCGACGTCTTCTATAACATCTCCACCGGCAAGGCGAGCTCGCAGTCGATCCGCAAGGCCGCCGAACTCGGCTGGAAGCCGCTGCAATTGCTGTCGGCGGGCTCGACCGGCCGCTCGATCCTGTCGGCTGCCGGTTTCGACAACGCCAAGGACATCGTGGCCATCCGCTACTCCAAGGACGCCGGCGTGCCGCGCTGGAAGGACGATCCGGACGTCAAGGCGTTCGAGGCCCTGCGCGCCAAGTACCTGCCGAATGTCGATCCGGACAACAGCATCGCCTATGCCGGCTATGGCCAGGCGGCGTCGATGGCGGAGATCCTGCGCCGCTGCGGCGACACGCTGACGCGCGAGAACGTGCTCAAGCATGCCACCACGCTCGCCGGCTTCCACTCCCCCTATTTCCTCGACGGCGTGAATTTCAGCTACACGCCGGACGACTACACGCCGATGAAGACGCTCTACATCTCGATCTTCAACGGCAAGGACTGGGATATCTCGGACAAGCCGGTGACGGAGTAATCGGCGGACGCCTCCCGCGACGGTGGAAGGCTCGCGCGTCTGCCGTCGAGAGGTTCGCGCCGGGCGCGTCGAAATCGGTGTCATTCCGGGGCGCCCGCAGGGCGAGCCTGGAATCCATCGAGCCGCGCATTCTGTCGTGACATGGATTCCGGGCTCGTGCTTCGCACGCCCCGGAATGCCGGCGGAGAGAGCTGCATCGTCACTCCGCAAGTTGGGCGACGGCTTGGCAGGCTTGATCGGCAGCGCGCCGCTGCTTGTGCGCGCCATGCTGGCCCGCTCCATGGCAAGGCCGGGCCCCTCGACGAACCGCAAGCGACTGCCTACCTTCGCTCGGTGTCGCCCCGCATCCAACCAGCCCCACCCGACGACCGCACCGCGCTGCCGGACCATGTCACCCGATGGTTCGCCGCGCGCGGCTGGGCGCCGCGTACCCATCAGCTGGCGCTGCTGGACAAGGCGCGCGCGCAACGCTCGGCGCTGCTGATTGCCCCGACCGGCGCCGGCAAGACGCTGGCCGGGTTCCTGCCCACCTTGGTCGAACTGGGCGGAAAGCCAGCGACGCGATCCGTCGCCCGTCCCGCCGGCCTGCACACGCTCTACATCTCGCCGCTGAAGGCGCTCGCCGTCGACATTGCCCGCAACCTCGACGCGCCGATCTCCGAGATGGGGTTGCCGATCAAGGTCGAGACCCGCACCGGCGACACGCCGGCATCGCGCAAGCAGCGCCAGCGCCGCTACCCGCCGGACATCCTGCTGACGACGCCCGAGCAGCTCGCGCTGCTGCTGGCCTCCGACGATGCGCCGTTTCTGTTCTCCTCGCTGAAGCGCGTCGTGCTCGACGAGCTGCATGCGCTGGTCACTTCGAAGCGCGGCGACCTGCTGTCGCTCGGGCTGGCGCGGCTGTGGCGGCTCGCGCCGGAGATGCGCATGATCGGGCTGTCGGCGACGGTGGCCGAGCCAGATCAGCTCGCGCGCTTCCTGGTGCCGCAGCCAGTTGATGCCGAGGCGGCCGCGGATGTCGTCATCGCCGGCGGTGCCGCGCAGCCTGTCGTCGAGATGCTCGACACGCGCGAGCGCCTTCCCTGGGCCGGCCACACCGCGCGTCATGCGCTGGCCGAGATGTACGAGCTGATCAAGGCCAACAAGACCACGCTGGTGTTCGTCAACACCCGCAGCCAGGCCGAGATGCTGTTCCAGGAGTTCTGGCGCATCAATGACGACAATCTCGCTATCGCCCTGCATCACGGCTCGCTCGACGTCGCGCAGCGCCGCAAGGTCGAGGACGCGATGGCCGCGGGCAGGCTGCGCGGCGTGGTCTGCACCTCTTCGCTCGATCTCGGCGTCGACTGGGGCGATGTCGATCTCGTCATCAATGTCGGCGCGCCCAAAGGCTGCTCGCGGCTGATGCAGCGCATCGGCCGCGCCAATCACCGGCTCGACGAGGCCTCGCGCGCGGTGCTGGTGCCGGCCAACCGCTTCGAGGTGCTGGAATGCTCGGTCGCGATCGACGCCGTCGCCGACAATGCGCAGGACACGCCGCCGTTGCGCACCGGCGCGCTGGACGTGCTGGCGCAGCACGTGCTCGGCTGCGCCTGCGGCGAGCCGTTCGCAAGCGACGAGCTCTACACCGAGGTGATCACGGCTGCACCCTATGCGCAGCTGTCGCGTGCCGATTTCGACGATGTCGTCGATTTCGTCGCGTCGGGCGGCTACGCGCTGAAGACCTATGAGCGCTTCGCGCGCATCAAGCAGGATGCGAAAGGGCGCTGGCGCGTCGCCAATCCCAAGGTGCGGCAGAGCTACCGCTTGAACGTCGGCACCATCGTCGAGGAGGCGATGCTGAAGGTGCGGCTGGTGCGCTCGCGGGGCGGGGCTAAGGGCACCACCGGCGCGATCGCGCGCGGCGGCCGGCTGCTGGGTGAGATCGAGGAGTACTTCATCGAGGGCCTGACGCAGGGCGACACGTTCGTGTTCGGCGGCGAGATCGTGCGTTACGAGGCGCTGGCCGAGGATCAGGTCTATGTGTCGCGCGCCAATGACGCCGATCCCAAAGTCCCATCCTACATGGGCGGCAAGTTTCCACTCTCGACCTATCTCGCCGAGCGCGTGCGCGGCCTGCTCGACGACAACAGCGCCTGGTCGCAACTCCCCGACCAGGTGCGCGATTGGCTGGCCTTGCAGCAGGACGTCTCGCGCATTCCGGCGCAGCGTGAGCTGCTGGTGGAAACCTTCCCGCGCTCCAACAAGCACTATCTCGTCTGCTATCCGTTCGAGGGCCGGCTCGCGCACCAGACGCTCGGCATGCTGCTGACGCGGCGGCTGGAGCGGGCGCGTGCCCGTCCGCTCGGCTTCGTCGCCAACGAATATGCGCTGGCGGTGTGGGGGCTCGGCGACATGTCGCTGATGACCTCGCAGGGCCGGCTCGACCTCGCGGCGCTGTTCGATCCGGACATGCTGGGCGACGATCTCGAGGCCTGGCTCGATGAATCCGCGCTGATGAAGCGCACGTTCCGCTCCTGCGCGATCATCTCCGGGCTGATCGCGCGGCGCTCGACGACAGAGGAGAAGACCCGCAGGCAGGTGCTGTTCTCGACCGATCTCGTCTACGACGTGCTGCGCCGGCATCAGCCCGATCACATGCTGTTGCGCGCCGCGCGCGCCGATGCCGCCACCGGCCTGCTCGATCTGCGCCGTCTCGGTGATATGCTGGCGCGGATCGAGGGCCGAATCACCCATCGCCCGCTCGATCGCGTCTCGCCTCTGGCGGTGCCGGTGATGCTGGAAATCGGCCGCGAATCCGTCTATGGCGAGGCCGCCGACGAGCTCCTGGCGGAGGCCGCCGAGGAACTCGTCAAGGAAGCGATGGGGTAGGCGAGAAGCGAGGCGGATTTGCGGGGGACTGTCTGCGTATCGGGCATGATGGACGTCGCCGGCACTGCGCTGCGCGTCGATCTCTCCGGTGCGCTCGTCTGGGACGAGCAGCGTCTGCTCGTCGTCTCCGATCTGCATCTGGAAAAAGGTTCGAGTTACGCGTCGCGCGGCACCCTGCTGCCGCCGTTCGACACGGTCGCGACCCTGCGCCGGCTCGAAGCCGTGATCGCGCACTACGATCCCCGCACCGTGATCGCGCTCGGTGACAGCTTTCATGACCGTGACGCGCATACCCGCCTGACCGGCGACGACCGCGCCTGCATCGCTAACCTGCAGGTCGGCCGCGACTGGATTTGGATCACCGGCAACCACGATCCGGCGCCGCGCGGCGTCGGCGGCGAGCTCGCCGATGAAATCACGCTCGGCGCCGTCACCTTCCGCCATGAGCCGACCGGCGCGCCCGGCGAGATCGCCGGCCATCTGCATCCCAAGGCCCGCGTGGCGACACGCGCACGCACGCTGGAGCGCCGCTGCTTCGTCTCCGACGGCGCGTGCGCGGTGATGCCGGCGTTCGGCGCCTACGCCGGTGGCCTCAGCGTGCGCGACGCGGCGTTCGCCAAGCTGTTTCCGAAGCGCGCCTTCATCGCGCATGTGCTGGGCGACACGAGGCTGCACAGCATCGCTGCGGCGAGGTGTTATTAGTTAAGGTGTGAACCCGTCATGGTGCGTTCGTTTCACGACGGTCATCTGGTTGCCTACGAAGTAAATTGCGAGGAGCGGCGGATCAAGCTGGTCATTCGTCCTGAGGCCGAACAAGCGTGGCATTCCGTCGTCTTCACCGGTGTCGAGGGGTATCACTTCGAGCATGATGCTCTCGGCAACATCATCTACGCGTTGCAAGAGGTCGCTGTCGACGTCGTCCTGAGCGACTATGGCGCGCAGATCGCCGAGGCCTATCGATTGTCCGGCGCCCCGGGAGCGTGGGCCGAAGACTTGACGACTGCGGCTCAGGTGCTTGCCGCGCAGGGCGTCCGCGGCTTCGAGCTCTCCGCGTCATTGGGCCTTTCCGGCTGGATCCTTGCACGCGGCGTCGAGGTCACGCCTGGATGAGAACTACGCCGCCTTCGCCTGCACCTTCTCGCAGAACTCCGCCAGCCGATCGGCCAGCCGCAACGTCGCCGGGCTCGCATCGGGCGATGCCACCAGCGCGACCTCGGTGCGGTCGATCGGCGCAAAGCCCTCGCGCGCCGTCAGCACGCGATGCTCCGACTGCACCGACATCTCGGAGAGAATGCTCAGGCCCATCCCGGCCGCAATGGCAGCCTGGACCGCGGCGAGGCTCGACGACGTGTACGCCATGTGCCAGGCGCGGCCCTTGCTCTCCAGCGCGTGGATCGCGCGGGTGCGATAGAGGCAGCCGAGCGGAAAGCCGATCAGCGGCAGCGAGCGGGCGTCGAGGTCGACCGGATGGCTCCTGCTGGTCACCCAATGGACCTGCTCCGGCCAGGCCGCGATCGCCGCGGGTGCATCGTCGACCCCGCGCTTGAGCAGCGCGAGATCGAGATCGCCGCGCTCGATGTCGCGCTTGAGGTTGAGACTCTGGTCGGCACGGACGTCGAGCCGCAGATCGGGATGAGCGCGCGAGAACGCGGCGAGCAGCTTGGCGAGCCTGTAGGCGGCAAAATCCTCGGGGATCCCGAGCTTCACCGCGCCGGCCGGACCCGGCCGGGCCACCACGTCGCGGGCTTCTTCCGCAAGCGCCAGCAGGCGGCGGGCATAGGACAACAGCCGCTCGCCGGCCTCCGTCGGGAGGACCTCGCGGCCGTCGCGGTTGAGCAGCGTCTGGCCGAGATCCTCCTCGAGCCGCCGGATCTGCTGGCTCACGGTCGATTGCGTGCGGTGGACGCGCTCGCCGGCGCGGGTGAAGCCGCCGGCCTCGACCACCGAGACGAAGCTGCGCAAGAGGTCCAGATCGAGCATCGGAGCCGCCATTCGAAATTCCACTGAGTATCAGTCTATCATTTAATTTCCAGATGGGGAAGAACAGCCCTACATCGGCGGTGAAGGAGACCGCCGATGTCGTCCGTTTCATCTCCGGCTGCCGTGAGTCCGATGAAGTCCAGCCTGCTGCCGCTCGAAATCGGCCTGTTCTGCCTGCTGTGGAGCTTCGCCTTCGTCGCCGGCAAGATCGGCGTGACTTATTGTCCGCCGCTGCTGCTGCTCGCGGCGCGGTTCTCGCTGGCCGGCGTGCTGATCCTTGTGATTCCGATGATCCGCGGCGAGCTGCGGATGAGCTGGCGCGACGCCGCGGTGTTCGCGATCATCGGCATCGCCAATAACGCGCTCTATCTCGGCCTCGGCTACACCGGGCTGCAGACGGTGTCGGCCGGGCTCGGCGGCCTGATCGTCTCGGCCAATCCGGTGTTCACGGCGGTGTTCGCCGCGCTGCTGCTGGGCGAACCGCTCACCTTTCGCAAGGTCGCAGGGCTCGCGCTCGGCACCCTCGGCGTCGCGATGATCGTGTGGCACCGCATGTCGGTCGGCACCGACCAGCTCGAAGGCATCCTCTACACGCTGGCGGCGCTGGCCTCGATCGTCACCGGCACCATCCTGTTCAAGCAGCTTGCGCCGAAGGGCAGCCTGTGGGTCGGCAACGGCATCCAGAACCTCTCGGCCGGCCTCGTGCTGTGGCCGGTCGCGCTCGGCAGCTTGAGCATTCACGACGAGATCGTGCTGAATGCGCAGCTCATCGGCGCCTTTGCCTACCTGGTGCTCGGCGGCTCGATCCTGGCCTATGTGCTCTGGTTCCATCTGCTGAAGGTGTGTGGCGCGACCGCGGCCAGCGCCTATCATTTCGTGATGCCGCCGCTGGCGATGATCTTCGCCTTCCTGGTGCTCGGCGAGCACGTCGCGCTGCAGGATCTGCTCGGCGTCATCCCGGTCGCGATCGGCATCTATCTGGTCACGCGGGCGCCCGCACGGACACCGGCGGCCTAGTCCCTTCGGAACACGATCGAGGCCATCCATCCGGTCATCAGCGCCATCGCGGCCGTGACGAGGCCGTAGACGAAGCCGTTCTGTCGCGCCGACGTGGCGACGAACTGCTCGAAGCCGACCTTGACGATTTCGAACGCGGTCTCCGTCTTGGTGACGAGCGTACCATCCGCGAGCAGCTTGATCTCGACCTCATAGGTGCCGATCGGCACCGCCGCGGGCAGGGGAATGCCGGTGCGGAACAGCGTGGGCGTCAGGAACGTCACCGCGGACGTGTCCTCGCGATACAGGCCATGCTGCGACTGCAGTCGCACGAAGGCGCTGCGGAACGCGTCGTTCGGCACCACGTCGGCATAGTCAGGGCCGACGCGCTGAGTCAGCAGCACGTTGTTGAGCCCGAGCTGCTGGCGGCGCTGCACCTCGGACGCGGCCATGGCGTCGAACGGCCGGTTGGCGAACAATGCGAGATAGCCCGGCACTTTCAGGAACTGGCGCGAGTCGGTGTTGATCCAGATCCCGAATTTGCGCTCCTTGCGCCGTGTCACCATATCGGCGCGCGGCCCGCGCACGGTGACGACGAGATCATAGGCGGCGGCGGTCCGGCTCGCCGGCGTCTGTGCGTCCTTCTCGACCGAGCCGAACAGCACCAGCTCCTCGCCGGAATAATTCGGCGTCACCGTGACGCGGTGATTGGACACCGAGACGATCAGACGCTCCGCATGCGCCGAGGCCGCGCCGGTGAGCAGCAGCGTCAGGGTGAGGGCAGCGAGGCGGCAAGGGGTCATTGACTGCCTCCCGTCTCGCGGATCGTGAACAGGTCCTCGGGCCGAATCACGAGCTCGATCGCGAAGCGGATGCCGACCGCGAGGATCAGCAAGCCGAGCAGCAGCCGCAACTGCTCGCCGCGGATCATCTGCCCGGCGCGGGCGCCGAACTGCGCGCCGGTGACGCCGCCGACCATCAGGATCAGCGCCAGCACGGCGTCGACCAGATGGTTGCTCATGGCGTGCAGCATGGTCGCGATCATCATGGTGGCGAGCGTCAGCACCATCGAGGTACCGATCACGGTCGAGGTCGGCACCCGCAGCAGATAGATCAGCAGCGGCACCAGGATGAAGCCGCCGCCGATGCCCATCACGGCGCCGAGAAAGCCGATGAGGATGCCGATGCCGATCACCGGGATGACCGAGACGTAGATCTTGGAGCGCTTGAAGCGCATCTTCAGCGGCAGGCCATGGATCCAGACATGGCTGCCGGGGCGGCGCACCGTGGGTGGAGAGCCCTGCCGTGCGCGCATGATCGCGCGCAGGCCTTCCCAGAACATCACGCCGCCGACGCTCGTCAGCAGGATGACATAGGACAGTGCGATCATCAGGTCGAGCTGGCCGAGCGAGCGCAGCAGCGTGAAGGTGGCGACGCCGAGCGCGGTGCCGAGCGTGCCGCCGATCATCAGCACCAGCGCCAGCGAGGGATCGATCGCCCGCCGCCGCCAATAGGACAGCGCGCCGGAGAACGAGGACGCGGCGATGTGGCTGGAGACCGAGGCGACGGCGACCGCCGGCGTGATGCCGACGAAGATCAGGAGCGGCGTCATCAGGAAGCCGCCGCCGATGCCGAACATGCCGGAGACGAAGCCGACGGCTGCGCCCATCGCCAGCAGCAGGAAGATGTTGACCGGGATGTCGGCGATGGGAAGGTAGATCTGCATCCGCGCGGCCCTGCGAGCGTTCAACCGGAGCATCCCGCGCATGCGAAGCAGGTTGCTTCGTCCTGCATAACCGAAAACGGCGGCGAAGGGACCAACGATTCCCGCGCGAACTCACATCGGCCGTGCCGGGCGTGACATGCAGCCTGTAGTGCCCAATCAGAGGGCTTTGACGGAGGTCGTGACCAGCTTCATCGTCTCGGCCTCGCCCGGATCGAGCCAGCGGATGTCGCGGGTCTGCGACATGGCTTCGATCACCTGCGACGATACGCCCATGCGGGTCATGTAGCCGAGGATGGCGCCGGTCACGCGCTGGGTGTCGGCAACGGCATCTTGCCCCAGAGCTTGGCCTTGCGCCTCCGAGGTGAACCGGTGCACGCCGAGCGCCGATCCGTCGAGGCCGTAGCGGGTCTGGCCTCCCGCGAATGCGAACACGCAGGCGCTGGCGCAGAAGCCGGCCCGAACCCGGCCGCCCTTGTCGGTCACGCCGACGGCGGTGGACAGGCCATGCGCCCGGATGATCTCGCCCATCAGCAAGCCCTGCTCGAGATTGCCGCCGGGGGAGGACAACAGAACCACGTCGCCGGGTTTCAGCTGCGACTCCTTGATCCGCTCGCGCAGCCAGATCGCGGCGGCCGGCCCGATGCGGCCGCTGACCGCGAGCACGGCCCGGTCACCCCCAACAGCCGCATTTGCCACCAGCGTGGAGGACAGGCTCGGCGAGACGTACTGGTCCTTCCAGAACGACCAGGCGTCGGGTGCCGACAGGTCGCGATAGGCGCGGATGCCCGCGCTCAGCATCAGAATCGTGAAGAAGACGGCCGATCCCAGCCGGCCCCATCGAAATCCCGGCCGCGGCGCGCCAGTTCCTCGATGCACTTGCGGAGGCGGCGGGGCAGGGGTGAAGCCTGGCTGCGGCCGGGGCGCCACGCGTGGTCCGGTCGGCGAGTGCCGGAAGCCCATGCCCTCATGCTGCTCGTTCGCGCCCGACACCCGACTGCACTCCTCCGCGGCATCCGAATGACGCCGGTGAGATACCTATAACGTTCAGCGGTGCCACACTATGGCGTGAGGGCGCGCGTCGTCCGGGATTTTGCGCCGACGGTTGCGGCTCGCAGCAAAGAGGGCGCCACGATCGTGACGCCCTCTCCATCCACTCGGGTCGGGCCTGAACGGAAGTGTCGGATCAGCGGGGTGCCGCCGAGGCCGCCCGCTTGGCCAGTGCCGCCTTGGCCGCGGCGGCCTTGGCGATCGCCTGATTGCCGTCCCAGCCGCCCGCCGGAGCCGGCACGTTCACGGCGTCGTCCGGCTGCGGCTCGACCGTGAAGGTCTGGATCGCGAGCCTGGCTGCGGCGAGCGACTGCGCGTCGAGCCGCTTGGCGACGTCGTCGCGCTTGCGTCCGGCGTCGACATCGCCCTGCGCCGCGGCCAGCGTGAACCATTTGTAGGACTCGGCGAGGTTCTGCTCGACGCCGATGCCCCGTGCATAGAGGATGCCCAGATTGAACTGGCTGTCGGCGACGCCGCGCTCGGCCGCCTTGCGGAACCATTGCGAGGCGCTCTTGTAGTTCGCGCCCTTGCCGCCGCCATCGGCGTCGAGCACGGCCAGATTGTGCATCGCCTTGGCGTTGCCGCGCTCGGCGGCCACCACGTAGTAGCGGCGCGCGATATCGGCGTCCTTCTTCACGCCGAGGCCCTTCTCGTAGAAGGTGCCGAGACGGAACACGGCCGGAATGAGCCCGGCCTGCGCCGCGCGGTCATACCATTTCGCGGCTTCCTCGTAGTTCGGCGCGATGCCCTTGCCTTCGGCGAAGCGGACGCCGACCTCATAGGCCGCGGTCGGATCGCCCCTCAAGGCGGCACTGCGCAGGGTGAGTCCGCCGACCGCGTCGGGCAGCTTCTCGGAGGCCGGCACCTGGACGAGGCCGAGCCGCTGGCCGTTGGCGGCGGTCGGAATCGTACCCGTGATGTCGGTCGTGGTCGCTGCCGGAACGGTCGCCGGCTTCTCGATGTCCTGCGGGATCGCGAGCATCGCGATCGTCTCCGCCTCCGTCGGCATCGCCCTGTTGTAGGACTGGCGATCGATCGGGGTGGGCGAGGTCAGCGACGGCACGCTCTGGTCCGGCGTCGTCGGTCGCGGCGACATGCTGGGCGCCGCCGACGGCATCTGCGCACGCGGCGTATCGCCCTGGGTTTCCATCGATGAGACGGGCGGCGGCGTGCTGCCGGTGTCGAGCAGCGACATCGCGAATTTGAAGGTGCCGAGCACGATCACGACGACGCTGGCGCCGACCAGCAGCGAACGGATCTTCGAGCCGATGGTCGAGACCTCCTCATCGCCTTCGGCGGTCAGGGCGATGGTCGGCTTCTCCTTGGTCTTGGCCTTTGCCGGCTCCTTGGGAGCGTCCTTGACGATCTCCTTCGGCGGCTCCTTGGCCTTTTCCTTGGGCTTCTCCTTCTTCGCCTTCTTGGCGTCGACGGGTTGTGCGGCGGCGGCGGCCTGTGCGGCGCGCCGGGCGGCCGCGATGAAGCTCGATGTCGAGACGGGCTCGCGCTTGCCGGCCGGCAGCTCGCTCAGCGCATCCTCCGAGGCTGCGATCCGTTCTGCGGGCGATGCAGTCCGGCCGGGCGGGCGCGTGCCGGGCTCCAGCGGATGATCCGGCGGCAGCTCGGGGACGATCGCGGCCGGGCGCGCCGCCGCCTGCGCGGCATGCGGCTCCAGAATGTCGGCGATGGCCTTGGGCGGGATCGGCGGCGGGATCGTGGCGGCGGGCGCAGCCGCGGCGTGGAAGTCGCGCGGGGCAGCCGCATAGGCCGGCTGGACAAGGGGCTGAGCCGACGCCTGAGGGGCGATCGGCGGCGCCATCGACGCCGCTGCCGGGTTCGGCAGCTCGGGCCGATACGAAGGCTCCGTCCTGACCGGTTCGGCATAGGCGTGCGGAGGCTGCGGTGCCGGCGCACGTGCGGCAGCCGGCATCGGCGGCTCGATCGGCGGGGCGAGAGGCGGCAGCACGGCCGGCTGGCTCGTCGTCGCGCGCACGTTGCGCAGATCGCCCTCGATCATGGCGAGGCGGTCGACGACGTGGCCGAGCGTGTTGTGGACCGCCTCGAGCGAATCCTGGGTGTTGCGGTCGGTCTCGGTCTGGCTGAAGCGGATGTCGGACAGCTCGCGCTTGACCATGTCGACGAGGCCGGTGTCGTGCGTCGCCTCGCGCTGCGACCGGCTCTCGGACAGCGCGGCGAACGTCGCCTGCTGCCGCTCGAGATAGCGCAGGATATCTTGCAGCCCGTCCTCGACGCGGGACATGTTGCCGCCGCGCGGATCGTTGGCGGCTTCCAGCCGCTCGAGCAGATAGCTGATCCGCTGCTCGAGATGGGTGATGGCAGACGAACCGTCATTGCCGACCTGGAGGCGGTCGATCCGGTCGGACAGGCCGCGCAGCGCGTCCTCGATCTGGGCGGTGTTGTCGGGCACCGGCGCCGGCGGCTCGCGGTTTTCTAGCGTCGAGGTCAGCGCGGCGATGCGCTGTTCGAGGGCTGCGAAGGAATCCTGGAACGAGTCGTGGGTGTCACGCGCCTGCGTGATCTGGTCGACCTTGGACGACAATTGCCTGAGATCGTCCGATAGCCGTTCCAGGGCATCGTTGGAGGCGACATTGGCCACGATCGCCCGCAACGCCGTGATGGCATTTTCGAGCTGCTGAACCGTGCCGGGGTCGTCATTGGTTCGCAGGATCAGATCCAGCTTGGCGCCGAGATTGCGAATGGCTTCGTCATAGACGGCGAGCTGCTCGGCAGGCTTCAGCGAGCCGACCACCTCGCGGATGTCGGTCAGCGCCCGTTCGATGCCGGCCAGCACCTGGCCGTCGACGCCGCTCTGGCGGTTCTCGTCGATGCGCCGGGACAGCGAGCGGATCTCGTTCTCGATCGATTCGATCGCGCGCCGTGGCATCGCCTCCGTGATGGTGAGGCGGATCTCGGCAAGCTCGGTGCGGAAGCCCGCGATCGACTGCTCGATTCCGTCGTCGGGACGATGCAGCGACTCGATCTGGCTGGTGATCTTGAGGAGCTGCCGCTCGAGCTGCGAGAAATCCGGGCCGGGAGCCGGCGGCGGGGTCTGCGGCGCGCCGGATGGTGTCATCAACGGCGCTGCGGCCGGCGCCATCGTGGGCGCCGTCGGCGGCGCCTGATGCGGCGGCAGCGCGCGGGCATTGTCGAGCTCGCTCTGCCGGGCGCTGATCTCTGCGACGGCGACGTCGAAGGAGCCGGCGCTGAGCGGCGCGGCGGGACGGTAGAGCTGGGCGGCGGCGCGCTCGATGCCTTCGGGACCGCGATAGCGCTCCTCGGGAGCCGACTTGGGCAGCGGCGTCGAGATCTGCGACAGGCGGGCGTCGAGCCGGGAGATGGCGTCATTGAGCTGGCGGGCGACGCCCTGCTCGTCGCGCGGCGCGTCCTTGCGCGCTCCGGGCCGCGACATGTGCTCGATCTGGCGGGCGATGGAATCGAGCCGCTGATGAATGTCGGCGACTTCGCGCGCATCGCGGTTGACCGGCGGCGCCGTGCGCGGCGCGGGAGTGCCGCGGAAATCCGGCGGGGCGGACGCGCCGAGCGTGGAATTGATCCAGTCGTTCAGCGTCATTCCGGCGCGTTGCGCCGCGGCCTCGGCCCTCTCGCGGACGGACGGGTCGATGCCTTCATTACTCCACGGTACGCGCGAATTCATGTCTCGTCCGGTTCCGCTTCCAGCGCTCCACCAAGCGCCTCCAGCCTCCCCACGCGTCCCGAAGCGAGCATGATCGGAATCCGCGCAGTTCGCCTGCTACTGATCCCGACTTTTGACTTTTACGGTAAATAACGGGTTAAGTTTACCGCCGGCGCGGTCAGAAGTTTTGCGCCTGGCGAACGGCGTGCATCAGCCGGCATTTTCCCGCGACGAGGCATCGAGCGGCCGCACGCTGCCGCTGCCGGAGATGGCCGACAAGGCCGTGATCGCCTCCTCGCACCATTCCGCGACCATCCGCTCGTGGCGCAGCCCGAGGCGCAGATTGAGCAGCTTGCCCATGTCGGCCGGCGCGACGCTGCCTTCGGCATAGTGCTTCTTGAGGATGCGGTCATAGCGCTCGGCGCGATCGCGATGATGCTCGAGCCGCGCCATCAGGTCGGCCCGGATCGGCGCGATGTCGGCGGCGCCCAGCGCATAGAGCCGAACGAGAAGATCGTCCTTCGTTGAAGCCGGCGTGCTCGGACGTGCCGCCCAGCTCCGGAATGCAGCGCGGCCCTCTGGCGTGAGCGTGTAGACGAGCTTGTTCGGCTTGCCGGTCTGCACCACCTCGCGGCCCTGGATGTAGCCGCGGTCGCGCAGCCGCGACAGCTCCCGGTAGATCTGCTGATGGTCCGTCTTCCAGAAGAAGCCGATCGAGGAGTCGAACGTCTTGGCGAGCTCGTAGCCCGTCATCGGATGTTCAGTGAGGCAGGCGAGGATGGCGTCGCCGAGGGCCATGGCCGGAAACTGCTCCCGTTTTTCTGATCGTTGCTTGCCCCGCTCCACGCTTGACATTATGCACATCGGCGCATATGCGTCAATGTGCATATGGGGTGGTTGTGGTGCTGGCCTGTTCCGCCCCGAGGAGACGCCCAATGACAATGACCGGCCTCGATGGATGGTACGGCTATATGAGGTCTCACGATCTCGGCGCTTTGCGGGAGCTGCTGCATCCCGACGCCGTGTTCGAAAGTCCCGTCGTGCATACGCCGCAGCGCGGCCGCGACATCACCTTCAAATATCTCGCGAGTGCTGAGAAAGTGTT
The DNA here is from genome assembly GCF_032377575.1 of Bradyrhizobium sp. SZCCHNS2022. Taxonomy (NCBI): domain Bacteria; kingdom Pseudomonadati; phylum Pseudomonadota; class Alphaproteobacteria; order Hyphomicrobiales; family Nitrobacteraceae; genus Bradyrhizobium; species Bradyrhizobium sp. SZCCHNS2022. The sequence continues at coordinate 5,320,404 of NZ_JAUHHZ010000001.1, read as the reverse complement.
GGGCGGTCCCGGATTCAAGTATGTCGGGGAGTGGCGTAACGCCACGGGCGCCGTGCTCGAATTCGAGAACGAGATCGAAGGCATCAAGCTCAACGGCGTCGACATCATCACCTTCGATGACGCCGGCCTGATCACGCATTTCAAGGTCATGGTGCGCCCGCTCAAGGCGATCAATTTGCTGCACCGCCTGATGGGCGAGCAACTGGCGGCCATGACCAAGCCGTCGTGACGTGACCGACAGCCGCAATGAAACGGCTGCCGCAAGTTGCGAGAAATCGCTAAAGTCCGCGGCCTGCATTGCCTGCCGCGTCCGTGGAATTCCCCGTCTGAAACTTCAGCCTTCCTGCCGGAGACGCCGATGCCGATCTACAAAGCCCCCGTGGAAGATGTCACCTTCCTGCTCAACGACGTGTTCCAGATCGACCGCTACGACAATCTGCCGGGCTTCTCCGATGCCTCGGCCGATGTCCGCGAGGCGATCCTCGGCGAAGCCGCCAAGCTCGCCGAGGAGGTGCTGCACCCGCTGAATCGCGTGGGCGACCTCGAAGGCTGCAAGCGCCATGACGACGGCAGCGTGACCACCCCGAAGGGTTTCAAGGAAGCTTACAAGCAGATCAAGGAAGGTGGCTGGCTCGGCCTGTCGGCGCCGACCGAATATGGCGGCCAGGGCCTGCCGGTGACGCTCAGCCAGACCGTCAACGAATTCCAGTGCTCCGCCAACATGGCGTTCTCGATGTATGGCGGCCTCACCATGGGCGCGACCGCCGCGCTGATCGTGCACGGCAATGAGGAGCAGAAGAAGACCTACGTGCCGAAGATGGTCGCCGGCGAATGGACCGGCACCATGAACCTGACCGAGCCGCATTGCGGCACCGATCTCGGCCTGCTGCGCACCAAGGCGGTGCGCCAGGACGACGGCAGCTTCAAGATCTCGGGCACCAAGATCTTCATCTCCGCCGGCGAGCACGACCTCGCCGACAACATCATCCATCTGGTGCTCGCCCGCATCGAGGGCGCGCCGGCCGGCATCAAGGGCGTGTCGCTGTTCGTGGTGCCGAAATTCATGGTCAATCCGGACGGCACGGTGGGCGCGCGTAACGGCGTCATGTGCGGCTCGATCGAGCACAAGATGGGCATCCACGGCAATTCGACCTGTGTGATGAACTACGACAACGCCACGGGATGGCTGATCGGCGAAGAGAACAAGGGCATGCAGGGCATGTTCGTGATGATGAACGAGGCCCGGCTCGGCGTCGCCGTGCAGGGTCTCGCGCAGTCCGAGGTCGCCTATCAGAACGCGGTCGCCTATGCGCGCGAGCGCATCCAGGGCCGCTCGCTGACGGGCCCGAAGGCGCCGGACAAGGCCGCCGATCCGATCATCGTGCATCCCGACGTGCGCCGTACGCTGCTGTCGATCCGCGCCTTCAATGAGGCGGCGCGCGCGATGGTGGTGTGGACCTCGCTGAAGAGCGACGTCGCGCACCGCTCGCAGGATCCGAAGGACCGCCAGGCCGCCGACGACCACATGGGCCTGATGACCCCGGTCATGAAGGGCTACATGACCGACATGGGCTTCGCCAATGCGGTGCAGGCGCAGCAGATGTATGGCGGCCACGGCTACATCGCCGAGTGGGGCATGGAGCAGTTCGTGCGCGATGCGCGTATCGCCATGATCTATGAAGGCGCCAACGGCATCCAGGCGCTGGATCTCGTCGGCCGCAAGCTGCCGCGCGACGGCGGCCGCGCTGTGATGGCATTCTTCGGCGAGGTCGGCTCGTTCGCCAAGGAGCACGGCGGCAACGACGCGATGAAGCCGTTCATCACGCCGCTGTCGATGGCGCTCGGCCATCTGCAGCAGGCCACGACCTGGCTGATGCAGAACGCGATGACCAAGCCGGACAATGCCGGTGCGGCCGCGACCGACTACATGCATCTCTTCGCGCTGGTCACCTTCGGCTACATGTGGGCGAAGATGGCCAAGGTGGCGCAGGACAAGATCGCGGCCGGCGACAGCTCGACCTATCTCACCACCAAGCTGGTGACCGGCCGCTTCTTCATGGAGCGCGTGCTGCCGGAGACGGCGGCGCATCTCGCCCGCCTGCAGGCCGGCTGCGCGACCGTGATGGAGCTGCCGGCGGAAGCGTTCTGAATTCGGAGAAGGCCGGTACGCACCACGTGCCGGCCTTCGTCCCATGCTGACAACAACAAATTGGACCAGATGAGGAGGGCGTGATGCCTGAGGCCTTTATCTACGACCACGTGCGTACTCCCCGCGGCCGCGGCAAGTCCGATGGCGCCCTGCATGAGGTGACCGCGCTCGCGCTCGCCACCGTGCCCTTGAAGGCGCTCAAGGACCGCAACAACATTCCCGAGGATGCCGTGGATGACGTCGTGCTCGGCGTCGTCGATCCCGTCGGCGAGGCCGGCTCGGACATCGCGCGTTTCGCTGCGCTGAATGCCGGCCTCGGCGAGGCCGTCCCCGGCATCCAGATCAGCCGCTTCTGCGCCTCGGGCCTGGACGCCGTGAACTTCGCCGCCGCGCAGATCATGAGCGGCCAGCATGAGCTGGTCATCGGCGGCGGTGCGGAGTCGATGAGCCGCGTCGGCATCGGCGCCTCCGGCGGGGCCTGGCCGATGGACCCGTCGATGGCGGTGCCGTCCTACTTCATGCCGCAGGGTGTCTCGGCCGATCTGATCGCGACCAAATACGGCTTCTCGCGCGACGACGTCGACGCCTATGCCGTGCAGAGCCAGCAGCGCGCCGCCAAGTCCTGGGAGGAGGGCCGCTTCAATAAATCGGTCGTGCCGGTGAAGGACATCAACGGCCTGACCATTCTCGCCAAGGACGAGCACATGCGCCCGTCGACGACGATGCAGTCGCTGGCGCAATTGCAGCCGTCCTTCGTGCAGATGGCGCAGATGGGCGGATTCGACGCGGTGGCGATCCAGTCGCATCCGGAGATCGAGCGCGTCAACTACGTGCATCACGCCGGCAACTCCTCGGGCATCGTCGACGGCGCCGGTGCGGTGCTGCTCGGCAGCAAGGAGGCGGGCGCGAAGTACGGCATGAAGCCGCGCGCGAAAATCCGCGCCTTCGCCAATATCGGCTCGGAGCCGGCGATGATGCTGACCGGTCCGGTCGACGTCACCGAGAAGCTGTTCGAGCGCTCCGGCATGAAGAAGTCGGACATCGACCTGTTCGAGCTCAACGAGGCGTTCGCCTCGGTCGTGCTGCGCTACATGCAGGCGTTCGAGATCGACAAGGACAAGATCAACGTCAATGGCGGCGCCATCGCGCTCGGCCATCCCTTGGGCGCCACCGGCGCGATGATCCTGGGCACCGTGCTCGACGAGCTCGAGCGCACCGGCAAGGCCACCGCTCTGGTCACGCTGTGCATCGGCGGCGGCATGGGCACCGCGACCATCATCGAGCGGGTGTGATCGGCACTCCGTCATTCCGGGGCGATGCGCAGCATCGAACCCGGAATCTCGAGGTGAGGGAAAGAGCAAGCCAATGTCGAGATTCCGGGTTCAAGGCCTTCGGCCTTGCCCCGGAATGACGGCAGAACCACAGATCGCAGAATTTCGCCGCGCCGACCGGCTGCAGGCACGAGGGAGCACCACATGGCCTTCAAGAACTTCAAACTCGAAACCGATGCCGACGGCATTGCGCTGATCACCTGGGACATCCCGGGCCGTTCGATGAACGTGCTCGACGAGACCTCGGCGATCGAGCTCGAAACGCTCGTCAAGGAGACGACTGCCGACGCCGCCATCAAGGGTGTCGTCATCACGTCGGCCAAGGAGGCGTTCTGCGCCGGTGCCGACCTGTCGATGCTCGAGGGCATGAACCGCATCTATCTCGAGACCCTGAAGAGCAAGGGCGAGGAAGCCGCCAACCAGATGCTGTTCGACAACAGCCGGCGCTTTTCGCAGATCTACCGGGCGATGGAAACCTCCGGCAAGCCGTGGGTCGCCGCCATCAACGGCCTCGCGCTCGGCGGCGGCTTCGAGCTGACGCTCGCCTGCCATCATCGCGTCGCGGCCGAAAACCCCAAGACCCGCCTCGGCCTGCCCGAGATCAAGGTCGGCCTGTTCCCCGGCGCCGGCGGCACCCAGCGCGTGCCGCGCATCGTGCAGCCGCAGGACGCGATGAACCTGCTCTTGAAGGGTGAGGCTCTGACGCTCGACAAGGCCAAGGCGATGAAGCTGGTCGATGCGATCGTGCCGGCCGCGGACCTGATCAAGGCCGCCAAGGACTGGATCAAGGCCGGCGGCAAAGCGGTTCAGCCGTGGGATGAAAAGGGCTTCAAGCTGCCCGGCGGCCCGGTGTTCTCCAAGAACGGCATGATGATGTTCCCGGCCGGCAACGCCATCTATCGCCGCGAGACCTACGACAACTACCCGGCCGCGCGGGCCATCATGAGCTGCGTGTATGAAGGCCTGCAGCTGCCGATCGATGCCGCGCTGCGCGTCGAGTCGCGCTATTTCAGCTACATCCTGCGTTCCAAGGAAGCCGCGGCGATGATCCGCAGCCTGTTCCTGTCGATGCAGGAGCTGAACAAGGGCGCACGCCGCCCGGCCGACGTGCCGGCCACCAAGCTGAAGAAGATCGCCGTGATCGGCGCCGGCTTCATGGGCGCATCCGTCGGCTACGTCTCGGCGCGTGGCGGCCTCGAGGTCGTGCTGATCGACCGCGACCAGGAGAGCGCCGACAAGGGCAAGGCTCATGCGCAGGGTGTGGTCGACGGCCTGGTCAAGAAGGGCCGCACCAAGCCCGGCGAGGCCGAGGCGATCATGGGCCGCATCACCGCGACCGCCGACTACGCCGCGTTGAAGGATTGCGACCTCGTCATCGAGGCCGTGTTCGAGGACCGCAAGGTCAAGGCCGAGACCTACGCCAAGGCGCAAGCCTATCTGAAGGACGGCGCGATCTTCGCGTCGAACACCTCGACCCTGCCGATCACCTCGCTGGCCGAGGAGTTCAAGGATCAGGGCCGCTTCATCGGCATCCACTTCTTCTCGCCGGTCGAGAAGATGATGCTGGTCGAGATCATCATGGGCAAGAATACCGGCGACGTCGCGCTGGCAACCGCGCTGGACTATGTCCGCACCATCGGCAAGACGCCGATCGTCGTGAACGACTCCCGCGGCTTCTTCGCCAATCGTTGCGTGATGCGCTACATCGCCGAGGGCAACGAGATGTTCCTCGAAGGCGTGCCGCCGGCGATGATCGAGAACGCCGCCAAGATGGCCGGCATGCCGGTCGGCCCGCTGTCGCTGTCCGACGAGGTCGCGCTCGATCTCGGCCTCAAGATCATGAAGGCGACCGAGCACGATCTCGGCCCCAACGCGATCAACCAGGACCACAAGAAGTTGATGGTCGAGCTGGTCGAGAAGCAGGGCCGCTTTGGTCGCAAGAACGCCAAGGGCTTCTATGACTACCCCGAGAAGGGCAAGGGTCAGAAGAGCTTGTGGCCCGATCTCGCCAAGCTGCAGCCGAAGCATCTCGATCCCGATACGCTCGATGTCGAGGAGCTGAAACAGCGCTTCCTGGTGGTGCAAGCGGTGGAAGCCGCGCGCACCGTCGAGGATCACGTCATCACCGACGTGCGCGAGGCGGACGTGGGCTCCATCCTCGGCTTCGGCTTCGCCCCGTTCACCGGCGGCACGCTGTCCTACATCGACTTCATGGGCACGAAGACCTTCGTCGAGCTGTGCCACAAATTCACGGCGAAATACGGCTCGCGCTTCGCGCCGCCGAAGCTCCTGGAGGAGATGGCCGCCAAGGGCGAAACCTTCTACGGCCGCTTCCCGCCAAAGAAGGCGGCGGCTTAAGCCCGACTGTCGTCCCGGACAAGCTCGGCAACGCGTCAGCGTTGCCGGGCGCCGATCCGGGATCCACGCCGCAGCAGATGTTTGGCGGCACGAAAGACGTCACGACCATCTCGCGCCACATTTGATCCTGTGGTTATGGATCCCGGCGTTCGCCGGGATGACGCCTGTTGTGTTGAGGCTGCGAACCTCACATTCCGAAGATCAGCGGGCAGTCCCTCACCCCGTCTTCATCAGCCCTTCCTTGGTCAGCGCCTCCTGTACCTTCGGCCGCGCGGCGACGCGGTTCTTGTAGGCGACGAGGTTCGGCATCGCCGACAGATCGAACTTCATCCGGTCGGCCCAGGTCAGGATCGTGAACAGGTAGCCGTCGGCGACCGTGAAATCCTTGCCCATCAGGTAGTCGCGTCCGGCGAGCTGGCCGTCGAGGTACTTGAACTTGCTCATCACGCGGTCCTTGAAGAACGCCTTGGCGTCGTCGGCCAGCACCGGTGAGAACATCGGACCGAAATTCTTGTGCAGCTCCGAGGTGATGAAGTTCAGCCACTCCAGGAGCTTGTAGCGCTCGCCGCTGTCGCGGGCCGGCGCCAGGCCCTTGTCTTTCGCCTGGTCGGCGATCATCTGGACGATGACCGGCCCTTCGGTCACGATTTCGCCGCTCGGCAGCCCCAAGGCCGGCACCTGGCCCTTCGGATTGACCTTGAGATAATCGTCGCCATTCTCCAGGGTCTTGGCGCGCAGATCGACCCTCACGAGGTCGTAGGGCAGGCCGGCCTCGAGCAGGGCGATATGGGGCGAGAGCGAGCAGGCGCCGGGTGAATAATAAAGCTTCATCTTGTATTCCCTCCGTGAGACCGTTTCTTTCGTGGAACCGAGCGGGCATCACGCACCGCCCTTAAATGCACTTGCATGGAATAGTCAAGATTGATGCAGCTGCATCGAATGCGCTAAAAGCACCCCGACGAGGATACGAGCCGGCCCATGAAACGCAAACCATCGACCGAGGCGACCGCCGCCTGGATTCGCCTGATGCGGGTCCAGAGCCGGGTGCTGGACTGTGTCGAGCAGGAGCTGAAGAAGGCCGGCTTCCCGCCGCTCGCCTGGTATGACGCGCTGCTGGAACTGTCCCGGGCGCCGGCGGGCGAGTTGCGCCCGGTCGAGCTGGAGCGGCAGATGCTGATTCCGCAATATTCGACCTCGCGCCTGATCGACCGTCTGGTGGACGAAGGTCTGGTCGTCAGGCGTGAATGCAAGATGGACAAGCGCGGCCAGTTCGTGGAGATCACCGAGGCGGGCCGCGATCTGCAGAAGCGGATGTGGTCGGCCTATTCGGCCGCGATCGAGAAACATGTCGGCTCCAAGCTGTCGGATACCGATGCCGCCAAGCTCTGCACGCTGCTCGATCGTCTTGGCTGTTCCTGCGGTCAGTCCGCCCCATTGTCTGCCGGAGAGGGCGCGTCGCCGCGATGACCCATCCGCTCCCATTCACATCCGCGGTCCCCAGGGGTCCGCGGCCCTTCCTGTCACCACGCGCGACCCTCGAAGCGCTTCTGAACCGAGACTCCCATGGCGCGTGACCAGATCGATATGACCCCGCTGCAGTCGCGCGACGAGCTCGTGGCGTGGCTGGCGGACGGCGTGAAGCCGGCATCCGCTTTCCGGATCGGGACCGAGCACGAGAAGACGCCGTTCACGCTGGAGGGCCATCGCCCCGTGCCTTACGAGGGCGCGCGCGGCATCGGGGCGCTGCTCGAGGGCATGAAGCTCCTGCTCGGCTGGGAGCCGATCATGGAGCGCGGCAACATCATCGGGCTCTATGACGTGACCGGCGGCGGCGCGATCTCGCTCGAGCCCGGCGGCCAGTTCGAATTGTCCGGCGCGCCGGTCGAGACCGTGCACCAGACGCATTCCGAGCTGATGGCGCACCTGGCGCAGGTCCGGGAGATTGCGACCCCGCTCGGCATCGGCTTCCTTGGCCTCGGCATGACGCCGTCCTGGACGCGCGCCGACATCCCGGTGATGCCCAAGGGCCGCTACAAGATCATGACCAACTACATGCCGAAGGTCGGCCGCTACGGGTTGGACATGATGTACCGGACCTGCACGGTGCAGACCAATCTCGACTTCTCCTCCGAAGCCGACATGGTCAAGAAGCTCAGGGTGTCGGTGGCGCTGCAGCCGATCGCGACCGCCTTGTTCGCCAATTCGCCGTTCACCGAAGGCAAGCCGAACGGCTTCCTGTCGTTCCGCTCCGAGATCTGGCGCGACACCGACAATCAGCGCGCGGGCATGATCCCCTGGGCGTTCGAGGACGGCATGGGTTTCGAGCGCTGGGTCGACTACGCGCTCGACGTTCCCATGTATTTCGTCAAGCGCGAGGAGAGCTATATCGACGTCTCCGGCACCTCGTTCCGCGCCTTCTTCGAAGGCAGGAATCCGGCGATGCCGGGCGAGCGGCCGACCCTGTCGGACTGGGCCAATCATCTCTCGACGATCTTCCCGGAGGTGCGGCTGAAGCGCTATCTCGAAATGCGCGGCGCCGACGGCGTGCCGTGGGGCCGGCTGCCGGCACTGCCGGCGTTCTGGGTCGGCCTGCTCTATGACGATGTCAGCCTCGACGCCGCCTGGGACCTGGTCAAGAACTGGACCGCGGTCGAGCGGCAGAACCTGCGCGATGATGTTCCGCGGCTCGGCTTCAAGGCGCGCATCCGCAATCGCTACGTGTTCGAGGTCGCCAAGGAATGCCTGACCCTCGCCCATCATGGCCTGCGCCGGCGCAATCGCGTCGACCAGAGCGGCCGGGACGAGAGCCGCTATCTCGAACCGCTCGACCACATCGTCGATTGCGGCCGCTCGCCCGCCGAGGAGATGCTGGAGAAGTTCAATGGCGCATGGCACGGCTCGGTCGAGCCGGCCTATGACGAGTATGCATTCTGACCGGGGCTGAGCCTGCGCCCGTCGCAGGTTCGGCGCGTCGCCTGTTCCATATGAAGGGGCCGGTGGCTGCTGTTTTTTGTTGCGATTTATGTCTGCGGGGCCGGTTTGGCGCCTGCGTGCCGCCGCTTTGCCTCCAGTCATGTCGGCTGGTCCGAACCGTTCATCCGCCATACAGGTTCGTGGCGATCAAATGACCGCTCAAGAACACTGAAGAAAACTCGAACGTTTACAATGGGTCTGATGTTTCAGCGGCGGCGCGCGGGGCGCTTGATCGGGGCTTGGCTGTGGGCATTGGCGTGCCTGCTCGCGGCTCTGCGCCTGTCGCCCGCCGAGGCCCAGACCTATTCCGACCGCCCGGGTGGCGACTACATGAGCGCGCCGATCGCCTCGGGCGACCCGGCCGATTGCGCGCTGCTGTGCGAGCACGACCGCCGCTGCCGCGCCTGGAGCTTCAACTATCCGACCGTGATGGAGGCGGGCGCGGTGTGCTGGCTGAAGAACAGCGTGCCGGCGCGGGTGCCCGACAATTGCTGTGTGTCCGGCGTGCGCGGCGCTGGCGTCGTCGAGATCCGCAACGACGCCGTCGAGACCTCGATCGATCGTCCCGGCGGCGACTATCGCAGCTTCGACATCAAGACCACGGATCTGAAGGGTGGCGACAAGGCCGAGAAGGCTGCCGACAAGGGCGACAAGAGCAGCGGCGACAAGGCGGCCGACAAGAAGGAAGAGAAGGCCGCCGACGCCGAGGACATCTGCAAGGCCGCTTGCACCGGTGACAACAAATGCCGCGCCTGGACGTTTGCGCGGCCCGGCTACGCCGGCAAGGAAGCGCACTGCTTCCTGAAGAAGGAAATCAAGCCGCCGCGCCGGCGGGCGGGCTTCACGTCAGGCGTCGTTCGCTGACGCGACTCGCCTTCCGAGGCGCCGGAAAATTTCTGATCGCGGTCGCGTAACATTTCATTCCTCCAGCTCGAACTGATCGACGGCACCGCGGCTCTCGCCGCCGGCTGCCTGTCGCAACGCAGAGATCGGGGTTTGCCATGACGTTTTCGCGCAGGTTCTTCGCCACCGCAGCCGTTGCGGCCACTTTCGCCGTCGCAGGGCTCGGGACGGCATTCGCCGTCGATGCCACGCCCTATTCGGATGCGGCGTTCAAGGCGGCGCAGACCGCCGGCCAGCCGATCCTGATCGAGATTCATGCCGGCTGGTGTCCGACCTGCAAGGCGCAGAAGCCGATCATCGACAAGCTCGCGGCCGAGCCGAAATTCAAGGATCTCAAGATTTTCCGTGTCGATTTCGACGACCAGAAGCCGGTCGTGAAAGGCTTCGGCGCGCAGATGCAGTCGACCCTGATCGTCTTCAAGGGCGCGAGCGAGACCGGCCGCTCCGTCGGCGACACCAAGGAAGCCTCGATCGCGGCGCTGCTCGACAAGAGCCTGTAACGCGCCATGATCGCGCTGGCGCTGGCCTTCGTGGCCGGCCTGCTCTCGATCCTGTCGCCTTGCGTGCTGCCGCTGGTGCCGATCGTGCTTGGCGCTGCGGCCTCAGCGCATTCGCGTGGCGCGCTGGCGCTCGCGGGCGGACTGGCGCTGTCGTTTACCGGCATAGGCCTGTTCATCGCGCTCGCCGGTAGCAGCCTTGGGCTCGATGCCGGCGTGTTTCGCCTCGTCGCGGCGGTCCTGATGCTGGCGATCGGCATCGTCCTGCTGGTGCCGTCCTGGCAGGCGCAGCTCGCCGTCGCCGGCGGCCCGGTGCAGCGCTGGGCCGACCGGCACTCGCAAGGCTTGGAGGCTTCCGGGGCGGGCGGTCAGTTCATCATCGGGCTGCTGCTCGGCGCGGTCTGGTCGCCCTGCGTCGGGCCGACTCTGGGAGCCGCCTCGCTGCTGGCCTCGCAGGGACATGACCTCGTCCGCGTGACACTGACGATGCTGGCGTTCGGGCTCGGTGCGGGGCTGCCGCTGGTCGTGCTCGGGCTGGTGTCGCGGACCACCATGACGCGCCTGCGGGCGCGGCTGCTGTCCGCCGGCAAGCTCGGCAAGATGCTGATGGGAGCGGCCTTCGTTGTCGTCGCGGTGGCGATCCTCAGCGGCGCGGACAAGCAGCTGGAAGCTTGGCTGGTCGAGCACTCCCCGGCGTGGCTGACTGAGCTGACGACGTCGATCTAGGTTCTGTACTCATAAATGGATTCCGTTAGCTGACGGACGGTGATTCACTCCCCTTAGGTGATTTGGGGGGTGAAATGGCGCGGTTTGACCTGAGCGATCGAGAATGGGCTTTGATCAAGCCCTTGCTGCCGAATAAGCCGCGCGGTGTCGGTCGGGTCGACGACCGGCGGGTTCTCAACGGCATCTTCTATGTGCTGCGGACAGGCTCGCCCTGGCGAGATCTTCCGGAACGCTATGGCCCTTACACGACGGTCTATAACCGCTTTAACCGCTGGGCCAAGGCAGGCGTTTGGGTCCAGATCTTCGAGGTGTTGGCAGCTCGCTCGCCGCAGTCGATGGCGCTGATCGACAGTTCTATCGTCCGCGCCCATCAGCACGCCGCTGGGGGTAAAAAGGGGGCGAGGATCACGCCATTGGCCGTTCTCGTGGAGGACTGAGCACCAAGATCAATGCGGTCGTCGACGAGAACGGACTGCCGGTCCGGCTGATGCTAACCCCGGGGCAGGCCCACGATCTGCGTGCTGCGCCATTTCTGCTCCAAGGGCTCAAATGCCGTGATGTTGTGGCCGACCGTGGTTACGACGCCGATGCCCTCCTGCACATGATCAGAGCCCACGGAGCTAGGGCTCATATTCCCTCCACCAGCCAGCGAGTGGTCCAACGCTCCGTCAGCCGCCGCATCTATCGCAAGCGAAATCTGGTTGAGCGCTTCTTCTGCAAGCTCAAGCATTTCAGGCGCATCGCGACCCGTTTCGACAAGCTCGCTCGCAACTTTCTCGCGGCTGTCGCACTCGGCTCAACCCGCCTCTGGGCCAGGGCTTATGAGTCCACGCCCTAGGCAGCGTTTGCAAGACGCGCCGGCAGCACGACACACTCGCCGTCATTCCGGGGCGGGCCGCGCAGCGGCACGAGCCCGGAATCCATCGCGCCGCGCGTACTGACGATCAATGGATTCCGGGCTCGCGCTTCGCGCGCCCGGAATGACGCGTGGAGAGAGCGGTGGCTCCTCGCGGGGATCATTGCTCGGGTGAGATCACCGTGAGCTCCGGCCACAGCGCCTTCCACCGCGCCGCCAGCTCAACACCCTCGCTGTCATTCCGGGGCGGGCCGCGCAGCGGCACGAGCCCGGAATCCATCGGGCCGCGGGCACTGAGGAGCAATGGATTCCGGGCTCGCGCTGCGCGCGCCCCGGAATGACGCGGAGAAAGCTGTTGCTCTCCTTGCGCATCATTCCTCGGCAGCGATCATCGTGATTTCCGGCCATAGCGCCTTCCAGCGCGCCGCCTTGGCCGCGTAGTTCGCCGCCGAGAAGTTGGCCGTATAGTTCGGCCGCACGATCATCTGTTCGATGTCGTCGAGGCCCTTGGGCGCATAGAGCTCGTATCCGTCTGCGACAGGGCGAAGACCGACCTGCGTGTTGACGGTGAGAAAACGGTCGATGCCGTCGGTGGAACGTGTCACCGCAGGGTAGGGGCGGCCGTGCTTGGTCGGATACCACAGATGCACGCGCGCCTGGTTGCGGACTTCGACCTTGGCATCCACCGCATCGAGACAGGATGCGAGACGCCGGATCACCGCGTCTTCGGCATCCCACGACGTGTCGGGATCGAAGTAGAAGATGTCGTAGTCGTTGATGCCGTAACCGACGGGACGTCCGGTGCGTACGTTCCAGACGGTCTGGGTCAGGCAGCCAGCGACGATCCAGGCATCGGGGAGCGCCGTCCTGCGCAGCACATCCATGATCGCCGCGTTGACGGGATTGCGCAACGCCGACGTGACGAAGTCATCCTCGGTCATGGCCGTGGATAGCACGAAACTGCCGTCCGCTCACGCGGACATCATCAAAGGCGACGCATCAACGTCCGAGAGCTGCGCCTCGGAAAAGCGCAGCCGCAAAATCGGAGAGTGCCGAGATCGTCAAATCACCGCGCCGCTCGCTCAGCGGACCGCCGTGAAGAAGCGATCGAGCCGGAAGCCCGACAGCCACGCCCAGACCGGCTGGTTCTTGAAACCGAGATCCCAGGAGCCGACCACCGCGTCGGCGCGGCCGACGAGGTTGTCGATCGGCAGCAGCCCGACGCCGCCGTCGCGCAGGGAGACGCGGCTGTCCGCGGAATTGTCCCGGTTGTCGCCGAGCACGAACAGCTTGCCGGGCGGCACGGTGACCTCCGGCGTGTTGTCGAGCCGGCCGTTGTCGCGCATCTTGAAGATCAGGTGCGACACGCCGTTCGGCAGCGTCTCGACGTAGCGATAGGCCGGCTCGTTGCGGCCGCTGTCATCCTCGGCGTCGCCGATGCCGTCCGGCTTGAGCGCAGCGGCCTCGCCGTTGATGTAGAGCTGGCCCTGGCGCATCTGGATGCGATCGCCGGGCAGTCCGACCACGCGCTTGACCCAGGCCTGCGAGGTGTCGCCCGGCCAGCGGAATACGACGACGTCGCCGCGCTTCGGCGTCTCGCCGAACAGCCGTCCCGTCTCCGGCAAGGTGATCTGCATCGGCAGCGACGAGGTGCCGTAGCCATAGGGGAATTTCGACGCCAGCAACGCGTCGCCGATCAGGAGCGTCGGCTCCATCGAGCCCGAGGGGACGTAGAACGGCTCGGCGATCGCACCCTTGGCGAGGAAGACGACCGCGACGACGGCGGCGAGCTGGGCGATCTGCCCGCCCCACGTCGTGTCCTTGCGCGGAGCCTTGGTGCTGACCTTGCCCGTGGACATCTTGTCGAGGCTCATCGGCCCGTGCCTCCCACCGTGATGCGATCCATGCGAAGCGTCGGCTGTCCCACGCCGACCGGTACGCCCTGGCCGTTCTTGCCGCAGGTGCCGATACCGGTGTCGAGCGACAGGTCGTTGCCGATCATGCTGATGCGGTTGAGGTCGGTCGGGCCGTTGCCGATCAGCATCGCGCCCTTGACCGGCGCGCCGACCTTGCCGTTCTCGATCTTGTAGGCCTCGGTGCACTGGAAGACGTATTTGCCCGAGGTGATGTCGACCTGGCCGCCGCCGAAATTCACGGCATAGATCCCGTTCTTGACCGAGGCGATGATCTCGGCCGGATCGCGCTCGCCGGCCAGCATGTAGGTGTTGGTCATGCGCGGCATCGGCACATGCGCGTAGCCCTGGCGGCGGCCGTTGCCGGTCGGCGCCATGTTCATCAGACGCGCGTTCTGGCGGTCCTGCATGTAGCCCACGAGAATGCCGTCCTCGATCAGCACGGTGCGGCTGGTCGGCGTGCCCTCGTCGTCGATCGACAGCGAGCCGCGGCGCGAGGCCATGGTGCCGTCGTCCACCACGGTGACGCCCTTGGCGGCCACCGGCTTGCCCATCAGGCCGGCAAAGGCCGAGGTCTTCTTGCGGTTGAAGTCGCCCTCGAGGCCGTGACCGACCGCCTCGTGCAGCATCACGCCGGGCCAGCCGGCGCCGAGCACGACGTCCATCTCGCCGGCGGGGGCTGGGACGGATTCCAGATTGACCAGCGCCTCGCGCAGCGCGCCGTCGGCGGCCTCGCGCCACGCCTTGGTCTCGATGAAGCGCGCATAGGCCTCGCGGCCGCCATAGCCCTTGCTGCCGCTCTCCTGGCGATCGCCCTGGCCGGCGACCACGGAGACGTTGACCCGTACCAGCGGGCGGATGTCGCGATAGCTCTCGCCGTCGGGCCGCAGGATCTCCACGACCTGCCACGTCGCACCAAGCGACACCGTCACCTGGCGCACGCGCGGATCCTTGTCGCGCAAGTACGCGTCGATTTCGCCGAGCAGCTTGACCTTGCTTTCGAAACCGGGGGCGTCGAGCGGATTGTCGTCGCCATAGAGCCGCACGTTGGTGTGCGGCGGCGCGCTCGCGAACGTGCCGGAATAGCCGCCGCGCACCGCGCTGACCGCATCGGCTGCGCGCATCAACGCCGGCAGCGAGACGTCGGAGGAATGCGCGTAGCCCACCGCATCGTCCTTCACCGCGCGCAGGCCGAATCCCTGGCTGGTGTCATAGGTCGCCTGCTTCAGCCGGCCATTGTCGAAGGTCAGCGCCTCGGTCTGGCTGTACTCGAAGAACAATTCGCCGTCATCGGCGCCGGAAAGGCCACGCGCGACCTCGCTTCGGACCGCATCGCGATCCAGATTGGCGCGTTCGAGCAGGGACGTGGTGGGAGCGGTCATGGGTCAATCCGTTGTCGGAGCGGTCATTCCAAGATAGTTGTTTTGACGCCGGGGCGCGAGGGGCAGGATGATTACCGAACTGACATGGTTGAGATCGTTCCCATTACGGCCGCTCACATCGAGAGCTTCCATCGCACGCTCGATTACGTCGCGCGTGAACGGCGGTACCTGTCCTTCGTGCAGGCGCCGCCGCTGAACTCGACGCGCGCCTTCATTCTGAACAACATCCACGAAGGGTATCCGCAATTCGTCGCTCTCTCGGCCGGTGAGGTGGTCGGCTGGTGCGATGTGACGCCCAAATCGGGGCCGATCGATGCCCGGATCGGGGTGCTCGGCATGGGCCTTTTGCCGCAGTTTCGGCACCAGGGCATCGGCCGGCGGCTGATGACCGCGGCGCTGGAGGCCGCGCGGGCCGCCGGCTTCTCGCGCGCCGAGCTCACGGTCTATCGCGGCAACACCAATGCGATCAGGCTGTACCAGAGGGCCGGCTTTCTCCTGAAGGCCGTGCAGCCGCGCGAGGCCGGCGATGACGGCTTCGACAAGACCCTGCTGGTGATGGCGCTGGCGCTGGATGCGCGGGGCTGAGCGGCGGGCGTCTGGGACGCAGCACGATCCCCCCGATCACGTCAACGTGCGCGGTACGGTTGTCAATTCGGTGCGACGTCAGGGCAGCTTGTCGAATCCGTCGGCGAGGCCGTTCAGGCTCAGCGGGAAGCCGATGCCTTCCTCCGGGGTCTCGAAGATGATGAAGGTCGCGGTCTTCGCCGTCTTGAGCTGACCGAGCAGCTTGTCCTCGAGCACGACCTCGGCGACGCAGCCATTCGGCAGGCAGCGCACGAAGCCAGCGCGGCCGACATCCTGGTTGTCGAGCTTGAGGCCGAGGCCGGACGGCAGCAGCACGCCGAGCGGGGCCACCACGCGCATCAGCCGGCTCTTCTGGTCGGCGGTCTTGAGCATGATCACGGTCAGGCCGGCATTGGAGCGGTCCTCGGCGACCACGCTCTGAATCAGTGCGCATTGCTCGGCCTGCGCGCCCGGCGGCGTATCGCAGCGGATCTGCCAATCGCCATGCACCGAGCGCACGGCGCCCTGCGCCAGCGCCGAATGCGGCAGGCCGATCGCAGCCGTCAGCGTCACGGCGACTGCAGCCGCGACGCTGCGGATGACAACCACGCTCGTCGTGAGTCGCGCACGCACCGCGCTGAATCGGCACAAACCGCGCGAGTCATTCGCAGTTGGGGTCGACATGTCAGCTGTCCTGTCCGTTGAAACCCTGGTCCGGGTCGGTGCCATGACAATTTCCTGTGGGTGATCTGCGCATCCGACGCCATGATACGGCAATGATGGCGTCATGAGGACAGCGTCACAAGCGTACGGCACGAAACGACACGAAATAAGGCCGGGTCACGGGTGCACTGCCGCTGCGCCTCGCCGAATCAGCCTCGCAAGCCGCCATGTTCCGTTGCCTACATCGCGCCGCACGCCTGTCAAGCGCCCGTTGTCCGCGAAACCACGGCATGCGGCAATTTCTCGGAAAAGTCGACGCGCCGCGACGAAGAGCGCCGCACGCGATATCCGGCTTAAGACTGCATTGCGATAGGTCAAGAATTATGGTTTGAGAAGAAAGATTTCGTCATTCCAGTGAACTGGCCCAGGTGCTTTTCTAAGCGTCCGCCCGAAGGCCATTTGTCAGGAGAGCGGATCGAACGGCGCGCGGCGTCAATCTCGCGGCGTGCTGAGGGGGAAAGTTCTGAAGGGAGCGCGACGACATGAAGATGTCGAAAGGCCAATTGAGCGCCTGCTTGCTGGGGTTGGCCGTAGCGGGCGTGACGCTCGTGTCGGGTGAACGGGCGTTTGCCGAAGTGGGGCAGCCGGCGCCGTGGGAATACAAGCTGCAGGAAGCCGCAACGCCGGTGATGGAGAACATCACCTGGTTCCACGGGCTGCTGCTGGCGATCATCACCATCATCACCCTGTTCGTGCTGGCGCTGCTGGTGGCCGTGGTGGTCAAGTTCAATGCGCGCGCCAATCCGGTGCCGTCGCGCACCACGCACAACACGCTGCTCGAGGTGGCGTGGACGCTGATCCCGGTGCTGATCCTCGTCGTCATCGCGGTGCCGTCGTTCCGCCTGCTGTTCCTCGAGCTCGACATTCCGAAGGCCGATCTCACCATCAAGGCCACCGGCAAGCAGTGGTATTGGAGCTACGCCTATCCCGATAACGGCAAGTTCGAGTTCGACTCGCTGATGGCGCAGGACAAGAAGCCGCGCCTGCTGGCCGTCGACAACGAGATGGTCGTGCCGGTGAACAAGGTGATTCGCGTCCAGACCACCGGCGCCGACGTCATCCACTCCTTCGCGGTGCCGTCGTTCGGCATCAAGATCGACGCCATTCCCGGCCGTCTCAACGAGACCTGGTTCAAGGCAACCAAGGTCGGCATGTATTACGGCCAGTGCTCCGAGCTCTGCGGCAAGGATCACGCCTACATGCCGATCGCGGTGCGCGTCGTGAGCGACCAGGAATTCACCGCCTGGGTCGAGGACGCCAAGAAGAAGTACGCCAGCGCGCCCACGACCACCTACGCGTCGGCTGCGGGCGTGCAGCAGTAGCGCGGGGACCAACGCGAGAGAATTGAGG
Source organism: Bradyrhizobium sp. SZCCHNS2022 (assembly GCF_032377575.1). NCBI lineage: Bacteria > Pseudomonadati > Pseudomonadota > Alphaproteobacteria > Hyphomicrobiales > Nitrobacteraceae > Bradyrhizobium > Bradyrhizobium sp. SZCCHNS2022. Next base: position 5,302,679 of record NZ_JAUHHZ010000001.1, on the reverse strand, counting down.
GCCGCCTCGGCGGTCCACGGGGACACTGAGGATTGGACAATGGCGACGAACGTAGCGACCCATACCGGCCATGACGATCACGCGCACGACCATCCGACCGGGTGGCGGCGCTGGGTCTATTCGACCAACCACAAAGACATCGGCACGATGTACCTGATCTTCGCGGTGTGCGCCGGCATCATCGGCCTCGCGATGTCGGTCGCAATCCGCATCGAGCTGATGTATCCGGGCGTGCAACTCTTCCACGAGAACCACACCTACAACGTGTTCGTGACCTCGCACGGCCTGATCATGATCTTCTTCATGGTCATGCCGGCGATGATCGGCGGCTTCGGCAACTGGATGGTGCCGCTGATGATCGGCGCGCCGGACATGGCGTTCCCGCGCATGAACAACATCTCGTTCTGGCTGCTGCCGGCCTCCTTCGCGCTGCTGCTGACCTCGACCTTCGTCGAGGGCGAGCCGGGCGCCAACGGCGTCGGCGCCGGCTGGACGATGTATGTGCCGCTGTCGACCTCGGGCCATCCGGGGCCGGCGGTGGATTTCGCGATCCTGTCGCTGCATCTGGCCGGTGCGTCGTCGATCCTCGGCTCGATCAACTTCATCACGACGATCTTCAACATGCGCGCGCCGGGCATGACCCTGCACAAGATGCCGCTGTTCGTGTGGTCGATCCTGGTGACGGTGTTCCTGCTGCTGCTGTCGCTGCCGGTGCTCGCCGGCGCCATCACGATGATGCTGACCGACCGCAATTTCGGCACCACCTTCTTCGATCCGGCCGGCGGCGGCGACCCGCTGCTGTTCCAGCATCTGTTCTGGTTCTTCGGTCACCCCGAAGTGTATATCCTGATCCTGCCCGGCTTCGGCATGATCAGCCAGATCGTGTCGACCTTCTCGCGCAAGCCCGTGTTCGGCTATCTCGGCATGGCCTACGCCATGGTCGCGATCGGCGGCATCGGCTTCGTGGTGTGGGCGCACCACATGTACACGGTCGGCATGTCCTCGGCGACGCAGGCCTATTTCGTCGCCGCCACCATGGTGATCGCGGTGCCGACCGGCGTGAAGATCTTCTCCTGGATCGCCACGATGTGGGGCGGCTCGATCGAGTTCCGCGCGCCGATGCTGTGGGCCGTGGGCTTCATCTTCCTGTTCACGGTCGGCGGCGTCACCGGCGTGGTGCTGGCGAATGCCGGCGTCGACCGCGTGCTGCAGGACACCTACTACGTCGTCGCGCACTTCCACTACGTGCTGTCGCTCGGCGCCGTGTTCGCGATCTTCGCGGGCTGGTACTACTGGTTCCCGAAGATGTTCGGCTACATGTACTCGGAGGCGATCGCCAAGGCGCATTTCTGGGTCACCTTCGTCGGCGTGAACCTGGTGTTCTTCCCGCAGCACTTCCTCGGCCTGTCGGGCATGCCGCGCCGCTACATCGACTATCCCGATGCCTATGCCGGCTGGAACCTGGTCTCCTCGTTCGGCTCGTACATCTCGGCGTTCGGCGTGCTGATCTTCATCTACGGCGTGGTCGATGCCTTCATGCGCAAGCAGCAGGCGGCCGCCAATCCGTGGGGACCGGGCGCGACGACGCTGGAATGGACCCTTTCGTCGCCGCCGCCGTTCCACCAGTTCGAGGTGCTGCCGAAGGTGCAGTGATCCCTCATCAACGACGCGGCGCCGCTCTGGCGCCGCGTCGACATCTGCGGGCGGTGCATCCCGGTGCGCCGTCCGGATCCGCCAAGCGAAGCTTCGAAGCGCCGTGCTTCAGGACCCTTTGAATTGAAGTCTGGATACGTCGTGTCGGTCATTGATCAGAACGCCATTGCCGTCGGCCCGCGGATCTCCGAGGCCGATGTCGGCGACTATCTCGCGCTGCTCAAGCCGCGGGTGATGTCGCTCGTGATCTTCACGGCGCTGATCGGCCTGTTGATCGCTCCCGGCCATTTCCACCCCGTGCTCGCCGTCACCTCGCTGCTGTGCATCGCCGTCGGCGCCGGCGCGTCGGGCGCGCTGAACATGGCGCTGGAAGGCGACATCGACTCGCTGATGTCGCGCACCGCCAACCGGCCGATCCCGCGGGGACGCGTGACCCGCCAGGAGGCGCTGGCCTTCGGCATCACCCTGTCGTTCTTCTCGGTGCTGACGCTCGGCATCCTGGTCAACTGGTTCGCCGGCGCGCTGCTCGCCTTCACGATCTTCTTCTACGTGGTGATCTACACGCTGTGGCTGAAGCGCTGGACCGCGCAGAACATCGTCATCGGCGGCGCCGCCGGCGCGCTGCCGCCGGTCGTGGCCTGGGCTGCGGCTACCGGCGGAATCGCGCCGGAGCCGCTCTGGCTGTTCCTGATCATTTTCTTCTGGACCCCGCCGCATTTCTGGGCCCTGGCGCTGTTCCGCACCGACGACTACGCCCGCGCCGGCGTGCCCATGCTGCCCGTCGTCGCCGGCCCCGACGCGACGCGGCTGCAGATCCTGCTCTATACCATCGTCCTGGTCGGGATCGCGCTGGCGCCCTGGCCGCTCGGCTATTTCGATGCCGTCTACGGCGTCGTCTCGCTGGCGCTCGGCGCCGGCATGCTGTGGCTGGCCATCGAGGTGTTCCGCAAGCGCGAGCGCAGCCAGTCGCTGCGCGCCAACCGCAAGCTGTTCGCCTTCTCGATCCTGTATCTGTTCGCGCTGTTCGCGACGCTCGGCCTGGAGGCCGTCGCGCGCATGATCGCGCCGCTGATCTGGTAAAGGACGCATGGCAACCGCAATGGCCGATCCGAATGAGCCCGAGGGCATCGTCCTCACCGACGCGCAGCTGCGCAGCCGCCGCCGGCGCTCGATCGCGATCGCGCTGGCGCTCGGCGTGCTCGTGGTGCTGTTCTTCGCGGTCACCATGGTCAAGGGGCCGGTGGTGCTGAAGCGGCCGATGTAAAAGATCGATGCAGGACGGTGTGAAGCAGACACAGGCGATGGCGAGCGACGACCAGACCCCCACCAAGACAGCGCAGGCGCCGTCCGCGCCGCGCCGCGGCGTCGGCCGGGATGCGCTGGTCGGCGGCATCTGCGGCGCCGTCGTCGCGCTGATGGTCGGGGCGTCCTATGCCGCCGTGCCGTTCTACAACTGGTTCTGCCGCGCCACCGGCTTCAACGGCACCACGCAGGTTGCGTCCTCGGCGCCGTCCTCCGCGCCGCTGACGCGCCGCATCGGCGTCCGCTTCGACGCCAACGTCGCCGGCGGGCTGCCCTGGAAGTTCGAGCCGGAGCAGACCGAGATCGAGGTCGCGATCGGCGAGGCCGTCACCGTCTATTACAAGGTCACCAACCAGTCGGCGCGCACCACCATGGCGCAGGCCGCCTACAACGTGACGCCGCTGACCTCGGGCGCCTATTTTCAGAAGATCAACTGCTTCTGCTTCACCGAGCAGACCATGGCCCCGGGCGAGACCCGCGAGATGCCGGTCGTGTTCTATGTCGATCCGGCGATCACGGCCGACCATGAGAACGACGGTCTGAAGACGATCACGCTGTCCTACACGTTCTATCCCGTCCGCGACGTGGCGCCGAAGCCGGTTGCCGCGAGCGAGCCGGACAAGCCGCGGGGCAGCCTGTGACCGCATCGACGTCCGATTGCTGGGGACCATTGCTGAACGATACCGTGCCGGCGCGACCGGCATCGATCTGGGGAGAGACTAGACATGGCTGAGGCGCACGCCAAGCATCACGACTACCACCTCGTCGATCCGAGCCCGTGGCCGTTCGTCGGCTCGGTGTCGGCCTTCATCATGGCGTTCGGCGCGATCGGCTGGATGCACAAGATGTTCGGCGCGGCACCGATCGTGTTCGGCATCGGCACCCTCGGCGTGCTCTACACGATGGCGAGCTGGTGGGGCGACGTCATCAAGGAAGCCCAGTACAAGGGCGACCACACGCGCGTGGTGCAGCTGCATCACCGCTACGGCATGATCCTGTTCATCGCCTCCGAGGTGATGTTCTTCGTCGCCTGGTTCTGGGCCTATTTCAACGTCGCGCTGTTCCCGAATTTCGAGGTGCAGGCCACTCGCGACGCGCTGATCGGCGGCGTCTGGCCGCCCAAGGGCATCGAGACCTTCGATCCCTGGCACTTGCCGCTGCTCAACACGCTGATCCTGCTGACCTCGGGCACCACGGTCACCTGGGCGCACCACGCGCTGCTCGAGGGCGACCGCAAGGGTCTCAAATACGGCCTGATCCTAACCATCCTGCTCGGTGCGACCTTCACCTGCGTGCAGGCCTATGAATACGGCCACGCGACGTTCTCGTTCGCCGGCCACATCTACGGCTCGACCTTCTTCATGGCGACCGGCTTCCACGGCTTCCACGTCCTGGTCGGCACGATCTTCCTGATCGTCTGCCTGGCGCGCGCCTATGCCGGCCACTTCACGCCGAAGCAGCATCTCGGCTTCGAGTTCGCTGCGTGGTACTGGCACTTCGTCGACGTGGTGTGGTTGTTCCTGTTCATCTGCATCTACGTCTGGGGCCACGGCGCGGAGTCCATGGCGCACGGCGCGCACTAAAGCCGCGCGCCGGCCCCGACGAACGTGATAAGAAAGGGCGGCCGCCGGGCCGCCCTTTTTCATGGGGCGGCACGTGGCGGCTGATCCAGATGTGATCCGCTGTCGTCGCCTTCGGCTGTATCTTCGAGGCGCAACCCGGCGGTCCAGGGGCAAGACACCATGACCACGCATCCGCCCGTCGCCCTGACCCAGACCGTCCTGCGCGGCCTCGCCTGCCGCTGCCCGCGCTGCGGCCAGGGCAAGCTGTTCGAGGGCTTCCTCAATTTACGCAAGCGCTGCGAGGCCTGCGACCTCGATTACGCCTTCATCGACACCGGCGACGGCCCGGCGATCTTCATCATGATGCTGGCCGGCGCGATCGTGGTCGGCGCGGCCCTGATCGTCGAGGTCAAGTACCAGCCGCCGTTCTGGGTCCACGCGGCGCTGTGGGGGCCGCTGATCCTGGTCACGACGTTGCTGCCGCTGCGCGCCATGAAGTCGCTGCTGATCGCCCTGCAATTCCACCACAAGGCGGCGCCCGGACGTCTGGTGGACAAGACGCCGCAATGAGGGACCGGAAGCAGGCGAAGAGCCAATCTGCTTGGGAGTGAAGATATCAACCGCGCCGAAGGTGCGCCCCCTCTCCCCGTTCTTACGGGGAGAGGGTTGGGGTGAGGGGCCGCCACACGGGAAGTGTTCGCGGTGAGACCTGTACCCCCTCACCCGGATTGCATCTGGCGATGCAATCCGACCTCTCCCCGCAGGCGGCAGGGCTATCGCATATGGCGATCGATGTTTTGCGCCCATCTCCCTCCGCGTCGTCATGGCCGGGCTTGTCCCGGCCATCCACGTCGTCCAGCATGCTGAGAACGACGTGGATGCCCGGGACAAGCCCGGGCATGACGATGTGGAGACGGTTTCGCGACACACTCAGATTGACCATATGCGATAGCCCTGCCGCAGGCGGAGAGAGGTGAGGACCGAGCCCGCCGCTCATCTGCCGGGTCATCCACTCCGAAAGACGCTCGACTCCACCAACCCAGCGACCTCATGACCTCTCCCCGTCCCAAAACCTCCGCCCGCGCCTTCGCCGCCTTCACCCTGGTGATGGTCGCGCTGTTCATCGGCCTCGGCGTCTGGCAGCTGCAGCGCCGCGCCGCCAAGCATGCGCTGATCGCCGCGCTCACGGAGCGCGTTGCCGCGGCCCCCGCGCAACTGCCGCCGCGAAGCGAATGGCGTACGCTGACGCCCGAGCGCGACGAATTCCGCCGCGTCAGCTTCACCGCTGCTTACGCCAAGCTCCCGGACGCCATGGTCTACAGCGCCGGCTCCGCGGTGCGCGAGGACGTCTCCGGCCCGGGCACCTGGGCGTTCCTCCCGGCGCGGCTCGCATCCGGCGAAACGATCGTGGTCGACGCCGGCTTCGTCGCCAACACGATGCAGGAGCGCAGCATCCAGGACCGCCAGGTCGGCAAGCTCGTCACCGGCGAGCCGGTGACGCTGACCGGCTATCTGCGCTTTCCCGAAGCGGCCGGCCTGCTCACCGCGGCCGAGAACCACGACAAGCGCCTGTGGTTCACCCGCGACCATCTCGCGATGGCCAAGGCGCTCGGCTGGGGTGAGGTCGCGCCGTTCTATATCGACCTCGAAACCCCGGTGCCGGACAACGGCATTCCAAAGCCCGGGCCGCTGTCGCCGCATCTGCGCGACGAGCACATGCAATACGCGTTGACCTGGTTCTCGCTGGCCGCGGCGCTGATCGCAGCCTTCGCGGTGTGGGCGAGGGGGCGGCGCAGGGCCGATCGATGAGCTGCCGCCGGCAAAACGCCGCTTGACTTAGAGCGCGCTCGAACCCGTAGCCTGCCTGGCGTCGTGAATGGAGATCAAGCGCGCATGAAGATCGGCGAGCTGGCCAGGCAGTCGGGGCTGACGGCCCATACGATCCGCTACTACGAGCGGATCGGACTGCTGCCCAGGGCCGATCGCGATCATGCCCGCCAGCGGGACTACGACGCATCGATCCTGACCTGGATCGAATTCCTCGGCCGTCTCAAGGCCACGGGAATGCCGATCCGGGACATGCTCCGTTATGCGGAGCTGCGCGCGGGCGGCGCCGCCACCGAGCCGGAACGACGCCGGCTGCTGGAGCGGCATCGCGAAGCGGTCCGGGCGCAGGTCGCCACGTTGCAGGATTGCCTTCTCGTTCTCGACGGCAAGATCGCCGGCTATGCCGGCAGCAGCGAGAGGACTGATGAGCATGACGCAATCCATCCCGAACCGATCCGCAACCGCGAGCACGACGTCCTCCGGCGCCGACAACGATCAGGATCGCCTGGCGCGCGGCCGGCGCGCGCTCGATAGGATCGACGGCGAGGCCGGCCACAACGTGATCGCGGCGCTCGCCGACATCGCGCCTGACTTCGCGACCTACGTCATCGAGTTTCCGTTCGGCGACATCTATTCGCGCCCGGGTCTCGATCTGCGCAGCCGCGAGATCGCGACCATCGCGGCGCTGACCGCGCTCGGCAATGCCGGCCCGCAACTGAAGGTCCACATTCATGCGGGCCTCAATGTCGGCCTCAGCCGCGACGAGATCACCGAGGTGATCATGCAGATGGCGGTCTATGCCGGCTTCCCGGCCGCGCTCAACGGCCTGTTCGCAGCCAAGGCGGTGTTCGCGGAGGCCGATGCGAAGGCGAGTGAGGCCGCATCGGTCTGAGCGACGACCGCCGCGCTCATGCGGGCTACACTGCCTCGATCGACCTCGCGCTGCCGGACACCTTCACCGGCGCGCCCGGCGGCCCGTCGAGATCGACCTGCAGGCAGCACGGCACACCCATGTCCTCGCCCTGGCGGATCAGGATCGGTCCCTGCGCCGGCCAGCCGAGCTCGCGCAGATAACCGGCGAGCGCCGCGGCGGCAGCGCCGGTCGCCGGATCCTCATAGACGCCGCCGAACGGGAACGGATTGCGGGCGTGAATGAGTTGCGGCGTCTCGACATGGATGAGGGCAAAGGTGCAGAACCGTTCGCGCTGCGCCAGTTCCTGGCCGCGGCCGAAATCGTAGGCGATGCCAGCGAGGCGGTTGCGCTCACGGAGCGCAATCACCGGGTGGTCCATGCCCGCGTGAGCGAGCGTTGGCGCTATCCGCGGATCGAGATCATCCCGCGTCAGGCCGAACAGCGCCAGGATTTCCTCGACCGCCGCAGCCGAGAGCGCGCGCGTCCGCGTCGGCGGCGAGCTGAACGCCGCGCTCCATTCCGTCGCCGAATGCACCCCTTCGACGGTGATGTCGGCATGATTGAGCCGCAACGCAAAGCGGCCCGAGCCCTGCTGCCGGGCCAGCGCCGCGCCCAGCGCAATGGTGGCGTGCCCGCAGAAATCGACCTCAGCCTCTGGTGCGAAATAGCGCACTTGCCATGTGTCTCCGAGCGGGGCGGCAAACGCGGTCTCGGAATAGCCGATCTCCGCCGCTATCGCCTGCATCGCGGCCGCCTCAGGCAGGGCCTCGCAGATCACGACACCGGCCGGATTGCCGCCGCGTGATCCGTCGGTGAAGGCTGCGACGCGTTGGATGATCATGACGGTCTCGCTTGTTCTCTCGTTGCAATGCTAGGCGTTAAGCGCCCGCGAGTGAAGACGGCGCAAGCGGATTAGTTGACGCGCGGCTACGTTTCCGTCGTCACTTGTCGCCTTGCGATGACGATGTGGTGTGATATGCCGCTGCACGCCCGGTGCCGTCGCTGCGAACACCCGATGACGATGGGTTGGCTATCGCCCGCTTAGCCGACAGACATGTCCAACCGTCAGGTGACATCATGCGCTTCTGCATCTTGCTCAATGGCCAGGACTTCGTAACCATCATCGCCGGAGAACCGACCTCGTGCCGGTTCTTCACCACCTGTATTCTGGATGCGCCGACTGCCGATGTCGCCGTAGATCGTGCTGTGAGTCGTGTTCTTGCCGACGATCGCTGGCGTAAGCCCGGTCGAGCCGGAATGGTGACGGTCGCGAAATTAGAGCAGGTCGGCTGGTTCCATCGGCGCTTCAATCCGCCGCGCGGTTACACTTTCTATCTGGACCAGGATGCGGATGATTGATCAGCGCGTAGCCCGGATGAGCGCAGCGATATGTGGGTTCGTCTCGACCGCCGAGCATGGCCCCCAATGTCGCTGCGCTCATGCGATTACACCTGAGTCTCATCATGGCGATTGCGATATTGGGCCGAGTCGCCCGACGGGCGGTCCGCGGTGGCCCGTGAGCGAGTCGGAGAGCAAGAACTCGGTTGCGCCGAAAAATTCAATACGTGAGCATGCTCAACGCGCTGCTGCCTGCAGCATCGACTGACGGCAAGTCTTTGATTGCTTTTTTTCAGAAATCATGATTGTATCCCTCCATCCCGCCTCGTTGCGAGGGGCGTACGCGTCGTCACGGACGTGAGGTGGGATGCGATGGACGGGCAGGCTGCAACTGACGAGTGCGGCCGGCACGGACGGCGAAGTCGCGTGGTCCTGATACCCCGACGCTGGTATCACGCGCTGATGCGCAAGCATCATGCGCTACGGTGGCCAACAAGCCCGGTGCACCGAGGAGATCGCGTATAAGCCGTAACCCATCGCGCAGGGAAGGCCGGGTCGCTCTGGCTGAACCTGTGGTTCCTGCCCCGTGCATTCTTGTTCGCACGGGGGCCGCGGGTGCCAGCCGGCATCCGGTCTTCCCTGCGCCCTCTGCTTCATGGAGGGAGGAACTTCCGCAAAGCTCGGGCGCCTATGGCGTCGCGAGGAAGCTCCTCCACGCTCCGCCGTCATTCCGGGGCGGGCCGCGCAGCGGCACGAGCCCGGAATCCATACTCCTGGTCGTGGCTATGGATTCCGGGCTCGCGCTCCGCGCGCCCCGGAATGACGATGGGGAGAGATGCGCCATGTTTCAAGGTTCGTTCGTTCGAGCTGCCCGGCCGGTGACCACCACCACCGCCGTCATCCCCGCGACGGCCGGGATCCAGTACGCCGCGGCGGCGCGGTCGATCACAGCCGCCGCGGCGGTCGCCCGGTCGAGCCGGGCGATGACAGCTTCGGGGAGGCGAGACCGACCGTCGAAGCTGGAGGAGATGGGTGTGCGCGACCTCGGCTCTTGCGCGCCCCGTAACCCCGCCGTAACCCGCAGCCATGACCATTCTCCGGCCCAACAACCGGTTTCGCACCCCGCCCAAAACCATTATGGTGCCGGACCATGTTGCCGCCGGGCGGTTCCGATTTCGAATTCAATCAACGGGTTATGGCCTGGTGACGCAGGTCAGGAGAGCGGTTTGACGCGCTATGTTTCGACCCGCGGGGAAGCCCCCGCGCTCACCTTCTGCGATGTGATGCTGACCGGGCTCGCCCGCGACGGCGGCCTGTACGTGCCCGAAACCTGGCCGCAGCTCTCGCCCGAGACCATCGCCTCGTTCTTCGGACGGCCGTATTGGGAGGTCGCGGTCGAGGTCATCAAGCCGTTCGTGGCCGGCGAAATCTCCGATGCCGAGCTCGGCCGGATGGCGAACGAGGCCTACGCCACCTTCCGCCATCCCGCGGTGGTGCCGCTCGACCAGAGCGCGCCGCATCAGTTCGTGCTGGAGCTGTTCCACGGCCCGACCTTGGCGTTCAAGGACGTGGCCATGCAGCTGATCTCGCGGCTGATGGATCATGTGCTCGCCAAGCGCGGCGAGCGCACCACGATCGTGGTCGCGACCTCGGGCGATACCGGCGGCGCGGCCGTGGACGCCTTTGCCGGCCGCGACAATGCCGACCTCATCGTGCTGTTCCCGCATGGCCGCATCTCCGAGGTGCAGCGGCGGATGATGACGACATCGGGCGCCTCGAACGTCCATGCGCTGGCGATCGAAGGCCATTTCGACGATTGCCAGGCGCTGGTGAAGGGCCTGTTCAACAATCACGGCTTCCGTGACTCCGTGGCGCTGTCCGGCGTCAATTCGATCAACTGGGCGCGCGTCGTCGCCCAGGTCGTCTACTACTTCACCGCGGCGGTCGCCGTCGGCGCGCCGCACCGCGCCGTCGACTTCACCGTGCCCACCGGCAATTTCGGCGACGTGTTCGCCGGTTACGTCGCCAAGCGCATGGGCCTGCCGGTGCGGACGCTGCGCGTCGCCACCAACGTCAACGACATCCTCGCCCGCACGCTGGCGACCGGCATCTACGAGGTGCGCGAGGTGCATGCGACGGTGTCGCCGTCGATGGACATCCAGGTGTCGTCGAATTTCGAGCGACTGTTGTTCGAGGCCGGCGGTCGCGACGCGGCCGTGGTGCGGCGGCTGATGGAAAGCCTGAAGCAGTCCGGCCGCTTCGTGCTGCCGGATGCGATGCTGGCGGCGATCCGCGCCGATTTCGACGCGGGCCGCGCCGACGAGACCGAGACCGCGGCGGCGATTCGCGCCGCATTCCGCGAGGCCGGCGATCTCGTCGATCCGCACACCGCGGTCGCGCTGGCCGTGGCCGACCGCGACGGCACCGATACCTCCGTGCCGAACATCGTGCTGTCGACCGCACATCCCGCCAAATTCCCCGACGCGGTCGAGGCGGCCTGCGGACAGCGACCGCATCTGCCGGTCTGGCTCGAAGGGCTGATGAGCAAGCGCGAGGATGCGAGGGTCATGCGGAACGATCAGGCCGAGGTGGAAAAGTTCATCCGCTCGGTCAGCCGGGCCGCCAAGCAGGGAATTGCATGATGGGTGTGGAAGTCACCAAGCTGCCGACCGGACTGACGGTGGTTACCGACACGATGCCGCATCTGGAGACGGCGGCGCTCGGCGTCTGGGCCGGGGTCGGCGGCCGCGACGAGAAGCCGGACGAGCACGGCATCTCGCATCTCCTCGAGCACATGGCGTTCAAGGGCACGACGACGCGCAGCGCGCGCGAGATCGTCGAGTCGATCGAGGCGGTCGGCGGCGATCTCAATGCTGGCACCTCGACCGAGACCACCGCCTACTACGCCCGTGTGCTGAAGGCCGACGTGCCGCTGGCGCTCGACGTGCTCTCCGACATCCTCGCCAATCCCTCCTTCGTGCCGGAGGAGCTGGAGCGCGAGAAGAACGTCATCGTCCAGGAGATCGGCGCGGCGCAGGACACGCCCGACGACGTCGTGTTCGAGCATCTCAACGAGCTGTGCTTTCCCGACCAGCCGATGGGCCGCTCCTTGCTCGGCACGGCCAAGACGCTGGAGGCGTTCGACCGCGACAAGCTGCACGGCTATCTGTCGACCCATTATCGCGGGCCCGACATGGTGGTCGCGGCCGCCGGCGCCGTCGACCATCAGCGCGTGGTCGAGGACGTGACGAAGCGCTTCGCCAGCTTCAACGGCGGCGAGGGGCCGAAGCCGCTGCCGGCCGCGTTTGGCAAGGGCGGCTCGCGGGTGGTTCATCGCGACCTCGAGCAGGCGCATCTGACGCTTGCGCTCGAGGGCGTGCCGCAAGCCGACCCGTCGCTGTTCTCGCTGCAGGTGTTCACCAACATCCTCGGCGGCGGCATGTCGTCCCGGCTGTTCCAGGAGGTGCGCGAGAATCGCGGGCTCTGCTACTCCGTCTACACGTTCCACGCGCCCTATAGCGACACCGGCTTCTTCGGTCTCTACACCGGCACCGATCCGGCCGACGCGCCCGAGATGATGGAAGTGGTGGTCGACATCATCGGCAACGCGGTGGAGACCCTGAGCGAGGCCGAGGTCGCCCGCGCCAAGGCGCAGATGAAGGCGGGGCTGTTGATGGCGCTGGAGAGCTGCAGCGCCCGCGCCGAGCAATTGGCGCGTCACATTCTGGCTTACGGCCGGCCGCAGACCCTGCAGGAGATGGTCGCCAAGATCGAGGCCGTCAGCGTCGAGAGCACCCGCGATGCGGCGCGTGCGCTGCTCGCGCGCAGCAAGCCCGCGGTGGTCGCGCTCGGCAGCGGCAGGGGTCTGGACACGGCGGTGACTTTCGCCGAAGGTCTGACCGGGCCGAAGTCGAAGGCTCAGCTGCATTGAGCACGAGTCCGGAAGCCCGGGGCATTGCCTGGTTCGCCGTCAGGTGCGCCGGCCGCAAGCCAGCGGACTGAAGAGCAGGGGGGAGCATCACCGATGGCCCTGTTTCGCTTGCCGTCCAGCGGACAGGCCGCGCTCGCCCCGCGTGGGCTGGGCCTGTATTTGCGCGCGCCGCAGATGGCGGACTATGCGCAATGGGCGCAGTTGCGCGACGTCAGCCGCGACTATCTCACCCCATGGGAGCCGATCTGGCCGTCCGACGACCTGACGCGCTCCGGCTTCCGGCGCAGGCTGCGCCGTTACGCCGAGGACATCTCGGCCGACCGGTCCTATCCGTTCATCGTCTTCCGCGAGCAGGATGGCGCCATGCTCGGCGGCATCACGCTGGCCAATGTCCGCCGCGGCATCGTTCAGGCCGGCACGATCGGCTATTGGATGGGGCAGCCGCACGCCCATCGCGGCTACATGACGGCCGCGCTCAGGCTATTGCTGCCGACGCTGTTCGGCGAGCTCAATCTGCACCGCGTCGAGGCGGCCTGCATTCCGACCAATACGCCGTCGATTCGTGTCCTGGAAAAGTGCGGCTTCACCCGCGAGGGGCTCGCGCGCCGCTACCTCTGCATCAACGGCGTCTGGCAGGACCACTATCTCTACGGCCTGCTGCATGAGGATTTCCGGGGTTAGCATTTGTGATCGGGCAGGCCGACGAGCGAGGCCGTTCGGGGCTGGTTCCGGCCTCTGAAATGGGTATAGACGCCTTTGTACAGTCGCCGTCGTCCCGGTTTTGCCGTCCTTGCGGGGGTGGAGCTTGGTGCGGCCAGGCGGCGAGATGCCGGGGACTTCGAGATGCGACAGACGCGTATGATTCGGGTTGGGACGTTGACAGCCGTGCTGCTGGCCTTGGGAGCCGCATCGGCGGCGGCGCCGGCTGGTGCCCAATCCCTGACCGACCGCTTCAAGAGCCTGTTCGGTGGCAGCTCCGACGACAAAGGACAGCAGAACTTGCCCGCCAGTGGCGGCCCGCCGGTCGATCCGACCGACGGCCTGACCTGCCCGCCCGTCAGCATCCGCTCGGGCGCTTCGACCTATGCGGTAGCCGCGCCCGGAAAGCAGGCGGTCGGCAATGACGTCCGGTTCCAGGCGTCGATCACCAAGACGGCGCGCGAGTGCAATCTCAACGGCGCCGAGATCATCGGCAAGATCGGCATCCAGGGACGCGTCGTCGCGGGGCCCGCAGGCGCGCCGGCGACCGTCGACATCCCGATGCGCATCGCGGTGGTGCAGGGCGGCATCGGCGAGAAGGTGATCGCCACCAAGGCCTATCGGACCACGGTGCAGATGACGGGGGATGGCAGCGTGCCGTTTACGATCGTCGCCGAGGACGTGGTCTATCCGGTGCCGCCGCCGGGCGCCAACGCCGACAATTACGTGTTCTACATCGGCTTCGATCCGCAGGCCCTGACACCCGAGCGGGGCAAGAAGCGGAGGTGAGATAGCGGCTTGGGTAGGTGAGCAAGATCCTTGGATGACGGCCTGCGCCGCCCAATCGCCGCGGAGAGCTCTGCAAAGCAAAAGGCCGGGGCGATTGGATCGCTCCGGCCTCTTGAAGACGTCGGACGAGTGGCGGGCCGCCGCTCAGTTCAGCTTGCGGCCGACTTCCTCGATGCCCTTGGCGACGAGATCCTCGCCCAGAGCGCCCTTGACCGACTTTGACAGCACGGTCGCGGCGGCCTGGACGGCGGCTTCCGCCGCGGCGGCCCGCACATCTGCGAGGGCCTGGGCTTCGGCGAGGGCGATCTTGCTCTCGGCGGCCTTGGTGCGACGGGCGACGAAGTCTTCCATCTTGGCCTTGGCGTCCGCCGCGATGCGCTCGGCTTCCGCCTTGGCGCTGGTGACGATCTCCTCGGCCTCACGTTCGGCGCTGGCGCGGCGGGTCTTGTAGTCGGCGAGCACCTTGGCCGCCTCTTCCTTGAGCCGCTTGGCCTCCGCCAGCTCGCCCCTGATGCGCTCCGAGCGATTGTCGAGCGCCTTCAGGACCATGCGATGGACACCGAGATAGGCGAACAGGCCCATCAGGATCACGAAGGCAATCGCAACCCAGGTTTCCGGATCAGCTAGCAAATGCATCAGGCTGTTCCCTTCAACGATGCATCGACCGCAGCCTCGACCGTCTTGGCCGCCGGGGCCTTTCCGGTCAGTTGCTGCACGATCGCGCTGGCCGCGTCAGCGGCGATGCCGCGGACATTGCTCATTGCGGTCGCACGCGTGGTGGCGATGGAGGTCTCAGCCGCCGCGAGCTTGGCTGCGAGGCTGTCTTCCAGCGCCTTGCGCTCGGCATCCGAAGAGGCCGCGAGCTTCTCGCGGGTTTCGGCACCGATCGCCTGAGCGCGGGCGCGGGCCGTCGCCAGCTCGCTTTCATACGCCTTCATCGCGGCTTCGGACTCGTCCTTCAGCCGCTGCGCTTCGGCCAGATCGCCGTCGATCGACTTCTGGCGGGCGTCGATGACGGCCCCGACCTTCGGCAGCGCCACACGCGAGACGATCACGTACAGCGCCACGAAGGCGATCACCAGAGAGACGATCTGGGAGGGAAAGGTTTCCTTCTGGAAGGGAGGGAAACCATGCCCGCCATCGGCCTCCGTATGGGCGCTTGCGGTGCCCTTGGCCTCGCCATGACTTTCAGCCACGGGCTTCTCCTGTCCGGCTCAGGCCGTCTTAGACGGCGTACAGCAGGAGCAGGGCGATCAGCAGCGAGAAGATGCCGAGCGCTTCGGTCACCGCGAAGCCGAAAATCAGGTTACCGAACTGGCCCTGGGCGGCCGACGGATTGCGCAGAGCGGCCGAGAGGTAGTTGCCGAAGATGATGCCGATGCCGGCACCCGCGCCACCCATGCCGATGCAGGCAATGCCCGCGCCAATGTACTTCGCTGCGACCGGATCCATGACGAACTCCTTTGAGAGGTTAGGTAGAGAGGGCCGGATCAGTGGCCCGGATGGATAGCATCGTTGAGATAGATGCAGGTGAGGATCGTGAAGACGTAGGCCTGGAGGAACGCGACCATCAGCTCGAGGCCGGTCAGGGCGACCGTGAGACCGAGCGGCAGCAGCGCGCCGACCTTGCCGACGAAGCCGAGCGCGCCGAGCATGGTCACGAAGCTCGCGAACACCTTCAGCGTGACGTGGCCGGCCAGCATGTTGGCGAACAGACGGACGCTGTGCGAGATCGGGCGGGAGAAGAAGGAGATGATTTCGATCACGACCACCAGCGGCAGGATCACCGCGGGGATGCCGGAGGGCACGAACAGCTTAAAGAACTTCAGACCGTTCTTGTAGAAGCCGTAGATGATGACCGTCAGGAACACCAGGAGCGCCAGCGCGAAGGTGACGATGATGTGGCTGGCGACGGTGAAGGTGTAGGGGATGATGCCGACGATGTTCGAGACGAAGATGAACATGAACAGCGAGAACACCAGGGGAAAGAACGTCATGCCGTGCGAGCCGGCGCTGGTTCTGATGGTGTTGGCCACGAATTCGTAGGACAGCTCGACCACCGACTGGAACCGGCCCGGGACGAGCGCGCGCCCGGCGGCCATCATCATGACGGCGATCAGCACGACCGCGAGCAGCATGTACGCGGACGAATTGGTGAAGACGATCTCCTGATTGCCGATGTGGCCGATCGTGAAGATCTTGTTGAGATGGAATTGATGGATCGGATCGATCATCCGCGTGGCGTCTCAGTTGTTCACCGGCCACGCCGGCGCTTTGCAATTCACTCGTGGGCCTTCAGAGTCTGGGTCTCTCGCGCAGATCTCACTGGCGGGGCCTGTCGGGAGCTATGCCTGCAGATCTCACCACGTTCAACACGCCGGCTGCGAAGCCGAGCAGGAAAAACACGATAAATCCGAAGGGCGATGTCGACAGCAAGCGGTCGAAGCCCCAGCCAAGCACCGCGCCGACGAGGACACCGGCAATCAACTCGGAGGACAGTCGCAGGCCACGCGCCATGGCCGAAGCCCGGGCTGCAGTGTCACCGCCGCTGTTTCCAGGTTGATCAGCCCCGATCTTTCGGCCGCCCCGAATTTCGGACAACCGTTGGTCGAGACTTCCGAGCCTTGCGGAAAGCGCAACCTCATCGGGCGACTTGTCGCGATCCCCGCCTCCGCTGCTCTCGTTCGCGCCATCCGCCATGTGCTTGTCCGCCATGTGTGGAGACCCGATCCGTTGCCGCGAATGTCAGGAAATAGCGCCCCATCGCCCTTTAAAGCCGCGCGGACCATACTGACCGCATCCCCCCAAGTCAAGATTGCGTGTTGAACTGTTAGATGCCTGATTCTGCTCGTTTTCTCGGCTTTTTCGTCAGATCGGTCGCGCGTGTCACCGCGCCGCATCAACAGTGTTCTGTGCAGCTGCGATCTGTTGCCTCGCCGTGCTGGCGTGGATCCCGTGCCGGCGGTTCCGGCCGGCACGGTGCGCCGGCCGGGATGCGGAGGACGGCTCGGCGACGGTCCGACTTTGATCGGGCGGTCGTCGCGTTGAAATCCGGCGGCTTCGCTCCTACGTCGAGAGCGCCGGTGTCCGCTGTGGCAGGTCATCGCACCGGACGGAACGTCATGGGGACGACACAATGGAGGCGTGCATGACGGCGGTTTTCGAATGCGCTTCGAGGCGCCTTGGAGGCTGAGCCAGCCATGAATCCCATGCAGTCGTACGGGCCGCCCCTCATTGCGCTTCTCGCCTTCGGCTGCCTGGGCGGGCCGGTCCTGGCGGAGGACACGGCGTCCGATGCCGACAAGGGCCGGTACACGATGACGACGACGCCTGACGGCGTGATCCGGCTCGACACCCGCACCGGTTCGGTCTCGACCTGCAGCAACAGTGCCGGCTCCGGCTGGGCCTGCTATGCGATCCCCGACGAGCGGGCCGCGCTGGATGCCGAGATCGGGCGCCTGCAGGACGAGAATGAGAAGCTCAAGGTCCAGCTCGCCTCGCGCGATCACAGCGTCACCGGCAAGATCGACGAGCCGCTGCCGAAGGACCAGGCGCTGCCGAAATCCGACCAGTTGAAGAAGGCCGAGCCGAAGTCCGGCGAATCCAAGCCTGGAGAATCCAAGCCTGGGGAATCCAAGTCCGCCGAGGGCACGCGCAAGCTCGAAATTCCGTTGCCCAGCGACCAGGACATGGATCGCATGATGGGCTTCCTCGAGCAGGCCTGGCGGCGGCTGCTCGACATGGCGGGCCGGGTTCAGAAGGACGTGTCGGGCAAGATCTGAGGCTGCGGCGAGGAGGCGACGCGCATGTCTGCACCAGCGATGTCGCGCACGGCGCCCGTGGTTGTCGCGATCGACACGGTCGTGACGTCGGTTCTGACGGTGCACACCCCCGGCCGCGGCTTCACCGATCTGACGCGCGAGGTCAAGGCGCTGCTGCGCGAGATCGGCGCAAGAGATGGAGCGGTGACCGCCTTCATCCGCCACACCTCGGCCTCGCTGACGATCCAGGAGAATGCCGATCCGACCGTGCTGCGCGATCTCACCACGGCGCTGGCGCGGCTGGCGCCGGAGGATGCCGGCTGGGTGCATGACACCGAGGGCCCCGACGACATGCCGGCGCACATCAAGACGATGCTGAGCGCAGTCTCGCTGCAGGTGCCGGTGCGGGACGGCCGGATGATGCTCGGCACCTGGCAGGCGCTCTATCTGATCGAGCATCGGGCCCGGCCGCATCGGCGCGAGGTGGTGCTGCAGTTCATTGGCGCGGTCTGATTCCAAAAAGACAAAACTCTTGGCCTGAAATGCGGAACGGCCGCGGAGCGATCCGCGGCCGTTCGTTGGAGAGAGACGCGAGCGGGGACGCCGCTCGCATCCTGATTACTTCTCCTGGATGTCGACGTCCTTGGTCTCCGGCAGGAACAGGAAGCCGACGACGGCCGTGATCACCGCGAACGTGATCGGGTACCACAGGCCGGCATAGATATCGCCGGTTGAGGCCACGATTGCGAAGGCGGTGGCCGGCAGCAGGCCGCCGAACCAGCCGTTGCCGATATGGTAGGGCAGCGACATCGAGGTGTAGCGGATCTTGGTCGGGAACAGCTCCACCAGCATTGCGGCGATCGGGCCGTAGACCATCGTCACGAAGATCACCAGGATCAGCAGCAGACCGATGATGGAGGCCACCTGCGGACGGAAGATGTCGAACGGATGCGCCATCTTCACGATCGCAGGGTTGCCCGCCTTCGGATAGCCGGCCTCGCCGATCGCGGCCGTCAGGGCCGGGTTGCTGGTCTTGGCGTCGGTGTAGGGCACTTCCTTGCCGTTGAAGGTGACCTTCACGCCGGAGCCGGCCGGGCCAGGCACGGTCGAGTACTTGACCGAGGACTGGGCCAGGAAGGCGCGGGCGGTGTCGCAGGGCGCGGTGAAGACGCGGGTGCCGACCGGGTTGAACAGGTCGCCGCAGCCGGCGGGATCCGCCACCACTTCCACCTTCGTCGCCTCGATCGCCTTCTCCAGCGCCGGGTTGGCGTTGGTGGTGATCATCTTGAAGATCGGGAAGAAGGTGAGCGCCGCGATCAGACAGCCGCCCATGATGATCGGCTTGCGGCCGATCTTGTCGGAGAGGATGCCGAACACGATGAAGAAGCCGGTGCCGAGCAGCAGCGACCAGGCGATCAGCAGGTTGGCGGTGTAGCCGTCGACCTTCAGGATCGATTGCAGGAAGAACAGCGCGTAGAACTGGCCGGTGTACCAGACCACGCCCTGGCCCATCGTGGCGCCGATCAGCGCCAGCAGCACGATCTTGCCGTTGCCCCAGTTGGCGAACGCCTCCGTCAGCGGTGCCTTCGAGCTCTTGCCCTCTTCCTTCATCTTCTGGAACACGGGCGACTCGTTGAGGCGCAGACGGATCCAGACGGAGACTCCGAGCAGCAGCACGGACACCAGGAACGGGATGCGCCAGCCCCATTTGGCGAAGTCGGCCTCACCGATGATGGTGCGGGTGAACAGGATCACCAGCAGCGACAGGAACAGGCCCATCGTGGCCGTGGTCTGAATGAACGATGTGTAGTAGCCGCGCTTGCCCATCGGAGCATGTTCGGCGACATAGGTCGCAGCGCCGCCATACTCACCGCCGAGCGCGAGGCCCTGCAGGAGGCGCAGGCCGATCAGGATCACCGGCGCGGCGAAGCCGATCGTCTCGGCGTTCGGCAGGATGCCGACGATGAAGGTCGACAGACCCATGATCAGGATCGTGACCAGGAAGGTGTATTTGCGGCCGACGATGTCGCCGATGCGGCCGAACACGATCGCGCCGAACGGGCGGACCAGGAAGCCGGCGGCGAAGGCGAGCAGTGCGAAAATGTCGCGGGTGGCGGGCGGATAGGCCGAGAAGAACTGGGCGCCGATGATCGAGGCCAGCGACCCGTAGAGATAGAAATCGTACCACTCGAAGACAGTGCCGAGAGAAGAGGCCAGAATGACGAAGCGTTCGTCCTTCGTCATGCCTCCCGATCTCGCTTGCGTGGCTACCATTGTCGACATCGGCATTCGCTCCCCAAGATTGTTGCTGTGATGGTTTCGCCTCCGCATGCCGGACTTGGACGGCGCAGATCGCGGAGACCTTGGCGCCTAAGTAACATTGCAGTGAAACTCGGCCCAATACGACTTTCGGCCCTGACCGGCTGCCGCACACAGGACAGTTGCGGACCTTGCGGCGGATCAAGTTCGGTCAGCGGGCGCAGGGCTATTGATGTTGCGTTGCACAAGGCGTGGATTAACCGCCTTCCCCGCAAGTGGAATTGCATGCTTGCATGCAACCAGTCGCCGGGCGAGTATTTCCGCAAAAGCAGGCTGCGTGCGAAACGAGCGCGCGGCCGGTGTCGCAAGGTCAAGTCAGAACGTATGGCGGCTGCCAACACCCATCTCGTCATTGCCGATGATCATCCGCTGTTTCGGAACGCGCTGCGGCAGGCGGTCGCGAGCGTGCTCAACGAGGCCGTGGTCGACGAGGCCGGCTCGTTCGAGGACCTCACGGCGCTCCTGGAGAAAGACTCCGACGTCGATCTGGTGCTGCTCGACCTCACCATGCCCGGCATCTCCGGCTTCTCCGGCCTGATCTATCTGCGCGCGCAATATCCGGCGATCCCGGTGGTGATCGTGTCTGCCAGCGACGACGGCGCGACGATCCGCCGCTCGCTCGATTTCGGCGCCTCCGGCTTCATCCCGAAGCGGTTCGGCGTGGACGTGTTGCGCGACGCCATCATGAAGGTGATGGACGGTGAGGTCTGGGTTCCGGCGGACACGGATCTGGCGGCCGGCGCCGATCCGGAGATGACGAAGCTGCGCGACCGGCTGGTCACGCTGACGCCGCAGCAGGTCCGGGTGCTGATGATGCTGTCGCAGGGGCTGCTCAACAAGCAGATCGCCTACGAGCTCGGCGTCTCCGAGGCGACCATCAAGGCGCACGTCTCGGCCATCCTGCAGAAGCTCGGGGTGGAGAGCCGGACACAGGCCGTGATCGCGGCGGCGAAGATCGCGGGCTCGGCGTGGCGCCAGGATATTCCGACGGGGAAATGACGGGCTGATCGTCTCAATAAGCACGTTGGGCATGACCATCTGCAGCGCCGCTTTCCGCGCTAAATCCTCATGGTGAGGAGCGCCGCGCCGCACGCAGCTTGACGTATGGCTAGATTGTCTCTGGCGCGGCGCGTCTCGAACCATGAGGCCCGACCGAGGCCTCGCCCTTCGAGACGCGCGCCTCGGGCGCGCTCCTCAGGGTGAGGAGTGGCATCGTCGGCTCGGGAGCCAAGGATCGAGTTGAGCAGGAAGCCAAGGTCTTCTGTTGGATCCATCGCGACACACCTTCTCAGCCTCGCGGCGCATGACGCGTCCGAGCTTTGCTCATCATTCGCCCTTTTCAAGACAGAGGGCGCAGGGAAGGCCGGGCGCTGGCCGCGCCCGTGGCCCGCCTGCAGCAAAAAAGCAGGCGGCAGTCACCACAGGTCTGGCCGAACACACCCGGCCTTCCCTGCGCGATGGTTTTACGGCTGCTCCGCGCTCTCCCCGGGGACCGGCGTTCTTGCCCCCGTCATCCGCAACATCGTCGCTACGGACTTGGCATCAGCACCGGGATGCCAGGACCACACGGCTTGACCGTGCGCATCGGATCGTTCGTCCGCGAGACATAAGCCCGCTGCGACCCGACGCGCCCACCGCATCCCGCGCCCCACGTTCGTGACGATCGCGAAACGCCCCTCATGGCGGGCACGGGACGACTCAGGGGATAGCATGATTTCTGAGAAAAAGAAATACTATTCGACGCGCGTCGTGAATTCACGGATCTGAATGCCTCTTTGAGAAGACTGGTAATGCGAGCGCTCTACGGGCGAGCCGACGCGCGCGGTCGTTATCGGCGCTAGATCTGTGTGGCGCGGCGCTCCGGCGAAACGCACGGGCCCGGATGATGGAGCGTTGAGCGACGACTGGCGGACGGGCGTCGCTCGGGAGAAAGGCAGGCGGTCGTACAAGAAGAGGACTGTCCGACGCCGATCGGCCAGGTACTCAACCGGATGTGAAAACATCAGTCGCGTTTCGGCCTGTGTCGGGTTTCCAGGTTTGATCGTTGGGGGATTGCGGAGTAATGCGTTTGATCGCATCGGTAGTGTTGGCGCGTGGGGAAGAGAGCGGGGCGACATGCATTCACCAGTCGAGGCGCACCACGCCAGGGACTCCATTCCTGGAACTCTCTATCGGCCGGACATAGACGGATTGAGGGCGGTCGCCGTTGTCTCCGTGGTCGCCTTTCACGCCTTCCCCAACACGCTCCGAAGCGGGTTTGTCGGCGTCGACATCTTCTTCGTGATTTCGGGCTTCCTCATCACGTCGATCATTCTCGGCGGGATGGAAGGTGGCGCATTCAGCTTCCAGACATTTTACGTCCGGCGGATCAAACGGATTTTTCCGGCGCTTGCGCTGGTGCTGGCCGCGTCGGTGCTGGCCGGAGCGCTGCTGCTGCTGCCCGACGACTTTCGTCTGCTCGGAAAGCACGTGGCCGCTGGCGCGGGCTTCGTGTCCAACTTTGCTCTCTGGCAGGAAGCCAACTATTTCGACGTCGCGGCGGACACGAAGATCCTGCTGCATCTCTGGTCGCTCGGCATCGAAGAGCAGTTCTATCTGCTATGGCCGGCCGTCATCTGGATTGCCTGGCGGCTGCGCCTCAACCTGTTCACGATCTTCGTCGCAGTGTTTGCAGCTTCATTGGTCTACAGCATCAAGGCGACGCCCTCCAACCCAGCCGCCGCATTCTATTCTCCCGCAGCCCGCTTCTGGGAGCTGTCAGCGGGCAGCATCCTGGCCTATCTCGCTTTTTCGACGCCGCGAGCGGCGACCTGGATCGAAAATGGCATCGCGACCGTCGTAGCGTCCGTTCTCTTCGAGCGCGGCGCGGTGGACGAGAAAAAGATCTACCGCGACTTCGTTTCAGTTGCGGCCATCGCGCTGATTGCTGCCTCGGTTCTCATGATCACACGCCGACAAGAGTTCCCAGGTTGGTGGGCGCTCATGCCGGTCACCGGGAGCTATCTGGTCATCCTCGCCGGGCCCGGAGCTTTGCTCAACCGCGTGCTTCTCTCAAATCCGGTGATGGTGTGGATCGGTTTGATCAGCTATCCATTGTATTTGTGGCACTGGCCGCTGCTGACGTTCGCGCGCATCCACTATGGAGCCTCGCCGCCCCCGCAAGCCGTCCTGGCATTCTCAGTCGCTGCTTCAGTCGGGCTCGCGTGGGCGACCTATCAGCTCGTCGAGAAGCCGATCCGGTTTGGCGCGCGGCGTGTCTGGACGACGCCTGGGCTGGCAATGGCGATGATCGCGATTGGCGGATGTGGGTTCCTCGTTTTCGAGATGCAGGGCCTTCCGGGCCGGATCAACGACGAGGACAGGCGCGAATACGCGGCCTATTTCTATGGCGGATCGCCGCTGATCCAGGCGGAGGCCCAGGATATCATGCAAAATCGCTGCAACTTCTATGCTTGGGACAGTCCGGTCCCCACGCTGGCGCCAAGAAAGGCCATCGATCCCAGCTGCTACATGCGGCATTCCGACAAGACTGTGCTCATTCTCGGAGATTCCAATGCTGCGGACCTCTATTATGGGCTCAATGAAGTTCTGCCGAAAGATGTCTCCGTGCTGCTGATTCACAGTTCGGGCTGCCAGGTCAGCCCGATCATCCAGCACATCGTAGAAACTCACCACTGTAACATGGCGAACCATTTTGCATTGCGTCGGATTGAAGCCGACCCGCCCGATGTTCTGCTGCTTTCATCAAACAACTCGTTCGACATCGAGTACATCCGGAAGTTTTCCATGATGGTGAAGGGGTATGGCGTCAAGAAAGTGCTCGTGCTCGGGCAGCGCCCGCACTGGAAGCGCTTCCTGCACAAGATCATTCTGGACGAGTATTGGAAGTCGACCCCGCGGTACATACCGGGTCACCTCGATGAGGAGTTGATGTCGTTCACTCGGAAGTTTCAGTCGCAGCTGAAGCGCGACGAGCCCTTCGAGTTTGTGGACGAGATGCAACCGTTCTGCAGCGCGGAGGGGTGTCTTACGTTCCTCGGAGACAACCGCCGCGAAGGGCTGATCACGGCCGATACGGTTCACCTCCGTCCATTCGCCTCGGTCTGGTTGGCGCGCCAACAGCTGGCCCCCCTGATTTTGAGGTCTTTGGGCAACTAAGGCCGTCAGTAAGCCGAGTCGTACACTTTTCCATTCTGCGTCATCAGAGGCACGCCGTCGGGCGTGCCCGGGATGAAGCAGCCGAACTTCACCAGCAGGCCGTGGCCTCCGACAAGCGAGGGCCCCAGCTTGCGGTAGCCATCCCTTCTGGGACAGTTCCCGAGACGTAGCTGTTCGCTCCCGATGATCATGAACAAGCGGTTGATGCTCGGCATCTCGCCCGATTCATCCCCTATCGGCTCAATGCTGGCGCACCCTTCGGAGTTGCAGCCTAGCGTGAACCGTCCTCCGCCTTGCTCCATGCGCCAGACGATGTCGAACCGGCCGGCGACTTGGATTCCTCCATTGAACGATGAGCCCGCCGTCGGACCGTCAAATGAGACGGCAACGTCCTTGTCGCCGGCTCCGTAAAAGACGATCCTTCCCGAACCATCGAGAACGCCATTGTTGTGCGAGAGCATCTGCGGTGTGTTCGGATTGTTGTCCCTATTGCAATGCAGCTCGATCCGCCCCTGCGGCCCGAATTGGTCCGCCCATAGGAACAGCTCACCATTGTCGCCTGCCGTGATGCAGGTCGCCGCGTGCACCAGCTTTATCGTGCCGTTTCCGTTGGGAGACAGTGCGATCAGATTGCCGCCGAGGGGTTGCCCGCCAATGGCAACTGCGTCGTCCGTGAAAGTCTGGCCGATGGTCGGCGCGATCGTCACGAGCGATTGGCGCGTGTCGAGGTCCTGCTGGATCAACTGGACCGCGGTGGCGAGATGTTTGACCGGCCTGCTGATGCCGTCATTGCCGTCATCGCCGGCATTATCAACAAGGATCCTCAAGCTTCCGTCCGGAACTTTGTATCGCCCGGGCTTGTATGTGGAAATCCAACGACCTTTGTAGCTTGTTATTCCGACCGACTGGTTGGGATAGAGCCGCGGGTTGATGTCTCGAGGGAAGCCGATCAGGAGCTTGCCGGCCTCGGACTCTTCGTTGACGAGAACGATATCGCAGCCATCCTCGAGATCGGTTGCCGCCGGAAGTGCAATTCGTATGTCGCCGCCGAACGCAACAACAGTTCGGTCGCACGCAAGCGGCAGAGTTCCAGTTAGGCCGATCGTCGCGATAGGCCGCGACTGCGCGCTGAGGATCGTTCCCGTCAGCGCAATCAAAACGAAAAAAAATCGTCCCACCAAATCAAGTCCAATTGGAAAATGTGAACTGAAGGATCGTAAGTCTCCAAGCTTTCTCTGGTAAGGTTCAACCATCGGCTGTGTCAACTGCGACGGTCCGCGTCTGGGTCGCCGACTTCGCTGCAACCCTGTCAATCCCCGGCGTTCTTCGAGCCAACTCCTCGTCCAGCGCTCTCGAGATCGGAGTCGTCGACCAGGGGCGGCCGAAATTGCGTATTGAGCAGAACGCTAGATAAACCGTCGGACAAACCTCAACGCCGTCTCCGCCACCTCGCGCCAGCCGTGGCCGGTCGTCAGCGAATGCCCGCGCAGCGACACCCGTGCGAATTCGGTGACGGCGTGTGGATTGTGCTGTTGCCGCTCGAAGGCGGCGCGGGTGGCGGATGGCGGCATGGTGTGGTCGTGCTCGCCGGAAATGATCAGCAGCGGGCCGCGTTCCGCAGTCTCCGTATCGAATTGGGCCTCGGTCCAGGGATTGGGATTGGCAGCTGCGGCCTGGAAGACCGGCAGGCCGGGGGCGGAGGCTTGAGAGGATGCGTTGACCGCGTCACACTCGGTCTCGGGCACCGCGTTCGCGAAAGGGTAGCGGAATTCCTCGGGGGTGGGGCTGACGTTACGGTTGGCGTTGGCAGGGTTGTGCAGCACCGGCCAGGCGGAGTCGGGCACTGGCAGCACGACGCGGAACGGCGCGGGATCGATGGCGACCGTCGCGGCCGACAGACCGCGGCCGGCGAGGATTTGCGCGATGAGGCCGCCGAAGGAATGGCCGACCAGCGCCGGGCGCTTGTCGAGCGCCGCCGCGATGCCGGCGAAGTGCGCCGCCACTTCGCCGATGGTCTCGGGGGCGGCCGCGCCGCCCATCTTCGCCGGCCAGCCGGGTGCCAGCGCGGCGTAGCCTGCGGCGTCGAACATCTCGATCCAGCGGTCCCAGGAGCTGGGCTTCAGCCACAGGCCGTGGATGAAGATGATGGCAGGCTTTCGCGATGCGTTGGCTTCGCCGACCGCATCATCGCGTGAGTGGGTTGACATGATCGGCGCTTCGGCTGCGTTGGGTCGATGCGTCGGGATCAGCGCGACGACGGCGCGTTGAGGAAGGCGTCGATCGCGGCGACCGTTGCAGCGGGCTGTTCCTCCATCAGCCAGTGGCCGGAGCCGTCGATGACCTGCTCCTGCACGTTGTCGGCGCCGGCCCGTGTCACCGCAGCCATGGTCGCGCCGAACGACGCGCCGCCGCCGATCGCGAGCACCGGCATCGTCAGCTTGCCGTGCGCGGCGAGCCAGGCACGGTTGTCGATCGCGTCCTGGTCGAACGCGCCGAACTGGCTGAAGCCGGCGTGCATCCGGCCCGGTCCGGCATAGAGCTGCGCGTAATGGACGCGCGCGGCCTCCGGGAAATGTTTCGGATCGGCAGAGAACTCGTTCCAGAAGCGGTCGAGATAGATGCGCTCGCGGCCCTCGACCAGGCGCTCCATGTCCGGGCCGCCGAAGCGGAAGTGCCACAGCAGCGGGTTCTTCAGGATCTCCTCCCACGGGCCGATGCCCGGCACCGGCGCATCCATCAGCACCAGTTTTGTCACCCGGTCGGAGTGCCGCGCCGCCAGTGCGTAGGCGACCATGTTGCCGATGTCGTGCGCGACGACCTCGGCGGTGCGCGCCCCGAGCGCATCCATCACGCCGGCGATGTCCTCGGCCTGGTTGGCCTTCTCGAACCCTTTGTCGGCGCGGGCGGACAGACCGAGCCCGCGCAGATCGGGCACGATCACGGTGTGGTTGGTGACGAGCTTGGCGGCGAGCGGCACCCACATGTCGCCGGTGTCGCCATAGCCGTGCAGCAGCACCACGGCCGGCCCGGTGCCGCCGACGCGGACGTGGATGGTGGTGCCGTTGGTCGGGATCTCCTGGGTGCGGAAGGTCGCCGGGAATTGGCCGGGCGCGTCGGTCGCGTCGGCGAGCGCGATACCGGCGAGGGCGGTGAACGCGGTGGCGGCAAGGGTGGTTCGCTGCAGCAGGCGGGGCAGGGTCATGGCGGTCTCCTCTGGGTTGGTCGATGCACGCAAAGCTAGACGAGGGACGAACGCGGTATTAGAGGGTAGTCACGCCAAGGATTTTTGATCTGGACGCAAAGATGACGCTGGCCAGCGCGGACCGCGCCCGGGACCTCGAAGTGTTCTGCGCCGTCGCCGACAGCGGCAGCTTCTCCGCCGCAGGGCGCGGTCTCGGGCTGACGCCGTCGGCGGTGAGCCGCACGCTCGACCGCATCGAGATCAGGCTCGGCGCGCGGCTGTTGTTGCGGTCGACGCGCGCGCTGACTTTGACGGCCGAGGGGCAAGCCTATCTCGCCGCCGCCCGCCGCATCCTCGCCGATCTCGACGAGGCCGAGCAGGCGATCGCCGACCAGGGCGCGCCACGCGGGCGCATCCGCGTCAGCGCCGCGCTGTCGCATGGCCGCATCTGCATCGTGCCGCTGCTCGGCGAGTTCGTGCGGCGCTATCCCAACATTCTGGTCGACATCCATCTCGGCGACGGTCTCGTCGACATCGCGGCGGGGCAGGCGGACGTAGCGATCCGCGGTGGTCCGATGGCTGACAGCGCGCTCACCGCGCGCCGGCTCAGCGACAACGGCCGCAGCATCGTGGCTTCTCCGGATTATCTCGCGCGCTGGGGTGTGCCGCAGACGCCCGAGGACCTGCACAACCACAACTGCCTGAATTTCAGCTTCCGCCGCGCCGAGCCGGTGTGGCCGTTTCGGCGTGACGGCGTCGACTACGCGCTGAAGCTGCGCGGCGCCATCGAAGCCAACAGCGGCGACACGCTGACGGAGCTCGCGCGCGATGGCGTCGGCATCGCCCGCGTCGGTGATTTCAGCCTGGGCAGCGCGATCGCCGAGGGCCGCCTTGTGCGGCTGCTCGAAGCGTTCAATCCCGGCGACAGGGAGGTCTTCCACGCGGTGTTCGTCGGCGGGTCCAACACGCCGGCGCGCGTGCGCGTGTTCGTGGACTATCTGGTGGAGCGGATGGGCGCGAAGAGAGACGCGTAGGCGCAGGACATGCCGCCCGCGGGGATCGAGAGAGGTCCCGGCGGACGGCCTGCGTGTCCTGGTTGTCAGACCGGCTGCAACGCGGCATCGACCTTGGGGAAGTCGACGACGGTCTGTGCCGCGTTGTTGGTGTAGTTGGTGAGCACGTTGATCGCGACGTTGGCGATGATCTCGAGCAGGCGGCCATCGTCGAGACCGGCTGCGCGCGCTGCCGCGAGATCGGCGTCCGCGACCTGTCCCCGCGTGTCCAGCACGCGCCGCGCGAAGCGGGCGACGGCGGCGTCGGTGGCGTCGTCAGCCGTGCCCGCGCGCGCCTTGCGCAGAGCGTCCGGGGCGAGGCCCGCGCCCTTGCCCATCAGCGAGTGTGCCGCGAGGCAATACTCGCAGCCGTTGGCCTGGGCGACGGCGAGCGCGATGATCTCACGCTGCTTGGCCGAGAGCGCGCCCTTGGCGAGCGCATCCGAGAAGGCGACATAGCCGTTCAGCACCGCCGGTGACTGAGCGAAGGTCGAGAACAGGTTCGGCGTCATGCCGATCTTGGCCTTGACGGCGGACAGGGTGGCGAGAACGCCTGCCTCGGCGCGGGCGGTGTCGACGACAGCAATACGGGGCATGGAGAGGATCCTTTGTTGAGGAGTGGGCTTGCACGCCCTCTCTATGCCGGACTATGGGTGACATCAGGTGCCATAAACATTGCCGATCGTCCCGAGAACGCCCCATGGACCCATTCGCCGCGCTGTTTGCCCATGTCACCCCGCGGGCCCGGACCTTCTTCTCCGGAAACCTCTGCAACTCGATCGAGTTCGGGACGGACGGCCATCTGCACCTGTTCAAGGGCGGCGTGCTGACGCTGACCCAGCCGGACGCGGATGATCTGGAGCTGCACGAGCCGACCTTGCTGTTCTTTCCGCGTGGCCGGACGCACCGCTTCCGGGTCGATCCCGTGCGTGGCGCCGATCTCGTCTGCGCGACCGTCGAGCTTGGCGGCGCTGAGGGCAATCCGATCGGAGAGGGATTGCCGGAGCTGGTGGTGATGCCGATTGCCGGCCATCCGACGCTCGCGCCGGTCTGCGATCTCCTGGTGGCCGAGGGCTTCGCCGACGGTGGGGGACGACAGGCTGCGCTGGACCGGCTGTTCGATTACCTGCTGATCCTGATCGTCCGTGACGTCGTCGCCAGCGGTGCGGTCGAGAGCGGCGTGCTCGCCGGGCTCGCCGATCCGCGCTTGGCCAAGGCGCTGACCGCGATCCATGAGTCGCCCGCCAAGCCGTGGACCCTGGACGATCTGGCCGACCTCGCCGGCATGTCGCGCACGCGCTTCGCCGACCTGTTCCGGACGCGCATCGGCCGCACGCCGATCGACTATCTGACGGCCTGGCGCATGACGCTGGCGCGCCAGCTGCTCGCCAAGGGCAAGCCCGTGAAGAGCGTCGCGGCTCAAGTCGGCTACGACAGCGCCGCCGCGTTCTCGCGCGTGTTCAGCCGGGTATCGGGACGTCCTCCTCGGGAGCTCGCAGGCAAGCTCGGCGTCGGCGAGCGCGACTCCTGATCTACTCCGCCGCGACCATCTGCTGAATGCGCCACTGCCCGAGCAGCGCCCGCAAGGAGGCCGGCTTCAGCGGCTTGTTCAGCACGGCGATGTTGTCGTCGCGGGCGGCGGCGCGGACGTGGGGGCTGCGGTCGGCGGTGATCAGGATCGCGGGCAGCGCCTCGTTGAAGCGGCGGCGGATGTCGCGGATGGCGGCAATGCCGTTGCCGCGGTCGAGGTGGTAGTCGACCAGCAGACCGGTGACGGCGCCGTTGCGGGCTTCGATGGCCTCGACTGCGGACTCCGGATCCGGCACGGCGATCACCTCCGCGCCCCACGCGGTGAGCAAGGTGCGCATGCCGTCGAGGATCGCGGGATCATTCTCGATGCACACGATGAGGGCGCCGGAGATCGGTGTCGTCGCCAACGGCGTGGCGCTGGTGACGGCGGCGGTGTGGTTGATCGCCTTGGCGATCGGCACGGTGACCGAGAACACCGAGCCGCGGCCGGGCTGCGAGTCCAGCGCAATGCCGTGATTGAGCACGCGGGCGATGCGCTCGACGATGGAGAGGCCGAGGCCGAGGCCGCGGGCGATGCGCGCGCCCTGTTCGAGGCGGTGGAATTCCTTGAAGATCTCGCCGCGCTTGACCGGGGGGATGCCGACGCCGGTGTCGTAGACGCCGATCTGCAGCGACGTGCCGTGGCGGCGGCAGCCGACCAGCACGCGGCCCTGCGGCGTGTACTTGATGGCGTTGGAGATGAAGTTCTGCAGCAGGCGGCGCAGCAGCAGGCGATCGGACTCGACCGGCAGCGAGGAGGGCACGAAGATCAGCTCGAGGCCCTTGGCGCGCGCAGCCGGCGCGAACTCGATCTCCAGCGAGCGCATCAGGTCGGCCATCTTGAAGCTCGACACCGACGGTGTCATCGCGCCGGCGTCGAGCCGGGAGATGTCGAGCAGCGCGCCGAGAATTTCCTCGATCGCTTCCAATGAATCGTCGATGTTCTCGACCAGACGCGAGTCCTCGCCCGGCGTCTGCCGCTCGACGAGACTCGTCACATAGAGCCGCGCCGCGTTCAGCGGCTGCAGGATGTCGTGGCTGGCGGCGGCGAGGAAGCGGGTCTTGGAGATGTTGGCATCCTCGGCGGCGCTCTTGGCGACCGCGAGCTCGGAGTTCAGCCGGGTCAGC
Organism: Bradyrhizobium sp. SZCCHNS2022; assembly: GCF_032377575.1. Taxonomy (NCBI): domain Bacteria; kingdom Pseudomonadati; phylum Pseudomonadota; class Alphaproteobacteria; order Hyphomicrobiales; family Nitrobacteraceae; genus Bradyrhizobium; species Bradyrhizobium sp. SZCCHNS2022. Next base: position 5,271,497 of record NZ_JAUHHZ010000001.1, on the reverse strand, counting down.
TCCTCGGTGCGGTCGCGCACGCGCTTCTCCAAGGTGGCGTTGGCGCGTTCCAGCGCCTCGGCGGCCTCGAAGGACGGCGTGACGTCGGTGAAGGTGATGACGAGGCCGCCATCGGGCATGCGGTTGCTGCGGACCTCGATCACCATGTGGCGGTCGGCAAGGCGTTCGAGATAGGGCTCGCCCTCGGTGGTGTAGGCGGCGAGCCGGCGCGCCAGCAGCGCCTCGCTGTCCTCATAGGTCGGCGCACCGATCGTGCCCATGAATTCGAGGATCTCCTTCAAGGGGCTGCCGATCTGCACCAGGTCCGGCGGCAGTCCGAGCAGGTCGACGAACTGGCCGTTGGAGCAGATCAGCTGCAGATCGGCGTCGAACACCGCAATGCCCTGGCGCACATGGTTCAGCGCGGTCTGCAGGATCTCACGGTTGAAATGCAGCGCGGCGTGGGAATCGTCGAGCAGCTTGAGCGCGGCCTTTGCGGAGACCGTGCGCTTGCGCAGCAGCAGCGACATCACGAGGCGTGACGACGCCGCACCGATCGAGGAGGCGATCAGATGCTCGGCATGGCGCAAGAGCTCGAAGTCGGCAGGCGCGGCAGCGTCGAGCGGGAGGTTGCGCTGGGCGGCGAAGGCCTCGAACGAGGCGCGGGCGCGATCCGGGCCCAGATATTGTCCGACGGTGCTCTGGATGTCCTGCACGGTCACGGTGGAGCGCCAGCGCCGGAAGCTCGGCGCGCTCGGCGTCAGCTCGGCCGGCACGAACAGATCGGCCTGCAACAGCTCGATCGACGACGGCTGCCGCGCCAGCGACAGCACGATGTAGGTCAACAGATTGAGCGACAGGCTCCACAGCACGCCATGCAGCAGCGGCGGCAGGTCGGTGCCGAGCAGCGCCTGCGGCCGCAGGGCCTCCAGTCCGAACGGGCCGTGCTGCAGGAACAGGATGCCTGACGTGGAGGTGTCGAGGAAGCTCGGGATGAACAGCGTGTACAGCCAGACCGCGAATCCGACCAGCATGCCGCCCATCGCGCCGCGCGCGGTGGCACGGCGCCAGAACAGGCCGCCGAAGAAGCTCGGCGCGAGCTGCGCGATCGCGGCGAACGACAGCAGGCCGATCGCGGCGAGCTGCGTGGTGCCGAGCGCGCGGTAGTAGAAATAGGCCATCACCATGATGGCGAAGATCGCGATGCGGCGGGTGCCGAGCAGGAAGCCGGCGAAGTCACGGCCGATCTCGCGCTGCTCCTGCTGGCGCTGCAGCACCAGGGGCACGACGATGTCGTTGCAGACCATGATCGACAGCGCGACGCATTCGACGATGACCATCGCGGTCGCCGCCGACAGGCCGCCGACGAAGACGAGGATCGACAGCCATTGCGAGTTGGCCTCGATCGGCAGCGCCAGCACGTACATGTCGCTGTCGACGGCGCCGAACGGGAAGGTGACGAGGCCGGCCAGCGCGATCGGGATGACGAACAGATTGATCGCGACGAGATAGAGCGGGAACAGCCAGCGCGCGCGCGAGACTTCGGCGTCGTTGGCATTCTCCACCACGCTGACATGGAACTGGCGCGGCAGCAGCATCGCGGCGCAGAACGACAGCAGGGTCATGGTGAGGAAGTTGCCGATGCCCGGCACGTATTCCAGCGCGCGCTCGGCCTCCGGCGATTTCATCGCGCGCTCGATCAGCTCGACCGGCGAGAACATCACGAAGGTGACGAAGGCGCCGGCCGCGATGAAGGCGACGAGCTTGATGATCGACTCGGTCGCGACCGCCAGCATCAGGCCGTGCTGGTGCTCGGTGGCGTCGGTCTGCCGTGTGCCGAACAGCACCGCGAACATGGCCATCGCCAAGGTGACCATCAGCGCCATGTCGCCGACGATCGGGATATGGGCGAAGGCGCGGTCGTCGATCAGGATGGTCTGCAGCGACGAGGCGACGGCCTTGAGCTGCAAGGCGATATAGGGCACCGAGCCGATGATCGCGATCAGCGCCACGGTGGCGGCCACCGCCTGGCTCTTGCCGTAGCGCGCGCCGATCAGGTCGGCCACCGAGGTGATGTTCTGCGTCTTGGCGAGCTGGATCACGCGTCGCAGCAGCGGCGTGCAGGCGCCGACCATCAGGATCGGGCCGAGATAGATCGCGAGGAAGTCGACGCTGGTGCGCGAGGCGAAGCCGACCGAGCCGAAGAAGGTCCAGGAGGTGCAGTAGATCGCCAGCGACAGCGGGTAGATCAGCCCGGCCAGCCGCCCGCGCCCCTCCGCCGGCCGCCGCTCTCCCGCCCGGTTGCCGCGGCTCGCGACCAGGAACAGGAACCCGATATAGCCGAACGCGGCCAGGATCACGCCCCAGTCGTGCAGCATCTCCTACGCGTCTCCGACGTCTTCCCCGAAGGCTCCGGGCTGATCCCGTTGTCCGGGAAATCTAGCCCTTTGCCGCAGGCGAGGCGACAGCGATCTTGCCCGGGGAGTGCCGACCTTGGTTCATCGTTAGCGTGGCAAGTCGGCTCGGCATTCTCCGCCGTCATTCCGGGGCGCCCGTAGGGCGAGCCCGGAATCCATTTTGCCTCATGCTCCGTGGCCCGATGGATTCCGGGCTCGTGCTCCGCACGCCCCGGAATGACGGCAGGGCTATCGCATATGGTCAATCTGAGTGTGTCGCGAAACCGTCTCCACATCGTCATGCCCGGGCTCCGTCCCGGGCATCCACGTCGTTCTCAGCATGCTGGACGACGTGGATGGCCGGGACAAGCCCGGCCATGACGACGCGGAGGGAGATGGGCGCAAAACATCGATCGCCATATGCGATAGCCCTGGGAATGACGGGGAGAGGGTGTTGCTCCATCAGCTGGGCGGCGAGCAGGGCAAACGTGTCACCGCATTCTCGGCCGTCATTCCGGGGCGCCGCAGGGCGAGCCCGGAATCCATTTTGCCTCATGCTCCGTAGCCCGATGGATTCCGGGCTCGTGCTCTGCACGCCCCGGAATGACGGCAGGGCTATCGCATATGGTCAATCTGAGTGTGTCGCGAAACCGTCTCCACATCGTCATGCCCGGGCTCCGTCCCGGGCATCCACGTCGTTCTCAGCATGCTGGACGACGTGGATGGCCGGGACAAGCCCGGCCATGACGACGCGGAGGGAGATGGGCGCAAAACATCGATCGCCATATGCGATAGCCCTGGGAATGACCGGGAGAGGGTGTTGCTCCATCAGCTGGGCGGCGAGCAGGGCAAACGTGTCACCGCGTTCTCGCCGGTCGTTCCGGGGCGCCCGCAGGGCGAGCCCGGAATCCATTTTGCCTCATGATCCGTAGCCCGATGGATTCCGGGCTCGTGCTCCGCACGCCCCGGAATGACGGGGAGAGGGTGTTGCTCCATCAGCCGGGCGGCGAGCAGGGCAAACGTGTCACCGCATTCTCGGCCGTCATTCCGGGGCGCCCGCAGGGCTCGTGCTCTGAACGCCCCGGAATGACGGGGAGAGGCCTATTCCGCCGCCAGCGGCTTCTTGTGCAGCGCGAGCCCCAGCCGCTCCCACACCTGCAGCAGGGCCTCCGCCAGGCGATCGATCAGGCCGTCGTCGTGATAGGGCGAGGGCGTGATGCGCAGGCGCTCGGTGCCCTTGGCGACGGTCGGGTAGTTGATCGGCTGGATGTAGATGCCGTGCTCTTCGAGCAGCAGGTCGGAGGCCTGCTTGCACTTCTCGGGATCGCCGACGAACAGCGGCACGATGTGGGTGTCGTTGTCCATCACCGGCAGGCCGGCGGCGTTGAGGATCGCCTTGACGCGCGCGGCGCGGTCCTGGTGGCGCTCGCGCTCCCAGCTCGACGATTTCAGGTGCTTGATCGCAGCCGTCGCGGCCGAGCAGATCGGCGGCGGCAGCGCGGTGGTGAAGATGAAGCCCGGCGCATAGGAACGCACCGCGTCGATGATCTCGCCCTTGGCGGCGATGTAGCCGCCGAGGCAGCCGAACGCCTTGGCGAGCGTGCCTTCGAGAATGTCGATGCGATGCATGACGCCGTCGCGCTCGGCGATGCCACCGCCGCGCGGGCCGTACATGCCGACGGCATGGACCTCGTCGACATAGGTCATCGCATTGTAGCGCTCGGCCAGATCGCAGATCGCGGCGAGCGGCGCGACGTCGCCGTCCATCGAATACAGGCTCTCGCAGGCGATCAGCTTCGGCCTGCTGGGACCGGCGGCGATCAGCAGCTGCTCGAGATGGGCGAGGTCGTTGTGGCGCCAGATCTGGCGCTCGCAGCCGGACTGGCGCACGCCCTCGATCATCGAATTGTGGTTGAGCGCGTCCGACAGGATCAGGCAGTCCGGGATCAGCTTGGCGAGCGTGGCGATGCCGGTCTGGTTCGACACGTAGCCGGAGGTGAACAGCAGCGCGGCTTCCTTGCCGTGGAGGTCGGCAAGCTCGGCTTCCAGTTGCACCAGCGGATGATGGGTCCCGGCGATGTTGCGGGTGCCGCCGGCGCCGGTGCCGACGCGAGTGGCCGTCTCGACCATCGCACCGACCACCTTGGGGTGCTGACCCATGCCGAGATAATCGTTCGAGCACCAGATCACGACATTGCGCGGGCCGCTCGGCGAGTGCCAGGTCGCGTGCGGGAACCGGCCGGCGATACGTTCGAGATCGGCGAAAACCCGGTAGCGACGCTCATCATGCAGACGACCGAGGGCGGCACTGAAGTACTGGCTGTAGTCCATCACGAAACCTGACGTGCTGCGCTGCAGCGCAGCGCCTGGAACGGACCCTCTAAGCGGCGGGGGCTCAAGGTCTTCTTAGAGCGTTTCCAGAGCGGCTGTCGAGCCGGAATCCCGCGGCAGGACTTGGGCGATTTGTCCAAGGCAGCGCCGATGACGGCCGAACCGCGCTCGTCTTGCGGCAGACCTGCGGCAGCCTCAGGTGGTGCGATAATGCAGCACGCCGTCGACCTCGCGCGCTGTCAGGCGGCCCTCGACCAGCATGTAGTTGACGTGGGCGATCAGCTCGCCGGCGGCAAAGCCCATCTGGTGCGGGTCGAGCACATGCTTGTGGAACACCACCGGCACGAGCTGGGCCGAGGTCCTGGTCTCGTCACGGCAGGCGTCCGCGATCATCCGGCAGCGCTCCTCGTGATGATCGGCGAGCTGCTTGATGCGGGTCTTCAGGCCGTAGAACGGCACGCCATGACCGGGCAGCACCAGCACGTCATAGGGCAGGGTTGTGGTGAGGCTCGCCAGCGACGCCAGATATTCGCCGAGCGAGTTCTGGTCCGGCTCGACCGCCCAGACGCTGACATTGGGCGAGATCTTGCTCAGCACCTGGTCGGCGGACAGGAAGAGTTTGTCGGCGGCGCAATACAGCATCACCTGGTCGAGCGCATGGCCGCCGCCGGTGATCACCTTGAAGCGGCGGCTGCCGATCTGGATCTCGTCGCCATGGGAGATGCGGCGGTAGGACGCCGGCAGCACCGAGACGCGCTGCAGATATTCCTGGCCGCGGCCGAGCAGCTTGTCGGTCAGGGTCTCGTCCATGCCGTGGCGGCGAAAGAACAGCCGCTGCGCGTTGCGGCGCTCTTCGGTGCCGCGGTTCTGGTGATAGACCGATTGCAGGTACTCGACCTGCGACATCACCAGCGGACAGTCGAAGCGCTCGACGATCCAGCCGGCGAGGCCGACATGGTCGGGATGCGAATGCGTGACGATCAGCCGGCTGATCTTCACATGCTTCAGCGGGCCGTCGAGCAGCCGCGTCCAGGCGGCGATCGACTCCTCGTTGCCGAAGCCCGAGTCCACCGCGACCCAGCCGTCGCCGTCGGCCAGCAAATAGATGTTCACATGGTTGAGGCGGAACGGCAGCTTCAGCCGCAGCCACAGCACGCCGGGCGCGACCTCGACGACCTGGTCCTCACCAGGATGCTGCTCCCAGGGGTAGCGCAGGGCTTCGGCGGAGGAATAAGCGGTGTCGGTCTTGGTCATGCCTCATCGATTAACGGCCGCCGCGGGCGAGCGCCAGCCGAAAAACAATCCGGAAACGGCATGGCTGCCTGTCATTCCGGGGCGCGGCAGGCCGGGGCCTCATGGTTCGAGACGCGCCTGACGGCGCTCCTCACCATGAGGGGCGGCTCCGAAACCGGAGCTGCACACTGACCATCAGCAGCATGCTGATGGCGAGAGGCGAGAGTTTGCGTTTCCATCCACAGGCGGCCCGGCCACAGCGCGAGCTTTACCTCCTCACCCTGAGGAGCCCGCCGCGGGCGGGCGTCTCGAAGGGCGAGGCCCGTATGGTAGCTACGCCGCCCTGATGTTGGTCAGGAACGCATCGACCTCGGCGCGCAGGGTGTCGGCTTCGCGGCGCAGCGCCTCGGAGGCGCTCAGCACCTCGTTGGCGGAAGTGCCGGCCTGGGCCGAGGCGCTGGAAACGCCGGTGATGTTGTTGGAGACCTCGCTGGTGCCCGACGCCGCCTGCTGGATGTTGCGCGCGATCTCCCGCGTCGCGGTGCCCTGTTCCTCCACGGCCGCAGCGATCGCGGTGGTGACGTTGTCGATCTCGGCGATGGTCTCGCCGATGTTGCGGATCGCCGACACGGCCGTCGACGCGACCTGCTGCATGCCCGCAATCTGGGTCCGGATCTCGTCGGTCGCCTTGGCGGTCTGGCTGGCGAGGCTCTTCACCTCCTGCGCGACCACCGCGAAGCCGCGGCCGGCCTCGCCGGCGCGCGCCGCCTCGATGGTGGCGTTGAGCGCCAGCAGGTTGGTCTGCGAGGCGATCGCCTGGATCAGGTCGACGACCACGCTGACGCGGCTCGCATTGTCGGCGAGACCCTGCATCGTGGAGTCGGTGGCGCCGGCTTCCTCGACGGCCTTCTTGGCGATCTGCGCCGAGGTCACGACCTGGCGGCCGATCTCGGCGATCGACGACGACAGCTGCTCGGTGCCGGCCGAGACCGTCTGCACGTTGACCGAGGTCTCCTCGGCGGCGGCCGCGACAGCGTTGACCAGCGAGTTGGACTGATCGGCGGTCTGCGACATGCCCTGCGCCGTCGTCTGCATTGCGGTGGCGGAGCTCTGCAGGTTGCCGAGCGCACTGCGCACCGTCGCCTCGAACTCGGCGATCCGGGCCTCCATGCGCGTGGCGCGCTCGGCCTTGGCGGCGTTCTCGCGATCCTGCTCGGCAGCGAGGGTGCGAGCCTGCACCATGTTGTCGCGGAACACCTGCAGGGTGTCGACCATCGCGCTGATCTCGTCGCGTTGCTTCGAGGTCTGGATCTCGGTTTCGAGGTCGCCGCCCGACAGACGCTGCATCGCCTGCTGCAGCCGCTTGATGCGGCGGAGGATGTTGCCGCCGACATAGAGCCAGACGAACAGGAACGAGCCGAGCAGCGTGGCTGCACCGGCGCCGATCATGCCGAACGTCGCCAGCTCGATCTCGCGGCCGGCGGTACCGGTTGCGTCCTCGGTGGACTTGCGCACGCCTTCGACCAGCTGCTGGACGCTGATGTCGAGCCCGACATTCAGCTTGCGCGTCTCCTCGAGCACGGTCTGCCCGTAATCGTTGGCGTCGAGCTCCTTCTCGCGGGTCTTGAACACGCGCTCCTTGCCCTCGCCGAGCGCGGCGAGCTTGGTCGCGGCGTCACGGATCGCCTTGGTGCCGCGGCCGCTCGGCAGCAGCTCGAGATTGGACCTCAGCTGCGCCAGCGAGTCCTTGAACTGCCGCTCGATGGTCTCCAGCGTGTCGCTGTCATTGGCCGAGAGCGCGGCCGCCATCTGGGCCACGATCAGATTGCCCGACGCGGTCACGTTGCCGAGCTGCTCGACGAACCTTGCCGCTGCGGTGGCGTCATCGGCCGACACTTCGGCGGCGCCCAGCACGGCGTTGAGCTGGGTCTGGGCATCCAGCATCGGCTCGTTGGCGGCCTTGGTGAACTCCTCCTGCGCCTTGCGCAACGCGTCATACTGCTTGTTGTGGGTGGCCGCGACCGCGAGCCGCTCGCGCGCGGCCGACACCAGGCTCTGGTTGGCTTCGTTGATGTTCTTGATGGTCTCGGCGAGCGGCGCGACCACGCTCTTGGCGGCGCCGAGCGCGGTGATCTCGGCGAGGCGCTGCTGCGTGCCCTTCTGGATGTCCTGCATCTTCTTCAGACGATCGTTGAGGGCGTCCTCGGTCTGCGATCCCAACAACGCGGGTCCGAGGCTCGCGAGGCTGGAGCTCTGAGCCAGCAGCTGCAGGCTCGAGGTGAGACGCGGAATATCGCGGCTCGACAGCTCGACCATGGTGCCGCCGATGTAGCGCAGCATCAGCCCGGCGCCGATGCTGATCGCGATGGCCATGCCCGCGATGACGGTGAAGGCTGCAAACAGGCTGCCCCGTACGCCCCATCTGGGTCGCAGGATCCCGAACACCCTGCCGAAGCTGAACCTATTCGCCATCTCTGGTTTCCCCCGATACGCGCTACTTGGAGCTGATGCTTTCCGGCAGTATCGCGGGCGGCGGTTAACAAATCCGGGAAAATACTCGGTTGCCGCTGAATTTTCGTGCATTTCCGCATTTCACCATGCGGCATTTAACGGGGTGGAAATGATTGTTTCGGGCGTTCCGATTCACCTATGACAGCAAAAGGGGCCGGCATCGCTGCCAGCCCCCGTCTTGCTTGTTATTTGACGCCTGCGGAATCAGTAGCGGGCCGCGACCGGCGCGCCCCAGTTGAAGCGGTAGTTCACACCGGCCTTGAAGGTGTGATCGTCGGTGGTGAAGCTGCCGGTCGGAACCAGCCCGGCCGGCGCTGCGAAGGTGGCGCTGCCGAAATTGTAGTACTGATACTCGGCCTTGGCCGACCAGTTCGGAGCAAACATGTATTCGAGACCGCCGCCGACGGTCCAGCCGTTGCGGTGATCGCCATTGGTGGCGAAGCCGACCGGGACGCCGGCGAGCGTCACCTTCTCGTTGTTGTCCGAATAGGCGTAGCCGCCCTTCACATAGAGGAGGCCCGGACCCCAGGTGTAGCCGAAGCGGCCGGTGATCGAGCCGAGGCCGCGCTGGCTGTTGGTGTAGACGAAGCCGCCGGGGAAGGCTGCGCCGACATTGCCGCTCAGCCAGCTGTACTGGCCTTCCGCGCCGATCACCCAGGTCGGGGCGAACTGCCAGTCGGCGCCGACCTGCACGCCGCCGAGGAAGCGGCCGTTCGAGTTGTTGCCGGTGGCCAGGCCCGAGAAGTTGTTGTCGCTGGAGAAGGCGCCGCCGAGATGCGCGCCGAGATAGAAGCCGGTCCAGTTGTAGATCGGCGCGGCATAGGCCGGTGCCTTGGCCGCATACGGATAATTGCGGGCGCCGAGATCGGCGGCGAGGACGGACTGGGCCGAGGCGAGCGCGGCGAGGGCAACGGTTGCGAACAGGATCTTCTTCATGGCGGGTCTCCAACACTCAACTAACAAGGCTCGCGCATCGCGCGCCGTCGATGGATCGGAGATAGATCGAATTTGAATCAAATGCTGTCACTCGGGCAGCACAGTGGTCTTCAACCCCACCCGTCGGCGGCCAAACGTCTTGTCGTAGTTAGCAAAGCGCTAACAAAAGCGGGGTCCGGCCTCGATGGCGCGAGGGACTGTGCCGCTGCGGGACAACCGGTTAACGCGGCTTAAGAGCTTCGTGCAGTGCGGCGGCCGCGTCGCGCAGCTGGCCGCGATGGAGGCCGTCCTCCTCGGGAATCGCGGCGATGCCTGCGGCGATCTCGGTGAGGATCGCGGCGAGCAGTCCGTAGTTGAGGTGCATGTGGATCGACTTGCGGACGTCCTCAGCCCCGGGCCGCTCCAGTGTGAGCGCCAATCCCGAGGGGTCGAGATGGGCTTCGAAGCGCGAGGACCGTTCGAACGTGCCGACATAGAACTTGTCGGGATATTCGAGCGCGATCTCGGCCTTGTCCGGAACGGGTTTCGACATAAGCGGGCTCCTGCGGGGACACGCCGCATTCTCGCAGATCGCCGGAGCCGCGCCTTGCGCCAGGTCAGACGGCTGCCATGGTCGGAGGATTGCGCACCCGGTGCTCGGGCTGCCGCCGGACGAGCCGCATTTCTACGGAGACGGAAATTTACCTTCGTTGAAAATGAGTTGTGCATGATCGTCGCAGCGTCGATTTGCCACTGGGGCCAGCCCGGACCGTGATCCTGCGATCTCCTCGGGGGCAGAACGAGGTCCGGCCGGCGCCGTTCGCCGTTTAGTGCCGTTCAACGAGGAATGCCGTCCGACATGAAGATGCGTCTGTCGATCTCCGCCGTCATTGCCGCCTTCGGCCTCGTGCTGGCGCTCGGCTTCGGTGCCGTGGTGCTGACCAGCGCTTACGCGTTGCGCGAGCTGAAGGTCGGCGGAGCGCTCTACAGTAAGATCAAGCTGGGCAACGACCTGGTGGCCGACATCCTGCCGCCGCCCGAATATGTGCTCGAGGCCTATCTCGAGGCGACGCTGGCGCTGCGCAATCCCAAGAACGTCGACGCGCACGTCAAGAAGCTGGAGCAGCTCAAGAAGGACTATGAGGACCGCAAGACGTTCTGGAGCGGCTCGGCGCTCGAGCCCGAGCTGAAGACGCTGTTGGTCGAGCAGTCGGACGGCGAGGTGAGGAGGTTCTGGCAGGCGGCGGAAGCCGAGCTGATCCCGGCCCTGCGCGCCGGCGATACGGCGAAGGCCGACGCGGCCTATGCGCGGCTCTCGGAGGCCTATGGCGCGCACCGTGCGGTGATCGATCGTCTGGTCGAGAAGGCGAACAAGCTGAATTCGGACATCGAGACGATTGCGGCAGAGCAGGATCGCAGCATCTCGGTCGTGGTCTGGAGCGTGGCCGGCATCGTCCTCGCGCTGGTCGTGGCCGGGCTGTCCGGACTGGTGATGGGCGTCGTCCGTCCGCTGTCGCGCATGACCGGACTGATGCGGCGGATCGCCGAGGGCGAGCTGGCCACCGAGATTCCGTATGCCGAACGCGGCGACGAGATCGGCGCGATGGCACGCGCGCTCGGCGTCTTCAAGACCAATGCGATCGAGAACAACAGCCTGCGGGACAAGCAGGACCGCGACCGCACCGAGGCCGAGCAGACGAAGAAGCGGGCCATGCTCGACATGGCCGACGTGATCGAGCGTGAGACCGGCACGTCGGTCGAATCGGCGGCAACCGCCTCGCGCCAGGTCGAGTCCGTCGCCAGCGGATTGTCCGACCTCGCACATGAATTGTCGGCGGATGCCCAGTCGGTGGCGGCGGCCTCGGAGCAGTCGCTCGCCAATGCCCAGACCGTGTCGGCGGCGGCCGAGCAGCTGAGCTCGGCGATCCGCGAGATCTCGAGCCAGGTCGCGCGCGCCAGCACCATCACCAAATCGGCGGTGACCGGGCGCGAGAAGGCCAAGACCACGATGCTGTCGCTGACCAAGGCCGTCGACAAGATCGCCGAGGTCTCGAACCTGATCGGCGGCATCGCCGAGCAGACCAACCTGCTGGCGCTCAACGCCACCATCGAGGCGGCGCGCGCCGGCGATGCCGGCCGCGGCTTCGCGGTGGTCGCGGCGGAGGTCAAGTCGTTGTCGGATCAGACCGCCAAGTCGACCGAGGAGATCTCGCGCCTGATCGGTGAGGTGCAGACCACGACGCAGGCGACCATCGACGTCGTCGAAGGCATCGGCAGCCAGATCTCGGAGATCGACGAGGTGGCGGCGTCGATCGCGGCGGCGATGGAGGAGCAGCATGCGGCGACCCAGGAGATCAGCCGGTCCGTCCACTCCTCGGCGAATGCCGCGCGCGACGTCTCGTCCAAGATCGGCAATGTCGGCAAGGATGCCGGCATGGTCAACGACCGGGCTGCGGAGGTGCGCAGCGCGATCGGCAACGTGGCGTCGAGCCTGACGGCCCTCCGCGCCACGCTGGTGAAGGTGGTGAGGACGACGACTGCCGAGGCCGATCGCCGGCACGCGCCGCGCTTCAGGTCGAACCTGCCGATCAAGGTCGTCGATAGCAGCAGGGGGGAGGTTCGGGCGGATCTGGTGGACATCTCGGAGGGCGGCGCCTGGTTCCGGCTCGATCCCGAGCCGGGCATCGGCGATCGCGGCATTCTGCAATTCGCCGGTTTCGACGGCGATGTCCCCTACCAGGTTCGCGCCCGCGACCGAGACGCATTGCGGGTCGAGTTCGATCTCGGCGCCAAGCGCGAGTCCTTCGTGACCTGGTTCAGGTCTTCCTTCATGCGCCAGGCGGCTTGAACCGTCCGGCATTGCACCAAGGGGACGAGCCTCCGCCCGGACGAGCGGAGGCTTGTTGCTTTTCAGGTACGTGCCGCGAAGCCCGTTATGCAGCGGCGCGTACGAGGTCACCGATCGCATCGGGACTCGCCTGCGCCGCGGCATCGGCGACCGAACTCGCTCTTCACGATCTTCGGGGGTATGACAGGCTCTCGGCCGCCGGATCGGGTCTGCCGCCACCTGCGCATTCGGCCTCGTCGAGGCCGGCGCGCGCGAGGTGATCAGCGTAGTTCCCGTGGCGATCATCATCGTCACGCCACGTTCTGGTGCGAGCGATCACGCCGGTGGTAGGCAAATGAGACGTAGAGCAACAACAGCGGCGGCAAGCCTTATTGTCTGTCTCGCAGCGATGATGAACTGCTTCGCTCAGGCAAATGAGCGCACGACCCATTCAGTGCTGGCGATTGAGTATGTCGGAGAGCAAGACGGGATCGTGAATTCTGTGCTGATGAGCAATTCTAGAGCAGGGGCGGAGTGGGGCCGTCGAATGCTGATCGGGCGATTCGCCGCAGAGCGGGCGGATGCGCACGTCGTCGACATGTCTCTATTGAACGATGTCATCGCAAGGATCGATGGCTTCGAAAGCTCGCGGCAAAGACATGCGGAGTCTGCCGGAGGCACCTCGGTTCAAATCTCGATCGTGACACCTGAGAGAAACAGTTCCTTCTTTTATGAATCGACAGAGGCCTTGTCGTTATTGGAGGACGTGCAGAAGGCTTGTCGCAATGATGAGTCCCTGTCTGGAGATATCGCCTATTTCCAGAAGCGGGTGGTGCAATACCGGAGGCGGTAGCTTGACTGGGAGGCCGCGCTCCGGGTCCTCTCAAATTTCGCTACCCACACCTTCGCCGGCTGGCCGCAAGGCCTGGCGCGACAACGCTGCGCCTCCGGCCGGAGGCGCAGCGTCGCGTGTCGGGATGCGCCGGTCGTCAATCGCCCGAGCGCGCGAGGTCGCTGATCCGCACCGGGAAGCGCCGGACACGGATGCCGGTGGCATGTGCCACCGCATTGGCGACCGCGCCCGCGGAGCCGGTGATTCCGATCTCGCCGACGCCCTTGATGCCGAGCGGATTGACGAACGGATCGTGCTCCGCGACCGTGAACGCCTCGATCGCCGGGATGTCGGCATTCACCGGCACATGATACTCGCCGAGATTGGCGTTCATGATGCGGCCGGTGCGACGGTCGGTGACAGCCTCCTCGTGCAGCGCGAGAGAGATGCCCCAGATCATGCCTCCGATGAGTTGGCTGTTCACCAGCTTCGGGTTGATGATCCGCCCCGCGGCGAATGCGCCGACCATGCGGGTCACGCGCACCTGCCCGAGATCGGGATCGACCTTCACCTCCGCGAAGACAGCGCCATGCGAATGCATCGCGTACTGCTCGTTGGCAGCCGGATCCGGCAAGCCCGAGCCTGCGCCGTCGACCTCGTCGAGCCCGGCGCGCGCGAGAATGTCGGCATAGCTCTCGCCGCGGCCCTCGTCGTCGCGCCGCAGCAGCCGGCCGTTGCGGGCGATCACCCCGGCATTGCCGGCGCCGAACAGCGGCGAGCGCTGATCCGAGGTGGCGAGCTCGGCGAGCTTGGCGATCACGGCTGCGCCGGCATTGTGGATCGCGGTGCCGACCGTCGCCGTATGCGCCGAGCCGCCGGCGATGCCGGCATCCGGCAGGTCCGAGGTGCCGGCCTTGAACGTCACCTGCTCGAGCTCGAGCGCCAGCGAATCCGCAGCGACCTGCGCGAACGCGGTCCACGCGCCCTGGCCCATGTCGTGCGCGCCGCTCTCGACCACGCCGGAGCCGTCCCGCCGGATCACGGCGCGCGCTTGCCCTGCGAACATCAGCGCATGGAACGTCGCGGTGCCCATGCCCCAGCCGACCAGGAAGCCATCCTTGTCGCGCATGGTGCGGGGCTTCAGCGGCCGCTCCCACCAGCCGAAGCGCTCGGCGCCTTGCGTGTAGCATTCGCGCAGCGTCTTCGACGAGAACGGCTTGCCGGTCGAGGGTTCGACCTCGGCGTAGTTCTTGACGCGGAAGGCGAGCGGATCGAGGCCGCAGGCCTCGGCCATCTCGTCGACCGCGCTTTCCAGTGCGATCGATCCCGGTGCGATGCCCGGCGCGCGCACGAACAGCGGCGTGCCGGTGTCCATGCGCACGGCGTCATAGGTGGTCGCGATCGCGGGTGCGGCGTAGAGCGTATGGGTCACGTGGGCCGCCGCTTCATAGAAATCCTCGAAGCTCGACGTCGCGATGCGGGCATGGTGATGGATGCCTGAGAGCTGCCCGGCAGCACTGGCACCGATGCGCAAGGTTTGCCGGGTCGGCGAGCGGTGGCCGAACGGACCATAGAGCTGCTCGCGGCGGGCCACGAGCTTGACCGGACGGCCGACCATCTTCGCGGCGAGGATGCCGAGCACCTGCGGCCCGGCCATCAGGCCCTTGCCGCCAAAGCCGCCGCCGAGGAAGGGGCTGCGGATCAGGATGTTGTCCGGCGCGATGCCGAACAGTTCGGCAAGGCGCGCGCGCATCAAAACGAGGCCCTGCGTCGGCGTGTCGATGACGAGCTTGTCGCCCTGCCACTCCGCGACGATGGCATGCGGCTCCATCGCATTGTGATAATGCGGTGGGGTCTCGTAGATCGCGGTGATCTGCTTCTCACTGGCAGACAGCGCAGCCTCGACATCGCCGTGGCGCTGCTCGGCCGGCATGCCCATGCCGACGGCCGGCGGCACATAAGCCGCATCGGTATCGAGCCCGATGCGCGCCGGCTCCGCCTCATAGCGCGGCGCCAGCAAAGCCGCGCCTTCGGTCGCGGCTTCCAGCGATTCCGCAATGACGACGGCGATCGGCTGATTGGCATAGCGCACGCTGTCGTTCTGCAGCGCCTCGAAGCGGAACGAGAACGGATTGGGCTTGCCGTCGGGGTCGGAATAGAGCGGCGGCCGGTTGGCGGAGGTCATCACTTCGACCACGCCGGGATGCGCCTTGGCGGCCTCGACATCGAGCGAAACGACGCGGCCGCGCGCGATGCTGGACGTTGCCAGCACGGCATAGAGCAGGCCGGGCGGGTTGTTGTCGGCCGCGTAGGTCGCGCGGCCGGTCACCTTGGCCAGACCATCCACGCGCGACAGCGGCTGGCCGATATTCGAGCCGTGGCGGAGGTGGGCGGGATCGCGGGAGAGGTTGAGCTCAGGCGTCATGAAGCACTCCTGGAACGGAGGAGAAGGGGGAGGCCGGCAGCGCCGGCATGCGCGAGGGCGTGCCTTGCGCTGCGGCCTGCAGCGCGCGCACGATCAGCTGCCGCGCGAGCGGGATCTTGTAGGCATTGTCGCCGGAGGGGTTTGCATCGCGCAGCGCCGCCTCCGCGGCGCGTTCGAACGAGCCGTGCTCAGCCGGCTGACCGGCGAGCAGCGCTTCGGCGTCATGCACACGCCACGGCTTGGCGGCGACACCGCCGAGCGCAAGGCGTGCCTGTTTGATGCTGCCGTTTTCGATCGCGAGCCCGGCCGCAGCGGAGACTACGGCGAAGGCGTAGGAGTTGCGCTCGCGCACTTTGAGATAGCGCGCGTGCTTGGCGAAGGCGCGTGCGGCCGCAGGCAGACGGATCGCGACGATCAGCTCGCCGGGAGAGAGCACGCTCTCACGATCCGGCGTGCTGCCGGGCAAGAGATGCAATGCCTCCAGCGCGATCTCGCGCCGGCCGGATGCGCCCTCGATTTCGACGACCGCGTCGAACGCCGCGAGCGGCACGCAGAAGTCCGAGGGGTTGGTGGCGATGCAGGCGTCGCTCCAGCCGAGCACCGCGTGCTGGCCGTTCTCGCCGTCGCGGGCATCGCAGCCGGATCCCGGCGTGCGCTTGTTGCAGGCCGAGGCGGTGTCATAGAAGTAGGCACAGCGCGTCCGCTGCAGCAGATTGCCGCCGACGGTGGCCGCATTGCGGAGCTGCGCCGAGGCGCCGGACAGCAGCGCTTCGGCCACCGCAGGGAAGTCCTTGGCGAAGGACGCGTCGTAGGCGAGGTCGGCGTTGCGCACGAGCGCCCCGATCCTGACGTCGCCATTGCCTGACGTTTCGATGCGCGTCAGCTCCTTGATGTGGGTGATGTCGACCAGCCGTTCGGGCCGGACGACATTGCCCTTCATCAGGTCCAGCAGGTTGGTGCCGGAGGCGAGATAAGCGGCGCCCGGTGCGCCGGCCGCGGCGATCGCCTCGGCAACAGTTGCGGGCTTCACATAATCGAACCGGTTCATGCCGCGCGCTCCTTGTCGTCCGTGAGCGTCGCCTGTGCGTCGCGCACCGCCTCGACGATCCCGACATAGGCGCTGCAGCGGCACAGATTGCCGCTCATGCCTTCGCGCACGCGCTCGGGATCGTCGCCGGCCTGGCCTTCGTTGATGAGCCCAACCGCGCTCATGATCTGGCCCGGCGTGCAGAAGCCGCATTGCAGGGCGTCGTGAGCGATGAACGCCTCCTGCACCGGGTGCAGCCGATCGTCCTGGGCGAGACCTTCGATGGTGGTGATGGCGGCGCCGTCGAGGCTGAGCGCGAGCGTCAGGCAGGAGTTGATGCGGCGGCCGTCGACCAGGACGGTGCAGGCGCCGCACTGGCCGCGGTCGCAACCCTTCTTGGTGCCGGTGAGGTGGAGGCGCTCGCGCAGGAGGTCGAGCAGGGTGACCCGGGGGTCGTCGAGCGCAAGGGTTCGCGGCTCACCGTTGACGGTGAGTCTGACAGTCCAATTCATGCGTTGTTCCGATCGAAGCGATGGCCTAATCGGATCGCAGCGGGCATCGCCTTACGGGCGATGGTCCGTCCAGATCCAGCGACCGCGGGACGACAGCTGAGGGAAGGTTGGCTGTCCCGGGTGGCAGGTCTATCTATACGGAGGGTTCCTCCGTTTAGCAAGGGGACATGAACGGTCCGTCATCAAGAGCTGGTGAGATGGAGACGAAACCACAAGACCGCCATCGCAAGCCGCGCGCCGACGCCCAGCGCAACCGCGAGCGCGTGCTCGAGGCGGCCAAGGCGGTGTTCAGCGTCGGCGGCGCCGAGGCCAGCCTGGAGGCGGTGGCGCGCCAGGCCGGCGTCGGCATCGGTACGCTGTATCGCCATTTCCCCACCCGCGAGGACCTGTTCGAGGCGGTGTACCGCCGCGAGGTCGAGCAGCTCGCCGAGTTGGCGGAAGAGCTGAAGAGCGAGCCGTCGGCCGTCGAGGCGCTCCGGCGCTGGTTGCGCTCCACGGTCCAGTTCGTCGCCACCAAGAAGGGCATGATGGCCGCGCTCGCGATCGTGATGACCGCGAACTCCGAGCTCGCCGCCTATTCGCATGGCCATCTCACCCGCTCGATCGGTGCGCTGCTCGCCCGCGCCGTCGACGCCGGCGAGATCCGCAGCGACATCAGCGCCGACGATGTCCTCCGCGCGCTGATCGGCATGTGCTACATGCACGACCAGACCGGCTGGCAGCAGAGCGTGCTGCGGCTGCTGGATGTGTTCGTGGATGGGATGAGGGTGGGGAAGGGGCGAGTCGGCGAAGCGTAGTTGACTGCCTCCCCGCTCAGCGGGGCGGGAAAAGTAACAAGGTCAACAGAGCCAGAAAAGCGTCCTGGTTTTGTGCACGGGCGGCTTCAAACCTCGCCAGCGCGGCGCGAGCCATTCTGATGGCGACCTGCGCATCCAGGGTTTTGACGCGGATCATCGGATTGTAGTCGGCTTCATGCCGCTTCTCTTGCAACTCGAGGACAGCGAATGCAAACGCCTGGAGGTTCGCTCCAAAGCCTCCAGATGGAGCGAACGGCAGGTATTTGGCTGAGAGCTTCGACTTCTTGACCTCCTCGCAGAGCAAGCGGAGGTCTCGATGATCCACGGCTCTATAGACGAGGGCGTACAAGGATGTTCCTTGTTTCGTCTTGCCAACAAATTGATCTGCAGCGGCGATGAGCGTTGCGTGAAACAATCCATAATAGGCAGCCGAAATTGCGCGCCGGATGTTCACCTGTCGCGGTGGCCCCGCCGCGGGCGGAACGATCAACTGCTCAGCCTGCTGAAACAAATGCTCCGGATTAAGTGTCGCCAACGGCCTCGTTCTCCGCCTCGTATTCAATCAGCGGAAAACGGTCCTCGCCCGCGGCTTGCAGCTGCTCTTGGATCTGGACCAGCGTGTCCAGCACTGCTTCTCCCTCGATGTCGGTCCCATGGATGGGACTCAATACGATGGTGATGCGCAGAGCGTCGCGGCCTTCGGAGTCCGCATACGGCGCCGTGGTGACGTCCGTCACCGCGGCTGAGCTGCGCAGATTCGCAGTGGCGACATCGCGGGCGATCTTGGCGATTTTGGCGTTGTCCAGCATTGTCGCAATATACGCTGCATTCCGGAGAGTTGCCACCGGCTACCGTCCGGAGGTTCATATGGCTCAACGGTCATCTCACCCCCGCAGCCACTCCATCAGCGCCTGCGCCGTCTCCTCCGGCTGCTCGGGCTGCGGCAGGTGGCCGCAATTCTCCAGGACGACCAGCCAGCTGCCGTCGATGCCGTCGGCCATCTCCTTCGACAGGCTGTTCGGGATCGTGTTGTCGGTATCGCTCGTCAGCACTAGGGTCGGACAGCGGATGGCCGTCAGCGTCGGCCGCGAGTCCGGACGCGACATGATCGCGGTCAGCTGCCGGATGAAGCCGATGACGCCGACCTCCTCGGCCATGTCATGCACCAGCTGACGCAGCCGCGGGTCGTCCTGGCGCGAAGGATGGACGAAGCCTGCGAACAGCTCGTCGACCACGCCGTGATAGTCGCCGTCCTTCGCGCGGGTGATCATGGTGCGGCGGCGCGCGCTGGCTTCCGGCGTATCGGGCCGGGCCTGGGTGTTGATCAGCGCCAGCCGGCCGACGCGCTCCGGCGCCTGGCGCATGATCTCGAAGGCGATGTAGCCGCCCATCGAATGGCCGGCGAGCGCGAAGCGCGGCGGCGCCTCGGCCAGGATGCGGCGCGCGATTCCGGCCATGCTATCATCGCGGACGTGGTTCGCCACCATCACCGGCGCGAGCCGCCACAGCGCGGGCATGACCGGCGCATAGATGCGCGGCGACGAGATCAGTCCGGGCACCAGCACGAGCGGCAGCGCGTCAGTCATGGCTCTTCCCCTGGATGGCACTACCGGGTGTCTCGCCCCCGATGTGCCATTTACGCGCGAGACGCCGCCGATGTCCAACGAAGTCTACCGCTTCGCGGTGCGCCGCCGGGGAAGGCGACCTCGTCCCCCCGACGCCTCTGCTCCCGGCTCGGGGCGGGCCGGCGATCACGGTGAACGGGCCGCACGCGATCTCGCCCGCAGCGCCGCTCGCGATCGCGTTGCCATTCGCGGCAATCTGGTGGCGCCGTCCGCAATTCGCGTGCGAGGCCGGGATCTAATTACTTGCGCCCCGGATCATGCCACCTTCGCATGCAGCGCGATGATACCTGGAGAGATCGTCAATCGTGGCAAACGGGGTCGGGTGTCATGATAATATCACGTAATGGGCATGCGCCGAATTGCAGGAGCGACTGCGACTACAACGATTAGTTCGTTGAGGACGAAACTTCACGTGGCCCTGCGCGGTCGGCTCTCCTGTGTCCTCGCGGCGATGAGTTGCCAGCACCGTGCTGCCAGTGATGACATCGAAGCGATGGCCGCGGGGCGCGGACGATTCTCTCCGCCATGGTTGGCTGTCGTGCAGGGAGCGACGAAGATGCCGCCGGCGGATCGCGATCAGATGGACTTGATCAGCAGAGGCGAGTTCCGTCGCACCGGCGATGCAGCTGCGACGCCGGCGGCCATGCCGGGCAGGTGGCGGGCGCGGAGGTCGCGATGCCGCGAGCGGATGCGTTGGCCGGAGTCGTGGCAGGGCGAGCGCGGCTTCAGCGCGGCCGCTATCAGCCTGCCGGGGTCAGCGGGCGATCAGACCAGCAGTGGCTGGACCGTTGCCGACAGCCTGTTCAGGAGCGGCAGGAAGCGCTCCTTCATCTCATCGACCGAGATGCGATCGACATGGCCGCCGATATTCGCGGCCGCGACGATGCCGCCGTCATAGCGGCGAATCGGCACGGAAATCGAGCGAAAGCCCGATTCCGCCTCGCCGTCGACGAGCGAATAGCCATCGCTGCGGACTGCCGAGATCGCGGCGATCAGCGCCTCCCTGTCGGTCGACGTCTGCGGCGTCAGCGCCGTCAGCGTCATGCGCTCGATCGTGTGGCGCAGCTGATCGTCCGGTATCCGGCTGAGCAGTACGCGACCGACCGAGGTGCAGAAGGCGGGCAGCCGGTAGCCGATCTCCAGCCCGGTGGAGAACATGCGCGCCGGTGTCGCCCGCGCGATGAACACGACCTGGTCGCCGTCGAGGACGGCGAGCGAGCAGACCTCATGGGCCTCGCTTGCCGCCATGTCCATCAACGGCTGCATCACGCTGTTGATCTGGTTGGAGGCGAGATAGCTGGACGCCAGCAGCAGAACGCGCGGTGTCAGCGAGAACAGGCGGTCGTCGCCGTGGACGAAGCCGGAGGCCTTCAGCGTCAGCAGAATCCGTCGCACCGTGGCGCGGGCAAGGCCGGTGAGTTCCGCGGCCTTGCTCAGCGTCATCGGCCGGCCCTCGCGACTGAAGGCCTGGATGACGCGCAAGCCACGGTCGAGAGCCTCCACGAACTCGGGACCATCGCCCCGGGCCTGCTTCTTCTCCTCATCAGTGCGCTTTAGTTTCGGCATCGGCCCGACACGATCCGCTGTTGTTGTTCTCGGCCGCAGTGAAACTGCTGCCCGCTTGCCCCTCGGCTTCGGTTGTAGCTTTTTCACTTGCGCTTCTCCCCACTTAAAGCGAATCTAATCTGGGCGAACATGTGTTCGTCTAGCGAACATTATTAGATGATCACGTGACGCTCAACGCCCGACTTGCGACGGAACAGGAGAGACGGCCATCATGATGAGCCAGGAGCAGAACGACCTGATCACCCGCATCGGACCCGGCGCGCCTGCCGGTAAACTAATGAGGATGTATTGGCAGCCGGCTGCGCTGGTCGATGAGCTGGCGGGCGAGCGCCCGGTGCGCGCGGTCAAGCTGCTCGGTCAGGACTTCGTTCTCTTCAAGGATGGGGATGGCCGCTATGGCCTACTGGACCGCGATTGTCCGCATCGCGGCGCCGACCTCGCCTTCGGACGATTGGAGAATGGCGGGCTGCGTTGCGCCTTCCACGGCTGGCTGTTCGACGCCGACGGAAACTGCCTGGAGACGCCGGCCGAGCCGGCCGGCTCGCCGCTGTGCAAGAACGTCAAGCAGCGCTCTTATCCGGTGGTCGAGAAGGGCGGCATCCTCTGGGCCTGGCTCGGCGACGGCGCCACGCCAGCGTTCCCCGATCTCGACTGCTTCACCGCGCCTGATGCCTACACCTTCGCCTTCAAGGGCCTGATCGAGTGCAACTGGCTCCAGGCGCTCGAGGTCGGCATCGACCCGGCCCACGCCTCGTTCCTGCATCGCTTCTTCGAGGACGAGGACACCTCGACGGCCTATGGCAAGCAGTTCCGCGGCGCCTCGGCCGACAGCGAGCTGCCGATGACCAAGGTGCTGCGCGAGTACGATCGCCCGATCATCAATGTCGAGCGCACCGAATACGGCCTGCGCATCGTCGCGCTGCGCGAGATCGACGCCGAGCGCACCCACGTCCGCGTCACCAATCAGCTGTTCCCGCATGCCTTCGTGATTCCGATGAGCACGGAGATGACGATCACGCAATGGCACGTGCCGGTCGATGACGAGACCTGCTACTGGTACGCCATCTTCACCAGCTACGGCGCGCCGGTCGACCGGGCGAAGATGCGGGCGCAGCGGCTGGAGCTCTACGAGCTGCCGGACTATCGCTCGCGCAAGAACAAGAGCAACGACTACGGCTTCGATCCCCGCGAGCAGGCGACCGCGACCTACACCGGCATGGGCAACGACATCAACGTGCACGACCAGTGGGCGGTGGAGTCGATGGGCCGGATCCAGGACCGCACCCGCGAGCATCTCGGGCAGTCCGACAAGGCGATCATCCAGTATCGCCGGCTGCTGCGTGAGCAGATCGAGACGGTCGGGCGCGGCGAGCCGCCGATGCTGCATCTCGATGCAGCGGCGGCGCGCAGCGTGCAGGGGCCCGCAACGATGGATGGCATCGGCCCGACCCGCGGCTGGGAGACCTATTGGATGGAAGTCGACGTCCGCCGCCGCCGCAACGCCCCCTGGGCACCGCCGGTGCCCGCGGATATCGTGCGCCTCGCGCCGCATCTCAGCGCTGCGGAGTGATGGTGAGCGTGAGCGCGCATTTGATGGGGGCTGTCGCGACGAGCAGCCTTGTCAATTGTTTACTCCGTCATGCCCGGGCTCGTCCCGGGCATCCACGCCGTCCTCGGGATACCGAACAACGTGGATGGCCGGGACAAGCCCGGCCATGACGATGTGGACACAGACGGGTGCTACACTGCGATCTCCAAATGCGATTGCCGAGCCGCAGGCGGGTGAGGCCGGCACCGAAACCTTCCCGACGGCCGCGAACTCGATCGCGCGCCTCGCCATCCTAATCAGGAGTCATCGTTGAGTTTCGTCGACAAGCATCAGCTGTGGAGCGCCGAGCAGGCCGAGGCCGCGGTGCGCATGCGCCGCCTCGCCGAGGAGCACGGGCTCACCACGATCCGCTTCTCGTTCCCGGATCAGCACGGCGTCCTGCGCGGCAAGACGCTCACGATTGATGCCGCGTTGTCGTCGCTGGAGAGCGGCTGCTCGATCACCACGACCCTGCTCGCCAAGGATACCTCGCACCGCACGGTGTTTCCGGTGTTCACCGCCGGCGGCGGCTTCGGCATGGCCGAGATGCAGGGTGGCAGCGACGCGCTGATGGTCGCCGATCCCACCACGTTCCGCGTGCTGCCCTGGGCGCCCGGCACCGGCTGGGTGCTGTGCGACCTGTATTTCGCCAACGGCGCGCCCGTGCCTTTCGCCACGCGCAACCTCTATCGATCGGCATTGGCGAGGCTCGATCAGCGCGGCTATCAGTTCATGGCCGGCCTCGAGGTCGAATGCCATATCTTCAAGGTCGAAGACCCCCGTCTCGCCCCTGGCGACGCCGGCATGCCGGGCCAGCCCGGCGCGCCGCCCACCGTCAGCCTGCTGACCCAAGGCTATCAGTATCTCACCGAGCAACGCTTCGATCAGATGGAGCCGGCACTCGAGCTCATCAGGGCGAATCTCGTCGCGCTCGGTCTGCCGCTGCGTTCGATCGAGCTCGAATACGGGCCGAGCCAGTGCGAGTTCGTGTTGCAGCCGTCGCTCGGCCTCGTACCGGCCGATACGATGGTGCTGTTCCGCAGCGCCGTGAAGCAGATCGCGCAGCGCCACGGCTATCACGCCACCTTCATGTGCCGGCCGCGCATCCCGAACGTGATGTCGTCGGGCTGGCACCTGCACCAGTCGCTGGTGGCGCGCGACGGCAGCAACGCGTTCATGACGCAGGACGCCGAGGGTCTGTCCGCGCTCGGCCGCCACTACATGGCGGGCCTGCTCGCACATGCGCGCGCCTCTGCGGTGTTCTCGACCCCAACGATCAACGGCTACCGGCGCTATCGCTCCTACTCGCTGGCGCCGGACCGCGCCATCTGGGGGCGCGACAACCGGGGCGTCATGATCCGCGTGCTCGGCGGCCCCGGCGACCGCGCCACACGGCTGGAGAACCGCATCGGCGAGCCCGCAGCCAATCCCTATCTCTACATGGCCTCGCAGATCGCGGCCGGCCTCGACGGCGTCGACCGCCAGCTCGATCCCGGCCCGTCGGCCGACGTGCCCTACGAGACCAAGGCCGACCTGTTGCCGAAGTCGCTGGGCGAGGCGGTCAACGTGTTGAAGCAGGACGCGTTCTTCCGCGAAGCCTTCGGCGCCACCTTCATCGACTACTACACCTTCATCAAGACCGCCGAGATCGAGCGCTTCAACGCCGAAGTATCCGACTGGGAGCAGCGCGAATATTTCGAGATGTTTTGACGGTTGAGCCGCAGCGCCATGGTCGCCGGAGATCAAATCTCCGGTCTCCCCGCCGTCATGGCCGGGCTTGTCCCGGCCATCCACGTCGTTCGGCATATGCCGATAAACGTGGATGCCCGGGACAAGCCCGGGCATGACGGAGTCATTCATTCTCGATCTGATTGTAGCGGTAGCTGATTCTGCAGATTTGCCTCTGCGTGCTTGGCTGTGTCACACGCTCCGCGTCAGTCCGCCGTCCACCCTGATGTTCTGTCCCGTGATGTAGGCCGCGCCCTCTGAGGCGAGGAAGCCTATGGTCGCGGCGATCTCCTCGGACTTGCCGTACCGGCCCATCGGCACGGTCTTGCGGCGCTCTTCCGTGGCCGGCAGGCTGTCGATCCAGCCGGGAAGCACGTTGTTCATCCGGATGTTGTCGGCAGCATAGCTGTCGGTGAAGATCTTGGTGAACGCGGCGAGACCGGCGCGGAACACCGCCGAGGTCGGAAACATCGCCGACGGCTCGAATGTCCAGGCCGTCGAGATGTTGATGATCGCGCCATTCTTCTGCGCCTGCATGATCGGCGTGACCAGGCGCGTCGGACGGATCACGTTCAGCAGATAGGTATCGAGCCCGCCGTGCCACTGCTCGTCGGTCAATTCCAGGATCGGCGCCCGCGGACCGTGTCCGGCGCTGTTGACGAGCACGTCGATGCGGCCCCAGCGGTTGACGGCACCGTCGACGAGGCGCTTGAGATCATCGTTTGACTTGTTCGATCCGGTGACGCCGAGGCCGCCGAGCTCGGCGGCCAGCGCCTCGCCCTTGCCCGATGACGACAGGATCGCGACCTGGAATCCGTCCGCGGCGAGACGGCGCGCTGCCGCCGCGCCCATGCCGCTGCCGCCCGCGGTGACCAGCGCGACCTTTTGTCCTGTCATGACGTGTGCTCCTCCCCGATGATCGAAGCGACGATGTAGCTGCTCGCCGCGATCCGGTCGAGGGCACGAGGCGGGTATCGCCATCTTCGCGCGTATTGTTCCCGCGTCCACTCGTCGCATTTTCGTGAGTTTGCACGTACCGGCTTTCACGCAGGCCTTGGCTGCGGGAACCCGAGCCCATCGGGCGGCATATCGATGTGCGCTGCATCGGAACACGGCGCCCGCGCAATCATGCGCGCCACCACGGGACCAAGGCGGAGCAGGGAAGATGTCAGAGCACAGGCCGCAGCGCGATCGCGCCGTCGTCGACAGCGGCGATGCGTCCGATCTGTCGTCGGAGCACCACGACATCTTCTTCGCCGCGGTCGAGACGACGCGGATGCCGATGATCGTCACCGATCCGCGCCAGAACGACAATCCCATTCTGTTTGCCAACCGGGCGTTTCTGGAGATGACCGGCTACGATCTCGGCGAGATCGTCGGATCCAATTGCCGCTTCCTGCAAGGGCCGGACACCGATCGCGACACCATCGATGCGGTCCGCACCGCGATCGCGAACCGTCAGGACATTGCGGTCGAGATCCTCAATTATCGCAAGAACGGCGCGGCGTTCTGGAATGCGCTGTTCATCAGCCCGGTCTACAATCGCGACGGCGAGCTGGTGTATTTCTTCGGCTCGCAGCTCGACGTCTCGCGCCGGCGCGACGCGGAGAGCGCGCTGGTGCAGTCGCAGAAGATGGAGGCGATCGGCCAGCTCACCGGCGGCATCGCTCACGACTTCAACAACATCCTGCAGGTAATCATCGGCTACACCGAGACCCTGCAGGGCGCTGTCAGCGAGCTGGCCCCGCGGCACCGTCGCGCCGTCGACAACATCCGCGCGGCGGCCAATCGCGCCGCGACCTTGACGCAGCAGCTGCTGTCGTTCGCGCGCAAGCAGCGCCTCGACAGCCGGCCGATCAACCTCAACAACATGATCGAGACCATGGTGCAGATGGCCCGCCACACGCTCGGCGAAAGCGTGCGGATCGTCGTCAAGGCGCAGCCGGGCCTGTGGAACAGCCGGGTCGACCAGACCCAGGCGGAGGTCGCGCTGCTCAATTTGTTCGTCAATGCGCGCGATGCGATGCCACATGGCGGCACGCTCACGATTCGCACCGAGAACAAGGAGATCGCCGAGGAGGACATCGCGCAGTTCGGCGTGCCCAAGGCCGGGCGCTACGTCGCGCTGAAGGTGTCGGACGACGGCGTCGGCATTCCGCACCACATTCTCGCACGCGTCGCGGAGCCGTTCTTCACCACCAAGGAGGAGGGCAAGGGCACCGGTCTCGGCCTCGCCATGGTCTACGGGTTCACGCGCCAGTCCGGCGGCAGCACCTACATCTACAGCGAGGTCGGGCACGGCACCACCGTGCAGCTGCTGTTCCCGGCGACCGAGCAGGCGATCGCGGCGCCGTCGATCCGTCCCGCGATGGCGATGGATCGCACCGGCAGCGAGCGCATCCTGATCGTCGAGGACCGCGCCGAGGTGGCCGAGCTCGCGCGCTCGATCCTGGAGGATTTCGGCTACCGCACCGAGGTCGCCGCCAATGCGCACGCGGCATTGGAGCTGTTGGATTCGGAGACCCGCTTCGATCTCTTGTTCACGGATCTCGTGATGCCCGGCGGCATGAACGGCACGGTGCTGGCGCGCGAGGCGCGGAAGCGGCAGCCGAAGCTG
Organism: Bradyrhizobium sp. SZCCHNS2022; assembly: GCF_032377575.1. Lineage (NCBI taxonomy): Bacteria > Pseudomonadati > Pseudomonadota > Alphaproteobacteria > Hyphomicrobiales > Nitrobacteraceae > Bradyrhizobium > Bradyrhizobium sp. SZCCHNS2022. Next base: position 5,244,588 of record NZ_JAUHHZ010000001.1, on the reverse strand, counting down.
AAGGTGCTGCTCACGACCGGCTATTCCGACGCCGCGGTCGAGCGCGCCGATGCCCATATCGGCGAGTTCGAGATCATCAACAAGCCGTACCGCCGCACCGATCTGGTCCGCCGCGTCCGGCAGTTGCTCGACGGCCCGACCGGTGTGACCTGATGCGCCGCTTGACCCGGCGAGTCCTCGCGTCGAAAGTCGGTCCGCAGAGCGGAGAATCCACCATGCGTCACGTCACGATGCAGACAGCGGCGGGCGCGCCCGTCGTTCAGCCGCGCAGCGAGCCGCGCGAGCCCGGCGTGGTCGCGGCCGGCGTCTATGCCGATGGCCGGCGCGTCGCCGACATCCCGATCGAGGACGCCGGTGCCTGGAGCAAGCGGCCGGGCCATGTGGTCTGGATCGGGCTGCACGAGCCGGATGCGGCGCTGTTGCAGCGGGTGGCCGATCAGTTCGGCCTGCACGAGCTCGCGATCGAGGATGCATCGAAGGCGCATCAGCAGCCCAAGGTCGAGCGCTATGGCGATGCGCTGTTCGTCGTCGCGCGCACCGCGCAGCTCGTCAAGGAGCACATCGTGTTCGGCGAGACCCACGTCTTCGTCGGCCCCGGCTTCGTCGTCTCGGTGCGCCACGGCGCCTCGACCTCCTACGGCGCGGTGCGGGAGCGCTGCGAGAGCTGTCCGGGCTCGCTCGCCAAGGGCGAGGACTACATCCTCTATGCGATCCTCGACTTCATCGTCGACAATTACCGGCCGGTGACCGAGAGCATCATGGCCGAGGTCGAGACCCTGGAGGAGGTCGTGCTGCAGCGGCCGCTGGCGCGCCACGAGGTCGACCGGCTGTATCGCCTGCGGCGCGACCTGCTGCGGCTGCGCCGCGCCGTGGGTCCGGTGGTCGACGTCTGCAAGCGGCTCGAGCATGTCGACAACGTCGCGATCGATGCCGAGATGGCCCCCTTGTTTCGCGACGTGCTCGACCACGCCAAGCGCTCCGAGGAGGACGCGGACTCCCTTCGCGAGATCCTCGCCTTCGTGTTCGAGGCCAGCATGATGGCCGGGCAGGCGCAGCAGACCGACATCGCCCGCCGCCTGGCGGCCTGGGCCGCCATTCTCGCCGTGCCGACGGCCGTCGCGGGAATCTACGGCATGAACTTCGAGCACATGCCGGAGCTGAAATGGCAATATGGCTACTATGCCGTGCTCGGCCTGATCGCCGTGGTGTGCAGCACGCTGTACTGGCAGTTCCGGCGGCGTGGATGGTTGTGAGGAAAAGGCAATTCTGGTGTCGGTGTCATTCCGGGGCTACGCGCGCAAGCGCGTCGAGCCCGGAGTCCATTCTGCAGCGCGTTCTGTGGTGAGATGATTTCCGGGCTCGTGCTGCGCACGCCCCGGAATGACGAGCGAAACTACCCCTTCACGAACTGCCGGTAGTCCGGCTCGCGGTGAAACCAGAACTCGTAGCCGCTCACCGCCTTCTGCATCGCGACGTCGTGGATCGGCTGGTTCAGCGGCACGACCGGCACCTCGCGCATGCACAGAGCGATGAAGGCCTTCACCGTGCTCTCATACTCGCCGGCATCCGTCGTGAAGCGTGCCTTGTCGATCAGCGCGTCCATCTCCTTGCTCTGGTAGGACGAGATGTTGAAGATCGAATTGCGGCCGTGGAAATTCCAGTAGAAGTAATATTCGGGATAATCGAGCCAGCCTGAGAACCGATTGAGCGCCATCGGCAGCTCCTTCTTGTTCAGCGTGGTGCGCCAGTTGGCGCCGGGAATCTTCTCGATGGACGCCTTGATGCCGATCTTGGCGAGGCTCTCCTGGATCAGGATCGCCGTGGGCTCGCCGACCGTCGCGGTGCCTGCGTCGAGCGACAACGTCGTCTCCAGGCCATCCAAGCCGGCCTCCTTCATCAAAGCCTTGGCCTTGTCGAGGTCGGTCGCATAGGGAAACGGCTGCGGCCATACCGGCTTGGCGACCTCGGCGGCGCCGCCATACATCGGTACGGCGCGGCCGAAGAACGCGCTCGACTGGATCTGCTCATAGGGCATCGCCCAGGCGATCGCCTGGCGCAGCTTGACATTGTCGAACGGCGGCTTGGCGGTGTTGAGCGCGACATACCACAGCGCGTTGGGGATCGGCACGCCCGTCACCTTGACCTTGCCCTCCTTGATCAGCTGATCGAAATCGCGCGGCGCAAAGCCGCTGGAGAGATCCGCATCGCCGCGCTCGAGCATCGCCCGTCGCGTGCCGGCCGAGGGTATATCGCGTGCGATCACGCGCTTGATCTTCGGCAAGGGCCCGCTTTTCCAATTGTCGAACCGGCTCAGGATGGTCTCTGTGCCCGGCTTCCAGCTCTCCACCTTGTAGGCGCCGCCGCCGGCCTCGTTGGCCTTCAGCCAGGCCAGCGCCCACGGGTCCTCGGACGTCGCGTTCTTCTTCGCAAGCTCCGAATTGATGACGAAGGGCACGACCACCGCGACGTTGAACAGCAGCATCTTGTCCTTGCGGATGTAGTCGATGCGGAAGGTGTGATCGTCCACCACGACGAACTGCTCCGCCTTCTCCAGCGAGCCCGCCGACATCTGGAAGGTCGGGAAGCCGCCGACCGACACCGCGCGGTCGAACGACCATTTGACGTCCTTCGCGGTCACCTTCGTGCCGTCATGGAAGGTCGCGTCCTTGCGCAGCTTGAAGGTGCAGGACATGCCGTCGGCGGCCACCTCCCAGCTCTCGGCCAGCTCCGGCGCCAGCGTCGCGCGATCATAGGACGTGGTGCCATCGGGCAGCGTCTTCGCGGCATAGCTGAGCAGCCGGTCGTAGCAGTTCCAGGCGAGCCCGTTGACGGTCTGGTTCGAGCCGACGCCCTGCATGTCCAGCGAGTTCGGCCCGAGCTCCTGCACCACCAGCAGCGTCTCGGCGCGGCCCTGAGGCCAGGCGCTGCGCGGCGCCAAGGTCAGCCCGGCAACGCCGAGGCCGCCGAGCACGAGGCTGCGGCGTGTGAAATCGAAATGCGAGCTGCTCATTGGGCCCCCCTGCGATGCACGAATTGTCCTGGTCGAGGCAAGGTGCGTGCCAGCGAGGGCCCGGCCATGCCGGCCGATTGCCTCCGACATCGCGCGCCATCTTTTGCTACGCTGGTCGGCAGATCACAGCGGTGAGGAGGCGACGATGGCGGGAGCGCTCGAAGGCAAGGTGGCGGCCGTGACCGGCGCGGCCTCCGGCATCGGGCTCGCCAGCAGCGAGGCGATGCTGGCGGCTGGCGCCCGCGTGGTGATGATCGACCGCGATGCGGCGGCGCTGGCGCGTCTTCGCGAGCGGCACGGCGACGCCATGATCCCCGTGGTCATCGACCTGCTCGACCCCGCGGATTGCGCCACGCTGCTGCCGCGTGTGCTGGACGCGGCCGGCCGGCTCGACATCCTCCACGCCAATGCCGGCAGCTATCTCGGCGGCGACCTCGTCGAGACCAATGGCGAGGCGATCGACCGCATGCTGACCCTCAACGTCAACGTCGTCATGAAGAACGTGCGCGACGTGCTCCCGCACATGATCGCGCGCGGGTCCGGCGACGTCATCGTCACCAGCTCGCTCGCCGCGCACTATCCGACCCCCTGGGAGCCGGTCTATGCCTCGTCGAAATGGGCGATCGACTGTTTCGTGCAGACCACGCGCCGCCAGGTCTTCAAGCACGGCATCCGCGTCGGCGCGATCTCGCCGGGCCCGGTCGTCACGGCCCTGATTGCCGACTGGCCCGCGGAGAAGCTGAAGCAGGCGCGCGAGTCCGGCAGCCTGCTGGAGCCCTCAGAGGTCGCCGAGGTGATCATGTTCATGCTGACCCGTCCGCGCGGCATGACCATCCGCGACGTCGTGATGCTGCCGACGAATTTTGATCTGTAGCGGACGTCAGCCTCCCATGAGCTGGGAGCAGTCCGAGGTCATCGCGTGCCTTCCGCGGATGACGACGACCCCCGTGGAACTACGGGTGCCGAATTAAGCATCGTCTTAAGCATACGATTCTAGCTTCATTCGACTCGAAACCCGGGACTCGACGATGAAGATCGGCCGCCTCTTTGCAATTTCCATGCTTTCCGTAACGGCGCTTGCCGTCCTGCCTGCCGCCCAGGTCGTCATCGAGCAGGTCAGGGCGGTCAGCGACAAGGCTGAAGCGATCAGGACCGTCGAGGCGTTCGGCGCGGTGCTGCTCTACGCGCAGGATGTCGTCGGTCATCGCGCCCCCTACATCACGCCGATCTTCCAGGACAATCCGGCAACGCCGGCGCAGCTGGAGGGCGTGCGCAAGATCAGGCAGTCGTCCGAGGCGTCCTTTGCCAAGGCCCGCGCGCAGCTGGCGAACGTCTCCGACAGTGCGGCGATCACGCGCAGCCTGGAGCAGGCGTCGTCCAAGCTGTCCGAGATCCTCGCCAAGGTCGACCCCACCCTGACCGCGCCGCTGAGCGCGCGGGATCCGGCGGTCATCAAGAGCCTTCTGCCGGGGGTGACCCAGGTGGCGCTCGCGATCGAGCCGATCCTGAACCAGTTGCAGAACCGTATCGCCAATGCCGACGCATCGCTGACGACGCTGCTCGACGTCGCCCGCACCGCGCAGGACCTGCGCGTGACCGCCGGCGGCCGCGCCGCCGCGCTGTCGCCGGCGCTCAGCGCCCGCCGCGCCGTGACGCCGGCCGAGAAGGCGGCGATGGACCGCGCCCAGGGCCGCACCGAGGTCGATCGCGAGCGTCTGGAGGCCGGCATCGACCAGCTCGGCAATCCGGAGCGCCTGCTGACGGCCTTCAAGGAGGCCCGAGAGGCCTATTTCGGGCGCGCCGTTCCGATCATCGACAAGGACCTCGCAGCCGGGCTCGGCGATCTCAACTACACACTCACCGCCGACAGCCTGGCCGAGGCGGTCGTCCCGGCCGTGCAGAAGTTCTTCGTCGTGCGCGATGCCGCCATCACCGAGGCGCGCGACAGCGCCGTCGCGGCGCGTGACGCGGCCTATCGCATGCTGGCGCTGGCGATGGTCGTCGTCGTCGCCCTTGCCGGCATTCTCGTGTTCGTCACCATGTTGCTGCGCCGCCGCGTGATCAACCCGATCGTGAACCTGACCGGTCTGATCGGCGAAATGGCGGCCGGCCATGACGACGTGGCGATCCCGACGATCGATCGCGACGACGAGATCGCCGCGATGACCGGATCGCTGCAGACCTTCAAGGAAGCGCTGCTCGCGAAGAAGCGCGCCGAGCAGGAGGCCGCGGCCGAGGCGCAGGCCAAGATCGAGCGCGGCCAGCGCGTCGAGCGCTTCACCCGCGAGTTCGAGATGGCGATCGGCGAGGTCGTCGGCATCGTGTCGTCGGCCTCGGCCGATCTGGAGCGTTCCGCCGCCTCGCTGACCACGACCGCCGGCCGCTCGCTGGAGCTCGCCACCGTGGTGACCTCGGCGTCCGAGGAAGCCTCGACCAACGTGCATTCGGTGGCCGCGGCCGCCGAGCAGATGAGCTCGTCGGTCAACGAGATCAGCCGCCAGGTGCAGGATTCCGCGCGCATCGCCAACGAGGCGCTGGCGCAGGCGCGCAAGACCAACGACAACGTCGCCGAGCTCGCCAAGGCCGCCGCGCGCATCGGCGACGTCGTCGAGCTGATCAACGCGATCGCCGGACAGACCAACCTGCTCGCGCTCAACGCCACCATCGAGGCCGCCCGCGCCGGCGAAGCCGGCCGCGGCTTCGCGGTGGTCGCCTCCGAGGTCAAGGCGCTCGCCGAGCAGACCGCGAAGGCCACCGGCGAGATCGGCCAGCAGATCGGCGGCATCCAGGCGGCGACCCAGGAGTCGGTCGGCTCGATCAAGGAGATCGGCGAGACCATCGCCCGGATGTCGGAGATCGCGTCCGCCATCGCCTCCGCCGTCGAGGAGCAGAGCTCGGCCACCCGCGAGATCTCGCGCAACGTCCAGCAGGCCGCGCACGGCACCCAGCAGGTCTCGGCGAACATCGCCAGCGTCCGGCATGGCGCCGACGAGACCGGCTCGGCCTCCTCGCAGGTGCTGTCCGCCGCCAAGTCGCTGTCCGGCCAGAGCAGCCGCCTCCGCGACGAGGTCAGCAGGTTCCTGGACTCGGTGCGCGCGGCGTGAGGCTCGCTTGATGCATCGGCTGCGGTGAGAGAGGCGCAGTCCTCGCGTATCAATCGCCCGCGCAGGCCTGCAAAAGAGTTAGAGATGCCGGATAGCAGTTCCGATCCTCAGCGACGTCGTACACGGACGGAAGCCCGTTTTGACGAAGAAGACCTAAAAGCGCCTCGAAGGTTAACAAAGTCGAGGGACTCAAAGAGGATCGCGGAATTGACCGCAAAGATCGGCCGGCCAAAATCGCAATCGGGGTTCACTCGCTAGTGGCTATTCTGAATCGGGGGTCCCCGAAGGCAACGGTGTCGCACGACCGTCACTCCGGACGTTCGAGTCCATTCGCAGCTGAATGTCCGTGAGAACCTGAGAGCCGCGGTCCCCGTAAACTTCGGCAAAGCGGCGCTCGATCATCTGCCCTGCCCAGTCGGCAGAGCGACGATTGGCTTCCTCGTATGCCTTATCGAGAAGAATGGTCACAGTTCGCCCTCGTGAGGAATCAGATGGACCAAAATTAGTTTCGGGCCATTACATTAAGATTTTGTCTTTTTTCGCTCGGTAGCGGTTCGAGGAGAACACCACAATCATAGAGCGGAGTCCAGGGATGGCCCCCTCAGTGCGCCGAGCATATACCGTATCTAGGTGGCGCCCGCAACAGTTTCAACCATTGATTACATTTCTGTTATCACGCATAACTGCGTCAGACTGTCATGGTTCCTCTAAGAAATTGATCGCCAAATGCCTCCATTTTCTCCTTCAGACGGGCCTAGGTACCTGAAGGTCGGGGCCGTTATCTCGTGGATTTTCCCCGACGGGCCGAATGACGGACCGAATAAGGAAGATGCAAAGCTGAGCAGCGCTCCCGGTTTCCCGCCGGACTTGTTCGCTGTGTCAGCGTTCCTACTCCAAGTTGGAGGAGCATATCATTATTTCGTGCCGGGAGAGACTAGCAACACGTGGAGTGCGGCCTGCGTTTGCGTTACTGACGATGATCTCAGGTATTGGCAACGGGTCGGAAAGGACTGGGCGCGCAGCTATCCGAAGGTGCCTCTGGAAGTCCAACAGCTGTGGGTCGAGCTTTGGAAGAAGCACAAAGATGCGCCGGTCTTCAAAGAACCCGAGGCCGAAAAACCAGCTCCGGAATGGTGGAAGATCTGTTGGTCCTTAATGGCTATCGCCGACGAGGCCTGCGAAAGCGTTGGATATATCCATGTTGATGGACATCCGAACGAGTGGAAGGGTAGCTGGGTCGCCCTTATGGTAGACTATCTACTCCGCAATGCGGCCGATGGAATAAACCCGTCGGATCGACATCGTCGTGTCGATAGGCAAATTGCTAGTATCTGCCTGATGGCAGATCGCGATGTGGTTTGCGTCCAACCCAAATCACACACTCCCGAAGTCGGTTGTACTCCAAGGACGCTCGCGCACAATCTTGCTCTTCTCCCTCCGCGCGGCGAAATGCGCGCGCATTGGCAGAGACCTCCCCAGCACATGCTGCCAGAAGCTCGGACCGACTTGCGTCTACTGCTTATTCCTTATCCCTTTGAGATTGAAGCCAACTGGTTTACCGCAGAGAAAGTCACGACCGAGGAGGAACTCAAAAAAAGTCGCCGTGCAAAGCCTTGGGGTTGGTTCGAAATCGAACAAGGCTGGCTTCCTCGAAACGCCCAGTACATAGTGCAATTCGTAGATCGACTGCTTCAGCAAGCCCGAGCTAGTGCCGGCAGCGTCAATGGTGTAGTGTTTCCAGAGTATGCCTTAGATTGGAAGTCATATAAAGCGATTGCCGACCATCTTAGGGACAATCATCCGGGTGTTGAATTTTTTGTAGCTGGGACAAGTGACAACTGTGCAGGAGAAAAGGGCAATTTTGCGCTATCTTCTCACTTTTTCGACGAGCTTCACGAGGAAAATCCAACACGAATGGCCGCCACAACGAGCCGAGCGAAGCATCATCGGTGGCGTCTCGATCACCATCAATTAGTCAGTTATGACCTCGTTCAAGCATTGGAACCCGACTATCTTTGGTGGGAAAAGATCGTTCTCCAGCAGCGAGAGATCCACATTAAAGTAATTCGTAGTTCATCCGTTTTTACAACCATGATTTGCGAGGATCTTGCTCGAAGTGATCCTTGTCATGAGGTGTTGCGGGCGATCGGCCCCAATCTTGTTTTCGTCTTGCTGATGGACGGCCCCCAATTGCCGATCCGATGGTCGGCACGGTATGCAACGGCGCTATCCGATGATCCTGGAAGCTCGGTGCTCACGTTCACATCCCGCGCTTTAATTGCGCGATCGAATGCAGTTCTAGAGAGACTGTCTGCTGACGAGCGTGGCGCTAGAAGCGCCAGTTGGGCGGTAGGGTTGTGGAAGGACGCTACAGGCAGCGCCCGAGTTATCGAGTGCCCACCTGGGGCCCACGGAGTAATAATTAACCTCCTGGGCGACGCTCTCTATGAAGCCACCCTGGATGCGAGGCAGAATGGGGAAGCGTCGCGGTGGAAAATGGTCGGAGCGCCTATCACAGTTTCGCTCGATGCTGTTCGAGACAAGAAGCTGCTCGATGAATTGGGTTTCAAATGAGTTGTGAACGAACCAATAGCTTACTTGCTGGCCCAACAATCTTCAGAGAACCTGTTGCGCAGGAGAGGCGTCACGGATTTATAGGAGTCTATCCTTTTGACGATCTCGAAGAGCAGGATCTCTCAGCCGAGAAGATCTTTGCGCGCACGACGTCAGCAAGCTCCTAGCTTCTTACGCGAAAAGTTGCCGACGTCGCAGATGATGGAATAGCCTCTGAGATCGGTATGGCTTATTGTCTGTCAATATTTGCTTAGACTCGAGACAACCGCTCGCTTTCGAGCGCATTCCCTCAACTCGTGACGCCCATCGGTTGCGGGGCATTAGCGGCTTTGAAGTAGAAAACTTCGTTTTGTGTCAGCATCTCATGCTCTGTTGTGCAATTCTGAAAATATTCGATCGGGATTACGGTGACGCTGCACCAAACAGCAAAGCTGCCGCATGCCCGCCATGCCCAAACTGCCCGTCGTGCCACTCTGTCGCACTCATTCCCCTTGTGTCGTCGGGCAAATCACCTGCACATTTTCGGCCGTCCCGTGCTCATCGAAGAGGGGCGTTCGCGAGTCGTCACGAGCGTTGGGTGCGGGATGCGGTGGCCGGGTCGGAGTTGCAGCGCGCATTCGCGAGCGGACGAACAACTTCGATGCGGACGATGAAGTCGCGTGGTCCTGGCCTCCCGATGCTGAGGTCAAGCTCGCTGATGTGCGTCAGTGCATCGCGGGTGATGGGGGCAACAAAGCCCGGTCCCCAGGGAGAGCGCGTATAAATCGTAAGCCCATCGCGCAGGGAGGGCCGGGATGTCCCAGCCGAACCTGTGGTACCTGCCGCCTGCATTTTCTTTCTGCAGGCGGGCCATGGGGGCGGCAGGCTCCCGGCCTTCCCTGCGCCCTCCGTAACGAGAGGGCGGACCTCCCGCAAAGCTCGGACGCAATATGCGCCGCGAGGCCGCGGCGCCATGCGGCAAGCCGCCGGCCCGCATCGCCCTGAGGTCATGATCTCGCTCACGCGCATCCCGCGGGAACCTTCGCAAGCGCGCGCTTTTGATTCGGCCGCGCCGCCTCGTGCAGGTAACGAGACCGCAAAGCCTCGGCCGTAGGTTTCGGCATCCCTCATGACCAAAGGATTCAGTCGCTCATGGCCACCATTGCAGATCAGATCGTCGAGATGCTCGAAATCGCCGGCGTCAAACGCATCTATGGCGTCGTCGGCGACAGCCTCAACGGGCTGACCGAGTCGCTGCGCGTCCGCAAGACGATCGACTGGGTGCATGTCCGCCACGAGGAGGTGGCAGCCTTCGCGGCCTCGGGTGAATCGCAGATCACCGGCCAACTCGCGGTGTGCGCCGGCTCCTGCGGCCCCGGCAATCTGCATCTCATCAACGGTCTCTACGACGCGCAGCGCAGCCGCACGCCGGTGCTGGCGATCGCCGCGCACATCCCGTCGAGCGAGATCGGTGGCGGCTATTTCCAAGAGACGCATCCGCAGAACCTGTTCCGCGAATGCAGCGTGTATTGCGAAATGATCTCTGATCCCACGCAGATGCCGTTCGTGCTGGAGAACGCGATCCGCGCCGCGCTCGGCGAGCGGGGTGTCGCCGTCATCGTCATTCCCGGCGACGTCGCGCTGAAGGCGGCGCCGAAGCGCGCGCTGCCGCCGGCGATCGGCCTGGTGCCGCCCAAGCCCGTGGTGCGTCCCGCCGAGCCGGAGCTCGATGCCTTGGCCGCGCTGCTCGACGGCGGAGAGCGCGTGACGTTGTTCTGCGGCCGCGGCTGCGCCGGCGCGCATGCCGAGCTGATGCAGCTTGCGGAGGCGCTGAAGAGTCCGATCGTGCATGCGCTCGGCGGCAAGGAGCATGTCGAGTACGACAATCCCTATGACGTCGGCCTCACCGGCTTCATCGGCTTCTCCTCCGGCTATCACGCCATGCACAGCTGCGACACGCTGGTGATGCTCGGCACCGATTTTCCCTACAAGCAGTTCATTCCAACGGACGTCAAGATCGCCCAGGTCGACATCAGGCCGAGCCAGCTCGGCCGCCGCGCGCGGCTCGATGTCGGCGTGGTCGGCGATGTCGGGGAGACGCTTCGGGCGCTGCTGCCGAAGCTTACGGCGAAGTCGGACCGCAGCCATCTTGACGAGAACCTCAAGCGCTACGCCTCGGCGCGCAAAGGCCTCGACGATCTCGCGGTGGGCACGCCCGGCCGCCGGCCGATCCATCCGCAATATCTGACGCGGCTGATCAGCGAGACCGCCGCCGATGATGCCGTGTTCACTTTCGACGTCGGTACGCCGACGATCTGGGCCGCGCGCTACGTCGCCATGAACGGCCGCCGCCGCCTGGTCGGCTCGCTGGTGCACGGCTCGATGGCCAACGCAATGTCGCAAGCCATCGGCATCCAGGCCGCGCAGGCGGGACGGCAGGTGATCTCGTTGTCGGGCGACGGTGGCTTCGCGATGCTGATGGGTGATCTCATCACGCTCAAGCAGATGAAGCTGCCGGTGAAGATCGTGATCTACAACAACGGCACGCTCGGCTTCGTCGCGCTGGAGATGAAGGCGTCGGGCTTCGTCGAGCACGGCACCGATCTGGAGAACCCGGATTTCGCGGCGATGGCGCAGGCGGTGGGCATCCATGGCCGCCGAGTCGAGGATCCCGGCGAGCTGCCAGGCGCCGTCGCCGACTGGCTCGCGCATGACGGCCCTGCCGTGCTCGACGTCGTCACGGCGAAGCAGGAGCTGTCGATGCCGCCGACCATCGGCCTCGAACAGGTCAAGGGCTTCAGCGTCTGGCTGATCCGCGCCGTGATGAGCGGCCGCGGCGACGAGGTGATCGATCTGGCAAAGGAGAATCTGTTGCCGCGATGAGCAATGCTGGGTGAATGCGGTTGCTGCGGCCCATCCTTCGAGACGACCGCCTGCGGCGGTCTCCTCAGGATGAGGGCGAGTTCGCGGTGATGCTTCAACCTCGTGGCCGCGCCGCTCTCCATGAACACGCCGCCGGCGTGTTCATGGTCGATGCGCAGCACCGCCTTTGCCAGACCCTCATGGTGAGGAGCGCCGCGCCCGAACCGAGCGGTCACGACGATTGCATAACGCGGCGCGTCTCGAACCATGAGGCCGAGATGCCGTGGCTTGGCTAAAATGTGGGAAACGAGATGGTGCTGCCGGACAGGATTGAACTGAGACTTCAATCCTTATTCATATTGATTCTATTGCGATTTCTGGTCCGACGATCTGTTTTTGTGTGGCACTCTTGAGTAGCGCCTCGTGCCACTGAGACTACCTGAATCAGGTTGGGAATGCATCGGGTTTATTGCCATGCCGCGGCATCGTGAGAGCAAAGGCAGAGGGTGGAGGCGTGGTGGTCTCTGGGCAACGTCTCTCCCAAAGACCACCGTGTGTGCTCTATGCTGCGATTGCTTCATCCCGCGCGGCAACGAGCGCGAGATAGTGAGCGATGATCGGCATACGCTCCAACTCGCGGATGCTGTCCTCCAATTTTCTCAGCACGGTTGGCAGCTTCTCAGCTCCTGCGGCAGGGGTATCGAACTCAGGCTCGGTGCCCGTCCCGTTACGCAGCCATTCGAAGGTGACGTTGGGAAAGGCGGCGACGATGTCGCGGAGAGACCCGTCCTCCGGGACGAACGCGGTGCTCGTCCCTTTGGTCTCCCAGTTCCAAACGGCGGTGTAGGACTTCTTGATACGTGCGGCGAACTGGTGTCGGTCGAGACCAGCACCCTCCCGGACCATGCGGATGCGATCTTGAATAAGTTGCTTAGTCATAATAAGATTTCCTTTGGTTGATGCACTTCTTCCAAGCCGGTCAATTGGCGTTGCTTGACTTGGAATGAAAGCATTTAAAAGCATTCAACAGTCGCTGTCAAGCGGCCGAGCGCGCAGTCGTTGAATTTCAGCGGTGCGCGCTTTTGCTTTTCAGGGTCACAACCACGACCAGCATTTTGAGCGTGGATTAGCCAATTGTACGGGGCATGGCTTTATCGAGATGGTTGCGCTGACCGGATGAGCGGTCGTAACCGTCCAAGACATGCGATGCTGCTGATTTGATTACGATTCCGGTATGAAGAATTGCCTAGGGGGAAGCTTATCTAATGCTTGGACTGACTCTGCGTGAAGAATTCCGGGGTAGGCGCCTCAAGGGTACGGCGATTGAACTCTCCAACGATCAGCACACTGGCGCGACGCAGATCGCGGCCAGGCAATTCTTGGAGATCACCTATCCCACCCACGATCTGCTGAAGGGCATTGAGGCCGTCGGCCCCAATCAGGGGCGCCCCGTGGTCGTGATTGGCGAACGCGGACTCGGTAAGTCGCACTTGATGGCTGCGCTCTACCACGCGGTGACCGACCCGGCGTCGACTCGAGCGTGGCTCAATGCATGGGCGACTACACTGGCAGAACCGAATATCGCTAAGATCGCGCTGCGAGAGGGGATGCACGTCATCGGTGAAAGCCTGCATCGCCATCGCTACAAGTTCCTGTGGGACGTGTTGTTCGACAATCATCCGCACGGCAACTTCATCAAGGGGAAGTGGGAAGGCCAAGGCGCATCCAAGACCGAGATTCCATCCGACAAGCTGATCATTGAATTGCTGGAGAACAAGCCGACGATGCTGCTGCTGGACGAGTTCCAGACGTGGTACGATGGCCTCACCAATACGAAGCAGTATCCGTGGAAGAACTGGGCGTTCAACTTCATCCAGATTCTTTCGGAGATCGCCAAGGAGCGGCCCGACTTGCTCGTGCTGGTGATCTCGGTGCGGAACGGCGGCAGTGATGCCTATCAGCAGGTCCACCGCGTCAATCCAATCGCGATCGACTTCAAGGCAGGCGGTAGCGCCGAGCGCATCCAACAGGATCGCCGCCGGATGCTGTTGCACCGACTGTTCGATAATCGCTTGCAGATAGCCAACGGCACAATTGGATCATTGGTTGAACAGCACGTCGCTGAATCTTTTCGTCTTCTCCATGTGCCGGCTGCAGAGCAGGATCGGAAGCGCCGAGAGTTCATCGAGTCGTGGCCGTACGCGCCGCATCTGTTGCGCCTGCTCGAAGAACAGGTGCTCATCGCTACAGACGCGCAGGAAACGCGCGACCTGATCCGGATCCTCGCCAATCTTTACAAAAGCCGTGGCGAAATCGTTCCGGTGCTCACCGCAGCTGATTTTCGACTGGATGACGAGGCCTCCGGCATCGGCGCGTTGCTCGAAGCCGTGGCCAACCAGCATCACCGGATGCTGCGTGAAAAGGCGCAGCAGAACATCATCTCGGTGCAAGAGGCGCGACATGACCACGCCAGCGTCGCGCCGCATCTGCAAGAGATCGTTAGTGCGCTATGGTTACGGTCGATTGCTGTCGGCAACCTCGCAGGAGCCGAACCTGCCACGTTGCAACTGGACATCACTCGCAGCAAGCGTCTAGACGATAACGCCTTTCAGGTTGAGCTGGCGACCATCGTCGAGAACAGCTTCAATATCCACCAGGAAGGCAACAAACTGCTCTTCCGCGAGGAAGAGAACCCGCGGGCCAAGCTGATGGCCTACGCGCGCAATGACAAGCTGTTTGCTGATGGCTCCGATCAAGCCCAGCTCGCCAAACAGGTGCGTTACGTCATCGGCGGCGCTGATGAGGTCGCCAAGACGTTCCGCGTGATCGCTTTGCCAAAGTCTTGGGCGAGCGATCCCTGGACGTCCCTCGATGAATCTGAACAGCCTGACAAATGGGACGATCGCCTGCCTATCCTCGTACTACCAGAAGACCCGGACCGACTTGAGCCAACGCTGGGTCGTTGGCTTAAAGACAGGTTGCAGAAGCGTCGTAATACCGTGCGCTTCTTGCTGCCGCGAAATGGCTCGGTAAGCGCCTTTCTGGATCGTGACCTGCTCATCCTTGCTCGTGCTGAGATGAAAGCTCAGGAATGGAGCGGACAGAACCCAGAGTACAAGAAGCTCCACAAGGAATTCGAGAACGCTCTGCGAGACAATCTGAAGAAACGGTTTGATCGCTTCGCTGTGCTCTATCGCTGGAATTTTGCGGACTCCGCGCAATGCAAATTCAGCGTCGAGCGTCTGGACAAACAGGGTTCGCAGATTCCTGAGGCAATCGAAGAAGCGCTGACCAGCGATCTGTTCGTGCCAGAGGACTTCGAGGCACTCGTGCTCGAATTCGCAAACAATAACGAATCGGTCGGGAAGCTGCTGCGTGAGCTGCAAGAGCCACGCCCCGCCGGGCAGGACTGCATTCCGTGGCTCGGCGAAACGGCGATGAAGGAGCGCCTGCTGCGCTTGTGCGCCAAGGGCAGCGTCGCAATCAACGTGCGCGGCATGGAATTTCTGCAGACTCATCCGGGCGAGGATGAGGACGCCGCGTGGCGGCGTCTGCGAGCCAAGCTTTCCCTTACGGGTCGCCATCTCGACGACGTATTCGTGATGCTCCCCTCTGCGGCGGCAGCCACGGGCGGTGCCGCTCCCCCTGCAGCATCACCAACTGGTGGACTATTCGACGGCGATGGCGCGCCGCCACCGTCGCCACCTGTGTTCGGAGGTGACACGACCTCTGGCGCTCCAACAAACCCCGCGCCAGGCGGCATCTTCGGCGGCGGCGCCACAACTGCCAAGCCGCGCATCCCCCTGTCCAACCCGGCCACGTCGCCCCTCAACCTGATTGGCAAGATCGAAGGCTGGGGCATTGGACCGGCCACCAAAGTAGCGGAAGTGTCGATCAAGGTGTCCTCCGCCACCGGTTCGCAGCTCAAAGAACTGCTCAAGAAACTACCCGAAGGCATGACCTTCGAGCTGAATCTTGAGAAGGAGGACGATTGATGGCTCTGACGGCCCGCGCGGTGCACGCCCTGACGCAAGGCTCGGACGCCGATGCTTGGCGCGTCCTTATCAAGCACACAGTCGAGATCGCTTCCGAGCCGCTGGCTGTGGGCAGCGCGCCTAGCGAAGTCGTCAAGCGCGACCGGGAGATCGGCGAACTCGACCTGTTCCTCTCCTCTTGCGGATGGGATTTGTGGCAGGCATTCGGCAGTACCGTCGAGCGTACGTCAGATCGCTTGGTGCGCTGGTGGGCCGAGCCCTTCAGCGCAAAGGCGGTGCTCATCCTCGATGGCCTATCCTTGCGCGAACTGCCGTGGTTATTGCAGGGTGCGGAAACGCGCGGCTTCACGATGCACGAGGTCAGCGCGAACGCCTCCGAACTGCCAGGCGAAACTGGTGAATTCGCCCGCGCCCTCGGCTTTGGCGGTCGCAGCAAGCTGCAGAACAACGGCGGTGGCCTTGCACACAAGCTGCAATCCAGTTGGACCGAATCAGTGGATTTGCCTTGGAAGGACTGCGAACCTCTGATCGGCAGCATGCCGAACCAAATCTTCTGGCATCATTGGCCTGATGCCAAGCTGCACGACGGCTCCGGTGCAGGTCAGGGGCTGGAGGCGCTGACGAAGGACGTTGCTGAGCAACTTTGTAGCGATGATTTCTGGTCCTTTGTGGAGCGCCTGGCAACCGGACGGCGGCTCGTCATTACGTCCGATCACGGCTACGCGGCCACTGGATACTTCCCTGATACGGATGGCGAGGTGGGCCAGTTCCTCAAGCAGACCTTTTCTAGCGGACGCAGCAAGCCCGGTATCGGAGACAGCGGTCCATTCGTGCCCCCTGTTGCACTGCCGATCAGCAGCCCGCACGGTGCGTATTTGTTGGCCGTGGGGCGCAGGAAATGGCGTAACCAGGGCGGTTATCCGACGCTCACACATGGTGGTCTATCGTTGCTTGAAGTGCTGTCGCCCTTCATCGAATTGACCAAGTAAGGATTGCTGGCTGATGGCAAAGAATGGACTAGCACAAGAGGTCACCAAGGCTGTCGGCGCAGGCAAGACCGCAGTGCTGGAGACCGTCGATTTCAACGATTCAAGCCGGCCCAAGACGTGTCTGGAAGTCGATTTCCCAATCCTGTCGATCAATCAGGTTGCGATTATAGAAGGTAACGCAGGCAAACCCATCTACCAGATGTCTAAATGGTGGGCGCGCCGCCGTTCCAGCGTGTTCCGTTCAATGCTGATCGCTGCGGCCACCAAAGCGCCGGAAGATTCGTCGCACGCGGCCAAGTTGGTTTGGGATAACTACTATGCCAACCACCAGAAGCGCGGAGCGTTCAAGCACCTGAAGGTGGCTGACATCTTCATGGGTGGCGGCACTACCTTGGTGGAGGGCTCGCGTCTTGGGATGCAGATGGTCGGCAACGACCTCAACCCCGTGGCGTGGTTCGTGGTCAAGCAAGAGCTTGCCAATGTCGATCTCGATCAGGTGAAGAGGCTCCTCGCCGACATTGAGGCCGAGGTCAAGCCGCAGATCATTCCGTACTACTTTTGCGACGGACCAAATAGCGAGAAAGGCACATGGAAGCATTTGCCAAGCAACAAGGTGATGCCTGCCGACTTCGACCCGCTCTCCATCCCGCGTGAAGAGCGCGGTAACTACCAGTATGAAGGGCCGGAAATCATCTATACCTTCTGGGCTAAGCACGGGCCGTGTCAGGTGACAGGCTGCGGCCATCGCACGCCGATTATGACCAGCCCAGTGATGGCGGTGAAAACCCTCACGGTTAAGCATTGGGAATACACTTGCGGCAAGTGCGACGGGGCATTCCACGTCGAGGAAGAAGCAGCGCGCATGGCCCCTGACGCGCCACTCTACGTCGCGCCTAGCGAATACCCTTACGCTGTGCTCGATCGAAGGAAAGGCGTGACCTGCCCCCACTGCAGCCATACGGCCCTCGTGAATCTCGGCAAGGGCAAGAATAAGAAGGTTGAGCTGAGCTTGCTGGTGCATCCCCAATGGCTGGCGGGCTCGTCAAAGCAAGATTTGAACGGCCAGCCGTATGGCGGCTCGGCCCAGGACCACGCGCCCGCGACCGCTCGATGGGACCAAGCACGTGCCTCAAATATTCGCTTGTTAGAAGTGCGTGGCGCTCTGCCGGATGAAGTGACCTGTCCGGAAACAAAGGTTACGTTCAAGTCTGAGGCCGGCACGGTGCCTAAGAAATCGCACTACGCCTGCGCGGCCTGCGGCACGGTGCAGGATGTGCTCACCACCATCAAGGCCACTGGCAAGACTGGGCCGATGGCCGCTTACGCCGTGCAGGGCTATGCGCCAAAGCGCCACGAAGCGGGCAAGCCCTATAACGGGCGTTTCTTTGCAGCCTACGATGCGACGCATGCACGGCAGTACGATGCCGCGTTCGCTGAATGGGAAGCTCGTAAGGACGCAGACCTAAAGGACTATTGGCCACGGTCCGAACTCCCATTTGGCTTCATGACTCACATGAATAATGGAGGAATTCCAAACCATGGCTTCACGCACTGGTGGACGATGTTCAACCCGCGTCAGTTGCTGGTTCATACGCAACTGCTAAAGGCCATCGTGAATGTAGGTGCCTACGACTGGAAGACGCGAGAGTTTGTGCTGGGCGCGTTCCAGCAGTACCTGCGCAACCAGAGTCTGTTTACGCTGTGGAATGTGGGTGGCGACAAGCTGGAGCCTCAATTCGCGAATAATAATTTCCATCCGAAATCCACAGTCGTGGAGAACTGTGTTTTCCCAGCCTTGGGACGCGGGAACTGGACCGCTTGCGTCGAAGGTATCGTGGAAGGACGCGAATGGACACTGAATCCGTGGGAAGCTGTCAGTAATGAGACGCTGAAGCGTCACTCTCCAGTTCTAGCAGCTCAACTCGTAGGCAAGAGCGAAAAGGTATTTCCCGGCGATTCGGTTCGCGAGGCAGTTTCGTATCAGGGTTCGTCCACAGAACTAACCTACGCCACGGCCGCTAGCCTCGACCTAGTCATAACAGATCCCCCCTTCGGTGGCCTGCTGCAATACTCGGAATTGTCCGATTTTTTCTATGTTTGGCTACGCCTCGCGTTGAAGGACAAATACCCTAACTATTTCCGCGCCGAGTACACGCCAAAGTTGCTTGAGGCGGTTGCCAACCGTGCTCGCGAGCCTGAGAACCCGGACGGCTTCTATCAGCGCCTGCTGACGCAGTGCTGGCGCGAGGCCTATCGCATGCTCAAGCCCGGGGGCATTCTCGCCTTCACATTCCATCACAGCGAGGACGAGCCGTGGGTAGCAGTGCTGGAATCGTTGTTTGATGCAGGCTACTACCTTGAAGCGACGTACCCGATCCGCTCAGATGAGACCAAAGGTGAGGGCGCAAAACCTGGAACGTTTGGCTCGCAGACTATCGAGTATGACATTATCCACGTTTGCCGCAAACGCACCGAGGAGCCCAAGCCCGTAAGCTGGGGTCGTATGCGCCGCGAAGTAATGGCCGATGTGCGGCAGTTGCAGAGTCTATTGGAAAACCACGCCAAAGAAGGTCTGCCAGCCGCCGATCTTCAGGTCATTCGGCGCGGTAAAGCACTGGAATATTTCTCGCGTCACTACGGAAAGGTGTACGTGGACGAAGGCCGGCCTATCTCGGTTAAGGATGCCCTGATCGGTATCAATCAGCTAATCGACGAGGATGCTGACAAGGGCAGGGAACCCCCGCCGGTCGATGCCGAGCCGATCTCGCGTCAGTTCTTACGTACCTTCAGCAATAGCAGCGAACTGAAGCGAGATCAGTTGCAGAAATTTCTTAAAGGCTCCATCACCACGCCGGACGATTTCGTGCAGCGCGGTTGGTGCGCAGAGAAGAATAAGGTCTTCACCCGCACAAATCCGCTCGACTTCGCGCGTGAGTGGTCGGGTAAGCATCGCCGCCGCCTGATTTTCGACCTCGATCAGGCGCTCGTCTTAATAGGCGCATGCTTCGAAGGCAGTGGCATCAATGCTTCGGACACACTGAAGAACGAAAATTTCAAACCCCACATTGCCCTCAAGCCGTTACTTGAATGGTTCATCCGCAATGGGCCAGATCAACCAGCCCGTAACGCCGCCTCCCGTGCTCTGTCGATCTACAACGCTTGGCAAGCCAGTCAGGTCAGGCCCACGCAGGGCTCCTTGTTCGAGGAGTACGAGCTATGAGGCAGCTCCTGGACACCGTTTGGCAGCGACGCGGAACGAGTTGGGTCTGGGACGAGGAAGCACGCAACCAAGTATGCGCGGCGAGTGAGGTCTGGAGCTTGCGCCAGTTTCTACGCGCGGCTGGTTCACCGGGTGTGCCGCGTAGCTGGCCAGATGAGCTGCCGAGCAATGGATGCAAGACACTCGTGGTGGCCGGCTTGGACGGCAGCCTCGACCTCCTGACGCCGACAGATGCCGAGTTGTGGCTGGGCGATGCGATCAAACCAGCCGTCCTATCGTTTCAGGATGAGTACGAAGGCGACGCCGCGCTGGTGTTCTGGCTGCCGACCGGCCACAATCGTATCAAGGTGCAAGCATCCACCGACGCGGTGAGCTGGCTTTGCCACACGCCACATGGCTATCCGCTTGACTTCGGCCGTATCCTATGGGGCGAGGCGAACGAGTACCCGCAGGAAATCCTACTGCGCGCCGGGAGTAGGCCCGCCGGTATGTTCCATCTGCGGATTACTTAAAGGTTGGCCGTGACGGCAGACATTCAGTTTCAACCCGGCGAGCGTATCACCCATCACGAATACGGCCAGGGTGTCGTCCTCGACTCGGCGCGTGATGGTTACCTGCGTGCTTTCTTTGGCATCGGCGAGCGTCGGGTGCCAGTCGCATCCGTGCGGCGTGAACTCACGCGCACCGAGCGCATCCTTCGTGCTGTTGAGGGTGGCGCGGATCGGGGACGTAAGGCTTGGTTGTCTTACGAGGCGCACGCGCTGCCGTTGATGGAAAGCGCTTCGGCGCTAACCTCGGCCAAAATTGACTTGTTGCCGCATCAGGTGGTGTTGACGCACCGTGTAGCGACCGCGTCGCCCCGACGGTACCTGATTGCTGACGAGGTCGGCTTAGGAAAGACTATCGAAACCGCGCTTATCCTGCGTGAACTAGCCAGCCGGGGCGAACTGAACCGAGCCTTGATGGTGGTACCCGCTGGCCTCGTGAACAACTGGCACCGCGAATTAAACGAGGTCTTCAATCTCGATTTCGAAGTGTTCGGGTCTGAGGGCGATATCACAGATCGGAAGACGAATGCTTTCGCCAAGCACGATCGATTAATCGCGAGTATAGACACTCTGAAGCGGCCGGCGCGCATCAAACGCCTGCTGGATGCGCCGCGTTGGGATCTAGTCGTGTTCGACGAAGCGCATCACCTGACCGCCTACCGCACCGGCGGTAAGGTACGCAAGACCGAGAACTACAAGTTGGCGGAAGCGTTGAAGGATCACTCACGTGACCTGGTCCTACTTTCCGCCACGCCGCACCAGGGCAATCACTTCCAGTTCTGGATGCTGGTGCAGTTGCTAAACCCAACGCTGTTTCATGGCCCTGATGAGATGGTGGAGAATCGCCACCGGCTCAACACGGTGATGTTCCGCCGGACGAAGGCGGACGCCTGCCAGCCTGATGGTTCGCCACTATTTGCACGTCGCTGGGTTCACACTGAGTCTTTCCTTATGGCGCAAGGGGAGCGCCTATTCTATGAGAAGCTGCGAGAGTACTTGGAGGATGGCTTCGACCTTGCGCGCCGCCAGGGCAGCCAAGGACGCGCATTGGGCTTCTTGATGGCGATCTTCCAAAAGATCGCAGCGTCGAGCTTCGCCGCCGTGCGCCGCACGCTGAAACGCCGCTTGCTTATGATGACGCTGCACGAGGCGCTATTGCGCGACAAGGAACTGAACATCGAAGACCGCGAGCGATTGACAGAGGAGGCGCGTGAGCTGATCCACGAGGAATTCGGTCTGCTACGTGACAATGTCGGTCGCATCGAGGTGGATCGTGTGCTAGCCGATCTGAAATACCGGCTCGTGAAGAAGCTGGACGAAGAGACGCTGGCGATGGCCTCCGATCCTTACGGCAGCGAATATTCGACCACGCACGCGGAAGAAGCCGCCTCGGCAGCGGTGAATCTCCATCTGCCTGAAGAGCGATTGCGCATCGGTGAACTACTGAGCGTGTTCCCGCAACAGCGGGAAACCAAGATGCAGAAGCTACTCGACGGATTGGGTACGCTGTGGAGACAGAATCCGAGAGAGAAGATTGTGATCTTCGCCACGTACCTCGGCACGGTCGACATGATCGCCAGCGAGATAGAACAAACCTACCCCGGCCAGGGCGTGGTGGTGTTGCGCGGTGGCGATCACGGAGCCAAGGTGGCGGCCGAGCGCCGCTTCCGACAGAAGGATGGTCCGCGTGTGCTGGTTTGCACGGCGGCAGGACGCGAAGGCATCAACCTACAGTTTGCGCGGATTCTATTCAATTTCGATTTGCCATGGAATCCGATGGATATGGAGCAGCGCATAGGGCGCATCCATCGCTACGGTCAACGTGACACGGCACAGGTTTATAATCTTGTTCTCTCGGATACTATCGAGGGACGTATCTTCCTGCTCCTGGACGAGAAGCTGGCCGAGATCGCACGAGCGGTCGGCAAGGTGGACGAACAAGGCAACGTGGCGGAGGACTTGCGAGCGCAGATTCTTGGGCAGTTGTCCGAACGTCTGAACTATGACCGCCTATATCAGGAGGCGCTTTCCGACCCGGAGTTGAAGCGCACGGAGCTGGAATTGGAGGCGGCGCTGTCGAATTCGCGCGAAGCGCGGCAAGTGGTGTTCGACTTGTTCCAAGACCTCGATGGCTTCAGCCTTGATGACTACAAGCCCTTCTCGGATGTGTCTTCCAGTCTGGACAGGCTGGTGCGTTTCCTCTCGGCTGCGATCGCAGACCGCCAGCAGAAGCTGATCAAGGTCGATAACGCAACCTACGACCTGGTCGCCGCGGAAGGCGCTCGCCGTGCCCGCTTCACTTTGAGCCGCGAAGCTGCGACGGGTCAGGACGAACTGCAATTGTTGGGCTTAGACCATCCATTGGTGCAGGAGGAGCTGGAGCGCTGGCGCAATCTGCCACCAGAGAATCTTGGCATCGCCGTGTCCGGTGAGATGGACGGACAGGTGCTGCTGTCGCTCTGGATGGTTGAGACGTCCGCTGGCAATGGCGAACGCCGTGTGACGGTACAGCCAATCGCGGTCAAGCAGGATGGAGCGCGTGTCCCGGCGGTCGAACGCCAGTGCGAGAAGTACTTTCAAGCCCAATCGGCTGTCCCGACCCTACGGCCGGAGCAGCGGCTCGACCTGTTTACACGCGCAGTCGAGCCGACCTTGCAGCGAGAGTTGAAGCACAAGGGTTCCGCAAGCGGAAACGGCAGCTACTCGGCTGAGCTGATCGGGTACATCGAGATAACGCAGTAAGCTCTATGTCTCACCTCGAACGTTTCGTTGCCCTTGGGTCCAAAAGCAAGCGAAGGGCTCGGGCTGCTCGTCAAACTCGGGCTTCTGTCGGAAAGCCGCCTGCTCTCGGGCTTGCCTCATCCCAGCGGAGCTAATGCGGAGCGGATCGCTTACTTCCTTGGTCGAAAGGAACGGGCGTCGCTGTCACCGAAGACGTCACCGGACATGATCGACGTGCATCGTGCGGGGCTCATCGATTTGGTTGCTAAGCTGCCAAAATGAGTCCATCGGCGCGGGTTGCGGTCGAGCTCTAGGTCGCGCCTCGCTCTTCCGAGGTGCGGTATTAAGGCGGGGCGCTGTGCGGCTGCTCTGATGATCCGCAGGTCCATCGCTGATGCGGCCGGGCGGACAAATATTTGACAGCGTTCCCGGTTTGTGCTATTGGACCGCCACATCGCTATTCATTTTCGCAGAGGAAAACCTCGCCACAAGCGGGGGCTTTTTCGTCATCCCGTTTGCGCCTCGGCAATCCTGCCGGGGCGTTTCGTTTTGGAGGAACTATGAACCACCGTCTCTTCTATGACCCCGACACCGCGCGGCCTTATGTCGGCTTCAGGCTGTCAGCGCACCAACTGGCCGCGCTGGATGAAGCGCGCCTGAACCTGCGTCAGGGCAGGTCGGAGTTCGTGCGCCAGGCCATCGAGGAGCGTCTGCAATGGCTGCGGACCGCCGCAAGTGACCACTAACTAAGAAGCCCACGGCGTTGGCGCGCCATGGGCTTCAGAAACCATTTCACCGTCTGTCCAACCCATCACGATTGAACACGAGTGACTATGCCGAAAAATAACCAGAAAAGCAACCGCAAGCCTGACCATCAGACGCCAGTCATCTCGACGCCAGACGGTAGTAAGATTAAGATCACACAAGGTCGCACGCTGAAGCAAATGCGATCCTTTTGCCGTGATCCTGAAATCACCGATGCTCAGTTCAGAGCGCTCTTTTCGGTTGTTGACCGACTGAACGAGGGGAAGCCTGGCACCGATGAGAGCCTGTGGGGGTGCGCGTATCCGAGGTATGAAACGATCGCGAACGACTGCGCCAAGGACGTGAGTGCTGTTAAGCGCATCATCAAGGAGTTGAAGTCTGGTCAGCGCCAGACACGTTCCGGCGGACAGACGAAGTTTGTCAGTTGCAAGGCAGTCCTGGATGTCGAGCATACAAAGACCGATGACGGCAAGGACGGTTCCAACCGATACCGGTTGAATGACTGGGGAGCGTTCCTAGTCGACCCTGAGGGTTCGGTGACCTATCAAGATGATAACAAGGGTTCGGTCACCTATCGAGGGGGGTCTGGTCACCTATCATCAGGGGTTCGGTCACCTATCGGTAAGGGTTCGGTCACCGGCCCCGACTCTCCTCATACACCCCTCCCAGAGACGCACCCCATCCACGCAGGTCGGGCGGAGCCCGTCGCTACGCGGTGTGTTGGGCTGGCGGCTGTCTCTTATAAGGACGTTCCAAAGTCAGAAGGCGATCTCGGCGGCAAGGTACCGGCCCATCAACCGGCTACGGTCCGAAAGACGGAGCAATGGCCGGCCGACTACAAGGAGCAGTTTTGGAACGTGGTTCCCCTCAAGGTTGGAAAGGACGCAGCGCTCTCTGAGCTTGAGCGCATCGAACAATCCGACGCAGTCGAATTCAAAGACGTAGTCAATGGAATGCGGCGGTATGCCCAAAGTCCAGATGTCCGCAGGGACGTGAGGGATCTGGACCGCCGCCGCTTCGTCAGCTATCCGGCCAACTGGCTCGCAAAACGGCGCTGGACGGATGAGCACGACTTACCGGAAGAGACGGTGGAGGAGCGTCATCGCCGCGTCTTGGCGCGCCGGACTGTCGCTATCTGAACGGGCAGCCGGTCTCCACGGGATTTTCGTATTCGGAAGCCGGTCAGCCCGGCCCCTGCGGGCCTCACCGGTGCGTTCTCTGCGACCTCACGGCCAACCGCCGGCCAACTCGTTCAAAGCGCTCCAGAGTCAGCATTCAGGCTCTGGAGCACGGACAGAGGAAAGTCGAAGTGTTCTAGCGCCGGTATCGACCGAACGAAGTCAACTCAGGTTGAGTCCCCACAGGAGCGAACTAAACCTCAGTCGTGGTTCTGCCGTTCGCTCGATTCCGATCGCATAAAAAGGGACATTTGATTTTCGCATCTCGATGCCGGCCGTTTGCACGCCCTTGACGCATTGCCGTATATTTGGTAGGATTACAGATAGACTGCTACAAGTTCACGATGAATAATGGCCGCCTCTTGAAGGTGGCCATTTCCATTTTTGCAACCGTCACTTCAGCCCGCCGGGTCAGCCGAGCGGGCTTTTCGATTCATGGAGTCCCCTCATGGCCACTATCAAGTTCGATCCATCTGACCTCGTCGCCAGCCCGATGGAGAACGTCAGTCTTGTAATTCCGAAGCTACTGCTGGAACAAATCGACCGAGCAGCCGCGCAAGACGACCCATCGAGCCCGAACCGCAGTTCGTGGATGCGGCGCGCCTTGATCGACCGTTTGAAGCGGGAGGCCAGCCGATGACGGATCTGGAGTCGCTGGTAGTCGAGGCTGCCAAGAAACAGGGCTATGGAGCTACGGCAGACGCGATCCGTCAGGCCGCCGTCGATCTTGCCGGGGCCGTCTTGACGCCCCATGGCCTCATCATGGTGCCCGGCAAAGGCGCGCTCGCGCCGGCCGACTATGCCCGCGCGCTGCGAGAAGCGATGCCGACCGCTTTCAGGCCCGTCGATGCAGGCCGGCCCGACGATCGGCCAGCCGGCAATGTGACGATGACCGAACAGATGCGGGCCGCCGTGGCTGTGTCTCGCAGGCAGGCCTTGCCGGGGGACTTCAACGCGGTCCGCGAGCGCTATCCCGCCGGCACCGTTACCCGGGCTCACATGGATGCAGTTGCGGCAAGCCGCCGCCAAGGAAAATGACATGACGAATTACACATTCCGCCGCTCACGCTCGGTTCATGCTACTGCCGACCTGATCGAAAGCGTCCCGTCCGAAGTTCGGGCAGAGCGTGCCAAAGCCATCCAGGACTTTGAACGGCGTCGCGCCCTTGAGGCAGCCCGACAGGAAGTTGAAGCCGCTCGCGTGGCGCTGAACCGGGTCCGGGACGCCGCCGCAGAGGAAGCCGCGCTGGATGCCGCACTGACGAAGCTGGCAGAGATCGAAAGAGAGGGGAAGGCGTTACAGTAGTAGCGCCCCACTAGGCGATTAGCCGTTTAGTACTTCGACCAGTGGAGGCGCGACGGTGATTGAGAAACGCTGGATCGCTCACCCCGTCGCTTCGGCTCTCACCGTTGCGCCTCCTGCCCTGCTTCCCCCAACGCACGATAGACCGACGCACGACCGATCTTGAGCTGTTTCGCAATCGCTGCAGGACCCACCCCGGCCGCCTTCAACTCTCGGACTTTCGCGACGTCGATAGAGGGCTTACGGCCCTTATAGACGTTGTTCGCTTTGGCCTTGGCGATACCTTCCAGCTGCCGTTCCTTCCGGAGGTTCGTTTCGAACTCTGCGAACACCCCAAGCATGTCGAGGAAGGCCTTGCCGGCTGCGGTGCTGGTGTCGATCGGCTGCTCGGTGGCCTTCAGGGCAGCGCCCTTCGCCTTGATCTCGCGAACGATGTCTTGCAGGTCGCCAATCGACCGCGCGAGCCGATCAACGCGGGTGACGACCAGCACGTCCCCCGTGCGCATGAAGTCCAGGACGGTCCGAAGCTCCTCGCGGCCCGCCGTGGTCGTACCGGACCGTTTCTCAGTCCTGATGATGTCGCAGCCGGCAGCCCGCAGGGCGGCTTCCTGGATCGACAAGTCTTGATCGGTGGTGCTGACGCGAGCGTATCCGATAACGGGCATTCCAAGGGGTTCCTGTCTCGTTTGACTCTAGACCTTGAGACAATGACGTCTCATATCTCAATTGTCAATCCTATTGAGACACAATTTCCGTCTCAGCGCGTCGTCTCGCTACCGTATACCCTAAAGAGACGGTGCTGGACGGGATTGCCAACCCGAACGGCTGCCCTCGCACTTGCACTGGCGTCGGCGCCACTGGCCGCAGAGCGAACCGGTAGCGGGCCTGCTTGCATGACCGTCCACCTGTCCTATGGGCTTCATAGCGTGTTGGCGAACGCTTCTGCCTCAGCATAGCGTCGTATTCCCACTGGCTGCATCCGAGCCTCACCGTGTTGGTGTGGTCCAACACCATGTAGCCGGGCGCATGCGCTTGGCGGAGCCAAGATCGCGCTGGCGTCTTGGCCAGATGGTGATCGGCCTTCGCGAAGCGGCGGCATCGACCAGCCACACCGCTGCAAGTCTGCCGAAAACGGTTTCCCAGCACCGAAACCGACGGGGCAGAGTCGAAACTTTTTTGGCGATATGCCGGCTGGGGTTGGGAAGCGCCTTTTCTGATCGATTCCGTAAAAGACGAATTACGACCCCACCGCCTCTCAAAAGTACCCCTCACATCTCGGTAGGTTCATGCGTCCGCGTGACGCCAACAACAAGAAAGATAACACGTGTCAGAAGACCTCGATATCCACGCCCGTCTAACCGCCGTCAACGAAATGTCGCCGGTCCTTAAGCGGGTGATCGCGGACTTTAAGCAGTTCGAAAACATCGCCAAGCGGATCAACAATCAGCTATCCGGCGTGGGACGCGCCGGATTGTCGTCCATGGACGGCTTTAACCGGGCAGCGCAGGCAGCGGCGCAACAAATGCGAGGTCTCGCGAACACCGGCAAGTCCGCCGCCCGCTCCATATCTCACGATTGGCGCAGGGCGGCTGATCAGCGTGTTGCCGATACGCGCCGCATGTTTCAGTCTCTTGAGCGGATGGAAGCCGGCTATCTGCGTCAAGTCGAGCGTCGCGCTGCTGCGGAGCGCAGAGCCGAACGATCAGCCGGACGTGGTGGCGGTGGCCGATTTGGATATGGTGGTGTTGGCCGCATTACCGGACCGACTGCCCGCCAACTCGCGATCGGTGGCGTAGCCACGGCTGGCGGCATCGGAGCGGCCCTCAAGCGCCGCATGCAATCCGATCTGAGTGAGGTGAAGGCCTCCATTTTCGGTGACCTTAGCCGCGATGAGATCAAGAGCGAGCGAAGGGGCTGGATCGACAAGTCTTCAATCAAGTTCGGCGAGTCCGCCAGCAAGATCATCGACAGCTTCACCGAGTCGCTGAAGGCGGGATTCGGCAGGGGCGCTGCTCGCCAGATCACGCAGGGCGCACTTGAGGCGACGTCTGCGCTTGAGTTGGACGTCAACCAACTGATCAAGCTCAGCGGCAAGGTGGCCACCATCTTCGGCGGAGACGTCAGGAACGTGGACCCGAAGCGCGTGCTTGCCATGATGAACGCGATCGGCGTAGCAGCCGCGGAGACGGCCGCTGATCCTGATGAGGTAATTCAGGGCTTTAAGAAGGGCAACGCTGCGCTTTCGATGAGCAAGCTCAACGAACGTGATCTTGCAACCCTCTTGTCGGTGGCCGTTTCCAGCGGCGTACAACCGGGCAAAGCTGGCAACGCGATCAGCAACCTGGTTTCAACGTTGGTCGGCGGCAGCAGCGCGAGAGGTCAGAAGGCGAAGGATCTAGATCAGGCAGCGAGACTTCTAGGGCTTGGCGGCAAGTCTGCAATGTCGAGGCGTGCCGCCGACGACCCCATGAATCTTCTGATCGACATGTTTAAGCGCATGAAGTCGCTTTCCGACCAGAAGAGAACCCATGTTGCTCGGCTGCTCGGAGGAGAATCCTGGGACGATGAGATTCTGCAGATCGGGAACGCCGTCGATCAGATTATCTCAACCAGGAAAGCCGTTGAAGAAAAGACGGACAAGATCGCGGAAGCGTCGAAGCTCAAAACCAACTCGCTCCAAGGTCGGTGGAACAGTATCGTTCAGAGCTTCGCGCTCGCATTCGAACATATGGGCGGTGGCTTCACCGATGCGTTCGAAGAAATCAGCGACTGGTTCCGCGACTTCAGTAACGCATTCGACTATAGCCGCCTGACCGAGAACGTCCGGAATTTCGTCGACGGCATCCGGACAGGATTCGGATACGGCTCATGGAAACAACTGCTCGATAATGCGTTCGGTGGCGCCTCGGTAGGCGATGCCAAAAGGTACGGCGAGATAGGCCAAGGCATTGCCGAAGGGATCAAGGCCGTCTGGTCCACCATGAAGGACGTCTTCACCGGCATCGCAAAGTTTGCCGGCGTCAACGTAGGTGACACGAAGGCTATGGCGAAGCTCGCGACCGAACTACTCGGCTTCACGTTGGTGCTTCGCTTCCTCGCGCCGCTCGTTACGGTGCTCGGAGCCGTTAGCGCGTTCCTATGGCGCATCGGCAAGTGGGTCGAGTGGATCGCCGGCTTGGTTCCTGGTAAGGAGTCCATCAAGAAAGCAGCCCCAAAGGTGTCCGGCCGTGTAGCTGCCCCATTGACCGGCTGGCTCGGCATGCTGCTCTACGGCGATGGCAGGCCGGACAACAGCCCCGAAGATTTCAAGGCGCTGCAAGAGGAGTTCAAAAAGGAACGAGAGAAGCGCCTCAAGAAAGAGCAGGGTCAAGGCAAGGATGGCGCACCTACGGACTTCTCCGGCCGACGCAGAGCGTCTTCCGCCGTCGATGAGTTGAAGGATCAGCTTGCAAAATATGGTGCCATCGTCGAGCGTTCTTCATTCGTCGCCGGTGGTGCCGGTGTATCGCCCGTTCCAATCCAACCGGCACTTGGTAGCGCCAACCCGACCGCTCTGTTTAAAAGCGCGCCCGGCAGCATCCTTCCGAACTTTGGCGTTGGGTCCGGTGGCATCATCCGCCGCGATCGGATGCCTTCGTTTTCCGGAACGGGTGGCAGCATGGCGAGCGGCCTAAACAGGTCGGCATTTGCCCGGGTGTTCGCTGGCACAGCGATGGCAGACAAGTACGATCAAGTCGTATCCGCAGCGAAGGCGAACGGCATCAGTCCTGCGCTTTTGGCGGGCATCATGGCCCACGAGACTGGTCAGGGTAAGAATCTGAACTGGAACAACCCGGGTGGTCTCATGACGTCGGCCGGCAAGATGCGGTTCGGTAGCCTCGATGCCGGTATTGAGAAGACGGCTTCGATTGTCGCCAAAAACTGGTCCAGGGCTGGTGGCGATCTCGGTCGTATGGGCAACATCTATGCGCCGATTGGAGCCGCGAACGATCCGAATGGACTGAATAAGCATTGGGTCGGCGGTGTCGGCAAGTTCATGAGCCAGATGGCTGACGGTCAGTCCGGAAGCTCCAACATCGCGTCCGGCGCTCAGGCCGGCTTGGCTGAGAAGCTCGGGATTAAGGGGGCAGCCAACTTCATGCACGGTCAGTATGGCGGTATCGGCGAAAACCAAGTCTCAATCGTCACTGCCACCGGCAAGAGGTTCACAGTCAACGCCGCTGCGGCGGAGTCCTTCAAAGGTTTCGTCGATGAACTCGAATCCTCGGGCTACAAGATCAAGTCGCTTGGAGGATACAGCCCGCGCAAGAAGAAGGGCGCATCCGGTTGGTCTCAGCATGCCTACGGCAACGCGATCGATATCAACCCGGCGGCTAACCCGCAGTACGGCGGCACTGATATGCCGGCGAACGTTCGCGACATGGCTGCTAAGCACGGCCTGTCGTGGGGAGGCGATTGGTCGCGACGCTACCGCGATCCCATGCACTTCGAATGGACCGGAAAGAAGCCTTGGTTGGACAAGGTTCCTACTCCGGCAGATACGGTGAAGAACGTACCTCCAGCAACGACGTCTGGAGCTGGCGGAGGGGATGCCCGTTCGGTCCCCGGAAATGTCGCGATCCACATCAACGGTGGTTCGCACGATCCGGAAGCACTGGCGGCCCTGGTACAGCGACGCATCGATGAGTCAATGAATTGGCGTGCCCACGACAGTGAGACCGAATATACCTGAAGGTCGTAGTTCTCGCACTCGCAACAGGCGATTGCGTTACGTGATCCACGATAATGCAAATTGATATGCAAATGGGGATTCACGACAATCGGGTGGTCGGCCGTCTGGTCTGCCGAACCTCACGTTGGGCAGACCATGAGCGGCAGAAATTCATGGGCGCTCGAATTGACAAAGAAGCCGGACCAGACTGAAGCGATCGACCTGCGCAACGTCGATTCGACGACTCCGCTGAGGTTAGATGTCGCTGCAAGCCTAGCTTTTCCAGACGGCTCCATGACGCTCTCTGGCCTGCGCTGCGAGATAACCCGCGGGCGCCTTGGCTATGAACTGATCGCGGGAAAATACTACACAACACTGGGAGACATCGAGAATATGCGGCGGCTCTGCCGTATACAGACGGCAGGGCCGAATTCACCTGTAAATCAAGGTATAAAGCCCATCTGCTCACCTAACGGGTCGGTCTCTCCTTTTGAGAGGGCACACGGAGCAAGATCAAGGGCATCGTTGCGGGCAAAGATTAGACAATGTCTGTGTAACGAAGTGGGCAGCTCAGCCACTTTGCCGACTGTTCACCTGAACGGAGAGCGGCGCTCCAGGGATATTGATCAGATTCCAATTGCTGACGTGCTGACCGTCTACCTGGAGGATCAGTGCGATCCGAAATGTTCTCAGACCGTGCTGACCATAAAGATGCGCGCTCTGATACAACACATCAGCCGTCTCAATGACTATTGGGGCGATTTAACCCTGGCTGGAATCAACACACCGGCCGCAAAGGCTTATGTCAAACACCGGATCTATGAAGGCGGCGGAGAAGGTGGCGCCCGGCGCGACCTTGAGGTTATGCGGGCTGCCATCAATCATCATTCGAGAGAAAATCTCCATTACGGTAACGTCAGTTTATGGCTTCCCGATCGCGGTGAACCACGAGACCGATGGCTGACCCGCTCCGAGGTGGCTCGCATGATCTGGGCGGCCTATCGGTATCGCGAGGTTCAAACCATTCATGTCGGCCGTAGGAAAGGACAGAAGGTCGTGACCGAGCGGCGGCCCCTACGTCACGTCGCTCGTTTTCTCCTCCTCGGCTGCTATACCGGCAGCCGTGCGGCCACAATCGCCTCAGCTTCTCATCGACAAGTCCCGGGACACTCGTTCGTGGATTTGGAGCGCGGCATTCTCTATCGAAAGCCGATCGGCAAAAAGGCGACCAAGAAGCGTCAAACCACGGTTCCCATACCGCCACGCCTGCTGGCGCATCTTCGACGATGGGTGCGCACGGGTATTGCAAGCGAGCGCTTCGTCGAATTCAACGGACGTCCCGTCGCTTCGATCAAGAAGGCTTTCCGAAAGGTTGTCAGGCTGGCGAGGATCGATACATCAATCGGTGCCGTCGTGCCACATACACTGCGTCACACCGCAGCGACTTGGTTGATGCTGAACGGCACCAGCATCTGGGACGCAGCTGGCTATCTTGGGATGACCGTAGAGGTTCTAGAGCGAGTCTACGGCCATCACCATCCCGACTACCAAGCGAGCGCCGCAGCACGAATTGCGCGTAGACCTCCGACGTCGATTCGGCAGAGTCGGAGTCCCGAAGTGCCTCGTCCCGAACCGGCGGATTGACTTATTCATGCGGTGGCTTTGACCTTCGGAAGCGCTGCTATCACCCGAGCCATGGCCATGACAGAGATGTCGCCGTAATCCTCGCCAGAAGTGCGGGCCGCATGGCCCTGGATTGCATCGACGACCCGATGATCAAGCCCAAGGTTGCGACTGATCGTCTTAAATCTGTGCCTCCAAGCGTGGTTTGGCTGAACCCGTTCGTCTTTCACGATGGTCCGGACGAAGTCGAGGACACGCTTATAGCTGCCTTTTGCGAACAGTGGCCCATCGCTGGAGCTTTTGACGAAGCTGAGGAAGCCTAATTCGATTAGGTGCTTATGCAGAGGCACCAGCCTGTACGTTCCAGACTTGATGCTGCCTGCAAGCGGATTGAGGTCGAAAACGTGATGTCCGGCATCCGTTCGAACGTCTTCTTTGCGGAGCTGCAGCGCCTCGCTGATCCGACAACCGGTATAGGCAGCTATCAGCGGAGCCCAGCGCTTGGCAGCAGCCGTCTGCGCGTCTTCTTTCGGCTTTGGAACGTATGCAAGACAGGCATTGACTACCGCGCTTGCCTCATCATCTGTAAAGCCTTTCGGGCGGGTGAGGATCTTTTTCTCTGCCTTGACCTTGATCGCGCTTGCGGGATTCTTCGCGAGCTTCCGATTGTCGACGGCCCAGCCGAACACGGACTTGATCCCCGGCAGATCACCATCTTTGAGCGTCTTAGCGGAGACCACCTTTAGACGAGCGTCCTTGAAATCCAGCATGTCCTGCTCGGTGACGCGATCAGCATCATCGTGCCCGAGCTTCTTGATCAAGCGGTCAATCGCGCCCTTGTAAGTTTCGTAGGTCTGCTGACTGCGGCCTGTCCTCTTTGCTTCTGTCCACCATGAGTCGAGAAGCCCCGTAATTGTCTGCTTCGGCTTCAGCGCTGCGACGGTTTCGATAGGCGGAAATCGCTGCGCTTTCGCATCGGGCGAATAATCTCCAGTCGCGTTGCGCTTGAGATTGTAGCCGGCATCGAGAGAGGCGGTGCCGATCAGCTGCAGGAAACGACGTCGATCGGCAGGCGCTAGGTTAATGCGCTGACGGATCAGGACCCAATCTCCGAGCAGTCCAAATCGCGCTTCCAGGGCGTCATGATGGCCAGCGGGAAGGGCGTTGACGGCTTCTGTGAGATCGCCAGAGCCAAAAAGCTCAATTGCCTTGGCAGCATCGTCAAGCGTAAGCGTCGCGTCCGGAGGGTTTTGTATGCGCCCTTCAAGTGACGCCCGGTGCAGGGCTTTGTGATAGGCCCAAGCTGACGGCTCGCCCGGATTGTCGCCGTGAATCTCGTTGTAGATCTGGTAAGCCGTCCCGCTCAATGCGACCATCTCTTTGAACGAGAGACCGATCGGCGCTGACTCGGTCAGTTCAAAGAGCCGGCTTAAATGATCGAGAGCATTCGCTTGCCGCGCTGCTGCAACGATGCGGTCGCTGGTCTCAAGGGAGAAAGCGACATCGCTCCCAATGGTCGGGACCTTGATAAATGGCGGATCGTTTTTGCTCGCCAGATTGAGCAGCACGCGCTTGCCGCGTAGCCGATCAACGACCTTCGCAGGGACGCGAACTCGG
This sequence comes from Bradyrhizobium sp. SZCCHNS2022, assembly GCF_032377575.1. Lineage (NCBI taxonomy): Bacteria > Pseudomonadati > Pseudomonadota > Alphaproteobacteria > Hyphomicrobiales > Nitrobacteraceae > Bradyrhizobium > Bradyrhizobium sp. SZCCHNS2022. Next base: position 5,210,389 of record NZ_JAUHHZ010000001.1, on the reverse strand, counting down.
AATTGAGGAACGTTGGAACGGGCTCTGTTAGCCATCGAAAACTTCAAGGAAACCATTGGTCTGCGTGGCACTTTCGTGTGGCACCCAGGACCGAAAAGTCAATAAAATCAATGGCTGCAATGGGATAAATGGTGCTGCCGGACAGGATTGAACTGTCGACCTCTCCCTTACCAAGGGAGTGCTCTACCACTGAGCTACGGCAGCAAAGGGACTCGCGGGGCCGGCCCGAAGGCCGCGCCCGAACGCGGGCGGTTCTTGCCACAAGCTCCCCGCCGGCGCAAGCGCGGCTCGCCCGGTTTTCGGGGAAAGACGCGGGGGCGATCCGTCAAAAACCGGGCGAAGATCTCCGAATCCGTAAGGAATCGTCCATCTGGCCAACAATTCTCTCTCCTCCTCGTCAAAGGCGGGGCCAGCGAGGGGGGCCGTGTCCGCAACTCCCCACCCGGGCAGTCGACGCCAGGTCGGCCGGAACCTACCGTCTGCGTCGCTATCCCCTCTTGGCTTTCGCGCCCGCAGCACCAATTGTGCCCCTGGTAAGGGGTGACCGGGGAAGGGGATGACGGATCGGACCAGCAAGGGGAAGGGAGCGCGCGAGGAGCGGCTGAAGCAGGCGCTGCGCGAGAACCTCAAGCGGCGCAAGGTGCAGAGCCGTGAGCGCAGCCAGGCGGCGCCGGCCGAGCAGGGCGAGGGGGACGAGGCCGCTCGCGGCGGCTCTGACGACGTAGCGCGTCGAACGGATTGAATGTGGGGAGCGTGATGGCGGTGAATGACGGGACAGCGGCGGATGCGGCGGCACAGCGAGCGGAGCTCGCGAAGACGCTGCCGCGATTCGACCAGACCTTTCCGGAGCTGACGCCACAGGAGATCACCCGGCTGCGCGGCTTCGGCGAGATCCGGACCTATAAAGACGGCGAGCTGCTGTTCGAGACCGGGAAGCCTGGTCCCGGCATGTTCGTCATCTTGAAAGGTCACGTTGCCATCACCCAGCGCGATGGTCTCGGCCACGTCACGCCGGTGATCGATCAGGGGCCGGGCCAGTTTCTCGCCGAGATCGCCCAGCTCTCCGGCCGCGTCGCGCTGGTCGACGGTCATGCCGAGGGCGATGTCGAGGTCATCCTGATTCGTCCCGAGAAGCTGCGGGCGCTGCTGATCGCCGAGGCCGAGCTCGGCGAGCGCATCATGCGGGCGCTGATTCTGCGCCGGGTCAATCTGATCCAGGGCGGCGCCGGCGGTCCGGTCATGATCGGCCCGCCGCAATCGGCCGCGATCGCGCGGCTGCAGAGCTTTCTCACCCGCAACGGCTTTCCGCACCATCTGCTCGATCCCGCCGTCGATCACGACGCCGCCGACCTGATCGCACGCTATTCGCCGACGCCGGCCGAGCTGCCGCTGGTGGTCGTGTCCGACGGCAGCGTGCTGCGCAATCCGAGCGAGACGGAGCTGGCGCGCGCCGTCGGCATGATCGGCGGGCCGCGCGGTGAGAAGGTCTACGATGTCGCGGTCGTCGGCTGCGGACCGGCGGGGCTGGCCACGGCGGTGTATGGCGCATCGGAGGGACTGTCGGTCGCCGTGCTGGATTCGCGGGCGTTCGGCGGCCAGGCCGGCGCCAGCGCGCGCATCGAGAACTACTTTGGTTTCCCGACCGGCATCACCGGTCTGGCGCTGACCGCGCGCGCCTTCAACCAGGCACAGAAGTTTGGCGCCGAGATCATGATCCCGGTGTCGGTGACGGCGCTCGATTGCGAGCGCAAGGCCGGCGCCTTCGTGCTGGCGCTGGACGGCGGCGACGAGGTGCGGGCGCGCGCGGTCGTGGTGGCCAGCGGCGCACGCTACCGGAGGCCGGATCTCGAACGGCTCAAGGAGTTCGAAGGCCGCGGCGTCTGGTACTGGGCTTCGCCGATCGAGGCGCGGCTGTGCGCCGGACAGGAGGTCGCGCTGGTCGGTGGCGGCAATTCGGCCGGACAGGCCGCGGTGTTCTTGTCGGGCCACGTCAAGAAGGTGCTCATGATCATCCGCGGCGGTGGGCTCGCCGCGTCGATGTCGCGCTATCTGATCGAGCGCATCGAGGCGACGCCGAACATCGAGCTGCTGTTCAATACCGAGGTGGTGGCGCTCGATGGCGGCGCCGATGCCGGGTTGGAGCGCATCACCTTGAAGAGCCGGCTGTCCGGCGAGGAGACGCCGGCCGATATCCGCAACCTGTTTCTGTTCGTCGGCGCCGATCCGGCCACCGGCTGGCTCGGCGATTGCGGCGTGACGCTCGACCGCGCCGGCTTCGTCGTGACCGGTGCGCAGTCCGAGCAGAACGCCGGGCGGATGGTGTCGCCGCTGGAGACCTCGGTGCCCGGCGTCTATGCCGTCGGCGACGTCCGCTCCGGCTCGGTCAAGCGCGTCGGCGGCGCCATCGGCGAGGGCGCCCAGGTGGTCGCCGCGCTGCACGGCTTTCTCGCTGATCCGCTGGTGCCGCCGGTCTGATTAGCGTCATCTTGGGAGGAATCTCGAGACGCCGCGACCTGCCGTTGCGAACCCATCAAATCGCCGTAATGTCGGTCCTGTTGCGCCCATCTCAGCCAAATTTCCGATCAGCCCAGCAGGATCAGCATGGATCGCATTCGCATCGTCGGCGGCAACCCGCTTCACGGCACCATTCCGATTTCGGGCGCGAAGAATGCCGCCTTGCCGCTGATGATCGCGGGCCTGCTGACGCCGGAGACGCTGATCCTGGACAACGTCCCCCGGCTGGCCGACGTCGCCCAGCTGCAGCGCATTCTCGGCAATCACGGCGTGGACATCATGTCCGTCGGCAAGCGTCCGGGTGACGGCCAGTACCAGGGGCAGACCCTGCAGATCTCCGCCGCCGACATCATCGACACCACGGCGCCCTACGAGCTGGTGTCGCGGATGCGCGCCAGCTTCTGGGTGATCGCACCGCTGCTCGCGCGCATGCACGAGGCCCGTGTGTCGCTGCCCGGCGGCTGCGCCATCGGCACGCGGCCGGTGGATCTCCTGATCATGGCGCTTACGAGGCTCGGCGCCGGCATCGAGATCGATGCGGGCTACGTCGTTGCCAAGGCGCCGGGCGGGCTGCGTGGCGGCACCATCGATTTCCCCAAGGTCACCGTCGGCGGCACCCATGTCGCGGTCATGGCCGCGAGCCTCGCCAAGGGCACGACAATCATCACCAATGCCGCCTGCGAGCCGGAGATCACCGATCTCGCCGACTGCCTCAACAAGATGGGTGCACGTATCAGCGGCGCCGGCACGCCCCGCATCGAGATCGAGGGCGTGGCGTCTCTGCACGGCGCGCGGCATACGGTGCTGCCCGACCGCATTGAAGCCGGCACCTATGCGATCGCGACGGCGATGACCGGCGGCGACGTCCGTCTCGCCGGCGCCCGGCCCGAGCTGCTGCAATCGGCGCTCGACGTGCTCGCTGAAGCCGGTGCCGAGATTTCGAGCGATGCCGAAGGCATCCGCGTCGTGCGCAATGGTCACGGCATCCGCCCGGTGCAGGTGACGACCGCACCGTTCCCCGGTTTCCCGACCGACCTGCAGGCGCAACTGATGGCGCTCATGGTGCGTGCGCAGGGCGCGTCCGCGATCACCGAGACGATCTTCGAGAACCGTTTCATGCACGTCCAGGAACTGGCGCGGTTCGGCGCGCGTATCAGTCTGGACGGCGAGACCGCGCGGATCGAGGGCATCTCGACCCTGCGCGGCGCGCCGGTGATGGCAACCGACCTGCGCGCCTCGGTGTCGCTGGTCATTGCCGGGCTTGCTGCGGAAGGCGAAACCATGATCAATCGCGTCTATCATCTCGATCGCGGCTTCGAGCGGCTGGAGGACAAGCTGAAGGCCTGCGGCGCCACGATCGAGCGCATCCGCGAATGAGGCTGCCAGGGGGATGATGTCGTGACCGACCGGCTCAAACTGATCGCGCTCGACGCCGACGATCTCGCCGTGATCTCCGCCCACGTGCAGGACGCGCGGGTGCAGCCGGCCGACATCATCTGGCGCCAGGCCGAGAAGCGGCTGGTCATCGGCATGAACCGGCTCGACTGGGACCAGGCGCTGCACGGCGAGAGCGAGCCGCGACGGCTGCTGGCCGCGTTGCGCTTCGACCGGGTGCTCGCCTGCAAGTCGCGCCGCATCGACCTCGCCGCGCCCGACGCGGCGCTGGAGCTGATCGGCATCGAATTCCACGCCGGAGCCGAGGCGCCCGCCGGCAGTGCGCTGCTGCTGTTCTCCCATGGCGGCGCGCTGCGACTCGATGTCGAATGCCTGGAATGCGAGCTGACCGATCTCGGTGCCGACGATCTCGGCACCTCCGACGACGTCCCGCCGCTGACCGGGTAAGGCGGTTTCAAAGGGTTGACGGCCCCGCGCTGCCGCGCCATTGAGCAGGGGGTCGGGGGCAGCCACCCCTTCGGAAAGTGCCAGAGATGCCCATTCGCCTGTCCCGCGCCAGCGCCGATTTCGACGCCCAGTTTCGGCAGTTTCTCGCCGCCAAGCGCGAGACCTCCGCCGACGTCGAAGCCGCCGCCCGCGCCATCGTCGACGACGTCGCCAAGCGCGGCGATGCGGCGCTGCTCGAGGCGACGGCCAAGTTCGACCGTCTTGAGCTGAACGCCGCCACGCTGCGCGTGACGCCCGCCGAGATCGAAGCCGCGGTGAGGGCCTGCGACACGGCCACCGTCGATGCGCTGAAATTCGCCCGCGACCGCATCACAGCTTTCCACCTCAAGCAGTTTCCCCAGGACCAGCGCTTCACCGATGCCGCCGGCGTCGAGCTCGGCTGGCGCTGGAGCGCGATCGAGTCGGCCGGTCTCTATGTCCCTGGCGGCACCGCGGCCTATCCGTCCTCGGTGCTGATGAACGCCATTCCCGCCAAGGTCGCCGGCGTCGGCCGGCTCGTGATGGTGGTGCCGGCGCCGGACGGCAGGCTGAACCCGCTGGTGCTGGCCGCCGCCCATCTCGGCGGCGTCTCCGAGATCTACCGCGTCGGCGGCGCCCAGGCCGTGGCCGCGCTCGCCCATGGCACCGCGACCATCGCGCCCGTCGCCAAGATCGTCGGCCCGGGCAATGCCTATGTCGCCGCCGCCAAGCGGCTGGTGTTCGGCAAGGTCGGCATCGACATGATCGCCGGCCCGTCCGAGGTGCTGGTGATCGCCGACGACAGCGGCAATGCCGACTGGATCGCCGCCGATTTGCTCGCCCAGGCCGAGCACGACGCCAGCGCGCAATCGATCCTGATCACCGACAGCCCGCGCTTGGCCTCCGACGTCGCCCGCGCCGTCGAAGGCCAGCTCAAGACCTTGCCGCGTGCCGAGATCGCCGGCGCGTCCTGGGCCGATTTCGGCGCCATCATCGAGGTCGACCACCTCGACCAGGCCGTGCCGCTGGCGGATGCCATCGCCGCCGAGCATCTGGAGATCATGACCGCCGATCCCGATGCCTTCGCGGCCCGTGTCCGCAATGCCGGCGCCATTTTCCTCGGCGCGCACACGCCGGAGGCGATCGGCGACTATGTCGGCGGCTCCAATCACGTGCTGCCCACCGCGCGCTCGGCGCGGTTCTCCTCCGGTCTCGGCGTGCTCGACTTCATGAAGCGCACGTCGCTGTTGAAATGCGGTCCTGAGCAGTTGCGCGCGCTGGGGCCAGCGGCGATGACTCTGGGCAAGGCCGAGGGTCTCGACGCCCATTCACGCTCCGTGGGAATACGCCTCAACCTGCCATGACCCAGCACCCGCCAGGCGACGACCGGACCAATCGCATCGTGGCGGTGACGCTCGACGAGGAGTCGATCGGCCGCTCCGGTCCGGACATCGAGCATGAGCGGGCGATCGCGATCTACGACCTCGTCGAGGAGAACCTGTTCGCGCCCGAGGGCGCCGACGGCGCCGGTCCGTTCACCCTGCATCTCGGCATCACCGCCAACCGGCTGATGTTCGACATCCGCCGCGAGGACGGCACGCCGGTCGTGACGCACCTGCTGTCGCTGTCGCCGTTCCGGCGGATCGTGAAGGACTATTTCATGATCTGCGACAGCTACTACCAGGCGATCCGCACCGCCACGCCCGACAAGATCGAGGCGATCGACATGGGCCGCCGCGGCATCCATGACGAGGGCTCGCGTACCCTGCAGGAGCGGCTCAAGGGCAAGGTGCGGGTCGATTTCGAGACCTCGCGCCGGCTGTTCACCCTGATTACGGTGCTGCATTGGAAGGGCGAGGGCCAGTGACGCCGCGCGCCCGCCAGCGCGCGTCCCAGCTTCCGGCCAAGGGCGCCTAGCCGCATGGCCGAGGGGCCGCCGCGCGCGCGCCAGCCGCAGGCGGTGCTGTTCGCCTGCGGGCAGAACAGCGTGCGCTCGCCGATGGCCGAAAGCCTGCTGCGCCAGATGTTTCCGCATGCGCTCTATGTCCGCTCCGCCGGCGTCAAGAAGGGCGAGCTCGACCCGTTCGCGGTCTCGGTGATGGCCGAACTCGGCCAGGACATCTCGCAGCACAAGCCCACCACCTTCGAGGAGCTCGAGGACTGGGAGGGCCTGAACTTCGACCTCATCATCACGCTGTCGCCGGAAGCGCATCACAAGGCCCTCGAGCTGACCCGCACCATCGCCGCCGACGTCGAATATTGGCCGACGCCGGACCCCACCAATACCGACGGCAATCGCGAGCAGAAGCTGTCGGCCTATCGCGAGGTCTGCGACGGCCTGTTCGCGCGCATCCGCAAGCGCTTCGCCAAGCCCGGCCCGGCGGGGTTGTGAGTTCCGGTTCCCCAGGCGAGGTGTCATCGAACCGAAATACCAACGTCGTCCGCCGCTCAAACTGAGCCCGTAGAGCAGGCTGTCGCAGCCTTGTCGCAGTCTCCGGGTTGTGGAATGGCACCCCTTCCGATAGGTTCCGCGCGCCCGCCTTACGCTTTCCGAATCCCCTAGCGAAATCAGCATGCTCGGCCGCCCCAAAATCGTTCTTGCATCCGGTTCGCCCCGGCGCCTGGCGCTGCTCAACCAGGCCGGCATCGAGCCCGACGCGCTGCGCCCCGCCGACGTCGACGAGACGCCGAAGCGCGGCGAGCTGCCGCGCGCCTGTGCCAATCGCCTCGCGCGCGCCAAGGCCGACGCGGCGCTGAAATCCGTCCAGCTCGACGACGAGCTGCGCGGCGCCTTCATCATCTCCGCCGACACCGTCGTGGCGGTCGGCCGCCGCATCCTGCCCAAGGCCAACCTGGTCGACGAGGCCTCGCAGTGCCTGCGCCTGCTGTCGGGCCGCAACCACCGCGTCTACACCGCGATCACCCTGGTCACGCCGAAGGAGGCGTTCCGCCAGCGCCTGGTCGAGACCCGCGTCCGCTTCAAGCGGCTCAGCGAGGACGACATCCAGGCCTATATCGGCTCCGGCGAATGGCGGGGTAAGGCCGGCGGCTACGCCGTCCAGGGCATCGCCGGCTCGTTCGTGGTGAAGATGGTCGGCTCCTACACCAACGTCGTCGGCCTGCCGCTGTACGAGACCACGACCCTGCTCGCCGGCGAGGGCTTTCCGATCCGCTTCGGTTGGCTGAACACCGTCGGCGTCTGACGCCGTCTCCGAGGGGGTGCATCACGCCCCCAGGGCGCCTAGATAGCGGCCATGTCGAACGAATCGCCCACCCCGCCCACCGCCGCCTCGCCCAAGCCCGCCGGCCGCTGTCCGATCTGCCGCCGGCCCGCGGCCGAGGCCGTGCGGCCATTCTGCTCGCCGCGCTGCCGCGACGTCGACCTGCACCGCTGGCTGAGCGGCTCCTATGTCATCCCGGCCACCGAAGGTGACGAGGAGGATGTCGAATAAGGCCGTGTTTTCATGACCTTGCCGCAGCGGCGCAGGCCGTCTGGCGGCCGCCTCGGCGCCCTCCGAGCAACTGCAAAAGGAATGTGAAAACTTCGCGCTTGGGCGGTAGACAGCACCGCCCGGTCCCACTATAACCCGCCGGCTCGCCGGGCTTTTCTGTCCCGAACGAGACCTGCCCAGGTAGCTCAGTTGGTAGAGCATGCGACTGAAAATCGCAGTGTCGGTGGTTCGATCCCGCCCCTGGGCACCATCCCCTCTTCCGACCCCGTTCTTTTTCGTCCGCGCTGGTTCGTGGCACGACGAAAACCGCCATAAAATCAGTCTTTTCGTGCTATAGTACCGCTCGAAACGGTTCGCGACCGTTCGAGAGCATCCGGCGTTTTCGGGTACACTGTAGGTACACTGGACAGGCCGGGTACACTGGCGCGTCGCTCGATCACGAGGGGCGCCCCATGGATGAGCTGAGCGATACCAGAATTCGCAATGCCGCGCCGGCGGCCAAGGAATACGCGATTGCTGACCGCCAGGGCCTCAGCGTCGTCGTCCGGCCCAACGGGACCAAGCTCTGGCTCTATCGCTATCGTTTCGCCGGCAGGCGCAAGAACATGTCGTTCGGAACGTTCCCAGGCGTTGGGCTGAAGGCTGCGCGCGACAAGCGCCATGAGGCCGAAAAGCTACTCGACCAAGGGAAGGATCCGGTCGTCGTGCGCGAGGCCAAGCGCCAGGAAGACGAAAAGCTCAGGCACACCTTCCGGGCGGTCGGGGAAGAGTGGGTGACCACGAAGCTCGAGCGAGAGAACAAAGCCGAGGCGACGATCAAGCGCGAGCGATGGAATCTCGATCAGCTTTATCGCGAGATCGGAGACCGGCCGCTCTGTGAGATCACCCCGCCGGAGTTGCTGACGGCATTGCGCCGCGTCGAGGCGCGGGGCCGGTTCTACACGGTTGGGCGGCTGCGATCGACAGCGTCACGGGTCTTTCAGTTTGGCGTCGGCGCGGCCTACTGCGACAGCGATCCCACCCGCGATTTGACCCATGCCCTGACCAGGGCGCCCAAGAGTAGCCCGCGCCCAGCGCTGACCGACCCGGATGATATCGGCGATCTGATGCGAAGGATTGAGGTCTATGACGCCAAGAACGGCGGATTGGTGCGTTACGCGCTCAAGCTGATCGCTTTGACCATGGTTCGGCCAGGAGAGCTGCGGTTGGCGGAATGGAGCGAGTTCGACGAGGCGAATTGCGTCTGGCTCATCCCGGCGGCGAAAATGAAGATGCGAGATGATCACGAGGTGCCACTTTCCCGGCAAGCTCTTGCTGTCCTAGCCAAGCTGCGACCTCTGACTGGCCGCGGCCGTTATTTGTTCTCATATGACGATGCCAAGCCGATGTCAGACAATACGATCAACAAGGCCTTGCGGATCATGGGCTATGACACCGGCCCCGGTGGCGACCACTGCGCGCACGGCTTTCGCTCGAGTGCGTCGACCCTGCTCAATGAAGAAGGCGTGTTCGACGGTGATGTGGTGGAAGCTCAGCTTGCCCACGAAACAGATGAGAAGAAAAGGCGGCGCCGGGACGAGGTGGTGCGACGCCAGCTTGCCAAGGGCGACAAGAACAAGATCCGCGGCATCTATAACAGGGCGGCTTATTGGGGTGAACGCGTGCGCCTGATGCAGCATTGGGCTGACCGGCTCGATCGGCTTCGTGAGAGGGCTGCCGAGCCGGTGCGCAAATCAGCTCAGATCATCGCCCGAGATTCGCCCCGGGGCAGCGAGGCGTGATACTCGTCGATGCTGTCGAGGTCGATGAGTGTCTTTGCCTCCCATCTTGTAAGCCTTGATCTGTTCTCGCGCGATCAGCTCATAGGCTTTCGCTTTGCTGAATTTGCCATACCGGCACACGTCTTTAACTTGAGCAGTCGGAGCTGATTATTGTCCTGGCGTCCTGGCATGGTCATCAAGGCAGGTTTGTTCGCTTGTTGTGGATAGAGGATTGCTGCGCAAATCAGCAAGCGCGGCGTATCCAGACGCCTTGCGAGAAAGCCTTCTTGCTTAGCGGTCGTGGATGGACGGCTAGTCGGAGTAGGACTCGAGTTGGTAGAGCATAACGGACGCAAGGTCGCATATCGACATCGACCTGGATTTATCAAACCCTGATAAGAACGATTGGGCGCCGACGATTTCTGAAGCTGTTCGGCGCTTCTCAATCCTGTTCCGCGGCTTGAGATGCAAAGTTTCCGCAGCCGGCCGGTCGAAGCCTTACTGCCAGAGCTATGCTACTGGCCGGCTTCAGTGGAGGCCCGGCCCAGCTCTGGCACGCTTCATCAAATGTCATTGCCTCAACACCCGCTCATGCACTCCGGATTCTTTAGGTTCGGGTGCGATCATGAAAGCTGTCCGGACGTCCAGCCAAACTCACGGCGTGCTTTAGGCGCTGCGATACTGAGCGATCGAGGCGAGATCGGGCACGAGGCCGATCCCGGGTTCTTCGCCCAAAGCAACCGTTCCGTCGGTGACTCGGGCCACGGGACCGCAGAACTGGTCCCGAAGTGGATTGTCATTGGCATCGACTTCCAGCAATCCTCCGCCGCCAATACCGGCCAGCAGATGAGCGGATGCAAGCAGTCCGATGCCGCCGCCGAGATAGTGAGGGCAGAACGTCTTACCTGACTTGATAATATCGCGGGCGAGGCTCGCACCGGCGCTGATGCCGCCCCATTTTGCGATATCCGGCTGCACGACTCCCAGAACGTCCTCAGCCAATACCTGCTCAAATCCGCCGACGCTCGCGATGTTCTCGCCGGCGGCGAGAGGCATTGGTGCGTGTGCGCGCAACCTGCGCCACTCGTCGCGCGGTCGATCGGCTCGGATCGGCTCCTCGAGCCAGCGCAACTCGAATGCGGCAAGACGCGGCAGCATGGTCAGCGCGTGCTCGGTCGACCAAGCCTGGTTGGCGTCTGCAGCGAGCATGCCGCTTCCCGCGATAGTGCGCAGTGCGGCCAAATTCGCAAGATCGATGTCGGCACCGAAGCCGACCTTCAGCTTCAACGCGCGATGCCCACGCTTCAGCACGGCTTCCGCCGTTTGCGCAGCGCCGCCGGGATTGATACCGCTGGCATAGACCTTGATCGTGTTCGCACTCCCCCCAAGCAAGCGCCACAAAGGCAGGCGTCGGCGCCGGGCAACGAGATCCCAGAGGGCGAGATCGACACCCGCTATCGCTTGAGCCAAGGGGCCGGGCTCGCCACACTGCAGCGCCAACACTTCGGTCCCTTTTGTCAGCTCCTCGAACGCCTCGGAGGGGACACCGAAGCTACGTCCGGCAATGCCTGGCGCAATCACCTCATTGACAAGGCGCTAGCGGTGCTCGGCTCCCGGTGCCGGAAAATTCGACCACGTTTCCCCCCAGCCCTCGATCCCATCCTCATCGATAACGCGAATAAAGACGGCCGGCCGGTCGCCCATTCGACCGAACGACGTTACAACCGGTGTCGCCAGAGGATAGCGAAAGCAAAAAGCTTTGATCGAGCGGATGGTAAATCGGTCGGTCGTCATGCTGGAACTTTCAGTCGCAACAGATGCACGACACTGACAAATCGCTGGTGCCGAGCGCAAGCCTTCAGTCTGCCCGTGGGTCGGGCACGATACGAGTTTGGAACACGCTCTCCGGCGCGAGGCGGCGATCACCAGGGGGCTTACTGCAGCGGAGCTTCAGAGGCTGATTGCTCGTCTCGCTCGGTGCGCTTGTTGACGATAATGGTGAACGCAAATGCGCCGAGCTCTGATGCACAAGTGGCGGCCGTGGATCGCTTCAAACCGCTCTGCCGGATGACCGGGTGGGTTGTCCTCGCTCCGGTACATGTTCGGCTTCAGTGAAGCGGCGAGCACCGCATTCGTGACCGGAACGTGTATGCCTGATGTAGCATCGGGCCGACCGGCTCGATCGGCTTCGTGAGGGAGGCCCCGCCGCAGCAAAGGCGGGCTTAGATCATTGCTCTTGATTCAACGCGAGGCAGCGAGGCGTGATACTCGTCGATGCTGTCGAGATCGATGAGTGTCTTACCCCCCATCTTGTAAGCCTTGATCCGCTCGCGCGCGATCAGCTCATAAGCTTTCGTCTTCCCGAATCTGCCATAGCGGCATCCATCCTTGAACTCGACGAGCCGACGCTGCTTGAAGTTGTCAATCTGAGTTGGGCTCATTAGAAATGCTCGGTTGCGGGCCAGGCGAGTACCTACAGCTCCATTGCTCCAGGGCGGCCTCCTCGCTGAATGCAGTCAAGATGCTGCAGGAGGACCGGGGAAGAGATCTGGGGCCTTGGTGCGGGCCTTGGATAGAATGGCGAAGAATTGGGCTCCCGACGGGTAGTCTCGCCCAGCCTGGCAAGGACCGATCGCAGCTGTGTGCAGATCTCAGTGACACCTGGAACCTTAGGTCACTGGCGGAGTTGTTGTTAGGGCGAGGTTTGTGTGGGCCGCAAGCGGGTCTGAGGTGAACCAGCACTATTGAATAGAACGGCCAGGAGCGAGGCCTCCCGAGGAGAACGGTGTCTGTGGGGCTGCACGAAGAGATAAACCGGAGCTTTCTGGCTGACGGAGGAGAAGCGGGCCGGCTCATTCGAACCTTCGATTGGTCGCAGACCTCACTGGGTCCGATCGAGCTTTGGCCTCAAAGCCTGAGAACCGCCGCAGCGATCCTCCTTCGATCGCCAGTGCCCATGGTGATGTTGTGGGGTGGCGAAGGCCGGGGCTCGGCACAAACATTGAGCTCTGGCTTCCGCGCAGCGACATGGCTCCAGAAACACGGTCTTCGTCACTTGATGCACGGGTCCTTGTCGGACCTCGCGGCCATGCGCTCCTCGTGGATGATGAGGATCTGGTCCGCGCCAGCACGGCAGACATGTTGGAGGGTTTGGGATTCTCCATCGTTGAGGCCGCTTCCGCAGAGGAGGCACTGCGCTTTGTGCACCAGGGTGAGCCAATCGATCTGCTCGTAACCGATCATCTGATGCCGGGTATGAGTGGCGTAGAACTGGCCCGCCTTGTCCTTGCGGCTCGTCCCGACGCAGGAGTTCTGATCGTATCTGGTTATGCGGAAACAGAGGGCCTTGCGCCTGATTTGGCACGCCTGTCAAAGCCATTCAAAAGCGACGAGCTCGCCTCTGCGCTAGCGCAGGTGCTTGGACCTTTGAGGCCCCTCTGATGCATCGGACGAGTTGCGCAGCTCCGACAAGCGCGACACCAATCCTGCAAGATGCGCGCGTCTTTCTGATTATCTTCGTCTGGACGAAAGAAGGCGCGTCACCTGTCCTCACGAAAGTGCAGGTCTTCCACATGACCTCGTCCGGCCCGACAGCTCCAGCGCTTGGACCAAACGCGCTCAGCCCCAACGTTATATGAATTTGGCGTAGGCACTATCAGATGAACCGCTGCCGTTCAGCCAGTCGAGAGCGCGCCTTAGAACCTCGATTAGCGCATCGACGAAGAAAAGCGCGCCGTCATGGTGTCGCTCGCCGGAGGCACTCGCGTTTGGGGACTGCCGCCCCGCGGCACCGTCCTGACTGTCGCAAACGCGGGTGCCTTGTTAGCCGGTCTGGCGACTGCACTCGGTCCCGGGGCCCGCCGCTGACACTACGACCGCTATGCTGTCCCTCCTGCGGATGCCTTCCCGTCTTCCGCTCCGCCCATTGCTCACGAGGTGCAAAGCCAGCCAAGGAGCATAAGTCGAACTTGTCCTAGCGGGCAGACGACGGAGACATTTGTCGTCATGGCTGAAGTGCCGATGCGGGGATATAGAAAGGACGTGTCTGACGTATTGGAGCGTCACTTGATGCGGCTCGTTGGTGAACCCTTGTTGTCGCGACCTGCAGCGATTCGAGGACGTCTTCTTCGACACGTCGAGAGCCGCTTTTCACGCAGGCGGATCTGGGACGCAGACGAGTTATACTTCTGGGAAAGTGGCCTGGCGTCGTTGTTGAACGGCGACCTTATCAGAGCGAGCACAAGAGATGTTTGGTAAGTCTGACGGCAATTGGTTCAATGAGCCAGAGAACTGGTCAGAAAGGGAAAACCTTCTTGAGCTAGCAACCGACCGAGCGACCGATTTCTGGCGCGAAACTCATTACGGGTTCATCCGCGATAGTGGACATTTTCTCGCTTTTCAGGCGGGAGATGCGTTCACCGCCGAACTCCGCGTGCGAGCCAATTTCAAAGCGCTCTACGATCAAGCGGGCCTGATGGTGCGTGTAGACGAACGATGCTGGCTAAAGGCGGGAATCGAATTCTCCGACGGGCGCGCCATGCTGTCGAGCGTGCTGACTGCGGGTCAATCGGATTGGGCAACAGCCACCTATGTGCACGACGCCAGTGACTTTCGGTTGCGTGTCACGGTTGCGCATGGGGTCGTCCGTTTACAGGCATCGAACGATGGAAAGATCTGGCCTCTCATGCGGCTTGCGCCATTCCCCAGGAACTCTTCCTATCTCGTCGGACCCATGGCCTGCACACCAGAGCGATTCGGGCTCGAGGTCGCTTTTTCCGATTTCCGTTTGACGCCGCCGCTTGGAAAGGAGCTTCATGATCTGGGATGAGAAGCGTGGGTGGAACCAAGGCTGACTCCGCTGGTCGCCGATCTCAGAATGGGGGCCTCGCTGCCGGAGGCCGCTCGCAAGGCCAGAATAGACCAGATTTTCCCAACCTTGGCTATTCGCCTTATGATGCAGCATAGGTTCACGACCTTCGCCGTACGGTTCTTGACCGGACAAGGCCGCGATGGTCGAAAATCGCGACTAAACTCAATTGAGCGGCAGATCGCGGGCGGGGCCGGTGCTGTCGTGAACGGAGCTGCGACGAGAAGGCGCGTCGCCGCCATCCGGCTCGGGCCCTTGCAAAATGATAAATGTATCGCTCACCCGGGTTGTTTGTCCCGCATCGTGACTTCATTGCCGAATGGAAACCCGGATGATCGTCTGCTCCCCTGGTGAATGTTCTGTGTGCTGAACCGTGAGTGTCTTCGAACAGGAGACGTTACCGGCGCAGGCACGTCTTCGGAGCGCCAATGCCGGCCAGTGGAATGCGGCGATGCTCCCCCCCCCGAGCAGGGCGAGTTTCGCTCTTGCGCGTAGAACGCCGTCATCGAACTGTGATTTGACAGTTCGGTCGCCGTTGTCAAAACTGACCAAATGCAGGCCAAGGCCCCTCCCCAGGACCGGATCCTAGACGCCGCCATGCGCGTGTTTCGGCGCCACGGCTTCCGCCGCTCATCAATCGAGCAGGCGGCTGAGGAAGCCGGTCTGACGCGGCAGGCGCTCTATCATCACTTCGCCTCCAAAGAGGCGCTGTTTCGCGCAGTCATCGAGCGGCTCTACGAGCAGGGGCTTGCTGCGGAAGTCGCGGCGGCCAAGGCTGCGGAGGAAGCAGGCCTCGAGCTTGCCGACATCCTGGTCGCCGAGATCGGCGCGCGAATGCAGTCGATGCTCGCTTCGCTCAAGGACTCGCCTCATAGCGAGGAGCTGTTTTCGGAGCACCTCGCGCAGGCGCGCGACCTTTATCAGAGCTATTCGAGCCGTTTCGGCGATGAAATTGCAGCCACGATCGCGCGGGTGTGCCGCAAGAGAAAGCTCACGCTCGAAAGCGGTGTCAGCGTGCGAGAGCTCGCGCGCTGTGTCGAGATGGCGGTCCACGGCACCAAAACCGCTTTCCCATCGATGCAGCCGGTCGACGCGTTCCTCAAACAGCTCGAGACCATGCTGCGCATGCTGATCGCCGGCGCGATGGCGCCGTCCGCAAGGAAGTCCCTACGCAAAACGGGAGTTCGAAAATGACGATCACGACCATCAATGGACGGCCTCTGGTGCTACCCGATGATCCGGATGCGCTCCTGATCGAGGTGATCCGCGATAGCGGCCTCACCGGCACCAAACTCGTCTGCGGCTCCGGTGTCTGTGGTGCCTGCACCGTGTTGCTCGATGGCACGCCCGCCGTGAGCTGCCTTTTGCCGGCGCGGGCGGCTGCCGACAAATCATTGACGACCATCGAGGGCGTCGGAGCCGCAGGGTTGCACCCCGTACAGAAGGCGTTCATGGCGCACGACGCCCTCCAATGCGGGTTCTGCACGCCCGGCTTTGTCGTCGAAGCCACCGCGTTCCATGATCATTGGCGCGCGGCCAAGGGCACGGCCACACCCTCGCGCGAGGAGATCGCCGAAGCGCTATCGGGACATCTCTGCCGCTGCGGCGCCTATGAAGGCATCTATCGCGCCGTGGCCGAAGCATGCTCGGGCCGCTTCGACGGCATCGATCCGATCGCGCCGCGACTGGAAGCCCGCGACAAGGTAACGGGACTGGCCCGTTACACCGTCGACATCCACCATGACGGCCAGCTCGAAGGCGTCATCCTGCGTTCGCACGTCGCGCATGCTGAAATTACCGGGCTTGATCTGGCGCCGGCGCGCGCCATGGCCGGTGTTGCTGCGGTCGTGCCGCTGCTCGACGACGACAACATGGTCCGCTTCGTCGGCGCGCCCATTGCAGCCGTTGCGGCCAGGGATCGCCGCACCGCGCTAAAGGCAATCGCTGCGATCAGCTTCAAGGCATCGCCTTTACCCGCCGTGATCGGGCTGGATGCTGCGCGACGCGACGATGCGCCAGTCGTGTTCGAAAAAAGGGACCGCAAGCGTGCCGGGAACGTGTCCGAGGGCGCTGGCGGCGCTCCGGTGTCGTGGAGCGGAAATGTGCGCGGACCTTCGGCGCCGTTCTCGCAAAGGGCCAAGCAGGCGAAGAGCTGGCTTGACGAGGCGCGCCAGCAACGCAATCCGCTGCTGGTCGAGGAGACCTTCCGCGTCTCTGCTCAACAGCACGCAAGCCTCGAACCACATGCCGCCGTGGCGAGGTTCGACGGCGATCATCTCACCGTGCACATCTCGACTCAGGCGATTCACGAAAGCATGGAGAAGATCGCTAAGCGGTTCGGCCTTCCGCACGACAAGGTGCGTGTCATCGCCGATCATGTCGGTGGCGGGTTCGGCTCCAAGGGCAGCGTTGGGCTGGAGACCACCGCCGCGATCGAGCTTGCGCGCGTAGCGAAGGCACCGGTGCGGGTCGCCTTCGATCGCGAGGAGGAGCTTTCCGTCGCCGGCTATCGTCCGGCCGCCGAGCTGAAGCTGTCGTTACTGCCTTCGCCGGAAGGCCGCCTCAAGGCGCTATCGCTGACCGCGCATGCCGATACCGGGGCCGCCGTGAACTCGCTGATCGCTGGCCTTGCCCGGCTGATCTATCCGGCCGAAGCAAAGGAGCTCGTTGACTTCGACGTGCTCAGCAATCTTCCGCCCGGCGCGCCGTTCCGCGGCCCCGGCGGTCCGCCGATGTCGTTTGCGCTGGAGCAGGCGGTGGACGAAGCGGCGTTGCGCATGAAGATCGATCCGATTCAGCTGCGCAAGCTCTGGGATCCGGATCCCAACCGTCAGCGCCTATACGATTGGGCTGCCGGCCTTGACGTCTGGAAGAGCCGCAATTCGGCCGCCTCCCAGACCGGCCGCTTCCGGCGCGGGGTCGGCGTCGCCACCGGCTACTGGCTCTATCTCTGGCAGACCGGCTCCTCGGTCGAGCTCGCGGTCGAGGGTGGCCGCATTGTCGCAAGCTGCGCGGTGCAGGATATCGGCACGGGCACGCGCAGCGTGATCGCGAACACCGTCGCCAAGGCGTTCGATCTCGAGCCGCAGGATGTGGACGTTCGCATCGGCCGCTCCAACCTTCCGCCCGGACCGGGTTCCGGCGGCAGCCGTGTCACCGCTTCGGTGGTGCCGCCGACGTTGCTCGCGATCGAAAAGCTGAAAGCGGAAATCAAGCGTACCGCTTCTCGAACACCCGCTCCGGGCTCGAACGCGCCGTGGCGCGAGATGATCGCGGCAGCTCCCGATATCGCCGTGTCGGCGAGACGTCAGGAGGACGGCAAGCCGCCGCCCGGAGTCAGGCCTGCGCTGCACGAGGCAGGACTCATGGGCCGGGTGTTCGGCTGGGTGCTGCGTCTGATGAACCACATGGTGGTCGGCGCCGGCGTGCCGAGTTCGGTGCAGGTGATGGAGGTCGAGGTCGATACCTGGCTTGGGCATGTGCGCGTGCTCAACGCCTATACGGGCCTTGCGGTTGGCAAGCTCGCCGCCCCGGCTCTGGCGCGAAGCCAGGCCGCAGGCGCCGTGATCCAGGGCGTCGGCTACGCACTTTATGAGGCGCGGGAGACCGATCCTTTGAGCGGCCATATCCTGAGCGGCAGCATGGAGGACTACCGTATTCCGGGAATTGGCGACATGCCGAAACTCGAGGTGCATTTCGACGAGGCCGGTTTCGAGCATGTGCCGGGCGGCAGCGTCGGCATCGGCGAAGTCGCGACCGTGCCGACCTCTCCCGCGATCGCCAATGCCATCCGCAATGCGATCGGCGTGAGACTGACCGAAATTCCGTTCCGGCCCGATCGTCTGGTCGCCGCGCTGAAGGGGAGGGATGCAGCATGAGTGTCGCCGTGATCACTGCGAATCCCACGCCTGAATTCCGCGCTGGAGGGACCGACTTCAGCGAACGCCGTCGCAGCGGCGTGTCGCAGGGAGTGCCGATCGACATCTCGGGTACCGGCGACAAGACGATCACCTGGGATGCCGAAGGCGCCGTTCAGATCGGCGCGCTGACCACCATCGCCACGATCGCGACCGACGCACGTCTCGCCGCGGCTTATCCTGGTATTGCGGCGAGCGCACAAGGGCTAGCCACGCCACAGGTGCGCCATGTTGCAACGCTCGGCGGCAATCTCGCGCAGCGTTCGCGCTGCTGGTACTTCCGCCGTGCCGACATCAGTTGCTTGAAGAAAAGCGGCAGCACCTGCCCTGCCCGGACTGGCAATCATCTTTATGGCGTTGCTTTCGATCTCGGCGACTGCGTCGCGCCGCACCCGTCGACCATGGCAGCGGCTCTGCTCGCTTATGATGCGAAGATCACCACGGACCGGCGCAGCCGGCTGACGATCGCCGACCTGCTCGGTGACGGCTCCGTCGCGAATGCCGATCATACGCTCACTGCAGGCGAGAAGCTCAAGAGCATTGCGCTTCCTGCTCCGCTCGAGGGCGAGCGCGCTTCCTACAAACGGGCGATCAGCCGGACCCATGCAGAATGGCCGCTTGTGGAACTCTGCGCCCGCGTTGTGATCGCCGGCGGCAGGTTCCAGCTTGTACGTCTTGCTGCCGGCGGTGTCGCGCCCGTGCCACTTCGTCTCGCGGCGGTAGAAGCCCAGCTCACTGGCAAGGTTGCTGATGCGGCATCGATTGCGGAAGCGGCCAAGTCGGCAAGCTCGGGTGCCAAACCATTGCCGATGACGGCCTACAAAGTCGATCTTCTGCAAGGGCTGGTGCGCGACGTGCTGGAGCGGCTCTCGGTTTAGCTGTACGCGCATGTGGCGAAGAGTATGCATCCGGTTAAACCCACGGGTGCTCTGTTCGAGCTTGTGAGTAGTGGTCGCCCGCACAATGAAAAAAACTGAACTGAGGTACGGTGAAGTCAGGAATTCGAACGCGGTGTTAGGGTGTAGTTCCAGCATGGGCAGATGTCATGAGCCGACACCGCAAGTTCGGTAAGCTGGCGTTCTGTAACCTTCCGACCTTTTAGGTACATCGTCTGATCGAGTTGAGCTTCCACGGTCAGTCCAGCCGTGGTAGTCGTGCCTCTGATGAAAGCAAGCATCACCTCAAGGCTTCGCAACGGCTGCCCAGCCCAGTTCATGCTGATGTGGCTGAACAGCCTATACTCCACTGGATTCCATTTGGAGCAACCTGGCGGGTAGTGACACACGGTGACCGTTAGGCCGCATGCATCGCACAGCTTTTCTTGTAGGTCCTTCTTCCAAGTCCTAAGATTATACCCGTTAGCGCCACCGCTGTCGGCAAGGATCAGGAGCCGGCTTCTGTGCGGATAGAATGACCGGCCGTGATGGCACCACCAGGTTTCAAGGCAATGGACAGCAAATGCAGAAGTGTTGTTCGACGTTCCGACCGTAACGTATCCCTTGTTCTTATTGATGTCGTAGATGCCGAAGGGAACTGCCACACATTTCGCATAGCTAGCGAAGTGAGGTTCCGTCTCGACGGGCTGGCGACGCCAGCTTTTTCCCTCGCGTCTAAAATTTCCGATTAGCTCCTTTTTCTTGGTGTCGACGCTAATGACCGGCAGCTGCTCGCGGATATACTGATCCTTGAGTACGGCGATGTATTTGAATTGCTCATCCCGATCAGGATGCTGCGCTCCCGCATCTCGTTTTCTCCAGTTGACCCGTAGAGAATAGCCCATTTTTCGCAGCAGCCGCGCGACGGTGTGATGGCAGGCTTTATGGCCTTGCTCACCCAAACGCCTGCTAAGATTTCGGGTGCTGCTACGCACCCATCTTTGCTGGCTCATCGGATCGCCGGCAACTTCCTCTGACAGCATTTTCTGGAGAACTTGCTCGATCTGCGGATCACTGACTTCGGTCAATTTTCTGCCAGAACGAGAAGATCCTCCTGTCGGTACCAAGCTTCCTGCCGCGGAACATTTGGTTGCTCTGACTTTCAGCACCCCTGTTGATATCGCTTTATGGGAGATGCCTGTTGCACCGGAGACTAATGCGACACCTCCGCAGCCGATCGCTTCAGCCTCAGCAGCAGCCCATAAACTTCGCTGCGACCTATTCAGGTAGGGGCTCAGGAGTTGCCACCTCATGCGGATGTCAGAGCCCTTTGCCATGACGACCCTCCTTGGGGCTCTCCGGATTGGGGATCTTAATCAGGCAGCCAGGTTAGCAGAGGTGGTCTTCCAACTCCAAGGCAGGAGTTCACCGATGCGTTTGGCCGGATTGACGTCGAGGACGAAACGCTGCGCCGCTTTGGCGCGCTGCCTTCCGAGGCCAGCAACTTCTTCGCAATCGCCAGGCTCAGGATGGTCTGCAGCGAGCGCGGGATCATGCGTCTCGATGCCGGACCAGACGCGATTGCGGCAACGCTGCTGCCGGGGCGGACCCGCAGGTCGTGCTCAGCGCTGCTGCAGCGCGATGGCAATCGGATCATCCATGTCGGGCGCAGCAACAAGCCGGTCTTGCAAAGAGTTGAACAGTTCGTGGATCTCTGGACGAATAGCGAGAGACGCGCCGTGACCTGCTGGTACTCGGCATCGTGACAGCGTGAGCTCGACACGCTCGCGCGGCAGCCCGCAAGCAGATCTCCACGAGGCTGATCTTGCAAAGTAGTCGTGATCTCTCTCCAAGACATCTTGCATCGCCAATCGAGTTTCAGGTCGCGGGTAGATCGTCTCGTCACCAGGCGGCACCAGATCGGGCGAGCACAGCAGCAAGCGCGGATCCGAGCACTGACAGGATCCCCAGCCACCGAACACGGCGCTGACTGGTGGCATCGATGGAACGAAGATACAGATACGCTCCAAGCAGCGGTCCGTAGTTTCGCCGGAAGTCGCCATTCAGCTTTGAGATATGAACAAGGTCGGACTTAGGGCCGGTGTGTTCCGTCATTGCTGTCTCCACGAGTTGAGCCAGCACCCTATGAACCACTGATTTGCCCGACGGCGCAAGGAGAAATTCTGCTTTTGCGAAATTTAGAAGATGATCGCGGGACCGCCGATGCCGGCGATCTCCGGTCAGAGCCGCGGGACGGCTTCAATGCAGGTCGGTTGTTGGCTGTGCAGAATGCGCCTGATGAGAGATGTGGCCAGGGGCTCTTGCGCAGCGGCAGCCTTGCCCTGCAGTCGGCCGCGGAATAGGTTGCCTTGAACTAGTTATATTTTCGACGGAATTGGGAATGACCCCGGCTCTTGCGCTATGGCTCGCTTTTTCTGGGTGGCTCCTCGTCTTTTGCCTCTGGCATGAAATCAAGCGGAAGCCCGCCCGGGCCGAACCCGAGAGCCTGTGGTGGTGGTCGATCAGATAGTGCGGTGGCTGTGTCGGGGCGGCCGCAGATTGGCCACGAATTGCTGGAAACTTACGGTAACATGATGACATAAATAGCAACCTCGGATAATCTGGTATCCGGGGGTGGTTCATGCGTCAGGTGTCTTCTCGCGTCGTGATCGCGATCGCGTCCGTGTGCTGTGCAGCATGTCCGGCTTCGGCGACCGATCTCTGGCAGTTCGATTTTACGTCCTCCCGCGGCAGCGGACAGTTTCTGGTCAATCCCGCCAGTTTCGTCATTCCCGTATCGGCCGGCTCACCGTCAACCTTCAACGTGGTCGGGGCGAATATCACGATCGATGCCGGCGGTGTGCTGGGCACGGCTCACTACACGCTGGCGAGCTTGTCTGGGACGAACTGTACGCCGGCGGAGTGTCGCGTGATTTTTTCCGTCCCGGACGTCGTTCCCGGCTTTGGTACCTACGATGTCTTGCTGCAGCTCAATTTCGAGCGGATATGGGTGAATTGGTCGACGCCCAGCCAGCAGCAGATTCAGATGTGGCTGAGCACCAATCCGGCGGCATCGTTCAACTGGAACGATGTTGGTGCTGCCACCCGGACCGTCGTTTCCGTGGCGCCGGGATGGCGTGCGACCCCCCTCAATTCGGATTGGAATACGGCCGCGAACTGGACTGTCGGGTCGGTCCCCCTCGCGACGGATACCGCACAATTCGGTGCCTCGACTGCGACCGCGATCGATATCAGGCAATCGACCGAGGTGGCCGGCTTGACCTTTCTCAGCGGCGCACCGGCCTATACGTTCAACGTCACCGGAAACGCTGGCGGTGCGGCGTCGCTGCTGATCAGCGGGGCGGGCGTTGACGATCAGTCTGGCAATCGCCCGAGCTTCATGGTGTCCGGTGTCTCCGGCAATCTCGGTACGCTTCAGTTCGAAAATTCGGCGACGGCGGGTGATGCGGTCGTCACCACGGGGGCCTTCGGAGTCACGCGCTTTACCGGCAGCAGCAGTGGGGGTAACGCTCAGCTCGTCACCAGTTCCGGCGGGACCGTCGACATCTCCGGGTTGACGTCGAGCGGCTTGAGTGTTGGGTCGATTGCAGGAGCTGGCAGCTATGTCCTCGGCTCGAAAACTCTCACAACTGGACTGTTGAACACCGACACAGAGGTGTCTGGTGTGATATCCGGGACCGGTGGCACTCTGACGAAGGTCGGAAGCGGCGCGCTGATCCTGTCGGGTAGCAATACCTATTCAGGAGGAACGCAGCTGAACGCGGGCTCCCTGGTCGTGGCCAACAACAACGCCCTGGGCAGCGGCACCCTCACCATGGCGAATGGGACGAGCCTCTCCTTCGCGAACAGCTCCGACTTTGCGATCGGCAACGCGCTTCAGGTCACCGGAAGCGGACATTTTGCGGCGCCGGCAGGTACGACGCAGACCGTGCAAGGGACGATCTCGGATGGAGGGTCTGCTGGAACGATGGTGTTCGACGGCGTTGGAACGATGGTCCTGGCCGCTGCCAACGCCTACACCGGCGGTACGGTGATCAACGCGGGCACCTTGCGGCTTTCGGGCGGCGCTACGCTCGGCGCAGCGAGTGGATCGACGCTGGTCGCAGGCGGGATCCTCGATCTTGGTGGGACCACTCAGATCCAAAACGGCGGTGTCCTTCTGACGGGTGGGACGGTCAGAAACGGTGTGATCGCGTCCAATACCGATTTTGTCGTTCAATCTGGCACCGCAGACCTCGATCTCAGCGGTGCCGGCGGTCTGACAAAAACTGGCTCAGGGACATTCGTCCTCGCGGGCACGGCAAGCTACACCGGAGCGACGACTATCAACGGCGGCGTTTTTCAGGTGGACGGAGCGCTCACAGGGACCTCGGCAGTCAACCTCAACTCCGGAATGATCACCGGCACCGGGACAATCGATCCGCTCACGGTCAGCATCAACAATGGCACCGTCTTCGCGCCTGGAAACGGCGCAGCCGGGAGTTCGATGGCAATTGTGGGGAATCTGGCGTTTCAATCCGGCGCGATCTATCTCATCCAGCTGAATCCGACGGCCTCGAGTTTCGCCAGCATCAGTGGCACCGCGAGCCCGGGCGGGGCAACGGTCGATGCCATCTTCGAGGCAGGAGGCTACGTCGCCAAGCGCTACACGATTCTGACCGCTGGTGGCGGCGTCAGCGGGACGTTTGCCTCCTTGGCGAATACCAACCTCCCGGCTGGCTTCAAATCCGCGCTCAGCTATGACGCAAATGCCGTTCATCTCGACCTATCGCTCGACTTCGTTCCGCCGAGCGCACCGAACTACGGCGGGGGTCTGTCTGCAAATCAGCAGAGTGTTGCCACCGCCCTGACGCGGTTCTTCGATACGACGGGCAGTATTCCGCTCGTGTTCGGCACACTTTCGCCGTTGGGCCTGACCCAGGTATCGGGAGAGCTCGCGTCAGCTCCGCAGCAGGCTACGTTCAATGCGATGGGGCAGTTTATCAGCCTGCTCGCCGATCACGGTCATGCCGGACGCGATGGCGTTGGCGGAGCTGGCCCGCAGGCCTATGCCGAGGAGGGCATGGCAGCGGGCCGGAGGGTGGACAGCGCGTTTGCATCCATGACCAGGCACCCAGCGTCTTTCGAGCAGCGCTGGAATGTCTGGGGCGACGGCTTTGGCGGGTCACACTCGACGGATGGAAGCGCTGGAGCTGGATCAACTCGCTCCACCAGCCGCATCTACGGGACCGCGGTCGGGGTGGACTATTTATTGACGCCCGCGACGGTCGCAGGATTTGCTCTTGCCGGTGGTGGCACAGGTTTCACGGTCGACGCTCTCGGTACAGGAAGATCTGATCTCTTTCTGGCGGGCGCCTATCTTCAACACATCCACGGACCCGCTTATTTGTACGCCGCCCTGGCCTATGGTTGGCAGGATGTGACGACGGACCGTACGATTGCCGTCGCGGGTATCGACCGGCTGAAGGCCTCGTTCAATGTGAACGCCTATTCCGGACGCCTTGAAACCGGCTATCGTCTGTCAATACCCGCGGTCCGCGATTTTAGTCTGACGCCCTATGCGGCAGGCCAGGCCGTCAGTCTTGATATGCCTCGCTACACTGAGCAGTCGGTCGCCGGCGCCTCGGTTTTCGCCCTGAGCTATGCCGCGAAACGAGTGACGGACTATCGGACCGAAATAGGACTTCGGACCGGCTTGTCTCTGGGGGAGGCGGATGGCGTGCTCAGCTGGCGCGGCCGCATCGCCTGGGCTCATAATTTCAACCTCGAGCGCAGCATTGCTGCAGCTTTCCAATCACTGCCCGGGGCGAGCTTTACGATCAACGGCGCGCGGCCGGCGCCGAACGCTGCATTGACGACGCTGGGTCTCGAACGACAGTGGCGTAACGGCTGGTCCGCGGCTGCGACCCTCGACGGGGAGTTCTCGAGCACCACACGCTCCTATTCCGGTAGAGCCTCTATTCGCCATATCTGGTGACCGAGGCGGAGCAGGCGACGAAGGGCTGAGCCGCCATCAGCACCGGCAAGATCATCGGTATCAGCGAAAGCAGATGTTGCGGTCTCCGGAACCACACGGCTCTTCAAAAGACGATGGTGCTTGGATTCGCTCCAAACCAAGATCAGGCGCTTGAGCTGTTCCGACGCCGTCAGCGTCTTCGGTGTCGTGAAGCGCGCTGAAGGTTTTCCGCCGCGAAGAGCTCGTTGAGAGCAAGAGTGCAGGCTGGGTTGGCCGTGACGGGTTCGAAGTGGCGAGAGAGTTCCGCTGCGCCCGTCGCGGAGATCTGCGATGCAGGGACGGAGAGTTGGAGCGCGCGCCGGCGAGAGCCGGGCGAGCCTCTATGAGGAGATCACGAGCAAGATCATCGCTGAGTTGGAGGCTGGCCGGGTGCCGTGGGTTCGGCCTTGGGGGACGCAAGCAGCAAAGGCTCAGCTCGCCTTGCCGCGCAATGGGGCCACGGGCCGGCCGTACTCGGGGATCAACGTGTTGATCCTCTGGGGGGCTGTCATCGAGCGCGGATTGACGGGCCAGAGCTGGTTGACCTTCCGGCAAGCGCTCTCGCTTGGCGGCCATGTCCGCAAGGGCGAGCGCGGTGTTTCCGTCGTCTATGCCGACCGCTTTGTGCCGTCGGATGAACGGCAGCGTGCCCGCGCGGTCGGCGAGGAGGCGCAAGCCATTCCGTTTCTGAAGCGGTTCACCGTCTTCAACACCGACCAATGCGATGGTCTGCCAGATGATATCGCGACTGTGGCACCGCTTCCGCCGCCGGGTCGGATCGAGCCGTTGGTCGAGACGCTGATTGCCAACAGTGGCGTCGACTTCCGGATCGGAGGTGATCGTGCGTTCTATGCACCAGCCGAAGATTTCGTGCAGGTGCCGCCGCCGGCTGTGTTCTTCGAGCCAATCAACTGGCATCGCACGGCCTTGCATGAACTTGCCCATGCGAGTGGTCATGCCTCGCGGCTGAATCGGGATCTCACGGGCCGGTTCGGCAGCCGCAAATATGCCTTTGAGGAGCTGATCGCCGAGATCGCGGCGGCGTTCAGCTGCGCGGCGCTCGGCATCGTGCCGACCGTGCGCCATGCCGACTATCTCGGCTGTTGGCTCGACGTCCTGCGCGAGGACAATCGCGCCATTGTCCGGGCGGCAAGCCAAGCCAGCCGCGTGGCCGACTATCTCCTCGGCCTGATACCCGATGCGGCTGACTTCCCTCAGCCGGACGCTCCGGATCATGCCCCCGCGTGAGCTCTCGGTTTGGCGACAGTGAAGAGAGAGAGGGTGAGGGGCGCTTTGCGGCGGGTTGAAGGCCTGAGAGAGAGGCTCCGGGCCAGCCCGTTGTGGAGAATCAAGACATGACCAAGGCCCCTCACAAGATCACGCTGTCGCCGTCGCGCGACATTCCTTTCAACAAGCTCGTCCTGAGCCAATCCAACGTTCGCCGGATCAAGGGTGGCGTTTCAATCGAGGAGCTGGCGGAGAGTATTGCCGAGCGAACGCTGCTGCAGAGCTTGAATGTCCGCGCCTTGCTCGATGATGACGGCAGGGAGACTGGGATGTTCGAAGTGCCCGCGGGCGGCAGGCGCTACCGGGCTCTCGAGCTGCTGGTGAAGCAGAAGCGGATGGCCAAGACGCAAGCCGTGCCTTGCGTGGTTCGCGACTCCGGCTCGGCTGTGGATGACTCGTTTGCCGAAAATGACCAGCGTGTCGGTCTGCATCCCCTGGATCAATTTCGCGCGTTCGAGGCGTTGCGCGACAGCGGCATGAGCGAGGAGGAGATCGCCGCGCGACATTTCGTGGCGGTTGCGGTCGTCAAGCAGCGCTTGCGGTTGGCCGCTGTCTCCCAAGCGCTGCTCGATGTCTACGCCGCTGATGGGATGACGCTCGAGCAGCTGATGGCCTTCACGGTCACGACCGATCATGCACGCCAGCAGGAGGTCTGGGACCAGGTCAGCCGCTCTGGCTGCGATGCGCCGTACCAGATTCGCCGTCAGCTGACGGAGCGGACGGTTCGGGCTTTCGATCGCAGGGTCCTCTTCGTGGGGCTCGCCTCCTATGAGGCCGCAGGAGGTGTGGTGCTGCGGGATCTGTTCGAGGCCGATGACGGCGGCTGGCTGCAGGATGCCGCGCTGCTCGATCGCCTCGTGACGGAGAAGCTGCAATCAGAGGCCGAGCGGATCGGCATCGAGGGCTGGAAGTGGATCGCGGCCGCCGTCGACTTCCCGTTCGGGCATACCCATGGCTTGCGCGAGCTTCAGGGGGAGCCGGCCGAACTCACCGTCGGCGAGCAGGCCGCAATTGAAGCGTTGAGGGCCGAACAGGCCAAGCTCGAAGGGGAACATGGTCAGGCCGATGAGCTGCCCGAGGAGGTCGATCGGCGCCTCGGTGAGATCGAAGCCGCTCTGCAATCCTTCAAGGAGCGGCCCATGATCTTCGATGCGGCAGACATTGCGCGCGCCGGCGCGTTCGTCAGCGTCGACTCGGAAGGCCGGCTTCGGGTCGCCCGCGGCTTTGTCCGCCCTGAGGATGAGGCAGTCGCGACCAGCGACCACCTGGATGCGGAAGCTGGTGCGGGGAGCGAAAGCCGGGCCGGCACTCCGGAAGCTGAGGTCAGGACAACGGCGCCGACCATCGTGATCGGCGGCGGCCAGAGCGAGGTGCCGGATGAGGAGGCGGAGGATGTCGAACGGCCTCTGCCGGAACGGCTGATCAGCGAGCTTTCGGCCTACCGCACACTCGCTTTGCGCGATGCGCTGGGTCGGCAGCCGTCGATCGCCTTCCAGGCGGTGCTGCACAGCTTCGCGCTGGCGGTGTTCTATCCGTTCGGCTCGGCGCTCAATTGCCTCGAGATCTCGCTGCGTAGCCCGAGCTTTCCGGAGCAGCCGCCGGGTCTGCAGGACAGCATCCCGGCAAAGGCGATTGCCGCCCGCCACGCGGCCTGGAAAGCCAAGCTGCCGGCGAGCGACAAGGACCTCTGGGCGGTCCTGACGGCGATGGATGGGACGGCGCAGGCCGAGCTCTTCGCGCATTGCGCCGCGCAGGCGGTGAACGCGATTTCTGAGCCGGCCAACCGGGTGCATCAAGGGCGTCTGTCTGCGCATGGCGTTCGTGGTCGCCTCGAACAGGCGGACCGGCTGTCGCGCGCGGTCAGGCTCGACATGATCACGGCCGGCTGGACGCCTACGGTGGGTAATTATCTCGGGCGCGTGACCAAGCATCGGATCCTGCAAACCGTGCGCGAGGCCAAGGGCGAGGCCTCGGCCCAGCTCATCGAGCACCTCAAGAAACCGGACATGGCGCGCGAAGCTGAGCGGCTGCTCGACGGCAGCGGCTGGTTGCCGGAGCCGCTGCGAGGAGCGGAGACCGATGTCGCACCGGCAGCTGAAGGCGAAGGTGGCGACAGCCTCCCGGCTTTCCTCAGCGAGGACGAGGAGGCGACGGAGGGCGCTGAGGAAGTCGACGAGATTGTCCTTGCGGAGTGACCCCCGGTTCGGAACGGCTCGCGTGTGAAGATATCGATGATGGAAGCCCGGCCAGTTCGGCCGGGCTTTGTCATGCAGGTCCCCGGTGAACTGAGCAGAGACGAGAGTGAGAGAGGTGGGGCCGCGCAGGTTGAGGTCGCCCGACAAGAGAGAGCGTTCGGCGGCCGTTCCGCATCCTCGCTCTCCCTTGAGGTTCTTTGCCATGGTCACCGAGACGAGCAGCCGTACGGCTTCCTTCGCACTCCTCGCACGCGCCAAAGCCATCCATCGTGCGGCCGAGCTGTTGCTCCAAAGCCTTGCCCGCGGCGAGCGCATCGATGCGAAGTGCCTGCGCCACGCCATGCAGACCGCCTTTGGCGCCAGTGATGCCGAAGGCAGCTGGGACTGGAAGACGGCGTACGAGGCCTGCGAGATCGCCGCCGTTCTGTTTTTGGCGAAATACGGTCCCGCGATGATCAAGGCCAGCAATGGCGTGGCCTCAGCCTTGCTGCCGATGATCGGCAAGATTGCAGCGCTTCTGCCGAGCCATACCAAGCGCTCGATGGAGAGCCAGACCCTTCAGCAGTTCTCGACGCCGCTGCCGTTGGCGCTTGCCACGGCCGCGGCGGCGCTAGTGACATCGGCCGATCGCGTGCTCGAGCCCTCGGCAGGGACGGGGAGCCTGGCCATCTTCGCCGAGCTCGCGGGTAGTTCGCTTCTGCTCAACGAACTCGCCGCAAGCCGTGCCGCTTTGCTCGATCTGGTGTTCGCAAGTGTGGCCGTGACGCGCTTCGACGCTGCGCAGATCGATGACTATCTCGATGCGGCTTGCGTTCCTAGCGTGGTCCTGATGAACCCGCCGTTCTCGGCAACGGTGAATGTGGATCGTCCCCAGGGCGATACGACGCTGCGCCACCTTTCATCGGCACTGGGGCGGCTTGGAGAGGGCGGGCGCCTGGTTGCCATCACAGCCGCCGGTTTCGCCCCGGATAATCCGGCATGGACGGGCGACTTCGTGCGCCTGCAGGAGCGAGGTCGCCTCGTATTCTCTGCTGCGATCGATGGAGCGGTCTATGCACGACAAGGCACGACGATCGCCACGCGCCTGATCGTGATCGACAAGCAGCCAGCGCCTGATCCTCGCGTCCTTCCGCAGTCGGCGGGGATAGCGCCCGACGTCAGGACCTTGCTCGATTGGATCACGGCGCTCGTGCCACCGCGGCTGCCGATGGCGGGTCACTTCATCTCGCAGGCCAGCGAGTGTGTCGGTCCCCTTCCGAGAGCAGGACGCATCCCGCGGGCTGCTCGCGATCCTTCACCGGCGCCGTCGCGTGAGCCGGTCGGCTGCGAGCTTGCGTATGAACCCGTGGATGATCCGTCCGAGGACGGGCCTCGCCTGACCGAGGCGCTCTATGAACCGTATCAGCTGCAATCGATCCGGATCCCGGAGGCGAAACCCCATCCGACCAAGCTGGTGCAATCGGCGGCGATGGCCTCGGTCGTGCCGCCCAAACCGACCTATCGACCGCATGTGCTGCCTCCGCTCGTCACCAACGGCGTCCTTTCCGATGCGCAGCTCGAGAGCCTCATCTATGCCGGCGAGGCGCATGGCGGATTCCTCGCCGGCTCGTGGATCGTCGATGAGACGTTCGAGCACGTGCGTGCGGCCAGCGAGGACGCCGAGCAGGCCGTGCGCTTCCGGCGCGGCTGGTTCCTCGGCGATGGGACCGGCGCCGGCAAGGGCCGCCAGGTCGCAGGTATTCTGCTCGACAATTGGCTGAAGGGCCGGCGCCGCGCGATCTGGGTCAGCAAGTCCGACAAGCTGATCGAGGACGCGCAGCGCGATTGGGCTGCGCTCGGAATGGAGCGACTCCTGGTGACGCCACTGTCGCGCTTCCGCCAGGGCGTTCCGATCCGGCTCGATGACGCCATCCTCTTTACGACCTACGCCACGCTACGGACCGACGAGAGGGGCGAGAAGCTTTCCCGCGTCCGCCAGATCGTCGATTGGGTGGGGCGCGACTTCGATGGCGTGATCGTCTTCGACGAGAGCCATGCGATGCAGAACGCCGCGGGCATCAGAGGCGATCGGGGCGAGCAGGCGGCTTCACAGCAGGGGCGGGCCGGCTTGAGATTGCAACATGCGCTGCCCAATGCCCGCGTCGTCTATGTCTCGGCAACGGGCGCGACCACCATCCACAATCTCGCTTATGCCCCGCGTCTGGGACTGTGGGGCGGCGCCGACTTCCCGTTTGCGACGCGTGCGGATTTCGTGGCGGCCATCGAGGAGGGGGGAGTCGCGGCGATGGAGGTGTTGGCCAGGGATCTCAAGGCGCTCGGTCTCTATGCAGCGAGGTCGCTGTCCTTCGAGGGCGTGGAATACGAGCTGCTCGAGCACCGCCTCACGGATGAACAGGTGCGGATCTACGATGCCTACGCCGAGGCGTTCGCGGTCATTCACAACAATCTCGAGGCCGCGATGCGCGCGGCCAACATCACGGGGGCAAACGGAACGCTGAACGCCCAGGCCAGGTCGGCGGCGCGCTCGGCGTTTGAGTCCGCCAAGCAGCGCTTCTTCGGGCATCTTCTGACCTCGATGAAGACGCCGACCCTGATCAACGCGATCAAGCGGGATCTCGACGCCGGCTGTGCCGCGGTCATCCAGATCGTCTCGACGGGGGAGGCCTTGATGGAGCGCCGGCTCTCCGAAATCCCGACGGAGGAGTGGGGCGACGTCCAGGTCGATATCACGCCTCGCGAGTACGTTCTCGACTATCTCGCCCATTCCTTCCCGGTCCAGCTCTATGAGCCATTCACCGACGGCGAGGGCAATCTGTCCTCTCGGCCTGTCACACGCGATGGCCAGCCGGTCGAGAGCCGTGAGGCGGTGGCGCGGCGGCAGGAGATGATCGAGCGCCTCGCCTCGCTTGCGCCCGTGCCCGGCGCGCTTGACCAGATCGTCCAGCGCTTCGGTACCGATGTGGTCGCCGAGGTGACCGGCCGTTCCAGGCGGATCGTCCGCATCCGTGATCGGCTTGCGGTTGAGACCAGGGCCGGCTCGGCGAATCTGGCGGAGGCCGCGGCCTTCATGGATGACCAGAAGCGCATCCTGGTGTTCTCGGATGCAGGAGGTACCGGTCGCAGCTATCACGCCGAGCTGTCGGCGAAGAACAAGCGGCTGCGGGTGCATTATCTGCTGGAGCCTGGCTGGAAAGCTGACGCTGCGATCCAGGGGCTAGGAAGAACCAACCGCACCTACCAGGCACAGCCGCCGCTGTTCCGCCCGATCGCGACCGACGTGAAAGCCGAGAAGCGCTTCCTCTCCACGATTGCGCGTCGGCTCGATACGCTCGGCGCCATCACCCGCGGCCAGCGCCAGACCGGCGGCCAGGGGCTATTCCGCCCCGAGGACAATCTCGAAAGTCCGCACGCCCGCGATGCCCTGCGCCAGCTCTATGGGCTTCTGGTCCGCGGCCAGGTCGGCAGCTGCTCGCTGCAGCGGTTCGAGCAGGCGACGGGATTGAAGCTGACGGACGAGAATGGTCTGCGTGATGAGCTGCCGCCGATCACGACCTTCCTGAACCGGCTGCTGGCGCTGACCATCGAGTTGCAGAACATCCTGTTCACGGTGTTCGAACAATTGCTTGCGGCACGTATCGAGGGCGCCATCGCCTCCGGGACCCACGACGTCGGCCTGGAGACGCTGCGCGCCGAGAGCTTCGTCGTCACCGGGAGGCGGACGATCTACACCCATCCGGCCACCGGCGCAGAGACTGATCTCGTCACCATCACCCAGCGTGACCGCAACCGGCCGATGCCGCTGAACGAGGCCTTGGAGCGGCTCCTGCAGCGCCGCGCCGTTGCGCTGCGTAACGTCCGATCCAGTCGTGCCGCGATCCAGCTGCCGGCACTGAGCTTGCTGCTCGACGACGGAGAGATCGAGCCACGCGTCCATCTCGTGGGGCCGACGGGACGCCAGACTTTGCCGCTCGCCAAACTCGCTGACCACGATTGGGTGGAAGCGGATCATGAGCAGTTCAAGGCGGCCTGGAGCGCGCAGCTCGCGTCGGTCCCGGAGTTCACGACGAGCACGATCTATCTCGTCACGGGCCTGTTGCTGCCGATCTGGAGGCGCCTTCCTGCGGAGTTCACGCGCGTCTACCGGCTTCAGACCGACGCGGGCGAGCGCATCATCGGTCGTAAGGTCCCGCTCGGCTGGGACTCTGCCATGTCGGCGGAAGCTCCCGCGCTTGCGCCGGAGCAGGCGTTCGCGGCCCTGCTACGTGACGATTACGCGCTCGATCTCGCCGAGGGCCTGCAGCTCCGGCGCGTCCGCGTCATGGGCGTCCATCGCATCGAGCTCTCGGGCTTAGCTGAAGGCCTCATGGACTGTCTCCGGGCCTATGGGATGTTCGCTGAGATCATCTCCTGGAAGCTCAGGATGTTCGTACCGACCGATCCGAGCGGCGCTGCGGTCCTGGCCAAGGTTCTGGAGCGGTTTCCGGTTGCAGGAGTCCGCGGGCGGGAGCGAACGTGATGGCACGCGAGGCATCCGAACTGGCAGGCCGGCTCGCGCGTGAGGCCGAGGCGGTCTGTCGTCACTATCTGTCCAACGGCAGGCGCGAGGGCCGCTATTGGCTGGTTGGCGACGTCAGCAATACGGCCGGCCGCTCGCTGTTCGTGCGGCTGCATGCCTCATCGAGAGGAGCGGCCGGCAAATGGGTGGATGCCGCGACCGGCGAGCATGGCGATCTCCTCGACATCATCGGGACGACGTGTGGCCTGACGAGCTTTCGCGAGATTGCCGAGGAGGCGCGCCGGTTCTTGAAGCTGCCTCGATGGCAGCGAGAGCCGCGCGTTGAGATCAAGGCCATGCGCTCGCGCGACATGACTAAAGCGGCCCGACGTCTATTTGCAATGGCGCAGCCGCTGCCTGGGACGCTCGGAGAGACCTATCTCGCAAATCGCAGCATTGATTCGCCGGTCAGCGCCGATACCCTCCGCTTCCATCCGCGCTGCTTCTATCGCCCCGATGACACGGACACGATCGAGACTTGGCCGGCGCTGATTGCCGCCGTGACGGATCTTGATGGCCGCATCACCGGCGTCCATCGGACCTGGCTCGATCCCGGCGGCTTCGACGCTCGCAGACTTGGCAAGGCGCCGATCGATACGCCGCGGCGGGCGATGGGCGATCTGCTCGGACATGCTGTTCGCTTCGGCTCCGCTAATGATGTGCTGGCGGCCGGGGAGGGCATCGAGACCTTGCTGTCGCTGCGAACGGTGCTGCCGAGCTTGCCGGTTGCTGCGGCACTCTCGGCCAATCATCTCGCAACGCTGCTGTGGCCGGCCAGGCTGCGCCGGCTCTATGTCGCGCTCGACGCCGATGCGGCTGGTATCAATGCGGCGAAAGCGCTGACAACACGTGCGTTGGACGCCGGCATCGAGGCGATCGCGCTTTGTCCGCTCCTCGAAGACTTCAACGAGGATCTCCGCGCATATGGCAAGGGCCCGCTTCGGGAAATGCTACTTTCTCAGCTGCTGCCTGAGGACGTCGTCAGATTGATGGGCGCGGGTCCGGCCTAGCGTCCGGCGTCTGCTTGGGTGCCGGTCGGCGTCGGTGGCGCGTGCGTGGGCAAGGGGATCTCGTCCATGCCTCAGAGGGCCGCGCCGAGGGCCTTCTTCAGAGGCGATCGGACGTCAGCCGGTCCGGTCCGGCAATGGCGGTTCGCAGCTATTTTCCGCCAGCCCGCAAGCGGGCCTTTGCATCGCGAGGCAAAATAGCTGCGGCTCGCCATCCTCCGCTGTCGCTCCGGCCCGCTGCTCGAGGGCAGCGGGTTCTGGTCCGGGCCGCCCGTCGTCTTGGAGATCGCTATCGAAGGCCGCGATGGGCGCGGCTCTGACGATCACAGACGAGGTCCCCATGTCCACTCCGAACGACGAGACGCATGAGCTGCGCGACATTCAATCAACGACCGGCGACGCTCTGACCGAACTCCAGCTGCATGGCTACCGGCCGTTCGACGACGAGCCTGATCCGCGGCCGCTGCCCGAGGGCAGGATGATCGCCGGCGCGGTTGCCGACATCTTTGACGCCCTGGTCGCGACGCTCTCGGACACCCGCCTCGAGCCCGAGCTGAAGGACCTCTTGTGGTCGACGGTCAACCTGTTTCATCGCGCGACGATGCGCATCGAGCGTGAGCTCGACGACAACGAGCAGGCGCAGCGCTCGAGCCAGCGCGAGCAGAACGGCTCGGAGGTCCGCTCAGTCCAGCTCGAGCGCCTGATCTCGGAGGGCGTGTCGCTGGTCGAGCGCCGCAACACCATGGAGCTCTTCCGCGATCTCGCCGCCGAGGCTTTCGAGCTCCACACCAGGTCACCCTGGCGGCCGCGATCTGGATCGCAGGTCAACCACCGCACGCTGACGGCGGCCATGATCGACTCCCGCGATTTCCTTGCGGCCAAGCACAGGGCCGAATCTGCGGTGATGATCCCACAGGGTCCCAAGATAGCACTCACCGGCGGACCGGATTTCAACGACGTCGCACTGATCTGGGATCGGCTCGACAGGGTTTACGCCAAGCATCCGGACATGGTTCTTCTGCATGGCGGCTCGCCGAAAGGCGCCGAGTTGATCGCTTCGAAGTGGGCGGCCAACCGCAAGGTGCCACAGATCGCCTTCAAGCCGGATTGGACCCGGCACAACAAGGCAGCTCCCTTCAAGCGCAACGACGCCCTGCTGGAAACACTCCCAATCGGCGTCATGGTCTTTCCCGGATCTGGAATCCAAGGCAACCTCGCCGACAAGGCGCGCAGGCTTGGCATTCCGGTGTGGAGCTTCGGGCAAGGCGGCGCGTGAGCGCCGTCAACTCTGCAAACCCGTTGGCTGCTTGGTGCAGCGGCGGGCGCTATTATCCCAGGCATCTCTCTGCACTCATCATCCGAATGCGTTTCTGCTTGCAACCGCTTTTATGTGAGGTCGCAAGAATGGACGTCATGGCCGTCTGGCGCTTGCCGACCACCGACGACAATTGGCCGCGGCAAGGATCACGTCTCGACTGGCCTGAAACGCCCCGGCGGTACCGCCGACTTGCACCGGTTGCGTGTCCATGGAGCTTGCCGCCCGTCTCGCTCCGAACATGATCATCATGGTCCGGCTCGTTCAGCGCGTCTGCCAGCCGCCGGGCCTCAAGACTTCGCCGGCTTCATCCTCGAAGACATGCGCGCAGATCGGGGCGTTGAAGGAGGGAGCGTCATGCGTGAGCGGGGGATAGCTACGCCTTGCAAACCAACGGACCGGCGGCTCCGATCTCGACGGTCTCAGGCGTCCCTCCGGATGCGACGACGTCGGTAGGGCGAGGGGACGATACCGGCACACGCTTTCCTTCTCGGTGACTTCTGATCCTTCGCCTGGTCGTTCCGATCTCTTGTGCAGCCTCGGTGCACCATGTCTCTCCTGTGAGCTGATCAGGCGGTGACGCACCTTGCCTCGTGATGGCTTGATCTGACTGAAGATCGGCTTCGCCTCGATCGCCTATGCGCAACGCCGCGTGCCAACTTTCTTCCCCTGGGCTTCGCCCATTCCTCGCGGGACAACAAAGTCGGCCGGCGGCGTCTTCCACTATCGCTGCAGCCCTCGCGGGTGCGCCGTCGCTCGCCTTCCGTCGAGATGTGCCATCGAGGCCGCGGTGGTCGCGGCCCGAACAGCCAAGGAGAGACAACATGGCTTCCATCGGTTCCTTCAAGAAGGTCGGCGACGATTTCCAGGGCGAGATCATTACCCTGAACCTCAAAGCGAAAGGCGTGCGGATCGTCTCCGAGACCAATCGCTCCAGCGAGAACGCTCCCAGCCACCGGGTCTACACTGGTCGCGTCGAGATCGGAGCCGCCTGGGCCCGCCGGTCCGAGGAAGGGCGCGACTATCTCTCGCTCAAGCTCGACGATCCCTCCTTCAACGCCCCGATCTACGCCAACCTGTTCGAAGACGAGGGCGGCGAGGGCTACACGCTCCTCTGGTCGCGGCCACGGAAGGTGGCAGAGTGAGGAGCTGATCATCCCCCGCCCGAATCAATCGGGCGGGGCCCGCTCTCGGGCATGGGATGAGAGCAACCTCCGCAGGTCTCATCTCGATCCGAGCCGCGTCAGCCGTCAGGACGCCGCGGGATGACGGCCATCTCACCTTCTGCTCGACGAGACGGTCGATCTCATCACCCATCAGGGCTATCTCCTGTCGGGCACCATCGGGCTCACCATCGATTCTCGACGGGACTGCCACGCCCCCGGGCTGCGTCGGCTGCCGATGACGCCTCACGCGCTGACGCGCGCTGCAAAGTCCGTTGCGCCTGTCAGCGCTATCTCTCGACCGGAATGTCTTCGAACGGCTCTCCGGTGTAGAGATGGTCCACGACCTGGAGGCTGATCAGCGTCTGCTCGTTGCGCTGGCCTGACGTGCCTTGCTTTTGGCAGCACAACTGCTCGAAGGTCGAGCTGTCGAGCCAGTGGCTCGATGTATGATGGTCTGGGCGGCGAGGACGTGCCGGAACTCGGCGGAGTGCCTCATGAGCCGCTCGGCCGGTGAGAATCGGCCTATCGTCGGCGTAGCTCGGATGGGCTATGCCCAAATTTCCGTCGGAACACGGTGCTGAAGTGTGACGAACTGCTGAATCCCAGCTGGTAGGCGACCTCGGTCACCGACAGCACGGGCTGCTCAAGTCGCGCTAGCATATCGTAGGACCGTTGCAGCCGCCGGTCGAGAATCCACTCGGACACCGACATGTCCGTGACTCGAAAAAGATAGTGAAGGTGTCTGAGCGAGATCCCGTTATTCCTAGCGATCTTCTCGAGCGAAAGACCGGGGTCGGTGAGATGTTCCTCGATCCAGGCTTTGACAGAGCGCAGACGAGCCTTTTGAGCCGTGGCATCCTCTGAAAATTGGTCCTTGTCGCCCATGTCCAATGCGAGAGCCAGGACATCCATCAGCTCGTCGCCGAGCCGCGATCTTGCCGCTTCGTCAACCGACGATGCTTCCGATGCCAATGTCGAACAGAATTCGGCTGCAATCCGGCCAAGACCGCGTCCGGTCGCAATGGTCATTGCAACCGGAATACGGTTCTCGCTGAAACGCAACGAAAAGTCTTTGCGTGGAATCTCGAGGTAGAGGGATCGAACCTTCCCGATACACTCCAGATCGTAGGCTTCGGCCGCGGAAAAGATTGCACCTACATGCGGGCTGGAATTCAGCGTCTGGCCTGCCTGAAGGACATTGACCTTGCCGTGTTGAACAAACTCGACATAGTAGCAGTCCTTGTCGAGCCTGGCGATATGCCGCTGTCGTCGTGATATCCGCTGCTCCGACAGCAATACGTCGGTCATCGTCAACACGCCAAATCGTGCTTCCCGGATGAAGCCCTGGTAGTCGGATCGTTGCTCCGCCTCGACGTCGACATGGACATAGACGTCGCAAATGGCGCCTTGCCAGGCAGCGTAGCGTTTGGAAGGCTCGAGGCTTTCCGTTGTGAACACGAGCTCCATCGGTCATCCATCGCGAGCAGTCCAAGCTGCATTTTGCATCGCACAAGGGACGTGCTGCAATTCTAGTAGCCCAGCAGCTCTACGCAAGCCAACTTTGCGCGGGCATGCAAGAGCTTTGCGCTCCGAGGCAAGCGTCGCTCGGGACGGCAAGCTAAGAACAAGACGGGAGGAAGCAGTCGCGGGCGCCGAGGTAGGCGTGCTCGACTTGCCGTACGAGGGACCGCAGCAATGGGGGGAGGCCCGTCTTCACCGATGACGACGAGGTTCACGCGCCCGGTCGGGTCCATTGCCGACATCGTGGCGTTGGAGCGGATACCATATGACGCCCTCGTACCTGCTCGCAATCTTTATCACCTGTTCGAGGCAACCGCCCGATTGCATCCGTATCGGCATGCACTGACCGTTCTGATACCTCGCGAATCCCGCGAGGTCAGCCTCACGCACCGTCAATTGCTGGCCGCCATATCCCGCGCGGCGAACTTGTTCAGGGCATCCGGCATCAGACCGGATGGACCGACCGTTGCATTCCTCTGTCCGAGCCTGCCGCAGGTGTTTCCGGCCTTGCTCGGCGCTCAGGTCGCAGGCGTCGCGAGCTCGATCAACTATCTGCTGAGCGAGGACGCGATCGTCGATCTCCTCGAAGCGCAGAAGACAGCGCTACTTGTGATCCCGTCGGAAGCCGACGATCCGGCGATCTGGCACAAGGCGAACAAGATCGCGGCCCGGGTCGGATCTTTGCAGAAGATCCTCGTTCTCGGCGAAAGCCGCGAGGCGACGGGTCGATTGATCGCCTTTGGCGAAGCCGCTTCGAGGCAGCGAGATGTGCTCGATTTTGAAACGTCAAATGATCGGCGGTCGGTGTGCGCGCTCTTCCACACGGGAGGAACGACCGGACGTCCGAAGCTCGTCCGCCTGACGCATGGCAATCAGATCCACGCGGCATGGGGATTCGCTCAGGTTCACGGGCTCGACGAGTACGACATCGCGCTGAACGGGTTTCCGCTCTTTCACGTCGGTGGCACCATCACCGCGGGTCTGTCGATTCTAGCCGCTGGTGGCCACGTGATCCTTCCCTCGCCCTACGGCCTGAGAAGCCCGGAGACCTTACGTGATTATTGGCACACCGTCGCGCGACACCGCGTAACGATCGCAAGCGGCGTGCCGACCTCCATCGCGGCTCTGGCCGAGGTGCCGGTTGGGTCCTGTGATATCAGCTCGGTCCGGATGGCGCTGACCGGAGGTGCGGTCCTCCCGAAAGCGGTCGGTGACCGTTTCCAGGCAAGGACGGGAGTGAGGTTGTTCGAAACCTACGGGATGACTGAGACCGCGGCGGCGATCGCGTTCAACCCGGGGCGCGGTGAACCGCTTCAGGGCAGCGTCGGTTTCAGGGCGCCGTTCTCGCAAACGAAGATCTCGGCACTCGACGACCCGGAGCTGAGCAAGGAGTGTCCTCCGCTCACCAGTGGGCTGGTGCTGGCCAGGGGTCCGCAGGTCTTCCCCGGATACGTCGATCCCGCGCACAATGCCGGCGTCCTGACCGACGATGGTTGGATAGTGACCGGCGATATCGGCTACCTCACGGCGGACGAGCGGCTGATTCTCACGGGTCGCGAAAAGGATCTCATCGTTCGGAGCGGCCACAACATCGATCCGGCCGCCATCGAAGATGTCGCCAATGCATTTCCCGGTGTGCAAATGAGCTCTGCAGTTGGGATGCCGGACGCCTACGCGGGCGAGGTGCCGATTCTTTTCGTTGTACCGTCGCCTCAGCAGACGATCGAACTGGCGCAGCTCCGTGATTACCTCGAGCAGAATGTCCATGAACCCCCAGCGCGCCCGAAGCGCATCGTGGTGCTGGATGCGCTTCCGGTCACCGCAGTGGGCAAGATCTTCAAGCCCACGCTTCGCGATCTTGCCGTGCGGGAGAAGGTCAGGACGGAGATCGACCGGATATTCGGTCCTGCAACCGCGGCAGAAATCCAGGTCCATAAGGACGACAGGCTGAGCACGATCGTCTGCGTTTTGGTCGAAGCCATCGACGAGGTTGCGCTGGGCCTGCTTGCAGAGAGCCTGTCTGCGCTACCGCAGACCTATCGCGTTGAAAGTGCAGCACCACGCGGGCGGACATAGTCGGGAATTGGTGAGAGCAACGATGAAGAATTTTCGGCTTGGTCAACAGGAGATCGTTTTCGCCGTCTTCGCAGCATTGTTCGTCGCCTTCTCGGTCTTCCTCAAGGGTTTCCTGACAGCTGACAACATGCTTACGCTGCTGCAGAATGTCGCCGTTCTCGGCATTCTGGGCCTGGCGATGGCCATCGTCGTCATCGGGCGCGGCATCGACCTGTCGCTGATCGCCTCCCTCGCCGTCCCGGGTGGTCTCGTCCTGCAGATGGTGCAGAGTGGTCACTCGTTGCCGGTCTCCTTGCTTGCAGCCGGCCTCCTGGCCGCCGCCATCGGCCTCGCCAACGGCTGGCTGATCGCTTATGCGGAGGTGCCGCCGCTGTTTGCAACCCTCGCAACCGGGCTGTTCGTTGCAGGACTTGGGCAAGCGGCGCTGTTCCGGCTGGATGTCGTCCAGTGGAGCGACGGCATGGCGGGATTCGAGCGACTCGGACAGGGCAGCATCCTCGGTATTCCGACGTCGATCGTGATGTTTGCAATCGCCGCAATCGCGGTGTTCATTCTTCTGCGTCAGACCCGTTGGGGGGCCTTTATCTATGCGGTCGGTGACAATCCGTTCGCCGCACGGGTGACCGGCATTCCCTCGCGCCCGATCGTCGTGCTGCAATATGTGCTCGCGGCGGTGATCGGCGGCTTTGCCGGTCTCGTCATGGCGGCATCGGTCAACTCGATGCCGACCCGGATCTTCAACTCGACCATGATCTACGACGTGATCCTCGTCGTCGTGCTCGGGGGCATCGGATTGTCCGGCGGCCGTGGCGGTGTCCTGAACGTCATCATTGGCACGCTGCTGATCGGGACCATGCTGAACGGCATGACGATTCTGGATATTCCTTACGCCGGGCAGAACCTGATCAAGGGTCTCGTCCTGCTGATCGCGGTGATCACCGATACGATGTTGAATCCGAGAAATGAAGAAACGGCCCAGCAGGGCGACATCTAGTTCAGTACAAAAATAAAATGTCAAAACGGGAGAAAACCATGACGATGCTCGCGCATAGCTTTTTATTCGGAAGTCTTGTGGCGGTGACGTTCGCGACGGCCTCGCCGGTGCTTGCGCAGCAGGGACTCGACGAGCCCTTCCAGAAGACCTTTCGCGAGGCGCTTGCCGGCAAGACGGTGGCCTATGTGCCGGTCGCCATGAATTTCGATCTGACGGAAGGCTGGTACGCGGGCCTGAAGAAGGAGCTTGAGCCCTATGGCGTCAAGTTCGAGATTCGCGATCCCAACTGGAACACCAACGCGGGAGCGCAGGCCGTCACCTCTCTCATCTCCGAGAAGCCGGCGGTCATGGTGATCCACAACCCCGACGTCCAGACTTATGCCAAGCTGTTGCAGCGCGCGGAAAATGAAGGGATCTATGTTATTCAGATCAACATGGGATCGGCCTATCGCAGCTCGGCATTCGTCGGCGCGAACTGGATCGAGATCGGTGAACGCCAGACCGAAGGCGTGGTGAAGGCCTGCCAGGGCAAGTCGAACAAGATCGCGATCATTCAGGGAGCGCTGTCTGCGGCCGCCAGCGCTTACACGCTCAAGGGTGTCGAGAACGTTCTCGCCAAGCATCCTGAAATCAAGGTGGTGTCGAGCCAGGCCGCCGATTGGGATGCGGCAAAAGCCAAGGCCATCACGCAGACGGTCCTGAAGCAGAATCCCGACCTGTGCGGCATCGTGGGCTTCTGGGATGGCATGGATATCGGCACTGCCGCCGCGATCAAGGAGGCCGGTCTCACCGGCAAGGTCTTCCTGGCAACATCGGGCGGTGGAGAACGCAAAGGCGCCTGCGAGCTCGTAAAGAATGGCTCGTTCGACCTGAACATGAGCTACGACGTGCCGACGCAGGCGGCGCAGATGGCCGGCACCATCAAGTGGCTGCTGTCCTCGGGGGTGAAGGCCGGCTCCGTCAAGGGCTTCGAATACAGCACGCTCATTCCGATCACCAGGGAGAACGCGGAGTCTCAGACGTCGTGCTGGAATCTCTCTGACCTCAAGAAGTGATGCCGCTCCACGGCGCGCGTTCCGGATCAGCCGGAACGCGCAGCAAGACGTTTGCACAGGCAGTATCCATGGAAGGCAGATGCGCGAAACATTGACTCGGCTGCGATATCGCTACTGGCCAGACCATCTCCTCGGCGAGATCTTGTCCAAGAGGTGGACCGAAACCGCAGTTCCGGTGCTTCTGCTTCTGATCGTCGCCTTTGCATTGAGCCGGGTGCTGCAGAACTTTCTGTCCCCTGCGAGCCTCGCCGACACTGCGCGCCAGGCCGGAGAGATCGGTTTCATCGGTCTTGGAATGGCGCTCGTGGTCATCGTCGGCGGTATCGACCTGTCGGTCGGGTCGATGTTTGCCCTGACGGATTTCTGCGCGCTCTATCTCCTCGACGTTCTCAATTGGCCCGTTCCGGCAGTGGTCGTCGCGACGATGGTCGTCGGCGGGCTGCTTGGCGCTGTGAACGGGATCTTGATTGGATATCTAAGACTTCGGGCCTTCATCGCCACGCTGATCACGCTGATCGTCTATCGCTCGGCATTTGATTTGCTGATTCAACGCTATTCGAACGCCATCGCGTCGTCACTGCCGGATATCCCGTCCTGGGATTTTATCGGCGGCGGAGATGTTCTGGGAATCCCGAGCGTGGCGCTGCTGTATGTCGTCGTCGCAATCGTCGGCCATGTCTTTCTGACCCGATTGCGGCCCGGCTGGCACGTCACGGCAATCGGAGGTTCGCGCCGCTCGGCCTACAATTCCGGCATTCCCGTGCGGCGGACCATCGCGCTCTGCTACGTCGCGAGCGGCGTTTTGACCAGTATCGGTGCGCTGTTCTTTGCCGCCCGCCTCGGAACCGTGGGCGGCGACATCGGCGTCGGCCTCGAGGTGATCGTCCTGACGGCGACCGTCCTCGGCGGCATTACGCTCGGCGGTGGCAAGGGGTCGGTCGTCAAATCGCTGGTCGGTGTGCTCATCGTGCTCCTGATGACAAATGGCCTGACCGCCATGAACGCGCGCGGCGGCGTCAACCGTATGGCGCTTGCGACGATCCTCCTGGTGGCCGCAATGGTCGATA
Source organism: Bradyrhizobium sp. SZCCHNS2022 (assembly GCF_032377575.1). Lineage (NCBI taxonomy): Bacteria > Pseudomonadati > Pseudomonadota > Alphaproteobacteria > Hyphomicrobiales > Nitrobacteraceae > Bradyrhizobium > Bradyrhizobium sp. SZCCHNS2022. The sequence goes on along the minus strand of NZ_JAUHHZ010000001.1, from coordinate 5,166,890 downwards.
TCCGCTGGCAGAAGAACCGCACGCGGATCATCAGCAAGGTCTACGTTGCACCGACCTATCACGCACTGCCGCCACCTCCCCCAACCGAGATCGGCAAGGGGGGGCCGTTCGAGCAGAATGACAAGCTTCGCGACGTATCTCTCATCGCGCTCGGACGGATCGAGGCGCCCGAGGACGTCATTCTCGACCGCAACGATGTGCTCTATGCCGGCTCCCGTCACGGCGACATCATCCGGTTCTTTCCGCCGGACTACGAGCGGATGGAGGTGTTCGCTCATATCGGCGGCCAGCCGCTCGGAATGGCGTTCGACCGCCAGGACAATCTGTACGTCTGCATCGGCGGTATGGGTCTCTACCGCATCACGCCCGACGGAACTGTGGAGAAGGCCACCGACGAGACCAACCGCAGCCTGTATTCGGTGAATGACGATAGCCGTCTGCGGCTCGCCGACGACCTCGACATCACCGATGACGGGCTGATCTTCTTCTCCGAAGCGACCGTTCGTTACGAGATGGATGAGTGGCCGGTCGACGGGCTTGAAGCCCGCGGCAACGGTCGCATCATTTGCTACGACACGAAGAGCGGAACGACCCAGACCGTGCTACGCGGACTCAAATTTCCGAACGGCGTCGCTGTTGCCAGCGACGGTCAGTCGATCTTGTTCGCGGAGACCTTTGGCTGCTCGATCAAACGATACTGGTTCGCCGGTCCGAAGAAGGGCGCGGTCGAGACCGTCATGGACAATCTGCCGGGCTACCCCGACAACATCAACCTGGCGTCGGATGGCAACTATTGGCTGGCGCTGGTCGGCATGCGCAGCCCTTCGCTCGACTTGGCGTGGAAGATGCCGGGCTTCCGGCGGCGCATGGCCAAGCGGGTGCCGATCGACGAATGGCTGTTTCCGAACATCAACACCGGGTGCGTCGTCAAGTTCAACGAGCAGGGCCAGATCCTGGAATCCCTTTGGGACCTCAAGGGCGTCAATCATCCGATGATTACCTCGATGCGGGAACACCGCGGCTATCTCTATCTGGGCGGCATCGCCAACAACCGGATCGGGCGCTTCAAGCTGGAGAACGCCGATCCCGATTTCGTTCACTACGATTGGCGCTGGAGGAGGCATTCGTGATCGCCGCCATCCGTGAATTCGCCAACCGCTTGCTCGGCCGTGGCGATGCGACCATCACCGTGCCGTCGTTCGATGGGGCGCTGAAGGCCAATCAAGTGCTGGAGGCAGCTGAAACGCTGCTGGAATGTGAAGCACCGGAGGATATTGTATCCGACGGCCATTCCCTTCTCATCGCCGATGGTGCGCGCCTCCTGCGTTGGGCCGGATCGTCGGCTACGGAGATCCGCAGGTTCGAGCGGCCGATCTCTGCGTTGGCGATGCTTCCGTCCGGCGGTCTGGCCGTTGCGATCGGCGGCACTGAGGTTCATATCTATGATGCCATCACCGCCAAGACGCCGGTCTCGACATTCACCGGTGAGTTTTGCGCCGTCAACGCGCTCGCGCCCGCAGGCAACGGCACCCTGATCGCAACCGATGGTTCGTCATTGAATAAGGCCGGCGATTGGACGCGCGACCTGATGGAGCTCGGTGATACCGGCCGTGTCTTCAGGCTCGATCCGCGGACGCAGGCGATGCAGCGGCTTGCGGGCGGGCTTCGCTACGCCTTCGGCGCCGTCGCAAACGGCAATGGCGTGCTCGTCAGTGAAAGCTGGCGGCACCGTCTGGTCTCGATCGCACCCGGCGGCACGCGCACGGTCGTGCTCGGTCACCTGCCGGTCTATCCCTCCCGGCTTGCACCGGCGCATGGCGGCGGCTTCTGGCTGACGGCCTTTATCGCCCGCACGCAATTGGTCGAGTTCGTGCTGCGCGAGCCCGCCTACCGGCGCCGCATGATTGCTGAGATCGAGCCTGACTATTGGGTGGCACCACGGCTCAGGTCCGGCCAGTCCTTCAAGGAACCGCTGCAGGGAGCGCACATCAAGACCATGGGTGTCATGAAGCCGTGGGCTCCCCCACGGTCGTACGGACTCGTCATCCGGCTTGGTGCCGACGGACTACCGGTTTATTCGCTTCATAGCCGCGCTGATGGCGTCAATCACGGCATCGTCGCTGCCGTCGAATTCGGCGGCGACCTCGTGATGATCGCAAAGGGGCCGGGAAGGGTGCTCAGGCTGCCTCTTGCAACCCTCGGCCGGGAGGTCCTTCCATGAGCGAAGTCATCCTGTCCCTGTCGAAGGCAACCAAGCTGTATGCCGGCGTGCCAGCGATCGAGGGCGTCGATTTCGAGCTGCGGCGGGGCGAGATCCACGCGCTGGTCGGCGAAAACGGCGCAGGCAAGTCGACCTTGACCAAGGTCATGGCCGGCGTCGTGGCCTTGACGTCAGGTGCAATGACGGTCGATGGCGTCGCGGTGTCTCCCAGAACGCCGCTGGAGGCGCGGCATCTTGGCATCGCCATGGTGTTTCAGGAAAACAGTCTGGTGCCGACGATGACCGTGGCGCAAAACCTGTTTCTCGGTCAGGAGAGATTTTATAATCGGCTGCGTGGCATCTACATCGCGGCTCAGCAGTTCCTCCAATCTCTCAACTTCGACGTCGCGCCGACGGCGACCGTCGGCGGCCTCGGCGCGGCCAAGAAGCAGATGGTCGAAATCGCCCGCGCTGTGCTGCACAAGGCGAAAGTCATCATCTTTGACGAACCCACGGCGACGCTTACGCCAGAGGAGAAGAAGTATTTCTTCGATTTGGTGCGGGATTTGAAGAGGCGCGGTGTCTCGATCGTCTTCATCTCGCACGCGCTCGAAGAAGCCTTGCTGTTGGCCGATCGCATTACTGTCCTACGGGACGGCAAGCACGTCGTCACCGACGACGCCTCGGGCTTCGATCGAGCGCGCATCGTTCAGGCCATGGTCGGACGAAATCTCTCGAATACGCTCTACGGTGTGCGGAAGGACAAAGTGCGCCCGGCCGGCAGGCGCGTGTTGACGATACAGAATCTCAAAATGGCGCCGATGGTCAGGAACAACTCATTGTCGGTGTTCGCGGGCCAGATCACGGGCGTGTTCGGACTGGTCGGCTCGGGCCGAACCGAGACCTTTAAGATCGTCTCGGGTATTCTGAAGCGTGATTTCTTTCACGGTGGAGAAATTCTGCTCAACGACAAGTCGGTGCGATACCGCGTGCCCGCGCCGGCCGTGAAGGCCGGAATCGCCTATATCACCGAAGACCGCAAGGTGGAGGGTTTTTTCGAGACGGCCTCGATCGCGCGCAACATCTATCTGGGTCTGCTTGCCAAGTTTCCGGCAGGGCGAGCCTGGTTGTCACGTCGTGAAAGAAATGAGGTCGGTAAGACCTGGATCGAGCGTCTCAAGGTTCGCGCCATCGGCGACGAGGTCAAGGTTGTCGAGCTGTCCGGCGGCAATCAGCAGAAGGTTGTCATCGCGAAATCGTTGATTCAGGAACCGGAGCTGATCATCTTTGACGAACCGACGCGCGGGGTCGACGTCGGGGCCATCGTCGAAATTCACGAGTTGATCAACAGGCTCGCCGATGAAGGCAGAGCCGTGGTCGTGATATCCTCCTATCTGCCGGAGATCATCGCGCTATCCGATCGGATCCTGGTATCAAGGCAAGGCAAGGTCGTCGAAGAATTCTCGGCGATCGAAGCGACCGAAGAGAAGATCATGTATGCCGCCATCCACTGAACTGCGCGCGGCCTCCAATCGATCAGATCCCTTTTCTCTCGGCTCGGGGATCCAGGGCAACCTCGCCGACAAGGCGCGAAGGCTTGGCATCCCGGTGTGGACTCCTGGCCAAGGCGGCGCGTGAGCGCGTCAACTCTGAATCCCTTCTGCTGAAGCGGCCCGCGCCGATATCTCAAGCGCCTCTCTGCACTTGTCGCCGAGATGCATGTCTGCTCGAATCGCGTTGCACGTGGTGGCGTGGGAGCGCCTTGGTCGTCTGACGCGCCGACTGCGCGACGATCCCTGCAATCCCGCAACAATTGCTTTTCGTCACGGCCTCTTGCCTCGTTCTCGAGCAGCCTAATTGGATCGCTAGCGCTGAACGACGGGGCGTCGAGCTCCATCGGAGAGATAGTCGCGACCCTGCTTGAAACGGCTGGACCCCCTTTCGGATCTCGACTGTCCCTGGCCTTTCGCCGGGCGTGACGGACGTCTGGCAGCCAGGGGCCCACATCGGCACTCGCTTTTCTTCTCTGCGGCTTCTGATCTTGCGCCTGATCATCCCGGTCTCTTGTGCAGCCTCAATGTACCATGCCTCTCCTGTGAGCTGCTCAGACCGTGACGCACCTTGCCTCGTAATGGCTTGATCTGGCCGAGGGCCGGCTGAGCCTCGATCGCCTCAGCGCAACGGCGCCGGCCAACTTTCTTCCCCTGGGCGGAACGCCCATTCCTCGCGGGACAAGAAAGCCGGCCGGCGCCGTCTTCCGCTGCCGCTTCAGCCCTTCGGGTGCGCCGTCGCTCGCCGTTCGCCCGATATGCGCCATCGAGGCCGCGGTGGTCGCGGCCCGAACCAGCCAAGGAGAGACAACATGGCTTCCATCGGTTCCTTCAAGAAGGTCGGCGACGATTTCCAGGGCGAGATCATCACCCTGAGCCTCAAGGCCAAGGGCGTGCGCATCGTCCCTGAGGCCAACCGCTCCAGCGAGAATGCGCCCAGTCACCGCGTCTACGCCGGGCGTGTCGAGATCGGCGCGGCCTGGGCACGTCGCTCCGAGGAGGGACGCGACTATCTCTCGCTCAAGCTCGACGACCCCTCCTTCAACGCCCCGATCTACGCCAACCTGTTCGACGATGAGGGCGGCGAGGGTTACACGCTCCTGTGGTCGCGGCCGCGCAAGACCGCCGAGTGAACCGATCGCGCCCCGTCCGGATCTGCTGGGCGGGGCGCATCGCAGTCGGCTGGCCGTTCCGGCCGCGCGGATTGCTCCTCGCTGGTCTGACGCCGGGAAGCAACCGAGACGTTATTGCGCCAACGGGCAGTTGCCATCGGCCAGAGGGCGAAATGCGCGATCGGCCGGGATCGTGGCAACCACCTTGTAGTAGTCGAACGGCTTTTTCGATTCCTCTGGCTTCTTCACCTCGACCAGATACATGTCGTGAACGACCCGGCCGTCGACGCGCACGGCGGTCCTGCCAAACAGTGGATCGTCAAAGGTGCCGGCGTCGCGCATCGCCGCAACGACGGCTGCGCCGTCTTTGGCATGGCCGACCTTCTCGACGGCCCGCAGATAGGCCAGCGTGGCCGAATAGGTGCCGGCCTGACTCATCGAGGGCACTTTGCCGTTGTTGCGCTTGGCGAACCGCTCAGCGAAGGTCCGTGTCTTGTCGTTCAGATCCCAGTAATAGGCGGTGGTCAGCATGAGCCCGTTGGCCGCCTTCAGGCCGAGCGCATGGATGTCGTTGATGAAGAGCACCAGGCCGACCAGCTTCTGCCCGCCGGCGACGATGCCGAATTCGCCGGCCGTCTTGATCGCGTTGATTGTATCGGTGCCGCCATTGGCGAGGCCGATGATCTCCGCTTTCGACGCCTGGGCCTGCATCAGGAAGGACGAGAAATCCATCGCGGCGAGCGGGTGCCGGACGGAGCCAAGAACCGCGCCGCCATTGGCTTTGACGACGTCTCCAGCTTCCTTCTCCATGGTCGTGCCGAAGGTGTAATCGGCCGTGAGAAAGTACCACCTCTTGCCGCCGTTCCTGACGATGGCCTCGGCCGTGCCGTGGGAATTGGACCATGTATCCCACGTCCAGTGCAGCGTGTTCGGCGTGCAGGATTTCCCGGTCAGCTCGGAGGTGCCCGCCGTGGTTGCGATGAGGACCTTGTTTCTGTCCTTCACGAGGCCCGCAAGCCCGAGGGCGATGCCGGAGGTCGGGATGTCGATGATCATGTCGACGCTTTCGGCATCGATCCAGCGGCGAGCGATCGCGCCGGCGATGTCGGTCTTGTTCTGCGCATCGCCCGAGACAAGCTCGACGGACAGTTTCTTCGAGCCCGCGTTGAAGTCCTCGATCGCCAGCTTGGCCGCCTCCAGAGATCCTGGGCCGCTGAAATCGGAATAGGGCCCCGACATGTCGCTGAGCACGCCGATCTTGACCGGTGTCTGGGCGACTGCGCCCGAAGCCCCGAGCACGAGAGCGAGCAGTACGGCACTTGCCTTTAGAACGGTGTTCATAGGTTTCCTCCTGCAATTTGATTGTTGGTTGATCTGATTGGGGCCGGCGCCTCGGAAGTGTTTAGTTGAATGCAGCGATGCCCGTGATCGCGCGCCCGACGATGAGCGCGTGAATGTCGTGCGTTCCCTCGTAGGTATTGACGACCTCGAGATTGACGAGATGGCGGGCGACACCGAACTCGTCGCTGATGCCGTTGCCCCCCATCATGTCGCGTGCGGTCCTGGCGATCTCGAGCGCCTTGCCGCAGGAATTGCGCTTCATGATCGACGTGATCTCTACGGGAGCAGCGCCCTCGTCCTTGAGACGGCCGAGCCGCAGGCAGCCCTGGAGTCCGATCGTGATCTCCGTCAGCATGTCCGCGAGCTTCTTCTGCACCAGCTGGTTCGCCGCGATCGGGCGGCCGAACTGCTTGCGGTCCATCACATATTGACGGGCGCGCAGATAGCAGTCCTCTGCCGCGCCGAGCGCACCCCAGGCGATGCCGTAGCGCGCGCTGTTGAGGCAGGTGAACGGTCCCTTGAGGCCGCGAACCTCGGGAAAGGCGTTCTCCTCGGGACAGAAGACGTCATCGAGCACGATCTCGCCGGTAATCGAGGTGCGCAGCCCGACCTTGCCGTGAATGGCCGGCGCGCTGAGGCCTTTCCAGCCCTTCTCCAGAACAAAGCCGCGAATGGCGCCTTCATCGTCCTTCGCCCAGACCACGAACACGTCGGCGATCGGACTGTTGGTGATCCACATCTTCGCGCCGGACAGGCTGTAGCCACCGGCGACCCTGCGCGCCCGGGTGATCATGCTGCCTGGATCGGATCCGTGGTTCGGCTCGGTCAGGCCGAAGCAGCCGATCCACTCACCGGACGCGAGCTTGGGAAGATATTTCTGCCGTGTCGCCTCGTTGCCGAACTCATGGATCGGAACCATGACCAGCGACGATTGCACGCTCATCATCGAGCGATGGCCGGAATCGACTCGCTCGACCTCGCGCGCAATCAGCCCATAGCAGACGTAGTTCAGGCCCGCGCCGCCATACTGCGACGGGATCGTCGGTCCTAGCAGCCCGAGCTCGCCCATGCTTCTGAAGAGACGCGGGTCGGTCGTCTCATGGCGGAAGGCGTCCAGCACCTGCGGCAGCAGCTGCTCCTGGCAATAGGCATGCGCGGTGTCGCGGACGGCGCGCTCCTCATCGGTGATCTGCCCGTCGAGGGAAAGAGGATCGTCCCACTGGAAGATCTGGCGGGCCGTCATGGACATCGAGCGCTCCTGTCGAATCGATTGGAAGGGATCACATGGCGCGGGGGTTAGCGATGGACGAAGACGGGCTTGCGCTTGTCCAGGAACGCCTTCATACCCTCGCGTGCATCCGCAGCTGCAAAGCGGGCGTGGAGTTCGCGACGCTCGAAGAGCGTCCCTTCGCTCAGCGGCTGCTCGAAAGCGCGGTTCACGCATTCCTTGAGCGCCATCAGCGCTGGCGCGGAGAACGAGGCGATGGTTGACGCGAGCCGCATGGTCTCCTCGCGAAGTCGTTCGTCGTCGACGACGCGGGCGACCAGGCCGTAGCGATCGGCTTCGTCGGCGTCGAGGGTGCGGGCCGACAGGCACATGTCCATGGCCTTCGCCTTGCCGATGGCGCGAGGAAGCCGTTGCGTGCCGCCCGCGCCGGGCAGGAGACCGAGCTTGATCTCCGGCAGCCCGAATTTCGCGCTGCGGCCCGCAACGATGATGTCGCAGGCCAGCGCGAGCTCACATCCGCCGCCGAGCGCCAGCCCGGCGACGGCGGCAATGACGGGCTTGCGTACCCGGCGAATGGTTTCCCAGTTGCGCGTGATGAAGTTGGAATTGTAGACGTCGCTGTAGCCCCAGTCCGCCATCGCTGCGATGTCGGCGCCAGCTGCGAATGCCTTTGCCGACCCCGCGATCACGATGGCGCCTATCGCGTCATCGGCGTCCAGATCCAGCAACGCTGCGCCGAGCCTGTCCATCAGCTCGTCGTTCAGCGCATTCATCACCTTCGGACGGTTGAGCGTGACGAGTCCGACACGTCCGTTGCGTTCGATGAGTATGACTTCGTCTTGCACGCGCGCTCTCCATCGCGCCGCCGGCGCGTTTCGATTGACAGATTCGAGAAGTGCAGTCCGGACGCGCGGGGCGCGTGAGCGAGCCTAGAGCTCGCCGGCCTTCAGCATGTCGCGCAGCCTGAATTTCTGGATCTTGCCGGACGGTGTCGACGGCATCGCGTCGCGCACGATCAGCTTCTCCGGAATGTACTGGATCGCGAGCTTGTGCGACTTGAGAAACTCGACCATCCCGGAAAAGTCGATGGTCTGTCCGGCCCTGGGCACGACGACGGCGCATGCCCGTTCGCCGAGGCGTTCGTCGGGATAGGCAACAATCGCAACCTGCGCGACGGCAGGATGCTTGTAGAGCAGCGCCTCGAGCTCGACGACGGGAATGTTTTCTCCGCCGCGAATGATGACGTCCTTCGAGCGTCCGCTGATCCGGATGTAGCCGGCGGGCGTGATGTAGGCCAGGTCTCCGGTATCGAACCAGCCTTCGGCGTCGGTGCCGTTCCACTGCGGCCGCTTGAGGTAGCCGCCGAAGTTCGAGCAGGCTCGCACGAGGAGCTTGCCGGACTGTCGCGGCGGCAGCGGCTTGCCGTCGGCATCCACCACCTTCAGCTCGACGCCGGGGAGAGGGCAGCCGTCGGTGGTCGAGGCGAGCTTGTCGTCGTCATCCAGGTTGATCAGCGTGACCGCGCCATTCTCCGTCATGCCCCAGGCCGAGACGATCTTGGCGCCGAGCCCTGCCTGGGCCTGCTCGGCCAGCGGACCTGGGATCGGCGCCCCAGCGCACAGAAAGGTCCTGAGAGAGGGCACCGGCTTGCCGGTCTCGGTCACGGTGCGGGTCAGATCCGTCAGGAACGGCGTGGATGCCATCGTGAAGGTCGCTTTCTCGGCGCGGATCAGGTCCACCGCCCGGTTGGGCTCCCAGACATCCTGTAGGACGGCGCTGGCCTTCAGCATGATCGGCATCATCAGGCCGTACATGAAGCCGGTCTGATGGGCCATCGGCGAGGCCATCAGGACCACGTCGTCGGCGCCGAGCTTCAGGCGCTGGGCATAGGGAATGATGTTGGCCATCAGCGTGTTCGCGCTGTGCATCACGCCTTTCGGCTCGCCCGTCGTTCCCGACGTATAGATGAGCTGCGTGATGTCGTCCGGGCCGGGGCGGGCCGAGCCGAGGATGGCTTTCGCATCCGCCGCCGTCTCCCATTCCGGGATCGTCAGCAGCGCGTCGAAATCGTCGGCACCGCCGCCGCCGATGACGACGAGGCGCGTAAGCGACGGAAGCTCGGGCATGAGGCCCCTCAGCATCGCCTCATGATCGAAATTGCGGAACGTCTTCGGGACGATCATCACCTTGGCTTCGCCATGCCGGAGCATGAAGGAGAGCTCGCGCTCCCGGAAGATCGGCATCAGCGGGTTGATGACGGCGCCGATCCGGCTGCAGGCGAGATAGAGCAGCGTGAACTGCCACCAGTTGGGGAGCTGCATGGCAACAACATCGTTGCGACCGACGCCGAGGCGCGACAATCCGATAGCCATCCGGTCCGCCAGTGCCGCCATCTCGCGATAGGTAAAGCGGCGCATAGTGTTGGTGTCGAGGCGAACCGCGGTCAAAGCGATCTTGTCCGGGCACGCCGCCAGACAGGCATCGAGATCGTCGTTGATCGTGCGGTCGTGCCAGTGACCCGCAGCAATGCTGGCCGCGCGGCGCGGCCCGAGCAAGACGGCGTCGAATTCCATGGCTTCCCTCCCGTTGGTTCGTTGTTTCTTATGTCAAGCTGGCACGGCCGAGCGTCCCGCCCGCGCCCGTGCGATGATGGTTTTCATGATCTGCGCCGTGCCGTCACCGATCTGGAAGCCGAGGACGTCGCGCAGCCGTTGCTCCATCGCGCCACGGTCATAGCCGCCATGGCCGTGCATCAGCAGGCATTGGTGGATCACGTCATAGGCGAGTTTCGGCGCCCACCATTTGCACATCGCCGCCTCGGCGCTGTGAGGGAGTCCCTTGTCCTTCAGCCACAGGGCCTGCAGGCAAAGCAGCCGCGCAGCCTCGACCTGGGTGTCGAGATCCGCCAGGGGGTGCGACACGCCCTGGAACGCCGAAAGGGTCTTGCCGAACGCCTGCCGCTGCGCGACATACTGCCAGGTTTCGTCGAGCGCAGCGCGCGCCACCGCCAACACCTGAAGCCCGATCAGCGCGCGCGAGAAGTCGAATCCCTGCATCACCTGGACGAAGCCCTTGTTCTCGTCGCCGAGGCGATGCGAGCCGGGCACGCGCACGTTTTCGAAAAACAGCGATCCGCGTCCGATGGCGCGCTGGCCGTGACAGTCGAACCGCGAGCGCGTGACGCCCGGCAGCTCGAGCGGGATCAGCAATGCGGTCACGCCGTGCGCGCCGGACTCGACCGTGCCGGTCCGGCCGAACACGACGGCCGCATCGGCCTGGTCCGCGGCCGAGATCGAGGTCTTCTCGCCGTTGACGATGTAATCGTCGCCGTCGCGCTCGATCCGCAAACGCAGGTTCGCTGCGTCGGATCCGCCGCGCGGCTCCGTCAGCGCGATGGCGAATAGGGCCTCGCCGGCCATGAGGCGCGTGAGCCAAGGTGTCACGATCTCCGGCTTGCCGTGCTGTGACAGGATCTGTCCGTTCAGTGAGGCCAGCAGATTGACGTAGGACATCGAAAGGTCGGCGCGGGCAATCTCCTCGTGGATGACGCCGGCCGCGAGGGTCGCCATGCCGAGGCCGCCGAACTGCTCCGGCAGCTCGGGCGCGATGAAACCCATCGCGCCCATCTCCTTCATCAGGCCGCGATCGAGAATGCGGGTGCGATCGCGCTCCTGGAATCCGGGAGCAAGCCTGTCCGCCGCGAAGCGGCGCGCCTGGTCGCCGAGCGCAACGAGGTCCTCGTCGAGATACGGATTCATCGGCACGTCCTCCCTGATCTGGTCACGTTCGCATGGCTGCCCCTCGGAGACGTCTCCGAAGGGCAGACGGCACGGCATCGCCAGCAGTGATGCCGCCTGTGCTGCTACTTCACGAACTTCCGGAATTCCGGCTTCCGCTTCTCGGTGAGCGCCTTCACGCCTTCGCGGGATTCCTCTGTGTCGTAATAGAGCTTCAAGGCATACATCCCCATGCCGGCGATGCCGGCCTGGTGCGCCGTGTCCATGTTGAAGGAGCGCTTGGCGATGGCGATGGCGGTGGGGCTGCGCTCACAGAGCTCCTCGCCCCAGGCCTGCACGGTGCCGTCCAGCTCGTCGTGCGGCACGCAGAGGTTTGCCAGGCCCATCGCCTCGGCCTCCTTGCCGGAATAGCGCCGGCACATGTACCAAATTTCCCGCGCCTTCTTCTCCCCGACGACGCGGGCGAGGAAGGCGGTCCCGTAACCAGGATCCACTGAGCCCATCTTGGGGCCGACCTGACCGAAGATGGCCTTCTCGGAGCAGATGGTCATGTCGCAGATCGTCGCCAGCACGTTGCCGCCGCCGATCGCAAAGCCCTGCACGCGCGCGATGACGGGCTTGGGAACGTCACGAATGGCCGTGTGCAGCTCCTCCATCGGCAGGCCGATGGTGCCGCGTCCATCGTAGTTGCCGTCATGCGCCGATTGGTCGCCGCCGGTGCAGAAGGCGCGGTCGCCGGCGCCGGCGAGCACGATGCAGCCGACATCCTTGTCATAGCCCGCCTTGTACAGGGCCTTGATGAGCTCGTCGCAGGTCGTGCCGCGAAAGGCGTTCATCTTGTCCGGCCGGTTGATGATGATCCAGGCGACGCCGTTGCGGATCTCGTAGATCAGATCCTGAAACTGCATGGTGTTTCTCCCGTCCTTGCTGGTTCAGCCGTTCATTGTCAGTCCGCCGGACACGCTGAGCACCTGTCCGGTCACGAATGCCGCGTCATCGCTGGCGAAGAACAGAATGGCGCCTGGCAGATCATCGGGCTGGCCGATGCGGCCGAGCGGGATCGAGCGCGTGAAAGCCTCGACCAGCTTCTCCGGATTCCCTGCACCCTGCTTGTAGTCGGCGAACAGGGCCGTATCCGTCGGTCCCGGGCACACCACGTTCACCGTGATGTTGTGGCGGGAATGCTCGCGCGCGATCGTCTTGGAAAAAGCGACGAGCCCGCCTTTGCAGGCCGCATAGACCGCCTCGCCCGACGAGCCGACACGCGCAGCGTCCGATGCAATGTTGACGATCCGGCCGGATCGGCGGGCCGCCATGCCGGGCAGGACGGCATGGTGCATGTGCAGAGCGCCGGTCAGATTGATCGCGATCAGCCGCTCCCAGTCCTTCGGCTCGGTCTTGGTGAACGGCTTGAAGATATCCCAGCCTGCGTTGTTGATGAGGACATCGATCGGGCCGAGCTTTGCCTCGGCGGCAGCGAGCGCGGCATCAACGCTGGCGCGGTCGGTGATGTCGCAGTGAAAGGCCTCGGCCGTTTGCCCGGCGGCACGTATGCCGGCCGCGACCGCTTCGGCAGCTTCCGGGTTGAGATCGAACACGGCGACCTTTGCACCTTCGGCCGCGAACCGGCGGCATGTCGCGCCCCCGATTCCGCCGCCGCCGCCGGTCACGATGACCGTCCTGCCGTTGAAGCGTGCCATCCTCTCATCCTCCCGTATTCAAATTGCCGGAGTCGCCTTTTTGAGCGATCTTCGCTTGAGCAGCGACTAATTATGCAACATATTGTCGTATCTATCATGCGTCATAGAGGGGCGCAAGTGGAGCATTCATGGAAAATACCCCAGTTTCTTCCCAAGACGCACGGGAGACCAAGATCCAGCTGGCTAACCGATTGTTTTTTCGGCTCTATCAATGCGCTAATATGTTGCATAAAACAGGGTCGCGTGCCGTGCAGGAGGAGGGGCTGACGACGCAGCAATGGGCCGTGCTGGGAGCGCTGTCTCGCCCCAAGGCCCAGAACGGCATGAGCATCGGCGACCTTGCCGAATACCTCATGGTCAGCCGGCAGAACCTCGCGGGGCTCGTCGGCCGCATGGAGCGCGACGGACACGTGACCATTGCCCAGGACGAGCGCGACCGTAGATCACGGCTCGTCATGATGACGGAGACCGGCCGCCATGTCTGGCAGACGCTCGCGCTGCCGAAGATCCATACCTATTACGATCACGTGCTGGCGGATTTTTCCGTCAACGACACGGTGCACGCCCTGCATTATCTGCTGAAGATTCTCGAGAACATGAAGAAGCTGGATGACTGCGACAATCCATCCGAAGACGAACAGACGTGAGGGCAACAAAGGGACCTCTGAGCGGGGTTGCCAACTCATTCGGCTGGCTTGTCGCTATCAACCTGCCTTGTGCTCGCGGGCGTTTGCCAAAAGATGGACCGATCGACTGACGGATTTGTCATCCATGGTGAAGTACATCACCCGTGTGGGCCGATCGGGATGGTGGCTACGGACGCACGCATCGCCGCTGCCTATAATGGATTGGCTCCGTCGATTGCTCGGCCATGCTGGCGTACTGTGGATGGAGGACCGAAGCACGTCTGGCAAGGCGAGCCGGGTTCGCATTCCACACATCCCGGTGCCCTGATCGACCTATAGCTTTGCCCTTGCGAGGGCAGGATGGGTATATCCGCCGAAGTCTATGGCTTGCTGTACTGCCAGATCCCTGAGAGCGGGTTCGGCAGCAGGACATGATCGCGCGCGTTCTAAAGAGCAGATCGAGGCTGAAGATGGTAAAAGGGGCGCGCTGGCCGGGCTGTCGTGAACGGAGTCGCTAGCAAGTATGGACGCGTCTCCGCCATTCGTCTTTCATCCCTGGCGCATCATGATGTATCGCTCGCCGGGGGCAGTCGGTCCCGCGTCCCGGCTTCGCCGTCGCATGCTGACGCTCCTGCGGCTGCCCTCTTGACCGGTCTCGCGATCGCAGTCGGTCCCGCGCCGCAAAGCGGCGCTCCTGCGGCTGCCCTTTCGCGCTCCGCGCCCTGGCGGCTGATCGCCGCGCCTTCTCTTCAAAGAAGATCCCAGGTCAAAAAGGTTGCCAGGAGCAAGCGGCGCCTCGCTTAAGACGGCTTCGATTCCCTTGATCTCTATCGTGAAGGTCGTTCGCGCCGCGGCGATCATTCATTCCGATCTTCGGCCGGACGCACGAGGCTGCGGATCGTGAGCTCGTCGTGTAGATGCCGAAATCTGCCAGGCTCACCTCCGCGATGCTTGGCCGGGCCCGACCACCTTGTGCGCGACCGATCGTCTTGCAGTCCGGCTGTCCGAAGCCGTGCCGCGTGGTTTTCCTTTGGTTCCATCAGCTTCGCGGCAGCGACGCCACAACGCCACCCCATGACTCCACACGAGAGAGCGCTTCGAGTCTCGGACGTGAAAAAGGTTGTCGCCCGGAGCTGTAGGGTTTGGGCGCAAGGGTGCAACTACATCGTCATCCTCAATCTCTGGGCCGGGCGGTTCGGGAACCTGAATGGCAGCGCTTGGTCTTGACCTCGATCGAGAGCTGGATTGCACGGCGCTGTGCATTCCTGCCCGGCGGCGAGAGATCCCGGCCATTCTGCCGCTCACGGAACTCGCACTTGGGTTTGCGGTTCTCAGATACCGATCGTCAGTCCTCTCCGGCGTGGGAATTCGACGCGAGCGTCACGCGCGCTTTGGCATCATCGGCCGTGAGTACTATTCTCGGGATGAAATCTGGACGCGCGTCGGCCACACGAATGCAGGCTAAGAGCTGAGCATGACCGAGCGGTTGCAGCAAAACGCCTTGGATTAGACGCAAGCGCTTCATGGTAGCGGCAAAGACGCGTCGAATTGTCTTCTCAAACAGCTCCGGCTTTGCCGGCATTTCAACACGGACATCTTTCTCACACGCGGGAGCGACAGCTGAAGACGTTTGGAAAGCGGTCTCGTGCCCGGATCTCGACGGGGTCCGTGCGGCTTTTTCAGGTCGACAGGTTGTATTCGCTCCGAACAGGTTCTGACCAATGCCCATTCCGCCGCTCGATCCTGCTGTCGCCGACCTCGCGCCGACTGATTCCGTTCTGACAGCCTATGATGAAGAACATGCTGTGACCTATCTCCGCCTTCTGGATGCAGCATCCGAGGGCGCGGACTGGGAGGAGGTTGCCCGGCTCGTCTTGCACATCGATCCGGTCAACGAACCCCAGCGTGCCCGCCGCGCCTTCGATAGCCATCTGGCGCGGGCGAGGTGGATGTCTGAGAAGGGTTATCATCATTTGCTACGCGGATCGGATCAGACGTAGCTCTGAGCTCCTGAGACTGCGGCAGGCCCGCTTGGCTTGGAAACAAGCCGCGGTCCGTCGCGCGCATGGATTGAACGGGCTTGCGAGATCAGGCAACCGAACTCAAGTTGCGGTAGAAGCGATCGAACATGCGGCGCAGCTTCAGCCAGCTTCGAAGCCGCCTTGCGGCATGCTTGCGGCATGCGCCGCGATCCACGGTCTTGGCCGTCACTCAGATCCTTCTCCAGGCGACTGAGGGCGTGGACAAGAGATCTGCGCGGAAGCCGCACGCGGAGCGTCCCTGGGTCGCGCCTGAGGCATCATCTGGCTGCCGCTTGATTCTGCAGGTGGGTCTGCGAGCTCGCCCAATGGCAGCGGGCGGGCGATCGCTATCCCAGGATTTTCGGAACTGCCCTCGAGCGCGGCATTCAGCATGCCACTGATCGGCCTCCTATGCTCAGCCGCACCGGTCACTGGTGAAAAGACGGCTCGTGGCCGATAGGGGCTGTCACTAAGGCTGCGCCCGCCGCGGCAAAGACGAGTCGCTTCCTTGAGGGGGTGCCGAAATCGCGCCCCTCGATCTCCGGCATCCCCCTTCGCTGCCCTGCGCGTCGATCATGTCCGTCGACGCGCCGAACGACCCGTGAGGGCGCGAACCTGTCCCGGAGGATGCCCGATGCCCGATCAGACAGCCGGTCCGCCGCCGCGCTTTCTTCGTACACCCGAAGCTGCGCGCTATCTTGGTCTGTCCGGCCGCACCCTGGAAAAGCACCGCACCTACGGCACCGGCCCCTTATATCGCAAGATCGGCGGCCGCGTCGTGTACGCGCTCGACGATCTGAAAGCCTGGGCCGATCGCGGTACCAAGACGTCGACGACTGATCCCGGCCAGGGCACCGTTCTGCCGGCGAAGCGACATCCAGGTCTCATTCCCTATGCAGGGCAGGAGCGTCGCGCGTCGCGGGCTGGGCGGGCTTGAACGTGCGAGGCTTGCGCAAATCCGAGCGCGATCAGCTCGATCTGTTTCGCGCGCTGCCTGGCGATCTGGCGCCGCGCGATGCGCAGGATCTGATGGCCTATCCGTTCTTCTCGCTGGCCAAGAGCAAGCGCGTCGCGCCGATCGACTTCCGCGCGGGGCCTGTTGCCATTCGGGTCGAGGCCGTCCCCGAACATGGCATGGCGACGATCTGGGATGCGGATGTTCTGATCTGGGCGGCGTCACAGATCGTCGAGGCTCGCGACGCCGGACTGAAGACGTCGCGCCTGATGGCCGCCACGCCGTATGAGATCCTGACGTTTGTCGGTCGCGGCACCGGCGTGCGTGACTACGACCGTCTGAAGGCAGGACTTGATCGGCTGCAGTCGACGACCGTGCTCACTTCGATTCGTCAGCCGGCCGAGCGGCGGCGGCACCGCTTCTCCTGGATCAACGAGTGGAAGGAGACGGCGGATGCCCATGGCAGGCCGTCCGGATTGCAGCTGATCCTGCCGGACTGGTTCTATTCGGGCGTCATCGATGACGCGCTCGTGCTGACGATTGATCGGGCCTATTTCGCGCTGACGGGCGGGCTGGAGCGCTGGCTGTATCGCCTCGTGCGCAAGCATGGCGGCCATCAGGATGGCGGCTGGAGCTTCGATCTCGGCTATCTGCATGCCAAGTCCGGCAGCCTCTCGCCGCTGAAGCATTTCGCCTACGATCTTCGCGACATCGTCCGCCGCCAGCGCCTGCCGGGCTACCAGCTCGTCCTGACCCGCGATCCAAACGGCACCGAACGGCTGAATTTCGCAGCTGCGGTGACTGACCCGGTCGCAAGGCGTTTCGCCAGGCATCGTTCCTCGGGCGCGGCGGGGGACAAGCTGTGAATTGTCTCGTGCTATCGGGGACCGGAGGACGCGTGCCATCGAGGACCGGATGGTCGTGCCATCGGGGACCGAAATCGGGCTTAAGCCTTTGGTCCGGCGCGTCCTTCCCGCCGTCTAACTTACCTAACCGCAAAATCCTTCGGATTTTGTCTAACGGGCCGGCGCTGTCGGGCGCCGATGCACGCTGGTGTCTCCTGTTACCAAGGGCGGAGGCCGCTCGAGACCCCACGGCCGTTCTCATTGCCGGCCCGCAGCGCCGTCCAGATGTCATCAACCTCAGAGTTTGCCAATGAGCGAGCTGACGCGTGTCCAATTGCTATTGCTGCAGGGAAAGATCGAAAACCGCATACGCTTCGGTCGAACCGTGCAGGAGCTTCGCCTCGACCATTATCGCCGGGAGGTCGCATTCACGCCGGGAAGCGTCTTTGCGTTCGTGCGATGGTCGTCGAACGATTACGGCACGGTGCTGTCGCGGATCAACGTTCTGCAGGCCGTTGGCCCCGGAGAAGCCTGTGCGACCGTGCCCTTCGTCGCTCCGGGAGCGGCGATCCTGCTGCAGGTGTTTGGCTGGCCGAAGGTCGAGCGGGTGCTGCAGCAGATCGACGCGATCGAGGCGCTCGGCATCGATCCGGCGGATGTCGCACCGGATCATTGGTGGCACGTTCAGAACCGCATGGCCGCCGGACAACCGCCGCGTCCCTACACGGATCTGCGCCATCGGGCCTGGCTGCATCGAAGGACGATCATGCCATGACGAAAGGGCTTGCCATTGGCGTCGCGATGCTCGCCGGGGTGTGGCTCGTGACGGAGGTCGGGCGACCAAGGTTGCGTCCGCTGCTCATCTGGAATGTCTCCGGCAGCGTTCCGATGGGCCTCTATCTGGTTCGGCCGGTCCGGCAATGGGTCACCAACGAGATCGTCGTTGTCCTACCCCAAGGCGTGTTGGCCGGATGGCTTGCGGACGAAGGCTACCTGCCCAGGGGCGTACCGATGCTGAAGCGCATTCTTGCTCTTCCCGGCCAGGCCGTTTGTCGTCGCGAGCATGTCATCCTGATCGATGGAGTCGAAGTCGGCATCGCGCAAGAGAGCGACAGACAGGGCCGGCCGCTGCCGGCTTGGCAGGGATGCCGCATCATCGGCGATGCCGAGCTCTTTCTGATGAACAGGCAATCGGATAGCTCGCTGGATGGACGCTATTTCGGTCCGACGGCGACATCGGACGTCATCGGGCGTGCCATTCCCGTGTGGACGAGGCAGCCGTGATGATGCACGCGTTCTGCGCACGACCTGCGAACGTCATGTCGACCTTGATGAGCAACCGCTGCGATCGGAAACGGTCGTCATTGAGGTCGGCACGAGAGGCTTTGAATGACAAAGCCGACGGCTGCGGAATTCGTGACACTATGATGTGGTGCGATGCGTCGGTCCCAATAATGATTGTCCGCCGTGGTCGTCACGGCCGCCGATGCTTCGCTGTTGTTTCCGGCAGGCCGACGCGGGGCGAAAGACCAAGGGCCGAGGCGAGGGTCCAACGCCAGCCGCAAGCTGCCGACGTAAGCGTCCGGCCGCTGCACATACCTCAGGTATTGACATGATAAGCCAGATTCCAGCTCCACGGCAGCAATTCGTCGAGGCGGTTGACAGGGTGTCCGCCGTGGTCGTCACGGCCGCCGATGCTTCGCTGTTGTTTCCGGCAGGCCGACGCGGGGCGAAAGACCAAGGGCCGAGGCGAGGGTCCAACGCCAGCCGCAAGCTGCCGACGTAAGCGTCCGGCCGCTGCACATACCTCAGGTATTGACATGATAAGCCAGATTCCAGCTCCACGGCAGCAATTCGTCGAGGCGGTTGACAGGGTGTCCGTCGATCGTCCGCTGCAGGACGTCCCGCAGATAGGCGTAGGGCTCGACGTCTTTCAGCTTGCACGTCGTGATGAACGAGGAGACGACCGCCCAACGATGTCCGCCACCGTCTCCTCGTCGCTGAAGAAGCGCCGAACCGGCGCCGCCGCCGGATCGCCGATGTCGGCGGCTGTCAAGCGGCGTTCGGGCTGTGAGTTCCTGGCACTAGTGCTAACGGCGGGACGGGCGGAGGGATGAAGATGGGCGCGCCAGTCGATCGTGACCTCGCCCGTGGCCAGTCGGTCGCGCCATTTGCGCAGCGAATGCAGCGACAGCTGCATCGCGGAGGCGCAGGCGCGGAGCTCCATCCCGCTCCAGTTCAGCGCCTCGACACGCATCGACCAGAATGCCTGGGACGCCCGATTGCGCACGTCCGAGGTGACGGTGAACCTGCGCTGCTTCTGCTTTCGGAGCGCCTTTTCTCGCTCTTCCCGGGCGCGCTCGCGGCGCAATTCCGCCTGATACTTCTCGAGCTTAAGCGCAGTCTCGTTGCCGGCCAGCCGCTTCAGCCAACGCCGCAGCGTGTTCTCGGTCAGACGTTGTTGTTGGCAGTATTTGCGGATCCCGAGACCGCTGCGACGCCACGCTTCGATGTGCAGCGACCACCATTCGCGGCGCGCTCTGTTCTCGAAATGTTTGGATCCCATCGGAGAGTCTCCACAGCAGCAGAGAACTCGAAATGGAACGACAACACCCGAGGGGGAAGGTGTGCAGGGACCGGACGCTTACCTGCCGACGGTCGACTGCAAGATAAAAGCGGCTCGCCTGTTGATCAGCAAGCCATTGACATGGCTCGCGTTCAACCGTGCCGTCCGGTCGGAGCGCGTGTCGCGCTGATGCTCTTTCTCAACAACATCAATGCTGCCTTCGGCACTATAGCCTCATTCCTTGCCGCGGGATGCCGCGCATGAGCACCAGAGAGCGCGAATTCCGCATCCGTCCGGGGCGCATACGTCAGGCGCGTGAGAGGAAGGCCAGGAGCTTCATCCATCGCGTCCTGCGCGCGGCGAACGCCGCGGGGCACGTCACACTGCCCTCGGTGATCGACGGACGCCGGCCGGCCCGCACCCATTCGACCTTCGGCCGCGGCCGTCTCGGCTTCAGTCGCGAGCGCCTCTTTGCCTCGGGCCGCCGCGTCACGGTGAAGGCCCGCATCGCAAGGCACAAGGGCCGCGCATTTCGGTCAGCGCCGTTGGCCATGCATCTGACTTATCTCAAGCGGGAGGGGATCACCCGTGACGGCGAGCCGGCAAGAATGTTCGATGCGCGAGGTGATCACGCCGATGAGGCTGCCTTCGACGCGCGAAGCAGGGACGATCGGCATCATTTCCGCTTCATCGTCTCGCCAGAGGACGCAGCCGACATGGTGGATCTCAGAGCGTTCACGAGAGATCTGATGCGGCAGATGGAGGCTGATCTGTCGACGCGTCTCGAGTGGATCGCGGTTGATCATTGGAATACGGATCATCCACACGTTCATGTGCTCGTCCGCGGCGTCGATCAGACGGGCGCAGATCTGGTGATTGCCCGCGACTATATCGGCAGAGGCCTGCGCTCCCGGGCCGAGGAGCTGGTCGCGCTCGAGCTCGGTCCGAAGCCGGAGCATGACATTCGCTGCGTCCTCGAACGAGAGATCACGGCAGACCGCTGGACACGGCTCGATCGTGAAATCCGCGTGGCGTCCGATGAGGTGGGTGCCATCGATCTCCGTCAGCATGAGGCGGGTCGGCCCGATCCCGAGGTCCTCCGCATGATGCGCGGGCGCCTGCAGTATCTGGAGCGTATGGGGCTGGCCGTTGCGGCCGGGCCCAACGAGTGGATGGTCGAGCTTGGTGCCGAGCGACAGCTGCGCGATCTCGGCACGCGTGATGACATCATCAAGACCATGCATCAGGCATTCGCCCGCGGTGGTGAGGAGCGGAGCGCTGCGGACTACGTCATCAATGGCGTCGATAGCTCATCGTCCATCGTGGGCCGGTTGGTCGACCGCGGACTCCATGACGAGCTGACGGGCGAAGCCTATGCGGTGATCGATGGGATCGACGGCCGCGCCCACCACGTTCGCTTCCGCGGGATCGAAGCCTTTGCGCAGGCGCCCCAGCCCGGCGGGATCGTCGAGATCAGGCGTTTCGGCGCTCCGGAGGAGGCGCGGCCGACCCTGGTCATGGCGACGCGCTCGGATCTTGCGCTGGCCGATCAGATCAAGGCCGAGGGGGCGACCTGGCTCGATCATCGGCTCGTCGAGCGCGAGCCTGCCGCTCTCGCGCTGAGCGGATTTGGTGCGGAGGTGAGGGGCGCGCTGCGCAACCGGGCAGAGCATCTCGCCGAACGGGGGATGGCACAGAGACACGGACAGCAGATCGTCCCGCAACGGGATCTTCTGAAGACGCTGCGGCGGCAGGAGCTCGAATCCGTGGGCGCGCGGCTGTCGGTGAGCAACGGCTCGCCGCAGCTGCCGGTCGCGGCCGGCGAACGGATCTCGGGAATCTACCGTCAGCGACTTGTCCTCGCCTCCGGCCGCTTCGCCCTGATCGACAATGGCCTCGGCTTCTACCTCGTGCCGTGGTCGCGCGACATCGATCACCGGCTCGGTCAGAAGGTGACGGGCCTTGCCAAGACCGGCGGCATCGAATGGCAGCTTGGCCGTAAGCGCGATCTCGGTCTTTAGCAGTCGGGAGACACCACATGCCAGCGACCCGAATCCAATGGGCACAGTTGCTCACCGTCCTGCTGATCAACCTGCTTGCGATCTGGTCCGCGACCGAGTGGACTGCCTGGCAGCTTGCCTTTCAACCGCGATTGGGGACGCCGTGGTTCATGCTGGCCGGCTGGCCGGTCTACTTCCCACCGACGTTCTTCTGGTGGTGGTTCATCTACGATGCCTATGCGCCTTCCATCTTTGCCGAAGGTGCGGCTATCGCGGTCAGTGGCAGTCTCGCCTCCATCGCGGTTGCGGTCGGCATGTCGCTCTGGCGGTCACGGGAGGCAAAGGCCGCAGCCACCTACGGGTCGGCGCGTTGGGCCGAACTGGGCGAGGTGCGCAAGGCGGGACTGCTTGGTGAGGACGGCGTGGTCCTGGGACGGCTGGGAGCGCGCTACCTGCGCCATGATGGACCGGAGCATGTGCTCTGTTTTGCTCCGACCCGTTCGGGCAAGGGCGTCGGTCTCGTGGTGCCTTCTCTTCTGACATGGCCCGGATCGGCGATCGTTCACGATATCAAGGGCGAGAATTGGCAGCTCACGGCAGGCTTCCGTGCGCGGCACGGCCGGGTCTTCCTGTTCGACCCGACCAATCCGGATGCCTCGGCCTACAATCCACTGCTCGAGGTCAGGCGAGGGCCCTCCGAGGTGCGCGACGTCCAGAATGTCGCCGACGTGCTGGTGGATCCCGAGGGATCTCTCGACAAGCGCAACCATTGGGAAAAGACCAGCCATTCGCTTCTGGTCGGTGCCATCCTGCACGTTCTCTATGCCGAGCCCGACAAGACCTTGGCCGGTGTTGCCGCGTTCCTCTCCGACCCCCGGCGCACGATCGAGGCGACGTTGATGGCGATGATGGCGACGCATCATCTGGGCGCAGCCGGGCCGCACCCGGTGGTGGCATCGACGGCGCGCGAGCTTCTGAACAAGTCGGAGAATGAGCGCTCCGGGGTGCTATCAACTGCGATGTCGTTCCTCGGTCTCTACCGGGACCCGGTGGTGGCTGCCGCCACAGGGAGATCCGATTGGCGAATTGCCGATCTGGTTGCTGGGGAGGAACCCGCGACGCTGTATCTCGTCGTGCCGCCGTCAGACATCTCACGCACCAAGCCGCTCATTCGCCTCGTTCTGAACCAGATCGGCCGCCGCTTGACCGAGGATCTCAAGGCGAAGCAGCGCCACCATCGTGTGCTGATGATGCTGGACGAGTTTCCTGCCCTGGGCCGGCTCGACTTCTTCGAATCTGCGCTCGCCTTCATGGCCGGATACGGCATCAAGAGCTTCCTGATCGCGCAATCGCTCAATCAGATCGAGAAGGCCTATGGGCAGAACAACGCCATCCTGGACAACTGCCATGTCCGTGTCAGCTTCGCGACCAACGACGAGCGAACCGCCAAGCGCGTCTCGGACGCGCTCGGCACCGCGACCGAGATGCGGGACGTGAAGAATTATGCGGGGCATCGCCTGGCGCCCTGGTTGGGTCACCTCATGGTATCGCGCCAGGAGACGCCGCGTCCGCTTCTGACGCCGGGCGAAGTGATGCAGCTGCCGGCGGCTGAGGAGATCGTGATGGTGGCCGGCGCTCCACCGATCCGCGCCAGAAAGGTGCGCTATTTCGAGGATCAGAGACTGGTCCTGCGCATCCTGCCGCCGCCGGACATCGCCAGGACCGGAGTGTCTGCGGGTGCGGATGACTGGTCATCGCTCGCGCCGCTCGCGCCCTTGCTTGCCGGATCAAACATGACAATGCCCACCGAGACGAGGGACGAGCAGGCCGATGGCGGCTTGCGGCGTGAGCCGGAGCTGCCGCAGCACGAGGCGATTGCGAGCGAAGCCAAAGGCCCAGATCCGGCGGACGAGTTTTCTGTTGTGTTCGATGACGATGATGGGATGCCGCAGCAGGGCCGCTTGCGCGATGCAGGCATCACGGGGATTGCGCGTCAGGCAGCCCTCGACCCGCGTGATGACATGGGCTTGTGAGGACGAGACGATGCGGGATCGAATGAACGTCTACTTCCCGCCGGAGTTGCTGCGGCAGATCGTAGAACTCGCCGATCGCAGGAAACTTTCGCGCTCGGCGATCGTCGAGGCGGCGGTTCAGTCGTTCCTGTCGCCCGATGCGGCTGATCGGCGCGAGGCGGCGCTCACGCGCCGGCTCGACCGGCTGTCGCGGCAGATACAGCGGCTCGAGCGCGATATCGGCATTCTTGCCGAGACGCACGCCTTGTTCGTTCGCTTCTGGCTGACCGTGACGCCCCCGCTGCCGTCCGAAGCGCAGGCCGCAGCGCAGATCAAGGGCCGCGAGCGGTTCGAAGGCTTTGTCGAGGCGCTCGGTCGCCGGCTGCAGAAGGGACAGAGCTTCCTGCGCGAGATCCCGGAGGATTTCGTCAGACCACCGTCGAGCGAGCCCGGCTCCTGAAGCAGAGGAAGCGTCGATCGAGATCGTTCCGGCATGCGGGGGGCGCGTGGAATCTACGCCAGAGTTTCTTTCTTCTCGCTACGCGTCGAAGGTTCGAATCTTGCGCGTGCCAGGCCGGGGAAGCTGACCTAATCGACGGACCAGATGAGGTCCGAGCGATGAAGAACAAAGTCACTCTGCAGCTCTCCAGCGAAATTCTGGCCCGCCTCGCCGGCGCTGCCGAGGAAAGATGCGTGAATCGTGCGATCGTCGTGGAAAAGGCGCTCGAACGGTTTCTGGCCCAGCCGCTGGACGGACCAATGCCGGCGCAAGATCGCCTGCAGAATCTGGAGCAGCAGCTGCAGGCCATTCAGCGCGATATCGCGGTCCTCAACGAGACGGTCGCCCTTCATGCACGCTACCATCTGGCGGTGACGTCGCTGGTGGATCAGGAGGACGCGGGCGCGGCAAGGGGCGGCGATCGCGATTTCGACCAGGCGGCGCGGATTGGTACGATCCAGCAGCTGCAGCGTGACTTGTCGGAAAGGCAGCGACAGACGCGGCCCGATGGTGCTGCGCGAGCCGGTCAAGTGAGCCAGCCATTTTCGACTCAGCTTCGCCGTGCCGAGCCTCCAATGGCCGAGGTGTCCTGGGGCGTGCCTGCCGCCGGGGAGGGCGGCGAGGATCCCTTTCGCCTCCCGCCTCAATCAAGCCGTTGAGCGATCCCGCGAGCACGCCGACCACGGTGGTTCGTTGTCGGCCTATATGTTCGGCCGAAAGGGTACCGAAGGCCGAGACCAAGGCCATCGCGAGATCGCGGGCTGGCGGCTCGCCGTCCTGGTGTTTCTGCCCTTCGCGATGGGCTATTTCCTGTCCTATCTGTTTCGCACCATCAACGGGCTCGTCTCTGCCAGGCTTGCCTCAGAGCTCGGGTTGAGCGCGGCCGACCTTGGTCTGATCACGGCGGCTTACTTCCTGGTCCTTGCGGCTGCCCAGATCCCGGTCGGCATAATGCTCGATCGCTATGGCCCGCGCCGGGTTCAGAGCGCGCTTCTTATCGTTGCGGCGCTGGGCGCTGAAGCCTTCGCAAGGTCGCAGGGGCCGCTCTCTCTGCTCCTCTCACGCGCTCTGATCGGGCTCGGGGTCGCTGCGGCTCTGACCGCGGGCCTGAAAGCCATCGTTTTATGGTTTCCGCGTGAGCGGGTGGCGTTGGTCAACGGCTACATGGTCATGGTCGGGGCGCTTGGCGCCGTCAGCGCGACGGTCCCTGCGGAAGCCATCCTGGTGAAGACCGGATGGCGCGGCCTGTTTGACATCCTGGCGATCGCGACAGCTGCAGCGGCGATCCTGATCTATTGTCTGGTGCCCGAGCGCGAAACGCGGCCCTCGTCCGCGTCGCAGGCGGGCGGCTTGCGGAGCATTCTGCGCGACGTCCGCTTCTGGCGGGTCGCGCCGCTATCCGGAGCCTGCATCGGATCGGCCTGGTCGCTCCAGGGCTTGTGGGCATCCGCGTGGCTGGCCGACGTGGAGGGCATGACACGCACCCAGGTCGTGACGGCGCTGTGCGTGACGGCCCTCATGCTCAGCCTCGGTGCGTGGATGCTCGGCGCGCTGGCCAGCTGGGCGCGTCGCAAAGGAGTAGGTCCAGAACGTCTGCTGGCCTTGATCGCGATGCTCTTCATGGCGGCTCAGCTGGCGCTGGTGTCGCGGCTGCCATTGCCGGCGATCGCGCCATGGCTGATCATCGCAATCGTCGGCGCAGCCACGGTGCTCAGCTTTGCGATCGTCTCGGATTATTTCCCAACGGAGATGGCCGGTCGCGCCAATGGCGCATTGAACGTGGTGCATTTCGGGTGGGGGTTTCTTGCCCAGTACGGGATCGGTGTATTGCTGGCCCAATGGCCGCAATCCAATGGGCACTATCCTGTCATTGCCTATCAGGTTGCGTTTGGAGTGAACCTGGCGCTCCAGCTCGCGGCCTTGATCTGGTTCGCCGCTCCACGCGAACAGAGTCCTCGATCGCCGGAGGCAAGCGGCGGGACGGAGATTGTCGTGGCTGATCTCGTCGCGGCTTCGGGCGAGCGTCAAGCTCTCGCTCGCGAGCCGGTAGGGCATGCCAGGTGGTGAGCCCACGCCGCAGCGCAGCTCGTGACCAAGAGCCGCGATGTCACAACGATCGCCTTCGTCGGTGGCTGTGAGGGGCTGGCTTCACCGGCCGATGATCGGAG
The DNA here is from genome assembly GCF_032377575.1 of Bradyrhizobium sp. SZCCHNS2022. Taxonomy (NCBI): domain Bacteria; kingdom Pseudomonadati; phylum Pseudomonadota; class Alphaproteobacteria; order Hyphomicrobiales; family Nitrobacteraceae; genus Bradyrhizobium; species Bradyrhizobium sp. SZCCHNS2022. The sequence continues at coordinate 5,140,330 of NZ_JAUHHZ010000001.1, read as the reverse complement.
CGGGGCCGGCTGCGCGCGCAGCCATCGGGTCGCTCGATCCCAGCAGATGCGCTCCGGTGTCTGCGATTTCCTTCGCCAGGCTACGCCCAAGGCGCTGTTGGTCTTGCCCCTGCAAGAGGTCTGCATCTTTGATCGCGCCAAGCGACGCGGATGATCGCGCAACGATCGGAGATGAGAGTGACCGGCTTCGCCCAGACACAGCGCATCGCGCGTGGCGCCCGCATGCTGCGGACCGCATTGGGGCCTGCCATCGCGCGCCACCTCGACGATCAATCCGTCGTGGAGATCATGCTCAATCCAGACGGCAGACTGTGGGTCGATCGGCTCGCCTCTGGCCTGGCCGATACTGGTGAGAACCTCGGTGCGGGAGATGGCGAGCGTGTCGTCCGGCTGGTCGCGCACCACGTCGGGCTCGAGGTCCATGCGGCCTCTCCTCGTGTGTCGGCAGAGCTGCCGACGACGGGCGAACGTTTCGAAGGCCTGCTGCCGCCGCTCGTTGCAGCTCCGACATTCGCCATCCGCAAGCCCGCGATCGCCGTCTTCACGCTCGACGACTACGTAGCTCGTGGGATTACGACCGCAGAACAGGCCGGCGCGCTGCGGCGGGCTGTTGCCGACCGCTGCAACATTCTGGTGGCGGGCGGCACCTCGACCGGCAAGACCACGCTGGTCAATGCGTTGCTGGCTGAAGTGGCGAGGACCGGCGACCGCGTCGTGCTGATCGAGGATACAAGGGAGCTGCAATGTGCGGCGCCCAACCTCGTGGCGCTTCGGACCAAGCAGGGCGTGGCGTCGCTTTCGGATCTGGTACGCGCCGCGCTTCGGCTGCGCCCGGATCGCATTCCGATCGGCGAGGTCCGCGGGCCGGAGGCGCTCGACCTCGTGAAGGCCTGGGGGACCGGCCATCCGGGCGGCATCGGCACCATTCATGCGGGGTCCGCGCTCGGCACCCTGCGCCGGCTGGAGCAGCTGATTCAGGAGGCCGTGGTCAGCGTGCCCAAAGCTCTGATTGCCGAGACGATCAACGTGATCGCGGTTCTCGCCGGGCGCGGCTCGCAACGGCGGCTCGGCGAGCTCGTGCGTGTCGAGGGGCTCTCACCTTGCGGAGACTACATCCTCGTTCCTTTGGGAGATCAGCGATGAAGGCGCGACTGTCCTGCCGGTCCGTCGCCACGATTGCGATTGCTGCAGCCGCAGTGCTCGTGGCGGTGGCGCCGGCGCATGCGGCGGGCTCGAACATGCCTTGGGAGCAGCCGCTCAACAAGATCCTGCTTTCGGTCGAGGGACCGGTCGCCAAGATCATTGCGGTGATCATCATCATCACGACGGGCCTGTCGCTGGGGTTCGGCGAAACCTCCGGCGGCTTTCGGCGGCTGATCCAGATCGTGTTCGGTCTGTCCATCGCCTTCGCCGCCTCGAGCTTCTTCCTGTCGTTCTTCTCCTTTGGCGGCGGGGTGGTGATCTGATGGATGATGAGATCAAGGGCTTCAGCGCGCCCGTGCATCGTTCGCTGACCGAGCCCATTCTGATCGGGGGCGCCCCCCGTTCGGTTGCGATCCTCAACGGCACCCTGTCGGCCGCGCTCGGCCTCGGTTTGCGGCTCTGGTTCTTCGGCCTGCTGCTCTGGGTCGTCAGCCACATGGTCGCGGTCTGGGCGACACGGCGCGATCCATCCTTTGTCGAGGTCGTGCGCCGTCACCTGCGGATCCCCAATCATCTCAGCCAGTGAGGCTTCCATGTTCAATTTGGCCGAATACCGCCGCACCAATATAAGGCTTGCGGACTTCCTGCCCTGGGCGGCGCTGGTGGACGAGGGCGTCGTCCTCAACAAGGACGGCTCGCTGCAGCGGACGGCGCGTTTTCGCGGGCCTGACCTGGAGAGCTCGGTCGCGTCCGAGCTCGCCGCAGTCGCCTTCCGTCTCAACAATGCGCTGCGGCGCCTGGGCTCGGGCTGGGCGATCTTCGTCGAAGCGCAGCGGCATTCGGCCGGAGCCTACCCGGCCTGCGTGTTTCCGGATGCTGCGTCCGCCCTGGTCGATGCCGAGCGCAAGGCGCAGTTCGAGGAACAGGCGGCACACTACGAGTCGAGCTACTATCTGACATTTCTATACCTGCCGCCCCGCGAAGATCTGGCCCGTTCCGAACGCGTGCTCTATGAAGGCATGCCGCAGCCGGAGCGCGTCCGCGGCCGCGATATCCTGCGAAGCTTCGTCGACCGCACCGACCGAATCCTGCAGCTCGTCGGTGGATTCATGCCCGAATGCGGCTGGCTCGGCGACGACGCCGTGCTGAGCTATCTGCATTCGACCATCTCGACCAAGCGCCAGCGGGTGCGTGTCCCTGAAATCCCCATGCATCTGGATGGGCTGCTCGCCGACCAGCCGCTGACCTGCGGCCTCGCGCCGATGCTGGGGGCGCAGCATCTGCGCGTCCTCACCATTATCGGCTTTCCCTCTGCAACGGCCCCAGGACTGCTGGACGAATTGAACGGGCTTGCCTTTGCCTACCGCTGGTCGACCCGCGCCATCATGCTCGACAAGCAGGACGCCGTGAAGCTCGTGACACGGATCCGCCGGCAGTGGTTCGCCAAGCGCAAATCTCTGGCGGCGATCCTCAAGGAGGTCGTGACCAACGAGGCTGCTCACCTCGTTGACAGCGACGCCCACAACAAGGCTGTCGACGCCGATGCAGCGCTGCAGGATCTGGGCTCCGACGAGATCGGCCAGGCCTATGTCACCGCGACGGTGACGGTGTGGGATCCGGATCCGGCGAGGGCTGACGAAAAACTGCGCCAGGTCGAAAAGGTGATCCAGGGGCGCGATTTCACCTGCATGGCGGAGACCGTGAATGCGGTCGAGGCCTGGCTCGGCAGCCTTCCGGGGCACGTCTATGCCAATGTGCGCCAGCCGCCGCTGTCGACGCTGAACCTAGCCCATCTCGTCCCGCTGTCGGCGGTCTGGGCAGGCGAGGTGCGTGACCATCATCTGCGGGCGCCCGCGCTGCTGTTCGGCCGCACCGAGGGCGCAACGCCATTCCGGTTCTCGCTTCATGTCGGCGATGTCGGTCACACTCTGGTGGTCGGACCGACCGGAGCCGGCAAATCGGTGCTGCTGGCGCTGATGGCGCTGCAGTTCCGCCGCTATCCGAACGCGCAGATCGTCGCGTTTGATTTCGGCGGCTCCCTGCGAGCCGCCGCGCTTGCCATGGACGGTGACTGGCATGATCTCGGCGGAGCGCTGTCGTCCGATAGCGAAACCTCGGTCGCGCTGCAGCCGCTGGCGGGAATTGGCGATGTGACGGAGCGCGCCTGGGCGGCGGATTGGATCGCCGGCCTGCTCGCGCGCGAGAAGATCGTGGTGACGCCGGACGCCAAGGAGCATCTCTGGTCGGCGCTGACCTCGCTGGCTTCCGCGCCACCTTCTGAGCGGACCCTGACCGGCCTGTCGGTGTTGCTGCAGTCGAACAGCTTGAAACGGGCCCTCAAGCCATATTGCCTCGATGGCGCTCACGGACGACTGCTGGATGCCGATCATGAGCTCGTCGGCGATCGGGCGATGCAGGTGTTTGAGACCGAGGGGTTGATCGGGACCGCTGCAGCTGCGGCTGTCCTCGCTTATCTGTTCCACAGAATCGCCCGGCAGCTCGACGGCCGTCCGACGCTTCTGATCATCGATGAAGGGTGGCTGGCGCTGGACGACGCCGACTTCGCGGGCCAGCTCAGGGAGTGGCTGAAGACCCTGCGCAAGAAGAACGCCTCCGTCGTTTTCGCGACGCAGTCGCTGTCCGACATCGGCGGCTCGCCGATCGCACCCGCCATCATTGAGAGCTGCCCGAGCCGCATCCTGCTGCCGAACGAGCGCGCGCTCGAGCCACAGATCAGCGGCGTCTATCGCCGCTTCGGCCTCAATGATCGTCAGATCGAGCTCGTCAGCCGTGCGGTGCCCAAGCGCGATTATTACTGCCAGTCGCGCCGGGGCAACCGCATGTTCGAGCTTGGTCTCGGCGAGGTCGCGCTCGCCTTTGCCGCGGCGTCGTCCAAAGCCGATCAGGCCGCGATCTCGGACGTTCTGAAGTCCGCCGGCAGGGACGGCTTTGCGGCAGCTTGGTTGCGGCATCTCAAGCTCGGCTGGGCCGCCGACCTCATCCCGCGCCTGGAGAATCTGGAGATGGGGCGATGATGTCTGCCAAGCGATGGGCAGCGTCGGTGGCGCTGCTGGTTCTCGCCTCGGCGGTTCCGGTGCGGGCTCAGTCCGTCGTCTTCGACCCCAACAACTATGCCCAGAACGTGCTGACCGCCGCACGCGAGCTGCAGCAGATCAACAATCAAATCCTGGCCCTGCAGAACCAGGCCCAGATGCTGATCAATCAGTCGCGCAACCTCGTCAACCTGCCCTATTCGTCGCTGTTGCAGCTGCAGCAATCGATCCAGCGGACCCAGGACCTGCTCAAGCAGGCCCAGCGCCTGGCCTACGATGTGCAGCAGATCGAGCAGGCGTTCAAGACGATCTACGCCCCGGCAGCCGCCGGCGCCAGCGCCGGCGAGCTTGCAGACAATGCGCGCTCACGCTGGCAGACGTCGGTCGCCGCGCTGCAGGATGCGCTCAAGCTGCAGGCAGGGGTCGTGGGTAATCTCGAGACCATCAAGAGCCAGTCCGCGGCGCTGGTCGCCGCGAGCCAAGGCGCCGCCGGCGCCTTGGCTGTCACACAGGCCGGCAATCAGATCCTGGCGATGCAGGCGCAGCAGCTCGCGGATCTGACGGCGGTCGTGGCCGCGCAGGGACGGGCGCAGAGCCTCACCATGGCGGAGGGCGCGGCGGCAAAGGACCAGGCACGCGAACAGCTTCGCCGCTTCCTGACGCAGGGTCAGGGCGGCCAGGCCTTCAACATTCGTATGTTCCACTGAAGAGGTGACCCGATGCCGGGGACGGGGATCATCGATCAATTCCTGGAGACCTTTACCCGAACCATCGACAGCGGCTTCGGTCTGCTGGGCGGTGAGGTCGGATATCTCGCAACCACGCTCGTTGCGATCGATGTGACGCTGGCAGCGCTGTTCTGGGCGTTCGGCGGCGAGGACGACGTCATCGCCCGCCTTGTGAAGAAGACGCTGTTTGTCGGCGTGTTCGCCTATCTGATCGGCAATTGGAACAGTCTCGCCCGGGTGGTCTTCGAGAGCTTCGCAAGCCTGGGCCTGAAGGCGTCCGGCTCGGCGCTATCGGCGGCGGACTTTCTGCGTCCTGGCAGAATCGCGCAAGTGGGTCTCGATACCGGGCGGCCGCTCCTGCAGGCGATCTCGGGTCTCCTCGGCTATGTCAGCTTCTTCGAGAACTTCCTGCAGATTGCGGTCCTGTTGTTCGCATGGATGGTTGTGCTGCTCGCCTTCTTCATTCTGGCCATCCAGCTGTTCGTCACCCTGATCGAGTTCAAGCTCACGACGCTTGCTGGATTTGTGCTCATCCCGTTCGGTCTGTTCGGCAAGACCGCCTTCGCAGCCGAGCGTGTGCTCGGCAATGTCATCTCCTCCGGTGTGAAGGTCCTGCTGCTCGCCCTGATCTCAGGAACCGGCTCATCCTTGTTCGGGCAGTTGACCCAGGTGACGGGCGGCTATCCTCCAACGGTGGAGAGTGCCATGGCCCTCGTGCTGGCGTCCCTGTCGCTGCTCGGGCTTGGATTGTTCGGGCCCGGGATCGCCAATGGTCTTGTCGGTGGCGGGCCGCAGCTTGGCGCAGGGAGCGCGGTCGGGGCGTCGCTTGCAGCGGGTGGTCTCGTCGTAGCCGGCGCCGGTATGGCGGCTGGCGGCGCGGGGCTCGCAGGCGGAGCGATCTCTGGTACAAGCCGTGCTGTCGCGCCGCTGGGTGCTGTGGCATCCGGTGCAGGGCGTGCCAGCGGCACTGCCGCCGAGGCAGCAGGAGCGAACGCAAGTCCCCTGCGTCCAAAGGCGAATCTCGAGACCGGCGGCTCGGATCAGCCGGGTCAGGCCGATGGCCCGGGCTCGCCGATGTGGGCGCAGCGCATGAAGGCTGCGCGCGCCGTCCAGCAGGGCGCATCGACCACGGCACAAGCCGTTCGTCATGCCGAGCACGGCGGGCAGGGAAGCGCGGTCGATCTCTCCGAGGGGAAATCCTGAGATGTTCAAGCGATCATCCGTTCATTATGGACGTACGCCTGAGCCGGTGACGCCCTATCAGAGGGCCGCCCAGGTCTGGGACGAGCGCATCGGCTCTGCGCGCGTGCAGGCCAAGAACTGGCGGCTGATGGCGTTCGGCTGCCTCACGCTCGCCGCAGGCTTCGCGTCCGCGCTGATTTGGCAGTCGACTCGGGGCACGGTGACGCCCTGGGTGGTCGAGGTTGGCCATCTCGGCGAGGTCCAGCGGGTGGCCCCCGCGATGGCTGACTACATGCCGACCGATCCGCAGGTCGCCTTCCATCTCGCCCGCTTCATCGAGGATGTGAGAGGTCTGCCGGCCGACGGCATCGTACTGCGCCAGAACTGGCTGCGCGCCTATGAGTTTACGACCGATCGCGGCGCGGCTGCCCTGAACGATTATGCCCGCTCCAATGATCCCTTCACCAAGCTCGGGAAGGTCCAGGTCTCGGTCGAGGTCTCCAGTGTGATCCGCGCCTCGCCGGACAGTTTCCGCATCGCCTGGGTCGAGCGTCGCTACGAGAACGGCGCCTCGGTTGCGACCGAACGCTGGAGCGCGATCCTCACCATCGTGCTTGCCATGCCGGACGATGCTGACCGCCTGCGCAAGAACCCGCTCGGTGTCTACGTCCAAGCCATCAACTGGTCGAAGGAGCTGTCGCAATGAGCAAGCCAATGGTCCGGGGACCTGTACGGGCAATGATGACGGGAGCCGCCGTTCTGGTTCTGCTCTGCAGCTGCGCGACGACCGATCCGCCGAAGATCAGCTATGACAGTGAAGCTCCATCATTGGCTGCACCACCTGCCGTGCTTGATGGAAAGGCTCCGCCGCTTCGTCTTCCGCCGCCGTGGAAAGTGTCGCTTGGCGGCAAGGCAGGAGCCCAGGAGGAAGCAGAGCCGCTCGACCGCATCGAGACGGCCAACAGCGCTGCGCGGGTCGAACCGCGCAAGAAGGGCTACTTCAACGCGACGCAGATCTATGCCTACAGTCCCGGCGCGCTCTATCAGGTCTATGCGGCGCCCGGTCAGATCACCGACATCATGCTCGAGGAAGGTGAACAGCTGACGGCCTCGGGGCCTGTGTCCGCCGGTGACACTGTGCGCTGGGTCATCGGCGATACCGAGAGCGGGGCGGGCGAACGCCGCCGCGTCCACATCCTGGTCAAGCCGACGCGTGCCGCGATCGAAACCAATCTGGTCGTCAATACCGACCGGCGGACCTATCTGCTCGAGCTCCGCGCCCGGGAGAAGCCGTATATGCCGGCCGTGGCCTGGTACTATCCGCAGAATGCCGAGACGAGAGCGCGCCAGCTCGTCTTGAGGCCGGAGCTGCCCAGTCCGGCGCTGCGGCGCTTCCGCTATCGCATCGAGGGTGATGATCCGCCATGGAAGCCGGTCAACGCCTATGATGACGGTCGCAAGGTCTATATCGAGTTTGCCCCTGGCATCGTGCAGGGCGAATTGCCGCCGTTGTTCATCATCGGGAGCGATGGTGCACCCGAGATCGTCAATTACCGCGCTTTCCGCAACACAATGATCGTCGATCGGCTGTTTGCTGCAGCCGAGTTGCGCCTTGGCGGCGATCAGCAGCGCACCGTCAGAATCGTCAGAACCGACGGAGCCTCGCTGTGACGAGCGAGGCGGCCGACAAGGCCGAACGGCGCACGAAAAGAATGCGCCTGAACGGAGATCTTCCCCCCGTCACACGACTGTCGCGCAATGTCCTGGCCGGCGGCAGCGCCGTGGCGCTCCTGTTGATGGGGGGCGCCGTCGCCTGGACATTGCAGACCAACAAGCCGAGCAAATCGAGTCCCGCCGAGCTCTACCGCACCGATCATCACGACATCGCGGACGGGGTTTCGGCCCTGCCGCGTGACTACGCCAGTCTTCCCAAGAATCTCCCGACAAACGTCCCAGTGATCGGACCGCCGCTGCCCGGAGATCTCGGCAAGGCGATTGTCGCTGCGCAGGGCCAGGCACCTGCCGTCACCCCCGATCAGGAACAACTGCGCCATGAGCAGGAGCGGGATGCCGCTCGCTTGAGCCGCCTGTTTGCGACGGTCAATGTTCGCAGCACCGAGGCCGCGGCGAGCGGGCCTCAGGCCAGCGAACGCGCGGGCGCCATGTCCAGTCCCGACGACGCATTCGCCCAGAATGGCCAGGACCGCAAGCTCGCCTTCGTCAATGCCGCGGTCGATCGCCGGACCACGAGCCCCGACCGCATCAGCCGGCCGGCCTCACCCTATGTGGTCCAGGCCGGGACCGTGATTGCGGGCGCTCTGATCACGGGCATTCGCTCCGATCTGCCAGGGCAGATCACTGCTCAGGTCACCGAGAACGTGTTCGATTCCCCGTCAGGCCGCTTCCTGCTTGTCCCGCAGGGCGCGCGGCTGATCGGGATATACGATAGCCAGGTGACGGCCGGGCAATCGCGCGTGCTCCTGGTCTGGACCAGGCTGATCATGCCCAATGGCCGGTCGATCGTTCTGGAACGGCAGCCGGGCGCCGACGCTGCCGGCTATTCGGGTCTGTCAGACGAGGTCGACAATCATGTCAGGCAGCTGGTTGGCGCAGCGCTGCTCTCGACGCTGCTCTCGATGGGCAGCGAGGTCAATGCGGGCACCAATCAAAATACGAACAATGCCGCGATCATCCAGGCGCTCCGCCAGGGCTTCGGTAACGCCATGAGCCGCACAGGTCAGCAGCTCGTCGGTCAGCAGATGAACATTCAGCCGACTCTGACGGTGAGACCGGGCTTTCCGGTCCGCGTGATCGTCAATCGCGACCTCGTCCTCGAGCCGTATCAGGGGTAGCAGTCATGGCGAAGCTGAAGATCTCGGAACTTCCCGATGACAAGCCGGTCAAGATCACGGTCGAACTGTCAGCCAGCGTGTTTCGCGATCTGCAGGCCTATGCCGCGGCTGTTGGCCGCCATTCGGATCAGCCGGCCAACGATCTTGGTCGGCTCGCCTCGGCAATGGTGGCACGCTTCATGGCGACTGATCGAGCGTTTGCCAAGTCGAAGCGGACATCAGTCCCCAAGGCCAAATGACTCGCAGCCGTGCTGCGGTCGCCTGCTCGCCAAAGCAAAGTGGAACGGCCGGCGCTCAGCCTCGGAGGTGGGCTGGGTTCGTTGAGGAACAGCAAGGCTCAACTCCGAGCTGCATCGCGGCACGATGTGGGTTCCAAGAAGGAATCCTGTCCCAGTTGCCGGTTGAAGCTTGTGCACGTGACCGCGGCATGGTTGTTTGGGCTGAAATGTTTCTATGGATTGCTGTTGCCGCGTTATGAAATATCGGGAAATTCGTGACATTGCCGTTTCCGAGATCGGGTTGGGCTGCTCGGGGTTTTGGGGAAACAGGCGGTTCGACGAGCGTCAAGCGATCGAAATCGTGCATGAGGCCTTCGAGCTCGGCATCAACCATTTTGATACGGGACATAATTATTGCGACTACAATGCCGAGCCGCGTCTTGGTCGAGCCTTGTCTGAAATCCTGCGGCGTACGGACCGCTCGAAGATCGTCGTATCCACCAAGGCAGGCACGCTGCGCCGCAAGCCTCTGCTGTCGCTCCGGGATGTAAAAACCCAGGATCACAGCCCGGACTATATTGAACAAGCGTGCGCCAAGAGCATCCAGAACCTTGGCGTGGACTATATCGATATCTTCTACCTCCACAGCTTCCCGCCAGCCTCCTTGACGGACGAATTGCTGACAAGACTGCAAAGGATGCGTCAGCGCGGCATGTTCCGTCTTCTGGGAATCAATACGCATTCCGAAGCGAACATGAGATATATTGCCGATCTTGACGGCGTCTTCGATGTTGCCCTCATCGATCTGAACGTAGCCCAGCTCGATCGGCTGCCAGTCGTCGACTATCTTCACAGGGCGGGCGTTGCCGTCATCGCCGGCACCGTTCTGGCCCAGGGCCATCTCATCGGAGGGAAGATCGGCCGCCCCCGCACCCAGGCCGATCTCTGGTATTTGGCGCGTTCTCTTCTGAACAGAGATGCGCGCCGCCTTGCGGAGGTGGCGAGGGACGTCCGGCCCGCACTCGCCGGCATTGAAGGAATGTCAGCGTCCCAAGCTGCCATGTCATATGTCTTGGGTCTGAGACAGGTGTCATCCTGCATCTTTGGCACGACAAGGCTGGCCAACCTCCGCCAGATCGCGGCCGCACCCGACAAACAGCTGTCCGGAGAGGACGCGAGACGGATACTTTCGGCGTTCCTGAAGCAGGGAGCGTCCATGAGTGCCCAATCCAGCATACCAGGATCCTTGGTGAAGGACCGGGCGCAGTGATGGCCACCGGCCACGGTGATGCTGCTTCTCCTGCAGAAATGATCAAACGAGCTCAGGCCTGAAGTCTGATGCAAGCGCTGCAAGCTTGCGGATCCCGCGGCGGCAAGACGGCCGAAGGTTCCGGATCGCGCTCATTCGGCCTCCACGAGCCCTTCAGGCTGCGAGCTGCGCGGCAGTCCATCCACAGGCTCCGATGGAGCGTCCTCAGCCAGGCGCGGGGACAGTGCGGATGGGATCGGCTTGACAGAGGAGGGGCTCTCATCCAGTACCTTCGGAATCCCGGTATGCTGGCGAACCAATTCCAGCACCGCTGACGATACCCCGATATAGGCTGCCCCAATGTCATGCCCTTGCAATGGCAGCGTGACCCCAATTGGCCTTACAGGGCAGCCATGGGCGGCGATGACATTCTTGAAGATCCAGCTGGGCATGACGCCCAGATAGGACGAGATGCCGTTTGCGAGGCCGAATTCCTGACAGGCCTGGATGAGCTGGCCGATCACCCGGCGCCGCCCGCCCGCGCTCAGCGCGCGATCGCAGCCGAATCGCGATGCTTCCCAGACCTCGTCTGAATGCGGCAGCGCGCCTTCAACCAGGTCGGGCCACAACGACTTGACCATGTAGGGGCGCGTGGTCGGAATCAGCCGGGCAGTTCCCAGCGCCTGATCGTGCTCGTCTACCACCAGAATGTAGGTGGCTGCCGGCGTGTCGAACTCATCATATTCCATGCACCGATAATGAGGCACGGACCACCCCTGGCGCTCGACGAACATCCTGTACCGCAGGCGATGGTGCGAAATCCACGCCTCACCATGCCTATGGATGTTGTCCCACCTGATTGAAAGGGTACGCATGAGCATCTTCCAACAAGCCGCCCGACAGGAAGACGGCAGACTAATGGGCTCGTCGCTGGCCAGGGAGCTACCCAGTCGAGTAGCTGCTGCACTCGCCCAGCGGCTGCTGTAGCGCTGCCTTCTCAGGCGATGGCATCTGTTAAGCCGCGCCCCAATATCACCTACAATTAGACGCAATTCTGAGTTGCAATCGGGTGGAATTCTTGGCTTTTGCAGGGCTCACCCTTGGCCGGATGAACGGCAGCGGGGATCGCCGCAAAGCCTGAGTTGCAGTTGCTGCGTGCGGGACAAGCCCTCCGGCGGGCATGTTCCGCACGTCATGAATGCCAGTTTCGTCTGAATGCAAGGGATGCCCATTGGTGCTTATCCCGCTGGCCTTTTTGCTGCGTGATCGAGCCAGCCGAGTCGGCAAGATCGCCAGGCAGCCGATCCTGCAGGATGGCAATGCACATGACATCACGGCTTTCACAAGCAGAAGCGCATATGATCGTCAATTGCACGATGGAGTGTATGATGATACAGTCTACCTCAGGTTGGGTTGAGGTTTGGACAAGCAAGCGCCTGCTTCTCGCCTTGATCGAGGCCGACGAGGGGGCAACAACGGACCGTCGGCGATCGGGACGTCGAGACGGATTCGGTTTTCACGATCACATCTGGGCAGAAGTTCGCGCAGCTTTGTCTGCCGTGAGGTAGCAATGGACCTCTTCAGCTTCATCGATTGTGCAAACCGCACGCAGTCGCTGTCCGACCTGTTCGATCTTCTTGTCGGTTCTGCAGCCGATCAAGGATTCGGCGAGGTGGCTTATGGCGCCTTGAACTATGAAGAGACGGTACGGCTGCCGGAGCATCCGATGCCGGCCATCGCTCTCAACTTTCCGCTCGATTGGCGCAAGCATTATTTCGAGCGCAAGTACTACAACATCGATCCGGTCGTCAGGCGAACGGCGTCTCACACCAGGCCATTCATGTGGGATCAGTTGCTCAAGCAGAAGCGGCTCCAGGCCGGTGAGCGATTGGTCATCAACGAGAGCCGCGAAGCAGGTCTCAAGCACGGGGTGAGCGTGCCGTTGTTTGGGCCATCAGGACGCATCGCCGTGCTTTCATTTGCATCCCGCTTCAATGACGCTGATCCTGTTCGCCAGATCAGGCATCTTCATGCCTTGGCGTGTCAGTTCCATGTCGCCTTTGGCGAGCTTTCCCGTCCAGCGTTGGACAACAGGGCAATCACGCTTTCGCAGCGCGAACGCGAATGCCTGAGGTGGACCGCAGAGGGCAAGACCTCCTGGGATATCGGGATCATTCTCAAAATCAGCGAAAACACGATTAACTTTCATATCAAGAAAGTCATGAGAAAGCTCGACACGACCAGCCGGACGGTCGCCGTCGTAAAAGCGATCAGGCTTGGATTGATCGAAATCCCTGGCTTATCAAACTCGTCCCTTCCGGCAGAGACCGACGTCGCCGACCAGGGCTGACGCCGCGCGCCTCTTGTCTGATTGGTGACAGAACGACGCTTCGGCGCGGCTGTCGGCAGACGCCTCCCTGTGCGGGTCCGTTCCTGGCCCGATTCCAAATCAATGCAGTGACTGGACGTGACGGGCGGACCGTCCACCGTGCCGGTGCTTGCCGCCGCGCCCACTCCGCGTGTCCACCTGCCCCGGACCTGGCGCCTGATGGCTGACCGTTCGCTATCTAGGTTGGTAGCTGCACAAAGAGGCAGGCGTGATCTACCAATGAGGAAATCGAGCCGCAGGAGCCTGACCGGCGAGCGGCGAGATCAATGGGCCAAGCTAATCGTATGCACATGAATACAAGTCGGTCACCTCCGGCGAACGAGGAAACGATATCATGCAACACGCGATGGATCTGTCTGGCAATGCTCGTCCGGTAGGACGCTTTCGCAACACCGCCTATGTGATCAACGAGAGCAGATCGCATTTCGATGCAGCACATGACGCCGGACTCATGGCCGTCTATGGACGTTCGCTGCGCGGCCGCGCCGTTGCGCTCGGCGTCGGCGATCTCAAGAGCAGGCCGCACGCGATCGATTTCGTCCGATGCTCATATCTCGGGCTCGACAATCATCCGGTGATCGTCTCCGGTGCCATTGACGCGATTGAAGCGCACCGTTCCGTGCACTGGTCGTGCGCTCGCACGCGCCTCAACTTCGACCTGCTCTCGGAATTGGAAGCCACGCTCTCCGAGATGTTTTCCGCTCGGGTGATCGCCTTCTCGACCGTGATGCTGGCCAATCTCGGTGCCATGCCGATCCTGGCCTCCGGCCTTCTGACAGGCGGCGTCAAGCCGGTCGTGGCATTCGATCGCCTTGCCCATATATCTCTCGCCTATCACAAGCCGGTGGTCGCGGACGAGACCCGGGTCGAAACCATTCCCCACAACGACATTGCCGCGCTGGAGAAGCTCTGCCGCGAAGAGCCGGTGGTCGCCTATGTCTGTGACGGCGTCTACTCGATGGGCGGACACGCGCCGATCCCGGAACTGCTGAGGCTCCAGCAGCAATATGGACTGTTCCTCTATATCGACGACGCGCATGGCGTTTCGCTGTTCGGGGATCAGGGCCAAGGGTTCGCACGTTCGCAGTTCGGCAGCGACATCGGTGATCGCACCATCATTGCGGCCTCCCTCGGCAAGGGTTTCGGTGCATCCGGAGGCGTTCTGATGCTGGGAACAGCAGAGCAGGAGGCGCTGTTCCGCCGCTACGCTCTTCCGCATGCATTCTCGGCGGCTGCGAATCTCGCGGCGGTCGGAGCAGCTCTCGGTTCTTGCAGAATTCACCGCTCGGCGGAGCTTGGCCAGCGACAGCGTCGACTGGCCCAGCGCATCGGCCTTTTCGACCGGCGCATTCCGACGGCCGATAGCGGCAATTCGCTGCCGATCCGCATGATCACGGTCGGCTCGGAAACGGCTGCCATCGCCCTGGCGCGTGAACTGCTCGATGCGGGCTTCTACACCTCGGTCACCTTCTTTCCGACGGTTGCCCAGGGCAAGGCCGGCGTCAGGGTTTGTCTGACGGCCGACCACGACGTCGAAGACATCGAGCGGCTGTGCGCCTGCATTCTGGGCAAATCCGCGGGGTTGCGTCAGCCGGAAGCAATGGCCGCGTCAGCCTGATCACCAGGAGCCAGACGCTCAAGTTCAGAGCCTGCGGTTGGCCGGTGGAGACTGTGAATGATAAGACGAGATGGTGATGAAGTGAATGCGAGCGCCGAGAGCGCTCGCTACGGCAGGACGGCTCGGCTGCTACTTGCGTCCGGCCAACATCAGCCGGCTGTGCGCCAGACGATGGCGCAAGGCGCGCGCATTCCTGCCCCTTCACTGGCCGAGGGCACATTCACGCGGCTTCGCCACATGCTCATCGTGGGTGAGGTCCGCCCGGGTCAGCAGATGACGTTGGGCGTGCTGGCACGTCTGCTCGGAACGAGCCCGACTCCTGTGAGGGACGCTCTGTCCCGCCTTGCGACCGCAGATGCCCTGCAACAGAGCCGCGAGTTCGGTGTCATCGTGCCGACCCTCGGAGCTGCCGAGCTGGAAGAACTCCACCGGCTCCGAATCGCCGTCGAAGGGCTGGCTTTTGCGAATGCTGCGGAGATGCACCGCAAAGCCGATTGGCGCGCCTTCAAGCTGCTCCACACCGACGTCTGCAGGGCAGCCGAGACAGCTCGGGCGGTGCAGTTTGCCTCCGCGGTCTGGGCGTTGCGCGTGGCGCTTCTCGGACTGTCCGAGCCGAGCGTCCTGTCGATGTTCGTCGACAGAATCTGGTGCCGATTTGGACCGACCTTCACTCAGAAAGCTGAGGATCATGACACCCGTCGGGAGATGACGATGCGGCTCGGCGACATCGTTGAAGCGATCGGGCAACGTGATCCGTCGGGAGCCGAGCGGGCTGTGATTGCCGAGATCGACGGCCGCGGCCTTTATCGCAATCTGGAGGCGAATCAAGATCTGCCGGCGCCACCTCTCGTTCCAAACGCGGCGTCGGCCTCTGTGGCTGCGGGCGTTATCCAGTCGGGGGCTCATCATGTTTAGGCGTTGGCAAAAGCGGCCGATCGGCTCGAACTGGGGAGATTTCGGTGATGATGACGAGCTTGGCCGGCTGAACTACCTGACCCCGGAGGTCCGCAGGCGGGCGGCACGGTGCGTCCAGGAAGGGCTGACATTCTGTCTGAGCCTTCCTCTCAACCTGCCGGGGGGGACCGTGATCCACCGTCTTCGACACCCGCCCAGGCTTTCGGCTCTTGCCCGCGGCGAAGACGGCACGCTGAACTACAACTATCCACTTGCCATCGAGCAGCCAGGGGCGACCGATATCGTGAGCGACGACGTGGTCACGCTTGCGACACAGTATTCAACCCATTGGGATACGTTCGCCCATGTTGGGCAGAGCTTCGATGCCGATGACGACGGCGTCCCCGAGCCGCTTTACTATAACGGCTGGCGCGCAGGGCGTGACGTTGCCGCGCCCGATCCCGAGACAGGAGCTGCGCGAACGTCTCGACTCGGTGTCGACACCATGGCGCGCGCCTGTATTCAAGGACGGGGTGTTCTCATCGATTTGCGTCATCACCTCGGGCCCGATCGGCACCTGGTTGGCTACGACGATCTGATGCGGATCATCGAAGCAGACCGGGTGGAAGTCCAACGGGGCGACCTGGTCTGCTTCTATTCGGGCTTCGGGGATCGCGTGCTCGCAGCTTCGGGCGCTCTCGATCCTGCCGATGCGCATCCCGCCCGTTGTGCGGAGCTGGATGGGCGTGACCGGAAGCTGCTCGGCTGGATCGATGACAGTGGCTTGTCGGCGCTGATCTCGGACAACATTGGCGTCGAAGCCCTGCCGGCGCGCCCTGCAGATCTCGACCGCCGCGCGACGCTGCCGCTCCACGAATTCTGCCTGTTCAAGGCCGGAATCGCACTCGGCGAGCTCTGGTACCTGTCCGAGCTTGCGACGTGGTTGCGAAGCCATGAGCGCAACTGCTTTCTTCTGACCGCTCCACCGTTGCGATTGCCCGGTGCGGTCGGATCTCCGGTCACGCCAGTCGCGACGGTCTGATCATGTCGGACGCGCGAGGCACGTCCAGCGCAGCGGACAACGGCAGAGTGGCGCTGGTCACAGGGGGCGCCGGCGGTATCGGTCTTGCCATTGTGCGCCGTCTTGTTGAAGAAGGCTTCCGGGTGGCGTTCGTGGCCAGACAGGAGGAGCATGTCGCCCGGGCTCTCGATCATCTCGGTTGCGATCAAGCTCGTCTGATGGCCGAAGCAATCGATGTGACCTGTCTGGAGAAGATGACCGCGTTTATCGATCGGCTGCGCCGGCGCTGGGATGATGTGACCGTGCTGGTGAACAATGCCGGCATCTCACCCAAGCGCCGCGACCCGGGGGCGCCATGGATCATGCAGACGTCACCAGAGGAATGGCAGAATGTCCTTGCTGTCAATCTGAACGCACCCTTCGTGCTCACCCGCCTGGTCGCGCCGGCGATGATCCGGAGGCGTGCGGGACGGATCGTCAACATCGGCTCGCTTGCGGGACGCGCCATCCCCCAGATAGCGGGCCCGCATTACGCGGCCTCAAAGGCAGGTCTTGTGGGTCTCACCCGTGCAACAGCCCGTGACCTGGCTCCGTTTGGCATCACCGTCAACTGCATTGCCCCCGGCCGGATCCTGAGCGACATGACGGGGCCAGCCGATAGCGAGGTCAACCGTGCTGCGCTCAGCCGGATCCCGCTTGGGCGCTTTGGAACGGCCGACGAGGTTGCGGGACTCGTCGGCTTTCTCATCAGCTCACCGGCCGCGGCCTTCCTGACCGGGGCAACACTCGATGTCACCGGTGGTGAATTCGCCGCCTGACCCGACGATCACACCGCGGGTTCGACCAATTCGGACCGGTCGAGAGTGCCATCGTAGAGCGACAATGGCGGGTGGGCGTCAGCCGCGCTGATCACGTCGATCAGCCAGGGGCGCTCGGCGGTCAGTGCGGTTCCCAGCGCAGTTGCAAGCTCGCCGGGGGCGGTGACTCGAATGGCGGCACAACCGCAGGCTTGCGCGATCTCGGCATGAGAGACCGGGCTAAAATGGCAAGCGCTGGTGAACCGGCCGAACTTCGCGGTCTCGGCGTCCTTCTGATAGCCAAGAACGCCGTTGTTGAGGACGATGACGACGACGGCGATGCGGCTGCGAACCATGGTTTCGAGTTCGGCCCAGCTATGGGCAAATCCGCCATCACCTACCACCGCTACGACAGGATGTTGAGGGTCGGCAAGCTTGGCGCCGATCGCCAGAGGCAGGCCCCAGCCGAGCCCGGCAAGTCCCCGCGGCGTGATGAAGCGCATTCCGGTGCGCAGGCCTCGCAGCTGGCCGACGATCCACATCGAAGCATAGCTCGCGTCCGCGACGACGGTCGTCTTGGACGTCAGGTGGCTCTGGAGCTCTTTCATGATCCGCTCAGGACGGATGGGCGACAAGTTCGCGTCCCTGACCCGGCCGCGGTCGCTCTCGAACTGCCGCCATGCCGCGGCGATCCGACTCTCGAGCTCACCCCGTTGTCGCTGCCGCATTCGGAGATCGCGGGCCTGGATCGCCGAACACAACAGCTTGAGCGTCGTGGCTGCATCGCCCACCAGACGCAGCGCTTCGTAGTTGCGCCCGATCTCCTGCGGATCGATGTCGATATGGATGACCTTGGCGCTCGGCGGGATCAGTCGCCAGCTGTCGGTGCCGTTCTGATTGGTGCGGGAGCCTACCAGGAGGACCGTGTCGGCCGCGTCGAGCAGCCGGCGCGTATGCCGTCCAAGCGAGCCCGGCCCGTTCAAGGCTCCCAGAACGCCGCACGACAGCGGGTGGTGCTCGTCGACGCTGCCTTTGCCCATGTTGGTCGTGAAGACGGGCAGGTGAGCTGTGTCCTGCAGCTGGGCCAGCGCCTCGGCAGCACCTTTGGACGTGGCGCCGCCACCTGCGATGATGGCAGGTGCACGAGCTGCGGCGATCAGGTCGGCTGCGGCTTCGATGAGCTCTTTCGAAGGACCAGTACGGTCGATCGGCCATTGGCCGTAGCTGGCGCTTCGCTGCAGCCGCGGTGTAGTAGCGCGTTCGCGCAGCAGATCGGCGGGCAGAAGCAGAACTGCCGGGCCGGGACGTCCGCTTCCGGCGGCAACAAAGGCTGCATCGACATAGTCGTCGACGCGATCAGCGGTCAGCATGCGACGGACCGACTTGGCGCACGGCGTGAACAACGCCACGTGGTCGAGATCCTGAAACGCGTTGCGGTCCAGCTGAGGACGTTCGACGTCCTGAACCAGGGCCACCACGGGAATGCTGGCCTTGTAAGCTTCGGCCAGCGGCGGCACCAGGAGGGTTGCAGCAGGGCCGTTCTGCGCAGCGACGACGGCAATCCGGCCGGACATGCGGGCATAGCCATCTGCCATGGCGCCGCCCATATTCTCCTGCCGGTAGGCCACCTGCCTGATGCCAATGGCTTCAGCGGCCAGGATGACGGCCGAAGGAAGGCTCTGGGCAAAGATGATCTCGACGCCGTGTCGCTTGAGAGCCAGCGCGATTCGCTCGGCGACGGTGATGTTCTCGTTCTCGATCTGATTCACGGTTGACCCCACTCGAAGCTCTGCGCCACATCGGACAGAAAATTCTCGAAGACCTGCCCGATCAGGTCGACGTCTCCGTCTTGCATCGGGGTCGAAAGGCACGCGGCGGCGCCGTTGGGCAGAATGATGCCCGCAGTTGCGAAGTAACGCGTCATCTCGGTCATGATGGCGGCTTCGCTCGGCGACCAGAACGCCTCGCGGAAGTCTCGTGGCGGCCGCCGCTTAGGGTGGATTCGAAACAGCGATGCGGCTCCGGTGACGGAGAACGCGATCTGCCATCGTTCGATCGACTGCATCAGACGACTTCGGAGCAGATCGCCGAGTCTCTCCAGACGCGCAAAGGCTGCGTGATCGAGATTCTGCATCGCGATCAGACCGGCCGTCATCGACATTGGATTCGCCGAGAACGTCCCTCCTTGCGGCACGGCTGCCCTGCTCTGGCCGGCGTCGAACATGCTCATGACTGACGCGCGGCCGGCGATCGCACCGATCGGGAGTCCCCCTCCAATGATCTTGCCGAGCGTGTAGAGGTCTGGCTGCAGTCCGTAGCGGGCCGACGCTCCAGCGAAGCCCTGGCGGAAGTTCAGCACCTCATCGCTGATGATGAGGATGTTGTGAGCTCGGGCGGTCGACTGAATGGCCGCGACAAATTCGGCATCCGGAGCAATCAGGCCGGCGCGGCTCGGCATCGGATCGATCACGATGGCCGCCAGGGAATGAGCGTTGCGCTCGATCCGGTCCACCGCGCCCTGGACGTCGTTGAAGCGCAGCGGCACCACCTCATCCAATACCGAGGCCGGCTGGCCCTTGTAGTAGGCAACGGATTGAGGCTCGGCGGGTGTCCCCCAAGTGCTGGGTCCGCTGGACTGGCTCACCTCGACCCAGTCATACGCACCGTGATAGGCACCCTCGATCTTGGCGATGGCCGGCCGTCCGGTCCATGCGCGCGCCGCCTTGATGGCGAACATCACCGCTTCCGTGCCGGTGTTGCAGAACCGGATGCGCTCGATGGCGGGGACCCGCTCGCAGATCAATTCCGCCAGTTCGATCTCTCGTTCGGTTGGATTGGCAAAACACGTTCCGTCGCGCAACTGCCGCTCGAGCGCCGACACGACGGGACCGAACGCGTGACCGTGGATCAGGGTGGTGAAATTGGCATTCAGATCGAGAAATTTCCGCCCATCTGCATCGAAGACGTAGGCGCCTGAACCGTGGCTCACATAGCGCGGCAGCGGATCCCGTTCGATGGTAGCCCGGGTTGTGCCATCGGGAAAAACGCAACTCGCACGCCGAAAGGCCTCTTTGGATCTAGGTCCCACTTGGGCGGGTCCGGTCTGCCTCGCAGAAGCCTGGGGCAGGGCTGATTGGACAGTCATCATGGTTCTCGCTTCGCCTGAAGTGAGCCATGACTAGGCGGATTTGATATTTGATGCAACAAATTTGTTGCGGAAGAACGCTATTCGACCCGCGTGGCGAGCCTTCGGTATCCGTCGCGAATGTCCTTCTCGATCGCCGCCTGAACCCGGGCTGCATCCCGGCTTTCCAGGCCCGCGATGGCCTCCATGTGGTTGCTCACGCCCACTCTGGAGGTCGCGAATTCCGGGTACAGGTCGTTCAGGGAGGGGCCGATACGGACCCACAGCGATTCGATCATGGCGGTCAGCCGCGGCATGTTCGCGGTCTGATAGATCAGAAAATGGAAAGCCTTGTTGGCCTTCAGGGCGGCAGAATAGTTGCCCGCGTCGAGCGCCGAATTGATCTGGGATTGCAGGGTTTTGAGCTTGTCGATGGTCTCCGGCGAGATGTTTGTCGCGGCGATTTTTGCCGCCAATGCCTCCAGCACCAGGCGGATCGCGGTCACCTCATCGAGCGCGGCCTTTGTCAGGGGCGGCACGATGACGGTCTTCGGACCCGCATTGACGAGGGCGCCCTCGCCAATCAGGCGCATGATGGCATCACGCGCAGGCGTGGTGCTGACTTCGAGCGCCTGGGCAACGGCGCGCACAGTCAGTTTTTGTCCAGCCGAGAACTCACCTCGCACGATCGCCTCCTTGAGAGAGGCGTAGGCGAGTTCGCCGAGGCTGGTCTGGCGGTCGATCGGCACGAGAGGCATCTCGGCGGCCGATTTCAGGATGGGGTCGGTCAGGTCTGAGAACATGGCTGCACTCTGAGTGCAGCGGGGCCGGATTTCAAGCAGCGGCGGGGCATTTGGTGCATCATTCCCCGTATTTGAGTTCTGATGATGCCCCCGATCGGCCCTCAAGAAGCTACAGTCCATCGCGCAACGGGCCCTTGACATAACAAATTTGTTGTCTGATACATCAAAATGAGGGTGGTGGTATTATGAACAGTGAATTGAGGGGCGGGTTTCGCGTCGGTGTCGACATCGGCGGGACCTTCACCGACGTTAGCATCGTCGATGGTGTCGGTCATGTGCATGCAACCAAGTCGCCAAGCATGCCGGCCGATCCAGCCAAAGGTGTGGTTGCGGCGCTCGAGCGTGCGGCCTTGGAGCTCGGCCTGACGCTTCCGCTGTTGTTGTCACGGACCGACCTGTTCGTTCATGGCTCGACCATCGCGACCAATACCTTGCTCGAGAGGACGGGCGCGGTCGTGGGTCTGCTCGGTACCGAGGGATTTCGCGATACCATCGAGATCAGGAGAGGCTGGCGAGACAATCCCTGGGACCATCGGGCTCCGTGGCCAGATCCCATCGTGCCGCGCCACCGGCGATTGTCGGTGGTCGAGCGGATCGACGCGGAGGGCAATGCGGTCATCCCGCTGGATCCGGCGTCCGTTCGCCGCGCGCTTGACCGGATGCTCTCGTTCGGCGTCGAGTCTGTCGCCATCTGCCTTCTTCACAGCTACCGCAATTCCGACCATGAGCAGCGCTGTCGTGACATCATTGCCGCGCATGCCCCGGAGCTTTGGGTGACCTTGTCCAGCGAGCTCGCTCCGGTCGTCGGTGAGTACGAGCGGGCATCGACGTCGGTGATCAATGCCTATGTGGCGCCGCGCGTTGTCCCCTATCTCAACGGCCTCGAACGAGAGCTCCGGGCGATGGGCCTGCGCGCGCTACTGGTCGTTCAAAGCAATGGCGGCGTCGTCTCGGTGGCTCAGATCGCCAGGCATCCGGTTTCCATGCTGCTATCCGGCCCCGCGGCAGCCGCCGGTGCCCTCACCCATTTTCAGACAGAAGCTGGTACCGACCACCTGATCTCGCTCGAGGTCGGGGGGACGAGCTGCGACGTGATGATGGTCAATGCAGGCGAGATCGGGATGACCGATCTCCTCGACATCGAACGTTTGCGCGTTGCGGTGCCATCGGTCGAAATCACGACCGTGAGTGCCGGCGGCGGTTCGATCGCCAGCGTTGACGAAGGAGGGCTGCTCTGCGTCGGCCCTCGCGGGGCGGGATCCAATCCGGGGCCGGCCTGCTATGAGCGCGGCGGCATGCAGCCGACCGTGACCGATGCGCAGCTGCTGCTCGGCAGGCTGCGACCTGGAGCACAAGGCGGCGGCGCGATCATTCTGAATCGCTGGCTCGCGGAGGAGGCGATCCGGACGCAGATCGCCGAGCCGCTCGGTCTTCAGCCGTTTGAAGCGGCCGTCGGCATCATTCGGCTGGCCGAGCAGACGATGCTGCATGCGGTCGAGAACGTCAGCATCGAGAAGGGGCTCGATCCGCACCGCTTTACACTGGTTGCTGGTGGCGGGGCAGGCGCGCTGCATGCGAGCAGCATTGCGCGGCTGGCACGCTGCCAGAACGTGTTCGTACCGCGTCTGGCGGGGGTCTTGTGCGCGTTCGGAATGTGCAACACCGACCTGCGCTGCGATCTGCAGCGGAGCATTCCAATCGCGCTGGAGCAGCAACATCGTGGCATTCTCGACGGGCTGACGGCCAGTCTGGTCGGGCAGGCAACAGCTCTTCTGGAGACGGAAGGCTTTCCCCCCGAGCGCAGGCGCTTCCTGACGCAGTGGCATCTGCGCTATTTCGGTCAGCAGTCATCGATCCCGATCACCGTGCGGGACGACGAGCCGATTGCCGCGATCATCGAGCGCTTTGAAGCCGAGCACCGGCGCATGTTCGGTCATACGCAGCCGGATGGTCGCCACCAGGTCGTTTCCGTCAAGGTCAGCGGCTTCGGGCTTCTGTCCCGGTTGCATGCTCAAGCGTCGAACTACACCAGCAGCCGTGGAATTGATCCTTGCGAGCGGCGCGAAATCTGGGTCGATGCCGAACATGATTGGAAAGAGGTCCCGGTGTTCAAAGGGAGTGCGCTTGCGCCCCACCGGCTGGTCGACGGCCCGGCCATCGTCGAGGAAAGCACCACCACGATCCTCGTCGGCGCGGGTGATCGGCTCCGGGTGACCTCCGGCGGCAACTACATCATCGAGCTCCAATAGGGGAACACCATGGATCCCGTCTTGCTCGCCCTGACCCAGAAGCAGCTCGATCATATCACCCGGCAGATGGGATGGGTGATGATGAAGACCGCGCGCAGTCCCATCTTCTCGCAGTCTCACGACTTTTCCTGCTTCATAGGGGACGCGGATGGGGCCGTGGTGGCGCAGGCCGACGGCATCCCCATTCACACCGGGAGCGGCGGCTTTGCGTTGCGCGCTCTGAAGCACGCCTTTGGCGGAGATATCGCCGAGGGCGATGTCTTCCTGTCCAATGATCCTTATCTGGCGGGCAACAATCATCTGGCGGACTGGACGGTGATGCGGCCGGTCTTCGTCGAAGGTGTGTTGTTCGGCTTTTCATGCAATCGCGCCCATCAGTCCGACGTCGGGGGAGGTGTCGCGGGCACCTATAATGCGGCCGCGCGGGAGATCTTCCATGAAGGCGTTCGCATCCCACCATTGCGGATCGCCCAAAGGGATGTCGTTCGCGAGGATATCCTTCAGTTGCTGCTCGCCAATACGCGCTGCCCCGACCTGCTCGTCGGCGACCTCCACGCCATGCTCGGATCGACGCGGATCGGCGCCGAAAGACTCGCATCGCTGGCCCGCGATCTCGGCAGCAAACAAGCGCAAAGGCTGTTTCCAAACCTGCTCGACTACGCAGAGCGCCGGATGCAGGCCGAAATCGAGCAGTTGCGGCCTGGCCGATACAGCGGCGTCGACGTCAGCGACCACGACTGCTTTGCCGAGGCCAACATTCGGATCGAGGTGTCGCTGACGGTCGAGCGCGAACGGCTGGTGTTCGACTTTTCCGGTTGTTCGCCGCAGATCGCAGGCTTCAAGAACAGTCCCTTGGCCAACACCTCATCGGCTGTCTATCTCGCGGTCGCGACCTTCCTCGACCAGTCTCTGCCCCGGAACGAGGGCGCCTACCGGGCGATCCAGATCATCGCTCCTGAAGGCACCATCGTGAACGCGAGATCGCCGGCCCCCGTCGGCTTCACGACAACGCATCCGGCGCACGAGATCATTACCGCCTGCTGGCAGGCCTTGTCGGGCGCCGCGCCCGATCGCAGCTGCGCAGGGTGGGGCAAGTCGCTGCACCCCGTATCGGCCGGTTCGACGCGCCAGGGCAACATCTTTGTGCTCTATCATTGGCTGGGCTATCCCGCCGCCGGTGCGGTCGCAGAGCGCGATGGCTTCAACGTGCTCGGCACCGTCAACACCCTCGGTGGGCTCGTGCTGCCGAATGTCGAGGACCTCGAGCTCGCCTACCCAGTCGAGATCCGTCGCCAGGAGTTCCGAACGGATGGAGGAGGTCCTGGCCGGATGCGTGGCGGGACCGGAATTCACTACGAGGCCCGGCAGCTGGTGCCCACCGAGACGACGTTTCGTGACGAGGCGAGCAGGCGGCCCTCCGGGTCCGGGGTGATGGGCGGACAGGCCGGGGCCATAGCTTCGATCCGCTGCCGCGCCGCAGACGGCACCCTCGTTCAAACACCGGCCTACGGCACATTGCGTTGTGGCCCCATGGACATTTCCATCGAGTCGGCCGGCGGCGGCGGATGGGGCGATCCGGGCGAGCGGAATCCGGAAGCGGTGCGCCGCGATGTCGTCGACGAGCTCGTCAGCCTGGATGCGGCCCGGACCATCTACCAGGTCGTGCTGTCGTCCGACCTGTCGAATGTCGACTACGAGGCGACGCATCGCGAGCGGAGCAAGAGACGTTTCACCACGACCACCCTTGAGGAGATCGCCCAATGGGAGCTTTCACGGCAAGAGCCTACGCCTGCAAACGACGAGCGATCTTCGCGGCGGCCGTCGCCGTTCAGGTCGCATTAGGTTTTTCACCGGTCTGGGGCCAGAGCCGCAGCGAAACCGCGCGAGTGGTCTGGCCGTTCGAGACCAGCTCGCTGGATGCTGCGGGCGCCGGCGTGCAGCGATCGACCTGGGGCGTGTCCTGGCACGTCTACGATCGGCTGGTCACGTTCGCGCTGGATCAACCGCGTGACAATGTCCAGCAATACAGGCTGGATGAGCCGCGCGGCGACATCGCTGAACGTTGGGACATCTCCGAGGATGGCAAGGTCTACAGATTTCATCTTCGCAGCTCCGCAGCCTTCCATGACGGATCGCAAGTGACCGCCGAGGACGTCAAATGGTCGCTGCAACGTGCGATCAGCCTGCCGACCACGCGCTTCGTGCTCAATCTGGGAGGTCTTGCCAGCGAAGACCAGATCAAGGCCATCGACGCCAAGACCGTGGAGATAGCGCTCACCAAGCCAAATCGCTATCTGCTGCTGTCGCTCAGCACCCCGTTCGCACCCATCATCAATGCGAACCAGGTCAAGTCTCATCTCACCCCGAACGATCCCTGGGGCACCGAGTGGCTGAAGTCCAACGAGGCGGGTAGCGGCGCCTATCAGGTCATGACGTTCCGTCCTGATCAGGTTGTCCTGCAGCGTAACGACAAATGGCATGGCGCGCCGCAACCGGCGATGCGGTGGGCTGTGTTCCAGACCGTGCCTGAAGATACGACCCGCGTGGCGCTGGTCGAGCGGCGTGCGGCCGATGTTGCCGTCGGGCTGACGCCGAATGCCATCGAAGGCGTCGAACGGCGCGCACAGGCCAGGCTGTTGCTGATTCCGATGCCGAACCAGTTCGAGTTTCTGGTCATGAACACGCAGGCCAAGCCGTTCGACGACCTGCGAGTGCGTCAGGCGATCGCCCACGCCATCCCGCAAGAGGATATCTTCCGGAGTGTGTTCCTCAATCGAGGCAAACGACTGTTCGGCCCGCCTGAGCAGGTGCAGGGCGCCAGCTTTCCGCAGCCGCAGTCGTTCGCCTATGATCCGGAATTGGCGCGCAAGCTATTGGCGGAGGCGGGATATCCGAACGGGTTCGACACCACTCTGTCGCTATGCACCTGCAAGGCGGAATACTTCGAAAATCTCGCGGTGGCGCTCAAGGATCATCTCGCCCGGGCAGGCATCCGCGTGACGATCGAGAAGCTGCCGGGGGCGCGCTTCGGCGAGCTACAGACAGCAAAGCAAATGCCGGCCTATCTCGAAAATCAGGTCGCCTGGCTCAATCTTCCCGACTACTGGATCCGGATCTTCTACCGCGGAAATACACGCTCGAATTTCTCAGGCTACAACAATCCCGCGCTTGATCCGCTGCTGGCAAAGGCTGACGACGCCGGCAGCGATGCCGACTATGATGCGGCGATGCGTGAGATGATCGCGATCGTAAATCGCGATGTTCCGCTCCTGATGTTTCGGCAGGCGGCCTTGGAGGTCGTCATAGGCAAGGACATCGGTAATTACGCGTACTGGTTTCATACGCTGCCGGATGTGCGGTCGATGACCAGGAACTGACGCATGCCAAGCGGCTCCTCGCCACCCCCGGGCGAGGAACCGGTGCTTCGCCATCCTACGCCGTCTGCGGGAGCCGCGGCCGCTTTCGTTTTGTTCATGCTGAAGAGCCTGGTTAAAGAGCTTGGAGCCCCGCGATGTTGACCTTCTTCGTGCGCCGCCTGCTCGCGGCGGTGCCCGCGATCTGCACCCTGGTCGTGGCGACGTTCCTGATCATGCGCGTTCTGCCCGGCGATCCAGCGGCCTTCTTCGCCTCGGGACCCGTGCCGACCGCCGAAGAGACGGCCTATGTCCGACAGAAGCTCGGCCTCGATCGGACGGTTCCCGAGCAACTCCTGATCTATGTGAAGGATATCGCACGGGCTGATCTTGGCATGTCGTTCACGACCGGACGTCCGGTTCTGACGGAGTTGCGCGAGCGGCTGCCGGCCTCGCTCGAGCTGGCGGTCACGGCGCTGCTGCTGGCGCTGGCGATATCGATCCCCCTCGGGGTCATGGCAGCGATATGGCGCGGCTCGCCAGTGGATCATCTTGCGCGCGTCATCAGCAGCATCGGCGTCTCGATGCCGACCTTCGTCACTGGCCTGCTCCTCACCTATGTGTTCTTTCTCTGGCTCGGTCTTGCGCCAGAACCGGTCGATCGCATCGACATGTTCATCGCCGCCCCGCCGCGTCTGACAGGCTTTCTCCTGATCGACAGCAGTCTGAGCGGGCGTTGGGATGCACTGCAATCGGCTGCTGGGAGGCTCGTGCTGCCGAGCATCACGATGGCGATCTTCGTGCTGTCGCCGCTGACGCGCATGACGCGATCCTCCATGCTGGGGGTGCTGAGTTCGGATTTCGTGCGTACGGCGCGCGCGATGGGACTCAGCGACGTCACGGTCTACATTCGCTACGCGCTGCGTAACGCGCTGCTGCCGGTCTTGACGACGATGGGGATCGTGTTCTCGACGATGCTTGGTTCGAATGTTCTGGTCGAACGGGTGTTTGGTTGGCCCGGAATCGGCAGCTTCGCGCTCAATGCGCTGCTCGCATCCGACTATGCGCCCGTGCAAGGCTTCGTTCTGTTGATGGGACTGCTTCTCGTCACCGTCAATCTGGCGATTGATGTCGCCTACGGCCTTGCCGATCCACGCGCACGCAGGGGGGTATGATGCAGTCTTCATCTTCGATCGTCGCACATGCGGCACGGATCGTCACGCTGAACTGGCTGTCGGTTGCAGCCGTCGCGACCGTCACGATCATGCTGCTGTTGGCTGTGTTCGGACCAATGCTGGCGCCGTTCGATCCCTATGCGACCGATCTTGGCCACGTGCTTCTGCCGCCGGGCCGGGCGCATTGGTTCGGCACCGACCAGCTGGGACGGGACGTTCTGAGCAGAGTGATCGTGTCGGCGCGTCTCGATCTCTTCATCGCGGTCTGCGCGGTGACCGCGTCCTTCACCATAGGCGTCAGCATCGGCGGACTAGCTGGCTATCTGGGCGGTGCCTTCGATCTCTGGACCAGCCGCATCGCCGAGATGCTCCAGGTGTTTCCGCTGTTCGTTCTGGCCATGGCCCTGGTTGCCGCTCTCGGAAACGATCTGCGCAATGTAATCCTCGCCACCGCGATCGTGAATCTCCCGTTCTATGTGCGGCTGGCGCGCGTGGAGGTTGGCGTGTTGAGCAGCCAGCTGTTTGTTGAAGCCGCGCGCGTCGCCGGAAACGGCGACGGGCGGATCATCGCACGGGTTCTACTCCCGAACGTGATGCCCAACCTCATGATTCAGCTGTCCGTCAATCTCGGCTGGGCGATCCTCAATGCCGCAAGCCTGTCCTTCATCGGCCTCGGCATTCGGCCGCCGACCGCGGAATGGGGGATCATGGTCGCTGATGGCGCCGCTCAGGCTATGGCCGGCAATTGGTGGCTCGTCGTCTTTCCAGGCGTAGCGCTCGCCTTGGCAGTGTTTGCGTTCAATCTGCTGGGTGATGCCTTGAGGGACATCCTCGACGTTCGTAGCCGATAGAAGTCCGAGTGAGCAGGTCATGTTGAAAAGATCCGATCCCCCGCTGCTGAGCATTGATGGTCTGGCTGTCGAGTTTGATACCCCGCATGGACGCGTGCGGGCGCTCGATCACGTGTCGTTCGACATCGGACCGGCCGAGATCGTTGGCATCGTCGGCGAAAGTGGATCCGGCAAATCTGTCACGGCCTACTCGATCCTGGGCCTGCTTCCCCGTCAGGCTCGGGTTCAATCTGGTTCTGTCACCTATCTCGGCCGACCATTGCTCGGCCTGCGAGAGTCGGAGCTGAAAGCCATTCGTGGAAGTGAGATATCGATGGTGTTTCAGAGCCCGCAAACGGCTCTCAATCCGATCAGGCCGGTCGGAGCCCAGATCAGCGACGTCCTGAGGGCGCATAGCCCGCTGCGGGGCAGGGACGCCGACAGCAGGGCTATCGAAGCCCTGCATGCGGTTCACATTCAAGACCCTGAGCGTCGTGTCCACGCCTATCCGTTCGAGATGTCCGGGGGAATGTGTCAGCGCAGCGTGATTGCCATGGCGCTTGCTTGTACGCCACGGCTGCTGCTGGCTGATGAGCCGACCACCGGCCTGGACGTCACCACTCAGAAGGCGATCATGGATCTGCTGGTCGAGTTGAATCGCTCGCGCGGCATGTCGACCATGTTCATCACCCACGATCTTGGTCTGGCGGCGCAATATTGTGACCGCGTCGTCATCATGGAACGGGGACGTGTCGTCGAGAACGGTCCGACAGCGCAGATCTTCAGCCGACCGCAACATGTCTACACGCGGAAGCTGCTGAGTGCGACCCCGCAGGGGCACGACAAACTGACAGACTTGATACCTGCCTCTGAGCGGCAGGTCTTCGGTCCGATCCAGCAGCTCTCGGAGGCGGCTCATACCCCACATCTTGTGAAGGAGCCCATTCTCAGCGTTCAAGGGCTGACTCATGATTATGTGCTGCAAAAGGCGCCACGCATCTTGTCGAAATTCGTGCCGCCTTGGCGCAGCCGCGCCGAGGCCACGACACCGGCAGCGTTTCGGGCGGTCGATGATCTCAGCTTTGAGGTGCACCAGGGCGAATGTCTCGGACTTGTCGGAGAGTCCGGGTCGGGCAAGACCACCACGTCTCGGCTGATTGCCAAACTGGTCAAGCCCTCAGCGGGATCGATCAGGCTACATGGTGAGGAGATCGCCGATACGGACCCGCGGTCCTTCGCACGGTCGGCCAAGCGACGTCTGATTCAGATCGTGTTTCAGGATCCTGCTTCCAGTCTGGATCCGCGGCGGACCGCATTCGAAGCGATTGCCGATCCGCTGCTTCGTCTTGAACGGCTGAAGAGATCAGAGGAGCTCGAACGTCGCATCCACGGTATCTGCGACCTTGTCGAGTTTCCGAAGGCGCTGCTCGGCAGGTACCCCCATCAACTCTCCGGCGGTCAGAAGGCCCGGGTTGGCATTGGCCGGGCGATTTCGGTCAATCCGGCGCTGGTCGTGCTCGACGAGCCTACCTCGGCCTTGGACGTCTCCGTGCAGGCCGTTGTGCTTAACCAGCTGGACAAGCTGAAGCGGGCGCTCGGCCTGTCCTATCTGTTCGTCAGTCACGATCTCAATATCGTCAGGTTGATGTGCGATCGCGTCATGGTCATGAAGGGGGGGCGCATCGTCGAGCAGGCTACGGTTGCGGACCTGTTCAGCAGACCGCAACACGCCTATACCAAGGCGCTGCTCGACGCGATTCCGCGGATCGAATTCGGCGGCGAGCCGGCGCCGATCTCCGGGTTTGAGAGAAGCCGCCTGAGTGCGGGCGCGGTCCCCCGGAGCTGAAGTGATGGCCCCCATGCGTCACGCCTGGCTCTCGGCAAACGGTTCGGCCCGGTAGACGAAGTAGATTCCGGCGACGATGAGACCGGTTCCAGCGGCGAGTTCAGGTGATACAACCTCGGACAACAGGATCACGCCAACGGCTGCCGCCGAAATCGGCGCTGCCGTGACGAAGATCGCGATCCTGGCCGCCGAAGCCTGTTCGATGGCCCAGGACCAGAGCAGCAGTACGCCGGCTCCACCAATCGTCCCGCAGAACAGCAACGCGAGCCAGTCTTTGGCCGCAAGCAGTGGTATCCCGCCAAGGGCGCCACCGGCGAGCGTGAAGGCGAACAGGATCGCAGCGCCGCCGAGACAGGCGATCGGAGCGATCGTATGGGCGGGATAGCGCGTCAGCATGCGAGCGGCGCACACGTTGAACAGCGCCAATAACACGGTGGTCAGGAGAACGAGCGCATCGCCCCGATTGATGGCCGATGGCGTGCCCGCAGCGAGCTGTCCGGAAAGTCCGACGGCAACTCCGATAAACGCGCAGCAACAGCCGGCGACCCGGCGGAGGGTGCATTTTTCCTGCCCGAGCAAGGCGGCGAATGTCAGGGTCAGCAGAGGACTGGTGCAGATCAGAAGCGCTCCGCGCGAAGCCGTGGTGTATTGCATGGCAATTGTCAGAAGCCATGGGCAGAGCCCCGCGACGACGCCACCAAGAGCGAGGATGGTCGCACAATCACGGACTGCGGGACATTGCGATCGCCTGAGAAGCGGCGCAAGGCACGCAGCCGCAATCGCACAGCGAATGAGGGCGATAGCCAGCGGCTCATGCTGCTGGACGATCAGGCGCGTCACGGCGAGTTGAGCACCGTTGGCGCAGCTCGCGACCGTAGCTGCCATTGCTGCCGTAGATGTGGCACGAAGACCCAGAAAGATGTCCGTCCGTCCAGGATGACCCTGCATACGTAATCTCCTGGTCCGTCTTCGCACTTCCAGCCGACCGAAAATACGTAGTGTGCAGGCTGTGACGAGTCTGGGTGACTGCTAGGTAGAACCTTGCGCCTGACGAGAGTAGACGGTCGTGCCTGCGCCAAACGACGTCTGTTCAGCCCAGCGTCATCTCTCTCCCACGCGGGAATCGATCAAATCTCCAGCCTTCGCTTCCAGCCATGCCGATCCAACGTCATGGTAATATGAAGATTACGATGGGCACAGCTACCCGGAAAGGTAGTGGTCCTGGACCCAGTCGCAGGTCTTATGCAGGAGCTCCGCGATTTCGAGGCGAGGCGGGTGGGCTGCACACCTCAGCCGGGGCCTCGTGGTCTGTTATGGCGTAGGACCACCAATCTCGGTAACTCGTCAAGAGATCGCCTGCGTGGCGTGCGTGGTGTACGTCGACTGATGACGATTTGTTGCCAGAGCCACGCAGCGCGACGGCCCGATATCATGGCGCGCGCTCCGCAGGCGCCAGGCGGGCTATCTCCGCAGATCTCTTTCCGACGATGTCGGAGCGTGAGAGTGAGGCCGCTACCGCTCTCCGATTTTGATCTGACGATCCAGGAGCTTTGTAGGCAGACGTGGCATTCGGCTCGCCCGACGCGGATGTGCCAATGGCAGTCGCTGCCAGCTGGGTCCTGCGCCGCGAATTTTTGCGTCGCGATTGAGCTCTGCCGCTAGCCATAACGCCGGCGAATAGGCCTCCTCAATTTCGGACTTTGACAGAGCTGCAGGACTCTTCCAGCCTGACCTGTGGGGTAACGGGCGAGGCATCGGATGAAGTTCGTCTATATGAAGCGCGTCTCTATAATGGCCTTCTGCATCGCCGTCATCGTGAACGCGACCGGTGATGTGTCTGCGGCGGAAGTCCCGCCGGGAACCGCCCTGCAGATCGGTGCCGGCGGATCAGACGTCACCACGCTGGATCCGCATCGTGCGACGACCAGCACCGACAAGCCGCTCATCGGCCTGATGTTCAACGGCCTCGTTCGATTCAGACCAGGGAGCGCGGATCCCAAGGATCTCGAGCCCGATCTCGCCGAGCGCTGGGAAACGTCCGCAGACGGGCGAGTCTTGACCTTCTTCATTCGAAAGGGTGTCAAATTTCACGGCAACTGGGGCACCCTCACCGCAGACGACGTCGTCTACTCGCTGACCCGCGCCGCAGACCCCAGCCGATCAAGCTTCGCTGCAGATTTCGGTCCGGTGGAAAGCATTGCCAAGCTCGACGAATATACAGTTCGTATCGTGCTGAAGTATCCGGATCCGAATGTCCTCGGCCGCCTATCCAACTATCACGGCGGCAACATCGTCTGCAAAAGAGCCGTCGAGGAGCTCGGAGACAAGTTTGCGTCCAACCCTGTCGGTACAGGCCCGTTTGCGTTTTCGGAGCATGAGACTCAGCGCCATGTCAAGCTGGTCGCAAACGAGGGCTATTTCCGGGGCCGGCCGCAGATCAGCAACATCGTATACCGTACGATCCCCTCCGACAGCGCCCGCGAGCTTGCCTTTTCGTCGGGAGAGCTCGACGTCATCCAAGGCCGGCGGGAGCAACGCTGGGTCGATACGACTCGCCAGCGCGGCAACATGGTCGTTGATGTCTTCCGTCCAGGAGAATTTCGGACGCTTCACATCAACAGCAGTATTCCGCCGCTCGACGATCTGAGGGTCCGACAGGCAATCGCCGCTGCGATCAATGTCGACGACCTCGTGCAGTTTGTCGGCAAGTCGGTCAGTCTGAAAGGCTGCTCGGTCGTGCCCCCAAGCTATATCGGGGAGGACTGTTCATCTGGGGCCTATGCTTACGATCCAGTGAAGGCCAAGGCGCTTCTGGCCGAAGCGGGCCACCCAAATGGCCTGACGCTCAAGGTCGTGGTGTCCAATATCTCGGCTATTCTGCCGACGATGGAAATCATTCAGCGTCAGCTCGCAAAGGCCGGCATCAAGCTCGAGATGAGCGTCGTCGATCACGCCACCTATCAGAGCCAGATCCGCGGCAATGCCAGCGCTCTGGTGTTCTATGGCGCCGCCAGATTTCCGGTCGCCGACACCTACCTGACCGAATTTTATCATTCGCGCTCCAGCATTGGTACGACGACGGCGGTCGCCAATTTCTCGCATTGCGACGTCGCGGATGCCGAGATCCAGGCGGCGCGGGTGGAAGGCAGCGTCGAGCGGCAGCAGGAATTGTGGAAGGAAGCTCAGCGTAAGATCCACGACACCGTCTGTTCTGTTCCACTGTTTGAGCTTCAGCAGGTCTGGGGGCACAGCAAGCGCGTCAATTACGGTTATGAGCTCAAAGGAGCCATGAACCTCGCTCCGCCGATCACCGAGGCGACGACGCTCATGCCGCGCTGAGGGACTCCAGCGAGAGCCGCGCAGCCGTCGTACGTGCTTGCTGGAGAAAGGCGTCGACCAGATTGGCATTGCGGCTATCGCGCATGCGACAAAGCTGGAAATCGTAAGGCAAGGCCGGCTCGAAGCGTCTGATGGCCAGTCGGTCCTGGAGCCCGTTGAACATCAGCGGATGCACCAGCGAGACGCCAAGGCCGGCTGCGACGAATTCGCAAAGGGTCGGTGAGACATTGGCCACGAGCACGGTGTTGGGTCTGACGTGATAGGCATCCAACATCGTCGCAATGCACTGACCAGCCTGGCTCTCAGGATCGAAAGACACGAAGGGAATGTTGTCGAGATCATCCGGCTCGACAACGTTTTTCATGGCGAGGGGATGATCGGTCGGCATGATGCAGACGAGCGGCTGCTGGGTCAGCGGCTCGGCGATCACATAAGGATTGTCGATCCGCGAGCTGACAAGGCCGACATCGAGCTTGCGTGTGACCAGCCAGTCCACGATCCATTCCGAACTGCGTGACTTGACCGAACAGAACACGTTGGGATGCTGTTGCAGGAAGCCCATCGTCGCCTGCTGGATGAACGAACGCGACAACGCCGGCATGACTCCGATGAGAAGCTGTCCCTGCTCCTCGCGGCGGATGACCTCGACGGCATTCTCCACCTGGCGAACACCTGAAAAAATACGATCGATTTCCTTATAGAGCCGCATGCCGCGCTCTGTCGGAGCAAGGCGGCCTTTGACGCGATCGAACAGGCTGAGCCCGGTGTCCTCTTCGAGATGAGCGATCAGTTTGCTCATCGCTGGCTGGGAGATGTTGAGGATCAATGCGGCTCGGCTGATCGAGCCGCTCTCGATGACCGCCTTGAACGCCTCAACCTGTCTGAGATTGATCTGACGAGCCATCCCATAACCCTGAAGAATACAGCCAGAGATTTTGGACTTTGACCAAATATCTCTTTTTGTCGTCATATTGGGCAAGAGGAAATCTGATGCATCCTGAGATAATAGTTATCGGTGCTGGTACGGTCGGTGCTGCGATCGCATACGGGCTGGCGCGGAGACGGCACCGGGTGCTCGTGCTCGACGGTGACGATCGCGACCATCGCGCGGCACGGGCCAATTTCGGCCTTGTCTGGCTGCAGGGCAAAGGCCAGAACATGCCGGCCTATCAGCAGCTGTCACGCCGTAGCGTCGACATGTGGTCCGGCTTTGCGTCGGAACTCACTGATCTGACCGGGTTGGATCTTCAATACGAGCAGAATGGCGGCTTGGCGTTCTGCCTCGGAGAGGATGCGTTCGAGAAGCGCCGCTTGGACCTCCAGCGATTGCACAATCAGCTCGGCGGAGCGGAGGCGGATTGGCGGATGCTTGATCGCGCTGAACTGGCCAGGCTGCTTCCGAAGGTTCGATTGGGGCCGGACGTGGCCGGCGCCAGCTTCGGTGAGCGGGACGGGCACGCCAATCCGCTTCAGCTCCTTGCGGCTCTTCATTCCGGAATTCTGCGTCTCGGCGGAGAATTGCGGCGAAACGCTGCGGTGCGGCAGATCGTGCCTGGCGAGGCGGGCTTTACAGTGGCGTGCGGAAACGAGACCGTCAGTGCGCCGCGCGTGCTGATCGCTGCGGGTCTCGGGTCGCAGGCGCTCGCGCGGCAAGTGGGTCTTGAAATCCCGCTGCGCCCTCAGCGAGGGCAGATCCTGGTGACCGAGCGCCTTGAACCATTGCTGCCTTTGCCGACGAGTGGCTTGCGCCAAACCCGGGAAGGCACCGTGATGATCGGTGCAACCCATGAGGAGACCGGCTTTGATAGCTCCGCGACGGCGGCCGCCGCTGCAGATCTGAGCCGACGGACGCTTCGCATCGTGCCGAGTC
Source organism: Bradyrhizobium sp. SZCCHNS2022 (assembly GCF_032377575.1). Classification (NCBI taxonomy): domain Bacteria; kingdom Pseudomonadati; phylum Pseudomonadota; class Alphaproteobacteria; order Hyphomicrobiales; family Nitrobacteraceae; genus Bradyrhizobium; species Bradyrhizobium sp. SZCCHNS2022. The sequence continues at coordinate 5,104,597 of NZ_JAUHHZ010000001.1, read as the reverse complement.
TCGCCGAGGCGAAATTGGTCCGGCAATGGGCGGGTTTGCGCATCATGAGCCCTGACGGGTGCCCCGTTTATGCTCAGTCGCAGAAGCACCGGGGAGCCTTCGTCGCGCTGTGCCATTCAGGCGTCACGCTGGCAGCTCTGCATGCCACCGTTTTAGCCGATGCCATCTCGGCCGGCCAGTTGCCGGATTCGCTCGATATCTTTCATCAGAGCCGCTTTGATGTTCAGAAAGCTGCATGAGCCCGCTGAGGCCGTGACTGTCTATGTCGAGGGCAAGCCTGTCGTCGCGGAGCCGGGCGAAAGCCTGGCAGCCGTCCTGCTCCGGCAGGAGGCCATCTGGTCACGCCCTACGCCGGTAAAGGGGAGCAGGCGAGCTCCCTATTGCATGATTGGCGTCTGTTTCGATTGCCTTGCCCGGGTGGATGGAGTTGCCTCAATTCAGACCTGCATGATGCCGGTGCGGGACGGCATGACGGTTGAGCACCAGCAGCGGAGGCGGTGCCTGCCGTCATGAGCAAAACCGATCTTCTCATCGCAGGGGCTGGCCCTGCCGGCATGACGGCGGCCATCACGGCCCGCCGCTATGGAATTGGCGTTCTGGTTGTGGACGACCAGGCTGCGCCTGGCGGACAGATCTGGCGTTCGGTCGAAACTCAGGCAGCGTCAGAAAGGGGGGCCATCCTCGGAAGAACTTATCAGGATGGAAAGGCGACGACCGACGCATTCCGCGCCAGCGGGGCACATTATGAGCCTCGGACACAGCTCTGGCAGGTCGAACCCGGCTTTCGCGCCTTCGTGACCCATGATGGCAAAGCCCGGACGATCGAGGCGCGGGCCATCATCCTTGCAACCGGAGCCCAGGAGAGGCCTGCTCCATTTCCAGGCTGGACGGTGCCGGGAGTCCTCACGGTGGGGGCCGCTCAGGTTCTGCTGAAGACGGCAGGGCAGATTCCCGCGAAGCCAGTGTGGGTCGCAGGGTGTGGCCCGTTGCCGCTTCTCTACATCGTTCAGTTGCTCAACGCCGGAGGTCAGATCGCTGGCTATCTCGACACGACACCGGCCGGGAGCCATTGGACGGCGCTCCGGTATCTGCCGAGAGCCTTGCGTGCGGCTGGAGCACTCCTCAAAGGGCTCGCCTGGAAGGCGATCCTCCGGCACAGGCGCGTGCCTGTCATCCGTCACGTCGTCGAGCTGGAGGCACACGGATCGGACAGGATCGAATCGCTCAGCTATCGCACAGCGGATGGACGAGAGGAAACCGTGTCCGCGGATCATCTGCTCGTGCATGAAGGCGTTGTTCCGAACGTTCATGTGCCGCTCGGACTGGGCTGCGCCGTTGAATGGCGTGACCAGCAGGATTGCTACGTTCCGGTTCTCGATCCATGGGGCGAAACGTCCAAAGCCGGCATCTTCGTCGCCGGTGACGGCGCGGGCATTGCAGGGGCCAAGGCCGCGCAATGTCGTGGTGCGCTCGCAGCCCACAGGCTGGCAGTCCAGCTCGGTTATGCGGCCGAGCAGAACATGCTGAAGGATGCGTCGTGCGTTCAGAAGAGTCTGGCGCGCGAACTTGCCTTGCGGCCCTTCCTCGACACCCTGTTCAGACCCCGCTCCAGAATCTTTAGTCCGACCGATGACACCGTCATATGCCGGTGCGAGGAGGTCACTGCGGGAGAGATCCGTGCGATGGCGCAGATCGGCGGCTGCGGCCCGAACCAGATCAAGGCCTTCACACGCGCAGGGATGGGCCCGTGCCAGGGCCGGCAATGTGGTTACACCGTCACCCGTATCCTCGCGGAGATGCAGAATTGTCCCGCAAGCGAGATCGGCTTCTATCGCGTCAGGCCTCCACTCAAGCCCGTGACGCTTGGAGAGCTGGCCACTCTCGATCAAGAGGGAGAGGTGGTGTGAGGCACTCTCATTGTCCGCAGACAAGAATTCAGCTTCTTCAGGCTGTCTTCCATTCGCAATCGAGCGGGATGATCGAATGATCAGCTTTGCTTGCAAACGGCTGTTGCTCGCAATCCCGACCCTGTTCGTGATGCTGACAGCAATCTTCGTGCTGGTCCGACTCGTTCCGGGTGATGCTGCGTCCGTCATCCTTGGCGACCAGGCAACCGAAGCCTCGCTTCGGGCGATGCGAGCCAGGCTCGGGCTCGATCAGCCCATCCAGGTCCAATACCTTCACTTTCTCGGAGACGTGCTCACCGGCAATCTCGGGCGATCGCTGAGCAGCGGCCGGACCGTCGTTCAGGAGGTCTTGCTGGTGTTGCCCTCCACGATCCAACTCACCTTGGCGGCCATCACGATCGGAATCGTCCTGGGTCTGCCGCTCGGAATTCTCGCGGCGCTCGGCCGCAACAGCTGGATCGACTACGTCTCGCGGCTGGTCTCGTTGGTCGGACTCTCGTTTCCCGCGTTTGTGTCGGGCATCCTTCTGCTCATCATATTCGCAATCCATCTGGGATGGTTCCCGGTTCTCACGTCCGATAGCACTGATCCTCTCGAGCGCTTGCGAAGCCTTGCCTTGCCTGCGCTGAACCTCGGCTTGATCCTGATGGCCTATGTGGTGCGTGTGACACGGTCATCCATGCTGGGGGTGCTTGGCGAGGATTACATCCGCACAGCGCGTGCAAAGGGGGTCACTCCCATGCGCCTGGTCATGCGACACGCTCTGCGCAATGGCCTCATTCCGGTGGTGACCGTCGTTGGCCTCTACTTCGGTACGTTGATCGGAAATTCGGTGCTTACGGAAATCATCTTCAACCGACCGGGCCTCGGCAAGCTGATCTTTGGGGCACTCAATTCCCGCGACTATACGTTGCTCGAGGGACTGATGATCATCTTTGCGATCTGCGTCATCGTCGTGAATACGCTGACGGACATTACATATGGGCTCATCGATCCGCGGGTGAAGTACAAATGACGATCGAGGTCGCATCAGTTGCCGTGTCGCAGCCTAGCCGATTGTGGCTGGTCTTCTCCAGAAATCCTCTGTTCTGGCTGGGTGCGCTGCTCCTTGCCATCATCATCATGGTGTCAGTGCTCGCGCCGCTGATTGCGCCCCATGATCCGCTGGAGCAGAATATCGTTGCCAGGCTTGAGCCGCCATCAGCGGAGTTCCTGTTCGGGACGGACAACTATGGTCGAGATGTCCTGTCCCGTCTGATCTATGGAGCCCGCATCTCTCTCATGGTCGGCTTTGTCGCCATCCTGATCGCGATGACGATCGGCTGTACCATCGGAATCGTTGCAGGTTATATCGGGGGCGCGCTGGATCAGCTGGTGATGGGGGTGCTCGATGTGATGCTCTCCTTTCCGGCTCTGCTGCTCGGCCTCATGATTGCGGCGATGCTGGGCGCCAGCCTTCAGAACCTGATCATTGCAATCGCAATCACGGAGATCGCGCCGTTTGCGCGAGTTGCCCGCGCGCCTACGATTGCATTGAAGCAGCAGGACTTCGTGATGGCCGGCCGCGCGCTCGGATTTGGACCCGTCCGGATCATGGGGGTCCATATTCTCCCCAATCTCATCTCGGATGTCGTGGTGATGAGCTCGTTGTGGATGGCTTCCGCGATTCGCACGGAAGCATCCCTGAGCTTCATCGGACTCGGAGTTCCGCCACCGACGCCGACCTGGGGCAGCATGATCCGCGAAGGGTTCGATAACATCCTCGACGCCTGGTGGCTCGCGGTCTTCCCGAGTCTTGCGATCCTGGCGACCGTGCTCGCCCTCAATCTTCTGGGAGATGCTCTGCGAGACGCAATCGATCCAAAGCTGCGGGGCGAGTAGCAGGCATGACATCGTTTCCCAGGCCAGCTCTCGAATTGCGCAATCTGCGGACCGAATTCCGAATCGGCGGCCGCTGGTACCCTGCAGTACGGAACGTCTCGGTATCGCTGATGCCGAACGAGACGCTTGCGGTCGTGGGCGAATCGGGCAGTGGCAAGAGCGTCACTGCCCTGTCGATCCTACGGCTGCTTCCGCATGCGGGTGCTCGCATTCAGGGCGGAGAGGTGTTGTTCGAGGGCCAAGATCTGGTGACCTTGTCCGAGCGGGACATGAGTACCATCCGGGGCAATTCGATCGCGATGATCTTCCAGGAGCCGATGACGAGCCTCAATCCAACCATGACGGTGGGAGACCAGATTGCGGAGGCGATCCTCATTCACCGCGGAGGGTCGCGCATGGAGGCCAAGGCTGAGGCGCTTCGGCTCTTGGACGAGGTCAAGATTCCATCGCCGAAGAGCCGCCTGGATGAGTATCCGCATCAATTCTCGGGAGGGATGCGCCAGCGCGTCATGATCGCCATGGCGCTTGCCTGTCATCCGAGGGTTCTTCTGGCCGACGAGCCGACGACGGCCCTCGATGTAACGATCCAGGCGCAGGTGCTGTCCCAACTCGACGAGCTCAAACAGTCCTACGGAATGTCGATGCTGTTCATCACGCACAATCTCGGCGTGGTAGCGCAGATCGCCGACCGCGTTGCCGTGATGTATGCGGGCGAGATCGTGGAGCTTGCGACAGTCGACGCGCTGTTCGCAAGGCCCATGCACCCTTATACGGCAGCGCTGCTGCGCGCCATGCCACGAGCCGACCGGGCCAATGAGAGTCTGGAGCCGATCCCCGGTAGCGTCCCCGTCCTGTCTGCCGTTCCAACAGGCTGCGCCTATGCGCCCCGCTGCCCGTTCAAGGACCGCAGCTGTACCGAGCTGCACCCAGAGCTCGTATCATCGGGTGATCCCGGACATATGGTGCGCTGTCCCGTCAGACCCGTCGGAGGAGTGCATTGATGACGACGTCCATTCGAAGCGGCGACTTTGTTGTAAGTCATCTTTCGAAGACCTTCGTAAGACGTGGAGGCTCGGGCGCAAGAAATGTCCGAGCGGTCGATGATGTGTCTTTCCGCGTGCCAAAGGGGACGTCCCTTGGCCTCGTGGGGGAGTCTGGCTGTGGCAAGTCAACGGTCGCGCGTGCCATCCTTCGGCTCATTGAGCCCGATAGCGGATCAATCGTATTCGACGGCGTCGACGTCCGGGCCGCCAAGGGTGCCGCCTTGCGCGCGTTGCGCCGCCGGATGCAGATCGTCTTTCAAGATCCCTATTCTTCGCTCAACCCGCGCCGAACGATTCGCCAGACTCTGGAAGAACCTCTTCGCGTCCATCTGCGTCAGTCGTCCAAGGAGATCCGCGAGAAGGCGGAAGCCGCCATGGTCGAGGTCGGGTTGCCGCGAGAAGCACTGGAACGCTATCCGCACGAGTTCTCCGGCGGTCAGCGGCAACGGATCGGTATTGCACGGGCGCTGGTATTGGATCCCGAACTGGTCGTCGCGGACGAGGCCGTTTCTGCTCTCGATGTCTCGGTACAGGCGCAAATTCTTGGGCTGCTGGAGGGGCTCCGCGAACGCCGCGGCCTGTCGTTCTTGTTCGTTTCGCATGACCTCGGTGTGGTCCGACATTTTTGCGACCGGATCTGCGTCATGTATCTTGGGCGCATCGTCGAAGAGGGGCCGACGGCGGATGTCCTCGACCGGCCGTTGCATCCTTATACCAGGCTTCTGCGCGACAGTTATCCAGTCCCTGATCCGAGGGCACGCCGGCCTCTGATCCAGATCGTGGGAGAGGTTCCTTCCGCAGCCAATCCGCCTCCGGGCTGTGGCTTCCATCCGCGTTGCGCGCGAGCGGAAGGCCCGTGTTCCGTCGCAAGGCCGCAGCTGGAAACATCGGGAGACGACCGATCCCGAGCCTGCTACTTCCCGGAAACAAGCGATATCGCGTGGGGTAGCCTGCGCATCGGAGCGCGATGACGGAAGACGACACCAAAGGAGATCATTGGCGAGCTTGCCGTCATCATGATCCAGTTGCCTGATCCTGCTCTGAATCGAGGTGGATTTGAACGGGAGCTCGCTCGGAGAGCTGCGGGGATTTCGAGAATTTGCCGCGCATTGATTGTCTGATCTGCCGACCTGGATGGCTGCGTTCCGTCAACTCGTCGGATCCAGCACACATGTTGAAGACCCTGGAGGCCGCATGACATACGCCGTTACCGAGATGTTGGCCGAATGGGTCAGCGCGAGCGAAGTGCCAGAAGAAGCCCGGATCAGCGCGGCGAAATGCGTGTTCGATTTGATGACGGCTGCGATAGCTGGTTATGAGACACCAAATGCGATGGCCGTGCGCCGAATAGCAAGCATGACATGGGGCCATGGAACGGCCGCGATGTGGTTTTCCGGAGAGCAGTCGACCGCTGCAGGCGCAACCTTCGTCAATGCGGCCTGTGCGTGCTCGCTCGATCTGGATGATGGCCACCGCGCCGCTTCAGGGCATCCCGGCGCGGCAATCATTCCCGGGGTATTGTCACTGCTCGGCAGTCCGTCCCTGGATGGGCAACGGGCGCTTGCCGCCATTGCCGTCGGATATGAGATTGGCGTTCGCATTTCTTCTGCCCGGGATCTCCGAAGCGTTCCGACGGTGAACAGTGGCCTCTGGAGCGGTCAAGCCGTAGCCGCAGCGGTGGGTTGGCTGAGAGGGCTCTCGCCGGGCCAGATCGCACATGCGATCTCGATCGCCGGCACGACGGCGCCAAGCCAGTCGGCTACGTCATACACCCGGTTCAGAGGCAACAGTGTCAAGGAGGGGATCCCATGGGGAGCCGCCAACGGCGTCCTTGCGGTCGATCTGGCCAAGCAGGGCTTCACCGGACCGATCGACATTCTGGACAGTTCAGAACGTTACGATCGCGCGCGGCTTCTCGACGGACTTGGAACGAGTTGGCTCATCAACAGCACCTATTTCAAGCCTTATAGTTGCTGCCGTTGGATTCACGCGCCAATTGATGCGCTGCTCTCATTGCTGAGAGATCATGACATTCACCCAGATGCCATCATCGGCATCGATGTCGAGACATTTGGGAGATCGTTGACACTGAGTAACGAGGTGGCCCCGGGCACGCTGGAGGGAGCGCAATACAGCCTTCCCTTCTGTCTCGGTGTCGCCGCGATCAGTGGCGCAGCGGCGTTGCTCCCCTTGAGCAACGATTCGCTGAGGGATCAAAGAGCCATCGAGATCGCCGGGCGTGTACGGATGGCCGTCAATCCCGAATTCGATCTCATGTTCCCGGCGGCGGTTCCCGGGCGGGTTCGCATAACCACGGCTTCGGGCATCCTCGAACAGACAGTGTTGGCGCCGAAGGGGGAGCCGACGAACCCGATGAGCTGGGACGACATCGGGGCGAAGTTCCTGGCCATTGCAGCGGAGCGCGTCGGCACGCGCGTCGCGGCCGGTATTCCAAGTGCGATTGGCGCGTTGCAGACGGGAGATCTTGCGCCTCTGCAATCGATGCTGGAAGCAAGGCTGTTCGCCGACGCGAATAGCGCCTCGCCTGTCGAGCGGCGACATCGAAGACAGTCCTCCTGAATGAAGTCGCATGCCCGTCACGATATGAAAACTCCTCAGGCGGTAAAGACACGCTACGGTCGCCATCGAAGTGACAAGAGACACGCATCAGTCGAATCGATCTTTGATCTCTCTGAAATGTTGTTTTGAGCAGCGAGAAGGCCGGCATGGCCAAAAGACCAGTTTTCATCAGACCGAGCGTCGCAACGGATGCGCCCTCATCTGTCGGAGCGGGTGCTGACAGAAGGCTCAGTTCTAATCGGAATTGCGAAGCGAACTGGCGGGTGTCAAGGGCGAACCTTGTCTTCGCGGCGAAGCTGCTCGGCTGCTTGCGCGCAGGGACCTCACCGCCGCCATCTGCGCTCGAATGGTCCGGGTTTGTTGAGCACTGGACGGTCATCATCCGCGACGACATATGTGTGCTGCAGGGAACGGTATGGCGTCTTCCATTGTGCCAGGAGAGCTTGGCTACGCCGCTTTTGGCCATTGATCCTGCCGCAGGGTGGGCTCGTGCGCTCAGTGAATGGCTCACGATAGGAGCGCCTCACGAGAGCACCGGCACAGCCGGACTTCGTCCGGAACTGATCTCCGATCGCGCGGCCCGTTGGCTGGAATATCAGCTCAATCCGGCAAATTGAGCGGGGCGCATTAACTGGCGCGAGACGGCCTGGCCGACATCGCTTGACCGAGCTTGCCTGGTTGAGCCTGCTTGGGCCGACGGGAAGCGATCGTCAAACGTGCGTGAGCACCATTCTTGGGCGAGCCTGGCGTGCAGCGGACCCGAGACGGTCGCGACCGCGGTCTCGACCGTCGGCTACGATCCTCTTGGTCATGCGATCTGACGCAAGGCCGGGCACGCCGCGCGCAGCAACGCGGCCGCATCGTTGGCGCCAGGAAATCCCACGATTTGAGTGAAACCGAATGACCCGGGAATACGCAAAATCCACCGCGTTTTGCTCGATCGGTGTCAACTGCGCAGATTGATAGTCTCGGTGACGGAGCCCTCGTTGCTAGCCTCCGCAAGCTTTGGTGAGAGAGCGGCAATGGCAAGGACGAGTGTGTAATGAGTGAGTTCAACTGGCGGTCGTCCGAGTCATACAAGAAGCTCGAAACAGCCGATGCGGCCGACTTTGCCTGGGAATGTCTCCGTCGTAACCCGGACTATCGGCAAGACTACAGCGATCTGCTAGCGCAAGACAAAGACGGCCCGACCGATCCTGCATTCCGGCAGCGATGGGGGCTTTCTTTTCGCGGCCGACCCGATGCGCCGGTTTGATGCTCAGGCCATATTCTGGGCGCCGGAAGTCCTGCCGAGTGTGCTTCGCCTTGCGCCGACTTCGCACGGCCGGCTTGCACCATTCTCTCATCTCGACCTTCGCGGATCGCCCGACGCCGAGCTGAGACGGGCGTCTGATGGCTGGTACGCGGTGCTGCAGCTGGGCGGCGCCACGCACCGGCTGCTGCTCTCCCGGCTTCCGGCGAAGGGGACGGCCGTCGCCGTCGAACTGCCGCTGGACCGTGATTTCGATCTGCAGACCCGCGCGGCCTATCGGCTTTGGACGGCGCTGAGGCGAGGTCCGATCCGGCTGCCGGCTCATACCGGCCCCCTTCAGCAGCGCCGCCGGATGGTTCTTGCGCTGCGCGCCTTGGACGGCCGTGTCGAGGGGCAGAATTATCGTGCGATCGCCACGGTTCTGTTCGGGTCCGAGCGAGTCGACGACCGGGGATGGAAAACGCACGACCTGCGCAGCCGAACCATCCGGCTGGTTCAAACAGGTCAGGGCCTGATCCGAGGCGGCTACCGGAGCCTGCTGCACCGCCAACGCCGATCAGCGTGATCGGGGGCCGTGATCCGTGTCGCGGCCAGCGTGCAAATGGACCATTGGTGGACCGGCGCGCATGCCGGATGCCAAAGCTGATAGTCTGTTCAGCTCGTATCCTGAGCGCACTACTCGTCGTCGCGCGAGCGGAGAAGCTCGGCCATCTGGAGCACCTTTTGTCGAAGCCGTTCGTCTGAAATACCGAAATACAGCTCGAGCAGTTGGCGAGACTCGCGTTTGGTGACGAGCTCACTGAAGTCCGTCGCCTGCTCATGGGAGGCCTGTGGCGCAGCGGCGCGTGCCTTTGCGTCGATCTCGTCAAAGAACCACGTGATCGGAACAGCCAGCTGGTTTGCGATTTCGTAAAGCCTTGATGCGCTGATCCGTGTCTCGCCTGCTTCGTACTTCTGAATCAGCTGAGCTGTCAGGCCGAGGCGTCTTGCCAGATCATCCTGGCTGAGATCGAGCAGGTTCCGCCGCAGGCGCAATCGCGTTCCCACATGTTGATCGACATGATTGGGCTTCTTGGATGACCTCCTGAGCCGCCTGCCTTGGTCGCGGGACGCCGCAGGGCGGCCAGGGATCTGTTTGGAAGTCGCCACGTCCGATTTACCTCATGCCGCATCGAAGATGTTCGCCCATGAAGCATCAATCTCAGCTTGAAACAATCAACCAGAATTATGTCATTCGCGCTACAACTACAGAGGATAGATCGAATGCAATCGTCGCCCGCCACGGCTTGATAAGCCGACGTAGCAAAGGTGTAGGGGATATCGATGCAGGATTGCTGTCCTCAATCTGGACGCGTGCCTTCCACTCTGAAGATCGATCATGGTCCGATCAGCCTCCTGGGACGCTTCTTTCTCGCCGCTGACACCGCCGCCCGGGAGCGCGGCATCAGCGTCAATTTTGCGAGCCTACAGGATTTGCTCGACATCAACAGCGCAAATTCCGACAGCTGGCGGCCGCTGGTGCCGATCTTCCAGCCCGACCTCGGCGGCGCAACAGCTGACAACAGCTTCGTCATCGTCGGGACAGACAAAAACGGGGAGGTCGTCGCGACACAGGCGGGCCGGTACTACGACTGGACAGGCACGACGTTGTTCGAGGAAGCCGTCTCGCTTCGGATGTTCTACGCAGATCCCGCGGCCGCCTTGGCGCGCGGAGATGGCTGTAAGGTCGCCACTCCGGTGGCGTCCACGATCGCGGGCAGGGTCGTATTTTCCGGTGCCGGCTGGTACCGGCGCGATTTTCGCGGCAGAGGGTTGGCGCGAATCCTGCCTCGAATTTCGCGCGCCTATGCTCATGCGCGCTGGAACACGGATTTCACGATCAGCATGATGGCCGACGCCGTGATTGCTGGAGGGATGGCGGATCGCACCGGCTACACCCGGATCGAGCAGTCGAGCGTCGAACTGGTCGTATCGCCGCTCGGGTCCATGCGCTGTGGTCTTGTCTGGATGCCGGTGCAGGAAATGCTGGCCGATCTGGAGGCCGCGATGGAATTGGGTTGGAGCGAGGAATCGGATCCGCGCGCAGCGGCGATGTGAGCAGAACGGCGTTCGATGGTGAGGAGGGGCATGCAAAGACCGTTGGACCATCGGGAAGCCGAGGCATATGTCAGGCGCCTGTTCACGTGCATCGACGCTCGCGACTGGGCAGGCCTGTCCAGCCTGCTGGATGACGGCGCCGTCTACGAGCGTCCGGGTTATGAGCCCTTTGTCGGCAAGCAGGCCATCATGCAGTTCTACCGCCACGAGCGCATCGTGGCCTCGGGAGAACATCAGCTCGAGCAGGTGCTGAGCAATGGCGAGCAGATTGCCTGTTGGGGTAGCTTTTCCGGCCGGGACAAGAATGGGCGTCCTTTGAAGGCAAGGTTTGCCGATGTCTATCATCTCAGCAGTGGCCGCATCGGCCGGCGCCGGACGTTCTTTGACAGTCCAGCGCTCTGAGCGGCACAGCCGCCAGCCAGCGACCAGCGGCCAGAGCGGATGCGATGATCATTGGTGCTTGAGCGTCTGGGCTGGCGATCGTTTGGGCCGATGCGTGTGCAGCCGGGTGTCAGGCTCTGATGGCGCGCGGCTCAGAACGCCAAGCTGCCGCCTGCAAGGCTTCCCCATCCATTCCTGTGCAGGCCAGTCCAAGATGGGATAGCACTGTCGGTGCGATGTCGATGATGCGCGCAGGCGACGTGCGGATCTGACCCGGACTGAAGCCTTTGCCCGATGCCATCAGGAATGGAGCCTGCTCGTAGATCCCAAGCCCTCCATGCTGCCCGCACCCAAGTCGGTCGGGCTTGCCAAGAGCAGGCTTGGCCGCAAGACTCGAACCGCGGATACCGAAGCTGTTGGGGGCGTCGCTGGACCGCATGGAAACAGCAAAAGCAAGGCCGCCGGTGTGAGCCTGTCCAACCCGACCGAGTTCGTCCGGCCCGAAGACCTGTCCCGCCCAATCGCTGGCGTCCAGGAAGGAGCGTACGCTCTGCAACGGCGGGCCGCGCCGCGAATCGACATAGATCAAGGCCGATGTGCCGTTCGAGATGGCCAGAATCTCGTCGGAGGCGTGATTGGCTTTGAGCCCCGAATTGATCAGCGCTGCATCGATGTCGACGATGTCCTCGACCGTTTGATGACCATGATCCGATCCGATCAGAAGCAGGATGTCTTCGCCAAGGTCACGCTGTCTTTCGACGGCCGCGGTCACCTCGGCCGCCTGACGATCCGCCTCCGCCAGAACGGCAAGATGGTCGGGAGAACCGAGTGGCGCGTTGTGCTGGATATGGTCCGGCTCGCCCAGCCACAAGACGCCCACCGCGGGCCGACGTCTGACCAGAACGTCGTCGATGAATCGCGCCGTCATTCTGGCATCCCCACGGCTATCCAGCGTAACGTCCAATCGATCGCCAGCGGCGACTTCGACGCGGCCAGGTCCGAACGAGCCGGCCCGGTGATAGACGAATCCGTGCCCATCCGGATCATGGGCATAGGCAGCTCCCGGTGAAACGTTGCTGAAGACGATCTGGCCGCCGACAGCCTTGACGCGCTCTGCCAGGGTCGGCACCTGCAGTGAACATCCGGTGACTCGGCGCTTATGCTGCAGAAACTGCGGATCTCCGGCGTCGCGCAGCACCAACCTGCCGGATTCGATCAGGGCAACGGAATTGCCTTGCAGGCCATGTCTTGCCGGCGTGCATCCGGTTGCAACACTTGCCGACACGACGCGTGTGCACGAAGGAAAGACCGTCCGGTAGTCTTCGAACCATTCGGCGCGCGCGGCCAAATCGGCGAGATGGGGCGTGGTCTCAGGCGAAACCAGATCCCGTCGCAGTCCGTCGAGGATCATGATGACAACACGCTTCATGGTCAAAGGTCCACCTCATTGAGTGCGACACTGAAAATATCGAAATTGCGTAAAGTCCGCTCGTCGGGGGCGTCGTGGCCCGCGCGAAGCCGATGAGACAGGATGAAGGGGACACGCTGCTCGGCGAGGCCGCCATGCGAGCGCAGTCTTGCGCCGGCCAGGTTGGAGAGCTCGTGGTCGCAAGCTCGGGCACCCAGGGCCACTCCCTTTGCTGCGATCACGCAGACGTCGCCCTCGCGGTCGCGCGGCAGCTCGAAGCGGGCGGCCACGTCATCTCCGGTCAAGGCGAGACCGACGCCGGGAAGCCCCGCGAGAAATGAAGCGACGTCTGAGGCGCGCAACGACGGATCCAGGAGGTGAACCCGGACGAAGCCGCCGAGCGCGCCGTGATGGCGGACGAACGGGTCGGTGATGGGGCAGATCACCCGCGTTCGCTTAAGGCCGAAGACCGCGTCGAGCTGATCGCCGAGATATACGACGTTGGGTGAGCCATCGGCCCGGGCCATATCGCTCATGCCGTGATCGGCGACGATCCCGACCACCGCGCCCGCGGCATGCAGCGCCCCGAGCCTCTGATCGACCTCGGCCATGAACGCCAGGGCTTCCGGCTCGTGCGGCGCGTAGGCGTGCTGGACGTAGTCGGACAGCGACAAATACATCAGATCAGGACGATGATCCGCCAACAGCCTGACACCGGCGTCCAGGACGAACAGTGACAAGTCCGCCGAATACTGATGAGGGACGGAGCGGCCGATCCGCGCGGGCACGTCCGTAATGCCATTCTCGGCTTCGCTGCAGCAATCCGCCTTCTCGGCAGAGAACACGATTCCCTCGAGGTCCTTGCCAAGTGCCTTGCGGAGCTTGTCCTTGGCCGTCACGGCGGCCACCTTGGCTCCCGCATGGGAGAAGGCGGAGAGGATCGTCGGCGCTCGCATCGGCGATGCGTCCACCATCATCACCTCCTGTCCGCTCGCCCGGTCGATGTAGAAGTTGCCCGACACGCCGTGGTGCGCGGGTGCGACCCCGGTGACGATCGAGACGTTGTTTGGATTGGTGAAGGTCGGCATCGCCGCGAGCGCCGTGGTCGCAAAGCCGTCGCGTCGCATGCGATCGATCGCCGGGATGAGGCCTGCGGCGCTCGCCGCTGCTATATAGTCGGGGTCACAGCCATCGAAGCAGATGATGACAGTGGAGACGCGCGGCCAGTTGTAGACCCGTCCGTTCACTTCGATCTGTATGTCGGAACCAGGTGTCGGCTCGGTGGCGGATAAATATTGCATCAATGATGAACCCGTGTTGGCAGGCGGCAGGTGTGAGCAACCCAGGCGGCGTTCTGAAGCAGCTCACGGTCAGAGCCATGGCGTCCAATGAGCTGGAGACCGATCGGCAGGCCGTGGGCGCCGCAGAGCAGCGGCAGTGAGACCACAGGCAGGCCGCACAGGCTCCAGGGCATGGCGAGGCTCCCCGAGCCGGGACCTTCATCGAGCCGTGTCGCCTCGCCCGGCGCCGACAACGTCACAAGCACGTCGTGCTGCGCGAACAGCTGCGGCGTCAGTCGGATCAAGCGATCGGCCAACGCGTTCAACTCGATGTAGCGTTTTGCGCTGAGCGCAATGCCGGCGGCGATCCCATCCTGCAGCGGTGGACACAGCTTGGCAGACAGATGCTGGGGGAGATCGCCGAAGCGAGCCGCCAGATGCGCGTTCAAGAGGCCAAGAGCCACCTCGATCGCATGGCCGAATTCGCTCGGAAGATCCAGCTCGTCGACCGCGACCGGCAACGCACCGATGCAGGCTGTCAAAGCCTCGTCCACCTCCGGAGCGACCTGCTCGAATCCCGGTCCGCGCACCACGGCAAGCCTCGGCGGGCGTCCGATCCGATCGGCGGCGCCGTCGACAACAGGATCAAATGCACCGGCAAACAAGCAGAGATCCTGGACGGATCTCGCGAGATAGCCAATCTGCGCAAGCCGCGGCACCAGGATGTTGGAGCCTTCCATGCTTGCAAACCCGAACGACGGCTTGAAGGCATGCGCTCCGCAGAATGATGCCGGCAGCACCGTCGAGGCGGTATGCTGAGTCCCGAGCGCAAGAGGGACCATTCGGTCGACCACAGCTGCTGCTGAACCGGCCGAAGACACACCAGGTGAGCGCCCGAGATCATTGGGATTGCGGGCAGTGCTTGGATGATACATGCCGAACTCGGACGTCGTCGTCTTGCCGATGATGATGGCGCCGGCTCGCCTGAGGATCGCGACCGCCGCGGCGTCCGCTGCCGGGCGACGGTTGCGCAGCAGGCTGCTGCCATATTCTGATGGCATGTCGATCGTATCGAAGACATCCTTGACGCCGACGGGCAGGCCGTGGAGCGGTCCGGCAAGCCGGCCTTCCGATTGCGCCTTGTCGGCGAGGAACGCCTGCTCCCGCCCCGCCTCCGCTGCGAGATGACTGAAGGCGTGGACGTCGCCGTCGCGTGCAGCGATGCGAGCAAGGCAGGCCTCGAGCAGTGTGGCCGCGGACAGGCGTCGTTCGCGGATGGCAGAAGCTGCAGCCGTGGCTGTCAGCTGCGAAGGATCGCCATCCATCTCGCAAAGCTGATGCCGGCTATGTGGGATCGCGCTGGTCATGATCGGCCCGTCTCCTCCAAGGTCTCGGCAGGTGCGAATGAGGTGGCGCTGGGCCCGCGCAGCCGTGAAGGCCATGCGAACCCGTGTCGAGGCATCATCCCGTCGCGAAAGGTCAGGACGCATGCTGCGAAGACGACGCCCTGGATCACCTGCACCCAGGCCCCATAGGGAGCGAGAAAGTGCTGCATCGTGACCAGGACCGCGGCGCCGACCAACGGTCCGCCCAATGTGCCGAGGCCGCCGATGAGGCACATCAGAACAGCCTCTCCGGAGAGGTGCCAGTGTGCGCCGGACAAGGTCGCGAGCTGGAAGGCAACCGCACTCAAAGACCCGGCGAGGCCGGCGCAGCCGGCGGCGATCGCAAAGGCGAACAGCTTCAGGCCCCAGGCGTTCTGACCAAGCGACAAGGCGCGCCGCTCATCGTCGCGGACTGCGACAAGCATCATCCCAAGCTGAGACGACAATAGCCGCTTGATGCCGAAATGGACGGAGCAGAAGGCGATGACGGCAAGCCCATAGACGGCGAGGTCGTTGCGCAGATCGATCAGACCAAACAGGACACCGCGCGGCACCGCCTGGAGCCCGTCTTCGCCATGCGTGAAGCTCGACTGCACGAACACGAAATAGACCATCTGGGCAACGGCGAGCGTGATCATGGCCTGGTAGATGCCGCGCCGCCGGATCGCCAGCGCTCCCATGACGATGCCGAGCAGGATGGCGGCCGTGATTCCGGCCAGTATCGCGAGCTCTGCGGACATCGCCCATTCCTTCATGGCATGCGCGGTCACATAGGCGGCCGTTCCGTAGAGAGCCGCCTGGCCGAACGACATGATGCCGGCGAAACCGAGCAGGAAGTTGAACGACGCGGCGAGGATCGCAAAGCAGACGATCTTGACCAGGAATATCGGATAGAGCAGGGCCGGCAGCAGAGCGAGCACGGCCGCGACCATGGCCATGATCAGGACGCGTTCGTAATTCTGGCTTGGCAGTGAATCGCGTGTGGCGGTGACCGGCGGCGGGATTCCCGCAAAGGAATGCTGTCGCAACACCTCGATGCCGAACAGCCCTTGCGGCCGGACCGACAGGACGATGCACATGAAAGCGAAGATCATGACGTTGGCCGCTTGCGGAAACACCGCCAGTGTCGCGCTCTCGAGCAATGCCAGACAATAGGCCGCCAGGATCGTCCCTCCGAGGGAGCCCATTCCACCGATCACGATGATGGCGAAGACAACAAGGAGGACGTCCGATCCCATCAGCGGGCTGACCTGATAGATCGGCGCGGCGAGCGCGCCGGCGAGGCCCGCGAGAGCGGCGCCCAGTCCGAACGTCGCCGTCATCACTGCAGGAATCGGCACCCCCAGCGCTTCGGCTATCGTGGCGTTCTCGGAAGCTGCCCGAAGCGTCGCTCCAGCCCTTGTGCGGGCGATCGCGATCCATACTCCGAGGCAAACGATGAAGGCGACCATGACGACCCATAGCCGGTACACAGGGAACACTGCATAGCCAAGATCGACCACGTCCGACAGCCAGGCGGGCGTCGTGAACGGCAGTCCCGTAGAGCCGAAGGCGACCTGAAATCCGCCCTGGATTGCGGTTGCGAGTCCGAAGCTCAGCATGAACCCATAGAGCGGATCGAGGCTGTAGGTTCGCCGCAGCAAGAGCCGCTCCAGCATCATCCCAGCCGATCCGACCAGGATAGCGGCCATAAACAGACCGATCAGATAGGGAAGGCCAAGGCGCGCAACGGCCGCCCAGGCGGCGAATGCGCCCATCATGTAAAGCGCGCCGTGAGCCATGTTGAGGATGTTCAGGAGCCCGAAGATCAGTGCGAGTCCAAGACAGAGCAGGGCGTAGAACGATCCATTGACCAGACCGATCGTGAGATAGGAGAGAATGAGGTTTGACATACAGTTTCACACCGCCACGTATTTGGAGAGGCGTGCTTCGACCCGCTCGGCCTCGCCGGTCGAACAATCGTCCACAACCAATCCGTTCTCGATTGCGACGACCCGGTCAGCGACGCCCAGCACAAAAGCGAGGTTCTGTTCGACCAGCAGGATGGTGTAGCCGCGCTGCTTGAGCGCGGTGATCGCCTGTTCGATCTGACGGATGATGATGGGGGCAAGTCCCTCTGTCGGTTCGTCCAGCAACAGCGTTCGAGCACCGGAGCGCAGGATCCGACCGATCGCGAGCATCTGCTGCTCGCCGCCGCTCAGCTGCCCGCCGAAATGGCGGGTCCGTGACCGCAGATTGGGAAACAGTTCGAAGATCTCATCATCGCTCATGCCGGTGCCACCCAGCATGGGCGGTAGCGCCATGTTCTCGGCCACGGTGAGGCTTGCGAAGATCCCTCGCTCTTCCGGGCAGTAACCAAGGCCAAGATGCGCGCGCTCCGATGGACGCAGCGGACGCACGTCCCGCCCCCGCACCAGTACGCGTCCCGACTGCCGCTGCAACAGGCCCATGATGGCGCGCAGGATGGTGCTCTTGCCGGCGCCGTTGCGGCCCAGCAGCACGACGACCTCGCCCTCTGAGACCGTGAAGTCGATCCCGAACAGCGCCTGGACCTCGCCGTACCAAGCCCTGAGGTTGGATATCACGAGCGGGAGGCTTGCTTGGCTTCTTACTGGTTCAAGCATCAGCGGCTGCACCCAGATAGGCGGCGCGGACGCGGTGGTCGCGCGCAACCTCTTGATAGGATCCGTCGCTCAGGACGGATCCGTTCGCCAGGACGGTGACGTGGTCGGCGAGCCGTTCGACGACCTTGAGATTGTGTTCAACCAGCAGGACGCAGCAATCCCGCGCCGCGTCGGCAATCATCTCGACGACTGGAGCGATGTCTTCCCGGCCGAGCCCTGACGTCGGCTCGTCGAGAAGCAGGAGGCGAGGTTTGAGGGCGAGTGTGGTTGCAATTTCGAGCAGGCGCCGCCGTCCATAGGAGAGTTCACGCGCCTGCCTGCGTCGGTCGGAGGTCAGGCCGGCTCGTGCCAGCAGCGTCTCGCTGTGCGGGGCGAGATCGCCGCTGACGCGACGGCGCAACAGCCGCAGTGGCGGGCTGGCATGGGCCTGCGCCACCAGCATGTTCTCCTCGACCGACAATTCGGGAAATATCGCGCAGATCTGGAAGGATCGGGCCAGGCCGAGCCTGGCCAGCCGATTGGCAGGCCAGGCGGTGACGTCGCGTCCAAACAATTCGATCTGGCCGCGGGTGGGCTTGATGAAGCCGCTGATCGCGTTGAAAAGAGTCGACTTGCCTGCTCCATTGGGACCGATCACCGCATGAATGCAGCCATTGCGAAGATCGAGCGACACCTCGTTCAAGGCAACGAATTCCTTGAACTGAACCGTCAGGGCACGAACTTTCAGCACGGGATCGGGCGGCAGCGGAGCAGAGACGGTTCGCGGAGTTGCGAAAGCCCGGAGCGAGGCGCTGGTTGCCATGTCTATTGCGCCTTTCTACTGCGCCCTGGCCGCCTGTGAGCTGCAGCCGGATGCCGATGCGGGACGGAATGCCGCACTCGCAGGAACCGTGGCCGTGCGGGCGTAGAAGTCCCACGGCTCTTTGCTCTCGGCAGGCGTCTTCACGCGGTAGACGCCGATCTCATAGGTCACCCGTCCATTCGCCTGAATATGCGCTTCGCGGCCGAAGCGGTCGACCGGCAGCTGTCGCATCTGGTCGTTGACGGAAGCTGCATCGTCGCTGTGCGCCGCCCGCGCGGCCTTCAGATAGTGCAGCACGCTGACATAGACCCCGGCCTGCTCACGCGTCGGCATCCGCCCATGGGTGGCAAAGAACCGCCGGGCGAATGCGCGCGTCGCATCATTGTCATTCCAGTAGAAGCCGGTGCTGATGATCAGATTCTGCGCCGTCTCAAGGCCGATACTGTTGATATCCGTCACGAAGGCATGCAGCGCGGCCAGCTTCTGCCCGGACCGCGCGATCCCGAACTGGCCGGCCTGCTTGATGGCGTTGACGGTGTCGGCTCCGGCGCTGGCGAGCGCGATCACCTCGGCGGAGGAGCTGCGGGCCCGCACCAGGAGCGTGGAAAAGTCGGCGGTGCCGAGCGGATGGCGGGCGCTGCCGACCACCTTGCCGCCGCGCTCGTCCACGACCTGTTGCGCCACTCCCTCCAGATCATGGCCGAACGAATAATCCGCGGTGAGGAAGAACCAGCTCTTTTGGCCCTGGTCGAGCAGCGAGGCCGCCGTGCCGCGGGCCAGCGCATAGGTATCGTCCGTCCAGTGCGTGACATAGGGCGAGCAATAGCGGCCCGTGATGTCGGTCGAGGCTGCGCCGGATATCAGAAGCGAGCGCTTCTTGTCGGTCGCGAGCGGGATCAGCCCGAAGACCACGCCCGAATGCGGCAGGTCGACGATGGCGTCGACGCCGCGCCGGTCAAACCACTCGCGGGCGATGCTGGAGGCGATATCCGGCTTGTTCTGATGATCTGCCGTGACGATCTCGATCGGGGTGCCATCGACGGTTCCCCCGAAATCGGCAACGGCCATCCGGGCCGCGACGATCGAGCCAGGACCACCGACGTCGGCGACCACGCCGCTCTGATCGCCCATGACGCCGAGAACGACCTTGCCGTCCGAGAATTCAGCCAGTGCGGCACTCGTCGAGACGGACAGAAAAGCAACCGATAGCAGCAGGCTTCGCATGGTCAGACCCCCCATTTTTGGTAGGTGGTGCTTAACCCGCTTCGCTGACACATTTGTGACGCGGATGGTACAAGTGAGCCGGGCGGATGGGACAGGGCGGATGGGAGTTGTCGGAGCGACCGCCACGGGGCACACATGGGCTCTGACTCAACCTGCTCAGGCTGTGATGTGACCACCTCAAACCTGAAACTGCGCGACGGCGAGGCCGACAACGCCGATTCCATCCTGGAAGACCGGGTCCTGGTTGCCAGGATATGCTGGTACTACTTCAAGGAAGGCCAGACCCAGGAAGCGATATCGCAGCGGCTGAACATGACGCGGAAGCGGGTCAACCGGATCCTCGGGCTCGCGCGGGAAAGCGGCTTCGTTCAGATCACGATCACCGATCCCGCCGGTCAGCGCACGAAACTCGAGGCTGAGCTCGCTGCGCGATACGGCTTGACGCAAGCTATCGTGGTCCCGACCCCCATGAGTGATCCGGACGTCAGGTCCTTCCTCGGAGCGGCAGCTGCCAACTACGTCGCTGAACAGCTCCCAGCGGACGGCTCGATCGGGATCACCTGGGGAGGGACGATCAACGCAGCCGCCCAGAACCTGAGGCCGCGTCAGGGGCAGAACACCAAGGTCGTCCTGCTCTGTGGCGGATTGGCGGAAAGCGCGCCGATCAACCCTTACGACAACGCTGCGATGATTGCACGTGCACTCGGAGCCCGCTGCTATTATCTCACCGCGCCCATGTTCGTCGACGACGCGGCCTTCCGAGACCTCATCGTGGACAGCGAGCCGGTTCGCTCCGTGTTGGCCATGGTGCCAAATCTGGACATGGCGCTCTTGAGCGCGATCGACCTTTCCGAACAGTCAAAGGTGCTCGAATACAACGTCATCTCGCGCAAGACCTGGACGTCGCTGCGAGCGGCCGGCGCGGTCGGAGACATTTGCGGCCACTACCTCGATCGCAGCGGCAAGCGAGTGGATCATCCGCTGTCGCGGCGGACCATCAATCCGCCCTGGGAGCATATTCATCGGATCAAGCACCGGGTTCTGGCAGCCGGCGGACTTCAGAAGGTCGCGATCATTCGCGCAGCGCTGCTCGCCAGGCTCTGCCATGTCCTGGTGACTGACGAAAGTGCGGCCGAGAGGCTCCTGATCGACTGATTGCGAACTGCCGGCGAAAGCCATCTCGTTCGTGGCTGCGTGATCGCTGTTGATTTCACGCACGCGGGCCCAACGGCGATGCTGGTCGAGGGCCTACACCGGCCAGGGCAGCGAGTAGGTCTTCACCTGTGTGAAGCTGCGCATCGCCTCCACGATGCCCTCCTTGTGACCCAGGCCCGACTGCTTGATGCCGCCGAATGGCGTGAGCTCGGTGCGATAGCCGGGAACTTCCCAGACGTTGACGGAGCCGACCGCGAGCCCCTCGATGAGTCTCGTGACGTGATCCAGGCGGTTGGAGCAGATGGCGGCGGAAAGTCCGAACCTGGTGGCGTTCGCCGTCATGACGATCTCCTCGATATCGTTGTTGCATCGGATGATCGGCAGAACCGGGCCGAATGTCTCCTCGGCAACGAGCTCGCAAGCGGGCGGGACATGATCGAGCAGGGTGGGAGGACAAAACGCGCCGCGAGGCTCACCGCCGAGCAGAAGCCTGGCACCTGCCGCGACCGCACCGTCAACGCGTCTGGCAATCAGCTGGGCTGCGTCTTCGCTGATGACGGTGCCGAGATCAACCGAGGGGTCGCTGGGGTCGCCCGTTGAGAGCTGCTGCATGTGGTGCAGGGCCCGCTCGGCGAAGCGATCGGCGAGCTCCTCCACGACGAGCGCCCGCTTTACGGCTGTACATCGCTGGCCGGAGTGTCTGACTGCGCCCTGCACGGCCAGCTGCGCGGCCCGATCGACGTCGGCATCCGCCAGCACGATGAAGGGATCGTTCCCACCCAATTCGAGGACGAGCCGCCGGTAACCTGCCCGTTCCGCGATCTGGTGCCCGACGCGAACCGACCCTGTGAACGTCACGAGCTCGGCGTCCTCGTCGGTGAACACGCAATCTCCAAGATCGTGCGGCGTTCCGGTCACGATCGAGAGCATGCCGTCTGGCAAGCCCTGTTCGCGGAGGATCCTGCCCAGAGCAAGTGCCGTCAGGGGCGTCTGCTCCGATGGCTTGAGCACCACGCGGTTGTTGGTCGCAATTGCCGGTGCCAGCTTGTGGCTGACCAGGTTCAGCGGATGATTGAAGGGCGTGATGGCCGCGATGACCCCGGCGAGCGGCGTGCGCATTGAAAAGATGCGACGCGCATGAGGATTTCCGCCGATGTCCCCGGGGTAAATCTCGCCATCGTTTTGTATCAGCGCATGGGCGGCAAACGACCAGACGTCGCAGGCGCGCCGGGTTTCATGCAGGGAGTCCTTCAGGCAGAGCCCGGTCTCGGCAGTTATGAGCCGTGCGAGCCGGTCCTGGTTGCTTGCGATCGCTCGTGCAGTGCCGAGCAGGATATCCGACCTTTCGCGGCGGCTCAGCTTCGGGCGGAAGCGTGCGGCCGCTGCGAATGCAGCCCGTATTTGACGCTTCTCTGCCTGGGGTACCGACCCTACCAGCGCGCCGGAGAACGGATTCCTGACTTCGATGACACGATCTGCGTCGGCTGGTGTCCCAGCCAGGAGCATCGGCTGGTAGATTGGCTCGATTGCGTGCATGTGGCGACCTCAACTCAAAGCCCGCTTCGGCTGACGCCGGCTTGATGCTTGTCAGCCTCGTCAATTTGGCTGAATGACGCTCTGACCGTGCTGTTGCGCGAAGGTTGCTCTTCGCGCTGCCAGATCACGATCGTGACGCCCATGATGATCAGCACGCAGGCAAGCACCGTCTGCAACGCGAGCTCCTCTCCCTGCAGGATGAGAGCTGACATCAGTGCGACGACCGGAATGAGAACGAGGCTCTGCGATGCGATCCGCGCCGGAATTGAAGCCAACGCGTAGTACCAGGCAACGAAGGCGAGGCCGGTCGCAACGATGCAGTTGAACGCGATCGGGACGGCGAGAGCCGAAAGCTGCTCGACGTCGAGATGCGGCTCGAGGACGATCGAGGCCGTCATGACGGCCGCCCCCGACGTGGCGAGCTGGAATATGGTCCGGCTCCAGACGTCGATATCGCTGCGGGTCCGGTTGGCGAGCCAGGTGCCCAAGGCCCAGCAGATGGCGGCGATCAGCAGCAGGGCAACCCCTTCGGCGTTGTTGAAGGAAGTTGGCACAGCCGGCAGCCCAAGACCATTGGCGCCGAGCAGCACAATGCCGCCAAGCCCACTCCCGATCGCTGCAAGCTCGAAGCCGGTCTGCCGCCTTCCGTCAAAGACCCATTCAATGATCGCAAGCCAGAGCGGCATCGTATAGAAAATGAGCGCACTTCGACCGATGTCGAGATATTGCAGCCCAACCAGGCTCAGGCCGAGCCCGCAGGCCATCTGCAGCATGCCGACGGCAAACAGGTTGAGCCGTCCGTGATCGCCGAGGCGGAGCTGATGCCCCAATGCAAGGCGCGCCACCGCGATGGCCACCGCGCCGCCAAGAAGACGCAGTCCTGTAAAGAACAGGGGCGGGGCAACGCGCAGCGCGTCCTTTATGACGAGCCAGTTCACACCCCAGATCAGGATCACGAAGATCAGGCAGAGGGCTGCCGAAGCCGATGTCTTCCGGACTCTCACATCGTCCCCCTCTGGCCGGCAATTGAGGGTTCAAGAACATCGCGCTCCATGGCATCCTGGAACCTGCGCTTGTTCCCGACCGGCGTATGCCGGGTGGTCACGCGCGGAAGCGTTGCGGGATGGGAGCGATTGATCTTGCAAAGCAGGAAATGCGGGCCCGGAGTGCTGGCACAGTGCTCCATGGCTGTCAGGATGTGCCCGGCTTCGACGCAACGCACCGCTGAGCGGTAGCCGCAGGCGGATGCCACAAGATCGAGGGAGGAGCTTCGCGACGTCGACGCCTGCCCACCGGTGGAGGCATAACTTTCATTGTCGAGCACGACATGGATGAGGTTCTGAGGCTTGGTGTGGCCAATGGTGGACATGACGCCCATGTGCATCAGCGCGCCGCCGTCGCCATCCAGCGCCAGGACAGGACGCTCCGGCATGGCGATGGCGAGACCTGCCGCCAATGCGCTGCAATGACCGAGTGAGCCCTGCATGTAGAAATTCTCAGGACGATCGTTGATCCGAAACAGCTCTCGCGTGATGAATCCCGTCGTCGAGATGATCAGAGTGGCCGGATCGAGGCGCTGGCCGATCAGTTCGATTGCCTCGCCCGCGCTGAGCGGGTAGTCGAGCGGTACGTCGCAGGCCGGCCCTGCGGAGCTCTGCGCAAGCTGGCCCCTTCGCAACAGCACGGCAAAGGGCGCGTCCTGCCGATGCGCTTCAGCGGCGCGGATGAGAAGCCGATCCAGGCCGCCCGTCGTTCCGTCGAACTCGCACCAGTCGATGGCCAGCTGATCAAGGATCGCCTTCGTTGCGGCCCCCATGAAGACGTGCTGCGGCTCGTCTGCGCTCTCGTCGGGATGTCCTCGCACCGAGATCAGCAGGAGGACCGGGATCCTGTTGACCATCAACAACGATGTGAGCGGATTGACGACGTGACCAAGACCGGAGTTTTGCAGCGCGACGACGGCTCGCTGGCCAGACAGCGCAGCGCCGGCGGCGAGCGCCACCGCGCTGCCCTCGTTGGCCGCGGCCACGTCGGTCAGCGCGCTTTCGGTCGCTCTCTCAAAGAGGTCAGCGAAGTGCGAGCAGGGAACGCCGGAGAAGAATGTGTAGCCTGCTGCACTCAATCTCGATAGGAGAACGTTCGTCGGCACGGACATGGCTCTGCTCCTGCAAGAGGCGCCGGGAACGGCTCGGCCGTTCCCGAGGGGATCGATGTCTTTCGACCTCAGCTGAGCTTCTTCGCCACGATCAGGCTGCGATTGCAGAGCGATTTGTGGTACTCGACATCACCAAAGCCGGCCTGTTCGAGCATCCCTCGCATGTCTTCATAGCTGTAGCAGCAGCCTTCGTAGCCCGTAGTCAGGAGCACCGAATATTCTGCTTCGGCGGCCGGGGCCGGAACCCCGCCCCGATCGTCGGGATGGCAGCTGTAGACAGCGAGGCGGCCGCCCGGCTTGAGGCTGTCGTGGGATTTGCGCATCAGCAGGCGGACCTTGTCGGGTCCCCAATTGTGCAGAACGTGGGAATACAGATGAAGACTTGCATCCCGTGGCAGCGGGTCGACGAACATGTCGCCAGCAACAATACGAACACGGTCGGGATAGAGGCCCCGCGCGAGCAGGCAGGACCGCGCGAGCTCATCGACCGGGGGGCGCTCGAAGATGATTGCCGACAGTCCAGGGTAGCGCATCAGCAGATGAGCTGAATAAACGCCGGAGCCGCCGCCGATATCGAGCACGCTCGTATCGCTGCTGCAGTCGAGCAGGGCAGCCAGATGCGGGGCAAAGATCCGGCCGCGCTCCTCCATGCCGCGCGTGTTGAGGTCCGCGAACTCGCTGGTCTGCATCAGATCGTCCCAGCTGGTCGTGTCGCCGCGCGCCACATGCCAGGTGTCGGAGCCGTCGTTCCGCAGGACGTCGTACAGCTCGCGGACCGATGACTTGTACTTCATCGTGGCGATGTAGGAGGCGACGTTCTCGTCGGACCGACTGCTGAGATAGCGGAGGGCTTCGATGGTGGCGTGAAGTTGTCCGCCCTTGCGGGCAATCAGGCCCCAGGATTCGAAGAGCCTGATCATGGTACGGGTCGGCCGGTCACGAAGCGAGAAATGCTCCCGCAGTTCGTCTTCGGAGACCGGATGACCGTCCAGATAGGTGAACAGGTCGAGCCAGGACACTGCTGCAATGTAGAGGTCGGCGGCATATGAGCTGTCCCGCCACTTGATGATCTGGGCAATGTCGGGGCGGCCGACCTGTGAGACATCGGTCAGCGTGTCGGTGCGGGATGCGAGTGCAATCGGGGCCATGGGTCTGATCCTTTACGAGGACGGCGTGAGTTGTTCGGTTAGTCTCGCTGGGCTGGCGCGGCAGTCGCGGGCAGGTATTGTGCCTCCGCACGGGCCAGCTCGTCGTAGTGGAACAGCGAGAAGACCTCCTCGAGGGTTGCGACCTCAGCCTCGATCCCGGCGATGCTCTGCTCGGTGATGATGCGCTCGCAGACATTGCGCATCGCACTCGTCGCGGCGCGCATCGAATGATTGGCCCAGATCACGGTCGATATGCCGGCAGCGCGAAAGGCGGAAGCTGGGGTCCGATAATATTTGGTCGGGACGATCACGACAGGGAGGCGGTTCTGCCAGCCATTGGTGAAGGCGAAGATCTCATCCGCCGTGCTCTTCCTGGAGTGAATGAGAATGGCGTCCGCTCCGGCGTCCGCATAGGCGTGGGCGCGGTGAAGGGCCTCGTCCATGCCATGGCCGGCGATCAGGGCCTCGATGCGGGCGACGAGCACGAGGCCGTCTCCAACCGCGTCCTTCACGGCACGAAGACGCCCGGCGAATTCATTGGCATCGGCGAGCGGATGACGGTCGCCGACGAACGAATTCATCTTCGGAAACTGCTTGTCTTCCAAGGCCACGCCGGCGGCGCCCCGCTGACGGAGCTTGTGGGCCAGAATCCGCGCATTGTTGAAATTGCCGAAGCCGCTGTCGCCGTCGACGAGCACCGGAAGGTCGGTCGAATCGACCATGCGTTCGACGACGTCGATGAGTTGGGTCCAGGACGCCTCGCTTGCGTCGCGGTAGCCGAGAGAGGAGGCGATCGATAGACCGGAAGCCCACAGGCCCTTGAAGCCGGCGCGCTCGGCGACCGCGCTTGAGAGCCCGTCATGGGCCTCCATCAGAAAGCTCAGATCTTGATTGCAGCAGATCTGCTCGCGGAGCGCTGCGGCGCGAGTGGCGGCTTTCGGACGATGATCTGCAGCGTGACGTAGAGGTTGCGGTCGCGTGAGCATGCAAGGTCTCCCTTCCCTATGGGGGGTGCCATCCCTGGAGGCGTTTTCATCAACCACTAGTTGACAGTTTTGCGATGCTGAGATCAATTACTAACTCTGGTAGTCACACTGTTGCAGAGGCGCCTGCAGGGAGCGAGGGGAGGCGATCCCGGCCGAGAGCGATCGCGCCCCAGCGCAGATCAGGCCAGGCTCAATGGCGCCACCGGGGCCGCCGCCTTGCCGGGCGCGCGCGTGGCGGAGGGATTGCGGTCGCTACCTGAGCTTGTAGTAGCGGCGCGGATCGATATGCGTTCAACTGCTCGCTTCGCCGGCACCCGGGTCAGCCGTCTGGCGGATCTGAGCCAATGATCGAAACATCAATCGGTGCGAGCGAAGCCGGCGGACGGCTTGTTCGCATTCAAGCTGGCATGGATCCGATGACAACCATCCTTTTGGACGATCATGGGCGGGCTTGGGATGCTCATTCGCCCGTGTTGCGGAGATTTCTGCAATGCCCGGTGTCAGATTTCGACTTCTCGTCCTATGTGGTCGACAATCTGGGATTTGTCGCCGTCACCATGATTGACGGCCGGTCGGCCCGGATCCGGTTCAGGCCGAGGACCGCCTGCGGGATCAGCATCGCTTCGGCACTCTACTTGATCGCGGATAGGGCCGTGGAGCGGATCATCGTTGTGAGCGCAGGAGATGACGTGGTCGATCACATCTTCCCAAGGGCCAGCCAGGCAATGGCCTATATCGAGGATCAGGTCGCGCGAGCTCGCCAGCATCTGTCGCCAACGTTCAGAAGCCGTGAGTTGCCGATCACGGCGCTTGCCAAGGAGGCAGAGCCCCTTGCGGTGCTGTTCACGCGATGGCTGGAATGTGATCAGACCCGCGACAATGGCGAACTGAAAGGCCTTCTCGATCTGCAGTCACTGCAACGCTTCGTCATCATCGAGCCTGTCGATGGCCGGCTTATCTTCGCCGAGATCGGCTCCGGATTTGAAAGCTTTGGCAGAACCTGGCAACGGCATGCGCCGGGATTGCCGCTCGAGGAGCAGCCGGACTATCACTACGGCCAATGGGTCCGTGGCGTTTACGATCATGTCCTTCATACGGGGAAGCCGCTGTTTGACGACGTTGATGCGATCATCCGGCGCCCGCATCGAAATGACAGGTTGCGGGTGCATTACAGGCGCCTCATCCTTCCCTGCGGCTCCATCGGTTCCAAGCCGGCTCGTCTCGTCGGTGCGTCGCTCGTCGAGAACGTCGCATCAACCATCTGATGACCGGCGCGCTGCAGCGCAAGTGGATGGGCCAGCCGTCCGCAACCTGGGAATTCGTGGTTTGGTCCGCGGCAATTCGGCACGGCAGTTCAGGCGCGATAGTCACAGCCCTCTGCACAACCGGCGCCTTTGATTGCGCCGCCCCAAATTCTGAGACGGACGGCACTTGCGGGTTGCCCATCACAGCTTGGGTGGGAACCAAGAGGCATTTGGCTACTCGCGTAAAACGGGTGGTGACGACAATGGCATTGCGGACGCCGGACGAGCCTCCTGAGGCAGCGACATCGCCGCAGCCGGAGGCCACCAATCTCGGTAGCTCGCCAAGGGCAAGCTAACGTGGCATCAGTGGGTCAGGCTGGCCGTGTCTTCCTCTTTCGTCTCGGCGCATCGCCCGGAATGAGCCGGCGGCAAAGACAACGCCGCTTCTGGCGCTCGCTATGTGAGTTTCTCCACGTTGAACCGTGACGGAGCTGTGGCAGTCCGGGACCTATCGATTACGGCCTGAAACAGATATTGTATTGATGTTAATACGACTGGGCGATATCGTCTCACGTCGAGAAGGTGAGGCGACGGCGTCGGCTGGGTGCACGTCGATCCTTTGCAACCGACCGGCTGTCGGCGACCTTCCACCGACCGTTTTCGGTCTGGAGTTCGGTGATGTCTCTTGATGAAACCCTGCGAATTTTGGCAAGCGTCGAGCCAAGTGGCCTGATGCTCGATGAGCAAGCCGTCGAAAGCAGTCCCGATGCCGTGCTGGTTGCCCTTGGCCGCAGCTTTGAAGCGCTCTCCGCAGAACTCGCAACTCTCCAGCAGCAAGATGTGGAATCAGCTGTAGCCTCCTGCGATGCAAAATCGCAGATGGCGGCCGCGGCCAGCGTCGACCGCATCGAAGCGGTCTTGAGTTCCCTTGATCCGATTGAGAAGGCCATCATGGCGATACCTGCCAAGACGGTGGTCGGTCTGGGGGTAAAGGCACGACATGCTGCGCATGTGCTCTCGAATTACTGGACGGACGTCCCCGAGCGGCTCGACTGGGATGCCCGAACAGTGCGGCATCTGATCGAATCCGCTTGTTCAGTGGCCGGTGTCGATCTGAGCTAGGGTCTTTGCTGCGGGCCTTCCTCGTCATGGACCGCTGCGATGGCCTTTGGCGATTGCCTGCGCCGGCGCTCTCGCCCCGACTGGACGGCCATATAGATCGGCCGCGAAGCTCGTAAGCCTCAGCGGCGCTGCGCAATAAGAACCTGCGATTCAATCACTTCGACGACGCCGCCGGCGGTTGCGAATGGCGACATCTCCGTCGTCAATTCCTGCGCGAGCTGACCTGAGAGCGCGCCCAGCTGTTCAGGCGAGGAGGTCGACATCGAGAGTGCGCGATCGATGAGACGAGCGACAGGCACGAGACGCTGCTCAATGACGCCAATTCTGGTGAGCTGGCTAAACCGCGACTCAAGCAGAATCGTTTCATGGCGTAAGAGCTCGGGCGCGAAGCCGACACTTCTGTTGGTGAAGCGGTCCACCACTGCCGAGTAGCGCTTGTACCAGGCGTTCTGCGGGACATCGGGACGTACGTCATTGAAAAGCATGACCGCGCCGTCCTCCTCGATCAAGGGGTCGAGCTTCAGTAGCGTATCGGCTCGGTCCATCCAATGGAAGGCGCGCCCGATCGTCACCGCGCGAAAGCGGCCGAGCTGCGGGCTGAGGTCGAACGAGCTGCCTTCGACCAATTCGATCTCAATGGCCGCCGCGTTGGCGATTGCCCGAGCAGCCTCCAGCATCGCAGGTTCCGGGTCTATTCCGAGGACGCTGCCGACCAGCGGCGCAAATGCGATCCCGAGCCACCCTGGTCCACAGCCAAGATCCATCAATCGATGGTTCTTGGTCAGACGAAGGTGATCCGCCACGACTTGGATGAGCGCGGGCGCGTAGTTTGGCCGACCGGCCACGTAGTGAGGGACCGTCGATTGAAAGCTTGGGAATGAAGGGGAAATTGGTTCGGGCGTCATCTGTATCGTTCAGGCGGCGTGTTGAGCCTCAGTCCGGAGGCCTTCCGGTGTGGGCCGGTCCGCTCACGGCGGGCCCGATGAGATTGGACGCGCTTCTCCTTGACGCCCCCGAGATGTCGGATCGAGACGGATCGGGCTGAAGAGTTGGCGCGCCCTGCAACGGGCTAGAAATCCTTCAACGGCATACGAAGCTCGTAGGTTGCAGGCGGAGCCAGCAGCTCGAAGTGCTGGATTGGCTGTCCGGCACTGTCGAAGTGGATACGAACGACCTTCAAGAGCGGTGCTCCTATCGCGACATTGAGGCGTGCTGCGACGATGGGGTCGGCCGCAGCTGCCGTCACAATCTGCTCGCCCGAGCCGAAGGTTATGCCGAAGCGCTGCAGGATCGCGTACAGCGAGCCTCCCTCCATGTCCTCAGGACCGAATTGACGGCCGATCACTTCCGGAATGTAGGTCGTAACCTGCATGATTGGCCAGTCATTCATGTAGCGAATGCGAACTGCTCGTTGGAAAAGATCGTCTGCCTCGGCTTGGAAGTGCTCACGAACGTGGCGAGGCGCAGGCTTGAATTCGAACTCGACGACGTGGGCTCGCGTTGTGCGCACAATCTCCCGGTTGCGGGCAGCGAGGTCCATCATGGGTACGGTGAGAGGCTCTGGCTTCGAGAGCTCCCGAACGAACGTGCCGATGCCCTGGCGGCGTTCGATCAGACCGAGTTCATCGAGAGTGTCCAGCGCTGCCCGAACGGTCACGCGCGAGACGCCGAAGAGCGCAGCCAGATCCGCCTCCGCCGGCAAGACTTCTCCCGGTGCATAGCGGCGTTCTGCGATTTCATCCTGCAGAACCAGGAACACCTGATGATGAAGCGGAATATCGCGCCGGCGTCTTGCAAGGATCGCGGGCGGTCCTTTTTGGCGCTCGGGCTGTTCTGTCGGACGCGCCTTACGCGCCGTTTTCTCGGCGACAGGAGCAGAAGAGTCCAAATGCCGCGGAACTCGGGGCGCCACAACCTAGCCTCGATCCCACAGTGCCGCGGGCATGTCCATCGGTTCGAACTCTCCGAGGTGCTATTTCGATGCTAGCGTCTGGAGGGCCTTTTCGACGAATCTGTTCGTAAATGTCTCGGCGAGATCGACCTTCGCGCCACGCAATTGTGGGTCAACGGTTGACAAGACCTGGAATGCGGTGCTCGCGCCGTCGGCGCTGAACCGGCCATCGGGGGAAAACATGTCTCGTGTGCCCCGGATGGAGGCGATGAAGATGTTTCGATCGGGTTTGGCCCATTCCTCCGGAAGCGCATCGGCAATCTCGTCGACGGATGCGCGATCAATCCACTGCAGCGCCCGCACCATCGCGAGAGCAAAGGCCTGGATTGTCTCGGGATTGCGTTCGATGAAGTCTGATCGTACGTAGATCGTGCCTGACGGATAGAGGCCGCCAAAAATTCCGATCGTGCCTGCGTTGGTGCGAGTGTCCGCAACCAGTTTGACGTCACCTGCGGCTGTCAGTGTCGTAAGCGCCGGCTCTCCCGTGACGACCGCATCAACGGCGCCGTTGCGGATCGCTGCTACGGCACCTGTGCCACCTCCGACACTGATGAACGAAATGTCTGTCGGGGAGACGCCAGCTCGCAAAGCGATGTACTCCACCATGAACTGCGTTTGGGATCCCAGCGCCGTGACCCCGATCTTCATGCCTCTAAGGCTGCTTGGGTCGCGATATTCCGCAGCCTTCTCCTTTCGCAGAGCGAGCGCGAACGTCGGATGCCTGCCAAACAGCACAACCCCAACGATCTTCTGCCCCTTGGCCTGCATCTGAATCGTGTGGTCGAATGCGCCGGCGGTCAGTTCAGCGCTTCCTGCCACGAGAGCTTGGAGCGCCTTGGATCCGCCGCTCACGTCAAGAAGCTCCGGGTCGAGGCCTGCGTCCTTGAAAAAGCCAAGGCGCTCGGCAAGCGTTACCGGCGCGTATTGTAGAAAAGCCTTTCCGCCGATCGTGACTCTGACTCTGGATGTCTCGACGGGGTTGCCCGCTCGGGCCACTTTCGCCGAGCCACACAACGCCAATAGCGGAAGCCCGAGAAAACTACGTCGCTCTAACACTGGCCGGGTCTCGCGAGCGTTGGGAAGGAACGTGTGCCGGTAGTGAGAATCTCTCACGATCCGATCACATTCGAATCATACGAACGATCGTCCGCACGAGCAAGGTAAAAGCTCGCCGAGGTTGCACAAGTCATGTGCACGCCAAACGATTATGGCAAGAGATTGCGACCAAAAATTGTCGAAAGTAGCTGACGAGCATCGATTATGGCCGAAGAGTCGGTCACGTGTTTGCGTTGATCGAGTCGACGCGCGAAGATGATTTGGTAGTTGCAAAGCACGCGTGTCAGATATGCAAATCGCGCAGATGCGCAGAGCGGAAGCGGCCAGGGAATATATTCGGCCAGCGCAGCGCCGCCGCCGGCCACGAGATAGGTCTAGAAAGCAACCTCTCTGTATATGCCGGCCATGTCGATCGAAGCCGTGTCTTCGCGGTGCACTTGCGGCTACGAGTCTTGCCGTCGTTGCTCTCTCCTCGGTTGAGCGGCAAGGTTCTGATCCGCGGACCGGAAAACAGGGGGAAGTGTGGGAGCCTTTCTGAAGCAAGGCGATCGAAATCGCCCTGTATTGCTCTCTCCACAGGAAGGATTGAGAAGCCTCGCCCCCGCTTTGCAGGACCATACGCGAAAGCTCGGGGGGGCTTGCCGATCTCTATCGCCAGCCGGCCGACTTAGCCGCCTGGCGTTCTCGCTGCCGTCGCCCATGCTACAGCCGCTGGTGATGTTCCGGCAGGCTGTCTCGATGTCGGCGCAGAGACCGGACTCTCGAGGCGTGCACTCATCGATGCTCTTCCGAACTGGGGCGTGCAGGCCGTCGAGCCCAACCTTGACTTGGCTGTACGGGCGCCGCAGCGAGACTCGAAGTGGTCATCGCGCCCGCTGCGGTCCTGCCGCTCGAGCCAAACTCCGTGGACTTGGCGACCGTTGCGCAGGCATTCCATTGGTTCGACAGGCCCCGCGCCTTCTTCGTCCAGCGTACCGCGTCTCGTTGCAGAACGAGGTGCTCGCCGTCATCAACAACAACCGCCGGACGGGAGAGG
This sequence comes from Bradyrhizobium sp. SZCCHNS2022, assembly GCF_032377575.1. Classification (NCBI taxonomy): domain Bacteria; kingdom Pseudomonadati; phylum Pseudomonadota; class Alphaproteobacteria; order Hyphomicrobiales; family Nitrobacteraceae; genus Bradyrhizobium; species Bradyrhizobium sp. SZCCHNS2022. The sequence goes on along the minus strand of NZ_JAUHHZ010000001.1, from coordinate 5,071,344 downwards.
TCGAGGGCTCATGGCAGTCCAGGACTTTGTCGATCCCGCGAACAAGGGCTTGTTCGCGACACTCTCGGGATCTTGATATCGCTGCTGAGATCGAGGCCTCCGGCAGCTGCCAGCTTCGCAACACCAGTCGGCAATGCATGTCATCGCCCGGTCACTGAATCTGTCTAGGCAGATTTGCGTGAGTGTAGCGAGCACACAAGGCGACTACCATGCCAGTGATCAGCCGTCGAACTGCGCTGCTCGGATCGCTGGCCGCAACGCTTCCGTCTCCGCCTGTTCATGCCCGTGAGGATCTCACGCTCGACGTGATGTTCCCGTTTCCGGTAGGCAACAACCGTGAAATCCACTTTGGGCTGGCCGAGCGCTTCATGCGCATCAATCCGGAGATAAAGATAAAATTCCGCAATCCCGCGCAGAACTACGAAGAGATGTCTCAGCAGGTCCTGCGGGCGGCATTGATCGGTCAGCTGCCCGATCTGAGCTTTCACGGGTTGAATTTGTTGCGCCTGCTGGTCGAGCGAGACCTCGCCCAACCCCTTGCGGAACGGATCTCGGCAGCTGGCGGTGCTGACCTGCTGGGTTACGCGCCGGCGGTTCTCGACATCGTTCGCCAGCGTGGCGACATCTACGGCATTCCGTTTTTCATCTCGACTCCCGTTCTTTACGTCAACGAAGCTCTGGTGCGCGAGGTCGACGGAGACCCTTCGCTGCTGCCGGCTGACTGGTCGGGCCTCGTCGCGCTCGGTCGGAAGATTAATGCGACCAGCGCCAATCGCACGGGATTCTACTTTCAATGGGATGTCACAGGAAATTGGATGTGGCAGGCCCTGCTCTTCAGCCGTGGGGGCCGCATCCTGTCCGACGACGAGAGGGCGGCTGCCTTCGACAGCCCTGAAGGACTTTGGGCGCTGGAGCAGCTCGAGGCCTTCGCCAGGAGCGGCATGCCGAACCTGAAATCCGCGCAGGCCCGGCCGGCGCTTGCTGCGGGAACGATCGGCATCTTGGCCGATTCCAGCTCGAACATCGCCTATGCCGAGCAGCAGATCGCGGGTAGATTCCCTCTGCGAGTTGCGCCGTTTCCGCTCGTGAGCCCCAACGGGAAGGTCCCTGCCGGCGGCGCGCTTGGCGTGATCCATGCAAAGGATCCGCGCCGGGCTGACGCTGCGTGGAAATATCTTCAGTTCTGCACCAGCCCGGAAAGCCAGGCGTTCATGGCCCGTCTCACGGGGTACATGCCGAGCAACGCCAAGTCGATCACAGACCCGGCTCTGCTCGGTGCCTACTACCAGCAGGCCCGCAATCAGAAGGTCAGCGTCGACCAGCTTCCGGTCATGATGGGCTGGTACGCCTTCCCCGGTGCCAACGCGGTGCGGATCATCGACACCATCCGCAATCATCTCGAGGCTGTCGTGACCGGGCGCCAAGGCGCCAGCCAAACGCTGAAGCAGATGGCGGCCGACGTCAACCGCCTGATCGAGGCGGCGTGATGGCAGCCAGCGATGGCCCAGGCGAAGGTGCCTTCACGCTCATTCACATCTCGGACCTGCATCTCAGCAGGAGGCGTCCCTTCTTTCAGCACAATTTCGAGGCGCTTTGCGACGTCATCGCCTCAACGGCCGCGGACTGCATCTTGTGCACTGGCGACATGTCACTCGACGGAGCCCATGATCCGGACGAGCTTGCCTTCGCGCGCCGGCAGCTCGACCGGCTCGGCCGGGAGATCTTGTATGTCCCCGGCAAATCATGACATCGGAAACAGCCTGCCGGACGTGCTCGGCGGCGAGGTCACGCTCTCGGCCGAACGCGCCTCCGCCTATCGCGGCCAGTTCGGCGCTGACTTCTGGACGACAGATATTGGCGCTGTCCGACTGCTCGGTCTCAACTCCATGCTTCCCGGCAGCGGCCTGGACGAAGAGGCGGAGCAGGAGGCCCTTGTAGCGCACGCCATTGCCATGCTCGGGCAGCGCCGCCTGATCGTCGCGGCACACAAGCCGCTTTACCTCGCCGAACCCGAAGACGCCGATCGCACGCAGAGCGCCATGTTTCCCGAGCATCGGCATCGTTGGGCTGGGCACTTTCACGAGGCGGCCGATGTGACGTATCTCTGCGGCCATCTGCACGAGATGAACGAGCTGCAATGGCGCGATCTGCGCCAGGTTTGGGCGCCGTCGACTGCGTTCATCATGGATGCCGCCAATCGTTTCGTGCGTCCAGATCGGCCGCCCCGCGAACCAGGGATCAAGCGGCCGGGATTCCTGGGGCACACCTTCACGCCGCATGAGCACATCGTCGAATTCGTTGAGTCGACCGCGTTCCTGATCGTCGATCTCGGAAACTGGTCCACCGACCCCCGCGGCTTTCACGCGCGTTATGCGGACCAGCCCTGGCGCGGTCATCTTTCAACGCAGCTGGCGTGACCATGATCTGCGCTACCGCCTGCCGCGTGCCGAAGACTCTTTACCTCCTGGTCAAGGGAGAGGCCGCGCGATGGCCTCGATAAGCCTCGACGCTATCGGCAAGTCTTTCGGCCGTACTCGCGTCCTCAAGCGTCTCTCGCTCGACATCCGCGATGGAGAGTTTCTGACGCTGGTCGGCCCATCCGGCTGTGGCAAATCCACCTTGTTGCGCATCATCGCAGGCCTCGAGCTGCAGGACGAAGGATCCGTCCGCATCGGAGATCGCGCCGTCGATGGCCTGCCGCCCAAGGCGCGGGATGTTGCCATGGTGTTTCAGTCCTATGCGCTCTACCCGCATATGACGGTCGAACGGAACATGGCTGTACCGCTCGTCATGCGCAGGCTGGGTGCTCTGCAGCGGATGCCGTTGCTCGGACGACTGGCCCCGGGGACGGAGCGGATGCGCGCCAGCATCGCCGCGGACGTCCGCAAGGTGGCTCTCGCGCTTGGGATCGAGCCGTTGCTCGCGCGCAAGCCCGGACAATTGTCAGGAGGCCAGCGGCAGCGCGTGGCCGTCGGCCGCGCCATGGTTCGGCAGCCCGCAGTGTTCCTGATGGACGAGCCGCTGTCGAACCTGGACGCGAAGCTCCGCGTCTCCATGAGAGCCGAGATCAAGGAGCTGCATGCCAAGCTCGGCGTCACCTTCGTCTACGTGACGCATGATCAGGCGGAAGCGATGACCTTGTCGGACAGGGTCGCCCTGATGATCGACGGCGAGCTGATTCAGATTGCGCCACCCCAGGTTCTCTACAATGACCCGGACCACGTCAATGTCGCGGCTTTCGTCGGCTCCCCCTCGATCAATCTTGTGCCTGCCACTGCCCTGAGCGAGTGGCTCGCGTCCGCGGTCAGGTGGGCCGGCGATGCCGGAAACCTCGATGGCGTGATGATCGGATTCCGCCCGGAGAGGCTGTCAATCTGCAATGAAGGGACAGCCGGTTCAATCGCCGGCCGCATCCGACTTGTAGAGCATCTCGGCGCCGACCGGTATGTCCACATCGACATTGCGCGCACTGAGCGTCCAATGATCGTTCGAACCCATCCTCATGACGGACCAGATCTTGCGCCAGGTGCAACGATTGCGTTGCAAGCGGAGCCCAAGGATATGCTCGTGTTCGATGCCGCGGGTCGAAGATTGCGAACATGGCCGTGCGATGCGACCGGGCTCTTGATCGCAAGGAGCAGCGCGTGACGATCGTGCCGTATAGACGCTCAGTCGGGCACAATGCCGCCATCAGTGCCATCGGGCGCCGCCGGACACGGGACTGGCAGACGGCGGTGATGCTGGCGGGGCCGGGAATTCTGCTTCTTTTTATTTTGTTCATTCTGCCGGCCATCGCGGTGTTTGCCATCGCCGCGACGGATTGGCAGCTCGGGGCGAAGAGTCTCAGCTTCGTCGGGCTCAGGAACTTCGAGCTGCTTTGGCAGGACGCCGACTTCTGGCACTCCATGATCAACACATTGGCGTTCGTGTCGGTCTGCGTGCCCGTGACGGTGGGCCTGGGGCTCATCGTGGCTCTGCTCATCGAGGCGGAATCGGGCCTTCGCGCGTTCTATCGTGCTGTCCACTTTTTGCCTTTCATGGCCACGATGACAGCGGCCGCGATCGCATGGGAGTCTCTGCTTCACCCCACGATAGGGCTCCTCAACCAGGTCTTGAGGTCATTCGGAGTTCAAGGCACCAACTGGCTAAGGGACGAGAGTGCAGTACTCCCCGTCCTGGGCGCGATCTTTGTGTGGAAGAACCTCGGTTATGCGATGCTGCTGTTTCTTGCCGGCCTGAAAACGATCCCGTCGGATCTCTATGATGCGGCCGAGGTTGACGGGGCCGACGGCCCGTTGTCACGTCTTGCGACCGTCACCCTGCCTCTGCTTGGTCCGATTGCGATGTTCGCGCTCGTGGTCGTGGCGTTGCGAGCCTTCGAAGTCTTCGACATCATCAAGGTTCTCACGCAGGGCGGCCCCGGCAAGGCGTCCGAGATGCTGCTCTATACGCTCTACGTCGAAAGCTTCGAGTACCTCCGTACGGGCTACGGCGCGGCGGTCTCGGTCGTCTTTCTGCTGATCGTGATCGGCCTGACGCTGCTGCAGGTGTTCGTCCTCGACAAGCGGGTTCACTACCAGTGAGAGCGGGGCGCATATCATGGTGTAGAACCATGGCTCGCCACCTGCTGCTATTGAGCAGCGCCGCGCTACTGCTCGGCCCCCTGGTGTGGATGGTCTCGCTTTCGCTCAAGCCGCCGGGCGAGATCTTTCGTGCTTCGCTTACCTTGCTACCCGAGCAGTGGTATGCCGCTGAGAACTACATCCGGGCACTCACGGTTGCGCCCCTGCCACGCTTTCTTGGCAACGGTGTTGTCGTGTGCCTGACGATCCTGCTGTGCCAGATTCTGGTCTGCGCGCCGATCGCCTATGCCTTGGCGAAGCTGCAGTTCAGGGGGCGAGATGCGATCTTTGCGTTCGTTCTTGTGGGCCTGCTGCTGCCCCATCAGGTGCTGGCTTTGCCGCTGTTCGTCCTGTGCTGGAAGCTCGGCATCCTGGACAGCTACGCCGCGCTGGTGCTGCCGTTCATCGTATCACCGTTCGGCATTTTTCTGTTCCGGCAGTTCTTCAAGTCGATATCGGACGATCTGATGCATGCGGCTCGTCTCGACGGCTATTCGGAGCTCGGCATCGTGTTCCAGATCATGCTGCCGCTTGCCCGTCCAGCGGTCATTGCCTTCAGCATTCTCTCGATCACCAGCCATTGGAACGATCTGTTCTGGCCCTTGATTGCGGTCCGCACGGAAGAGCTGATGCCGCCGGCGCTCGGCGTGATCACGTTCCGGAATGAAGAGGCGGGGTCTGATTATGGGCCTCTCATGGCCGGCGCGACCATCATTCTGGCTCCGCTCATCATTGCTTTTCTTGCAGCGCAGCGATGGTTCGTTGAAGGGTTGATGCTGGGCAGCACGAAATAAAGCGTGGGCGCCTGCGCTCCTCCGCCCATCTTCCTTATGAGATGACTGACGTTCGCAAGCGACTTACCACAGCGTTCATCATAGCTCACCGGGATCGCCGATCTCAGGATGGTGAGGCCGACTTCAGCGACGCTCCGGGGCGAATGGGCGCTAGGAGATCTATCATACCAGAACGCGATCACATCGATGTAGACAATCATCTTGAGCGACTTGTCTTCAAGAAGCCCCGGACTCGCGTTGGCGACTTGGAACGAAGCTGCATCGGCATCCAGTCTGATCCCCCAATTCGATGGCCGTGCTGATAGCGAAGTGATGCCGATGCGGCTTCATAACGCTGTTCGCTTCAGACCGGGGTAAGGCCGAGGCTCTGACGAGCGACTGTCGCAGTTGCGACGCAAATGGCCACGTTCCCGATGGCTGCGTCACGACAAACAGCCGCAGCTGAGAAAATCGATCTGTGAATGGCTCCGAGTGTCCTGCGTTGTCCGGCGGCTATGGGATTGACGGCGGCGTCCCGCTGGCCGGATGCAAAGGCTTAAATTTAAGCGTGCCATTGAGGAAAGCGCAAACCGTTACGTCAGTCTTCCGCATCTGCGGTCCAGGGTTCTGCTAACGTACCCTGCGAATGGGCGATGGAGCAGGCGAATGGTCTCGGTAAGCCAAGCCGGTGCGCCGGCAGAGTGTCGATCAGCCGCGCAGTATCTTCGAGTATCCACGGAATCGCAGAAGTACTCGATCGAGAATCAGGCGGCAGCGATTGCTGCCTATGCAGCCCGCCGTGGCATCGAAATTGTTCAAACCTATGCCGACCGTGGCCGCAGCGGTCTCAGTGTGGCCGGCCGCGACGCCTTGAAGCGGCTCATTGCCGATGTTGAGATCGGCCGCGCGCATTATCAGTCCATTCTTGTCTATGATGTTAGCCGGTGGGGCCGATTCCAAGATGTGGATGAGAGTGCCTACTACGAATTCATCTGCAAGCGCGCTGGAATTGGAATTCAGTACTGTGCCGACGAATTCGAGAACGATGGAAGCATGGCCTCCGTCGTTCTCAAGAACGTCAAACGTCTTGCTGCGGCTGACTATAGCCGCCAGCTGTCAAAGAAGGTCTTCCTTGGACAAAGTCGAACCGCTAGCCAGGGCTATTGGCGCGGCGGTCCCGCTCCCTTCGGTTTGCGGCGGCAGCTCGTCGACGAGCGCGGCCGCTCAAAGGGCGTCCTTGAGAGTGGTGATCGCAAGAACCTCAAGACAGACCGGACGCTGCTCGTGCCGGGCCCAAAGCGTGAGCTTAGAGTCGTCGAGCGAATCTTTGAGCTGTTTGTCAATGGCAACAGAAGTCGGACTGAGATCGCGGCGGAGTTGAACGCCAAGGGGGTTCGAAATGCCCGCGGCAAACTGTGGAGTATGCTGACGATCGGCAACGTCTTGAGGAACGAGGCGTATGTGGGCCACATTGTATTCAACCGGCGCTCCGCCAAGCTTGGCGAACGTGCAGTCTCGAACCCACCAGAGATGTGGATCAGGCATAAGGATGCTCTAGCTCCGGTTATCCGTCCGCATCTGTTCGAGAAAGCGAAGAAGAAGCTGCGAGAGTTCGAGTGTGGCCGGACCCGCAGTGACAAGGAGCTGCTCGATATCCTCAGGGGTCTGCTGCGACGCGAAGGCCGCCTGACGATGAAGTCCATTCTTATGGCGGAGGGGGTGCCGAATTGCTCGGTCTACGCGCGGCGCTTCGGCTCCTTGGACGAGGCCTACCGACGAATCGGCTACAGGCCCCATGTGAGATACAGATTCAAGGAGGTACAGGCGCGCATTCAGGAAATTGTCCACGCACTGGCTGAACAGATCATGGCGGAGCTTGAGCGGCAGGGACGTCGGGTCAGCTTCCTGCCCGAGCTGTGTCTTTTGACTTTGAACGGCGATGTCACAGTCAGTCTGGCAGTTGCTCGCGCCGTGAAGGACGGAAGCAACGGCGCACGGGCAGCACGCCGGTGGGAGCTGCGCAAGATGCGATTCACGAGGTCGAATCTCACGATTGTTGCGCGGATGGATGCGCGTAACATATCCGTGATGGAGTACTATCTGCTTCCGACCGCCAATTTGCCGAGAAACACAAAGGACCAGCGAATTCGAGTATCCGAACGCTGCTTTGGGGAGTTTCGCTGCGCAGATGTTCGGGAATTGCTGGTTCGGATGACTAGCCGTATCCCAGGTCTGGCAGATTCTCGGTCGTCTCCAGATCGCAGGCGGCGGTCAACGTCTTTGGCCTGATTGCTATTCCCTCAAATCGCCATCCTAAAACCCGCGGCTAAACGTCGCGCGGACGTAATCCTCTTCGAAGCGCGGAGAGTTAGGTACACTGGGGGGTACACGTCATGAAGGTGCATCTTAATAATAAAGCAATATCAAATAGATAGGAAGTTAATTGGATTACGCCCCTGGGCACCACGCTTCGCCCTGCGGGCTACGCGTGGCGCAGCCAGGCCGTAGCCCGCAGGGCGAAGCGTGCCCGGCGTAGCGTCTTCGCGAAGCCGGGCGTTTGAGCCCCCAAGTGTCAGCTTGAGCCGCGCTCTCTGATCTCCGATCCACCCTGTCAAACAGCTCCGCCGCTTGTCGCAGCTCACGCCCATGCGCCCGCAGCCTCGCCACCTGATCGGCCCGAGCTCTGCTGCAGTCTGGCGTCCTCATCGATTGAGAGGGCGCAGGGAAGGCCGAGTGCCGACTGGCACCCGCGGCCCCCGTGCGAAAGAAAATGCACGGGGCAGGAACCACAGGCTCAGCCGGAAACAACCCGGCCTTCCCTGCGCGATGGTTTGAACGGCTGCTCCGCGCTCTCCCAGGGGACCGGGCTTGCTTGCCCCCGTCATCGACATCGTCGCCGACCAAGACACCAGCGTCGGGGTGTCGGGACCACACGGCTTGACCGTCCGCAAAACGACGTTCGTCGGCACCTCCATGAGATGCTGCGTCGCTCCGCGGCCACCACTCCCCGCCGCAACGTCCCGTGACGATCGCGATGCGCCCCTCTCAGTGCGGGCGGGATGGCGGGGAATAGACCACTGATTTGGGGGCGGTGTCAACAAATTTTCTGTTATTCAGAAGCGACTGCCGCGCCGGGTCGAAATTGCCTGCTAAGTAGCACCGCGTACAAGCTACTGAAAAACTAGGCGAAAGCGCTCGCTGCACACCATTCTTGGCGTTGTCCCGGTTTCATCCACAGTTCTCCACAACTGGTGAATAGCGGCCAGATATTGATTGCAATCCGAAACGAAGCAGCCGACAAACCTCTGTTCCCCCAAGAGACATGATTTGCTTTCCTCAATGGAGAATTGCGTCATGTCGAAACATCGTCTGGAGTTTAAAGGGTGGGGATTCAGCATCAGCGCGACCGGTTTGGGGATCGTAGCCGCCGTCGTAATCATTGCACTGATCGTGGTTTTTCCACGAGTTGTGTAGCGGGAGTCGGGCGGATTAGCGCAGCGTAGTCCGCCATTCTTTCCATCCGTAGTCCCTGGGCTCGGCTGTTGCGCCGTCGACCGAAGGTATAGTGGCGGATTACGCTGCGCTAATCAGCCCCTACGAGCTACCGCAATGACCAAGAAGTTGAAGCCGATGCATCCCGGTGAAGTCCTGCGCGAGGAGTTTCTCACTCCGCTCGGAATGTCCGCGGGCGCGCTTGCCAAAGTGTGCGGCCTGCCGCGAACGCGGATCGAGCGTATCGCCGGCGAGCAGACCGGCATCACCGCCGACACCGCGCTCCGGCTCGCGAAGGCGCTCGACACGACGCCCGAGCTCTGGCTCCACCTGCAGACGGACTACGACGTTCAGATCGCGAAACGCAGCATTGGCAAGAGTCTCGCCCGGATCGAGACGGTCAACAAGCCAAGAGCGGCGTGACCGGCGGTTGGCGCCGAGCAGGTCGGCTGGCAGAAAGTTTTGTGCACTGTCACCGTAATCCCCGGCATCACCGCCGACACCGCGCTCCGGCTCGCCAAGGCACTCGATACGACGCCCGAACTCTGGCTCAACCTGCAGACGGACTACGACGTTCAGATCGCGAAACGCAGCCTTGGCAAGAGTCTCGATCGGATCGAGACGGTGAATAAGCCACGGGCGGCGTGATGGGTATGGCCGCGAGGTTGAGGGTGGCCCGTCCGAGAAGCGCGTAGGGCGGATTAGCGGAGCGTAATCCGCCGTTCTTTCCGAGCGTAATCCTTGGGCTCGGCCTTTGCACCGTAGGCCACAGACTCGATGGGTTAGCTGGCGCCAATCCGGCAGGAGGCGTCGACGGCGAGGACGATCTTTCTCCCAATGAGCGTCTGGACGGTGATCTGAAATGTGACGGGAGCGGCGGATCACGCTGCGCCAATCCGCCCCACGAGCTGATAGTTCTTCCCTCTTGCTGCCACAGGTCGTCCTCGAAATGCCTGCCACGGAAATTGTCGTGTTTCAGGCCTTGCCGATCAGGCGGTAGCCGTTCAGTTGCTCATAGAAGCCGGTCGCCCGTTCGCAACTCTGCAGATAGTCCGTCGCCATCTCGCTGGCCTCAGCGCTCAATCCCAGACAAAAATTGTGCAGAGAGGGATGGATGTTGCGAAGGTTCTGGACGATCCGTCCCAGCGCGGCACGCACGCGGTCCGCAACATGCTCCAGTTGTTCCGGGCGCGGCACGACGAGGTGGCCATCAGCATGCCTGAAGCGCCGCGCTTCCGTTTTTGTACGTTCCAGATACACGCCGAGGGAGCCCGCGACCGTCATCAGCCGGACGAAATAGGGCGGATGCGAACTCAGGAACGGCTCCTGCTCCTCGCTTTCCAATCGCGGATTGGTCAGGAACCCGAGATTGCCGAGCGAGTAGAAGACCAGCATCGCTCCCATCAGCTCGCACAACAACTCGTACTCCGCGGTGGCGGTCGCGTCCGCGCTCTCGATCAGCAGCGATACGAGCAAGCGGTCCAGCGTCTGATGGACCATCTGGTTGGCCGCGTAGCCGTCGGCCTCGTACTCCATATACTGCAGCAGCAGGTTCATGCCGGGATCACCGGCGGGGAACGCTGAATTGTAGTCGACGGCGCCGTACCGGTCGATGCGCGCGGCGTCTCGCAGAAAATCGCAGTGGCCGTGAACGACGTGCCCGAGTTCGTGCCACCATACAAAGCGCAGCGCGGCGCGAATCGTGTGCTGCGCGAAATACGTCCTGCCCTCACACATGTTCTGTGCTGCCTTCGTCAGCCGACGGATCTCCGAAGACCATTGCTCCCGCTCGGCGAGCACGGACGGCCGGATGAAGGGCACGCGTCCATCCAGCTTGCTCCCCAAAATGAAGGAAAAGCCCAACGGCGTGAACTCTCCGGGATAGTGAAACGATGGCAGCCGGTCGATCTCACCGACCTCGGGGAAGAACGCAGGATTGGACCACAGCGCGACCGCAAGTTCGGAGAACAAGGATTGGAGAGAAGGCGACAGTCCGATGCAGTATTCCGCGTCGATCCTGGACGCGAACGCATTCGGCGTTTCTGTCTTCAGGATGCAGCCGTTGACCGTGACCTTCGGATTGTACGCGACGCGAAAGGAAAGGCCCCTCGGGATCTCGACCGTTCGCCAGTCGACAGACTTCCAGCGCGGGGCGAGAAAGCTCCGGTGGCCGATCGAAGCGATCTCCTCATAGATGGGCGTCAGCTCCGGACTCGCCACCGTGTGGTGGCCGCCTATGAGACGCGAGAAGCGCTCCAGCATCGCAAGGGATTGATCGTCGGTCATGACCAGCCACCCACGTCCGTGATCCTCGCCAGGCGCCGCATCGAGTCGATCGCATATTGCGGCCGTCGAAACGTTGCACCGACCGGCGCTGCGGTCGCGAAGAGCATACTCAAGGTTCAAGGACTCAGCGACCGGGGAATTGCGGTGACGCTGCTGGACTGGACTGAACTCGGCAAAAGGCGCCGAGGCCTCCGGCGAGCCGAGGCCCATCCCGGCAAACGAGCCGGCCGGTCAGGCGCCGACTTGGCGGACTGATGTTACTCGGGACCTCTCTGTCGGCCCGCAGAGCGATTGCGCGTCAACGTATTACCATATGGTCTTGGAACGCCGCATCGAATGACGGTGAGAGTGCACAGAACTTGCCGTCGCTGCGGTGGCACCAGTGATCTTAGGAGGATGGAGGAAGGTGGGTCCCGCGCGTCTTTCGCGGCGTCGGTCTCGGTGATGGCGTGTTCCTGCCCGCAGGCAATGCGCTGCTGTCGCGGCAGGCCGAGGCGCCCAGCGGCATGCGGCGGTCGCGCCGCAGGTGCTCGCGGCGCCGCAGCAGCAGACCGGCTGAGCCCGCGCAGCTCGCGATCATCGGATCGGCATGCTAGGCTCGCGGCGGGGTGTGCATCGCGGCTGGTCATCCCAGGCGCTGCTGCGTTGAGGGACGATTGGAGGTCCCATGTTCGTCGATCTGCCGGGCTATTGGCCTGGTGATCCGAAGCCGGAGCCGCCGAAGCGGCGGCTGTCGCCGCGCGGCGAGCGGCTGCTGCTGGCGCTGCTCGGCTTCAACATGATCCTGCTTGTGATGGCGCCGGTCGGCGGCGCGACGCTGATCCACTGGCTGATTGCGGTGCTCGCGCGCTGAGCCGCGCCCCGCCTCGGGGCGTGCGGCGATCGATCTGCGGCCGTTGGCCGACCGGGGGTGTGAAGCTCACACCTTCATGTCGATCACGGTCCGGCTCATCTCGTCGCTCACCTTCAGCACGCGGGCATTGGCGGCGAAGCTGTATTTGGCGACGAGCTGGCTGATCATCTCCTGCGCGAGGTCGACATTGGGCGCGGCGACGAGGCCGTCCTTGTTGGCGAACGGCGCGGAGGGATCGTAGCTCGCGGAGGTCCCGGAGCTCGACCGGGTGATGGTCGTCTGCGTTCCGCCGCCGGCGACGTCGCTCTGCACCAGCTCGAGCGGGACATAGGCCTTCGGCGCGCCGGCCGGCAGCGTGCCGTCGGCATTGGGCAGCGCGCCCGTGCTCCGGGCATTGGCGACGTTCGAGGCGGACACTTCGAGCCGCCGCGAGGCCGCATTCATGCCGGAGACTGCGATGGTGGCGGTGGGGCTCATGGCGCGCTTGCTGACGAGGACGACGTGGCAGCTAAGCCCGGGGCCTGCGAAGCAAGCGTCAACACCCGTGCTGGCATTCGAATGACCGGGGCAAGGCTTCGTTCACCATGGTCCGGCCGCTCACATCGCGCGGTCGCCCCGTCAAGGGCAGCCGCCTCGTCTTCACGGTGGATTGCTTGGGGCGGCGCTTTCGACCGGCCGCCTTTGGCGTAAAATGCGCGAGCTCAAGGAGATTGCCGATGGCCAAATCAGGCGCAAAGCCAGCCGGTCTCGATGACCACGCCAGGAAGCTCGCGGCCGGGTTTGCCAAAGGGCGGCTGCCGCAGCCGACGCCGGAGCTCGAGCGCTTCCTGCTGACCCATTCCACCGAGATCTCCGCGGCGGCCGAGGGCGTGTGCCGCCACATGCCGCCGGCCGGCGACGACGAAGCGCTCGGCATCGGCTATCTGTTCATGCTGCAGATGCTGCTCTCCGGCCTGAACGAGCGGGCGAAGCGCGGCGCCAAGGATGCGGCCGAGCTGATCGCGCGCTTCCAGTCCGATCTGGCGGCGAAGGCCGAGGCCGGGGAGATCGAGGGCACCTTGCTCGCTTATCTCGGCGGCGCGCTGCAGCAGGCCGGAATCGCCGCATCCCCGGAGCTCATCGCAGTCTCGGCCGAGCTCGGCGATGAGGAGGAGGACGATGTGCTGCCGGGCGACATCGTCTCGGTGCTCGAAGACATCCTCGAGGCCTGCGACGGCGATCCGTTCCAGATGGTGTCCGCCTTCGCCGAGGGCGCGCATCTCATGCCCGACGATGCCAAGATCGCGCTGGCCACCCATCTGGCGCAGAACGAGCAGGCGGATGCGCGTGCGGCCGCAGTGCTGTTCCTGCAGAACGGCAGCGCGGCGGTGCGCAAGGCCGCGGCGGCGGCGCTGCTGGAGCAGGCTGCGATGTTGTCGCCCGTCGACCTCCGCCGTGTGATCGCGATGCGCAACTGGCGGCCGGAGCGCGAGCGCGCCGGCGTCGACGCGATCATCCAGAAGGCCCGCGCGGCCGGCGTGGACTGCGCGCCCTGGGCAAAAAGCGCGGTCGACAAGCTCAAGTCCAGTGCGACCGACGGCGCCGGCACGCAGCTGTTGCTGGCGGTGTCACCCGTCGACCGCAAGACGCAGCGGATCATGACGATCTTCACCCGCGACGGCATCTCCGAGGCGATGACCAGCGATCCGCAACCGCGCGAGGCGGTCAAGGAGATCATGGCGGGCCTCGCGGCGCATGGGCCGCTGCTGGACGTCAGCCGGGCCTTCGTCGACCGCATGGTCAGTCACCATCTCGGGCTCACCGTCAAGCGCGGCGAGGTGCCGCCGGCGGGGCTGTTGCAGGTCGCCGAGACGATCGGCGGCGCCGAATGGCAGCCGGCCTGGATCGATTCTCGCGAGCTCCTGAACGAGCTGATCGCCGATCTGCCTGACGATCTGCGCGATGCCGAAGACGTCGCGATGGCCCTGGCCGACAGCGGCGACATCGTCGAGCTCGACGGTATCGAGGATTCCTGGTTCGAGGACGATGCCGAGCTGGAGCAGAAGGTGAAGAGCGCCAGCCGCCGGGCGCGCGAGGCGCTGCCCGCCAAGCTTTTGCAGAACGACGGCGCCATCGGCGCGCAGCGGGCGCGCTGGGCGGAGCTGTTCGTGATGACGGCGCTGTGGATGCGCGAGGGGGCACGCGACGAATGGCTCGGCTGGGCCGATCTCGCCGTGATCGCGCGCGCCGTGCTCGATGGGCATGACCTCAGCGAGATCGGGCTGATGCGCAACATCGCCGAGCGGACGGTGGCGTGCCTGGCGCGGGAGGACGATGACGACGAGCTTCAGGACGATCCGTTCTGATCATCGTGCAGGAGCGACAGGGCACCTGCCACCTCGCCGGCCTGGGAGACCAGCACATATTCGCCCCGCGCGGCGCGGACGCCGGCGGTGATCACCACCGCCCGCTTCGGGCACAGGCCGAAGCAGCTGGCCATGATGGTGCGGGCAGACTTGCCGCGCGCCGGGGCCGCGCGCTTCATCGCCCGCTTGATCTCCTTCCCGATGTCCTTCGCATCATCGCTGCGCTTCAGGCATTTGCGGCAGACGAAGACGGGAGCAGGGCGGGGCGGCCGGACGATGCGGGGTGAAGCCATGGCTTGCAGCTAGGCGGTTGTGCAGCGCTCCACATCCCCCTGATGACGCGCAGCCGATGTGCGGCAGGCGAGGGTCCCGCCCTCCATGGCTCTTTGGAGGATCCAGTGCTGGAGAGCGATCATCTTCGAGCGGAACGAAGAGTTGAGCTATTGCCCATCGTCAGAGCATATGATCTTGTCGCGCGGATGCGCGGCAGGCTCGCCTGGGGATGGTGGGGGTGCGTCGGTTCCCGAGGCCCCGACCGCCATGTCATAGTGCCCGCCACGCTCGCGCGCGGCGGGTGAGGATGTCTGGAAGGAGACCGCTCGGCGTCATGGCGGCCAGCGACAGTGACAAATCCCGGCTCGACGACGCCGCCCGCGCCGGCTGGCTGTATTTCATCGCCGGCCATACCCAGGACGAGATCGCCCGGATGCTGCAGGTGTCGCGCGCATCGGCGCAGCGGCTGGTGTCGCTGTGTCTCGCCGAGCGGCTGATCACGTTCCGGCTCGAACATCCCATCGCCTCCTGCATGGCGCTTGCCGCGCAGCTCAAGGAACGCTTCGCGCTGGTCCATAGCGAGGTGGTGCCGACCGATCCGGCCGCGCCGACGGGAGCCGCTGGGATTGCCGAGCGCTGCGCCAATCTGCTCGAGACCACCCTGCGCGCCGAGACGCCCGTCATCATCGCGCTCGGCACCGGCCGCGCGGTCCGCGCCGCCGTCGAGCGGGTCACGCCGGTCGATCGTCCCGAGCATCAGATCGTCTCGCTGGTCGGCAACATCCTGGCCGACGGCTCCGCGAGCTTCTTCGACACGGTCGGCCGGCTCGCCGACCGCACCGGCGCGCGGCACTACCCGATGCCGCTGCCGTTCCTGATGGGTAGCGAGGACGAGCGCGACCGCATGGTCCGGCTCGATGCCATCGCCAAGGTCAAGGCGGTCGCCGACAAGGCCGATCTCAAGCTGGTCGGCATTGGTCAGATGGATCAGAAGGCGCAGATGCATGTCGACGGCTTCGTCACCCGCGACGAGCTCACCGAGATGATGCGGCTCGGGGCCATCGGCGAGATCACCGGCTGGGCGTATGACGCCAAGGGCCGGGTGATCGACGGCGGTACCAACCGCAGGCTCACCAGCATTCCGCCGGAGGTGCCGGCCCGCGCGATGACCATCGCGGCGGCGCTGGGACCTGCGAAGATCGCGGCGATCCGCGCCGCGCTGACCGGCCGGCTGATCAATGGCCTCATCACCGACGAAGCCACGGCGCGCGCCATTCTGGCTTGACGTCGCCCAACTCTCTCCTCTCGTCATTCCGGGGCATTCGCGCCAGCGAATGAGCCCGGAATCCATAATCGCAGCCTCACGTTTCGGGACGAGATGCTCACCACGAGCGTGCCCCGAACCTCTTCCTGTGGGTATGGGTTCCGGGCTCGCGCTTGTGCGCGCCCCGGAACGACGCGAGGCGAGAGACGCGCGATCTCGACGGCGCTTCAATCTCAGGGAGATTTGATCCTGCGCTGCACAACCTGTGGGCGCCGGCACATGCTTGACAAAGCATGAGCAGTGTTGTGAACATCAGCTCAGCCCGTGAGCATATGTTCAAGACCCGCGGGAATGGGAGGAGACCGTGAGGACCATCTTCACTCGCACGCGCACGCTTGCCGCCCTGATGGGCGCCGCGATGCTGACCACTGCGCCCGCGTCGGCCGAGACCACCCTGACCATCGCCACCGTCAACAATGGCGACATGATCCGGATGCAGGGCCTGACCGGCGAATTCACCAAGGCCAACCCCGATATCCAGGTGAAGTGGGTGACCTTGGAGGAGAACGTGCTGCGCCAGCGCGTCACCACCGACATCGCCACCAAGGGCGGCCAGTTCGATATCCTCACCATCGGCACCTACGAGGTGCCGATCTGGGCCAAGAAGAACTGGCTGGTGCCGCTCGACAAGCTCGGCGCCGACTACGACGCGAACGACATCCTGCCGAAGATCAAGGACGCCGTGTCCGTCGACGGCAAGCTTTACGCCGCGCCGTTCTACGGCGAGAGCTCGATGGTGATGTATCGCACCGACCTGTTTGACAAGGCCGGGCTGAAGATGCCGGAGAGCCCGACCTGGGACTTCGTCATCGACGCCGCCAAGAAGCTGACCGACAAGCAGGCCGGCACGTTCGGCATCTGCCTGCGCGGCAAGGCCGGCTGGGGCGAGAACATGGCGTTCCTCACCGCGATGTCGAACTCGTTCGGCGCGCGCTGGTTCGACGAGAAATGGCAACCGCAGTTCAACACGCCGGAATGGAAGAAGACGCTGTCGACCTATGTCGATCTGATGAAGGAGGCCGGCCCTCCCGGCGCCAGCTCCAACGGCTTCAACGAGAACCTCGCGCTGTTCAACTCCGGCAAATGCGCGATGTGGATCGACGCCACGGTCGCGGCCTCGTTCGTGACCAATCCGAAGGAGTCCAAGGTCGCCGACAAGGTCGGCTTCGCGCTGGCGCCGAATACCGGCCTCGGCAAGAACGCCAACTGGCTGTGGGCCTGGAATCTCGCGATCCCCGCCGGCTCCAAGAAGGTCGACGCGGCCGAGAAGTTCATCGCCTGGGCGACCAGCAAGGACTACACCAAGCTCGTCGCCTCGAAGGAAGGCTGGGCCAACGTGCCACCGGGCACGCGCACCTCGCTGTACAAGAACGAGGAGTACCTGAAGGTCGCGCCGTTCGCGAAGATCACGCTCGCCTCGATCGACGCGGCTGATCCCAGCCATCCGACGGTGAAGCCGGTGCCCTATGTCGGCGTGCAATACGCCGCCATTCCTGAATTCCAGGGCATCGGCACTGCTGTCGGTCAGCAGTTCTCGGCGGCGCTCGCGGGCTCGATGACCGTCGATGCGGCGCTGAGCGCGGCGCAGTCCGCCACCGAACGCGAGATGAAGCGCGCCGGCTACATCAAATAGGCGCGCAAGGTCATCAGCTCGACACGAAACTCCTCCCGAGCTGATCACTGGCGGCCATCCCTCCCCACAAGGGATGGCCGCATTTTCTCTCCCGTACACTTAAGGTCCGTACGGGTGGGCAAAGCGCAGTGTGCTCACCGCGCCACGGCCACGGTGAAGACGGTGGGCACGGCGCCCCGCGCCTTTGCCCACCCTACGGATCCTGAACATTGGAGAATGAGCAGGTGCCCATGACTGCGCCCTCTCCCCTTGTGGGAGAGGGCATCACTGGCCGGTCCACATATGCGGTTGGGTGAGGGGTATGCTTCCGCAAGCGGAGCTCGTTGAGAGAGACCCCTCACCCAACCGAGCTTGCTGCACTTTCCTACATGCCCTCTCCCACAAGGGGAGAGGGCACAATCACCGGCATCGTGTTCGAGCGTTACTGTGAGAGTTGTTTTGTTGCGCCCGGGAGCTATCAGCTCGTCAATACGAGGAGCGAAGCGACGAAGCAATCCAGAGTCCCGTCGACGCCCCTGGATTGCGTCGCTTCGCTCGCAATGACGGCGGCGACCATCGAGCAAGGACGACCTATGGCCACCCGACAAACTCAACTGCTCGCCCGGGCGCTGATGTCGCCGGCGGTCATCCTGTTGTTCGTGTGGATGATCGTGCCCCTGGCGCTGACGATCTATTTCTCCACCCTGCACTACAGCCTGCTCGATCCCGGCTCCGAGAGCTTCGTCGGCCTGGAGAATTTCGAGTACTTCCTCACCGATCCCGCCTTCCTCGCCTCGCTGCAGAACACCCTCGTCCTGGTCGGCTCGGTGCTGCTGCTGACCATCGGCCTCGGCATCCCCCTCGCGATCCTGCTCGACCAGCCGGTGATCGGCCGCAACGTCATCCGGCTGATGGTGATCGCGCCGTTCTTCGTGATGCCGACGGTCAGCGCGCTGGTGTGGAAGAACCTCTTGATGCATCCGGTGTCCGGCCTGTTCGCGTGGATCGCGACCTCGCTCGGCATGACGCCGATCGACTGGTTCACCGACGCGCCGCTGCTCGCGGTGATCTTCATCGTCGCCTGGCAGTGGCTGCCGTTCGCGACGCTGATCCTCTTGACCGCGCTGCAGTCGCTCGACGAGGAGCAGAAGGAGGCGGCCGAGATGGACGGCGCCGGCGCGGTGTCGCGCTTCATCTACCTGACGCTGCCGCATCTGGCGCGCCCGATCACGGTGGTGATCCTGATCGAGACGATCTTCCTGCTCACCGTGTTCGCCGAGATCTTCGTCACGACCGGCGGCGGGCCGGGGCTGCAGACCACCAACATCGCCTTCCTGGTCTATTCGCAGGCGCTGATCCAGTTCGACGTCGGCACGGCCTCGGCCGGCGGCCTCGTCGCCGTGGTCATCGCCAACATCGTCGCCTTCTTCCTGGTCCGCATCGTCGGCCGCAATCTGGAGGCCTGAGAGCATGGCGCGCAAGGTCACCGGACGTCACGTCGTGATCTCAACGGTCGGCGCCTGGCTGGCCGGCTTCGTGATCTTCTTTCCGATCCTGTGGATGGTGCTGGCGAGCTTCAAGACCGAGCTGGAGGCGTTCGCGACGCCGCCCTCGTTCCTGTTCTTCCACTGGACCACCGAGAACTACGTGACCGTGCAGGAGCGCAGCGACTACCTGCACCACGCGCTGAACTCGCTGATCGTCGCCGGCGGCTCGACCTTGATCGCGATGCTGATCGCGATTCCAGCGGCCTGGTCGATGGCGTTCTCGCCGACCAAGCGGACCAAGGACATCCTGCTCTGGATGCTCTCGACCAAGATGATGCCGCCGGTCGGCGTGCTCGTGCCGATCTATCTCATCTACAAGAACCTCGGCCTGCTCGACACCCGCACCGGGCTGGTCTTCATCCTGTGTCTCGGCAATCTGCCGATCGTGATCTGGATGCTGTTCACCTACTTCAAGGAGATCCCCAAGGACATCCTCGAAGCCGCGCGGATGGACGGCGCCACGATCGGGCGCGAGCTGATCTATGTGCTGACGCCGATGGCGATCCCGGGTCTGGCCTCGACCCTGCTGCTCAATCTGATCCTGGCGTGGAACGAAGCGTTCTGGACCTTGAACCTGTCGACGCTGGAAGCGGCGCCGCTGACGACCTTCATCGCCTCCTATTCAAGCCCGGAAGGCCTGTTCTGGGCACGGCTGTCGGCGGCCTCGACGCTTGCGATCGCGCCGATCCTGATCATCGGCTGGTTCAGCCAGAAGCAGCTCGTGCGCGGGCTGACCTTCGGCGCAGTGAAGTAACGAAAGGTCTGATCATGGGACGGATCACGCTGGAAGGTGTGCAGAAATCGTTCGGGCCGGTCCACATCATCAAGGGCGCCGATCTCGACATCCCCGACGGCGCCTTCGTGGTGTTCGTCGGGCCCTCCGGCTGCGGCAAGACCACGCTGCTTCGATTGATCGCGGGGCTTGAGGACGTCTCCGGCGGTCGCATCCTGATCGACGGCAACAATGTGGTCGACGTGCCGCCCGCCAAGCGCGGCCTGTCGATGGTGTTCCAATCCTACGCGCTCTATCCGCATATGAGCGTGCGCGGCAACATCGCCTTCGGTCTGAAGATGGCCGGGCTGCCCAAGGCCGAGATCAACCAGAAGGTCGAGGCCGCGGCGGCGACCTTGAACCTCACGCCCTATCTCGACCGCAAGCCGCGCGAGCTGTCCGGCGGCCAGCGCCAGCGCGTCGCGATCGGCCGCGCCATCGTGCGCGAGCCGAAGGCGTTCCTGTTCGACGAGCCGCTGTCCAATCTCGACGCCGCGCTGCGCGTGCAGATGCGGCTGGAAGTGACGCGGCTGCAGAAGCAGCTCGGCACCACCGCGATCTACGTCACCCATGACCAGGTCGAGGCCATGACCATGGCCGACAAGATCGTGGTGCTGAACGCCGGCCGCATCGAGCAATATGGCTCGCCGATCGAGCTGTATCAGCGCCCGGCCAACCTGTTCGTCGCCGGCTTCATCGGCTCGCCGAAGATGAACTTCATCGGCGGGGAAGAAGCCGCGCAGCGCGGCGCCACTACGATCGGTGTGCGGCCGGAGCATATCGCGATCGTCGATGACGGCGGCGAAGGCTGGCGCGGCAAGGTGCTGATCGCCGAGCATCTCGGCAGCGATACGTTCCTTTATGTCGACGCCGGCCCGCTGGGCACGCTGACCGTGCGCTGCGTCGGCGAGAAGCGGCTCAGCGCCGGCGATGCCGTGACGCTGCGGCCGGAGCCGAGCCGGATCTATCGCTTCGACGAGAGCGGCAACTCCATCTTCGCATGAGAGGTGACGTCCCCTCCGGGCGTCAACGACAACCACGGACGACGACGATGTATCTGGAAAAATTCAAGCTGAACGGCAAGACCGCGCTGATCACCGGCGGTGCGCAGGGCATCGGCCTGGCCTGCGTCGAGGCACTGGCGGAGGCGGGCGCGCATGTCGTGATCGCCGACCGTGATGCCAAAGCGGCAGCCGATGCGCAGGCCGCGATGAAGGCGAGGGGGTTCGACACCGAGACCGCGCTGATGGACGTGACCAATTCGGCCCAGGTGACGCAGACCGCCGACGATCTCGTGGCGCGGCGCGGCAAGGTCGACATCCTCGTCAACAATGCCGGCATCGCCCGCAGCGAGACGCCGGCCGAGACCGTCACCGACGAGCACTGGCTCAACGTGCTCGACGTCAATCTCAACGGCACCTTCTGGTGCTGCCGTGCGTTCGGCAAGCACATGCTGGCGGCCAAGAGCGGCACCATCGTCAACATCGGCTCGATGTCCGGCTTCATCGTCAACAAGCCGCAGGAGCAGTGCTTCTACAACGCCTCCAAGGCTGCGGTGCACCATCTCACCAAGTCGCTGGCGGCGGAATGGGGCGCGCGCGGCATCCGCGTCAACGCGGTGGCGCCGACCTATATCGAGACGCCGCTCAACGCCTTCGTGAAGAGCAACCCGCGCATGTACGACGCCTGGATCGGCGGAACCCCGATGGGACGGATGGGGCAGGTCGAGGAGATCGCCTCGGTGGTGCTGTTCCTCGCCTCGGAGGCCGCAAGTTTGATGACCGGGAGCGTCGTCGTTGTCGATGGCGGCTACACTTGCTGGTAAGCTCGCGTCAAATCTGACGGGAGCGAAACATGCGGCAGGCGTTCATTGGTGTCGATGTCGGCACAACCAGCACGCGCGCCGGGATCTTCGATTCCAACGGCCGACTGCTCGCGGCGGCGCGGCATCCGATCCAGACCTGGCACGAGGCCGGTGACGTCGTCGAGCAATCCTCCGACGACATCTGGCGCGCCTGCTGTGCCTCGGTCAAAGCCGCCGTGTCGGAAGCGGCGATCGCGCCCGAGCTGGTCAAGGGCATCGGCTTCGACGCGACCTGCTCGCTGGTCGTGCTCGACCGCCAGGGGACGCCGCTCACCGTCAGCGGCTCCGGCGATCCCGCCCGCAACGTCATCGTCTGGATGGACCATCGCGCGCTGGCCGAGGCGCGGGACATCAATGCGACCGGGGACGAGGTGCTACGCTATGTCGGCGGCTCGATCTCGCCGGAGATGGAGATGCCGAAGCTGCTCTGGCTGAAGCGGCATCTGCGGACGAGCTTTGACGCCGCGGGGCACTTCTTCGATCTCGCCGACTTCCTCACCTGGCGCGCGACGGGCTCGACGGCGCGCTCGATGTGCACGGTCACCTGCAAGTGGAACTACCTGGCGCATGAGACGCGCTGGAGCGCGGAGTATTTCCGCCGCATTGGCCTCGAGGATTTCGTCTCTGAGGACTATGCGCGGATCGGCACCGGCATCGTCGCGCCTGGCACGCCGCTCGGTCGTGGGCTGTCGCCGGACGCTGCGGCTGAACTCGGGCTCCCGCCTGGCACGCCTGTCGGCGCCGCGCTGATCGACGCCCATGCCGGCGGCATCGGCGCGATCGGCGGCCGCGCGGCCGACGGCGGCGACGTCGATGTCAGCGATCGCCTCGCCTACATCATGGGGACGTCGGCCTGCATCATGGCGACGACGCGGGCGCCGTCCTTCGTGCCCGGCGTATGGGGTCCTTATTTTCAGGGGATGGTCCCGGGCTTCTGGCTCAACGAGGGCGGCCAGTCGGCCGCGGGCGCCGCGATCGATCATCTTCTTCGCTCGCACCCGGCGTTTGCGGAGGCGACCGCGGCAGCACGCACCGAGGGACTCGATCTGATCAGCTTCCTGGAGAAGCGGATCATGGCGCGCACGCCGGACGCGGGCGCGGCGGCGCTGCTCGCGCGTGAGGTCCATATCCTCCCTGAGTTTCTCGGCAACCGCTCGCCCTACGCCGACCCGGATTCACGCGCCGTGATTGCCGGGCTCGATCTCGATGCCGATATCGGCGCCATGGAACGGCTGTTCGTCGCGGGGTTGTGCGGTCTCGCCTATGGTCTCGCCGACGTGATCGATGCCTTCGCGGCCCATGGCGTCGGCAGCCGGACCTTGGTGATGGCCGGCGGCGCCTCGCGCAGCCCGCTGGTGCGCCAGATCATGGCCGATACGACCGGGCTGACCGTAGCGCTTCCGGGGACGCAGGAGCCGGTGCTGCTCGGCGCGGCCATGCTGGGCGCGGTCGCCAGCGGCGCCTTCCGCTCGATCGGTGAGACGATGGCCTCGATGTCATCGCTCGGCCGGCTCAGCGATCCGACCGCGCGGAGCATTGCCGACTTCCATCGCCGCAAGCGCCGCATCCATGCCCTGCTGCGGACGCTTGATCGCGACAGCCGTTCCGTGATGCATGAGGGCGGTGATGGCGCCGGTGGGGAGGCATGACCATGACCATGATCCTGAGCTGCGGCGATGCGTTGATCGATTTCGTGCCGGCAAGATCGGCCGATGGACGCGATGTGCTGCGGCCGGTGGTCGGCGGCTCGTGCCTCAACGTCGCAGTCGGGCTGGCCCGGCTGGGCGCGCCCACCGGTTTCGTCGGCGGCATCTCGACCGACCTGTTCGGCACGATGGTCGCCGCGCATGCGCAGGCCTCGAACGTCGATCTCGGCTACGCCACGCGCAGCGCCGACCAGACCACGCTGGCGTTCGTGCGCCATGTCGGTCGCGAGGCCCAATACGCCTTCTACGACGCCGAGACCGCCGCGCGGAAATGGACGTTCCGGCCCGGCAGCATTCCGTTCAACGACATCGGCGCCATCCATGTGGGCTCGACGACGCTGATCCACGACCAGGGCGCGCGGGAGACCCGCGCAATGATCGCCGCCACGCAGGGCAAGGTGACGATCTCGTTCGACCCGAACTGCCGGCCCAACCTCGTGACCGACAAGGCCGCCTATCGGCTCCAGATGGATGAGTTCGCCGCGAGCGCCGACCTGATCAAGATGTCCGATGTCGACTTCGACTATCTGCACGGCCGCGACGATTACGCCGCGCGAGCCGCGGCGCTGCTGGCCCGCGGCACCAGCCTGGTGGTCGTGACCCGCGGTCCCAAGGGCGCGCTCGGCTGGCATGCGCAGGCCGGCGCGGTGGAGGTCGCGGCGCCGACGGTCGAGGTGGTCGACACGATCGGCGCCGGCGACACGTTCCAGGCCGGCATGCTGTTCGCGCTGCGCAAGCTCGGCCGCATCGGCCGGGACGCCTTGCGCGCATTGGATCAAGCCGAGTTGCGCAAGGCGCTCGCCTTTGCCGGGGCCTGCGCCGCCGTGACCTGCACCCGCGAGGGCGCCGACCCGCCACGGTGGGACGACATGATTGCAACCTGGGATCGTCTGGGCTGAAGCACCCCATTGCACTCGTCATTGGGAACTGGTTGGCTGTTCCCCCGTCATATGTGAGTACCGGGCGACGGGGGCGCGATTGCGAGCCATCGTTGACCGGGCCGCGGAAATCATGACGCGACAACGAGTTGCAGGGAGGAGAACTATGGCACCCGCCGCCAGGACCGAGCCGCTGTCCCGTCATGCGCTGGCCTTCGTATTGGCAGGCGGGCGCGGCAGCCGCCTGCTCGAGCTCACCGACCGGCGCGCCAAGCCCGCCGTCTATTTCGGCGGCAAGTCGCGCATCATCGACTTCGCGCTGTCGAACGCCGTCAATTCCGGCATCCGGCGCATTGCGGTGGCGACGCAATACAAGGCGCACAGCCTGATCCGGCACTTGCAGATGGGCTGGAACTTCTTCCGCCCCGAGCGCAACGAGAGCTTCGACATCCTTCCCGCGAGCCAGCGCGTCTCGGAGACGATGTGGTACGTCGGAACGGCCGATGCCGTGTACCAGAACATCGACATTCTCGAGACCTACAATACGAAATACATCGTCGTGCTCGCCGGTGATCACATCTACAAGATGGATTACGAGCTGATGCTGCAGCAGCATGTCGACCAGCGCGCCGACGTCACCGTGGGCTGCCTGGAAACGCCGCGGGCGGAGTCCTCGGGCTTCGGCATCATCCACATCAACGAGGACGAGACCATCCGGGACTTCATCGAGAAGCCCGCCGATCCGCCGCCGATTCCCGGCAAACCGGACATGTCGCTCGCGAGCATGGGCATCTATGTCTTCGACGCCAAATTCCTGTTCGATGAATTGAAGCGCGACGCCGCCGATCCGAACTCCAATCATGATTTCGGCCGCGACATCATTCCCCATATCGTCAAGAACGGCCGTGCGGTCGCGCACCAGTTCACGCGCTCCTGCGTCCGCGCCGGCCATGATCCGCGCAGCTACTGGCGCGATGTCGGAACGGTCGACGCCTATTGGGCCGCCAATCTCGACCTGACGGACGTCGTCCCGGAGCTCGATCTCTATGACCGCTCGTGGCCGATCTGGACCTATTCGGAGATCACGCCGCCAGCCAAGTTCGTTCACGACGTCGACGGACGCCGGGGCGAGGCGACGTGCTCGCTGGTCTCCGGCGGCTGCATCGTCTCGGGCGCGCAGGTGCAGCGCTCGCTGCTGTTCACCGGGGCTCACCTGCATTCCTACGCCAAGCTGCAGAACGCGGTGCTGCTGCCTTACGTCAACGTCGCCCGCCACGCGCGGCTGACCAACGTGGTGGTCGACCGCGGCGTGCAGATTCCGGAAGGGCTCGTGGTCGGCGAGGACCCGGAATTCGATGCCAAGCGGTTCAGGACCACGGAGAGCGGCGTCACCTTGATCACCCAGCCGATGATCGACGGGCTCAATTCATGACGCCGCTGCGCGTTCTGTCGGTTGCGTCTGAGGTCTATCCCATCGTCAAGACCGGCGGTCTCGCCGACGTCGTCGGCGCGCTGCCATGGGCCCTGATGGCCGAGGACATCGAGGTCCGCACGCTGATCCCCGGCTATCCCGCGGTCATGGCGGCGCTGGAGCAGGTCAGCGAGATCAGCTCGCTGCCGAACTTCTTCGGCGGCAACGCCCGGCTGCTCGGCGGCAGCCATGGCGCGCTCGATCTGTTCGTGCTCGACGCGCCGCATCTGTATGACCGCGAGGGCAATCCGTATCTCGGGCCCGACGGCAAGGATTGGCCCGACAACGCCTTCCGCTTCGCGGCGCTGGCACGGGCGGCCTCCTATATCGGGCTCGGCACGGTGCCGGGCTTCGTGCCCGATGTCGTTCACGGTCACGACTGGCAGGCCGGGCTGGTGCCGGCCTATCTGCTCTACAGCCACCGGCCGCATCCCGGCACGGTCATGACCGTGCACAATCTGGCGTTCCAGGGCCGCTTTCCGCGCCATCTGCTGGTGCCGCTCGGATTGCCGCCGGAAGCGTTCTCGATCTACGGCCTCGAATATTACGGCGACATCAGCTTCCTCAAGGCGGGGCTGCAATTTGCCGACAAGATCACGACGGTGTCGCCGACCTATGCACGGGAGATCCAGAGCGACGAGCAGGGCATGGGCCTCGGCGGCCTGCTGCGCCAGCGTGCGTCCGATCTCGTGGGCATTCTCAACGGGATCGACACGGCGGTGTGGGATCCCGGCAGCGATCCGGCCATCCCATCGCATTTCGGCATCGAGCGAATCGAGGCGCGCGCGCCCAACAAGGCTGCGCTGCAGACACGGATGGGATTGCAGGTGGCCCCCGAGACGTTCCTGCTCGGGGTCGTCAGCCGCTTGACCTCGCAGAAGGGCCTCGACCTCCTGCTGGCCTGCCTGCCCACCGTCACGAGCAGCGGCATCCAGCTGGCGCTGCTCGGCGATGGCGACGCCGAGCTGCGCGAGGCATTCCGCGCCGCGGCGGCGCGCCATCCCGGACAGATCGGCGTCGTCATCGGCTATGACGAGAGCCTCGCACATCTGATCCAGGCCGGCTGCGATGCGCTGGTCGTGCCCTCCCGGTTCGAGCCGTGCGGCCTAACCCAGCTGTGCGCGCTGCGCTACGGCGCGCTGCCGATCGTGACCGCCGTCGGCGGCCTTGCCGACACCGTGATCGACGAGACCGAGGCCGGCATGGCCGCGACCGGGTTCAAGTTCGCATCCGTGACCGCCGAAGCCCTCGACCAGACCCTGCGCCGCGCCGCCGCCGCGTTCTACGCCGCCCGCAGCAACGCCTCGAACTGGACCCGCATGCAGCTCAACGCGATGCTGACCGACGTGTCGTGGCGGCACCGCGCCGGCCGATATGCCGATCTGTACCGGCAGATCGTCGCGCAGCGCCGGCCGGCGGGGTGACACGTCGTTCGGCTGGCCCGGCCCTTACCTCGCCGTTCGTGCCCGCCATCCCACTCCCCGTACGAACGAGGAGAGGGAGCGCACCGTGTGTGGCCCGAGCGTCGGGCTCCAACCGCCATTCAGGCAGCCCAGCCAAGCGTGCGGCTCATGTGGATCGCGCTGGACGCATCGGGACAGCATGCGGATAGTCTCGGCAGCCTTCTACAGCTTTCCGCGAGACCCCATGACCGACACCAGGCCTCCAATCGATTCCCTCGATCTCATCATCCGCAACGGCATCGTCATCGACGGCACACGGGCGCCGCGGTTCGACGCGGATGTCGGCATCAAGGACGGCCGCATCGTCGCCATCGGGGATCTCGATGGCCGGATCGCGGTGCGGGCGATCGATGCCACCGGCCGGATCGTTGCGCCGGGCTTCATCGATTCGCATACGCACGACGACAGCGCCGTGCTGGTCGATCCCGGCATGACCTGCAAGATCTCGCAGGGGGTCACCTCGGTCGTCACCGGCAATTGCGGCGTCAGCATCGCGCCGCTGAAGCCGGGCTCGCCGCGCCCGATGCCGCTCGGCCTGCTGTCGCCGGGCGGCGAGAAGGTGGTCGAATATGCCGCGTTCGCCGACTACGTTGCCGCTCTGCGCGCGGCGCCGTCGGCCGTGAATGTCGCACCGATGGTCGGCCACACCTCGTTGCGTGCGTCGGTCGTGAGCGATCTTGGCCGCGCGGCGACCGAAGCCGAGATCGTCGAGATGCGCGCTTCTGTGCAGGAGGCGCTCGATGCCGGCGCCATCGGCGTCTCGACAGGGACGTTCTATCCGCCAGCCGAGGCGGCGCCGACCGAGGAGATCATCGCGGTCTGCCGTCCGCTCACCGGCAGCGGCGGCGTCTATGCGACGCATATGCGCAACGAGGCGGACGACGTCGTCAAATCGCTGGAGGAGAGCTTTGCGATCGGCAAGGCGCTCGACGTCCAGGTCGTGATCTCGCATCACAAGGTGGTGGGACCCGCCAATTTCGGCCGCACCAAGGAAACGCTGCCGCTGATCACGAAGGCGATGAGCTGCCAATGCGTCGCGCTCGACTGTTACCCCTACAATGCCTCCTCCACGATGCTGCACACCGATCCGGCCAAGCTGCAGGTCAGGGTCGTCGTCGCGGCGTCCGGCCCGCATCCCGAGGTCGCGGGCCGCGATCTGGCCGACATCGCCGCCGCCTGGGGCGTCGATCGGCTGGAAGCGGCGAAGCGGCTGCAACCGGCGTCGGCGATCTATTTCGCGATGGACGAGGCCGACGTGCAGACCATCCTCGCCTTCGAGCCGACCATGATCGGCTCCGACGGCCTGCCATTCGGCGAGCGGCCGCATCCGCGCCTCTGGGGCACGTTCCCGCGCGTGCTCGGCTATTACTGCCGCGAGCTTGCGCTGTTCTCGCTGGAGACCGCGGTGTGGAAGATGAGCGGCTTGACCGCGCAGAATTTCGGCATCCAGGGCCGCGGCACGCTCGCGGTCGGCAATCACGCAGACATCACGATCTTCGATGCCGCCAGCGTGCGCGACAGCGCGACCTATGATGAGCCCTGCGTGCCCGCCGCCGGCATCGAGGCCGTCATCGTCAATGGCGCGCTGACGTGGTGGCAGGGCGCGCACCAGAACGCGCGTGCCGGCCAGGTGATCACGCGCGCGGAGGTGCAGTGAGCTAAGCCGCCGCGGCCATCGATCGCGCGAATTCCGGATAGCATTCGGCGAGCTCGTCGACGATCCGGCCGCGGATCAGCTCGACCGTCGCGCGGTCGGGCATGGGGGTCGGCGGCACGATCTCGGGCACCTCGTAGTCGAAACCGGTTCGGTCGCGCACGTCCTCGGCGGAGTAGCCGGGATGCACCGAGCACAGCCGGAAGCCGCCGCGCTCGCGGTCGAAATCGAACAGCGCGAGGTTCGTCAGCAGCGCGTGTGGGCCGCCGCGCCGCTTCACCTCCGGCGTCGTTGCCGCAGCGCTGACGAAATCCACCTTCGGCACCAGCACGCGCGGCGAATGCTCCTCGCGGAACAGGATCACGCGCGGGACGAGGTGGTACAGATAGGCCGAGCCGAACGATCCGGGCCAGCGCACGTTCATGCGCGGATAGTCGCCGGTGCCGACCAGGTTGATGTTGCCCGCGCCGTCGATCTGGCCGCCGCCGAGGAAGAACGCATCGACGCGGCCCTGCGCGGCGCAGTCGAACAGCTCGACGCCGCCATTGGTGAAGAAGTTGTGCCGGCTCGAGCCGAGGATCGAGATGCGTACCGGCGGCTTGCCCTGTTGTTCGTTGCGCGCCCGCAGCAGCATCGCGCCCGCGGCCGGAATTGGCGAGGAGGCGCCGACGGCGACATGGCGGATGCCGTCGAGCAGCCCGGCGATGACGGTGATCAGCAGCTCTTTCCGTGCGCGATCGTCCTGCATGGTCATGCCACCTGCTTGCTGCGGCTCAGGAAGGCGGAGAGATAGGCGCGAAACCCCTCGTCCGTGCGCGCCATCGCGGCGTAGCGCGCAAGCTCGGCCCCATCCGTCTCGTACTCGTCCCACAGCGGCAGCGGCCAGGCGCCGTTCTCGGCGACCGCGATCGCATCGACATAGAGCGCCGGCAGCACGCCGGCGGCGGTATCCTCGGTCGCCATCAGGTCGCGCTCGACGATGCGCTCAACGGTGACCAGCGTGCGCCTTGCGGCGTAGGCCATGGTCGCGAGCTCGCGATAGCGGCCGATGCGGACATTGCCGAAGCGGTCGGCTTCGGGCGCGTGGAACAGCGCGACATCGGGCGTGATCGCGGGCACCACCACCACCTTGCCGGGCTCGCCAACCGGGCTGTCGATCACCTTCCAGTCGGGACGGACCTCGAGCAGGTCGCTGCCGATGATGCCGGCGATCGGCATGAACGGCACGCCTTTTTGCGCGGCCAACAGGCCGGCATGGATCGCGGGGCAGGTGGCGTCGCGCAGCCTGATGCTGCCGGCGCGGATGGCCGCTGCGAAGCGTGGCGCGCCGCCGGCTTCGCCGAGCGAGACGGCGCTGGTTTCGACCGATGACGCCACGCCTGCGCCGATCAGCAGATCGGCCTGCAGCCCGCTGATCGGCACGCAGACCAGGTGCAGCCCGGTCAGGCCGGCCTCGATCATCGCTGCTGTCGCGGCCATCGAGACGCCGGCACGGTCCACCGGGATCGTCACCGACTGGCCCGGTTCAATCGACGCAACGAGCGCCTGCAAGCCGACCATCTCGGTCATCGGCGTGTCCTCCTGTTGTTGCTTCGACGTCGAATGTAGCCGTGCTTCGCGGAGCTGTCAGTGGCCACATGCGATGGTCGACCCCCGGATGATCAGCTGCGGCGCGAGCACGATGTGCTCGCTTGCCGCCTCGGGACCGGCAATCCGTGCCAGCAGCAGCCGCGCTGCGGCTTCGCCCATGTCGCGCTGCGCGATACGTATGGTGGTGAGCGGCGGCGCGACCATGTCGACGAACGGCATGTCGTTGTGACCGACGACGGAGACGTCGTGGGGGCAGGCCAGGCCGCGCACGGCCAGCGCGTCATAGACGCCGAGCGCCAGCAGGTCATTGGCGGCGACGATGGCGGTCGGCCTGATGCGGCGTGAGAGCAGGCGCAGCGCAGCCTCGCGGCCCGCCGCCCGCGTATAGGCCTCGACCGTCTCGACCGGCGTGTGGCGGGCGGACAGGCCGGCGTCGCGGACGCTGGCCTCGAAGCCGGCGCGCCGGCGGGCGCCGGTCGAGACGTGCTGCGGGCCCGCGACATGACCGATACGCTGATGGCCGAGCGCGACGAGATGCTCGACAGCCAGACGCATGCCCGCCGCATCATCACTGGCGGCCGAAGGCAGCTGCCCGGCGGCATCGACGCGATTGACCAGCACGACCGGCAGCGCCGCATCAAGGCAATGCTTCACGACGTCGTCGTGCAAGGTGACCGTCGCCAGCACCAGGCCATCGACGCCACGGGCGATCAGACGGTCGACGAGATCCTGCTCCGAGCCGTTGCTGCCGACGTCGACGACGATCGTCGCATAGCCTTCGGCATTGAGATGATCGGTGATGCCGGACAGCACCGGCGGAAAGCCGGGGTCGGCGATATCGGGGGCGAGCACGCCGATCAGACCGCTGCGTCCGGTGCGAAGGCCCTTGGCGGCCATGTTGAGCCGGTAGCCGAGCGCGTTGGCGGCGGCCTTGATCCGGTCGGCGACATCGTCGGCGACGAGGTGCTTCATCGCGGGGCTCAGGGCGCGCGAGACCGTCGAGGGGTGCACGCCGCAACGGGCGGCAACGTCCTTGATCGTTGGGCGCGACGCTGCCGCCATGCGCCGGCCCACCGTCGATTGCAACGTCCGCTTCATGTCCAGCCCCCGATGTCGCAGCGCAGCGACGTTTTGGCCCGATCCTACCTTGACACCCTTAACGTGTGTGCAATAAATCCGGCTCTGCAATCGATTGCAATAGCCCACAGGGAAACGTCCACATGACAGCGAGCGCGCTGAAGCCGCATCTGGTCAGCCCCGAGCATCTCGATCCGCATTGGCGCTGGAGCCGCGCGATTCCCTCGCATGGCCACGTCTCGGTCGATTTCGAGCGCCGTGTCGATTTCGATCGTCTCAGGCGATACCGGCTGGCCCGGGCGCGAATGGCCCTGAAGAACTCGGGCTGCGGCGCGTTGCTGCTGTTCGACGTCAACAACATCCGCTACGTCTCGGGCACCAAGATCGGCGAGTGGGAGCGCGACAAGCTGTGTCGTTTCGCGCTGCTGGCCGGCGATGGCGAGCCGATCGTATGGGATTTCGGCTCGGCCGCCGTGCATCATCGCATGTTCTGCGACTGGCTGGCGCCCGAGAACTGCCGGGCCGGCATGCTGGGCATGCGCGGCACGGTGCCGCCGGCCGTCGGGCTGATGAAGGCGCATGCCGAGGAGGTCATGAGCCTGTTGCGCGCCGCCGGCGTCGCCGACATGCCGGTCGGCGTCGACCTCGCGGAGACCGCCATGTTCTTCGAGTTGCAGAAGGCCGGCATGAAGGTGGTCGACGGCCAGCAGGTGATGCTGGACGCCCGCGAGATCAAGAGCATCGACGAGATCATGCTGCTCAACCAGGCCGCGGCCATGGTCGACGGCGTCTATCATTCGATCTACGAGAACCTGAAGCCGGGCGTACGCGAGAACGACATCGTCGCGCTCGCCAACAAGATGCTCTACGAGATGGGCTCCGACGACGTCGAGGCGATCAACGCCATCTCCGGCGAGCGCTGCAATCCGCATCCGCATAATTTCACCGACCGGATCCTGCGCCCCGGCGATCAGGCCTTCTTCGACATCCTGCAGTCCTATCAGGGCTATCGCACCTGCTACTACCGCACATTCAACGTCGGCCGCGCCACGCCGGCGCAGCACGATGCCTATAAGCAGTGCCGCGAATGGCTCGACAATGCGATTGCGCTGATCAAGCCGGGCGTGTCGACCGACACCGTCGCCAAGGTCTGGCCGAAGGCCGAGGAGTTCGGCTTTCCCTCGGAGATGGCGGCGTTCGGCCTGCAATTCGGCCACGGCCTCGGCCTTGCGCTGCACGAGCGGCCGATCATCTCGCGCCTGGTGTCGCTGGACAATCCGATGGAGATCAAGACCGGCATGGTGTTCGCGCTGGAGACCTATTGTCCGGCCACCGACGGCTTCTCCGCCGCGCGCATCGAGGAGGAGGTCGTCGTCACCGACAAGGGCTGCCAGGTGATCACGCTGTTCCCCGCAGAAGAGCTGCCGATCGCCAACCGCTACTGAGCGAATTTGAGAGGGAGTAACGCAGATGGCAGCGACGCATTCGCTCGGCTGGATCGGCATGGGGCGCATGGGCTATCCGATGGCCGAGCGCCTGCTCAAGGCCGGCCACAAGGTGTCGATCTTCAACCGTACGCGCGCCAAGGCCGAGCCGCTGGCAGCGAAGGGCGGCGTCATCGTCGACCATCCGGGCGATCTTGCGGGATGCGATATCGTGTTCACCATGGTGTCGACCGGCAGGGATCTCGAGCAGGTGTATTTCGGCGACAACGGCCTCGTCGCCTCGCGCGACGGACCGCGTCCGAAATTCCTCGTCGACTGCTCATCGATCGGCATCGAGCAATCGGAGGCGATCGCTGCGAAATTGAACCAGCTCGGCTGCGAGTTCGTGCGCGCGCCGGTGTCGGGCAACGGCAAATGCGTCAAGGCCGGCAAGCTGTCGTCGGTGGTCTCCGGACCGAAGCCCGCATTCGACATCATCGAGCCTTACCTCGCCAAGATCGCCGTCTCCGGCGTGTCCTATGTCGGCGAGGGCGAGCTGGCGCGAATCTGCAAGATCGCGCACAACGTGTTCCTCGGGGTCGTGATCCAGAACCTCGCCGAGATCACCATCCTGGCGCAGAAGGCCGGCGTGCCGCGCCACGCGTTCCTGAACTTCATGAACGCGAGCGTGATGGGCTCCACCTTCACCAGGTACAAGAGCAATGCGCTGGTCAATCTCGACTGGACCACGACCTTCACGCCGCCGCTGTTGCGCAAGGATCTCGACCTCGGCCTGTCGGCGGCGCGCCAGCTCGACGTCGCGATGCCGGTGACGGCAGCGACCCGGGAGTCGCTGCAGGCCCATGTCGGCGCCGCCTCGCTGCAGCCAGATCCCGCCGCCTATCTGGAGAAGGACTTTGCCGCGCTGCTGGAGACCGTCGCGCTTGCCGCCGGCCTCAAGCTTGCGCCGGAGAACGTGCCGATGCCGACCGGCCTGGAGACGGAGGGGTAAGGCCGCTCAGTTGCCGGCGAGCGCCCGCCAGCGCGCATCGCGCGCTGAGGGACGACGGTGCAGGCGGGCGTCCAGCACGTCACGGGCCTGCGCCAGCGCGCCGCTGCGGATCAGCGCCAGGATGTAGGTGTCCTCGATCACCTCGCGCTGGGCATGGCTGCCGCCGATGCGGGCGAGATCCCCCATCACAGGTGCGAGCTCGCGGGTGCAGCCGCGCCAGTTGCCGTCGGCGAAGGCCCGCAGGCCGCGCAGCATGTGCGGAACGATGCGGCCTGCGGGGAGCTTGCCTTCCGCCAGCCGCCGCTCCATCGCGGCCAGGCGCCCCTTGAGAGCGGCGCCGTCATGCGTCGCGGCGGCGATCATCACGAGGTGCATCTCGACGAAGGCGAGACTCGAGCTCGTGAAGCGGTTGCTCGCATAAGCGGCCGTCTCGGCCCATGCATGGGGTGGCACCGGCTGCTGTTCCGCCGTCAATCGCCAGAGCAGCGAGGCGCAGTCGGACAGCGTGTTGAGCGGCGGCGCCGTGTCCATCGTCGGCACCAGCACGTCCGTGTAGACCGCCAACGCCTTCTCCGCATCGCCGCGATCCAGCGCGCCCAGCGCCTGGTGCCAGCAGATGTGACCGTGCAGCATGCCGGTGCGATCGTAGTCGCCGATCCACCCCTCGACGAGCGCATCCGCCTCGTCCAGCGCGCCGTCCTCGAACATCGCATGCAGCAGCGCATGCACAGCGTAGGCATTGTGCCGGCGCAGCGCGAAGCTGCGCTCGGTGACGGCGCGGCCCTTCGCCGGCTCGCCGGCCTCGGTCAGTGCCCAGCCGTGGTTCGACATGAACCACCAGTCCTCGCCATAGGCTTCGGCAAAGCGGTCGCAGAGGTCGCGGCGGGCGGCGTCGTGATCGGCGCGGCCGGAGAAGGCGAGCAGGCCGAACGCGCCGAGCGGCAGCGCCATGATCATGGCATCGCGCGGCCAGCTCGCCAGATGCGCCAGCGTCGCGGTCATCGCGTCCGCGCCGCGGCCTTCGATGACGAGCGCCAAAGTCGCAATATGGCCCTGCTCGCGCGCCGTGCCGTTCGCGGTCGCGAGGTCGCGGGCGCGCTTGATGGTCTGCAGCGCCGGCTCGCGCTGCTGATAGATGGCATGGATGCGCGCGCGGGCCGCGTGCGCCAGCGCGAAATCCGGATCGAGCATGATCGCGCGCTCGAAGGCATCGATGGCGCCGGGCCAGAAGGCGAGCAGCAGATCCATGCCCTCGCGATAAGCGGCCGCCGCCTCGGCGGAGACGGTCGACAGCGGCAGGCCGTAGCGATCCTCCTCCATCTCAGCCGACCCGCGCCCTGCGGCCCTCGATCGGATAGGCCGGGTCGTTGTAGCCGGGCGTCGAGGCGTGGCCGGTGACGACGAGGCGCTCGATCAGCGCCTCGTCGTCGGCGGCAAACGGATAGTCCAGCGCCCGGACGTAGTCGTCCCATTGCGCCTCGGTGCGGGGGCCGGCGATGACCGAGCTGATGAAGGCCGAGTTGAGCACCCAGGCGACGGCGAACTGGCCGGGGGCAAAACCCTTGGCCTCGGCATGGCGCTTGATCTCCTGCGCCAGCTTCAAGGATTCCGGCCGCCATTCGGTCTGCATCATTCTCGTGTCGTTGCGGCCCGCCCGCGTCTCCTTGTCGGGCGGCGCATCGGGGCTGTACTTCCCAGTCAGCACGCCGCGCGCCAAAGGGCTGTAGGGGACGACGCCGAGGCCGTAATAGCCGCAAGCGGGCAGGTGCTCGACCTCGGGCATCCGGTTCATCGCGTTGTAGTAGGGCTGGCTGACCACGGGGCGGTCGATGCCCATGGCATCGCAGAGATTGCAGATCTCGGCGAGCCGCCAGGCGCGGTAGTTGGAGACGCCGAAATAGCGGATCTTGCCGGCACGCATGAGGTCGCCGATCGCGCGCACGGACTCCTCCAGCGGCGTCGCGTGATCCTCCTTGTGCAGGTAGTAGATGTCGATGTGCCCGGTGCCGAGGCGCTTGAGGCTCTCCTCGGCCGCCTGCAGCACCCAGCGTCGCGACAGGCCGGCGCGGTTGGGATCATCGCCCATCGGATTGGCCAGCTTCGTCGCGACGATCCAGCGGTTGCGCTCCCCCGCGATGGCGCGGCCGACCACCTCCTCCGAGGCGCCCTTGTTGTAGGCGTCGGCGGTGTCGATGAAATTGATGCCGGCGTCCCGCGCCTTGCTGATGATGCGGGCGGATGTCGGCTCGTCGGCAGGACCGCCGAACATCATCGTGCCCAGGCAGATCGGCGACACTTTCAGGCCGGAACGGCCGAGCTGGCGATAGTTCATTGAGGCCTCATTCCTGCCATAAGCGAGCATGGATTTGCGGGACGATAGCTCGCCCGGCGCGTCATTGCGAGCGCAGCGAAGCAATCCAGGGCTGCGCGCGCGACTCAGCATTGCTTCGCTGCGCGCTGCGCTCGCAATGACGGCGGAGAAGCCTACTCGCTCCTCAAAATCTTGAACACGCCGGAGGCCATCGCGATCACGCGGTCAGCAGCGGTGACCTCGGTGGTGATGAACACCAGGCTGCGCGTGATCCGCACCACGTGCGGTCGAGACACCAGCGTCTCGCCGATCTTCCCGGACTCGACGAAATGCGTGTCGAACTGGATCGTCGCCATGTGCTCCTTGCCGGCGGCATAGCGGGCCGTCATGCCGCAGCTGCGGTCCGCCAACGTCATGATCACGCCTCCCTGGACCAGGCCGCGACGATTGTGGTGCTTGTCCTCGGTGACGATGGCGTATTCGTGAACGCCATCGACGACGCGCTGCCACAGCGGTCCGATCAGGTGCAGGAAGCCCGAGGTGTCGACGATCTCCCAGCCGTCAGCTGTCATCCGGGCCGCGGCTGATTTCGTCATCTCTGTCGACCTTCCCTGTCCTGGCCACTTCGGCTTGCGGGCCGTTTCATCGGTCGCCGGCCTGGTGTAGTCAAGTTGCATGGCCATGCCGTTCGACGATGCCACAAGGCGGAAAATCGCAAGCCGTTGCGCCGATTTCGTGCGACGGGACCCGGCGGAGCCGATGGTCTCGCTGAAGCCTGCGGCCGTGGTGATCGCGCTCGCCCCGGAGCACGAGACCGGGACCACGGCGCTGCTGCTCACCCTGCGTGCCGCGGGCCTGCGCAGCCATGGCGGGCAATGGGCGCTGCCGGGCGGGCGTTGTGATGCCGGCGAGACGCCGGTGGAGGCGGCCTTGCGCGAACTGGCGGAAGAGCTCGGTCTGATGCTGGCGCCCGACGCTGTGCTCGGCCTGCTCGACGACTATCCGACGCGGTCGGGCTATCTGATTACCCCCGTCATCGTATGGGCGGCGAATGGCCGCACGCTCCGGCCGAATCCGGACGAGGTCGCCTCGGTGCATCGAATCGGCCTCGATGCGATCGCGGCGGACGACGCGTTCGATTTCACCGTGATCCCCGAGAGCACGCGGCGCGTGATCAGGTTTCATGCCCGCGAGGGCCTGATTCACGCGCCGACCGCTGCCATGATCTATCAGTTCCGCGAGGTGCTGGCCGGCCGCGACACGCGCGTCCACGAGCTGGAACAGCCGGTGTTTGCCTGGAAGTAGCCGCCGTTTCGGCTACAAGGGCCACATGCTTCATCAGCCGATTCGCACGCTCGCCTTAATTGTCGCCGGCGCCGTCGCAGGCGCCTCGTCCCTGCTGGCGGAACCCGGCCCCGCTGCAGCTCCGCGCGATGCGCTCGCCCAGATGGCCTCGCCTGCGGCGATTGCGGAGTACCAGCGCAAGCTCGCCGAATATCAGCAGGCCCGCGCCGCGTTCGACCAGGAGGCGGGAGCCTATTGGAAGGCGATCTCCGACAAGCGCCGGACGCGCAACGCCAAGCGTCGCGACCGGCAGCCGATCGGGCTCGACGATTATGTGCTGGAGCAGCCGCCGGTCTACAGCGGTCCGAAGCGGCCCGTGAATCCGGAGCCGGAGCCTGAAGGCGAGCCGCGGGAGCGCAAATACATCCCTGTCGTCGCCGACCTCGTGAAGGCGGCGCAGGAGCATTTCCAATGGTCGCCGCAGCGACCGAACAACGACATCGATTTCAAGCGCGCCTACGCACGCTTCGCTGCCGCCGCCGGGCTCACGCGGGAGCAGGCGGTGCGCGTCTATGCCTTCGAGACCGGGGGCAACGGCAAGCACGACTCGCAATCGGGCTTCAAGGGCAACCGGGCGATCTCGACCGCGATCGGTTACAATCAGCTGCTGACGACCAACAGTGTCGAGCTGCTGGCGGAGCAGGGGCCGCTGTTCATCCGTCTGCTCGGCGAGCGCGTCGCGCACACGTCGGGCCCGGCGCGCGGTGCGATGGAGCACAAGCTGGCCGTCCTGAAGAAGATGGTCGCGATCGCGCGCTCGGTGCCGGACGAATGGTCGGCGCATGAGAAGATCGGCAATACCCCGCAGGGCTGGGCGATGCATGCGATGGTGCTGGATATCGACGTCGGGCCGATGCTGCAGACGCACAAGCTGTTGACGTCGGTGCTGTTCGCGCGCGCCAAGGGCTACACGAGGCCGCTCTCGGCCGCCGAGCTCGAGATGATGAACCTGACCGGCGACGGCACCGGCTTCGACATGGTGACGATGCCGCTGGACATGCGCGACCAGGTCCCGACCGCGAACTTCTTCCAGCGCGGCGGTTATGAGCGCAATCCCGTCGCCGTCCGCCACAACACCGTGGCGAAGCTGCTCGCGGTCACCGATGCCAGAATGGATTCGCTGAGCAATCTCCCCGGCGCCAAGGAGCTGGCGGCTGCGTTCTGAGGGGCTCGCCTGGCGCATCGTTCGGATGCGTGATGCACACCCCAGCGTCGTCCCGGCGAAAGCCGGGACCCAGATTCTCAGGACGTTGTGATTGTGACGAACGTTGCTCCAGCGTACCCGATAAGCGAGGACGGTGTTTATGGGTCCCGGCTTTCGCCGAGACGACGGCGTTGATATTTCGCGCTCACTCGTCCGCCCCGAACGAGAAGCTGCCGTCGCCTTCGAGATAGGGTGCCGTCCGCATGTAGAGCTGGCCGTTCTGGCCGACGAAGAACAGCGTTCCCTTTGGCACCTTCTTGGCGCCCTTCAGCAGCATGTCGGCGTTCTTGGTGCCCATCTTATAGGCGAGCGTCTTGCCGTCCTTGCCATAGGCGTAGCCCATGCTGGGCTTCAGCTCCCACGGCTCGGGAGGGGCCGCGCGGCTGACGCTGGTCAGCGCGCACACCGCGCCGAGTGCAATAAGGGCTTTCAGAAACGGGCTGCTCATATCCTCCTCCTCCAATTCTCGATCGTTCGAACAAATCGCGAACGTTGGCGAAGGCGTCGACGTCGCCCGTTCGCAGCGCATGTGATCGCTTACGGATTTTCCATTCGCTGATCTCGTGATTATCCTGCAGCGTGGTTTAGAAGCATAGGCCAATAAAACACTTTGGGGATGATTCGGATGAGCCTCGCCACGAAGATCGGTTGGTTTACGGCGCTGTCACTGGTGACGTTGGCATCCGCCGCGCGGGCCGACGACTTCAAGCTGTCCAACAACCAGCGCATCGCCTGCAGCCGCGGTCTCTCCGCCGGCAAGCTGAACACAGCCGTCTGCAAGTCCTACGCCTACCTCTTCAATGTGAAGACGTCGGAGTATTTTCGCTGCCAGGTGTCGCTGTCACTGACCCGCGACAACAAGGAGGTCATCAACGTCCAGGCCGATGGTGGCTGCACCAGGAAGCCGCGGGTGTTCGACACCGACTCGAAATACGAATTCGATGCCACCGAGACCGAGCCGGCAAACACCAATTCCTTCTTTGGAAATGGCGGCTATTCGATCTGGGTGGCAGACGCGACGCAGCAGAAGGTGCGCGGCTGCATCACAATCTCGTCCGGGTTGGGCTCGGACATCTCCAAATGCCTCGACATGACCTTCCAGTGAGCCGCGGCGTGGTGTCGGTGGCCGCACTTGAGGTGCAGTCGTCCGACACCGTCAATGCCAGGTTGAGAGCGTGGCCGCGTTGCTCCCGGTCCTGCGGCTCTGGAAGAGGACGTTGCGGTCGGCCCTTCTTTCGGATGGGTTGACCCAGCGCCCGCATCCGTCCAATTTGCCGGTAAAATCAATGGGAGGATACATGCATTTCTCGAAATTCTTATGCGCTGCAACTGGATCGTTCCTGGCCGCCGCCTGCCTGCTGGCAGCTCCCGCGGCACATGCGCAGAGCTTCATCAACGTGCTGACCGGCGGCACTTCGGGCGTCTATTATCCGCTGGGCGTCGCGATCGGAAAGATCTACGGTGACAAGATCCCGAACGTGAAGACCCAGGTCCAGGCCACCAAAGCCTCGGTCGAGAACCTGATCCTGCTGCAGCAGGGCCGTGGCGAGCTTGCCTTCGCCCTCGGCGACTCGCTGAAATCGGCCTGGAACGGCGAGGAGGAGGCCGGCTTCAAGACCAAGCTGGACAAGCTTCGCACGATCGGCGCGATCTATCCGAACTACATCCAGATCGTGGCAACCGCCGAGTCCGGCATCAAGACGCTGGCTGATCTGAAGGGCAAGAGCCTCTCGGTCGGCGCGCCGAAATCCGGCACCGAGCTGAACTCGCGCGCGATCCTCGCCGCAGCCGGTATGAGCTACAAGGATCTCGGCAAGGTGGAGTATCTGCCGTTCGCCGAATCCGTCGATCTGATGAAGAACCGGCAGCTGGGTGCAACGCTGCAATCGGCCGGGCTCGGCGTCGCTTCGCTGAAGGACCTTTCGACCTCGTCGCCGATCACGGTGGTGTCGGTGCCGAAGGAGGTCGTGGACAAGATCGGCCCCCCGTTCGTGGCCGCGACCATTCCGGCCAACACCTATACCGGCCAGGACAAGGACGTGCCGACCGCCGCCGTGATCAACTATCTCGTCACCAGTTCGGCGGTCTCAGACGACCTCGCCTATCAGATGACCAAGCTGATCTTCGAGTCGCTGCCCGAGCTCGTCAATGCGCACGCCGCCGGCAAGGAGATCAAGCTCGAGACGGCGGCGCAGGAAGGCCCGGTTCCGCTGCATCCGGGCGCGATCCGCTACTACAAGGAGAAGGGCGTCCTCAAGTAGGGGGAGGGCGTCGATCGCCCGGCCTGCCTCGCAGCCCGGGCATTCGCAGTCGGCTGCGCGGGAGACCCTCCCGCGCAGTTTATCGTTCAGGTGGTTGCGGCCATGGTCGGCAGCGCCTGATGGGGCGTGGGGGGATCATGACGATTGAAGCCGTGAACATGGAAACGCCGGTCAAGGTCGAGTTCGACAATTTCGAGCACGGCTTTCCCGAAGGCTTCGGTCCGGGTCGCTGGGGTTATCTCGCTTACGGCATCGGCCTGGCCTTCGCGGTGTTCCAGCTCTACGTCGCCGCCTTCAATTATCTGCCGAGCCAGGTCGTGCGGGGCGTCCATGTCGGCTTCCTGCTGCTGCTCACCTTCGGCCTGATCGGCAACTTCACCGCCAAGACCGATGCGGGGCGCATCGTGGGGTGGGCCATCGGCGCCATCGGCTTCCTGTGCGGGCTCTATCAGTGGATCTTCTACGCGGACCTGATCGCGCGCGACGGCGATCCGACCCGTGCCGATCTCGTGGTCGGAACGCTGCTGGCCGTGCTGATCTTCGAGGGCACGCGCCGGCTGATGGGGCTGGCGCTGCCGCTGATGTGCGGCGTCTGCCTGCTGTACTGGTTCTTCGGCCAGTATCTGCCGGCGCCGCTCAACCATCGCGGCTACGACTTCGACCAGATCATCACACATCTGTCGTTCGGCACCGAGGGCTTCTACGGCGTGCCGATCTACGTCTCGGCGACCTACATCTTTCTGTTCATTCTGTTTGGCTCGTTCCTCGAGCATGCCGGCATGATCCAGCTGTTCACCGATGTGTCGCTCGGCCTGTTCGGCCGCACCCGCGGCGGTCCGGCCAAGGTCGCGGTGTTCGCCTCGGGCATGATGGGCACGATTTCGGGCTCCGGCGTCGCCAACGTCGTCACCGTCGGCCAGTTCACGATTCCCCTGATGATCCGGTTCGGCTACCGCCGCGCCTTCGCGGCCGGCGTGGAGGCGACGGCGTCGATGGGCGGCCAGATCATGCCGCCGGTCATGGGCGCGGTCGCCTTCATCATGGCCGAGACGCTGGGCGTCGACTACTCGGTCATCGTCAAGGCTGCGGTGATCCCAGCCATTCTCTACTTCGCTTCGGCGTTCTGGATGGTGCATCTGGAGGCCGGCAAGCACGGCCTGACCGGCATGAAGCCGTCGGAGATTCCGAGCGCCTGGAAGGCGCTGGTGGCGCGCTGGTATCTCGTGCTGCCACTGGCCGCGCTGGTCTACATGCTGTTCGAAGGCTTCACGCCGCTCTATGCGGGCTCGATGGGCCTTGCGCTCACGGTGGCGCTGATCCTGGGCACCTCGATCACGATGGGCTTCTCCAACCAAGTGCTGCGCTACGTGTTCTGGATCGGGCTTGCGCTCGTGGTCGGCGCGCTGTCGCGCAACGGTCTGCAGATCGTTCCGGTCGCCTCCGTGGTCCTCGCGCTGGTCGTCATCACCGGCTTCGTGCGCGGCGGCATGGGCACCCTGCATGCGTGCCGCGACTCGCTGGCCGAAAGCGCCAAGTCCGCGCTGACCGTCGGCATGGCCTGCGCCATCGTCGGCGTCATCATCGGCATGATGACCCAGACCGGCGTCGGATCGATCTTCGGCAGCTGGGTGATCGGCCTCGGCAAGACCAGCCTGTTCGCGGCGCTGATCATGACCATGCTGCTGTCGATCCTGCTCGGCACCGGCATTCCGACCATTCCGACCTATATCATCACCGCAGCCCTCGCCGCGCCTGCGCTGGCCAAGCTCGGCGTGCCGCTGATCGCGAGCCACATGTTCGCGTTCTATTACGGCATCATGGCCGATCTTTCGCCGCCGGTGGCGCTGGCGGCGCTGGCCGCCGCGCCGATCGCCAAGGAGAACCCGGACAAGATCGGCTGGGAGGCGATGCGGATCGCGCTCGCCGGCTACGTCATTCCCTTCCTGTTCGTCTATTCGCCCGCGCTGATGCTGCAACCCGGCGACCCGATGGAAGCGCATCTCGGCTTTGCCGGCGCGGTCGCGTATGCAGGCGTGAAAGCGCTGGTCGCGATCGCGCTGTTCGGCATGGTCGCGATCGGCTTCCTGTTCACGCGCATGACCGTGATCGAGCGCCTGCTGGCGTTCATCGCATCGGTCTGCCTGCTCGGCGAATTCCCCTACAGCGACGTGGTGGGCTTCGTACTGGCGGTGGCGATCGTGGCGTGGCAGTGGCGGCAGCGGCCGCCGTCGGCCGTGGTGGCTTCCGCTTGAGCCTCTGTCTGGCGTCATCGGGCATGGTGAAGGCGCTGGCGTTGGCCGGCTTCACCTTGGCCTGGACCCATTCGGTCGAGAAGACGGCATGGCAGGAGGACTGGCGGGTGACGCCTGAGGGCCTCGCGTTGGTGCAGGCGCGTGTCAAGGGCTCCGGCGCAGGCATGGAGCCGCCGCCTGAGGCGCGGCTGGTCGACGGCTGGTTCCAATGGCAGCTGCAGCGCGCGCCGCTGCAGCGGATCGTGCTCGGCAATTCCGGAGCCGCCGGCGAATGGCGGATCTGCGCCGAGGGGCAATGCCGGACGATCTCGGATATCTTCGGTCGTGACATCGGCGCCGCCACGATCACGATGAGCGCCTGCAGCGAATAACAAGCAACGGGAGAACGCGATGGGACGTCTCGAGGGCAAGGTGGCGCTGGTGGTGGGCGCCGGCTCGATCGGGCCGGGCTGGGGCAACGGCAAGGCGACGGCGGTCACCTTTGCGCGTCACGGCGCGAAAGTATTCTGCGTCGACCGCAACAGGGAAGCTGCGGCTGAAACGGCGGCGATCATCACCGGTGAGGGTGGCCGGGCCGAAGCATTCACCGCCGATGTCTCGAAGGCTGCCGAGGTCGAGGCGATGGTCAAGGCCTGCATGGCGGCCTATGGCCGGATCGACGTGCTCGACAACAATGTCGGCATTGCCGAGATGGGCAGCGTCGTGGACGTCGAGGAGGCCGAGTGGGACCGCGTGTTCGCGGTCAACCTGAAGAGCGCCTATCTCGCCATGAAGCACGTCATTCCCGTCATGACCGCGCAGGGCGGCGGCTCCATCATCAATATCTCCTCGGTGGCCTCGATCCGCCAGGTCGGCATCTCCTATGTCAGCTACGGCGCCAGCAAGGCGGCGATGAACCAGATGACGCGCACCACCGCGGTCGAGTTCGCGCCCAAGCACGTCCGCGTCAACGCGATCCTGCCCGGCCTGATGAAGACGCCGATGGTCGAGCATTCCGCGGGCCTAGCTGCGAGCTACGCCAAGGGCGACGTCGAGGAGATGTGGAAGAAGCGCGATGCGCAGGTGCCGATGGGCCATATGGGCGACGCCTTCGACGTCGCCAATGCCGCGCTGTTCCTCTCCTCCGACGAATCGAAATACATCACCGGCATCATGCTGGTGGTCGATGGCGGATTGACCTGCCGGAGTTAGGTGTCTCCACGTCATTGCGAGCGTGAGCGAAGCAATCCAGGGCGTCAATGCGGCCCTGGATTGCTCGTCGCCTCCGGCGCCTCGCAATCAGGAGGAGGGATCGATTGCGCGGCTACTGCGCCATCGCCAGCATGCCGCCCGCGATCGCATGCCATGCCGAGGTCATGCTGATCGGCCAATTGAGAAGCTTCACCGCGATCAGCGCCAGCCCGCCATAAAGGTAGACCGGATGGACGCGCCCGAATGTACGGCGGTCGTAGACGATCGCGACGACGAGCAGCAGATAGGCGACGAAGGCCGGCGGGATGGTGACGAACACCGGCGGCGGGCCGAGTGGGCCGGGCGGCG
This sequence comes from Bradyrhizobium sp. SZCCHNS2022, assembly GCF_032377575.1. Classification (NCBI taxonomy): domain Bacteria; kingdom Pseudomonadati; phylum Pseudomonadota; class Alphaproteobacteria; order Hyphomicrobiales; family Nitrobacteraceae; genus Bradyrhizobium; species Bradyrhizobium sp. SZCCHNS2022. Next base: position 5,026,395 of record NZ_JAUHHZ010000001.1, on the reverse strand, counting down.
CGAGGAAGGTGAGAAACCAGCGCGCGACGGCGGCGTCGAGCAGCGAGATGCCGGCGAGCAGCATCAGCCGCTTGTGGATTTCCGGCTTCCTGGCTTGCATCACGGCGACCGCGAAGACGGTTGCGAAGAAGGCGATTCCGCTCAGCGGCACGATCGAAAAGGCGATGCCTGCGTCGGTCTGCCCGATCGCGGCGGATCGCTTCATTGCTTCCACCGCCACGAGGAAGCCGAAAATCGTCATCGCCGTGGCGAGCGACACGCCGACGATGCCGAACGAGCGGTGCCAGGCCGTGCGGCCCGATGCAGCGAGCCAGCTCTGCAGCGCGAAGTACAGTGTCCAGCTGAAGAACAGGAAGCCGTGGAAATGAACCACGGGCGAACCGGAGAACGCACCACGCGCCAGCGGCAGCCAGTAGGTCGGTACGAAGCCGAGAAACGCCGTGGCCATGCAGGCCAGGGCCATGTTGAAATAAAAATAGCGCGCCGGGGACGCAATGACGCCGCGTGCGCGCGAATGCTCTGTCAAAATCGTCATGGGAGTTCTGTCTACGGGAACCGCAGGAGGTTCAAGCGGCGGCTCGTACGGCCCTTGGTGCCTCCATCCCAACTCCGCGAGCGCGACATGCAGGACGTTCAATTGCACGTCAATTCTGGCGGTCGGTTCCGGCGACGGCGCAGGATTCGGCGTGGGCTGCCTGCAGGAGAGGACTGTCGCGGCGGAGCCGCCGCTGTATAGTTGGGTGTCCCGTGGATTTGACCTCGATTGCCGCCCCTTTGAGAGAAGCGCCTGCCTTGTCTGAGTCCGCCTCCTCGGCTGCCAGAGCCGTTCACCGGCTCAGGTCGGGTTCTGTTGCCGTGCTCGTGGTGCTGGGCTGGCTGGCCGTGACCCCGGCGCATGCGCTGGGGGCCGCAGAGCCTGGCAAAGAGCCGGTCGCCGACGCAGGCGCCTGCCTCGCAGCGTCCGAGGCACATGACGCGGACAAGGTGATCACCGAATGCAACGCGGTCATCGACAATGGCAAGGCGGCCAAAAGTGATCGCATCAATGCGCTGATCGCGAGGGCCTCGATCTTCATCACCCGTGGCGAGACCAATCGCGCCATCGCGGACTACGACATCGCCCTGCAGCTCGATCCGGCGCTCGCCAACATCTTCAATGCGCGCGGTGAGCTGCATCGGAAGAACGGCGACCGTCCGAAGGCGCTGGCAGATTTCGCCGCGGCGCTGCGGCTGAACCCCGAGCACGCCAGTGCGCGCAGCAACTACCATGCGCTCGCCCTCGAGCTCGAGCGTCTCGGCGCACAGATGGCGGTGGCGGGACGGCCGAGCTTCAATTGCGCGACGGCGCGGCGTGCCGTCGAGAAGGCGATCTGCGCCGATCCCGAACTCGCCAACCTCGATCGGGAGATCGATGCCTCGCAGGCCAGGATCGTTCACGCGGCAACACGGCCGGCCGCGATACGCGCTTTGCAGCGCGAGCAGGACGCCTTCATCGCGCGGCGCAACGCCGCCTTCGGCCGGCCCGGCTATGATCTCAAGAGGGCGATGCAGGACCGACTGCGGCGGCTCAATGGAGCGGACGGCCGTTAACCATCGGCCGCACGGCTTGAACCGGGTTCCGGCGAAGGGCGACAATGGGAGAGACCTGCGTCTCTCAACCCGCTCCGATCGCAGACAAGGCCGAGCCCACGCCGATGCACGCTCTCGTTCATTCGATGTCCCCCCGCTCATCTTACCGCGCGCTCCGTCTCGCAGCCGGAATTGTCCTCAGCTTCGGAGCCATGCCGGCGTCGGCCGCCGACACCGATTGCGCCTCGGGCAGCAAGGCGCCGCCATCCGAGCTGATCAGCGTCTGCACCGCCGCGATCGCGCAGGCTGCGAACTCGAAGGATCAATCCATCGCGCTCGTCGCGCGCGCCGACGCGCATGCCCGCACCTCCGGTGGATTGACCCAGGCTCTGAAGGACCTCGACCGCGCCATCGCGCTGGACGGCAAGAATGCGCGTGCCTATCGGCTGCGGGGGGATCTCATGCGCGAGGCCGGCGGTGATGCCGGCAAGGCCGCGGCGGATCTGAGCATGGCGATCTCGCTCGATCCCAATGATGCGGAAGCCTATGAGCTGCGCGGCATCGTCTACACCGGCCAGCGCCGGCTCGATCGCGCACTGGCCGACTATGATCAGGCCATCCGGCTGAAGCCGGATTTTGCGCAGGCCTATGCCGATCGCGGCGTGGCCTTCTATCTGCGCGGCGACAACGAGAAAGCCGTGCGTGACTACGACGAGGCCATCCGCCTCGATCCGGACCGGCCGCGCACCTTCACCAATCGCGGTGCGGCCTACAAGAAGCTCGGCGAGATGGACAAGGCGCTCGCCGATGACAGCGAAGCCATACGACGTGATCCGAAAGTGCCGGAGTATTATGACAATCGCGGCCTCACCTACGCCGCCATGAAGGACTACGACAAGGCGATCGCCGATTATGATCAGGCGATCAGGCTGCAGCCGCGCCCCAACTTCCTGACCAACCGCGGCGATGCCTATCAGTTCAAAAACGAGCTCGGCTCGGCCCTCAACGACTACGACGCCGCCCTGCGTCTCGATCCCGGCTTTGCGCTCACCTACAACAACCGTGCGGTGCTGTTCAAGAAGATGGGCGAGCGGGCCAAGGCGCTGGCCGACTACGAAGCCGCGCTGCGCCTCGATCCCGGCAACGAGAACGCCGCCAACGGCCGTCGCATCATGATCGCCGAGATCAAGAAGTTCGGCGCCGAGCCGCCGCGTCCGTTGAACGCACCGTCGGAGCGCAGCGGCCCGTCGTTCGATTGCGCCACCGCCGTGCGCGAGGTCGAGAAGGTCATCTGTGCGGACCCCCAGCTTTCCGTGCTGGATCTCGGCGTTTCCGAAAGCTACGCCCGGCTGCTGAAGTCCTCGCGCGGCCGTACCGCCGCCGAGCTGCGTAGCTCGCAACGCGACTTCATCGCCGAGCGCAACGCCCGCTTCGGCAGGCCCGGCTACGACCTTCGTCTAGCCCTGCAGCGCCGTCTGGACGCATTGCGCGAGGCAGCGCATTGATCTGGCCGGGAAAATGACGGTGACCCCAGGTTGCGCCTGATCTGGATCAATTCATGACCGCTTGAACTGTCGCTTTGTCCCGTGACAATAGTCGGGAATAAACACAGTTGGGGAGACGTCATGAGCGCTGCGAGCCGCTATCACGAGGTCCATGCCCGGTCGCTGCGGGACCCTGAAGGGTTCTGGGCCGAGGCCGCCCGCGCGATCGACTGGATCGAGCCGGCCAAGCAGATCTTCGATCCTTCGATGGGCGCCTATGGCCGCTGGTTTGCCGGGGCCGTCGTCAACACCTGCTACAACGCGCTCGACCGCCACGTCGCCGCCGGCCGCGGTGACCAGTTGGCGCTGATTCATGATTCGCCGCTGACGGACTCCGTCACCAGGATCACCTACGCCGAGATGCTGAAGGAGGTGCAGACGCTCGCCGCCATCATGCAGGATTTCGGCGTCGGCAAGGGCGACCGCGTCATCCTCTACATGCCGATGGTGCCCGAGGCGATGGTCGCGATGCTCGCCTGCGCGCGCATCGGCGCCGTGCATTCGGTGGTGTTCGGCGGCTTCGCGGCCAAGGAGCTCGCAACCCGCATCGACGATGCGACGCCGAAGCTCGTGCTGTCGGCGAGCTGCGGAATCGAGCCCGGCCGCATCGTGCAGTACAAGCCGCTGCTCGACCAGGCGATCGAGCTGGCCGACAACAGGCCCAAGGCCTGCATCATCCTGCAGCGGCCCGAGCATGTCTGCGAGCTCAAGCCCGGCCGGGACTACGACTGGGCGGCGCTCCGCAAATCCGCGCTCGTCAACGGCAAGCTCGCTTCTTGCGTGCCGGTGCTGGCGACCGATCCGCTCTACATCCTCTACACGTCCGGCACGACCGGCAAGCCGAAGGGCGTGGTGCGCGACAATGGCGGGCATCTGGTCGCGCTGAAATGGTCGATGGAGAACCTGTACGGCATCAAGCCGGGCGAGGTGTGGTGGTGCGCCTCGGACATCGGCTGGGTGGTCGGTCATAGCTACATCATCTACGGCCCGCTGATCCATGGCGCGACCTCGGTCATGTACGAAGGCAAACCGGTCGGCACGCCGGATGCCGGCGCGTTCTGGCGTGTCATCAACCAGCACAAGGCTGTCGCACTGTTCACCGCGCCGACCGCGTTTCGCGCCATCCGCAAGGATGACCCGGAGGCCGCCTTCCTGCGCAAATACGATCTGTCGCAGTTCCGCACGCTGTTCCTGGCCGGCGAGCGCGCCGATCCGCCGACGGTGGAATGGGCCGAGCAGCAGCTCAAGGTGCCGGTGATCGACCATTGGTGGCAGACCGAAACCGGCTGGTGCATCGCCGGCAATCCGGTCGGCCTCGGCCTCTTGCCCGTCAAGCACGGCTCGCCGACGGTACCGATGCCCGGCTATCAGGTCGACATCGTCGACGAAGCCGCGAAGCCCGTTCCGCCGAATACGATGGGCTCGATCGTGATCAAGCTGCCGATGCCGCCGGGCTGCCTGCCGACCCTGTGGCAGCAGGAGGATCGCTTCAAGGAATCCTATCTCAGCGAGTTCCCCGGCTACTACAAGACCTCGGATGCCGGCTTCAAGGACGAGGACGGCTATGTCTTCGTGATGGGTCGCACCGACGACATCATCAACGTCGCCGGCCACCGGCTCTCGACCGGCGGCATGGAGGAGATCCTGGCCTCCCATCCCGATGTCGCCGAATGCGCCGTGCTCGGCATCAAGGACGCGATCAAGGGCGAGGTGCCCTGTGGTTTCCTGGTGCTCAAGGCCGGTGTGTCACGCAGCCCCTCGGTGATCGAGAAGGAGATCGTTGCGCTGGTGCGTGACAAGCTCGGTCCGGTCGCAGCGTTCAAGCTCGCGATCACCGTCGGCCGGCTGCCGAAGACGCGCTCCGGCAAGATCCTGCGCGGCACGATCAAGAAGATCGCCGACGGCGAGCAGTGGAGCATGCCGGCGACGATCGAGGATCCCAAGGTGCTCGAGGAGATCGGCGAGGCGCTGAAGAGCCGGGTGTAGCGTCACGCTGCTCAGGTCACCTGGCGGCGCGGGTCATTCTCGACCCTCATGGTGAGGAGCGCCGAAGGCGCGTCTCGAACCAAGAGGCCCGGTACGGGGCTCGCCCTTCGAGACGCCCGCCCCGGGGCTTGACCTCGGCGCGCATTGTCGTCAAGCAACGGCCGGACCGCCGATTGACGAGAATGGAACGCCCGATGCGACAGACCTCCGCCCGCTTGGCCCTGGTGCTGATGGCCGTGCTTTCACTCACGGCCTGCGCCTCGCGCAATCAGGGTCCCGCAGTGGCGCTCGGCAATGACGACGACGATGCGGTCTGCCAGGCCGGCGGAAAGGTCGCGCCGGGATCGGCGGAATATGTCGCCTGCCGCAAGGATCGCGACGTGCAGCGGCAGCGCGCCGAGGCGCGCGCCGACCGCCGCCAGCGCGATCTCGGCGAATACATGATGAACCATCCCGACCGCCCCTGAGCGCAAGTGCAAGCGCCTCTCATGGCGCGTGACTTCACTGCAACAGTTGCGTGACATCGGCGCTGCAACAATGCCGATTGATTGAGATCAAATCCAACCCGATGGCGTCCCTGCCACATCTGTGACCGCAAGGCGCGGCTTTGCTGCGCGGATCAAGCGGAAGTGTAGCTCAAGTGTGGCTATGGGGACCTCGATGAATAGAACATTCCAACTCTCGTCGTCGCTGCTGGTGCTGGCGGCGGTCTGCGGAGCCATGAGCTCCGCGCAAGCAGCCGACCTGCCGGCGGCGCCGGTCTATACGAAGGCGCCGGTGGTCGAAGCCTGGAATCCCTGGATGATCCGCGTTCGCGCGCTGGGCGTGCTGCCGGATGCCGGCGGCTCGACCGTCAACGTCACCGGCGTGCCGGCGCTGTCGTCGCCGAATTCGGGCCTGAAGATCTCCAACCAGGTCGTGCCCGAGCTCGACATCAGCTACTTCTTCACCAGGAACATCGCCGCCGAGCTGATCCTCGGCGTCACGCGTCACTCGATCAGCGGGACGGGCACGCTGGACGGTCTCAATGTCGGCAAGGCCTGGCTGCTGCCGCCGACCCTCACACTGCAATATCACTTCACCGATTTCGGCGCGTTCAAGCCGTATGTCGGCGCCGGCGTGAACTACACGGTGTTCTTCAACCAGAGCGCGGCCAATCAGGTGTTCAACGGCCTCGCCGTCACCAACCTGCACATCTCGAACCAGTGGGGCGCCGCGGTCCAGTTCGGCTTCGACTACATGCTCGACAAGCACTGGGGCTTCAACGTCGACGTCAAGAAGCTGTGGCTGCAGCCGAACTACTCGGCGACCGTCAACGGCGCGATTCCCGTCACCGGCCGCGCCAACATCGACCCGTGGCTGGTCGGCGCCGGCATCACCTACAAGTTCTGATTTGTTGCGTTCCTCCCTGACTTGCCATGGCGCCGGAACTTCCGGCGCCATTTTTTTGGGGAGATTTGTTTGTCGCGAAGCTTCGCTTGTCGCGAGTCTCGCGCCTTCCCACCGCCGTCGTCCCGGCGAACGCCGGGACCCATACTCCGCAGCGGGAGTGAGGCAGGAACACTGGTCACAGCCAGCTCGGGCCGTCACGCAAGCCGGTGGTTATGGGTCCCGGCGTTCGCCGGGACGACGCTGTTGTTGGAGCGGGCGGCCGCGAATTGACCTGAGAAAACGACGCGCGCGTCCTATTCCTCGTCCTCGTCCTGCTTCTTGCCGCCGATGGTCTTGAGCTTGGCGAACACGGCGTCGACGTTGAGGTCGTCCTCATCGCGCCCCGCAGGCTCGTACTCGTCCTTGCGGGTGGTCTCGGAGGCCGGCAGCAGGGTGGCGCCGCTGTAATTGGCGTCGAGCGGCTTCTCCTTGGCGGCGCGCTGCACCTCGAAATCGAGTTCGATCTGCGAGCAAAGGCCCAGCGTGACCGGGTCCATCGGCGTCAACGTCTGCGCGTTCCAATGGGTCCGGTCGCGCACGCTGGCGATGGTGCTCTTGGTGGTGCCGACCAGACGCATGATCGAAGCGTCCTTGAGCTCGGGATGGTTCCGCACCAGCCACAGGATGGCGCTCGGGCGCTCGTGGCGGCGCGACACCGGGGTATAGCGCGGGCCCTTGCGCTTGGGCTGCGGCGGCAGCACGACCTTGCTCTCCTGCAGCCGCAGGCGGTAATTCGGGTCGCGCTCGGCCTTCTCGATCTCCTCGCGGGTGAGCTGGCCGGTCGAGATCGGGTCCATGCCCTTGATCCCCTGGGCGGCGTCGCCGTCGGCGATGGCGCGCACCTCCAGCGGGTGCATCTTGGTAAAATCGGCGACCTGGTCGAAGGTCAGAGCGGTATTGTCGACCAGCCACACGGCCGTTGCCTTCGGCATCAGCGGGGCGTTGCTCATGGCAAATCTCCTTTGTGCTCCGCCCACTCTTCGGAGGCGAAACCTGCGGTCATCGACGATGACGGGAATTGGCCCTATATAAGCCGTCCCGGGGGCGGGGCGCAATGGCCTCACCAGAACGGCCTTGACAGCGCTCGAAAGCAGTCCCAAGTCCTACCCAAACGAGCTCTAGCTCAAGCCGTGACGTCTCGACCGTCCCCGCATGCCGGCCCGGGGTTTTCCGGTCGCCGCAACAAGCCCGCACAGATCAGGCCAATAGATCAGCCCATGTCAGATCACCCGATGGCAGCCAAACCAGACCTCAAAATCGTGCTTTGCTCGCCCCGCGGCTTCTGCGCCGGCGTGGTCCGCGCCATCGACACGGTGGAACGGGCGCTCGCCATCTATGGCGCCCCGGTCTATGTCCGCCACGAGATCGTGCACAACAAATACGTCGTCGACAGCCTGAAGACCAAGGGGGCGATTTTCGTCGAGGAGCTGGCGGAAATTCCTGACAGTACCAACGCACCGGTGGTGTTCTCGGCCCATGGCGTGCCGAAATCGGTTCCGGCCGAGGCCCAGGCGCGCAATTTCTTCTCCCTGGACGCGACCTGTCCGCTGGTCACCAAGGTCCATCGCGAAGCCGCCATCCACTTCAAGCGTGGCCGCGAGATCCTGCTGATCGGCCATTCCCACCATCCCGAGGTGGTCGGAACTGTCGGTCAGCTGCCTGCGGGCGCCGTGACCCTGATCGAGACCGCCGAGGACGCGGCGACCTTCACGCCGAAGGACCCGAACAACCTCGCCTTCGTGACCCAGACCACGCTGTCGATCGACGACACCGCCGACATCGTGGCGGTGCTCAAGGGCCGCTTCCCGAACATCTCGGGCCCGCACAAGGAAGACATCTGCTACGCCACCACCAACCGCCAGCTGGCGGTTAAGAAGGTGGCGCCGGTGGTCGACGCGCTGATCGTGGTCGGCGCGCCGAACTCGTCGAACTCGCAGCGCCTGCGCGAGGTCGCCGAGCGCGAAGGCTGCCCGATCGCCGTGCTGGCCCAGCGCGCCTCCGACATCGACTGGGCCCGCTTCGAGGGCATCAAGAGCCTTGGCATCACCGCCGGCGCCTCGGCGCCCGAGGTGATCGTCGAGGAGATCATGGGCGCCTTCGCCGAGCGCTACGTGCTCCACGTCGAGACCGTTTCGGCCGCTGAGGAGAACGAGTTCTTCCCGCTGCCGCGCTCGCTGCGGCCGGAAGCTGCGGCCGAGTAAATCGGGCGCCGTCTTTTCCGCCCTCGACGGCCCGTTGGCCTTGAACGCGGCGCCCGCATGCGCGATGAAGGGCGCAACGGGCCTGTTCGATGACGAAGTTCGCATCGGAGAGGCGGGGGCAGGCGAACTTCGATCACTGGGATAGCGCATGGCGGTCTACACCGATGTCGCCGCCGACGAGCTTGCGGACTTCCTCAAGACCTATGACATCGGCGAGCTGCTCTCCTACAAGGGCATCGCCGAAGGCGTCGAAAACTCCAACTTCCTGCTCCACACCACCAAGGGCTCCTACATCCTCACGCTCTACGAGAAGCGCGTGGCGGTGGACGATTTGCCGTACTTCCTCGGCCTGATGGCGCATCTCGCCGAGCGCGGCGTCAGCTGCCCGCAGCCGGCGCGCAACCGCGACGGCGCGGTCTGTTCGAGTCTGTCGGGCCGGCCGGCGGCGATCATCAACTTCCTGGAAGGGATGTGGCCGCGCAAGCCGAACGTTACGCATTGCGCCGGTGTTGGCGAAGCGCTGGCGCGGATGCATCTGGCCGGCCGTGATTTCCCGCTGGTGCGCAAGAACCCGCTCTCGGTGTCCGGCTGGAAGTCGCTGTTCGCCCAGGCGGCCGATCGCGCCGACACGGTGCAGGCCGGTCTGTCGGTGCTGCTCTCGACCGAGCTCGGCCATCTCGAGCGCTCCTGGCCGACCCACCTGCCGGAAGGCGTCATCCATGCCGACCTGTTTCCGGACAACGTGTTCTTCCTCGGTGACAAGCTGTCCGGGCTGATCGACTTCCCGTTCTCCTGCAATGACATCCTCGCCTATGACGTCGCGATCTGCCTCAACGCCTGGTGCTTCGAGGCCGATCATTCGCTCAACGTCACCAAGGCGCGCGCCTTCTTCAATGCCTATGGCCGCGCGCGGCCGCTATCGGACGCCGAGCTGGAGGCGCTGCCCCTGCTGGCGCGCGGCGCCGCCATCCGTTTCCTGCTGACGCGCCTGGTCGACTGGCTGAACGTGCCCGCAGGCGCGCTGGTGAAGCCGAAGGACCCGCTCGAATATGTCCGCAAGCTGCGCTTCCACCAAGCGGTGACCAGCGTGCGCGACTATGGCGTTGGAGGAGCTGCCGCGTGAGTGAGCACCCGGTCGTCAGCATCTACACCGATGGCGCCTGCTCGGGAAATCCGGGGCCGGGCGGCTGGGGCGCGATTCTTCGCTTCGGCGACAAGGAAAAAGAGCTGAAGGGCGGCGAGCCGCACACCACCAACAACCGCATGGAGCTGATGGCGGCGATCTCGGCGCTGGAGGCGCTGAAGAAGTCGTGCCAGGTCGAGCTCTACACCGACAGCCAATATGTCCGTCAGGGCATCACCGGCTGGATCCACGGCTGGAAGCGCAACGGCTGGAAGACCGCCGACAAGAAGCCGGTCAAGAACGCCGAGCTGTGGCAGCGCCTCGATGCCGCGCTGAAGCCGCACAAGGTCAACTGGCACTGGGTGAAGGGCCACGCCGGCCACCCCGAGAACGAACGCGCCGATCAATTGGCGCGCGACGGCGTGGCGATGGCGCGGATGCAGAAGAACGTGCGCGGTTGACGTTGCGGCGCAATCACGGATGCCCGGGCGAACTCCGCTCGATGGCAAAATCGTCCAGGAGCGGTGAACTACGGCCCTCGATCAAGGCAGCGATCAGCTCGGAGGCGAGATAGCTGAAGGTGATCCCGTTGCCGCCGTATCCATAGGCTGCATAGATGTTGGGAACGCGCGGAACAGGGCCGATCAGAGGCAGCCCATCATCGGTCGTATCAAACGTTCCGGACCACTGATAGTCGAAATCGACGATCGCGCGCGGCCACAGCGCCGAGAGTTCTGCGGCGAGCCGCCGCGACTTGTCCGGAATGGCGCGGTCGCGCGCTTCGGGCTCGATGAGCTCCTCATCATCCTCTCCCCCGAAGATGATGCGCCCGTCAGCCGTGGTCCGGCCATAGTGATAGTCCTCGCTGCTCTCCCAGATCAGCACGTCGTCTCGCCAGAGATTTTGTGGCTGCGGCTTGGTGGCGACGGCCCAGCTCGACGCGACGCGATGGATCGTCGGCTGGATGATTGCGGGCATCGCATATCCTGTCGCCAGGACGATGTGACGGGCTTCGATCTCATGTCCACTGTCGAGGCCGACCGTGGCACTTGCCCTGCCGCTGTCAAAGGCGACCGCATCACCATGGACCAGCCGCGCGCCCTGCGACAGCGCGAGGGACAGCAGACCGCTTGCGAGCTTGACCGGATCGGCTTCGGCCGCGCCGGGAGACAGGATCGCCCCGGCGCGGGCAAACCCGAAATTCTCGAGCAGGGTTCGGTGATCGAGAAATGTGCCGGGAAGGCCAGCCCGAACGCGTTGCTCCAGTTCTTCCCGCAGCGAGCGGGAATCATCCTCTCGCGCAAGATAGAGCGATTGTCTCGGCCGCAGCTCGCCAGGCAGCCTGCGCTCCCCGACCAAGTGCATCAATTCGTTCACCGCCCGCAGACTGGCCTGATAGCACCGCGCAGCGCGTTCGAAGCCGATCATCACCGAGAGCTCGCTCAACGAACGGTCGATCTCCCACAACAGCATGGCCGTGCTGGCCGCCGTACTGCCGCGGCAGGGCTTTTCGCGATCCATCACGACGACGTCCCGGCCTCGACGGGTCAGCCGTTCGGCCATCATCGCGCCGGTAATCCCAGCGCCAATGATCAGGACGTCGCAGCGAAAGTTTGAAACGACGGCGGCCATCGGAAACGAAGGTGCAGCCGCCCATGGCGGGCGCGCGCTGCGGACATCTTCCTGCGCCAGTTGCTCGGTCTGCTCGCTGAAGATGCTGGCCTCCCATTGTTCCAAGAACCGGGGCCTACAACGCGTCCGAGCGGCTTTTGTTCATCGAAGATTGGCGCCGCGACGGCTGCCGTGCTCTTCTCCGTGGTAGACGCCGGCTCGATCCAAGCAGAGAAAAAAAGCCCGCGGGGGCGCCGCGGGCTTTCGGATCAGGTCAGGAAAGCAGGATCACAGCTGCCCGAGCAGCGTGTCGCCGCCGGAGACCTCGACCTTGCCGGGGGCGGCTTCGAGGTTGAGCTTCGTCACCTTGCCGTCCTCGACCAGCATCGAGTAGCGCTTGGAGCGGATGCCGAGGCCGGCGCCGGAGGCGTCGAGCTCCATGCCGATGGCCTTGGTGAATTCGGCATTGCCGTCGGCCAGGAACACGGCTTCGTCGCGCTGGTCGGTGTCGCGCTTCCAGGCGTTCATGACGAAGGCATCGTTGACCGAGACGATCGCGATGGTGTCCACGCCCTTGTCCTTCATGGCATAGGCGTTGAGGAAGATGCTGGGCAGATGCATCTTGTGGCAGGTGCCGGTGTAGGCGCCGGGCACCGCGAACAGCGCCACCTTCTTGCCCTTGAAGATGTCGTCGGTGGTTTTGACCTGCGGGCCTTCGCCGGTCATGACGCGGAACTGGGCCTCCGGCAGCTTGTCGCCTACCTGAATGGTCATTGAATTACTCCTTCCCCTGGATGTGTGGCGCGCGAGACGCACCACACTATTCGGCGGGCCAGAAACGGCAACGGTCCGCCGTGTTCACGTGTCCGTCATCGCACGCCCGGCATTGCCGCGACAATGGTCTCAAGCTGCTGCGGCTGACTTCTTCTCGTCGCGCAGCTGCCGGCGCAGGATCTTGCCGACATTGGTCTTCGGCAGCTCGGTCCTGAACTCGATCAGCTTCGGCACCTTGTAGTTGGTCAGCTGCTCGTGGCAGTGCTTGATGATGTCCTCGGGCGTGAGGTTGGGATCCTTCCTGACGATGAACGCCTTGACGACCTCGCCGGTCTTCTCGTCCGGCAGGCCGATCACGGCGGTCTCCAGCACGCCCGGATGGGTGGCGATGACCTCCTCGACCTCGTTCGGATAGACGTTGAAGCCGGAGACCAGGATCATGTCCTTCTTGCGGTCCACGATCTTGACCGAGCCGTCCGCGGCCATCACGCCGACGTCGCCGGTGCGGAAGAAGCCGTCCGCCGTCATCACCTTGGCGGTCTCGTCGGGACGATTCCAGTAGCCCGCCATCACTTGCGGGCCCTTGGCGCAGATCTCGCCGGGCTGTCCCAGCGGCACCTCGTTGCCGTCATCGTCGCGGATCGACAGCCAGGTCGACGGCAGCGGCAGGCCGATCGTGCCGGTGAATTCCGTCGAGGTCGGCACGTTGCAGGTCAGCACCGGCGCGGTCTCCGACAGGCCGTAGCCCTCGGCGATGCTGCAGCCCGTCACCTGCTTCCAATGCTCGGCCACAGGGCGCTGCACGGCCATGCCGCCGCCGTTGGAGACCTTCAGCTTGGAGAAGTCGAGCTTCTTGAAATCAGGGTGGTGCAGCAGGCCGTTGTAGAGCGTGTTGACCGCCGGGAAGGTGTTGACCTGGTACTTCATCAGCTCCTTGATGAAGCCGGGAATGTCGCGCGGATTGGGGATCAGCAGATTGGCGCCGCCGGCGCGCACCGCGAGCAGGAAGCAGCAGGTCAGCGCGAAGATGTGGTAGAGCGGCAGCGCGCAGACGATCAGCAGCTGATCCACATGCGGCGGCCGGTCCATGACGGGCTGCAGCCAGGCGTCGTTCTGCAGCACGTTGGCGACGACGTTGCGATGGAGCAGCGTGGCGCCTTTGGAGACGCCGGTGGTGCCGCCGGTATATTGCAGGAAGGCGACGTCGTCGGGGCCGATCGCAGGCTTCTGGAAGCGCTTGCTGCGGCCGGCGGCCAGCGCTTCGTTGAAGGGCACCGCGCCCGGCAGCGAGAACGCCGGCACCATCTTCTTCAGGCGCCGGACGACAAGATTGACGATGACGCCCTTGAAGCCGAGCAGGTCGCCCATGCTGGCGATGACGATGTGCTTGACGCTGGTGTGCCCCACCACCTGCTGCACCGTGTGAGCGAAGTTCTCCAGCACGATGATCGCCTCGGCGCCGGAGTCCTTGAGCTGGTGCTCGAGCTCGCGCGGCGTGTAGAGCGGGTTGACGTTGACGACGGTGTAGCCCGCGCGCAGCACGGCCGAGATCGCGATCGGGTATTGCAGCACGTTCGGCATCATCAACGCGACGCGCGCGCCCTTGGCGAGCCCCAGGCCCTGCAGGTAGGCGCCCATCGCGATCGACATGTCGTCGAGCTCGCGGTAGCTGATCGCCTTGTCCATGCAGATGAAGGCGCGGCGGTCAGCGAACGTCTTGAAGCTTTCCTCCAGCAGATCCACCAGCGATTGGTATTTGCTGGGATCGATGTCGGCGGGAACGCCGGCTGGGTAGTGCTTGAGCCAGATGCGCTCCATGAACCTTCCTCTCTGATCGTCTCTTATGGTCGCTTGACGTGTCTGCGGCTCCGGTCAGAGCCGGGCGGCATTCGGCGGCCAATATCGAATTTCCGGCCGAGCAAGGCAAGCGGCCGGGGCGTAGACGAAAGAGGCAGGGTAAAGGCTGCGGACGCTGGCGATGGACGGCTAAACCGCCCGGCGTGCGGCGCAGTATCAGCCGTCCTTTGGCGCCGGCTTGCCGGCGGTCTTGGGCTTGGCGGCGGCCTTGGGCTTGCCGGGCTTGGCGGCGTCGGATCCAGGTTTTTCCGCTGATTTCGGGGCAGCTTCGTGCTTGGCTGCGACGGGGCGCGCGGCAGCTGGCTTGGCGTCGGACACCTTCGCGTCACCGGGCTTGGCGGCCGTCTTGGATCCGGCCTTGGCGTCGCCGTCGCTCTTGGCCGCGGTCCGGGTTGCGGGCTTGGCGTCCTTCTTGGCAGCGGCATGCGCCTTCTTGCCGCGGTGTCTCGCCGAGGCCTGGGCATCGGCGTCCGCCGCCACGGCGGCGATCAGGGCCGCACCGGTGCGGGTCGGGCCGGTATAGACGAGCACCGGCTCGGACGGCACCGGCGCCGCCGCCAGGATCTCCGACGGCTTCAGCGCCGGAGCCTGCAGTCCGGCGAGCAGCGTGCCGCCGGTGGCTTCACCTTCGGCCCCCGCGATCGTCTCCTCGCCGTCATCATCGCTCGCAGGGCGATGCCGCCGGCCATTGCACATGTCGTCGCGCAGATTCGGCGGGGTGGCGGCGACCGGAACGAGCTGCTCGACATTGCCGAGCGGCGCCTTCAGCCAGGTGAGCTGGTTGGTGTTGAAGCCGCGATCCAGCATCTGGATCGCGCGCACGGCGCGCATCTGGCCCGAGCTCGCGCCGAGCACGACCGCGATCAGGCGCTTGCCGTTGCGGGTGGCGGAGGCGACCAGGTTATAGCCGGAGGCGCAGATGAATCCGGTCTTGAAGCCGTCCGCACCCGGATAGCGCCCGATCAGCCGGTTGAAGTTCTGTACGACGCGGCGGCCATAGCGGATCGAGGGGATGTGGACGAAGTACTCGTATTCCGGCAGATCGCGGATGATGGCGCGCGCCAGGATCGCGAGGTCGCGCGCCGAGGTGATCTGGCCATCGGCGGGCAGGCCGTTCGGATTGACGTAGCTCGTCTGGGTCATGCCGAGCTTCTGCGCAGTCTCGTTCATCATGATCGAGAAGCCGTCGATCGAGCCGCCGATGCCTTCCGCCAGCACCACCGCCATGTCGTTGGCCGACTTCACCAGCATCATCTTCAGCGCATTGTCGACCGTGACCTGCGTACCCGGCCGGTAGCCCATCTTCGACGGCGACTGCGATGCTGCGGTCGGCGAGACCGTCAGCAGCGTGTCGAGCGAGGCCTTGCCGTCCTTCACGGCCTTCAGCGTCACATAGGCCGTCATCAGCTTGGTGACGGAGGCCGGGTACCACGGATAGGTCGCGTTCTGCGCCTCCAGCACCTTGCCGGTGTCGGCTTCGACGAGCAGCAGCGCTTCTGCGCCGGCCAAGCGAGGCGCAAGCACGAGCGCAGCGGCGAGAGCAACGATCTTGATCGGGGCATTGCGGAACAACAGGCGAAGCGTCTGCACTGGTCTGGTCCGGTCCTTTGAGAACCCGCCTCGCGTCGTGAGGTGGGCAAACGGGCTTACGGGTTTCAAGCGTGTCCGGCGCCGCTGCGGTTGCGGCAGGCCGCGAACCTATACCGGCTCGACGCTCCAGAACAGGGGCGAGCCATTCAATTCCACGATGAAAGCGTCCCGCGATCAGGCCTTGACGGTGGTCTCGTCACCGTCCGGCGCGGGGAGAGTCGCACGAGCCTTCTCTTGCACCATGAACTGGGCTTTTGCGAGTTCCGCAAAGTGTCCGCCCTTGCTGACGAGTTCATCGAACGTTCCACTTTCGATCACGCGCCCGTTCTCGAATACCAGGATGCGCGTCGCGTTGCGGATGGTCGAGAGCCGGTGCGCGATCACGAAGGTCGTGCGCCCCTTCATCACCTCGTCGAGCGCGGCATTCAGCTTGGCCTCGGTGACGGCATCGAGCGCGGAGGTCGCCTCGTCGAGAATCAGGATCGGCGGATCCTTCAGCAGCGCGCGCGCGATCGACAGCCGCTGGCGCTCGCCACCCGACAGCATGCGGCCGCGCTCGCCGGCATTGGTCTCGAAGCCCTGCTCGGCGCGATCGATGAAGTCGAGCGCCTGGGCACGGGCGGCGGCGGTGCGCAGCTCCTCGTCGGTCGCGTCGGGCTTGCCGACCAGCAGGTTCTCGCGGATCGAGCGATTGAACAGCAGCGCCTCCTGGAACACGACGCCGATGTTCCGGCGCAAGGCCGCCAGCTTCAATCCGCGCACGTCCATGCCGTCGATCTTGATGAAGCCGGACTGCGGATCGAACGCGCGATGCAACAACGCGATCGCCGTCGACTTGCCGGCACCGGTCGGGCCAACCAGCGCGATGGTCTGGCCGGGGAGCGCGGTGAAGGTGAGATCCTCCACGGCCGGGCGCTTGCCGTCATAGGAGAACGACACGTCGTTGAATTCGACGAGGCCCGACAGGCGGCTGACCTCGATCGCGTCGGGTCTGTCGCGGACGGCCGGCACGGCATCGAGCACGGTGAAGAACTCGGCCAGCCGCGGCGCCTCCATGAACACGTTGTTGATGAAGGACACGACCTGCTCCAGCTTCTGGATCAGCATCGTCGCGAACGACACGAACATCACGATCTCGCCCACGGAGGTCAGCCCGGCCTGATGCAGGGCGATGCCGAGCGTGAAGATCGCGAGCACGGTGATGGTGGTCGAGGCACGGGTGATGACCGTCACCAGCGCCCACCAGCCGAGCACCGGCATCTGCACCGACAGCAACTGTCCGGCGACCGTGCGCAGGCCCTGCACCTCGGCATCGATCCTGACGAAGCTCTGCACCAGCGCGACATTGCCGAGCGCGTCGGAGGCGCGCGCCGAGAGATCGCTGTAGTGCTCCTCGACCTCGCTCTGCATGCCGTAGGTCTTGCGCACGACGAGGGTCGTGAGAACCGTGAACACCACGCACAGCACGAACAGCAGGATCGCGAGCCGCCAGTTCAGGTACAGCGACAGCGGCAGCAGCACGAGCACTGACATGATCGCTGCAAAATGCTCGCGGAAGAACGACAGCCACAGCTTCCACAGCGCATCGGTGCCGTTGATCATGACCTTCATCAGCCGGCCGGAATGCGTGCCGGAATGGAACGTCAGCGGCAGCTGCAGGATGTGCTCGAAATAGCTGGTCAGCACCGCATGGCGTTGGCGGTGGGCGAGCCGGTCGGCCTGAAGCGCGACCCACGCGCTGGCGCCGATCGTGAACAGCCCGAACGCCGCCCACGCCGCGAGCAGCGGCCAGGCGGTGCTGGTCGAGGCGTTGCTCGACAGCGAATCGACAATCCGCCCGAACAGCACGGGCTCGGCAAACTGCGCCACCGCGAGGGCGAGGTTGGCGACTGCGACGATCCAGCCCAGCCGCGCCTCCTTTCCGAGCAGCTGGAGCACGCGGGCATAGATGCGGAGCAAGGACATGGCGGGCGCTTTGTGTCGGCAGTGTTTGTGTCGGCAGAGGTGGAATCGCGCCGGCTGGCGCGCGGGCGCATGTTAGCAAGGGAAAGGCTGCTGCGGCGAGCGCTCAGTTGACGAGGCGGCTGTCGGCGGGGGGCAGGAAGCCGTCGTCGAAGATGTCCGCAGGCAGAGGCCGCTTGTGGCGAAATTTGCCATCCAGCGCGAGCTGGTCGAGGGCCCGCTCGAAGCGGGCGGGATCGATGCCGCCGATGCCGTCGCGGCGGACGTCCGAGGTCAGCACGTTGTCGGCGAGCACCGTCTGTAGCCGCTCCAGCTCCAGCTCGCGCGAACCATCGTCCATCCGGCCCACCACGTCGGCGATGGCGCCGGCAGGGTCCTTGATCGCGAGCTGCAGGCTGGAGGTCAGAGCCCGCAGAAAGCCTTTCACGGCCGCGGGCTGCTTGGCGGCAAAGCCGGGACTGACGATCACGGCGTGGCCATAGGCCTCGCAGCCATAATCGGCGAAGCGCAGCACCGCCAGATCGGCGGCGGGCACGCCGCGGTCGCGCAGATTGAGCGCAGAGAGGTAGGAAAATCCGCTGACGGCATCGACCTGGCCGGCCGACAGGATCGGCTCGCGCACGGCCGCGCCGACACGCGACAGCTTGATCGTCTCGGGCTTGAGGTGGTTGTGCTTGACGACCGCCGGCCATAGCCGGATCGAGAGGTCGCCCTCGGCGACGCCGATCGTCTTGCCCTCGAGGTCGGCGAGCCCGTTGATGCCGCGGCTCTTGCGGGCGATGATGGCGTAGGGCGCCTTGTTGAACAGCACGAAGACGGCCTTCACCGGCTGGCTGCCCTGGGTGTCGCGATAACGGATCAGCTCGTTGATGTCGGCGAGCGCCATGTCGGCCTCGCCCGCGGCGACCCGGGCGATCGCATCAGGCGAGCCCTTGGCGATCGTCGTCGTGACGGTCACACCCTCGGTGCCGAACAATCCGCGGCTGGCGGCGAGCACGATCGGCGCCATGCTGCCGTCGATCGGACGGTCGAGCGCGAACATGACGGCGACGGCACGCTTGGTCTCCTCGGCGGACGCCTTCTGCGACAGACACGCAGGTGCCACGACCGCTGCGAGCAGCGCCAGGGCGAGCAGGGTGACGGGTCGTCGCATACGCATCAGGTCACGCAGGAAGTCACGAGGTCACATCGTCCGAGGTTACACCGGCGTTGTCTCGCCGGTATCCTAATCAGTTCACGGCCTCCCGCGTGTCAATTTCGTGACGGAGCACTGGGGCCGGCGGGCGCCTGATCATGTCCGATCGAATCTGAACGGTCCATGAGCAAGACCTGCGGCGATTTGCGGCTTCGACTCCTGGTTTCGCCGGGGGAACTGTCACCCCAGTTGAGGAGTTGGTTCGCGAGATTTGATCGTACGGAGGATCCACATGATCGCACAGCGCGGAAGTTTTTCACGCTTTGGCCGTGCTACCGTCCTGGCGACGGTGGCCGCGGTGACCTTGACGGCCGTTCAGCCGACGCTCGCCTTCGCCGGCTCTGCCCCGGCTGAGAAGGGCGTCGTCGCCAAGACGGCCAATGATGGCGGCCTGACCGACGTCAGCGCGCGCCGGCGGCACTATCGCGGCAATGGCGGCGCGGCCGCAGCTGCGGCGTTTGCCGGCATCGTCGGCACCGGCCTGGCAATTGCCGCGGCCCAGAACCGCCGCTCCTATTACGAGGACCACTACTACTACGGCCGCCCGGCCTATTACGGCGGCTATGGCTATGGTCAGGGCTATTATGGCGGCGGCCCGTATTATGGTGGCGGCTATCACCATCACCCGCACTGGTGATCGCAGATCATCCTAGCGATCCGCCGGCCCCAGCGCCGGCGGATTTTTTCATGTCTGCCGCAGTCGTTAACACCGAAGCCATCGATTTTAACTATTGTGGCCCAATGACCGATTCGATCGAGCGGCTCTATCGTGCAATTCTGGCTGCGAGGGATCTTGATCCCGCGCGCTCGCGCACGGCCAAGCTGATGCAGCAGGGCACGGGCAAGATGGCCAAGAAGCTCGCCGAGGAGGCCATCGAGGTCGCCATCGACGCGGTCGGCGGTGATGTCCAGGCCGTGGTGCGGGAGAGCGCCGACCTGTTCTACAATCTCGCAGTGCTCTGGGCCGAGCTCGGCATCCAGCCCGACGACGTCTGGCGCGAGATGGAGCGGCGCGAGCTGATGCTCGGCATTGCCGAGAAGCTGCCGAAGTCGCCGGCGAAGGTCGCCAAGGCCGCGCCTGGACGCCTGCCGGGGCGACCGATCGTCGCGGCCGAAGGCCGGACGATCCGCAAGCGGCATTGACGCGGCACACGACCGGCACATCGCCCATGGACAAACGCTGTCTGGTTTGCTTCATCGCGGACCATGCTCAGACGGATCTATGACTGGTGTATCGACGCCGCCCACAAGCCGCATGCCCTCTGGATCATGGCGGCGATCGCCTTCGCCGAAAGCTCGTTCTTTCCGGTGCCGCCGGATGTGATGCTGATCCCGATGTCGCTGGCCAAGCCGCAGCGCGCCTGGCTGTTCGCGGGCGTCTGCACGGCCGCCTCGGTCGCCGGCGGCGTGGTCGGTTATGCGATCGGCGCGCTGCTCTACGACTCGCTCGGCCAGTGGCTGATCCATCTGTATGGCCTGGGCGACAAGGTCGAAGCCTTCCGTGCGTCCTATGCCGAGTGGGGGGCCGTCATCATCCTGCTCAAGGGGCTGACGCCGATCCCCTATAAGCTGGTCACGATCACGTCCGGCTTTGCGGGCTACAACCTGTTCCTGTTCATCGTCTGCTCGATCGTGGCCCGCGGCGGCCGCTTCTTCATCGCCGCGATCGTGCTCAACCGCTACGGCGAGTGGATCCGGGTGCATATCGAGAAGCATCTCGGTCTGTGGGTGGCGATCGGCGCGGCGGTGCTGGTCGCCGGCTTCGTCGTCGCATTGAAGCTGATCTGATGTGGCCACGGCGCCGAGGGCTGGTTGCAGCGCTGGCGCCGCTCGTCATCGTGCTCTGCGCCGCCACGGCATGGGCGCAATCGGAGCCGCCGCTGGGCTTGCGCGAGGCGCCGCAACAGCCGCCGCAGCGGGCGCCCGCCGCAGAACCGGCGTCACCGCCCGGCAATCCCGGTCTGGTGGAAGAGCTCGGCAAGCTGTTCGAGAAGATGTCGATCATTCCGCTGAAGCGTCCAAGCGAGGCCGATGGCGAGCGGCCGGCGGAAGGGGAAGCGGCTCCCGCTGATCGGGCGCAACAGCCGCCCCGGCAGCCCGCACCAAAGGCCGGCGACAATCCGCCTGGCGTGCTGAAGGACACCGGCGAGACGCTCTCGCGGCTCGCCAAGCCGTCCACGATGATCTCGGGCCGCATCGTCTGCCCGATCGCCGCCAACGGCACGCCGGACTGCAAGCTCGGCGCGGACCGGCTGTGCCAGGGCAAGGGCTACAAGGAAGGCAAGAGCCTCAACACCGATTCGGCGGAGACCTGCTCGGCCAAGGTGCTGATCCCCGGCCGGCAGCGCAAGCCGGACGACTGCCGCACCGACACGTTTGTTACCTCTGCGCTCTGCCAATAGGTCGTCAGCGTCTCAACGCAAGACCCTCCACGGGCTTTTCCGATCCCTCTGCGGGCGAATTGCCATGACGGCATGATGTCGGGCATGCTCGCCATCACGAGCGTTTCCGCATTTCACAACGAGGAATTCCCATCCATGTCCATGCCTGCCTTGTTCAAGGGGCGCCTGTCGATCCCGGTCATCGGCTCGCCGCTGTTCATCATCTCCGTGCCCGATCTGGTGATCGCGCAGTGCAAGGCCGGCGTGGTGGGCTCGTTTCCGGCGCTCAACGCGCGGCCTGCCGCGCTGCTCGACGAATGGCTGGCGCGCATCACCGAGGAGCTCGCCGCCTATGACCGCGCGCACCCGGAGCGTCCGTCGGCGCCGTTCGCGGTCAACCAGATCGTGCACCGCTCCAACAACCGGCTCGAGCAGGATCTGGCACTGTGCGAGAAGTACAAGGTGCCGATGGTGATCACCTCGCTCGGCGCACGCGAGGAATTGAACCAGGCGGCGCATCGCTGGGGCGGCATCGTCTTCCACGACGTGATCAATCAGTTCTTCGCCCACAAGGCGATCGAGAAGGGCGCCGACGGCCTGATCCTGGTCGCGGCCGGCGCCGGCGGCCATGCCGGCACGATCTCGCCGTTCGCCTTTGTTGCGGAGACCCGCAGCTGGTTCGACGGCCCGATCGCGCTGTCGGGCGCGATCGCCAATGGCCGCGCCATCCGCGCTGCCCGCGTGCTCGGCGCCGACTTCGCCTATGTCGGCTCGGCCTTCATCGCCACCAAGGAGGCCAATGCCGTCGAGGCCTACAAGGACATGATCACCAAGTCGGGCGCCGATGACATCGTCTATTCGAACCTGTTCACCGGCGTGCACGGCAACTACCTGAAGCCGTCGATCGTCAACGCCGGCCTCGATCCCGACAATCTGCCGACCTCCGATCCGTCGAAGATGAGCTTCGGCACGGATGCCTCCGGCGAGCGCGCCAAGCCGAAGGCGTGGAAGGAGATCTGGGGCTCCGGCCAGGGCATCGGCGCCATCAAGGACGTGCTGCCCGCCGCGGAGCTGATCGCCCGATTCAAGAAGGAATACGACGAGGCGATCGACCCGCCGCTGTGAGGTGGCGGCCTGCGGTCGTGCTTCAAACTCGATGTCATTCCGGGGCGGCGCGCGCCAGCGCGGCGAGCCCGGAATCCATTAGGCCGCATGCGCTGTCGTGAGATGGATTCCGGGCTCGTGCTGCGCACGCCCCGGAATGACGAAGGAGAGAGCGGGGATCATTTTCGCGACGATCGCCGTGAATTGCGCGTAGCCTCGCTCGCCACCCCGCGCAGGCTCATCTCCACTGACTACCAGGTATAGCGGATGCGCCCCGTGCCGGACCAGGTCCGCGAGCGCTCGCCCCATTCGGTGTCGGCGCGGACCATGAAGGACACGCCGCTGGCGAGCTGCCGTTCGGCGCCGGTGGAGGACACCATCAGGTTCTGCGACGGCTTGGCGCCGAACACGGTGAAGCCGCTGGTCGTGCCGAGCGCGGCGAAGTTGGCGGTCACGGACGGATTGCTGACGACTTCATGGGCGTAGGCGGTGCGGCCGAACAAGGTCAGCTGGCCGCCATTCTCGATCGCGATGGTCCGGTCCGTGTGCACGCCGAGCTCGGCGCGGAACGCGGTCGCGGTGCGCCCGGCATAGCTCAGCGCGAACTGGTTGGAGCCCTGCGACGCGGTCTCGGCATAGGCCGGGGTGCGGAAGCCCTGCGCCTGGATCGCGCCATAGGGCGTCCAGTGCGCCGAGAGGAACGGCACCGGCAGGCGGTGGCCGGCCTCGATGCGCCCACCGAAGCTCTGCGCGTTGAAGCGCGCGCCCAGTTGGTCGAGACCGGCGACGGTGACGGTGCGCGTCGTCGACATCCAGTAGTTGGCGTAGCTCGCGGCGGCGCTGATGTAGGTCGGTCCGATCTCGTGCTTGCCATAGACGCCGGCCATCATGAGATCGGCGCTGCCGCCGCCGGCGCCGTCGGACCAGCTCATGGCGCCGCCGGCGAGCGAGAAGCCGGCGCGTGTGTTGGGCGCGAAACGATAGTCCGCGCCTGCAGCGACGGCGCCGGCGCGCGCCGAGCTGTCGCGGCTGCCTGTTGCGGCATCACCCGATAGCTTGTTGCCGGCGCCGAATCCACTGCCCCAGACATTCCAGCGCATGTCGGGGCGGTCGGGCGATTCGAACGCGGCAAAGGCCTCGCGCACGGCCGCCGGCGTGCCGCGGCGCTCGCCCGCATAGCCGAGCGGCGCGGCGGAGCCGCCGCCATTGCCGGGACCCGAGCGATTGGACAGCATCGTCAGGAACGAGCCGCCGAGCTGCGTCGCCCCGCTCTGGGCGGGCGTGTTGCTGTGGCCGGAGAGCTGGTCGAGCGCACGGCCGGCTGTATTGGATGGCATTTTGAGCAGGGTGTCGAACCCGGCCGGGGGCGTGATGCCGCCGACCACCGCGCGGTTGAGGCCGCCCGCGACATTGGCCTGGTTGCGGCTTGCGCCTGGCGCCAGCGTCAGGGTGCTGGGGTCGAGCACGAGATAGGCGTTGTTGAGATCATAGGTGAGATGCGGGTTGCGAACGTCGCTGAACGTGCCGGTAATGTCGAGCCCGGCGAACTGCGTGCCGCCGAGCCCGCCGGTCGCATTGAGGATGGTGTAGGTCTGTTGCCTGAAGCTGCCCGGCAACGCCACGGCATTCACGGTGGCGCCGGTCAGGTTCGCGGTACCCGTGACGTTGGTCCGGTCCGCCGAGGTGGGGGACACCTCGACTTGGTAGGTGCTGCCGGTGCCGAACTGCAGATTGCCGTTGACGGTGAGAGTGCCGATCGAATTGCCGGGAGCGAGCATGCCACCGGCATTGACGACGACGCCGGGCAACTGCCCGATGCCGCCGAGCGTTGCACCATTGGCGACGGTGAGGCGGCTGGAGGTCGCGATCGAGCCATCGATCGCCAAGGTGCCGGCGTCGAGGAGCGTCGCGCCGGTATAGGTGTGGAGGCCGGACAGCCTCAGCATGCCGGTGCCGGCCTTGACCAGCGATCCGGTGCCGGAAATGATTCCGCTGACGGTGGTGGAGCTGTTGTTGCCGCCGACGGTGAGCTCATTGCTGCCGAGGACGTAGTTGCCGCCACCGGCGATCGAGCCGGCGCTCAGCCGGCCGTCATTGGCGGGTCCGGTCGATCCCGCGTAGTTCACGGTGCCGCCGGCGTTGTTGACAATGGTCGCGTTGCCGGTCGTGGCATTGTTCAGGACGACCATGCTGCCGTTGTTGGTGATGGTCGCGTCAGCGGCCGTGCTGTTCTCTTGGAATGACAGCGTCGCGCCATTGTCGTTGGTGATGATGGAATTGGCTGCGGTGGAGCTTTGCGAGAATGTCACGCCGCCGCTGTGGTTGGTGATCGTGGCGGTGCCGGCGCTGCTCGAATTGTAGAAGCTCGTGTCGGAGTAGGAGGCGATGATGGCGCTACCAGCGGTGCTGGTGTCGAACAGGACCAGGCTTCCCTGGTTGTTGAACGTGGCATGGCCGAGCGTGGCGCTGTTGCTCAACGAGGTGGAGTCGTTGGTGATGTTGGCAAAGCCGGCCGTGCTGTTGCCGAAGAAGCTCAATCCGGATCCTGTGATGGTGGCCGTTCCGGCCGAGGCGCTGTTCCAGAACGACATCGCCACGAACATGCCGCCGGTCATGTTGAACGTGGCGCTGCCGCCATTGATGACGATGCCGAGCCCGGCGAAGGTGAGGGTCTGAAAGGTGGTCGTGAAGCTGTAGTTCGATGCGCCCGGGGTGAACACGAACTCACCGAGGGTGGCGCTGCTCGTGAGCGTCACGTTCGTGGTCGAGGACATATCGAAAGTGGCGGTGCCGGTCGGCACGTTACCGGTGCTCCAATTGGCTCCGGAGTTGAAGTCGCCCGTGGCGGGTGTCGCTTCCCAGGTGCCGTCCAGAGCCGTGGCGGGCCGTATCGGCGTCAGCATGCTCGAAGCCAGTATGAGGGTGGTCAGCGCCGTGGAGGCCAGCAAGGCACGGCGGGTCGAGGGGGCAGGCATTCCAGTCTCCGGAGCTGAACGCTTTGGGCGGCGCCGACGGGGCGGCGCAGCACGGCACCCGATCACGCTACCGGTGAGACCAGCCGGCGGTCAGCGTAGCCAAATGGCTACCTTCGGCCGTTTGTGTGCAAGTGTTGTCAGCGCGCAATGAATCGCGCCATCAGCTCGGCTCGGCTGGAAACGTCGAGGGCGCGGTAGATCTGCTCGATATATTTGTGCGCCGTGCGGGGGCTGATGTTCAGCGTCGCGGCGATCATCTTCTCGCTGTGGCCGGCGGCCAGCAGCTCCAGCACCGCGCGATGACGCGGCGCCAGGTCGGCGATCGTGACAGGGGGCCGAATGTGGCCGTTGGCGATGCTGGCGAGGGGATCCGGCCGCCGCGCCAGCCATGCCGTGCTGGTCGCCAGCAGCTGGATGATCTCGCGTTCGCGCGCCGTGAAGCCGACGTCGCCCCAGGATCGCATGGCTGCGACGCAGAGCTCGGTGCCGTCGCCGGTCGGGACGATGGCGGCCACGATATCGTCAGCGCCGAAGCCCCGGACGTAGTCGGTGACGTGCGGGTTGCGATACCAGACACTGTCCTCGACGATGTCCCGCCGCAGGAAGCTTCGCGGACGGCCAGGTGCGGCAAAGGCCTTCTCCCACATGGGGTGCTCGCCATAGACCCGCGCCTGCAGATAGTCCCGCTCCCATCTCTGCAGGGTTGCGCGATCGAGCCCATGGACGCGCGACCGCATCACGTCGGCCGCATCGTTCGCCTGTCCGTCGCCGCTGGCGGCCCCCCCGACCACGCTCCACCAAACCGGACCGGAGCCGATCAGATCTGCCAAGCGGGCCATCAGATGCGCGCAGGCCTTTCCAGGGGTGGCGCTAAGCTCGCCGATCTCTCCTACCAGGGCCAGCATCGCGCGCCAGTCGGCTGAGGTGAGGTCGGATGTCGACATCATAGCTTGCTGCTCTTCCATCCGGGTTCAACCCAGCGCGCGGAATTGTTCCGCCGCGCGACGCGGACGCCACGAGAAGACACGGCTACCTGTCGCGGGCGCAGCATGTCTGCCGGAGTTGCGGTCGGGGTGGGCGGGATCGAGTTCGATAAATACCGTTGCGTAGGATCACGCGGTTCCACCTGGAATACAAGTCATCGTTGGGAGAGAAAAGCAACTTTTAGTTGAAATCAGCCGGCCTGGGGGCGGCGATGGGGGCAGGGCTCTCCACCTTCCGTCGCCTCTCGGCCGGGCGAGAGACGCGGCAAATCGCCGAGCGGCCTGCCGGTCTCCCCTTCAAAAGGGGACAAGGCCGTCGTCGCCGTCCAGGCTCGCGCTTTCGAGCGGTCGCCAGAACGCGAAAGGCGCGGCAGACTGAGCTGCCGCGCCTCTCGAACGCTGTATTGGGCCGTCCGGCTACTCCAGCTCGATCGCCTGGAACTTGCCGCGCTCGTCGATCGCCGTACCCCAGATCTTGTGCGAGGCCTGGTGCTCTGCGCGGCCGAAGCCGAGCTTGGCGCCAAGGCCGAGATCGACGCTCTGCATGTTTTCCAGCGTGTCGATCAGAGCCTCGGTGTCCAGCTGCGGTCCGACTTTTCGCAGCGCCTGAACCAGCACGTTGGCTGCGACGTAGCCCTCGAACGAGACATAGGACGGAGCCTCGCCCGGGAAGTACTTCTCCAGCGCGCTCTTGTATTCGAGCACGGCGCTGGAATAGCCGCCGACCGCCGGCACCACCTGGGTGACGATCACGCCGCTGGCATAACGCGGGCCGAGCAGCATCAACTCATCCGACAGCTCGGTCGAGCCGACGAACGAGACGTTGGTGTAGATCAGATGCGGGAACAGATCGCGCGTCTTCTCGATGAACTTCGCGGCCGCCCGGTAGGTTGCGACCATGACGATCGCCTTGGGCGGATTCTTGAGAGCGCGCAGCTGATTGACCGCGTCGTCCACATCGACGGTGTTGCGCTTGTAGTTGAGGCGCAGGATCGAGGTGTCGGCAAGGCCCAGCGATCGGAAAGCCTTGGCGACTCCGGAGAAGCCGGCATCTCCATAGGAATCCTGCTGAGCAAACACCGCGATATCCTTGGCCGGAATGCGGCGCAGCTTCACGAGATAGCGAACGACGGTGTCGGTCTCTTCGGCGTAGCTGGCCCGATAGTTGAACACGTAACGATCCGGCGGATCATTGCGCAGAATGTTGGCGCCGGTGAACGCTCCGTAGAACAGCACCCGACGCTGCAGCGCGTAGGGCATCGCGATGGCCGAGGTCGGCGTGCCGACATTGCCGACGAAGCCGAACACCTTGTCCTTTTCGTAGAGCTGCTTCATTGCGTCCAGCGTCCGCGACGGCTCGTAGCCGTCATCGGCGGAGAACAGGCGCAGCGAGCGTCCGTTGATGCCGCCGGTGTCGTTGGCGCGGTTGAAGGCGGCCTCGATTCCCATCTTCATCTGCCGGCCGAGCTCCTTGGCTGCGCCGGAGAACGGAGCGGCGATGCCGAAGCGGATCTCGTTGGGAGTGACGCCCTGAACGTTGTTGGCGGTCGGAGGCGGCAGCGTTGCGGTCGGCGCCGTCGCGGCAACAGCCGCCGACGGCGCGATCACGCCGGCGAGGCTGGTGGCCGTCTGGCTCGGTGCGGTCTGCCCGAGCGAGCGCTCGAGCTCGGCGAGCTGGCGGCCGGCCGTGTTGCAGTCGGTCTGCGCCGCGCCGACCCGATTGCGGCCGTCGGCGACATAGCCGTTGAACACGCGCGTGAGCTCGTCGCGATCCGAGCCGCCCGTGGAGGCCTCCCGGATCACCTCGCGAAACTTGTCGACAATGGCCTGAACGCGGCCTTGGTCGATCGCCTGACAGGCGGATGCTGCTCCCACGATCGGCCCGACCCGGCTCGCAAGATTACGCACCACATCCGCATTGGTGCCCGCCGCGCTGGCGGGCGTTGCGAGCAATGCCGCAACCAAGAACACGCTAGAACGAAAGCTCATTGCCACTATCCCACTATGGACCCCATCCAGGTCTTCCGCCTGGTGAATTGACGCTCTGTCTGCGACGGAGAAGACATAAGACCGTCACCATGCACAGACCAGCCTTTCCTAAGAGCATGACCATTTCGGTAACCCGACACGCCAATCTCCGATCATACTTTAGAACCTGCTAACGAAGCGTCTTCACCAGTTATTCCCCTTTGACGCTAACTCTACTCAAGTTCGATTGCCTGATACGTGCCGTTCTCGTCGAGCGCGGTGCCCCAGATCTTGTGAGAGGCCTGGTGCTCCGCGCGTCCGAATGCAAGTGGAGTGCCGAGACCGAGATCGAGGCTGCGCATGGATTCGAGCGTGTCGACCAGCCGTTCGGTGTCGAGCGGGTTGGTCTGCTTCAGCGCCTGGATCAGGATCGTCGCCGCGATGTAGCCTTCGAGAGAGGTGTAGTCCGGCGCCTCGCCGGGAGCGTATTTGGCGAGCGCATTCTTGTAGTCGAGCACGAGGCTCGAATAGCCGGAAACGGCCGGTACGCCCTGCGTCACGATGACGCCGTTGGTGAAGCGCGGCCCGAGCAGCTTCAGCTCGGTCGCCAGTGAGGTCGATCCGACGGCGGAGACGTTGGCATAGATCAGGCCCGGCACCGCGTCGCGCGTCTTTTCGATGAACTTCGCGGCGGCCCGGTCGGTCGCCACCATGATGATGGCCTTCAGGCCGGGCTTGTGCGCCTTCACCTGATTGACGGCCTCTTCCACGTCCATCGTCGCGCGCGGATAGTTGATGCGCGTCACCGGATCGGGGATGTTCAACTGCCGGTAGGCTTTCGCGACGCCGGCGAAGCCGTCATCTCCGAACGCGTCCTGCTGCGTGAACACGGCGATCTGCTTGGGCGCGATGCGCTTCATCTTGACGAGATAGCGCACCAGTGCAGCCGTCTCCTCCGCGTAGCTCGCCCGGTAGTTGAAGACGTAGCGGTCCGGCGGATCGCGCCGCACCACCGCCGCGCCGGTGTTCGGCGCGAAAAACAGCGTACGCCGCTCCAGCGCATAGGGAATTGCCACCTGCGCGTTGGCGGTGCCGACGTTGCCGATGAAGCCGAACACCTGCTCCTTGTCGTAGAGCTGCGTCATCGCGGCGAGCGTGCGGTTCGGATCGTAGCCGTCATCGGCGGCGACCAGCCGCAGCGTGCGTCCGTTGATGCCGCCGGCGTCGTTGGCGCGCGAGAAGGCGGCCTCGATGCCCTGCCGCATCTGGCGTCCGGTCTCCTTGCGGATGCCCGAGAACGGCAGCACCATGCCAAACCGGATCTCGCGATCGGTGACGCCGCGCATCGGCCCGGAGGTGACGGCGCCGGTCGTGGCCTCGGCCCTGGTCGCCGTCCCCGGTCCGGCTGCGGCCGGCTGGTTGAGCGAGCGCTCGAGATCGGTCAGCTGCCGCTCGGCCACCGCGCAGTTCGCCTGCGAGCCGCCCGTGCGGCTGCGGCCTTCGGCAATGTAGCCGTTGAAACTGCGGGTCAGCTGATCGCGCTCGCCATCATTCGTGGTCGACTGGCGGATGGCTTCGCGGAATTTGTCGACGATGGTCTGGACACGGCCCTGAGCAATGTCCGGGCAGGCCGATGCCTGTCCTACGATCGGTCCCACCCGGCCGGCGAGATCCTTGACGACGTCGGTTGCTGCCGCAAAAGCGGGACTGGTGGAAGCCGCTAACAGGCTCCCGATGATCAAGGCGGACCAATGAACCGTCATCGAACTATCTATCCATTCGCTCTAGGAGCTGCTGCTAATCCTCACCGCTCTGATATTCGTGGCATTTCGAATTAATGTCGGGTTTCTCTGTCGTGTTTTTATCCGCCCTTGCTAGGGGCTCACTCCGTTTCGGCGGTATCCTAATCAAGTTCGATGGGTCGATAGCTGCCGCTTTCGTCCAGCGCGGTCCCCCAGATCTTGTGCGAAGCCTGGTGCTCGGAGCGGTCGAAGCCGAGCCGGACGCCAAGTCCGAGATCGAGGTCGCGCATCGTCTCCAGGGTGTCGACGAGCTGCTCGGTGTCGAAGCTGCGGCCGGCACGCTTCAAGCCTTCGATCAGGATGCTCGCCGAGATGTAGCCTTCGAGCGACATGTAGTCGGCCTGCTCGCCCGGGAAGTACTTCGCCAGCGCATTCTTGTAGTCCAGCACCAGGCTGGAGTAGCCCGATACGCCCGGCACCGTCTGGGTGACGATGACGTTCTCGGTGTAGCGCGGGCCGAGCAGCGTCAGCTCGCTGGCGAGCGCGGAGCCGTCCACCGCCGAGATGTTGGCGAAGATCGCACCGGGGAAGACGTCGCGTGCCTTCTCGATGAACTTTGCCGCGGCGCGCGTGGTGGCGAGCATGATCACGGCACGGACCGGCGTCTTCAGCAGCCGGAGCTGACTGATGGCGTCGTCGACCTCGACGCTGTTGCGCGGATAGTTGACCCGCACGATCGCGTTCTCGTTGGCGCCGAGCGTACGGAAGGCCTTGGAGACGCCGGCGAAGCCGGCATCGCCGAAGGCGTCGTGCTGCGCGAACACGACGATCTGGCGCGGCTGCAGCTTGCGGATCTTGACGAGATAGCGGACCAGCGTGTCGGTCTCCTCGGCGTAGCTCGGCCGGTAGTTGAAGACGTAGCGGTCCGGCGGATCGTGGCGCACCACATTGGCGCCGGTGTAGGGCGCGAAGAACAGTGCGCGCCGCTCCAGCGCATAGGGAATGGCGACGGCGGCCGTGGCCGAGCCGAAATTGCAGATGAAGCCGAACACCTGGTCCTTTTCATACAGCTGCTTCATCGCATCGAGCGTGCGCGACGGATCATAGCCGTCGTCTGCGGTCACGAGCTTCAGCACGCGGCCATTGACGCCGCCGGCCTCGTTGCTGCGGTTGAAGGCTGCCTCGACCCCGATCTTCAGCTGCCGCCCGCTTTCCTTCACGGGGCCGCCCTGGGGGATGACCATGCCGAACTTGATGTCGTTCTGGGTGACGCCGCGGGTCTCGACCACGGGCGGCAGGATCTGCGCCGGCGCGATCGCTGCCACGGCGCTGGACGGCGCTATCGTCACGCCCGGCAGCGTCGAGCGCGCCGGGGTGGGGGCCGCAATGGACTGTTCGAGATCGGCGAGCTGGCGATCGGCGCTGCGGCAATCCATCCGGCCTGAGGTGACCAGGCTGCGGCCTTCTGCCACATAGCGGTCGAGCAGGCGCGTCAATTCGTCACGATCGGCTTCGCCGGCGGCGGCCTCGCGGATGACGAGCTGAAACTTCTCGATGATCGCCTGGATGCGCGGCCGGGCGATGTCACGGCAGGCGAGCGCCGAGCCGATGATCGGTCCGACGCGGCTGCCGAGCTGGCGCGCCACGCTCACATTCTCGCCCGGCGCCGCCTGGGCATCGCCGGTCACGGCAAAGGCTCCGCTGGCCACGATGCTCCCGAGCAGGATCACTGCGATGCGGGCGTGAGCTAACGGACCGCGTGCTGCCGCTTTCTGCGGTAGGACGTCGATCATGATCGCCTTGAAAGATGTTGGATGCCGGCTCAGTCGAAGCGGATTAGCGAACCCGCTCCATCTGACCCGTCTTCTGGTTCCACTGCATGAACTGCTGCAGCATGGGCTTTTCGGGCGTATCGGCCTCTGCCGTCGGCGCCGGAGCGTCCGCGAGCAGCGACTTGAACTGCGACAGCGCCGGGGCCTGAGCCTCGACACGCTCCGGCAGCGCGCTGGTCTGGTCGGCCTTGGCGTCCTGGGCATCGGCTGCGACCGGCGGCAGCGTCTTCATCGACTGCACGGCAGCGACGAAGGACGAGCTCGCATCAGGCTGGCGCCACACCGGAACGATGTTGACGAAGAACAGTGCGACGACGGCCGCGACGCCGGTGGCGGCTGCAAAGCGGCCGGCGATCTTGAACACGACCGAGCGGCGGTCGCGCTCCCGCTCGAACTCCGGCGGCTCGCGCATCACTTGCGGATTCAACGACTGACGGAGGGATTCGAACACGGCGGTCTCCAAGCGAGCGTCGAGCGGACCTTGCTGTCCCGAAGCGGGACGCTCGGCCGCCTCCGCTGCCTTGGCGGTGTCACCGACGAGAGATAGACGCGCGGCTTCCGGTCGTTCACGCAGCCACCGCGGAGCATAGTGCAGCGGGTCCTGCGGGTTCATCGGATTCTGTTCACTCAACGAACTCATACGCTACTCCTCTGACGCTCGATTCCGGTAAACTGATACGCTTCTGCCACGGTCGTATGAGAGCTAGTTTCAAACGAAGAGCGGGAGCGCTTCTGCCACTTCAGTCCACACGGAATCACTTGCAGAATCAGACGGTTCGCGCCGATCATCGATCGCACGCCGAAAGCCCTTTCCTGCAAGGCGCCATGACACGTTGATCGTGCCTGCAGCGCCTCTCTCGATCCCATGCCCCGCCCCCTGACGAGTGTCAATTGATCGGAACCGTCTAAACCCGTCAGCTCCGAATTATATGTACGTTAAAGTTATCATCATGATGTGATTAAAATGAGGCGTGACAGGTCTTGACGCAGATGCTCATGAATTGCGTCTCAATCACGCCAAGATTCTGCCTCGATTCGATCATCATCGAACTATGTCGGGCGGGCCGCTGTCGATTTTCGAGCGGCTTAGCGTCGATTTAACCATCCGTTAACCATCTCGCGCCGACAGTTAACCAATCACTAAGAAGGGTTGGGTCGGATGGTCATGAGTGCCAGCGCTGAAACGGTACGTCCTCTTATTCGTCTGCGCGGGCGCTCCTACGTCGCCTTCGTGTTCTCGCCGGTGGTACCCATTGCCGACTGGCTCAGCGAGCTCGATGCGACGCTCGCAGGGTCGCCCGGCTTCTTCGTCGGCAAGCCGATCGTGCTCGATCTCTCCGCGGTGGATCTGAGCCCGCTCGCCATCACCCACCTGATCAAGAGCATCGAGTCGCGCAACATCCGCGTGCTCGGTCTCGAAGGCGTCGAGCAGGGGCGGTTGTCGCTCGGCATGCCGCCTCTGTTGTCCGGCGGACGTCACTGCGCCGTGCAGGAGATCGAGCCGGAGAAGCCGTCCTTGCAGCAGCCGACCTCGCTGCTGCTCGACCAGCCGGTGCGCTCGGGACAATCGATCGTCTTCCCCGACGGCGACGTCACCGTGCTCGGCGCGGTGTCGTCGGGCGCCGAGATCGTCGCCGGCGGCTCGATCCACGTCTACGGCGCGCTGCGCGGCCGCGCGATGGCCGGCATCAACGGCAACGCCGCGGCGCGCATCTATTGCCAGAAGATCGAAGCCGAGCTGGTCGCGATCGACGGCTACTACCAGACCGCAGAGCAGATCGACGCCACCTTGCGCGGTAAGGCCGCGCAGGCGCGGCTCGAAGGGCATTCCATGAAGATCGTTGCATTGAACTGAGTAGCAGGAGGATTCGAAAAATGGCGAAAGTACTTGTTGTGACGTCGGGCAAGGGTGGCGTCGGCAAGACCACCACCACGGCGGCGATGGGCGCGGCGCTGGCGCAGGCCGGCGAGAAGGTCGTGGTGGTCGATTTCGACGTCGGCCTGCGCAACCTCGATCTCGTGCTCGGCGCCGAGCGCCGCGTGGTGTTCGACCTCATCAACGTCGTGCATGGCGTCGCCAAGCTGCCGCAGGCGCTGATCCGCGACAAGCGGCTGGAGAACCTCTGGCTGCTGCCGGCCTCCCAGACCAAGGACAAGGACGCGCTGACCGAGGACGGCGTCGGCCGCGTCATCCACGAGCTGCGCAAGAGCTTCGACTGGGTGATCTGCGACAGCCCCGCCGGCATCGAGCGCGGCGCCATGCTCGCGATGCGCTATGCCGACGAGGCGCTGATCGTCACCAATCCGGAAGTGTCGTCGGTGCGCGATTCCGACCGCATCATCGGCATGCTCGATTCCAAGACGGTGCGCGCCGAGAACGGCGAGCGCGTCGAGAAGCACATCCTCATCACCCGCTACGACGCCGGCCGCGCCGCGCGCGGCGAGATGCTGTCGATCGAGGACGTGCTGGAAATCCTGGCGACGCCGCTGCTCGGCATCGTGCCGGAAAGCCAGGACGTGCTGCGCGCCTCCAATGTCGGCTGTCCGGTGACGCTCAACAGCCCGGCCAGCGCGCCTGCGCGCGCCTATCACGACGCGATGCGCCGCCTGCTGGGCGAGCAGGTCGAGATGCAGATCCCGACCGAGCGCAAGGGCCTGATGAACCTGCTGCTCGGACGGAGGGCTGCATGAGCGTATTGCGGCTCTTTACCGGACGTGCAGCCTCGGCGCCGGTCGCGCGCGAGCGGCTGCAGATCCTGCTCGCGCATGAGCGCAGCCTGCGCGGCCAGCCCGATCTGCTGATGCAGCTGCGCGAGGAAATCCTCGCGGTGGTTTCGCGCCATGTGGTACTCGATCCCGACAAGGTCATCGTCCGCATGGACCGGGGGAAGCATGTCTCGACGCTCGAGGTCGACATCGAACTGCCCAATGGCGCCGATCGCGCCTTTGCCAGCGCCGGCTGACGCGTGGGAAGGCGCCCGCTGATGCGGCCGATCTTCCGCGTCGCGGACAATCAGGTGACCGTCAGTCCCGATGCCGCGGGACCGTGGGATCCGACCATGCAGCACGGGTCCGCGCCGTCGGCGCTGGCCGTGTGGGCGGCGGAGCGCATTCCGACGAAGTCGCCGATGCGCATCGCCCGCGTGACCATCGACCTGATGCGGCCGGTGCCGCTCGCCGAGCTGACCGTCGAGACCGAGGTTCTGCGCGAGGGCCGCAAGATCCAGCTCTGTGCGGTGCGTCTGCGTGCTGGCGACACCGTGGTGGTCACGGCGACCGTGCTGAAGATCAGGCAAGACGCGGTGCCGCTGCCGGACGACGTGCGCGAGCTGCCGATCGATCTCGTCGGACCGGAAGATGCGCAGCCGGAACCGGCGGACTTCTCCACCAGCCCGTTCGTGCGCGGCATGGCCTTGCGCGCCGCACGCGGCCGCTTCGGCGTCAGGGGCCCGGGGGCGATCTGGTACCGCGTCGACTGGCCGCTGGTCGAGGGCCACGTCGTCTCACAGGCGATGCGCGCGGTGGTCGCCAGCGACTTCTGCAACGGCACCTCTGCCGCGCTCGACTTCCACAGCTACACCTTCCTCAACGCCGACCTCACCGTCAACATGGCGCGCGAGCCGGTCGGTGACTGGATTTTGCTGGATGCCGAGAGCTGGATCGGCCTTGACGGTGCAGGGCTCGCGATGGCGCGGCTCGGTGACGCCAAGGGCTACTTCGGCCGTGTGGTGCAGAGCCTGGTGATCGAGAAGCGGTGATGAAACGGGACTAATGAGTTACGCTCATTTGCAATGTGCCTGAAAGTCACAAGCATCGCGGTGCGGCCGGTGCGCTCCCTCTCCCCGTTCTTCACGGGGAGAGGGCTGGGGTGAGGGGCAGCCACACCCAGTGACGCAAGCTATTCGCTCCTGCTTACGGGCGTCTCTACTCACACCACCCGTGCGGCTGCCCCTCACCCCGACCCTCTCCCCGTGAAGAACGGGGAGAGGGAGTCGACCGTCTTTGTCGCGACGGCTTCGCTAGCCGAGGACTAAGCGGCCTCTTCCTACAAGGCGCAATGCTTACGCAGCCCTTACCGTGCTCAGGAACCGCCCCACCTCGAGCTTCAGCCGGTTGCTGTCCTGCGACAGCGACTGCGCGGCCGATAGCACCTGTGTCGAGGCGGAGCCGGTCTCGCTGGCGCCGTGCTGCACCTCGGTGATGTTGGACGACACCTCGTGCGTGCCCTGCGCCGCCTGCTGGATGTTGCGCGAGATCTCCTGCGTGGCGGCGCCCTGTTCCTCGACCGCGGCGGCGATCGTCGAGGAGATTTCCGCCAACTTCTCGATCGTGCCGCTGATCTCCCTGATGGCGCCCACCGACTCCTGCGTCGCGGCCTGGATGCCGGCGATCTGCTGGCCGATCTCGCCGGTCGCCTTCGCCGTCTGCTCGGCGAGAGCCTTGACCTCGGTCGCGACCACGGCGAAGCCGCGGCCGGCATCGCCGGCGCGCGCGGCCTCGATGGTTGCGTTGAGCGCGAGCAGGTTGGTCTGCCCGGCGATGGTGTTGATCAGCTCGACCACGTCGCCGATGCGCGCTGCCGCCTTGGAGAGCTCGCTGACGCGATCATTGGTCTTGCGGGCTTGGTCGACAGCTTCGGTCGCGATGCGCGCGGAATCCTGCACCTGGCGGCTGATCTCGGTGACCGACGAGCTCAGCTCCTCGGTGGCCGACGCGACCGACTGGACGTTGGCGGTCGCCTGCTCCGAGGCCGCTGCCACCGTCGTGGTCCGCTGCTGGGTGCGTTCGGCCGTGGAGGTCAGCGTCGTGGCCGAGGCTTCGAGCTCGGTCGAAGCCGAGGAGACCGTGTTGATGATCTCCCCGACCGCGCCTTCGAACCGGTTGGCAAGATCGTGCATGTCGCGCTTGCGCCGCTCGACGGCGAGCTTCTCGGCTTCGGCCTGCTCGGCACGGAGGCGCTCGGTTTCGATGGCGTTGTTCTTGAACACCAGCACCGCGCCGGCCATGTTGCCGATCTCGTCCTTGCGGTCGGTGCCGGGAATCGGCGCCGCCATGTCGCCGCCGGCGAGCCGGCGCATCGCATCGGTCATCGCGGTGATCGGGCGCGACACGCCGGCCACGATCAGATAGCCCATCGCGATGCATAGCAGCGCCGCCAGCGCGATGACGCCCAGGATCCAGGCGCGCGAGGACAGATAGACGGCGGCGCCCTTGTCGGCTTCCTTCTTGCCCTGCTCGACGTTCCAGGCGAGGTCCTTCTCCAACGCCTTGCGTGCCAGGACGAAGTCGTCGCGCAGCTTGCTCATGAAGAGCGTGGTAGCGGCTTCGACCTGATTCTTGCGCGACAGATCGAGCAACTGCTTGCTGTCGTCGAGATACGCGGTCCACGGCTTCTTGAACGCAGCCACGAGCGCCTTCTCCTCCGAGGTCGTGACCGTGGGCTCGTAGAGACGCCAGGTCTTGTCGAACAGCTCGAAGCTTTCGGCGATCTGACGCTCCTGGATTGCTTTCTCCTCGGCCGTCGTCGCCAGCAGGAACTGACCTTGCCGGGCGCGATACTGTTCGATCGATTTGGAGATGGTGCCGAGCCATCCGGTCGCCGGAAGCCAGTTGTCGCGCACTTCCGCCGCCGAGCCGTTCACGTTCGCCAGACGATCGATCGAGAAGCCGCCGAGGCCCATCGCGGTGAGCAGCACGATGCCGAAGGCCAACAGGACCTTGGTGCGAATGGAAAGGTTGGAAAACGACGGCATCTGCGACTCCAGCTTCGGTAGTTCCGGGAGGGAATTGATGGGACAGACCCAGCGAATGACGCTCCGCGGGGTGCGGGCGCCTTGGATGCTCGCCGTTGAGGCATCGGTTGTGGGGCTTGTTGTGATTAGCGGCCGAAGAGTTAAACTTTGCCCTAAAATTAGGCTGAGCGGAGGGCCGGTAGTACTACGGCTTGGAACCGCGGGGTTGGAGCGAGATCGATGGTGAGTTCGAAAGGATCGTCAAAGCAAACATCAGGCGAGGCGTCGCAACTGATCGACCGGCGCATCGCGGAGCTCGCCGATTGGCGCGGTGCGATGCTCGCGCGCGTCCGTGACCTGATCAAGCAGGCTGATCCCGAGGTGGTGGAAGAATGGAAATGGCGCGGCGTCCCGGTGTGGTCGCATGCCGGCATCATCTGCACCGGCGAGAGCTACAAGGCGTATGTCAAGCTGACCTTCGCCAAGGGTGCCGCGCTGCCTGATCCGAAGGGCTTGTTCAACGCCAGCCTCGACGGTAACGCACGCCGCGCCATCGACATTCGCGAGAACGACCAAATCGATGAGGCCGCGTTCAAGGGCCTGATCCGCGCGGCGGTCGCGCTGAATACGGCGAAGAAGAGGTAGGACAGCGGCATCGTCTTGGTTGCTGCCAGTTATGATGCGCCATCGGTCGTCCCGTCATTGCGAGCGCAGCGAAGCAATCCAGGATCAGACCAAGGCTGTTCCGAATAGCCCTGGATCGCTTTGTCGCTCTGCTCGCGATGACGATAGAATGGTAGCAGACGGCCAACCCTCAGCTGCCATATGGGGACTGAAAGACGAGCTGTTCCGTCAACGTTGCATCCGTCCGAAAAACGGGCTATGTGGCGCTCACTCAACTTCAACGCAGGAGGCGACGATGTCCAGACTCACGCGCTTCCCGGGCTCGCTGCGCGATCATTGACGCAGGCGCCGGGATGATTGTCCCGGTTAGGATTTGACGATTTCACAACTCATCAAAGAGCCCGCGGCCTTCTCGGCCTGCGTTTGAAAAGTCGTGTCATGACATCCCATTTGTTGCTTGCTCCCCGCCGGGAGCCGGTGCGTTCGTCGTTGCCTGAACGCCGGCTGCGGCGCTATTGCCCGCGCTACCAATCCCGCGTCCGCGCCTGCGCGATGCGGCATCCCCATCTTGCCGATCTCGCGGTGAGCTTTCCGGCCTTGTTGTTTGCGCTGGCCGAGCCGCGCCGGCAGCGTGATCCGGAGCTGGCGATCGCCTGCGTGATCGCCGGTCGCCCGCTCGCCGTGGCCGCCGCAGCAGCGGGCATTCCGATGTGGCTGCGCAAGCTGCCGCCGGAAGCCTTCGTTCGTCCGATCGATCCGTTGCCGGACGGCGAGCTGTTCCGCCGGCAGATCGGCAATCATCTGCCGCGCTCGCCGAAGCTGATGCCGAGGTGGCTGCAGTTGGTGGCCGAGATGGTTGCGCTCGCGCATGAGCCGGCGGCGGCCTGGATCGCTCGCGAGCTTGTCCGGGTACCCAAGGCGGTGAAGCGCGAGCACGTGCATCTGCTCGCGCTGTGGATCTGGTTCTCCGGACAACCAGGCTGTTTCGCCCGGGGACTGATCGAGCGGCCGTGGACGCCGCACATGAAGCTCGACGCGGCGCTGGCCGCCGCTTCCGATTGGCGAAGGCAGGTCACGCTGCATCTCAATCTCGGTCAACGGCCGGTCAGCAACATGTGGCTCGATCCAGGCCGCATTGGCGACTACGAGTTCCGGCCGCTCGCGGACATTCGCGACCTGGTCGAGGAGGGCATCGCGATGCGCAATTGCGTCCGGACCTATGGCTCGCGCATCGCGCATAACCGCTCGCGGCTATGGAGTGTCCGCAGTCACGGCGAACGCGTCGCGACATTGGAGATCGCTGACCGGTTCGAGGACGGCTTGCTGCACGTGGCTGAGCTCAAGGGCCCCGGCAACGCCCCCGCTCCGCGCGAGCTGTGGTGGGCGGCCCGGCGCTGGCTGCATCTGCACGATCTGCCGCAGGTCGAGACAGGCAGGATCAAGTGGTGCCTTGCGCCGCTGGACCTTGCCACTTGGCGCGCGCTGTGGCGGCCCTACTGGCTGGCCAAGCGGCGGATTCCGGATTGGCTGCCGCTCGCGCCGTCACGCGACGCGTTGGGAGACCTCTGATCCCCTGCCCGCGCGGATTGGGTTTTTGCGCTCGATCGTCTCCACGTCGTCTTGGCCGGGCCTGTCCCCGCCATCCAAGGCACGCAGCAAGGCGGGCCGCTCTCGCCGCTGCTGTCGAACCTGATGTTGGACGTGCTGGCCATCGCTTCGTGCGCTATGCCGACGACTGCAACATCTATGTGCGCAGTCGGAAGGCGGGCGAGCGGGTGATGACGAGCATCGAGACGTTCCTGGAACGGCGCCTCAAGCTCAAGGTAAACAGGACCAAGAGCGCGGTCGTCAGGCCGAGCCACCGCAAGTTCCTGGGCTTCAGCTTCACGCAGGGGAGAAAGCCGCGCCGGCGCATCGCGCCCGAGGCGATCGCCCGCTGCAAGGCGAGAGTCCGGGAGCTGACGGGGCAACAGTCTGGCCGCAGCCTGGAGCAGATCATCGAGAAGCTGTCGCTGTACCTGAAGGGATGGCGCGGCTACGTCGGGTTCTGCGAGACGCCGTCGGTGTTGCGCAAGGTCGGTGTTGCGCATGCTGGATGAGTGGATCGGGCGGCGGTTGCGCGCCGTCGTCTGGACCCAATGGAAGCGTGGTCCTAATCGCTTTGATGAGCTGCGACGCCGCGGTGTCGACCGGGAGACGGCGCTCAAAGCCGCCGGCAACCCACGTGGTCCCTGGCGGCTCGCCAACAGCGCCGCGCTGGCCAGAGCTCTGCCAAAATCCTTCTTCGCCTCACGCGGCCTGCCTTACCTCGAGGTCCGCAGGGTGGTGTGGAACGGCCGTATAACAAACTCAGTGTCGTCCCGGCCTCGAGCCGGGACCCATAACCACCGTCGGATGTGTGAGGCAAGCAGGTGGCTCGGGGTGTGCCCAACACGTCTCCTGTGGCTGGGTCCCGGCTCACGGCCGGAACGACAGCGGAGAGGATGAGAGAGCGCGCCTCATGACAAGACGAGGTCTGACCGACTACTTCCTGATCTTCACCCCCTTGGTCGTGAAACGCTGCGGCCGCGGCTCGGGCCTCACCGGTCGCCGCGTCACTGCGGCCTTGCCGGTCCCCGGTGGCTGATGCGCCGGCACCAGCTGGTCCGGGCGCGAGCCGATCAGGTCGGCGCGGCCCATGGCGCGGAGCGCGTCGCGCAGCACCGGCCAGTTGTCCGGGTCGTGATAGCGCAGGAAGGCCTTGTGCAGGCGGCGCTGCTTGAGGCCCTTGATCGCCTCGACCTTGTCGCTGGCGCCATGGCGCACGCCGCGCAGCGGGTTCACGCCGGTGTGGTACATCGCGGTCGCCGTGGCCATCGGCGAGGGCAGGAAGGTCTGCACCTGATCGGCGCGGTAGCGGTTCTTCTTCAGCCACAGCGCGAGGTTCATCATGTCCTCGTCGGACGTGCCCGGATGCGCCGCGATGAAATACGGGATCAGATAGTACTTCTTGCCCGCCTGCGCGGCGGCTGCATCGAACATCTGCTTAAAGCGGTGATAGGTGCCGATGCCCGGCTTCATCATCTTGTCGAGCGGGCCGCGCTCGGTATGTTCAGGCGCGATCTTCAGGTAGCCGCCGACGTGATGCGTGACGAGCTCCTTGATGTAGGCCGGGCTCTCGACCGCGAGATCATATCGCACGCCGGAGGCGACCATCACGCGCTTGACGCCCTTGACCTCGCGCACCTTGCGATAGAGACGGATGAGATCGTCATGCGAGGTGTTGAGGTTCGGGCAGATCTCCGGGAAGACGCAGCTCGGCCGGCGGCATGCCGCCTCGACCTTCGGGTCCTTGCAGGCCATCCGGTACATGTTGGCGGTCGGGCCGCCGATGTCGGAGATCACGCCGGTGAAGCCCGGCGTCCTGTCGCGGATACGCTCGATCTCCTGCAGGATCGAGCCTTCCGAGCGGCTCTGGATGATGCGGCCCTCGTGCTCGGTGATCGAGCAAAAGGTGCAGCCGCCGAAGCAGCCGCGCATGATCGTCACCGAGAACTTGATCATGTCCCAGGCCGGGATCTTGGCATCGCCGTAGGACGGATGCGGCGCGCGGGCGTAGGGCAGGTCGTAGACGCTATCCATCTCCGCCATGGTCAGCGGGATCGGCGGCGGGTTGAGCCAGAGGTCGCGGTCGCCATGACGCTGCACCAGGGGGCGCGCATTGCCGGGATTGCTCTCGCGATGGAGCACGCGCGAGGCCCGGGCGTAAGCCTCCTTGTCGGCTTCGACCTGCTCACAGGACGGCAGGCGGATGACGACATCGCCCTTCTCGCGCGCGGCGCCTTCGTCGGCGGAGTCGAGATCGTCGGCGTGCAACTCGATGTAGTTCTCGGGGACTTTCCGGAACAGCGCGGTGCCGCGCACGGACTGGATGTCCTTCGGCGGCTCGCCGCCGGCGATGCGATGGGCGACCTCTATCACGGCGCGCTCGGCATTGCCGTAGATCAGGATGTCGGCCTTGGCGTCGGCCAGCACCGAGCGGCGCACCTTGTCGGACCAGTAGTCGTAATGCGCGATCCGGCGCAGCGATGCCTCGATGCCGCCGAGCACGACCGGCACGTCCTTGAACGCCTCGCGGCAGCGCTGCGCATAGACCAGCGTGCAGCGGTCCGGCCGCTTGCCGCCTTCGCCGTTCGGCGTGTAGGCGTCGTCGCTGCGGATGCGGCGGTCGGCGGTGTAGCGGTTGACCATCGAGTCCATGTTGCCGCCGGTGACGCCGAAGAACACGCGCGGGCGTCCCAGCGCCTTGAACGGCTCGGCCGAGTGCCAGTCAGGCTGGGAGATGATGCCGACGCGAAAGCCCTGGGCCTCGAGCAGCCGGCCGATGATCGCCATGCCGAACGAGGGATGGTCGACATAGGCGTCGCCGGTCACCAGCACGATGTCGCAGACGTCCCAGCCGAGCGCATCCATTTCCTTCCGGCTCATCGGCAGGAACGGTGCGGGCTTGAGGTCGGCGCGGTGGCGCGGCCAGGAACTCAAGGAGGGAGCGCTCAGAGGCGGGGTGGTGAGGGCGATGTTCATCGCCCAGGCATAGAGAAAGGGGGCTGCGGATTCAACCGAGCCCCCTGTCGCAGCTTCCAGCGACCGATCAAATTGTCCGGAATGGTTCCCGCGGGGTATCGCGGGACACCCGTGCCTGTCGCTCGGGTCTCAGTTGATCCCGTGGTCCGCGTCGGCCCGCCGCTTCAGCCAGCCATGGCCGAAGAACGCCAGCAGGGCCACGGCGGCGAGCATGATCCAGATCGAGGGCATCTTCGAGCGGGTGCTACCCGAGGCCTCGCCCACCGTCATCGCGCCCTGCGACATGCCCGGCTCGGTCATCGACACCAGCCGCATGTCGGCGGTCTCGGCCGTGGCCCGGCGCATCTCGGCGAGGGCGGAGCGGGGCGGGGTCGGATCGGTGCCGTACAGCCGCCCCAGGCGCGCTGCGGCATACTCGGCCGGCGCCTCGTCGCTGCGGCCATCGTCCATGGCCGACTGCGCCGCATGGCTTGCCGCCGGCAGCTGCGCGAAGGAATCCAGGTTGGTCGGCCGGTGCGATTTCGGCGCGTGCTGCGCCCGCGGCTCCGCCCGGTCGGTCGTCTCGACCTTGACCATCTTCTTCGGCGTCATGCTCTGTTGCGGCAACGCGACGCGGACCTGCGGCCGCGCATGCGGCTGGGTGATCGCCAGCATGCGGTCGGACCAGGACATGTAGGCCTTGCAGAGCGAGTTGCAGTATTGCCCGTTGACCATCTCCTCGTTCGCCGAACCGGCCTGGGCCATGTTGGGGAACGCAAGGATCATCGTCGCGAGCAGCGCCGCGGCGGCACCGAACCTCGGTATCGAACTGAATTGGGACGTCGCTTTCAAATCACCGATCATCGCAATTTCCCCCGTCGCGGTTTCACGCCGTTTCAGAGATAACGACAGCGGCTGTGGTCGAGAGTTGGATCAGATCGCGTCAACATCCGGATGAGTTTGAGGTCAATTTGCTGATGCGAGGCGTTCTTAACAAGCTGCAGGCGTTGCTGTTCGACATCGACGGCACGCTTGCCGACACCGATGCGCTGCATCTTCAGGCCTTCAACGCGGTGTTTGCGCCCTTCGGCCATGCATTCGATCGCGCGCGTGCGGCACGCGAACTGCTCGGCCGCTCCAATGCATCGATCGGCGCCGAGTTTCTGCCAGACGAGCTGCCGGAGCGGCGCGCCGCAATCATGGCGCAGAAGGAGGAGGTGTTTCGCAGCCTCGCCGCCGGCGCGGTGCAGCCGCTGCCGGGTCTGATGGCGCTGCTCGATCATGCCGCGGCGGCATCGATCCCGGTCGTCGCAGTGACCAACGCGCCGCGCGCCAATGCCGAGCTGATCCTGCGCGGGCTCGGCATCACGGACCGGTTTCGCGCGGTCATCATCGGCGACGAGCTGCCGCACGGCAAGCCGCACCCGCTGCCTTATCTGGAAGGCCTGCGCGCGGCGAATGCGGCGCCGGATTGCGCGGTCGCCTTCGAGGATTCGCGGGCCGGCATCGCCGCTGCGACGGCCGCCGGCATCACCACCATCGGCATGCGCACCAATCTCGGCCATGACGAGCTGATTGCCGCGGGGGCGGCGATCAGCGCGGCGTCGTTCGACGAGGCCGAAGTGCTCGCGCTCGTCAAGGCGGGCGCCCCGCGGTGAAAGGGCGGAGCTGACATGTTGCTGACATCAGCCAACAGCTTGTCGTCACCGCAGTTGCGCGATGGTCGTCACGAACGCGGCCGACCGATCGGCCGGGACGAGACGAAGGTGAGACGCATGCGCAACCTGCTGATCATGGTAGGCCCCTCCGAACAGCCCCACCGCCTGATGCCGCAGTCCGATACGGGGCTTGGACATCGCGGCCAGCGCGGCATCCGGC
Source organism: Bradyrhizobium sp. SZCCHNS2022 (assembly GCF_032377575.1). Lineage (NCBI taxonomy): Bacteria > Pseudomonadati > Pseudomonadota > Alphaproteobacteria > Hyphomicrobiales > Nitrobacteraceae > Bradyrhizobium > Bradyrhizobium sp. SZCCHNS2022. The sequence continues at coordinate 4,981,791 of NZ_JAUHHZ010000001.1, read as the reverse complement.
GCGGACGTCGGTCGCGGCGGTTTCACTGGGCACAACCGTCGCGCGCCATGGCCATCATCCTCCGCGGCCTGCGGGCCACGCTGCTGGCCCTGGCGCCCGCGGAGATCCGCAGCGGCGCCAGCCCTCGCGGCGAGGACATGCGGGTCGATGGCATGCGGGACGTATCCTGGGGCGCGCCGCAGCTTCGCCTCGTCGGCGATTGCGGCGGCGCGCGCGAGGCGGCCGTCATGCCGGCGCCCAACGCGATCTTTCATGCCACGGCCACTCCCCGCCATCACGTCCGGTCGGTGGAAACGCCGCGCGAGCAGCGCCGGCGGCTGCGCGTTTGTTGACGGCATCGCTGCATGGGTGCCCTGCATGCACTGTCCGCCGCGCGTTGCTTGTCCGGAGACCGATGCCGTGATTGAACCGAGCAATGCGCGCCAGACAGGCTGGGGCCGCTTTTGCAGAAGGTCGGATCGATCATGGGGGTGTCGCGCGTTCTGTTGCTGATCGCAGCTCTGTGTTGCGCAACCGCCGCCCTCGCCGCAGACAAGCCCGGCGACACCAAGGGCACGGTGCTGGAGCCGTCGGCGGAGAACCTCGCACGCACCTGGGCGAAGGCGAATCTGGTGCTGCCGGCGGCGCTTGCGGGCGGACGGCGCTGGGAGGGACGTGCCGAGGATGCGCCCGATGTGATCGGCATCGCGCCGCTCGTCGTGGTGATGCATGGATCGAGCGGCGTGGCGCCGGCGGTGAAGGAGTTTCAGGTCTGGCTGGCCGACGAGCTCGGCGCCGCCTCGGTCGCCCCCGACAGCCTCGCGATTCCCGACCGGCTGACCTACACCTCGCCCGTCGATGTAGCGACCTATGAGCGCGTTCATGCCTTGCGGCTCGCCGAATTGGACCATGCCCTGAAGGCCGCGCGCGAGTGGAGCTGGGTCGACCGCCAGCGCCTCGTGATGGCGGGCACCAGCGAAGGGGCCGTGGCGGTCGGCCGCCATGCCGGCAAGGATGTCGCCGCTCGCCTGATCTATTCATGGTCCTGCGAAGACAACTACTTCGTCACCGCGCCCAGGCTCGGCATCGGCCCGAAGGAGCCGGTGCTGAACGCGATCTCGGCGCGCGATCCGTATTTTTCGGCCGCCAATCCCTGGAACAAGGACCGCGCCGTCACCGGCTCCTGCGCCGCCGCGCTCAAGGATGATCCGCGGGCGGAGGTGATGGTGATCGATGCCGACGTGCATACGATCCTGAACCGGCCCGAGGTGCGCGACCGGAGCGCGCGCTTCCTGCGCGGCGTGTTGAATCCATGACGAGCCAGGCGGGAGTTTGAAGGTGCCGAGACTGCTCGTGCTCGAGGGCAACTCGCTGGCCGGCCGGCGGCGCTGGGCGGAGATTGCTGGCCTCACGCCGTCGGAGAGCTATGCCGACGTGCTGCGCGCGCTGGCGCCGCATGCCGTCGTCGAGATCGCCACGCCGGCCGATGCCGACGCAGGCCTGCCGCAGCCGATCGATGCCTATCATGGCATCGTCATCACCGGATCGGCGCTCAACATCTATCAGCGCGAGCCGGAAGCGCTGCGCCAGATCGAGCTGGTGCGGACGATCTTCGCGCAGGGCGTGCCGATGTTCGGCTCCTGCTGGGGCTTGCAGCTGGCGACGGTCGCGGCCGGCGGCGACGTATCGCTCAATCCGGCCGGTCGCGAGGTCGGCTTTGCGCGCAAGATCGCGCTCACGGAGGCGGGGCGAGCCCATCCGATGCACGCGGCGCGCGGTATCGTGTTCGACGCACCGGCCATTCACAGCGACATCGTCACCACGCTGCCGCCGGACGCGACCGTGACCGCGTGCAATGCGATGAGCGAAGTGCAGGCCGCCGAGATCCGCAGCGGCCGCGGCCGCTTCTGGGGCGTGCAGTATCATCCCGAATTCAGCCTGCAGGATGTCGCCTGCGTAATCCGGCTCATCGGCCAGCCGCTGGTCGACGAGGGATTTTTCGCGGATCTCGCCGAGCTCGAGCGCTACGCCGACGATCTCGCGACGGTGCACCACGACCGCGCGCGACGCGACCTGCTCTGGCGTCTGGGGCTCGACCAGGACGTGGCCGACGACGCGCTGCGCCAGGCCGAGATCGGCAACTGGCTCGACTCGCTGGGCCACGGCCAAGCGGCTACTTCATGAACTGGATGATCAGAGGGGCCAGCGCGACGTTCATCAGTCCAACCAGCACCATGACGAGGCCGGCGATCGCGCCCTCCTCGCGGCCGATCTGGTGGGCGCGCGCGGTGCCGGCGCCATGGGCGCCGACGCCGAACAGTGCGCCTTTCGCGAGCGCCGAGCGCAGCGGCAGCCGCGCCAGCACGACATCGCCGACCGCGGCACCGATGATGCCGGTGAGCACGACGAACACCGCGGTGAGATCCGGAATGCCGCCGATCTCGCCGGACACCTCCATCGCGAACGGCGTGCTCATCGAGCGCGGCAACAGGCTGAGCCGCAACTCGCCGTCGATGCCGAGCACGTAGGCCAGGGCCCAGCTGGTCGCCACCGCGGTAAGGCTGCCCGCGGCCATGCCGGCGAGCAGCATCGGCCAGCGGCGGCGGATCAGCGCGCGCTGCTCATAGATCGGCACGGCAAAGGCGACCGTGGCGGGGCCGAGCAATGCCACCAGCCAATGCGTGCCGCGGATGTAGTCACGATAGGAGACGTTGAGCGCCAACGCCGCGATCATCAGCAATGCGGGCGCCACCGCGAGCGGCATCAGCCACCAACGTGGCCAGCGCCGGTGCACGCGCTTGGCGAGCACATAGAGCAGGATCGTTGCCAGCGACCAGACCGCAGCCTGGACCAGCGGCTCACGCCACAGCGTTGCGGCCGTCATCACGCTCGCTCCAGCGATAACAGAAGTCGACGGTGAGCGCAGTCACGCACATCACGGCGGTGGTGCTCACGACGATCAAGGCAAAGATCTTCAATCCGAGCAGTCCCAGCAGCTCGCGATGGTCGAGCAGCGCCAGCACGGCGGGCACGAAGAACAGCAGCATCTCGGCCAGCATCCAGTTGGCGCCGCGCTTGATGTTGGCGACCTTCAGGCCGCCGGCCAGGAACAGCGCGAGCGCCAGCGCCATGCCGATGATACCGCCCGGCAGAGGCAGGCCGGTGGTTCGCGCCAGGATTTCGCCGGCAGCCCAAAACAGGCCGAGCAGGCCGATCTGCACCAACCGATTGCGGCGGAGCAGCCGCTGAAGCGAGAGGGGAATGTTGCGGTGCATCATGAGCGGTATTCCAAACTGCGGGTGCCGCGAAGAGTATGCGGCATTGCAGCATGGACAAAATGAATTGATTGACTATTTTCCAGTCGAGGTTGGAATAATATGGCCGATCATGGAACTGAGAACGCTCAAGACCTTCGTCGAAGTCGTCCGGCAGGGCGGCTTCTCCCAGGCGGCCAAGGTGGTGTTCGCCACGCAGTCGACCGTCAGCAAGGCGGTCAAGCAACTCGAGGACGAGCTCGGGCTGCCGCTGCTGGACCGGCTCGGCCACAAGAGCCGGATGACGGCGGCCGGCGAAATCGTCTATCGCCGTGCCATCCGGCTGCTGGCGGAGCGGGACGACCTGCAGGCGGAGCTCGCCGAGCTGCGCGGGCTGAAGCGCGGCGCGCTGCGCCTTGGCCTGCCGCCGATCGGATCGAGCACGGTGTTCGCGCCGTTGTTCGCGCTGTATCGCCAGCTGTATCCGGAGATCGAGATCCGGCTGGTCGAGCATGGCAGCGACCGGCTCGGCGAGCTGCTCGCGGCGGGTGAGATCGACTTCGCCGGCCTGCTGCCGCCGATCGCCGAGGAGTTTGCGGCCCAGATCGTGCGCCGTGAGCCGCTGATGGCGCTGCTGTCGGTCGACCATCCGCTTGCCGGACGTGAAACGATCACGCTTGGCGAGCTGCGCGACACACCGTTCGTGCTGTTCGAGGCGGGCTTCGCGCTCAACCGCATCCTTCGCGAGGCCTGCCGCCGCAACGGCTTCGAGCCGGTCGTGGCCGCACGGAGCACCCAGATCGACTTCATTGCCGAACTCGCCGGCGCGGGTCTCGGGGTGGCATTCCTGCCGCGCATGATCGCCACTCAACGCACCCAGGTGCCGATCAGCCTGGTCCTGCTCGACGAGCCCGACACCGAGTGGACCTTGGCGATGGCCTGGCGGCGCGGCGCCTATCTGTCACCGGCCGCGGCGGCGTGGCTCGGGCTGGTGCGGGAGCGCGGCCAAGCGTGAGCTGCGATGGTGTCGCTGCCTCCTCGGAGGAACATGTGGCGAGATGGATAATTGTCGCCCAACCATTCGGCGAGGACCACCATGGCTCAACGGCTGTCAGCAGGACAGCTCGCGTTGGCCCGGCATTCAAGGATGATTGATGAGCGAGCAAGATCGCAAGACGTCCGACCTCAATCCCAGCCCTGCTGCCGAGCCTCGAAAAATGGTCGGCGACGCGCCGAAGACGCCGCAGGGCGGGGACATGCCAGCGGCAGGCCCGCATGCGCGGCCTGAGCTCACCGACAATGACAAGACGCCCGGCACCGGAATGTTGCCGGAGCCGGGCTCCTCCAACCCCAGCCCGACGGGATGAACTTAGATGTCATGACTCGTGCCGGGAACCCTATCGAGCATCTCGGCACGGAACCGCCGGTGCGCTGAGGCGTTTCCGCCTCCTCCGAATCAACGCGAACCGTCTTCAGGTTTCGCGGGAATCATCGTTCGTCCGGAGGGGCAGGGATGTGCCGTTGGATCGCCTATCGCGGAGAGCGCACCGCGTTCGAGCATTACGTCACCGAGCCGGAACATTCGCTGGTGACGCAGAGTCTGCGTGCGCTCGAATCGACTGCCGGAACAAACGGTGATGGATTTGGGCTTGGCTGGTATGGCGATCACCCGGAGCCCGGCCTCTATCGCGAGACGCGGCCGGCGTGGTCGGACGAGAACCTGCGCTATCTCTGCCGCCACCTGCATTCGCATCTGTTCTTCGCGCATGTGCGTGCCGCGACGGGCACCGCAGTGACGCGGCAGAACTGCCATCCGTTCGCCTGCGGCCGCTGGCTGTTCATGCATAATGGCTTCGTCGGCAGCTGGAACCGGCTGCGCCGCAAGGTCGAGGCGATGATTCCGGATGGACTGTATCCGTCGCGGCTCGGGACCACCGATTCCGAAGCCGTGTTCCTCGCTATGGTCGGTGCCGGAATCGAGCAGGATCCGATCGGCGCAACACGCAAGGTGCTGAGGTCGCTTTGTGAGCTGGTGAATGAGGACGGTCTTCGCGAGCACATGCGCTTCACCTCGGCGCTCTCCAATGGCCACGATCTCTACGCGTTTCGCTTCGCCGCCAACGACCGCGCGAACTCGCTCTATTATCGCGAGGACGGCGATCAGGTGATCGCGGTGTCCGAGCCATACGACAAGGAGCCGGATTGGATCGAGGTGCCGCCGGATCACGTGCTGGTCGCGCGTGCGTCGCGACCAGCCGAAATCGTTCCGCTATTTGCCGCAGGTCAGGCCGGTTTCGTCGCGGAACGCAAGAGATCACAGAGGGTTATCGGAGGTGCTTAGAACGAGGGAATTGGATCCGCGATGTGCGGCATTTGTGGTGAGATCAGATATTCCGGCCAGCCGTCGCTGGCGGCGCTGGGCCGTGTGAACGATGCGATGCAGGCGCGCGGACCCGATGCGGCCGGCCTCTACGTGCAAGGTGATATCGCGCTCGGCCATCGCCGCCTCAGCATCCTCGACCTGTCGGCGGCTGCGCAGCAGCCGATGATCGACGCCGCGCTCGGTCTCGGCATAGCCTTCAACGGCTGCATCTATAATTTCCGCGAGCTCCGCAGCGAGCTGCAGGCGAAAGGCTATCGCTTCTTCTCCGATGGCGACACCGAAGTGATCCTCAAGGCGTACCATGCCTGGGGCATAGCCTGCGTGCAGCGCTTCAAGGGGATGTTCGCCTTCGCGCTGTGGGAGCGCGACAGCGGGCGCGTGGTCCTGGCGCGCGACCGGCTGGGGATCAAGCCGCTCTACTATACCGAAGGCCCGGGCTTCCTGCGCTTTGCCTCGTCCCTGCCGGCGCTGCTTGCCGGCGGGGACGTCGACACCTCGCTCGACCAGGTGGCGTTGCATCACTTCTTCAGCTTCCACGCCGCCGTGCCGGCGCCGCGGACCATCCTCAACGGCGTGAAGAAGCTCGAGCCGGCGACCTTGCTGACCATCGACCCGGACGGAACGCAGCGCCGCGAGCGCTTCTGGCGATTCAATGTCGGTGAGCAGCGTCCGACCGATCGGGCGATGAGCCAGGACGAATGGTCGGATGCGGTGCTGGATGTCATGACGGCTGCGGTCGACCGCCGCCGCGTCGCGGACGTGCCGGTGGGCGTGCTGCTGTCCGGCGGGCTCGACTCGTCGCTGCTGGTCGCCCTGCTGTCGAAGCTGGGTCACGAGGACATCCGTACCTTCTCGATCGGCTTCGATGCGGTCGGCGGCCACAGCGGCGATGAGTTTCGCTACTCGGACATCATCGCGCGAACCTTCGGCACCCATCACGAGCAGATCCGGATCGACGGCGATCGCGCGCTCGAAGCCCTGCCGCAGGCCATTGCCGCGATGTCGGAGCCGATGGTCAGTCACGACGCCGTTGCGTTCTATCTGCTGTCATCGGAGGTCGCCAAGCGCGTCAAGGTGGTGCAGAGCGGGCAGGGCGCAGACGAGGTGTTCGGCGGCTACAGCTGGTACCCCGGCTTTCTCTCGGCCAACGATGCCGTGCAGCAATATCAGAACGCCTATTTCGACTGGAAGCATGCGGATCTGCAACAGCTTCTGACGCCGGATCTGCTCGGCGACGACGTGAGTCTCGATCTGGTCGAGCGCTTTTTCGCCGATCACGGCGGTGCGTCCGCAGTGGACAAGGTGCTGCAGATCGACGCCGAGATCATGATGGTGGACGACCCGGTGAAGCGGGTCGACAACATGACCATGGCGTTCGGACTCGAAGCGCGCGTTCCGTTCCTGGATCACGAGGTGATCGAGCTGGCCGCGCGCCTGCCGGCCGAGCTGAAGGTGAGGAACGGCGGCAAGCACATCCTGAAGGAGGCCGCACGGCGCTGCGTGCCGGCGGAGGTGATCGACCGTCCCAAGGGCTATTTCCCCGTCCCCTCGCTACGCTATCTGAGGGGGCCGTTCCTCGACTACGTGCGCGACGTGCTCAGTACGGACGAGGCGCGCGCGCGCGGGCTCTATCGACGCGATTTCGTCGATCACATGCTGCAAAACCCCGAAGCCGAGATGAGCCCAAAAGGGCATTCGCGGCTTTGGCAGGCGGCCTTGCTGGAAGCCTGGCTGCAGACTCACGGCATTTGATTCTGACAGGATTGATCACATGGGATTGGATCCACGCATCTTGGAGAAGCTCCGGCTTGGCCTGAGCGACGATGAGCGCCGGCTGGTGATCCGCTCGGCCACGGGCGGCGAGGAGGTCACCGAGTATTCCTTCGGCATCGAGGAGGAGTATTTCCTCGCCGATGCGAAGACGCTGGATGTCGCGATCCGCACGCCGGACGATCTGTTCGAGGCGGCCAATTGGTCGACCGGCGGGCAGGCGATGCGCGAGATGCTGCAGGCGCAGCTCGAGGTCGCGACCAACGTGCATGTCGATGCCGGCGATGCGCGCGAGGAGCTGAAGTTCCTGCGCCGCGAGGTTGCCAGCGTTGCCGGCCAGTATGGCCTCACGATTCTCGCCTGTTCGACGCATCCGACTGCAACCTGGCGCAGCTCGCAGCCCACGCCCAGGCCACGTTATGTGGAGATGATGGAGGATCTGCGCATCGTCGGCCAGCGCAACATGCTGTGCGGCATGCACGTGCATGTCCAATTGCCCGATCCCGAGCGGCGCTTCGCGGTCATGCGCGCGATGATTCCCTATATTCCGGTGTTCATCGCGCTGTCCGCGTCGTCGCCGTTCTGGAATTCACGCGAGACTGGTTTGAAGGGTTATCGGCTCGCTGCCTATGACGAGCTGCCGCGTACCGGCCTGCCGGAGCTGTTCACGTCCAAAAAGCAGTACGACCGCTATGTTGCGGCGCTGACGAAATCGGGTGTGATGCCGGACGAGAGCCATGTCTGGTGGGCGATGCGGCCATCGCTGCGTCATCCGACGTTGGAATTGCGTGCGCCCGATGTCTGCACCGCAGTCGATGATGCTGTGGCAGTTGCCTCGCTGTACCGCGCGCTGGCGCGCCACTTGTATCTCAACCCGGATCTCGCCGAGGCCGTCGGCAATGTCGAGCGCGCGATCGCCGTCGAGAACAAATGGCGGGCGCAGCGTTATGGCACCGACTGCCTGTTCGTCACCGAGGACGGCCCTGTGACCGGCCAGGAGATCCTCAATCGGATGATCGCCGACGTCGCGCCGCATGCCGAGACGCTCGGCTGTCTTGCCGAGGTCGAGCGCTGCCGCACCATCATGCAGTTCGGCAGCTCGGCCGACTATCAGCTGCAGGCCTATCGCGAGTCCGGTGGACAATTGACAGCCGTGACGCGCTGGATCGAAGCCGCGACGGTCTCGCGTGCCGAGCCGCCACGTTCGCAGGCGCCGGTCGAGCCGGCGCAATGATGCCGGTCAGGTCGCCGGCCTGATGATGCGGCCGTCGCGGGCGACGAGGCAGCCGCCTTTATACACGGAGCGCCCCTTGGGCACGGCAACCACGGCCTCCGGCACGTGCTCCGCATTCACCGTGACGAAGTCGGCGCGTGCCCCGACGCGCAGGCCGTAATCCGCCAGCCGCAACGCCTTGGCGCCAGCCTCGGTGACGAGGTCGAAGGCTATTCGCAATTCGTCGTCGACATAGAAGCCCGATCGGTAGCCGACCATCATGGCGCGGTTCAGGAGATCGCCGTCGCCATAGGGCCACCAGGAATCGCGGATGTTGTCGTTGCCGCTGAACACGGTGACGCCGGCCGCGCGCAGCTGAGCTACCGGCGGAAAGGGCCGCGCGCCCGGCGCATTGGTCATGATGGCGACACCCGACGTCGCCAGCACGTCGGCGATTTTCTTGAGCGGATCCGCCGGCAAGTCGCCAAGCGCATAGGCGTGGCTGACTGCGACGTGGCCCGCCATTCCCAGCGCGCGGGTGCGCGCGGCGATCTGCTCCAGCTCGAACAGGCCGAGCATGCCGGGATCGTGCAGATGAATGTCGACATCGACGCCGTGCTTGTGGGCTATGCCGAAAACGACGTCGAGATGCTTCTCGACGTCGCGGTCGAAGCTTGCCGGATCGAGCCCGCCGACGAGATCGGCGCCGAGCTTGATCGCCTCGTCGAGCAGCTCCGGCGTGCCCGCGCTCTTGAGGATGCCGCTCTGGGGAAAGGCGACGAGCTGGATCTCGATCAACTCGCGATATTCTTCACGTACGCGCAGAATCGTCTCCAGCGATCTGAGACCGACCGAGCCGTCGACCATGACATGGCTGCGCATCCGCGTGGTGCCGTGGCCGATGCAGAGATCGAGCTGGTTGCGGGCGCGCACGTCCATCGGCGCGGCCGCGGCGATGTTCTGCGCCTGGAACGTGACGCGCTCATGCACGTCGAAGCCGTTCGTGCACGGCTTGTGCGGCTTCCACGCATCGCCATAGAAGCTGGTGTCGAGATGGATGTGGCCCTCGACGAAGCCAGGCAAGACCAGGGCGCCGCCGAGATCGATCACCTCGCGCGCCTCCGGGCGTTCGGTCTCAGGCAGCAGGCCACTGATGCGGCCGTCGTGCACGGTGATTGCTTGACGCGCGCCACGGTCGAGCCGCGCATTGATGAACAGCTTGTCCACGACCATCTCGCCGAACCCCTTTCCATCTGCCGCCGGCACCGGAGCCGCATGGTGCGGTCCGATGCCGACGCGGCATTCTCGATCAGGATCGATCGGCGCCGCAAGTGCAGATGCTGGTCAGGCTGCCATCGCCTGCGGCAATCCGGCGATCCAATCTCGGGCGAGCGCGATGTCCGCCTGCGACAGCTGATGCCCGGTTGGCAGCGTGGTGTGAGTCACGTCGGCGCCGGCCTCGATGAGTTGGCTGCACAGCTTCGCCGAATTGCTGGCAGGCACGATCGGGTCGGTCAATCCGGACAGGATCAGGACCGGCTTGCGTGCCAGCTTGACCGCCGGCGGCTGGTTCAGCGGCACCATGGCGCGGATCAGCACCGCGCCGGCCAGAGCCTCGGGTTGCAGCAGAAGCAGCGCGGCGGCGATGTTGGCGCCGTTGGAATAGCCGATCGCGACCGGAGCTTCGATACCGTAGCGTTGCCGTGCCTCACCGATGAAGGCGCCGAGCTCCAGCGCACGCCGGCGGACGTCGTCCTCGTCGAACACGCCTTCCGCCAGACGGCGGAAGAAGCGCGGCATGCCATGCTCGAGCACCTGCCCGCGCGGCGACAGCAGGGCTGCGCCGGGCGCGAGCGTGGCGCCGAGCGGCAGCAGATCGTTCTCGTCGCCGCCGGTGCCGTGGAGGAGCAGCAGCGGCGCCGCTCCCGTCGTGCTTCCAGGCTGGAAGCGGTGCGTGAAGGACAATGCGCCGGTCATGATACGGCCTCCTCGAGGTTGGGCAGCACGCCCTCGATCTGCTTGCGGTGGGATTCGAGGAACGCGGGCAGCTTCAGGTTCTGTCCGAGCTCGGCGACAGGCTCGTCGACCGCGAAGCCTGGAATGTCGGTCGCGATCTCGAACAGCACGCCGCCGGGCTCGCGGAAGTAGATCGAGCGGAAGTAGTTGCGGTCCTTCTGCTCGGTCGGATGCAGGCCGTGGCGATCGACCAGCCTCTGGGCCATGACGCCCTGCGCGGCGTCGTCGGCCGCGCGGAAGGCGATGTGGTGCACAGACCCCGCGCCTTGCGCCCCGCGCAGAAACCCCTTGGCTTCGTAGATGTCGACCACGCTGCCTTCTGCAGCGCCGGGAGCCTTGAAGCGGATCACCGAGCCTTCGCGACCCTGCTCGGCAAAGCCGAACACGTCGGTGAGGACAGCGGCAGTCTTCTCCGCCGAGTCGAGCAGCAGCGTGACGCCATGGAAGCCGCGAATGGCATGCTCCGCCGGAATGTCGCCATTGCTGTAGCCGGGCTCGTTCTCCGCGCCGGGCACGCCGACCAGGGCGAGCGCCATGCCGTCGGGGTCGGTGAAGGGCAGCACCGACTCGCCAAAGCGCTTTTCCAGCGCCTCATAGGCGATGCCCTTCTCGGTGAGGCGCTGCGTCCAGTAACCGAGCGAGCGCTGCGGCACCCGGAACGCGGTCTGGTGCGTCTCGCCGACACCGCGGCGGCCGGGCCGCACGCCGGTCCAGGGGAAGAAGGTCAGGATCGTGCCGGGGCGGCCGGTCTCGTCGCCATAGTAGAAGTGGTAGGTGCCGGGATCGTCGAAATTGACCGTCTTCTTGACGAAACGCAGGCCGAGGTCGCGGGTGTAGAAGCCGAAATTGCGGATCGGATCGCCGGCAATCGCGGTAACGTGGTGCAGTCCGGGCATGTGGGTCTCCTGTCGCTTGGCCCTCGGGCCGTTGAACTGGTATGGCGCTATATTGGCTGGCTTTGTTTTGGAGACAATCCGTGCTCTTGTGACGTCTCTGTCTACGATTTGGCGACAATGACGATCCGGGGATCATGGACAAGCTCGGTAGCCTGCGGGCCTTCGTAAAGGTCGTGGAGAGCGGCAGCTTCGCCGAGGCCGGTCGGCAGCTTCGGCTGTCGCGTTCGGCGATCTCGAAATATATCGGCGAGCTCGAAACGAGCCTCGGCGTGCAGCTGATCGTCCGCACCACCCGGCACGCCAGCCCGACCGAGGCCGGGCAACGCTATTTCGAGCGTGCGTCCTCGATCCTTGCCGAGCTCGACGCGGCCGATCAGGCGGTCAGCCAGTCGCAGGCCGCGCCGCGCGGGCTGTTGCGTGTCAACGCGCCGATGTCGTTCGGCACCATGCGACTCGGTCCCGTGGTGGCCGACTTCATGGCGCGCTATCCAGAGCTGCAGCTGCAGATCGTGCTCAGCGACGACCTGCTCGATCCGGTGCAGGACGGCTTCGACGTGACGCTCAGGATCGCCGAGCTGGAATCATCGAGCTTGGTGGCGCGGCGGATCATGCCCGTGGAGCGCATCGTCTGCGCCGCGCCTTCGTATCTCGAGCGTCACGGCAAGCCGCAGGTCCCGGACGATCTGCGCCGGCATACCTCGCTGACCTACGGCTTCCTGCTCACAGGCAATCAGTGGAAGCTCAGCGGAGCCGATGGCGATCACTGGATCCAGCCGGCCTGGAGCCTGTGCGTCAACAATGCCGAGGTGCTGCGCGACGTCGCCATCAAGGGGCAGGGCATTGCGCTGATCCCGCGCTTCATCGCTGCCGACGCGCTTGCCAGCGGCGCACTGGCTGCGATCCTGCCCGACTACACGGCGCCGCCGCTCGCGCTCTACGCGATCTATCCGCCGACGCGGCATTTGTCGGTGAAGGTGCGGCTGTTCATCGACTTCCTGGTCGAGCGCTTCGGCAAGGACGCCGGCTGAGAATTCTGCTCACGGCAGGTTCTCGCGCACGATCAGCTCGGTGCGGGCGCGCATGGCGGCTTCCTGCACGGTGCGCCCCGCACGCAGGCTGGAGAAGATCGTGATGCAATCCATCAGCGAGGCCTGGGGATTCTGTGTGAGCACGGCGTCCATCGTGCCATCCAGCAGCATCGCGCGGGTGTCGGGCGACAGGCCGTGACCGACGAACACGACGTCGCGCTGGCGGCCGACCTCGCGCAGCGCGCGCCCGATTCCGTCGGCGCCGCCGCCGATGTTGTAGATCCCGGCGAGGCGCGGATGCCGCGCCAGCAGCAGCTTGGTCTGACGATAATTGTTGGCCTCGTCGTCGTGACCTTCGCGCAGCCCGACGACCTCGATGTCGGGAAACTCCTCGCGAAACAGATGCAGGAAGCCCATCTCGCGCTCCTCATGAGCGCGATAGCTGAGGCTGCCCGCGATCATGGCGACCTGCGCCGGGCGGTTGCCGATGAAGCGCGCGATGAGATAGCCCGCTGTGCGTCCGGCTGCGCGATTGTCCAGGCCGACATAGGCGATCCGGCGCGTGTTGGCGATGTCCGAGATCAAGGTCACCGTCGGCACACCGCGGTCGGCCAACACATCGACCGCTTCGCGGACGGCCGGATGCTCGATCGCCATGAACACGATGCCGTCGACCTCGCGGCCGAGCCGCAGCAGCTCCTGTGCCAACAGATCCGGCTTGAGACTCTCGATGTGCTCGACGCGCGCGCGCATGTTGAACGAAGCGAGCTGATCCTGGGATGAGATGATCAGCCGTCCCAGCATGTTGAGAAAGCGGTTGGTGCCGGCCGGCAGCAGGAAGCCGAGCCGCCACGGCTTCAGCGCCTGTGCCGGCAGCGTACCATCCATCAGATAGCCGAGCTCGTTGGCAGCTTGTAGCACCCGCTGCACCGTGACGGCGCGGACGCCAGGTCGCTGATTCAGGACGCGATCGACGGTTGCGGCGGAGACGCCGGACAGACGCGCGATGTCATCGATGCGCGCCAGGCGGCGGCGTCGCGGCGCCTCGCTGTTCGTGTCCGTCATCGCCTGCCCCCGTCGAGCCAAAACCCATCAAAAACCATCAATAAATGAGTTTGACGGCCGTCAATTGTGCTCTCTATCGTGCGTCCGACCTCACGGCAAGGGCCCGGAACAAGGGCCGGCCAGCCAAACAAAAGGGGGAGGAAGTCATGATCAATCTGAGCCGGCGCAGCGTCCTCGGGGCGTTTGCGAGTGCATCTGCGGCCTCCGTGATCGGGGCGCCGATGGTGGCGCGCGCCGCCGAGATCGAGCTGCGTTACGGCAACAATCTGCCGCTGACCCATCCGCTCAACATCCGCGCGCAGCAGGCGGCCGACCAGGTTCGTGCCAAGACCAACGGCCGGGTGGAGATCAAGATCTTCCCGAACAATCAGCTCGGCGGCGATACCGACATGCTGAGCCAGGTGCGCAATGGCGGCATCACCTTCTTCACGCCTTCGGCGCTGGTGATCGCAACGCTGGTGCCGGTGGCGGCGATCAACGCGGTCGGCTTCGCCTTCGCCGATTACGATCAGGTGTGGCGCGCGATGGATGGCGGCCTTGGCGCACATGTCAGGGCCGCGATTGCCAAGGTCAATCTGCACGCCTTCGAGAAGATCTGGGACAACGGCTTCCGCCAGATGACTTCCAGCAGCAAGCCGATCGAGCAAGCCAAGGACATGGCGGGGTTGAAGATCCGCGTGCCGGTCAGCCCGCTCAGCCTGTCGATGTTCAAGGCACTGGATTCGGCGCCCGCGAGCCTTCAGTTCAGCGAGGTCTATACCTCGCTGCAGACGCGCATCGTCGATGCGCAGGAGAACCCGGTCTCGATCATCCAGGTCGCCAAGCTCTACGAGGTGCAGAAGTTCTGCGCGCTCACCAACCACATCTGGGACGGTTTCTGGTTCGTCGCCAATGGCCGCGCCTGGGCCGGCCTGCCAGATGACGTCAAGGGCATCATCACCGAGGCGCTCAACGAGGCCGGCATGAAGCAGCGCGACGACGTCCGACAGCTGAATGAATCGGTCCAGGCCGATCTGCAGGCCAAGGGCCTGGCCTTCAACAAGGCCGCGCCGGACAGCTTCCGCGCCAAGCTGCGCGACGCCGGCTTCTACAAGGAATGGAAGGAGCGCTTCGGTCCCGAGGCCTGGGGCCTGCTGGAGAAAGAGGTCGGCGTGCTCGCTTGATCGTCCAGATGCTTCGGGAGTCACTCGCCATGGACAGTCACGCGGTTGCGATGCCGGCGCCGGACCTGCCGGCATCGGGCCTGGTGGCGGCTGCCCACCGGATCGAGCTCGCCGTCGGCCGCATCGTCGAGGCCGTCGCCGCGATCGTGCTGGTCGTCGAGATCCTGATCCTGGGCGCCGGCGTCGTTGCGCGCTATGTGCTGCATGCCCCGCTGGTATGGTCGGACGAGCTCGCCTCGATCCTGTTCCTGTGGCTGTCGATGCTGGGCGCAGCGATTGCGCTCCGCCGCGGCGAGCATATGCGGATGACGGGCATCGTCGCGCGGGTGTCACCCGCCACCCGCGCTCTGCTCGAAGCCGTGGCGCTGACAGCGTCCATCGCGCTGCTGCTGTTGATCCTGCCACATGCATTGGACTACGCCTCGGAGGAGCGTTTCATCGTCACGCCGGCGCTGGAGATCGCCAGCGCCTGGCGTGCGGCGGCGATTCCGGCGGGCATCACGCTGATGCTGCTCGCAGCAATGTTCCGTCTGCTGCGGCTGCATGCGCTCAAGCCGGTGTTGCTCGCGATCGCGCTCACGGCTGCGCTGCTGCTGCTGTTCTGGCTTGCAGGGCCTGTGCTGAAGCCGCTCGGACGGCTCAACCTCGTGGTCTTCTTCGTCGGCGTCGTTGGCCTCAACGTCTTTGCCGGCGTACCGATCGCCTTCGCCTTTGCGCTCGCCACCTTCGGCTATCTCGGCCTGACCACCTCGACGCCAATGCTGGTGATGATCGGACGGCTCGACGAAGGCATGAGCCATCTCGTGCTGCTGGCGGTGCCGCTGTTCATCTTCCTCGGCGCCCTGATCGGCATGACGGGAATGGCCGCAGCCATGATCCAATGGCTGTCGTCACTGCTCGGCCATGTCAGAGGCGGCCTCTCCTATGTGCTGATCGGCGCGATGTATCTGGTGTCGGGCATCTCCGGTTCGAAGATCGCCGATATGGCCGCGATCGCACCGGTGCTGTTTCCGGAGATGCGCGCACGCGGCGCCAAGCCCGGCGACCTCGTCGCGCTGCTCGCCGCGACGGGCGCGCAGACCGAAACCATTCCGCCCTCGATCGTGCTGATCACGATCGGCTCCGTCACCGGCGTCTCGATCGCCGCGCTGTTCACCGGCGGCATGTTGCCGGCCGTCGTGCTGGGCCTCGGCCTGTGCAGCATCGTCTGGTGGCGCTATCGCAACGAGGATCTCAGCCATATCGCGCGCCCGTCCTGGCGCGAGGTCGGACGGCTCGGCCTGATCGCTTTGCCCGCCATCGCGCTGCCGTTCGTAATCCGGCTGGCGGTGGTCGAGGGCGTCGCGACGGCCACCGAGGTCTCGACCATCGGCATCGCCTATTCCGTGCTCGCCGGCCTCCTGATCTACCGCCAGTTCGACTGGCGCCGGCTGCCGGCGATGCTGGTCGAGACCGCCGCATTGACCGGCGCCATCGTCTTCATCATCGGCTGCGCCACCGCGATGGCCTGGGGCCTCACCCAATCCGGCTTCTCGCAGAAGCTGGCGGAGCTGATGGCGGCCATTCCCGGCGGCGCCTGGGGCTTTCTTGCGATCTCGATCCTCACCTTCATCGTCCTCGGCAGCATCCTCGAAGGCATTCCTGCGATCGTGCTGTTCGGACCGCTGTTGTTCCCGATCGCGCGCCAGGCCGGCGTGCACGAGGTGCACTATGCGATGGTCGTGATCTTCGCGATGGGCATCGGCCTGTTCGCGCCGCCCTTCGGCGTCGGCTATTACGGCGCCTGCGCCATCAGCAAGATCAATCCGGACGAGGGGCTGCGCTACATCTGGAGCTATGTGCTCGCGCTGCTGCTTGGCATCGTCGCCGTGGCCGCGATCCCGTGGTTCTCGACCGGCTTCCTTTGATGATTGAGCGAGTGTTGGAAAGGACGTTGCCATGAGCCGCCTGTTCGGCGAGATCCGTCAAGCCGGGTATGTCGTACCCGACATCGAGGCGGCGATGGACTATTGGTCGCGTGTGCTCGGCGTCGGCCCGTTCTTCTACAACGAGTGTGTGCCGATCCGGAACTATCAGTACCGGGGCGAAAGCTTCGAGCCGCATAATTCGGTGGCGCTGGCCAATTCAGGATCGCTGCAGATCGAGCTGATCCAGTGCCGCAACGACGTGCCGTCGATGTACCGCGACTTCACGCGAGCCGGCCATTCCGGCCTGCAGCATGTCGCCTATTGGACCGAAAGCTTCGATGCCGATCTCGAGCGGCTGCTCGGCGAAGGCTTCAAGCCGGTCATGGGCGGCGAGGTTGGCGAGCGCGGCCGCTTCATCTATTTTGACACGCACTATCATCCCGGCACCGTGATCGAGCTGTCGGAGGTGCTGGGGCCGAAGGGCACGATGTTCCGCATGATCCGCGAGGCCTCGCAGAACTGGGACGGCAAGGATCCGGTGCGCCCGTTCCCGGATCTCAGCAGGCTGTGAGCATGACGGCCTTCGACCGCTTCGAGGCAAGCTATCTGATCGAGACGCCGCTCGATCCCGCTGTCGTGGCGGAGGTGATGGCGGGCGAGCAGTCCTGCGGCACGTTCACCCGCGTCGAGGGCGAGACCGACGATCTGCGCGCGCGTGCCCGGGCCACTGTGACCGAAATCGTCGAACTGCTGCCGGCGGATCAGCCGAGCCTGCCGAATGCCTGGCTGCGGCGCGAACGCGTCGATGGACCCTATCGCCGGGCGCGCGTGACGATCGCGTTTCCCGTGGTCAATGTCGGCGCCAATCTGCCGACGCTGGCCTCGGTGGTCGCCGGCAATCTCTACGATCTCGGCGAGGTCACCGGCCTCAGGCTGGAGCGGATCACGCTGCCGGCGACGTATCGCGCGCGCTTCGACAAGCCGAAGCACGGCATCGCCGGCACGCGTCGGCTCACGGGCGTGAGCAAGGGTGCGCTGGTCGGTTCGATCATCAAGCCGAATGTCGGTCTCGACGCCGAGGAGACCGCTGCATTGGTTGCGCGCCTTTGTGCCGCCGGCGTCGACTTCATCAAGGACGACGAGATCTCGGCCGATCCCGATCATGCTCCGCTTGCCCAGCGAATTCCCGCCGTCCTCACCGCCGTCAAGCGGCATCAGGACAGAACCGGCAAGCACGTGATGATGGCGTTCAACATCACCGACGAGACCGACGCGATGCGGCGCCACGCCGATCTGATCGCGCAGCACGGCGGGTCCTGCGCCATGGTGTCGCTGAACTGGTGCGGATTCTCTGCGGTGACGACGCTTCGCCGCAGCACCGATCTCGCCCTCCATGGCCACCGCAACGGCTTTGGAGCGATCTCGCGTCATCCGCTGCTCGGCATCGGCTTTCAGGCCTATCAGGCGCTGTGGCGGCTTGCCGGCGTCGACCACATGCATGTGCACGGCCTGCAGGGCAAGTTCGCGCAGGACGACGAGGAGGTCGTAAGCGCGGCTAGGGATTGCGTGACGCCGCTGGCCGAAGGCTGCGACGATCGCGTGCTGCCGGCGTTTTCGTCCGGGCAGTCCGCTGCGACGGTCCAGGCGACCTTTGCCGCGATCGGCCATGCCGATCTCCTGTTCATGGCCGGCGGCGGCATCATGGCGCATCCGGGCGGACCCGCGGCGGGCGTGACTAGCATCCGTCAGGCCTGGGACGCGGTGACGTCGGGCGTACGGCTCGAACAGGCTGCACGCGAGCAGCCGGAGTTGCGGCAGGCGCTGGCCACCTTCGGGCGCGCCGGATGAGTGCGCCGGCGCATTTCGCGCGGCCGCGGGTCGGCTGGTATGGCGACGACCTGACCGGCGCCACCGATACGCTCGCGACCTGGGCCGAGCGCGGCCGTCGCGCGCTGCTGTTCCTGCGTCCGCCGACCTCTTCGCAACTGGCGGCGGCCGGGCCGCTCGATGCCGTCGGCATCGCCGGCGCAGCGCGCTCGATGCCGCCCGATGCCGCGGCCGCGGAGCTCGATGCCGCCGGCCGCGCCTTCGCCGCGCTCGGCGTCGACGTTGTGCACTACAAATGCTGCTCGACGTTCGACAGCGCGCCCGATATCGGCAGCATCGGCGCCGCCGTGGCAGTGCTGCGACGGCATGTCGCCAATCCGCTGGTGCCGATCCTGGGTGGTCAACCCAATCTCGGCCGTTATTGCCTGTTCGGCAATTTGTTCGCCGCAGCCGGCGCCGGCGGCGCCGTCCATCGCATCGATCGTCATCCGACGATGAGCAAGCACCCGGTCACTCCGATGGCGGAGGCCGATCTGCGCCGGCATCTGACAGCGCAGGGGCTGGAGAGGGTCGCCCTGATCGACTACCGCGCCTATGCGGAGGGGGATGCCGAGACCAGGCTCGATGCCAACCTGGCGGCCGCGCCTCATGCCGTCCTGTTCGATGTCGCCCAGGAGAGCGACCTGGCCGTCATCGGCCGGCTGCTGACGGATCACCTCGTCGCGGGGCCGATGCTCGCGGTCGGTCCGAGCTCGGTGGCGCGGGCGCTGGCAGCCGTCTGGGACGAGCCGGCCGCGCCGTTCGTCCTGCCTCACGCTCGGCCGCGCACCGGCGGCCCTGTGCTGGCGCTGGTCGGCAGCCTGTCACCGGTGACACGGGCCCAGGTCGCGGCGGCGCGCGGCTACCAGATCATCGCCATCGAGCCGGCGAGGCTGCTCGCGGATCCCGCGTATCAGCACGGGTTGGGGCGTGCGGCGATCGCGGGCCTTGCCCAGGGACACGTCATGCTGGTCACGAACGAGGCTCCCGGCGCGGAGATGGCGCGGGTGGCGCAGGCGACCGCCGCACTGCTTGGTGCTGTGCTCGGCGAAGCCGACGTCTCGCGCATCGTCGTGGCCGGCGGCGATACGTCGAGCCATGCGGCCGCGGCGCTCGACGCCTGGGGCCTGTCGTACCGGGCGCCGATGGTCCCTGGCGCGCCGCTGTGCCGCCTGCACAGCGACGATCCCCATCTCGACGGCCGCGACATCATCCTCAAGGGCGGACAAATGGGACCGGTGACGTTCTTCGCCGACGTCATCACGGGCTGACGCGTCGAAGAAAATCGCTTCGAGCACACTCCCGGCTACTGCTAATGTCCTGGTTGGACTCGTAGCATTGGGGGTAACGGATGGGGCGGCTGAGCACGCATGTTCTGGACACGGTCAGGGGCAAGCCCGCCGCCGACGTCGCGATCGACCTCGATGTGCTGGAGCCCGACGGGTCCTGGCACCGGGTCAAGCAGGTCCGCACCAATGCCGACGGGCGTACCGACCAGCCGGTGCTGGCCGGGGACGAGCTCACCACGGGCACCTACATGCTGACCTTCCACATGGGCGCCTATTTCAAGGCCCACGGCCTTGCGGCGGATGATCCGCTGTTCCTGGATTTGATCCCGCTCCGCTTCGCGGTCGCCGATGCCGGCGCGCACTATCACGTGCCACTGCTTGCGACGCCCTGGAGCTACCAGACCTATCGCGGGAGTTGAGTCGATGACTGCTGATTCTTATCCGCGCGACATGATCGGCTACGGCCGCACGCCGCCGCATCCGCGCTGGCCGGGCGATGCCCGCATCGCCGTGCAGTTCGTGATCAATTACGAGGAGGGGGGCGAGAACAACATCCTGCACGGCGACGCCGCCTCCGAGGCGTTCCTGTCGGAGATCGTCGGCGCAGCGCCCTGGCCGGGCCAGCGCCACATGAACATGGAGTCGATCTACGAGTTCGGCTCGCGCGCCGGGTTCTGGCGGCTGTGGCGGATGTTCACGTCGCGCAAGCTGCCAGTGACGGTGTTCGCGATCGCAACCGCCATGGCGCGCAATCCGGACGCCGTGGCCGCGATGAAGGAGGCCAATTGGGAGATCGCCTCGCACGGTCTGAAATGGATCGACTATCGAGACGTCTCCGCGGCCGATGAGCGTGCTCAGATCGAGGAGGCGATCCGGCTTCACACCACGCTGACCGGCGAGCGGCCGCTCGGCTTCTATCAAGGCCGCACGTCGGAGCACACGCTCGACATCGTGCTGGAGGAGCAGGGCTTCGTCTACAGCGCGGATTCCTATGCCGACGAGCTGCCCTATTGGATCAAAGGACCGCACGGCCCGCAACTCATCGTGCCCTATACGCTCGACGCCAACGATATGCGCTTCGCGACCCCACAGGGCTTCAATTCCGGCGATCAGTTCTTCGCCTATCTGAAGGACAGCTTTGATCTGCTCTATGCCGAAGGCGCCGACTGCCCGCGCATGATGTCGGTCGGACTGCATTGCCGGCTGGTCGGGCGTCCCGGACGTGCCGCGGCGCTGGCGCGCTTCCTCGACTACATCATGAGCTACGACAAGGTCTGGGTCGCGACCCGGCTCGACATTGCCCGGCACTGGATCCGGACGCATCCGCCGGCCGGTCATCTTCGCCCGTCGCAGATGTCCCGCGTGCTGTTCGTCGAGCGCTATGGCGACATCTTCGAGCACACGCCCGAGATTGCCGAGCGCGCCTATCGCGCCGGCCTGTCCGCCTTCGACGATGCGGCCGATGCGCTGCATACGACGTTGATGAACGTCGTCCGCGGCATGAGCCGCGACGAGAAGCTGAAGCTGATCCGCGCCCATCCCGAGCTCGCCGGGCGCGAGGCGCTGGCCGGCGAGATGACGAACGACTCGATCGGCGAGCAGGGCCGTCTCGGCTTTACGTCGCTGTCGCGCGCCGAGTTCGAGCGTGTCGCCGATATCAACCGCCGCTATCGCGACAAGTTCGGCATGCCGCTGATCGTGGCGCTCGCACTGCACGCCGACCGTCCCTCCGTCATCGCCGAGATGGACCGTCGCATCAGCAACGACCTGGACACGGAGATCGCCAATGCCATCGACCAGATCGGTCACATCACCCGGGCCAGGCTGGCGAAGAAGTTCGAGCAGGGGTGAGCGGCAGATCAGGGGGCCCAGTCGACGCTGGTTGCCAGGAGGCGGTGCCTCCCTCGTCCCGGTTGCGGCAGGGCGATCGCCTATGGCGATCGCAATTTTGTGCCCGTCTCTCTCCAAGTCGTCATGGCCGGGCTTGTCCCGGCCATCCACGTCGTCCGGCATGCTGAGAACCACGTGGATGCCCGGGACAGGCCCGGGCATGACGGCGTAACTAATGTGCAGGATTGCTCGCCGCGACGGCCCAGCATCTCCATATGCGATTGCCCGGCCGGCTGCAGGGCGAGATGAGCACCGCGCGGGCTGCGAGAGCTGAGGCAAGCTAGCCCAGCAATGCCCGCTGCGCCGCCGCAGCCACATCCAGCAGCAGGCGATCCCGCCCGCGCGCCGCAATCAGCTGCATTCCGAACGGCAGCCCCTGCGCATTCCTTCCGCACGGAATCGAGATCGCCGGCACCCCCGCATGATTGGCGAACGGCGTGAACACCGCATGCGCGCGCGGGCTCGCGGGCCGCCCGCCGATCTCGGATGGGCCAAGCTGAGTCAACGGCCAGGCGACGCAGGGGACGGTCGGCGTGAGCAGCACATCGAACTCGGTGAAGAACGCGGCGAAGGCGCGCGCGATGCGGCTGCTCGCCTCCAGCGCGCGGCCGACGTCGGCGCCGCTGAGAGCGAGGCCACGCTCGATCTGCTTGGCGATATCAGGATCGAACTGCGTGGGATCGCTGCGGAAGGTGTCGCCGTAAAGTGCGGCCAACCCTGCATGCTGCAGCGGCATCACCGCGTCTTCGGCGAGCCCCGAGGGCCAGACTGGATCCTTGTCCACGATGGCCAGGCCGCTGGCCCGGAGCCGATCGACCGCCTGCTGCAATCCGCAGCTCACCTCGTCATCAACGGCGACGTCGAGCCCAAGCCGCGGCGAGAACGCCAGCCGCATTGGCGCCCCGGCAGCAGCCGATGGCAAGTCGAATGAGTCGGGGTCGCGCGCATCGGCACCTGCCATCACATCGAACGCGAGCCTCGTATCGGCGACATCGGCGGCGATCGGTGCGATCACCGAGATGCGCCAGAACGGCTCGGCAAAGCCGGGCCCATAGGAGATTGCGCCGTAAGACGGCTTGAAGCCGACCACGCCGACATGCGCCGGCGGCCGCCGGCTCGAGCCGCCGGCATCGGTGCCGATCGCGAGCGGCACGAGGCCTGCCGCGACCGCGGCGGCCGGCCCGCCCGATGAGCCGCCCGGCGTGAGGTGCGGGTCCAGCGGATGATGCGTGGGTCCGTACAGCAGTGACGTCGTCACGCCCTTGCAGGCAAACTCCGACGTCGCGCCGATCCCGACGATCACGGCGCCGGCGCGGCGCAGCCGCGCGATGGCGATGGCATCCTCGGGCGCCACAAAGTCAACGAACAGCCGCGAGCCCTGCGTGATGCGCCAGCCCTCGACCCAGATGTTGTCCTTGACCACGATGGGTACGCCGGCGAGCGGTAACCTCTCGCCGGATGCAACACGGCGGTCGACAGCTTCGGCGTCCGCGCGTGTTCGCTCCAGATCAGTCGTCACGACAGCGTTGAGGTCACTCGCGGCGATGCGTGCCAGCGCCTGCTCGGCCATCTCTCTCGCCGTCGTCTGCCGCGCCGTCACGGCGCTTGCGATCTCAGTTGCGCGCACGGGATCGCTCCATCAGCAGCACGGCGGCGCCTGCGGCCGCGGTCAATCCCAGAACGACGAAGCTGCCGCCGAGGCCGATGCGCGGCGTCAGCACCGCCACCAGCAGCGGCGCCGCGACGAGGCCGAGAAACGACGTGGTCAGCACCGCGCCGGTGGCCTCCGCCACGCGGCCCGGCTTGGCAAGGTTGGCGATCTCGGCGATGAACACGCCGTTCCAGCCACTCGCCGTCAGTCCGAACACGAATGTGAGCAGGACCAGGACCGATCCGCTCAGCAGCGGCCCCCACAGCCCGAGCAGCAGCGCGCAGATCGCCATGCCCGCGCCCGCCATCACCAGCACGGCGCGCGCCGAGCGCAGCCGCGTCGCCACGGCGCCCCATCCGAGTCGTCCGATCAGGCCCGCGCCTTGCGCCGACGCCAGCAGCCAGCCGGCCTCGACATGAGAGAGTGCGAGCTCGGACGTTCCGAAGGAGATGTAGCAGGTGTTGAGGATCACCTGCATGCCGCTGAACGGGATCGAGGCCACCGCGAGCGCGGCCATGCGCCGGTCGGAGCTGACGAGCTGCAGCCGCTGCCGCAGGCCCAGATACGGCATGGCGGGCAGCTTGACCGCATAGGCCGGGCGCAGCCGCTCGAAGCTGATGAAACCGATGACGGCACAGATGATCACGGCGGCATAGGCGGAGCTCGGCGCAAGCCCGACTGCGAGCGGCGGCAGCACCAGCGAGCCGACGACGGCGCCGATCTGGCTGCCGGTCTGCCGGATTGAGAACACCATGGCGCGCTGCTCGGGCGGCACGAGACGTCCGAGCAGGGCCGCGCTCGCCGGCGTTTCCGGTCCGGCCGCAAGTCCGAGCACGAGGCCGGCGCCGAGCAACGCCCAACCTTGACCGAGCGTCGCCATCGACATTCCGGCGCAGACGGCCACCGCGCACAGCGCCGCAACGCGCAGCGAGCCGATCTTCTGCACCAGGGTGCCGCCCCAGAACGAGGACACCAGGCTGATCGCAAACGCCGCGGTCGAGAACAGCGACAATTCCTCGATGCTGAGCCCGGCGCGCGGCGCCACCGTGCCGGGCGCGAACAGCGCCAGCGACACCAGCGCCTGCAACGCCGTCATTGCCGCCAGCGCGGGCCATAGCGGCGGCGCTGGCGCCGCATCGGGTTTCGCGTCTATCATGCCGCGACAACCTGATGGCGGAGCACGAAATGGCCGGCGGTATCTCGGTTCATGCGGTCGATGTGGCGAACGGGCGCCCGGCGCTGGGCCTGCGCGTCGCGATCTGGCGGGTTGCGCCGGACCGCTCGCTGCTTGCCGAAGGAGCGCTCGGCGCCGACGGCACCCTTCAGGCGCCGGTCGTCAAGGGCGACGGCGTCACTGCCGGCGAGTATGAGGTGCTGTTCCATATCGGCGAGTTCTTCGGGGCAAATGCGCAAACCAAATTCCTGACCACAGTGCCGTTTCGCTTCGCCATCGACAAGGTCGAGGAGCATTTTCACCTGCCGCTGAAGTTCACGCCGTGGGGCTATTCGATTTTTCGCGGGGCGTGAGGGCGGTACGCCTCGCACCATCGTACGCTGATGATTGAAAGAGGTCGCTGCCAAGGAGATGCTCGTCATGCCCGGGCTTGTCCCGGGCATCCACGTCCGTCCGCAATCGCTGATCGACGTGGATGGCCGGGACAAGCCCGGCCATGACGGCGCTGATGGAGACGGGGACAAGCCGGCACTGATGAGAGCCAAGCAGCCTTAACCCGTCAGTCGCTTCGACAGCCCCGTTGTCCGCTCCATGATCGCCATCAGCGCCACCGTGGCGATGATCAGCACGCTGGACAGCGCGGCGATGGTGACGTCGAGCTTGCCTTCGAGGTCCTGCCACATCCGGATCGGCAGCATGTCGGTGGCGGCGTCGCGCAGGAACAGCGACACCGGCACGTTGTCGAACGACGACATGAACGCGATGAAGGCACCGGAGATGATGCCGGGGCGGATCAGCGGCAGCACGATGCGGCGGAACGTGTAGAGCCTGGAGGCGCCGAGGATCGCCGAGCTTTCCAGCAAGGTCGGCTCGAGCTGCGCCAGCGCCGCCACGGTGTTGCGGACGACATAGGGCACGCAGACGATGGTGTGGCCGATCACGAGCGTCAGCAGCGACACCGGCAGGCCGATCAGCGAGAAGAACATCAGCGCCGCCAACCCAAAGGCGAGCGCCGGCAACACCAGCGGCGACATGAACAGCGAGTCCAGAAGTTTTGCCGTGAGCGCCTTGGAGCGCGAGATCGCCAGCGCCGCGGCGACGCCGAGCACGATCGAGAGCCCGGTCGACCACAGCGCGACGACGACGCTGTTGCGTGCCGCGAACTGCAGCTGCCAGGCGTTCCACAATTCGACGTACCAGCGGGTCGAATAGCCCGGCGGCGGGAATTTCAGCGAGAAGCCTGACGTGAACGAGACGATCACCACGACCAGCGACGGTGACACGATGAGGATCAGCGCCAGCACGGCAATCACCGTCATGACGATCTGGAAGCTCAGCGCTTCGAGATTATTCTGCCGCCGGCTCATCGAGCGTCTCCATAGCCGCGGGCGCGCCGGCCGAGCGTCGAGAACAGCGCGACGATGGCTAGGACGGCGAACAGGAAGATGATCGAGATCGCCGCGGCGAACGGCCAGTTCTGCAACGTCGAGGCCTGCTGATACAGATACATCGGCATGAACAGCATCTGCCCGCCGCCGACCAGCGACTGCGTGATGAACGCAGTGATGGCCGCGGCGTAAGTGAGGGTGCAGCCGGCGATGATGCCGGGCATCGACAGCGGCAGCATCACCTTGAAGAAGGTGCGCCAGCTGCCGGCGCCGAGCGAGGCCGAGGCGTCGGAGAGGTTGGGATCGATGCGGCCGATCGCGGTGATCAGGGGCAGCACCATCAGCGGCATCTGCACCTGCGCCAGCGCCGCGATGAGCCCGCCTTGCGTGTAGATCATGCGCAGCGGCGTGCCGATCAGGCCGAGCGATTGCAGCACGGAGTTGATGATGCCCTGCCGCCCGAGGATCACGATCCAGGCGAAGGTGCGGACCACCACGCTGGTGAGCAGCGGCAGCAGCACGATCATGATGATCAGGGTCTGCACCCGGCTGCCCGAACGCTGATACAGCCACGCGATGGGATAGCCGAGCACGAGGCAGGCGAGCGTCACCTCGGCGCCGAGCAGAAGCGTCGAGCCGAGCACGGCGAGGCTGAAAGGGTCGGTCAGGAACTTGATGTACTGGCCGAGCCCCCACACCGTCGCCGCGGTGTCGTTGTGCAGTGAGAGATAGAGCAGCTGCGCCAGCGGCAGCACGAAGAAGATCGCGAACACCAGGCCCAAGGGCAGTGCAAGCCCCAGGCTGAAGCTGGTCACGTCTCCCGGTGATGTCGTGGCGCTCTTCATCGCGTCAGATCTTGATGTCGCGGTTGAACTTCTCGATCCAGGAGGCGCGCTGCTCGTTGATCTTCTTCCAGTCCTGGAACACGAACTTCTTTTTCAGCTCGGCGGTGTCCTTGGCCAGCACCTTGGCGATCTCGCCGGACATCGCAACCTTGGTGTTGGTCGGCACGATGAGATAAGGCGAGTTCATCAAGGTGGTCTGCACCTCCGGCGACAGCGCCGCCTCGATCAGCTTGAAGGCAAGCTCCTTGTTCGGCGAATTCTTGACGATGTGGATCGTCGTCTTGAACGCGATCGCGCCTTCCTTGGGCGCCACGAACTCGACCGGTACGCCGCGGGCTTTGAGGATCTGGATGGCGTTGAAATTGCCGGGCGAGATGTCGATCTGGCCCTGCTGGAACAGGGTCGCCAGCGCGCCGGGATTGGCGGCGACCGCGGCGAGGTTCGGCTTGAGCTCCTCCAGCGCCTTGAAGCCCTCGTCGACATTGGCCTCCGAGCCGCCGCGCATGCGCGCGATCTCGACGAGCCAGCCGGTGCCGAGCGTCGAGTTGAGGTTGGTGATGCCGACCTTGCCCTTGAACTCGGGCTTCCACAGATCGGCCCAGGACGTCGGCGGCGTCTTCACCGTTTCCGGATTGTAGGTGAGGCCGACGACCTGGAAGAACGGCGCCGGGCCCATCGCGTCCTGGGCTTCCGGAATCAGGTCCTTGAAATAGGCGCTCTTGTCGGCCGGGTAAGGCTCGACGAGATCCTGGCCGATCGCGACCAGCGCAGGACCCGGATCGTGCAGCATGACGTCGATCGGCGGATTGGCCTTGGCGGCATTGACCTTGGCGATCTGGTCGACCGACAGCATCGGGTCGAGCACGATGCCCGCATCGCCATTGGCCTTGCGGAAGGCGGGCACCAGCACCGCCTTGTGCGCCTCCTCCCAGCTGCCGGTGAAGGTTGCGAACACCAGCGGCCGCGCCTGCGCGAGGCTCAGGCCCGGGAAGGCGTGCATGGCTCCCAGCGTCAGGGCGCTGGTCAGGAGCCGGCGGCGATCAAGCATCATGTTTCACTCCGATGTGTTGGTTGTCTATTGCGGGAACACGGTCGCGAGCCCCGGCGCGAGCGGCGCGATGCGCACCGGCGTGCCGGCCTCGCGCAGCGGGGTGCCGCCAGTGCGGGCCTGCGAGATCTTGATGCTGGAGCCGTCCTTGGCCTTGATCTCATGAACCACCGTGGAGCCGAGCGGCAGCGCCATGCCGATCTCGCCGGTAAAGCCGGAGTCGTCGTCGACGAAGGTGAGATGCTCGGGACGCAGGCAGACGGTGACCTTGTCGGAGGCACCGACCGGGTTCGGCGCGCGCGCGATGATCTCGCCGCCGGCCTCCAGGGCGACCTTCACGCTGCCAGCATCGGTCGCCAGCACCGTGCCCTTTAGCCTATTCGCGGTTCCCACGAAGGTGTTCACAAACAACGTCTGCGGCTGATCGTAGATCTCGCTGGGTGTGCCGAATTGCTCGAGATGGCCGTGGCTGAGCACCGCGACACGGTCGGCCATCGACAGCGCTTCTTCCTGATCGTGGGTCACGATCAGCGTGGTCGTTCCGGCCATGCGCTGCAGCCGCTTCACCTCGATCTGCATGTCCAGCCGCAGATTCTTGTCGAGCGCGGCGAACGGCTCGTCGAGCAAAAGGATCGACGGCTTGATCGCGAGCGCGCGCGCCAGCGCCACGCGCTGCTGCTGGCCGCCGGACAACTGCCGCGGCAAGCGCTCGCCGAACGGCCCGAGCTGCACCATGTCGAGCAGCCGCTGCGACTCCTTGTTGCGCGTCGTTTTGTCGACGCCGCGCGCGGCGAGGCCGTAGCCGACATTCTCCGCGATCGACAGATGCGGGAACAGCGCGTAGTTCTGAAACACGATGCCAACCGCGCGCCGGTTGGGCGGCAGCGCGTCGACGACGTCATTGCCGATGATGACGCGTCCTTCGCTCTGGCCGATGAAGCCGGCGATGATGCGCAGCAGCGTGGTCTTGCCGCAGCCGGACGGGCCGAGCAGGGCGATGATCTCGCCGCCTTTCACATCGAGATTGATGTCCGAGACGGCCATCGTGCCGCTGGCAAAGCGGTGCGTGATCCGATCGAGAACGAGCGACTTGGCTTCCGATACGCTGGCCATGGGCTTCCTGCTCAACTGAGTTGAAAAAGCAAGAAGCGTGCCGTCTTTTGAGGCAGTGGCGGCCGTTTGTGTACAAGCGAGCGGGTGGGCGGTATGGAAGTGTGTGGCGAGGTCCGACGCTCGATCTAAGCGCACGCAGTCAGCTCATGCCCGCCTCTCTCCACGTCATTCCGGGGCGCCCGAAGGGCGAGCCCGGAATCAATACCCACAGGCAGTTGTTGGAGAGCGGGATGGTCGTGGGTACATCTCGTATCGCCAAAGACAGTCGTGGTTATGGATTCCGGGCTCGCGCTGACGCGCGCCCCGGAATGACGGCGTGGAGAGAGACGGGGCCCCTCGTCGTTCGCCGAACTATCCGTCGCGATGCTCCAGCCGGGCAGCCAGCGCCTCCGGTAATCCCGTCGTCGGCTTGGCCGCCGGACGCCGGAACGTCCCGGCCGTGGCCTTGCGCATCTTCAGCGCCAGCAGCGCCTCGGCCTGCTTCACGGCGGCGATCACCTGATCGACCACCGGCACCGGGATGCGGTGTGCGACGCGGGCCGCAAGTCCCGATAACGGAGCTCCGGCGAAGATCAGCACGTCGGCCTCGTTCTCCTCGACCGCGCGCAGCGCCAGCTCTACCAGCAACTCCTCCTTCTCGTGCTGCACGTCCGAGATCTGTTTGAAGCTGCCGTCGAGCATGCGGATGCCGGCGCAGCGCTCCATCAGCCCATGCATGCGCACGCATTCCTCGTACCAGGGGCCGAGCGCCTGCGCGAAGGTGACGATGGCAAAGCGACGCCCCGCCATGCAGGCGGTCAGCATCGCGGCTTCCGCCAACCCGATCACCGGCGCGTCGTACAGCTCACGCGCCGCGAACAGACCGGGATCGCCGAACGCGGCGATGATTGCCGCATCGAAGCTGCCGTTGCGTTCGGCCAGCATCTCCAGCGCCACGGCGCCACCGATCTGCGCCTCTGCGCGAGTGGCGATATAGGGCACGCCGCGCGGCGCGGTGCAGGGGATCAGCGTCGTGCCGGGTGCGGCAGCGTCGCGGCCGACCTGCAGCATGAGATCGGTGATGTCGGTGCGGATGTTTGGATTCAGCAGCAGGATGTTCATGGCGCCTCACGGGGGATGGGCGAGCTTGCCCGAGGCATGACGGCTTTGTCCATGGCGGTGCGGATATCAGGCCGAGCCCGGTGGACCCTTCACGACGAGGTCGATCAAGGTGACGAGCAGGGACAGCATGGCTCCGACACTGAGCAGCCGTCGCAGCTTGAGGAACCAGGCCCGCCGATCGCCACCGCCGAAACTGAATTCATCGATCACGAGCGCTGCGAGCAGTGCCGTCGTCAGCAGCACCAGCGCCGGGACAGGTGGCAGCAGCAGCGCTGCCCAGCCGAGCAAAGCCGGCGTCACGCCCCAGCCCATGCGCGGCAGGGTCGAGAGCGCCGGCGTCTGCACCGCCAGCCCCCAATGGATCGCGCCGAGAAAGCTGGCGATCACCGCCCCGTAGCCGATCTGTGCGCGCAGTGCGGCCGTCCGGACCGTCTCGTCACCCGCGATCACCAGCCCAGCGAGGCCGACAAACGGGATCAGCCCGGCAAGGCCGAGCGCGCGCATCGGAGAGGGGACGCCAGGCATCATGAGGCTAGCTCGCTCGCTTCTTGGGCATCGAAGAAAACGCCCGGCCGCGCTCGGACCGGCAGCGGTCGGAACAGAACTTCACCTCGTCCCAGTCGCGCGCCCATTTGCGCCGCCACGCGAAGGGGCGGCCACAGGCGGTGCAGGTCTTCGTCGGCAAATCGGCTTTGCGGCGCATCTTCGGCATGGGGAGTCACCAGGGGACCTGTGTTCCGCGCCAGTCGTAGAAGCCGCCGGAGTCCTTTGCTTCAAGCCGGTCGATGACGCCGAGCAGATGCCGCGCGGCCTCGGCCGGTGCGATGCCCGCGGCCGAGGCAAACGGCGCCGACAGCCGCGTCGCCACCGTGCCGGGATGCAACGCGACGCAGATCGCCTCGGGCGCCCGTCGGGCAAGCTCGATGGCCGCGCAACGCACGAGCTGGTTCAACGCCGCCTTCGAAGCCCGGTAGGCGTACCAGCCGCCCAGCCGGTTGTCGCCGATCGAACCGACCCGCGCCGACAGCGCGGCGAGCACCGCCTTGCCGCTGCGCGGGAGCCTCGGCAGCAGATGCTTCATCAGCAGCGCCGGCCCGGTGGCGTTGATGGCAAAGGCGCGGGCAAGACGGTCGGCATCGAGTTCGCGCCAGCTCTTTTCCGGCAGCATCTCGCCCTGCTGCAGCATGCCGGTTGCGACGATCACGAGCCGGACCTCGCCAGCGTCCGCCGCCTGCTCGGCGGCCCGCGCGAGGCTTTCTTCATCCGTGAGGTCGAAGGGAGGAGCTGTGCTGCGGCTGAAGCCGACCACGGCGTCGAACCGCCCGCTGTCGGTCAGCATCGCGCTCAGCGCGGAGCCGATGCCGCCGCTGGCGCCGAACACCGCAGCGACGCCGCCGCGCGGGAAGGACTCCAGGCGAATGGTGTGCCGGGGCAGGGCCGCTGCTGCTTCCGGAGTGCCGTCACTCGCCGCGGTCGCGATCAGCTGGTCCGTCACGTCCATCCTCGCCGGAGCCGCGCAGCCGCGATGGCGGCTGGTCGTCGTGCTAACGAAATCGCCCTGCGTTCGGATCATGACGCCAAGTCGGGCCGGAGCGATCCGGTTCGGGGGCTCGGGGCCGGTTGCGGGGAAGGCACGTCGCGATCACGATCGAGTGGTCGTTCACCGCGCCGCAACGAGTTGCGTCCAAGTTGCCGATGCGAACCGAATGAGCGGTCATGACCCCACAGAGCTCCGCCCTCACCGTCCGAGGGTTAACCAAATGTTTCGAACGGCCGGCCGTCGACGGGCTCGACCTCGTCGTGCGCGCCGGTGAGTTCTACGCCCTCGTCGGCCCGAACGGGGCCGGCAAGACGACGACCTTGCGCATGGTCGCCGGCCTGCTGCGTCCGGACGCCGGCGAGATCGCGATCTTCGGCATCGACGCGCTGCGCGAGCCAATTGCCGCCAAACAGGTGATGGCGTGGGTGTCCGATGAGCCGATGATCTACGACAAGCTCACGCCGCTCGAATATCTCGAATTCGTCGCCGGCCTGTGGGGCATCGATCCCATGACGTCCGGTCAGGCGGCGCGCGAGCTGCTGGTCTCGCTCGG
This sequence comes from Bradyrhizobium sp. SZCCHNS2022, assembly GCF_032377575.1. Taxonomy (NCBI): domain Bacteria; kingdom Pseudomonadati; phylum Pseudomonadota; class Alphaproteobacteria; order Hyphomicrobiales; family Nitrobacteraceae; genus Bradyrhizobium; species Bradyrhizobium sp. SZCCHNS2022. The sequence continues at coordinate 4,949,659 of NZ_JAUHHZ010000001.1, read as the reverse complement.
GCTTGAGCGGCATCTGCACGAGCGTTGCGAAGGCTTCTCCAAGGGCATGCGCCAGAAGGTGGCGCTCGCTGGCGCCCTGGTCCATGATCCTCAACTGATCATTCTCGATGAGCCGCTCACCGGCCTCGATGCGGTCTCGGCCCGTCACGTCAAGGGGCTCCTCGCCGAGCGCGTCCGCCGCGGCGGCACCGTGATCATGACGACGCACATTCTCGAAGTGGCGGAGCGGATGGCCGACCGGATCGGCGTCATCGCCGCCGGGCGGATCGTCGCCGAGGGAACGCTTGCCGAGCTGCGCGAGCAGAACGGCCGGACCGATACCAGCCTCGAGGAGCTGTTCATCGCGCTGGTCGACGTCGAGTCCGCGGCATGACGCGGGCGGCGACGCTGGCCTGGTTCGCCCGCCACGAGCTCAGGCTCGCCTGGCGGGAATGGCTCGGAATGATCACCGCGGGCAGACGTCGCCGCACGCGCGCCGCGATCATCGGCCTCGTGCTGTTCGGCGCGATCATGCATCTGCCGGCCTGGGCCGTGGTCGGCCGCTATGCCGATCTGCAGCCGCCGCTCGACAAGACCGCTCTCATCGTCATCACCGCGACCATCATGCTGTCGTGGGCCCTGATGCTGTCGCAGGCGATCGAGTCGGTCACACGCGTGTTCTATGCCCGTGCCGATCTCGACCTGATCATGTCCTCGCCGGTGCGACTGGCTGAGATCTTTTCTGTCCGGATCGCGGCCATCGCGCTCTCGGTCACCAGCATGGCGCTGCTGTTGGCTACGCCCTTCGTGGACGTGCTGCTGATCGAGGGCGGGGTGCGCTGGCTGGCTGCGTTCGTCGTCGTCGCAGCGGTCGGCCTGTCGGCGGCCGCGGCTGCCATCGCGGTGACGATCATTCTGTTTCGCCTGATCGGCCCTGCACGCACCCGACTGGTGGCGCAGATCCTGGCAGCGGTGATCGGCGCCGGCTTCGTCATCGTGCTGCAGATCGCGGCGATCGTGTCCTACGGCACGCTGTCGCGCTTTGCCGTGCTCACCTCCGATGCCGCCGCGGCCATCGCGCCCGACCCGGAGAGCGTCGTGTGGCTGCCGGCGCGCGCCGCGCTCGGCGACATTCAGGCGCTGCTGATCCTGCTTGCCGCAGGCCTGCTGCTGCTCGGCGTCGTCATGATGGTGTTCTCGCCGCGCTTTGCCGACACCGCGATCAGTGCCGCCGCGCAAGGCGTCACCAGCCGCACCGGCGCGCGGATCCGCAGCTTCCGCGGCGGCTCGCGGCAGCAGGCGCTCAGGCGCAAGGAGTTCATGCTGCTGCGGCGCGATCCCTGGCTGATCTCGCAGACGCTGATGCAGCTGCTCTATCTGGTGCCGCCGGCGCTGCTGCTGTGGCGCAGCTATTCCGACAGCTCGCAGGCGGTGATCCTGATCACGCCGGTCATCGTGATGGCGGCAGGCCAGCTCGCCGGCGGCCTCGCCTGGCTCACGATCTCCGGCGAGGATGCGCCCGAACTGGTCGCCACCGCCCCGCTGACCGCCGCGCGCATTGTGCGCGCGAAGATCGAGGTCGTGCTCATGACGATCGCGGTGATCTTCGCGCCGCTGGTGCTCGCGCTCGGCTGGATCGCTCCATGGCAGGCTTTGGTCACCGCGGCGGCGGTGCTGGTTGCCACGATGTCCTCGACCGCCATTCAGCTCTGGTTCCGCATCCAGGCGCGGCGCAGCCAGTTCCGGCGCCGTCAGACCTCGTCGCGGCTTGCGACCTTTGCCGAGGCGTTCTCGTCGATCGGCTGGGCCGCGACCGCGGCGCTGGCGCTCGCGCTGCCCGAAGCCGCTGCGATCTGCGGCCTGATGACCGCAGGCCTGCTGTTTGCCGCCTGGAGGCTGAGCCCCGCGCGGACCTGACCTGCTCAGCGCAGCACCTCCATGACCGCTTCGGCGAATGCCGCGGGCTCCTCCTGCGGCAGATTGTGCCCGGCGCGGATCACGCGATGCGCGATCCGGTTGCTGAATTTCGCGGCATGTGCCGTGCCGTCCGTCGCCGGAATGACGCCGTCGCTGTCGCCATCGAGGGTGATCGTGGGCACGGTGATGACGGGCAGGGCCGCCAGTCGCCGCTCGAGCTCGTCGTAGCGCGGATCGCCCGCGGCCAGACCGTAGCGATGGCGATAGCTGTTGATCACGACGTCGACATGGTCGGGATTGTCGAACGCGGCGGCCGCGCGCGCGAAGGTCGCGTCGTCGAACCGCCAGTTCGGCGACCATTGCTGCCACAGCACCCGGGCGATTTCGGCGCGGTTCGCGGCGAGGCCGGCGCGGCCACGCTCGGTCTGGAAGTACCATTGATACCAGAACGCGAATTCGCGCGGCACCGGGGCGGGCTCCAACGCCCTGGCGATGTCCTGGATCGGATAGCCGTTGACCGACACCAGGCCCGTGCAGCGCTCCGGCCATAGCGCCGCGCCGACGCAGGCGGCCCGGCCACCCCAATCATAGCCGGCGAACACCGCACGCGGGATCGCCAGCGCATCCATCAGCGCGATCAGGTCGGCGCCGATGGCGGCCTGCTGGCCGGAGCGCGGCGTGGATGGATCGAGGAAGCGGGTGGGGCCATAGCCGCGCAGGTAGGGCACGATGACCCGGCAGCCCTGGGCCGCAAGGCGCGGCGCGACGTCGACATAGGAATGGATGTCGTAGGGGTAGCCGTGCAGCAGGATGACGGCGGGTCCATCGGCCGGCCCGCTCTCGACATAGGCAATGCTCAGGACCCCGGCATCCACTGCCTTGATCGGTTGCATCGGCTGCGCCTGCGACGATCCGTCCCGATCATTCATGCCAACCTCCCGCTTCGCTGAGCCCGCCGCGCGCTGCGATGAGGATAGTTCTGTTCCGGAATCCTCGCTACACTCTCACGCGCCGTTGAAGAGGAACCGCCATGCTGCGCTCGCTGGTCTCGCTGCTCGCCGTCCTGGTCTCGTTCGCATCGCCCGCTCTGGCGCAACAATCGGGACCGCGCACCAGCGAATGTCTCGCCATGGCCGGCAGCCCGCCGCGCGCCATGCCGGTGAGCCTGCGCCGGACCGCCGCCGCCAACGAGGTGACGATCACCTATGCCGGCCATTCGACCTACTTCATCGACACCCCGATGGGCATCCGCATCGCCACCGACTACAGCGGCGCCTATCAGGTCGGACGGCTGCCCGACGTGATCACCATGAACCGCGCGCACTCGACGCACTACACGCTGGCGCCCGATCCGCGCATTCCGCACGTGCTGCGCGGCTGGGGCGACGACGGCAAGCCGGCGCAGGTGTTCGAGCGGATCGGCGACGTGCTCGTGCGCAACATCACCACCGACATCCGCCGCTATTTCAGCGATTCGCTCGGTGCCGACATGATCAAGGACGGCAACTCGATCTTCATTTTCGAGGTTGCCGGCCTGTGCATCGGCCATCTCGGCCATCTGCACGTCAAGCTGGACGAGACGCACTTCGCCGCGATCGGCCGGCTCGACGTCGTGATGGTGCCGATCGACGGCACCTACACGATGTCGCTGGACGGCATCTCGGAGATCACCAAGCGGCTGCGCGCCTCGGTCGTGCTGCCGATGCACCGCTTCGCGACGCCGCTCGACGAGTTCATGCGCAAGATCGGCCAGCAGTTCGAGATCGACCGCCGCGTCGAGCGGACGCTGAAGATGTCGCGCGAGCTGCTGCCGTCGAGTCCGACCGTGATCATCCTCGACGGCGTGTAAGCTCAGGCACCCGCGAGGCTGGTGCCGCGGCGGCCCTCCGGCGTCAGGAACATGCGCTTGAGCTTGTTGATCACGCGCACGGCGAGGCCGAGCACGTAAGGCTGGGTCTTCAGGCAGAAGGCGAGCTTCTTGACGTGCCCCTCGACATGCCATTTGGCATGGGCGCCGTCGCGGAAGAAGATCACATCGCCGGGTCCGTAGCGCTTCGCCGGCATGCCCTCGCTCTCGAGCGTGATCGAGCCTTCGAGGATCAGGATGGTCTCGTCGAAATCGTAGTACCAGTTGAACTTGCCCTCGGTGCAATGCCAGACGATGGTCGAGCCGAGACCGTCGCTGCTGCGGGCGACGGTGCAGGAGGTCGCTGTCGGGTTGCCCTCGATGATCCAGGACGGCTCGATCGGCGCCGGCGACAGGTCGACGGCGAGATTGGCGGTTTCGATCAAGGAAGGAGACATTGAGGACCTCAAATTCATGGGCTGAAATGACCGGACGTGAGCCGGCATGGGCCTGCAACCGTAGCCGGTTGCGCCTAATGGCTGCTTTCCGCGATCGTTAAGATGTGAACGAACTGCCGCGACCAGCCGTCGCATCACAACCACGCCAGCGCTATAAACTTCACGCGAACGCCGCAATTTGTTCGCGGCCTCGCCAAACCTGCCGATCTACTGTTTGCTCGCACTGCAAGATGCGACATGCCTCCGCTGGTCGCACGACCCATCCTGCATCGTGCCTTCACCTTTAGAGATTTTCCGCCGTCGCAGAGATAAGGATTTCCAGGATGCGCCGACTGAGCCTCGCCATCGCCCTCACCCTGTCCGCCGCCAGCCTCGCCACGACAACCCATGTCATGGCCGGCGAGACGCCCGCTCCGGATAACGCCAAGGCCTACTTCATCAACCTCAAGGACGGCGACAAGGTCTCCTCGCCGGTCCTGATCCGCTTCGGCCTGTCGGGCATGGGCGTGGCGCCGTCCGGCACCGAGGCGCCGAACACCGGTCATCATCATCTGCTGATCGACGCGCCCGCGCTCACGGGTGACGCGCTCAACGAAGCCATTCCGGTGGATGCCGAGCACGTTCATTTCGGCAAGGGCCAGACCGAAGCCTCGGTCAACCTCACGCCGGGCAGTCACACCCTGCAGATGGTGCTCGGCGACTGGAGCCACGTTCCGCACAACAAGCCCGTGATGTCGGAGCGGATCACCATCACGGTCGAGCCGACCACGCAGGCCAAGTCGCCCTAGCAGGCCAAGTCGCCTGAGCACGACCGCTGTGCGGCCCGCGTCATGGCGGGCTGCGCGGCTGGCGTCTGTGTGGTGCAAGCTCGTGCTCATCTACATCTTGAACGCCAGCCGCAGCCCGCCCCAATGGCGTTCGTTGATCCTGATCGGCACGTCGATCTCCTTCACCAGCATGGTGACGCCGCCGCCCATGTCACGCTCGTAACGTTGCGCGAGATGGCCATGAAGGGTCCGGGCCGCGGCCATGCCGGCGCGGTCCTTGTAGAAGCGGCGGTTGCGGCTGTTGCCCACGTTCCACACCCGCTCGCCGCGCCGCTGCGGCAGTGAGACCTTGCGGTTGTGCGTCGGAATGTAGGCGTTGCGGTCGATCGCCACACAGAACACGACGTTCGGATCCGCAACCAGCGCAGCCTCCTGGATGGGCGGCAGCAGCCGGTCGCAGAGCGCCGTGAACGGCGCCTCGAACTGCTCGGGATCGGTGCCCGGAATGCGCTGATAGTCGAAATCAAACCATTGCGCCACGGTGGACTCGCCCGAGGCGATCGACCGCTCGATCGCCTCGGTGATTTCGTCCGCGATGGCCCGCGCGGCATCGACATGCGCCTGTTCGGCGCGATCGATCTTGGCGAGCAATCCATCGACTGCTTCGCGCTGGGCCTGGTCGAGCTCGCCGAAGCTGAGATGAACGTCGCGATTGCCGATCGCCACGATGTCGGCTTCCACGACGCCGAACGCTGCGCATTCGACCCTGACCCGCTGCTGCTCGGCCAGCCCGACCACGTCCATCGCAGCCCGGAAACGCAAACCGCCGCCGGAGATATCGAGCAGGGCGCCGTCGACATGACCGCCTCGGCTGTGCAGGCGCGCGGGCGTGCTGAGCGGCCGGCGCATGTCGGACGAGCGACGATCGCCGAGGCTGGAGGTCCGTAGCGACACCATCAGGTTGGCCCGCAGTTCGGACACGCGGCCATTGGTGCCGTTCACGAGTTCGGACACGGTCTGGGTCTGCTGTTCGATCTCCGTCGAACGGCTGGAGATGCGGGTGACGTTCTCTGCCACAAGGGCGACGCCGGCCGAGGCTTCGGTGAGGCTGCGCGCGACCTCGCGCAATGTCGCCTCCTGCTGCTCGGCGGCCGCGGCCATGGCGGCGCTGGCGCCGTCGATGCTGCCGATCGCAGCACTGATCTTGCTGATCACGGCCGTCGAATCCGAGGTCGCAGTCGAAATGCGCTCGATGCGCTGGGCGATGTCGTCAGCGGCGTCGGAGGTCTTGCGCGCCAGCGCCTTGACCTCGTGCGCGACGATGGCAAAGCCGGCACCCGCCTCGCCGGCGCGCGCCGCCTCGATCGTGGCGTTGAGCGCCAGCAGATTGGTCTGGGCTGCGACCTCGGCGATGGTGCTGACGACGGATGAGATCTGCTCGGCCGCATCGCTCAGGGCGGCGACCGTCGAGCCGGCCTGCTGGGCTTCCCGCGCGGCGCGGCTGGCCAGCTCGGCCGTCTCGGCGGCGCGCTGGGCGATCTCCCGTCCCGTTGCCGACAGCTCCTCCGCCGAGCTCGACACCGTCGTGACGTTGCTGCTGGCGCGAGCCGACGCCTGGGCCACCATGCCGGCCTCGCTGGCAATCGTCTTCGCCTCCGAGACGGCCTGAGCGCTGCGCGACGACGCATCGCCGCTGATGGTCATGACTTCGGCGACGGCGCAATCCAGATCGGTCTCGAGCAGCTCCCACATCTCGGCGAACATCTTCTTGCGCTCGCGCTCGGCGGCTTCCTTCGCGCGGGCCTGCTCCTCCGTGAGCTGCCGGTTCTCCAGCAGCTTGCCGTGGAATATGCCGAGCGCGCGCGAGATCTGGCCGACCTCGTCGCGGCGCTTCACCGGCTCCAGCTGGACATCGAGATCATTCTGCGCCAGCCGCTCCATGGCGCGGGCCATCTGCAGCAGCGGCGAAGCCAGCCAGCGTCCGAACAGCAGAGCCGCAATCGCCGTGATCAGCACCGTGATGCAGATCGACCAGAACACCGAGTCCTTGACGCTTGCAAGCTCGGCCTTGACGACACCGAGACGCTGATCGGCGGCGGAGCGGATTCCCTGCAGCGTCGGGCTGACGCTCTCGTAGTGCCGTGTCAGCTCTGCCGCCTCGTCCAGCAGCTTGGTCTGTCCGCCCATATAGGCGAGGAAGCTCGCGCGATAGACGTCCATCAGCTTGACGATCTCGGACTTGACCGCCTCGGGCAGATCGGATTTCGCAAGCGCCGCGCCGAACTCGTCGACGCGCTTGCGCAGGTCGTCGCCGTATTTCGGATCGCCGCGCAGCATGAAGTCCTTCTCATGCCGCCGCATCATCAGCATCAGCACGGCGAGACGCGGCTGATCGTGTTTCGTCAACTGGGTCTCGATCGCGCGAACGGCGCCGCGCAGCTTGCCCTGCAATCCGTCGTTCTCGTCGAAGCCGATGATCTTCTGCGCTGCGACGACGTTGGCGAAACGCGCCGCATGGCCGGCGATGGCCTCGCGCGACGACGCGGCCTGCCGCGCGGTCTCGTCGCCGGGAGCCGCCGACAGGATTGCGTCGGCGCGGTCGAGCCGCGACCCGATCGACGCGACGATCTGCTGATGCGCGGCAACCTTGGCGTCGGACGGCTTCTGCAGGAACTCCGTCGCGGTGCCGCGGGCCTGTAACAGCCCTTCCCAGATGCCGCCGCTCAAGCCAGCCAGCATCCCGACACGATCCGCAACCTGCTGGCTGCGCCGTTCGATCGATAGTCCGGTGAGATAGAGGCAGCCGATGACCGCCACGCCGGCGACACCGAGGCAAAGAATCTGGCCCTTGAGCCCAAAACGAATCCGACCCTGCGCGGAGACCGCGAGCGCACTCATTGTCGTTCCCTGTGAATCAATTGAGCAACAGGGGCGAGTGTCATGGATCGTGCTTAAGGACGAACTAATCGAGGCGGGCAGGAACGAACTATTCAACCATTGGATGCAGTAGATCTACGGCTTTGAACAACAACAAACAATTCTACGCACGATCTCGTGCAGTCGGCGGTCTCATCATGCGATGCACCGCCGACCGCGTGAATCAGATCAGGCCCATTCGCCCCTGCGGAACACCGGCACCCGGCGGCCATCGGCATGGACGCCGTCGATGTCGGTCTCGGCCGCGCCGATCATCCAGTCAATGTGGATCAGGCTCTGGTTGCCGCCCTGCGCCGCGATCTGCTGCGGCGACAGCGAGGTGCCGTTGACGAAGCACTTCGAGTAGCATTGGCCGAGCGCGATGTGCGAGGCGGCGTTCTCGTCGAACAGCGTGTTGTAGAACAACAACCCGCTCTTGGAGATCGGCGAGGAGTGCGGCACCAGCGCGACCTCGCCGAGCCGGCGCGCGCCCTCGTCGGTATCGAGAACCTTGTTCAGCACCTCCTCGCCCTTCGACGCCTTGGCCTCGACGATGCGGCCTTCCTCGAACCTGACCTGGATGTTGTCGATCAGCGTGCCCTGGTAGGACAGCGGCTTGGAGCTCCTGACGTGGCCGGACACGCGGCGGCAGTGCGGCGTCGTGAACACCTCCTCGGTCGGGATGTTGGCGTTGCAGGTGATGCCGTTCTTGGCGGTCGAGGCGCCGCCTTCCCATTCGTGGCCGTCGGCCAGACCGATCGTGAGATCCATGCCGGGGCCGGTGTAATGCAGCGCGCTGAAGCGCTGGCCGTTGAGCCATTCGGTGCGTTCGCGCAGCACAGCGTTGTGACGCTCCCAGGCCGACACCGCATCCTCGCGGTCGACCCGCGACGCGGCGAAGATCGCGTCCGCGAGCTTTGCCACCGCGGCCTCCTCGGGGACGTCTGGAAAGACCAGCTTGGCCCAGGCCGGGCTCGGATAGGCGATGATGTTCCAGTTGGTCTCGAAATTGGTGATCTTCTCCAGCGCCGGCTGATAGGCCTTGGAGTTGGCCTTGCTGGCGCGCGCCACCTTGGCCGGATCCTGGCCGGACAACAGCATGGGATTGTCGCCGACGATGGCGAGGCGCGCGGTGTTCTCCGAGAACGCCTTGGCCATGCCCTGGTAGAGCCAGTCGGCGGCGCGATCGAAGCTGTCGTCATGACCGAAGCGGTAGCGCGCCAACGTCAACTCTTCGTCCGAGAAGAACGAGGTGACGATCCCAGCACCCGCTCTGTAGGCGTGCTCGGCGACCTTGCGCACCAGCGGCAGCGCCACCGATGGCGCCGTCAGCAGCAGATCCTGCCCCGGCTGCAATTGCAGCCCGACCTTCACCGCCACCTCGGCGAGGCGGTCGAGCTTCACGGGATCGATGGCGGTATCGAAGCTTCGGGGATGTGCTGTCATCGGGTGTCCAGTTCCGTTGCTTTGGGGATCTTCGAAGAGATAGGCCAATGGATACGGCGGTCAATGGCGAAGGCAGCGCGGCATTCTTCGCTGTCGTCCCGGGCTTGACCCGGGACCCATAGCCACCGGCGGGAATGGGTGCACGAGCGGGATGCTCCAGCGTGCCTCGTACGACTGCTGCGGATTATGGGTCCCGGATCGGCGCCGCGACGCGCGTTGCGCGTCACGGCTTGTCCGGGACGACTGCGGAGAAGATCGGCGCGGTCATTCATTCTCGCGCCCGCTGTTTGCGTCCGAGTGTTGTGATTGATCACCCTCCAAACCGAGGGTGCAGGGAAGGCCGGGCCTCGACTGAGGCCCGTGGCCCGCCTGCGAAAAAAATGCAGGCGGCAGGTACCACAGGTCCAGCCGGATCGACCCGGCCCTCCCTGCGCGATGGTTTGAACGGCTGCTTCGCGATCTCCCCGGTGCGCCGGGCTTGTTGGCCACCGTCATCCACGCGAGCGCTTGCAGCGCATCGGCACGGACTTGACCTCAGCTTCGGGAGGCCAGGACCACGCGACTTGACCGTGCGGGCCGGTGTTGTTCGTCGGCGCGACTGCTCACGCTGCAAACCGGCCCGCCCATCACATCCCGCACTCCACGCTTCGTGACGACCGCGCAGCGCCCCTCGTCGATGAGGCGGGATGACGGGAGAAGATCATGAAATTCCGAAAACGCGAAGCGGAATATTTTCGTCCGAGGGACTGGACAGCCCAAATCAGCTTGAACCTGCTCGTGAAATCAGAATTCGTGCGCACGGTCGTTTGCGCGGCTCGGAGACCTGCTCGAGCCCTCCCATCCTGGGCGAGTCGCCCGCCGGGCAGGCAGGGCCAGCTTCGCAGCTTCAATCCTCGATGAGCAGGCGCTCACCGTGGACGTACCAATCCGCACGAGATGTCCAATGGACGTGGCGATCCGGCGCGGTGCCGAGCGGCTGATCGAAGCTGCCGGCGGGCACGATCGCCTCGCGGCCGCTGCGGGTCAGATGCGGCATCGGGCTGCCGCATCGGGAGCAGAACGCGGTCGCGAAGCTCCGCGCCTGCGGCAGGTCGAAGCGCGTGACGCTGGCTTCGCCGTGCAGCCAGCGCAGCGCTTCTGCCCTGACGATGACCTCGCAAGAATGGGCCGTGCCGCTTGCCTTGCGACAGCGCGAGCAATGGCAGTTGAGGAATTTGTCGAACGGTCCATCAACCGCAAAGGCAACTTCGCCGCACAGGCAACTACCACGGAATGCGGTCATATTTTCCTCCTGCGAGCTTCGATTGATGAGTTGATCTTGGGCGGTCGTGCAGTGGGAGCGAGTCAAGCAAATAGGTCAATTGGGAACTGCCGAAGCGGGCAGGCGCATCCCGCAAATGCATGGCTCGCGGGCGATTCGGTCACGTTGAGGACACGTTTGGCCGTTGAAAGGCGCGCGGCAGGGGGATTTCACAGTGTACAGGAGTCCTCCGAATGTACCGCGTTGTTGTTGTCGTCGTCGCATTGCTCGCTCTATCAGTTCAGGCGGAGGCCCGCCCTCGCCATCATCATCACCGTCATCATCATTATTCGCACCGCCACCACTCCGTCATGAACGCGATGGCCTCGATTCCGGGTGAAGGCCGCGTCGTCGGTGGCCGGCCGTCAGGATGCCCGCACGCGTTCTGTGGCTGCGAAGCGTCGCTCTACACCTTCGGCCGCGTCATTCCCGAGCTGAATCTCGCATCGAACTGGCGCCGCTTTCCGCGCACGGCGCCCGCGCCGGGCATGGCGGCGGTCCGCTCCGGGCATGTCATGATCCTGCAGCAGCAGGTGGCCGGCAACGTCTGGCTCGTTCACGACGGCAACTCCGGCGGTCACGTCACCCGCGAGCATCCGCGCTCGATTGCGGGCTACACGATCGTGAACCCCAGGGGCGGCTCGACCATGTTCGGCGCAGCCTCCCGCACGACGCGCGAGGCCCGCGCGCCGCGCTACCAGCGGTTCGCCCGCAATGGCCGGCTGGATGGCTGGATGGCCAACGCGACCCCGGTGTTCAACTAACGCCGCGACATCGTCCCGCGACGTGGCAAGCGGGAGCGCTCGCCACGTCGCTAGAGCGCGATGAGATCAGGATGAATCGTCATCGCGCTTTAGGTTGTTGTTTGTGCATGATCGTTTCGGAAAATCGCTGCGCACTTTTCCGGATCATGCTTTAGCCTGCCCGCGTCTCCCGCCTGAACAGCACGTAGAGCGCGGGCAGCACCAGCAGCGTCAGCACGGTCGAGGAGATGATGCCTCCGATCACGACGGTGGCGAGCGGGCGCTGCACCTCGGCGCCGGCGCCGGTGGCGAGCGCCATCGGTACGAAGCCGAGCGAGGCGACCAGCGCGGTCATCAGCACCGGCCGCAGCCGCGCCAGCGCGCCTTCCTCCACCGCGACGCGCACCGAGCGTCCCTCCCGGCGCAGCCGCTCGATGAAGGCGATGATGACGAGGCCGTTGAGCACGGCGACGCCGGACAGCGCGATGAAGCCGACCCCGGCCGAGATCGACAGCGGCAGGCCGCGGGCGAGCAGCGCGGCAATGCCGCCGGTCAGCGCCAGCGGCACGCCGGAGAACACCAGCGCCGCATCGGCCAGCGACCCCATGCTCATGAACAGCAGCAGAAACACCAATGCGAGCGCGATCGGCACCACGATGGTGAGGCGCTTTGTCGCCGACACCAGCTGCTCGAACTGGCCGCCCCACCCGATCCAGTAGCCCGGCGGTAGCTTGACCTTCTCCGCGACCGCGGCCTGCGCCTCGGTGACGAACGAGCCGAGATCGCGGGCACGGACATTGGCTGACACGACGATGCGGCGCTTGCCGTTCTCGCGGCTGACCTGGTTCGGTCCCGGCGCGGAGGCGACCGCGGCCACCGACGACAGCGGCACGTAGCGCGGCTGGCTCGTGGTGTTGAAGGCGGTGCGCAGCGGCGTCGCCGTCGTGTCCTCTCCGGCGGGCAGCGGAATCGGGATGGCGCGAATCGCATCGAGATTGCCGCGCAGGCGCTCGGGCAGACGGACGATGATGTCGAAGCGGCGGTCGCCGTCGAACAGCTTTCCCGTCGCCTTGCCGCCGATCGCGATCTCGACGACGTTCTGCACGTCGGCGACGCTGAGACCGTAGCGCGACAGCGCCTGGCGGTCGATCTTCACGGTGAGGATAGGCAGTCCGGCGACCTGCTCGGTCTTGACGTCGGTCGCGCCATTGATGCCGCGGATCGCAGCTTCCACCTGGCGTGCGGCGCCCTGCAGGATGTCGAGATCGTCGCCGAAGATCTTGACGCCGACATCGCTGCGGACGCCGGAGATCAGCTCGTTGAAACGCAGCTGGATCGGCTGCGAGATCTCGTAATTGCTGCCAGGGATCTCGTCGGCGGCCGCTTCGATCTCCGCCACCAGCTTCGCCTTGTCCTTGGCCGGATCTGGCCATTCGCTGCGCGGCTTCAGCATGATGTAGCCGTCGCCCTGCGACGGCGCCATCGGATCGGTGGCGACTTCGGCAGTGCCGATCCGGGTGAAGACGTCCCTGACCTCGGGGATCCGGCGCAGGCGCGTCTCCAGCGCCTTCTGCAGATCGACTGAAAGCGTGAGGCTCGTGCCGGGAATGCGCAGCGCGGCCAGCGCGACGTCGCCCTCGTCGAGGCTCGGAATGAACTCGCCGCCCATCCGCGTCGCGGCAACGCCGCTCACGGCGACGATGACGATGGCTCCGGCTGCGACCGTCATCCGATAGGCGATCGCGGTCCGCAGCAGCGGCGCGTAGATCCGCCGTGCGCTGCGCATCACCAGGTTCTCCTGCTCGGACACTCTGCCGGTGACGAAGATCGCGACCGCGGCCGGAACGAAGGTGATCGAGAACAGCACGGCGGCGCCGAGCGCCATCAGCACGGTCAGCGCCATCGGGGTGAACATCTTGCCCTCGACGCCGGTCAGGGTCAGCACCGGGAGATAGACCACGCCGATGATCAATGTGCCGAACAGGCTCGGCCCGATCACCTCGCGGGCGCCGCTGACGATGGTCTGCAATCTTTCGGACGTCGTCAGCAGGCCGCCTTTGTTGTGCTGCGCCTGCGCCAGCAGGCGAAGGCAGTTCTCGACGATGATGACGGCGCCGTCGACGATGATGCCGAAATCGATCGCCCCAAGGCTCATCAGATTGGCGCTGACCTTGCTCTCGACCATGCCGGTGATGGTCATCGCCATCGACAGCGGGATGATGCAGGCGGTGACCAGCGCGGCGCGGATATTGCCGAGCAGCAGGAACAGCACGACGACGACAAGGGCTGCGCCTTCGAGGAGATTTTTCTCCACGGTGCGGATCGTGGCTTCGACCAGATGGGTGCGGTCGTAGAGCGTGCGCGTGATCACGCCCTCGGGCAATGATCTTGCGATCTGGTCGAGCCGGGCGGCGACGCGCCGCGCCACGGCGCGGCTGTTCTCGCCGATCAGCAGCATGGCCGTGCCGAGAATCGTCTCCTCGCCGTTCAGCGTCGCGGCGCCGGTGCGCAGATCGCGTCCCTCGGCGACCTCCGCGACGTCGCCGATCCGGACCGGCGTGCCGCCGCGGGCGCCGATCACGATGTCCCTGAGCTCGGCGGCGCTGCCGACCTGGCCGGGCGCGCGCACCAGATATTGCTCGCCATTGCGCTCGATATAGCCGGCGCCGACATTGGCGTTGTTGGAGGCGAGGGCGGCGATGACGTCGCGGAAGCTGATCTTGTAGGCCATCAGGCGGCCGGGATCCGGCAGCACGTGGAACTGGCGCGCGAAGCCGCCGATGGTGTTGACCTCGATCACGCCGGGCACGCCGCGCAGCTGCGGCCGGATGATCCAGTCCTGGATGGTGCGCAGATCGGTCGGTGAGTAGTCGGTGCCTTCGGCGGTCTTGGCGCCGGGCTTTGCTTCCACCGCATACATGAAGATCTCGCCGAGGCCGGTCGAGAGCGGTCCCATCGCGACCTCGATGCCGGGCGGCAGCTGATCCTTGATCTCCTGGACGCGCTCATTGACCTGCTGGCGCGCGAAGTAGATGTCGGTGCCGTCCTGGAACACGACGGTGACCTGGCTCAGCCCGTAGCGCGACAGCGAGCGCGTGGTGTCGAGGCGCGGCAGGCCGCCCATCGCGGTCTCGACGGGATACGTGATGCGCTGCTCGGTCTCGAGCGGCGAATAGCCGGGCGCCTTGGTGTTGATCTGCACCTGGACGTTGGTGATGTCGGGCACCGCATCGATCGGCAGCCGGGTGAAATTCCAGGCGCCGAACGCCGCTGCGGCGAGCGAGACCAGCAGCACCAGCCAGCGCTGTCGCACGACGAAAGCCAGGATCGCGTCAATCATGCTCGGCCTCCCCCTTGCCCATCTCCGCCTTCACCACGAAGCTGTTCTCGGCGACGTAGTGCTCGCCGGGCGAGAGGCCGTCGCGGATCTCGACATGGGTCGGATCGGACTCGCCGAGCGCGACGGGACGCGCCTCGATCTTGTCGCCCTCCTCGCGCACGAACACGACGGTCTTGTTCTCCAAGGTCTGGATCGCGCTGGCGCGAACCGCGACGGCGACGCTGCGCTTGGCCAGCACCAGCCGCGCCGAGACGAACAGGCCGGGGCGCAGCCGGCCGTCGGCATTGGCCAGCACGACGCGCGCCAGCGCGGTCTGGGTCTCGCTGGCGCCGACGGGGGCGATGTAGGAAACGTGCCCGCGGATCGTGCCGCGGCCGTCGTCGGGATCGATCAGCACCTCGTCGTCGAGCCGGACGCGCCGGAGATCCTGGCGGTAGATCGACAGGTCGACCCAGATGGTCGAGAGATCGGCGACCACGAAGGCCGGCTTCTGCTCGGAAGCGTATTCGCCGAGCGAGATCTGGCGGTCGATGATGGTGCCGCCGATCGGCGCCTTGAGATCGTAGGCGGTCAGGCTCTGGTTGCTCTCGATCGATGCCAGCAATTCATCCTTGGCGACGGTGTCGCCGATGCGCTTCCTGATCGCGCGGACGATGCCGGGAAAGCGCGGCGTCACCTGCACCAGCGCTTCCTGATTGGCGCGGAGCACGCCGTTGAACGCCAGCGTATCCGACAAGGTTGCCGGCCCGGCTTCGGCCAGCGTCACGCCGGCCGCGGCGAGCTTGACGTCGCTGATGCGAATGCGGTCGGCGCCGTGCTCGTCCTGCTCGACGTGATCCTTCGGCGCCTTCTCGGCGTGGTCCTTCTCGGCATGGCCGGCAGCTGCTTCGGTGTGCGGCACCGCATCCACCAGAAGGCGCGACGCTCCGGCGCCGCCGACGGCCGCAATGATCGCAATGAGAATGACGGTGGATGTCTTCATCGCGCGGTCTCCCGTGCCAGCGTGAAGGGACGGCCGACCAGGCCCTCGATCGTCGCCACGGCGACATGGATGTTCTGCAGCGCCTCCTGCTCGCGCAGCCGCGCCTGCGCCACGCTCGCCTGCGCATCGAGCACCTCGAGCAGGGAGAAGCGGCCGGCGCTGTAGCCCTGCGCGATCTCGTCCGCGGCTTCCTGCGCCTTGGGGATCGCGATCTCGCGCAGCACGGACAATTCGCGCAGCGAGCCCTGCAGCGAATCGTAGGCGCGGCCGGCGATCACCAGCAGCGCGTTGCGGTTGGCCTTGCGTTCGGCCTCGGTCTTGGCGACGCTCTCTTGCGCCGAGAGGATGTTGCCCTGGTTCTGGTCGAACACCGGGATCGGCACGGAGACGCTGAGCCGGACCGCATCGTCCTGGGTGTCGTTGAAATGCCGCCAGCCCGCGCCGACGCGCACGTCCGGATAGGGTTTCAGCCGCGCCAGCAGCAGCTCGGCGTTGCGCTGCGCGTAGACGGCAGTCCAGCGCACGAGCTGGGGGTTGGCATCGATGGCCGCGATGACGGTCTGGAACGACGGCGGTTGGGTCGTGGCATCGAAGCGGCCGGTGACGGAAGGGAGTTTCGCCGAGCTGTCTCCGGTGAGCACGGCGAGCTCACGGCGCGCGCTCGCCAATGTCGCCTTGACGCGCTCGCGATCGGCCCGCACCAGGGCGGAGGCGACCTCGGCGCGGCCGGTCTCCGCCGGCGACGACGCACCGGCCTCGACCCGCCGCCGCAGCAAGGGCGTCAGGCGATCGAGCGCGGCGACCTGGTCGTCGAGGATCTGGATGCGGCGCTGCGTGGCCAGCACCGTCACGAAGGCGATCGCCGTCTCCGACAG
Source organism: Bradyrhizobium sp. SZCCHNS2022 (assembly GCF_032377575.1). Classification (NCBI taxonomy): domain Bacteria; kingdom Pseudomonadati; phylum Pseudomonadota; class Alphaproteobacteria; order Hyphomicrobiales; family Nitrobacteraceae; genus Bradyrhizobium; species Bradyrhizobium sp. SZCCHNS2022. Next base: position 4,933,090 of record NZ_JAUHHZ010000001.1, on the reverse strand, counting down.
GACTTCGAGCCGCACCGCCTGGCGCTGGATCTCGGCGACGCGCACTCCGGCTTGTCCGGCGGCGACGCGCGCGTCGCGCTTGCCGAACCATTCGAACGCCTGGCTGATCTGCAAGGTCGTCTCGGCCGAGCGCGTGCCGCGATATTGGCCGGAGCCAAGGGAATTGTTCTGCTCGTAACTGAGCTCCGGATTGAGCAGCGCGCCGGCCTGCAGCCGCTGGCCGGAGGCGATGCCGATGTCGCGGTCGGCGGCCGACAGCCTGGGATTGGTGGCGAGCGCGCGCGACAGCGCCTCGCGCAAGGTCAGCGTCTGTGCGGCCGCGGCGTGCGCGGACGTCGCGAGCAGGGCCGCGGCGCAGATCGCGCGCGCAGCCATCGCGGGGAATGGCATGAGATGAACCTGTCTGGACGAGCGAGGAAGGACGGCGTTCGCCGTCCGGCACGTAGCGTCAGGTCAGGTGTCTTGGCGGCGGTGAATCGGACTCGGACAGGATGCCGGCACTGATGGCGGGGATCGGCCAGTCCGTCGCTGCGACGATCTCGGCCGGAACGGCCGCGAGCTGCAGCTGCGGCACGGCCACCGAGAAGCAGCCATGGCAATGATGATCAGCGATGCCGCGTTGGTCGGAGTGCCCGGCCTTGTCGAGCAGGGAGGCGATCTCCGGCTTGCCGGCCGACGCATGCGCGACATCGAGATCGCAGGCGCCGTGCAGCGTGCCGGCAAGCAGATAGGCGATCATCAGGCACAACGCCGCGATCCGGCGCAGCAGGCGCGGACGGCTCGTGAGATATGATCGACCCATGCCGCGCACGGTGCCCCCTGTTCGCTCCGCGGATAGCATGCGGCGTCGGGCGTTGTCGATCAGCAACAATGTAACAAGCGGAACCGTTTACGGCACGGCCAGCGCCGGCGCGAGGATCACGCAGGCGAGCACGGCCAGCGCCGCAGCGCTGCAGCGATAGCCGAGCGCAGCCGGCACGAGGCCGCCGAGGCCGTGGCGCAAGGTTGCGCCGACGAGGATCCAGCCGCCTCCAAGGGTCGCGATCGACAAAGCGAGTGCGGCGGCGTGCGGCAGCAGGCGCGCCGTGTCGTCCGCCGGCAGCAGCGTGAAGGCGAAGATGATGGCTTTTGGATTGAGCAGCGTCGTGATGAACACCCGGCGCAGCGTCACCGGCACGGCATCGTCACTGCGGCCGCCGCCGTGGCGCCACAGCTCGACGGCGAGATGCAGCAGATAGAGCACGACCGCGATGCGCAGGACGTGACCGATCACCGGCATCGCCGCGAGCGCCGGACCGAGCGCGACGCGCAGGACCAGGATCGCGAGCAGATAGCCGGCGAGTTCTGCAAGCAGCAGGTGCACGGAGCTGCGGATGCCGCGACTCGCGCCCGCAGTCGCGAGCAGGGTGTTGGTCGGTCCGGGCGTGGCGAGGAGGGCGATGCTTGCGGCGACGAAGGTCGGGAGGTCCATCCGGGCATCGAGCACGCGCGCCGTCTGCTTGCCTTGATGCGGGTCAAGGTCGGCCAGGCATCTCGCGATCGGCTCGCGGCTCGAGGGAGCTTGAGTTCCGATTTCCGGAACGTGTCCTTGCTCAGCGGTAAGCCGCGGCGCATGAGCAGGCCGTATTGGCGGCATGCAGCGTGCTTGATTGACTCGTTGCCTTCGCAAACTAAGGTCCGCGGCGGAACACCACTGCGCAGAATCATCGCATCCATCGGTGGTCGCGCGAAGGATCGGACGACAGATGACTTTGGCGATGAGCTGGGACGAGTGGGCCCGGCATGATGGCATGGCGCTGGCGGCGCGCGTTCGCAGCGGCGAGCTGACGGCGGCGGAGCTGGCGCAGCAGGCCGCGGCGGGCATCGCCAGGGTCGATCCGAAGCTGTCCGGCGTCGTTGAAGTGTTCGCCGACGCGGTCGAGGATCCGATCAAGGCCGGGGCGAATTCCGCGGGTCCGTTTGCCGGCCTGCCGTTCCTGATGAAGGATCTCGGCCCGACCATGGCCGGCCGCCTGCAGGAGCAGGGCTCGCTCTACATGCGCGGCAACCGTCCCGCTGCCGACACGCACCTCACCACGAAGATGCGCAAGGCCGGCCTCAATCTGATGGGGCGCACCACGACGCCGGAATTCGGCGTCTGCAGCTCGGCGGAGAACCCTGCCGTCTACGTGACGCGCAATCCTTGGGACACCGACTACACGACCTGCGGCTCGTCGGCCGGCAGTGCGGCGATGGTCGCCGCCGGCGTGGTGCCGATCGCGCATGCGACCGATGGCGGCGGCTCGATCCGGATTCCCGCCGGCGTCAACGGCAATATCGGCCTGAAAGTGTCGCGCGGCGTGTTCTCGATCGCGCCGCATCTGTCGGACCTGTCGGGGCTGGTCTCGATCCAGGGCTGCCAGTCGCGCAGCGTGCGCGACACGGCGGCCTTCGTCGATCATTGCCGCGGCGGCGCGCCGGGCGAGTTCATGCCGTACTGGACCACGCCGGAGCCTTATGTCGAGCTGATCAAGCGGGATCCCGGCAGGCTGCGGATCGCGCTGTCGCATCAATGGGGCGACTACCGCGCAACGCCGCACATTGCGGCCGAGCTCGCGCGCGTCGGCACATTCCTCGAGGGCCTCGGCCATCACGTCGGCTACGCGCTGCCGGATGTCGACTATCCCAAGGCGTTCGCCGCGCAGACCACCTGCTACATCTCGAACTTCGCGATCGTCATCAACAACCTCCTGGCGTCGCGGCAGCTCGACCGGCCGCCGGCCGATCTGATCGAGCCGGTCAACATCCGCATCTGGGAAGCGGGCCGCGGCACCAGCTTCGCCGAGCGCGCGGCGATGCAGGCGGTGTTCAACACCACCTCGCGCGCCTTCGGTGCCTTCTTCGAGGAATGGGACATCATCCTGACCCCGATCACGGCGCTGCCGACGCCGAAGATCGGCACCACGGAATATCTGACGATCAGCGACAATCCCGACGTGCTCGACTGGTTCGGCAATCTCTGGCGCAACTTCGCGTTCACGCCGCTGGCCAATCTCTGCGGCATTCCGGCGATCTCGCTGCCGCTCGCCACCAACGAGCATCGCCTGCCGCTCGGCATCCAGGCGATCGGCAAGCAGGCCGATGACGGCCTGCTGCTGCAGCTGGCCGCCCAGATCGAACGCGCCATCGACGGGAAGTGGAACGGCGGGGCGACACCGGCCGTGCACGTCACCAGGGACTGAGCGCTGCGGACGATCGTCAGTTGCTGGCGGACATGGTGCCCGGCGCCGGACGGTCGAGCCGCGGGCCGCTCGCCTCGGCCATCAACGGCGCCGGCTCGAGGATCGACATGCCGGTCTCGTCGATCACGAAGCGGGGCCGCACCTGCCGTGCATCGCCGTCCTGGATCATGGCCATCCGCTGGTTGTCCAGCAGCAGCCAGCGTCCGTCGAGACGCGCGGCGGCGACGGCGTGATCCTCGTTGCGCGCGGTGTCGCGGAGGATGACGATGCGCAGATCCTGCGCCGCAATGCCGGCGAGCCGGAGCGCAACGAACTTCGCGATCGCGTAGTCCTCGCAGTCCCCCGCCAGGCTTCCGAAGGTGACGAGCGGGGACGTCCAGACGTCGGGCTCGCCATATTGGACCTGGTCGCTGGCTGGCCGGATGGCGAGGTTGATCGCCCGGTTGATCTCGCCGAGCCGGGCGCGACCGTCTCTGGCGCGCGCCTGATCGACGATGGCGAGCAGGCGCAGTGCGGCCGGCGAGACGCAGCGCTCGCGATCTCCGTCGCACAAAGCGAGCTGCACGCGCTCGTCGTCGAGCCGATGCGCCAGCGTGACCCATTTGCTCAGCAGCGGGCCGGCTCCGAGCTCCGTGCGGCTCAGGCCGAATGGCTCGTCAGCGCCGATGAAGGCCCCGAGCTCCGCTGGCTGCCCGACGGGACCCGCCTGTGCCGGGCTGCCGATCCACAGCATCGCCGTGGCAGCCGCAGCCGCAAATGATGCGCGGATCAGCGCGAGAATGGTCATGTGACGCCCCGTCCCCGGACCTCGCCGGCGAAGACGCGCCTGCGGAACCGGGTGTTGTTGGGGCCAGCATGCGCGCCGAGGCTTTGGCGCTGCTTAAGGCGGGGGTGCCCGCGATAAAATCGCGTCAGTCAGGCTGAACGTTGTGTTGCTCCGATGCGACAAATCCTAGCGAAAGCCAGGCGAGGGTCGCGTAGGATCACTGCGATTCGCGTTCGGGTTGTGGCCGTCGATCACCCCCAGCACACGCTTAATTGATGCAATTTGTAGATTTCCGTCCGCCCGGTCTCCGTCCTCCGCTCGAAATGGGTCCGCAGGAGTATGCGGGTGCGGATGTTCCGGTCGGGGTCTGTAATCGTGGTCTCGGAAATACAGATCTAGACTTGTAGTCGCTCTATCGGGGCCAATGAATACTTGATTATACCGCAATTTGCTCGCCAGAAAGAAGGCGTAAGCTTGACGATATCAAAGCAAACCGGTGGACGCCGCCGTTTCCACGCCTCGGGAGCACAAGCTGAAGATGGTTCCTCCGGACACTCGCCAGTGATATGCACGCTTTGAACACAAATTGTTATGTAATAATTAACCATAGTCGGTGGCCCCGTGAATTACGCTGGCAAGTCTGACGCCGCGCTTTTCTCCGACGGCCTGGGCACGTCCGCGCCGGCTTATTTGAAGCTGGATGCGCCGCCGGCCCATGCGCCGGCGGATGCGATCGTCGTTCCGGACGCGCATTTTCTTTTCAACGCCGATTTCAAGCGTTCCGGCCTCGACCTCGTGCTGTCGTCCGATGGTCGCGAACTCGTGTTGCCGGACTACTTCAAGGGCGAGAAGCGGGCGCCGCTGGCCTCGCCCGATGGCGCCCATCTGACCGGCGACCTCGTCAACGCGCTGTCGGGCGCCGTGCAGGTGAGCCAGGCCGGCGGCGCTGCGAGCGCCGGCAAGGTGATCGGTCACGTCACCAAACTGCAGGGCACGGCGACCGTCATCCGCAACGGCGTCTCGATCCTCCTTCACAACGGCGACAACGTCGAGAAGGGCGACATCGTCCAGTCCGGCTCGAATTCGACGGTTGGCATCACCTTCATCGACGGCACCGTGTTCGGCCTGTCCTCGAACGCCCGGATGGTGCTGAACGAGATGGTGTACGACCCCAACGGGTCGAACAACTCCTCGCTGATCAGCCTGGTGGCCGGCACGATCTCGTTCGTGGCCGGCGAGACCGCCAAGCATGGCGACATGAAGGTCGATACGCCCGTCGCGACGATGGGCATTCGCGGCACGGCCGTGCTGGTCGAGATCGACTTCACGGTGCCGGGGCAGGGCGGTCTGCCCGATGCCAAGTTTCAGGTGCTGGTCGAGCCCGATGGCCGCACCGGCTCCTACGTGCTGTACGACAAGACGACGTTGCAGCCGATCGCCGTCGTCAACCAGGCCGGCCAGCAGATCCAGATCAGCAACGGCATCGTCAATCAGAGCGCGGTACCGCTCTCGCCCGACATCCAGAAGCTGATCAACGACGTCTTCACGCTCAAGTTCACCGACAACACCAACCCGAAGTCGACGACCCACTTCACCGATATCGGCGTGCCGCAGGCGCTGACGCCGGTGACATTGGCCAACGGCACCAGTGCAACGCCGATCGTCCGCGTGATCGACGACGCCGGCCCGACGACCGGGACCGGCCAGACGGGCGAGCAGCCGTTGCACATCCCGGGTCCGCCGGAGGTCAGGATCTTCGACGCCGACGGCCGGTTGACGGCGGCGTTCGGATTGATCGAGCGCGCCGGGCAGACCGGGAACGGCAGCGATCTCGACACCGTGCTCAGCCGCGTCAGCTTCCTCGACGTCAACGGCATCGACCGGCCGACGGTCTCGGTGAGCTTCAACGCCTATTCATACAAGAGCGCGCAACAGACCGATGTCACCGGTTCGTTGAATGCGCTGCAGCTGCAGGACGTGATGGCGACGGCCGTGAAGATCACGGTCACGCCTAATCCGAACAACAAGAACTCCGGCACGGCGACGCTGACCTACAGCGTTCCCGACAAGTATTTCGACTTCCTGGCGGCAGGTGAGACGCTGACGCTGACCTACATCGTCCGCGTCGACAACAATTTTGCGCCGTCCAACGAATTCACCCTTGTCCCCGTCACGATCACCGTGACAGGCACCAATGACAAGCCCGAGATCACGGCGAGCGTGCCGACGATCGCGTTCGAGGGCGGAACGAACGTTCCCGGCGGGCCGCTGACCTCCGACGATCCGACCGCGGGCACGCTGACCTTCAAGGATGTCGACCTCACCGACACGCATACGGTCTCGGCCACGCTGACCAGCGCCGTTCTGGAAGGCGGCGGCAGCATTCCGCCGGCGCCGCTGGCGCTGTTCGCGCAGGCACTGACCGCGTCGATATCGTCCGACAGCACCGGCAGCGGCACCGGAACGATCAGTTGGAGCCTCGGCAACCTGCCGGTCTATGTCGCGGATTTCATTCCGGCCGGGCAGACCGTGACGCTGACCTATACGGTGACGTTGACGGACTCGCAGGGCGCGACGTCGACCCAGACGATCACGGTGACGATCACCGGGACCGACGATCCCGCCGTGGTCTGGATCGCGACGACGCAAGCCGGCGGCAGCAGCGGCGCGCAGGTTCATTTGTGGAGCGACGGCGCGAACTGGGCCACCGGCCTGGTCCCGACCGCCGATGACGACGTCATCATCATCACCGACCAGCTGCACGGCCTGACGCCGGCCTTCCCGGTGACGATCGACGAGGACGTCCTCGCCTATGCCAAGTCGGTCACGCTGAATGATTTCGGCGGCGGAGCCATTCCGGAGCTCGACAATCACGGCACGCTGACGATCGGCGGCGCGCTGACGGCCAAGGTCGATTCGCTGATCTACAACTTCTCGGCTGCGACGATCACCGTCGGCGGCTCGGTGCAGATCCTGGGGCAAAGCGAGTTGCACAATGCCGGCACCGTGCTGCTGGCGGGCGGCGGCATGTTCGGGGTCGATGCCGGGATCTTCAACACCGGCACGATCGAGTTGTCCGGCGGAACGCTGACGGTGCAAGGCGACGTCACCAACGTCGGCGAGGACAGCTCCGGTCTGATCCAGGTCGACCTCGGCGCGACGCTGACCCTGGATGGTGGCAGCATCGATGGCGGCACCATCTTGATCCAAGGTGCGCCGGTCGTTCAGAATTTCGGAACGCTGAACGAAGGCGGGGACACGCCAACGCCCGTGAACGGGCTGTTCGCCATGAAGAACGGGGCCGAGCTCAGCAATGGGGAGCTGACCAATTTCGGCACGATCGAGGTGTCGGGCAGCGGAAATACTTTCAGCAACGAGACCATCACGAATGTCGGTCTGATCGACGTCAAGGCGGGCGGCGAGCTTGCGCTCGGCAATGAAACGATCATCGACAATGCCGTTGGCGCGATCGTCACCATCGCGGAGTCCGCGACCCTGACGCTCTCGCATGCGGAGATGTCGGGCGGCACGCTGACCAATGAAGCCGGCGGAACGATCGCACTGACCGGCGGCGCCGCGCTGATCGGTGGCGCGCTCGACAACTCCGGCATCATCGCTGTGTCGGGCAGCGGCAATGCCTTCGACGACGAAACGATCACCAATGCGAACGCCGCCGCGATCACGATCGCGCTCGGCGGCGCGCTGTCGCTGAGCGGGACGAGCATCGCCGGCGGTGCCGTCACCAGCGAGGGGACGATCTCGGTCGACGGCGACAGCACGATCGACGGCAGCGCAGTCGCGGGTGGCGTGCTGCTGGTCGGCGAGATCGGTCCGCTCGCGGAGATGACGGCGGTCCTGACCGTCGAGGGCGGTGCGTCGCTGACCGGCGTCGACATCACCATCGGCGACGGCTCGACGCTCGAGGTTGCGGCAGACGAGACGGCGACCCTGGTCGGCGTCACCGTCGACAATTCCGGCACGGTCCAGGTCGACGACGATGCGCTGCTGCTGATCGAGAACAGCACGATCGCCGGAGGCAATCTCGTCAACCACGGCACCGTGCATGTCGAAACCGCGGCCGCGACCACCTTCGACAACGTCACCATCGACAACACCGACGGCGTGATCATCATCGACGAGGATGGCGAGATCCCGGTGGAGTCGACTCTGGTGCTGGATGGGAACACGGCGCTGACCGGCGGCACGCTGGAAATCCGCAGCGTCGGCACGCTGCAGATCGTCGGCCACGACGTGACACTGTCCGATATGGACGTCCAGAATTTCGGCATCTTCACCGTCGACCCCGGCGCGACCCTCGGCCTTGCCGATACCAAGGTGAGCAGTGACGGCACGCTCTACATCTATGGCACGATCACCGCGAGCGGGCTGAGCGGCATCGGCGGAACGATCTTCAATTTTGGCACGATCGAGATCACGGCGGGCACATTCGAGATCACGGGCGATGTCGAGGGATCCGGGCTGATCAAGGTCGACGCCGATGCGACGCTGACAGTCGATGGCCACATCCATCAGACGATCGACTTCAGCAGCGAGGGCAACAGCGAGATCGTCATTGACGACGCCAGCTTCTCCGCCAAGCTCGCCGGTCTCGGCACCGGCGACAGGATCGACCTGCAGACGATCAAATGGAGCGACGCGACGACGGCATCCTACGATGCGGAAAAGGGCGTGCTCACGGTCGTCGACGGCGAAGGCCACAGCATCGCCTTGACGCTCGAAGGCAACTTCAGCGACTTGCATTTCGCGGGCAGCGATGACGGGCAGGGCGGAACGCTGATCACGCTGAAGGCCGACGACACGGCGCCGGTGGTCGCGGATGCGGGTCGGCCGGGTGCGATCACCGAAGCGGCGGCGCAGACGGGGGCGTCCGATCAGCACAGCGTCACCGGCAGCGTAAAATTCACCGATGCGGACCTGACCGACCGGCCGACTGCGTCGATCGGGACGCAGAGCGTGACCTGGCTTGCGGCCGATCAGCAGACCGATTTGTCGGGTCAGCTCACGCCGGACCAGATCGCCGCGCTCGAACAGGCGCTGAAACTCAGCCAGAGCGGCGCAAACAATGGCAAAGTCGACTGGACCTATGCCATTGCCGACGGCACGCTCGATTTCCTCGGGGCCGGCCAGACCGTGACGGTCACCTCCACGGTGACGATCGACGATCATCAGGGCCACACTGCGATGTCGCCGGTGGTCGTGACCATCAACGGCACCAACGATCTGCCGGTCGTCACGAGCGAGGTGCAGTCCGCGGCGATTGCCGAGCGCACGGATACGTTCGGCTCGGATCTGCTCGATCAGGCGAGCGGCACGATCACCTTCGATGATGCCGACATCACCGATGCGCATGTCCTGAAGGTGACCGGAGTGGCCACTTCCGGCAACGATAGCGGGTTGCCCGCGGACGCGTCCGTGCTCGAGAGCTGGCTGTCGCTCGGAACGCTCACCGAAACCGGCACGGGCGGAGCATCGCAGGCCTGGACCTTCGCTGCCCGGGACAAGGTGTTCGACTATCTCGGCGTTGGCCAGCAAGTGACGCTGACCTACACGGTTGCGATCGACGACGGCCATGGCGTCGTCGTCGACGTGCCCGTCACCATCACGGTCAATGGCGCAGAGGATGCGCCCGTCATCACCGGCGAGACCAACCCGACGGTGCAGACCGTCATCCTGTCGGAGCGGGCCACCGTGCTGGCGAGCACGGCGAAGACCAATGCCGAGGGCATGCCGACCGAAACCTTCGATCACGTCTCGGCCGGCAACATCTCCGACAACGGGCGTGGTCACGGCAGCTTCTACAGCGAGGCGCTGCACGCGACCTTCACGGCCAGTGGCAATGCGGGCATCGTGCACGGCTCCTCGCCGGTGTCGGCGGCGCCCTACATGGCCGACGGTGCCGACAAGACCAACTACCTCAGCATCGGCAGTCACGCGCAGGAGACCATCACCTTCGACAGCGTCAAGAACAGTTTTGGGCTGTATTGGGGCTCGGTCGACAGCTACAACAGCATCTCCTTCTACAACGGCAACAAGCTGGTCGCGTCCTACACGGGCAACGACGTCGCGCCGCTGCTCGCCAATGGCGGCCAGGGGTCGCTGAGCTCGAATGGCTATGTCGAGTTCCTCGGCCTGTCACCGTTCAACAAGGTCGTGCTGGCCAGCAGCCAGAATGCATTCGAGATCGACAACATCTCGGCTGGCAACGTCGCCGATCAGCCGGTCCAGCTCGCGAGCAAGATGTCGGGCACCTTGACCGTGCTCGACAAGGATGTCGGTGACACGCTGACGGCCGCAGTGATCGACGATGGCGTCATCAAGTACAACGGCCTGCCGAGCCTCCCCGCCAATGCCCACGTCCAGGCGCTGGCCGATGCCCATGCCATCACCTTCGACAGCACCACATCCGACGGCAAGCCCGACGTCCTGCACTGGACGTATCATCCGGCCGACGTCAACCTGGATTTCCTCAATCCCGGCGATACGCTGACCGTCACCTATCAGGCCCGGGTGAGCGACGGTCACGGCGGAACCGCGACCAAGGCGCTGACCGTCACGCTCGCTGGCAACGGCGCTTCGACGGTGAATGGCACGGACCAGGACGACAATTTCGTCAATGTCGGCGGCGGCGTCACGATCTTCGGCAAGGGTGGCAACGACACCTTCGTCTTCAACCCGCATTTCGGCAGCGCCACCATCGGCGATCTCGATCTCAGCCGGGACGTCGTCGAGTTCGATCAGTCGCTGTTCGTGAACCCGGAGTCGCTGCTCGCATCGGCGCAATCGGCCAACAATGGCCACGACACCGTCATCACCGATGCGGCGCATGATACGCTGACCTTGAAGGGCGTGACGCTCGACCAGTTCAAGCTGCATCACGACGGTTTCCACCTCGTCTGAGCCGGGGCGCCCGTCCGGGATGCGGGCGGCAGCGTTGCCAAGCCGAGCGCTCTTGCGGGATCATCAGACGCCTCGGGAATCGCCGGTCCAGGCGTGATACGGATGCGCCATGAAGCGATTGAGAGCAGTTCCCCGGTGGTTCGCACGCAAGTTCGGCTATGCGCGCTTGATGTGCCTCGTGCTGCTGGTTGCCTTCGCCGCGCTGCGCGCCGCCGATCCTGCGCCGATGCAGGAGCTGCGCCTGCGGACATTCGACAACTTCCAGGCGTTCAGCCCGCGGGTGAAGACCGTGCGTCCGGTCACGATCGTCGATATCGACGAGAAGAGCGTCGCCGATCCCAAGCTCGGTCAGTGGCCGTGGCCACGGACGCGGATCGCTGAGATCATCGAGAAGCTCACACGCCTCGGTGCCCTCGTCATTGCGTTCGACGTGGTGTTTGCCGAGCCGGACCGGTTGAACCCGGCGCTTGCGGCCGAGACCTTTCCCAATCTCGACGAGGCGACGCGCGAGAAGCTGAAGGCGCTGCCGTCGAACGATCAGGTGCTCGCCGATGCTCTGCGCCGGTCGCGGATCGTTCTCGGTGAGACGGCCAGCAACGAGGTCCGCGCCGATCTCGACAAGACCTTGCCGGTCACGGGCGTTGCCACGATCGGGCCCGAAGCCGATGGCTTCATGGAGAGCTACCCGGGACTGTTGCGCAACGTTTCGGTGATCGAGCATGCCGCGTCCGGCCGTGGGCTGTTCACGATCCCGCCCGAGCGTGACGGCATCATCCGTCGTGTGCCGATGATCCTGCAGGCGCAGGACATCACGATGCTGGCGCTCAGCTTCGAGATGCTTCGGGTGGTGAGCGGCGCTGACACCCTGGTGATCAAGGCCGATATCGGCGGCATCAAGAGCCTTCGCATCGGCGGCTTCGAGATTCCGACGGATCGCAAAGGCAGGATCTGGGTGCACTATGCCCGCTCCGATCCGTCGATCTACGTGTCGGCCATCGACGTGCTCGAGGGGCGCGTGCCGCCGGAGAAGATCGCAAGGAAGCTGGTGCTGATCGGACCGTCCGCCATCGGCCTGAACGACATCAAGACGACGCCGGTCGATCCGGCCATGCCGGGCGTCGAGGTGCATGCGCAGGTTCTCGAATCCGTCCTCACGAACTCGATCCTGTCCCCGCCGTTCTGGGGGCTTTCGGCCGAGTTCTTCGGTGCCGTGATCTTCGGTCTGCTCGTGATCGTGTTCGCGCCGCGGCTCGGTGCCGTCACGCTGGTGCTCGTCGGAGCCCTGTTCGCAAGCGTTCTGATCGGCCTCTCCTGGTACGCCTATACGCAGCACCGGTTCCTGATCGACTTCACCTATCCGATGCTGTCGACCACGGCGATCTATCTGACGCTGATCTTCGCCAGCTTCATTCGCGAGCAGCAGCAGCGCAAGGAGATTCGCGGCTGGTTCGCGCAATACATGTCGCCGGTGCTGGTGGAGCAGCTGGCACAATCGCCGGAGAAACTCGTGCTCGGCGGCGAGGAGCGCGAGATGACCATCATGTTCTCGGACGTGCGCGGCTTCACCTCGATCTCGGAAAGCTACAAGCGCGATCCGCAGGGCTTGACGATGCTGATGAACCGCTTTCTGACGCCGTTGACCGACGCGATCATCTTGCGCAAGGGCTATGTCGACAAGTACATGGGCGATGCCATCATGGCATTCTGGAACGCGCCGCTCGACGACCGGGAGCATCAGCTCAACGCCTGCACGGCGGCACTCGACATGCTGGACAAGATCGACGAGGTCAACCGGCAGCGCGAGCAGGAGGCCGCCCATGGCGGCCATGTCTACATCCCGCTCAACGTCGGCATCGGCCTCAACACCGGCATCGGCGTCGTCGGCAACATGGGTTCGGAGCTCAAGAAGAATTATTCGGTGCTGGGCGACAGCGTCAACCTCGCCTCGCGCCTCGAAGGCCAGACCAAGGAATACGGCTTTCCTATCATCGTCGGCTCGGCAACGGCGATGGCGGTCAAGGACAAGCTCGCGATCCTCGAGCTCGATTTCATCATGGTCAAGGGCAAGACCGAGCCGGAGGTGATCTATGCGATCGCCGGCCGCGAGGACGTGATGTATTCCGAGCGCTTCCAGCTGTTGCGCAACCTGACCATTGAGATGCTGGCCGCCTATCGCAGCCGCGACTGGGACGAGGCGCTGGCCGCGATCGCGCGCGGACGGAAGAAGGACGAGGCCAAGGAGCTGGCGAAGCTGTTCGATCTCTACGAGGCGCGGATTCGCAGCTATCAGCAGGACCCGCCGCCGGTCGACTGGAACGGCGCACACGCGCTGACGTCGAAGTAGCGCTAAACTCTCAGCAACGATGAACTACCCCCTTCAGGGTGCGGTTGCCGGGCGATGAGTGCAGTGCTTATGAATGCGCCCTCTCCCCTTGTGGGAGAGGGCATGTAGGACGCTTCGGCAAGCTCGGTTGGGTGAGGGGTCTCTCTCTGCAAGTTGCGCCCGTTGAGAGAGACCCCTCACCGAACCGCGCTCGCGGACAGGCCGCACATGCCCTCTCCCACAAGGGGAGAGGGCGCACTATCTGACAACCGCTTTGCTGCGAGACCGAGACGACAGCTCGTTACTCCGCCCCGATCGTTGTCAGGTCCTGGAACCAATGCTGGGCCTGGACGAACTTCTTCACCTTCGGCGACAGCGCGTGCGGGTTGGTGTCGTGCACGACCCAGACCAGCACGGCGTCGTCGACGACCTGCGCGTGAGCCTGCGCGATCAGCTCGTCCTGCTTGGCGGGATCGAACGTCTGCTTGGCCTCGGCGATCAGCGCGTCGACCTTCGGATTCTTGTAGCCGCCCCAGTTGACGCCGACAGGCGCAATCTGGTCGGAGGCGAAGAAGCGGACGATGGCGTAGAGCGGATCCGATGTGACATAGGCGATGTTGTTGGCGGTGATGCCGGCGTTCATCTCGTCGGCCGCGCCCTTGCGCCAATGCGTGTACAGCGTCTCGAGCTCGACGACCTTGAAGTCGATGTTGATGCCGATCTCCTTGAAGCTCTGCTGCAGGTACTCGTTCATCGGCAGCGACAGCATCTGGCCGGTGCCGCCCTGCGCGATGATGAAGGTCGTCTTCAGCGGCTTGGCCGGCGAGTAGCCGGCCTCCTCGACCAGCTTCTTGGCGGCGGCCAGATCATATTTCAGCTCGAAGCTCGGCTTGCCGAACCACGGGCTCGACGGGTCGACCTGGCCCTTGGCCGGCTTGGCCAACCCGTTCATCAGCCCGACGACCTCGTCGCGGTTGATCGCGAGGTTGAGCGCCTTGCGCAGCCGGATGTCGGTCCAGGGCGAGCCCGGCAGCACGCTGAGATGGTAGTTCCAGACGTGCGGCGTGACGTTGTCGACGAGCTTCATGCCGGCCGCCTTGAGTTGCGGCACGGCATCCGGCGCCGGCGTCTCGATCAGGTCGACCTGGCCGGCGAGCAGCGCATTGGTGCGGGTCAGCGCCTCCGGCATCGGCACCAGCACGAGCTTGTCGGTCTTCGGCAGCCGATCCTTGTTCCAGTATTCGGAATTCTTTGATAGCTCCGCAAGCTCGCGCGGCACCAGCTTGGTCAGCTTGAACGGGCCGGTGCCGGAGGGTTGGCTGGCGAACTTGTCCCAGTCCTTGCCGAGCTTCTCATATTGCGCCGGGCTCGAAATCAGGAACCACAGCATCTGATAGGGAAAGAAGGAGTCGACGGTCTTGGTCGTGATCTCGACCGTGGAATCGTCGATCTTGGCGTAGCTCGCCACTGACGGCAGCCGCGTCTTGACCTGCGCGCTCTGCCGCTTGTCGAACTGCGGTGCCTTATCGTTGAGCACCTTGTCCAGATTCCAGATCACCGCATCGGCATTGAAGTCGCTGCCGTCATGGAACTTGACGCCCTTGCGCAAGCTGAAGCGCCACTTGGTCTTGTCGGCCTCGTCGACCTTCCACTCGGTGGCAAGGCCGGGGATCAGCTTGCCCGGCTTGTCGGCGACGCTCATGTCCCAGGCGACCAGCGGATCGTAGATCGTGTAGCCGGTAAACTGATAGGCGCCGGCGCCGCGATCGGGCTGGCCCGTCGTCAACGGAATGTCGGCCATCGAGATGCCGTAGCGCAGAACAGTCTCGGCGCGTGCGGCAGCGGCAGAGAGGCCGAGCGCGAGCGCGGTGGCGAGCAGTGGCTTGAGAAGACGCATGAAGGTGAGGCTCCGTGGAAACCGGATCAAATTCGACGCGCAGAACCTGCAATCCGGGTGCCAAGCCCCTCGAGCGAGATCGTTTGAGTACAAACGTTGTGGCGTCGCGTCGCAGGGTGAGCTCCGCCGGCCGTGCTGGCATAGGCGTTGCATAATGCTGCCCAGAATCTAGCCAGTCTTATCGGAGAGAAGATCGTGCTTTCTCGTATTGCGACCTCCATGAATGTGCGTGCCACCGTTGCGGCCGCGATGATGACGACGGTCTCGGCCTTGGTGCTGCCGGCGCAGGCGGGTGCAGAATCCGTACTGCGCATCGGCATGACGGCCGCCGACATTCCGCGCACGCTCGGCCAGCCCGACCAGGGTTTCGAGGGCAACCGCTTCACCGGCCTCACGATGTATGACGCGCTGACGATGTGGGACCTGTCGTCGGCCGAAAAGCCGAGCGTTGTCATTCCGGGCCTGGCCACCGAGTGGAAGGTCGACGAGGCCGACAAGACCAAGTGGACGTTCAAGCTGCGCCCCGGCGTCACCTTCCATGACGGCGCGCCGTTCAATGCCGACGCCGTGGTGTGGAACGTCGAGAAGGTGCTGAAGCAGGATGCGCCGCAGTTCGATCCGAGCCAGGTCGGCGTGACGGCTTCGCGCATGCCGACGCTCGCGTCCGCGCGCAAGATCGATGATCTCACCGTCGAGCTGACGACCAAGGAGCCGGACAGCTTCCTGCCGATCAATCTCACCAACCTGTTCATGGCGAGCCCGACCAAGTGGCAGAAGCTCTATGAGGCGGCGACCGGCGCTGACGACAAGGCGAAGTCGCAAGCCGCCTGGGCGGCGTTCGCCAAGGACGCCTCGGGCACCGGCCCGTGGAAGATGAGCAAGTTCACGCCGCGCGAGCGTTTGGAGCTGGTCAAGAACGAGGCCTATTGGGACAAGGCGCGCGTGCCCAAGGCCGACAAGATGATCCTGCTGCCGATGCCCGAAGCCAACGCGCGCACCGCGGCGCTGCTGTCGGGGCAGGTCGACTGGGTCGAGGCGCCGGCGCCGGATGCGCTGCCGGAGATCAAGCAGCGCGGCTTCAAGCTCTACGCCAACGAGCAGCCGCATGTCTGGCCGTGGCAGTTCTCGCGCATCGAGGGCTCGCCCTGGAACGACATCCGCGTCCGCAAGGCCGCCAATCTCTGCATCGATCGCGAGGGCCTGCGTGACGGCCTGCTCGCCGGGCTGATGGTGCCGGCCAGCGGGACGTTCGAGAAGGGCCATCCCTGGCGCGGCAACGTGACCTTCGAGATCAAGTACGACAAGGCGGCCGCGCAGAAGCTGATGCAGGAGGCCGGCTACGGTCCGAACAAGAAGCTCGAGGTCAAGACGCAGACCTCGGCGTCGGGCTCGGGCCAGATGCAGCCGCTGCCGATGAACGAGTATCTGCAGCAGGCGCTCGCCGAGTGCTATTTCGACGTCAAACTCGACGTCATCGAGTGGAACACGCTGTTCACCAACTGGCGCCGCGGTGCCAAGGACGCCTCGGCGAACGGCGCCAACGCCACCAACGTGACCTATGCGGCGATGGATCCGTTCTTCGCGCTGGTGCGCTTCCTGCAGTCGTCGATGGCCCCGCCCGTGTCGAACAATTGGGGCTTCATCAACAACCCGAAGTTCGATGAGCTGGTGAAGAAGGCGCGCCAGACCTTCGATCCCGCCGAGCGCGACAAGGCGCTGGCCGAGCTGCATGCGGCGTCGGTGGATGACGCGGCGTTCCTCTACGTCGCCCACGACGTCGGCCCGCGCGCGATGAGCCCGAAGGTCAAGGGCGTGGTGCAGCCGAAGAGCTGGTTCATCGACTTCTCGCCGATCTCGGTGGAGCCGTAAGCGACCAACATCAGTCGCCGTCATGGCCGGGCTTGACCCGGCCATCCATCTTTACCCGCGGAGGGAAAGGCGTGGATGCCCGGGTCAAGCCCGGGCATGACGATCGATAGACCTTTAGTAGGTGACTCGTGCTCTCTTATGCTGCCCGGCGGATGGTCTATGCGATCCCGATCATCATCGGCGTCGCGCTCGTCTGCTTCATGCTCGTTCACATCACGCCCGGCGATCCCCTGGTCGCGGTGCTGCCGGCCGACGCCTCGCAGGAGCTCGCGCAGCAATTGCGTGTCGCCTATGGCTTCGACAAGCCGCTGCCGGTGCAGTTCGGCCTGTGGCTGTGGCGCGCGATCAACGGCGATCTCGGCAGCTCGATCGCGACCGGCCGGCCGGTGCTGGCCGAGGTGCTGCGCGCGGTGTCGAACACCGTGACGCTGGCGATTGCCGCGGCGATCATCGGCTTCTCGCTCGGCCTGTTCTTCGGCCTCGTCGCCGGCTATTTCCGCGATACCTGGATCGACAAGGTCGCCACCTCCATCGCGATCGCCGGCGTGTCCGTGCCGCATTACTGGCTCGGCATGGTGCTCGTCATCATCTTCTCGGTCGAGCTGAACTGGCTGCCCGCGGTCGGCGCCGGCCCGTCCGGCTCCGGCGCGTGGGCGTGGGACTGGGCGCACATCCGCTTTCTCATTCTGCCGGCGATCACGACGTCGGTGATCCCGATGGGCATCATCACGCGTACCGTCCGCGCGCTCACCGGCGACATTCTCAGTCAGGACTTCGTCGAGGCGCTGCGCGCCAAGGGGCTGCGCGAGACGCAGGTGTTCCGTCACGTGCTGAAGAACGCCGCGCCGACCGCGCTCGCGGTGATGGGCCTGCAGCTCGGCTACATGCTCGGTGGATCGATCCTGATCGAGACGGTGTTCTCCTGGCCCGGCTCGGGCCTGCTCTTGAACTCCGCGATCTTCCAGCGCGATCTGCCGCTGTTGCAGGGCACGATCCTGGTGCTGGCGATGTTCTTCGTCATCCTCAACCTCGTGGTCGACATCGCGCAGGCCGCGATCGATCCGCGCATCAAGCGGGGCTAGCGATGAGCGTCGGTTCGAGCGCGATGAACGACTCCGCGCTGCAGGCCGCGCCAGTGGCCAACGCGCGCGGCTATTGGGCGACCGTGGGCCGCCGCATCGTCCGGGACAAGGTCAGCATGGTCTGCGTCGCGATCCTGCTGCTGATCTTTCTCTCTGCATTGCTCGCGCCGTATCTGCATCTCGCCGATCCCTACCAGGGCTCGATGATCCGCCGCCTGCGCCACATCGGCACGCCGAACTACCCGTTGGGCACCGACGAGCTCGGACGCGACATGCTGGCGCGGCTGATCTATGGCGGCCGGCTGTCGCTCCTGATCGGCATCTCGCCGGTCATCCTCGCCTTCAGCATCGGCACCCTGCTCGGGCTCATCGCCGGCTATGTCGGCGGCTGGGTGAACACGATGATCATGCGCACCATCGACGTGTTTTATGCGTTCCCGTCGGTCCTGCTGGCGATCGCGATCTCGGGCGCGCTCGGCGCCGGGATCACCAACTCCATCGTGTCGCTGACCATCGTGTTCGTGCCGCAGATCACCCGCGTCGCCGAGAGCGTTACCACCGGCGTGCGCAACCGCGACTTCGTCGAAGCGGCGCGCGCCTCCGGCGCGAACGCTTTCACGATCATGCGGGCGCACATGCTCGGCAACGTGCTCGGGCCGATCTTCGTCTACGCCACCGGCCTGATCTCGGTGTCGATGATCCTCGCCGCGGGTTTGTCGTTCCTCGGCCTTGGCACCAAGCCGCCGGAGCCCGAATGGGGCCTGATGTTGAACACGCTGCGCACGGCGATCTACGTCAATCCCTGGGTGGCGGCGCTGCCCGGCGTGATGATCTTCGCTGTGTCGATCTGCTTCAATCTGCTGAGTGATGGCTTGCGTAGCGCCATGGATATCCGGAGCTGATGTTTGCCATGCTAATTTGTAAAGAGAGGCGCGCGGCATCGGTAGTGCACCTCGCTCCGCTCTTGTCCGCCGTAGCTCGAAGAGCGAAGGCGGATGCGGGGGCGCGACGAGCTTCGCTCGCGCTGAGAGGTCGGATCGCATCGAAAGATGCGATCCGGGTGAGGGGGTACAGGTCTCTCCGCATACACTTCCCGTGTGGCTGCCCCTCACCCCAACCCTCTCCCCGTGAAGAACGGGGAGAGGGTGCGCACCATCTCTGTCGCGTACGTTCGGGGGCATTATGAGCGAAGCAGCAACCGTCACCGGGCTCGCACCGATCGAAGATCTCGGCGGCAAGGCGCAGCCGCTGTTGCGCGTCGATGGACTGACCAAGCACTTTCCCGTGCGCGGCGGGCTGTTCGGCGCGCGCAAGACGGTGCGGGCGGTCGATGACGTCTCGTTCAACATCGGCAAGGGCGAGACCGTCGGCATCGTCGGCGAGTCCGGCTGCGGCAAGTCGACGACGGCGCGCCTCTTGATGCATCTGATGGACCGCGATGCCGGCGAGATCATCTTCGACGGTCGGCAGGTCGGCCACGAGATCTCGTTGCGCGAGCTGCGCCGCGGCATGCAGATGGTGTTTCAGGACTCCTATGCCTCGCTCAATCCGCGGCTGACGATCGAGGAATCGATCGCGTTCGGGCCGAAGGTGCACGGCATGGCCGATGGCGCCGCGCGTGCGCTCGCGCGCGAGCTGCTCGGCAAGGTGGGCTTGAGGCCCGAAACCTTCGCCAACCGCTATCCGCACGAGATCTCCGGCGGCCAGCGCCAGCGCGTCAACATTGCCCGCGCCTTGGCGCTGTCGCCTCGCCTCGTCATTCTCGACGAGGCCGTCTCCGCGCTCGACAAATCGGTCGAGGCGCAGGTGCTGAACCTGCTGATGGACCTGAAGCGCGAGTTCGGTCTGACCTATCTGTTCATTAGCCACGATCTCAACGTCATCAACTACATCTCCGACCGCGTGCTGGTGATGTATCTCGGCGAGGTCGTCGAGCTCGGCCCGGTCGAGCGGGTCTGGGCCAAGCCGGCGCATCCGTATACGCGCGCGCTGCTGGCGGCGATGCCGTCGTCCGACCCGGACAGGCGCACGCAGGTGCCGCCGCTGTCCGGCGATCCGCCCAACCCGATCGATCCGCCGGCCGGTTGCCGTTTCCACACCCGCTGCCCGTTCGCCGAGGCGCCCTGTTCGAATGTCGCGCCAAGGTTGACGGAGCTGGATACAATGGGCCATCAGGCCGCCTGCCACATGGCGATCCCCGGTTCGGGGCACAGCCGCGCGCCGGCCGCCTGAGGGCAGACACCAGCAGCGAGAAGCGTCAATGACCAGACCCACGCCCCAGCAAGTCAGTGCCATCGCGGAGGCCTCCGGCCTGCCGGTCGACAAGGAGGTCGCGACCCGCATCGCCGACTCGATCGGACCGGCGTTCGACAATTTCGCGGCCGTCGCCGGCACCCTGCCGTTCGACCTGGAGCCGGCGAGCTACGTCGTGGCGCAGACCCTGAAGGTGGGCCGATGAGCACCGAGCCCGCGCTGATGACCCTGACCGAGGTGGCGAAAGCCATCGCGGAGAAGAAGCTGTCCGCCGTCGAAGTGACGCGCGCCTGCCTGCACCGCATCGCGCAGTGGCAGCCGAAGCTGAACGCCTTCATGGCGATCGAGTCCGAGCCGGCGCTGAAGGCCGCCGCCGAGGCCGATGCGGCGCTTGCGACGGACGGTCTGAAGGGGCCGCTGCACGGCGTGCCGCTGGCGCACAAGGACATGTACTACGAGGCCGGCCACGTCTCGACCTGCGGCTCGCTGATCCGCCGCGACTTCGTCGCGACGACGACCTCGACCGCGTTGCAGCGGCTGAAGGACGCCGGCTCGATCCGGCTCGGCACTTTGCAGATGGCCGAGTTCGCCTATGGCCCGACCGGCCACAACGCGCATTACGGCGCCGTGCACAATCCGTGGAAGCTCGGCTACGTCACCGGCGGTTCATCGTCCGGCTCGGGCTCCGCAGTCGGCGCCCGCCTGACGTTTGCGGCGCTCGGCTCGGACACCGGTGGCTCGATCCGGATGCCCGCGAATTTCTGCGGCGTCACTGGCCTCAAGGTGACCTGGGGCCGCGTCAGCCGCGCCGGTGCGATGCCGCTATCGCAATCGCTGGATACGGTCGGACCGCTGGCGCAGACGGCGGAGGATTGCGCGCTGCTGCTCGGCCTGATGGCCGGTCCGGATCCGGAGGATCCGACCGCCAGCGCCGCGCCGGTGCAGGACTACGTTGCGGCGACCCAGGCCTCGATCAAGGGCCTCAGGATCGGCGTGCCCAAGGCATTCTATGTCGACGACCTCGATCCGGAGGTCGCGCGCTGCCTCGATGCGACGATCGCGGTCCTGAAGACCGAGGGCGCCGATGTCGTGCAGGTCGATCTCCCGGACCAGCGCCAGCTCACCGCAGCCTGCCAGCTCGTGCTGGCGGTCGAGGCGGCCGCGTTCCACAAGCGCTGGATGATCGAGCGGCCGCAGGATTATGGCCCGCAGGTGTTGATGCGATTGCAGAACGCGCTCGCCGTCTCAGGCGTCGCCTATCTCGAAGCGCTGCGCTGGCGTGGCGCGGCGCTGGCCGCGCATGTCGCGGCGACCTCGGGCGTCGACGCGATCATCGCGCCCGTCTCGCCGCTGGTGACGCCGTCGATCGCGGACAGCGATGTCGGCGGCGCACCCGGCGCCGAAGCCGTGATCCAGCGCATCACCCGCTTCACGCGGCCGGTGAACTATCTCGGCCTGCCGTCGCTCGCGATCCCCACCGGCTTCACGTCGACCGGGCTTCCGGTCGGCATGCAGCTGATCGGCCGCTCGTTCGACGAAGCGACGATCCTCACCATCGGCGCCGCCTTCCAGAGGGCGACAGACTTTCACGCCCGGGTGCCGACGCTGCCATGATGGGACAGACACCTGCATCCCGCCCGACGCTCTCACCCTCCCCTGGAGGGGGAGGGTCGATTGCGCATGCAATGCGCAATCGGGGTGGGGTGACAGTCTCTCCGTCTAGAAGCGAGCCAATGGAGGGGCTGCCACCCCACCCCGTCTCGCATTCCGCTGCGCTTCATGCGAGCCGACCCTCCCCCTCCAGGGGAGGGTGGCAGCTTGCCAAGGCGCTCCTGACAGCAAAGTGAAGTAGAGATGACCAACCTCGTCGAGATCAACAATCTCACCATCCGCTTCACCGGCGAGCGCACGGTGCACGCGGTCAACGACGTCAGCCTGTCGCTTGGGGATGGCGAGGTGCTTGGACTGCTCGGCGAGTCCGGGTCCGGGAAGAGCGTCACCATGCGGGCGCTGATGCGGCTGTTGCCGAAGAAGCGGACGCAGATATCCGGCAGCGTCCGAGTGATGGGACGCGACGTGCTCGCCATGAGCGACGAGGAGCTGTCGCAGTTCCGCGGCCGCACGGTGTCGATGATCTTCCAGGAGCCGGGGCTGGCGCTCGATCCGGTCTACACGATCGGCCGGCAGATCGCCGAGACGGTGATGAGGCACGAGGGCAAGAGCTACGCGGAGGGCACGGCGCGGGCGCTCGAGATGCTCGATGTGGTCCGCATTCCCTCGGCCAAGCGGCGGCTGGAGTCCTATCCGCACGAAATGTCCGGCGGCATGCGGCAGCGCGCGATGATCGCGCTCGCGCTGGCGTGCCGGCCGAAGGTGCTGCTCGCCGACGAGCCGACCACCGCGCTCGATGCCACCGTGCAGATCCAGATCCTGCTGTTGCTGCGCGAGTTGCAGCGCGAGTTCGGCATGTCCGTCATCTTCGTCACCCACGACATCGGCGTCGCGATCGAGATCTGCGATCGCGTCGCGGTGATGTATGCCGGCCAGATCGTGGAGCAGGGCTCCCTGCGCGACATCGTTCGCCAGCCCGTCCACCCCTATGCGCGCGGCCTGCTGGCTTCCACCGTCCATGGCGCCAAGCGCGGCGAGCGGCTGCAGACCATTCCCGGCACACCGCCCTCGCTCGACCATGCGCCGCAGAGCTGCTCGTTCGCGCCACGCTGCAGTCTCGCCCAGCCGCGTTGCGCGGAGACGCTGCCGCCGAATGTCGATCTCGGTCCCCAGCGCCTCGCCCGCTGCATCCTGGCGGAAGCGCCGGCCAGTGTGGCGGCAACGTAACGGTTGCACCGAAACGCAGCGCCGCCCGGACGGAACCCTGCATCGCATGTCGAAGCCTGGCGACAGCATCGCTATGCTGCGGCGGCGCGCGGGACCGATCGTCCGCCGCCCTTGAGGACATGCCATGCACGTATCGAACGAAGGTATTTTGGTCATCCTGTTCGTCGGCCTGATCGCAGGCTGGCTGGCCGGCAAGATCGTGCGCGGCACCGGCTTCGGGCTCATCGGCGACATCGTGATCGGCGTGCTCGGTGCGCTCGTCGCGAGCCTCATCTTTCCGCGGCTCGGCATCCGGCTCGGAACGGGGCTGGTGTCCGAGATCGTCTATTCCGCGCTCGGTGCCATCATTCTGCTGCTCGTCGTCCGGCTGGTGCGAACCGGCGGACGCCTCTAGCGCTGCGATCCCGCTGTTCTGAACGTTTTCGTTGCGCCGCGAGACACATCAGGCGCAACTGCTAATTTACGCTAAAGCGCGCGTCGTTGGACGCTCGCCGCAGGAATCAGTATATTTCGCCTTGTTTGCCGCCAACTTGTCGGTTTGATCGGCGGCTCTGCAGCTCATTTGATCAATTGAAGAGATGGTGGTGATGGCGGCCGCACCTCACGTGAGGCAATCCGAGCTGAGCGATGCCCTGCACGGTTGCCGCAGCGCCTTCATCGGCGTCGGGGTGATGAGCTGCATCATCAACCTGCTGTATCTGACCGGCTCGATCTTCATGCTCGAGGTCTATGACCGCGTGCTGCCGAGCCGCTCGGTGCCGACCCTGATCGGCCTCATCATCATCGCGGCCGGTCTCTACATGGCCCAGGGCGCGCTCGACATGATCCGCAGCCGCATCCTCGGCCGGATCGGCACCGCGCTGGACGAGAGCCTGAACGCCCGGGTGTTCGACACGGTGGTCCGGCTGCCGCTGTCGTCCGGCGGGCGCAACGAGGGGCTGCAGCCGCTGCGCGACCTCGACAATATCAGGAGCTTTCTCGGCAGCCAGGGCCCCGGTGCGTTCTTCGACCTGCCGTGGCTGCCGCTGTATCTGGCGATCTGCTTCGCCTTCCACGTCCTGCTCGGCGTGACCGCGCTGGTCGGTGCCGTCATCCTCGTCACCTTGACCCTGATCACGGAATTTCTGACCCGCACCCCCGCCAAGGAGGCGATGGGCCTCGCCGCCCGCCGCAACGATCTGGCCACCACGAGCCGCCGTAATGCCGAGGTGCTGGTCGCGATGGGCATGACGGGCCGCATGCTGGAGCGCTGGGGCGATACCAACCAGAAGTACCTCGCCGGCAACCAGCGCGCCAGCGACGTTGCCGGCGGTCTCGGCGCCATCGCCAAGGTGCTGCGGATGATGCTGCAGTCGGCGGTGCTCGCGGTCGGCGCCTATCTGGTGATCCACCAGGAGGCAACCGCCGGGATCATCATTGCCGGCTCGATTCTCAGCGCGCGGGCGCTGGCCCCGGTCGATCTCGCGATCGCGCACTGGAAGAGCTTCGTCGCCGCGCGCCAGAGCTGGCACCGGCTCAACCAGCTGCTGCAGACCATGCCGCAGCGCGGCGTGCCGACGCTGCTGCAGCCTCCGGTCAGCAAGCTCTCGGTCGAGGGCATCTCGATCGTCGCCCCGGGCGACCAGAAGGCGATCGTTCAGGACGTCAGCTTCGCGCTGTCGGCCGGCAATGGATTGGGCATCATCGGCCCGAGCGCGTCGGGCAAGTCCTCGCTGGTGCGCGCGCTGGTCGGCGTCTGGCGTCCGGTGCGCGGCCACGTCCGGCTCGACGGCGCCGCGCTCGACCAATGGTCGACGGACGAACTCGGCCGCCATGTCGGCTATCTGCCGCAGGACGTCGAGCTGTTTGCCGGCACCGTGGCGCAGAACATCTGCCGCTTCGATCCCCACGCCTCCGCCGACGGCATCATCGCCGCCGCCAAGGAGGCCGGCGTGCACGACATGATCATCAAGATGCGGGAGGGCTACGACACCGAGATCGGCGAGCAGGGCACGGCGCTGTCGGCCGGCCAGGCCCAGCGCGTGGCGCTGGCGCGCGCGCTCTACGGCAATCCGTTCCTGATCGTGCTCGACGAGCCCAACTCCAATCTCGACACCGAAGGCGACGAGGCGCTGTCACGCGCGGTGCGCTCGGCGCGGGCGCGCGGTGCCATCGTCGTGGTCGTGGCGCATCGCCCGATCGGCATCGAGGCGGTCGATCAGGTTCTGGTCATGAAGGACGGCCGCGCGCAGGCGTTCGGCCCGAAGGAGACGGTGCTGGCGCAGGTGCTGCAGCCGCGGCCGCCGGCGCCGATCAAGATCGTCTCGGAAGCCGGCGTGACGAAGTCATGAGGAGTTGCGGCGCATGAGCAGTCAGGTCATCACCGGTCCTGTCCCGGGCGTCCGGCGGCCGGAGAGCGCGCAGCAGTCGATCCGGCGTCACCTCATCGTCGGCATGGGCGTCGTCGTTGCGGTGGCCGGCGGGCTCGGCGGCTGGGCCGCGACGCAGCAGATCTCGGGCGCGCTGATCGCGCCGGGCCAGATCGTCGTCGAATCCAACGTCAAGAAGGTGCAGCATCCGACCGGCGGCGTGGTCGGCGAGCTGCGCGCGCGCGATGGCGACGTCGTCAAGTCAGGCGACATCGTCGTCCGGCTCGACGACACCGTGACCAAGGCGTCTCTCGCCATCGTCACCAAGAATCTCGACGCGCTGCAGGCGCGCGCCGCCCGGCTCGAGGCCGAGCAGCGCGGCTGGGCCAAGATTCTGTTTCCGCCGCAGTTGCTGCAGCGGATGAGCGATCCCGACGTCAAGAGCCTGGCTGCCAGCGAGACCAAGCTGTTCGAGGTTCGCGTCAACGGCCGCATCGGCCAGAAGGCGCAGCTGCGCGAACGCGTGGCCCAGCTCACGGAGGAGATCGAGGGGCTGTCGGCGCAGGTCAGCGCCAAGGACCAGGAGATCGCGTTGGTGCAGAAGGAGCTCGACGGCGTGCGCCAGCTCTATGAGCAGCACCTGGTGCAGCTGTCGCGCCTGACCACGCTGGAGCGTGATGCGGCCCGCCTCAATGGCGAACGCGCGCAATACATCGCCGCCCGCGCCCAGGCCAAGGGCAAGATCAGCGAGACCGAGCTGCAGATCATCCAGGTCGACAAGGACATGGTCAGCGAGGTCTCCAAGGATCTGCGCGAGACCACCGACAAGATCGGCGAGTTCGTCGAGCGCAAGGTCACCGCCGAGGACCAGCTCCGCCGCGTCGACATCCGCGCGCCGCAGGACGGCATGGTGCTGCAGTCCAGCGTGCACACGGTCGGCGGCGTCATCTCCGCCGGCGACACCATCATGCTGATCGTGCCGCAGAGCGACGACCTGCAGGTCGAGGCCAAGGTCAATCCGCAGGACATCGACAAGCTGCAGGTCGGGCAGAAGACCTTGCTGCGTCTCTCCGCCTTCAACCAGCGCACGACGCCGGAATTGAACGGCGTCGTCAGCCGCGTGTCGCCGGATGTCACCACCGACCAGCGCACCGGCCAGAGCTACTACACCATCCGCGTCTCGATGCCGCCCGAGGAGATCGCCCGGCTCGGCGACGTCAAGCTGATCCCGGGCATGCCGGTGGAAGCCTTCGTCCAGACCGGCGACCGCACCGTGATCTCCTATCTGATGAAGCCGCTGCACGATCAGCTGATGAGGGCGTTCCGGGAGAAGTGAGGGGCCGGCCCACTCGCTTGGCCCACATCTGGCACCTCACACTCACTGTCATCCCCGCGAAAGCGGGGATCCATAACCACAGGCGGTTGTTGGCTTGCGCGACAGCTTCAACATCCAGCCTGCCCCAAGACAGATCACGCGGTATGGGTCCCGGATCGGCGCCCGCCGCCGCTTCGCGTCGACGGGCTTGTCCGGGACGACACCGAGTTACTCATCAAGCTTTGTTAACAACAACTCCAGCGCGCTCTTCGCGAACAGCTGCATATTGGCCGCGCGGTCTACGCTGCCGCTCTCCAGCGTGACCACGGCTGATGCCGGACCGGCCACGGCGAAACACGCGTGCCCGGCCGCATCGCCGTAGCGGTTGCCGGTCGGGCCCGCGGCGCCGGTCTCCGACAGGCCCCAATCCGTCGCGAAGCGCGTCCTGATCTGCCGCGCCAGCAGCTCCGCATAGGGCTCCGATGCCGAGCGGATGCCCTTCATCGCCTCGTCCGGGATGTCCATCAGCACGCGGCGGGCGTCGCGGGTATAGACCACCGCGCCGCCGAGGAAATATGCCGAGGCGCCGGGAACCGCCAGCAGCGCCGCCGCGATCAGCCCGCCCGCGGACGACTCCGCCACCGCGATGGTCTGCTTGTTGGCGATCAGCCGTTCGGCCGCCCGGGCGGCGACGGCAATCAGTTCATCCATGACAGACCTCGCTCCCACTCCGGCCCCCGACGAAAAACGGGCGGCATTCGATGATGCCGCCCGCGACGCGAACAGACAAGCGGATCAGGCCGCGACCGGCTCGCGCGCCGCGACGGCCTGCCGGCCGCCGCGATACACGGTCGTCGCGGCGATGATGCCGAGCACGGCGGCGCACATCAGCCAGTAGCCGGGCGAGGCCTTGTCGCCGGTCTTGTTGATCAGCCAGGTCGAGACCGCCGGCGTCGCGGTGCCGAACAGGCCGGCGGCCAGCGCGAAGGCGATCGAGAAACAGGTGGTGCGGACATGCGCCGGCACGATCTCGACCAGGCAGCCCAGCATGGTGCCGCTGTAGACGCCGAAATAGAACGAGAACAGCATCTCGACGGTGAGCAACTTGCCGAAGCTCGGCGCCGCCGCGAGCCAATGCAGCGCCGGATAGGCGGTGAGAAGCGCCAGCACCGCGATGGCCACCAGCACCGGCTTGCGCCCGATCCGGTCCGACACCGCACCGCCGACCGGATTCCACAGGAAGTTGGTGACGGCGACCAGCAGGGTGACGAGCAGCGAGTCCGCCGCTGACAGCTTCAGCTCCTTGCCGAAGCCGGGGCCGTAGACGGTGATGAAGTAGAACGTCGTCGTGGTCAGCACCGCGATCATCATGCCGAGGATCACGATGCGCCAATTGTCCAGCGCCGAGGCGAATACTTCGCGCGCGGTCGGGTGCTTCTTCATCGCGAGAAAGGCCGGCGTCTCCTCCAGCGTCCGGCGCAAGAAGAAGATCAGCGGGATGATCAGGCAGCCGATGAAGAACGGGATGCGCCAGCCCCAGGCGGCCACCATGTCCGCGGGCATGGCCTGATTGAGCACATAGCCGATGAGAGAGGCGACGAAGATCGCGACCTGCTGGCTGGAGGACTGGAACGAGGTGTAGAGGCCGCGATTGCCGGGCGTGGAAATCTCCGACAGGTAGACCGATACGCCGCCGAGCTCGACGCCGGCCGAGAAGCCCTGCAGCAGGCGGCCGAGCAGCACGATGATCGGGGCTGCGATGCCGATGGTCGCATAGGTCGGGCAGAACGCGATGACGACCGTGCCGAACGCCATGATGCCGAGCGTCACGATCAGGCCCTGCCGTCGGCCGATCTTGTCGACATAGGCGCCGAGCACGACCGCGCCGACCGGCCGCATCAAGGCGCCGAGCCAGAACACGCCATAGGCGTTGAGCAGCGCCGCGGTCTCGTTCTCCGACGGAAAGAACGCCTTGGCGATGATCGGGGCATAGAAGCCGAACAGGAAGAAGTCGAACTGCTCGAGGAAATTGCCGCTGGTGGCGCGCAGAATCGCGCCGATGCGCGAATGGATGGTAGCCGGCTGCGGGATTGGCTGTGAGGACACGCGGGGAAACTCCTACCGTCGAGGGGCTCGTGCGGAGGATTTCTACGCCGGCCGAAGGAAAGGTGCGACAATCTGCCACGCCTGATCAATTGGGCCAATAGATTTGCTGGCGAATGCCTAGATCTGAACGGGATTCAGCGACGGAGACTTCTGCTGCGCTGCACCCTTCAACCACTGCCGGAACGCCTTCAGCTTCGGCGGGTCTGTGCGGCCCTCGGGCATCACCAGATAGAAGCCGGCATCGCTCGGCAGCGCCATCTTGAACGGCACCACCAGCCGGCCCTTGGCGATGTCGTCCTGGACATAGGCGGTGCGGCCGATCGCGACGCCGAGCCCGTCGATCGCGGCCTGCACGGTCATCAGCGACAGATCGAAGCTCAGCCGGCTTTGCCGTGACAGCTCCACCGGCAGCCCCGCCGCCGTCAGCCACAGCCGCCAGTCGTCATCATAGCCGCCGCTGGCCTGCAACAGCGTGTGATGGGCGAGGTCCTCCGGACAGCGCAGCGGCTTGTCGCCCTGCAACAAGGCCGGGCTGCACACCGGAAACAGCTCGTCGGCCATCAGCCATTCGGCGCGCACGCCCGGCCAGTGGCCGCGCCCGTAGCGGATCGCGGCGTCGACATCGTCCTTGCGGAAATCCACCAGGCCGGTCGAGGTCGTGATGCGCACGTCGATGCCGGGATGGGCCTCCTGAAAGGCCGTCAGTCGCGGCAGCAGCCATTTCGCCGCCAGCGAGGCGATGGTCGAGACGGTCAGCACCTTGGCGTTGTCCTTGCGGACCAGCCGTTCCGTCGCCAGCCGGAGATCGTCGAATGCGGCACGCACCAGCGGGAGATAGTCGCGGGCCTGCGGCGTCAGCGCCAGGCTGCGGTTCTGGCGGACGAACAGGCGGATGCCGAGCTCGTCCTCCAACCGCTTGATCTGATGGCTGATTGCGGTCTGCGTCACGTTCAGCTCCGACGCCGCGCGGGTGAAGCTCAGGTGCCGCGCGGCAGCCTCGAACGCCCTTAGTCCATTCAGCGACGGCAGTCGGGCCATTCACGGCCTCCCGTTTCATGACGTTATTTCATCCGAAACGGTAGTAAATGTCGTTTGTGGATGAAGCGCAACCGCTCGATATTGCATCCTCAAGGAATTTTGGGAGGCTTTCATGTCGCTCTACGTCTCCTCGTCAATGACGAAACATCATGCACCCGGGTTCTGGTCGGGGGTTGCCGAGCTGCTCTCGGCCTGGCGCTTCCGCTACCGCACCCGGCATGAGCTGGCGCAATGGTCGGAGCGCGACCTGCACGATCTCGGCCTGTCTCGCAGCGACATCGCCGCCGAGATCGACAAGCCGTTCTGGCGGGGGTGAGCCCCTCACTCATCCCGCCGCGCCGGCGCCGCTTCGCAAAGGAGGACGCCGGCAACTCCATCTCCGCCGGAGCCCGCCATGCCGACGCAAGCTGCTGCCGTCCACGCTGCGTCCAATGTCATCCGCACGCGGCGCGGCGAGGAGGTGCGCCTCCGCTTCGTCACGCCTGATGATGCCGAGGTGCTGCAGGCCTATGTGCGGTCGCTGAGCCCACGCTCGCGAAACAGGCGTTTCCTGGGCGCGCTCAGCGAGCTGCCGAAGCCGGTGCTCGACGACTTCGTCGCGCTCGGTCGCAATGACCGCTACAGCCTGATCGGAGCGATGGATCACGACGGCGTCGAAAGCATCGTGGCCGAGGCGCGCTACGCGCTCGATCGCAACACGGGCCGCGTGGAGTTCGGCCTCTCGGTGCATGACCGCTGGCACGGCCACGGCATCGGCCCGGCACTGATCGCGCATCTCGAAGGCCGAGCGCGCGCACTCGGTGGTGTGACGCTGTCAGGCGAGGCGCTGCGCACCAACGACGTGATGATCGCGCTGGCGCGCAAGGCCGGCTTCGCCATCCAGCCGCACGCGGATGATTGGACGTTGGTGCGGTTCGAGAGGGTGCTGAGCCAAGCGCTGGCGCATTCAACGGGTGCAGATCTGCACGTGATCCACAACGACCCGCAGATCGCACGTTTGAGATAGGCTGAAGGATGTCATGCCCCGCGAAGGCGGGGCATCCAGTACGCCGCGGCCTCACCGTATCGCCAGCTATCAGTTGCGTTTACTGGATCGCCCGGTCAAGCCGGGTGATAGCAGCTTGCATTTGGCAAGGACCTATCCACGTCATTGCGAGCGTGAGCGAAGCAATCCAGCGCCGAGCAAGGACTCTGGATTGCTTCGCTTGCGCTCGCAATGACGGCGACTGTGGTGCGATTTGCCCTCCACGTGGGGAGTTCTCAAAACGTCTCCAGCCAGGGTCGGAGCTCCATCTCCCAGCTCCAGGCGCTGCGCGGCTGCTGCAGCACGTTCCAATAGCTGGCGGCGATCGCATCGGGATCGAGCATCGAGTCCGGCCGCTCCGCCGGCTCCTGCCGCCCGGCGCTCCTGATGCCGCCATCGATGACGAAATGCGCGACGTGGATGCCCTGCGGCGACAGCTCGCGGGCCATGCTCTGGGCGAGGCCGCGCAGCGCGAACTTGCCCATCGCGAAGGCGGCCGACTGCGCATAGCCCTTCACGCTGGCGGAGGCGCCGGTGAACAGGATCGCGCCGTGCTTGTTTGGCAGCATGCGCTGCGCTGCCTGCTGCCCCACCAGGAAGCCGCCGAAGGCGCTGACGGCAATGGACTCCTGCACGTCGGCCGGTACCAGATCGGTGAGCGGCCCGCGCGCCCGGGCGCTCGCATTGTAGACCACGAGATCAGGCTCGCCGATCTCGCGCGTCACGAGGCCGAACAGCCGCTCGACCTCCTCGGGATTGCTGGCGTCGCAGGGATAGGCGCGGGCGCCGGTCTCGTTGCACAGCGCGCCAAGTTTCTCGGTCTTGCGCGCGGCGAGCGCGACGCGGATCTTCTCGCGCGCGAACAGCCGGGCCAGCGAGGCGGAGAGCCCTTCGCCGGCGCCGACGATCAGGGCGATCTTGTAGGCAGGGATGTCCATGGCTTGTCCTCGACATGCGTTCGCTGCCGTTCAAGCTAGTGCAGCTGCGGCCATCTTCCTATCGTCCATCCCCACAAATCTGTCTGATGTCAGGCCGGGCGCGGCTGCAATCCATTGAGGCAGCCGATCTCCTCCAGCACCACGTCGAGCCGGCTGCGGTCGTGCAGGAACGCGTATTTGCTGCGGAGCATCTGCAGTGAGCGGGCGTGATATTTCTGCGGCTTCTGCGTCCACACGGTGTCGCCGAGCTGAACGCTGAACATGTCCCGGTTCTCCGTCAGCGCCCGCTCGTTGGCGAGCGTCCACGGCATGAACAATGCGCCGACCTGCCGGGTCAGGATCGGCATCAGGGTCAGCGACAGTTCCGGCCACAGCTCGAACTCGCCTTCGGCGCGTGGCCACAGCATGCGATGGATCCAGGCCAGCACATGCGGCGCATTGCCCTCGATCAGCGCGCCGGCGGTCGGATCGGTCCACAGTTCGTAGAACTGCCCCCACAGGCCGAAATCGCCGTAAGACGGCCGGCCGCCGAACAGATAGGGCCTGATGGCGAGATGCCGTTCCAGCAGGCCGAGCATCTCGACGAAACCCTGCTCGATCTGCGGCGCGTTGACCTCGTTGGAGCCGACATACCAGAGGCGCTCCACCATGCGGGCGCGGATCTTCTCCGCCACCTTGCCGAAGGTGGTCTCGTCGGCCTTCGGCGCAACCATGCGGGCGATGCGCCCGGCCGAGGCGCGCTGGTCGACGTCGCGCGCCCAGCGGTAGTGGAACATCCATTTGTTGCCCCACTCGTCGCCGAACTCCTCGAGCAGGGCCGAGACGAAGCTGGTCAGCACGTCGGCCGGGTGAATCGGCGGCTCCGGAAAGTCGAGCTCCAACGCGTCGATGATCGGCGTCGAATCCTGCATCGGCGCGTCGTCGGGAGCGACCACCAGCGGAATGATCGGCAGCTTGGCATGTCGCGCATAATCCGCCTCGCTTTCCGCGTTGCGCAATATCCAGTGATGCGGAATGCCCTTGTAACGCAGATACGATCGCACCTTGACCGAATAGGGCGACATCTCCGCCCCGAAGATGCGATAAACCTCCGTCGGCTGACTGGTCATGGATCTGCTCCCGGTTCGGCGCAAGCCGTTGCTGTTGTGTATCCGATCAGGCGCAACCTGTCGAAGAGTCCGTAAGAAGACTGGCGGAAACGAACGAGGGCTTAACGATCATGCATCAGTTCCTGAGACGCGATGACGTGATGACCGGCGGCAAGCGCCCGGAGCTGCTGGCGCCTGATACCACCGGGCTGAACTTCTATCGGGCCGATCCGGCGCTCGCAGACCTCCTGCGCATCCATCTGCCCGAGCGCTTGTTTCATCACCTCGTGCCGCACCTCGACCGACTGGGTGAGCTCGCCGGCGGCTATCTCGACGAATGCGCCAGGCTGGCCGATCGCCACGGACCGGTGCTGCATCAGCGCGACCGCTTCGGCCGCGACGTGCAGTGGATCGAATATCATCCGGCCTATCGCGAGCTGGAGCGCGCCGCCTTCGGCGAATTCGGCATCCATGCGATGTCGATCCGCAAGGGTATTCTCGGCTGGCCCACCAGATATCCGGTCGTCGCCAAGCACGCCTTCACCTTCCTGTTCAACCAGGCCGAGTTCGGGTTGGGCTGTCCGATCAACGTGACCGACGGCTGCGCCAGGCTGCTCGCGAGCTTCGGCAGCGACGCGCTGAAAGCCCGATATCTCGACGGCCTGACGCAGACTGACATGCGGAAGCTGACCCAGGGCGGACAGTTCATGACCGAGAAGGAGGGCGGCTCCGATGTCGGCACCTTGTCCACGGTCGCGGTGCCCGAGGGTGATCATTGGCGGCTGCATGGCGAGAAGTGGTTCTGCTCCAATGCCGATGCGAAAGTGGCGATGCTGCTGGCACGACCCGATGGCGCTGACGGCGGCACGCGCGGCGTGGGACTTTTCCTGATGCCGCGCTTCCTCGATGACGGCAGCCAGAACCACTATCGGATCGTGCGTCTGAAGGACAAGCTCGGCACCCGCTCGATGGCGTCGGGCGAGATCAAGCTGGAAGGCGCCATTGCCTATGCGGTCGGCCGGCTCGATCGCGGCTTCGTTCAGATGGCCGAGATGGTCAACTCGTCGCGCCTCTCGAACGGCGTCAAGTCGACGGCCCTGATGCGGCGCGCCTGGCACGATGCCATCACCGTTGCGCGCAATCGCGTGGTGTTCGGGCAGCGCATCGTCGACCTGCCGCTCGGTCGTCGTCAACTGATGAAGATCCTGCTCGCGACCGAGCAGGCGCTGTCGATGAGCTTCCTCACGGCCGATGCGCTCGACCGTGCCGAGGCCGGCAGCCAGGACGCGGCCGCGCTGCTCCGCATCCTGACGCCGACCTTGAAATTCCGTGCCACCCGCGATGCCCGCAAGGTCTGCGGCGATGCGTTGGAGATGCGCGGCGGCATCGGCTATGTCGAGGAGTTCGCCACCGCTCGCCTCTTGCGCGACGCCCATCTCGGCTCGATCTGGGAGGGCACGGGCAACATCGTCGCGCTCGATGCGCTGAAGCGCGCGGTCGGGCGTCACGGCGCGGAGCAGGCGCTGGCAGCCGATCTGCACGCGCGGCTCGATGATAGCGCCGCTGTGCCGCAGGCCTGGCGCGATCAGCTGCATCGTCTGGTCGATCGCGCGGTCGGCTTTGCGCGTGAGGTCGCGGCGCGCGCCGACAACGAAGCCGAAGCCCGCCGCGCGACAAGTCTGCTGTATCACACGTCGAGCGCCGTCTCCCTCACTTGGGAGAGCACGCGCATTCACGCCATGCGTGGCGATGCGCGCCGGCTGTTGCTCGCCAAGCTCGTCGTCGATCATCGGCTGACGCCGTCCGATCCGTTCCGGCTTGCGGAAAATAGGATGGATGATGCCATCTCGACACTGCTGCTCGGCGAACGTGCCGCTGACATGGAGGAGGTTGGCGAACTGCTGTCAGCGGCGTAGGCTTGCCACGACCAACAACAAACAAGATCGGGAGAACGCCAATGAAAGCCGCCGTGCTGATGGAGGTCAACAAGCCGCTGGTGATCGAGGACATCAGCGTGCCCAAGCCGGGGCCGCGCGAGGTGCTGATCCGCACGAGCGTGGCAGGCCTCTGTCACTCCGACCTGCACTTCATCGAGGGCCTCTATCCGCATCCACTGCCCGCCGTGCTCGGCCATGAGTCCGCCGGCATCGTCGAGCAGGTCGGCTCCGACGTCACCTATGTGAAGCCGGGCGATCACGTCGTCACCTGTCTCTCGGTGTTCTGCGGCACCTGCGACAATTGCACGACGGGCCGGCCGGTGCTGTGCACCGACACCACGGTGAAGATGCCGCCCGGCGCGTCCAATCGGCTGTCATGGGGACGAAGTGAGAAGCTGCATCAGTTCCTCAACCTCTCGTCCTTCGCCGAGCAGATGCTGGTGCACGAGAACGCGATCGTGAAGATCCGGCAGGACATGCCGCTCGAGCTCGCCGCGCTGATCGGCTGCGGCGTGATCACCGGCTATGGCGCGGTCGTCAACACCGCGCGGGTGACGGCCGGCGAAACCGTCGCGGTGATCGGTTGCGGCGGCGTCGGCATGGCGG
Organism: Bradyrhizobium sp. SZCCHNS2022; assembly: GCF_032377575.1. Classification (NCBI taxonomy): domain Bacteria; kingdom Pseudomonadati; phylum Pseudomonadota; class Alphaproteobacteria; order Hyphomicrobiales; family Nitrobacteraceae; genus Bradyrhizobium; species Bradyrhizobium sp. SZCCHNS2022. The sequence goes on along the minus strand of NZ_JAUHHZ010000001.1, from coordinate 4,897,523 downwards.
CGATCAACGGCGCGGAGATTGCCGGCGCCGGGCGCATCATCGCCATCGACACCAATCCGGCCAAGCTGCAGCTTGCGACGAAACTCGGCGCCACAGACATCATCAATCCCGCCGACGGCGACGTCGTCGCGCAGGTGCGTGAACTCACCAAGGGCGGCGTGCATCACGCCTTCGAGGTGCTGGGACGCAAGGAGACCGCGGAGCAGGCGTTCGCCATGCTCGCGCCGGGCGGCACCGCGACCATCGTCGGCATGATCCCGTTCGGCCAGAAGATCGAGCTGCACGGCTTCGACTTCCTGCGCGAGCGCCGCATCCAGGGCTCGTCGATGGGCTCCAACCACTTCCGCGTCGACATGCCCCGCCTCGTCGAGTTCTATCTGCGCGGCAAGCTGCACCTGGAGGACTGGATCTCCGCCAAGCTGAAGCTGTCCGAGATCAACGAGGGCTTTGCCAACATGAAGGCCGGCAAGACCCTTCGCAGCGTCATCGTGTTCGATGCGTGAGGAGTAGAGGCTGTCGCCGTACACACAGCTGTCGTCCCGGCCTTGAGCCGGGACCCATACCGCGGAATCTATCGAGTTGGCTCAACTACGAGTCATCGTCTCACCACGGCCGGTGGTTATGGGTCCCGGCTCAAGGCCGGGACGACGGCGCTGGGTGAGGCGCGTGACTGCGTCCCTGACGCCAACTAATCCGCGAACATCGGCGGCGGCGTGAAGCCTCCAAACTCGCGCTCGATCAGTTCGGCGAGCTTGATCGGCGTGCGGTCTTCGAGGAAGGGGCCGACGATCTGCACGCCGACCGGCAGGCCATCCGCAAGCCCGAGCGGGATGGCCGTCGCCGGCAGGCCGGGCAGGGTCGCGACGCCTGGCCATGCCAGCTGATCGTTGTAGTCGTGCGCCACGCCATCGATGCTGACGCGACGTTCTCTTTGATCCGGCGAGTGGTCGTGCGGAAACGCAGGTGTCGGCATGATCGGACAGATCACCGCATCAAACCGTGCGAATAGCGCCCGCCACTGCGCGCGCAGGCCGAAGCGGGCGTTGTTGGCCTGCACCCAGTCGCGATGGCTGAGCGCGAGGCCGCGCAGCCGCTCGGCCGCAAGGCTCATCGCCTCCTTCGGAAGATGCGCGACGGCCTGGTTGGCCTCGGCATGAACCTGCGGCGGCATGGTGGCGCCGAGGAAGCCGAGCAGCAGGCGCATGTAGAGCCGGCTGGTTGCTGCGAAGTCCGGCAGCAGCGGGCTCTCGCTCACCACATTGACGCCAGCCTTCGCCAGATCAGTTGCGAGCCGCTCGATCGCCCCGCGCACGGCGGTGTCGGTCGGCAGCAGCGGATCCGACGCGACCACCAGCACGCGAAAATCCTGCAGCCGCGCATGCCGCGGCGGCGGCAGCTCCAGCCGATACGCCGTGCCGGCTTCGAGTGGATCGGGACCAGCCATCACGTCGAGCAGTAGCGACAGGTCGGCGGCCGAGCGCGCCATCGGGCCGACCACGGCAAGATCCGCCTCGTTCGGCAGCGGCTGGAACGGCGGCGGCGTGTGGCCGCGTGTCGGCACGAGGCCATAGGTCGGCTTGTGCGCGGTGACGCCGCAATGAAAGGCCGGCACGCGCAGCGAGCCGCCGATGTCCGAGCCGAGCGACAGCGAGCCGTAGCCGGCGGCCAGCGCCGCCGCCGATCCGCCGGAGGAGCCGCCCGGCGTGCGGCCGAGATCGTAAGGGTTATTCGTCGTGCCGTAGATGTCGTTGTAGCTCTGCCAGTCACCGAGCCCGAGCGGCACATTGGTCTTGCCGAGCACGATGCCGCCGGCCTCCTTCGCGCGCGTGACCGTCAGTGCATCCTCGGCCGCGATGAAATCCTTCTGTTGCGGAAAACCCCAGGTCGTCGGCAGTCCAGCGATGTTGTAGGACTCCTTGACGGTCAGCGGCAGGCCGAGCAGTGGCCGGCTCTCGCCGCGCGCCAGCGCCGCGTCGGCGCGACGCGCGGCCTCCAGGGCGCGATCGAAGTCGCGCACGCAGACGGCATTGATCTTGTTGTCATGTCGTTCGATGCGGTCGATCGCGAGCTGAGTCAGCTCGACCGACGAGATCTCGCGATGTGCCAGAGCTTTCGCCGTCTCGACGGCGGTTGCGAACGTCCATTGCGATGCAGCCAAGGTCCTGCTCCCCGTGCGCGTGGAGCTCGCCTTTTACCCCAGGCGTGCGGCGGCCGCTTGACCGAAATTGCTGGTTGGACGATCAGCCCGGCAGCATGCGCTGCATCACGCGGTCGCGATAGACAAAGATGTGCGCCAGCGCGGCGCCGACATGCACGATGATCAGGATCAGCAACAGCCACTCGGAGGCCTGGTGCAGGCCGTCGATGGCGCGGTTGCCGGCGGGGTTGTGCGTGGCCAGCATCGGCAGTGGAAACAGATAGAAGAACGACACGCTCCAGCCGCGGAACGAGGCGAATAGCCAGCCGGTGATGGTGCTGGCCAGCACCATCACATAAAGCATCCAATGCACAGCCTCCGAGCTCAGCCGCTGCCATGGCGGCAGCGAGCTCTCCGGCGCCACCGGATGGGTGAGCCGCCAGATCAAGCGCAGCACGATCAGCGCCAGGAGGGTGAGGCCGAACGAGATGTGCAGGATCATCGGCGCGCCCGGCGGCGTGTTGGCGTGCAGATCGGGCATCAGCCAGCCGATCGGATATTGGATGGCGAGCAGCGCCACCACCAGCCAATGCAGGATCTTCGCGGGCGTGCCGTAGTGCAGGCGTGGTGTCATGACGAGCCTTCCGTTGCGATCGATGGAGCGCCATCAGCACCGCGGCTGGACGTTCCGCCTGCTGGGGCGATGCTAGGCTGCGCCGATCAATATCCCCACACCCAGCACGATGATGCCGCCGAGCACGATCTGGAACACCGCCTGCATGAATGGCGTGTCCATGTAGCGTGCGCGGATATAGGCGATGGCCCACAGCTCGAAGAACACGACGAGGCTGGCGATCGCCGTCGCGATCCAGAACGCGTTGGGCCAGGAGTCCGGCACCAGATAAGGCATGGTATGGCCAAGGCCGCCGAGCGTCGTCATCGCGCCGCAGACGGCGCCGCGCAGCCAGGGCGAGCCCCGGCCGGTGAGTGAGCCGTCGTCGGACAGCGCCTCGGCAAAGCCCATGCTGATGCCGGCGCCGATCGAGGCGGCGAGGCCGACCAGGAAGGTCTGGAAATTCTGATGCGTGGCAAAGGCGGCGGCGAATAGTGGAGCCAGGGTCGAGACCGAACCGTCCATCAGTCCGGCGAGGCCAGGCTGCACATATTGCAGCACGAACACGCGGCGGCGCGTCTCGTCTTCCTTGTCCCGGACGTCCGGACTGAGAATCTTGTCGGTGAGTTGCGCCGCGACCTTTTCGTGGCCCTTCTCGGCCTCGGCGAGATCGCCGAGCAGCCGGCGCACGCCGACATCCTTGGCCTGTTCGGCGGCCTTGGCATAGAAGCGCTCGGCCTCGAACTCCATCGTGCCGACCTCCCTGCGAATGGCGTCGAGCGACAGGTTCTTGGTCAGCCAGATCGGCCGTCGCTGCATGAAGCCCTTGACGTTCTCGCGCCGGATCGGCGGCAGGTTCTTGCCGAAGCGCTCCTCATAGAGTTCGAGCAGCATGTGGCGATGGCCCTTCTCCTCCTCGGCCATCTGCTCGAACAGTTTCGCCGAATCCGGATACCGCTCCGCCAGGTCTTCCGCGAAGCTCATATAGATGCGGCCGTCTTCCTCTTCGGCCGAGATCGCGATCGCCAGGATCTCGCGCTCGGTGAGGTCGGCGAAATTCTTCATTCCAAAGTCCCCGGATTGCCGTTCTCAACATTCGAGTGTTTAGAACGTTTCTAATCTGTATATGGCTCTGCCGCAGCGCGGTCAAACTGCTGCCGCGCCGCGGCCGCGAAACATATCGTGAGGTCGCATTCAGGCCCCAGTCAGGGAACCCATAGGCAAAATCAACGTTCGCGCTTCCGCTTGTTTACCTAAGGAGTTCCAATGACCAGCGTCAAATACAGGCTGAATGATCCAGGACTGGCGCCGCGGCGGACCAGGATGGACATTCCGGGCTGGGCCGGCGAGCGGCAGCCGCGCGCGAATGGCTCGCACGAGCAGGTCTGGCACTGCGTGCCGTTCTCCGAAGGCGCGCAATACGGCATCGAGCTGTTCTACCCCTATGATTTCGAGCTGCAGGTCACGACGCGCGACGGCAAGCTGGAGATCACTGGCGATTGGGGGGAGCCGCCCAGCCCCGGGCTGCAATGGCCGCCATTCCGAAATTTTGGCGGCGCGTTCTACACCTATCAGATCCTGCTCGATCTCAAGGTGCCCCCGGGCTTTGCAATCCGGACCGAGCCGCATCCGCGCTTCTACACCGATCGCACGGATACCTGTCCGATCGCGGTGCCGGCACTGGTGCGCAACTTCTGGCCGATGCTGTTCTTCTGCGTGTTCAAGGCGCCGGCGGAGGGGCGAACGCACATCTTCCGCCCGGGCGAGCCGTTCGCGCAGGTGATCGTGATTCCGGAGGAAGCCAATTTTACGGTGGAGCCGATGAGTCCCGACGAGGCGGCGGAGCGCGAGCTGCAGTCGCGCCGCATCCACGCCAGCCGGCCCGTGCTCGCCAAGGAGACCGAATGGGTGTCGAGCACCGACACGGTGTTCGACGGCACCTACCGCCATCTGCACCGTGCAGCGAAGGAGAAGGCGCGTAAGTCCTGACGCTGATCAGACAATCGTATCGGATGTCAGAAGTACACGTTTTTCTCTCCTCGTCGTCATGGCCGGGCTTGTCCCGGCCATCCACGTCGGTCCCAGCGCGCTGAAAGACGTGGATGCCCGGGACAAGCCCGGGCATGACGGAGAAACAAATTCACAGGCCTGCTCGTCGCGACAGTCCCCTGTCTCCCAATGATGCTCGCATGCCCTTTTCTAATGACGAGCGCCGACCTCGCGGCCGGCGCCCTTTGCCTTCTTACCGCACCACGATCAATAGCGATCGTAGTACCAGTGGTGATGGTGATGATGATGGTGGTGATGGTAGTACCGGCGCGGCACCACATAGACCCGGGGGCCGTAGCCATATCCATAGCCGGGGCCGTAGCCATAGCCGCGCCAGTAGCCATGGTGATGGTGGTGATGATGATGGTGGTGATGATACCACTGCGCCAGCTGCACCTTCGGCTCGGCCTCCGGCGGCGCCTGCTCGTCGAGCGCCTGCAGCACCTTGGCGGCATTAGGGATCGGCTCGAGCAGATCGGCGTAGGAATTGGCCTTCAGCACGTCGGTGGGGGCCGGAGCCGCTGACGCCTGGCCCGTGCCGAGCGCGCCGACAGCGGCGACCGCGCCCAACAAGCCTGCGATCTTCTTATCCATGAATTCATCTCCTGATGCGCATCGCCCGGATGCCAAAACGTCGCACCCCGAATGTTCGTTCCTCGATTCGCCTGATGAGGCCGCAACGCGTCCAAAATCAGGCTGTCGATTTGTTCAGGAACGTGAACAGGAGCTCGTTGACCTTGTCATGTTGCTCCTGCTGCACCCAATGTCCGGCGCGGTCGATCAACTCGCACAAGATCATCCTGGTGCAGACTCGGGATTGCATCGCTTCAACCACGCCGGGCCGTTGGTAGATGCCCCAGTCTTGCAGGCCGGAGATGAATGCGGACGGAACGTCGATCGTGCGATCCGACCAGGTCTGCAATTCCGCGTCGAACAGGCCTGACGTGCCGCAGCGATACCATTGCAGGCCGCCCTGGAAGCTTGTTCGTTCATATTCGGCGGCGTAGACCGCGAGCTCATGATCCGGCAGCCAGCGGTTGGCTGCGATCGTCGCCGAGTCAGGCATCACCTCCGCGACGGTCTCGGCCATCGTCTTGTCGAGATCCATCACGTAGTAGGTCGGCAGCTTGGCAAGATCGTCTGCAGTCCATGCCTGCAACGGAGTGGGCTTGTTGTCAGGCCAATCCGCGCTCTTGTGATGATAGTAGGCGCGCAGAAAATCATGCAGACCCTGTGGCGCGCGATGCATATCCGCGTTCGCCTCTGGCGTCGAGTAGTACCATTGATAGTGCTTGCGCGGCCGCGGCAGCGCCGCGAGATCGCGATGCACGGGATCGTCGGGCGGAGCAAGAGGGTGGTTGGCGATGTCGAACGGCGCCGCCGGTGGACCCGCGAACGGCGCGCTCATCATCACGACCGATCGGAACACGTCGGGACGGATCAGGGCACACCATGCTGCGACCGGGCTGCCGAAATCATGCCCGACGACCGCCGCGACGTGGCGATGGCCGAACGCATAGACCACGCCCAGCGCATCGCGCACCAGATTGGTGAAGCGGAACGGCGCGAGGTCGCCGTCATAGTCGGCGCTCCAGCCGGTGGTGCGGCCATAGCCGCGCTGGTCCGGCGCCAGCACGTGGTAGCCCGCGGCCGCCAGCGCCGGCATCACCTTGCGCCAGCTATAGGCGAGCTCGGGAAAGCCGTGCAGCAGCAGTATGCATGGCCGGTCCGATGTTTCGAACCCGGCTTCGAGCACATGCATGCGCAAGCCGTTGATGCCGTCGACGTAGCGCGAGCGGATGGCGGAGGGAAGGGGGAGAGGGGGAAGGGCTGGTAGTTGAGAAGGAGAGGTCATCGCGGCCCTCATCAGTGTCGTCCCGGCCTTGAGCCGGGACCCATCACCACAGGATAACGTGGTAAGGCTTGCTGGCAGCTCCAGCCTTCGCAAAACATGCGACGGTGGCTATGGGTCCCGGCTCGAGGCCGGGACGACACCGTGGGCGGAGCTATGCCGCGCCCTTCTTCGGCCAGTAGCGCTCGCGCAGGTGGCGCTTGACCAGCTTGCCGGTCGGCGTGCGCGGCAGCTCCGGCTCGAAGTCGATCGAGCGCGGGCATTTGATTGGCGACAGATGCTGGCGGCAGAACAGCATCAGCTGTTCTTCCAGCGCCTTGCCGGCCCGCGTCATGTCGTGCGGCTGCACGACAGCCTTGACCTCCTCGCCCATCTCCTCGTTCGGCACCCCGAACACGGCGACATCGGCGACATCAGGATGGGTGATGAGCACGTCCTCGGTCTCCTGCGGATAGATGTTCACGCCGCCGGAGATGATCATGTAGGACTTGCGGTCGGTGAGATAGAGGAAGCCGTCGGCGTCGAGATAGCCGACGTCGCCGAGCGTCGACCAGCCCTTGGCGTTGTAGGCGCGCTTCGTCTTCTCCGGATCGTTGTGATAGGAGAACACAGGCGCATCGGCGAAATAGACCGTGCCGATCTCGCCGGTCGGCATCTCCTGGTCGTCCTCGCCGAGAATCTTGATCTTGCCGACCACGGCGCGGCCGACGCTGCCGCGATGTTCCAGCCATTGCTTGGAGGTGCAGACGGTGACGCCGTTGCCTTCCGATCCGGCGTAGTACTCGATCAGGATCGGTCCCCACCATTCGATCATCTTGGCCTTGACGTCGACCGGGCAGGGCGCCGCGGCATGGATCGCGCCCTTCAGGGTGGAGACGTCGTATCGCTTGCGGACGTCTTCCGGCAGTTTGAGCATGCGCACGAACATCGTCGGCACCAGCTGCGACTGCGTCACCTTGTACTTCTCGACCAGCCGCAAGAACTCCTCGGCGTCGAAATGCTCCATGATGATCGACGTGCCGCCGAGCGTGATCGCCATCATGTTGAAGCGCAGCGGAGCCGCATGATACAGCGGCGCCGGCGAGAGATAGATGCTCTCGGCATTCATGCCGCACATGTCGGCGCAGAGCACGCGCAGGAACTGGTTGGGCTGGTCGATCGGATTGCCTTCGAAATCCTTCTTGATGCCCTTCGGCCGCCCGGTGGTGCCGGACGAATACAGCATGTCATAGCCGGCGACCTGGTCGGCGATCGGCGTCTTGGGCTGCGCGCCGGCCTCCTTGTCCCAGGAGCGGAAGCCGGGCTCGGGCTCGTCGACCATGAAGAACAGCGGGCCGTCGGCCGTGACGAGGTCGCGGACCTGCTCGGCGCATTTCGGCGAGGTGATGAAGACCTTGGCGCCGCAATCCTTGATGATGTAGGCGATCTCGTCCTTGGTGAGATAGCGGCTGATCGCGGTGTAGTAGAGACCGGAGCGCTGAGCGGCCCAGGCGATCTCCATGAAGGCGAGCCGGTTCTCCATCAGGAAGGCGATGTGGTCGCCGGCCTTCAGCCCGAGCGATCGAAACAGCTGGGCGCCCTGATTGGAGAGCTCGTCGAGCTCGCGATAGGTGATGGCCTTGCCGGTGCCGGCCATCTGATAGGCGATCTTGTCGGGATGGCTTTGGGCATAGATGGACGGGTGGGTCATGATGGGCTCACCGCTCAATCAGGAAAATGGTGTCGTCCCGGCCTTGAGCCGGGACCCAGAACCACAGGGGCCTGTGGCGAGAGCGAGCTGTGGCTCCAGCTCGCCCGACATTCAATTCGGTGGCTATGGGTCCCGGCTCAAGGCCGGGACGACGCCGGTGGTGTTGCGAGAGCTACAGCCGCTCGACGATCGTCACGTTTGCCATGCCGCCGCCTTCGCACATGGTTTGCAGGCCATAGCGCTTGTTGCGCTGCTTCAGCGCATGCAGCAGGGTGGTCATCAGCTTGGTGCCGGAGCCGCCGAGCGGATGGCCGAGCGCGATGGCGCCGCCGTTGACGTTGAGACGGCTGGGATCGGCGCCGGTGGTCTTCAGCCAGGCGGTCGGCACCGAGGCGAACGCCTCGTTGACCTCGTAGAGATCGATGTCGTCGATCGACATGCCGGCCTTCTGCAGCGCGCGCTGCGTTGCCGGCAGCGGGGCTTCCAGCATGATCACGGGATCGCCGCCCATCATGGTCATGTGGTGCACGCGCGCCAGCGGCTTGACGCCGAGCGATTTCAGGCCGCGCTCGTTGACGACCATCACGCCCGAGGCGCCGTCGCAGATCTGGCTGGCGGAGGCCGCGGTCAGCTTGCCGTTCTCGGCGATCAGCTTGACGCCCTTGATGCCGTCGAGGCTGACGTCGAAACGGATGCCTTCATCGATGTGATGCGTGTCGGTGGAGCCGTCTGCGCGGGTGATCTGCAGCGGAATGATCTCGTCCTTGAAGTGCCCTGCTTGCGTCGCGGCGATCGCGCGCTGATGGCTGTTATAGGCGTATTCGTCGAGCTCATCCTTGGAGAGCCCGTACTTCTCCGCCATCATCTCGGCGCCGGTGAACTGGCTGAACTGGATGTTCGGATAGCGGCTCTCCATGTTCGGGCTCTTGTAATGCCCGAAGCCGTTCTTGGCCGGCAAGGTCGACGACAGGCCCATCGGCACGCGGGTCATCGACTCCACGCCGGCGGCGATCACCACATCCATCGCGCCCGACATCACCGCCTGCGCGGCGAAGTGCAGCGCCTGCTGAGATGAGCCGCACTGGCGGTCGATCGAGGTGCCCGGCACGCTCTCCGGCAGCTTCGACGCGAGCACCGCATTGCGCGCGATGTTGGTGGACTGCTCGCCGGTCTGCATGACGCAGCCCATGATCACGTCCTCGACCTGGTCCGGCGCGGCGCCGGAGCGCTCGACCAGCGCGTCCAGCACCTTTGCCGCCAGATCCGCCGGATGCCAGCCGGCCAGACGCCCGCCCTTGCGACCGCCGGCCGTGCGCGCAGCCGCGACGATATAGGCTTCCGCCATGAGGTTTCCTCCCTAGACTTGGTTCGTTGATTGGGAGGGATTTAAATGCGCGATTGAGCTTTAGTCAATCGATCAATTAACTCTTGAGATCGCCTTCGGCTTCGGCTTATCTGGCCGCAACAATCGATGGGAAACGCCTTGGGACCTCAGCTGCAGACCAGCGCGCCGGAGAAGCTTGCCGTGGGGCGGAATGCCACCGCGGAAAAGCTGCTGGACGCCGCCAGCGAGCTGATGATCGCGAGGTCCTCGATCGAGATTTCGCTCAGCGACATCGCCCAGAAGTCCGGCTCCAATGCCGCGCTGGTGAAATACCATTTCGGCAACAAGGACGGCCTGCTGCTGGCGCTGCTCGCGCGCGACGCCGCCACCGAGGTCGCCAATCTCGAATATCTCTTGGCGCAGCCGCTGCCGCCGACGGCCAAGCTGAAGCTGCACATCAGCGGCATCATCCGCGCCTATCACCGGTTTCCCTATATGAACCGGCTGATCCATTATCTGCTGCACGAGAGCAGCGCCGAAGCTGCCGACGAGGTGTCGAAATTCTTCGTCGCGCCGCTGCTGGAATTCCATCGCCGGCTGATCGAAGAGGGCATCGCCAAGGGCGAGTTTCGCGCCGTCGATCCCGTGCTGTTCTACACCAGCCTGATCGGCGCCTGCGATCACCTGTTCTTCGGCCGCCACGCCATGTCGCGCGCGATCGGCGTCGGCCCGGTCACCGACGAGGTCTGCCGCCAGTACATCGCCCATATGGAGGCGCTGATCTGCGGCGGGATATTGAAACGGGCGAATGGCGAATAGGGGGTAGCGAATAGGGGGGAAGAGCATCCTTCTCTATTCGCTACTCCCTATTCGCTATTCGCCGAAAACAGACAAAGGAGGAAACGCACCATGCAACTCAACAACGTTGCCGTTCTCATCACCGGCGGTGGCTCGGGTCTCGGCGCCGCCACGGCGCGCGCCATGGCGGCCAAGGGCGCCAAGATCGCCGTGCTCGATCAGAGCCTGGAGAATGCCGAAAACGTCGCGGCTGAACTCAAGGGCGTCGCCCTGCATGCCGACGTCACCAATGAGGAGCAGGTCAAGGCCGGCATCGCCAAGGCCGAAGCCGCGCACGGCATCGCCCGCGTGCTGGTGAACTGCGCCGGCATCGGCGGCTCGCAGCGCATCGTCGGCAAGGACGGCGTCTACCCGCTGGCGAAGTTCGCGCGCATCATCAACGTCAACCTGATCGGCACCTTCAACGTGCTGCGCCTGTTCGCCGAGCGCCTGGTCACCGCCGAGCCAATCGGCGAGGAGCGCGGCGTTGCGATCAACACCGCCAGTGTCGCGGCCTATGAAGGCCAGATCGGCCAGATCGCCTATTCGGCCTCGAAGGGCGGCGTCGTCGGCCTGACCTTGCCGGCCGCGCGCGATCTCGCCAGCCAGAAGATCCGCGTCAACACCATCGCGCCCGGCCTGTTCCTGACGCCGCTGCTGATGGGCCTGAACGAAGAGGCCCGCAAGAGCCTCGGCGCCCAGGTGCCGCATCCGGCCCGTCTCGGCGACGCCTCGGAATACGGCAACCTCGCCGTCCACATCGTCGAGAACCCGATGCTGAACGGCGAAACCATCCGCCTCGACGGCGCCATCCGCATGGCCCCGCGCTGACGCACATTCCGCCGTCGTCCCGGCCTTGAGCCGGGACCCATACTCCGCGGCGTCTGTGAGAAGCACTCGGCAGACGCCGCGCTCTGACCAAACAAGCCGGTGGCTATGGATCCCGGCGTTCGCCGGGATGACGGTGAGGAGAGAGCGCGCCATGTCCCAACCGCTGCTGATCGAGCATGACAATGGTGTCGACCGGGTGACGCTCAATCGCCCGGAGAACCTGAACGCGCTCGACACGGCGCTGATCGATGCGCTCAACGCCTATTTCGAAAGCCTCCAGCGCAATCGCACCACGCGCGTCGTCGTGCTCAAGGGCGCCGGCAAGAATTTCTGCGCCGGCCTTGATCTTAAGGCCGCCATGCAGCGCCGCGGCGGCGTCAACGAGCCGCCAAGCGTGACCGACTCCCTGGACTCGCAACGCCGCATCGCCGACATCGTGATGCTGATGCGGCGCTGTCCGCAGCCGATCATCGCGCTGGTGCAAGGCGCGGCCGCCGGCGGCGGCTTCGCCCTGGCGCTCGCCGCCGACATTCGCATCGCCGCGCGGTCGGCGCGGATGAACTGCGCCTTCATCAAGCTCGGCTTAGGGGGCTGCGACATCGGCACCAGCTACTTTTTGCCGCGCCTGGTTGGCGTCTCCGTCGCCTCCGAGCTGATTCTCACCGGGCGTTTCATCGGCGCCGAACGCGCTCTGATGGTCGGACTGGTGTCGGAGATCGTCGAGGAAGACACGCTCGAGAGCGCCGCGGTGCCATTCATCGAGGCCATGATGACCGCCTCGCCGGTCGGGCTCCGCCTGTCCAAAGAATGTCTCAACATGAGCGTCGATGCGTCATCGATCGAAGCCGTCATCGCGATGGAAGACCGCAACCAGGTGCTGTGCAGCCGCTCCGAGGATTTCAAGGAAGGCATTGAAGCCTTCCTCCAGAAGCGCAAGCCGGTCTATACCAACCGCTAGATATCAAGATCCGCAAAGGACGATATTTCGGGAGACGCAAAATGGACGGGACGGCAGCGAAGGTGTTGGAGAAGCCGGCATTCCGCAAGGTCAACTGGCTGGCGCGAGACATCGACGTCGAGCGTCGCGCGGACGGCGTGATCGTCATCAAGTCGCGGATTCCGCTGCAGGCCTATGAGCCGCATCTCGCCGCGCCGCTCGCCCGCTGGGCCAAGGAGGCGCCGACGCGAACCTGGCTCGCGCAGCGCACCGGTCCGGAGCGGCAATGGCGCAAGCTGTCCTATGCGGAGGCCAAGCGCACGGTCGACGGACTGACGCAGGGCCTGCTCAACCTGAAGCTCGACGGCCGTCCGGTCGCGATCCTCTCCGGCAATTCCATCGAGCATGCGCTGATGACGTTCGCCGCGATGCAGGCCCGCTCCCCGGCGGCGCCGGTGTCGCCGGCCTATTCGCTGATGAGCCACGATCATCTCAAGCTGAAATATCTGTTCGGCCTGGTGAAGCCCGGCGTCGTGATGGTGCAGGACGGCCCGACCTTCGAGAAGGCGCTGAAGGCGCTCGATCTCGACGGCGTCACCGTCGTGCATGTCGCGCGTCCCTGCGAGGGCATTCCGAGCGTCAGCTTCGCCGATCTCGCTGCGACGCCCATCACCGGCGACGTTGATGCCTCCATCGCGCAGATCACGCCCGACACCGTCGGCAAGCTGCTGTTCACGTCCGGCTCCACCGGCATGCCCAAGGCGGTCATCAACACCCAGCGCATGATGTGCGCCAATGCGGCGATGATGATGCAGACGCGTCCGCGTGCGCCGGATGCGCCGATCTCCACGGTCCTGGACTGGATGCCGTGGAATCACACGATGGGCGGCAATGCGGCGTTCAATCCCCTGCTGATCGATGGCGGCACGCTGTACATCGACGACGGCCGCCCGATGCCCGGGATGTTCGAGGAGAGCCTCCGCAACCTGCGCGAGGTGTCGCCGACCTACTACGCCAACGTCCCCGCCGGCTATGCCGCGCTGGCCGCAGCGATGGAGAAGGACGATTCGCTGTGTCGCTCCTTCTTCAAGGATCTGGGCATCATGGCCTATGGCGGCGCGCGGCTGCCGGACGATCTCTACGAGCGTATGCAGGCGCTGGCGGTGAAGACCACCGGCGAGCGCATCGTGTTCTACACCGGTTGGGGATCGACCGAGACCGCGCCGACCTCGACCGGCACCTATTGGAACACCGAGCGCGTCGGGCTGATCGGCCTGCCATTCCCCGGCGTCGAGCTGAAGATGGTGCCGACCGGCGACAAATACGAACTGCGGCTGCGCGGCGTCAACGTGATGCCCGGCTATTTCGGCCAGCCCGAGCTGACCAAGAAGGCGTTCGACGACGAAGGCTTCTACTGCATCGGCGACGCCGGCGTGTTCGTCGATCCCAATGATCCCGTGCAGGGCATCATCTTCGCCGGACGCGTGGTCGAGGATTTCAAGCTGACCACCGGTACCTTCGTGCATGTCGGTTCGCTGCGCACCGACGCGATCGCGGCGGCGACGCCGGCGATCCACGACGCGCTGGTGGCGGGGCAGGACCGCGACTACATCGGACTCCTGGCGTGGCCGAACCTGCACGCCTGCCGCCAACTGGTCGGCAATCCCCAAGCGACGTTCGAGGACGTGGTGAAGCATCCCGCCGTGATCGATTGCGTCCGTCGCGGCCTCCAGGCCCACAACAAGGACTGCGAAGGCGCCAGCAGCCGGCGTATCGGCCGCGTCATGCTGATGGCCGAGCCGCCGTCGATCGACGGCCACGAGCTGACCGACAAGGGCTACATCAACCAGCGCGCCGGCCTGGAACGCCGCGCCGCGCTGGTCGAGCGGCTCTATGCCGCCACGCCCGACAGCGACGTGATCGTGCTGTGATGAGATTTTTTTGATTCCGTCATTCCGGGGCACTCGCGAAGCGAGTGAACCCGGAATCCAGAAGTTAATCACATCGAGATTCCGGGTTCGATGCTGCGCATCGCCCCGGAATGACGCCAAGAAGCGAGTAACGGCCATGAACTTCGATTTCTCCGACGACCAGAAGCAGCTGCGGGACCAGGCGCGGAAATTCCTTGCCGAGAAGTGCCCGCCGAAAGCCGTGCGCGTCGTGCTCGACGGCAAGGAGGCCTATGACCGTGCGCTGTGGAAGGGCTTTGCCGAGATGGGCTTCCTCGGCGTCGCGATCCCCGAGGAATATGGCGGGGCGGGCGCGGGCCATCTCGAACTCTGCGTGATCGCAGAAGAAGTTGGCCGCGCGCTCGCGCCGGTGCCGTTCTCGTCGACCGTCTATCTCGCGGCGGAAGCGCTGATGCTGGCCGGCAGCGATGCGCAGAAGCAGGCTTGGCTGCCGAAGATCGCGAGCGGCGAGACGATCGGCACGCTCGCGCTGTTCGAGGGCACCGGCAATCCGTCGCCGAAGGCGATCAAGCTCGAAGCTGGCAACGGCGTGCTCAACGGCACCAAGAAGCCGGTCGCCGACGGCGCGATCGCCGATCTCATCATCGTCGCCGCGCGCACCGCATCGACCGGCCGCGACAGCGACATCTCGCTGTTCCTGGTCGACGCCAAGGCCGGCGGCGTCGAGGCCAAGGCGCTGACCAATCTCGATCCGACCCGCGGCCAGGCCGAGCTCACCTTCACGAACTGCAAAGCCGAGCCGCTCGGGGCGATCGGCGAGGGCTGGAGCATCATCAGCCAGGTGCTCGACCGCGCCGCGGTGTTGACCGCATTCGAGCAGGTCGGCGGCTCCGACCGCGCGCTGGAGATGGGCCGCGACTACGCGCTCGACCGCATCGCCTTCGGCCGTCCGATCGGCTCGTTCCAGGCCGTCAAGCACATGCTGGCCGACATGTATGTCTCGGCGACGCTCGCGCGCTCCAACGCTTATTATGGTGCCTGGGCGTTGTCGACCAACGCGCCGGAATTGCCGGAGGCTGCGGCCTCGGCGCGCATCAGCGCGACGCAGGCTTATCAGCATTGCGGCAAGAACAACATCCAGGTCCATGGCGGCATGGGCTTCACCTGGGAGTTCGACTGCCACATGTACTACCGCCGCGCCAACGCGCTCGCGCTCGGCCTCGGCAGCCTGTCCTATTGGGAGGACCAGCTGATCGATCGCATGCGCAAGCGCAACGCGGCGTGAGCCAAGCTTGAATGTGCCGTCGTCATTGCGAGGAGCCGAAGGCGACGAAGCAATCCAGAATCTTCGTTTGGCACTGGATTGCTTCGCTTCGCTCGCAATGACGATGTGGAAACTGACGGGTCAATTGCTACAAAAGCAGGGTTTAGACCATGAACTTCGATGACACCCCGCAGGAGGCCGCGTTCCGCGCCGAGGCGCGTGCCTGGATCGCCGCGAACGCGCCCAAGCAATACGAGGACGAACTGCGCGCGTCCTCGCTCGGCCGCACCGCGCTGAAGAACGCCAACATTCTCGAGGTCGCAAAAGCCTGGCAGAAGAAGAAGGCGGACGCCGGCTGGGCCTGCCTGCACTGGCCCAAGGAGTATGGCGGCCGCGGCGCCTCGCCGATCGAGCGGGTGATCTGGCAGCAGGAGGAGGGGCCGTTCGGCAAGCTCTCCGGCCTGTTCATCATCGGCCACGGCATGTGCGGCCCGACTGTGATGGCCTACGCCTCCGAGGAACATAAGCGGCAATATCTGCCACCGCTGGCGTCCGGCGAGAAGGTGTGGTGCCAGCTGTTCTCCGAGCCGGCCGGCGGCTCCGATGTCGCCGGCCTGCGCACCCGCGCCGAGAAGCGCGGCGACGAGTGGGTGATCAACGGCCAGAAGATCTGGACCTCGGGCGCGCACTACTCCGACTACGGCATCCTGCTGACGCGCACCGATCCGACGGTGCCGAAGCACAAGGGCCTCACGATGTTCTTCCTGGATATGAAGAGTCCGGGCGTCGAGGTCCGCCCGATCAAGCAGGCGAGCGGGCACTCGGATTTCAACGAGGTCTATTTCACCGATGTCGTGATCCCGGACTCGCAGCGGCTCGGCGCCGTCAATGACGGCTGGAACGTCGCGCTCACGACGCTGATGAACGAGCGCATGTCGATCGGCGCCGGCGTCTCCACCGGCTTCCCCGAGCTGTTCGACTTCTGCTCGAACGTCATGCTCGACGATCGGCCGGCGATCGAGGACCGCAACGTGCGCTCCAAGCTCGCGAGCTGGGCGGTGAAAGCGAGCGGGCTGAAATACACCAGCATGCGCGCGATCTCGGCGCTGTCGAAAGGCGAGCGCCCGGGGCCGGAGAACTCGATCGGCAAGCTCGTCGCCGGACCGATGATCCAGGACGTCGCGGCCTACGCGCTGGATCTGCAGGGCGCCGCTGGCGTGCTCAGCGGCCCCGAGGCGGAGGTCGCCGGCAAATTCCAGGCGATGCTGCTGCGCGCGCCCGGCACGCGCGTCGAAGGCGGCACCGACGAGATCATGCGCAACATCATCGCCGAGCGCGTGCTCGGCCTGCCCGGCGACATCCGCGTCGACAAGGACCTGCCGTTCAACCAGGTCCCGACCAAGGGGCGGGCGTAGTTGCTGTCATTCCGGGGCGCCGCGGAACGCGGCGAACCCGGAATCTGGAGCTGATCAAGTCGAGATTCCGGGTTCGCGCTGCGCGCGCCCCGGAATGACGAACGGGAAAGAGAACGACCATGAATTTCGACGACACCCCGCAGGAAGCCGCCTTTCGCGAGACCGCGCGCGCCTGGGTCGCGGCCAACGCGCCGAAGGAGCTCGAGGAGGAGCTCGCGAGCTCCTCGCTCGGGCGCATCCGGCTCAAGCACGCCGACATCGTCGAGGTCGGCAAGGCCTGGCAAAAGAAGAAGTCCGACGCCGGCTGGGCCTGTCTGCATTGGCCGAAGGAGTATGGCGGCCGCGGCGCCACGCCGATCGAGCGCGTGATCTGGCAACAGGAGGAGGGCGTCTACGGCAAGCTGACGCAGCCGTTCCAGATCGGCGAGGGCATGTGCGGTCCGACCGTGATGGCCTATGGCAGCGAGGAGCACAAGCGCCGCTATCTGCCGAAGCTCGCCTCCGGCGAAGAGATCTGGTGCCAGCTGTTCTCCGAGCCCGCGGGCGGCTCCGACGTCGCAGGCCTGCGCACGCGCGCGGAGAAGCGCGGTGACGACTGGGTCATCAACGGCCAGAAGATCTGGACCTCGGGCGCGCACTATTCGGACTACGGCCTGCTGATCACGCGCACCGATCCCAATGTGCCCAAGCACAAGGGACTCACGATGTTCTTCCTGGACATGAAGAGCCCGGGCGTCGAGGTCCGTCCGATCAAGCAGGCCAACGGCATGCAGGAGTTCAACGAGGTCTATTTCACCGATGTCGTGATCCCTGATAGCCAGCGCCTCGGGGCCGTGGGTGACGGCTGGAACGTGTCGCTGACGACCTTGATGAACGAGCGCATGTCGATCGGCGCGCGGCTCGCGACCGGCTTCCCCGAGATGTTCGAGTTCTGCGCGAATCTGATGACCGACAATGGCCTCGCCATCGACGATCGCGCCACGCGCTCGAAGCTGGCGTCCTGGGCCGTCAAGGCGAGCGGCTTGAAGTACACCAGCTACCGCGCGATCTCGGCGCTGTCCAAGGGCGACCGGCCGGGTCCGGAAAACTCGATCGGCAAGCTGGTCGCCGGGGTCATGCTGCAGGACATCGCGACCTACGCCATGGACCTCGAAGGCGCGGCCGGCGTGCTCACCGGCGCGGACGAGGCGGAGACGCAGGGCCAGTTCCAGCAGATGCTGCTGACCTCGCCGTCGATGCGCATCGCCGGCGGCACCGACGAGATCCTGCGCAACATCATCGCCGAGCGCGTGCTCGGCCTGCCCGGCGACATCCGGGTCGACAAGGATGTGCCGTTCAACAAGGTCCCGACCAAGGGACGCAATTAGACCCTCATCCTGAGGAGCTGCGCAGCAGCGTCTCGAAGGATGAGGCCCGTGATGTGGCCTCATGGTTCGAGACGGCGCTGCGCGCCTCCTCACCATGAGGAGTGAGATCGGTCGAGACGAGAGACAATCACATGGAAGCAAAAGCCATGGCGACCCACACTGACTCCATTTCCGTTCTCGAAGACCTGATGGCCGCGCGGTTCTCCTGCCGCAGCTTTCGCGCCGATCCCGTGCCGCGCGCGACCATGGAGCGCATCCTCACCGCCGCGCAGAAGACCGCGTCGTGGTGCAACAGCCAGCCGTGGCGGGTCGAGATCACCTCGGGCGCCGCGACCGCGGCCTTCCGCAAGGTGATGTACACGGCCGCCTCGAGCGGCAAGCCGCCCTCAGGCGACTTCCCGTTCCCGCGCGAATACAAGGGCGTCTATCTGGAGCGGCGGCGCGAGAGCGGCTTCCAGCTCTACAACGCCCTCGGCATCGCACGCGGCGACAAGGCCGGCTATGCGCGGCAGGCGCTGGAGAACTACAACTTCTTCGGCGCGCCGCATGTCGCGATCATCCACAGCGACGAGGCGCTCGGCACCTACGGCGCGATCGATTGCGGCGGCTATGTCACGAGCTTCATGCTGGCAGCCCAGGCGCTCGGCGTTGCCACGGTGCCGCAGGCCGCGCTGGCTTTTCATTCCGACGTGGTGCGGCACCATTTCGGCCTGGGCGACGACCGCAAGATCGTCTGCGGCATCTCGTTCGGCTATCCCGACCTCGCCCATGACGCCAACTCCTATCGCACCAGCCGTGCCGCGCTCGCGGACACCGTCCGCTTCGTGGACGATTAGGCGCTGTCGTCGAGAGCCAAATCGCGGAGAGCGACCGCGGACAATTTCAGTTCCGTATTCTAGAACTCTGTCGTCGCGCGATGTCGGCTCCGCGGGGCGGTAGGGCGCCATCGATCCGCATGTTTGTTTCAGGATGTTGCGGCGAAATCAGGCGATGGCCGTGGTGCGGTGCAGGCTTGCGGCAACGTGCAGGCGGATCAATGTGGCGCCGCTGTGCCGTTTGTGAATGAAAGACCTCTGCAAATCACATCTACAAATCAAGACCTTGAGCGTGCTCCCGGGTTGCGCCGCGGGACCGGACGCGCAACAGCGTGACGGAAGTAGCGTCTCGTGTTGCTAGTGGTTGCTGTCGTTCGGCTTGGGCGCGCATCTTTCCTTGAGCTCATGGGCTTCAAGCAATGATATTGACAAAATCCTCTCTAACATTTTGAGTTGCATTGCCCGAGCGTCTACGATGCAGAATTGCAGACGCTCGATGATCTTCTCGATTGAAGGTTCAGTCACGGCTCAAAACCTGAAGTATCAGCGATGGATTCCATGAACACGCCGTCCAACCTTTACGCCCTCGAGGTGGATGAGGCGACGCTCCTTGGTCACCGCCTCTTGAAGGCGTTCCACAGGCTGAGGCTGACGCGGAACCGGGAGCAGCTCATTGCGCTGGCTGAACGGCTGGTGGAAGATGAAGAAAGATATCCGGCAGGGCCTGGCGGCTGACCTCTTCGAGCCCCTGCCAGGTCAGCGTCGGCCGCTTCAGGCCGATCTGCGTGCACAGCGACTTCCATGTCGTCTCGTCACAATCGACCAGGACCGCCATCACCGCCATCCCATCCATCATGTGCGGGACTCCGAGCGGGCGCGCCTTCCAGCCGCATTTCTCGAAGCGCGGCAGCCACCATGTTTCGAGCACGATCGAGAAGCCGGTGAGCCCGATCGAGATGCCGTACTCCATGATCGCGGTGAGCAGCAGCAGATCGACCCGGGGCCCCGCATGCTCGCCGCGCCGCTCCGGGATCACGAAGATGCGTGACAGCTCGTAGACATCCGGCCGTTGAACCGGCCCGCGCAGATTGAGGTAGGGAAAGATGTCGCTCATCAGCGTCGGCAGCACCGTCGGCACGGCGCGCATCGCGCCGATCAGCTGGCCGTTGTCGATGCAGAACAGATAGACGGCATCTTCGGTATCGAACTGATCGATCTCGCGTCCGTCCGGACGATCGAGGTCCATCCACTTGCGCTGCTTGACGTAAATATCGTGGCGCAGCCGGAAATAAGGATCGAAATATTTCTCGTAGAGCGAGCGATTATCTTTTCGAACGACATGAATCTCAGGCATCGAAACCCCCGGTCGTCTGAAGCAACTTGGGGTTTGCAGATTGCTGATGCGCTCGAATTGATCCAGTGGAAAAAACGCCAGATCAGATCGAGATCTCGCCGTTGACAAGAGCGGTCGCAACCGTCGCCGTCTTGTTCTTGGTCTCCAGCTTGCGCTGCGCCTCCTCGAGGTGCCAACGAACGTTGCGCTCGGAGACGCCGAGGATGCGCGCGGTCTCCCAAGCGGTCTTGCCGCGCGCCGCCCAGCTCAGCACCTCGGCCTCGATCCGCGACAGGCGCCGGCCCTGATTGCTCGTGGTCGCGCGCACCAGTGCTCGCAGCCTCGAATGCGTGAAGATGCTGATCAGGTGCAGTGCGCCTCTGGCATCGGGGGCGAGATTGGGATGCTCTCCGGCGATGCTGACGGCGCCGACCGCATCGTCGTAATGGATGGGCACGCAGAACCCTTCGTTCAATCGGAAGTCCTTTGCGCGCGTCATCACCTCGTGCGCACCCGGCTCGTCCTGGCGGTCGTAGGGCGCCTCCGACCAGGCGAATGGATTCAGTGTCGAGACGCAGTGCCGCGGAATCGGATCGAAGCGGTGAAACTGCTCCCGCGCATACATGTCGAACCATTCCCGCGGCCATCCGTTGGCCAGGATGGTCTGCTGCAGGGATTGGCCCGGCGCCGGTACTCCGGCCATGATGTAGGCATGGAAGCCCAGATCGCCGATCATCTTCTCGAATTGGGAGAGCACGCTCGCGCTGGTCTTCGACGCTTCGATCGCATCGACGTAGTCCAGAGCCCGCCGTCCCCAATACGCGTCTATCACTTGCATGTGAAAGTCTCCGCCCAAAGCCAAGCTAGCTGCGGACAAAAGGCTGTCAACCGCAAATTGGAGCTTTAAGTCGATAGTTCGTTGAGCGTGTGGCGGCACACCGGCTGGATACAGCGAGATGCATGCAATATTCGAGGGGCCGACGCGCGCATTGCGCTCAAAATCTCGGCGCCCGCTTCTCTGCAAACGATCTCATGCCTTCTCGGATCTCCGTCCCGCTGAGGCTGTCCTGATGTCTGCGGCGAGCTGCCGCATCGTCGAGGGCGCCGCGGGCAAACTCATTGATCGCGCGCTTCATGCCGCGCATGGCGGCTGGAGCGTTGCCGGCCAGCTGCGCGGCCAGTCGCTCGACCTCCGCATCGAGCGCCTCGGCCGCCACCATGCTGGTCAGATAGCCGATGCGTAGCATGTCGGCCGCGCCGATCCTCTCTGCCGTGAGGAACAGGCGCTTGGCGTGATCGATGCCGAGCCGGGAGACGTAGCGCCTGATGCCGTTCGGGTAGTAGTGGAGCCCGAGCCGCGCCGCGGGCATGAACATGTCGGCGGTGTCGACCCCGATTCGGAAATCGCAGGCCAGTGCGAGGTCGGTCGAGCCGCCATAGACGCCGCCATTGATCCGGCAGATCGTCGGCAGAGCGAGATCCTCGAGCCGGTCGGCGACCTCTTCGAAGGACGGGCCGGTGCCGCCGGCCGGACTCGTCTCGGGCCCGCCGCCGATGGACCCGAGATCATAGCCGGCGCTGAAGGCGCGTCCCGTCCCGGTCAATATCAGCACGCGCAGGCTGGCGTCGGCCTCGATGCGATCGAACAGCGCGATCAGGGCGCCGAGATCTTCCGGCTGAAGACGGTTGAGATGACGGGGCCGGTTGAGCCGGATCGTGGCGCGTGCGCCCTCGATGGTCAGAACGGGCGTGCTGGGCGCCTCTTCGGCCACGGCGGTCGGTCCATCGGTCATGTCTTGGTCTCCAAAGCGGCGCCGGGCATGGATGCGCTGCGCCAGGGCGGGATGACGTGCCATCAGCACGCGACGAGGTCGAGGGCCAGCAGCTCGGACAGCGAGGTGGTGCCGACCGCGGCCCAGCGCGGCGCCGCACAGCTCCAGTCGCCGACCATGTCGGGACGCTCGACCTCCAAAGCAATGAAACACATGTAACCGCGGGGGCAAGCCCTGGGCGGACAGCGGTGCAGCGGTGCCGCGGGCGCTGGCCCGGCAAGGCGGGGAGGCATTGAGCACCGAAAGGAGGGGAAGTGGCGTCCAGGAAGGCCGCGGCGGTGTCCGTTCGTGCCGCCTGCTGAACCCGGGCGGCCCGTTCGGCGACCAAACGGTAAGGCATCCCCAGAACAGGGGCACGATCCAGCGCTGCGCAGCGGATGGGCCGCATCCATCATCGACGACATTACGGCGGGTGGGCCGCGCGCTGCCGACTCCTTGACTGCTCAGGCGATGTTTCGTCGACCTCACGGCGACAACGCCGGCAGGGTGGAGCAACGCTTGGGTCGTCGGACGCAGGCGCCTGTCGTGCTCGTGGTCCGGCCGCGGCAAGGTGCGTTGAGCAGGGAAGGTTGTCGACGACGCCGGCCGGAGCTGCGCGACGTCGACGGGCGGCCCGACCGGCGCCGCGGGCGGGGAATTTTGCCGTCCCGGCTCAAATACCGGTTCAATCGTCGTCTGTTCGCCGTATATCGGAAGTCGGCATGGACACGCTAAATTCGCCGTCTGGAGGTCGGGCCTCGGCGTCCGCTCCCCCTTGAAATCCCACTGGTCTGGTTGATCCCGATGGATACCTCACACCTGGTCGAACATGCAGGCGCCGCCGGCAGCCTCTTCGCATCGATCTTCGTGGTCGCCACGCTGTCGATGCGGACGATGATTCCGCTGCGGGTGTTCGCCATCCTCACCAACATCGTCCTGATCGCGACCGCGGTGCCGACGCACAACTACCCGGTGCTCATCCTGCACGGCGTGCTGCTGCCGCTCAACAGCTACCGCCTGCATCAGATGCTGCAGCTGGTCCGCGACGTGAAGCAGTCGGTCAACAGCGACCTGTCCATGGAGTGGCTGAAGCCGTTCATGACCGAGCGCAAATGCGGCCCCGGCGAGGTCCTGTTCTACAAGGACGAGAAGGCCGACAGCATGTACTACATCGTCAGCGGCCGGTTCCGTCTGGTCGAATCGGGCATCGAGCTGCCGATCGGCGCCATCGTCGGGGAGTTCGGCATGATCTCGCCGTCCAATACGCGCACGCAGACGCTGGAATGCGTGGAGGGCGGCCTGATCCTGTCGGTGTCCTACGACCAGGTCGAGCAGCTCTACGTCCAGAACCCCGCTTTCGCCTTCTATTTCCTGCGCCTGGCCAGCGCCCGCCTGTTCCAGAACATCGAGACGCTCGAGCGGCGGCTGGCGCAACAGACCGCAGCCGCTGCGCCCGTGTCGAAATCGGCGTGATCCGGGGAGGCTGACCACAGTGGAAAGCGTCCGGTCCTCGCTGCGATATCTGTTCGCCGACTTCATCGGCGACCACGATGGCGAGCCGCCTTTTCTGCCCGATGGCCTTCCTGAGGCCGCTGCCCTGGCGGTGAGCGAAGGGATCCATCTGCTGATGGAGTACCAGGGCGCCAGCTACGCGCAGCTCTATGTCGATCGCATCAAGCGGTTCGTTCGCCGATCGAACCTCGACGTCGGCACGCTGTGTGAGATCGCGCAATTGCTGGCGGCGCGCATGGCCTATGAGGATCCGATCCGGATCGCGCAGCTGAGATTGATGAGCCTGGAGCGGGGGCGCAGGCCGGGCGGGCGGGACACCGACGATGTCAGGCGGTTTCGGCTCGACGAACTGCTCGGGGCCTTGCCGCAGGCCATCGCCGATTCGATGCTGACCGGCTTCGAGCAGATCGGCTGGCTCGGTCGCCGCCGCATCAAGGTCCGCTTCTCGGTCCGATCGCGGCTCGCGGTGCGCCGGCTCAAGCTGATCGCCGGGCTGCGGCGTTGGCGGCTGCAGTCGGTGCGCTATGGCGAGGAGCGGGCCTGGGTCGAGCGCTGGCTGCACATGATCGCCCGTGCGCTCGACAAGCAGCCCGCCGCGGCTGCCGCGGTGATCGCGACGGCGACGATGATCCAGGGGCAGGGCGACGCCTACCGGCAGGGGCTCGCGGATTGGCATGCCATCATCGACGGCCTGGCCAAGCCGACTTTCGATGGCGTGCTGCCGATCCAAGATCTCGCCGCCGCCATCGCCGAGGCCCGCGCCGTCGCGCTGGCGGAGCCGGGGCAGGGCGCCCTGAAGCGGACCATCGCCCAGATCCGCGCGCGGGCGCTGACGCCGGAACCGAAGAGCAACGCGGCCGAATGAATGCCGCCGCACGGCGCGGAGTCGCACGCCAACGCCGGTGAAGGTAACCTTACCTCTCGTCGAAGATGTGGGAAGGGTAGCAGAGTGCGCTTTCAGGTTCCCTTTCGCGTGCAATTCGCCACCAGAGATGTCATAAGCGTCGCATACGCGTCGAATTGGCCGGGTATTCTCATCAGATTGCGCTGAACGCCTCCAGTTCCCGGTGCGTCAAAGGATTGGTCGTAGCGAGAGCGTCAGCTTTGTCTTTCCCCGCTTTGTCGTCGCAGGTTCCGGTAGGTGCGCTGGTCGGCTGGATGCTGCTGCTCACCTTCAAGCACATCATTGGCGACTTCGTGCTGCAGAATGCCTGGATGGCTTATGGCAAGGACCAGCGGAAGGGCTGGGCACTGCCATTGCTGGTGCACTGCCTGATCCATCTCGCCGTGGCGATGGTGCTGATCCTGATCGTCGCGCCGAAGTTCTGGTTCGTCGCGGTGATCGACTTTGCGATCCACATCACGATCGATCGCATCAAGGGCATCTGCTCGTCGCGTTTCGGCATGACCCTCGAGCATCCCTGGTTCTGGACCCTGATCGGCGTCGACCAGGCGCTGCATCACCTCACCGGCTTCGGGCTGTCGATCTTCATGGCGGCGAACGGCTGAGACGCGGCTGCGCGGGTCGCTATGCCCGCCGTCGAACATGGTTAACCCCGCATTAGCGATTCGCGCTGCATCCTCGCTTGAAGAGGATTCAACAGATGCTTCCAAGCCGTAGTGCCTTCGACAGCGATGCCTGCCCGGTCGGCGAGGAACTTCTCGGTGCGCTCTATCGCGCCGATGCAAACGGACTGCCTGCACTGGTCGAGAGCGTGTCGGCCGATGTCCGCGCCATGCTCGCGCTGTTCTGCTACCGGCGGACCCATTTGCATTCATTGGCGCTGGCGATCGCCTCCACCTGCACCGAGCAGGATCTGCTGCAGTTCGGCGGCCGCGTCGGCACCGTTCTCTACGCGCAGTCGCGCGGCAGCAGCGGCGGGCGGGCGAGCCCGCTGTCGAGCAAGAAGCCAATCTCGCTGTCGACCAAGCCGCTCTCCGCGGTAGCGCCGCTCGACGACGACCTCGACGACGATCTCGCGCCTGTCACCGCCTGAGCGGACCTTTCGCTCGCGGCAGCGCAGGCAGGCCGAACTTGCGCCGCGCCATCGCGCATTCGGCATCGCCCGGCATGCAAATGCGGCACACATCCGGACGGATTGCGTAGATCCTGCAGGACACGGCGCGTGCGATCTCGCCGTCGAGCGCGCAGCAGCGGTCGTTCTCGCAGCGCATGCCCGACAGCCTGTCGTTGACCAGCTCGGGCGGGATCAGGTCGAGCGCGTCATCCTCCTCGATCGTGAAGCGCGGCCAGTTCGACGAATAGGCGCAGCAGGCGCCGCAGCTTTGACAGGGGCTGGCGTCAAGCTGATCAGACATCGGCTCAGACATCCTTCGGAACCTCCCACACCAGGCTGCGCCGCCATTTCGCGCGCAGCGCCTCGCGCCGCTCGGGATATTTGTCGTCCAGATAGGCCGCTTCGACCACGCGATCCGTCCTGAAGCTGCGGAAGTCGCGGCGCAGCTCGCACCAGGCGGCGAGGATGCGCACCGCGTCATGATAGCCGATCGCGATCGGCCAGATCACCCGCTCGCTGTCGCGGCCCTGCTCGTCGCGATAGCGTAAGCGGATCTTGCGGCCCTCGTGAATCTGCGAGCGCGTGCGTGACATGTCGATGCGGTCGGGCTCGCGGCTCCATGGCCGCGGCGCGCGGCTCGCAGGCTCCAGCACGAACGGCCGCAGCCGCTCCGGCACGGTGTCGGCGATCTTGGCCATCAGATCCTCCGCCGCGCGCGCCAGCACCGGATCGGCATTGGCCGCCACCCATTGCGCGCCGAGCACGGCCGCCTCGATCTCGTCCGGCGTCAGCATCAGCGGCGGCAGATCAAAACCCTTCTCCAGGATGTAGCCCATGCCGGCCTCGCCGCGGATCGGCACGCGCTGGCCGATCAAAGTGGCGATGTCGCGATAGATCGTGCGCTTCGACGTCTCCAGCTCGGCCGCGATCGCATCCGCCGTCAGCGGGCGGCGCGTGCGTCTCAGCACCTGGATGATCTGGAACAGCCGGTCGGCGCGTCTCATGGTGGGTCCCCGCGGAAGCGATCACCCCGCCGCTGCTGACAGGATGCTGGCAGCAGCCTGTCCTTATACCGGGCCAACACAAGGATTGAAGGGGTGATGTCGATGATGATGCTTTATGGCCTGGGCCTTGCCACCACGCTACTGCCGCTGCTGACACCATGGTGGCAGCAGCATGTGCGTAGCGTCCGACGCCTGCTCAGGAAGTCGGGAGTGCTGTCATGATTGCGCTGTTTGGTTTGGGCGCGGGCTTCGGCCTGCCGGAGATCAGCCCCTTCGTCACCAAGACGGAGGTGCAGCTGAAGATGGCGGGGCTCGCCTATCGGAAACAACGGGCGATGCCGCCGGCCTCGCCCAAGGGCCAGCTGCCCTTCATCGACGATGGCGGCGCGCTGATCGCCGACTCCACCTTCATCCGCGCCCATATCGAGCGGCGCTACGGCTTCGACTTCGATGCCGGGCTCGACGTGCGCGCGCGGGCGCAGGCCTGGGCGTTCGAGCGCATGATCGAGCATCATCTGTATTTTGCGCTCGTCGGCGCGCGCTGGGTCGATCCGGTCAACTTCGCCAAGGGCCCGGCGCATTTCTTCGACGGCGCACCCGCCGACCGACGTGACAAGCTGCGCGAGGACGCGCAGTTCCGCGTCGCCGAGAACTACCTGATTTCCGGGCTGGGCCGCCATGCGCCCGACGAGGACATCGATCTTGCCGCACGCTCGTTGCGCGCCTTGTCGGTGCAGCTCGGCGAGCGGCCGTATCTGATGGGGGATCGTCCCTGCGGCACCGACGCCACGGCGTTCGCGGTCATCGCGGGCATCCTGACGCCGTTCTTCGACTCCGAGCTGCGCCGGCGCACCGAGGGTTTCGGCAATCTGGTGGCCTATGCCGATCGGATGATGACGCAGTATTTTCCGGAGTTCGACTGGGGCCGGGCGGCGGAAGCCGCCTGAGCCACTCCGTCACCACCGCCGTCGTTCCGGGGCGAGGCCGTGAGGCCTTGAACCCGGAATGACGGAAGTGGCCTGTCAGGCGCAGGACTTAGACAGCGGCTGCACCCTCGCCCTTCAATCGCGCCAGCTCGGCCTCGAGCTCTGCAATCCTCGCGTCCCGAACGGCCAGTGCTTCCGCAACGTCAGCCGCGTCGAACTTCTGCGGAATGTGCTGCGGGCAGTTGGTGTCCCACGCCTCGATCGTGAACAGGATGACCTGCTCCGGCCGCGCCCGGTAGTTCCCGGGCATCAAGGACGCCGTCAGCGCGGCATCATCCTCGACCACGCGCGCCGTACCCCAGATCTTCACCCTCCGCCGGTGCGCGTAGTCCATCACGAAGATGTACGCCCGCGCATTCTCCGACAGATTGCCCTGCGTGATGTACTGCCGGTTGCCGCTGTAGTCGGCGAACGCCAGCGTGCGGCTGTCGAGCACCTTGAGAAAGCCCTTCGGCCCGCCGCGATGCTGGATGTAGGGCTGGCCGTCGGCCGAGGCGGTGGCGAGATAGAAGCTCGTGGCCTCGGCGAGGCGGCCGGCGAGATCGGCGTCGACCTCGCGGCGCCAGCCGCGGCTCTCCATCCGGGCATAGCTCTCGCGCGATCCCTTCCGCGCCTGGACCGCCTTCACGGCCGGCGAGAACACGACATCGGTGGGCGGTTGGATGGCTGTCTGGGTCATGGCAATGACTCCCTGTCGATGCGGCAGCAACTGCCGCCGCACCGGAATATGGTCCGGAATCCCGCCGGAAATAATCCGGTGGCTTGACACTGGATCGTTGCGAATGCTGCAATAATCCCATGGACCGCATCGATGCCATGCAGGCGTTCGTCACCGTCGCCGAGCTCAACGGCTTCGCGCCGGCGGCGCGCCGGCTGAAGCTGTCGCCGTCGGCCGTCACCCGGCTGGTTGCCGCGCTCGAGACGCATCTCGGCGTCCGCCTGCTGCAGCGGACGACGCGCTCGGTGACGCTCACCGATTCCGGGCGGCGCTACCTCGCGCGCGCCAGCCGCATCCTCGCCGACCTCGCGGAAGCGGAGCTGGCGGCCGAGAGCGAGCGGTTGCAGCCGGCCGGGCGGCTGGTCGTCTCCGCTCCCGTCGGCTTCGGCCGCTTGCATGTCGGCCCGGTCATGTCGGCCTATCTGAGCCGTTATACCGATGTCTCCGCTGAGTTGCGTCTGGAGGACCGCATCATCAACCTGGTCGAGGACGGCATCGATTGCGCCGTGCGCATCGGCCATCTCGGCGATTCCTCGCTCGTCGCCCGCCAGGTCGGCAGCATGCGGCGGATCGTGGTCGGCGCGCCCGCCTACTTCAAGGCGCATGGCGAGCCGCGGGCCCCGGAGGCGCTGGCCAGGCACCAGACCATCCAGTTCGGCCCGTGGCCGGACTGGCGCTTCGTCAAGGACGATCGCGAGCTGCGCATCCCGATCAGTCCGCGGCTCGTCACCAACAATGCCGACACCGCGATTCAATATGCCGAGGCCGGCGGCGGCGTGACGCGGGTGCTCGCCTATCAGGCCGCGGAGGCGCTGCATGGCGGCCGCCTCAAGCGCGTGCTTGCGAAATACGAGCAGCCGCCGCTGCCGATCCACATCGTGTTTCCGAGCTCGCGGCTGCTGTCGGCCAAGGTCCGCGCCTTCATCGATCTGGTGACGGAAAGCTGCAACTGGCGCTTCGGGTGATCGCGTCACGCCGGGGCGTCATGCCGCTTCGGCGTGACGTGGAAGGTGGCATTGGCCCGCGCGATCACGACGTCGTCGGCGCGGACGAGGCAATGGGCGAACGAGACCGTCCGCCCGCTCTTGATGACGTCGCTCTCGACGCTGAGCCACTGCCCGATTCCGGCGCTGCCGATATAGTCCACCGCGAGATTGATCGTGACCAGGGACACCTCCCAGCCCAGCGCCTGGGCGCAGCTGTAGCCCATCGCATTGTCGGCCAGCGAGGCGATCAGGCCGCCATGGATCAAGCCGCGCGAATTGGTGTGCGGTGTGGCCAGCCGCAGGCCGAGGATGACGGCCTTGTCGGTCTTCCTGGCATAGAGCGGCTCCCAGGGATCGGTGAACGGGCTCTTGCGGAAATGCGGTTCGAATCCGGCGGGAATGCTGCTCATGCGCGTCTCGTTCATTGCTGGTGACGTCCACAGTCAACGATGTCTGCGCGCGTTTTGCACCGCCTACAAAGTTTCAAACGACTTTTGCGCCGATGTTTGAAACGCCGCGCGCCGACGCGGAGAGGAACCGCGCGCATGATGTCGCAGTCGCAGCTCGGCGGCCAGGCGCATTGAGCAATCTCTTGGTGTGTCGATGCGGATGCGCAATTTTGGGTGAATCGCAAATCCTTAACGTGTTAAGGAAAAATCGTGCACCTGCAACTTTCGTCTGCCATACTGACGCCGGCCGCAGCGACAGGCTCCGCTTGGCGCGTGCAGCAATGGCAAGCCTGCCGTCACGCTTGCAATGATGCTTATATGCTATAACAATGAAGCAAAGGGCCCTCGAAGGCTCAATCGATGGAAGGAGACGATTCGATGAGGAAGACGCTTCTGGCGTTGGCGCTGGCTGCCGGTGTGACTCCCGCTCTTGCGCAGGACAAGACGTTCGAATTGAAGATTTCCCACTGGGTGCCGGCGAGCCATCCGCTGCAAAAGGCACTGGAGGACTGGGCCGCGTCGGTCGAGAAGGCTTCCGGCGGCACCATCAAGGGCAAGGTGTTCCCGGCCCAGCAGCTCGGCAAGGCATTCGACCATTACGACATGGCACGCGACGGCATCGCCGATGTCACTTATGTGAACCCCGGCTATCAGCCCGGCCGTTTCCCGATCATCGGCGCCGGCGAGCTGCCGTTCCTGATCTCCGACGCCAAGGGCGGCTCGGAGGGTCTCGATGCCTGGTATCGCAAGTACGCC
The DNA here is from genome assembly GCF_032377575.1 of Bradyrhizobium sp. SZCCHNS2022. NCBI lineage: Bacteria > Pseudomonadati > Pseudomonadota > Alphaproteobacteria > Hyphomicrobiales > Nitrobacteraceae > Bradyrhizobium > Bradyrhizobium sp. SZCCHNS2022. The sequence continues at coordinate 4,866,909 of NZ_JAUHHZ010000001.1, read as the reverse complement.
GAGAAGGAGATGAAGGACGTCAAATATTGCCTCGCCTTCGTCCATACCCCCTCCGCCTTCCATACGAGGACCAAGAAGGTCGTCTTGCCCGAGGACGTCAAGGGCATGAAGATCCGCCCGGCGGATGCGACGATCGCGAATTTCGTGACCCTGCTCGGCGGCACCAACGTGCAGTCGTCGGCGCCTGAAGTGCGCGACATCATCGAGCGCGGCGTCGCCGACGGCGTCACCTTCCCGGCCGGGTCGCTGGTGCTGTTCGGCGTCGACAAGGTCACCAAGTATCACATGGACGCGCCGTTCTACGTGACGACCTTCGTCTTCGTCATGAACAAGGACAAGTACAACCAGATGTCGGCGATGCAGAAGAAGGCGATCGACGACAACTGCAACACGGAAGCGGCCGGCCGGGTCGGCGAGCCCTGGGGCAAGTTCGAGGACGCCGGCGTGGACAAGATCAAGGCCGAGTCCGGCCAGGAGGTCTACAAGCTGACGCCGGAGCAGACCGCTGCCTGGAAGAAGGCCTCCGAGCCGCTGTTCAAGACCTGGGCCGACGGCGTCAAGAAGACCGGCATCGACGCCGACGCCGCCATGACCGAGCTGAAGGCCTCGCTCGCCAAGTACAAAGCGCTGGCGCAGTAAGTCTGATTGTCACCCAAGCTATTGCGCGGCAGACGGTGCGCCCCCTCTCCCCGTTCTTCACGGGGAGAGGGCTGGGGTGAGGGGCAGCCGCACGGGCAGTCCTCGCGGCTGGACCTGCACCCACTCCTTCAGCCGAGCGCTTGGAGCGTCCCCTCACCCCAACCCTCTCTCCGCACGCGGGGAGAGGGGGCTCACCGACAGCTGCGCAGCAGCTTGCTCCACACTCTGCGATAAGCACCAGGCTTTCTGAAACGGACACACCATGCAGCGCGCCTTCATGGATCGGATCATCGACGGGATCGAGTGGATCGCCGCGTTCTTCGTCGGCATCGTCGCGCTCGACATCTTCCTGTCGGTGCTGCTGCGCAACACGCTGAACTACGCGATCCCGGACTCGTTCGACATCGGGCGCATGCTGCTCGGCATCCTGATCTTCTGGGGCATTGCTGCGACGTCGTATCGCGGCACCCACATCACGGTCGATCTGATCTGGGGCAATGTCGGTCCGCGCTACCAGCGCTGGATCGACATCTTCGCAACGCTCGTCCTGCTGTTCGTCGTCACCGTGCAGACCTGGACCCTGTTCGACAAGGTGCGCGGCACCTATGAGGACAACGTCCTCACCTACGATCTGCACATGCCGACCTGGCCGTTCTTCGCCATCGCCTGGATCGGCGACGTCTCGGCGGTGCTGCTGATCGCCATCCGAACCTATCGCCTGATCTTCCATCCCGAGGAGATTCATGACCCTCACGTCAAGCCCACGGAGTAGTGCCGCATGAGCACGGATGCGGTTGCCGTCATCGGCTTCGTTGCGCTGTTCGCGCTGATGCTGCTGCGCGTTCCCGTCGGCATGGCGATGGGCCTCGTCGGCGTCTCCGGCTTCGCCTATCTCGTCAACGGCACGGCGGCGCTGAAGCTGGTCGGCCAGACCTCGATGCGCACGGTCACGGACTACACGTTCGGCGTGATCCCGATGTTCCTGCTGATGGGTACGTTCGTGTCCAACTCCGGCATGAGCCGCGAGCTGTTCCGCGCCGCCAACGGCTTCGTCGGTCATCTTAGAGGCGGCCTCGGCATCGCGACGGTGGCGGCCTGCGGCGGCTTCGCCGCGATCTGCGGCTCGTCGGTCGCGACGGCCGCGACCTTCTCGGCGGTGGCCTATCCCGAGATGCGCCGCTTCGGCTATCCGCAGTCCTTCGCCACCGGCGTCATCGCCGCCGGCGGCACCCTGGGCGCGATGCTGCCGCCGTCGACGGTGCTCGCCGTCTACGGCATCATCACCGAGCAGGACATCGGCAAGCTGTTCATCGCCGGCATCATCCCGGGCCTGCTGGCGATGACCATGTACATGATCACCATCACGGTGATCGGGCGCGTCAGGCCGGACTTCCTGCCGAAGGGCGAGGCGCCGCCGTGGTCCGAGCGCATCAAGGGCCTGAAAGGCATCTGGGCGCCGATGCTGCTGTTCCTGTTCGTGATCGGTGGCCTCTATGGTCTGCCCTTCCTGCCGCGCTTCACGCCGACCGAGGCCGGCGGCGTCGGCGCCACCGGCGCATTCCTGATCGGGGTGTTCACCGGGCGCCTGGACAAGGAGAAGATCCTGGCCTCGCTGCTGCAGGCGACGCGCACCGCGGCTGCCGTGTTCACGGTGCTGATCGGCGCGCTGATCTTCGGCTATTTCCTCACGGTGACGCAGACGCCACAGAAGGTGACGGAGTTCCTGACCGGCCTCGGCCTCGGGCCGTATGGCGTGCTGGCGCTGATCATGGTGATGTACCTCGTCCTCGGCTGCCTGATGGACGCGATGGCGATGATCATCCTGACCGTGCCGATCATCTTTCCGGTCATCCAGCATCTCGGCTTCGATCCGATCTGGTTCGGCGTCATCATCGTGATGACCGTCGAGCTCGGCCTGATCCATCCGCCGGTCGGCATGAACGTCTTTGTCATCAAGAGCGTGGTCAAGGACGTGTCGTTCTCGACCATCTTCAAGGGCGTGCTGCCGTTCGTCGCAACCGACCTGATCCGGCTGGTGATCCTGATCGCCTTCCCGCTGCTCGCGACCTGGCTCCCGCAACAGATGGCCCGCTGATGACGACGCCCGCTCTCGACACCCGCTACGTCTTCACCCTCACCGTGATGATCGGCGCCGTGACCTCGGCCGGCGAAACCGGCATCGGCGTGCGCCGGATCATCCCGATCCACGGCGGCGAGGTGAAGGGTCCCGGCCTGAACGGCGAGGGCGTCGGCGGCAGGATCTGCAATTTCGGCGCCGACTTCCAGGTCATCCGCCCGAACGAGCTGATCGATCTCGAGGCCAAATACGCTTTCGAGACCGATGACGGCGCAACCATCTATGTCGAAAACCGCGGCATCCGCTTCGGGCCGGTCGACCTCTTGCAGAAGCTCAAGCGCGGCGAGCCGGTGGACCCCAAGCTGATCTACTTCCGCACCCACCCGCGCTTCGAGACCGGCCACGACAGATATCGCTGGCTGATGGAGCACGTCTTCGTCGGCTCCGCCGCCCGGCACGCGGACCGCGTCATCATCGACGTGCACGTGGTGTTGTAGGCCCGGCTGCTTGCGTAATGCGATCGCATCAGGCGGCCTGAGTTTGGCGGTCGCCTGTCTCCACGTCGTCACGGCCGGGACAAGCCCGGCCATGACGGAGTTATTGGCTGACCGGGTCGTTCGTCGCAACAGCTTCGTATTCGGCAAGGCCGGCGACTAATCCTCGTCGTCCCAGCTCGACGCCCGGCCGTAGCCGCCATGGTCGCAATTGCGGTCGCGGTAAGCAGGCACGTAGCGGTGGCGCTCGTAGCCGTAGCCATCATACGCAGCGTCGCGGTAGTGGGAGCGGTACACCGGCGCGGGCTCATAGGCTTGCGCTTCCGACGCGATGGCGCCGCCGACGAGCGCGCCGACCAGGAGACCGCCGATCAGCGCCGCGTTGCGGCCGTCATGCGCCTGGGCCGGCGCCGCGCCGGCGAGCAGGGTGGCGGTCACGGCAAGCGCGGCAACGCCGCCAGCAAGAGAATTCTTCAGCGAAACCATGGTCCCCTCCATTGGGAAGTGTGGTGACGGTCAACGTTCTACAGCGCGCGCTTTGAAGGCACCCTGAATGGGGTGTTGTGGGCCGTTCAGTTTCGGAGCCGGCGGTAGAAACTGTCGCATCAGGCCGATGCATCACTTCGACGGTGCATCGGATTCTTCGACGCCCGGCCGGGCGTAATTAACCTGTTAGATGATCCAGATCGTCGACCCATCCACGGGTCATTCCGGGGCGGCCGAGAAGCGGCACGAGCCCGGAATCCATACTCCCGATGGTGGTTATGGATTCCGGGCTCGCCCTGCGGGCGCCCCGGAATGACGAGAGGAGATATCTCGCGACTGTGAAGTCGATCCGATGGCGCCGTTTGGGCATTCTGTAAAATAAAAATATCTTGCGATTTATCGGAAATCGTGATTATCTCCCCCATCCCGCCCCAAGCCGAGGGGCGTTGCGCGCGATCGTCACGACACGCGGGGCGGGGAGCGGTGGCCGCGATCATGCCGCAGCGTGGGCTTTGCTCGCGCGGACGAACGGCGTGACGCGGACGTGAAGTCGCAGCGTGCTGGCACCCCGATGCTGGTGTCCCGCGCAATGCGTAAGCATTGTCGCGAATGGTGGCCAACAAGCCCGGCGCACCAGGCAGACTGCGTATAAGCGTGAAGACCATCGCGCAGGGAAGGCCGGGCGTTCTCCGGCTGCACCTGTGGTACCTGCCGCCTGCATTTTTTTCGCAGGCGGGCCGCAGGCGTCAGTCGGCGCCTGGCCTTCCCTGCGCCCTCTGCATGAGAGGGTGAACGAGATCAGCAAACCCCGGGCGCGAATTCGCCGCGGGAATGCCGCATCATGTCATTTGCCTTTGCGCTGATGCGTCTTACGATGCCGCCCGCACGCCTCATGTAGTTCATTCGAGGCACCGTCCATTTTGCATTGCACAACACGATCTCAGGCGCCGCTTATTGACTCCTGCCGAGATCGTTATAAAACATAACTATTCTGAACAGGACACAATCAAGCGATGGGAAACGCCGACACCGCCACGCCAGCGGGCGATCCGTCTCTGCTGCAGATCGAACAGCAGGGCGCCGTCCTGACGATCGGGCTCAACCGTCCCGCCAAGCGCAATGCGCTGAATGACGGCATCATCCTCGCGATCGGCGAGTGCTTCACGAGCCTGCCCGACGACGTCCGCTGCGTCGTGATCCACGGCCTCGGCGAGAATTTCTCCTCCGGCCTCGATCTGTCCGAGTTGCGCGAGCGCGACGCCACCGAAGGCCTCCAGCATTCGCAGATGTGGCATCGCGTGTTCGACCGCATCCAATACTGCCGCGTGCCGGTCATCGCCGCGCTGAAGGGCGCCGTCATCGGCGGCGGCCTCGAGCTGGCCTGCGCCGCGCATATTCGCGTCGCCGAGCCCTCGGCCTATTTCGCGCTGCCCGAGGGCCAGCGCGGCATCTTCGTCGGCGGCGGCGGCTCGGTCCGATTGCCGCGCCTGATCGGCGTCGCCCGCATGATGGACATGATGCTGACCGGCCGCGTCTACTCGGCCACCGAAGGCTCGTCCTACGGCTTCGCGCAATATCTCGTCGACGCCGGTGCCTCGATGACCAAGGCGCTGGAGCTGGCGGCCAAGATCGCGGGCAACGCGCCGCTGACGAACTTCGCCGTGCTGCAGGCCTTGCCGATGATCGCCGAGGCCAACCCGCAGACCGGGCTGCTGATGGAATCGCTGATGGCCACCGTCGCGCAGAGCGACAAGGAGGCCAAGAGTCGTATCCGCGCCTTCCTCGATCACAAGACCGCAAAAGTGAAGCCGACGTGACATGACCGCACAAACAAGAACAAGCACACAGGGAGGGACGGACAACACGGCGCGCAGCGCCAGTGTTCATCCGTTGCGCGCGATCTCTTTCAACGATCCCGTCGTCAACGTCGAGCGCCGTGACGACGGCACCATCTATCTCCGGCCGTCGCGGCCGCTCGGCGACTTCCCGCAGCGGATCACCGACCGGCTGCACCACTTCGCCAAGGAAACGCCGGAGCGCGTCTTCATGGCCGAACGCGTCGGCCCCGAGGGCTGGCGCGAGCTGAGCTATGGCACGTTGCTGGCGGCAAGCCGGCACATCGCCTCCGGCCTGCTCGCCCGCGGCCTGTCGCCGGATCGCCCGGTGATGATCCTCTCCGGCAACTCGATCGACCATGCGCTGGTCGCGTTCGGCTCGCTCTATGCCGGCGTGCCGTTCTGCCCGGTCTCCCCGGCCTATTCGCTGGTGTCGCGCGACTACGGCAAGCTCGCTTATTTGATGAAGCTGCTGACGCCGGGCCTCGTCTTCGTCGACGACGCCGACAAGTTCGCTGACGCGCTGGTCGCCAACGTGCCCGAGGGCACCGAGATCGTGGCGTCGTTCGGCGCGGTGCCGGGCCGCAAGGTCACGATGCTCGCCGATCTCATCGCCTCGCCGCTGTTCCCCGGCCTCGACGCTATCAATGACAAGATCGGTCCGGACACGATCGCGAAATTCCTGCTCACCTCGGGCTCGACCGGCAATCCGAAGGCCGTCATCAACACCCAGCGCATGATCTGCGCCAACCAGGTGATGATCCGCGAGACGCTGGCCTTCCTGAAGGACGAGCCGCCCGTCATCATCGACTGGCTGCCGTGGAATCACACGTTCGGCGGTAACCACAACATCGGCCTGACCCTGTTCAACGGCGGCTCGATGTATCTCGACCAGGGCAAGCCCGTGCCCGGCGGCATCGAGGAGACGGTGCGCAACCTGCGCGAGATCTCGCCGACGGTCTACTTCAACGTCCCCAAGGGCTACGAGTCATTACTGCCGTATTTCCGCGAGGACCCGGGTCTGCGGAAGACCTTCTTCAAGCGGCTGCACGCGATGTTCTTCTCCGGCGCCGCTCTCGCCCCGCACGTCTGGAACGAGCTCGACGAGCTCTCCGTGGCCGAGACGGGATATCGCGTGCCGATGCTGACCGGCCTCGGCTCGACCGAGACCGCGCCGTTCTTCATGTCGGTCAATCCGCGCACCAGCCGCTCCGGCCATGTCGGCCTTCCCGTGCCGGGCAACGAGGCCAAGCTGGTGCCGAACAACGGCAAGATGGAAGTGCGCGCCAAAGGCCCGAACGTCACGCCGGGCTATTGGCGCCTGCCCGAGGTGTCGGCCGCGGCGTTCGACTCGGAAGGCTACTATCAGATGGGCGACGCGCTGAAGCCCGTCGACCCCAACGATTTCAACGCCGGCTTCGATTTCGACGGCCGCGTCGCCGAGGACTTCAAGCTCGCATCCGGCACCTGGGTCTCGGTCGGCCCTCTCAGGGCGCGCTTCGTCGCGGCCTGCGCGCCACTGGCGCGCGACGTGATCATTGCCGGCATCAACCGCGACGAGATCGCGGCCATCGTCGTGCTCGATCTCGACGGCTGCCGCCTGATCAACGCGACGTTGCCGTTCGACGACCTCGCCGCGACCGCTGCCGATCCCCTGATCCGGGAAGCGTTCCGGGAGCGGTTCACGAAGTTCCTGGCCACCGCGACCGGCTCGTCGACCCGCATCGCGCGCGCCGTGCTGCTCGGCCTGCCGTTGTCCATCGACAAGGGCGAGGTCACCGACAAGGGCTCGATCAACCAGCGCGCCGTGCTGGAGAACCGCAAGGACCTGATCGAGCGCATCTACGCTGCGGCGCCGGACGACGACGTCATCCTGGCCCGCTGACCTGAGCATTCAAGGGAGAAACGACATGTTGTTGAAGGATCAGGCCGCCATCGTCACCGGCGGCGCCTCCGGCCTCGGGGCCGCCACCGCCCGCAAGCTCGCGTCGCAGGGCGCCAAGGTCGCCGTGTTCGATCTCAACGCCAAGCTGGCGGCCGAGGTCGCAGCCGAGATCAACGGCGTCTCCGTGGTCTGCGACGTCTCCGACGCCGCGGGCGCGGAAGCCGGCGTCGCCGAGGCCGTCAAGGCGCTCGGCCAGCAGCCGCGCGTGCTGGTGAACTGCGCCGGCATCGGCGTCGCCAAGCGCGTCGTCGGCCGCGACGGTCCGATGGCGCTGTCCGATTTCGAGAAGGTCATCAAGGTCAACCTGATCGGCTCGTTCAACATGCTGCGTCTGGTCACCAACGGCATGACCAAGCTGGAGCCGCAGGCGACCGGCGAGCGCGGCGTCGTCATCAACACGGCGTCGGTGGCCGCCTATGACGGCCAGATCGGGCAATCGGCCTACTCGGCCTCGAAGGGTGGCATCGTCGGCATGACCCTCCCGATCGCGCGCGAGCTGGCGCAGTTCGGCATCCGTGTGCTGACCATCGCGCCCGGCCTGTTCCTGACCCCGCTGCTCGCCAACCTGCCGCAGGAGGCCCAGGACTCGCTCGCCGCCGCGATCCCGTTCCCGCGCCGGCTCGGCCACGCCGACGAATTCGCCGCACTCGCTTTGCACATGGTCGAGAACCCCTATCTCAACGGCGAAGTCGTCCGCCTCGACGGCTCGCTGCGCATGGCGCCGAAATAAGTGCAGCGCACCGACGTCCACATGGTTGTCATTCCGGGACGACGCGAAAGCGTCGGGCCCGGAATCCATTTGGCGTCTGACGCAATCGAGACATGGATTCCGGGCTCGCGCTTTGCGCGCCCCGGAATGACGACGGAGAGATCCGTAGCGTGGGCAAAGCGCAGCGTGCCCACCGCCCAGGAAAACGGTGAAGCGTAGTTGGATTGATGGACACCACTGTTCGCCACGAGCTCGCTCCCAGCCTCTTCCCGCGCTTGTCCGCCGTAGCTCGAAGAGCGAAGGCGGATGCGGGGAGAGGCCGGATTGCATCGCCAGATGCAATCCGGGTGAGGGGGCTCTCCGCGAGTCTGGTGCGCGTGGCTGCCCCTCACCCCGACCCTCTCCCCGTGAAGGACGGGGAGAGGGGGCTCACCGTCTCCGCAGCCGATAGCGAGGGACACAACTGATGTTCGTCAACCGCCGCGACGTGCAGATCCAGTGGGGCGACTGCGATCCCGCCAACATCGTCTACTATCCGCGCTATTTCGCGATGTTCGACGATGCGACCTCGGTGATGTTCGAGGCGGCCGGCTTTTCCAAGCAGGACATCGTCCGCCGCTATGGACTGGTCGGCATCCCCATGGTCGACACCCGCGCGAAATTCTACATCCCCTCGACCTATGGCGACTGGATCACGATCGAGAGCCGGATCGAGAGCATCAAGCGCTCCTCCTTCGACGTCACCCACAAGGTGTTCAAGGGCGAGGCGCTGGCGATCGAGGGCTTCGAGACGCGGGTGCTGGTCGGCCGCGATCCGGCGGACCCGGACAGGCTGAAATCGGCGCCGTTCCCGGAGGAGATGCGAGCCAGGTTTCTCGGAGGATGAGGCTGGAATAGGTGCGACATGCGGCCGTCTTAAGGATGTTCAGCTGTCGTGCTTTGGTCGGATGGTGAGAAGTGATCTTCTCGTGTTCAATGCTATGATCACGTTTGGACACATATCGGCCGGCCGTGTTGGAAGGCGCCCCGGACAAGGGGCGGAATGCAAACAGGATCGGCGGATCACGAGCTGAACCGAAAAGATTGAGGGAGGATTTTATGAGGAAGGCCTATCTGGCGGCGGCTGGCGTCATCGCGATGCTCGCGTCGGTCCCGGCGCTGGCGCAGACCAGCGAGATCACCATCGGCATCACCACCACCACCACGGGTCCGGGCGCGGCGCTCGGCATCCCCGAGCGCAATGCGCTGGAGTTCGTGCCGAAGGAGATCGGCGGCGTGCCGCTGAAGGTGATCGTGCTCGACGACGGCGGCGATCCGACCACGGCGACCACCAACGCCCGCCGCTTCGTGACCGAATCCAAGGCCGACATCATCATGGGCTCGGCGCTGACGCCGCCGACCATCGCGGTGTCCAACGTCGCCAGCGAAGCCGGCATTCCGCATTTCGGCCTGGCGCCGTTCCCGGTCACGCCGGAGCGCGCCAAATGGTCCGTGGTGATGCCGCAGCCGGTGCCTATCATGGGCAAGGTGCTGTACGAGCACATGAAGGCGCACAACATCAAGACTGTCGGCTATATCGGCTATTCCGACTCCTATGGCGATCTCTGGTTCAACGACCTCAAGAACCAGGCCGTGCCGATGGGCATCACCATTGCCGACGAGGAGCGTTTCGCGCGTCCCGACACCTCGGTCACCGGCCAGGTGCTGAAGCTCGTCGCCGCCAATCCGGATGCGATCCTGGTCGGCGCCTCCGGCACCGCCGCGGCGCTGCCGCAGACCGAGCTGCGCGAGCGCGGCTACACGGGTCTCATCTATCAGACCCATGGCGCGGCGAGCATGGACTTCATCCGCATCGCCGGCAAGGCGGCGGAAGGCGTCATCATGGCCTCGGGCCCGGTGATGTCGCCGGAGACGCAGGACGACAGCGCGTTGACCAAGAAGCCGGGTATGGAGCTGAACAAGGCCTATGAGGGCAAGTACGGTCCGAACAGCCGCAGCCAGTTCGCCGGCCACTCGTTCGACGCGTTCGAGATCCTCAAGCGCGTCATCCCGGTGGCGCTCAAGACCGCCAAGCCCGGCACGCCGGAGTTCCGCGAGGCGATCCGCCAGGCGCTCCTGACCGAGAAGGACATGGCGGCCTCGCAGGGCGTCTACAACTTCACCGAAAAGGACCGCTCCGGCCTCGACGACCGCGCCCGCATCATCCTGACCGTGAAGGACGGCAAGTACGTCCCGGCGAAGTGAGCGGACAGACCATAGCTTCGAATGAGAAGGGCCGGCTCGATGAGCCGGCCTTTCGGCTATTTGGACCACAATCTTTATCGTTTTCCGAGAGGCCGCGATGATCTTCGCCCCCACCGGCGCCACCAGGCTCCACATCATCATCGGCGATCCCATCGCGCAGGTCCGTGCGCCGGCCGGTGTCAGCGAAGCCTTCGCGGATCGCGAGAGCGATGCGATCCTGGTTGCGGTCCAGGTCGCGCCGGCCGATCTCGCTGCCTTCATCGCGACGATGACGCGGGTCAAAAATCTCGACGGCATCGTGGCGACCATCCCGCATAAATTCGCTTGCTACCGGGCCTGCACGACCGCGACCGAGCGCGCGCACTTCATCGGCGCCGTGAACCTGATGCGACGTGGCGTCCATGGCAAGTGGCACGGCGACATGGTCGACGGGCTCGGGTTCGTCGGTGCAGCGAAGGCCGCGGGCTTCGATCCCGCCGGCGTTCGCGCCTTGCAGGTCGGGGCAGGCGGTGCCGGCTCGGCGATCGCGCTGGCGCTGATCGATTCCGGCGTGCGCGAGCTCGCCATTCACGACAGCGATCCAGGCCGTCGCGATGCGCTGATCGCGCGTCTCAATGAGCGCGGCAAAGGCCGCGCGGTCATCGGCAGCACCGATGCCGGCGGATTCGACATGGTCGCCAATGCGACCCCGGCCGGCATGCAGCCCGGCGATCCCCTGCCGGTCGACATGGCGACCGTCAGCCCGTCAGCCTATTGCGGTTGTGTCATCACCAAGCCGGAGGTCTCGCCGTTCATCGCCGCCGCGCGTGAACGCGGCTGCCTGACGGCGACCGGCACCGACATGTACCGGGCCCTGGAGCGCGTGATGGTCGACTTCCTCTTGTCGAAGGAGGCGCCATCCTGAAGCAGCGCCGTCCCATCTCCAGGTCCGGCTCAGCTCGCGGCCGTCTCGGCAAAGCCGAGATAGCTCGCCGCCACGCGCTGGTCGGTCGCGATGTCGCTCGCCTTGCCATTGAGCACGAACTCGCCGAGCTCCATCACATAGGCACGGTCGGCGACGTTCAGCGCGGCCTTGGCGTTCTGCTCGACCAGCAGCACCGAGACGCCTTCCTGGCGCAGCTTGGCGACGATCTCGAAGATTCCGGCGACGATGATCGGCGCCAGACCGAGGCTCGGCTCGTCGAGCATCAGCATCTTCGGCGAGCCCATCAGCGCGCGACCCATCGCCAGCATCTGCTGCTCGCCGCCCGACAAGGTGCCGGCGAGCTGCTTGCGCCGCTCCTTCAGCTTCGGAAACAGCGTATAGACGTGCTCGAAACCTCTGGAAGCATGCGCCTTCGACATCCTGAACGCGCCGAGCTGCAGATTGTCCTCGACGTTCATGGTCGCGAACAGCTCGCGATGCTCCGGCACCAGGCAGAGGCCGCGGGCGACGCGGTCCTCGATCTCGTAGCGTGCGAGGTCCTCGCCCAGGAAGGAGACGCGGCCCTTGAGCGGAAACACGCCCATGATGGCGCTCAGCAGCGTCGTCTTGCCGGCGCCATTGGCGCCGATGATGGTGACGATCTCGTTCTCGGCCACGGTGAGCGAGACCGAGCGGACCGCCTCGACCTTGCCGTAGGAGACGTGGGCGTCGCTGACTTCCAGCAGGGTGCTCATGCGGTGGCTCCGAGATACGCCTTGATCACCTCGGGATTGGTCTTGATCGCGGCTGGGGTGCCCTCGGCGATCTTGGTGCCGAAATCGAGCACCACGATGCGGTCGGCGAGATCCATGACGAAGCCCATGTCGTGCTCCACCAGCAGCACCGACATGCCGCCGGCCCTGAGGTCGCGGAGCAGCGCGCCGAGGCGCTGCTTCTCCATGTGGCGCAAGCCGGCGGCGGGCTCATCGAGCAGCAGCAGCATCGGATCGACGCACAGCGCGCGGGCGATCTCGACGATGCGCTGCTGGCCGAGCGACAGAGAGCCGGCGAGCTGGTGCATCTGGTCGCCGAGCCCGACGCGCTCGATCTGCCGCGCCGCTTCGGCGAGCAGCTTGGCCTCGTCGCCGCGGTCGAGCCGGAACATGCTGGAGAGCGCGCCGGAATGGCCGCGCAGATGCGCGCCGATCGCGACGTTCTCGAGTACGGTCATGTCAGGCACCAGCTTGACGTGCTGGAAGGTGCGGGAAATGCCGAGCTTGACGACGTCCTGCGGCGGCGCATTGCCGACGGCCTTGCCGAGCACCGAGATGTTGCCGGAGGTCGGCGGCAGCACGCCGGTGATCAAATTGAAGGTCGTGCTCTTGCCGGCGCCGTTGGGGCCGATCAGCGCCACGATCTCGCGGGCCTGGACGTCGAAGGAGACGTTGTTGACCGCCACCACGCCGCCGAACTGTTTGCGCGCATTGTCGACCTGCAGTAGCACGTTCGGCGTGCTTGCAGCGCGCTCGCGCGCCGGCAGCTTGAGCGAGGTGTCCGGCTTCTTGGCGAGCGGCTTGAACGGCAGCCGCGCAGTCAGCCACGGCCACAGGCCGGTCGGCGCGAGCTGCAGCAGGGTGACGAGGAGGATGCCGAACACGATGGTCTCGAGCTGGCCCTCGCCATGCAGCAGCAGCGGGAGATAGCTTTGCAGCACCTCCTTCAGCACCACGACGATCGCAGCGCCGAGCACGCCGCCCCAGACGTAGCCGGCGCCACCGACGACCGCGACGAACAGATATTCGATGCCGGCCTGGGCGCCGAACGGCGTCGGGTTCACCGCGCGGGTGAAGTGCGCGTAGAGCCAGCCGGACAGGCCGGCGAGGACGGCGGCGTAGATGAACACCAGCAGCTTGGCGCGCGGCGAATACACGCCGAACGCTTCCGCGGCGATGTGGCCCCGACGCAGCGCGCGGATGGCGCGGCCGGTGCGGGAGTCCAGCAGGTTCATCGTCAGCAGCGCGGAGATCAGCACGGCGGCCCAGATCGCGAAATAGATCGTGCCGGGATCGAGCATCCTGAGGCTGCCGATCGACAGCGGCGGGATGCCGGAGATGCCGTCATTGCGGCCGAGGAAGGCAAGCTTGCTGAAGAGGTAGTAGAGCCCAAGGCCCCAGGCGAGCGTGCCCAGCGGCAGATAGTGGCCGGACAGCCTCACCGTGACGAGGCCGAGCAGAACCGCGGCAAGGCCGGACACCAGCAGCGACAGCGGCAGGGTCAGCCAGGGCGAGACGCCATATTGCGCCGACAGCACCGCGGTCGTGTAGGCACCGAAGCCGACGAAGGCCGCCTGGCCGAACGAGGTGAGGCCGCCGACGCCGGTCAGCAGCACCAGCCCCATCGCGACCAGCGCGGACAGGCCGATATTGTCGAGCAGCACGATCCAGAACGGCGGCACGCCCGGGATGAACGGGATCGCCGCAACGATGACGGCAAAGACGATGAGAGGCCAACGCTCGCGCACGGCTCAATCCTTCTCTTCTTCGACCGCGGGCGCGGCGAGCGAACGCAGCAGCAGGACCGGGATCAGCAGCGTGAAGACGATGACTTCCTTGAAGTTCGAGGCGTAGAACGAGGAGAACGCCTCGACGATGCCGACGACCAGTGCGGCGACCGCCGTCAGCGGGTAGCTGATCAGGCCGCCGATGATCGCGGCAATGAAGCCCTTCAGGCCGATCAGGAAGCCGGTGTCGTAATAGAGCGTGGTGATCGGCACGATCAGGATGCCGGAGAGCGCGCCGATGGTGGAGGCCAACAGGAACGCGATCTGGCCGGACAGCGTGGTGCGGATGCCGACCAGGCGGGCGCCGAGCCGGTTGACGGCGGTGGCGCGCAGCGCCTTGCCGTACAGGGTCAGGCCGAAGAACAGCCAGAGACCGACGATGAAGGCGATCGTGATGCCGTAGACGGCCATGCCCTGGCCGGTGAAGCGCAGCGAGCCGAGCGTCGCGCTCGCGGTCAAGAGCGTCGGGCCGCGCTGGCCCTCGGCACCGAAGAACAGCAGGCCGAGGCCCTGCAGCGCCAGATGCACGCCGACCGATGCGATCAGCAGCACCAGCACCGAGGTGTGGGCGAGCGGCTGGAACACGATGCGGTAGAGCGACAGGCCGATGGAGGCGACGATCAGCAGCGACAGCACGAGGCTCACGCCGGCCGGCATGCGCTGGTCGGCGACCCACATGGTTGCGAGCAGCACGGCCACCGGAAAGGCGAGGTTGAGGCCGAAGGCGCGTGCGATCTTCGGCGCGTGCAGCGTCTTGCGCATCGCATAGAGATCGAAGGCAAAGGCGATGAGGCCCATCACCACCGCGAGCTTGGCGGTGCCCGGCATGCGACCGGCCGCAAGCGAGGCGTAGGTGAGGGCGCCGTAGGTGACGAATTCGCCCTGCGGGATCAGGATGACCCGGGTGACGGCGAATACCAGCACCAGCGCCAGCCCGAGCAGGGCGTAGATCGCGCCGTTGGTAATGCCGTCCTGCAACAGGAACAGCAAGATCGTTGTGTTCAAGACAGGACGCTCCCCCTCTGTGATGACCGGGTGCGGACGGCGCCGTGCGCCAGCCGCTGGTCGGGGCAGTTGAATTGGGCTGCCCGTGTTTGATATAGTGGATAACAATTATCGATTATAATCTCAAGGCCGCTGTTCCGGCTGCGGCATTCGGGACCAGGGATGGAAGCAAATGCGATGAATGTGGCGGACCGTGATGGCCGATAGCGCCAAGCCCGTCAGCAGGAAGGAAGGCCGCAAGGAAGCTGCCGTAGCGGCCGACGAGACGCAAGCGGTCCAGCTCGGTGAGCTGTCGGATCTGCTCGGCTATGTGCTGAAACGGGCGCAGCTGAAAGTCTTCGAGGACTTCCTGCACTGCGTCGCGCCGCTGCAGCTGACGCCGGCCCAGTTCTCCGTGCTGCTGCTGCTCGATGCCAATCCCGGGCGCAACCAGACCGAGATCGCCAATACGCTCGGCATCCTCCGGCCGAACTTCGTATCCCTGCTCGACAGCCTGGAGAGTCGCGACCTCTGCACCCGCGTCCGCTCGGCCAATGACCGACGCTCTCACATCCTGATGCTGACCGAGAAGGGCCATGCCGTGCTCGCGCGCGCCAAGAAGCTGGTGGTCTCGAAGCACGAGGCGCGGCTGAACGAGCTGCTCGGCCCTGATGGCCGCGAGGCGCTGCTGGCGATGCTGACCAAGATCGCGGAGGAGTTCTGAAGGCGCGGGGCCCTCAATCCACCAGGATCACTCGGACGTCGTTGACGTTGGTGAGCGTCGGTCCGGTCTGCAGCAGGCCGCCGGTGGCGGCGAAGAATGCAGTGGCGTCGTTGTTGGCGAGAAAGGCCTGCGGATCGAGGTTCTGCGCCCGCATCGCCGCGATGACCTCGGCGTCGACCAGCGCGCCCGCCGGGTCGGAGGCGCTGCCGCCGCCGCCATCGGCGCCGTCGGTGTCGCCGGCCAGCGCCGCGACGCCGTCCATGTCCTGGAGCAGGTCGGCGAGCGCGAGCGCATATTCCTGGTTCGGCCCGCCGCGGCCCTGGCCGCGCACGGTCACCGTCAGCTCGCCGCCGGAGATGATCGCCATGCGGCGGCCGAGCGCGCGGGCCTCGCGCGCCAGCTTGGCATGATCGGCGGCCACCTCGCGAGCCTCGCCCTCGAGATCGGCGCCGAGATCGAGCACGTCGTAGCCCGCCGCCTTGACGGCCGCGACCGCCGCCTCGAGCGAGCTGGCAGGACGCGCGATCAGCTCGAAAGAAGCGCGGGCAAAGGCGGGATCGCCGGGCTTGCAGCTCTCATTGGCGGCATCCTCGAGCGCCCGGGCGATCGCCGGGTCAACCTCAAGTCTGTATTTGGCAACGATCGCGCGGGCGTCGGCCAGCGTGGTCGGATCCGGCACGGTGGGGCCGGAGGCAATGGCCGAGGGATCGTCATGCGGCACATCGGAGATCGCGAGCGTCACGATCTCGGCCTTCTGTCCGGCGCGGGCGAGTCGACCGCCCTTGATGCGCGAAAGATGCTTGCGGACGATGTTCATCTCGCCGATCGGCGCGCCCGAGCGCAGCAGGGCGCGGGTCAGCTGCTGTTTTTGCGCAAAGCTCACGCCGTTTGCAGGTGCCACCCAGTTTGCCGAGCCGCCGCCGGAGATCAGCACCAGCATCAGATCGTCGGCCTCGGCAGTCGCGGCCAATTGCAGCGTATCGTCCGCCGCCTTGAGACCCGCCTCGTCCGGCATCGGATGGCCGGCCTCAATGACTTTCACCCGGCGGGTCGGCACGCCATGGCCATGGCGAGTGGTTGCAATGCCGGTCAGCTTCGCGGGATCGAACCCGAGCGTGTCCAGATAATGCCGCTCGGCCGCGACCGCCATCGCCGCCGCTCCCTTGCCCGCAGCAAGACAAATGATGCGCCCCTTGGGAGCCGCCGGCAGGAACGCCGGCAGCACGACGTCGGGATGCGCCGCGGCGACCGCGGCATCGAAGATCGCGCGCAACAGCGGACGGCGGCTGGTCATGCGGCGCCGCCCGCGTGCCGCACGGAGCCTATTTCAGCTCGCCGCTCATCACCTCGCCGAACAGCTGCCAGCGCTCGCCCTTGAACTGCATCAGCTGCAGCTGCTCGATCGGCTGAAAATCGTCGGGACCTGTGGTCAGCGTGACGCCGGGCAGCAGCCCGCCCTGCGCAAACTGCTTCAGGCTTGCCGCCTGCTTCATGACATTGGCGCGGGTCAGTTCGTCGCCGCATCGCTTCAGCACCTCGACCATCGTGGTGGCGATGTTGTAGCCGGTCAGCGCCGACGAATCCACGGGGTTGATCTCCGGCAGATATTTGGCGAGCAGCTCGCGGAACGCGCCGAGGCCTGGGTCATTGGCCCATTGCGGATCGGAGGCATCCTTGGCGTAGGCGGCGGAAATCACGCCCTGCGAATTCTCGACGCCGGCCGGGCGCATCACGGCCGCCGTCGAGGCGCTGACGTTGGAGATGATCGTGAGCGGCTTCCAGCTCATCTCGCCGAGCTTCTTGATCGCCTGGGCGCCGGACTTCGGCGTCGTGAACAGCACGACGATGTCGGGATTCGCCGACTTCATCTTGACGATGTGCGACTCCACCGTCGGCTCGGCGATCTCGTAGCTCTCCTCCAGCACCAGACGGGAGGAATCGCCGAGGCCGTCCTTGAGGCCCTTGAGATAGTCCTTCCCCATGTCGTCGTTCTGGTAGAGCACGGCGATCTTGCCGGTCGGCTGCTGCGCGGTGAGATATTTGGCGTAGATCCTCGCCTCCGACTGGTAGCTCGGCAGCCAGCCCATGGTCCACGGATTGGTCTTGGGCTCGTTCCATTTGGTCGCGCCCGTCGCGACGAACAGTTGCGGCACCTTCTTGGCGTTGAGATATTTCTGGATCGCCGTATTGGGCGCGGTGCCGAGCACGCCGAACAGGAACAGCACCTCGTCGCTCTCGACCAGCTTGCGCGCCTGCTCGACGGTCTTGGGCGGCGAATAGGCGTCGTCATAGGAGATGAAGTTGATCTTGCGGCCGTTGATGCCGCCCTCGTCATTGACCTTCTTGAACACGGCCGTCATCGCCTTGCCGACCGAGCCGTAGGCCGAGGCCGGGCCGCTATAGGGCACGATGTTGCCGATCTTGATCTCGGTGTCGCTGGCGCCGGTGTCGTATTTCTTGTCGGCATAGGCGCTGCCGGCAGCGGCGCCGGCCAGTGCGAGGCCGAGCAGGCCGGACACGGTGCGGCGGGTGAGGATGGTGGTCATCGCAATGGGGTTCCTTCTCGGCCTTGGAGATTGGCTTTGTTGTTGGATCCGCCCGTGAGACGGGCGACTCGTTTCACTCCAGACGAGTCCCAATAGCGCAGCAGCACGCGACACGTAACTGCAGCGAATGCATGACCGCCGTCCTTTGAGCTCCTAGCTTAAGAAATGCTTGGCAAAGACGATCGAGCTGTGCGGAGGCGATCTCCTGCGGCGTGACGCCGCAGGAGATCCGGTTCGAATTCGTCGGACCGTCAGCCGCCGACGTCGGCCGAGATCACGTCGCCGAACAGCTCCCACTTCTCGCCCTTGAATCGCATCAGCTGCAGTTGGCTGACGGGCGCAAAATCGGTCGCCGAGGTGTTGATCGTAATTCCCGGCAGCAGCATCTCGGTGCGGAAGTTGCGCAAGGATGCTGCCTGCTTCATCACGTTGGCGCGGGTCAGATCGTCACCGCACTGCTTGAGAACCTGTACGAGGGTCTGCGCGACGGCGTAGCCGACGACGGTACCGCCGTCGAGCTTGTCACCCTCCGGGAACTCCTTGGCCATGAAGTCGAGGAACTGCTTCATCCCGGGATCGTCCTTCCACTGGGGATCGGAGACGTCCTTCAGATAGGCGGCCGAGATGATGTCCTGCGAGTTCTCGAAGCCTGCGGGCTTCAGCACGCTGCCCACCGAGGCGGACACGTTGTTGAGCAGGTGCAGTGCCTTCCAATCGATCTCCTTGATCTTCTTGATCGCCTGCGCCGCAAACTTGGGCGTGGTGATGTTCATGAAGACGTCGGCGCCGGTGGACTTGAGCTTGACGATGTGGCTGTCGATCGAGGGCTCGGCCGTCTCGTAGCTCTCCTCCATGACGATCATCGACGCGGCCTTGGCGCCAAGCCCGTCCTTCAGCCCCTTCAGATAGTCCTTGCCGTAATCGTCATTCTGATACAGCACCGCGATCTTGGCGTCCGGCTTCTCCTTCAGCAGGTATTTGGCGTAGATCCGCGATTCACTCTGATAGTTCGGCTGCCAGCCCATGGTCCACGGGAAGTCCTTCGGGTCGTTCCACTTGGTGGCGCCGGTGGCGACGAACAGCTGCGGGACCTTCTTCGAGTTCATGTACTTTTGGATCGCCGAGTTCGGCGGCGTGCCCAGCGAGTTGAAGATGAACAGCACCTCATCGCTCTCGACGAGCTTGCGCGCCTGTTCGACCGTCTTCGGCGGCGAGTAGGCGTCGTCATAGGAGATGAAGTTGATCTTGCGGCCGTTGACGCCGCCTTCGGCGTTGATCTTCTTGAAGTAGGCCGCCTCTGTCTTGCCGATGATGCCGTAGGCCGAGGCCGGCCCGCTATAAGGCATGATGTTGCCGATCTTGATCTCGGTATCGGAGGCGCCGGTGTCGTACTTCTTGTCGGCTGCGATTGCGCCGCTCGAAGCGAGGACGATGGCGGCTGCAGAGGCGAGGGCGGCTCTTCGCGTGATCATCATGGTGCGTTCTCTCCCGTGTCCTTGTTGATGGCGTGCTGCGGCTTCCTTGTTGGAAGCTCTCATTGTCCGGGAACTATAGCAGAGCTGGTGCGGCGTGGTTGCGACATCACGGCACGCTCCGTGTTTTCGCGGTACGTTGCGGGGCCTTATGCATGTGCACATGCGAGAGAGCGGCGCAATCTCAGCGGGTGCGTGCTTTGCAAGAACAGCTTGAGATGAATAAGGCGGTGCTGGCTCACCGCTCGCGGCCATGACGGCGCAGCCAATGAAAAGGCCCTCCGTGCCGATAGCACGGAGGGCCAGTCGAAGATCGGCACCGCTTTCTGCGGCGATGCGCGATTACTCGATGGCGCCGCTGATCGCCTCGCCGAACAGCTCCCACTTCTCGCCCTTGAAGCGCTGCATCTGGAGCTGCTCGATGGGCGCGAAGTCGGTGGCCGAGGTGTTGATCTTCACGCCCGGCAGCAACGTATCGGGCGTGAAGTCCTTCAGGCTCGCGGCCTGCTTCATCACGTTGGCGCGGGTCAGGTCGTCGCCGCACATCTGCAGCACCTTCACCAGGGTCTGCGCCGCGCCGTAGCCATACACGGTCGAGCTGTCGAGCTTGTTGGCATCGGGATAGTACTGCGCGAGGAACTCGGTGAACTTCTTCATGCCGGGATCGTTCGCCCACTGCGCGTCAGCAGCGTCCTTGGCGTAGGCGGCGGACAGGATTCCTTGCGAGTTCTCGAACCCGGCCGGCTTGATGACGCTGCCGACCGAAGCCGAGACGTTGACGACAATGTGCAGCGGATGCCAGTCGATCTCGGCGAGCTTCTTGATCGCCTGCGCCGCAAACTTCGGCGTCGTGACGCTGAAGAAGGTGTCGGCGCCGGAGGCCTTCAGCTTGACGATGTGGCCGTCGATCGAGGGCTCGGAGGTCTCATAGCTCTCCTCCAGCACGATCATCGACGCGGCCTTGTCGCCGAGGCCGTCCTTCAGCCCCTTGAGATAGTCCTTGCCGAAATCGTCGTTCTGGAACAGCACGCCGATCTTGGCGCCCGGCTTGTCCTTGAGGAGGTACTTCGCATAGATGCGGCCCTCGCTCTGGTAGCTCGGCTGCCAGCCCATGGTCCACGGGAAGTTCTTCGGATCGTTCCACTTGGTGGCGCCGGTGGCGACGAACAGCTGGGGAATCTTCTTGCCGTTGAGATATTTCTGAATCGCCGAGTTCGAGGGCGTGCCGAGCGGGTTGAAGACGAACAGCACCTCGTCGCTCTCGACCAGCTTGCGCACCTGCTCGACGGCCTTGGGCGGCGAGTAGGCGTCGTCATAGGTCACGAAGGTGATCTTGCGGCCGTTGATGCCGCCCTCGGCGTTGATCTTCTTGAAATAGGCTTCCTCGGTCTTGCCGATCACGCCGTAAGCGGACGCAGGGCCGCTATAGGGCATGATGTTGCCGATCTTGATCTCCGTATCCGATGCGCCGGTGTCGTATTTCTTCTGGGCCAGTGCTCCGCCCGAGGAGAGGGCGATGACCGCCGTGGCGAGCGCGGCGATTCGTAGTTGTTGTACGACCTGCAAGATTTCCTCCTTAGTTCTTTCTGAGTTTGCCGAGCAGCTGCTGGGCCACCATCGCCACCTGCCGCGACCCGTGCGGCACGAGGAAGATGACGAGGAACAGCAGCACGCCGAACACCGCGCCGGACAGGCCCTTGGAGATCCCTTCGGCGATGTTGGGAACGAAGATGATGAAGGCGGAGCCGACGAACGAGCCGGGCAGCCAGCCGACGCCGCCGACCACCATCCCGAGGAACAGCGAGATCGCCAGCGTGATCGTATAGCTGTCCGGCGCCACGAACTGCACCGCGATCGCGCCGAGACCGCCGGCGACGCCGGTGATGCCGGCGCTGACGCCGAACGCCAGCGTCTTGTAGGTGGCGACGTCGATGCCCATGGCGGAGGCTGCGATCTCGTTGTCGCGGATCGCCATGAAGGCCCGGCCGGAGCGCGAGCGCAACAGGTTCACCGAGAACACGTAGATCGCGATCGTGATCGCCAGCGTGAAGTAGTACAGCCACATGTCCTGCGACATCGGCAGCCCGAACGGCGCGTCCGGCTTGGTGACGACCAGGCCCTGCACGCCGCCGGTCCAGTGCTCGAAGAAGCCGAGCTTGAGGATCTGCGGCATGGCAGTGGCGAGCGCGAAGGTGGCGAGCGCCAGATAGACGCCCGACAGCCGCAGCGCCGGCTGGCCGAACAGGAAGCCGGCGCCGAAGCAGATCACGCCCGCGACCGGCAGGGTCAGCGCGTAGTTGACGTTGTACTGCTCCATCAGGATCGCCGACGTATAGGCGCCGATGGCGTAGAACGCGCTGTTGCCGAGCGAGAACTGGCCGGATCCGCCGGTCAGGATGTTGAGCGCCAGCACGGCAAGCCCGTAGATCAGGAGCATCGTCATCTGGAAGATGATGAAGTTCTTGACGAACAGCGGCACGACCAGCAGCAGCAGCACGATCACGAAGGCCGTTCCGGCATTCAGTGTCATGGCCCGCTTCGGCACGGCCTGGACCGCAGGCGTCTGGGACGCGATTTCCTCGACTGCGCTCATGATCAGACTCGCTTCACGATGTTGCGGCCGAACAGGCCGGCGGGCTTGATGACCAGGACGGAGATGATCAGCGCCAGTGCGATCGGCAGCTTCATCTCGTTGCCCACATGCGGGATGTAGGTGCCGGCGAGGTTCTCGAAGATGCCGACCAGGAAGCCGCCGAGCACCGCGCCGAACGGGCTGGTGAGGCCGCCGAGCACGGCTGCGGCGAAGCCGTAGATCAGCACGCCGCCCATCATGTTGGGCTCGAGGAACACGACGGGTGCGATCAGCATGCCGGCGATCGAGCCGATTGCCGCCGCCATGCCCCAGCCGAGCGCGATCATCCAGGACGTGTTGATGCCGACCAGCCGGGCCGATTCGGGCACCGCGGCCGCCGCGCGCATGGCGAGCCCGACCCTCGTGTACTGGAAGAAGAAGTACAGGCCGGTCAGCAGCAGCAGAGTGATGCCGATCATGCCCGCCTGGTGCGTCGAGATCAGTTGGCTGCCGAGGAAGGGCGAGGAGCCGAACGGCGTCGGATATTGCTTGATGGTGAAGTCCCAGGTCAGTCCGGCAAACGAGTTGATGATCGAGTACAACGCGATGAAGCCCGCGACCTGGGTCAGGATCGGCGCCTTGGTCAGCGGCTTGAACAGCACGCGCTCGATGGCGATGCCGCCGGCGAAGGAGAAGGCCAGCGTCACCACGAAGGCGACCCAATAGGGCAGGCCCCATTGCATCAGCTGCCACGAGATGAAGGTGGAGAACATCGCCATCTCGCCTTGCGCGAAGTTGAGATGGTCGATGGCCTGGTAGATCATCACGACGGCGAGCGCCATGCAGGCGTAGATCGCGCCCGTCGCAATGCCGGCCAGGACCTGGTTGGTGAAGAGTTCCATCGTCCCGCCTCCGTTAGTAGCCCAGATATGATTTGCGGACGTTTTCGTCGTTCGCGATGTCTGCGGCCGCGCCCGACATGACGATTCGTCCGGTCTCGATCACATAGGCCTGGTCGGCGAGCTCCAGCGCGAGCTGCGCGTTCTGCTCGACGACGAGGATTGACACCTTCTCGTCGCGATTGATCTTGCCGAGAATGCCGAAGAGATCGCGGACCACCAGCGGCGCCAGGCCGAACGACGGCTCGTCGAGCAGCATCAGCCGCGGACGCAGCATCAGGGCGCGGGCCACAGCCAGCATCTGCTGCTCGCCGCCGGACAGCGTGCCGGCCTGCTGGGTGTGACGCTCCTTGAGCTTCGGGAAGTAGGAATACATCCGCTCGATGTCGGCGACGATGGCCGCCTTGTCGCCGCGGGTGATGGCGCCGAGCTGCAGGTTCTCCTCCACCGTCATGTTGGTGAAGGTGCCGCGGCCCTGCGGCACATGCGCGATGCCGAAGCGGACGATGCTCTCGGTGGATCTGTTATTGAGCGGCTTGCCCTCGAACTCGATCGCGCCGGTCGAGCGCACCATGTTGCAGATCGCACGCAAGGTGGTGGTCTTGCCGGCGCCGTTGGCGCCGAGCAGCGTCGTCAGCGAGCCCTCGTTGAGCGAGAAGGAGAGGCCGTGCAGGGCCTGGACCTGGCCGTAATAGGCGCGCAGGTCCTTGACGTTGAGAAGCGCCGTCATTGATCCTTGCTCCCGAGATAGGCCTTGATGACGTCGGGATCGGCCTGCACCTGGGCCGGCGTGCCCTCGGCGAGCTTGCGGCCGAAGTTCAGCGCCACGACATGGTCTGCGATCGACATCACGAGACCCATGTGATGCTCGACCAGCAGCACGGTGACGTGACGATCGTCGCGGATGCGGCGGATCAGGTCACCGAGCACATAGACTTCCTCGTGATTGAGGCCGCCGGCGGGCTCGTCGAGCAGCAGGATCTTCGGATCGGCGGCGAGCGCGCGCGCCAGCTCGACGCGCTTCTGCGTGCCGAACGGCAGGCCGGACACGGTCTTGTGCGCGACCTCCTCGAGATTGAGATAGGCGAGGATCTCGTGAACCTTGGTGTTCACCGAGGTCTCGCTGCGCCGGATCCAGGCCAGCCGCAGCGAATCCGAGATGATGTCGCTGGAGGTGCGCGCATGCGTGCCGACGCGAACGTTGTCGAGCACCGACAGATTGGGAAACAGCGCGACGTTCTGGAACGTGCGGCCGATGCCGATCTCGGCGATGCGGTGCGGCGGCCGCTTCAGGATGCTGTGGCCTTCCATCAGGATGTCGCCCGAGCTCGGCTGATAGAGCCGGCTGAGGCAGTTGAACAGCGTGGTCTTGCCGGCGCCGTTCGGGCCGATGAGGCCGAGGATCTGGCCCTTCTGCATGTCGAACGACACGCCGTTCAGCGCGACGATGCCGCCGAACACGACGCTGACGTCGCGAACCGCGAGCAGCGGGGCGTCAGTCTGGGCGAGTTGTGCCTGCGTCATCTCGTCTCGCCCCTCCCGAAATCATTCAGGGACGGACGCGGCGCCAGCCGACCGCGATGATGCAGGCTATCTGATACCCTCGGCAACACGGGCAACTTTTCCTCCTGGCTTCGGCTTTTTATTGGGTTCTTTGTGAGACGATTGGCTCGTCTGAGTATTCGTCTGATTAGTTTGCGGAGCGAGTCCGCCAAGCGCTGCTTCGATTTTCCTTACCATCGCGACGAGACGAGGTCCAATGTCGGTCAGCAGACGCTCTTCCGTGAAGCGGAATGCAGGCGCGCCGCAATTGATCGCGTAGGGACCTGTTCCATCGTTGAGCCTGAGCGCAACGCCGACGGCGTGGACGTCGTCCTGCCACTCGCCGGCCGAGATCGTGAAGCCGTGCCTGGCGACGGTTTCACCGGCGCGCTCGATGCCGTCGCGAATCCTGGGCCAGCGGTTGCCGTAATGCTCGCGCATCTCGCGCATCAGGACCGTGCGTTCCTCCTCGGGCAGGGCCCAGAGGTATGCCCGGCCCATCGCGGTGGTCGCAATCGGAATGCGCGAGCCGACATCGAGCTCGACATTGACCACGCCGTGCCGGCTCTGGCCGATATAGATCATGCTGAGCCGGTCGCGGCCGCCGATCGCCACCGCGCCGCCGGTTTCGCGCATCAGCTGCTCGCGGAACGGCTCCGACAGCTGCCGCACGCCGAGATTGGCGAGCGCGGCATAGCCGAGCAGCAGCGCGGACGGTGCGAGCTGATATTTCTCGAAGCGGGGAACGGGAGTGAGGTAGCCGAGCTTGGTCAGCGTGTATGTCAGGCGCGACACGGTCGGCTTGGGCAGGTTGGTGCGCGCGGCGATCTCCTGGTTGCCCAGCAGGCCGTCATTGGGCCTGAAAGCCCTGAGCACTTCGAGGCCGCGCGACAACGCAACGACGAAGTTGCGATCGGTCGCAGCTTTCTTCCCTGGGCGTTTCATGTCATCGGCTGTTGATTGATGAGCCTCGTTGACAACGCTCGTGCTTCAAAATAACCCTGGCTGTCAAGATGTGGAATTAGATTTCGCACTGCGGAATTGACGTTCGGCAGCGGGTAGACGCAAGCAAGGCTGATACTCTGCGCAAATGAAGAGCGAAGAATGGGTCGGGGCGTTAACCGGCCGCAAAGAAACGACATCCCAAGGAGCCTAGCGTGAGCGAAGTGGCAAAGCTTGATCGCCAAGACATTATCGGCATCGTCACCATCGACAGTCCGCCGGTCAATGCGCTGAGTGCCGCAGTCCGCGGCGGCATCCTGGACAACGTCAAGGCGGCGATCGACGACCCCGCAATCAAGGCGATCGTGCTGACCTGCGGCGGGCGGACCTTCATCGCCGGAGCCGATATCACCGAGTTCGGCAAGCCGCCGAAGCCGCCAGCGCTCAACGACGTGCTGAGCACGATCGAGAACAGCCCCAAGCCGGTGATCGCGGCGATCCATGGCACCGCGCTCGGTGGTGGCCTCGAAGTGGCGCTGGCCTGTCATTACCGTGTCGCCACCAAGGACTCGAAGCTCGGCCTGCCCGAGGTCAAGCTCGGCCTGCTGCCGGGCGCCGGCGGCACGCAACGCCTGCCGCGTGCGGTCGGTCCGGAGCTCGCGGTCAAGATGATCGTCGGCGGCGACCCGATCGGCGCTGCGGAGGCGCTCAAGTCGGGACTGATCGAGGAGATCGTCGAGGGGCCGGCGTCCGGCGGTGTCGATTTTGCGCGCAAGGTGGTGGCGGAGAACCGTCCGCTGCGCAAGCTGCGGGATGACGATTCGAAGATCGCCGCAGCCAAGGCCGATCGTTCGATCTTCACCAATGCGGTGGCCGCGATCACCAAGAAGTCGCGCGGACTTGAAGCGCCGTTCGCGGCGGCCGATGCGGTCGGCTACGCGATCGATCTGCCGTTCGACGAAGGCCTCAAGCGCGAGCGCGAAGGATTCCTCAAGCTCGTTGCCAGCGACCAGTCGAAGGCGCAGCGCTATGCGTTCTTCGCCGAGCGCGAGGCGGCCAAGATTGCCGGCGTGCCCGAGGGCACCAAGGGCCGCAAGGTCGAGCGCGTCGCCATCATCGGCGCCGGCACCATGGGCGGCGGCATCGCGATGTCGTTCGCCAATGCCGGTATTCCGGTCACCTTGATCGAGACCGCCGAGGAGCAGCTCAAGCGCGGCATGGGCATCATGCAGAAGAACTGGGAGGCCACCGCCGCGCGCGGCGGCATCCCGGCGGATGCGCCGGCCAAGCGCATGGCGCTGATCGACGGCAAGGTCGGCCTGGAGAACGTCAAGGACGCCGACCTCGTGATCGAGGCCGTGTTCGAGACCATGGCGGTGAAGAAGGAAGTGTTCGGCAAGCTCGATCAGTACGCCAAGCCGGGCGCGGTGCTGGCCTCCAACACCTCTTATCTGAACATCGACGCCATCGCCGCCGAGACCAGCCGTCCGCAGGACGTGCTCGGCATGCACTTCTTCTCGCCGGCCAACGTCATGAAGCTGTGCGAGATCGTGCGCGCCGACAAGACCGCGCCGGACGCGCTCGTCACGGCGGTGTCGATCGCGCGCAAGATCGCCAAGGTGCCGGCCGTGGTCGGCGTCTGCGACGGCTTCGTCGGCAACCGCATGCTGGCGCAGCGCGGCAAGCAGGCCGAGAAGCTGCTGTTCGAAGGCGCGCTGCCGCAGCAGGTCGATGCCGTCGTCACCAAGTTCGGCATGCCGATGGGCCCGTTCGCGATGGGCGATCTCGCCGGCCTCGACATCGGCTGGCGCTCGCGCAAGGACAGGGGCATCAAGAGCGAGATCGCGGATGCGCTGTGCGAAGCCGGCCGCTTCGGCCAGAAGACCGGTAAGGGCTACTACAAATACGAAGCCGGCTCGCGTGCGCCGCTGCCGGATCCGGACGTCGAGAAGCTGATCGACGAGACCCTCGCCAAGCTCGGCCTCAAGCGCCGCGCCGTCAGCGACGAGGAGATCCTCGAGCGCATGATGTATCCGATGATCAACGAGGGCGCGAAGATCCTCGCCGAGGGCATCGCCGCGCGGCCGTCCGACATCGACGTGGTCTGGCTGTATGGCTATGGCTGGCCGATCTATCGCGGCGGCCCGATGTACTGGGCCGACAGCGTCGGCCTGAAGCACATCGCCGAGCGGCTGGCGTTCTACGCGAAGGAGACCAACGACCCGTCGCTGGAGCCGGCCCCGCTGCTGAAGCGGCTCGCGGATGAAGGCAAGACCTTCGCTTCGCTGGCTCAGGGTAAGGCCGCTTGAAGCGGCCACGCTGTAGCTCCGCGTACGGCTCGACTCCCCTCCCCCTTGCGGGGAGGGGTCGGGGGTGGGGGTCCACACAGGCAGTCTCCCCCGGGGCGCCCCCCCTCCCTGACCCTCCCCCACAAGGGGGGAGGGAACGGAAGCAGCGGGGCTATCTTACGCCAACGGAAGTTGAGCTTGCATGACCCATCCCGGCGAACAGTTCTATCCCGAAGGCGTCCGCTGGGACGCGCCGATCGCGCGCGGCACCTTGCCGGATCTGCTGGCGAAGTCCGTGAGCGACTTCGGCGATCGCCATGCGCTGGAATTCCGCGATCGTCCGATCAGTTTCAATCAGCTCGCCGGCCACGTTGACCAGGCCGCCGCCGCGTTCCTGCGCGCCGGTTTCGGCAAGGGGGCCTCGATCGCGCTGTTCCTCGGCAACTCGCCGGACCATCCGATCAATTTCTTCGGCGCGCTCAAGGCCGGCGCCCGTGTCGTGCATCTGTCGCCGCTCGACGGCGAGATCGCGCTGTCGCACAAGCTCAGCGACTCCGGCGCGCGCATCCTGGTGACGTCGAACCTGTCGGCGCTGCTGCCGATGGCGCTGAAGTTTTTGGCGAAGGGGCTGCTCGACCGTCTGATCGTCTGCGAGGATGATCATTGGGGCAAGGCCGGCACGCCACAGACGGCGCTGCCGGATCATCCGGCGGTGATCACGCATCGCGCGTTCGTCGAAGGCGCCGTGCCCCCCGCAGCGTGGCCTGCAATTTCGCCCGACGACATCGCGCTCCTGCAATACACCGGCGGCACCACCGGCCTGCCCAAGGGCGCGATGCTGACGCACGGCAATCTCACCTCCGCCGTCTCGATCATCGAGATCTGGAGCCGCGCCACGCGGACCCAGCATGACGGCGGCGACCGTGTCATCTGCGTGCTGCCGCTGTTCCACATCTACGCACTGACCGTCGTGCTGCTGACCGCGCTGCGCATCGGCAGCCTGGTCTCGCTGCATCAGCGCTTCGATCTCGAGGCCGTGATGCGCGACATCGAGGTCAAGCGCGCGACCTATTTCCCGGGCGTGCCGACGATGTGGATCGCGATCGCCAACCTGCCCGATCTCGACAAGCGCGATCTGTCGTCGCTCACCAGCGTCGGCTCGGGCGGCGCGCCGCTGCCCGTCGAGGTCGCACGCATCCTGGAGCGCCGCGTCGGCATGAAGCTGAAGAGCGGCTGGGGCATGACCGAGACCTGCTCGCCCGGCACCAGCCATCCCAAGGAGGGGCCGGAGAAGCCGGGCTCGATCGGTATCGCGCTGCCCGGCATCGAGATGGACGTGGTGTCGCTGGAAGATCCCTCGAGGGTGCTCGGCATCAACGAGGTCGGCGAAATCCGCGTCAAGGGGCCGAACGTCACCAGGGGCTATTGGAACCGGCCGGAAGAATCGGCACAATCCTTCGTCGGCGATCACTTCCTCACCGGCGACATCGGCTATGTCGATGCCGACGGCTTCTACTTCCTGGTCGACCGCAAGAAGGACATGATCATCTCCGGCGGCTTCAACGTCTATCCGCAGATGATCGAGCAGGCGATCTACACCCATCCTGCCGTTCAGGAGGTGATCGTGATCGGCATTCCCGATGCCTATCGCGGCGAGGCGGCCAAGGCGTTCATCAAGCTGCGCGACGGCTTCGCGCCGTTCCCGGTCGAGGAGCTCCGCACCTTCCTCACCGGCAAGCTCGGCAAGCACGAACTGCCGGCGGCGGTCGAGTTCGTCGACGAACTGCCGCGCACGCCGGTCGGTAAATTGTCGCGCCACGAATTGCGCCAGCAGCAATCATCCACATCTCACAGCCAACACCACTAACAACAACAGGAGGTCGCCCATGACCGATGCCGTCATCGTTTCCACCGCCCGCACGCCGATCGGCAAGGCCTATCGCGGCGCGCTCAACGCCACCGGCGGCGCCACGCTGCTCGGCCACGCCATCGGCGAGGCCGTCAAGCGCGCCAAGGTCGATCCGGCCGAGGTCGAGGACGTCGTGATGGGCGCGGCCCTGCAGCAGGGCTCGACCGGCGGCAACATCGCGCGCAAGGCGCTCTTGCGCGCCGGCCTGCCGGTGTCGGTCGGCGGCACCACCATCGACCGCCAATGCGCCTCGGGCCTGCAGGCGATCGCGCTCGCGGCGCGTTCGGTGATCTTTGACGGCGTCGAGATCGCGGTCGGCGGCGGCGGCGAGTCGATCTCGCTGGTCCAGAACGACAAGATGAACGCGTTCCAGGCGACGGACCCGGCGCTGCTCGAGATCAAGGGCGACGTCTACATGCCGATGATCGACACCGCCGAAATCGTCGCCAAGCGCTACGGCATCTCGCGCGAGCGCCAGGACGAATATGCGCTCGAAAGCCAGCGCCGGACCGCTGCCGCGCAGCAGGGCGGCAAGTTCAACGACGAGCTGGCGCCGATCTCGACCAAGATGGCGGTGACCGACAAGGCGACCGGCAACATCTCGTTCAAGGACATCACCCTGTCGCAGGACGAGGGTCCGCGTCCCGAGACGACGGCCGAAGGTCTTGCCGGCCTCAAGGCCGTGCGCGGCGACGGCTTCTCGATCACCGCCGGCAATGCCAGCCAGTTGTCAGACGGCGCCTCGGCCTGCGTGATCATGAGCGACGCCACCGCCGCCAAGCGCGGCCTGCAGCCGCTCGGCATCTTCCGCGGCTTCGTCGCGCATGGCTGCGAGCCGGACGAGATGGGCATCGGCCCGGTGTTCGCGGTGCCGCGCCTGCTCAAGCGCCATGGCCTCACGGTCGACGACATCGGCCTGTGGGAGCTCAACGAGGCGTTTGCGGTGCAGGTGCTGTACTGCCGCGACAAGCTGGGCATCGACCCCGACAAGATCAACGTCAATGGCGGCGCGATCTCGGTCGGCCATCCCTACGGCATGTCGGGCGCGCGCCTCACCGGCCACGCGCTGATCGAAGGCCGCCGCCGCAAGGCCAAGTACGCCGTCGTCACCATGTGCGTCGGCGGCGGCATGGGCGCCGCCGGCCTGTTCGAGGTGTTGCAATAATACTTGAAATGCCGCGCGAACCTCGCGCGGCATTTCAAACAGGTGTCGTCCCGGACAAGCCCGCAAGCGCAACGCGCTTGCGGGCGCAGATCCGGGACCCATACCGCGTGATGTCGCTTGAGGCACGGTGGCAGATGCCTGTGCTCCCAACGACAGCCGGTGGTTATGGGTCCCGGCTTTCGCCGGGACGACGAAACGAACGATCGAGATACTAACGGGAGGATCCAATGGATCTTGCATTCACGAAGGAAGAGCAGGCGTTCCGCGAGGACGTGCGGCAGTTCTTCAGGGACAACGTGCCCGCGGAGACGCGCCGGAAGATGATCGAGGGCCGGCATCTGTCGAAGGACGAGATGGTGACCTGGTGGCGCATCCTCAACAAGAAGGGCTGGGGCGTCTCGCATTGGCCGACGGAATATGGCGGCACCGGCTGGAGCTCGGTGCAGCACTACATCTTCAACGAGGAGCTGCAGGCCTATCCGGCGCCGCAGCCGCTCGCCTTCGGCGTCAGCATGGTCGGCCCGGTCATCTACACCTTCGGCAATGAGGAGCAGAAGAAGAAGTACCTGCCGCGCATCGCCAATGTCGACGATTGGTGGTGCCAGGGCTTCTCCGAGCCGGGCTCGGGCTCAGACCTCGCCTCGCTGAAGACCAAGGCCGAGCGCCGCGGCGACAAGTGGATCATCAACGGCCAGAAGACCTGGACCACGCTTGCCCAGCACGCCGACATGATCTTCTGCCTGTGCCGCACCGATCCCTCCGCCAAGAAGCAGATGGGCATCTCCTTCATCGTCTTCAGCATGAAGTCGAAGGGCGTCACGGTGCGGCCGATCCAGACCATCGACGGCGGCCACGAGGTCAATGAGGTGTTCTTCGACGACGTCGAGGTGCCCATCGAGAACCTGATCGGCGAGGAGAACAAGGGCTGGGACTACGCGAAATTCCTGCTCGGCAATGAGCGCACCGGCATCGCCCGCGTCGGCGTCTCCAAGGAGCGCATCCGCCGCATCAAGGAGCTCGCCGCCAAGATCGAGGCGGGCGGCCGCCCGGTGCTGGAAGACCCGTCGTTCCGCGAGAAGCTCACCGCCTGCGAGGTCGAGCTGAAGGCGCTGGAGCTGACGCAGCTGCGCGTCGTCGCCGACGAGGGCAAGCACGGCAAGGGCAAGCCCAACCCGGCCTCCTCGGTGCTGAAGATCAAGGGCTCCGAGATCCAGCAGACCACCACCGAGCTGCTGATGGAGGTGATCGGCCCGTTCGCCGCGCCCTATGATGTCCATGGCGACGACGACAGCAACGAGACCATGGATTGGACCGCCCAGATCGCGCCGAGCTACTTCAACAACCGCAAGGTCTCGATCTACGGCGGCTCCAACGAGATCCAGCGCAACATCATCGCCAAGGCGGTGCTGGGGCTCTGAGCCGAGGTGGTTCGACACACACAACTGTCGTCCCCCGCGGAGGCGGGGGACCCAGTACGCCGCGGCAGTCGTGGCAAATCACAACCGCCGCGGCGTACTGGATCCCCGCTTTCGCGGGGATGACAGGGGAATGAATGGCGACAACGGCGCCGACAACAAACGCACGCGTTTCGAGAGAGCAACTCACATGGATTTTGATCTCACCGAGGAGCAGCGTCTCCTCAAGGACAGCATCGACGGCCTGCTGGCGGATGCCTATGATTTCGACAAGCGCAAGCTGTACATGAAGGAGAAGGGCGGCTGGAGCCAGGCGATCTGGTCCAAGCTCGCCGAGCAGGGCCTGCTCGGTCTGCCGTTCTCGGAAGAAGACGGCGGTTTCGGCGCCGGCGGCGTCGAGACCATGATCGTGATGGAGGCGATGGGCCGGGCGCTGGTGCTCGAGCCGTATCTCGCGACCGTGGTGCTGTCGGGCGGCTTCCTTCGCCATGGCGGCTCGGCGGCGCAGAAGGCGGCGCATCTGCCGGGAATCATCGACGGCAGCAAGACGTTCGCGTTCGCCCAGCTCGAGAAGCAGTCGCGCTACGACCTGTTCGACGTCGCCACCTCCGCCAAGAAGAAGGGCGACGGCTGGGTCGTCGACGGTGAGAAGTTCGTCGTGCTCAACGGCGAGAACGCCGACACCTTGATCGTGACCGCGCGCACCTCCGGCGGCCAGCGCGACAAGTCGGGCATCGGCGTGTTCATCGTGCCGGCCGACGCCAAGGGCGTCACCCGCAAGGGCTATCCGACCCAGGACGGCCTGCATGCCGCCGACATCACCTTCACCGGTGTCGAGGTCGGTGCTGACGCCGTCATCGGCGATCCGGCCAACGCCCTGCCGCTGATCGAGCGCGTCGTCGACGAGGCCCGCATCGCGCTGTGCGCGGAAGCCGTCGGCCTGATGGACGAGTCGCTCAAGACCACGGTCGAGTACATCAAGACCCGCAAGCAGTTCGGCGTCGCGATCGGCTCGTTCCAGTCGCTGCAGCACCGGGCGTCCGACATGTTCGTGGCGCTGGAGCAGGCCCGCTCGATGTCGATGTTCGCCACGATGGCCGCCGAGTTCGACGATGCCAAGGAGCGCGCCACCTCGATCGCGGCGGCCAAGGTGCAGATCGGCAAGTCGGCCAAGTTCGTCGGCCAGCAGGCGATCCAGCTCCACGGCGGCATCGGCATGACGATGGAGGCCAAGATCGGCCACTACTTCAAGCGCCTGTCGATGATCGAGCTGACCTTCGGCGACACCGACCACCACATGCGCCGCGTCAGCGAGGCGGGTGGGCTGATCTGACCCCACGACGTCATTCCGGGGCACGCGCGCATGCGCGTGAACCCGGAATCTCGATGTTGTTATAATAACCGCCACGCCCCGCGAAAGCGGGGCATCCAGTATTCGCCGGCGTCGTGGCTCAATCAAAGCCGCCGCAGCGTACTGGATCGCCCGGTCGAGCCAGGCGATGACGGCGGAGTGTGAGGATGCCGCGGAGGAGCGACAAATGACCCCCAACCCCTTCAACCTCGCCGGCCAGGTCGCTGTCGTCACCGGCTCCAGTCGCGGCATCGGCCGGGCGTCGGCGGAGCTGCTGGCGCAGCTCGGCGCCAAGGTCGTGATCTCCAGCCGCAAGGCGGACGCCTGCGAGGATGTCGCGAGCGGCATCCGCGCCCATGGCGGCGACGCGCATGTCATCCCCTGCAACATCTCGCGCCGGCCTGAGGTCGACGCGCTGATCGACGGCGCCGTCAAGCATTACGGCCAGGTCGACATCCTCGTCTGCAACGCCGCGGTCAACCCGTATTACGGCCCGTTGCTCGACATCACCGACGAGGCCTTCGACAAGATCATGGCCTCCAACGTGAAGAGCAACCTCTGGCTCTGCGCCAAGGCGATTCCGCCCATGGCTGCGCGAGGGAAGGGCTCGGTCATCATCGTCTCCTCGATCGGCGGCCTGCGCGGCTCGACCGTGATCGGCGCCTATGGCATCTCCAAGGCGGCCGACTTTTCGCTGTGCCGCAGCCTCGCCGGCGAATGGGGTCCGCAAGGCGTGCGCGTCAATTGCGTCGCGCCGGGCCTGGTCAAGACCGATTTCGCCCGCGCGCTGTGGGAGGACGAAGCTCGCCTCAAGCAGCGCTGCGCGACGACACCGCTACGCCGGATCGGCGAGCCGCACGAGATCGCCGGCGCCGTGGCCTACCTGGCCTCGGATGCGTCAACCTTCATGACGGGCCAGACCATCGTGGTGGATGGCGGCGTGACGACGGCAGCGGTGTAGCCTCTCGTGCCTAAGCGGCGGCGCTGATGTGGTGTTCACCCTCCCCTGGAGGGGGAGGGTCGCCTCGCGCCGAGCGAAGCGAGACGTGAGGCGGGGTGGGGTGATCTCTCCACAAGCACCTGCGCTTGCGGCTTCACCCCACCCCGTCTCGCATTCCGCTGCGCTTCATGCGACCCGACCCTCCCCCTCCAGGGGAGGGTGAACACCGCATGTGCGGCTCCACCTTGACCTCGTGCCCATGATCCGCTTGCTTGTCGGCCCAACGTCGTCAACTGCCCGGGAAGAAACCCCATGTCCTTCGTGCTGGCCATCGATCAGGGCACCACGTCCTCGCGCGCGATGGTGTTCCGCTCAGACATCTCGATCGCCGCCGTGGCGCAGCAGGAATTCCCGCAGCATTTCCCGGCGTCGGGCTGGGTCGAGCACGAGCCGGAGGACATCTGGACCTCGACCGTGATGACCTGCCGCGACGCGCTGGAGAAGGCGGGGCTGACGGCCGGGGACATCGCCGCGATCGGCATCACCAACCAGCGCGAGACCACCGTGGTGTGGGACCGCGCCACCGGCCAGGCCGTCCACCGCGCCATCGTCTGGCAGGACCGCCGCACCGCCGACATCTGCGCGCGACTTAAAGCAGAAGGCCACGAACCGGCCGTCAGCGCCAGGACCGGCCTGATCATCGACCCCTATTTCTCCGGCACCAAGGTGGCCTGGATTCTCGACCACGTGCCGGGCGCGCGCGAGCGCGCCGAGCGCGGCGAGCTGCTGTTCGGCACCGTCGACTGTTACCTGCTGTGGCGGCTCACCGGCGGCAAGGTGCATGCGACCGACGCCACCAATGCCTCGCGCACGCTGCTGTTCAACATCCACGGCGGCGTGTGGGACGATGCGCTGCTCGAGCTGTTGCGCGTGCCGCGCTCGATGCTGCCCGAGGTCAAGGACTCCTCGGCCGATTTCGGCACCACCATGCCCGATTTGTTCGGCGGCCCGATCAAGGTCGCAGGCATCGCCGGCGACCAGCAGGCCGCGACCATCGGCCAGGCCTGCTTCACGCCGGGCATGATGAAGTCGACCTACGGCACCGGCTGCTTCGCGCTGCTCAACACCGGCGCCACCCCGGTGAAGTCGAACAACAAGCTGCTGACCACCATCGCCTATCAGTTGAACGGTGAGCGCACCTATGCGCTCGAAGGCTCGATCTTCGTGGCCGGCTCGGCGGTGCAGTGGCTGCGCGACGGCCTCGGCATCATCAGGCACGCCGCGGAGACCGGCCCGCTCGCCGACAAGTCCGACTCGATGCAGTCGGTCTATCTGGTGCCGGCCTTCGTCGGCCTGGGCGCGCCCTATTGGAATCCGCGCGTCCGCGGCGCGCTGTTCGGCCTGACCCGCAACACCGGGCCCGCCGAGCTCGCGCATGCCACGCTCGAGAGCGTCTGCTACCAGACCTACGATTTGTGGGCGGCAATGCGCGCCGACTGGCCGGATGCGTCGGCGGCGACGATCGTGCTGCGTGTCGACGGCGGCATGACGGCGTCGGACTGGACCATGCAGCGCCTCGCCGACCTGCTCGACGCGCCGGTCGACCGTCCGATGATCCAGGAGACGACGGCGTTAGGGGCCGCCTATCTCGCCGGCCTCCACGCCGGCGTGTATCCCGAGCCGGAGAAGTTCGCCGACAACTGGCGGCTCGAGCACCGCTTCAAGCCGGCGATGAGCGCCGCGACCCGCCAGCGCAAGCTCGCCGGCTGGGCCCGCGCCGTGAAGGGCGTG
Organism: Bradyrhizobium sp. SZCCHNS2022; assembly: GCF_032377575.1. Lineage (NCBI taxonomy): Bacteria > Pseudomonadati > Pseudomonadota > Alphaproteobacteria > Hyphomicrobiales > Nitrobacteraceae > Bradyrhizobium > Bradyrhizobium sp. SZCCHNS2022. Next base: position 4,830,476 of record NZ_JAUHHZ010000001.1, on the reverse strand, counting down.
CTGGCGAGCGACGAAGGCGAGTAGGGGGCGTCAAGAAACCATGCTGTGATGCGCGGGCTTGTATCGGCGTCACCGGCTGGATGGAGGTCTCGATGCCGCGTCCCGTTCTCTCGCCCTTTCACATGCTCGTTGTCCTGGCCGGATTTCTTCTCCCCACCGCGCCGTCGCGCGGTGAGGAGAAAATGGTGCTTGGGCCAAGGCAGTTCGAAGTCGACAAGAGTGGCGACGGCGCAGTCTTATGCGTCTGGTCAATTTATCTTTCCGTCCAGGCCCAAACGGCGATGTGTGAGCTGCCTCGGCGATCGACCGACGATGCAATCGACGAGGCGGTCGTCGCCATAGACGACTTCATCCTGGCGAATTCCTCCTTGAAACCGACACGAGCGATGCTGGACGAGTTCAAGCGCCGCGCTGCTTCGGCGGATATCGCGCAAGGGCAGCGACGAGGACTCCAAATTCACTGCCGAAGTTCTGATCTTGAGCGCTTCCGCAGCATTGCTCCCGAGCAACTCCGGGCCTCGGTGAAGAAGCTCCTCGCGAACCCGCGCGAGCCGGTCATGAACCCCTGTCTTTGACGAAAAGTTCTGACATTCTCAGAATCGGCACACCTCACGCTCCTCCACCGCACTTCCGGCAAGCGCATGTGCGGAAGGCACAAACAGATGGGACTCATCATGGCCATTCCGGACGGCACTTTCGACGTCCCGCCCGGCAAGATCGCCGCCGTCGTCACCTCGCTCGAGATGTTGGCGGCGCCGGTGTTGCCGCCCGACCCGGTCGGCGACTGGACCATTCGCCGGGTCGCGCAGCCGGGCCTGGATTGGTACCGCGACCTCTACACGCGCGTCGGCCGTGAATGGCTGTGGTCGCAGCGCCTGCGGATGAATGACGCCGAGCTTGCGGCAAGCATTCGCCCCGATGGCGTCGAGATCACCACGCTCGCCCATGACGGCGGCGACGAGGCCCTGCTGGAGCTCGACTTCCGCAGGAAGAACGAGTGCGAGCTGGTGCTGTTCGGGGTCACCGCGAAGCTGATCGGCACCGGCGCCGGCCGGCTGCTGATGAACCACGCGCTGCGCCGCGCCTGGGCGCGGCCGCTCGGCCGGCTGTGGGTTCACACCTGCAGCTTCGACCATCCGCGCGCGCTGGCGTTCTACCAGCGCTCCGGCTTTCGCCCCTATCGGCGGCAGGTCGAGATCGCTCCCGACCCGCGGCTCGACGGCATCCTGCCGCGCGATGTCGCCGCGCATGTGCCGCTGATCGACTGAACTTGCCGGCTGACAACGCATCCGATTGACGCTTCAATGCAGCGCATCGGAGGATTCCCCATGTTCCTGATCGGCCAATACGACTCGCCCTTCGTCCGCCGCACGGCGATCGCGCTGAAGCTCTACGGCATTCCGTTCGAGCACAGGCCGTGGTCGACCTTCGGCGACGCCGACAAGATCGCGCCGTATAATCCGCTGCTGCGCGTCCCGGTGCTGGTGCGCGACGACGGCGAGGCGCTGATCGATTCAGCGGCGATTCTCGATCATCTCGACGAGACCGTGGGCCCCGACCGCGCCATGCTCGCGCGCGGCGGCGCGCTGCGCCGCAAGCAGCTGCATACGATCGCGCTCGCCACCGGACTGGGCGACAAGGCCGTCAGCCTGATCTACGAGCGCGTGCTGCGCAAGGACCGCCTGGCGCTGTGGGTCGCGCGCTGCGAGGCCCAGATCTCCGGCGTGCTGGCGATGCTCGAGGCCGAGCGCGCGGCCGTCACGACGGATTATTGGCATGGCGAACGGATCGGCCACGCCGACATCGCCGTCGCCTGCGTGCTGCGCTTCACGCGCGAAGCCCATCCGCAGCTGTTCGACGCGGCACGCCATCCGGCGCTCGCCGCCCACGCTGCCCGCTGCGAGGCGCTGCCGCCGTTCCAGGAGATCGTCCAGCCGCTGGCCCCGCCGAGCGGCGATTGAGGCGTCCGATGGCAGCAGTCGGCCGGTCGCTCGGGCTTGCCTCGCCGGGCGGCTTACCCTATCGGCTAGAGAGCTGGGGCATGCCCCGCATCCTCGCGTGACCTGTCCAACGGAGCCCACCATGAGCGTGACCGCCGCCGGCATTTCCTCGATGGCCACCCGGCAGATCCTCGCCGAGCTCGCGGCCGCCTATGAGGAGGCGACGGGCGAGGTGATCACGATCGAATCCGTCGGCGGCGTCGACGCCGCCAAGCGCATCCGCGCCGGCGAGGCCTTCGACTTCGCGGTGCTGGCGTCGGACGCGCTGCAGAAGCTCGAAGCCGACGGGCATCTCGTCTCCGGCAGCATCATCGAGATCGCGGAATCGCCGATGGCCATGGCCGTGCGCACGGGCACCCCGAAGCCCGATCCGCTTGATGAGGCGGCCGTGCGCAAGGCCATGGAGAACGCCAAGGCGATCGGCATCTCCACGGGGCCGAGCGGCACCCATGTGCAGAAGCTTGCCCGCGACTGGGGCATGGAAGGCGAGGGGGCCTCCCGCCTGGTTCAGGCCAAGCCCGGCATCCCCGTCGCAAAGCTGCTCGCCGACGGCGAGGTCGATGTCGGCTTCCAGCAGCTCAGCGAAATGCTCGGCGCGCCCGGCATCGAGATCGTCGGCCTGCTGCCCGAGGCGCTGCAGCCGGGCACCGTGTTCGCCGCGGCGCTGTGCAAGGCCGGCGCCCACGCCGAGGCCGCGCGCGCCTTCATCGAATATCTCGTCTCCGAGGAGACCGCCGAGACCAAGCGCCAGCACGGCATGATTCCGGTGTGAGCCGGCGCCGCGGCGGCGGAGTTCCGCAAGCCCTGCTGAAAAACATTCCGACATCTGTCGTCTCGGCGACCGGCGGCGCGTCTTCCAGATGAAATCTGCAGGAGACGCAAGATGAGCACGTCGTACTATCGCTGGGTGATCGTGGCGGCTGGAGGCGTGCTCGGCTGCGTCGCCGTCGGCGGCCTGTTCTCGCTGCCGGTGTTCCTCAAGCCGATGGCCGCCGCGACCGGCTGGTCCGTCGCCGGCATTTCCAGTGCGCTGACGATCGGCTTCCTGGCGATGGCCTGCACCAGCATGGCCTGGGGCACGCTGTCCGACCGCATCGGCCCGCGTCCCGTGCTGCTGATCGGCTCGACCCTGCTCGCCGTCAGTCTGCTGCTGGCAAGCCTGACATCGTCGCTGCTGGCGTTTCAGCTGCTGTTCGGCCTGATCGCAGGCGTCGCGACGGCGGCGATCTTCCCGCCGATCATGGCGACCGTCACCGGCTGGTTCGACACCCATCGCAGCCTGGCGGTGTCGCTGGTGTCGGCCGGCATGGGCGTGGCGCCGATGACGATGTCGCCGCTCGCGGCCTGGCTCGTCTCCAGCTATGACTGGCGCACCGCGATGCAGTGCATCGCCGCCGTCGTCGCCGTGATCATGATCCCCACGTCGCTGCTGGTGGGCCGTCCGCCCGTGTCGGCGCCCGGCGGCGCCCTCGCGCCGGGTTCCGCCGACGCGCCGCCTGAGATGACGCGATCAGCGGCGCTGCGCTCGCCGCAGTTCCTGATCCTGCTCGCCACCAATTTCTTCTGCTGCGCCACCCATTCCGGCCCGATCATCCACACCGTGAGCTATGCCGTCACCTGCGGCATCCCGCTGATGGCGGCGGTGACGATCTACAGCATCGAGGGGCTCGCCGGGCTCGGCGGCCGCATCGCCTTCGGCCTGCTCGGCGACCGGTTCGGGCCTAAGCGCGTGCTGGTGCTCGGCCTGCTCGCCCAGGCGTTCGGTGCGCTGGCCTATGTGGTGGTGCGCGACCTCGCCGCATTCTATGCCGTCGCGGCGACGTTCGGCTTCCTCTATGCCGGCACCATGCCGCTCTACGCCGCGATCGCGCGCGACAACTTCCCGTTGGGCATCATGGGCACCGTGATCGGCGGCACGGCGATGGCCGGCAGCCTGGGCATGGCGACAGGGCCCCTGGCCGGCGGCCTGATCTACGACAGCTTCGCCAGCTACACTTGGCTCTACGTCGGCTCCTGGGTGATGGGCCTCGGCGCCGTCCTGATGATGATGACGTTCAGGCCGTTGCCCAGGCCTGCGCCGCAGCAGGCCGCCGCGCAGGTGCAAGCACCGGCCTGACGCCGCTGCATCGCACCTTCACGCACGCGGTCGACATCGGACAACAACGCTTGATCCGCCCGCTGGAACGGTGATGTCCCGGCCGGGTTGGCCAAGCGTGCAGTTCAACCCGATGGAGACCCTTTCCATGAAGACAACGCAACTCGCGATTGCCACCTTCGTTGCCGTCAGCCTCGCCGCCGTGCCGCTCGCCGCGCAAGCCAAGAATTCCAAGAAGCACAACGCCGCGACGCCCACGACATCGTCGCAGACCACCGGCAGCAACATGCAGACCACCGGCAGCAGCATGAAGTCCGGCCGCGACTCCACCTCGTCGAGCCAGGGCAATGTCGGACCCGGCACCAACCAGGCGGGGAGCATGGGGAAGTAAGACTCGTCAGCTGGTCTCACGAAGCGTCGGAAAGCTCCGTGCACGGGGCTTCCGACGTTCGTCACCCATCCGCAGCGTCCCGCGCACCGTCTGCATCACACCCACGTCATTCCGGGGCAAGGCCGCAGGCCTTGAGCCCGGAATCTCGACGTTGTCTTGCCAATTCCCGCAATCTCAAATCTGCGCGTGACCTCAAGTCTGCCCGGCGCGCGACGATGGTGCAGCACTTGTCAGCCGATGGTGGCGCAAAGCCGGCGCGTCCCGCCAGCCCTCCGACCTGCATCCCACCACCGTCAGAATGGCTACTACTTCGAAGCCTCCTTGAGCTTATGCTCCAGATGCCCGGTGCCGTGATCCCGGCGCAGCTGGCTGAGCGACGTCTCGTTCAGCTGATGCAGCACGTCGCTGAGCTTGGTCGCATCCGGATAGCCGGCCGCGAACGATTTCCCGTAGATCTTGCGCAACGTGCCAACCAGCGTATTGCCGTGCTTCCTGCTGATCTCGCCATCCTTGTCCCGGTGGCGGCCGTCGAGTCCCGGCTCTTTCATGCGTCTCTCCCATGATATGCGACTTGCGCGCTTGGGGAGCAGCCTGCGCCCAATTCGCCTCATTGGCAACGCTGCGGCGCGACATCGGGTAAGGAGGAGCCAGCTGTGACGCCGCGGCACGAAAAAAAGTTGCCTTACTGAGTTGCGAATTTCAGCGTGAGAGGTTTTGTAGATTATCACAGCAATTGCCAGATGACGGCGAGAAGGGCTCGGATGAGTCCGATCGGTTCCGATCGAAGGTCGAGATTTTCAAGCTCTTGGATGCGGAGATTGATCAAGCTTCCTTGATCGATGCAAGGGGGCCAATATGATTTTGGACATCGATTGCTCATCGATCTGGAGAATTGCGTTACTAGCACCGAAAGTCCCAAATCGCGACGCAAGATGCGGACCCGCTAGCTTACGCGTCTTCGTGTTCACGCTCGCGAGCAGGATGCCAAATGCTCAACACGACGATCTCTCGCTTGGCTTCTTCAACAATGTAGTGCACGAAATAGGAGTATTTTCGTGTGACCGACTTCCGTATGCCTTCGACGCTTTGCCGTCTTCCCAGTCCTGGATAGACGGTCAACCGCTCAAGGGCGTGTAGGCTATCGGCACGCACGCGCCGGGCGGCAGCGATCGTGGAAGTAATCTGCGATCCCGCCCAAGTCTTCTACAGCTCGAGACGTCAAGCGCAGCCTCATCGATCGAAACGGCGGAAGACGGCCTGGACCTCGTCATCAGTTGCGAACTGGCCGCGTTGGGCTTGAGTCAGTCCTTCGAGGACTGACGACACATGGGCCGGGTCGATTGCCTCTGGTTCGTCCTTCATGACCTGCGAGGCTGAGCATCGCGCGGGCGATCTTGTCCTGGTCGCTCGGCGGCAGGCGGCGGATGGCTTCGACAGCTTTGTCCAAGAGCTTGGTCATGGGGCCATGATATGCGAGGTGTTCGTCGAAGCGGAACGAGCTTTGGGGCCAACGGCGCCAGCGGAGACATTCTCCGAAAGGCGATTTTCACCGCCGTCCCAATTGCTTGCTACGTTTCAAGACCTCACCGCGAAAATATTCATCTTCCATTTTTCAGAAATCGATGATCTACTCGCCCCATCCCGCCTCGTGCAGAGGGCGTACGCGTCGTCACGATACGTGAGGTGGGCTGCGGTGGACGTGGATGCGGCGCCAGACGAGCGCATGTGTCGCGGACGGCGAAGTCGTGTGGTCCCGGCCTCCCGATGCTGAGGTCAAGCCTGCGGTCGATGCGCAAGCGTCGCGCGGGCGATGGGGGCAAGAAAGCCCGGTCCCCAAGGAGAGCACGAAGGACACCGTTAAAACCAGCGCGCAGGGAGGGCCGGGTCGTCCGGCTGGACCTGTGGTACCTGCCGCCTGCATTTTTTTACGCAGGCGGGCCACGGGCCTCAGTCGAGGTCCGGCTCTCCCTGCGCCTCTCATCTTTCGAGGTGCGCGACGGATGTATTCCTCGGGCTGACGAAGCCGCGAGAATGCGACCGCATGCCCGGAGCCGCGCGCGTCCAGTCGGCGGGAAATTGCTCGTCTGACGTGATCCAGATCGTCAGGATGGTTCTAGACGCTCGGCCGGGGAGTGAACACCACATGATATGCGATGATGCCGCCAAGTGACATGTCCAACGTCGAGTTGGAAAATGACGATGCAAATCGAAATCCTGGGGTGCCCTTGCGCGTCCGAATCCGCTAATCGTCGGCAGATGCGCCGGACCTTCCTCCCGGTGACCTCAATCACACGCGAGCCGATATCTTTGCCCTCCGTTCTTCGTACGTCCTGCAGCTCGGCGCAGCGCACAACGACTTCACCAAAGCAATCCGCCGCACCAAAGAAGCCGGCCCCGCGCAAGAAGATGTCGGGCGCGCTCAAGAAGACGGAGGCCGCGCGGCCTCCAGTGTCCTCCGCATCGCCTCTGGGACTCTTGGCGCTGCACCTCGTGGCAGAGTGGCAAGGGGCAGGTCGAAGCGGCCTCGTGTTTCTGGCCAAGAACGAGCGCAGAGCCGAGCGGCTGGCGTCCGTGATTCAGGATATCGAGCCGGCGTGTGACGCGCTGGTCTATCCACGACTGAACACCTTGCCATTCGATCTGCTCGAGCCGTCGCGTGACATCGCCGGCAGGCGAACGTCCGTATTGAGGAGGCTTGCGTGTGCAAAGACGCCGATCCTGCTGATCACGACCGTGGAGGCGTTGATGGAGCGCCTTCCACTGCCGGCCGACTGGCCGCGAATTGGCTTGCTGATGCGGGTCGGCGACGCCTACTCCGAACAGCAGCTTGAGGCGCGCTTTGGTGCGCTCGGATATGACCTGGACGACAGCCCGGACTATCCCGGCGGTGTGCTGTTCCACGGAAGAACGTTCGAGATCTTTCCTGCCGGTGCCCGCGGCCCGGTCAGGGTCGAGCATTCCGGAGGCAGGATACGGCGGATTGCCGCCTTCAATCCGTTGAATCAGGAGGTGATCTCCGAGCTCAAGGAGCTTCAGATCGATCCGATGTCCGAGCGGCTGGCGTTCAAGGCACGAGCTCGGAACAAGGCCAGCCTGTTCGAGTATTGCAGGCGAGCCAGGTGGATCGCCGATGCCGAGGTGCTCAAGCACGCGGACACTTGGCTGAGCACGATCGAGGACGCGGCTCCTCGCGCGGAGCGTGATCGTGCGTATGTGAGCCGCCGCGAATGGGTCCAGGCGGCAAAGAGCATCGCTGTGTTGCCGCCGGCCGCGCCATACCGGGCAACGCCGGAGTTTTTCAAGGAATCCGCTCCCCGAAAGACCCTTCGAGCATTTATCGACGAAGTCCAGCGTGGCGGCGCGCGCGTGGTGTTTGCTGCGGCCGTCGAAGCGGATCTGCACCTGATGGCGCGGATGAGCGGGGTCAAAGCCGAGCGCGCCGCTGATTGGGCACAGGCCACCGCGAGGGGCAGGCGAGAAGTCGCATTGCTGGCTGGCTTTGACGCCGGCTTCGTCGTTCCAGGGCGCAAGCCGATCGTCGTCATCACCGCGTTCGACGTTCTCGGCAGCAGGGCCCATCAGCTGCAGCCCGCGAATTGGGCCTGGACACCTGGCTTCGAAGCCGTGGACCTGCCGGAGCTTGGATCGGTGGTCGTTCATCTGCAACGTGGATTGGCCCGGCTCGGCGGATTGCGATCGATGGGCAGCGCCGGAGTCTCTGCTCGCGAGATGGTGCGGCTGGTTTTCGCCGGGAACGATGCCGTTCTCGTGCCTCTGGCGGAGCTGGCCTTGATCTGGCCGTACGCGGCTGAGCTCGGGGACACTTCTCTGGACAAGGCTGATGGAACGACATGGCGGCCGCGGAGGGCGGCCGCCGAGACCGAGATTCATGTCGTCGCCAAGGAGCTCGCGAAGCAGCGCAGTCAGCGCCTGCGGCGGCCGGCACCGAAGCTGGTGCCGCGGCCGGCGAGCTACGAGAAATTCGTCGCGCGCTTTCCGTATTTCACCACGCCCGATCAGGCCAATGCCATCCGCGACGTTCTGGACGATCTTGCCTCGGGGCACCCGATGGACCGAATTGTCTGCGGTGACGTCGGCTTCGGCAAGACCGAGGTGGCGTTGCGCGCCGCCGCCGCCACGGTCCTCGCTGGAAGGCAGGTCGCCATTGTGGTCCCGACGACCGTGTTGGCGCGGCAGCATGTCGAGACGTTCCGCAAGCGGTTTGCTGCGCTCGGCATCGAGGTCGGCAATCTCTCGCGGATCGCCTCGACCGCCGAGGCGCGCAAGGTCCGAGAAGGCTTGAAGAGCGGGGAGCTCAAGGTCGTCGTCGGAACGCTTTCGCTGGCATCTAAGGAGGTCAAGTTTGCCGATCTGGGGCTCGTGATCATCGACGAAGAGCAGCATTTCGGGGCGGCAGACAAAGCCATGCTGTCGAGCCTCAACAAGAACGGTCACCGGCTCTGGATGAGTGCGACCCCCATTCCGCGCACGCTGGCGGCCGGCTTGACCGGCTTGCGGGATCTCAGCGTCATTGCAACGCCTCCGGTTCATCGCGTGCCGGTCGTGACCAAAGTTGCGCCCCTGTCGGATATTGCGATCGCGGCTGCCCTGGTCCGCGAGCATCGACGCAACGGTCAGAGCTTCGTGGTCTGCCCGAGGATTCAGGATCTGGATCCCATGCTCACGCGCATCCACACGCTGGCGCCCGAACTGCGGATCATGTCGCTTCACGGCAAGCTGTCTGCCGACGAGATCGACGAAAGGCTGATGGCTTTCGTCGAAGGCCAGGCGGACGTCTTGCTCGCGACCAACATCGTGGAAAGCGGACTCGACATCCCGCGCGCCAACACCATCGTGGTGTGCTGGCCGGAAAGATTTGGCCTTGCACAATTGCATCAGCTGCGCGGCCGGGTCGGGCGCGGCGGCATCCGTGCATTTGCGCATTTCTTGACCGAGGGCAGCTCCGGCCGGTCGGAACAGCGCCTGTCTGTTCTGGAGGAGCTGAACCGCCCCGGCGCCGGCTTTGCGATCAGCGCCCGCGATCTCGATCTCCGCGGTGGTGGAGACATGCTCTCGGATCGTCAGTCCGGTCATGTGCAGGTGTTTGGCCCGACTCTCTACGGCCATCTTCTGACCCTGGCTCTCGAGGGCGACCGAGACGGGATGTCCGCTCTTTGGATTCCTGAGCTGAACCTGCCGCTCGCGGAGCTTCTTCCCTCGGACTATATTCAGTCCGAGGCCGTCAGGCTCGAGATCTACGCTCGCGTCGCTCGGTGCCGCAGCGACGATCAGCTGGAGGAGCTGGAGGACGAAACGCAGCGCCGCTTCGGCACGCTACCGCTGGCGGCCAGCAACTTTTTCGCAATTGCCAAGCTCAGGATCAGTTGCAGAGAGCGCGGCATCATGCGTCTCGACGTGGGGCCGGACGCGATTGCGGCCATGCTGCTGCCGGGACGGATCCGGAGGTCGTGCTCACATCTGCTGCAACGTAATGGCAATCGGGTCATCTATGCCGGGAGGAGCAGCGAGCCTGCCTTGGAAAGAATTGAACAGTTTCTGGACCTCTTGGACGAATAGCGGATGGCACTTCGGTCGATTGCTGATGATCGACGCGTCGAGGCGAGCTTTGGAAGACAGCCATGCCCGGGCGGCATCAGCCCGGTTGCGATGCGTGGCCGATCGCCAGATCAGGAGCGGCACCACGCGGCCAGGGTCGATGGCGGGATGACGGCGCTCATGACGCCAACGGTGACGATGGCCAATCCGACCATGTTTCGCAGCCACGTCGATGTGGCCCTGCGGCGCAGGACCGGAAGGCCGAGACCGGCGGCCAGCAGAGCGGGGAGGGTGCCAACGCCGAAGCCTCCCATGGCCACAGCGCCGCCGAGCCACGAGCCTGACAGCATGGCATAGAACAGCGCCGCATAGACCATGGCGCACGGAAGAAAGCCCCAGACGGCGCCGCTCGCCAACAGCCCCAGCCGCGGAGGAAGGGGCGCAGCATTCGCGGCGCGAGTCATGGCTGAGCTGACGCCGGATGCGAGGCGATAGAGGCCCGTCGGCAGCGGCGCCAGATCGAGCATCGAAAGCCCGATCCAGGAGAGCGCCGCCGCGGCCGCCCAGCGCAGGATGGCATGAGCAAACGCATGGTCGAATGCGCCAAAGACCGAAGAACCCATGGCGCCGACCACGGCACCGGCCAGCATGTAAGCGAGAATGCGGCCCGTATTGATCAGAACGGTCGTTGTCGCGGGACTCGGCCGCGATCGAGACGAGCCCAGGTCGGCCGCGAAATGCAGGCTGGATGCGATGCCCGAGCACATGCCGAAGCAGTGCAGGCTGGATGAGAAGCCAAGCAGCAGCCCGGCGATGAACAGCGGCTGATCGAAGTCGAACATTGTAAGCGCATTTGACGCGGTGCCGCCTCGAAGTCATTGCGCTGCGTCAAAATGATCGCTTCGCCTCAGCCATCGATCACGAGCTCCTCGGCCCCGATGGCGAGCGCGACCGGGATCAGGCCGACATCGAGCAGATAGAGCGCCAACATGAACAGCAAGCCGAGACCTGCGCCCATGATGAACGGAATGAGAACGTTCGCCGAAAGCGACTCGAGCCCCTCGGGGCGTGTGACGCGCCGTCCTCGTTCTATTTCCGTCGAGCGCTCTCGCACGCCACTCTGACGTACTCCAAGAAGCCGGCGAACATGTCGTCCATCAGCTTGAGCGTCCTGGCTGGTGCGGCCGCCGGTGTGCCGGACTGAAACGGAGGCTCTGGCGCGTACTCGGCCAGTAGTTGTCGAGCCCGGTGTCGCTGGTGACGGGCGCCATCGTCTTGGCGACGATGTGTGTGGTGGCGCCCATCAGGTTGGTGAACATGTAGTGTGGGCCGACCATGTCGAGCGCGGTGAAGGCCGGATAGATCAGTAGCGCGATCTGCTCCTTCCCCGTCCAATGCGCCGGCATTGTCGAGATGTCGTGGGCGGACCGCTGCCCTGCGTCTGCCACGTCCATCGGACGCGGCTGACCAAAGGCTTGGAGACGCGGTTGCATGGCTGCGAACATCGCGCTTGCGGCCGCGATCTGTCGGCGTGTGATCATGTCGAACCTCAATCGAAGTTGTAGGAGGTTTGCAGATAGAACGTGGTGTAGGCAACATTGTCGCGGTCGATGTCGAACACCGCCACGGTTCCCGTCAGCATGTCTCCCCAATTGAATTTGATGCCGGCTTCGCGCTGTTGCGACGTCTCAGGCGGCCCCGCGACGAGCGTGGTCGAGAACGGCGTCCACTTCATTCCCTCATGCGCTTGGACGGGTGACGCAGACCAGCCGGCCGTATTTCGCGAACGATGGCACGCCGCGCTATACGACCTTCACCTACGATACGCTGGGCCGGGTCCTAACGACGACGCAGCCAGACGGCAGCGTGTCGCAGGCGGCCTATCATGGTCTCACGACCACTGAGACCAACGCGCTCAACCAGACGCGGACGGTCACCAAGAGCAGCCAGGGCCAGGTGGTCGCGGTCACCGATACGCTCGGCAAGACCATGACCTATGCCTATGACGCGGTCGGCAATCTGGTGCAGACCACGGACGCCCTGGGCAATGTCGTCAGCGCGACCTATGACCTCAGGGGCCGCAAGATCGCGAGCAGCGATCCCGATCTCGGCAACTGGACCTACAGCTACAACACGCTGGGGCAACTGGTCACCCAGACCGACGCCAAGGGGCAGACGGTCAGCCTGAGCTACGACCGGCTGGGCCGCATGGTGCAGCGGGTCGAGCCGGACATGACCTCGGTCTGGGCCTATGACACCGCGGCCAACGGCATCGGCAAGCTGGCCTCGAGTGGCATCACCTCCGGCTCGGGCAACGGCTTTGCCCGCAGCTTCAGCTATGACAGCCTGGGCCGTCCGCTGCAGGTCGCGACCACTATCGATGGCGCCACCTACACCATGGGCGCGACCTACGACGCCAACAGCCGGCTGATCAAGGTCAGCTACCCCTCTGGCTTCACCGCGCGCTATGGCTACAACAGCCTCGGCTTCGCCAACCAGCTGCAGGACGACGCCACCAGCCAGGCCTTCTGGACCGCGAATGCGATGGATGCCGACGGGCACCTGACGCAGCAGACCGCCGGCAATGGACTGGTCACCACCCGCGGCTTCGATCCGCTGACGGGGCGGCTGACCAGCGTCGCCACCGGCACCGGCAGCGCCGTGCAGAATCTGAGCTTCGGCTACGACTGGCTCGGCAATCTGACCTCGCGCAGCGACGCCAACACCAATGTCAGCGAAAGCTTCAGTTACGACGGGTTGAACCGGCTGACGACGTCGACGACCAGCCTCAATCCGACGCCGCTGGTGAAGACCTATTCCTACAGCGCGATCGGCAACATCCTGTCGAAGTCGGATGTCGGCACCTACGTCTATCCGGCAGCCGGGGCGCCGCTGCCGCACGCCGTGATGAGCGTCGCCGGCGGCAGCATCAATGCGACCTTCACTTACGATGCCAGCGGCAACCAGACCTCTGGTCTCGGCCGCAGTGTCATCTATACGTCCTACAACAAGCCGGCGAGCATCACGCAAGGCACGCGGACGATCTCCTTCGTCGACGACACCGAGCACCAGCGCTTCAAGCAGGTGACGCCGGAAGGCACCACCCTGTACATTGCCGGCTTCGGCGTGATGGCCGAGGTGCAGAACCCCGGCGCGACGACGCAGAAATGGACCGACTATCTCTCGGTCGGCAATGCCAAGGTCGGCATGCGCGTCACCCAGACGGCCGCCAGCGGCACGACGCTGACGCTGCGCTACTTCCACACCGACCATCTCGGCTCGATCGTGGCGCTCACCGACGAGAACGGCCTGCTGCAGCAGCGTCTGTCCTATGACGCCTGGGGCAAGCGCCGCAACGTCGACGGCACCGACGCCGTCGCCGGCAGCACCACCAGCCAGACCACGCGCGGCTTCACCGGCCAGGAGGAGCTCTCGGTCGGCGGCCTCGTGCACCTGAACGGCCGCGTCTACGATCCCTTGCTGGCGCGGTTCACCAGCGCCGATCCGACCGTGACCGAGCCGCTCAATCCGCAGGGCTGGAACAGGTACTCCTATGTCGGCAACGACCCGCTGACGTTCACGGATCCGAACGGATTTAGTTGGCTATCGAACTTCTTCGGCAGCGTCGGACACTTCTTTAGCGGCGTCGCTAAGGCTATCGGCAACTTTATCGCGAATAATTTGCAATCGCTGGTGCAGATCGCCATTACGGCTGCCTTGACCGCGACCGGAGTGTTTGCGCCTATTGCTGCATTCGTCGGCGCAGCCGTTACCACTGGTATGTTCGGCGGTAGTCTCACGCAAGTCTTGAAAGCTGGCGTGATAGCCGCCGCCACAGCCGTCGCATTCTATGGTGTGGGCGAGCTCACAAACCAATTCCCCGGAGCGAACCCGCTCCCCGGCGGCGGCCACGGCACTCCGACCTTTATGTCAGAGGCATATGGAGTGAATGTTGCTGGGCATGCGATTGTAGGCTGTGCATCGGCAGTTGCATCAGGTGGGAGCTGTAAGTCAGGAGCACTATCCGCCGGCGCCAGCGCTGCATTCAGCCCCATGCTTAAAGGGTTGAGTGGCGCTGCTGCGGTTACGGCGCATGCTGTAATCGGAGGCGTGGCCTCCGTCGCAGGCGGAGGGAAATTTGGCAACGGCGCAATCACAGGAGCGTTTGGGTATCTGTTCAATGAGGCAGCGAAGCGCGTTGTATCAGCCACCATCGACGTGCTCGACTATCGGGAATTCCAAAGAAAGCCAGGCTGGGATGGTTTAGCCATCGACCTACTGGCCAGAGTAAGTGATCCAAGTGCTTACGCACATTATAATTGGGTGCAAACCGTTACTACAAATATGCCTTCTCCTGGGAATTCGCCAAATGTGCCGTACCTCGATGCTGCCCCCGATAACGCGCCATACTACAATTCCAAATCTTTCAACGCGCAGGAAGAATTGGACGCGCAAATCCAGGGGGGGTAGTTAAGTTTGCAGATGCCCCACAGAGAGCGTATACGGGAACGCCGATTTCGTGGCAGGCTAACTTGTCTCTCGTGGGAATAAACTCGGATGGCTCTTATGACGTCCTTAAATCCATTTCGTATGGTTTTACTCTCGACGCAAAAGGGGTGCATTTGATGCCAATGGGTGGAAAATGAGAGGTGTGGCAACAAGAGCACTAGCGATCGCAATCGTGTTTCTGTTAACGGCAATGAACTGCTTTGCTCAGTCAAATGAGCGCGTGACATATTCACTGATTGCGATTGAATACATCGGGGAGTCCGATAGTCCTATAAGATCTGTGCTTATCAGTACTTCTGAAGCGGGGGCAGAGTGGTACCGTCGGACGAAGATGAGACCAATCGAGGCGAGGTTGGTAGACTCGCATGTAGTCGGCGTAGCCCTATTGAATGAGGTCATCGCAGATATAAAATCGTTCGAAAGTGCACGGAAAACAGATGCGATGTCTTCCAAGGTTGCTGGGGTTGAGGTGTCTATTATTACACCTGGAATAAATAGTTCCGGTTTCTATAAATTGGAAGAAGCGCTGTCACTATTGGAAGCCGTTCGGAAGACTTGTCGTGACGATGAGGCCTTGTCTTCAAACTTGGCCTATTTCCATAGGCGGCTATTGCAGAACCGGAGATGGTAACGTGAACAGGACAGTTAATAGGTAATGGTGACACTGCTGGACTGCCCCTCAAGTGAGGCACGATAATCTCAGTGACTGTGCGGTTGCGATTACGGTGACGCTGCACGTAATTAGTTGGTAGGTAAGCGCTGCTGCGGCGTTCGTGGTGATCGACGAGAAGATGAGGTCTGGACGAAATTACGTTTTGACGTTATACAGCTTTTGATTGCGTCTTGCGGCGTTAGAACGTAAATTCGTGTATCAAAGCATGTGTATGACTCACTTGCGTGTCCCGCTAGCAATATCTCTCGCTTCGAAAACCCTCTAGACTCTGCCTGTTAGTCGTTGAGCAGCCCTGGCTGCTTCTAGTCGGGGTGGACAGCAGTGCGTGGCGAGGCTTGCAGGCGCGGGTGGATGGCGCTTCCGGTGGTGCTGGCGCTGTCGGCGTGCCAGACCATGGAGGAGGGGACGTCGTCGTTCGCCTGGAGCACGAGTGCTGCGGAGGCGGGATCGGCGGTGCAGGCGCAGGCGGCGATGCGGTCGCCTGCTGGGAATGCCCGGGCCGGCCGGATCTCGGGCTCGCCGCTGCTCGATGACAACAAGGGCGGCCCTGCCACCGTGATGGAGGGCACCGGGCGTTTCGTCGGGGAGCCGGCGACTGGGGCGGTGCCGCGCGGGGCGGAGGATGTCGGGATTACGGTGACAGTGCACTTAGTTGGTTGATAGGTCCGTGCTTCTGCGGCGTTCGTGAGAATCGACAGGCAGGTGAGGGCGGGGCAAAATCACATTTTGAGGGGCGCAACCCATGATTGTATGTTGCGCCATTCGACGCAAACTCGTGCATCAAAGCATGTGTATGACTCACCTGCGTGTCCTGCCAGCAATATCTCTCATTTCCAAAACCCTCTAGACTCCGCCTGTTAGTTGTTGAGCAGCGCTAGCTGCTTGGGGTTTGGGGTGAACAGCAGTGCGTGGCGAGGGGTGCAGGCGCGGGTGGATGGCGCTTCCGATGGTGCTGGCGCTGTCGGCGTGCCAAACCGTGGAGGAGGGGACGTCGTCGTTCGCCTGGAGCACGGGTGCTGCGGAGGCGGGATCCGCAGCGCAGGCGCAGGCGGCGATGCGGGCGCCCGCTGGGAATGCCCGGGCCGGCAGGATCTCGGGCTCGCCGCTGCTCGATGACAACAAGGGCGGCCCTGCCACCGTGATGGAGGGCACCGGGCGTTTCGTCGGGGAGCCGGCGACTGGGGCGGTGCCGCGCGGGGCGGAGGATGTCGCTGACGGCGTCACCATCAATCTCGCTGGGGTGCCGGTGCCGCAGGCGGCGAAGACGGTGCTCGGGGATATTCTCGGGGTCAAATACACGGTCGATCCGGGGATCGAGGGGCGGGTCACGATCCAGACGCCGCGGCCGGTGGCGCGGGCGGCGGTCATCGATCTGTTCCAGGCGGCGCTGCGGGCCAACAATGCTGCCGTGGTCAACAATCGCGGCATCTATCGCATCGTGGCGGCGGACCAGACGGCGGTGTCATCCGCGTATCGCACCGATGATGTAGCCGATGGCGGCGAGATGGTCGGCAACGGGCTGCAGGTGGTGCAGCTGAAATATGTCTCGGCCTCAGAGATCCGGCGCGTGGTCGAGCCGATCGCGCCGCGCGGCGGGGTGGTGCGGGTCGATGATGCGCGCAACCTGATCACGCTCTCGGGCAATCGCCAGGAGATCGCGGCGATGATGGAGGCGATCGCGCTGTTCGACGTCGACACCATGAAGGGCATGTCGTTCGCGCTGATCCCGGTCAAGACCTCAGCGCCCGACGCGATCGCGACCGAGCTGAAAAGCGTGTTCGGCTCCGACCGCGGCGACGGGCCGATGGCCGGCATGGTGCAGTTCGTGCCCAACAAGCGGCTGCGCTCGATCCTGGTGATCTCGCCGCAGCTCGCCTATCTGCGCCGCGCCGAGAGCTGGATCCGCAAGCTCGACGCGCAGGCGCAAGGCTCCGAGAAGCAGCTCTTCACCTATGCCGTGCAGAACCGCCGCGCCCAGGAGCTGGTCGACGTGCTGCAGTCGATGTTCCCCACCGATACGCAGGCCGCGACGGCCGGGCGGCGCACGGTGGCGCCGAACTACCAGGAGGCGAGCGTGCAGTCGCAGCCGTCGTCGTCCGGCGGCGGACTGTCCGGATCGTCGTCGCCGTCCTTCACCGGCGGGCTCGGCGCATCCAGTGGCGGCTTCGGCGGCATGCGCAATGCGGCGCCGGCGGCTGCGGCGCCGAGCGTCATGCCGGCGGCGGCTCCGGCCGCACCCACCGGCCGCGACGGCGAGGCCGACGGGCCGCGGCTGCGGATCGTCGCCGACGAGGCCAAGAACGCGATCCTGATCGAGGCGGCCTCGGCCGACTACAAGCGCGTGCTGCAGGTGATCGAGCGGCTCGACCAGATGCCGAACCAGGTGCTGATCGAGGCGACCATCGCCGAGGTCACATTGAACGACGAGCTGCGGTTCGGCGTGCAATGGTACATGCAGAAGCACAGCTCGAAATTCACCTTGACGGAGGCGGTCTCCGGCGCCGTCAGCTCGGTGTTTCCCGGCTTCTCCTACGCGCTGACAGCGGCCAACATCGCTGCCACGATCGACACCCTGAACCAGATCACCAACGTCAACATCGTATCCTCGCCGTCGCTGGCGGTCATGGACAACAAGCCGGCGGTGCTGCAGATCGGCGACCAGGTGCCGATCACGACGCAATCGGCGACCGGCACCCTGACGCCCGGCGCGCCGATCGTCAATTCGGTGAGCTACAAGGATACGGGCGTGATCCTGTCGATCATCCCGCGCATCAATGAGAGCGGGCGCGTGCTGCTCGACATCGAGCAGGAGGTGTCGAGCGTGGCGCCGACCACGTCATCGAACATCGATTCGCCGACCATCCGGCAGCGCAAGATCAGGACATCGGTGGTCGTGAACGACAATGACGCGCTGGTGCTGGGCGGGCTGATCCAGGAGGGCCGCACCACCGGCCGCAGCCAGCTGCCGATCATTGGGGACATCCCATTTATCGGCAATTTCGCCGGCAGCCGCGACAACGTCATTGGCAAGACCGAGCTGATCATTCTCATCAGGCCGCACGTGATGCGCAGCCTCGACGAGGCGCGCAGCGTGACCGAGGAGTACCGCCACTTCATGGCGATCGAGGGTCCGCATCGCCGGCAGCCGGCGCGGCGGCGGGTCGAGGACACCGGACGCAGGATTCTCGACTGATGCCGCGCTTCCGCTACCGCGCCTACGGCACCGACGGCTCCTTCGCGGAGGGGACGGTCGAGGCCGCGTCCGCGGATGCGGCGAGCGCGGCGCTGTGGGCGCAGGGATTGTCGCCGTTCCAGATGCAGGCCGCCGATAGCGCCGGCACGGCATGGTGGAACCGCGAGATCACGCTCGGCAACGGCGCGGCGCGCGCGGACCTCTTGGCATTCACCCGCGAGTTCGCCACGCTCTGCGCGGCCGACATCCCGATGGACGATGCCTTGCGCATCGTGCACACGCAGGCCTCGGCAGCACGGCTGCGCGCCCTGGTCGAGGCACTGCTCGCCGATGTCCTCAATGGCCGCCCGTTGTCGGAGGCGATGCAGGGCCAGCCGCGCATCTTCCCCGCCGACTATGTCGCTGTCATCAGAGCCGGCGAGAGCGGCGGGCGGCTGGCACAGGTGCTGACCGAGCTCGCCGAGCTCCTGGAGCGGCGGGCGGAGATCCGTGCGCGCATCCAGTCGGCCCTGATCTATCCCGCGATGCTGATCGTGCTGAGCCTCGCAACGCTCGCGATCATCGTCGGCGGGGTGATCCCGTCGATGGCGCCGATCTTCACCCAGAGCGGCAAGCCGGTGCCGCTGACCATCCAGCTGATGCTCGCGCTGAAGGCGCATTGGCTCGAGATCGTGATCGCTGGCCTTGCCGCCGTCGCGCTGCTCGGCGCCATCGTGGCATTCACCATGGCCGATCCCAGCCGCCGCCGGCGTCTCGACCGGCTCGCGCTGCGGCTGCCGCTGCTCGGCGGCTTCCTGCTGCAGCAGGACACCGCGCGCTTCGCCCGTACCCTCGGCACCATGCTGATGGCCGGCGTGCCGCTGATCGCAGCGACGAAATCGGCGAGCGACGTCGTCGACAACCGCCATCTCCGCGCCGGCATGGAACAGGCGATCGAGCGGATCCAGCAGGGCACAGCGTTGCACCGCGCGCTGCGCAACGAGGTCGCGCTGCCGGCCGTGGCGCTGCAGATGATCGCGGTCGGCGAGGAGGCTGGCAAGCTCGACCGCATGCTGTTGCGAGTGGCGCAGATGCTGGAAAAGCAGCTGCAGACCAGCGTCGATCGCTTCATGGCCGCGCTGACGCCGGCGATGACGGTCGGCATCGCATTGATCATCGGCGCGCTGATCATGCCGGTGATGAACGCCGTCCTCAGCATCAATGATCTGGCGGGGCGATGAGCGTGCGGGCGGCAGTGGGACGGGACGAGGCGAGCGCCGGCTTCACGCTGGTCGAGATGCTTGCCGTGCTCGTCATCCTGGCGCTGACGGCATCCGCCGCCGTCCCTTTGCTATCACGCGGCGCCGGCACGGTGAGCCTCGATGCGGCGACAGGCGAGATTGCGTCGGCGCTGCGCGCGACGCGCTCGGCTGCGATCGTGCAGAACCGCGTGATGACCCTGAGCATCGACGTCGACCGCCGGGCCTTCAGCTCGGACGTCGTCCGGCCGCGCACCTTCGCGCCGGACATCCAGGCGAAGCTGACCTATGCCGCCGCGACGCGCGTGGGCGCCGCCGTGGGCGGCTTCCGCTTCTTTCCGGACGGCTCGTCGACCGGCGGCGATCTGAGCCTGGAGTTGAACGGGCATCACATCAGGCTCTGTGTCGAATGGCTGACAGGGACGGTGCGGACCGCCGCGACGTGTTGAGGGGAGGGGACGAGCATGCTGGGATGGATGGAATGTCGTGATGCCGTGAAGCTGCGGGTGGCCGCGTGGCGCGGGCAATTCCGGCTTCGTCTGCGCAGAGACCGCGATGGCGAGGCCGGCTTCACCTTGGTCGAGATGCTGGTCGTCATCACCATCATCGGACTGATCATGGGTCTCGTCGGCCCGCGCGTGCTGAGCTATCTCTCCGACTCCAAGCTCAAGACGGCGCGGATCCAGATCCGCAGCCTGTCCTCGGCGCTTGACCTCTATCACCTCGACAATGGCCGCTACCCGACCGCAGCCGAAGGGCTCGGCGCGCTGGTGCAGAAGCCGGCCACGGCGACGACCTGGAATGGCCCCTATCTCAGCGGCACGCTGGTGCCGAACGATCCGTGGGGACGGCCCTATGTCTACAAATTTCCCGGGCAGCACGGCGCCTACGACATCGTCTCGCTCGGGCCCGAGGGACGCGAGGATGACACCTCTGCCAATGCCAATGTGACGAGCTGGCAGCCATGACGCGCGTCGCGGCAGTGATGGCCCCACCTGTCGACGACGAGGCCGGCTTCACGCTGGTCGAGGTCATCGTTGCGCTGGCCATGCTGTCGGTCGGCCTCGCTTTGGTGATGAGCCTGTTCTCGACCGGACTGTCACGAACGGGCATGGCCGAACGCGTGGCTGGTGCCGTTGCGCTGGCGCAGTCGCTCATGGCCCAGGTCGGCAATTCGATTCCGCTGCGCACCGAGACGCGCGATGGCACCGAGGCGAACGGCTATCGGTGGCGCCTCGCGATGCAGCCCTATCGGCCGGCGCCAAACAGCGATGGACGCCCGGTCGAGCTGTACCAGGTCTCGGTCGAGATCGGCTGGCTGGAAGGGCAAGACCCGCGCTCCTATGCGCTCTCGACGCTTCGCCTCGGGCCTAGAGTCTCCAGGTCGCAGTGAGCCAGACCGATGACGTCGCCGAAAGCAAGCGGGATGGATGATCGCGACGCCGGCTTCACCCTGGTCGAGGTTCTCGTTGCGCTGGCGCTGTTCAGTCTGCTCGCCGTCCTGCTGTTCGACAGCGTCAAGTTCGGCGTGCAGGCCTGGCGCAGCGGCAGCGCCCGTGCGGAGTCGTTCCAGCGCGAGCTCGTAGCGCAGGACGTGCTGCGGCGGCTGATCGGCAATCTCTATCCGATGATGCTGGGCGAAGGCGCGGCGCAGCGGCGCATCGACGTCGACGGGCAGGCCGAGAGCCTCGAGTTCCTCAGCGACGCGCCAGCCGTGTCCGGTGGGGCCGGCCGCTTCCGCTTCAAGCTGTTCGCCGACCGCAGGCGTGACGGGGGCGATCTCGTTTTGCAGTCCCGACCCGAACTGGCGGTGAAGCCGGACACCGAGCGGACGCTGCTGGTGTCCGACATCGATCGGATCGAGCTCAGTTATGCGGCAAGAGCAACGGGAGACGCCAGTCCTGCCTGGAGCACGAGCTGGAAGGATCAGAGCGAGGCTCCCGGCCTGATCCGGCTGCGGGTCCTGATGCGTCCCGGCGATGCCCGTCACTGGCCGGAGCTCGTGATCGCGCCGCGGGTGCAGGCCGATGTGGCCTGCGTCTACGACGCGCTCACGATGCGCTGTCGCGGGCGATAGGGGGCGACATGCCGGTGCTGTCGGTTCTCTGGGGGCTTGCGCTACTGACGGCGATTGCGCTCTCGCTGTCATGGTCGAGCAGCGTGTCCTATGGCCTTGCCCGCAATGGCATCGAGCAGGCCGCTCTGAACGCACTCGTCGACGCCGGTGTCAATGCCGCCATCGACGGTCTGCTCGATGCGAGGGCGGATCGCCGTTGGCACGCCGATGGCCGTCTCTACATGCTCGATTTCAACGGCACGCAGATCGGCATCCGGATTCAGGACGAGCTCGGACGGGTCGACCTCAACCAGACCGATGAGGCCATGCTGAACAGCCTGCTGCTATCAGCAGGGCTGGACGCGCGGGCCGCCGCTGACCTGGCCGACAAGATCGTGGACTGGCGAACCGCAACGTCCCTGAAGCATCTGAACGGCGCCAAGGACCGGGACTACGCGTCGCGCAACGCCGCCTATCATCCCCGCAACGGTCCGTTTCAGAGCGTCGATGAGCTGCTCCTGGTGATGGACATGACTCCGGCGATCTTCGCCCGGATCGCGCCGGCGCTCACGGTCCATTCGGGACGGCAGTTCGTCGATCCGCAATTGGCGCCGCGCGAGGTGCTGCGCGCGCTGCCCGGCATGACCGCGCAGAGTGCCGAAGCGACGCTGGCCGCGCGCGACGGTGCCAGGTCCGGCCTTGCCGAAGGCAACCCGATGACGGTGCTGCGTGGGCGCGCCTTCACGATCCGGACCGAGTTTTCCCAGGCGTCGCGCGTGGTCGAAGGCGAGGTCGCGGTGCGCCTGACGGAAAATCCGCAGCAGCCCTATTGGGTGCTGAGCTGGGGGACGCGATGACGGGACGCCCAGGGCCAGCGATGCAGCAGGCCGACGCCTTCGCCGCAGACCTCGAGCAGCCGCGCGCGCAGCTGCACCGGTCCATGCCCGACATGGACCGGACCGCATTGTTGCAGAGTTTTGGCGACTTCCTGCGCGAGGAAGGCATCGTCGATCGTATGAGCCTCGACCGTGCCGGACGCGCGGCGCAAACCACCGGAGACAGGCTCGACACCGTGCTGACCAAGCTCGGTCTGGTGTCGGAGGCCGGTCTGGTCGCGGCGTTGTCGAAATTCCTGGCACTCGATCTGGTGCGTCCGGATCAGATTCCGATCGACCCCGTGTTGCCCGAACTGGTCGAAGCGGAGTTCGTGCGTCACAATCATGTGCTGCCGCTCGGCTGCAGCGATGGCCGGCTTGCCGTCGGCGTGACCGATCCGTTCAACCACGATCCGATCCGGGCCCTTGCCTTCCTCACGGGCCTTTCGGTCGACATGCGGCTGTTTACGGCCGCAGATTTCGACAAGGCCTGCGCCGGGCTCTATCCCGCCATGTCGCGCAGCGACGAGACCCGCGCCACCGGCGGCGCCGAGGCCAACGAAGCCGACGTGCAGCGGTTGCGCGATCTTGCGAGCGAGGCGCCGATCATCCGCCTCGTCAACCTGATCATCACCAACGCCGTCGAGGCGAGGGCGTCGGACATCCATATCGAGCCCAATGTCGACCAGGTGCTCGTCCGCTATCGCATCGACGGCGCCTTGCGCTCGGTCCAGGTGCTCGCGGCGGACCTGCGTGCCGCGATCACGTCCCGCGTGAAGATCATGTCGAAGCTCGACATTGCCGAGCGGCGCCTGCCGCAGGACGGGCGCATCAAGATCGCGGTCCGTGGCATCGACATTGACTTCCGCGTCTCCACGATCCCCACGGCCTTCGGCGAAAGCGTCGTGCTGCGCGTGCTCGACCGCAATCGCGTCAGCCTGGATTTTGCCGAGCTAGGATTCTCCGCTGAGCATATCGCGACGCTACAGGCGCTGCTGCAGCAGCCCAACGGCATCATCCTGGTCACCGGACCGACCGGCAGCGGCAAGACCACGACGCTGTATACGGCGCTGAAGGCGCTCAACAGCACCGAGCGCAAGATCTTCTCGGTGGAGGATCCGATCGAGTATCAGATGCCGGGGATCAATCAGGTCCAGGTCCAGTCGGAGATCGGGTTGACGTTTCCCCATGCGCTGCGCTCGATGCTCCGGCAGGATCCGGATATCATCATGATCGGCGAAATCCGCGATCTCGAGACGGCGCGCATCGCCATCCAGGCCTCGTTGACCGGTCACCTCGTGCTGTCGACGCTGCACACCAACGATGCGGCGTCCGCGATCACCCGCCTGATCGACATCGGCGTCGAGAACTATCTGCTGGCCTCGACACTGAAGGGCGTGATTGCGCAGCGTTTGGTACGCAGGCTCTGTTCCCGTTGTTCGCATGGTCATCCGCAGGCGAGCTATTGGGCGGAGAGCTTCGAGCGGTCCGTGACCGGACTCCGTGCGTTGGGGCAGCCAGACATTCGCCAGCCGCAAGGCTGCTCCGATTGCGGCAATGCCGGCTTCTCCGGACGTTCGACCATCGCGGAGATGCTGGTCATCGACGAGGCATGTCAGAGTCTGATCCTGGCGAAGGCGTCGGACACTGCGATCGAGCGCGCCGCCCGCGAGCAGGGCATGCAGAGCATGTACGAGACCGGAGTCCGGAAGGTCTGGCGCGGCGAGACCACGATCGACGAAGTTCTGCGCGCGACGCGCATGGGATAGGGCGGCGGGACGGGCGATGCATGAGAGCAAGGATAGAGGCGCGTTGCTGGCCACGGTTCGTGCGGCGCGTCCACGCGACTGGGCGCAATCGGCTGCCGCCTGGTGGTGCAGGGAAGCGCTCGATCTGCTGCCGCACCGGTTCGTGGCCGCGATGGCGCCGGCCGGCCGGCCGAGACTTCTGGTCGATCGCGACGGCACGGGGATCCGGCTTCAGTTGAACGAGCCCCGATCAGGAGTGCAGGCTGGTGAAACGACCGATGCAGGTGAAGTGATGGCGGCGATTGCATCCATCCTGCAGCGGCATGGTCTGGATCGGCGCGACGTGGATCTGGGCTTGCGTCTGCCGGAGGAGAGTGTTTTTCGCCGCGAGCTCATGCTTCCACCCGAGGCGAAGGGCGCGATCGATACGATCGTGCCGCAGGACCTGTTGCGCCGGACGCCGTTCAAGGCGGAGGACATCTATTGCGACCACTTGACCGCCACATCGCCTGACGGTCGGATCGCGGTTCGGCAATGGGTCACGCGGCGCCATCACGTGCAGCAGGCCGCAGATCAGCTCGGGCTTGCCGTCGCGCACATCGACTTTGTCGTGTTCGGCGACGATCAAACCTCGCCATCGATCCGACTGGCGCGTCCTGCGGCTGCCCGCAAGACCTCGACCGTTGCGATCGCAGGGCTCGGCGCGCTCGCCGTGCTTCTAGGGTCCGGCATCGCGGTCCTGACCTTCGCCCGGCAACAGGCCACGCTGGACCGGCTCGATGCCGAGATCGTTGTGGCCCGCAAGGGCGCCGAGCGCGTTCGCGTCCTGGTGGATCAATTGCGGGAGCGGCGGACGGCGCTGTCGCGCCTTCGTCTGCAGCGCAGCGAAGTGCCGGGATTGATCGACGTCTGGGATGAAGCCTCGCGCATTCTGCCGAAGCATTCCTGGCTGACCGAATTGCGGCTCGTGGAGGGAGCGAACCCGCGGAGCGCAAGGGTCGCGATGACCGGATTCTCGGCCGCGGCGCCAAGCCTGATCAACACGCTGGGTGGATCGAGACTGTTCGTGGACGCTGCCCTGACGTCGCCGGTCGCGATGGATCCGATCGAGAACCGGGAGCGCTTTTCATTGCAGGCCAGGATTCGTGTGCCCGATGCCATCAAGGAGGTGGCGCCATGAGCGAATGGACCAAGCGCAGGGACGCGCTCGGACGCCGCGGCCTGTTCATCGTCGTCAACCTCGCGCTGCTTGCGGTGTTGTTCTGGGGCTTCGTGGCGCCGATTGCGGCGATGTTCGCCGAGCGGGAGGCGCGGATCCAGCAACAGCAGGCGCTGCTGGCACGGTTGAGCGCGATCGCAGCCCAGGCATCGGCCATCGAGGGCCTTGCCTCCGAAACCGAGTCGCAGCTCCAGAACGGGGAGTTTCTGACGGGTGCGAATGAGAACGTGATCGCCGCCGACCTGCAGACGAAGCTGAAGACGATCATGGGCAATGCCGGCGCCCAGTCCCGCGCGATTCAATCGCTGCCGGGCCGGACCGTCGATCAGATCAAGTACAGCGGCGCGCGGATCGATCTGTCCGGGCCGTTGCCCGCCGTCATGCGCGCGGTCCACGCGGTCGAGAGCGCAAGGCCATATTTGTTCATTGCCAATGCGGTGCTGAAGAGCGCGCCTGCGGTGCGCTCGGGAACGGCCGAGGAGCCAGTGCTTCAGGCGCAGCTCGATATCTACGGTGCGGTGCAATGAGGAGCCTCGTGCGATGGCGGGTGACGCCGCTTGCCGGAGTTCTGGCGCTCCTGGCGGGTCTTGATCTAGTGCTCGGCGCCTGGCTCGCGACGTCGGTCGGAGGCGGCGAAGCGCCCGGCGCTCGCCGCGCGGCTTGGGAAGCGCCGGTGCCCCGGACCATGGCGGGCGTGGCTGGACGGCAGCCGTTGCAGACATATGCCGAGATCCTGGCCCATCCGGTGTTCCAGAAGTCGCGCGAGCCGTTCGTGCCGCCCCCACCCGCGCCGCCACCGCCGATGCCGGTGGCCGCTCCGCCCCTGGTGGCCACTGACCCGGGCCTCCTGGTCGGCGGTGTCATGATCAACGGCGGCAAGAGCAAGGCCTATCTGCTCAGCAAGGTTGGCGCGGGCGCAGGCTGCTGGATCAACGAAAACGAGACGTTTCAGGGCTGGCGGGTGACATCGATCGACGCGTCAGGTGTTCGGATCGAGCAGGCGGGCCGCGCGATCGAATTGCAGCTCTACCCCAAGAATTGAAGAATACAGGCCGCGCTGCGGCCCCTCGAGCCGGAGTAGAATAGCCTTGTTTGCACAGACGAAAGATCAAGGGCCAATCCGCAGACAGCCGCTCGTAGAGGAGGAGCGCGAATTGGTCGTTCCTGCTTGGTTCGGCCTCTCGATGCTCTCATATGAGCTGGGTCTCTTACATGTCTTCTCGAAACCGTCGTCCGCCAAGCGATCTTCGGACCATGGCAGTCCCAGAGATCCGAAATGCCAGTCATAGCGGTCCTGTGGATGCTAGGATTATTGACAACGTTGTCACTGTCGCTGCTCTGGGGCAGCGACGTGTCGTACCGCCTCGCCCGCAACGATTGTGAACTTGCGATTCTGAGTGCGACTGCAGACGGGGCGCTGGACTACGCCGTGTCGGGATTGTTTGATCAAAAATCTGACCGCCTCTTGCGGCCAGGTGTAGGCGAGGTTCACCTGCTCCACTTTGGCGAAGCCGAGATCCGGATCGTGATCCAGGACGAGCTCGGCAAGATCGACATCAACCAGGCCGACCCTGCCTTGCTTGCCAGTTTGCTGCGGTCGGCGGGGCTAAACGCCGATGCGGCAAATGGGCTTGCAGACAAGATCGTGGACTGGCGAACCGCGAGCGAACTGAAGCATCTTAATGGCGCCAAGGAGTTCGACTATCGCGCGGCGAATAGTCCCCACCGGCCGCGCAACGGTCCGTTTCAGAGCGTCGACGAGCTTCTTCTCGTAATGGACATGACGCCTGCTCTCTTCCAGCGGATCGAACCTGCCGTGACCGTGTATTCCGGAAGCCAGTTCGTTGACCCACGACGTGCCACACCTGAAGCTCTGGCGGCGATGCCCGAGATGATCAGTAAGCAAGGGGCGGGCTCAGATCGCCCGCCTCCATTTCCGATCGGCGCAAACGAAGAGCCAACGTCATCCTTGCGCGGTCGCGCCTTCATGATCTGTATCGAAGTCGCAAAGTCAGGCCAGGTTTCTCGATATCGAGCTGTTATCCGAATGACGGACAATCCGGTACATCCCTATTTCCTTCTCAGCTGGAAGATGACGTAAGCTCGGCACCGCCCTGATAGGGACGTTATGGCTGTGGCGCAGACGGTTCATATCCGCGGAACCGATTCTTGGTCGTGGTCCATTCGTTCGGCGCGCGGCGGCTGTTGTCTGCCGGCTCTGACGGTCAGTGTGTCGTAGGGCTGTCACAACTAGACCATGCAGTGGAATCCGTCGTAGAAGCTGCAGAGATGGCGAAGCGATTTGATCAGCATGGAATTCATCAATGCTCCTAAGTTCTCGCAGAGGTTGTTTCGCAAACGGATGCTAAGCACCGATGCGGAAAAAGCCGACGCGGTGTAAACAGGCCAGTCTTCTCCGTCAGCAGCTCTTTTTTCGCGATGCATTCCATCGGCGAGCATCGAGTTTTTCTAGCAATGCGGCTCAACAATGAATCCGTGTGGATAACGCTATAAGAATCTCCAGGGCCCCGCTTGCGGTATCAGGGGAATTAAACAACCTTAGTTTGTGCAGTTGTTCGCAGAATTCGGGACAAAGATGACGATCATTTCGCCTGCAAATGCGTTATGCAACTTAAAGTGGTTTATAGATCCGTGTGCAACAGTTCGCCTTGAGAAATTGCGCCTCGCAGGCACCTCTTTGGGTTCGGTCGCCGGACGTGAGCCTTATCGCTCCAAGCTCATGGAGCCCTTGGAGCGGCTTGTCGGCGCCATTTGCTGTTGGCTAGCAATTTACTCTACTGCCCTCGCAACTGTCTTGGTTCGCATGGTGGTTGCGATATCTCTAAGTTGCGCGCCAGCGGCTGCCGACGTGTGGTACGCGTCGGATGGGGTAGGCAAAGTAATCAGGGGGACGGATGGTTGCTTGCTTGCGCAGCAATCGTTCGAAACGTACGTCAGGCCGACAAATCAGGATCCAACTTACTACAAATACTTCACGGGTTGCTTGCAGGGCGCGTCCGGTCCGGGCGCCACGATCGAGGCGCACTATAGTTGCCACGCTATCGATGATACCCATCCGAATTGTCCCATTGCGCCGAGCCTCTCCGTGAGTTACGCAACGGCATTCTGGGATGGTTGCGATCCCGGATACTTGTACATCCAGGGCGAGGGGTGCGGGACTATAAGACCGGATCATCCGCATCGCGACGATCCGAAGTGCGGCTTTTGCGTGGGAGACCCAATAGATCCAGCAACTGGACTTCCAGTTCAGCACTATGTCGACTATCAGACTGCCGGGCCGTATCCGCTCAAATTTGAGCGCTACTACGCCAATAGCGATCAGCCAAGGCTTTCGTCGATCTGGCTTCAGAAGTCGATTTTGGAGTCTGTTACTGGGGCGTGGCGCTCCAACTTCGATGCTCGGATGTACAATCCTTACCCCGGAGCTCGCTATCCGCACGCGCTCTACTTCGTGCTGCCCAGCGGCAACACCTTGTTCTTTGTCGACTCGACCGGTTCGGGTAATTACGCTCCGGGACTCTACTATGTGAACGCAGCAGACCAGGCGGTGTCTGTGGCGGGTGGGCGCGGCATCGGTCAATCCGTGTCGATCAACTCGGACGGATCGCAGGTTACCCTGACGGATCTGGATGGCATTCACTACGTTTTCACTAACAGTCTTACAGGTCCGGCAAGGCGCGGCTCCCTTGTCGCCGTTCAGTATCCAGGAGGTTATTCGCAGACACTAAACTATGACGCCGCGACGACGCACTTGGCGTCGGTGAGCGACAGCCTGGGCCGAAGCATCGCTTTTCAGTATGACGGTTATGGGCACATGACGGCGCTGATCGCCGGCGGATCGATTGTGGCAAGCTACACTTATGCTGCAAACCCGGCCCAGGCTGCGATCTACTCGCAGATCTATTCACAGATTCGCCCGATCGGCGATCCGGCCGCTGCGGCACAGGCAACGGGATCTCTCGGCAGCGTGACCCTCGCTGCGACGAATGAGACAACGTCCTATTCGTATGTCAATTCCCCAAACGATCCAAACAGGATGATTCTTTCGAGTTACACCGATTCCCGTGGTGTGATCTACTCGACTTGGAGCATGGATTCATCGTCTCGCGTTGTGTCCAATAACCTGGCGGGAAACGTGGGGCAGACCGCTCTCAGCTACTCTCCCGCGAGCCTCCACTTTAGTTCCGCCGCTGGTTATAGCGCCCAGACGATTGCAACAACGATAACAAATCCACTCGGCGCGACCGAAGTGGCGACGTACGCGATCGCTTCCTCTGCCAATGTCCCAGGCGCATCGTTTGGAGCTGGAACCAATCTGCTGCTGATTCAACGCCAGAG
Source organism: Bradyrhizobium sp. SZCCHNS2022 (assembly GCF_032377575.1). Taxonomy (NCBI): domain Bacteria; kingdom Pseudomonadati; phylum Pseudomonadota; class Alphaproteobacteria; order Hyphomicrobiales; family Nitrobacteraceae; genus Bradyrhizobium; species Bradyrhizobium sp. SZCCHNS2022. Next base: position 4,800,564 of record NZ_JAUHHZ010000001.1, on the reverse strand, counting down.
ACAGGCGGCAAGTTTTCTCCCGACTGCAACAACAAGCTATTCCTATGACTCGAACCAATTCCTGTCGGGAGTGGCGGATGCCGAGGGACGCGTGACTGCCTATGTCAATGATCCATCGACGGGCCTTCCGATTTCGGTAACTCGCGGTTCGGGCTCGTCAAGTGCGAGCACGACGACCTATGCCTGGAATGCCAAATGGCGCGTACCAACCCAAATCGTCGAGCCCGGACTTACCAGCTCGTTCATCTGGAGCGACTCCGGACAACTCACGTCCTTAACGCAGACCGACACGACAACAACGTCCGTTCCATATTCAACAGCGGGGCAGACACGAACGCTCACATATACCTACGGCGCCAATGGGCTGCTTTCAGGCGTGTCGGGCCCGTTGGCGAATCAGACGGTGAGCTTCACCTATAACGCGATCGGCTTCATCCAATCGATTACCGACGAGTTAGGACTCGTAACCACAGTCTCGGCTTGGAATGATCGAGGCCAACCCACCACCATTGCGGACCCAAACGGTGTGATCTATGCGTTGCGCTATGATGGCTACGGCAGGCCTACGAGCATAACGATCGATCCGTCGGGCTTTTCAGCGACCACCAGCATTGTCTATGATAGCGTGGGGCAGATTACCCAAATTACGCGTCCGAGCGGCGCGTACTTCAAGCTTTCCTATGATGGCGCCCGCCGTCTTACGCAAGTGCAGGACGACACCGGGGCGACGATCGTCTACTCTCGGGACAGCATGGGCAACGTCACCGGTCGTCAGATCAGGGATCCGAGCGGTACCGTGCAATTTTCGCAGACAGCTGTATTCGATCAGCTTGGCCGGCTGCTCAAGTTCGTCGGAGCATCGAACCAGACATGGACGCATGCGTACGATAGAACCGACAATCGGATTTCAGTCACCGATCCTCGGTCGAATATCTTCGGCTGGAGCTTCGACGCGTTGAACCGAGTGATCAAGACGACTGATGAGGAATCCAACGCCGAAACGGTGCAATTCAACGGGCGGGACGATATCACCAACTATAGCGACCCGCGTTCGCTTAACACAGGCCTTGTTAGAAATGGCTTTGGCGATGTGGTCCAGCGCACCAGCCCTGATACGGGCACGACGATCTACGTCTACAACGAATTAGGCAAGCCGACCCAGATGACGGATGGGCGCGGGATTGTTACCAATATGACCTATGACCTCGCTGGGCGGCTTTTGACGAAGCAATTTCCGGCCTCGCCGGGTGAGAACATCACATACACCTGGGACTCCACTGGGGGCGGCAATCGGGGCATCGGCCGGTTGACACGGATAGACGATGCCTCCGGTTCCATCGAATGGAACTACAACGCGCTTGGCCAGGTCATCCAAGAGAAGAAGACGACCGCAGGGCTCGTCTATGTCGTCGGCTACGACTACGATCTCGACGGTCAGGTCACCAAGGTTACCTATCCTTCGGGCCGCATCGTCAACTACTATCGTGGCGCGGCCGGGCGTATCACGACTGTTACGCAGCAGGCGGACGCGACGAGCGTCGAATCTCTTTTGGCAAAGTGGGTTACCTATCAATCGTTTGGGCCGCTTCAATCGCTTTCGTATGGTAACGGGCTGGTCCTTTGGAAGACATTCACGCAGGACTATAATCTTAGTACGCTGGTCGTCGAACAGGGCGCGAACTCGATCATCAATCGCGCATACACGTACTGGTACAACGATTTCGATATTACCAACGTGTGGGACAACAATATCACCCCTCGGACGGACAATTATGTCTTCACGCCGAGTCATCGCCTGCAAAACGTCTACGGCGACTGGGGAACGCAAACCTATTGGCAGGATGCAGTCGGCAATCGAACTGGCGACGTTTTCACGGTTGACAGCACAACGACGACCAGAGTTCTGGGATATCCCTATAACAGCAATCTTTATGTCGGCACCACGGAGGGGCCGACCACGCTGCGCAGCGTCACGAACGACGGCGCCGGCAACATCGTGACCGATATCAGGGGCACAACGACATACAACTACCACTACAACAATCGCAACCGGCTCGACCGGCTATCGATCGGCTCGACGCCGACTGCCAGTTATGCATATGATGGACTGGACCGGATGGCGGTGCGCGACACGCAAAACATGATGCCATCCGCGACGACACACTACATCTACGACAGGTCCGGTCGCCTGCTGGCGGAAGCAAACGCGGTGGGAACGACACAGCGGGAATATGTTTGGCTGGACGACATGCCGCTGGCGCTGTTTTCAGATCTCGACACGGCGGAGCCCAGGCAGTTCTACGTCCACCCCGACCACCTTGACCGCCCGAGCAAGATGACAGACGTGAACCAGAATGTGGCTTGGGATGCGTGGTACTGGCCCTATGGTGAAGTACGATCAATCACGGGAACCGCGAGCATCAACCTGCGCTTTCCTGGCCAATATTTCCTCGTTGAGTCAGGATTGCACTACAACTGGCACCGTCACTACGATGCGTCGATCGGCAGATACACCCAGGCCGATCCGCTCGCGCTCGTGGATGGCCCCAGCCTTTACCTCTACGCGGGTGGAAATCCTGTCCACAACGTTGATCCCTCCGGCGAGTTTGGCCTCGCTGGCGCGGCGTTCTTTGGCGGGCTCGATTTGATTTTCCAACTTGTTGAGAACGGTGGCCGGATTGAGTGCGTCAACTGGACGGACGTAGGGATTGCGACGATTGCAGGAGCCTTGACTGGTGGTGTGGCTGATGGAGCGTTTATGTGGAAAACAGGATCTAACGCCTGGAAGGTGACAAGGAGTTGGCTCGGGAAGCATGTCTGGGATCTCGAGAGAGGTCAAGAAGTGCACCATTGGCTCATCGAGCAGAGAAGTACAGTTGGCAGAATGGTGCCGAATTGGATCAAGAATCAGCCCTGGAACCTGAATCCGATGCCTAGCAAGGAGTGGCACAACTTCCTGCATGCGCGTAATCCAGTGTTGCGCACGATCGTCGGGGCCCCTGGCTGGGCTCAGGGCGTAGGCGTCGGTGGCGGAATCTCGGGTCTAGGTGGAGGACAATGTGGGTGCCAATGACTCCGGCGGGGTTGCTCATTTTACGGGAAGGGCTGCGAGGCCCAAGGCTTGAGCGGATCATTGAGACCAGGCCGAGACAATGTGTCATCTCGCTGGGGGAGTTGGTGGTGCGCAGGCTGCGGGGCGCTCGGCTTCTGAGTTCATCATTGGAGTTGTCGGAGATCGAAGAGGTGGTGCCTGTCGGATTCGCCGGCCCACGTACTCTCGGCGCTCCGATATTCTCTTATGTCCTGCTTCTGGTGCTGGGGTGGCTGACCCTATCGATTCCTTTGGTTGTGCAGCTACAATTGTCCAATTCGCGGGTCCTAACCCTTGAGGAAGCCAAGGCCCTTGTAATCAAGTTGATCAAGGAGTCGTCGATGGATCAGGAGGACGCAGCTCGCTTGGAGGAACGGGTTCGCAAGGCCAAATCAGTCCACAGCATGGCCCAAGCCGTCGCCGAGGCACGCGATTGAGAGCAGGCCGGGATGCCGGCATGCTGGCGACATCCCTCGATCGCCGTGTGAGCGAGTTCAGGTCGATGTTCTGATACGAAGGCCGGACGCCGTATATTAGCCTGCTGCCTTCCATCGGCACCGGCGGTGGCATATGGGTCACCGAAAACGAGACGTTATCAGGGCTGGCAGGTGAAGATGATTGATCCGTCGGGTGTGCAGATTGTGCAGGGCGGGCACGATCGACCTTCAGCTCTGTCCCTGAAACTGACGGCGTTCTAAGCTTGATGGTTCAAGCGCCCAGGGCTGGCAGAATCCTCCTGCGGGTGCCCGGATGTATACGACTCAAACAAGCCATCCACTTTCCTGCGCAGCAAGGCTGACGAGCAGCCCAAAAGCCAGACATGGTCCGAACGGGAGTGCGCTCCTCCGTGTGACGGAGTAGCCAGCCGCATGTAGGGTGGCGACTATCGCAAGCGCCGATAGTGAGGCGGACAACAGCTGGAGAGGGATTCCGACCACACCAACCCAAAAAGTTGACGCTGTCAGCAGCTTCACGTCGCCTAACTCCAGACCCTGCTGCCTTTGACCTGCCACCGAAGTTTCATCCAGCAGCGTTTAGAGTCCGGGTGGGTTTTGTGCACGCGCTACCATTCTTGCGGGTCATCTGCTCCAATCCTTCGTTCGGAATAGCGAAGGTCGCCGTGAACGTTTGTTCTCCCGATACCAACACGATACCAACAAAATACCAACAAGTCGGGTGGCTGGGATCGAACGAGAACAAACCGTGATGAACACGAATGTGCGCGGAAAGGCCCATTTTTCAAGGGGTCCCGAGCAGGGGGCGGACGGTTGCGGACGATTTGGAACGGGCCTGAACAGCCGAGTTGGTGCCCTGGCCGGAATCGAGCAACTACCAATAACGCTACAAAATATGGCCCTTTAGCAGCCCATTGAACGCGTACTCACAGGCTTACTCACACGATCTTTGGTCCCAAGTCAGGGCTGGTTCAGTTCTTTTTCTATAGGTGATCCTCGACGGGTTATCTCAAGAATACTCTCGATCAATCGCGTGTATCGAACCACAGGGGGCTCATAGCTCAATGTAGTAGATCGCCCAAGCCGGATGACCTGAGCTGCATTCCCCGGGGCGATCCGGAAGACGCTAGACTAGGCTGACGACGCTCGAAAAGTTTACCTCGCCGTTGCTTTACGATGTCGGCGTTCGGAGTGTGAACGGGCACTGCCGGCGGCAATCGCGGTTTTCAGCACGACCTGCCGGGTCGGCGAGCACCGTTGACGGCGCATGGGCGCTGGCGATTAGCCGACCGCGTTCGGCGGATCCGTCAAAAAGAGCGCGTTGAACACCAGGGCATCTTGCGGAGAAGCTCTAAATATCGCACTCTTTGCGAGAAGAGTAGAACAAAAAAACCTAACCGTGTGGTCGGAATTCCCGGGGGCGCAGATGCCAAAAATCGGATCGCTACCTGTCGGCCGGACGCACTTCGTCCCTCTCTGGATTGCCATTTTCTGGGGTCTGGCATTTTCAGCGCCGTCGAATGCCGGCGCCCAGATGATTTCTCTTTCTCCATCGACGTCGACGAACGTCGCTATTCCGGCGGGTGCAAATATCCAGGTTACCGTCACACTGCCACAGAAGGGTCGGATCACTCTCGAAGGCCACCAGATCGATGATTCCGACTGTGCACCTAACATCAACTTTCAGACCGAGGACGTCCGAAACAAAGCAATATCACAGAGGGGCTCCAGTTCCGGCGGCGGGCATTTCAACAACACCTACTTCGCGCACGAGGGCTCCTATCGAATCGATCTCCGTTGCTGGAGTTCAACTCGGCCGGCCGCGACCATCGTCCTTCGCTACGACTTCAACCCGTTGATATTGCCGGCCGAGGCCGGCCCGCTTCTCGGCTGGCTTCAGGAAAATCAATTGGCCAGTTATTTCCAAGTTGATTCCTACGATCGGGATTTCAAAGGCATACTAAACACTCTCCTCGACCACATGGCGTCAAAAGATGTGAATAACAAACCTCAGCTCAAGGTAGGCTTCTTGATTCATGAGACAAACGACGAGTGGGAACCCATATCTGAGGCCCTCAACGATCAATTGGGCATGGATTACCGGACAGCCCTTGTCGGAAAGATCAGCATGTTTTCCGGCGTTCCAAGACGCCACATTGTTCTCGGTTTTTCCGGCGATTGCTGGTGGCACGTCTATTCCGAAGGCTCCGTCCGCCCGGAAACGTCCATTTGCAAGTCGCGCAGCACGCCGATCACCCTGTCGAAAGAAGACGAAGAAAGAATTGGCAACGTCCCTGCACTCGTCAAGCCGACCGAGATAGAGTTGGATCGCGCCATCATCGGCAGCATTCAACGCACCCTCAGGTCATATCTGAGCGGCCGCGGCGGCAGCGTGACGCTCGTGGAACAGGACAGCGACTATTTGGAAATGGTCTCGCGCGGCATGCGCGGCGTCGTGATCCTCGGCAGCAGTGAATGGGAGCGCCTTCAGATAACGGTCACGCTTTCCAATGCTGCCGCGGGACGCCGGCTCCGCATCCAAGTCGATGGAAGTCTCGGTTCCGGCATCAACCCGCCTTCGACCGATCAAGGATACGACCGCGACATGGAGCCGAAGTATTCGCGCCCCTTGGAGGACTTCGCCCGCCAGCTCGCAACACTGATCAGGCAAGCACCCTAGCTCGGAGCAATGGCATGACGGAGAACCGAAACAGAATCACTGTAGGTCTGTTCATGATCGCGAGCCATATCGCCGTGTTTATCGCGCTCGTCGCCTTCACATTTGCGGGCGGATTTTCGTTTGAGGAATTGACTACGACGGCCGGCATCATAGGCCCGCTGTTTGCCGGCTACACTAGCGCGATCATCGCCTTCATAATCAAGCACAAGGACGACAGGAGTTACGGCCAGAATAAAATCAATCCAGTCTATGCCTTGGTGTCATGCGCCATCCCCGCATTGTTTGTGGCGGCTGTTTTGTGCCTGATCGCGCTGAGGGCCTACAATGTCGGAATCGCCGACTTCGACACCTTCAAGACATTGATTGGCGTCACGGAAAGCGCATTCGGCATCTATGTCGGCCAATTCATCTATTCCATGTTCGAAGCGAAAAGTGCGAGCGCGTGATTAAGCCGAAAGGTCGCAGCCTCATCTTCTCGGCGAGCGCATGCCATGGCGACGAGGCCCTTTTGCCCCGCCCATCGACGGCCGCCACCGCCCAGCAGCAGTCCGCCGATCCGCACGGGCACAAGCTGCGTCGCGATAGGCAGTATGCCGGCCACCATCGTGGCCCGGCATGCGGGGTGATTGCGATGACCGAAAGCGGTCTCTAGGAAGATATTCCTTGGTGCCCCTGGCCGGAATCGAACCAGCACTCCTTGCGGAACTCGATTTTGAGTCGAGCGCGTCTACCAGTTCCGCCACAGGGGCATTCGCCGTGGCCCTGTGCAGGAACCAAGCGAAGCGGCCGGACTATAGCGGGCGGCGGGGCAGGGTCAACCCGCACGGACGTGATGGCGGCTCATCTCGACAGCTTTCGCTGGCGGGAGTAGGAGCCGGAGCGGCCCGGCGTTGGACCGGATGCAGCCCGTTCGGGAGGACCGATGAGCAATACCTCTGTGATGGCGCGCCCGGCGGCGGGGGCCATGAGCCCGGCGGTGACGGCGGCGCTGCTCGCGGCCGGCATCGCGGCGGCGGCGCTGGCGGGTGCCTGGTACATGCAGCTGGTCTGGGGCCTGCAGCCCTGCGAGCTCTGCCTGAAGCAGCGCTGGGCCTATTACGCGATCGTGCCGCTCGGGCTGGTGCTGGCGCTCGCGGTGAGGGGCGGCGCGCCGCGCGCGCTGGTGCTCGCCGGCCTCGGCCTGATCGCGTTGGCGGCGCTCGGCAATGCCGGGCTCGGCGTCTACCACTCCGGCGTCGAATGGGGCTTCTGGCCGGGGCCGACCGAATGCACCGGGCCGATCGGCAATCTCGGCAGCGCCGGCAACCTGCTGGAGCGGCTGGACAGCGTTCACGTCGTGCGCTGCGACGAGGTGCAGTTTCGCTTCCTCGGACTGTCGCTCGCCGGCTACAGCGTGCTGATCTCGCTCTTGATCGCCGCGGTCGCGGCCTGGGGCGTCACGCGCAAGACGAGCGCCGCCTAAAGCATGATCCGGAAAGTGCGCAGCGGTTTTCCGAAAAGATCATGCGCAAACAACAACCTAAAGCGCGATGACGATTCATCCTGATCTCATCGCGCTTTAGTCGTCGACATCCTCCTGCGGCCGGCCGAACAGGTGGACGATGCCGGGGGTGGCGATGGTGACGAAGACGAAACGCGAGAGGTGATGGGCGCCGACGAAGATCGGGTCGATGTGCAGCGTGAGGGCCAGCGCCATCATCGCGTCCATCGCGCCGGGCGCGAAGGCGACGATGGTGTCGGAGAAGCGCACATGCGTCGTCAGCACGATGACGGCGACGAAGGCGGCAGAGATCGCGACGGCGATCGCGAACGAGCCGAGCGCAGCCCTGAGATGGCCGACCAGGGTCTTTACCCGCATCCGCGCGAAGCGGCTGCCGATCAGGGCGCCGATGCCGATCAGCGCCACGCCGCGCATCCATTCCGGCAGGCCGCCTTCGACCAGGTCGGTGCCGTGCAGAATGCCGCTGGCAACCATCGCGCCGAACAGCCAGCTCGCCGGAAACTTGATCAGCTGCATCAGCATGGCCGCGACCAGCGAGGCCACCAGCAGGGCGAGCAGGCCGAGTGGCGAGGCCTCGGCCTGGCCGAGCGAGATCTGCTCGGCCGGCGCCACCCCGGCGAGCGCCAGCACCAGCGGCAGGGCCGCGGTCAGGATGATCACGCGCAGCGTCTGCACCACCGCGATCGCCGGCAGGTCGGCGCCGCGCTCGACCGCGAGCATCGTGATCTGCGACAGCGCGCCGGGGCTGCCGGCGAGCAGCGCCGAGGTGCGGTCCCAGCCATGGACGCGCTGCAGATAGAAGCTGGAGCCGAAGGTCGAGCAGAAGGTCGCCAGCGCCAGCAGTGCGATCGTCACCGGATAGGCGCTGACATGCGTGATCAGCTCGCGCGAGACGATCGCGCCGATCGAGATGCCGAGCAGCAGCAGCACGGTCTGGGTGAGGATCGGCGGCATCGACAGCGGCCGGCCGGCGATGGCGGCGATCGCGGTGGCGATCATCGCCCCGGAGATCAGCCCGCCGGGCAGGTGGGCGACGAGGAAGATCAGACCGCCGGCGGTGCCGAGGGCAAGCGTCTCGATCGCGCTCAGGGTCTTGGCGCGGTTCGGAGCAGCAAAGGGGAGGGAGGAGATGATCTGGCGCACGGCGCCTTATGCCAAAAGCCGCCGTTCCGAACAATTCCCGGCATTGCGCAGGCGCCATGCGTGCGGGTGCCCGCCGCTGCCGATCATTTCGGCTTCTCCGGCGTCGGCGTCGGCGTCGGCGCGGGCGCGGCGGCCGCAGCTGCCGCCGCCTTGTCGCGCTTGCAGGCGGAGCGATATTTGCCGCGCGCCTTGCCCTTCAGTCCCTGGTCGTCGGCCTCCTTGGAGCAGGCGACGGAAATCGCCCGCCGCGCCGTCTTGTCCATGGTGGCGAACTTGTCGGTGGCGGCATCGGGGCGGGACGGCAGTGTCAATCCGGGTTGCGACGAGGCCGGGCCCGCGGCCAGCAGGATGGCAGTCGCGACGGCCGCGGCAGCCGCCCGGGCAGTGAAAGTCATGCAGAAATCCTCGAACGAAAGGCATGGCGCGACGTCCGGCCATGCTGAACCCGGAGTGAATGGAATGAGCCGGATCGTCGCGCGAGGCAAATTATATTTTCGCGCAGCCACGCTCCGGCCTGCTTTGTCGGCCGCAGGCGCCTCGCTAGAATTACCGTCCCATTCAACATGCTCCACGGGGAGATCTGGGATGAGTTTTCAGGCAAAATCATTGGTTGGTTCGTCACTGGTTGGTTCGTCACTGGCCGCGCTGGCCGTGGTCGGCCTCACGGCCTTCGCCGCCGCGCCGGCCCACGCGCTGACCGCGCAGGAATGCAGCGCCAAATACAAGCAGGCGAAGGAGGCCGGCACGCTGGGCGGCCAGAAGTGGAACGACTTCCGCAAGGCGCAGTGTGGCAGCGACGCCGCCCCGGCCGCGGCGGCTCCAGCCGCGCCTGCCGCCGAGGCCAAGCCGGCGAAGGAGACGAAGTCCGCAGCGAAGGAGGCGGCTCCCGCGCCCAGCGGTCCCGCCGTGTTCCCCAATGCCGTGGATCCGAAATACGCCAAGGAGACCGCCGGCAAGGCCCGCATGCACACCTGTGTCGATCAGTACAATGCCAACAAGGCGACCAACGCCAATGGCGGCATGAAGTGGATCCAGAAGGGCGGCGGCTACTTCAGCGAATGCACCAAGAAGCTGAAGGGCGCGGCCTGAGCGGGCTGGCGATGATGTCGTCGGCGGCCGGGCGCGCGATGCGTCCGGCTGCCGCTCTCCTTGCAACTGGCGCCGGCCGCGGCGACATTGCGGCTCCGGTGATCTTGGGGCTTGCGTTCATGTTCGGGAAATGACCTTGTCCCCGCCATGATGTCTGCCACTCAAAGCATCCTCGGCGTGCTCAGCGGCGCGATGGTCGGCTTCTCGCTCGGCCTCGTCGGCGGCGGCGGATCCGTGCTGGCGGTGCCGCTGATGGTCTATGTCGTCGGCGTGCCGGAGCCGCACATTGCGATCGGATCGAGCGCGATTGCGGTGGCCACCAATGCCGCCCTCAATCTCGTCAATCACGCGCGCGGCGGCACCGTGATCTGGCCCGTCGCGGCGCTGTTCGCGGCCGCCGGCATCGTCGGCGCGTTCGTGGGCTCGCTGCTTGGCAAGATGGTCGACGGCCAGAAGCTGCTGGCGCTGTTCGCACTGGTCATGATGGTCATCGCGATGCTGATGCTGAAGACGCGGGCGCGCGTCGGCATTCCCGACGTCAAGATGAGCATGGCCAACCTGCCGGCGATCGTCGGCTTCGGTCTCGCGACCGGAACGCTGTCCGGCTTCTTCGGCATCGGCGGCGGCTTTCTGATCGTGCCGGCGCTGATGGCCGCGACGGGCATGCCGATCATGAATGCGGTGAGCTCGTCGCTCGTCGCCGTGACCACGTTCGGACTGACCACGGCTGCGAGCTACGCCTGGTCCGGGCTCGTGGCGTGGGATCTTGCGGGACTGTTCATCGCAGGCGGGATCGCCGGGGGACTTGCCGGCACGCGCCTGGCGCGCCATCTCTCAGAGCGGCGCGGCGCATTGAACATGGTGTTTTCGGCGGTGATTGCGGCGGTCGCGCTGTACATGCTGGCGCGCAGCCTGCTGCACATCTGGAGCTGATCGTCATGACACGCAGCACATTGGACACGACCACGGTCGATGCCGGCCGGCGCGGGCTTCTTGGCCTTCTTGCCGCCGGCGCCGCTGTTTCCCTGTGGCCGCGCGCCGGCCATGCCGAAGAGGCCGATGAGCCCGACGAGGCCGCGGTGCTGCGTGATCCGGATGCGCCGGTGCTCGGCAACCCGCAGGGCGACATCGCGATCGTCGAATGGTTCGACTACAATTGTCCGTATTGCCGCAAGCTCGATCCCGAGCTGCAGCAGATCGTCCACGACGACGGCAAGGTGCGCTGGGTGCTGAAGGAGTGGCCGATCCTCGGCCCCGTGTCGGTGGTGGCCGCGCGCATGGCGCTGGCCTGCAAGTACCAGGACAAATACGCGCGGGCGCATGATGCGTTGATCGGTGTCAGCTCGAAGCTCACCGAGCCGCGCATCGAGGAGCTGCTGTCGGAAGCCGGCATCGACGTCGATCGTGCCAGGCGGGATCTCGCGACCAATGCGAAGGCGATCGGCGCGATGCTGGCGCGCAACGACAGCCAGGCGCGCGGGCTGCGCTTCCGCGGCACCCCGTCCTTCATCGTCGGCAAGTTCAGGGTCCCCGGCGTGCTCACGATGCCGCAGTTCGAGCAGGTGATCGCCGACGCGCGCAAGGCGATGGCCACCAAATAGGCGCACATGGAAAAGGCGCCCCGGCATCGGCCGAGGCGCCTTCACGGCAGCAACGCTGCGCCTGACTTTGACGACTTACTTGGACGAGATGCGAACCCAATCGTCGTGCGCGCGGGTCTTGAGCGAATTCCAGCTGTCCGCGGCGACGTCCCAGTTGACGATGGTCCGGCGCGTCTGCGCTGTCGGGCCGTTGGCGACCTCGGAGGTCTGCATCGAATCGTGGATGTAGACGCCAAATCCCAGAATGAGCGCACCAAGGATCATTCCCACGAATGTCCGCATGATCATGTTCTCCAGTGTGACGGCCGACAACGCCGCCGCCGTAGCTTGGTTCCGCCGTCGCAGCGGAAGGTTCAAGCGGGACCAGACAAACTAAGTGCGTGGTTTTTCGGGACGCGATTCCGGCGCCGACGTGACCAGATTGAGCGCTTTGAGCTCGTCGGGCTTGAAGGTGAACAGCTGGTCATGCGGCGTCTCCATTGCATGCATCCAGACCTTGAGATCGACACCCATGTCCGCAAGGTGCCGCTGGCAGCGCGCGGAGACGTTCTGTGCGAGACTCATGTCGTCGTCCGAGCGGGCAGCATTGGCGGACCTTACCGCGGCGATCTGATGCACGCCGATCATCGCGCGCTCGCCGGCGCGTCGCTCGGTGCCGCCGGCGAACACCAGCGGGCACGACGAGGCGCAATGCTTGCCGGCCTCGACCTCGGTGGCGAATTTTCGCGCCCGGATCAGCCGGCCCATCGCGAGCGCGTCGGCGACCGAGCCGCCGGGGGAGTTCAGTACGACGGTCTTGATGTATTCGCCGTGCCGATCGACCTCTTCCGCGAAAGTCCGCGCGCTGCCCGGCGTGATCGTGCCCGTCGCATAGAGCCGGCCGCCGCCGCGCAGTTCGAGGCTGAGCGGCCGCTCGAGCGCGGGATCGCTCTTGGGCAGCGGCATCAGCCGCTTCAGCAGCGGTGCCAGCACGGCAGGAGCCTCGGCCGGCCCGTCGGCATGCTCCCGATGCACGTCGAACGGGGGCGAGGCGGTGTCGGATGTGACACGCGGCTCATTCAGTTCGACGAGGTCGGCCGCAAGGACCGCGACGGTCACGGCAAGGACGACGCGGAACGTCCAGCGCAGCAGGCTCTCGTCGGGATTGTCGGCGAGCCAGGCTTGGAGACGTCGATTGACAGCCGAAGCCACGAGCTACTTCCCGATTCGAGCCGACGACAGCGAGGTGACGTTCTCGTCCGCAACAGCTCCTGATGCGTGCGCCGGTTGCGGCTCAATGGGTGGCTCGGCAGGGACTTCGCGCGGCGTAGCAGCAGGCCGCGCTTCGGCTGAGCGCCGCGCATCTTCGACCTCGCGGGCGATCTGCAGGGCCGTGACGAGATCACTGGCGGTGAGGCTGGACGCGCTCGCGGCGGGCAGGCCCTCGCGGCGGATCGCGGCATGCACGACGCAGAGAATCAGCACCAGCACGGCCGGCATTAGGTCGATCGAGATCGCGCCCGCCCAGCTCGGGATGAAATCGCCGGCATAGCGCAGCACCGCTTCTGCCGGCGACAGCGTCTGGAATCGCGTCGGCTCGATGCGCGGCAGCGCCAGGATCTTGTCGGCAGCGTCGGCAAGCGAGGCCGCCTGCGTCGCGATCGCGCCTTCGACCTTGCCGACCACGGCGGTCTGGCGCTCGGCCAGGTCGCCGCTGCGTCCGCCGGCGGCGGGCGCGATGAAGCCGGCGGACAGCGAGGTCGCGGCACGCTTTACAGCAGGAGCCACCGAGGTCTGCTGCAGATTGGCAATGATGCCCATCAAATTGAGCGACTCGGTGGCGAAGGCATCGCTCCGCGTGGCGATCGGACCCCGGTCGGAGATCAGCTCGCGCATCTTGGCGAGGCTCTTGCTGCCCTGCTCATAGAGCCCGGAGACACGCTTGCCGGACTCCTGCACCTGCTGTCCGAGACCATCGAGCTGCGTCGACATCTGACTGAGCAGTTGGACGACGGTTCCCGAGCCGGAAGTCCCGGTAAGAGAGCCGGCGCGTTCGGCCTCCGCCAGCTTGGCGAAGCGCGAGGAGGCGAGCTGGATGTCGGGCAGCAGGCTCTGCGCCGCGATTGCCTGGCTGTTGGCCCGGTCGAGGTCGCGGGTGTAGTTCTGTACGGTGATCGCCAGGTGCTGTTGGATCGCGGCGGCACCGGCGAGCGCCGAGGCATTCAGCCAGGACGACATCGCGACGATCATCAGCGAGCCCAGCAGCATGCAGCCGCCCATCAGCAGCCGTCCCATCACGCTGGTCACGTGGGGCATGAACTGCATCATGAAGACCCAGAAAGCATAGATGCCGACCGAGACCGCGACGGAATAGATCACCGCTGCGAAGAACACCGTGGTGGCACTGCCGTTGAGCAGCTCGCGGACGCCGAGATAGGTGTAGACGCCGGCGGCGAGCGCCAGGATCGCCGTGGTCAGCTTGAGCGTGACCTCGAGGCGGCTGACGCCATCCGCGAGCAGGACGGCGCTGGGGCGGGCCGAGGAGGGAGGCGCGGCGGGCGAGGGCATGAGCGATCCTTCGGCGGCGTCACATCCGCCCTGAGCAGCGCCCCCGCTGTTTGGCCAGACTGCAATCAATGCGGAGAAAATCGGTCGAGATTATGTCGCCGACCTTACCCATCCGTCATGTGCAGGCTGAGCAGGTCCGCTTCAGCTCATCAGCCAGCGCAACAGATCGACATTCACCTCGCGCGGATAGCAATGGCTGAGATCGTCGATCTCGCGATAGGCGATGTGGGCGCCAGACTTGGCCAGCGCATCCTGCGTGTGCCGCGCGATCTCGACCGGGAACATCCAGTCGAGCCGGCCGTGGACGATCTGAATCGGCAATCCGCGCAAACGATCCCGGTCGGCAATCTGCGCCATCAGCGGATGGAACGTCGCAGCTACCGGCGCGAGATGGGTGAACGGCGAATGGCGCTCCAGCCCGCTGACGTAGCAGAAGGTGCCGCCGTCGCTCATGCCCGTCAGCAGCATGCGCGCGGGATCGACGGCGACACGGCTGCGCACGAGATCGAGGATGCGAACGAGGTTCGGCGTATCGGCGTCCTCCCCCATCAAGGCCCAGGTCGGTCCCACTGCGGTCGGCGCAACCAGGATGGCGCCCATGCTGCGTGCCGCGCGCAGCCAGCTCCACAGGAAGTCGCGTCCGTTGCCGCTGCCGCCATGCAGCGCCATGACCAGCGGCCAGGCCCGGTCGGCCGTGTAGTACTCGGGAACGTAGAGCGAGAAGCCGCCGCGGTTACCGATCTCGTTGTGGTCGTGAAACACGGCGTCCTTGCCGGCGGTCGCCGCGAGCAGTTGACGCAGCGCCTGGTCGTTCCCGACCGCGGGATCGAGAAAGAATTCGCTGAGCGGCGGCAGGGTCGCGGCGAGTGGAAACAGCGCTTCCAGCGCGCGGGGCAGCTGCCGCAACGCCCTGAATACGTCGACCAGATCGCCTTCGCCGCGCTGGACCGCCCGCAGTCCCGCAAATGACATCAGCGCCGCGTCGGCCGCGGTGTCGAAGGCGATACGGATATGGGAGAAGTCGGCCGGCCACGACGTGAGATGGGCCCGCGCCGTCTGCAGCACCTGCTCGGGATCGCCGATGTCGGCCATCACGCGATCGAAATCCGGCGGGTTCAGATAGCGCGCGACGTAGGACAGAGCTTCGAGCGTCTGCAGCAGCGGCGGCAACATGATGAGGATGTCGTCCACCACGGCTTCGGTCATGCGGTCTCCTTGGTCGGGCGGGCCTGATATGTCACCCGCTGGCCTGCCAGCGCTCTCATGCAACGCAAAATCGGCTCTGCGGGCAATGATCATTTTCCGAACGTGTGTTCAATCTGCGCAGAGCAGCGTTCTGCTGCACCATATTGCACACAACACGGCAAGACAGCGCCGATTGACGGGGCGGATCGCGCGAGAGGCGCAACATCGGCGAATGCACGTGTGGACGAATCGCGATTGACAAAGAACGGGCGTGATGTCGCACTTCATGAAAGGCGGCAGTCGAGCCTGGGTTCCGAATGGAGCACGGTGCGCGGACGAAATTGCCGACCGGCTGCAAGGGGGGATCAGCATCATGAGCAAGTCGCCGTCGGCCGCGTTGATCAACGCCGTGCTCGCCATGGACGTCTACAACAGGGGTGTCAATCCGACGCTCGCGGTCAACTTCAATCGCATCGGCAGCTATGAGCTGGTGGCAGGCAGCGTGACCTCGGCTGCGGACAATTTCGAGGCCGCGACCTATCAGCTCGCCGGCGATCCGTCGACGCGAATCATCTCCTATCGCGGCACCGACACGATCGCGGACGTTCCCGGCTGGCTCGGCGGCGCGGGGCTTGTCGGCTGGCCGACTCAGTTTCCCGATGCCGAGGCCTACTACAAGACGTGGGCGACGACGTCGAACGTGTCGCTCACCGGCCATTCGCTGGGTGGCGGACTTGCCGGCTACGTTGCGGCGCTGAACGACAAGGTGGCCTATGCGTATGACGCGATGCCGTTCGAGTTCGCGGCCGAAGTCCGCTACGACCAGCTGCACGGCTTCTGGGGTGCACTGACCTCTCATCCCGTCGATCGCTTCAACGACATCCACATGGTCTCCGTGTCCGGCGAGGTGCTGCAATATGTGCGCGCCGCGGCCCCCGTGCTGGAAGCGCCGCTCGCGCTGCTGCAACTCGGGCCGATCGCCGGAGCGCTGGCGATCGCGCATGCGGCGATCGGCATCTCGTCCGAGCAGAAGACGGTGCTCGGCGCGGGGACCGATCTCGGGCTCGATCCGGTCAGCCTGCATTCGATCGCGCTGCTGACGATGATGCAATGGGCCAGCGACAACGATGCGCAGGACTGGAAGAAGGCGGCCGCCGTGCTGCTGGCGCCGCTCGAGGATGACGCGATCGCCTCGGCCCTCGGCATCCCGGCGGCGGGCGTGGGCGGTGAAGGCGCGCCATCCGACAAGATGAAGGACATGATCGCCTATTCGACCGTCACCGACGCGAGCGGCTATGGCAACAGCGCCGTGCAGGCACTGTTCAACGGCGGCGACGTGCTCGGCAACAGCTTCAGTGCGGCGACGGCGGCGACCTATCTGAAGAATGGCGGCGTCGAGAAGGCGCTGGCCGAGATCGTGGTGGAGTATTCGGCGCTCCTGGCGCAGAACCACGACGAGGTGACCTCGCCAACGCCGGGCGTGATCGGCCACGAGCACGGCATCCTGTATCAGGATATTGCGAACAACCTGCTGGTTGCGGACCTGTCGTCCGATCTGTGGTCGCGCACCGACACGGGGTCGGCGGTCGACATCCTCGGCAAGACCGCGTTGATCGATGCAGTTGCCGGCTTCGACGGCGAGGATGCCGGCCTGATCGACATGGCGATCAGCGTGCTCTGGGGCGGCAAGACCGACAATCTTGATTGGCTCAGCGCCGCGCTGAGCGATGCCTCGACGATCGTGACGATCGATCCCGTGTCGGGCGCGATGATCGCAGCCACCGACGGCGCACTCCTGATCGCAGGCGGCGGCAACGACACGCTGCTCGGCACCGCCAATGACGACCTCTTGATCGGGGGCCTTGGCAGCGACGTGCTGAAGGGCGGAGCCGGCAACAACATCCTGGTCGGCGGTGTCGGGGCGACCTATCTGTACGCGCCGGGCGACGGCAACGACGTCATCATCAACGGCATCGCCTCGCTGTCCAAGCCGACCGGCACGCTCGATTTCGGGACCGCCTACACCGCCGACAGTTTCTGGTTCGTCAAATCGGGCAACGACCTGGAGATCGACATTCTCGGCAGCCATCAACAGGTCACCGTGGCCGATTGGTTCCTCGGCGGCTCCTATCAGCTGCAGGAGATCAAGGCGGGGGGCCTGGAGCTGGATACGCACGTCTCGCAGCTGGTGCAGGCGATGGCGACCTACTCCCAGACGCATCCAGGGTTCGATCCGACGGCGGCTTCGCAGCTGCCGAGCGATGCGCAGCTGCACGACCAGGTCGCGGCAGCCTGGCACGTCATCGCCTGAGCCGAGCTCAGCGTCCTGCTCAATGCAGCCGCGGCGCCTTCAAGAGCTTGGCGCGATCGGTCGACGCCACCGTGACGTCGAAGGTGACGCCCTCGTGGTGGACCGTCAGCGGCACGTCGACGCCGGCTTCGCCGAGCGCCCAGAGCTTGCGATAGAACCCGCTCTGGGTCGTGACCTTGTCGCCGTTGATGCCGAGGATGATATCGCCCGCCTTCAGCTCGGCGCGCGCGGCGGGCCCGTTGTTGGAGACGCCGATCACCACGACGCGGTCGTCGACCTCGGTCGCGTACATGCCGAGCCAGGGCCGGGCCGGCTTGTTGACGCGGCCGAAGCGCCTGAGATCGTCGATGATCGGCTTCAACAGATCGATCGGCACGATCATGTTGACGTGCTCGGCCTTGTTGTCGCGCTCACGCTCGAGCTGCAGCGAGCCGATGCCGATCAGCTCGCCCTTGGCGGACAGCAGTCCGGTGCCGCCCCAATTGGGGTGTGCGGGATGGGTGAAGATGGCCTCGTCGAGCAGGTATTCCCAATAGCCGGCGAACTCCTGCTTCGCGACGATCTGGCTCGCAACCGATCGCGTCCGGCCGCCGGCGCCGCCGAGCACGACCTGGTCGCCGATCTTGGTGGCCGCCGAAGACCCGAGCGGGAGTGCCGGCAGGTCGAGCGGGCCGAGCGCCTGCACGAGACCGAAGCCGGTGGCAAAATCGAAGCCGAGCACATGGCCCTCGACCACGCGCCCGTCATTGAGGTGCAGCCAGACCGACTCCGCCTCGGTGATCAGATAGCCGATGGTCAGCACCAGCCCGTCGTCGATGACCACTGCATTGCCGGCCCGCTCGGTGCCCAGCGTTTCCGCGCTGAAGGCATCCGGCGGAATGATCGCGTGCAGGCCCACGATCGAGGCCAAGGCTTGATCGAGATCGTATTGATAGTCTTCGGCGCGAGGCTGGAAGGCGAACGGCACTTTCCATTCGGTCAAAGAAGGCATTGCTTTCTCCTGCCCTGTCGAAAACCGGGGGGCATCGACCAGGCTCTTGCTTCGTGTCGCGTGATTTTCGCGTCTTCGCCACAGCGTCAACGCGAGCTTAACATCTTTGAGCGTCGGCGCCAGTTCCGAGGCCTCGGCAATCGCGCGGAGAGGCCCGGCGCATTCGGCGCTAGCTGCGGCCGCAACCCCTGCCCATGATCGGCCAGACCAGCCACGCGCCGGCCGCGTAGAGGCTGCCCACCGTCGCTGTTCCCGTTCTCGCCGCGACGTGGAAACGCCCGGCGTCGAGCAAGGCTCCATCGGATGCAACGACCGCCGGGATCATGCGGTCGGCGGGTCCGAACACGACCACCGCGTCGGGCCTGATGACCAGCGCCATGGCCGCCATGCCTGCGAACCATGCGAAGGCGACCGCCAGCAGGCCCCGCAGGGGCAGGGCGGTCGACAATGGGAGCCGGTCAGTAGTCGTAGGCATGCTCGAAATCGTATCCGGCAGCTTCGAAACGGGCGATGTCCTGAACCAGCGACCGCACCGGCACATCGACGCCAATGCGGCGGGCCCCGGGACGGGACTGGATCGGGATGCTGAATATAGGCAATCCGTCGAAGGCTGCCAGCCGTCCGTCGCCCGGCGGGACCACGATCGTGACCAGGATCTGGTGGTTGCCGGCCACTTCGGCGAGCGCGGCGCCGGGGTGGCGCCCGAGCTCCTTGGCGAACGCGTCGAACTTGGCGTAGCGCGCGGTCTCGACCAGCACGCCCTTGGTGCCCTTCACTTCGCTCACCTCCCGGATCACCTTCACGCCCGGCATCGCCGCGAGCTCGGCGGCGGGCAGGCCCGTCACCACGCTCCGGATCGTCAGGACCGCGGGATCATAGCCGGCCGCATAGCCGATGACCGCCGCATAGGCCGCACGGCCGGCATATTGCAGGCTGAGCGAGAATCGCCGTTCCACCGAGCGCACCGACGGCACGAACGGCGTGTCGCGCCAGAACTGGTCGAGCTTGGCGGCGAAGGGGTAGCGATACCAGGGGGTCTGATAGAGAAATGCCGCGTAGTCCTTCAGCAGAGCGAGATTGAAGGCGTCCTCGGCGGTCTTGACGCCGTCGGTCGTCTCCTCGGTGAGCGCGCCGATGCTCTTCTCATAGGCGCCCTGAAGCGCCATTTCCGCGGTGAAGCTGAAGCCGATGATGTAGTTCGTCAGCTTCTGGTCCGAGGTCGCCGGCCCCGAGCCTGCGGCCTGCCGCGTGGCCCGGCACAGGCTGCGCCAGAACCCGGCGATGCTCGACAGATAGCGGAAGTCCGACTCGGAGGTCTGCCCCGTCACGCCGGCGAGATCGCTGTAGGCGTGCACGATGTACCATTCGGGAAAGGTGAGGAAGCTGTCGCCTTGCGACCTCACATAGCCGGGATCGGTGATGCCGAACTGCGACGTCACTACCGGTGTCGGGACGTCGGCGGTGCAGACCGTCTCGACGCTGATCACCGTCGCGGCGATGCCGATCGCCGCAGCGGCCGCCAGCGCGCCGGTCAGATAGAGGATTTTGCGGCGCAGGCTCATGCTGTGACGGGTCTCGCCCCCCAGGGTGACCAGCCGACCGCGATGCCGATCGCGCCGAGCGCCAGATGCGGCAGGCTGGAGAGCACCTTCACCAGGAGTGAGGTGTTGCGGATGCCGTCGATGACGATCGAGAGGTCGAGATAGCCCGCGCCGGTGAACACGCCCATGATGCCGTCGAGGAAATACAGCGTGCCGAACACGCGCAGGAAGAACACGGCGCTGCGGCGCGACAGCGTCGAGGCCAGCGCCCAGAGGCCGGAGGCGACGTGCAGGGCGTCCTTGTAGATGTCGAGCTGGAACAGGCCGAACACGCGTCCCTGCGCATCGATGAAGGCGGGGATGTAGTCCGTGGCGGCCGCGAACAACAGCGCCGCGGCGAGAGCGAGCGCGGCGATGCGATGGCGGTCCAATGAGAAGCCGTCGGCTGATGCGGTCATGCGAGATAAGCGTCCCACATCGCGTTGCGGAACAACAGGTTCGGATCATACTGGCGCTTCGCCGCGACGAAACGCGCCACGGCGGGATAGGCCTTCTCGACCTGATCGCGGCGGGCGTGCAGACGATAGGGCAGATAGAACGCGCCGCCAATCGCGGTGATGCGGTCGATCAGGGCTTCCGTCGTGCGCATCATGTCGATCTCGCCCTCGGGCGAGGTCGACTGCGAGAACGACATCACCGCCGCGATCCGGCGCACCGGCGCGATGCTGAGCACAGGCGTCTTGTCCTCGGCAACGTAGCGCAAGGTGACGTTGAGGAACTCGGCGCGTGCCTTCGGAATGATCTCGCGGCATGCGGTGAGGAACTCGCCGAAGCGCTCGGGCGCTACGAAATATTCATGCAGGATGTCGGTCCGGTGCATGTCCTTTTGCGCCAGGTTGGCGACCGGCTCGGCCATCAGCGAATTGCGGGTGTATCGACCGTCGGAGATGGCCGGGCCGAGCTGCGTCTCCATGAACCATCGCAGGCCCTTGGCGACCTCCCATCCGGTTTGCGCGCGATAGATCGTATTGGCGACGCCCGTGAGCTTGCCCGAGTTCGTCACCGCAGGCAGCGTCGTCGGCGCATCGGGAGCCGGCCGGAAGGTGACGAGCAGCGCGTCGTCGAAGAACGCCTTGCGCGACACCGACATTCGGCCATAGGCCATCTTCACATTGGCGTCGCCGTCGACGCTGCGCATGAAACGCTCGGCGAACCTGTCCGGCGTCATGCGCTCGAAGCGCGGTTCGAGCAGGAGGTTGGGCACCATCTCGACTTCGAGATCGACGATGATCCCGAACAGGCCATAGCCGCCCATCGCCAGGCCGAACAACTCGGCATTCTCGGTGCGCGAGCATTGCACCAGCGTGCCGTCGGCGAGCAGCATGCGGATCGACTTCACCGTCGAGCCGAACGGGCCGTACGGTACCGGCCAGCCATGGGCATTGACGCAGAACGTGCTGCCGACGCCGAAATCGCTGTTCGACTGCATCACCGCCGGTGAGAAGCCCTTGGCGTCGAGCGTGGCGATCACGTCCCACCAGCGGTTGCCGGCGGCAGTGCGATAGGTTCGTGCCGCGGTGTCGAGCTCGATCGCGCCGCCGTCGAGCGTGACGGCGGTGCCGTCGCGCGGCAGGCTCTGGCCGCCCATCGAATGCCGGGCAACGGCCGCCGTCACCGGGCGTCTCGCGGCCGCCGCTTCCTTCAGCTCGGCGCGGAGGCGCGCGATCAATTCGTCGGTGGCCGGCTTCTTGATCACAACATGCTTGGCGACGGGCGTCGGATTGAGCCGGCTGGCGTCGTTGAGGATGGTGCGCAGCTCGGCTCGTGCCCCCGGCATCCGCGCCACGGGCAGGGCCGCCGCCGTAGCCGCGGTGCGTAGAAACCGTCGTCTCGAGATCATGGCGCGGACACTCCTTACCCCCAAGCGGAGTCTATGCCAGCATCGTAAACGTTCGAAAAATTCTCGCGGGCCTCACTCCGCGGCCGGCCGCCCCCTGGTCGGCAGCAGACGAAAATCCCGTCCCTCCTTGATCCAGGCGGCGCGCTCGTCGCGCAGCAGGGTCCGGCGGACCTTGCCGGAATCGTCGCGCAGCATCATGTCGACCAGCTCATAGCTCTCCGGATGCTTGTAGCGGCTGAGCCGCTCGGTCAGGAACGCGCCCATGCCGTCGACGATCGCCTGCGTGTCCTTGGCCCGGTCGATCTCCACGATGGCATGCACGCGCTGGCCGAGCTCGGGATCGGGCAGGCCGACCACAACGCAGGAGCGGATGTCGGGATGCGCCATCAGCGCCGCCTCGACCTCGGCCGGATAGATGTTGGCGCCGCCGCGCAGGATCATGTCGGCAAGGCGATCGCCGAGATAGAGATAGCCGTCGGCATCGAGCCGGCCGATGTCTCCGAGCGACTCCCAGCCGTCGGCGCGCCGCTTCGGCTCAGCGCCGAGATAATGATAGGTGCTGCCGGGACCATCGGCAGGCAGGAAGTAGATCTCGCCGCTTTCCCCCGGCGCGACATCGTTGCCGTCGGGGCCCAAGATGCGCAGCTTGCAGGATTCATCGATCCTGCCGACCGAACCCCGGTGCTGCAGCCATTCGGTGCCGGAGATGATGGTCCGGCCCTGCCGCTCGGTGCCGCCATAGAGCTCATAGACGCGCTCGGGGCCGAGCCATTCGATCCACTTCTCCTTGAGCCATGCCGGCATCGGCGCGGCCATGTGGAACACCATCTTCAGGCTCGACACGTCGTAGCTGTTGCGCACCGCATCCGGCAGCGCCCAGATCCGGTGCATCATGGTCGGCACGAAGTTGACCCACTGGATGCGCTGCGCCTGGATCAGCCGCAGCGTTTCCTCGGCGTCGAACTTCACCATGCCCGTCAGCGTGCCGCCGGCGAACAGCGCGTAGTGCGACACGATGAACGGCGCGTTGTGATACAGCGGCCCGGGATTGAGCAGCGAGGCTCCCTTCGGAATTCCCAGCGGCGGCTCGGCCGCCGTGTCGGTCACCGCGGGCTGATGATCGAGGATCACCTTGGGCCGGCCGGTCGAGCCGCCCGAGGTCATCGCCTTCCAATAGCGAGAAACCGGAGCCGTGAGCGGTGCGTCCGAAAATCCCTCCGGCGTGAAGCCGGCCGGCAACGCATTCGGCGCGTTCCAATCGGCTTCGCCGCCGACCACGAGTGACGGCTGAAGGATCTCCAGCACCGCGGCGGCCTCGCCCCGCGGCAGGCGCCAGGACAGCGATGTCGGCGTCGCGCCACATTTCCAAACCGCAAAACTGGTCTCGAACAGCGCATTCCCGTTCGGCAGGCCGATGGCGACGAAGTCGCCGGGCTTGACGCCCTTGGCGATGAAGGCACGGGCGCGCGCATTGGCGCGGCGCTCGAGCTGCTCCCAGGTCAGCGCATCAGGTCCGTGCTGAACCGCGATGCTGTCTTTCGGTTTGCGCTCGGCGTACCAGCGCGGCACATCCGCGATCGGGATCAGCATGTTTCCTCCGCATCATCGGGCGACTTGTTCGCGCGCCCTTCTCGTTCGGCAGCTCGCGCCGCACGTCAGTGACGGAAGGTGTTGTGCCTCAACTCGGATGGTGCGTCCATACGCGCGCGCCGCAGGGTTTCGGATGGCAGTTCTGCGAAATGGCGCTTGTAGTCGAGCGAGAACTGACTGAAGTGCCAGAAGCCGTGGCGCACGGCGATGTCGTAAATTCCGTCGCGCGGATCGTGAGCAGCCTTCAGCTCGCGCCGCACGCGGTTCAGGCGCACCGCGCGCCAATAGGTGATCGGGCTGGTGCCGAGCACGTCCTGGAAGCAGTAGCTGAGCTTGCGGCGGCTGGCGCCGACCGCCTTGCAGATGTCGAGCAACGCGATGGGCTGGTCTGACGATGCCAGCATCAGCTCGCAGGCCCGATCGACGATCCGCTTGCGTGCGGCGCTGCTGCGGGTGTCGTCGCAGGGCCGCGCGTCCGGCAACAGATCGGTGATCGCCAGCAGCAGTCCGTCTTGAAGTGTGCGGCCGAGCGCTGCACTCTGCCTCCGCTCCGTCTGCGTGCCGCGCAGCCTGTCGATCGTCGTCAGCGCGGTGCGGAAGCGCGCCAGCGCATCCGCCGGTGCCGACATCGCGCGCATGCGATGTCGCAGATCGCGCGGCAGCTCGATCGCCAGCTGGCTTGCGATCTCGTCGACGAGACTGGCCGACAAGGTCACGCCGCGCAATGTGAAGCCGCGCGGTGTGCAGATGTCGACCTCGGCATCGAAGGAGACGATCAGCGCGTCCTGCGAAATGCTCGTGCCGTTGACATTCACCGGGCCCTCGCCGCTGCAAGGCACGGCCAGGCCGCAGCAGTCGCGCCCGAGTTCGCCATGCTGCCGCACCTGTTGGCTCGTGACCTCGTGGAAGACATCGAGCTGCGGCAGCGACAATTGGGTGAAGCTGCCGCGGAAAGCGCCGGCGCTGATCTGGTCATAGGTCAGACGCCAGCCACCGAGCTGCGCGCAATGCTCGTCGACGTCGGCGCTGGTCGTCTGCACCAGGCCCGGGCACGCGGCCCCGCTATGCGTCGGCTTCAAGCTCATGGCATCACGGCGTCATCTGATGAGACCGCCGTGCAAGATGCACGCCGGCCGGCCGCCGGTCGCACCGGCAGACGTCGATTTTGCCCGATTTCGATAACGCTGTCCTGCGTCTGATTGGCAGTCTCGCGGCCAGACAAGCCGCGGTCGGACGCGTACTCTCCTGCCCCTTCGAGACGGACCGACCAGATCGAGGGAGAATCATCGTGCAGGACATCGCTGCAGCTCCGGCAATCGCCGCCGTCCACCCGCTCGACCCGCTGACCTCCGAAGAGATCGCCGCCGCCTGCAATCTGGTACGCGCAGGCGCCGTGGCGGCGGACAGCTGCCGCTTCCCGATCGTGCGGCTCGAGGAGCCGACGAAGGCCGAGCTTGCGGACCTTGACGGCGGGCAGGCGCTGCCGCGCAGGGCGTTCGTGGTCTCGCTCGACATTCAAAATGGCGAGTCGGTCGAGCATGTCGTCGATTTCGGCGAGAAGGCGATCGTCTCCCGCAAGCCGGTGCCCAACCAAGAGGCGCCCTATGGCCAACCGCCCGTGATGCTGGAGGAGTTCTTCCGCTGCGAGGCGGCGGTGAAGGCCGATCCCGGCTGGCGCAAGGCGATGCACCGGCGCGGTCTCACGGACAAGGACATCGAGCTGGTGCAGGTCGATCCGTTCTCGTCCGGCTTTTTCGACCTGCCGTTCGAGCGCGGAGCCCGCATCGTCCGCGCCGTCAGCTTCTTCCGCGAGCATCCGCAGGACAACGGCTATGCCCACCCGATCGAAGGCGTCGTCGCGGTGGTCGATCTGATCGCCGGCAAGGTCATCGATCTCACCGACGCGGACCCGGTCATTCCGATCCCCCGCAAGAAGCGCAATTACGGCGCCCATGAAATGACGGCCCCACGCACCGATATCAAGCCGCTCAACATCGAGCAGCCCCAGGGGCCGAGCTTCACCGTCGACGGATGGAAGGTCGATTGGCAGAAATGGAGCTTCCGCGTCGGCTTCACACCGCGCGAAGGTCTCGTGCTGCATCAGCTGTCCTATCAGGACGGCGCGCGCAAGCGGGCGATCATCCATCGCGCCAGCGTCACCGAGATGGTGGTGCCCTACGCCGATCCGACCGCCAACCACTTCTGGAAGTCGGCGTTCGACGCCGGCGAATACGGCCTCGGCATGCTGGCGAACGCGCTCGAGCTCGGCTGCGACTGCCTCGGCAACATCCATTACTTCGACGTGCCGGCCGCCGACAGCAAGGGCGAGCCGTTCGTCATGAAGAACGCGATCTGCATGCACGAGGAGGATTACGGCATCCTCTGGAAGCATTACGAGTTCCGCAACGGCCTGTTCGAGGTGCGGCGCTCGCGCCGTCTCGTGATCAGCTTCTTCGCCACCGTCGGCAACTACGATTACGGCTTCTACTGGTACATGTACCAGGACGGCACCATCCAGCTCGAATGCAAGCTCACCGGAATCATCCAGACGGCGGCGATTGCGCCGGGTGCGACCTATCCGTGGGGCGGCATGGTCGACGACGATCTCGGCGGTCCGACGCATCAGCACTTCTTCAACGTACGCCTGCACATGGACATCGACGGCGGCGGCAACACGGTCAGCGAGCACGAATTCGTGCCGCGTCCGTGGGGGCGCGACAACCCGCACGGCAACGCATTCGATACGACGAGCCGCGTGCTGTCGCGCGAGCGTGACGCCGCGCGCATTGCCAATGGCGAGACCGGCCGCTACTGGAAGATCTCCAATCCCAACGTCAAGAACTCCGTCGGAGCCTCGCCCGGCTACAAGCTCGTGGTCAATCCGAGCCCGCTGATGCTGGCGCAGGAGGGCAGCTTCGTGCGCAGTCGCGGCGGCTTCGCCACGAGGCACGTCTGGGTCACCGCCTTTGATCCGGCTGAGAAGTACGCCAGCGGCGATTATCCGAACGTGCATGCCGGCGGCGACGGCCTGCCGCGCTACATCCAGCAGAACCGCACGATCGAGAACGCCGACATCGTGGTCTGGCATTCGTTCGGGCACACCCATGTGTGCAAGCCGGAGGATTTTCCGGTGATGCCGGTCGAATATGCCGGCTTCGTGCTCAAGCCGGTCGGCTTCTTCGCCGCCAATGCCGGCTTCGACATTCCTCCGGAGCGCAACGCGAAGAGTGTGCTCAGTGCGGACACGCCGGCGGGACCGGCAGGCGGCGGCAGCTGCTGTCACGGCAGTTGAGCTGCCGCGCACCGGATCGCGCCGAAGATTAAGGGATGCATGCCGGGAACAGGTTAGGCGTCAGCGCGTACCGATACGTTGATGTCGCAGCCAGAAACCGGCAAAATCAGCTGCGTCCGCCGTTCCCCATTGTGGCCGGTTGTCACCCGGCATGCGCAAGGACAACCGCTTCGCCGGCGAACCGTTCCGGATGAGATCGCGGCTTCCAAGCAGGGCTCCGATTTAAGAACCTCCTCGGCGGATCATCATTGACCCTGAGGGGGCCAGCTCTCGGAGTTTGCCATGCACGCCCAACAGATGATCGAAACCCATCCGCATGTCCGCGGCCAGGTCGATGACGCGCTCGTGCGCTGCATCGAGGAGTGCTATTCCTGCGCGCAGACTTGCACGTCCTGCGCCGATGCCTGTCTCGCCGAGGACAATGTCGCCAAGCTGACGCAATGCATCCGTCTCAACCTCGACTGCGCCGATGTGTGCACCATCACGGGCCGGATGGCGACTCGGCGCACCGGATCGGATCAGGAGATGATCCGGCGCATGCTCGACGCCTGTGCGGCGGCCTGCCGGTTCCGCGCCGAGGAATGCGAGAAGCACGCTCGCATGCATGCGCATTGCCGCATCTGCGCCGAGTCCTGCCGCCGCTGCATGAGCGCCTGCGAGGAAGCCGGGCGCAGCATGGCCCATTGAGTCCGGGAACGGTCGTTGAGACCAGGAGGTGCCAGACAAGCAAAGGCCGGACCCGAAGGCCCGGCCCGTCCGACCATGGCGACCGGATTGCTCCGGTCCTGAGAACGCCATCCAGACGAAGTGCTTCGATCAGCCGCCGTTCAATTTGGTCGTCAACGTCGTAAAGATGCCCTCGATCGTCAGTCCGAGCTGGTTGAGGATCGTGATGATCGCGAGCGCAATGCCGGCAGCGATCAGGCCGTATTCGATGGCGGTCGCACCCGATTCATCCTCATAAAATTTGAGAAGAAATTTCTTCATCGGTTCCCCTTCCCACCTCCGCGAATTCAGCCTCCAGGAGACGTCCGCGAAACTACGGGTTGGAACCTAAGGTAGTATGAATGGGGTGCGACCAAGTTTCGCGACTTTGCTGAAATGATGTGATTTGCAGCCGTAGCCGCGCTGTTCTGCACGCTATCGGTCTAAGCGGGTACGCCTGCTGCGCGAAGCGCTTCCGCATAGGTTGTGGCCATGGCGCGCACGGGGAACGGGATGCGGTTCAAGAAGCCCGTCACCGTGAGATGAGGCTCCACGCTCAGGAGCTGGCGCGCGATGTCGGCGGCCCGATCCATCTCTCCGATTCCGACCCAGGCGACGATCAGGACCCGTAGCGCCACGGCAAATCGGCGGTTTTGACTGAGCGCCTTCTCGGCCCAGGTGATGGCCTCTGCCAGCTCGCCGCTGGTCACGGCGCAAATCGCCATGGCGCCGGCCGCGAACCAGCCGCGCGGATCGCGCGGATTGAGCCGCAAGGCGCGTTCGATCATCGCCCGCCCCTCGGCTGGGCGCCCGGCCATGGCCTCGATCCAGCCGCTCATGGTGAGCGCCATCGCCGAATTCGGATTGATGGCGAGCGAGCGCTGGAACAGCTCGCGCGCAGGCGCGATGTCGTCGGCCATGTTCCAGATCGCGAACGCCGCCATCCACAGCACTTGCGCATCTCCGGGGGCGCGCTCGCTCGCCTGCCATGCCAACGCGACGGCCGTCTCGCGATAGGTCTCGCCCGGATCGCTCCAGCCCTGGAAATGGCGTAGCGCCTGGCAATAGGCGCTAGCGGCCATCGCCGGCGCATAGCCGGGATCGATCGCCAGCGCTTCGTCGAGACAGCCGAGCGCCGCCTTGAGACTCTCCGGAGTGAAGGCGTCGCGCAGGCTGGCGGCGCGCAGCACGAGATCATAGGCGTCGGGGCGCGGCAGCGCGCGGCGCCGCGCGCTCTCGGCGAGCTCCAGGGTCGGCTCGATGGCAGCCACCACGCTTTCGGTAATGCGGTCCTGCAGCGCGAACATGTCGCTGACCTCGCCATCGAATCGGTCGGCCCACAGATGCGCACCGGAGCGAGCGTCGATCAGCTGGCCGCTGATGCGCAGGCGGGCGCCGGCACGCTGCACGCTGCCTTCGAGCACGTAGCCGACGCCGAGCTCGCGTCCGACCTCACGGATGTCGACCGCCTTGCCCTTGTAGGTGAACGACGAGTTGCGGGCGATCACGGCGAGCCCGCTGCAGCGGGACAGCGCCGTGATGATGTCCTCGACCATGCCGTCGGCGAAGTAGTCCTGCGCGGCATCGCTGCTCATGTTGGTGAAGGGCAGCACCGCGATGGCGGGGCCGTCGACCGACGTCGCAGCCGCGGCGGTCGCCGTCCGCTCGGCCTCGGCCTGCTCGCTGACCTCGCCCGTGAAGCGGATGCCCTTGCGCGGGATGGTGCGGATCAGGCGCTGTGCCTCGCCGCTGTCGCCGATGGCGCTCCGTGCTGCGCTGATGCGGCTCGCCAGCGTCGCCTCGGAGACGATGCGGCCGCCCCATATCTCGGCGAGGATCTCGTCCCGGCTGACGACGCGGTCACGGCTCCTGATGAGGAATGTCAGCAGGTCGAACACTTGCGGTTCCAGCGCGATCAGATTGCTGCCGCGGCGCAGCTCGCGGCGGCCGGCGTCGAGTACGAAATCGTCGAAGCAATACACCACATGCGCCGCCATCGCTGCCGCGGGAACCGGTCCCCCTTCTCCTCACGCAAAATCAAGCTGGTCTCAAGGAAAAATCAAAGCCTTCTCCAAGCGCATCCTGCTCACACCGCGCACAAGAGGCCGGCATATCCGAACCAGGAGCTTCGTCATGCCGACCGTCCTTCAGCACAGCCGCCGCCATTTCCTGAGCTTGGCTGGAACCGCCATCGCCGCCTTTCAGCTCGGTTCCGATGCCGCGAAGGCCGAGACCTTCAAGGCTGCATCGAAGCTGCCCGCGATCAGGCCGGGCACCGCCACGACGCTGGGGCCGATCAAGCAGGTCGTCGCCGGTGACGTCAACATCGGCTATGCCGAGGCAGGTCCCGCCGATGGTCCCGTCGTGATCCTGCTGCACGGCTGGCCCTATGACATCCACAGCTTCGCCGACGTCGCGCCGGCGCTGGCCGCATCCGGTCATCGCGTCATCATTCCGCACCTTCGCGGCTACGGCACGACGCGGCTGCTGTCGCTGACCGCCTTGCGCAGCGGCCAGCCGGTCGCGGTCGCCGCCGATATCGTCGCGCTGATGGATGCGCTGGGGATCAAATCAGCGACGCTCGCCGGCTATGATTGGGGCGCGCGCACCGCCAACATCATCGCCGCGCTGTGGCCGGAGCGCTGCAGGGCGATGGTCTCCGTGAGCGGCTATCTGATCGGCAGCCAGCAGGCCGGCCGCATGCCGCTGCCGCCGGCCGCCGAGCTGCAATGGTGGTATCAGTTCTATTTCGCCACCGAGCGCGGCCGCGAGGGCTACGACAAGAACCGGCACGATTTCGCGAAGCTGATCTGGCAGACGGCCTCGCCGAAATGGATGTTCGACGACGCCACCTTCGCCCGCAGTGCGGCAGCCTTCGACAATCCCGATCACGTCGACATCGTCGTGCACAATTATCGCTGGCGGCTCGGCCTCACGCAGGGCGAGGTGAAGTATGATGCGCTCGAGGCGAAGCTGGCGACATTTCCGGACGTCTCGGTGCCGACGATCACGATGGAGGGCGACGCCAACGGTGCGCCGCATCCTGCGCCCGAGAGCTATGCCAAGAAGTTCGCCGGCCGCTACGAGCACCGGCTGATCACCGGCGGCATCGGACATAATCTACCACAGGAGGCGCCACACGCCTTCGCGCAGGCGGTGATCGACGTGATGGCCGGCGCCTGACGATCTCAGGCGGGAGGCTGCTGCGAGCCCCGGTAGCGCAGCCAGGTCTCCCGCCGCACGATCCATCGCTCCGATCGGGTCTCACCCGTGTGATGCGCGAGGTCGATGAAGCCGGAGAATTCGGCGCCGGTCTTCTGTTTCACCCGGCGCGAGGCGACATTGCTCGCGACGTTGCAGACATAGAACGCATCGAGCCCGAGCGGACCGAAGGCAAAGTCGTTCACCGCTGCGATCGCCTCGGTCATCACTCCCTGATTCCAATAGGGCTCCGCAAGCCAGAAGCCGCGATGGCCCTTACGGGACTCGACGCGCGGCCGGAAGTGGATGTTGCCGATTGCCGTGCCGTCGCCGTCCCGCAGCACCAGCACCCATTGATGGATCTCCTCGCCGGCCGCGATCTTGTCGAGTTGCAGCCTGACGAAGGTCTCGGCGCCGTCGTCCGGATACGGCCAGGGCACGACGGCGGCGAGGGAGCGGATGATGTTCCAATTGTTGAAGTGGCGCTGGATCGCCGGCGCGTCGCTGAGCGCGAGCGGGCGCAGCACCAAGCGAGCAGTATGCAACGTGGGCGTGAGCATGGGCCATGGTGGCGTTAACCAACGCGGATCGCAACTCCAGCCCGCGGTCGCCTCGCGAAGAGCTATCCCATTGATTCATTGGAGACGTTACCCCGATTAAGGTTACGGAAGACTTTCGACCGCGTGATGGAACCAGATACTTCCACAACGCTGCATTGCGGTGCATGAATCGAATGCACGCAATTGCAGGGATGCAGCGTGTGTACAACCGCCGCAGGTATCGGAGGCGGAGCGGGCCCAGTTGCGCCCGATGAGGTGTTGGACATGAATCGCGGGACGGCGGGACATCGGTCGCGTGGCTCACAGGCGCAGCGTGCGTTCGATCCACACATGTGGCGCACACGGCAGCTGAGCCGGCCGATGCCCTTTTACGGCTCTGAGCTGTTTCAGCTCGGCTGCCCGCCGCTGGCCTCCTTCATTGCCGCCTTCCTCGGCTGCCTGATGACCCTGCATCTCAGCGCTTCCGGTCTGTCGCCGCAGGTCGCGTCCGCAGCTGCCGCGCTGCTGCTCTGTGCGTCGCTGATCCTGACGCGCACCGCGGATCTGGTGCCGAGCACGTTCTTCTCATCGGCCTATGGCGGCAGCTTCGTCGGCATGACGCCGGTGGCGCTGTTGAACGCGAGCGTGATCCGCGCCGGTCTGCCGCTCGATGCCGCCTTCACCTTGCTGTCGCTGTTCACCGGCCTGATGTTCTGTCTCGGATGTGCGCTCGACATGTGGCTGCGCGGGGGGCTGGCCCGCGGCTATGGCGGACGGCTGGGCGCGCTCGCGGCCGTCGCATCCTTCCTGTTCGTCGGCTTGGCGCCGCTGCTGGGCGCCGACGGCGAGCTGTTTCCGATCGCACGCCGGCCTGTGCCGGAGCTCGGGCTCGGCGCAGCGGCGATCACCTTCCTGCTGTGCACGGCGGGCATGCTGGCGACCATGGCGGCGCTGCGCTGGGCCCCCGTCGCAGGATCGCGGCGTGCGGTGCGCATCGTCGTCGCGGCGACGGTGGCGTTCGTCGGCCTGGTCCTGCTGCTGCAATTCGTCCCCGGCAACGCCCCCGAGCTCGATGCCTATTACGCCGGCTGCTTTCTCGGCATGTCGTCGTCGCGCCGGCTGCGCAGCCTGCCGCAGGCGATGGCGGCGGCGGTGCTGCTCACGGCTCTGGTCATTTTCACATACCCGATCCTTCCCGCGGTCGGCGGCAGCCTCGGCTACGTCGCCTTCGTCTCGGTGATGTTCGTCGACGCCGGCGTGCGGCTGTTCGTCGAGGCCGGAGAATCGCCGCGGCAGACCATGATCGCGTGGTCGCGCGGTCTTCTCGCCACCCTGGCCATCGTCGCGGTGCTGCTGTCGAGCGAGCTGCTGTTCGAGCAGCCGCGCGAGGAGCCGGCAGCTTCGACGCTGTCGGCGGCAAAGCCGGTTGCGCCGGTGCGGCAGACGGCGCCGGCCGACGAGGCAAGAGGCGAGGGCGGTGTGCCCGGCGAGAAGCCGGTCAACGCGCCGGTGCCGCAGCTTCCCATGCAGATCCTGCGGCCGGACGGCGGAGAGCCGTCCCCGCGCCGATCCAGCGAGCAAAGTCCGGCCGCGCCTGCGCCGATGTCCTCGGAGCCGCAGCGGCGCGTCGTCCGCTATGGCCAGGTGGCCACGGTGCCGACGATGCTGCCCAAGCGCAGCCAGGCGCGGGTGGTCCCGCACGCGTCCCCGCGCCCGCGCATCATGGCTCGCCAGGATGTGCAGCCTGCACCGGAGTGGAGGCCCGACCCGTCGACCTCGGCGGCCCCCTGACGGCAGACGCCAAGCCTTTTTGAGGCGATAACCCGCCACCGCCACACCTCCGCACGCGTTTCGCCATGTTTCCACTTCATCGTGCACCGTGCGGTGCTTAGGGGGGCTCGTCCGGTGGTCAGGACGGGATGAGAAGCCCGGTCGATCCACATGGGGGTGGTTCGCAGATGCAGCAGGCCTCTGATTGCGCGCCATGGCGAACAGGCCTGCCGGTCCTGTTCGAGCCGCGTCCTCAGCCGCGGCGTTTCGATTTCTCCGTCGCGCTTCTCGTGTCCTTTGCGGGCGCTTGTCTCGGCTGCCTCGCGACGTTGCATCTGAGCGCGTTGGGCCTGTCACCCGCGTTCGCCTCGGCGGCGGTGACGGTCGTGCTGTGCGCAGGTCTGGTGACGACGTCTCCCGATAATCTTGCAGCCACCACATTCTCGTCCTCGGTCTATGGCGGCAGCTTCAGCGGCATGACGCCGATCGGACTGCTCAGCGAAAGCGTCGTTCGCACCGGACTGCCGCAGGAGGCGTCACTTTATCTGCTGTCGGTCTTCTGCGGCCTGCTGTTCTGCATTTTCACCGCGATCGAAATCCGGCAGCGTATCGTGCTGTTGCAGGGCTATGGCGGACGCTTGGGCGTGCTGGCTGCGCTCGGATCGCTGCTGTTCGTCAGCCTCGGACCCTGGCTCGCCGGGCACGGCGAAACACTCCATCTGGCGCACCTGAATCAGTTCGACCGGGAGCTTGGCGGCTCGCTGGCGATTCTTGCAGCCTGTTTCACCGGAACGGTCCTGACACTCTTGATGCAACGCCTTTCGCATGTTGCAGAGTCGGGGCGGGCGGCCCGCACCTTCGTCTCGGCCACCCTGGCGTTTGCCGGAATGGCAATCATGCAGGGGCTTTGGTCCGACGAACGCTGTCTGGTCGATGCCTATTATGCTGGATGTTTTCTCGGCATGTCGTCGCCGCAGCGGCTGTCCGGCGCGCTGCAGCCGATCGTGGCCGCGCTGACCCTCACCGTGGTTCTGGTCCAGGCTTCGACGGTTCTGCCGATGGTCGGCGGCAGCCTCGGTCTTGCGGCATTCATTGCGGTGGCTGGCGTCGACATGGCTTGGCGGGCCGCCAGCGCGCTGCCGGCCCCGACTCACGCCATGAAGGCCGGGCTTGGCCGGAGCGTAGCCGTCGCCTTGACGGCGGCGGGGTTCCTGCTGCCGAGCCATATGCTTCACAGGCTGGCCGACGATACGATCGATGCCCGACGCGAGGCCGCTGCTGTCATCGCTCCGGCCCTCGTGGACTTGCCTGAGGAGCGAGCGGTGCACGCAGCTCCGTTGGAAGTCGCATCGCCCGCGCCGGTCGCTCTCGTCGTCGAACCCGCGTTGACGCTCGCCGTCAGTGCGAAGGCCGAGCCCGCCGTCGCCATGTCCCGGCTGGACGCGCCTCCCGAGGCCGTCCCCGCCTCGGCGCCGGTGCCGCGCGCGGAGCTGCCACGGACGCAGCGCGCAAGCCGAGCCGGCTCGGGATCTCCGTCGCCTTCGGCCAATGCCGGACCCTGGGGCATCATCCGGGCCGGAGAGCCGGGGCGGACCGGACCGGCCGGTGCTCGGCCCGTCCGCGCAAAGCCTGCGCCCGTCCGTGTCGCCGAGCCGGCGTCGGCCGTGCCGCATCCCGTGACCCGAACCCAGCTTCAGGGCGCGCCGAAAAGGCCGGCGCGGCCGGCCGCCACAGCCTCCTCGGAATGAGCCGCGCCGTCAGCCGAACTTGCGCCGCGCGTCCAACGCAAGCCCAAGGCCGACGCTGCCGAGCAGGTCGGTCTCGGCGACGCGCGCCGCCGGAAACAGCGCCAGGATCGCCTGGCGCAGCGCCGGCACCATGCTCGAGCCGCCGGTGAGGAAGATCGTGTTGATGGCGGCGGCGTCCACCGCAGCGTCAGCGAGCAGCGTCGTGACGGTGCGGACGACGCGCTCGACGGAATCGGCGATGGCGCGGTCGAAATCCTTGCGCGTGAACTTGATGCGCGCCCATTCGTCCTTCTCCGACAGCACCGAGGTGAGCGACTTCGCCTCGGTCAGCGCGATCTTGGCCTGCTCGACGCCGATCGCCAGCGTATGGCCGCGATGCTCCTCCACCACCTTGATGAAGCGGTCGACGAGATCGCGCCGCTCGGCCTCGTAGCGGATCTGGCGCAACTCGTGGATGACGCCCTTCTTGTAGAGCTGGTTGATGCGGTGCCAGGTGGCGAGCTCGTGATAGTAGGCGGTCGGCAAATTGCGCTTGCCGTCGGCGGTCAGGCTGCCATAGCCGAGATGCGGCATCACGCTCTTGAGGCTGAGCAGCCGGTCGAAATCGGTGCCGCCGATGTGAATGCCGCCATTGGCGAGGATGTCGTCCTCGCGGTCAGCCTTGCCGCGCCGCTCCGGCGAGACGCGCACGATCGAGAAGTCCGAGGTGCCGCCGCCGATGTCGACGATCAGCACCAGCTCCTCGCGGCTCACCTGCTGCTCGTAGTCGAGCGCGGCCGCGATCGGCTCGTATTGGAAGGCGATGTGCCTGAAGCCCTGCTCGCGCGCGATCTGCTCCAGCGCGCTCTGCGCCTCGGCATCGGCCGCGTCGTCCTTGTCGACGAAGCGCACGGGGCGGCCGAGCACGACCTGGTCGACCTCGTGGCCGAGTCGCGTTTCGATCTGGCTCTTCAGATGCGCGAAGAAGAAGCCGAGAATGCCGGAGAACGGCACCGCCTTCTGCCGGATGTAGGTCTTCTCGTGGATCAGCGCGGTGCCGAGAATGCTCTTCAGCGCGCGCATGAAGCGGCCGTCATGGCCGGTCAGATAGCGCTCGATCGCGGCGCGCCCGAACTGCACGCCGTGATCCTCGAAGTCGAAGAACATCGCGCTCGGCAAGGTCCGCTGCTCGCCCTCCAGTGCGATGAGCTGTGCGGAGGCGTGATCGCTGAGGCCGACCGTGGTGTTCGAAGTGCCGAAGTCGATGCCGCAATGGGCCGCTGCCGCCATGCTCGTCTCGTTTTCCGTCCGGGGAGGGCGGACCGCTTAGCCGTTTCGCAGTGCAATGTCATGTGCGAATGTGAGGCATGATGGGCATGAAGAATCCGCACGTGGCGCATGGCTTCTCCCACGCGCTGCGTCTCGCATCCGCTTTCAGGGCAATCGCATATCGGCCAGGAGTCACCTCGAGGAGCGATCCTGCCAGTTAGTTACTCCGTCATGCCCGGGCTCGTCCCGGGCATCCACGTCGTCCTCAGTATGCCGGACGACGTGGATGGCCGGGACAGGCCCGGACATGACGACGTGGAGACACAGGGGCACCCGCCGCTCTTCATCACCCCGTCGGCCTGAACGCTGGTCCCTCGAAGCGCAGGCCGGCTGCGCCGCGTTCGACGCGGTCATGCGCGGCCTGCACCAGCCGGGCCTCGCCGGCCTCCGCGACGCGCGCGCGGCCGTCCAGCAACGCCGCGAGGCGTGCGAGCGCGAGCGCCTTGTTGCGATGCTGGGAGCGGCCGTCGCGGGCGATCGCGGTGAGGCCGCTCGGCAGATGCACGGCGCGCACCGCGCTCTCGGTCTTGTTCTGGTGCTGGCCGCCGGGACCGCCGGCGCGGAAGCTCTCGAACCGGACGTCGACCGCCGCCAAGGCCGGGACCTGCGCGGGCAGTGGCAGATCGACCACGCCGACAAACCAGTTCTTGCGCCCGTGATGCGGCCGCAGCGGACTGCGGCACACCCAGAGCAGCGAGCCCTGCGTCCAGCGTTGCGCGATGGCGTCGGCGCCCGGCCCGTCCAGCACGGCGATCGCGCTGGCCGGCCCGTGACGTTCCGCGTCGCCTTGCGCGATCGCGCAGTCGCACTCCGCAGCCTCGGCTTCCTCGGCAAGCCGTTGCAGCGCATGCGCGACGGCGATCCGGCATTCCGCCGGACCGCGTCCCGAGGTGAGGAGGAGCCGTCTCATCGGCGGTCCTCCTTGTGCCGTCGCTCGGTGGCGATCTTCTTCACCGTCACCAGCGGCCGGAAGCTGGCGACGACGCGCGCGAGTCCAAAGGACTCGAGATCGGCGATCACGCCTGATATCGGCTTGTAGGCCTCCGGCGCCTCCTCGGCGAGCAGCGCGCGGTCCTCGCAGATCACGCGGCCGCCGAACGGATTGCGCGCCAGCCGCTCGCGATCCGATTTGGTGGCGCCGACCCGGCCGATCATCGACGACCGGTCGAATTTGCGGCCCGCACCATGCGCGATCGACCACAGCGCCTCCTTCGGCGCCGTCGCGAGCGGCGCGACCAGATAGGACAGCGCGCCGCGCGAGCCCGGCACGACGACCAGCCCCTGGTCGGACGGCGCCGCGCCCTTTCGGTGCAGCACGCCTTCCCTGCGATGGACCACGCAATTATGCGAGCATTCGCAGACCGGATCGGCCTCGCAGCGCAACGCCGCTGCTGCCCGCCGCGCGATGACGCCGCGGTTGAGCCGGGCCCAGCGCAGCGCATGGTCATGCGCCGCGAGATAGGCCTGGCCATCGGCGCTGTCAGGCGCGAGCGGCTTCAGTCCATCCGCGACGTGCCGTTCGAGCAGCGCATGGCCGAGACCACGCGAGCCGGAATGCACCAGCAGATAAGCGCGGTCGCGATCGATGCCACAGGGCGCATCGAACACTTGCTCGACAGCCTGCAACTCACAGAAATGATTGCCGCCGCCGATCGTGCCGAGCGACGTGTCGAAGTCGGACGATGCCAGCCCATGCGTGGCCAGCTCGCCTGCGATGTCGCCGTCATAGGGCTTGGCGATGTCGCGCAGCCGGTCGGCCGACTTGTCGACGCGAATGCGGCGCGCGGCGAGATCGAGTGCGAACAAGGCCATGCCGCAGCCGGCGTCCGCGCCGACGAAGGCCGGGTGGATGTGGTCGGCGAGAATGGCGCAGCCGACGGGACCGAACTTGCCGGGGTGCAGGTCCGGCAGGCCGGCGACCGCGCGCACGCCATCGAGATCAGCCACGGTTTCGAGTTGGCGCACGGCGGCGCCCTCGATCCAGGAGCTGGACGAGTAGAAGCCGTGGACCGGCGCACGGCCGTCCACGCGATGGGAATTGCCCATGTGGGTACCTTGGAGAAAGACAGGGAGATATGGTTTGGGACTAACAGCGCGCGCAGCCGCGCGCGTGCCTGGCCACACCCCGCCTCACGCGAGGATCAGGCCCGGCGGCTCCTGGCGGAGCAACGGATGATCGCAGTCATCGTCTTTCTCCTGTGCGGCGGAGCGGAATGCTCGACGCCGCCGCGTACTAATCACATCACGATCGCATTGGCAATGTGCAGGAAGCAATCGCTGCCTCGCTGTGGCACACAGGCCACGAATGGGTCATCCGTCTGTGGTGGTCTGCTTCTCTCCGTCATTGCGAGGAGCGCAGCGACGACGCAATTCAGAGTCCCGCCCACCATCCTGGATTGCTTCGCTGCGCTCGCAATGACGTTGAAAGATCTCGATCGACAAAAAATCGCTTCGCCCGCGGTAAGCGAATGAGTGGACACGCATCCCGCGATCAGAACAGCGAAAGGAAATCGCCGACGAAATAGATGATCGCCATCACGATCAGAACGCCCATCAGCACGAAGGAGAGCTGAACGGCGATCGCGCAGCTGCCCAGCGTCGTCGCCATCGCCGCGATGTGGCGCTCTTCGCGGCGCAATTGGCCCACCACACCGAGAATGATCGCGAGCAGGCCGAGCAACACCGCGGCCACCGGCAACTGCTGTTGCAGCCGGTCGGTCCATGATGGCTCGTGTACCGGCGCCTGGTAGTCGACACCCTTGATGCGTGCCACCAGCCGGTCTTTGACGCGGTGTCCGACGTCGACAACGACCTTGTCGATGGGCGGCGGCGGATCGATCACAGGCAACACCCAGTGAGGCAGGACCGCTGCGACGAGCGCGAAAAGCCCGACCACGCTGCCGATCGAGCCGAGACGGCGTGAGCGCGCCATCGTGTCCATCATTGCCGTCCGTCTCCGAGCCATCCGTCTCCGGGGCCGCCGCATGCGCAACCTGCCGACGTCGTCGCGACGGGAGCCACGCCTGCAGGACCGAATGCCGGATCATCTGTCGACCGTCGACGAGATGTGGTTCAAATCGCCGCGCACAGGGGATGGTCGCAGGCTGCCCGTCGGGCAAATCGGTCGAACCGGCACACGCAATCCGCCGCCGATGTCCAGCCGTGCCACGAAAAAGATTCTTGTTTCTTATTTTCGGAATTCATGCTTATCTCCCGCGCATCCCGCCTCATGCAGAGGGACGTACGCGTCGTCACGATACGTGGAGGTGGGGAGTGGTGGCCGTCGCGATGTCAGGCGCGTTTCGCGCAGACGACTGGCAGCGTGGCGGACGGTCAAGCCGTGTGGTCCTGGCGCCCCGAAGCTGGCGCCAAGTTCGCGATGACGTTCGTGCGTCGCCGCGGGTGACGGGGGCAAACAAGCCGGTCCCCGGGGAGAGCTCGGAGCAGCCGTTCCAACCATCGCGCAGGGAGGGCCGGGTCGTTTCCGGCTGTACCTGTGGTTCCTGCCCCGTGCATTTTCTCCGCACGGGGGCCACGGGCCTCAGCCGAGGCTCGGTCTTCCCTGCACCCTCTCGATGGCGGAGAGGGGACATCGTCAGCACAGCTCGGGCCAACCGCGCCGCGAGGCAGCAAACGCATGTCTCCGCGCGCGTCACGCCGACGGGCGACCGAACGCCGCAGCCCCGAGAGTCGCGCGCGGCCCGGTTGACCGAGATCAAGAGAACTCGCGCTTGCTCGATTAAGCCCCTACAACATCCGTCGCTCGTCGTGATCAGGAATGGACGCCGTTGTGCCGCAAGATCCCATCGTGCCTCCAACCGGCCTGCGGCGGCGGCTCGGACTTCCATTGCTCGTCCTCTACGGCACGGGCGTCACGGTGGGCGCAGGCATCTATGTCCTGATCGGCGCCGTCGCTGGTCACGCCGGCGTCTATTCGTCGTGGGCCTTCGCGTTGGCAGCCACGGTGATGGCTTTCACGGCGGCCTCCTACGCCGAACTCGCGACCCGCTATCCCGTCAGTGCCGGCGAAGCCGCCTATGTCCGTGCGGCGTTCGAGTCGCGGCTGCTCTCGACGGCCGTCGGCTCGCTGCGGCTGGCCACCGGCGTGATTGCTGCGGCCGCAGTGACACTCGGCGGCGCCGGCTATATCCGGCAGCTGATCGATCTGCCGGCGCCATTCGTCGCCCTGGTGATCGTCGGGGCGCTCGGCGTCGTCGCCGCCTGGGGCATTCTCGAATCGGTGATGCTCGCGGGCCTGCTGACCTTGATCGAGACCGGCGGACTGCTGTGGATCATCGTCTCGGCCGTTCACTCCGGCGTGTCGTTCGGCCCGGCGCTGCTCGTGCCGCCGCCGCTCGATGTCGGCGTGCTCTCCGGCGTCACCTTTGCTGGCCTGCTCGCCTTCTTCGCGTTCGTCGGCTTCGAGGATCTCGCCAACGTCGTCGAGGAGGCCAAGAGCCCGCAGCGGAACATTCCGTGGGCGATGGCGCTCACCTTGCTGATCACGTCGCTTCTCTACGTGCTGATCGCCGCGATTGCCGTCAGCGCCGTGCCGCCGGCCGTCCTCGCGGCGTCGCCGGCACCGCTCAGCCTGGTGTTCAACGCCGTGGCGCGTATCAGTCCGGCGACATTCAACATGATCGCCATCGTGTCGACGCTGAACACGGTTCTCGCCCAGATGACCATGACGGCGCGTGTCGTCTACGGCATGGCGGAGCAGGGCGACCTGCCGCGGATTGCGGGACGCGTCGATCGCCGCACCGGGACGCCGCTGATCGCGACCGGGCTCGTCATGCTGGCGGTTGCGGCGCTCGCGCTGAGCTTTCCGCTGGAGCGCCTGGCGGAGGGGACGTCGCTGGTCACGCTCACGATCTTTGCCGTCGTCAATCTGTGCCTGCTGCGGCTCCGGGCCCGCAACGTCGCGTCGCCGGCCGGGCATGTCCGGGTGCCGCTCTGGGTCCCTGCCATCGGTCTCGTCACGTGCATGCTGATGATCATCAGCGCGTTCGTCGCACCATGACGGGACCCGGACCCTGCAACAGTCGGTCTGACCCATGCCGGACGTCATGAGCCTGGCGCCGAGCCCCGAGATCATCGCGATCACCGTCGCACTCGGCATCGGCCTTCTGATCGGCCTGGAGCGCGAGCGCCGCAAGGGCGAGGGGCCGGGGCGCGGGCCCGCCGGGCTGAGGACCTTTGCCGCGGCATCGCTCGCGGGCGCCGTCAGCATGCTGGCCGGTGGCAGGACGCTGCTGGCGGTCGTCACCGCCGGGGTGATCGTCCTGGTGGCGATCGCCTATCTGCGGTCCCGCAGCGACGATCCCGGGCTGACATCGGAAACGGCGCTCGTCCTGACCGTTCTGCTCGGTGGCCTCGCCACCGAGCATGCGGCTCTGGCCGCAGGGGTCGCCGTCATCCTGGCGGTGCTGCTTGCCGCGCGACCGGTGCTGCACGATTTCGTCCGCTCGGTGCTCAGCGAAAGCGAGCTCAGGGACGGCCTCATCTTCGCCGCCGCCACCCTCGTGGTCCTGCCGCTGCTTCCCGATCGGCCGCTCGGTCCGTTCGGCACGCTCAATCCGCGCGCGATCTGGATGCTGGTCGTCCTCATGATGGCGATCGGCGCCGCCGGCCATGTCTCGATGCGGCTGCTCGGCGCCCGTGGCGGCCTCGCCGTCTCGGGCTTCGCGTCGGGCTTCATTTCCAGCACGGCGACGATCGGCGCGATGGGCGCACGGGCGCGCACCACGCCCGAGCTGCGCGGGGCAGCCGCGGCCGGCGCGACGCTGTCGACCCTTGCGACCGTCATCCAGCTCGCCGCGGTTCTCGCCGCAACGAGCCCCGCCGCGCTGCGGGCGCTGCTGGTCCCGCTGCTCTGCGCCGGTGCGGCCGCGGCGGCCTACGGAGCGATCTTCACCATCGCCGGCCTGCGTCAGGCGAGCAGGGCAGAGCTCGAGCCCGGACGCGCCTTCAGCCTGCCGGGCGCCGTGATGCTGGCCGCGACGATCTCCGCGGTGATGGTGATCTCCGCCGGGTTGCGCGAAATGTTCGGCGAAACCGGCCTCGTGCTCAGCGCGGCGGTCGCGGGCCTCGTCGACACGCATGCGCCTGCCGTGGCCGCGGCCACGCTCGCCGCTTCCGGCAAGATCGATGCCGCCGCAGCCGTGCTGCCGGTCCTGGCCGCGCTGTCGATGAACACGATCAGCAAGATCGTCGTGGCATGGACCAGCGGCGGGTCGTCGTTCGCGCTGCGGCTGGTTCCCGGACTCGTTCTCGTCGTCGCTGCGGCGTGGGCCGGCGCGTTCGGCGTAGACCTCGCGCAACATTTTCTCACTCATTGAAGGAGCAACACGAGACGCGCGCGATCATGCTCTCCCTCAAGCGCGGCGGTCCGACGCTTGACCGTCATTCCCGGCGCGACTAGGCTCAACAACCATTGGTTACATAAATTTTTAGATTCGCCTCAGCGCCGCGCGCCCTTCGCTCCTGCCGGGAGATATTTCGATGACCGACGAGTCCTCACCCACGCCTCCATCCTGCTTCGACTGCGCTCACCAGGCAACCGAGCGCCTCGACGAGATGTTCGTCGGCATCGTCCAGGAGAAGCGCATCGCGCTCGGCCAGCGGCCGGCCGAGCGGCCGGTGTTCCGCAAGCTGCATGGCGTTGCGCATGGGACCTTGGAGATGCGTGCCGACCTGCCGGCCGATCTCAAGGTCGGCATCTTCGCCCATCACCGCCTGCCCGCCTGGGTCCGCTTCTCGAGTGATACGTCACCGACCTCGCCGGACCTGCAGTCGACGCTCGGCATCGGCATCAAGCTGTTCGGCGTCGCCGGCAGCGATGCGCTGGGGACCCACGGCGACACCGCCGACATCATCATGCAGAACTACCCGGTGTTCTTCGTCGACAATGCCGAGGAGATGTGTGAGTTCACCTATGCCGGCGTCGTCGCCGGCGACTATCCCGGCTATCTCGCCAAGCATCCGAAGACGGCGAAGATCCTCGACGCCATGGCCCGGGTCGAAGGCAGCGTGCTGACGACGACCTATTGGGCGATCCTGCCGTTCCGCTGCGGCGACCGCTTCGTGAAGTATCGTCTCGATCCCGAGACGCCGCCCGAGAACGTGCCCAACGACGCCGCCGACTATCTCGCCACCGACCTCGCGCTCAGGCTGTCACAGCGTCCCTATCGTTTCCGCTTCATGGTGCAGCTGCGCACCAATCCGGCGACGATGCCGCTCGACCGTGCGACAGTCGACTGGCCGGAGAGCGAGAGTCCGTTCGTCGAGGTCGGCATCCTGGAGCTGCCCCGCCAGGACGTGAACGAGCGCGGCCAGCCGGAGTATGGCCAAGGTCTCGCCTACAACATCTGGCGCGTTCCGGAGGCGAATGCGCCGGCCAAGGAGTCGACGATCGCCGCGGCGCGCAAGGTGGTCTATGCGTCGAGCGCGAACGTGCGCCATATCGCGAACGGCCAGCCGCTGCAGGACCCGACAGCTCCGCGCCCGGCGGCAGAGCCCAAAGCGGAGCCCGATCATTGCATCGTCAAGGCGGTGATCTATCCCTCGATCGGCATCGCCCGCGTCGGCACCAGCCCGCGCGACTACTTCATCGGGCCCGAGGTGTCCGATCCGCCGCCGGCACCCAAAGGCTTCTATCGCGATGCCCAAGGCGCGCTGAAGCGGCAGGCGGCGCGCTTTCGCGTCTATGGCGTCAATGCGCGCGGCGTGATCGTCAAGGAGCTCACCGCGGCCGATGCCAAGATCACCTGGTCGGTCGAGCTCGCGAACACCAAGGCGGCGTGGTATGGCTTCGAGCTCGCACTCGACATTCCCGAGGCGGCGTCGGCGCCGCCGACGGTGCTGCGCAACGCCGCCGTCGCCGATCGCATGCGCCTGTCGATCAAGCCCGGTCGTCGCGATGTGTCCGGGGCGAACGCCCCGCCGCAACAATTCGACAGCGGCGAGTTCATGGGCAAGCGCGTCTATCTCGGCGAGGTCTTCACCGATGCGCAGGGACGGCTGCTCGTGCTCGGCGGTCATGGTCATTCGGCATCCTTCGACCACTCCCGCGCCATTACCTTCGCCAACAATGAAGGCTGGCACGATGACGTCTCCGACGGCCCGGTGACGGCGCGCGTCGAGCTCGATGGCGCGCCGCTCGACGTGGTGCCGGCCTGGGTCGTGGTGGCGCCGCCGAACTATGGACCGCAGCAGAAATCGGTGCGCACGCTGTGGGACCTGATGCGCGACGTCGCCATCGCGGCCGGCCAGCTGCCGCGCCCGGCGCGACCATCCTTCAGTTTCGACATCCTGCCGATCTTCCAGCGCCTCAACGGCCTGCAATGGGTGAATGCAGGCTTCGCCGCCGGCTTCGGCTGGCGCAGCGCGTTCGACTTCGCGAGCCCGGACTGGATCGCGCGGCTCGGCGACGGCAGCGCGGCGAATGCCGAGCTGCGCAAGGTGATTGCCAACCAGTTCCGCAACGACAAGATCGATTCCTGGTCGCCGGTGCCGTGGCCGTGGCTGTATGGCGACGCCATGAACATCCCGCCGGCGCAGACGCCGCTGCAGCACGCCTCTCTCAGCAACACGCAGCTGATGATGTTGCAGCAATGGGCGGCGGGGGATTTCGAGCCCGACTATGATCCCGCGCGCAAGGCCCCGGCGACGATCGAGGAGGTGCCGGTCGCGGCGCAAGGCGAGACCCTGACGCGCGCCGCGCTCGAATTCTGCCTGGCCGATGCCTTCCACCCCGGCTGCGAGATGACGTGGCCGGTGCGGGCCGCGACGATGTATCTCGAA
Organism: Bradyrhizobium sp. SZCCHNS2022; assembly: GCF_032377575.1. Lineage (NCBI taxonomy): Bacteria > Pseudomonadati > Pseudomonadota > Alphaproteobacteria > Hyphomicrobiales > Nitrobacteraceae > Bradyrhizobium > Bradyrhizobium sp. SZCCHNS2022. Next base: position 4,755,574 of record NZ_JAUHHZ010000001.1, on the reverse strand, counting down.
CCGTTTCGATTCCTGCACGCCCCTGAGGGTTGGATCGAGCCGGGCCTCGGCGAGGTGCTGACCAGCGACGGCGTCACCATTCCGAACGGGCCGCTCTACGGCCAATTGCCAGGCAGCATCACGCGCTGGATGGCCGTGCCGTGGCAGACCGACACCGCGAGCTGCCGCTCCGGCTACGACAAGAGCTACGATCCCTATGTGCCGAGCTTCTGGCCAGCGCGGGTGCCGAACCAGGTTCTCACCGAGGAGAACTACGCCATCGTCATGGATACCGGGAAGCCGATGCAGGAGCGGCTCGCCGCTTTCGCCAACCGCGCCGCGTGGATCGCACCGCTGGGAACGACGAGCTACACCGACCAGATCAACAACATGATCCACGGCTTCGATCATCTCGGCGTCGTCGAGGTGCGCAAGGGTCCCGGCGATGCCGCGTTCCCGGCCATGATCGAGGTCGAGGATCAGCACGAGCCGATCAAGGACGCGACCGATACGCCGCAGGCGCAGAAGAAGCTGCGCGCCGCGGGGACGCGGGTGTCGAGCCAGCGCGGCGCGCCGGCGGTGTTCGTCGATGTCGACCTGACGCAGATCGAGAAGGTGCGGCGCTTCCCGGGAGGTCTCGGACGTCGAACGGAATGATCGAGGCCGATGTCGTCGTCGTCGGTTGCGGCCCCGCCGGGGCGACGACGGCGCTCAATCTGGCGCCGTTCCGCCGCGTGCTGGTGCTGGAGCGCCATGCGGCGCCCGCGCCGCGCATCGGCGAGTCCGTGCCCGGCGCGATCCGCCGCCTGCTGGCGGACATGGGGCTGTGGGACGCCTTCGCCGCCGATCGCCATGCGCCCTGCTACGTCCGCCGCAGCGTGTGGGGCGGCGCCGCGGCCGACGAGCAGGATTCGATCCGCGATCCCCTCGGCCATGGCTGGCATCTCGATCGCGTCCGCTTCGAAACGATGCTGCGCACCGCTGCGACGGCCCGCGGCACCGCCGTGCTGTCGCCGGCGCACCCGATCGGCGTCGCGTGGGAGCATGGCGCATGGCAGCTGCGCGTCGCCCATCGCGACCAGCGGCTGCTGGTGAGGGCGCCGCTTCTGATCGATGCCGGTGGCCGGAGCTCGACCCTGCTGCGGCCGTTCGGCGGCCAGCGCAACGCCGGCGACAAGCTGCTGTGCGGCTGGGTTCAGGGGGCCGCACGACAGCCCGCCGACGCCGGCGTGACCTTCACCGCCGCGGAGCCCGAGGGCTGGTGGTACACGGCGCCGCTGCCAGGTGATCGCCGCGTGCTCGCGTTCCATACCGATGCCGACCTTGGCGCGGCGTCCGACACTCGCAGCGCCACGGCGCTGCTGGCGCGCGCCGCAAGGCTGCCGGAGCTCGGCGCCGTTCTCGCCGCCAGCGGCTTCGCGCCGGACGCGTCATCGGGCGTCTGCGCCGCGCACAGCGCCGCGCTTGCACCGCCGGCCGGAGAGGGCTGGCTCGCGGCCGGAGACGCCGCGCTCGCCTTCGACCCGCTGTCGTCGCAGGGCCTGTTCAACGCGCTCTACACCGGCCTTGCCGCGGCCGAGGCGGCCCATCGCCACCTCGATGGCGAAGCTGCTGCGCTGCCGGAGTACGCGACCGGCCTGGCTGCGATCCGGCAAGCCTATGACGATCACCTCGTGGCCTGGTACGGCCAGGAGCGCCGCTTCGCTGCGCAGCCATTCTGGCGCCGTCGGCATGATGGGGGCGGCCGCGATGCCTGAGGCGATGCGGGCGAAGCGCGGGACGCCGACGATGGCGAGCGTGCAATCGCGGCTAGGCGCTGCGCGCCACGACCGGAGCAACCGCCGGCGCAGCAGAGTTGCGATGCCGGACGAGCCAGGCGATCGCGTCGTCCTCCTTCATCGGCTTGCCGTAGAGCCAGCCCTGGCCGTAGGAGCAGCCGAGCATGCGCAGGCACTCCGCATCCGCCTCGCGCTCGACGCCCTCGGCGATGATGCGATGGCCGAGCGGCAGCGCCACGGCGGTGATGGCGGCGACGAGCTGCTGATCCCTGCGATTGCCGGCGATGCCGTCGATGAAGGAGCGGTCGATCTTGATGGTGTCGATCTCGACCGCCATCAGATTGGCGATCGAGGAATGGCCGACGCCGAAATCGTCGATCGCGAGTGCGAAGCCGTGCTCGTCGATCAGCTTGAGCTCATCGGCGCAGCGCTTGGGATCGAACATCGCCTCCTCGGTGACCTCGATTTCGATCCGCCTGGGATCGACGCCGTAGCGCTCGGTCACGAGCTTGAGCGTCTGGGCCGGCGAGTGGATCGGGAATTCGCGCGGCGAGACGTTGATCGAGACCCGGATGGCCTGCGCCTTCTTGCGGTCGAGCGCCCGCAGGAACGCGCAGACGCGCTCGCCGACGAATTCCGTGAGCTGGCCGGACAGGCGCAGCCGGATCGCGGCGGAGACGATGTCGGGCGGTGGAATGAGGCCGGCGGTCGGGTGCTTCCAGCGCAGCAGCGCCTCGAAGCCGATGACCTCCTGGGTCGCCATCGCGACCTGCGGCTGGAATTCGACATGGAGCTCGCGCCGCGCCAGCGCCGCCGGCAGCTCCGCGTCGAGGCGGCGTTGCAGCGTGAGCGCGCACTGCATCTTGGCGTCGAACACCCGCATGCAGGCGCGGCCGTCGTCCTTGGCGCGGTACAGCGCAGCGTCCGCCCGGGCCGAAAGCTCCTCCAGGTCGATGGCGCCCTCCGCCTGCGTGGCGATGCCGATCGAGCAACTCACGGCCAGTGGCTGGCCGGCGATCATCACCGGCCGCAACAGCGCCTGCATCAGCCGCTCGCCGAGGGCAACGGCTCGATTGGCCACATCCTCACCCTGCAGCACCACGATGAACTCGTCCCCGCCGAGGCGGACCGGGAGATCGTCGCCGCTGCAGGCCGAGCGCAGCAGCGCGGCCACGGTCTGCAGCACGCGGTCGCCGGCATCATGGCCGCGGGTATCGTTGATGATCTTGAAGTTGTCGATGTCGAACAGAAGGAAGGCGACGCCGCGCCCCGCAGCGCAGGCGGCGCCGGCCACGGAGCGGAAGTGGCTGCGATTGGCCAGGCCGGTCAGCGAGTCGATGCTCACGAGGCGTTCGAGCGTCTGGTTGGCCGCGGCCAGCGATTCCGCCAGCTCGGTTGCCGCGATGGTCGTACTCTGGCTGGCGATGAAGTTGCGCTCGCCGAGCCGTGCCGCGCGGAACAGCATGACGGTGAGGAACGCGATGTCGGCGGCGACGATGTAGCCGACGTCGCCGCCGGAGAGCAGCATCCGCAGGATCGTGGCGCCCATCAACGGCGCGCCGAAGGCGATCGCCATCGGCGAATAGGCCAGGCTCTGGATGATCGCGCCGGTCGTGGTGCCGGCCATGATGAAGACGACGTCGTTGACGTTGTGCGCATGCGTGAAGACCGGCAGGCCGAGCGGCACCACCGACCAGAGCAGCCCGCTGACGAACGCCATGATCGTCAGGCCGCGAAGCACGCGATGCGGATGTCGCTCGATCTTTCCCGACGATTTCAGGTGCGAGACCCATGCGGCGCGCAGCACGGCAAAGGCCACGGCCGCGGCCAGCCACCACAGGATCGGTGCGCTGCCCTCCCGCAGATAGATGAGCAGCGCCAGCGACACCGCGATGGCGACGTTGGCGAACAGGGTCAGGGCGATGTTCTGCAGCGAGCTGGCGGCCTGGGCTTTCGCGAGCGCCGCCGCCTTGGGGTCGGTGGGAGCGGTCTGCATGCGCGAAACGGATGGCCCTGCTGGATCGGTCACGGATGAAGGCAGCTCTGGTGGCGGCCATGCGGCAGCGCAGGAGCATGCTGAACGGAGGCCTAAGGTGGAGTTAATCCGTCAAATAATACCGTGCGGCCGCCACTTCGTTGGTGGGGGCGGTGCGGGCCTTCGGCGCCGCGCCGCTTCGCACGCCCCGATCGTTCTCGCCGAAGGCAAGACAGCCGCGGTCGCACTCCGCCGTGCGCCGGCGAGCCGGGCGGCGGAGTGCGTCGAGGTGGTGTTGCGTCACAGGCCTGCGATCGGTCGCTCGACGCCGCCCGCGGCGGCCTCGGCTATTTGGCGCGCAGTGAGCTCGGACCGGTCGTGTTCTTCAAACCGCAGAGCGGGTCGTTGTTGTTGGGGCACTCGATCTTGATCGGGGTCTTGCAGACCGTTTCTCCATTGCCGCCTCTCGCGTCCTTGAATGCGCAGACCTGCCCTTTCGGGCATGGCGGGTTGCAGCCTTCAGCCGCCCTCGCTGGCGTCGACATCGACCCGGCCCCGGCGATGAGGGTCGCGAGCGTGAAAGCGGTGACCGGATTCCGGATCAATGCCGGGACCCGACAGTTCATCTTGGCCGGAAGCTTCATGTCCTTCTCCTGTATCCGTTTGATCAATGGCGTGATGTTCGGCGTGCCCGGTTGAACGCACCGTTTGGCGCCGCGATCATCGGTCGGACTGGAGACGGGCGGCGTTCGAGCAGGACAACCGAAAGTCGAACCGGGCCTCCTGCCTGCGTGATCCTCGTCACTCAGAGGGAGATGCGGACGAGGGGCGCTTGTCCTGGATTGGCGAGGATCGACGTGCGTGCGAGCGAAGCCTGATCAGCCGGTGGTCGTTGCGGCGATCTGTAGACCGGCGCGGCGCAGATTCGCGCGGAGACTCTGGTCGCAGGGATGGCGAGGTTGCACACCAAGCCAAGCCTCGACGGATGCGGACGACTGCCGCGCGCGAGCTGACACTGCGATGGTCAGAGCACGTATGACAAACAGCCGTGCGGCCTATCGCTATGGGTCCAGCTCGGTGTCCCAGTAGAGATAGTCGAGCCAGCTCTCGTGCAGATAGTTCGGCGGGAACAGGCGGCCGTTGCGGTGGAGCTGATGGACCGTCGGCGCGTAGGGCGCCTGCTTGGGAAACATCTTGGCCTGCTGCGGCGTCAGGTTGCCCTTCTTGAGATTACAGGGCGAGCAGGCGGCGACGACGTTCTCCCAGGTGGTCTGGCCACCCTTGCTGCGCGGAATGACGTGATCGAAGGTGAGGTCGTCGCCGGAGTGGCAGTACTGGCAGGCGAAGCGGTCGCGCAGGAAGACGTTGAAGCGGGTGAAGGCCGGATGGGTCGTCGGCTTCACGAAGGATTTCAGCGACACCACACTGGGCAGCTGGATCTCGAAGGAGGGACTTCGGATCGCCCTGTCGTAGTACTCGACAATGTTGACGCGATCGAGGAACACCGCCTTGATCGCGTCCTGCCAGGACCAAAGCGACAGCGGATAGTAGCTCAGCGGCCGGAAGTCCGCGTTCAGCACCAACACCGGCCAACCGCCTTGTGAGACATGTGCGTTCAAGTAACGCTCCTGGCCTCCATATACGGCTGCGAAGCAGCATGCCCTGACATACTACATGCAGCGTGACGGGATTGTGAAGCCCCAAGAATGGCTTGGGTCCCGCTTGTCCACCTTCCGAGCCTGCGCCCAAAGCACGTCGGATGCAAGGCAATAGCGTGGATCTCTGCGGTGCAACTCGCTCGCAAATCCGGCGTCGCCGAGCCTCGCGGTTTCCCGATGCCGTCAGGCCGGGACCTTCTCCAGCTTCTGCAGGCAACGGTGGATGTTGACCTCTGCCGGCATGGCCTGGCCGGGAAAGCTCGTGCTCCAATTGGTGACGCCGACCTCACCGACATAGATGTCGCCGCGGCTGTCGATCGCGAGGCCATGCGGCGCCAGGAATTGGCCGGTTTCCAGCCCGGGACCGTGCTCGCCGCCAAGCCGCGCCAACCGCCGACCACCGGCGTCGGTGATGGTCAGCCGCGGCCCCAGATTGGGCACGTTGAGATTGACGGGCATGCCGGGGCCGAGCTCGCCGATGATGAAGGTCTTGCGCTTGGCGCCGCAGGCACACAGCGCGCAAGGCCGGTGCAGATTGTTCCACTGCGTCTCGTAGCGGCCATCGCCATCGAAGATCTGGATGCGGTGGTTCTCGCGGTCGGCGACATACACGAAGCCATCATCATCGGTCGCGATGTTGTGAACGATGTTGAACTGGCCGGGATCGGAGCCTGGCGCGCCCCAGCTTCTGATGAGCTTGCCGTCCGGCGTGTATTTGTGCACCCGGGCATTGCCATAGCCGTCGGAGACATACATCTCGCCCGACGGCGACAGCGCAGTGTGGGTGCAGCGGTTGAACGGCTCGCCGCTCATGAACGGGCTTGGGCGCTCCGGCAGGCCGATGGTCAGCAGCACCTTGCCGTCAGGCGTGCACTTGCGCACGGTATGGTCGCCGTCATCCGTGCAGTAGAGAATGTCGTCGGCATCGATCGACAGGCCGTGGGCGCGGCTGAACAGGCCTTCGCCCCAGCTGCGCAGAAAGTTGCCGTCGCGGTCGAACACGATCATCGGATGGGCGCCGCGGTTGAACGCGTAGACGCGGTCCTTGCTGTCGACGGCGACCGAGGCGACATCGGTCAGCGCCCAACCGTCGGGCAGCTTCGCCCAGTCCTTGACGACACGATAGGTGTAGTCGCCGGTCCCGAGAGTCGTCATCGCCGTTGTTCCCCATGCAAGCTGCGTTGCGCGACGCTACACGGGTCAGCCACCGGCGGAAACCCTGATGATCCCCTCGGCATCATGGACGGATCTCTTGCGATTCTGGCCGACCTCAATGACCGTTTTGCACCCCAATTATGTTTCAAACGCCGTTGACCGGAGTTGTTAGTTGGCAGGCGCGATCACGCCCTCGCGCTTCTTCAGCACGCGGTAGTAGCTCCACCACAGATGCGCTGCTGCGCCGCGCAGCGGCCGCCAGCCTTCCGCGAGCGGCATCATCTGCTTCGCGGTCGGGCGGGTGGCCAGGCCGAGTCCGATCTTCACCGCCTCCTGCACGGCCAGGTCGCCCGCCGGCCAGGCATCGCCATGGCCGAGACAGAACAGCAGGTAGACGTCGGCCGTCCATGGCCCGATGCCGGGCAGGGCAGTCAAGGTGGTGTGGGCGGCGTCGGCGTCCTCATTGGCGAGCACGTCGAGGTTCAGCCGGCCGGCACCGAGCTCGCGGGCGATGTGCTTGAGCGTCTTGATCTTGGCGGCGGACAGACCGAGCCGCCCCAGCCGGTCGGTCCGGGCACGGCGGATCGCGTCCGCATCGAACGGATCGAACGCAGCCTGCAGCCGGCCCCAGATCGCCGCCGCGCTGGCGGTGGACAGCTGCTGGCCGCAGACGATGTGGGCGATCCCGGCAAAGCCCGGCTCCCGCCGCCGCAGCGCCGGCATGCCGGTGGCTGCGAGGATCGGCACGAGGCGCGTGTCCTGTCTGACGAGGTCGCGGATCGCCTCTTCGAGAATGGCCTGGGTGTCGAGGTGGAGGGTCATCGTGACAGGGCCTTCTGGATCGTCATGCGCGGGCTTGACCCGCGCATCCATCTCGGATCGAACGTGCCCGCGAAGGAGCATGTGTGTCGGATCACGCGAGCTCAAGTCCTGCAAGGACGAGATGATATGCCACCCGTTTTCCGATTTGCCCCCAGCCCGAACGGCTATCTGCATCTCGGCCATGCCTATTCGGCGCTGCTGAACGTCCGGCGCGCGCAGGAGAGAGGCGGCCGCTTCCTGCTGCGCATCGAGGACATCGACCCGACCCGCTGCCGGCCGGACTATGAGCAGGCGATCACCGAGGACCTCGCTTGGCTCGGCATCCGCTGGGAGCAGCCGGTGCGGCGGCAGTCGGAACATCTCGCCGAGTACCGTTCGGCGCTGGAGCGGCTGCAGGCCATGGGCCTCGTCTATGCGAGCTTCGAGAGCCGTGCCGAGATCGCGCGGCTGGTGGCGGAGCGGGATGTCGATGGTGGCTGGCCGCGGGATCCCGACGGGGCGCCGCTCTATCCGGGCGTGGCGAAGGCAATGTCTGCAACGCGGCGTGCAGAGCTGATCGCCAGCGGCGTGCCGTACGCCTTGCGGCTGGACATGGCCGCAGCGGTCGCCCGCGTCGGTCGGTTGAGCTGGAACGAGGCCGGCAGCGGTCCCGGAGGCGAGACCGGCACGGTCGAAGCGAGACCGGAGGCCTGGGGCGACGTGATCCTGGCGCGCAAGGAGACGCCCACCAGCTACCACCTGTCCGTCGTCGTCGACGATGCGCTGCAGGGCGTGACGGAGGTGGTGCGCGGACAGGATCTTTTCCACGCCACCAGCGTCCATCGCCTGCTGCAGGCGCTGCTCGGCCTGCCCGCGCCGGCCTATCGGCACCACCAACTGATTCGCGACGAGCAAGGCCGCAAGCTGTCGAAGTCCACTCAGGCGACGGGATTGCGCACATTGCGCGCGGAAGGCGTCCCGCCGGCGGAAATCCGACACAGGATCGGCTTGGTCTAGCCGCGTCCCGCCGCAAGTCCCGGTGTCTCCGCATGTTTCCGGCGGGGACAACCTCCGGGGCATCGTGACACCCGGAAACGACCGTGCCATGCTGCTCAGTGGCGCGGGTTAATCGGGAGCTTCAATCGAAAGCGGCACGACGAGACATGACAGTAGAAGTGCCCCTTCGTTTTTCGGAGTTCATGTCACAGGGGCCATGATGAAGCGCGTTCGGAATATGAGTACGGGGCGTCGGGCCCGACCGGCCAAGCCGGCTGCGCCCAGGCCCGGCCGCGCGTCCGGAGCGCCCGGGGGACAGACGTCCACCAGGACGACATCGTCGCGAAGGCCGTCGTCCAAGACGCAGAAGCCGAAAAGCAAGGCTGCGGGCGCTGCGCCGGCGAAAGAGCGCGCGAAGGCGCGGCCGCTCAAGAAACATGTTCCTCAGGTCACGGCGATGGCGGGCGGACGGCGAAGCTCGTCCAAATCCGACGCCCGGAAGGCTGAAACGACGAAGTCGATGTCTGGGGCTTCGATGTCCAGGGGCGGGGGCTCTGGGTCGCCGGGGGCCGGTGTCGTCGAGGCCGCCCTGGCGGTGTTCGCGCATGAGGTGCGCACGCCCCTGACGGGCATTCTTGCCATCAGCGACCTGCTCGCCACCTCCGAGCTCGGCGAGCGCGAGCGGCGCTGGGTGGATACGATCAAGGCCGGTGCGGAGCATCTGTCGAGCCTGGCGACGCTGTTCGTGGATGCGGCCAAGGACGAGACCGCGGGCGCGCTGCTGCGCGAGGATCTGTTCGATCTGCGGGCGCTGGCGCGGGCTGCGGGCGACTCGCTGTCAGGCCGTGCCGCCGCGAAGGGGCTGGAGGCGCGCGTCGATGTCTCCGACGCGCTGCCGGGGCTGGTGATCGGCGATCCCGTCCGGCTTCGGGCGGCGCTCGAGAACCTGATCGACAACGCCGTCAAGTTCACCGAGCAGGGTGGTGTGGCGCTTGAGATCGCCCTGGCCGGCAAGTCGGCGCGCGGCAAGGCGACCAGGAGCGCCGGCAAGGGAAAGGTTGCGGTCGCCTTTCACGTCTCGGATTCCGGCATCGGTCTGACCCTGCAGGAGATCAAGCGGCTGTTCCGCCCGTTCAGCCAGGCCAATGTCTCGATCGCCTCCCGCTTCGGCGGCGCCGGTCTGGGGCTGTCCTCCGTGCGCCAGCTGGCGCGCGCCATGGGCGGCGATGTCGCTGTGGCGTCGAATGAGGGGGGCGGCACCACCTTCACGCTGACGGTCACGCTGGCCATTGCAGCTGCGCCGCACACGACGGCAGGCGGCGGCGAGGACGGCGTGACCCTGGCACCGACGCGGCCGTTGCGCATCCTGGGCGTCGAGGACAATCCGTTCGGCCGCGTGGTGCTCAACACCATCCTCAACGAGCTCGGCCATCAGGCCGAGTTCATCGGCCGCGGCGAAGCCGCGCCCGAGCGGGTCGCTGCCGGCAGCTACGACGCCGTGCTGATGGACATGGTGCTGCCCGGCATCAACGGCATCGAGACGATCGCCCGGATCCGCGCCCTTGGTGCGCCCCATGGCGCCATTCCGATCATCGGCGTGTCCGGGCGCGGCGAAGACGAGGCGGCCTCGCGCGCCGCGGGGGCCGATGCCTTCCTGCTCAAGCCCGTTTCGCCGCGGGCTCTAGCGACTGCGCTTCTTGGAGCGACACGCCGCGCGGCAACCGCGACTTGATGATCGAGGCGTTCAGCTCGCCGCCATACACGAAGATCGCGGCGATGAAATACAGGAACACCAGCGCGATGATCACGGACGCGAGTCCGGCATACATGGTGACGTAGTTGTTGGCGAAGCGCGCCAGGTACTGGCCGAACACGATGCCCGAGACCAGCGAGGCGACGAAGGTGAAGACGATGCCGGGCATGATCTGCATGAAGCTGCGCCGCCCCGCCGGCAGCCAGGCGTGCAGGATGAACAGCGCGACGACCAGCGCGCTGATGGTGATGCCGTAGCGGGACAGGTTGACGAAGCGCTCATTGGCCTCGACCGCCAGCGGCAGATAGCGCCGGGCGGTGGCCAGCATCAGCGGGCCGAGCACGATCAGGAACGACATCGCCAGCGCCGTGATCGCGGCAACCAGGGTATAGCCGATCGATTCCAGCCGCAGCCAATACCAGCGCCGCTGCTCGATCACGCCATAGGCGCGGTTGAGCGCAACCCGCAGTGCCTCGACGCCGTTCGAGGCGAAATAGACCGCGAGAACGGCACCGATCGTCAGCGCGTCGGTCCGGGTCGTGGTCAGCACGTCGTGGATCTCGCCGGTCAGCGCATCCGCGACCTGCGCCGGCCAGGTCTCGAGCATCAGGGTGGCGGCCTGGTCGGCGAGGTCCTTGGAGCCGAGAAAGCCGGCGAGCGACGTCAACACGATCAGGAAGGGAAACAGCGCCATCAGGGTGGACAGCGCGATGTGGCTGGCAATCGCCCAGCCGTCATCGGCGAGGAACGTGTAGAACGCATCCATGACGACGTGGAAGATGTAGCGAAGCGCCTTCACCTGTCCCTGCACTCCGCGAAACAATCGATCTCCTACAATCCGATATTACGGATGCAAAAGCCAGAAGTTGCAGCCCTGGACGTCCCGATCCGGCATGGCGCTCCTGCGTCTGCGGTGTTATCTAGCGCGAATGGCTTCACTTCTCGGTAAATTCATCCTTCCGATCGCCGTCGGCGCGGTGGCCCTGGTGCTGTTTCTCGGCCTCGTCAACATGACGCGCGGCGGCTCGCCCAATCTGTCGCAGAAGCTGATGCGCTGGCGGGTGATCCTGCAATTCGTCGCGATCGTCATTGCCATGGCGGCGATCTGGGCGATGGGACGCTGAGACGCTTCGACGCTGGCAAACTGGGACGTTGAGAAAACAGCATGGTGGTCCTCAATCGCATCTACACGCGCACCGGTGATGACGGGACGACTGCGCTCGGCAATGGCGAGCGCCGGCCGAAATTCGACCTGCGCGTCTCCGCCTATGGAACCGTGGACGAGACCAACGCTGCCCTCGGCGTCGTCCGGCTGCATCTCGCCGAAGCGCCCGAGATCGATGCGATGCTGGGCCTGATCCAGAACGACCTGTTCGACCTCGGCGCCGATCTGGCGGTACCGCAGCGCGAGGGCAAGGCGGAGCGGCTGCGCGTGGTCGGCAGCCAGGTCGACCGGCTGGAGCGCGACATCGATACGCTGAACGAGAAGCTCGCGCCGTTGACCTCGTTCGTGCTCCCCGGGGGAACCCCCGCGGCCGCCCATCTGCACGTCGCGCGTACCATTTGCCGCAGGGCGGAACGGATCATGGCGGAACTCGCGGGCAAACCCGACGAGCCGGTCAGCGAGGCTGCCATTCGTTATATGAACCGGCTGTCGGATTTCCTGTTCGTGGCGAGCCGCGCCGCCAACCGGAACGGCGCCGGCGACGTGTTGTGGGTGCCCGGGCAGAACCGTTAACCCGGCGGCGTGCGAGCTTGCTTTTTTCACCCCTCGCGCGTTGACCGGGGGGTACGGGCGCTTTAGGTTCCGCGCCCGAAAGGTCAACCCCGGACAATTAAGAGCGAAAGAGGATCGATGAAGGTTCTGGTGCCGGTCAAGCGGGTGGTCGATTACAACGTCAAGGTCCGCGTCAAGAGCGACGGATCGGGCGTTGAGCTCGCCAACGTCAAGATGTCGATGAATCCGTTCGACGAGATCGCCGTCGAGGAAGCGCTGCGGCTGAAGGAAGCCGGCAAGGCGACCGAGGTCGTGGTGGTCTCGATCGGGCCCGCGCAGGCCTCCGAGACCATCCGCACCGCGCTCGCGATGGGCGCCGACCGCGGCATCCTGGTCAAGGCCGAGGGCAATGTGGAACCGCTGGCGGTCGCCAAGATCCTGAAAGCCGTGGCGCAGGAAGAGCAGCCCGGCCTGATCATCCTCGGCAAGCAGGCGATCGACGACGACTCGAACCAGACCGGCCAGATGCTGGCCGCGCTGCTCGGCTGGGCGCAGGCGACCTTCGCCTCCAAGCTCGAGGTCGAAGGTTCCGACTTCAAGGTCACCCGCGAGGTCGATGGCGGCCTGCAGACCGTGAAGCTGAAGGGACCGGCGATCGTCACCACCGATCTCCGCCTCAATGAGCCGCGCTACGCGTCGCTGCCGAACATCATGAAGGCGAAGAAGAAGCCGATCGCCGAGAAGACCGCCGCCGATACCGGCGTCGATCTCACGCCGCGGCTCGAAGTGCTCAAGACCGCCGAGCCGGCCGGCCGCAAGGCGGGCGTCAAGGTGAAGGACGTCGCCGAGCTCGTTTCCAAACTCAAGACCGAGGCGGGGGTGCTCTGATGGCCACGCTGCTGATTGCCGAACACGATAATGCCGGGATCAAGGACGCGACCAACAAGGCGCTGACGGCGGCTGCCGCGCTCGGCGCCGATGTCGACGTGCTGGTCGCGGGCCAGGGCGCGAAGGGCGCGGCGGACGCCGCCGCCAAGCTCGCCGGCGTCAAGAAGGTGCTTCTGGCGGATGATGCGGCCTATGCGCATGATCTCGCCGAGCCGCTCGCCGACCTCGTCGTCAAGCTCGCCGCCAACTACGACGCGGTCGTCGCGCCCGCGACCTCGCGCTTCAAGAACGTGATGCCGCGCATCGCCGCCCTGCTCGACGTGATGCAGGTGTCGGAGATCATCAAGGTGGTCGCGCCCGACACGTTCGAGCGGCCGATCTATGCCGGCAACGCGATCCAGACCGTGAAGTCCAAGGACGCCAAGAAGGTCATCACCGTGCGCACCTCGACCTTCGCCGCTGCGGCGAGCGAAGGCGGCAGCGGCTCGGTCGAGACGGTGGCGGCGGCCGGTGATCCGGCGCTGTCGAGCTTCGTCGGCGAGGAGGTCGCCAAGAGCGATCGTCCGGAGCTGACCTCGGCCAAGATCATCGTTTCCGGCGGCCGCGCGATGCAGAGCCGCGAAAACTTCGCCAAGTACATCGAGCCGCTCGCCGACAAGCTCGGCGCAGGCGTCGGCGCCTCGCGCGCCGCGGTCGATGCCGGCTACGCGCCGAACGACTGGCAGGTCGGCCAGACCGGCAAGGTGGTTGCGCCGGAGCTGTACGTGGCCATCGGCATTTCAGGCGCCATTCAGCATCTCGCCGGTATGAAGGACTCCAAGGTGATCGTCGCGATCAACAAGGACGAGGACGCGCCGATCTTCCAGGTCGCCGATTACGGTCTGGTGGCGGATCTCTACCAGGCGGTTCCCGAGCTGACGGACGCGCTCGGCAAGTAAGACCCTACACACCGGCCGCGCATGGGACTGTCGCGGCCGGTGTTTCATCTGTTAAGGCATGGATGGGCGCCGACCTCGCGCCGTTCCGGTGGATGACGACATGGCTCAGATCAACAAGCTCGGTGTGATCGGCGCAGGACAGATGGGCAACGGCATCGCGCATGTCGCTGCGCTGGCCGGGCTCGACGTGGTGCTCAACGACGTTACCTCCGACCGGTTGAAATCGGGCATGGCGACCATCAACGGCAACCTGACCCGCCAGGTGGCCAAGAAGGTGATCTCCGAGGAGGCGCGCAGCCAGGCGCTGGGCCGGATCTCGATCACGGAAAGCCTCGACGGCCTCGCCGACTGCGATCTCGTCATCGAGACCGCGATCGAGAAAGAGGACATCAAGCGCAAGATCTTCCACGATCTCTGCGCGGTCCTGAAGCCCGAGGCGATCATCGCCTCCAACACCTCCTCGATCTCGATCACGCGGCTTGCCGCCTGCACCGACCGCCCCGAGCGCTTCATCGGCATTCATTTCATGAACCCGGTTCCGCTGATGGAGCTGGTCGAGCTGATCCGCGGCATCGCCACCGATGACGCCACGTTCGAGGCGGCCAAGGAGTTCGTCGGACGGCTCGGCAAGCAGGTCGCCGTCTCCGAGGATTTTCCGGCCTTCATCGTCAACCGCGTGCTGCTGCCGATGATCAACGAGGCGATCTACACGCTGTACGAGGGCGTCGGGAACGTCGAGGCGATCGACGCGGCGATGAAGCTCGGCGCGCACCACCCGATGGGGCCGCTCGAGCTGGCCGATTTCATCGGCTTGGATACCTGTCTCTCCATCATGCAGGTGCTGCATGAGGGGCTGGCCGATTCCAAGTACCGGCCATGTCCGCTGCTGGTGAAATATGTCGAGGCCGGCTGGCTCGGCCGCAAGACGCAGCGCGGCTTCTACGACTATCGCGGCCCCAAGCCGGTCCCGACCCGCTGAAACAATCCGAAACGATCGACACGCTTCGTTAAGGCTGAGCGGCTACCGTTCAGCCCAGACGAGGTATATGCGTATGGATATGAGCTTGGTGGCTGCGGTCATGGCGCAGCAGGCGAGTGCGACCCAGCAGCAGGTGGCGACGTCGGTCTTGAAGCAGAATTTGGATGCGCAGAAGGACGCCGTCCTGACCCTGCTTGGCGGCGCCCAGCAGACGCTGTCGCTCGCCAATGTCGGCCCCGGCGTCGGCGGCAACCTGAACATCGCGGCCTGAGCGCGAGGGGCCTTCCTCCCTGATCCACGGTCATTCCGGGGCGATGCGCAGCATCGAACCCGGAATCCAGAGTTCGTCGGACTCATCTCGAGATTCCGGGTTCAGCCCTGCGGGCTGCCCCGGAATGACGGCCGTGGGGATAGGTCTATAGCCCCGCGGCGGCCTTAGACGTCGCCGCCTGGATCAGCTTGAGCGCATCGGCGCTGTCCCATTCGGCCGGACCGGCGATGGTGGCGATCTCGCAGCCATTGCCGTCGACCAATACCGAGGTGGGCATGCCCAGCGCGCGGCCGACCGCCTTGAGATCCTGGAACACCTTGGCCTTGGCGTCGCTGAAATAAGCGAGCTGCGTCAGCTTGGCGTCGGCGAGGAACGTCTTCGGCTTCTCCGGGTCGCGGGTGTCGATGTTGACCGCGACCACCTGGAAGGCGTCGCTGCCGAGCTTGGCCTGCAGCCCGTCCAGCGCCGGCATCTCCTTGCGGCAGGGCACGCACCAGGTCGCCCAGAGGTTCAACAGTACCGTCTTGCCGCGGAAATCCGATAATTTCTTTGGCGCGCCCGAAGCGTCCTCGAAGGCGAGGTCCGGCAGCCGCAGCGGCGCCTTCGCGGCCGTCAGCGCTGCCACCTCGCCCTTGATCAGCGGCGCCAGCCGCGCCGCGGTGTCGACCGCCCCCTGGCAGGCCTGGTCGCCGGCCGGTTTCCCCTTCAGCAAGCCCCCGAACGAAACCGCCGCGATGCCGGCCACGGCGACGACGGCCACCGCGCCGGCGACGAGCACGGTTCGGCCGCGCGAGGCGGGGCGGGCGGGGGACGGCTCTGGCTTATCGTTTGTCATCTCGGGTCGGTTGCGGCTATCAGAGGCGCGAATTTCGGGGCATCGAAATGATGTGTCCCATCCAGACGCGGTCATCAAGGTTTAAGAGCGGCAGGCATGAGCAACAAGATGTGGGGCGGCCGGTTCACGGAACGTCCCGACGAGATCATGGAGGACATCAACGTCTCGATCGACGTCGATCGCCACCTCTACGCGCAGGACATCGCCGCGTCCAAGGCGCACGCCGCCATGCTCGCCGCCCAGGGCATCATCACCTCGGGTGATGCGAAAAATATCGGGAAGGGTCTAGACACGATCCTGTCAGAGATCACCAAGGGCTCGTTCGCGTTCAAGCGGGCACTCGAAGACATCCATATGAACGTCGAGAGCCGGCTGTCCGAGCTGATCGGCCCCGCCGCCGGCCGGCTGCACACCGCGCGCTCGCGCAACGACCAGGTCGCGACCGATTTCCGCCTGTTCGTCCGCGACGAGATCGACGACATCGACGCCGCGCTCGCCGCCTACCAGCACGCGCTCGCGACCCGCGCGCTCGACCATGCCGGCACCGTGATGCCCGGCTTCACCCATCTGCAGACCGCCCAGCCGGTGACCTTCGGCCACCATCTCCTCGCCTATGTCGAGATGGCCGGCCGCGACCGCGGCCGCTTCCTCGACGCCCGCAAGCGCCTCAATGAATCCCCGCTGGGCGCGGCCGCGCTCGCCGGCACCTCGTTCCCGATCGACCGCCACGCCACCGCCGAGGCGCTCGGCTTCGACCGCCCGATGGCCAATTCGCTCGATGCCGTCTCCGACCGCGACTTCGTGCTGGAGACGCTCTCGGCCGCCGCGATCTGCGCCGTGCACCTGTCGCGCTTCGCCGAGGAGATCGTGATCTGGACCTCGCCGCTGGTCGGCCTGATCAAGCTGTCGGACAAGTTCACCACCGGCTCCTCGATCATGCCGCAGAAGCGCAATCCGGACGCCGCGGAGCTCGTCCGCGCCAAGACCGGGCGCGTCATCGGCGCGCTCAACGGGCTGCTGATCGTCATGAAGGGCCTGCCGCTCGCCTATCAGAAGGACATGCAGGAGGATAAGCAGGGCGCGATGGAGGCCTTCGCCGCGCTGTCTCTGGCGATCAGGGCCATGACCGGCATGGCGCTCGACCTGGTGCCGGACGAGGCCCGGATGAAGGCCGCCGCCGGCGAGGGCTACGCCACCGCCACGGATCTCGCCGACTGGCTGGTCCGAACCCTCAAGATGCCGTTCCGCGAGGCCCATCACGTGACGGGGCGCATCGTCGCGCTGGCGTCCAAGCAGGGCGTGGCGCTGCACGAGCTGCCGCTGAAGGCGATGCAGGAGGTCGAGCCCAAGATCACCGCCGACGTGCTCGGCGTGCTCAGTGTGGAATCCTCCGTGAAGAGCCGCACCAGCTTCGGCGGCACCGCGCCGAAGAACGTGGCCGCGCAGGCCAAGGCCTGGCTGAAGCGGCTGGAAAAGCAGCGAAAGTAGGGCTTTCGCCCGAAATTCGATCGCCGCAATTTGATCGTCCTGGCGTGGCACTCCCGCACTCGTCAGGCCGGTGCATTCTCTGTATGGTGCCGCCCGCATGGGGATTTCACACGTGAATCGCGCTCGCCGTCCAACCTCCGCCGCCCGGGTCCTGCTCGTCCTGGGCGCCTCCGCCCTTCTGCTGGCCGCCTGCGGCCGCAAGGGCCCGTTGGACCTGCCGGCCAATTCCCCGCCGGCCCCGCAGATGTCCGCGGCGCCCGCCGACACCGCGACGGACGCCGCCAACAAGCCCGGCCTGTTCAACTCCGGCTACGGCGCCGACTCCGCCCCCGCCGCCACCCGCGGCCAGAAGAAACCGTTCTTCCTGGATCCGTTGCTGGACAGCAAATAAGCCTTCGGCTCGCGGGAGCAGTCTCCCTTCGATCCAGTCTCGCTCTCCATGAGTTCGTCATTCCGGGGCATTCGCGCGCAGCGCGAATGAGCCCGGAATCCATAGCCACAGGCTGCTGCGGGGTGGCGAGGCGGCAACTCCGAGCGTGCCCCGCACGACAGCCTGTGGTTATGGGTTCCGGGCTCGCGCTTTGCGCGCCCCGGAACGACATCGAATGCGATCGCCCGCGCCTGGATGTGCCGAGCTGCTTCACCCTCCCCTGGAGGGGGAGGGTCGGCTCGCGTTGAGCGAAGCGAAATGCGAGGCGGGGTGGGGTGATCTCTCCACGCGCACCGCCGTCGCGGCTTCACCCCACCCCGCCGCCCGTCGCTGACGCGCCGCGCGTCGACCCTCCCCCTCCAGGGGAGGGTGGCAGCGCGGGTTTGACATTCCACCCCATTTCCCGGCAATTCGCCGCCACAATCACTCATCTCGCAGCCCCGCGCGCGGACACGAACCCATGAACCATTTCGACTACCGCGACGGCGTGCTGCACGCCGAGGCCGTCAATCTCGCCACACTCGCCGCCACCGTCGGCACGCCGTTCTACTGCTACTCGACCGCCACGCTGGAGCGGCACTACCGCGTGTTCGCCGACGCCTTCGCCGGCCAGGACGTGCTGATCTGCTACGCGATGAAGGCCAATTCCAACCAGTCGGTGCTGCGCACCTTGGCGAAGCTCGGCGCCGGCGCCGACGTCGTCTCCGGCGGCGAATTGAAGCGGGCGCTGGCGGCCGGCATCCCCTCGCGCAAGATCGTGTTCTCCGGCGTCGGCAAGACCGAGGCCGAGCTGCGCGCCGCGCTCGCCGCCGACATCCACTGCCTCAACATCGAATCCGAGCCCGAGCTCGATTTGCTGGCGCGCCTCGCCGTGGAGACCGGCCACACCGCCCGCATCTCCATCCGCGTCAATCCGGACGTCGATGCCGGCACGCACGCAAAAATCTCGACCGGCAAGTCGGAGAACAAGTTCGGCATTCCGCTCGATCACGCCCGCCGTGTCTACGCCCGCGCGGCCAAGATGCCGGGCATCAAGGTCACCGGCGTCGACGTCCATATCGGCAGCCAGATCACCGATCTCGGCCCCATGGAGACCGCGTTCCGCATCCTCACCGAGTTCGTGCAGACGCTCCGTGCCGACGGCCACGACATCTCCCATGTCGATTTCGGCGGCGGCCTCGGCATCCCCTATCACCTCGACCGCACCGTGCCGCCGGAGCCCGCCGCCTATGCCGCGATGGTCAAGCGCGTCTCGCACAATCTCGGCTGCACGCTGATGTTCGAGCCCGGCCGCATGATCGTCGGCAATGCCGGCATCCTCGTCGCCAAGGTGATCTATGTGAAGCACGGCGAGGCCAAGAACTTCGTCATCATCGACGCCGCGATGAACGATCTGATCCGCCCGACGCTCTACGAGGCGCATCACGACATCCTCCCCGTCAAGCAGCCCGCCCCGAACGCGCCCGCCTTCGTGGCCGATGTCGTCGGCCCGGTCTGCGAAAGCGGCGACTACCTCGCCCTCGACCGCGCGCTGCCCGAGCCCGCGCCCGGCGACCTCCTCGCCATCATGACCGCAGGCGCCTACGGCGCCGTGCAGGCCTGCACCTACAACACCCGCGCCCTCGTCCCCGAGGTGCTGGTCAAGGGCAACCAGTCCGCCGTGATCCGCCCGCGCATCGAGGTCGAGCAACTGATCGCGATGGACACGCCGGCGCCGTGGCTGTGAGGGCAAGTTGTTTGCGCGTGGTGGCCCGTGACTTGAGTCGCCTATGGCGCGGTCTTAGGCACGGCAACTCGACAGAATGCGGATCGTTGAGGGATGAAGGCGTTGCTTTCGATAGCTGACCTCTCCTTATTCCTTGGAACAGCTTCGATGCTGATCGTGGCAGCCTACCAACAGACAATGTTTTTCAAGGAGTGGCGGGAAGATCATTGCCAGAGCATGGACTTGGTGAGCAGATCCACATTGTCTCTGTTAGCGCTCTTACATCCCGCTCTTTCTGAGAGATGCCAACGGCGCCGTAGGCGTTTGGCTCTATCAGTGTCATTGGCGATATTGTTCGGATTATCTGGAGTTCTGCTTCAATTGACTACTGCTTAGGCATCAATCATCCAGCCAACAACGAATATCGCCGGCAGACCGGCCTTCTGCTTTCTCACCTACGCAGCTTCCGCCAAGCTAGAGTTCTTCCGCTCCACCAATAGGACCCCACCCATGAGCATTCGCGTCGGCATCGTCGGTATCTCCGGTTTTGGCGGCGGCGAGGCGATGCGCCTGGTCGCGGGGCATCCCGCGTTCGAGCTGGTCTATGCCGCGGGCGAGGGCAGCGCCGGCCAGCTTCTGGCGGAGCGCTTCCCCGGCGTGCCCGCAAAACTCGCCGATCTCGTGATCGAGAAGTGGGACCCCGCGCGCCTGCCGCCGCTCGACGTGCTCATGGCCTCGCTCCCCACCGGCGCCTCGCGGGAGGCGCTGGCGCGCGTGCCAGCCAGCGTGAAGATCGTCGACATCGGCGGCGACCACCGCTACGCCGACGGCTGGACCTACGGCCTCGCCGACGTCTGGCCGAGCGAGATCGCGGGCAAGACCCGCATCGCCAATCCCGGCTGCTTCCCGGCGGCGGCGCTGACCCCGCTGGCGCCGCTGCTCGCCGCGCAACTGATCTCGCCCGAGAACATCGTGATCGACGCCAAGACCGGCATCTCCGGCGCCGGCCGCGGCGGCGACAGCAAATTCGGCTACGCCGAGAGCAACGAGAACCTGATCCCCTACGGCCTGCTCAGGCACGTCCACATGCCCGAGATCGAACGCACGATCGCGCGCCTCAGCGGCGGCAGCGCCACGGGGCTCGTGTTCACGCCGCATCTGGTGCCGATGACCCGCGGCATCCTCGCCACCATCTACGCCCGCGGCCGCGCCACCACGGCGCAATGCCTCGACGCCGCCCGCCGCTTCTACGCCGACAGCGCCTTCGTCCGCGTCACCGACACGCCGCCGCAGACCAAATGGGCCACCGGCTCCAACCTCGCCTTCGTCAGCTACGCCGCCGACCCCGACCGCAACCTGGTGATCGCGCTCGGCGTCGTCGACAATCTCGGCAAGGGCGCCGCCGGGCAGGCGGTGCAGAACGCGAATCTGATGTGCGGGCTACCGGAGACGGCGGGGCTGGAGGGGGCGCCGGTTTGGCCGTGAGAGGCAGTCCCGCTCGTCATCTGAGAAACGTCAGTGTGATAAAAGTCAAAACGACGCCGCCAGCGGCTAGCAAAACTCCATTTAGAATTACTCGCCGAGCATCCACACGCTTTACGCAAGACGGGCAAAGAGTTCGAACCGAAAAATAGCTTCTTATGGACGGTTGCTTGATGCCCAAAAGCGCGTAAATAACTATCGTTAACAGGGTCGGCGCGAAACTAGAGAGCCCGGCAACGCTCGTTCCTGTCCGCACAGTTCTGCGAATCCCCTGACCTTTGTTTAAAGGCGTACCACAGAGATAGCAGACTGCCATTCTATCCTCCGATTATCCGCATCGATAGTACGTCGCTTTGCCTTTAGCGCTCGACCAGACCAAAGACTTACCTGAGACAGTCAAGGTGATAGTTGCGGGCCATCTGTCTGCCCCGACTTGGCAATGACCTCGTACTGTCCAGCCCACTCTGCTCGGAAGAAACGCATCAAACGTGCATGTTCCGCCGTCCGTGTGTGCTTCGCGCACAGAGATATTGAGTTGAGTTCCTTGCAAGCAACCCGGGTCCGCGGCCCAGCTCCCAAGAAACGATCTGGTCCGCCCGATCGCTCGAGACGAATTTAGGGTTTGGACAGTTACAACATCTAGCTGGGTATCGGCCGGCAGACGGTTGATGATCTTGAATTCCCTCAAGGCAGTATAGCTGTCCTTGTCCCATCCGAGACTGCCACCTGCCACATAGCCCAGCTCGGAAAGTCGATTGATTGCTGGGTCTGGTTTAGCGTCATCCGGGACTGTTTGAGAGGCGCTGGGTGATAATCCGGACGGAGGAGATGGAAGCGGCTTAATCTCCTGTGCGGGGGGGAGCGGCGGAACAGCCAGCGGGGTTGGCTGCAGCCCGGGAATTGCTCTCGTTTGGTCAGAAGGATCAAGTGTGTAGGGTTGTGTTTGTGCAAGCGTCGGCTGAGGCGCGCCACTCGGACTGGCTAACGTCCCCAGATTGTTAGCAGGTCCTAAAGGTGTGGGGTTTAGCGCTGGTGTCAGCTGTGTCGGAGCCGATACACTTGAAGTGCTCGCAGCCTTGGTGGATGTAACTGCCGGTACCGTAGCGGGCGTCACCGGATTTGCCGAGCTGGAGCTAGATGCGTTGATAGCCGGGGCAGCCGGCGTCTTTGGGCTCTCGATCGCGCCAACCACCACGAGAGTGGCAACGCAAGCCACGCTGAATACCCAGCGGCGGGCAGTAACATCGCCGAAAACTCTGACTTTCTCATCTGCCTCGGCCTGTTTCAATTCCACCCAAATCGACCGCGCGCGAGTGGTGAGCTCATTTCTGGATCGCTCAATTTCTGCAGCAACAGTTCTTATTGAAATGAGATCGTTCTTGAGCGCGGTCTCAAGTGATGTTCGCTTTTGAAAAATGCTGGACCGAATCCGTCCGATCTCATTTGGATCAACAGGCAAGCTGGGATTGAAAGAAAATCGTTGCTCCAGCCCCGAACGCCAAGACACCAGCTGGCCCGCCGTGACTGGTCCGAAACCCGGAATCTGCTCGATCCGCTGCTTGGTAACATCGGCAGCCGTGCTAATCCCATAGGACCTCAACGTGGCCTTCTTGCCATCACCAACGCCCTTTATTTTTGCGCTTACGACAGTGAAGCGCTCAAGAAAGCGCTTTAGCTGGAAGTCTCGCTGCTTCTGAGCAAGCTCTGCGAGCAAACGAGATTCTTCAGTAGGGAGCTCATTGTACTCGCGAATATGTAGCTCGGCGTTCCGTCTGGCGTCGCTAAACCGGGAGTTATCTCCATCCTTTCGGTATCGCTGCTCAATTTGATCCCAGAGTTTTTTGAGCTGGTGAGAGCGAGGAGTGTTCGCGTGCTGCCGCTTTGGGCTACGAAGCGCGAAGTAACCAGATAAGCCAAGCGCCAGAATGCCTACGGCGGGCGGAACGGCTCCCATTCGCAAGATTATGCTGGCCAAAATGCCGCCGAGGGTTGCCCATATGAATTGCGTCGCTGAGCTGTCGAGGGCTCCCTTGTTCTGAGCGCTCGGAAAGCTCTGCACAACTGGCATGGAACCGTTCAGTGCCTGCGCCGGGCCTGGATCACTAATTCCACGTATTGCCGCAATCAGCTGCCCAAGATCGGCTGGTGTGGCAGTGTTGACGGCGAGAGGCAGCGGAAACGCAATGAATCCTGGGAATGCATTTTCAAGCTTGCACCAGGGGCAATTCGGTGCGGACGAGAAATGAAAGTGAGCCGCAGAGGTGCTACACGAGATGAGTTGCGACTCTGCCTTCTGCAGTAGCGACACCCAATCTGCGGCTTTCGGTCGGCCGTTGTGCAGGCCCCTTGGGCCGAAGCATGTCTCGAAGGCAGCGGCGCAATCCGCAGGCAGATAAGACAACGTCGGTGCAAATGGCGGTGGCTCGGTTTGCGTCCGCGTTCTGTCGGATGAATACGCGAAACGGTATTCCGCGATAGCCCGTTCCTCAGGCATTTCGCCTTTTCCGAGATATCTTCCCGCAAACGGATGCCGGCCGAGGAACAACAGGCTGAAGATGGCGACGGCTAGGCCGAATGCGTCATGGTTCTGCGTCCGAACTGTGGTTGCGAACGGCCGTCCTTGCAGTTCGGGTGGCGTGTAGTCGGGAACGCCAACTGTACAAAAGTACAGCCGATTGTCCCTGGCGAATTGAAAGGAGTCGCAGTCGATCAATGTAGCGGTCGCATCGTCGCCGACCAATATACCAGAGTGGTTCAAGTCGCCAATAACGCATCCGGCCGCATGTACAGTCGCAACTGCTTTGGCGATGTTTAGGGAAGTTCGTACTAACAGCCTGTAGTCGGCATTGGGAAATTCATTTCGTCGGCTCGCGGGCGAGTACAGTTCATGGACCGGCTTTTGTTTGCCGACACGTCGCATCGTGAACCCAGCAAATTTTCCTCCGCCGTCGAATAAGGCCGATATTGGGAATGCTGCATTGCTGACGCGCGACTGAATGTCCGCCGCGATCATTGCGGAAATCTTCTCTTTGCGCTCTTCGGCTTTCTCGGGATGATAGATTTTCGCAACTAGATCAGGTGAACCGACGACTTCGAACACCGCTCCTTCGCCGCCTCGGCCAAGCAGTTTTCCGAGTACAACGGCCTTCTTCTGTCGATCGAATATGCTTTTAAGGCGCGACATGGGTTTTTCGGCGCGCAAGTAAGAGCGTTTTATCGTCGTCAGTTCTTTGACAGAGAGCGGGGCTTCTCAAATAATTTCTTAGATGTGACGACAAATTCCGATTTCGCCCCGTTCCGAAAGGTTTGAAGCCGGAGAACATTTGGTTAAAGAATGGATCGAACGGGCGCTTTGTTGCGAAGTTTAAAACAAGATGTTCAATGCCGTCCGTGAAGACGGCGAGTTCCGAAACTGAGCCACTTATCCCATTTAGACTGAATTTCGGCTCAGGATCGTCCGTGACGAAATATGTTGTGGATGCATACTCGCCGTGAGCAGGCCAACTTGAAACCTCCCACTCTTGCGAATTGGCTAAGCGGTGAACTGCTGCTCCGTCTCCCACATGCAGGACCGTTGCCTCCGATTGTCCAATAACGCACCCTACAAGGGTCGCCGCAAACTCGCGACGAGAGAGCCCTAGCGATTGGGAAACCGTTTCAATGCGTCCACGGATGTCGTCGAGCCAGTCGCTTGCTATGTCTCGAGAAATGTTTCCAATCGTCCCGCCGCACTTTAAGTAGTTTCGCGCGTTGCGGCAAAACGCGCGGACGGCAATGCGAGCGCCTATTGACGAATGTTGAGCTGAGCCAGCCCCGTCCGAACAAGCGACGATGAGAGCAGGTTCGTGGTCTCCGTGAACGAAAAGGCATGCGCCAGAATCGTCACAGCCCCTATTGATTTTTTGGTGGGACGTGCCAACAGCGCTTGCTGATACCCATTCCCACTCGATACTGGTCATCCCGCCGTCGCCCAACCATTTGGGGCCGTTGGGTTTTGCAAAGGCACTTGGTCGCCTGGATTAGACCTGGATACCGAGGAGAGCGAAGCAGACAGCCACTGGAAGAATTCTTTGAATTGAAGACCTTTCAGTTTCAAAGGCTCACGAGTTGCGATGGCGCGCAGCGTGTTGAAATCTGCCTCTTCGACTCCCACGGCGTAGAACATGAATGACTTTGAGGCTTCCCCCTCGTGGACGAGTTGAGTGGCCCGCGATACTGAATCCGTAGGAGTTCCGTCCGTGATTAGAAACACCCAGGGACGGTAGTTTTTGACGCCCGCCGATCTGTATATGGCCTTTCTCTCTTTTAACATGTTGATAGCCTGCTCGATGGCTTCTCCCATCGGTGTCGCACCTGCTGGCTCGATTCTTGGCGGATAAAAGTTCTGAGCCGATACGAAATCGACTTCTATTCTCACAGGGCCGAAAGTTACGATCGCCACCTCTACGCGCTTTGCGGCAAGACTGTCGGCTACTAGTTCATCTCGGAACGCCTGTAGGCCATCGTTCAATTGCTGAATCGGGGCGCCAGTCATCGAGCCCGAATTGTCCAGGACGAGGATCACGGGACACCTGTTCTCGGGATTCTCGATGAATTCGGTAGCGTGAAAAGGCTGTTGAGAGAAATCGATCTCCGACATTTGACTGTCCTTATCATTACAGTAATAGACCATTCATATACAATGCCATTGGCTTTGCAACCCAGAGGGGAGAACTGCCCACCGTCGTGAGCGCGCATTTGGCGTGACGGCTGCACCGCGTCGAACCCTCCGCGGTTCCGGTGAAAACTAGTAGTTCGCTAGGGCCGCAATTGACGCGGCTTCACTCCGATGAATCACGGTAGCGGCCAACCGATTCCAGTTGCTGCGCCCGCTCACATTCCTTTGGAGCACGTCTTGCGACTCCTAGGATGGCCTGGAAAAAGCTAGGCGTTCGCCGGTGGGTCTAAAAAAAGAGATTGCGCCATATCCGAAATCATGCTCTACTCCCTCGCATCCCGTCCCACAGAGGGGGCGCTTCGCGATCGTCACGGACGTCGGGTGCGGGATGCGGTGGGCGCATGGGGACGCAGCGCGGGCTTGCTCGCGCGGACGAACGATCCCGGTGCGACGAGGAAGTCGCGTGGTTCTGGCATCCCGGTGCTGATGCCAAGTGGGCGAGGACGTGTCGTCCGCGACGGGGCCAACAAGCCGGTCCCCGGGAAGAGCGCGTATAATTCGTAACACCATCGCGCAGGGAAGGCCGGGTGATCCCGGCTGAGCCTGTGGTTCTGCCGCGTGCTTTTTTGTTGCACGCGGACCGCAGGTGCCAGCCGGCACCTGGCCTTCCCTGCGCCCTCTGTTTGAGGAGGGTGAGAAGTCGGGCATCACTCGGGCGCGGACGGCGTCGCGAGAACGGATGTGCTTGCGAGCTTGGTTGGCAGTGCGGGCCTCGCCCTTCGAGACGCCCGCCTGCGGCGGGCTCCTCAGGGTGAGGGGCGAAGGGTTGTCTCCTGAGTTGCAGCGCTGGGCTCGACGCCAACCCTCATGGTGAGGAGCGCCGCCTTCGGCGCGTCTCGAACCATGAGGCCCCAGATGCCGCCCCGTAACTCCCCGGGAACCCAGCCGGTCACACTCCCGTGTGAAGCGGGTGCGCAGGCGGGAAAGACTTGGCACGGTGCGTGCCTCATGGATGCCTTTGTGGTAGGGTGAACATCCGGGCAACCTGGAGAGACTGTTGAGCGGCCTCACGAACGAGCCGGCCTCGCCGGCAAGCAGCACTCCCGATGGGCGTCCCGGCGATGGGCTTTCCAGCGACGGCCTTGCGCGGCTGAAGCTGGCGCAGGCGCTGAAGCGGGCGCGGTATGCCATCGCCTGGGAGCGCGGCTGGCCGCATCTCGCGCGGCTGCTGATGGTCATCGGCCTGTTCCTGATCGTGTCCTGGGCCGGATTGTGGCTCGGCCTGCCGTTCGCGGCGCGCATGATCGGCGTGTCGCTGTTCCTGCTGCTTTTGCTCGGCGCCGCCGTGCCGATCCTCAGATATCGCTGGCCGAGCCGCGAGGAGGGCCTGTCGCGGCTCGATCGCGGCTCCGGCATCGCGCATCGCCCGGCCACCGCGCTCACCGACACGCTCACCAGCAAGGATCCGATCGCGCAGGCGCTGTGGCAGGCGCAGCGCGAGCGCACGCTGGCTTCGGTCAAGCGCATCCGCGCCGGCACGCCGCGGCCGCGGCTGTTGCTGCATGATCCCTGGGCGGTGCGCGCGCTGGTCGTCGTGCTGCTGGTCGCGACCTGGTTTGCCGCCGGCGACGAGCGACCGATGCGCATCGCCTCGGCGTTCGACTGGAACGGCGTGATGACGCCGGTCGCGATCCGCGTCGATGCCTGGGTCAAGCCGCCGCTCTACACCGCGAAGCCGCCGATCATCCTGTCCGCCGCCAACAAGGAAGGCGCGGTGCCGGCGAACGGACCGATCGTGGTGCCCGCGGGCTCGACCCTGATCATCCGCTCCAGCGGCGGCACGCTCGACGTCATCACCGGCGGCGGCGTGACCGAGGCCGCGGCGAACGAGGTCGCCGCCGGCGAAGCCGCGCCGAAGGGCACGACCGAGAAGCATTATGTCATCAAGTCCGACGGCACCGTGCATGTGCGCGCGCCCTCGGGCCAGCCGCAATGGGTGTTCGCGGCCACGCCGGACAAGCCGCCGGTCATCAGCATGGCCAAGGACCCCGAGCGCCAGGCGCGGGGATCGCTGAAACTGTCCTACAAGATCGAGGATGATTACGGCGTCACCGAAGCCCGCGCCAAGGTTGCCGCGCGCGCCGCCGAGACCAAGCCGGACGCGCCCGCGGCGCGGCCGCTGTTCCAGCCGCCGGAGTTTCCGCTGGTGCTGCCGAACGCGCGCACCCGCAACGGCCTCGGCCAGACCGTCAAGGACCTGAGCGAAGACCCCTATGCCGGCGCCGACGTCACGCTGACCCTCACGGCCAAGGACGAGGCCGGCAACGAGGGCACCAGCGAGCCGTTCGAGACCAGGCTGCCGGAGCGGCTGTTCACCAAGCCGCTGGCGCGGGCGCTGATCGAGCAGCGGCGGATCCTGGCGCTCGACGGCAACCGCAATGGCGACGTGTTCACCGCGCTCGATGCGCTGGCGATCGCGCCGGAGCTGTTCTCGCCGGAGCTCGGCCAGTATCTCGGCCTGCAGTCGGTGACGCGCCAGCTCGAGGCCGCGCGCACCGACGATGCGCTGCGCGAGGTCGTCGCCAGCCTGTGGGCGCTCGCGGTCACGATCGAGGACGGCAACATCTCCGACGTCGACAAGGCACTGCGCGCGGCGCAGGACGCGCTGAAGCAGGCGCTGGAGCGCGGCGCCAGCGACGAGGAGATCAAGAAGCTCGCCGAGGACCTGCGCAAGGCGATGGACAACTACATGCGCCAGCTCGCCGAGCAGCTGCGCAACAATCCGCAGATGGCGCAGCGGCCGCTCGACCAGAATACCAAGGTGCTGCGCCAGCAGGACCTGCAGAACATGATCGACCGCATGGAGCGGCTGTCGCGCCAGGGCGACAAGGAGGGCGCCCGCGAGCTGCTCGAGCAGTTGCAGCAGATGCTGGAGAATCTGCAGATGGCGCAGCCGGGCCAGGGCGGCGACCAGGACATGGAGCAGGCGCTCAACGAGCTCGGCGACATGATCCGCAAGCAGCAGCAGCTTCGCGACAAGACCTTCAAGCAGGGCCAGGACTCCCGGCGCAACCGCGGCAAGCAGGGTCAGCAGGGCGATCAGGACCCGAGCATGGGCGATTTGCAGCAGGACCAGCAGGCGCTGCGCGACCGGCTGAAGCAGCTGCAGGAGCAGCTCGCCAAGCGCGGCATGGGCCAGAAGGGCGAAAAGGGACAGAAGGGTCAGAAAGGCCAGAAGGGGCAGCAGGGCCAGCAAGGCGAGCCGGGGGATCAGGGCGAGCAGGGCGATGGCGGCGACGGGCTCGACGAGGCCGACGGCGCGATGGGCGATGCCGGCAGCCAGCTCGGCGACAGCAACGCCGACGGCGCGGTGGAATCGCAGGGCAAGGCGCTGGATGCGCTGCGCAAGGGCGCCAAGAGCCTCGCCGAGTCGATGCAGCAGGGCGACGGCGACCAGCCCGGCGACGGCCCCGGCCAGCGCGCCGGCCGCCAGCAGGGCGCGCAGCAGACCGATCCGCTGGGCCGTCCGATGCATCCGGGACGCGACATCGACGATTTCTCGCAGAAGATCCCGGGCGAGATCGACGTCCAGCGCGTGAGGCGCATTCTGGAAGAACTGCGCCGCCGCCTCGGCGACCAGTCACGGCCGCAGCTCGAGCTCGACTACATCGAGCGGCTGCTGAAGGACTATTAGTTCGCGCGCGGGCTGCGGATATCAGTAGCGCTTCTCGGACAGGATGCGCGCCGCGTGCTGCAGCTTCTCGACCGAGCGCTCGGTGTCGGTCAGCGCGCAGCAGCTGACCAGCGTGTCGATGATCGCGAGCTGCGCGACGCGGCTGCTCATCGCCTCCGGCCGGTAGCGCGTCTCGTTGGCGACGGTGTAGAGCAGCACCTCGCAATGCGCCGCCAGCGGCGACTTGCCGAGCCGGGTGATGCCGATGGTCCGCGCTCCGGCGGACTGCGCGAGACGCGTCGCCAGCACCGTCTCGACCGTGCTGCCGGAATGCGACACGGTGACGGTGGCGACCTCAGGCCCGGTCATCCCGGCGCTGACGGCCTGGACATGGGAGTCGACGATGGCATTCGCGGCGAGCCCGAGCTGCAGCAGCCGATACGACAGATCCTGCGCCACCGGCGCCGAGCTGCCGATGCCGTAGATCTCGATCCGCCGCGCCTCGCGCAGCAGCCGCGTCGCCTGCGCCAGCGCGTCCATCGACAGCAGCCGCCGCGTCTCCTGCAAGGAGGCGGCATGGGCGGCGAAGATGTGGTCGGTGACGGTCGCCGGATCGTCGCCGCGATGCAAATCCTCCTGGATCAGCCGGACCGGCTCGATCAGGTCCCGCGCCAGCATGATCTTGAGCTCCTGGAAGCCGCGCACGCCCACCCGCCGGCAGAACGACACGATGGTCCCCTCGCTGACCCCGCAGGCCTCCGCCACCTCGGTGATCGACATGTGGATGAACGGCTCCGGCCGGGCCAGCACCAGCTCCGCGATCTGCCGCGCCTTCGGCGGCAGCTCGTTCTGCAGCTCCCGCACGCGGGACAGAATGCCGGTCGCAGCCGGTCCGGAGCTGAAGGTGGAACCCGTCACGCGCGCCTCATGCGTTCGACTGAGAAAATCTCATCGTGAATCCGATCATAAATAAATATTTCACAGCGACGTCAAGTCGCACTGCTACCCCTTCGGCCGCTCCCAGGCGGAGGCCGTTGCCCGGCCGCCGCCGATGTCCTCTTCAGGATTTCAGAAGGCCGAACATCATGACAACACGTCGCGACTTTCTCGCAGGCGCCACGGCGGCTGCCACCTTCGCCAGCATCCGCCAGGCATTGGCCATTCCGGCGCGGCGCCGGACCGGCACCATTCAGGACGTCAAGCACATCGTCATCCTGATGCAGGAGAACCGCTCGTTCGACCATTACTTCGGCACGCTGCGCGGCGTGCGCGGCTTCGGCGACCGTTTCCCGATCCCGCTGGAGAGCGGCAAGCCGGTCTGGTTCCAGTCCGACGGCACCCGCGAGATCCCGCCCTATCACCGCGACTCCACCACCTCCAACGCGCTGGTCGGCTACGGCACGCCGCATTCCTTCGGCGACAGCCAGGCGGCGTGGAATCAGGGCAAGATGGGCTATTGGGCGAAGTACAAAACGCCCTATGCGATGGGCTATTTCGGCCGCGACGATATCCCGTTCCAGTTCGCGCTCGCCGAGGCGTTCACGATCTGCGACGCATACCACGCCTCGATCACCACCGGCACCGATCCCAACCGCATCGTGTTCTGGTCCGGCTCCAACTTCAATCCGGCGCTACGCGCGCAGGGCATCAACTCCACCACCAACGATTCCGAGCCGAACAATCTGCGCTGCTGGCCGAATCCGCACAATTGGGTCGCGGGCCAGCCGCAGCCGCAGGCGAGCTACAAATATGTCGGCAGCGACTTCAACTGGGACACGCTGCCGGATCTGTTGAACAAGGCCGGCGTCAGCTGGCACATCTATCAGGACATGAACGACAACTGGACCGGCGCGATGCACGGCTGTCTCGCGTTCTCCAGCTTCCGTCATGCGCAGCCGAACGATCCGAACTATGTCCACGGCCTGACCGGCGGCCCGGACTATCTCGACCGGCTGAAGGCCGACGTCATGGCCGGCACGTTGCCGCAGGTGTCGTG
Organism: Bradyrhizobium sp. SZCCHNS2022; assembly: GCF_032377575.1. NCBI lineage: Bacteria > Pseudomonadati > Pseudomonadota > Alphaproteobacteria > Hyphomicrobiales > Nitrobacteraceae > Bradyrhizobium > Bradyrhizobium sp. SZCCHNS2022. Next base: position 4,724,420 of record NZ_JAUHHZ010000001.1, on the reverse strand, counting down.
GATCCTGCCGACGCAGGCGAACTCCGAGCATCCCGGCGGCGGCAGCCCGACCCGCGCCGGCAATTTCACCGACCAGGTGCTGGAGGCGCTGACGGCCAATCCCGAGGTCTGGAGCCAGACCGTCTTCTTCCTGACCTTCGACGAGAACGACGGCTTCTTCGATCATCTGCCGGCTCCCGCCGTGCCGTCTTACGACGTCAACGGCAGACTGATGGGCAAGGCGACCTTGCCGCTCGACGGCGAATATTTCTCCAACACCGTCGGCAACGTGCTGACGGCGACCGACACGATCAGCGGCAACATCCGGCCCTGGGGCCTCTCCGCCCGCGTGCCGATGTATGTGGTCTCGCCCTGGAGCAAGGGCGGCTGGGTCAACTCGCAGGTGTTCGACCACACCTCGGTCGGCCGCTTCCTGGAGAAGCGCTTCGGCATCAAGGTCGAGGCCATCAGCCCCTGGCATCGTGCCGTCTCCGGCGATCTGACCTCGGCGTTCGATTTCGCCAGCCCGAACGATCCGCGCTTCCCGGAGCTGCCCGACCAGAGCAACTGGCAGGCGTCGGATGCGCACCAGAAGACCTTGCCGGCGCCGGTCGCGCCCGCCACGCCGCAGCCGCTGTTCCAGGAGACCGGCGCGCGCTACTCGCGCCCGCTGCCCTACATCCTGCACGCCACCGCGAAGGTCGATGCTGCCTCCGGCAAGGTGAAGCTGCTGTTCGCCAACACCGGCTTCGCCGGCGCCGTGTTCCACGTCTACGACAAGCAGCACCTCGACCTCATCCCGCGCCGCTACACCGTCGAGGCCGGCAAGATGCTGGATGACGAATGGAGCGTCGGCCCTGACGGCCTCTATGATCTCTGGGTGCTCGGCCCGAACGGCTTCCATCGCCACTTCAAGGGCGACCTCGACAAGGTCAGAGCGTCGAACGCCGCCAATCCCGAGATCTTCGTCGGCTACAACGTCTTCGAGGGCGGCCTGCACATGCAGCTGCGCAACGACGGCCATGCCCGCGTGACCTTCACGGTGAAGTCCAACGAGATCTATGGGCCGCTGCAGGCCGTCACCGCCTCGGTGTCGGCCGCGCTGGAGCCGCAATGTCCCGGCTTCGGGCCACAGCCCGGCTTCCATCCCGTCGGCTTCGGCAACGTGCCGGGCTTCCGCAGAGCTCCCGATCCCGACGCTCCCGGTTTCGGCTTCGGCGCGCCAAGCTTCTTCCCCGGCCCGAGCCATGGGGGCCCGTCGACGTCGTGGACCGTCAAGGTCTTCGCGCCCGGCCGCCACGGTGAGCTGTACTGGCATCTGCGCAAGTCCGGCCTGTGGTACGACTTCGTCGTCACCAGCGACACCGACGACAGCTTCTACCGCCGCGTCGCCGGCCACATCGAGACCGGCCGTGCCTCGTTCAGCGATCCCGGCATGGCGCTCGCCGACCGCTTCTGATCGCGGTGGTCCTAATCAGTTGCGGAGGGCGCCCCTGGGCGCCCTCTCGCCATTCAGCCGCCGCCGAGATCGTGAATCAGCGGCGACAGACTGCCCGAGGAGATATCGAGCGTCGCCAGCGTGATCGGCAGCTTGAAGCGACGCGGTCCCGCACTGCCGGGATTCAAGTAGACCACGCCATTGCGGGTCTCGATGCGGGCGCGATGCGAGTGGCCGGAGATGACCATGTCGATGTCCTCGGCGGCCGGATCGATTGTGAGATCATGGACGTCATGCACGACGTGAAAGCGTCTGCCGCCAAGTTCGACGGTCTGGGTCGCAGGATAGGCCTTCGCCCACTCCGCACCGTCGATGTTGCCGCGGATCGCGGTGACCGGTGCGATGGCGCGGAGATGATCGATGATCTCAGGACGGCCGATGTCGCCGGCGTGGATGATGTGATCGACGCCGGCGAGGCGTTGCTCCGCTTCCGGGCGGAGCAGGCCGTGCGTGTCCGAGATGATGCCGATGCGCATGGCGGAAGCTCACCTGATGCGTTGAGCGCTCACGCGATGCTCAGGATTTCCAGCTCCTGGCCCGATGCTTCGATCACGTCGCCGACCGCCTTGCCCATCAGCAGCCGCGCGACCGGCGCGACGTGGGAGATCATGCCGAGCTTCGGGTCGGCTTCGTCCTCGCCGACGATTGCGTAGGTCTGCACGCGGCCGTCGCCGCGCCGGAACGTCACCGTGCTGCCGAACGCGATCGTCGCGGTGGAGGCGGGCGGTGGCATCACCTGCGCGGTGCGCAGCCGCGCCGAGAAATAGCGTGCATCGCGCAGCGGCAGCGCCTGCTCGCGCCGGCGCTCGTTGACGTCCTCGATCGCTTGCGCCGCCTCGTAGGCCGCCTGCGCCTGATGAAGCTGATCCTGAAGCGCCTTAAGTCCCGCCTCGGTGACGAGGTTCGGATGCGGCGAGACCGGCCGGTCCGGCAGCATCGTCTCCGCAGCCGTCTCGGCGCTCTCCTCCTTGGTGAATGCAACGCTCACGCGGGTCTCCTGCAGGCGCCGCCGGATGCGCAGCGCGTCGGGGAGAGATCATGCGGCGGAGACGAATTTCAAGCGGCAGGCGAGCGCCATGCGCACGGCGTGCCCCTTGACAGGGGTCGATAACGCAGCTTGAATATACGAACTATAGTTCGCAATCCGAACCTTAGCAAGCCGAAAATGCCCGCCATTGAGACGGGCGTCAAGCAGGAAACGTCGGAGCCTCCCGTGGACGAGGAAACCAAGGCCGGGAAAAGCGTCGTGCAGTCGCTGGCCAAGGGCTTTCAGGTGCTCAACGCCTTCACCAGCGAGGAGCCCGAACTGGTGCTCGCAGACGTTGCGCGCCGCGCTGGGCTCGACAAGGGCACCACGTTCCGCCTGCTCAACACGCTCGTCATGCTCGGCTATGTCGAGAAGGTCGCGGACACCCGCCGCTTCCGCCTGACGCTGAAATGCCTCGACCTCGGCTTCAACGCGATCGCGCGCTCCGAGCTGCGCGACCAGGCGCGGCCAATTCTCCGGAGTCTGGTCGGCGAGATGAACGAGGCGGCCTCGCTCGCCGTGCTCGACGGCAGCGACATCGTCTATGTCGAGCGCATCCAGGCCGGCCTCGTCCGGCTCGGCGTCGACGTCCGCATCGGCAGCCGCGCGCCGGTCTATTCCACCGCTGTCGGTCAGGCGCTGCTGGCGCTGCTGCCGGTGGAGACGCAGATCGAGGTGCTCGAGGCGCAGCCGCGCATCAAGCGCACGGAGACCACGATCACCGATCTCGACGCGCTGTTGCAGCGCCTGCGCCACGTCAAGACCGCCGGCTACGCGCTGTCCAACCAGGAAAACGCGCCGGGGCTCTGCGTGCTCGCGGCTCCCGTGGTCGATCGCGACGGCGTGCCGCTCGCCGCGATCAGCGTCGCGGCGCCGACCATGCGCATCTCGGCCGAGGCGTTCGAGCGCATGGGCGTGGCGCCGCTGCTGCGCGCTGCCGCGCAGCTGTCGCGCGCGCTCGAAGCCATGGGCGGCGCCACCGCCACCGTTTCCAACCGATAACACCAGAACTCACGAGGAACCCGACATGAGCGTCATGACCAACTTCAAGGGGATCATCCCGGCGATCGCCGTCCCCTTCAACGCCGACCATTCGATCGACGAGGCCGAACTGACGCGCTATGCGGCCTGGCTCGGCAAGCGCCGCGGCATCGTCGGCATCATGACCAACGGCCACACCGGCGAGGTGTTCAGCCTCACCGCCAAGGAGCGCGCGGAGGTCACGCGCATCGTCGCCAAGGCGCTCACCGGCATCTGCCCGACCATCTCCTCCGTCGTCTGCGAAGGTATCAAGGACGGCATCGAGCATGCGCTGATGGCGAAGGAGGCCGGCGCCACCGCGCTCGACATCATGCCGCCGCATCACTGGCTGCGCTTCGGCTTCAAGCGCGAGCATTGCCTCGACTACTTCAGCGCGATCGGCGAGGCGACGAGGCTGCCGCTGATCGTCCACGTCTATCCGGCCTGGACGCGCGCCTCGTTTTCGTCGGAGCTGCTCGCCGAACTCGCACGCCTCGATCACGTCCAGGCGTTCAAGATCGGCACCCGCGAGATGAACAAATATGCCCGCGACCTGAAGGCGATTCGCGCGGCGTCGCCGCACAAGGCGCTGCTCACCTGCCACGACGAATATCTGCTGGCCTCGATGGTGCAGGGCGTCGACGGCGCGCTGGTCGGCTTCGCCTCGCTGATCCCAGACCTGATCCACGATCTGTTCACCGCCGTCACCGCCGGGGATCTCAAGCTCGCCATGAAGCTGCAAAGCATGATCGATCCGCTGAAGGACGCGGTGTATGGCGCGGGCGAGCCGACCGGCGAGGCCCATGGCCGCATGAAAGCCGCGATGCAGGTGGCCGGCGTCATTCGCGACGCCACCGTGCGTCCGCCGACGCATGCGCCGAGCGCCGATGAGATGGCCGCGATCCGCGCCGCGGTGGCCGCGGCTGGATTGACGGTGCAGGCTGCGGCCTGAGTTTGCGACGACCCGGCAGCCAGGCCAGGCCCGGCTGCCGTGGCTAAATCAACGAACAAGATTCCGGGTGGACGCTCATGCTGATGATGGATGTCGAGACCGCACCCCGGCGCGCTGCGCCGGACGATGTGCTGATCGCGATCGACCAGGTCTCGAAGACCTACGTCTCCGCCTCCGGCGCGGCGGTGCATGCGCTGAGCCGCATCTCCCTCGACATCAAGCCGGGCGAATTCGTCTGCGTCGTCGGTCCGTCCGGCTGCGGCAAGAGCACCTTGCTGCGTCTCCTCGCGGGTCTCGACAGCTATAGCGAGGGGCGCCTGCTGCTCGACGGCGAGAAGGTCGCCGGTCCCTCACGCAAGGTCGGCGTCGTGTTCCAGGCCGCCAATTTGCTGCCTTGGATGACGGTGCGCGACAATGTCGGGCTGCCCCTGCGCGTCGGTGGCCAGCACGCGCCGGCCGGCGACCGCATCGAGCGTCTGCTCGCCGTCACTGGCCTCGGCGATTTCGGCGACAAATATCCTTACGAGCTGTCCGGCGGCATGCAGCAGCGCGCCGGCATCTGCCGCGCGCTCGCGCGGGATCCGGAAATCCTGCTGATGGACGAGCCGTTCGGCGCGCTGGATGCACTGACGCGCGAGCGGCTGAACCTCGAGCTGCAGCGAATCTGGCAGGAGAACCGCAAGACCATCCTGCTGATCACGCACTCGATCTCCGAGGCGATCTTCCTGGCCGACCGCGTCATCGTGATGTCGGCCCGCCCCGGCCGCATCCTCGCCGATCTCCACGTCCCGATCCCGCGGCCGCGGACGTTCGACGACATCGTGCTGCATCCGGACTATGCGCGGCTCGCCAAGGAGGTCCGCGGACTGCTTAACGCCCAGGAGCACGGTCATGACTGATCTCGCCAACATCGCCGCGCCCGCCATGACCCAGCCGACAAAATCGCGCCGCCGCTTCAATCTTGGATCGCCGATCGCGTGGATCGGTCTCGCCGTGCTGATCCTGAGCTGGATCGCCGCCGTCAAGCTGCTGAACATCCCGTCCTACATCCTGCCGAAGCCCGAGGCCGTCATCCGTGCGTTGTGGTCCGGTCTTGCCGTCAGCCCGGCGAGCCCGCTCGGCTACTATCTGCCGCTGTGGAGCACGCTGAGCAACGCCGCCGCCGGCTGCGCGATCGGCGTCGGTCTCGGCCTCGTGATCGGCTCGCTGATGGCCGAAGTCGAAGCCATCGAGCGTCTTGTGATGCCCTATGCCTTCGCACTGCAGAGCCTGCCGAAGGTGGCGATCGCGCCGCTGGTCGTGATCTGGTTCGGCTTCGGCGACGGCTCGAAGATCGCGATCTCGGCGCTGCTGTCGTTCTTCCCGGTACTGATCAACAGCTTTACGGGCCTGCGCGCCGTCGAGCCGGAGCGGATCGACCTGATGCGCTCGCTGTCGGCCTCGCGCTTCGAGACCTATCGCATCGTCAAGCTGCCCAACGCCGCGCCCTTCATTTTTGCCGGCCTCGACATGGCGGTGGTGTACGCGCTGCTCGGCGCCATCGTCGCCGAGTTTCTCGGCGCGCAGCGTGGCATGGGCGTCGTGATCACCCAGGCGCAAGCGGTGTCGGATGTCGCCGGCGTGTTCGCCGCGCTGATCATCCTCGGTGTGCTCGGCATCGTGCTGCACGGGATCGTGCGCTGGTGCGAGTCCAAGGTCGTGCATTGGGGTGCGAACAGAAAGAAATAACAACGGGAGGAACGAACATGGTATCGCGCAGGTCATTCCTGAAGGGCAGCGCCGGCGCGGCGCTGCTGATGAGCAGTGCGCCGGCCGGCCTGATGGCGGCTGACGCCAAGAAGCTCCGCTTCGGCGTCGGGCTCAAGGCGCTCAACGCCACCGTCATCAATTGCGTGATCGGCGAGGCGCTCGGCTACAACGCGCAGGAGGGCTTTTCGCTCGACGTCCAGGCGCTCGGCACCAACGCCAACGTCCAGGTCGCGACCGATCGCGGCACGGTGGCGATTGGTGTCGGCGTGCCCTCGACGGCGCTGCCGCTGCTCGCCAAGGGCGAATGGGGCGGCGCCAAAATGTTCTATCAGTACACCTACCCCTACAAATGGGACATCGCCGTTCCGCCGGGCTCGGCGCTGAAGAGCTACACGGATCTGAAGGGCAGGAAGATCGGCGTCTCCGATTTCGGCGCCACCGAATATCCGGTGACCAAGAACGTGCTGAAGGCGCTCGGCCTCGATCCGGAGAAGGATGTGAGCTTCGTCGCGGTCGGCAACGGCACGCCGGCGGGCGTCGCCCTGCAGCGCGGCGTCATCGATGCGCTCGCTTATTTCGACACCGGCTTCGGCCAGATCGAGGCCGCCGGCATCGAGCTCGCCTATCTGCCGCGGCCGACCACCATCCCGATGGTCGGCGGCCAGTTCCTGATGGCGATGCCGGTAACGTTCGAGAAGGAGCGCGATCTGCTGATCGGCTTCGGCCGTTCGGTGTGCAAGGCCTCGCAGTTCCTGATCGCCAATCCCGCAGCCGGCGCCAGGGCGTTCCTCAAGCTCTATCCCGAGACGGCGCCGCGGGGCGCCAGCGAGGACGAGGCGGTCAAGGCCGTGCTGCAGTCGATCAGTCGCCGCATCAAGCTGTACACACCGCCCTATGCCGACACCAAGATGGGCGCGATCAACGAGCAGGAGTTCCGCACGGAAGCCGCGATGAACGGGCTCGACATCAAGGACTACAATGCGCTCTACACCAATGAGCTGATCGAGACGATCAACAATTTCGATGCGGTGAAGGTCAAGGCCGAGGCGGCTGCGTACAAGGGATGACGGCAGAGCATCACGACAGCGGCTCCGGTCTCCGCCATGCGGTGGTGACCGGAACCAGTTCGGGCATCGGCCGCGCCATTGCCGAGCACCTGTTGGCCAGCGGATGGCGCGTGACCGGCATCGATCGCGCCCCATCGGCGGTGACGCAGGCGGGCTTCGTCGGCTTGCAGGCCGACCTCGGCGACTCCCATGCGTTGGCTGCGCGCCTTGCCGACATCGGCGCGGTGACCGCGCTCGTTCACGCCGCCGGCTACATGCGCGTCGGCCGGCTCGGCGAGCTCGCGCCCGACAATGGCGAGGGCATGTGGCGCGTCCATGTGGCTGCGGCGGAGGCGCTGGGCAATGCGCTGGCGCCTCGCATGGGCGAGGGCGGCCGCATCGTGCTGATCGGCAGCCGCACCGCCAATGGCGCGGCGGGACGTAGTCAATATGCCGCGACCAAGGCGGCGCTCGCGGGCCTCGCGCGCTCCTGGGCGATCGAGCTGGCGCCGCGCCGCATCACCGTCAACGTCATCGCGCCGGCGGCCACCGACACGCCGTTCCTGCGCGATCCCGGCCGCGCCGGCACCGCGCCGGTGCTGCCGCCGATGGGCCGTTTCGTCGATCCCGCGGAAGTCGCCGCGCTGACCGCCTTCCTGCTGTCGGGCGAGGCGGGCGCCATCACCGGACAGACCATCACCATTTGCGCCGGCGCTTCGCTCTAGGGGCAGCGCGCGACCACGATCAGGAGAAGACCCATGACCATCCGCATCGTCGACGTCCGCGAGGTGACGAAGCCGATCTCGTCGCCGATCCGCAACGCCTATATCGACTTCACCAAGATGACGTCGAGCCTCGTCGCGGTCATCACCAATGTCGTACGCGACGGGCGCCCCGTCGTCGGCTATGGCTTCAACTCCAACGGCCGCTACGGCCAGGGCGGCCTGATCCGCGAGCGGTTTCGCGCACGCCTGCTGGAGGCCGATCCGGCCTCGCTGCTGGATGCCACGAAGGACAACATCGATCCCGACAAGGCCTGGGCGGCGATGATGAGCAACGAAAAGCCCGGCGGTCACGGCGAGCGGTCGGTCGCGGTCGGCACGCTCGACATGGCGATCTGGGACGCGGTCGCCAAGATCGCGGACAAGCCGCTGTTCCGCCTGCTCGCAGAGCGTCACGACCGCAAGGCCGATCCGCGCGTCTTCGTCTACGCCGCCGGCGGCTACTACTATCCCGGCAAGGATCTCTCGGCCCTGCGCCGCGAGATGCGCGGTTATCTCGATCGCGGCTACAACGTCGTGAAGATGAAGATCGGCGGCGCGCCGATCGACGAGGACCGCGCGCGCATCGAGGCCGTGCTCGAGGAGATCGGTCCGACCAACCAGCTCGCCGTCGACGCCAATGGCCGCTTCGATCTGGAGACCGCGATCGCCTACGCCAAGATGCTGCGTGACTATCCGCTGTTCTGGTACGAGGAGGCCGGCGATCCGCTCGACTATCATCTGCAGGCGACGCTCGCCGACTACTATCCCGGCCCGATGGCCACCGGGGAGAACCTGTTCAGCCACCAGGATGCGCGCAATCTCATCCGCTATGGCGGCATGCGCCCGGACCGCGACTGGCTGCAGTTCGACTGCGCGCTGTCCTATGGCCTGTGCGAATATCTGCGCACGCTCGACGTGCTCAAGACCCATGGCTGGTCGCCGTCGCGCTGCATCCCGCATGGCGGTCACCAGATGTCGCTCAACATCGCCGCCGGCCTTGGCCTCGGCGGCAATGAGAGCTACCCGGATCTGTTCCAGCCCTATGGCGGCTTCCCCGACGGCGTGAAGGTCATCGACGGCCACATCACCATGCCCGATCTCCCCGGCATCGGCTTCGAGGGCAAGTCGGATCTGTATGCGGAGATGCGCGCCTTGAGCGCGTGAGGCGAAGGCAAGTTTCCGAGCCATGGCCGGGACACCCCGGCCATGGCGGAAGACCTCAATCTCCCAGCAGATTGTCGCGCAAGGTCGAGCCGGTGTATCGCGTCCGGAACCGGCCGCGCCGCTGCAGCTCCGGGACGACGAGGTCGGCGAACTCCTCGAAGCAGCCCGGCGTGTAGGTCGCGGCCAGCATGAAGCCGTCGGCGCCGCCTTCGTCCATGTACTGCTCGATCTGATCGGCGATGTCCTTGGCGGTGCCGACCGCGACCGGCATGCCCATGCCCTGCGCGTAGATCATCGCCGCCTCCTTCACCGTCACCGGCGCGCCGCCCTTGGCGTAGATGATCGACTCGAACAGCCCCTGGATGCCGGGCACCTCGATGTTCTGCACGATCGCGTCGCCGTCGAATTTCGAGAAGTCGAGGCCGAAATGGCCGGACATCCAGGCCAGCGCACCCTCGGGCGGAATGCATTCCTTGATGCGGGCATATTTCTCCTGCGCCTCCGAGCGCGTCTCGGCGACCACCGTCTGCAGGCCATAGATCAGCTTCACCGAGCCGGGCTTGCGGTCGAACTTGCCGGCGAGCCGCTCGTTGAGGTCGGTGGCATACTGCTTCATGCGGTCGACGTTCGGATGCACGGCGAAGATCGCCTCGGCATGTTTGGCGGCGAAGTCGCGCCCCTGGTTGGACGAGCCGGCCTGCCACAGCACGGGACGGCCCTGCGGCGACGGCGCGCAGAAGTGCCGGCCGTGACACTTGTAGTACTTGCCCTCGTGGTTCACGACCTTGATCTTGGCCGGATCGGCATAGATGCCCGAGGCCTTGTCGGCGATGATCGCATCCGGCTCCCAGGAGTCCCACAGCTGGTAGCAGACCTCCATGTACTCCTCGAGCCGGTCGTAGCGGCCGCTGCGCTCGGTCATGGTGTGGCCATAGGCATCCCATTCGCTCTTGGAATAGGACGAGACGATGTTCCAGGCGACGCGGCCGCCCGAAAGATGGTCGAGGCTCGAAAGCCTGCGGCACATCGAATAGGGATGCTCGAACGCCGTCGACAGGGTGACGCCGACGCCGAGATGCTTGGTCGCCGTGGTGATGATCGGCACGATCGTCGACGGCTCGTGGGTCGGGCACTGCACCGCCCATTTCACGATGGCGTCGGAGCTGTCCTCGTGGGTGTTGTAGGGCGCGAGCTCGTCGGCGATGAACATGGCGTCGAACAGCCCGCGCTCCATCGTCCGCGCCATGTGCTGCCAATATTCCGGCCGGGCGAAATCCCAGCCGATCTTGTCCTTGACGTGGCGCCACATGCCGGTGGCGTGGCTGTTGACGCCGTGCTGGATGAATCCCAGAAGATGCGCCTTCTTCTTCGTGGTGGTCGTCATGCAATGCTCTCCTTGCGTCCGGAATTCATCCAGTCCGTCATGAACTTCGGTGGGTGGGTGATCAGGCGCTCTTCCGTTCGACGAAGAAGGCGAGCCCGCATCCAGCCGCCGTCACCAGCGCAAGCAGCGGGCCGGCATAGATCATCGCAGGGGTGAAGCCGACGCCGGCAATGATGACGGCGGACGCGATCACCGAGATTGCTGCCAGCCCACCATAGCCGTAGTCGGGCACGTCGGTCGGCTCGGCCGCGCCGCTGCGATATTCGGCGATGGCGTTCTGCAGGCCGCGCCAGAAGCCCGCGAGGAAGAACAGGGTGACGAGAATGCCGATGATGGTGATCAGGACATACATGGTTTGCTCCTTTAAAATGTCCGAGGAAAGGGCGCGCCGAGGACCAGCGCGCCTCGCGCGGCTATTCGGCCGGGGCTGAGACTTCGTCGCCGACGCGCCGCAGGCCGGCGAGGTCGAAGTCCTTGCCGCCGATCAGACCCGCGATGACGACGGTCAGCCCGCTGATCGCGACGATCGACAGCGTCCCGATCAGCTCGCCGGCGGTGGCGTAGATCGGCATGCCCACGCCGATCGCGAGCGCAATGCCGCCGACGAAGCCGACCATGTTGGTCTTCGGCCACAGGATCGACAGCACCAGCGGCAGCAGCACCGAGGTCTTCAGCGCGTAGGTCGTCAGCACCAGGGTCGTGAAGTCGAGGCCGGAGAGCACGATCAGCGTCGCGATGATGCCGCCGAGCAGCACCGAAAGCTTGGTGATCACGAACAGGCTGCTCTCGGAGGTCTGCGGGAAGTAGCGCTTGACGATGTCGACGGCGACCACGGAGGAGAGCGCGGCGCTGGCGCCGTCGATGGTCGAGTAGCAGGCGGCGAGGATGACCAGCACGTAGAGCAGCACCAGCGTCAGCCCGAGGCCGATATGCGAGACGATGTAGGGACCGACCGCGACGATGTCGCCGCCGAAATCCGCCGGCTTCAGGCCATAGGCGATGCCGACCAGGCCGAGCATGCCGAGGCAGATCGGGATCGGATAGAACAGTGCGCCCGACCACAGGAACACGCGGCCGACGTCGCGGCTCTTGATCGCCCAGACCTTCTGCCAGAACGTCTGGTCCGAGACCGTCGCCGCGAGGAGACCGAAGGCGAGCGTGATGCCGAAGCCCGCGGCGGCGTCGGGACGCAGCACGGAGAGATTGCGCGCATCGGCGGCGCCGGCGGCATTGAACACGGCTTCCGATCCGCCGGGGATCACGGCGTAGACCGCGGCGACCACGATCGCGGCGGGCACGGTGATCATCAGCGTGTTCAGCGTTCCCGTCATCACGCTGGTCCACAGGCCTCCGAAATAGGAGTAGACCAGCACGCAGATGATGCCGACGACGGTTGCGACCTTCCAGTCGATCCCGAACACCGTCGAGACCACCACCGAGGTGCCCTTCAGGTTGATCAGGATCTCCAGGATGATGCCGAAGATCATGGTCACGGTCACGATCGCAGTCGCGACCTTGGAGCGGCTGAAGCGGTACTCGATGAACTCGGAGATGGTGTAGCCCTCCGGCATGTTCTTGCGCAGGATGCGCGCGAACGGAATCATCGCCATGACCGCGAAGCCGTTGGGCACCACGAACCAGAACAGGCCCGACAGGCCCCATTGATAGGTCATCGCGGAGCTCATCATCACCGCCATGGCCCAGGTCCACACCGCGATGACGGAGCCGACGCCGAAGCCGAAGCCGACGCGGCGGTCGGCGATGATGAAGTCGTGGGTGTTGCGAACGAGCAGGGTCTTCACGGCATAGGACAGGGCGAGTGAGAACAGGCCCAATCCGATCATCGACGCATACCCGAGGGTCGGCGTCAGGCTCGGCATCGCGGCAAAGATAGACTTGTCCATTGCGATTTCTCCGGGGTTTCAGGAACTCTGGTGAAGCGTGTGATAGTTGCGGGCGTGGTAGAGCAGCGGCGCGCCGTCGCCGCCCGCGTGGGCCCAGGTCACGTCGCAGAGCACGATGGCGTGGTCGCCGGACGGGATCAGGTCGACGATGGCGGTGCTCAGCTGTCCGAGAGCGCCCGCGATCAGCGGCGCCTGGCCAGCGCCTTCGATCGTCGCCACGTCGTCATAGGAGCCGGGTGCGAGCTTGCTCGCGAAGCGATCGGACAATGCGCGTTGTCCGGCGCTGAGGACGGAAACCCCCACGCTCATGCCGACGCCGAGGCAGGCGTAGCTCTGGCTGCTCTGAGCGACGCAGAACAGCACCCGCGGCGGCTGCAACGAGACTGACGTGACCGAGGTGGCCGTGAAGCCATGGAGCTGTCCGCCGCGCCGGAACGTCACGATGCAGACGCCGGAAGCGAGCTGGCTGAAGACGTCCTTGAAGTCCTGTCTGAGACTGTCAGCGGCAGTCATCGTGGCTTCGAGCGCGCTCATGACATCTGACCTTCGAAGGCGAGTGTGCGATTGTCCCTGAGCGGGCGGATCACCTGCTTCATGAACGGGCCGGCGTCGCGCATCGGGTCGTCGAACTGACAGACGATGCGATCGAGGCCCATGGCCTGCAGCTTGGGGATGCGGTTGCGGATGTCCTCGAACGATCCAATCAAACCGAGCTCGAAGCCGGCATTGGAATCGACCATCTGCTCCTCGCCGAGGGCGGCCCAGGCGGCGGCGCCGGAGCTGCCGATCACCTTGCGGAAGAAGTCGATGGTCTGCGAATTGCGGCGACCGACGACGGTCTTCCAGCGCTGCCTTGCCTGCTCGGTCGTCTCGGTCGCGATCACATAGGCATTCGCGGCGATCAGGATGGTCCGGCCCCAGCTGTTGGCCTCCTGACGCACCGCCTCGATGCGCCGCTTCAGCTCTTCGTCGCCCATGCCATTGAGAAACAGGCAATGGCCCCATTCCGCCGCCATCTGCATGGCGCGGCCGGAGTGGCCGGCGATCCACACCTCTGGCAGGGCGTTCTGGTCCAGGCCATAGGTCGGCGGCTGCTTGAGCTCGACCGGCTGGGCCTCTCCAGGCAGAGCGTCCGTCCCGGCGATCTCGGCAGGCGGCTGAAACAGGCCATAGAGCGTGCGCAGGAATTCGCCGGCGCGGTCGTAACGTCCGTCATGATCCAGCCAGTCGACGCCGGACAGGTCGAACTCCTCCTTCCACCAGCCGCAGACGATGTTCATGCCGAGCCTGCGCTCGGCGATCTTCGATAGCGTGTCGAGCATCCGGGCGACGAGGAACGGCGAGCGGAAGCCGGGCTTGATGGCGCCGCAAAGCCCGACCTTGCTGGTGACGGCGGCGATCGCCGCCAGAATGCTCCAGGCGTCGGCGACGCTCTCGCTCGGGCCATGGATGCAGTTGAGCAGGTTCTCCGAGGCGTAGAGGAAGTCGAACCCGAGCGCTTCGGCCTGCTGGGCGATGGCCAGACAGGCGGCAACGTCAGGGCCGGTCGGTGCGTCCAGCGAACGCAGCCAGCCGCCATAGACGGGAAGCCAGATGCCGAACTCCATCACGCGACCTCGCATGCTGTGAAGGAGGCTCGCGGAGCACCATCATGGATCGGTGCCTCTCGTCGGCTTGTGTCGCAGAAGGTGCAGGCGGCATGTCCTCGCTGTCCTCGCTCGAAAACCTTCGTGCGAAGTAATTAGCAAGCGTCTTGCCAAATCGGGTCTCGCGCAGGCGTCGGACGTCGATGCTGAAAATAGCGGCGTGATTGATCGATAAAGCGTCCTGAAATGCCTGCAGTGAAAGCAGATCGGAACTACTTATTCATTCAGTTCATGCGCACTGAAGTGTATGAATGATGCGGCGCCGCTTTTGATGCTGGTCCCTGCGAGGATGAAACGAATTCATCGAAAGCCATGGGAGTGACTGGTTTGACGGCAGGCCGGCTCGGGAACTGGTTCGAATTTGTCCGTGGGAGCGCATTCGGCGACGCGCCGGATGCCGCCGAGGCCCAGGAGAGTCCATGACCTTCGAGCAAATGAGGATCTTCCTCGAAGCCGCTCATTTCGGCAGCTTCACCCATGCTGCCGAGCGGCTGGGCCTCACGCAGTCGGCGGTCAGCGTCTCGATCAAGAAGCTGGAGGAGAAGCTGGACGTTCCGCTGTTCGACCGTTCCGGGCGCCGGCTGATGCTGACCGAGGCCGGACAGGTGCTGTTGAACGAGGCCGAGCGGATCCTGCGCGACGTCGAGCTGACGATGCGCCGTGTCGAAGGCCGGCGTCCCGTCTCGCCGTCGGCGCTGGTGGCGTGCTCCCCCAGTGCCTACGACTTCTGGATGCCGCATCTTCTGGCGCGGGACCATGGTCCCGGCGCATCCGGTGTCGATCTCGTCCGGGGCAGCGTCAACGAGGTGGCGGCTTATGTCATGCGTGGAACGGCGGATGCGGGGGTGACCAGCGCGATGCCGAGCCACCCGCAGTTCCGCCAGGTCGCCGTGTTCGCCGACCGGCTGGTGCTATGCGCCCATCCCGAACGGGCACAGCATGTGCCGGCCGATATGAGCTGGAAGTCACTGGCCGCGCAGGCGCCCTTGTTGTGGGAGCACGGCGAGCTGACGCCGACGTTGACGGCGGCGCTCGTCTCCCACCGTGTCGAGCCCGAGCGTGTGGCGCATCCCGTCCTCAAGCTGTCGTCGAGCACGGCGGTGATCTCGGCGCTGCTCGGCGGCCACTACATCGGCTTCGTGTCGGACCGCGCCGCGCAGCCGTGGCTGATGTCGGGGCGGCTGGTGCGCATCGGCATGCTGGAGATTCCCGTGCGCTATTGGCTGTTCGGCCTGCGTGAGCACGATATCGACAGGTTTGTGGCGCTGTTCGGTGCGCGCGTGGAATAGCACCGGCTGCGTCCCCGCATGGAGCAAGGGCGACGACACGATTGCCCGACGGGCAATCTGCTCATGACAGCTCTGCGCGAACTGCCCGTCGAGCCAGTTTGCCGCACCTTGCAGGCTTGTGTCGTCGGGCAAATCAGGACGATGTTTCCGCGCATCCCGTCTCACTCGGAAGGGGCGTTGCGCGCGATCGTCACGACACGCGAGGCGGGGATGCGATGGCCGCGAGAGCTCGCAGCATGTCCTTTAGGACGTGCGGACGAACGGGCGCTTGCGGACGGTCAAGTCGCGTCGTCCTGGCCTCCCGACGCTGAGGTCAAGTCTGCGCCGCTGCTGATGCACGGCGTGGATGACGGTGGCCAACAAGCCGGCGCACCGGGGAGACCGCGAAGCAGCCGTAAGCCCATCGCGCAGGGAATGCCGGATGATCGGCTGAACCTGTGGTACCTGCCGCCTGCATTTTCTTTCGCAGGCGGGCCATGGGTGAGGCCTTCACCCGGCATTCCCTGCGCCCTCCGACCTTGAGGAGGGTGACGATGATCAGCACAGCTCGGGCATCACGTGCCGCGGGATCGCGATCACATATCTACGAGATGACATTGAGGACATGAGATGCCCGCCCGGCGTCATTGCGAGCGCAGCGAAGCAATCCAGACTGTCACCGCGGACAGATTCTGGATTGCTTCGCTGCGCGCTGCGCTCGCAATGACGGATGAGAGAGGTGAGGCACCCTCGACGATCATTGGCAAGGCGCGAGCGTAGGTAAGACTCTCATCTGGCGCGCCACCCCCGCCGTCGTCCCGGCGAACGCCGGGACCCAGAACCCCAGGGAGGCGTGATGGCGCACGATGGAGAACCAGCTTTGTATCTCAACGGCCGCGGCGGCGGCCGCCCTAAGCCTTGGCCGGCTTCGACGCCAGCGCATCGGCGACCGCGGTGCGGATGTCGGCGACCGAGAACGGCTTGGTGATCACGTCATGGGCGATCGCGCTGAGATTCGACGCCCGTTCGCGCTGATGCGCAAAGCCGGTCATCAGCAGAATGGTCAGATCGGGAAAGTCGCGCGCCGCCGACAGCGCCAGCGCGATGCCGTCCATGATGGGCATCTGGATGTCGGTGAGCAGCAGGTCGAAGGCGCCGTTCTCGCGGGTGAGGATGTCGAGCGCCTCGGCGCCGTCCTGCGCAGTCACGATGTCATGCCCATCCATCGCAATGGCGCGCGCGACCAGCGTCCGCATCGAATCTTCGTCGTCTGCGATCAGGACGCGCGACATGTCGTTTCGTCTCCGTCTCGTGGGCCCCGCGGGCGACCCACGAGACCGGAATCATCATGCACTGCCGGCGGCCAGGTCGCGCCGGTTGAAGAACCGTATATCGATATTGCGGCCTTCGGGAGGGGGCGAGGCCAGCCGCGACTTGAAGGTCGTGCGCTCCCCCGGCTTGAGCGCCGTCTGCTCGAGCAGCGTATTCCAGGCATAGATCTCCGTGCCCTGCGCGTCACGTACGCTGAAGCGCAGCCGGGGCAGGTCGACCGCCTTCTTGGTGACGCTGACGATGGTGCCTTCGATCACCAGCACCGGTTTGCCGTCGACGGTTTCGGTCGCCACCTTCACGTCCTTGAAGGACAGGCCGCGCAGGTTCACCTCGAGCCCGGCCAGCTTGTAGAACGAGGCCGTCTGCGGCAGCAGGCGGACGACGTCGCCGCGCCACACCACGAGCGCGATCGAGAGTGCCGCCATCGCCGCGGTCAGCGCCGGCAGGTTGAATACCTTCTTGCCGGGGAAGTCCGGCAAGGACGGGAGCTTGATCGATTTGCGGAGGCCTGCGAGGCGCGCGAGCTTGCCCCGCGGTGCCGGCTGATCGCCATCGGCCGCGGCGTCCTCGGAATCCTCGGTGACGGCATCCTCAGGCCATCCGGCGGCAATGGACGGGCTTTCCACCTCGGGGGGCTGCTCGTCGGTGTCCTCCCGGGCGAGGGCTTCCCATTCGTCGGCGGCATCACGCGGCGCCGGGGTCGCGCCGGCCTCGGCCATCGCCGGGATCGGGGCCGGAGCCTCGACCGCATCCTCGGGACGCGCCAGCCAGACCTCCTTGCAACGGGAACAGCGTACGCTGCGGCCGGCCATACCCAGAGTTGCCAGATCGATGGCATAAGACGTCGCACAATGGGGGCAAACGATGAACATCGCGCCTTTTCTCCAACGGCCATTGCCGCTTTGTTTCCGACAGTTCGTGCTACAAGGACCGCCATGTCGACGAACTTCGGAACTCAATCGCGCCATTGGTACATGGCAACCATTAACGAACCGGAAACCATAACGGGCGCTCAATCGGGTCATCGTACCGCTGAGCTTGGAGCGTGCGGGCTTGCCGTGCACGCGGTCGAACGGAGCTGAGGCTTTGGTTCGGTTCGAAAATGTTGGGCTGCGCTATGGACTGGGGCCGGAGATCCTCCGCGACCTCAGCTTCCAGATTCCGGCCCATTCCTTTCAGTTTCTGACCGGCCCGTCGGGTGCCGGCAAGACCTCGCTGCTGAAGCTGTTGTTCCTGTCGCTGCGGCCGACGCGCGGGCTGGTCAACCTGTTCGGCTACGACATCTCGCTGCTGAGCAAGGAGGAGATCGCCGACCTGCGCAAGCGCATCGGCATCGTGCTGCAGGACTTTCGCCTGCTCGACCACATGACGACCTATGAGAACGTGGCGCTGCCGTTTCGCGTCATGGGGCGGGATGAATCGAGCTACCGCAAGGAGGTCATCGACCTCCTGAAATGGGTCGGCTTGGGCGAGCGCATGGATGCGCTGCCGCCGATCCTGTCGGGCGGTGAGAAGCAGCGCGCCGCGATCGCGCGCGCCGTGATCTCGCGTCCGCAGCTCCTGCTCGCCGACGAGCCGACCGGCAACGTCGATCCGACGCTCGGGCGCCGGCTGCTGCGGCTGTTCATCGAGCTGAACCGCTCGGGCACGGCGGTGATCATCGCAACCCACGACATCACGCTGATGGACCAGTACGAGGCCCGCCGGCTGGTGCTGCACCAGGGACGATTGCACATCTATGAGTAGCGTGGACGATCGCGGCCTCTTGGTCGATCTCGGCGAGGACCGCCCGCAACTGCCGGCGCAGGCGCGCATCGTGTCGCCGATCGTGCCACGGGCCTCGATTGCAGGCCGCGCGCTGGTCGCCGTGGTGGCGATCATGACCTTCCTGGCGTCGATCACCACCGGCGCCGTGCTGCTGGTCAGCGAGTCCGCGGCCGAGTGGCAGTCGGAGGTCGCCAGCGAGATTACGGTCCAGGTGCGTCCCAAGACCGGCCGCGATATCGAGCGTGACATTGCTCTCGTGACGGAGGCGATGCGGGGGCAATCCGGCATCGTCGAGGTCCGGCCCTTCACCAAGGAGGAATCGAGCAAGCTGCTGGAGCCGTGGCTCGGCAGCGGCCTGTCGTTCGAGGAGCTGCCGGTGCCGCGCGTGATCATCGCCCGGGTGCAGCCCGGAACCAGCTTCGATCTCAACGCGTTGCGCAATCGCGTGACCCAGGTGGCGCCGAGCGCCAGCGTCGACGATCATCGTGCCTGGATCGAGCGCATGCGCTCGATGACCGGCGCGACCTTGTTCGCGGGCTTCGGCATTCTCGTGCTGGTGATCGTGGCCACCATCATCTCGGTGTCGTTCGCGACCCGCGGTGCCATGGCCGCGAACCGGCCGATCGTCGAGGTCCTGCATTTCGTCGGCGCCGGCGACCGCTACATTGCCAATCATTTCCTGCGCCACTTTCTCCAGCTCGGGCTGGAGGGCGGCGTGATCGGCGGCGGGCTGGCAATGCTCGGCTTCGGGTTCTCGGAGTCGATCGCCAGCTGGTTCTCCGGGACGCCGGTCGGCGATCAGTTCGCGGCGCTGCTCGGCACCTTCTCGCTCCGGCCGCTTGGTTATGTGGCGATTGCGTTACAGGCCGTGGTCATCGCCGCGGTGACCGGCTGGGCCGCCCGCCGGACCCTGTTCGCGACCCTGGCGAGCATCGACTGATGGCAGCTTCTGTCCCCAGCCGCCTCAGTGTGGATTTCACTCGGCCCGAAAACCGCCTAGAATCGTCCGCGCCGGGATGAGGCAAGATGGGGTGAGCTGGGTCACGAACACGGTTGAGGGCGCGCGACAGGATCGGCGGCGAGCGAACGTGATCGGGATGCCGGCGAAACCCGTCTGCGCTCCCGGACTTGAACGACGGGATTGCGCGACGGCATGGCGCCGCGCGCGGGCAGGCAAGGAATCGCCAAGCGCAGCATGGGGTCTGAGACCGACGATAGCAGCCGCAAGCTACCGCTCCTCGTGGTGGTGGGCCGGACGTTCGCGGGCGTCGTGGCCATGCTCGCGGTCGGCTTCTTCGTCGCGGCCGTCGGCTTCATCGGTTTTCTGTCGCAGCTGCGCGGCGCCGAGATCAAGCCCGAGCGCAAGGCCGACGGCATCGTGGTCCTGACGGGAGGCTCCTCGCGGGTGTCGGATGCGGTCGAGCTGCTGGCCGGCGGCTATGGCCGCAGACTGCTGATTTCCGGGGTCCACCCCACCAACGAGGCCAGCGACATCACCCGCTCGCTGCCGGAGGCGCGATCGTTCATCAATTGCTGCGTCGATCTGGATTATTCCGCCATCAACACCCGCAGCAACGCGGCCCAGACGCGGCGCTGGGCGGCCGAACGGGGGTTCAAGTCGCTGGTCGTCGTGACGTCGAACTATCACATGCCGCGGGCCATCGTGGAGCTGTCGCATGCGATGCCGAGCATGGATCTCATTCCCTATGCCGTCGTCGGCGAGAAATGGCGGGATGAGCCGTGGTGGACCAGCGGACCGACCCTTCGCCTGCTGCTGTCCGAATATGCCAAATACGTTGCCGCCGAGGCCCGGCTGCGGCTCGCCGACCTCGGCATCGATCTGGTGCCCGAGAGCGAGCTGCCGACCGGCTCGGTGTCGCGCCGGCCGGCGACGGCGCAAGCCAATTGAACTGGGTTTCTGATGGTCTCGATCTTCCTGCGCTCGCTCCTGTTCAACATCCTGTTCTACCCGAACTTCGTGTTCTGGCTGCTGGTCGCGCTGCCGACCCTGGCGATGCCGCGAAAGGCGCTGCTGCGCGTCGCGAACTGGTGGGCGCAGAGCAACATTCTGTTGATGCGCGCCATCTGCAACATCCGCGTCGAATATCGCGGCGCCGAGAAGATCCCCAAGGGACCGCTGATCGTCGCCGCCAAGCACCAGTCGATGTGGGAGACGATCTCGCTGCTGCATTTCTTCGACCAGCCGTTCTTCGTGCTCAAGCGAGAGCTGCTGCGCATCCCGCTGTTCGGGCAGTACCTGGTCAAGGCGAACATGGTCGCGATCGACCGCAGCTCGGGCGCGCGCGCCTTGAAGCAGGTGATGCGGCGGGCGGCCGAGGAGGTGAAGCACGGTCGCCAGTTCCTGATCTTTCCGGAGGGAACGCGGCGCTCGCCCGGCGCGCCGCCGGACTACAAGGCCGGCGTCGGCGCGATCTATGTCGATTGCGGCGTGCCCTGTCTGCCGGTCGCGCTCAATTCGGGTCTGTTCTGGCCGCGCCGCACGTTCCTGCGCTATCCCGG
Organism: Bradyrhizobium sp. SZCCHNS2022; assembly: GCF_032377575.1. NCBI lineage: Bacteria > Pseudomonadati > Pseudomonadota > Alphaproteobacteria > Hyphomicrobiales > Nitrobacteraceae > Bradyrhizobium > Bradyrhizobium sp. SZCCHNS2022. The sequence continues at coordinate 4,703,400 of NZ_JAUHHZ010000001.1, read as the reverse complement.
GACCCTGGTGGTGGAGTTTCTCGATCCCCTGCCGCCGGGCCTGTCGCGGCATGAATTCATGGTTCGCGTCGAGAGCGTCATCGAGGATGCAACCAACCGTCTCGTGGCGGCCGGGCAGGCGGAGCAGGCCCAGCTGTTCGGCCGCGTGCCGGCAGAGGCGAAAGCCTGAAGCTCGCTATGCCTGATGTCCCGAGGCCGGGTGAAGCGAGTGACCGTCGTCGTGCAGCATCATCGCAAGCCGATGCAGCTGCGTGTCGCGAAATCCCTGCGCCTCGATCGCCTTCACCGTCGCGAGCACGTAGTCGCGGTTGGCGCCGGACTGGCCGTGACCCTGCCGCACATGGCGCAGCTGCTCCTGCGGCGACAGCCGGCCGGCATATTGCACATGGCCGCGATCGACCACATACACCAGCGCGCTCACCCGCTCGCGCGCGTCGTTCTCCAGCCACACCGATCGGGTCACCTCGCGATACACCGAGGTCACCTGCTCGCGCGCGCGCAGATACGCAATCGTCTCGTCGCGCTTGTTTTCGGCCACACGAAACGCAATGCCGCGACACGCGCCGCCGCGATCGAGACCGAGCACGAGGCCCGGCTTCTCCGGTGTTCCGCGATGGACGAAGGAATAGACGCACAGCGCGCGATGCTCGCCGATCAGGCGTGCGGGTACCTGCTGAACGAAGTCGAAGCCGGGGCGCCACATCAGCGAGCCATAGCCGAACACCCAGAGATCGCCGTGGGGAAGGTCGCGTGGGGAGAGGGTCATTGCGGACATGGCAGCGGAAGCCTAAGTGTGATGCTCGCGAATTGTTAACTTATGTACACAATCCGTGATCGCGGAATCGCCAAAATTGCTGCCCAAAGGGTGTCCTGCATGTCTCGTTTGCCACAAGCGCGCCGCAGGCGCCCGCTCTGGGGGCTGTTCCTTGCCCCCGCCCTGCTCCTGATCGCCGCCGTGGCGTGGAGCGCCTTCTGGTTCTTCGCCGCTTCGCAGGTCGATGTCCAGGCCGACGCCTGGCGCGCGCGCGAGGCGAAGTCGGGCCGCGTCTATGATTGCGCGAAGCGGTCCGTCACCGGTTTCCCGTTCAGGCTCGAGGTCCGCTGCGCCGACCCGAGCGTCGCCCTGTTCTCGCAGGCGGCCGGCACGCCCCTGATGAATGCCAAGCTCGACGAGATTCTGGTCGTCGCGCAGGTGTGGGACCCGCAGCGGATCATTGCGGAGTTCAAGGGACCGGCAACCATCGCTGATGGGCGCGGGCCGGCGTCCTATGCCGTCAATTGGAGCGTGGGGCAGGCCAGCGTTCGTGGCCTCCCCGGGCCGCCGCAGCGGGCCGATCTCGTGTTCGAGCAACCGACCGTCGACCGCATCGAGGGGGCCGCCGCCGTGCCTGCCGCGCGGGCCGATCACGCCGAATTGCACGGCCGGCTCGCCGAGGGCACGCCGTCCGACCATCCGGTGCTGGAGACGTCGCTGCAGATCGCGGGCGGCAGCATCCAGGGTGCCCATCCGCTGCTCGCCGAGCCGTTCAATGCCGACATCCAGGGCCGGGTCACGGGGCTGAAGGATTTCCGCCCCAAACCCTGGCCGGAGCGGTTTCGCGAGATCCAGGCGGCCGGCGGTCATGTCGAGATCGTCCAGGCGCGCATCCAGCAGGGCGAACTGCTCGCCGTGGCCGCAGGCACTCTGACCCTTACCGCCAACGGCAATATCGACGGCGAGGTGCAGATGACGGTGGCTGGAATTGAAAAGGTCATCCCGGCGCTCGGCCTCGACAAGATGCTCGAGAACGGCGTGCCGCAGGCGACGCTGGATCGCGTCGCGCCCGGCGTGAAGTCGCAGGACGTCAGCAATCTGATCGGGGCGCTCGACCGCGCCATTCCCGGCCTCGGCAAGGTGGTCAAGCAGAACGCCAATGTCGGTGTCGCCGCCGGGATCAATGCGCTCGGCAAGGAGGCCACGCTGGAGGGCCGCAAGGCGCGGACCTTCCCGTTGCGCTTCTCCGACGGGGCGGTGGTGCTCGGTCCGTTCAAGGTCGCCCGCGTCCCTCCGCTGTTCTGATCTCAGGGCTTCTTGAGCTGCGGCAGCGGCCGGCCGAAATCCGGCGCCGCCGAATCCTGGCCGATGTCGACGATGCCGCGGCGGATCGCGCGGGTGCGGGTGAAGTGATCGAACAGCGCCTCGCCGTCGCCTCGCCGGATCGCCCGCGTCAGCTTCGACAGGTCCTCGGTGAAGGTGCCGAGCATGTCGAGCACGGCGTCCTTGTTGCTCAGGAAGATGTCGCGCCACATCGTCGGATCTGACGCGGCGATGCGGGTGAAATCGCGGAAGCCGCCGGCGGAGAACTTGATCACCTCGGACTCCGTCACCTGCGCCAGCTCATCCGCTGTGCCGACGATGGTGTAGGCGATCAGATGCGGCAGATGGCTGGTGATCGCGAGCACGCGGTCGTGATGATCCGGCGTCATGATCTCGACCTTGGCGCCGAGTGCAGCCCAGAACGCGCGAAGACGATCGATCGCGCCGGCATCGACGCCGTCCGGCGGCGTCAGGATGCACCAGCGGTTGATGAACAGCTCGGCAAAGCCGGAGTCGGGGCCCGAATTCTCGGTGCCCGCCACCGGATGCGCCGGCACGAAGTGCACATTCGCTGGCAGATGCGGGGCCATGTCGCGGACGATGGCGCCCTTCACCGAGCCGACGTCGGAAACGACGGCGCCGGGCTTCAGATGCGGCGCGATCTCTGCCGCGACCGGGCCGCAGGCGCCGACGGGAATGCAGAGGATGACGAGATCGGCGTCCTTCACGGCGTCCGCATTGCTAGCGACGACGCGGTCGACGAGTCCGAGCTCGGCGACGCGGGCGCGGGTCTTCTCCGAACGCGCCGTGGTGATGATCTCGCCCGCCACGCCCTGCAGCCTGGCCGCACGTGCGATCGAGCCGCCGATCAGGCCGAAGCCGATCAGCGCTACGCGTTCGAACCGTCCGGCGACGCTCACCTCGCCCCCATGAAATCGCTGAGAGCCTCGATCACGAGACGGTTGGCTTCCTCGGTGCCGATCGTCATGCGCAGCGCGTTCGGCAGCTTGTAGTTGGCGAGCGCGCGCAGCACGAGGCCGCGGCGGGTCAGGAACTCGTCCGCCTCCACCGCGGTCTTGCCGTTCTCGGCCGGGAAGTGGATCAGCAGGAAGTTGGTGACGCTCGGCGTCACCTTGAGCCCGAGCTTGCCGATCTCCTCGGTGAGCAGGTTGCGCCACGTTTCCGTGTGCGTCTTCGACATCTGCTGATGCGCGGTGTCCTCGAGCGCCGCGACGGCTGCGAGCATCGCCGGCGAGGAGACGTTGAAGGGCCCGCGAATACGGTTGATGGCGTCGACGATGTGCGCCGGGCCGAACATCCAGCCGACGCGAAGCGCGGCGAGGCCGTGGATCTTGGAAAAGGTGTGCGTGACCACGGTGTTCTCGGTCGTCGCGACCAGCTCGATGCCGAACTCGTAGTCGTTGCGCGAGACGTAGTCGGCATAGGCGGCGTCGAGCACCAGCACGACATGCGAGGGCAGGCCGGCACGCAGCCGCTTGACCTCGTCGAACGGGATATAGGTGCCGGTCGGGTTGTTGGGGTTGGCGAGCCACACCAGCTTGGTGCGCGGCGTCACCGCGGCGAGGATCGCGTCGACGTCGGTGCGATACTCCTTTTCGGCGGCGACCACGCTCTTGGCGCCGCAGGCCATGGTCGCGATCGGATAGACCAGAAAGCCGTGCGTGGTCGAGATCGCCTCATCGCCCTGGCCCAGGAAGGTGTGGGCCAGCAGGTTGAGGATCTCGTCGGAGCCGGCGCCGCAGACGATGCGGTCGGGGTCGAGGCCGTAGGTGCGACCGATGGCCTCGCGCAGCACCCGCGAGGTGCCTTCAGGATAATCCTCGAGATGGCCGGCCGCGCTCTTGAATGCCTCGATCGCCTTGGGCGACGGACCGAATGGGGTCTCGTTGGCCGACAGCTTGAAGACCTTGCGGCCGGGCTCCGGCTTCGGGCTCTTGCCGGGCGTGTAGGGCGCAATATCGAGGATGCCGGGGTTCGGCACGGGACGGGACATCGTCAACTCCGGAGAATGCTTGGGAGGGGCGCAAGGCGGCCTCAGCTGGGAACCGTATAGCGTTTCGCGTGGCCGCCGACGAGGGCTGCGGAGCGTACCGAGGCGCCTGCCGCGATCAGGGCTGCCTTGATTTTTTCGAGGTTCGCGGGCGCCTCGATCGACACCAGCAGCGCAGCGCCGTCGAAAGCGGTATCGGGCACCGCGATGACGTCGGCGAGCGGCGACAGCGCCCGCGACACCTGGGCGTTCCAGCCGGACACGCGGATGCTCCAGGTCTCGACCTCCAGCACCAGCGCATCGTCGGCGACACGCGACACCGCGAACACCGGCAGCGCCGCTGGATGGTCGGCGCGCTCGATGAACGGCAGCCGCGCAATGATCTTCGGTGCGCCCACGGGCTCCAGCGTGATCCACCACGGCGTATGGCCCGACGTCGTCGACACCAGCGCGAGATCGCCCTTCGAGCGCGCCACCGCCTCGACCGCGGCCTGGGCGCTGAAATGGGCAATGTAGGGCACCACGAAGCCGAAATGGAACCGGGCGGAATCGCGCATTGCGGATTCGCCGACCGACACATCGGCATGCACCGAGAACGGCGCCTGCACATAGGTGAAGGTCGAGACGATCACGCGCCAGATGCCCTCGACCGTGTCGAGCGGCAGGATGCCGCGATGCCGCTGCACCAGCCGGCGCATCATGTCGGCCTCGCGCGCCGGGCGGAACGCCGAGCCGACCTCCTGGGTCTTCTTGACCTTGATCAGCCGGTCGATGATGTCGGCCCGGTTCATCAGCAGGTGATGCACCTGCTCGTCGATCGCGTCGATCTCCTTGCGCAGGTCGGCGAGCGAGGGCGGGGCGGGCGGCGGGTTCGACATGGTCCGTGTCACTCTTCGCGAGGCCACGGGGAAACGCGCGGCCACAAGGAACGGATGCCGTTCTCTCCGATGCGCCGGGCCCGCGCAACAGCAAGTTTACCTTGTGCTGCCTAGGCTTGCCCCGACTGCAGCGGTGGGGCGCCCGAGCGGCGGTCAACCCCAGCTTGCCTTGACGAAGAGCGCCCGCGGGACTAGTTTCTGCCCGTTCCGTGGTCATTTGAGCCGGCCGGCTTGCAGCCACGTTAAAAAACTCGCTAAACAGGCCGGGGACGTTATCGATCCCGGCCGAACCCCAGTTCAGGCCGGGTTTTTCATGGCCTGATATGTCACGTGGTTCGGGAGCTCCGGCGGAATGGCCGGGGTGAGAGACATGACAGGCCTGACGCCGAAATCCACCTCCGCATTGCGCACGATTGCGCCGGAAGAGCGTTCGCACGAGGTCGACCATCCGAGCTCGCTGGTCGCGCAGTTCGGCGCCGACAAGCCGCTCAAGCTGGATTGCGGCGTCGACCTCGCGCCGTTCCAGATCGCCTACCAGACCTATGGCGAGCTCAACGCCGACAGATCGAACGCGGTGCTGATCTGCCACGCGCTGACCGGTGATCAGCATGTCGCCAACCGCCATCCGGTCACCGGCAAGCCCGGCTGGTGGGAGACCTTGGTCGGTCCGGGGCGGCCGCTCGATCCGGCGCGCTACTTCATCATCTGCTCGAACGTGATCGGCGGCTGCATGGGTTCGACCGGGCCGGCCTCGTTGAACCCGGCGACGGGCAAGGTGTGGGGCCTCGACTTCCCGATCATCACCATCCCCGACATGGTGCGGGCGCAGGCGATGCTGATCGATCATCTCGGCATCGACACCCTGTTCGCCGTGGTCGGCGGCTCGATGGGCGGCATGCAGGCGCTGCAATGGACGGTGGCCTATCCACACCGCGTGTTCGCGAATCTCGCGATCGCCTGCGCGACACGGCACTCGGCGCAGAACATCGCCTTCCATGAGCTCGGCCGCCAGGCCGTGATGGCCGATCCGGAATGGGATCACGGCCGCTATGCCGACAAGGCCACGCATCCGCATCGCGGCCTCGCGGTGGCGCGGATGGCCGCGCACATCACCTATCTGTCGGACGCCGCGCTGCATCGCAAGTTCGGCCGCCGCATGCAGGACCGCGAGCTGCCGACCTTTTCGTTCGACGCCGATTTCCAGGTCGAGAGCTATCTGCGCTACCAGGGCTCGTCCTTTGTCGAGCGTTTCGACGCCAACTCCTATCTCTATCTGACGCGCGCGATGGATTATTTCGATATCGCCGCGGATCATGACGGCGTGCTGGCGGCTGCCTTCCGCGGCATCCAGACCCGCTTCTGCGTGGTGTCCTTCACCAGCGACTGGCTGTTTCCGACCTCGGAATCGCGGGCGCTGGTGCATGCGCTGAACGCGTCCAGCGCGCGGGTGTCGTTCGCCGAGATCGAGACCGACCGGGGGCACGACGCGTTCCTGCTGGATGTGCCCGAGTTCTTCGAGATCGCCAGCGCGTTTCTCGATTCCGCGGGCAAGGCACGTGGCCTCAACGCCGCGAAGGGGAGCTGAGCCATGAGCCTGCAGGGTGTGCTGCCGCTGAACGGCTTTTCCGGTGGCGAGGTGCTGGCCTATCGGCCCGATCATCTGCTGGTCGCCGGCATGGTCGAGCGCGGCTCCAAGGTGCTCGACATCGGCTGCGGCGACGGCGACCTGCTGCAACTGCTGGAGAGCCGCGGCATCGACGGCCGCGGCATCGAGCTGTCGCGCGAGGGCGTCAACCATTGCGTCGCCAAGGGGCTCGCGGTGGTGCAGGGCGACGCCGATACGGACCTCGTCGATTATCCGGACGACGCGTTCGACTACGTGATCCTGTCGCAGACCTTGCAGGCGACGCGGCAGCCCAAGGTCGTGCTGGAGAATCTGCTGCGCATCGGCCGCCGCGCCATCGTCACCTTCCCGAATTTCGGCTTCTGGCGGCTGCGCCTGCAACTGCTCGTCGGCGGCCACATGCCGCGCACGGACAATCTGCCCTTCACCTGGTACGACACGCCCAACATCCATTTCTGCACCATCAAGGACTTCGTGCAGCTCTGCGACGAGATCGGCGTGAAGATGGAGCGCGCGGTGGCGCTGGATAGTTACGGCCGTCCGCTGCGCGTCGCGATGCCCTGGTGGTTCTGGAACATGTTCGGCGAGCAGGGGGTGTTTCTGCTGAGCCGGGCGGAGAGGCGGTAGGGGTACGTCCTCTTGCCGATGGTGCGTATGCCGCCGAAGCGACGTCATGCTCGGTTGTCGTCCCGGCGAACGCCGGGACCCATAACCACCGGTGGTCATGGGACGATGACTCGCAGTTGCGTCTCACCGATAGATCACGCGGTATGGGTCCCGGCGTTCGCCGGGACGACAGTTAAGCGCTGGGCGAGCGGTTGTCCGCCCCTGACTTGCGCACGATGATACAACTCATCACTGGCGAGCCGTGGGGCTTGTCGCGTTTCACATCTCAAACAGCCGAAAGCATGACGCGCCGATCCCGCAGCGCATCCGCGCCCGGGCTCTGCGTCAGTCATCGCCTCCGATAACGCAGAGGCGCAGGGAAGGCCGGATGCTGGCCGCACCCATGGCCCGCCTGCGAGAAAAAATGCAGGCGGCAGGTACCACAGGTACGAGCCGGAACACCCGGCCTTCCCTGCGCGATGGTTGTACGGCTGCTTCGCGTTCTCCCTGGTGCGCCGGGCTTTCTGGCCACCATCGTCGGCGACATTCATCGCCAACTTGATCCTAGCGTCGGAGGATCAGGACCGCGCGACTTGACCGTGCGCATCGAGATTGTTCGTCCGCGCGAGAAACCCCACGCGCAACCCGACACGCCCACCGCATCCCACCTCAGCGTTCGTGACGACCGCGATACGCCCCTTGCTGTGAGGCGGGACGGCCGGAAATCTGCGCTTGATTTGCCCGTCGGTGCAAGTGCGGACCATGCGACAAACTAACACGACGGGCAGTTTGTGCATGGCGCGCCTGCGGGAATTGCCCGTCGTGCAGACAGGGACGCTGACGTCGCATTGCCTGCTCGACGTCGACCCTGCGATCGCTAGAATGGCGAGCCGTGACCCAACGTCAGAGGACGCGCTCATGAAATCCTTCCGCAAGGAGCTGTGGTTCGACATCCCCGGCCGGCGCGCCTTCATCAACATCACGGGTGAGGTCGAAGCGGCGCTCAGGGAGAGCGGCGTGCGCGAAGGACTCGTCCTGGTCAACGCCATGCACATCACCGCATCGGTGTTCATCAATGACGACGAGAGCGGGCTGCATCACGACTACGAGCAGTGGCTGGAGAAGCTGGCACCGCACGAGCCAGTTTCGGGCTATCGCCACAACCGCACCGGCGAGGACAATGCCGACGCCCACATGAAGCGGCAGATCATGGGCCGCGAGGTCGTGGTGGCGATCACGCAGGGCAAGCTCGACTTCGGCCCGTGGGAGCAGATCTTCTACGGCGAATTCGACGGCGGCCGCCGCAAGCGGGCGCTGATCAAGATCATCGGAGAGTAGGTGATGTCATGAGCACCGGTCGTCATTGAGAGGAGCGAAGCGACGAAGCAATCCAGGGGTTACGCGTAAAGTCCTTCCGTGTGACCCCTGGATCGCTTCGCTGGCGCTCGCGATGACGGAGGGGCGACGACAGCCTCCGCTGTCATGCCCGCGCAGGCGGGCATCCAGTACGCCGCGGCCTCTCGGGGACATACGGCGATCTCGGAATACTGGATCGCCCGGTCGAGCCGGGCGATGACAGCTGTGGTGGTGCGGCCGGCTTCGCCGCGGCCGTCATTGCGAGGAGCGGAAGCGACGAAGCAATCCAGGGACGACGCGTGAAGTCTTTCCGTGTAGCTCCTGGATCGCTTCGCTGGCGCTCGCGATGACGGGGGAAGGTGGTGACAGCCTCCGCTGTCATGCCGACGCAGGCGGGCGTCCAGCTTGAGACCGCGCGTGTCGCCTGCGGACATGATGGATGACGTCGACGTCGGCGCCGCCTATCCGGCGAAAACGGCCTTGATCTCCGCGGCGACCTTCGGCGCGTTTTCGTCGAGCACGAAGTGGCCGGAGTCGAGCCAGACCAGCTTCACGTCGGAGAGGTCGTTGAGATAGGCGCGGGCACCGGGCGGGATGAAGAACGGGTCGTGCTGGCCCCAGATGATCAGCGTCTTCGGATTGTGGACGCGGAACGCGGCCTGCCACTGCGGATACAGCGCGACGTTGGTCTTGTAGTTCTCCAGCAGATCGAGCTGATAGTCCTGGGTGCCCGGACGGTCGAGCAGGGCCTGGTCGAGGATCCAGTTGTCGGGATTGACGGCCTCGGGATCCCTCGCGCCGACCAGCCACTGGAATTTGGTGCCGTCGAGGCTGAGCAGCTCACGCGCGGGCGCCTCGGTCTCAGGTGTGCGCTTCTCCCACAGCGGCAGCAGCACCTTCTTCGGCGCCTCGCCGACGCCCTCCATATAAGCGTTGGTGTTTTGCAGGATGAAGCCCTTCACGCGCTCGGGTCGTTGCGTGAACAGGCGGAAGCCGACCGGTCCGCCATAGTCCTGCATGTAGAGGATGTAGGAGTCGAGGCCGAGCACGTCGACGAGGCCTTCGACATGGGCGGCGAGATTGTCGAATGTATAGGCGAACTCGCTGCGATCAGGCGCGTCGGAATGGCCGAAGCCGATGTAGTCGGGTGCGACGAGGTGGAAGCGGTCGGCCAGCGCCGGGATCAGGTCACGAAACATCTGGCTGCTGGTCGGCAGGCCGTGCAGCAGCAGGATGGTCGGGGCGGTGGGATCGCCAGCCTCGCGGTAGAACACCTTGCGGCCGTGAACGGTCGCGGTGCGGTAGCGGGTCTTGGTGGTCATAAGGGTCTCCTGGTCAGAGGGCGGGGGCGTTTGCCGCCGTTGCAGCGAGTTGTATGCCTTCCAAGAATCGGCGGAAGTCGATACGATCAGGAGGTTGCCTCCCGAAAATTGAAAGGGCCCTGCTTGGATCGCCTGGATGCGATGTCCGTGCTTCTCGCTGCCGCTGATGCCGGCAGCCTGTCGAAGGCCAGCCGGGCGCTTGGGCTGCCGCTGGCGACCGTCAGTCGCAAGGTCGCCGAGCTCGAGGCGCATCTGAAGGCCTCGCTCTTGATCCGCTCGGCCAAGGGGCTGGAGCTGACGCCGGCGGGGCGATCCTATGTCGCGGCAGCGCGCGTGATCCTGGAGCAGGTCGCCGAAGCCGAGCGCGCCGCGAGCGGTGAATATTCCGAGCCCAAGGGCGATCTGGTCGTGACGGCGCCGATCATGTTCGGCCGGCTGCATGCGCTGCCGGTCGTGACGCGCTTCCTCGCGGCCTATCCCGATGTCGCGGTGGATCTCGTGATGACCGATCGTGTCGCGCACTTTCTCGACGACCAGGTCGACGTGGCGCTGCGCATCGGGCAGCTGCCGGATTCCAGCCTGATCGCCACCCGGCTCGGCAGCGTTCGCCATGTGATCTGCGCCAGCCCGGATTATCTCGCCGCCAACGGCCGCCCGGTGCGGCCGGACGATCTGGCACGGCACAGCGTGATCTCGTTCCAGAGCGTGTCGGTGCCCGGCACCTGGCGGTTCGAGGTCGACGGCGCCGAGATCGCCGCCGGCTTTCGCGCGCGGCTCGGCGTCAACACGATCGATGCGGCGATCGAAGCCGGCCTGTCGGGGGCAGGGCTGGTGCGGGCGCTGTCCTATCAGGTCGTGGACCACGTCCGCAGCGGCCGGCTTCAGCTCGTGCTCGACGCCTTCGAGCCGGCGCCGCGTCCGGTGCATCTCGTCTATGACGGCCAGACCCGGTTGCCGCTGAAGCTGCGCGCCTTCGTCGATTTCGTCGTGCCGCTGCTGCGGCAGCGATTGGTGGAGGCGGCGATTTGAGGCTCGTCAAGGCGAGGCAGGAGAGATCGTCATGGATATCGGGAGCACTTCGGCGCGCGGCGAGTCACGATAGCCCGCTGGACACGCCGCGCGCAGCGATAAAGCGGTTCGGCCCGTCAGTCCCACGGAGGAAGCCCAGCTCGATGAACAGCGTGATCTGTCCAACGAAGGGTATCAGGCCGACCAGTTGATACCAACCCGAGCGACCGCGGTCGTGGCAACGCTTCGCGCCGATCGCCAGAGTTGGCCACAAGGCCAGGAGAGACAAGCCGAGCACGGCATTATTGAATGCGAGCGGCGGCACAACGGCGACCACCACAAAGAACGCGAATGCGAGCGGCAGGACGAGGCCGAGCCAGTACGCTGATCGGCTGACCCGCCCGTCGAATGAAAACAGGAAACGCAGCAATCGCATCACGCTTCAGCAGCCGTCACTTGTTTGTCGCAGAACGCGAAGAGCCACAGCCATCTCGTCATCCCGCCATCGATCTCGGATCGCGCTGTCCCCACCGGCCGGCCTCCACCAGGGCGATGAAGCGCTCGACGGCCTCGTTGAACAGCGCCGGCTCCTCCAGGTTCAGCACATGCCCCGACTTCGGGAAGACCATCAGCCCCGAGGCCGGCAGATGCCGCTTCAGGAACAGGCTGGGCTCGATGCAGGCGTCGTCCTCGTCGCCGCAGATGATCAGGGCCGGGGTGGGCACGCGGCGGATCGCGTCGGCCATGGTGTAGATCGACGGCCTCGCGCCTTGAAAGCCGCGCATGGTGTTGGCCGAGCCCTTGGCGTCGTGGCGGGCCAGCGCGGCGTAGAAGTCGGCGTGGCCGCGCGGGTCCTTGACCAGGAAGGGGATGCGGCCGGGGGCTTCGCGCGTCACCTTGGCGGTCTCGGCTGAGCCGAGCGTCTCGAACTGCTCGGCGGTGGCGCGGCACTGGGCGCGGAAGGCTTCGAGCTGCGCGAGGTCCGAGCCGGAGCCGACCCCGGCCAGCACCATGGAGCGGATGCGATCAGGCGCGTTCAGCGCCACCTGCAGCGACGAGTAGGAGCCCATCGACAGGCCGACGAAATGCGCGCTGTCGATGCCGAGGTGATCGAGCACGGCCAACGCGTCGGTGGTGAAGTGCACGTAGCTGTAGAGGTCGGGCGATGGCGGCACGTCCGAGGGCGTATAGCCGCGGGCCGAGTAGGCGATGCAGCGATGGCGGCGTGCGAGGTAGCGCAGCTGCGGCTCCCAATTGGTGTGGTCGGCCGCGAACTCGTGCAGGAAGAGCAGCGGCGTGCCCGTGCCGGCCTCTTCAAAATAGAGGCGAACGCCGTCTTTCGCCGTCGCATGGGGCATTCTCAGCTCCTCCCGTTTCGCGTGCCGGAGCATGACTGATCGCGCGAGGCGCGACAATCGGTGGTCCGTCCGCCTGATTTTGGCCGCAGAATAAGCCCGGAATCACCCTCTCGTCGCCGGTTTTTCGCCGCCAGTCGTCATGGTTTGGTCACACGGCGACTTTTTACGGACCCCGCTGGCGGCTTGCAGAGGGGCCGCGCTGAGGACCAGGGGGTGCCAAGTCAGGGTACTGGGGGAAGTAACAGAAGGATTGAGTATGGTTGTGTCTACCCTTCGCCGGTCGCTTCATATCGTTGCGCTGACCATGTGCTCGGCAGTGATTGCCGCCACCGCAACACCGGCTTCGGCCCGTCCGCATCACGGCTCCGGGCATCATGCCCACCGCAGCCACGGCGGCCATCACTACGCTCGGCATCATCATCACCGTCGCTCCGCCGCCCGGCTGTCGCGCTGGGAGCGCGGCGTGGCGCGGATGCAGGTCACCGGCGTCGCCGACGCGCAGGCCAGCCTCATGATGCCTGGCTCGGCGTCCGACGGCATGGCGTCGTCAGGAGGCTTCGGCGGCAGCACGGTCGTCTCTGCGGCGCGCAGCTTCATCGGCGGCGGCAATCCCACCGGCCGGCGCAGCCTGTGGTGCGCGCGCTTCATGAACATGGTGCTGGAGCGCACCGGCCATCGCGGCACCGGCTCCGACATGGCGCGCTCCTTCGCGAGCTATGGCCAGCGCGTCTCCGGCCCGCAGGTCGGCGCCATCGCGGTCATGAGCCGCCGCGGCGGCGGTCACGTCGGCGTGGTCTCGGGCGTCGATGCCCAGGGCAATCCGATCGTCATCTCCGGCAACAATGGCGGCCGCGTCCGCGAGACCGCGGTGTCGCGCGGCCGCGTGTATGCGTATGTGATGCCGAACTGATAGGTCCGGCTTTCTGGACGAGGGCGGCACCGCCCGTGCGGCTGCCCCTCACCCCAACCCTCTCCCCGTAAGAACGCTAGGGTTTCTACACGTCTTGCGCGACAGATTGACTCGGGTTGTCATGATGTTGCGCCGTCTATGCCTGTTGTATGATTCTGTATCCGACGCTTTGATTTGAAGGAGCGTTGGAGATGCAGCGAGAGCCGGATTTGTCATTGGGCGAGTTTGGCGACGTGCGCCTCGATAAAAGGGGGCGGCGTTCGTCCAGGCTATGCTTTGTGCGCGCAGCGTCTGCCTGCGCCAGATGGCGCGGGGTGACTGGGCCGCGTACATGGCGTACTGGCGGTTCGTGAACAATCCGCAAGTCACGATCGATCGGCTGATTGAGGGCTGGAGCAGGCAGACGGCGGCCGTCGTCGGTGGACGGCATGTGCTGGCGATCCAGGACACCAGCGAGGTCAAGTTCCAAACGCAGCGGGGACGCCGGCGCGGACTGGGCAAGGTCGGCAAAGGCAATGCCCGCGGTGTGCTGCTGCATGCCATGATGGCGGTTGATGCCGACAGCGGAGCTTGCCTCGGTCTCACCGGTGGCGAGGTGTGGACGCGCCGGGGCAAGGTTAAGGTCCCTCACGACCAGCGGGAGTTGGCCAACAAGGAATCGGCGCGCTGGGTAACGACGGCCGAGCAGGGCTGCGAGGTTCTTGCTGCAGCGCGCATGATCACCGTTGTCAATGATCGCGAAGGGGAGTTCTTTGCGCATTGGGCGTTGACGCCTGGCGACAACGTCCACCTGCTGACGCGAGCCATGCACGATCATGCGCTGGCTGACGGCAGCACGCTCTATCAAGCCGTAGAGCGAGCGCGCTTCTGCGACAAGGCGGTGATCGACCTTCCGCAGCGCATGGATCGCCGCGCTCGCCAAGCCCATCTCTCGCTGCGCTTCGGAACCGTCGAGCTCAAACGGCCCGCGCGACCCGGCATGAAGGGGCTGCCTGAGTCCGTGAAGATCGGCTTCGCGGAAGTCGTCGAGCTGCATCCTCCGAAGGGCGCCGAGCCCGTTCATTGGCTGCTCTTGACCACTCATTCGATCGCCAAGGCGGCCGATGCCTGGCAGATCGTCTCCTGGTACAAGCTGCGCTGGATCATCGAACAGCTCTTTCGCTCGCTGAAGAGCCAGGGTCTGGGTATCGAGGACAGCCAGCTCGAAAGCGCCCAGGCCCTGATCAAGCTGGTGGCGATCGCTACCAAAGCGGCGTGTATCGTCATTCAGCTCGTTCAGGCCCGCAACGGTGGTCAACAACTGCCGATCAAATGCGCCTTCACACCCGAAGAAATCGAAGTGCTGGCCGCCATCAACAAAACCATGAAAGGCAGGACCAAGCTTCAGGAGAACCCGCATCGACCCAACACCCTCGAGTGGGCGGCATGGATTATCGCAAAGCTTGGGGGATGGACCGGCTACGCCTCGCACCGGCCTCCCGGGCCAATCACCTTTCACAACGGAATGACCCGCTTCCAAATCCTCGTTGCCGGCAAAGCCCTCCAAATCGTGTAGAAACCCTAGCGTAAGAACGGGGCGAGGGAGCGCACCGTCGGTGCGGGGGCATGGCGGGTCGAACGCTCGTGTTCGAGATCCAGTCGTCAGTTCTCGATTGAATATCAGGATTAGTTGCGGCGTCATGCGGCGACGGCGTTTCGCCCTTCGCAATTAACCCGACACATCTCGGCTCGGCAGGTGCAACCTCTCCCCGCTCTTCGCGGGGAGAGGTCGGATTGCGCAGCAATCCGGGTGAGGGGCATGGCACATGCGTGGCCCGGATCGCCGGTCCATCGGACGGGCAAGGCTCTTCCGCATGCGTTCGAGGTCTCGCGGTCACGTACGAACAGGATCAGAAGATAGAGGCGTTCGCGGTGACAAGCGGCACCGCTCGTGTGGCTGCCCCTCACCCCAGCCCTCTCCCCGTGAAGAACGGGGAGAGGGAGCGCACTGTCCGGGCTGTGAGAGCGAGCTAAACCAGCCGCGGCTGCTCCACCGCGAGTTCGTCACCGACCGCGACATCACCCGCCTCGATCACCTCGGCGTAGATGCCGCATTCATTGTTGCCGCGGGCCTGCATCAGCGCGGGCGGGATGTCGAGGTCGCGCGCCGCGGTGTCGGGATCGACGTTGACGGCGGCACAGCGGGTGGTGGTCTTGACGACCTTCAGACGTGCCGCGCCGATGCGCAAGGTCTCGCCCATCAGCGTTGCCTCGTGCCAGGCCGGCCAGCCGGTGACGTAGATGTTGGCGCGGAAGCGCAGCGGGTGCACGGTCGCGCCCACCAGCTGCTCGATCTCGGCGACGGAGGCGAGGTTGATGATCGAGACCACCTTGCGGGCCAGATCCGTGAAACTGTAGCCGTCGCCCGACAGCAGTTTTGGCGGGCCGCGCAATTCGTCGGCGAATGCGGTCGCGAAGAAGCGCTCGATGGCGGCGCGCCCCTCCGGGCTTTCGAGATCGCCCTGCGCGACGATCGAGCCGTCCTTGCGGATGGTGAGGATGTTGGTCGCGTCCTCGAACAGCGTCTTGAAGCCGGCCAGCCGCTCGTTCCGCATCAGCATCAGATACGCCGTCTTCGGCTTCCAGACCGGGGCCTCCGGGTCGAAGCCGGTCGGGCCGTTCTCCAGCGCATAGCGGCGATCGGCCGGCAGCGTTTGGCCGACCCGCAACGGGGCTGTCTGCTGTGGTTCCGGAGTAAGGCCCTTGACGGGATAGCGGTACAGGCCGGTGATGCGGGCAGGAGAAGTCTGGCTCATGGCGGGGTCATAGGAGATTCCCGTCGCCGCGGCCAGGGCACACGAATTTGTGAAGCAGCCCCTTCCGTTTTCGGGCCGCCTTCCCACATTTCTTCTCAAGCCGGACGCAAGCCGGCGACGTGGATTGGCGCGGCGTTGACGGACGTCAACATGCGCAGACCGAAACCCAATGAAGATGCTGGAACCGTGCCTTCGGGGCGTCACAGCAGGCTGAGGGAAACATCATGAATATCGACAAATATACCGAGCGCGCGCGCGGGTTCATCCAATCGGCGCAGTCTCTGGCGGTGCGCGACGGCCATCAACAGTTCTCGCCGCTGCACCTTCTCAAAGTCCTGCTCGACGATAGCGAGGGACTCGCGGGCGGCCTGATCGACCGCGCCGGCGGCAACTCGCGCGCGATCCTCAAGGCGACCGAAGACGCGCTGAACAAGATGCCGAAAGTGTCGGGTAGCGGCGCCGGGCAGATCTATCTCTCGCCAGAGCTGGCGCGCGCTTTCGACGCGGCGGAGAAGGCGGCCGAGAAGGCCGGCGACAGTTTCGTCACCGTCGAACGCCTGCTGCTCGGGCTCACGCTGGATGCCAAGAGCGAGACCGGAAGCATTCTGGCCAAGGGCGGCGTCACTGCGCAGAACCTCAACGCGGCGATCGAATCCTTGCGCAAGGGGCGCACGGCCGACTCGGCCACCGCCGAGAATGCCTATGATGCGCTGAAGAAATATGCCCGCGACCTGACCCAGGCGGCGCGCGACGGCAAGCTCGACCCGGTGATCGGCCGCGACGAGGAGATCCGCCGCACCATCCAGGTGCTGTCACGGCGCACCAAGAACAATCCCGTGCTGATCGGCGAGCCCGGCGTCGGCAAGACCGCGATCGTCGAGGGCCTCGCGCTGCGCATCGTCAATGGCGACGTGCCGGAGAGCCTGAAGGACAAGCGGCTGCTGTCGCTCGATCTGGGCGCCCTGATCGCCGGCGCGAAATATCGCGGCGAGTTCGAGGAGCGGCTGAAATCCGTGCTCCAGGAGGTCACAGCCGCCGAAGGCACCTTCGTGCTGTTCATCGACGAGATGCACACCCTGATCGGCGCCGGCAAGGCCGACGGCGCGATGGATGCGTCGAACCTGCTGAAGCCGGCGCTGGCGCGCGGCGAGCTGCACTGCATCGGCGCGACCACGCTCGACGAGTATCAGAAGCACGTCGAGAAGGACGCCGCGCTCGCCCGCCGCTTCCAGCCGGTCTACGTCACCGAGCCCACCGTCGAGGACACCATCTCGATCCTGCGCGGGCTGAAGGACAAATACGAGCAGCATCACGGCGTGCGCATCACCGACTCCGCGCTGGTGGCCTCCGCCACCCTGTCGAACCGCTACATCACCGACCGCTTCCTGCCGGACAAGGCCATCGACCTGATGGACGAGGCGGCGGCGCGGCTGAAGATGCAGGTCGATAGCAAGCCCGAGGAGCTCGACTCGCTCGACCGCGAGATCATCCGGCTCAAGATCGAGCAGGAGGCCTTGAAGAAGGAGAGCGATCTCGGCTCCAAGACCCGGCTGCAGGCGCTGGAGAAGGAGCTTGCCGACCTCGAGGAGAAGTCGGCGTCGCTGACCGCGAAATGGAGCGCCGAGAAGGACAAGCTGTCGAACGCGCAGAAGCTGAAGAGCGAGCTGGATGGCCTGCGCATCGAGCTCGCCAACGCGCAGCGCCGCGGCGAGTACCAGAAGGCGGGCGAGCTGGCCTATGGCCGTATCCCCGATCTCGAGAAGCGGCTGGCCGACATCGAGGCCAAGGAGACGAGCGGCGAGATGATGGAGGAGGCGGTCACCGCCAACCACATCGCGCAGGTGGTCTCGCGCTGGACCGGCGTGCCGGTCGACAAGATGCTGGAGGGCGAGAAGGACAAGCTGCTGCGGATGGAGGACAGCCTCGGCAAGCGCGTCGTCGGCCAGTTCGAGGCCGTGCATGCGGTCGCGACCGCCGTCCGTCGTTCGCGCGCCGGCCTGCAGGATCCGAACCGGCCGATGGGCTCGTTCATGTTCTTGGGTCCGACCGGCGTCGGCAAGACCGAGCTGACCAAGGCGCTCGCCGAGTATCTGTTCAACGACGAGACCGCGATGGTCCGGCTCGACATGTCCGAGTACATGGAGAAGCACTCGGTGTCGCGGCTGATCGGCGCGCCTCCCGGCTATGTCGGCTATGACGAGGGCGGGGCGCTGACCGAGGCCGTGCGGCGCCGGCCGTATCAGGTCGTCCTGTTCGACGAGATCGAGAAGGCGCATCCGGATGTGTTCAACGTGCTGCTGCAGGTGCTCGACGACGGCCGCCTGACCGATGGCCAGGGCCGCACCGTCGACTTCCGCAACACGCTGATCATCATGACCAGCAATCTCGGCTCCGAGTTCCTGGTCAATCAGCCGGAGGGCGAGGATACGTCCGAGGTGCGGGAGCTGGTGATGGGCACGGTGCGCGGGCATTTCCGGCCCGAGTTCCTGAACCGCGTCGACGAGATCATCCTGTTCCACCGCCTGCAGAAGAGCGAGATGGGCCGGATCGTCGAGATCCAGTTCTCGCGGCTCCAGAAGCTGCTGGAGGAGCGCAAGATCACGCTGTCGCTGGATGGCGATGCGCGCGACTGGCTCGCCGCCAAGGGCTGGGACCCGGCCTATGGCGCGCGTCCGCTGAAGCGGGTGATCCAGCGCAGCGTGCAGGATCCGCTCGCCGAGATGATCCTCGCCGGCGACATCAAGGATGGCGACAAGGTCGCCATCTCCTCGGAAGGCAACGTGCTGACCTTCAACGGCAAGGCGCATCGCACCGCCGAGATCGCGACGTTCGAGGCGCCGATCCCGAAGCGCAAGCTGAACTGATCGGCCGCTGACCGAGCACACCAATCGAAACGGCCCCCGCTGAGCCATCAGCGGGGGCCGTTGTCGTTGGAGACCTCTCCAAGAAAGCTAGCGTCTTAACGGCTCACCTGGATCGGGCCGGCATCCGACATGCGCGAGGCGCCGTTGCCGCGGCCGGCCATCATCTGGTCGACGCGGTCGCGCTCCTTCTCGAAGCCGGCCATGATCTGGCCTTCGAGCGAGCGGCCGCGCGGCAGCTTCACGCGCATCGGGTCGACGAAGCGGCCGTTGACGAGGATTTCGTAGTGCACGTGCGGGCCGGTCGACATGCCGGTGGAGCCGACGAAGCCGATGACCTGGCCCTGACGGACGCGCTTGCCGGGCTCCATGCCCTTGGCGAAGGCGGACAAATGGCCGTAGGCCGTCTCGTAGCCGTTGTTGTGCTTGATGCGGATGTACTTGCCGTAGCCGCCTTCGGTGCCGACCTTCTCGAGCACGCCGTTGCCGGAGGCAAAAATCGGCGTGCCGTAGGCGGTGGCCCAGTCGACGCCGGTGTGCATCTTCACATAGCCCAGGATCGGGTGGCGGCGGCCGCCGAAGCCGGAGCGCATGATGGCGTTGTTGACGGGCTTGCGGACCAGGAACTTCTTCGCGCTCTTGCCGGTCTCGTCATAGTAGTCGACGACGCTGTCGTCGGGGGTCTGGAACCGGTAGTATTTCTTGGTCTCGCCGCCGACCGTCAGCGAGGCGAACAGCACCTCGCTCTTGTCGTTGTTGCCCGGCTTGTCGTCGTCGTCGCCGGCATAGAACACGTCGAACGAGTCGCCCGGCTGCACCTTGCGCTGGAAGTCGACGTCGTAGGAGTAGATCCGGATCATGTCGTCGATGACAGGCGTCGGCACCTTGTTGCGCATCGCCGTCTCGTAGATGCTCTGGTAGAGGCGGACGCCGGTGCCGTCATCCTCGTCGTCATTGGTGTTGTCGGCGGTCTCGGTGACCGTATTCATGCTCTGCACGTCGACCGCGACGTATCTACCGAGGTCCGACAGCGCGGCGACCGCTTCGATCATGCTGTCGTTGGCGACGATGACCCGAACCGGCTGCAGCCGGGCGCCGGGGGCGGGGCTCGTCGGCGCCATCAGGATGCGCAGCTTCTCGCCTTCCTTCAGGCCGCCATCGCGGCCGCGGGCGCCGAGCTGGGCGGCGATCGCCCTGGCCTCGTCGGGCGTGGCGCCCTGATCGCGCAGGATCGAGGCGACGGTGTCGCCCTTCTTGACCAGGTGCACGCGCTCGCCGAGCGGGTTTCCGCCGGTGATCTGGTCCTTGGTCTTGGGCAGCAGGGTCACGTTTTCCGGCACCACGCGGGTCTCGAAGCCGGCATAGGGATCGGGCGAGCTGCCGTCATTGGCGTAGGACAGCTTCAGATCGCCGCCTTGCGCGCCGGCGGCGTCGGCCGCAGCGTTGGCGAGCGACGCATAGCGCACGCCGCCATTGTTGCCGCGCCAGTTCGCCGCGTCGCGCACCCGCATGACGATCTCGTCCAGCGCCACCGAGGCTGCGATCTTCGCCTTCGGCAGCACGGTCGCGAGATCCTTGGTGACGAAGGACACCTCGGCGTCGGGCTCGACGGCCGCAGGATTGTTGGGATCCTCACCGGACCCCGCCTTGTCGTTGTCGGTATCGGTGAGCAGCCGTTGCGCGTTGAATGGCGGAATCTTCGACGACAGATCGCTCGTGGTCATCGAGAGATTGCCCGAGATCCGCACATAGGGACGGACACGGATCACTTCGCGCGTTCCGGCGCGGGTCACGGTCGAGACACGCACGACATTGCGTGCGGCGGCCGCTTCGCTCGGCGGCGGCAGGCGGTCGCTCTTGCGCAATGTGGCGACACGGTCATTGGCGCCAAACGCGCCGCGCAGCGCGCTCTCCATCCGCTCCGGCATGCGCGCGAAGGTCAATTCGCCGTCGAGCGATGCGAAAACGGCGCCGCCGATCAGGGCTGCGCCGCAGAGACCGGTCAGAATCGTGCCCGAGAACCATTGAACGGAGACGCGGCGGCGGTCGATCACCGCAGCCTCGGAGCCATCGACCGATAGCGGCGGCTCATGCCCGAGATCGATCATGCCGATCTCGCGCCCAATCCCCCCGCGTGACGTCCGATGGTTCAACCTTCGTCCCCCAAGTTCAAAGTCAGCACCGAGATCACTCAGCTGCCGGTTGGCGTACCGTCCAGGATAAACGGCTCGGAATGATGGCGCGCTTCTGACGGTTCGAGACATCTGGGCCAGGAGGCCGGACGCCGCAAACCGCTATTGTTCTTCAGGATCTCTCGATGTCGTCTCGGCCGTCTGAGTCAGGCGAAGGGCTCGCCATTTCCTTGATCTGGATCATCCTTGAATCGATGGCGTCCCCGCTGGACCCAAATCAACCCAGGTCGATGCTTAACAAATCGTCGCAGGATTGTGGCCCAAGTGGGGCACGATGTCCGCAAGAAATCGGGCTTCCGTAGGGGCACGGAAAAAAATCACCCGATGCGACGATTTCATGAAAATGGTCGTTGACACCCCGATCGGCTCCCCCTATACACCCGATCACTGAGCGCGGCGCCGCTTCGGGACACACCGAGGCGAGCATTCGCGCCGATACTGCTCCTCACTTCGTTGAGTGGTGCACAACCGGTAGAACCCGGTTGCCCATCGCCGTCGAATAAGGTTGCGGAACTCCTCCGAGAGAGGGTGGGACCGAGGTCCCGGGCTGTTTGACAAGTGAAGATGAAGAAAGAGAAACGTGGACGGCGGAGTCCTTGCGGGTCTCGGGATTGAGCTTCGGCTTGGTTTCGAGATCGGACGAGAAGACTTCGGCGGACAATGTTTCAAAGGTAACACCATGGTTTTCGCGCTGTGAAGCGTGGAGATCGATTGGTGGGACCTCGTCAAACGTTGTGATCAGCCGGTTCAAAGCTTCAAGTTCAACTTGAGAGTTTGATCCTGGCTCAGAGCGAACGCTGGCGGCAGGCTTAACACATGCAAGTCGAGCGGGCGTAGCAATACGTCAGCGGCAGACGGGTGAGTAACGCGTGGGAACGTACCTTTTGGTTCGGAACAACACAGGGAAACTTGTGCTAATACCGGATAAGCCCTTACGGGGAAAGATTTATCGCCGAAAGATCGGCCCGCGTCTGATTAGCTAGTTGGTGGGGTAATGGCCCACCAAGGCGACGATCAGTAGCTGGTCTGAGAGGATGATCAGCCACATTGGGACTGAGACACGGCCCAAACTCCTACGGGAGGCAGCAGTGGGGAATATTGGACAATGGGGGCAACCCTGATCCAGCCATGCCGCGTGAGTGATGAAGGCCCTAGGGTTGTAAAGCTCTTTTGTGCGGGAAGATAATGACGGTACCGCAAGAATAAGCCCCGGCTAACTTCGTGCCAGCAGCCGCGGTAATACGAAGGGGGCTAGCGTTGCTCGGAATCACTGGGCGTAAAGGGTGCGTAGGCGGGTCTTTAAGTCAGGGGTGAAATCCTGGAGCTCAACTCCAGAACTGCCTTTGATACTGAAGATCTTGAGTTCGGGAGAGGTGAGTGGAACTGCGAGTGTAGAGGTGAAATTCGTAGATATTCGCAAGAACACCAGTGGCGAAGGCGGCTCACTGGCCCGATACTGACGCTGAGGCACGAAAGCGTGGGGAGCAAACAGGATTAGATACCCTGGTAGTCCACGCCGTAAACGATGAATGCCAGCCGTTAGTGGGTTTACTCACTAGTGGCGCAGCTAACGCTTTAAGCATTCCGCCTGGGGAGTACGGTCGCAAGATTAAAACTCAAAGGAATTGACGGGGGCCCGCACAAGCGGTGGAGCATGTGGTTTAATTCGACGCAACGCGCAGAACCTTACCAGCCCTTGACATGTTTGGGACCGGTCGCAGAGACGTGACCTTCTCTTCGGAGCCCGAAACACAGGTGCTGCATGGCTGTCGTCAGCTCGTGTCGTGAGATGTTGGGTTAAGTCCCGCAACGAGCGCAACCCCCGTCCTTAGTTGCTACCATTTAGTTGAGCACTCTAAGGAGACTGCCGGTGATAAGCCGCGAGGAAGGTGGGGATGACGTCAAGTCCTCATGGCCCTTACGGGCTGGGCTACACACGTGCTACAATGGCGGTGACAGTGGGAAGCTAAGGGGCAACCCTTCGCAAATCTCAAAAAGCCGTCTCAGTTCGGATTGGGCTCTGCAACTCGAGCCCATGAAGTTGGAATCGCTAGTAATCGTGGATCAGCACGCCACGGTGAATACGTTCCCGGGCCTTGTACACACCGCCCGTCACACCATGGGAGTTGGCTTTACCTGAAGGCGGTGCGCTAACCAGCAATGGAGGCAGCCGACCACGGTAGGGTCAGCGACTGGGGTGAAGTCGTAACAAGGTAGCCGTAGGGGAACCTGCGGCTGGATCACCTCCTTTCTAAGGATGGCTCTTCAGTCTGGTCTTCGGATCACGATCTTCGGATCGCGTACTATCGAGCTGTTTTAGAAACATCAGGGACCAACACGATCGCCAGATCGGGTTGAGTTCCATTGGCGGGATTTCGCCGTCTTCGTTTCTCTTTCTTCGC
>NZ_JAUHHZ010000001.1:3165000-4675000 GCF_032377575.1 Bradyrhizobium sp. SZCCHNS2022 | reverse complement strand
GCGTGCGACGTTGTTCACGAGCGTCACGCGGTGGGCCAGTCCGATCGGGAGCGCGCCGTGTTGCAGGCTGGTGCTCGCCGGAAGCACCTTGCCCCACACGGTGTAGCCGCCTTCGCCGTCGAGCATCTCGCCGGCACGCAGATCCTTCTTGGCCACCGCGACGACATCGCCGCGGAAGCCGATGGGCTGACCCGTCGGCTCACGCCGCAGCGCGGCTGAGAGCACCGAGACGTTCAGCTCCAGCCCGATCAGATGATAGGGCTTGTACATCGCGGCATAGCGGCCGCTGGCGTCGGTCTTCAAGCCGTACTGACGGAAGCAGTCGGCGGCATAGTCGTTCGGCGCCTCCAGCACGACGTAGACGCCCCATCGCAGATCGCGAAACACCGGCCGGCCGTCACGCTCGAGCGACGACACCACCTCGACCATGCCCGATCGCTCCAGCATGCCGCCGCGCTCGCGCGGGCGCAGCACATGCGGCAGATCGTCGACGCCGCAGGGCGGAAACAACAGGCCGTCCGAGGGCACGTCGAGCCCGGTCGCGTTGGCGATCGCGGCCATCTCGATCGCCGACTTGGTGCCGTCGAGGAAGGAGTTGAACATCTGCGGGTTCATGCCGGCGGACTGAGCTTCGCCCGCGGTTAGCCCGTAATGCTGCCAGACGCCGTCGGGCGTCACATCGTGATAGGCCGGCAGATACTTCGTGCCCTTGCCGGCCGCCACGACGTGAAAGCCGGTCGCACGCGCCCAGTCGACGAGCTCCGCCGTCAGCGCCGGCTGGTCGCCATAGGCAAGCGAATAGACCACGCCGGCCTTGCGTGCTTCGTCGGCCAGCAGCGGTCCCGCCAGCACGTCGGCTTCGACATTGACCATCACGATGTGCTTGCCGGCCTTGATGGATGCGCGCGCGTGGCGGATGCCGGCGGCCGGGCTGCCGGTCGCTTCGACGACCACCTCGACGCCGTCGGCGAAAGCCTTGGTCGCGTCGGCCGTGAACGTCGTGTGCTCAATCAGCTCATTGCTCCAGCCGACGGTGCGACACGCGTCGCGCGCCCGCTCCGGATCGAGATCGACGATGACGGGCACCTCGAGGCCAGTGACATGCGGCACTTGCGACAGGAACATGGAGCCGAACTTCCCGGCACCGATCAGCGCGACACGGACGGGCTTCCCGGCGGCGGCGCGGGCTTGGAGGAGGGCATGGAGGTTCATTGTGCGATCCGGATCTGGTTGAGGCACATGCGCAGCCTATTAGTTCTCGTCATGGCCGGGCTTGACCCGGCCATCCATCTCTCATCGGAAGAGTCGTCTGTTGATGGATGCCCGGGTCAAGCCCGGGCATGACGACCTCTTTTGTGGCGCGCGGCGTGCTTCTACTCCGCCGCCTCGCGATGCGTTCGCGCCAGCTGCAGCAACGCATCATCCGGAAGCGTTTCGATCGGGGTGAAGTCGCGGTGCGCGATGTACTCCGGGCGCGTCGGCGTGCGGATGTGGTTCGAGACCGCATTCAGCGTCAGGTACACGATCTTGCGCGGATAGGGCGTGATGTTGCCGGCGGAGCCGTGCACGAGATTGCCGTGGAACATCAGCATGCCGCCGGGCCTGCCGGTCGGCGCGACGATGCCGCCCTCGGCGACGAGACGCGTCACCGTCGCCTCGTCGAGCGTCCACAGCGGATAGGACGTCGTGGCAAGATCATGCGAGGCCTCGAGGTCGCCGGCGTGCTGGCTCTTCGGCACCAGCATCAGGGGGCCGTTGATCGGCATCACCTCGTCGAGGAAGATCGCGATGTTCATCGCGCGCGGCTCGGGCATGCCGTCGTCGCGCTTCCAGGTGCCGTAGTCCTGGTGCCATTGCCAGACGTCGCCGGTGAAGGCCGATTTGGCGTTGATCTTGAACTGATGCATGTAGAGCTTCTCGCCGAAGATCTGCTCGATCGGCTCGATCATGCGCGGATGCGCCGCCAGCACGCGGAACGCGTCGTTGTAGAGGTGCGCGGCAAACGCCGTCCGCGGCGCGCCGCTCTTCTCACGCCAGACCTCCGGCCGGTCGGCCGCATAGATCGCTTCCGCCTCGCGGGCGAGGAAGGCGGTCTCCTCCGGGCCGAACAGCTCGGGCAGGAACAGCCAGCCCTCGCGGTTGAAGAATGCGATCTGCTCCGGCGTCAGCTTCATGGCGTCCTCCCTTTGCTTCGGCTTCCTCGGCGAGACATCCGGTCTTTGCGCCGGCTGGTCTCCGCGCCCGTCGACTTCCGGGGGGCCGAATGCGCGCCTGTCGACATTGGCAGAATCCGGGTGGATCGCAACATTCTCCAAGCCTAATTTGATCGTCAGATGATACGGGGCAGCGCGACGATGGAGCCCGCCATGTCAGACCAGAGCTACGCAATGTTCGAAACCGCGATCGGCACCTGCGCGATCGCATGGGGCCCACGCGGCATCAACGCCGTGCAGCTGCCGATGGGCGGACCGACGCAGATCCGGACGCGCATGCAACAGCGTCATGCCGGGATCGCCGAGGCTGAGCCGCCGCAGCATGTGCAGCGCGTCATTGGACGTATCAAAGCGCTGCTCGCGGGGCAGCCCGATGATCTCAGCGACATCGATCTCGATCTCGACGGCGTCAGCGCGTTCCAGCGCGGCGTCTACGACATCGCGCGCCGGATCCCGCCGGGACAGACCCTGACCTATGGCGATATCGCCAGGCAGCTCGGCGGCGTCGAGCTGTCGCGCGAGGTCGGCCAGGCGCTTGGGCGCAACCCGTGCCCGATCGTGGTGCCCTGCCATCGCGTGCTCGCGGCCGGCAACAAGCCCGGCGGCTTCTCCGCCAATGGCGGCGTCGACACCAAGCTGAAGATGCTGGCGATCGAGGGCGCGGCGGTGAACCACACACCGAGCCTGTTCGATTGACGGCGGCCGCGGCAGGCGCGTTTGATCTCCAGCGCGCGGCGCTCTATGCCATGGGGCAGCTTCGATCCGCCCCATGTCCCGCACAGAGCCCGCCATGAAAATCCCGACGCTGCCCTTCACCGTCACCGACTGGTCCGCCGTGCCGGTGACCGAGCATCCGGGCGAGCAGGGCAAGGCGTATTGGCGGACGCTGATGATCGGCGACATCCGGGTGCGCCAGGTCGAGTATACGCCCGGCTATCTCGCCGATCATTGGTGCGACCGCGGCCACATCCTGCTGGTGCTGGAAGGCGAGCTCGAAAGCGAGCTCAAGGACGGCCGCAAGTTCACGCTGTCGGCGGGCATGAGCTACCAGGTCTCGGATTTCGGCGACGCCGCGCACCGGTCGTTCACCGCGACCGGCGCGAAACTGTTCATCGTCGACTGAGGCTAGATCGCCTCGCAGGCGAAGCCGTTGCCCTTGCGCGTGATGCGGCCGACCGAGGGCGACGGGAAATGTGCCGTGCAGCACAGCGTCGGCGTGTCGCAATAGCGGCCGAGGAATTCACGCCGCGTCACGGCGGCCTGTGCCGCATCGACGTCGAATTTCGGCGACAGCTCGGGATAGCAAAGCTGCAGCGGCGAGTGCATCAGATCGCCCGAAAACACCGCATCGTCCCTGCCTCTGCCGATGGCGACTGCAACATGGCCGGGCGTGTGGCCCGGCGTCGGCAGCAGCCGGACGTGATCGCCGATCGCGAACTGGTCGCTGACGATGTCTGCGCGCTTGGCCTCGACGACCGGCAGCACACTGTCGGCGAAGGCCGGTACCTCGGCCTTGGCGTGCTGCGCGACCCAATAGTCATATTCGCGCTGCGCGATGACGTAGCGCGCATTGGGGAAGGTCGGCACCCAGCGGCCGTTGTCGAGCCGCGTATTCCAGCCGACATGATCGGTGTGCAGATGCGTGCACATCACGACGTCGATATCGTCGACCGACAGGCCCGCGGCCGCAAGCGCCCGCATGTAGCTGTCGTCGGTCTTCATGTTCCAGACCGGTCGCGCGCGCGGCTTGTCGTTGCCGATGCAGCTGTCGATCAGGATGGTGTGGTGAGGGGTCTTCACCAGGTAGGACTGGAAGCACAGGATCAGCGTGTCCTGTGCGTCCAGCGCCTTGGCCGCTTGCAGCGCGCTGCGCTCGGCTGCCAGCACGTCCGGCGGCAGCTCTGGAAACATCTCAAGCGCCGGCAGGAAGGTGGTCTCCTGCTCGATGATGCGATGGATCGTGAGATCGGCGACCGAAAACGTCAGCGTCACGGCAATCCTCTCGAATTGTCAGGCCGCCGGCGGCACCGAGATCTTCACCGACTCGCGCTCCAGCATTTTCTGATGGAAGGCGTCGAGCGCCGGATAGGCCTTGCGCCAGCCGCAATCGGCGAAGCGGAAATCGGCATAGCCGAGCACGCAGACGAGGCCGATGGAGACGATGTCGAACGGGCGCGTCATCAGGTCGCTCTGCGCATTGAAGCGGGCCATGCCCATCCAGGCCCGATTCCAATGATCATCGGACCAGGCCTGCCAGCGCATGCCCTCGGGGCGCACCATCGCCTCGTAGCGGCACAGCAGCATGGAATCGAGCATGCCCTGCAGCATCGAATGCTCGCTCTTGACCTTCCAGCGCGACGGGCCGGAGGCTGGGATGAGCTTGTTGCCGCCGGCGAGCTCGTCGAGATATTCGACGATGACGTAGGAATCCAGGATGACGTCGCCATTGTCGAGGATCAGCACCGGCAGCTTCTTGAGCGGCGTGATCTTCATGTACTCGTCGTTGGCCTGGCCCGGCATGACAGCGGCGGGCGTGAACTCGATCTTGTCGATCAGGCCGAGCTCGATGGCGGCAATGCGCACCTTGCGGGCGAACGGCGAGGCGGGCGAGAAGGTGAGTTTCATGTAATGCTCCTGGAATGCTCTTTCCGTCGTCATGGCCGGGCTTGACCCGCCTGCGGGGCCGAAGCCCCTTCGGCGCGGCGAAGGCCCGGCCATCCATCTCTCATGTCGCGCGCCGCAGGACGTGGATGCCCGGGTCAAGCCCGGGCATGACGACGTTGAAGATTGGGGCCGCCTCACATCTCGATGACTAAGCCTCGATGATTTCCTGGCGCTGCTCGCCGAGGCGCTCGATGCCGAGGGTCACGACATCGCCGACGTTGAGGAAGGTCGGGGGCTTCATGCCCATGCCGACGCCGGGAGGCGTGCCGGTGGTGACGATGTCGCCCGGCAGCAGGGTCATGAACTGCGAGACGTAGGAGATGCACTTGGCCATCGAGAAGATCATCGTCGCGGTCGAGCCGGTCTGGCGGCGCTGGCCGTTGACGTCGAGCCACATCGACAGGTTCTGCACGTCCGGAATTTCGTCCTTGGTCACGAGCCAGGGGCCGACTGGTCCGAAGGTGTCATGCGACTTGCCCTTGGTCCACTGGCCCAGGCGCTCGATCTGGAAATTGCGCTCGGAGACGTCGTTGCAGATCGCGTAGCCGGCGACGTGGTTCAGCGCATCGGCCTCGGACACATACTTGGCGCGGGTGCCGATGATCGCGGCGATCTCGACCTCCCAGTCGAGCTTGGTCGAGCCGCGCGGCTTCTCGACCCGGTCATACGGGCCGCACAGCGCGGTGTTGGCCTTGAGGAAAAAGATCGGCTCGGCCGGAATCGGGTTGCCGGTTTCCTTGGCATGATCGGAGTAGTTGAGGCCGATCGCCACGAACTTGGAAATGCCGGTGACGGGCGCGCCGAGGCGCGGCTTGCCGGAGACGGCGGGCAGGGAGGCCGGGTCGAGCGCGGCGAGCTTCTTCAGCGACTCCGGCGCATAGGCGGCGCCATCGAGGTCCTTCACATGGGCCGACAGGTCGCGCAGCTGGCCGGATGCATCGATCAGGCCCGGTTTTTCCGCGCCTTTGTCGCCGTAGCGAACGAGCTTCATTTGGTTTCTCTCCCTCAGATCCTTGGTATTCCAGGGCCCTGTCATGGAGCATGGCGGGGCGAAATTCAACCTCGCGGGCTATGCGCTGCCGCCGCCCCGCATTGCTTCGAAACGAAAGGCGGCGCCGTCGCGGTGGATGTGTCCGGCATCGAAATGGCCGCCGATCACCAGCGTGCCGGTGTCGGCGAAACGGGAGAACAGCGCCCGCCGCGTGGCGGCCGCCTGCGCCGGATCGGAATCGACGGTCGAGCTCCAATCCAGCTGCGCCATCTGGCAGGGATGGTGCGCGACGTCGCCGCTCAGGAGTGCCTGCGCACCATCGGAGCGGATGTGCAGGCTGACATGGCCCGGGCTGTGGCCGGGGGTCGGGATCAGCGTGATCTCGTCGGTGATCAGGGCATCGCTGGCCACGAGCTCGGCCCTGCCGGCGTCCATGATCGGCTGCACGGAATCGGCGAAGGTCGCGGTTTCATCCGCAGCCTCGGCATGGTCGCGCCAGTGCTCATATTCGGTGCGGCCGAAGACGTAGCGCGCGTTCGGAAAAGTGGGAATCCAGCGGCCGTCGACCAGCCGCGTATTCCAGCCGACATGATCGACGTGGAGATGCGTGCAGATCACCATATCGATGCTGTCAGGGGAGAAGCCGCCGGCGGTCATCGTCTCCAGGAAGGGCGCGGTCCGGCCGTTCCACACCGGCACGCTGCGGCCCTGCTTGTCGTTGCCGAGGCCGGTGTCGACGACGATGCGCCTGGTCGGCGTCTCCAGCACCAGGGCGTGGATCGACATCTTCAGCTTGCCCTCGCTGGTGGCGAAATCGGGCGCTGGCCAGGACAGCGCGCGGATGGCTTCAGGCGTCGCCTGCGGCAGGATGAAGCGGGTGCCGCCGACCGTCTCCAGCTCGGTGAATTTGGTGATCCTGACCCGGCCGACCGTCCATGGCATGCGCGCTTCCTCGCTTGTTCTTGCTGAGCGCGACGATGCCGCGTCGTGCGTTCCAGCGCAATGGATCGACTCCCGGGAACAGGCGTTGTCGTGGCCAGTCCAACAGGAGAGTGTCATGCCAGAGCTGACGATATCACCGGAGAAGGTCGCCTTCCTGATCGAGAAGGCCCGCGAGTTCGACGTCAAGGAGCAGGCGACGGATGACGATTCCGGCTCGAATGCCGCCGATGACGACATGATCGATGTGCTGCAGGACAGCGGTGACGATCCCGTCGTGCGCGAGATCACCGGCTTCATCAACGCCATGACCGAAGACGAGCAGACCGATCTGGTCGCCCTGATGCGGCTCGGCCGCGGCGACGGCGACATCGACGAATGGGACGATCTGCGCCGCGAAGCCGCCGGCCAGCGCGACCGCCACACCGCGCGCTATCTGCTGGGCGAGCCGATGCTCGGTGACCTGCTCGCGGAGGGGCTCGACGCGTTCGGCATCGACTGGACGGAGGGGCGGACGACGGCGGACTCCTCGAGTCCGAGCCAGCGCGACGAGGACGAGATCACCAAGCAGTAGTTCTCAGTTCGAGCCCGGCTGGCTTCCGCGCGTACGATGCGCTCCCTCTCCCCGTTCTTACGGGGGCGCGACGAGCTCCGCTCGCGCTGAGAGGGGTGAGGTGAGGGGCAGCCGCACGGGAAGTGTGAGAAGGGCATACGCACCGGGAGCGTTCGGCGAGAGACCTGTACCCCCTCGCCCGGATCGCATCTGGCGATGCGATCCGACCTCTCCCCGCAAGCGCTAGGGTTTCTACACGTCT
The DNA here is from genome assembly GCF_032377575.1 of Bradyrhizobium sp. SZCCHNS2022. Taxonomy (NCBI): domain Bacteria; kingdom Pseudomonadati; phylum Pseudomonadota; class Alphaproteobacteria; order Hyphomicrobiales; family Nitrobacteraceae; genus Bradyrhizobium; species Bradyrhizobium sp. SZCCHNS2022. Next base: position 4,667,378 of record NZ_JAUHHZ010000001.1, on the reverse strand, counting down.
TGCGCGACAGATTGACTCGGGTTGTCATGATGTTGCGCCGTCTATGCCTGTTGTATGATTCTGTATCCGACGCTTTGATTTGAAGGAGCGTTGGAGATGCAGCGAGAGCCGGATTTGTCATTGGGCGAGTTTGGCGACGTGCGCCTCGATAAAAGGGGGCGGCGTTCGTCCAGGCTATGCTTTGTGCGCGCAGCGTCTGCCTGCGCCAGATGGCGCGGGGTGACTGGGCCGCGTACATGGCGTACTGGCGGTTCGTGAACAATCCGCAAGTCACGATCGATCGGCTGATTGAGGGCTGGAGCAGGCAGACGGCGGCCGTCGTCGGTGGACGGCATGTGCTGGCGATCCAGGACACCAGCGAGGTCAAGTTCCAAACGCAGCGGGGACGCCGGCGCGGACTGGGCAAGGTCGGCAAAGGCAATGCCCGCGGTGTGCTGCTGCATGCCATGATGGCGGTTGATGCCGACAGCGGAGCTTGCCTCGGTCTCACCGGTGGCGAGGTGTGGACGCGCCGGGGCAAGGTTAAGGTCCCTCACGACCAGCGGGAGTTGGCCAACAAGGAATCGGCGCGCTGGGTAACGACGGCCGAGCAGGGCTGCGAGGTTCTTGCTGCAGCGCGCATGATCACCGTTGTCAATGATCGCGAAGGGGAGTTCTTTGCGCATTGGGCGTTGACGCCTGGCGACAACGTCCACCTGCTGACGCGAGCCATGCACGATCATGCGCTGGCTGACGGCAGCACGCTCTATCAAGCCGTAGAGCGAGCGCGCTTCTGCGACAAGGCGGTGATCGACCTTCCGCAGCGCATGGATCGCCGCGCTCGCCAAGCCCATCTCTCGCTGCGCTTCGGAACCGTCGAGCTCAAACGGCCCGCGCGACCCGGCATGAAGGGGCTGCCTGAGTCCGTGAAGATCGGCTTCGCGGAAGTCGTCGAGCTGCATCCTCCGAAGGGCGCCGAGCCCGTTCATTGGCTGCTCTTGACCACTCATTCGATCGCCAAGGCGGCCGATGCCTGGCAGATCGTCTCCTGGTACAAGCTGCGCTGGATCATCGAACAGCTCTTTCGCTCGCTGAAGAGCCAGGGTCTGGGTATCGAGGACAGCCAGCTCGAAAGCGCCCAGGCCCTGATCAAGCTGGTGGCGATCGCTACCAAAGCGGCGTGTATCGTCATTCAGCTCGTTCAGGCCCGCAACGGTGGTCAACAACTGCCGATCAAATGCGCCTTCACACCCGAAGAAATCGAAGTGCTGGCCGCCATCAACAAAACCATGAAAGGCAGGACCAAGCTTCAGGAGAACCCGCATCGACCCAACACCCTCGAGTGGGCGGCATGGATTATCGCAAAGCTTGGGGGATGGACCGGCTACGCCTCGCACCGGCCTCCCGGGCCAATCACCTTTCACAACGGAATGACCCGCTTCCAAATCCTCGTTGCCGGCAAAGCCCTCCAAATCGTGTAGAAACCCTAGCGCTCTTGCGGGGAGAGGTACGCGGCGGCGAATGCTGCGTCCAAACGATCGATAGCAAACGCTGCGCTTACAGCGTTCCCGGGAACGCGCCGCCATCCAGCAGGATATTCTGTCCCGTGATGTAGCCGGACTTTGCGGAGCAGAGGAACGCGCAGGCGATGCCGAACTCTTCGGGATCGCCGAAGCGGCCGGCGGGGTTGGTCTTGGCGCGGTCGGCGAGGATCTGCTCCGGCGTGACACCGCGCTTCTCGGCCTCGCCCTTGGCCGTCGAAAGCAGCCGGTCGGTCTCGAACGGGCCAGGCAGCAGCGCGTTGATCGTGACGTTGTTGATCACGGTCTTGCGCGACAGGCCGGCGACGAAGCCGGTGAGGCCGGCGCGGGCGCCGTTGGAGAGGCCGAGAATGTCGATCGGCGCCTTCACCGCGGCCGAGGTGATGTTGACGATGCGGCCGAACTTGCGCGCCATCATGCCGTCCACGGTCGCCTTGATCAGTTCGATCGGCGTCAGCATGTTGGCGTCGATCGCCTTGATCCAGTCGTCGCGGGTCCAGTTGCGGAAATCGCCGGGCGGCGGGCCGCCGGCATTGTTGATCAGGATATCCGGATCCGGGCAGGCCTTCAGCACAGCGGCGCGGCCTTCGGGCGTGGTGATGTCACCGGCCACTTCGGTGACGGTGATGCCGGGATTGGCGGCGCGGATCTCGGCCGCGGTCTTGGCCAGCGCCTCGGCGCCGCGCGCAGTGATCGTGACATGCACGCCCTCATTGGCCAGCGCGATGGCGCAGGCGCGGCCCAATCCCTTGCTGGAGGCGCAGACGATGGCGCGGCGGCCCTTGATCCCGAGATCCACGATTGATCACTCCGATATGTCAGTGAGGCTGGAACATTATTGATGCGGCATTCTAGCCAACGCCGCCGCCGCTGATAAGGGCAGCCGGCCTGTGCGCAATTGCATGGCTCGCAATCAGATGCGGTGCTCCTGCTTGAGACGATCGATCAGGCCCGCCACCTCTGGCGGCAGCGAGCGAAAGCCTTTTGCGCCTGCGAGCGAGAGAATGGGCCGCAGGCGCGAGCCATCGAGGAAGCGCGGCTGGCGCTCGGGCGGAACGATCTTGTCGAACACCAGCACCAGCGTGGTCGCGACCATGCCGACGCGGACCGCTCCCAGCAGGGCGCCGCCGAGCCTGTCGCCAAAGCCAGCCTCGGGACCGACCGCCTCGTCGAGCAGCATCCGGCCGATCTTGCCCAGGGCGACGCCGATGACGACGAAGGCCGCGAAGAACTGCAGCCAGTTCTGCGCCAGGGGGGTGCCGTGCACGTCCTGCAGTTGCGGGCTCATGGCCGCCACCGCGCCCATCGCCAACGGCATCGCCAGGAGATAGGCCAGAATGGTGATGGCGCTGCGCAGCAGCCCGGTCGCGAAGCCGCTATAGACGGCGACCATCAGGGCGGCACAAGCGGCGAGGTCGAAAGTATTCATGACTGATATGCTGCGGTTGTAGGCCTGCCCGGTAAACAAATCCGGTTTGCGCTGCTTCAAATCGTCTGTATCAATGCGCCGCAACAAACCGGGGAAACGCAAGGTGGTGCCATGTCGGGCCTGTTCGATGTCAGCCGCGAGGTGATTCTGATCACGGGCGCGAGCCAGGGGCTGGGCCGCCAATTCGCGCGCGTGCTGTCCGCGCAGGGTGCTGCCGTCGCGCTCGCCGCCCGCCAGACCGGCAAGCTCAAGGCTCTGGAGGATGAGATCAAGGCCAAGGGCGGTCGCGCCGTCGCCGTCGAGATGGACGTGACCAGAAATGCATCGATTGCGAGAGGTCTCGATGCCGCGGAGGCCGCGCTCGGTCCGGTCACGGTGCTGATCAACAATGCCGGCATCGCGGTCGAGAAGCTCGCGGTGGAGCAGAGCGAGGCCGATTGGGACGCCGTGATCGGCGCCAACCTGAAGGGCGCCTATTTCGCCGCGACCGAGGTCGCGCGCCGGATGATCGCGCGGAAGGCGCCCGGCAACATCATCAACATCGCCTCGGTGCTCGGCTTCAGCGTCGTGAAGTTCATATCGCCCTATGCGATCTCGAAGGCCGGCGTCGTGCAGACCACCAAGGCGCTGGCCCTGGAGCTCGCCGCCAACAACATTCGTGTCAATGCGCTGGCGCCGGGCTATATCGACACCGACATCAATCATGACGTCTGGCAGACGCCGGCCGGCGAGAAGCTCATCAAGCGCATCCCGCAGCGGCGCGTCGGCCACGAGAGCGATCTCGACGGCGCCATCATGCTGCTGGCCTCGAATGCTTCGCGCTACATGACGGGCAGCGTGGTCACGGTCGACGGCGGCTTTCTGCTGACGTAGTTGTTTCGCGATCAGCCGGACATTGCGCGCCGAGACGTCGGATGAGTTCGGCTACAATCACCACGGCTGTCATTCCGGGACAAGGCCGCAGGCCTGGCCCCGGACATCTGGAGATTGTCGTACGCTCATTCTGAACGATCTCGAGATTCCGTGGGCATCGTCATTGCTCGTCGCTCCATGAGCTCGACTCACGCTTGCCCGCGGCAGGATCAGTTGGCTCGCAACTCGGCTCTGATCATGTCGGCGGCCTTCTCGCCGATCATGATGGTCGGCGCATTGGTGTTGCCGCCGATCAGGGTCGGCATGATCGAGGCATCGACCACGCGCAGACCGGACAGGCCATGCACCTTCAGCGCGGGATCGACCACCGCGAGCGGATCGTCCGTGCCCATCTTGCAGGTGCCGACGGGGTGATAGACCGTGTCGACGCGGGCGCGCAGGATGGCGCGAATGTCGTCGTCGGTCCTGACGTCCGAGGTGAACAGGTCGCGTTTGCCGAGATCGCGCATGGCCGGTGTCTCCATCAGCCGCCGCGTGGTCTTGTAGCCCGCGACCATGGTCTCGAGATCGTCGTCCTCGCCGAGGAAGTTCGGATCGATCAGCGGCGGCGCCAGCGGATCGGCGCTCCTCAGCGCCACCGTGCCGCGGCTCTTGGGCCGCAGCAGGCAGAAATGGCATGAGAAGCCGTTGCCATGCCGCTTGCGGCCGTGATCATCGGTCACGGCCATGCCGAAATGCAGCTGGATGTCGGGGACGTCGAGGTTGGGATCCGTCTTCAGGAAGCCGCCGCATTCGGCGAAGTTCGAGGTCAGGACGCCGCGACGCTCGCGCCGATACTGGCCGATGCCGGCCAGCAGCCGGCGCAGGCCTTTCGGTGACAGCGATGAGAAGTTCGGATTATCGGAGGTGTAGGCAAAGATGAAGTCGGGATGGTCCTGCAGGTTCTGGCCGACTCCCGGCAGGTGGTGAACGCCGGCGATGCCGAGCCTTGCCAGCGCGGCTGCATCGCCGATGCCGGAGAGCATCAGCAGCTGCGGCGTCTGAAATGCACCGGAAGCCAGGATCACCTCGCGCCGGCAGCGGATCTCCTTGACCTCCTTGCCCTGGCGATACTTCACGCCGACGGCGCGCTTGCCGTCGAATAGGATCAGCGAGGCGTGGGCCGAGGTCTCGACGTGCAGATTGCGGCGGCTGCCGAGATGCGGCTGGATGTAGGCGCGCGCAGCGCTCCAGCGCTCGCCATTGCTCTGCGTGACCTGGTAGAGCCCCAGGCCCTCCTGCGTCTCGGCATTGAAATCGTCGCGGATCGGAAACTGCGCCTCGCGCGCCGCCTGCAGGAAGATCTCGTGCACGGGATTGCCGGTCCGCAGCCGGTTGACCGGCAGCGGACCCGACTGGCCGTGATAGTCGCCGTCAAACTCGGCATTGTTCTCGGCGCGCTTGAAATAGGGCAGGACGTCCTCATACGACCAGCCGGCGTTGCCAAGCGCAGCCCAATGGTCGTAGTCGGCGCGGTGGCCGCGGATGTAGACCATCGCGTTGATCGCCGAGGATCCGCCGAGCCCGCGTCCGCGCGGCTGATAGCCGGTGCGGCCGTTGAGGCCGCGCTGAGGCACCGTCGTGAACGACCAGTTGTTGACCGGACCCGCCACCATCAGGAACAGCATGTAGGGCGTGGTCACGATCCAGTTGTCGTTGCGCCCGCCGGCATCCAGCAGCATCACCGACGTGGCCGGATCCTCCGACAGCCGCCCCGCGACCGTCGCTCCACCGCTGCCGCCACCCACGACAATGAAATCGACCTCGTCCACCACGCGCGTCTTCTCCCTGATGTGTTCTTCGTTATTTGGTCGTCAGTCCGGGGCGCCGCGCATCTGCGCGGCGAACCCGATCTCGAGCTTGGTTTGCTTGTCAATCACCTCGAGATTCCGGGTTCGCGATGCGCGCGCCCCGGACTGACTCGGAGTTGTTTAGCTCAAAAACCGCAGCAGCTTCTCGATCCTGGCAATGCTGGCGCCGTAGGGCGGATACAGATCCTTCATGCGGTTGAATGGCGAGCGGTAGAACACCGGCTTCAGCTTGCTGAAGCTGTTGAAGCCCCATTCACCGTGATAGTGGCCGATGCCCGAGGCGCCGACGCCGCCCATTGGCTGGTTCATCTGCGCGAAATGCAGCAGGCAGTCGTTGATCGTGACGCCGCCGGAGACGGTGCGCGCCAGCACCGCCTCGCGCGCGGCCTCGTCGCTGCCGAACCAGTACAGCGCCAGCGGCCGGTCGTGAGCGTTGACGTAGCGAATCGCCTCGTCGGCATGTCGATAGGTCATGACCGGCAGCAGCGGGCCGAAAATCTCCTCCTGCATGATCGCCATGTCGGGCGTCGCGCCGACCACGACGGTCGGCGGGAATTTTCGCAGCTTCTTCCATGCCGGATCTTCCGGGCTTGTCGTGCTCAGCGGCTTGGCACCGCGCGCGATTGCGTCGCGCAGCAGGCCTTCCAGCCGGGCATAGTGCCGGTCGGAAATGATCGACGTGTAGTCGCCATTGGTGGGGGTGGTGCCGAACATCTCCTGCATGTTGCGATGGAGCTTGTCGGCGAACGCGTCGCGCTGCGGCTCGGGCACGAACACGTAGTCGGGCGCGATGCAGGTCTGCCCGGCATTGAGCAGCTTGGCGTAGGCGATGCGCTCGGCGGCTTGGTCGACGTCGGCGGAGAGATCGACGATGGTCGGCGACTTGCCACCGAGCTCGAGCGTTACCGGCGTCAGATTGCGCCCCGCGGCCTCGGCGACGATGCGGCCGACCCGGGTCGAGCCGGTGAAGACGAGATGATCGAAGGGCAGTCCTGCGAAGGCCTGCGCGATGCCGTCCTCGACGCCGGTGACGGACAGCTCGGTCGGATCGAATTGCGCGGCGATCAGCTCCTTGAGCAGCGCGGAAAAGCGCGGCGTCAGCTCGCTTGGCTTGATCAGGACGCGATTGCCGGCCGCGATGGCGCCGATCGCAGGGGCGAGGGTCAGCTGCAACGGATAGTTCCAGGGCGCGATGATGCCGACGACGCCCAGCGGCTGCGGGATCAGCCGGTTGCGGGCGGGCCAGAATTGCAGCGAGGTCGCAATGCGCCGCGCCGCCATCCAGCGCGGCAGCATCTTCAGCGTATGCTTGATCTCGGTCTGCAGAAACAGCGTCTCGGCGATCGTGGTCTCGACGGCGCAGCGATGGCCGAAATCTGCCGAGATCGCCTGCTCCAGGCGTTTCTCATTGGCGGCGAGCAACGTCCGCAGCCGTGTCAGACGTTCCAGCCGCGTCGCGAGCGGCGGCGGCAGCGCGCTGCGCGACGCTTCGATCATGGCGTGAAAGACGTCGTCGAGCGCCGATATCGGGGGACTCTTCAGGGAGTGGTCCATGGACGTCTCCTCACGTGTGCTGCGGCCGCGTGCCGGGCCGTCGTTCTGGTTTGCCCGAAGCTGCCGCGTTGCGGAACCGTTGGCAAGCGTGGGCGGCGGCTGTTTCACACGGGATCACGGAGGGGCTGCGGAGCCTGCTTGGCCAAGGCAGGGCAGTGGCACCATCTGCGCCTTCGAGGAACTTCCGCGCGGGCCCCGGGGCCGCTTTGAGGTCTGACGCCGGGTGAAACGGAGTCTAATATTTAAGTTTTTGATCTTGCATGATAATTTTGGCGGCGCCGGGCGCCTTTGCCGGTGTCACAATCCGGCAAAAAAACTTCCGAAAAGCCCTTTCCAAACCGGCCCTGCATTGGTACATACCGCCCGCACCCGATGGCCGGCCCGGCCGACGGGCTCAAGCCTTCTCAGGAAGCCTTTGGGATGTGATCGGCGGCGCTGGTGAGCGTCAGCCAGGAGCATCCAACGATTCTCTGAAGGCCGTGCACGGATTAACGCGGGGTGGAGCAGCCCGGTAGCTCGTCAGGCTCATAACCTGAAGGTCATAGGTTCAAATCCTATCCCCGCAACCAAGTAAACTTAAGCCCTTGAAATCGTGAAGATTTCAAGGGTTTTTGTGTTTCAGGAACCTTTTGAACCGGCAACCAAATGAATATGTTTGGTGCTGTTGAGTGCAATGTCACCGTAATGGCAAAAGTTGCCAGATCCCGAATTCAGGCCCTAGCTTAAGACAGCGTGCCAATTGCGCTTTGGAGTAAGGCTTCGTCGTCGAGGGGTGCGCCGTAGTCCAGAACGGTTTGCATTAATTGGCGCGAGTAGCGTTCAAGCGGGCTTGTGTAGAGGTATTCACCGAGGTTTGTGAGCTCAAGCCGATCGAGCCGATCACTCGCACGGGGGTGAGAATCCATCGCATCACGCAAACGAAGTTTTCCTTTTAGCCTTGTCTGCAGCAGTTCCCCCGCCTGCTGTATGAAATCCATATAAACAAATAGCAGATAGACGCCCCCAAGCGAACTTTGGTAATCGCGCAGACCATCCGTGACGCGTTTAACGCGCGCATCGTCGGCGCGATCAGGCGCTTCCGTCGCGATCCGGGTGTTTGCAACAAGCTTTGACCGCATCAGGCCGAGCGCAAACGCATCTGCGGCGTATTCGAATTCGTGACGCACGGTCTTGATGTTGAATCCGGAATCTTTTTCAGCTTTCAGGCGACGCGGATGATCAAGCGCAACGTGCCCCAGCTCGTGCATCATGATGAAGTCGAGCTGCTCCACCGTAAGCCGGTGCGCCATAGCACCCATACGCTCATCGTAAAGGGTGGTTGTCGATCTGGTAATACGCGTTGCATCTACGTCTGACCAGAAATGAAGCACAGTGGGCACGATGCCTTCCCAAGCCCTCGACAGGCGTTTGGGCCCGGCCATTTCCTTCGTGCTGAAGTAATGCAGCAAATACTTGTTCAGATGCTTAAGGATCGGCTCAAGTGCATAATTTGCACCGATCAATGCACCATCGTCGAGCGCGAATGTCGTCGCATTGAATTTGGCACGCTTGACGAGAGCGCAAGCAACCTTGTCTAGCTTATATCGGGTTACGTGCTCCTCTGGGAGTTCTGCCATCACGCGCAGAAAGCTCAAGCGGCCCCAATAAGGAAGCAGAGCGCTCGGCGCTCGAAACTTGTCAGCAAGATTGAGTGCGGTCTCGGCGAGATACTTATTGAGAACGAAGTTATATGCCGCCGCAAATTCAATATCGGCGACACTTTCGGGCTTGGGCCAGCTCACGATGAACAATGATTGGAGGCCCAGGAATAACATTTCTTCGGGCCGTATCGGATCAGCTTCGTGAAGCTTAAGAATAAACTGCCGCTGCAAGTCCGAAACGCCTTCGAAAGCGCCGTAGTCCGCGACTTGAAGGTGCTCTAGATCAAGCGCAAAGGTCGGCTTAGGTCCCTCCCCAAGCTTCTCGATGACGTATGCCATCGAGCCGTACATGAGGCCTTCGAGGTGTTTTCCATCGACCACCGGCAGGCAGCGGTCGTTGTCTTCCCTCATCCATCGTTGGTAGACGTTTTCAGCCATGCGAGAGGACGAATTAGAGCGGGATTTTTTGAGTTGTGCTAACCTTCGCGTTACACTTAAGGAATGGTTGCAGCAAGCGGATTGCATGCCAATGGGCATATTTGACGATATTGCCCGGGAGAATGATCAGCCGCGTCAGGAAGGCGAGCCACTCTTTTCCTACCTCAACAAGAGCAGTCGCGCCGAAGCCCAGCGGGTGCGCGATTTGGTCGATGAGTGGATATCGGAATACCCGGAATCTCACCGTGAAGGCCTCGTCGCCCGGTTGCGCTCCGATATTGATGATCACCATCAGAGTGCGTTTTTCGAGCTGTTCCTTCACAAATTCCTTCGTGCTCGAGGCTGTAAGATCGTCGAAATCGAGCCCAAGCTTCAACACACGAATAAGTCCCCCGATTTTCTCGTCGAAACTTCTGCGGGCGAGCGGTTCTATCTGGAAGCCGTTCTGGCCTCTGGACGCTCAAATCAGGAAACCGCAGCGTACGCGCGGCTCAACACGGCCCTTGCCGCCATCGACAACGTTCCTTCGCCGAACAATTTTCTCTCACTCACGACCGAGGGGCTTCCAACCGCTCCTCTTTCACTGAAGAAGCTCAAGCGAGGCGTACAATCTTGGATCGCTGGATTGCCCGCCGGTGAGGCCGCCAAGGACGCCGCCCCATTCAAATACGAGGAGAACGGCTGCCGGATCGAACTGCGGGCGTTCCCCAGAAATAAGCCCGAGGAAGGCGATCGAGCCGTCGGCGTGCGTAACTTCCCGATTAACCAGATCACGCCGCATCAGGAAATTCGCCCCGGCCTCAAAAAGAAGGCGTCGCGATATGGAGAGCTCGATCACCCCTACGTTGTCGCGATCGACTGCCTATCGATGTATCAACGCGAGGAAGGTGTAATCGACGCGCTTTTGGGCGAACCGTATGTTGCCCTCACAAGAATGCCCGATGGGACTCTCAAGGAGGAACACCTTCGGAGGCCGGACGGCATTTGGTATGGCCCACCAAATGGACAACCACAGAACACGCGGTTGAGCGCAGTGCTCGCCTTCTTCCGCATCGATGCCTGGAACTTTGTCACCAAGAATGGGCTCCTGATCCCTAATCCCTGGGCGGGAAAGCCCGTGCCCGCGCTCAATCTGGGAACGGCCGAGTTGACGCTAGTAAATGGGGCATATCAACGGTCCGAGGGATCAACGGTGGGGACATTGCTGGACATGCCCGCGAACTGGCCCGAGGAATAAAGCGGGCGGCTGAATGGCACATAACTGGCACATGACGCCAAAATGGAGCGCAATTTAATTTCTTGCCCTCCGTAAATATAAGATTATACAAGCGTTTCTCATTGATACGGGATAGAGCAGCCCGGTAGCTCGTCAGGCTCATAACCTGAAGGTCATAGGTTCAAATCCTATCCCCGCAACCACTGAGGCCGACACTCCCGCAGCCGCCCCGGCTGTGGGAGTTTTGGTTTTTGCTCCCTTGTCCTTTTGAGCTGTGGTCCAGCTCAGGACGGTGCCGAGTTCCCCATAAAGTGTGGCCTCGATCTGCCTTCGCTTGGCGCCCGGCCGGAGCATAAGAGAGCTATGGAGTCGGTGATTGCCTCGCCGGTGACGATTGCGTCCCGCAGAACCGGCAGTCGTCCGCTCCAGGAGAGAGCGGCGCGCCACCTGCAAGGAGAGGGCCGGGGAGGAGAAGGCTTGTGGAGAGGTGGTGCCGTAAGAAGCCGAGCTACGATGAGCTTAGGCTGGCCTTCTTTTTCAGCGCGAGCTTGAGGGCGGCGCCGCCCATTCTCGAATTCTCGATCCACAGTCGACCGTCATAGAGGCTGATCAGGTCGCGGGCGATCGCGAGGCCGAGCCCGGTCCCCGGCTTCGTGTCGTCGAGTCTCGTGCCCACGTCGAACACACGGGTTCGATGTTCGACTGGAATGCCCGGCCCATCGTCCTCCACCGTGATCAACACGGTGCCCTCGAGGTCTTGAATCGAAATCACGACGCGGTCGCGCGCCCATTTGGCGGCGTTGTCGAGCAGGTTGCCGATCAGCTCGGTCAGATCGTTGGTGTCGCAGGCGACGACGAGGTCGGTCGGGCCTTCGACGTCGAACCGCCGCTCGTGCCCCGGACCAAATCGAGAATAGGTGTTGATGACGCTCCTCAGCACGTCTGCCAACAGCGAGCAGGCGCCCGCATTTGCGATTCCGGACGCCTTGGCGCGCGCTGTCTGATAGTTGATCAGCAGCGCCATTCGCGAGCATTGCTCCGAGAGGGCCCGGGCGTGATGCCCCTGGCCGGACGCCCTCAGCCGCGCCGCTTCCTCGTCGAGAATGGCCAGCGGTGTCTTCAGCGCATGCGCGAAATTGCCGGCGAGCACCCGGGCACGATCGACCATCGTCAGATTGGCCGTGATCATTCCGTTCAACTCGGTCACCAGCGGCATGATTTCCCCCGGAAGGTCCTCGGGCAGGAGGGTGGTCTTGCCGCTGCGCACGTCCACGATGGCGCGACCCATGCGTTGCAGCGGCCGCAGTCCGTAGACGACCTGGGCGTAGGCTGTGCCGACCATGGCGAGTGCCATGAAGCCCAGCATCGCCACCAGCGTCAGATTGAGGTGCTGCATCTCGTCGCTGATCAGCCGCTCATCCGCGCCGATGCGGACTTCGAGCGGTTGCCCGAGACGCGACGGCTCGCTGACGGTTCGAATCATGCGCAGCGGCCCGGTCGGCCCCTCCACATTCGTGAGCGTCGTCACGGTGCTCGAGGATCCGTCGTCGGGTGTGAATGACAGAAAGAGATCGTCCTGCAGCGACGGCGAACGCGCGCTGCTGCCGTTCTGCAGAATGACCTGCCAATACATGCCGGACCGGGCAGGGGAAAAGCGCGGGTCGCTCAGATGACGGGTGACGATTGGCCGCTGCGCTGCGTCGAGCTCCACGAGATCCACGAGCTCGCGGGCATGATCGAGCAGGTCATGATCAATGTGCGCCTCGACGACACGTCGAATGACGATCGAAAGCCCGAGCCCGCTGGAGAACAAGACGATCGAAATCCAGATCGCGGCGACGGCCATCATTCGGGCACGGAAGTTGCGACGGAACATTGTTCTATCCGAAGCGATAGCCCAAGCCTCTGATGGTGCGAATGCAGTCGCGTCCCAGCTTTCTCCTGAGACGAGCAATGTAGACCTCGACGGTGTTGGAGTCGCCATGATCGTTGCCGGCATAGATGTGGTCCAGCAGCTCGGTCTGTGACACGATATGATCGGCGCGGCGCATGAGGAGTTCGAGGATACGCAACTCGAGTGCGGTCAGGTCGACGATCTCACCGTCCTTCCTGACCGAGCCTGCCGCAGGATTGAATTCGATCTGACGGAGACGGAGCACCGTTTCAGGTCTGTTGCCGACTCGTCGGAGCAGCGATTTGACCCGTGCGACGAGCTCCTGGGCCTTGAAGGGCTTCTCGAGATAGTCGTCCGCTCCCGCGTTGAGACCGTTGACGCGCTCGGCCCAGCCGCTGCGCGCGGACAGGATCAGCACCGGCATCGTGTGTCCGGTATGACGCCAGCGCTGCAGCACGTCGAGGCCCGAGATGCACGGCAGACCCAGATCGAGCACCGCGGCGTCATAGGGCTGGCTGTTGCCCAGCATCCAGCCTTGCCTGCCATCCGTCGCGAGATCCGCCTCGAAGCCGGCGTCGGCCAGGCTTGCCTTGATGCGCTCGGCGTAGACGGGCTCGTCCTCGATGAGCAGAATGCGCATTTGCCACGACTCCAGTCTGTAGAAGGGGCCGCTGATGCTGACACGCGGATCGGCCCCGGACGCTATGGATTGATCCCGAGCTGCCGGGCGGAGTCGGCGATGCGCGTGCGTTCGGGAACGTCCTCTGAGAAGATCGACAGGGCGCGCTGCAGGGATTGCTTGGCCGCCTCGACCTCGCCCAGCACAACCCGTGAGCGGATCAGCTTGATCCAGCCCTCCGCATCTCTCGGTGATTGCTCGAGCCGTGTCGCAAGGCCGTCCACCATACCGCGGATCATGAGGTTGCGGTCATCCGAGGACATGGTCTCCGCCTTGCGGATGTCATCGGGGCGGGGGCCGCGCGGCTCGGCCGGCTCGCTCGCGGCCGTCTGACCGGAGCGCAGCAGCTGCTGCATGCGCTCGGCGGAGAGGTCAGGCCGAACAGGCGGGGACGAGCTGCCGCTCTCTCCGAGCTCGCGGCGAAGTGCGTCGAGCCGCTGCTTGAGATCGGGCAGCCACGGCTCGTTCGGATCGGACTCGGCTACGATGGCGGTCCAGTCGGCCATCGCACCTCGCTTGTCGCCCTCCTGCTCCTTCACGACGCCGACGAAGAAGCGGGCGCGCGCGTCCTTGGGATCGAGCTTGAGCGCTTCATCGAAATCCGCGCGCGCGTCCGATGTGACGGTGCCGTCCGCGGCCCGCACCAGCGCTTCGCCGCGCGCACTACGGTATTCGGCCGAGCCCGGCCGCAGCTCCGTGGCGCGCCCGTAGGCCTGCGCCGCCTCGGCAAAGCGCTCGATGTTGAACAACGACCAGCCCAGCAGCCGCCATCCATCGGCATCCCGGGGATTGCGCTCCAGTCGCGTCTGCACACGCTGGATCATCTCCTCGACCGGCGGCAGGCCGCTGCCCTGCTGCGGCCGGTCGCGTCCGTCCTGCCCGGTCATCTGCTCCAGCGAGGCTATGGCCTGGGTGCCGGCGTCGGATCGCGCCTCGGCGACCGACCTCGCGGTGGTGCTGCCGGCGGTCTGGCCCGACCCGGCTGCGGGCACATCCGGATTTCCGACGAGCGCGTACAGGGCGACGGAGCCGAACACGACCGTCGTCGTGACGACGATGAGCGCGAACTTTCGTTCCGAGCTGGTGAGGGGGGAGGCTGGCGGCTGTTCAGCGGCAGCCGCGGCAAGAATGCGCCGTCTGATCTCGTTGGCAGTGGTCTCGCCGTCCGACTTGTCGATCAGGCCGCGCGCGGTGTCGTTCTCGATCTCGCGAAGCTGGTCGCGGTGGACGGCGAGTCCCTGCGCCGAGGCCAACTGTCTCCGCTCGTAGCCGCGGATGAAGGGCGTCGAGATGAGCACGGCGGCCACGGAAATCATCGCCGTCAGGATCAGCCACAGCATCATGAAAGGCTCCGTTGATCGAGGATCGCCTCGATGGCTTTGAGTTCGTCGGCGCTGAGCGGAGCGGCGCGCTCCGTCTCGGGCGCTGCCGCATTGGCCGACGCCCGGCGGACGTAACGGCCAAAGACGACGATGGCGATCAGCAGTGCGAGGAGCGGGCCGATCCACAGCGGAATCGTATTCCACTGCAGGGGCGGCTTGAGCAGGACGAAATTGCCGTAGCGCGCGACCAGGAAGTCCACCGCCTGCCGGTCGCTATCACCGGCCTGCAGGCGATCGCGCAGCAGGACTCTCAGATCATGCGCCAGCGGAGCGTTGGAGTCGTCGATGCTCTGATTCTGGCACACGACGCAGCGCAGCTCCTGGCCCAGCGCGCGCGCCCGGGCTTCCAGCCGCTCGTCCCGCAGCATTTCGTCGGGAAGCACTGCAAGGGACGGCGACACGCTCGTCGTCAGGGCGAGCGAGGCGACGATCAGCGCGGTCATTCGGATCCGCGACCGACTCATGACTCGCTCCTCAAGGCCTTCAGCAGCGGTTCGAAATCGCTGCGCCACACATCCTCGGTCAGCGGACCGGGATAGCGAAAGCGGATGCGGCCGGCCCGGTCGATGACGAAGGTCTCGGGGACACCGGTCACCCCGAGATCGATGCCTGCCCGGCCGGACTCATCGGAGCCGACGCGGGCATAGGGACTGCCATGCTTGGCAAGCCAGCGCTTGCCGTCGTTCCGATCGTCCTTCCAGTTCAGCCCGTAGATCGGGATCGCGGCGCTCTCTGCGAGCTTGAGCAGCATCGGGTGCTCGACGCGGCACCCTGGACACCAGGACGCGAACACGTTGAGCAGCATGACGTCGCCTTGCAGATCGGTATTGGCGAGACCGGCACTCTTGCCATCGAGCGATGCAAGCTGGAAGCGCGGCGTCGGCTTGTCGATGAGCGTCGAAGGCATCCGCCGGGGATCGTTGGTCAGGCTGAACGCCAGCCCGACCGCCAGGGCGGCAAAGGCTGCGACGGGGATGAGATAAGGGAGGCGCGACATGTCTCGTCCTATTCGGCAGGAACGGCCGCCGGCACGGCCGGTATCGCCCGGCGCGGCGCGCCGACGCGCAGTCTCCGGTCGGCCAGCGAGATGAAGCCGCCGCAAGCCATCATCAGCGCGCCGATCCAGACCAGCGGCACGAGTGGATGATAGTAGCAGCGCACCGCCCAGCCGCCCTTGTCGTCGGGATCACCGAGCGTCACGTATACGTTCCAGATCAGGTTGGTGCGGATGCCTGCGGCGGTGGTCATCTGCTGCCGGACGGGATAGAAGCGGCGCTCGCTCGACAGCTGCGTGAACGGCTTGCCGTTCCGCGTGATGTCGAAGACGCCCCGCTCGGCTTCGTAGTTGGGGCCTGGGACCTTTCCGATCGAGCGCAGCTTGATGTCATAGCCCGCAAGCTGCAGGCTCTCGCCCGGCCGCAGCATCTGCACCTTTTCGCTGGCCCACGCCGTCATTCCCGTGATGCCCGCGACGGTGACGCCCATTCCTGCATGGGCCAGCACCAGCCCGTAGACCGCGAGCGGCGTGGTGCGCGCGAGGTTGAGCGATGTCGCCAGCGGGGTCGCCGGGCCGAGGCGCATGCGATGCACCAGCACCATCAGCGAGCCGATGACGAGCCAGACGGCGATGCCGAAGAACAACGCGACCAGGAAACGCTGCCCCAACGTCGCAATCAGGATGGCGACGGAGACGAATGCCGCAAGCGCTCCGGCGAGGCGGAGCCGCTGCAACGCCGCGACGAACATATCGCGCTTCCATTTCAGAACCGGGCCGACCACCATGGCGAGCAGCACCGGGACCATGATCGGAACGAACGTCATGTTGTAGTACGGAGGGCCGACGGAGATCTTGTCGTTGCCCAACATGTCGACGATCAGCGGGTAAAACGTGCCGAGAAACACCGTGGCGACGGCCGCGGTGAGCAGCATGTTGTTGAGCACCAGGCCGCTCTCGCGGCTGACGGCAGCAAACAAGGCCCCGTGCTTCAGGCTCGGCGCGCGGATCGCATACAGCGTCAATGCCCCGCCGGTCGCCACCAGGATCAGCGCCAGGATGAAGGCGCCGCGCGATGGATCCTGCGCGAAGGCATGAACGCTGGTGAGCACCCCGGACCTCACCAGGAACGTCCCGATCAGACTCAGTGAGAAGGTTACGATTCCCAGCAGGATCGTCCAGCTCTGGAGCGTATTCCGGCGCTCGACCACAAGAGCGGAATGCAGCAGGGCCGTCCCCGCAAGCCACGGCATGAAGGAGGCGTTCTCGACGGGGTCCCAGAACCACCAGCCGCCCCAGCCGAGCGTGTAGTAGGCCCATGCGCTCCCGAGCGTGATTCCGATCGTGAGAAAGCACCAGGCCGCCAGCACCCACGGCCGAACCCAGCGGGCCCAGCCTGCATCGACCCTGCCCTCGATCAGCGCGGCAACCGAAAATGAGAAGGCCATCGAGAAGCCGACATAGCCCAGGTAAAGAAACGGCGGATGAAACGCGAGGCCTGGATCCTGCAGGATCGGATTCAATCCGTTGCCTTCGAGAGGAGCATCGATCAGCCGTGCGAACGGATTCGAGGTCGAGACGATGAAGGTCAGGAAGCCAAGGCCGATCATGCCGTGGACGCCAAGCACGTTGCTCTGCAGCCTGTCGGGCAGGTTGGTGCCGAACAGCGCCACCGCCGCGCCGAACACCGAGAGAATCAGGACCCACAACAGCATGGATCCCTCATGGTTTCCCCAGACACCGGAGATCTTGTAGAGCAGCGGCTTCAGCGTGTGCGAATTGGCCGCGACGACCTGCACCGAAAAGTCGGAGTGAACGAACAGCGACGTCAGGCATACGAACGCGATCGCGACGAACAGAAACTGAGTCAGGGCGGCGTGACGAACGAAGCCGGCGATCATCGCGGACTGGCGACGCAGCGCCGCAAACGGAACGATCGACTGCGCCAGCGACACGACAAGCGCGATAATGAGTGCAAAGGATCCGGCCTCCGCTGTCATGTTGGCTCCCCGACCGCAGCGACTATTCCTGCGACTAACTATCAAGTGTCCGTGATGAACTGGTACTCAATGCGCCGAATGAGGCATCATTCGTACCGAACGATGATGATCATTCGACGTGCGCCGTAGTGTTAATGCAACTGATTTGCATCGGCTAATCGGCGGGCTATATTCCGCGACGAAGCGCCTTGCTGGTCGAGAAATGCCCGCTGATAGCTCTTTATGGCTCGCGCGGCGAATGCCGCATCGGCGCTGGTACGGATGCGGATGCAGGACGGCTCGTCGCTATTCCAGGAGCTTGGCAATATCGCCATGGCCGCTGGCTGTCGCAATGTCCGCGGCACGCTCGCGCCGCTTGTTCTTCAATTGCTTCTCGGCCCCGGCGGCGAGCAGGCTCTGCACGATGCCGACATGGCCGTCAGTCGCGGCCATCATCAGTGCGCTCATGCCCTGGGCGTTGCGCAAGTTCGGATCGGCCTTGCGTTTGAGAAGTTCCGCGACGACGTCGGCGAGCCCGGCGCGAGCAGCGAGAATCAGCGCAGTGTTTCCGCTCGTGGTCGCACGTCTGGGATCGGCGCCATGCTCCAGTAGAAACAGCGAGGCTGGGGCACTGCGACCTTCGATGGCGGTGAGCAACGGCGTCTTTCCGTCGGCGTCGGCGCGGTCGACGCCGGCGCCGGCACGGATCAGTTGATCGAGGGCCCGTACATTGCCGTTATTGGCGGCGTGCCAGAGTGCGGTACGGCCTTGCGTATCGGCGGCATTGAGGTCGGACTTCTGAACGAGCTGCCGATCGAGCGCGGCATTGGCGCATGATGCGACCGCGAGGATCAGCGGGGTCCGGCCGTCCGCTGTCGTCGGCAGGCTGCTCGAAACGCCCTCGAGAAGCGCGGCGGTGGCGGCGACGTTGCAGCGGCTGACCGCGATCAGCAATGCGGTCGAGCCGTCCGGCCGCGCGGCGGATGGATCGGCCGCCCGCGTCAGCAGCAGTTTGACGACGTCTGCGTGATCCTTGTCCGCGGCCAGCATCAACGGCGTGTCGCCGCGCCGGTTGCCCGTGTTCGGGGTGGCGCCTGAGGCCAGCAGCAGTTCCACCAGCCGCAGATGCCCGGCCGCCGCGGCGATCGCCAGCGGTGTATCGCCGTCCTCGTTGACCGCATTGACGTCGGCCTTCGCAGCGATCAGTTGGCGCATCGGATCGAGCTGACCGCGGAGGGCCGCATCGATGATGGCTGGATGGCCATTTCGCATCGCGGCCTGCGCATCGAGCGTCGGAGGCGGCTTGCGCGCTGCTACGTGCTCCGTCTCGCGGGTGCGGGGGAACGAAGGTCGATTGGCCATGTCGGCCAGCAACCGCTCTGCGGGTTGATAGCCGGCGGTCGCCGATTTGCGCAGCCAATCGCGCGCGCGCTCGGGATCGGCCGGCGTCCCGCGCCCCGCGAGATACATCGTCGCGACATTGTATTGCGCCTTGACGTGCCCCTTCCTTGCACTCGCGTCCATCCATCTGAACGCCAGCGCGTCATCGGATCGGGTGCCTAGACCCGAGCGGTAGAGCGATGCAAGCCGGTACTGTGCCTCCGGATCGCCGGCGCTGGCCGCGCGCTCGAGCAGCTTCACGGCTTCCTCGGGACGTCCGACCCGGATCGCCGCATCGGCAGCCTGGGTGGCACCGGCGCTTGCGCCCGTCGGCGCGTCGTCGGACAGCGCCACCGACGCCATGTTCAAGCCGACGAGACAGATCAGGGGGATGATGACGAGAGAAGATCTATGCCGTGCCATATTTCGTCTCGACCTCGATACCCATGCTCTTCAGGAAAGCGGTCGGCAGAATGCCGCCGACGCAGACGATGACGGCATCGTTTGGGATCGTGTTCATGCTGCCGTCGGCATCGATGTCGACGTCGTCACGGCCGATCCGTTTGACCGACGAGTTGTAGATGACGCGAAGCCGCCCTGATCGAGCGGCGGTTTCGACCTGCTGGCGGTTCTTCAGCTTGGCGCGATTGAAGGACTCGCTGCGATGCGAAAGCGTCACCGTCGTTCCAGGCTCGTCGGCGATGGAGCACGCGGCTTCCAGCGCGGCGTCGCCGCCGCCGACGACGAGCACGTGCTGGCCGCGATATTGCTCGGGATCGATCAGCCGATAGACGACCTTGGTCTGCTCCTCGCCTGGAGCCTCCAGCTTGCGCGGCGTTCCGCGGCGTCCGATCGCCAGAAGCACGGCATGGGTTCGGTAGTTGCCGCGGTTGGTCCTGACCTCGAAGTCTTCTCCGGCTCGGGTGACGGCTTCGACGCGTTCGCCGACGTGCACCTTGAGACGGGCCTTGCGCACGATGCCCATGAAAAAGGCGATCAGCTGTTCCTTGCTGAGCTCCCTGAAATTGAACTTGCCCGCGAGCGGCAGCGTGAAGGGGGCGGTCATCACCAGCTTGCCGCGGGGGAAGTGCGCGACAGTGCCGCCGAGCGAGTCCTGTTCGAGGGTGACGAAGCGCAGCTTATGCTGCAGGCAGGCGAGACTGGCGGAGAGTCCGGCCGGACCACAGCCAACGATCACGACGTCCAGCATGTCGGACTTGCCGATGGTCTTGATCTTGCGGACGGAGTCGATCGCCTGACGTCCCTGCTCGATGGCGTTGCGAACCAGCCCCATCCCGCCGAGCTCGCCGGCGATGAAGAGGCCGGGCACGTTGGTCTGGAATGCCTCGTCCACGTTCGGAATGTCGATGCCGCGCGTCTCGGTGCCGAACACCAGCGTGATGGCGTTCACCGGGCACACCGCCTTGCAGGCGCCGTGTCCAATGCAATGCGAGGGCTCCACCAGCGACGCCTTGCCGCCGATCAGGCCGAGAATGTCTCCCTCCGGACATGCCCTGACGCATGAGCCGCAGCCGATGCACAAGGCGGGATCGATGATCGGATGAAGCGATGCCGGCTCGAGAAGACCGGCGTCCTTGGCAGCCGAGAGCTTCGCGACGCTCTTTATCTCTCGTCTCTTGCGCACGGCCATGTAGGTGGCCCAGACGCCGAGCATCGGAGCTGCGTAGACGATCAGGAGATCGAGCGCCATGTCGTTCTCGCTCCCCTAATTCTACGAACTAACAGAAGGGCGGTGGAGTCGCTGACCGCAGCGCGAAACGGTCGACGTCGGTGCTAGATGCAAATTCCTCTCAAGAGATGTCGACATAGAAATTCCAGAATGATCTGTCGTCTTGCGGACAAGGATTAGGTCATTCGTTGAACAGATGGCGTCGGCGGAAATATGGCTCGCGCTGATTTCGGACTAATGACGTCAGTGTCGGAAGATCGGAGGAGTTGTTGCAAGTGGTTATCACTAAATGCTCTCTTGATTGAGATGCGGAGATCTGCAGGTGAGCCGGACATCCGCCGATCCGGCAATCGGGTTTCGCAGGACGCGTCAAGGACATGAGCAGGGCAACGGTCGCTCGCGTGAGCGGCAATCCTCTTCGAGGAGCCGTTCCGGTCGTCATCACGGTCATCGTTCTCGGAGCGATTGCCGTCGGCTGGCTGCAGAAGGAGGAGGAGTATATTACGCCGGGATCCGGCACCGGATACTGGCTCGGAATCTACGGCAGCGCCGCGATGCTATCGCTTCTGGCCTATTCGATGCGCAAGCGCTTCAAGTCGCTGCGCGGGATGGGATCGGTGCCGTTCTGGTTCAGAACCCACATGCTGCTCGGCGTCGCCGGCCCCGTGCTCATCCTGTTTCATGCGAATTTCAAGCTGGGAGCGCTCAACAGCAACGTGGCGTTCTTCGCCATGCTGATCGTGGCGATCAGCGGTGTGATCGGTCGGTACATCTATGGCAAGATCCATATGGGCCTTCATGGCGGGAGGGCGCGTGTCAAGGAGCTGGTTGCGGAAGCCGAGGCAATGAGGACGGAGCTCGGTCAGGAGATGCAGGCTGCATCGTTCGTGTCGCGGGAGCTCGCCGCCTTCAGCAAGGGGCTCGACAACAAGGTGCCGCTGACAGCGCTGGGCAGCCTGCGGACGGGAGCGATCATCGCGGCGCGCACGAGGCGGTTGCGTGCCAACGTGGTTGCGGAAGCGCGCCGGCTTATTCGCGCTGAAGCGAAGCGTGCGCGATGGTCGTGGTCCGAGCGCCGGCGCCGCGAGAAACGGATCGAAGCGGTCGTGCGGCGGTACGCTGCGGCCGTGCGGAAGGCCGCTGAGCTGACATTCTTCGAACGGTTGTTTTCACTGTGGCATGTGCTTCATCTGCCGCTGTTTTTCCTCATGCTGCTGGCGGGTCTCGTTCATGTCTGGGCCGTGCATCACTATTGACGGAGTTGCGTGATGCGGTGGCGCCTCGCTGCCCTTGTCGCCCTCCTGGTCGGCGTCGCCATGCTGTCGGTCGGACTTCGAGCGCAGACGTTGCTGGAGAAGCTGGTCATGCCCGGCCCGCTGACCGAAAAGCACGCCAAGCTCGAGAGCGAATGCGGAAAGTGCCACGAAGCCTTTACGCGGAAGGCGCAGTCGGGCCTCTGCCTCGATTGCCACAAGGAGATTGCCGTCGATCGCAGGCAGCGTGAGCGTCTGCACGGACACGACCAGGCGGCGCTGACTCAGGAATGCAGGCAGTGTCACACCGACCATAAGGGGCGAGGGACCGACATCGTCCAACTCGACAAGGAGACCTTCAACCACGACATGACGAACTACCGGCTGGTCGATGCGCACCGGAACGTCCCTTGCGCAGGATGCCACGTCGCGAAGGTGAAATTCCGCAACACGCCGTCGACCTGCTTCGAGTGTCACAAGGCGCTCGATCCGCATCGTGGCCGCCTCGGTGAACGCTGCGAGAACTGCCACACGGCGGTGAAGTGGCGCGCACCAAAGGAGTTCGACCACACGAAGACCCGGTTTCCCCTCGTGGGCGCCCACAAATCGGTCGCTTGCGCGACGTGTCATTCCGGCCAGCAATACAAGGACCTGCAGACGTCGTGCGGCTCGTGCCACCGTCTTCAGGATGTCCATGGCGGCCGCTTCGGCGACAAATGCGAGACGTGTCACGATCAGGACAAGTGGAAGACGGTCCGCTTCAATCACGACAAGACTCGATTCCCGCTGCGGAATGCGCATGCCAAGGTGAAATGCGAGAGCTGTCATACCGGCGACCTCTATCGGGACAAGCTCGCGACGTCGTGCGTGTCCTGTCACCGCAAGCAGGATCCGCATCAGGGCAAGCTCGGCGAGCGTTGCGAGACGTGCCATAGCGATATCGGCTGGCGGAAAAAGCTCTCCTTCGATCATGAAATCACACGTTTTCCATTGATCGGCCTGCACAAATCGGTGCCCTGCGAGGAGTGCCACCGGACTTCGGCCTACAAGAACACGCCGATGGCCTGCGAGAGCTGCCACAAGGATTTCCATCAGGGGAAACTCGGCGGGCGGTGTGCGACGTGTCACAATCCGAACGGATGGCGGCTGTGGCGCTTCGATCACGCGCGGCAGACGCGATTTCCGCTGGTCGGCGTTCATCAGAAGATCACGTGCGAGGCCTGTCACAAGGCGAAGTCGCCGCCGGACCTGAAGCTTCCGATGGATTGCTTCAGCTGTCATCGCAGCTCGGACGTGCACAACGGCACGTTTGGCCAGACGTGCGAGCGCTGTCATGTCGCCACGGGATGGCGCAACGTTCAGATCAGGAACTGATTCGAGCGGCTGCCCGGCCGCATCGGACGTCGGAGATCCCGTCGAGCTGAGATGAGCTCGCAAGAGCTGTCGGCCTCCCCGCAGTTCAATGGCTCGAGCGATGCGCTGCGAGAACCTTGCGAGCGAAGCAGGCCGGAAACCCGACGAGCCATTCAGCTTGAGTTCAGCTTGGCCCAGTTTTGGGCCAGCTTTGCGCGTCTCTGGAAGTCCTGTCGTAGGCGTACCATACGCTGCCTGATCTAGCTGATGACTTAGTCGCCGCTCGATCGACGTAGCGCTGGATCAAAGGAGCAGGGGGCGTTCGGCGTATTCGGTGGCTGGGGAGACATGCCGCCGGGCCGTACAGGAAATCTGCAGAAGCTATTGGATTTGTCGCGGCGACCGTCGATCAGCGAGGCCCGGAAGGTCTCTGCTCGATGAGTCCGATCGCCGTTGCACGTCCGGATCGCGATCGAGTCGAGAGTGAAGATCGGAGTTCGAGTTGGGCAGCTGCTACAGCAAGCTGGGGCTGTTGGGGCGAGCATCGCACCGTCTGGTGCGGTGGCTGCTCGCTGTTATGCTGCTCGCCTTCGTGTTTGCAGGGCAGGCTGCTGCACAGGGATCGTTCGACCATCTCTCGACCGGCTTTCCGCTGACCGGAGGCCATGTCGGGGTGGAGTGCTCGTCGTGTCACGTCGGTGGGCGGTTCAAGGGCACGCAGACGCAGTGCGCCAGTTGCCACAACGGCGCGCAGACAGCGGGCATGTCGGTCAACCACCCGATGACCACGCGGCGCTGCGAGGGCTGCCATCAGACCTCGTCATGGAAGGACGTTCGCGCGCTCGATCATACTCAGGCAAAGGGCTCGTGTACGACCTGCCACAACGGCGTGATGGCACGCGGCAAGCCGAAGAGTCACGTCACGACCACCGCGCCCTGCGATGTCTGCCACAGGTCGACGGCCAGCTTTCGTATCAGAATGAAGATGGATCACGCCGGCATCGTCGCCGGCTGCGCCAACTGCCACAACGGCACGACGGCGCGCGGCAAGTCCGGCAACCATCTGCAGACCAATCTGCCGTGCGAGACCTGTCACACCAGCACGACCAGCTTCGCTGGCGCCGGCTTCAAGCATGCCGCGACCGACACCAATTGCGCGGCCTGCCACAACGGCAAGACGGCAATGGGCATGACGACGCCGCCGCATATCCCGACCGGCACGCTGCAATGCTCGAACTGCCACACCAACACCGCGGCGAGCTTCACCACCTACACCATGAACCACGCCGCAGTGGCGACGGCACGTTGCGACAGCTGCCACAATGGCAGCTTCACCGGCCAAGGCACCAAGGGCGCGCTGGGCACGGCGTCGTACCCGAACCACGTGGCCACCGGCGGCGCCGACTGCGTCAGCTGCCACGCCAAGGCGGCGTCGGGCGGCTTCACCAGCTGGGGCGGCGGCGCGTTCGCTCACAGGGCGACCGACACCAATTGTGCGACCTGCCATAACGGCAAGACCGCGATGGGCATGACGACGCCGCCGCACATCCCGACCGGGACGCTGCAATGCTCGAACTGCCACAGCAACACCGCGGCGAGCTTCACCACCTACACCATGAACCACGCCGCGGTGGCGACGGCGCGCTGCGACAGCTGCCACAACGGCAGCTTCACCGGCCAGGGCGCCAAGGGCGCACTGGGCACCGCGTCGTACCCGAACCACGTGGCCACCGGCGGCGCCGACTGCGTCAGCTGTCACGCCAAGGCCGCGAGCGGCGGCTTCACCAGCTGGGGCGGCGCGGCGTTCAAGCATGCCGCCACCGACACCAATTGCGCGACCTGCCACAACGGCAAGACCGCGATGGGCATGACGACGCCGCCGCATATCCCGACCGGGACGCTGCAATGCTCGAACTGCCACACCAACACCGCGGCGAGCTTCACGACCTACACCATGAACCACGCCGCGGTGTCGACGGCGCGATGCGACAGCTGCCACAACGGCAGCTTCACCGGCCAGGGCACCAAGGGCGCGCTGGGCACGGCGTCGTTCCCGGGCCACGTCGCGACTGGCGGAGCCGACTGCGTCAGCTGTCACGCCAAGGCGGCGTCGGGCGGCTTCACCAGCTGGGGCGGCGCGGCGTTCAAGCATGCCGCCACCGACACCAACTGCGCGACCTGCCACAACGGCAAGACCGCGATGGGCATGACGACGCCGCCGCACATCCCGACCGGGACGCTGCAATGCTCGAACTGCCACACCAACACCGCGGCGAGCTTCACCACCTACACCATGAACCACGCCGCAGTGGCGACGGCACGTTGCGACAGCTGCCACAATGGCAGCTTCACCGGCCAAGGCACCAAGGGCGCGCTGGGCACGGCGTCGTACCCGAACCACGTGGCCACCGGCGGCGCCGACTGCGTCAGCTGCCACGCCAAGGCAGCGTCGGGTGGCTTCACCAGCTGGGGGGGCGGCGCGTTCGCCCACAGGGCGACCGACACCAATTGTGCGACCTGCCACAACGGCAAGACCGCCATGGGCATGACCACGCCGCCGCACATCCCGACCGGGACGCTGCAGTGCTCGAACTGCCACTCCAACACCGCGGCGAGCTTCACGACCTACACCATGAACCACGCCGCGGTGGCGACGGCGCGCTGCGACAGCTGCCACAACGGCTCGTTCACCGGCCAGGGCACCAAGGGTGCGCTGGGCACGGCGTCGTACCCGAACCACGTCGCCACCGGCGGCGCCGACTGCGTCAGCTGTCACAGCAAAGCCGCGAGCGGCTTCACCAGCTGGGGCGGCGGCGCCTTCGCTCACAGGGCGACCGACACCAACTGCGCGACCTGCCATAACGGCAAGACCGCGCAGGGCATGACGACGCCGCCGCACATCCCGACCGGGACGCTGCAATGCTCGAACTGCCACTCCAACACCGCGGCGAGCTTCACGACCTACACCATGAACCACGCCGCGGTGGCGACGGCGCGCTGCGACAGCTGCCACAACGGCTCGTTCACCGGCCAGGGCACCAAGGGTGCGCTGGGCACGGCGTCGTACCCGAACCACGTCGCCACCGGCGGCGCCGACTGCGTCAGCTGTCACAGCAAAGCCGCGAGCGGCTTCACCAGCTGGGGAGGCGGCGCGTTCGCCCACAGGGCGACCGACACCAACTGCGCGACCTGCCACAATGGCAAGACGGCGCAGGGCATGACCACGCCGCCGCACATCCCGACCGGGACGCTGCAATGCTCGAACTGCCACTCCAACACCGCGGCGAGCTTCACCACCTACACCATGAACCACGCCGCGGTAGCGACGGCGCGCTGCGACAGCTGTCATAATGGGAGTTTCACCGGCCAAGGCACCAAGGGTGCGCTGGGCACCGCGTCGTTCCCGGGCCACGTCGCGACCGGCGGCGCCGACTGCGTCAGCTGTCACGCCAAGGCCGCCAGCGGTGGCTTCACCAACTGGGGCGGCGGCGCGTTCGCCCACAGGGCGACCGACACCAATTGCGCGACCTGCCATAACGGCAAGACCGCGCAGGGCATGACGACGCCGCCGCACATCCCGACCGGGACGCTGCAATGCTCGAACTGCCACTCCAACACCGCGGCGAGCTTCACGACCTACACCATGAACCACGCCGCGGTGGCGACGGCGCGCTGCGACAGCTGCCACAACGGCTCGTTCACCGGCCAGGGCACCAAGGGTGCGCTGGGCACGGCGTCGTATCCGAACCACGTCGCCACTGGCGGCGCCGACTGCGTCAGCTGTCACAGCAAGGCGGCGAGCGGCTTCACCAGCTGGGGTGGCGCGGCGTTCAAGCATGCCGCAACCGACACCAATTGCGCGACCTGCCACAACGGCAAGACCGCGCAGGGCATGACCACGCCGCCGCACATCCCGACCGGGACGCTGCAATGCTCGAACTGCCACACCAACACCGCGGCGAGCTTCACGACCTACACCATGAACCACGCCGCGGTGGCGACGGCACGCTGCGACAGCTGCCATAACGGCAGCTTCACCGGCCAGGGCACCAAGGGCGCCATGGCCACGGCGTCGTTCCCGGGCCACGTCGCGACTGGCGGCGCCGACTGCGTCAGCTGTCACGCCAAGGCCGCCAGCGGTGGCTTCACCAGCTGGGGCGGCGGCGCGTTCGCCCACAGGGCGACCGACACCAATTGCGCGGCCTGCCACAACGGCAAGACCGCGATGGGCATGACCACGCCGCCGCATATCCCGACCGGCACCTTGCAGTGCTCGAACTGCCACACCAACACCGCGGCGAGCTTCACGACCTACACCATGAACCACGCCGCAGTGGCGACGGCGCGCTGCGACGGCTGCCACAATGGCAGCTACACCGGCCAGGGCACCAAGGGTGCGCTGGGCACGGCGTCGTTCCCGAACCATGTCGCGACCGGCGGCGCCGACTGCGTCAGCTGCCACGCCAAGGCCGCGAGCGGCTTCACCAGCTGGGGCGGCGCGGCGTTCAAGCATGCCACCACCGACACCAATTGCGCGGCCTGCCATAACGGCAAGACCGCGCAGGGCATGACGACGCCGCCGCACATCCCGACCGGGACGCTGCAATGCTCGAACTGCCACAGCAACACCGCGGCGAGCTTCACGACCTACACCATGAACCACGCCGCGGTGGCGACGGCGCGCTGCGACAGCTGCCATAACGGCAGCTTCACCGGCCAGGGCACCAAGGGTGCCATGGGCACGGCGTCGTTCCCGGGCCACGTCGCGACTGGCGGAGCCGACTGCGTCAGCTGTCACAGCAAAGCGGCGAGCGGTGGTTTCACCAGCTGGGGTGGCGCTGCGTTCACCCACTCCGCTGCCAATACCAATTGCTCCACCTGCCACAACGGCTCGAGCGCGAAGGGCTTGACGACGCCGCCGCACATTCCGGTGACGGGCGTCCAGTGCTCGAACTGCCACAGCAACACCGCGGCGAGCTTTGCGACCTACACAATGAGCCATGCCGCCGTGCACGCGACGCGCTGCGACAGCTGTCACAACGGCTCGTACCGGAGCCAGGGCCGCAGAGGAGCGCAGGGGCCGGATCACAGCGCCAAGACCCAGGATTGCGGCTGCTGCCACGTCCGCGCCGCCGCCAACTTCTCCAGCTGGGACGACGACCCGCAAAAGCCGGCGGCGGGTTGCTCCACCACGGCGAGGTCGGTGGTTCAGGCCCAGGCTCCGGTCGCAAAGGCGGTGACGCCGGCCTCGACCGCCAACCGCACCATGACGGCAGCGACGATTCCCGATGCCGCACCGGGTGCGAGCGCTGCACCAGCTGCATCGCAGGCCGCAGCTGCGACCAAGCCCGCTGCATCATCCAGCTCGACGCTCCTGTTCAGCAGCAAGCCGCTGGCGAATACGGCTGCGACGTCGACGGCCGCGACGACCGGCTCAGAAGCGGGGAGCTCGGCCGCGGCGCCAGGCCTCTCCAGATCCGAAAGCTCCGCGAAGCCCGGCGGTGTGGTGGCCGCTGTGCCGCAGCCGCCGAGCTCGCTGCCGCAAACGACGTCCGCTCCCACCGCGTCTGTACCGAATGATCTGCGCAGCAAGCTCGCGCCTCCGATCGGTGCCGCCGGCACCGACTCGCCGGAGGCGAAGAACGCGGGTCGGCTTCCGTCGCTGCTGCCGACGTTCAGCCCGAGGGCAGGACTTGCCGGGCCGAGCGCCCCAGAGCCCGGCGCGCGATTTAACCACATGACCGCGCAGGGACCGTGCGCATCCTGCCACAACGGCATGAATGCGCCTGGAAAGCCGCCGAAGCACCTCGCGACGAATGCGCCGTGCGAGACCTGCCACAAGAGCACGACGACGTTCAGCGGCGCCCGCTTCAGCCATGCCGGGACCACGGCGGCCTGCGCGAGCTGCCACAACGGCATGACTGCGAGCGGCAAGCCGCCGAAGCACGTCGCGACCAGCGCACCGTGCGAGACCTGCCACAAGAGCACGACGACGTTCAGCGGCGCCCGCTTCAGCCATACCGGAACGTCGGCGGCCTGCGCGAGCTGCCACAACGGCATGGCCGCGGGCGGCAAGCCGCAGAAGCACGTCGCGACCAACGCGCCGTGCGAGACCTGCCACAAGAGCACGACGACCTTCAGTGGCGCGCGTTTCAGCCACACCGGGACGATGGCAGCCTGCGCCACCTGCCACAACGGATCATCGGCCAGCGGCAAGCCGCCGCGTCACGTGGTCACCAGCGCGCCCTGCGAAAGCTGCCACAAGAACACCGTGTCGTTCTCGGGCGCACGGATGGATCACGCCAGCCTGACGGCGCCGTGCGCCAGCTGTCACAACGGCTCCAACGCCACCGGCAAGTCGCAGAAGCACTTCGTGACCAACGTCCCCTGCGAGAGTTGCCACCGGACGATCAGCTGGAGCTCGGTGAACTACCGGCATATGTCGGCAAGCTATCCGAACCATAGCGCGGCGATCGGCTGTACCGCCTGCCACAGCGGCAACTCGCAAGCCGTCCCCTTCAAGTTCGCGGCCTACAGGCCTGACTGCGCCGCCTGTCACGCGAATGATTTCCGGCCGCAGCAGCACGCCAAGCTCCTGAAGCCGGCACCGATGAACTACACCGTCGCCGAGCTCAAGGACTGCACCGGCGCGTGCCACATCTATGCTGACAAGTCGCAGACCGCCATCGTCACCCGCCGCCAGCGGCAGCACCGGGTCAATGGAGGCGGCTGGTGATGCGCGGCCGCTTCAGAATGGCCGCGGCAGCGAGGTCGCCCCGAGGGGCGATCATCCTGTTGACCGGCCTGCTCGCGATCCTGCTCGATGGCGCCCTTGGCGCTGCACCGGCCCAGCCGGTCATCGATCAGTTCGTCGCCAGCGCGAATGCCACGACGGTCGGAAACTGCAGCCTCCTGCGGGTCAATTTTCACGTCCGCGTCCGCTACACCGGGCATTTCCCGCTCGACCAGGGCAGCCAGCTCAGTGTCTCGCTGCAACTGGTCGATCGGGACGCCGTCACTGCGCGGCGCCTGGTCAGACGCGAGGGTGTGCGTGTCGACAACGCCCAGGGCTCCGGCATCCAGGACGTCTATCTGACGCTCGATCAGAACCGAGGACCGATCCTCGTCGTCCAGTTTGGCGGCGAGTTCACCTACCAGATCGTGCAATCCGGCAGCTTCGAGCAGGTGGCGATCGTCATTGCCCGGAAGGGCCCGGTGTCGGCCTGCAAGGTGAAGGCCCTGGTGCCGAGCGTGGCCGCTCCGGAAGCCCCGCAGCCGGCAGTGATCCCCGGTGCGGCGGCGTCGGTCCGCAACGACAATCGCTCGATGCAGCAGCCCTCCGCGGCGGATATCCGGTTTGCGGAGGCGTCGATGGACGAGGCGCGCGCATCGATCAAGAAGGGCAATTTCAGCGCCGCGATCGATCTCCTGAGGAAGGTGCTGAAACTTCCCGAAAACGGTTCGAGCGCCGAGGCGCAGGAGCTGCTCGGCGTCGCGCGCCAGAAGGCCGGCCAGACCGCCGCCGCCCAGGCCGAGTATGAAGACTATCTGCGCCGCTATCCGAGCGGCGAGGGCGCCGAGCGCGTCAGACAGCGGCTCGCCGCGCTTCTCACCGCGACCAGCAGCGCGCCGGCGCGGCCGCGCGACATGCCTGCTGCCAACCCCGACATGGGAGCGGATATGCCGACCAAGGCGGCAGGGCCGAACGGCGATACCCGCTGGTCGATGTCGGGCAGCCTGTCGACGACCTTCATTACCAACGACACGACCAGCGCCGTCAAGGACAGGGCGATCGCGCCGAACCCGAATGCCGATCCCGACGCGCACCGTGTCCACCAGAACACGCTGCTGACCAATTTCGACTTTCTCGGCACCGCCGACAACGATCGCATCAGGACCAAGTTCAGGCTGGCTTTCACCCATGAACGCCAGTTCGATACCGGAAACGACAAGTACGGCGTCTCGACCGCGCAGGTCGACTACACGCTCAAGGAAGCCGATGTGACGTTGCGTCTCGGACGCCAATCCCGCAACACCGGCGGTGTGATCGGACGTTTCGACGGTGCGGTGCTGAGCTGGCAGAAGAGCCCCGGCCTGCGCCTGAACGTGCTTGCGGGCTCGCCGAACTGGAGCCGCTTCGACGCACCGTTCAAGGACGGCAAGACGCTCTATGGCGCAAGCATCGACTTCGGCAAGATCCTGGGCGGGCTCGAAACCACCGTCTACCTGATCACGCAATACGACCGCAACATCGTCGACCGCCAGGCCATCGGCGCCGAATTCCGCTATTTCGACGCCAATAAGTCGCTGCTCGGCCTGATCGACTACGACACGCATTTCCGCGCGCTCAATGCGGCCGTGTTCTCGGGAACGTATACGTTCGAGGACAAGTCGGTCGTCAACGCCTCGTTCGATTATCGGCGGGTGCCCTTTCTCTCGACCTGGAATGCGTTGCAGGGCCAACCCTTCCTGACGCTCTACGACATGATGAAGTTCAACACCGCGGGCGAGATCAGGCAGCTCGCGATCGACCGGACGCCGACGTTCCAGTCGGCGATGGTGAGCTATTCGCGGCCCTTGAACGAGACCTGGCAGGTCGCCGCCGATGCCACGGTCACCAATCTGACCGGCACGCTGCCGTCCGGAGGCGTCGACGGCACACCGGCGAGCGGCCTCGAATATTATCTGTCGGCTCAGCTGACCGGGAACGGCATCATCAAGCCGGGCGATCTGTTCATGGGCGCGCTGCGCTACGCGAGCCTGGCGGATTCGAAGTTCTACGTGCTGGATCTCGCCACGCGCTATCCGATCACGCCCGATCTCTCCATCAGCCCGCGGCTGCGGGCGGGGTACAGGTCCGGGACCAAGACCGACCTGAAGGAGTACACGATCCTGCCGTCGCTGCTGGTCAGCTATCTCTGGTCGAAGGAGATCAGCCTGGAAACGGAGATCGGGTACCGGTTCGTCGACAGCACGCTGGCCAACGTCAAGACGACGACCAAGGATCTGTTCGCGACGGTCACGTTGCGGCGCGACTTCAACGCCGACGGTGTCACCAAGTGCAACGCCTCGATCGTCAGTTGCGCCTGGGCCAGGCCCGCAGCGTTGCAAGGCGGGCAGGGGGCGGGCTCGGGCGACATGCCGTTGCAGTCGCGTGCGTCGATCATGCCGTCCTACATGCTGGAGACCGGCGTTCGCTACTGGTTCAGCTCGGGCCAGAATCGCTATCGCTATTTCGCCGACCAGGCCGCCACGCAGCAGGTCTCCCGGCTCGCCTATGGCGGCATGACCGGGCATAGCGGCGAGATGTTCTTCAGGGTCGATGCGCTCGACGGCCCGTTCACCAACATGTTCCTGAAGGGCTATATCGGTACGGGCAAGATCAGCTCGGGCACGCTCGTCGACGAGGATTTCGCTCCCTTCGTCAATCCGTCATCCAAGACCGTCAGCAATGTCGGCGGGCGGCTGCAATACGCGAATCTCGATGTCGGCTTCAACCTGCTGGAAACCGATCGCTTCCGGTTTGGCGCCTTCGTCGGCTATCAGTATTGGACGGAAACCGTCGATGCGCGCGGCTGCACCCAGGTGGGCGGCAATCCGGTGATCTGCAGTCCAGCGCTGGGCGCCGGCGTCAAGGTGGTGACCGAGCAGGATCGGTGGCACACCGGACGGGCGGGTGTCACACTCGACACGCGGCTGTCGGATCGGCTGAACTGGCAAGTGGAGGCCGCTTATGTCTGGACCTCGCAGAACGCGATCGACACGCACTATTTCACCTTCGGTCGCGATCCTGCTTCGGGACAAGGAACCGGCTTCCAGGCCGAGACCGTCCTGAACTATCAGCTGACCGACAACTTCCGGATCGGCATCGGTGGGCGTTGGTGGCATCTCAGCACCAATGCCGTCGACTCGTTCAATCAGGTCCTGAGATACACGACGGAGCGTTACGGCGTGTTCGTCCAGGGCTCCTACCAGTTCAACCGGGCAAGATAGCAGGCAGGGCGTCGATCATGGACGATCAGGCGCAATCGTCCGGCCCTCTTGCCCGAATATGACGGGATGTTCCGCGATGCGCTGGATCGGCTGCATCAGGGCGGCGCTATCGTGCCACATGCGATCTGGCATTCGGGCGAGGCAAGCGCGAGGTCGCGATCTGGTGTCCGAACGACTATCTGGGCATGAGCCGGCACCCGATGGTGATCAGTGCCATGGTCGATACAATGTGAGCCTGGGTACGCGGGCCGATTGCTTCGAGAAACCCTTGCTCACCGGGCTTCGCCTCGTGCTCGGTCTGACGCGAGCGACGATCTCCGTCGCCGAGGGCGCGCGAGGGCGATGCGCCGGTCAGGCTTTGTCGTTCATCACGGGTGCATGCGCAGCAGGTTCAGGAGCGCGGGCCGCCATTCGCCGGTCATCGTGTATTCGAGCCCAAGGCGCGCGCCGCAGGTGATTGCGAGCATGGTCAGCGGCGCCGATAGCGCGAGGGTCGAGAATGCGGACAGGCCTTGGCCGATGGTGCAGCCCATCGACATGATGCCGCCGGTGCCCATCAGCAGCGCGCCGACCATGTGGCGCTTCAGTTCGCGAGCGTCGTCGCAGGCTTCCCAGCGAAAGACGCGCGAGAACGTTGCCGCGACGAAGGACCCCAGGATGACCCCCGCGACCGAGCCGATCGCAAAGTCGGCGTGGCTGCCGGAAAGCGTGGCAATGTACAGCACCGTGTTGCCGAGCGGGGCGACGAAGCTGAGCGAGGTTACCCGCTCCGGGTCGAAATCGTCGTTGCCCAGCCATCCGGTTGCGAACCAGCCAAAGGCGACAGCGCCGCCGACGGCTACTCCCGACAGCATCAGCCGCGGCGATTTCACCAGCCGTCCATCGGCCAGCGCCCAGGCCGCAAGCGCCACCGCCGTGACGGACACGATCGCGGGCCGGGCATATGACCCGAGCGCAAGGGACAGCAGCGTGTCCATGCCCTGATTCATCGCCTCCGGCAGATGCACGGACAGCGGCTCGATCAGACCCACGCGCATGAATCCGATGAGACCGCGCATCGCCGCCAGGGCGGACACGCCGAGCACGAGAAAGACGACGATGGCGCGCAGATCACCGCCGCCGATGCGAACCAGGGTCCCGAAGCCGCAGGTGCCGACCAGCGCCATGCCGATCCCGAACAAAAATCCGCCCAGGATGGCGCCGCCGAGCGGAATGGTGGAGGTCAGATAGATCGAACGGGAGAGATCGACGAGGCCGAAGCTGGCGAGCAGCTGGGTCGCGACCAGCGCGATGGCCGCAGCCAGGGCAAAGGATTTGAGGCGCCGCGTGTCGGCGCCAAAGAAGGCGTCCTCGAGCATCGCGAGCGTGCAGAATCGACCTGCGCGGCCGGCGACCCCGAGCACGGCGCCTGCCAACAGCCCGCACATGAACGTCAATGCTGACGGACCGAGCATTCCTCCCCGACGTCCTTGTTCGTGTCCGGGCACTCTGCGCCAGGATCGCCGGCGAAGCTAGACCCTCTTGCAAAGCCCGCTGTCGGCGTTCGAGCCCGATTGCCGGATGCGGCCGTCGATCTTCGCAGCGCAG
Organism: Bradyrhizobium sp. SZCCHNS2022; assembly: GCF_032377575.1. Classification (NCBI taxonomy): domain Bacteria; kingdom Pseudomonadati; phylum Pseudomonadota; class Alphaproteobacteria; order Hyphomicrobiales; family Nitrobacteraceae; genus Bradyrhizobium; species Bradyrhizobium sp. SZCCHNS2022. The sequence goes on along the minus strand of NZ_JAUHHZ010000001.1, from coordinate 4,632,674 downwards.
AGCGACGCTCAGCGGCGGCGCTTGCGGACCGGCTCGCAGAAGACGTCATAGATCGCGGTCAGGATCTTGCGAACGTCCTCGCTCGCCAGACTGTAATAGATCGTCTTGCCGTCGCGTCGCGTCGTGACCAGCCGGTCGAGCCTGAGACGGGCGAGCTGCTGCGAGACCGTCGACTGCCGTTCGCCGAGGAACTGCTCGAGTTCGGTGACGGATTTTTCGCCTTCGGAGAGGATGCAGAGCAGCAGCAGCCTGGACTCGTGGGACAGCGCCTTGAGCATCTCGCTGGCCTCTCGCGCCTTCTCGATCATCTGCTCGAGCTCGGCGGAGGTCTCGATATCCTTCAGATTCGGCAGCGGCATGGATTCTGGATCCCTCGATTGTCCGTCAGGAGCGGGTTTGAGCCCCGCTTGTAACATTCACGATGCGGCCGAGCAGCCCAAAGAAGAACGCGTCGCCCGGATAGCCGCGGATCCGCCCGACCTCGCGGCCCTGATCGACCACAACGAATGTCGGTGTGAATGCGCCGGGATCGATGCCGGCGAGATCGGCCGGCAGCGGCTGGGTCAGGTCGACCCGCCGCAGGGGAAGGCTGCGCCCTTCGTCGGTTTTGGCATAGATCGGCGCGATCTCGGCATTGAACCGGGCGCACCAGCCGCAGCCCGGACGCTCGAACATCACGAGTTCGGAAGCGAGGAGAGGCGACGACTGGCACAGTACGGCGACCGCGACCGATGCCAATATTGCCAACCCGCGCGCCGTGATTTTACCGGACATGCCGCCATCCTCTCTGGACTTGCCGGTCAATCTATCATTAAATTCGAATATGTACTAGTGCGCGATTTCCGAAGCCTGCGCTGCAGCTCGGGCACGCAGCACGGGCTGCCCGGGAGGAAAGATGGATCTCGACGTCACGCTCGGCGCAGCGCTCGCCGCCGGCCTCCTGTCCTTCCTGTCTCCCTGCATTCTGCCGCTCGTCCCGCCGTTCCTGTGCTACATGGCGGGCGTCTCGGCGGCCGACACGATCACCGAGACCAGCAGAGCGCAGCGGCGGCGGACGGTGCTGACCGCGCTGTGCTTCGTCGGCGGCTTTTCGCTGGTGTTCGTCGGTCTGGGTGCGACGGCCTCGGTCTTCGGTCGCTTCATCGCCGGCCATCTCAGCCAGCTCGGCATCGTTGCCGGCCTCGTCATCATCACGATGGGACTGCATTTCCTCGGGGTGCTCAGGATTCCCTTGCTGTACCGAAGCGCGACGATCGACGTCGGCCGCAAGCCGGCCGGCCTGCTCGGCGCGTTCGTGATGGGGCTGGCCTTTGCGTTTGGCTGGACGCCCTGCGCGGGGCCGGTGCTCGCCGCCGTGCTGATGATGGCCAGTGCGGAGGCCACCGTGGGAAAGGGCGCGCTGCTGCTCGCGGCCTATTCGGTCGGAACCGGCATCCCGTTCCTGATCGCGGCGGCCTTCACGGGACAGTTCATGACCATGCTGAAGGGGATCAAGCCGCATCTGCCGCTGGTCGAGAAGACCATGGGCGGCTTTCTCGTCCTGACCGGTGTCGCCTTTCTCGCCGGCGTGATCCCGCTTCTGTCGGAATGGATCTTCGAACGCTTTCCCTCGCTCGCTACGATCGGCTGATCAGCCGAAGCGGAAATCCAGCAGGTTGACGAAGGACTGCAGCTCGATCTCGTAGCGATGCACGAGGCCGGTGTCACCCTCGTGCGCGGCGCGACCGATGTTCTGCGCGCTCGTGGCGGCGCCGTCGATCAGGCGGCGGAATTCGGCCTGGCCGGCAATGTCGGGCGCGGCGAGGCCGTTGCAGCGCTGCAGTTGCGCGCGCAATGCTTCGCCGGCCCGGTTGACCTCGGCGGCCGTCGCCCTGGCTGCTGCAAAGTCGGCCGCGAAATGGTGCAGATCGTCCATGGCAGGCCGTAGCTCGAAGACGCAATCGCCGAGCTCGACGACGCCTGCCTGTTGCCGCAGCACATGCAGCGCCTGCCGGACCGCTGCAATGTCCGCCGTCGCCGTCGCGCCATCGCCCGCTGAGAGCGAAGCGTCGGCCTTGCGGAGCCGGTCGTCACCTTCTCTGAGCAGATCCTTCAAGGACTTGGCAGAGTAGGGCGCCGGCTGATCCTTGATCCGGCCGAGCGCGGTCCAGGCGCGGCGCGCATCGTCGAGCTCGATCTGCGCCAGAGCGATGTTGCCGGTTCGCCCATAGCTCGCCGCGGTCCGAAGGCTAGCCATGGCCGACTGCATGACGGCCGCCATCCCCGCGCTCTCACCGGCCGTTGCATGGACGGTGCAGCCGACACTTGCAAGGACGACGGACAGCAGGATGGCGCGGCGCAGCATCGAATGTCCTTTTTCACATTCTGTTATTCGAATATCATGTATCGAACTTTCACCGACTTGGCAAAGCGCGCGGGCAGGCCCATGACCTCGAACAGAACGATGTCGCGTCGCGACCTGGTTGCAATGCTGCCTGCCGCGGCGGTGCTCGGCGCCGTGCCGATGCCGGTGCGAGCGGACGCGGTGCTCGGCGACGACGGGCTCTATCATCAGGCGTGGTTTCTCAACAGCTTCCTCGATCTCCGTGAAGATCTCGAAAGCGCGGCGTCGGGAGGCAAGCGGCTCGCGGTGATGTGGGAGCTGCGCGGCTGTCCCTATTGCCGAGAGACCCATCTGGTCAATTTCGCCGACCCTGCCATCACCGAGTACATCCGGGCGAACTTCGAGATTCTTCAACTCAATCTGCTCGGCGCCCGCAGGGTGACCGACTTCGACGGCCAGGAACTCACCGAGAAGGAGCTCGCCGAGCGCTACGCGATCCGTTTCACGCCGACTTTCCAGTTCTTTCCGCCCTCTGCCGACGGCGTTGCAGCCAAGGAGCCGCTCGTGCGCGAGGTGGCGCGGGCCCCGGGCTATCTGAAGCCGCCGCACTTCCTCGCGATGTTCCGCTTCGTGCGCGACAAGGCCTATGAGCGCGGCACGTTCCGCGACTATCTCGCTTCGTCCAAAGGTTGAGTGCGCTGCCGCATCGAATTCGTCTTGACACCAATCACATTATCAAATCATAATTTGTGAATATGATGGACCGTAAGTCCTTATCATCAGCAGGCGAGGGGAAGCCTCGTCGTCAGGGTGGAAACATGCGCCGTTTGATTCCGGCTGCCTTGTTCTGCGCGTTGCTCTCGGCAGCAGCGCGAGGCGATGAGCCGATCAGGCTCGATGTCGTCGACTACGCCATTCCGAAATCGCTGACGGGCGCGCCCGGCAATGCCGACGCCGGCAAGAAGGTGTTCCTGACGCGGACGCTGGGCAATTGTCTTGCCTGCCACCAGGTCACGGCGCTGAAGTCCGAGGATTTTCATGGCGAGTTCGGCCCATCGCTCGACGGCGTGGCCGGTCGCTACAACACGGCGCAGTTGCGCCTCATCGTCGCCGATCCCAAGCGAATCTTCGCCGATACGGTGATGCCCGCCTTCTACAAGAACGACGGACTCAATCGGGTCAGGCCGGAGTTCGTCGGCAAGTCCGTTCTCACGGCCGCGCAGGTCGAGGACGTCGTCGCCTTTCTCGAAACATTGAAATAACCGCCTCTGGAGGATGATGCATGGGCGCAATCAACAGACGACAGGCGTTCCTTCTCGGCGGCGGTTTCGTCGCTTTGACGGTGCTGCCGATGGCCGCCAACGCCGAGCCGAGCAATGACGCGGCCGAGATGATCAAGAAGTTCACCGGCGGCAAGGACGCGGTGAAGGGCAAGATCACGCTCGATCTGCCCGAGATCGCCGAGAACGGCAACACCGTGCCGCTCGCGCTCACGGTCGAAAGCCCGATGACCGCCGAGAACTACGTCAAGGAGGTGCTGTTCGTGGCCGACGGCAATCCGAATGCCGGCGTCGCGACGCTGATGTTCACGCCGATGTCCGGCAAGGCCGAGGCGTCGATCCGCATCCGCCTGGCGCAGACCCAGAACGTGATCGCGGTCGCCAAGATGAGCGACGGCTCGCTGTTCACCGAGCGCAAGACCGTCAAGGTCACCATCGGCGGCTGCGGCGGCTGAGACAGGGGAGAGAAGACATGGCAGACAAGCCGCGGATCAAGCTTCCGAAGGAAGCCAAGAAGGGCGAGATCATCCAGATCAAGACGCTGGTCTCGCATCTGATGGAATCGGGCCAGCGCAAGGATGCGCAGGGCAAGCCGATTCCGCGCAAGATCATCAACAAGTTCACCTGCGAGTTCAACGGCAAGCCGGTGTTCTCCTGCGTGCTGGAGCCGGCGATCTCGGCCAATCCGTACATCCAGTTCGACGCGAAGGTCGACGAGGAAGGCACGTTCAAGTTCGCCTGGACCGATGACGACGGTTCGGTGCTGACGGCCGAGGAAAAGATCGCGTTGAAGGCCTGATCGGCAGCGTGCCATCGCTAGGAGGAGTGACGGATGTCCATTCGCTACGGTTCTCTCGCCGTCCTGGCTTCGGCCGCGTTGGCCCTGTCGGCAGTCGCGACGTTCGGCCAGGAGGCGGAACGGAAGGGCATTCCGGCGCCTCCCGGCCACGTCTTCAAGACCATCATCTCGGGCTATCAATTCCGCACCAAGGAAACGCGCGCGCTCCAGGATGACGACCTGGAGAATCCGGGCTTCCTCGCGGTCGAGCGGGCCGCCGACGTCTGGAAGACGGTCGACGGCGGCGAAGGCAAGTCGTGCATGAGTTGTCACGGCGAGGCCGAGAAGACCATGAAGGGCGTGGGCGCGGCGATGCCCAAATGGAGCGAGAAGCTCAACAAGCCGGTCAATCTCGAGCAGCAGATCAACATCTGCCGCACCGAGCACATGAAGGCGCAGCCCTGGGCGTTCAAGTCCAAGGAACTGACGGACATGACGACCTTCGTCCGTTTCCAGTCGCGCGGCATGGCGGTGGCGGTGAAGACCGACGGTCCGATGTCGCCGTGGTTCGAGAAGGGCAAGGAGATCTACTACACCAGGGTCGGCCAGCTCGATCTCGCCTGTGCTTCCTGCCATGAGAAGAACAACGGCAAGTTCATGCGCGCCGATTTTCTCAGCCAGGGGCAGACCAACGGCTTTCCGACCTACCGGCTGCGCGATCAGCGCCTGGTCCCGCTGCACGAGCGTTTCGAGGGCTGCATGTTCGACGTGCGCGGCGTGCCTTACAAGCCGCTGTCGGATGAGTTTCTGGCGCTCGAGCTCTACGTCGCCTGGCGCGGCATCGGTCTGCCCGTCGAGACACCGTCGGTCCGCAACTAGCCGCGGACACAAGGAAGACACATCATGATATCGCGTCGCGAATTCGTTCAGGTCGCATTGGCGGCGGCTGCCTTGACGGGCGGCTCCGGGCTCGCAGGTACGACCCGCGCCTTTGCCCAGCAGAAGCTGACCGAGAAGGAGCTGCTGGCGTTCGATCCGGTTGGCAACGTCACGCTCGTGCATGTGACCGACATCCACGGCCAGCTGATGCCGCTGTATTTCCGCGAACCGTCGACCAATCTCGGCGTCGGCGACGCCAAGGGCCAGCCGCCTCACGTCACCGGCAAGGATTTCCTCACCCGCTTCGGCATCGCGCCGGGCTCGTCGTCGGCCTATGCGCTGACCTCGGAGGATTTCGAGGCGCTCGCCAAGACCTACGGGCGCATCGGCGGGCTCGACCGCGCGGCGACCGTCATCAAGGCGATCCGCGCCGAGCGCGGCGACAAGGTCGTGCTGCTCGACGGCGGTGACACCTGGCAGGGATCATGGTCGTCGCTGAAGACCCGCGGCCAGGACATGATCGACTGCATGGCGCTGCTGAAGCCCGATGCGATGACCGGGCATTGGGAGTTCACCTACGGCACCGAGCGCGTCAAGCAGGCGGTGGATGCGCTCGGCTTCCCCTTCCTTGGCCTCAACATCCGCGACACCGAGTGGAACGAACCGGCGTTCGAGGCCTCGACGATGATCGAGCGCGGCGGCGTCAAGATCGCGGTGCTCGGCCAGGCCTTCCCCTACACGCCGGTCGCCAATCCGCGCTGGATGATTCCGAACTGGTCGTTCGGCGTGCGCGAGGAGGACGTCCAGACTCAGGTCGACAAGGCGCGCAAGGACGGCGCCGGCCTCGTCGTGCTGCTGTCGCATAACGGCTTCGACGTCGACCGCAAGCTGGCCAGCCGCGTCAAGGGGCTCGATGTGATCCTGACCGGCCACACCCATGATGCGCTGCCCGAAGCGGTCAAGGTCGGCAAGACGCTGCTGATCGCGTCGGGCTCTTCCGGCAAGTTCGTCTCGCGGCTCGATCTCGACGTTGGGGATGGCGAGGTGAAGGGCTATCGCTACAAGCTGATCCCGCTGTTCTCCGACGTGATCACGCCGGATCCGGCGATGGCGGCCAAGATCGCCGAGGTGCGCAAGCCGTTCGCCGCCGAGCTCGCCCGTCCGCTGGGACGCACCGAGACGCTGCTGTATCGCCGCGGCAATTTCAACGGCACGTTCGACGACCTGATCTGCCAGGCGCTGCTGCAGGAGCGCGATGCGGAGATCGCGCTGTCGCCGGGCTTCCGCTGGGGCACCAGCGTGATGCCGGGCCAGGACATCACCTTCGAGGACGTCACCAACGCCACCGCGATCACCTATCCTGCCGTCTACCGCATGGGCATGACCGGCACGCGCCTGAAGGAAATCATCGAGGACGTTGCCGACAACCTGTTCAATGTCGACCCCTATTATCAGCAGGGCGGTGACATGGTCCGCATCGGCGGCATGTCCTACGCGATCGATGTCAACAAGCCGCAGGGGCAGCGCATCTCCGACATGCGCCTGATCAAGACCGGCGCCGCGATCGATCCGTCGCGCGAATATCAGGTCGCGGGCTGGGCTAGCGTCAACGAGGGCACGCAGGGTCCGCCGATCTGGGAGGTCGTGTCGAGCTATCTGCAGCGCCAGAAAACCGTGCGTCTCGAGCCCAACCGGGCCGTCAAAGTCTCCGGAGTGTGACGACGATGTCCAAGGACAAATCACTTTCCTCAGTCCCGCGCGCGTCGCGCCGCGGCTTCCTGACCGCCGCTGGTGGCCTCGCGGCCACCGCGCTGGCCTCGCAGGCCCGAGCCGGCGCTGGCAATCCCGCCAACCAGCCGCCGAACGTGCCGGAATGGACGCGCACGCTCGGCGAGGGCGTCGCCGTGCGCCCCTACGGCAAGCCGTCGAAGTTCGAGAAGGACGTCGTCCGCCGCGACGTCGAATGGCTTACGGCCTCGCGCGAATCCTCGGTCAGCTTCACGCCGCTGCACGAGCTCGAAGGCATCATCACGCCAAACGGGTTGTGCTTCGAGCGCCATCACGGCGGCGTCGCCGAGGTCGATCCGGCCGATCACCGGCTGATGATTCATGGCTTGGTCGAGCGGCCGCTGCTGCTGTCGCTCGACGAGCTCAAGCGCTACCCGCGCGTCAACCGCATTCACTTCATGGAATGCGCCGCCAACTCCGGCATGGAATGGCGCGGCGCCCAGCTTAACGGCTGCCAGTTCACGCATGGCATGATCCACTGCGTGCAGTACACCGGCGTCTCGCTGCGCACGCTGCTGGAAGAGACGGGCGTCAAGCCCAGCGGCAAATGGCTGCTGGTCGAGGGCGCGGACTCCGCGTCGATGGATCGCAGCCTGCCGATCGAGAAGGCGCTCGACGACTGCATCATCGCCTACAAGATGAACGGCGAGGCGCTGTATCCCGAGCAGGGTTACCCGATGCGCCTGGTCGTGCCGGGCTGGCAGGGCAATCTCTGGGTCAAGTGGCTGCGCCGTATCGAGGTCGGCGATCAGCCCTGGCACACCCGCGAGGAGACGTCGAAGTACACGGACCTGCTGCCGAACGGCAAGGCGCGCCGCTTCACCTGGTCGATGGATGCGAAGTCGGTGATCACGAGTCCGAGCCCGCAGGCGCCGATCAAGCACGGCAAGGGGTTTACGATCGTCTCGGGCCTGGCCTGGTCGGGCAACGGCAAGGTCAAGCGGGTCGACGTGTCGCTCGATGGCGGCCGCAACTGGTGGCCGGCGCGGATCGACGGCCCGGTGCTGGATAAGGCGCTGACGCGCTTCTACTACGAGTTCGACTGGAACGGTGAGCCGTTGCTGCTGCAGTCGCGCGTGCAGGACGAGACCGGCTACGTCCAGCCTTCGAAGGCCGAGCTGCGCAAGGTCCGCGGCTACAACTCCATCTACCACAACAATGGCATCCAGACCTGGCACGTGCAGGCAAATGGTGAGGTCGAGAATGTCGAGGTCGCCTAAGCTGATCATTGCAGCCGCGCTCGCCACCATTGCGGGCTCGGTCGCGCTCGCCGGTGGTCCGACCGAGAAGATCGCGGCCAAGACCGAGGCAAAGACCGAGGCAAAGACCGTCGCGAAGACTGAAACCAATGCGCCGCAGCGCTTCAACATCGGTCGCGCGCCGACGGTCGAGGAAATCCGCGGCTGGGACATCGACGTGCGGCCGGACGGACAGGGTTTGCCGGCCGGCAAGGGCACGGTCGCCCAGGGCGAGAAGCTGTTCATGGACAATTGCGCCAGCTGTCACGGCGAGTTCGGCGAGGGCGCCGGCCGCTGGCCGGTGCTCGCCGGCGGCAAGGGCTCGCTCACCTCGGACAATCCGGTCAAGACGGTCGGCTCCTACTGGCCCTACGCCTCGACGCTGTTCGATTATGTCCGCCACGCGATGCCGTTCGGCAGCCCGCAGTCGCTGAAGGTCGACGAGTACTACGCGCTGGTCGCCTATGTGCTCTATCTGAACGACGTCATCACCGATCAGAACTTCGAGCTGACCGACAAGAATCTCGCCACCATTAAGATGCCGAACGAAGGCGGGTTCATCATGGACGATCGGGCTGCCAGCGAGAAGGCGTTCTGGCAGAAGGAGCCGTGCATGACGAACTGCATCGCGCCGGTCAAGATCACCGGACGTGCGACCGCTGTCGACGTGACGCCCGAGGACAAGGACGGCAAGCCGCGGGGCGTCGAGTGACGAAGGTCGGATGCAGCCGCCGCCAGATGCTGTTGGCGGCCGCATCCGTCGCGCTCGCCGCGAGCGGGGCCGCTTCGATTGCCGCCGCGGCAGAGCCGCATCGGCTCGCGCTGCAGATCAGCGATGAGGATCCGGCCAAGATGCGCGCGGTGCTCGACGTCGCCGCCAATGTCTCTCGGCACTATTCGGGCGAGGGCGACGAGGTCGAGATCGTGGTGGTGGCGTTCAATGGCGGCCTCGACATGTTGCTGGCCGACCGCTCGCCGGTGAAGGAGCGGGTGCTCGGCTTCGCCAAGTCGATGCCCAATGTGAGCTTCATCGCCTGCGGCAACACGTTAGAGACGCTCGCGAGCAAGGAGGGCCGGCAGCCGTCGCTGCTCGCCGGCGTCACGGTGGTCAAGACCGGGGTCGCGACCCTGCTGGAGCTGTCGGAGAAGAACTGGACGATTGTGCGTCCGTGAAGGAATCTGCGATGCGGTGGTGGCTCGCTCTTGTCGTCTGTCTCTCTGCCTCGGTCGCGCTGGCCGCGGAGGAGCCGCGCGAACTGGTGATCGGCGGCCGCACGGCGCTCGGCACGCTCAGGCTGCCGGCGCGGTCGGCGCCTGATGTGCCGCTGGTGCTGATGACGCACGGCACGCTTGCCCACAAGGACATGGAAACCATCCAGGGCCTGTCGAAGGCGCTGGCGGAGCGTGGCATCGCCTCGCTCGCGCACAACCTCGTGCTCGGGCTGGATCGCCGCACCGGCATGTACGATTGTGCGAAGCCGCATGACTACGCGCCGGATGATGCGATCGAAGAGATCGCTGCCTGGCTCGCCGAGGCGCGCCAGACCTCGTCGCGCATTTTCGTGCTCGGGCATTCGCGCGGCGCCAATCAGCTCGCACGCTATCTGACTGCCAATCCGAAAGCCGCCATTGAGGGCGCGATCCTGCTGGCGCCGGCCACCGTGGGCATCGAGACCAGCCTGAAGGCCGCCTATGCGGAGAGTTATGGCCAGCCCCTGGCGCCGCTGCTCGACAAGGCTGAAGCTGCTGTGTCTTCGGGCCGTGGCGGCGAGTGGATGTCGGTACCGGGTTTCATCTATTGCCGCGACGCCAAGGTGACCGCGCGCGCCTTCGCTGCGTTCTACCACGCCGACCGGCGCCAGGACACGGCGGCGCTGATCGCGGACGTCAGAGTCCCGGTCCTGGTGCTAGCGGCCGCGGAAGACAAGACCGTCCCGGACGTGGCCGCATCGTTCGCGCCGCTGGCCGCGCGCGCCGGCAGTCGTGTCCGGCTGGAGACGATCGATGATGCCGATCACTTCTTTCGCGATCTCGCCGCCGAGGATGCTGCGGATCGCATCGCAGGATTCATCGCAGCCGCGCGTTAGGAGTAGCCCATGGAACGACGATCTTTGATGCAAGCCGGTCTTGCCAGCCTGTTCGGAATGATAGGTGTCGGCAGTGCTCAGGCCGCGACCGAGTCTCCGCGCCAGCGCGTCGCCTATCATCTCGCCGATCAGGACCGCGCGCTGTTCGTTCTGGGCAACCTCCAGAACCACGTCGATGGCACCGGCGGGCCGGGGCGCGCCGACATCCGGCTGGTGATCCACGGACCGGGTCTGCGCGCCTTTCACGCGATCTCGGCCGACCAGACCATATCGGCTCTGGCTGAGCGGCTGATGAAGGCCGGCGTCGGCTTCGAGGCCTGTGCCAACACCATGAAGGCGCAGGGGGTGAAGCTCGACGATCTCCTGCCCGGCTTTGCAGTGGCGGAGAAGGGCGGCGTGGTGCGCCTCACCGAGCTGCAGCAGAGCGGCTATGCCTATCTGCGCCCGTGACGGGCGCGTGCGTCCTTGCCGATGCCGCCGGTGCGTTGAGCGGCGGACCTGAACTACGAGAGCGCCCGTGCTCACCGCATTGATCGACCTTCTGGGTGAGGAGCTGGTGTCGCTGCTGGGCGGGCTCGCGGTCGGCGGCGCGTTCGGCTTCTTCGCCCAGCGCAGCCGCTTCTGTCTGCGCGCAGCTACCGTCGAGTTCGCGCGCGGGCAGGGCGGTCCGCGGCTGGCGGTGTGGCTCCTCACCTTCGCTTCGGCGCTGCTTGGCACCCAGGCGCTGGTGGCGATGGGCCTGCTCGACGTCTCGGAAGCGCGCCAACTGGCGCAGCAGGGCAGCATCTCCGGCGCGATGATCGGCGGCATCCTGTTCGGCTGCGGCATGATCCTGGCGCGCGGCTGTGCCAGCCGGCTTCTGGTGCTCTCCGCCAACGGCAATCTGCGGGCGCTGCTCTCAGGCTTGATCTTCGCGGTGACGGCGCAGTCCGCCTATCACGGCCTGCTCTCCCCGTTGCGTGAGTGGCTCACCAATCTCTGGCTCGTCGATGGCGGACCGTCGCGCGACATCATGAGCGTGTTCGGCGGCGGCACGCCGGAGAAGCTCGGCTTCGGCATGCTCTGGTTCCTGGCCGGTCTCGCCGCGGTGTCGAAGTTTCAGGTCGGTGCCAAGATCCTGCGCTCGGCCGTTGGCGCGGGCGTCGCAGTCGCCGCCGGCTGGCTGCTGACTTATCAGCTCGGGCAGGCCTCGTTCGCGCCGGTGCCGCTGAAAAGTCTGACCTTCAGCGGCCCTTCCGCCGAGCTCCTGATGCAGGTGCTCGCCAGCCCGCAGCTGAAGCCGGGTTTCGACCTCGGCATCATCCCGGGCGTGTTTATCGGTTCGTTCATCGCCGCCGCGCTGGCGGGCGAGCTCAACCTCGAAGGCTTCTCGGACGGCCGGGGCATGCGACGTTATCTGATCGGCGCCGTTCTCATGGGATTTGGAGCGATGCTGGCCGGCGGCTGCGCCGTCGGAGCCGGCGTGACCGGGGCATCGGTGTTCGCGCTGACGGCCTGGATCGTGCTCGGCGGCATGTGGCTGGGTGCGGGCGTGACCGACCTCGTCGTCGACCGCTGGCTGTTCGCGGCCAAGCCAGTGCAGAGTCCGGTTCAGTCGTCCTCCGTCATGCCTTTGTGAGGCATCGTCCGGAAGCGAGACTGCTTCTGCCAGGCGGCGTCGGGAATGCTGGGTCCGAAGACCCCGTCTTTGCGTCGTTTACGCAGGAGCGTACATCGCATCGTCCGCGGCTCGCCCCGAGCAGTGCATGCCGATCAACTATCAACGGGACAATGACGTTGATAGATCGCAGTCCGGAGATCCTCGCCGTTAACCAAATTTGCGAAGGTCGGGTGTTACCGTCGCGAGGCGGACGGCGCAATTGTGCGGCGGACCGATACGAAGCGCCGGACGACGAAAGGCACGCGAGATGTCGCAACTCTCCATTCGAGCAAAAATGGCGGCCGTCATTGCGCTGCTGTTGGTGGCGATGACCATCGTCGGATTGCTGGCCGTTCGCGGCATGCAGACGATCAACACGCATACCGAACAGATCGCCAAGAACTGGCTGCCGAGCGTGCGTGTGCTCGGCGAGCTGCGTTCCGCGATCAACCTCAATCGGGCCCAGCTCCGGGCCTACATGACGGCTGACACGACTGAGGAGAGGGACAATCTCGACCGCAACATGAAGGCAACCCTCGCCGTGATCGCGACGGCGCGCCGCTCCTACGAGGCGATGATCTCGTCGGCCGAGGAGCGCAGCCTGTTCGAGAGCTGGTCGCGGGGCTGGGAGCAATATGTCAAGACTGCCGATGGCGTGCTCGAGGTGCTGCGCGCAGGGAACGGCAACGCGACCAAGCAGGCGAGCGACCTGTTCAACAAGACGGTCCGGAGCGTCGCCAATCAGTCGGACGAGTATCTTCGAAAGCTGATTGACCTCAACAATCGGGGCGCCGACGCCGAGACGAAGATCGCCGCGGATGGATATGCCGAGGCGTTTGCATTGATGTCGGCTGTCATCGTCCTTGCCGTTCTCGCCGGCATCGGGATCGGAAGCTGGTTCATTCGCGACATTTCCCGGTGCATCGCTTCGATCATCAGGCCCATGCAGGCGCTCGGCGAGGGCAACCTGACGACGGAGATTCCCTATCGCGGCCAGAAGACGGAAGTGGGCATGATGGCCGACGCGCTGGAGGTCTTCAAGACCGCCTTGATTGCGAAGAAGCGGGCCGACGATATCGCTTCGAAAGAGGCAGAGGTGAAACTGGAGCGCAGCCGAAGACTCGACGAGATCACCGGCCGCTTCGAGGCTGTGGTCGGTGAGATCGTCGAAACCGTCTCCACGGCATCGAGCGCGTTGGAAGGTCACGCCGGTGGGCTCACCCATACGGCGGGCCGCGCACAGGACCTGGCCACGTCCGTCACCGCGGCCAGCGAGGAAGCCTGCACCAATGTGCAGTCGGTGGCATCTGCGACCGAGGAGCTGTCCGCATCCGTCAACGAGATCAGCAGGCAAGTCCAGGATTCGGCCCGGATGGCCAATGAGGCGGTTGCGCAGGCTCGCAAGACCAATGAGCAGGTCAGCGAGCTCTCGAAGTCTGCTGCCCGTATTGGCGACGTCGTCGAACTCATCAATACGATTGCGGGACAGACCAATCTGCTCGCGCTGAATGCGACGATCGAGGCCGCGCGCGCTGGGGAAGCCGGCCGCGGATTTGCGGTGGTCGCATCCGAGGTCAAGGCGCTGGCCGAGCAGACGGCGAGGGCCACGGGCGAGATCGGCCAGCAGATATCCGGCATCCAGTCCGCGACCCAGCAGTCCGTCGGTGCGATCCGCGACATCAGCATCACGATCGAGAAATTGCAGGAGATCTCGTCCACGATCGCGTCCGCCGTGGAGCAGCAGGGTGCTGCCACGCAGGAGATATCGCGTAACGTCCAGCACGCGGCTTCAGGAACGCAGCAGGTCTCAGCCAACGTTGCAGATGTGCAGCGCGGCGCCGTGGATACCGGAACCGCCGCTTCCCAGGTGCTGTCCGCCGCGAAATCGTTGGCCGACGACAGTGCCAGACTGAGCATGGAAGTGAAGAGATTCATCGCCGGAGTGAGAGCTGCCTAGGACGACTCGCAGCGACTGCGTGCGGCGCAGATCGGATCTCGCCGCCATTCGCGGTCCTGCGTCGGGAGACTGCCGGACAGGTGCGCAGGTCCGTTCACCACTCACCGGCCATCGCTTCTGCGCTGGCCGGTGAGCCCATTCACGATGACGTCTCGCGTGGCCGCGGCAGGCTGCGCGACCGGGGCGCGCGGGACGATGGGCTTGCGAGACGCGCCGACGTGAACAGAGCGTGGGCCGTGGTGGATCATGCTCCGCCGCGACTCGCTCCGGGGACTACGGTCACCGAATTCGCAATGCCGCCTTTCCCTTGCAGTCCGGCTGCCGCAGAGCCCGCCGTTTCATGTCTCGGCCCGGCCCGAATAATAATTGCGTAAATTCGAATATATGCATATAATTGGATAAGTCGTTCGCGGCGCAGGGCCGCGTCAGCAGGGAGGACCCGTCGTGGCAATGATGAATGACGTCATGGTCAAGGATCTGGGCAAGTCCGGTCGCATTGACTGGTCGCCTTATCTGGTCGGCGCCGGCATCGGCATCCTCAGCTGGGTGGCGTTTGCCGGGTTCGGCGACCCGCTCGGCGTGACGACCGCGTTTTCGCGCATCGCATCGCTGTTCGCCGCGCCGGTGATCGGATCCGAGGCCGTCGCCGCCAACAGCTACTGGAAATCGATGCCGCTGAAATGGGACTATGGCGTCTGGTTCCTGGTCGGCATTCCGCTTGGCGCGTTCCTGTCGGCGGTCATCTCGGGGACGTGGCGCCTCGAACTGGTGCCGGAGGTCTGGAAGGAGCGCTTTGGTCCGTCGGTGCTCAAGCGCTTCGTCGCCGCGTTTCTCGGCGGCATCGTCATCATGTATGGCGCGCGGCTGGCCGGCGGCTGCACCAGCGGGCACGGCATTTCCGGCGGGCTGCAACTGGCGCTGTCGAGCTGGCTGTTCCTCGCGGTGATGTTCGCGACCGGCCTGATCGTGTCGCGCCTGATGTTCCGGAAGACTTGAGAGGGAGAAAGGTCATGACGTCATTGATGAGCATCGCCGGACCGATCCTGATGGGCGCCGTGTTCGGCTATCTGCTGCAGCAGGGCAAGGTCACGAGCTGCAACGTGATCGAGAACCAGTTCCGGCTGCGCGACTTCACCGTCCTGAAGGTGATGGGCACCGCGATCGTGGTCGGGGGCATCGGCGTGCTGCTGCTGGTCGATACCGGAAATACCAAATACTACGTCAAGGACGCCAACATGCTGGCGGTGGCGCTCGGCGCAGCACTGTTCGGCATCGGCATGGTCGTCTACGGCTACTGTCCGGGCACCGCGCTCGGCGCCATCGCCAGCGGTAGCGTGCATGCCGCCGTCGGCGCGTTCGGCATGATTGCCGGCGCGATCCTCTATGCGCTGAGCTTCGACTGGGTGAAGGCCCACATCCTCAATGTCTGGTCGCTCGGCAAGGTGCGGCTGCCCGACATCACCGGCGTGCCGGATGGCGTCTGGTTTGCCGCGCTCGCGATCGGTGCAGGGGCGTTCTTCTTCTGGGTCGAAGCATCCGAGGCCAAGGCGAAGCGGGCGCAGGGCTAGGCATTCATTCGACCGCCCTATCGTCAACAGTTGAGAGGTTCTTCCAATGCTTGCAGGATTGTTCAACAAGCTGACCGGATCGACCAGCGTGCCGGCCATCGAGCATGACGAACTGGTACGCGCGCATCAGCAGCGTAGCTGCGTGATCGTCGACGTCCGGGAGCCGCACGAGTTCAAGAGCGGCCACATTCCGGGCGCCGTCAATCATCCGCTGTCGCGCTTCGACCCGGACAACCTCGTGCACGACAAGCCGGTGGTCCTGATTTGCCAGGCCGGTGGTCGTTCGGCGACCGCGCTGCGGCGGGCGCTGTCGGCAGGACGGCAGGACATCCGCCACTATGCTGGCGGCATGAGCCGCTGGCGTGCGCATGGCGGTCCCGTCGCCTAGGCTCTGTCCAATCTGTCGGACACTCGGCTCCGTCAGGCGCCGAGTGTCGTTCTTTTCAAGTTGAATCGACGAGTATGTGCAACTAAAAGAAGTTGCGACGCGAGAACGGAGCCAGGGGCGGGAGTGTCGACGGTCGCCTCGCTGCCCACCTGGTCCTGTTAGTTAGAAATATTGGCTGACTCATTCAGGATTAATTAGTTGCAGCGCTGCAATACTTGAGCACCGGTCAGAGCTCGAGGATTGCATGTTGAAGTTTGTTGGCTTGAGAAGCAGGATCACCTTTTCTCTGGTGATCGGCGCCGCTGTGACGGCCTTGTTCGTGCTGCTGGTCGCCATGTGGATCATCGGCGGCATTATCGACCGGGCCAATGAGCGCGAGCTCCACGCCCAATATGATGCGTTCAATTCGCGTTTGCAGCTGGAGTCGACCCGCGCGGAGGCCATGAGCGCGGTGGTCGCCAAGATTCCCGCCGTCCAGGATGCCATGGCGCAGAACGACCGGGACGCCTTGATGCGGCTGTTTGGCGCGGGCATGGCGAGCCTGAAGTCCGATTATGGCGTCGACCAGTTTCAGTTTCATACCCCGCCGGCGATGTCGTTCCTCCGCGTGCACCAGCCGGCCAAGTTCGGCGACGATCTGTCGGGCTTCCGCAAGACGGTGGTGGCCGCCAACACCGATCGCAAGCCGATCGTCGGGCTCGAAGGTGGCGTTGCCGGCCTCGGGCTCCGCGGCGTGGTGCCGATCGTCTCTGCCGGCAAGCATCTCGGTTCGGTCGAGTTCGGCCTGACCTTCGGACAAGGCTTCTTCGACGAATTCAAGCGTAGCCGTCATGTCGACGTCGCGTTCCGCCTAGCCGGGGATGCGGCTTTCAAGCTATTTGCGACGACGATCGGGGAGACGTCCTTCTTCGCGAACGGCGACTATCGGCAGGCCACTTCCGGCAGCTTCCTGTCGCGCCAGGGGGAGCTCAAGGGCGTGCCCGTTGTCGCACTGCTGGGTCCGATCAAGGACTTCTCCGGCAAGCCGATCGGCGCGGTCGAGATCGTCATGGACAACAGCGAGTTCATCCAGGCCCGCAATCGCGCCGGCGCCATCATGATCGGAATGACGCTCGCCGGTCTCGTCCTGATCGCCCTCGCGGGCCTGTTGATCGCCCGGGGCATCTCTCGACCCATCGTTCAGATGACGAGCGCCATGCGCGAGCTCGCCGACGGCAATCTGGATGTCCGCGTTCCAGCCGCGCAGCGCACGGACGAGGTCGGACAGATGGCGCGCGCCGTTTCCGTGTTCAGGGACAACGCCATTCGGATGAGGGATCTGCAGGGGGAGCAGGAGAAAGCGCAGGCCCGTGCCGAGGAGGACCGGCGTCGCGTGATGATGGAGGTGGCCGACCGGTTCGAGGCCAGTGTGCGGGGCGTCGTCGACGCCGTGTCGGCTGCGGCCATCGAGATGGAGGCGACAGCGCGCTCGATGTCGAGCACGATCGACCAGTCGAAGCAGCAGGCCCTGACCGTGTCGCAGGCGTGCGGCTCCGCGTCCGACAACGTGAACACCGTGGCCTCGGCCGCCGAGGAGCTGTCGTCGTCGATGAACGAGATCAGCAAGACTCTCGAGCGCGCGTCGACGGTGGTTCGCAAGGCCGCGGACGAGGGACAGCAGTCGAACGACAAGGTGCAGCGGCTCAACATCGCCGCCAGCAAGATCAGCGAGGTGGTTGCGCTCATCAACCAGATCGCCAGCCAGACGAATCTGCTGGCGCTGAATGCAACCATCGAGGCGGCGCGCGCCGGCGAGTCCGGCAGGGGATTCGCCGTCGTCGCCAGCGAGGTGAAGACGCTGGCAACCCAGACCGCCAGGGCGACCGAGGAGATCGGCGCCCAGATCGCCGCGGTGCAGGCCGAAACCGCGGCCGCCGTTCAGAGCATCGGCCTGATCTGCG
Organism: Bradyrhizobium sp. SZCCHNS2022; assembly: GCF_032377575.1. Classification (NCBI taxonomy): domain Bacteria; kingdom Pseudomonadati; phylum Pseudomonadota; class Alphaproteobacteria; order Hyphomicrobiales; family Nitrobacteraceae; genus Bradyrhizobium; species Bradyrhizobium sp. SZCCHNS2022. The sequence continues at coordinate 4,614,809 of NZ_JAUHHZ010000001.1, read as the reverse complement.
CCACGATCCAGGAGGTCGACGAGATCTCGACCATCATCGCCTCATCCGTCGCGCAGCAGGACGCGGCGACCCGCGAGATTGCCGGCAACGTGAACCTCGTCGCCGGCAAGACCCAGGACGTCACGCGCAACATCGCCGGCGTCACGTCGGGCGTCGTGCAGACCGGCCATGCCGCCAACGAGGTGTTGTCGGCGGCCGGTGAACTGGCCCAGCAGTCGACGCGGCTGCGCGGCGAGGTCGACCAGTTCCTGGCTCACATCCGGGCGGCGTGAGTCCGGTAAGCCGGCTCACTTCGGGGACGCCGCCGCCTTCCGCGCATCTGCGATGGCCTGCTTGAAGGCTTGGGCGTTGGGGGCGCCGGGCACGCGGAAGCGGCCGATGATGAAGGCCGGGGTGCCTTGGAAGCCGAGGCCCATGGCCTGCTCGTGGTTGCGGGCAAGCACGGCGTCGATCTCGCCGCCCTTGGCGGTGAGATCGGCCTTGGCGCGCGCGAGATCGATCCCGGCTGCAGAAAGCGCCGCGTCGACCTTGGCCTCGGAGAGCTTTTCGTTGAGCGAGATCAGCGTCTCGTGGGCTTCGGCGAACTTGTCCTGGTACTTCGCCGCCAGCGTCATTCGGGCGGCGTAGATCGAGGGGCCGCCGAAGATCGGCCAGTCCTTGAAGACGAGACGGACGTGACCATCGTCGCGCACGACCTTGGCGAGGTCCGGGCTGATCTTGCGGCAATACGGACATTGATAGTCGAAATACTCGACGATCGTGATGTCGCCAGCGGCGTTGCCGAGAACGGGAATGGCGGGATCGCGCAGGATGCGCGCCTCGCTCAGAATGTCGCCGTCGTCGTCCTCGGCGCGGGCCTGGAGCGGCAGCATGGCGGCTGCGAGCAGCAGCAGCGTTGCGAGCGACGCGGCGAATGTTGTCCGGGTCATGTCTTGTGGTTCTCCGGTTGAGGAATGGTCGATGCGGTGTCGATGGCGTCGAGCACGATCTGCGGGGTCAACAGCTCGGGGAGCAGAATGCCGCCGGGAGCGCCGGGGCCGAACACGACGTTGAACGGCAGGCCGTAGCGGCCGAACGATCGGAGATAGCTTGCGATCGTATCGCTGGGGGAGGTCCAGTCCGCCCTGAGAGCGACGACACCCGAGGCGAGCCGCGTGCGCACGGCCGCGCTGTCGAGCACGAGCTTCTCATTGACCTTGCAGGTGAGGCACCAGCTGGCGCCGATGTCGACGAATACGGTGTGGCCGGCCTGGACCCGCGTCGCGACGTCAGCGGGCACCAGCGGCTGCCAGGCGATGCGGGCCGGCTGGCCTGCGGCGTCCGGCTGCGTCACACGCGTCGCGGCGATCAGCGCGAGCCCGATGCTGACGGCGAGACCGGCTCCGGCCAGCGTCTGCCGCAACCGAGCACGACGCGCGGTCATGACGAGCGCAGGCACCAGCAGCGCTGCTGCGACGATCATCGCTGGCGTCGGGCCGCTGATGTCGGCGAGCACGATCAGCAGCCATAGCGCCGTTGCCGCCATCGCCAGCGCTGCAAGGGCACGCAGCTTCAGCATCCAGCGTCCCGGCCGCGGGAACAGCGCGGCGAGACGCGGCGCTGCTGCCAGGCCGAGATAGGGTGCCGCCATTCCCAGGCCGAGCGCAGCGAACACCAACAGGATCTGCGGGGCCGCCTGCGACAGCGCGAACGCGACCGCGGTGCCAACGAAGGGGGCCGAGCACGGCGTTGCCAGCAGCGTCATGACGAAGCCGTTGAGCGCGTGACCGGCCATCGTGTTGCGGCCGGAGGCGTTGCCGAGGCGGCCGGCGATCCACCAGGGCAGTTGGATCTCGAACACGCCGAGCAGGTTGGCGCCGAACGCAGCGAGCACGACGATCATCGCGACCAGGAAGGCGGGCTGCTGGAATTGCAGTCCCCAGCCGACCTGGGCCCCGGCTGCCTTGAGTCCCGAGAGGACGGCGGCGAGGCTCACGAAGGAGGCAACGATGCCGGCGGCCGTCGCCAGGAAGGCTGGACGCGGCGAAGGCGCGTGGGCAGGATCGTGATCGACCAGCGAGACGAGCTTCAGCGACAGCACCGGAAACACGCAGGGCATGAAATTGAGGATGAAGCCGCCGAGCAGGGCCACGCCGAGGATCGCCCAGATCGAGGCCGGCGGCGCAGCCGCGCCCGCCGTCTTTGCGGCAGGTGGTGCGCTCGCAGCTGCGTTCACGGGGAGCCCGGCTTCGATCGCACGGTCCCCGTCAACCAGGGTGACCCGCAGCGGATGCGACCGGCTCGCCTGATCGAGCCCTTGCACCGGCACCATGATGCGCACGCCGCCATCAGCCGCTGGACTCACCTGCGCGCGTCCGCCGGACACCGCGTCGTCGCCGTCGAGGAACACGTCGGGCGCGGCCAGCGGCGGCGTCGCCTGCGCCTCGATCAGCAATTGCGGCTTGGGTTGGCGCACGATGCGCAACGCCGTGATGGAAAGGCCGGGTGCGGTCTCGCGAGGGACGCTCTGCCGCCATGCGTCGATCAGCGCCTGATCGTTCGGCCGGTGCGAGGCGGCGGCGATGTCGGCCTCGAGCTTCGTTTCCTGCTGGGTGCAGATGGTGGAGCAGACGAACAGGACGGCCTTCAGCGTGAGATGCGCGGGCGCCGTTCCGTCCTGCAGCCGCACCTGCAGCGGGAACAGCACGTGTTCGTCGTAGCCGAACGTGTCGATGTCCTGCTCGCTGAAGCGGCGGGGGGCCGGCCATTCGACGGTGACGTCGGCGACGTTGCGCGAGCCGCTCCAGTCGAACTGCGGTGGCGCGCCGGCCTCGCCCGGTGAGCGCCAATAGGTGTGCCAGCCGGCGCCGAGCCGGACGTCGAGCCCAGCCCACGCGGTGACGGCACCGTCGTCAGCGCGTGCGACCTCGCCGACCAGCAGCCGCGTGTCGAGGTTCGGCTGAGGTCTCGGCTCGGCCGCATCTGCGGCCGTCGCCGCAACATGGAGCGCGCCGAGCAGCAGTGCGAGCCGGCCAAGATGACGAATGAACATGATGATTCTCCCGCGTGCGGATCGCGCGTTTGCGGCGGCCATGGCGCTGCGGCGCTCGGCGAGCCTCGCGGCAGGGCGCCTCGCGTCGATTCACGTCATGCGCGATCGATATGGAGTATTCGTCGGTTGAAGCCGTCGCGTTACGCCAAGGGGCGAGGCGCGAGCGGCTGGCTCATCACGAGCGGCGACAGGGCGGGCGGTAGGGTGACGAGGCTTGGCACTGCGTCGCCAACGCCTCTTCATAGGACCGCCACGCCAGCGTCCGGGACGTCGCCACGGGCTGCGCCGTCGCATCCTCTTCTGCCGGGATCGCGGTGAGGCCGGCTCCGGCAAAGGGACAGGAGTTCATGGTGCCGGGCAGGACGGCTTTCCGGCACGGCTTCGGAGCGCTCGTCGCCGGGCGCGACCAGTTCTGCGCAACGGCGTCGCCGGTGGCGGCGGCCGCCGCGTCGAACGTTCCGAGCAGAGGAGCCAAGCTCATGACGAGCGCGAGCAGCACCGCTACCAGGCGGCGCGTCAACGCGGGCATCTTGAGACCAAATCGCCTCATCTCGGATCTCTTCTCCAGTGCAGACAGGTCGCGCGTGACCGCCATGGTTGGCAACTGACATCTTCGTGACGCTGCGATCGTGGAACTGACGATGATGCCGTCCGCCGGATCAGAGCACGTTGATCGGCACCTTCAGGAAGGTCTTGCCGCTCTCGTCGGCGGGAGGAAGATGTCCGGCGCGGATGTTGACCTGCAGCGACGGAATGATCAGCCGCGGCATGCCGAGTGTCTTGTCACGGGCCTCGCGCAGCGCGACGAACGCGTCCTCGGTCATGCCGTCGCGTGCGTGGATGTTGTGGAGTCGCTCCGCGCCGACGGTCGTTTCCCAGCGCACCTCGCGTCCATCAGGGCCGTAGTCGTGGCACATGAAGAGCCGGGTCTCGCGCGGCAGCGTCTCGAGAATCCTGCGGATCGAACGAAACAGCGTGCGCGCATCGCCGCCCGGAAAGTCCGCGCGCGCCGTGCCGCCATCGGGCATGAACAGCGTGTCGCCGACGAACGCTGCATCGCCCATCACATGCGTCGCGCAGGCCGGCGTGTGGCCGGGCGTGTGCATCACGAACGCAGTCATCTTCCCGACTTGATAGGTGTCGCCATCCTTGAACAGCCGGTCGAACTGGCTGCCGTCGCGGCGAAATTCGGTGCCCTCGTTGAACACTTTGCCGAACGTCTCCTGCACCGTCAGGATGTGCTCGCCGATGCCGATCCTGCCGCCGAGCTTGTCCTGGATGTAGGGCGCGGCCGAGAGATGATCGGCGTGCGCGTGGGTCTCGATCAACCATTGCGGCTGCAGACCGTTCATCCTGACATAGTCGATCAGCGTGTCGGCGGAGCGAGTGCTGATGCGGCCGGCAGCATAGTCGATATCGAGAACGGGATCCACGATCGCGCAGGACGGCGATGCTGGATCCTTCACCACATAGCTGATCGTGCTGGTGTCCGGATCGAAGAAGCCGGCCACCTTGGGCTGCACGCGGAGATCGATCGGATAGGACATGGCTGCTGCTCCCCGATGAAGCTTCGGGGCGGCATCGCCGCCCGCGCCTCGTTGTTGTAATGCCCGGTCTAAGACGTCGGGCTGGACTTGGTTCCGCAGGTGTTGATGCCGAGCAGCGCGTAGGGCGGGCACCAGCCGACCAGGGCGGTGCCGAGCGGGATCAGGCCGAGAAGGCCCCACATCGTTTGCGGCCCGACGAAGGTGAGACTGAGAACCGCCAGTCCGACGATGATCCTGAGCAGCCGGTCGATCTTGCCAACGTTCTGTGTCATGTCACGCTCCCCTTTGGCGTTGCGATGCTGCAAACGATAGAGCGGCGTCGAGCAATGGTCTGTAACTAAGTCACGAAGTCGAGCCGGCTCCTAGCCATGCTGTGCCAGGCGGACGAGCGCCGGCCGGTCGGTGATCTCCACAATTCCGCGAGCTATTCGCAACCAGCCGCGCCTGGCGAACTCATTGAGCTGCCGGCTGACGACCTCGCGCGCGCTGCCGAGCTCGTTGGCGAGATCCTGATGCGTGGCGACGACCTGCTGCTTCGCTCCGGAGAGTTCGAGCAGCTTCTGCGCCAGCCGCACGTCGATGCGCTCGAATGCGACCTCTTCGATGACGCGAAAGAGATTGGTGACCCGGCGGCTGAATGCCGTGAACACGAACTGGCGGAATTCGCGCGAGGTCGCGATCAGCCGGTCGAACAGCGCACGTGGTATCGCCACGGCGCGGATCTGCGTCTCGGCGATGCCCTCTGCCTGGTATTCCTCATAGCCCATCAGGCAGGCCGTGGTCAGGGCGCAGCTTTCTCCCGCCTGTACGCGGTACAGCACGATCTCGCGGCCGGACTCCGAGGTCTGCTGCACGCGAATGGTCCCGTCGAGCAGCAGCAGGAACGAGTCCGGCGCCTGACCAGGCCCGAAGATGCGGCTGCCCTCGGGGAGCTCGACGATGAGGCTGGCCTCGCGCAGTTGCGCGAAGATCTCCTCGGGCAGCTGCCGCAGCGGCGGGAAGGCGTGCGTCCAATCCTGCTTCGGTGACATCACGGAATCCGACGGTGACAGACCGGCCGGGTCTCCCAATCTGCCACAGGATCGCCGGCTGGTCGAGGGATGGTTGCCCGCGACTTGGCCTAGAGCATGATCCGGAAAAGTGGAAGCCGGTTTCCGAAAAGATCATGCTCAAGCGAAGGGAGCGGATCATGGTGCGATCCGGTGGAATCGCATGATGATCTAGCGCCGCGGTCCCTTGCCCTGGCCGCCGCCGGTGGTGTCGAGTGCGGCGCGACAGTCGGCGGAGACCTTGTCGCGATGGGTGTCGAGGCAGGCGCGAACCTGTCCCTGACCGTGCTGCTTGCCGGAGCAGAGGCTCTGGATGTCCGCGGCGCATTGCGTCGCGACGGGACCGGTTCCTTGGGCATAAGCGGATGCGGCCGTCATCACCGCAATGCCGAGAGCGAGCGTGAACAACGTCTTCATGGAGGCCTCCTGATACCTACCCCGCGGACATCGGTATCGCGAGCGGCGGCAGCGAGGGTTGCGCTATGTCAACAATCGAGGCTGTCGGCCTCCGGCACCGGATGCCGCGCAACACGGGTGCTCCAGCGAGGAGCCGTTCTCGGGATGCACGAGTTACGAAACTTGGCAAGAGATTTATTTTTTACAGAAACACTATCCGGCCGAACGGCATTGGCTTTGCGACGTCAGTGCAGCTCAGTATCCCGAAGCCGGACCGTCGAGCTGTGCCCCTCCGAAGACTTCCGCGGCCAATCGGCCACGGAAGTCTTGCTTTGTGATCCTGGTTCGATCCCTCTCGCTCGGTGAGCGATTGGGCGCGTGCTATGAGCGTCAGTTGCGAGCTGGTGCCGGAACGGCGGTGCGGTTCGCGGGCACGGTGACGGGTTGGAATGAGAACACGTCGCGGCTGCGCGGATCGACGGTGACCTTGAGCCAGCGGACGTCGTTGTTGCCGTTGCCCTGGTTATCGCCAAACGTCTCGACGCGGACGAAGTTCTCCAGGCGCTGTCCGGTGCTGCTGAGGAACGGCTGGTCGACCCGGAAGTAGTGCGAATCGCCGTGGACGTAGGCGACCGGCTTGCGGAATGCCTCGACTTCAATGCGCAACGCGGTCAGGAAGCTGACGAAGCCGTCCGGCTGTCCGTCGGTTTGGGCGAGCGTCCTGGGATCGCGCAGCGGCGCGCGCGTAGGATCTGTCTGGTCCCAGCCGGGATTGCCTTGAGTGATGAACATCACCGCGGCGGCGTTGCGCGACTTGGCCTGGGTGAAGGTCTGCTGCATCCAGAGGATCACGGCAGCGTTGCGTGCGTTGTACTCGTCCGGATCTGGATTAGTGTCGCAAAGATTGTTGCAGGATCCCTGGATGTTCAGGGTCGCGTAAGTCACGCGGCCGACAGTCCACCGGCGGTTCTCGACGCAACCGACCCTGGTGCCGTTGGCGCCGAGGCACAGCGCGTCGGTCTGCACCTCCTGGCGCAACTTGCGCTGACCGAGCGAGAACGGCGTCGAGAAGAAGACCTTGCGCTCGTAGTCGAGCCGGTCGCGCGAGTTGTAGCCGCCATTCGAGGGACGATCGCAATCGACCCAGTCGTTGTCGCCCGGCGTGAACATCGCCGGCGCCTCCAGGCTGTCGAAATAGGCCAGCGCCTGGGCATAGAGGCCGGCATCACACACCGAGTTGGAGCCCTGCTTCAGGTCGCCGTCATGTGCCGTGAACTTCAGCCGGTGCGCGTTCATGTCCGCGATCAGGTTCGGCACGCCGACGGTGGCCTGCAGCGTGGAGTAGGGCAGGTCGCCCCACAGGCCAATGGTGTAGCTGTCGTCATCGTCGCCATGGCCGTGGTCGTGCGCAAGGCTCGGCGCCGCGGCGGCGAACGAGAGCAACGACGCTGCAATGGACAGCTTGAGCAGTTGATGAAGGGCAGGTTTGAACGATGGCCGGAACGACATCTGCAAGATCCCCCAAGACCTCGGTTTGCATCGGGCCGCTTCACGCGAGCGGTCTCGGGACGATGCGGAGCACCAATAACGAGGGCGTGACGATCGGCTGACAGTCCGCTGAAGGATGGATGATGATCTGCCCGGCGTTGCTGCGCTGTCCGGGTGCGGGATGAAGAACGCGATGTCCCGCCGCTGCGATCGCGGATCAGCTTGTCGCGGCTCGATCGCGCAAGGCCTCAGAGCCGGCCGGGTGCCCAGCTCAGCGCGAGCGCCTGGCCCGCGGCGATCTGGCTGGTCGACATCTTCGAGGCGACGGCGTTGCGCAGGCGCAGATAGTAGCTGCGTTGTGCCGACCCGGCATGTCCGGCGGCAAGGTTCAACCATTTGTAGGCCAGCACCACGTCCTGCGGAACGCCGTGGCCCTTGTCGTACATCAGCCCGAGCATCGCCTGGCCAAAGGGATTGCCGGCCGCCGCGGCCTGGCAATAGAGATCGCTCGCGACCTCATAGGCCTGCGGCGTGCCGAAGCCGTTTTCGTACATGAAGCCGAGCATCGCCTGTGCCCGCGCATCGCCGCGCAGTGCGGGCGGGGTCAGCACGCGCACGGCGCGCACGAAATCGCCGCGTGCATAGGCGCTCCGCGCGGTGCTGATCGAATCGGCCCGGACGGGCGATGCCTCAGCGCCGAGCAACAGGCCTGCCGCCATGCAAATGATCGCGAGGCGCCGGATCATCCGATGGGGCACCTGGCGGGGATCAGCGGGTGGTGCGGACACGCAAATCATCCGTGATGCTCGCTCCGACCGATCCGCGGAGCTTGGAACGGAGTTCTTCGGCCACCTGATGCGCATCGCTACCGTCGCGAATGATCTGGGGCCGGATGAAGATGATGAGCTCGGTGCGCGTGCCCTTCTTGCCCTGGTGCGAGAACGCATCGCCGAGCACCGGGATCTCGTCGAAGCCCGGGATGCCATTGCGGTTGCCGTTCTGCTGCTCGCTGATCAGGCCGGCCAGCAGCACGGTCTGGCCGTTGGCGACCGAGATCGCGCTCTTCACCTTGCGCTGCGACACCGTCGGCGTGAGACTTGCCGTGCTCTGCGCGGCGACGTTGCTGATCTCCTGCTCGATCTCGAGCCGGACGTTGCCGTTGGCGGCGATCCGCGGCACGACGCGCAGGATGATGCCGGTGTTGCGATAGTCGATGGTGTTGACCACGGTGTTGCTCGACGATAGCACGGTGGCGCTTCCGGTCGAGACCGGCACGACGTCGCCGACCTGCAATGTGGCGCTCTGGTTGTTGATCACGACCAGCGACGGATTCGACAGCACCTTCACGCTGGTCACGGTGTGCAGCGCGTCGAGGATCATGTTGGGCGAAGCCTCGTTTCCGATCAGGAAATTGAACCCCGGCAAAGCCCGGTTGATCAACGCAGTCGTCGCGGCTGACGTGGTGGCGGTCGCAACTGATGTCGTCTGGGTATTGGTGATCGAGCCCTTGTCGGTTCCGAGGCCCAGCACCTTGCTCGAAAGATAGGACTGGACGCCGTAGGACAATTCGTTGGTCAGCGTCACCTCGGCGATGGTCGCCTCGATGCCGACCTGCAGCACCGGCTGGTCGAGCTGCTGCAGCGTATTGGAGATGATGCGGTAGTTCTCGCGGTCGGCGTAGATCAGCAGCGAGTTGTTCACGGTGTCCGGCGTGATCCGGATGTTCGGCATCAAGGACTGGCCACCGCTGCCGCCGGCGCGAGACTCCAAGCCGGTCGATGTTGGCGTGCTGCCGGATGATGCGCTGGACGATTGCATGCCGGACAGGCCGCCCGCGCCTTGGTTCCGGCTCGAAGCATTGGCGCCGGAGCTCGACGATCCCGTTGCATTGGTGTTGAAGGACAGCCGGTCGGCGACGGATGTCGTGGTGCCGTCCGACCCCGGCGCAGTCTGGCCGTCTGAGCTGTCGGTCGACGACGAGCCGGCGCCGCCGAACATGTCGGTCAGCACCTTGGCGAGTTGGCGCGCGTCGCCATAGCGAATGCGATAGACGTGGACGCTGGTGCGGCCGGAATCGGCTTGGTCGAGCCGGCGGATCCAGGTCGCCGCGCTCTGCAGCAGGGCCGGCTTGCGCGTCACCACCATGATCGCGTTCAGGCGGTTGACGACCTGCAGCTTGACGAGACTCTGGCTCAGACCGTTCTCGCCGGAGTCCATGATCTTCTCGAGCTCGGCCATCAGCGGCTCCGGGGCGGAGTTGCTGACCGGAAAGATGCCGACCGACTGGCCGCGCATCCAGTCGACGTCGAAGCTCATGACGGTTTCGATCGCGGAACGCCGCTCCGCCCCGGTGCCCTGGATCAGCAGCAGGTTTCGGGTGGTGTCGGCGCGCACGCTGCCGGCGCGGGTCGCGAAGCTGTCCATCAGCTTCAAGATCGTCTGCGCGCCGACATATTGCAGCGGCACGACGGAGACGCCGTAGCCGGGCTCGGCGCGGCCGGCCTCGCCGTCGACGCGTCCGCCGCCGACGGCGTCGCCGAGCGGGGTCAGCTTGTAGCTGCCGCCCTCGCGGACCAGCACGACGCCGGACAGCCGCAGCGCGCTCTCCAGCACGAACAGGATGTCCGACTTCGGCACCGGCCGTGCCGAGACCAGGCTGACATTGCCCTGCACGCGGGGATCGATCGCGTAGCCCGCGCCGAGAATGTCACCGATCACGACCTTCGCGACCACCGCGATCGGCGTGTTCTCGAAGTTGAGGTCGTACCCCTTGCCATCGGCCGCCGGGAGCGGCCTGGCCTCGGCAACCTCCTGGATCGTCGTCCCCTGATAAGTCCGTGCGCTCGCGCGCTCGACCTCGGGACGGCCCTGGATCGATGCGACCGGTGCATTGTCGCGCGGCAGGATGTCGATCGAGCGCACCTTGTCGATGACATCGACATCCGCCGGCGCGCTCGCCTGCGAGTTGAGGGTTGCCATGTTGCACGACGCCAGCAGCGCTGCCGTCGCAAGCAAAGAGGCATGACGGACAACCGCAGCGGACTGGCTTCGATTGCCGATACGAAACATGAACTTGCCGATCTACTCGTGTTGCCGGGTCGAACGAGGCGCGCGCCTCGGTTGGACCTGGCAGTCTGCATAGCGGCCCAATGTGACACTTATGTATATTCGCCCGACGCTGCCGGCCTTTGCGTGAGCTGTGTGTTGGAATTGTCGGCATCGACCGCATTCGTACAGCCGTCATGTTCGCGATCGATAACGTCGGCAGCCAGTTGCGGGGTGCCGAGACGATGCGTCGGCACGGGCGCCACCCGGATCACGCCATGAGCGGTACGCTGTCGACGCAATTCCATGCCTATCTGCGCGAGCGCCATCCTCAGGCGGCGGGCGAGGGCCGAGGTGCGGGCGAAGCGCAGATCGCGCTCTGGGAGCGGTTCGGCCTCACCGCTGAAATCTTCGCCGAGGAGGCCGCCAGCTTTACCGGGCTGGAGCGCGTTGCATTGCGCGAACTGATGGCTGCTCTGCCTGCGGTGAGCGAGTTCTCGGACCGCTTTCTGCGCGAAGTGCTCGGCTATCCCTACAAGGACTCCGACGGCGGTGCCGTGTTTGCGATGGCCGACCCGACCGATCAGGCGGTGCGCCGGGCCGCCGAGTTGGTGCTCGGCCCGCGGATTCTTTTCAAAGTCGCATCCCATGAGGATATCGCCGTGGTTCTCGACCAGCGGCTCGGCGATTCCGACGAAGCCGGGATCTCTCCGGCCCGGGAGCTGCTGGACGATGATATCGAGAGCCTGCGCGATCTCGCCAGCGGCGCGCCGGTCGTTCGCGCCGTGAATGATCTGATCGAGAAGGCTGTAGAGATGCGCGCCAGCGACATCCACATCGAGCCGTTCTCGACCGGGCTCGTGGTCCGGCTGCGTGTCGACGGGCTGCTGCGTCCAATCGTGGCGCCCGCGGGCGTGCTGCCGCAGGCGGTGATCTCGCGCATCAAGATCGTTGCCGGTCTCAACATTGCCGAGCGGCGCCTGCCGCAGGACGGCGCCGCGCGTATTCGCGCCGGCCGTGCCGAGATCGACGTCCGTGTCGCGGTCATGCCGACGCAGCACGGGGAATCGGCCGTGCTGCGCATCCTGCCAAAGGATCGCTCGCAGCTCGTCGCGAGCCGCCTCGGCCTCGCGACCCGCGACGACGCCGCGCTCCGGCGTCTGATCGCGCTGCCGCACGGCATGATCGTCATCACGGGGCCGACCGGCAGCGGCAAGACCACGACCCTGGCGACGATCCTGTCCATGCTCAACACGCCGGAGCGCAAGATCCTCACCGTCGAGGATCCGGTGGAATATGAAATCCCCGGCATCAACCAGTCGCAGATCAAGCCCGCGATCGGACTGACATTCGCGAGCGCGCTGCGCTCCTTCGTTCGTCAGGATCCCGACGTCATCATGGTCGGCGAGATCAGAGACAGCGAGACGGCGCATGTCGCCGTCCATGCCGCGCTGACGGGCCATCTCGTGCTCACGACGCTGCATACGGAAACCGCGGCGGCGGCGGTGCCGCGGCTGCTCGACCTCGGCGTCGAGGGTTTTCTGCTGCGCTCGACCTTGCGCGCGGTGATCGCGCAGCGGCTGGTGCGCCAGCTCTGCGACCATTGCAAGACGCCGAAGGCCCTTGATGAGGAGGCTTGTCGCGACGATCCGCGTTTCGGGCATCTGGGCCTCGTCCCCGGCGATGTCACCTGGCACCCGACCGGATGCGAGCGATGCGGCCAGAGCGGCTATCGCGGCCGGGTCGGCGTCTTCGAGCTGCTCGAGCTGACCGGCAGCCTGCGGGAGCTGATTGCCGACGGTGCCGACGGCCTCGCCATCGATCGGCTGGCGATCAAGGAAGGCATGACGACGATGCTCGACGACGGCGTCGCCAAGTGCCGAGCCGGCGTCACCTCGGCGTCCGAGCTGCTTCGTGTCCTCGTCGCGCGGTGAGGTGGATCGTGCCCAGCTACCGCTATCGCGCCTTGACACAATCTGGTGAAATCGTCGTCGGATCGCTCGTCGCGCCATCGCGCGGCGAGGTCGAACGGCGCATCTCGTATTTGCAGCTGCTGCCGATCGAGACCGTCGAGGAGAAGGAGCGGGCGGGAGCGGCGTCCGGGCTCTCGTTCGGCACGCCCTCGGCGTCCGAGGTCACCACGTTCACCCGCGACTTGGCCTTGCTGCTCAAGGCCGGTGCGCGGCTCGATGACGCGCTCGACCTGTTGTCCAACGATTCCGACATCGGCCGCCTCCGTCCCGTGGTGGCACGGCTGCGCGCGGCGATCCTGACCGGCGAAAGCTTCGCCGATGCGGCGGCCGCCCAGCCCCGGCTGTTCTCGCCGATGTATGTCGCGCTGATGCGCGTCGGCGAAGCATCGGGAACGCTCGATCACGTGCTGACTGCGCTGGCCGGTGAACGGGAGCGGTCGGAGGCGACGCGCCGCAAATTGACCGATGCGATGCAATATCCCGCCTTCGTCTTCCTCGCGGCGATCGGCGTGATGCTGTTCTTCCTCGTGGCCGTGCTGCCGAACTTCTCCGCAGTGCTGCGCGATTTCGGCGGTCGTGCCGACACCGCGCTCGGCTTCTTCATGACCGTGTCGGATCTGCTGCGCGCCAATGCAGCCGCGATCTCACTCGGCTGCGCGGCACTGATCGCGGCAGGCTGGTGGCTGTTGCGCCAGCCGGCGATTCGCGCCGGCCTGACCAACGCGCTCGCGCTGACGCCCGGCATCGGCAGCATCCTCATGTTCTATCGGACCAGCCTGTTCTGCCGGAACCTCGGCCTGCTGCTCGGCTGCGGCGTCAATCTGAGCGCAGGCTTGCGCATTCTCGTCGACGTGATGTCGATGACCTCGTCGCGCGCGCCGTGGTCCGCCGCAGCGGATCGCGTTCGTCACGGTGGCAAGCTGTCCCAGGCGCTCTCGGCAGAAAACGTGCTGCCGCCGATGGCGCTGCGCATGCTGCGGCTTGGCGAGGAGACCGGCCAGTTGCCGACGCTGTCGACCCGGATCGCCGAATTCTACGAAGCCAAGCTCCAGCGCGGCCTCGACCGTGTCGTAGGCATCGTCGGCCCGGCCGCCATTCTGCTCATCAGCGTGGTCGTCGGCGGGCTGATCGTCTCGATCATGACGGCGCTGCTTTCTGTGACGCAACTGGTCGGCTGATTGCTATCAAGGAGAACGACATGAGATCGAACACGCAGATCGAGCCGGCCACGAGAACCGCGCGCGAATACGAGCGCGGCTTCACCCTGGTCGAGATGCTGGTCGTGATCACGATCATCGGACTGATCATGGGGCTGATCGGCCCGCGCGTTCTGAACTATCTCAGCGAATCCAAGACCAAGGCGGCGCGGATTCAACTGCAGAGCTTCTCGGCGGCGCTCGACCTGTTCTATCTCGATGCTGGCCGCTACCCCTCGACCTCGGAAGGCCTCGCGGCGCTGGCACAACGCCCGGCCGGATTGAGCGCCTGGAACGGTCCCTACCTCAAGGGTGGAGCGGTGCCGAAAGATCCGTGGAATACCGACTACGTCTACCGCGCACCGGGCGACCACGGCCCGTACGACATTCTGTCGTATGGCGCCGATGGCCAGGAGGGCGGCAGCGGAACGGCCGCGGACGTCGTCCTGGGAACGCAAACGAGCCGCGCGCAGTGAGTGACGACGGCCAGCGCGGCTTTACGCTGCTCGAGATGGTCTGCGTACTCGCGATCGTCGCGCTGCTGGCGTCCGTCGCGCTGCCTTATCTGCCGCGGCAGACGTCGCGGCCGCGGCTGCAGGCCTATGCACTCCAGGCCGTGACACTGCTGAAGTCGGACCGGGCTGCATCGATGCGGACCGGTACGCGGGTCGACACTGCGATCGACACGACGCGACGCCTGATCCGCTCCGGCAGCGGCGCGGCTGCGCTGAAGCTGCCCGACGATGTCGCGTTCCTGGCGACGTTGCCGCGCAGCTGCCAGCATCGGCCGGTGCTTGCGACGATCAGCTTCTTCCCTGACGGCCTGTCCTGCGGAGGAGCGATCACGTTGTCGCGCGCCGATCTGAGCCTGGAGATCAGGGTCAACTGGCTGACGGGGAGGATCGACATTGTCTCGCGCGCGCTCGCCAATGGTTGAGATCCGCGACCACGGCGAAGCCGGCTTCACGCTGATCGAGGTGCTCGTGGCTCTCGCGGTCGTCAGCGTATCGATCATCGCCATCGGCGCGGTGGTGTCGCGCAACGCGGCCAGCGTTCGCAAGCTCGAACAGCACGTCACTCTCGTCACCGACATGCGGCTGGCGTTGGCAACGATGCTGGCGGATCGCAGCCGGCTGCAGCCGGGCAGCATCGACCGGCGTTCCGGCTCCGGGGCGGTGGCGCTGCTGGCCCGGCCGCTCGGCGGCGATTGGAATGAGCCGGCCGGACAGACCGGATGGATTCCGGAGGCAGTGACCTTGCGCATCAAGACTGGTTCGGGTGCGGTCGCCGACGTGCAGACGGTTCGCCTGGTGCGAGGAGCGCGGTGATGATCGCCCGATCCGATCAATCGCCGGAGCAGGGCTTCGCACTGATCGAGGCGCTCGGTGCGCTCGCGATTGCCGGGATCGTGTTATCGGCGCTGGCGGTGGTGACGTCGCAATGGCTGCCGGCCTGGAAGCGCGGCCTCGATCGCGTGCAGCGCGCCGAGATGGTCGCCGCTGCGCTGCGGCGGGTCGGTGATGATTTCGCTGCTGCGCAATTCGTATCGGCCAATCGCGAGCAGAAGGGACCGCTGTTCGTGGGCGGGGAGTTCACGGCGACGTTCGTTCGCGCCGAACTCGGACCCAATGCCGGGCATGGCCTCGACATCGTGCGCATCGGCGCGGATGGCGCGAGAAGCGAGCGCGCTCTGTTGCGATCTCGCGCCGCGTTCGAGCCCGTGTCGGTCGGACAACCCGTGGCCGATCAATTCCGGTTCGGTGATCCCGTGGTGCTGCTGTCTGCGCCGTTCCGGATGTCGTTCGCCTATGCTGACAAGACGATGGCATGGACGACGGAGTGGCGTGATGCGACCAGGCTGCCGTCGGCCGTGCGCATGACGGTCTACGACGACAATCGCGGCGGTGCTGCGGTTCTCGTCAGCGCGGTCCGTATCCAGGTCGATACGCCGGGCGGCGGCGTCGCGGATTCGGGAGCGGGCAGCACCGCGAGCCGGCCGCCGGCCGCGGGCGAGCCGCCTCAGTCGAACAAGAGCGAGCCGATCGACTGATGCCGGTTCGCTGCTTCACCAGAGGTTCTGCCGAAAGGTGCCGCGATCAGGATGGCTTCATCCTGATTGCGGCGCTGTGGATGCTTGCGGCGCTGGCGGCCCTCGTCGTGGTCGTCTCACAGCAACTGGGCAGCTCGGCGCGATTGCTGCGGCTTGAGGACGAAGCGATCGAGGCCGATGCGCTGGTCTCGGCGGCGATCGAATTGTCGGCCTACCGCCTGCTTCTGTCCAAGGAAGAGGAGCGACCGCGGCAGGGCGGCTTCCGTCTGGCGCTTGCAGGAAACGAGATCGCGGTCTCGTTCGTCAACGAAGCCGCGCGTATCGATCTCAACACCGCCTCGAAGGACATGCTCGAAAATCTCTTCGTCACGCTGGGCGCCGAGCGCGATCCTGCCAAGGATCATGCCGAGCGGGTGGTTGCCTGGCGCTCCAAGCCGTCCGATGCCGCGAAGGCGCAGGCGGAGGAAGCGCGCTATGCCGCGGCCGGCCTCAAGCGGGTGCCGCGCCTGGCGCCGTTCGCGCATGTCGGCGAGCTGTCGCTCGTCCTCGGCATTCCCGCATCGCTCGTCGATCGGGTCCTTCCGTTGGTGACCATCTTCAACGGCTCTCCCGGCATCGATCCGACGATCGCTGCACCGGAGGTCGTTGCTGCGCTGCCGGGAATGACGCCACTGATCCTGAAGGATTTCCTCAACGCGCGCGCGTCGCTGTCACAGGATGCCGATACGCTTGCCAGGACGTTGGGGCCAGCTGCGAAGGATGCCGCCAAGGGCAAGAGCAAGGCTTACCGGCTGCGCGTCGTCGTCGGTCCGGCAGGCGGGCTTCGTCACGCTGCGACGGCGGTGATCGTTCCCGGCGAAGGCGAGGAGCCATATCGGCTGCTGGCGCGGCAGGATGAAGGACCGCAACCGAGAGGGGCGCTTCAGGCGCGGAGGATGCCATGAAGCTCACCGAAACGATCGAGCGCGGACTGACCATGTGGACGGCAAGCGTCGCGACCGCGGTTGAAGCGGTGGCCGACCGGCAGCTCAGGCGTCCGCGGGTTCTGATCCGGCATGACCAGCCCGATCATGTCGTCTTGACGGTAGCGGCTGCGTCGCAGGCGAAACCGATGCTGGCACAAGCGAAGGTGAGGCTTTCGGACGAGGTAGCGCACCTTGCGCTTTCGCCCGACTGGCTGCGGACGCTGCGTGGCGCCGCGGTGGAGATTCATCTGGCCGCCGAGAACGTTCTGGTCCGCCCGCTCGATTTTCCCAAGCAGGCCGAACCGTTCCTGGAGGGCATGATCCGGACGCAGATCGGCAGATTGACGCCGTGGAATCTCGATCAGGTCCTCTATGGCTATAGCGTCCCACGCGCGGCCAATGACCGGATCGCGCTGACGCTCGCGGCGACGCCGCGCGCTCTGGTCCAGCCGTTGCTCGCCTTCGCCGATCATGTCGGCGCCGCCAAACTCGTCGTCACGGCCGATGTCGGCTCGGCCGACGGCGTCCCCATCCAGCTCTTCAAGACCTCGCTTCGCTCGCCGCTCGCCGGCGGCCGTGATCTCGGGCGCGTGCTCAAGCTCGGCTGGCTGTCGGTCGCAGCGACGACCGCGGTGCTGTTGGTCTCGACGACATTGGTCGGCGGATATCTGGATGGCGAGCTCGAGGACACGCAGGCGCAGGTCACGCGGCTGCGCGCCGCCCTGCGGCCCGCGATGGGAGCCATCGCGGCCGACGGGCTGCTCGCCAAACGTAAGCAAATCACCCCCGCGAGCGTGATCGTGCTCGATACGCTGTCGAAGATTCTCCCCGACGAGACGTATGTCGTCGAGATGCATATCGAGAACGATCGGCTGCAGATCTCCGGCTTGACCAGGGACGCGCCGGCGCTGATCCGGCTGATCGAGCAGTCGCCGCAGTTCAGCCGCGCCACCTTCTACGCGCCGACGACGCGGACCGCCGGCGAAGCGGGGGAGCGCTTCCATATCGAGGCGCGCATCAACGCCTATTTTGGAGACCGGGCATGAACTGGTCGACATCGCTGCGCCGGATCTTCGCGAGCTCGCCGGCCGCGTCTGCGGTTCTCTACGGCGTGACCATCATCGCGCTGCTCTGGCTCGGCGCCGCTGGCGTCGTCGATCTCATCGCCAAGCGCGGCCAACTCAACGACACCCATGCGCAGCTGGCGCAGTTTTCGGGACGAGAACGGCCCGGCGGCAACTCGGCCGCAGGCAGCGCGACGACTCCGGGCGGATCGGTGTTCGTCGAAGGGCGAACGGTCACCATCGCAGGAGCGGCGCTGGTGCAGCGTCTGACGGAAGCGATCAGCAAAGCCGGTGGTAGCGTGCTCTCGACCCAGGTCGAACTGCCCCAGCCACGCGGCAACGCCAACCTGATCAGCGTCGTCGCCAGTTGCGAGCTCGAGCAACCGGCGCTGCAGGAGCTGCTGTACGATCTCGAAGCCGGATTGCCGTTTCTCTTCGTCGATCAACTGCACGTGCAGCAACCGCTGGCAGCTGCCGCGGGCGGCGCGGGGCGGCTGACGGTGCTGGTCACCGTGTCGGGCCAATGGCAAGGAAGCATGTGATGCGATCGTTCGTCGGCTCGGGTCTCGTCACCATTGCCGCCATTAGCATGATCGCTGCCTCGCTCGGCCAAGCCCTCGCCGAGACGGCGGATGGTCTCGAGGCTGTGGCGGTCGTGCAGGCCGCACCCGGCTCCCCGCCGCCGGCCGCGTCTGTCGCTCCGGGCGCACAGGTCGTTGCGGGCCAGAGTGCCAATCCGCTATGGGATGTTCCGATCAGCGCTCTCTCGGCCACGCGCGACCGTCCGATCTTCTCGGCGTCGCGGCGGCCCCCTCCGGTCGCTGCGCCCGTGACGGTGATGCGGGCGCCGCCACCTCCGCCGCCGCCGCAAGAGCCGGAACGACCGAACCTCCAGCTCGTGGGCACGGTGATCGGCGACGAGGAGAGCTTCGGTATCTTCGTCGACGCGTCGTCGCAGGCCCCGCTCCGCTTGCGCGTCGGCGCCGCGCATGAGGGGTGGGTGCTGCAGTCGCTGTGGCCGCGCGAGGCGTTGCTGCAGAAGGCGGCGGAGACTGTGACCTTGCAGATGCCGCAGCTCGGAACGACCGCCAATGGCGACCTGCAGGCGGCACCGATGACCCCGCCGCCCAGTGGACGCGAGCGGATGGCGCGCCGCGCGCGGTGAGATGACCGGCTCGCGGCAGTCAGAAGGCCGCAGTCAATTCGCTCCCGGTGGCCTCCAAGGCGAGCACGGCAAGCAGGCCAAGGACGAGGAACGGGCCGAACGGCAGCGCCGTTTGACCCGTCGGACGTCGTCCCATGACGGCGAGAGCGAGAACCGCAGCGAGTGCGGCCATGGTGGCGACGAGCAGCAAGATCGGCAGACCCGGCAAGCCAGCCCAGAACGTTGCTGCCATGAGAAACTTGACGTCGCCGAGGCCCAGTCCCTGACGGCCACGGGCCATCGCATAGATGCGGCGCAGCAGCAGAAGTGCCACGCCGACAGCGACAGCCGCGATCGACGTCGACATCGCTTCGGACAGATCGGTGAGCGCCGCCAGTCTGGCGAAGCCGCTTATGGCCACCAGCGCATTCATTCCGTCCGGCAGCAGGCCGCTGCGCAGATCCGTCCAGATCAGGCCGGCGCAGGTCACGAGCAGCACAACGATCGTAACAATGTTGATGACGTCGGTCACGCAGCCCCGGAATTCGCGGTGTCGGATCGCCGGAGCATAGGCCGGCTCAGGATGCGAGCGATAGTCCTGCCATCATCAGGCCGATCGCGGCGACCCAGCCACCGACGGCTCGCACGGCGATCCCGCGCCAGCTCGACACCAGCTCGGTCTCGGGACGCCTGAAGGTAAGCGCCAGCGCCATCACGAGGGTGATGGTGACGTAGCCTGCGGCGGCAAGACCGGCCGCATAAAGCAGACGATCGCTCTGCGGCCCGAGTTCGCCGGCATTTGCGGCGCCGCGTATCACGCCGAGCAGGAATGCGATCGCGCTCAGCAGCGTCGCGGGTATGCGCAACGCCGTCGCCAGCAGCAATCCGAGAACCAGAATCGTCACGGCGTCGACGAGCGGAGACGCCGGGGCGACACCCGATCCGACGGCGAATGCCAGTCCCGCACACAGGCCGAGCGGAAACACCACGACCAGCCATCGTCCGCCAGCCGCGCCGAGCGAGCCCGCCAGCAAGCCGAGCGCAATCCAGACCACGACGTCCTGCATGGTGAGCAACGGATGCAGGGCGCCGGCGTAGAAGTCGCCGAGCCGCGCCGAGACGATGTGGGCGTCGGCGATCTGCGCCTGAGCCAGCAGCACCGCTGCGAGCAGCGCAGTCCGGCGCAACCTGCTCATGCCGCGACTCCAAGGTTTGCCACCAGGAAGTAGCCGCCGAGCGCGGCGATGGCTGCCCCGACGCCCTGGATGATGCGTTCGCCGCCGGGCCAGCGCGCGAGCGCGCCGATCGTGATGCCGCAGGCGTGAAGGAGCCCGGTGGCGACCACGAAGCCGCAGCCATAGGCCAGCGGATTTGCCGCCGTCGGGAGCTCGACGCCATGCGCGTGGCCATGAAAGATCGCGAAGATCGCGACGATGATCGCCGCAGTCCCGAACGGGACGCGGACGCGCAGCGCGACCGCAAGTCCGAGGACCAGTGCCGACAACGCGATGATGAGCTCCGGGACAGGCAATCCGACCTTGAGGATTCCCAGGACGGCACCGAACGCCATCACCAGCGGGAAGACGATCGGCAGGATCCAGATCGCCGCGCCGCCGAGCTGCGCGCCCCAGATGCCGACCGCAACCATCGCGACCAGATGATCCAGCCCGGTCAAGGGGTGCAGCAGCCCGCTGGCGAGTCCGCCGCCGACGCCCGTCTGCTCATGGGCAAAGCCCGGATTCGTGGTCAGCAGCGAGAGCAATGCCGCACCCAGCGCGGCGTGGAGGAGTTTACGCGCGGTCATGTTCGTCCCAGTCGTCATCATGCGGCCGCCAGAACCCGTGCCAGGCGGCCCAGGAACCAGAACATGGATACCGAGCCGATTGCATAGGCGGGCCACTCGGCGCCCCAGCGCGGCAGCGCCGCGCCGAGGCGGCGATGCGCCCAGATCAGCGCCAGCACCAGCAGCACGAACAGGATCTGTCCGATCTCGACGCCGACGTTGAAGAACAGCAGTGCCGCCGGCAGGATGCGCCGCTCCAGGCCGAGGCCTGCGAGCGCACTGGCGAAGCCGATGCCGTGGACCAGACCGAAGCTGAAGGCGACGGCCCACGGATAGCGGGCGGTCAACCCGGTCTCGCCGCGCTGCTGCTTGATGATCTCGACGCCGACGAACACGATGCTGAGCGCGATGCAGGCGTTGAGTGGCGCTTCGGCGACGCCGATCCATCCGAACGCCGTTGCGGCCAGCGAGGCGCTGTGGCCGATCGTGAACGCCGTGATCGTCTTGAGCAGGCGCCAGCCGCCCTGGACGATCCAGATCAGTCCAAGCACGAACAGCAGATGGTCGGCGCCGAGCAGGATGTGGTCGATGCCGAGATTGACGTATGTCTTGGCGAGCTCGAGCCAAGTGTCGAGCGTCGGCGCATCCGTGCCGAGCACGGTCACGACCGGGCTGGACGCCGAGATCGTATAGCTGCGCGTCTCTCCAGCGAGCGGGGTCACCCGGATGATGGCAGCCGACATGTCCTCGCCGAGATTGGCGATCGTCATCTGTCCGACGAGCCCCTTGTCGCCGCAATTGAGCTCCGGCAGGCGCAGGAAGCAATGCGGCGGCATCTTCAGATCGATGCGGTTGACGCCATCCTTCGGCAGCGTCGTCCAGCGTCCGATATACGCGCCGGGCCGCATCTCGCGAAACTCGAGCACGGCGATCGTCGCCTGATGCGCGGCCACCGGCCGCCCAGACAGCAGCGCGGCGAGCGCGAGCACGATCGCGATCAGGGCGCGCAGGCCGGTCACGGCTCGTACCTGATGGTGTAGTTGGCCTTGAGCCGGCTCACGGCCTCCCAGGCCCGCTTGCGGGTTTCTTCAGTGTGCCAGATCTTGGCCGCCTCGGCGCGGATGTCCTCGAGTTTCGCCGGCGCGCCCGGCGTCCGGGCGTCGAGGCGAACCACGTGCCAACCGTCCTTCGACTGCAGCAGGGTCCATTCCTGGAGGGGCGCCTTGAGCAGGCCGTCGCTGAAACCGTTGCCGAAGCCGGCGGCGAGGCTCGGCACGGGCCGGTCGAGAATCGCGCGCGTCTGGTCCCGCAGCTCCTCCGATTCGCGCTGCTCGCGAATGTCGTTCAGAAAGCTCCGCGCCGTCGCTTCGTCGCTGGGGGGCGTCATGAAGAAGCTGACACGCTCGGGCTCGTCGAACCGCGCGTGATTGTCGGCGAACCAGGCGCGCAACTGCTCATCGCTCGGCTGCGGCACGCGCACCTGATCGAAGATCAGATATTGCAGCTTGAACGCGACACGGTCGCGGATCATTTCGTCGCCGCGGTCGACGCCGAGCGTCTTGCCCTCGCGGTAGAGGATTTCGCTTGCGACCCAGGCGTCGACCATCTTCTGCAGCTCGGCCTCGTTCGGGGTGCGCTGTTTGTCCTCGTCGAACGTGTCGATGAAGGACTGGCGCAGCGCCTTGGTCACGGTGACGACCTTCTCGTCCTTCGCCGGCGGATGGATGAAGGCGTCGGCCGCGAAGATCAGTCCGCCGAGAACGAGAAAGTGCAGGAGCGGTTCTCTCAGGAGCCCGCGCAACGCCGTCACGGAAGATGATCGCGCTGCGGAGGAGTCGTTGCCATCTTGCTGATTGGAGCGTGCAGAGGCGCTCTCGAAGGTCTGCGCCGCATTCGACATGGCAGGGGCTGACATTAGTTCTTTACAACTTGCACCGCGCTTGCTGCGCGGCGCGTATATGCAACGGCATGCTTGCCGTTGTCACCGGGCAAACGTCGATGTCACAAAAATTTCGTAACTGCTGCGGCCCGACGTTCGTGGACGACGCGGGGCAAGAAATAAATCCTTCAACAAACTGTCTCCGAGTTTTGATTTGGTCGCCGCGCGAAGGACAGCGGCGCATCAGTCGCGTTGTCATCACCGTTTAGAACTCGATCGAATACTTCAGGGGCGACGAAATGGTTCCATCTGCCAAGAAAATCCTGCTGACAGCGGCCTCGGTGTCGTTGGCGCTGTCGCAGAACGCCGACGCAGGCGAGCGTTGGGGGGAAACGAGCAAGAACAATCCTTATGTCGCCGGCGACATGCACAACCACAACACCTGCACCGACGGTTCGGTCGCAGCCGGCTATGCGATCGACCGCTCAGTCGGCAAGGGCGCCGCGGCCGCAGGCGGCAACAACTTCGATCTCGACTGGTTTACGCTCGGCAACCACGGCGGTTCGGGCAATCGCGATTGCCGCTTCAGCGATGCGAGCGCCAATATCCCCGGCGACAACACGACGACCTATTGGAGCCAGACGCTCGGCAAGACCATCGACGGCATCACCATCACCAGCCTGAAGGGAACGCCGAACGGCACCGGCACCAGCGCCAAGATGTGGCGCTGGCAGTCGATCAAGGAAATCGAGTATCCGACCATCGTCAATCGTGCCGCGACCTACAACAAGGTGCTGGTCGAAGGCCTCGAGTGGATCCTGCCCGGCCACGAGCATGGCGACGTCGCTGTGATCGCCGGCCAGAACCCGCGTGGCTACGGCAATGCCGACAAGATGGCCGAGTTCGAATATCGCTTCGACCGCGCCGACACCGATGCGATCGGCCCGGTGGATGCCAGCAACAATCCGGTCTGGGCCGGCAAGGATAACGTCAACAATTCCGGCACGGCCGGTCACCAGAAGGCCGTCGCCGGCATCGCCTGGCTGCAGGCGAACCATCCGTTGCAATCCTACGCGGTGCCGACCCATACCGAGCGGCAGGGACCGTTCAACCCGAACGGATCGGCCGGCTACAACATCGAGCACTTCCGTGACTTCAACAATGCCGGCCCGACGGTCGCGTTCGGCATCGAAGCTCCGGGTCACATGGCCGAGGGCGGCGTGAACGGCGGCTCGGGATCCTATGGCTCGGGCGCGGTCGGCGGCGGCACCTACGGCATGCAGGGCGTCTACACCGCCAAGGTTGGCGGGCTGTGGGACGGTCTGCTCGGCGAAGGCCGCAACTTCTTCCTGTTCCAGAGCTCGGACTGGCACAGCCGCGGCGTCTATGGCGCGCGTGATCCCGGCACGACCGCGGACTTCATTCCCGGCGAGTACACCAAGCTCTACGTGCCGAACGAGCGGCGGTTCTCCCAGCAGTCCATCATCGACGGCATGCGCTCCGGCAACTCGTATTCGGTCAATGCCGACATCATCGGCTCCGACATGGAGTTTCGTGCGAAGGGTGAGTGGGACTACGACTGGAAAACTATGGGCGAGACGCTGGTCGTGCGCCCCGGCGAGAAGGTCACGCTCGAGATGGAGATGACCGTTCCGGCTTCCAACAACAGCCCGTACAGCTTCAACAACCCGCTGCTGCTGCCGGTCGGCATCAAGCAGCCGCTGAACAAGCCCTCGCTCGACCACGTCGATCTGATCACCGGTGACATCACCGGCCCGATCGAGCCGGGCGCCACGGGCTATGCGGTGGGCAACGCCTCCGGCGTCGCCGGAGCGGCCGTCGTCTACAATCCCTCGGCCAAGATCGCGAAGCAGATCCAGGCGACCAAGATGCAGAGCCGCAGGCTCCGCGATGGCTCGGTCCGGCTCAGCTTCAGGACCACCTTCATCGCGGGCAAGACTCCGTTCTACATCCGCGCTCGCGGCACCAACATCCCGCCGGCCACGCCGAACGTGTCCGACAGCGCCGGCAATCCGCTGCTCGACGCCAACAATGCCACCGTCAGCTGCACCGATGCGGCGTGCCCGTCGCATCTCGGCACCGTCGGCGGCGTGAAGAAGGTGACCAACGACGTGCAGGCCTGGTCGAACGTCTGGTTCTATGCGAACCCGATCTTCGTCCGTCCGTACGGTGCGCCCCAGCTGCTGGTCGAGAAGAACAAGGATCTGGCACGCAAGCTGGCGCACGATCATCACCACTGGCACGACTGGGATCATTGGGGCCATTGGGGCCACTGGGGTCGCTGGGCTTTCAACCGCGACTGATTGATCGGCATCGATCCGGCGGGCGATAGCGACCGCCGGATTTTGCTCAATCCGAGCGCCGGCTTGCGAGCCGGCGCTTTATCCTTGAGATCTGCCTCGCGCCGAGGGTCGTCCACGTGATGTCTCGTCTGTTCGCCGTGTTTTTCGCCATCCTTGCTCTCACGATCACCGTCGCGTCAGCTCACGAGGAGGAGCCGACGCAGGAAACCTGCGACGCCGCTGTTGCCGAGGCACGCGCACAGGCCGCCACCTTGCCCCTCGACGACGTGTCGCGCTATTTCGCCGAGCGTGACATTCAGCAGGCGCTGGTCGAGGCCGGCAATGGCGAGTTCGATGACTGCGTCGAAAAGGCCGAGCGGGCCGTGCTGGAGGTGCGCGACCGGCCCCACAGCCTGAAACCCGGCGAGCGGCTCAACATTCTTCGTGCCGACGAAATGCCGGCGCGCTGAAGGTACAAGCGCGGCGTTGCCAATTTCGTCATCCGGCTGTCATGCAAGTCGGCAAATTGTCGGTGCCGTTGCGGCGCGTGCAAGGCCTTGAGACATGGACCAGATCGAAGCTCTTTTTCCGATACCGCTGTTGCGTTCGCCCGGGCTGCTCAGCGCCGAGCTCAAGGACGCGGCGGTGGCAGCCATCCGCAATTCGAAGATCGAGAACAATCTGCGGTCCGGACAACTGTTTCACACCGAGGTCGCCGATCCCCGCGCCAACAATCTGTTTCAGACCATCGCCGAGCTCGCCGTACCCAAGCTGATCGATTTCGGCGAGCTGCTGTTCGGCGAGAAGCTGCGCTGGACGGTCAAGGAGATGTGGACGAACATGCTGGAGACCGGCGGCAATCAGACCCTGCATGCCCACGCCAACAGCTTCATCTCCGGCATCTTCTATCTGACGCCGTCTCACCCCGGCAGCCGCACCGTGTTCGTGCGCCCGCCCGGCGGCAGTGATTTCTCATTTCGTCATCATACCCGCAGCGCTGCGGTCGGGCCGTTCAACGCCGGCAAATACGTGCTGCCCGAGGCGGAGCCGGGCGACCTCGTGCTGTTTCCGAGCTATCTCTACCACGAAGTGCCGCGCAACCAGGGCGACCAGCGGATCACGATTGCCTTCAACGCGATCCCTGATCACCTGGATTGCTGGGGCTACCGCGTCAGCTTCTCGGCCTGAGCCGGCTCATCTGGCGAACTCGCGCGACAGCAGCTCGCGCGCGTCGTGCCGAGATGGAGCAGCCTCGTCGATGGCCAGAAGCAGCCGTTCCGCTGCCGGTCGATCGGACGCGAGCAGCGATCTCGCCATGCTCATCAGGGGCGCATAGGCCGGCTCGAACTCGGCGCTGGAGCGGATCGCGGCGAGGAGGCCTGGTGCGGCGGCTGCAATGAGCGCAGCCCCTCGCGGTTCGCCGTTCAGCGCCGCGCCGGCCAGGATGAAGCGGTTGCGGGCCTGCCAATAGGCTTCGAGTCGGTCGTCCCAGATGCGGCGGCGCGATGGATCCAGCAATTCGGCCGCATCGGTTCTCGCCTCGCCAATGACCGTCGACAGCAGCTGCCACGGCGGTGCAGACAGAGCTTCGACATTGCTCCGGGCGTCGAAGGTCACGAACGGAAAATCGTCGGTGTTGCGCGGCCCCGGCCCGGCAAGGCTCGTGAGCGACTTTGGGCCGGCGACATATTGGCCGAGAAGGTCGATCGGCTGGTCGAAGCCGAGCGACTGAATGATCGGACGAAGCTTCCCGTCCGAGAATCGTCCGGCGAGCAGCTCGGGATCCATCGGCCTCGGAGCGCGTGACCCGATCAGAGCCAGCATCGGCGTGCGCACGCTGTAATGGTTCAGCCACGCCGAGCCGTCGGGAAACACGGTCAGGAAGCTTCGGATGATGGCCCGCAGCGAAGGCGCATCGAGCTGATAGAGCGGCAGCCATTGGCAGAACAGGCCTTCGGTTGCGAGTCGCCGCCTGATGGCGGCGAAATGCTCAGCGGTGTAGAGCGCCCCGCTGCCGTCCAGCGCGGGATGGAACAGGTCGGCCACCACGACATCATAGCGTTCCTCATCCGCCGCGATGAAGCGTCGTGCATCCGCGATGGCGATCGGCGGTCTGTCCTGCTTGGACGCTGGGTGATCGAACCACGGCAGCAACGCGACCACCTCGGCGGAGAGTTCGACCGCACGGACGTCGAGGTCTGGCATCTGCGCGCCGCCCAGCACGGTTGCTCCGGTGCCGACACCGAGAAAAAGAGCATTGCGTGGCGCTGGATGCAGCAGCAGCGGCAGCATGGCCTGGCGGACATCGGATCGCACCGAGCTGGTGCCGCCCATCCGGAAGTGGCCGTTGACTTCGAGATAGCGCGCTCCCGAGGCATCGTCGACGACGCTCGCGGTGGCCATCGGCCCCTCGCGCACGGCGAGAAGCTTGCCTCCTGGCGGGACCTTGACGAGCAGGGGAGCGGGACGCCACAGCAGTGCAAGGCCAAGCAGAGCTGGCAGCGCGGCGAAGCGCAGCACGGTGTGATGCGGCCGCAACAGCACCAGGTATCCCATCGCAACGAGGACGAGTGCCTTCCAGCTGCCGAGAGCTGGAATCAGCAGCTGTGCCGCGACCAGCGGCGCAATCGCCGCGCCGAGGCTGTTGATGCCGATCGCCCAGCCGACAGATCCATGGATGTCGCGAACGTCCTGGATGAGCCGGCCGAACAGGGCGCCCATCGCCATCGACGGCAGCAGAAAGAGCGCCAGCGCCATGCCGAGCTCGCCGGCAACGCCGAGACTCGCTGCGCGATCCGCGAGCTCGCCAATGAAGGGCGTCTCCAGCGCGGTGACCAGGCAGATCAAGGCCGTGCTGCTGATCAGTCCCGCTCTGCCGAGCGCAATGCGAGGCCCGACGCGTTGCCAGAGGAGTCCACCCGCAGCAGTTCCCAGCAGATACGCCGCCAGCAGGCAGGCGAAACTATAGACGGTGTCCTGCATCATCTGCGCGGCCAGGCGCACCACCAGCACTTCGAATGAGATGCCGAGAAGACCGGTGGCGAACAAGCTCCCCGTCAGGCGGAGATCGGCAGCGGCGCGCGGGCGGTCGCCGCGCGGGCGGGCGTCGATCTGCACGGGGCTGCCGAGGCAAAGCGCTGCCAGCGCGCAGGCCGCGTTGACCGCAGCCAGACAGAGCAGCGTCGTCGAGAATCCAAATGACGGGATCAGCACGAAGGTGGACAGTAGCGTGCCGGCAACGGCGCCGGCCGTGTTTGCGCCATAGACGCCGGCACTGACCGGCCCACGGCCATGCGCTGCCGACATCATGCGCTCCAGGGCCGTCAACGTTCCGCCCATCGCAACGGTTGCGGGCAGCAGCACCAGCGTCGGAAGCAGAAAGCTCGCACTCCATAGCAGGACGGGCGACGGCGCCGTGCCCAATAGCGGCGCCAGCGTGCGCGCGATCGCCGGCAGCAGCCAGACCGCACAGATGCCCCAAAGGCCGATGACCGTTTCGAGAACGGCATAGATCCGGTGCGGATGGGCGGCACGTCGGATTCTGCCGTCGAGGACAAAGGCTCCGAGCGCAAGGCCCGCGAAGAAGCCGGCGATGGCGCCGAGCACGGCCATCATCTCCGTGCCCAGCGCGAGCGCGAGCTGGCGCGTCCAGACGATCTCGTAACCCAGGCCGGCGAAGCCCGAGGCGGCGATCAGCAGCGTCAGGGCTCGCAGCCGCGCCACGCTCGGGCCGGCGTCAGAAACCCGCGAAGTCTGCTTGTCCGCGATCATTTCAGCCCCGCGCGGGTCTGCTCGGCATAGGTCAGTCAAGGCTCGCTACCTGCGGTTCTGGGGATCGGTCGACGGCGCAGCTCGCTGTGCAGGTCCGGAGGCGAGCGCTCGGTCGTGCGGAGTTGTGCCAGGACCATGCCCGATGGGGACCGTCTCCTTCTGTTCGGGTTTCGTGACGCTGGTTTGACAGAGGCTGGTTTGGTCCGTAGCCCTCGACGATTGCCGGTGTCGCCGGTTGCGTCTCCCGGGCCTGTGAACTCGAACGAGAGGATTGCGCCGAGCGCGCGATCGGACGCGCGTCGGTGATGACCGTAGGGCTCTGCTGCGCCGTCATGGCAGCGCCTTGCTTCTCTTTGCAGCTGGTGAGGACGAACGCGGCGACGA
Organism: Bradyrhizobium sp. SZCCHNS2022; assembly: GCF_032377575.1. Classification (NCBI taxonomy): domain Bacteria; kingdom Pseudomonadati; phylum Pseudomonadota; class Alphaproteobacteria; order Hyphomicrobiales; family Nitrobacteraceae; genus Bradyrhizobium; species Bradyrhizobium sp. SZCCHNS2022. Next base: position 4,585,741 of record NZ_JAUHHZ010000001.1, on the reverse strand, counting down.
GCGTGCAGGCAAGAACGAGGCGATTCATAGCTCTCTTCAGGACAAGGCCGGCGTGGCGCCGGCGAGGGGGACCAGCGTCCACAGTACGAGCGCTGTCAGCAGCGCCTGCACCGACAGCGTGCTGCTCGCGGCGAGCCCGGCCATGCCGGAGAACAGGCTGACATTGGCGAAGCCCGTGAGGTTGAACAGCCGGTAGGCATCGGCGGGGGTGAGCAGCAGCAGCGCGCCGAGCACGCCGCCGGAGATGTTGCGGCCTTGGTCGAGCACCAGAAGGCCGATCAGCGCCATGTCGTAGATCAGGACGAGCATCAGCCGCAGCCCGATGCTCGGCCCGGCGGCCGTGCCGCGGTCGCGGACGACGGCGCTGACGAGATAGCCGATCGCGACGAACGCCGCCCCGAGCAGAACCGAGGAGCCGATCATGGCGGCGCAGGCGATCTCACGTCTGGCATGGTTGCGCTCGCTCGGCTGAGCAGAGAAGGCCGGCCGTCGATCAGGCGGCGTCTGCGCCTCGCGTCGACGGCACATCGGCGACAAACCGCCCGAAGCGTAGCGCGAGCGTCGGCAGTACCAGCAGGTTCAGCGCCATCGAAGTCAGCAATCCGCCGAGGATGACGATGGCCATCGGGCCCTCGATCTCGCGGCCCGGCTCACCGGCGCCGAGCGCGAGCGGCAGCAGGCCGAGGCCGGTCACCAGCGAGGTCATCAGGATCGGCACCAGGCGATCGGCGGCGCCGGCGATCGCCGTCTCCAGCCCCCAGCTTCGTCCTTCCTTGATGACCAGATGCTCGTAATGCGAGATCATCAGGATCGAGTTGCGCAGCGCGATTCCGAACAGCGTGACGAAGCCGACCATCGATCCCAAGGACAGCACGCTTCCGGTCAATGCGACGGCGATGATGCCGCCGACGAAGGCGAAGGGCAGGTTGACCAGCACCAGCAGCAGGTTGCGCCAATGGCCGGTGACGAGGGACAGCAGCAACACGATGCCGATCGTCGCCAGCAGCGAATTCACCAGGAGGTCGCGCCGCGACTTGGCCTGCGCTTCGGCCGCGCCGGTGAACTCGACATGCGCGCCCGGCGGCAGCTTCACCTCCTTGGCGATCTTTCTCTTGGCCGCGGCGACGAAGGACTCCAGATCGCGCCCGGCGACGTTGGCCGTGACCGTCTGCACGCGCTGCCCGTTGCGGTGAAGCACGACGTAGCGCCCGGCCGTGCCGTAGACGTCGGCCACCTGCTTCAGCAGGATGTAGGCGCCGCTCGCCGTCCGGATCGGCATGTTGCCGATCTCGGTCGGGCGGGCGCTGGCGTCGGGATCGAGCTTGACGATGACGTTGAAGACGACATTGCCCTCATAGGCCTGGCCCACGACGTCACCCTGATAGGCGGTGCGGATCAGTTCGAGCACTTCCACCGCATCGAGGCCCCAGGACTGCAGGTCGGTCGGGCGCAGGGTCACGTTGACCTGCGGCATCCCCGGCGGCGACTGCTGCTGGATGTCGATCGCGCCCCAGACCTCGCCGAGCTCGCGCGCGATGTCGCTCGCCGCGCGCTCGAGATCATCGAGATCGGGACCGAACACGTTGACGACGACGGCGGCGTTGAAGCCGGACAGCGTCTCCTCGATGCGCTCCGTCAGATAGGTCTTGATCGACAGATTGATGCCGGCAAAGTTGGCGAGCGCTGTGCGAATGTGCTGCTCGGCGCGCTCCTGCTCGCTGCCGGACAGGCCGGGCTTCAGATCGACCTCGATCTCGCTGGAATGTGTGCCCGCGGTATCGACGCCTGCCTCGGCGCGACCGGCATGCTGGGCCACGCTGCGCACCTCGGGTACGTCGCGCAAGGCGTCTGCGATCAGCGTGCCGAGGCGCAGCGATTCATCGAGCGAAGTCCCGGGAAGCGTCGAGACATGAAGGATCAGGTGCCCCTCCCGCAGGTCCGGCAGGAAGGTGCCGCCGAAGAACGGCATCAGGCCGGCGCCTGCAGCTGTGATGAGCACGGCGACCGTTATGACCAGCTTTGGAAAGCGGCTGAGCCGACGTAGCAGGCGCTCGTAGTGGCGGCGCGACCAGCGTACCAGGGGCGGCTCGCCGGCCTCGCCGCGCCGCTTGCTGCCGGTCAGCAGCAGCATCGACAGCGCCGGCGTGACGGTCAACGCCACGACGAGCGAGGCCAGCACCGCCAGGATGTAGGCCGTGCCGAGAGGACCGAACAGCCGGCCGGCGATTCCGGGCAGCGCGAGAATCGGCACGAACACCAGCAGCACCGCGAAGGTCGCGTAGGCGACGGCGCTGCGCACTTCCATCATGGCATCATAGACGACGCGCGCCTCGTTGCGGGGGGCAGCCAGGCTCCCGTTCTCGCGTAGTCGGCGCGCGACATTCTCGACGCCGATCACGGCGTCGTCGACCACCTCGCCGATCGCGATCGCGAGGCCGCCGAGGGTCATCGTATCCAGGCTTTGCCCCATCCAGTTCAGCGCCAGCACGGCCGAGAACAGCGACAGCGGGATGGCCGTGCAACTGATCACCGAGGTTCGCCAGTCGTAGAGGAACAGGAACAGCACGACGATGACGAGGGCGCCGCCGACCAGGAGCGCCAACAGCACGTTCTGGATCGCGGAGTCGATGAAGGTCGCGGGACGGAACAGGTCGGCATGCAGCCTGATCTTCTCGCTCTCCAGCGCCGGCCGCAGCTCCTGCAGGGCGGCCTCGACGCGCGCCGCGACGTTGCGCGTGTTGGCGCCGTATTGCTGACTGATCATCATCATGATGCCGGGCTGGCCGTTGATCAGCGCGCCGCCGATCGGCGGTTCGGGTGCGTTCACGATCGTGGCGACGTCCCCGAGCACGACGCTCGCGCCACCCTGGTGCAGCAGCACGGTGCGGGCCAACTGCTCGGGCGTGAGCGATTGCCCCTGCGTCTGCAGGATCACGCGCTGATTGGCGGTATCGACGAAGCCTGCGCCGCGGACGCCTGTCGCCTTGCGCGCCGCCGCCACGACGTCGTTCATGCCGACGCCGAAGCGGACCAGATCGTCGGAGCGCACCTGCACCTGGAGTGAGCGGATATCCCGTCCGTAGGTCGTCACCTGCGCGACGCCCGTGACGGCAAGCAGGCGCCGCGCCACCGTCCAGTCGGCGACGGTGCGCAAATCCATCAGCGAGCGCTGCTCGGAGGTGAGGCCGATCGCCAGCACCGTGCCTGCCGCGGGCACCAGCGGGGTCATCGCGGGGGCTCGCACGCCCTGCGGCAATCCGCTGCTGATGACGGCGAGCCGCTCTGTCACCAGCTGCCGCGCCTGGTAGACGTCCGTGCCCGGCTGGAAGATGACGGAAACGACGGACAGGCCCTGGATCGACGATGAGCGCATGCTCTCGACGCCGGCGAGACCGTTGATCGAGGTTTCGATAGGCTGGGTGACCAGCACCTCGACTTGTTCCGGACTAAGGCCGGGCGCCTCGGTCTGGATCGACACCTGCGGCGGCGCGAATTCTGGAAAGACGGCATATTTGGCGCTGCCGAGCGCAAAGACGCCATGGCCGAGGATGGTGCAGGCAAGCGCCAGCATCATGCCGCGAAAGCGGATGGCGAACGAGATCAGCGCGGCCTGCGGCCCGGTCGCTGGCAAGCGAACGCCGTCAATCATCGTCGCCGCCGCCGCGCAGCTCGCTCTTGGCTTCCTCGGACAACAAGACCTGTGCGCCGCGGAGCACGATCTCGGAGCCCGGAGGAATGTCCTGCACGACGTAGTCGTCATCGGAGACCGGCTGGTCGGTGCGGATCGGATGCCGCTTGAAGGTCTCGGGGCCGGCGCGCAGATAGACCCAGGCACGGCCCTGCCACTGCACGATCGCGGTGTCCTCGACGAACACGCCGGCGTAGGACTTGCCTGAGGGGACGTATGCCGTCGTGTTCATGCCCGGCAGCAGCCCGCTGTCCCCGGCTGCGACGAAGTAGTAGCTCAGGCCCTGGATGCGCGGGTCGGTGCGCGGGGCCGGCGACAGATAGCGCAGATCGATGTTGGCCGTGCGGGTCGGCGCCTGCGCGAGTGCTGCGCGCGGCGGCCCGCCCAAGGTCACGCCCGGCGGCAGCGTGACCTGCACCAGCAGTTGCTCGCGTTCGATCAGCTGCACGACCTGCGGCGAGCGCTCGATGATCCCCTTCCCGATCACCGCGCCCCATTCCTGCCGCGCGGTCGCCATCAGCGTCTTCACCTGCGAGTCGGCGGCGGCAAGCGCGGCCTGCTCGGTGCGGAACGTGCCCTCGGCGGCTTCGGCATCCTTCTTCGGCATCGCCGCCGATTGCACGAGATCGCGGGCACGCTCGAAGGCCAGCTTAGCCACGTCCAGCTTTGCCTGTGCCGTCTGCAACTGGGCCTGGGCGTTGGCGTAGCTGTTGGTGAGCTCGGTCAGCCTGGCGACGTCCAGAACCGTGCCATAGGCGCGAAACTGCTCGGGGTGGGATTCCGCCGCGAGCACAGCCGTTTGCAGTCCGACCTGCTTTTGTTGCGTTGCGGAAAGCTTGATGGTGGCCGGCTCACGGCCCGCGGTTTCGGCCCACAGCGGCACGCTCCAGGCCCAACTGATCAGCGTGAACAGGATCGCACCGCATGCGGCGACAGCTCTCATCGGATGCCAAACCATGCCGTGCCGGCCCGTCGATCGGGGATCGTCTGGACGACGTTATTGTCGTTGCAACAACAGCTACTTCAGCTTTTGAGGTGTTTCAAGCAGCGCCGTCCGCGGGCAACGTGCCCGACTGTGCTGCCCGCGCGGCGAGGACGTGGTGGGGCGATCCTTTGCAGTCCGGCCGCATGCGCGGCACGTTCCGGGCAAGACATGGGCCGGAGCCTTGCCGCGGCGTGGAGATCGGGTGTCGAACGGGCGTCCGCATATTTCTTCTTGAGCGTTAGAAGTATTCTTAGACATGTTCTACCGTATTCGCGCGCGAGCGACGCCGGGCGCGCGCCTCGCCTCGGCGGCTCGACGAAAAGCCGAGGACTAGCCGTCCCTTACGCGCGCTTTTGATCATCGACTAATCCGGGACTTTTTCCCGATTCCCCTACGAGACTGAGAACCGTCACATTCATCTACCTGTCGGGTCATTGATGTGACCTACCTTCGCCATACGCCTCCGCAACGAGTCGGGTGTTCCATCGACGTTGCAGCGAGGAAAGCTTGTCCAGACTGATCCCACTCTCCGATCGCCCGGCGCGCCGTGATCACGGCCAGGGCCATCCTTGTCGGTCAGCCTCGCGCCGAGCCGGAGCCGGCGTTGCGGCCCAGCTGAGAGGGGGATCTGCACGATGAGTCATCCAGTGCACCTACGACCGAATGAGGCGAAGGCGGTCGACCGCACCGCGTCGATCGGATCCGATCATGGCATGAGGCTGCTCGGCGCCCTCGGGGCGTCCGCAGCGGAGAGCGAGGCGCCGCCGGTTGCCTGGGAGACGCAGCCCGGCGAGGAGCTCGGCACGGGAGCGTCCACCGAGCCGCTGCAGGACGTCCTCGGCAGCCTGACCGAAATCATTCGCTCCAGCGGATCTGCTGCCGACCGGCAGCCGGATCATCCGTTCGCCGATGATCATGGCCTGGCGCTCGACCAGGAGGAGCTGCTGGGACTGCCGGGAGTCGTGCTGAACACGTTCGACGTCGATGGTCCGGTGTGGCTCGCCGTCGAGGCGCTTGCTGCGACCGAGCCGCCAGCCGTCGATGCCGATCTCGACGCCTGGGTCGAGCTGTCGTCCGATCCGGACCGGCGTCCAGCGCCGCGCGAGAGCATTCAGATCACGGTCGACGAGATCGAGAAGAATCGCCTCACCTTTGCGCGCCATGCGCGACCCGAGGATTTCTCGCCAGCCAACACGCTCGGTGCGTGGACCGGACGGCTGCGCCTTGAGCTGCGTCCGGACCTCGTCCAGCGGATCGAGCGCTACGTCAACAGCGCCTGGACCGCATGGGCCGACACCGAGCGCAGCCGGCGTCGCACCATGGCGATCCATCAGCGGCTGCGCGACATGGCCGCAAGGTCCGGTGCCGATCGGGCCATGGAGATCACGTGGGGCATCGCGCTGTCGTCGTGGCGGCACGGCGGGCGCGAATTCGAGGCTCCGCTGCTCGGGCGCCCGGTCGAGATCGAGATCATCGAGCGTCCCGATCCCGAGGTCAGGGTGCGGCCGCGGTTCGCCGGCGCAACCGTCAATCTCAAGGCCCTCGACGCCGTCGCTCCCAATGCCGCGCTTGCCTTGCGCGACAAATCCGACGGCCTGATCGATGCGCTGGAGGAGCGCGGCGAGCTGTCGCCGTTCCTGCCGATCAGCCTCGACCAGATCCTGGACGCCGCAGGTGTGCACCTCGGCCATCGGCCGTCGCGGACTCCCGAAGGCGCGGAGGCCACCGAAGCGGCGATCTCGAGCGGACGCTGGGTGATCTCGGTGCGGCGGCGGCCGGAAAGCGTCGCGCTCCGCGACATCGAATGCCTCAAGACCGCCATCGAGCATGCGCCGCAAAGCGAGTGCTGTCTGTCGACTGCCGTGAGCGCGCTGCTGACGCAGCCTGACGGACGAGGGCACGCCGTCGCCCGCCGGCATCTCTCCGGCATCGTCGGGGGGCCGATCGACATTGCGCCTGCGCCGAAGCCCGCGCCGGTCGAGCATGGCGATCTGTTCTTTCCGTTGCCGGCTGCCGAGGAGGATGCCGAGGTCGTGCGCGAGCTCGCCCGGCTCGACGGCGTGGTGGTTCAGTCGGGCGCACGCGAGGATCGGATCGCGGCGGTCGTCAACGTGGTGTGTCACCATCTCGCGCTCGGTGCGCGCGTCCTCGTCGTGTCGAGGGACGAGACGGCGCTCTCGCTGCTGCACCAGCGCCTGCCGTCCGGCATTCGCGAGCTGACCGTCAGCTCGACCGGCTCCGACAAGGATGTGCTGAGAAAAGCCGAAGCGTTGGCCGGCCGGCTGCAGTCGATCGTCGACACCACCAACCTGCGCGATCACGTCGGTCAGATCGGCCGGCTGGAACGTGACATCATTTCGAAGCGGACGCAGATCGCCTCGCTCGACGATGAGATCGCCGACATCGTCAGGCGCAATCTGCGGCTCGCCGGCGGCTTGCCCGAGCTGCCATTCGAGCTGTTCGAGGGGCTGATCAGCGAGCACGATCTGCATCGCTGGTTCACCGATCGCCCGAAGCGGCTGCTCGCCGGCTCCGACCCGCTGGTCGTGGCGGTCGACAGGGCGCGCGAGGCGCGGCTGCGGCTCGGAAAGCGTCTCGAGCACATCGACGACGACTTGCCGGAGGCCTCGGCGCTGCCGGATGCGGCAACGATCCTGCGGCTGCATGAGGAGCTGCGACAGCAGGCCGGTCCGGCTTCAGATGACGGCCGCGACGAGGATCTGGCGCTCGACGCGATCGCGACCTTCGGGCTCGATGCCACCAACCGTCTGGCGGCCGACCTCGACGCGCTGGTGGCCGGTCATCGCGCCATCGCGGACGAGCCCTGGCTGGCACGGCTGTCGCCGCTCGGGACCGCAAGAACCGACGGTTCTGCTGGCCTCGACAAGGTCGTGGGCTGGGCGCGGGACGCTTCCTTCCAGCTGGCGCGGAGCACCGAATTTGCCAGGCGGCAGGTGCAGGCGCCGGTCGAGGCGTTCACGAGGCGCGACGCGATCCGCGTCGTCGAGCGGCTCGCGGCCGGCGACAAGCCGTTCGCGCGGTTCTCGCCGTCGCGGCGGGGTCTGAAGGCTGCGGTCGATGCGATTACGTTGGACGGGGTTGCCCCGTCGACGCTAGCCGACTGGCAGTATGTCGGGCGTTTCTTGCTGTGGCGCCATGAGCTGCATGGGCTCCGCTCGCGATGGACGTCGATTGCGACGAAGATCGACGCGCCGACGATCCAGCTCGAATCCGCGCGGGCGTTCGACGATATCGAGCGCATCGTCAAGGGCATCGAGGCGGCGATCGTGACTGCGGCGCTCGCGGTCCGCAACGTCATGGATGCCTGCCGCAGGCTGTCGATGCAGGACAGCGAGGTCAATGCGATGCTGGCCGACGTGCAGCGGCCGACCGCGTTCGGCGCGGCGATTCGGAGCATCATGAAGCGGGTCTCCGGGCCGCTCGTCGAGCTTGCCCATCTCGGAGAGTTGTTTGCCGGCGCGGGCGGGCTCGCTGCCGTCGTGCAGGCGGATGTGCTCTCGCGGGTCGGCGACGCCGAGGCGGACGCTCGTGAGCTCGAAGCCGGCTGGACCGCCATTCTGGCTTCGATCCACGAGATCCGCGCCGCGCGCGCGGACTACGAGCTGATCAGGACGGCGTGCCGCCTGACGACCGCCGCGGGCGCACCGAAGCTGGCAGATCGGCTGCGGGCGGTGCCGACGGCAAATGCCGACGAGGATGCAAAGCTCCCGGAATGGGTGACGGCCTGGAATTGGGCCGTGCTGATGCGGATCGAAAGTCCCGAGGAGCGGCAGCTGCTGCACGATCTCGCCGCGCAGCGCCTGCGCCTGGAAAAGCGCTCACTTGCCCTGTTTGAAGTGGTGATCAGCGCCCGCATGTCGCTCGGCATCGCGCAGAACGCCAGTGGCGCGGTCAGGCAGTCGCTGAAGCGGTTCAGGGACACGATGCAGAAGATGGCCTCGGCGTGCTCCGGCCCGACCGCGCGGCGTCTTCGCTTCGCCGCGCGCAGATCTCTGGACGGCTGGCTCGAGGAGATTCCCTGCCATGTGATGCCTGCGTGGCGCGTCGCCGAGCTGCTTCCGGCGCGGATCGGCACCTTCGATCTGCTCGTCGTCGACCATGCGTCGCGCTCCGATCTGCGCGAGCTGACGGCCATGCTGCGCGCCCGCAAGGTTCTGGTCAGCGACGAACGCCGCGACGCGGTACAGGCCGAAGCCGGCCGCAGCGATCGTCTCATCGGTCGCGGGTCGAACTTCCGGCGCGGCATTCCCTCCGCGCTGCGCCGGCTGCTGTTGCCCGATGCCTCGCTGCGCGACCTCGCCGAGATTCTGTTCCCGGATCGCATCATCGAGCTCCGCGCGCGTCCTGCCGCCGTCGATGCGGCCACGGTCGCGGCTCCGCTGCGGCCGGACACGGCGAAGTCGGCCGAAGCGCGGGTCCCCGAGCCGCCGCGGACGGCTCGCGGGCCTGCTCCGGTACCGAAGCGGCAGGCGCCGCCGCGGCCGCTGAGCGCGACGCATACGCTGGAGGAGGAGATTGCCACCGTCGCCAAATATCTGTCGATGGCTCGCCGCTCCGGGGCCGATGACGCCATGAGCGCGGCCACCGCAGGCGATCGTCCGGCGCTGCAACGATCGGTCGCCCGCACGGCTCCGCCGACATCCGCGCCCGCGTCCGCGATCAACGTCGCGACCAAGCCGTCGCCGGTCTCCTCGCCGGAGATCCGGGTGCTGCGGCGGCGGCCGCCGCGTACGGCAGCTCCCGAACCCGTCGCTCCGCCTGCACCGCCGGTTCCGCCCGAGCTGCCGCCTGCTGTCGCAACTCTCGATCAGGCCGTTCCCCGCGTCAGCCCCGTCGTCGAAGTGCCGACGGTGGTCGTCGACAAACCGGAGCAGACGCCGCAACGTGATGTCGAAGAGAAGGTGGTGGCAGCAGTGATCGAGGTGCCGCCCGCGAGCGCAGAGCCGGCCAAGCCGGCCGTTGTCGCTGCACCGCCGGCGCCTCCGGCCGTAGTGGCGGAGGAGATCAAGATCCATCCGTCACTGGTCGAGATGGCCTTCAAATCTGCAGAAGCCAGTGCGTTGCCGCGCCGGCGCCTGCCGAGCCGTCGCGTGATGGCCGTTGCCGCGGCCGGACTGCTCGCCATCGTCGGTGCGGCCGTGTCCTGGGAGCGCGCCTCCGAATGGGCTCAGGTCTCGCTGAGCGGCGCGACCGCGGCGTCGGCTCTGCCGAACGAGCAGGGCCCCCGCAAGGTCAACGCCGAGCGGATCATGCCGGACGGCCAGCCGGTGGTCGCCGCTGCCGCCGAGGAGCATGCCACGGTCGGCATGAGCGTGCCGGTCAGCACGCCGGCCAAGGCGTATCTCTACCATGAGGATCCGCAGGATCCGAAGGGCAAGCGCTTTGCCGGCAAGGTCATCTGGTCGATCGAGCAGAGCAAGGGACCGCGGCTCGACGCATCGCCCTCCATCAAGGGCGAGATCGATATCGAGAACGGTACGAAGGTCACGGTCTCGCTGCGGCGGAATGCCGAGCTGGAGCTGCCGGCGAGCCATGTCATGGAGCTGAGATTCGATTGGGCCGATCAGGCCGTGACCGGTCTGACCAGCATGAGAGGCATCGGGCTGAAGGGCGAGGAGGCCGAGCGCGGCACGGCGCTGGTCACCCAGACCGCGAAGGTGACGCCGAAATACTTCATGGTCGCATTGTCCGCCAACGACGTGGATGCGAAGCGCAACCTCATGCTGCTGAAGGGCAAGGAGTGGTTCGACATCCCGATCGTCTATGAGGGCGGCAACCGGGCGCTGCTGTCGATCGAGAAGGGCACCGAGGGCGACCGGGTCTTCAAGGACGCCTTCGCCAGCTGGGGTCAGTAATCGGCAGAGGGCTTGGCAGCGTCAGCAGACGAGGACGGCATGAGCGAAGGTTCAGCGTTGCAATGGCTGCGGGCGCCCAGGCTCGCCGAGGATACCGTGCCCGAGGGGACGCGTGCGGTCGCCTGCCGGCGCTGCGGACGCACGGTGGAGGTCTCGCTCAGTCCGATGCGCCCGCCGAGCTTCGTCCGCGTCGAGGACCAGGTCGAGTGCCCGGAAGTGCAGGAGCGCTGGACGGGCAAGAGCGAAGGCGGGCTGCTGCTGATGATGTGCGGCGCGCTCGAGCAGTCGCTCGAGCCCGATTGGGAGACGGGAGATGCGGATGCCGCGGCCGGGCATGAGCCGCACTCGATCGTGCCTCCGGCGCGTCCGCGCGCGCCCGAGCCGGCGGCCGTGTTTTCGGACAGGTGGGCCGAGGATCGTCACGACGATGATCATGAGAACACCGAACCGAAGGGGTGGATGCGCACGCTGCTTGCCAGATCCGAGGGACTTCGGAAGGGGCTGGTCCGCGCCACCATCGGCGTCCTGATCCTGGGAATCGTCTTTCTCATCGGCGTGCTGCTGCCGCTGCGCGAGATCAAGCAGCTGATCCACTCGCCCCCGGCCATGACCGGATCCTCCGGACCGCAGCGCGAGGCGCTCTCCGCCGCACCGCCGCAGTCACCGCGCCGCATTCTGCTGGAGACGACGTCCGCGCCTTCGGAAGCTCAGCTCGGCATGCGCTCGCCGCCAAGCTCCTTCGTCCTGCCGCGTCAGGCCACGGCCACGGAGAGTGCGCCGCCATCGTCCGCCGAAACCGCGGCTGCGGCGGCAGCCGAACCCGAGCCGAAGTTGCGCGTGCCTGATCTGGTCGCGGTCGCCGGGGGCAGCTTCGCAATGGGCGGCGACGACGATTCCGAGCAGCCTTCGCATCAGGTCAGCATCCGGCCGTTTGCGCTCGGCAAGCATCCCGTGACGGTCGGCGAGTGGAAAAGTTGCGTGGCGGCGGCTAGCTGCCCCGACATCGCCTCGGGGCCCGACGACCGTCCGGTCACCAATGTGAGCTATGACGACACCCAGGCCTATCTCGCCTGGCTGTCCAGGGCGACGGGCAAGACATTCCGCCTGCCGACCGAAGCCGAATGGGAATATGCCGCGCGCGCCGGCCAGCGCACCCGATATTGGTGGGGCGACCGTCTGCGTCCGGGCATGGCGAATTGCAGAGGCTGCAACGGCAGCAGCGATGCGGAGCAGGACCAGCCGCCGAAGATCGGCAGCGCGCCGGCCAATCCGTTCGGCCTGTTCGACATGGGCGGCGGCGTCGGCCAATGGGTCGCCGACAATTGGCACAAGAACTACAAGGGTGCCCCTTCCGACGGATCGGCCTGGCTCGAGGAGGGCAGCTACGCCCGCGTGATCCGCTCCGGGTCGTGGAAGAACGGTCCGGCCGATGCGCGGGCAGGAAGCCGCGATCGCTATGACGGCCGCATCAGGCATCCGACTCTGGGCTTCCGCGTCGCGTCGTCATCATAGGGGATCTGAATGTTGCGGACCATGTCTCGACGATCTCGTCTCATCCTGATCGTGTCGCTCGCGCTTGCACCGACGCTGCTGTCGGCCAAGGGCACCAAGGCGCCGAAGGATGCCCGCGTCTACTTCATCTCGCCGGCGGACGGCGAGACCGTCGGCGGAGCGTTCGTCGTCCGCTTCGGGTTGCGCAACATGGGCGTCACCCATGCGGGCGATGATTTCGCCGGCAGCGGCCATCATCATCTTCTGGTCGACGTCGACGAGACGATGCAGGCCGGCGAGACGATTCCGCGCGACAAGAAGCACATTCACTACGCCGCCGGCGAGACCGAGGCGCGGATCGAATTGTCTCCGGGCAAGCATACGCTGCAGCTGGTGATGGGCGATACCAAGCATCTGAATTTCGATCCTCCCGTCGTCTCCGAGAAGATCATGATCACCGTAGGCAAGCCGAACGGCTCGGAAGAGCAGGCGCGCGCGACCAGGCCCGTCAACGAGCGGCGCAGGATCCTGGAGCGGGCCGCAGCTCCCGAGCCGCTGCAGCTGCAGCCAGCGGTGACGCCGGAGATGACGAAGTCGCCGGAGAGCTCGGACTTCATCAGCCGGGTGTTCTCCGGATCGCGCTGACGGCGCTCTCCGCGCAGAGCTCATCGTGTGTGCCGCGCGCCGCCGTGAGGCGGCGAAGCGGGCGCCGGTCGCGCGTCTCTCATTCTCATGCACCATTGTAGCGGCGCGCGCCGGCCGATAGCGTCGAAGCAATTCCGCGGCATTCAGCGGCATCGATTGCAGCCGAGATCAGCCCGTCTGCGACATTCGGCGGAGAGACGCCGTCCGCACGAATGTGCGTCTGGCGGCGCGCGGCCACGTGCGCCCGGCCGTCAGCGTCGTCGATCGCGTCGTCAACATCGATCCGATGCGCCATGGACGACCGGCGCCGAAATTTTTTTGTGAGGCCTAAGGTCGCAGCCTGCGGCTCGCCGCTCCTTTGTCGCCTCATCCTCGTCACAGCCCCAATCGGGCAGGAGTGTGATTCCGAACGCGCCGGCCGCGACGCCTCCAGCGTGAGTGGAACATGATCGTGGCGTCGCGGGGCTGATAGGTGCTTGCGAATCAATATCAGTTGCAATGTCCGGGAGCCGCACACGTTCTATACCGTCAGAAAAGATCCGCGATCCACCGACATCGTTCGATCTCAACTTGAACGCAGCTAAGTCCGCGCGCCAGCCACAATGCGGCTGCATGCGGAACGAGTTGCGGCGCGCGTGCGCAATGAGGTCCGGCGGCGGCCGCCGACGACGTCCAAGTTTCGTTGAAATCTCCCTCCCTTTGTAGGGCGCGCATCGAGCGCTGGAGGCGCCCGGTGGCGCAGTCTTGGAGGAGGATTTAGATAATGAAGGTCATCAAGATAATGGTCGTTGCACTCGCGGCGGGTCTCGCGTCCGGCTCTGCTGCACTCGCCGACGGCTACAAGGATTGCACCAAGCTCGACAAGGCGTCGTGGAAGACGGTGGCCGAAGCCGAGGCCAAGGCGAAGGCCGCCGGCTACGAGGTCCGCCAGACCAAGATCGAGGGCACCTGCTACGAGGTCTACGGCGTCAAGGGCGGCAAGCTGTTCGAGCTGTTCTACAGCCCCGAGAACCTCGCGCTGAAGCATACGGTCGCGAAGTGATCTGACGATCATGCGTGACGCAGGACTGGCACACCGCAGCGTCATGTCCGAGACGCCGGCGCTCCCACGTTCGGACACCGTCGCCGTCTGGGACTTTCCGCTACGCGTCTGGCACTGGGCCCTCGCCGGCTTCGTGCTCGTCGCCTGCGTCACGCCCAACACGTTCGATCGGCTGCATCGGGTGGCGGGCTACGCCGTCATCGGCCTGCTCGCTTTCAGGCTGATCTGGGGGCTGATCGGCAGCCGCCACTCGCTGTTCGCACGGATCAGTCTCAAGCTGCGGGCCGCGCCGCAATACATCCTCGGCATGCTGCGCGGCGAGACGGGACGATATCTCGGGTTGAATCCGGCAGGGGCTGCGATGCTCGTCGTGATGCTTGCTCTCCTGATCGTCTCGACGATCAGCGGCGTTATGCAGGTCTCGGTGCGGTTCTTCGGCGTCGGATGGATCGAGCAGGCGCATGCGCTGTCGTCCAATGCCATCATCGCCCTGATCGCGGTGCACGTGATCGGGACGCTGTGGATGAGCGTGCTGCAGCGGGAGAACCTGGCACGCGCGATGCTGACCGGGCGCAAGCGGGTGCCTGGAATCGTCCGCACGGCACCCGCCGCAGCGCGCGCAACCGTCAGTGCGAGAACGAGGTCCCAGCCCGAGCCGGCGGCCGGCGACGAGAACATCTCGGTCGTGCCGGATCTGCCGCCGCTGCGTCCGAGCTCGCCGGTCGCCGCAGCAAAGCCGGCCGGTCCGGCGCGGATGCCGCGGTCTTTGAGCATCCACGACAAGCGACTCGGAGTGGGCAGGTAAGGCTGGGTGCATCGCTCGTGTGGGCTCATGGTTGCGGGAGTGCAGCCGCGAGCCGCTTCGATCGGCCTCCGCACCAAAATGGGATTATCACGTCCGCAACGATCAGCGGTGCGGAGTACGGACGCTCGCCGGGCTGAGCGCGGCAACGCGCGCGAGTACAGATGCGCGGCGTGGATTGCTGCCGTCAGCCGTGGTGATCAAGTGTGTGGTCAAGTTGTTGCCCCGAACCCGCCGCGTTCGGCGTCTCGTTGGTGCTGTCGCAAGGTCACGCACGCAAGCCGTGATCTGTTGCCGTGTTTCATATCAGCACAGCTGCAACGCGAACGCATCCGTCCGCAGCGATGACACCGATTCGCTGGAAAATTCCGCTCATTTCCGTGTTTTTCGATGGTCGCAACGTGTGCTGCGCGATGGCGCGCGATCTCTTCACCACGCATCGTGGAGATGGGACTAACAAATACGCGCGCTTTGTCGCACACAGCGAGTTTGTCAAATTTCGACACGGCAAATTGCCGCATTCGGAACTTTAAAGTCGTTCTACGAGGTGTCGGAGACCCGTCGAGAACGACGGGTGGGGAAAGCATCCGGCGCGCGGGTGAATTCGGGACAAGGACATACATCATGAAGCTGTTTGGGAATGTACAGGCTGCAGGAGCCGTCGCGCTGTCGATGATGGCGTTCGCGCTCCCGGCCAGTGCGGCCGAGACCACGATCGAGATCTCGGTGAAGGACAACAAGTTTCAACCGGCCGAACTGAAGGCGCCGGCCGACACGCCGATCGTGTTCAAGGTCAAGAATCTGGATGGCGCGCCGGTCGAGTTCGAGAGCGAGCCCCTGCAGTTCGAAACGGTGATCAAGCCGAACATGGAGGGTGTGGTGAAGATCAAGGCGCAGAAGCCGGGTCGCTACGAATTCTTCGACGACTTCCACCAGGGCAACAAGGGCATCCTGGTCGTCGAATAGCCGAGCTGCCGCCGGATGCCCGTCGTGTCTCGACCGACCCCGACGCGACAGCTTCCGGCGCGCTTGTTCTGCGTTGCCTGGCGTCAGACGGCGTGCGCATCGGGCGTGCGGAATTCAACCGAAGGCGGTTTGCGCGTGCAGGCCGCGGTCCTCTCGACGTTGGCCGGTGGTGATCCGTCGCGGGGGACAGAGCCTGACGGGAGACTTGCCTTTTTGGAACGGGCAGCACGAGAGACGATCGAGTCCAGACGCCGCCACGGAAACGGCCTCGTGCCGCGTCCGGACGGCGCGGTTGCGATCACCGCGCTGCTCGTGCTGCTGATCGACGCTGCTCCCAGCTATGGTCAGACCGCAATTCAGGGTACCCAGGCCAGGGCCTATGCGGATCCGGGAGCGTTCGACGGCGGTCCCGTCGTCGTGGTGCCCAATCGCAAGCGGCAGCCCGCCAGGCCTGCGAACGGCAATGGTCCCCTGGTCATTCCGCAAATGATCGTCGCTCCCGGCGGCAGCGAGCCGGAGCCGAAGGCTGCGGCCACGCAGCCGGAGGAGCGTCCGCAGGCGCGGCCGAAATCGCCGATCGATCCTGGCGCCGGCGCGCTTCCCCAGGCTGCCCGTCGCGAGCCCGCGCCACGCCTGGCTCCTGTCCGCAACGGCTTCTTCGGTGCGCCGTCTGCCGGTCTCCTCGTCGGTGGCTGTCTGTCCACGCCCGGCCGGTTGTCGACGACGAACGTTCCTAATCGCTGTCTCGACGCGCTCGCCTTCGCCGTCAGCCCGCCGCCTGCGACCCGCGGTGTGCTGCCGCGCAATCTGCCGCCGATTCCGCGGCAGGATGCGCAGCCGATCCCGCCCGTTCTCGCCGACAAGCCGAAGATGCGACTGCCGCCGGTCAACAGGGGACAGAAGCCGCAGGAGCCGCAGCCTCAGGCGCCGCCGATGATGGAGGAGGACCCTTTCGAGCCCAAGGGCATTACCGTGGGAAACTTCATCCTGAAGCCTGCGTTCGAAATGTCCTCAGGCTTCGACACCAATCCCGGACGTGTGCCGCAAGGCAAGGGATCGGCGTTCGTCAGCGTTGCGCCGGTTCTCCTCGTGCGCTCTCAGTTCGAGCGGCATCTGCTCAACGCCGATGTGCGCGTCGGCTACATCGACTATGCCAAGCTCCGGCAGCTCTCGAGGCCGACCGTCGACGCCAAGGTGAATGGGCGCTACGACATCACCGATACGTTTGCGCTCAATGGCGAAGGCCACGTTGCCGTCGATGCTGACGATCCCGGCACGCCGCGCTTCGCCGGCCGGTTCGCCAGAATTCCGCTGGCCTCGACCGTCGGCGGCTCGGCCGGCGTCACCAAGCGGTTCGAGGAGGTCGAGGTCTCGACCAAGGCGGCCATCGACCGCGTGGCGTTTCAGAATGCGCCGCTCATCGACGGCCAGATCGTCAGCAACGCGGACCGCAACTTCGTCCAATACGGCTCTCAGAGCCGCATCACCTACAACCTGACGCCGGAGATCCGGCCTTTCGTCGACGTCGCCGTCGATCGCCGCGTTCACGACATCGCCGTCGATGCCGAAGGCTTCCGGCGTGACTCGACCGGCACGGCCGTCGAGGCAGGCGTGACCTTCAACTACGCCGACAAGCTGACGGGTGACGTCGCCGTCGGCTATCTCACCCGCCGTTACCAGGATCCGATGCTGAAGCCGGTCAACGGCTTCATTGCCGATGCCAATCTCACCTGGCAGTTCGCCAAGGAGACGGCAGTCCAGTTCGGCGCCAAGTCACAGGTCGTCGAGATCACCGAGCCCGGCATCTCCGGCGTGCTCAAGCGTGACGTCACTGTCGGTGTCGAGCACCAGTTCGAGCCGTGGCTCGTCGGTACCTTCCTTGCAGGCTATGGCCAGGATGCCTTCACGGGAACGACGCGGGTCGACAATCGCTATCTCGTCGAGGTCGGCATGCTCTACAAGTTCTCCCGGCTGCTGCAGCTCCGGGCCAGCGTCCGGCATGAAGCGACCAGGTCCAACTTCCGCGAAAACGATCTGTCGGCGACCGTCGTTCAGGTCGGCGCCCGGGTGCAGTACTAAGGGCGAGCGTTTCCCCAACCGGCGATTCCGTGACGTTGGGAGCTGAGCTCTTACCGTCTCAAACACTGTCATGCCTCGCGAAAGCGGGGCATCCGGAACTCCGTGGCCGCAAATGTCGACCGAAACGTCACGGCGGACTGGATCGCCCGCCTGCGGAGGATGACAGTGAGGATCTCGAAATCCAAGTGAACACGGCAGCGATCTGGTAACGAATATCTCCTGCGGATCCTCCAGAAGGAGACGTCTCGCACTGACTCGTCATAGCTGGCCGGACGCAGAAGGCAGCGCTCGCGCGATCGCGAGCGCTGCCGGATCGGCAGGTTGCGCTAAAGCGCGCGCGACTACTTCTTCTGATTGAAGTTCACGTCGAGGCTGAAGCTGAACTGATCGTCGGTCAGGCCGGAGGGCGGCGCCGGCACCGGGTCGGAGCGACGGATCATCGACAGCGCCGCGTCGTCGAACATCGGGTCTCCGCACGACTGCATCACGGACGCCGACATCACCTTGCCGGCCCGGCTCAGCACCAGGGCGACCTTGACCGTGCCGTTGTGCTTCTTGCCATCCGGATAGCGCTTGTGGAGCTCGAAATAGGCGCTGATCTTGCGGCCCCAATTGTCGGTCAGCCTCTGCTTGTCCTTGCCGAGGCCGACATTGGGCGCCTTGGCCGTCTCGGCCGGCGGCGCGGCTTCGTCCAGGGCCTTGCGCGCCGATTCCTGCTGCGCAGCGGACGCGACCGAGGCCTCTGCCTGCTGAGCCGCCTGCTGCTGCTCCTCCTTCTCGGGCTTCTTCGGCTCGTTCATGGTGACGACCCGATCGGCCTCCTCCTCGGTCTCGGTCGGCTTGTCCTTGACGGCGTCGGCCTCCTGGACCTCGGCGGTCTGCTGCATCTGCTCGGGCGCCGCTTCCGCCGCATCGCTGTCGGGGCCGGGAGGAAGATCGTTGTCCTCCACCTGGGGCGAGGCCATCTCGAGCGCGAACTCGGCGCCGGCGGCGCCGAGGCCGCCTTCGGCATCATTGCCGCTGAGATGAACCACTGCGAGCGCGGCTCCGCCACCGTGCAACATCACCGCCCCGATCGCGGCTGAGATCCACAAGCGGCGGGTCGCTCCTTGATACTTGTGTTCGACCATTCTTCACTTCCGTCGTTTCACTGGTTTCAATGCGCAGCCTGTGCGGCCGCCTGTGAGACGCCTTCGACCGTGACGAGCTTGATCTTCGGATAGCCGCCGGTCCGCAGCAGCTCCATCACGTCCATCAGCTCGCCATAGGCCACGCCCCGGTCGGCACGCAGGAAGACGAACTTGTCCTTGGCGGCCTCGGGAATGTGCTCGAGCGTGCTGACGAGGTTCGCTCGTTTCACCTGCTCCTCGCCGACGAACAGCGTGAGATCTGGCTTGATGCTGACATAGATCGGCTTGTCCGGCTTCTTCTGGGGCGAGGCGGTCGAGGTCGGAAGATCGACCGGCACGTCGACCGTCGAGAGCGGTGCCGCCACCATGAAGATGATCAGCAGCACCAGGATGACATCGATGAACGGTGTGACGTTGATGTCGCTGGACTCACCGAGGTCGTCGTCGCCATCGGCTTCCGAGAGGGAGACGGCCATGGGCTTACTCCGCTGCCAGCGCCATCGGAGGCGCTGAGTGGACGTGGATCGGCTCGAAGCTGCGGCCGTGCGGGGTGTGATGGCTCTGGCCGCGATCGAGATCGCGCGACAGCATGCGGGCAGTGGCGCCGGAGGAGCGGTTCACCAGCTCCATGTATCCCTTGGTCACGCGGGTGAAGTGATTGTAGATGATCACGGCGGGAATCGCGGCGACCAGGCCGATCGCGGTGGCGAGCAGCGCCTCGGCGATGCCCGGCGCCACGACGGCGAGGTTCGTGGTCTGCGACTTCGAGATGCCGATGAAGCTGTTCATGATGCCCCAGACCGTGCCGAACAGGCCGACGAAGGGCGAGATCGAGCCGATCGTGGCGAGCAGGCCCATGCCGGTGCGGCAACGCCGGCCTTCGGCGCGCACGATCTCGGCGAAGCTCGACGCGGCGCGCTCGTTGACGCCATGCGGCGGCAGCTCGGACGACATCCGGATCTCGTGCATGGCCGCATCGATCAGCGTCGTCAGCACGCTCTGGCGCGAACCGAGAGCCAGCTTGGCTTCCGACAGCCAGCGCACATCGTCCACCTTGCGCAGTGCGCGGGTTAGCCGCCGCCGCAGCATGCCGAACTCGATGGTCTTGGCGATCAGCACGGTCCAGGTCGCAAGTGAAGCGAGGGCGAGGCCGATCATCACCGACTTCACCAGAATGTCGGCCGCGAGGAACATCGACCACGGCGACAGATCGTGCGGCACGTGAGAGGCCGCCTGCGCGCCGCCTGGTGAAGCTGACTGGGCCGGCTTCTCTGCCTGATCCTTCGCCTTGTCGGCCGCGGCTGCATCAGTGACGGCTTCGGTTGCGGTCGACGCTGGCGTTTCGCTGGCGGCCGTGCTCGGCGCCTGGCCCGTAGTCACGGCCGGTGGCGTCGTTGCAGCTGCTGCCGGTGCAGGCTGCGTCGTCGCACCTGTCGTGGCCGCTGCATTGGCCGCTGGCGATGGCGTCGTGGCCGCGGGGGCAGCGGCCGCAGTCTGCGGCGCGGCCGCGGTCTGGGCCACGGACCCGGCCTGTCCGGTGGTCATCGGCTTCGGCGCCGCGCTCTGGGCTGGAGCCGCATGCTGTGAGGCCGCCGGTGACGCCGTCGCGGCGGCGGCATTGACGGGCGCGGCCGCTGGAGCCGGCGTGGTGGTCGCTGCGGTCGGAGTCTGCGCGGTCTTCGTTGCGGCTGCGCTCGCGGGAGTCGTCGCTGTGGTCTGCGGCGCAGTAGCAGCCTGGCCAGGTCTCGGCGAGGTGGCCGGCTGCTCGGCGTGCGCCATGGCGCCGACCGAAACGGCTGCGATCACCGCTCCTACATGAAGAACGATCCTGAACATGTTGCTGCACACCCCTTAGTAGTTAACTTACCTGTAATATTTCTAGTCGTAACCGGGCTGTTTTGAGACGAGGCGTTGACTCAAACCGGGAACATCAATGTCGGCAATCAAGCTCATGAGTGCGATGCCGTACGTAAAACCGAATCATGCGAGCTGCGCATGGTCAGTCGGATTCGTCGTTCACGTCCTAACTGCCTGAAAGTCCTGAGGTGAAACGACGCACTGCGCGCCGCGCGCCGCCGATGCGGCCAGCCGTCATGCAATTGCCGCCGTTCCGACTTCCATCAATTCTAATTAGCCGCCGCCGCGGCGTGACCCGGTTCGACCTTGCGCGGGTCGCATCACGCGTTGTCTCGAGCAGGGATGTCGCCCGAGCACGGCTGAAATTCGATGAGATGCGAATCAGCGCGCGATACGTTGGCCGTCCTTCAGGATCATCGTCTCCGCCCCTGCATTCGCAGAGGTTCGCGAAGCGCACGTCGTGCGGACGAGGTTCGATGGATGCAAATCGCCGAGTAGCCGGGATGCATCTCGTGAAACCCGGCTCACGGGTGGCCGACGTCGGCCGGCGATCCAGCGCGATAGCTCGATGATGGAGCGCGCGGGAACGCAGGTGCCGGGAAGCTGCGGGGGGGGGGCACGCTGCGAATTGTCGGCCGCGGCCGACGCTTCAGGTCTCGGCCCAGTAGCGGATCAGGTTGTGATAGAGGCCGGTCAGCCGCACCATCTCCGGATCGTCACGGCCCATCCGCTGCGACAATCCCTGAATCGTCGTGTCGAGATCGAAGATCATGCTGCGCGCCAGGGGATCGCGGATCATGCTCTGCAGCCAGAAGAACGAGGCGACGCGAACGCCGCGTGTCACCGGCGTGACCATGTGCAGGCTCGAGGCGGGGTACAGCACGAGATCGCCGGCCGGCAGCTTCACCTCGTGCGAGCCGTAGAGATCCTCGATGACCAGCTCGCCGCCGTCGTAATCCTCGGGTTCGGAGAGAAACAGCGTGACCGACAGGTCGGTACGGATCCGCAGGCCGGTGAGCTTGTCGCCGCGCACGGCGTTGTCGACATGAATGCCGAAATGGTGGCCCGATTCTGCGCTGTAGCGGTTGAACAGCGGCGGAAAGATCTGCTGCGGGATGGCGGCGGCGAGAAAGCGCGGATTGGCGGTCATCGCGGAAATGATGCGGTGGCCGAGCTTGCGTGCCACCTCGCTGTCGGGCGGCAACTGTTCGTTGCGCTTGACCATGGCCGACTGGGCGCCGGCGGTCGAGCGGCCGTCCTCCCAGTCGCTGGAGTCCATGATGCGGCGGAATTCCGCCACATCGTCCTTGCTCAAGATTCCGGGGACACAGATCAGCATGAACTCATCACTTGATGTGTGCCCCCGGCTTGGATCGTCAGGCGATCAGAACCGTCCCGACAGGACGATCGATGCGCTTCTTCCCGGACCGACGAGCACGAACGGCGTGGCACTCTGGTAGAGAGCGTCGTAGTAGAGCTTGTCGAAGATGTTGGCAACAAACACCTTCGCCGTCCAGTTCTTGTCGATCTTGGCTTCAGCAAACGCATCGAAGCGCCAGTAGCTCGGCAACTCCGTGCCCTGGTTCGCTGCGAGCCAGGTACCGCCGAAGATCTTCGAGCGGTAGACGGCTTGCCCGCCGATCTCCCAGGTGTCGTTGAGCTGGTACTTGGTGAGCAGGCTGAACGACTGGTGCGCGGTGTTGGCGAGCTGGAGGCCGACATTGCTGGTGAACAGCGCCGTGTTGGCCGGCGGAATGTTCGACTTGGTCACCTCCGACTGCATCAGCACGACGCCGCCGAAGATGCTCCATTTGTCGGTCAGCTTGCCGCCCGCCTGCAGGTCGATGCCGCGGATACGGTAGGCGGCACCGGCCGAGAGACAGGGCACCGAGCCGATGGTGCCTGCCGGATACGGGCAATCCGCCGTGGCCTGAGCCGCGCTGGTGATGTTGCGCGACTCGCGGGCATTCTCCTTCTCGGTCTGGAACAGCGCCGCCGTGACCAGCAGGCGGTTGTCGAGCAGCTCCCATTTGGTGCCGATCTCGATCGAGGTGTTCTTCTCCGGTCCGAAGATCTGGTTCGCGCCGCCATTGGTGACCGCCGACAGGCCGCCATATTGCGGGCTGAGGCCGTCGAACTCGGCGCCGACCGGGTTCGACGAGGTGGCGTAGGCGGCATAGAAGCTGGCATACGGCACCGGCTTCAGCGTGAGGCCGACATTGAAGTTCGGCATGCCGCTCGAGGCCGCCGTCGAGCCCGGCGTATTGGCGACGCCGTTGACCGTGCCGAAGCCGTCGACGCGGACGTCGTACTTGTCGTAGCGGACGCCGCCATTGAGGATGACGAGGTCGCGATAGTTGACGCTGTCGAGCGCGTAGACGCTCGCCGAGTCGATCTTCACGTTGGTCGGGAACCGGCCGAGCGAGGGAATGCCGAACGGCAGGTTGGTGAACTGCGGGTTGAAGATGCTCACGCCCGACAGCGAACCGCTGCCTGCGAACGGCAGGCCCTGCTGCTCGGAGGTCAGGCCGGTGTAGCTGTTGATGCGGGCCTTTTCCTGCGAGACCTCGAATCCGGCGAGCAAGGTGTGCCTGAAGGCGCCGGTGTCGAACTTGTAGGTCGCCTCGAGCTGGTTGGCGAGCACGTCGGTCTGCTGGAAGCGGCTCTGGGGATTGGCCCGGATGGTCGAGTTCGACAGCGGGTTGGTGATGGTCGGGCCTTCCGGCAGCGTGCCGATGTAGTTCAACGTCGAGCGCGACACCCGGACCTTGTCCGAGATCGTCAGGTCCGGCGTGACCTTCACCTCGGCATTGAACGAGCCGATGTCCTGTCCGACGCGCGAGAAGTCGCGGTTGACGAAGCCGTACCAGTTGTTGCGCGGTGCGCCGACCTCGGGGAACGGCGCGCCGGCCGTGAGCGTGCTCGGCCGGTAGTACGGCACGCCGAAGTCCGGGCGGCCGGTCACCTCGTTGTGGATGTAGTTGGCCGCCAGGGTCACGGTGTCCAGCGGCGTCCACTTGGTGGCGATGAAGCCGCCATTGCGGTTGTCGGTCACGTAGTCGCGTCCGGCGACGCCGGCATCCTGGAACAGGCCGCCGACGCGCGCGGCGAAGGTCGGCGTGACCTTCTGGTTGACGTCGATCACCACGCGCTTGGTGCGGTCGGTGCCGAGCGTGGTGTCCATGTTGTAGAAGCTGTTTTCGGTCGTGGCCTGCTTGGTCACGATGTTGATCGCGCCGCCGGTGGTGCCGCGGCCGGCGAAGGAGGAGTTCGGCCCGCGCAGGATCTCGACCTGCTCGGTGAAGAAGTTCTCGCGAACCGAGACGCCGGCGTCACGCACGCCGTCGATGAAGACGTCGTTGCGGGCGTCGAAGCCGCGGATGAAGAAGCGGTCACCGAAGGCGTTGCCGCCTTCACCGGTGCCGAGCGTCACGCCGGCGGTGGAGAGCACGGCGGATTTGAGGCTGGTGGAGTTCTTGTCCGCCAGGATCTCCTTGCTGAGGACCGTCACGGTCTTCGGCGTGTTGAGCAGCTTCTCCGGGAACTTGCCCGACGCCTGCAGCCGCTCGCCCTTGTAGTCCGAGACGGCGCTGGAATAGGGGTTGCGGTCGGGCGGCAGGTTGCTCTTGGGCGCGGCGGCCTGCTGCTGCTGTTGCTGGCGGGCGGCACGGCGCATGGCGTCGCGGGCGCGGATCTGGTCGGCGGTCGGGCGCGAGGCGGCCGGCTTCGGGCGGGCCACCGGGGCTTCGACGTTGACGGAAGGCAGCGGCGCCTGCTGGGCTTCGGCACTGGAGAAGGATGCGACCGCAATCAGGCTGGCGACCGCCGAGACCTTCACACCTGAAATCTCGGGAGATGACTCCCATTCCTGCCCGCTTGCCCCACGCAAGCTCCTTGGAAAGATTGCCTTACCCATACTCGACCACCCCATTCGTTACGCAAAACTTGACTTGGGTTCGTTTGAACGCACGCAACCGGCGCGCGCCTGTTGCGAATGCAAGTCAAGAAGAGGGGGAAAGCGGTCCAAAGCTGGTTCCGCTCGTGGCCGGAATGCGAAAAGTTTCAATCTGTGTCTGACAATGACAATTGATCGCAAGATGTCGCCATGCGGCAACACTCGAAACCCTGCGGTTGCAGGCGCCTGGGCAGGTTCAATCTTCGGTCATGGCAGGCTGGATCTGATTACCTCCCTCGGGGGCGCAAACACCGCGTCGGAATGTCTCAGGCTGCGGTCATTGTCTCGGCTTCGCTCCCGCCGCAAGGGGAGATTGCGGCGGGAGCCCGGCGACATTGTCGTCCGATCTTGATGGGACCGGATTAGAACTTCGCCGTCGTGATCAGGTAGAATGCCCGTCCCGGAGCGACCTGGGTGAAGGGCACGTTGCTGCGATAGAAGGTGTCGTAATAGAGCTGGTTGGTGAGGTTCTGGGCGTAGACCTTCATGCTCCAGTTCTTGTCGATCTGCTTCTCGATGAAGGCGTCGAAGCGCCAGTAGCTCGGCAGCTCGTTGCCGGTGTTGGCCGCAAACGTGCCGCCGAACACCTTCGAGCGGTACACCGCCTGGCCGCCGATCTCCCAGCCATTGTCGAGCTTGTATTTCGACAGCACGCTGAGCGACTGGTGGGCGATGTTGGCGAGTTGCAGGCCGGCGTTGGCGGCGACGCCGCTCTGGGTGACCTTCGACTGCATCAGCACCAGGCCGCCGAAGATGCTCCAGCGATCGGTGATCTTGCCCTCGGCCTCGATGTCGATGCCCTGGATGCGGTAGGCGGCGCCGGAGGTCAGCAGGCCGTTGACGGTCTCGCGCGCGTTCTCCTTGACGGTCTGGAACAGCGCGCCGGTCACCAGCAGATGGCGGTCGAACAGCTCCCATTTGGTGCCGATCTCGGCGCCCTTGTTGCGCTCCGGCCCGAGGATGATGGTGCTGTTCGGCGGAATGCCGCCGTAGTCCGTCGCGGTGCCGTCGAGCTCCGAGCCGAACGGGTTGGCCGAGGTCGCATAGGCGGCGTACAGGCTGCCGATCGGCAGCGGCTTGTAGACCAGGCCGAGATTGTAGTTGATCAGGTCGGAATCCACCGTCGCCGACGCCGTGTTGTTCGACGAGCGCATCGCGTAGCCGTCATAGCGCAGGCCGCCGGTGAAGATGATGGTGTCGCGCCAGTTCGCGGTGTCGATGACATAGGCGCTCTTGCTGTCGACGTCGTAGCGCGTCGGGTTGCCGGTCAGATATGGCACCGTCGTGAACGGCAGGTTGGTATAGCCCGGGCTGAACATGTTCTGGTTCGTCAGCCCGCCGCCGGTGGTGCCCTGCGAGCCGAACGCCTCCGAGGCCAGGCCCGCATAGCGGTCGATCGAGATGTTCTCCTTGGAGAACTCCGTGCCCATCACCGTCGTGTGCTTGATCGCGCCGGTGTCGTATTTGAGCGTGAGGTCGTTCTGGTTGGCCCAATTGTCGACGGTCTGATAGCGGCTCTGCGCGCTGGCGTTGAAGAACCATTTGGTCGGGTCGGCGTTCGCGGTTCCCGCCACGCTCGCATTGGGCAGGGTGCCGATGTAGTTCAGCTCGGAATGCTCGCCGCGCAGCTTGCTGGTGAAGGTCACGCTGTCGCTGAGCTTGAGCTCCGCCGCCAGCGTGCCGAAATCCTGCCGCGCCGCCTGGAAGTCGCGGTTGAGGAAGCCGTACCAGTTGTTGCGGGGGATGCCGGCCGAGGTCGCCGGGATGTTGCCCTGCTTGTAGAATGGTACGCCGAAATCCGGATAGCCGGAGAGGTCGGTGTGGACGTAGTTGGTCGTGACCTTCAGCGAATCGCTCGGCGTCCACTTGGTCGAGATGAAGCCGCCCCAGCGATCGTCGGTGACGTGGTCGCGGCCGGCGACATTGGCGTCCTGGAACAGGCCGCCGGTGCGCACCGAGAAGGTCGGCGAGATCGTCTGGTTGACGTCGAGCGTGACGCGCTTGGTCTGGTCGGTGCCGAGGGTCGACTCCGCGTTGTAGAAATTGCGGTCGCCGGCCTGCTTGGTGATGATGTTGATGGCGCCGCCGGCGGTGCCGCGTCCGGCATAGGCCGAGGCGGGGCCGCGCAGGATCTCGACCTGCTCGGTGAAGAAGTTCTCGCGCACGGAGACGGCGGGATCGCGGATGCCGTCGATGAAGATGTCGTTGCGCGCGTCGAAGCCGCGGATGAAGAAGCGGTCGCCGAAGGCGTTGCCGCCCTCGCCGGAGCCGAGCGTCACGCCTGCGGTCGAGCGCCCGACCTCCTTCAGGGTGGTGATGTGCTTGTCCTCCATCACCTCCTTGCTCATCACGGTGATGGTCTTCGGCGTGTTGACCAGCTTCTCGGTGAACTTGCCTGAGGCGACGCGGTCGACCTTATAGGGCGCGGCTGCGTCCGCGTAAGGATTGGCGTCCGGCGGGGTCTGCGGCCCGGTCGGCGCCGGCGGCTGCTGCGGCTGGCGGGCGGCGCGGCGCATCGCGCTGCGGGCGCGAACCTGGTCGGCCGTCGGCCGCGACGCCGCCGGCTTGGCCCGTGCCGCCGGGGCATCGACGTTCACCGATGGCAGCGGCGCCTGCTGCGCCTCCGCGCTGGAGAACGACGCCACCGCGATCAGGCCGGCCACTGCCGACACCTTCATCCCGGTGATGTCCTTCCCCGCCATGTTGGAGGACGGATCCCCGCGATGCGCGCCCCCCGCGCGCAAGCTTGCTGGAAAGACGGCTTGTCCCATATTCGACCACCCCATTGGCTACGCAAGAACTGAACTTTGGTTCTTTGGTTCGACAACTGGCCCGTTCCAATTGCGAACGGCTCTCAACAAGTCGCCGAAATGGGACCAAAGCTGGTTCCACCCGTGGCCTGACTGGGAAGATCGTACCTAATGCATGTGATAATCAGTCGCATGTGATGTGAAGGTGACATCAAGAGGTTGTATGGCACCTCTTGTCGCGCCCCATCGGTGGCCGCGCCGCGTCCTCCGCGACCGTCCGTTCGTTGTCTCAGTCGCGCCGGGTGATGATCGCGATCGGGCCGCCGCCGTCCGGGCCCTGGTGCTCGGCACCGCCGGAGACGAACAGGTCGGTGAAGCCGAACAGCCCGGCCAGCGCGCCGCCGACAAACGCCCGCGCATGCCGCGTCGAGGAGACGTCGCTGTCGTCGAGCATCGTGTGCCGATGTCCGCGCACCCTGCCGCTTTGCGCCGCTTCCGCCTTGGCCAGCACCGCGGCGATGCGGCCGCGCTCGGCCGCGGGGACCTGGCCGGCCACGTTCAGGCCGAGCCGGGCCAGGGCGGCCCGCGCCGGCTCGATGTCGATGCCATCGGCCATTACGGCGTGGTCGATGGCCAGCGGGCCGGTCCAGTCTGCGGACATGCCGGCCACCATGATCTCGTGATCGAGCAGCTCGACCCCGCCCGACGTGGCCGCGCGCTCGCTGTAGCGCGCGTAGTCCGCGCAGATCGTCTGGTCGGACAGGTCGGACGGCGCCAGCTCGCCGAGCGCCACGGCAACGCCGAGCGCCGAGGCGCCGCGGGAAAATCCCATCGACTTCAGCGTATCGCGTACCGCGGTGCGCTGTCCCCGCGCCTCGGCCGCCTCGATCCGCTCCATCGTCAGCAGCGGGCACTTCACCTGGACGTAATGGACGTCGGCAGGATCGGCGATGCCGGCATCGGCCATCGCCGCCCGCACGCCGGCGGCGACCTGCTCGACCTGCAGCATCCGGCCGAGATGCTCGCTCGCGAGCTCCGGCGTCCGCGCCCGTCCCAGCGCCAGCGACTTCGCATCAGCGTGCGGCGTGTCATTGTCTGCCTCGCGCGCCTCGAACACGATCATGTGCGGCGACAGCGCGCCCTCGGTGCCGCCCGACATCACCATGGCGATCTGCCGGACGGCGTCGGGTGCGAGATGCCTGCCGAGCAGCGTCTCGAGCGAGCGCACGGCAAAGGCGCGGGTGAAATCATTGACGCAGCCATTGCCCTCGGTCTTGCCGAGAATGGCGACGATGCCGGCCGGGTCGATCGTGCCTTGGGCGATCGCCGTCGCCAGCGCGCCGACGTCATCGGGGCTGCGCATCGGCAGGCGGTGGACGAAGGCGCGGCGCAAGGCGATCGGCATGTCGAGAGCTCCTGTCGGTCTGTCGCGCCACACTAGGCAATCACGAAGCCGCGCGCGACGCTGTCGCGGGATGGGCGGCATGCTAACCTCATCATTCACGACTTCCGACGAATGGTGATCCATGCCCCTCTGGACCTGCCTTCAATGCGGCGCGCAGTTCCCCGACACGCCGGCGCCCCCTGGCCGCTGCGTCGTCTGCGAGGACGAGCGGCAATATGTGAACTGGAGCGGCCAGAGCTTCCTCAGCCGTGACGAGCTCGCCGCGCGGCATCGGGTGGTCTGGCGCGAGGATGACGGCCTGACGGGTCTTGCCCTGGAGCCGGGCTTTGCGATCGGCCAGCGCGCGCTGCTCATTCCCGAGCCGGACGGCTGCGTGATGTGGGACTGCATCCCCTTGGCGACGGAGGCGGCGATCGCCCACGTCCGCTCGCTCGGCGGATTGAAGGCGATCGCGGTGTCGCATCCGCACTATTATGGTGCGGTCGCCGATTGGAGCGCGGCGTTCGGCAACGCGCCGGTCTATCTGCATGGCGACGACGCCGCCTTCGTCACCCGGCCGCATCCCGGCATCGTGCCGTGGACCGGCGATCGCCTCGCCATCTCCGACGACATCGTGCTGCTGCGGACCGGCGGACACTTCGCCGGCGCCACCATGCTGCATTGGCGCAAGGGCGCCGCGGGCAGGGGGGCGCTGTTGACGGGCGACATCGCCATGGTCGCGATGGACCGCCGCCACGTCAGCTTCATGTATTCCTATCCGAACTACATCCCGCTCGGCGCCGCCGCGGTGCGCCGCATCGCCGCTGCCGTGGCGCCGCTCGCGTTCGACCGCATCTACGGCGCGTGGTGGCAGAAGAACGTCGCTGATGATGCGAAGGCGGCGTTCGACCGTTCCGTTGCACGATATCTCGCCGCGATCGCCTGAGCTGGATTCTGCGCCTGACTGATCCCCATCGATGAGCCGCTCGTTATCTCGATGACGGCGGCCGAGCCGTCGCGCAGGAGAGATCACATGCAGCGCATCGCGCCAGGGCCGGGACAGGAATCGGTGTGGGACTATCCGCGGCCGCCACGGCTGGAGCGCTGCCCGACGCGGCTCCGCGTCGTCTTTGCCGGCGTCACCATTGCCGACAGCCATGACGGCTACCGGGTGCTCGAGACCAGCCACCCGCCGGTCTACTACATCCCGAGGCCGGAGATTGCGATGCAGTGGCTGCGTCCTGCGCCGGGCCGGTCGTTCTGCGAGTTCAAGGGCGTCGCCGGCTATTGGACGCTGGAGGTCGACGGCCGCGTCTCCGAGCAGGCGGCCTGGAGCTACGAGCAGCCGACGCCGGCCTTCGCGCCGATCGCTTCACACCTTGCCTTCTATGCCTCGCGGGTGAACGACTGCTTCGTCGGCGCCGAGCGCGTTGCAGCGCAAGAAGGCGATTTCTATGGCGGCTGGATCACCTCCGGTGTGGTTGGTCCATTCAAGGGCGCGCCGGGCACGCGGCACTGGTAGACCGTCAGATCGGCTGAACCGCGGCGACGGATTGATCGTATAGTACGATGTGGGCTGCGCGTGCGGTTGCG
Source organism: Bradyrhizobium sp. SZCCHNS2022 (assembly GCF_032377575.1). Taxonomy (NCBI): domain Bacteria; kingdom Pseudomonadati; phylum Pseudomonadota; class Alphaproteobacteria; order Hyphomicrobiales; family Nitrobacteraceae; genus Bradyrhizobium; species Bradyrhizobium sp. SZCCHNS2022. The sequence goes on along the minus strand of NZ_JAUHHZ010000001.1, from coordinate 4,555,498 downwards.
CCGCGGCGGGTCACGGATCGGACCGGCGGCATGCCGGAGGCCTGTCCCAAGCTCTATCTTCGCGACGCAGGGGGAATGCCATGCGACGGTTGATGAAGTTCCTGCACACGATGGGCGCGATCGGCATGATGGGCGCGATGGCCTGTCTGGTCGTGCTGCTCGGCCTCATTCCGCAGCCGTCGGTATCGCTGTCGCACTACGCCGAGATGCGGGCGGCCATGGGCGCCATCGTGCGCTACGTGTTCTTTCCCTCGCTGGGTCTGACCTTGATCGCAGGCCTGCTCGCCATCGCCATCAACCGCGCGCTGCACAGCGCCGGCTGGGCGCTCGCCAAGCTCGCCTCCGGCATCCTCGTGTTCGAATGGGGCTTCGCCGCCGTCCAAGGGCCGATGCAGGAGGCGGCCGAGGAGGCCGCCCGCGCCGTCGCCGGCCAGATCGATCCCGCGACGCTCGCGCCCGATTTCGGCACCGAGCAGGGCGCCATCTGGGTCATGCTCGGCGTGGCCACGGTGAACGTGATCCTGGGCGTGTGGCGGCCGCGGTTTACGAACTTGCCGGATTGAGGCGGGCCGGGCAGATATTTGTTGAGTAGTTCTGATGCCACAGCGGGGGGGCTCGTGACTGCGCCCTCGCCCCCTGTGGGAGAGGGCATGTAGGACAGCGCAACGGGCGCGGTTGGGTGAGGGGGCTCCATCCATGCGCGTCGCTCGCGGAGAGAACCCCTCACCCAACCGCGCTTGAGGATCGGCCGGCGCTGCCCTCTCCCACAAGGGGCGAGGGCACGGTATTGCGCCCGGTGCGGAGGCTACGACCGTTTTGACTGAGCGTTTTATCGGGCCTCATCCGTGGTGGAGCAATGGCCATCGCTCCGTCGGTGTTCTGGAAAAAATAAACAACTTGCTATTTTGCAGAAATCATGCTTTCCTCCACCCATCCCGCCTCGAGCAGAGGGACGTACGCGTCGTCACGAACGTGGAGGTGGGCTGCGATGGACGTGACGGCGGCGCCAGACGAGCGCTCGTCGACGCGGACGGCGAAGTCGTGTGGTCCTGACCTCTCGACGCTGAGGTCAAGCGCGCTGCGATGCTGTGACGGCTCGCGCGGGCGATGGGGGCAAGAAAGCCGATCCCCAGGGAGAGCACGAAGGACACCGTAACACCATTGCGCGGGGGAGGCCGCCTGGTGGCCCGACCTGTGGTGACTGCCGCCTGCTTTCCTTGTTGCAGGCGGGCCATGGGCCGCGGTCAGCACCCGGCCTTCCCCGCGCCCTCTCGTTTCACGAGGGCTGACGGCCGCAACACCCCGGGCACGTCGTGCCGCGGGATCGCGAGCGCGCATGCCGATCACTTCCTCATCACCGGATCTGTCGCCGCGGAGATCGACGACATGGATGCCATTCCATCACAGGCGACGGCAGCACCAATGCGGCGCTGTCGTCGTTGCGATCAACGCGTTCAGAGCTGGGTCGCGCGCAGCTCGATCGTGACCGGCGTCGCGGTGCGCTTGGTCGCCGGATCGGCCGGCATCTGCAGCACGCGGGCGCGCTGGCCGGTCGCGAGGTCGGTGACCTTGACGATGCGGCCGTTGGAGAATTCGAGCGCGTCGTGGTGCTCGGTCGGCTTGTTGGTGTCGACCTGGCGGAAGCGGGCGAGATGGGCGCCGACCTTGCGGCGGAAGAAGAAGCCCTTGATGCGCACGTCGCCTTCGAAGGCGAGCTCGGTGCCCGGCCGCAGGCACACGGCCGTCAACGCATCGTCCTTGGTACAGAAGCCACGGGTCTCCGTGCTGGGAAAGCGACAGGAGACCAGCACGTCGTCGATCTTGGCATCACGGGAAGCAACAGTATGGAGGCTGTAGTCACACATGGAAAGCTCCTGAAGGCCACCAGCACCGAGGCCGCAACGGCGCAGCAGAGAAGTCGTTCCATGATGTGGAAGGTGACGTTTGGTTCCACCGCCCGCCTGGCGGGCGGTGGCAGCGCGGGAGGCGCATCAGGTGAGATGCGCGGCCTCCTCGGCGTCGTCATCGTCGGCGGCGGCGCCCCAATGCGCGGCGTTCTTGATGGTCGGGTCGATCAGCTCGCCGCGCAGCAGCGCCAGCGGAGATTTCCAGTACAGCGCGATGTTGTGCAGCGGGTCGGTGAGCACCTTGAACGCCCAGATCAGGCCGGTCGCGGCATCCTGCGTCGCAAACAGCTGAACGACGCGGAAGAGACCACCGCCGATGCCGACCGCGAGCCAGAGCACGCCGACGTGACGGACGAACTCCATCCGGCTCGCCGGCGCGTCGAACAGCCCGAACATCGTCGGGAAAACGAACAGCGCGACCGGCACCAGCCCCCACACCGTGAGCAGCACGATCTTGCGGGTCTGATTGTAACCGACCTTGACCGCTTCCTTGTAGTCGTTGGTCACGTCATTGACGTGATCATAGCCGTTCGGCTCGAAGAAGAAGTGCCCGGTCTGCCGCGTCAGCATCGCCAGCCAGCCGACCAGGCCGGCCATGGCCGGGTCCTTGAACAACAGCGCGTAGCAGACGAGGAAGATCACGGCGCTGATCAGGTGCAGCGTCTGATTGATCCGGCTCTGATGATAGTAGCGATAGTCGTCGAAGCGCTGCGTCTGCAGGGTCTTGTAGTAGCGCGACATGCGAATCCCCGTTCGTTTGTGGAACGAGGTGGAGACGTAGAGAGCGTCAGTGAAGGCGACGTGACATGATGATGTTGTCACAATGAAACCGACCGGCTTCAGATATTATTCGTTGCATATGCAACGAGTCTGCAATCTGTCGCGCCAGGCGCATCTTTTTAGTTTTGTCGGTGGCAGGGCTGTGGTCATTGATTCATGTCAAATCCGCGCCGGTCTTCGTTGCGCCGCCTCTCCCCGTTCTCCACGGGGGGAGGGTCGGGGCGAGGGGCAGCCGCACGGGAATTATCAACGGAGAGATTCGCATCCTCTCACTCGGATCGCATTCGACGATCGTAACTTCGGGCCGGCCTATCTCCACATCGTCATGGCCGGGACAAGCCCGGGCATGACGGATTACCTGGTTGGCGGATCGTTTGTTGCAACAGCGCTCATGTCGCAACGTCAGCGACCCGGCGCGCGCGCCAGCCGGATGGCCTCGCTCAGGACCGTGCGGTCGCCGATGTGGTTGGCGAGCAGCAGCACGAGTCTCGCATTCATGCGCAGGGCGTCGTCCTCGCTCAGCTCGCGCTGGCTGCCGATCAGCTCGGCATAGAAACCATCGGGATCGCTGATGTTCGGCGTCAGGGTCAGACTCATGCGGCAAGCTCCTGCTGCACAGTGCCGGTCTTGCCGCAGGCGCGCCGGACCGCGGCGGCGATCTTGGCCTCGTCGAACTGCGGGAAGCGGGCGGTGACGTATTGATCGGGTCGGAATACATAGGTCGTGCCTTCAGCGGCGCCGTAGCGCTCCGCGAGCAGACCCTTGGCGTCGGCGATATCGCGTCCGACGACGAGCACGCGCGCCGCGATGCCGTCGACGTTGAGCTCCTTGGCCGTAACGGCGTCGTCGAAGGTGAGAACCGTGAAGCCGCCGCCGAGGCCATTCAGCAGCCAGCCGGGCTGCCCCGCCATGGTCACGGGCGCGTCGGCCGCATTGGTGCCAGGAGTCATGGCGCCGCTGTCAGGCGCGCCATCGGGCGTGTTCAGCGACGACGCGACATAGGGCGTCGGCGTCGACAGCCGCCCGCTGTTGACCAGCGGACGCGCGAAGCTGTGGTGCTGCGCGAGGTCCAGCACGGCATCGCGGAAGTGCCGGCTGACTTGCGTCTTCGGCGTGATGAAGTCGGTAGCACGCGTCGAGTTCAGGATGTTGTCGTCGGCGGCGAACGCCCGCTCCTCGTGATAGCTGTCGATCAGGCTCTCGGGGGCCTCGCCACGCAGCACGAGCGAAAGTTTCCAGGCGAGATTGTCGATGTCCTGCACGCCGGTGTTGGCGCCGCGGGCGCCGAACGGCGACACCTGATGTGCCGCGTCGCCGGCGAACAGCACGCGCCCATGGCGGAATTGATCGATGCGACGACAGGCGAACTGATAGATCGACACCCATTCGAGCTCGAAATCGGCGCTCTCGCCGAGCATCGCCCGGATGCGCGGGATCACACGTTCGGGCTTCTTCTCCTCGTCGGGATTGGCGTCCCAGCCGAGCTGGAAGTCGATGCGCCAGATGTTGTCCGACTGGCGATGCAGCAGCACCGACTGTCCAGGATGGAACGGCGGGTCGAACCAGAACCAGCGCTCGGTCGGGAAGTCCGCCGTCATCCTGACGTCGGCGATCAGGAAGCGGTCCTGGAAGAACTGGCCCTTGAATTCGGCGCCGACCATGCGGCGGGTGTCGGAATTGGCGCCGTCGCAGGCGATCACCCATTGCGCCTCCATGCTGAAGATGCCGTCCGGCGTCTCCACCGCGAGCTGCGCGTGGTCGTCGGTCTGCCTGAGGCTGACGAGGCGGTGCTTCCAGCGCAGGTCGACCAGCGGGCTCCTGCTGCAGGCGTCGACCAGGATCTCTTCGAGATGATATTGCTGCAGGTTGATCATCGCCGGCCAGCGATGGTCCGGCTCGGGCAAGAGGTCGAACTGATAGGACAGCTGGTCGCGGAAGAACACCTTGCCGATGTTCCAGCTGACGCCCTTGTCGACCATCGGCGCGGCGCAGCCAAGCCGGTCCCAGATCTCCAGCGGCCGCTTGGCGTAGCACACCGCGCGGGAGCCGATGCTGACGGTGTCGTTGTCGTCGAGCACGACCACCGGCTGGCCGCGGGCGGCAAGATCGAGCGCCGCGGTGAGGCCGATCGGTCCGGCGCCGATCACGACGACCGGGTGACGGCGGGTCTCGCCGCCGCGCTGCTCAGCCGAGCAGGCATAGGGAAATCGCGGATAGACATAGTTGCTCATGGCTGCCTCGCTTGGCGCGTTGCGCTCGCGGGGCTATCGCATTTGACCCATCTGAGTTTTTCGCGAAACCGTCTCCACATCGTCATGCCCGGGCTCCGTCCCGGGCATCCACGTCGTCGTTCTCGGTATGCCGGACGACGTGGTTGGCCGGGACAAGCCCGGCCATGACGACGTGGAGACAGATGAGCGCAACACATCGATCGTCATATGCGATAGCCCTGATTGCGGTCGGGACGGTGGAGAAGAACGAGCGCTCAGTCGACGCCGGCAAACTCCTTCTCATGCATCCAGGCGGTGTGGCGCGGCGGCTTCTTGGTCGTGGCCCATTCGTCGACCATGGCGTGGGCGACCGACTTCATCCGGGCGATCTGCTCGGGGGTGGCGGTCCAGGTCGCGATCTCCAGGCGGTGGCCGCTCGGATCATGGAAATAGATCGACTTGAAGATGGTGTGGTCGGTGATCCCGACGACGTCGAGCCCGGCGGCCTCCGCGCGCGCCTTGGCCTCTTCCAGCTCCTCCATGTCCTTGACCTGGAAGGCGATGTGCTGGGTCCATTCCGGGGTGTTCGGATCGCGGCCCATCGGCGGCGAGTTCGGCAGCTCGAAGAAGGCAAGAATGTTGCCGTTCCCGGCATCGAGGAAGATGTGCATGTAGGGATCGGGCGCCTTGGTCGAGGGCACGCGGTCTTCGGCGATCGCGCCGAGCAGGTCCATGTCGAGGACCTTCTTGTAGAAGTCGACCGTGGCCTTGGCGTCGACGCAGCGATAGGCGACGTGATGGATCTTCTCGATCTGCATGATGGTCCTCCCATGATCGTTGTTGGCAAGATAGTAACGGATGATACGATTGGGCGGCTTTGATCCAGATCAACCCGAGCTGGATCGGATTGGGGTGGCGAGAGGCGAGCGGACGAGGACAGGGGATGCGATGACGAAGGCGGCCGACGAGACCCGGGATCAGAGAGGCGATGACGGAGCGCCTGAGCGCGAGCTCAGGCTGCAGCGCTATTTCCCCTACCGGCTGGCGCGGCTCGCCGAGCAGGTGTCGCTGGCGGTGGCGGAGGTCTACGCCGACCGCTTCGCGCTGTCCCGGCAGGAATGGCGGATCCTGGCGGCGCTCGGCGAGCAGCCGCGGCTGCCGACCAAGCAGATCGGCCGGCTGACGACGCTCGACAAGATGAACGTCAGCCGCGCCATGCAGAGCCTGGAGGCCCGCGGCATCGTCAGCCGCAGCCGCGATCCCGCGGATGGACGCGAGCGGATCGTGACGCTGACGCCGGCGGGGCGGGCACTGTATCGCAGGATCGTGCCCTATGCGCTGGCCCGCGAGACCGATCTGCTCGACGTCCTGACCAGGGACGAGGTCGCCACCCTCAACGCGGTCATCGACAAGCTCCTGGGCGCCACGGAGCGGCCGGCATGATGTCCCGCCGCTTCGTAGCAGCTGGGGTTGGGAAGAGGCACACCGGCTCTCCAACCACAACCGTCATGCCCGCGAAGGCGGGCATCCAGTACGCCGCGGCCTCTCGGTTCAATTCCGCCTGCCGCGGCGTACTGGATCGCCCGCCTTCGCGGGCGATGACAGCGGAGGCCGAGGTGACAGCTCGGCCAATACGGACGGAACGAGCGTTGGCAGGGGACGATCGAAGCCTTGATCGACGCCGTCGCCGCGCTATATCGACGGTCTCCCCTTCATTGCCAGCATGGGCCAACGCACGACGATGACCGACACCGCGACCGTTAGCCATTCCTTCCAGGCCGAAGTCTCCGAGCTCCTGCATCTGATGGTGCACTCGGTCTACTCCGAGACCGACATCTTTTTGCGCGAATTGATTTCGAATGCCTCAGACGCGTGTGACAAGCTGCGTTACGAGGCCATCGCCAAGCCGGAGCTGATCGGCGACGGCGAGCCGCCGCAGATTCGCATCATTCCGGACAAGACTGCGAACACGCTGACGATCGCCGACAGCGGCATCGGCATGGACCGTCAGGAGCTGATCGACCATCTCGGCACGATCGCCCGCTCCGGGACCAAGGCGTTCGTGCAGAAGCTCGCCGAGGCCAAGGACGGCACCGGCCTGATCGGCCAGTTCGGCGTCGGCTTCTATTCCGCCTTCATGGTCGCCGACCGCATCACCGTGATCAGCCGCCGCGCCGGCGGCAGCGAGGTCTGGACCTGGACCTCGTCGGGCGGCGCCGGCTTCGAGGTCGCGCCGAGCTCGGAGGAGGATGCCAGCCGGGTGACGCGCGGCACCGAGATCGTGCTGCATCTCAAGGACGACGCCAAGAAATATCTCGAAACCTACGAGATCGAGCGCATCGTCACCGCCTATTCCGACAACATCCAGTTCCCGATCATGCTGGTCCAGCCGGAAGGCGAGCCGCGCCAGATCAATTCGGCGAGCGCGCTGTGGCAGCGCTCCAAATCGGAGCTGTCGGCGGAGGACTACGCCAAGGCCTACAAGTCGATCGCCAACGCCTTCGACGAGCCGGCGATGACGCTGCACTACCGCGCGGAAGGCCGCTATTCCTACGCCGTGCTGCTGTTCGCGCCCTCGACCAAGCCGTTCGATCTGTTCGAGCCGGCGCGCAAGGGCAAGGTCAAGCTCTATGTCCGCCGCGTGTTCATCACCGACGATGCCGATTTGATGCCGGCGTATCTGCGCTTCATCCGGGGCGTGATCGACAGCGAGGACCTGCCGCTCAATCTGTCGCGTGAGATGCTGCAGAACAATCCGCAGCTGGCGCAGATCCGCAAAGCCGTGACGACGCGCGTGATCAGCGAGCTGGAGCAGCTTGCCGAGAAGGACGCCGAGAATTTCGACAAGATCTGGGACTCGTTCGGCGCCGTCATCAAGGAAGGCCTCTACGAGGACTTCGAGCGTCGCGACAAGCTGCTGGCGCTGGCTCGCTTCACGACGACCTCAGGCGAGCGGCGCTCGCTGAAGCAGTATGTCGAGGGGCTCAAGGAGAACCAGACCGAGATCTACTTCCTGGTCGGCGACAGCATCGAGCGGCTGAAGTCCAATCCGCGGCTCGAGGCCGCCAAGGCGCGCGGCGTCGAGGTGCTGCTGCTGACCGATCCGGTCGATGCGTTCTGGACCTCGGCGCGGCTGGAGTTCGACGGCAAGCCGCTGAAATCGCTCAGCCAGGGCGACATCAATTTCGACCCGATCCCGGTGACCGAGACGGAGGCCGAGGACGAAGCGAAGCCGGCGGCCGACGAGGCCAACACCATCGCGCTGATCAAGGCGAGCCTCGGCGATCACGTCACCGACGTGAAGGTCTCGACCCGGCTGACCACCAGCGCCTCCTGCCTCGTCGCCGGCAGCCATGGGCCCGATCGCGAGCTGGAGCGGATCCTGTCGCAGCAGGCGCGCGGCGCCCGGACCAAGCCGATCCTCGAGATCAACCTGCGCCATCCGCTGGTCGTGGCGGTCGCCAAGGCGGCGGCCGACAAGGCCAAGGTCGACGATCTGTCGTTCCTGCTGCTCGAGCAGGCGCAGATCCTCGACGGCGAATTGCCGGAGGACCCGGCGGCGTTCGCCGCGCGGCTCAACCGGCTGGTGCTGCAGGGCGTGGCGGGGGCCTGAGGCGCCGGATGCGGGCGCGGAGATCAGTTCTTCGCGCTCGTCTGTGGGACCAGCTTGCGCCAGTGCATGATCTCGGCGCGGTAGGTCGCGGCGTAGATGCCGGTGTCGCCGGGGATCGGCGTGGCGCCGACCTCGGCGAACTGCCTGCTGATCTCGGGATCCAGCAGCGCCGCGTTGATCTCGCGGTTGAGCAGCTCGACGATCGGCTTCGGGGTGCCGCGCGGTGCGGCGACGCCATAGAAGCCGGAGGTCTCGAACGCCGGCAGCACGTCGGCGACCGGCGGGATATCGGGGAAAGCTGCGGCGCGCTCGCGCGTCGACACCGCCAGCGCCCTGACCTTGCCGCTGCGCAGCAGATCGACGGCGGACGCGGTGTTGTCGAACATCGCATGGATGTGGCCGGAGGCGAGGTCGATCAGCGCCGGGCCCGAGCCGCGATACTGGACCACGGACCAGCTGATCCCGCCGAGCGTCCGGAACAGCTCGGCCGACAGCAGCTGGACGGTGCCGGGACCGGCGGAGCCGACGCTGAGCTTGCCGGGGTTCGCCCTGGCATAAGCGAGGAACTCGGCCAGCGTCTTCACCGGCAGCTCCTTGTTGACCAGGAGCAGCAACGGCAGCCGCGCGATGCCCGCCACCGGCACGAGTTCGCCGGAGCTGTCGGGATCGGGCATGGACTCGCGCGAGGCGTTGATGACGTTGGCGGTCGATGTCGCCAGGATCGTGTAGCCGTCGGGAGCGGCGCTCGCGACGCTCTTGGTGGCGACGTTGCCGCCCGCACCCGGCCGGTGATCGAGCACGAAGGCCTGGCCGAGCCGGCGGGTCAACCGGTCGCAGATCAGCACCGACAGGCGGCCGGTGGCGCCGCCCGGGGCGAATGGAATGACCCAGGTGACGGGCCGGGATGGATAGGGCGCGTCCCCTCCCGCCGCCGCCGCGGCCGGATGGATGGCCGCGGCAGCGCCGCTCCAGGCGGCGCATTGCAGCAGCGCACGTCGTGTGATCGTCGTGTCCTTGGGCATGCCGGCCTTCGCGTTGGCATGTGCTGGGAGATGCAACCTAGCCGGTATTTGCAAGAACTTCGTAAAGGATTGCATTCGCATCAACCGCGATCGACTTTCAGCAGGTTAACCGTGCCGGTTAACGGCCGGTCAGGCGCGGCCGCCTATAAGGACGCCGAACTCGAAGCGGTGGCAGCCATGACATCCGAGCGCGCGGAGCGATCTGCGGACCCCATCATGCCCGGCCCGAAGCCGTCGGCGGCGAAGATCTGGCTCAAGGCGATCGAGCTGACCTCGCGCATCGAGGCCGAGCCTCAACGGCTGTTTGCCGACATCATCGACGACTGGACCGCGAAGCAGCCCGCGCGGCCGGCGCTGATCTCGGATCGCGGCACGCTCAGCTATGCCGCCCTGTCCGCCCGCGTGAACCAATATGCCCGCTGGGCGCTGACCGTCGGCGTCGGTCCAGGCGACACGGTTGCCCTGATCATGCCGAGCCAGCCGGACTATCTGGCGGCCTGGCTCGGAATCAGCCGCGTCGGCGGCGTGGTCGCGCTCATCAACACCAATCTGGTCGGACCGTCGCTGGCGCATGGCATCGGCGTCGCCAAGCCAGCCCATGTCATCCTGTCCCGAGAGTTCGCCGAAGCCTACGCCGGCGCGGCGCCGCTGATCGCGAGCGCGCCCCGCGTCTGGATGCATGGCGGCGATCTCGAGGCGACGGTCGCGGCCATGGACACGCGGGCGCTCGCAGCGGCCGAACGTCCCGCCGTCACCATCAACGACCGCGCGTTGCTGATCTACACCTCCGGCACGACCGGCCTGCCCAAGGCCGCCAGCATCAGCCATCGCCGCGTCCTGAATTGGGGTGGCTGGTTTGCCGGCCTGACCAGTGCCGGTCCCGATGACCGGCTCTACGATTGCCTGCCGGTCTATCATTCCGTTGGCGGCATCGTCGCGCCCTGCAGCATGCTGCGCGCCGGCGGCACGGCGGTGCTGGCGGAGAAATTCTCGGCGCGGAACTTCTGGCGCGACATCGTTCGTCACGATTGCACGCTTGTCCAATATATCGGCGAGCTCTGCCGCTATCTGCTGGCGGCGCCACCCTCGGAGCTCGATCGCATGCATCGGCTGCGGCTCGCCTGCGGCAACGGCCTGCGCGGCGACATCTGGGAGCCATTCCAGGCGCGCTTCGCGATCCCGCAGGTGCTCGAATTCTACGCGGCGACCGAAGGCAATTTCTCGCTCTACAATGTCGAGGGCCGGGTGGGTTCAATCGGCCGGGTGCCGTCGCTGCTCGCGCATCGGTTTCCGGCTGCGATCATCCAGCTCGATGCGGATCAGCGCGCGCCGCTGCGCGGGCCCGACGGGTTGTGCCTGCCATGCGCGCGCGGCGAGACCGGCGAGGCGGTGGGCCGCATCGGCAAGGCCGACGAAGGCGGCGGTCGCTTCGAAGGCTACACGGACGGGGCCGAGACGGAGAAGAAGATCCTGCGCGATGTCTTCGTCAGGGGCGATGCCTGGTTTCGTACCGGCGACCTGATGCGCCAGGACGACCAGGGCTTCTTCTATTTCGTCGACCGCGTCGGCGACACGTTTCGCTGGAAAGGCGAGAACGTCGCGACCAGCGAGGTGAACGACGCGATCCTGCAATGTCCGGGTGTCATGGAGGCGTCGACATATGGCGTCGTCGTGCCCAATGCCGACGGACGTGCCGGCATGGCTGCACTCGTCGTCAATGACGACTTCGACGTCGATGCGCTATCAGCAGCGCTTGCCCGGCGGCTCCCGGCCTATGCGCAGCCGGTGGCGCTGCGCATCACGCCGTCGCTGCAGTCGACTGAGACCTTCAAGCAAAAAAAGCAGGAACTCATGGGCGACGGATTCGATCCGGCGCTGGTGTCCGACCCCATCTATCTGAGAGAGGCGGTGACCGGCGCCTATCGCGTGCTCGACCGCGAAGGCTATGCGCGCATCGTGGCGGGCGAGGTCCGCTTGTAGAGAATTTTAATCATAGGCGATGAAGCGCATTTACCAACGCTCTCGAAACATCCGGGTAAACACCGGGTTCCTTCACCATCGCCCCCTATCGTTGGCTGCATCGTTTTGAACAGCAAGTGGATTGGCCCATGTCGGTACGGTTGAGGATCATTGCGGCGATCAAGCAGATTGCGGACGAGCAGAAGGTCAAGCTGCCGCAACTGACGGATGAGCTGACGCTGCACGAGACCGGCTTCGATTCGCTTGCGTTCGCCATTCTGGTCGCCCGCCTCGAGGATGATCTCGGCGTCGATCCGTTCACCCTGTCCGAGGACGTGACGTTCCCCAACACGATCGGCGACTTCATCAGGGCCTATGAGAATGTCCCCGCGTGAGATCTTCGCGCTACGCGATCATCTCGGGACTGCGCTGACGGAGCGGACGATTTCCGATCCGCGTCACGCCGTGACGCTCGCGCAACTGACGACGGGCAGCTGCCTCGGCGGACGCGCCGGCGAGCTCGACGGACGCTCGGTGCTGCTCGCGACCTCCGGCCAGCTCCTGGCCGGCCTGGCGCTGATCGAGATCGACGGCGTTGCCCGGCGCATGCTGCTGTGCCCGCCGGACCTGAAAACCGAGCATCTCGCCAGCATCATCGCCGACGCGGAGATCGATGCCATCGTCACGGACGAGCCGGAGCGCTTCTCCGAGTGCGCGGTGAACCTCAGCGTTCCGGTTGGGCTGCCCGCGCTCTCGGCCCGGATGGCGCAGACCACGCGTGCCACCGAATGGCTGATGCTGACCTCGGGCACGTCGGGGGTGCCGAAGATCGTCGGCCATACGCTGGAAGGCCTGTGCGGCGCCATCATCGGCGATCGACCGGTCCCGGGCGACGCTTTGCCGGTGTGGGCGACCTTCTACGACATCCGCCGCTACGGCGGGCTGCAGATCTTTCTGCGTGCGATCGTCGGCGGCGGCTCGATGGTGCTGTCCGACCCGGGCGAGGCGCTGGCCGATCATGTTGCGCGCCTCAACAAATGCGGCGTCACGCACATCTCGGGAACACCATCACATTGGCGCAAGCTGCTGATGAGCGGATCGGCCGAACAGTTCGCACCGCGCTACGTGCGGCTTTCCGGCGAGATCGCGGATCAGGCGGTGCTGGATGGCTTGAAGCAGGCGTTTCCGCGGGCCTCGATCGGCCACGCCTATGCTTCGACCGAAGCCGGCGTCGGCTTCGCCGTCAATGACGGGCTGGAAGGGTTTCCCGCGACGCTGCTCGGCGAAGGCCGCGGTGCCGTCGACATGAAGGTTGTGGACGGTTCGCTGCGCATTCGCTCCAGGCGCGCCGCGCATGCCTATGTCGGACGCGCGGCGGCTGCGCTCACCGATGGCGATGGCTATGTCGACACCGGTGACATGGTCGAGCTGCGCGGCGAGCGCTACTACTTCGTCGGCCGGCGCAACGGCATCATCAATGTCGGCGGCCTCAAGGTTCACCCCGAGGAGATCGAAGCCGTGATCAATGCCCATCCCGACGTGCGGATGTCGCGCGCCAAGTCGCGGCGCAGCCCGATTACCGGCGGCATCGTCGTCGCCGAGGTCGTGCTGACGGCGGATGCTGATCCTTCACGCGCGGATGCAGTGACCAAGGAGATCCTCGCCGACTGCCGTGCGCGTCTCGCGGCTCACAAGGTGCCGGCGATGATCCGCTTCGTCCCGGCGCTCGACGTCACCCCGGCCGGCAAGCTGGCGCGCAGCGATGCGTAATGTCCTGGTCACCGGCGGCAGCCGCGGCATCGGGCTCGCCATCGCGCGCCGGCTCGCGGGCGCTGGCTTCGACGTCGTCGCGGTGGCCCGCCGCGAGAGCGAAGATCTGCGCGCGGCCATCGCCGAGTTCAGCGCCAGCAGTGCCGGAATTCATTTCCGCGCCTGCGACCTCAGCGCCGTCGACGCGATCCCCGCTTTCGTGAAGTCGGTGCGCGACGAGTTCGGTCCGCTCTATGGTCTCGTCAACAATGCCGGCATTGGCACCGAGGGTCTGCTTGCGACCATGCACAATTCGGAGATCGAGGGCCTGGTGCGGCTCAACGTGCTGGCGCCGATGATCCTCACCAAATATGTCGTGCGGCACATGATGGCTGCGGGCGAAGGGCGCATCGTCAACATCTCCTCGATCATCGCCAGCACCGGCTATAATGGCCTTTCGGTGTATGGTGCGACCAAGGCAGCCGCCAACGGCTTCACGCGCTCGCTGGCACGGGAGGTCGGCAAGGTCGGCATCACCGTGAACGCGATCGCACCGGGTTTCATCGCCACCGAGCTGACCCAGAACATGGACGCGGAGCAGCAGCGGCGCATCGCCGGTCGCAGCGCGCTGCGGCGGCTGCCGGAGACTGACGACGTCGCCGCAATGGTCGAGTACTTGATGGGCGAGGGTGGCCGCAACGTCACGGGTACCGTGCTGACGGTCGACGCAGGCAACACCGCTTGAGGCCAATGCCTCCGGCTGGCACCGCGGCAACGTGCCTCGCGGTTGATTTCGCTCAAGCATACGCCGGGTCGCAGCGGCGATAGTGGCGCCACAATCTGGAACCTTCGTGCCATGTTCGAGCGCATCTTGCGGTGGACCCTCGTAGCAATCGCCGTCGCGGGTCTCGCCGCCGGCGGCGTTGCGCATCTGGTCGGCCGGCCCGATCTCGCAGGATATGCCTTCACGGCATCGACGGTGCCGGTCATCCTTGGCCTGCTTGTCTCGATCGTCAGAGATTTTCTGGCCGGACGCATCGGCGTCGACGCCATCGCGCTGGTGTCGATGAGCGCGGCGATCGTCCTCGGCGAGCCGTTGGCGGGCGCCGTGGTGGCGCTGATGTATTCCGGCGGCAACGTGCTCGAGGACATCGCGGTCGCGCGTGCCGAGCACGATCTGCGGGCGCTGGTCGACCGGGCGCCGCGCTTGGCGCATCGCTGGCGTGAGGATCGCATCGAGGATGTTCCGGTCGCCGATGTCACCGTGGGCGACCGCCTGATGGTGCGGGCCGGGGAGATCGTTCCGGTCGATGGCGTGGTGGAAACAGCCATCGCCGTGGTCGACGAGTCGGCCCTCACGGGCGAGCCGATCCCGGTGTCGAAGACGCGCGGCATGGCGATTCTGTCGGGCTCGCTGAATGCCGGTGAGACCTTCGACCTGGCGGTCACCGCGACGGCGGGCGAAAGCACCTATGCCGGCATCGTCAAGCTGGTGACGACGGCCCAGACCGCCAAGGCGCCGTTCGTGCGGCTCGCCGACCGCTACGCCCTGATCTTCCTGCCGGTCAGCCTCGCCATCGCGGCCGCGGCCTACTTCGCCTCCGGCGATGTCATCCGCAGCCTGGCGGTCCTGGTCGCCGCGACGCCCTGTCCGCTGATCCTGGCGGCCCCGGTCGCTTTCATCGCCGGCGTGGCGCAGGCGGCGCGCAGCGGCATCCTGGTGAAGGGCGGCGGCAAGCTCGAGGCGCTGGCGCGGGCGCATACGGTGCTGTTCGACAAGACCGGCACGCTGACCGTCGGCGGCGCGCGGCTGCTCTCGGTCGAAGCGGCGCCCGGCGAGGAGGCCGATGCCGTGCTGCTGCTCGGCGCCTCGCTGGAGCAGGCCTCGCACCATGTGCTGGCGCACGCCATCGTCGAGGCCGGCCACGCCCGCGGGTTCAAGCTCAAGGTGCCGGAGGGAGTGCGGGAGACGATGGGCTCCGGCCTCGAAGGCGCCATCGACGGCCGCAGGATCAGCGCCGGCTCGCCGGACCTCATCCTCGGCAATCATGCGCCGCCACCTTGGGCGGCGCGCGCCATCCGACGCGCCTCCTGGCGCTCGGCGCTGATCGTCTTCGTGGCGGTCGAGGGCCGCCCGATCGGGGCGTTGCTGCTTGCCGACGAACTGCGTGCAGACACGCCGCGCGCCATCCGCTTGCTGCGCGAGGCGGGCATCGCGCGGATGGTGATGGTCACCGGCGACCGTGCGGCGGCCGCGCAGGCGATCGGTGCCGCGCTCGACCTCGATGCCGTGCTCGCCGATCGCGTGCCCTCCGACAAGGTCGACGCGGTCAAGAGCGAGCAGCGCCTGCATCCGACCATCATGGTCGGTGACGGCATCAACGACGCGCCGGCGCTGGCGTCGGCCGATGTCGGCATCGCGCTCGGCGCCCGCGGCGCCAGCGCCTCGTCCGAGGCCGCCGACGTCGTCATCCTGGCGGACCGGCTCGACCGTGTCGGCGAGGCGATCGTGATCGCGCAGCGCGCCCGACGGATCGCGCTGGAGAGCATCATCGCCGGCATGGCGCTGTCCTTCATTGCCATGGGAGCTGCGGCCTTCGGCCTGCTGCAGCCGGTGCCCGCGGCCCTGGTGCAGGAGGCGATCGACGTCGCCGTCATTCTCAACGCGCTCAGGGCGCTGCTCCCGGGCGGCCGCGGCAGGGTCGGCCAGATCACGGCCGAGGACGGCCGCGGTCTCCGGCATGATCATCAGGCGCTGCTGCGCGGCCTCGACCGCCTGCGTGCCATCGTGGATGCGCTCGACGAGGCCGCCCCGGAGCGGGCGGTCGTCCTGATCGTCGAAGCCAATGCGCTGGTGCAGGACCAGGTCGTCGCGCATGAGCGCGATGACGAAGGCTCGGTCTATCCCAGGCTGGCGCGGCTGCTGCAGGATAGTCACGGCCTGTCCGCGATGAGCCGGGCGCACCGGGAAATCCTGCATCTGGCGCGCCTGCTCGGGCGGGTGGTCGAGGACCTGCCGTCGGAAAAGGTCGACCGCTATCTGATCCGCGATGCCCAGCGGGTCATCGAGGCGATCGAGACCCTGGTGCGCATGCACACCGCCCAGGAGGACGACATCTACGAGGCTGTCGCGGCGCGCTCGGCCGCGTAGCTCAGCCCGAGTGCCGGGGCAGGTCGATGCGCTCGCCGGCAAATTCGGCCGGGCCTTCGACCAGGCGACGGATGCGCCGCTCGCGCTCGTCGGCAGGCAGGCTCGGATCGAGCATCTGATCGATCAGCCGGATCGCATTCTGCTCGATGGCAACCGGGTCACGCAGTTTCGGCTGTGTCATGGCCGGCGGCCTCGACGCATGCAGGCCGATCGCGAGCAGCCGGCTGATCGCATCCGAGCGCGTGATCTGGTGCGTCTCGGCCCAGGCATCGATGTCGGCGGTGAGCTGCTGCGACAGCTTCACCGCGCTCACTGCATCATGTCCCAGCCGGACAGCGGGACTGTGATCCCTGCGCGTGTCGGACAATGGCGTCATCGGCGTCATCTGCCTGTTGATCATATCAGCCTAAAATATGCGTGGGGGAATGGGATTTGATTTCGATCAAGGACGGCCTAAGAAAGCGGCGTTCTCGCGGCGGTTCCGCCGTCGGAGGCCAAACATCTGTCTGCCGCCCGGCGGCCGGCGCAGCGTGATCCCGAAGATCGTCATTGCCCATGCGATTCCTGCACACCTTTCAGCTCCATGATTTCCTCGACACGCTGGTCAGCCTGTTCGCCGCCTTTGTGTTGGGCACGCTGATCGGCGCCGAGCGGCAGTACCGGCAGCGCAGCGCCGGCCTGCGCACCAACGTGCTGGTTGCCGTCGGCGCGGCGGCCTTCGTCGACATCGGCAACCGCCTCACCGGCGCTGACGGCGCAGTGCGGATCATTGCCTATGTCGTGTCGGGCATCGGCTTTCTCGGCGCCGGCACGATCATGAAGGAAGGCATGAACGTCCGCGGCCTCAACACGGCGGCCACGTTGTGGGCCTCCGCCGCCGTCGGCGCCTGTGCGGGTGCCGACCTGCTCGCCCAATCGGTCGCGCTGACCCTGTTCGTGCTCGCGGGCAACACGCTGCTGCGGCCATTGGTCAACGCCATCGACCGCATCCCGCTGAATGCGCGGGCCTCGGAGGCCAATTACAAGATCGTCGTGACGACCGATGTTCTGCATGTCGCCGAGCTGCGCGAGGCGCTCGACGAGCGGCTGGAGGCCGCCAAATATCCGGTGCGGGAAACCGATGTCGCCTACCGCTCCGAGGACATCGTGGAGATCGTCGCGACCTTGGTGCCGCTGGCGGCCGAGACCGCCGAGCTCGATCGCGTCGTATCGGAGCTGGCGAAGCTGTCCGGCGTGCGTCATGCGACCTGGAACGTCAGCGCGCTGGAGTAGCGGCGCAACGAGGCGTCCGCCCGAAACGCTGCTGCCTCCGCCATGGTCCGACATTCCCCGCAACCAACTCATCGAACATGGGCCGAATGTTCCATGTCGCCTGTGAACCATGGCTGAATGGGCAGCCCGTCGCCCGGCGGCACGCCGGCAGGTATCGCCGTGCGGGGTCAGCCTCGCTGCAGTCTGGCGCAGCAGGATCGCCCGGCAGCTGAACCTGCTTGACAGGGATGATCGTAGCTCCCCATGGAAGGCCTACTCCGGACGGATGACCACGCGATGCCGATGACCAGCGCTGCGGACTATTATGCCTCGATCCCGGTGTTTCGCGGCTTTGCGCGGCTGATGGAGCCGCAGCTCTACAAGCCGGTGCCGGACGACTGGATGATCGGCACGGCCGACATCGTCGAGTCGACGAAGGCGATTGCCGACAAGCGCTACAAGGCGGTCAACATGGCCGGCGCCGCGGTCATCGCCGCGGTCACCAATGCGCTGGAGGGGCGTGAATTCCCATTCGTGTTCGGCGGCGATGGTGCGAGCTTTGCGGTCGGACCGGACGATGCGGCCGCCGCGCGCGAGGCGCTGGCGACGACAGCGACCTGGGTCCGCGAGGATCTCGGCCTCTCGATGCGCGTCGCGCTGGTGCCGGTGAGCGCGATCCGCGCAGAGGGGCTCGACGTGCGCGTGGCGCGCTACGGACCGTCGGCCAATCTGTCCTATGCGATGTTCGCCGGCGGTGGGCTGGGCTGGGCCGAGGCCGCGATGAAGCGAGGCGAGTTCGCGATCCCGCCAGCGCCGCCCGGCGCGCAACCCGACCTGTCGGGGTTGTCATGCCGGTTCGAGGAGATGCCGTCCTCGCGCGGTCTGATCCTCTCGGTGCTGGTGCTGCCGGCAGCCGGGGCCGAGCCGGACGCGTTTCGCAAGGCGATCGAGGACATCATCGCGCTGACCGAGCGCAGCCCTGATGCCGGGCGGCCGGTGCCCGCCGGCGGTCCGGCGCTCAACTGGCCGCCGCAGGGACTGGGCTACGAGGTGCGGGCGACGCGCGGCAGCTCGCTGCTCTCACGCTGGGTCCGCGTGCTCGGGCGCACGCTGTTCGTCTATACGGTCATGCGCTTCGGCATCCGCATGGGCGGCTTCGTGCCGGAGCTCTACCGGCAGCAGGTCGTGGAAAATTCCGACTTTCGGAAGTATGACGACGCGCTGCGCATGATCCTCGACTGCACCGAGGAGCTTGCGCGGGAGCTGGAGCGGCGGCTCGGTGCTGCCGCGTCACGGGGCATCGTGCGCTATGGCCTGCACCGGCAGGGCGCGGCGATGATGACCTGCTTCACGCCCTCGGCCATTCGCCCCGATCACGTCCATTTCGTCGACGGCGCCCAGGGCGGCTACGCGTCGGCGGCGACCGCGCTCAAGGCCGCGGCCGCCTGAGCGCGACGTCAGCGCGAGCGCGTCCAGGTCTCGCCGCCGCACAGCGTGCCGACGCAGCCTTCGACCTTCAGCGTATCGGGACCGGACACCGAGATGTGGCTGGTGTAGCTCTGGCCGTCATCGGCGTTGTAGATCTTGCCGGACCATTTGTTCGGCCCATCGGGGCGGACACCTTCGAACAGCTGCAGGCCGATGATCGGGCGATTGGCCAGCGCGCGGTTGGGGTTCTTGTTGTCGACGGCCGGCTTGCCGGTGTCGGTGTCCATCGGCTCCTTCAGCCACACGACGGTGCCGCACAGATTGGCGCCGCACTTGGCGACCTTGATCCTGGCGTCGCCGGCCTGGGTCAGCCAGGTGCCGCTCGGATCGTCGGCAGCCAGGGCCGGCTGCGCGATCACCAGAGCCGCCAGTGTGAGACCAGCCAGACGCAATTTCCAAATCATCTTACCCCCCGTTCAAGCCGCGCTTCCTTAACAGCAAACGGCGCGGTTGCAATCGGGAGAGGTGCGGTTGTCCAAAGCGCCGTCATCACGATCGGGTGCAATGCTGGCGGGTTGTCTCAATTCCTTGCGCGGTTGTCTCATGGCCCCTCGGATCAGATCTGGCTGGCGCGACAATCACCGCCGTCGTCCCGGCCTTGAGCCGGAACCCATACCCACAGGGAGTGGTTTGAGGCAGGCTGGTCGTTGGCTTCTGTGCCCATCACGTCTGCTGAGGAGTCTGGATCCCGGATCGGCGCCATGCCGCGCTGGCGCGCGTCATGGCTTGTCCGGGACGACAGCAATGGGTGGAGCGGATTTTACGAGTCAAACAGCGATCGACTTGAAGACATGAAGGCGTGGTCTCGCGGCGAAACTCGCCCGAGTGGTGCATCGAACACGTCCCTCGCAATCATGCAGAGGGCGCAGGGAATGCCGGGTGAGGGCCTCACCCATGGCCCGCCTGCTGAAAAAATGCAGGCGGCAGGTACCACAGGCAAAGCCGAACACGCCGGCATTCCCTGCGCGATGGTCTTCACGCTTATACGCAGTCTCCCTGGTGCGCCGGCTTGTTGGCCACCATGCCGCGACAAGGCTTGCGCCTTGCGCTGTCGACACCAGCTTCGGGGTGTCAGGACGCTGCGACTTCACGTCCGCGATCGATCGTTCGTCCGCGCCTTCGTGAGAAGACGCTGCGATCCCTCGCGGCCACCGCATCCCCGCCTCGCGTGTCGTGACGATCGCGCGCTACGCCCCTGCTGCATGAGGCGGGATGCGCGGAAGATAATCATGATTTACGGAAATACGCAAGAGGATTATTTTTTTCGGAAGTTGTATTGTCGGAGATGGCGGGTAGAGAGAGCCCGGCGGGCACTGCCCGTGCCCCGCGCTCCGCTGTCGTCCCGGCCTTGAGCCGGGACCCAGACGCCGCGGCGGACGTGTTGGGCGAAGAGCCAATTGCAGGCGTGGGTCAAACTGCTCCCTGGGGGTAGGGGTCCCGGATCGGCGCGCGCGTTGCGCGCTTGTCCGGGACGACGCGAGAGAGGTCTTGTGCTGTCACCACGGCAGTCCGCACAGATCGATCGTTCCGCGGGTCGGCGCGGTGCGTTTGACGTCGTGGACCATCGCCGACAGCGTGTCGAAGCGGATGCGGCCCTTCTCCGGCTGCTCGGCATAGACATCGCCGTCAAACGGGATGAAGCCGCGTGCGCCGTAGAAGCCGAGGCGGTCGGGCGCGCAGAACAGGAGGGCGTAGTTGATGGAGTCCTCGTGCCGCAACGTCTGAATCGCGGCGTTCAGCCCGACCGTGGCCAGCCCGCGATTGCGCATGTCAGCGCGCGTCAAAACGCCGCCGATGCCGGCGATGTTGACGTTCTGCCCGTTCCATTTCACCAGGCGGCGATAGATGCCGACATGACAGAGCATATCGCCGGCCTCGTCCAGCACCAGCACGCGCAGGTCGGCATGCGCAAAGGTGATACCGGCCCAGGGTAAGGTGGCGACCACCTCGGGCGGCCAGATCGCGTCATGGAGCGGCTTGACCTGCGGCCAGGAGACGTCGCCATTCAGGACCTCGATTTCGATGCTCATCAAAACGGCTCGCTTTTTCCAGAATCACAGTGTTTAGGAGGTCGGAACCTTCTATAAGGAGGTCCCGTTAAATCCCGTCTTCCCACAAGTTGCGGAACCGACCCCATGACATTTACGCTTCCCCCCCTGCCTTACGCCTATGAAGCCCTCGGCCCCTACATGTCCAAGGAGACGCTCGAGTACCACCACGACAAGCATCACCAGGCCTATGTGACCAACGGCAACAATGCGATCAAGGGGACCGAATTCGAAGGCAAGTCCCTCGAGGAGATCGTCAAGGGCTCGTTCGGCAAGAACGCCGCGATCTTCAACAATGCCGGCCAGCACTACAACCACATCCATTTCTGGTCGTGGATGAAGCCGAATGGCGGCGGCTCCAAGCTGCCGGGCGCGCTGGAGAAGAAGATCAACGAGGACCTCGGCGGCTTCGAGAAGTTCAAGGCCGATTTCGCCGCCGCCGGTGTCGGCCAGTTCGGCTCGGGCTGGTGCTGGCTCTCCGTCAAGGACGGCAAGCTGGAAATCTCCAAGACCCCGAACGGCGAGAACCCGCTGGTGCACGGCGCGACCCCGATCCTCGGCTGCGACGTCTGGGAGCACTCCTACTACATCGACTATCGCAACCGCCGTCCCGACTATCTCAAGGCGTTCGTCGAGAACCTCATCAACTGGGAATATGTCGAAGAGCTGTACAGCAAGGCTGTCTGATCTGACATGATCGACAGAGGAGGGCGGCGAGCTTGGAGTTCGCCGCCCTTTTTATTTGGCGCGTTGGGTGTTTGACGCTGATGTGACGTGGGCAGGCGTTGCAAGGATGAGACCGCTGCGGCAAAAGTCTTGCATCGTTCGAGATGGGCGGCAGGGCAGTTCGTGCTCCTCGATGCCGTGCGGGGGTGAAGGTCCGTGAATCAGCTGTTAGGCTATCTGCTCGTTTTCGTCGGTGGCGGATCCGGAGCTGCGCTGCGCCACGCCGTCAACATGGCGAGCAGCAAGGCGTTCGGCACCGCCTTTCCCTACGGCACCTTCATCATCAACATCACCGGCTCGACCGTGATGGGCCTGATCGCCGGCTATTTCACGTTCAGGAGCGGCGCCAGCCATCAATGGTGGCGGTTGGTGCTCATGACCGGCATCCTCGGCGGCTACACCACGTTCTCCGCCTTTTCGCTCGATACAGCACTGCTCTATGAACGCGGGGCGCTGGGGCTGGCAGTCCTTTACGTGCTCGGTTCGGTCGGCATCTCCATCGCCGGCCTGTTCGCCGGCTTGGCGCTGATGCGGGCCTTGAGCTGAGAGCTAGATCTGATGATGGCCCTGATGTCCTGCCCAGACGGCGGTGTGCTCCCTCTCCCCGTTCTTCACGGGGAGAGGGTCGGGGTGAGGGGCAGCGGCACGGGCGGTGCTAGTGAAAGGCCTTTCTCACTCACTCTCGGCCTCGCCTGAACCGCGCGATTAGGGACGTCGCTTCGAGGACGACGCTGGCGTGCATCGTCTGAAGAAATCAGTACGAGCTGTAGCTCGCCAGCTGGCACCACCCGTGCGGCTGCCCCTCACCCCAACCCTCTCCCCGTGAAGAACGGGGAGAGGGCGCGCACCGGCGGTGCGGCTCAAGCTCGCCTTGCCCTCGAATGCGGGTCGGACCAGGACCGTCCAAGCGGGAAAACGTCCCTCGGCTGCGGTGGACAGGGGTGATGTTATAATGTAACATTATGACGAAATGACCCACTCCGCGCTTCAGAGTCACGGCCACAGCCATGCGCATGGCGCGCAGGGGCACAGCCACGGCCATCATCACGCTCACAGCCATGACCCCGCCGCGCCGCATCCGGCGCAGCCGGCGCCGTGGTCGATCCTGCGGATGCCGGTGACGGTGCGGCTCGGCGCCGCCCTCGCCGCCAGCGCGGTGCTGTGGGTGATCGTCATCCTGGCGATGCGGTGAGAGCCATGGCGCAACTGCAGTTCCGCGACGTCACCCTGGGCTATGACCGGCACCCGGCCGTCCATCACCTCTCCGGCGACGTGACCGAGGGCGCGCTGCTGGCCGTGATCGGCCCCAACGGCGCCGGCAAGTCGACCCTGTTCCGCGGCATCGTCGGCCTGCTGAAGCCGCTCGCCGGCAGCATCTCCGCCGCCGGGCTGAAGCCGCGCGAGATCGCCTATCTGCCGCAGATCGCCGACATCGACCGCTCCTTCCCAATCTCGGTGTTCGACTTCGTCAGCACCGGGCTATGGCGCAGCACAGGGATCTTCGGCGGCATCGGTGCGGCCGCGCGCGAGAAGATCGCGCAAGCCATTGCCGCGGTCGGCCTCACCGGGTTCGAGGGCCGCGGCATCGGCACGCTGTCGGGCGGCCAGATGCAGCGCATGCTGTTCGCGCGCGTGCTGCTGCAGGATGCCCGGGTGATCGTGCTCGACGAGCCGTTCAATGCGATGGACTCCAAGACGTCGGCGGATCTCCTGAAGTTGATCGAGCACTGGCACGGCGAGCGGCGCACCGTGCTGGCGGCGCTGCACGACATGGACATGGTGCGCGCGCACTTCCCGCAGACCCTGCTGCTCGCGCGCGAGGCGGTGGCCTGGGGACCGACCGCGGAAGTGTTGACGACAGACAATCTCTCGCAGGCGCGCCGGATGTGCGAGGCGTTCGACGATGCCGCTGCGCCCTGCCTGCCGGCGCACGCCTCTCAGGCTGCGTGATGTTGCACGAGCTGCTGTTCGCCCCGTTCTCGGATTTCGAGTTCATGCGCCGCGCCCTCGCGGCCGTCATCGCACTGTCGCTCGGCTCCGGTCCGATCGGCGTCTTCCTGATGCTCCGGCGCATGAGCCTGGTGGGCGATGCCATGGCGCATGCGATCCTGCCCGGTGCCGCGATCGGCTTCCTGCTGTCGGGGCTCAATCTGTTCGCCATGACCACGGGCGGCCTGATCGCCGGCTTCGCTGTGGCGCTGCTGTCCGGTCTCGTCTCGCGTTCCACCGGATTGAAGGAGGACGCCTCGATGGCGACCTTCTATCTGGCCTCGCTGGCGATCGGCGTCACCATCGTCTCGGTCAAGGGCACCAACATCGATCTGCTGCACGTGCTGTTCGGCAACATCCTGGCGATGGATGATCCGACCCTGCTGATGGTCGCGACCAACGCGACGATCACGCTGATCGTGCTCGCGGTGATCTACCGCCCCCTGGTGGTCGAGAGCGTCGATCCCCTGTTCCTGCGCACGGTGAGCCGGGCCGGCGCGCCGGCGCATCTGGTCTTTCTCGGTCTGATCGTGGTCAATCTCGTCAACGGCTTCCAGGCGCTCGGCACCTTGCTCGCGGTCGGCCTGATGATCCTCCCGGCCGGCATTGCGCGGTTCTGGTCGCGCGACGTCACGCCGATGATCTGCATCGCCGTCGGATCGGCGATCGTCTCCGGCTACATCGGCCTGGTGCTGTCGTTCCAGACCCGCATTCCCTCCGGCCCCGCGATCATCCTGGTCGCATCGCTGATCTATCTCGGCTCGGTTCTGTTCGGACGCGTGGGCGGCGTGCTTCCGCAGCTGTTTCCGGGGCGTCACCTCGAAGCGTGAAATTGATGTCCATGATGCGCCTGCTCTCCGTCGTCGGTCTGATCCTTGCTCTCGTCACCCCCGCATCCGCGCAGACGCGGCTGAACGTCATCACCAGCTTCTCGATCCTGGCCGACTTCGTCCGCCAGGTCGGCGGCGACAAGGTCAGTGTCGTGTCGCTGGTCGGCCCGGACAGCGACGTCCACGTCTACACGCCGACGCCGCACGACGCGAAGGAGGTCGGCGCGGCGAAGCTCCTCATCGTCAACGGCTTCGGCCTCGAAGGCTGGCTGCCGCGGTTGCAGCAGGCGTCGGGCAGCAAGGCGCCGATCATCGTGGCGACGACAGGGATCACCCCGCGCAAGCGCGGCTCGGATGCCGATCCGCATGCCTGGCAGTCGGTCGGCAACGCCAAGGTCTATGTGACGAACATCCGCGATGCGCTGGTGGCGGCGGACCCTGCCGATGCCGAGACGTTCAAGGCCAATGCCGCGCGCTATCTCGGCGAGCTCGATGCGCTCGATCGCGAGGTGCGCGCGGAGGCCGACAAGATCCCGGCCGAGCGGCGCAAGGTGATCTCCACCCATGACGCCTTCGGCTATTTCGCCGATGCCTATGGCATCGCCTTCATCGCCCCGCTCGGCGTCTCGACCGAGACCGAGCCGTCGGCCCGCGACGTCGCCGAGATCATCCGCCAGGTGAAAAAAGCCGGGATTCCGGCCGTCTTCCTGGAGAATTTCAACGACGACCGCCTGGTCGGGCGGATCGCGGCCGAGACCGGCGCCAAGATCGGCGGCACCCTGTATTCGGACGCCCTGAGCGATGAAAAGGGGCCCGTTCCCACTTACATTGCCCTGGTCAGGCACAATATAAGGGCCCTGACGAGCGCGCTGGTCCGTTAGGGTTTTCGAGCCCTCGCGGCGGGGCGCTTTTGAGCCATTTTCGACGCGATCCCACGTTTTCGGAGTGCGCATGTCCGACGCGAGCAAGACCCCCGTGACGGTGCTGACCGGCTATCTCGGCGCCGGCAAGACCACCCTTCTCAACCGCATCCTCTCCGAAGACCACGGCAAGAAGTACGCCGTCATCGTCAACGAGTTCGGCGAGATCGGCATCGACAACGACCTCATCGTCGGCGCCGACGAGGAAGTGTTCGAGATGAACAATGGCTGCATCTGCTGCACCGTGCGCGGCGACCTCGTCCGCATCATCTCCGGCCTGATGCGCCGCAAGGGCAAGTTCGACGCGATCATCGTCGAGACCACCGGGCTCGCCGATCCGGCGCCGGTGGCGCAGACCTTCTTCGTCGACGAGGACGTGCAGAAGAACGCGCGGCTCGATGCGGTGGTCACCGTCGCCGACGCAAAGTGGCTGTCGGACCGGCTCAAGGATGCGCCGGAGGCCAAGAACCAGATCGCCTTCGCCGACGTCATCGTGCTCAACAAGACCGATCTCGTCACCAAGCCGGAGCTCGCCGAGGTCGAGGCGCGCATCCGCGCGATCAACCCCTACGCGCGGCTGCATCGCACCGAGCGTTGCCAGATCGCGATCTCGGACGTGCTGGAGCGCGGCGCGTTCGATCTCGATCGCATCCTGGAGATCGAGCCGGAATTCTTGAACGCCGGCGACGATCACGATCATCACCACCATGATCACGACCACGGCCATGATCATCACCACCATGACCACGGCCTGAAGCACTATCACGACGAGGAGATGCAGTCGCTGTCGCTGCGCTCCGACAAGCCGCTCGACCCGGCGAAATTCATGCCGTGGCTGCAGAACCTGGTGCAGACCGAAGGCGGGAAGATCCTGCGCTCCAAGGGCATCCTGGCGTTCCAGGACGATGACGACCGCTACGTCTTCCAGGGCGTGCACATGATGCTGGAGGGCGATCACCAGCGGAAGTGGAAGCCGGACGAGGCGCGGCAGAGCCGCGTCGTCTTCATCGGCCGCGAGCTGCCGGAAGACGCCATCCGCGAAGGTTTTGAACGCTGCATCGTGACCTGATGACCAACTTCGATACGGGCGGCGAGGCCGCATCCATCGTCTCCGTCACCGACAAGGTGAAGCCGGTCTCGCTCGGCATGGCCGTCACGGCAGTGCATTATCTCGGCGATCGCGCAGCCTTCGTCGGCACCGAGGAGAGCGTCGCGGTGGTCGACACCGAGGGCGAGATCAGCAAGGTCGAGGTGTCCAGTGGCGGCATTTTGTCGGCGGTGTCGGACGGCTCGCGCATCCTGTTCGGCGGCGATGACGGCAAGGTCTCGGCGCTCGACAAGGCCGGCACGGTGAGCGTGCTCGCGACCGATCCGAAGCGGCGCTGGATCGACAATGTCGCCGTCCATCCGGATGGCGCGATCGCCTGGTCGGTCGGCAAGACCGCGTTCGTGCGGGCGCCGAAGGGCGAGGAGAAGTCGCTCGAGGTGCCCTCGACCGCGGGCGGGCTGGCGTTCGCGCCGAAGGGGCTGCGGCTGGCGATCGCGCACTACAACGGCGCGACCCTGTGGTTTCCGAACATGGCGGGCGAACCGGAATTCCTCGGCTGGGCCGGCTCGCATCACGCCGTCACGTTCAGCCCGGACAACAAGTTCCTGGTCACCGCGATGCACGAGCCGGCGCTGCATGGCTGGCGGCTCGCCGATAGCCGGCACATGCGCATGACCGGCTACCCGTCGCGGGTGAAGTCGATGTCCTGGGGCAGCGGCGGGCGTTTCCTCGCCACGTCGGGCGCCGACATGGTCATCCTCTGGCCGTTCGTCGGCAAGGACGGCCCGATGGGCAAGGAGCCGGCGATGCTGGCGCCGATGAAGGCCAAGGTCACGGCCGTCGCCTGCCATCCCAAGCAGGACATTCTCGCCTGCGGCTACGACGACGGCACGGTGCTGATGGTGCGGATGCAGGACGGCGCCGAGATTCTGGTACGCCGGAACGAGACCCCGCCGGTGGTGGCGCTGGGCTGGAATGCCGCGGGAACCTGGCTGGCGTTCTCCGACGAAAGCGGCGAGGCGGGGCTGCTGCGGCTCTGAGGGGCCGGTAGGGGCGGAAGTGGGGCATAGCGGCGCAGCCCCGAATGGGAACCGCGCCGCTGTCAATCCGTTGTTCCCGCGCATGATCCGATGCGAGCGCCACATGAGGTGGCGCGATGCGCGTCGAACGATGCGGAGGACAGCCGATGGCCCCGATCAACAGCAAACGCACTCTGCGCCGCGACCTCTGGCTTGCAGCCGGTCTGCTCGGCCTCGGCGCGCTGGTGGCGATCATCTCGTTCACCGAGATCAAGGCCGGACATCTCGACCAGATGGCGCAGGCGACGCCCGAGCCCTCGGCCACGCCCGCCGAATCCAAGCCCGGCGGCACCCGCCCGACCACGCCGGCGCCGGAGCCCGCGCGCCCGGACATCGAAGCTCAGAAGGAAGGCGCCAAGCCGGCCCTGCCGCCGGCCCCGGCCGAGAAGGTCGCACCGCCGATGGAGAAGAAGTAGTCGGTCGCCACGAGCGAAGTGCTCGATTGGGCGCATTCTGTCTCAACGTCGTCATGCCCGGGCTTGACCCGGGCATCCACGTCTTTCGTTGGGTGCGGCTACGTGGATGGCCGGGTCAAGCCCGGCCATGACGGAGGTGAGGGTGTGGATGAACGCAGCCGGAATTTCCGTCGTCGTCCCGGCGAACGCCGGGACCCATAGTCACCGTTCGTGATTTGAGACAGGCTGTTAGCTCCAGCTCCCGCCTCATAGGCGTCACGGAGTCTGGGTCCCGGCTCGAGGCCGGGACGACAGCGGAGGCTTACCGCACCAGGATGTTGCGGAACTGCCAGGGATCGGAGGTGTCGATGTCCTCCGGGAACAGGCCCGGGCGATCGTTCAGCGGCGTCCAGTCCGTGTAGTAGCCCTTGACCGGGCCGAGATACGGCGTCTGGATTTCCAGGCAGCGGCGGAAGTCCATTTCGTCGGCTTCGACGATGCCGGCGTTCGGGTTCTCCAGCGCCCAGACCATGCCGGCGAGCACGGCGGAGGACACCTGCATGCCTGTGGCGTTCTGATACGGCGCGACGCGGCGGGTTTCCTCGATCGAGAGCTGCGAGCCGTACCAATAGGCATTCTTGCCGTGGCCGTAGAGCAGCACGCCGAGCTCGTCGATGCCGTCGACGATCTCGTTCTCATCCAGGATGTGCCACTTCTCCTGCATCTTGCCGGTGGCGCCGAAGATCTCGTGCAGCGACAGCACCGCGTCGTTGGCGGGGTGATAGGCGTAGTGGCAGGTCGGGCGATACACCACCTTGTCGCCGTCGCGGACCGTGTAGTAGTCGGCGATCGAGATCGACTCGTTGTGCGTCACCAGGAAGCCGTATTGCGCCCCCGGCGTCGGACACCACGAGCGCACGCGGGTGTTGGCGCCCGGCTGCAGCAGGTAGATCGCAGCGCCGCAGCCTTCGGTGTGGCAGCGGCCGTTCTCCGGCATCCACTTTTCATGCGTGCCCCAGCCGAGCTCGGCCGGCTGCATGCCCTCGGACACGAAACCCTCGACCGACCAGGTGTTGACGAACACGTCCATCGGCTTCGGGTTCTTGGAGCGCTGGGTGTCGCGCTCGGCAATGTGCACGCCCTTGACGCCGAGCTTCTGCATCAGCTGCGCCCAGCCTTCGCGGCTCCTGGGCTCGACGATCTCGGTCTTGGTGTCCTTGGCGATGTCGAGCAGCGCCTGCTTGACGAACCAGGACACCATGCCGGGATTGGCGCCGCAGGTCGACACGGCGGTGGTGCCGCCGGGGCTCTTGCGGCGCGCGGCCAGCAAGGTCTCGCGCAGCGCGTAGTTCGAGCGCTGCTCGACGCCCATCTGCTTGTCGAAATAGAAGCCGGCCCACGGCTCCACCACGGTGTCGATGTAGAGCGCGCCGATCTCGCGGCACAGGGTCATGATGTCGACCGAGGAGGTGTCGACCGAGAGGTTGACGCAAAAACCCTGGCCGCCGCCTTCGGTGAGCAGCGGCACCAAGAGCTCGCGGTAATTGTCGCGGGTCACGCCCTGCTGGATGAAGCGCACGCCGTGCTTCTTGGCGAGCTCGCCGTCGTCATGCGGATCGATGATGACGAAACGGCTCTTGTCGTAGTCGAAATGGCGTTCGATCAAAGGCAGGGTGCCCTTGCCGATCGAGCCGAAGCCGATCATGACGATGGGGCCGGTGATCTTGGCGTGGATCTGCGAGCTCATGAGGGGTCTCTCTTCTCGGACGGTGGCTGCGCCGGGGGCGCAAGCACAGGAAATGGCAGCAATCGGGCGCTGCGCCGCTCTTAAGGGCTGCGCCGCTTGGCGGTGACTTCGATCTCGACCTTCATCTCGGGCTTGAGCAGCGCCGCGACGACCACCATCGTGGCGGCGGGGCGGATGTCGCCGAGCACTTCGCCGCAGACCGCAAAAAGCGCGTCGGCGTCGGCGACGTCGGTCAGGTAGTAGGTCGCGCGGACGATGTCGGCCATCTCGAATCCGCCCTCCTGCAGGGCGGCCGCGATGGTCTTGAAGCAGTTGCGTGACTGGCTCGTGACATCGGCCGGCATCGTCATGGTGGTGTAGTCATAGCCGGTGGTCCCGGCGACGAAGGCGAAATCACCGTCGATGACAGCGCGGCTGTAGCCGGCGGTTGTCTCGAATGGTGATCCGGTAGAGATCAGGCGGCGGGGCATTTTGGGACCTCGTCGGGGGATTTTCCGGGGTTAAAGAGCTTTTGCTGCACCTGCGCAACCCCTGGCGGGGCGGCCGCGGCGCGCAGTGCCGGCATGCCTAACGCAGCCGCGTGACGTCGGGTCCGGCGGGTGGCGTGCTGCTCCAGCGCCGGATCACGATGTCGCGGACGATCATGATGCCGAGCAGGACCAGCACCAGCGTCGGCAGCCACGTCCGCCGGGGCGGACGTGCCGCCGCCTCGGCCCTCACGCCGCGCATGGCAGCCGCTCCTTGCGGCGGCGGGCCTTCCGCTCAGGCGCGCCTGTGGCGACGATCATGCCGGCGGCACCGTCCAGCGCGCCGTCGACCAGCTCGAGCCCGAGCAGGCGGGAGCGCTCGAACGCACCGGGCAGCTCCAGCGTGGCTGCCTTGGCCGCTTCGAAGCCGAAGCGCGCGTAATAGGGCGCATCGCCGAGCAGCACCACCGCGCCATGGCCGCGCGACGCCGCGATCATCAGCGCGGCATTCATCAGCGCCGCGCCGACGCCGAGGCTGCGTGCCTCCTGGGCAACCGCCAGCGGCCCGAGCATCAGCGCATCGCGTCCGCCGGCGCTGACGTGCCACAACCGCAGCGTTCCCACGAGCTTGCCGCCGCGCACGGCCGTCAGGGCGAGGCCTGCGGCGGGCGCGCGTCCGTCGCGCAGGCGCTGGCAGGTGCGCTCATGGCGGTTGTCGCCAAAGCACATGTCGAGCAGCGTCTCGCGCGCCGCGACGTCGGAGGCACGTTCCGCACGGATCACGAACGGAGCGGCAGTCCGAGAGGGCGCAGTCATCTGGGAGCGGAAAGCGGTCATGGCACGTCAGTCCCCGGCCTGCGCCGCGGGCTGTCGCCCGCGCGCAAACACGTGATGTCAGGTTGAAGGTGACGGTCTGTCGCTCCCTCCCCCGCTTGCGGGGGAGGGTCGGGGTGGGGAACGCCCCACCCGAGGCTCTTAGCCGTCTCACCCGCGCACGGGCGAGGGCAGCCGGATCAGATGTGATACGTCTTCAGCGGCGGGATGCCGTTGAAGGCCACCGACGAGTAGGTCGACGTATAGGCCCCGGTCCCCTCGATCAGCACCTTGTCGCCGATCGAGAGCGTCACCGGCAGCGGATACGGCAGCTTCTCGTACATCACGTCGGCCGAATCGCAGGTCGGGCCGGCGAGCACGCACGGGGTCATCTCCGCGCCCTCATGCGGGGTGCGGATGGCGTAGCGGATCGACTCGTCCATCGTCTCGGCGAGACCGCCGAACTTGCCGATGTCGAGATAGACCCAGCGCAGTTCGTCCTCGTCGCTCTTCTTCGAGATCAGCACCACTTCCGACTCGATGATTCCGGCGTTGCCGACCATGCCGCGGCCCGGCTCGATGATCGTCTCCGGGATCTGGTTGCCGAAATGCTTGCGCAGCGCACGGAAGATCGAGCGGCCGTACTGCACGACCGGCGGCACGTCCTTCAGGTACTTGGTCGGGAAGCCCCCGCCCATGTTGACCATGGTCAGGTTGATGCCGCGCTCGGCGCAGTCGCGGAACACCGTCGAGGCCATCGCCAGCGCGCGGTCCCACGCCTTCACCTTGCGCTGCTGCGAGCCGACATGGAACGAGATGCCGCACGGCTCGAGGCCGAGGCGCTTCGCCAGGTCCAGCACTTCGACGGCCATCTCCGGATCGCAGCCGAACTTGCGCGACAGCGGCCACTCGGCGCCGGCGCAATCGTACAGGATGCGGCAGAACACCTTCGCGCCCGGCGCGGCGCGCGAGATCTTCTCGACCTCGGCGGCGCAGTCGACCGCGAACAGGCGGATGCCGAGCGCATAGGCGCGCGCGATGTCCCGCTCCTTCTTGATGGTGTTGCCATAGGAGATGCGGTCCGGCGTCGCACCGGCGGCCAGCGCCATCTCGATCTCGGCGACGGTCGCCGTGTCGAAGGACGAGCCGAGCGAGGCCAGCAGCGACAGCACTTCCGGCGCCGGGTTGGCCTTCACCGCGTAGAACACGCGGCTGTCCGGCAACGCCCGAGCGAAGTTCATGTAGTTGTCGCGCACGATCTCGAGGTCGACGACGAGACAGGGCTCGTGGTCCAGACCTTCCTCGCGGCGGTTGCGCAGGAATTCCCGGATACGTTCGGTCATAGCACCCTCCAAACGGCCCCAGCGACGAGGCCCGTTCAAAATGATCCCGACACGGGTGCCTTGGCGTTGCCGCCCGATGGAAAGGCGACAAAACCTCGAACCCGTAGCCGAATTGTGCTGCCGTGGATTGGTTGGGAATTTCCCGCCCGCACACCTGGCAATGAAGGACAAGCCTTTTCAGTAGCCCGCGCCGGCGTTGGACTGCCGGTAGAGACCAAAAAAGCCCGATCCGTCGTTGCTTTAAGTCGCGTCCCCCGTTGAGAGCGGGGTGCGCCGGTTCGCCTCCGGCTGCCAGTCACGGTTGCAAAAGACGAGGTGACCTTCAGCGGCATCTCTTGAGAGAGATGCTGGGCTCCTGGAGCATGACGATCTCGATCATGATGATCTTTGATCGCAACGATCCGAGAACCCCTCGGTTCCTCATCCCTTGGCGGCTGTCCGGCCTCTTGTCCGGATACCTACCGACTGACACACGACCACAGGCACGTGCGAAATTGGGCAGAAGCGGAAATAGGGGTTTTGAATTTCGTTCGCAAGGGATTTTTCAGCGCCGGGAAAGATTTCCCTAATCTGTGCTTACGCGACACAGTGAGCGGCGCCGGTGTCTGAACGAACGTTAAGCGAGCTTAAACTTTCGTAACGCGTTCACGCTTGCAGGACAGTGTTTTTACGCTGCTCACGCGCGCTTGGTGAAGGGCTCGATGCGCTGCGCGCCGCGGATGAAGCCGATCATCACGAACACGCCGATCGCGAACAGCACGGCCTGCAGGATGTGCGCGCCGCCGTCGCCGAGCCCGAACAGAATCGCCAGCGCCCAGCCGCCGGCGAAGGCCGCGCCGAACACTTCCGCGCCGATCAGGATCGCTGCCGAGATCACGGTGATCACGCTCGGCCAGGCGATCTGGCGGGCGGGCTTCGAGGTGGTGTCTGCGCTCATGGTCCGGGGTCCTCTCGGGGGCCGCAATCTCTCCGAAATGGCTCCGTCCTTCAAGGGGAAATGACCCAAAAAGGACCGTCACCGTGGTAAGAGGGGCCCTGTTTGATCCGGGGAGCAAGAGCCGATGTCCGACACGACCGCCACGATCGACGCCCAGAGCAATCCGCTGCTCGTGGCCTGGGAGACCCCGCACCAGACACCGCCGTTCGACGCGATCAGGCCCGAGCACTTCCTGCCGGCCTTCGAGCGCGCCTTCGCCGACCACACCGCCGAAATCACTGCGATTACCCACGATCCGGCGGAGCCGGACTTCGCCAACACCATCACGGCGCTGGAGCGCTCCGGCAAGCTGCTGTCGAAGGTGGCCGCGGTGTTCTACGATCTGGTCTCCGCCAACTCCAACCCGGCCATTCTGGAGATCGACAAGGACGTGTCGCTGCGGATGGCGCGGCACTGGAACCCGATCATGATGAACGCCGTGCTGTTTGGCCGCATCGCGCTGCTCTACGACAACCGCAAGGACCTCACCATCACGAGCGAGGAGCAGCGGCTGCTGGAGCGCACCTACACCCGCTTCCGCCGCGCCGGCGCCGGTCTTTCCGACGACGACAAGGCGCGGATGGCCGAGATCAACGAGAAGCTCGCCCAGCTCGGCACCACCTTCAGCCATCACGTGCTCGGCGACGAGCAGGACTGGTTCCTCGAGCTCGGCGAGGATGACCGCGCCGGCCTCTCCGAAAGCTTCGTCGCCGCCGCCAAGGCAGCCGCCGAGGAGCGCGGCATGCCCGGCAAGGCGATCGTGACGCTGTCGCGCTCCTCGGTCGAGCCGTTCCTGCAGAGCTCCGCCCGCCGTGACCTGCGCGAGAAGGTGTTCAAGGCCTTCACCGCGCGCGGCGACAATGGCAATTCCAACGACAACAATGCCGTCATCGGCGAGATCCTGGCGCTGCGCGAGCAGGCCGCCAAGATCATGGGCTTTGCGAACTTCGCCGCCTATCGCCTGGAGGATTCCATGGCGAAGACGCCGGAGGCGGTGCGCGGCCTGCTGGAGCGGGTGTGGAAGCCGGCCCGCGCCAAGGCGCTGGCCGATCGCGACCAGCTGCAGGCGATGATCACGGCCGAGGGCGGCAACTTCAAGCTCGAGGCCTGGGACTGGCGCTATTACGCCGAGAAGCTGCGCCAGGCGAAGGCCAATTTCGATGACGCCGCGATCAAGCCGTATCTCGCGCTCGACAACATGATCGCGGCGGCCTTCGACTGCGCCACGCGGCTGTTCGGCATCACCTTTGCTGAGCGCAAGGACATTCCGGTGTGGCACCCGGACGTGCGGGTCTGGGAGATCACGGACGCGCAGGGGCGCCACAAGGCGCTGTTCTACGGCGACTACTTTGCCCGTTCCTCGAAGCGCTCCGGCGCCTGGATGACCTCGCTGCGTGACCAGCAGAAGCTCGACGGCGACACCGCGCCGCTGATCATCAACGTCTGCAACTTCGCCAAGGGCGCCGACGGCCAGCCCTCGCTGCTGTCGCCGGACGATGCGCGCACGCTGTTCCACGAGTTCGGCCACGGCTTGCACGGCATCCTCTCCAACGTGACCTATCCCTCGCTGTCGGGCACGTCGGTGTTCACCGATTTCGTCGAGCTGCCGTCGCAGCTCTACGAGCACTGGCAGGAGCGCCCGGAGGTGCTGCAGACCTTCGCGAAGCACTACCAGACCGGTGAGTCGTTGCCGCAGGACCTGCTGGAGCGCTTCCTGGCGGCGCGCCGTTTCAACCAGGGTTTTGCCACCGTCGAGTTCGTCTCATCGGCGCTGATCGATCTGGAGTTCCACACTCAGCCGGCCGCGGCCTCGAAGGACGTGCGCGCGTTCGAGAAAGCCGAGATGGAGAAGATCGGCATGCCCCAGGAGATCGCGCTGCGTCACCGGCCGACCCAATTCGGCCACATCTTCTCGGGAGACCATTATGCGGCGGGCTACTACAGCTACATGTGGTCGGAGGTGATGGATGCGGATGCCTTCGGTGCCTTCGAGGAAGCCGGCAACATCTTCGATCCCGCGGTCGCCAAGCGGCTGCACGACAATGTCTACGCCTCGGGCGGCTCGGTCGATCCGGAAGCGGCTTACGTGGCATTCCGCGGTCGCGAGCCGGAGCCTGACGCGCTGCTCCGCCGGCGCGGACTTCTCGATGTTCCCAAGGCGGCTTGAGGTGACGGTGATGGCGGTGGTTCGTGTCGTTCTCGCTGCGCTGACGCTCGTGCTGGGCGCGAGCGCCGCGAGTGCTCATCCGCATGTCTGGGTCACCGCGACCAGCGAGCTGCTCTACGCGGCCGACGGCACGGTGACCGGCGTGCGCCACGCCTGGACGTTCGACGACATGTTCGCGACCTATGCGCTGCAGGGGCTCGAGACCAAGCAGAAGGGCGTCTACACCCGCGAGGAGCTGGCGCCGCTGGCGCAGACCAACGCCGAGTCGCTGAAGGAGTATGCCTACTTCACCTTCATCAAGGCCGACGGCCGCAAGCAGAAGCTCGTGGACCCCGTCGACTACTATCTCGAATACAAGGACACCAAGCTGACCCTGCACTTCACGTTGCCGCTGAAAGCGCCGGTGAAGTCCAGCCAGCTCCAGGTCGAGGTCTACGATCCAAGCTATTTCATCGATTTCCAGATGGCGGAGAAGGATCCCGTCAAGCTGGTCAGCGCTCCCGCAGGCTGCAAGCTCGGCCTGGTGAGACCGAGCGACGGCGGCACCGTCGCGCAGACCATGAACGAACAGACATTCCTGAGCGGCGGGGCGAACGCCAATTTCGGAATGAACTTCGCCAACAAGATCTCAGTGGAATGTCCATGACACCTCGCCCCAGCTCCGCCCGACCGTTCCTGACCTGCGCCGCGATCCTCGTTGCGCTTCTCGCCGCCGACGCCGCCTCCCACGCGCTGCTCGCCAAGCCGCCGTTCGGCGCGCCAGCGGCCGAGCCGCAGGTCGGCGGCATCGTCGGCTGGATCCTGGCGAAGCAGTCGGAGTTCTACCGCCAGATGTCCGGGGCGATCCGCTCCGCCAAGGAGGACGGCTCGGCGGTGTGGTGGCTGCTGGCGATTTCGTTCGCCTACGGCATCTTCCATGCGGCGGGGCCCGGCCACGGCAAGGCGGTCATCGCGTCCTATCTCGTCGCCAACCAGGAGACGGCGAAGCGCGGCATCGTGCTGTCGTTCGCCTCGGGCCTGATGCAGGCGCTTGTCGCGGTCGCCATCGTCGGTGTCGGCGCGGTGCTGCTCAACGCCACCGCGGCCAGCATGTGCAGCGCCGAAAAGGTGGTGGAGATCGCGAGCTACGGTCTGATCGCGCTGCTCGGCGCGCGTCTGGTGTGGGTGAAGGGCGCGGCGTTCCTGCGCACCTGGCAGCCGCCGGCTCCGGCGCTGGCGCTGGCCGGTGCACCTGCGGGCGCGGTGCAGGCGGGTCATGATCAAGGCCATGCGCATGATCATCAGCATCGCGCGCCTCAGCATGATCATCCCGGCCATGATCACCATCATGGCCATGACCACCACGGCCACGACCATCATGGACATGATCATCACCACGGTCATGGTCATGCCCATGCGGCGGTGCATGGTCACGCCGCGCATGATCACGTCCACCACGATCACGTGCACGGCGACGATTGCGGCTGCGGCCATTCCCACGGCCCGGCACCGAGCGAGCTCGCCGGTCCCGGCGGCTGGCAGCGCGGCTTCCAGGCGATCTTCGCCGCCGGCATCCGTCCGTGCTCGGGCGCGATCCTGGTGCTGGTGTTCGCGCTGGCTCAGGGCATGTTCTGGGCCGGCGTCGCCGCCACCGTCGTGATGGGCATGGGCACGGCGATCACCGTCGCCACCATTGCTGTGCTCGCCGTCGCCGCCAAGGACGTCGCCCGCCGCCTCAGCGCCGGCCGCGACGGCGGCGGCGCGCTGATCATGCGGGGCTTGGAGTTTGGCGCGGCGGGTCTGGTGCTGTTGTTTGGCGTCGGATTGCTGTTCGGCTACATGGCGGCGGAACGGACGACCTGCTTCTGAGCGGGGTGCGCTCAGCCACTCCGCTTATGTCCAACACGCCCGCCGCGGCGTACTGGATGCCCCGCCTGCGCGGGGCATGACAGCGGAGTTTATGGCGCCGCTTGCGCAACACCTAACAGTGTCGTCCCGGCCTTGAGCCGGGACCCATACTCCGCGGCGGTTCTGATGCGCGAGCTAGGATTGACCCGCCCGCCTCAAACTGCTCCCTGTGATTATGGGTCCCGGCTCAAGGCCGGGACGACTGCGTGGGCGTGGACGCAGCGTGGCCATGCCCCTGCGGCCGCAGGGCCCGGCCCAGCGCCATCAGCGGGAAGTAGTGGCGGTACATGCCGTAGCGGAGCATGAAGGCGCGGGAGAGCTCGGGGCCCTGCATCAGCCGCTCCTGCAAAGCCGGATCGTTCAGCTTGATGGTCTGGCCGACGCCGTAGCCGGGGAAGCCGGTGCCGGTGAATTCGGGCTCGTCCCAGGTGCCGGCCGATTGCCGCTCGACCAGCCACAGGCAGCCGCGCTCGATCGCCTCCTTGTCCTGGGGACGGTTGGCGGCGAGCAGGGCCATCAGCGCCCACGCCGTCTGCGACGCTGTCGTGGTGCCGCGGCCGACGGCGCTGACGTCCATGTAGGAGGCACAGCTCTCGCCCCAGCCGCCATCAGCCTGTTGATTGGCGACCAGCCAGTCGCAGGCGCGGCCGATATAGGGCTGCGTCATGTCCTCGCCGATCGCGGCCAGCGCCGGCAGCACCGCGCCGGTGCCGTAGACGTAGTTGACGCCCCAGCGGCCGAACCACGGGCCGCTCGGCTCCTGCTCCCGTCGGATATAGTCCAGCGCCTGCACCATCGACGGATGGCTGCGCGAGATGCCGAGCTTGCCGAACGCCTCGACGATATGCGCGGTGACGTCCACCGAGGGCGGATCGAGCGCCTCGCCGTAGTCGCAGAACGGGATCTTGGTCAGGATCTGCTGGTTGTTGTCCTTGTCGAACGCGCCCCAGCCGCCGCCCTGGCTCTGCATGCCGATCAGCCAGTCGACGCCAAGCGCAATCGCCTCGTCGATGCCCTTGGCCTTCCACTTCGGGTCATGCCGCAACGGCGCGAGCGCGATCAGCGCCACCGCCGTGTCGTCCGTGTCGGGATAATAGTTGTTGGCGTATTCGAACGCCCAGCCGCCCGGCTTGACACGCGGCAGCTTCATCGACCAGTCGCCGGGCACGCGCACCTGGCGGTCGAGCACCCAGTTAACCGCTTTGTCGACGGCTTCCGGATAGTCGCCGAGCACGCCGGCATCGTCGAAGGCGAGCAAGGTGAGGATCGTGTCCCACACCGGGCTGTTGGTCGCCTGGATGTAGGTGGCGTCGCCGACATCGACGCGCCAGCCCGGATCGTTCAGCGCATCAAGCCCCTTGGCGAGCACGGGATGGTTGAGCGGATACCCTTCGGTGTACAGCGCCATCAGCCCGTAGATCCAGGGCGGCTGGATGCCGCCCCAGGCGCCGTCGAAATCCTGGTGGCGGATCATCCATTCCAGCACGCGGCTGGTCGCCGCCGGGCGAAACAGGCCCAGGTTGAGCTTGTTGCCGAGGTTCTGCAGCGCGTGCAGCACCTTGTCGGCGCGGCGGAAGAACTTGTCCCAGCCGCCGGCATTGGCCTTGACCGGCAGCTCGTAGTCGAACGCGGCGCGGCCGCGCGGAAACAGCGCGTCGAGCCGGTTCTCCGGCGGCAGCGGCCGGCTCGGCCGCTTTGCGGAGAGCACCGCGATCGGCATCAAAGTGGCGCGCGCCCATTGCGCGAAATTGTAGATCGAGAACGGAAACCAGAGTGGAAACCAGATCACCTCGGGCGGGATGTTCGGCGTCTTCTCCCACGGCCATTCGCCGATCAGCGCCAGCCAGTAGCGCGTGAAGACGCGGATGTTGCGCAGGCCGCCCTTGGCCTCGATCCATTCGCGCGCGCGTCGCACCGGCGGCTCGTCGTCGGGATAACCGAGCGAGCGGAGCGCGGCATAGGCCTCGACCGTCGCATTGATGTCGCCGTTGGGCGCGCCGAAATAGACCTGCCAGGCGCCGTCGGGGCGCTGGCTGTCGAGCAGCGACTGGCCGAGGCGCTTGCGCAGGGGATGGTCTTCGAGCCCCAGGAACCACAGCGCCAGACACCATTGCGCCTCCATGCAGGCGTTGGACTCGGCGCGGCCGACCCAGTGGCCGTCCGGCTTCTGGTTGGCGATCAGCCAGTCCGACGCCGCCCGCACCGTCGATTGCAGGGCAGTCTGGTAGTTTCCCGGGTCGCGCGGCGCGCGCGCGGAGGCCGAGCTGGTCAAAGTCATCACAAGTCCTCTGGCGGCCTCACGGCGCCGCTTCAGCAGTCGAATTCATCCCGCCCTATAGGGAATTTCGCCGCCAAATCCAATCAACTGGCCGTAGCCGGCCGGATCAAACGGGAAACGAAGGGCGTACAGACAGCGGTCTTCCGTGGTCGTGGTTAGCACTGCCGTGGGGACGAGGATGTGACGACCCTCACGTCCGGCGGCGGGCTCAGACCGGCAGGTAGGCGCGCAGCAAAGGAAGGAAGAAGATCCCGACCGTGATCAGGAAGCCGATCGCCCACAGGATCGAGCGCAGCGACGGCCGGTCGCCGATATAGGTCAGCACGTAGGCCACCCGCACGATCACGAACAGCACCGACAGCTCGTCGATCAGGTTCTGCGGCGCGGCGCGGAACTCCGCCAGCAGCACGGCGGCGGCGAAGAACGGGAACGCCTCGATGCCGTTCTGGTGGGCGCCCAGCGCCCGCTCGCGGATGCCGCCGGCATAGAAGGCGGGATTCCTAGGCCGGGCATTGTCATAGCGTCCGGCGCCGTCGACGCTGATCCATTTCGCCGGCACGATCGTTAAGAGGTAGAGCATTACGCTGGCGAAAATGCACAATTCTGCAATCGTCATGGCTCCTCCAGCCCGATGACATCGGTGAAATGGCCCTTATCTTGACAATGTCGAAACAAGCCGCCAAGCCACGCCCTTCACCAGTCACGGGCATCATGACCGCCGCCATCTCACTGGACAATGCCAGGTCTCCTGACAATGCCAAGCCGTTGCCGGTCGCGAGCACGACGCGCGTCGGTGTGCTGCTGGTCAATCTCGGCACGCCCGATACGGCCGACGCCGCCGGCGTGCGGGTGTATCTCAAGGAGTTCCTGTCCGACCGCCGCGTGATCGAGGACCAGGGGCTGTTGTGGAAGATCATCCTCAACGGCATCATCCTCAACGTCCGGCCGCGCAAGAAGGCCAAGGACTACCAGTCGATCTGGAACACCGAGAAGAACGAATCGCCGCTGAAGACGATCACGCGGGCGCAGAGCGAGAAGCTGGCGGTCAGCATCGCCGATCGCAGCCACGTCATCGTCGACTGGGCGATGCGCTACGGCAATCCGTCGATCAAGGCCGGCGTCGATGGCCTGATGGCCAAGGGCTGTGATCGCATCCTGGTGGTGCCGCTTTATCCGCAATATTCCGCCGCGACCTCGGCCACCGTCTGTGACGAGGCCTTCCGGGTGCTGACGGAGCTGCGCGCGCAGCCGACGCTCCGGGTGACGCCGCCCTATTACAACGACAATTTCTACATCGAGGCGCTGGCGGTCTCGATCGAGGATCACCTCAAGACGCTGTCGTATACGCCCGAGCTGATCGTGGCCTCGTTCCACGGCATGCCCAAGGAATATGTCGACAAGGGCGATCCCTATCGCGAGCAGTGCGTGGCAACCACCGAGCTGCTGCGCAAGCGGCTCGGCATGGACGACAGCAAGCTGCTGCTCACCTTCCAGTCCCGCTTCGGCTTCTCGGAGTGGCTGCAACCCTACACCGACAAGACCATCGAGAAGCTCGCCAAGGACGGCGTCAAGCGCATCGCCGTGGTGATGCCGGGCTTCGCGGCCGACTGCCTGGAGACGCTCGAGGAGATCTCCGGCGAGAACTGCGAGATCTTCAAGCACAATGGCGGTGAGGAGTTTTCCGCCGTGCCGTGCCTGAACGACAGCGCGCCCGGCATGGAGGTGCTGCGGCAACTGGTGCTGCGCGAGCTGCAGGGCTGGCTCTGAGCGTGTACCGGCCCGTTGCCGACCGCTAGGTCGGCTTCGCGCCAGAACAAGGTTAACGGCGGCGCGGCCGTCGAAAATATGTTCCTGAACCGCGCCTCACGGACCCCCGACAAAATCATGTAGCAATCCCTAGATTGTGATTGCTGCAGAGGCTGGTGAGGTGACTGACGTCTCCTCCCTTGGAGGATCCATGAGCGGTTTCGACATTTTCGCCATAGCGCTGGTGCTGCTGGTCATCTTCACGCTGTATTCCGGCGTGAAGACGGTGCCGCAGGGCTTCGACTGGACCGTGGAGCGGTTCGGCAAATATACTCGCACGCTGTCGCCGGGCCTCAACATCATCGTGCCGTTCTTCGACCGCATCGGACGCAAGATCAACATGATGGAGCAGGTGATCGACATCCCCGAGCAGGAGGTGATCACCAAGGACAACGCCACCGTGACGGTGGACGGCGTCGCCTTCTACCAGGTGTTCGACGCCGCCAAGGCGAGCTACGAGGTCTCGAACCTCAATCAGGCCATCATCACGCTGACGATGACCAACATCCGCTCGGTGATGGGCTCGATGGACCTCGACCAGGTGCTGTCGCATCGCGACGAGATCAACGAGCGGCTGCTGCGCGTTGTCGACGCCGCGGTGTCGCCATGGGGGCTCAAGGTCAACCGTATCGAGATCAAGGACATCGTGCCGCCGGCGGATCTGGTCGAGGCGATGGGCCGGCAGATGAAGGCCGAGCGCGTCAAGCGCGCCGACATCCTCCAGGCCGAGGGCCAGCGCCAGTCGGAGATTTTGCGCGCCGAAGGCGCCAAGCAGAGCCAGATCCTGCAGGCCGAGGGCCGCCGCCAATCGGCGTTCCTGGACGCCGAGGCGCGCGAGCGCGCGGCGGAGGCCGAGGCCAAGGCGACGCAGATGGTGTCGGACGCGATCGGCAAGGGCGACGTCGCGGCGCTGAACTACTTCATCGCCGACAAATACATCAAGGCGTTCGGCCAGCTCGCGGATTCGCCGAACCAGAAGGTGATCATGCTGCCGATCGAGGCCACCGGCATGCTCGGCTCGCTCGCCGGCATCGGCGAGATCGCCAAGGCGACGTTCGGGGAGAGTTCAGCCTCGGCGGTCGCGGCCGCGCGTCGCGGCGGCTCGGTGCCATCGGCAGGAGCGCCGCCGAAGCCGCCGGTACCGCCGCAGGCCTGAGGCAGGGGAGGTCATCATGAGCGAGATGTTCGTGACGCTCGGCACCTGGAACTGGCTGATTTTCGGCGTCATCCTGATGGCGCTGGAGCTGCTCGCACCGGGCATTTTCCTGATCTGGCTCGGGCTGGCGGCGCTGCTGGTCGGGC
The DNA here is from genome assembly GCF_032377575.1 of Bradyrhizobium sp. SZCCHNS2022. NCBI lineage: Bacteria > Pseudomonadati > Pseudomonadota > Alphaproteobacteria > Hyphomicrobiales > Nitrobacteraceae > Bradyrhizobium > Bradyrhizobium sp. SZCCHNS2022. Next base: position 4,512,547 of record NZ_JAUHHZ010000001.1, on the reverse strand, counting down.
TGCTGTCGTTTGCCCTTTCGCCGGGATGGCAGCTGCAGATCCTGCTGTTCGCGCTGTTCTCGATCGCCGCCGTACCGTTGTGGCGACGCCTCGCCCGCGCCAACGCCGCGCCGTCGCAGGACAACCCGTTCCTCAACCGCCGCTCGGCGGCGCTTGTCGGGCGCGAGTTCACCCTGGAGAAGCCGATCATCGACGGCAACGGCACGGTGCGCATCGACGACACGGTGTGGCGCGTGGCCGGTCCGGATATACCAGCCGGCAGCCGCGTGCGGATCGTGCAGGCGGATGGCGCGCATCTGACAGTGACGGCGGCGTAGGTGCGCTGTTAGATACAGCGCCCTCTCCCCTTGTGGGAGAGGGCATCACCGGCCCATCCACATACTCGGTTGGGTGAGGGGTTCCCTTCGCGAGCACGCGCGTGGAGAGGACCCCTCACCCAACCGCGTTTGCTGCACTGTCCTACATGCCCTCTCCCACAAGGGGCGAGGGCGCAGTCATGGGCACTGCGGTTGCTGCAATCGTCGAGAGGTTGGAATATGAGCTGACGCTCAGTTCTGCAGCCGCACGCCCAGCATCACCACGGTCCCCGACGACGCCGCGCCCGTGATGTTCGAGTCCAGCTTGTCGTAGCGCAGCGTGCCCTTGACCCACAGGCTGCGCGTCATCTTGTAGACGAGGTTGCCTTCGGCCGAATACGTGCGGTCGTTGCGGCCGTAGCCCTGATAGTCGAGGGTGCCGAAGGTGAACTTGCCGATGCCGGTCAGCCAGCGCCGGAAGTCGTGGTCGACCTGCACCGTGTAGGTGCGGATCAGCACGCCGGAGGCGCCGGCGACGGTGGTCTCCGCGACCTGCGTGTCGGAGAAGAAGCGCGCGGTGGTCAGCGGCGTCGCCGACCACACCAGCGAGGCCGTGGTGAGGAAGCCCTGCAGCCGGTTGAGCCGCGGATCGGTGTAGCTGCGGGTGGCGTAGCCGAGCGACAGCTCGCCGGTCAGGAGCCGGGTGAACTCGAACGAGGTGCCGGCCTTGGCATAGCCGCCGGCGGAATCGCGCTGGTAGCCCGAGCGGTCGAACTGCTGGTCGTAGGTGCGGGTGTTGCCCTGCACCTCGGCGAACGGCTTCAGGCCGGGCATGACCTCGTAGGACACCCGGCCGATGCCGCCGAACTGGTTGTAGTTGCGGTCGTCGTTCGACGTCATCGTGCCGTCGGTCAGCTTGCTCTGCTGATAGCTGGTGCGGTCGGCGGTGGCGCCGGCCGAGATCTGCAGCCGGTTGAAGCGCTGGTCGAACCCCACGGTGGTGCCGAGCGTGGTGTAGACCGGATAACGGGCCAGCCCGGCCTGCACGCTCGGGCTGCCGGGATTGTCGGTCGCGGCGCGCAGCCGAAGCTGGGCACCGACCGAGGTGTCGCGGGTGACGTCGAGGCGGCCGTCGACATGGCCGGTGAAATCGGGGCGGTCGAGCGTGGTCGGCGCCGAATTGATGCCGCCATCCATCGTGGCCGGCAGGGTGCTGCCATAGCCGGTGAACGAGCCGCGCAGATCGGCGACCAGGGCGTGGCGCTCCCAGTTCGACACCGCCAAAAATTCCGGCGCAATCATCCAGGCCGGCATGCCGCGCGGCTTGGCGAGCCGGGCCGGGTTGCTGTCATAGCCGGCCGACAGCTCGACGGCGCCCTTGATCAGGAACGGGCCGACATAGTCGCCGACCGCGCCGAACGGATCGTCATCGATCCGCAGCCGCTTGCGCGGCGGCTGGCCGGGCACCGTGCCCGCGATGGCGGCGGGGACCGGCTGCCGGTTGGCGAAGGCCGAGGGCGGTAAAGTCGGGCGTAGCTGTCCGGTCAGCTCGCCCGACGGCCGGGTGCCAGGCCCCGGGGCCGGCTTCGGCCGCGCCTGGGCGGGATAGTATTTCGGCTTCCTGCGGGTGCGGTTCAACGAATCATAGCCCACATCGGCGGCGCCGCTGGCGGCGGGCACGTCGGGCAGAGGAACCCGCGTCTGGCGCGCCTGGGAGCTCACGGGAGGAGGCGCGGCAGGCAGACCCGGCGTCGGAACGGCATCCGACAGGCCGCTCACGGCCGTCCGCCGCAGCGGCGACTCCTGGGGGGCCAGAAAGCCGTCGCGCACCGGGCGGAACGCATCGATGGTCTGGGCTACGGCCGTTTCGATACCGACAGCGCCGAGCAGCAGGCAAGCGGCGGAGGCGCCGCGCCACATCGCGCCCCGTAGCGCGCGCCTTGCGCGGCCGCTGTCAGGCCTCCACCCCACGATGAAAATACTCCAACAAAATCAACTGCGTCGTCGGGGAGTCCCGCGCCGCCGGCAAACCGCGTCGTTAAGGGAGTAAAAACAAATATGGTTAATGGGCTGTTGATGACGCCTTGCCGCCTTACCCATGCTAAAGAGCGGCGCCTGACTGTCTCAGCCTTGGAAGCGCGAATGCCGAGATCGAAGCCGTTGACCGAAGCCCCTCCCGCCAACGCGGACATCCAATCGGCGCTGCGCACGCTCGACGCCGGCAGCAACGGCATTGCCGCGATCTCCGCTGCGCTGCGCGGTCCCCTGGGCCCGGCCTTTGCCGCTGCGGTGGAGCTGATCCGCCAGGCCAAGGGCCGCGCGATCCTGACCGGGCTCGGCAAGTCAGGCCACGTCGCCCGCAAGATGGCGGCGACCCTGGCCTCGACCGGCACGCCGGCCTTCTTCGTCCATTCCGCCGAGGCCGGTCATGGCGACCTCGGCATGATCACTTCGGATGACGTCGTCATCGCGCTGTCCTGGTCCGGCGAGCAGCCGGAGATGAAGACGCTGGTCAACTACACCAAGCGCTTCGCCATCCCCATGGTCGCCATCACCTCGAACGCGCAGTCGTCGCTGGGGCAGGCCGCGCGCATCGTGCTGGAGCTGCCGAAGGCACGCGAAGCCTGTCCGCACAATCTGGCGCCGACCACCTCCACGCTGATGCAGGCCGCGATCGGCGATGCGCTCGCCATCGCGCTGCTCGAGGGCCGCGGCTTCACCGCGCTCGAATTCGCCAACTTCCATCCGGGCGGCAAGCTCGGCGCCATGCTCAAGCACATCTCGGATCTGATGCGCTCCGGCGACGCCGTGCCGCTGAAGCCGCTCGGCACCGGCATGGCCGATGCGCTGGAGGAGATGTCGGCCAAGGGGCTGGGCTGCGTCATCATCGTCGACGGCCGCGGCCATGTCGCTGGCATCATCACCGACGGCGATCTGCGCCGGAAGATGCGGTCCGACCTGCTGTCCGTTTCGGTCGACGAGATCATGACCGCCAACCCGCGCACCGTGCGCCGCGAGGCGCTGGCCTCCGAGGCGCTGGAAATCCTGAACTCCGCCAAGATCACGACCCTGATCGTGACCGACGGCGCCAAGCCCGTCGGCATCCTGCACATGCACGACCTGCTGCGCGCCGGCGTGGCGTGATCGTCTCAGCCGGTCCCGGCCGCGCGCGGAAAGCGTGCCGCGCCTGACTCCAGCGGCAATCCGAGCGCGTTGGCGAGACAGGAGACCGTGCGGTAGAAGCCGCAGAGCAGGATGATCTCCAGCACCTGGTCTTCCGCGTAGCAGGCTCTCAAACCGGCAAACTCGATCTCGCTCAGGGTCGCGCGCGCATGCAGCGCGTCCACCGCTGCGATCAGCGCCTGCTCCTGCTCCGACCAGCATGGCGCGTCCGCCGCGCCCAGCACAGTGGCTTCGATCTGTTGCGGCGATAGCTGCGCCGCGGCGCCAAAGGTTGCGACGTGGACGCCCCATTCATATTCGCAGGCGTTGAGTGCGCAGGTCCGGTCGATGACGATCTCGCGGTCGCGCAGCGACAGCGGCCCGCGATCCAGCAGGCTGCCGCCGCGAAATTTGCTCCAGGCGCGCGCATGGCCGGCCATGACCCGGAACAGCATCAAGGGCGGCGCGCCACGCATGATCTGGTCGAACTGGGTCTGGATGTCGGCCGGGTAGGGCGGCTGCAGGGCGCCGAGGCGTGGCATGGTGGCGTGTCTCCGGATCGTGTGCTACAAATTATGTAGCAGGATGCTACGCTTTCCGTAGCGATTGGCAAGACCCCGGGAGGATCACGGAATGACTGGCGTCACCAAGCCGCGTCGCGTGCGCGGCTCGCGCACGGGCCGACCGATCATGGCGCTGCTCGATCTGCTCGGCCGCCGCTGGTCGCTGCGCATCCTGTGGGAGCTCCGGCAGGGCGAGCTCACGTCGCGCGCGCTGCGGGCGGCCTGCGATGATGCGTCTCCGACCGTGCTGCAGAGCCGGCTGGACGAGCTGCGCGATGCCGGCTTTCTCCAACTGGGGGGCGACGGCTATGGGCTGACGCCGCTCGGGCGGGAGCTCCTCGAGACTTTCCTGCCGCTGCATCGCTTCTCCGAACGCTGGCGCAAACAGGTGGATGAGCGGTAGGCAGGGCCACCATGCTCGTGTCCGGCTGTCTGCCCGCGGCGGCCCGTGCTATGGCTCCGGCGACGACGGAAAGACGGGGCGATGCCTGACCAATTCGATCTCGACAAATACCTCGCGCGCATCGGCTATCGCGGGCCGCTTGAGCCGAGCTTCGAGACGCTTGCCGGATTGCAGGCGGCCCATGTCGATGCGATCGCCTTCGAGGGGATCGATCCCTTGCTCGGCCGTCCCGTGAACATCGATCTCGCCGCGGTGCAGGCCAAGATCGTCGACGGCCGCCGCGGCGGCTATTGCTTCGAGCAGAACGCGCTGTTGAAGGCGGCGCTGGAGGTGATCGGCTTTACGGTCACGCCGCTGTCGGCGCGGGTGCGCTGGCGGCTCGATGCCGATGCGCCGCTGACGCCGCGCACGCACATGATGCTGAAGGTCGACCTGCCGGACGGCCCCTATATCGCCGATGTCGGTTTCGGCTCCTGCCTGCTCGACACGCCGCTGCGGATGGTGCCGGACGTGGAGCAGGTCACGGCCATGGGCACGTTTCGCCTGACGATCTCCGATGGGCTGCACTGGCTCGCGGCGAAGCAGCCGGCCGGCTGGCGCACGATGTACGTCTTCGACCTCATCCCGCAGATCCATGCCGACTATGTGCTCGGCAACTGGTTCACCTCGACCAGCCCGTTGACGCCGTTCACCTCGATGCTGATCCTGGAACGGCTCACGCGAGACGTACGCTACAAGCTCGTCAACCGCCGGCTGGTGACCGAGGCGCGCGACGGCGAGATCGTCAGCGAACGCATCATCGAAACGCCGGACGCGCTGCGCAGCGTCGTCGAGGATCTGTTTGGTGTCTCGCTCCCGGTGCCGGTCAACGAGGTCTGGGCGCGGATCGAGAGCTGAGCATGGAAAATGGCTTTGATCTGGACTCCTATCTCGCCCGCATCGGCTATTCCGGGCCGCTGACACCGGATCTCGCGACGCTCACGGCGCTCCAGGCGGCGCATGTCGACGCGATCCCGTTCGAGGCGCTCGATCCGCTGCTGGGCCGTCCGGTCGACGTCGATCTGCCGTCGGTGCAGCAGAAGCTCGTGCTCAGCCGGCGCGGCGGCTACTGCTTCGAGCAGAGCGTGCTGTTCCAGGCCGTGCTGCGGGCGATTGGCTTCGCCGTCACGGGGCTGACGGGCCGGGTGCGGTGGCGCTCGGCGCCAACCGATCCTCTCGGGCCACGGCAGCACATGATGCTGCTGGTCGAGCTCGATGGCCGCCCCTACATCGCCGATGTTGGCTTTGGCATCTGCATGATGGATGCGCCGATTCGGCTCGAGGTCGGCCACGAGCAGCAGACCGCGATGGGCACCTTTCGTATCGGCCAATGGAACGGGCTTTTCACGATCAGCGCAAAGCAGCCGACGGGCTGGCGCATGATGTACGCCTTCGACCTGGTGCCGCAGATCCACGCCGACTACGTGCTCGGCAGCTGGTACACCTCGACCAATCCGACCGTGCCGATCACGACGACATTGATGATGGAGCGGGTCGGGCGCGGTGCGCGGCACAAGCTGGTCAACCGCCGCTGCACCGTCGAGGCGCGCAACGGTGAAGTGATCGCGGAGCGCATGATCGGGAGCGCCGAAGAGCTCGGCCGGCATATCGACGAGGTGTTCCGGGTCACGCCACCGGTGTCGGCTGAGGAGCTTTGGGCGCGGACGACGAGCTGATCGCGCGGCATCGTCTGTGCGCGACGTTTGAACGTGCTTCCCCATCGCTCGCACGCCAAGCCGAATACGAACTTATCGCGTGGTTGTAGCGCATTTGAGGGGAATGCCGGGCCGGGCATTGTGCTTATCTTAAGAGTCGCAGCCTTAGGTTGCGGGAACCTGAGGGGCTCGCGGCGTCCGGCCGTCGATCGATGGGGAACGTCCAGCATGACTGACATCGGAATGCACGCGACGCGATCAATCCTGCTGAACACCTCGGAGCAGACCTGTCACCGCCGCGCGCGGCCTCACCCCTCCTGACATCAGAGCCGCGATGCGGCTCATCCGAGCTGGCCTCCCGGCCAGGACGGGTGGGGGCTTCACGGTGAAACGTCGACTCTGACGCTTCGACGCTCATCCGAATCGATCATGAGACCACGGCCCGACCTGCCACTTCGGGCCGCGCGGAGACACATGTCGAGCAAGCCCCCACCCATTTTTGCTTCGCCGTTTTAAATAGACCCGGACTCAGCCGCGAAGACGCTGCGCTCCCCTCTCCGCAAGGGGGAGGGGAGCGCAGCGCGAGTGCGGTCAGCAGCTGGATTTCAACTGGCGGAGTTGACTGCCGCTCAGCGCGGCAGCTCGGTCTTGCCCATCAGGAACTTGTCCACGGCCTGGGCGCAGAGGCGGCCTTCGCGGATCGCCCAGACGACCAGCGACTGGCCGCGGCGCATGTCGCCGGCGGAGAACACCTTCGGCAGCGAGGTCTGGTAGTCCGAGAGGTTGGCCTTGACGTTGCCGCGCGGGTCGAGGTCGACGCCGAGGCTCTTGAGCAGGCCCTCGTGCACCGGATGCACGAAGCCCATCGCCAGCAGCACCAGGTCCGCATCGAGCACGAACTCGGTGCCCGGGATCGGCTTGAACTGACCGTCGACGCGCACGCAGTGCAGCTTCTTGACCGCGCCGTTCTCGCCCTCGAACTTCTGCGTCAGCACCGCGAATTCGCGCACCGCGCCTTCGGCCTGGCTCGACGAGGTCCGCATCTTCAGCGGCCAGTTCGGCCAGGTCAGCTCCTTGTTCTCACGCTCCGGCGGCGCCGGCATGATCTCGAGCTGGGTCACGGACAGCGCGCCCTGGCGCAGCGAGGTGCCGATGCAGTCAGAGCCGGTGTCGCCGCCGCCGATCACGACGACATGCTTGCCGCCGGCGAGGATGTCGGTGGCGTTGACGGCTTCGTTGCCGACACGGCGGTTCTGCTGCGGCAGGAAATCCATCGCGTAGTGGACGCCGGCGAGGTCGCGGCCGGGGATCGGCAGGTCGCGCGGGGCTTCCGCGCCGCCGGTCAGCGCCACCGCGTCGTAATCCTTCAGCAGCGACTTCGCATCGATGCCGTCCTTGCCGCCGACATGGGCGCCGTAGTGGAAGACCACGCCTTCGCCTTCCATCTGCGCGATGCGGCGGTCGATGATGCCCTTCTCCATCTTGAAGTCGGGAATGCCGTAGCGAAGAAGACCGCCGGCCTTGGCGTGCTTCTCATAGACGTGCACCTCGTGACCGGCGCGCGCGAGCTGCTGCGCGGCTGCGAGGCCGGCCGGGCCGGCGCCGACGATGGCGACCTTCTTGCCGGTCTTGACCGCGGCCGGCTCGGGCTTGATCCAGCCCTGCTCGAACGCCTTGTCGACGATCGCGCATTCGATCGTCTTGATAGTCACCGGATTGTCGTCGATGTTCAGGGTGCACGATGCCTCGCACGGGGCGGGGCAGATGCGGCCGGTGAACTCCGGGAAATTGTTGGTCGAGTGCAGGTTGCGCGACGCCTCTTCCCAGTTGCCGTTGTAGATCAGGTCGTTCCAGTCCGGGATCTGGTTGTTGACCGGGCAGCCGGGCGTGCCCGGCGCGGCCGAGCCGGTGCCGTGGCAATAGGGGATGCCGCAGTTCATGCAGCGCGCCGCCTGGTCACGCAGCTCCTTCTCGGAGAGCGGCACCACGAATTCCTGGAAATGCTTCAGCCGCTCGGCAACCGGCGCGTACTTGCGATCGTGCCGCTCGATTTCGAGAAAACCTGTGACCTTGCCCATGACCTGTGACGTCCCTGACTGCTCGGGCCTCATGGTTCGAGACGGCGCTTGCGCGCCTCCTCACCATGAGGGTTTAGTTTCCTGCTTCTCCTCCTCACCCTGAGGAGCGGCGCTTTGCGCCGCGTCTCGAAGGGCGAGGCCCGTCTGCTTCATTCCGTCATTGCGAGGAGCCCACCGGGTCTCGCCTTCGGCGAGCCCGATGACGGGCTCCGGCGACGAAGCAATCCAGACTTTCTTCCTGGCCCTGGATTGCGTCGCTGCGCTCGCAATGACGTCTCACTCTTGACCCTCACCCCTGAGGAGCGGCGCTTGCGCCGCGTCTCGAAGGGCGAGGCCCCGCTCTCGGCCTCATGGTTCGAGACGGCGCTTCGCGCCTCCTCACATGAGGAGCAACATCAAGCCCCGATCGCGATCTTCGGCTCGGCGTCGGTCTTGGCCGCGAGCTCGCGAAGGGCGCGGCGGTACTCGACCGGCATGACCTTGCGGAACTTCGGCGCAAACTCCTTCCAGTTCGCCAGGATGTCGGCGGCGCGCTTGGAGCCGGTGGCCTTGGCGTGACGCGAGATCAGAACGTGCAGGCGCTCGACATCGGACGCCAGCAGGTTCTTGAACACGTCGACCCGGCCGTGCGCCTCGAGGTCGCCCATCTGGTGATAGGTGTCCTCGGCGATCATCTCCTCCGACAGCACCGGCTCGAGTTCGACCATTGCCATGTTGCAATGCTTGTCGAAGTCGCCGGCCTCGTCGAGCACATAGGCGACGCCACCCGACATGCCCGCCGCGAAGTTGCGCCCGGTCTTGCCGAGCACGACCACGATGCCGCCGGTCATGTACTCGCAGCAATGATCGCCCGCGCCCTCGACGACGGCGACTGCGCCCGAGTTACGCACCGCGAAGCGCTCGCCGGCGATGCCGCGGAAGAAGCACTCGCCGGAGATGGCGCCGTACATCACGGTGTTGCCGACGATGATCGACTCCTCCGGCACGATGCCGGAGTTGCGCGGCGGCTTGACGATGATGCGGCCGCCCGACAGGCCCTTGCCGACATAGTCATTGCCTTCGCCTTCGAGCTCGAAGGTGACGCCGTTGGCGAGCCACGCACCGAACGCCTGGCCGGCGGTGCCCTTCAGGCTGACATGAATCGTGTCCTGCGGCAGGCCGGCATGGCCGTAGATCTTGGCCACCGCGCCGGAAAGCATCGCGCCCGCCGAACGGTCGGTGTTGTTGATCTCGGCCTCGATCTTGACCGGGGCGCCGCGGTCGAGCGCGGGCCTGGCCTGCTCGATCAGCCTGCGGTCGAGCACGGCGTCGAGGTGATGGTCCTGCTTCTCCGAATGGAAGATCTTCTGGCCCGGCGCTTCCTTCTGCTTCACGAACAGTTTTGAGAAGTCGAGACCCTTGGCCTTCCAATGCGCCACCAGCTTGGACTGGTCGAGCATCTGCACCTGGCCGACCATCTCGTTGAACGAGCGGTAGCCGAGCGCTGCCATGATCTCGCGGACCTCTTCGGCCACGAAGAAGAAGTAGTTGATGACGTGCTCCGGCTGGCCGGTGAAGCGCTTGCGCAGCACCGGGTCCTGGGTGGCAACGCCGACCGGGCAGGTGTTGAGGTGGCACTTGCGCATCATGATGCAGCCGGCCGCGATCAGCGGCGCCGTGGCGAAGCCGAACTCGTCGGCGCCAAGGAGTGCGCCGATCACGACGTCACGTCCGGTGCGGAAGCCGCCGTCGACCTGGACCACGATGCGGCTGCGCAGCCGCTCGCGCACCAGCGTCTGGTGGGTTTCGGCAAGGCCGATCTCCCACGGCGAGCCGGCATGCTTGATCGAGGTGAGGGGAGAGGCGCCGGTGCCGCCCTCGAAGCCCGCGATCGTCACATGGTCGGCGCGCGCTTTCGCAACGCCGGCGGCAACCGTGCCGACGCCGATCTCGGACACCAGCTTGACCGAAACCTGGCCGTCGGGATTGACGTTCTTCAGGTCGTAGATCAGCTGCGCGAGGTCCTCGATCGAGTAGATGTCGTGGTGCGGCGGCGGCGAGATCAGGCCGACACCCGGGGTCGAGTGGCGCACCTTGGCGATTGTCGCATCGACCTTGTGGCCGGGCAGCTGGCCGCCTTCGCCGGGCTTCGCGCCCTGCGCCATCTTGATCTGCATCATGTCGGAGTTGACGAGATACTCCGTCGTCACGCCGAAACGTCCCGAGGCGACCTGCTTGATCGCCGAGCGCATGGAATCGCCGTTGGGCAGCGGCTTGAAGCGGTCGGCTTCCTCGCCGCCCTCGCCGGTGTTCGACTTGCCGCCGATCCGGTTCATGGCGATCGCCAAGGTCGTATGCGCCTCGCGCGAGATCGAGCCGAAGCTCATCGCGCCGGTGGCGAAGCGCCTGACGATCTCCTTGGCCGGCTCGACCTCGTCGAGCGGGACCGGCTTGCGCTTGTCGTCCTCGGCCGACTTGATCCGGAACAGGCCGCGCAGCGTCAACAACCGCTCGGACTGCTCGTTGAGCAGTTTTGCAAACGCCTGATAGCGGTCCTTGGAGTTGCCGCGCACGGCGTGCTGGAGCGTCGCGACGGACTCGGCGGTCCACGCATGGTCCTCGCCGCGGGTGCGGAAGGCATATTCGCCGCCGACGTCGAGCGCGGACTTGTAGACCAGCGCGTCGCCGAACGCATCGCGGTGGCGGCGCGCGGTTTCTTCGGCGATCTCGGCCAGGCCGACGCCTTCGACGCGGGTGTGGGTGCCGTAAAAGAACTTCTGCACGAACTCGGCCTTGAGGCCGACCGCGTCGAAGATCTGCGCGCCGCAATAGGACTGGTAGGTCGAGATGCCCATCTTCGACATGACCTTGAGCAGGCCCTTGCCGATCGACTTGATATAGCGCTTGACGACCTCGTAGTCGCTCAGCGCGCCCGGCAGCTTGTCCTTCAGCGCGACGATGGTCTCGAAGGCCAGATACGGGTTGATCGCCTCGGCGCCGTAGCCGGCAAGGCACGCGAAGTGATGCACCTCGCGCGGCTCGCCGCTCTCGACGACGAGACCGACCGACGTGCGCAGGCCGGTGCGGATCAGATGATGATGCACGGCGGCGCAGGCGAGCAGCGACGGGATCGGGATCCGGTCGTTCGACACCATGCGGTCCGACAGGATGATGATGTTGACGCCCTCGCGGACGGCAGCTTCCGCGCGGCCGCAGAGATCGTCGAGCACCTGCTCGAAGCCGGCGGCGCCCAGGCTCGCATCGAACGTGGTGTCGAGCGTGCGCGAGACGAAGTGGCTGTCGGAGACCTGCGAGATCGAGCGGATCTTCTCGAGGTCCGCATCGGTCAGGATCGGCTGATGCACCTCGAGCCGCTTGGTCGAGGCGACGCCTTCGAGGTCGAACAGGTTCGGGCGCGGGCCGATGATCGACACCAGGCTCATCACCAGCTCCTCGCGGATCGGGTCGATCGGCGGGTTGGTGACCTGGGCGAAGTTCTGCTTGAAGTAGGTGAACAGCAGCTTGGGCTTGTCCGACAGCGCCGAGATTGGCGCGTCGTTGCCCATCGAGCCCGTCGCCTCCTCGCCGGTGGCGGCCATCGGCGTCATCAGGATGTTGATGTCCTCGGCCGTGTAGCCGAACGCCTGCTGCCGATCGAGCAGCGGCAGGTTCGTCCGCGCGCCCTTGGTCGGCGCGTCCGGCAGCTTCTCGACCTGGATCTGGGTGCGCGTCAGCCATTCCTGATAGGGATGGCTAGCGGCGAGCTGCGCCTTGATCTCGTCGTCGGGGATGAGGCGCCCCTCTACGAGGTCGACCAGCAGCATCTTGCCGGGCTGCAGCCGCCACTTGGTGACGATCTGGTCCTCCGGAATCTTCAGGACGCCCATCTCGGACGCCATCACGATGCGGTCGTCCTTGGTCACGAGATAGCGCGCCGGCCGCAGGCCGTTGCGGTCGAGCGTGGCGCCGATCTGGCGGCCGTCGGTGAAGGCGATCGCGGCCGGGCCGTCCCACGGCTCCATCAGCGCGGCATGGTATTCGTAGAACGAGCGGCGCTCCTCGCTCATCAGCGGATTGCCGGCCCACGCCTCCGGGATCATCATCATCACCGCGTGCGGCAGCGAGTAGCCGCCCTGCACCAGGAATTCGAGCGCGTTGTCGAAGCAGGCGGTGTCGGACTGTCCCTCATAGGAGATCGGCCAGAGCCGGCTGATGTCCTTCCCGAACAGCTCCGACGACACCGACGCCTGGCGCGCCGCCATCCAGTTGACGTTGCCGCGCAGGGTGTTGATCTCGCCGTTATGCGCGATCATGCGGTAGGGGTGCGCCAGCGACCAGGTCGGGAAGGTGTTGGTCGAGAAGCGCTGATGCACCAGCGCCAGCGCGCTCTCGAAGTCCGGCTCGTGCAGGTCGGCGTAGTACTTGCCGAGCTGGTCGGCCAGGAACATGCCCTTGTAGATCACGGTCCGGCACGACATCGAGCACGGGTAGTAACCCGACATGCCGCGGTCGCGGCGCTGATAGATCGCCTGCGAGATCGACTTGCGCAGAATGTAGAGCTTGCGCTCGAACTCGTCCTCGGTCTTGGCGGCGCCGTTGCGGCCGATGAACACCTGCATGCTGCGCGGCTCGGTCGGCTTGACCGTCACGCCCAGCGAGGAGTTGTCGGTCGGCACGTCGCGCCAGCCGAGCAGCACCAAGCCCTCGTCCTCGATCTGGTCGGCGATGATGCTCTTGATGACGTTCCGCCAGGCTTCGTCGCGCGGCATGAACAGCGCGCCGATGGCGTATTCGCCGGGGGCGGGCAGCGTGAAGCCGAGCTCCTTCGCCTTGCGCGAGAAGAAGGCGTGCGGGATCTGCACCAGGATGCCGGCGCCGTCGCCGAAGCGCGGGTCGGCGCCGACGGCGCCACGGTGCTCGAGGTTGCACAGGATGTTCAGCGCGTCAGCGACGATCTGGTGCGACTTCTGGCCCTTGATGTTGGCGATGAAGCCGACGCCGCAGGAATCCTTCTCCTGCGCGGGGTCATAGAGACCTTCGGCGTCCGGGCGCCACGTGTGCAGCTCGCGGGTGATCTCGGCCGGTTTTTCGTGCGAATCCACAGCCAGCACCGCGCCGCCCAACTTTCCGTGCTCGACCTTCGATCCGCTCATATCCGTCCCCATCAGTTATTGGTCAGGGCCTTCACCACAGTCCGGTACACAGTCCGGCGCACCCCGGGCGCTGCGCGGGCCCCTCTCCGGAGCCAACGCTCGTCCTTTTCAGCGAGCCGCATTTGCAGAATTCAGGCCAGTCGCCGGGGGACCATGTCCCCGCTGGACGACCACGGCCTGGTCATGTCGCAGCGCCCCATGTCGTAACGTGATTGGGCGCCGTAACATCATTGCAAAGTCTCGGTCACCTTTGCAACGAAATTTTAGACAGCAATTCTGTCCTAAACCGCAAGATGCCAAACTTTAACCTATCACACAAGCGCAGCGGAGTCCTGAGCTCCGGGCTCCCCACCGCGCGCATTCCCCGGCAAATCTTCCGTTTTTCTCGGGCGAGCCGCCGCACCGATCACGCGCCGCGCGCATTTTTGAAACCTTTCGCCCTGTTCCTGCCCCGTCTCCGACCCAGGGCCGCCGGAATCACGGCAGAACGTCCGCCCACTTGAGAAGAAGCGAACAGCTTCACGTGCGGGGGCATGCAGGAGCTTTGAGCCATGAAGTTGCTAGTTGGAGCCGTCTCGGCCTCGTTGATCGCAGCCTTTGCCGCGCAGGCCGAGCCGCTGCCGCCGTCGGGTCTGCGCGGGTCGTACACGGCGGTCTCCGATTTCGATGCGCCTTATTCCGACGCGCCGCCGGCCGTCTTGCCCGCGCCGCCGCCGCGCTACGGCTATCGTCCGGCCCCGGACTACGGCTACCGCGAGGAGCGCTACGCGCCGCCGGCGCCGGTGTACCGCCAGGATGGGTATCGCGACGGTTACCAGCAGGACTATGGCTATGCGCCGGCGTTCCTGCCGGTGCATGAGGTCTATGCCATCCTGCGCGACAACGGCTTCTCGCCGCTCGGCGCGCCGCGCCAGCGCGGCAATGTCTATGTCGTGGCGGTGCTCGACCGCCAGGGCGAGGACGGCAAGCTCGTGGTCGATGCCCGATCCGGGCGCATCATCCGCTTCGTGCCGGCGTTCCAGTGGGGCGACGACTACGAACGCATGCGCTACGAGCCGGCGCCGCGCGGTGGCCTCGACCGGCTGCCGCCGCCGACCGTGATCCGCGCCGACCCGCGGCTGGTGCCGCCGGCGGCGCCCCGGGTCGCCAATGCAATGCCGGCGCAGCTGCCGAAGGTGCCGACGCCCGCCGCGCGGCCGGTCGCTCCCCCGCCGCAGACGGCGGCGCTCAACCCGAAGCCAGCAGAGGCAGCCAGGCCGGCCGCGCCCAAGCCCGCGGACATCAAGCCGGCCGAGACTAAGCCCGCGGAGGTGAAGCCGGCCGAGACGAAGCCGGTCGAGGCCAAGGCCGATCCGAAGGCCGACGCGCCGAAGGCAGGCGAGGTCAAACCGGCCGAGGCCACGTCGTCTGACGCCAAGCCATCGGAGCCCAAGGCAACCGAAGCGAAGCCGTCGGATGCCAAACCCGTCCAGTCGGCCGCGGCCGCGCCGCAGACGACCGGATCGATCGCCGCGCCGGCAGCCAAGCCAGCGCCGCAGATCCTACCGACCGCGAAGATGCCGCCGGCCCAGGGGCTGGAATAACTGAGGCTGAAAACTTCCGCGGAGCGTCTGCCCCCCGCCGCTGCCCCACCCACAACTGTCATCGCCTGGCTCGACCGGGCGATCCAGTAGCCACCGGCATCTCGGTTCATCACCGCCGCCGCGGCGTACTGGATGCCCGCCTGCGCGGGCATGACAGCGGTGAGCGGCGGTCCGGCATCTCCGGGTGATCGCGCGCGATCCCATCCAGCTGACAGAGCGAAAAAAACGCCCCGGTTGCCCGGGGCGTTCGTGTCTGTGGAGTGCCGTCGTGCCGGTTAAGCGGCGGCCTTCTCGGCCGAACCTTCGATCGCCGGCTGCTCGACGGCTTGCGCATTGGTCGAGATCGGAATCGACCGCGGCTTCTTGGCCTCGGGAATCTCGCGGACGAGGTCGACGTGGAGCAGGCCGTTCTCGAGGCTGGCGTTCTTCACCACCACGTGGTCGGCGAGCTGGAAGCTGCGCTCGAACGCGCGGGCGGCGATGCCGCGATACAGCACCTCGCTCTTCTTGCCGTTCTCGTTGGCGGCCTTCTCGCCCTTGATCGTCAGCGTGTTTTCCTTCGCGACGAGGGAGAGCTCATCCTTGCCAAAGCCGGAGACGGCGACGGTGATGCGGTAGGCGTTCTCACCGGTGCGCTCGATATTGTAGGGCGGGTAGCCGGGGCTGGGCTCGGCGGTCGCCTGGTCGAGCATCGAGAACAGACGGTCGAAACCGACGGTGGAACGATAGAACGGGGTCAGGTCGTAGGTACGCATGGTCAAAGTCCTCCATTGAGCGACTATTGGCAAACCCGCCCGCCATCGGGCCGGGCTGTCGTGCAGCCGTGACGGCCTGCACGATCTCGATATGGGTCGGACGTTTTGGCGTTCAAGGGTCCCCGAAAGCGGCTCTTTTTGCCGTTCCACCCCTTGATTCCCACTGCCGTTCACCTATTCGATGGGCGCCTCATGACGCTCGTCTCGATTCCCGCCAATCCCGTTCCCGAAGACGCCACCGCCGGCACCATCAAGACTCCGGATGGCGCCGAGCTGCGGTTTGCGCGCTGGGCGCCACCGGCCGGGCGCAAGGGAACCGTCTGCGTGTTCACGGGACGCAGCGAGTCGATCGAGAAGTATTTCGAGACGGTACGCGATCTGCGCGATCGCGGCTTTGCGGTCGCCATCATCGACTGGCGCGGCCAGGGCCATTCGTCGCGGCGCCTGCGCGACACGCGCAAGGGCTATGTGCGCTCGTTCTCGGACTACGAGGTCGACGTCGAGACCTTCGTCACCGAGGTGGTGCTGCCGGACTGCCCGCCGCCTTATTTCGCGCTGGCGCATTCGATGGGCGGAACCGTGCTGCTGCGGCTCGCTCATTCCGGCAAGCGTTGGTTCGACCGCGTCGTGCTGTCGGCGCCGATGATCGATCTGCCGGGCCGGCGCACCTCGCTGCCGGCGCGGCTGCTGCTGCGCGCGATGCGGATCGCAGGGCAGGGCGGTCGCTACGTGCCCGGCGGCAATGACGAGATCAGCGGGCTCGCGCCTTTCGTCAACAATCCGCTGACCTCGGATCCCGTGCGCTATGCGCGCAACGCCGCGATCCTCGAGGAGGATCCGACGCTGGGCATCGCCTCGCCCACGGTGGCCTGGGCCGATGCCGCCTTCTCGGCCATGGCGACCTTCCGCGGTATCAGCTACCCGTCGCAGATCCGCCAGCCGATCCTGATGCTGGCCGCCTCCAGCGATAGCGTGGTGTCGACAGCCGCGATCGAGGAGTTCGCCTATCATCTGCGCGCCGGCTCGCATCTCGTCATCGCCGGCGCCAAGCACGAGATCCTGCAGGAGCAGGACCGCTACCGTTCGCAGTTCTGGGCCGCGTTCGACGCCTTCGTGCCGGGAACGCCGCTGTTCGGCTGAGCCATCCGCCGTTGCTGGACACCCTGTCGTCTTGCGGGCTAGAGCTATCGGCCATTCCGAGAGGTCGTGACGGCTGGTCGTGAGCAAGGCGCAGAACAGGTTGCAGGCCCAGGCGCTGCAGGAGGCGATCCACGCCTTGCGTGCGCGGCAGTTCGCGCGCGCCGAGCAGATCGCCGCCTCGATCCTGCGCACGGCCAGGACCGATCGCGCCGCGCTGCTCGTTCATTCCCATGCCCTGCTCGGCCAGCAGCGCGCGGGCGAGGCGGTGGCGGCGCTGGAGAAGGCAGCGCTGCGCGGCCCTGATCCGGAGCTGGAGACGTTGCTGGGCGCGGCCTTGTGCGAGTCGCGGCGTGCAGCCGATGGGATCGCGCAATTGCGCAAGACCGCGGCGCGGCGCCCGCCGTTCTTCCCTGCCTTTCAGGAGCTCGCCGGACGGCTGGCGAAATCCGGCGACCTCGGCGAGGCCATCGCAGTCATCGAGGAGGCGCAGGCGCTATCGCCCGACAGTGTCGATCTCAAGCTCGATCTCGCGCGGCTCTGCCTGCAGGCCAATGAGCGCGCGCGTGCGCGGGACAATCTCGTCGCGGCGCGCGAGGCGGCGCCGGGACGTCCGGACATCCTGGTCGAACTCGCCTGGGTGCATTTTCTGGATGGCGACTACGCGGAGGCCGCCGGCACCTACCGCCATGCGCTGGGGCTGCGGCCGGAGGATACCCAGACCCGCGCCAATCTGGCGATGTGCCTGGCCGAGATGGGCGATCGCGACGGTGCCCAGGCGGCGCTGCGCACGGTGGTGCGCGGCCGGCCGCATCTGCTGACCCGTGCGGCCTACACGCTGGCGGTGACCTCGCATGGCCGCTTCTTCTTCCGTCCGAGCGCGGCCGCCAAATTCCTTGGCGCCGACGGGACCCTCAAGCCCTGAACCTCTTGCGATAGACGCCGGTTTCGCGCTTGAGCGCGTCGCGCACCTCGTGAATGTCGGCAATCTCCTCCTCGGTGAAGGCCGAGGTCTGCATCGCCCATGTCTGCCGTTTCACCGGGATGCATTGCGCGACCGGCGTCCCCTTCGGCAGCACGCCACGAAATGCCGTGTCGTGCCAATGCGCCGGGAAGTGCACGAAGCTGTCGTGGAAGCGATCGCTGTCGACGAGGCCGGTCACCGTGGTGAACGGCAGGTCGAAGCGGTTCACGGGGTGGGTGAACAGCAGCGCCCAGCCATCGGGCGCCTCGATCGTCCACAGATTGTGAAACTTGAGCAGGAAGCGGTCGGCCTCGAACAGCGGCGATCCCGTGACCTGCGAGACGTCGTGAAAGCTGATCGGCGAACGCGGAAAATCGATGGCGCCGCCCGGCGGCAGCTCGTTGTCCCAGCTGATGCCGCCGTCCTCGACCTTGAGATCGCAGATCAGCGGAATCAGGAAACCCGTCGTCATCGCGTCGATGAACGGCGGGCAGCGCTTGACGGTCTGCTCCTCCGCCTGGTTGAGCGCGCTGAACGCCGTCGCGGGCATGCTCTTGACCCATTCGGGAACGCCCATCGGCGCCGGCACCGGCTGCGGAATGCGGCCTTCGAGCTCCTTGGGGCAACGAAATTTCAACGTGAGGGAATCGGTCTCGGACATCGGAAATGCAGTGCTCCTGTAGCGCGCAGGATCATAACCTCCGGATTGTCACGATGACAGCGATGATCCGTCATGCCGGCTTCGAGCGCCGGCATTCGGCTTTTCCGTCAAGCTCCGCCATATGCCTCCGGTGGCCCAAGTCTATTGTTTGCAGCTGCGCAAATTTGTGTTTTCCTTGCCGTGAAAAAGGCAGGGTCTGGCTTGCAATGGGCCGCAGGAATAGCGGGACAAGTGATGCGCATCTGGCGGCAATCGTCGCGAACTCTTTCGACGCCATCATCTCAAAAGATTTGCAAGGCACGATCCGGAGCTGGAATCGCGCCGCAGAGGACATCTTTGGCTGGTCTGCACGAGAAATCGTAGGCCGCTCGATCCGCACCATCATTCCTGCCGACCGGCTCCGCGAGGAGGAGCACATCATCGAAAGGGTCGGCGCGGGCGAGATCGTGCCTCGCTTCGAGACGGTGCGGCTCAACAAGCAGGGATTGCCGATCCCGGTCGAGATATGCGTGTCACCGATCCGAGACAGGGCCGGGACGATCGTCGGTGCCTCGAAGATCGCCAGCGACATCAGCCGGACGATCGAGCTGAGAAACAGGCTGGCCGACAGCGAACGTCAGTTCAGGATGCTGGCGAACAACATCGCCCAGCTTGCCTGGATCGCCGATCGCGATGGATCGATCTTCTGGTACAACGAGCGCTGGTACGACTACACAGGTACGACCATCGAGCAAATGAAGGGCTGGGGCTGGACCAGCGTGCATCATCCCGATCATGTCGAGCGGGTGAAGGCGCGCATTCAGGAAAGCTGGGATTCCGGCGTCGAATGGGAGGACACCTTTCCGCTGCGCGGCAAGGACGGCACCTACCGCTGGTTCCTGTCACGAGCCAAGCCGGTGCTGGACGACACCGGCCAGATCTGGCGCTGGTTCGGAACCAACACCGACATCACCGCGCAGCTCCAGAGCGAAGAGAAGATCCGGCTGCTGATGGGGGAGGTGAACCATCGCGCCAAGAACATGATCACGGTCGTCCAGGCTATTGTGATGAGAACTGTCGACCGGCACGATTCGGACGCCTTGGCGAGTCGGCTCGCGGCGTTGGGGCGCAACCAGGATCTGCTGACCCAGCACAATTGGAGCGGCGCGCGGCTCGGCGAGCTGATTTCGTCCCAACTCGCACCGGTCGGTGATCTCGTCGGGAGCCGGATCATCCTGACAGGGGATCTCGATGTCTTGCTGTCCCCCGCCGCCAGCGAGACGATCGGTCTGGCGATCCACGAGCTCGGCACGAACGCGACCAAATACGGATCGCTGTCCGGCGCCGCCGGGCAGGTTTCCATCGCCTGCGCGGTCATCGATGAAGCGAACGGCAAGCGCCTACGAATAGTCTGGCGCGAGAGCGGCGGCCCTGCCGTTGCGGCGCCAGAGCGGACCGGGTTCGGCAGTGTGATGATTGATCGCAATCCGCGCCTGGCACTGCAGGCGGAGGTGCAACTTGCCTTTCCGCCCGAAGGCTTCGTCTGGCGGCTCGATGTGCCGCTCGAGCAAGTGCAGGCGCAGGGCAGCGACGATTCCGGAGCGCGGGGGCTCTGAGCCGGACAGCCACGGCCCGATCCGTCCCTGCATTTCATGGCCGGCGTGACAGGTCAGCCGCACACGATCGATGCAGCAGCGGCAACGGGGTGCCTTCGACTATCTCGTCGAGAGCACCTCGCCGAAGCGCTCCCACTGCTTGCCGGTGAAGCGCATGAACTGCACCTGCTCGACCGGCAGATGGTCGCCCTCCGACGTGTTGACCTTGATGCCGGGCAGCAGCATCGGCAGCTCCAGATCCTTGATCGACAGCGCCTGCTTCAGGATGTTCTCGCGCGACAAATCGTTGCCGGCGGCCTTGAGCACGTGCTCCAGCGCCATGCCGTTGTTGTAGCCGTTGACGTAGTTGGAATCGCGGATGTCGCCGTCGGGCACGTATTTGGCCATGTAGTCGCGCCAGCCCTTGACGCCGGGATCGTCGGCCCAGGCCGGATCGAGCGGGTCCTTGACGTAGGCGGTCGAGATGATGCCGGTGCCGGCCTCGAGGCCGGCCGGCTCCATCACCGAGGACATCCACACCGAGACGTTGGTCAGGAACGTCATCGGCCGCCAGTTGATCTCGAAGGTCTTGCGGATTGCCTGCGCGGCGAATTTCGGCGTCGCGGCGATGATCAGCGCATCGGCGCCGGAGGATTTCAGCTTCACGATCTGCGAGTCGATGGTCGGCTCGGTGGACTCGTAGCTCGCCACCGTCACCGCCGTGTCGAAGCGTTCGCCGAGCACGTCCTTCAGCCCGGCGAGATAGTCGCGGCCGAAATCGTCGTTCTGCGCGAGAATGGCAAAGGTCGCATCCGGCTTCTTCTGCAGCGCGTAGCGCGCATACATCCGCGCCTCGTTGCGGAACGGTGCCATCACGCCCATCAGCGCCAGCGGAAACTGCGCGGGATCGCCGAACTTCGAGGCACCGGAAGCCACGAACAGCTGCGGCACCTTCTTGCCCTGCAGATATTTGGCGATCGCGGTGTTGTGCGCGGTGCCCATGGTCGAGAAGATGAAGGCGACCTCGTCGCTCTCGACCAGCCGCCGCGTCTGCTCGACCGTCTTGGGCGGCACGTAGCCGTCGTCCAGCGAGAGCAGGTTGACCTTGCGCCCGTTGATGCCGCCGCGATCGTTGACCATCTTGAAATAGGCCACCTCGCCCTTGCCGAGGATGCCGAAGGCGGACACCGGCCCGCTATAGGGCATGGTCTGTCCGATGCGGATCTCGGTGGCCGTGATACCCGGCTGATCCTCCGCCCTGGCCGGCGCACCCGGCATCGACGACACGATGAGCAAGCCTGCAGCTGCAATCACGCTTCGCATGGACACCTCCCTGATGGCCGCGCTGGCGGCGGCCTTGTGTCGAAGCATAGGGACGTCCCGGGCGACGGGCAATAAAAATATACTTTTTATTGAAAATCTATTTTCTGGTTCTGCTATCGTATTGCGAGTCATCGAGCGAGCCATGTCCGCAAGCGCCACACAGACTACCTATGAACGGCTCCGCGCCAGCCTGCTCGCCGGCCTCTATCGGCCGGAGGAGAAGCTCAAGATCAGCGAACTCGGCGCGGCGTTCTCCGTCAGCACCGGCGCCATCCGCGAGGCGCTGGCCAGGCTGACGGCGGAGGGGCTGGTGACGGCGCTGCCACAACGCGGCTTTCGCGTTGCCCCCGTGTCGATTGCCGATCTGCGCGACCTCACGGACATGCGCATCGAGGTCGAGACCAAATGCCTGCGCCGCGCCATCGCCAACGGCGATCTCGAATGGGAAACGGCGGTCGTTGCCGCCCATCATCGTCTGGCGGCGACGCCGATTGCCGCCGACGACGGCAGCTTCTCGCCGGCCTGGACACTGGCCCATGGCGACTTCCACGCCGCGCTGGCGCAGGCCTGCGGCAGCACCTGGATGTTGCGGGTGCGCGATCTGCTGTCGGCGCACAATGAGCGTTACCTCGACCTCGCCCGCAAGACCGACCGGGGCAAGCGCGACGCGGCTCGCGAGCATCGCGAGTTGATGGAGGCGACGGTGGCGCGCGACACCGAGCGTGCGGTGAGCATCATGACGGCCCATCTCGGCAAGACCCGGGACACGATCGAAGCCGCGTTGCTGGCCGCCGCGGCGATGAACGAGGCGAGGTGATGGTGGCCGAGAGTCGCTCCCGAGACTGTGCTCCGGCGGCTCTCGCGCGGATCAGCGACTTGCATCATCCTGCACCGGTCCGCCGTACCGGGACGCAGGCCGCAAATGTCTCCGACCGATCGGTCCCGGACCGGACGTCGTCAACGGATGGGATGCAGATGCGGGATCAGCGCGACCCTCTGAAAGCCCTTCAGGATTGGTACGCCTCCCAATGCGACGGCCAGTGGGAGCATCAATACGGGATCAAGATCGGCACCCTGGACAATCCGGGATGGACCCTCAGGATCGACCTGTCCGCCACGGCATTGGCGGAGCGTCCCTTCACGGAGGTGAAGGTTCAGGGCGACGATGACGATGACTGGTGCCACTGCCACGTTCGGGGCAAGGTCTTCGAGGCCTTCTGCGGACCCAATCACCTGGAGGACGTCATCGCGATCTTCCTCGCCTGGGCCATTGCGGCCGCGCGGGGCGCTCAGCATTGATGCGAGGGCAGCCCGCGTGCTCATTCGGCGCAATGGGCACGCGGGCGCGATTCGTCAGGCCGGATAGGCGACCGGCAGGATCGTGATCTTCAGATAGTCCACGCCGCCGGACTGACCGAGCGGCGGGAAGTACAGCAGCGGCTGCTGCACGCGGTCGGAGAACGGAAAGCCGTAGAAGTCGCCCGATATGGCGGCGATCTGCGCCGCGTACTGATTGTAGTAGGCGCTGTTGCTCTGCGCGCCGGCGAACATCAGCGACGGGGTGCTCTTGGCCAGCTCGAACCAGGTCGTGGAGCTCACGTCGCCGAGCGCCGTCGACTTGCCGTCGACCGTCACCTGCGTGGTGCTGCCGGGGAAGCCGTAGCTGAGCCCGGCGAGGAGATCGCCGACGATCCAGCCATAGACGTCGTTGACGATCCCCGCTGTCGGCGTTCCGCCGTTCACCGAGTAGGACGGGTTGCAGCCATAGACGCCGGTCGGCTGGTTCAGGTTGGCGTAGGTGATGACGATCGTCGTGGCCTCCGGCGTCCGCGAGCCGGCCTTGGTGATGGTGCCCGTGAGGGTGACGTCGGCGCTTCCGAAGCTCGCGGTCAGCGCGTAGTGGTGAGCGGAGGTCGGCCCGCTGCCGCCCGCCTGCCCGCCGTAATAGCCGGCGATCTTGGTCGGTCCCTGCGACGCCAGGAAGGTGAAATACGCACTCCAGTTCGGGTAGCCGCTGGTCAGGCCAGGGCCGATGACGCGAACGTAGTTCCCGACCACCGCCGTTCCGCCGGATAGCGTCCCCAGCGCCTCCATGTTCGCGCCGATGGCGCCGGGCTTGGAGTCGTTGAACTTCAGCGCCCCGACCTGCTTGCCGCTTCTCCAGGTGCTGGCCTCCAGCGCCATGCTGGCGAAATCGATGTCGCTGATGTCGAGATTGTTCTGCGTGTTGCCGAAGATGTTGGTCTCCAGATATGCATAGGACGTGTTGTAGTTGGCGTCGCTGGGATTCTGCGGCGCCGGCTGATAGCCGTTGCCCAGCCCCGACAGGCCACTCGATCCGAAGTTCAGATAGATCCGGCCATTGGTGAAGTTGTCGAGAAAGACGTTGGGAATCTTCTGCGTGGCCGAATAGGCCGGAACGATCCCCTCCAGGGCCGACAACGCATAACCGGTGTTGCCGCTGAGCGGGACCGTGCCGCTCCCGCCGAGCTGGCCGGGTCCGAACGACCCGTTGAGGAATTGCACCCAGACGTCTTGTTTGCTGAGGTTCTCGAAAACGATCGGAACGGCATTGCTGGTGCTCGTCATCACTATAATCTCCTGAAAATCATTGAAGTAACGGTGTGAAAAGAACAGCCGATCAGACGCGAATGAAAACAACCCTTACGCGATGATTCGAAATGTATATCATTTTGAGTGTGTTCAATCAAAGCGGGGATGGCCCCCCTCGATGCCGCAGATGGACCGACTCGGGTTGGGACCGCCGCCTCGCGGCTCGACGACAAGGCAGATCCGAATGCGCCGGCAGCGTTAAGCGGACTTCATGCCAGACCCACGGCGCACACAAGGATGCATTCACCACGCGCCGATCTCTCCAAGCTTGGAAACCCCCCGGTAACGCGCCGTCCCTCTAGTGATGCGCGTTGATATTTCCAGGAGGAGACAATTATGTTGAAGATGATCGCGCGAAAACTACTTGGTCCCCACGCCCTCAATTCCGGCTTCGGCCTCGTGACGATGTTTGCACTCACCGGCGTCGTCGCGTCGCTCGTGCTGGTCCAGCACGGCGTCAACCTGAGCCCGCCCGCGATGTTCTGATCGGGCCGTCCGCAAAGCGGACTGGCTCCCGGCTTGATGCGTGTTGGGAGTTGGTCCGCAAGATTGGCGAACTCCTGCATGCCAATCGTCCATCAATTTTCTCTGCACCGAAGCACCGTCTAGTACTGCGTTAGAAAAGGGCTTTGCTCCCTCCACGTGTCGTTCCGGGGCGCCAGAAGGGCGAGCCTGGAACCCATACCCACAGGCAACAGTGTAAGGCAGGCTGGTTGTGGGCACTTTGCCGCCAAACATCCCTCTGTGGCTATGGATTCCGGGCTCGCCTTTCGGGCGCCCCGGAATGACGACGGATAGCGGGCAGTGTTTCTGATGCAGTAGTACTAGCAAATTTCCAGCGGGGCTGGCATCGGTCAGTCGCGCAGGGCTTCACGCGTGAACGATTGACGTTCGCATCGAATGGAGTCTGCTGCGTCGTCAAACATCCGGAAGCCAGTTCGTGCGCGAGATCGGAAATCCCAGCGACAAGGCGGCCAGAGGTGCCGCGGTTGCGGGGCTCGCGGCTGTGCTTGCACCGATGATCGTGTCCCAGGTGATGCGGCTGCACCAGCACGAAGCGCTCGGCTGGATCGCCTTTGACTACGCCGGCCGGCTTGGTGCGCTCGTGGTCGCCGCAGCGATCCCCTCCGTACGAATGGCCGCGTTTCGACGGGAGCAGACACGCATCGTCCCCTCGGAGACCGCGCTCTGGGTCGTCGGTCTGTCGTTGGCCGAACGTCTCTGCCAGCCAATGAGCGCCGTCATCAACGGGATGTTTCCTGGGACGGTTTTCGGAAGCTATCCTCGTCCCGAGGGCTGGCTATATCTGTTCGATCTCGTCGTCGGTCTCGCTCTGGTCGCCGTCAGCGAGGAGATCGTCTTCCGCCGCTGTGTCGGACATGTGTTGCGGCTATGGCTGGACAAGAATCGCATCTCGATCGTCCTCGTTTCGTCTATTCTCTTCGGTGTCTATCATTGGTGGACGGGACTTGGAAACGTCACGACGGCGGCGCTGATCGGCGCAGGTCTGGCCCTGATGCTGCAGCGATCGGTGGCGTTATGGCCAGTGATCCTCGCGCATTATCTGATCGACCTGGTCGCTTTCGCGTGAGCCGCAACTGATTTGCCCGACGGGCTTGCCCCGCACAACCTTGTCCAGCCCTGCGGCGAAAAATATTCTGATTTACGTAATTCAAGATTCGTGTAGTCTGCGCGCGTCCGGTCTCCGCGAGGAGGGGCGTATCGCGGTCGTCACGAGCGTGGGAGGCTGGATGCGGTGGGCGCGGCGGGTCGCAGCGTGAGCAATCATGCCGACGAACGATCCGCTGCGCACGGAGAAATCGCGTGGTCCTGACGCCCCGATGCTGGCGTCAAGCTCGCTGCGCTGTCTTGACGAAGCGCGCGGGTGACGGTGGCTAAGAGCCGGACACCGGGGAGATCGCGTATAATTCGTAAAGCCATCGCGCAGGGAAGGCCGGGTCTGTCCGGCTGAACCTGTGGTTCCTGCCCCGTGCATTCTTGTCCGCACGGGGGCCACGGGCCTCAGTCGAGGTCCGGCCTTCCCTGCGCCCTCCCGTGATCAGCGGAGGGTGAACAAGCGCAAAGCTCGGGCCGCCTTGGCCGCGAGAGCGCGATCCCGTGTGATTTAGGCTGTTTGACATCCGTGTAGTAGGTCGAGTGCGATTGCCTGACCCTCGTATGTGAGGACAGGCATGGGACATGATTGCGTTGCTCGTGAATGCGCCCTCTCCCCTTGCGGGAGAGGGCTTGCAGGACGGCGCGGCAAGCTCGGTCGGGTGAGGGGGATGTCTCCACGATCGGGACCGGCGGAGAGAACCCCTCACCCAACCGAGTATGTGGAAAAATCTGCGATGCCTCTGCCACAAGGGGAGAGGGCGCTGTATCGGGCAGCGACTCGTATGGCCTCACCCCGCCTTCTTGCCGCGCGATCCGATCAGTTCGGCGACCAGCGGATTCGGATAGCGGCGCTGCTGGCTTACGGCGAAGAACTGCTCCTTCAGCGCGCTCAGCCGGGCGCGCTCGACCAGTACGCCGGAGCGCAGTTCGTCGATGACGACGATCGACGGCACCAGGGTCACCGCGCCGCTCTCGCGCGCCATCAGACGCAGCATCGCCATGTCGTCCACCTCGGCGGCGATGATGGGGCGGATTCCGCTCGACCCGACCAGCGCATCGAAGGCGGAGCGCAGGGCGCTGCCGCGGCCGGGCAGGATCACCGGCGTCGTCGCAAGATCGTGCGGAAAGCGGAAGCGGACGGCCTTGGACGGCTTACGGCTGACCAGGCTGACGCGCTGCTCGTCGAGCAGCGTGTTGTCGAAATTGCTGCGCGTGTCCGGCGCCGCCGGATGGTTGGCGAGCACGAGGTCGAGCTTGTGCGCGTCGAGCTGCTCCAGGAGGTCGGCGAACTGGCCGGTGCGGATGATCAGCTCGACATCGCCGCGGCCGATCAGCGGCTTCAGGAAGGCGATCTGGAAGTTGCGCGACAGATTGGCCGCGGCGCCGACCCGCAGCAGCTGCCGGCCAGGGCGCAGACCGGACAGCGTCTCGATCAGCTCATGGCCGGATTTGAATACGCTGCCGGCATAGTCGAGCGCGATGCGTCCGGCCTCGGTCAGCTGCAGGGTGCGCCCGGTGCGCTCGAACAGCTTCTGCCCGAGCTGCTCCTCCAGCGCCTTGACCTGCACCGACAGCGAGGAGGGCGAGACGTTGAGGCGCTGCGCCGCCCGGCTCATGCTGCCTTCGCTGGCGATGATCCAGAAATAGCGCAGGTGATGGTAGTTCAGATGCGGCATGGCATCGTTCTATATTTTACAACGATCAGGTTCAATCATTGAAATTTTAACAAGGAACGGCAGCCGGTAAGCAGGGCGACATCGTCTCATCCGACCAACCGACCGGGCCGCCATGAACCAGTTCCTTCCTTGTCTTGCAGCGCTTGCGCCCCTCACGCTCGCCGTCGCCGGCCTCGCCGGCACCGGCGGCAGCGCCAGAGCCGTCACCCGCAACGCGATCGCGGCTGCTGCGGTCGCCCTCGCCATCGCCTTGGTCGCAAGCCTGGGCGCAGCGATCATCGGGGCAGGGCGGACGCCGCTGCTCGGCGGCTACGGGCTTGGACTGTCGCTGCAGCTCGATGCGCTCGGCGCGATCCTCTCCGTGCTGGTCAGCTTCATCGGCCTGGTCGTCATCAGCTACAGCCGCAACTATCTCGACGGCGATCCGGGCCAGGTCCGGTTCACGCGCTGGCTGCTGCTGACCTTGGCGGCGGTGCTGTTGCTGCCGATCTCCGGCAATCTCGTGCTGCTGTTCGCCGCCTGGGTCGCCACCAGTCTGGCGCTCGGCAAGCTGCTGCTGTTCTACGGCACCCGGCCGGCCGCGATCCGGGCCGCGCGCAAGAAGTTCGTGGCGAGCCGGCTCGGCGACGCCTTCCTCGCGCTCGCGGCGCTGCTGCTCTACGTCCGGTTCGGCACTCTCGAGATCGGCAGCCTCGCCGCCCACGCCCGGGCGGGGGAGGGGGCACAATCGACGCTGGTCACGATCGCCGCGTTGCTGATCGTCGCGACCGCGATGCTCAAATCCGCCCAGCTGCCGCTACATGGCTGGCTGATCGAGGTGATGGAGACGCCCACGCCGGTGTCGGCGCTGCTGCATGCCGGCATCATCAATGCCGGCGGCTTCCTGGTGCTCCGGCTCAGCGACGTGCTGCTGCTGGCGACGCCGGCGCTCGACGTGCTCGCGGTCGTCGGCGGCGCCACCGCGCTGTTCGGCTCGCTGGTGATGCTGACGCAGACCTCGGTCAAGGTGCAGCTCGCGTATTCGACCGTCGCGCAGATGGGCTTCATGCTGCTGCAATGCGGCCTCGGCGCCTTCTCCGCGGCGCTGCTCCACATCGTGGCGCACTCGCTCTACAAGGCGCACGCCTTCCTGTCCTCGGGCAGCATCATCGATCTCGCCCGGGCGTCGTGGACGCCGAGCCCGGGCGGCCAGCCGCATGCGGCCCGGCTCATCCTGGCGCTGGTCGCGGTGATTGGTCTGGCGCTGCTGACCGGGCTCGCCTTCGGCATGACACTCCGCAGCAATCCCGCGCAGATCGCGCTCGGCGCGGTGCTGCTGATGGGCCTGGTGCATCTGATGGCCAATGCCATCGACGAGCGGCCGAACGGCTTCGTCGTCGCCCGCGCCGCGGTCACCGCTGTCGGCGTCGCGCTGCTCTATTTCACGCTACAGACGGGCATGGCCTGGCTGGTGGCCGGCAGCTTCCCTGCCTCACGCCCGATCGACGGCGTCGTGCCGATGCTGATCGCAGTCGCCGTGGTGGTCTCGTTTGCGGCCGTCACCGTGTTCCAGAACCAGATGATGCGTCGCGCCGACGCGCCGTTCTGGATCGCGGCTTACGTCCACCTGCGCAACGGCCTCTATCTCAACACGCTCGCCAACCGCCTCGTGCTGACGGTCTGGCCCCGCACCTCGACCTCCTCTCCATCCAACCCGTGATCCGAGATCTCCCATGACCCAGGCCGCCCTTGCCATGCCGATGACGGACCCGATCGACACCACCGCCGATGCCGCGCTGATGGCTTGCATCGACAGCGCCTGCCGGCGGGTCGCGCCGCTCTGGCCGCTCAAGCACTTCGTCGCGGTCAATCCGTTCCTCGGCTTCACCTCGCAGAGCTTCGCGGCGACGGCGGCGACCTTCGAGCGCGTGGCGCGGACGCGGATGCTGATGCCGCGGGCGTACTATCGGCAGGCGCTCGACGACGGCCGGATCGACGATGCAGCGCTGGCGCAGGCGCTCGCGCTGCATCCCTCGACGGGCCTCGACGTCGAAGCGCTCAAGCAGAAGGCGCGTGCCGATGCCGAACGATCGTCGCCGCCCGCCGTGGTGGCGACGGTCGCCGAGGTGCTCGACCGGCTCGCCGAGGGCGATCGCTACGTCTCGCTGGTCGCCTTCATGATCGACGAGATCTCGGCGTTCTCAGCCAGCTATTTCGACGAGGGCCAGGCAAGCTGGCCGAGCCCGGTGCGCAAGCTGAAGCCTTACGCCGCTTGGCGGAAGCTCGCGGCCTCCGACCGCAATCCGGAGGTCATGGGCCTGACCGGATTCCGCGAGGCGATCGCCGAGCTGCCGGGCGATCCGGTGCAGGCGATCGACTTGATCATCGATCGGCTCGGCATCCCCGAGCGCGCGGTCGAGGACTATCTGGTGCGGGCGCTGTTCGATCTCGGCGGCTGGTCGGCCTATGCGCGCTACATCGGCTGGACCGCAGAGCTCGATGGCCGGCGCGACGACACGCTGCTGGAGCTGCTGGCGATCCGGCTGGCCTGGGGCTTTGCGCTGTTCCAGTCGCGCACCGACGCGGCGTTCAAGACCGCCTGGGCCGAGGCGATGGCCGAGGCGGCGAAGCTGCCGGCCGATCATCGGTTGGACGAGACGCCCGAACTCGCCATCGATCTGGTCCTCCACGAGGCCCATGAGATCGCGTTCCGGACGACGCTCGTTGCAAAGCTGGCGGCACACGGGTCGCTGGCCGCCCCGGCGCGGCTGGCAGCGCGGCCAGCCGTGCAGGCCGCCTTCTGCATCGACGTGCGCTCGGAGATATTCCGGCGCGCGCTGGAGACCGCCTATCCCGAAGCCGAGACCATCGGCTTCGCCGGATTCTTCGGCTTCCCGATCGAGTATGTCCCGATCGGTCATGGCCGGGGCGGCGCGCAATGCCCGGTGCTGCTGAAGCCCGCCTTCATCGTCTGCGAGGCGGTCAAGGATGCTGACGACGTCGAGGAAGCCGAGGTGCTCGGCCTGCGGCTGCTGCGGCGGCGCGCGGCCAAGGCGTGGAAGTCGTTCAAGGTCTCGGCCGTGTCGTCGTTCTCCTTCGTCGAGACCGCCGGCCTCGGCTTTGCCGCCAAGATCGCGACCGACAGCCTCGGCCTGACGCGGCCGGTGCCCTCGCCGGTCGTCGACGGTCTCGATCCGGAGGTCGCTGCCCGCGTCCAGCCGCGACTGACAGCGGGCGAGCTCGGCGGCCGGGCCACAGGCTTCACCGATCCGCAGCGCATCGCGATGGCGGAAGCGGTGCTGAAGGCGATGTCGCTGACCGGGCCGTTCGCGCGGCTGGTGCTGCTCGCCGGCCATGGCAGCACCACAGTCAACAATCCGCATGCCTCGGGGCTCGATTGCGGCGCCTGCGGCGGCCACACCGGCGAGGCGAATGCGCGGGTGGCCGCAGCCGTGCTGAACGACTGGCGCGTCCGCGAGGGCCTGCGCGCCAAGGGCATCGACATTCCCGCCGATTGCTGGTTCATCGGCGCGCTGCACGACACCACGACCGATGCCGTGACGCTGTTCGATGAAGACGACGTTCCGGCCGTGCTCGCGCCAGATCTGTCGCGGCTGAAGGCGCGGCTGGCAGACGCTGCGCGGCTGGCGCGGCTCGAGCGCAGCGCGCTGCTCGGCATCCGCGACACATCCGATGTCGACGAAGCCGTGATCGCGCGCAGCCGCGACTGGTCGCAGGTGCGCCCCGAATGGGGACTCGCCGGCAACGCCGCCTTCATCGCCGCGCCGCGGACCTTCACCCGCGGGCTCGATCTCGGCGGCCGTGCCTTCCTGCATTCCTACGAGGAAGCGCGCGACGACGGCCATCGCACGCTCGAGCTGATCATGACGGCGCCGATGGTGGTCGCGAGCTGGATCAATCTGCAATACTACGGCTCGACGGTGAACAACGCCGCCTTCGGCAGCGGCAACAAGGTGCTGCACAACATCGTCGGCCAGCTCGGCGTGCTCGAAGGCAATGCCGGTGATCTCAGGGTCGGGCTGCCATGGCAGTCGGTGCATGACGGCACCCGCTTCATCCACGAGCCGGTGCGTTTGAACGTCTTCATTGCCGCGCCGGAGGGCGCGATGGACGAGGTCATGCAGCGTCACCCCGGTGTGCGCGATCTCGTCGTCAATGGCTGGGTCATGCTGCATTCCCTGAGCGAGCAGGGCGCGACGATCCGGCGCTGCCTCCGTCCCGGCGTCTGGAGGGCGGCGTGAGCCTGCCGGCGCGCCTCGCCATCAGCGAGACGCGCCGCGTGGTGACCTCACAACGTCTTCAGATACTCGATCAGGTCCCAGCGTTCCTCCTCGGAGAAGGCGCCACCGATGATGCCGTTCGGATAGTCCTTGTTGGGCTTGGTCGGGCCCTCGAAGGAATGGCCGAGCGTGCTGTTGCCCTTGATCGGCTTGCCGCTGCTGTCCTTGACGGCGAACAGGGACTGCCCGACCTTGCACGCCGTCTCGCCGCCCTTGGGCACGTCGAAGCCGACATGCTTCGGATCGAAGTCGCGCGCGCCCTGGCAGAACGAGGTGGGCCGCTCGGCGGCCGGGGTCAGCATCCAGTACAGCGACGGCACCGAGCCATTGTGCAGATAGGGTGCCGTGGCCCAGACGCCGTTCAGCGGGCGGGCGCGATAGCTCTTGCCGGCCGGGTTCGGGCAGTTCTTGCGGTCGCCCCACAGCGCCGCCTGCTCGGCCGGCGATAGCTTGCGATCCTCCATCCATTTGTCGCTCGCTTTTTGCACCACCGCCATCAGCGCCAGCGCATAGGGCATGTCGGTCGTCGAGCCCTGCGGCAGATTGCAGCCCTTCAGATCCTTGGCCGGGTCGACCTCCAGGAAGCCGGCCACCTTGACCTTGCGGGTGGCGAGAATGCTGGCCTGGCCGGGATCGGTCTGCATCGCATCGACCGGCTTCTGCACGAGGTCGAGGATCGGGCCCTTGGCGTTCCAGCCCTTGCTCTCCCAGTCGTCGGCCGGCTTGATCTTCCAGAAGCTCTTGTCCGGATAGGTCTTGTCGAACACGGGATCGGCAACCGGGCCGAGATGGCATTCGACGCAGACCGTGGCGTAGAGCTTGCGGCCGCGCTCGACGCGAGCCTGGTCCACCTTCCAGGCGTCGTCGCCGGCGAACAGCTTCTCAGGCCATTTCGGCGACGTCAGGCCGCCGAACGCCGGCGTCGTCGTCGCAAACGGATCGGGGCCGCGCAGCATGTCCTCGATATGGAGCAGGTTCTCGATCGCCATCGACGAGCGCCATAGCTTGTCGCTCGCCGTCTCCGGCGAGAAGTTGATCTGCGCGAAGACGCCGAGCGCCTCGCCGGCATTGCGGATCAGCGGCTGCGCGATCGAGCCGTCATACTGCGCCCAGGAGAACCACGGCACGGTCCAGATCGGCGGATAGGACACCGGCGCGTCGATCGCCTCCTGGTTGCCGAGCATGTTCGGCAGGCCGCTCACGGCCATGTCGAGATAGAACACCTGGTTGCCGATGCGGTTGAGCGCATCGAGCCGGCCGAAGCCTTCCTCGGTCTCGGTCTGGCCCTTGGCTTCGATCGCTTTCTGGTAGTTCTTCGCCTGCATGTTGAGTGCGAAGTCGGTCGCGGCCTTCAGACCCTTCTTCAGGGCGTCGCGATCGGCGTCGGAGGCATTGGGGCCGAGCACGCGGTCGGCAAAGCGCGTGAAACGGCCGGGGACGTATTGCGTGAAGATCATCGCAAAGCCCATGGCTTCTTCGAGCTTGCGCAGGTCGACCATGCCCGGGCCGCCGTCGAAGCGGACGCTGACGCCCTTGTAGTGGATGCTGCCGGCGTGGCAGGCCGCGCAGGTGAGGCCGATCTTGTCGGACTGCTCGGCGCCGGTGGCCGGATCGGCGGCGCCGGAGAGCCGCGCAAATCCGACCGGCAGGCCGCCTTCATTGCCGGCCGGCGTCGGCTTTAGACCAGCCGGCAGCGCCGGCGCGATGTCGGTCTTGGCGGTCGCGTTGGCTGCGTAGCCGAACGGCCGCAGCGCGCCGGGATCGCCATCGACGCTCTTGGGGCTCGGGATGAAGCCGAAACGCTCGAGATAGGCGCTGTCTGAGATCAGGCCGGGCGTGCCGAACGGCGACAGATAAGGCTGCTCCATCGCCATGAACCAGTTGTAGGGAATCGGGAAGGTGGCCGTGCCCTGCGTCACGTGATGGAACCAGTGCCGGTCCTTGGTCGTCCAGCCCTGGTCGAGCCAGTAGGCCGCCTTGGTCGGCTCCGCCTCCGGGAGTGCCGGCGGGATGAAGGCCGCGACCTTCTTCGGCAGCATGGCGCTGAGCTTGTCGCTCACCGCATCCGGCGCGGCGATCCAGGCCAAGAGCACGGCAGCGCCTGCCAGCACCACGGCGCTGACCACGGTCTTGGCGATGCGCCAGATGACGCTGGCGGGCTTCGGCTTGGCCATCAGCCGCGCCGCGATGCGTTGCGGGAAGCGCCGCTCGACAAACAACGTACGGACCTCGGCGACGGACAGATAACGGCCGTCGCCCTCGCCCTTGCCCAGGATATTCAGCAGCACCGGCCACTCGCCCTGCATCAGGATGGGGAAGTACCAGCGCGCCTTGTCGCCGTCGCGCTTCAGATTGGCCTTCATGAAGGTCTGGATCTGCGCCGCGTTCAGGCCGCGCTCGGTGCCACCATTGGGGTCGGCATGATCGCTGCCGAAGCTCGCGAACCGATCGATCTCGTCCGGGTGGACCTTGGCCTCGGCGTCGAGGATGCGCGAGCCGCCGCCATGCTTGTCGAGCGGCCCGTTGCGCAGCT
Organism: Bradyrhizobium sp. SZCCHNS2022; assembly: GCF_032377575.1. Classification (NCBI taxonomy): domain Bacteria; kingdom Pseudomonadati; phylum Pseudomonadota; class Alphaproteobacteria; order Hyphomicrobiales; family Nitrobacteraceae; genus Bradyrhizobium; species Bradyrhizobium sp. SZCCHNS2022. The sequence continues at coordinate 4,478,503 of NZ_JAUHHZ010000001.1, read as the reverse complement.
GATCGAGATCGGCGCCCGACCACAGGCTCTTCAGCAGCCGCAGCGGCGAGAAGCCGTTGGCAATCAGCGCGACGCCGAAGGTTTCGATGCCGACGATGCGCTTCTTCAAGCCGGTCTCGCCGCTGGCCGCCTCGACGCGATCACCGATCGTCTTCAGCGGGACGCTGTGGCCGTCGACGAAGCCGCCGGCGACGAGCGCACGCAGGAAGGGGCAGGGGTTGTCGGGCGAGACAGAAATCTGTCCAGGAAGGGCGTCACGGACGCGGGCGGTGTCTTCTTGCATCGAACGACATCCTTGGAAAGCACCTGAGTGATGAAAACGTGGATCACGCAAACAGATAAAGCCGGCGCCGAATGGCGCCGCGGAAGGGCGTAGCCCTCAGCGTCTGAACGCTACAATGCAATTATGAATGATGGAGTAACCCGGCGCGGTGTCAACCTCAAGTCGAGATTGCGTCATTCGCTCGCGCGTTTGGCCTTGGTATCGACCAGGGTCAGCTTGGTCAGCGGCACCCCGGCTTTGACCAGGCCGTCGCGATAATGCGCGATGTCGGCCGGATTGCGCCAGCGGATGTTGCTCAGAAGCCGGTCGATCGTCATCCACGGATGCTGGCTCAGCAGCGCGGCGACCGCCTCGCCGGCCTCGACCGAGCGTCCGAGCTGCGCCAGGGCGGCGGCGCGAATGGCGAGGCATTGCAGATGGTTGGGGTTCTGATAGTGCGACTCCCGGGCCCAGGACAGCGAGGCGTCATATTGACCGAGCATGTAGTGGCTGAACGCGCTCAGCACCGACCATTGATAGCGCGGATCGCTGTTGCCGCGCTGCGCCGCCACCGAGAACAGCTCGATCGCTTGACGGTGCTCGCCGCCGACGAGATGGCAGACGCCGAGCACGCCGCGCGCGCCCATATCGTACGGATTGAGCTGCAGCGCCTTGCGCGCAGCCTCCATGCCCGCCTCCACGCGCCCCTGCATCGCATGGACGTAGGCCAACAGCGAATAGGAGAAGGACGAGCGGGAATCGAGCCGCACGCTGGCCTCGGCGAGCCCCATCGCCTCGTCCCACAGCCCACGCGAGTTTCGGATCCAGCCGAAATGAATGCCCTGCAGCAGGATGGTGCCGAGATAGGTGTGAGCAATCGCGAGACCGGGGTCGATCCTGATCGCCTCACGGAACAGCGCGATCGAGCTTTCGTAGTCGGCCTTGGTCGGCTGGTAGTAATGCGACAACCCGCGCAGGAAGCGGTCCCACGCGGTGAGGTCGGTGGTGACGGACCGCACCGGCACCGCCGCCTCGGCACGGTAGATCTCGGGGATCAGCGCGGTGCACAGATTGGCGGTGATGTCGTCCTGCACGGCGAACAGATCGCCGATGTCGCGGTCGTAGCGACCGGCCCACAACTGCTCGCCGTTCTCCGGCGCGACCAGCTCGGCCGTGACCCTGATCTTGTTGCCGGACCGCCGCACCGAGCCCTGGATCAGGTAGGTCGCATCGATCTCGCGGGCGATGAGGCGGGCGCTCATTCCCGCATGCTTGAAGGCAAAGGTCGAGTTGCGGCTCAGCACCCGGAAAAAGGATTGCAGCGACAGCGCGTGGATCAGGTCTTCCGCCAATCCGTCCGAGAAATATTCGTCGGTTTCGCTGCTGAGATTGGCAAAGGGCAGCACGCCGACGATCGCCGTTCGGTACTGTGCCGGAAGGGACGCGGCAGGCCTGGCCTCGCGGTTGGTCTCGGGGGCGGAAGGATCCCAGGTCCAGACGTTGATCGTGTCTTCGATGTTCTTGAAGCGGAACGGTCCGCGATCGACGAATGTGACCGTCAGATGCTTGCTGGCTTCCTGGTAGGCCTTGTTCGACAGCGCGATCCCACCCGGGGGAGCTGCGGCTTCAAGTCGCACGGCGGTGTTGACGCCGTCGCCGAACACCTCGTCCTCGTCGAAGATGACGTCGCCCATGTTGACGCCGAGGCGGAACTGCATCACCCGGTCGGCCGGCAGGTGCGCGTTGCGCTCGGCCATCAGCTTCTGCACCTCGACCCCGGCCGCGATCGCGCCGACGACGCTCGGAAACTCCAGGAGGAAGCCATCCCCCGTGTACTTCACGATCCGGCCGCCGTGATTGAGAATGATCGGGTGGATGGCGCCGCGATGCGCCTTGAAGGCGGCATGGGTCCCCGCCTCGTCGGCGCCCATCATCCGCGAGTAACCGACCACATCGGCACAGATAATGGCGGCCAGCCGTCTCTCCATCCGTTCCTCGCTCTGACAGAGGGCGATACCACGGCAACGTAGCTCGAATCCAATGAATTTGCGGAAGCAATGTGCAGGCCATGTGGCAGGCGGATGACCGACGCCCCGATCGGTCAGGTCAATCCGGCCTTGATCAGCCCGTCCCGGTAATGCTCGATGTCGTCCCGCTTCCTCCAACGGATGTTCTTCATGTGGCGGTCGAGCGTCAGCCAGGGATATTGCTCGCACAGCGCGCCGATGGCGTCCCGGGCCTGGTCGCGATCGCCGAGCTGAGCCAGGGTCGCTGCCCGGATCGTCAACGCCTGCAGATGGTTAGGGTAGAGGAATAGCTCCTCGCGTGCCCACGACAACGCCGCCTCGTAGCGGCCGATCAGATAATGGCTGTAGGCGTTCAACGCCGGCCATTGATAGCGCGGGTCACTGTTGCCGCGCTGGGCTGCGACCGAGAACTGATCGATGGCCTGCTGGTGATCGCCTGTTACCATGTGGCAAAGACCGAGCACGCCGCGCGCGCCCATGTCATACGCGTTGAGCTCGGTCGCCTTGCGCGCCGCTTTCATGCCGTCCTCATGAGCGCCCTGCATGGCCTGGACGAAGGCGAGGATCGCGTAGGCGAAGGAGGAGCGCGCATCGAGCCGGACGCTGTCGAGTGCGAGACTCTTTGCTTCGTCCCAGAGCTCTCGCGACCCTTTGATCCAGCCGAAGTTGATGCCTTGCATCAGAATGGTCGCCAGATAGGCGTGGGCAATGCCGAGCGTCGGATCGAGGCCGATGGCCTCGCGGAACAGCGTGATCGAGACCTCATAGTCGGCCTTGGTCGGTCGATAGTAGTGCGACAGTCCGCGCAGAAACCGGTCCCAGGCCGTCGGGTCTGCAGCGGACGAGCGAACCGGGACCGAGGCCTCGACGCGATAGATCTCCGGCATCAGCGCCGCGCAGAGGCTGGTCGTGATCTCGTCCTGCATCGCGAAGAGATCGCCGAGGTCGCGGTCGTAGCGCCCGGCCCACAATTGGGCGCCGGTTTCGGGCGCAATCAGCTCGGCCGTCACGCGGATCTTCTGGAGCGAGCGCCGCACCGTTCCCTGGATCAGATAGGTCGCGTCGATCTCGCGGGCGACCAGACGGGGGTTGAGGCCGCGGTCCCTGAAGCGAAACGTCGAGGTCCGGCTCAAGACACGAAAGAACGATTGCAGCGAAAGCGCGTGGATCAGGTCGTCGGCGAGCCCGTCGGCGAGGTATTCGTCGGGGCCGTCCGCGAGGTTCACGAATGGCAAGACGCCGACGATCGCCGTGCGATATTGTGGCGGCAGGGTCGTGGCATTCGTCCGTGCCCTGATGGTCGTCTCGCTGCCGGGTTCCCAGGTCCAGGCCTGCACCGGCTCCTGCAGATCCCTGAACTGGAAGCTCCCGGCACTGGTCAGCCTGACCGGGAGCTGCGGGCTCGCCTCCTCATAGGCCTTCGCCGAGACGGCAACGCCACCCGGCGTCGCGATGGATTCGAGATTGACGGCGACGTTGATGCCGTCTCCGAAGGCCTGGCCATCGTCGATCGTGAACTCACCCTTATGGATTCCAAGCCGAAAGCGCATGCTGCGGTCGGCGGGCAACTCGGCATTCCGCTCCGCCATCAGGCACTGCATCTCGACTCCGAACTGGATCGCGCTGGCGGCGTTGGCGAATTCCAGCAGGAAGCCATCGCCGGTGTGTTTGACGATGCGGCCGGCATGATTGAGGATGATCGGGTGGATGGCGCCGCGATGAGCCTTGAAGGCCGCGTGGGTGCCGGCTTCGTCGATCCCCATCATGCGCGAATAGCCGGCGACGTCGGCGCAAAGGATGGCAGCGAGGCGTCTTTCCATCACATCGTGCTCCCGCCTCGCGCATACCATGGCCGAGGCGGCCGAATCCAATCCTTTTGCAGAACCAATCGCGCGACCTTCGATCAAGCAGCTTGCAGCCCGCCGTTCGGGAGGGCAACACCCTGGATGGCTCCAGAATTAGATCGATATCGTTAGGAAACGTTCAATCATGCTCGGAATCCATGATCTGCCGCTGTTTCTCCTCTCCGGGCTGCTGCTCAACATGACGCCGGGCCCGGACACGGCCTACATCGTTGGCCGCAGCGCGCAGATCGGCTGGCGGGGGGGCGCGGCCGCCGCCTTCGGCATCAGCACGGGCTGCCTGGTTCACGTTTTCGGCAGCGCGATCGGTTTGTCGGCCCTGCTCACCGCATCGGCTACGGCGTTTGCCGTCGTGAAATGGGCGGGTGCCGCCTACCTGGTCTATCTCGGCCTCACCCAATTGCTTGCGCGTCGGCCGAATGCCGCAGAGTCGGGCATTGAGCCGGTAGCCCCCGTGATCACGCTGAGCCAGGTGTTCTGGCAGGGCGCGCTCACCAACATTCTCAATCCGAAGGTGGCGATGTTCTTTCTCGCCTTCCTGCCGCAATTCGTCGCAGCCGACGCGCCCAACAAGGCGCTCGCCTTCGTGCTGCTCGGCACGATCTTCATCGTCAACAGCACGATCTGGTGTCTCGGCGTCGCCGTCATCGCGGCACGCACTGCGCGCCGCGTCCGCGGCTCGTCCGCCGCGCTGCTCTGGTTGAATCGCGCCATCGGCGGCCTGCTGGTCTATCTCGGTGTGAGGATCGCGATGTTCGAGGCGCGCTGATCAAAGTACCAACGGGATGATCGCGCTGCCGGCCAGGTAGAGGCCGAGCAGGACCATCGCGATCAGGAACACCCGGCGGAACGCTTCGGCCGGCAGTCTCGATCGCGCTGCCTGGCCTGCGAACATGCCGAGAAAGGCGCAGGCCATCGCGATCGCGCCGGGGAGGGCGGTGGCCGTGCTGAGCAGGCCGGAACTCGTCAGGTTGAAGGCGAGCGTGATGGTGGCGACCGTGAAGAACACGCCGAGCGCCTGGACCAGCTCGTCCTTCTCGAGCCCGATCGCCTGCATGTAGGGGACCGATGGCACGACCTGCACGCCGGTCGCGGCTGAGATCAGCCCGGTGATGAGCCCGACGATGCCGCCGACCCATTTCTCGTGGCGCTGCGCCACCTTGAAGGCAAAGCGAGTGAGGCCCAGGACGGCATAGATGATCAGCAGCGCGCCGAGCGCGATGTTGCCGTAGCGCGTCGATGCATGGCTGAGGGCGCCGGCGTTGAGACAGATGCCGATTGCGGTGCCCGCCATCAGCGGCCACAGCCGCTTTGCGATGTCGCGCAGATAGGGACCGGCGAAGGTCTGCCAGATGTTCGTGACGACGGCCGGCACGATGACGATGGCGAGCGCGCGCCCCGGCGGCATGGCGATCGCGAGCAGCCCGACCGAGATGGTCGGCAAACCGAGGCCCAGCGCGCCTTTCACGAAGCCTGCAAGCGTCAGGGCGAGGGCGATGAAGATGAGGATCGGATCGATCATGGTGCCGACATTGACCAATGTCCGTCGTCAGCACAATGTGAAGGTTACGGAGCCAGCCTTCGTCAAGGGCAGAGGCAGGGAGCATGCGCTACGATCTCGTCGATCTCAGGCTGTTCATTGCCGTTGCCGAGGCCCGCAGCATCACCGGCGGCGCCGAGCGCGCGCACCTTGCGCTGGCCTCCGCAAGTGCCCGCATCAAGGGCCTGGAGGATGCGTTCGGCGTGGAGCTGTTCAAGCGCGGCCGCCGTGGCGTCGACCTGACTGCTGCGGGCGAGAGCCTGCTCGAGCACGCCCGCATCATCATGGCCAATGTCGAGACCATGCAGGGCGAGCTGTCAGGCTTCGCGGCCGGTCGGCGCGCCAACGTGCAGCTGCTCGCCAACACGGTTGGCCTCGCCGAGCATCTGCCCAGGGCGCTTGCCGCGTTTCTGCGTGCGAATCCGGATATCAATGTCGACGTCGAGGAGCGCGAGAGCACCGAGATCGCGGACGCGATCGCCTCGGGCCGCGCCGATCTCGGATTCGCCGCCGAGCACGCGCTGCCTGAGACGATCGAGCGCTTCGGCTTCGGCGAGGACCGGCTCATGCTGGTGGCCGGGCGGCAGAGCTCGTTCGCGGGACGCAGGCACGCCGAGTTCAGCGAGACGGCCGGGCACGATTTCATCGGGCTGACGCAGGGGACTGCGCTCAACGTCCATATCGGCCGGCATGCCGCACGGCTCGGCATCCGCCAGCACGTGCGCGCACGGCTGCGCGATTTCGATGCGATCTGCCAGATGGTGGCGGCCGGCATCGGCATCGCCGTGGTGCCGGAAGCGGCTGCTCGCCGCTGCGCGCGCACCTTACCCATCAGCCTGATCGCGTTGCGCGATGCCTGGGCCGATCGCCGGCTGGTGATCTGCGCCCGCAGCTTCAAGGCGCTGCCGCGCCCGGCCAAGCTGCTGGTCGAGCATCTGCGCCGGGCGGCGGCCTGATCCAGCTATGCGGCCAGGACATTCTCCAGGAAGCGGCCGACCTCGAGCTTCAGGCGGCTGCTTTCCTCGGACAAGGATTGCGCGGCTGACAACACCTGCGCGGAGGCCGAGCCGGTCTCGGTCGCGCCATGCTGCACCTCGACGATGTTGTCGGAGACGCGCTGCGTCCCCTGCGCCGTGTGCTGCACGTTGCGGGAGATATCCTGGGTGGCGGCGCCCTGTTCCTCGATCGCGGCCGCAATGGCCGCCGAGATGTGCGACAGCCGTTCGATCGTTCCTGATATCTCGCGAATGACGTCCACCGACTCTTTGGTCGCGGATTGAATGCTCGCGATCTGCTGGCCGATCTCTCCGGTCGCTTTCGCGGTCTGCTCGGCCAGTGCCTTGACCTCGGAGGCGACGACGGCAAAGCCGCGGCCGGCTTCGCCCGCGCGTGCGGCCTCGATGGTGGCGTTCAGCGCCAGCAGGTTGGTCTGTCCCGCGATGGTGTTGATCAGCTCGACGACGTCGCCGATCCGCGTGGCCGCCCTGGACAACTCGCTGACGCGGTCGTTGGTGCGGCGGGCCTGACCGACCGCCTCGCCCGCGATCCGCGCGGATTCCTGCACCTGGCGACTGATCTCGTTGACCGACGCCGACAGTTGCTCGGTCGCCGACGCCACGGACTGCACGCTGGCCGCGGCTTCCTCGGACGCCGAGGCGACGGTGGTCGCCAGCGACTGGCCGTGCTGCGCATTTCGTGTCAAGGTCGTCGCGGAGGCTTCGAGCTCGGTCGAGGCGGAGGACACGGTCTCGATGATCTCGCCGACGGCGGTCTCGAAGCTGCGTGCGAGCGCCGCCATGTCCGTCTTGCGCTGCTCCGCCTGACGGGTCTCGGCCGCGGCCTGCTCGGCGCGCAGGCGGTCGGCCTCGATCATGTTGGTCTTGAAGATCTCGACCGCGCCGGCCATCTCGCCGATCTCGTCGCGGCGGCCGACGCCGGGAATCCGGATCGACGCATCGCCGCCGGCCAATCGAGTCATGGCCTGCACCATGTTGCGGATCGCGTTGGACATGCCGCGGCCGATCAGGAACGACACGCCGCTGACGAGGATCAGCGAGATGCCGAGCGTCAGCAGCATGCCGCGCTTGACGGCGTTGCCGGTCTCCGCTTCTGCGGCTTGGGCTGCGGCATATTGCTGAGCAACGGTCTTGCCGATCTCGGCGATGACGGGCTCGATGTCGGCGAATGCCTTGGACATCGCGGCGCTGTGCCGAGCTGCGTCCTGGGATCCTTCGGCCCAGGCGAGAAAGTCCCTCTGATATTTGTCGAGCTTCTGTCCGATGTCCGCTTGCATTGCGGGCGCAAGGTCCGCGCCGGCGATGGCCTTGGCGAAGTCGACAGCGGCGGCCTTCAGCTCGGAAACGTATTTCGCGTCGCGGCGGAGCATGAAATCCTTCTCATGCCTCCGCAGCATCAGCATGCCGCTGGTGAGCCTGGGATCGCCCACCTCCTTCAGCCGGGCTTCGATGTCGTGCACCGCCGTGCGCAACGAGCCCGACAGGCCGAGCGTCTCCTTGAGGCCGAGGCGGACTTCCGACTTTTCGGCTTCGGCAAATTCCGAGCTGTAGACGGCAAATCCGGTGGCGACGGCGTCGATCTTGGACGCGATGGATGCCTCGCCGATCGCGCCGGCGCTGCTGCGGAGATCGTCGAGCTCGCGCTTGATCGCTGTGCTGAGCTCGGCATGTCGGGCCGCGTATTTCTGATCGCGTCGCAGCAGGAAGTCCTTCTCGGCACGGCGTGCCTCGAGCAGCTCCGTCAGCAGCTTCTGGTTCAGGTCGGCGACGCCACGGGCGTTGGCGGCGAGGCGGCGGGAGGATTCCTGCGAGACGTTCCCGGCCAGGTAGATGGCACCGAAAGCGGCCAGTGCGCCGATCCCGATCAGCGCGATGGCCATGATCTTGTGCGTGAGCCGAACGCTGAAACGAGACATGCACATCGCCTTCCCAGGAACCCAATCAAATTTGACTAAATCCTAGGCGGCCGAGGTCAACGCGTTGTTAACAATGCATTCTGTTGTGCATTTCCCGTAGTTGTACGGACCGGAATTACCCCGCCGCGATCCGCTTCAACGCCGCCTCGTGAACGCGCTTGTCGCCGGCGGCGACGATGCGTCCGCCATTCTGCGCCGGCCCGCCGTCCCAGTTGGTGACCACGCCGCCCGCGCCGTTGATGATCGGGATCAGGGCCGCGATGTCGTAGGGCTTGAGCTCGGTCTCGATGACGAGATCGAGATGGCCGGCGGCCAGCATGCAATAGGAGTAGCAATCGCCGCCATAGCGCGACAGCCGCGTCTCGGCCTCGACCTTGGCGAAGATCGCGCGATCGCTCTCGTTCATCAGCAGCGGGCTGGTCGTGTAGCACACCGCATCCTCGAGCCGCTCGCAGCGCCGCACCGAAAGCCGGCGCTCGCCGGCCGCGTTCTTGTAGTTGGCCGAGCCGTTGTCGCCGGCGAATCGCTCGCCGATGAAGGGCTGGTGCATCATGCCGAACACCGGCGTGCCCTTGTGCAGCAGCGCGATCAGCGTGCCCCAGGTCGGAAAGCCGGCGATGAAGGATTTGGTGCCGTCGATCGGATCGAGCACCCAGACATAGTCGGCGTCCTCGCGCTCATTCCCGAACTCCTCGCCGACGATGCCGTGCTGGGGAAAGTTTGCCTTGATCAGCCGGCGCATGACCGCCTCCGCCGCGCGGTCGGCCTCCGTCACCGGGTCGAAATCCTGCCGGCTGCTCTTGTTGTCGACCAGCAGCGAGGTCCGGAAGAACGGGAGGATGGTTTCGCCCGCAGCCGTCGCCAGGCGGCCGATGAAGGCAGAGAAGTCGATGACCGTCACAACGCGTCCTTCGATCAGGGAATCGGATGGCAATGAGCCGATCATGCCTATCTCAAAGCCGAGGGACGCGCATCCGGATATGGAACGAGGAATTGGCATCTTGGATATCATTCGGTGACCGGCGCCCCTCGCGCTGGCGCGGGTTTTCCACCCTCGCTTTCGACGCGAAACCCGAAGTGAACGTCGCGCGCCGTTTTGATTGATCTGACTTTTCGATCAACCCATTGACGTTTCGAATAAAAACGCGACGCGGGTCGCGTTGGGTGCAAACCCGGCCTGTGTTTTTTGCATGGGGAAGGGCGGAAAAACTCTTGCGTTTTGTGCAGCGCATCTGCATATTGTTGCGGTGCGGTAGCGCTTCGCGTTATCGCTGCCCTCCTTGGGCGTTTCCTCCCTAGACTTGGGCCGCTTGTCATTCAAGCGGCCCTTTTTTTTGTGCCGCCGGTCGTGCGGCTCCCGTCCGATCTGGAGGACGGCGTGCGGCTCTATTCGGCTGCGGCCTGGAATGGGCCGAGGTCGCCGAGCGGCACCGTGGCAAGCACCTCGGCCAGCACGGCGAGATCGGAGGCGACCTGGGCGAAGCGCGGGCCGCGCTCGCGCTTGCGCTCGTCCATGTAGATCGCGCGGTTGAGTTCGATCTGGATCGCATGCAGGCCCGAGGCCGGGTTGCCGTAATGCTCGGTGATGAAGCCGCCGGCATAGGGCTTGTTGCGGCCGACCGAATAGCCGAGGCGTCCGAGCACGTCCTCGAACAGGTCCGGCAGCAGCGACGCGCAGCTCGTGCCGTAGCGATCGCCGATCACCATGTCCGGGCGCTTCGGCTCGTCGCGCGAGACGCCGACCGACGGCATCGAATGGCAGTCGACCAGCACGACCGTGCCGAACTGCTGGTGCACGCGGTTGATCAGCCGGCGCAGCGCGCGGTGATAGGGCTTGTAGAGCGTCTCGATGCGGTGCAGCGCCTCGTCGACGCTGAGCCGGTCGCGGTAGATCTCCTGGCCGTCGCCGACCACGCGCGGAATGGTGCCGAGGCCGCCGGCGACGCGCATCGAGCGGGTGTTGGCGAAGCTCGGCAGCCGCCCGGTGAACATCCGCGGGTCGAGCTCGTAGGGCTCGCGATTGACGTCGACATAGCAGCGCGGGAAATGCACGCGCACGACCGGGAAGCCGCGCGTCAGCAGGTCGGCGATCAACTCGTCCATGAACGAATCTTCCGAGCGCCGCAGCGACGGCAGATCGATTCGCGAGGTCAGCAGGAACTCGTCCGGATAGACCGAGCCGGAATGCGGCGAATTGAAGATGATGGGCGCACGCCATTCGGCTGGCTCCATGATCTCGAACGGCGGCGATTCGCCATCAAAGTCCGTCATCGCTGGGCGCCGTCCCCTTGGTCACGTGCGTGGAACGCCACGTGCGTTGAAGTCACGTTTATTGATGCGCCGGTATCCTCCGGCCGTAGAGCGTGCTGGACAACGCAGGCAGTGCGCATTCGCCAAGCGACATCTTCGATAATCCGAGCCGTTCTGCCAAGCGAAAAGCAATGAAAAAGTTCATCCGCCGTTTGGAACAACTCTGAGCTGGCGCGCCGCCGTCGGCCGGACGACGCAGGTTCGGCCCTCAAATTGCCTTGCCGATGTCGGATCAAAAGGCGCAATCTTTCACCCGAAATTTACCGCCCGTCAGGCTTAGTGGCGGCAACGCTCCGCCTCTCACCCGGACCAGACTGCTTCCCACCATGCACAAGATCCTGCTCGCCGAAGACGACAACGACATGCGCCGCTTCCTGGTCAAGGCATTGGAAAATGCCGGGTTCCAGGTCTCGCCCCACGACAACGGCATGTCGGCCTATCAGCGGCTTCGCGAGGAGCCGTTCGAGATGCTGCTGACCGACATCGTGATGCCGGAGATGGACGGCATCGAGCTGGCGCGCCGCGCCTCCGAGCTCGACCCGGACATCAAGATCATGTTCATCACCGGCTTTGCCGCGGTCGCCCTGAACTCCGATTCGGAGGCGCCCAAGAACGCCAAGGTGCTGTCCAAGCCCGTGCACCTGCGCGAGCTGGTCAGCGAGGTCAACAAGATGCTGGCAGCCTGAGCCGCCGGGATCTTGCGCCGCCAATTCGCGGATTATTCCCAATTTCGGCATTTTGCGTCCTTGCCTGCCCGCGTGGGAGCCGATATAGGGACGCCCACCCGAACGGACTTCTTGGACTAGGGCACGTAGCTCAGCGGGAGAGCACTACCTTGACATGGTAGGGGTCACAGGTTCGATCCCTGTCGTGCCCACCACCCTTCCGGACGTCGGCTGTTTTCATTGAGCTTTTCGTTCGATTTCCCGCACCTAGCTTGTCGGTGAGGGAATAGACGTTCGCTCTATGGTCCGCGGAGCCGATCATTCGCTCGAGCTTGGCGACGCCGCCATACGCCAATTTCTTGCGGTTGGCGTTCCGCGTGTAATGGCTTGCCATCCGACGATCGGTCCAACCGAAGATCGCATCCAGCTCGGCTTCCGTTGCTCCGTTTTCGGCGGCGACGGTCGCAGCCGCCTTGCGTAGGCCGTGCGCTGATCGATTCGCCAACCCAGCGGCGACGCACTTCTCCTTGAACAGGTTGCCCAGGCTCTCCTTGGTCATCGGCTTGCCCTGCCGGGTCGCGATGTAGGTCTCGGTTCCGACCGGACCTGCCTCCAACGTCCGGCGCAGGACATCGAGCATCGGGAAGGTGACCTCAATGGTCTCGCTCCCCTTTTCGAGGCGCTTCGTGATGATCAGAACGGAGATCTGTTCGAGTTTTCCGTCAGGGCCAATCCGCTCTTGCACCTGTTCGGTCACGTCGGCAGGGCCGAATGATGCTGCGTCACCCCGCCGAAAGCCGGTGAAGAGGTAGACGTCGATCATGACGCGCTCTCGCGTGCCGAGCGGCCAGCGCTTGTAGTAGCGCCGAACGTCGGCGTCAGACCAGGTGACGAAGCCTTCTGTCTTCGCCGGCTTGGGTGTCTTGATTCCTTCGGTCGGATCTACCGGCAGAATCTTTTGCGCGACAGCCCACGCGAACATCCGTCTCATGGTGGTGAGGAAATGCCGGGCCGCGGAGGGGTTCTGAGCGCGACGCCCAAGCCCGTCCAGGATGTGCTGCTTCTGGATGGCGGCGGCTCTTTTGTTGCCGTTGGCCTCCAGAACATGAAACATCAGGCTGTTGCGTTGCTTGTGCGTGCTCGCCTTCATCTCGCGCCAATCAGGCGCCTTTGCCTTGTATTCTTCCCATAGCCATTTGAGGCTACCATCAAAGACCTTCGCCCTGGCCTCGCTGGGATCGACTGCGAGGCGTGGCCGATTGAACATGTCGGCTACAGCGATGTCGTAGTTGCGGTTGAATTCTATGGAGCCGTACTCGCCGCGAATGCGAGTGCGTTTGCCGCCGATGTCCTTGTTGCGAACGTACCAGACCGTCCTGCCATGACGGTTGGTCTCCTTGTGAAGGTAGGGCTTGCGAGGACGGGGCATGAAGCGAATCAAAGCACGAAATGCTCTTCGCGCTCAACAGTCTCATCGATGTCCTGCTCTTCTTTGTATCTGACCAGGTCGACGATGATCGTGCCGTCCGGCCTAATTCGTATGGATGAAGCGCCGGCCGCTTTTGCAGCGCGGATCGCTCGTGCCATTTCGCCTTGGGTAAATCGAGCGGGGCGCCGGCTCATGGAACGCCTTCAGTTGACATCGCGCTCTGCCGTAAGCGCATTTCCAATGTGTAGAATTATATAGCTCGGTCCGAACTCGTCGTCCGCATCTCGCGGGATCGTCCCTGAAGCGGGATGCCGTAGCGTAGAAAAGGATGGGGTGGGTGAGTTCAGGAAAGCGCCTCCAGAAACGTCGTCCCTGATCGTTGTGCCATAGAGCTCACAAGATATCATCGAGCTCGCGTCGCGGACGCCATCTGACGGGATCTGCGATCCATCGGTTGATGTCGGATTCATGCCAACCAGTTCCGTTGCTGCTGATTTTGAGTGAGGCCGGGAATGTGCCCTCGGCGATCTTGCGGTAGATGGTGGACCGCGACAGCCCGGTCCTGGCGAGGACGGTTTTCAACCTGATGATGCGGTCTGGCTCGCGCATGGCCGTGATGCCCCTCGCTGGTCGCTTCTGACGCCCGGCGAGACCAGAGCCCGAATAGGTGCAGGCGGACAATAGGAGTTCGCGCGTTGCCAGCTGTGGCGTAGAGCCGGCGGCAAACGGGATGGGTCAAATTCCAAGGCCTCGGCCTCTGCCGAGATCAATGCCATGGACGAAGGCCAGATCCTGGCCGAGCCGGCGGCCTGATTCGAATGCGATGCCGAGCTCCTGCCTGCGGCTTGCCAGGATGGACTCCAACTGCGGGTCGCGCTGGAGGCTTTTCGCCATGTCGCCCATTGCCGAGCGCGTGGCCTTGTAGCCGGACAAGTCGCCCGCTTGGTATAGGCGCAGGCTGGTCTGGTCGAGCTTCCGCCATCGCTCGACGAAGTGGTCTGCGCGGCGGCCCGGATCGCTGCGGAGTTCGGTTTCGAGCTGGAGCGCGCGGATGGCGCGATTGACCCGGCCGTCCGCCGCTTCGCGGGCGAGTTCCGGGTCCTTCTTGTAGGCGGCCTCGGCGTCGTGCGAGCCAAACGGGCGCACCTCTTCGAAGGCTTCACGCGCCTTTTGCAGCTCTTTCACCTGTTCGCTGCTCGCTCGGCCGCCCGTATCCTGCACCGCGATGATCGCATCTACCGCGCGGGCATGGCGGACCAGCGCTCGTGTCCGGACGCGACGGGCGTCCGCTTCGGGATCTTGCGCGACGTTGCTTGCCGGCAATTCGGCCCCGCGCCGGTCGGCTGCGGGAACGCTGGTTTCCCTTTCCGGTGTTGCCCGCTCCCGCCTCCCTCCGCTATCCAGTCCGGCCACATCAGCCGGAGAGCGCAGGCCGTCGAAGATGTCTCGCAGCTTCTCGGGCACAATCTTGCGTACGATCTCAGTTACGCGCTCGCGGAACGTGATCCCACGCCGTTCGGCGAAGCTCTGGACCGGATCGGCGCAGTCGTAATCCGAGGCCATGTCCTTCGCACGTTCTCGCGACAGGGCGTGGGTGAGCCGCTCCTGACCCGCAAAATCGTCGCGGCCATAGTGTAGGCCTATCTCGTCGCGGTGCCGAGATAGCGCGACATAGCTGCTGTGGGCATCCATACCCGGCGTTGCCAGCACATGGACGCGGTCAACCGTCATGCCCTGCGCCTTGTGGATCGTCGCGGCATACCCATGGTCGATGCGGTTGTAATCCTTGAACTCGAAGTGCACGGACGGGCCAACGTCGACCTGTACGGTCATGGCTTGCGCGCTGAGCTGTTCGATGGTCCCGAGCGTGCCGTTCTTCACGCCGAGGCCACGCTCGTTCTGCAGGAACATGACGCGATCTCCACTGGCGAAGGCTCTCGCGCCACGATCGACCGTCACCTGCACCTCGTCCCCCAGATCGCCCGCAGCCCGCATCCGCTCGCGCGCTGCTTCGTTCAGTGCCCGGACCTCGTCATTGGTGTGGGTGAGGATGATCCGGGTCCGTCCCGGTGACGCGTGCCGGTCGCGGTCCCAGCGCGCGATCAGATCGCCGCGCGCCTGCTCGCGGGTCTGGGCCTCGTGAACCATGCCGTGGGCGCGGTAAGCTCCGAGCGCATGGACCACTTTGCCGGTTGCCAGATCGCGCGTGGCCTCACGCTGCCAGTGCTCCCGTTGGCGGCGCACCTCTACGATTTCCGCGCCGCCGTGACGCTCATGGATGGAGCGGAACGCCGCGCCCGCCTCGATGGCCTGCAATTGTTGCGGATCGCCGATCAGCACCACCTTTGCGCCGGCCTCGGCCGCATGCGAAAGCACGCGCTCGAGCTGGCGCGTGCCGACCATGCCCGCCTCGTCGATCACCAGTACATCTCGGGGTGTGAGCACGTCGCGGCCCTGTCCCCAGCCATGCTCCAGGCTGGCGATCGTGCGCGACGCAATGCCCGATCCGCTCTCGAGGTTTTCTGCGGCAATGCCGGACAGCGCAATGCCCCGGACCTCGAAGCCAGCTGCTTCCCAGGCCTCCCGCGCCACCCCCAGCATGGCGCTCTTTCCCGTTCCGGCATGGCCGATCACGACGCTTAGATCGCGCCCGTCCGTGACATGCGCCAGCGCCTTGGCCTGCTCGGATGAAAGGACCAGGCCCCGCGCTTCCGCCCGCGCCAAAGCGGCTTGACGGTCCGCGTCGCACACCTCATGGCGATCACGGTCCGCCAGCAGCTCAGAAGCACGGTGCAGGCGCTGTTCGGCCTCGATCATTCCGCGGGTGGTGAACCGATCCTCGCCGCGGGCGTCCTTGCCGAGTTCGACCAGATCGGGCGCTGCCTGCATCGCGCCCATGACCTGGTTGAACTGGCTGAGCCCGTCACTGTGACGATGCGCGAACTTGGCGAGGTCGCGGCGTGTGAGGGTCGATTGCTGCTGGGTGATGGCCTCCAACCCAACGCTGGGATCGGCGATGATCCGCGCGCCATTGTTGTGCGCGATCTCGCGGTGCATCTCGGCGCGATCGGCCTCACCACCTTCGCCTGCGATGCCTCGAACCTCGATCCGTTTGGCGGGCGCGCCGATCTGGCTTTGCGGCTCCAGCGCAATGCCCTGGGCTTCCAGACTGCGATGGTCGATCCGCGCGTCGATGTCGAGCTCAGCCAGCCGCTCGTTGGCAAGCTCCGCCCAGCGTTCGCGCCAGCGCTCGACCAGCTCGGTACGGTTCCACTCTCGCACCTTCTGGCCAAAGCCGTTCTGATCGACCGAGCGCATCGTCAGCATGACATGGGCGTGCGGCTTGGGCAGGCCGTCTTCGGCCCTGTCCCAATGCACATTGAGATCGGCGATCATGCCGCGACGGACGAACTCGCTCTGAACGAAGTCCCGAGCCAGCTCGATGCCTTGCGCCTCAGTCAGTTCTCGCGGAAGGGCGAACTCGATCTCCCGGGCCAGCTGGGCGTCCTTGCGGACTTCGAACGCTTCGACATCGTTCCAGAGCCGCTCGCGGTCGCTCCACGCCTCCGGCGCATTCTCCGGCAGCATCACCTCGGAATGGACGACGCCGCGCTTTCCAGAAAAATCCTGATCGCGGCCGAGCCGCTCGTCGCGCAGCCGCGAGCCCGAGCGGTAGGCGGCTGAAGCCACCGCGCTGCTCCCGGCCTTGCGGCCAATGACCTTGACGTGAAGATGATAGATCGCCATCGCGATCAGATCACTGGCACAGCGAAGCGCACGTCGGAACGACGTATAAGCGCGCCCTCCCTCGAAAAAATCTCGGGAAGGACTACACCGTCCCAGGCCGTCCTGACGACATTGCAGCTTTGTGCAGGCCACCCAACTATCATTTCTCCACCAACGCGATGGAGACGACGATGCGCAAACCACGAGACTTTGATGCGGACCTGAAGGCACTCGAAGACAAAGCGCGCGGGCTTAAGAATCGCAAGGTCCGCCAGCTCGGCGAATTGTTGATCGCCACTGGGGCTGACGCGCTCACCGCTGAAGAACTGGCCGGCGCACTCATCTTGCTGGTTGAGACGAAAGAGGCCGGGAAGAGGGAGGCGTGGGCCAGGCGCGGGGCCGCGTTCTTTCAGGGACGGCCGCGGCGATCTGTACCGGCAACTAATCGCGACAGGGACGGCGCTCCGGCGCAACCGGGCGGCGTGCAACCGGCATCAGGTCGCAAGGGCGCGACGTGACATGCGCACGTGGCAGGTCGAGCGCCGCAAGCGAACGCGACACCTCATCGAACTCGGCGGCCTCGTGGTGAAAGCTGGGGTCGTAGACCTGACCGGCGACGACCGCTCCATCATTCTCGGCGCACTGCTCTCGATGGCCGACAAGCTCAAAAGCGATCAGGGCGAAAGGGCGCGAGCGCTGTGGGCCGCAAAGGGGAAGCAAGCGTTTGAAGCGGAGGCGGCGACACACAAGGGGATCCGATCGAACTGATGGGGCGGTTCGTCGGTGATGCACGACAACGGCACGTCAGCCAAGCGACGGTTGACGTCTGCCGCAAGCACGGGACAGCAGTGCGACCTTCTACAAGTGGAAGGTGAAGTACGGCGGTATGAAAGTCTCCGACGCCAGGCGGCTGAAGGCACAGGAAGACGAGAACGCCAAGCTTAACAAGCTTTCCCGCACACTACCGAGGATGCCTCTGCCCGCGCTCTTCCGGCTCATTGAGACACTGGGTTATGCCGGATGGCTCGGCGCGGAATATCATCTGCGTGGCCGCACGGAAGACGGGTTTGGCGATCTGCAGAGAGGAGCCTGACGAGGCTTGCCGTCCCGCGGTCACCGCAGCGTCTGGAAGAGCCCGGCCAGCAAGGCGGCGCGCGGGGCAAGCGTATCGATGAAAATCTGCTCGTGATCGGTATGCGCACCCAGCCCGTCCGGTCCGAGGCCATCGAGCGTCGGCGCATAGAGAGCGGTGAAATTGCCATCCGACCCGCCGCCTGTGCTGACTCCCTCAAGCACGAAGCCGATTTCGGCGGCCACCGCATGGGCGTGATCGAACAACAGCTTTGCTCCCGGTGATTGCTCGAAGGGGGGACGGTTGATGCCGCCGGTGATGGTGAGCGTCACGCCGTCGGTTTTGGGCTGGAGCCCCAGAATCCGGGCGCAGATGTCTTGCGCTGCTTCCGCATCGGGCACCCGCAGATCGACCTGGGCCTGCGCGAAATCGGGAATGACATTCCGCTTCGTGCCGCCTGAAACCACGCCCACTGTTACCGTGATGCCCCGCTTCTCGTCAGAGAGCCCCTCCAGCGCCAGGATCACATGGCCAAGCTCCCGCACGGCGCTCCGTCCCTCCAGCGGTTTGGCCCCGGCATGCGAAGCCTTGCCGTGGATCTCGACCTCGAAGCAGCCGATTCCCTTGCGCGCCGTAACGATCTTGCCGCCATCGCGCGCCGGCTCCGTCACCAGCACATACTTCGCCTTCTTGCCGAATTGCTCGATCAAGGGGCGGGAGGTCGGGCTGCCGATCTCCTCGTCCGAAACGTAGAGATGGGTGATGCCGAGCGGCCCGCCACCTGCTTGCGCGGTGGCACGCAGGGCGTTGTGGGCAAGGCTGGCGCCCGCCTTCATGTCATAGATGCCGGGGCCGAAGGCGGAGTTGCCTTCCACGCGGAAGGGCAGGCGGTTCTGGATGAAGCCCATGGGGTGCACTGTATCCAGATGGCTGAGCACGAGAATTCCTGGCTCGGATTGACCCCAGTTCGAGCGGACGACCAGATGATCGCCGCAGCCTTCCGAACCGGTTATTCGTTCGAGCGAGACGGGCAGGCCGGCATGATCCGCCATCACCTCATCCATCAGGCGATTGAGCTGGTCCGGGCGTTCTGTGGGGGTTTCGATTTCCACCCAACGGCGGATCTGGTCGAGGAGAATGGGGATTGAGAACATGGGATGTCCGAAGGGGGAGAGGATGATAACAAAGAAGTGTCAGCGAAGATCGTCCTCGGCCACCGCTTCGCCCGCCTTCAGAACCTCGGCCCCAATGCGGGATGCCACGCGGTTCTGCGCCACGACAATGCCGCCCTCAGTGCGTAAGGCCGGCCTGCTGACATGCCATCGGGTCGAGAGCGAAGGAGAATGAACCGACGGCAAGGGCATGTTCGGAGATCTCGAGCGAATGGTCTCCGATCATGCGGAGGCGAAGCGCTCGAATCCAATAGAAACTCGGCATTTGGCGATTGCTCAAACAGCAACGCTTGCCTCATCGCGATGCCATTGCGGAATGACATTCAATCCGGCAGTCGCAATGTCTTTCCCGGCGCGAAGGACTCGATATCGCTGATGACCTCATCGAGGCACTGGAGGAATTCCTCGACGATCATCGGCAGCCGCCGGCCTGTCAGCACCTGCACCTGAATGGAGCGCTGCTCGAGAATCGGATGCGCGAGTGGCAGTGCAACCACTCCTCTATTCTTCACGTGCTTGACCATGGACAGGAAGCTGGCGATGGAAAGGCCAGCCCCCGTCAAGACAAGCTGAT
This sequence comes from Bradyrhizobium sp. SZCCHNS2022, assembly GCF_032377575.1. NCBI lineage: Bacteria > Pseudomonadati > Pseudomonadota > Alphaproteobacteria > Hyphomicrobiales > Nitrobacteraceae > Bradyrhizobium > Bradyrhizobium sp. SZCCHNS2022. The sequence continues at coordinate 4,458,932 of NZ_JAUHHZ010000001.1, read as the reverse complement.
GAATGGTGGCCGAGGATGTGGTTTCGAGAACGGGTTTTACCGCTACGCCCTCATGCGCGCAGGCCATGTCGAAAAGCTGGCGTACAGTGTTTTCCGTCCCCATCAGAAACATGGGAACCTTCTCGAGATCCTTCAGGGTCAGGCTCGAGCGGCCGGCATAGGCGTGATCGGTACTTGCGAAGGCCATGATGGCGCCATTGAGCCGGCGAAGCACCCGGATCTCGGGCTGTGGCGCCAGCGAGAAGGCGATGCCGATATCCGCTTCGCCCGAGCGCACACGCTCGGTCACGAGGCGTGAACTGAGGACCGAAAGTTTCACATGCACGCCTGGCCGTAGGCGCTGAAGGCGCGCGATGGCCATGGGCATGGCATATTGCGCTGTTCCCTCCACCGCGGTGATGCGCAAGACGGCGGTTTCGTGCCCCCGCAGGCGTTGCAGATCCGCGCTGACCCGCTCGTTCTCCAGCTCCTGCCGGCGGGCGTGGTTCGCCAGAATTTCACCGGCGTGGGTGAGGCGCATTCCCCGTGCGTGCCGTTCGAACAGGGGAATGCCAAGCTGCGCTTCCAGTCCCGCGATCTGGCGGGAAATCGCAGAGCCTGCGACGTGAAGAACCTCCCCCGCAGCTTGCACGGACCCCGTTCGCGCCACGGCAGCAAAATAACGCAGGGCTGTGCTGTCCATGGGTAGGAATCCTGACGAGATGCGAGTGTTGCCGAAAAGGCAATGCTTTCATCTAATCATTCTTATTGCGGCATCGCAACGCCTCGTGCAGCTTTTCGGCGGGCAGGTCAGGGCCTACGCGGGAGACGCCAATGCCATTCAGGAAAGTACTGGTACAGACATGCGCGTTCGCGCTGCTGGCCAGCAGCATGGTGGCCATTGCGCCCGCCAATGCCGGGCAGAAGGATGACACCATCCGCTTCGCTTATGAGCAGGTGCCGGAAAGTGTCGACCCCTTCTTCAACAACGTGCGCGTCGGCGTGATCATGGGCCAACTGGTCTGGGATACGCTGATCTATCGCGACCCCAACACCAATGAATACAAGGGTCAGCTTGCCAAGGAATGGAAATGGGCGGACGACACGACGCTCGATCTCACCCTGCGCGAGGGGATCAAGTTTCATAACGGCGAGGAATTCGACGCCGACGATGTGGTCTACACCTTGAATTTCGTCGCGAAGCCGGACAACAAGGTCGTCACCCAGACGAACGTGCACTGGATCGCGGGCGCCGAGAAACTCGGCAAGTATCAGGTACGGGTGAAGCTGAAACAGCCCTTCCCCGCCGCGATCGAATATCTTGCCGGCCCGGTGGTCATTCATCCGAACGAGTATTACGCGAAGGTTGGTCCGCAGGGCATGAATCAGAAGCCGGTCGGCACCGGCCCCTATCGCGTCGTGGAGCAGGTGCAGGGCAAATCGATCAAGCTCGTCGCCAATCCGGATTACCCGAAGGAGCTGCAAAAATCAGTTCCGAAGATCAAGAATCTCGAGATCCGCTTCCTTCCGGACCGGCAGACCCAGAATTCTGAAATCATGGCCGAAAACCTTGATTTCATCATGGGTGTGCAGGCCGACCAGGCTCTCGCCCTGAAGAGCGTGCCGCATCTGCAATCGGTCGAAGGCGAGACGATGCGCATCGTCTTCCTCAACTTGAATACGCGGGAGGACAGTCCGTTCCCCGCGATGCGCGACATTCGCGTCCGCAAGGCCATCGCCCATGCGATGCCGAAAGTGCAGATGGTGCGCCAGCTTCTGGGTGAGAAGGCGCGGCTGATCAACGTGGTCTGCTTCCCGAGCCAGTTCGGCTGCGATGATACCGGTGCGCCGATCTACGCTTATGATCCCAACAAGGCGCGTGACCTCTTGAAGGAGGCCGGATTCGGGCCGAACAACAAGCTTGAATTCGATATCGTCTCCTATCGCGAACGTGACCAGACCGAGGCGATGATCGGCGCGCTGCGCGCTGTCGGCATCACGGCCAACCTCAAGTTCATGCAATATGCTGCCATTCGCGAACAGATCCGCGCGAACAAGGTCGCTGTATCGCACCAGACCTGGGGATCGTTCTCGGTGAATGATGCGTCCGCCTCCACGCCGAACTTCTTCAAGTTCGGGGCGGATGACATGGCACGGGACCCTGAAATCCGCGACATTCTGGAAAAGGCGGATACATCCGTGGACCCTGCCGCGCGCAAGGAGGCTTACCGCAAGGCGCTGACGCTGATCCAGGAACGGGTGCTCGCCGTGCCGCTCTATTCGCTGACGACCCAATACGTGGCGAACAAGGCCCTGCGCTTCAACACCTATCCGGATGAGATTCCCCGCTTCTGGGAAATGAGCTGGAAATAACCCCCACTCTTTGCATCCGGCCACATGAATCCGTGCGGAAGGGGCCGTGCCTTCCCTTCCGCGAGCCAATCGAGTCCCGCTATGCTGCATTATTGCCTGAAACGTCTCGCGACGGCGTTTTTCGTGGCGTTGTTCGTCTCCATCCTCAGTTTCTTTCTCATCCGCATGTCGGGCGATGTCGCCATCGCGCTGGCGGGCGAAGGGGCGCGGCTGGAGGACATCGAGGCGGTTCGCACGTCTCACGGCCTCGATCGCCCTCTGATCGTGCAATATCTGGATTGGCTGGGCCGCGCGGCGACGGGCGATTTCGGCAATTCGCTCTATTTCAAGTCTCCCGTCATGGAGCTGATCGCCGACAAGATCGGCAACACGGTCATCCTCTCGCTCGCCGCGCTTCTTTTCGCTCTTGCGCTGGGCATTCCGCTGGGCGTGCTCTCGGCGGTGTATCAGGGCGGTCTCATCGATCGCCTGGCCTTGGGCATCGCCGTGGTGGGACAGGCGCTGCCGAATTTCTTCTTTGCGCTGATCCTCGTGATGTTTTTCGCCGTCAGCCTGCGTTGGGTGCCGGTTTCAGGCAGTGAAACCTGGCTGCATTTCGTGCTGCCCTCCATCGTGCTGGGCTATTACATCACGCCGCCCTTCATGCGTATCGTCCGGGCCGGGATGGTGGACGCGCTGGAGATGGATTTCGTCCGCACGGCGCGCGCCAAGGGTCTCTCGAAGGCGAAGGTGGTGCTGAAACACGCGCTTGCGAACGCTCTGGTGCCGGTGGTTGCCCTCTCGGGCGTGCAACTCGGCCATCTGCTGGGCGGCTCCATCGTGATCGAGACCATCTTCGCGCTCGATGGTCTCGGCTACCTCGCTTACCAGTCGATCACGCACAAGGATTTCCCGGTGACGCAGGTGATCCTGCTGCTGCTGGCCATCACCTATGTGCTGCTGACGCTCATCGCCGATCTCATCAATGCGTGGATCGACCCGCGCATCCGTGTCTCGTGAGGCTCGCATGACGTCCGCTTCCCTTTCGCCTTCCGCCAGCAGCGCCGGCGCCTTCATGAACAAGGTGCTGAGCCATCGCGGCCTCACCCTTGGGCTCATCCTGCTGGGGATCATCGTCTTCATGGCGGTCTTCGCGCCGCTGCTTGCGCCTCATGACCCTTACGATCAGGATCTCACGCGCCGCATGTTGCCGCCGTTCTGGAACCCGCGCGCCAACCCCGCGCATCTCCTCGGCACGGACAATCTCGGGCGCGATTATCTCTCGCGCATGATCTATGGCGCGCGGATTTCGCTGCTGATCGGCTTCTCCGTGATGGTGATTTCGGGGCTGGTGGGAACAGGCATCGGCTTGCTCGCAGGATATTTTGGCGGTCGGGTCGATCTCTTCATCACCTTCATCGTCACCACGCGCCTTGCCATTCCGGTCGTGCTCGTCGCACTCGCGGTCGTGGCGTTCATCGGCAACTCGCTGCTCATCGTAATTCTTGTGCTGGGGCTGCTGAAATGGGATCGCATCGCGGTGGTGATGCGGGCGGCAACCCAGCAGGTCCGCTCGCTGGACTACGTGGCGGCGGCGGAAGCGGCCGGGGCGAGCGTGCCGCGCATAATCCTGCGCGAGGTTCTGCCGAACGTCTTCCCGCAACTCGTCGTCGTGGCGACCGTGGAAGCCGCGAGCGCCATCCTTCTGGAGGCCGCGCTCTCCTTCCTCGGGCTTGGCGTGCAGCCTCCGCTGCCCTCCTGGGGGCTGATGATCTCGGAAGCCAAGACCATGATGTTCTTCGCATTCTGGATGATCGCGCTGCCGGGCAGCATGCTGGCTTTGCTGGTGTTTGCCATCAACCTCGTGGGTGACGGCTTGCGTGACCTGATCGTTCCGAAGGGGAGGGGCTGAGATGCCGGACGTTCCGGGCTCGACCATGAACGAGCATCCGCTGCTGCGCGTGGAGGATCTGCGCGTCGATATCACCACGGGGCGCGGCACGCTCCGCGCGGTGCGTGGCATTTCCTTCGAGGTGAAGGCGGGCGAAACCTTCTGCCTGGTGGGCGAATCGGGCTGCGGCAAATCCATGACCGCGATGTCGATCATGGGCCTGCTGCCGAAAGCGGCGCAGCGCAGCTTCGGCACGCTCGCCTATCATGGCCGCCCCCTCGCCGCGAGCGAGGCCGAGCATCTCAACGGCGACGAGATCGCGATGATCTTCCAGGAGCCGATGACCTCGCTGAACCCCATCTTCAACATCGGTGATCAGCTGATGGAGGGCTATCTGCGCCATCGCCGGTCCTCGCGGGCTGAAGCGCGGGAGCGCGCTCTTTTCCTGTTGGAAAAGGTGGGCATCGCCAATGGCGAGAGACGCCTCACCCAATATCCGCACCAGCTTTCCGGTGGTTTGCGCCAGCGAGTCATGATCGCCATGGCGCTGATGTGCGGCCCGAAGCTGCTGATCGCGGATGAACCGACGACCGCGCTCGACGTGACCATCCAGGCGCAGATCCTGCACATGCTCGCGAGCCTGCGGCGGGAATTCGGCCTCGGGATGATGCTCATCACGCATGATCTCGGGCTCGTCGCCCGCGTCGCGGATCGGGTGGCTGTGATGTATGCCGGTGAGATCGTCGAGGAAGGGCCGGTGGGAGATATCTTTCGCGCGCCGAAGCACCCCTATACGCGCGGGTTGCTGGCCTGCATCCCCGTGCCTGGCCGCACGAAACCCGGCGAGGCTTTGGGCGCCATTCCGGGCAACGTGCCTTCGCTGATCGGCCATGTGCAGGGTTGCGCCTTCCGCGAGCGCTGCGACCTGTCGGATGCGACCTGCGCCGGCAACATTTCCGAAATCCAGACCGGAGGCCATCGCTGGCGCTGCCTCAAATCCAGTCCCGATGAAGTGGAGGCCGCGTGATGAGCACCCCCATCCTTTCCATACGGGGTGTGACCAAGCGCTTCACCCTCGCGCAGGGTCTGTTTCGCAACCCGGCCACGCTCAACGCGGTGAACGGCGTCCACCTCGATATCGCCGAGGGCGAGATCGTCGGCATCGTGGGCGAAAGCGGGTGCGGAAAATCCACGCTCGGCCGTATCGTCACCGGCCTTATGCGGCCAAGCGAGGGCGCGGTCCGCTTTCGCGGACAGGACATCACCGCGATCGAGCGGCGGGAACTCGCCCGGCTGGTTCAGCCCATTTTCCAGGACCCGTATTCCTCGCTGAACCCGCGCCGGTCCATTGCCGCCACCGTGGCCGAGCCGCTGGAAATCCACGGCATCGGCGACAGATCGGAGCGCATGGACAAGGCCGTGGCCATGCTCGATCGCGTGGGGCTGCCGAGCCGCTTCGCCAGCAATGTTCCGAGCCAACTTTCGGGTGGCCAGCGCCAGCGGGTGGCCATTGCGCGGGCGCTGATCCTCAATCCGCAACTCATCGTCTGCGACGAGCCGACCTCGGCGCTCGATGTTTCCGTGCAGTCGCAGATCCTCAATCTGCTGATGGAGCTGCGCCGCGATTTCCGGCTCACCTATCTGTTCATCTCCCATAACCTCGCGGTCGTCGAGCATATCGCCGATCGCGTCGGCGTGATGTATCTTGGCCGGATGGTCGAGGTCGCGCCCTCCGCGAATCTCTTCGCGAAGCCGCAGCATCCCTATACGCGCGCGCTGCTCCATTCCGTGCTGAGCCCCGAGCCGGGGGCCGGGGTGCCGGATATCGGGCTGAAGGGCGGTTTCCCAGATCCGACCAACCCGCCCTCCGGCTGCGTGTTTCACCCCCGCTGTCCGATCGCCGTCCACGAATGCGCGAAACGCGATCCCGCCCTCATGCCGGCCAATGGCGGCGTGGCGGCCTGCCATTTGATCGACCCCGACTTTCTGGAGGCGCCCGCTCGTGTCGCGTGAGAACGCCTTCGAGCGGAACGGCTCGGTGCTGTCGGTGCGATGCCGCGCTCCGCTCCATCACGAGACCCGCCACGTTTCGACAGGATAGACCGATGAAGAAGACGCAGGACCTCGCCCTCTGGATCACGGAAACACCGTTCGACGGATGGTCCGCCCTGGCGCGGGAACGCAGCCAGCATGCGCTCGAGGATTTCGTCGCGAGCGCGATAGCCGGTGCGAGAACCGAGGTCGCGCGGAAGCTTCGCGAAACACTGGCGCCGACGGGAAGCGGCAAGGCAAGCCTTGTCGGCGGCGGCGGGCTGCGCAGCTCGGCCGCCGTGGCGGCTCTGATCAACGGGGCCATCGGCCACACCGCCGAAATGGACGACAATTTCTTCCCCGGCCTCGGCCATTGCTGCGTGGTGGTCCATCCGGCCCTGCTCGCGCTTGGCGAGGAGAAGGGCATGCGCCTGTCGGACATCCACGATGCTTTCATCGTCGGCAGCGAGGTGATGGCCCGCCTCGGGAGCCTGCTCACAAGGGACCATACGGATCGCGGCTGGCATGGGACCTCGACAATCGGGGCGCTTGCCTCGGCGGCAGCCTGCGCCCGATTGCTGCGCCTGAGCCCGGAGGCCACGGCGACGGCCATCAGTCTGGCGCTCAGCATGGCGGCAGGCCCGAAAGCACAGTTCGGATACGACGCAAAACCCCTCCACGCCGGCCTTGCCGCGCAGGCGGGCGTGCAGGCGAGCGTGCTGGCCGCCGCAGGGCTGACAGCCAATCCGGAGCCGCTGGATGACCCCAACGGCTATCTCGCGCTCTATGGCGCGGGCCCGGATGGAGGCGAGGCTCTCCCGACGATCGGGCGGGAGCTTGCCATCGAGCGATGGGGACTGGCTTTCAAGCGCCATCCCTCCTGCGGCTCCACGCACCGGATTCTCGACGCGGTCATGCTGCTTCAGGTCGAAGAACCCTTCGCGGTGAAGGATGTCACCCATGTCCTCGCAGAGGTGGAATTCGGGAACGTGGTGAACCTGCGCTACCCCGACCCCAGAACCCCGAAGGAAGCCCAATTCTCGATGCCCTATTGCGCAGCGGTCGTGCTGCGGCGCGGCCATCTTTCGCTCGCTGACATGACCCAGCAGGCCGTGAATGATCCGGAAACCCGGCGCCTGATGCCGCTTGTCGAAATGCGCGCACTGTCCACGCCCTCGGTTCTCGATCCGGACAAGAGGCCGCCTCACCGCGTGACTGTCACGCTGAAGGATGGCCGGAAACTCGTCCGGGAGGTCCGGCATCCCAAGGGTACGGGGGCGAACCCGTTCTCGCCGGCCGATCGGGAGCAAAAATTCCACGCATGTTGCGATGGCATTCTGCCCAATGCAGGCCGGGATATCGTGCTGAAACTGCTGCGGGCCGACTCCGCGGAGATTTCAGCCGGCGCTCTCATGACCGCCTTGCGCTTCTGAAGCACCAGAGCCGAGGCTATTGCCGGCCCCCAGACCTGGGCGACGCATCTCAAGGCACCCTCGCGCCACATATCCTCGCCGTCGTCTACACGCGAACGCCAGCGAACTACACGCACACATGTTCGCTTCCGCGATGGGTATTTCGGAAGACCCCCGCCACCGGTGCTGATTTGAACCTGTCGGTTAGATTGCGTTGTGCAGCTGATCCCATCGACCGCTGGATCTCGTCATATCGCGCAATGCGCATTTGCTTCGAGCCGCCAGGAGATCCGCACGAACCACTTGGGCGACGGACTGGATGAGACATCACATGTTCGGTTGGTGTGGGGAAAGGGCGGTAGCGTTCCAGGACCCTGAACCCCGCCATAGCTCGACGACCGCCCCTGGGGCGGTGCGGGCGCCGCCGGAAATTCCTGTTTGCGAACAACGGGCCTGAAACGCTGGTGAGGTCTACTAAATCATTGATCGCCGTCCTGATTTTCGCCCCTGTCGTGCCCACCATCGGCCGAAGCGGCTGGTGGCCCATCCTGGTCCGGTTTCATGATCATTGACGTGTCCTCCGGGGTGAACGCGAGCTCGCCGGCTGCCCGACCGCAACTGCGAGCGCAGGCTCCGATGCCCCGTCGTCGTGACCCGATCAAGCCCGGCTCGATTGAACCGGCCATCCAGCCGAGTTTGTTCAGCCACGCCCTCCGTCATTGCGAGGAGCGTAGCGACGAAGCAATCCAGAGTTGCACTCGTGACTCTGGATTGCTTCGCTTCGCCCGCAAGGACGGCGGTTGGATTGTGATGACGGCGCTGAGACATGGCTTCGCGGCCTCGCGGCGCGCTTTCGCGTCCGAGCTTTGCTGATCGATGTCCCTCTTCCTGAGAAGAGGCACGGGGAATGCCGGGCGCTGGCCGCACCCATGGCCCGCCTGCAACAAAAAAGCAGGCGGCAGTCACCACAGGTTCAGCCGAGAACACCCGGCATTCCCCGCGCGATGGTTTTGACGGCTGCTTCGCGATCTCCCCGGTGCGCCGGGCTTTCTGGCCACCGTATCGCGACAATGCGCTTTCGCGCATTGCGCGGGACACCAGCATCGGGGTGTCAGGACCACGCGACTTGACCGTGCGCATCGCTGCCGTTCGTCGGCGCGGACAAGCCACGCTGCGACAACAACACGCCCACCGCATCCCGCCTCGACGTTCGTGACGACCGCGAAGCGCCCCTCGTGTGAGACGGGATGGCGACAGATAAACACGGATTCGGAAAAAAGGAAAGAGAAAAATTCGGCTTTCTGGAAGCAGCAGATTTTAGCCGCCGGAGGGCTGAACGTCCGCTTTTGACCCGAGGCGCACGACTTCGTTGGTTGCATCGTTCGGAATTCGATTTCCCCCTTCGGGGGATTGTTGAGCTGCTTCGCGAGATTGATGACTTCTTGATCCGACCAATCGAGATCAGATCGTTCGCCGTCTCCCCCTAGCCCGCCGAGCCTTCTCGGTCCGCGCCGGAGGAAACAGGCGGCCGTCGTCCGCTTGTGCGTCATTGACGGAAACCGCCTCGTCGTCCTTGATGCATTGTGGACTTTGCAAAGCAGTGACATCATCCCGCGATGATCAAGACTTCGCTTGCTGATCCGCGGACATGGGTGATCTGCTGGCTTTTCTGCTGCGCTGCTTACACCGGCGCAGGTGCCGGCATCATTCCCTGTCCGCCAAGTGCCATGCAGGCCATCATCTTCGAACATGTCCCGCCCGATATCGACGCCCCGGTTGCCATCGAAGCGACAATCGACGATCAGGCGCAAGCGAGCGATGCCAGCGGTCGTCCGATCGTCGTTCTGAATGCGCGGATCGAACGGGTGATCAAGGGATCAATAGATGCCGAGACCCTGAAGATCCTTGTCTACCCCGGCGCGTGCACCCTCACCGGCGTCGGTCGAGGGATCATCATCGGAAAGCTCCGAGACGATCCTCTCCGCGGGCTGATGCTGGAAGCGATGCGGGCAAACATACGGGACTGGTCGAAGGAGTTTTCGCAGAAGCAGATGAAGCTGCTGCAGAGCGCGGTCTGCAGGGCAAACGAGTCGGGGGGCCGAGAGTGCCGCTTGGTCGGCCCCTGAGGCAATCGCCGTGGCGGCGAGACGATTTCGTCATAGGGTCTTGGCCAAGACAAAACTTGGTTCTTACCTCACCAAGAATGGAGGACACGTCGCATGCGATCCTCGGTTGTTGCCCTGGCCGCGCTGCTTGCCCTCATTCCGCTGCAGGCTCGCCGGACGTCGCCCGGTCAGAACAAGCCGGGACTGAGATCAAGCCCGTAGGTCAGCGCCAGCGCCGCCACCAGCAAGACTGCGGCAGCGGCCAGCAAGACCTGCTTGAGCAGCGCGTCTGAAATGCCGGTTGATGAATCGGAAAAGACTTTGGAAATAGCTCTGGCCAGAGTCGTCATTTGCGACCTTGATCTCGCCCAATATGGATAAAGTCGCGCGAGCAAGCCCGAAGGTTCATCGCCGCAGGGGCGCCGTTGGGCGCATGAGTCTGCACGAGCCCGGTGTCGTCCGCCTGCTGACTTATTCGCGAACAGCAACCGCTATGGTCATACTGCTCGTTGAGGTTGACCTGAATCAATGCCCTACGGACGCAATTCCAATCTGCTTTGCGACCGTCTCTTGCGCTGACACGAAGGCCAGCCGCCAAGGGCGCGTTCGAGACCGAAGCGGCTCTGTGTCTGCTCGGATGTTCTCGCGGGCGGGAGGCAAACGCGCGGGCGAAGACCGCTATCGTTGGAAGAAGCGTCGTGTCGGCAACGGCAGTGCCGGCGAACAGCGAGGAGGGTGAAATGAAGGCATTGGGATCGATCGTCGCGGGATTGCTGGCCCTCATGCCGGCCGTCTCGATCGTGCCTGCCGAGGCCGCCAACGGATGCATGGAGATATGCAAAGCCGAGAACAGGCGGGATGTGCAAATGTGCAACTACCCAAGGAAGGAGATCGAAGAGCTGACGCGGTGCTTGGCCACGGCGCGCTCGAATTTCGATGCATGCAAGCAGGCGTGTGGGAAGTAGCGATCGAGGTGAACTCACGGCGATCACAGGTCGATGTCTTCGGTGTCGGAGTTGGTATCAAGGCCGCGTTCGTGTCAGGACGAAGTCCGCTATGGTCAGCTGATCACCCAAACGACTGCTTGATGGCAATTCGCGGCGCTCATGGCTTAGATGCTTCTGCCGCTCCCCTTGTACCTGACAGCGCCGATCGGGATTTCCGCCCTCGTCATTGCCACGCCGTTGGAGATCTTGGCTGCGAGGCGGGCTCCTGCCTCGCACTGCGCCAATCTCCAGTTGAACGGAGCGGACAATCCCGGCCAGGACGTCGGAGCGCCGGGCTTGCGAGGCCTACGACATCAATGATGTCTCCCGCTCTACGGCGGGCAGGGTGCGGGTGCAAAGAAACGGCGGCCTGCGTCGAGCGCAGGCCGCCAAGACCTTACGGCGCATGAGGCTGAGGAACGAAGCCGCCGACTAATGAGCGCGCTTGGCTCGCTTCAACTCGGCGACCTGAAACTTGCCGCCGGCCAGCAGGCTGGTGCAATGCAGCCAGACCTTGTTGCGATCCCAGCCGAGGAAGGCCTTGGTGCCCGCGCAATCGGCGTAGTCCCTGTATTTGAGCGTGTCGCTGCAGGCCGGATCGAAATGCGAGAATTCCTGGCCCGACAGGGCGCAGCCGACCCACGGCGCCTTCGCGGATTTGAAGCTCGTCTCGCAGCCGCCGTTGCAGCTGCTGCTCGTCATCTGAAGCTTGGCGAGCCTCTCCTCCACAGAGCCTGTCGGGGGGGCGGACGTGGTCGACGAAGCCGTCTGGGCGGCTGACGGTGCGCGGCGAGAGCTCGGGGCGTCGGCGGTGGCCTTCGACCTCGGGAGCCTTGTCGCCTGCTTCGGTGCGTCGACCGTCACGCCCTGAAGCGAGGTGGCGGGGCCTGGTGTGATTTGCGATACGGCAGGGCCGCATAGCAGGACGGTTGCCAGCACGGCGGCAGCCGAGGAGGCGACGACAGTCGACGACAATCTCATGACAATATCCCTTCAGGGACGGGCCTGCCGTCCCAATACATTGTGACCGCACCCTAATACCTACTCCAAAAAAGGGAACTTTGGTTACGCAGCCGCCGAAAAATTTTGCGAACGAGCCTCATCAGCAAGTCACGCAGACGCGGGCTGGACAACACAGGAAGCGGGGAATGTAGAAACGGCTGGCAACATGCATCCGTGGGCGTCAGCATGACGAACGTACGATCGCGCCCGAGGTGGATCAGCGGAGCGTCATTGGCCGGAGAGTTCCTATGGAGCGGACGTTGCAGAAGCTGATAGAAGCGCTGAACGATACAGAACAGCAGGGATGAGGAAACACATGACAGCCAAGCGCGTGGTGTTCACCGGGGGAACGGGCAAGGCCGGGCGTCATGCCCTGCCGCATCTGCAGAGCAAGGGCTACGAGCTCCTCAATGTCGACCTCGAGCCGTTCGATCATCCCGGCATCAATACGCTGATCGCCGATCTTGCCGACAGCGGCCAGGCCTTCAATGCGCTGACCACGCATTTCGGCCGCGGCGGCTTTGCGGCCGGCCGGCCCGCACAGGCGCCGGATGCGGTGGTGCATTTCGCCGCGATCCCGCGGGTGCTGATCGAGCCCGACAACGAGACTTTCCGCGTCAACACGATCAGCACCTACAACGTCATCGAGGCCGCGGCCAAGCTCGGCGTGCGCAAGATCATCATCGCCTCCAGCGAGACGACTTACGGCGTGTGCTTTGCCGAGGGCGACAAGGACTTCCACAGCTTTCCGCTCGAGGAGGATTACGACACCGACCCGATGGACTCCTACGGGCTTTCGAAGGTCGTCAACGAGAAGACGGCTCGCGCGTTTGCGATGCGCTACGGCATCGACATCTATTGTTTGCGCATCGGCAACGTCATCGAGCCGCATGAATACGACATGTTCCCGCGCTTCCTCGCCGACCCGCCGTCGCGCAAGCGCAATGCGTGGTCGTACATCGATGCCCGCGACCTCGGCGAGATCGTGCATCTGGCGATCGCCAAGGACGGGCTCGGCTTCCAGGTGTTCAACGCGGTGAATGACACGGTCACGGCCAACATGCCGACGCGGGAGCTGCTGCAGCGCTATTGCCCCGGCGTGCCGGTGACCCGCGAGCTCGGCGAGCGCGAAGCGCCGCTGTCGAACCGCAAGACGCGCGAGGTGCTCGGGTTCAAGGAGGAGCACGACTGGCGGAAATACGTGAAGGCGGGGTAGGGCGAAATCCTATCCCGTCGCGGGACACGTTAATGGCATTGCCCCGTCATTCCGGGGCAATCGTCGAGGCGCAACCGCGTAGCGGATGCGCGTCGGCGATTGAACCCGGAATCTCGAGGTTGTTGGAAATAGACGCAAGCCAATTTCGAGATTCCGGGTTCAAGGCCTGCGGCCTTGCCCCGGAATGACGGGAGCTTGGAACGAAGAGGACGTCGCGCGAGCTGGATCGCGATATCGAGGCACCGGGCTTCGGGCTCACGCCATCCGCCGCCGGATGGCCAGCATCGCGAGCGACAGCACGATCGTGCCGAGGATGAACACCGCGGCGGCGGAGACGATCGCCGGGCTGATGTTCTCGCGAATGGTGGCGAACATCTGCCGCGCCAGGGTGCGCTGGTTGGGGCCGGCGACGAACAGGGTCAGCACGACCTCGTCGAGCGAGGTCGCGAACGCGAACAGCGCGCCGGAGATGATGCCGGGCAGCGCGATCGGCAGGGTGACCGAGACCAGCACCGTCGGTGGCGTGGCCCCGAGGCTGGCGGCGGCCTGCTCCAGGCGGATGTCGACGCCCTGCAGCGCGGAGGAGACATTGACCAGCACGAACGGCACGGCCACGACGGTGTGGGCGATGATGACTCCGAGATAGGTGTTGGTGAGGCCGTAGCGCGCGAACATCAGCTGCATGCCGACGCCGAGCACCACCGCCGGCACGACCATCGGCAGCAGGAACACCGTTCGCAATGTCGAGACCAGCAGCGACGCGCGCCTGCCGCGCAGGCCGAGTGCGGCGAGCGTGCCGAGCAGGGTGGCGAGCACCGTGGTGCCGGAGCCGATCAGCAGGCTGTTCACGATCGACAGCCGCCAGGACTCGGCGGTGACGAGCTCCTTGAACCAGCGCGTCGAATAGCCTGATATGGGATAGTTGAGGAAGACGCTGTCGGTCAGCGACAACGGCAGCACGGCGACCAGCGGCCCGAGCAGGAAGATCACCACGAACGCCGCGAATATGAGCTTGATGATCGGCAACGGCCTCATGCGCGCTGCTCCTCGACCGTCAGCCGCATATAGATGGCATAGAGCAGGATCGTCATCGCCAGCAGCACCAGACCGAGCGCGCCCGCCATGCCCCAGTTCGCCGCGCCCGTTGCGTAATAGGCGATGACCGACGAGATCATCTGGTCGTTGGCGCCGCCGATCAGCGCGGGGGTGATATAGTAGCCGAGCGCGGCCATGAACACCAGCAGCGCGCCGGAGACGACGCCGCGCATCGACAGCGGCAGCAGCACATGAAGGAAGGCGCGCAGCGGATGCGCGCCGAGCGAGGCCGCCGCCGGCATGAGGTTGCGCGGGATCGCGATCAGCACGCTGAAGATCGGCAGCACCATGAACGGCAGCAGCACATGGGTCATCGCGATGACCACGCCGAGCCGGTTGAACATCAGCGGCACCGGTGATGACGTGAGGCCGAGCCCCTTCAATGTCGCGTTGATCAGGCCGTTGTCCTGTAGCACGACGTACCAGGCGGCGGTGCGCACCAGGAGCGAGGTCCACAGCGGCAGCAGCACGGCGCCGAGCAGCACCTGCCGGCGCCATCCTTCGACCGAGGCTGCGACCATCGCATAGGGCAGGCCGATCAGGATACAGGCAAGCGTTACCAGCGCCGAGGTCATGAAGGTCCGGATCATGATCAGCCGGTTGGCCGAGGCGCCCTCGGGCATTGCCGCGATGTTGCCGGATGCATTGCGTTCGAGATCGACGGCCGCGAGCAGGTTCTTGTCGGTCCAGGGCGAGGCGACGGCCTCGGCGATGGTCACCCACCAGGACGTCTCGCTCCAGCGTGAATCGATCGCAGTGAGATCAGTGGCGCCGCTGCCGTCGAGCGCGCGCCGGGTCTTGCCGAGCAGGCTGCGGAAGCCGGATTGCGCGCTGTTGAGGCGGCGGACGAGATCGCCGAACTGCTCGTCGTTCTTCAGCGCGCGGATGTCCTCGGCAAACGCGGTCTGAGCGGAGGCGGGCGGCGCGCCGCTACGATCCCAGCCGGACAGCGCTTTCGCCGTGCGCGGCAGCGCCTCGGTCGCGACGGGATCGGACACCGCCGACTTCATCATCGTCACCAAGGGGACGACGAAGAACGACAGCATGAACGCCAGCAGCGGCGCGAGCAGCAGGGCCGCCTTCAGGCGCTGGCCGAGGTCTGGTCGCATGATCCCACCACCCAGACATCCGACGCCGCAAAGGACAGCGCGACGTCGCGGCCCACCTCTGCCGCCTCGCTCATGCGGTCGCCCTTGATGATCAGCCGCTGCTCGCCGACAACAGCCACGAGGCGCATGTGATCGCCGAAATACACGGCGTCGAGGATGCGCGCGGTGACGCGGTTCGCCGTCGCCGCGGCGTGATCGTTGATCCGGATCGCCTCGGGCCGGATCGAAACCCGCACCTTGCCGCCGTCGATGCCGGCAGCGCCGGCATGCGCCGACAGCGTGAGCCCGCCGTCCGTCGTCAGCCGGACCGTTTCGCCGGCCTGCTCCTCCACCTTGCACGACAGCAGATTGGTCTCGCCGATGAACTCGGCGACGAACGGCGTGCGCGGCAGCTCGTAGATCTCGCGCGGCGTGCCGATCTGCTCGATCCTGCCGTGGTTGAACACGGCGATGCGGTCGGACATCGTCAGCGCCTCGTCCTGGTCGTGCGTCACGAACACGATGGTCAGGCCGAGCCGGCGATGCAGGTCGCGGATGTCGAGCTGCATCTGCTCGCGCAGCTTCTTGTCGAGCGCGCCGAGCGGCTCGTCCATCAGCACCACCTGCGGCTCGAACACCAGCGCACGCGCCAGCGCGACGCGCTGCTGCTGGCCGCCGGAGAGCTGCGCCGGCTTGCGCTCGGCCATTGCCGACAGCTTGACCATGTCGAGCACGCGCGCGACGCGCGTCGCGATCTCGGCCTTCGGCGCGTTGCGCATCTTCAAGGGAAAGGCGATGTTGTCGCGCACGCTCATATGCGGAAACAGCGCGTAGTTCTGGAACACCACGCCCATGTTGCGCCTGTGCGGCGGCAGTCCGTCGACCCTGGCGCCGTCCACAGCGATCGTGCCGCTGGTCGCCTGCTCGAAGCCGGCGAGCATCATCAAGAGCGTGGTCTTGCCGGAGCCGGAGGGGCCGAGCAGGGCGATGAACTCGCCGCGCGCAATGTCGAGATCGAGACGGTCGACGACGGTCAGCGGCCCGAAGCGTTTGACCACCTGCCGGAACGAAATGAAGGGGCTGTCCATGTACGCTGGCTTTCGGCGCTGGTCACGCCGCAACTCATGACCGAGGCGGGCGGACGCGCGACGGATCGCGCGCCCGATTGACGAGGGACCTCAGCGCGCCAGCCAGGCGTTGAAGCGCTTCGACAGCTCTTCCGAATTGTCGGTCCAGAAGCCGACGTCGAGCGCGATCGCCTGCTTGAGATTGTCGGGCGTGGTCGGCAGCTCCGCGGCGTACTTCTCCGGCACCAGCTTGGCGGCGGCGATGTTCGGCAGGCCGTAGGCGATGTATTCCGGCAGCTTGGCTTGGTTGTCGGCTTGGCTCGCAAACGCGATGAAGTTCATCGCGGCGTCCTTGTTCGGCGAGCCCTTCAGCACCACCCAGCTGTCGACGGCGTAGATGCTGCCCGGGAAGACGAAGCCGAAATGCTTGCCCTCGGTGCGGTTGATGGCGGTGATGCGGCCGTTATAGACCGAGGTCATCGCAACCTGGCCCGATGACAGCAGTTGCAGCGGCTGCGCGCCGGCCTCCCACCAGACGATGTCGGCTTTGAGCGCATCGAGCTTCTTGAAGGCGCGCTCGACGCCCTCCTTGGTTTTCAGCACCTTGTAGACGTCGGCCGTCGGCACGCCATCGGCCATCAGCGCGAATTCGAGCGTGTACTTGGCGCCCTTACGCAGGCCGCGCTTGCCCGGAAACTTCTTGGTGTCCCAGAAATCCGCCCAGGTCTTCGGTCCATCCTTGATCTTGTCGCCGTCGAACGCCATGCCGGTGGACCAGACGATGGCGCCGACGCCGCAATCGCTGACGCCGGCCGGGATGAAGCCGTCCTTGCCGCCAAGTTTGCTCCAGTCGATCTTCTCATAGATGCCGTCGCTGCAGCCGAGCTCCAACTCCTCGGCTTCGACCTGCACCGCATCCCAGTTAGGCACGCCGGCCTTCACCTTGGCCTGCAGCACGCCATAGCCGCCGTCCCAGCTCTCGTCGAGCACGGTGGCGCCGAGCTTGGCGGCGAACGGCTGGAAGTAGATCTTGCGCTGCGCGTCCTGATAGTTGCCGCCCCACGACACGACGGTGAGATCGCGCGCCTGCGCCGAGGCGATCACGCCGAGCAACGCGGCTGCAGCCACCAGCGCCGTCTTCGACACGGTTGCAACTGCGCCTCTGGCCGTCCGATCCGTCGTGTTCGACACCATTGCCGTCGTGGAGGTGGTCCGCAGAAAAAGCATGCTCGATGATCCCAGGCGCTTGAAATGTTCAAAAAAGCTATCGGCTCGACCAAGCCGTGGCAAGCGCGAGTTTTGATCGTCACATGATGCTATTTTGGCGTTCATGCACTGCATCAGCGGCGTTGCAGCGACGCGCGGGCGCGCCAGCCTCTCGTGGCAGGCCGCCGGCTTCGCGCGAGTGCGGGTCCGGCCGTCGTGATCAGCAGCTATCGTGGTTGTGGTGTCACCCGATGTCCGTCTCGGCCGACGGCGCCTCCTCATATCTCAGGAGGTCTCCGGGCTGGCAGCCCAGAAACCGGCAGATCCGCTCGAGGGTCTCGAAGCGCACACCCTTCACTTTGCCCTGCTTGAGAAGGGAGAGGTTGGCCTCGGTGATCCCGACATATTCAGCGAGGTCTTTGGACTTCACATTGCGTTCGGCGAGCATCACGCCCAGCCGCACTCGGATCGGCATGTGCTGTCCTTCAGACGAACTGATTGTTTTCGTCGGCGATCTCCAGCGCCTCGGTCATCACCCAGGCGATGACCGCGACCGTCCCCGAGAAGATCAGAGCTAGCAGCGTGTCCGATCC
Source organism: Bradyrhizobium sp. SZCCHNS2022 (assembly GCF_032377575.1). Classification (NCBI taxonomy): domain Bacteria; kingdom Pseudomonadati; phylum Pseudomonadota; class Alphaproteobacteria; order Hyphomicrobiales; family Nitrobacteraceae; genus Bradyrhizobium; species Bradyrhizobium sp. SZCCHNS2022. The sequence continues at coordinate 4,440,909 of NZ_JAUHHZ010000001.1, read as the reverse complement.
CATGCTCAGCGCGAGGGTCTTCGGTCCCGCCGGCTGTTGCAGGCTCAGGACGACGGACAGCGCCGCAGCAGCGAGTGGCTTCAACAGGGCTGATGCTGCGACAGCGGTCGCGAATGCACGGAGCTGTCGGATCGAGTCCCGCGAGAAGATGCGGCCGGCGGCGAAGGCATCGAAGCAACGACGTCCGCTCAAGAGGCCCCAGATCAGCGTGCCCAGCGGGATCATGGCGATGGCGAATGCGAGCGCGCGTGTGGACGGGTCGATCTCGGTCACCGGAGCATGCGGAATTCCGGCCTGGCTGAACAGCGTGTGTGTCGGCGTCACGGCCCAATAGATTGCCATGGCCGCGGCAAGCAGAGCGGATGTCGCGAGGCAGCCCGCCGACATCAATCGGCTGAGCCGCCGAATGCGATCGCCGCGCCTGTCGTGCGCGGCAGTCGTGCCGAATGTCTCTGCTGTCTGCGTCATGGTCGAACGGCTCCGCTGTTGATGGGTCTCTCGACGACCTGGCGATAGGTTGATCCAAAAATTATCGTTTGACAATAATTTATTTTCGCACGACAGATCTGTCCTCCGCTCGACTGCGGCTCTGCGCGACCGGTCTCACCCTCTCCTGGAGGGGGAGGGTCGATCGCGGGCGGCACTCCAAGCTGCGCGTGCGGAATCGGGAACGTGCGCGAGGCTGCCAGATGCGATTCCGAAGAAACACATCGTCCACTCACTCAGGAGCCATTTCATGTCTCGTTGCCTGGCCAAACTGACCCCCACGGTCGTCGTCTTCGCGTCAGCTATCGCGGCGACGTCGCCATCCAGCGCCGCGCCGTCCACCTCCCAAGGCCAGATATCGGTCGCCCAGGTGATTCAGATGCTGGAGAAGGCGCCGACCGACCGCACGGCCCAGCAGGTTCTCACCGCCTACCTTGCCGGCGTCGGCGAGGCCGCCGGCGCAGTCGCCAGCATGGGGCGCGCGACCTGCCGGACATCGTTGAACTTGAGTGCCGCGCAGGCCGGTCAGGCGCTGAGCTCCGCTGCCGCAGCGCCCGATGCGGCGCAAACACCGGCAACGCCCTTGATCGTCAGGGACATGCTCGATCGCGCAGGATGCAAGCGGCCGTGAGCCGTTCCGGCGCCGCAGTCCGAGCACCAACGCCGATCGTCCGCATCGATGTCGTCACGTCGCGCCGTGACGCGGCTGTCTGGCGCCATGCCGTCGATTAGTCCGACGCGATGCTCGCGTCGAAGCGTTGACGCGAGGCCTTGATCTCGGCGTGATGCTGCTCGGCCCAGCCGATCAGGTGTGACATCGGCCCGAGCAGGCTCCGGCCGACGTCAGTGAGGCTGTATTCGACGCTGGGCGGCACCGTCGGCAGCACGCGGCGGGCGATCAACCCGTCGCGTTGCAGGTCGCGCAAAGTCTGCGTCAGCATCCGCTGCGAGATGTCGCTGATCTCGCGCCGCAGCTCGCCGAAGCGGTGCGGCCGCCAGCCCAGCACGGCCAGGATGAGCAGGCTCCATTTGTCGCCGATCTGATTGATCACCGTGCGGATCGGGCAATCGTCGATCGAGGCGAACTTCGCCTTCCAGCGGCTGGAGCCGTCGTCGCCGGGTCCATCAGTCGTCGCTGCGACACGAGGGGCAGTTCCCTTCATGTGCCTATCTCCCAGAAAACTGCCTTCTTTCGGCGGGTCATCGCGGTTCCTAATGTAGTGCTGGTCTCGAAACGAGACTTTAGGGCGACTGCGGCCGAAAGCCAACGTCCTGCCCATCCCAGCCCCTCGTAACGAAGGTTAACGATGTCTCCATCCGTTCTCGTCTCCGGCGCCGCCGGGCAGCTCGGCCGCGCCGTGATCCGCCACCTGCTGACCACGCTCGGCGTGCCGGCCTCCCGCATCATCGCCACCACCCGCAAGCCGGAGCAGTTGCAGGCATTGGCGGCGCAAGGCGTCCAGGTCCGCAGCGCCGATTTCGACGATGCAGGCTCGCTTGTCGCGACGTTCGCCGGGGCGGAGCGGATGCTGCTGATCAGCACCGATGCGCTCGACCGGCCGGGCCGTCGGCTGCAGCAGCACAAGAGCGCGATCGCGGCAGCCGAGCAGGCCGGCGTCGGTCACGTCGTCTACACGTCGATGCCCAAGCCCGAAGGCTCGCCGATCCTGATCGCGTCGGATCACGCGCTGACCGAGGCCGCTCTGCAAGAGAGCCGGCTCGCCGGCTGGACCGTGCTGCGCAATCACTGGTACTTCGAAAATCTGATGAGCTCGTTGCCGCAGATCCTCGGTTCGGGCCGCTGGTTCACGGCGGACCAGGGTGGTGCGAGCGCCGACATCGCGCGCGACGATCTCGCGCGCGCGGCGGCGACGGTTCTCGCCGGCAGCGCCGGCGGCAAACAGATCTTCACGCTCAGTGGTGGGGAGGCGCTGACCAAGGCGCAGAAGGCGCAGATCATCTCGGCCGCGTTGGGCAAGCCGATCGAGGTGGTGCAGGTGCCCCTCGAAGGTCTCATTCAGGGCATGGTCGGCGCCGGACTGCCGCGACCGCTGGCGGAGGTGTTCGCGTCGTTCGAGCCGAATACGGCTCAGGGGCGGGTCGCCGAGGTGACGGACGATTATCAGACGATCACCGGCGTTGCGCCGCAGAGCTTTGCCGATTGGGTCGAGAAGACCAAGCCTGCGTTCACATGAGGCCTGGTGTGGCGGGCCTGGCCCGCCACACTGTCGCCATCAGACGCCGTCGGCGCCTGAGCAGCAGGGCGCGGCGGACGGGTCACGTCCCTGGCGATCGACCACCAGCGCCAGCGTCGTCGGTGTCGTGCCCAGACGCTGGGGCGGGGCCGGGAGGCGGTGTGTGGCGCGGTGCGCGCCGATGCGCTCGAAACCCTCCGCCGTCTTCATCAGCCGGGCTGCCACCATTTGATTCAAAAAATCCATGCTGCAACTCCTAAAGGTCAGATGACCCGGCGGCCTGGTGCGGGAAAGGCCGCCGGGTCGGCGCAACGTGATGGAGTTGGCGTCCTCCATCCCGCTGCGCTGGTCTGTGATCCGTTTCACAGTTCGGTAGAATTGATCGTGAAACGGATCATCGGTGGAGCGTGATGGGGACGCCGACTGTCGATTGTCTCTACGAATCAAGGGACGATCGCGTTTCTCGACGTTCGACATCACGCGCGTTCACATTCCTGTTTACTCCGCGGGTTGGGCCGCCACGGTGCCGTGGCCGTCATGCTGGACGAGCGGCCGCATGCCGGTCAGCGTCCGCAGCAGCACGTAGAACACGGGCGTCAGGAACAGGCCGAACACGGTGACGCCGATCATGCCGGAGAACACCGCGATCCCCATCGCACGCCGCATCTCGGAGCCCGCGCCGGTCGACAGCACCAGCGGCAGCACGCCCATGATGAACGCCATCGAGGTCATCAGGATCGGCCGCAGCCGGAGACGGCTGGCCTCGATCGCGGCGCGCAGCGGCGTGCGTCCGGCGAATTCGAGCTCGCGCGCGAATTCGACGATCAGGATCGCGTTCTTGGCGGAGAGGCCGACCAGCACGATCAGGCCGATCTGGGTGAAGATGTTGTTGTCGCCCTTCGAGATGTAGACGCCGGCCATTGCCGCCAGCAGCGCCATCGGAACGATCATCAGGATCGCCAGAGGGAGCGTCAGGCTCTCGTAGAGCGCGGCCAGCACCAGGAACACCAAGAGGATCGCGAGCGGAAATACCCAGAGACCCGAGTTGCCGGCGATGAACTCCTGATAGGTCAGGTCGGTCCATTCGAAGGCGAAGCCCGGCGGCAGCACTTCCGCCGCGATCTTCTCGGCCGCTGCCTGCGCCTGGCCCGACGAGAAGCCCGGCGCCGCCGCGGCGTTGATGTCCGACGACAGGAAGCCGTTGTAGCGGATCGCGCGCTCGGGACCTGCGCTCTGGCGGACGTTGAGCAGCGCCGACAGCGGCACCATCTCGCCCGTGGACGAACGGACCTTGAGCTGGCGGATATCGTCGGCCCGGGCGCGGAACGGCGCGTCGGCCTGCACGCGCACCGAGTAGGTGCGGCCGAACTTGTTGAAGTCGTTCACGTAGTAGGAGCCGAGGTAGATCTGCAGGGTGTTGAACACCTCCGTCACGGGAACGCCGAGCTGCAGCGCCTTGGTGCGGTCGATGTCGGCGAACAGTTGCGGCACGTTGACCTGGAAGCTGGAGAACGCGCCGGCGATCTCCGGTGATTTCTGCAAGGCGCCCATGAAGGCGGTGGTGACGTCGTTCAAGGCTTCGTAGCCACGGCCGGCGCGGTCCTCGATCTGCAGCTTGAAGCCGCCGATCGTGCCCAGGCCGTTGACCGGCGGCGGCGGGAACATCGCGATGAAGGCGTCCTGGATCCCCGCGTATTTCTTGTTGAGCTCGAGAGCAATCGCGCCGCCCGACAGCGACGGATCCTTGCGCTCGTCGAACGGCTTCAGGCCGGAGAACACGATGCCGGCATTGGAGGAGTTGGTGAAGCCGGAGATCGACAGGCCGGGAAAGGCGATCGAGCTCTCGACGCCTGGCTGCGTCAGCGCGATGTCGCTCATCTTGCGGATGACTTCCTCGGAGCGATCGAGCGTGGCGCCGTCGGGCAGGCGGGCGAAGCCGACCAGGTACTGCTTGTCCTGGCCCGGCACGAAGCCGCCCGGCACCTGCTTGAACAGGACGGCGGTGGCGCCGATCAGCAGCACGTACAGGATCATCACCGCGGCCTTGGCCGTGATCACCCTGGAGACGCTGCCGCTATAATTGTCGGAGGCGCGGACGAAGGCGCGGTTGAAGCCGCGGAAAAACCAGCCGAGCGACTTGTCGAGGACGCGGGTGAGGCGGTCCTTCGGGTCGTGATGGCCCTTCAGCAGCAGTGCCGACAGCGCCGGCGACAGGGTCAGCGAGTTGACGGCCGAGATCACCGTGGAGATCGCGATCGTCAGCGCGAACTGCTTGTAGAACTGTCCCGTCAAGCCGGAGATGAAGGCCAGCGGCACGAACACGGCGATCAGCACCAGCGCGATCGCGATGATTGGGCCGGACACCTCGCGCATCGCCTGATAGGTGGCGTCGCGCGGCGACAGCCCCGATTCGATGTTGCGCTCGACGTTCTCGACCACGACGATGGCGTCATCGACGACGATGCCGATCGCGAGCACCAGGCCGAACAGGCTGAGCGCGTTGATCGAGAAGCCGAACAGATGCATCACCGCGAAGGTGCCGACGATCGAGACGGGCACCGCCAGCAGCGGAATGATCGAGGCGCGCCAGGTCTGCAGGAACAGGATGACGACGATCACGACCAGCACGATCGCCTCGAACAGCGTGTGCACGACGGCCTCGATCGAGGAGCGCACGAACTGCGTCGGGTCGTAGACGATGTGATACTCGACGCCTTCCGGCATCGTCTTCTTGATCTCGGCCATGGTGGCGCGGACGTTGTCGGAGATCTGCAGCGCGTTGGAGCCGGGCGCCTGGAAGATCGGGATCGCCACCGCCTGCTTGTTGTCGAGCAGCGAGCGCAGGCCGTATTCGGAGGCGCCGAGCTCGATGCGGGCGACGTCGCGCAGCCGCGTGACCTCGCCATGCGCGCCGGTTTTGACGACGATGTCGGCGAACTGGTCCTCGTTGGAGAGACGGCCCTCGGCATTGACCGAGAGCTGCAGGTCCAGTCCCTTGACGTTCGGCGACGCGCCGACCACGCCGGCGGCGGCCTCGACGTTCTGCGCCTGGATCGCCTTGACGATGTCGGAGGCCGAGAGGCCGTGCTCGGCGGCCTTCTGCGGATCGACCCACACCCGCATCGAATAGTCGCCGGCGCCGAACAGCTGCACGTCGCCGACGCCGTCGATGCGTGCCAGCCGGTCCTTGACGTTGAGCACCGCGTAGTTGCGCAGATAGGTGGTGTCGTAGCGGCCGTTCGGCGAGTTCAGGTGCACGACCATGGTGAGGTCGGGCGAGCTCTTCTTGGTGATGACGCCGAGCTGGCGGACGACGGCCGGCAGCCGCGGCTCGGCCTGCTGCACGCGATTCTGCACCAGCTGCGTCGCCTTGTCCGGATCGGTGCCGAGCTTGAAGGTGACGGTGAGCGTCATCGCGCCGTCGGTGGTCGCCTGGCTGCTCATATAGAGCATGTTCTCGACGCCGTTGATCTGCTCCTCGATCGGCGTCGCCACCGTCTCGGCGATCACCTTGGGATTGGCGCCGGGATAGGTCGCGCGCACCACCACGGACGGCGGCACGACGTCGGGATATTCCGAGATCGGCATCGAGAACAGGGCGATCAGGCCGCCGAGAAAGATGAGCGTCGACAGCACGCCTGCGAAGATCGGCCGGTCGATGAAGAATTTGGAGAGGTTCATGGAAGGCCCCGTGGTCGGGAGGTCAGTAGTTGTTGTCCAGATAGCTCGATCGGCTGGCCCGGTGCCCATCCTCCCCTGGAGGGGGAGGGTCGGCTCACATGAGCGCAGCGAATGCGAGCCGGGGTGGGGTGGCGGCCCCTCCGCTCATGCGGTGCTCAACGTGATCGTGGTCGCCGCTCCAGAGAAACGAAGGGCAGCCGGCAGATCGCGCATCGCTGAGACCGTCACCCCACCCCGCCGCGCGCTTTGCGCGCGCCGACCCTCCCCCTCCAGGGGAGGGTGGGCAGCGCGTGTGTGGTGACGGCCTTTGTCCGACATGATCAGCGCTGTGCCAGTTGCTTCCCGTCCACCGCATCCCGCGCGCCCATCGCGGCCACCTGCGTCTTCAGCAGCGCGCCGGGGCGCACCCGCTGCAGGCCGTTGACCACCACGCGCTCGCCCGGCTTCAAGCCCGCCGAGATGATCCGCAGACCCTCGACACTGCCGCCGAGCGTGACCGGCCGGTACACCGCGCGCTCGTCGTCGCCGACGACCATGACGAACTTCTTGTCCTGGTCGGTGCCGATGGCGCGCTCGTCGAGCAGAACGAGCGATTGCTGCTGCGGCTGGCCCATGCGGACGCGGGCGAACTGGCCGGGGATGAGCGTGCCGGTCTCGTTCCTGAACACGGCGCGGACGCGGATGGTGCCGGTCTGGCCCTGCACCTGGTTGTCGATCAGCTGGATGTGGCCCGATGCGGTGGTGCCGCCCGAGGTCGTCATCTCCACCGGGATGCGGTCGAGATTGCCGCGCTTGCCGGAGGCGTCGGCCACGGCGGCCAGCGCGCGCAGCACGACATCCTCGGTGGCGTCGAAGCTCGCATAGATCGGATTGACGGAGACGAGGTTGGTCAGCACCGGTGAGGCCGAGCCGGCGGCGACGAGATTGCCGACGGTGACCTCGATGCGGCCGACGCGGCCGTCGACCGGCGCGCGCACCTGCGTGTAGTCGAGATTGAGCTTGGCCGCCTGCAGCGCCGCCTCGGCGGCCTTGACGTTGGCGATCGCCTCGCGATTGCCGTTGTCGCGCTGGTCGAAGTCGCGTTTGGTGACGATGGAGCTGCCGACCAGCTGTGCGCCGCGCTCCAGCTCGTTGGCGGCGAAGGACGCGCGGGCGCGGGCGGCTTCGAGCTGCGCCTGGGCGCGATCGACCTCGGCGGCGTAGGGCGCGGGGTCGATCTTGAACAAGACGTCGCCGGCCTTCACCAGCGAGCCCTCGGTGAAATTGGTGGCGAGAATGGCGCCGGCCACGCGCGGCCGGACCTCGACCCGCTCGACCGCTTCGAGCCGACCCGAGAACTCGTCCCACAGGCTGGCCTTGCGCGGCTCGATGACGGAGACGGTCACCGGCACGGCCTGCTCCGGCGCCGCGGCGTGAGCCGCCTGCGGCACGGGGCTGAAATGGAAATACTGCGAACCGGCGTAAGAACCGGCGGCGATCACCACGCCGGCGACGGCAACGGTGCTCAGCCACCGCTTCAGGCGGCTGGGGGAACTTGGTTCGGGCGAAGGCATTGTCGCGCTCCAGATTTGTAGTGCTCACTACAGATGTGGCGCTGGCAACCCGTTCGCAAGAGACTTATGTATCGGATGCTACGAAAATCCTAGATGGAACTTTGGCGGCTGCGGCAGATCAAAGAAATGGCTAGGAATCGCAACTAGATAAAAAACACCTCGGGGCGGAGACAAAGTAGGAGAATTGCAGATGGGCATCGGACGGCCCCGGACATTCGACCGCGACATCGCGCTGGACCAGGCGATGGAGGTGTTCTGGCGGCACGGCTATGAGGGCGCGACCATCGCCCAGCTCACCGAGGCCATGGGTATCAATCCGCCCAGCCTCTATGCGGCGTTCGGCAGCAAGGAGGCGCTGCTCAAGGCCGCGCTCGACCGTTACACCCTGCGCGGCGAGGCCTGGATGGCGGAGGTGTTGAGTGCCCCGACCGCGCGCGAGGTCACGTCACGCATGCTGATGGGCGTCGCCGAGAAGCAGACCGACCCGTCCAATCCGCCCGGATGCCTCTTGGTGCAAGGCGGTCTCGCCTGCGGCTCCGGCTCGGCCAACGTGCCGTTCGAGCTGGCCGCGCGCCGCGCGAAGACCGAGGAGCAGCTCCGGCATCGCTTCGAGCGGGCGAAGGCGGAGGGCGATCTGGGTCCGAGCGCCGACCCCGCCGCGCTCGCGCGCTACGTCTCCGCCGTCATCACCGGCATGAGCGTGATGGCGTCCTCCGGCGCCGATCGCGAGGCGCTGACGCAGGTCGCGGCGGTTGCGATCAAGGCGATCGAGGATCAGTCGGTGCGAAGCTGATTGGCCATGGAAGCATGGTGCGGTCGCCGATTGCTCGAGGCACGTTGAAACAAGGCCGGCGGACGCATAAAGTTATGGCGGTTCGTGCGGGAGGTCCCAGTGGGTAAATCGGTCGCCGCCTCAGACGTTCAAAAGGACTTCGGCCTTTGGCACGATCAGGCCCTCAAGGAGCCCGTGCAGATCACGCAGTCGGGGCGTGAGACGATTTATCTCGTGTCTGCGGAGACCTTTCATCAGCTCTGGGCTTCCTACAGACGAGCCGGATCGACGCTCGAGCTTTCCGAGGCCGATCTGGCGATCATGAACAACGCCGAGGTCCCTTCTGAGCACGATTATGACTACGAGGACGATCCGAGCCCGGAGACGAATCCCGGCATCCGGCGCTGAGTTGCGCGGTGTTCATTCCTGACGAACCACAGGCCGGAATGGTCCTGAGCTATTCATTTCTCTGGAAACATGAACAAGAGCGCGGAGAGACATCAGGACGGAAGGACAGGCCGTCGCTGGTCGTCCTCATCAAGACTGGCATTGGCCCAGGGCGGTTGGTCTATGTTGTACCGATCACGCATGCTGCGCCGTCCATGGGCGATGTTTCCAAACTTGGCATTCCCTTGTCGATCAAGCAGCGGCTTGGCCTTGACGATGATCGGTCGTGGGTAGACGTCAGCGAGTACAACGCGTTTGTTTGGCCGGGGCTTGATCTGAGACCTGTCCGCGGACCGGCAGGACAGCGAGGCCCGTCCGAACAGACCTGCCTATACGGCTACGTGCCGGGCAAATACCTCGCGAAGATCAGAGAGGCTTTGAATCTTTACCGCCTCTCGCAAAAACCCAACGTGACGTTGAGATAGTTTCAGCCTGCTTGAGCCTATGCGCTGAGCGACGGGGCGCTCTGTCCCCGCGCGGTCTTGTGCTTGTGGACGCGATGCGGTCCCCTGCGGCTGCCTCATCGTCATCGCGCCAACAAAGAGCTTCTCCTCCATGCGTGTCTTCTCCGCCGCCCTCGCCACCGAGACCAACACCTTTGCGCCGATGCCGACGGGGCTCGCGACCTTCCACGAGCGCGCGTACTTTCCGGCAGGGACGCATCCGGACAAGATGCAGATGCATGGCGGGCCGCTCTGGGCGGCGCGGCAGGTCGGACCGTCCAAGGGCTGGACGCTGATCGAGGGGCTGGTGGCGGCGGCGGTGCCGAACGGGCTCGTCACGCGCGCGGCGTTCGAGACCTTGCGCGACCAGATCCTCGCCGACCTCAAGGCCGCGCTGCCGGTCGACATGGCGCTGATCGGGCTGCACGGCGCGATGATCGCCGACGGCTATGACGATTGCGAGGGCGAGCTGCTGTCGCAGATTCGCAAGATCGTCGGCCCCGACGTGGTGATCGGCGCGACGCTCGATCCGCACGTCCACATGAGCGAGCTGATGGTGGACAGCGCGGATCTCTTGATCTGCTGGAAGGAATATCCGCACACCGACATCCTCGAGCGCGCGCAGGACCTGGTGAAACACTGCACGGAACTGGCCGAGAAGCGGCTCGAGCTGCGCAAGGCGCTGGTCGACACCGACATGATCGTGACCCTGCACACGACGCGCGAGCCGGTGCGCAGCTTCGTCGACCGCACCACCGCGATGGAGGGCAAGGATGGCATCGTCTCGGTCTCGATCGTGCACGGCTTCGGCTGGGGCGATACGCCGTCCATGGGCACCAAGGTGCTGGTCTACAGCGACGCCGCTGAAGATCCCGATGGCGCCAAAGCGCAAGCGCTGGCGAGGAAGCTCGCGGATGAACTGATCGGGATGCGCGACGCCGTGACCGAGCGCATGCCCGGCGTCGATGCCGCGCTCGACCAGGCGCTGGCGAAGGACGGCACCATCGTGCTGGGCGATGCCAGCGACAATCCCGGCGGCGGCGCGCCCGGCGATTCCACCTTCATCCTGCGCCGCGTGCTCGAGCGGAAGATCGAGAACGTCTGCGTCGGCCCGATGTGGGATCCGATCGCGGTGCGCATCGCCTTCGATGCCGGCGTCGGCGCCAAGCTGCCCTTGCGGATCGGCGGCAAGATCGGCCCGCTGTCGGGCGATCCGGTCGATGCGACGTGGGAGATCAAGGCGCTGAATGAGAACATGGTGATGACGGGCCTCGCCGGCACGCCGGCCAAGCTCGGCGATTGCGCGCTGATCGCGAGCAACGGCGTCGAGGTCGTCATCACGACGTTCCGCTGCCAGGCGTTCGGGAAAGACTTCTTCACCCAGCTCGGCTGCGATCCGGCGACGCGCAAGCTCGTCGTGGTGAAATCCGCGCAGCATTTCCGCGCATCATTTGCGCCCATCGCGGCCGACATCATCATGGTCGATGCGCCCGGCGTGGTCGCGCGTGATGTGACGAAATTGCCGTACGCCAAGATCAAGCGTCCGAAATGGCCGCTGGATGAGCTGCCGCAACTCACGCGCGCATGATGTCCCAGAATGCGACGGCGTAGCGCGATGCTGTTAACGTTCGGAACGCGGCTGGAACGAACCGCGTCCGAATCAGCCGCGCATCGCGGTTTGAAATCTGTTCACGGCTAGATGTCGTGGTGTTCTGAGCAGACACGCAACATCCAGCGCGAGCGCTTGTCTCGCGCGGCTTTTCTTCACTTCAAACGTTAATCTCAGCGCGCGGCAAAGCTCACGTCGCCGACGATCCGAACCGCCGCATCCACGCCGCTCGCAAACCGATTGGCGTCGGCGAGAACGGCCCCGGCGGCGCGCGCGTGATCAAGGCGACGAGCAGCAGCGCGGCGATCGCAAGCCAGAAGCACAGCCAGAACGCATCGAGATAAGCGAGCACGTTGGCCTCGCGCTGCACCTGGGAGGCCAAGGTGCCGACCGCGCGTGCCTTGGCCTGGGCGCCGCCGTGGGCCGCGAAATAGCTGGTCAGCCGCTGCAGCGCGCGGGAGACGTCGACATCGCCGCTCTGAATGTTGAGGCCGAGATACGCCGAATGCACCTGCTCCCGCACGCGCAGCCACGTCCCCATCAGCGCGACGCCGATCTCGGCGCCGCCGAGCCGCATGATCTGGATGTAGGCCGCGAACGATGTCGCGCGCGCCGGATCGGAATTCGACAGCGCCATGATGATGATCGGTAGCAAGGTCAGCGCCTGGCCGATCGACTGCAGCACGACGATGCCGATGAAGTCCTCGCGCGCCCAGGCATGGGTGAGCTGGGTGCCCCACAGATTGGCCGCCGCGAAGGCGCTGAACCCGAGCACGACGACGAGGCGCGCATCGACATGGCGCAGCATCCAGATCGACAGCGGCACCAGCACGATCAGCGGCAACGCACCGTAGATCAACAGCAGCGAGCCGCTCTGCTCGGGGCGAAGCTGCGTGATGGTGGCGAGGAAATTCGGCACCAGCGACGCGTTTGACAGGCTGGTCAGGGTGTACAGCAGGATCACCGCCAGCGAGAGCCCGATGTTGCGCGAGAACAGCACGTTGAAATGCGCCCAGGGCTGCGGGCTGAGGGCCTCGTTGACGAGGAAGAGAACGAACAGCACGGCGCCGCCGGCAAGCAGCGCCACCACCGTGCCGGATTGCAGCCAGTCGAGCCGGTTGCCCTGGTCGAGTCCGGCATAGATCATCGCCACGGCGCTGCCGAGCAGCAGCATGCCGCCCCAGTCGGCATTTCGAAGCAGCGTGCGATTCACCGGCTCGGCGGGCGTGCCGAGATAGACCATCGCCGCCATCAGCGGCGCCAGCACGACGCCCTGCCAGTACAGCCACTGCCAGCCGAGATGCTCGACATAGAAGCCGACCAGCGAGGTCGAGGTATCCAGCGCGAAGCCGACGCGGATGGAGTAGATCGAGATCGCCGGCAGCCACCAGCGGATCGGCAGGTTGCGGAAGACGATCATCAAGGTCGCCGGCACGAAGGTGCCGAGCAGCATGCCGTGGATGATCGCGAGCGTGATCAGGGTCGGGTAGTCGCGCACGAAGGGAATGATCAGCGACACCACGGCATAGATCAGGCTGGGAATGCCGAGCACGCGGCGCAGGCCGAACACGGTCGCGAGCCACGCCACCGCCGGCGCGATCAGGATCTGCGAGCCGATCGCCGCCGTCGACAGCCAGGCGCCCTCGTCGAAGCCGAGCGAGAACGCGCCGCGCAGATCGGGCAGGCCGACCGAGGTCAGCCGGCTGTCGAAATTGGCGAGAAATGAGCCGAGCAGCACGGCCCCGACCGCGAACAGCGGGTGTGCGGCCTGGCCGCCGCGCGACAGCGGTCCGCGATCACTCTCGCTTGCCGGCTCACTTGGCGCCATCGGCCGCGCCTGCGGTGCGGATATGGGTCACGACCGACATGCCCGGCAGCAGCCGTGCCAGCAGGGGCTGGTTGCCGTCGAGCGCGATGCGCACCGGAATGCGCTGCACGACCTTGGTGAAATTGCCGGTGGCGTTGTCCGGCGGCAGCAGCGCGAATTGCGAGCCGGAAGCCGGCGCGATCCGCTCGACCCGGCCGTGCAGCTTCTCGCCCGGGAACGAATCGACGGTGACGTCGACCGGCTGGCCCGGCGCGACATGCGTGAGCTGCGTCTCCTTGTAGTTGGCGATGACGAAGACCTGCGGCAGCGGCACCACGGCGATCAGGCTGCTGCCGATATTGACGTAGTCGCCGACCTGGACCTGACGCTGTCCGACGACGCCGTCGAACGGCGCGGTGATCCTGGTGTAGCCGAGCTTGAGCCGCGCCGCGGCCAGCGCGGCCTTTGCGCCCGCCAGATCTGCGCCGCGCTGCTTCTTGGTGCCGGTGAGCACCTCGAGCTGATGACGCTGCGCGGCGATCACCGCGCGGCTCGCGCGCACGTCCGCTTGCGCCTTGGCATAGGCCGCCGTCGCCTGCTCCAGCCGCTGCTTGGTCCCTGCCTCGCTCTGCGACAGCGATTGCTGGCGCTCCTCCTCCTGGCGGGCCAGCACCTCGGCGGCGCCGGCCGAAACCTGCTGCGCTTCGGCCTGGGCGATGGTCGCATATTGCAGCTCGACCTGGTTGCTGAGATTGTCGAGCGCTGCCTGCGCCGCCTCGACATTGGCTTCAGCCTGCGAGACCTGCGCCTGATAATCCGCCGGATCGATCTGGACCAGGAGGTCGCCGGCCTTGACCTGCTGAAAATCGCTGACCGCAACCTTCGTCACCTCGCCGGCGACACGGCTGGAAAGCTGGGTCAGGTCGGCGCGGACATAGGCGTCGTTCGTCGTCTGGGTCGTTGCATTGCCGGTCCACGCCGTCCAGCGGCTGGTCGCGAGCGCCACGAAGGCAAGCGCGACGATCACGGCGAGCAGCGGAATGGCGAGACGCGCCCACAGGCCGGGTGCTGCGGCGGGCGAGGGGGGCTGCGTCGATGCCGCGCGCGAAGCAGTATCGACGTTGCTCGATGTTTCGCTCACGACACCGCCTCCTGCATCGCCAGACGCTGATCACGCCGGACGACTTGTACTGCATTCCGCGCCACGCGGCACCCGTACTCGGGGTTGGGAGGCATGCGCTATAGGTCCGCCGATATCCGGGGCGCCGAATGGAACTTGCACGCTCGGCCGGCCAGCGGTCGTGACGGCACTGCTTCACACCAGGTTCGCGCTTGGAGATGCTGGCCTAGACCGGCTCTGCAACCGGCGCGGGCGCGATGTCCCGGAATGCGACGCTGCTGCGCGTGGCCGTTAACGTTCGGAACGCGGCTGGAACGAACCGCGTCCGAATCAGCCGCGACTCACGGTACGGGACTTGTTCACGGCTAGATGTCGCCGCTGCGGCTGCAATGCCAACAACATCCGGCATCGACCTCTCATCGTCAGCCACGCCTGGGACTGCGGAGGTTAATCGATCTCCGCTCGCGCGGTTGTAGCGATGAACGGCATTGCCGAGATGGAGCTTCGCAGCGGGCGCCTTGGCACCTGCATTTGCCTCCGCTGCAACCCCGACCTATGCTGCGGCGCGTGCTGCGTTCGGGCTTCACCACTTCATCTCCGGGACGAAGGCGTCGCGACGCATGGGAACGAAGGGCGCGATCCTGATCGCCGGCGGCGCCGGCTATATCGGCGCTCACTGCTGCAAGGCGGTCGCCGACAACGGCTTCACGCCGGTCTGCTATGACGATCTGTCGACCGGCCATCGCAGCTTCGCGCAATGGGGGCCGCTGGTGGTGGGCGACATCGCCGACAGCCGCGCCGTCGCGGAGACCATCCGGCGCTACGACGTCCAGGCAGTCATGCACTTCGCGGCATCGAGCGCCATCGGCGAATCCGTCGTCGACCCGCAGAGATATTATCGCAACAACGTCGCCGGCGCCTTGGGCCTGCTGGAGGGCATGCGCGAGGCCGGCTGCCGGCGGCTGGTATTCTCCTCGACGGGCGCGGTGTATGGCGAGGCCGGACCGGATCCGATTCCGGAAAGCGCGGCCGGCCGGGCCGTCAATCCCTATGGCCGCTCCAAATACATGATCGAGCAGATCCTGGCCGATTATCACGCGGCCTACGGGCTGTCGGCGACGGCACTGCGCTATTTCAACGCCTGCGGCGCCGACGCAGCGGGACGGATCGGCGAGCTGCGCGATCCCGAGACGCATCTCATTCCGCGCGCGCTGATGGCGATCCTCGGCCATGTCGGGGATTTTGCGATCTTCGGCACGGATTACGACACGCCCGACGGCACCGCGGTGCGCGACTACATCCATGTCGACGACCTTGCCGCCGCTCACATTGCCGCGCTGGAGCGGTTGCTGGCGGGGGATGCCGGCGGGACCTACAATCTCGGCACCGGCCGCGGCCATTCGGTGCGCGAGGTGGTCGATGCGATCCGCGAAGAAACCGGCGAGCACGTGCCGCTGGTGGTGCGCGAACGCCGCGCCGGCGATCCGCCGATCCTGGTTGCCGATTGCCGCCGCGCCGCGCAGCAGCTCGGCTTCATGCCGAAGCGCTCCGATCTCGCCACCATCATCCGCTCGGCCTGGGCGTGGCACCAGAGCGCGCATCCGCGCCGCGCGTGAGGCGCTGCGGTCAGGAGAGGTCCTTCGGCGCCGAGGAGGCTACGCCGCCGCCGGCGGCGTGTGCGCGAAGGCGTCCATCACCGTCATCTCCACGTGCTCGTCCTCGACCGACCAGCGGCCGATCTCGGCGTCGTCGCGGAAGAAGTGCACGCTGTGAACCGGTGAGCGGTGATCGTCGCCGCGGATCATCCGGAGCAGGGTTTGCGCCACGCGGCAGTGATCGCCGGGGAGCCTGAGGTCGAAGAATGCGTCGCCATAGCCCGGCAGCTTGGTGCCGGCCGAATCGCGAACTTCCATGCGCAACTGTGCCATACTCGCATTCAACGCCAGCAACGGTTTCCGCCCGGTAAATGCCGCCGGGCCGCGCATAGTTTGAAGCGTCGATCATGGCGTGATCATGTCGCGCGCGACGCCTCGTGGCGCGGTGATCTCCTTCCAGGTGGAATTGGCGACATGCACCGGCGGGAAAGCCGGCCGCTCGACGTAGCGGCCGTCGCCGGCGTCCGCGCGCAGCTCACCGTCGCGCCAGGCGATGCGGCCGCGCGACACCGTCACCGCCGGCCCGCCGGTGCAGGTGAAGCCTTCGAACACGTTGTAGTCGATACGGCTGACCTGTTTGCTCGCGCTGATGGTCTTGTGCGCGGCCGGGTCCCACACCACGAGGTCGGCGTCGGAGCCGGCCATGATGGCGCCCTTGCGCGGGAAGACGTTGAGGATGCGCGCGATGTTCGCCGAGGTGACCGCGACGAACTCCTCTTTCGTCAGCCGCCCGGTGGCGACGCCCGCGCTCCACAGCAGCGGCATGCGGTCCTCGAGTCCGCCGGTGCCGTTCGGGATCCTGCGGAAGTCGCCGCGGCCGAGCCGCTTCTGTGCCAGGGTGAACGCGCAATGATCGGTCGCGACCACTTGCAGCGAGCCCGATTGCAGCCCGGCCCACAGGCTGTCCTGATGCGACCGGTCGCGGAACGGCGGCGACATCACGCAGGCCGCGGCCTGGTCCCAGTCCGCGGCGCGATACTCGCTGTCGTCGAGCAGCAGATGCTGGATCAGCGGCTCGCCATAGACCCGCTGGCCGGCGGCGCGGGCGCGGGCGATCGCCTCATGCGACTGGCGGCAGCTGGTGTGCACGACATAGAGCGGCGCGCCGGTCATGTCGGCGATCATGATGGCGCGGCTGGTCGCCTCGCCCTCGACCTCCGGCGGCCGCGAGAAGGCGTGGCCCTCCGGCCCGTCGATGCCGCGCGCCAGCATCGCCTCCTGCATCCGCGCCACGACGTCGCCGTTCTCGGCGTGGACCAGCGGCATCGCGCCGAGCTCCGCGCAGCGCGCGAACGAATTGTAGAGCTCGTCATCGTCCACCATCAGCGCGCCCTTGTAGGCCATGAAATGCTTGAAGGTGTTGATGCCGTAGGTCTGGACGACGATCTCCATCTCATCGAACACCTGTTTCGACCAGGAGGTCACGGCCATGTGGAAGCCATAGTCGGCCGCTGCCTTCTCCGACTTGCGCCGCCAATCCTGATAGGCCGCGAGCATCGACTGGCCGGGATCGGGGATGCAGAAATCCACCACCATCGTGGTGCCGCCTGACAGCCCCGCCTTGGTGCCCCATTCGAAATCGTCGGCCGACACCGTGCCCATGAAGCCGAGCTCGAGATGGGTGTGCGGATCAATGCCGCCCGGCAGCACGTAGCAGCCGCCGGCATCGATCACCTCGGCCGACAGCGGCGGCTCGATCGCGGTGCCCACGGCGAGAATGCTCCCGCCCTGGATCAGGACGTCGGCGCGCCGCGAATGATCATGGTTCACCACCGTGCCGCCGCGGATGAACAGTGACATGGGTTGGGTTGCTCCGATCGCTCGATGCGGCAACAGCGTGCCGCCGTCGTCAATCTATCAAGGGCGAGCCGGGGCGCGCTGATGAAATTGTGTTCAGAGGCGAGCGCGAGTGGAGGCCGCAGTCTGGCATGTGAAAAGCGTCACAGCGCATGGCCCGGCTCCGGCGAATTGGCCACCAGCCCGGTCACCATCGCCTTCACCATGGTCGCGATCTGCTCGCGGAGCGCCGCCACGGGCACGGCGATCAGCTTCTGCTCCAGCCCGAGCGCGACCATGCCGTGGACGGCCGAGAACAGGCTGCGTGCGGTGACGCTGATGTCGTCGAACGAGCGCTGCGGAAACAGCGCGGCCAGCGGCTGGTGGATGTGGCGGAACAGGTGCATCTGGTCGGCGATCGCCCAGTCCGGCAGCGGCTTGTCGGCCGGCATGCGATGCTCGAACAGCGCGCGCCATAGCTCGAGGTTGTGAGCGGCGAAATCGCAATAGGCAATCGCGATGCGCACCAGCGCCGCCTCCGGGCCGGGCGGGCCGGCGCTCTCGGCCGCCGACAGATCGGCGTCGAGCCGCGCCAGGGTGCGCGAGCCGACCATCAGCACCAGCTCGTCGACATCGGCGACGAGGTTGTAGACGGCGCCATTGGCAACGCCGATCTCCTGGGCGAGATCGCGCGTCTTCAGGCCGGCCAGACCCCTGGTCCGGACCATCCGCTCGGCCGCCTCGATCAGGGAATCGCGCTGTTTCGCTCGTCTTTCCAGTGTCTTGGACATCGGTCACCAAAATATTGAGCGATGCTCAAAATAGTTCTTGAGCAACGCTCAGGTTTGCGCTACAAGAAAACCCATGAGCGATGCTCATAACAGGGAGTTCACAATGTTCAAGACCGTTCTGACGCTGTTTCGGGGCACCGTCGCCGTCGCGGAGGAGGAGCTGCAGGATCGGACCGCGCTGGTGATCCTGGATCAGCAGATGCGCGATGCGGCCGCAGCCGTCGAGCGCAGCAAGCGCGCGCTGGCATTGGCCATCGCGCAGGACCAGCAGGAGGGCAAGCGGCTCGAGGCCACGCTGGCCCGGATCACCGATCTCGAGGTGCGCGCCACCGCCGCGCTCGATGGCGGCCGCGAGGATCTGGCCCGCGAGGCGGCTCAGGCGATCGCCGGGCTCGAGGCCGAGCGCGATGCCGCCAAGACCGCGCGGGCGCTGTTCGCCACCGAGATCGCGCGCTTGAAGAAGCACGTGTCGGGAGCCGAGGCGCGCATCGCCGAGCTCGACCGCGGCCGGCGCATCGCGCGTGCCGCGGAGGCGGTGCGGAATCTGCGCCGCGGCGGTATCGAGGCCGCGCGTCCCTACGAGTGCACGCTGCCCGAGGCCGAGGCGACCCTGAAGCGGCTGCGCGAGCGGCAGATGGAGGCCCAGGCTGCCGACGAGGCGCTGATGGAGCTCGACGCCGCCACGGGCCCGATCACCACGGCCGAGAAGCTCGCGGAGCAGGGCTTCGGCCCGCGCATCAAGACCACGGCGGACGACGTACTGGCGCGGCTGAAGGCCGGCCGCACTGCTCCGGCCAACTGATTTTCGTCATTTCCCGTTTCCCAACGCAACCAACCGAAATCCAAAGGAGCCGACCATGAACCAGAACACCCAGCCCCACAGCAGCGCCTTCATCACCTTCTCCTACGCCTCTTTCGGCGCGTCCGCTTTCCTCGTCGCGCTCGGCGTCTTCTTCATGCCGATCGATCTCTGGATGAAGGGCTATCTGACGATGGGGATCGTCATGCTGGTGCAGACCTGCGTCACCCTGACCAAGACGCTGCGGGACCGCCACGAGAGCGGCAAGCTCGTCAACCGCATCGAGGACGCCCGCGCCGAGCGCCTGCTGATGGAGGTGTCGAAGGCGGCGTGAGGCGTGGCTCTTGGCCTCTCTTTGCCCTCCAGGAGAGGCCGGTGCGCGGGGCGCCCCTCACCCCAACCCTCTCCCCGTGAAGAACGGGGAGAGGGAGCGCAGTCCGACCGGAGTGGGCAGTCTGCGCTGATGAATCGGCGTCAGTATGATGGATTGCTCTCCGAGCAAGAATTGATCGACACACTAGGACTGATGGGCGACGGCCAACGCTACGGCGCCGGTCTGCTCCCTCTCCCCGTTCTTCACGGGGAGAGGGCTGGGGTGAGGGGCAGCCACACACGGGCAGACTTTGTTGCAACGACCATCGTTCAAGCTGCGTTTACCGTGCTGACGGCCTGGCCGCTCGGCGTGATCGCGTGTTAACGCCCGCGGCGCATATGACGCGAAAGGCAGGCAAGGCTCCGGCGAGCCAGCTGCGTTGGCGCCGGGCGGATGAGGGGAATGAACATCGTCGCAGCGGCCAGGCGGATCCGAGCGAACATCGGCTTCTGGCTGACAGCGCTGGGGCAGGAGGCGATGGACCTGTCGCTGCGCACCCATGCCGACCTGCGCACGCGCATCGTCGAGAGCCCGGGCACGACGTTGGATGACGCGGCGCTGGCCGCGCTGGTCGCCGACCTCCGCAGCATCGCCGGCAAGACGCTTGCGGCGGGGGATCTCACCTACGGCATCTTCTCAGGGCGGCGCGAGGCGCTTGCCCGCGCCATCATCACGCTGGTCTCCGACGCGGCGAGCGGCCGGCCGATTGCGTTCAACGCGCTCGCGGTGATGCAGGTTGCGCGCGATGGCGACACCCAGGACGTGATCCATCTTGGCCTCGTGATGGTCGATCCCGAGGCGCGCGGCAAAGGCCTGTCCGGCGTGCTCTATGGTCTCACCACCTTGCTGCTGTTCATCCGCGATGGCCTGCGGCCGAAATGGATCTCCAACGTCACCCAGGTGCCGGCGGTGGCCGGCATGGTCTGCGAGACCTTCTCCGACGTCTATCCGTCGCCGCAGTCCGAGGCGCGGCAGAGCTTCGATCACCTGCAGCTTGCGCGCGGCATCATGCGAGGACATCGCGCCGTGTTCGGCGTCGGCGACGAAGCCGGCTTCGATGAGGCGCGCTTCGTCATCACCAATGCCTATACCGGGGGCTCGGATGCGCTGAAGAAGACGTATGACGACGCGCCCAAGCACCGCGACGACGTCTACAACGAATTTTGCGCACGCGAGCTCGACTATCTCAGGGGCGACGACCTGCTGCAACTCGGCCGCATCGATCTCACCGCCGCCCGGCGCTATCTGCTGCGCGAGATCCCCTCCGGCTCGGTGCCGGCGCTGCTGGCGACCTCGGCCGTGCTGGCGCTGCAGCGGATGATCCTGCCGCTGCTGCACTGGCTCGACGACACCAGGGCCTTCGGCACCCTGCGTCCGCGTCGGCCGTCCAGCGAGGCCGTGCCATGATGCCGGGCGTGGTCGCCGATTCCGTCGTCAATCTCTGCGGCGCGATCGGCCTTGCGGTTGCCGCCGCCACGCTGCATCGGCGCGATCCCAGGGGACCGCTGACGGCGCGGCTGGTGGCGCTGCTGGCCGTCGTCGCCGCGCTGTTTCTGCTGCGCGGCATCGCCTGGTGGACCGACAGCGCGACGCTCGACCGCATCTCGTTGATCCCGGCGGCGCTGATCCCGCTCGGCGCCGTGATCGTGACCGAGGGCCTGCTGCGCAGGCATGTCCATCGCGGGCTGAAGGTCGCCACGGTGCTCGGCGGCCTCGTGCTCGCCCTGGCCGGTGCGCTTGGCCCGGTGGAGCTCGAAAACCACCACACGATGGTGTTGTCGGCCTTTCAGCTCGCGGGCTTCGCCGTCTGCGCCGTCCTGCTGCTCCGTCGCGATCGCCCGAGCCTCCTGGCCTGGGAGAATCGCGCCATCGATCGTGTCGCGTTCGGCGCCCTCATCGTCATTCCCTTCATCATCACCGATTTCCGCGTGCTGGCGCCGGGCATGCCGGTGCGGCTCGGCGCGCTCGGCGCGCTGCTGGCCGTGACCGCGATCCTGATCGCCGGCGCGAGCGCCGAGGCGCAGCGCCAGGGCGTGTGGCTGACATTGCTGCGGATCTCGGGGGCCGCCTTGCTCGGCGCCGCCGCGGCCGCGTTGTCGCCGGACGTCGACGCAACGCAACTCACGCGGTTCTGCGCGGTGGCGATCGCCGGCGTGCTCACGATCGGGCTGATGGGCGATGCCTTGCGCGCGGTGCTGGAGGCGCGCGAGCCGGGCGTCCTGGATTCGATCGGCGCATCGACCGCCATCACGCGCGACGAGCTGATTGCCGAGCTCACCCGCCAGCCGGTCTTCGAAAGCGCGCGCCGCTGTCGCGAGCCCGCGCTGGCCGGCTACGATCCGCCCGTCCTGCGCGACTTTCTCGCGTCACGACGCGTGCTGCGCCGGGCCGATGCGCCCTGGGGGCTGCCCGCGACCGATCCTGCCGTCGAGCGCATGGTGGCGCTGATGAATGCGCGGCATGCGACGCATGTGATCGTGCTGTCGCACCAGCCGGTCGATCTCATCGTGCTCGCGGTCTCGGTGATTGCGGCTGATCCGGCCACGGAAACCGCGCTCGCGCTGGTCAGGCGCCTGCTGCTGCAGGCGCCCGAGGCATCCGCGGATCACGCCCACATGTGATGATGCTGATGGTGCGACATGTCGATCACCGGGGCCTCCACGAGCTGCGCATCGATGACGGCCGCCGCTGCGCCTGCGCTGACCTGTGAGACGTGCGCCGCCGTCGGCAGCATGATCACGTTCGAGGCCGGCGCGGCCAGAATGTCCGCGAGCACGGCCGCGGTATCGGCGCTCGCATCCGCGGCACTGGCAATGGCGGCCGCAGCGCCGCCCGTGGTCGCCAGCACCTGCGCGATCGTGGTGCCGTTGACATCATAATCGCCGCCATTGACCGGAATGTTGTTGCCGCCGACATCGGCCGCGTTCTGGTGCATCTGGTCGGCGGCCGCGGCGACGAGAGCCTTGTTGCCGGTCTGGAAGCCCTCGAGGATCTTGGCGATCTCCGCGCCGAGCGTGCTCTGGTCGCCGAGCAGCTCGTTGTCGAAGCGAGCCTGGAAAATGCCGCCTTGCGCCGCGTCGAAATCGGTGACGTCCTTCTTGAACACCATCAGGTCGGCGGTGACCTTGGCCATCGCCGCGGCATCGCCGGCATTGACGGCGGCGATCGCCGCCTTGCCGAGCGCGTTGGACTGGGCGATGAACATGGCCCAGAAATCGGTCTGCGCCTGGTTGTCCTGATAGGCCGGCGTCGGATTGAGGAAATCGCCGAAGCCGGTCCAGCCGTTGAGGCCGTTCTGCTGCGCCATGTTGGCGAGGTTGGTGTCGCCGGCGACGATGTCGATGATGTCGAGGAAGTCGTCGTTCAGCGCGCGGCCGATATCGACATTGCCCGCCGCGCCGTTGATGTGGGTGTTGACCAGCGCCAGCTGGTCGATGATGGCGAGCGCATGCACGCCGGTGAGGCCGCCGAACTGCAGCGGATTGGCGGCGACCAGGGCATTGAGGCCGGCGATCAGCGCATCGACGTCGTCCTGGATGACGTCGACATTGCTGTCGTTGACGCCGCCGAGCAGCCGGTTGGCGGCATCGTTGAAGATCAGGCCGAGCTCGGCCAGCGTGCCCTTGGCGGCGGTTGCGGCCGTCACGCCTTCTGGCAGCAGCGCCGGCACTTGCAGGAAGCCGGTGACGCCGTCCGCATTGGTGGCCTTGGCCGCGAGCGTCGCATCATTGTTGACGACGTTGATGATGTCGAGATGCGCGTTGCGCAGCGCGGTCTCCGCCGCGGCAATGCTGCCGAACGCGCCGCCGCCGGTCACCGAAGCCATCGCGGCATCCTGCGCGATCGCGATGTCGGCGAGGATCTTGTTGACGCTGGTGAGCGTCTGGCCGCAGAACTGGCCGGCCGCGACCATGGCCTTCAGGCCGTCCTGAATCACGGTGAGATCGCCCGTGTAGTTGTAGACGCTGCCGAGCCCCTGGCCGCCTTCGTCGACCACGTTGCGCCACAGCCCGCCTTCGAGAAACCGCGTCGCGTCGTTGAACACCACGCCGAGATCGACAAAGCCGAGCGCGGGCGGCGTCGGGGTCGGAGGCGTCGGTGTCGGCGGCGTGGGGGGCTGCGGCGCCGGCTGGCAATGATGATTGTGATGATTGTGGTGGTGATGATGGTGGTGGTCGTGATGATGGTGTTCGTGGTGACTGTCGTGATGATGGTGGTGATGGCGCGACATGACCGACGTACTCCCATGGCTGCGCACCGACGCATGTCCGCCGGCGCAAGGCGTCGCGGCGGATGTGGTGCGGGTGGTCATGCCATTTGCCGCCTGCTTCGTGGCCGCTTCGCGCAAGCATTGTGGAATGCCTCTGCGTCAGATTGTCGTGCGGCGTCGGGCGGGCGTCGGCCATCCCTGCTACGCTTGACGAATCCCCCGCCGCGAACGTCGCAAACGGCGGGCGCGGCGCGGCCGTGGCCGCAAATGCAATTGTTGCAAGAGATTTCTTCGCCACGATTGGGCGCCTCGCGACGGAGGCGGGCGATGCGCCGGCCGCCTTTGCGGCGATCCGACGCGTCGGGAACCCGCAAGGGGCGCCATCCGACGTCACACTGCGATGCGGCGGTGTGGCCCGATCATGGCGATTTCTTTACGAAGGCCGCGAACGCGTCGGTGTAGTCGGCGTGCCAGCGCGACAGCGGCGGCCGGTTCTCGACGATGTCGCCGGCCGCCCACAGGATGCGCCGCTCGTCCAGCGCGCGCGGCACGTCGTTGTCGGGGCACAGTACGTAGAAGTCACCGGCCGCGACGTGGTCCAGCATGAAGTCGACGGTCTGCTCCGGCGTCCATGCGGCGGCAGGCTTCTCGATCCGGCCATTGGCGGTCAGCGGCGTGAACACGAAGCCGGGGATGAACAGATGCGCCGTCACCTGGCAGTTTGGCGTGCTGCGCAGCTCGTGCTGCAGCGCCTCGGTGAACGCCTTCACCCCGGCCTTGGAGACGTTGTAGGCGGGATCGCCGGGCGGCGTGGTGATGCCCTGCTTGGAGCCGGTGTTGATGATCAGCGCCGGTCGTCCTTGCGCGATCATGTTCGCTGCAAACACCTGCGAGCCGTGGATGATGCCCCACAGATTGACGCCGAGGATGCGCTGCCAATTGTCCTCCGGGCCGAACATCCTGCTGCCCGGCTGGATGCCGGCATTGTTCATCAGCACGTCGACCGTGCCGAACCGCGCGCGCACCGCCTGCTCGAGCGCGGCCACGCTGGCTCGGCTGCTGACATCGACCTTGGCCGTCATGACCGCAGCCTCGCCGCGCGTCGCGGCCGCTGTCAGCCGTGCGGCCGACTCGCGCAGGCGCGCCTCGTCGACGTCGGCGATGCAGACATTCATGCCGAGCCCGGCGAAGCGCAGCGCGGCGGCGAGGCCGATGCCGGAGGCGCCTCCGGTGACGACGGCAGTATGATCGGCAGACAGGGCAGGGTGGGGCACGGCAGCTTCTCCGGCAGGATGATGGATGAATGGTCTATGACGTCTGGACACGGCCGCAAGATCATTCGGCCGATCGCATGGCCGCTCTCATGGTTGCAACGCGAGACGGCGCCGCCCGGTTGCAGCCGCGCGCCTGGGGCGGCTATGAGACGGCCTTGCTGCCGCGGTCCTTCCTCGGCTTCTCGATATCGCTGCGCAGTGCCGCGAGATCCTTCCTGACGGCCGAGGCCGCGTCGCGCTCGATGCGGCGGTAACGTTCGACCAGCTGCTCGCCGAATGCGGTCAGCGCCGCGCCGCCGCCGTTCCGGCCGCCGGTCTGGCGCGCCACTGCCGGCTGGCGGCATACCCGGTTGATCTCGTCGACGAGATCCCACGCCCGCTTGTACGACATCTCCATCGCGCGCCCCGCCGCCGAGATCGAGCCGTGGCGCTCGATGTTCTCGAGCAGCGTGATCTTGCCCGGCCCGATCCGGCTGCCATCATCGAGGTCGATGCGCAGGCTGAGGGACGGCAGGGCGGTCGGTTTCGGCATGGATGGTCTGCTCGCGCAAGGGGCTGGCGGACATTGCCACTACCAGCTTTTGCGAACAAGATGACCGCAATCGGCGCATGGTCGAATGAAATTGGGGGAGAAATGCCGGCTGCACTGTTTTCACCGCTTCACATCGGTCCCTATCGCCTGAAGCATCGCGTCGTGATGGCGCCGCTGACACGGATGCGCGCCGACAAGGCCACGCTCGCGCCACGGCCGCTCAACGTCGAATACTACGCGCAGCGCGCGACGCCGGGCGGACTGATCATTGCCGAAGCCTCGCCGGTGCTGCCGACCGGCACCGGCAGTCCGAACGTGCCCGGGATCTACAGCGAGGCGCAGGTCGCCGGCTGGAAGCAGGTCGTCGATGCGGTGCATGCCAAGGGCGGGATCATCTTCCTGCAGCTGTGGCATGTCGGCCGCGTGTCGCATTCCTCGTTCCAGCCCGGCGGCGCGCTGCCGGTGGCGCCGTCGGCGATCGCGATCGGCGACGATCTCAAGGCGATGACGGCTGACGGCAAGCTCGCAGCCTACGAGACGCCGCGTGCGCTCGAGACCGACGAGATCCCCGCGCTGGTCGCGGCCTACGGCCAGGCTGCGCGCAACGCCATCGCCGCGGGCTTCGACGGCGTCGAGGTGCACGGCGCGAACGGCTATCTGATCGAGCAGTTCCTGCAGAGCCGCAGCAACCAGCGCACCGACCGCTATGGCGGCGGAATCGAGAACCGCTGCCGCTTCCTGCTCGAGGTGACGCAGGCCGTGATCGCAGCCTGCGGCGCCGATAAGGTCGGCGTGCGGCTGTCGCCCTACGGCATCGCCAACGGCTCCGGCGAGGCCGATCCGATGCCGCTCTATACGCACGCGATCGAGGCGCTGAACAAGCTCGGCATCGCCTATCTGCACCTGATCGAGCCGCGCTCCTCCGGCGCTGGCCGCGCCGACGTCAACTGGCAGAACGTGCCGTCGGCGATTGCCCTGTTCCGACCGATCTGGAAGGGCGTGCTGATCGGTGCCGGCGGCTTCACCGGCGAGCCGGCCGAAGCCGCCATCGCCGGCGGCCAGGCCGACGCCATCGCCTTCGGTCGCTACTTCATTTCCAACCCGGACCTGCCCGCACGCCTGCAGCACGGCTGGCCGCTGACGCCCTACAACCGCCCGACCTTCTACGGCGGCGAGGAGAAGGGCTACACGGATTATCCGGTGTATGACGCGACGGTGAACGCGTAGTCCGCTCCTTCCACCGTCATTGCGAAGAGCCAGGATCCAAGCTTTTCGCCCGTCTGCTTCCACGTCGTCATGCCCGGGCTTGTCCCGGGCATCCACGTCCTTCCACGCGTGCCGACCGACGTGGATGGCCGGGACAAGCCCGGCCATGACGCGGTGAGAGTTTGCCATAACAAACAAGGCCGCATTGCTCGGAGCAAGCCTCATGAAAAACCGCACCGCCGGACGCTCGGCCTTCCTCGCGCTGCTCAAGGACGAGGGCATCACGCATCTGTTCGGCAATCCCGGCACGACCGAGTTGCCGGTCATGCACGCGCTGAAGGATCATCCCGATCTCACCTACGTCATGGCGATGCAGGAGAGCCTCGTGGTGGCGATCGCCGACGGCTACAGCCGCGCGTCCGGCCGCCTCGTCGCCTGCAACGTCCATGTCGCACCCGGCCTCGGCAATGCGATGGGCGCCCTCTACAACGCGCAGTTCACGGGAACGCCGATGATCCTGACTGCCGGCCAGCAGGAGCAGGGCCACGGCCTGATGGAGCCGCTGCTCTATGGCCCGCTGGTGCGCATGGCCGAGCCGCTGGTGAAATGGGCGGTCGAGGTGACGAGGCTCGAGGACCTGCCGCGCATCGTCCGCCGCGCTGCCAAGGTCGCGACCACGCCGCCCACGGGGCCGGTGTTCATCTCGTTGCCCGGCGACATCCTCAATGCCGAGGCCGGCATCGAGCTCGGCCGCTCGACGCGAGTCGATGCCCGCGTGCAGCCGTCGGCGGCGGCGCTGGAGGCGCTGGCGCAGCGGATTCTGAAGGCGCAGCGGCCGGTGATCATCGCCGGCGACGAGATCGTCAAGAGCGATGCGCTGCAGGCTGCCGCCGAGTTCGCGTCGGTGTTAGGTGCTCCGGTGCATCAGCAGTCCGCGCCCTATGGCGCGCACTTCCTGTCCGAGCATCCCTGCTACATCGGCTCGCTGTCGCGCGCGCAGAAGCAGGTGCGGGATCTGCTCGCTCCGCACGATCTGCTGATCGTGCTCGGCGCCGATCCCTTGCGGATGTCCGTCCACAGCGAGATCGAGCCGTTGCCGGAGGGCCTGCCGATCGTGCAGATCGGTCTGGTCGATTGGGAGCTGGGAAAGAATTTCGGCGCCGAGATTGCGCTCAAGGCCGACGTTCGCGAGACCCTTCAGCAACTCACCCCGCGGCTGCGCGAACTCGGCGGCTCGGCCCTGCAAGCCACGGCGCAGGCGCGCGTCGCGGAGCTGTCCTCGAAGAACTGGAGCGCGCGACGCCGGACGCTGACGGCGCAGATCGAAACGGCGCGCGACAAGGCGCCGATCGATCCCGACTATCTGGCGCTGCAGGTCGCCGAGGCGATGCCGGAGCACGGCATCCTGGTCGACGAGGGCCTGACCTCGGCGCGCTACATGACGGCGCTGTGGCCGTATCGCGACCGCTACAATTATCACGGCCTCGCCTCCGGCGGCATCGGCTGGGGCCTGCCGGCCTCGGTCGGCGTCAGCCTGGCCAATCCCGACCGCCCGGTGGTGTGCTACTCCGGCGACGGCAGCGCGATGTACTCGATCCAGGCGCTGTGGACGGCGGCCCATCACAAGCTGCCGCTGTCGGTCGTCATCGTCAACAATGGCGGCTACCGCATCATCAAGCAGCGGCTGCTGTCGTTCCACGGCGACGACAACTACATCGGCATGGACTTTGTCGATCCGCCGGTCGATTTCGCCGGGCTGGCAAAGTCGCTCGGCTGCGAGTCGATGCGGATCAGCGATCCCGGTCAGCTGAAGCCCGTACTCTCCGACGCCTTCCGCCGTCCCGGGGCCAAGCTGATCGAGGTGATGGTCAGCAACGCGGTGAATTGAGCAGGCGTCAAGCTGAGAGGGGCGGTCCATCCACGACCACAGTCGTCATTCCGCGGCACGCGGGTCCACGACCCGCGTGAGCCCGGAATCCATACTCACAGTCGGATTTCTGGAAGCGGGATGGACATGACCTCTGTCTCTCCTCATGACCGCCTGTGGCTATGGATTCCGGGCTCATCCAAGTGCCGGACGGCTTTGCCGTCCCGCACTTGGATGCCCCGGAATGACGACCTCACAAACAGCCTCCAACAAATCGCTTTACGAATACCCGAATATATGCTTTATTTCCGAAATCCCGCCTCCCACGGAGGGGCGCATCGCGATCGTCACGACACGCGAGGTGGGGAAGCGACGGCTGTCGGCATGCCGCAGCGTGGGGAAGCCTGCGCCGACGAACGGCATCTGGCGGACGTGAAGGCGTGTGGTCCTGGCACCCCGACGCTGGTGCCAAGTCGACGGGGGATGATCCCGCCGATGAGGGTGGCTATCAAGCCGGACACCGGGGAGAGCTCGCGATAAGCGTGAAAACCGTCGCGCGGGGAATGCCGGATGTTCGGCTGAACCTGTGGTGACTGCCGCCTGCTTATCTTTCTGCAGGCGGGCCATGGGTGAGGCCTTCACCCGGCATTCCCCGCGCCCTCTGTCTTGGGAGGGTGTTCATGGCAATCACTCGGGTGCGCAACGCACCGCGAGAACGAGAACGTTTGTGACGATGGACGCCGCGAGCAGTCAGCTCAGAGGCTAGCCCGAGCAGTGATCGAGTGGAGTTCGCGCCGGTTGGACGGTGCGCTCCCTCTCCCCGTTCTTCACGGGGAGAGGGTTGGGGTGAGGGGCAGCCGCACGGGAAGCGTTTGTGGAGAGACCTGTACCCCCTCACCCGCAAGCGGGGCGAGGTACACCGAGCGAGCCGCAGCACTTCTGGACACCGGTGCGCTCATCAAGTTCCGAAATCCGAGACTTGCCCGCCGTCCCACTGAATTCAAAGCCAGCCCCTTCCGCTCGCCTCCTGATCCCGATATGACGCCGCCTTCGTTGTGACTGGAAAAGCGCCATGACCAGGATTGATGCAATCGCCCGTGCCCGTCAGAGCCTGACGAGCGGTGACTTCTTGGCCGAGCTGGGCCGCCGGGTCGCCTATCGCACCGAGAGCCTCAATCCCGAGCGCAAGGACGAGCTCGCCGCCTATCTGACCAAGGAGCTGACGCCATCCTTCGCCGAGCTCGGCTTCACCTCCGAGATCGTGCCGTCGCCGAGCGGCCGTGCGCCGTTCCTGATCGCGACCTATCACGAGAGCGCCAGCGCCCCGACAGTGCTGAGCTACGGCCATGGTGACACCGTCGACGGCATGGCCGGCGAATGGCGCGATGGGCGCGATCCCTGGGCGGTGACGCCGGACGGCAACAGGCTTTATGGCCGCGGCACCGCCGACAACAAGGGCCAGCACAGCATCAACATCGCGGCACTGCGCGCGGTACGCGAGGCCCGCGGCGGCAAGCTCGGTTTCAATGCCAAGTTCATCATCGAGATGGGCGAGGAGATCGGCTCGCCCGACCTTGCCAAGGTCGCCGATCTCAAGCGCGAGGCGCTGAAGGCCGACGTCTTCATCGGCTCCGACGGCCCGCGGCTGTCGACCGCGCGTCCGACCATCTTTCTCGGCTGCCGCGGCGGCATCCGGCTGCATCTCGACGTCAATTTGCGCGAAGGCGGCAATCACTCCGGCAATTGGGGCGGCGTGCTCGCCAATCCCGCGACCATCCTCGCCAATGCCATAGCCACGCTGGTCGACGGCCAAGGCCGCATCAAGCTGGACTCGCTGAAGCCGCCGCGCCTTACCAATGCGATCCGTGCCATCCTCGCCGACGTGAAGGTCGAGCCGACCGCCGACGAGCCGGCGCTCTCGGACAATTGGGGCGAGGAGGGGCTGACGCCGGCGGAGCGGTTGTATGCCTGGAACACGCTCGAGGTGCTGGCGATCTCCTCGGGCAATATCGACAAGCCGGCGAACGCGATTCCCGGCCGCGCCCGTGCCGTGTTGCAACTGCGCTTCGTCGTCGGCACCAAGGTCGACACCATCGTCGAAGACGTGAAGGCCCATCTCGTCGCGCACGGCTTCCCGATGATCGAAGTCAGCATGACGCAAGGCTTCGCGGCCTCGCGCGCCGACATCGACAGCCCCTGGATCAAATGGGCTGCGGACTCGATCCGCATGAGCACCGGCAAGGCGCCAGCCGTGCTGCCGAACTTCGGCGGCTCGCTGCCGAACGACGTGTTTGCCGACGTGCTGAAGATGCCGACCATGTGGGTTCCGCACTCTTATCCCGGCTGCTCGCAGCACGCGCCGGACGAGCACATTCTGCTGGATGTCACGGAGGAGGCGCTGGGTCTGATGGCGGGGCTGTTCTGGGATCTGGGTGAGCTGCGGAAGCCGCTGTGAGGAGCAATCGCTGCGGTTCCGACTTTCGTCGGGTCGCCTCATCCCCGCGGCCTCCGTAGTTTACCATCACCGCGTTTGGCGCTGCGGCATAGGCCCGTCGGCCTTGTCGAAGGGGACGTCCGACAGGCAATTTGTCGCAAGCGTCCGAGAACTTCCCGCCGCGGGGCGGTCTATGGTGCCCGCGCTCTCCCGGCCGAAAGATCGTCCGAGGCTGGGGGGGCATTTTGAGTTTGTTGAAGTTCATGCAAGCATCCGGCGATCAGCCGGATTGAGGAGATACAGATGAAGCAGCTTCGCCTATTTGGTCTTGCCTTCGCCGCCGCGCTCTGCGCCGGCCAGGTGCAGGCCGAGGACCTGACGGGGACTTTGAAGAACATCAAGGAGACCGGCACCATCACGCTCGGCGTCCGCGACTCCTCGATCCCGTTCTCCTATCTCGATGACAGCCAGAAGCCGATCGGCTTCGCGATCGACATCTGCATGGGCATCGTCAATGCCGTGAAGAAGGAGCTCAAGCTCGACAAGCTCGAGGTCAAGCTCAACCCGGTGACGTCGTCGACCCGCATCCCGCTGCTCGCCAACGGCACCATCGATCTGGAATGCGGCTCGACCACCAACAATGCCGAGCGCCAGAAGCAGATCTCCTTCACCAACACCCACTTCCTGACGGCCAGCCGCTACGTCTCGAAGAAGGCGAGCAACATCACCAAGATCGATGATCTGAAGGGCAAGACGGTCGTGTCGACCGCCGGCACCACCAACATCAAGCAGCTCACCGAGGCCAATGCCGCGCGCAGCCTCGGCATCAACATCATCCCGGCCAAGGATCACGCCGAGGCTTTCCTGATGGTCGAGACCGACCGCGCGGTGGCCTTCGTGATGGACGACATCCTGCTGTCGAGCCTCGTCGCCGGGTCGAAGGATCCCGCCGCCTACGTCATCTCGAGCGACGCGTTCTCCAAGCCGGAGCCCTACGGCATCATGCTGCGCAAGGACGACCCGCAGTTCAAGAAGGTCGTCGATGCCGCCACCGCCAAGATCTACACCAGCGGTGAGGGCGCCAAGCTGTACGACAAGTGGTTCATGCAGAAGATCCCGCCGAAGGGCCTGAACCTGAACACCCCGATGTCGGCCGAGCTGAAGGCCGAGTTCGCCAAGCCGTCGGACTCGCCGGATCCGGAATCGTACAAGCCGTAAGCTGCTCTCTCCAATTGCGGCTGCCGCGTGATGCAGCTCGCAAAGCTTGGACTCGAGCCGTCGCCGCGGCGACGCTCTACACCCTCTCCCCGTACTTACGGGGAGAGGGTGCGTGCTGCCGGCTCGGCAGCCGTCGGGCTATGAGCTGGAGTGAATAGGGCAACACTGGCCCATCGATTGCATCAGCCGGATGGAATGAGCTTGATCCGATGACCCCGATCATATCAGCTGATCGCATCGGCTCAGTGCTGAGCTAACCCTTTCAGGACACCCCCGTGAACTACACCTGGAACTGGCACATCTTCCTGGAGCCGAACCCGACCGGGGCCGGCACCTATTTCGACATGCTGCTGGCGGGGCTGAAGGTCACGATCGTGACCTCGCTGTCGGCTTGGGTGATCGCGCTGATCTTTGGCACGTTCGTCGGCATCCTGCGCTCGCTGCCGTCCAAGCTCGCGACCTGGATCGGTTTTCTCTACGTCGAATTCTTCCGCAACATGCCGCTGCTGGTGCAGCTGTTCCTGTGGTTCTTCGTGCTGCCGGAGCTGTTGCCTCGCACCGCCGGTCTGTGGCTGAAGCAGCTGCCCAATGCGCCGTTCTATACGGCGGCTGTCGGGATCGGCCTTTTCATGTCGGCGCGCGTCGCCGTGCAGCTTGCGGCAGGCATCGGCTCGCTGCCGCGCGGCCAGAAGATGGCGGCGACCGCGCTCGGCCTCACCACCTTGCAGACCTATCGCTACGTGCTGCTGCCGATGGCGTTCCGCATCATCCTGCCGCCGTTGACATCCGAATTCCTCAACACCGTCAAGAACAGCGCGGTTGCGATCACCATCGGCCTGATCGAGCTGACGGGGGCTGCGCGCGCGATGCAGGAATTCTCGTTCCAGGTGTTCGAGGCGTTCAGCGCCGCCACGCTGATGTATCTCGTCATCAACGTCATCGTCGTGATCGGCATGCGGCTGCTCGAACGCGCCGTGGCGATCCCCGGCTACATCACGGGCAAATGAGATGCTGGCCAATTTCGATTTCGATGTCATCCGCCGCTCGCTGAGCTATCTGTTCATCGACGGCATGACCTTCACCCTGACGCTGACCGCGCTGTCGGCGACGGGCGGCTTGATCTTCGGCACGCTGATCGCGCTGATGCGGCTATCAGGCTATCGCGTGATGGGCTGGATCGCCGGGCTCTATGTCGACTTCATGCGCTCGCTGCCGCTGGTGCTGGTGATCTTCTGGTTCTACTTTCTGGTCCCCTATATCGGGCAGTGGATCACCGGCTCGTCGCGCCCGATCAAGGTCGGCGCCTTCGCCTCGTCGCTGATCACCTTCATCATGTTCGAGGCGGCGTATTTCTCCGAGATCATGCGCGCCGGCATCCAGTCGATCTCGCGCGGCCAGCCTGCCGCGGCCTCCGCGCTCGGCCTGACCTATGCGCAGACCATGCGCTACGTCGTGCTGCCGCAGGCGTTCCGCAACATGCTGCCGGTGCTGCTGACCCAGACCATCGTGCTGTTCCAGGACACGTCGCTGGTCTATGTGCTCTCGATCCCCGACTTCCTCGGCGCCGCCTCCAAGGTCGCGCAGCGCGACGGCCGTCTGGTCGAGATGTATCTGTTCGCAGCCCTGATCTACTTCACCATCTCCTGCATCGCGTCCTACGGCGTCCGCCGCCTGCAGTCGCGCATCGCCATCATCAGGTAGTCGGCTCCCATGATCGAAATCAGCCACGTCAACAAATGGTACAGCCCGAGCTTCCAGGTGCTGAAGGATTGCACCACCTCCGTCGCCAAGGGCGAGGTCGTGGTGGTCTGCGGCCCCTCGGGCTCGGGCAAGTCGACCCTGATCAAATGCGTCAATGCGCTGGAGCCGTTCCAGGACGGCTCGATCACGATCGACGGCCTCAAGGTCAATGATTCCAAGACCAATCTGCCGAAGCTTCGCTCGCGCGTCGGCATGGTGTTCCAGCATTTCGAGCTGTTTCCGCATCTGAAGATCATCGACAATCTCTGCCTCGCCCAGCAGAAGGTGCTGGGACGCGGCCGCGAGGAAGCGATAGCCAAGGGCAGGAAGCTGCTGGAGCGCGTCGGGCTGAAGGAGCAGGCGGATAAGTTTCCGGCGCAGCTCTCCGGCGGCCAGCAGCAGCGCGTGGCGATCGCGCGTGCGCTCGCCATGGACCCGATCGCGATGCTGTTCGACGAGCCGACCTCCGCGCTCGACCCGGAGATGATCAGCGAGGTGCTCGACGTCATGGTCGATCTCGCGCGCGAGGGCATGACCATGATGGTGGTCACCCACGAGATGGGCTTTGCCAGGAAGGTCGCCCACCGCGTCATCTTCATGGACCGCGGCGAGATCGTCGAGGATGCCAAGAAGGACGAGTTCTTCGGCCAGCCCCGCAGCGAGCGCGCGCAGCAGTTCCTGTCGAAGATCCTGTCGCATTGAGCGGGCCCGTCATTCCGGGGCCCCCGCAGGGCGAACCCGGAATCTCGAGATTCCGGGTTCGATGCTCCGCATCGCCCCGGAATGACGTCGAGAGAAGCGACTAGCGCACGCAATGATAGTGCGAGCGCCGATGAAAGAAGGAGACACGCCTTGGACCCGATCGCTTACGTCAACGGTGCCTTCGTGCCGCTCTCCGAGGCCAAGGTCTCGGTGCTCGATCGCGGCTTCCTGTTCGCCGACGGCATCTATGAAGTGGCGGCCGTGCTCGACGGCAAGCTGGTCGACAGCGCCTCGCACCTTGCCCGTCTGGAGCGGTCCGTCAGCGAGATCGGCCTCGCGCTGCCGGAGAGTCTGTCGCGCATCGAAGAGCTGCAGAAGGAGCTTGTCGCACGCAATCGGCTGGACCAGGGCATGGTCTACCTGCAGGTCACGCGCGGCGCCGACAAAGGCCGCGACTTCCCGTTTCCGAAGGGCGACGTCAAGCCGACCCTGGTGATGTTCGTGACTGCGAAAAACATCGTCGATGCGTCCTCGGCCAGGACCGGCATCGGCGTCATCACCGTGCCGGACATCCGCTGGGCGCGCCGCGACATCAAGAGCGTGGCGCTGCTGGCGCAGGTGCTGGCGAAACAGGCGGCAGCAGTTGCCGGTGCGGGCGAAGCCTGGATGGTCGAGGACGGCCACGTCACCGAGGGCGGGTCGTCGTCGGCCTTCATCCTGACCCAGGACGACGTCATCGTCACCAGGCCGAACTCCAACGCCATCCTTCCGGGCTGCACCCGCAAGGCCGTGGTCAAGCTCGCCGAGGAGCGCCAGCTCAAGATCGAGGAGCGGCTGTTCACGGTCGCCGAAGCGCTCGGGGCCAAGGAGGCCTTCATCACCAGCGCGAGCTCGTTCGTGCAGCCGGTCGTCACGATCGACGGCAAGCCCGTCGGCGACGGCAAGGTGGGACCAGTGGCAACGCGGCTGCGCGAGATCTATGTCGATTTTGCGCGGTCGACGGCTGTGTAGTTCGGCGACAGAGCAGGTGCAGCATCGAAACTCGTTTGCATTGTCCGGCGCTTTGCTATCGTGGCGGAGCGACAGAAAACTGCAGGGAGGAGTTTCGATGCGTATTCGCTGGGGCGTGCTCGCGGCTGGCTTGGTGATGACCGGCGCGGCGTTGACCATGACCAGGATGGCGTCGGCCGATGACGGCTGGGTCACCCTTGTCGATGGTGACAAGAAGGTCGAGTTCACCGAGGTCGGCAAGGCCAATTGGGAGGCCAAGGACGGCGCGTTGATGGCCGACAAGCTCGACGGCAAGGACCCGTCGTATCTGGTCACCAAGGCCAGCTACAAGGATTTCCAGATCAAGGCCGAATTCTGGGTCGACGACGGCGCCAACAGCGGCATCTTCATCCGCTGCGACCAGTCGGCGAAGATCGATTCCAACATCTGCTACGAGGTCAACATCTTCGACAAGCGCCCCGACCCGAAATACGGCACCGGCGCGATCGTCGACGTGTCGAAGGTCGATCCGATGCCGAAGGCCGGCGGCAAGTGGAATACCTACGAGATCACTGCCAAGGGTACGCGGCTGACCGTGATGCTCAACGGCGAGAAGACCGCCGATGTCGACGACAGCAAGCACGCGGCGGGGCCGATCGCCCTGCAATACGGCTCGGGCGTGGTGAAGTTCAAGAAGGTGCAGATCAAGCCCTTGTAGCCGTGCATTCCGGACAGCGGCGCTGGCCGCGGCTCGCGCGGTAGAGACCCTTGCAGTACCAATGGCGCGCCATCATCTGCAGGGGATGGCGGGCCAGCCGGGCCAGCGTCACCAGTTCGAGCATGGCGGGCATTGCGGACTCCCTTACATTCTTTCGACGAGATGGGGCGGCACTTCGATCGCGGAAGTGCCGCCCCAGTCGCATCAGCCATGCAGCTTCTTTGCGGTCTCGGCGATCACGCGGCCCTGATAGCGGGCCCCCGCCAGCTCGTTCTCGCTCGGCTGCCTGCTACCGTCGCCTCCGGTGATGGTGGTCGCGCCGTAGGGCGAGCCGCCGGTGACCTCGTCGAGCTTCATCTGACCGGCGAAGCCGTAGTTGAGGCCGACGATGGTCATGCCGAAGTGCAGGAGGTTGGTGATGATCGAGAACAGCGTCACTTCCTGGCCGCCATGCTGGGTCGCGGTCGAAGTGAAGGCGCCGCCGACCTTGCCGTTCAGCGCGCCCTTGGCCCAGAGGCCGCCGGCCTGGTCGAGGAAATTCGCCATCTGCGAAGCCATGCGGCCGAACCGGGTGCCGGTGCCGACGATGATCGCGTCATAGTCGGCGAGCTCCTCGACCTTGGCGATCGGCGCAGCCTGGTCGAGCTTGTAGTAGGAGGCCTTGGCGACGTCGGCGGGCACCAGTTCCGGCACGCGCTTGATGTCGACGGTGGCGCCGGCTTCGCGGGCGCCTTCGGCGACGGCGTTGGCCATCGCCTCGATATGGCCGTAGGCGGAGTAATAAAGAACGAGGACCTTGGTCATGGTGTGCTCCGTGGGGATGAGGGTGAGCGGGATTGGTTAGGCGGCGTCGACCAGCACCAGCTCGGAATCCTCGAGCGCGGTGATCGTGAGCTTGGCTTCGTCGCGGATGGCGGCGCCGTCACGGGCGTTGACGCGGATGCCGTTGACCTCGACGGCCCCGGCGGCGGGGACGAGATAGAGGTGCCTGGCCTTGTCGGCGCTGTACTCGGCGGTTTCGCCGGCCTTCAGTGTGGTGCCGAGCACGCGGGCCTTGGCGCGGATCGGCAGCGCATCGGCGTCATCCGCGAAGCCGCTGGCGAGCGTGACCAGCTTGCCGGAGCGGTCCGACTTCGGGAACGGCTTGGCGCCCCAGGTCGGCTGGCCGCCCTCGGTGGCCGGCTCGATCCAGATCTGGAAGATCCGCGTCGTGGTCGGCTCGAGATTGTACTCGGAGTGGCGGATGCCGCTGCCGGCGCTCATCACCTGGACGTCGCCGGCTTCGGTGCGGCCCTTGTTGCCGAGGCTGTCCTGATGGGTGATCGCGCCCTCGCGGACATAGGTGATGATCTCCATGTCGCGATGAGGATGCGCGGGAAAGCCGGTATTCGGTGCGATCTCGTCATCGTTCCAGACGCGCAGGGCGCCATGGCCCATGTTGCTCGGGTCGTAATAGCTCGCGAACGAGAAATGATGCTTGGCCTTCAGCCAGCCGTGGTCGGCGCCGCCCAGCGCCGCGAAGGGCTTCAACTCGATCATGGGTCTGCTCCTGTGGTTGCGACGGTCGACCGGACCGCCGTGCTGTTGGTCATTGGAATAGAGGAGCGGCCGGGGTATAGAAATAGAAACTATTGAAACCTATTGTTTCCAAAAACGAGATCCGAGCTGATGGCGCGACTTCCCGATTTCGAGGCGATGGCGATCTTCGCCAAGGTCGTCGAGCTGCGCTCCTTCGCCGGCGCCGCGCAGGAGCTGAGCCTCTCCAAGGCCTCCGTCTCCAAGGCGGTGAGCCGGTTGGAGGAGCGGCTGGGCACGCGGCTGTTCAACCGCACCTCGCGCCGCCTCGCTTTGACCGATGCTGGCCAGCGCCTGTCCGAGCGGGCGGCGCAGCTGTTGGCCGACGGCGAGGCCGCCGAGACCGAGGCGCTGGCGCAGTCGCTGACGCCGCGCGGCCTGGTGCGCTTCGCAGTGCCGATGACCTTCGGCGTCAAGAAGATCGCGCCGCTGCTGCCGGCCTTCCTGGAGCAGTATCCGGAGGTCTCGATCGACCTGCACATGAGCGATGCCACCGTCGATCTGATCGGCGAGGGCTTCGATCTCGCGCTGCGCATCGCGCGGCTGCCGGACTCCTCGCTGGTCGCGCGCCGGCTCTGCGCCATGCCGCGCTACACGGTGGCGTCGCCAACCTATCTGAAGCGACACGGGCGGCCGACGCATCCGATGCATCTCGCCGAGCACAAATGCTTTGGCTACGCCTACCTCTCCACTGCCGGCGTCTGGCACTACACCAATGCGGCGGGCGAGCAGGCCAGCGTGCGCCCCGCAGGACAGCTGCGCGTCAACAATGGCGAGGCGCTGCTGCCGGCGGTGCTCGCCGGGCTCGGCATCGCCGATCTCCCGGACTTCATCGTCGGCGAGGCCGTCGCCTCTGGCGAGGTCGAGGTGGTGCTGAAGGGCTGGAGCCAGCCGGAAGGCGCAATGCATCTGGTGATGCCGCCCGGCGGCCCGCGGCCCGCACGGGTCGAGGTGCTGACGGAGTTTCTGGTCAAGGAGCTGGCGAAGGCAAAGAAGCGGTGATCACGCCTCCCGACATCAGCCGCTCAGGGCTGCACCTCGCACACGTCGACCCATTCGGCCGATGTCAGCTCGGCCATCCGGTCCGGCGTGATCTTCACCGCGCTGTGGGTGGAGCCTGCTGCGGGGACGACGATGTCGAACGCCTTCAGCGAAAGGTCGCAATACACCGGGAGCGGTGATTTCAGCCCGAACGGGCAGACGCCGCCGACCTCGTGGCCGGTGATGTCGGCGACCTCGTCGAGGCCGAGCATCTTCGGCTTGCCGCCGAACAGCGCCTTGACCTTCTTGTTGTCCATGCGCGCGTGGCCCGCTGCGACGATCAGGATGACGCGGTCGCCGACGCGCAAAGACAACGTCTTGGCGATGCGGGCGGGCTCCACGCCATAGGCTTCGGCGGCGAGCGCGACTGTTGCTGAGCTCTGGCTGGAGACGAGGACGTCGATGTCGGGGGCTTTTGCGGCGAAGAAGGCGCGGACGGATTCAAGGCTCATGCGATGCAACGATCTCGGGCAGTTCGGACAGCGCAGCAATACGATAGTCGGGCGCAAAACCCAACTCGTCCATCTGCGTGCGCAGCGCCTTGAACAAAGTGAGCGGCGCGACCAGGTCGGTCTTGACGCACGCCGCCGCCATGGCCTCGGGGTTGACCCGCTCGATCCAGGCGACGTTGAGGCCGAAAGCCTTGGCGCCGCAGACGTCCCAGGGATTGGAGGACACGAACAGCACCTCGGCCGGCGGAAGTCCGAGCGTCTCTTCGATCAGCGCATACGCTTGCGGACTCGGCTTGAAGATCTTGTGCGCATCGACGCTGACGACCGCATCGAGCAACGTGTCGAATCCACTGGCCTTGACCAGGCCGTCGAGCATCGCGGGGCTGCCGTTGGAGAGGATCGCGAGCCGATGATCCTTCATCGCGGCGAGCGCAGTCTGCGCGTCAGGGTAAGGATCGAGGTCGAGGTACTTGGCGATGATGCGATCCAACGTGCCGGCATCGGCCTGCAGACCGAGAATGCGCAGCGTGTAGATCAGCGACTCCCGGGTGACGACGGCAAAATCCTGATAGCGCTGCATCAGCGAGCGCAGCCAGGTGTATTCGAGCTGCTTGATGCGCCAGATCTGGGTGATGAGGTCGCCATGGCCGGGAAAGGCCTGCTCGGTCACCGCCGCCACCGACTGGATGTCGTACAGCGTGCCATAGGCATCGAAGACGACAGCCTTGAAGGGGGCGGCTTTGAACGGCACGGCGACAACCTCCCTTGGAAGCAGGCGCGATGACCGATGGCCACGGCGCCTGGAGCGATCTCAGATGCCGAGCAGCTTGCGCGCGTTGGCCTTCAGCACCTTCGGCCGGATCTCCTCTCGGATGTCGAGCTTGGCAAAGTCCGCCAGCCAGCGGTCCGGCGTGATCACCGGCCAGTCCGAGCCGAACAGCATCTTGTCCTGCAAAATCGAGTTGATGTAGCGCACCAGGATCGGCGGGAAGTATTTCGGCGACCAGCCCGAGAGATCGATGTAGACGTTCGGCTTGTGGGTCGCGACGGACAGCGCCTCCTCCTGCCAGGGGAAGGAGGGATGGGCGAGGATGATCTTGAGGTCGGGGAAGTCGGCCGCGACGTCGTCCATGTACATCGGGTTGGAGTACTTCAGCCGCATCCCCATGCCGCCCGGCATGCCCGAGCCGACGCCGGTCTGGCCGGTGTGGAACAGCGCGATCGCGCCGCCGTCATTGATCGCCTCGTAGAGCGGGTAGGCGAGGCGGTCGTTGGCGTAGAAGCCCTGCATGGTCGGGTGAAACTTGAAGCCGCGGACGCCATAATCCTCGATCAGCCGGCGCGCTTCGCGGACGCCGAGCTTGCCCTTGTGCGGATCGATGCTGACGAACGGGATCAGCACATCGAGATGCTCGGAGGCGATCTCCAGCATCTCTTCATTCTTGTAGCGGCGGAAGCCGGTCTCGCGCTCGGCATCGACCGGGAAGATCACGGCGGCGATGTTCTTCGAGCGGTAATAGGCCGCGGTCTCCGGCACGGTCGGCGGATGCTTGTGCGGCGACTTGAAGTAGTCGGCCATCTGGGCCTGGAAATCGTCGTAGCCGTCGTCGGCATGCATGCCGCACGGCTCCTCGGCATGGGTGTGGATGTCGATGGCGACGACGTCGTCGATCTTGGGCAGAGCGAGTTTTGGCATGGGCGTTCCCGGCGTTCGGTTCTTGGCTTTGTCAAATTGATTATACGATATAACGAATTTGGCAATCGGCAATTGGTCCGGCGGCCGGTTCCCTGGGCCACCTCAGGCGCGGGCCCTGTTGAAGCCGGCGCCTCAATCGTTGACATCGCCCAAGTCGGTGGTTAGAAACCGGCCACTCCGGGCGACCCTGTCGCTTGCGGAAATCCCTTTCTATTTGCCACTTCCGGCCTGTCCAACACGGCCTTTCGAACGTATCAGGATGTCCCATGAAGGTCCGTAACTCGCTGAAGTCGCTGCGTGGCCGCCATCGCGCCAACCGTCTGGTCCGCCGCAAGGGCCGCGTCTATGTGATCAACAAGGTCCAGCGCCGCTTCAAGGCCCGCCAGGGCTGATCGACCGGCTGATCCGGCCCGCGCCTGCCGAGCCTCCTCACAGGTCTTTGACGCGCGCTCTGCTTTGCAGGGCGCGCTTTCTGCGTCTACACTTGCCGCATGGCCAAGCGAACTTTCCGGGCGATTCTGCTCGCCGCCTCCCTGATTTCGGTCCCTTCCCTCGCCTCTGCGCAGGGTGAGCCGCGATCGGGCGCCAAACCAAAACCCCCGGAAGCGCCGTCGAAGCTGCCGAAGGTCGGCGCCGACAAGACCAAGGGGCTCGATTTCCTGTTCGGCGCGCTGAAGGCCGCGCCCGACGATGTCAGTGCCAAGCATGTCGAGGCGCGGATCTGGGCGATCTGGCTGCAGACCCCCAGCGATACCGTCGCGCTGCTGATGTCGCGCTCCAAGGCGGCGATGGACGCGAAGCAGAACGAGGTCGCGCTCAAGCTGCTCGATTCGGTCATCAAGCTCCGGCCGGATTATGTCGAGGCCTGGAACCGGCGGGCGACCATCTATTACCTGCAGAACGATTACGGCCGCTCGCTCGCCGACATCCAGCAGGTGCTGGTCCGGGAGCCGCGGCACTTCGGCGCGCTCGCCGGTCTCGGCATGATCATGCAGGACCTCGGCGAGGAAAAGCGCGCGCTGGATGCCTTCCGCAAGGCGCTCGAGGTCAATCCGCACCTGGAAAAGGTGCCGGAACTCGTCAAAACCTTGACCGAGAAGGTCGAGGGCCGCGACATCTGAGCCTTTACGGCTGATTAACCATGTTGCGACGGTCGTGCTTGCCGGCCAATCCGCGCGCCCCCAACTGCCGTTTGATCGGATGAAACCTGGGCAGGAGACGGCGCGATGAGGCGTGCGGTGCTGACGACGGTGCTGTTGGGGATGACGGCGACGGCCGCCTGGGCCGACGACCTGTTCTGGGTGGTGGGAAACCGCGCCACCAATCGCTGCGAGATCGTGACCAGCAATCCCGTCATCATCGGGGACATCTGGTTCGCATCCGGCCCGTTCAAGTCGAGAGACGACGCCAAGCTGGCGCGATCGACCATCAACGCGTGCCCGAACAAGGACATGACGCAGGAGGACTGACGGGGGGACGGATCGGCGCGAGCCGCCGGTCAGGCCGCTCAGTGAAAGGCGGTGCTGCGGCGGTCCGGCAGGCCATATTGCGCGGCTGCGGCATACAGCTGCGCGATCTCGGCCTCCAGATGCTCGTTGACCAGCAGCAGGGCCTTCAGCGCGCCACGAAGATCGCCATTGCAGCTGGCGACGATCTCGTCGATGGCCGTCTCGCTCGAACGAACACTCATCGGTAACCCCCTCCCAAAACACCAAACTAAACGCAGGGCCGGTCATCGCAGGTCGCACCGCGCAATGACCCGACCGGAAGTAATTCACGGCCATCAGCCGATTGCGAGGAAAAGTCCCGACCATGGTTATAAAATGGCCGACGACGCCGTGATGACAGGATTTCCGGTCGTAACGGCCAAACCCGGCTGCCGGATCTGCAACTCCCGCCGATCCGGCTCGTAACTGTCTCCGTGACAGGCAGAAAACTATCAATGATATCAATGTTCTTGGTGGGCGCATTGGCCGTCCTCGCGCTGCTCACAAGGGCCGGCGTCGCAGTGGTCGAGCGCCGCTATCCGGCGCAAGGGCAGGCCATCGATGTCGATGGGGCGACGATCAATCTTGTGGATATCGGCCCCCGCGACAGCAAAAAGCCGCCGCTGTTGCTGCTCCACGGCGCCAGCTCGAACCTCGAGGCGATGCGCCGGCCGCTCGGCGACATGCTGGCGGAGCGCCACCGGGTGCTGCTGGTCGATCGTCCCGGCCATGGCTGGAGCCCGCGAGCGCGGGCCGAGGATTCCACGCCTGCCGCGCAGGCGCGGATGCTGGACGAGGCGCTCGGGCGGCTCGGGACCGGCCCGGTGATCCTGGTCGTGCATTCCTGGAGCGGCGCGCTCGGCCTGCGCATGGCGCTCGACTTTCCGGGCCGCGTCGCCGGCCTCGTGATGCTGGCGCCGGTCGCCTATCCCTGGCGCGGCGGGGTCGGGCAGTACAATGCGGCGGTGACCACGCCGGTGATCGGCCCCTTGCTGGCCCACACCATCACCCTGCCGCTCGGCCTGGCGCTGATGGGCCCCGGCGCCCGCGGCGTGTTTGCACCGCAGCAGATGCCGGACGATTTCGTCGACCAGAGCGCGACGCCGCTGCTGCTGCGACCGCGCGAATTCCTCGCCAATGCGCTCGACCTCGTCACCCTCAAGCAGGCGGTGATCGAGCAGTCGCCGCGCTACGCCGAGATCAAAGTCCCCGTCACCATCCTGGCCGGCGACGCCGACAAGACCGTCTACACCGACATTCATGCGCGGCGGCTGGCGCAGGTGCTGCCGCAGACCCGCCTGATCGTCGTGCCCGATCTCGGCCACATGGTGCAGAACGCCGTGCCGGAGCTCGTTGCCGCCGAGGTCGAGCGGATGGTCGGCGCGCTCACGGCGACTGCGGCGGCCGCACCCTGAAAACGAAAAAGCCCCGGCGCGCGGCCGGGGCTTCGAGGGCTGCGCGGGAGTCGCGCCGCCGTTTACTGCTTCTGCTTGCCGTCCTTGTCGAACGAGGCGATGTACGCCCACAGGTTGTTGATCTCGGTCTCGTTCTTGATGCCCGCGAAGGTCATCTTGGTGCCGGGGATCTTGGCCTTCGGATCCTTGATGTATTCCTTGAACACGGCCTCGTTCCAGGTGATCCCGGAGTTCTTGTTGGCTTCCGAATAGTTGTAGTCCGGCGCGGAGCCCGACTTGCGGCCGTCGAGACCGTTCAGTTCCGGGCCGACCTTGTTCTTCGCGCCTTCGCCGATCGCATGGCAGGGCAGGCACTTGTTGAAGGAGGTCTTGCCGGCGGCGGCATCCTGCGCCAGCACGGCCGAGGTCAACGACGACGAGGCGATCACGACGAGCGCAGTCAAAGTCAGTTTCTTCATGGATCAGGCTCTGTGGTTTCGAGACAAAAATCGTGCGCAGGTTTGTGGCATGGCCTCCGCCCTCAGACAAGCCGTCCATCGGGATAGGGTTCATTTGATCGCCGCGAACTTTGCGCGGCGGCAAACAGCGAAACCGGCCGCGTCCGCCTACCCAAAGCGCCGCGGTTGTGGTTGATATGACGGTCGAAATCGAGGTCAGGAGACGCGCGCGATGGCCATCATGATGCCGGAGGCTGATCAGGCGGTGCTGGCGCGCCGCGGCGAGATCGTTGCTGCACTGCGCGCGATTGTCCCAGGCGAGGGCGTCATCGACAGCGCCGCCGAAATGCT
The DNA here is from genome assembly GCF_032377575.1 of Bradyrhizobium sp. SZCCHNS2022. Lineage (NCBI taxonomy): Bacteria > Pseudomonadati > Pseudomonadota > Alphaproteobacteria > Hyphomicrobiales > Nitrobacteraceae > Bradyrhizobium > Bradyrhizobium sp. SZCCHNS2022. Next base: position 4,396,057 of record NZ_JAUHHZ010000001.1, on the reverse strand, counting down.
GCCTTACGAGTCCGACGGATTGATGGCGTATCGCCAGCCGCCGATGGTCGTGGTGCTGCCGGAGACCACGGCACAGGTCTCTACGGTTCTCAAATATTGCCATCAACAAGGCATCAAGGTGGTTCCGCGCGGCTCCGGCACGTCGCTGTCGGGCGGCGCTCTGCCATTGGCCGACGGCGTGCTGCTCGGGCTGGGCAAGTTCAAGCGCATCCGCGAGATCGACTTCGACAACCGCGTCGTCGTCACCGAGCCGGGAGTCACCAACCTCGCCATCAGCCAGGCGGTGGCGCATGCCGGCTTCTACTACGCGCCCGATCCGTCGTCGCAGATCGCCTGCTCGATCGGCGGCAATGTCGCGGAGAATTCCGGCGGCGTGCACTGCCTCAAATACGGCATGACCACCAACAACGTGCTGGGATGCGAGATCGTGCTGATCAACGGCGAGGTGTTGCGCATCGGAGGCAAGTGCACCGAGAACGCCGGCTACGATTTGATGGGCCTGATCACCGGCTCGGAAGGGCTGCTCGGCGTCGTCACCGAGGTCACCGTGCGCATCCTGCAAAAACCGGAGACGGCGCGCGCGCTGATGGTCGGCTTCGCCGAGGTCGAGGCCGCCGGCGAATGCGTCGCCCGCATCATCGGAGCCGGCATCATCCCCGGCGGCATGGAGATGATGGACAAGCCGGCCATTCACGCCGCCGAGGCCTTCGTGAATGCCGGCTATCCGCTCGACGTCGAGGCGCTGCTGATCATCGAGCTCGATGGTCCCGGCGTCGAGGTCGACGAGCTGATCAGCCGCGTCGAGGCGATCGCGAATGGCTGCGGCTCGACCACCTGCCGGATCTCGACCTCCGAGGCCGAGCGCAATCTGTTCTGGGCCGGCCGCAAGGCGGCGTTCCCCGCGGTGGGCCGGATCTCGCCGGACTATCTCTGCATGGACGGCACCATCCCGCGCGGCGCGCTGCCCAAGGCGCTCGCGCGCATCCGCGAGCTGTCGGACAAGTATCAGCTGGGCTGCGCCAACGTCTTCCATGCCGGCGACGGCAATCTGCATCCCCTCATCCTCTACGATGCCAACAAGCCCGGCGAGATGGAGCGCGCCGAAGCCTTCGGCGCCGACATCCTGCGCTGCTGCGTCGAGCTCGGCGGCGTCCTCACCGGCGAGCATGGCGTCGGCATCGAGAAGCGCGATCTGATGCCCGACATGTTCACCGAGATCGACCTCAACCAGCAGCAGCGCGTGAAATGCGCGTTCGACAGCCAGGGGCTGTTGAACCCGGGCAAGGTGTTTCCGACGCTGCATCGGTGTGCGGAGCTCGGGCGGATGCATGTCCATGCGGGCAAGCTGGCGTTTCCGGATCTGCCGCGGTTCTGAGGCGGGGGCTTGCGGGTAGGGCGGTGTCATCTGTCGTCTGCCCCCCACATCTGCTCGACCTCACGCGACACTCTCTCCCCACGTCATTCCGGGGCGCCCGCAGGGCGAGCCCGGAATCCATAACCACAGGCCGCTGTGAGAGGCACGCCGGCAGCTCCATCTCGCTCCAACAACATCCGCTCGTGGTTATGGATTCCGGGCTCATCGCTTCGCGATGCCCCGGAATGACGTGGAGAGAGGTTGCCCCACTCATCCATCGTCCCCTCTGACGCACGGCGACTGCTCGATCGCGCACCCTCTCTCTCCGCACGTCATTCCGGGGCGCCCGCAGGGCGAGCCCGGAATCCATAGCCACAGTCCGCTATGTGAGGCACGCCGGCAGCTCCATCTCGCTCCAACAACAGCCGCTCGTGAATATGGATTCCGGGCTCATCGCTTCGCGATGCCCCGGAATGACGTGGAGAGAGAGCCTGCCTCCATCCACATTCCACCCCGCAGACACACGCCCGCAATCCCGCGGCGTCCTCCGCCCAGGTGATGCGTCCGTCCGCCCTCCAAGACCATCGAGAGGGCACGGGGAATGCCGGGTGAAGGCCTCACCCATGGCCCGCCTGCAACAAAAAAAGCAGGCGGCAGTCACCACAGGTTCAGCCGAACATCCGGCATTCCCCGCGTGGCGGTCTTAACGCTTATACGTGCTCGCCTCGGGGATCGGCGTTCTTGTCCCCGTCGCCAACGCGACGCGCAGAGGCGTCATCGCCGGCTTGACCTCAGCACCGGGAGGCCAGGCCCACACGATTTCACGTCCGCATCGAAATCGTTCGTCGGCGCGACACGAAGCCACGCTGCGACCCGACACGGCCACCACATCCCCACCCCACGTATCGTGACGACCGCGCGTACGCCCCTCTCGGAGGGATGGGATGGGGGAAGTATACATGATTTCGATAAAAACGAAAGAAAAATTTGGCGCATCGGACGAGCGGGCCGTTGGACTTTGAAACCCCTCGCGAAAGACGTCCTTCTGCCCCGGGCGAACTGGCTAAGCCGGGCGGCATGAGGCAGTAAGATCGCGCAAAGTCGCCGAGGTGATCTGCCCGACGCACTCTTTCCGATGTGTTGGTCTGTTTCGCGCAAGCAGGAGTTTAAACGCGCGCCCGTCGACCGCATCATCACCATCGAGAACGGCCGCCTGGTCGAGGACGGCGCCCATGACGAGCTGATCAGACGCGCCGGTCGCTATGCAGAAGCATCACTTCCAGTGCTTTCGATGCCAGGATAGTGGGAGGCGCTCCCAATGCTAGCGTGTGCCATCTGAATCCTCACCCGAGCTCGTTAGCATTTCCATAAGAAGCACGGTTATCCTTGTAGCATCTGCCTGCGTTACATCCGGATCGATCGTCCGCGCGCTTCGTTCTATGTCATCGATAAATTGGCTCGCCAACTCCTTGTTGTCGGATCCATGCACTGCCCGGAACTGGTGTGCCACCGCTTGATCCTGGACAAGCTGGAGTGCTACAGGCATCAGCTCCTCGCGCGACCGAAGTGTTCTTCGCTCTACAATTTCCTGCCAGCGCTTCATCGAATGTTCAGTTGAAACAGCTGCCGGACGGAGTGTCTTTATGTGAATGGCGTATTCTGGTGTTTGTTCTTCGGCCACAAGGTTTTCCATTTTTGTATAAGAGACGAACTGATCAACTGCTCTAATGGTGAGTATCCGAATGGAAAAGTTCGCATTCGGCTAATGAGCTAGAGAATTCGGGGCGGCAAATTCGGAGTCCGGCAACTGAGGGCGAAATGTCACCCGAGCTACAATCCATCGTGATCCCTCTGCTGATAGCCTGCATCGTCATGGCCTCATTCCACGGCAGCGCAATGATGGCCAAAAAGCGCGTTTCGGTCTGGAAAGCAGACACTTCAGTCTGGTTTTGGAGAACGGTTTCTCTCACTGGAGTCGAGCGGCGAGCGAAGACAATATGGGTGGACCGTTTTGGCTATGATTATGCCGACGCCCTTGTGCTAGCTCAGTACCAATCGCTAGCCTACTTTCTTGCCGTATTCGGTATCGTAAGCTTATTCTTAGTAGCTTGGTACTTCTTGAGCAAACACTGACCAGAAAATCAAAAAGGGTCCAGCGCGTAAGGCGGATTAGTAATACTGCGTCACAAATTTCTTCTTTTTGACTTTGGGACGAAGCCGCAACATGGGCATCGAGGCAAGGTTCTGGCCAGCATTCGAGTCAAGCCGTATTCGCATGGTCGCAATGGAGGTTGGGATGTGGCGCTCGGACCGCACGGACGGCCGCCTCTGGGATTACGGTGACAGGGATTGCGGTGACAGCGCACTAAACTACACGAGGCGCTCGGCCTGGGCACCATGTGGAATACCCCGTATTGCCGTGTGTCGGCATCCACAGCTTGCCGCATCATGTCACCCAGCCCGTAGGGCGGATTGGCCGAAGGCATGATCCGCACTGTGTTTCGAAAGATCTGCGGGTACGCATCGCTGACTCGCCCGACGGACGTTTTCTGCGGTCTATCCCGGTCCTTGTCGGGGTGTACCTTTTAAGGTACAGTATGCCGTCATGGTCGAAATCCGGCGAACGGTCGAGTTCAAGGCGTGGCTGCGGCCTGCGCGATATGAAGGCGAGAGCCCGGATCGCTGCACGGATCGAGCGGGCCGCGAATGGCAATCTCGGCGAAAGCAAACCGGTCGGTGAAGGTGTCTCCGAGATGCGGATCGATTACGGGCCGGGCTACCGGATCTACTATCGGCAGCGTGGAGACGTCCTGGTCGTCCTGCTCTGCGGTGGTGACAAGAGCACGCAACGGTCGGACATCCGGCGTGCCCACGCATTGGCGAAGAGAGAGGCATAGCGGATGGCAACGACACGTTTTGACGCCGCGGAGTACCTGGAGGAGCCGGAGGCGCAGGCCGAGTTTCTGGCGGCGGCGCTCGAGGATGGCACCGCGGATGAGATCCGCGCCGCGATCAACACCATTGCCCGGGCGCGCGGCATGTCGGACCTCGCGAAGGCGACCGGCATCCGGCGCGAGCAGCTCTATCGGGCGCTGGGAGAGGATGGGAATCCGGAGTTTGCTACTATTCTAACCGTGCTCCGCGCGCTCGGGGTGAAGCTGACGTCGGCGCCGTCCAAGGGGGCATCAAAGGCGGTCCCCAAGCGGAAGGCGGCGAAGAAGGCCGGGCGGCGCGCTGCGTAGCGGCCCGCCGCGCGTAGGGCGGATGAGCCGAAGGCGTCATCCGCCATGTGGCGCGAAAGGTCGGCGGGTTACGCTGCGCTTACCCGCCCTACGAACTACGAAAGGCACCACCCGTGCGGCGCCCCTCGCCCCGACCCTCTCCCCGTGAAGGACGGGGAGAGGGGGCGCACCGCGCGTGGGGGGATGGCTCGTGTCACGACGGCGGCGGTCCTGGCGAGTCCGCGCTCCAAGACCTTGGACGTTCCGCCAGGCGTGTCCGTCGTTCCCTCTCATCTCCTTGTCCCCGCACGATCTTTTCGCCACACCGGGCTGCCCTTTTCGCCCATCATGCTCTAGAACGACTCCAACGCCGGTGGCAGCACGCCACTCGGCATCATCAACAAGCAAGGCGAGCAGTGGTGGACGCCCTCAGAGTACGGAACGCAGCCGATGTGGAGGAGGTGGTCCGCTCGGCGATCGCCAATGAGCAGCCGATCGAGGTGATCGGGCATGGCTCGAAGCGTGGGATCGGGCAGGTGACGGCGACCAATGCCGTGCTCGACCTGTCGGCGCTGAGCGCTGTGGTCTCCTATGAGCCGAACGAGCTGATCATCACGGCGCAGGCCGGGGCGCCGCTGGGCGACCTGCTGTCGCTGATCGATTCGAAGAGCCAGCAATTCGCGTTCGAGCCGATGGATACGGGGCCGCTGCTGGGCACCACGGGGCGGGGAACGCTGGGCGGGATGATCGCGGCGGGGCTGGCGGGGCCGCGGCGGGTGCGCGCCGGCGGGGTGCGCGATCATCTGCTCGGGGCGCATGCCGTGTCCGGCTTCGGCGAGAGCTTCAAGACCGGCGGCAAGGTGGTGAAGAACGTCACCGGCTATGACCTCTGCAAGCTGCTGGCGGGCTCCTGGGGCACGCTCGCGGTCATGACCGAGGCGACGCTGAAGGTGATGCCGCGGCCGGAGGCCGAGCGGACCCTGGTGCTGCGCGGGCTCGACGATCTCAGGGCCAACCGGGCGATGACGGCGGCGCTGGGCTCGCCGTTCGATGTCTCGGCCGCGGCGCATCTGCCGGCCTCGACGGTGCGGCCGGAGGTGGATGGGCTCGGCGCGATCGGCGCGCGGGGCGAGGCGGTCACGGTCATCCGGCTGGAGGGCATCACGGCCTCGGCGGTGCATCGCGCGGGCTCGCTCGCCAGGCAGCTCGCGACGTTCGGCGCGGCCGAGATCATCGCCGATGACGTCTCGGCCAACGCGTGGAGCGCCATCCGCGACGTCACGCCGTTCGCGGCCCAGGGCACGCTCGGGGCGTGGCCGGTGTGGCGGATCGTTTGCCCGCCGGTGTCGGGCGCCGCGATCGGGCAGGCGCTGGTGAAACAGACCGGCGGCGAGGTGATCTATGACTGGGGCGGCGGCCTGATCTGGGCGGCGCTGCCGCCGCAGGCGGATGCCTCCGCAAGCGTGGTGCGCAAGCTCGCGGACGCCGCCGGCGGCCACGCGATGCTGCTGCGCGCCTGGGACGAGATGCGGCTGGCGGTCGACGTCTTCCATCCGCAGCCGCCGGGAGTCGCCGCGCTGGAGGAGCGGGTGCGCGTCTCCTTCGATCCCAAGACGATTCTCAACCGCGGGCGTATCAGGCGGAGCGTTGTGGTATGAAGACCGAGTTCACCCTGGCGCAGCTCGCCGATCCCGATATCGCGGTCGCCGACAAGATCCTGCGCGCCTGCGTCCATTGCGGCTTCTGCACCGCGACCTGCCCGACCTATGTGCTGCTCGGCGACGAGCTCGACAGCCCGCGCGGCCGCATCTACCTGATCAAGCAGATGCTGGAGAAGGAGCAGGCGCCGACGGCAGACGTCGTCAAGCACATCGACCGCTGCCTGTCGTGCCTGTCCTGCATGACGACCTGTCCGTCGGGCGTGCACTACATGCATCTGGTCGACCAGGCGCGGGGGCGGATCGAGCAGACCTATCAGCGCGCGCCGATGGACCGGCTGTTGCGCGCCGTGCTGGCCTATGTGCTGCCGCGGCCGCGCGAGTTTCGCCTGGCCATGACGCTGGCCCGGCTGGGGCGGCCGTTGAAGGCGCTGCTGCCGGCATCGTCGTCGTCATCCACGCCGGCACCGAGCCTGTTGCGTCGCCTCCGGGCCATGCTGGACCTCGCCCCGGCCGCGGCGCTGCCGCCGCCCGGGCCGTCGGGCGGCAGCGTGTTTCCGGCGCAGGGCGCGCGGCGCGGTCGCGTGGCGCTGCTGCAGGGCTGCGCGCAACAGGCACTGGCGCCACGCATCAACCAGGCCGCGATCAACGTCCTGACCCGGCACGGCATCGAGGTGGTGCTGGTGCGGGACGAGCAATGCTGCGGTGCGCTGACCCATCACATGGGGCAGGATGCCGATGCGCTGGCGCGGGCGCGAGCCAATGTCGGCGTGTGGATCGCGGAGGCGGCGCGCGGCGGGCTCGACGCCATCCTGGTGACGACGTCGGGCTGCGGCACCGTCATCAAGGACTACGGCCACATGCTGCGCGAGGACCCGCAATTTGCAGCGTCGGCTGCGGCCGTGTCGGCGATGGCCAAGGACATCAGCGAGTATCTCGCGACGCTCGAACTGAAGACGGAAGCCGCGCATGACGACGTCGTCGTCGCCTATCACTCCGCATGTTCGCTGCAACATGGGCAGAAAATCACGAGCATTCCGAAAGAATTGCTTTCCAAGTCCGGATTCGTGGTGAAAGATATACCGGAGAGTCATTTGTGTTGCGGTTCGGCGGGGACCTACAACATTCTCCAGCCCGACATTGCGATGAGACTGCGCGATCGGAAGGTCGCCAACATCGCGACGGTCAGGCCGAATGTAATCGCTGCGGGCAATATCGGCTGCATGATGCAGATTGCCAGCGGTACGACCGTTCCCGTCGTCCACACCGTTGAACTTCTCGACTGGGCGACGGGCGGTCCGCGACCAGGATTGAATTGAAGGATGGGCGCGTGCGGATTGCCGGCCCGTCCCGCCGGATGATGTGAGCGTTCGGCGGCAACAGGAGGTTTCGATGGCGAAGGACAAGAAGTCGAAGAAGGACAAGAAAGACAAAAAGGAAAAGAAGCTGATGGCGCAGGCCAAGAAGGCCGCGAAGAAGACCGCCAAGAAGGCTGCCAAGAAAGCGACGAAGTCCGCCAAGAAGGCTGCGAAGGCTCCGGCCAAGAAGGCGAAGAAGGCGGTGAAGGCGGCGCCGAAGAAGGCCGCCAAGGCTCCGGCGAAGAAGGCTCCGGCCAAGAAGGCGCCCGCCAAGAAGGCCGCGAAATCCGCTTCGAAGTCTGCTGCCAAAGCTCCAGCCAAGTCCGCTGCCAAGCCGGCTGCCAAGTCCGCTGCGAAGGCTCCGGCCGCGCCGAAGAAGGCGGCCAAGAAGCGCGCTCCGAAGATGGCGCCGCTGGTCGAGACTCCGGCGACACACGAGACCGAATCGGCTGAGGCCAGCTGGGCCATGCCGAGCGAGCCGGCCCACGAGGGCGAGGAAGGCACCCCCTCCGAGAGCTGACGTCCGCAGCGCCCGCTGTTCAGCCGGCCACATCCCGGTTCGGCGGGGTGCAGAGGGCGCGGTGGGTGAGCTCGGCCTGTCAGCGAGGCCACCCCTGACGAAGAGGCCACCCCTGACGAAAGAGGCTGCAGCGCCATTGCTGCGGCCTCTTTGCTTTTGGCCGGGCTTTGGGCCGGTTCGCTCGCCGACTCACCCCTGGAGCGGCCGCTCCCGCAAATCTACGGCCGGGCGAATCCGCGGGCGCCGTCGCGGGCAGATGTGAGGAAAGCGCGCCACAAACTCGCGCCTTTGTGCACGCTGCGGGGATCTCACCCACGAAAACTTGTTGTTCAAATGCCACAGCCTGCCGACAACCTGCCGTAGAATTGTCAAATCGCCCAAAAAGTCAGCAGATGCCTCGCTTTTTTGCTTCACCTGCGGCGAGACGCTGTCACAAATCGAGACTGTATGACGCAGTTGGTCTTGATTGTGCCCTGGGGGGCCGAACATCGGACCGGTGCTCGAAATTTGGGTGATGGGGAACGTCATGAAGAAGTTGGCTTTGTTGGCAACGGCGCTGGCAATGATTTCGGGGTCGGCTTCGGCCGCTGACATGGCGGTGAAGGCCTACAAGGCCCCGCCGCCGGTGGCGTTCGATCCCTGGGACATCGCGTTCGGCGCCGCGATCATGAACGACTACGTGTTCCGCGGCGTGACCCAGTCGAACCACAAGCCGTCGGTCGCCGCCTATTTCGAGCCGCGCTTCAACGTCAACAAGGACCTGCAGTTCTACGTCGGCGTCGCCGGCGAGAGCATCTCCTTCCCGAACCGCGCCGCGGCCGAGATCGACATCTACGGCGGTGTCCGCCCGACCTTCGGCGCCTTCGCGTTCGACATCGGTGTCTGGGGCTACCTGTATCCGGGCGGCACCTGCTACTACGGCGGCGGCGCCGTGACCGACTTCGCCGGCCGCGCCCTGAGCGCAGAGTGCCAGGCCAACACCCTGACCAACCTGAACGTGATGAAGAAGGACGTCTCGTTCTTCGAAGTCTACGGCAAGATGAACTACACGGTGAACGACAACTGGACGTTCGGCGTCACCGAGTTCTACACCCCGAGCTTCCTGAACACGGGCGCCTGGGGCAACTACGCCTCGGTCACCGGCAAGTGGACCGCGCCCAGCACGACCTTCGGCGCCAGCGGCGTCGGCATGTATGTGTCGGGTGAGTTCGGCCGCCAGTGGTTCGGCACCTCCGACTCGTTCTACGGCACGGCCGCTTTCCCGAACGGCATCAAGTATGCCGACTACAACACCTGGAACATCGGCGTCGGCTTCACCTACAAGGTGTTCACGCTGGACCTGCGCTACTCCGACACCAACCTGTCGAAGGGTGATTGCAACGCCTTCACCAGCGACTTCACCGGCAGCGGCACGACCAACGTGACCGCGATCAACCCGACCGGCGTCGGCTCGAAGTGGTGCGGCGCGACCGGCATCGCCAAGCTCTCGGTCGACCTGACCGCGATGACCAACCTGAAGTAATTCTCCGCAAGGCGGATTGAATTCTCCAAAGCGAAGGGCGGCAGAGCAATCTGCCGCCCTTCTGCTTTTGGCGCCTGCGCGGGATGCCGAGCCGTTGACCTGTCCGTCGCTGGCCCGTCTGCCGGTGGCCGGCGCGGACGTTCCTGCGCTGGCCACCGGACTTCGGGCCGTCTGGCCCGTTTCGTCCCGGATCAGCTACTCTGCGCTGCCCGCCGGGACATCCGCACCCTGTCCGGTCGGCCGCAGCGAGAATCGGTCGCCGTCCCGAACGAGCTCGACCTTGCGGTCGTGGAAGGCGTGTAGCGTCGAGCGGTGGCCGATCGACACCACCGTGGTCTGCGGCAGCTGCTCGGCGATGACCTGATAGAGCCTGGCTTCGCCCGGCTCATCCAGCGATGCTGTGGCCTCGTCGAGGAACAGATATTGCGGGGCGTGCAGCAGGGCGCGGGCAATCCCCAGACGCTGCTGCTCGCCAAGCGACAGCATCCGGTTCCAATGGCCGTCCTCCTCCAGGCGATCCGCCAGCAGCGGCAGGCCCACCGCGATCAGCGCCTGCTTGATCCGGTCGAGGCCGAACGCATCGGCGGCCGCGGGATAGACGATGGCTGCCTTGAGCGGGCCGATCGGGAAATAGGGGCGCTGCGGCAGCATCATCAGCTTGGCATGGGCGGGCACGCTGATCGCGCCGCTGCCGAACGGCCAGACGCCGGCGATGGCGCGGAACAGCGTCGACTTGCCGGCGCCGGACGGCCCGGTCAGCAAGGTGCGCTCGCTGTTCTTGATGCTGAAGCCGTCGGCCGCGATCAGCGGCAGGCCGTTGGGCAGCTTGAGCAGCAGCTGGGCGAGCTCGATGCTGTCTCCCGCATGGCTGACGACATCGATCGTCTGCGGCTCGGCCGAGAGCGTCTTGGCACTCTCGATCGCCATCTCGAAGCCGTCGAGGCGGGCGACGGTCGAGCGCCAGTCGGCCAGGGTCCGGTAGGCGTTGACGAAAAAGGACAGCGCGCGCTGCACGCTCGAGAACGCGGACGCCGTCTGCATCATGCCGCCCAATTGCACCTTCTTGGCGAAATAGGCGGGGGCGACGATGACATAAGGAAAGATCGTGGCCACCTGCGCGTAGCCGCTCGTGACCGCCGTCAGCCGCTTGGTGCGGCTCATGATCTGGTAGAAATTGGCGACCACGCGGCCGTAGCGGCTCGCCAGCAGGGTCTGCTCGGCGGCCTCGCCGCGCAACACCGCGATCTGCTCGGAGTTCTCGCGGACGCGCACCAGGTTGAAGCGGAAATCGGCCTCGAAGCGCTGCTGCTCGAAATAGAGGTTGATCAGCGGCGATCCGATCCAATGCGTCAGCGCGGTTCCAGCGATCGCATAGAACAGAGCGGCCCAGACCAGATAGCCGGGAATGTGGTACTCCATGCCGAACAGCGTGAGGGGCGCCGCTTCCGAGAGGCCCCACAGGATGACCACGAACGAGGCCAGGGTTACGACCGAACTGAGAAGATTGACGGTGATGTTGAGCGTCTGCTCGACGAACTGCTTCACATCCTCGGCAATGCGCTGGTCCGGGTTGTCGGCCGCGTCGCCCTTGAGCTGCATGCGATAGTGACTGGCGTCGCCGAGCCAGCGGCGCAGATAGGCCTCGGTCATCCATCGCCGCCAGCGGATCTGCAGCCATTGGTTGAGATAGAGCTGATAGACCGCCAGCACGATGAAGGTCGTCGCGAGCACGACGAAGACGCCGATCTCCCAGATGAAGCTGTTCCAGTCGTATTCCTGCAGCGCGTTGTAGAACCGGGCCTGCCATTGGTTCACCAGCACGTCGATCGCGACCAATGCGAGCTCGATGGCGATGACGGCGGCGAGCAGGATGCGACCGGCGACCTTGTCCTCGGAGCGGAAGTAGGGAATGGCGATCCGCCAGACGATGGCGAGGGTCGAGCGTAAATTGTTCACAGAGGGGCTGCTCCTGAGAAAGGGGCTTAACTGGCTGACATGGAAGAAGAATTCCGCAGGCTTGGATGCCTGTCTAGACGAAAGTCGTAAGGTGTCCGGCGACCACCCGCTTGTCCGTGACCTGCGTCAAACCGTAGCATGCGGTGAGGGAGAGGGATCGCCGACCCCGCCAGATGTCGCGAGAATTTGAGCAGAGTTTGGCATGGCCTGCTTCGTGTTCTCGCTTTCCGTCCTTCTGCCAGGCCTCGAGGTCGTGGCGAACTGAGCTGATCCGCCCCGCCGGATCGGGTCCAACAACAAGAACGTGGGGGGAGAAGTCACGATGTGGAATCAAATCTACGACCCGTTGGGCAGCCCGGCGCTGTCGACGCTGGCCGCCGCCGTACCAGTGGTGACGCTGCTCGTGCTGATCGCCAGCGGCAAGGTGAAGGCGCATATCGCGGCGATCATCGCGGTCGTGCTGACCAACCTGATCACGATCTTCGTCTTCACCATGCCGGCCAACATGTCGCTGCGCGCCACCATGCTCGGCGTCATCACCGGCTTCTTCCCGATCGGCTGGATCGTCCTCAACGTCATCTTCCTCTATCAGGTCACGGTCTCGACCGGACGCTTCGAGCTCCTGAAGCGGGCGATCGGCGGCGTGACCGAGGACCGCCGGCTGCAGCTGCTGCTGGTCGCGTTCTCCTTCGGCGCCTTCTTCGAGGGCGCATCCGGCTTCGGCACGCCGGTCGCGATCACCGGCGCCGTGCTGATCGGCCTGGGCTTCTCGCCGCTGGCGGCCTCCGGCCTGTCGCTCATCGCCAACACCGCCCCGGTCGCCTATGGCGCGCTGGGCACGCCGATCCAGGGCCTCGCCTCGGTCACCGGGCTCGACCCCTATATCCTCGGCGCGATGGTCGGCCGGCAGCTGCCGGTGTTCTCGCTGATCGTGCCGTTCTGGGTGATCTGGGCGTTCGCGGGCTGGAAGGGCATGAAGGACGTGTGGCCGGCGATCCTGGTCACGGCCGTCTCCTTCGCTGTGCCGCAATTCCTGATCTCGAACTACATCAATCCGTGGATCGTCGACATCGGCGCCTCGCTGATCTCGATGGGCGCGTTGATCCTGTTCCTGAAGGTCTGGCAACCCCGCCAGCTGTGGCTGTCGCCGGCGCTGCGCGGCCGTGACGAATCCGCGTCCACCATGGCCGCGCAGAAGCCGCTGGACCGCACGCCGCTGACGCAAAGCGAGCTGTGGGGCGCGCTGCTGCCGTGGATCATCGTCTGCATCATCATGCTGATCTGGGGTAACGGCGCCTTCAAGACCTGGGCGAACGGCATCTTCTCCTGGAACTATCCGGTGCCCGAGCTCGACAAGTTGATCAACAAGGTTCCGCCGGTGGCCGCGAAGCCGACGCCCGAGGGCGCGGTGTTCTCGTTCACCTATCTGACCTTCACCGGCACCGGCATGCTGATTGCCGCAATCATCTCCGGCTTCCTGATGGGCGTCGGGCCGGGCAAGCTGATCGCCGAATATGGCCGTACCATCCGGCTCTGCGCGATCTCGCTGATCACGATCTCGGCGATGCTCGCCATCGGCACGCTGACCCGGCTGTCCGGCGTCGACGCGACGCTCGGTCTCGCCTTCGCCGCGACCGGGGTGCTCTATCCGTTCTTCGGCACCTTGCTCGGTTGGCTGGGCGTGGCGCTGACGGGATCGGACACCGCCTCGAACGTGCTGTTCGGCAACCTGCAGAAGATCACCTCGGAGCAGCTCGGCCTGTCGCCGGTGCTGATGGCGGCGGCCAACTCCTCCGGCGGCGTGATGGGCAAGATGATCGATGCGCAATCGATCGTGGTCGCCTCGACCGCGACCAATTGGTACGGCCACGAGAGCTCGATCCTGCGCTACGTCTTCCTGCACTCGATCGTGCTGGCCTGTCTGGTCGGCCTGTTCGTGACCCTGCAGGCCTACGTCTATCCGTTCACGGCGATGGTGCTGAAGTAGCAACACCGCCAGAGACAAAGCCCCGCGACGCCGCGGCGTCGCGGGGTTTGCTATGTTTGGAACACATTTGTGCGGGAGCCGTGCTGGCGGTGGTCACGGCCATCGCTCCCGAGGCGAGCCCCACGTGACTGGTCTGAAGAGGAACGATGCAAGTGTTGAAGCGTGGCTGCGCCGTGGCGATGGTGGCGTTGTCGATGTCGGGCCTGGCGCTCGCCGCCGCGTCGGCGGAGGAATTTCCGTTCGGCATGGAAATGACGCTCGACGCGTTGCCAATGCCCGGATCGAAACGGGTGCCGGATCTCGACATCGGCGACAATGGTGACACCGTGCTGGAGCTCTGGTGCAAGGGCGGCAAGGGGCAGTTCTCGGTCGCCGGCAACACCATCGTTTTCATCGCCGGCAAGATCGAGGACCGCAACTGCCCGGCGGCGCGCGCCCAGGCGGATGACGAGCTGATCGCAGCACTGAGCGCGGTGACCAACTGGAAGCGTCAGGGCGACCTGATCATCTTCGTCGGACCGAAGACGCTGCGGTTCCGGCTGAACACCAACTGAGACGGGATGGGCGCTTCCATAATCGCAGCTACATCGATCGAGGTGTAGGCGCCGCTGCGACCCTGCCCCTCCAGGGCAGGGCAATCGCATGCGGAAATTCCGGGCTGTCGCTACGAACGATCGTGCAAGTTAGTTACTCCGTCATGCCCGGGCTTGTCCCGGGCATCCACGTCGTTCTCAGCATGCCGGCCGACGTGGATGGCCGGGACAAGCCCGGCCATGACGACGTGGAGAGAGACGAGCACAAACGGCGATCGCCACATGCGATTGCCCTGCGCTCCAGGGGAGGGTGAGACCGAGATCGCGGCGGCTGCGGTGATAGCTCGCCTTACTTCCAAACCGAGTTGTCCGCGTCCCAGCGCTTGGCCTTGAAGACCTTCGCCAGTTCGTCGATGGCGCCGCCATCGTCGCGGGTGTCGCCTTCCTCATCGCCGGAGGATTCGTCGGACAGGATCAGCTTGGCGCTCGAGGCCTCGTCGACGGTTGTCGTGGTCGGGCTGCTGATCCAGAGCATCAGCGCATCCGCGACGCCCGGCTTGTCGGCCGAGACGAGGCTGGTGACCTCGATGACATCCGTGAGCTCGAGGCTGGGCATCAGCTGGCTCGGACGTTTCAGGGTCAGCTTCAGCTTGCCGGTGACCGGGTTCCAGACGGCACTCGTGGGCTTGGCGTTGTAGGTCCTGGCCAGCACGTCGGAGATGGCGCCGGCCAGCTTGTCCCTGTTGATCTTGTCGCCGTCGCGCCAGTCGGCCGCAGCAAAGCGGATGGTGCGGTCCATTTCGACGGTGCCTGCGGTCCAGCCCGCCGTCACGACGCCGTTCGTGGCCCGCGCCTTGGCGATCAGCGCGCCGGCGCGGTCCGGGTCGACGGTCATGCTGATGGTCTGCTCGCCCGCGCGCAAGGCATCGCAACTCACGATGAGGCTCGGCAGCGAAACCTCGACGTTCTCGCCCTTCAGGCTCTTCAGGAAGTCGGTCACCGCGTCGAGCTTGAGGCGAACGGACACCGCCTCGGGCGAGACGTCGGTGAAGTCCTTCGGCTGGGCGTTGATGCCGTCGTCGCTCGACTGGCTCTCCTGGAACTCCTTCTCGCTGACATCGGAGTTGTCGGTCGACGCCACCTCGGTGACGGTCTTGCCGATCGTGATCTGGCCGCGGAACTCGAACGTGTCGCCGGTCGGCTTGCGGTTCAGCTTCACCGTGACCGGCTCCTTGGCACCGTTGCTCTGGGTCGCGCCGGTGAGGGTCTGGCCATTGACGGTGAGGCTCACGACGAAGCGGTCCTTGCGGTCCGAATTCTTGGCCACGGGATAGCAGACGTCGAGCGTCGCGGCCGTGACGGTCTTGCCCTGGCGCGTCTCCTTCAGGATGACGTCGGCATTGCCGTCCATCAGCCCGTCGATCGCGGTAAAATAGCGAGTCTCGTTGGCGGGGGCCTTGGTCCCGCTCTTGCTCTGGGCCCAACCGAGTTCCGGCGCGGCCGCTGCAATCACGGCCAGCGCAAGCAAAATCGCGCGCATCTGAAAATCCTTGTGGGACGGAATCGGCCTTAAGCTGTAGCGCCGATTTGCAATCGCTGCACCCCCACCCGCACACTCTGCAAAAAAGAAGGCCGCCCGGAGGCGGCCTTCCTGAAGTCTTGGTGATGAACCCAGGGCTCAGAAGCCCATGCCGCCCATGCCACCCATGCCGCCGCCGGCCGGCATCGCCGGAGCCGCGTCCTTCGGCAGCTCGGCGACCATCGCCTCGGTCGTCACCAGGAGGCCGGCGACCGACGAGGCGTCCTGCAGCGCGGTGCGGACCACCTTGGCCGGGTCGATGATGCCCTTGGCGACCATGTCGACATAGTCCTCGGTCTGGGCGTCGAAGCCGAAGGTCTCGGACTTCTCGTCCAGGATCTTGCCGACCACGATCGAGCCCTCGACGCCGGCGTTCTCGGAGATCTGGCGGATCGGAGCCTCGAGCGCCTTCAGCACGATGTTGATGCCGGCCTGGACGTCCGAATTGGCGTTGGTGATGCGGCCGACCGCCTTCTTGGCGCGCAGCAGCGCGACGCCGCCGCCGGGGACGATGCCTTCCTGCACCGCGGCGCGGGTCGCGTTGAGGGCGTCCTCGACGCGGTCCTTCTTCTCCTTGACCTCGATCTCGGTCGCACCGCCGACGCGGATCACCGCGACGCCGCCGGCGAGCTTGGCCAGACGCTCCTGCAGCTTCTCACGGTCGTAGTCCGAGGTGGTCTCCTCGATCTGCGCCTTGATCTGGCCGACGCGCGCCTCGATGTCGGCCTTCTTGCCGGCGCCGTTGACGATCGTGGTGTTCTCCTTGTCGATCACGACCTTCTTGGCGCGGCCGAGCATCTTGATCGTGACGTTCTCGAGCTTCATGCCGAGATCTTCCGAGATCAGCTGACCGCCGGTCAGGATCGCGATGTCCTCGAGCATGGCCTTGCGGCGGTCACCGAAGCCCGGCGCCTTGACGGCGGCGACCTTGAGGCCGCCGCGCAGGCGGTTGACGACCAGGGTGGCCAGCGCCTCGCCCTCGACGTCCTCGGCGATGATCAGCAGCGGACGGCCCGACTGCACAACGGCTTCGAGCACCGGCAGCATGGCCTGCAGGCCCGACAGCTTCTTCTCGTGCAAGAGCACGTAGACGTCGTCGAGCTCGGCGGTCATCTTCTCGGCGTTGGTGACGAAGTAGGGCGAGAGATAGCCGCGGTCGAACTTCATGCCTTCGACGATGTCGACCTCGGTATCGAGCGACTTGTTCTCCTCGACCGTGATCACGCCCTCGTTGCCGACCTTCTGCATCGCCTGGGCGATCATCTTGCCGATCGCGGCGTCGCCATTGGCGGAGATGGTGCCGACCTGGGCGACCTCGGAGGAGGCCGCGACCGGCTTGGCGCGCTTCTCGATGTCCTTGATGACGGCGGCCACCGCGATGTCGATGCCGCGCTTGAGGTCCATCGGGTTCATGCCGGCGGCAACCGCCTTGGCACCCTCGCGGACGATGGCCTGGGCCAGCACGGTCGCGGTGGTGGTGCCGTCACCGGCGGTGTCGTTGGTCTTGGAGGCGACCTCGCGCAGCATCTGCGCGCCCATGTTCTCGAACTTGTCCTCCAGCTCGATCTCCTTGGCGACGGTGACGCCGTCCTTGGTGATGCGCGGAGCGCCGAAGCTCTTCTCGATGACGACGTTGCGGCCCTTCGGGCCGAGCGTCACCTTGACGGCGTTGGCGAGAATGTCGACGCCGCGCAGCATGCGGTCGCGTGCGTCGCCGGCAAATTTGACGTCCTTGGCTGCCATTTGAAATCTCTCCTCGAGTGGACCTCGACGGCCAGGGGCGTGATCGCCCGACTGTTGCCTGAACGAGGTTGCAAAGCGCTAGTGGCCCGGGGCGGCGGCGAGGCCCCCCAGGCGGTTCGGATCAGGCGACCACGCCCATGATGTCGGACTCCTTCATGATCAGGAGCTCCTCGCCGTCCAGCTTGACCTCGGTACCGGACCACTTGCCGAACAGCACGCGATCGCCGACCTTGACGTCGATCGGGATCAGCTTGCCGCTCTCGTCGCGGCCGCCCGGGCCGACGGCGACGACTTCGCCCTGCGAGGGCTTTTCCTTGGCGGAATCGGGAATGATGATGCCGCCCTTGGTCTTCTCTTCGGCGTCGATGCGCTTAACCACGACGCGATCATGCAGGGGACGAAACTTCGATTTGGCCATGACGGATCCCTTTGCGGGTGCTTTGGTAGGTTGCTGTCGGAGGAAATCTGAATGCGGCCACAATTGGCGCCCAACTGGGCCACCAACCGGGCGCGCAGCTTTAGCAATCGTGCCCTCCGAGTGCTAAAGACCGCTCGGGGAAATATGGCTTGCCGCTGTTCCTGTCAAGCAAAGGCCGGCGGTTAAGCCCTTCTTGAGGCTGTTAGGGGATGTTGAACCGGGCCAGACATGTTAGTGGAGCGGCGTCGTCATCCGACGTCGTTGCTCTGACGCGCGTTTTGCGCTTGGTTGCCGGACGGGGCAGCCATGATCTTGTTCCTAAGGGGATGCCATGACGAGTTCACGGTGCGCGCGGCCGATTGCCACTCTCGGTATCGCGTCGGCGCTCACGATCTTCCTGGCGGGGTGCGGCGGTGGCTTCAATCTGTCGCCGAGCCGCCCGATGGAGACCGAGGCGCCGGTCGAGCCGGAGGTGCCGGCAACGATTCGGGCCGAGGATCTCGTGGGCAAATGGGGTCTCGCGGCCTACAACAATCCCAATGACCGCGCGCGCACCGAGAAGATGGCGCTGGCGCAGTGCAAGCAGCCCTATACGATCGGGGCCGGAACGTCCGGCGGCGTCGTGATGCATCTGGCCGACCAGGCCACTCCGCAGGAACTCCGGCTGAAGGGCTCGGCCAGCGGCAAGAACTACATCGGTCCGGCCGGACCGCCCGGCGGCGAGCAGGACCGCGAGGTGGTCTCCTTCGACGGCCGGGTGCTGATCACCCGCTTCATCGACAAGGACGCGGCTACCCGTTACCAGACGATGGTCTATGTCCGCTGCGGACCACGGGCCTGAGATCCAGGCAGGGATCCCGCAACGGTCGACAAACGAAAAACGCCGGCGGTTCCGCCGGCGTTTTTGTCGGGTGCCATCTCCTGCCGGATCGCTGCCCGGCGCAGGGAATGAGCTCAGTTGAACAACGCGTCGATGTCGTCCTGCGAGGCGTGGCCGACATCACCCTCCGCCTTCGGGCCGTTCAGCAGCCTGGCGTCTCCCTCGCGGGTGTCGACGATCGGCGGCACATGCGCCTTGATGGCGTCGACGCCACCCCAGATGTCCATCATCACCACGATGTGGTGCTCGATGAACTTCATCGTGGTCATGACCTTGTTGATGCGCTGGCCGGTCAGGTCCTGGAAGTTGCAGGCCTCGAAGATCGAGACCACGCGCTCTTGGATCTCTTCGCTCAGAATCCTCTGCTGATCGGCCGAGTCCACCTTGGCGAGCGCGCTCGCGGCCTGGTCGATCGCTTCGGCGGCTTCGAGGATCTGCTGGGTGGCCTGCTCCGTGCCGCCGACGACCGCGCCGAGCTCACCGTTGACCTTGGCCATCTCCTCGCCGTTGAAGCTCTTGGCGTGGAGCGTCGCGATCTCGCCCTTGGTGCGGTTGATCGCGTCATGGATCAGGTCGAGCTCGACCTTGAGCTTCTCGCACTGCTCGATCTGCGCGCGATAGGTCTCGAGCAGAGCGCGCGCCTCGGCGACCTCGCGTGCGGCAGACTCTTCGATGGCGGCGTTCGCCGTGCCGTTCCCACCGCCGCGCATGGCGTTGGCCATCTGCGCGCGGATTGCACGCAGCTCGTCCATGATTTCCTTGTGGTTGGGGCCGATCTCACCACCCACGAAGTCGGGCTCCGGCATATGGCCGACGATTGCTTCTTCGATACGGAAACGCTTGCGAACAGCCATGACAATATCCCTGACCTCTTGCTCGGATCAGTTCTACGCGGAGCCTATTTAACATCACGTTCACGCCAGGAACCGGGGCACGCGCAACGCTCGCGCACACCGTGCATCAGCTATTAACCATGCACGTCCGGCCTTCACGCAAAATAAACGCTAGCGATCGAAACCGCCGCCGCCTGCAGCGATGGTGAATCCCGGCGGGCTCTGCGTTTACCAAAGCGATCGGGTTTTGCTCTTTATTGACGATACGCGACGGCATTGCTGCCTCGCGCGACGAACAGTCTTCAGACGAAACAGTACAGAGTACGTCGATGTTCAGATCATTCCCCACAGCGCTGCTGGCCGGCGCATGCGTCCTTTATGCAGGTCTGGATCGGGCCGCGGCCCAGGGATTTCAGCAGCCGACCGTCATCTATAGCGGGCCGCCGCAACAGAGCGCGCCGGTGCGCACGGCCTATGTCGAGCGCTCCCGGATGGGCGGTGGCTTCATCGAATTCCTGTTCGGTGATCCGCAAGGCGGCCGCGGTGCGCCGCCGCAGCCGATGTATCAGCAGCAGCCGTCATATTACGGGGCGCAGCCGTCGATGCCCGGCGTCGCGCCTCAGCAGGGATCGCCGGACGAGGAGGCGTATGAGCAGACACAGCGTCCGCTCGATCCGAAATACGAGAAACAGATCGTTGACTATGACGGCAAAGAACGGCCGGGCACGATCGTGATCGATACGCCCAACAAGTTCCTCTATCTGGTGCAGGGCCAGGGCACCGCGATGCGCTACGGCATCGGCGTCGGTCGTCCCGGCTTCACCTGGTCGGGCGTGAAGACGATCTCCGCCAAGCGCGAATGGCCGGACTGGACGCCGCCGCCGGAGATGCTGGCGCGCCGGCCGGATTTGCCCCGCCACATGGAGGGAGGCCCGC
The DNA here is from genome assembly GCF_032377575.1 of Bradyrhizobium sp. SZCCHNS2022. NCBI lineage: Bacteria > Pseudomonadati > Pseudomonadota > Alphaproteobacteria > Hyphomicrobiales > Nitrobacteraceae > Bradyrhizobium > Bradyrhizobium sp. SZCCHNS2022. Next base: position 4,375,559 of record NZ_JAUHHZ010000001.1, on the reverse strand, counting down.
AGAACCCGCTCGGCGCCCGCGCGATGTATCTGGGCTCGTCGCTGTATCGCATCCACGGCTCCAACGAGCCCTGGACGATCGGGACCAACGTCTCCTCGGGCTGCATCCGGATGCGCAACGAGGACGTGATCGACCTCTATGGGCGGGTGAATGTCGGGACCAGGGTCATCGTGCTCTGACGCGCACGGCGTCCGGACACTGATCATGATGCAACAAGGCCGCCCCACGGGGCGGCCTTCTCGATCCGTTGCGGTGTGTGCGAGGGCGAGGCGTCAGGCGTAGTCGCTGCCGCCGTCGTCATCGTTGCCGTAGCCGTCATCGGCGTCGAAATCGGCCGCGTCGGCGTCATTGCCGCCGTCATCGTAGCTCGCCTGATCGAACAGGCCGGCGCGGCCGCCGCCGTCGCCGGAGCGGCCGATGTCGTCGAGGCCGGCATCCCGCGCCAGCGACCCGCTGGACTGGTCGCTCCACGGGCTGCCGCCGCCGCCGGCGAGCGAGGTGTCGCCGAAGGCCTGGTGCTGGCCGCCGCCCATCATCGAGCGGATGCCGCCGAGCAGCAGCGACCCGCCGACCATGCCGGCCGCGGCAGCCGCCGCAGTCCCGAGAAACGAGCCGCCCCCGCCGCCGAACATGCCGCCGCGGGGCTGGCCCGAGCCGCCCTGGTCGTAAGGACCGGGCTGCGGGGGATATCCCGGCTGTCCCTGCGGAAGCGCCTGGCCGCTGTTCCAGACCGGCCGGCCGGAGGAGGGCGGCGGCACGTTGGGAACCGATCCGCGACCACCGCCGGAGCCGAAGATGCTGTCACGCATCGTATCGAGGAAGCTGCCCGACTGGCCCTGCTGCGGCTCCTGGGCGTGCTGGAGCTCCTCGATGCGGGCGTTGGCGCGCTTCAGCGCTTCGTCCTGCACCAGCACGGTCTGCACCAGCGCATAGACGGCGTTGGGGGCCTGCTGCAGCCCCTGGGAAATGGCGGCCGCAGCCTGGGCATCACGCGGCGCACTCTCCAACCTGGCGAGCCGGTCGAACAGATCGTCGATGAGTTGGCGTTCTTGCGGTGTCATGTGGTTCTCCTGCCGCTTGCCTTGTTCCAGCGAAGCGCGGCCAAGATCTAGGGGGACTTTGCGGTCCGGCCAGTCGGGCCGCGGATTAAATTTCGGTATGCGACAAAGCGCCGTTGGACTTGCGAGGCGCTTTCGCAGTGAAAACGTCGCCAGATGGCATTTGTTCGTCGCCGGCGAGCCGGATCCGTTCAGGCGAGCGTCACGCCGCGGCGCGAGAGCAAAGCGGGGAAATGTTCGCCGGCGAGATAGGCGTGCTCCTGCTCGCGCTGTTTGGTGAGCGGATCGAGCGCGATCAGCACGTCATCGACGAAGCCGGGATGGCACATCACCAGGCCATGCTCGGGCAGCGCGTCGAGGAAGCCATCCATCAACGCCCCGAAATCGGAGGCCTTGGTGAAGTCGTAGGCGCCGGCAAAAGCGGGGTTGAATGCAATGTCGGCCCGCTTTGCATGCTTGCGGAATTGCGCGCTCAGCGCGTCGAGCAGCAGCGCCTTCGGCGCCGCCAGCCGCCGGGTCAGCGGCGCATGGCGGCCGCCCTGGCGCACCCAGGCCGCCGGCGCGGCGTCCTTGACGGCGGCGAGAAAGCCCTCGCGCACCTGCGGATAGAGCTGGGCATGCTGGTGGCCGTCGACGAAATCCGGCGCGCGGCCGAACAACTCGCCGAACGCCGTCAGCTGCACCATGACCTCGGCGCGGATCAGCTCGGGATCGAGCCGGCGGGTCAATCCAGCGCGGAGCAGCTTTGGAAACGGCAGGAACATGCCGCCTTCCGACGGCCGGAAATGCATCGTCAGCGGCCGGAACGGCGCGGTGAGCGTGACGTGCAGGCCGATGGCGCAGCGCGGGCTGTCGGCGGCGACGCTGACCAGCTCCTTCACCTCGTCGCGCCCGATCGCCGCACCCACCGTCATCACCGAGGTCGCGTTCAGCCGTCCGCGCGCGATCAGGTCGCGGATGGCGCGGTTGACGCCGGGGCTGATGCCGTAATCGTCGGCGCACAGCCAGATGCGCCGGTGCGGCGCCTCGCTCATTCGGCGGCAGTCCTTTCGCCGCCGTCGCTGCGCGCCTCGAGCGTGGCGCGCTTCTCGCTGTGCTCGGCGACGAAGTAGATCGGCCGCGCCTTCAGCTCAGACAGGATCTTGCCGATATACTCGCCCATGATGCCGATCATGATCAGCTGCACGCCGCCGATCGTCATCAGGCCGACCATCAGCGAGGGATAGCCGGGCACCGATTTGCCACTGACGAAGGTCTCCCACAGGATGGAGAGCCCGAACAGGAAGGCCGCCGAGGCCAGCAGGATTCCGAGCAGGCTGGCAAAGCGCAGCGGCGCCACGGAGAACGAGGTCAGGCCTTCGATCGACAGGCCGAGCAGGCTGGTCAGATTGAAGGTGGTGACGCCATGCGCGCGCGCCGCGGGTTCGTAGTCGACGCGGATCTGGCGGAAGCCGATCCAGCTCGCCAGGCCCTTGAAGAAGCGGTTGCGCTCCGGCAGCTGGCGCAGCGCCGCGACCGCCCGCGGCGACAGCAGGCGGAAGTCGCCGGCATCCTCGGGAATCTTCTGGCGCGCTCCCCAGTTGATGAGGGAATAGAAGCCGTGCACCGCCACGCGCCGCAGGAACGGCTCGTTGTCGCGGTGCGCCTTGGCCGTATAGACGACGTCGTAGCCGTCCTTGATCCAGTGTGCGACGAGCTGCTCGACCAGCGCCGGCGGATGCTGGCCGTCGCCATCCATGAACAGCACGGCGCCGCGGCGGGCATGATCGAGGCCGGCCATCAGCGCCGCCTCCTTGCCAAAATTGCGCGACAGCGACACCACCTGCACGTCGAGCGCATCGGCCTGCAAGGTGCGGGCGATCGCCAGCGTGTTGTCGCGGCTGCCGTCGTCGACATAGACGAGCTCGCAGGCGAGACCGAAGCGCTGGCGCAATATGCGGGCAAGGCCGTTCAGCCGCTCATGCAGCGCCGTCAGCCCCGCGCCCTCGTTGTAGACGGGGATAACGATCGACAGTCCCTGCGACGCGGCGTCGGCCGCAGTCGTGGTCAGATCCGATACGTCAGTACCCAGCATCGCTTTGGAGTCCTCGTTCGCCGACCAACATATGGTAGCCGCGCTCACCTGTCGCTACGATGAACGGCGATTTATGATCGCAGGAAGGCCTCGAGGCGGGCAAACAGCGGATTCTCGCGGTCGAGCACGTAGTCGAGCGACGCCACCGACACGGTCTCGGCGCCGTGCGCGCGCAGGAAACTGCCCAGCGCGTAGATCTGCGCCGGCGGGCAGTGCAGGGTCAGCATGCCCGACGAGGTCGGGCCGCCGAACGGCGCCACCACGCCGAAGCGATTGTGCGCCTCGGTCAGCATTGCTGCGTCGCACCCTTTGAAGCGGGTGCGGACCTCGCGGTATTTGCTGGCGCGGGCGCGGGCATGGATGTGGTCGAGAATGATCCGGGCGCTCTCGCGCGGACCCTCCGACCAGTCGGCGTCGCGCGAGGCGACGAGATTGGCCTGGCTGCGCAGGATGACGCCGTCGTCCAACACCTTCAGTCCGTTGGCGGCGAGCGTCGAGCCGGTGCTGGTGATGTCGACGATGAGCTCGGCGGTGCCGACGGCGGGCGCGCCCTCGGTGGCGCCGGCGCTCTCGACGATGCGGTAGTCGACGATGCCATGGCTTGCGAAGAAGCTGCGCGTCAGGTTGATGTATTTGGTCGCAACCCGCATGCGGCGATTGTGCTGGGCGCGGAAGCCGGTGGTGACGTCGTCGAGATCGGCCATGGTGCGGACGTCGATCCAGGCCTGCGGCACGGCGACGACGACATTGGCGCCGCCGAAGCCGAGCGTGTCGATCAGCAGCACGCGCTTGTCGGCGTCCGTGATGCTCTCGCGCACGAGGTCCTCACCGGTGACGCCGAGATGCACGGTGCCGCGCGCCAGTTGCGAGGCAATCTCACTCGCCGACAGATAGGCGATCTCGACATTGTCGAGGCCTGAGATGGTGCCGCGATAGTCGCGGGCGCCGCCCGGCTTGGACAGGTTCAGCCCGGCGCGGCCGAAGAAGGCTTCCGCGTTCTCCTGCAGGCGGCCCTTCGAGGGAACGGCGAGGACGAGGGGGCCGCTCATGATGCTCTCCCGCGCGCGGCATGGCCCGCGGCGCTGATCTGGGCCAGCCGCTCGATCCAGATCGAGAAGCCGACGGCCGGAATGAACGAGGCGGCGCCGAGCTGGTTGAGCAGGCCGTCATAGCGGCCGCCGGCGACCAGAGGCTCGTCGCCATTGCCGGGATGATGCAGCTCGAACTCGAAGCCGGTGTAGTAGTCGAGGCCGCGGCCGAATGCCGTGGCGAAGCGCACCTTGCCGACGTCGATGCCGCGCTGGGCCATGAAGCCGGTGCGCGCCTCCAGCGCATCGATCGCCGCCGAAATGTCGAGCTTGGCGTCGGAGGCGAGCGCGCGAAGCTGCTTCACGGCCTCGGTGGGGCTGCCGCTGATGACGAGGAAACGCTTGATCAGGTCAAGCGCATGGCGCGGCAGGGCGCCGCTCTTCAGGGTGGATTGCTCGAGGAATCGATCGGCGATCTCGGCCACCGTGCGGCCGCCGACGGCGGTGGCGCCGGCGATCGACATCAGGTCGGTGACGAGTGCGAGCGCCGCCTTGCGGTCGGAGCCGGCGAGCGCCGCGAGCACGCCTTCGTACTCGTTGCGCGGCGCCACCTCGGCGAGCGCCAGCCGCTCCAGATCCTGGGCCAGCGTGCGCTTGCGGTTGAAGTCCTTGACCAGCCGGCGCCGCCATACCGGATAGAGGTCGAGCGCGTCGATCAGGGCGGTGAACAGAGCGACGTCGCCGGTGCGGATGTCGACCTCGGCGAGGCCGGCCGCTGCGGTGGCTTCGATGGCCAACGCCAGCATCTCGGCGTCGGCCGCAGGATGATCCTTGCGGCCGAACGATTCGATGCCGGCCTGCAGGAATTCGCTCGGGCGACCTCCACGGTAACGAAACACCGGGCCGAGATAGCTGAATCCGGCCGGCTGGCCGGCGCGGGCGGACGCGAGATAGTCGCGGGCGACGGGAATGGTGAGGTCGGGCCGCAGGCAGAGCTCCTCGCCGCCGGCATCCGTCGTCAGATACAGGCTCTTGCGGATGTCCTCGCCGGAAAGGTCCAGGAAAGGCTCGGCCGGCTGCAGGATCGCCGGCTCGGCGCGGGTATAGCCGGCCTCCGCGAAGGATTGCAGCAGCGTGTCCGCCCACGCGGCGGGTCCGGTCGGAGCGGGTCCGGTCATGTCGGTCTTGGTTCCAATCAGGGATGCGTGCCGCCTGTGTGCGGCGGCAGCCCCTTAGCATGCTCACCCGACGGTTTCGACACTGAATGGGAGCGTCGGGCGATACAATCGAGGGCGGGCTTAACGGCTCCGCCAATCCCCCAGGGTCGCCTGGACCAGGGCCAGCGCCGCGACGCCGGCCGTGTCGGCCCGCAGGATGCGCGGCCCGAGCGCCAGCCGGACCACGCGCGGCTGCCGCAGCAGCAGCTCGCGCTCGTCGGCAGCAAAGCCTCCCTCGGGACCGATCAGCAGATCGATGCCAACGTGCTCGCCGGCCTGCTGCAGGGCCTGCAGCGGGTCGGCGACCTCGGCAGCCTCGTCGCAGAACACGAGCAGGCGCGAGGCCGGGCGCTCGCGCAGGAAGTGCTCCAGCGGCGCCGGGTCCTTCACCTCGGCGAGGCTGAGAATGCCGCATTGCTCGGCCGCCTCGATCACGTTGGCGCGCATGCGCTCGGCGTTGAGCCGCGACACCTGGGTGTGCCGCGTGAGCACCGGTACGAGCCGGGCGGCGCCCATCTCGACGGCCTTCTGTGCGATGTAATCGAGCCGCGCGTGCTTGAGCGGTGCGAAGACGTAGGAGACGTCCGGGAGCTGATCCTGCGGCCGGGTCCGCTGCAGGATCGTCAGGATGTCCGGCCGCTTGCGGCCCTGGATCGCCGCCTGCCACTCGCCGTCGCGGCCGTTGAAGACCAGCACGTGATCGCCGGCGCCGAGCCGCAGCACGTTGCCGAGATAGTTGCTTTGATTGCGCTCCAGCGCGACGGCGCCACCCTCCTGCAGGGGGGCATCGACGAACAGGCGCGGGGCGGTGAAGTCGTACTGGGGCATGGCACGGGCGTGACGAGAGGACGGAGACGGCTTACCGGACCGGGCGCCGGCCGCATAGCCGGCACCCGGTTCGCAGGGGGCACCGGCGATGGCCCGTTTTCGCCGTGCTGTCGACAGATTTTACCGTTTGGATGCCCGCAGGACTGGTGATCGTTCGACCCGCGCAGGTTCGGGACGATGCCGAGAGCCGTGGCTCCGCCCCCCGCCGCGGGTCTGAGCCCGGCGAGGAGAGACAGCCGTGATCAGCAGACATTCCACCTGGGTTCTCTGGATTCTCGCCGCGGCCATCATGTTATCCGGCGCGCCGTCCCGGGCCGACGACAAGAGCGTTGCGGCTCCGCAGCCGACCACCCCGGCGGCTCCCGGCGGGGCCACGGCGGGCGGGTTTCGCCCTCCGGAGGGCTGCCTGAAGGAGTTCACGCCGCTGCGCGACGAGGCCGCTCGCCGGGCCAAGCTGCTCAAGGCGGCGACCGAGCGCCGCATCGCGCCGGGCGAGGCCTGCCGGCTGGTGCATGATTACGAGCTCGCCCAGACCAAGATGATCGCTTTTGCGGTCGCCCATGCCTCGATGTGCGGAATCCCCGCCAAGATCACCGATCAGCTGAAGGCGAATCACGAGAGCACCCTGACCGTGATGCGCAAGGTCTGTACGGTCACCTGGAACTTCGCGCCCGATGCCGGCGCCGGGTCTCCGTCGACCGGGGGATCAGCGGGGCCGTCCTGAGCGCGGGCGCGGGCGTTTTTCGGCCACCGCAATCGATCGAGGTGTTGAATGAAGGATGTCCCGGCCTGAAGCTGGGACGGCAAACCCGGAGCTGGGCGGCTCACCGTTACGGAACCTCTGGCTGCGGCCCTCCGTCGCGGAGGCGGTCAACTCCGCGGTTGTGCTGGGCGGGCGAGAATCGTAAAAGCCCCGGATCGGATCGCGCTTTCATCCGGAAGTGTTGAGGATTCTTGGTCTTGCCGGAGAACCAGCCTTGATCGTCCGCCATCCCCTCGTGCCGTTCGTCGCCGCCGCTGTCCTGCTCTCAGCCGGGACCGCCTCGGCGCAGAGCTCGTTTCCCGCGCCGTTGCCGGGACAGTCGCCGGCCCAGAGCAGCGCTTCACCGTTTCCGCCCATCAACGGCAACGCGGCCGCTCCGGCGGCCGCGCCCGCTGGCGCCTTCCCCAGCGCCGGTCCCGCTGCCTTCGGTGGCGGCGGAGGCGGTTTCGCACCGCCGCAGCAGCAGGCCGGTCCGTCGGACAGCTGCATGAAGGATTTCGTGCCGCTGCGTGAGGAGGCCGAACGCCGCGGCAAGCTGATCCAGGAGGCGAGCAAGCGCAAGGCCACGCCGGTCGAGGCCTGCAAGCTGTTCCGGAGCTTCAGCCAGGCCGAGGTCAAGATGATCAAATACGTCGAGGCCAATTCGGCGCGATGCGGCATCCCCGGCCAGATCGCCGATCAGCTGAAGACCAACCACAAGGGCACCGAAGGCATTCAGCAGAAGGTCTGCACCGTCGCGGAGCAGATGCAGAAGGGCGGCGGCCCGGCCCCCGCGCCCGGCCTCAGCGACGTCCTCGGCTCGTCGGCCGCACTGCCCGAAGCGAACACGAGCAAGAAGGGCGGCTCGGCCTTCGATACGCTGACCGGCAACGTTCTCACCCGATGAGCGACACCGCCGTCCGCGTAGCTGACGCGACCGGCAACTGGGTCGATACGCTGGCGCCGGCCTGGAGCCGGCCCTATCTGCGGCTGGCCCGCTTCGACCGTCCGATCGGATCCTGGTTGCTGCTGATGCCGTGCTGGTGGTCGGCCGCGCTGGCCGCTGGAATCTCGGGCAGCCTGGCGATGTTGCCGGCGTGGATCGGGCTGTATTTCGTCGGCGCTTTCGTGATGCGCGGCGCCGGCTGCACCTGGAACGACATCACCGACCGCGATCTCGACGCCAAGGTGGAGCGTACGCGCTCCCGCCCGATTCCGGCCGGTCAGGTCGGCGTCAAGCAGGCGCTCGCCTTCCTGGTGGCCCAGGCCCTGATCGGCCTTGCCGTGTTGCTGCAGTTCAACCGGTTTGCGATTCTGACCGGCATCGCCTCGCTTTTGATCGTCGCGATCTATCCCTTCATGAAGCGCGTCACCTGGTGGCCGCAGGTGGTTCTCGGACTGGCCTTCTCCTGGGGCGCGCTGATGGGCTTCGCCGTCGCCTTCGGCCGGCTCGATGCCACGGCGCTGCTGCTCTATGCGGGATCGATCTCGTGGGTGATCGCCTACGACACGATCTATGCGCATCAGGATGCCGAGGATGACGCGCTGATCGGCATCAAGTCGACGGCGCGACTGTTCGCCGAGCGCACGCATCTGGCGCTCGTGATCTTCTATTCGCTGGCCGTCGTGCTGATCGGAGCCGCGTTCGTCACGGCCGATGTCCATGTCGCGGCGTGGCTCGGCCTCGCCGGTTTCGCCGCACATCTCGGCTGGCAGATCCAACGGCTCGACACCGCTGATCCCGCACTGTGCCTGCGCCTGTTCAAATCGAACCGCGATGCCGGACTGCTGCTGTTTGCCGGCCTGCTGGTCGATGCCGTGCTGCGCGCGACCTGATCAGTCCCGCGCGATGATCTCGCGCTCGCCACGATGGATCGACACCGGATTGAGCGGGGCTCCGACGCGGCGACGCATCAGGAAACGCGGGCGGCGCGAACGGATGGCGTTGCGGCGCCGACGCCGGGGCGCGGCGTCCCGCTTCGGCTCCTGGAGTTGCGGGAGCGCGAAGGTCTCGCTCCACATCGCCCAGGCGGCAACGATCTCCTCGTCGTCCTCGCTGACGCAGAGCGGGATGCTCAGCGACGGATCCCGGTGAAGCAGGATCAGCATCAGCTGCGTGTCGTCGACCTCGCGCAGCGCGATGCCGAGGAAGTCGCTGACCCGCAGATTCAAGGCCATGCGCATGCCGCTGACGGCACGGCGCAGGACCACGCGCTCGCGGTGCAATTCGATCTGCCGGATCCCGCCATCGGCACGGGTGTCGTGCGCGCTGTACGAGACGGGCAGGGAAAGAGGGTCGAGCCGCAGGGCGCGGCCCGACCCAGCGGAATTGCTTCCGCCTGTTGCTGTTTGACGCCTCACGGCCTGGTCTCCCCGCCGGGATTATGTTCCCGGTCGATGCGTGAGACCTTGCCACGCGCCTCGCCCGTATCAGCTTAAGAAGCCTGGTTAATCAGACCTCACGCATGACCCTCTTACCGTCATGATTGACAAGCGCTTGCCCCGCATGATTGACGAGACCTTGCCGACTTGCCGACAATCCGATGTGATGTCTGCCGTGCTGCTTGAAGTCGGCGTGAACAGGCCACATTTCGTTTGGATTGAGCCGTCTTCGCCGCCCACCTGACATCGATCGGATTGTGTTCGTGACCTCTTCCCCTTCAGCCGCATCATCGACCTCCGCCCAATCAGATCTGCTCGATCAGTCTGCCCTGAGAACGCTTGCCGAGCGGCTCGTGGAGGCCGCGCGCAAGGCCGGCGCCGATGCCGCCGACGCGATCGCGGTGCGTGGCGTCTCGCAAGGCGTCGAGGTTCGGGACGGTCGCGTGGAGGAATCCGAACGTTCCGAAGGCGACGACGTCGGCCTGCGGGTGCTCGTCGGCAAGCGCCAGGCCGTGGTGTCGACCAACGATGTCAGCGGCGACGGCGTTGCGCGGCTCGCCGAACGGGCGGTGGCGATGGCGCGCGTGGCGCCCGACGACAAATTTGTCGGGCTCGCCGATCCCGCGCTGCTGGCGCGCGATATTCCCGAGCTCGATCTGCTCGACCCCAGAATTCCCTCGACCGCGGAATTGGAGCGGCGTGCGCAGGAGGCCGAGGCCGCGGCGGTCGCGGTCAAGGGCGTCACCAAGTCCGGCGGCGCGTCCGCCTCGGCCGGCATCGGCGGCATGGTGCTGGTCACGAGCGACGGTTTTCACGGCGCCTATCTGCGCTCGAGCCAGAGCATTTCGACGACGGCGATCTCGGGCGAAGGCACCGGGATGGAGCGCGACTACGACTACACGGCCGCGCCCCATGGCGCCGACCTGCTGGCGCCCGCGGCCGTCGGGCGCAGCGCCGGCGAGCGCGCGGTGGCACGCGCCAATCCGCGCAAGGTCGCCACCTGCCAGGTGCCCGTGGTCTTCGATCCCCGCGTCTCCGGCTCGCTGGTCGGCCATCTCGTCGGCGCCATCAACGGCGCGTCGATCGCGCGCAAGACCAGCTTCCTCAAGGACAAGCTCGGCGCGCAGCTGTTCGCCAAGGGCATCCGCATCATCGACGATCCGCTGCGCCGGCGCGGCCTGCGCTCGCAGCCGTTCGACGCCGAAGGCGTGAAGGTGAAGCAGACGGCGCTGGTCGATGACGGCGTGCTGACGACCTGGCTGTTGGATTCCGGCACCGCCCGCGAGCTCGGCCTGGTGACCACCGGCCATGCGCATCGCGGCGTGTCGTCGTCGCCGTCGCCGGGTCCGTTCAATCTGCATCTCGAGGCCGGAGTCGTGACCGCCAAGGAGCTCATCTCCGACATCAAGCAGGGCTTCTACGTCACAGACCTGATCGGCTCCGGCGTCAACGGCGTGACCGGCGACTACAGCCGCGGCGCCTCCGGCTTCTGGATCGAGAATGGCGAGATCGGCTATGCCGTGAGCGAGGTGACGATCGCAGGTCACCTGTTCGAGATCTTCAAGTCGATGACCCCGGCCAGCGATCTGGAATTCCGCTATGGCGTCAATGCGCCGACGGTGCGCATCGAAGGGTTGACGCTTGGCGGACGGTGAGGTCGAGACATCCGGTGAGACCGGCCTGGCGGCAGATGCCGGGCTGCTGAGGCAGGCGGTGCGCGAAGCCGGCGAGCTGGCGCACGCGATGTTCGGCACCGAGCTGCGCAAATGGACAAAGGGGGCCTCGTCCCCCGTCTCGGAAGCCGACATGGCGGTCAATGAGCTGCTCGAGCGCAGGCTGCGATCGGCAACACCCGACTATGGCTGGCTGTCCGAGGAGAGCGCCGACGACCGCGCCCGGCTCGGTCACCGCCGGGTCTGGATCGTCGATCCGATCGATGGCACGCGCTCCTATCTCGGCAGCCGCAACGATTGGTGCGTGAGCGTCGCTTTGGTCGAGGACAATGCTCCGGTACTGGCCGCGGTCTATGCCCCGGTGACCCAGGAATTTTTCTTCGCGGAGCAGGGGCAGGGCACCACGCTCAATGATCGGTGCGTTCGCGCCAGCCAGGGCACCGCGCTCGATTTCTCCCGCGTGGCCGGTCCCAAACCGCTGGTCGAAAGGCTGGCACCAGGTTCGACCCGGCTTGAGCTCCACCCGAGAATCGGCTCGCTGGCGCTTCGCCTGTGCCGGGTCGCGCATGGCGCTCTCGATGCCGCTTTTGCAGGCGGACAAAGCCGCGATTGGGATCTTGCAGCGGCTCATCTGATCGTGCAGGAAGCGGGAGGTAAAATGACCGCGTTGTCCGGCGAGACGATCCTCTATAATCGTCCGGAAGTGGTGCACGGGGTGCTGGTGGCAGCGGGCTGCGATCGACATGCTGATATCGTCGCGCAATACCGCAGGTTACCACCGGACTGAATGCCCTCTGGGATTGCACCCTCCACGTCGCCTGCAAGGCGCTGATTAGGAACGGACCCGATGACAGATAGCGCCTCGCAGCAGCTCCTTCACCTCGTGATCGGCGGCGAGCTCGTCAACCTCGACAAGAACGAGTTCAAGGATCTCGACAAGGTGGACATCGTCGGCGTCTACCCCAACTACGCGGCGGCCCACGCCGCCTGGCGAGCCAAGGCGCAGATGACGGTCGACAACGCCCACATGCGCTATTTCATCGTCCACCTGCACCGGCTGCTCGATCCCGGTCAGGATGCGAAGTAAGACGCAAAGCGCGCCACTTGAAACATCTGATCCGCAATACGCTGCGCAGCGGCTGGTTCCAGCGCGCCGTCGGGTTCCTCGCGGCCGAGTACCTGCGGCTGGTGTGGCTCACCAACCGCTTCACTTATGAGCCGGGCGATGTCTACGACATCGTCGAGCCGCAGATGCCGGCGATCTTCGCGTTCTGGCACGGTCAGCATCTGCTGACCCCCTTCATCAAGAACAAGCCGAGCTATCGCGCCAAGGTGCTGATCTCCAGGCATCGCGACGGTGAGTTCAATGCGATCGCGGCCGAGCGCCTCGGCATTGGAACCATCCGCGGCTCCGGGGATCATGGCGGCTCCTTCCACCGGAAAGGCGGGGTGGGGGCGTTCAAGGAGATGGTGCGGGCGCTAGAAGACAACTATAACGTGGCATCGACCGCCGATGTGCCGAAGCGCGCGCGGATTGCGGGTCTCGGCATCATCATGCTCGCGCGTGAGTCAGGACGTCCGATCATGCCCTTCGCAATGGTCACGAGCCGCTTCATCCGCTTGAAGAACTGGGACAGCACCACCATCAATTTGCCATTCGGCCGCGGCGCATTGGTGGGAATCAAGGAAATCAACGTGCCGCGTGATGCCGACGCCGCGATGATGGAACAGGCGCGTCTCGACCTCGAGGCGACGCTGAACGAATGCATGCGCCGCGCCTACGAGATCGTCGGCCGCCCCGAGGCCTGTCCGCCGCCGGTGTCGGGAGCGTCCAGTGGCTAGCCCGTTGCCGATGGCCCTGCGCGTCTACCGCGGGTTGTCCTCGGCTGCGGTCCCGCTTGCGCCGGCCTTGATCAGGCAGCGGCTCAAGCATGGCAAGGAGGATCCGGAGCGGACCGACGAGCGGCGTGGCCTCAGCCATGATACCCGCCCGCACGGACCTCTGGTCTGGATCCATGGCGCCAGCGTCGGCGAGGTGCTGGCGGCGGCGGCCCTCATCGAGCGGCTGCGCGCGCTGAACATCCGCATCCTTCTCACGTCCGGCACGGTGACGTCGGCCGCGATCGTCGCCAAGCGATTTCCGCCCGACGTGATCCACCAATACGTGCCCTACGACACGCCGCGCTTCGTGGAGCGGTTTCTCGATCACTGGCGTCCCTCGATCGGGCTCTTCATCGAGTCCGACCTCTGGCCCAACCTGATCCTGGCTGGTGCCTCCCGGCGGGTTCCGATGGTCGTGATCAACGGGCGCATGTCGCCGAGCTCGTTCGCGCGCTGGCGCCGCATGGCCGGCACGATCTCCGCCCTGCTGGGCCGCTTCGACATCTGCCTCGCGCAGTCGCAGGCCGATGCCGAACGGTTTTCAGCGCTCGGCGCGCGCAACGTGGTCGCCACCGGCAATCTCAAGCTCGACGTGCCGGCCCCGCCTGCCGATCCGGCCAAGCTGGACCGGCTCACCGCGATGACGCGGGGCCGCCCAGTGGTCGTTGCGGCGTCGACCCATCCCGGCGAGGACGAGATCCTGATTGCGGCCCACAAGGCTTTGCGTCGATCGCATCCGTCGCTGCTCTCCGTGATCGTGCCGCGTCATCCGCATCGCGGTCCTGGGATCGCCGAGCTCGTCGCCGGCGCGGGCTTGCAGGGCGCCTTGCGCTCGCGGGAAGAGCAGCCGCTCGCCGGAACGGATATCTACGTCGCCGATACGATGGGCGAGCTCGGCCTGTTCTATCGTCTCGCACCTGTCGTCTTCATGGGCGGCTCGCTGGTCGAGCATGGCGGCCAGAATCCGATCGAGGCCGTGAAGCTCGGCGCCGCCATCGTGCATGGACCGCACGTCTTCAACTTCACGGACGTCTACGAGGCGCTGGACAAGGCGGCCGGTGCGCGGCTCGCGCATGATCCGGACGCGCTGGTGCGGCAGCTCAGGCAGCTGCTTGCCGAGCCCGAGGCCTGCAACGCCCTCGTCGCCGCAGGCGCCGGCGTCGTCGATCAGCTCGGCGGCGCGCTGGAGCGGACGATGTCCGCACTGGAGCCGTATCTGCTGCAGATCAGGCTGGAGATGGGAGCCGCCGGCGATGCGTGAGCCGGCCTTCTGGCATCGGCCCCGATCCTGGCAATCGCGTCTGCTGTCTCCGATCTCGCTGCTCTACGGCGCCGTGGCTGCGCGGCGTATGATGCAGGCGGGCGTTAACGCCGGCGTGCCTGTGATCTGCGTCGGCAACTACCATGTCGGCGGCGCCGGCAAGACACCGACCGTGCTGGCGCTGACCGATCTGCTGCGCGAGCTCGGCGAGCAGCCGGTGGTGCTGAGCCGCGGCTATGGCGGCCGGCTGCGTGGGCCGGTGCTGGTCGATCCGGCCGCTCATGACGCCGGCGATGTCGGTGACGAGCCGCTGATGATGGCAGCCCGCGTGCCCGTGGTGGTGTCGCGCAATCGCGCCGAAGGCATCGGGCTGGTCAAGACGCAGGGCGCGTCCGTCGTCCTGATGGATGACGGCTTTCAGAATCCCTCGATCGCCAAGGATCTCGCGCTGATCATGCTCGACGGCGTCCGCGGGCTCGGCAATGGCCGCGTGTTTCCTGGCGGGCCCCTGAGGGCGCCGCTGCCGCCGCAGCTCTCGCGCACCGACGCGCTCGTCGTGGTCGGCGAAGGCAACGCAAGCGAGGCCGTTGCGTCACGCGTCGCGGCAGCCGGAAAGCCGGTGTTCAGGGCTCGGCTGCAGCCCGATCCGCAGGTCGTGGCGGCACTGATGGGGCGGCCGATCCTGGCCTTTGCCGGCATCGGCGATCCCCAGCGCTTCTTCCGGACCCTGCGTGCCAGCGGGCTCGACATCAAGGCCGAGCAGGCGTTTGCCGATCATCATCCGTTCACGGCGGACGATATCGGGGCCCTGGTCAAGGCCGCGAAGCGCGATGGGCTCAGCCTCGTGACGACGGAGAAGGATTTCGCGCGGCTGCGCGTCAGCGGGGCGGAGCAACGCGACTTGGCGATCACGGCATTCCCGGTCACGCTGGAGTTCAGCGACCTGCCGGCGCTGCGCAGCTTGGTCACGCAGCGGCTTTCCACCGCACGGATGTCTCAGCCACCCGCCTTCAGGGCGCCCGGATAATGCCGCTGCAGCACCGCGCTCGGCAGCGCGTAGGCTTCCTGCAGGTCGACGCTCCAATATTTCAGCTCGTCGAGCGGGATGCGTGCATCGGTCACGGCGCAGCGCACGTAGCTTCCTGGCGAGATCACGCGGAAATCACCGTCCAGATACTGCACCTGCGCTTCCCCCTGACCCGAGGGACCGAACTTGTTGAGCACGTCCGCAATCTCCAATCCACGCGCGCCAACAGACGCACGACACCGCCATTTCGGAGCGGTTTCCTAGCATAGATGGGGCCCCCTGTCGCTTCCGCAAACCCACTGATTTGTGATGCTTCGGCGAGATGCTCCGTGCTAGCTAGATTTCATTCTGTCCGCCGCTCGTCCCGCCCGGCTGGTTTGATGCGCTCCCTCGTCGCCGTCGTCGTCTCCCTGCTCTGCGCCACGGCATTCCCGGCCTCTGCCGGGTCGCTGCCGGGACCGATTGCCATCGAGATTCCGTCCGGCGGCTATGTGCTGCATGCGCAGCTCTACAGGCCGAACGGGCCGGGACCGTTCCCGACGGTGATCGCGCTGCATGGGTGCGGTGGCCTGGCCGGACGCTCCGACCCCGTGCAGCCCCGCTATCGGGACTGGGCCGCGGACCTGGTCAAGGACGGCAAGGCGGTGCTGCTGCCGGACAGCTACGCCTCGCGCGGGCTGGGACCGCAGTGCCGCGTCAAGGACCGGCGCATCAGCGGACGCCGGGAGCGGGTCGCCGATATCGTGATCGCGCAGAAATGGCTGACCCAGCAGTCCTGGGCCATGCCGGACCGCATCAGCCTGGTCGGCTGGGCCAGCGGCGCCAGCGCGCTGCTATGGGCGGTGCGGCCGCAATTGCCGGAGCATGTCTCGCCGGACTTTCGTTCGGCTGTCGCCTTCTATCCGGATTGCCGCGCCTCATCGGGACTCGGCTGGAGCGCACGCGTCCCGACCTTGATCCTGATCGGCGGTCTGGATGACGTCTATTCGCCGCCGGCTTGCCGGCAGATGATCGACGGCGCCCGCGGCCGCAGCGCGCTGACGCGCATCGTCGTCTATCCCGGCGCCTATCACGATTTCGACCGCATCAATCTGCCGTTTCATCAGGTGGCCGGCGCCGATGCGGCCGCGCCGGAGCGTGGCCATGTCGGCTCCGATCCCGAAGCGCGCGCCGATGCGCGGAAGCTGGTGTCGGACTGGCTGGCGCGCTGACGCGTCCTCAGAACAGGCTGCCCTGATCGGCGGGATCGGGCGTGCGCTTCGAGCTCGCCGGTTTGCCTTCGCGCGCCGGCTTCGGTGCCGCCGGCGCTGCTGATGGCGCAGGGCGTTCGGCACCGGCTGTCGCTGCGACGACGCCATCGGCGAACTCGATCGACAGTGCGGCGTTCGGCCCGATGCTCGCCGCCTGATGCAGCGGGTGACCGGCCTCGTCGCGCACCAGTGCAAAGCCCCGCGCGAGCACGCTGCGATAGGACAACGCGGTCAGCAGCTGGCCGGCATGGTCGACGCGCGCCGAGAGCCGCGAGATCGACGTCGTCAGCGCACGGCTGGCACGGTCGGCCAGCCGCTCGGTGCGGTCGCGCTCGCGCGCGATCGCCTGCCGCTTGGCCTGTGCATAGGCAAGACGCGAGGCCTTGAAGCGGGCATCGAGGGCGTCGAAGCGTTCGCGCCGCCGATGCAACAAGGCCCGTGCGGACAGCGACAGCCGCTCGGAGGACACGACGAGGCGGTGATCGGCCTGTGCGATCTGCCCGTGCAGCACGCGCAAGGTGAGCTTGGCGCTGGCCGCCGCGAACTGGCGGAAATGGACATGCGTGTTGGTCTTGAGCGCGCGCGGCAGGCTTGCGGCCGCCGAGTCCAGCCGCTGTCTCGGGATCGCCAGCAGCTCAGCCGCGCCGGGCAGCGCTCGCGCTGCGGCGCGCAGCTCGTTGCGGCGGCTCTCCTGGCTGCGCTGCCAGCAGACGCCGACGCGGCGCGCCAGACTCGCGACCTCCTGCATCAGCTCGCTGCGGACGGGGACGGCCATTTCTGCGGCAGCCGTCGGCGTCGGCGCGCGCTTGTCGGCCGCGAAGTCGATCAGCGTCACGTCGGTCTCGTGGCCGACCGCCGAGATCAGCGGGATCATGCTGTCCGCCGCGGCGCGGACCACGATCTCCTCGTTGAACGACCAGAGATCCTCCAGCGAGCCGCCGCCGCGCGCGACGATCAGCACGTCGGGGCGAGGGATGGGACCGTCCTCCGGCAGGTCATTGAAGCCGCGGATCGCGGCCGCGACCTGCTCGGCCGAGCCATCGCCCTGCACCTTGACGGGCCACACCAGCACGCGGCGGGGAAAGCGGTCCTCGAGCCGGTGCAGGATGTCGCGGATGACCGCGCCGGTCGGCGAGGTGACGACGCCGATCACCTCGGGAAGCCACGGCAGCAGCTGCTTGCGCGCCGGATCGAACAGCCCCTCGGCCCCGAGCTTGCGCTTGCGCTCCTCCATCAGCGCCATCAGCGCGCCAATGCCGGCCGGCTCCAGCGCCTCGATGACGATCTGATACTTCGACGAGTTCGGGTAGGTGGTGAGCTTGCCGGTCGCGATGACCTCGAGCCCCTCCTGGGGCTTGAAGCGCATGCGACCATGCACGCCCTTCCAGATCACCGCCTCGATCTTGGCGCTCTCGTCCTTGAGCGCGAAATAGCAATGGCCCGACGAGTGCGGCCCGCGAAAACCGGTGATCTCGCCGCGTACCCGGACGTGGCCGAACTGGTCCTCGACCGTGCGTTTCAGCGCGGAGGACAGCTCGGAGACGGTGAATTCGGGCGCGTTGGGCAGGGCTTCCGCAGGCGGCATCGCTGGCTGATTCGGTTGGGGGAGCAGCCGCCAAGGTAGGGGCTTTCCGCGCTCACCGCCAATCGAGCGGTTGCCTTTTCGATAACTCTGTTATACAGAGTACTCTAAAGAATCGAGAGTTGGGGGAGCGGAAGCGATGTGGAGAGGCGTCAAGATCCTTCGTCGGCTCTTGGGCTGGGGGCTTGGTCTGGCTGGGGCGGTGGCCCTGGTTCTGGCCGCGATGATCGGTACGCCTCTGGTGCATCCGCCCGAGCTGAAGTCGATCTCGGAGACCGTCGCCCGGGTCGACCGCAGCACCATGCCGGCCTTGCAGCGCTTCAGCGCTCGCGACGGTACCGAGCTGGCCTATCGACATTACCCGGCTCGGGCGTCGGCGGTGGGCAAGGTTGCGATCCTGGTGCACGGCTCCTCCGGCTCCAGCGTGGCCGTGCATGCCCTGGCCGACGGATTGGCGGCGCGGGGCGTCGAGACCTTCGCGCCCGACATTCGCGGCCATGGCGGCTCCGGCACCCGCGGCGACATCGGCTATTTCGGCCAACTCGAGGATGACCTTGCGGATCTCGTCGCGGAGGTCCGGAGGTCGGTGCCGGCCCAGCCGATCGTGCTGCTCGGGCATTCGGCGGGCGGCGGCTTCGCGTTGCGTGCCGCCGGCGCACCGATCCAGGATCTGTTCGCGCGCACCGTGCTGCTCGCGCCCTATCTCGGCTACGATGCGCCGACCAATCGCGACAATTCGGGCGGCTGGGCCAGCCCCGACATTCCGCGCATTCTCGCTTTGGCATTTCTGAGCCGCGTCGGTCTGCCGTGCTGCGAGGCGCTGCCCGCGCTGGCCTTTGCGGTCAGGCCGAACGCGGAAAAATACGTCGCCTCGACCTACAGCTACCGCCTGCTGCGCAATTTCGCGACCGCCGGCTACAAGGCCGATCTCACCGCCGCGAAGCACCCGGTGAGCGTGATCGCCGGCGCTGCCGACGAACTGATGCTGGCCGACAAATATGCCGACGCCGTGCATGCGGTCGCGCCCGCGGTTGACGTCAAGCTGATCGCTGGCGTCAATCACATGGAGATCGTGTCTGCGCCGCAGGCCGTCAGTGCGATCGCCGAGGATGTGGCCACGCGCTAGAGGTTCAATCCGCATGATCGACAGCCTGGAAGCGGCGCGTGCGCTGAGCGAGATCGAGGACGTCACCCGGCGCGTGCGCCAGTCGCAGATCTACAGGCTCGCCAGCCTGCTGATGATCCTGTGGGGCGCTTTGGTCTTTGCCGGCAATCTCGTCACCTATCTGACGCCGGTCTACGCCGAGAAGGCCTGGCTCGCGGTCTATCTGCTGGGCATCGGCGGATCGGTCCTGCTGGGTGCAATGGAGAAGGCCCGCTCCGGCGTGCGTAGCTTCGATCTGCGCGCGCTGCTCGCCTTCGTCATGTTCTTTGCGTTCGGCTTCTTCGTCGAGACCATTGGCCATTTCGGACCGCGGGAGATGGGCGCGTTCTGGCCGGTCTATTTCATGCTGTTCTACGGCCTCGCCGGCCTGTGGTTCGGCATCGCATTCACGGTGTTCGGGCTGTGCGTCACCGCGCTGACCCTGATCGGCCACCTCTATGTCGGCGTCGCGTTTCCGCTGTGGATGGCTGTCGTCAACGGCGTCGGGCTGATCGTCTGCGGGCTCTGGATGCGGCGGAGCTGACGCGTTGGCCGAGCTCGACGAGATCATCCATCAGCCGCTGCGGCTCAAGATCATGGCCGCCCTGAATGCGCTGCCTGCCGGCACGGGCCTCGAATTCGTCCGGCTGAAGAAGCTGACGGGGGCGACCGACGGCAATCTCGGCGCTCATATCGAGACGCTGGCCCGCGCCGGCTACGTCACCGTGGACAAGGCCTTCGTCGGCAAGAAGCCGCAGACCACGGTGGTGCTGGCCGCTTCCGGCAGGGCCGCCTTTGCCCGCCATGTGGCGGGCCTGCAGGAGATCATCGCCGGAGCCGCCGCAAAGCCGCCCGAGCCATGATTTGACTCTGTTGCGAGGGCCGGGCAATTGGGGCCTCCAAATCGGCCCACCCCTCTGCGACGGCATCGACCATGAACATTCTCCTCATTGGCTCCGGCGGCCGCGAGCACGCTCTCGCCTGGAAGATGGCCGGTTCCCCACTGCTCACCAAGCTGTGGTGCGCCCCAGGCAATGCGGGAATCGCCAAAGAGGCCGAGTGCGTCGCGCTCGACGTGGCCAATCATGCGGCGGTCATCGAGTTCTGCCGGGCGAACAAGGTCGATCTCGTGGTGGTCGGGCCGGAGACGCCGCTGGCCGCCGGCATCGTCGATGATGTGAGCGCCGCCGGGATCAAGATCTTCGGGCCGAGCAGGCTCGCGGCGCAGCTCGAAGGCTCCAAGGGCTTCACCAAGGATCTCTGCGCCGAATACGGCATTCCAACCGGCGCCTATAGCCGCTTCGACAACGCCCCGGAGGCGCTGGCCTATGTCCGCGAGCACGGCGCGCCGATCGTCGTGAAGGCCGACGGCCTGGCGGCGGGCAAGGGCGTCGTCGTTGCCAAGACGCTGGCCGAGGCCGAGGACGCTGTCAGGATGATGTTCGATGGCGGCTTCGGCGTCGCGGGCGCCGAGGTGGTGATCGAGGAATTTCTCGAGGGCCGCGAGGTCTCGTTCTTCGCGCTCTGCGACGGCGAGACTGCCATTCCGCTGGCCTCGGCGCAGGACCACAAGCGGGTCTTCGATCACGACCAGGGACCGAACACCGGCGGCATGGGCGCCTATTCGCCGACGCCGTTCGTGACGCAGGAGATTCATGACCAGATCATGACGCGGATCATCCTGCCGACCATCGATGGCATGAATGCGCGCGGCACGCCGTTCAAGGGCATCCTCTATGCCGGCCTGATGCTGACGGCCCAGGGACCGAAGCTGTTCGAATACAATGTCCGCTTCGGCGATCCGGAATGCCAGGTGCTCATGCTGCGCATGATGTCCGACCTGGTGCCAGCGATGCTGGCCGCCTGCGACGGGCAGCTCAAGAATTTCGACCTGCGCTGGTTCCCTGACGCCGCCGTCACCGTGGTCATGGCGGCGAAGGGCTATCCAGGCGACTATGAGAAAGGCAGCGTCATCGAAGGTCTGGACGAGGCCGCGCGAGTCGAAGGCGTGGAGATATTCCATGCTGGCACCGTGGCGAAGGACGGTGCGATTCTTGCCAATGGCGGTCGTGTGCTGAACGTTTGCGCCTCCGGAAAGACCGTCGCCGAAGCCCAGGAGCGCGCCTACCAGGCGGTCGATCGCATCCGCTGGCCCGATGGTTTTTGTCGCCGCGATATCGCCTGGCAGGCGCTGGAGCAACAGCGGGGCCAGGGCTGAAAGGCGGCATGAAGGGCGCGCAATGAGAGTTGCCGATGTCGATCCGGTCTTCGTGCCATCTCGAGACCATCTTGGGCCCATCCTTCAGGCTATGTTTCCCGCGAAAATTGTGGCAGTTCCATAGTCCCCCTGTTGTGATGGGATGAGTCAGTTCCGCTGGGGAACGGAGTGGCCATGGAATGCGCGCGATGCGGGAAGCAGAATTTGCCAGGGAGAGCCGCGTGCGAACTCTGCGGCGAGCCGCTCGGCCTCAAATGTGAGGCGTGCAGTCAGACGAACAGCCCGTCGAATCGCTTCTGCGGCCAATGCGGCTCACCGCTGCCGGGCCGGCTGGCTCCGCCCGACCAGGCCGCGCAACGCGTCCTGAGGACGCTGAGCAGCAAGGGCGGTGAACGCAAGCGTCTCACCATCCTGTTTGCGGACATTCGCGATTCGACCCAGCTGATCGACAGCCTGGGCGATCCCGAACTGGCCATGCAGCAGCTCGACCCGGTGCTCAACCTCATGAAGGAGGCGGTTCACCGTTACGACGGCGTCGTCAACAAGACCCAGGGCGACGGCGTCATGGCGCTGTTCGGGGCCCCGGTGCCGCATGAGGATCATGCGGTCCGCGGCTGTCTCGGTGCCCTGGCGATGCAGGATTCGATCGCGCGCCTCGCCGACCCGCGGCTGCAGGTCCGCGTCGGGCTGCACACCGGCGAAGTGATCGTCCAGGTCGTCGAAAACAGCATGTACCAGACCTACGATGCCGCCGGCGCCAACGTCCATCTGGCCAACCGCCTCGAGCACATGGCCGAGCCGGGCACCATCCTGATCAGCAAGGAGACCTACGCAGGCGCCAGGCAATTCGTGGAAGCCGAGCCGCTCGGCACCCACACGGTGCGCGGAATAGCCTCTCCCGTCTCGATCTACAAACTGATCGGCCGCCTGAACGCGCCGGCCAGCGATGTCTTCCGCAGCGGGCAGCGCCTGCTGCCGCTCATCGGCCGCAATGCCCAGCTCGACGTCCTCGAACGCGAGCTCGACAACGTGCTGGCGGCGCGCGGCTCCGTCGTCGGGATCGTCGGCGAGGCTGGCATCGGCAAGAGCCGTCTGTGCTTCGAGTTCGCGGAGCAGTGCCGCCGTCAGGGCATTCGCGTCTACGAGGCGCGCGTGCTCGCACACGGCCGCGCCACGCCGTTCCAGCCCGTGCTCGAGCTGCTGCGCGATTTCTTCGGTATCAGGCCGAAGGAGGCGGTCGAAGTGTCGCGACAGCGCGTCGTCGAGAAGCTGGAAGCGATCGGCGTTCCCGATACGGCGCTGGTCCTGCTGCTCGACTTCATGAGTCTGGCGGACCCAACGCGGCCGGCGCTGCGCCTCGATCCCGGCGTGTTCAGGACGCGCCTGTTGAACGTGTTCAAGACCCTGTTTCGCTCGGCGCCTGCCGACAGCGCCATGGTGATCCTGATCGAGGATCTGCATTGGATCGACGAGGCGAGCGAGGAGTTCGTCGAGGCGCTGGCCGAGGCGACGATCGGCACCAAGACGCTGCTGGTCGTCAACTACAGGCCTGGCTTTGCGTCGGCGTTCATGCAGCGG
The DNA here is from genome assembly GCF_032377575.1 of Bradyrhizobium sp. SZCCHNS2022. NCBI lineage: Bacteria > Pseudomonadati > Pseudomonadota > Alphaproteobacteria > Hyphomicrobiales > Nitrobacteraceae > Bradyrhizobium > Bradyrhizobium sp. SZCCHNS2022. Next base: position 4,352,616 of record NZ_JAUHHZ010000001.1, on the reverse strand, counting down.
GCGCCGTTCCACGAGCTGCACATCGTTCCGCTCGCCTCTCCGGAAGCGCGCGAATTGCTGCGCGGCGTATTCGGCGACGATCCGTCACTGGAGGTTCTGGCCGGCGACATCGTCGAGCGCGCCCAGGGCAATCCGTTCTTCCTCGAGGAGCTTGCCAGCGCCGTTTCCGAGAGCGGCGGCTTCGAGGGCGAGCGCGGCGCCTACCGCCTGAAGGGCGGCATCAGCCCGATTCCTCTGCCTCCCACGGTGCATGCCGTCGTCGCGGCGCGCATCGATCGCCTCGGCGAGGCGGCCAAGAGTGTGCTGGAGACGGCCGCGGTGATCGGCCGCTCGGTAGCGCTGGCGGTGCTCAAGCCGGTGATGGGCTTGGGCGACGCTGAGCTTTTCGACGCGCTCGCGCAGCTGCGGCAGGCCGATCTCCTCTACGACTTGCCTCCGTTCGACATGGGCGTGCTCGCCTTCCGCCACCCGCTGATCCAGGAGGTGGCCTATGCGATGCAGCTGCGTTCGCGGCTGAGCAACGTGCATGTCGCGGTGGCCAAGGCGATCGAGGCGCTCGACTGGGGCAGTCAGGACGAGTTCGCAGCCCTGATCGCCTCGCATTACGAGTTTGCCGGACAGACCATGCAGGCCGTCGAGCATCTGCAGCGCGCCGCGCGCTGGATCGGGCGCACCAACACGGCCGAGGCGCTGCGGCTGTGGAAGAAGATTCGCGCCATGCTTCAGGCGTTGCCGCAATCGGAGCACGTCGACCGCCTGCGTGCTCTGGCCAGCGCACAGATCCTCAACGTCGGCTGGCGCGAGGGCATTTCCGCCGAGGAGGTCAAGCCATTCGCAGAGGAGGCGCTGCGCTATGCGCGTTCCTCGGACAAGATGCATGAGCCGCTGGTGATCGGCGCCTATGGCCGGGTGCTGGCGTCGACGGGAGCCGCCGATGATTACGTCAACCTGATGCAGAACGCCGTCAAGCTGACTTCGGAGGAAGGGGACGTCGGCCGCTACGCCACCGTCAATGCCATGCTGGCGCAAGCCTATTTGTTGTCGGGGCGGGTTCGGGAGGCACTTGCGGCGGCCGAGACGGCGCAGGAGGCCATCACGCAGCAAAGCGGCTTCGACAGCGATGTGACCCTGGGCCTTAACCCCAATCAGATCATGGGCTTCGACGTCGGATATTGGATCCGGTGCCTCAAGGCCCGGATCCTGTTTCAACTCGGGCGACTTGAAGAGCTCGAAATTCATCTTTCTGAACTGCTGGAGGCTCCTGCCGAACAGCTCGCTCCCGTCGTGCGCTTCATTCCCCACTTTGCCGCCATCGAGTTCGCCAGATCTGGCGGCCGGGCCGAGGATGCCGCGGTGCATTCCGCCGAGTTGCATCAGATCGCTGAAACATCGGGGATACCATATCTTCGGGTGCAGGCATTGGCGGGGGCCGGCATCGCTCGGGTCGCGGCCGGCGACGTGACACATGCGGCCTATGATTTTCGCGAGGCCATCGAGTATTCGAGGCGAGCCAAAGCTGGCCTGGAGTTCGAAGCCCGCATGTTGGGCTACCTGGCTGAAGCTTTGTACCGTGCGGGAGACATGCAAGCCGCATTCGATGTTTCGAGCGAAGCGATCAGCGTTTCCCGGCGCCGGACTGATCGCGTCGGCGAGCTTCATGCCGTGTTGCTGCGCTGTATGATCCGCGCGTCGGACTCTGATTTGCGGAATGATGCCGAGGCATTCCAATCGCTTCTCGACGCCGAGCGCTTGCTGGAGGTCTCCGGCGCCGAGATCTACAAACCCATGTTGATAGAGTGCCGATCATACCTTGAAGGTACTAGATGACCCGTGCAGTATGACCACTTTCCATGAATCATTTTGGGAGGCGGGCACATGGGGATGATGATCAAGGACAGTACGACACTCGATATTCTCGTACAGTTGAACAGGCGTTTCGAAGCTGAAGCTTTGCACGAAATGGTCGAACTGCAACGTGAGTTCGGCGTCTTCTCGCTTCAACATGGTTTGCAGCAATCATTCGCACTGCTCGGAATCGTGCCGCAGGATTGGACGGAGCGTCGCCGCTGGTACCGGTTCCTGGAACACCTCCGGACCTATCCGTCGGATCTCGCCGGAGTGAATGGTCACGACCGCGTCATCAGGGCGTTCAAGGACGACTTGGAATGCGAGAAGCCCTTGCCGGTTTCGATCGTCTGCCACTCGGCCGCTCAGGATCCGAGAGTGACGGTCGCGCATGGCCGCCCGGTGGTGTTCTCGCTCGAAACCCATGTCATCGTTTCGATTCCGACCACGCCGGGCCGGGAGGCGCGTCAGAATCTGGCTGAGGAAGCGCGCAATCGGCGCGTCCAGAAGCGCGGCAAGAAATGAAAGAGGCCGCGGGCAGCGGCATCGAGCCTGATCAACCCTCGCTCGAGGCCATCTGCTCCGATGTCGATGCCTATTACAGTGCCTGCGTCGCGCGTCATGGCGCGACGCCGCGTGGCGTCGACTGGTCGTGCGAGGCGACGCAGAGCTTGCGCTTCGTGCAGTTGATGAAGCTGTGCGATGCGTCGGCGCCGTTCAGCCTCAACGACATCGGCTGCGGCTACGGGGCGCTGGTGCCGTTTCTAGCCGCGCGTTTCGCGTCCTGTGAGATCGATTATCTCGGCATCGACCTGTCCCATGCGATGATCAGCCGGGCGCGGCGGCGCTTTGCCGGCCCGTTGCGACGTTTCTCCGTCGCCGCCGAGAGCCCGCGCGTCGCCGATTATTCGGTTGCCTCGGGCATCATGAACGTCAATGTCGGCTATTCGCGCGCGGCCTGGGAAAGCTACGTCAGGGCGATGTTGCAGCGGATGTTCGCTACCAGCCGACGCGGCTTTGCGGTCAATTTCCTCCAGGCCGCCGCCCACGAGACGTTGGAAGGCGATCCGATCGACACGCGCCTGTATCGTACCACGCCGGATGATTGGGCGGCTTATTGCGAGCAGGCGTTTGCGGCCGACGTCCAGCTCATCGCCGACTATGGCATGAAGGAGTTCACGCTCCTGGTGCGCCGTGCGCCCGATGCCGCCGCGGTCGGCGGCGACTTCATTCCCCGGACATCTGTCGTTCGGTCGTTCCCCTCGCAAGCCGCGCGGCACGGCGCGGCGGTCGAGCGTGCCGTCGACGTGCTGATCTCCTCGCGCGGCCACGCCAGTCCGGCGCGACTGGAGCGCGCCTGCGCGCTGCTCCGCCAGCATGCGCCGCTGCACTGGGTCGAGCGGTCGGGCGTGCGCCCGTTCTGGGCCGTCACGCGCTACGCGGACATCGTTGCGATGGAGACGCGCAGTGGAGAATTCGCCGCCGGCCCGCGGACCTATCTCGCCAGCGAGGCCTCCGAGGCAGTGCTGCAGCGGGTGACCGGCAAGCCGCAACTCGTGCGCAGCCTGACCGAGATGGATCCGCCCGATCATGGCGTCTACCGCGCGATCCTCCAGGGTGCCTTTGCGCCGCCGGCCTTGCGCGAGATCGAAGTCTGGCTGTCGCAATGGGCTGCCGAGATCGTCGATCGCCTGGCTGCGCGCGGCGGCGGGCGAAGCGATTTCGCCGCCGACGTGGCGATGCCGTTCACCTTCCGCGTCATCGGCCGCATGCTGGGCACGCCCGAAGCCGATGACATACGGCTGGCACGGCTCGCGCAAGCCTTCGTCGGGGCGGAGGATCCGCAGCGACGTCTTGCGGAAACACCCGGCGATACGATGCGCATGGCGATGCTGGCGCTGCGCGATTATTTCGAGGCCCTCGCCGCCGATCGTCGCGCCCGTCCGCGCGACGATCTCGCTACTTCGATCGCCAATGCCATGCCGCATGGCGAGGCGATGCCGCATTATGAGCTGATCTCCTACTTCATCCTGCTGGTCACCGCGGGCCACGACACCACCGCGCTCGCGCTCGCCGGCGGCCTGGAGGCGCTGCTGGCCGAGCCCGAGCAGATGGCGCGATTGCGCGGTCAGCCTGAGCTGCTCGATGCAGCCATCGAGGAGATGCTGCGCTGGACCACGCCGGTGCGGCACTTCATGCGGACGGCGCTCTGCGACACCGAAGTCGGGGGACAGCCCGTTCGCGCCGGTGACGCATTGGCGCTGTTCTTCCATTCCGCCAATCGCGACGAAGCGGTGTTCGCGGACGCGGGCGCGTTCCGGATCGATCGCAGCCCGAACCCGCACATCGCCTTCGGCCGCGGTCCGCACATCTGCATGGGGCTGCAGCTGGCGCGGATGCAGATGCGGACGTTGTTCGCCGAGCTGCTGCGGCGGACGGAGCGGATCGAGCTCGCGGGGCGCGTTCGCCGCGTGCAGTCGCAATTCATGAGCGGCGTGAGCGCGCTGCCGGTCCGGATCGTGTTCCGAGGCTCGCACAACGCGGCGGCTGAGCCGGGCCTCAGCGTCTCGCCTTGAAGAACGCCTTCAGCATGGTCGCAGCCTGCTGTTCGCCGACCGCCGAATAGACCTCCGGCGCGTGATGGCAGGTCGGTGATGCGAAGAAGCGCACGCCGGACTCGACTGCGCCGCCCTTGGGATCGGCGGCCCCATAATACAGCCGGCGGATGCGGGCGAAGGAAATGGCGCCGGCGCACATCGTGCAGGGCTCCAGCGTCACATACAGGTCGCAATCCACCAGCCGCTCGCTGCCGATCGCCTGCGCGGCCTGCCGCAGCGCCAGGATTTCGGCATGGGCGGTCGGATCCCGGTCGGTCAGGGTTCGGTTGGCGGCGGTGGCAATGACGGCATTGTCGCGGACCACGACGCAGCCGATCGGCACCTCGCCGGAAATTGCGGCCGATTCGGCCGCTTTCAGGGCCAAATCCATGAAAGAAGGGCTGTTCATGGCTCGTCATACCCGCCCAAGTCTGCTACTGCATCGCCCTTCAGCAAAACCGGACCCCGATTTCCCGCGTGACATGCGCTGCTCAAGAAGCGCGCGTATCACCCCGCGTCCTGCACCTCGAAGTGAGACCTTCATGCCCCGCGATACCGACAAAGACAATGATTCCCGCGGCCGCCGCGGTGGCGCCCCGCGGGGGCGGTCCGAGGGCGGCAAGGGACGCTCGGGCGCCGCGCGCGGGCCGGAGAAGAAGTTCGCCAAGCGCGGCTTCGGCGACAAGGAAGGCGGCGGCAAGAGCTTTGCCAAGCGCGACGGCGGCAAGCGCTCCTTCGACGAGGGCCGCGCGCCGCGCCGCCGTGACGAGAGCGATGCGCCGCGAAAATCCTATGGCGACAAGCCGCGCTTCAACCGCGACGAGCGTCCGCGCGGCGACCGGCCGTATGCGGCACGTTCGGGCGAGGGCGAGAAGCGCGCCTTCAAGCCGCGCGGCGATCGGCCGAAATTCGACCGCGACGAGCGCGGCGGCGAGAAGCGGCCCTACACGCCGCGCGCCGGTCGCGACGAGGCTCGTCCGGCCGGGCGGTCGTCCGAGCGCAAGTTCGGTGAGCGCAAGCCCTACGCTCCGCGGGAGCGCGATGGTGACAAGCGGCCCTATGCGCCACGCGGCGAGGGCGCGCGCGATCGCGGCGAACGGCCGCGGACCGAGCGCAGCTTCGGCGACCGGCCGTCGCGCAGCGGCGACCGGCCGGAGCGGAAGTTCGGCGGAGAGCGCAAGTTTTCTCGCGGCGCCGAAGGCGATCGAGGCGAGCGCAAGTTCGGTGCCGGTGCGCGCGGGCCGCGCAAGGAGTTCGGCGACCGTCCGCCGCGCGGCGAGACCAAGCCGTGGCAGAAGCGCAGCGCCGATGGAGATCGTCCGGAGCGCGGTGCGCGTCCGCCGCGCGAAGGCGGCCGGAGCTTCGATCGCCCGCGCAGCGAGCGCAGCAGCGAGGATCGTCCGAGATTCGACAGGCCCAAATTCGACAAGCCCAAATTCGACAGGCCGAAGTTCGATCGTCCGCGCGGTGATGACGACCGTGGCTTCGACCGGCCGCGTCGCCGTCCCGAAGGGCGCACCGATTGGCAGGAGCACCCGCGCAGCGAACGTCGGGGAGGCGACAGTTTCTCCGAGCGCCCGCGCCGCGACAATGAGGACGACAGCAAGGTCTTCGCCAAGCGTCCGGCCTTTGGCGGCCGCGGCGCCTATCGCGAGCGCAAGCCCGAGACCGACAAGCGCAGTGCCCGTACCAGCGTCGCCGCCGAGCCGGCCAAGCCGAAGAAGCCGGGCGAGCGCATCGCCAAGGTGCTGGCGCGTGCCGGCCTCGCTTCGCGGCGCGATGCCGAGGAGATGGTGACGCAGGGCCGCGTCAGCGTGAACGGCCGCGTCATCAACTCGCCCGCTCTCGACGTCACCGAGAACGATGAGATCAAGGTCGACGGCGCGCCGTTGCCCGAGCGCGAGCGCACGCGGCTGTTCCTCTATCATAAGCCGCGCGGGCTGATGACGACGCACAGCGACCCCGAGGGGCGCCCGACCGTGTTCGACAATCTGCCCGAAGGCCTGCCGCGGCTGATTTCGATCGGCCGGCTCGACTTCAACACCGAGGGCCTGTTGCTGCTCACCAATGACGGCGGCTTGGCGCGCGTGCTCGAATTGCCGGATACCGGCTGGACGCGGCGCTACCGCGTCCGCGCCCATGGCGAGATTACGCAAGGACAGCTCGATCAGCTTGCCGCAGGCATCGAGGTCGATGGCGTGAAATACGGCCCGATCGAAGCCACGCTGGAGCGCGACCAGGGCGCCAATGTCTGGCTGGTCGTTGCGATCCGCGAGGGCAAGAACCGCGAGGTGCGCAACGTGCTGGCGCATCTCGGCCTCGAGGTGAACCGCCTGATCCGCGTCTCCTTCGGTCCGTTCCAACTGCTGGAGCTGCCTGAAGGCGAGGTGCAGGAGGTCAAGACGCGGGTGCTGCGCGAGCAGCTCGGCGAGAAGGTCATCGCGCAATCCGGCGCCGATCTCGGCCCGGCGGGCAAGGGCAATCGCGAGCCGCTGCCGGACCCGAAGCCCAAGCCGAAGCGGGAGGTCGTGGCCGACCGCAAGGGCCGCCGCGTGCTGGTTCAGCGCACCGGCAGCGAAGAGGCCCGCGAGCGCCACGAGGCGGAAGCCCGCTTTCCCGGTCCGCCGCGGCGGCCGAAGCGCGGCTATCACGGCAAGCGCGATATCACGCCGCAGGACGAGTAGGGTGGTGCGATGCGTGTCGTCGGTGGACGGCTGAAGGGCCGCAACATCGCTTCGCCCGCCTCGCGCGACATCCGGCCCACCCAGGACCGGCTGCGCGAGGCGCTGTTCAACATCCTCGTGCACGCCTACGACGATCCGATCGAAGGCGCGCGGGTGCTCGACCTGTTTGCCGGCACCGGCGCGCTCGGCATCGAGGCGACCTCGCGCGGCGCGGCGTTCACCTTGTTCGTCGACAACGGCGCCGAAGCGCGGGCGTTGTTGCGCAACAATGTCGAGGCGCTCGGGTTGGGCGGCGTGACGAAGGTGTATCGCCGTGATGCGACCGATCTCGGTCCGGCGCACCCGGTCGAGCCGTTCGCGCTGGTGTTCCTCGATCCTCCCTACGGCAAGGGCCTGGCCGAGAAGGCGCTGGCCTCGTTGCGCGACGGCGGCTGGCTGGTGCCATCGGCGCTGCTCGTGGTCGAGGAGTCCAAGGCCGCCGCGTTCAAGGCACCCGAGGGCTTTGAAGAACTCGAGCGGCGCGCTTACGACGACACCGAGTTCGTTTTTCTGCGCGCCGTCTGAGGTGTGCCGAAGTGTTTCATCTTTCTCCTCCGTCATCGTCCGCCACCCGGTCCGGCCTTCGGCCGGCCGGATGACAAGCTCCGGCGGACGATCCAGTATGCTGTGCCGTTCGTGAGCATCACCAGCGCCTCGGAGTACTGGATGCCCCGCCTGCGCGGGGCATGACGGCTGAGTGAATTGTGGCAGCGTCGCTATCTCCTCCCGAACAGCTTCTCGACGTCGGCGAGCTTCAGCTCGACATAGGTCGGGCGGCCGTGGTTGCACTGGCCGGAGTTCGGAGTGTCCTCCATCTCGCGCAGCAGCGCGTTCATCTCCTCCGGCTTGAGGCGGCGGCCGGCGCGGACCGAGCCGTGGCAGGCCATGGTGGCGGCGACGTGCATCAGGCGGCGCTCCAAGGGCAGCGCCTCGCCCCATTCCTCCATGTGCTCGGCGAGGTCGCGGAGCAGGCCTGCGGCATTGATCTTGCCGAGCAGCGACGGTGTCTCGCGTACGGCGACGGCGCCGGGGCCGAACGACTCGATCGCGAGGCCGAACGAGGCGAGCTCATCGGTTCGCGCCAGCAGCGACTCGACCGTGGCTTCGTCGAGCTCGACGATGTCCGGGATCAGCAGGATCTGCCGCTGCACGCCGTGCGCTGATAGCGAGGCCTTGAGCCGCTCATAGACGATGCGCTCATGCGCGGCGTGCTGGTCGACGATGACGAGGCCGTCGCGGGTCTGCGCCACGATGTAGGTGTCGTGGATCTGCGTGCGCGCGGCGCCGAGCGGACGGTCGAGCAGATCGGGCGCTGCCGGCTGCTCGTGCAGCCGGACGTCGGCGCGGGGCGTGCCGACGTCGAACGCCGCTTGAGAGGATTCCGCCAGTCCGAAGGATTCGAGATCAGGCGAGGCGGCAGCCGCGGGGAAGGAGCCGCCGAAATGCGGCATCACCGGCGCCGACGGCGAGCGCTGCCAGTCCCAATTCATCGGTCCCGGATTGGGCCGCGGCGGCGCGAAGGCGGGGCGGAAGGCGGCGATTGTCGCGCCGCCGTCATTGGCCGCGGTACGTCGCCCCTCCCGCGCGAGGCCTTCCTTCAGCGCGTGGATGATCAGCGCGCGCACCAGGCCGGCATTGCGGAAGCGCACCTCGGTCTTGGCGGGATGAACGTTGGCATCGACCTCGCGCGGATCGAGCGTGACGAACAGCGCCACGATGGGATGGCGGTCGCGCGGCAGATAGTCCGCGTACGCCGCGCGCACCGCGCCCAGGATCAGCTTGTCGCGCACCGGGCGGCCATTGACGAACAGATACTGCCCGAGCGCATTGGCCCGCGTCAGCGCCGGCGCGGCGGCGAAGCCTTCGACGACGACATGATCACGCTCGCTGCGCACGGCGATCGCATGGCTGCGGAAGTCGGCGCCCAGGATGTCGCCGAGCCGCGTCAGCTGTCCCGGCGCGCCGGGCAGTGCGGCGGCCCAGGTCACCGGCGCGCGCTCCTCGCCGGCAAGCGTGAAGGCGATGTCGGGCCGCGCCATCGCCAGCCGCCGCACCACCTCGCGGATCGCCTCGGCCTCGGTGCGGTCGGTCTTGAGAAACTTGAGCCGTGCCGGCGTCGCGTGAAAGAGATCGGCGACCTCGACGCGGGTGCCCTGGTTCAGTGCGGCCGGCACGATCGGCGACTTGTCGCCGCAATCGACGGTGATCCCCCACGCATGCGGCTCGCTCTTGTGCCGCGTCGTGATCGACAGCCGCGCGACCGAGCCGATCGACGGCAGCGCCTCGCCGCGGAACCCGAGCGTGCGGATCTGCAAGAGGTCCTCGTCGTCGAGCTTCGACGTCGCGTGGCGCTCGATCGCGAGCGCGAGGTCGGCCGCGGTCATGCCGCCGCCATCGTCCGATATCGCGATCTTCCGCCGGCCGCCGCCGTCGGTGAAGACGTCGATGCGGCTGGCGCCGGCATCGATCGCGTTCTCGACCAGCTCCTTGACCACGCTCGCGGGCCGCTCGACCACCTCGCCGGCGGCGATGCGGTTGATGACCTGTTCGGGGAGCTGGCGGACGGGCATGGGGCGGAGCTGTCGTCGGATTGGGATGCGCTGGTGTGGTCGCCGCAGCGGCGCGGAGCCAAGCTGCCGCGGCGCCACATCTGTGGCCGGGACAATAGCCTTTTTCATGCAGCGCGGCAGGCGAAAGCCACGTTCTCCAACGGGATTGTGAGGCGGGCGGGGCCGGTATATCGTTTCGCGAAAATGACAATCTGCCGGAGGAAGCCCATGTGCCGTCTGTTCGCACACCAGCCTCAGCGCGATTATGAGTCGCAGACCCGCAGTTTGCGGATCGGCGGCCATAGCACGTCGATCCGGCTCGAAATGGCATTCTGGGACACGCTCGAGGAGATCGCGGCCAAGGAAGGCATGAGCGTCGCCAAGTTCGTGACGACGCTGTACGCCGAGGTGCTCGATCATCACGGCGAGGTGAAGAATTTCGCGTCGCTGCTGCGGTGTTCCTGTTTGATCTACCGGGCGAAGGCGAGTGCGGCGATGCCGGAGTTCACCGCGGCCGCGATCATGGACGCGGCCGAGTAGCCACCCGACCGCTCTCTCGTCTCCCTCCCCCGCCTGCGGGGGAGGGGAATCGCACATGGAGAGGCGGAGCCGTCGCGGCGAGCGAACCTGCAACTTAGTTACTCCGTCATGCCCGGGCTTGTCCCGGGCATCCACGTCGGTCTCAGCATGCCGGACGACGTGGATGGCCGGGACAAGCCCGGCCATGACGACGTGGAGAGAGATGAGCGCATAACCTCGTTTGTCATATGCGATAACCCTGCGGGCGAGGGTGGGGTGGGGCGTCGCACGGGCGGTCTTTGCTGTAGAAGCTTCATCAGCAGTCTTTGCTGAGCTTTCCCCCACCCGCATCGCATCTTCGATGCGATGCGACCTCCCCCGCAAGCGGGGGAGGCGCTGACCGTCGTCGCGGTGACGGCGATGCCTCCGATGACTAAGCAGACTCAAATCTCCTTCTTCTGCATCGCGCCGGCGATGTAGTCGGCCTGGCGGATCGCCAGCGCCACGATCGTCAGCGTCGGATTGCACGCAGCTCCCGTGGTGAACTGGCTGCCATCCGACACGAACAGGTTCTTGACGTCATGCGTCTGGCCGAACTTGTTGACGACGCCATCCTTGGCCTTGTCGCTCATCCGGTTGGTGCCGAGATTGTGCGTCGAGGGATAAGGTGTGGTCGGATAGGTCACGGTGGCGCCCACCGCTTCATAGATCGCCGAGCCCTGCTTGTAGGCGTGGGCGCGCATCGCGACGTCGTTGGCATGATCGTCGAAATGCACTGAGGCCACGGGCATGCCGAACTTGTCCTTGGCGACCGGATCGAGCGTGATCCGGTTGGTCTCCTGCGGCATGTCCTCGCCGACCAGCCACATGCCGGCCATGCGCGGATAGGTCTCCATCGCCGCGGTGAAGCTGCGGCCCCAGGCGCCGGGATTGAGGAACGCCGCCATGAAGGGGAGGCCGAGCGACAAGGTCTCCATCTCATAGCCGCCGACGAAGCCGCGCTTCGGATTGAACGCCGCCTCGTCACGGACGATGCCGGCCATCGTAGTGCCGCGATACATGTGCACGGGGTTCTCGAACGTCGCATAGACACTGCCGGTCATGTGCCGCATGTAGTTGCGCCCGACCTGCCCTGACGAATTGGCGAGACCATCCGGGAACATGCTCGACGCGCTGTTGAGCAGGAGCCGCGGGCTCTCGATCGAGTTGCCGGCAACCGCGACGATGCGCGCCTTCTGCAACTGCATCTTGCCCTGGCTGTCGGCATAGACCACGCCGGTCACCTTGCCCGATGCATCATGCTCGATCTTGATCGCCATGCTGCCGGACCGCACCTCGAGATTCCCGGTGGCCTCGCCCTTCGGAATCTCGGTGTACAAGGTCGACCACTTCGCACCGGACTTGCAGCCCTGGAAGCAGAAGCCGATCTGCTGGCAGGCACCGCGGCCGTCGCGCGGCTGCGAGTTGATCGCCATGTTGCCGGTGTGGACGGTCTTGTAGCCGAGCTTGCGGGCGCCGGCCTCGAGCACCTTGAAATTATTGTTGCCCGGCAAACCAGGGATGTCGTTGGTGCGCGTCACGCCCATCTTGAACTCGGCCTTGGCGTACCAGGGCTCCATCTCGGCGAGCGTCACCGGCCAGTCGAGCAGGCTCGCGCCGGGCACGCCGCCATAGGTGGTCCGGGCCTTGAACTCGTGTTCCTCGAACCGCAGCGAGGCGCCGGCCCAATGCACCGTGGACCCGCCGACCGCCTTCACGATCCAGGCCGGCAGATTGGCGAAGTCCTTCGCCACCCGCCAGCTGCCGGATGTCGTGCGCATGTCGGTCCAGGCAAGCTGGGTGAAGCTCTCCCATTCGTCATTGATGAAGTCGGGAATCTCGTAGCGATTGCCGGCTTCGAGAATGACGACCTTGATGCCCTTCTGCGCGAGCTCGTTGCCCAAGGTGCCGCCGCCGGCGCCCGAGCCGATGATGACGACGACGCTCGAATCGTTCTGATCGAATTTGGCCATGGTGGTTTCCTCCGTGTTTTCTGTTGTTCGCCGGCGTCAGGCTTTTGGCAGCCAGTCGATGTCGGAGAAGCCACGGTTGATGTAGCCGCCATGCTCGGCGGAGGAGCCCTCGTAGCCGAACTTCGGCCAGAGCTCCTTCTGATTGTAGAGCGACACCACGAGGTCGCCGCGCAGCGTCTTGAAGAAGGTGGTCTGCTCGATACCCACAAGCAGTGCGACGCGATCGACCTCCCACGGCACCTGCGCATACGGCACCTTGTGGCGATCTTTCGCATCCTGGTCGAGGCGGGCAATGCCGTCGGTGATCATCGCCTTGACGGCGGCGTCTTCGGCGGCCTTGCCGTCCCATGGCTTGACCGCGACGATGTAGTAGCGGTCGGCGAGGAAGTCGTGCGGGTAGATGTCGCGCGCGACCTTCACCAGGGTCTTCAGGGTCGCCGGCGTCAGCGCTTTCGCATCCTCGGCCCAGGCGTCGGTGATCCCCAGACCCGTCGCAGAGGCGACGGCTGCGGCCGGCACGGTCGAGGCCGCGCCCTTGAGAAAGACGCGGCGGTCGTATTTGTTGCGGCGGTCGACTTCTCTCATTGGACTTTCCTCCGTGATTTCTGATTTTGTATCGTCGTCGTTCAGCGGCTCAGCCGAAGCGGCCGCCGCGCTGGATCACCTCGATCTTGTAGCCGTCGGGATCGCTGACGAAGAAGAAGCGCGCCAGCGTCGCGCCATTGTGCTTGAAGTCGCGCAGCGGACCGGGCGCGAGGTTCTCGCGCTCGAAGCGGGCGTGCTCGGCATCGACATCGTCGACCACGACCGCGAGATGGCCGTAGCCGTCGCCGAGCGTATAGGGCTCCTTGCGGTCGAAGTTGACGGTGAGCTCGACCTCGAACGGCGAGGAGGGATGGCGCAGATAGATCAGTGCGAAGCCGTCGAAGCGAAGATTGTCGGCGATCTCCAGGCCAAAGGCGCGCTTGTAGAAGTCCAGCGCCTTGGCCTCGTCGAAGACGCGGATCATCGAGTGAACGGGCTTGGCCATCTCAATTGTCCTTCAGGTAGTTGATGATCGCGGCGCGTATGTCGGGCTTGGCCTGGCGATAGGCCATGACGGCGCCGGGGATCAGCTCTTGCGGGTTGGTCAGCCAGGCGTCGAGCTTGGCCTCGTCCCAGGTGAAGTCGGCTTTCGCGAAGCCGGCGGAATAGCGGAAGCCTTCGATGGAACCGGCACGGCGACCGACGATCTTCGACAGCGGCGGTCCCTGTCGCATCGGCTCTGTGCTGCTCAGCGTGTGGCAGACACCGCATTGCTGCTTGAACAAAGTGGCGCCATCGGCGGGCTTGGGCGAGGGCAGTGCCATCTGCGCGGAGGCGATCGTGGTGCCGAGCACCGCGCTGCAAAACAGCCCGACAAAAACAGGCGCAAGCCGCGCCGCACGCCATCCCGACATCGATCCTCGCTCTCGTTTTTTCTGAGAGTAGGTCGCAGCCGATGTGGCGTGGTAGTAGCCGGCTGTTTCAGCGAGAACAAAGCAGGCGCGGGTCGTTGCAGCGCGGGAGGTGAGTCAGCAATGCAGACTCATTGTTCTGTCATCAGTCGTGCGACGTGTTACGGGCGGCTCTGTACGAACCTATCTTCAGCGCCACACCCATCGTCATTCCGGGGCAAGGCCGCAGGCCTTGAACCCGGAATCCCGGGCTTGGCTTGCTTTCGTTTTCAATAAGATTGAGATTCCGGGTTCAATCGCCGATGCGCAACGCGCATCGACGATTGCCCCGGAATGACGGGGTGGGTGACAAGCAGGCGGCCGGCCAACTAATCGTCGAAACGCCGTGCGCCGCGGCCGGCCTTGACATCGCTGCGGAGCTTCTTGCCTTCGAGGCGGCGCTGCTTGGAGCCGAAGGTCGGCTTGGTCGGCCGCCGCACCTTTGGCCGCACCATCGCCTCCCTCAACAACGTGACGAGCCGCTCGATCGCATCGGCCTTGTTGCGCTCCTGGGTCCGGAAGCGCTCGGCCTGGATCACGATGACGCCGTTCTTGGTCATGCGCTGACCGGCGAGCCGGACGAGCCGTGCAGCGGCGTCCTCCGGCAGCGTGATGCGGCTGGTGTCGAAGCGCAGCTGCGCCGAGGTCGACAGCTTGTTGACGTTCTGGCCACCAGGCCCGGAGGCGCGGACGAACGAGATCTCGATGTCGTTCTCGTCGATGGCAAGGTCGCGGGAAATCCGCAGCATGGGGCACCAGGGGATTCGAGGCTTTCGTGGGCACCATAGCGGGTTTAGGCGAGGTGTGCGCGGGCCTCTGTGCCGACAATCGCATCGTGCGATACAGCGCCCTCTCCCCTTGTGGGAGAAGGGCATGTACGGCCTATCCGCGCGCTTGGTCGGGTGAGGGGTTTCTCTCAACGAACCACGCTCGTGGAGAGAGACCCCTCACCCGATCGAGCTCTTGGCGTCTTCCTTGGGCCCTCTCCCACAAGGGGAGAGGGCTCAGTCATAGGCAGCGCCTTGTTCACGATCAGCGCCGCAGCGGGCGGCCCGGATCGGCGCCACGCCGCGCTCCGCGCGTCGCGGCTTGTCCGGGACGACAGCGGTGGGGGTGGCGGACTTCACGGTTCAAACAGCTGGTGGATGGGCCAAGGACACGGCTGAGCTGGGGACACAGCTTCGCTCTCTCGCGGCACGCATGCCCGAGGCTTGCATCGTCGTGGCCCTCGCAAGCATGCAGAGGGCGCGGGGAATGCCGGGCGCTGGCCGCACCCATGGCCCGCCTGCGAAAAAAATGCAGGCGGCAGGAACCACAGGTTCAGCCGAGACATCCCGGCATTCCCCGCGCGATGGTCTTCACGCTTATACGCAGTCTCCCTGGTGCCCGGCTCGTTGGCCACCATGCCGCAACAATGCTCGCGCATTGCGCTGTCGACACCAGCTTCGGGGTGTCAGGACGCTGCGACTTCACGTCCGCGAGCGATCGTTCGTCCGCGCCCTCGTTGCCGAGGGACGCTGCGATCTCTCGCGGCCATCGCATCCCCGCCTCGCGTGTCGTGACGATCGCGCGCAACGCCCCATCTGCTTGAGGCGGGATGCGGGGAGATGATCATGATTTCAGAAAAATAGCAAGCAGATTATTTTTATCAGAAGTCGTGCTCAGGCCTCCGCTGTCGTCCCGGCCTTGCGCCGGGACCCATACTCCGCGGCGGACCTGGTGGGCAAAGGGCCAACGATTGGCGTGCCTCAAACCCCTCCCTGGGGGTATGGGTCCCGGCGCGAGGCCGGGACGACACCGTTTGTGCTGTGGCAGCTGTGGTCAACCGCACCGAGGTGTGATGCGGCGCCGCCCCGCTCAGTTCGTCTTGGTCACTGGCGCCGTGACCGGGGCTTGCGCCGGCTCGGCAGCGGCCTGCGGGGTGCGGCCGACGACGGCGGTCAAGAGGCCCTGGCTCCAGAGCTGCTTGGCGGCTTTCTTCGCATCCTCCAGCGTCACCGCGTTGACGATCTCGCTGCGCTTCTCGATGTAGTCGATCGGCATCTTGTCGAGCTGATATTGCAGCATCGCCTGGGCGAGCTTGGAGGAGGTGTCGAGCGCAAGCATCTGCGAGCCGTTGATGTAGGACTTGGCCTCGTCGAGCTCCTGCTGGGTCGGGCCTTCCTCGGCGATGCGGCGGATCTCGCCCTCGACGGCTGCGATGGTCTCGCCGGCGCGGTCGAAGCGGGTCGCCGTGTTGCCGATGAACAGCGCCGAATGATCCATCCACAACAGCGCGTCATAGACGGAATAGGCCAGGCCGCGCTTCTCGCGCACCTCCTTGTACAGCCGCGACGACAGGCCGCCGCCGCCGAGGATGTGGTTGACCACATAGGCCGCCATGAAGTTCGGGTCGTGGCGGCGGATGCCGGGGCCGCCGAAGGTGATCACGGTCTGCGGCACGGCGAGCGGCACGTACACGCTGCGCGGCGGCTTGGTGGCGACGACGTCGGGCACCGGCGTCAACGTCGCCTTGGCCGGGAGGGCGCCGAACGTCTGGTCCAGCAGCTTGCCGAGCGTCGCCGGATCGACGTCGCCGACGACGGCGACCTTCAGCGTGTCCTTGGCGAGGATGCGCCGGGTGTAGTCCTTGAGGTCGTCGACCGTGATGGTCGGCACGCTCTCCAGCGTGCCGTTGGAGGGCCGGCCATAGGGATGATCGGGGAAGGCGAGCTCGAGGAATTTGCGGCCTGCCAGCGAGCTCGGATTGGTGGTCTCGCGGCGCAGGCCCGACAGCACCTGCGAGCGGATGCGCTCGACATCGGCGCTGTCGAAATGCGGCGAGGTCAGCGCGGTGCGCAGCAGCTCGAACGCCTCGTCCTTGTTGTCGCGCAACATGCGCAGCGAGCCGCGGAACTGGTCGCGCGACACCTGGAACGACAGCTCGATGGCGCGGCGATCGAGCCGCTCGTGGAAGGTCTTGGAGTCGAGATCACCGGAGCCTTCGTCGAGCAGATCGGCCACGAGGTTGCCGACGCCGGGCTTGCCCTGGGGGTCCTGCGAGGCGCCGCCCTGGAAGGCGTATTCCATCGCGATCAGCGGCACGGTGGCATCCTGCACGAACCAGGCTTCGATGCCGCCGGGCGAGACCAGGCGCTGGATCTTGGTCGCGGCCTGGGCGGCCGGAGCGAGCGTCAGCGCTGCTGCGGCGACGGTGAGCGCGCAGGCGAAGCGGCGGGCGAAGGTCATTGGGTGCATCACGACCGCTTCTCCTCGCGCTTGGCGGCATTGTCCTTGATCAGATAGCCGGTGACCGATCGCTTCTTGTCGAGCCATTTTTGCGCGGCGGCGCGGACCTGCTCGGCCGTCACGGCGCGGATGCGATCCGGCCAGCTTCTGATATCCTCGATGCTCAGCCCCGTGGTGAGGCCGCCGCCGTACCAGCGCGCCATGGTGGCCTGGTTGTCCTGGGCGTAGATCGCTTCCGCAATCAGCTGCGTCTTGACGCGTTCGAGATCGGAGGCCGGCACGGGGTTCTGCGCGATCTCGGCGATGACGCTGTCGACCACGGCCTCGACCTGGGCGAACTCGACGCCGGGCCGCGGCGCGACCGCAACCGAGAACTGGCTGGGATCGAGCGAGGTGCCCTGATAGGACGCGTTGGCATTGATCGCGAGCGGCTTGTCGACGACGAGCGCGCGATAGAGATAGGAGTTGCTGCCGCTGCCCATCAGCTGCGCCAGCACGTCGAGCGCAGCGGATTCGCCGGGCGCGGCCGTCGTCGCCGAGGGCACCAGGTAGAAGCGGCGCATCGAGGGCTGCTCGACATGCGGATCGGCCAGCGTGACGGTGCGCGGCGCCACCGGCTCGGGCTCCTGCGGCCGCAGGCGGCGCGCGGGAATGTCCGGCTGCGCGGGGATCTTGGCGAAGGTCTGCTCGACCAGCGGCCGCACCTCCTTCACGTCAGTGTCGCCGGCGATCACCAGGATTGCGTTGTTGGGGGCGTAGAAGCGGCGATAGAAGGCGAGCGCGTCCTCGCGGCTGAGCTTCTCGATCTCCGGCTTCCAGCCGATCACCGGCCGGCCATAGGGATGGTTGACGTAGAGCGCCGCCATGACCTGCTCGTTGAGACGGGCTTCCGGCGAGTTGGCGACGCGCATGTTGTACTCTTCGAGCACGACGTCGCGCTCGGGCAGCACGTTCTCGTCCTTCAGCACCAGGCCGGTCATGCGGTCGGCCTCGAACTCCATCATCTTCGGCAGCTGGCTGCGCGGCACGCGCTGGAAGTATCCGGTGTAGTCGACCGAGGTGAAGGCGTTCTCGTTGCCGCCGATCTTCAGCACGGTCTTGGAGAACTCGCCGGCGGGATGCTTCTCGGTGCCCTTGAACATCAGGTGCTCGAGGAAATGCGCCAGCCCGGATTTGCCGGGCGTCTCGTCGGCCGAGCCGACCTTGTACCAGATCATCTGGGTGACCACCGGCGTGCGGTGATCCTGGATCACGACGACCTGAAGGCCGTTGGGCAGGGTAAAGCTGGCGGGGGGCTCGGAGGCGAACGTCGTTTGCGCCGAAGCGCCGGCCGTGAACGCGAGGAGGGAGACGAGTGCGGCGGCGACAGGGATGAACCGGTGCGAGGACATCATGATCCTTCTGAAGGCCCGCAAGCGCGGGGCAATCGGGTTTGAGCGCAGCATGCTACACCGCGCGGGACGGAGCCCGGCGTCACAAAACGGCGACATGGTGCCGCCGCAAGACATTAAATTTCGCTAACGCCGGCAAGGCCGGCAATTCCCGGATGGCGCCGGCAAGCAGATGCCGTCACCGTTCCTTGCCGGTCATGACGTCGAGCTGCTTGCCGCCGATCGGTTCCTGCGAGCCGCCGGTGCCGTACGCATAGCTCGGGGACGGAGTCTGGTAGCCGGGCGGCGGCTGGGTCAGAGTTTCGCGCTGCGGCTCGCTGGTGAACTGCTTGGTCTCGGCGTCATTGCCCTTGAACAGGCCGAACAGCGTGCCCTTGAAGCCGAGCTGCGACGGGCTCATCATCGGGTTGTTGGTGATGCCGGGCTGAACCGGCTCGGTCTGCTTCGCTGCCGCCGTCCGGCCGGCGCGCATCTCGGCCGGCGTCAGCGGACGCGCGGCGACGGCCGGATCCTTGTTTTCCTTCTTGCGCGCGGCTGCGGCCGCGCGGCGGCGCTGCTCGTCGGGGTCCTTCGGCCAGTTCGGCGCAGTGGCCTGGGCGGCCGCGGCCGGCGGCGGCAGGTCGAGCTTGGGCGGCACCACCAACGGCGAGCGCTCGCGGTAGTCGATCGTCGGCGTCTCCATGTTGGTGCCGCCAAGGCCGCGCATCAGGTTGTCGATGATCTTCTCTTCGAAGGTCTTGTCGTCCTCTTCGTCCTCCTGGGCACGGGCCGTGCCCGCGGCCATCACCAGGCCGATGCCGAGCGCGACGGCCGACAGCCGCAGGGTACGAAGGGCCGCGTGGGTCACGATCCGGCTGCTGACTTCGGTCTTGCGCATGGCTTTCCCTGTCCTCGCTTGTCCAGTGCTCGTGCTCCGGCGAACCGGCTGCGATTCCGCCGGCTTGGACCCTCGCGACGTGCGGGCCGTCCGGTCACCGTGCTGATCGCAAAAACGTGAAATACGTCAGGCTCTTGACCCAAGACCGGCATCGGTCGGTATCGACCCCGATCAGGGCGCTTTTGCGGCATGAGCCCCGAAGAAGGAGTCATACAGCAGGGCCGCCACCCCGGCAACGATGGCCACGTCGGCCAGGTTGAAGATGTACCAATTGTAAACGGTGCCGCCGATCTCGATGTGAAACAGCGCGAAATCGACCACCGCGCCATAGGCCAGCCGATCGATGCCGTTGCCGATCGCGCCGCCGATGATCATGCCGAGGGCGATGGTGGCGAGCTTCGTCTCCGAGCGCGCCATCCAGACCCCCAGCAGCACCACCGCCACCGCCTTCACCGCCATCAGGGCATATTGGGCCAGCACACTCTCGTTCTGCAGCCAGCCGAAGCTGATGCCGATGTTCCAGGCGAGGTAGAGGTCGAAAAACGGGGTGACCTTCACCGTGCCGCGGTTGGCGAGGTCGAACACATACAGGAGCCACAGCTTGCAGGCCTGGTCGATGACCAGGGTGGCGAACCCCGCGATGAGGCCGAGGCGGAGGCGGGGGGTCATGCGATCCGCGCGATCATGCCGGGATGCCTGCGGCACCCACAGCCGTCGTCCCGGCGAACGCCGGGACCCCCGCGCGAGCGCGTCAGCGCTCGTCGCGTGCCGCGGACGGCCAGTTGGTGGAAAGGACTCGAAGTCATCAGTCTTTGCTTAACACGATGGCCGGTGGCTATGGGTCCCGGCCTTCGCCGGGACGACGGCGGAGTGTGACACACGATCGCGGATCACACGCCCACCCCGAGCGCCTTCCATTCGCGCAGCGCCTGGGCGTCGCGCGGGGAGACGTCGGGATATTCGGCGTCCTCGCCGACGCTCTCCAGGATCTTCCAGGAGCGGGCGCACTTCTTGCCGACGGCTTTCTCCACCACGACGGCCACGCCCGGCACCGCATCGAGCCGGAAGGCATCGGCCGGGGCGTCACCCTCGCGGACCTCGTAGTTCGAGGTGATGCAGATTTCTGCGAGATCGGCATCGAACAAGGTCCCGAGCAGGGCGCGGTCGGCGACATAGATGATCGGCGACGCCTCGAGCGAGGAGCCGATGGTCTTGGCCGCGCGGGCAAGCTCCAGCGCGCCGGTGACGACGCGACGGACGTTGCGGATCGTCTCCCACTTCGCGGCGAGCGCATCGTCGCGATAGCCATCCATCGCGTCCGGGAACAGCGTCAGGTGCACCGACGGCTCGGCGTCGGGGCGATACATGCGCCACGCCTCGTCTGTCGTGAACGACAGCACCGGCGCCAGCCATTTCAGGATAGCGTCGCAGATCAGGTCGATCGCGGTCAGCGCGGCCTTGCGCGCCACCGAGGACGGCGGGTCGCAATACAGCGTATCCTTGCGGATGTCGAAATAGAACGCCGACAGCTCGGTGTTCATGAACGCCGCGAGCGAGGCGATCACCGTCTTGTAGTCGAAGGCGGCATAGGCGCGGCGGATCACCTCGGCCTGCTGCGAGAGCTGATGCAGCATCAGCCGCTCCAGCTCCGGCATGTCGGCGAACGCGACGGCGTCGCTGCGCTTGTAGTGGTGCAGGGTGCCGAGCATCCAGCGGATGCTGTTGCGCAGCTTGCGGTAGGTCTCGATGGTGTTCTTCAGGATCTCCGGGCCGATGCGCTGGTCGTCGGCGTAGTCGGTGGCGCAGACCCAGAGGCGCAGGATGTCGGCGCCGGAATCCTTGATCACCTTCTGCGGCTCGACGGTGTTGCCGAGCGACTTCGACATCTTGCGGCCGTTCTCGTCGAGCGTGAAGCCGTGCGTCAGCACGACGTCATACGGCGCGCGGCCGCGCGTGCCGCAGCTCTCCAGCAGCGACGAATGGAACCAGCCGCGATGCTGATCGCTGCCTTCGAGATACATCACCGTATCCTGGCCGCCATCGACCTTGCGCCTGATGCCGGCAAGGCCGGGGAAGTGCACGGGGTCTTCGAGCACGAAGGCGTGGGTCGAGCCGGAGTCGAACCAGACGTCGCAGATGTCGTCGACCTTCTTCCAGTCCTCGTTGGCGCGGGACCCGAGGAAGCGCTCGCGCGCGCCGTCGGCGTACCAGGCGTCGGCGCCTTCCTTGGCAAAGGCGTCGGCGATGCGATTGTTGACCGCCTCGTCCTGCAGGATCTCGGCGGAGCCGTCGCCGGTCTCGCGCACGAACACGGCGATCGGCACGCCCCAGGCGCGCTGGCGCGAGATCACCCAGTCCGGGCGGTTGGCGATCATGCCGTTGATGCGGTTCTGGCCGGCGGCCGGCACCCATTGCGTGACCGAGATGGCGCGCAGCGCGCGGGCGCGCAGGGTGTCGCCGGACTTGGACTTGCCGTCGTCGGCAATATCCTTGTCCATCGCGATGAACCATTGCGGCGTGTTGCGGAAGATCACCGGCTTCTTGGAGCGCCAGGAATGCGGGTATTGATGCTTGAGGCGGCCGCGCGCGAGCAGCATGCCGTTGTCCGTCAGCGCCTTGATGACGGCCTCGTTGGCGTCGCCCTTCTCGCCCTTGTCGTTGATGACGCGCTTGCCGGTGAAGCCGGGGGCATGATCGGTCAGCGCGCCGTTCTCGTCGACGGTGTAGGGGATCGTGGTCGCGATGCCCCGGCCGTCGAGCTCGCGGGCATTCGCCATCCAGACATCAAAGTCCTCGCGGCCGTGGCCGGGGGCGGTGTGCACGAAGCCGGTGCCGGTGTCGTCGGTGACATGCTCGCCCGACAGCAGCGGCACGACGAAATTGTAGCCGCCGGCGAGGCCCTTGAACGGATGCGCGCATTCGACCGCATCCAGCGTGTCGCCGGGGATGTCGCGCAGCTTGGTGTAGGACGTCACGCGCGCCTGCTTGAACACGCTCTCGGCGAGCGCGTCGGCCAGGATCAGCTTGTCGCCGGTCTTCGCCCAATTGTCGGCGGGGGCGTCGGTGACCTCATAGAGGCCGTAGGCGATCTTGGGCGAGAACGAGATCGCGCGGTTGCCGGGCAGGGTCCACGGCGTGGTGGTCCAGATCACGACCGAGGCGCCCGCCAGTGCCCCATGCGCCGGCGAGGTCACCGGGAACTTCACCCACACCGTGTCGGACTGATAGTCCTCGTACTCGACCTCGGCCTCGGCCAGTGCGGTCTTTTCGACCACGCTCCACATCACCGGCTTGGAGCCGCGATACAGCGTGCCGTTGGCGGCGAACTTCATCAGCTCGCGCGCGATCTGCGCCTCGGCAGGATAGGTCATGGTGGCGTAGGGATGGTCCCAGTCGCCGATCACGCCGAGACGCTTGAACTCCTCGCGCTGCACGTTGAGCCAATGCTCGGCATAGGCGCGGCACTCCTTGCGGAACGCGACCATGGCGGTGCTGTCGCGGAAGTCGGGCTTGGTCTTGCCCTTCTTGCGGTAGTTCTCCTCCTCGATCTTCCACTCGATCGGCAGGCCGTGGCAGTCCCAGCCCGGCACGTAGTTGGAATCGTGGCCGAGCATCTGCTGGCTCTTGGTCACGACGTCCTTGAGGATCTTGTTGAGCGAATGCCCGATATGGATGTTGCCGTTGGCATAGGGCGGGCCGTCATGCAGGACGAATTTCGGTCGTCCCTTGGCGGTCGCGCGCAGCTTGCCGTAGAGGTCGATGTCGGACCAGTATTTCAGGATCTCCGGCTCGCGCTGCGGCAGGCCGGCGCGCATCGGGAATTCCGTTTGCGGCAGATAGAGGGTTTTGGAATAATCGGCGGCGTCGGACTTTTGCGGCTTCTCGGACATCGTGATCTGGCTTGATGAGCTGAACGGCTGAAAGGCGCGATTTCGATCGCGGGCGGCGGAACGAGCAGAGACATCCCGGTCTTGCGCCGAGCTCGAAAGCTCAGGCGGAAGCCGGGCCGCTAATGCCGATGGTGCGCCGTATCAACATGGGGCCTCCTCATAGCAGCCGGACCACGGAATCGCAAAGCGATCCTGCGGCATCAACGCTGCGGGGCAGTCTTTCAGCGTCATTCCGGGGCGATGCGAAGCATCGAACCCGGAATCTCGAGATTCCGGGTTCAGCCCTGGCGGGCTGCCCCGGAATGACGGCGGCGGTGGAGGATCAGCCGATGTCGCCAAGGCGGGGGAAGAGGCCGGGGTTCGCCGCCAGCAGGGCGCGCGCCTTGGCGCTGTCGTCGTCCATCTGCCGGATCAGGGCCTCGATGGAGGTGAACTTGGCCTCCTCGCGGATGAAGCCGATGAAGGCGACATCCAGGACCTCGCCATAGAGGCTGTCCTTGAAGTCGAACAGGAAGGTTTCGAGCAGCGGCGCGCCGTTGTCGAAGGTCGGGCGCCGGCCGAAATTGGCGACGCCGTCGATCAGCACCCGCTGAGCGCCGCGGCCGCGGCCGACCCGGACGGCATAGATGCCGTGGCGCAGCCCGCAATCGCGGTCGAGCCGCATGTTGGCGGTGGGGTAGCCGAGGTCGCGGCCGCGCTTTTCGCCGTGGATGACCTCCGAGGTGACGAACCAGGGGCCGCCGAGCATGGCGGTGGCTTCGGCGACCTGGCCTTCGGCCAGCGCCTCGCGAATCGCGGTCGACGACACCGGCCGCTCGTCGATGTCGACATGGGCTTGGACGTCGACCTCGATGCCGAGCTTGGGCGCCTGATTGGCGAGCAGGCTGGGCGAGCCCACCCGGCCCTTGCCGAAATGGAAGTCGTAGCCGACCGCGATGCCGGAGACGCCGAGCCGGCCGATCAGGTCATGGTGAATGAAGTCCTGCGCCGAGGTCTGGGCGCGGCCCTTGTCGAAGGTCATCACCACGGCACCCTGCAAGCCGGTTCCCGCCAGCAGCCGCAGCTTGGCGGCCTCGTCGGTGAGGCGGAATTGGGGGGTATTGGGGCTGAAGAAGCGCCGCGGATGCGGCTCGAAGGTCAGCGCGAGGGCCGGACGCCCCTTGGCCTTGCCCATCTCGATGGCGGCCTCGATCACGGCCCGGTGACCGAGATGAACGCCGTCGAAATTTCCCATCGCCACCACCGCGCCCTTGAGGATGTCCTGTGGCGGGGTGGAATCGCGGATGATCTGAAAAGCGCACATGTCGTGGAAATATCTCGCAGATTTCAGCAGGCCGTCAGCCGGCGGACGTTGCCGTCGACCGTGGGCGGCCGGCCTGCCGAAGTCAAGCCGAAGGGGTTCCCCGGCTCATGCAGTGCAGCATCCGCGACATGCAGCCGCGGCGCAGTTAACGCGCTGTTTAACGGCTGATGCTACTCCTGAGCCCGGATGGCGGAGGTCGTTCAAGGCCTGAGCCGAAAGAGCGTTTGGTAACAGTCTGCGCGTTGCGTACGCGTCTGGGGGAGTCAAGATGGCGGTTGATTTGACGATGCCGGTGCTCGTCGTCGACGATTACAGCACCATGATCCGTATCATCAGGAATCTTCTGAAGCAGATCGGGTTCGAGGACATCGACGACGCGAGCGACGGCTCGATGGCCCTGAACAAGATGCGCGCCAAGAAATACGGTCTCGTGATCTCCGACTGGAACATGGAGCCGATGACCGGCTACGACCTGCTCCGCGAGGTCCGCGCCGATCCGAACCTGGCGACCACGCCGTTCATCATGATCACGGCGGAATCCAAGACCGAGAACGTGATCGCCGCCAAGAAGGCCGGCGTCAACAACTACATCGTCAAGCCGTTCAACGCCGCGACCCTGAAGACCAAGATCGACGCCGTCTTCCCGGACATGGCGACGGCCTGAAAGCGGCCTGATGGTTCTAAGCTGAAAGACGCCCGGCACTCAGCCGGGCGTTTTTCGTTTGCGGGCGTTCACCACTTCAGTTCGCGCATCAAGGCGCGGGGCGGGTGGCCGAACAACTCCTTGACCGAGGCCGGATCGAGCTGGTCGATGCCGGCGAACTCCTCGGAATGGATCCCGCGGGTGACGAACAGGCAGTCGATGCCGAAGCCGTGCGCGCCGGCGAGATCGGTGCGGACGGAGTCGCCGATCGCCAGCACCTCCTCGCGCGCCACCTTCCGGCCGGCATGCTGCTCGGCCAGCTGCATCGCGCGTTCGTAGATCGGCCGGTGCGGCTTGCCGTAGAAGATCACCTCGCCGCCGAGCTCGCGGTACAGCTCGGCGATGGCGCCGGCGCAATAGATCAGCCGGTCGCCGCGCTCGACCACGATGTCCGGGTTGGCGCAGATCAGCGGCAGCTTGCGCTCGCGCGCCTGCAGCAGCATCGGCCGGTAATCCTCGGCCGTCTCGGTCTCGTCATCATAGAGGCCGGTGCAGATGATGTAGGAGGCCTCCTCCAGCGGCGACAGCGCCAGGTCGAGGCCGCGATGGATCGAGTTGTCGCGCTCGGGGCCGAGCCAGAACACCTTGCCGCCCGGATGGTCGGCGACGTAGTGGCGCGTCAGGTCGCCGGAGGAGACGATGGCGCTGTAGACCTCGTCGGCGACGCCGAGCTTGCGCAGCTGCCGCTGCACCGAATCGGCCGGCCGCGGGGCATTGGTGATCAGGATCACCGTACCGCCTTCGTGCTTGAAGCGATGCAGCGCCTCGCAGGCCTCGGGGAAGGACTCCAGCCCGTTATGGACCACGCCCCAGATGTCGCTCAGCAGCACCCGCTTGCGGCCGACCACATCGCGCAGCCGCTCCTCGAATCGCAAGGCGGTCATGGCAGGCGTCGCAGGTCAGATGGACCCGGCGATGCGGCGAGCCAGCGCGGCGTTGCCGCTGCGCGTCGCTGCGTTGGTGTTCGACACGTCCAGGGAGGTGGGGCCGGCGGCATTGGGGTCCTGAATCTTGATGTCCTGCCCGCCCGCAGGGCCGGCGGCGGCCTCGCCGGTAGCAGATGCGCCCTCGGGTCGCAATGGGCGGGGCGGCGCGAACAGGAAGCCCTGGCCGAAGCGGACGTCGTAGTCGAGCAGGTCGACGACGCTGCTCTCGCCTTCGATCCGCTCGGCGATCAGGTCGATGCCGAAACGGCCCAGGAGGTCGGACAGATCGGTCGGATGGATGTCTGAGACCGAGCTCTGCTTGGGGTCGAGCAGCAGCGCGGCGGGCACCTTGATGAAGCGGACGCCGCGATCGGCGAGCTCGCGCGGTTCGAAGCGCAGGTCGGTGACGTGGTCGATCGAGAAGCGGTAGCCGCGCTGCGCCAGCGCCGCGAGATGCTCGGTCTCGGTCGGGCCCAGGCTGCGCAAGGTCGACTGCTTGAACTCGAGCACGAAGGAGGGGGCCAGCGCCCGGTTGGCTTCGAGGAAGTCGAGACACTGCGAGAAATTCGCGGGGCTGCTCAGGGTGGCCGACGAGATGTTGCAGAAGATGCCGACGTCCTTGTTGCGCACCATCAGGCGGCGCAGCACCTGGACGCAGCGAAGCAGCACCATGTGGTCGATGCGCCCGACCAGGCCCGCGGCTTCCGCGATGCTGATGAAGTCCTCGGCCGCGACCACCTGGTCGCGCTCGTCGCGCAGCCGCGTCACCGCCTCGTAGAAGCGCACCTTGCGCTGGGGCAGCGTCACCAACGGCTGCAGGTAGATGTCGAGGCGGTTGTCCTCGATCGCGCCCTTGACGGCCGCGAGGATCTGCTGCTGGCTGCGCGGCGCCGCGGGAGCCACGGGCGCGGAGTTCGCAATCGTGGCCGGCGCGGTGGGCACGGGCTGGGCGATCGGTGCCCTCGCCATGGGCGCTGGCGCCGGTGCTGCGCTGAACGTCCCCGTCGCCTCCCGCGCCTTGAGCTCCGGGCTGGCAGATGGTGCAGGCTTGGCTTCCGGGACAATGGCGGATGTTGGCGGCACAACGACGGGAGCCGTGACATCGCGAGCAGCCGCAACCGTGCTGTCGGCGCCGCTCGCCGCGGCCTGCGGGATGGCGGCGATCAGGTCCTCGTGCTGGGCGACGGTGACCGCGAGCTGCTTCATCAGTCCGCCCAGCTCGTTGATCTCACCGATCACGCCCTGCAGCCGATCGGCGCTGACCGAGCTCGACGACACCATGCGTCCTTCGATCGCCGACAGCCGCCGGCCGAACTCGGCGACCTGGCGCGCGAGATCCGCCGTGCCGCGCGACAGATCCGCGATCTGGCCGCCGACGTCGGAGCGGTCGCGCAGCCGCATCGACACGGCGTTGTAGAGGATGAGGAAGGTGAGCGCGGCCAGTGAGACGATCGCGGATTCCGAGCCACTGATGCCGGCCATCGAATACAGGATCAGGCCCAGCGACGCTGCAACCAGAACCATGCAGATGGCAATGAAAATCGTGGAGATACGGATCATGCTGCGCGACGCTCCCAACCGAACACAACCTTAGCACTTCTGTTGATTCGCGAGGATAGTCGGCAGGATTCAAATACCGGGCGAGGCCGACGATTTCCGCTCCGCGTGTCATTTACGCAAATTCGCATGACAAAGCGGAGTGTCATCGTAGTGCCGCGTCCCGTAGAACAACGGTGACGGCCGTCGTGGCGGGAAACGTCGCGACACAAGGGCGTCCTGAGGCACGAATGTCGTCGTTGGAAACTGATCAGCTCAGACAATGCGCCGGCGACGAGCGAGGTGGGACGTCATGTCGGCGTCACATCTCGTGCTGTCACGTCTGGTGATGGCGCCGCCGGCGCAACGCGGCGACGCCCAGCAGCAGCGCCGCGACGGCGACGCCCACGGGAACGTTGACCCGGCCAAGGCCGCGCGCGTGATTCGTCGATGCAGCCGAGGGGGCGAGCGGAATCGTGTCGGGATCGATTTCGTCGGCATCGGGCTGCCGCGCCACCGGCGCCGCAATCGCGACGCGCAGCCGGCTGGACAGCGAAGGGTAATGCGGCGTCGGGCTGCGGAGCTTGACGGCGGCGACGACCGCAGAGATCACCGCCAGCGCGACGAGGATGCCGCCGACCACCGCAAACGCCGTGAACAGGCCGTAGCTCATTTCCACCCAGCGGAACAAGGCGGTCAGTCCGACGATGCAGGCCGCGATCAGGAAAATGCCAGCCGTGGCGAACAGCCCGGCCGCGACCGCGTAGGAGGTCACCGTGCCCGTCGCCTGCCGCGCGCGGTCGCGCATGTAGGCCTGGGTGGCGCGCTTGACGCGGTTCAGCCTCTGCTCGAGGCCCAATTGCAGGAGCTCTCCTGGCGGTGCGAGCATGCGCGTCCTCCGAAACGTCGTTGCCGCGCGCGAACCGCCGGCTCGCGACATGAACGTGGAGGATTTGCGAAGGTTCCCTACGAGCTAACCCTGCAAATGGGTCGTCGCCAGCTCGCCAGGGCTCACTGGTGTCGAGTTGGCCTTCGATTGGCGTTACTTGAATTTCACGGCTGAGATTTGCCAGTGCTTGCACCGGTCGTATCATCCTGGCCGCCGGCGAAACTCTCTCCGCTCCCTCCCCCCTTGTGGCCGCAGGCGCGATCGACGATGACTTGGCGGATGGCTTCAACAACGCCCTCAAGGTTTGAGATCACCTGCGCGTTCGTGAAGCGAAGAACTGTAAATCCCTCGGTAGCGAAAAACTCGTCGCGCTTGACATCTTTTGCTTGCCACTCGGCGAAATCGTGTGACTCGCCATCGAGCTCGATCACGAGCTTTGCCGAGAAGCAGACGAAGTCCACGATGTAGTTCTGGGATTGGTACCTGACGGCGAAAGCTCATGCCGTCAAATCGGTTCGCCTTGATGTACCGCCAGAGCAAGGTTTCGGCACCTGTCATCGTTCGGCGAAGTTGCCTCGCTCTGTTGCGCTGGCGGTCGTTGACGACCGCGTGCGGCATCCTGGGCTACCCCCCTCCCTGACCCTCCCCCACAAGGGGGGAGGGAACGGAGAGACCGTTGTTCGTCGAACCTTAGCAAAACCTGCGCTGAAGCGAGGGGACGCCCTCAAACAAAAATGGCGGCCACATGGGCCGCCATTTGTTTCTGCTGTTCGATCGTTCGCGCGGCTTACGCGACGGCCTTGATCACCTTGCCGACCTTCTCGACGATCTCGCCGATCTGGTCCTCGTTGATGATCAGCGGCGGGGTGAGCGCAAGCGTGTCGCCGGCGATGCGCAGCATCAGGTCGGTGTTGTGGAAGGCGTGCTCCATCGCCTGGTAGCCGCGCTTGCCGACGGCGTCGGGCAGGGCTGCGAGGTCGATGCCGGCGGTCAGGCCGACGGTGCGGATGTCGAGCACGTTGGGCAGGCCCTTCAGCGACATCACGGCGTCGGCCCATTTCGGCTCGATCGCCTTGGCGTGCTCGAACAGCTTCTCGTCGCGATAGATGTTGAGCGTGGCGAGGCCGGCGGCGCAGGCGATCGGGTGCGCCGAGTAGGTGTAGCCGTGGGTGAACTCCACCATGTGCTCCGGGCCGCTCATGAAGGCGTCGTGGATGGTGTCGCGCACCAGCACGCCGCCCATCGGCGCGGCACCGTTGGTGACACCCTTGGCGAAAGTGAGCAGGTCGGGCGTCACGCCATAGCGCTCGGCGGCGAAGGCATGGCCGAGACGGCCGAAGCCGGTGATGACCTCGTCGAAGATCAAGAGGATGCCGTGCTTCTGGGTGATCTCGCGCAGGCGCTTGAGATAGCCCTTCGGCGCCGGGATCACGCCGGTCGAGCCGGCCATCGGCTCGACGATGACGGCGGCAATGGTGTTGGCGCCGTGCAGCGCGACCAGGTTTTCCAGTTCCTCGGCGAAGTGCGCGCCGTATTCCGGCTCGCCCTTGGTGAAGGCCTGCTTCTCGCGGTCATAGGTCGCGGGGATGTGGTCGACGCCGGTCAGCAGGGTGCCGAACAGCTTGCGGTTGTTGACGATGCCGCCGACCGAGGTGCCGCCGAAGCCGACGCCGTGATAGCCGCGGACGCGGCCGATCAGGCGGGTGCGGCTGCCCTGGCCGTTGATCTGGTGGTAGGCGAGCGCCATCTTCAGCGCGGTGTCCGCGGCCTCCGAGCCGGAGTTGCAGAAGAACACGTGGTCGAGCCCGGCGGGCGCGAGGTCGGCGATGCGGTTCGCCAGTTCGAAGGCCTGGGGAATGCCGAACTGGAACGGCGGCGCGTAGTCGAGGGCGGCGGCCTGCTGGCCGATGGCTTCCGCGATCTGGCTGCGGCCATGGCCGGCATTGCAGCACCACATGCCGGCGGCGGCGTCGATGATCTTGCGGCCCTCGACGGTGATGTAGTGCATGTCCTTGGCGCCGGCGAGCATGCGCGGGTTCTTCTTGAACGCGCGGTTCGCGGTGAACGGCATCCAATGCGCGGCAAGATCATTCGGAACGGTGGTGGGGCGGGGGCTCTTGTCCAGCATGGGAACCTCTTCGGACGTTCAAGGCAGAATGGGGCGACGGCGACAGCATGACCCGGAAAGGTGGCAAACCGGTTGCCGGACACTGACCGAAACGGATCGTGCGTGAGGGGCCTGAATGCGCGCGCAGACGTCGTCAGCCGACGATCCGGGCCGTCGCCAAGCTATCAGCTTCGCGAACGGACGGAAATGTCAAAGGTCCGGCGTTGGCGCTGCCCTGGTGAGCGAATTCTGCACAGCGACAGCAGTTTGTGCCGAATCTTGGAAGTCCGCTGCGTCATTTCGCGTCAGCGTGCATCCGGCCGAGTGTCAGACCAGATCGCGCGCGGTGATCCAGAACAACTCGCCCTCGGAATCCTCGGTATCGAGCCACAGCAGCGGCAGGTCCGGGTAGGCGGCTTCGATCTGCGGGCGGTCGCGGCCGACCTCGCACAGCAGGGCGCCTTCGGCCGTCAGATGGTCACGCGCCTCGGCGAGGATGCGGTGGATGATGTCGAGCCCGTCAGGGCCGCCGTCGAAGGCGAGCGCCGGCTCGGCGCGGCATTCCCTGGGAAGGCCGGCCATGCCCTCGGCGTCGACATAGGGCGGGTTGGTGATGATCAAATCGTAGCGGCGCTGGCTGAGCGGCGCGAACAGATCGCCGCGGTGCAGCGAGATGCGCTCGCCGAGATCGTAAGCGGCGACGTTCTTGGCGGCGACGGCGAGCGCATCCTTGGAGATGTCGACGGCGTCGATCACCGCGTTGGGAAAATGGCGGCTGGCCAGGATCGCCAGACACCCGGAGCCGGTGCAGAGGTCCAGAACGCTGTCCACGGCCAAGGGATCGTCGATCAGCGAGGTGCCATCGGCCTCGGCGCCGCCGAAATGCGTCTCCAGCAGCTCACCGATGAAGGAGCGCGGCACGATGACGCGCTCGTCGACATAGAACGGCAGGTCGCGCATGTAGACCTTGTTGACCAGGTAGGCGGCCGGCTTGCGCGTGGTGATTCGGGCCGCGACCAGGTCGAGGATGGTCTTGCCTTCGGCCGCGGTGACCCGCGCGGTGACGAAGCTCTCGAACTGGTCGGGACGCAGGTGCAACGCCTCGCCGATCAAAAAGGCGGCCTCGGAGACCGGATCGGTGGTGCCGTGCGCGAACACCAGGTCGGCGTTCTGGAAGCAGCTCACGGCATAACGCAGGTAGTCGAGCAGCGTGGCGAGCTCGCCGGCATTGACCTTCGGTAGCCTCGGAGCCGCCGTCTTGCGCGGCACAGCCGCCTTCGCCTTCTTTGCCATCACTTCGCCCAGCGCGCCGCGGCGGCATCGTCATGGCTCCTGGCCTCGACCCAGCTGCCGCCGTCCTCGGTTTCCTCGCGCTTCCAGAATGGCGCGTTGGTCTTGAGATAATCCATCAGGAACTCGGCCGCCTCGAACGCCGCCTGGCGGTGGCTCGAGGCGGTCACCACCAGCACGATGTTCTCACCCGGCCGGATCCGGCCGAAGCGATGGATCACGGTGAGACCCTGCAGCGGCCAGCGCGCCATCGCCTGCTCGGCATGGCGCATGATCTCGGCCTCGGCCATTCCCGGATAGTGTTCGAGCGTCAGCGCCGAGATCGGCGTCTCATGGTCGTTGCCGCGGCACAGGCCGGAGAAGCTGACGACGGCGCCGATGTCGGTGCGGTCATGGCTGAGGGCTGCGATCTCGGCGGCGGTGTCGAAATCCTCGTGCTGCACGCGGACGGTGACGATCGCGGTCATGGACGTATCTTCTGTTGCGTCAGCCGCCGGTCATGGGCGGAAAGAACGCGATCTCGCGGGCGCCGGCGATGGCCGTATCCGGCTGAACATGGGTCTGGTCGATCGCGGTGCGGATCACCTTCGGCTTCTCGAACGCGTAGGCATAGCCCTCGCCCTGCGCGGTCAGCCAGTCGATCAGCTCGCTCACGGTGCGCACATCCGCGGGCGGCTCGACGGTTTCCTCGGCCTTGCCGATGCGCTCGCGCACCCAGGCGAAATACTTCACCTTCATCGCGAGTCCTCTTCGATGAGGTGGTGGATGCCGGCGCGGAAATAATCGTAGCCGGTGTAGATCGTGAAGATCGCAGACGCCCACAGCAGCACGATGCCGATCATGGTCACCACCGGAACCACCTGGTCGCCGGCCTCGCCCGCGAGCAGGAAGCCGATCGCGATCAGCTGCATCGTGGTCTTCCATTTGGCGACCTTGGTGACGGGCACGCTGACGCGGAGCGCGGCGAGATATTCGCGCAGGCCCGAGACCAGGATCTCGCGGCACAGGATCACGATCGCGGCCCACAGGGTCCAGCCATGGATGCTGTTATCGGCGGCGAGCATCAGCAGGCAGGAGGCGACCAGCAGCTTGTCGGCGATCGGGTCGAGCATCCGGCCGAACGCCGACTGCTGGTTCCAGATGCGGGCGTAATAGCCGTCGAGATAGTCGGTCACGCCGGCGGCGATGAAGACGGCGACGGCCACCCAGCGCAGCCACAGCGGATAGTCCATGATGGACTGCGCGTAGATGCAGCCGACCACGACCGGTATCGCGGCAATGCGCGTATAGGTCAGGATGTTCGGCAGGGACGTCGACGTCTTGCTGGGCACGCGTGTGGTCGCAATATTCATCCGGTGTACCAATACTGCCGCCGTTCGAACGTCAACCTCCGAGCCGGGCGACTTTGGCAGGATGACGCAGATATGACGCAAATCGCAACGAGGTCTTGAAGAGATAGGAACTCTCCCGCCCCGATACAAAGAGAGCGGTAACGTTTCATTAAGCAACCGCACGCGTGCGCGCCAGTGTGCAGATCGGCTCCGGGCGGCGCGCGCGCCGCCCCCTTTTATTGCGGTGCAATGACAGCAGCGCGACTCCGCGTCAGATCGCCTCGGCCTGATGAACCGCACACCAGTGCGCCTGACGCTCCGCGAACACGCGGTCGCGAACATAGGCCAGCGTCTCCTCGTCGAAGGTCTCGATCACATCGAGGCTGAATGCGCTCTCGCCATGGGTGCTCCAGGCTGCCTGCAGCCCGCCGCGGCGATGGCCGCCCTGGCGCAGGGTGAACCAGAGCCGGTTCTGGATTTTCTCCAGGTCCGGCGCACAGCCGATCCAGCGCGCGCCGGTCGCGGCGCACGTCACGGCATAGATGCCGGCGGGGGTCTTGCGTTCCTTGTAGGCGGCTGCGGCCGCCTTACGCTGATCGGGGGTCATGGTGGGGCTCCGGATTTTCGTCCGGGTGTATATCGGATAATTTTGTCCGGGTAAAATAATTTCTGCGCCCCTCGTGGAATGACGGGTGGCGGAAGACGGGCTCAAGCTGACCGTGGAAACGGGTGGGGCAGCTCCACTCAACTCGCCCCGGTCCGCTCAGCTCGCGTTGCTGTGGAAGTACTCGAAAATCTTCCGCGCACTCTCGGCGCTGACCCCCGGCACCTTGCCGAGATCGGCGATTGAGGCGCGCTCGATCTCCTTCAGGGTGCCGAAGTGATGCAGCAGCGCGCGCTTGCGCGACGGGCCGATGCCGGGGATCTCCTGCAGGCCGGCCTCGCGGATGTCCTTCTTGCGCAGCTTACGGTGCGAGCCGATGACGAAGCGATGCGCCTCGTCGCGCAGGCGCTGGATGAAATACAGCACGGGGTCGCGCGGTTCGAGCTTGATGGCCTCGCGCTCGGGAATGAACAGCGTTTCGCGGCCGGCGTCGCGGTCCGGGCCCTTGGCGACCGACATCAGCGCAACGTTGCTGACGCCGAGCTCAGTGAAGATCTCTCTGACGGCATTGAGCTGGCCGCGGCCGCCGTCGATGATGACGAGATCCGGCCATTGCGGCACATCGTCCTCCTTCGCGGCGCGGGCAACGTCCTTCTCCGACGGCGACACCAGCCGCTTGAAGCGGCGCTGCAGCACCTCCTTCATCATCGCGTAGTCGTCGCCGGGCGTGAGCCCCTCCGACTTGATGTTGAACTTGCGGTACTGGTTCTTCATGAAGCCGTCGGGGCCGGCGACGATCATCGCGCCGACCGCGTTGGTGCCCTGGATGTGGCTGTTGTCGTAGACCTCGATGCGCTTCGGAATCTGAGGCAGAGCGAGCGTCGTGGTCATCGCTTCCAACAGGCGACTCTGCGTCGCGGTGTCGGCGAGCTTGCGGCCAAGTGCCTCGCGCGCATTGGTCAGGGCATGCGTGACGAGGTCCTTCTTCTCGCCGCGCTTCGGGCAGGACACCTCGACCTTGTGCCCGGCCTTGACGCACAGCGCCTCCTCGAGCAGCTCGGCCTCCTCGATCTCGTGCGAGAGCAGGATCAGCTTGGGCGGCGGCTTGTCGTCGTAGAACTGCGACAGGAAGGCGGACAGCACTTCCTCCGGGGTGAACGTCTTCTCGGCGCGCGGGAAGTAGGCGCGGTTGCCCCAGTTCTGTCCGGTGCGGAAGAAGAACACCTCGACGCAGGAGAAGCCGCCTTCCTGGTGAATGGCGAACACGTCGGCTTCCTCGACGGTGCGCGGGTTGATGCCCTGCTGCGAGGAGATCGCCGACAGCGCCGCGAGACGGTCGCGATAGACCGCGGCGGTCTCGAATTCGAGCTCGCCTGACGCCTTCTCCATCTCGGCCGCGAGCAGCGCCTTCACCGCCTGGCTGCGGCCGGACAGGAAATCGGTCGCCTCGCGCACCAGCTCGGTATAGCCGGGGAAGTCGATCTCCTGGGTGCACGGACCGGCGCAGCGGCGGATCTGGTGCAAGAGGCAGGGGCGGGTGCGGCTCTCGAAGAACGAATCGGTGCAGGAGCGAATCAAGAAGGCGCGTTGCAGCGCCGTGATGGTGCGGTTGACGGCGCCGGCCGAGGCGAACGGGCCGAAATAGCGTCCGGGCCGCGACTGCGCGCCGCGATGCTTGAGGATCTGCGGCGCCCAATGGTCGCCGGTGATGAGGATGTAGGGGAACGATTTGTCGTCGCGCAGCTGCACGTTGAAGCGCGGCTTGAGCTGCTTGATCAGGTTGGCTTCGAGCAGCAGCGCCTCGGTCTCCGTGGTGGTCGAGACGATCTCGACGGTCACGGTGGCCGCGATCATGCGCAGGATGCGCGCCGGCAGCGGCGCGTTGGCGCGCGCGTAGGACGACAGCCGCTTTTTGACGTTCTTGGCCTTGCCGACATAGAGCACGTCATGGACCGCGTTCAGCATGCGGTAGACGCCGGGCGAGGTCGGCGCCAGCCGCACCGCGTTCTCGATCGCGGCGTGGCCGATCGCGAGCGGGCCCTCGCCGACGGCCTCCGAAGCTTCTTCGGTCAATTCCGGCAGCCGCCCTTCGTCATCCTCGTCGGCTGCGGAGGAGGCGGGATCGAGATCGGGCGTGTCGATGGCGTCGGGCGGCAGGTCGGCCGTGGCGCCACGCCGGGACGTGGGCGCCGGCGCCTTGGGTGGATCGGATCTGTCGGTGGTCATGTCGTGCAAATTAAGCGTTGGCGGCCGCTCCCGCCAGCGGGCGCAGCCGCCATGCACAGGCCCGCGCGGTAACGCTTCGTTAAGCACATTAATCGACGGGTAACCGGGCTTAACAACGGCTTAACCTAAAACTCTCGATAAATGCTCACGAAAACAGCAGGAGTTCCGTAACCACGCCGGCTCCCCGCACGTTCGTGCGGCGCAGACCCGGCTGGAGACGGCGAGTGGCGTGGAGTGAGTGATGAACAGGTTCTTGGTCGGTGCTGCCGCCGCGGCGGGCTTGGGCGCAGCGGCTCTCGGATCGGTGTCGGCGCAGGCGGCCGATCTCAACTACGGCTACGGGCGGCGCGCGCCCTATACGGTGAACCAGCCGCTCAATGCCTACAGCTGGGCCGGCCCCTATCTCGGCGGCACGCTCGGTTATCAATGGGGCACCGTCGGCAACAACCCGACCAAGCCGTCCGGGCTGATCGGCGGCCTGACCGCGGGCTACAACTGGCAGAACGGCCCGTGGGTGTTCGGTGCGGAGGGCGACATCAATCTGAGTGGCGCCAACGACACCTTCGCGCCGTGGAAGTTCTCGAATCCCTGGTTCGGCACCCTGCGCGGCCGCGCCGGCTATGCCTTCAACAACATCCTGTTCTACGGCACCGGCGGTCTCGCCTTCGGCGGCCTGCGGGCGGAGACCTTCGGCCTGTCGGAGTCGCACACCACGGTGGGCTGGACGCTCGGCGTCGGCACCGAGTTTGGCCTGGCGCAGAACTGGACCGCCAAGATCGAGTATCTCTATGTCGATCTCGACAGCAGCAATTTCGTGATCACGGGGGCGAAGAACGACTATCGGTCTGGATTGATCCGCGCAGGCATCAACTTCCATTTCTGATGGCAAAAACGGGATAGGAAGAAGAAACGTCGAACGACAACCTCCCGGCCGCTCGCGCGGCCGGGATTTTTTTGCAGGCTCACCAGAGGGCATGCGTCATCGCGCGCAGCCTTCGCAGACGGCGCGTGCAAACGCGCTGCGTGCGAGCCGGCCGCGCTGCCGGCAGCTTCTGCCAACGGCTTCCAATCGGAATGCATTGAGGTCGACGCGCCCGCCGCGGCCGGCCGCTCGCAGGCGGCCGTCGCCGAGCAGGCTGCGTCTAAGACGACAGGACCAGGTTCACCGCCTTCGGGCCCTTGCCCTTCTTGTCCGGCTCGACCTCGAAGCTGATACGCTGTCCTTCGGTCAGATCCTTCAGGCCGGCACGCTCGACCGCCGTGATGTGCACGAATACGTCGCGTCCACCGTCGTCCGGCTTGATGAAGCCGTAGCCGCGCTCACCATTGAAGAACTTGACTGTCCCAGTCATGGCCATCGGGAAACTCCTCCCCCGCAATGCTTCCTCCACTGCGCGCCCTGCGCAGTGTCCGACCGGACATCACTTTGATCGGAAAGCGTTGGCCACCTTAACGACCAGCGCTCGCCACGCCGGATCGTCGGATCTTGTTAGGCCTTGATCACCCCGCCGCAACCATTCGCGGAAGCGGAACGTAAAGCCAGTCTTACAATCAGACACAATAATACGGTTCCGCGCCGATTGACTATGGCTTTTCGACCAGTACCGCTTTCAAGCTTTGGGGATGTCCAGCCTGAAGCGTGCGGTACCGCCCTGGCCCAGCGGACGCTGCAGTTCCTGCAGGATGAGCTTGAGCTCATCATGCAATGGCCAGGGCGGATTGACGACCAGCAGCCCGGTCGAGGTCAGCGCCTCGCCTTCGATTTGCGGCGCAACACTGAACTCGATCCGCAGCACCTTGCCCGGCGGCTTGGCCGCGGCTGCGAGCGCAGTGACGCGGTCGGCGAGCTGCTCGGTGGCCCGCCGGCTTTTGGCGGGATACCAGAGCAGGTATATACCAGTCGTCCACTTCGCGAACGCCGCGGCGAAGCGGTCGGCGAGACGCTCGAACTCATCCTTGGCCTCGAATGCCGGATCGATCAGCACCACGCCGCGGCGCTCGTTCGGCGGCACGAAGGCGGGCAGGGCGACCCAGCCGTCGAGATCGACGACGCGGGCCTGGGTGTCGCGGCGCAGCGCATCGATCAGCTGCTTGCGTGGCGCCGGCGCCAGCTCGCACAGCGTCATGCGGTCCTGCGGCCGCAACAGCGCGCGGGCAATCAGCGGCGAGCCGGGATAGGCCTTGAGCTCGCCCGGCGGATTGAACGACCTGATGATGTCCAGATAGGGCGCAACCAGGGCATAGGCCTGGTCCGACAGCCGTGCCTGCAGCAGCCGCGCGATACCGGTCAGGTACTCGCCGCTGCGCGAAGCCTCGTCGCCGGTGAGATCATAGAGGCCGGCGCCGGCATGGGTGTCGATCACACGAAAGGCAGCCGGCTTCTCCTGGAGGTAGACCAGGATGCGTGTCAGCACGATGTGCTTGATGACGTCGGCGAAACCGCCGGCGTGAAAGGCGTGTCGGTAGTTCATGCCGTCCGGGTTACGCCGTTCCGCGTCAAAAGGGTACCCCGTCATTCGCCCGGCCGTAGCCGCGCGAGCGGCTTTGGCAATGCGCCGGCTGATTCGCCGCGGCGCCTAAAGCGCGATGAGATCGGGATGAATCGTCATCGCGCTTAGGTTGTTGTTTGCGCATGATCTTTTCGGAAAACCGCTGCGCCCTTTTCCGGATCATGCTTTAGCCGCCGCGCACCGGCGGCATGTTGACCTCGTCGCGCCGGCAGGCCTGACGGTCGACCTCGTCACAACTGCGGAATTCGAGATCCTTGGACAGGCAGATGCGCACCTCGCTCAGCCGGGTGCGGTTGCAGGTGACGGCAATGGCCGAGGTCGTCAGCTTCGGGTTGGCCTTGATGAAGGCCTCTTCGACGGCCGCCGGTGCCACCGTCTTGGCCTGGGCCAGGTCGAGAAATTCCTCCGGGATCTTGATCGCCGCCCGCGCCTTGCGGATCGCCTCGAAATAGGCCTTCGCCGACAGGCCCGAGCACGTGCCGTGCTTGTCCCATTCGTTATAGATCAGCCCCGGCGCCGGCATCAGGTCGAGCATCGAGGTCATGATGTTGCGGGGCAGGCGCGGCGACGGCTGCTCGCAATATTCGGGATAGCCGGCCTCGTATTGCGGCCACAGCCCGTGCACGACGAAGGAGTAGGGCCGTCCGCTGCATTGCTGCGAGCGGCTGCCGCGGCCGCCGCGCTCCTCGGCCTCGGCACAGAAGGATGGCGACCAGGACAGCGACAGCACGTAGAAGTCGAACGCGCCCGGCGCATTCTGGCGGCGGTCCTGCGCCCCGGCCGGGGCGGCCGCGAGGGCGCCGACCAGCAGAGCGAGGCAGGCAATCGTGTACGAACAAGCAACGGCAGATCGGCGCAGGCAATCGAACATGGCGAACTCCCCGGACTGTTCCAGGAACTTACCAAGCTGATGGAACATTTCAAGAACAAAAACGGCTGCCCGAAGGCAGCCGATGATCACAAGCGTCCCGCCAGTGACGGGCTCGCGCCGGCGGTCGACCGATCATGGCTTGGCAGCGCGGCAGGCCGGATTGAACGCCCAGTTGCGATCGAGACCGACGACGCAGAACTCGACGCCCTGGTCGTAGCCGGCGAAGCCGCCATCCTCGATGATCGAGTAGTTGAGCGTGCGCGCCTTGCCGTCGCTGATCATCACGCTGCCGGTGCAGAAGCGGCGCGGAATGTTGTCGGACTGCCAGGGCCGGAACGCGATCTCGCGGACGTTGGCGACGCCGGTGATCTGCAGCGACGAATTCCAGAAGGTGCTTTCCTTGTCCTGGAATCGCGAGACGATGGTCGGGATGGCCGCCTCGCAAGGCGCGACCCGGCCCTCATATTTCGGGCCTGACAGCCAGAAGTTCATCTCGAGCGGGTTGGCCGCCTGGGCCGGCGCGGTCGCAACGGCGAGCAGCGCGCCGCATGCGGCGCCGAACGTCTTGAAAGCTGTGCTGAAGTCGCGCATGGGCCGTCCGCAAGGCTGATCCGGGAGCGTGGACCGTGCCGCGGCGGCCACAGGAGGTCAAGTGCAACGCGGCAACACTCCACGATTAGTCCTGTTAACGTGAGGCCGGTGTTCTTTTCTTGACCGGACAGGACCTTTAGAATGGCAGGCCAGATCGAGGAGAATGCAATGCGGACGCTGATGGCCGGATTCGTGAAGACTGCAGGCCTCGCGGCCGCTGGGGTGGTGCTGGTCGCCGCCTCCGCCCAGGCCGACGTGGTGCCGCCCTTCAAGGGCAACGACACCGGCGGCATCATCGCCTATCAGCTGGCCCAGACCACGGATGCCCGTCAGCTCGCGGTCGACCACTGCGCCTCCTACGGGAAGGTCGCGAAGTTCCGCGCCGTCGATGCGCGCTACGGCGGCTACGTGTCGTTCTCCTGCCGCTGGGTACCGTACGGCTCGGCGCAGCGGCCGCTGCGGACGCTGTACTGACGTTCCTTCAACTGCCGTTCTCCTAATTGCCATCTTTTGGCGGCATTCGCTCCGGCATCGATCAACGAGCCGGAACGGGGCACATGACCTGCACACGCATCGCTATTGGGCTGTTGGCCTGCTGCCTCCTGGGCGCGACCGCGAGCCATGAGGCTTGGGCCGTCGACCTGCCGGTGCGCAAGGCCGGCCTGTGGGAGCTGAAGATGATCAGATCCGGCGGTCAGCTCCCGGAGGCGACGATGCAGCATTGCACCGACGCGGCGACCGACAAGGAAATGAACAATTTCGCTTCGCCGATGGCGCAGCAGGTCTGCTCCAAGCAGGACATCCAGAAGACGGCGACCGGCTACGTCTCCGATTCGGTCTGCAATTTCGGCGGCAT
Organism: Bradyrhizobium sp. SZCCHNS2022; assembly: GCF_032377575.1. Classification (NCBI taxonomy): domain Bacteria; kingdom Pseudomonadati; phylum Pseudomonadota; class Alphaproteobacteria; order Hyphomicrobiales; family Nitrobacteraceae; genus Bradyrhizobium; species Bradyrhizobium sp. SZCCHNS2022. Next base: position 4,311,767 of record NZ_JAUHHZ010000001.1, on the reverse strand, counting down.
CAATACGACGTCCCATGCCGACATCACCGGCGACTTCAACTCGGCCTATACGGTGAAGACGATGTCGCGCGTGACGGGCGGCGCTGCCGGCACTGGCGTGAAGGACACCGCGATGACGATCGAGGCCAAATGGCTGGGCGCCTGCAAGCCCGACCAGAAGCCCGGCGACATCGTGATGCCCGGCGGCATGAAGATGAACATCAAGGACATGAACAAGCTGAAGGCCCTGATCCCGGGCGTGAAGCAGTAGCCGCGCGCTGGTTGCGTGTGGCGGGCGCGGAGACGTGGGCTGGCGCTCATCAGCGGACACGAAGCACGATCTTCCCGACGTGTCGGCTCGTCTCCATGCGTTCGTGCGCATCGGCTGCCTCCGAGAGGCGATAGGTCCTGTCGATGTGCGGTCGAATGGCCGTTCCGAGAAGGGGCGAGATGCGCTGCCGCAACTCGCTTGCGATGCGGCGTTTGATATCGCGTGAGGTCGAACGGAGAAATGCGCCGGTGATGCTGGCCCGGCGCGCCATCAGGCTGCGCAGCGGCACTCCAAGGTCCTTCCTGCCTCCAGCCGACAGCATGGCGATCCGACCGTCCATCGCGAGCGCCGCGAGGTCCTGCGCGATGTGAGCGCCTGCGGAGGTGTCGAGGATGCAGTCGACCCCGCGCTGTCCCGTCGCCGCGCGGATCTGCTCGGCGAGATCGGGATCGGCATAGTCGAACACGGCGCTGCAGCCGAGGCTGAGTGCCAGGGCGCGTTTCTCTGCGGTGCCGGCGGTGGCAAGAACTGGATGACCCAGCGCGCACAACAGCTGGATCGCGATCGTGCCGACGCCGCTGCTGCCGCCATGGATCAGGGCGGTCTCGCCGGGCACCATGCGCATCAATTCGAAGAAGTTGAACCAGGTCGTGAACAGCGCCTCGGGCAGGGCGGCGCCTTGGATCCAGTCGAGGCCGCTCGGCAAGTTCAGTGCGAGATGCTGATCGGTGGCGACGTATTGAGCGTAGGAGCCGCCGTCGGTCAGTGCCATCACCGTTTCGCCCAGTCGCTCCGGGGGAACGTCGGCGCCGCAGGCCACGATGCGTCCCGAGGCTTCCAGTCCCGGAACGGGATTGGGCTCCCGCGACGGCCCGGCGGCGCGCTGGTTGCAGTCATGACGGTTGATGCCGGCGGCGGCGACCTCGATCAGCACGTCGTCGGGGCCGAGCCGCGGGACCGGCCAGTCCGGCCGTTCCGACAGGACCTCCGGGCCGCCCGGAGCGGTGATGATGACGGCGCGCTGATCGTTCGGAATCATGCCTGGTTGCTCATCGGCTCACTTGCCGACCAGGCTGCATTTGCTGCGGTCGAGCGGACGAAACGCCTGATCGGGGGCGATCTTCGTCACCAGCTTGACGAAGTCCCAGGGGCCCTTCGATTCGGCTGGGGTCTTGACCTGGACCAGATAGAGGTCGTGCACCATGCGCTGGTCGTCGCGAATCTGGCCGTGGTCCGCGTAGGCGTCCGAGACCGGCGTGGCTTTCATCTTCGCCATCACGCTCGCGCCGTCGTCGCTGTCGGCGTCCTTCACCGCCTGCAGATAATGGCGCACGGCCGAATAGACGCCAGCCTGGATCTGTGACGGCATTGCCTTGCGTCGCGCGTAGAACGCGTCGGAGAAGCGGCGAGCGGCGGGGGAAGCATCCTCGAAGAAGCTGGTGACGATCAGATCGCCTTGCGTCGCCTTGAGGCCGATGGATTCGATGTCCACGTTCTGGAACGACATCGGCACGATCTTCATGCCCTGGGCCGCAAGCCCGAACTCCTCGGCCTGCTTGATGGCAGTGGCGTTGTCGCCGGCGACGTTGAGCGCCAGGATCTTGGCGCCGGAGGCCTGGGCCTGCAGCAGGAACGAGCCGTAGTCCGGCGTGCCGAGCTGCGCCTTGACGCTGCCGGCGACGGTGCCGCCGAGCGCGGCGATGCGGGCGCGCGCAGTCGCCTCGACCGAATGGCCGAATGCGTAGTCGCCGGTGATGAAGAACCACGGCTCCTTGCTGGTCTGCATGATGCCCGAGACGACGGCGGTCGCGGTCGAATAGGCGTCGTGCGTCCATTGCACCGAGGTCGGCGCGCACGCCTCGTCGGTGAGCTGGTTGGCGCCGGCCCCAGAAATGAGGAAGATCCTGCCGTTGCTGCGCACCAGCTCCTGCACGCCAAGCGCCGCGCCGGAGCTGCCGCCGTCGGCGATCGCCTGCACGCCGTCCTGCTCGAACCAGCGCCGGGCGATCGCGACCGCGATGTCCGGCTTGTTCTGATGGTCGGCCTGAAGGATTTCGATCGGCCTGCCGTTGATGTTGCCGCCGAATTCTTCCGCGGCCATCCGCGCCGCCTCGACTGAGCCGGGCCCCATCGCCGTCGCGAAGATGCCGGTCATGTCGGTGAGCACGCCGATCCGGATGGCCTTCCCTTTGATGTCCGCCTGCGCGGATGAGCCTGCAAGCAGCAACAGCGCGGCGATGCCGGCCGTGAGACGTCGCGACATGATGATCCTCCCCGGATTCAACGATCTTGTTTGTTATGTGGTGTTTGGTTGCTGCGCCCAGCGGTTGTCCGCGAGGCGGAGACGTCAGGCTGCCGGTTCGGCGGCCACGGGATTGCGCAGCACGCCGATGCCCGAGATCTCGACCTCGACCGTATCGCCGGGCTTCATGAACAGCGGCGGGTTGCGCTTGAAGCCGACACCTCCCGGCGTTCCGGTGACGATCACGTCTCCCGGCAGCAAGGTCATGATCGTCGAGCAGTAGGCGATGAGATCGGGCACGTCGGTGATGAGGAGGTCCGTGGTGGTCCGCTGCACGGTCTCGCCATTGAGGCGGGTCTGCAGCGTCAGCTTGGACGGGTCGGGGATCTCGTCGGCGGTGACCAGCCAGGGGCCGAATGCGCCGGACTGGTCGAAGGTCTTGCCCGACAGGAATTGCGAGGTGTGGCGCTGCCAGTCGCGGATGCTGCCTTCATTGTAGCAGGAATAGCCGGCGATGTGCGCAAGCGCGTTCTCGCGCCGGACGTGCCGGCCGGCTGTCCCGATCACGAGCGCAAGCTCGCCCTCATAGTCGAAATGATCGGAGACGCCGGGGCGAACGATCGGCTGCAGATGTCCGACCTGGCTGGTCGCAAAGCGCGCGAACAGCGCGGGCTTCTCGGTGACCGTCCGTCCGGTCTCGGCGACGTGGTCGCGATAGTTCAGTCCGACGCAGATGATCTTGCCGGGATCGGGGATGACGGGCGCGAAGGCGATCGCATCGAGCGGATAGTCGGGCCGTTCGGAGATGAGCAGCGCGGCGGCGTCGCGAAGCGCATCCGCCTCGAGCAGCGCGCGCAGGCTTTTCGCCGGCAGCCGCCGGCCGAGGTCGACGACACCGTCTCCCTTCACTGCGCCGTACCCCGGGCGCCCGTCGATGACAAAGGAAACCAGCTTCATACGTGACCCCTCTCAGGACAAACGGAAACGATCAGGCGACGCTCGGCAGCGGTGCGAGGAAGGCGAGGCCGGACAACAGCGCCGCGGGATCGTCGCCCCGGCGCACGGCACCCAGGATGTAACGGTCGGGGCGCATCAGCACGGCGTCGAAGCCGTGCTGATCGAGCCAGCCGTCGAGGCCGCCGGCTTCCTCGCCACAAAGTATGTTGACGTCAGCGGCCGTCAGGCTGGCATGATGCTGCTCGATCACTGCGGTCCCGAGTCCCGACCGGCACAGCAGCGCGAAGCGATAGCCGACACGGTCGTCGCTGCGGCCGTGATCACGGCTGCGGAATTGCGGCGCCAGCTTTCCCGTCATGCTGCGTTCGCCGCAGGCAAGGCCTGGGCCGAGTACTGGCTTCTGCACGTCGAGCTTGAGCTGGCCGTCGCGCTGTGCCGTGCCGGTCGCGAGCGCCGCCTCGACCGCCTTGGTGTTGATGAGCCCACCCAGCCGGATCGCGAGCTCGATGAACTCGCGCACATGCGGCGCGCGTTCGCTCTGATAGGTGTCGAGAAGATCAGGCGTTGCCTTGCCGGCGATCACATGAGCGAGCTTCCAGGCGAGGTTGGCTGCGTCGCGAATGCCGGCACACATGCCCTGGCCGAGGAAGGGCGGGGTCTGATGCGCGGAATCGCCTGCGAGCAGGAACCGTCCGCCGCGCCATTGCCGGGCCACCGCGGAGTGGAACGTGTAGACGGCGGCGCGTTCGATCTCGGCCTCTGTGGGCTGGAGCCAGCGCGAGAGCAGCTCCCAGACGCGCGCCGGCTGGACAATGTCGACCGCATCCTCGTCAGGATGAACCGTAATTTCCCAGCGTCGGCGGTTGCCGGTGCCGCGAATGTAGGTCGCGGGACGCCGCGGGTTGCAGTGCTGCACGCTGAAATCGCCGAGGTCCGGTCGTTCCTCTCTCAGCAGCACGTCGCAGACCAGCCAGCGCTCGTGAAACCCGAGATCGTCGAGCGCCGAGCCGATGAAGCGCCGCGCCAGCGAGCGCGCTCCGTCGCAGCCGACGACGTAGGCACAGGAGACGTCGACGAGCCGGCCGGTGGCGAGATCCTCATAGCGCACCCGGGCGCCGTCTTGGTCCTGCTCCAGCGCGAAGACATCGCAGCGCGTGCGCAACTCGACATGAGGCCAGCGCTCCAGGCCGCTGTTGAGCACGCCTTCGAGGTCCGGCTGATGGAAGCGATAGCTCAAATTCCAGCCCATCGCGGTCGGCTCGCTCGGACGCGGCCAGTCGAGCAGCAGCCGGCCCTCCACATCGACGAAGCGCATGCCGGGACTGAGAGTGAGGTGGGGCAGGATGGCGTCGGCGAGGCCGATGGTCTGGAACACGCGCATGCATTCGTCGTCGAAATGCACTGCGCGCGGCAGGTGATAGGTCTTGGCTTCGCGCTCCAGCACCAGGGTGCGGATGCCACACAGGCCGAGCAGATTGGCGAGCGTCGAGCCGACGGGCCCGCGACCGACAATCACGACGTCGAAGTTTTGGGAGTTTGCGGCCGTGTTGCTCATGGCCGCATCTGATCCGCAACCGCCTCGCAGCTTCAAGGCGCGGTCACCAACTGTCCGCCCAGCGGACGCTTAACGCTCGACGGGGATGGCGGCTGCGGCGTCGCGCAAGGGTGCCGCGTACTGGGCGATGGCCTCCTCCAGGGTCATGGCGGAGCGGATCCAGATGATCGAGATGCAGCCGAACACGACGTCGTCCCGCACGATCGGCACGGCGATCGACGACGTTTTCGGATTGAACTCGCCCTCGTCGCGGATCGCATAGCCGCGCCGAGCCGTTTCATTCATCATGCGTTGCAGCCGCTCGGGTGCCAGGAAGGTGACGTCCTCGGCATTCTCGATGCGTCGCAGATGGTTGATGATGAGGTCGCGCTCCGCGGGAGGGCAGGCGGCGAGATAGGCCCGGCCGGCCGAGGTCTGCAGCATCGGCAGCCGCTTGCCGATCATGCTGCGGTCGATCGAGAGCGGGCTGCGCGCATGCGTGGTCTCCTGGATGACCATCGCGCCGTTCTCGTAGGTCGACAGATCGACGGGCCACACCAGGGTGCGGCTGAGCTCGGCGAGATAGGGCGCTGCGGCCTGGCAGATGACGATGCCGGGATCATAGCCGTCGCCGAGGCTCAGCGCATGGCGCGTCACCCGGAAGCGGTCGTCACTGGCGCTGCGCGCGACATAGCCGAGCTCCTCCAGTGTTTCGAGCAGGCGATAGACCGTGGGCCGCGGCAGATCGAGCTGGCGTGCGACGTCGCCGGCGCGAATGCCGCCGGACCGATTGACCGCACGCAGCACGTCGAGGCCCCGCTTGAAGGCGCGGACACCCTCCGCAGGACGGGCGTGCGGAGATCGCGTCCGTTGCTTGGACACTTGGAAAATCCTCCCTGTTCTTCGTTTCCGTCCGCCGATACCGTCTTGAGAACGCGAGCCGGATGCAGGGGCACCAGTCTACTGCAGGACCGCGCGGAGCTGATACGAAATTTGGCCCGCGCCTTTCGGGAGAAAACACCATGGAAATCACGGCGCTCGGTTACGTCGGCATCAAGTCGTTCCAAACAGAGCAGTGGGGACGCATGGCGACCGAGCTGCTGGGGATGCAGCGCATCGATCGTGCGGCCGGGAAGCAGGCTTACCGCATGGACGACCGCAAGCAGCGGCTGATCGTCGACGGCAGCGATGATAGCGGACTCGCCGTCATGGGTTGGGAGGTCGGCGACGCCGCCGCGCTCGCGCGCCTCGCCGGCCGTCTCGAGAACAATGGCGTGAAGGTTATCAGCGGTTCGCAGGTGCTAGCCGACGAGCGTCATGTCACCGATCTGATCTGCTTTCAGGATCCCGCCGGCAACACCATCGAGGCGTTCTGGGGGGCGGCCGTCGCCGCCGATCCGTTCCGGCCGGGACGTCCGATCTCCGGCTTTCGCACTGGGCCGCTCGGCATGGGGCACGTCGTGCTCAACGTCGAGGAGGTCGAGCCGCTGCTGGCGTTCTATCGCGACCTGCTCGGCTTCCAGGTCTCCGACTTCGGCCTGACGCCTTACAAGCTCTATTTCTTCCACGTCAACGGCCGGCACCACAGCTTCGCGATGGTCGGCTCCGGCCGCCGGACGCTGCATCATTTCATGGTGGAGCTCGGCAGCCTCGACGACGTCGGCCAGGGCTACGACCTGGCGCAACTCGACGAAGGGCGCGTGGCCTACACGCTGGGTCGGCACACCAACGACCACATGACCTCGTTCTACGTCAACACGCCCTCCGGCTTCTTCATCGAATATGGCTGGGGCGGCCGGGTGATCGATCCCGCGACCTGGCAGCCGCACGAGACCTTCGACGGCCCGTCGCTGTGGGGACACGAGCGCTTGTACCTGCCGGATGAGCAGCGCAAGCGCATGCGCGACATGCGCCTGTCCGCCGCCGCACGCGGCGTCCGTGTGCCCGACCCCAGCGTTCCGCCGCTGAACTGCGCGTGGCTCGACGCGGTGATTGCGCAGGAATGAGCTAGGTTCTGTACTCATAAATGGATTCCGTTAGCTGACGGACGGTGATTCACTCCCCTTAGGTGATTTGGGGGGGTGAAATGGCGCGGTTTGACCTGAGCGATCGAGAATGGGCTTTGATCAAGCCCTTGCTGCCGAATAAGCCGCGCGGTGTCGGTCGGGTCGACGACCGGCGGGTTCTCAACGGCATCTTCTATGTGCTGCGGACAGGCTCGCCCTGGCGAGATCTTCCGGAACGCTATGGCCCTTACACGACGGTCTATAACCGCTTTAACCGCTGGGCCAAGGCAGGCGTTTGGGTCCAGATCTTCGAGGTGTTGGCAGCTCGCTCGCCGCAGTCGATGGCGCTGATCGACAGTTCTATCGTCCGCGCCCATCAGCACGCCGCTGGGGGTAAAAAGGGGGCGAGGATCACGCCATTGGCCGTTCTCGTGGAGGACTGAGCACCAAGATCAATGCGGTCGTCGACGAGAACGGACTGCCGGTCCGGCTGATGCTAACCCCGGGGCAGGCCCACGATCTGCGTGCTGCGCCATTTCTGCTCCAAGGGCTCAAATGCCGTGATGTTGTGGCCGACCGTGGTTACGACGCCGATGCCCTCCTGCACATGATCAGAGCCCACGGAGCTAGGGCTCATATTCCCTCCACCAGCCAGCGAGTGGTCCAACGCTCCGTCAGCCGCCGCATCTATCGCAAGCGAAATCTGGTTGAGCGCTTCTTCTGCAAGCTCAAGCATTTCAGGCGCATCGCGACCCGTTTCGACAAGCTCGCTCGCAACTTTCTCGCGGCAGTCGCACTCGGCTCAACCCGCCTCTGGGCCAGGGCTTATGAGTCCACGCCCTAGACCCGCGAGCTACACCGGAATCCGCACGCTCGCGCGCAGGCCGCCCATCGGGCTGTCGCCGAGCGTGATGTCGCCGCCGTGGGAGCGGGCGATGTCGCGGGCGATGGCGAGGCCGAGGCCGGTGCCGCCCTCGTCCTGGTTGCGCGCGTCGTCGAGGCGCAGGAACGGCTTGAACACCTCCTCGCGCATGGCGGCGGGAATGCCCGGGCCGTCATCGTCCACGGTGATGGTGAGATAGCGGTGGTCGCGATGGCCGGTGATGGCGATCGCGTCCGCATGGCGGGCGGCGTTGGAGACGAGATTGCCGAGACAGCGCTTCAGCGCCTGCGGCTTCACGGTGACCACCGGCAGGCCGTGGAACGACACCGTGGCGGAATGGCCGTTGCGCTCGGCGTCGCTGCGCAGCTCCTCCAGCGCGTTGGAGATGTCGGTCGGCTGCGCGATCTCGCCATTGTCGCCGCGCGCAAACGCCAGATAGTCCTCCAGCATGTGCGACATCTCGTCGACGTCCTTGCGCATCGCGTCGATCTCGGGACTGTCGCCGAGCAGCGCCAGCTCCAGCTTGAAGCGCGTCAGGATGGTGCGCAGATCGTGGCTGACGCCGGCCAGCATCGCGGTGCGCTGCTCGAGCGTGCGCTCGATGCGCGCCTTCATCTCCAGGAAGGCGTGCGCCGCGCGCCGCACCTCGCGCGCGCCGCGCGGCCGGAAGTTCGGCACCTCGCGGCCCTTGCCGAAACTCTCGGCGGCATCCGCAAGGCGCAGGATCGGCTTGATCTGGTTGCGCAGGAACAGCACCGAGACGATCAGCAGGATCGAGGACGTCCCGACCATCCAGAACAGGAAGATGTCGGTGTTCGACGCATAGGCCGCGCCGCGCTGCGCGAACACGCGCATCACGGCATCGTCCAGCGCGATGCGGATCTCGACCAGGTTGGAGCGGCCGACCGTGTCGATCCAGTAGGGGCGGCTGATCTGGCGGCCGATCTGGCTCGACAACGACTGGTCGAGCAGATTGAAGAACGGCTTCGGCCCGGGCGGCGGCATGTCGCCGGCGGGCAGGAAGTCGACCACGAGGTTGAGCCGCTGCTGCGCGATCCGGCGCAGCATGGTGCGGTCCTTGTCCTGCGGATAGCCCTTGTAGATGTCGATCAGCGCGGCCACGTCCTGCACCACGGCGGCGGAGAGGCGGCGCGTCACCGTGTTCCAATGCCGCTCCATGAACACGCCGGCGACCACCGTCTGCAGGATCACCATCGGCACGATCATGATCAGCAGCGCGCGGGCGTAGAGCCCGGTCGGCATCCAGCCCTTGAAGGCATTGCCGACGATGCTGTTGGCGCGCGACACGCGGCGCGAGGCGGTGCGGATGAAAGTGAGGCCGGTGTCGAGCGTGGTCATGTGCAAAAAGGGGTTTGCAGTTGCACGATCGCGCGCTGCGAAGTCGGTGCACTCTCTCCCCTTGTGGGAGAGGGTGGTTTCGAACGAAGTTCGAAACCGGGTGAGGGGGGATGCCTCCGCGATCTCATCTGCGGAGGCATACCCCTCACCCGGCTCGCATTTCGCTACGCTCATGCGATCCACCCTCTCCCACAAGGGGAGAGGGTGCACCGCGTAGGCCGCTGGATGTGTGCACAACTTTGTCGGCGAAGATGGAGCTTTGCCGTGATGCTCGCGTCGGATCATCACCCCGTCACCATCAGCCGGTAGCCGATGCCGCGCACGGCCTGCAGGAACAGCGGATTCGCGGGGTCGATCTCCAGCTTGCGGCGGAGGCGGTTGATCTGGACGTCGACGGCGCGCTCGTTGACGGTGCCGTTGCCGGTGAGTGCGCCGCGCGGCACGGTCTCGCCGCGGGCGGTGGCCAGGATGCGCAGCATCTCGCGCTCGCGGTCGGTGAGGTGGACGATCTCCTCGCCCTGTTTCAGCTCGCCGCGTGCCAGGTGATAGACGAACGGGCCGAATGCGATCTGCTCGACGACCTCCTCCGCCGGCGGCGGCGCGGCGCGCTTGAGGATGTTGCCGATGCGCAGCGCGAGCTCTCTGGGTTCGAAGGGTTTGGCCACGTAGTCGTCGGCGCCGAGCTGCAGGCCTTCGATGCGGCTTTCGGGCTCGGCGCGCGCGGTCAGCATCACGATCGGAACGGAGGATTGCGTGCGGATGAAGCGAGCGAGGTCGAAGCCGCTCTCGCCGGGCATCATCACGTCCAGAATCAGGAGATCGAAATGTAGTCCCGTCAGCTTGGCGCGGGCATCGCTCGCGCTCGCCGCCGTGGTGACGCGATAGCCTTCGCCGCGCAGGAAGCGCGACAAGAGATCGCGGATGCGGCGGTCGTCGTCGACGAGCAGGAGATGCGGCGCGTCGTCGGCCGGCGTCTGCGGCGGATGCGGTGCGATGGCTGTGATCGTCACGGTCACTCCTTGGCAGCGGCGGCGGGCGTCCTGAAGATGGCTTCCAGCACCTTGTCCGGATCGTCGCGATCGATCATCGCGCGCAGGAACTGCCGGACCTTCTCGGCGCCGGCCGGCCCGACCTGCTCCAGCGCGCGGTCGATGCGCGCGGTCTGCAGTCCGGCGAGCTTGGCCACCAGCGCCTCGCCCTTCGGCGTGGCGAAAAGAAGGCGCTGGCGCCGGTCATTGTTGCCGGTCTTCTGAACGATGTAGTCCTCGTCGAGCAGCTGCTTCAGCACGCGGCCGAGCGACTGCTTGGTGATGCGCAGCACGTCGAGGAGATCGGCGACCTTGAGGCCGGGATAGCGTGTGACGAAATGCATCACGCGATGATGCGCGCGGCCGAAGCCGAACGCCTCCAGCTCATGATCGGCGTCCCCGACGAAATCCCGGTAGGCGAAGAACAGAAGCTCGATGATGTCCCAGCGCAGCGGCTCGCCGGCCGTCGCGGAGGGCTCGGCCGCGCGCAGCTCGGGGCTCAACGTCGGAGACGAGAAATTTATGTCAGCCATATTGACGTTTCTGCGGTTCAATGTTACAAAACAATCGCCAGCTACGAAATTTTAGATCGTTTCATCGGCGGGCGATCGTCTCAAGACGTGTCTGGACGGGCCTAAAGCAACCCGGACGGGCAACCCTGGGCGACGGTACGAACAACCGTGTGATGTCGAGCGGCATTTCGGCAAACCATACTGGACTTCCGCCGGGCGCAAAAGCATGTCCTGTGGTGGCACGCTTGCCCGGCGACCGGCTCAACGGCCGGCCGCGGCAAGTCCGAAATTCAAAAGCCGACTGGCCCGAACGGACGGGTCGGCGCCAGAACTCGCGAATGGCGACCAGAGCGGGGGAAGCAAGGACATGACATTGACATTCGACATCAAGCCGACGACGAGCCCGACCTCCGACCAGGAGCGCGCCGCCAAGCTCGCCAACCCGGGCTTTGGCCGGGTGTTCACCGATCACATGGCCGTGGTCCAGTACAGCCAGGACAAGGGCTGGCACAGCGCCCGCGTCGAATCCCGCGCCAACTTCCCGCTCGATCCGGCCGCCGCCGTGCTGCACTACGCACAGGAGATCTTCGAGGGGCTGAAGGCCTATAAGCGCGACGATGGCGGCGTGAATCTGTTCCGTCCCGACGCCAACGCCAAGCGGTTCTGGAATTCGGCCGAGCGCATGGCGATGGCGCAGCTGCCTGAGAGCGTCTTCATCGAGGCGGTCGAGCAGCTCGTCCGGATCGACCGCGCCTGGATCCCGGGCGGCGAGGGCAGCCTGTATCTGCGCCCGTTCATGATCGCCAACGAGGTGTTCCTGGGCGTGAAGCCGTCGGCCGAATACATCTTCGCGGTCATCGCCTCGCCGGTCGGCTCCTATTTCAAGGGCGGCCCGGCCCCGGTCTCGATCTGGGTCTCCGAGAACTACACCCGCGCCGCGGTCGGCGGCACCGGCGGCGTCAAATGCGGCGGCAATTATGCTGCGAGCCTCAAGGCGCAGGCCGAGGCGATCGCGCATGGCTGCGATCAGGTCGTGTTCCTGGATGCGATCGAGCGCCGCTATGTCGAGGAGCTTGGCGGCATGAACGTGTTCTTCGTGTTCGACGACGGCTCGCTGTCGACGCCGCCGCTCGGCACCATCCTGCCCGGCATCACCCGCGACTCCATCATCAAGCTCGCCCGCGATGCCGGCCGCGAGGTGCGCGAGGAGGCGTATTCGATCGATCAGTGGCGGGCAGATGCCAAGAGCGGCAAGCTGAAGGAGGCGTTCGCCTGCGGCACCGCCGCGGTGATCTCGCCGATCGGCAAGGTGCGCTCGACGAGCGGCGATGTCCTGATCAACGGCGGCGATGCCGGCCCGGTCGCCATGGGCCTGCGCAAGCAGCTGGTCGACATCCAATACGGCCGCAGCCCGGATCCGCACAATTGGATCCGGGACGTGAAGTAGGGCAGCCCGCTGCTCCATTCGCCGTCATGCCCGGGCTTGTCCCGGGCATCCACGTCGCGCGGCATGAAAAGTCGTGGATGGCCGGGTCAAGCCCGGCCATGACGAGCCTGAAATCGTGCAGCTTCCCCGGGTTGTGACCCTGCGCCCCGGCTGCTACCAAAGCCAGCAACGCATTCCATCCCGTAGGGTGGGCCAAGGACCGCGCAAGCGGGCCGTGCCCACCGCTGCGATGTCATCCAGCCCATGGTGGGCCCGCTGCGCTTTGCCCACCCTACGGTCGAGTCCCATGTCCGACAAACCCAAGAAACCCCAGAAGCTGAAGGCGCGGCTGCCGCGCGGGCTCGAGGATCGCGGCCCCGCGGCGATCGCGGCGACGCGCGAAATGGTCGAGAAGATCCGCGTTGTCTATGAGCGCTACGGCTTCGAGCCGGTGGAGACGCCGGCGTTCGAGTACACCGACGCGCTCGGCAAGTTCCTGCCCGACCAGGACCGGCCGAACGAGGGCGTGTTCTCGTTCCAGGACGATGACGAGCAGTGGATCTCGCTGCGCTACGACCTCACCGCGCCGCTGGCGCGCTATGTCGGCGAGCGCTACGGCACTGATGGCCTGGTGCTGCCCTATCGTAGCTACCGCTCCGGCTACGTCTTCCGCAACGAGAAGCCCGGCCCCGGCCGCTTCCGCCAGTTCATGCAGTTCGATGCCGACACCGTCGGCTCCGCATCGCCGGCGGCGGATGCCGAGATGTGCATGATGGCGGCCGATACGCTGGAGGCGCTCGGCATTGCGCGTGGCGACTGTGCGATCAAGGTCAACAACCGCAAAGTTCTCGACGGCGTCATGGAGGCGATCGGCCTCGGCGGCGACGAGAACATCGGCCGCCGGCTAACGGTGCTGCGCGCGATCGACAAGCTCGACCGTCTAGGCGAGCGCGGCGTGCGCGAATTGCTCGGCGCCGGCCGCAAGGACGAGAGCGGCGACTTCACCAAGGGCGCCGGCCTCGACGAGACGCAGATCACCAAAATCGAGACCTTCGTGAATGCGCGCGCGCTGGTGGCGCCGCCGACGCTCGCCTATGCCGGCGACAAGGATGTCGCACAGCGCCTCGCGGGCGATGCCGATCGCAAGGAGAGCGAGTACGACGTCGCGCGCCGCATCGTCGACATGCTGCGCGAGACTTTTGCCGACTCGAAGCTCGCGGTCGAGGGCCTGAACGAGCTCGTCGAGATCGCGCGCCTGGTCGATGCCGCCGGCTATCACAGCCAGATCATGGTCGATCCCTCGGTGGTGCGCGGTCTTGAATACTACACGGGCCCGGTGTTCGAGGCGCAGCTGCTGGCCGCGATCCCGAACGAGAAGGGCCAGCCGGTGGTGTTCGGCTCGGTCGGCGGCGGCGGCCGCTATGACGGCCTCGTCTCGCGCTTCCGCGGCGAGCCGGTGCCGGCGACCGGCTTCTCGATCGGCGTGTCGCGGCTGCAGGCGGCGCTGACGCTGCTCGGCAAGCTCGACACGCGGCCGGCGTTCGGGCCGGTGGTCGTCACCGTGTTCGATCGCGACCGTGTCGCGGACTATCAGAAGATGGTCTCGACCCTGCGCAACCACGGCATCCGCGCCGAGCTCTATCTCGGCAACCCGAAGAACATGGGCAACCAGCTCAAATATGCCGACCGCCGCAACGCGCCCTGCGTCATCATCCAGGGCTCGGATGAGAAGGCCCGCGGCGAGGTGCAGATCAAGGATCTGATCGAGGGCGCCAGGGCCGCCGCCGCGATCGCCTCCAACCAGGAATGGCGCGAGAGCCGCCCGGCACAGGTCTCCGCCAAGGAGGACGAACTGGTCGCCGCCGTCCGCGAGGTGCTCGCGCGCCACGACGTGAGCTGGGGGTAAGGGGAAGATCGTCATGCGCGGGCTTGACCCGCGCATCCATCTCTTCGATCGATATCGTCGATGTCTGGAGATGGATTGCCGGCCCAAGCCCGGCAATGACGAGCAACTAATAACGAGATCACAACAGGAAACCGTCAATGCCCGAGATCACCGTGAACATGGCCGCCGGCCGCACCGACGAGCAGAAGGCCAACATGATGCGCGACATCACAAGAGCGCTGGTGACGCATCTCGGCGTCGATCCCGAAGCCGTCGTCATTCAGATCAACGAGGCGCCGCTGACGCACAAGATGAAGGGCGGTAAGACCTTCGTCGAGCGGCTGGCCGAGCAGAAGAAGTAGTTGATCGCCGTTACGCCGAAGCGAAGCCAATAGCATCTGTTTCGATCACCACCGCTGTCGTCCCGGCGAAAGCCGGGACCCATACCCCCTGGAAGCGGTTTGAGGCAGGCTGGTCATTGGCCTTTTGCCCATCAAGACCGCCGCGGCGTATGGCTCCCGGATCGGCGCTGCGCCGCGCTGTCGCGCGTCGCAGCTTGTCCGGGACGACGACTGAACTCGGAGCCACCATGGACGCACGTGACATCATCAAGCCGGGGATGCGCGCCGAGCGCCTGCTCGTGGTGCCGCCGGAGCGCACCGTCGGGCATTTCGTGCCGCATATGCCGATGGTCTATGCGACGCCGATGATGATCCTGGAGATGGAGATGACGTCGGGGGACGCCATCAACCCGGTGCTCCCGCCGGGCTGGGTCACGGTCGGCACCGAGGTCAATGTCCGCCACCTCGCGGCATCGCCGGTCGGCGCGACCATTCGCACGGTCGCCGAGGTGATCGAGGTCGAGCGCCGCGTCATCCGCTTCAGCGTCGAAGCCTATCATGGCGACGTGAAGATCGGCGACGGCCGTCACGGCCGCGGCCTGATCAATGTCGAGCAGTTCAAGAAGCGCTTCGCGGTGCCGTAACTTACCTTACTGGAGGGGACAGGCGGCGGACGAGGTTGCTTGCTGCGCAACGACCAGTCTTGCGTCAAACAAGCTTGTCATGCGCGGGCTTGACCCGCGCATCCATCTTCTCATCAGCCGGTCTTGCGAAGCGGATGGATTGCCGGGTCAAGCCCGGCAATGACGGCGGAGGGTGTGAGAGCTACTTCGCCAATTCCTTCGAGCGGGCCGTCGCGGCCGCCACGGCGCGCTCCAGCAGCGGCTGGAAGCCGTCCGTTCCCATCAGCACCGACAGCGCCGCCGCGGTGGTGCCGCCGGGCGAGGTGACGTTCTCGCGCAACGTCGCTGACGACAGCTCGGACTGGCGCAACAGTTCGCCGCCGCCCGACACCGTGTCGCGCGCGAGTCGCGTGGCCAGCGCCTCTGGCAGCCCGGCAGCGACGCCGGCGCGCGCGAGCTCCTCGGCGAGCAGGAAGACGTAAGCGGGGCCGGAGCCAGACACGGCGGTCACCGCATCCATCAGGGCCTCGTCATCGACCCATTCGACCGCGCCGGTGGCGCGCAACAGCGCGTCGGTCAGGGCGCGCTGGGCGGCGCTGACGTTGCCGGCCGGCACCGCCACGGTGATGCCGCGGCCGATCGCCGCCGGCGTGTTCGGCATCGCGCGCACGACCGCGCCGCCCACCACGTCCTGCAGGCTGGCGATCGTGGTGCCGGCCATGATCGACAGCACCAGCGTGCCGTCGTCGACCCACCGCTTCAGCGCCGGGCCGGCCTCGCGGAACATCTGCGGCTTGACGGCAAGGATGACGACTTCGGCCGGAGCGGCGTCAGCCGGATTGAGGCGGATCCCGCGGGCCACCAGTGCGGTGATCTCGGCCGACGGCATCGGCTCGATCACCACCACCCGCGCCGGATCGAGCCCGCCGGCCAGCCAGCCGGTCAGCATCGCCCCGCCCATCTTGCCGGCGCCGGCGAGGACGATCGTGCCGGTGGTGTTCTGGAGTTCGGATTTGGTCATCAAGCCACCACTTGTCATGGCCGGGCTTGACCCGGCCATCCATCGACAATGAGAAGCGGCTTTTTGAGGTGAGATGGATGCGCGGGTCAAGCCCGCGCATGACGAGAGGGGAGGCGGCTTACGCCTCCCCCGCCGTATCGAACAGCGCCGCCGCCATGGCATCCTGCGTCGACTTGCCGGCCCAGACCACGAACTGGAAGGCGGGGAAATAGCGCTCGCAGGCGTGGATGGCGCCGGCGAGCATGCTTTCGCATTGCGGGCCGGAGGCGGTGATGCCGCCGGGCAGCACCAGCGCCTGGCGGTGCATCACCATGCCGGTGTGGGTCCAGATGTCGAAATGGCCGAGCCAGAGCTGCTCGTTGATGGCCGCGATCAGCCGCTGCACCTCGGCGCGGCGGGCCTCCGGAATCTTCATGTCGAAGGCGCAGGCCAGATGCAGCGCCTCGATCTCGCCCATCCACGTGAAGGAGAGCTGATAGTCGGTCCACTGCCCCTTGGAAGCGATCGTGATCTCGTCCTCGCCGGAGCGCTCGAACATCCAATTGTTGTCGGACGCGATGTTCTCCACCACGCTCAAGGGATGATCTCCGGAATCGATAGTGCTTTCGAGCAGGGACATGCCGTCTCGACCTCGTCTTCTTGATCTCGTTGGTACTTACGCGGCGACCCGGCCCGCACCCTCTGGCGCTTCGAGACCCGGCTTGCAGTCCCGGAGGTACCCCGGGCGTGCGAGGACAAACTGATGTGATTTGCGGAATCTGCGCAACGGGGGGGTGAGTCCGTCCACAGCCAAACACCGCTTCGTCCACAACTCCTGTCCAGCCTGTGGAATCATGCCGTTTTGAGAACAAAACGGAATCGGATTCGCCGCAAACCGCCCGTCCAGGGCGATTTGGCCGCGGGAATGACGTCTGCGGCCGCATGGTGGCCCCTCGTAGCCTGCGGGCGTGAGGCCTTGCCGCAGCGGCGGAGCCCCTGCATAGTCCGTTCGGGCCGTCCAGCCGGGCGGCTCATGTTCTCAGGGCGGGGCGAAATTCCCCACCGGCGGTAAGCGGTCTCGGTCGAGAGCGCGAGCCCGCGAGCGCCTTCTCTGGCAGGCCTGATCTGGAGAATTCCGTACTCCCGATCGCGTCGGCAAGGGAAGGGTCAGCAGATTCGGTGCGATTCCGAAGCCGACGGTCACAGTCCGGATGAAAGAGAACGGGTCCCGGCACCCTGCGCACTCAGCGCGGGGGCGTCGTCGTTCCGTGTGCCCTGATTCTGGTCTCTATCGAGGACAACCATGAATCAGATGCTGCAAGACACCATCGACACCACCACCGATATCGCCACTGAAGCCGCGCCGCCGGCGGACACGCCGGCTGCATCCCCGCCTGACGACTCGCCCCCGGCGCCGTCGCATCCGCGCTTCGCCAAGCCGCAGCGGGTCGCCTTCGTCCAGTCGGCCTGGCATCGCGACGTCGTCGCGGAATGCCGGATCGCGTTTCTGGACGAGATCGAGGCACGCCACATTCAGCGCGACCGGGTCGACATCTTCGAGGTGCCCGGCTCGTTCGAGATCCCGCTGCATGCGCAACTGCTCGCCAAGACGCGGCGCTATACCGCGATCGTTGCGGCCGGCCTCGTCGTCGATGGCGGCATCTATCGCCACGAGTTCGTCTCCGACGCCGTCATCAAGGCGTTGATGGACGTGCAGCTGCGCACCGAGGTGCCGGTGTTCTCCGCCGTGCTGACGCCACAGCAATTCCACGAGACGCAGGCGCATTTCGAGTTCTTCAGGAAGCATTTTGCAACCAAGGGCGTCGAGGTGGCCACCGCCTGCGCGGAGACCTTGCTGAGCCTGGAGCGCCTGCGCAGCCAGGTGGCGGCGGGGATCATCTGAGGCTGACGATGTGTGGCCGGTTAAGCCGGCCGCACATGGTTCAGTGTTGGAAGCCAAGGTCTCGCCGCGACGGCAGCCTGCTCCCCTCCCCCTTGCGGGGAGGGGTTGGGGGTGGGGGTCTCCGGGCGCTGAAGTTCATGAGACCCACTTCCGCCATTATGCTTTCTCCGAGTCGAGGCTCATCATTGTGAGCGGAATGCACCGCCTTCGCGGCGGGAGCTCGAATCCCAATTTCGCTGAGGACCGGGAGGTGGCGCCCACACCCGCCCGCAACCCAGCGACATCACGCCCCCTCGCGCTCCCCGCCTTGTGTTGTCATTCCCCGCTCGCCCCCTGTAAAATCTTTGCGGGAGGAGGCTGGCCCGTGGCGACGGGCGGCCGGCAAGGATGATCGAAGGATACGATCCTTATCTCGTCGCGCTCTCGGTCGTGATCGCGAGCCTGGGTGGCTATACCGGATTCAGTCTCACCGCGCGCATTCGCAGCGGGCCGGGGACCAGTCCGCGCGTGTTGCTGTCCGGGGCCGCGGGCATTCTCGCGGTCGGCATCTGGACCATGCATTTCGTGGGCATGATGGCCGCGCCGCTGCCGGCGGACGCCGTGTATCTGGTGCTGCCGACCATCATCTCCTTCCTGATCTGCGCGCTGGTCGTGGGCATCTCCCTGTTCTTCGTCAGCATCGGCGATCCCTCACCGCAGCGTGTCGTGCCCTCGGCGCTGCTGCTCGGCGCCGGCATCGCCAGCATGCATTATGTCGGCATGCACGGCCTCGCCGGCCGGTTCGGGCTGACGCACGATCCGCTGCTGGTCGCGCTGTCGGTCGCGATCGCGATCGTCGCCGCCTATGGCGGCCTGCGCATCTTCCTGGCGCGGCAGGACGGCCTGCGGCTCGCCATCAGCGCGCTCGCCTTCGGCATCGCCGTCTCCGGCATGCATTACACGGCGATGCTGGGCATGCATGTCGTGCCGGCCGGCGAGGGCCATCAGCATGCCGCCGCGGGGCTTGCTGCGTCGCCGCAGGTGCTGGCGATCGTCGTGGCTGTGCTGTGCTTCGTCGTGGCCGCAGGCTTCCTGCTGTCGCTCGTGCCCGACGCGCGACGCGCGGTGGAGCCGGCCACCGTGCCGCCCGTGATTGCCCCCGGCCTAGCGCCGGAGCCGGCCGCGCCGCGGCAACCCGTTGCCGTCGCTTCCTCCGATGCGCTCGAAAGCGCTCCTCCCACACGTATCAAGGCCGCGCCGCTGGGCGGCATCGGCCAGCCGCCGCGCATCGCGGCAGTGCGGCTGCCGCTCGAAGGCGCCAACGGCACCCATTTCATCGACGCCGGGGATGTCCGCAGCGTCCGCGCCGATGCGCACTATACGAGAGTGCACGACGGCACCCGCGAGCGGATGTGCCCGTGGTCGATCTCCGAGGCCGAGGCGCAGCTCGATCCCGGCCGTTTCATCCGGGTGCATCGCAGTCACATCGTCGCGATCGAGCATGTGACCTTCGTCGGCAAGGAAGGCGAGGGCGCCATCATCGAGCTCGACGGGCCGTCGAAGCCGCGCGTGCCGGTGAGCCGCGCCAAGGTCGCCGAGGTCAAGGCGCGACTCGGGTTGCGTCGGCCGGCGTGATCTCACACAGTCACTTCGCACTCGCAGCATCAGGCGCGCGCTTCGTCGCAACGCACATCGGCTGACACCGCGAGCGTCGTACACCGATGCGGCGTCGCGCAACCAACTGCGTTCGTCATTCGCACGATTGGGTCGCTCTGACTGACGCAATTCGTGCGCTTTGATCCGCCATTCGTGCGAATTCACCGCTCTCCGTGCCCGCTCCGTTGCGCGGCCCGCGATCCCGATCGACTCTCCCGCCCAATTTGCGATCCGCTGGCGTTCACACTTCGCTCTTGCAGCACGAACGTTCGCGCATCGACGCAAACGGCCAAGCCGGCAAGGCAGGCCAGCATGAGGGAAGGGAAACGAGATGATTCCTGGTCCGTTCGACTATCACCGGCCCGCGAGTGTCGGCGACGCGATCAAGCTGCTCGCCGATCTCGGCGACGAGGCCCGCCCGCTCGCCGGCGGTCACAGCCTGCTGCCGATGATGAAGCTGCGGCTGGCGACGCCTGCGCATCTGGTCGACCTGCACGGCATCGCCGGCCTCAAGGGCATCTGCCGCGAGGGCGACCGCATCGCGATTGGCGCCATGACGACACAGGCCGAATTGCTGGCGTCGGCGGAAATCGGTGAGTCGCTGCCGATCCTGCACGAGACGGCGCTGCTGATCGCCGATCCGCAGGTGCGCTATCGCGGCACGCTCGGCGGCAACGTCGCCAATGGCGATCCCGGCAACGACATGCCGGCGCTGATGCTGGCGCTGGATGCGAGCTATCGGCTCGAAGGCCCGAACGGCGCGCGGGAAGTGGCCGCGCGGGAGTTTTACCAGGGCGCGTATTTCACCGCGCTGGAGCCCGGTGAGATCCTGACGGGAGTCAGCATTCCGGTGCCGCCGGCGGGGCACGGCTATGCCTACGAGAAGCTCAAGCGCAAGGTCGGGGACTACGCGACGGCGGCGGCCGGCGTCGTGCTGACGATGGCCGGTGGCAAGGTCGCGACGTGCGTGATTTCGTTGACCAACCTGCACGAGACGCCGCTGCTGGCGACGGACGCGGCGAATGCGGTGATCGGCACCACGCTCGACGACGCCGCACTGAAGGCCGCTTCAACCGCAGCGCGCGCGATCATGCAGCCGGCGTCCGACGCGCGCGGCCCGGCCGAGTATCGCATCCATGTCGGCGGCATCATGGTCATGCGCGCGCTGCAGCGCGCGGCGAGCAGGGTGAAGTAGTTGTGAACCGATGCTGTCGCCGCGCACGCGGTGCAACCTCTCCCCGCCAGGGCAAAGCGAAGCTTCGCTAGGGCGGGGAGAGTGGGATTGCATCGAAGATGCAATCCGGGTGAGGGGGTACAGGTCTCGCCGCGTACACCACTCGTGCGGCTGCCCCTCACCCCAGCCCTCTCCCCGTAAAGAACGGGGAGAGGGAGCCTACCGACACCGCCGCTGATAGCTGACCCAAAGTTCGAAGAAGATTTCCAGGGAGCACCGAATGCCCAAAACCCACGTTACGATGAAGGTGAACGGCAGCGAGGTCGAAGGTCTCGCCGAGCCGCGCACGCTTCTGGTTCATTTCCTGCGCGAGCAGGCGCAGCTCACCGGCACGCATATCGGCTGCGAGACCAGCCATTGCGGCGCCTGCACGGTCGATATCGACGGCATGAGCGTGAAGAGCTGCACGATGCTCGCGGTGCAGGCCAATGGCGCCGAGATCACCACGATCGAAGGCATGGCCAATGCCGATGGCACGCTGTCGCCGCTGCAGGAAGGCTTCCGCATGATGCACGGCCTGCAATGCGGCTTCTGCACCCCCGGCATGATTCTTCGCGCGCATCGGCTGCTGAAGGAGAATCCGTCGCCGACCGAGGCCGAGATCCGCGCCGGCATCTCCGGCAACATCTGCCGCTGCACCGGCTATCAGAATATCGTCAAGGCGATCCAATACGCCGCCGCCAAGATCAACGGCGTGGAATTCCAGGAGGCCGCGGAATGAACGACATGACTCCCACGCGGGAACAACGCGAAGCCGCGCTCGAAGGCATGGGCTGCCGGCGCAAGCGCGTCGAGGACATCCGCTTCACCCAAGGCAAGGGCAACTACGTCGACGACGTC
Source organism: Bradyrhizobium sp. SZCCHNS2022 (assembly GCF_032377575.1). Lineage (NCBI taxonomy): Bacteria > Pseudomonadati > Pseudomonadota > Alphaproteobacteria > Hyphomicrobiales > Nitrobacteraceae > Bradyrhizobium > Bradyrhizobium sp. SZCCHNS2022. Next base: position 4,290,109 of record NZ_JAUHHZ010000001.1, on the reverse strand, counting down.
AAGCTGCCGGGCATGCTGCATGGCGACTTCGTGCGCTCGCCGCATGCCCATGCGCGGGTGAAGGCGATCCACACCGAGGATGCGCTGAAGGTGCCGGGCGTGCTCGCGGTGATCACCGCCGAGACCTTGAAGACCGTCAACCTCGCCTGGATGCCGACCCTGGCCGGCGACGTGCAGATGGTGCTGGCCGACGGCAAGGTGCTGTTCCAGAATCAGGAGGTCGCCTTCGTCGTCGCCACCGACCGCTACGCCGCCGATGACGGTGTGGCCAAGGTGGTCGTCGACTACGAGCCGCTGCCGGTTCTGGTCGATCCGTTCAAGGCGATGGACCCGGATGCGCCGGTGCTGCGCGAGGATCTCGCCGGCAAGACCTCGGGCGCGCACGGCCCGCGCAAGCATCACAACCACATCTTCGAATGGAGCGTCGGCGACAAGGAGCTGACCGACGCGGCGTTCAAGAAGGCGGATGTGACGATCAAGGAGATGATCTCCTATCACCGCACCCACCCGTCGCCGCTCGAGACCTGCCAGTGCGTGTGCTCGTTCGACAAGATCAAGGGCGAGCTGACGATCTGGGGCACGTTCCAGGCGCCGCACGTCATCCGCACCGTGGTGTCGCTGATCGCCAAGCTGCCGGAGCAGAAGATCCACGTCATCGCGCCCGATATCGGCGGCGGCTTCGGCAACAAGGTCGGCGCCTATCCCGGCTACATCTGTGCGGCGGTGGCTTCGATCGTCACCGGCAAGCCGGTCAAATGGGTCGAGGACCGCATCGAGAACCTCACCGCCACCGCGTTCGCGCGCGACTATCACATGACGACCGAGATCGCGGCGACCAAGGACGGCAAGGTCACCGGCCTGCGTGTCCACGTGCTGGCCGATCACGGCGGCTTCGATGCCTGCGCCGATCCGTCAAAATGGCCGGCCGGCTTCTTCAACATCGTCACCGGCTCCTACGACTTTCCGGTCGCGCATCTCGCGGTCGACGGCGTCTACACCAACAAGGCGCCGGGCGGCGTCGCCTATCGCTGCTCGTTCCGCGTCACCGAGGCGGCCTATTGCATCGAGCGCGCGATGGACATTCTGGCGCAAAAGCTCGGGATGGATCCGGCTGAGTTGCGCCTGAAGAACTTCGTCAAGCCGGAGCAGTTTCCCTATCACTCGGCCTTGGGATGGGAATACGATTCCGGCGACTACCACACCGCCATGCGAAAAATGATGGAGACCGTCGACTACGCAGGTCTCCGCAAGGAGCAGGCAGAGAAGCGCGCCGCGTTCAAGCGCGGCGAGACCCGGGAGATCATGGGCATCGGCATCGGCTTCTTCACCGAGATCGTCGGCGCCGGCCCGTCGAAGAACTGCGACATCCTGGGGATCGCGATGTTCGATTCCTGCGAGATCCGGCTGCACCCGACCGGCGCCGGCATCGCGCGGATGGGCACCAAGAGCCAGGGCCAGGGCCACGAGACTACCTGGGCGCAGATCATCGCCAGCGAGATCGGCATTCCCGCTGATAACATCATGGTCGAGGAGGGCAACACCGACACGGCTCCTTATGGCCTCGGCACCTACGGCTCGCGCTCGACGCCGGTCGCCGGTGCGGCCATCGCGATGGCTGCCCGAAAGATCAAGGCCAAGGCGCAGATGATCGCGGCCTACAAGCTCGAGGTCCACGAGGACGACCTCGAATGGGACATCGACGGCTTCCGGGTGAAGGGCCTGCCGGAGAAGGCGATGTCGATGAAGGACATCTGCTGGGCGGCGTACAACTCGGTGCCGCCGGGCATGGAGCCGGGGCTGGAGGCGGTGAGCTACTACGATCCGCCGAACATGACCTATCCGTTCGGCGCCTATCTCTGCGTGATGGACATCGATGTCGATACCGGCGTGTACAAGGTCCGGCGCTTCTACGCGCTCGACGATTGCGGCACCCGCATCAACCCGATGATCATCGAGGGCCAAGTGCATGGCGGCCTCACCGAAGCCTTCGCCATCGCGATGGGCCAGGAGATCCGCTACGATTCGGAAGGAAATGTCGTCACCGGCTCGTTCATGGACTTCTTCATGCCGACCGCGGTCGAGACGCCGCATTGGGAAACCGACTACACGGTGACCCCGTCGCCGCACCATCCGATCGGCGCCAAGGGCGTCGGCGAAAGCCCCAATGTCGGCGGCGTCCCGGCGTTCTCGAACGCGGTCAACGACGCGTTCGCGTTCCTCGGCGCCACCCACATCCAGATGCCCCACGACTTCTGGCGCAACTGGCAGGCGGCGAAGAATTTGGGTGTGGTGGCGTAGGCGCGATCGCGTGCTCGGTCGTCATTGCGAGGAGCGAAGCGACGAAGCAATCCAGAGTCCCACCCGAGCCCCTGGATTGCTTCCGCCTACGCTCTGCGAGCTTCGGCGGACACGTCGCTTCGCTCGCAATGACGCGAAGAGAGCGAACGAAATCGCCGAAAAGGACGTGGCGGCATCGACGGTGCGCTCCCCTCCCCCTTGCGGGGAGGGGTGGGGGGTGGGGGTCTCCGGCGGCGGTGTCGCTTGGGGCCACCCCCCCTCCCTAAGCCTCCCCACAAGGGGGGAGGAAGGCAGCGAGTTCGCCATGAGATCGAGAAACGAACGCAGATGAAAACCCGCGACGACATCGCGCAATCTCTCGCCGCCTGCGGCTACATCGCCGATGGCGAGCTGGCGACGGCGATTGCGCTGATGCAGCTGTTGCAGCGGCCGCTGCTGCTGGAGGGCGAGGCGGGTGTCGGCAAGACCGAGGTGGCGAAGGCGCTGGCCGCGGTTGAAGGCACCGAGCTGATCCGCCTGCAATGCTATGAGGGGCTCGACCAGAGCGCCGCGCTCTATGAGTGGAACTATCAGCGTCAGCTGCTGGCCATCGAGGCGCATCGGGGGCATGCCGATGCCATCGAGGACCAGATCTTCTCCGAGAAATATCTGCTCGAGCGTCCGTTGCTCGCCGCGATCCGCCGTGCCACGCCGCCGGTGCTGCTGATCGACGAGATCGATCGCGCCGATGACGAGTTCGAGGCGTTCCTGCTGGAGCTGCTGTCCGATTTCCAGGTCTCGATCCCCGAGCTCGGCACCATCACGGCGACCAGCATCCCGCATGTCGTGCTGACCTCGAACGGCACCCGCGAGCTGTCCGACGCGCTGCGCCGCCGCTGCCTGTATCACTATGTCGACTATCCCGACGTCGACCGCGAGGTCCGTATCATCCTGGCGCGGATCGATGGCGCGTCGGCGTCACTCGCGTTGCAGATCGCGCGAATGGTCGAGGGTTTGCGCAAGGAGGAGCTGCGCAAGGTGCCCGGCGTCGCCGAGACGCTCGACTGGGCCGCGGCGCTGGTCGGCCTGGAAATTCGCGATCTCAACGATCAGCCCGAGATCGTCCATGACACGCTGATCTGCCTGCTGAAGACGCACGAGGATCGCTCCCGCGTCTCCCGCGAGGTTTCGGCACGCTTGCTGGGGAAGGTCGCATGAGCTGCTGCGGCGCCACCCCCGATCATGAGGACATGGACGCGGTGGCGCGGCTGGTCGCCGGCCGGCTCGGCGCCTTCCTGCGGACGCTGCGCGACAACGGCTTTGCAGTCGGCCTGCCGGAAGGCCAGGACGCGGCGGCGGTGATGGCTGCCGGCTATGCCGAGAAGCCCGGCCTGTTGCGCTCCGCGTTCAAGCATCTGTTCGCGGCGCGCAAGAGCGAGTGGGATCGCTTCGATGGTCTGTTCGACGCATTCTGGCTCGGCAAGCGCGCGCGCTCGCGGGTGCTCGCGTCGGGATCGCCGCAGGCGGCAAACAGTCCATCGCTGAAGAGCCTGCAGGATGCAAGCGCGGGCCAGCCTGGTCCGCAAGGCGCGATGGATCAGGTGCCTTCTGAGGAAGCGCCACGCGAAACCGGCGAGGGCATCCGCGAAGGCGCCTCACGCGTGGAGGCGATCAACGACACCGATTTCCGCAAGCTCGCCGATCCCGACCAGGTCGCGCTGGCGCATGAGGCCGCGGCTCGGCTGGCCAAGGCGATGCGCACGCGGCTGACGCGGCGGGACCAACTGCGAAAGAAAGGCGAGCGCCTCGATCTGCGCCGGACCATTCACCGCAACATCAGCCACGGCGGCGTGCCGATCGCGCTGGTGCATCGCCGCCGCAAGGTGAAGCCGCTCCGGCTGGTGGTGTTGCTCGATGCGTCCGGCTCGATGAGCGCCTACACCGCGGTGTTCCTGCGCTTCATTCACGGCGTGCTCGATCAGTTTCGCGAGGCCGAAGCGTTCCTGTTTCATACGCGGCTCACCTACGTCTCCGATGCGATGAAGGAGCGGGATGCTGCGCGGGCGCTCGACCGTCTGTCGATGATGGCGCAGGGCGCCGGCGGCGGCACGCGGATCGGCGAGAGCCTGCAGACCTTCAATCGCTGGCACGCCGCGCGTGCCATCCATTCGCGCACCTGCGTGATGATCGTCTCCGACGGTTACGACACCGGCGATCCCGCACTGCTCGGCCGGGAGATGGCGCAATTGCGCCGCCGCTGCCGCCGCATCGTCTGGCTCAACCCGATGCTCGGCTGGGACGGCTATGCGCCCGAGGCGCGCGGCATCAAGGCCGCGCTGCCTCACGTCGATCTCTACGCGCCCGCGCACACGCTGAGCTCGCTCGCGGCGCTGGAGCCGTATCTGGCGAGGTTGTGAGGCCATGCCGCCCGAGAGGAGCTCACCCATGACCACCGCGCCCGAACTTCTCGACCTCGCCGCGCAGCTGAAGGCCACCGACCAGAGCTTCGTGCTCGCCACCGTCGTCCGCACCGTGTCGGTGACCGCTGCCAAGGCCGGCGCCAAGGCGATCATCCGTCCGGACGGCACCATCGTCGCGGGCTGGATCGGCGGCGGCTGCGCCCGCGGCGCGGTGCTGAAGGCGGCGCGCGAGGCGCTCGCCGATGGCGTCCCGCGCATGGTCTCGGTGCAGCCCGACAACCTGCTCGCCGAGCTCGGCGTCAAGCCGGGTGAGACCAGAGAGGGGATCCGCTTTGCGTCCAACATGTGCCCCAGCAAGGGCACGATGGACATCTTCGTCGAGCCGGTGCTGCCGCATCCCTCGCTGGTCATTCTCGGCGCCAGTCCTGTGGCGATCGCACTGGCCGCGCAGGCGCGCCCGCTCGGCTATCACGTCACCCTCGCCGCGCCGGCCGCCGATCTCGTCACCACGCCGCAGGCGGATGTCCTGATCGACGGGTTCACCTTGAACGCTCCGCCCGCGGGCAGCCGCTTCGTCGTGGTGTCGACACAAGGCAAGGGCGACGAGGCGGCGCTGCGCGCCGCGCTCGGCTGCGACGCGGCTTATCATGCGTTCGTGGGCAGCCGCCGCAAGATGGACAGCCTGCGCGGGAAGCTGGTCGAGGACGGCATCGACGCCGCGCAGCTCGACCGGGTGAAGGCACCGGCCGGGCTCGATCTCGGGGCCATCACGCCGGAGGAGATCGCGATGTCGATCCTGGCCGACATCACGCTGACGCGTCGCCGCGGCCAGCGCGGCTGAGGCGCCGCTAGATCATGATGCGTTTCGGCGGAAACGCATCATGATCTCATCTCTTTTTTGAGCATGATCTTTTCGGAAAACCGGTTTCCACTTTTCCGGATCATGCTCTAAGGCGTCAGCGGCAGATCGAATTGCACCTTGAGCCCATCAGCGGCGAAGTCGCGCGTCACCTGGCCTTTCAGCGCCGCGCCGAGAATGCGCTCGAACAGCAGCGAGCCGAAGCCGTTGCGGGCCGGCGGGCTGACTGGCGGTCCGTCGCTCTCCTCCCAGGAGAGAGCAAGGCGGCCGTCGGCATGGCGCCAGCTCAGCGCCACCCGGCCCGCATCGTTCGACAGCGCGCCATATTTCACGGCGTTGGTGACCAGCTCGTGCAGCCCCATCGACAGATACAGCGCGATGCCCGGCGCCAGCTGCACCGCCGGGCCATCGACCACCACGCGGTCGGATTGCAGCGGGGCCAGCTCGGCGCAGACCAGCTCATTGAGGGCGATCGCCTCGCGCCCGCGGTCCAGCGCCAGCGCGTGGCTGCGGGTGAGGGCGGCGATGCGGCCGCGCAGCACCTCGCCGAACTCCGTCAGGGCGGAGTCGGCGCGGATGCTGAGCGCGATCACGCTGTCGACCAGAGCGAGCGTGTTCTTCACCCGATGATTGAGCTCATGGACCAGCACGCGCTGATGCTGCTCGATCGTGCGCCGCCGCGCATTTTCAGTGCGTAGCGCGATCTCGTCCATGACGATCTCGCTGAGCTCGGTGAGCTGGGCCACGTCGTCCTCGCTCCACGGCCGCGGCTCGTGGTCGATGGCGCAGAGCGCGCCGATCACCTCGCCGCTCGGCAGCTTCAAGGGGACGCCGAGATAGGCGATGACGCCGAGTACGGGCACCGCGAGATTGTCCTTCACCAGCGGATGCTGGTTGGCATCGCTGATGACCAGCGGCTGCGCCGACGTCACGACGTGCTGGCAGAACGAGTGGCTGAGCGGCGTTTCGCGCAGCGAGGCCCATGGTTCGCACAGCCCCATCGAGCTCTTGAAGAACTGTCGGTCGCGGTCGACCAGCGCGATGATCGCGGCGGGCGCCTGCAATAGCCGCGTCGTCAGGCGCGTGACGCGATCGAAGCCGGGCTCGGGCGGCGAGTCGAGCAGCTCGGTCTGCAACAGGGCAGCCAATCGGTCTGGCGCTGGAGCGTCGCGATCGGATGTCATGAAGCTTTCGTCGGTCGGGCGTTCAGCCGGTGATGGGGTTGCACGACGGACCGAACGGGGCGCCGAGCCCGAGCGGTCGATCGTGCGGCGTAGGTATTCGGCTGGGACGAAGCCGTCACGGACACGAGACGGAACCGTTTAACGCGATTGAGCGCCCGCTTCAGCGACGGAGGCGAATCCCGGTTCCATCCAGGTAACCAAGGGGCAGACTGTGGCCTGACCAAGGCAAATTGGGCATTCCGCCGCAGCTTCTGTTGGCATGCATTATACCGAACAAAGCGCCGAAATCTCCACGACGTCAGCCGCCTTTGACCGCACCGGCGGTGAGGCCCGCGACGATCTGCCGTTGCGCAAACACGGTCAGCAGCAGCACCGGCAAGGTCACGATCAGCGCAGCCGCGGCGAGCGGGCCCCAGCTCAGCTGATCGAACGAGATCATGTTGTAGACCGCGACGGGCAGGGTGCGCGTCTCGCGACCGGCCAGCACGATGCCGAACACGAAGTTGTTCCAGGAGAAGATCACGGCGAGGATGAAGGCGACCGCAAGCCCGGGCTTGGCGACAGGCAATGCGACGTGCCGGAACACCTGCCAACGCGTCGCGCCGTCGATTCGCGCGGCTTCCTCCAACTCGATCGGCGTGGTCTCGAAATAGCCGATCATGATCCAGATCACGATCGGCACGGTGACGACGAGGTGGATGATGATCTGCGGCCACAGGGTGCCGAGCAACCCGAGCCACTGAAACAGCAGGAACAGCGGGATCAGATAGGACAGGCCGGGCGTGATGCGCGCGATCAGGATCACGATCGCCGACTTATGCGCGGCCATGCGGGCGATGCCGTAGCCGGCGGGCACGCCGACCAGCATGGCCAGCGCCGTCGCGCCGCCGGTCACCAGCACGCTGTTCTTGAAGTAGGTGAAGAAGCGGTTGGAGGACAGCACGTCGGTGTAGTTCTTCCAGGCGAAATGCTCGGGCCAGAACACCGGCGGAAAGGCGGCATTGTCGACCTCGAACTTCACCGACAGCGAGATCATCCAGAGGAAGAACAGGATCGCCGGAGAGACGATGAGGAAGACGCCGACCGCGAGACCAAGCCGGCCGAGAAGGGTGTTCACGCTCATGTGTCGCTCCCGAGCGCATTCCACTGCGCGCGCCGGCGCAGCACCAGCAGCAGCGCGGTGAGTGCCACGATCAGGGCGAAGAACACCACCGCGATCGCCGATGCGTAGCCGAGGTCGTAATAGACGAAGGCGACGCTGTAGAGATAGAGGTTGATGGTCTCCGACGCCGAGCCGGGACCGCCTTGCGTGATCGCGAAGATGATGTCGAAGCTCTTGATCGCGTCGATGGCGCGGATCATCGCCGCGATGAACAGGAACGGCATGATCAAAGGCAGCGTGATGTAGCGGAACATCTGCCAGGTCGAAGCGCCGTCGATCTGCGCGCTTTCATACGGCTCGGTCGGCAGCGAGGCGATGCCGCCGAGCACGATCAGCATGACGAGCGGGGTCCATTGCCAGGTTTCGACCAGCACCAGCGACGGGATCACCGTGCCCGGGTGGAACACCCACAACTGCGGCGGCAGGCCGACGAGTGACAAGAGATAGTTCAGGATCCCGAGCTGCGGGTGGAACATCATCGTCCACACCAGGGCGATCGCGACCGGCGTCGCCATCATCGGCATGATGAACAGCGCGCGCAGCAGGCCGCGCCCTGGGAAGCGCGCGTGGAACACCACCGCCGCAAGCGTGCCGAGCACCAGCGGCAGCAGCACCGACAGCGCAGTGTAGGACAGCGTATGCCCGACAGATTCGACGAAGCGCGGATCGGCAGGCAGTCGCAGGTAGTTCGACAGCCCGACGAACGTCGTGGGTGAGCCGACCTTCCACTCCTGGAAGCTCATCCAGATCGTGAACAGCCAGGGAAAGATGATGACAGCGAGGACGGTGACCAGCGCCGGCACCACGAACGGCCAGTACGACGGCGGCCGCAACGCACGTTCCGGCGCAGCAGCCTCCGCTGCCGCGCCAGCCTGTTCGACGATCGTGCTCACGCTTTTTCGCTGCGCTCCAGGATCGGGCGGAACTGCTCGTGCGCCTTCTTCAGCTCGGTGGCGGGATCGGCGCCCGACAGCGTGGCGGTCAAGGCCGCGCCAACGAGATCGCGGAATTCGGCGACCGGAATGATCACGGGCAGACCAAGCTTGGAGATCTTGCCGGAGTCGATTGCCGATTGCAGCCATTCCTTGGGCATCTTCACGCCGCCCTGAACCCCTGGGTCGTTCAGCACCGAGTTGCGGAACGGCACGCCGCCGCCGGCCTGCACCAGGCGAGCGCCCTGCGGCTTGGACACCAGCCACTGGCAGAGCAGCCAGGCCGCTTCCTTATTCTTGCTCGCCGCCGAAATGCCGATGCCGTCGCCATAGGTCGCGGAGTACTGCCCCTTCGGTCCGGCGGGCACCACGGTGTAGCCGACCTTGCCGACGATGCGAGATGCGTTGGGATCCTCCAGCGGCGGGGCCCAGCCGACGCCGTCGATCCACATTGCCGAGCGTCCTTGCGTGAACGAGGCCATCGACTCCATCCAGTTGAAGCCGGCGACGCCGGGAGGCGCGCAGGTCGTGAGCAGCTTCTGATAGAGCTTGGTGGCTTCAACCGCTTCGGGACCGTCGGTCAGGATGTTGCCCTTGGCGTCGAGGAATTCGCCGCCATAGTTGAGGAAGAAGTTGGTCCACAAGGTCATGTTGGCATTGCGCAGGCCGCGGCCGACGAAGCCGAAGGTGCCGTCCTTGGCATCAGTGAGCTTCTGCGCCGCTGTGACCATCTCGTCGAGCGTCTTCGGCACCTCGACGCCCTTCTTCGCGAACAGCTCCTTGTTGTAGTAGAGGATGAAGTAGTCGACCGACCATGGCAGCGAGAACATGCGGCCCTTGTCGTTGCTGGCGTAAGTCAGGCCTGCGGCGGAGAAATCGCTCTGCACGAGGTCCGGCGCGGTCAGGTTCGGGTCCTTCATCATGTCGGTGATGTCGGCGAGCCAGCCGGCCTTCTCGAACTGCCGCTTCTGCACGTGATAGCTCAGATGCACGACGTCGAAGCTCGGCTTGCCCGACGACAGCTCGATCACCACCTTCTGACGCTGCTGCTGCTCGGGGATCTGCTCGGACTCCACCTCGATGCCGGTCAGGGCGGTGAATTCCTTGATGTTCTTCTGCAGATTGTCGCCGCGCGGCCCCTTGGCCAGGATCACCTCGAGCTTGGTGCCGGCATATTTCTTCCACTGCGGCTCGGACCAGGCAGGTTGGCCGGTGAGCGCCAGCGCGCCTGCTGCTGCCGTGCCCGCAAGCATGTTGCGGCGCGTGATCGCGGTCATTCGTACCCTCCCAGGAGACTTTTTGTTTGGTCTTGAAGTGTAGCGCGATCCGGCGGCGCTGCAACAGGGCGTTGCCCGCTGGGCTGGGGATGCGACGACGACGCGTGATGCGATGCGGTAAGCGGCTCACACGTCCGACGCAGCTGCAAAATCCGCCCGCTCGAGCAGCCACGAGATCGCAAAGCCGGCGACGAGCCCCCAGAATGCCGCGCCGATGTTGAGCAGCGGCACGTCGGCGACGGTCACGAGGAAGGCCATCAGAGCGCCGAGCGAGAACCGTGTCTTGAAGGCGGTCACGAACGCCGTCTGCAGTACGCGCAGCATGGCCAGGCCCGCCAACGTGGTGATCAATGATTTCGGCGCGATCAACAACAGCGTTGTGAAGGTCGGCGCCAGCAGGCCGAAGCCGATCGCGAGGACGCCGACGAGCATCGCCGCAGTATAATGGCGCTTGCGCTCGCCGTTGGAGACCACGATGGCGTTGGTCGGACCGGTGAGGCAGGTCGAGACGCCGCCGACGATGGCAGCCAGCGCCGAGCCGAGGCCGCAGGCAAGGGTCAAGGCATTGACTGGCGGCTTGTGGCCAGCGGCTGTCAGCACCGCAAAGCCCTGGCCGTTCTGCACCACCAGCACGGTGACTGCGAGCGGCACCACGAGCTCGATCATGGCCGCCAGCGACCAGGACGGGGTTGGGATCACCGGGCTGATCAGTGCAATCTGCAGCGACGCATCCTGATCATATCTGCCGAACGCAGTGGCTGCGAGCGTGCCGACGACCAGCGCGCCGATGATCGGCGGACAGCGCCGCCCGAGCGCGGGCAGCGCCGTCAGCACGAGCCACACGCCGACCATCGGCCCGGCAATGGCGAATTCGCCGAGCACGGCGCGGACCAGGTCGAGGCCGAACCGCAGGAAGACGCCGGCCACCATGCCCATCACGATCGGCATCGGCACCAGCTGCATCGCGCGCTTGACCCAGCCCGACAACCCCAGAACGAGCATCAGCAGTGCGGTGCCGTAGAACGCTCCGATGACCTGCGGAAAACTGAGATGGGTCAGCGACTGTCCAACCAGGACGGTGCCCGGAATGGTCCAGAACAGCACCAGCGGCTCGCGATAGAGCCATGACAGCAGGATCGTGATCAGGCCGTTGATGAAGAACACGCCGAAGATCCACGACGCGATCTCCGCCTGCGACAGCCCGCCATTGGCACCGACCGACAGGATGATGGCCACGGGCCCTGTGATGGCGAACAGCCAGCCGATGAAGCCGTGCGAGGCGTAGAGCGGACCGAAGTCAGTCTTGACCTGACCGAGGCCGGGTGGCCGACCCGCGGGCCGTTCGATGGCGCTGAACATGGAATCAGGGGCTCGGAGCGTGTTCTTGTGGTCGTCCTTGGTGTCGCGCCGGCTGTTGTGGCGGAATGAGGTGAACTGTGCAAGGCGGGGAATGGATTGCCGGGCCGTTCGCAATCTACCTCGATCGAAGCGATGGTCTCTGTTGACGCTCTCGGACCAGTCCACGATTGTGATCGACGAGCGGATTACATCCTTTGGAGTTGCCGGGTCTCCGTGCTGTCGCCACCCGCCGCCGAGAATGGACTGTTAGCTCTGCCTTCAACGGACGAAGGGGAGGCGATGCCCTGAACGCACTTCAGCCCATCGCGAGTGCGGCGACCGACAGCATTGCCAGCATCACCGTCGAGCTCAACAGCTGCAGCGAGCCTTCGGACTGCGTGCGCCAGCGCAGCACCTTGTCGGCGACGCCGATCGTCGCGTCGTAGAACTCCGCTGCATAGGCCTGCTTGAGCACATGCGGATAGCGCGGTCCGGCGGCCGAGGTCATCAGCACATGGATGATGGTCGCCGTGGCGACGAAGCCGATGATGCTGGTGTGCAATGCCGTGCTGTGCGCCAGCTTGAGAATCAGCGCGGCACCGGCGTAGGTCGGAATGGCCTGGAACAGGGCGGTCAGTGCCATTCCTTCGAGCAGGTTGAGAAGCGGCGCCTTTGGCGCCGATGAGCTGGGGGACGCGGCGGCGTGCATGATCGGACATCCATTTGCGGGGGCCCTCGGCGAGGACCAGACGGATCCGATGTAGCCCGCTTTGACCGTCATCACCGTGAGGCGGATCACGTCGTGAGCGTACCGGCCATCTGACGCCCGGATGCGTCAAGTCATTGCGACGCTATTGCGTCAGCTACATGCGGCCCTGGCCGTTCACCCGGGTCTGCTGCTGCTGACGGTCCTGCTCCTTGGCGCGATGACGGCCATAGAGGCAGCCTGCGGCTGCGCCGAGCACGCCGTGGTGACCGGCATAATGGCCGGCCACGCCGCCGACGATGGCACCCTTGATGCAGCCCTTGGCCTCGGCGGCTTCGGTGGATAGCAGCGCAATGGCGGCGACTGTCAAGGCAAGCATGGCTTTCATGTTCGTGCTCCATAGGAAGGCTGTTCTCTAACCATCGCTATGCGGCGTAGTTCCCGCCACGCAACCAATGTCATGCCTGACGCGAACCTTTTGATCGCGCCTCTGACCTACGGCTTGAGAGACTTGATCGCGTGCACGACCTGTTGCCAAGCTTCCATTCACCGTATCGGCGCATTGTGCCTGCAGACGGTCGCACGGGTGATTGACGGTCGAAGGCCAATCTCTCCAGAACGAGTGGCGGCAACAAGGGCATTCCGGTCAGTGGAGACAGGATGATCGAGCACATCAACAAGCAACGCGTGCGCAAGCTGCTCGAGGCCCATGCCGCCGGCGATTTCGACACGGTGCTGGCCTTTTGCAGTGACGACCTCGAGCACTTCGCCTCCGCTCCGATCGACATCTTTCCCCATCTCGGGCGACGCCGCGGCAAGGCCGAGGTGCGGCAGATGTGGGAGGTCGCCCGCAGCCGCTATGCGGACGTCAGGCACGAGATCAAGACCATGATCTGCGAAGGCGACCAGGTCGCCGCCGATCTCCGCATCTTCCTGCGCAAACGCGACAACGAACGCATCGTGCAGTACGATCTGGCCGCCTTCTACACGCTGCGCGACGGCCGCATCAGCCGCATCCGTGAAATCATGGATACGTTCGACCTGGTGCAGCAGGTGCTCGAATGCGACCTCAGCCGGCTGCTGATCGCCGGAACCGCTCGGCCCTGACTCGTCACGCCGGGGCGATCCGCCGCCGATCACGCAAATGTCAGCACGAGATTGGTGCGCGGTTTGAACCTGCGGGCGCCGCCGCGAACCCATCAGCGGGCAGCTGACGGGGCATCGGTGAACATGAAGATCGCATTCCTGGCGATGGCAGGGCTGGTGATGGGAGTCGTGGGGGGCGCCACGGTCGGAATCGGCCTGGGGCTCGCCTGGATCGAACTGTTCAGCACCAGCGAGTTCGAGGGTTATGCCGGCATGCTGGTGTTCTTCACCTTCATGCCGCTCGGCGCCCTGATTGGCGGCCTTGGCGGCGCCACTCTGTTCGGAATGGCGGCGTTCCGCGATCACGAGGTGGCGATCGCGCGCCAACATATGCCTCACGAACGGGGTTGAAGAGTCGCGATCGTCATTCTCCACCCCTGCGGCGACGTCCCACGCGGTCGCGGTGTGCATTTGTGCAATGCAAAAACAACCGTTGCGCGTGCTTCTCAGACGCGTATCTAGGAGATCATTAAGTTGGATTGGCGCCCCGGCGCGATGTCATGACGATATCGCCTGATGGCTGGCGCGCCGCCGTGCAAGCCAGATCAGGATCAGCAGAAAGATGACGGAGCATAGCCTCTGGCGTCTGTCGCGCGCGTTGCATCGCGCGATCAACGACCGCCAATTCGACGCGCTCACCGAGCTTCTCGACGACGACGTTGACTGGGCCATCTACGGCCCGATCGACATGTTTCCGTTTCTCGGCGCCCGGCTCGGCAAGGATGCTGTGCTCGAGACCGTCCGGCAGATCGCGGACACCGTGCACATCCGAAGGCTCGATCGCGAGACGCTGATGCTGGATGACGGCGCGGCTGCCACGATGGTCCGCTGCGCCATGACCACCCAGGAGTCCGACAAGCCGATCACGGCCCGGCTCGCGCAATTCATGCATTTTCGAGCCGGCAAGCTGGCGCGGCTGCGCATCCTCATCGACACGTTCGATCTGGTGGAGCAGACGCTCGGCCGGCCCATCGACCTGCCCCGGATCGGCAGCTTCGCCTGAAGCCGGTCGTCTGCGTGTTGGATTGCAGTCACACCCACCAACAGCCCAACATATCGTGACTGGCGCAGCCATAATTTTGCGCCAAGATTCGACCATATTCTGACGGACAGGTTCGGGCGGCGGGGGTTGCTCTCATGAGATCGTATGGTTGCGCGCTGGCGGTTTTCACGGCCGGCTTCGGAGTTCTTGCGTCCTCCGCGCAGGCCCAGTCTCTGATGCAGGCGCCGCAGCCGATGCAGATTGTTCCCTGGCAGCAGATCGCTCCGGCCCCGCAGGAGGCAGAGGACGAAGAGGCGGAAAATCAGGTCGCCGCAGCTGACCCGATGAAGGACATCGACGTCGAGAAGCTCGACTGGAGCCAGCTCGCGATCGACGAGACCACCTTTCTCGATCGTCCCGAGGCCGCTGCCGCGGCGAAGCGCAAAGCAGCGGCCGAGAAGGCGGCCGCGCTCGACTGGTCGAACCAGAACAAGGGAAGCCTTGCCTCCGGCGTGTCGGTCAAGCAGTCGGTGTCTCCGTTCTGGGACGCGCGTGTCGGCGCCGACATGACGGTCGCACGGCAGCCGACCACGATGTCGGAATTGCTGGCGGAAAAGGCCGAGAACGGCGGCAACGCTCCGCAATCCGGCGGCTCGGCCTGGGCTGCCATCACCGCGCCCGGCGCAGGCTCGATCTGGGACAAGACGGCGGTCGAGGCTCGTGTCGATCCGGGCTCGGACCAGAGCCGGCTCGGCACCACCATCACCAAGGCCGTGCCGATCGATCACTACAATCTGACCTTGCAGAATGGCTACAACGTCACGCAGCAGGGCATGGTGCCGATCCCTGGCGCCGCGCCAAAGACGAGCCGCAGCTTCGACACCGAGCAATCCGCGAGGCTGTCGATTGAGGACACCGGTACGAGCGTCACGGCGGGACAAACATTGTCGTCGAGCGATGACAAGTGGCTGCGCAAGATCGGTGCCGAGCAGAAGCTGTCGGATGGTCTGAGCGTGTCCGGAACGGTCAGCGAAACGGCGCAGGGCGGCACCAGCAAGAGCATCTCCGCCGGCTTCAAGCGGAGCTGGTAAGGTTAACGAATTGCGGCAGCCCGCCACGAATGATCGAACCGGCGCCGCAGCTTCGCCGCGGTGTGGCCCAATTTGGCCGCACTGATAGGCTTTGAGAAGTTCGTCGTGCGGGGACACCGCGCTCGCTTGAACGCGAAATGAGGAAATAGCCGATGAATGCCATTCGTCCGGACAAGATCGATGGAACTGAAGCCGAGCTGGATACGGATCTGGCTGCGGTCTCGGAAGTCGAGGCCGGCATTCGTGATTTCGTCCGTAATGATATCGCCTATCTGCGCCGCCCCAATGCGGCCGCCACGGCCGAGGCCGCGATCGATGCCGATGCTGCCGTCAACAGCGTCACCACGCTGATCCAGCGCGTTGCCGGCACCTCCCTGTCGGAGATCGAGAACCTGATCGGGGAGCTCGAGAGCCTCCGCGAATTGCTGCACGCCGAAGGCCAGCGGGTGCAGCGCGAGATCGCGAGCTACGCCCAGCTCAGCCAGGCGGCGATGAAGTCGACGCGGGCGATCGCCGAGAACGTGACTCAGTGGAAGCGAGCCGCCGACGGTCTGCGCAGCAGCTGATCGGTCTCAAGGACTTCAAAGCGAGCCGCCGCGCGAGCCATCGCGTGGCGGCTTTCGTCGTTGGGGTGCCATACCCTTGAACGTCTCGTGACGGCCCTGCGACCAACACGTGCCCAGTTATTTGCGGGCATGTTGGGGCGGGGGCATTCACGTCGATGGAAACGATCCGGCCGGAAAACACCGATCCGATCCCGCTGCGGCCTCAGCCTCAGCGGATCGGGACCATCATGGTCCGCTTCGTCGGATTGCTGGTGATTGCGATGGCGGTCATGGTGCTCATCTGGAGCCGTTAGACCGCCGCTACGAACGGCTGCGCCGCTCGTCGTAGTTAATAAAGATTTAAGATCGTCACTCTTCGACGGAGGCCGAAGTCTCCAGCGAATACGAGCCGTCGGCATATCCCTTCACGACCATTCCCGTCGCAAGCATTACCGCGAGCGTCACGCTGGCAAAGATAAAGCCGAGGAGTTTCAGACCGCTGCGATCTGCCATGTTCATCCCCCACATCCTGATCCCTGATGGGCTGTCTTATAGAGTCGGGGTTCAGAATGCGTTAGCGCGAAGTTCGTTCCGTGCTGACAATCCTACGCAGCGTGACCTTTTCGCCTCAACCATTGTTCCGTCTCGGCACGAAGGCCGATGCGAGCACGGAGAACACCAGTTCACCGTGCTGATTGGTGCCGGTATTGCGCGCCTGCAAGATGCCCCACTGCGGACGCGACGCCGATGCACGAAGCGAATCAATCTCGCTCACGAAGCTGATCGTGTCGCCGGCAAGCACGGGCTTGAGCCAGCGCAGCTCACGAAATCCGGGCGAGGGGCCCCCGACCGCGACCGGCTCGCCGCGCGAGCGCGCGATCTCCGCGAGCCGTTGATTGTCGGCGATGATCAGCTTCATGCAGACCGAGCCGATATGCCAGCCGGAGGCGGCGAGCCCGCCGAACAGCGAGTTGCGGCCTTCCTCCTCGTCGAGGTGAAAGCGCTGCGGATCGAATTGTGCGGCGAAGCGTTTGATCTCCTCCGCAGTGAACGTGTAGGAGCCGAGCTCGCGGCGCTGGCCGACCTGAAGATCCTCGAAGAAGCGCATCAGACGACCTGCCCGCTGCGCTCACGCCGCTCGACGATGATCGGAGATTCCATTTCGCAAAGCCTCTCGCCGGCCTTGTTGCGCACGCTGCATTTGAACGTGACGATCCCGGTCGACGGCCGGCTGCGCGACACCCGGCACTCCTTCACCTCCACATCGAGCATCAGTTCGTCGTTCGGTCGCAATGGCGACAGCCAGCGCACCTCGTTGACCCCCGGTGAGCCCAGTGAGGCGGTGCGGCCGATGAAGCCGTCGAACATCATGCGCATCATCAGCGAGCACAGATGCCAGCCTGACCCCGAAAGGCCCTTGAGCATCGACTGCGAAGCAGCCTCGTCGTCCAGGTGCATCGGCTGCGGATCGAACTCGGACGCAAAGGCGATGATCTCGTCGCGCGAGACGTGTCGCGGGCCGAAGCTGCCGAACGGGCCTTGGGGAAAATCTTCGAAGGTGAGGGTCATGGGGTCGGGAATGGCTGAAAGAAGCCCGATTGTGGCCGCACTTTGCAGCAATCACAACCGGGCCGCTCGCATGGCTGAGGCCCGGTCACGTCGCACGAGAGTGCCAGAAGGCGCCAGATACCGGGATCAATTCGGCCGCCGCGCCTGCCGTCTGGCGCCGGATTCGAGCAGGACTTAAAGACGGATTTGCGTTGCGATTCGGAAGTGGCTGGGGGATCAGGATGTTGGAATTTCGCGATTTGTTCCAGTGGGACCGCTTCATCACGCCCACCATCATCAAGACGTTCTATTGGCTGGTGATTGCGCTCATCATTCTCTGGGGCATCCGCGGCATCTTCACCGGCCTTGCCGAGATGGCGATCAGCCCGTTCGGCGGCTTCCTGCTGCTGCTCTCGTCGCTCGCCGGCGTCATCGTCGGCATGGTGTTCTCGCGCATCATCGCCGAATTCGTGCTGATCGTCTTCCGCATCAACGAGCACCTCGGCGCGATCCGTGAGCAGGGGCGGATGTAGTCCGCCCCATGCGGCGCCTCAATTGTTGAAGCGGAAGTGCATCACGTCGCCGTCGGCGACGACATACTCCTTGCCCTCGAGCCGCAGCTTGCCGCCCTCGCGCGCCCCGGCCTCGCCGCCGAGCGCGACGTAGTCGGCATAGGCGATCGTCTCGGCGCGGATGAAGCCCTTCTCGAAATCGGTGTGAATGACGCCCGCCGCCGCCGGGGCCTTGGTGCCGCGGTGGATGGTCCAGGCGCGGGCCTCCTTCGGGCCGACGGTAAAGTAGGTGATCAGGTCGAGCAGCTGATAGCCGGCCCGGATCAGCCGGTCGAGGCCGGCCTCTTCAAGCCCGAGCGTCTCAAGGAAGTCGACGCGCTCCTCGCGCGACAAGGTCGCAATCTCCGACTCGATCTTGGCCGAGATCACGACGGCGATCGCGCCCTCTTCCTTGGCGCGGGCGAACACCGCCTGCGAGAAGCTGTTGCCGTCCTTGGCCGAGCCTTCCTCGACGTTGCAGACGTACAGCACCGGCTTCGAGCTCAGCAGGCCGAGCATGCCGAAGGCCCGCTCCTCCTCCGGCTTGCGCTCCAGCAGCCGCGCCGGCTTGCCGTCGCGCAGCAGCACCAGTGCGCGGGTGACGAGATCGTGCTGCTCCTTGGCGTCCTTGTCGCCGCCCTTGGCCTTCTTGGCGAGGTTGTCGACGCGCTTCTCGAGGCTGTCGAGATCGGCCAGCATCAGCTCGGTCTCGATGGTCTCGATGTCGGCGAGCGGGGCGATCTTGCCCTCGACATGGGTGATGTCGGAATCCTCGAAGCAGCGCACCACATGCGCGATGGCGTCGACCTCGCGGATGTTGGCGAGAAACTGGTTGCCGAGGCCTTCACCCTTGGAGGCGCCGCGGACGAGGCCCGCGATGTCGACGAAGGTCAGCCGCGTCGGAATGATCTGGCCCGACTTGGCAATGGCCGCGAGCTTCTCCAGCCGCGGATCGGGCACGGCGACCTCGCCGACATTCGGCTCGATGGTGCAGAACGGATAGTTCGCCGCCTGCGCCGCCGCCGTCTCCGTCAGCGCGTTGAACAGCGTCGATTTGCCGACGTTGGGCAGGCCGACGATCCCGCATTTGAATCCCATGATCCGTCTCGCATCCTCTCACAGCGACAACCGCGCGCGCCTCACGCGGCGCCAGCGTCGCCCTTGTCCAGAAAACCTTTGGCCTGCAGCGCCAGATGCACCTTGTTGGCGAAGGTGGAGTCGCGCTTGCCCGTCAACAAACCTGCATTGTCGGCCACCGCCTCGCACAGCGCCTCGACCCACGGCATCTCGCTCTTGGCGAAGTCCGACAGCACGTGGCCATGCACCAGCTCCTTGACGCCGGGATGGCCGATACCGAGGCGGACGCGGCGGTAGTCGTTGCCGAGATGCGCGGAGATCGAGCGCAGCCCGTTATGTCCGGCGATGCCGCCGCCGACCTTCACGCGTAGCTTGCCCGGGGGCAGTTCGAGCTCGTCCTGAAACACGGTGACGTCGCCGACGCCGAGCTTGAAGAAGCTGGCCGCTTCCTGCACCGCGCGGCCGGACTCGTTCATATAGGTCGTCGGCTTCAGAAGAATGACGCGCTCGCCGTCGAGCGCACCTTCCGAGGTCTCGCCTTGAAACCGGCGGCGCCAGGGCGAGAAGCGGTGGCGCCGGGAAATCTCGTCCACGGCCATGAAGCCGATATTGTGCCGGTTGCGCGCGTATTTCGCGCCGGGATTGCCGAGACCGACGAACAGCAGCATGGCGCGGCACCGGGACCTGCCGTCGCTCCGGGGCGCGCAGGACCAGCCCGCGCGCCCCGACAGCGGATCGGCTTACTTCTTCTTCTCGGGGGCCTTGGCTGCGGCGGCAGGAGCCTTCGCGGCGGCGGCAGGCGCCTTTGCACCGGCAGCCGGGGCAGCGGCAGCCGGAGCCGCGGCGGCGCCAGCGGCAGCCTTCTGCTCCTCGCCATAGCCCGACGGCGGCACGATGGTGACGAGCGTCGAATCATCGCGCGACAGCGTCTTCACGCCGGTCGGCAGCTTGACGTCGGAGATGTGCAGCGAGTGGTTGATTTCCAGCGCGCTGACATCGGCCTCGATGAACTGCGGAATGTTCTCCGCGAGGCACTCGAGCTCGAGGGTGTGGGTCACGATGTTGACCGTGCCGCCACGCTTGACGCCCGGCGCGCCTTCCGAGCCCACCACGTGCAGCGGCACGCTGACGCGGATGGTCGCGCCCTGGCCGAGCCGCATGAAGTCGACGTGGATCGGGAAGTCCTTGACCGGATCGAGATGGAAGTCGCGCGGGATCACCCGGTGCTTCTTGCCGTCGAGGCTGATGTCGAAGATCGTGGTCAGAAACCGGCCTGCGAGGATGCGCTGGCGCAGCTCGCGGTCTTCCACCGAGATCGGCAGCGGGGGCTGGTTGTCTCCATAAATCACTCCGGGCACTCTCCCGGCGCGACGCTCTGCCCGTGCGGCCCCCTTGCCGACTGACGGACGGGCGGTCGCCTTCAGTTCTCTGACGGTCGCCATCTTGCTTAAGTCCTTGTTTTAAAAAGTTAAAGGCCGCAATGCGGCCCGTTGCTGGACGTCCTTCGGCAAGCCTCCAGGGGTGCGGGGGCCGCGGACGTGGCGGCGTTCTAGCGGCAAACCCGGGAAATGACAAGGAAATGAAGGGGCAGGCGGCCCCTTCGTCCCGTCCCGGTCCGATTTGCCCCCGGCATCAGCCATCCGCGCTGCCGGCGCCCGGCGTGCCGGCCGCTCCGCCGAGCTTGGCCTCCAGCGCCGCGATCCGCGCCTTCAGCGCCTCGTTCTCCTCGCGGGCGAGCCGGGCCATGTCCTTGACCGCCTCGAACTCCTCGCGCTTCACGATGTCGAGGTCGTTCAGGATCTTTTCCGCCTGGTTGCGGATGACGGAATCGACCTCCCGCTTCATGCCCTGGGCGGCGCCGGCGGCGTCGTTCATCAGGCGGCCGATCTCGTCGAAAAACCGGTTGTTGGTCTGGGTCATGCTCAAACTCCGCTTTCCGCCTCGCGCTCGCTCACAGGATGGCGATCCGTCCCGCCACCTTCAAGATGGGCCCGTCTTGTCATGCCGCGGTTTCCTTGTCATCGTACTTGTTGCGTCGGCCCGCCGCGCTGTATGAGCGGCCCTGGATGACATCGATGGATGACATCGCGCCGTCCCTGTGGCGGGGCCCGTTCAGAGCCCGCATCGCCCGCGTGCTTCCCCCGGACACCGGAATGCCGTGCCCATGAAAGCCTGTAAATGACGCCTCTCCTCATCGACTTCCCCGTGTTCGATCCGGTCGCGATCGCGATCGGCCCGCTCGCCATCCGCTGGTACGCGCTGGCCTATATCTGCGGCATCGTGATCGGATGGTTCTATGCCCGCTCGCTCCTGAAGAAGGAGCGGCTGTGGGGCGGTCCGGCGCCGGTGTCCGCCGTCCAGCTGGACGACTTCATCCTTTGGGTCACGATCGGCATCATTCTGGGCGGCCGCACCGGCTATGTGCTGTTCTACAATCTCCCTCACTTCATCCAGGATCCGCTCGACATCTTCCAGCTGTGGAACGGCGGCATGTCGTTCCATGGCGGCTTCATGGGCTGCGTCATTGCCGTGATCTGGTTTGCCCGCCGCAACGGCCTGCCGATCCTCTCGCTCGGCGACATCACCACCGCGGTCGCGCCGATCGGCCTGCTGCTGGGCCGCATCGCCAATTTCATCAAACCGGAATTGTGGGGCAGGGCGGCTGATCCTGATCTCCCTTGGGCCATGATCTTTCCGACCGATCCCACCCATCTGCCGCGTCACCCGAGCCAGCTCTACGAGGCCGGCCTCGAGGGCCTGCTGCTGTTTTGCATCCTGGCTGTCATGATCCGGTTCGGGGCATTGAAGCGGCCCGGCTTGGTGCTTGGTAGCTTCGTCGCCCTGTATGGCACAGCCCGCATCGTCAGCGAGCTGTTCCGCGAACCGGATCCGCAACTCGGCTTCCTCTGGCGCGGCATGACCATGGGCATGCTGCTGTCGGTGCCGATGCTGATCGTCGGTGCGATCCTGGTGATCAGGGCGCTGCGCAAGCCCGGCGTACATCAAGCCACTCCCTCGCTGCAGGCCCATCCGTGATCGAGACGTCTCCGCTCCACACCGAGATCAAGCGGCTGATCAAGGCGTCCGGTCCGATGCCGGTCTGGCGCTACATGGAGCTGTGCCTGATGCACCCCGAGCACGGCTACTACATCTCGCGCGATCCGCTCGGACGCGAGGGCGACTTCACCACCGCGCCCGAGGTGAGCCAGATGTTCGGCGAGCTGCTCGGCCTGTGGGCGGCGTCGATCTGGAAGGCGGCCGGATCGCCGCAGCAGTTCCGGCTGATCGAGCTGGGGCCGGGCCGCGGCACCATGATGTCGGATGCGCTGCGCGCGTTGCGCGTGCTGCCGCCGCTGTACCAGACGCTCTCGGTGCATCTGGTGGAGATCAATCCCGTGCTGCGCGAGAAGCAGAAGGCGACGCTGACCGGGCTGCGCAACGTCACCTGGCACGACAGCTTCGACGACGTCCCTGAAGGGCCGAGCGTCATCTTCGCCAATGAGTATTTCGACGTGCTGCCGGTGCACCAGATGGTCCGGCGCGAGACCGGCTGGCACGAGCGCGTGGTCGAGCTCGACGAGGAGGAGAACTTCGTCTATGGCGCGGCCGCTGATCCGACCGCGGGCTTCGAACTGCTGCTGCCGCCGCTGGTGCGCGCCGCGCCGGCCGGCGCGATCTTCGAATGGCGGCCGAACACGGAGATGATGGCGATTGCCAAGCGCCTCCGCGAGCAGCGCGGCGCCGCGGTGATCGTCGATTACGGCCATGTCCGCAGCGACGTCGGCGACACGTTCCAGGCGATCGCCCGCCACAGCTTCGCCGATCCGCTGAAGACGCCCGGCCTTGCCGACATCACCGCGCATGTCGACTTCGATGCGCTCGCGCGAGCGGCGGATGCCGTCGGCGCGCGCGTGCACGGTCCGGTCACGCAGGGCGAGTTCCTGCAGCGGCTCGGCATCGAGACGCGGGCGCTCACATTGATGCAGAAGGCCTCGCCCGAGGTCTCCGCAGACATTGCGAGCGGCCTGAAGCGCCTCACCGGCGGCGGCCGCGAGGGCATGGGCTCGCTGTTCAAGGTGCTCGGCGTGTCCGATCCGTCGATTCCCATGCTGGCCGGGATCAGCGACGAGCACACCAACGAGAAGACGGGAGGCGCGTGATGCTGGTGTCATCGGATGTGATGTCCGCGATCCCCGGGCTGCGCCACGCCTTCTTCACCCGCGAGGGCGGCGTCTCCGACGGCATCTATGCGGGCCTCAATGGCGGCCTGGGATCGAACGATCAGCCGGACGCCATCAGGGAAAACCGCCGCCGCATGGCGCTGCATCTCGGCGTCGCGCCCGAGCAATTCCTCAGCGTTCATCAGATCCACTCGCCCGACGTCGTGGTTGCGACCGGACCGTGGGACGGCCCGGTCCGGCCGAAGGCCGATGCGCTGGTCACCGCAACGCCCAATCTGGCGATCGGGGTGACGACGGCCGATTGCGGGCCGATTCTGTTCGCCGATCCCGAGCGGCGCGTGATCGGCGCGGCGCATGCCGGCTGGAAGGGGGCATTGACCGGCGTGCTCGAAGCGACGCTGCAGGCGATGGAGCAACTCGGCGCCGAGCGCGGCCGGGTCATTGCCGCCATCGGCCCGCTGATCCGCCAGCAGAGCTACGAGGTCGGCGCCGAGTTCGTCACTCGCTTCATCGACGACGATGCCGAGCATGCGCGCTTCTTCCTGCCCTCGGCCCGGGAGGGGCATGCGATGTTCGACCTCGGCGGCTTCATCCGGATGCGGCTGGAAAATGCCGGCGTGCTGCTGATCGACGACCTCGGCCTCGACACCTATGCGGATGAGCGCTTCTTCAGTTACCGCCGCTCGGTGCATCGCAAGGAGCCGGACTATGGCCGGCACGTTCATGCGATCATGCTGGAAGGCTGAAGCGGGGCGCGATTGTGGCCGCATGTGGATTGCTTAACCCTTTCTGTACAACTGAGTGCACTCTGTCCCAATCTGTGGCAGCCGCGACCTAGACGTTAATCGATTTTAACGATATCGCTCCCGACGATGAGGGGAGCGCCGACACCACTTCGACGGATCAGCCGCGCCGCGCAGCACGCCTGCGTTGCCGCCTTGCTGATCGCGTCTGCTGCAACGCTCGGCGGCTGCGCGAGCAGCAGCGGCCCGTCCAACGCCTATGCAATGGCGCCGTCGTCGAGTGGCGCCACCATCGCCTTCGAGCAGATCGACGGCCCGCCGCCGCAGATCTTCGACCGCATGGTCAGCGTGCTCGACAGCGAGTCCAAGCTGCGCAGCCTTGCCGTCGTCTCGCGCGAGGCGCCCGCCGCCTATCGCGTCCGCACCTATCTCTCCGCCCAGGTCGTGAGCGGCAAGAGCGTGATCGCCTGGGTGTTCGACGTCTACGATCGTAATCAGCAGCGCGCCCTGCGGCTGTCGGGTGAAGAGCCGGTCGGACGCGGCGGCCGCGATCCCTGGAACAATGTCGACGACATGGTGCTCAGGAAGATCGCACAGGCCGGATTCAGCGGGCTCGCCAACATGCTGAACGGCACGCCGCCGAGCGAGAGCGCGCCGCCGGCGGTGCCGGCCGCGCGCGGCCCTGCCGTTGCCGCCGTCGAATCCGTCGCGCCGTCGTCCGACGGCACCAGCGTCGCCGCCCTCGGCTACACCGACCATTAGGCAAAGAGGCGCATTTTGCGCCGCTTTTGACCGGGAAAAACACCTGCGGCGGGTTGCCAGCTGCGCAGTGTCCTTGATATCACCTCGCCCGTGCAAAACCGCCGGTTCCACGGATAACCCGATATGCTGAACAAGGTCTCCAGCGAGCCGCGAGGAGAATTCGCGATGTCGGCCAAGAACGGCTCCATCAAACTCGTCGCCGGGAATTCCAATCCGGCCCTGGCCGCCGGCATCGCCGCCGAGCTCGGCCTGCCGCTGACGAAGGCCGTGGTCCGGCGCTTCGCCGACATGGAGATCTTCGTCGAGATCCAGGAGAACGTGCGCGGCTCCGACGTCTTCATCATCCAGTCGACGTCCTATCCGGCGAACGACCTGCTGATGGAGCTCTTGATCATCACCGATGCGCTGCGCCGCGCGTCCGCGCGCCGCATCACCGCGGTCGTTCCGTATTTCGGCTACGCCCGTCAGGACCGCAAGTCCGGCTCGCGCACGCCGATCTCGGCCAAGCTGGTCGCCAACCTGATCACCCATGCCGGCGTCGACCGCGTCATGACGCTCGACCTGCATGCCGGGCAGATCCAGGGCTTCTTCGACATTCCGACCGACAATCTCTATGCCGCGCCGCTGATGGTGCGCGACATCAAGGACCGCTTCGACCTCTCCAACGTGATGGTGGTGTCGCCCGACGTCGGCGGCGTGGCGCGCGCCCGCGGCCTCGCCAAGCGCATCAACACGCCGCTCGCCATCGTCGACAAGCGCCGTGAGCGTCCCGGCGAGTCCGAGGTCATGAACGTGATCGGCGACGTCTCCGGCCACACCTGCATCCTGATCGACGACATCGTCGATTCCGGCGGCACGCTGGTGAACGCAGCCGATGCGCTGCTGAAATACGGCGCCAAGGACGTCTACGCCTACATCACCCATGGCGTGCTCTCCGGTGGCGCCGCGACCCGCATCACCTCGTCGCGCCTGAAGGAGCTCGTCATCACCGACTCCATCATGCCGACGGAGGCGGTGCGCAACGCCCCGAACATCCGCGCGCTGCCGATCGCCCCGCTGATCGCCGAAGCGATCGGCCGCACCGCGGCGGAAGAGTCGGTGTCGAGCCTGTTCGACTGAGGTTGGTCAATTGAGGAGTTCGACGGGGTGGCTGAGGCATCTCGGCCGAGACTGTCGAACTTCGTTCGATTGAGCTGACTGTCCCTACATCGGAAGCGTCGCCTTTAGTCCCCACTGTCATTCCCCGCGAAAGCGGGGAATCCAGTACGCCGCGGCCCATCGATCCAGTCACGAACGTCTCGGAGTACTGAGATCGCCCGGTCAAGCCGGGCGATGACAACGGAGTGTGTGGCATCAATCCCGCCCACACGCGTCGTCCCGGCGAACGCCGGGACCCATACCCCCAGGGTGCGGATTGAGGCACGCTGGCCGTTGGCTTTGTGCTCATCACGACTGCCGCGGCTTGTGGATCCCGGATCGGCGCCGCAACGCGCTGCCGCGCGCAGCGGCTTGTCCGGGACGACAGTCGAGGATGAGGCGCATTCACGGCTCCAACTACAATCTGCATCAGTATGGGGACGCGTCGCCTCGTTCTCGCGGCGCACATCGCGTCCGAGCTTTGCTCTCAGCACCGCCCTCCACATCGAAGGGCGCAGGGAGGGCCGGGCGCTGGCCGCGCCCGTGGCCCGCCTGCGAAAAAAATGCAGGCGGCAGGTACCACAGGTCTGGCCGAGAACGCCCGGCCCTCCCTGCGCGATGGTTTTGACGGCTGCTTCGCGTTCTCCCCGGTGCACCGGCTTTTGGCCACCGTTGCTCGCGCGACGCGTGAGCGTCGGCGCAAGCGTGATACCAGCGTCGGGGTATCAGGACCGCGCGACTTGACCGTGCATGCCGGATCGTTCGTCGGCGCAAATCACTTCACGCTGCGACCCGACATGCCCACCGCATTCCGCTGCCGACGTCCATGACGACCGCGATACGTCCCCTCCGACGCAACGGAACGGGCGGGACCATAATGCTGATTTGGCGAAAAAGGCAAAAGATTTATTTTTATCCGAAGGGCTGGACAGCATTTGCCAACACAAAGTGATTTGGGCGACGGGCAGAGATTGGCGGATTACGGCTTCGCCTAATCCGCCCTACGCAGCTACATATGCCGCTTCGTAGGGCGGATTAGCGCAGCGTAATCCGCCATCGCCCGGCACAAACACTTTGAGGGGAGCTGTTCATCTCTCCCCGAATTCTCCGCTGACCGCGGCATCGCCAGCCCAATCGCTCGGGAAGAGCCCCGCGCGCACATCGCGGTGAAATGACGAATGAGGCCATTCGACAACGCTGCTGACGAGACCATGCTTCACTGGATTGATGTAGCAATACTCCACGTGCCGGGCATAATCACCTTCGTCGCGGATCAGATGCTCCCAAAATCGACGTTGCCAGATGCCCCGCTCTCCATTTGCGAGACGAACCTGGCTTAGGCGTTCAGTTCTCGGCAACTGCCGTGCGAAGCGAGTTTTGATCAGCCGCCAGCGCGTTGAGAAGTCGGCATCATCAGGCGGCAGCGTCCAGACGGCGTGCAGATGATCTGGCATGACGACGAAGGCATCGATCTCGAACGGGTATCTCTCCCGCGTCGTAGCTACAGCCGAACGCAAGATATCGATATGTTCGATCAGCAGACGAAGACGCCGATCGAGCAGGTTGACGGTGAAGAACCAACAGCCGCCTGGAACAAATGCGCGACGATAGTTGGGCATGGGGCGAAGCCAGCGTCGAGATGATGGCGAGGCTAGGGATGTTGATCACTTAATACAAGATCGCCGATGGAGTCTGCGTGGCGGCGGATTACCGCTTCGCCTAATCCGCCCTACGCACCGTCCCGTAGGGCGGATTAGCGCAGCGCAGTCCGCCAGCCTCTCGGCGAGCACGCCCTGCGTTTGAGCAACCTAACGCTTCTTCCACCCGCCACGCTTGCCCGGTGCGCCGCCGGTCGAGCGTGGCGCGGGGCCGAACTCCGGGCCCGACTCGCGGGAGTTGGTCGGCTGGATGATCTTGCTGCTGCTGCCGAACGGTTTTGGCGGCAGCTTGGCGTTGGGGCGGTAGGGGAGGGATTCCGGGCCGTGCATCTCGTCGAGATGGGGTTTGTGGACTTTGGAGGTGGAGGGAGTCCCCGTGGGGCGCCCCTCACCCCGACCCTCCAAGGGCGAGCTTCGCTCGTCCCGACCCCGTGAAGGACGGGGAGAGGGGGCGGAGGGACCGTCTTCGCGGCGGGAGCCGCCACCGAGGATTTCGTCCATCGAGGGCGCCAGCGGGTCGCGCTCGCGGGACTTCGCACCGCCGCGCGCGGCCGCGCCGCGGCCCTTCATCGCCGTGGTCGGCAGATTGGCGGCGTCGCCGTACTTCTTGGCGCCGGCGTAGGCACCGGCCTTGCCCTGGACGGTGCGCTGCTTGGCGGTGGGATCGTCGACGACGGCGAGCTCGGTGGCGCGCAGGCGCTTGACCTCGTCGCGGAGGCGGGCGGCTTCCTCGAAGTTCAAATCGGCAGCGGCCTCGCGCATGCGGGTTTCGAGATCGGCCAGCACCGTCTCGAAATTGTGCCCGATCGAGATCGCGTCGTCGGTGGCGGTGCCGCCGCCGGTTTCGATCAGCACGTGGTCGCGCTCGTAGACCGAGTTGAGGATGTCGCCGATCGACTTCTTGACGCTCTCCGGCGTGATGCCATTGATGGTGTTGTACTCGACCTGCTTCTCGCGGCGGCGATTGGTCTCGGCGATGGCGCGCTCCATCGAGCCGGTCATCTGGTCGGCATAGAGGATCACCTTGCCGTCGACGTTGCGCGCGGCGCGGCCGATGGTCTGGATCAGCGAGGTCTCGCTGCGCAGAAAGCCTTCCTTGTCGGCGTCGAGGATCGCGACCAGCGCGCATTCGGGAATGTCGAGGCCCTCGCGCAGCAGGTTGATGCCGACCAGCGCGTCGAACGCGCCCAAGCGGAGATCGCGGATGATCTCGATGCGCTCGATGGTGTCGATGTCACTGTGCATGTAGCGGACGCGGATGCCCTGCTCGTGCAGATATTCGGTGAGGTCCTCGGCCATGCGCTTGGTCAGCACCGTGATCAGCGAGCGGTAGCCCTTCTGCGCGGCGGCGCGGACCTCGCCGAGGAGATCGTCGACCTGGGTGCGGGCGGGGCGAATGTTGACGGGAGGATCGATCAGTCCGGTCGGGCGGATGACCTGCTCGACGAACACGCCGCCGGCCTCGTTGAGCTCCCAGCCGCTCGGCGTCGCCGACACCGCGACCGTCTGCGGCCGCATCATGTCCCACTCCTCGAAGCGCAGCGGGCGATTGTCCATGCAGGAGGGCAGGCGGAAGCCGTATTCGGCGAGGGTTGCCTTGCGGCGGAAGTCGCCGCGGAACATGCCGCCGATCTGCGGGATGGTGACGTGGCTCTCGTCGGCGAACACCAGCGCGTTGTCGGGGACGTATTCGAACAAGGTCGGCGGCGGCTCGCCGGGCAGGCGCCCCGTGAGATAGCGCGAGTAGTTCTCGATGCCGGCGCAACTGCCGGTCGCCTCCATCATCTCGATGTCGAAGGTGGTGCGCTGCTCCAGCCGCTGCGCCTCGAGCAGGCGGCCCTGCGCGTGCAGCTGGTCGAGCCGGATCTTGAGCTCATGCTTGATCGACTTGATCGCCTGCACCAGAGTCGGGCGCGGGGTCACATAGTGCGAATTGGCGTAGACCTTGATGAACTCCAGCTCGTCCTGCTTGTGACCGGTGAGCGGATCGAACTCCTCTATATTCTCCACGGTGTCGCCGAACAGGTTCACGCGCCAGGCGCGGTCCTCATAGTGCGCCGGGAAGATGTCGACGACGTCACCGCGCACACGGAAGGTGCCGCGGGTAAAGTCGTGCTGGGTGCGCTTGTATTGCAAAGCGACGAGGTCGGCGATCAGCTGGCGCTGGTCGATGCGCTCGCCCTTCTTCAGCGCAAAGGTCATCGCGGTGTAGGTCTCGACCGAGCCGATACCGTAGATGCAGGACACCGAGGCGACGATGATGACGTCGTCGCGCTCCAGCAGCGCGCGCGTCGCGGCGTGGCGCATGCGGTCGATCTGCTCGTTGATCGAGGAGTCCTTCTCGATATAGGTGTCGGTTCTGGGGACGTAGGCCTCGGGCTGGTAGTAGTCGTAATAGGAGACGAAGTACTCCACCGCGTTGTCCGGGAAGAAGCTCTTGAACTCGCCATAGAGCTGCGCGGCCAGCGTCTTGTTCGGCGCCAGGATGATCGCCGGACGCTGCGTCGCCTCGATCACCTTGGCCATGGTGTAGGTCTTGCCCGAACCGGTGACGCCGAGCAGAACCTGGGTACGGTCGTTGCGGGCGATGCCCTCGACCAGTTCCTTGATCGCCTGCGGCTGATCGCCCTTCGGCTCGTAGGCGGACTTGATCTCGAAGCGGACGCCGCCTTCGCTCTTCTCCGGACGTGGCGGCCGGTGCGGAGTCCACACTCGCAAGCTGCCGTCGTCCTTGCGGAACTCGGGACGGCCTTCGCGGATCAGCGACTCCAAAGCTTCCGCCGTGGCCTTGACGCCGAGCGCCTCCATCTTGTTGCGCGGCGGGCGCGCCAGGGCCTCGTCGTCGTCCTCGGCCGTCGGCAGGCCGAGCTGCCGCGCCAGCTCGGGATCGAGCGTCGGGATGGTGGCCGCCGTGCCGTAATTGGCCTGCGGGGCTTCGGACAGACCGGCCCGCTCCTCGCCGTCGCCCGCGACCTCAGCCCGACGCGCACCGCTGGGCTGCGGATTCGGCCGCAACGGCATCGAGCGGTTCGCCGAATCGCGGCTTGCAACGTCGGCGCTCTTGTCCCTGGTCGACACGCGCGCCCGGTGCGCTGCGGCCTCGCCGCCGCTGCGGCGGTCCCAGGAATTGTCGGGCGGCGGCGTCAGTCCGGTCGAGGACCCGATCCCGCTCTCGCCGCGATTGATGGCGGGGTTGAGCAGCTCGGCGAGTGCCGGCGCGATCGGCTGAACGTCCGGGCGATGCGCCTTCGATTTCGGTGTGCGGCCGGGCTTCTTCGGGGTGTCGGGGGTCTTCGCCATGGGCGGAATATGGGACTGATGGAGCCGACATGAAAGAGCGATCGCGGGCCACCCACCGCCTTGCTGACAGCATGGTGGCAGCAGGATCTGTGGACAAGTCGCGGGTCATGAACCGGCGATCGCCCTGGGGAGCGATCGCCGGATTGATGGGCACCGGAGCGAGCGGCGCCGCGGATGACGGCTAATGCCGGGTGGGAGGCTCGACGATGTCGAGATGGACGCCGTGACAGGCGACGCATTGCAGGGCCCAGTACTCAGAGCCGCCGCGACCATTGATGACGCTGAGGATGCTCAGTTCCGCATCACAGTCCGGGCATCGCGTGCGAACCGAATAAGTGAGGTGTTTGACGGCAGGCTCAGCCATGAATTGCAGTCCGCATTACGAATACACTCGGCATTTCGAATTGGCGTTGTGAATGGCGGCTCGGAACCGTAGGGCGCAGGGGTGGACAGTTGGAGATGACACTCTCTGAGATTGCTCCACGCTGCGCTATCCGTCTTTTCCCGGGGTTCGATCGATATCCTCCGTCGGCTGTAATTTCGTCGCACTATCCCCAGCGTTTCCGGAACCGGTCGATGTGGCTCTTTGCATCGGCGATCGCCATGTCCGCATCCGACCAGGCAAAGCCGACTTCGAGAGATGGGAACGAAACACCATTGATCACCACCGGAGTCATGTCAGCGCGACGAATCCGCGCGTGCCACAAGCCTTTTCCTGCTTCGAACGGCTCGATGGCGAAGTCCTCGTACAAGTACGTCATTGCCCAGTCCTGGATGTCCCGAACGGCAATGACAGCATGAATACGTCTGGCCAAGTGTGAACGGGTTCACACCGCAGTGTCTTTTTTGACAGTATCCTTCCGCTGAGCGTTCCGTGTGGCGGATTGCGCGGCCGCGCGCATGATCCAGCGCCGAAACGCTGAAAAATCGCGCTGTCCGGCCTGGAAGCTGCGATAGACCAGATACCAGCGCTCGCCTTTTGGGACGGTCAGCGCGAACGGTGCAACCAGGCGTCCCGCGGCGAGATCGTCATCGATGTAGGGGCGGATGCCCATGGCGACGCCGAGTCCGTCGATCGCGGCCTGCAGCGCATGGCCGTAGTACTGGAACTCGGTGCCGCGTGCGGTCACGCGGGTGACGCCGGCGGCCTTCAGCCACAGCGACCAGTCCTCGGCCGCGTGCGACACCCGCAGCAGGCTCGGACCCTTGAGATCGGCCGGCCGCTTCAGCGTCGCCGCAAGCCGCGGCGTGCACACCGGCACGAGATCGGCGGCGAACAGCGGCTCGGCGACGAGGCCGGGCCAGGCGCCGTCGCCGAGCTTGATGCCGCAGCTCCAATCGTCGCCGAACGGCACCGCCGCGCCGCCGGTGGTGATGCGCACCTCGATGTCCGGCTCCTCGGTGCTGAAATCCGCCAGCCGCGGGATCAGCCATTTCATCGCGAAGGTCGGGCCGACGCCGAGCGTCAGCACGCGCATCGACGACGGCGCCATGATCTGCGCGGTCAGGCTCGACAGCGCATCGAAGATCGGCGTCAGCCCGCTCTGGTAGGCGCGGCCGGTGGCGGTCAGCGCCAGCCGGTTGGCCTTGCGCTCGAACAGCACGACGCCGAGCCGCTGCTCGAGCAGGTTGACCATGCGGCTGATCGCGGCCGCGGAGACGTTGAGCTCGCTGCCGGCCGCCGCGAAGCTGCCGGTGCGCGCCGCCGCCTCGAATGCCTTGATGCCGTTCAGGAACAGAAGCCGCCGCATGCCGCCCTCAGGAAAACTGATGCAGGGCAAGATAACTCGGTTTGTGCCGCCGCCGCCAGTGCGACACTGTGCGTGCAGAGGAGATCAGCCATGACGCCCGTCCTGATTGCAGCGCTCGGATTGCTGATGGTCGCGACGGCGTTCCTGTCGGGGCTGTTCGGCATGGCGGGCGGGCTGGTCCTGATCGGCGTGCTCTTGGCCATCATGCCGTTGCCGGCGGCGATGGTGCTGCATGCGATCACGCAGATGGCCTCCAACGGCTGGCGCGCGGTGCTGTGGCGGCGGCACATCCGCTGGCGGCCTGTCGCGGTGTATCTGATCGGCTGCGCGCTGGCGCTCGGCCTGTGGTCGCTGATCCGATACGTGCCGGACAAGCCGGTTGCGCTGCTGCTGCTCGGCATCACGCCGTTCCTGGCGCGGCTGATGCCGGCCGGCCTCAAGCCCGATCCGGACAGCGTGTGGCAGGGCGCGGTCTACGGCATGATCTGCATGGGGCTGATGCTGATGACCGGCGTGTCCGGCCCGCTGCTCGACACCTTCTTCCTCGGCGCGCGGTTCGACCGCAAGTCGATCGTCGCCACCAAGGCGACCTGCCAGGTCGCGAGCCATCTCACCAAGCTGATCTATTTCGGCGGCATCATCGACCAGGCGGCGCAGCTCGATCCGGTGCTCGCGGCCGTGGCGATCGCGGCGTCGATGCTCGGCACCACCCTGGCGCGGCGCATCCTCGAAGCGATGAGCGAGCAGCAGTTCCGGGTCTGGGCCAACCGCATCATCACGGCAGTGGCGAGCTACTACATTCTTTACGGCGGCTGGCTGCTGGTGATCGCGCAAAGCTCCATTGCAGCCGAATGAGGTAGCCATGACTGGATCAGCCGATGCCCTGGTGCTCGATTTCGTCGAGTGGATCGCTCGGGAGCCGCGCAGCCATGCGGAGGTGATCGAGACGTGGCGGACGAGCTGTCCGCGGCTGACGATCTGGGAGGATGCCGCCGACGCCGGCTATGTCGCGCGCAGGCCGGCCGCGGGCGGCGGCGTCATCGCCGTCACCGAGGCCGGCACGCAGCTGCTGCGCGACAATAGCCGAGTCGTGAGCTAGAACGTTCTCCTCGCAGGGAGAGGGGACCGAAGCATGTCACTGAAGCTGTTCGAACTCGTGGGCACCGATGCCGGGCGCCCGTTCAGCCCGTTCTGCTGGCGGACCCGCATGGCGCTGGCGCACAAGGGACTGACCGCGGAGACGATCCCCTGGCGCTTCACCGAGAAGAGCGCGCTCGCGCCGCATGGTTCGGAGAAGGTGCCGGTGCTGCTCGACGGCGACCGCACGATCGTCGATTCCTGGGTGATCGCCGGCTATCTCGAAGACACTTATCCCGATCGGCCCTCGCTGTTCGGCGGCGCCGGCGGCCACGCGATGGCGCGCTTCATGAATGCGTGGGGCGACATCGCAATCGTTGGCGGCATCTTCCCGCTGATCATCGCCGATATCCCGAAGAACCTCGCGCCCGAGGACGCAGCCTATTTCCGCACCTCGCGCGAGGCGCGGTTCGGCAAACGGCTGGAAGAGGTCATGGCGCCGCGCGACCAGGCGGTGATCGGCTTCCGCAAATCGCTGGAGCCGCTGCGCCAGACCTTGAAGGCGCAGCCCTTCATCGGCGGCCATGCGCCAGACTATGCCGACTACATCGTGTTCGGCGGCTTCCAATGGGCCCGCGTGGTCAGCCCGTTCAAGCTGCTGGAGGAGACGGACAGCGTCTACGCCTGGCGCGAGCGGCTGCTCGATGCATTCGACGGGCTGGCGCGCAAGTCGCCGGGATTTCCGGTCTAGCGAGACAGCCGCGGCGGCCGGCGTTCGCACCACGCCGCCAGGCCTTCCGTCAGGTCGCGGCCGCCGACCAGGCTCGCGAACTGCTCGGCTTCGACCTGCAGCCCTTCGCCGATCGTCATGTTGAGGCCGCGCGTCGCCGCGGTGATCACGCTGGCGACGGCGTCCGGACCATGGCGGATGATGCGCTGGGCGAGCGCGCGGGCGGCCGGCAGCAGCTCGTCATGCGGCACCACCGCGTTGACGAGGCCGATGTCGAGCGCGCGCCGCGCCGGACAGGGATCGCCGGTCAGCAGCAGCTCGAGCCCGCGCTTGCGTCCGATCAGCCGCGGCAGCCGCTGCGTGCCGCCGAAGGTCGGCGGCATGCCGAGCCGGATCTCCGGCTTGGCGAAGCTGGCGCGCGCGCTGGCCACGGCCAGATGCACCGCCTCGGTGATCTCGCAGCCGCCGCCGAACGCAAGCCCGTTCACCGCGGCGATGATCGGCTTCCTGAACGCCTCCAGCCGCGCGATCATCGCCTGGCCGCGCCGCACGAAGTCGCGCAGCGCGGTGGCGCGCCCCTGGCGGACGCTGTCGGAGAATTCGTCGATGTCGGCGCCTGCAGAGAAGGCACGGTCGCCGGCGCCGGTCAGGATCACGGCCCTGATGCCGGTATCCGTCTCGATGCGGTCGAGCGCGGCCATCAGCGCATCGATCAGGGCGTAGCTGAGCGCATTCAGCCGCTCCGGCCGGTTGAGCGTGAGCAGGGCGATGCGGTCGGAGATGTCGAGCAGGATGGGATCGGCCATGAGGCGCCTCTCTAGGCTGGCAGGTGATGCCGCCAAGACTAGGCGGGCCGGCGCGCAAGGTATATTCACTGGTCAGTATACATTGGCATGAGCGCAGTCATGGCCCGTTCGTCCGATCCGACCCGCACGCGCATCCTCGCCGCGGCGAGCCGGCTGTTCTATGCCGAGGGCATCCGCGCCGTCAGCGTCGATGCGGTGGCCGAGAAGGCCGGCATCACCAAGAAGACGCTGTACTATCATTTCCGCAGCAAGGACGATCTCGTCGCGGCCTATCTCGCCGCGCGCGACCAGCCGAACCTTGAGCTGTTCAAGCGCTGGTTCGATGACGGTGAGGGTGCGTTGCCGGACAAGGTCGCCGCGATCTTCCGTCAGCTTGCTCGGGCTGCTCGACATCCGAAATGGCGCGGCTGCGGCTTCCTGCGCACGACGGCCGAGCTCGCCAATCTGCCCGGCCATCCCGCGATCAGGATCGGCGCCGCGCACAAGAAGAAGTTCGAGGCCTGGCTGCAGACGACGTTCGAAGCCGCCGGCATCGCGGCGTCAGGCGAGCTGGCGCGGCAGATGCTGCTGCTGCTCGACGGATCGTTCGCGGTCGTGCTGCTGCATCGTGATGCCAGCTACATGGAGACCGCGGGTGAGGCCGCGCGGGCGCTGACGACTGCGGCGCTGGCGCGACGCGCGAAATCCGCGGCCCCACGCCGGCCGCCTGCCGCGCGGTGAACCGGCCAGACGCGGTCTATGTCGGCGGCACGAACTGCAGGCGCAATCCCAGCATCTCGCGGACGGCGTCGAGATCCGGCAACACGGCTTCGCATTTCGCGCGCGTCTCGTCGGTCGGCGGCACGATGTCCGGCACCATCAGCGTGATCGCGCCGGCGGCGTGGGCCGCGGCGACGCCGGGGTTGGAATCCTCGATCGCCACGCAGGCCGGCGCGCGCGTCCGCAACCGCTCGGCGGCGAGCAGATAAAGGTCGGGATGCGGCTTGGCGCGACTGACGTCGTCGCGGGTCAGCACCGCATCGAAGCGGTGGTCGATGCGCGCGAGCCGCAGGTGCTCGGACGCGGTGCGGCGCGAGGACGAGGTGACGACGGCTTTGGGCAGGCCGGCTGCCTCGATCGCATCGAGCAGCGTCAGCACGCCCGGCTTCAGCGGCATGCCGGCATCCAGGATCTCGATGGTCTTGGCGGCGAACAGGCGATTGACTTCAACGAGCGGAAAGTTGTCGCCGAAATGGTCGCGCAGCGTCCGCTCGTTGTCGGGGCCGGGAATGCCGATCATGGCGTGGCAGAGCTCGGTCACGCCTTCGCTATAGCCGAGGGCGTTGAACGCGGCGATCGATGCTTCGAGATAGACCTTCTCGGTGTCGAGCAGCGTGCCGTCCATGTCGAGCAGGACGGCGTCGACCTGCCACCGCGTCATGAGCTCCGCTCCGCCTCGCCGGCCAGCCGCTTCAGGCAATGGACGCACAGGCAGTCCTTGAACGGGCTCTGCCCGGCCTTCGGCAAGGGCAGGCGGATGGACTCCTCGAAGCACCAGCAGACGCCCTCGGGATCGCACGTGAATTCCGTCCCGCACGACTCACAAGCGAGTTTTCGCGCGGTAACGTTTGCTAAACGATTTGTCACCTTCGGAACCACGTCCGATCGGTCCTTTTCATGCCCGGTTCATCTGCTGCCGCAAGTATAGTGCCGGGCTGCACAGGGCGCCAGCGCGCCGGTGTCGAACCCATTCACGAGGTCGGCGCACTCATTCTGGCGCAGGATTTGATGAGGACGAGGCATGGCCCGTGATCCCCAGGCGGCCCTCGTGGCGTTGAACCGCTTCGGCTTAGGCGCGCGTGGCGGCGCCTCGGGCGATTTCGTCAACGCGGCGTCGGATCCGCGCGGCTTCGTCAAGGCCGAACTCCTGCGGCCCAATGGCGCGCTGCTGGAGGTGCCGGGTCTGCTGGCCACGCCCGCGCTCGCGGACGCCGTCTTTGCCTATCAGGACGAGGTGAAACGAGCCCGCGAGGCGGCGGCGAAGTCGGAGGCGGCACCGGAGCAGCCGGGCCAGACGCGCGGCCTGTCGATGAATGCAGCCGACATGCCGGTGGCCGTGCCGCCGGCGGCAGCGTCGCCGAGTGCCGGCATGGCGGCGGCCGGTGAAGCTGCGCCGGCGATGCAGGCTGCTCCTGCGAAGCCGGCACCGCCGCAGCAGCCGCCCAACGTCGTCCAGAAGACCTTTCGCGCCGAAGCGCTGGCGCGACTCCAGCGCGCCGTGCTCGCCGATTGCGGCATCACCGAGCGCCTGGTGGCGTTCTGGTCGAATCATTTCTGCATCTCCGCCGCCAAGGGCGAACTGGCGCGGATGTGGGCGGGCGCGTTCGAGCGCGAAGCCATCAGGCCGCACGTGCTCGGGCGCTTCGCCGACATGCTGAAGGCGGTCGAGCAGCATCCGGCGATGTTGTTCTTTCTCGACAACCAGGACTCGCTCGGGCCGGACTCGCGGGCCGGCCAGAACCGCAAGCGCGGACTCAACGAGAATCTCGCGCGCGAGATCATGGAGCTGCATACGCTCGGCGTTGGTGGCGGCTATACCCAGCAGGACGTGACGTCGCTGGCGCGCATCATCACGGGCTGGAGCTTTGCCGGCCGCAACAGCCGCAACGCCGCGCCCGGCAGCTTCGTGTTCAACGTCAATGCGCATCAGCCAGGGCCGCAGACCCTGCTCGGCAAGATCTATCAGGATAACGGCCTTGCGCAGGGCGAGGCTGCTCTCGCCGACCTCGCGCGCCACGCGTCCACGGCGAAGTTCATTGCCACCAAGCTCGCCCGTCATTTCGTCGCCGATGATCCGCCGCCCGCGCTCGTCACCCGCCTCGAGGCCGCGTTCAGAACGACCGACGGGGATCTCAAGGCGGTGACGTTGGCCCTGCTCGATTCCGATGAGGCCTGGTCGGCGCCGCTGACCAAGATCCGCTCGCCCTACGAGTTTCTCGTCGCCGGCGGCCGGCTGCTGGCGCGCGTGCCCGAGGATCCCGGCTTCTATCTCAATTCGCTGAACACGCTCGGCCAGCCGCTATGGGCGCCGGCCGGTCCAAATGGATTTGCCGATAGCAACGCGATGTGGGCCGCGCCGGAAGGCATGAAGCTGCGGCTCGACATCTCGGCACAGCTTGCGTCACGTCTCGGCAACAATCTCGATCCGCGCGACCTGCTCGATCTCGCCGCGGGCAGTGCGACCTCGGCCGAAACGCGGCGCACGATCGAGCGGGCGGAGTCGCGCCAGCAGGCGCTGGCGCTGCTCCTGATGTCGCCGGAATTCCAGAGGAGATGACGATGGAGCGGATCACGACCTCGCTGCTGCCCTCGCGCCGGCAATTGATGCTGGCGGGCGCCTCCTTCGCCGCCTGGGCCCACTTGCCGAAATTCGCCCGCGCTGCCGGTTATCGCGATCCACGGCTGATCGTCGTGATCCTGCGCGGTGCGCTCGACGGGCTCGCCACCGTTGCGCCGATCGGCGACCCCGACTATGCGGGGCTGCATGGCGCGATCGCACTTGCGGCCGATGGACCGCACCCTGCGCTGCCGCTCGACTCGTTCTTTGCGCTGCATCCGTCGATGCCGGAATTCGCGCGCATGTACCGTGACAACAAGGCCGCCGTGATCCATGCGGTCGCCACGCCGTATCGCGAGCGCTCGCATTTCGATGGTCAGGACGTGCTCGAAAGCGGCTTTGCCGGACCGGGCCGGGTGCAGTCCGGCTGGCTCAATCGCGCCATTGAAGCGCTGCCGCGCGGGCCGCGCGTCTCCGGCGGGCTCGCGGTTGGACCGACGGCGCCGCTGGTGCTGCGCGGTGCGGCTCCCATCGTCGGCTGGGCCCCGGTGACCTTGCCGCAGGCCGACGACGACACCGCGATGCGCCTGGTCGACCTTTACACGCATCGTGATCCCGCGCTGGCGTCTGCTCTGTCGCAGGGGCTGAAGCTGGAGAAGGTGGCGTTCGGCGACGACATGAAGCCCAGGCCGGGCGGCAATCAGATCGCGGCGATGCGCCAGGTCGCGCGTGGTGCCGCGAAACTGATCGCCGCCGATGACGGACCGCGGATCGCGGCGCTGGCGTTCGATGGCTGGGACACGCATGCCAATGAAGGCGGCGCGGTCGGCCGGCTGGCACAGCTGCTGTCGGGACTCGATGGCGCGCTCGCGGAATTCGAAGCCGGCCTCGGGCCGCGCTGGCGCGACACGGTGGTCGTCGTCGCGACCGAGTTCGGTCGTACGGCGCGGATCAACGGCACGCAGG
Organism: Bradyrhizobium sp. SZCCHNS2022; assembly: GCF_032377575.1. NCBI lineage: Bacteria > Pseudomonadati > Pseudomonadota > Alphaproteobacteria > Hyphomicrobiales > Nitrobacteraceae > Bradyrhizobium > Bradyrhizobium sp. SZCCHNS2022. Next base: position 4,250,587 of record NZ_JAUHHZ010000001.1, on the reverse strand, counting down.
GGACCGACCATGGCACCGGCACCATCGCATTGCTCGCCGGTGGCGCGGTGAAGGGAGGACGCGTCATCGCCGACTGGCCGACGCTGAAGCTGGCGAGTCTCTATCAGGGCCGCGACCTCGCGCCGACCACCGATCTGCGCGCCGTGTTCAAGGGCGTGCTCACCGATCATCTCGGATTGAACGAGAATGTCCTCGGCGGCGTGGTGTTTCCGGAGAGCGCGGCGGTGAAGCCGATCAAGGGGCTCATCGCCTGAGGCTGTGTCGGTCGGCGCTGCCGCCGGATGTTCAAGACATCGCCGCATCAGCGACGAATGCGGCAGGCGCATCGTTGCGTGAAGTCTGCTATCCCTGGGCGCTGCGGCACAACATCCAGGAGATATATCCATGTTCATCGCCATGAATCGTTTTCGCGTCGCCAAGGGCTCGGAAGCCGCCTTCGAGCAGGTCTGGCTGTCGCGCGACAGCCATCTCGACAAGGTGCCCGGCTTCGTCGAGTTTCATCTGCTGAAGGGCCCCGAGGCCGAAGACCACACGCTCTACGCCTCGCACACGATCTGGGCCTCGAAGACCGCCTTCGAGGACTGGACCAAATCCGAAGCCTTCCGCATGGCCCACAAGGGCGCCGGCGACAACAAGCCGCTCTATCTCGGCCCGCCGCAGTTCGAGGGCTTTGAGGTCAGGCAGACGGTGGGCGGGAAGAAGTAGCTCTCGTTGATTCTCGCTGCCGCCCAGACGGTGGTGCGCTCCCTCTCCCCGTTCTTCACGGGGAGAGGGTTGGGGTGAGGGGCAGCGGCGCGGGTGGTGATCGTTTTGACCGCCAGCGCTCATATCTTGCCGAACTGCAGGATTGGTAGTTTCATTACTGCCGGTTTTTGAGAGCAGGCCACATGAGAGGCCCAGATCTGAAATCCGTTGGATTCGCACGGCGTCTTCGTACCGCCCAGACGAAAGCGGAGACGGTTCTTTGGGAAGGATCCGCAACCGCCAGATCGATGGTTACAAGTTCGTTCGGCAACTTCCCATCGCTGATTATATCTACGACTTTGTCTGTCGTGTAAGATGTCTGATTGTCGAAGTCGATGGTGGTCAACACAGCGAGTCCAGGCGGGATGCTGTTCGTGACCGTCGGTTGGCGGACGAAGGCTATCGGGTTCTTCGCATCTGGAACAATGATGTTATCGGAAACATCGAAGGGGTGCTTGCTGTCATTCAGCAGGAGCTCACGACGAAAGATTAGCTAGCTGGAGCTGATACTTCCCGTGCCGCTGCCCCTCACCCCAACCCTCTCCCCGTAAGAACGGGGAGAGGGAGCTCACCGCGCCCGTGGCGGCCTTCTCGGCACAAAGCGTCCCCGGTCGCAGACGGCGGCTGAAGGGGGCAGTTGAACGCGTGATCGGTCTATCGGTCGGAGCGGCCGTTGGCGCACATGCGACGAAAGGTCCGCCTGGGAACTGGAGCCTCACTCGTCTGTTATCGGGTGATGATCAGCCGGCAGCCGCTCAAGGTTCGTACCACCGAGGAAGTTCTCGGCCTGATCAGCGCTTTGGCCGTCGCCATTTTTGCGGTCATCATCATCGCGCTGCTGTATTTCGGTCGCGACATCTTCGTTCCCGTGGCGCTGGCCATTCTGCTCAGCTTCGTGCTGGCGCCGCTGGTCGCGCAATTGCAGCGGCTTCGTGCTCCGCGGGGGCTGGCCGTTGTCAGCGTGGTCGTTCTCGCCTTCGTGGTGATCTTTGCGCTGGGCAGCCTGCTCGCCACGCAACTCGCCCAGCTCGCCAGCGAGTTGCCGAACTATCAATCAACGATGAGCAACAAGATCCAGTCCTTCCGCGACACAAAGGCCGGGCGAGGGACACTCGAGCGGGCATCGGACATGCTCAAGGATCTGGGCAAGGAGCTCGACAAGCCGAAGGAGCCGGAGGCCCGGACGCCAGGTGGACTGCGCACGACGACGTCAGCTCCCGTGGCCCCGATTCCGGTCGAGGTGCGCCAGCCTGATCCCGGCGCCCTGGACAGTCTTCGCACGCTGATTTCGCCGCTCATTCATCCGCTGGCGACCACCGGCATCATCATCATCTTCGTCATCTTCATCCTGCTCCAGCGCGAAGATCTGCGGAATCGGCTCATTCGCCTTGCGGGCTCATCGGACCTGCAGCGCACCACCGCGGCGCTCGACGACGCCGCCTTCCGGCTCAGCCGGCTGTTTCTCACGCAACTCGCCCTGAACGGCGGATTCGGCGTCGTCATCGGCGTCGGCTTGTGGCTCATCGGCATTCCCAGCGCCATTCTTTGGGGGATTCTCGCCGCAGCGCTTCGATTCGTGCCCTATATCGGCGCGGTCATCGCAGCGGCGTTTCCGCTCGCGCTGGCGGCAGCGGTCGACCCCGGCTGGACGATGCTGATCTGGACGCTGGCGCTGTTTGTGGTCGTCGAGCCGCTGCTCGGCCACGTCATCGAACCGATGGTTTACGGGCGCAGCACGGGTCTGTCCCCCGTGGCCGTGGTGGTTTCCGCCGCGTTCTGGACCGCTCTCTGGGGCCCCATCGGGTTGGTGCTGGCGACCCCGCTGACGGTCTGTCTCGTCGTCATCGGACGGCATGTGGAGCGCCTGGAGTTCCTCGACGTCATGTTCGGCGATCGTCCGGCGTTGTCCCCTCCCGAGATATTCTACCAGCGCATGCTCGCAAACGATCCGACGGAAGCGGCCGAGAAGGCCGAGGAGTATCTCAAGGAGCGCTCGTTGATTGCCTATTGCGACGAGGTTGCGGTGAAGGGGCTGCAGTTGGCCCAGGCGGACGCCGAACGAGGCGCGCTCGCCTACGACCGTCTTGCGACCATCCGCGACGCGGTGACCGAGTTGACCGTCGATCTCTCCGACCAGAATGACGCGCCGGCGGCGACAGGCGAGAGGACCACCGATCCAGAGGCGGCTTCAGCCATCGACGATTCGGCGAGCAACGGGGCCGTCGACACGTTGCCGGTGCTCAGCAAGGAGAGTCTCGCAGATGGGTGGCGAAGCGAACAGCCGCTGCTGTGCGTGGCTGGTCGAACCCCGATCGATGAAGCCGCTGCGGTGCTTCTCGCCCAACTGCTCTCGGCGCACGGATTGGGGACGAAGGTTTCGGGAGCGGAGGCGCTTTCGACGGCGAATGTCATCAAGCTCGAGCCGGCAGGAATTGCGATTGCTTGCCTGGTCTACCTCGGCCATTCCGGCGTTGCGCATATGCGCTACAGCGTCCGTCGTTTGAAGCGGCGGCTCCCCAGAGCCAGGGTGATGTTGGTCTGCTGCGCAGCGGATCTCGATGAGCAGGCCGTGAAGGCGCTGCAAGAGGCAACCAAGGCCGAGCTGGTCGCGGTCAGCATGGGCGAGGCCGTCAAGCTGTGCATCGACGCCGCGCAGGCCAGAACGTCTCCGCCGTTGCCGTCGGTCAAGCTGGATCCGACGACGAATGTTGCATGAGACTCGGTCGCGGCCGCTGCTCCACCGCCACCTGCAACTCCAAAAAAGCGCGGCCCCGGTCAGAGACGGCGTCTGACGGGGACCGCTGACGCGCGTGATCCGTGACGGGGGGCCGATCAAGCGCTCGGCCTGAGCGTAGGCGCGGGGCATGACGGCGGCATGACAGCCGCTGGCCTACACCGCCTTGCGGTAGACGATGAAGCCCGAACGTTCGGCGATCTTGTCGTAGAGCGCCTGTGCCGTGCTGTTGGTCTCATGCGTCTGCCAGTAGACGCGGGGCGCGCCGGCCTGCCGGGCGGCGTGGTAGACGGCTTCGATCAGCGCGCGTCCGACGCCCTTGCCGCGGGCGGCTTCGCTCGTGAACAGGTCGTTGAGGTAGCAGAGCGGCCCGATCGATGTGGTGGCGCGGTGAAACAGATAATGCGTCAGCCCGATCAGCTCGCCGCCGCTCTCGGCGACCAGGGCGTGCACCGGCTCAGCGGCATCGAAGAAGCGAGCCCAGGTGGTGGCGGTGATCTCGGCCGCCAGCGCGGTCGGTCCGGAGCGGCCGTAGAAGGCGTTGTAACCGTCCCACAACGGCAGCCAGCGATCATAGTCGTCGCGCGCGATCGCGCGAATGGTCGGGGCGTCGGTCATCAGGGCTTCACCGTCGGCTGGAGTCGGACGGGACCTCGATACGTGCCGCTCGATCCGAGATCAACCGGGGACCGTCTGCACCGGGACGGCGGTGGGCGGCCCGATCAGCCGGACATGCATCGTCCGCGCTTCTTCGGTGAGCGGCGACAGCGACAGCTCGCCGCGGCGCTCGATGATGATGAGCAGTGAAGCCGCCAGCAGGATCGCGAGTGCCAGGGTCACGGCAACAATTACGACCGTTGATTTCATCGCCATTTGCAGCGCGAGACAATCATCGCCTGTTGTCGCGAAAACCGCGAAGGGTTGTCAAAATGGCTTCCTGGCTAAGCGGGCATCGAGATGACGGCCTGGATCGACAGCACAACGATGCTGACGCTCACACCCAATGAGAGCGTGCTGGCTGCAATCGTGGCCGCGACCACAGTGGTCAGGTCGGCAGAAAGGGTGAGCGTGACGTGGTCGTGAAAGCCGCTGACGGTCGCTGTGACCGGCCCTTCACTGTGTTCGGATGTCCCGGGCGACCCAGGGCCACGGACCCAACTGAACTTCGGAACGGAAGCACCACGCCACCGGGACATGAAGTCGAATCCCTTACCCATACATCCGCGAGCGAATCACTCGCAGAGGTAAATTCTAAGGTAACGCTGGGCAGGATTGGGGCGGCAACTGGCCAAAAATGGCAAAAAGATGGCGTTACCGGTATCTGTTCCCGCCCGCGCGTGTATTTTTCCCGCGGTTCTACGGGCGGTCGGTAGTCTTACGGTGCACCGTCAATCGTAGTCGGCGGCAATGCCCGCTGAATCGATCATGGCCGGCTGCCAGTCCATCGCCACGAAACCGGGCGCATGCTCGACCCGGCGCAGCCAGTTGCGGATCTTCGGGAAGGTCGAGAGATCGAAGTCGCAACGGTCGGCGACATGGGTGTAGCCGTAGAGCGCGATGTCGGCGACGGTCAGCTGCTTCGCTGCGAAGTAGTCGTTGCTCTTGAGATGATTCTCCATCACCTGCAGCGCCGCGTAGCCGCGCTCCATCCAGTCCTCCAGCGCGTGGGTCTGCAGGTCACGCCCGCCCTTGACGAGCAGCAGCCAGAAATAGGCGGCGCCGATGTTCGGCTCCAGCGCGTGCTGCTCGAAGAACATCCATTGCAGCGCCTCGGCGCGCTCGATGCGTGATTCCGGCACCAGCGGCGTGCCGCCGGCGACATACCACAGGATCGCGTTGGACTCGGCGATGTAGCGGTCCTCGCCGACCTCGAGCAGCGGCACCTGGCCGCTCGGGTTCTTGGCGAGGAAGTCCGGCGTGCGGCTCTCGCCGCGGAGAATGTCGATCTCGATCGCCTGATAGGGCGCGTTCAGGAGCGCCAGCGCAAGGCGGACCTTGTAGCTATTGCCCGATCGCTGCATCGAATAGAGCTTGTACATCCGGCCGTATCGAGTTCGAGGAATCGTCGCGTTGGAGAATCACGCATCCGGACGCCAGATCGTCCCGCAATGCGGCCAGACAATGATGCCGATGGGCGCGGGCTGCAAGAGCCGAGGGATGGAAAAAGTCGAAAACAGCTACTGCACCGCACTCGCGAACAACAACTTTCCAACAGCTTCAAATAATCGAGATCACGCTTGTGCGATGCGCGCGTGTCCGTCGATCTCGGAGGCGCGATCGGCCAGCGCGCGGCGCAGAGTCAGCGCAAACAGACCCATCAGCACGATCAGACCGAGCGGTATCGTCGTCAGCCCGGCGACGCTGCGCGACAGCAGCGGCACGATCCACGCAGCGGCGAGCACGCTGAGCTCATAGTCGCGAAAGCCGTCGGCGAGACCATGGCGAACGAAGAAGATGATCGCGACGGCCAGCACGACGAGGTCATAGTCGAGAACGTAAGGCGTTGCCAGCAGGCTCGCGCTGGCGAGCGCCGAGGCCTTCAGATCGAACGCCGCCTCGCTCTGCCACAGCCATGCAAGGCCGCCCGCGAGCGACAATGCGAGCAAGGTCTGCAGCGCATAGGCGGTGCGGACATCGGCTCCCCAGTGACGTGCCGCCGAGAACACGGACTGTATTTTCTCCCAGCCGGTGCCGCCTTGCTCGAGCACCACCGTCTGGGTGAAAGTCATCGACTGGAAGAAGGCATGCCAGACGTCGGTGCCCAGCACCGCGAAGCTGATCGCGATCAGCGCCGCCACCGTGACACCTGCTGCCGCGATCGTCGGCCAGCGCCCGCTTGCGAGCAGGGCGATCGGGATGAGCACGCCGAATTGCGGCTTGTAGGCCAGAAGCCCGATCAGCACGCCTGCGATCCACGGCCGGCCGCGCTCCATCATCAGCAACGCGCCGCCGAGCAGGGCGGCCGTGAAGAACGCGTTCTGGCCATGACCGATGTTGACGAACACCGCGGGGAAGGCGGCGGCGACCAGCAACGTCTCCGACCGTGGCAGGATCGCGCGCATGACAGCGAGATAGGCGAGCAGGCTCGACACCACCCACAGCGCCAGCCCCCCGGCATAGGGCAGCAAAGCCGTGACGGCGGCGATTGCGAAGAAGAATGGGGGATAGTGCCAGCCGAAGAACGGCACGTCGCGGCCGTCGAACACGGCCTTCTCCATCGCATGCTGCAACGGTGGGTCGTAGGCGTCGGCGGCCTTGCCGTGAAGGGTCAATACCCCTGCCGCATAGACATTGGAGAAATCGGTGCCGATCGGCTTGCCGTTGCGATCGATCAGGCCGTCGGAGAGCGCGATCCAGCCCGCGACCGCGGCGGCCGCGAACGCGAGCAGAAGCCAGCTGTAGGATCTGATCCGCGCGGCCGTCAGCCAGTTGCCGGATCGCAGGGCGCTCCCGATAGTGGTCATTTCGGCCTGAAAATTGGGACAATCGTTGGTCCACGCTAGCCGGGTCGCTTTAACGTTCCCTAAACTCTTGGGAGCCATGTGCCCAAGCTTCTTGCGATGCGGGCTTTCGGGCCGTAAAAGCAGGCGTTTCCCTGACATGACTGGTCGTGGCCCCGAGGGGGTGATCCACGACGCCTGCATAGGAGCTGATGATGTCCTTTCTCGCCGCTGCGCTCGACCGTGTGAAGCCGTCCGCGACCATCGCGGTCACGGATAAAGCGCGAGTCCTCAAAGCGGCGGGCCGCAACGTCATCGGCCTCGGCGCCGGCGAGCCGGATTTCGACACGCCCGACAACATCAAGCAGGCCGCGATCAAGGCGATCCAGGACGGCAAGACCAAGTACACCGCGGTCGATGGCATCCCCGAGCTGAAGGAAGCCATCATCGGCAAGTTCCAGCGCGAGAACGGCCTCACCTACAAGCCGAACCAGGTGATCGTCGGCGTCGGCGGCAAGCAGGTGCTGTACAATGCGCTGATGGCGACCATCAATCCCGGCGACCAGGTGATCATCCCGGCGCCGTATTGGGTCAGCTATCCGGAGATGGTGGCGCTCGCCGGCGGCGAGCCGGTGCCGGTGGTCTGCACCGCCGCCCACGGCTTCAAGCTGCAGCCGGAGGCGCTGGACAAGGCGATCACGCCGAAGACCAAGTGGCTGATCCTGTGCTCGCCGTCGAACCCGACCGGCGCGGCCTACACCAAGGCCGAGCTGAAGGCGCTCACCGAGGTGCTGGTCAAGCATCCGCATGTCTGGATCATGACCGACGACATGTATGAGCACCTGGTCTATGACGACTTCGTGTTCACCACGCCGGCCCAGGTCGAGCCCTCGCTGTTCGACCGCACGCTGACCGTCAACGGCGTCTCCAAGGCCTATTGCATGACCGGCTGGCGGATCGGCTATGCCGGCGGTCCGGCGCAGCTGATCAAGGCGATGGCGACCATCCAGTCGCAGTCGACCTCGAACCCGTGCTCGATCGCGCAATGGGCGGCGGTGGAGGCTCTCAACGGCCCGCAGAGCTTCATCCCGGCCAACAACAAGGTGTTCAAGGAGCGCCGCGATCTCGTGGTCTCGATGCTGAACCAGGCGAACGGCATCGAGTGCCCGCGGCCGGAAGGCGCGTTCTACGTCTATCCGTCCTGCGCCGGCACGATCGGCAAGACCGCGCCGTCGGGCAAGGTGATCGACAATGACGAGGCCTTCGTCACCGAGCTCCTGGAGACCGAGGGCGTCGCGGTGGTGCATGGCTCGGCGTTCGGCCTCGGCCCGGCCTTCCGCATCTCCTATGCGACCAAGACCTCGGATCTCGAGGACGCCTGCAAGCGTATCCAGCGCTTCTGCGGCAATCTGAGGTAATCGGGCAACAGCGACCTTCGAATCTCCAAAGGTCAAGTTCCGCACAGAAAGGCGCCATGTTTTGAACATGGCGCCTTTCTTTTGTCCGGGCTCAAGTCCGGTGGCGTAGGGTTGAGTTTGATGCGGCTGCTTGTGCTGTCGATCGTGGCGATGGTGATGATGGTGCCGCTCGCGCAGGCCCATCAGGGCCGGCCGATGCGTGCGGGGGTTCTGGAGTGCGAGGGCCGACGGACGACCGGCAAGCTGGTGATGTCGCAGGCCCGTCTGCGCTGCGTGTTTCGCAGCCAGGGCCGCCAGCCGGAGCGCTATGTCGCCAAGGTCCGCCGCTACGGTCTCGATCTCGGACTGACGGATCAGACCCGGATGGCGTGGGCAGTCTACGCTCCCGTCAATGATTTCGGCCGCAGCGAGCTGCGCGGGCGCTATGGCGGCTTGTCGGCCAACGCCGCCGCGCTGGTCGGCTTCGGCGGCAGCTTCCTGGTCCGCGACACCGATCGCGCCACCCAGTTGCAGCCGATCAGCCTGCAGGGGCAGACCGGCATGAACCTCGCGGCGGGAATCACCGAGGTCGAGCTGGTGCCGCTGCTGCCGGTGCATCCAAGCCCGAGCCGATCGTCGTCCTACTTCTCACGCTATTATCGCTGAGCACGGCGAGAATGCCTCGCAGCAGCGTGGCATCGGGCGAGAGCTGACGTTGTTCAGCCAGATGAACGGCGCGCCGCTTCTGGCACGGCTGTAAGCCTTGTGGCATAGATGTGATGGCTCGTGATCATCGGTTCGATCACCGAGCGCCGCATCACATGTTCATTTCAGCCGGAGTTTATTCATGCGCTCGACCATCCTCGCCGGGCTCACTGCTGCAGGCCTCTGCATCGCCGGCGCTGCCCAGGCGCAAGATCGCGTGCGGATCGGCGTCCTCGAATGCCGCGGCGGCGCCAGCGTCGGCTTCATCGTCGGCTCGGTGACCCATCTCGGCTGCGTGCTGCGCGCCGACGGCCTCCCCGAGGACCGCTACGTCGCGACGATCCGCAAGGTCGGCCTCGACCTCGGCATCACCCAGGAATCGCTGCTCGCCTGGGTGGTCTATGCGCCGGTCGCGCGGCTCGGGCCGGGCGATCTTTCCGGCGACTATGCCGGTGCGCAGGGCTCGGCCGCGGTCGGTGTCGGCCTCGGCGGCAACGTGCTGGTCGGCGGCTCCGCCAACTCGATCGCGTTGCAGCCGCTCAGCGTGCAGGGCCAGGTCGGTCTGTCCGTCTCGGCCGGGCTGCAAAGCCTCGAATTGCGCCCGGGCCGTTGATCCTCCCTTTGCCGTGAACAGCCGCCTTCCCGCAATCGTGCGGGAAGGCGGCGTGCCTGCCGCACTGCAGCGACGTTTTTCGCGAGCGTCCTGCTTGCCAAAGCGGCAGACGAGGCAGAGCATTCGGCTTTGCCGACCCAATCAAGGGCCGAGCTCCACAATGAGGAGGCGGCGAAATGGGACAAGACCTGAGAAGTCCCCGAGGTCCACGGTGCATCGCGCTGGTGGGCCCTTTCCAAAGCGGTAAAACCACTCTGTTGGAGGCGATCCTGGCGCGAACCGGCGCGATCCCGCGCACCGGCAGCGTCGACGCCGGCACCTCCGTCGGCGATGCCAGCCCGGAGGCGCGCCATCACAAGATGAGCGTCGCGATGACGGCGGCGACCACGACCTTCATGGGCGACAGCTACACCTTCCTCGACTGTCCCGGCTCGATCGAGTTCATCCACGACATGCGCGCCGCGCTGCCGGCGGTGGACGCTGCGATCGTGGTCTGCGAGGCGGATGAGAAGAAGCTGCCGCAGCTGCAGCTCATCCTGCGCGAGCTCGAGGAGCTGCGCATTCCGCGCTTCCTGTTTCTCAACAAGATCGATCGCGCCAATGCGCGCATCCGCGAGACGCTGGCGACCTTGCAGCCGGCCTCGCGCGTGCCGCTGGTGCTCCGCCAGATCCCGATCTGGAAAGGCGAGCTCATCGAGGGCTTCGTCGATCTCGCTCTGGAGCGCGCCTTCATCTATCGCGAGCACAAGGCCTCCGAGGTCGTCGCGCTCGAAGGCGGCGATCTCGACCGCGAGAAGGAGGCGCGCTTCTCGATGCTGGAGAAGCTCGCCGATCACGACGATTCGCTGATGGAGCAGTTGCTCGAGGATATCCCGCCGCCGCGCGATGCCGTGTTCGACGACCTCGCGCGCGAATTGCGTGAGGGCCTGATCTGCCCGGTGCTGCTCGGCTCGGCGCTGCGCGAGAACGGCGTGCTCCGGCTGATGAAGGCGCTGCGCCACGAGGCGCCCGGCATCGCCGAGACCGCCAGGCGGCTCGGCGTCAAGGACACCAAGGAGGCGCTCGGCTACGTCTTCAAGACGCTGCATCTGCAGCATGGCGGCAAGCTGTCGCTGACGCGGCTGCTGGCGGGCCATCTCGACGATGGTGCGACCTTGCATGCCGCCTCGGGCGAGGCGGCGCGCGTCTCCGGCATTCTCGCTGCGACCGGCGTCTATGACAGCAAGCGCGCGGGCGCGGAGGCCGGCGACACGGTCGCGCTCGGCAAGCTCGAGACCGTCAAGACCGGCGACACGATTGCGACCGGCAAGACGGCGCCAAAGGCGCTCGCGAAGCTCGATCCGTGTCCGCCGGTGCTGGCGATCTCGATCGCCGCCGTCGACCGCAAGGACGACGTCAAGCTCGGCCAGGCCCTGCTGCGGCTCAACGAGGAGGACCCCTCGCTGACGATGGTGCAGAACCAGCGCACGCATGACACGGTGCTGTGGGGACAGGGCGAGATGCATCTGCGCGTCGCGCTCGAGCGGCTGCGGGACCGCTTCGGCGTCAACGTCAAATCGCATGCGCCCGCGATCGGCTATCAGGAGACCATCCGCAAGCCGATCACCCAGCGCGGCCGGCACAAGAAGCAGTCCGGCGGCCACGGCCAGTTTGGCGACGTCGTGCTCGACATCAAGCCGCTGCCGCGCGGCGAGGGCTTCCAGTTCGCCGAGAAGGTGGTCGGCGGCGCGGTGCCGCGCAACTACATCCCGGCGGTCGAGGAGGGCGTCGTCGACGCGCTGGTGCGCGGCCCGCTCGGCTTCCCGGTGATCGATGTCGCGGTGACGCTCACCGACGGCTCCTATCACAGCGTCGATTCGTCCGACCTCGCGTTCCGGACGGCGGCGCGGGCCGGCGTCAGCGAGGCGCTGCCGCAATGCCAGCCGGTGCTGCTGGAGCCGATCCACACGGTCGAGATCGTCTGTCCGACCGAAGCGACCGCCAGGATCAACGCGATCCTGTCGGCTCGGCGCGGCCAGATCCTGTCGTTCGACACCCGCGACGGCTGGCCGGGATGGGACTGCGTCCGTGCCATGATGCCGGAGGCCGAGATCGGCGAGTTGATCGTCGAGCTGCGCTCGGCCACCGCCGGTGCCGGCAGCTTCACCCGCCAGTTCGACCACATGGCCGAGGTGACGGGCCGCGCCGCCGACCACATCATCGCTTCGCATCGCGACGCGGCATAGTCCCAAGCCTTGCAGCGTGGCCGGGCGCCCGTAAGCCCGGCCACGGCTTCAGCGACCCCGCCGATATGGTCCGGCAAGTATCGGCGGCCCGCGTCGCCTCGCGTTGCGACGCAATGTGCACTTGTGCACCAACCGAGTTCCCAGCATGGTGTTATGATAACGCCATCCGATCCCCGGACCTGATATGCCGTCATTGGCCGAACAATCCTGATCGGCCGCCGCCCACGCCCCCTCGGTGATGTCGAGCCGGACGGGACGACGGCGCGGGCCCGAGAGTTCATCAGTTCCCAGCTCAGCCTCACGTGATTCAGAAGCTCTCGTCTGCTCCGTTCTATCTGCGCGCCGCCCAGGCGACGGAAAGATTCCGCCGCCAAGCCCTGCTGGGCTACGCGATCGCCGTCGGCGCGGCGATCGCGGCCTTCGCGCTGCGCCTCGCTTTGGTCGATACGCTGCCCGACGGCTTTCCCTATCTGACGTTCTTCCCGGCCGTCATCCTCACGACCTTCTTCTGCGGTGTCGGGCCCGGCACCGTGTGTGCCGCGTTGTGCGGCGCGCTGGCGTGGTACTTCTTCATGCCGGCGTCGGGCTATCAGAACGCGTTCGCGATCGGCTTCTACGCGATCATCGTCGCGGTCGACATCACGCTGATCCATTTGATGCATGAGGCCGCGCGGCATCTGCGCCAGGAGCGCGCCGTCTCCGAGCGGCTCTACGAAAATCAGCGCGTGCTGTTCCAGGAGCTGCAGCACCGCGTCGCCAACAACATCCAGTTCATCGCCGGATTGCTGATGATGCAGAAGCGGCAGGCGCTGGCGGATCCCTCGCGCGCCACTGCGATTCTCAGCGAGGCGCAGACGCGGCTCGAGACGATCTCGCGCGTTCATCGCATGTTGCATGATCCCGGCCGGATGGATCTCGACATCGGTCCCTATCTGCAGACCATCTGCAACGACGTGCTGGAGTCGAGTGGCGCGCGCCAGGTCGCCTGCGTGGTGGATTTCGCGCCGGCGCAGCTCGACCTGACCCGCCTGACTGCGCTGTCGCTGCTGGTCGTCGAACTCGTCACCAATGCGCTCAAGCATGCCTTCGGGCCGGACGAGGCTGGCACCATCACGGTCAGCCTGAGGCCGCTCGACGAGGCGCGCTATGCGCTAACGATCGCGGATGACGGCAAGGGCCTCGCCCCCGGCGCCGACCCCAGCAAAGGTAACAGCTTGGGCTTGCGGATCTGCGAGGGCCTTGCCGCACAGCTGCACGGCAAGCTCACCACCACCAGCGGCCGTGGCACGACGGTTCGGCTCGATTTTCCCAAACAGGTTCCGGCCTGACGCCTAGAGCACGATGCGACTAGATCATGATGCGATTCCACGGAATCGCATCATGATCCTATCCCTTTGTTTGAGCATGATCTTTTCGGAAAACCGGTTTCCACTTTTCCGGATCATGCTCTCGGTGGAAACGCATCATGCTCTCATCGCCAAGGCGCTGATAGGGACGACGGAAGGCACCGCGAATTCAGTCTCACCCTCCCCTGGAGGGGGAGGGTCGATCGCACGCGAAGCGGGCGAGCGGGGTGGGGTGATCTCTCCGCGAAACCGGCGCAAGAGGAGAGATCACCCCACCCCGGCTCACGTTACGCTGTGCTCCGTGTGAGCCGACCCTCCCCCTCCAGGGGAGGGTGAGAGCGGGGCCGACCTCGAAGCTGCGCGCTTGGCGATCGGAAAGGCGCGTCATGCGGCCTTGATGCTCCAACTCAATCCGCGCCGCAGGCAGCCCTGGCGGCCATCCCCGTAGCCCTTGCCATTGCCTCCATATGATGTATTTTACATCATTGTCTTTGTCTCAGACATCACTTATGGTGTGTGCTACGTGAGGCCATCGTGATCACGTCGTTCCAGATGCGGGCCGCGCGTGCGCTGCTCGGGATAGATCAGAAAACCTTGGCCGAGCTGGCCGGCGTATCGCTGCCGACGATCCAGCGGATGGAAGCCTCCACCGGCAACGTCCGCGGCGTCGTGGATTCGCTGACCAAGGTCGTCGATGCGCTCAATCGTGCGGGCGTGGATCTGATCGGTGAGCATGCCCGCAGCGAGGATGGCGGGCGCGGTGTTCGCCTGAAGGACCCCGGGCCGCCCAACCGCGTGGGCCGTCAAACTGACATTGCGCGCGATGGCGCGAGCTAGCTTCATCGCGCGGCACGGAGGCCGTTGAGCGCTCCGTGTGAGACGCATCGTCGGTGCATGGCGCTCGGACGATGCGACGGGAGCGTGATGGGCATGAGCATCGCAAACGAGCACGGCGCGCAGCGGCGGGTCGGACATCATGAGCCGACCTTTGCCGAGCTGTATTCCCCAAAACTTCTCACGGTGCTGCGTGAGGGCTATGGCCTCGCCGATTTCCGCGCCGATGCGCTCGCGGGCCTGACGGTCGCGATCGTCGCGCTGCCGCTGTCGATGGCGATCGCGATCGCCTCCGGCGTCTCGCCGGGCCGCGGCCTCTACACCGCCGTGATCGGCGGCTTCCTGATCTCGCTGCTCGGCGGCAGCCGCTTCCAGATCGGCGGCCCGGCCGGCGCCTTCATCGTGCTGGTCGCCGCGACCGTCGACCGGCAGGGTCTCGATGGCCTGCTGCTCGCAACAATGATGTCCGGCGTGATGCTGGTGATCGCCGGCTATCTGCGGCTCGGCACCTACATCAAGTTCATTCCCTATCCGGTCACGGTCGGCTTCACCGCCGGCATCGCCGTGATCATCTTCGCCAGCCAGCTGAAGGACCTGTTCGGCATTACGCTTACGGCCAAGGAGCCGGGCGAGCTGATTCCCAAGCTCACGGCGCTCGCGCATGGCGCGCCGACGGCAAACCTGTCGGCGGTCGCGCTGGCGGCGCTGTCGATCGCGATCATCGTCGGGCTCAAGCGCCTGCGGCCGACATGGCCCGGAATTCTCATCGCGGTCGTGGTCGCGGCGGTCTTCACCTATGCGCTGCAGCTGCCGGTCGAAACCATCGGCACCAAATTCGGCGGCATTCCGCGCGAGCTGCCCGCGCCGACGCTGCCGGCGATGTCGCTCGCCAAGATCCAGGCGGTGTTTCCCGATGCGATCGCCTTCGCCCTGCTCGGTGCGATCGAATCGCTGCTCTCGGCCGTCGTCGCCGACGGCATGACCGGCCGCCGCCATCGCTCGAACTGCGAGCTGGTCGCGCAGGGCTTTGCCAATGTCGGCTCGGCTCTGTTCGGCGGCATCTGCGTCACCGGCACCATCGCGCGCACCGCGACCAACGTCCGCGCCGGCGCACGCGGCCCGGTGTCGGGCATGCTGCATTCGCTGTTCCTGCTGGTGTTCATGCTGATCGCGGCCCCCTTGGCGAGCTACATCCCGCTGTCGGCACTGGCCGCGGTGCTCGTGGTCGTCGCCTGGAACATGGCCGAGAAGCACGAGTTCGCGACCCTGGTCCGCTCGTCCTGGGGCGATGCCACGGTGCTGCTCGCGACCTTCGGGCTCACGATCTTCCGCGATCTCACCGAGGGCATCCTGGTCGGCTTCGCGCTCGGCGCGGTGCTCTTCATCAACCGGATGGCGCAGATGACCGGCGTCGAGGATGGCTCGCCGCTGGTCGCCGAGGATCGGGCGGACTTCGAGGATGGCGCGCGCGTGCCGTACAATCCCAAGCTCAGCGCCGACAAGGATGTGCTGGTCTATCGCATCACCGGCGCGTTCTTCTTCGGCGCCGCCTCGACGGTCGGGACCGTGCTCGACTCCATCGCCGACCGCCGCAAGGCCTTCGTGGTCGATTTCGCAGCCGTGCCGTTCCTGGATTCGACCGCCGCCAACGCGATGAGCCGCGTCGCCGCCAAGGCCAAGCGCCAGGGCATCCGGCTGTTCATCACCGGCGCCTCGCCGACGGTGCGCCGGGCGCTGTTGACCCACGGCGTGCGGCCGCCGCTGGTACGCTATCGCGAGACCATCGAGCGCGCCGTGGCCGACATCAAGGGCAAGGACGCGCCGCGGGAGGAGATCGCCGACGGGCTAGCGGCGAGCTGAGGCTTGACCTGGGCCGCCACGGCAGGCTGCGCGTGACGTCTGCCGCGCTCGTCCCCGAGGGGCCACCTCCAGGCTCCGAGCATTGACTCCGGCCGGAGCTTGTCCGATGTCACGGCCATGACCCTCGCCGCCAAACCTCGCGCCGCGTGCCTGATCGGCTGGCCTGCCGCGCATTCGCGCTCGCCCTTGATCCATCATCATTGGCTGCACCAGCTCGGGATCGCCGGCGGCTACACCATCGAAGCCGTGCCGCCGGAGGAGCTGGCGGACTTCGTCACCCATCTCGACCGGCGGGGCTTCGTCGGCGCCAACGTCACCATCCCGCACAAGGAACGTGTGCTGGAGCTGTCCGAGCCGGACGCGCGCGCCCGCGCCGTCGGCGCTGCCAACACGCTGTGGTACGAGCACGGCATCCTGCGCGCGACCAACACCGACGTCGAAGGTTTCATCGGCAATCTCGATGCTGCCGCCCCCGGCTGGGACCGCACCGACGAGGCGCTCGTCCTCGGCTCCGGCGGCTCGGCCCGCGCCGTGGTGTTCGGGCTGCTCGAACGCGGCATCGGCCGCGTTCACGTCATCAACCGCACCGCTGCGCGCGCCCAGGCGCTGGCCGATGAGTTCGGCAGCCGTGTCGCCGCCGAAGGCTGGGACCGCGTCGGTGCGCTGCTGCCGCGCGCCGGGCTGTTCGTCAACACGACCTCGCTCGGCATGCACGGCCAGCCGCCGCTCGCGCTCGACGTCGCGCTGCTGTCGCCGCATGCCGTGGTGGCCGACATCGTTTACGTCCCGCTGGAGACGCAACTGCTCGCGACCGCGCGGGCGAGGGGGCTCCGCACCGCGGACGGGCTCGGCATGCTCCTGCATCAGGCGGTGCGCGGTTTCGAATTGTGGTTCGGCCGCCGCCCGCAGGTGACGCCGGAATTGCGCGCGCTGGTCGAGGCTGATCTCCGCAAGAGATAGCGGATGATGCGCCGTCCACGGTGGGCCCGCGATGCAATATCGCCGCAATGCCACAGTCGATTTGATCCGTTGGGCAGGCTAGAACGACGCCCGGATCTGAGGACTGAGGATGATACGACCGGCTATTGGTATTTTGGTCTTCTTGTTGCTCTGCGTGGCGCCTTGCACCGCCGCCCCGCGCGTCGCGCTGGTGGTCGGCAATTCGGACTACCAAAGCGTCGGCAAGCTCGCCAATCCAGCCAATGATGCGCGCCTGGTCGCCGAGACGCTTCAACGTCTGGGCTTCACCCTCGTTGGTGGAGCGGCGCAGCTCGATCTCGACAAGCCGCGCTTCGACCAGGCGATCCAGGCCTACAGCAGGCAGCTCCTGGGCGCCGAGGTCGCCGTGTTCTACTACGCCGGTCACGGCATTCAGGTGCGCGGGACCAACTATCTGGTTCCCACCAGCGCCAATCCTGCCCGCGAAGCCGATGTCGATTTCATGATGGTCGATGTCGGGCTCGTCCTGCGGCAGATGGAAGCCGCCGGCACCAAGCTCAACATCGTGATCCTCGATGCCTGCCGCAACAATCCGTTCGGCGGACGTGGGCTGCGATCGAGCGATGGCGGCCTCGCGCAGATCCGCGCGCCCGAGGGGACGATTCTCTCCTATGCGACGCAGCCCGGCAATGTCGCGCTGGACGGCGATGACGGGCACAGCCCGTACACGCGCGCCCTGGTCGATGCCGTGCAGCGGCCGGGGCTGGACGTGCTGCAGGCGTTCAATCAGGTCGGGCTGACGGTGAAGAAGGCGACGGCCAGCGCGCAGCAGCCCTGGGTCGCCTCGTCGCCGATCGACGGCACGTTCTACTTCGCAGGGCCAGCCGCCGGGCAGCCGACCGCGCCTGTCGCCGCAGCCGCGACCCCACCTCCACCGGTCCCGGCTCCCGCATTGGCCAGTGCGCCGCGTTCGGCCGAGTTCGTCTTTCCCGACTCCGACCAGCGCTTGCTGTCGGCCGCCGACCTGCAAGGACGGACGATGGAGGAGCTGCGCATCGCCCGCAACGAGATCTTCGCGCGCCGCGGACGCCATTTTTCGTCACCCGAGCTCACGGCCTACTTCAGCAAATTCGCCTGGTACATGCCGCGGACGTGGGACCCCGTGCTGAACCCGGTCGAGGCGGCCAATGTCGAGCTTCTCGATCGCGCCGAAAATGGCGCGACGCAGCCGAGCGGTTTTCTGTTTGCCGACTCCGACCGCCGCCTGCTGACACCAGGCGAGCTGGCGCGGCTCTCCAAGGCGGAGCTGCGGCTGGCCAAGAACGAGATCTTTGCCCGGCGCGGACGGTTCTTCGACGCGCCGGATCTCAAGGCGTATTTCGGCCGCTTCGCCTGGTACGCACCATCGACCTGGAATCCGATTTTGAACGGTGTCGAGGAGGCCAACGTCAAATTGATCGATCAGATGAGCAAGCGGCCGTGATCGGTCGTACCGCCTGCTGGCTCGCGCCGGTCTGCGTCGGCCTGCCATTGCTGACGGCCTCGGTTGTGCGCGCGGAGACGGCTGCCGATCTGCTCGACCGCCTCGTGCAGGCCTATCCGCAGGCGCTGGCCGGCCATGATGGCGACGCCATCATCTGGCACGACGGCACGCGCATGCCCGCCGGCCAGCTCGATCCGCAGCGGTCCTTCGACGACAGGCTGCGCAATGCCACCATTCTCGATCAGCTCAGCCAGCCCTATCCGCGCGGCCAGCCATCCACACCGGCCGTCAACGCCGACCCCGGTCGCTTGAGGAACGAGGCGTTCTTCAAGAAGATGTACGGCGACTGCACCGCAGGCGGTGTGAGTCGAAGCCTGGTCACGATCACCTGGCTGCCGAAGAGCTGGGGCAAGACCGTCAGCGTCACCCGCGTCAACGGCGTGGCGGAACGGCTGAAGCAGATCTCCGCCGAGATCGATGAGCTCGACCCCAAGATCAGGCGTGCCGCCTTTCCGATCGCCGGTGTTCTGTCCTGCCGTCCCGTGGCCGACACCGGCCGGATGAGCATGCACGGCTATGCCGCGGCGATCGACCTGAACCTGGACTATTCCGACTATTGGCTCTGGAGCGCAAAGAAGTCGTCACTCATTCCCTACAAGAATCGCTTTCCGCAGCAGATCGTCGACATCTTCGAGCGACACGGATTCATCTGGGGCGGCAGGTGGTATCATTACGATACGATGCATTTCGAGTATCGGCCGGAGCTGCTGCCGCCGCAGGCGCGTTGAGCCCTGGCCCGCGCCGTTGAATGGACGCGGGAGAGAGCACGCGTTCTCACAATGGCTTGAGAATGGAATAAGCAGCGCGAAGCGGCGTCTCAATCCACGTACGCTCGACGGGCCGCTTGCGACCTGAATGAGAGCCCAAGCCTAGAGCCTCGGAGTTTCCCGCATGTCTTTCCGTCTCGCCCTGATCCGTCCCGCTGTTGCACTCGCCATGGTTGCGACCACCTCCATGCTCGCGATCGCTCAGCTCGCCCCGGTGCCAACGCGGGTCCGCGGCGCCATCGAGAGTGTGGATGCCGATACGATGACGGTGAAGGCCCGCAGCGGCGAAATCTTCAAGCTGCGCATGGCCGGTGACCTGCGCGTGTCCGGTGTCGTCAAGGCTGACCTCTCCGACATCAAGCCGGGATCGTTCATCGGAGCCACCACCGTGCCTGGCCCGGACGGTGCGCCGAAAGCGGTCGAGATCCACATCTTTCCCGAGGAGATGCGTGGCACCGGCGAAGGCTCGCGTCCGTGGGACCTGAAGCCGAACTCGAGCATGACCAACGCGACGGTGGCCGAAAGCTCGGTCTCGACCGATGGTCACACGCTGCTGGTCAAATACAAGGGCGGCGAGAAGCGGGTCGACATCACGCCGGAGACGCCGATCGTCACTTTTGTGCCAGGCGACAAGTCCGAGCTGAAGACGGGCGCCAAGGTGATCGCCACCGTCAAGCAGTTGCCTGACGGCGCGCTCGAAACAAGCCGCGTCAGTGTCGGCCGCGATGGGCTGACGCCGCCGATGTAGGAAGACGGTGCGCTCCCTCTCCCCGTTCTTCACGGGGAGAGGGTTGGGGTGAGGGGCAGCGGCGCGGGGGGGCAGTTTTTCTTGCTGCGAACTGATCTTCTGTTAGCTCGGCAATGATAGTCCATGCGCGCTCGATGCCTTCATCGACGCGAAGTCGCTGTGCCCGTCCGACGGACCACTATCTGAGCTTCTTCAGCCATGCCCCTCACCCGGATTGCTGCGCAATCCGACCTCTCTCCGCAAAGAGCGGGGAGAGGTTGCACCGTCCGCGCTGACGCCGCATCGGCTCCAACTAATCCGCCAGCACCTTGCGATCGATCTCCGCCACCGTATTGACGCCGCACAGGCCCATCGTCGTCAGCAGCTCGTTGCGGATGATGTCGATGGCCTTGGCGACGCCGGCCTGGCCGCCGGCGCCGAGGCCATAGGCATAGGCGCGGCCGAGCATGCAGGATTTGGCGCCGAGGGCGAGCGCGCGCATCACGTCCTGGCCGGAGCGGATGCCGCCGTCGAACATGATCTCGATCTTGTCGCCGACGGCGTCCGCGATGCCGGGCAGCACGTGGATCGACGACGGCGCGCCGTCGAGCTGGCGGCCGCCATGGTTCGACACCACCAGCGCCTGCGCGCCGGTCTCGACGGCGAGCTTGGCGTCCTCGATGTCATGGATGCCCTTGATGATCAGCTTGCCCGGCCAGATCGAGCGGATCCAGTCGACGTCCTTCCAGTTCAGCGAGGTGTCGAACTGCGCGGCGGTCCACGCCGAGAGCTTGGTGAGATCCTCGGTGTTCTTCACGTGGCCGGCGATATTGCCGAAGGTGCGGCGCTTGCCCTGCAGCACGCCCTGCACCCAGGCCGGCCTGATGGCGAAGTCGAACAGCTTGGACAGCGTCCATTCCGGCGGCACGCTCATGCCGTTCTTGATGTCCTGGTGACGCTGGCCGATCACCTGCAGGTCGACCGTCAGGCACAGCGCGGTGCACTTCGCCGCGATGGCGCGCTCGACCAGCGCCTTGATGAAGCCGCGGTCCTTCATGACGTAGAGCTGGAACCAGAACGGCTTCTCGACGCTGCCGGCGATGTCCTCGATCGAGCAGATCGACATCGTGCTCTGGGTGAAGGGGATGCCGGCCGCCTGCGCCGCGCGGCAGGCGTGGATCTCGCCGTCGCCATGCTGCATGCCCAGGAGGCCGACCGGGGCCAGGATCAGCGGCATCGAAGAGGGCTCGCCGAGGATGGTGGTCGACAGGTCGCGCTTGGAGACGTCGACCAGGATGCGCTGGCGGAATTTGATCTTCTGCAGATCCTCGCGGTTGGCGCGCAAGGTCTCCTCGGCATAGGAGCCGCGGTCGGCGTAATCGAAGAACGCCTTGGGCACGCGGCGCTTGTGCAAGAGGCGCAGGTCTTCAATGCAGGTGATGTGCTTCATCGCAGTGTTCGGCTCCCCACCGACGTCTCGTTTCTTGAGCTGGCAGATCTTGGGCTGGCACGTCCTCTAGCATCTTTGCTTCGGCTGCCAAATCCACCTTGGAACGGCAGCCCACCCGCCGGAACGAAGCGCAGTGGCGCGATCGCGATACGGCTTGCCATCCGGCTGGCCGGTGTTTCCGCGTTGCCACCATGCGGGGGGCGGCGCAGAGGCGTCCCGATCACCTCCGCCTGTTTCAGAAAAATTAGCCTTAACAGGAGGTTACCGGGGGGGAGGCAGTTTCCTGGTAATGATTCATCACATTTTTTGAAGCCAGGGCGGGTTTAACGGGACTATAACCCGCGGGCTGACCGGATGGGCCGTGCCGTGATTCGCGGGCCGCCGGTAACGAAATCCAGAAAGCCGTCGCTGGGGGTCAAATGAGCCGTAACTATTTCGGGACCGATGGGATTCGTGGCCGTGCCAACGGCCTGATCACGCCGGAACTCGCGCTCAAGGTGGGGCAGGCCGCAGGTCTTCTGTTCCAGCGGGGCGAGCACCGCCACCGGGTTGTGATCGGCAAGGACACGCGTCTGTCGGGCTACATGATCGAATATGCGATGGTCGCGGGCTTCACCTCGGTCGGCATGGACGTGCTGCTGGTCGGCCCGATGCCGACGCCGGCGGTGGCGATGCTGACCAAGTCGATGCGCGCCGATCTCGGCGTCATGATCTCGGCCTCGCACAACCTGTTCGAGGACAACGGCATCAAGCTGTTCGGGCCGCAGGGCTTCAAGCTGTCCGACGATGTCGAAAGGCAGATCGAGCAGCTGCTCGATGAGTCGCTCGACAAGAAGCTGGCGCAGAGCGCGAGCCTCGGCCGCGCCCGCCGCATCGACGGCGTGCATGACCGCTACATCGAATTTGCCAAGCGCACGCTGCCGCGCGATCTCTCGCTCGACGGCCTGCGCGTGGTGGTCGATTGCGCCAATGGCGCGGCCTACAAGGTCGTGCCCGAGGCGCTGTGGGAGCTCGGCGCCGACGTGATCTCGATCGGCGTGGAGCCGGACGGCTTCAACATCAACAAGGAGTGCGGCTCGACCTCGCCGGAAGCTCTTTGTCGGAAAGTTCGTGAGATGCGCGCCGACATCGGCATCGCGCTCGACGGCGACGCCGACCGCGTGATCCTGGTCGACGAGCGCGGCCACATCGTCGACGGCGACCAGCTGCTCGCGGTGATCGCGCAGAGCTGGAAGGAGGACGGCCGCCTGGCGCAGCCCGGCATCGTCGCGACCGTGATGTCCAATCTCGGACTGGAGCGCTTCCTGCAAGGGCAGGGGCTCGAGCTGGTGCGTACGCCGGTCGGCGACCGCTACGTGCTCGAGCGCATGCTGGCCGACGGCTACAATCTCGGCGGCGAGCAGTCCGGCCACATCATCCTGTCGGACTACGCGACGACCGGCGACGGCTTCGTCGCGGCGCTGCAGGTGCTGGCCACGGTGCAGAAGCTGCGCCGTCCGGTCTCCGAGGTCTGCCACAAGTTCGATCCGCTGCCGCAGATCCTGAAGAACGTGCGCTATCGCAGCGGCAAGCCGCTCGATGCCGACGCGGTGAAGTCGGCGATCGATACCGGGCAGAAGCGTCTCAACGGCCATGGCCGCCTGCTCGTGCGCTCCTCCGGCACCGAGCCGGTCATCCGCGTGATGGGCGAGGGCGACGACCGCAATCTGGTCGAGGAGGTCGTCGACGAGATCGTCGCCGCCGTCGGCAACGCGGCTGCGGCGGCCGCGTAGTCTTTCGCATCTCTCAGCTTTCAAAGCCTGCCATCGTTGTTCGATGGCAGGCTTTTTTGTTGGTGATGTCGCCTCGCGCCGACGGACGTTCAAGAACGGGGGAGGATGCGAGCGCTCTGTCGGTTTGAGCTGATTAGTTAGCGTGTGTCGGACCAGGACGGCTTGGCTAATAGTTTGTTAGGATCTGTTGCGTGACCGTTAACGGTTCCCGCGCGCTCACGAAACATCAACCTTAATTGTTAGGGTTAAGCGCTGCTTAAGCATTTGGTGCGATTGTACAGCCGTCAGTTGTGATGTGGGGCCCATTTCCGAACGCCTCACCGGCCAAAGGGACGAAGCCAATGCGTAGCGTTATGTCTTTGATCGCCGCCGGAGCGGCCTCTCTGTTTTCAACTCTGGCCTTTGCGGCCGACATGCCCATCATGCCTCCCCCGGTCTACGCGCCGCCCCCGGCGGCCGATTTCGGCGGCTGGTACCTGCGCGGCGACATCGGCTTCAGCAATCAGAAGGTCAAGGACGTTCATTACAGCCGCGAGTCGGCCTATACGCCGATGACCTCGTTCGAGCAGACCTCCGGATTCGACACCGCCGGCATCTACGGCGTCGGCGTCGGCTATCGCTTCAATAGCTGGTTCCGCGCCGACGTCACCGGCCAATATCGCGGCAATTCGAACTTCAAGGGCACCGATCGCTTCAACGCGACGGCGGGCGGCGTGCCGTATAGCGGCATCGACAACTACACGGCCAGCAAGTCGGAATGGGTCGTCATGGCCAACGCCTATGTCGATCTCGGCACCTGGTGGTGCGTGACGCCGTTCATCGGCGCCGGCGTCGGCGGCTCGCGCGTGACGATCTCGAACTTCACCGACACCGGCATCAACAACCTGCCGTTCACGACCACGAGCTTCGCCACGGCGCCGACCTCCTCGAAGTGGAACTTCGCCTGGGCGGCCCATGCGGGTCTGGCCTACAACGTCAATCCGAACCTCGTGCTCGAACTGGCCTACAGCTATGTCGACCTCGGGCAGGGCCAGACCGGCGTGCTGTCGACCTATACCGGCACCACCACTGGCAACAACTTCAAATTCAAGGACATCACCTCGCACGACCTGAAGCTCGGCGTGCGCTGGAATTTCGACAATCCTCCGCCGCCGCCGATGCCGGCGCTGATCCGCAAGGGCTGAGACGAGCAAACGTCATTCTGACTGAACGAACGGCGCGGGCTTCCCGCGCCGTTTCGCTTTTCCGACCGGTCCGAAGAGGCGTGCCCTCGCTGAAAGAATTGCCGGTAGCCGCGTTCCGGCAACGGATGATTAAGGTTAACGCGCGATGATCGCTCATCGAGAGTTCAGTGCTGATTGGAGCGTGACGATGCGTAGCCTGGTGGTGGCGGTTTCGGTGTGCGGCATGGTCTCGGCTGCCCAGGCCGCCGATATGCCCGACCTTCCGATCCTGAGAGGTGGCCTGACCGAAGGCCTGAGCAATGCGCGGGTCAACTGGGACGGCTACTATGTCGGCGTCCAGGGCGGTTATGGTTCGTCCGACGAGAATTTCAACGGCTCGACCAAGAACATGACGGCGGCGGTGCTGGCCAATACGCTGATCGAGAGCGAGATGCAGGTGTCGTCCTGGAACACCAATCTCGGCAAGCAATCTTCACGATCCTCGGGCTTCGGCGCCTTCGTCGGCTACAACAGCCAGTGGGACGACGTCGTGCTCGGCGTCGAGGCGAGCTATCTGCATGGCAAGTTCGGCGGCAGTGCCTCGTCGAGCCGCTCGCTGGTCAGCAGCGCCGCGCTGTCGGACGGCAACTACCACAGCGTGACCTCGACCCAGACCTCGCAGATCTCGATCAAGGACATGGCGACCATCCGCGGCCGCGCCGGCTACGCGCTGGGTTGCTTCCTGCCCTATGCGTTCTTCGGCCTCGCGCTCGGCAACGCCGATCTCGGACAGACCGTGACCGTTCAGGACCGGGTCAGCGCCACCCAGCTCGGCACCTACACGGCGCTTACGCCGCTCAGCTCCAACAACATTCAGCACAACCACCTGATCTACGGCTACAGCGCCGGCCTCGGTGTCGACGTCAATCTGGTGGGTGGCCTGTTTGCGCGCGCCGAGTACGAATACATCCGCTTCACCTCGACCGTCGACACCAGCATCAACACGGTGCGCGCCGGCGTCGGCTACAAGTTCTGAGCCTGTCGTCGCGACGATGGCAGACCCCATGTCGATCACCATT
The DNA here is from genome assembly GCF_032377575.1 of Bradyrhizobium sp. SZCCHNS2022. NCBI lineage: Bacteria > Pseudomonadati > Pseudomonadota > Alphaproteobacteria > Hyphomicrobiales > Nitrobacteraceae > Bradyrhizobium > Bradyrhizobium sp. SZCCHNS2022. Next base: position 4,225,249 of record NZ_JAUHHZ010000001.1, on the reverse strand, counting down.
CGGCCCGCGCGGCGCGAGGACGTCGGCGCCATCGTGGCGATGCTGGCCGACGACCATCTCGGCCGGGCGCGCGAGCGCGTCGAGGAGCCGCTGCCCGATACCTACTACGCGGCGTTCGACGCGATTGCGCGCGATGCGAACATCACCCTGGTGGTGGCCGCGGACGCGGGCAGGGTGGTCGGCTGTCTGCAATTGTGCATCCTGCCGGGCCTGAGCTCGCAAGGCGCGTCGCGGGCGCTGGTCGAGGACGTCCGCGTCGCGACCGACCGACGCAGCCTGGGGATCGGCGAGCAGCTGCTGCAATGGGCCATTGCCGAGGCGCGCGGCCGCCGCTGCAATCTGGTCGAGCTGATGACGCACCAGAGCCGCACCGATGCGCAGCGCTTCTACGAGCGGCTCGGCTTTGCCAAGAGCCATTTCGGCATGGTGATGCGGTTCTGATCAGGAGCGCAAACGGTACGCAGCAATAGCATTCGGGCCGAACGCCTTGTCGCGAATCCCCGGAGGAAGCTGCGTCAGGCATTGCTCGAGCGCCTGCCTGATCTCGTCATACTCGCCCGCGAGCAGGCAGACCGGCCAGTCCGAGCCGAAGATCAGCCGGTCGGCGCCGAAGCAACGCGCGACGTGCGACACGTAGGGCTGCAGCCGCTCCGCGTCCCAGTCGGTCCAGACGGCTTCCGTGGCCAGTCCCGATACCTTGCACCAGACGTTGCCGTATGTCGCGAGCTCGGCGATGCGATCGGCCCAGTTCTGATCGAACCCCGTGGCGATTGGCGGCTTGGCGGCGTGGTCAAGGACGAAGCGCGCTTCTGGAAAAGCGCGCACCGTCGCGATCGTGGCCGGCAGCTCGCGCGTGCGCACCAGCAGGTCGTAGGTCAGGTCGTGCGCGAAGACGCGCTCCAGTCCGCGTCTGACGTCGCCGCGATCGAGCCACGCCGGGTCCGCCTCGTCATGAACCTGATGGCGCGCGCCGACCAGCTTTTCGCCACCCGGCAGCTCGCGCAGCCGGTCGATCGTCGATCCCACCGACGCATCGGTCAGATCGACCCAGCCGACGACGCCAGCAATGAACGGCGTGTCATGGGCGATGCGCAGAAACTCCTCGGTCTCTTCGAGCGACGACCGCGTCTGCACCAGGATGCTGGCATCGAGACCGTTCTCTGCCAACAGCGGGGCAAGGTCGGTGGGACCGAACGGGCGGCGGATTGGGGCCAGCGCGTCGCCCGCCATCCACGGATAATCAGCACGTGAGGGATCCCAGAAATGCTGGTGAGCGTCGATGGCGCGGCTCATGGTGCCTCTCCCGGCAGCGGCGCGCGCGGGTCGACCAGATTGCTGGCACGGAGCGCGCGCCAGAACGCCGCGGGGATGACCGTTTCGGCCATCGCAAGGTTGTCGGCCGCCTCCTGCGCATTGCGGGCGCCCTGCAGGCCGACGGTCACGGCGGGATGGGCGAGGCAGAACTGGATGGCGGCCGCCTTGAGGTTGACGCCGTGCTCCTTGCAGAGCGCGTCGAGCTGACGCGCGCGCGCGACCAGGGCGGCATCGGCGTCCTCGTAGTTGAACTTGGCGTGGCCATGCGGATTGGCCAGGATGCCGCTGTTGTAGATGCCGCCGAGCAGGATGGCGATGTTCTGCCTCCGGCAGACCGGGAATAGCGCCGTGAGCGCGCCCTGATCCAGCAGCGTGTAGCGGCCGGCGAGAAGGAAGCAGTCGACCGCAACGGCCTCGGCGAATCGCGCCAGCATCTCCGACTGGTTCATGCCGGCGCCGATCGCCTTGATGCTGCCGTCATCACGCAGCCGCTGGAGCGCCCGGAAGGCGCCGGCCAGGGCTTCGTCATAATGATCGTCGGGATCGTGCACCAGCAGGATGTCGATTCGATCGAGGCCGAGCCGGACCAGGCTCTCTTCGACCGAGCGCATCACGCCGTCATAGGAATAGTCGAACCGCGGGCGGAGCGGCGGCGTGCCCTTGTAATGCGGATCTTCCGCCGCTGCGCTCGGATCCGGGCGCAACAGCCGGCCGACCTTGGTCGAGATCACAAAACTGTCGCGCGGCTGCTGCCGCAGGAACGCACCGAGCCGCTGCTCGGCGAGACCGAAGCCATACAACGGCGCCGTGTCGAAAAAGCGCACGCCGCGCGACCAGGCCATCGCGATCGTCGCCTCGGCATCGGCATTGCTGACTGGCTCGAACAGGCCGCCGAGCGGGGCAGTGCCGAGGCCAAGCCGTGTGACGTCGAGTGAGGTCCTCCCGAGACGGACGCGTTGCATTCTTCTATCCTTGTTGTTGGGCGCGTGCAGTTCGCGTCATTGTGCATGAGCAGGTCGGACGACACAACGTCACGGCGTTGTGCGATACGGCATGGACGAGCAGGGGGGAACGATGCCGGACATCAATCCACTGACGGCGCTCGGCGTCGTCGCGGCAACGGCGGCGACCGACGCGGTGTATGTCATGTTCACATCGGCCGTGGTCGCGCGGCGGCGATTGCCGGCCGCGAATTGGAGCGCGATCTGGTACACGCTATCGTCGTTCGCGGTGATCAGCTACACCGAGAACTGGATCTATGTGGCCTTCGCCGCCGTCGGCTCGTGGATCGGCGCCTACGCGTCGATGACGTTCCTGCACCGTCCGCCCGCGGGCCAGGCACCGATCGGGTCGGCACCGGATTAGTTCGCGTCGTGCGGCAGGACATCTCCCGCTGACATTCGGGACAACTTCTCGAAGCGCAGTCGGGCGCGCCATATGCCAGCACGACTGCGTGAACGCGTGCGCGAAGTTCCTTGACGTGGAACGGCGCTTCCCTTAATCACCACGGCGGGACACCTCCCCCCAACGGGAGGCTTACTATCTGGAAGGATAGACGATGACTGCAGCGAAGCCCTCGCAGCGGCCTGCCGTGCCGCATTTCTCCTCCGGCCCCTGCGCCAAGCGCCCCGGATGGACCTCCGAAAATCTCAAGGACGCCCCGCTCGGCCGCTCGCATCGCGCGAAGATCGGCAAAGCCAGGCTCAAGCAGGCGATCGAGCTGACGCGCGACGTGCTCGAAGTGCCGGCCGACTACAAGATCGGCATCGTTCCGGCGTCCGACACCGGCGCGGTCGAGATGGCGCTGTGGTCGCTGCTCGGTGCGCGGCCCGTGACCACGATCGCCTGGGAATCCTTCGGCGAAGGCTGGGTCAGCGACATCGTCAAGGAGCTGAAGCTCAAGGACGTCACCAAGCTGCACGCCGGCTATGGCGAAATCCCGGATCTGTCGAAGGTCGACCCGGCCAGCGACATCGTCTTCACCTGGAACGGCACCACGTCGGGCGTGCGCGTGCCGAATGCCGACTGGATCAGCGCGAGCCGCGAAGGCCTGACCATCTGCGACGCCACCTCAGCCGCATTCGCTCAGCCACTAGATTGGCCGAAGCTCGACGTCGTCACCTTCTCCTGGCAGAAGGCGCTCGGTGGCGAGGCCGCGCATGGCATGCTCATCCTGTCGCCGCGCGCGGTGGAGCGTCTCGAAACTTACAAGCCGGCCTGGCCGCTGCCGAAGATCTTCCGTATGACCAAGGGCGGCAAGCTCAATGCCGGCATCTTCGAAGGCGAGACCATCAACACGCCGTCGATGCTGTGCGTCGAGGACTATCTGGACGCGCTGAACTGGGGCAAGTCGATCGGCGGACTCAAGGCGCTGATCGCGCGCGCCGACGCCAACACCAAGGTGCTGGCGGACTGGAAGGCGCGCACGCCCTGGATCGATTTCCTCGCCAAGGATCCGGCGATCCGCTCCAACACCTCGGTGTGCCTGAAGGTGGTCGATCCTGCGATCACGGCGCTGTCGGCCGATGCCCAGGCCGACTTCGCCAAGAAGCTGGTGTCGCTGGTCGAGAAGGAAAACGCCGGCTTCGACTTCGCGCATTATCGCGACGCGCCGGCCGGCCTGCGCATCTGGTGCGGCGCCACGGTGGAAGCGAGCGACGTCGCGCTGCTGACGCAGTGGATCGACTGGGCGTTCGCCGAGGCCAAGGCCGCGCTGCCGAAGGCGGCCTGACACGCGCTGGTCTCGCCGTCATTGCGAGCGCAGCGAAGCAATCCAGGGTGGCACAGACAGTCTGGATTGCTTCGTCGCTTCGCTCCTCGCAATGACGGAGTTGACGACAACGTAGGGGTAGGCAAAGGCGCAACGCGCCGTGCCCACCAATGATCTCACCTGACGCGAGAGAGCGGTGGGCACGTTGCGCTTTGCCCACCCTGTATGTTTCCCCATTTCCGCGCGCTGCGCGGCCCCCTCACAAAGGGGGCGTGAAGGATCATCGTCATGTCAAAGCCCAAAGTTCTCATCTCCGATGCACTGTCGCCCGCGGCCGTACAGATCTTCAAAGACCGCGGCGTCGAGGTCGACTTCCAGCCCAATCTCGGCAAGGACAAGGACAAGCTTGCCGACATCATCGGCGACTATGACGGCCTGGCGATCCGCTCCGCCACCAAGGCGACCGCCAAGATCATCGAGCGCGCCAAGCGGCTCAAGGTGATCGGCCGCGCCGGCATCGGCGTCGACAATGTCGAGATCCCCGCGGCGACGGCCAAGGGCATCATCGTGATGAACACGCCGTTCGGCAATTCGATCACGACCGCCGAGCATGCGATCACGATGATGCTGTCGCTGGCCCGCGAGATCCCGCAGGCCGACGCGTCCACGCAGGCCGGCAAGTGGGAGAAGAACCGCTTCATGGGCGTCGAGATCACCGGCAAGACGCTCGGCGTGATCGGCTGCGGCAACATCGGCTCGATCGTCTGCGACCGTGCGCAGGGCCTGCGCATGAAGGTGATCGGATTCGATCCGTTCCTCACCGAGGAGCGCGCCCTCGATCTCGGCGTCGAGAAGGTCGAGCTCGACGAGCTGCTCAAGCGCGCCGACTTCATCACGCTGCATACGCCGCTGACCGACAAGACCCGCAACATCATCGATGCCGCGGCGATCGCCAAGATGAAGCAGGGCGTGCGCATCATCAATTGCGCGCGCGGCGGCCTGATCGACGAGCAGGCGCTGCTCGCGGCCCTCAACAGCAAGCATGTCGCGGGCGCCGCCCTCGACGTGTTCGCCGAGGAGCCGGCGACCAGCAATCCCCTGTTCGGTCATGCCAACGTGATCTGCACGCCGCATCTCGGCGCCTCGACGACGGAAGCGCAGGAGAACGTCGCGCTGCAGATCGCCGAGCAGATGTCGGACTACCTGCTCACCGGCGCGATCTCGAATGCGATCAACTTCCCGTCGATCACCGCGGAAGAAGCGCCCAAGTTGAAGCCGTTCATCGCACTCGCCGAGAAACTCGGATCGTTCGCGGGCCAGCTCACCGAAAGCAGCATCACCAAGATCCAGATCACCTATGAAGGCCACGTCGCCGAGATGAAGACCCGGGCGCTGACCTCGGCGGTGCTGGCCGGCCTGCTCAGGCCGATGCTGGGCGAGGTCAACGTCGTGTCGGCGCCGGTGATCGCCAAGGAGCGCGGCATGATCGTCGACGAGGTGCTGCGCGCCGGCGAGAGCGACTATGAGAGCCTGATCACGGTCGCGGTCACCACCGAGCATCAGGACCGCGCGGTGTCGGGCACAGTATACGCCGACGGCAAGCCGCGCCTCGTCGACATCAAGGGCATCCGTGTCGACGCCGAGTTCGGCAAGTCGATGATCTACGTCACCAACGAGGACAAGCCGGGCTTCATCGGCAAGTTCGCAAGCCTGCTCGGCGATGCCAAGATCAACATCGCGACCTTCCACCTCGGCCGCGTCGCGCCGGGCAGTGACGCGATCGCACTGGTCGAGGTCGACGGCGCGGTGCCGGCGGAGCTGCTCGCCAAGATCCAGGCCCTGCCGCAGGTCAAGCAGGCCAAGGCGCTGGCGTTCTGATCGCCGGAGGCTGTCCTAGTCGAGCCAGCGGGGCAGCACGGCAGATTCTGCCGTGCTGCCTTTGTCATTTTCAGCGAAGTCGAATGATCATCTCCGCCGGACTCGTTTGAACCCGGCCAACTTTCCCTGCGTCTAACGCCCGATGAAGGACCGGCTGATCCGGTCTCGAGGGTGTTGGGCTGCGGAGAATGAGATGACCATGCGAAACAAGGGCCTGATTGCCACCGGTCTCGTCCTGGGCGCCGCGCTGACGGCTGTGCCCGGCCATGCTGCCAACCTCGACGCCACGTCCACGGTGGATGCGGTCACCGTCTATCCCGACGGTGCCACCGTGAGCCGGGTCATCTCGCTGGATCTTCCGGCCGGCGACTCTACGGCCGTTGCCAAGGATTTTCCGCTCGGGCTCGACGTCTCTTCGCTGCGGGTCGAGGGCGCGGCTGGAGCGAAGCTCGTGATCGGCACCGTCGATGCCAAGCCGCCGCGGGCGGCGCCCCCGGTCAATCTGCCTGAGATCGACAAGCGCATCGAGGCGCTGAAGGACGAGCGTGCCAATCTCGACGGCGCGATCGCCGCCGCGCTTGCGCGGAAGAAATTCGCCGAGCGGTTTGCGGAAGCCTCTCCCGCCGGCCTCGGCGAGAAGGGCGAGGCACGCCCCATCACAGAGTGGCGCAATGCATTTGCAGCCGTGGCCGAGGAGGTCGGTCAGGCCGACGCGGCCATAAGAGACGCCGAGCGCAAGCAGCGCGACATCGATCGCGAGATCGCGCGGTTGCAGGCCGATCGCGCGGCCAAACCGCCGAGCAGGATGGAGGTTCAGATCGAGCTGTCGGCAGCGACGGCGACCAGGACGACCCTGCGCGTGACCTACGCCGTGCGCAACGCCCGCTGGGTGCCACTCTACGATGCGCGTCTGGAGACGTCCGCCAAAGACCGCAAGCCCGCGCTGGAGCTGGTGCGTCGCGCGGAGATTCAGCAGACCACTGGCGAGGACTGGTCCGATGTCGCGCTCTCGGTGTCGACGGTACGCACGGGCCGCGGCGGCAGCGCGCCGGAGTTGCGGACCGTGATCGCGCAGTATCCGCCGCCGCCGTCGCCGCCGATGGCGCAACTCGGCACGTTGGCCGACAAGGCGCCGAGGCAGCGAAGCATGGAGTCGTATGCGCCGGCTGCAGCCGCGCCCGAGCCTGCCAAGCGGGCGGAGGAGCGCGAGACCGCCGTTGAGATTGGTGCATACCAGACTGCCTTCCGTCTTCCTGGACGCGTCAGCATCGGCACCAATGATGGCGCCAAGAGCCTGCGTATCTCCACCGCGACGATCACGCCGGAGCTGATCATTCGCTCGGCGCCGGTGGCCGATCCCACTGCCTATCTCGAGGCGAGCTTCACACAAGGAGAGGACGCGCCGCTGCTGCCGGGCAAGGTGTCGATCTATCGCGACGGCATGTTCGTCGGCAGCAGCAAATTGGCCGCCGCCGGCAAGGACGAGACCGTTCGCCTCGGCTTCGGGGCTGACGACAAGGTCAAGGTCGAGCGCACCGTGGTGAAGCGCAACGAAGGTTCGGCCGGCCTGATCGTGACGACGGCAAAGATCGACGAGCGCGCCTTCAAGACGACGATTCGCAACGCGCACGATTTCCCGGTCAAGGTCGCGATCCAGGATCAGCTGCCGGTCAGCGAGAACGAGGAGATCACGGTCGAGATGCTGCCGGCGACCACGCCGCCGACATCGACCAACGTGCGCGACCGCCGCGGCGTCACCGAGTGGATGCTCGATGCCAAGCCCGGCGAGACGAAAGAGCTCTCGTTTGCCTGGCGCGTCCGCTGGCCGAAGGACAAGACGGTGGTGATGAGCCCATCAGGTTAGCCGATCATGGGCGGATGGCCCGGTGTGCAGACATCCGCCCGCGTCACGCGCCCCGATGATCGTTCTATCAACTTGAGATCGGGGCGCGGACATTGGTGGTATCAGGAGTTTCGGATCCTGCTCCGGCTTGCTCCGCCCGATCGACGCAGCTGAGGCCTGATTGCGTCAGGTCTGCCCTCATCCGAACTTAAAGCCGTCGTAGATGCCGGCCATGCCGTGTCTTCACCCGGACGCGGATGCAAGTAGCAAGCGGCGGCATTCGGAAGCTACGACTGCAGGATACGGGAAAAAGAGCTTTCGCGATCAAGCGGCCGTAGGAAAAAATGACCGGCTTGTCCCGATCTTCGGGCAGACCAAGCCGATTCTTTCCTGATGTTTCCGGCATTCCAAATCGTCATGGCGATATCCGAATTACCGCAGCCGCTGACCATCCCGGTTGGCCGCATGCTTGCGTCCGGTCTGTGCGCGTCGTTCGGCGGACAGGAACGGAGGCCTCAGTCTACAAGATGCAATTTTTGTCTCTCGCCTCGTGCATCGCGCGGCGCTCGCTTAGCCCGGCGATTCTTGCTGCCGTCTTCCTGACGGGGAGTGCAAGTGGCGCCCTCTCGGCGGACAACGTGAATCTCGTCCGCGAGCTGGCCGGACGTGTCGGCCCGATCATCGGGTCGTCTCAGGCATGCACCAGCATAGCGACCCGTCGCGTGCAGGCGATCCTCGCCAAGTTTCAGGAAGCGATCCGCGAGGCGTCGACCAATCCGAATGATCGCAACGAGCTTGCCCGCGAGTTCGAGCGCAACATCGCGGAGGGACGTGCCGCGGTGAATGGCGGACGCGCCGACTGCCGGCTGGTCGAGCGCCAGCTCGCCGATCTCGAGCGGAGCGTCGGTGCGCCGCCGCCGGGCCCGGCGACCTCCGCTGCGCCGGCTGGAGCCAATGCGGCGGTGAGCACGGCAAGACCGGCCGCGCCCGGCGAGGTGCGGGGCGTGACCGACCAGGAAATCCGCTTCGGCATGGTCATCCCCTATACGGGGAGCGCCAAGGAGAACGGACAGAGCTACAAGCGCGGCATCGAGGTCGCGTTCGCCCGGAGCAACGCCGCGGGCGGCGTCCATGGACGAATGCTCAAGCTGATTGCCGCCGATGACGGCTTCGAGCCATCGCGGACGCCTGAGGCGATGAAGCTGCTCTGGGACAGGGAGCGCGTGTTCGGGTTCCTCGGCAATCTCGGCACGCCGACGGCGGCCGTCGCCGTTCCGTTCGCGCTGGAGCGCCGCGTGCTGTTCTTCGCGCCGTTCACGGGCGGCAGCGTGGTGCGGCACGATCCTCCGGATCGCTACGTCTTCAACTACAGGCCGAGCTTCGTCGAAGAGGCCGACGCCGCGGTGCGCTATCTGCTGAAGATGCGCAAGATCAGGCCGAACCAGATCGCGGTGTTCGGGCAGAACGACGATCTCGGCGAGCAGGGCTTTGCAGGCGTCGCAAGGGCCTATCGCGCCGCCGGCCTCAACGATGCGTCGATCGTGCGCCTGGTCTATAACCGCAACTCGATCGACATGGACGAGGCGGTCGCGCAGCTCAGGGCCCAGAAGGTGCCGATCAAGGCGATCGTCATGGTCGGGACCACGCGACCGGCGGCGAAATTCATCGAGAAGACACGCGATCTTTTTCCGGGCATGATCTACACCAATATGTCGATCGTCGGCGCCACCGCGCTGGCGCAGGAATTGATGCTGCTGGGACCGCGCTTCACCGAGAACGTCATCGTCACGCAGGCAGTACCGGCCGTGTCGGGCTATTCGAGCACCGTGCTCGAGTTCAAGGCGGCGCTGGCGCAGGCGTCTCCGGGCGAGGTCCCGGACTACATCTCGCTCGAAGGCTACGTCGCAGCCAATCTCCTGATCGATGCCCTGAAGCGTTGCGGGCCGCAGCTCGACACGGAACGGCTGGTGGAGACGCTTGAGAGCACGCGCAATCTCGACATGGGACTTGGCGCCTCGCTCAACCTGAGCCGCGGCGATCACCAGGCGCTGCACAAGGTCTGGGGCACACAGCTCGACAAGTCGGGATCCTACCAGCCGATCGATCTGGAATGAGGCTGGCGCCCACCGCGCGGCTTGAGAAGACGGCACGGAGCGGCATGCGGCCAGGCCGGATGACGCTCCGGTCGTGTCGGGCGGACTTGATCCAGGACAAGCGTGTGAACGGCCTCGCTTGTTAAACGCAGTCGAGGCTCCATCGGCATCGATCATGGTCGGCTGCCGAGTCCTGGAGCGCTGCCACGAGTGCCCGACATGGAATCCGATCCGAACACCCGCAAGCAGGCCATTGCCGTCGGCTACATCTTCCTGGCCGGCGTCGGCATGCTGCTGCTGCAATGGCTGCTGACGACCTACAATACCGTCGAGACGATTCCCTACAGCCAGTTCGAGCAGATGGTCGAGCAGGGCAAGATCTCCGAGGTCTCGGTCGGCCAGGACACCATCCAGGGCAAGTTCAAGGACAAGCAGGCAGACGGCAAGACCGCGTTCATCACGGCACGGGTCGATCCGCCGCTGGCCGAGAAGCTCGCGACCAAGGGCGTCACGGTGACCGGCGTGCCGTCGGGCGGCGTGATCCAGACGCTGCTGTCCTGGGTCGTGCCGGCGCTGATGTTCTATCTGATCTGGGTCTTCCTCGGCCGCAAGGTCATGGACCGCCAGGGCTTCGGCGGGCTGATGTCGATCGGAAAGTCGCGCGCCAAGGTCTATGTCGAGACCGACACCAAGGTGACCTTTGCCGACGTCGCGGGCGTCGACGAAGCCAAGTTCGAGCTGCAGGAGGTCGTGCAGTTCCTGAAGGATCCGAAGAGCTATGGCCGGCTCGGCGCGCACGTGCCGAAGGGCATCCTGCTGGTCGGTCCGCCCGGCACCGGCAAGACGCTGCTGGCGCGCGCGGTCGCCGGCGAGGCGGGCGTTGCATTCTTCTCCATTTCCGGTTCCGAGTTCGTGGAAATGTTCGTCGGCGTCGGCGCCGCGCGGGTGCGCGATTTGTTCGAGCAGGCGCGCAAGGCCGCCCCCTGCATCATCTTCATCGACGAACTCGATGCGCTCGGCCGCAGCCGCTCGGCGGGGGCTCAGCTCGGCGGCTATGACGAGAAGGAGCAGACGCTCAATCAGTTGCTGGCGGAGCTCGATGGTTTCGATCCGAGCTCCGGTGTCATCCTGCTGGCCGCCACCAACCGGCCGGAGATCCTGGATCCCGCATTGCTGCGCGCCGGCCGCTTCGATCGCCAGGTGCTGGTCGACCGGCCCGACCGGAGCGGGCGGCTCGCGATCCTCAAGGTTCACGTCCGCAAGATCACGATGGCGGACAGCGTCGACCTCGACAAGGTCGCCGCGCTGACGGCGGGCTTCACCGGCGCCGATCTCGCCAACCTGATCAACGAGGCCGCGATCGCGGCGACGCGCCGCAAGGGCCACGAGGTGACGTTCGAAGACTTCACCACGGCGATCGAGCGTATCGTCGCGGGCATCGAGAAGAAGAGCCGCGTGCTCAGCCCGGCCGAGCGCCGCCGCGTCGCCTATCACGAGATGGGGCATGCGCTGGTCGCAGCCAATCTCGCCGGCGTCGATCCGGTGCAGAAGGTCTCGATCATTCCGCGCGGCGTCGGCGCGCTCGGCTACACGATGCAGCGGCCGACCGAGGACCGCTTCCTGCTCGCGGTCAGCGAGCTCAAGAACCGCATCGCAGTGCTGATGGGCGGTCGCGCTTCCGAGCAGATCATCTTCGACGGCGACGTCTCGACCGGCGCGGCCGACGATCTGCAACGCGCGACCGAGATCGCCATCGAGATGGTCACGAAGTACGGCATGGACGCGACGCTTGGTCAGCGTACCTACGCGCCGCGTCCGCAAGTGTCGTTCCTGCAGCCGCAGGACCAGATCGTGTCGGCGGCCGAGGACACCGGTCGCGAAATTGATCTCGCCGTCCGCGACCTGATCGCCGAAGGCGGTGCCCGCGCCCGGGCGATTCTCGACGGCCATCGGCAGGATCTGGAGCGCGGCGTCGCGCTCTTGATCGCCAAGGAGACGCTGACGGCCGAGGAGTTCGCGCCGTTGCGCCCGACCTCCGCTCCGGTCCCGTCCGGGGATGTTGCCGTGCCGAGCTGATCCGGGTTAATACGGGAGGCATTCGCAACCGAACCCTAACCATCGCCTGATCATTTGATCTGCAGGTTACCTTGACAGATCGTTGACATCGATCGGGCGGAGTTCGTCGCGTGCTGCTGAACAATATGAAGATCGCCCCCAAGCTGGCCATCGTGGTCGGTGTCGCTCTCCTGGGGCTTGCCGCGGCCGGTAGCTTCGCCGCCGACCTGATGCATCGGGAGATGGTCAACGCCCGCATCGAGCAGTGCAGGGCCATCGTCGAGACCGCGCGCAACATGGCGCTCGGCCTCATCAAGGAGGTCGAAGCCGGCAAGATGACGAAGGAGGCGGCGCTCGACGCGTTCATCGACCGCGGCCGGACGATGACCTTCGACAAGGGCGCGGGCTACCTGTTCGCCTATACGATGGACGGGATCGTGGTCCTGTCCCAAAACCCGAAGCAGCGCGGCGAGAACGTCATCGATTTCGAGCTCAACGGACGCAAGCTGGTCGTCGAGCTGCGCGACGGCGTCGCCAAGAACGGCGACGTGACCCTGCACTATGAATATCTGCGTCCGGGCCAGGAGCAGCCGACCCGGAAGATTTCCTATGCGGTCATGATCCCCGGCTGGAACACGTTCGTCGGCACCGGCGTCTATGTCGACGATCTCGATGCCAAGATGCAGCCGCTGAAATGGATGATTTGGATGGCCTGCGCCGGCATCGCGATCGTCGCCGGCGGCATCGCCTGGCTGATCAGCCGCAGCATCAGCGTGCCGCTGGATCGCCTCGGCGTCCGCATGCGGGAGATCGCCGACGGGCGGCTCGACGGCGAGATCCCCGGTGTCGGCCGCGGTGACGAGATCGGCGGCATGGCGGCCACGGTCCAGATCTTCAAGGACAATGCGGTGCGGATGCGCGAGCTCGAGCAGGCGGAGGCCGCGAACAAGCAGCGCGCCGAGACGGAGCGGCGCGCCGCGATGCAAAATCTCGCGGCTGACTTCGAGCGCAGCGTCAACGGCATCGTCCGCTCGGTGGCCTCGGCGGCGGAGGGCATGCAGCACACCGCGGAGTCGATGACGTCGACGGCGAGCGATGCGAGCTCACGCGCCTCTACGGTCAGCGCCGCCACGCAGAGCGCGAACGACAATGTCGGCACCGTGGCGTCCGCGGCCGAGGAGCTGTCGAGCTCGGTCAACGAGATCTCCCGTCAGGTCGCACGCTCCAGCGAGATCGCCAGCAGGGCGGTCGGCGATGCCGAGCGCACCAATGCCACCGTGCAGGTGCTGTCGACCGGCGCCGAGAAGATCGGCGAGGTCGTCAAGCTGATCCACTCGATCGCGGCGCAGACCAATCTGCTGGCGCTGAACGCGACCATCGAAGCTGCCCGCGCCGGCGAATCCGGCAGGGGGTTTGCCGTCGTCGCCTCCGAGGTCAAGGCGCTGGCCAACCAGACGGCGAAGGCGACCGAGGAGATCTCGGCGCAGGTCGCCGCGATGCAGACCTCGACGCAGGATGCGGTCGCCGCCATCGGCGGCATCACCCAGACCATCGCCCAGATGAGCGAGATCACCAACTCGATCTCGACCTCGATCTCCCAGCAGGGCGACGCGACCCGCGAGATCGCGCGCAACATCCAGTCGGTCGCCGCCGGCTCGAACGAGATCAGCGCGCATATCGGGGGCGTCACCAAGGCCGCGGAAGCGACCGGTATGGCCGCCTCCGAGGTGCTGGCGAGCGCGCGCGAGCTCGACAGCCAGTCCGGGCTGCTGCAGCAGGCCGTCGACGGCTTCATGGCAAAGGTACGGACGGCGTAGCCGAAGCAGCCGCGCTGACGTCGCGCCTCGCTCAGGCGACCTTGGTGCGGCCCGTGCGCGACGCGATGATCACGCCGGCGATGACCAGCGCGTAGCCGATCAGGTGGAACGGCTTCAGCTCCTCGCCGAGCAGGAGGATGGCCAGCACCGAGCCGAACAGCGGCACGAGATGCAAAAACGGCGCGGCGCGGTTCGGCCCGATCAGGCCGATGCCGCGGTTGAAGAACAGATAGGCCAGCGTCGAGGCGAACACCACGACGTAGCCGAGCGTCAGGACCGACAGCAGATCGAGCTGCAGCACGAAGCCGGAGGCGTATTCCCAGGCCGCCAGCGGCAGCAGCAACAGCGCGCCCAGGGCGGTGCAGGCTGAGATCAACGACAGCTGGTGCACGGCCGGCCGTCGCGTCATGACGGCGGAATAGATCCCGAACACCAGCAGCGCGCCCGCAAACATCAGGTCGCCGCGGTTGAACTGAATGGCGGCCAATGCGCCGAGGTCGCCGCGCAGCAAGATGACCAACACGCCTGTCAAGGACATCGCGATGCCGGCGAGCTGCGCCGCCGTCAGCCGGACTCCGAACAGCACGAGCGACCACAGCGCGACGAACAGGGGAGCCGAGGATTGGATCAGCAGGCCATTGAGCGCCTGGGTGTACTGCATCGCCCAATAGGACAGCGCGTTGTTGATGGCGAAGCCGGTCAGCGCCAACACCAGCAGAAGCGGCCAGTTCGCCAGCAAAATGCGCCAGTCGCGCACGAGATGAGTTCGTGCGAACGGCCATAGCATCAGGAAGGTGCCGATCCAACGGATGCAGGACAAGGTCAACGGCGGCACGTGGCCGGCGACGTAGCGCGCCAGCACGATGTTGCCGGCCCAGAACAGCGACGCCAGCGTCAGCAGCAGATAGGGCTGGTTGTTGAGCCAGGCGAACGGCGAGGATGGCTTGAGGTCGTCGGCGGGCAAGGGAGGCGGGATGCTCTGACGGGAGAAGCCGGGAGGGTGGGCCAAATCCCGGCTCAACGCAATGCGCCGTCGCGAATTGGTGCCATGCAGGCGCTCTCGTTCAGTAGTCCGCGCCTCATGTCGCCTGCTTGCGCGAGGCCACGTAGACCCCGCTCAGCACCAGGGCAAAGCCGATGACGTGGAAGATCTGCGGCTGCTCGCCGAGGAACACGAACGCCATGATCGAGCCGAACACCGGCACGACGTGGAAGAACGGTGCGGCGCGGTTGGCGCCGATCAGGAGCACGCCGCGGTTGAAGCAGAGATAGGCGATGGTCGAGGGAAAGATCGCGACGTAGAGCAGCGACAGCAGGTTCTGGGCATCGAACGCCATCACCGGGCGGGCGTTGAGTTCCCAGATCAACAGCGGGATCAGGCTGGCTGCGCCGCAGCCGAAGGTGAAAGCGACCATCGACAGACCGTGGATCTGAGGCCGCTTGATCGTCAGCACCGAGTAGAAGCCGAACACCGCCATCGCGACCAGGAAGATCAGGTCACCCTTGTTGAAGCTGATGTCGGCGAGCGCGGTAGGGTGGCCGCGCGTCAGGATCAGCAGCACGCCTGCGAGCGACAGCACGATGCCGATCGCCTGCGCCAGCGTCAGGTGCACGCGCAGCAGCAGCATCGACCACATCGCGACGATCAGCGGGCCGCCGGATTGCAGCAGCAGCGTGTTAAGTGCCTGGGTATATTCGAGCGACCAGTATTGCAGCGTGTTGAACGCGCCGATGCCGGTCACCGACAGCGCGATCATGATGCCCAGCTTGGACCGGATCGCCGGCCAGTCTTGCCGCAACTGCTTCCAGGCCAGCGGCAAGATCAGAAGGAACGCCAGCGACCAGCGCAGGAACGACAGCGTCACCGGTGGGATGTGACCGGCTGCGAGGCGGCCAACGACCGCGTTACCGGCCCAGCACAGCGCGGTGATGCTGAGCAGCACGTAGGGTTGGTTCGCGATCCAGGCGCGCGCAGGCGCGGCGGATGCAGGGGGATCGGCGGCGGTCATACGGCGGTTTTGGACCCGGTTCGTGCGCCGCGGCATTCGGCCCGGTTGTCCCGGCCGCTGTTTCCTCCCCGGCCTTCTCGACAGACACCAATTGCCGTTGCCCATCAAGAGGGCAGATGCATCGCGACCATGCAGCCAGGGCGGTCATGAATGTCCATGCTGACGGTGATGCCTGTGGTGACGTCGTGGACGTCCGGTTCTCACGGCGAAAGACTTGAGCGCTTCCGCGCTGACCAAGTAGGCGGCGACCAGGACCGCGATGCCAGCCAGCATGGCAACGGGCGGGGCAACGAAGCCGAACCATGCGCCCGCCGGTGTGAAGGGAACAATGAGCGCGGCGAACAGCGCGGTCAGCGACGAGGCCGTCAGCATCGGATCGGCCCGATTGCTCCATGGTCGCCCGTTGGTCCGGATGATGAAGATGACGAGAATCTGCGTCGCCATGGATTCGAGGAACCAGGCCGTGCGGAACTCGTCGGGCGTGGCGTGGAACAGATAGAGCAGCGCGCCGAAGGTCAGGAAGTCGAACAGCGACGATAACGGCCCCATGATCCCGGCGAAGCGCAACAGCCGCTTCATGTCCCAGCGCTGCGGCCGCGCGGTCGCCTGCGGGCTGACGCGATCGAAGGGAATGCCGAGCTCGGAGAGGTCATAGAGCAGGTTGTTGAGCAGGATCTGCGTCGGCAGCATCGGCAGGAACGGCAGCACGATCGAGGCGACCGCCATCGACAGCATGTTGCCGAAGTTCGAGCTCGCGCCCATCCGGACGTATTTCAGGATGTTGGCAAAGGTCCGCCGGCCCTCCTCGACGCCGTCGGCGACGACCTCGAGATCGGAGGAGAGCAGGATCATGTCGGCCGCGGACTGTGCCACGCCGGTCGCACCGTCGACCGACAGGCCGATGTCGGCCACCTTCAGCGCCGGCGCATCGTTGATGCCGTCGCCGAGGAAGCCGACGACCTCGCCCGAGGCCTGCAGCGCCTTGACGATACGCGATTTCTGATCGGGGGCGAGCCGTCCGAAGGCGTCGGCCGAGCGAACCTGCACCGCGAGCGCCTCATCGCTGAGCTCGGCGATGTCGCTTCCGGACAGCACGCGGTCGGCCTTCAGGCCGACCAGTCCCGCCAATCGTTTGACGACCACGGGATCGTCGCCGGAGAGAATCTTCAATGCGATGCCGGCGCGGGCGAGCTGTGCGATCGCGGCTGCCGCCGTCGGCTTGGGCGGATCGGCGAAGGCGCACAGGCCCTCGAAGATCAGTTCCTGCTCGTCCTCGGTCTCGATTTCGCGGGCCACACCGCTCCAGGGTTTCGAGGCGATCGCGACGGTGCGCAGTCCCTCGTGGGCCAGTGCATGAACGCGCTCGCGCATCGCGTGACGACCATTGTCGTCGAGCGCGGCGATGGTGCTGCCCTGCCTTTGCTGCGTGCAGAGCTCGATGACGGCCTCCGGCGCGCCCTTCACGATCAGGATCTGCTCGGTGCCGCGGATTGCCAGCACGGAGCCGAGTCGGCGCGAGAAGTCGAAGGTCTGCTGGCCGCCCAAGGCCCATCCTGCTGCGGCCTGATCGGCACCTGCGAGCAGCGCGGTATCGAGCGATCCGCGATCGCCGCCGAGCGCGGCGGCAATCGCGCCGAGCTCCGCGGCGCGCGGATCGTTGCGGCCGTCCGCCGCGATGCTGCGGGCCAGCGTGATCTCCGCCGACGTCAGCGTTCCCGTCTTGTCGGTGCACAGCACCGACATCGCGCCGAGGTCGTGGATCGCCGCGAGCCGCTTCACGATCACCTTGCGCTTGGCCATGCGCAGCGCTCCGCGCGACAGCGTCACCGTCGTGATCATCGGCAGCAGCTCGGGCGTCAGTCCGACCGCGAGCGCGACCGAGAACAACAGCGAGTCGAGCACGTCGCGGCCGAACACCACGCGAAAGGCGAGCACGATGACGACCAGCGCCAGTGTGAGTCGTGCGACGACCAGACCGAACTCGTGCAGATCGCGCTCGAACGGCGTACGCACCTGTGCTTCCGCCAGTGCCGAGGCGGCCGCCCCGAACATCGTGTTCGGCCCGGTGTTGACGACGAGAGCGACGGCTTCGCCGGTCTGCGCCACCGAGCCGCGGAACAGCGCGTTCGACGTATCGTTCTCGTCGCTGGGAAGGTCGGCCTGCTTGGTCACGGGATAGGGCTCGCCGGTCAGGGCAGCCTCGCCGGCGGTGAAAGCCTTGGACTCGAGAATCAATGCATCCGCCGGAACGATGTCGCCGGCGCGCACGCGCACGATGTCGCCGGGCACGACCAGGTCGACATCGATCTCGCGATAGGCGCCGTCGCGCTTGACCTCGGCCTTCAAGGCCACGGAGCGCCGCAGCTCCTCCGCGGCCTTGACGGCATGGCCCTCCTGAACGGTATCGAGTCCGATCGACAGCGTCAGGATCAGGACGATAATTGCGCCGCCGATCACGTCGCCTGTCACCATCGAGATGATGCCGGCGACGAGCAGAATGAGCGATAGCGGCTCGAGCAGCCGGCGCAGCACGGCGCGCAGGGGGCCAACGACGTGCGACGGAGAGTCGGCGTTGCGGCCATAGAGTTGCAGCCGCTGTTGTGCGTCGGACTCGCCGAGTCCCTTCAAATCGCAGCCCAGGGACGCTCCGACCTGCGCGGGCGAGAGGCGCCAGAACCGGGGGAGGCCGGAGGTGGTTTCCGTGGTCACGCGCGCCCGTTCATGTTCGTGGACAGATGTTCACGGCTGAATTGCACGAAGCATCGTGCCCCGGTTGACCTAGCGCAACATCCCGATGCGCCCATGACCTAATTTCCAGGAACCGCGCCGCAGGGCTGGCGGCTGCAAGTTGACGAGCACGAGGACGAGATCCCGCCCGGTCCGCCGGGCGCATCTGTATTGATGGACATGGTCGACCAAGCTGCAGCCCTCACGCGTCAGAACAGCAAGCCAATGCCGAAGGTGTGGACCGCCTTGCTGGCGCATCGCTGGTTCATTCTGGCGGTCGTGCTGCTGCTCGGCCTCGGCGGCTGGCAGAGCGTGCGCGTCATGCTCGGCCCGGCGATCTCGGTCGATCAGGTCCGGCGCGGCGATCTGGTCGAGACGGTCGTTGCCAGCGGCCATGTCGAGACGCCGTTCCGCGTCGAGATCGGCAGCCAGATCACGGGCACCGTCGATGAAGTTCTCGTGCTCGAAGGCCAGCGTGTCACCAAGAGCCAGCCGCTGATCTCGCTGGAAGCGCGCGAGCTCAAGGCTGCGGTGGTGCAAGCCCAGGGACAGGTCGCGCAGGCCGAAGCGCGGATGCGGCAGCTCGCGGAGCTGACCTTGCCCTCGGCGAAGGAGGCGCTGCGCCAGGCGCAGGCGACGCTGCTCAACGCGCAGCAGAGCTATGATCGGACCTCGCAACTGACCGGCAATGGCTATGCCACGCGCGCCGCGCTCGACGAGGCGCAGAAGACGTTGGATATCGCTCTGGCGCAGAAGCGCGCGGCCGAATTCCAGGTCTTCACCGCCAGCCCGGGCGGTAGCGACCACGTGATGGCGGAGACGCAGCTGAACCAGGCGCGCGCCAATCTCGACACGGCTCAATCGCGGCTCGGCTACGCAACGATCTCGGCGCCCCGCGATGGCGTGCTGATCACGCGCAATGTCGAGAAGGGGACCGTGGCCCAGCCGGGCAAGGCGCTGCTGGTGCTGGCG
This sequence comes from Bradyrhizobium sp. SZCCHNS2022, assembly GCF_032377575.1. Taxonomy (NCBI): domain Bacteria; kingdom Pseudomonadati; phylum Pseudomonadota; class Alphaproteobacteria; order Hyphomicrobiales; family Nitrobacteraceae; genus Bradyrhizobium; species Bradyrhizobium sp. SZCCHNS2022. The sequence goes on along the minus strand of NZ_JAUHHZ010000001.1, from coordinate 4,205,831 downwards.
CCTGCCGGCGACGTCCAACTCGTCCTGCAGATCGACGAGCGCAATCTCGGCAAGCTGGCGCTCGGCCAGGCGGCGCTGGCCTCGGCGGATGCCTATCCCGACAAGCGCTTCGCGGCCGTCGTCAGCTACATCAATCCCGGCATCGATCTGTCCCGCGCGTCCGTGCAGGTCAAGCTGACCGTCAAGGATCCGCCGGACTATCTGCGCCAGGACATGACGGTGTCGGTCGACATCGAGGTCGCATCGCGCAAGGACACGCTCGAGCTGCCGGTGCGCTCGGTACATGATCTCACCTCCGGGCAGCCCTGGGTGCTCGGCATCAAGGACGGCCGCGCCGTCAAGCTGCCGGTGCGCGCCGGCATTCGCGGCAACAGTCATGTCGAGATCGTCGACGGCTTGAATGCGGGTGACGTCGCGGTGCCCCAGAGTTCGGGTGTCGTGACCGGACAGCGCTTTCGTCCGGTGCTGCCGTGAACCGCTGGCTGCCGTTCGAGTGGATCGCGGCGGTGCGCTTCCTGCGCGAAGGACGTCTGCAGACCTTGTTCATCATCGGAGGCATCGCGATCGGCGTCGGCGTGATCGTGTTCATGTCGGCGATGCTGGCGGGTCTCGAGGCCAACTTCATCAAACGCGTGCTGACCTCGCAGCCGCAGATTCAACTGCTGACGCCGGATCAGGTCGCGCGTCCCCTGCGCAACGGCAACGGCGTCATCGAGGATCCGATCGTGCAGCGCCCGAGTCAGCGCGTGATCTCGATCGATCAATGGCCCAAGATCCGCGACCAGATGCTGGCGATGTCGGAGATCACCGCGGTGTCGCCGACCATTTCCGGTTCGGCGCTGGCCATTCGTGGCGATGCCAGCCGCGCCGTAACCTTGTCCGGCGTCGAGCCGGAGAGCTACTTCAAGATCGTGCGCGTGCCGGACTACATCGTCGCCGGCGAGCCGCGGCTGACCAGCGACGACATCATCATCGGCACCGAATTGGCCAGGGAGCTCGGCGCGATCGTTCGTGACAAGCTCAATGTCCAGGCCGCCTCCGGCGCCAATCGCGTGCTGACGGTGACCGGCCTGGTCGATCTCGGCAACAAGGGCGTCAATCAGCGCGCGGCGTATGTCGCGCTGCGCACTGCGCAGTCGCTGCTCGGCATGGTCGGCGGCGTCACCACCATCGACATCACCGTGAAGGACATCTACGCGGCGGAGGATATCGCCCAGCGCATCCAGGCAGCGAACCTGGTCAAGGCCGACAGCTGGATCAAGACCAATGCGCAGTTCTTCACCGCGGTGCGCGCGCAGGAGACCTCGAACACGCTGATCCGCGTCTTCGTTGCGCTCTCGGTCGCGTTCGGCATCGCAGCCGTGCTGATCGTCTCGGTGATCCAGCGCTCCAAGGAGATCGGCATTCTCAGGGCGATGGGGACCTCGCGCGGCCAGATCCTGCGCGTGTTCCTGCTGCAGGGCGGGCTGCTCGGCTTCATCGGCTCACTGTTCGGCGCCGCGATGGGAGCGGGGGCGTTGATCTATTGGCATGCGGTTCAGCGCCAGGCTGACGGTTCGGAACTATTTCCCCTGATCCTCGAACGCCGGCTCTTCATCATCACGGCCCTGATCGCGACGGTGACGGGGCTGCTCGCGGCGACCGCGCCGGCGTTGCGCGCGGCCAAGCTCGATCCGGTGGTGGCGATCCGTGGCTGAGGTCATCCTGCGTCTGGAGAAGGTCTGCAAGGCCTACAATGTCGGCCAGCCGACCGAGAGCGAGGTGCTGCACGACATCGACCTCGAGGTCGACCGCGGCGAGTTCGTTGCGCTGATCGGTCCGTCCGGCTCCGGCAAGAGCACGTTGCTCAACATCGTCGGCCTGCTCGACCGGCCGACCTCCGGGCGACTGACGATCAAGGGCCAGGACACCGCCGCGCTCAGCGATGCCGAGCTCACCCATCTGCGCGGCCACACCATCGGGTTCATCTTCCAGTCGCATCTGCTGATCTCCGCCTTCACGGCCAAGGAGAACGTCATGATGCCGCTGCTGGTCGATCGCGGTTTTCCGAGTCCGGAGATCGAGGCGCAGGCCGCCAAGCTGCTCGACCAGGTCGGTCTGGCGAAGTTCGCGGGCCATCTCGCAAGCAATATGTCGGGCGGCCAGCAGCAGCGCGTCGCGGTGGCGCGGGCGCTGGCGATGAACCCGGATCTGGTGCTGGCGGACGAGCCGACCGGCAATCTCGACACCAAGTCGGCGGAGGCGGTCTTCGCCCTGCTGCAACAGGTCAATCGCCGGGTCGGCACCAGCTTCCTGCTGGTCACCCACAACCTTGATCTGGCGCGGCGCTGCGACCGCATCATCGAGGTTGTCGATGGGCGCATTCAGGCCTGACCGGCGACGGTGCTGATCAGCAGCTGTGCGTCCGGTTCGCAACTTCGATCGTAGATTCGCCGCCGTTCCAGTGCTCAATGAGCATGCCTGGGTCAGGGCGCCGACAGAAGCGCCGGCCCGGGTCGCCCATCCGCAGCCGGGGCGGCATGAAATTTTGGGGCTTATCAAAGGCTTGGTGGCGCTGTTGTGTGCTCCGAGGGCCCGTTCTTGCTTGCCTAGCCCGGCGGCTTCCTTTATCCGGTGGGTCGCCTCGCAAGCGAGCGGTCCCGGCCGCGATTTGGGCTGGGCGCATGGTTGGCCAGGCTGGCCCCTCATCGGAAGCGATATCGTCCGAGCCGATCGTGCTGTTTTGGATCTTGGCAGAGGAAAGAGCTGCGAATGGCTAACGTCGTCGTCGTCGGCGCCCAGTGGGGTGACGAGGGGAAGGGCAAGATCGTCGACTGGCTGTCGGAGCAGGCCGACATCGTCGTTCGCTTCCAGGGCGGCCACAACGCCGGTCATACGCTCGTCATCAACGGCGCGACCTACAAGCTGGCGCTGCTGCCGTCGGGCGTGCTGCGCACCGGCAAGCTGTCGGTGATCGGCAATGGCGTCGTGTTCGATCCGCAAGCCTTTCTCGACGAGGTCAGCAAGCTGCAGTCGCAGGGCCTGTCCATCAGCCCGGACAATCTGCGCGTCGCCGAGAACGTCACCCTGATCCTGCCGCTGCACCGGGAGCTCGATGCGCTCCGCGAGTCCGCGAGCGCCGCGACCGCGATCGGCACCACCCGCCGGGGCATCGGTCCGGCCTATGAGGACAAGGTCGGCCGTCGCGCGATCCGCCTGATGGACCTCGCCGACCTCGACACGCTGCCGCACAAGATCGACCGCCTGCTCGCCCACCACAACGCATTGCGCCGCGGGCTCGGCCTGGAGCCGATCGACGGCAAGGTCATTCTGAACGAGCTGACCGCGCTGGCGCCGAAGCTGCTGCCTTATACCGAAACGGTTTGGCGGCTGCTCGACATCAAGCGTCGCGAGGGCAAGCGCCTGCTGTTCGAAGGCGCACAGGGCGCGCTGCTCGACGTCGATCACGGCACCTACCCTTACGTGACCTCGTCCAACACGGTGGCGGCGCAGGCTGCGACCGGCGCCGGCCTGGGGCCGGGCGCGATCGGCTACGTGCTCGGCCTCTGCAAGGCCTACACGACGCGGGTCGGGCAGGGACCGTTTCCCACCGAGCAGGACAACGAGACGGGCCGGAAGATCGGCGAGCGTGGCCGCGAGTTCGGAACGAATACCGGCCGGCCGCGTCGTTGCGGCTGGTTCGATGCCGTCCTGGTTCGCCAGGCGGTGCGGACTTGCGGCATTAACGGTCTTGCACTGACCAAGCTGGACATTCTCGACGGTTTCGACACCATCGAGGTCTGCACCGGCTATCGGCTGGACGGCAAGGAGATCGATCATTTCCCGGCAGGCGAAGGCGCTCAGGCCCGGGTCGAGCCGATCTACGAGACCATCGAAGGCTGGAAGCAGCCGACGGCGAACGCACGCTCCTGGGCCGATCTGCCGGCCCAGGCCATCAAATACGTCCGACGCATCGAGGAACTGGTGGGTTGCCCGATTGCGCTGCTTTCCACCAGCCCCGAACGCGAGGATACTATTCTGGTCCAGAATCCCTTCGAAGCGTGAAGGGACCCGACAGCGCAGCCCGCGAATTGAGTTGATATGGCCGACTACTACCCGCTGATAGCCCGCGCCATTGCCGGATTGGACCCCAACGCTCCCGGCGAAAGCCGGCGCGCGCTTTATGAGCGGGCACGGGCGGCGCTGATCGCGCAGCTGCGCAGCGTCCAGCCGCCGCTCAGCGAATCCGAGATCACCCGCGAGCGCCTGTCGCTCGAGGAGGCGGTCCGCAAGGTCGAGGCCGAAGCGGCTCAGCGCGCCCGCGAGGCACAGCGGGCTTCCAGCGGCGCGGCCCGTCCCGGCGATGCGCTGCGCCGGGCCGGCGCGCGCAATCCCGATGCTCCGGCGGCCCCCGCAGCTCAGCCCGGCCCGACGCCCGAACAACCGGCGGCTCCCGCTGCGCGACCGCGGCCAGCTGCTGGGTCCCCAGTCCCTCGCAACGACCGTCCGCCGACTGGTCCTGAGCCGGCCGAGACACGGTCCGCCCGTCCTCCGCGGCCCGAGTCGCCGGTTGCCGCGGCAGCCCCGGCTGCACCGGCTCGGCCGCAGCCGCCACAGGTCGCGTCCCAGGACGTGCCGCCGTTGCGCGAGCGTCCGGGCCCCCAGCGACGGGGGCAGGACAACAACGGCACCGCCGCTGCGACGCCGTCGATGCGTGGCTTCCGGGACATCACCGCCGATGTCGACGATCTCGGCAAGGCGACGGCCCAGGCCAATCGCGCCGCGCGCAAGACCTACGCCAATGTTCCGGCGACCGACCTCGACCGCCTCGACGGCGATGATGACCGGCCGCCGCTGCCCGCCGAGCCGGCCTATTCCTATGACGAGTCGGTCCAGGAAGCCGAGCGCTACGCGGTGCCGGCCACCGCCTCGGCCCGTCCGCGGACGGCCGGCGAACGCGAGGCCAAGAAAAAGCCGGAGCGCAGTGGATCGACCTTCCCGTTCAAGGCCGCCATTGCTGCCGGCATCGTGCTGATCCTGATCGGCGCCGGCATTCTGTGGGGCCGTCCGCTGGTCGGAACCGTCAGCAGCCTGTTCAAGTCGACCTCGACGGTCGAGGCGCCGAAGGACGCCGGGGCGCCGCTGAGCAAGCCGAAGATCACCGACCGCGTCGGCCAGTCGCCATCCTCGGACCAGATCGCGCCGGTGGCCCAGAAGGTCGTGCTCTACGACGAGGATCCGGCCGATCCGAAGGGCAAGCAGTATCTCGGCACGGTGGTCTGGCGCACCGAGCAGATCAAGGCGACAGGCACGCAGAAGGCTGACATCGCCGTGCGGGCCGACATCGAGATTCCCGATCGCAAGTTCAAGATGACGATGTCGTTCCGCCGCAACACCGACACGTCGCTGCCGGCGAGCCATACCGCCGAGCTGACCTTCATCCTGCCGCAGGATTTCGCGGGCGGAGGCGTCGGCAACGTGCCGGGCATCCTGATGAAGTCCAACGAGCAGTCGCGCGGTACGCCGCTGGCGGGCCTCGCGGTCAAGGTGACCGACGGCTTCTTCCTGGTCGGTCTCTCCAATGTCGACGCCGACCGGACCCGCAACGTGCAGCTCCTGAAGGAGCGCTCCTGGTTCGACGTTCCCTTGGTCTACACCAACCAACGCCGGGCGATCATCGCGATCGAGAAGGGGGCTCCGGGCGAGCGCGCCTTCAACGACGCCTTCGCGCTGTGGGGAGACTGACCGGGCGGCACGGGCTTCGCGCCGTCGGCGGATCGGCGAGGCAGGAGGTTTGTCATGAAGCGATATCTCATCTTCGTGGCCGTCGGCCCCGCGCTGGGCGGCTTCGCGCTGCTTCTGGTCACCACCTACATGTCCGGCTACTGGACCAAGACCGATCCGGGTGAAGTGGCCAAGCTGTTCAAGGTGTTCGCCACGTCGCTGCAATACAGCTATCTGTTCGGCTTTCTGCCGGCGCTGATGATGTGCGCGATCGACGACATCCTGTTCCATGTCCGCCGCATCACGCCGGCGATCCGGATGCTGATCGTGGGCGGCATCGCCTTCGTTTTCGCCGGCTTCAACTATGCGTCCCACGGCTCCGAATACGGCGCGCTCCAGTGGATCCTGTATGGCCTCGTCGGCTTCATTCCGGCGACGGTATCGTCCTGGCTGGTTCACAAATTCGTCGATGAGCAACTTCCGGACGCCTCGCCGGCCCGGCCCAGCGAGCACGGAGCGTGACGGCGTGACGCAACTTGCGCCGCGCTGCCGCGTTTCTATGTGATGGGTATGCAAGACCAGATCTCCACCTCGCCCCGCCGCGCCTCCGGACGTGCCTCGCAGGCGCATTTCAGCGCCAATGAGGCGCGGGGGCCGATCATCGACCAGGATGGACGGGAGGTCCCGCAGGGAGGCTTCCAATCGTCGTTCAATGGCGCCTTCGTCGGGCCGGGCGGCGTTCGCTTCGACTTCCAGGGCGCCAATCCGTTCGGCAATCTGACACGCGAGCAGCGCATCGCCCGGCTCGAGGCGGTGGCCAGGCTGCTCGACGTCGCCTTCGTCGTGCCCGGCACCAACATCCGCTACGGCATCGACGGCATCATCGGCCTGATCCCGGTCGTCGGCGACCTCATCGCGACCGCGCTGTCGCTGTGGCTGGTGCGTGAGGCCCGCGCGCTGGGTGCGCCCTGGCACGTCATCACGCGGATGCTCGGCAACGTCGCGGTCGAAGGCGTGATCGGCATGGTGCCGGTCGCGGGCGATGCGTTCGACGTGCTGTTCCGCGCCAACATGCGCAACGCCAAGATCCTGCGGCGGTGGTTGGATACCCAGCCGCGCTGACCAACGGCAGAAACCGATAAAGAGGTCTCCATAAAAAAACTGCCCCGCACGAGGCGGGGCAGGGTGTCGTCTGATGGTCTGGCTGCCGTCAGGCTGCATCGGCGTCGGGCGCCTTGTCCTCGACGGCGCGGCGCGGCAGCGGAAACGCCTCGCTCTCATACAGGGTGCGGATGCCGTTCTGGTCGAACCGGGCTTCCTCGACCTGCAGATAGGCGCCATTCAGCGAGTCCGCCGGCAACTCCTCCATGGCGAAGCGCACGGCCTCGGCCGCGGTGCCGAACCGCCGATAGGCAAAGCCCGCCCGCTTCTTCTTGCGAATGGCGGCGGGAAACAGTTCGGCAGAGGTGTTGAAGTTGAACGGACGCATTGGACGCATGGTCTGAGACCTCTTCTTGTCGGCTAAGAGCGCTGACGCGAGCTTTCGAACGATCAAGCTTGGCAATGACGCCAGCGATTGCGGGTGTGGAGGGCGGTATTCTTGCCGCTCCAGGCGGCCCAGCCCTGCATGTCAGTTACGGCCCCTAATATAGGCCGATTTGACAGAAATGCGAATCCTGCCCGGTCACATCGTAAATCCGGGCTGCTTCCGGCCGTATTGAAATATCCTATTTTTTCAACAACTTAATTGATCTGCAACTTGTGAATGCAGGGGAGGCCGATCCGCACGGTGAAAATCTCGCGCCTTGTGGCCGATTTTGACCGCTCCGGGCGCGCCGGGCCGGGCCTGCCGGCCTCCCGGTACCGTTGCAAGAACGGGCCCGGGAGCGCCGGAAAGCGCCGGACAACGATCAGCGCGGCTTCAGCTTCAGCGCCGCCGAGTTGATGCAGTAGCGCAATCCGGTCGGCCCCGGACCGTCGGGGAAGACGTGGCCGAGATGACCCGAGCATTTCGAGCACAGCACCTCGGTGCGGACCATGCCGTGGGTATAGTCGGTCTCCTCGTCGACGTGGCTCTCGGCCGCCGGCGCGGTGAAGCTCGGCCAGCCGCAGCCGGAATCGAACTTGGCGTCGGATTCGAACAGCGTCTGGCCGCAGCCGGCGCAGACATAGGTGCCGGCGCGATGCTCATGCTCGTACTCGCCGGAGAAGGGACGTTCGGTCGCCTTCTCGCGCAGCACGGCATATTGCATCGGCGTCAGCTCGCGGCGCCACTCCGCCTCGCTCTTGACCACCTTGTCGCTCGTCTTGGTGTCGCTCATCCTCTTGTCCTCCGGCGGATCCGCCTGGGTCCGCCCTGTCGTCGTGCCGGTCGGCCTCAATTCGTCGCCTTGGCGTCCCTGACCAGCGTCGGCTTGTCGATGTAGTTCTCGGCGAAGATCTTCTTCAGATTGTCGATCTTCGGCAGGTCGTTATAGGCAATATAGGGCTGGCTCGGGTGCAGCGTCAGATAATCCTGGTGATAGTCCTCGGCCGGGTAGAACGCCTCGAGCTTGCCGACCTTGGTGACGATCGGCTTGCCGAACACCTTGGTCTTGTCGAGCTGGGCGATATAGGCCTCGGCGACCTTCTTCTGCGCCTCCGAGGTGGTGAAGATCGCGGAGCGATATTGCGGGCCCGAATCCGGGCCCTGCCGGTTCAGCTGCGTCGGGTCGTGCACGACGGAGAAGAAGATCTGCAGGATCCTGCCGTAGGAGATCTTCTTCGGATCGAACTTGATCTGCACGGACTCGGCATGGCCCGTGCTGCCGCTCGACACCGAGCGGTAGTCGGCCGTCGCCTTGGTGCCGCCGGCGTAGCCGGACACGGCGCTGACCACGCCGGCGGTGTGCTGGTACACGCCCTGGACGCCCCAGAAGCAGCCGCCGGCCACGACCGCCGTTTCAATGCCTTCGGCCGCCGGCTGGTCCTGGGCCGGAGGCGGGATCACCACGGCTTCCTCGGCGGCGTGGAGCGGCTGCCATGCCAGGATGCCGGCGGCCGCGATCGCGCCGAGCAGGGCAGTCTTGACGAAAAGGGAGCGGGTGAGGCGCATCTTGGGATCCTCTTTGGTGACTTGTCTCGTCTCGCCGGCCGGAACAGTGGCCCGGTCAAGCCTCTGTCGCAAGATACGTCGTCGGTCACAGGGCGTTACAGGGGCTGCCACACGACTGCGTGAACAGGACGACGGGACCGGGTTGCTGCGGCGCCCTGCTCCTCGCCTCTGGTCTTGGCCTCTGGTCTTGGCCGAACCGCGACGATATTCGTTCGACAAACGATCGACCCGCCCACGCGAGATCCATCCCGGCCATGCTGCGCCTCCTGCCGTTGCTCCTGCTGCTGATCGTTCCCGTCCTGCCTGCCTTCGCCGGTCCGGTTCTGAGCGATGATCCAGCCGTCTGCCGCAGCCGTCAGGCCGAGCTGGCTACGCGGGCGTCGGCCTGCGAGCGCCTGCTCGAGGGCGGCAACCTGACCGGCAAGGACCTCGCCTTGGCGCTCGACATTCGCGGCCTGGTCGCGCTCAACAAGCACGAGGACGACAAGGCCATCGAGGCGTTGACGGCCGCGCTGGCCGCCGATCCGGACAATGTCACGATCCTCAACCGGCGCGGCTATGTCTATGAGCGCAGGGGCAAGGATGAACTGGCGCTGGCCGATTACGACGCCGCCGTGCAGAAGCGTCCGACCTTCGGGATCGCCTACAACAATCGCGGCACCATCCATCTGCGCCGCGGTGCGCTGCAGAGCGCGCTCGACGATTTCAACGCGGCCATCCGCGCCGTGCCGACGCTCTATCTCGGCTACGTCAATCGCGGCCGCGTGCGCGCGCTCATGGGGGAGCACGACGCCGCACTGGCCGACTACGAACAGGCCGAGAAGATCGATGCGGCTGCGCCGCTGGCGGCGATGTACCGCAGCGAGACACTGACCGCGATGGGCCGTCCCGATGAGGCGATCGCCGGGTGGACCGGGATCATCGAGCGGTCGCCGAAGAACCAGTTCGCCATCGTCGGCCGGGCCGACGCCCATCTCCGCAAGGGCGACCTCGATGCGGCGCTGAAGGATCTCAACGCGGTCCTGGCGTTGAACCCGAACAACGTCCACGCCCATGCCAGCCGCGGCCAGCTGTTCGAGAAGCGTGGCAACGTCGCGCAGGCGCGCGCCGATTATCGTGCGGCCGCCTTCGCCCTGACCACCTACGATCCGTTCGACGTGGCCAGGGCGCGCAAGCTCGCCCAGGAGCGGCTCGCAGCACTGACGCCGCAGACCGCCGGCGCCGCATCCAATGCGCGCCGCGTCGCGCTGGTGATCGGCAATGGCGGCTACAAGTCGGTGCATGCGCTGCCCAACCCGCCGCGCGATGCGAGACTGATCGCGGACACGTTGCGCGCGACCGGCTTCCAGTCGGTGACGCTGGTGAGCGACCTTTCCCGCGACAGGTTCTTCGAGGCGCTGCGCAGCTTCGAGGCCGAGGCCGAGAAGGCGGACTGGGCCGTGGTCTACTATGCCGGACACGGCTTCGAGATCGGCGGCGTCAACTATCTGGTGCCGATCGATGCGAAGCTCGCTGCCGACAAGGATGCCGAGACCGAGGCGGTCGCGCTCGAGCAGGTGCTCGCTGCCGTCGGCGCGGCGCGCAAGCTGCGCCTCGTCATCCTCGATGCCTGCCGCGACAACCCGTTCGCGCCGGGCATGAAGCAGACGCTGGCGCTGAAGCTGGTCGACAAGGGGTTTTCCAACATCGAGCCCGGTGCGGGCATGATGGTGGTCTACGCGGCCAAGCATGGCGCCACGGCGCTCGACGGCGATGGTGGCAACAGCCCGTTCGCGACCGCGCTCGCCAGGACCATCAAGGAGCCGCGTCTCGAGGTGCGCAAGCTGTTCGACATCGTCCGCGACGACGTCTGGGCGGCCACCAAGCAACGCCAGCAGCCCTTCACCTACGGCTCGCCGCCGGGGCGGGAGGATTTCTTCTTCGTCGCGGCGAAGTGAGGGGCGGTGGACAGAAAGCCTTGTTGGCGCCAATGCTAATTTGAACAGGTGACATCAGCGTCGTCCTCCACTGTCGTCCCGGCGAACGCCGGGACCCACGCCGCGGCGGGCGTGGTGGAAGCGAGGTGGTCGACATTTGCGCGTCAAACCACGGCCGGTGGTTATGGGTCCCGGCGTTCGCCGGGACGACACGAATTGTTGTAGCGCGATCCCGGACATAACTACTCATTCTCGCAACCTGTGAGGCCCGAGTGATGCTTGATCGTCGTCCCTCCAACAGAGCGCGGTGGCGCGTCTTTGCCCGCTCTCCAAACTGCACGAAGCCCTCAGCTCGCGTGCTCCTCGCGCTCATGGATGACGCTGGCGCGGCCGACGATGAGGTCGTCGACATGGCCGATGCGCGAGACGTCCTTGCCGGCGTAGGGCAGCGAATGCAGCACGCAGCGCATCGCGTTCAGGCGGGCACGCTTCTTGTCGTCGGACTTGATCACGGTCCACGGGCAGTCGGCGGTGTCGGTGGAGAAGAACATCGCCTCCTTGGCGCGGGTGTAATCGTCCCATTTGTCGAGCGAGGCGGTGTCGATCGGCGACAGCTTCCACTGTTTCAGCGGATGCGCCTCGCGCTCCTTGAAGCGGCGGCGCTGCTCCTCGCGGCTGACCGAGAACCAGAACTTGATCAGATGCATGCCGCTGCGCACCAGGTTGCGCTCGAACTCCGGCACCTGGCGCAGGAACTCGTCATATTCTGTCTGCGAGCAGAAGCCCATCACGCGCTCGACGCCGGCGCGGTTGTACCAGGAGCGGTCGAACAGCACGATCTCGCCGGATGTCGGCAGATGCTCGACATAGCGCTGGAAGTACCACTGGCCGCGCTCGACGTCGCTCGGCTTGTCCAAGGCGACGACGCGCGCGCCGCGCGGGTTGAGATGTTCCATGAAGCGCTTGATGGTGCCGCCCTTGCCGGCGGCGTCGCGGCCTTCGAACAAGAGCACCAGGCGCTGGCGCGCGTCCTTCATCCAGTTCTGCAGCTTGAGCAGCTCGGTCTGCAGGATGAACTTCTGCTCCTCATAGTCCTTGCGGAGCATCCGGTACTTGTAGGGATAGCCGCCCTGGCGCCAATTGTCGGCGAGCTCGTCGGAGGTGTGACGCTTGTCCGGCTTGGTCTTGCCGTCGATCAGCGCCTTCATCAGCTTGGCATCATCGGGCGCAGCGCCGTCGAGCATGGCCTTGATCGGTGCAGAATCGGCGTTCAGCGCCGGCGGACCGTGGAGCACGCTCTCGAACGCCGACAGCTCGGTGATCTGCGCGGCCTGCGTCGATTCATTCACCAGCGACTGCCCGATCGGATCGAGCTTGGTCGCGGACTGTTTTCGCGCGACTCGCGCCGTCGCACTCGCTCGCCGGCCGTTCGACGTCTTGTTCTTCGTCGTCTTCGTATTCGCCATCCGATTCCGCCCCGCCTGCTGGTGATATACAGACATGTGAATCGTTTTGTATCCGCCAAGCGTGCTGCGGCAGCTTGACCTGGATCAACAGGTCGCAGGCTTTGCAGGAACGAGGCAGGACGATACCGTTCTCGGTTAAATTCGTCTTGAAGACCGCCGTCATTCCGGGGCAAGGCCGTAGGCCTTGAACCCGGAAGCTCGAGATTGTCTCGCGTTCTTTGCTAACAAGCTCGGGATTCCGGGTTCAATCGTCAGAGCGCGATTGCGCTCTGACGATTGCCCCGGAATGACGGTGGGCGCGGCCTGCGAGGGCGCAGCGGGCTCACACCACGATGCTCAGCCGCTTCGCCGCCCGCGTGATGCCGGTGTAGAGCCAGCGGGCGCGGGCTTCCTGGAAGGCGAAGCTCTCGTCGAACAAGACGACGTCGTCCCATTGCGAGCCCTGCGACTTGTGCACGGTCAGCACATAGCCGTAGTCGAACTCGTCATAGGGCTTGCGCTGCTCCCACGGGATGTCCTCGATGCCGCCCGCGAAACACTCGCCGCGCACCGAGACTTTCGTCACCTTGCGTCCGAAATCCTCCTCGGGCGCGACCCGCATGGTCACGATCTTCGACTTCGAGGTCGCGCGCGACTTCACCCGCCACAGCCCGCCATTGAACAGGCCCTTCTTGCGGTTGTTGCGCAGGCAGACCAGCTTGTCGCCGGCGACGGGCAGCGCGTCCTCGATGTCGAGGCGCTGACGGAAGCGGTTGTTGTAGGCGCGGCGGGTGGCGTTGCGGCCGACCAGCACCTGGTCGGCCTCCATGACGCGTGACGGATCGAGCTCGCGGCGCTCCACCACCTCGCTCTCGCCATAGCGGCCGATGTCGAGCGTATTGCCTTCGCGCACGTCCATCGACATCCGCACGATCGGATCGTCCTTGGCCTGACGATGCACCTCGGTCAGCATCACGTCGGGCTCGCTGTCGGTGAAGAAGCCGCCGCCCTTGACCGGCGGCAGCTGTGCGGGATCGCCGAGCACCAGCAGCGGGCAGTCGAAAGACAAGAGGTCGCGGCCGAGATCGGCATCGACCATCGAGCATTCGTCGATGATGATCAGCTTGGCCTTGGACGCCGGCGCGTCGTCCCACAATTCGAAGTTCGGCTGCTCCTCGCCGCTCTCCTGCGCGCGGTAGATCAGCGAGTGGATGGTGGAGGCGTTGTCGCAGCCCTTGCTGCGCATGACGAGCGCTGCCTTGCCGGTGAACGCGGCGAACTTGACCTCGCCGTCGACGCCCTCGGCGATGTGGCGGGCGAGCGTGGTCTTGCCGGTTCCGGCATAGCCGAACAGCCGGAACACCTGCGGCGTGGCGTTCTTGCCCGGCTTGGCCTTCAGCCAATCGCCAACGGCCTTGAGGGCGGAATCCTGATGCGGGGAGAAGGTGGTCATGGCTCACAAGAATGGAGCCGCGGGGCGACTCGGGACATTCCGTGAACCTAAGGGCTGTTTCAGCGAGATCAAGCTGGAAGAGGGGCAGACGGTGCGCTCCCTCTCCCCGTTCCCTGGCGAAGCTTCGCTTCGCTGAGGCGGGGAGAGGGTCGGGGTGAGGGGCAGCCGCGCGGGAGGTGCGAGTGGTTGGACCTGTACCCCCTCACCCGGATTGCATCTTCGATGCAATCCGACCTCTCCCCGCAAGCGGGGAGAGGTAAGGGACCTACTGCCAGCCCGGCACGCCCCTCATGTCCGGCAGATGATGCGCGATGCCCTTGTGGCAGTCGATGCAGGTCTTCTGCCCCGTGAACAGGAAGCGCTGGTGGGCTTCGACGGCGCGCGGCGACTGCTTGGTGATGTCCATCGACTGGGAGCTGTGGCAGTTGCGGCATTCCAGCGAATCGTTCGCCTTGAACCGCGCCCATTCGTGCAGCGCCAGCTCGAGCCGGCGGTCGTTGAACTTCTCGCGGGTGTCGATCGAGCCGAACAGATGACCCCAGACCTCCTTGGACGCCTGCATCTTGCGCGCGATCTTGTCGGTCCAGTTGTGCGGCACGTGGCAGTCCGGGCAGGAGGCGCGGACGCCGGAACGGTTGGAGAAATGCACGGTGGTCTTCAGCTCGGCGAACACGTTGTCCTTCATCTCGTGGCAGCCGGTGCAGAACTTCTCGGTGTTGGTGATCTCGAGCGCCGTGTTGAAGCCGCCCCAGAAGATCACGCCGGCGACGAAGCCGGCGAGCACCAGCACGCCCAGCCCGAAGATCGAGCTCGGCTTGAGCAGCACGTCAATCAGGTCGAGCACGAACTGCCAGGTGCGGCGGATGAGCCCGAGCCGTTTCTCCGGGGCCGGCGTTCCCGTCCCCTGCGGGATGTCGGCGCTGCTCATCGCTTGGCACCGGGCTTGTCGTGCGACAGCACCGTGTCGATGTCGACGAAATCGTTGCTGACGGGTGGAGTGGCGACACTCTGCGGCACGTGGCACTGGTTGCAGAAGTAGCGGCGCGGCGACACCGAGGCGAGGAACTGGCCGTCGCGGTCCATGAAGTGGGTGATCGACAGCATCGGCGCCTTCGATTCAGCGGTGCGTGCACGCGCGTGGCAGGACAGGCACTTGTTGCCCTGCATGTCGACCTGATAGCCGTCGATGGAATGCGGAATCACCGGCGGCTGCTCCGGATAGTTGCGCACCTCCTTCTCGGCGGTGTTCTTCATCGGCTGCATCGGCGGCGCCGGGCCTTCGTCGTTGAGCGGCGCAGGTCCCCGCAGCGAGGACGAGACGCTCTGGGCGAGCAGGGTGCTCGAGCCGGCGGCAAGGCCGGCTGCGAGCAGCATCATGGCAAGCTTCTTGATCATGTCGGTCACACCCGCTCGATGCGCACGGCGCATTTCTTGTAGTCGGTCTGCAGCGAGATCGGATCGGTGGCGTCGAGCGTCACCTTGTTGATCAGCTTGGACTCGTCGAACCACGGCACGAACACGAGCCCGCGCGGCGGCTTGTCGCGGCCGCGGGTCTCGACGCGGGCGCGGATGAAGCCGCGCCGCGAAGCGACCTTGACCTCGTCGCCGCGCCGCAGGTTTGCTTCCTGCGCATCGTCCGGATGCATGAAGCAGACGGCCTCGGGGAAGGCCTTGTAGAGCTCGGGCACGCGGCGCGTCATCGTGCCGGAATGCCAGTGCTCGACGACGCGGCCGGTCGACAGCCAGAATGGATAGTCCTTGTCGGGCGATTCCGCCGGGGGCTCGTAGGGCAGGGCGAAGATGCGCGCCTTGCCGTCGGGGAAGCCGTAGAACTGCACGCCCGTGCCGGCCTTGACGTAAGGGTCGGAGCCTTCGCGGAAACGCCAGCGTGTCTCCTTGCCGTCGACGACCGGCCAGCGCAGGCCGCGCTCTTTGTGGTAGGTCTCGAACGGCGCAAGGTCGTGGCCATGGCCACGGCCGAACGCGGCGTATTCCTCGAACAGGCCCTTGTGAACGTAGAAGCCGAACGCCTTCGACTCGTCGTTGGCATAGCCCGGCTCGATCTGGTCGAGCGGGAATTTGTCGACCTGGCCGTTTTTGTAGAGCACGTCGAACAGCGTCTTGCCGCGATATTCCGGCTTCTTGGCGATCAACTCTTCGGGCCAGACCTCCTCGATCTTGAAGCGCTTGGAGAACTCCATCAGCTGCCAGAGATCGGAGCGCGCCTCGCCTGGCGCCGACACCAGCTGATGCCAGAACTGGGTGCGGCGCTCGGCATTGCCATAGGCGCCTTCCTTCTCTACCCACATCGCGGTCGGCAGGATGAGATCGGCGGCGAGCGCGGTGACCGACGGGTAGGCGTCGGAGACGACGATGAAGTTGTCGGGGTTGCGGAAGCCGGGATAAGTCTCTTCGTTGGCGTTGGGGCCGGCCTGCAGATTGTTGTTGACCTGCACCCAATAGGCGTTGAGCAGGCCGTCCTTCAGCATCCGGCTCTGCAACACGGCGTGATAGCCGGGCTTGTCGGGGATGGTGCCCTCCGGCAGCTGCCAGATGTGCTCGGCCTTGGTGCGGTGCTCCTTGTTGGTCACGACCATGTCGGCGGGCAGGCGGTGCGAGAAGGTGCCGACTTCGCGCGCGGTGCCGCAGGCCGAGGGCTGGCCGGTCAGCGAGAACGGGCTGTTGCCGGGCTCCGAGATTTTTCCCGTCAGCAGATGGATGTTGTAGACGAGGTTGTTGCACCAGACCCCGCGGGTGTGCTGGTTGAAGCCCATGGTCCAGAACGAGACCACCTTGGTCTTGGGATCGGCATAGAGCTCCGCCAGCGCTTCCAGCCGGTTCAACGGCACGCCGGACATCTCCGCGGCCTTCTCCAGCGTGTAGTCGGAGACGAATTTTGCATACTCGTCGAACGAGATGTCGACCGCATCGTTGGCCTTGGCCGCACCCGTCGCCTTCTTCTGCAGCGGATGCTCGGGGCGCAGGCCGTAGCCGATGTCGGTCTGGCCGCGCTTGAACACGGTGTGCGCCTGGACGAAGTCCTTGTTGACGCGGCCGGTCTTGATGATGTGGTTGGCGATGGCGTTGAGGATGTAGAGGTCGGTCTGCGGCTTGAACACCATGCCGACATCGGCGAGGTCGAACGAGCGGTGCTCGAAGGTCGAGAGCACCGCGACCTTGACATGCGGCGCCGACAGCCGGCGGTCGGTGACGCGGGTCCACAGGATCGGGTGCATCTCCGCCATGTTGGAGCCCCACAGCACGAACGCGTCGGTGGCCTCGATGTCGTCGTAGCAGCCCGGCGGCTCGTCGATGCCGAAGGTGCGCATCATGCCGGCCACCGCCGAGGCCATGCAGTGCCGCGCGTTGGGATCGATGTTGTTGGAGCGGAAGCCGGCCTTGAACAGCTTCGAGGCGGCGTAACCTTCCCAGATCGTCCACTGTCCCGAGCCGAACATGCCGACGCCGGAGGGCCCGCGCTTCTTCAACGCGTCCTTGTACTTCGACGCCATGATGTCGAAGGCTTCGTCCCAGCTGACGGGCGTGAACTCGCCGTTCTTGTCGTACTTGCCGTTGGTCTTGCGCAGCATCGGATGCGTCAGGCGATCATGGCCGTACATGATCTTGGACAGGAAGTAGCCCTTGACGCAGTTCAGGCCGCGATTGACCTCGGCCTTGATGTCGCCATGGGTGGCGACGACGCGGTTGTCCTTGGTCGCGACCATCACGCTGCAGCCGGTGCCGCAGAAGCGGCAGGCGGCCTTGTCCCATTTCAGCTCGCTGGCTTCGCGTTCGGTGACGAGGTTGGCCGCGAGCGAGCTCGCCGGCATCCCGGCGGCGGCCGCGGCAATCGCTGCGGCCTCCAGCTTGAGCATTTGACGGCGATCGATTTTTGATTCGGTCATGGTGGTCTCGGTTGATTAGCCGGCGTCGATGGCGTGGAAGACGAGGCAGGCGGAATGCACGCAGGGGATCGCGGAGATGGTCGTCATGGTGGCGCCGAGCGCGCCCGCGTTCGGCGCATCGACGACGACGATCAGCTTGCCGCGCTCATCGCGGCCGTGAATTTCGCAGCCGGACATCGCAAGAATGTCGGCGGCGACCCGATCGAGCTGATCGGGACGGGTCTGCACGATGATCGAGGCGATTTCGCCCGAGGGCGGCGCAACCACGGGCTCAGCGGTGAGCACCCGGCCGGTGATCAGCGCGCGGCGGTCGAGGCGAGTGCGGTGTGAGAGCATATGAGCCGTCCTTCCGGTCAATGTGCCGCGGGCGGGCCGGGCGGTCCGGCCATCATCTGGTAGACCCACACCGCCAGCCCGTAGGAGCCGACGGTGGCGACCGCGAGCGCGGGCATCAGCACCGCGGTGAGGAACAGAAAGGCAAAAATTTCCATGCGTCTGCGGCGCGCACGCGCAGTCGCATCGCTGCCAACGAGCGACATGAGAGGATTCTCAACTGTGTGGGGTATGGGAGGGTTTGCGGCATCCGGGCCGCGCCTGATGATAGATTAATGGAGACCATTGGAACCAGCGTTGACCTGGATCAAGCGCGGGGACCCCAGAGCACACCAGCGCACCGCTCCTGCGAACTCGGGCCCGCGTCGCCATCATGTTGGTTGATGAGCCGTGAAGATCCGTGACCGCATGTCTCCTTGCGAGAAACTCTCGCTGCTTTGCGTGGGGACCTCGATACGATCATCCCCTCTGGTCGTCAGCCGGGAGGACCGGCATTGCTATTTTTCAGGGGTGCTCGACAGGCGTTTCGCTCGCCACCATCATCTTGCGCATCGCATCAACGTGGATGCGCAAGGGTGATCGGAGAGGGCAATGAAGCGTCGCGATTTTCTGAAACTGTCATTGGCATCGGCTGCGGTGATGAGCTGCGCGGCGCCGCTGCGCGCCGAGGACAGGCCGAAGGAGATCCGCATCGGCACCCAGAAGGGCGGCTTCTTTCCCGCCGTGAAGGCGCGGCGCACGCTCGAGTCCACGTTCAAGCCTCTCGGCATCGAGATCGTCTGGATCGACTTCCAGTTCGGCCCGCCGCTGCTCGAGGCGATCAATGTCGGCAGTGTCGATTTCGGCTATGTCGGCGATGCGCCGCCGATCTTCGCGCAGGCCGCGAGCGCCAAGATCCGCTACGCCGCGGCCGTCAAGCAGGACGGCAGCACGCAGGCGATCATCGTGCCCAAGGACTCGCCGATCAGGACGCTGGCCGATCTCAAGGGCAAGCGCATCGCCTTCGGCAAGGGCTCCAGCGCGCATAATCTGCTGGTCGCGGCGCTCGAGAAGGCCGGCATCGCCTGGAGCGACATCACGCCGGCGCCGCTCGCGCCGGCCGATGCCACCGCCGCCTTCGCCAAGGGCTCGGTCGATGCCTGGTCGATCTGGGATCCGTACCTCGCGCTCGCCGAGCTCAAGGAGAATGCGCGCGTCATCGTGTGGGACAAGGACGTGCACAAGCCGAACTCGTTCTACATCGTCGGCAGCGACTTCGTTGAGAAGTATCCGGGCGTCGTCGCCAAGCTGAACGGTGCCTTCGCCGCCGAGGGCGTTTGGGCCAACAGCCATCACGAGGAGGTCGCCAAGGCGCAGGCCGAGGCCACCGGTGTCGATCTCGAAGCTGTCCGCCGCTTCGTCGACCGCTCGGTCTACAGCGTCGTGCCGATCGATGCCGACATCATCAAGAGCCAGCAGGCAGTGGCCGACCGCTTCGCCCGGGTCGGGCTCATTCCGAGACAGGTCAACGTCGCCGACATCGTCTGGAAGTGGACGCCGTCCACCTGACGCGTGATCGCCATCCGCATCCGAAAGAGAACGACATGAGCAACACTTCGAAGCCCAACGTGCTGTGGTTCCTGCCGACCCATGGCGACGGCCGCTATCTCGGGACGTCGCAAGGCGGCCGCGAGGTCAATTTCAACTATCTGCGCCAGGTGGCGCAGGCCGCCGACCAGCTCGGCTATTACGGCGTGCTGATCCCCACGGGCCGCAGCTGCGAGGATTCCTGGATCGTCGCCTCGGCCGTGGCGCCGTTCACCGAGAAGTTGCGCTATCTCGTTGCTGTGCGGCCGGGCCTGCAGTCGCCGGCCGTGGCCGCGCGCATGACAGCCACTCTCGACCGCGTCACAAATGGCCGCCTGCTCGTCAACGTCGTCACCGGCGGCGATCCGGTCGAGAACAAGGGCGACGGCATCTTCCTGTCGCATGAGGAGCGCTACAAGGTCACCCGCGAGTTCCTCACCGTCTACAACAAGCTGCTCGAAGGCGAGGCCGTCAACTTCGCCGGCAAACATATCAAGGTCGAGGACGGCCGCCTGCTGTTCCCGCCGGTGCAGTCGCCGCGCCCGCCGCTGTTCTTCGGCGGCTCGTCGGATGCCGGCATCGACGTCGCGGTCGATACCGTCGAGAAGTATCTCACTTGGGGCGAGCCGCCGGTCGACGTCGCCGCGAAGGTCGCCAAGGTCAAGGCCGTCGCGGACACGCGCGGTCGCAAGCTGTCGTTCGGCATCCGCCTGCATGTGATCGTCCGCGAGACCAATGAGGAGGCGTGGGCCGCGGCCGACGACCTCATCAAGCACGTCACCGACGACACCATCGCCTCGGCGCAGAAGATCTTCGCGCGCATGGACTCGGTCGGCCAGCAGCGCATGTCGCAACTGCATGGGGGGCGTCGCGACAAGCTCGAGATCAGCCCGAACCTGTGGGCCGGCGTCGGCCTCGTCCGCGGCGGCGCCGGCACGGCGCTGGTCGGCGATCCCGATACGGTCGCGGCGCGCATCCGCGAGTATCAGGACCTCGGCATCGATACGTTCATCCTCTCGGGCTACCCGCATCTCGAAGAGGCCTATCGCTTCGCCGAGCTGGTGTTCCCGAAGCTCGGGCTGAACGCGGTGGAGCAGGGCGGCAACGTGACCAAGCTCCGCGCGAATACGGGTCCGTTCGGCGAGACCATCGCCAATGAGCATCGTCCCCTGCAGCGGGCGTCGCAGTCATGAGCTTGATCGACAGCCTCCCCAAGGTTCGCAAGCTCAACCTGCCCAAGGCGGATGGATTGCTGCCCTGGCTGGTGCCGCTTGCGATCCTCCTGATCTGGCAGGCGGCGTCGGTCGCGGGCCTCGTTTCGCCCCGCGTGCTGCCTGCGCCGAGCGACGTCGCGCGTGCCGGCTGGAAGCTGCTGTGGTCGGGCGATCTCGGCCGCAACATCTGGGTCAGCTTCTGGCGCGCCTCGATCGGCTTCCTGATCGGCGGCAGCATCGGCTTCGCCTTCGGTCTCGCCAACGGCCTGTCGCAGCTGTCGTCGAAGCTCACCGACACCACGCTCCAGATGATCCGCAACGTGCCGCATCTGGCGCTGATCCCGCTGGTCATCCTGTGGTTCGGCATCGACGAGAGCGCCAAGTTGTTTCTCGTCGCGCTCGGCGTGTTCTTTCCGGTGTATCTCAACACGCTGCACGGGATTCGCACCGTCGATCCGCAACTCATTGAAATGGGCCGCGTCTACGGCATGACCGACGGCGAGCTGTTTCGCCGCGTGATCTTTCCCGGCGCGCTGCCGTCGATCTTCGTGGGCCTGCGCTTCGCGCTCGGCATCATGTGGCTCACCCTGATTGTCGCCGAGACGATCGCGGCGTCCTCCGGGCTCGGCTACATGGCGATGCAGGCGCGCGAGTTCATGCAGATCGACGTCGTCGTCCTCTCCATCCTGATCTACGCCCTGCTGGGCAAGCTCGCCGACAGCGCGTCGCGGCTGCTGGAGCGGCTGACGCTGTCCTGGCATCCGGCGTTCAGCAAACATTGAGGTTCGTAAATGCAGCAAGCGCTCCGAATTCCCGTGTCCGGCGTCGAGGCGATCGACGGCAAGGATGTGATCGGCCATGCTGCGGCTTTCCACCCCGTGAGGAAGCCCAGCGTGAGCCCGGCCAAATCCGAGACGCGCGGCCTGCCGCTGGTGATCCGCGACTTGCGCAAATCCTTCGGTGACAACGAGGTGCTGCGCGGCATCGACCTGGAGATTCCGGCCGGTCAGTTCGTCGCCATCGTCGGCCAGAGCGGCTGCGGCAAGAGCACGCTGCTGCGCCTGATCGCAGGTCTGGACAAGCCGACGTCCGGCACGATCGGCTTCGGCGACACCGCCGCGCGCCCCGAGGATGTCCGGGTCATGTTCCAGGAGCCGCGGCTGTTGCCCTGGGCGAGGGTGCTGGCCAACGTCGAGGTCGGGCTTGGCCGCGGCCGCAAGGCCGCCGGCGCGCATGACCGCGCCAGCCTCGCGTTGGAGGAGGTCGGTCTGGCCGAGAAGCGCGACCAATGGCCGGCGGTGCTGTCGGGCGGCCAGAAGCAGCGCGTGGCGTTGGCGCGTGCGCTGGTCAGCGGACCGCGCCTGCTCGCGTTCGACGAGCCGCTCGGCGCGCTCGATGCGCTGACCCGGATCGCGATGCAACGGCTGCTGGAACGGGTCTGGACCGATCAAACCTTCACCGCAATCCTGGTCACCCATGATGTCGCGGAGGCCGTGGCCCTGGCCGATCGCGTCCTGGTCATCGAGGACGGCCGGGTCGCCGAGGACATCAGCGTCGATCTGCCGCGCCCGCGACGGCGCGGGTCTGCCGAGCTCGCCGCGCTGGAAGGCTCGATCCTGGGCCAGTTGCTTGGACCGGGCACGGCAGGGTAGGAAAGATCAACGCAATGAACTCCATCGTCCGTCACATGCCCGATGCTACGGCGCTCCAGCCGGATTTCCGCTCTGCGATGCGCCAACTGGTCGGCGGCGTCAGCGTCATCACCGTCGGCCGGGGCGACGAGGTCACCGGCATGACCGTGAGTTCGCTGTCGTCGCTTGCGGTCGAGCCTCCTTCCATCATCGTCAGCCTCAACCGCAGCGCCTCATCCTGGCCGATTCTGCAGCGGGAGCGCGTGTTTGGGGCCAATCTGCTGGCGGCGGATCAGATCGGCGTCGCCGAACGGTTCGCGGGTAAGGGAGGCCTGCGCGGTGCCGAGCGCTTCGCCGGCGCCGACTGGCGCAAGCACGTCACCGGCGTGCCGCTACTGGTGGGAGCACTCGCGACGCTGGATTGCGAGGTCGAGGAGATCATCGAGCGGCATTCCCACGCCATCGTCATCGGCAAGGTGGTGCATATCGAGGTCGCGCCGCAATCGGCGGCTCTGGCGTATTGGCATGGCAGCTATGTCGCGGTTGATCGCGACGACGATCTCGGCCGGCTGGCCGCGCTGAGCGTGCCTGATCCGAGGCTGACTCCGTAGCGGCGGGCCGACCGACGAGACGCGCTGGCGTCGAGGCGGAGGAGGCCGTAAAAGCCACTGTCGATGTCGGCAGCGGACTATCATGAAGCGGATCGGAACCTGGGCTCTCTACGTGATCGGTACGGCCGCGATCCTGTATCTGGCGCTCTATGCCTACGCCGTATTGACGCAGCGCAAGTTCACGCCGGGCGATCCCATCCACATCTTCCGCAACCCGGAGGCGCCGAGCTATTCGTGAGCTGCCGCTGCGCGGCCCCGTCGTGGCGGCGGCTCGCGCAGCCACGGATCCTTCGACTGCTCGCAATCCCGCAGCTGCATCCAGTCGGCGGTGAGAAACTGCACTCGGCAGCGGCGCCAGACCTGCCTTTGTCCGGAGCCGTCCGGCGAGGTCTCGATATCGGATAGCGAGAGATAAGGCGGCCGCCAGCGATAGCGCCGCTCGGTGTCCCAACCGTCGCAGCCGCCGGTGCCACATGCGAAGGTGCGTGAGATCAGCTTGCCGTTGCGTGCGAAGCACCAGCTGCGGGCTCCCCATTCCTCACCCGATGATGGCTTCACCAACGGGGGGTGCGAGGTCTGCTCCCAGCAGCCAGCCAGCACGCCGCGTGTCGCGGCGACGGCCGCGGAAACGGAAAGCGGCGCGCCCAGAAGGAGCGCGCCGCCGAGAGCGAGATGATGGAAGACGGCGAGGCTACACGGGGCTCGGCATGCGCGGCGTGTCGCCGGTGCCGGGGGGCGGGATCGGCACGCCGCCGTCGGCATATTCGTTGAGCTTGTTGCGCAACGTGCGGATCGAAATGCCCAGAATGTTGGCCGCATGTGTCCGGTTGCCCAGGCAGTGCTTCAGGGTTTCCAGGATCAGATCGCGCTCGACGTCGGCGACGGTGCGGCCGACCAGCGCGCGCGTGACCTGCTCCGCGGCCATCGTAGCATGAGCGACGGCCGGCTGTGTCTTGCCGATATCGAGGCGGGCGCCGTCGGGGGTCAGGATCGCGTCCGGACCGATCTCGTCGCCCTGAGCCATCAGCACGGCGCGATGGATCGTATTCTCCAACTCGCGCACGTTGCCCGGCCAGCGGTTGGTGGTGAGGATGCGCTTGGCCTCCGCCGAGATCGGCCGCAGCGGCACCGCATTGGCCTCTGAGTACTTGCGGGCGAAATGCTGGGCGAGCTCGAGGATGTCGGCCGGGCGCTCGCGCAGCGGCGGGATCTTCAGGTTCACGACGTTCAGTCGGAACAGCAGGTCCTCGCGGAACGTGCCCTCGCGCACAGCGTCGGCGAGGTTGCGGTTCGAGGTCGCGATGATCCGGATGTCGACCGGGACCGGGCGGGTGCCGCCGACGCGGTCGATCACGCGCTCCTGGATCGCGCGCAGCAGCTTCGACTGCAGCCGCACGTCCATCTCGGAGATTTCGTCGAGCAGCAGCGTGCCGCCATTGGCCTCCTCGAACTTGCCGATGCGGCGCGCCACCGCGCCGGTGAACGCGCCCTTCTCGTGGCCGAACAGCTCGGATTCCAGGAGATGCTCGGGGATCGCGGCGCAGTTGATCGAGATGAAGGGGCGCTTGGCGCGGGCGGAGCGGGTGTGGACGTAGCGCGCCAGCACCTCCTTGCCGGTGCCCGACTCGCCGGTGATCATCACCGAGGCGTCGGAGCCGGCGATCTGCTGGGCCAGCTTGATGACCTTGGCCATGGCGTCGTCGCGATAGACGAGGTCGCGGCTGTCGTTGGCGACGGCGGCGAGCACGGCCGCGATCAGCTCCGGATCGGGCGGCAGCGGAATGTATTCCTTGGCGCCGGCATGGATCGCGGCGACCGCGGCGCGGGCGTCGCTGGTGATGCCGCAGGCGACGATCGGCACATGGATGTGCTCGGCGTCGAGCCGCATCACGAGGTCGCGGATGTCGAGCGCGACGTCGACCAGCAGCAGGTCCGCGCCCTTGCCGCCGCGCAGCACCCGCATGGCCTGCTCGTTGTCCTCGGCATGGGTGACGGTGGCGCCGTTCTCCATGGCGATCTTGGTGGCCGCGGTAAGCTGGCCCTTCAGCGTTCCGACGATGAGAAGCCGCATGTTGGTCTCCTATTCGGTCGCGCCGCTCTCGATCAGCGCGCGGATCATGTCTGTCAGTTGCGGTCGGATTTGATGATTTCTGTCATCGTCACGCCGAGCTTGTCCTCGACCAGCACCACTTCGCCACGCGCGACGAGGCGGTTGTTGACGTAGATGTCGATGGCCTCGCCGACCTTGCGGTCGAGCTCGAGCACGGTGCCGGGCCCGAGCTTCAGGAGCTCGCCGACATCCATCTTCGAGCGGCCGAGCACGGCCGAGACCTGCACCGGCACGTCGAACACGGCCTCAAGGTCGGCGGCGATGCGCGCGGCGTGCTCTTCTTCGTTGTAGCCGACGTCACCGCCCAGCGGCGGCGCGTCTGCCGCATTGAGGTCGGGAAGAGGGATCTCGTTGTCGCTCATGACTTAAACTCCCTTGGCCACCACAGCGGCCTAATTCTTCTTGGACGCCATGTAGCGTCCGACCAGCTCGTTGATCTTGGCATCGATCGCGGCGCGCTCCAGCACGACGCCGCCGTCAGCCCATTCGATGCGGCAGTCGCCGGTCGCAATCTCCGGCTCGGCCAGGATCACGAGGCGTCCTTCGAAGCCGCTCTGCTTGGCGAGCTTGTCGATCTTCTCGCGGGCGAGCTCGTACAGCGCGTCATTGATGCGCAGCACGAGGTGCGGCGTGGCGACCAGATGGGCGAAGCAGTCGTGCACAAGGCTGGTGATCTCGCCGAGAGGCTCCGCATCGACCAGCGCCGCGCACAGCTTGCGGGCGACGGCGACCGCGACATCCACCGCCTCGGTTTCCATCCGCTGCTCGATGCCTTCGAAGCGGGCGGAGATGCCCTGCAATTGGATGTTGATCTGCTCCAGCGCCGCCGCGACGCGGCGGTCGGCCTCGACCTTGGCTTCGCGCTGCGCCGCCTCGTAGCCGTTGCGGTAGGCGGCGGCTTCGGCGGCCGCGACTTTCTGTGCGATCTCGGCGGACGTCGCCGCACGCTCCCGCGTCGTCTTCTCCGGCGCGGCGAAGTCGGTATCGAACAGGAATTTCGCAGGCTGAGCCATCAATACACCAGCTCGTCGTCGGCGCGGTTCTTGCTGAGCATGATCTCGCCCTTGGCGGCGAGGTCCTTGGCGAGATTGACGAGCAGGGCCTGCGCCTCGTCGACGTCGCGCAGACGCACCGGTCCCATCGCGGCCATGTCGTCCTGAAGCATCTTGGCGGCGCGCGACGACATGTTGCCGAAGAAGAAGTTGCGGACCTCCTCGTTGGCGCTCTTGAGCGCGATGCCGAGCTTGTCCTTGTCGACATTGCGCAGCAGGGTCTGCGCCGAGGCGGAGTCGAGCTTGATCAGGTCGTCGAAGGTGAACATCAGCGCCTTGATGCGCTCGGCGGATTCGCGGTTCTCTTCTTCGAGCGAGGTGATGAAGCGGGTCTCGGTCTGGCGGTCGAAATTGTTGAAGATCTCGGCCATCACCTCGTGGGCGTCGCGGCGGCGGGTCTGCGACAGGTTCGACATGAACTCGACCCGCAACGTCTGCTCGACCCGCTCGATGACCTCCTTCTGCACGGCCTCCATGCGCAGCATGCGGCCGATGACGTCGAGCGCCATGTCCTCGGGCAGGATCGCGAGCACGCGGGCGGCGTGCTCCGGCTTCAGCTTGGACAGCACGACGGCGATGGTCTGCGGATATTCGTTCTTGAGGTAGTTGGCGAGCACCTCTTCCTGGACGTTGGAGAGCTTCTCCCACATGTTGCGGCCGGCGGGGCCGCGGATCTCGTCCATGATGCCGGTGACGCGCTCGGCCGGCAGGTATTGCTGCAGCAGCCGCTCGGTGGCGTCGAAATTGCCCATCAGCGCGCCCGAGGCCGACATGCGCGAGACGAATTCGAGCATGAGATCCTCGACGACGTCGGCTTCGATCGTCCCCAGCGTCGACATCGCCAGCGACAATTCGCGCACCTCGTCGTCGTCGAGCTGTTGCCAGATCTTGCCGCCATATTGCTCGCCGAGCGCAAGCATCATCACGGCCGCGCGCCGGGGGCCGCTCAACGGCTCGGTCTTCTCGCGCTGCGCCTGCCGGCTCGCCAGCGTCGCGATGACGGTGGAGATGTCGTTGGCGTTGGCGTTGGTCTGTGTCTGCGGGAGCGACATGGCGGCTACGTTCTTCTCAGTTCAGGCGGTTCGCGTCGGTTGGTTCAGTTCTGCTGGGGCTCGGCGAGCCACTGGCGGATGATGGCGGCGGCTTCGCCGGGGTTGCGATCGGCCAACTCGCCCACCCGGTGCACGGACTGGGCGTGGACCTGGCCCTGGACCTGGGCGACGTCGATCATGTTGGCGGTCTGCTGGGCGTGGGCGGCGGCCTGGACGGTCTCGTCGGTGAGGGCAGGGACCCCGCCACTGAGCGCCGCGGCGACCTCTTCGGTGGAGATGATCTTCTTGACCAACGGACGCACCACCATGAACACGACCACGATTCCGAGCAGCATCATCACCGCGAGCTCGATGACGTACATCACGTCATCCTTGGTGAAGTGCAGCATGCCGAGGAAGCCGGTCGGCTCGTTGATCTGCGGCACGGTCGGGGCGTCTGCGAATTTCAGGTTGACCACCTCGACCTGGTCGCCGCGCTTCTGGTCGAAGCCGATGGCGGAGCGGACGAGGGCCGCGATGCGATCGAGCTCCTCCTTGCTGCGCTCCTTGTAGACCAGCTCGCCCTTCTCGTTCTTGGAGTAGGCACCGTCGACCAGCACCGCGACGGAGATGCGGTTGACCCGCCCGGCCTCGGTGACTTCGGTCTTCGTCGTCCGGGAGATCTCGTAATTGTTGGTCTCTTCGGTCTTCTTGCTCTGGTCGCGGGGCTGTTGCGGCGGCTGGTTCTGCTGATTGCCCGGCAGCTCGTTGTTGACCGTGACCTGCCCGTTGTTTTCGTTGGTGGCCGACTGCTCTTCGCGGGTCTGGCTCGACCTGAGCACGCGCCCTTCCGGATCGTAGCGGTCGGAGGTCTGGGTGATGCGGTTGAAGTCGAAATCGGCCGAGAGCTGGACCCGGGCGCGGCCGGCACCGACCACCGAGGATACGATGTCCTCGACCTGCTTGCGCATCCGCTTCTCGAAGCTGTTGCGCCGCTCGTCGCCGACCTGCTGGTCGATGTCGGTCTGGGTGCCGTCGGCCAGCAATTGACCGGCC
Source organism: Bradyrhizobium sp. SZCCHNS2022 (assembly GCF_032377575.1). Lineage (NCBI taxonomy): Bacteria > Pseudomonadati > Pseudomonadota > Alphaproteobacteria > Hyphomicrobiales > Nitrobacteraceae > Bradyrhizobium > Bradyrhizobium sp. SZCCHNS2022. Next base: position 4,177,711 of record NZ_JAUHHZ010000001.1, on the reverse strand, counting down.
TCGTCGACGATCGACACCCGCTGCGGCTTCAGACCGTTGACGGCTGAGGCGACGAGGTGGCGGATGGCCCGGATCTGGTTCGCCTCGAGCGCACCGCGCACGCGCACGACGATCGAAGCCGACGGCTCCGGGGTCTCGCGCGAGAACAGCGGCCGCTCCGGCAGCACGAGGTGGACGCGCGCCGCCTGGACGCGGTCGATGGCGCGGATGGTGCGGGCGAGCTCGCCCTCCAGCGCGCGCAGATGGTTGATGTTCTGGACGAAGCTCGTGGTGCCCAGCGCGTCCGACTTGTCGAAGATCTCGTAGCCGACGCCGCCGCCCTTGGGCAGGCCGCCTTCGGCGAGCTTCATGCGGAGACGGGTGACCTTGTCCTTCGGGACCAGGATGACGCTGCCTTCATTGCGGATCTCGAACGGAATGCCCTGCCGCTCCAGATCCTTGATGATGCTGGAGGAGTCGTCCATCGTCAGATCGGTGAACAGGGTCGTCAGCTGCGGCGCCGTCACGCGCATGATGACGAAGCCGAAAAAGCCGATCAACGCGGCGGTCACCGCGATCATGGCGGTCAGCCGCGCGGCGCCCAAACCCTTCAGGAAGTCCAAGAGACCTTGCAAGCAACTGCCCCATAGTTCGGCATTCGACGGGTGGCTGCTGGGAGGTCATTTGAGCTTCGCGGGCCTTTACGGCCGGTTGCAGAGATCGCGAAATTCAATCGTTAAACCCTTCGCCGCCACCCGCATTCCAGGTGGTGATCCGATGTCGCCCTCTGCTCCCGCAGTCGCGAGGCAGTCGCAGAGGTTGAATCGAACCACTGGGCAATTATTGCCTATGGGAAGGTTTCGATATGGTTAACGTCGGTTAAGAGGTCCTAACAAACTATCGACATGCAAAAAATCGGCTTGGCGGAGCCAAGCCGATTTTCGATGACATCCCGTCGCGTCGTTAACGCTTTATTGACGATATTGCTGAATTCGGGTGGTGCGCAGCCCGGCGAGACCATGCTGGTCGATCGAGAACTGCCACGACAGGAATTCGTCGACGGTCAGGGTGTATCGGCTGCACGCCTCTTCGAGGGACAACAATCCGCCGCGAACCGCAGCGACGACTTCGGCCTTGCGGCGTATGACCCACCTCTTGGTGCCTGGCGCAGGCAAATCCGCGATGGTGAGCGGGCTGCCGTCAGGCCCGATGACGTATTTCACCCTCGGGCGATGGGGTTCTGTCATGGCGTACTCACAAACTCTTAACCACTGAACTCACGGTAAGACCCTACGCCGCCTCGCTTAAAATTTGCCTAAGCAAAGGGCGTGAATCCGGCGCTCCGCGCGAACGCCGCCGCTCCCGGCCGCCAGAGGCCCCGGGAGCGAGATCGTGGTAAATGATTGGTTAAGAATTTCCGGCGGTTACGCCGGCATGTCGCAGCCCGGGCCGAGCTTGAGGTTCAAGATCAGCTGCAAGCGTATCCAGATTGTCAACCGCGCGCCCCCGCTTCAAGGGCTAGCTAACGATCCGCTGGATCTGATTCACGGTGTAGGTCTGGCCGCCGATCGACAGCAGCGGCGGCTGCTGGGTCAGATCCACCGAGGAGACCGTGCCCTTGACCTGGGTCGAGATGGCCACCGGCGTGCCGTTGGTCGCGTCGGTGCCGACCACGGAGATCTTGTATTGCCCGTCCGGCCACTGGACGCCGTCATTGCCCTGGCCGTTCCAATTATAGGTCTGGTTGTCGCCGGCGCTCGCCGAATATTTGCCGCTGAAGACGGTCTGGCCGACGCTGTTGGTGATGCTCACCGTCAGGTTGCTGTCCTTCGGGATGCTGAGGTCCCAGCTCGCCTTGCCGCCGGTCATGGTCGTCGTCGAGCCATTCACCACGGCGGTCTTGCCGACGAAGGCCAGCGCCTGGGTGGCCTGCGTCGTCTGCTGCATCGAGATCAGCGAGGCCAGCTGGTCGTTGGTCTTGAGCTGCTGCTCGACGCCGGCGAACTGCACGAGCTGCTGGGTGAACTGGTTGGTGTCCAGCGGATCGAGCGGGTTCTGGTTCTGCAACTGCGTCGTCAGCAGGGTCAGGAAGGTCTGGAAGTTGCCCGCGATGGTCGAGCCTGCGGTCGAGCCGAGGCTGCTGTTGGATCCGGTGGTGGATGTCTTGGTCGTGCCCGAGACTGCCGGGCTTGCCGTGATTGCGTCGCCGATGGCCATGGAAGCCTCCTGTTAAACCCTGATATCGACGCCACCCTGTGCGCCGAACATCCGTCCATAGGACCGTCCGGCGAACTGGACCGGGACGTTTTCGTCCTCGGTCACGATGAGGCGCTGGGAATTGCCGTTCTGTTGATTGTCGCCGCCGTTCTGGCCGGACGAGTTCTGGTCGCGCAGCGAGAATTGCAGCCCGCTGTTGTTGCTCTTGAGGCCGGCATCCTGCAGCGCCTGCTGCAGCTGCGGCGCGGTCTGCTGCAGCATCGCCAGCGTTTCCGGCTTCTCGACCCGCAGATGCGAGGTGACCTGGCCGTTGCGGTCGACGTCGATGCGGACGTCGATGCGGCCGAGCTCGGCCGGATCCAGCCGGATCTCGAAGCGGCTCTTGCCGTTGAGCGCGGACGCCGCGATCTCGACGGCGAGGCCGTGCAGCGGCACGGGAGCGTTGGTGGCAGCCGTGGCCGCCAGATTGGCCGATGTGATCGGGCTGGTCGGGGCGGTGGGCGTCGAGAGCTGCGGCTGCAGGGCCGCAGTGGCCGGCGCCGTCGGATCGGCGACTGGAACGTTGCCTTGGCCGCCGGCGTGCGCCGCCCCGCGCTCATGCGCCGCTGGTGCCGAGCCATTGCCGCTCTTGGCGAGCGGCTCGACCTCGCCGCCATCCGGCTTCGCTGCAACGGCGGGCTGCTGGCCGAGGTCAGTGCCCTGAGCTTGCGGCTGAGTGCCTTGTGTCGCAGGGGCGCCCTGCTCGGAGGTCTTGCCGATCTCACCGGGCGCAAGACCCGTCTTGACCTGCGCTGCCGGCTTGCCCGTCGCCTTGGTGCCGCCGGGGACCGCCGCATCCAGAGCCGCGGTGAAGGTCTGATCCGTCGACGCTGCCGCGTCGCCGGAGGCCGTCGTCGTCTCGGCGTCCGATGTCGAGGCTGCGGTCTCGGTCGTCTTCGCGGCGCCGGCAGCCTTGGCCGCTGCGGCCATCAGGCCGGCACTGGCATCGATCGTGCCATTCGGGCCGGAGCCGGCGGTTCCGACCGGCGCGGTCGGTACGGGTGCCGTGGAGGCGCCTTCACCATCCGAAGCAGGCGCGGTGGTTGCGGGATTGGCGAGCGTGATCTCGGACGGAATCGCGACGGCAGCCGGCGTCGGAACGGGCGCTTGACCGACGGCAGCCGCAGCGGTCGTCGCGTCTGCGCCGGCCTGGTCGCCGTCCTTCTTGTCGGAGCTCTTCCCGTCGGAGGCGTCGGCCGTGCTCTTGGCTGATGTGTCGGTGGTCGTGTCGGAGGGCGCATCCGAGCCGGTCTTCTCGGTGCGTGACGTGCTGTCGTCGGTGTTGTCTTGCGCCTTGTCTGCCGACCTCGTCTGGCTGGTGCGGTCCGTATCGCTGGTGCGCGTGGTCTCGCGGCTGGGACTCGCGGCGTTGCTGGCGCGGGGCGCCGGCGCCGTGGAGGGGAGCGACGAGGTCGACGGATCCGGCGGCGTCGCGGCATCGACCAGCGCCGAGAAGCTGTCGGACGGCTGCGCGGCGTCCTGACGGGACGGTTTCGGCGCTGCGCTCTTGAGAACCGGGCCGGCCTGGATGTCTGACGTGACGCTGAACACCTTGGAACCTCTCGCGATGAAACTCGACGAGCCAGTTCAGCAAGGAGCGGGCCAAAGCGGCGTCTTTATAAAAAGCAATATATATCAGTATCTTATGGATGTGATGGGAATGGCCGGCCGACGCCGGCGGGTCGTCATTTCTGCCCGGCCGGCAAGATTTGCCGCGGCTCTCAAGGGCCAGCGCGATTGCTTCGCAGGAAGTGCGCCTATATTAAAGACCGATGCTTCTCGTGTTGTTTCCGACCGGGAGACCGGGTCCGGAGATCGCCGGGAGCAAGCCATCCGCACAGACGGCGCATGCGAGGCGTTCCCGCCGGGGACGACTCGTCTGACGCCGCGATCGCAGTGACCTGACCATGCTCAACAGTCTCGATCTCGAAGGCCGTCCCGAGGACACCAGGGTCGTCGTCGCCATGTCCGGCGGCGTGGACTCGTCGGTCACGGCTGCGCTGTTGAAGTCGGAAGGTTACGACGTCGTCGGCATCACCCTGCAGCTCTATGATCATGGCGCCGCGACCCATCGCAAGGGCGCCTGCTGCGCCGGCCAGGACATTCACGACGCCCGCAACGTCGCCGAGCGGCTCGGCATCCCGCATTACGTGCTGGACTATGAGGACCGCTTCCGCGAGTCCGTGATCGACAATTTCGCCGCCAGCTATGCGTCGGGCGAGACGCCGGTGCCGTGCATCGAGTGCAACCGCGCCATCAAGTTCGGCGACCTGCTGAAGACCGCGCGCGAGCTCGGCGCCTCCGTGCTCGCCACCGGCCATTACGTCGCCTCGCGGCGTCTGGCCGACGGATCGCGCGCGCTCACTTGCGCCGCCGATGCCGATCGCGATCAGAGCTATTTCCTGTTCGCGACCACGCGCGAGCAGCTCGACTATCTGCGCTTTCCGCTCGGTGACATGACCAAGCCGGAGGTGCGCGAATTGGCGCGGCGCTTCGGCCTCGAGGTCGCCGACAAGCATGACAGCCAGGACATCTGCTTCGTGCCGACCGGCCGCTATACCGACATCATCGGCAAGCTGCGGCCCAACGCGATGGAGCCCGGCGAGATCGTTGATCTCGACGGCCGCGTTCTCGGCGCGCATCAGGGCATCGCCAACTACACGATCGGCCAGCGCAAGGGACTCGGCATCGCGGCCGGCGCGCCGCTCTATGTCGTGAAGCTGGACGTCGCGACCCGACGCGTCGTGGTCGGCCCGCGCGAGGCGCTGCGTACGCACCGCATCACCTTGCGCGAGGTCAACTGGATCGGCGACGGCGCGCTCGATGCGGCGGTGCGCGACGGCCTCGAACTCTTCGTGCGGGTGCGCTCGACGCGCCCGCCGCAGCCGGCCTGGCTGCGTGGCGCCAACGGTCACTATGAGGTCGAGCTGGTCGGCGGCGAGGAGGGCGTCTCGCCCGGTCAGGCCTGCGTGTTCTACGATGCTGCCTCCGGCCGCGCCCGCGTGCTCGGTGGCGGCTTCATCCAGAGCGCTGTTGCCGGGAGCAGCAGCGCGCGCGGCGCCGTCAGGCCGCAGCGCGTGGCCGAGCCGGTCCGCGGCTGATCAGCTTTCATCATTCAGGGCAGGGGGCATGGGGGACATCGACCGCGCAGGGGTCGAAAAGGCCTACGAGCGCTGGGCGCCGATCTATGATCTGGTGTTCGGCAAGGTCTTCGATCAGGGGCGCCAATCGACCATCGCGGAAGCCGATCGCATCGGCGGCCGCATTCTCGACGTCGGCGTCGGCACCGGGCTGTCGCTGTCGGACTATGCCCGCACGACGAAGATCTGCGGCGTCGACATCTCCGAGCCGATGCTGCGGCGGGCGCAGGCGCGCGTGCGCGAGCTGAAGCTCTTCAATGTCGAGACGCTCGCGGTGATGGATGCGAAGCATCTCGCCTTTCCGAATGATTTCTTCGACGCCGTCGTGGCGCAATATGTGATCACGGCGGTGCCGGATCCCGAGGCGACGCTGGATGATTTCGTGCGCGTGCTGAAGCCGGGCGGCGAACTGATCCTCGTCAACCACATCGGTGCGGAGAGCGGCCCGCGCCGAATCTTCGAGCTGGCCTTCGCGCCGATCGCGCGCCGGCTCGGCTGGCGGCCGGAATTCCCGTGGGCGCGGCTGGTGAACTGGGCGGCAAAGCATGGCGGGGTGACGCTCGCGGAGCGCCGGCCGATGCCGCCGCTCGGGCACTTCTCGCTGATCCGCTACCGCAAGGGCTGATCGCCTCCCGACTGGCTCGCTGGCCACTGAAGTCTTGGCCGAGGGAACGCGAACGCCGGGTTGGCGTTGCTCTGTCATGAGCATCAGGCAGTCATTGTTCCTCTCCTTCGTGCTGGCCTCGGCCGCCACTGCGGCTCACGCGCAGGCCCCCCCGACACCGGCCACGCCGCCGCAGGCGACGGCGCCTGCTCCCAACGCGAATGCCGCCTGTGCCCCGAACGCGCGGGCGACGGCGACGCCGGACGGCATCACCACCGGCCGCGCCGGTGAGCCGCTGGGCGAGAAGCTCGCCAAGACCAATGGCGTGTTGTGTCCGCCGAGCGGCGTCGATCCGGAGATGCATGCACCGACCCCCGAAGGCGGCACCACGCCGGTGATCCCGCCGCCCGGCAGTCCCGGCGGCAATCCGAACCTGCAGCCGAAGTGAGCCGCACCGTTGCATCAGATTCGCCGTGGCCGGCCTCGCGATCCGCGACGCCGCCGCGCCGGCCCATGAGCTTGCGCCAAGGCCTTGACGAGTCGAATGGAAATCGCGCGGCGGGAAAACCGCTGCCGGCTGCGAGCTTTGCTTGACAGGGGCGGGAACGGCTCCTTATATGCCGCCCGTTCACAAGGCCCGCCGCACTGTTTCGCCGCGCCTTGATCGGACACCGTGGCGGGGTAGCTCAGCTGGTTAGAGCACGGGAATCATAATCCTGGGGTCGGGGGTTCGAGTCCCTCCCCCGCTACCAACAAAGCCCCCCCCTTAGAACGGCGCGAGAACGCCGCCGGCGCTTCCAACAGTTCTTCAAGTCTGCCCCTGATCTCGATCTCGAGCTTTTCGCTATCGGGCGGCGCGTGCACGATCACCTCGGCCACAAGCCGGCGCACGGATTGCGCCAATTCGTCGCCGTCGCCGATCTCGCCAAGCGGCAACAGGGCGGCGAGCTTTTCGAGGTCCCGGCGATAGCGCTCGATCGCCGCCGGGTGCAGCGTGATCACGTTCTCGCCTTCCTTGATGGCGGCGAGCTTTCCGTCGATCTCGTCCCGCTCGGCCTTGAGCCGGTTCATGATCGGCGCCAAGGGCGCCGGATCGACGCCGTGCTTGATGATGGCATCACTCGCCCGGTTAAGCTCGCGCTCGATCTCGCCGCGGCGCTGTTCCAGCTTACCGCGGGCGTTGCCGGCATCGCGGGCGAGGCGCTTGCGTTCGTCGTTGTACGCCTTGACGTATTCGACCAAATAGGCCGGCCGGCTCAACTCGGCGCGGAGGCTGTCGAGCGCAAGTCGCTCGACGTCGTCGCGCTTGATGCGGCGCCCGTTGGTGCACGTCCCGCTTTCTTTGTATGTCGAGCACTGCATCCGGGCGGTGCCCTTGCGCTCGCCGATCGAGGTGAGTCCGCCGCCGCATGCTGCGCAACGCAGAAGGCCGGACAATACGCGCCGTTCCTTGTGCGGGCGGCGTGCCCGCCCGCCGATCGCGCCGGCCTCCCGCCCAACGCCCTTGCGGGCCTGGGCGGCCTGCCAAAGATCGTCGCCGATGATCCGCAGATGCGGGGCATCAACGATGCGCCATTGGTCCGGCGGGTTGGGGCGCGATATGCGCTTGCCGCTCGCCGGGTCCTTAACCATGCGGACTTTGTTCCAGGCGATGCGGCCGATATAGATTTCGTTCAACAGCATGCCGTGACCGCGCTGCATGTTGCCGTTGATCGTCGAGCCGTTCCAGCGCGCGCCGCGGGGCGGCTGCACGCCGCTGCGGTTGAGATCTGCAGCGATGTCGCGAGGCGATTTGCCGGCGATGTATTCCGCGAAGATCCTGCGTACCACGTCGGCCTCGGTCTCGACGATCTCAAGCTCGCCGGGCTTGCCGGCAACGGCGCGGTAGCCATAGGCGCGCCCGCCGGCGTGGCGGCCGTCTCGCAAAACGCCCTCCATGCCGCGGCGCGTCTGGATGATCAGATTTTCGATGTACATTTCGCCCATGAGGGCGCGCAACGCTCCGTCGAGCTTGCCGACTTGTCCGGTTGCGGTGTGTATCGCGATGCCGAGAAAATCGAGCCGCTTGCGCGCGGCGTGCCAATCGCCCTGATCGCGCGAAATGCGATCAACGCCCTCGGCGACGAGCACATCAAAGGCGCGTGCTTCGGCGGCGCGCATCATTGCTTGGAAGCCGGGCCGATTGGCTGTCGATGTGCCTGAGATTGCTCGATCATCGAATTTCAGAACGATGGCGAACCCGTTGCGTTGGCACACATCGAGGCAAAGCGCGATCTGGTCCTCGATCGAGCGGTCGCTTTGAAGGTCGGACGAATAGCGAGCGTAAATGGCGGCGCGGATCATGGCTCTCGACGGTCGGCCGCGCGGTGCTCTTGGGCGAGGCGCGCAACTTCGCGGGCATGATCAATTCTGGCGTGGCGTTTGGCAAGAGCCCGCACAATCGCGAGAAAGTCCTCGGGCAACGCCTGGCTATTGACGTGTCCCTCGGGCAGGTCCAGGCGCTGTGATCGAGGGCGGGCCATCTTTTCGACGCGGTGGGGGGCAGTTGAGGCGCCGGCGGGCTGCGCCCACCGGCGATTAATCGATCAATCAGAGTGTGTGGTGCGCCCAGCTAACCCTGAGAGCGCCGCTTACCCCGTCCAGATTGGGCGTGCGCCACCTCCGGCGGCGTCTTAAGCGGCGACCGTTGAAAGCCGCGTCGCCGTCTCGCGGGCGTCGGCGACGTGGCGCTCGATCTGCTCGCGCGTCCAGCCCGCTAAAGTGAGATCGTCGGTGGTGACGCCTCCGGTGCGAGTGCTGATGACGCGCAAATCGTCGGCCATCTGTTCGACTGCGGCCGTGCCTCTGAGCGCCGGGCGCGGCATCGTGATCGCGGGTGCGACTCCGGTCGTGATCAAGCGATTGCGTTGAGACAAGGGGATACTCCTTTGCTGGGTTGAAAAACGCCTTCCGGGCGTGGCAACATCCTCCGTGCAGAGGATGTAACGTGATGATTCAAAGGATATTGGCGGCCGTGCTTGCGTGCGTGCCGCTGTGTGCGGTTGCAACGGAGAAGCTCATCGGCAATTGGCATGTGAGCGTCGAAGTCGATCGATTCGGAAAAACCGTTGCCGGATTTCCGCCGCCAACTGATGTCTTTGTCACCACAGAGCAGGGCGGCCATACGCTGGCCGTCCGCTGCATCCATAACAAGCTGACAATCGCGCTCGTTGATGCCGTCCCAGATCGCTACAGTAGAGGGGAAGAAGTGCGTTATTTCTTTCGCGCGGATAGCGGCGACATCGTGCGCGGGGTCGCGAACGCGATCGAGGGCAACACGATCGAAATGGTCGCCAAAGACGGCATGGTTGTCGATATGACCAAAGCGAAAGAGGCTGCGTTCCGCATCATCCGTGGCAACGTTGAATTTGACCGCGTCTTCGCACTCAAGGGAGCGAAGAAGGCTTTTGCGGCTTTGGATGGTGGGTGTGTTCTCGAATGACATCGCAGGTAACTGACTGACGATCGCAAAAATCTGCGCCGCGCATCAGATTATGCATGCGATGTATAATTTGCCAACGGTAAAAATACACAATGTGTATATTGACAAGGGCGTTGATTGTCGCAGTCCGAATCGGTCTGGACGAATTATACGATCAGCGAGTTCGCGTCAGAGATCGTCAACTTGGACCCGGCGAACGCGTCCAAGGACGCTAAAATAGCTGTGGTCGGGGTAAATCGTTTCGTGCTCGGGGTTGTACGAATACGGTTCAAGCCGCGTCGGATTTGCTCGGAAGCGCTTGAACGTGGTCTCGTGATCGGCAAGGAAAATAAAAAACTTCCGATCGATCGGCTCGCGCTCGGCGCGGTTGACTATGACGATAGAGCCGTCCGGGGCGATCTTGTTCATGGAGTCGCCCTTGACCCGAAGAGCAAAGAAATCGCCGGGGCCAAGGCCTGAAACGCCGATGCGCTCTACATCGTCTCGTAAGGCTGCGTCGACGGATTGAGCCTGCAAGAGCTTGCCTGCCGACACCCACGAGAGCAACGGGACGCCGATTTGCCGGCCGTAGAGGAACTCTGCCTCCGTCTCTCCGGCAAGCTGGGCAAGCTTCTTCAAGCTTTCGCCCTTTGGTTTTACGATTCCCTTCTCCCAACGCGAAACACTTGCCTGAGTCGCCCCAATCAGGTGGGCGAGCGCTTCGCCCGTCAGCTCTTTTCGGGCGCGCAACGCACGGATTTTTTGAGCAAGGGAAGTGTCTGACATCCCTCGATAATACGCTTTCCGTATGGGCGTATCTAACCGGGAAGTGCATAGGGTCCCTTGTCGATTATACGGTAAATGTATATTCGCGATCGGCATCGGCGGTTCGGTTGATTCGTATCGCTGCGGTTTGAGGGTGATGGCGTCTCGGCAAGCGTAGAGCGGCGACCACCTTAGACTGAGCTCGGTTCCAAGTCGAATGGGTTTTGGCACCTCGGAGCGGCGAACCCGCCGTTTCGGGGAACGGGGGAACTATGTCTCGCATCCAACCCGTCATCCACGACGGGCAAGACCACGCAATGCCGTGCGATCGCGCGGCCTGCGGCGGATCGCGGCTTTTCTGCAGCAGGTCTCGCCGTGGCGTCGGCTGATCTTGGACTCGTCTTTGTGGCCGTCGGCGCGACGCTTGTCGTCGTGATCGGGGGATTGTGGGCGTGCGATGTGCTGGCGCGCCGGCGGCCTTGGGCGGCCGCGTCCGACTATGTTGAGCTACCGCGCAACTACATGCTGCGCGCATCAAACCCAGCAGTGCTTCCTTGTAACTGTGCGGCGTGCTCGGCCGCATGTGTTTGTGTTGTTGACGGCGTGCGCAATCCGCGCGGGGCCGGACGTGCCCGCGCGGCGCGGAATCGCATGCCGCGCGACTGCCTGTCCTGCTGCCATGAGCGCGATTGCTCAACCCTCGATGTCTGCCGCGCCGCTATGCGGCTGTATCCATCATCATCAAAGGGGCAGGGCTAATCCCTATGCGAGAGGCGAAAAAAGTAAAACTACGGCACGCTTACCTCGGGCCGCAATCGCGAGCGCAGATCGCCCGCGCGAATGCGGTCAGCGAAAGCACATTGCAGCGGCTTTGGGCCAAGGGCAAAGCCGCCGGGATTCTGCCGGACGTTCGTCCGCATTTTGCGGAGCAAACCACGTTGCCGGTGCCGCTGGCAGGGTTTGTTGGCGACGATCTCGACAATGAGCTTGACGACGAGTCTCTGACCTCGCTCGTCAAAGCGCAGAGCGCGCGCCTCCTCAACGCTCTGCACACGCACCACGCCGATGCCAGTCAATCGACGGCACATTGCGTGCCGGCGGCGTGGCTGCGCTTCGATCGCAAGGGTGCGCCGACGCCGACCCATGCAATGCTTATGGCCATGTGCCTCGCCCATGACGCGAAAGATAGTGTCGAGGCGCTAGCATGATGTGGCCGGCTGACGACTACCTGCGCGCGTTCGACGACGCGCTCGCCGCTGCTCGCGCCCAGGACGGCGCGGCGTTCATGCGTGCCCAGGTTAGGGCGCGTGAGGCTTCGCGCGAAATGCGCGAGGCGCACGATCAAGAGACCCTTCGAAGGAACGCGGAATGAGTGGGCTTAACAGGGCGATCATCCTCGGCAATGTCGGCGGTGATCCTGACATCAGGCGAACGCAGGACGGCAAGCCGATCGCGAGCTTTTCGATCGCGACATCGGAGCAGTGGCGCGACAAGGATACGGGCGAGCGCAAAGAGCGCACGCAATGGCATCGCATCGTGTGTTTCAGCGAGGGCCTTTGCAAGGTCATTGAGCAATACGTCAAAAAGGGCTCGCGCCTTCTCGTCGAGGGGCAGATCGAAACCCGCAAGTGGACCGATCAGGGCGGCGTCGATCGCTATGTGACGGAAATCGTTCTGCGCGGCTTCAATGCGTCGCTGTCGCTCGAAGGCGGCGGCCAACGCAACGGGCCGCCGGCGAACGACGACGCCGATCGAGCGGGCGCGCGATCGGTCCCGCCGCGCAATTCCGGCTCGATCAGCAGCGGTCGTGCGTCCGATATGGACGACGACATTCCGTTCTGAGGGCCGCGCCGATGCGTCTCCGCAACCGAGGCGCCGGCCTCGACAACAAGCTCAAGCGGTTCGACTCCGAAATCGATGCTCTCGCCGCGCTGCTCGACGGCCGCCGTCGTGAGGAGCCAACCAAGCGCGAGTTGCGCGAGCAGATCGCCCAGGCGGTGCGCAATACCGCAGCGCTGCCAATCAACGGGGGCAACTGATGCAATCCTTTCTCGACGACAAGGTGACGCTGTACGGCGGCGATAACCGCGAGGTGCTGCGCGGCCTTGCCGACAACTCGATCGATAGCATCGTGACCGATCCGCCCTATGCACTGGTCTCGATCGTCGAGCGGTTCGGCAAGGAAGGCGCAGCGCCGGCAAAGGGCGAAATGTATTCCGGCGCGTTCGCCGGCTTCATGGGCAAGCAATGGGATACGGGCGAGGTTGCCTTTGATCCTGAGTTCTGGCGCGAGTGCCTGCGCGTGCTCAAGCCCGGCGGCCACATGATCGCCTTCTCGGGCACGCGCACCTATCACCGCCTCGCGGTGGCGATCGAGGACGCCGGCTTCGAGGTGCGCGATCAACTCGCATGGTTGTACGGCTCGGGTTTTCCTAAGTCGATCGATGCCGCGTTCGCGATCGAGAAAACGCTTTGCCGGCGAGAGGGCGAGGGCGAGGACGCGCGCTGGGTTTACAAGAGCGACGGTGCCGAGCTCGTGCGCGGCGTATGGCGGCACCCGGCAGCGGCCGAGTGGGAAGGATGGCAGACCGCGCTCAAACCGGCATGGGAGCCGATTTGCCTCGCGCGCAAGACGATCGGCAAATCGACCATTATCGCCAACCTGCTCAAATGGTGCGCCGGCGCGCTCAACATCGACGGATGCAGGATCGCTGCAAGCGATAAGACGCCGGCGCCGGTCGGCAAGTACGGCGGCAGCACCATCGGCGCGGCCGGGCATTCCGGTAGGCGTGACAACTCGTCTGATCACCTCGGGCGCTATCCCGCGAACATCGTGCACGATGGCTCGCCCGAGATCCTCGCCATGTTTCCGCAGAGCAAGAGCTCGGGCGGGCAGGACACCAACGGCAACGCCGAGGCGCTGCGCATGGGCCGCACGTCGGGGCAGGGCGCCAACTCCGGCGGCCTGGGCGATGTCGGCTCGGCCGGCCGGTTCTTCTACAGCGCCAAGGCCGACGCGCACGATCGCATCGGCTCGAAGCATCCGACGGTGAAGCCCGTTGATCTCATGCAATGGTGCGTGCGCCTCGTGACGCCGAAGGGCGGCGTCACGCTCGATCCGTTCGCCGGCACGGGTACAACCGGCGAGGCCGCATTCCGTGAGGGATTTCGCGCCGTGCTGATCGAGCGCGAGCCTGAGTATCAGCAAGACATTGCGCGCCGCATGGCGCTGGCGCTGGCCGGCCCGGATGAGCGCAAGCGCGAGTCCATCAAGGCCAAGGAAGGCGAGAAGCCTTTCGAGGCCGGTTCGTTGTTCGCGGGGCTGTGATGATCGCCCGCGCACTGCCTGTCGTGATTGCCCTCGGCCTCGTCGCCGGCGGCGTCGCCGCTCTCGCTGTGATGATCCCGCACATCAAGCTCGCGATCGTCGCTTTCAATCATGCCTTGGGTGGAGGTTACTAACTATGAGAGCTCTCTATCTCGCCGGCCCTATGCGCGGCTTGCCTAACTTCAACACGTCCGCGTTCTTGGAGGCCGCCGAGGCGCTCCGCGCCAAGGGATACCGGGTTTTCAACCCCGTCGAGGAGACGATCCGGATTTATGGCGCCGACGTCTATGAGGACAACCCGGCCGGCAACGAGGGGGTGACGCCAATCGATCCGCGCAAGGTGTTTTTCAACGATGTGGCGTTCATCTGCCTGTACGCCGATGCGGTTGTGTACCTGCCCGGCTCGGAAAGCTCAAAGGGCGCCGCTGCAGAAAAGGCGATTGCCCGCGCGCTCGGCATTCCCGTGCTCGCCCTGTCCGACGTGATCTAGGCGGTGCATTGCAATGAGCAACCGAGGGCGCGCCTTCATCGTCGAGGTTAAGCCGTCGCGCAACCCGCGCGCGGACTACCAATCAAAGCCGGGCGACGCGCGTCGCTTGGGCCGCGCCGGCGGCGATGCCGGCTCGGCGCCGGTTCGGCTGCAATTCAACGATCGCGCCCAGGCGCTTGAGGTGCGGCTCGGCGTCGTCGTCGTCGGCGCCGTGACGCATGACGCGGCGAACGGCTGGTTTTGGGCCGTCTATCTGCCGGGAATGCCGCGCAAGCCGAAACCCGCGCGCGATGTCGAGGCCGCGCGTAGCGCGATCTCGCACAAGGTTCGCGAATGGTGTGAGGCCGCGAACCTGATCTCAGCGCGGCGGCGGTGATGTTTGAGCCATGAGCAACAACCCCGCACCCCGCGCTGAGGGGGCATCCCCTGATAAGCCGGTGACGTGGGCCGAAATGCTCGGCGCCCTGGCGGCCGAATCCGAGCGCGCGGATATTTCGCGGGCTCGTCTGCTCGCCGATCTCGCCGGGGAGCAGTTGACGCCGATCGAGCGCGCGACGCTGCGCTCGGCGATCGCGAGCCAAGCGCGCCGCGTCGAGGTGTTTAGCGCGGTGTGGCGGGCGGTCTGGGCGCTGCGCAGCGACGACAAGCTCTTGCGGCGGCTGCGCGAGATCAGCGCGGCCGAGCGTGGCGGCGATCTCGACGCCGATCAAACACGGTTCGACTAATCATGATTCCAGATGATGCGCTTGACGCGCTGAAAGCGCGCAATCCCGTGCACGTCGTTGCCGGGCAGTGGGTGAAACTTCGAAAGGGTAGCAGCAAATACAAGCGTCATGGCTTTACCGGGCCGTGCCCGATCTGCTCGCAAAGCCTTCAATCCGGCACGGCGGGCCGCTTCGAGTGTAACGACGACGAATGGATTTGCGCGGTTTGTCACGACAAGGGCGATGTGATCAAGCTCGTGCGAAAGCGCGAGGGCATCGGCTTTCGTGAGGCGATCGAGCGCCTCGGCGGCGCTCGCGAGGAGAAGCCAACGCCCGAGCTCGCCTATCGCGCCGGCCTGCGCACGCACGCCGCCGGCGAGCCGCTCGGCGATGTGCCGCCGCCCTACGGTGCCGATCCTGATTTGCGCCATGCCTGGGTCAAGGGCTGGACAACCGGCGCCGAGCGCGATCGCGTCGCGGCGCAGATGCGCGAGAAAGAGCTCGGCTATCTGCGCGGGTTCTGGACGGCCGGCCAGCGCTGGCCGGGCACGCCCGTCGAGGATTATCTCGCCTGCCGTGGCGTGGTGTTGCCGTCAAATGCCCGGCTCAAATATCACCCGGCGATGCCGTTGTTTGCCGATGGCAGGATGCGCGAGCCGCTGCTCGTGCATCGCGGCCCGGCGATGCTCGCGGCGTTTCGCGCCGGCGACGACAAGGGCACGTTTCGCGGCCTGCATATCACTTGGATCGATACGGCTGCGGAGAAGTGCAAGGCGATCGTGAGGCACCCGCACACGGGCGACGTGTTGCCGTCCAAGAAAATGCGCGGCTCGAAATCGGGCTGTTACCTCGATCTCGGCGGCGCGCAAGATCCTCGCCGCATCATTGCCGGCGAGGGTATCGAGACGGTTGCGGCCGTCTATACGGCTTACGTGCGCTGCGGCCTCAATATGTCGGCCACGGCGCTGCGCGCCGCCGGCGATCTCGGCAACCTCGCCGGCCGTGCGCTGCAGCCGATCGCGCACCCGTACGCGAAAACCGAGAACGGCCGCGCCCAGCGCGTGCCCGGTCCCGAGCCTGATCTCGCATCGCCGGCAATGCCGGTGCCTGATTCCGTCGTCGAGCTCGTGCTCCTCGGCGACGGCGACTCCGATCCGTTCCTCACACGCAACGCGCTTGAACGCGCCTCCTATCGCCACGCGCGGCCCGGCCGGCTGATCCGCCGCCGCTTCGCGCCCGACGGGCTCGACTTTAACGACGTAATGCAAGGCAAAGACTGATGATGGACCACGACGACGACGTGCCGCCGCATGAGCGCATTGTGCGCCTGATCGAGGGCGACGACGACACCGACATTTCAGGCTTTGCCGCCTACGCCCCGCACCCCGCCAGTGGGGGCTTCCCCGAAGGGCAGGGCGAGGATGATGTCGAACCGGCGGACAATGAGCGGCCCGCCGACGCCGCCGAGATCAGCCGCGACGTGTTGATCGCCTGCGCGGCCGAACCGCAAAACGACACGGGCAACGGGCAACGGCTGATCCACCATTTCGGCGCCGATCTCTTGCACGTGCGCAATGTCGGTTGGCACGCCTGGGCAGGCACGCATTGGGAGCGCGAAGGTGGCAACGAGCTCGCGACGCGGCTCGCGCACAAGACGGCGGCGCGGATCGTGCTTGAGGCCGATGTGATGTCGGCGACACCGAATGAGCAAGCGGCAATCGACGCCGCCAATCAGGCGCGCGACCAACTCGCCGCGATCGAGCGCGAAAAGGGCGCGGAGGCGCGCAAAGATCAGCGTTGGCAGATGTTGACGCGGCTCGTCGAGCGTGGCGCCGAGGCGCGCGGGGCGCTGCAGGCGCGCCAGATCGCGCGACGCAAATACTCGGTGTCGAGCGGCAACGCCGGCAAGATTCGCGGGATGCTCGATCAGGCGTTGCCCTATCGCACCGTCACGGTTGACGAGCTCGACGCCGACGGGCTCGCGTTCAACGTGCTCAACGGGACGGTTCGCTTTCGTTGCACCGAGGAGCCTGATCCCGACGCGCACGATCACGAGCACAAGACGGTGAAGCGCTGGTGCGTCGAGCTCACGCCGCACGAGCGCACCGATCACATTACCAAGGTTGCGCCCGTCGAGTATGTCGAGGGCGCGCGGAGCCCGCACTTCCTGGCGGCGGTCAATCGGTTTTTGCCGATCGAGCCGGTTCGCAACTTCGTGCAGCGTTACCACGGCTATGCCTTGACCGGCCTCACCGGCGAGCAATGCTTTGTGTTCTCCTATGGTACGGGCGCGAATTGGAAATCGACGTTCGTCGAGATCGTCGCGCGCATCATGGGGCCATACTGCGCAACCATCGCGTTCGAATCGCTGTCGGGCGATCAGCAGCGATCAGGATCGCAGGCGACGCCTGATCTCGCCCGCCTGCCCGGCGCACGCCTTGTGCGCGCCTCGGAGCCCGAGCGCGGCGTGCAGTTCAAAGAGGCGCTGATCAAGTCACTCACGGGCGGCGAGCCGATGTTAGTTCGATCGCTCAACAAAGAGTTTTTCGAGTTTCGGCCGGCCTTCAAGATGGTACTATCAGGTAATCACAAGCCCGAGGTGAGCGGCGTCGATCATGGCATCTGGCGGCGTATCAAGTTCGTGCCGTGGCCGGTGACGATCGCAGATCACGAGCGGCGGCCGATGGATGAGGTGATGGGCGAGATTTGGCCGGAGCGATCCGGCATCCTCAATTGGCTGCTCGCCGGCGCGCTCGACTATCTCAACAGCGGCTTGCGCACGCCGGCCGAGGTGAATGACGCCACGGCGGAATACCGCGACGAAATGGACCCTATCGGCATGTTTGCCGGCGCGTGCATCGAAAGCGTGCCCGCAAATCCCGACGGCTCGCCGGCGAGCTCCGTCGCGGCGCGCGACATGTTCGCGGCGTTCTCGGCCTGGGCAGCGGCGAACGCGGTGCGCGCGTGGAAAGAGACCATGTTCGGGCGGGCGATGGGGCAGAAGGGTTTCGTCAAAGATCGCAAGTCGTCGAACATCCGGTATCTGCACGTGCGGCTCAAGAACGTGCCCGCCGCGCCACATCGGAACCACGACGGCGCGCCGGCGCACCCTGGCGACGACGATATCGCGCCCGTCTAGGCGTGTAGGGTTGTAGGGTCGATGTAGGGTTGCTGAAAACCCTACACGGCTTGAAAGCGTAGCGATCTCAAGCGGCTACGCTGGGCGATGTAGGGATGTAGGGTTTTGACCGCGTTTCCGTCTCCTATCCTCTTTGGGGTGCGGGGCGGACCAAAAAACCTTCTCTCATATGTGCGTTTAGCCTCAACCCTACATCCCTACATTTGATGCAAGTAACAGTCTGAAAGAATTACATAATTCGACCATGTAGGGTTTTTCCGAACCCTACATCAACCCTACAACCCTACATCGATCCAAAATCGGGGCTCTGGAACAATGAAACGTAAGCTCGGTATCGAAAAGCTGTTGCAATGGGCTGTTCGGGATGAGTTGCCGAAGGGGCGCGCTGTCGCCGCCGATGTCGGCTGCGCGATCGGCCGGCGCGAGGTGCGGCCGTTCGCGATCGCGCGCAGTATGGGCCGCGCGCGCGATGATGATTTCGATTCGATGGGCTACGTTCCAGGCGAGCCGCACGCCGACGCGCAGATCGTCGCCGACGCGATCGGCCGGCTCGCGACATCCGTCACGCTCGATAGCGCCGACGGCGCGCGCGCCCTGTTCGGCGACTTCGTGCCGATCGCCGAGCACGTGATCCCGTCGCTGATGCTCGCGGTTTGGAATCCGCAAGCGATCGTGCTCGCTGGCGCGATGGGCAAGCGGCCGTCGTGGCATTTCGACTGCCCAAAGCCTTTCCAGATGTTCGCGCCAACGGCCGGCCGTCCGCGCCCGATCGTGCACGGCATCAACGCCGCCGGGGAGCTCGTCGAGCTTCGTCGCAATGAAGGCCGCGCGCGCAAGCGTGACGGCGAATACACGCTCGCGATGTCGCCGCGCTCGCCGCTCGATTGGCACGAGCCGGCGCCGCTGCACATCGGCGAGTGCCGCGCCGAATGGGTGACGTGGTGCAATGCGCTCGACGATCTCTCGCGCGCGCTCGCCGGCAAGCTGGCAACGATCGAGGTGCAGCCGCGCGCTGTTCGCTCGATGCCGTGGTGCGACGGATCCTCGGCGCCGCGCGTGCTCGCCGGCCGCAAGCTCGCCTTGGCGGATGTCGAGCTCGCCGTCGCGCCCAGGCGCAACGCCGTCGCCGGCAAGCCGGTGGAGTCGCCGATCGAGGCCGCGACGGTCCAAAGCTATGCGCGGGCGAGCCGGCAAAAGATGCGCAAATCCGCTGGAGTTTAAGGGGTTTCCGCGCGATCCGTGACCGGGTGCATTGACCGGAAGGAAAGTGCCAGCCTATACACGGATCGTTGATGTAGGTTGGCACTACAAAGAAAGCACCTCAACCGAGTAACGGCAATGAAGTAGCACCTTCGACGCTCTGATTATGCCTGCCGCGCGTGATTTGAGATTGTAACGCGCGGAGAATCGATGCAGAGACTGCGCCCCGACATCGGCGCGACATAGCAACCCAAGCCTTCACGGGCACTGTTGCATCCTACTGATGACGCAACGCGACGCGGCCTCGATCTCGCCATTTCACGCACCAAACCGGATAACGGATTCCGACCGGCTCTTGTTGCGGACTAATTGAGCAGATGAGCGTCATACTCGCAAAGCGAACGCCTGACGGCCGAGCAATCGCACGCTCGTTAAACACGGCGAGTAAGCCCGGCGCTCTGACCGGGACGCCTCGCACCGAGGGCGACAAATCGGTGCACCAATTCAAACATCGTCGCCGCGCGACACCGCGCCACGCATACAGCAAACACCGCGAGCATGATCGCGCGTGCGACGATTTACTTTCGGGGTGATGTCATGGGTTGCCGCTGCAATGAACGCAAGCAAGCGATCAGCAGCGGCGTTTCCGCCGTCGCGCGTGGTGACGTCAAAGGCGCTGCTAGTTCGGCCGCCTTTGTGTCGCGCACGTTGGTCGAAGATGCGCGCTCGGGCGCACTGCGCGCGGCGGCGGCCGCCAAGCTTGCGAGCTTGAAACAGAACATCAGAAGGCGTTAGCCCATGGTTGATGCGATTGTGTTTTGCGCGGCGCTGCCCGTCGCGTTGCCGTTGCTGATCTATTGCCTGCACGGCCTGATGAGGTAATGCGATGGCGTTCTCAAGCCTTGAGATCGACGCGCACGAGGTGCAGGGCCTCGCCGAAACGTTCAAGCGAGCTGAGCGCGAGGCGCCGCTCGCGATCGTGCGGGCGATCAAGCGCACGGGCGACATGTCCAAGGTGCGCGTTGTGCGCGCCCTCACCAAGCAAACCGGGCTCAAGCGCGATGTGATCGTGCGGGCCGTCAAGGCCAAGCCGGCGGGGATGAGCTACAGCCTGCATTCGCGCGGCGGCAACGTGCACTTGAAGTATTTCAAGGCGAGGCCAACCAAGAAAGGCGTATCGGCTGCGCCCTGGAACAAGCGCCGCATCTTTGCGGGAACGTTCATAGCGCACGCGAAGGGCGGCGGCTCGATGTTTGGCGGGCAGGTATTCAAGCGCACGGGCGCGAGCCGCCTGCCGATCGAGGCGCAACGCTCGGGCTTGTATATCCCGAAAGAAATGATCAGCGGCGCAACGGCGGCTGAGTTTCTGGCGGTGGTGCGCACCATCCTGCCCGTGCGTCTGCAGCACGAGCTAGCGCGCATCCTTGGCGGCGCCGGGTAGCGCGAGCGCCTCGACGCACGCCTGTTGCCTCGGCGCGGCGGCCGGCCGGGGGATGGCGGGGGCATAGGCCGGCGGGTCCTTCCCCGGCCCCTCCCCCCTACGGCACAAGCGCGCCCCGAAAAGTCGCCAGCGGCAAGTTTCCAATTTTGGGTTGACACGGTTGACAGGTTGACACGATGAGCGACGAGCCTCGCCTCGATCTCGACGCCGGGTTGTGGCTGTCGGTGTCGGAAATCGCGCGCCAGCGCGGCAAATCACGGCAGGCGATCGCGAAGCGAGTCGCCGAGCTCGTCGAGGCTGGCAAGCTGGAAACGCGCCCAGGGCCGAACGGCACCAAGCTCGTGCACCTCGCGCAGTTCGATCGCGCCGTCGGCGAGACCGGCGACGCCTTCAAGGAAGCCGCCGCCGAGACGCGCGCCGAAATCGACGCAACCACGCCGGCGAGCTCGCCGGCGCTGCGCGATCATCAGGCGCGCAACGCGCAGTATTCGGCCGATCTGCGCTTTCTTGAGCTCGAAGAACGCTTAGGGCGCCTCGTGCCCGTCGCCGAGGTGAAAGAGGCCGGCCAGAAGGCCGCCGAGGCGATTGTGCGGATCGTCGATCGCCTGCCGACATACGCCGAGGCGATCGCAACCGCTACGGCAAAGGACGGCACGCAAGGCGCGCGCGCCAGTTTGAAGGACATCGCCCGCGAGCTCCGCGCGGCGATCGCCGACGCGATGGGCGCGATCCGGGCCGAGGCCGAGCCGTCAACGATCGAGCCGGGCAACGAGGGCGAGCCCGGCTAAAAGGCCGGTGCTCACATGCTGAAATTCAAAAATTCGGGCGTCGCGGTGTTCGCGGCCGAGATCGAGACGCTCGCCCGGCCGCCGCGCAAGGTGTTGCCGGCGGAATGGGCGGCCGAAAACCTGATCGTGCCCGACGGGCCGCGCGCTAACGAGAAATGGTCGGCGACGCTTACGCCGTACGTCGTCGAGCCGCTCAACAATTCCGGCCCGGACTCGCCGGTCAACAAAGAGGCGATCAAAAAGAGCGCGCAAACCGGCTTTACCGTGATGGCGATCGCGATCGTCGGCTCGACGATCGACACCGATCCGAGCGGCGGAATCCTGCTCGTGCAGCCGACTGACGGCGCACTCGCTGATTTCATTGCCGATAAGCTCAATCCGGCGATCGAGAACACGCCGGCGCTCAAAGCCAAGGTGAAGCCGCAGGTTTCGCGCTCGGGCGAGGGCTCGACGACGTACCTTAAGCGCTATCCTGGCGGCTCGATGGCGCTCGCGATCGCCAACTCAACGGCGGATCTGCGCTCAAAGACGAAACGCAAGATCATCAAGGATGAAGCGAGCGAATACCCCGCCGATCTCGACGGGCAGGGCTCGCCGCACACGATGATCGAGGCGCGTTACGAGTCGTTTCTGGCAACCGGCGACTGGAAAGAGATCAATATCTCGACTCCGACGGTCAAGGGCGCCTGTTACATCGACGAGCAGTTTAACGCCGGCGATCAACGGTTGTGGCACGTGCCGTGCCCGCAATGTGACGGCAAATTTCCGTTTCGGTTCGGGCCTCAGTTCAAGTTCAAGGAGTCGTTTCCGTATCAGGCGCACTACATCGCGCCGTGCTGCGGCCGGCCGATCGAGGCGCACGAGAAAAACGCGCTCGTGCGCAAGGGCGAGTGGATCGCGACGGCGCCGGGGCCTGGAAAGTTTCCGAGCTACCATATCGACGCGATGTCGTCGCCGTTCGTGCCGTGGGACAAGATCGCAGAGCGATGGATCGGCGCCCAGGGCGATCCGGCCAAGCTGAAAGCGTTCTACAACCTGACGCTCGGCGAGGCGTATGAGATCAAGGGCGATGCGCCCGATCATGTCCGCCTGATGGAGCGCCGCGAGGACTACCCGAAAGGGCGCATCCCGCCGCGCGGCCTGATGCTCACGGCCGCCGCTGACGTGCAGATGAATTGCATCTATGTCGAGGTTGTCGCCTGGGCGCCGAACCGCGAGTCATGGGTGATCTATGTTGACGTGCTCGAAGGCGACACGACTGACGCCAACGCCGGCGCGTTCCTTAAGCTCTCCGAGCTCTATGATCGCGAGTGGCCGGATGCGTTCGGCGGGCGCCGCAAGGTCGATGGTTTCGCCGTCGACTCCGGCTTCCGCTCGCATGTCGTCTATCATTGGTGCACCTCGCGCCATAACGCTTACGCGGTAGACGGCCGCGACGGCTGGCACTTGCCGGCGATCGGCACGCCGAGCGTGAAAGATATCGATCTCGACGGCCGCAAGCTCGGGCACGTCAAGTTGTGGCCGGTTGGCACGTGGCCGCTCAAAGGTCACTGGTATGAGGACTTGCGCCGCGAGGGCAAGGCCGCCGGCCGCGAGACCGATCCGCCTGGTTACTGCCATTTCGGCAAGTGGCTTGATGAGGTGTATTTCAAGCAAGTGACGGCCGAGTACCTCGGCGAGGGCAAGTCGCGCGGCCGTCAAACCAAGCGGTGGCTTCCGCGCGGCGCCCAGGACAACCATTTGCTCGATTGTCGTGTCTACAACATGGCGGTTGCCGATCACCTCGGCCTGTCGAGCATGACGGAAGATGAATGGAAGATCCTCGCGCGCGAGCGTGCGCCGACGATCAAGCAAGGCGACTTGTTCGCGCCGCGCCCGCTTGCCGTTCAAATTGCAGCCAGTCCCGCGTCTGCAGTGCCCGCGCTGATCGACGAGCTCGCCGAGGGCGAGGTCGCCAATCTTCCGGGTGATCCGCCGCCGGCCGCGCCCTCGGCGCCGCCCGCAAATGCCAGCGCCCAGGCGGCGCGATCGCAAGCCGAGCCGTCGGGCTCGGGATGGATCGGCCGCAATACCGGCGGTTGGTTGCGCCGCTAAGCGGCTTTGTTTCGTACGATACAACAGAAGGAAGGCGGCCATGACCAAGCCGGTTGTTTACATCGTCGGCGCCGACAAGGGCGGCGTCGGCAAGACCACGACGACGCGCACGCTGATCGACTATCTCGATCGGCACGGCGTCGGAAACCGCGCGTTCGACACGCAAACCGACATTCCGGGCGGCACGCTCAAGCGGTTCTATCCCGATCGCACCGAGCTCGTTGATCTGCTCGACTCCGACGGGCAGATGCGCGTTTTCGATACGCTCAACGCGCAGATTGCGACGGTGATCGACATCCGCGCGAGCTTGCTGTCGCCGACGCTGCAAATCCTGTCGGATATCGGCTTTCTGGACTCGTCCAAGCTCGACATCCGCTTGCTGCACGTGCTCGGCAACAGTCAGGCGTCGATCGAGGAGGTTGCGCCGGTGGCGAGCAAGCTCGCCGGTATGCGGCATATTCTCGTCGGCAACCGCATCAACGCGACGAAGTTCGCGTTTCCGGCCGAGGCGCTTGACATTCCGATGCTCGCGCCGGCGATGGCCGAGGCCGTTGACAAGTCGAATCAGCCGTTTTCGCTGTTCGGCAAGAGCAATTCGTCGGCGGTGATGCGCGGCACGGTCAACACGTGGCTCGATCGCGTGTTCGCGCAGTATGCGCGGGTGCAGTTGCCGTAACTACCAAGGAATCCGCGCGGTCCCGACGCGGCGCCGGCGCTGCCGTTGCGAAGTATCGGGCAATTCCTTTCATTGTGAGGTGTGGCGATGGCTTACACGCAAGACGACATCGACGCGCTCAAGGCCGCGCTCGCAACGGGCGCCCGGCGCGTCAAGTTCGGCTCGGGGCCTGATAGTCGCGATGTCGAATATCAAAGCCGGGCGGAAATGCTCGCGCAACTCAGCGACATGACTCGCGAGGTGACGGGCACCGCGCCGGCGCCGTTCGTTTCGTTCGTTCGGCATTGCCGCGACTGAGGGTGATCAAATGAACATGCTCGATCGCGTCGTCGGCTATTTCTCGCCCGAGTCCGGCTTGCGCCGTACCGCCGCGCGGATCAGTCTCAATCAAGTGCGGTCCTATGACGGGGCCAAGGGCGGACGCCGCGCCGGCGATTGGCGCGCGACCAACGCCTCGGCGAACGTCGAGACAAAGGCGGCGCTGCCGCGCCTGCGCGCCCGCTCGCGCGATCTCGTGCGCAACACGTGGTGGGGGCAGCGCATCGAGCAGGTGACGGTTTCGCACACCGTCGGCACTGGCATCATTCCCAAGCCGAGCACTGGCGACAAGGCGCTCGACAAGCGCGTTAAACGCGCCTGGAAAAAATGGGCAAAGCAGTGCGACCGCGAGGGACAACTCAATTTCGAGGGACTGCAGGCGCTCGCGGTTCGCTGCATCATGGAGTCGGGCGAGGTGCTCGGCCGCATGGTGCCGCTCTCGGCCGCCGAGGCGACGCGCGGTGTTGTGCCGCTCGAATTGCAATTGCTGGAGCCGGATCACCTCGATCAATCGCGCGATCGCATCATGATGGTGGAGCGCAAGCCGCTGTCGGCGATCAATGCCGAGGGCGTCGTCGTCGATCAGGGCATCGAATACACGCTCGCCGGCAAGCGCAAAGCGTATTGGATTTATCCCGTGCACCCTGGCGCGCGCGGCCTCGTCATGCCCTCGGCCTCGGTGCGGGTGCCGGCGGCCGATATGCTGCACGCTTACCGCAAGGATCGGATCGGACAGGGCCGGGGTGTGCCGTGGCTCGCGCCTGTGATGCTCACCGGGCGCGATTTTGCCGACTTGCAAGAGGCGATCGTCGTCAAGGCGCGCATCGAATCGTGTCTCGCGGCTTTCATCAAGACCAACTCGACGGCGCGCACGCTCGCCCAGGCGCAACAGGAATCGAATGGCGGCTCGGCCTCGCGGCGCATCGAGAGTTTCGCGCCGGGCATGGTCGCCTATTTGGAGCCCGGCGAGGAGCTCCAAACTGTCGCCCCGTCGGGCTCGATGCAATTCGAGGGCGTGCTCAAGAGCACGTTGCAGGCGATCGCCGCCGGCGCCGGCATCACTTACGATCAACTCACCGGCGATCTGTCGCGGGCGAATTTCTCCTCGCTCAAGGCCGGCAAGATCGAGTTTCGCCGCGTCGTTGAGCAGTTCCAGCATTTGACGCTGGTCCCGATGTTCCTTGAACCGCTTTGGGAGCGATGGTGCGAGCTCGCGGTGCTCAACGGCATCTTGCCCGAGCGCGAGGAAGGTTATCCGGTTGAATGGATCATGCCGGCGTGGGAGCCGATTGATCCGATGAAGGAATTGCAAGCCGACATCCTCGCCGTGCGATCCGGCCGGATGACATGGCCGCAATTCGTGCTCGCCTGGGGCTTCGACCCCGACACGCAACTCGACGAAATCGAGTCGTGGTTCGGCGAGCTCGACAAACGAAAGATCATTCTCGACACCGATCCGCGCGTCGCCCTCGCATCGACAAAGGGCGGCGCCGGCGCCGAGTCACAAACCGAGGTCAATACGAATGTCGCAAAGGACGGTGGCGGTAAGCCCGCCAAAAAGTGACGAGCCGGGCGCGCTGCCGATGCAAACGCGCTCGCTTCCGGTCAACAGCGTTGACGCCGACAAGCGCACCGTCGAGGTGACGTTCACCACGGGCGCCGCCGTGCGTCGTCGCGCCTGGGGCTACAACGGCTCGACGCTGTTCGATGAGGTGCTTGAGGTGTCGCGCTCGGCCGTGAACCTTGAACGCCTCAACGCCGGCGCGCCGGCGCTCGATAGCCATTCGACCTATGGCACGCGCTCGCAACTCGGTGTTGTCGAACGTGCCTGGATCGAGGGCAAGGAAGGCCGTGCGCTCATTCGATTCCCGACGAAGGGAGTCGACGACGCCGCCGATCGCATGTTCGCGATGGTGCAAGAGGGCATCATCCGAAACGTGTCTGTCGGTTACTCGCTCGACGAGGTTCGCGTCGAGGAGCCGCAGAAAAAGGGCGATGTCGAAAAGCGCATCGCTACCCGCTGGACTCCTTTCGAGGTGTCTTTCGTCACCGTTCCCGCCGATGCCGGCGCGCAAGTGCGCGGCACCGAGGAAACCTTTCCTGTCACCATCCAACGGGCGATGCCCGCCAACAAGGAAACTTCCGCAATGGATGAGATCGAGACCAACACCAACGAGACCCGCACCGCGCCGGCCGTGACCGTGCCGCCCGCGCCGGCCGCTGCCGACGCCAGCCGCGCCGCTCCGAGCCCCGACGCCGCCGTGCGCGCCGCCGTCGAGGCCGAGCGCGTTCGCGTCTCCGAGATCACCGCGCTCGGCCTGCGCCACGGCATGCCCGCCGATTTCGTCGCGAAGCAGATCGCGTCGGGCGTCGCCGTCGCCGACGTGCGCGCCGCCGTGCTCGACGCGATCGCCGCGCGTGCCAATGAGACGCAGATCAGCGCGCGCGGCATCGACGCGCAGATCACCCGCGACGAGGGCGACACCATTCGCGCCGCGCTGGAAACCGCCATTCTGCACCGCGCGAGCCCGTCGGCGGTGAAGCTCGACGACGCGGCGCGCCAGTGGCGCGGCATGTCGCTCATGGAAATGGGCCGCACGTTCCACGAGCAGACCACGGGCGAGCGCCTGCGCGGCCTGGGCAAGATGGAGCTCGCAACCCGCCTGCTCGGCCTCGATACCGGCTTGCGCTCGGGCGGCATGCTGGCAACGTCGGATTTCCCGGCGATCCTGGCGAACGTCGTCTCGAAGCGGCTGCGCTCGGCCTATGAGGTGGCGCCGCAGAACTGGAAACGACTTTCGCGCCAGAACAACGCGCCCGATTTCAAGGCGCGCGCGATCGTGCAGCTTTCCAACATGCCGCACCTCAAGCCGGTGAGCGAGGGCGGCGAATATCAGCGCGCCGCGCTCGCCGACTCGAAGGAGTCGTATGCGCTGGCCACGTTCGGCCGCGTCGTCACGATCACCCGTCAGGCGCTGATCAATGACGATCTCGGCGCGTTCGATCGCCTGCCGATGCTGCTCGGCCGTGCGGCGGCCGAAACCGAGGCGTCGCTGTTCTGGGCGATCATCACGAGCAATCCGCAGATGGGCGACGGCAAGGCGCTGTTTCACACGGCGCACGGCAACCTCGGCACCGCCGGCGCGATCAACCTCACCACGCTCAACGAGGCGCGGTCGTCGATGCGCAAGCAGAAGGGACTCGCGCCCAAGGCTTCCGAGCCGGCCGATCCGCTCAACCTGACGCCGCGCTATATCGCGGTGTCGCCCGACAAGGAAACCGAGGTGCAGCAGTTCTTGCACACGGTCATGTATCCGCAGAATCCGGATCAGGTGAACGTGTTCGCCGGCTCGCTTGAGCCCGTCGTCGAGGCGCGTTTGCAGGGCAATGCGTGGTATCTGTTCGCCGATCCCGCGACGATCGACACCATCGAGTATGCATATCTCGAAGGCGAGGAGGGGCTCTATACCGAGTCTCGCCTGGGCTTCGAGGTGGACGGCATCGAGATCAAGGGGCGGCTCGATTTCGCTGCGAAGGCGATCGACCATCGCGGTATGTTCATGAACGGCGGCAACTAATAGCCGACGTTTTCGCGTTCGTATGACGGCCGGCGCTTTCGCGTCGGCCGTTTTCGTTTCAAATTCTGCAAGCGAAAGAGTCAGCAGATGAAAAATTATCTCAACAAGGGCGACACGCTCGATGTCACTCTCACCGGCGCCGTGACCGGCGGCGTTGCGGCGCTGGTTGGTGCCGAGTGTTTCGGCGTGCCGATGACGGATGGCGTCGCCGGCGCCGTGGTCGCGTTCGTGCGCGAGGGAGTGTTTTCGGATCAGCCGACGGATACCGGCGCGGCCTGGACGTTCGGTGATGCGCTCTATTGGGACAACACGAATCACGTGTTCACCAAGACCGCCACCAACAATCTGCGCGTCGGCTTCGCGGGCGCCGCCAAGGCGTCGGGCGACACGACGGCAACCGTCGTCATCGATCGCCGCGTCGGCTAACCGAGGGGGCTTAGTCATGGCATCACCGTTTGAGCGTGCTGTCGCCGCTGCGGCGGTGATGCATGACAAAATCCAGGGCGATAAGTTCACTTTCGCCCCGATGAAATATGACACCGATCGCAACGCGCCGTTGATCCCCGATCTTTCGCGCGATGTTGTCGAGCACGTGATTTGCCCGTTCACCGAAACGGCTGCGCGCGCCGGCGCCGGGCCGTTCGCGCAAGTTGGCGTGCAGCCTGAGCGCGCTGCGCATTCGACGGCGCGGCCGACGGTTTCGCTCGATCTCTCGCGCCTGCCGTGGCGCCCGCGCGTTGGCGACATGGTGACGCAAGAGGGCACAGGGCGGCGCTTCAAAATCTTCGAGGTGCTGCCCTCGACGCCGGGCTTTGTCCGCATTTCATTGAACGGGTTGTAACATGCTCGCGCGAACCTTTTTTCGTCTCTGCGCGCTCGAAGCGTTGCGCCCGTCGCCGCTGCTCGCCGCCGGCGGCCCGTGGCCGACATTGGCCGGCCCGTATGTATCCGACTCGCGGATCGATCCTTTCGACGACAACCTCACGAGCGACGAGCGCCGCGCGCTGATCGCCGTCTATACCGAGGGCACGCGGCTCGGCAAGATCGCGCAAGCTGGCCCGCTGTTGCACAAGGCCGATGTTGATCTCGTGTTCGAGATTTCCATCGTCGGCAATGCGGCGGCGGACGGCTCGACGCCGGATCCTCAATTCTATGTCACCGACGGGCAAACCGAGGCAATGCTCGACTCGCTCGAAGCGCAGATTTATGAGGTGCTGCACTTCGCGCCGAGCGGCGCCCTGTTTCGGCAGATGGGCAAGGGCATGGCCGAGTCCTGGCATTCCGAGCCGCACCGTTCGGGTGAGGAGGATGTGCGGCTCGCCCGGCGCAAGGTGACGGCGCTTTTCCGGCTCAAGGAAACCTATCTCGATCCCGCGCCGGCGACGGCGCCGGCCGATCTCGCCCGCCTGCCGGCGACGCTGCAGCCGATCGCGCAGGCGCTCGACGGCTCGACGTACCTCGCCGATCTCGTGCTTAGCGTCGCGCGCGTTGCCACGGCAATGCCGACGCGCGTCAATCTCAACACGGTGGGGCTCACGGCGTCACCGCAACCCGCCGTGTCCGCGTCGGTGCAGGGCACCGCGAACAATCTGCAAGGGTAAACCATGGCAACCAACATCTTTGTTAAGCCGGTGCTCGTCACGATCGACGGCATCACGCGGCCGGCGCCGGTGCGCGATCCGGTGTCCTTCAAGCGCCTCGATCCGGCCGGCGAGTGGAAACCTCGATCGCAATATTGGAGCAGGCGCTTGCTGCAAGGTGACGTGATCGAGGCGCCGCCCGCCGAGGCGCCGAGCTCGCCGCCGCCCGTCGTCGCCGGCTAGCCGCCCTCGCTTCCCTCTTTCTCGAAAGTTCCGAAACCGCAACCTCGCCGGCGTGTGACACGCCGCGCGCATGAGGAGTCACGTCAACGATGGGTGTCCTTTTCAACAACATCCCCGGCAACCAGTTGGTGCCGTTCTGGTTCGCGGAGATCAATTCCGGCGGCACGCCGTACGCGAACAACCCGCGCGTTCTTCTGATCGGTCAGAAGCTCGCCGCCGGCCTCGCCGCCGCCGGCATCGTCTATGGCCCGATCCAGAACGAGCGCGAGGCAATCGCGCAGTTCGGCGCCGGCTCGATGCTCGTCGATCAGTACCGCATGGCCCGCCGCGCGGCGCCGTTTCAGCCGATTTGGGCATTGCCGCTCGCCGATCCCGCCGGCGCCTCGGCGGCGATGTCCTACACGTTCACTGCGCCCGGTGTGACCGGCGCCGCGATCCTGCTCGGCCTCGGCCGGCGCATTCCGTTCCAGATCAACGCGGCCGACACTGCCGCGAACGTCGCGACCAATGCCGCCGCCGCGATCAATGCCATGGGCCTGCCGGTGACGGCCGCCGTCGATGGCACCACGCCGGCGAAAGTGAACGTCACCTCGACGCACAAGGGCGCGATTTTCAACGGTCAGGAAATGACCATCGCGAGCGACGAGTCCAACGTGCTCAACTCGGGCAACGTCACCGTGACGGCGTTCGCGGGCGGCAATGGCGTTCCCGATCTCGCCGGGCCGCTGTCGAGCCTCGGCGATCAGGAATATGATTTCATCGGCGCGCCGTATTCCGACACGGCCTCGCTCAACGCGATCCGCGATTTCCTCGACGATCAGGCGGGCCGCTGGTCTCCGAGTCAGCAGCTTTACGGCGGCTATTTCGGGATGCAGACCGGCAACCTGTCGGGCCTCGTGACGTTCGGCGATGGCCGCAACGATCAGCACGCCGTCGTGATCGGATCGCAGCGCCTGCCGACTCCGGAGTGGGAAGTTTCGGCCTCGGCGGCGGCCATGGCGAGCGTGCACCTCGGCACCGCGCCGGAAGTGTCGCGCCCGCTGCAAACGCTGGTGTTGCCCGGCGTGCAGCCGCCGCGCGATCGCTCGTTGTGGTGGGATATCGCGGATCGTCAGGCGCTCTATGCCGACGGCATCGCGGCCCTGAAGGTGCGCAGCGACGGACAGGTCGCAATCGATCGCCTGGTGACGACCTATCAGAAGAACGCCTCGGGCGTTCCCGATGGCACGTTCCGCGATGTCGAGACGATGTATCAGTTGATGTTCATCGTTCGCTATCTGCGCTCCGCGGTGTCGAACAAGCATGGCCGGCAAGCTCTGGCGAGCGAGAATCCGTTCAACCTGCCGCAGATCGCGACGCCGAAGTCGATCCGCAACACGCTCATTCACGCCTACAACGATCTCGTTGCGCTGGGCGTGTGTGAAAAGGCCGATCTGTTCGCGCAGTATCTCGTCGTCGAGCGCGATCCGAACGACGCGAACCGCGTGAATGCGTATCTGCCGGTCGATGTCGTCAATCAGTTGCGCGTGTTCGCGGCGAACATCACGGCTTTCCTCGAATATCAGACCGCATCCGGCGCGGCGGCCGTCTAAGCCTCGCCCGGGCGCCCGGCCTTGTGAGGCTGGGCGCTTTCCCTTTTTCGTTCTGGAGCTCAACCCATGGCAGATGATTCCAACAACTACAGTTTCGGCGGCCGGATGTCCGTCACCGGCGGCACCGACAATTACGCGCCGTCCGATGTCAACATCGAGCTCGATCCGACCAACATCAAGACGGATGCAACCGCCAACGGCGATGGCACCGCCTGCTACACCTCGACGCCGAAGCTCTACGGCGCCAAGATCAAGTTTCGCGATCGCTCGGGCATCGTGTGGAACGACGTTCTTCGCAAGACGATGGACTGGACCATTGTCGAGGAGGACAACAACGTGACGCACGTTTTCACCTCGGCGCGCATCGTCGGCGAGCCCGTCGTCGATCGCTCCAACGGCGAGGTGACGGGCTGCGAAATTCGCGGATCGCAATATCAGAAGCTCAACAACTAACGGGCTTTCGCGTCGGCGGGGTGAGCCCGTCGGCGCTTTCTCTCCTGACCAAACTGAGGAGGTGCCGCCATGGCGCGCGAGACCAAAGAAGTCACTCTCAAAAAGCCGTTCGCCGATGGCAAGGGCGGCACGGTGACAAAGATCGTGCTACAGGAGCCGAGCGCGCAGGACTTTTTCAAGTTCGGCCCGGTGCAAACCTGGGTGCGCGCCGCCGGCGGCATGGCGCTCGTTGATGAGGATGCGGCGATCGCGGCCTATACCGAGCGTGCTATCATCGAGCCAAATCCGCTGCTCGCCATGAGTCAAATGTCGCTGCTCGACGCGATCGCGGTGCGCGAGGCGCTCCTCGGTTTTTTTCGCGAATCGGCGCCGGCGCTGGAGCGGCGGGAGAAACTGCCGACATAGGCGCGATTTGGGATTACGTCGTGCTCGGCGCACGCATCGCCAACGCCGACGCGGCCGATCACGCCGGGCTCTCGGATTTGGTGCGATGGGCCGATCGCGCAATCACGGTACAGAAGAAGCGGGGCGGTAAATGAGTCAGATCCTCGAAGCGACGGCGATCATCAAGGGCAAAGATGCGACGGGCGGCGCCTTCGATGCCGTGGCGAGCAAGATCGGCCGCATTGCCCGCGCGGCCAACGCGCTCAACCGCGACGTTCAAAAGCAAATGAACGTCGCCTCGACGGCCGCCGCCAACGCCGAGCGGCACATCGATCGCACGCAGCGCGCGCAAGCCTCGATCGCGCACGGCTACAAAATGGCGATCGGCGGCGCCGCCGTCTACAGCGGCGCGCACGCAATGAGGGCGATCGCCGAGCGCGCGGCCGAGGCGTCGGAAAACCGGGCGCACGAGCGCCAGCGCATGGACGCCGCCGGCATGTCGGCGCACGAGATCGAGGAGGCCGGCAAGCTCGCCGGCGATATCTCGAAAAAGTTTCCCTCGCTGTCGCAAACCGAAATGATGCACACGGCGCGCAATGTGCGCTCGATGGTTGGCACATTCGAGGAGGCAACGCATGTCTTGGAGCCGCTCGCGCGTCTGCGCGTCGTCGCACTCGGCGCGCACCCCGAGAAGGCCGAGGAGCTCAACGAAGATTTCGACAAGCTCGCGAAGGGCATGGAGATCAAGGGCGTGACGCAGGATCGCGCCAAGTTCGAGCACTACATCGACAACATGGCGAAAGCCGTCAACGTGTTCGGCGATACGCTGCGGCCGACTGACTATTACGAGATGTTCAAGTATGGCCGCGCCGCGACCAACGCCTTGAGCGATGATTTCATGCTCAAGACCGCGCCGACGCTGGCGCAGGAGCTCGGCGGATCGTCGGCGGGTAAGGCGCTGTCGAGCTTTTACACGCAGATGGTTGGCGGCAAGATGTCGAACAAGTCTGTTGAGGCGCTCGCGGAATATGGGCTGATCAACAAGGATAAGGTGATCAAGACCAAAACCGGCAACGTCAAGGGCGTGAAGCCCGGCGGCATCGTCGGCGAGGAGTACCTCAAGCCCGGCCAAACCGATCCCTATATGTGGGTGAACAAGGTTTTGATCCCGGCGCTCGCAAAAAAGGGCGTGACCGATCCGTCTAAAATTCAGGAGATCATTGCGGCGATCTCCTCGCAGCAGACAACAGCGCAGATGATGGCCATTTTCGCCACTCAACAGGCGCGCATCGAAAAGGATAAGGAGCTCGTCGCCGGCGCAAAGGGCGGCTCGGCGGCCGAGGATTATCAGAAGAACGATCCCAAGGTGATCCGCAAGTCGATCGGCGCCCAGGCGGATAACCTGCTCGCCAACACGACCGAAACTGCAATGCCGGCGGTTAATCAGGGTATGAACTGGTTTGCGAGCGGGCTTTCCTGGGCGGCCGAGCACGCCAAGTCGCGGCCCGGCGACATCGCCACCGGCGGCGGATGGCTCGCCGCCATGGGTGGCGCGCTCGGCCTCGACACCACGCTCGCCGGCCTGGAAAAGATCACCGGCAAAGGCGGCACATCGTTCATGGCGAGCAAGGTCGCGGCCTCGCTCGCGCCCGTGCTGGCGCTGCCGCAGATCGCCGACGCGGTGATGGACGATCACGACATTGAGCGCTTGAAGCGTTACGAGGCCGGGCCGCGCTACCGGCTCGATCAATTGGCCGCGCTCGGCGGCTCCGGATGGGGGCCGGCGCGCGACGAGCAGGGGCGCATGAAAAACCCGAGTTGGCTCGACCGGCACATTTGGCCGGAAGATGACGGGCGCGTGGCGACGCGCGCGCGGCTCGAAAATGAGCTTGAGGGTTTCGGCTACAATCGCAACGTGACCGAGGGGCGCTATCGCGGCGGCAACGCCGGCTGGACGATCGACGACATCCGCAAGGCGACGGGCATCGGCTCGGGCGAGCCCGTCAAAGCGCAGATCGAGGGCAACGCGACGCTCACGACGACGGTCACGGTTCAACCGGCGGCCGGCTTTTGGGCGCAAGTCGAGCAGAAGGTTGAGAACGCGATCAATGCCTTTCGGGCGAGCGGTTCCTCGGCCAAGGGCTCGACGGGCTCGACCGGGCAATCGAGCCCCGACGCATCGCCGGCGCCCTGATCTTAAACGGCCGCTAGGCTCCGCAGCGGCGGCCCGTGGTGCGTTAAATCCGATCGGCCAAACTACCGGACAGCAGAGAACGGGCGGCCCTGGCGGGCCGCCCTTTTTGTTTCGTACGATACAAAGGGCAACCGGCATGGCGACGCAGCAGGGCCGCGACTGGCTCACGAGCCTTTGGCCGGCATCTTACAAAGGGGTGCCGTTCTACTTCGAGGAAGACAAGGAAGCCGGCGGCCGGGGCCTTGTCATCCATGAGTTCCCGAACCGCGATGATCCGTTCGTCGAGGATCTCGGCGAGGCGCCGCGCTTCTACAGCGGCGCGGCCTATGTGCACGGCGACGCCGCCGACGCGCTCGCCTCGGCCCTGAAAACCGCGCTCGCCTCGCGCGGCGCCGGCATTCTCGTGGTG
This sequence comes from Bradyrhizobium sp. SZCCHNS2022, assembly GCF_032377575.1. Lineage (NCBI taxonomy): Bacteria > Pseudomonadati > Pseudomonadota > Alphaproteobacteria > Hyphomicrobiales > Nitrobacteraceae > Bradyrhizobium > Bradyrhizobium sp. SZCCHNS2022. The sequence goes on along the minus strand of NZ_JAUHHZ010000001.1, from coordinate 4,142,896 downwards.
CCGTATTTCGGCCCGGTGACGGTGCATTGCAAGGATTTCGAGCGGGCGACGCAGCGCGACAAAATGGGTTATGTCGCGTTCGATCTCAAATTCGTGCGCAAGGGCGCGAGCTCGGCGCTTGTCTCGATCCCGCTGCTCGCCAACATCGCGTTTCAGGCGGCCGACAATCTGGCGAGCGCGATCGCGCTGTCGCTGCCGGCGGCGATCTCGACCTATGGCAAGCCGGCGGCGGCTGTTGCCGCCGTCACCGACACGCTCGCCCAGGGCGCGGCGGCCGTTGATGTGCTGCGGCAATCCTACCCGATTGATCCCGTGGTGTCGGGCGCGGTGCGCGATGCCGTCGGGCCGCTGATCTCGAGCATCCCGGCGGCGATCACCAACACCGCCGCGCCGGGCGGCGATGCCGTCGCGGCCGTTGCGAGCCTTGTCGGGCTCGTGCGTCAGACCATGGATGCGCTGCCGGCGGCCTCGGCGACGCGCGCGGCGCTGGAACTGGCGGCGTCGTTTCCCGACACCTCGGGCGCGGCTACGGTTGTCGGCACCGTCGAGCTCGCCGGCCCGGTCTATCGCACGCCGACGCAGAAGCTTGCCGCCGACAACGCCGCCGCCGCCGCGCGCGCCGTGCGGCTGGCCGCCCTCACGGCGTACGCGGAGTCGGTGCTGCGCACGGCGTACACCTCGCGGCCCGAGGGCGTGACGGCGCGCGGCGAGCTCGCCGAGCGCTTCGAGAATGAGCTTTATCAAACCGACGGCGCCGAAAACGCGGCGCTGTTCCTGGCGATCGAGCAGCTACGCGACAAGGTGATCGCCTGGCTGTCGCAAGCGATCGCCAACCTCGCGCCGGTGATCACGGTTGAAAGCGCAAGGCTGCGGCCCTCGCTCGCGCTCGCCTGGATTCTGTACGCCGATCCGAACCGCGCCGACGAGCTCGCGGCGCGCAACGCCGTGCAAAACCCGTTCTTCATGCCGCGCACGATCGAGGCGCTGTCGAGGTAGTCGCGATGGATATTTCACTTGCCTTTGCGCTCGGCTACGGCATCGGCGGGCAAAACCCGGTCGTGACCGTGCTCGCCGGCGGCGCGCAGTGGACGGCATGGCGGCGCGTCATGGTGCGCGCCGCGTTCAAATCTGCGGCGCGTTCGTTCCAGATCGACGCCGCCGCCGAGCCCGGCGGCGCTGCGACGGCCTGGACGTTCAAGGCCGGGACGCAAATCGATATCCTGTTCGATGGTGCGCTCGTCTGCCGTGGTTATGTCGATCGCTATCAGCCGAGATTGAGCGAGCACAAGCGCGCCGAGATCACGATCTCGGGCCGGTCCAAGTCGCAAGACTTCATCGACTGCAGCGCGGTTCACGACACCAACCAATTCAAGAACAAGGATCCTCAGCAGATCGCCGCCGAGCTCGACAAGTTCGGCGTCGGCATTTCGACGGATCAGCAACTCAAAAAGGTGCCCGTTTATCGCGTCACGCCCGGCGAGACGGCGTTCCGGTGCCTGGAAAAGCTCTGCCGTGAGCAGGGCGTCTTTCCCGTCGGGCAGGCGGATGGTTCAATCAAGATCACCAAGGGCGGGCAGAAGCGCCACGCCGGCGGCCTGATCGAGGGCATCAACCTCAAAGAGATCGAGGCGGATCACAATTGGAGCGGCCGGCATTCCGACGTGATCGTGCGCGGTCAGAAGCCCTACGGGCACGGCGCCGACGCCTTGGAGATCGAGGGCCTCGCCCGCGACGCCGAGGTCGGGCGCTACCGCCCGGTGATCGTCTATCACGACGGCGACACCGACAACGATCGCGCCAAGAAACGCGCCACGACGCGGCGCGATCGTGAGGCCGGCAACGCGCTCAAAGCCAATGTGACGGTGCAGGGATTCGCCGACGATGGCGGCGCGCTTTGGGAGCCGGGAAACCTTGTGTTCACCGATAGCGACTTTGCCGACGTGCATCAGGATATGGCGATTGAGACGGTGGAATGGTCGCAGGATCGCGACGACGGCTCGCTGTCGGTGTTGTCGCTGGTTGATCCGCGCGCGCTCGGCGGCAAGGGCACAAAGGGCGGCTCGGCGGGTGGCGCCTGGGGCACGGATGCGGGGGACGATTGAGCGATGTGGATGTGGTTTCCCGAGGGGCAAGAGGGTTTGCTAGGGCATCTGCGGCGCGCGACGCTGCAGAAGACCGACGATAGCGGCACACAGCAGATCCTCAAGAAAATGAGGGGGCTCAAGACCGAGCATTTCGAGGACGTGTATCGGCCGCAGATGCACGGCCTTTCATCGCACGCGCCGAGCGGATCGGAGGGCGTGTTTCTCGCGCTCGGCGGCCGATCCGATCGGCTGCTCGCGCTCGGCTTCGAGCATAAGGATTACCGGCCGAAGAACACGCCCGAGGGCGGCACCATCCTTTACAACCATACGGGCGACGTGGTGCGCGTCTTCAAGGATCAGCTTGAGGTGTATCACACGAAAACGATCAAGCTCTCGATCGGCGCCGGCGTGAAACAGAGCGACGATGAAAGCGTGACGATCACCATGTCGAAAGACGACGTGACGATCACCAAAAAGCAAGCCGTGGTCAAGTTGACCGATAGCAGCATCGAGATCACGCACCCGACGCAAGTCGTCGTCACCTCGCCGAACGTCAAGCTGGGCTCGGCCGGCGCCTCGACGCCTGTCGGGCTTTGCGGCGGCGGATGTGCAACCAAGGTTTTTGCGGAATAGCAAACATGGCATCAGATGTTGTGATCCGCGTCGCCGAGGGCTGCGCGGAGGAATTCAATCTGCTTTGGGATACGGTTTGGGATTCCAAGCGAGGCGTCGGCGATTGGCGGCCGGCCGAGTCTGACGAGATCAATAATCGCGGCGGACTTCGCGCCAAGGCGGCAATCGAAACCGCCGTGATCCTGGCGCTGTTCACCGACAAGCGGATCGCGCCGGATCATCCGCTCTACTTTCTCGCGGACGGCGAACAGGGCGGCTATTGGGGCGACGGCGTGCCGCTTGAGGATGATCATCCCGGCTCGTGGCTTTGGCTCTTGGAGCGCGCGCCGCTCACCATTCTCGGCCTGCCCGCGTCGCACTACGCCGAGCAATTCGCGATCGAGGCGCTCGCGCCGTTGAAAGATCAAGGCGTGTGCGTGCGCATCGACGTGAGCGCGACGCAATACCCGACCGAGGGGCGGCTTGAGCTTTCCGTCGCGCTGTACGGCCGCGACGGCGCACTCGTCTACAACCGCAATTTTGACGTTCTCTGGAATCAGGTGGCGCGCTGATGTTCGCAATTCCTACGCTTAACGACTCCGTTGAGCGGTCGCGCCGCGCGTTCCGCTCCTATCTTCCGAGCACGAATGCTTGGATTAAGCCGAACAACATCAACCCGACGAGCAAGGTTTTCGGCGGCATCGAGCATCTGATTTTCCAGTTTGCCGATTACATCCAGAAACAGAAATTCGCGCTGACGGCCGACGGCGAGAACCTCGACAAGCACGGCGAGGAGCTCGGCCTGTCGCGGCGCCCGGCGAGGCCGGCGGCCGGCAAGGCGTCGATCGTGACAACCGACGCGCTCGCCGTCGATGCTGGCGCGGTGTTCACGCGCGACGACGGCGCGCGCTATCTCGCCACGGCCGCCGGTACGATCCCAGGCGCCGGCACGCTGATCGTGCCCGTGATCGCGGCGGCGAGCGGCGCGGATAGCAATGCAATTGCTAACACGCCGCTCGATCTCACCTCGGGCTTTGGCGGTCCAGGTCTCACCGACGCAACCGCGAGCGTTGATAGTGCGGGCATCGTCGGCGGGCTCAATGTCGAGGAGGACGGCGCGCCATATACCGGCGATCTCGGCACGTTTCGGGGCCGCATCCTGTTCCGCAAGCGCAACCCGCCGGCCGGCGGCTCGCCGGCGGACTATGTGACATGGGCGAGCGAGGTTGTCGGCGTGACGCGCGTTTTCGTCGAGCGCAGGTTCAACGGTCCCGGCACGGTGCGCGTGTTTCCGTTGATGGATGATCTTTACGCCGACGGTATCCCGCAAGCAGCCGATATCGCCCGCGTCGCCGAGGCAATCGACTTGGTTGCGCCGGCGGCGGCGTTGGTGACGGTCGCGGCGCCGGTGGCGCTGCCCGTGCCGATCTCGATCGGACGGCTCAACCCGTTCACTACGGATGTCGAGGAGGCGATCAGGGCCGAGCTCGCCGCGAGCTTTCGCACCAACTCGCGCGTTGCCGGCATCGACGTTCCGATTGCGCCAATGCCCTATATCGCGTCGCCGACATCGTTCTCGCGCTCGTGGATTTGGCAGGCGATGTCAAACGCCGCCGGCGAGGCGAGCGCGGCGGTGAGTTTGCCGGCCGACGACATTTCCCTCGCGCCTGGGCAGATTCCGACGCTTGGCGGCATGACGTTCGCGGCCAACTAAGCGAGGCAGTCAGATGTCAGGATGTGAGCAGGCGCGCCCGGCGCCGCTGCAATGTCGCACGCCTAACGAGGTGCTCGAAGCGGTGTTGCAGCTATTGCCGCACGGGCGCGCATGGCAATCAAACGAAGGCGGCCCGTTGCCGGGGCTCGTGCGGGCCTTTGATCCCGGCGTGTTCGATGATCCGCCGTTCCAGACTAGAAGCCGGGTGCCGAGCGGCCTGCTCAGCTTCTGGCGCTCGATCTCGACCGTCGTCGCATTCATCCTGCAGCGCTATTGCGATCTGCGGCTTGAGTTTTGGTGCGCGACGCACAAGGAAACGCACGATCTATGGATGATGGAATACGGATTGCCGGACTCCTGCGATCCGTTCCCCGATCTCTGCACCAAGGTTGCCGCGCTCGGCGGTGCGACGTGCGAATACTACGCCGAGGTTGCGGCGCGGGCCGGTTGGTCGATCACGTGCGAAAACATCAACAACGATTGTGGCGGCATGGCCGGCACGTTCCAGGCGGGTTGTAGTTGGCCGGGCGGGCAGATCGGCGGCGCGCGGCTGTTCATCGTCGTCAATCTCAACGAAAGCCCGGCCTACACGGCGCCGGTGGAGGTGCTGCCTTATGCCGGGCACATGCAAGCCGGCGGCGGCCTCGCCTGCGATCCTGACATCGCGCCTCTCAAATGCATCCTCGATCGCGTCGTGCACGCGCACATCGAGGTCACTTATCAAACCATCGGGGGATAATCCGAAATGACCGATATTCTCGGGCCGTCGAACGCGCGTTTCACGGTGACGCAGCGTCCGGCCGAAACGCGCGTGTTCGGCGCAAATGATACTTGGTTCGCCGACTGCTCGACGGAACTCGCCAACGACGGCACCCGCGTCATGGCGTCGTGGCTGAACGCGATCATTGCGCAGTTGCGCAACGGTGCGCGCATCAACGGAGCTCTTGCCGCCGGCGGCCCTGTCGTGACGGAGGACAACTCCGATCAGATGTTCGCGAATGCGATGATGTATCTCATTCAGCGCGGACAGACGAACTACGGCGACGACACGGGCACCGCCAACAATCTCGTGGTGAACCTGTCGCCGCAGCCGAAAGAGCTCAAGAAAGGGCAAATCGTCGTCGCTACGGTGAAGTTCACCAATAGCGGCCCGACGGTGCTCAATCTCAACGGCCTCGGCAATAAGGCGGTTGTTCGATCGGACGGCTCGGCGTTGCAGTTTGCCGATATCATCGGCGGCTCGATGCAGGCTCTTGGATGGGACGGCAACCGCTGGCAACTGCTGTGGATGCAGCGCCAGCCCGGATCGCCGATCTATCTGCAGGCTGCGCAAGACTACTATGTCTCGAATACCGGATCGGATGCGAACGACGGACTCACCTCGGGTACCGCCTGGGCGACGCTGCAACACGCAATGTCGTTCATCACGCGGTTCAATTTGAATGGGTTCAACATTCAAATTCACGTCGCGAACGGCAACTATGCGGCGCTTCGCTGTCAGATGATGGCGGGCTCGGGCTTCGTCTACTGGATCGGCAACCACGCCAACCCGCAAGCTTGCGTCGTGACCGGCGTCAACGTGACTGCAATCACGATCGTCAATTGCGGGCAGGCGCATCAATTCGACGGCTTCTCGGTATCGGCGGGCGGAACGTTCGGCGGCTCGGGCGCCCAGGACGGAATGAACGGCGTGCAAGTGTCGGGCGCCGGCACCTCGACGACGCTCACAAACTTCAATTGGGGCACGTGCGGCGGCTCTCACCTCGCGGTGTCGCAAGCCGCTGTCGTCACCTATGCGGGCGCGATGAGCGTGAGCGGATCGCCGCAGGGCGGCAACCCGGTCATGACGAGCGGGTGGCATGTCTATTGCGCGAATGATGCGATCATTCAGCAACCGAGCCTGACGAGCGTTTCGTTGACGATCCTCGCCTCGATCGTGTGCGGCAACGGCGGCGGTTGGGTCGAGTGCTCAACGATGTCGCTCGTGCAGATCGTCTATTCGTCGATCGTCAACGGCGGGGCCGTCACCGGGCAGAAGTTCTATGTTGCGAACTATGCGGTGATCTCTGTCGTCGGCTCCGGTGACAATCATTACCCCGGCTCAAGCGCAGGCGTGCGCGGTGCGAATGGTACTTACGGCTAAGGAGGCCGACTATGACGTTTCGTTTCACCCCGGCGGATTGGTATTGGCTCGCGGACGATGGGCGGGTTTGGTCGAGCAGGGTCGCCGCGATCGTGCCGTCGAACGATCAGGCATATATGGCCTGGGTCGCCGCCGGCAATGGTCCGTCGCCCTGGCCGACTGATGCGAGCGGCGCGCAGACATCCGCGTCTCTGCAAGAGGTGCTCTCACCCTATGGGTTGTGGGCCGATCTCAAAGCCTACGCCAACGCCAAGCAATGGGCCAAAGCGAGCGGCGGTTATCTGGCGACGATCGGCGACGCGCAAGTGCCGATCTCGACATCGACGGAAAGCCTCGGCCTGATCGCCGGCAAGGTCGCGCGGCTGCAGCAAGCCAACCCGCCCGCTTCGGTGCAGTGGCAGACCGGCGAGTCGAGCTTCGTCACCATCGCCGCCGCCGACTTTATCGCCGCCTCGATCGAGATCGCGGATTTCGTGCAAGCGACGTTCGACAAGCTCGCGGCGGTGATGGCGAAAATCGACGCCGGCGTGATCACCACATTCGCGCAGGTTGACGCCGGCCTCGCCTAACGCGCGCGTCGAGCAACCATCCAACTAACAGGGCCGCCCGGTTGGGCGGCCTTTTGCGTTCATGACAAGGGCGGGTCTGCGATGTCCATCAAGCACAAGAAAACTGTTTTCGCCGAGGACGGCACCGATCCGAATGCGGTTCATCCGTCGGATTGGAATGACGAGCACGTGCTCGACGGCCTGCTCGCCCTATGGGCCGGGCTCGCGCCTGTCGCCGGTACGCTGCCGATCGTTGCCGCCGACGGCTCGGGCGCGCTCGCGCCGATCTCGGCGCCGGCGCTCGCGATGCTGTCCAAACTGACGACGGCGGCGATGTTGACGGCGATCGGCGGCGTCGGGCCGGACAGTCCGAATTTCACCGGCGTTCCGACGGCGCCGACGGCGGCGCTCGGGACGAATACCGGGCAGATCGCCACCATGGCTGCGCTGCAAGCGATGCGCTCCGATCTCACCGGCGGCGCGCCGGCGTTGCTCGACACGCTCAAGGAATTGTCGGACGCGATCGGCGCCGATCCGAATTTCGCGGCGACGATCACGACGGCGCTCGGCAACCGCCTGCGCGTCGATGCCGCCCAGGCGCTCACCTCGGCGCAGAAGGCGCAGGCGATCGCAAACCTCGCGCTCGCAACGGTGGCCGTGTCGGGTGCCTATGCAGACTTGACCGGAAGGCCGACGCTCGGCACCGCCGCCGCGCTCAATGCCGGCACTGGCGCCAATCAGCTTGTGCAGCTTGATGGCGCGGGGAAGTTGCCGGCCCTCGACGGCTCGGCGTTGACCGGCGTCGGCGGTAGCGTGAGCTACACCGCCGCCCAGGCGCTCACCGACGCGCAGCGGCTGCAGGCGTTCGCGAACCTCGGTTATGTGCCCGAGTGCGGCCGGCTCAAATATGTGAGCGCGACGGCGCTGAATTTTGCGCCAACCAAGCAAGGCGATCTGATCAAGATCAATGGCTCGATCTATCGCATCCCGGCGGCGGGCATCGCGGGGCTTGCTAATACGGGCGTATACGTCAACGGAACGGCCGGGCAAAACCTTGCGGCGGGCACGCTCTATTACGTCTATTGCTTCGCTAACGCGGGGGGGCCGACGGCCGATTTCAGCACGACGGGGCACGCAACGAGCGGCACGGCGGGCAACATCGGCACCGAGGTCAAGAGCGGCGACGATACGCGCACGCTGATCGGAATGGTTTACACCAATGGAAGCGCGCAATTCAGCGATGCGCTTACGGCGAGTTGGTTCAATCGCCGCACCCGCACGCTGTCCGGCGCGCTCCTGTCGTCGGTCAGTTCGCCGGGTGCCTATTTCACAGAGATCGCGCCCGCGACCGGCCTCTCGGCGCCGGGCGCGCGGTGCTACTTCCTCGCGTGGGCCGATGAGAATACGCCGCAGTTCTCGTCAATGTTGAACTACTCAACGACGGCAACAACGAACATGGGTTGCCAGATGGCTTACGGGGCTGGTGCGAACGGCACTTTGAACGCCGTTGGCGGGAGCACCGTGCAATACACCAACAACGCGAACAACCAATGTGTTAGCGCGGTGGCAACTGCGCCGTTTGTCGAGGGCCTCAACTACGCGACGGTGCTCGGCGGAAACAATGCCGGCTCGGCGACTGTCTCGGGACAGGTGATCGTCACGGGCATTCGGGGCTAAGCGGATGCGAACCTATCTCGCTTCGCTCGCGCTCGTGCTGGCGCTGGCGAGCTCGCCAGCGCATGCGCGCCCGCATCACCATCGGCACCACCATCGCGCGGCCAACGTCAACGAGCTCGGTCAACCGTCGGCTTGCGTTGGCATTCAATGGTGCGGTTGCTGGTTGCGGCTGCACCTCGGCATCGGCGACGCGCGGCTCAATCTGGCGCGCGCCTGGGCGTCGATCGGTGAGGCCGTGCGCGGCCCGGCCGCCGGCGTGGTCGCGGTGTGGCCGCACCATGTCGGGCTGATCACTCAAAACCTCGGCGGCGGAATGATCCGCCTTCTATCCGGCAACGATGGCAACGCGGTGCGCGAGCGGGTGCGCTCGACGCGCGGAATCATCGCCTTTCGAAAGGTCTAGCCATGTTCTCGCAATCCATCATTGACGCAATCACGGCCGCCGCGACCAAGGCCGGCATCGAGCGGCCGGCGTTGCTCGCGCTCGTCGAGGTCGAAACCTCGGGGCATCCGTTCGAACAGGACGGCCGCACGCCGGCGCTCCTCTATGAGCGGCATGTCGCCTGGCGGATGGCTGCGGCGGTGTCCAAGGCGCTGCAGTCCGCCTTCGCGGGCGCCGGCCTCGCCATTCCGAAATGGTCCAAGGCGACGCAGTACAAGGATCAGGGCACGAGCGCCGGCCGGCTGGCGCTGATCGCCAAGGCGCGCGCCGTCAACGAGGAGGTTGCCAATCAATCGGCATCCTGGGGCCTCGGGCAAACCATGGGCTTTCTGCACGCCGAGCTCGGCTTTGCCTCGGCCTGCGCCATGGTCGAGCACATGACCGGCAACGTCGCCGGGCAGATCGAGTGCATGATCGGCGAGCTCCGTCGCAAGGGGCTGATCGACGAGCTCAACGCGCATGCCTGGGCGCGCGTCGCGCTCGGCTACAACGGCAAGGGCTACCGCGCCAACAACTACGATGTGCGGCTCGCCGACGCCTATAAGCGATGGGTGCGCAAGCTCGCCGGCGGCGCCGTGGTGGCGCCGGATGACGTGCCCGCCGACGACATCAAGGCGGTGCAGATCAAGCTACGCAAGCTCGGCTATGCGGCCGTTGGCAATCCTGATGGCCGGTTCGGCGTCAAGACGGTCGGCGCGCTGTCGGCGTTCCAGGCACATGAGGGATTGCCCGTGACGGGCAAGCTCGACGCCGCGACGCGCGAGGCACTGAAAACCGCCGAGCCGATCGAGGCGCCGCGCGATCGCAAGCTCGCCGACGCGCCCGAGCTCAAGGCGGCCGGCTCGCGCACCATCGCGGCGGCCGACAAGGGCTCGCTGATCGCCTGGGCGAAAGGTATCGCCGGCACCGTGCTCGTTGGCGGCGGCACGGCTGAAAAGGCCGGGCTGCTCGATCAGGCGCAAGACATGATCGACAAGGCGAACCAAGCCAAGGGCGTTGTTGACTCGGCTGGCGAGCTCGCCCGTGCGGTGTTTTCCGGCGGCGCGCCGATCGTCGTCGGGCTCGTGCTGATCGCCGGCGGCGTGGCGGCGTGGTTCCTGTTCGCAAAGATCAAGGCGTATCGCGTCGCGGATCACAACAGCGGGGCGCACGCCGGCCCGATCGTCGAGGGCTGACACATGATCGCATCATTGCTCTGGACGCTCGCCGGGCTCGCCGGCGCCGGCGGCGGCCTGTGGATCGCCGCGCTGTTCGTGCCGACGGTTGCGGCGCTGCTCAAGGCGGCGCTCGACTTTCTCAAATCGCCGCTCGGTACCGTGGCCGGCCTGCTCGGGCTCGTCGCGGTGCTGTACGTCGCCGGCTGGATCGCCGGCGACGTGCACGGCTCGAATGCGGTGCGCTCGGCGTGGCGCGCCGATGTCGCGGCGAAAGCCAAGGCGGCGGCGGTGCGCGAGCTCGCCTTGCGCGCCGACATACAGAAGCTCGCCGATCAGGTGCTCGCCTATGACGGCGTTTTTTCCAAACACATCGACGATAAGGTTTCAACCTATGTTGCGAAAACTCCTGATGTTGCTTGTCGTCGCGCTACTGATGCCGACGTTGGGCGGCTGCTTTCTATCCGCTAATCCGCCGCCGCCGGCGCCGGCGTCGCCGCCGCAGATCATGCCGCGCCAGTGTCAGCGCGTGTTGCGTGAGGTGCCCGATCCCGGCGTCAAGGTCGGCGACGATCTCGGCAACGTCGCCGCCGGCTACCGCGCGGCCTATCTGAAAGCCAATCATCGCATCGTTGCGGGGCGGACGTGCGACGATCAGCAAGCCGTTGCGATCGAGCGGGGGGCCAAGTGATGCCCGGCGCGCCGTTGGATCACGGCGCCCTCACGCAAGAGGTCTTGAACCTCAAAGAGGGGCACGGCGAGTTGCGAAAGGAATTTCGCATGCTCGACGGCAAGGTCGATGCCGGCTTTTCTCTGCTCGCCTCGAAGATCGACGCGGGCCGGAAGATCGAATGGACTCCGATCAGCATCATGGTTTCGGCGCTGCTCGCGATCGGCGCCGCGCTCTACTACCCGGTGCGCGAGGCGATTTCGGAAAGCAAGGCGCAAACCGAGCTCGCGCGGCGGGAACACGAGGCGCGGATCATCAAGCTTTGGGATGCGACTAACGCGACATCGCGCGAGCTCGAATTTCTCAAAGGGCAATTGCACCCGCTGCAGAAGCCTTAAGGCGGCACGGGCAAGGGGCACACTCACACATGACTGAATTGAGCGACGCCGAGCTCGCGAAAGCGGCTGCGGCATACAAAGAGCATGGTTCGGAGCGCAAGGCCGCGCGCGCGCTCGGCCTGTCGAAAACGGCGATGCATGAGCGGGTGAAGCGTGCAGCGGAAAAGGGGCTGCTCGGCTTCAAGCCGGTGTTGCCCGGCTATGAGCTCAAGCGATCCTCGGCGCAACTCGACAAGGCCGGCAACGTCGAAAAGGAATGGGTAACGCAGCACAAGGAAAGCGGCCCGGTGTTCCAGATGGCGCCGGGCCAGATCCTCAAAGGGGCCTCGGCGTTTGTCGATGCAGAGGGGCGCATCCGGCATCAATGGATCAAGACGAAGGCCGATAGCGCTGCGCCGAAACTGATCGAGGCGCTCAAGGCCGAGTTCAGCGCCTATGACGGCCGGGCGCCGATCATCCGCAAGCCGGTGAGCACCGATCGGGATTTGCTCAACGTGCTGCCGATCGCTGATCCGCATATCGGAATGCTGTCATGGGGCGAGCAGACTGGCGCCGACTACGATCTCAACATCGCGCGCAAGCGGGTGTTGAGCACATCGGCGGAGGTGATGAGCCGTGCGCCGCGCGCCCGCGAGTTGTTGATCGCGAACCTCGGCGACTGGTATCACGCCAACGATCAGCGCAACGTCACGCCAAAGAGCAAGCACCAACTCGACGTTGACGGGCGTTGGTTCAAGGTGCTGCGCACGGGCGTCCGGCTGTTCATTGACGTGATCGAGCTCGGCTTGCGCCGGCACGAGCTCGTCGAGGTCGTCAACATTCCCGGAAACCACGATCCCGAGGCCGCCGCCGCCCTGGCGCTCGCACTGTCGTGCTTCTATTCGCGCAACAAGCGAGTCAAGATCGCGTTTCCTTCCGATATCTATTATCGGCAGTTTGGCGCGACGCTGCTCGGCTGCGCGCATGGCGACAAGGCGCCGCCCTCGCGCATGGCAATGGCGATGGCTGTCGATCAGCGCGAGGCATGGGGCCGCACGGCCTATCACTGGTTTGTGTACGGCCACATTCACAACGAGAAAGTTGACACGCACGGCGACGTGCGGGTCGAGTCGTTCTCGACGATCGCCGACAAGGACTCGCATGCGTTCGGCGGCGCGTGGCGCTCGTCGCAATCGTTGCAACTGATCACGCTGCACAAAAAGGACGGTCCCGAGGGCCGCGTGATCCGCAACATCCCGCCGCCCTCGATGAGGCGCGCGGCATGAGCAAGCGCCGAGACGGTTATCAGCAACTCCAAGACGGCGAGTGGGTGCGGCCGGTTCGGCGAGGTCTCGTCGATCAATGCTGCGATTGCGGCCTCGTGCACGTGATCGAGGACGGTGTTTTGTATTTCAGGGCGCGACGCGATCGCCGGCTCACCGCCGCCGCTCGCCGCGTTAAACGCAAGAGCAAAGCGAATGGCAAGAAAATGTAGCGAACCGACCGGTTGCGGCGCGCTGAGCTGCAATGACCCCGCGTGCGACTACGGCAGCGAGCCGGCGCCGACCGACAAGACAAACAACCCGAAAGACGCGTTCGGAACGCTCAAGGCGTGCTTGTCGTGGCTGCCGATGGAAGTCGTTTTTGAGGTGGCGCTCGCGCTTGCCGAGGGCGGTTTCAAGTATGGCGGGCATAACTATCTCGTCGCCAAACCGCGCGCGAGCGTCTATATGGACGCCTGCGACCGGCATCAATTCCAGTTCTGGAATCTCGGCGAGGATTGCGACGCTGAAAGCAAGGCGGGCTTGCATCACATCTCGAAAGCAATCGCCTCGTTGATGGTGTTGCGCGCCGCGCAAATTCATGGCCGATGGATCGACGACCGACCACCGCGGGCCCCCGCCGCCTTTCTCGACGACCTAAACAGCAAGATGAAGTTGCTTGCAGAAGCGTTTCCCCAGCCGGTGGCGCGCTATCTCGACGCCGGCAAGCGCGGCCCTGGGCGTACCGTTGGCTAGTCAATTTCGTAAATATTACTTCTCGGGTTAAGGCGGACTCGTAGAATGATCCAGGCGGCGACCGCGACTCGGAGTTCGTCTTTTGTTCTATTGTCTGTTGCTTTCGGTGCCGGCTGCCCGGGCAAGTTGCCGAGAGAGCACAAGCTCCGCCTCGGTTGTTAAAATGCCCGCAGGCTGAAGTGCACGAATGTTCCGCCGATGAAGGGCAAAGTTCTCGGCGGCAGCGAATGGTGAGGTGGTTCCGACGGCACGTGGGGACCTTCCTGGGCGGCGAGGTACCGGCCGGGCCGGCGCTGCCCCAAGATGGTCACCCTTTCTACACTGAGCGCGGCTATAATGGTATGCAGGGTACAGAACGTTAACTATTGGGTGGGCTGTCATGGCTCGAGTTATCCGGATACTGTGGCGTCTGGATTTTGACGTGAGCTACGCCTACTTGGACAACAGAGGCTCCGCTCTGCGGGTACTCAACGAAACCGTTGGCGGGTTTTGGAATGAGTCAGGTCCTGCGACCGTTCCTCTTTCCTTTGCTGCCGAAAGGACCGAGCGCGACATCTCGCACACCCATTTCTCGTGGGAAATTGACAGCTTGAACGGCAGCATAGAGTGGCCTGTCGGAATTGATATTGAGCGATTGTTCGAGAGCCCTCTGTTTAGGGCGACCGACCGGATTGTGAGAGAAGCACTGAAGCTTGCGGATGTGAGGGTCCTCAACCGAGCCGGAGTCCGGCTCGTTTGCGTGGAGCAGTTCGCGGAAAAAACCGGCCGTTCCGCCCGAGAGAGGGTATGCGAAATTGCCGTTCCGGTGTTCCGGGACGGATTAGAGCGGACGCTTGGTCGAACGAACGACGTGGCAATGGTCTACGAGGGAAAGAGTGACGACGGACTCGGGTTTCGGGTGCAATTCGGCCCTTACGTTCGCAAAAACTCCGAAATGGCATTTGCCATCAAGTGGGGAGATGCGAGCGAACCTCTTGGGGGAAATGACTTATTTTTCGACATAGATATTTACGAGACGAAATTATCTTTCTCGGAACACTCCCTGTTCAGATGGAGCTCGACAAAGGTAGCCAAAGCTGCCAATTTTATTGAGTTTTGCCGCAAAGCGCATTGACTAACGGATTTGCAAAATGATGGCTCAAAGCGCTCAGCTCGATCGGAACCAGATCCGGACCGCACATCGCGCGGGTGGTGTGCCACGGCTAACCGAGAGCGGAGAGCGGGCGCCACCCTCTTTGCTTGTTCCTGAGGGGACCCTAGGCCCGCGAAATCGGCCGATTGATTCACCTCCTGCGGGTTCAACACACATAGAGCCCTCAGCTGATGTCGTTCCTGAGCAGGGAATTGCTGGCGTGGTCTCCCAGGTTTATGAGGAAACCATTACTGTGCAGTGCCGTGTAGGCGGCCAGGATATTGAGATCAACTTACCAACTGTTCTTTTCCCTCCCGAGCTTCGGGCCTACGGTCGGACAATTTCGGTCTCTCTAGATCGAAGTGGCGGCTATCAACGTCCGGTAGTACAGGCCCGGTCACCTTCCCCACGTGAGCTGCTTCCCAGCGAAGCAGAATTGGATGCGTGGATAGATACCCTTTGAGCGCTGATGCTTGGATGTTGACGATCCACTTTAATGCTAACTATTCACGTTCTGAACGTCGGGCACGGACACTCTGCAATTGTTGAATTTGACAACGGTGCCGAGAAAGTGTTCGGCGTTGTTGATAGCAATGTGCCGAAGGGAGAAACCGAACCTCGTGCGCTCACGAAGCTGCGCCAACTGGGCGCAAAGCGTCTTTCGTTTGTTTGCCTAACGCATCCGCATACTGATCACTTTAAGGGTCTCTATCGGATCATCCAGGCCTACGACGGCTCGATAGACTATTTCTTCTCATGCCCCTTCGGGGGGCTGATCCACAACCGTGCACGCCTAAAGAAGCTCGCTGAAAAGCTGCGGGAAATTAAAAATTCGTCTGAGGGAGAGCCGGTAAAGGAAGCCGTGGAACTCCTTAGCATAATAAAATGGGCAGACGAAAGGGCGAGAGCCCGCTCGCTTGATTGGCACGAATGCGCCGGAGAATACTTGGCGCTTGGACCAACCGGCTTTAGCGGCGTTTCGATCGCTACGATCCTTCCTCCCAATCGAGCGAAAGGTGGATACATCCAACAGATCGAGAGGCAGGACGGTTTTGTCCTAAACACCTTTCGTGAGAACGAAATCAGTCTTGCCTTGCAGTTCTCTTACGGCGGGACGGCGATCGTTCTTGGGGGTGATGGTACCGTCGCGAATTGGAGAGATCGAAGGCGTTGGGAGACGAACACCGAGGCGCCTATTATGGCATCTGTGGTCAACTTACCTCACCACGGTTCACGCCGGGATTGCCCGGATGATGTGTTGGCCCAATTGTTCTCGGTTCAAGGCGATAGGGCCGGCATCACCTCTGCCGATGGGCATAGCCACCCCAGCATCGAAGTAATCAAGTGGATGGAGCAACATGGAGTGAAACCATACTGCACCAACCTTATCCCTCAATGTGGCGCCAACGCTCAAAAGCTCGTTAGTCTTCCAAACCTCGACCCGCGATTGCAGCGCTGGATACGCGAGGTCGCGACGGGCGTGGATACTGTTCAGCCTTGCCAAGGTGACGTGTCGATCGTGGTCGACGAGGCTGGGAATACCAGCCTTGAGCGGCAATACAAAAATGCTTGCGCATATCGCGGGGACTACGCGGCTTTCGGGGGGCCTCAAATGACAAGTTCATCGTGATCGGACAGGGAACAGCAATCTAGTTCCTTGAACGCGCTGGGCGGATTGTGGGCGCATCTGTTCGTCATTTGGCGCCAAAATGCGTCGTGAGATGCATCTCGAACCTAAGGCGGCGAATGGAAAAGACGCTTCATTTCAAGGGCTTGATGATGGGCGCACAAGGGATCGAACCTTGGACTCTCCCTTGTTAAGGTAGGGGAGACCCGCACATGTCGTTTTGCAATTGCGTTGGTTCTCGCCTTGGGGTGCGGCGGCTGGGCGGATTTTGACGACCCGGACGGGGGAAAGTATCGGCTTAGAGCATTCAATTCCCCTGTTGATAGCTCTGACAGACGTCGGCGCGTACGCCAACGGCTGGTAGCATTGCGGAAGAATACGCGCCCAACTTAGCGGAGGCTTTATGTGCAAGTGCAATCAGACCGACGCCGATTCTCTTGGGCGTCGGACACTATCCCCAGGCGACGCCAAGCGCGAACGAATCGCCGAGGCGAGAACAGAGCGAAGGAATGCCATAGATGAGGTTGAGCTAGCTTGCCCTGAATTCCCGGACTGACAGATCTAGCGCTCGAATGAGGGCGCAACTGCCAAGGCTAGAGGATATCGGCGCGTGAGCATCGGTAGTGAGTTTAAAGCGTTTGCTGGCGCTTTGAGAGCGGATTTTCTGGCCGCGATGAGCGGTAGCTTTAGTGTGCCGTTTGCCGCCGTTTCGGTTTTTGCCGACCAGAAGTACCAACCTCTGATCTGGGCATTTTTAGCGTATTCCGCGCTAATCTACGCTGCATTCCGATTGTGGCGAACGCAACATTTGCAGGTGCAGGCGTTAGGGATGCGACTTGCGCGGGAGGAGGTATTTCGCCGAAATGTTGATGTGGGCGAGGCTGTCGCTTTTCTTTCGTTAGGTGTTTGGGGCAAGAGATTTTCCGACGTGGATGCAGGCGGTGCTGAGGCGAGATCGCGCGCAAGTGAAGCGTTAGAGGCATTCCTACAAGGCGCTGCGGACGGTGACTTTCCTGTCTGGGGGAAAAGGGGGCGGAGCGCGATTTGGGAGGATATCCCTGCGAAGTTCTGGCTCTCTCATCAAATTGGCTGGTCAAGCTTATTGGGTATGCAGCCTGCTACCGAACGGCGTAAAAGTTCGGTTGATATCGATAGTTTGCTCGTGGCGAGCAAGGGCTATTCATTTCTCATGACAAGCCGCGAGGCCGTAGAACGGCGTGCGGAGCGTGATCACTCCCATCGCTAGGGCGCCTCCTCGCGGCCGGCTTCAGAGGCTTCGCCGCAGCGCGGCACGGATCCGCCCGGCGAGTTCGCGGCACATCGGGCGAAAGGCAGTGGAAAGCCGCCACTTTTATCCGTCGATCAAAACGGCGGGCAATTTGAGCCGCGGTTGACCCAGGGATCGCCGGGGCCGACTTCTATCCAGACGATTGAAGGCACCTTGTAGTAGGCTGCTAGTCCCTCGGGTACCTTTGCTGTACGTCGAACCACGAAGTTGTTGCCCCAATTTATGCTCAATGTATCTTCGGGATCATTCCCATGAATAGTGATGCCATTTTGGTCGCTAGGGGTGAGGCGAGGTGCATCAAGGTCGCGAGCGTTGTTTGGCCCATCTAGCCATATCCCCGGTCGTGTCTCCGGGCGTGGTGTAACTCGGTATAGCAAAGCCGTCCGCCCGCGCGCTCCCCCATAGCGCCGTAGCGGGTGGACGGCTTTGCGGTGGTCACCGGCGATTGCCCGGTAGGGTCGGGTTGCTGACACCAACCTGATTCGAGGAACCACCGATGACCGACGAGATGATGAACCTTCGCGCGCTCGTGGAGAAGGCCCCGGACGCGGATCTTCTGCGCGAGATGATCGGCTTTGCAGCCCAGCGGTTGATGGAGATGGAGGTCGCCGGGCTGACCGGAGCCGCCTATGGCGAGAAGAGCTCCGAGCGTCTGGCGCAGCGCAACGGGTACCGTGACCGCACCTGGGAGACGCGCGCCGGTGCGGTCGAACTGCGTATTCCCAAGCTGCGCAAGGGAAGCTACTTCCCGGGCTTCCTGGAGCCGCGCCGGATGGCTGAGAAGGCGCTGACGGCCGTGATCCAGGAAGCCTACGTCCAGGGCGTCTCGACCCGCTCGGTCGACGATCTCGTTCAGGCGATGGGGATGAGCGGCATCTCCAAGAGCCAGGTGAGCCGGCTCTGTGGCGAGATCGACGACAAGGTGAAGGCCTTCCTCGCCCGTCCGATCGAGGGCGACTGGCCGTATCTGTGGATCGATGCCACCTACGTGAAGGTGCGCCAGAACGGGCGCATCGTCTCGGTCGCGGTGATCGTCGCGATCGGCGTCAACAGCGACGGCCGGCGCGAGGTGCTGGGTATGGACGTCGGCCCATCCGAGGCCGAGACGTTCTGGACTGCGTTCCTGCGCAAGCTCGCCCGCCGAGGTTTGCGTGGCGTCAAGCTCGTGATCTCGGATGCTCACGAGGGTATCAAGGCCACCGTCGCCAAGGTGCTCAATGCCACTTGGCAGCGTTGCCGCGTTCACTTCATGCGCAACGTTCTCGCCCATGCCGGCAAGAGCGGACGTCGCGTGGTCTCCGCCTTCATCGCCACGGCCTTCGCCCAGGACGACGCCGAGGCAGCCAAGGCGCAATGGCGCAAGGTCGCCGATCAGCTTCGTCCCAAGGTGCCGAAGCTCGCTGCCCTCATGGATGACGCCGAGCCTGACGTGCTCGCCTATATGAGCTTCCCGGCGCAGCACCGCGCCAAGCTGCACTCGACCAATCCAATCGAGCGGGTCAATGGCGAGATCAAGCGCCGTACCGAGGTCGTCGGCATCTTCCCCAACGAGGAAGCCATCGTCCGTCTCGTCGGTGCGATCCTGCTCGAACAGAACGACGAGTGGGCCGTCCAGCGCGCCCGCTACATGACGCTGGAAACCATCGCGCCTTTGAGCGATGATCCAATTGCTGGCCTGCCCGCTGTGGCAGGCTGACCAGCTCGGCCCGCACCGGATTGCCCGGTGACCCACCGTGCCAGCTACACCACTCTGTGGGACACGATCATATCCCCGCTTCTTTGACGCTGGTTGGATCGAGCTTTCTCTGCTGCGACAAACCGATCGAAAAAGTCGCGAATAGATTTTTCCTTAGCTGCTCGTTCTCCTGCGCTCCAGTAATAAGAATGCCGGCCCCCTTGGGAGAGCGAGCCCAAAACGCTTGCGCGGCAGAAACCAGATTGAATGCGCAGGTGGTGCCGAATACCTGAGGATAGGCTGCAGTTTGCTTAGAAGGTTGAGCTAATTGCTCCAATCGACGGTTGGCATTCTGCTCTGCCGAGACAGCAGCATTCGTTTTCTTGATCTCCGCATCGAGCGCCTTCTGGACCGGGTCTAGAGATTTCGCAATCGCCTCGTCTAGCTGGGCTTGCGTATAGCCCTGAGTTGGAGCGCGAAGGCTTATCCAAGTCTGCCATGCGACAAGCAGCCATGTCAGGGCGGCAATCCCAATCATCACCGGACTTGGGTATCTGGACGGCAGAAGTTTGTTTTCTAGGGCGAAGCTGGTGCCGATAGCCATCCCCACGAATCCAAGGATCACGAGAGAGAGCGTGAGGTTGCCAGCGAGCGAGCCGGTGAGCCAGGCGATGATAGAACCACCAATCAGCGCGACCGGGATCGCTAGCCATGCAATGATTGTGTAGAAAAGCTTGTCGTGGGGGTGCAAGCTATTAGCGGGTTCAGGAATCGACATAGTGTTGCACTTCCTTCCGTTGTGCGCGGGCAAAGGCGTGTGCTGCCGCGAGGGCCGTATCCGGGGCGGGGCGGCCGGTGATGGTGGCCCGGCCGGGGTTGTCGTCGAAGTAATAAAATCGGCTCACGCGGACCTCATAGCTTTCGGCGTGCCGGATCAGCCGAACCGTTGTTTGTTCTGCTGTCGTTTTCGTCGGTGGGCTGTCTCCTCGCGTCCCGCCTTCGCCGAGCGCGCACGCAATCTGCGCAGCGAGATCGCGGCATGCATCAGGCGAAAGCAGCGGAAAGCCTTGCTCCTGTTTCCAGGCGCGAACGATCGCCAGGGCCTTATCGTGGTGCTCGCTGGTCATACGGCGGCGGCCTTCGATGTCTTGCGCTTCTTCCCGCGCGGTTGCGGCGCGTGGTCCTCGCTCGGTCCGTCCTGCACCAAGCTATCGAGTGTCACTTTCAGCGCGTCTGCCAGCTTGCGCAGGGTTTGAACGTCGCCGCTTTTGCGCCCGACCTCGATCTCGGAAAGGTAGCCTTGCGTGATACCCGCACGTCTGGCGAGTTCATCTTGGCTCAAGCCGCGCTTCTTACGGAAGAATGCAAGCGGCGTTTTCGCCGCAAGAAATGCATCGACCTCGGCGCTACTAAATATTTCTTCCTTGCCGCTCTCCACGCGAGCGATCGAGCGGCGCAGGGTTTCCGCGTCGGCGGCGTCTTCGTTGGCTGCAGCAATCAGCTGATCGTATTCCTTGCGGGACAAGATCACGATGTCGTCGCCTTGCGGGGTTTTGGTCATCACGGGCATGTCGGTGTGTCCTTAGTCATAAATCCCGCCGCGCGGGCCGATGTCGTGAATGGTGATGGTGTCCGCAGTCTCTGTAAACAGGACGCGAAAGTCTTGAACGCGCAACCGCAAACGGTCGCTTCCCACCAGCGCCTTGACATTGCGCGCTTGGACTGGTGGGTCTGCCGCATACTGCTCGATCTTAGACCGGATCAGCTTAGCCCTGTTGGCATGGCGCTTAAGGGCGGTCATTGCGGTGAGGGTGTACGCGATCGTTTTCATAGCGATAAAATATCGCTCATAGCAATATTTTTGTCAATTGCTAATGGCGATATTCGCGCCGAGGCGCGCAGGAAAGTTTCAATGGCGTCGGGGAGCATGGTAACCATGCACCGTGGAAACGAAAGCTGGGAGGACGGCAACCGGCCTTGCGCTTTGTCTCATAATGGGGGGCGGGCGCGTTTATCCTTGTGGGTGTCCGCTCGCAATCTCAAACCAGGCCTGAAGCGGAATGCTGGCCAAGGGCTGCCTTCGGCCCTTAGCGGACATGCGGTCTCCGTCGCAACCGTCCGCTTGTGCAGAATGAGCGGACACGGCCGCCCCGTCGAAGGGGAATGAACCGAGGAGTACGGCGCGGCTGCCTTGAATGTCGGATGCTCTCCGAATCCTAAGCCAGCTTGGCCGCAAACACTGAAAAGGGCAGGCATTTTGGGGAGGGGCTTTGATGGAGTCGGACCCCCGCTACCAACTTTCCCCACACTCCCTTGATCGTTGCCTCGATATGTCTCTCCGCAGATCAGCGGGGCGCGACGATGGACATGCGCGCGCCACCCGTGCGGCTGTCATCCCTTCGACACAGCGGCCGTCCTCAAAAGTTTCGGATGGCTTCGGCAGCTTCCCTGTCGTCCGTGTCCGGACTTGTCGTCGCGGCGAGTGCCGTTCGAAGGTCGTGTTGCAAGGCCGCGGCGACGGTGACGGCATGATCTCGGATGTAGAAATGATTGCCCGGAAACATCCGAACGATGCAGGAACCCGCGGTCTCGTTGCGCCACCCGCGGAGATCGGTCACATCGACCTCGACATCATCGAGGCCGCCATAGGCGACGATCGGAACTGACAGGCCGCCGCGCCTCTCCGGCACATAGGTCTCGCAGGCACGAAAGTCGGCGCGCAGGATCGGAAGCAGCAGGGCCATGAGATCATCCGCTGCGATCACCTCGGGTGGGGTCGCGCCGAGCTCGCGCAGATGCGCAATGAAGTCCGCATCCGTGGCGTCATGGATCGCCCGCGTTCTTCGTGCTGTTCCCGGGGCCCGATGTCCGGACACGGCGAGCAGCGCAGGCCGTGAGCCGTAACGATGAATGAGACGATGACACAACTCGAACGCGACCAGGCTGCCCATGCTGTGCCCGAACAACGCGTAGCGCGATCGACAATCAGACGCGATCGTCTCCGCGACGTCGTCCGCAATGCGTGCGATCGACTCAAGCAACGGCTCGCGCATGCGGGTTCCACGTCCGGGATAGTCGATGGAAACAATCTTGATGTCGGGATGGAAGATGTCCTGCCACGCTCCGAACACGCGACCGCTTCCGCCAGCATAAGGCAAGCAATAAAGAGAAATCGTTGCACTCATGTGTATCTCATTGTGCGTAGTTGATGATGGGGAACGTCTGGTGTCGGCATGAGTTGCAGCTTCTCACTTCGATCGTGGTGACGTTGCCGTTGTTTGTAAATGTTTTGTGGTGATGCGCTCTGCGCGATGCCTTCGGCGGTTCAAAAAAACGTTAGACAGAGTTTACAACCTAAAGTGCATTCCAGCTCTACATTGGTATTGAAGTAGGGGGAGAATCCTGTATTAGTGAAGATACAGGGCGAGCTAACAGGTCCGATCGCGCTCTTCGCGAGTCGTTCCTTCTTGCTCGGCTTGCTGGCCGATGTGTTGCGCTTCGTGAGGCGCGTGTTGCAGCGGTCAGTGATAACAAGGAGGTCAAGCTCATGCATGCCAATGCGAAGCCGACGGCGCCGGCCGAGGAAGAGTTCGTCGTCGTAGTCAACGATGAGGAGCAATATTCGATCTGGTTCGCCGAGCGGGCGATTCCCGAGGGCTGGCGCGCAGTCGGGATGCGCGGATCGAAGGCCGAGTGTCTGAAGCATGTTGACGAGGTTTGGACCGATATGAGGCCTCTGAGCTTGCGCCGTCGCATGGCGGAAGCGTCATAGCCTCGGCGTCTGCCCGCACCGCCGTGATCCCCGCTGAAGTTGGATCGGTGATGCCCGCAGCAACGTCCTGGCGTTTCACATCAATCCGAGTGTCGCTGTTCGGCGTCAAGCCGCGGGCGTGGCTGATCCTGGTGGGTGGATCGGTGGTCTGCGCGTTGCGTTGGCGTGACGGCGGTCAGGGGCCGCGCCCCGTAGGGGTGTTGCGGCAGGGTGATGTGTTGCCTGCGAGTAACCGATGTTCGCCGTACTGCCGGCGGACGTAGTTGTGATGCGTTCGGCTGGGGACAAGGCCGATGATGAGATCCAGAACTGCAGTGACCAGCGGTGCCGTGAGTGCGGGTGCCGCGACAATGGCAGAAGCGCTGCGGTTGAGCGCGCGAGCGATGCCTGACCGGGCCGCGTTCCGCTTTCTGCCCGCGGCGTCGGAGACGGTCGATACCAGCTATGCCGAGCTTGATTGCGCGGCATCGCGCATCGCGGGGCGGCTGCGCGAGGCGGGACTGAAGCGCGGCGACCGGGTCTTAATGGTCTACCCGCCCGGGCTCGAGTTCGTGAGCGCGTTCTTCGGCGTGCTCTACGCCGGCGTCGTGGCCGTGCCGCTTGCCCTGCCGCGTCGCGCGGGCGGCGGCGGCGCGATCGCTGCGCTGATCGAGAATGCCGAGCCGGCGATGATGCTGACATCGGCGTCGCTACAGTCACGGCTCGATGGCCTGGTGTCCGCTTCGGGCCGTCCGCTGAAGACCCTTGCGACGGATACGCTTGCGCTCGAGGGCGTTGACGAGAGCGAGCTGATCGCCCCGTCCCCCGACGATCTCTGCGTGCTGCAGTATACGTCCGGCTCGACCGGGCTTCCGCGCGGTGTCGCGGTGACGCATGGCAATGCGGCGCGCAACGCGCTGCTGCTCGGCCATCAGGCCGAGCTCGATACTGGCTCGGTGTGGGTCAGCTGGGTGCCGCATTTCCACGATCTGGGCCTGTTCGGTAGCATCTGCACCTCGCTCTATCACGGCGCGACCGCGGTTCTGATGCCGCCAGCGGCCTTCGTCGCACGCCCGGTCCGCTGGCTCGAGGCAATCTCGCGGTTCGGCGGCACGATCACGATCGCGCCGAACTTCGCCTACGATCTCTGCCTTCGGCAGGTCGCCGAAGAAGATTGCGTCGGTCTCGATCTTCGGCACTGGCGTGTCGCCGGATCCGGCGCCGAGCCGATCAATCAGCAGACAATGGATCGTTTCGCCGACCGCTTCGGCCCCTATGGGCTCGATCGTCGCGCCATGTGTCCCTTCTACGGGCTGGCCGAAGCGACGCTGCTGGTGTCCGGCGGGCCTGTGTGGGGCGGGCAGTCGGCACTGACCGTCTCGCACACGGCGATGAAGCGGCGCGAGATCGCAGATGCCGGATGCGCCGATGATACATATAGGCTGCCGTCATGCGGTGTGCCCAGCCCCGAGCATCGCATCCTCATCGTCGACCCGGACACACGGCGGCTCTGCGCGCCCGATGCGATCGGCGAGATCTGGATCGACGGCTCGACGACCGGGCCGGGCTACTGGCGAAATCCGGATGAGAGCGCGCGCGTGTTCGGCGCGCATCTCGCCGGCGGCGAAGGTCCGTATCTGCGGACGGGCGATCTCGGCGTCATGCGTGACGGTACGCTCTATGTCTGCGGGCGAATCAAGGACGTCATGATCGTCAATGGCCAGAACGTCTATCCGCAGGACGTCGAGCTGACGGCGCGCGAAGCCGTTCCTGAGATCGCCGAAGCCGCCGCGTTTACGACGCCCGATCGCGCATCCGAGCGGCCGATCCTGCTGATCGAGCAGCCGAGGCGCGGCTGGCGCGACACTGCAGCCGTGCTCGAGACCGTACGGGCCGCGGTGTCGGCGCGGCATGGCATCGAGCTGTCGCGCGTGGTCGTGACGCAACATCGGCTGTTGCCGAAGACGTCGAGCGGCAAGATCCAGCGCTCCCGCGCCCGGGCGATGCTGGCCGAGGGATCGCTGCCGATCCAGGCCGAATGGAGTTCGGATCTGGATGAGGCCGCCGTAGAGGAGCAACGGCTCGATGCGGTCGAACTCGTCATCGCCCTGAAGGGGCAGACGAGGTCGCAGCAGGATCGATCGATCGAGGACTATCTGCGCGAGGTCGCGCGCGATCTGGCCGGCATCGACGCCGATCGACTCGCTCCGGACGATCCATTGATGACGTTTGGCGTGACATCGCTCGGGCTGATGCGGATCAAGAGCAGGATCGAGAGCGACTTCATGGTGCGGATCGATTCGGCAAGGCTGTGGCAGGACTGCAGCCTCGCCGAGCTCGGACGCGAGCTGCAGGCGCGTCTGCTGGTCTCTCCGCTGTGGGCGGAGGCGGACATGCTGCGGGGTCTCGCTATGGAGGTCGCCAGAATGGACGACACCGAAGTCGCACGCGCATTGGGTGCAGGCCAGACCTGACCCTTCGCTGATAGTCCTTCGCGACTATCCAACAAGATCACCGATCGGTTGACGTCCTCGGGGGCAGTCACGGAACGGTGTCGCCCAAAACACAATCTAAAGTTGTAAAAGTGTTGGCGCCGGATCGAGCTTGTCAACTCCGGATGTCGGAAGTCTCGAAAGCGTTACACCCAACAGAAGCAGGCGATCGCCGATGCAGAAGTTCGAGAGCCAGGCACCGTCGACGACGGCGATGAGAGACAGTCGCCGCGCATTGCTGCGACGTAAGGTCCGCGACCTGTTCGAACAGCAAGCGGCGCGGATTCCGAGCGTTTCTCGGGACGTTGATCTGCCGCTGTCATTCGCGCAGGAGCGGCTGTGGTTCTTCGACCGGCTCGGCCGTCTCGGACCCGCCTACCAGATCGGCCTCGCCGTCCGCCTCAACGGTCCGCTCGACGTCGCGGCGCTGTCGGCGGCGCTGACCGAAATCGTGCGCCGTCACGAAAGTCTGCGGACCCGGTTCTGCCTGCGCGACGGCGGACCCGTGCAGCAGATCGATCCGCCTTGGCCGATCGATCTTGAGGCCGTGCGAAACGCGGAGACATCGCCGCAGGCGTGGGCTCGCGGGCTGATGGAGGAGACGTTCGAGATCGACAATGACCGGCTGTTTCGATGCGGGCTGCTCAGGGTCGCTCCACACGAGCACATCCTGGCGCTCTCGATGCATCACATCGTCTCCGACGGCTGGTCGATCGGCTTGCTGTTTCGCGAGCTGGCCGCACTGTATGACGCCCATTCCGCGCAGCGCGCGTCGCCGCTTGCCGAGCTTCCGATCCAGTATGCCGACTATGCGAGCTGGCACCGCCGCTGGGTCGACGAGGAGGTGCAGCAGCCGCAGCTTGCCTATTGGGAAAAGCGCCTCGCCAATGCGCCCGCCGGTCTGGAGCTGCCGGCCGACCATGTGCGTCCAGCCGCACAGAGTTTCCGCGGCGCGGCCCATCGCTTTTCTCTCGATCGCGACACTTCGGCGGCGCTCGCCGCATTCGGCCGCCGCGAGGGCGCCTCGCTGTTCATGGTGCTGCTGGCGGCCTTCAAGGCCTTGCTGTCGCGCTGGACGGGACAGAGTGACGTCATCGTCGGCTCGCCGATCGCCGGGCGGGTGCGGGCAGAAACCGAGCAACTGATCGGCTTCTTCGTCAACATGCTTGCGCTGCGCACAGATCTCGGCGGCGACCCTTCGTTTCGTGATCTGGTGCAAAGGGTCAAATCGACCGCGCTGGGCGCCTATCAGCACCAGGACCTGCCGTTCGAGAAGCTCGTCGACGCGTTGCAGCCGACACGGGATCTCAGTCGACAGCCGATCTTTCAGACGGTTTTCGTGCTGCAGGACGTGTCCGTCGAGCAGTTGAAAATTCCAGGGCTCGAGGTCGAGCGCTTCGACGAGGGGGCGACATCCGTTCGGTTCGACATCGAGATGTCCATGACCGAGGTCGGCGGACGACTGACCGGATGTCTCCTCTATGCGACGGATCTGTTCGAGGCCGCCACCGCTGAACGGCTGGTGTCCCACTTCAGCGAGCTGCTCCGCTGCGTGATCGCAAAGCCCGACGCCCGATTGTCGCAGTTGCAGCTGATGCCGGATGACGAGCGCAGGCACGTTCTGGCGGAGTGGAGCGCCGCGCCGGCTCTGCCGGTCCCTCACCGCACGCTGCACGAACTGTTCGTGGCGCAGGCGGCGGGCTCGCCGGATCTTCCCGCGCTGGCCAAGGACGGCGACCAACTGACCTATGGCGAGCTGGACCGGCGCGCCAATCAGCTCGCACACCATCTCCGAGGCCTTGGTATCGGCCCCGACGCGGTCGTCGGCATCTGTGTCGAGCGATCGTTCGACATGATCATCGGCGTGCTCGGCATCCTCAAGGCTGGCGGTGCCTATCTGCCGCTTGATCCGAACTATCCCGCCGAGCGGCTCGCCTACATGATTGCGGACTCGGCGACGCGCGTCGTGCTGACGCATAGTTCGCTCGTTGACCGGCTGATCACCGGCGACGCTGTAACAGTCGGACTCGACGTCGTGAGTTCCGAGATCTCGCGGCTCCCGACCAGTGCTCCGGCCGTTGCGGTCCACCCGGACAATCTCGCTTACGTAATCTACACCTCCGGATCGACCGGGCGGCCGAAGGCGGTCATGGTGCCGCATCGTGGCGCGACCAACCTGGCCGAGGCGCAGCTCGCGCCGCTGAACATCGCTCCGCACAGCCGCGTCCTGCAGTTTGCTTCGTTCAGCTTCGATGCGGCGGTCTGGGAGCTGCTGATGAGCTGGCGCAGCGGTGCTGCGCTGGTGCTCGCCGACCGGCATGACATGATGCCGGGCGAGCCGCTGCACAATCTGCTGCACCGCGAGCGCATCGGAGCCGTTCTGCTGCCGCCCTCTGCCCTCGGCACGCTCCGCGCCGACTCCTTGCCCGACCTGAAGACGCTGCTCGTCGGCGGCGAAGCCTGCGCCGCCGAGCTGGTTGCGCCATGGACCGGGCCGCGCATCGTGCTCAACGCCTACGGACCGACCGAGGCGAGCGTCTGCACGACTGTGTATCCTTGCACGGTCGAACGGCGCGCGCCGGCCATCGGACGCCCCTTGGCCAACACCTGCGTCTACGTTCTCGATGACCATTCGGAGCCCGTGCCTGTCGGTGTGCCGGGCGAGCTTCACATCGGCGGTGCCGGGTTGGCACGTGGCTACCTGTCACGCCCGGGCCTGACCGCCGAGCGATTCATCCCGAATCCGTTCGAGCGCGGCGATCGACTCTATCGAACCGGCGATCTCGTGCGCTGGCGGTCGGATGGTGCGCTGGAGTTTCTCGGTCGTCTCGATCAGCAGGTGAAGATCCGCGGCTTCAGGGTCGAGCTCGGCGAGATCGAGGCCGCGCTGCTCGCAGAATCGAAGGTCAAGCAGGCGATCGCGCTGGCGCGGGAGGACAGGCCAGGGCACAAGCGGCTCGTTGCCTATGTCATGGCCGATCTCGATCGGCTGAAGCAGGAGCGCCGGGAGAGGGACGCGAGCGAGGATGCGGACGGCGTTGCCGGGTGGCAGGCGCTGTTCGACGAGACCTACGGCGGCGCCGGCGAGCCGAAGGCGCCGAGCTTCGTGGGTTGGAACAACAGCTACACCGGCGATCCCATCCCGGAAGCGGAGATGCGCGAATGGCAGATGGCGACGGTTCAGCGTATCGCTGCCTTCGCTCCGCAGCGCATTCTCGAGATCGGATGCGGCGTCGGCCTGTTGCTGGAGCACCTGGCTCCCGCCAGCCGCATCTACCGAGGCACGGATATCTCGTCGGCCGCCATCGAGGGGCTGCGGCGATGGGCCAAGGGCCGGCCGGAGCTGGCTCATGTCGAGCTCGCCCAGCGTGAAGCCATCGCGCTGTCGGATCTCGTGCCGGCATCGGTCGACACCGTCATCATCAACTCGGTGGCGCAGTATTTTCCTGACACCGACTATCTGCAGGACGTGATCGCGGGGGTGCTGAGCGCCGTTGTCGACGGCGGCCGCATCTTCGTCGGCGACATCCGCCATTTCGGCCTGCTGCTGATGTTCCGCACGGCAATCGAAATCGAGCGTTCCAATCCGGCGGCTCGCGCCGATGATATCAGGGCGCGCGCGATCGCCGCCGCCAAGCGCGAGACGGAGCTCGCGATCGATCCGAGTTTCTTTTTGGCGCTACAGAGCCGCCTGTCTCGCATCACGGATGTCGAGATCCTCCTCAAGAGGGCAGAGGCCCATAACGAGCTGAGCCGCTATCGCTACGACGTCGTGCTTCACGTCGGCGGCGGGCAGCCTGCGGCCCCGGCGCGCACGATCGATTGGACGACGGAGACGCTGACCGGGGTGTCCGGCATTCTGATCGACGAACGACCCGCAAGCCTGGCCGTGCTGGACGTGCCGAATGCGAGGCTGGCGCTCGATCTGGCCCGCTTGCAATCGCTCGATGCTTGCGAGCCGGCAGCCCGCTCGATGGATCTGGCGCGCAGCATCGAGGATCGCCAGACCATGGGTGAGGATCCGGAAACGTTTTGGATGCTCGGTGAGCGGCTCGGCTACGAGGTTCGCGTCAGCTGGGCGTCTGCGTCGGCGACTGGATGCTACGATGTCGTCTTTGTCGATCGCAAGCAAGTCGATGGTCCCGTGCGATTGCCGCGTCGGTCGGCGATGTCGTCTTGCGTTTTCGGCAACGATCCCGGAGCGGCGCCTCTGCTGCATTCATACGTTCAGCAGCTTCGCCATGCGTTGCAGCAGAGACTGCCTGACTACATGGTGCCGGCGGCCATCGTGCCGATCGATACCATGCCGTTGACGCCGGGTGGCAAGATCGACCGCGCGGCGCTGCCCGCGCCCGAGGGGCGGCCGGAGCTCGGCCGGCTGATCGCGCCGCGGACCGACAACGAGCGCAAGCTGGCGTCGATCTGGTGCGACATCCTGAAGCTCGACCAGGTCGGGGTGGAAGACAATTTCTTCGAGCTCGGCGGCGACTCCATCCAGTCGATCCAGGTCGTGGCTCGCGCCAACCGGGTCGGCCTGAAGCTGACGTCCCGGCAGATCTTCGAACATCAGACCATCGCAGCGCTGGCTGCTGCCGCGGGGCATGATCCCGAAGCGGCAGAGAACGACGGTCGCAAGCTGGTATCAGAGACGCGCTTCGCCGGTGTGTCACCTGCGGATCTCGCTCAGGTGCGCGGTGCTGTCGACAATCCGTCCGACATCGAGGACGTCTATCCGCTCACGCCGACGCAGCAGGGCATGCTGTTTCACAGCCTGTACGAGCCGGAGTCGCGGGCCTACGTCACGACGCTGGGGTGCCGTCTCTCCGGCGACCTCGACGTCGATGCGTTTCGCCGGGCATGGGACAGCGTGGTCGAACGTCACACGGTGCTGCGCTCTGCATTTCTTGGGCATCTCCACGCGCCGCTGCAAGTCGTGATGCGCGCGGCCAGGCCGGCATTTGCGCTGGAGGATTGGCGACAGCTGTCCGACGCCGACAAGCGCACCCGCCTGGCGGATCTCGAAGAAGTCGATTGCGCGTGCGGATTTGATTTCGTGCGGCCTCCGCTGATGCGGCTGGTGCTCGTCAGGTTTGCCGAGCACGACTACCGTCTGCTGTGGTCGTGCCATCACATTCTGCTGGATGGCTGGTCGATCACGACCCTGCTCAACGAGCTGTTCGCCTGCTATGGCGCGTTTTGCCGTGGTCAGACGCCGCGTCTTGCGCCGGCGCATCCATTTCGGAACTACGTTGCGTGGCTGCAGCACCAGAATGTCGCGGCTGCGCAGGCGTTTTGGCGGCGGCGTCTGGCCAGGTTCGAGGCACCGACCCCGCTTCCGCTCGAGCGGACGTCGCGCGTCGTGTCGGCTGCCGCGCGTCATGCCGAGTACGACGATGCCTTGCATGTCGGAGCGCAAGCTCTGGAAAGCTTCGCGCGCAGGCATCACCTGACGGTCAACACGCTGGTGCAGGGCGCTTGGGCGCTGCTGCTGGGACGGTATGGCGGCGGTGACGACGTGGTGTTCGGCGTCACCGTCTCGGGCCGTCCGGAGAATCTGCCGGACGTGGAGAATGCCGTCGGGCTGTTCATCAATACATTGCCGCTGCGGGTCGGATTGTCCGGACGGGTGACGGTGCTGGACTGGCTTGGCGAGATCCAGGTGCGGCAGAGCGAGCTGACGGACTATCAATATAGCGCGCTGGCCGACGTGCAGCGCTGGAGCGATGTTTCCGGTGGAACGCCGCTGTTCGACAGCATCGTCGTATTCGAGAACTATCCGGCGGAGCTGCAGGCTCGGGCGCGGGATCATACGATCCGCCTCGACATGATCCGCGCCGTGAACCGGATCAACTATCCGTTGGCGCTGCAGGTCGCGATGGGCGCGGCGCCGTCGTTGAAGCTGATGTATGACCCCGCGCGTTTCGATGAATCGTCGATCGCGACATTGGCGCGTCATCTTCATCGCCTGCTCGGCGAGATCATCGCCGATCCGGCACGGCCAATCTCTGCGATCCCGCTGCTGAGCGGCGACGAGCGTCAGCAGGTGGTGCGCGGCTTCAACGCGACCGATGTGAGCTATCCGCAGGGGCTGCTGCACGAGCAGATCGCGGCGCAGGCCGGGCGGACGCCGGAGGCGGTGGCGCTGCGCTTCGCGGACGAGACCCTGACCTACGCCGCGCTGGAGCGGCGCGCCAACCGGCTGGCGCATCATCTGCAGACGCTCGGGGTCGGGCCGGACGTGGTGGTCGGGATCTGCGCCGAGCGGTCGCTGGAGATGGTGACCGGTCTGCTCGGCATCCTCAAGGCCGGCGGCGCCTATCTGCCGCTCGATCCCGGCCTGCCGCCGGAACGGCTGGCGATGATGCTGGAAGACGCCAAAGCCAATGTGCTGCTGGCGCAGGATGCACTCGTGGAGCGTCTACCAGCACACGACGCGGTCGTGGTGCGCTTCGCGGCAGATAGCGCTGCGATCGGGCGCCACCCTGCGACAGCTCCCGCCACGTCCTGCAATCCCGACAATCTGGCTTACGTGATCTACACGTCGGGCTCGACGGGACGGCCGAAGGGGGTGATGAACAGCCACCGCGGCATCGTCAACCGCCTTGCCTGGATGCAGGACGCCTACCGGCTGACGGCCGGCGACGTCGTGCTGCAGAAGACGCCGTTCGGCTTCGACGTCTCGGTGTGGGAGTTGTTCTGGCCATTGACGCAAGGCGCGGAGCTGGTGATCGCGCGTCCTGGCGGGCATCAGGATCCGGCCTATCTGTCGGAGCTGATCGAGCGTCACGGCGTGACGGTGATGCACTTCGTGCCGTCGATGCTGCAGGCGTTCCTGGAAGCAGGAGAGCTCGGCCGCTGCGGCAGCCTGCGCGAGGTGATCTGCAGCGGCGAGGCGCTGCCGGTTGAGACGCAGAACCGGTTCCTGGCCGCGTTGCCGAGCCGGCTGCACAATCTGTACGGCCCGACGGAGGCGGCGGTCGACGTCAGCTTCTGGCCGTGCCGGAGCGAGCCGGAACAAACGCAGGTGCCGATCGGGCGGCCGATCAGCAACATCCGGCTCTACGTGCTGGATGCGCATCTGGAGCCGGTCCCCGTCGGCGTGGCCGGCGAGCTGTATATCGGCGGTGTCGGATTGGCGCGCGGCTATCTGCATCGGCCGGGACTGACGGCGGAGCGGTTCGTGCCGAGCCCGTTCGCCAGGGGCGAGCGGCTGTATCGGACCGGCGACCTGGCGCGGTGGCGGGCGGACGGCGTGCTGGATTATCTCGGCCGTCTCGATCATCAGGTGAAGCTGCGCGGCTTCCGCATCGAGCTCGGCGAGATCGAGGCGGCGCTGCTGGCGCAGGCCGGCATCGCCCAGGCCGCGGTGGTGCTGCGCGAGGACGGCGGAGCCAAGCGGCTGGTCGCCTATGTGACGGCGCAGCCGGACGCCGTGATCGACGGCGACGCTCTGCGCGGTCAGCTTCAAAGGATGCTGCCGGACTACATGGTGCCCGCGGCGATCGTCGTCCTCGCGTCGCTGCCGCTGACGCCCAATGGCAAGCTCGACCGCAACGCGCTGCCGGCGCCGGAGTGGCAGGGCCCGGCGGAGACGATGGTCGCGCCGCGCAACGCCACCGAGGCGATACTGGTCGCGATCTGGCGCGACGTGCTCAAGCGCGAGCAGATCAGCGTCACCGACAACTTCTTCGCGCTCGGGGGCGACTCGATCCAGTCGATCCAGGTGGTGGCGCGCGCCAGGCAGGCGGGGTTGTCGCTGACGGCGCGGGAGGTGTTCGAGCAGCAGACCATCGTGGCCTTGGCCGCAGTCGCAGGCGGGGCGACGAAGACGGTGGCCGAGCAGGGGCTGGTGGCGGGCGCAGTGCCGCTGACGCCGATCCAGCATTGGTTGTTCGGCCAGGATCTGGCGGCGCCGGACCACTTCAACCAGGCGGTGCTGCTCGACTGCGCCGCGCTGACGCCGGAACTGGTGATGTCGGCACTGGACGCGCTGCTGCGTCAGCACGATGCGCTGCGGCTGCGGTTTGTCCGCGGCGAGCAGGGCTGGCAGCAGACGCACGATGCGACCGCAGCCGCGCTGCAATCGGCGGAGCTGTTCGAGGCGATCGATCTGTCCGGCCTCGATGCCGCCGTGCAGGCCCCGGCGTTGCGCCGGCATGCCGAGCGGCTGCAGCCGAGCCTCGATCTGGCGCAGGGGCCGGTGCTGCGGGCGGCGCTGGTCGAGCTCGGTGAAGGCGGCCAACGATTGCTGCTGATCGCGCATCATCTGGTGATGGACGGGGTGTCCTGGCGGATCCTGCTGGAGGACCTGGGCACGGCGCTGTCGGCGTTGCAGCGGGGCGAGCCGGTGCGGCTGCCAGCAAAGACGAGCTCGTTCCGGCACTGGGCGGAGCGGCTGGTGGCGCATGCGCAATCGGACGCCGCACGCAATGAGCTGAGCTACTGGCGGAACGTGCCCTGGCAGACCGCACCGCGGCTGCCGCGCGACCATGAAGAGGGTGAGAACACCGCAGGCACCCTGCAGCTGGTCAAAGTCGCGCTGGATGCGGCGGAGACGCAGGCGCTGCTGCAGCAGGTGCCCGAGGTCTACCACACGGAGATCAACGACGTGCTGCTGACGGCGCTGGTGCAGGCGTTCGCCGGCTGGACCGGCGCGCCGCGCCTGCTGGTGGGACTGGAAGGCCATGGCCGCGAGGAGCTGTTCGGCGATTTCGACGTGTCGCGGACGGTGGGCTGGTTCACCAGCCTGTTCCCGGTGCTGCTCGACGTGGAGAACGCCAGCGATCCCGGCGGGGCGCTGAAGCGGGTGAAGGAGCAATTGCGCGCGGTGCCGCAGCGTGGTGTCGGTTATGGCATGCTGCGCTATCTCGGCGGCGGCGATGTGCCTGCGCCGGACGTCGAGGTCAGCTTCAACTATCTCGGCCAGCTCGACGGCGCCGCCGGCGGGCAGGCATTCGGCTTTGCGCCGGAGGATGTCGGCCGCGAGCAGCATGCGGCCAACCGGCGGCCGCACCTGATCGACGTCTCCGCCCATGTCGGCAAAGGCGGCCTGGAGCTGCGCTGGTTCTATGCCGGCGAGCTGTTCGAGGCGGCCACGATCGAGCGGGTGGCCCAGCGCCATGTGGCGGCGTTGCGCGAGCTGGTCGCGCATTGCCGGAGCAGCGCGGGCGGGCTGACGCCGTCGGACGTGCCGCTCGCGCAGCTCGATCAGGACACGCTCGACCGCATCGTCGGCTCGGTCGGCGGAGCGCGGCATGTTGCCGACCTCTATCCGCTGTCACCATTGCAGCGGGGGCTGCTGTTCCACAGCCTGTATGAGCCGGATGCGGCGGTCTACGTCATCTCGCTGGCCTGCCGGCTGCAGGGCACGCTGGATAGGGAGGCTTTTGAACAGGCGTGGCGGCTGGTGGTGGCGCGGCATGCCGTGCTGCGTACGGCCTTCGTCGGCCATGAGCTCGACCGGCCGCAGCAGGTGGTGCTGCGCGAGGCGGCCTTGCCGTTCCGCCATGAGGATTGGCGCCATCTTCCGGCGCCGGAGCAGGACGGACGCTTCGCCGAGCTGCAACGCTCCGAGCGCAGCCGTGGCTTCGACTTCGCGCAGCCGCCGCTGATGCGGCTCTGCCTGGTCCGGATCGGCGATGACGATCACCGGCTGCTGTGGAACGTGCACCACATCGTGCTCGACGGCTGGTCGCTGCCGCTGCTGCTCGACGAGGTGTTCGCGGCCTACTCTGCGCTGAGCCGGCGCGAGACGCCGGCGCTGTCCGAGGTGCGGCCGTTCAAGGACTATATCAGCTGGCTGCAGCGCCAGGACATGGCCAGGGCGGAAGCGCATTGGCGCCGTCGCTTGGCCGGGTTCGACACGCCGTCCTCGTTCGGCCTCGCCCGTCCGACCGCGGCGGCGCATGCAGACCAGACCGAGCGTCATGTCGAGCGTCATGTCGAGCGTCATGTCGAGCGCCATGTCGAGCATTATGTCGAGCAGCATGGCGAGCTCGCGCTCGCCGACCTCGAACGCTTCGCTCGGCAACATCGTCTGACCGTCAACACGCTGGTGCAGGGCGCCTGGGCGCTGCTGCTCGGCCGTTACGGCCGCAGCGACGATGTGGTGTTCGGCGTCACCGTCTCGGGGCGTCCGGCGGAGCTGGCCGAGGTCGAGCGCACGGTCGGGCTGTTCATCAACACGATGCCGCTGCGGGTGGGACTGCCGGGACAAGTGCAGGTTCTGGACTGGCTGGCGGAGATCCAGGCGCGGCAGAGCGAGCTGACGGACTATCAATATACGTCGCTGGCCGACGTGCAGCGCTGGAGCGAGGTGGCGGAGGGCACGGCGCTGTTCGAGAGCATCGTGGCGTTCGAGAACTATCCGGTGGAGATGACGGCGGTCAGCGGCCAGCGAGAGCTGCGGATCAGCGAGGTCGCTCCGCTGGAGCGGACCAACTATCCGCTGACGCTGCAGGTGACGGTGGGAGGAACGACGCTGTCGTTCCGCCTGATCGCGGACACCACACGGTTCGCAGCGGAGGCCGCCCGGCGTCTGGTGGCGCATCTTCATCGCCTGCTCGGCGAGATCATCGCCGATCCGGCACGGCCGATCTCTGCGATCCCGCTGCTGAGCGGCGACGAGCGTCAACAGGTGGTGCGCGGCTTCAACGCGACGGCGGTGAACTATCCATCGGCGCTGCTGCACGAGCAGATCGCGGCGCAGGCGAAGCGGACGCCCGAGGCGATGGCGCTGCGCTGCGAGGACCAGACACTCAGCTATGACGCGCTGGAGCGGCGCGCCAACCGGCTGGCGCATCATCTGCAGACGCTCGGGGTCGGGCCGGACGTGGTGGTCGGGATCTGCGCCGAGCGGTCGCTGGAGATGGTGACCGGTCTGCTCGGCATCCTCAAGGCCGGCGGCGCCTACCTGCCGCTCGATCCCGGCCTGCCGCCGGAGCGGCTGGCGATGATGCTGAAGGATGCCAAGGCCACGGTGGTGCTGGCGCAGGATGCGCTGATCGAACGGTTGCCGGCAACCGAGGCCGTCGTCGTGCGGTTCGCGGCGGACGCAACGGCGATCGCGGGTCAGCCTGACACCGCGCCGTTCACGTCCTGCAATCCCGACAATCTGGCTTACGTGATCTACACGTCGGGCTCGACGGGACGGCCGAAGGGGGTGATGAACAGCCACCGCGGCATCGTCAACCGCCTTGCCTGGATGCAGGACGCCTACCGGCTGACGGCCGGCGACGTCGTGCTGCAGAAGACGCCGTTCGGCTTCGACGTCTCGGTGTGGGAGTTGTTCTGGCCATTGACGCAAGGCGCGGAGCTGGTGATCGCGCGTCCTGGCGGGCATCAGGATCCGGCCTATCTGTCGGAGCTGATCGAGCGTCACGGCGTGACGGTGATGCACTTCGTGCCGTCGATGCTGCAGGCGTTCCTGGAAGCAGGAGAGCTCGGCCGCTGCGGCAGCCTGCGCGAGGTGATCTGCAGCGGCGAGGCGCTGCCGGTTGAGACGCAGAACCGGTTCCTGGCCGCGTTGCCGAGCCGGCTGCACAATCTGTACGGCCCGACGGAGGCGGCGGTCGACGTCAGCTTCTGGCCGTGCCGGAGCGAGCCGGAACAAACGCAGGTGCCGATCGGACGGCCGATCAGCAACATCCAGCTCTACGTGCTGGACGCGGATCTGGAGCCGGTTCCTGTCGGCGTGGCCGGCGAGCTGTATATCGGCGGTGTCGGATTGGCGCGCGGCTATCTGCATCGGCCGGGACTGACGGCGGAGCGGTTCGTGCCGAGCCCGTTCGCCAGGGGCGAGCGGCTGTATCGGACCGGCGACCTGGCGCGGTGGCGGGCGGACGGCGTGCTGGATTATCTCGGCCGTCTCGATCATCAGGTGAAGCTGCGCGGCTTCCGCATCGAGCTCGGCGAGATCGAGGCGGCGCTGCTGGCGCAGGCCGGCATCGCCCAGGCCGCGGTGGTGCTGCGCGAGGACGGCGGAGCCAAGCGGCTGGTCGCCTATGTGACGGCGCAGCCGGACGCCGTGATCGACGGCGACGCTCTGCGCGGTCAGCTTCAAAGGATGCTGCCGGACTACATGGTGCCCGCGGCGATCGTCGTCCTCGCGTCGCTGCCGCTGACGCCCAATGGCAAGCTCGACCGCAACGCGCTGCCGGCGCCGGAGTGGCAGGGCCCGGCGGAGACGATGGTCGCGCCGCGCAACGCCACCGAGGCGATACTGGTCGCGATCTGGCGCGACGTGCTCAAGCGCGAGCAGATCAGCGTCACCGACAACTTCTTCGCGCTCGGCGGCGACTCGCTCTCGGCGACCCGGGCCATCGCCCGCACGCAGAAGGAATTGAAGCTGAACGTGCCTCTCAAGGCCATGTTCGAGGCGCGGACGCTCGAGGAGCTTGCCGAGCGTCTCGACGTGCTCGGCTGGGCGAATGCGCGAAAGGATTCACCCAAAGAAGACGCAGAGCTCGAGGAAGGAGTCATCTGATGATCGAGAAGCTGCTCTCCTCGCTCCGCCAAGACGGCGTCCAGATCTGGTCCGAGAACGGGCGTGTGCGCTACCGCGCGCCGAAGGGGGTCATGACGCCTGAACGGCTTGACGAGCTTCGCACACGCCAGCTGGAAATCGCGACATTCTTGCAGGAGGCGAGTTCGGCGGGCGAAGAACTGCCTCCGATCGATGCGGCGCGCAGTGGTGACCTGCCGCTGTCCTTTGCGCAAGAGCGTCTCTGGTTTCTCGAACAGCTCGGCCTCGCGGGGGCGTCCTATCACGTCGCCATCGCCATTCGCATGGACGGCGATCTCGATGAGGAGGCGTTGCGAAGAACCTTCGATGTCATCGTCGGCCGGCACGAGGTGCTGCGGACGCGGTTCGAGACCGTTGCCGGACACCCCCGGCAGATCGTGGACGCCGAAGCATCATGTCCGTTCGAGCTGATCGACCTCTCGACTCTCACCGGGGAAGCCCAGGCGGCGGAA
The DNA here is from genome assembly GCF_032377575.1 of Bradyrhizobium sp. SZCCHNS2022. Classification (NCBI taxonomy): domain Bacteria; kingdom Pseudomonadati; phylum Pseudomonadota; class Alphaproteobacteria; order Hyphomicrobiales; family Nitrobacteraceae; genus Bradyrhizobium; species Bradyrhizobium sp. SZCCHNS2022. Next base: position 4,104,517 of record NZ_JAUHHZ010000001.1, on the reverse strand, counting down.
GTGGACCGGCAATCGCTGGCCCATGCCACCCAGCCGTTCGATCTCCAAGCGGCCCTGCCATTGCGCATTCGGCTGCTTCGCCTGGCGGCGCGCCGGCACGTGCTGCTGCTCGCCATGCACCATATTGTCTCCGATGCCTGGTCGACTGAAATCCTGATCGGCGAGATCACCGTGCTCTATAACGCGTTCTGCGCGGACGAGCCGTCTCCGCTCCGTCCCCTGCCTGTGCAGTATGCCGACTACGCGCTTTGGCAGCGTCGCTGGCTGGCCGGCGAGGCTCTCGAACGTCAATTGCATTATTGGACGGAGCGCCTCGCGGGCACGCCGCCTCAACTCGAACTGCCCGTCAGCCGATCGCGCTCAGCGTCCGCGGCCTTTGCCGCCAAGACCTACGCGTTCAGTCTCTCCGAAAAAATGACGGCCGAACTGCGGGTGCTCGCCCGTCGTGAGACAGCCACATTGTTCATGGTTCTGCTCGCAGCTTTCCAGCTCTTGCTGTCGCGCTACAGTGGCCAGAACGACGTGGTGGTGGGATCGCCGGTTGCAGGCCGACGGCGGCACGAACTACACGACCTGATCGGCTTCTTCGCCAATATCCTCGTCCTCCGGGCGGATTGTTCCGAAAGTACGCGCTTTGTCGATCTGTTGGCGCAGGTGAAGGACGCCGTGCTCGACGCCCATGCGCATCAGGATCTGCCGTTCGAGCGGCTGGTCGAGGCGCTCCAGCCTGATCGGGACCTCGGCAGGCATCCGCTGGTCCAGGTGATGTTCGCGCTCCAGCAGGAACCATTCGAGGAGCTGACGCTTCCCGGCCTGCGGCTCACGCCGATGCCTGCGCCGTCGGAGCAGACCAAATTCGATCTGACGCTGCACGTCTATGAGAAGAAGTACGGGCTGGCCGTTTCGATCGAATATGCCGCCGAACTCTTCGATGCCGAGACGATCGCGCATCTCGCCGCCCATTTTCAGCATCTGCTGGAGGCAATCGCCGCGGATCCGCATGCGCGGCTGGCTGACCTTTCCTTGATGCGGGACGCTGAGCGTCTCGATCTCATCTTCGGCATGAACCGGACGGCGCGGCCGTTCCCGCGTGATGCGGCGCTCGACGGCCTGTTCGCTGCCCGGGTTGCGCGGTGTCCGCAAGCGATCGCGATCGTCGACGGCTCGCGCAGCATCACCTACGGCGAGCTCGATCGGTGGAGCAACGGCATCGCCGCGACGCTGGCTGAACGGGGCGTCCGCGCAGGCGCGAGCGTCGGACTCTCCGGCGATCGATCAGCGGGCCTGATCGCCGGAATGCTCGGCATCATCAAGGCCGGCGCCAGCTATGTGCCGCTCGATCCCGGCTATCCGGAAGAGCGGCTCGCCTTCATGGTGAAGGATGCAGGGGCGACTGCCGTGGTCGCAGGGCGCGGCGGCGCGGCTCCGGCAGGCCTGCCGGTCCTGCATGCCGAGGATGTGAAGCCCATCGAAAGCTTCGCCGCTCGATCGGCCGGCGGTGAAGCCATTGCGTACATCATGTTCACGTCAGGCTCGACCGGTGTGCCCAAGGGCATTGCCGTGCCTCATCGCGCCGTTTCCCGACTGGTGCTCGGAACGGATTATATCGAGCTTACCGCAGACGATCGTATTGCCCATCTCGCCAGCCCATCCTTCGATGCGGCGACGTTCGAGCTATGGAGCGCTCTCGTGAACGGCGCCGCGCTCGTCATCATCGACCGGGACACCGCCTTGGCGTCGGATCAACTGGCTGCTGCGATCCACAGTCACGACGTCAGCTGCTTGTTCGCCACGACAGCGCTGTTCAATCGGCTGGCGCAGGATGTCCCTGGCATCTTCGCCCGGTTGCGCGTGGCTCTGTTCGGCGGCGAGGCGTGCGACCCGCATGCGGTGACCAGGGTTCTGGCCCATGGCGCTCCGGAACGTCTCCTGCACGTCTATGGACCGACCGAGGCGACGACGTTCAGCACCTGGATGGAGGTCGATCATGTCGTCCCGGGCGCGCGCACCATTCCGATCGGCAGACCACTCGCCAATGGCAGCTGTCACGTCCTCGACGGCCGATTGCAACCGGTGCCCATCAACGTTCCGGGCGAGCTCCATGTCGGCGGCGACGGCCTCGCGCACGGCTATTGGGGACGACCGGCGCTGACGGCCGAGAAATTCACGCCGGATCCGTTCGGCCGGCCCGGCAGCCGGCTCTATGCGACCGGCGATATCGTCAGGCGCTTGCCGGACGGCAACATCGAGTATCTCAGTCGGCGCGACGGACAGGTCAAGATCCGCGGCTTCCGTATCGAGCTGCAGGAGATTGAATCCGTCTTGCGCCGGTCGCGTGGGGTCGGGCAAGCAGCGGTTCTGGTTCGAGAAGGTACGACCGGTACGCAGCTCGCTGCCTATGTCGTGCCGGTGCCGGAGGCGCGTCTTTCGGCGGAGCAAATCCGACAGCACTTGAAGCAGTCGTTGCCCGATTTCATGGTGCCCACGCAGCTGGCGATCCTGGACCGGTTGCCATTGACATCCAACGGCAAGCTCGATCGCGCGCGGCTTCCCGATCCGGAGGATGCGCCGGGCCACCGGCACGCGGCGCCGGCAACCGTGACCCAGCAGATGCTGGCCGTGATCTGGTCCGATGTTCTCGGCGTGGCGACGCCAGGTATCGACGATGATTTCTTCAGCTCCGGCGGGCACTCGCTGATGGCATCCCGTCTGGTGGGACGGCTGAATGCGGCGTTCAACGTGAACCTGCCGCTGCGGACTGTCTTCGAGACGCCGACGATCAGGTTGCTTGCGGCGGCCGTCGAGCAGGCGCAGCGCGACGAAGTGGAAATCGCGCCGCCGCCGCTGAGCGTTGCAGCACGGACGTCGTCGATTCCCTTGTCCTACACGCAAGAGCCATTGTGGTTTCTCGAGCAGGTCGGGCTGGTCGGGACTGCCTACAACATGGCGGGGGCCGTGCGGCTGCAGGGCCGAGTTGACATCGAGGCGCTGGAGGAGGCTCTGCAGGAGATCGTGCGCCGTCATGACATCCTGCGCACACGCTTCGACGCTGTAAACGGTCAGGGCGCTCAGATCATTGAGAATCGGAGTGCGTTCCGGTGCGAGCTCATCGACCTGTCTGCCCATGGTGATCAGAGCTCGAATGAGGATGTGCAACGGCTCATCCGAAATCATGCGAACGTGAGGTTCGATCTACGGGCCGGACCGCTGATCCGAACGACGATCGTCCGTCTGAGTGACGAAGAGCATCTGTTGCTGGTCAACCTTCACCACATCGTCGCCGATGGCTGGTCGGTCGGCGTCCTGCTCCGTGAGCTCGGACATCTCTATGCCGGCAGCACCGGTTCCCCGCAATCGCCGCTTTCGCCCTTGCCCGTGCAGTATGCCGACTACGCCATTTGGCAGCGGGACTGGCTCGACGGGCCGGTCGGCGAACGCCATCTGGATCATTGGCGCCGCCGCCTCGCCGGCGCAACGACGGCGCTGTCGTTGCCGACGGACCGTCCGCGTCCCGCGGTGCAATCCTTTGCTGGTGCGGCGTCGTGCTTCGTCGTGCCTCAGGACCTGTCCAGGCAGCTGAGCGGTCTGGCGCGTCGCGAAAGTGCCAGCCTCTATATGGTCTTTCTCGCCGCCTTCTCGGCGCTGCTCGGCCGCTACAGCGATCAGCGCGACATTCTGGTCGGCTCGCCCGTGAACGGACGCTCGCGGCCGGAGCTGGAAGACCTGATCGGCATGTTCGTCAACATGCTGGTCATGCGTTGCGATCTCTCCGGCGATCCCGCATTTCGCGACTATCTGGCTGCCATCAAGGAGACGGCACTGGATGCCTATGCGCATCAGGACTTGCCGTTCGAGAAGCTGGTGGAGGCGCTGCAACCGGAGCGGGATTTGTCGCGGCAGCCGCTGTTCCAGGTCTGTCTGTCATTCGAGAACATTCCGTTCGACGAGTTGGAGCTGGCGGGGGTGACAATCAGCCCGGTGGCGGCGGATCAGCATCTCACGGCGAAGTTCGATCTGACGCTCTTCGTTCGCGAAGCGACGGACGGAATCGCGTGCACCTTCGAATACGCCACCGACCTGTTCGAGGCCGCGACGATCGCGCGGCTGGCGGATCACTTCGTCCGGCTGCTGCAGGAGATCGCGGCGCGGCCGGAGGCGCGCCTGTCCGAGCTGAGCCTGCTGAGCGCCGTGGAGCGGCAGCAACTGACGGCGTGGAGTGGCGACAGCGTCGCCTATCCGCAGGATCGCTGCCTGCACGAGCTGTTCGCGGAGCAGGCGGCGCGAGATCCGGGTGCGCCTGCCGCGGTCATGGGCGACGAGGAGCTCAGCTACGGCGCGCTGGAGCGGCGGGCCAACCGGCTGGCGCATCATTTGCGGCGGCTCGGCGTCGGACCCGACGTGATCGTCGGGCTGTGCGTCGAACGCTCGCTGGACATGGTGGTCGGCGTGCTCGGCATCCTCAAGGCGGGCGGCGCCTATCTGCCGCTCGATCCGCGCTATCCGGCGGAGCGGCTGGCCTACATGCTGGAGGATGCCCGAGTTCCCGTGCTGGTGACGCAGTCTGGGCTGATGCAGCGGTTGCCGGCGACGGAAGCAGTGGTGGTACAGCTCGATGTCGACGCATCTGCCATCGCCGGGCACGCGGAGACGGCACCGGCCGTCAGCTGTGACGCCGATCATCTCGCTTACGTGATCTACACCTCGGGCTCGACGGGACGGCCCAAGGGCGTGATGACGTCGCATCGCGGCATCATGAACCTGGCGGATGCGCAGCTGGATCAGCTGCCGCTCACGGCCGGCGACCGCATCCTGCAGTTCGCCTCGATCAGCTTCGATGCGGCGGTGTGGGACCTGGTGATGAGCTGGCGGGTGGGCGCGGCGCTGGTGCTGGCAGAGCAGCACGACCTGATGCCGGGCGAACCGTTGCGCGAACTGCTGCAGCGGCAGCGCGTGACGGCGGTGCTGCTGCCGCCGGCGGCACTGGCCGCCTTGCCGGTGGCGCCGCTGCCGGACCTGAAGATCCTGATCGCGGGCGGCGAGGCCTGCACGGCGGAGCTGCTGCGGCCGTGGCTTGCGGGCCGCCGCGTGTTCAACGCCTATGGTCCGACGGAGTCCAGCGTCTGCACGACCGTGCATCATTGCGGTGATGCGCGTCGCCCGCCGATCGGCCGGGCGCTGCCGAACACACGTACCTACGTACTGGACGCGCATCTGGAGCCGGTTCCCGTCGGCGTGGCCGGCGAGCTGTATATCGGCGGCGTCGGATTGGCGCGCGGCTATCTGCATCGGCCGGGACTGACGGCGGAACGGTTCGTGCCGAGCCCGTTCGCCAGGGGCGAGCGGCTGTACCGGACCGGCGACCTGGCGCGATGGCGGGCGGACGGCGTGCTGGATTATCTCGGCCGTCTCGATCATCAGGTGAAGCTGCGCGGCTTCCGCATCGAGCTCGGCGAGATCGAGGCGGCGCTGCTGGCGCAGGCCGGCATCGCGCAGGCGGCGGTAGTGCTACGCGAGGACGGCGGAGCCAAGCGGCTGCTGGCCTATGTGGTGGCGCAGCCGGGCTCCGCGATCGGCCTGGACAATCTCCGTCAGCAGTTGCAGCGCACGTTGCCGGACTACATGGTGCCCGCGGCGATCGTCGTCCTCGCGTCGCTGCCGCTGACGCCCAATGGCAAGCTCGACCGCAACGCGCTGCCGGCGCCGGAGTGGCAGGGGCCGGCGGAGACGATGGTCGCGCCGCGCAACGCCACCGAGGCGACACTCGCCGCGATCTGGCGCGACGTGCTCAAGCGCGAGCAGGTCGGCATCCACGACAACTTCTTCGTCCTCGGCGGCGACTCGATCCAGTCGATCCAGGTGGTGGCGCGCGCCAGGCAGGCGGGATTGTCGCTGACGGCGCGGCAGGTGTTCGAGCAGCAGACCATCGCGGCATTGGCTGTGGTGGCAGGCGAGGCGGGAACGACCATCGCCGAGCAGGGGCTGGTGGCGGGCGCAGTGCCGCTGACGCCGATCCAGCATTGGTTGTTCGGCCAGGATCTGGCGGTGCCGGACCACTTCAACCAGGCGGTGCTGCTCGATTGCGCCGCGCTGACGCCGGAACTGGTGATGTCGGCACTGGACGCGCTGCTGCGTCAGCACGATGCGCTGCGGCTGCGGTTTGTCCGCGGCGAGCAGGGCTGGCAGCAGACGCACGATGCGACCGCAGCCGCGCTGCAATCGGCGGAGCTGTTCGAGGCGATCGATCTGTCCGGCCTCGATGCCGCCGTGCAGGCCCCGGCGTTGCGCCGGCATGCCGAGCGGCTGCAGCCGAGCCTCGATCTGGCGCAGGGGCCGGTGCTGCGGGCGGCGCTGGTCGAGCTCGGTGAAGGCGGCCAACGATTGCTGCTGATCGCGCATCATCTGGTGATGGACGGGGTGTCCTGGCGGATCCTGCTGGAGGACCTGGGCACGGCGCTGTCGGCGTTGCAGCGGGGCGAGCCGGTGCGGCTGCCAGCAAAGACGAGCTCGTTCCGGCACTGGGCGGAGCGGCTGGTGGCGCATGCGCAATCGGACGCCGCACGCAATGAGCTGAGCTACTGGCGGAACGTGCCCTGGCAGACCGCACCGCGGCTGCCGCGCGACCATGAAGAGGGTGAGAACACCGCAGGCACCCTGCAGCTGGTCAAAGTCGCGCTGGATGCGGCGGAGACGCAGGCGCTGCTGCAGCAGGTGCCCGAGGTCTACCACACGGAGATCAATGACGTGCTGCTGACGGCGCTGGTGCAGGCGTTCGCCGGCTGGACCGGCGCGCCGCGCCTGCTGGTGGGGCTGGAAGGCCATGGCCGCGAGGAGCTGTTCGGCGATGTCGACGTGTCGCGGACGGTGGGCTGGTTCACCAGCCTGTTCCCGGTGCTGCTCGATGTGGAGAACGCCAGCGATCCCGGCGGGGCGCTGAAGCGGGTGAAGGAGCAATTGCGCGCGGTGCCGCAGCGTGGTGTCGGTTATGGCATGCTGCGCTATCTCGGCGGCGGCGATGTGCCTGCGCCGGACGTCGAGGTCAGCTTCAACTATCTCGGCCAGCTCGACGGCGCCGCCGGCGGGCAGGCATTCGGCTTTGCGCCGGAGGATGTCGGCCGCGAGCAGCATGCGGCCAACCGGCGGCCGCACCTGATCGACGTCTCCGCCCATGTCGGCAAAGGCGGCCTGGAGCTGCGCTGGTTCTATGCCGGCGAGCTGTTCGAGGCGGCCACGATCGAGCGGGTGGCCCAGCGCCATGTGGCGGCGTTGCGCGAGCTGGTCGCGCATTGCCGGAGCAGCGCGGGCGGGCTGACGCCGTCGGACGTGCCGCTCGCGCAGCTCGATCAGGACACGCTCGACCGCATCGTCGGCTCGGTCGGCGGAGCGCGGCATGTTGCCGACCTCTATCCGCTGTCACCATTGCAGCGGGGGCTGCTGTTCCACAGCCTGTATGAGCCGGATGCGGCGGTCTACGTCATCTCGCTGGCCTGCCGGCTGCAGGGCACGCTGGATAGGGAGGCTTTTGAACAGGCGTGGCGGCTGGTGGTGGCGCGGCATGCCGTGCTGCGTACGGCCTTCGTCGGCCATGAGCTCGACCGGCCGCAGCAGGTGGTGCTGCGCGAGGCGGCCTTGCCGTTCCGCCATGAGGATTGGCGCCATCTTCCGGCGCCGGAGCAGGACGGACGCTTCGCCGAGCTGCAACGCTCCGAGCGCAGCCGTGGCTTCGACTTCGCGCAGCCGCCGCTGATGCGGCTCTGCCTGGTCCGGATCGGCGATGACGATCACCGGCTGCTGTGGAACGTGCACCACATCGTGCTCGACGGCTGGTCGCTGCCGCTGCTGCTCGACGAGGTGTTCGCGGCCTACTCTGCGCTGAGCCGGCGCGAGACGCCGGCGCTGTCCGAGGTGCGGCCGTTCAAGGACTATATCAGCTGGCTGCAGCGCCAGGACATGGCCAGGGCGGAAGCGCATTGGCGCCGTCGCTTGGCCGGGTTCGACACGCCGTCCTCGTTCGGCCTCGCCCGTCCGACCGCGGCGGCGCATGCAGACCAGACCGAGCGTCATGTCGAGCAGCATGGCGAGCTCGCGCTCGCCGACCTCGAACGCTTCGCCCGGCAACATCGTCTGACCGTCAACACGCTGGTGCAGGGCGCCTGGGCGCTGCTGCTCGGCCGTTACGGCCGCAGCGACGATGTGGTGTTCGGCGTCACCGTCTCGGGGCGTCCGGCGGAGCTGGCCGAGGTCGAGCGCACGGTCGGGCTGTTCATCAACACGATGCCGCTGCGGGTGGGACTGCCGGGACAAGTGCAGGTTCTGGACTGGCTGGCGGAGATCCAGGCGCGGCAGAGCGAGCTGACGGACTATCAATATACGTCGCTGGCCGACGTGCAGCGCTGGAGCGAGGTGGCGGAGGGCACGGCGCTGTTCGAGAGCATCGTGGCGTTCGAGAACTATCCGGTGGAGATGACGGCGGTCAGCGGCCAGCGAGAGCTGCGGATCAGCGAGGTCGCTCCGCTGGAGCGGACCAACTATCCGCTGACGCTGCAGGTGACGGTGGGGACGACGCTGTCGTTCCGCCTGATCGCGGACACCACACGGTTCGCAGCGGCGGCCGCCCGGCGTCTGGTGGCGCATCTGGCTCGCCTGCTCGGCGAGCTCATTTTGGACCCTGCGCGGCCGATCTCTGCGATCCCGCTGCTGAGCGGCGACGAGCGTCAGCAGGTGGTGCGCGACTTCAACGCGACGGCGGTGAACTATCCATCGGCGCTGCTGCACGAGCAGATCGCGGCGCAGGCGAAGCGGACGCCCGAGGCGATGGCGCTGCGCTGCGAGGACCAGACACTCAGCTATGACGCGCTGGAGCGGCGCGCCAACCGGCTGGCGCATCATCTGCAGACGCTCGGGGTCGGGCCGGACGTGGTGGTCGGGATCTGCGCCGAGCGGTCGCTGGAGATGGTGACCGGTCTGCTCGGCATCCTCAAGGCCGGCGGCGCCTACCTGCCGCTCGATCCCGGCCTGCCGCCGGAGCGGCTGGCGATGATGCTGGACGATGCCAAGGTCACGGTGGTGCTGGCGCAGGATGCGCTGATCGAACGGTTGCCGGCCAGCAAAGCCGTCGTGGTGCGGTTCGCGGCGGACGCAACGGCGATCGCCGGTCAGCCTGACACCGCGCCGTTCACGTCCTGCAATCCGGACAATCTGGCTTACGTGATCTACACGTCGGGCTCGACGGGACGGCCGAAGGGGGTGATGAACAGCCACCGCGGCATCGTCAACCGCCTTGCCTGGATGCAGGACGCCTACCGGCTGACGGCCGGCGACGTCGTGCTGCAGAAGACGCCGTTCGGCTTCGACGTCTCGGTGTGGGAGTTGTTCTGGCCATTGACGCAAGGCGCGGAGCTGGTGATCGCGCGTCCTGGCGGGCATCAGGATCCGGCCTATCTGTCGGAGCTGATCGAGCGTCACGGCGTGACGGTGATGCACTTCGTGCCGTCGATGCTGCAGGCGTTCCTGGAAGCAGGAGAGCTCGGCCGCTGCGGCAGCCTGCGCGAGGTGATCTGCAGCGGCGAGGCGCTGCCGGTTGAGACGCAGAACCGGTTCCTGGCCGCGTTGCCGAGCCGGCTGCACAATCTGTACGGCCCGACGGAGGCGGCGGTCGACGTCAGCTTCTGGCCGTGCCGGAGCGAGCCGGAACAAACGCAGGTGCCGATCGGGCGGCCGATCAGCAACATCCAGCTCTACGTGCTGGACGCGCATCTGGAGCCTGTCCCCGTCGGCGTGGCCGGCGAGCTGTATATCGGCGGCGTCGGCCTTGCGCGCGGCTATCTGCACCGGCCGGGACTGACGGCGGAGCGGTTCGTGCCGAGCCCGTTCGCCAGGGGCGAGCGGCTGTACCGGACCGGCGACCTGGCGCGATGGCGGGCGGACGGCGTGCTGGATTATCTCGGCCGTCTCGATCATCAGGTGAAGCTGCGCGGCTTCCGCATCGAGCTCGGCGAGATCGAGGCGGCGCTGCTGGCGCAGGCCGGCATCGCCCAGGCGGCGGTGGTGCTGCGCGAGGACGGCGGCAGCAAGCGGCTGCTGGCCTATGTGGTGGCGCAGCCGGAGGCGGCGATCGACCCCGACACGCTGCGCGGCCGGCTGCAGCGCAGCCTGCCGGACTACATGGTGCCCGCGGCGATCGTCGTCCTCGCGTCGCTGCCGCTGACGCCCAACGGCAAGCTCGACCGCAACGCGCTGCCGGCGCCGGAGCGGCAGGGGCCGGCGGAGACGATGGTCGCGCCGCGCAACGCCACCGAGGCGACACTGGCCGCGATCTGGCGCGACGTGCTCAGGCGCGAGCAGATCAGCGTCACCGACAACTTCTTCGCCCTCGGCGGCGACTCGATCCAGTCGATCCAGGTGGTGGCGCGCGCCAGGCAGGCGGGATTGTCGCTGACGGCGCGGCAGGTGTTCGAGCAGCAGACCATCGCGGCGTTGGCTGTGGTGGCAGGCGAGGCGGGAACGACCATCGCCGAGCAGGGGCTGGTGGCGGGCGCGGTGCCGCTGACGCCGATCCAGCACTGGCTCCTCGGCCAGGATCTGGCGGTGCCGGACCACTTCAACCAGGCGGTGCTGCTCGATTGCGCCGCGCAGACGCCGGAACTTTTGATGTCGGCACTGGACGCGCTGCTGCGTCAGCACGATGCGCTGCGGCTGCGGTTTGTCCGCGGCGAGCAGGGCTGGCAGCAGACGCACGATGCGACCGCAGCCGCGCTGCAATCGGCGGAGCTGTTCGAGGCGATCGATCTGTCCGGCCTCGATGCCGCCGTGCAGGCCCCGGCGTTGCGCCGGCATGCCGAGCGGCTGCAGCCGAGCCTCGATCTGGCGCAGGGGCCGGTGCTGCGGGCGGCGCTGGTCGAGCTCGGTGAAGGCGGCCAACGATTGCTGCTGATCGCGCATCATCTGGTGATGGACGGGGTGTCCTGGCGGATCCTGCTGGAGGACCTGGGCACGGCGCTGTCGGCGTTGCAGCGGGGCGAGCCGGTGCGGCTGCCAGCAAAGACGAGCTCGTTCCGGCACTGGGCGGAGCGGCTGGTGGCGCATGCGCAATCGGACGCCGCACGCAATGAGCTGAGCTACTGGCGGAACGTGCCCTGGCAGACCGCACCGCGGCTGCCGCGCGACCATGAAGAGGGTGAGAACACCGCAGGCACCCTGCAGCTGGTCAAAGTCGCGCTGGATGCGGCGGAGACGCAGGCGCTGCTGCAGCAGGTGCCCGAGGTCTACCACACGGAGATCAACGACGTGCTGCTGACGGCGCTGGTGCAGGCGTTCGCCGGCTGGACCGGCGCGCCGCGCCTGCTGGTGGGACTGGAAGGCCATGGCCGCGAGGAGCTGTTCGGCGATTTCGACGTGTCGCGGACGGTGGGCTGGTTCACCAGCCTGTTCCCGGTGCTGCTCGACGTGGAGAACGCCAGCGATCCCGGCGGGGCGCTGAAGCGGGTGAAGGAGCAATTGCGCGCGGTGCCGCAGCGTGGTGTCGGTTATGGCATGCTGCGCTATCTCGGCGGCGGCGATGTGCCTGCGCCGGACGTCGAGGTCAGCTTCAACTATCTCGGCCAGCTCGACGGCGCCGCCGGCGGGCAGGCATTCGGCTTTGCGCCGGAGGATGTCGGCCGCGAGCAGCATGCGGCCAACCGGCGGCCGCACCTGATCGACGTCTCCGCCCATGTCGGCAGCGGCGGCCTGCAGATGCAGTGGGCCTACAGCGTCGCATGTCACGACGGCTCGACCATCGAGGCCTTGGCGGAAAGCTTCGCCTTTCGACTCCGCCAATTGATCGCGCACTGCGACACGAGCGAGGGCAGCTTCGCGCTGTCTGATTTCCCGCTGCTGCAGAACACTCTGAGCATCTGAGATCGGAGCCGACCCATGAACATGGATGCAAGCCGAAACAAGAAGCGGCTCGGTCAGGAGGCGCTCGACCGCGTGATCGCCGCGGCGGGTGGTGCACGGCGGGTCGCCGATATCTATCCGCTGTCGCCGCTACAACGGGGGCTGCTGTTCCACAGCCTGTATGAGCCGGATGCCGCTGTCTACGTCATCTCGCTGGCGTGCCGGTTGCAAGGCGCGCTCGATCCACGCGCATTCCAACAAGCGTGGCAGCTGATGGTCGCACGACACCCTGTGCTGCGCACGGCCTACGTCGGCCATGAGCTCGATGTGCCGTTGCAGGTGGTGCTGCGCGAGGCAATGCTGCCGTTTGCCCAGGAGGACTGGCGGCATCTGTCGAAGGACGAGCAGGATAGCCGCTTCGCCGAGCTGCAGCGGATCGAGCGCAGCCGCGGCTTCGACTTCGCAGCGCCGCCCCTGATGCGGCTCTGCCTGATCCGGATCGGCGACGACGATCACCGCCTGCTGTGGAACGTGCATCACATCGTGCTCGACGGCTGGTCGCTGCCGCTGCTGCTCGACGCGGTGTTTGCGGCCTACTCTGCGCTGAGCCGCGGCGCAGCGCCGGCGCTGTCTCACCTGCGGCCGTTCAAGGACTATATCGGCTGGTTGCAGCGCCAGGACATGGCACAAGCGGAAGTGCATTGGCGCCGGCGGCTCGCTGGCTTCGATACGCCGTCGTCTTTGGGGCTGGCCCGCCCGTCTCGCGAGCCTGGCAGCGGAGAGCGCCATGCCGTGCTTCAGCGCGACCTGAACGTCGGATTGTCAGTCCTCGAAAGCTTCGCACGAGAACACAAGCTGACCCTCAATACGCTGGTGCAGGGCGCCTGGGCACTGCTGCTCGCTCGCTATGGCGGCTCCGAAGACGTGGTGTTCGGCGTCACCCTGTCGGGCCGTCCGGCTGAACTCGCCGAGGTCGAGCGGATGGTCGGGCTGTTCGTCAACACACTGCCGCTGCGCGTCCAGCTATCGGACCGCACGACGGTCCTGGATTGGCTGCGCGAGATTCAGATCCGGCAAAGCGAGCTGACGGAGTATCAATATAGTCCGTTGCCCCTGGTGCAGCGCTGGAGCGAGCTCGGCGACCGAACGGCTCTGTTCGACAGCATCGTCGCGTACGAAAACTACCCGGTGGCAATGACCGCCGGCGCAGACGCCGTGCGGCATCTCCGGATCAGCGAGGTCCGGACCACGGAACGGACCAGCTATCCCTTGACCCTGCAGATCGTCATCGAGCGGTCGATCGCGGTCAACCTGATCTATGATGCCGAGCGGTTCGCCTCGTCCGCGATGGACCGCCTGATTGATCATCTCGGTCACCTGCTCGGCGAACTCATCTCGGACCCGGCGCGCCAACTCGGCGCGATACCCCTGCTGCGCGCAGAGGAGCGGCGCGAGCTCATCGCCCCCGCCGCAGATCCGGCTGCCTATCGCCCCCACCGGTGCCTGCATGACCTTTTCGCTGCGCAGGCCAAGCGCACGCCCGAAGCGGTGGCCGTCAGTTGCGACGGTCGGATGCTCAGCTATGCCGGACTTGAGCGGCGCGCCAATCAGCTCGCGCACCATCTGCGAGGGCTTGGCGTCGGTCCGGACGTGATCGTCGGGCTTTACGTCGAGCGGTCGATCGACATGGTGGTCGGCGTGCTCGGCATCCTCAAGGCGGGCGGTGCCTATCTGCCGCTCGACCCGAGCCATCCGCCGGAGCGGCTGGCGGGCATGCTGGGTGACGCCGGTGCGCGCGTGCTGCTGGCGCACGACGCGCTGTTGGCGCGACTGCCCGTGACGGACGCCGTCGTCGCGCGTTTCGAAGCAGATGGTGAGGTGATCGCACGTCAGCCCGGCACCGCGCCTGCCGTTGCCAGCGATCCGGACCACCTGGCCTATGTGATCTACACCTCCGGCTCGACCGGCCGGCCTAAGGGGACGCTGATCAGCCACGCCGCCGTGGTCAGGCTGTTCGCGGCAACCGACGCCTGGTTCGGCTTCGGCGCGCAGGACGTCTGGACGCTGTTTCATTCGCTCGCCTTCGACTTCTCGGTCTGGGAGCTTTGGGGTCCGCTGCTCAATGGCGGCCGGCTGGTGGTCGTGCCATATTGGATCAGCCGCTCGCCGGATGATTTCCATGCGTTGCTGTCGCGCGAAGGCGTGACCGTGCTGAACCAGACGCCATCGGCGTTCGCCGGCTTGATCCGCGCGGACCGGGAGACGCCGCGACCACTGGCGCTGCGTTATGTGATCTTCGGCGGCGAGGCGCTGAACTTCGCCGAGCTGGCGCCGTGGTTCGAGCGGCACGGTGACGCCACGCCGCAACTGATCAACATGTACGGAATCACCGAGACCACGGTGCACGTGACATGGCGGCCGGTGCGGCAGGCCGATGTCGGCGCGGCGGCAAGCGCGATCGGTCAGACCATTCCCGACCTGCAGGCCTATGTGCTCGATCCGCACATGGAGCCGGTGCCGATCGGCGTGACCGGAGAGCTGTACATTGGCGGCGCGGGTCTCGCCCGCGGCTATCTGCATCGTCCCGGATTGACGGCGGAGCGGTTCGTGCCGAGCCCGTTCGCGCATGGCGCGCGATTGTATCGCACCGGCGATCTGGCGCGCTGGAGCGCGGTGGGCGTGCTCGACTATCTCGGGCGCATCGATCATCAGGTCAAGATCCGAGGCTTTCGCATCGAGCTCGGCGAGATCGAGGCGGCGTTGCTGACCCTGCCGGATGTGGAGCAGGCGGCGGTCGTGGTGCGCGAGGACAATTGCGATCGCCGCCTGATCGCTTACGCCGTTCTGCGCGACGGTGCGGTGCTCGATGCAGACATCATGCGCCAGCAACTTCTGCGGGGCCTGCCGGACTACATGGTGCCCTCGGCGATCGTGAGTCTCTCCTCACTGCCACTGACGCCGAATGGCAAGCTCGACCGCAATGCGCTGCCGGCGCCGGAGCTCACGTCGACTGGCGGCTATGCGGCGCCGCGCAACCCGGCCGAAACGAGCCTCGCGGCGATCTTCGCGGACGTGCTCGGTGTGGACCGCGTCGGCATCCACGATGATTTCTTCGCCATCGGCGGCCATTCTCTGCTCGCAACGCAGGTCGTGGCACGCGCCCAGCAGGATCTCGGCGTCCAGGTCGCGCTGCGCCTCCTGTTCGAAACGCCAACGGTCGCAGGCCTGGCCGAGCGATTGAGCCTGGCGACGGCAAACACGGCTCTCCCGCTGCTCCCGGTTTCGAGACAGCAGCCGCTGCCGTTGTCGCATGGCCAGGAGCGGCTGTGGTTCGTCGAGCAGCTCGGGCTTTCGAAGGGGGGCTATAACGTCTCGGCGGCGGTGCGGCTGGCCGGGGCGCTGGATGTCGATGCGTTGTCGGCGGCGTTGAGCGAGGTGGTCCGGCGGCACGAGAGCCTGCGCACGCGTTTCGCGCGTGAGGGGCAGGGCGCCGTCCAGGTCATCGATCCGCCGTGGCAGGTTGCCCTGAAGCCCATCGTCGTGACTGCGGCTGACGCGCGAGAGCGGGCGGAAGCCCTGATGCAACAGCCGTTCGATCTGACACGTGACCGGCTGCTGCGCGTGGCGCTGCTGCGGCTGTCGTCCGATGTGCACGTGCTGGCGCTGTCGATGCATCACATCGTGTCGGATGGCTGGTCGATGGGCGTCCTGGTCGATGAGATCGCGACGCTGTATGCGGCGTTCTGCGCGGGCGGTCCGTCGCCGCTGCCGGAGCTGCCGATCCAGTATGCCGACTACGCGGTGTGGCAGCGGCGCTGGCTGGAGGAGGCGGCGCTGCAGCGGCAGCTCGCGTACTGGACCGCGCAGCTTGCCGGGGCGCCCGATGGCATCGAGCTCGCGACCGACCGGCCGCGGCCGGCGGTGCCGAGCTTCCGCGGCGCCGTGCACCGGTTTGCCGTCGACCCGGCCTGCACGGCGGCGTTGACGAAGCTGGCGCGGCAGGACGGGGCGACGCTGTTCATGGTGCTGCTGGCCGCGTTCGACGTGCTGCTGTCGCGCTGGAGCGCGCAGGACGATGTGGTGGTGGGCACGCCCGTGGCGGGCCGCACCCGGGTCGAGACCGAGCGGCTGATCGGCTTCTTCGTCAACATGCTGGCGCTGCGCTGCGACCTCTCGGGGACGCCGACGTTCCGTGACGTGCTGCGACAGATGAAAGCGACGGCGCTCGACGCCTACGCGCATCAGGACCTGCCGTTCGAGAAGCTGGTGGAGGCGCTGCATCCGGTGCGCGATCTCAGCCGCGAGCCGATCTTCCAGATCGTGTTCGCGCTGCAGAATACGCCGCAGCGGTCGGGCGGTCTGCCCGGGCTGACGCTGGAGCCGTTCGAGGCGGAGGCGGTGACGGCGAAGTTCGATCTCGAGCTGGCGATGAGCGAGGTCGATGGCGGGCTGGCGGCGACATTGATCTACGCCACCGACCTGTTCGAGGCCGCGACGATCGCGCGGCTGGCGGATCACTTCGTCCGGCTGCTGCGGGAGATCGCGGCGCGGCCGGAGGCGCGCCTGTCCGAGCTGAGCCTGCTGAGCGCTGTAGAGCGACAGCAACTGACGGCGTGGAGCGGCAAGAGTGTCGCCTATCCGCAGGATCGCTGCCTGCACGAGCTGTTCGCGGAGCAGGCGGCGCGAGATCCGGGTGCGCTTGCCGTGACCATGGATGGCGAGGAGCTCAGCTACGGCGCGCTGGAGCGGCGGGCCAACCGGCTGGCGCATCATTTGCGGCGGTTCGGCGTCGGACCCGACGTGATCGTCGGGCTGTGCGTCGAACGGTCGCTGGACATGGTGGTCGGCGTGCTCGGCATCCTCAAGGCGGGCGGCGCCTATCTGCCGCTCGATCCGCGCTACCCGGCGGAGCGGCTGGCCTACATGCTGGAGGATGCCCGAGTTCCCGTGCTGGTGACGCAGGCGGCGCTGCTGGAGCGCGTGCCGGCGACCGGGGCGATCATCGTGCAGCTCGATGTCGACGCATCTGCCATCGCCGGGCACCCGGAGACGGCACCGGCCGTCAGCTGTGACGCCGATCATCTGGCCTACGTGATCTACACCTCGGGTTCGACCGGACGGCCCAAGGGCGTGATGACGTCGCATCGCGGCATCATGAACCTGGCGGATGCGCAGCTGGATCAGCTGCCGCTGACGGCCAGCGACCGCATCCTGCAGTTCGCCTCGATCAGCTTCGACGCGGCGGTGTGGGACCTTGTGATGAGCTGGCGGGTGGGCGCGGCGCTGGTGCTGGCAGACCAGCACGACCTGATGCCGGGCGAACCGCTGCGCGAACTGCTGCAGCGCCATCGCGTGACGGCGGTGCTGCTGCCGCCGGCGGCACTGGCCGCCTTGCCGGTGGCGCCGCTGCCGGACCTGAAGATCCTGATCGCGGGCGGCGAGGCCTGCACGGCGGAGCTGCTGCGGCCGTGGCTTGCGGGCCGCCGCGTGTTCAACGCCTA
Source organism: Bradyrhizobium sp. SZCCHNS2022 (assembly GCF_032377575.1). Classification (NCBI taxonomy): domain Bacteria; kingdom Pseudomonadati; phylum Pseudomonadota; class Alphaproteobacteria; order Hyphomicrobiales; family Nitrobacteraceae; genus Bradyrhizobium; species Bradyrhizobium sp. SZCCHNS2022. The sequence continues at coordinate 4,087,142 of NZ_JAUHHZ010000001.1, read as the reverse complement.
TGGTCCGACGGAGTCCAGCGTCTGCACGACCGTGCATCATTGCGGCGACGAGCGTCGCCCGCCGATCGGCCGGGCGCTGCCGAACACACGTACCTACGTACTGGATGCGCAGCTGGAGCCGGTCCCTGTCGGCGTGGCCGGCGAGCTGTATATCGGCGGTGTCGGATTGGCGCGCGGCTATCTGCATCGGCCGGGACTCACGGCGGAGCGGTTCGTGCCGAGCCCGTTCGCCAGGGGCGAGCGGCTGTATCGGACCGGCGACCTGACGCGGTGGCGGGCGGACGGCGTGCTGGATTATCTCGGCCGTCTCGATCATCAGGTGAAGCTGCGCGGCTTCCGCATCGAGCTCGGCGAGATCGAGGCGGCGCTGCTGGCGCAGGCCGGCATCGCCCAGGCGGCGGTGGTGCTGCGCGAGGACGGCGGCAGCAAGCGGCTGCTGGCCTATGTGGTGGCGCAGCCGGAGGCGGCGATCGACCCCGACACGCTGCGCGGCCGGCTGCAGCGCAGCCTGCCGGACTACATGGTGCCCGCGGCGATCGTCGTCCTCGCGTCGCTGCCGCTGACGCCGAACGGCAAGCTCGACCGCAACGCGCTGCCGGCGCCCGAGCGCCGTCGCGAGGGCGCCGACCAGCGGCCCCGCAATCCGGTCGAGACCGTGCTCGCCGGCCTGTTCGCCGACATCCTCGGCCTCGAGCAGGTCGGTATCCACGACAACTTCTTCGAGCTCGGCGGTCATTCGCTGCTGGCCATGCAAGTGCTGGAGCGCCTGCGGGCCACGCTCGGTGTCGCGCTGCCGGTGCGGCTGATCTTCATGGCGCCGACGATCGCGGGTCTTGCCGAGCATACCGAGCAAGCGCTGGCGCGTGAGATCGAGGCGATGTCATCGGACGAAATCGAAACGGCCCTGCGAGATCTGGATGGGATCGACATCCAGCGCACCGAATCCGTGGCCTGATCCGGAGCACGAGAGATGACCGACATTGCGACGTTGAGACGTGAGCTGCTGCAACGACGGCTCGCAGCGGCCGCAGGCGGCGCGCCTGCAATGCCGGTCATTCCGCGTCTCGGCGGGACAAAAGCGTCTTTGTCTCATGGCCAGGAGCGATTGTGGTTCGTCGAGCAGCTCGGGTTGTCCGGCAGCAGCTACGTCGTCCCTGCGGCGGTAAGGCTAACGGGCACGCTTGATGTCGGCGCGTTGTCTGCGGCGTTGAGCGAGGTGGTCCGGCGGCACGAGAGCCTGCGCACGCGGTTCGCGATGCGGGGCGAGAGCGCGGTGCAGGTGATCGACCCGCCATGGCCGTTGGCGCTTGTCCCGGATGACGTGGAGACGGAGGACGGGGCGCGGCAATGGCTCGCCGGATGGATGCAACAGCCGTTCGATCTGACGCGTGACCGGCTGCTGCGCGTGGCGCTGCTGCGGCTGTCGTCCGATGTGCACGTGCTGGCGCTGTCGATGCATCACATCGTGTCGGATGGCTGGTCGATGGGCGTCCTGGTCGATGAGATCGCGACGCTGTATGCGGCGTTCTGCGCGGGCGGTCCGTCGCCGCTGCCGGAGCTGCCGATCCAGTATGCCGACTACGCGGTGTGGCAGCGGCGCTGGCTGGAGGAGGCGGCGCTGCAGCGGCAGCTCGCGTACTGGACCGCGCAGCTTGCCGGGGCGCCCGATGGCATCGAGCTCGCGACCGACCGGCCGCGGCCGGCGGTGCCGAGCTTCCGCGGCGCCGTGCACCGGTTTGCCGTCGACCCGGCCTGCACGGCGGCGTTGACGAAGCTGGCGCGGCAGGACGGGGCGACGCTGTTCATGGTGCTGCTGGCCGCGTTCGACGTGCTGCTGTCGCGCTGGAGCGCGCAGGACGATGTGGTGGTGGGCACGCCCGTGGCGGGCCGCACCCGGGTCGAGACCGAGCGGCTGATCGGCTTCTTCGTCAACATGCTGGCGCTGCGCTGCGACCTCTCGGGGACGCCGACGTTCCGTGACGTGCTGCGACAGATGAAAGCGACGGCGCTCGACGCCTACGCGCATCAGGACCTGCCGTTCGAGAAGCTGGTGGAGGCGCTGCATCCGGTGCGCGATCTCAGCCGCGAGCCGATCTTCCAGATCGTGTTCGCGCTGCAGAATACGCCGCAGCGGTCGGGCGGTCTGCCCGGGCTGACGCTGGAGCCGTTCGAGGCGGAGGCGGTGACGGCGAAGTTCGATCTCGAGCTGGCGATGAGCGAGGTCGATGGCGGGCTGGCGGCGACATTGATCTATGCCACCGACCTGTTCGACGCCGCGACGGTCGCGCGGCTGGCGGATCACTTCGTCCGGCTGCTGCAGGAGATCGCGGCGCGGCCGGAGGCGCGCCTGTCCGAGCTGAGCCTGCTGAGCGCCGTGGAGCGGCAGCAACTGACGGCGTGGAGTGGCGACAGCGTCGCCTATCCGCAGGATCGCTGCCTGCACGAGCTGTTCGCGGAGCAGGCGGCGCGAGATCCGGGTGCGCCTGCCGCGGTCATGGGCGACGAGGAGCTCAGCTACGGCGCGCTGGAGCGGCGGGCCAACCGGCTGGCGCATCATTTGCGGCGGCTCGGCGTCGGACCCGACGTGATCGTCGGGCTGTGCGTCGAACGCTCGCTGGACATGGTGGTCGGCGTGCTCGGCATCCTCAAGGCGGGCGGCGCCTATCTGCCGCTCGATCCGCGCTATCCGGCGGAGCGGCTGGCCTACATGCTGGAGGATGCCCGAGTTCCCGTGCTGGTGACGCAGTCTGGGCTGATGCAGCGGTTGCCGGCGACGGAAGCAGTGGTGGTACAGCTCGATGTCGACGCATCTGCCATCGCCGGGCACGCGGAGACGGCACCGGCCGTCAGCTGTGACGCCGATCATCTCGCTTACGTGATCTACACCTCGGGCTCGACGGGACGGCCCAAGGGCGTGATGACGTCGCATCGCGGCATCATGAACCTGGCGGATGCGCAGCTGGATCAGCTGCCGCTCACGGCCGGCGACCGCATCCTGCAGTTCGCCTCGATCAGCTTCGATGCGGCGGTGTGGGACCTGGTGATGAGCTGGCGGGTGGGCGCGGCGCTGGTGCTGGCAGAGCAGCACGACCTGATGCCGGGCGAACCGTTGCGCGAACTGCTGCAGCGGCAGCGCGTGACGGCGGTGCTGCTGCCGCCGGCGGCACTGGCCGCCTTGCCGGTGGCGCCGCTGCCGGACCTGAAGATCCTGATCGCGGGCGGCGAGGCCTGCACGGCGGAGCTGCTGCGGCCGTGGCTTGCGGGCCGCCGCGTGTTCAACGCCTATGGTCCGACGGAGTCCAGCGTCTGCACGACCGTGCATCATTGCGGCGACGAGCGTCGCCCGCCGATCGGCCGGGCGCTGCCGAACACACGTACCTACGTACTGGATGCGCAGCTGGAGCCGGTCCCTGTCGGCGTGGCCGGCGAGCTGTATATCGGCGGTGTCGGATTGGCGCGCGGCTATCTGCATCGGCCGGGACTCACGGCGGAGCGGTTCGTGCCGAGCCCGTTCGCCAGGGGCGAGCGGCTGTATCGGACCGGCGACCTGACGCGGTGGCGGGCGGACGGCGTGCTGGATTATCTCGGCCGTCTCGATCATCAGGTGAAGCTGCGCGGCTTCCGCATCGAGCTCGGCGAGATCGAGGCGGCGCTGCTGGCGCAGGCCGGCATCGCGCAGGCGGCGGTGGTGCTGCGCGAGGACGGCGGGACCAAGCGGCTGGTGGCCTATGTGGTGGCGCAGCCGGACGCCGTGATCGACGGTGACGCTCTGCGCGGTCAGCTTCAAAGGATCCTGCCGGACTACATGGTGCCCGCGGCGATCGTCGTCCTCGCGTCGCTGCCGCTGACGCCGAACGGCAAGCTTGACCGCAACGCGCTGCCGGCGCCGGAGCGCCGTCGCGAGGGCGCCGACCAGCGGCCCCGCAATCCGGCCGAGACCGTGCTCGCCGGCCTGTTCGCCGACATCCTCGGCCTCGACCAGGTCGGCATCCACGACAACTTCTTCGAGCTCGGCGGCGACTCCATCCAGTCGATGCAACTGGTGTCTCGCGCGCGTGCTGCCGGCGTTACGATCACGCCGCGACAGATCTTCCAGCATCAGACCGTCGCTGCGCTCGCCCAGGCCGCGGCCGCCTCGCAGGCGTCTGCCGAGCCGGACGATCCGCTGGGGCCGGCGCCGCTGACCCCGATCCAGCACTGGTTCTTCGACCATCCCGGACCAATCCGTCATTTCAATCAATCCGCGCTGCTGCAGGTGCCGCCGGACATCAAGCCGGCACGGCTCGAACGCGCGCTCGCGTCGATCCTCATCCATCACGACGCGTTGCGCAGCCGTTTCATCCGGGACGCGACCGGCTGGCGGCAAGAGCCACTTGCTGTCGCGGACGTCACCGTCGCGCTCACGCATGTCGATCTGGCCGAGCTCGCGCCGGAGGCACGGATTGCGCAACTGACTGCCACTGCGGCGACACTTCAGAAGAGCCTCGATCCGTCGGCAGGCCGGCTCACGGCCGTCGCCTGGTTCGACTTCGGCGCCGATACACCGGGACGCCTGTTGTTCGTCATCCATCATCTGGTCGTCGATGGCGTCTCCTGGAGGATTCTCGTTGAGGACGTCATGGCGGCCTACGACCAGCTCGAGCGGGGAAGCTCCGTCACATTGCCGCCGAGGACGACGTCGTTCGGCGGCTGGGCAAGACGGCTGGCCGATCACGCGCGCGGGGTCGACGCCGGCCAACTCGACTACTGGACCTCGATCTGCCGGGATGTCCCGCTCTTGCCTGTCGACCACGCGACGGGCGCGCGCCGCGCCACGTATGGCGAGACGACGTCTCTGACCATCGATCTGCCGGCCGACGAAACCCAGGCGTTGCTGACGGTCGTGCCGAAGGCCTATCACAGCCGGATCAACGACGCCCTGCTAGCCGCACTCGCAATCGCCTTGGCGGATTGGCGGGCTGCACGCGAGGCCCCGGAGACTGTCAGCCTCGTCGATCTCGAGGGACATGGTCGGGAGAGCATTTTCCCGACGGTCGATCTGTCTCGAACCGTCGGCTGGTTCACCACGATGTTTCCGGTTCGACTGGATGCCGGACAGGTCGATCTCAGGGACGCGCTCCATGGCGGACCTGCAGCGGGCGTGGTGCTGCGGCGGATCAAGGACCACCTCCGCGACGTGCCGCACGGTGGCATCGGCTGGGGCCTCCTGCGCTATCTGAATCCGGAAACGGTCAAGATCCTGCAATCCCTGCCGCGCGCCTCGATCAGCTTCAACTATCTCGGACGGTTCGATGAGCGCGGTGCGGCGGGGTGGCGGATGGCCGCGGAAGATGCCGGTTCCTCGATTGCCGCCGAGCGCGAACGGGATCACCTGATCGAGGTCGTGTCGGTGATCCAAGGCGGCACGTTGCTGGTGGAGTGGCGATGGTGGCCGGACGCGCATGACCGGGCTTCGATTGCAGATCTGGCCGACCGCTTCCGGGCGGCGTTGAAGGGATTGATTGCTCATTGCCGCGCCTGTGAGCCGAGCCGGTTCACGCGCTCCGATTTCCCGCTGGTGACGCTCGACGATATCAGGCTCGCCGCCTTGCAGCAGCGTTACCCCGATCTGGAGGACGTCTGGCCGCTCGGTCCGATGCAGCAGATCATGTTGGCCCACGTCCGCCGGGCGCCGGGCAGCATCGCCTATCACGAGCAGCTCTGGCTGACGCTCGACGGCGAGCTGGATGCAGGCGCGCTCGAGAGAGCCTGGCGTGGCCTGATCGTTCGACATGGCTCGCTGCGCGTCGCATTCCCCGATGACGATGAGAACCCGGTGCAGATCGTGCGGCGGATGCCCGATCCACGATGGCGCTTTGCTGATTGGACGGAGCTGTCACCGGACGTCGTCGAAACCCATCTGAGCGCGTTTCTGCACGAAGACAGGAAGGCCGGCTTTGATCTGTCCGGCGGCGACGTGCTGCGAGCGTCTCTGCTTCGCCAGTCCCGGACCCGCCACACGCTGGTCCTGAGCTTCCACCATATCCTGCTGGACGGATGGTCCGTGCCGCTGCTGTTGCGCGAGCTGATGGAGCTCTATCATGCTGCGCATCAGGTCCGTCCGGCGTCTCTGCCGGCGCCCCCCTCGTATCGGGACTTCCTGTCCTGGCATTGTTCGGCAGATCGTGAACTCCACCGTGCGTTCTGGGTCGACCGGCTCAGCGGAGCAGATCTTCCCCGCCGTCTCGACCTGGCCCGCGGCAGCGCGGAGGAGCCGTTCGACTCCGCGGGCGAGGTCCACGCGCGCATTCTGGACCGCCTGACGACGAAAATTCAGGCGGCGGCGCATGCTCTGCGACTAACGATGAATACGCTGGTTCAGGGAGCCTGGAGCCTTGCGCTGGCCCGCCACGCCGACACCGGCGACGATCTGCTGTTCGGCATGACGACGGCGGTGCGGCCCGGAGATGTCAACGCGGTCGAGCAGATCGTCGGACTCTGCACCAACACGCTGCCCCGGCGGGTGAGGCTGGCGCCCGAGATGCGCGTGTCGGATTGGCTGACGGATCTGCAGGCGCGACAGGCAGACGAGCAGATGCACGACCGCATTCTGCTGAGTGACATCGCGCACTGGTTCGATGTGCCGCGCGATCAGCGGCTGTTCGAGTCCGTCGTCGTGTTCGAGAACTATCCGGTCGATGATGCGCTCACCGGCCGCCACACGGCGGCTGCGGGTGACATCAGAGTCGCCGCGTTCGACAGTTTCGAGGCGGGTATCGATTTTCCGCTGTGCCTCGTGGCCTCGGTCGACAGCGGCATGAGCTTCCGGCTGATCTTCGGCAGGCAGCGGTTCGACGCGGATGGTGTGGCGCGCCTGCTCGATGATGTCGTCGAGCTGATCCTGGCCATCGTCGCCGACCCCGAGCGGCGGCTTGCCGATTTTTGGCCCGGCCGGCCGCCTTCCGCCGGGGCGCACCGTGCATCGGACGATGGAGCCGTGACCGATGCGGCACATGTGGAATGGCGATGACCGGATATCGACGGTCTCCCCGGATACGGCCAAGGAGCTTGGTTGCCGCCGATACTGTCCCGTCGATCGCCGGTGCTGCGCCGGAGCAGGACCTCGCTGCGGACGCGCCGCCTTCGCTGTGGTGGCCGCTGGCGCGCTTTGCGATTCCGCAATCGGCCAGCGCGGCTCTGCAATTGCTGTCCGGCACGGTCACCGCGATCTATTTCGGCCAGCTGCTCGGCGAATCCGCGCTTGCCGTCGCCTCGGTGTTCTTTCCCATCTTCTTTCTGCTGGTCTCGTTTCTGATCGGCCTGATTTCCGGCGGCATCATTCTCGTGGCGCGCGCTCATGGCGCTGACGATCCGGACGGGATGAGGACCGCCGCCGGCACCACTCTGTGCGTCTGCTTCTGGCTCAGCGTTGCGATCGCAGTCATCGGCTATGGGTTCGCGCCGCAACTGCTCGGACTGTTGGCGACGCCGTCGGACATCGTCGCGCCGGCGACCGATTATGCACGCGTCACCTTCCTGTCCTTGCCGCTCGTGACGCTGGTGTTCGCCTATGCATTTCTTCTGAGAGGCACTGGAGATGCGAAGACACCGTTGATCGTGATGAGCGTCTATTTCGGTACGGCCTTGTTGCTGACGCCGGCCCTGATCCTCGGGTGGGGAGGATTGCCCAAAGTCGGTGTCACGAGCGCGCCCTGGGCCAATATCGTGGCTTGCGCCATCTCGCTTCCGTATCTCGTCGTGCTTCTGCACAAACGTGATCATGCCTTGGCGCTCCGCAAGGACCTGATCCGGCGGCTGCGGATCGATCGGAAGCTCGTGGGCCCGTTTTTCGGCCTCGGCATTCCCGGCGGACTCCAGACCATGGTGGCGTCGCTGGCCGAGGTGGCGGTGATCACGCTGGTCAATTCGTTTGGATCGAGCGCGACGGCTGCGTATGGCGCCGTCAACCAGGTGGTCGGATATCTGCTGGCGCCGATGCAGGCCGTGGGTCTTGCCGCGACCGTGATCGCTGCGCAGTCGATCGGGGCAGGGCGGTTCGGGCAGCTCCATGGCGTGGTGAAGACAGGGGCGGCCATGAATGTCCTGGTCGGCGCCGTGAGCGTGACCGGCCTGCTGTCGTTCGCGGAGACGATCCTGTCCTGGTTCGTGACGGACGCGGCGACCCTGGCGATGGCCGAGCGTGCTCTGAAGCTCACGCTGTGGAGCTATGTCCTGGTGGGGGTCGCCGATGTCCTCGTCGGCGTCATGCGAGCGTCCGGAGCGGTCGGATGGCCCACCGTCATCGCTCTGTCGGGCATCTGGCTGGTTCAGGTGCCCGTCGCCTTCGTTTCATCGGGCACCTACGGCCTGGATGGCGTCTGGATGGGATATCCAGCCGGGTTCGCCGCGGCGCTGGCCGCGCAGTTCGTCTACTTCGGTCTGGTCTGGAGACAAAGGGGGCTGCCTTCGCGGCTCTGATGCGGCCGGGCTCTGCACTCATGACCGCCGCCTTGAACGAGGATGGCAGAGCAATGCCGGATAAGGCGAAGGCCGCGCGTGCGTCGATTTGCGCCGACGTCTTCGAGGCGGCGTCAACCATGGAAGCTCCCGGTCCATCCGGTCTGCGCCATGGGATACCGCCCAAGATGACATCCCACTGCAAACCATGCTATCCAGATGTCGCGATTGCGAGGCCTCGATCTCGAGAACGCCTCGGGACATGGGCTGCCGGGAGATTGCCTGACGCTCCCGCGACAATGACATCACGACAGACGGCTCGCGACCCCCTGAATTTCTGGCGCCATGTTGGACCAAACCAAAACGACTCTCGGCCATCGCGGTCTGCGGCAGGGCGGCATCATCGGCACGTTGACCAGAGAGGAGCCTGGGTCCGGACGCGACCGGCGCTGGACGCCCCGGATCATCGTGCTGAGCGGCCTCCTGCTGGCGGTGCTCTGCGACGCCTTCGTGGCGCACATGCTCTCCGTCAACTACTGGGAGACCTATCGGACGACCGAGGCCGCGAACGGCGATCTCGCCCGCGCGCTCGAAGAATACATGCTGCGCAACATCCAGGGCGTCGACGTGCTGCTCAACACGACGATCGACAACCTGACGCGCAATCCGAACCTGCTCACCCGCGGCAATCCGGCCCTGATCAACGAATTGAAGCACAGGGTGGCGCCGTACCCCGTTGCGGGCGGAATCGTCGTTCTCGATACCGAGGGAAATCTGCTGGGGGATAGCGCCGGCAACGGCGTGCCCGGCCGCGAGAACAATTTCGCCGATCGCACCTATTTCCAGGTTCAACGGGATGACCCCGACCGCGGGCTCTTCATCGATGTGCCCGTGGCTTCGCGCGTCAACAAAGGTCCCTTCATCGCGGTGAGCCGCGCATTCATGATGAACGGACGTTTTGCCGGCGTCGTCGTCGTGCCCGTCGACTACGAGAATCTCCGGCAGTTCTTCCTTTCGCTGAACGTGGGGCAGCGCGGCACCGTCACGCTGTATCGCGACGACGGCACGATCCTGCTTCGCACGCCGAACGCAGACGCGTTTGCCGGCCGCAACGTTCGATCGAACCGGCTGTTCACGCAGTTCCTTCCGCAAGCGCCTCACGGGAGCTTCGAAGGCAGCGGCGTCACCGACGGCGTCTCGCGCAGCATCAGCTATCGGCGGGTCGCCGGCCTGCCGCTGGTCGTGACCGTGGCGCGCCATCCGATCGAATATCTGGCGGGCTGGAAGAACAATGCCGTGTATTACAGCGTCGTCGCCGCCGGGCTCAATCTGCTGATTGCCGGATTCGGTCTCGGCCTGGCGCGGCAATGGCGGCTGCGCGCGGCCTCGGAGCAGGCACTGCGCGACAATCTGGAGCAGCATCAGCTCGTCACCGAAAACGTCCCCGCGCTGATCATCCATGTCGGGGCCGACGGTCAGATTCGCTATGCCAACCGCGTTGCGCGCGAATGGTATGCCGAGCCGTCCCCGGAAGCCATCCGCAGCCGAAGGATCGACGACTTCATCGATCCCAGCCATGTTGACGAAGCGAGGCCCAGGATCGAGGCCGTGCTGGCCGGGCAAACCATCGGGAGTGAGGAGAAGGCCGCATTTCCCGACGGCCGGGAACGCTGGTGCGAGACCATCCGGGTACCGGATTGCAGCCAGGACGGCACCGTGCGCGGCTACTTCGTGCTGTCGGTCGATATCACCGAGCGCAAGCGCATCGAGGACGAGCTGCGTCAGGCCCAGAAGATGGAAGCCATCGGACAGCTGGCCGGGGGCATCGCGCACGACTCCAACAACATGCTGGCGGCGACGCTCGGCAATCTCGACATGCTGCTCGACGCACTGCCGCCCGCCGAGGTGTCCTGTCGCGGCATGACCGAGCGGGCGATCGAGGCGGCGGAGCGCGTCGCCGATCTCAACCGCCGCCTGCTGGCCTTCGCCCGCAAGCAGACGCTCCGCCCGCAGATCACCGACGCGAACGAGCTGGTCGGCGGCATGACGACGATCCTGCAGCGGACGCTCGGCGAGACCATCGAGATCGACGTCGCGCTGGACCCGGTGCTGTGGCGCTGCCTGATCGATCCGACGCAATTGCAGAATGCGCTGCTCAACCTCGCGCTCAATGCGCGGGATGCGATGGCCGGCAGCGGGCGCCTGACGATCACGACCGCGAACGCGGTGCTCGACCAGCCTCTCGATGATGGCGACGAGCGCATCGGCGCCGGCGACTATGTCACGATCGCGGTGTCGGACCTGGGCGCGGGCATGCCGCCGGACATCGCGCGCCGCGCCTTCGAGCCCTTCTTCACCACCAAGGAGTTTGGCAAGGGCAGCGGGCTCGGCCTCAGCATGGTCTACGGCTTTGCCAGGCAATCCGGGGGCACGGCGGTGATCGCGAGTCAGGTCGGGCAGGGGACCCGCGTCACGCTGTATCTGCCGAGCGCGGGACCGGGCGACGCCGAGCAGCCGCGCGCTGGCGCAACCCGACAGCCTCGACCGGACACCGGCGAGCGCATCCTGGTGGTGGAGGACAATGCGCTGGTGGGAGCCATGGCCTCCACCATGCTGTCGTCGCTGGGGTACAGCCCGGTCGTGGTCGTCAACGCGTCCGCGGCGATCGCCGCGTTGGAGCGATCGGAGCCGGTCTCGCTGCTGCTGACCGATATTCTCCTGCCAAGCAGCATGACCGGCATCGAGCTTGCGCGGCAGGTGCGCGGCAGGTGGCCCGACCTGCCCATTCTCTTCATGTCCGGCTTTGCCGACCCCTCGCTGGTGCCCGAGGACTTTCGCGCCACCACCAGGCTCCTCGCGAAGCCATTTCGTTTGAGCCAATTGTCCGAAGCCATCGTCGTGGCGCTGGCGGGGGCCAAACGATGACGCGCATTCGCGGTCGTCGCTGCTGACTGCGCGTCGCGCCGGCCGGACATGTTTCTCCCTCCGCGCTGTGATACGGGCGAGGTCGCTGTCGCCCTGGCTCGACTCGTCTCAGCCCGTTCTTGAAACGTCAACCGGCATGTCAGCGGGCTCGGTGACGACGCCATTCTGCGTGATGGGTGGGCACGCGCGGACACGATTTTGGCGGGAACGACGTCTTGAAGTTCTCATCAAGCGTGCGCAAACAAATTGCCCGAAAACTTTAGATTCGCCCTGACCAGCCGAGGAGATCCGCCCCGTGAACCTCTACGCCAAGCTCATGGAGCGCAACGTCGCGCGCCGGCCCGTCAGGGTGGGACTGATCGGAGCCGGAAAGTTCGGCGCGATGTATCTGCATCAGGTTCTCCGGACACCCGGCATCCATCTCGTGGGCATCGCCGATCTGTCGCCGGCCCGCGCGATCGAGAACCTGAAGCGCGTGGGCTGGACCGAGGAGCGCTATGCGGCTGCTTCCCTTGATGATGCGCTCAAGCATGGCACGACCTTCCTCACCGACGATTGGGAGGCGCTGATCGGATGCGATGCGATCGACGTCGTTGCCGAATGCACCGGCAACCCCGTGGCCGCGGTCGAGCACTGCCTCGCGGCGTTTGCCGCGGGTAAGCCGGTCATCAACGTCACCGTCGAGGCCGATGCCTTCTGCGGGCCGATCCTGGCGCACAAGGCGAAGCAGGCCGGCGTCATCTACAGTCTTGCTTACGGCGATCAACCGGCGCTGGCCTGCGATCTGGTCGACTGGGCGCGCGCCTGCGGGTTTCCGGTGGTCGCTGCCGGACGCGGCCACAAATGGCTGCCGCAATATCGGGAGTCGACGCCGGAGACGGTGTGGGATCATTGGGGCCTCACCGCCGAGCAGGCCGCGCGTGGCGGCATGAATCCGAAGATGTTCAATGCCTTTCTCGACGGCTCGAAGCCGGCGATCGAATCCGCGGCGATTGCGAACGCGACCGGGCTCGCAGCGCCGTCGCAGGGGCTCGCCTTTCCGCCCGGCTCCGTGGACGACATTCCCACCCTGATGCGTCCGCGCGCGGAAGGCGGCGTGCTGGAGGCCAAGGGGCAGGTCGAGGTCGTGTCCTGCCTCACTGCGGAGGGGCAGCCCATCCCCAATGACATCCGCAAGGGCGTGTGGGTCTGCTTCGAGGGCGACAGCGACTACATCCGCAATTGTTTCGAGGAGTACAAGGTGGTCACCGATCCGAGCGGCCGCTACATGAGCTCCTACAAGAAATGGCATCTCATCGGCCTCGAGCTCGGCATCTCGGTGGCGTCGGTGGCGCTGCGGGGCGAGCCGACCGGGGCCGCGATCTGCTTCAATGCCGACGTCGCCGCGACGGCGAAACGTGATCTGGCGCCCGGCGATGTGCTCGACGGCGAAGGCGGCTACACCGTTTTCGGCAAGCTCACGCCTGCGGAGACGTCGCTGGCGCAGGGCTATCTTCCGCTCGGGCTTGCGCACCAGGTCCGCCTGGTCCGGCCGGTCGCCAAGGATGCCTGCATCACGTGGTCGGACGTCGCGATCGACGAGACTCTGCCGGCCGTCCGCCTGCGCCGCGAGCAGGAAGCCCTCTATGCGCCGACGATGAGCCGGCACGCCTAGCAGCGCCGGGTGCCCCGGACGAGCGGCGCCGGCATCCGGGGTGATCGACGGCGAGCCGCAGAAGGTCTATCTGTCCGACGGACCCTCCCGATCGCCGCCCCTGGGACCTCAGCGGGCGCGAATGGCTGCTCCAGCCGGACTGCGAGGGGATCGAGAGACGTGGGAGACCTGTCATGAACGCCAATGTCAAACTGCCTGCCGCCAAAGGTGTCTTCATCGACAACACATGGCAGCCCGCGAGATCGGGGCGGACCATTGCGATGCTCGCGCCGGCGACCGGCCAGGTGATCGCCTCGATCGCGGCCGGCGACGCGGCCGACATCGATCTTGCCGTCGCGGCTGCGCGCCGCGCGCTGGAAGGTCCGTGGGGCCGGCTGGCCGCGGTGGAGCGCGGGCGCCTGCTGTCGAAGCTCGGCCGCCTCGTCGAGGACAATGCCGAGGAACTGGCGAAGCTCGAAGCGGCCGACACCGGCAAGCCGATGAAGCAGGCCAGGGCCGACGTCGTCGCCGTGGCGCGCTACTTCGAATATTATGGCGGCGCCGCCGACAAGGTACACGGCGACACCATCCCCTTCCTCGATGGCTTCTTCGTCACCACGGTGTACGAGCCGCTCGGTGTCACCGGCCACATCATTCCCTGGAACTATCCGGGCCAGATGTTCGGCCGCACCGTCGCGCCGGCGCTGGCGATGGGCAATGCGACCGTGATCAAGCCGGCCGAGGAGGCCTGCCTGGTGCCGCTGCGGCTCGCGGAGCTTGCCGCGGAAGCCGGTTTCCCAGCGGGCGCGATCAACGTGGTGCCGGGCCTCGGCGAGGAGGCGGGCGCGGCGCTGTCGGCGCATGACGGCATCGACTTCATCTCATTCACCGGCAGCCCGGAGGTCGGCACCTTGGTGCAGACGGCGGCTGCGAGAAACCATATCGGCTGCACGCTCGAACTCGGCGGCAAGTCGCCGCAGATCGTGTTTGCGGACGCCGATCTCGATGCGGCATTGACATCGGTGGCGGCTGCGATCGTGCAGAATGCCGGCCAGACCTGCTCGGCCGGGTCGCGCGTGCTGGTGGAGCGTTCGATCTGGGATCGCTTCCTCGCCGACCTCACCTCGCGCTTCGAGAAGATCACGGCTGGCACGCCGGAGATGGACCTCGATCTCGGCCCGGTCATCAGCGCGGTTCAGAAGAAGCGCATCGAGAACATGCTGGCGCGGGCCGAAGGCGGCGGGGCCAGGCGGGTGGCGTCCGGCAGGATCGCCGAGGGCGTGCCCGGCGAGGGCTTCTACGTCGCGCCGGCGCTGTATCAGCAGGTCGCGCGCGACTCGGAACTGGCGCGCGAGGAGGTGTTCGGTCCCGTGCTGGCGGCGATGCCGTTCGACGACGAAGCCGACGCGATCAGGCTCGCAAATGACACGGAGTTCGGCCTGGTCGCCGGCGTCTGGTCGGGCGACGGCTCGCGGGCGATGCGCGTCGCGCGCAAGGTCAAGGTCGGCCAGATGTTCGTCAACGGCTACGGCGCCGGCGGCGGCATCGAGCTGCCGTTCGGCGGCATGAAGAAGTCGGGCCACGGCCGCGAGAAGGGTTTTGAGGCGCTTTACGAGCTTGCGGCGATGAAGACCCTGATCGTCAAGCACGGCTAGACTGCGGAAATCGAACTTGGATCAATTCCGCCGGGCGGACGACGATGACCGCGTCCCCGCGGCCGCGTTGTCGGTCCGCACGGCGGCGCGCTAAGACACTTCAGCCTTGCATCAGAGGAGACGAGCGAATGAGTGACGAGAGCGAGTTGTTCGAGAAGGGTCTGAAGGTGCGGCGCGAGGTGCTCGGCGCGTCCTATGTCGATGGCAGCCTGGCCAAGGCCGACGACTTCATGATGGCGTTCCAGCACATCACCACCGAGATGTGCTGGGGCTATGCCTGGACGCGGCCGGGTCTCGATCGCCGCACGCGCAGCATCGTCAATCTGGCGATGCTCACCGCGCTCAGCAAGCCGAGCGAATTGAAGCTGCACGTCAAAGGCGCGCTCACCAACGGCGTGACCGTCGACGAGATCAAGGAGATCCTGCTGCACGCCACCGTCTATTGCGGCATCCCCGCAGGTCTCGAAGCCTTCAAGGCGGCGCATGAGGTGCTGGTCGCGGAGGGCGCCATCGCCAAGAAGGACGGCGCATGAGCGCGCCGCAGAGCATCCTGTTCGTCGGCATCGGCAACATGGGCTGGCCGATGGCCGCGCGCCTGCTCGGCGCCGGCTTCACCGTGGCCGTCAATGATGCCGTGCCGGGCCGCGGCGCCGATTTCGTCCGCCAGGTCGGCGGCGTCGCGGCGGATGATCTCACTGCGGCCGTGGCGCTGGCCGATATCGTCATCACCATGCTGCCGACCAGCAAGCATGTCGCGGACGCGGTCGCCGTGCTGCGGGCTGGCCTGAAGCCGGGCCACGTCTTCATCGACATGAGCTCCGGCGCGCCGGCGGCCACGCAGGCCATCGCCGCCGATCTCGCTCCGCTCGGCGTCGTCATGCTCGATGCACCGGTCAGCGGCGGCGTGCCGCGCGCGGTGACCGGCGAGCTCGCGATCATGGCCGGCGGCGATGCGGCGACGGTCGACCGCGTCGAGCCGGTGCTGCGCGCGATGGGCACCACCATTCATCGCATCGGCGGGCTCGGCTCCGGGCAGGCGATGAAGGCGCTCAACAATCTCGTTTCCGCTGGCGGCTTCCTGATCGGCATCGAGGCGCTGCTGATCGGCCAGCAGTTCGGCATCGATCCCGGTCTGATGACCGACGTGCTCAATGCCTCGACCGGCATGAACAACTCGACGCAGAAGAAGTTCAGGCAGTTCGTGCTGTCGCGCCAGTTCAACAGCGGCTTCGGGCTCGATCTGATGGTCAAGGACCTGTCGATCGCCCTCGAAGTCGCGCGTGCCGCCGGCGTCGCCGCGCCGTTCTCCAATCTTTGCCGTGAGCTGAGCGCCAGCGCGCAAGGCCTGCTCGGGCCGGGCCAGGACCACACGGCGCTGGCCAAGCTGAGCGAGGCGCTGGCCGGAATCGAGCTCAAGGGCTGATCAGCCCTTGCGCCGGAAGAAGCCGGTGACCGTCACCTTCTCCCAGATGCCGGCCGCGGCGAACGGATCGTTGCGGTTGAACGCCTCGGCCTCGGCGCGGCCAGGCGCCTCGACCAGGAACAGGCTGCCGATCATCGTCGCGCCGTCGTCGGAGACCAGCGGGCCGGACATCACGATGGTCACCGGGAGTCCATCGCTCTCGAGATAGGCCCTGTGCGCGTCGTAATTGGCGAGTCGGTCCGGCAGCGCGCCGGGCTTGTCGAGAGCGTGAATCGCAAACAGCATGTGTCATCTCCGGAGTGGGAGCGGGACGGCGGCCATTGCGCGCCGTCCCGCTGTGACGAGCCGATCCTACTTCCCGCCGAGCTTGCTGGCGTCCTCGAAGCTCGGGCAGGTGCGCTGCTCCAGCGAGACGTCGAACGGCTGATAATTGTCCTTGGTGATCACGGTCGGCTTCAGCACGATCTCGTTGATGACGGGCTGGCCGCGCAGTGAGCGGATCGCCATCATGGTGCCCAGGCAGCCCTGCGCGAAGCCGTTATAGTCGCCGCTGGCCAGCAGCTTGCCGGACTTGATGGCGTCGATCGCCTCCTTGGTGCCGTTGATGCCGATCACCAGCGCCTTGCGGTTGGCGCCGTCCAGCGCCTCGATCGCGCCGACCGCCATGGCGTCGTTGGCCGCGAGCACGCCGTCGATCTGCGCATTGGACTGCATCAGGTTCTCCATCACCTGCAGCGCCTGCAGCCGCTGGTAGTTGCCGGGCTGCGACGCCAGCAGCTTCACTCCGGGGTTCTCCTTCAACGCATCGTTGAAGCCGCGGACGCGGTCGACATTGGTCAGCGAGCCCTTGACGCCTTCGATGATGACCACGTTGCCCTTGCCGCCGAGCGTCTTGAGCAGGAAGCGTCCGGTCTCCAGGCCGAGGCTGTAGTCGTCCGCGCCGATGAAGGAGACGAACTTGCCGCCGGCGGAGCGGTCGGTGATGTTGACGACGGGGATCTTGGCGTCGTTGATCTTCTCGACCCCCGGAACCATCGCCTTGTAGTCCACCGGCGTGAACACGATGGCGCTCGGCTTCTTCACCACCACATCCTCGATCTGGCTGAGCTGCTCGGGGATCGAGTCTGGCTTGGTCGGGATGTAGTGCAGGACCTTGGCGTTCAGCGCCTTCGCCATGTTGTCGGCGCCGACCCGCACGGTCTGGAAGAACGGGTTGGTCTGGTTCTTGGTGAACACGGCGATCGTCTCGCCGTCGGCGCGGGCCTGTGTCGTGACCGAGGCGATCAGCAGCGATAAAGCGAGATAGCAGGATTTCCGGTGGTTCATTTCGTGTCCTCCCTGGTTGTCGTTCTTGTCGTTGAAAGCTCATGTCGTCGGACGCCGCGTTTTCATGTCGAGCCAGACGGCGATGATCACGATGATCCCGGTGACGAGCGGCTGCCAGTTGGCGTTGATCGACAGCAGGTTCATGCCGTTGAGCACGAGCGTCAGGATCAGTGATCCGACGAAGGTGCCGAAGATGGTGCCGACGCCGCCGAACAGCGAGGTGCCGCCGATCAGCACGGCTGCGATCGCCGGCAGGGTCAGGCTCTCGCCGATATCGGCCTCGGCCGAGTTCAGGCGCGACAGGAAGATGATGGACGCCAGCCCCGCCATGGTGCCCGATACGGTGTAGACCAGCAGCAGCCTTCGGCTGACCGGAATGCCCGAGAGGCGTGCCGCGACGGGATTGGCGCCGATCGCATAGATCTCCTGACCCCAGATCGTCCGCTGGGCGAAGAACGATCCGATCGCGAGAAACACCAGCAGCAGATAGACCGGGATCGGCAGCCCGAGGAAGTAGCCGCTGCCGATCTGGCGGAAGCCGGCGGGGAAGCCGTGGATCGTCTCGCCGGCCATGTACCAGTAGGTCACGCCGTTCAGCACCCACAGCATGCCATAGGTGGCGATGAAGGAGGGGATGCGCATCGCCGTCACCATGACCCCGTTCATCAGTCCGACGATGCCGCCGGCAAAGAGGCCGGTGACAATGCCGAGCGTGGGCGAGCCGGTCTGATGAATGACGGTGCCCGCGAGGCAGGCCGACAGCGCGACATTGGCGCCGACCGACAGATCGAGGCCGGCCGTCAGCACCACGAGCGTCAGGCCCGAGGCGATGAAGAAGGTGAGGCTCGCCTGTCTCAGCACGTTGAGAATGTTGCCGAGGCTCAGGAAGGACTCGCTCAGGACGCTCAGCACGAGGCAGATGAGGAAGGCGGCCAGCAGCCGGTAGAACAATTGCGCCGCATTCTGCGACAGGAACGACCATGGCGGCAGCGGCGCAGGTTTGGCGACATCGCTCATGCGCGGCTCCGCAATCCGTCGAGGAACATGGCAGCGATCACCAGCACGCCCACGCTCGCGACCTGGACGGAGGAGGGTAGCGAGATCAGATTGAGCCCGTTGCGCAGCACGCCGACGGCGAGGACGCCGAGCAGGGTGCCGAGCAGCCAGCCATTGCCGCGCTCGAACGACGTGCCGCCGACCGCGACCGCCGCGATCGCATCGAATTCGAGCCCCAGCCCCGCGGTCGGATGCCCCGAATTCATCCGCGCCGTCATCAGCAGGCCCGCAACGCCGGCCATCAAGCCGCCGATGGCGTAGACCGTGATCAGCAGCCGGGTGGGCGACAGGCCTGCATATCTGAGCGCCTCGCGGTTGCCGCCGAGCGCGAACACATAGGTGCCGAAGCGGGTGTGATAGAGCAGGCCGTGGAAGACGCCGTAGCTCGCGACGCCCATCAGGATCGGCACGGGAATGCCCAGCAGCTGCGCCGAATAGATGTCACGCACGCTGTGGGGGATGCCGACCACGCTCTGGCCGTCGCTGACGATCAGCGACAGGCCGTGCGCCATGCCGAGCGTCGCGAGCGTCGCCACGAAGGGCGGGATCTTGGCGATCGCGACCAGCCAGCCATTGGCGAGGCCGAACACCGTCCCGACCAGCACGGCGGCACAGAGGCCCAGCAGCATGGATGTCGTCGCAAGCGAGACGATGGCGACGCAGAGCGATGTCAGGGTGAGCACCGCGCCCATCGACAGGTCGATGCCCTCGGTCATGATGATCAAGGTCATCGGCAACGCCAGCATGGTCAGGATGGTGGATTGCACCAGCACGTTGGAGAGATTGGCGGCCGACAGGAAGCCCGGCGCGATCGCGCCGAACAGCGCGATCAGCAGCACCAGGACGATCGCCACGCCGGGCAGGCGCCGCAGCGTGCGGATCGGCGAGACGATGGCCGTGTCACTCATCATGCATCCCCAGTCGCACGATATTCTCCTCGGTCAGCTCGCTGCGCGCGAGGTGCCCGGCGACGCGGCCCTCGCGCATGACATAGGCGCGGTCGCAGACGTGGCAGATCTCGATCTGCTCGGACGAGATCATCAGCGCCGCCGCGCCCTCGGCGACCAGCCGGTCGATCAGCGCGAAGATCTCGGACTTGGCGCCGACGTCGATGCCGCGCGTCGGCTCGTCGAAGATGAACAGCCTGGCGCCGGCCGCCAGCCATTTGCCGATCACAACCTTCTGCTGATTGCCGCCGGAGAGCAGGCCGACCGTCTGCCGCGCCGCGGGCGTCGCGATCCGCAATTGCCGGATCAGCCCGTCCGCCGTGCGCTGCGCGCCGCGCGGATCGAACAGCCCGCTCGGAAACAGCTTCTTCAGCGCCGCCACCACGAGATTGTCGCCGACCGAGCGCAGCAGCGCCAGACCCTCGCTCTTGCGGCTCTCCGGGATCAGCGCGATGCCGCGCCGCGCGGCGACATCGGGCTCGCCGGCGATCGGCTTGCCGTCGAAGATGATCTCGCCTTCGCTGATCGGATCGGCGCCGAAGATCGCGCGCGCCACTTCGGTGCGGCCGGACCCGACCAGGCCGCACAGCCCGACGATCTCGCCGCGCCGCACCTCGATGTTGATGTCGGAGATGCCGGTCGGCGAACTCAGCCCTTTCACCTGCAGCACGAGCTCGCCCGGCTGCGCGGCGAAATGGCGCGGATAGGTCATGTCGACGTTGCGGCCGACCATCATGCGAACGAGCTGGTCGGGCGTGACGTGGGCGGGGCGGATCTGGTCGATGCGACGGCCGTCGCGCAGCACGGTGATGCGGTCGCCGATCGCGAACACCTCGGCCATGCGGTGAGAGATGTAGACGATCGCGACACCCTCGGCCTTCAGCCGCCCGATCAGCGCGAACAGCAGCTCCGCCTCGCGGTCGGACAGCGCCGCGGTCGGCTCGTCCATCACCAGGATGCGAGCGTTCTGGCTGATCGCCTTGGCGATCTCGACCATCTGCTGCTGCGCGACGCCGAGCGTATCGACGATGACGGAGGGATCGATGTCGAAGCCGATGCCCTCGAGCACGCGCCGTGCATCGGCCAGGATCTTGCGGCGGTCGATCGTGCCGGGCAGACGGCCTTTCGGCTCGCGGCCGAGAAACATGTTCTGCGCGATGTCGAGGAACGGAACGAGCGAGAATTCCTGGAAGATGACGGCGATGCCGAGGGTCTGCGCGTCGGCCGTCGAGGCGATCGTGACCTCGTTGCCCTTGTAGTAGATCGCTCCGGCGTCGGCACGATAGGCACCGCACAGCACCTTCATGAGGCTGGATTTGCCGGCGCCGTTCTCGCCGAGCAGCATGTGGACTTCGCCCGGGTGGATCGCAAACGACACATCATCCAGCGCCTTGACGCCGGGAAATTCCTTGCTGATGCCGCGCAGCTCCAGCAGCGGCACGGGCGATGTCGCATCGAGCGTCGCAGTGCTGATCTCGGCGCTCATCCCGGCACTCATGGCAGCGCTCCGCCGGCAAGGATCTTGCCAGGATTCATCAGCCCGTCCGGATCGAGCGCGGCCTTGACGGCGCGCATCACCGCGACGGCGTCGCCGAGCTCGTCCTGGAGGTAATCGACCTTGCCGAGGCCGATGCCGTGCTCGCCGGTGCAGGTGCCGTCCATCGCGATCGCCCGCGCCACCATGCGCGCCTGCAGCGCCTTGGCGCCGGCGAGCTCGTTCGGATCGTCGGGATCGACCAGGATCAGCATGTGGAAATTGCCGTCGCCGACATGGCCGACGATCGGCGCAATGAAGCCGCTGGCATCGGCGTCCCGGCGCGTCTGCGTCAGGCAGTCCGCGAGGCGCGAAATCGGCACGCAGACATCGGTGATGACGGCGCGCGCGCCCGGCCGCAGGCCAAGGCCGGCATACAGCGTGTTGTCGCGCGCGTGCCAGAGGCGGCTGCGGTCCTCGGCGGCCTTGGCCCAGGCAAAGCCGCGGCCGCCATGCTCGATTGCGATCGCTTCCGCGGTCTGGGCATGCTCGGCGACGGCCGCCTCCGAGCCGTGGAATTCGAGGAACAAGGTCGGCGTCTCCTGATAGCCGAGCTTGGAATAGGCGTTGATGCCGCGGATCATGACGTCGTCGACGAGCTCGATCCGGGCGGCAGGGACGGCCGACTGGATCAGCGCGATGGCAGTGTCGACTGCGCCGTGCAGGGTCGGGAAGCTGCATGTCGCGGCCGATATCGCCTGCGGAATCGGATGCAGCTTCAGCGTGATCTCGGTGATGACGCCGAGCGTCCCCTCCGCCCCGACGAACAGCCGCGTCAGATCGTAGCCGGCGGCCGATTTGCGCGCGCGCCTCGCGGTGCGGATCACCCGGCCGTCGGCCAGCACCACCTCGAGGGCAAGCACATTGTCCTTCATCGTGCCGTAGCGCACCGCCATGGTGCCGGAGGCGCGCGTCGAGGTCATGCCGCCGATCGAGGCGTCGGCGCCGGGATCGATCGGAAAGAACAGGCCGGTCGTTCGCAGCTCGGCATTGAGCTGCTTGCGCGTGATGCCGGGCTGCACCACCACGTCCATGTCGGCCTCATGCACGGCCAGCACCTTGTTCATGCGGGTGAAGTCGATACACACGCCGCCCGCCACCGCCGCGGCATTGCCTTCGAGCGAGGTGCCGGCCCCGAACGGCACGATCGGCATGCCGGCCTCGGCGCACAGCCTGACGATGGCAGCGACCTCCTGTGTCGTCTCCGGGAACACGACGATGTCGGGCGGCATCGCCGGATAGTACGATTCGCTCCGGCCGTGCTGATCCAGCACGGCGCGCGCCAGGCTCGCGCGTGGCCCGATCAGGTTCGAAAGCCGCTCGGCCAATGCGCCGGTGCCGACCCGCAAATCCATCATTCCTCCCGTCCGCTTCCTCGACGATGACAGGACTCTTGACGGTCCTTGTCGTCCGCTCAGCTCAAGCCGGATCGCCTTGCTTCGCAAGCTGTTTCAGGCCGAAATCATAGTTGAGATGGAAATATCCTTCGCTCGCCATGCGGCCATCTGGCGCACGGCCCGGCGGGCAGCGCGTGAAGTCGCGGATCAGGCTGTCCTTGACGCCGAACACGACGTCGGAATCGAGATACTGGTCGCCCGCCACGAACACGTGGGTGACCAGCCGCTCGAAGTCCGGCGCCGAGATCATGAAATGCACATGCGCCGGCCGCCACGGATGGCGTCCCTGCGCCGCCAGCATGTCGCCGACCGGACCGTCGTTGGGGATCGGGTAGGCCGCCGGCTTGATCGACCAGAAATGGAAGCGCCCCTCGGCGTCGGTGCGGAAGCGCGCACGCATCGCGAGATCGCCGATCTGCTCGAGCCGCTGCACGTCGTAATAGCCGTCATCGTCGGAGTGCCAGACGTCGACGACCGCTCCCGCGAGCGGCAGGCCGTCTGCGCTCGACACCGAGCCGGTCACCAGCAGCGGCTCGCCCTTCATCGGCCCCGAGATGTCGTCGCCGCTGGCGCGCTCCGGCGCGGCCTGGACGAAGAACGGGCCGAGCACGGTGGTCTCGGTGGCGCCTTCCGGCACGGGATGGTTGATGGCGTCGACCAGCATGGAGACGCCGAGCGTGTCCGACAGCAGGATGAACTCCTGGCGCTTGTCGTCGCACATCCGGCCGGTGCGGGTCAGAAAGTCGATCCCGTATTCCCATTCCTGCTGGGTCGGACGGACCTCGCGCACGAAGGCATGGAGATGGCGCACCAGCGCCGCGCTGACCTGTTTGATCCGCGCATCACTCGCGCCCGCAAGGCGTTCGAGCACGGCATCGGTGATCGTGGTCTCGTTGAAGTTGCGCAAGAGGCGGCTCCTTTCAGACGGGCTCGCCGAGCCCGGACAGCCGTTCGACATGCCGGACGGTGGCGAGGAAGTCGGTCTCGGCATCGCCCTGCGCGATCAGCGCGGCATAGGTCTCGCGCACCTGCGCCGCCAATTGCAGCGGCACGCCGACGGCGTGGCCGGCGCCGAGGATGAGGTCGAGATCCTTGGCCATCTGCGCGCAGGAGAACGTCGCGGCAAAGTCGCGGGCCAGCAGCGGCGCGGTCTTGTACTTCACCATCGGCGAGGCGACCGCGCTGTCGTGCAGCACCTGCAGAATGTCCGGCCAGGCGATGCCGCCCTTGCGCGCCAGCGCCAGGCTCTCGGCCATCATCGCCGCGGTCGTCGCGATCATCAGGTTGACGGCAAGCTTGGCGTAGCGTGCCTCTTCGGCCGAGCCGAGATAAGTCTGCGCGCGTGTGAAGCTCGCCAGCAGCGGCGTGACCCGTGCGAAAGCCTCTTTCGGCCCGGACACGAAGCAGGTCAGCTCGCCGGTGTGGGCGATGCTGGCATTGCCGGAGACCGGCGTGCGGAGATACGCGATGGCGCGGGGCTCGGCGGCCGTGGCGACTGCGTTCGACGCCTCGACGCCGACGGTGCTCGTCTCGATCAGGATCGTGCCGGGCGTCATGGCCGCGATCAGTCCACCGTCGCCCAGCATCGCCGCCCGCAACGCGGTGTCGTCCGGCAGCGACGAGACGACCGCGGTCTGGTCACGCACCGCCTCCGTCGCGGACGTCGCGGCGACGATGCCGAGGCCGCGCGCCTCGTCGAGCCGTTCAGCGTTGCGGTCGAAGGCGGTGACGTCGTAGCCCGCCTTGGCGAGCCGCGCTGCGATCGGCAGGCCGATCTTGCCGATGCCGATGAAGGCGAGGCGTTGGTCGGGAAGTGACATCGCTGCGTCCGCTATTTGCTTGATCCGCCGCGCGCGCCGCAGCCAGGCTGGCGCGGGCGGGGCAGGTTGTGGAAGGTGAATGCCCCGGTCATGCGCCGGTCGCCGCATCGATCGGATAGTCGACCTGGAAACGGCCGATCCTGAGGTCGCCGAGCTCCTCGCGCACGCGCAGGTGCTCGGGGTGCGAGGCATAGGCCCGCAGCGCGGCGCTGCTGGCGAATTCGGAGAACAGGACGACGTCGCAGGCATAGTCGACGTCGCTGACGTCGAGACCGACCTCGATGTGGGTCAGGCCGTCGATGCGGCCCTTGAGGCCCTCGAACAGGGTCTTGACCTTGAGCCGGGCCGCCGCGCGCTCGGCGGCCGTCTCGGCGCGCAGCCGCCACATCACGATGTGCCTGATCGGCCCCGTCATTCCTGCGTCCTCACCTGAGCTTTGTTCTTGGGCTTTGTTCTTGTCGGACGATTTTGCCTTGCAGGAAATGGAAATAAAGCCCAAAAATTGTAACTCTGTTTTCCGCTTGGCGTAACAATGGACCGTTTGCTCCAGCTCGAGGTGTTTTCCCGGACGGCCGAGCTGGGCAGCCTGTCCAAGGCCGCCGAGTCGTTGCGGATGTCCAACGCGGCGGCGAGCCGGCATCTCAGTGCGCTGGAGGAGCGGCTCGCGGTGCGCCTGATCGAGCGCAACACCCGCCGTCTCTGGCTGACCGAAGCCGGGCAGGAGCTGCTGCAGCGCTGCGGCACGCTGCTCAACGAGCTGGCCGAGGCCGAGGATGCCGTCAGCGATCGCGCGCTGTCGCCGCAGGGCATGCTGCGCGTCACCAGCTCGCTGTCGTTCGCCACGATCTATCTCGCGCCGATGCTGCCGGCGTTCCGCGCGATGTATCCGAAGCTGAACCTGCAGATCATCGCCGCCAACCGCTATCCGGATTTCATCGAGGCGGGCATCGACGTGGCGATCCGCACCCGTGAGCATGAGCCGGACTCGGGCATCGTCGTCCGCCGCATCGGCCAGATGCGGCGCGTGCTGGCGGCGGCGCCGTCCTATCTCGCCAGCCGTGGTTGCCCCGTCGTTCCCGGCGATCTCGTGCGCCACGACATGCTGATCTACAACCTCGCCAACGATCCGTATTCGCTGTCCCTGCGCAACGGCACGACCGCCCAGAGCATTCGGATCGCGCCGACGCTCGACAGCAATGACGGCCAGGTGATCAGGGGCGCTGCGCTCGCCGGACTCGGCATCCTGATCCAGCCGCTCTACATCGTGCAGGGCGACATTCTGGCCGGCCGGCTGGTGCCGCTCCTGCTCGATTGGGAGCTGCCCCTCCTGACGATGAACATCGCCTACCAGAACCGCGTCCGGCTGCCGGCAAAGATCAGGGTGTTCGCCGATTTCCTCGTCGACCACATCCGCACCCGTTCCGACCCGGGAATCTGGATCGAGCCGCCGAAGCCGGATTGAGCCTGATGCCCTTTGCGCGGCAGCGTCATCGAGTGTTCTGTAAAAAATAAATTGCTTGCCATTTTTCAGAAATAATGCTTTTCTCCCCGCAGCCCGCCTCGAGCAGAGGGACGTACGCGTCGTCACGAACGTTGAGGTGGGTGGCGATGGACGTGACGGCCGTGCCAGACGAGCGCGAGCCGTTGCGGACGGCGAAGTCGTGTGGTCCTGGCCTCTCGACGCTGAGGTCAAGCTCGCGGTCGTTGCTGTGACGGCACGCGCGGGTGATGGGGGCAAGAGAGCCGATCCCCAGGGAGAGCACGAAGGACACCGTAAAACCGTCGCGCGGGGAAGGCCGGATCTGTCCGGCTGTACCTGTGGTACCTGCCGCCTGCATTCTTTTGAGCAGGCGGGCCACGGGCCTCAGCCGAGGTCCGGCCTTCTCCGCGCCCTCTCGCATGTCAGGAGGGACATGATCGATGCATCACCCGGGCGCGATGTGCCGCGGGATGAACGACGCGCGTGTGGATGTTGGTCATGCAGCCAGGCCCCTTCGCCCCACATTCGGTGTCGGCCCCCCATTGCCGCAGGAAGATGTGCGAGGCACGATGGCCGGACAACGCCGATGGCCCCGAGTGAAGTCAGGACCACAAGGCATGTGAAGCGCGTTCAAAAAATCAGCGCCACAGGCACCGAGCAACTGGTGGGCCCGGCAGGACTCGAACCTGCAACCAGCCGCGAGTCTGAAACGTGGTCGTTGCCTTGGGTGTGCGGATCTTCAAGCCGAAAGGGGAAGCGTGAAATTGAATGTTGTCCCTCCCTCAGGATTGGACTCGCACCAGATCTTCCCATTGTGACGTTCCACGATCTTCCGGCAGGTCGCGAGTCCGAGGCCGGTGCCCTCGAACTCGTCCCGGCCGTGCAATCGCTTGAAAGGTTCGAAGATCTGCTGGTGAAATTCCGGAGAGATGCCGATGCCGTTGTCGCGAACGCCGATCCGCCACGTGTCCGCTTTCTCCGGCGTGGCGGAGACGTGCAAGGCCGGTACGGTGGCCTTGCAATATTTGATGCCGTTTCCGATCAGGTTCTGGAGGAGCTGTGTCAGCAGCGGCGCGTGACCAAAGACGATCGGAAGGTCGCCACGTGTCACCTTCGCTCCCCTGTTGCTGATGATCTGTCCCAGATTGGAGAGCGTGTCCTCCACCACGAGATTCATGTCCACCGGCTCGAAGACGACATGCGCGTCCGATTTGGTGTATTCGTGAAGGGTGTCGAGCAGCGCGACCATGCGCTCGCCAAGGTGAACCATGCGTCCGCAGTAGTCGCTGATCTTGGCCGGGTCGGCATTGCCCGACTTGACGGCATGGCTGATGATCGATGCAAATCCGCGGATCGAGGAAATCGGCGATTTCAGATCGTGGACGAGGACGTCGGCGAACCGTTCCAGTTCCTCGCGCTGCTGATCCAGCGCAAGCTGCATGGCTGCCTTCTTGCGCGCATAGCGGAGAATGCGGCCGACGGATCGCTCGTTGATGTGTTCCTTCGCGATATAGTCCGATGCGCCACGCTTCATCGCCTCGGTCGCGATGGCCGCGTCGCCCTGGCCCGTCGCCATGACGATGAACATGGCTGGAGCGATCCGGTGCAAAGCTTCCACGCCATCGAGCCCATCGCGTCCCGGAAGTTGATAGTCGACGACCGCCACATCGAATGACTGCCGCTCGCACGTGGCCAGCGCCATGTCGATGCTGTCGGTCTCGACGCATTCGCAGGCGATCCCCGCACGCTTCAGCGCGCGCATGACGTTCTTGCGGTCTGCGTCGTCATCGTCCGTGATCAGGATCGTCACGGCATCACTGGCGGCATGTAGCTGGCTCATGGGAGCTCCACGATCCGCCAATAGCCCTGCATCAATTCGACGAGCTTATGAAAATTCTCGCCGACGCGTTCCTTGAGGATGTACCCCGCAACATTGAGGTTATAGGAGGCAAACTTGTCCTCGTCCCGGCTCGAGGTCGTCAGCATGAACACGATGCTGCGCTTCAAGCCGTCGTCCAGCCGAATTTCTCTGACGAACTCGATGCCGGTCATGCGAGGCATGTTGATGTCGACGAGCAGGATATAGGGCGAGTTCAGCTTCGTCTTTCCATTCGTGCCGCGCAATATGTCGAGCGCATCGACGCCGTCGTTTGCCCTCAGCAGCGGATTGATGATTCTTGCGGATTTGAATGCGCGTTGCACGGATCTGGCGTCGCCTTCGTCGTCGTCGACGAGCAGGATCGTCACGTCACGCGCCCGTTCGGCGTCGGCCATCATCGTTTCCGTTCCTTCGCCGCGTTGGGAGTAAGGAGGCTGAAATAGAAGGTCGTCCCCTCGCCGACGGTCGATTCGAGGAGGATCGATCCGCCGGAGAGTTCAATCTGTTTGCGTACGATTGCGAGACCCATGCCACTGCCTTCGACTTGGTCTCGCGGTTTCAGAGTCTGAAACATCTTGAATATCCTGTCGTGGAACTGAGCCGGAATGCCGGGACCGTCATCCTTGACGGCAAAGGCGTGGTGCGACCCGCGATCCACGACGGAGATCTCGATGCGACCAGCCGCTTTGTGATGGTGCTTAATGGCATTGCCGATGAGGTTCATCATGATCTGCTGCAAGGGCATGCGAAAGACCTCGATCGCGCCGAATGCGGGGTCCACGATCACCTCGAAGCCATCAGGCGGCGTCATCAGGGCAAGTACGTTGTCCATGAGTTCGGCACCGGAAATGACTTCGCTGCCGGCGGCCTCGCGGCCAATGCGGGAGAATTCCAGGAGATCGTCGAGGAGTTTCTCAAGCCTTCTCACGCGGCCGCGCAAGAGCTGCATGCTCACCAGGTTTTCTCCGGTCAGGTGCGGCGCAAGATCCTCTTCGAGCCATCTCGAAGCATTGTCGATGACCCGCAGCGGCGCCTTGAGGTCGTGCGATGCCGCATAGGCAAAATCGTCGAGCTCCCTGTTCGCGGCCTCCAGCTCGGCGGTGCGTTGCGCCACCTGTTGCTCGAGCCTCTCATTGAACTGCCGGCGTTCCTCCTCGGCCAGCTTCCGATGCGTGATATCGAAGATTGCGCCGAGCACCATGAGGCCCGCGTCCGTGTCGATCGGCGTGAGGCTGATCTCGATGGGAAACTCGCTGCCATCCTTGCGCCGGGCATAGATCTCGCGCCCTGGACCCATCGCTCGCTGCAATGACTCCCTGAGGGTCGGACTGGCGAAGTACCGCTCGATGTGGGCCTGATGCTTACCCCGTTCGGCGGCCGGCATCAGCAGTTCGACGCGCTGCCGGAGCAGTTCGTTGCCTTCGTACCCGAATAGCCGTTCGGTCTGTCGGTTCACCAGCGAAATCAGGCCGGCGCGATCGATCATGATCATCGCGGTCGGGGTCGACTCGACCACGAGACGAAATTGCTCCTCCGCGGCCTTGCGAGCCGATATGTCCCTGAGTGCGCCGACGATCCCGGTCGTCTCTCCCGAAGCCGGATCCCTGATCGCTCTCATCACGGCTTCGAGCCAGATCCGGCGGCCGTCGCGATCGTGGGCACGGATGGAGATCGAACTCTGCTCGACCTCGTCGGTCAGCAGCGAATTGAGGGCCGTCTGCAATTGCTCGACATCCTCGGGATGGATCGGGCCATACGGCTGTTGGCCGAGCAGCTCGCTTTCATCCACCCCCAATATGTCTCGACATGCCGGAGAGACGTAGCGGAGGCGAAGGTCGCGATCGAGCTGGATGATCAGGTCCGAGCTGTGATCGGCCAGAATGCGATACCGAGCTTCGCTCTCCTTGATCATGCGCTGTGCTTCGCGCATCTCCGTGATGTCGGTGATGAGCACGAACAAGCCGAGCACGTTTCCGCTGGCGTCGCGATGCGGGATATAGTTGGTCCAGGTGTTGCGGATGCTTCCATCCGCCTTGTTCAGCATGCGCTCGTAGTTCTGCCGCTGGCCCGACAGGGCGGCCTGGATGTGAGGCTCGGCCTCGGCGAACAGGGTCTCGTCCAGCAGGGACGTGACGTGGCAACCGACGAGCTCCTCCGGCGATCGGCCGAACCACTCCTCATAGGCCGTGTTTGCGAAGCGGCATCGAAGGTCGCGGTCCCAATACGCGATGACGCTCGGGACGGCATCGATGATGGTCTTGAGCTCCGCCGTTCTGGCGGCGACCTGCTGCTCGAGGGAGAAATTGCTCTTCCGAAAGTGGTCTTCCACCCGCTTCTGCCGGCTGATATCCCGCTCGATGATCGATGCGCCGATGATCGTCCCATCCTGACGCCGGATCGGTATTGCCCTGATCGACACGTCGATCGCAGTGCCGTCCTTGCGCAAACGGCGCGTCTCCAGATTGTCGACATGTTGTCCCCGTGTCACCTGATCGAGGATATAGTCGTCATGGATCAGCTGCTCGGGCGGGATGTGGATACGGATGCTCCGGCCAATGACCTCGTTCGGCCGGAATTGGAAGAGACGCTCGGCAGCGGCGTTCCATGACAGGATCGTGCCCGAGAGGTCCTTGGCGACGATCGCGTCCTCCGAGGAGTCGAGGAGGGCGTCGGCTATTGCGGCTTTTTCTTCGAGTTCTTTCTTCGCTTTTTCCAGTTCGCGGTGGCTCTTGCAGAGGATTCCGTTGATTTGTGAGCAGAGCGAAGTGGGATCGAAGGGCTTGGCGATGACACCTGCGACGCCGACGCGCCGAAGGTCGTCCACCTCCTTTGCGCTCGTGGCGGCAGTGACATAGATCACGGGAATGCCGGCGGTCTGCGGTCGCTCCCGCAAGCGCGCCAGCGTCGTGGGGCCGTCCATGCCGGGCATGTTGTGGTCGAGCAGGATGAGGTCAGGAGACCATTTTGCGGTTGCGGCTAGTGCCTCCTCGCCGGAGGCGCAACTGCGCACATTGAAATTCGAATCGAATGCGATGGCCGTCCCGACGATCTCCCGGGCGTCGGCGTCGTCGTCGACATGCAATACGTCGACCGAGCGCATCTGGAATTGCACATTCATGTCGATGTCGGCCAACATCCAGTGATGAAAGTGAATACGCTGTCCATCGGATCAAGCGCCGACGAAAACTCGCAACTAATAAATGACGTGCATAAAAGGTGAGTTTCACTGATGCGCGTAATACTACCTAATGGTTGCAAGATAAACGTTTGCAGCGAGAATATAAACATCTAAGTGCAGGTTGATGCTGTTTGCGGAGTTTCATTGGCAGCGATATCCGGAGTTTTGCGGAGTTCGTTGTTCGATCTGTGCGACGACGGTTGCCGAAAGAGGAGCGATTCGACCGAGGTCTTGATCGCGGCGGTATCGGGGGCTTGGCGGTCATCGAGTCTCGACTCTGAGTTCTCCGGGAAAATCGTTGATGTGAGAACCGTTGTTAAAACAACGACAGGCCGAATCAAATGCGCAATAGATCCATGCGGCTGGTAATTCGATCGCTGGTATGGGGCGCATGTGCCAGCTGCCTCCTCGATCCGGCGCTTGGCCGTCGCCTGGACGGGTTCAACATTGTAGCGACACCAGACCATCCGTTCGGCTCCGCGACAGCGGAGCAGGCGTTGTCGATGGCGAAGAGGCTTGGCGCCACGTCGGTCGCCGTGATTCCATTTCTCTGGCAGTCGACGCCTTCGGCACCGGACATCGTCGCGGGAAGCGCTATGTCCGACGAGGCGCTGCGCGCGGCGATCCAGCAGGCGCGCCGGCTCGGTCTGACCGTGATCGTCAAGCCGCACGTCTGGGTGCCGGACAGCTGGGCCGGCGCCGTCGAGCCGGCATCGGAGCAGGATTGGAAGGCCTGGTTTGCGCGGTACCAGGCCGAGCTCGAGCGGATTGCTCGAATAGCAGCCGATGAAGGTGCCGATGTCCTCGCCATTGGCACCGAGCTCGCCAGGACCAAGCGGCGTGCGGAATGGAACGCCGCAATCGCGGCCGTGAGGTCGGCGTTTCCACGGACCTTGCTTTACGTCGCGCACAATGCGGACGAAGCCGAGGCGATTGCGTTCTGGCCACTTCTCGATGTCATCGGCGTATCCTTGTATCCGCCACTCGGCGCCGATGACGACCGCGGCGGCCGTATCGCCATGATGGAAGCGGAGGCCAGGCGTCTCGATGTGCTGTCGGACCGTTGGGGTAAGCCCGTGCTGGTGGCCGAGATCGGATTGCGTTCGGCCAAGGGCGCTGCCGCCAAGCCCTGGGAGAGTGCCGAAGAGAGGGCCGCGCCCGTGGATGTGCAGCTTCAGGCCGATGTCATCGCGGACTGGCTCGCGGTGCTCAAGCGCCCGGCGGTTGCGGGCGTCCTGGTCTGGCGCTGGTTCACCGATCCGGCCGCCGGCGGGAATGCTGACACCGACTTCACCGTGCAGGGCAAGCCGGCGGAAGCCGTGCTGTCCTGCGCATGGGCCGGTATCTGCCGCAGACCCTGAGTCAGAACCTGTACCAGGCTCCGACCACGAGGCCGTTCTCTTGCAGAGCATTCCGCCCCCAATAGGTCGAGTAGCCGCCGATCTGCAGCGACAGCGCCGGTGTCAACGCGTAGACGGCGCTGAGCTGGGCCTTGTGATAGGAGTAGCTGCCGAAGCCAGTGGTGCCGGCGCCCTCGGACAGCACATTGAACGATTGCGCGAGCAGCAGCCAGCGTTCGGTTGGGCGAACGCCGAAGGTGATATCGGTCCGGAATTCGCTCGGCGGACCATCCAGGCGATAACGTTGCGCGATCTGGAGATCGACGAAGGCGGGGAGCGTTCCGGCCTTGAAACTGTAGCCGGCGAGGCCGCGAAGCTCGATCTGCCGGTCGGTCTGACCAATCGCTGCCAGGTTCGATGTGTCGGACGTGCCGGGCATGCGGAAGATCGCCTGCACGGAAAACACCCAGGAGGAATCAGACCAGACGCGGGCCCGGGCTCCGATGTCGGTGTAACCGATGCCGCTGCGCTGCGCTCCGACAGGCGATCCGATGTCGATGTGCTGCAGCGAAGGTTGGACGATGCCGGTGATCCAGTCCGTGAGGCCATACTCGATCAGCAGCTGGGCTTCGTCCTTGCTGTAGCGCGGGATGCGACGCAGTGCGCTGCCGCTGTCGAAAAGGCGGGTCGACTGCATCGCCGTGCCGGTGAACACCAGGACGCCCGTCCCGGCCTCGAGTGTCCAGGCGCCGCCCCACGCCTGGCTCGCGCAGCCCGCCGACGTCATGGCGATGAGGCACAGGATCTTGCGGCGCCCGGCCAGCGCGCTGAGGGAAGCCGTGGCATGCGTTCGGGCCGTCCAACGAGCTAAGCACATTGCGGCACGACACGGTCGCCGCCGGTTGCGGCAATGTCCGACACCGCCGCGATGGCGCGGGTGAGCAGATGGATGCGGCCTGCGCCGTTGACGCGCTCGGTCACGACGGCAACGCTTGCGGTCGCGTGATGCGCCGCGATCGCTTCCGGATTGGAGATCCTCAGACCCGCGATCGAGGCGCGCAACGTCTCGGCAAGCTTCATGGCGGACGCCCGCGACTGGTCGGGGAGGATGAGGACGATGAGCCCGTCGCGGTAGATGGCTGCGACCACGCCGACAGAGGCCGTGGCCGCGCGCACCGCGGCTGCGACCCTTGCCATGATGCCGGCTTCCGAGGCCTTCCCGGTCTCCAGTTGCACGCAAAGCCGATCAACGGCGAGCGCGATGATGGAGGTCTCTGTGCCGGGCGGAAAGTTCACATCCGCGAGCAGGTAAGCCTCGGCTATTTCGCCGACGAACAGACCCGTGCTCCGATCGATCCAGTTCGATGCGCGACGGTCGCCTGATCCCGATGCCAGTCGCGTCAGCTCGGCCTCGCGGGCTTCGCGGCGGTCGAATTCTGCCTTCAGCTTGAGCGCCGATCGCACGCGGGCCAGCAGTTCGACTCTGTCCACCGGCTTGGTGATGTAGTCGGTCGCGCCGGCTATGAACGCATTGCCGAGGCTCGCGGTATCGCCGAGCGCCGTCACCATGATGATCGGCACGCTGGCGTAGCGCGGGTCGTTGCGGATCCGCGCGCAGGCCTCGATGCCGTCGACCTCGGGCATGACGATGTCGAGCAGCACGAGATCGACCGTCACCGGCTCTGCCGACGATGCACCGATCCCGAGCGCCCGGTAGGCATCGTGGGCCGACCCCGCCGTGACGACCTGTTCATAGCCTGCGGCCAGCAGCATCGCCTCGGTGATGTCCCGCCCATCTTCGGAATCGTCGACAACGAGAATACGCATGGTGAACTCCCTCGAATGATCCTCACTTCAGTCCCGGATGGCCGTCTGTCCCGGGATGGCGTCCGTACGCCTGAATAGTCGCCAGCCGGCCTTGTCGTAGATGAGCTCATAGCCCGCGGCTCCCCGCCGATAGAGCAGAGGGAAGGCCTTGTTCAGCCGGTCCTGCGCTCCGCTTCCGATGTCCGGATCGGGCACGGCGACGAACGGAGCGTCGATCCGCGAGAACAGGATCCCGAGCGTGAATGTCTCGTCGGATGGCGACAGCAATCCGCGCGCGCTGCCCCGCCCGATGACGATCGCGGGGGCGTTCAGCGTGTCGACGAGAATTCCATCTCGTCCGACGCTGGCCTGGCCCAGATCGATCGCCGCGCTCCGCTCCGCGTCGACGTGATGACTCTCCAGGGCGATGGCGACGTTGACGGCTCCGCTGGGGTCCGCGATCGCCAGGCCGGCGACGCCGCCGACCCAACCGAGCGCGAGCAAGGCCGTCACGATCTCCAACCGCTTGCGCAGCGGCGGCATGTGGATGATGACGATCGCCGCCAGGACCGGCGGCATCACCGCAAGCGCTGCGGGATCACCGAACAGGCCGGTCGTGACCGCGAGAACAGCCGCCGCGACGGTCGTCGCGACGAACATCAGGAGGGGCGCGAGCAGAGGTCGCTGGCGCCATATCGACACGATCGCGAAGCCCACGATGGGCGCGCCGATCAGGATCGCCGCCATGATCGCAAGGCCGGCGTCGATCGAGAGGGAGCCGGATAGTCCGTGGCCGAACAGGGTGAAAAATCCCGCCGCCCAGGTGGCGACCCCTTCGGCGGGCGCCACCAGGAAGGTCCAGCCGCTGCCGGGGAATATCCAGGACATGTAGGAGAAGGCCGCGACGCAGAACGCCGTCGGGAACAGCAAGGCGAGCACCAGGTTCAACGTCGTCCTGGAGAGCTGCTCGGGCTGGATCGCGAGAACCAGAAACGGGACGGCGGCGCAAGTGATCGCGGCGCCTATCGGATGCGAGAAGGTCAATCCGAGCAGCGCCAGCGCGACAGCCATCACCTCGGGCGCGCCGGTACGGGCGCGTAGTCTGAACACGGCGCAGCCGAGCAAAAACAGGAAGACCGTGAAGATTATCTCGGATGGCCCGGCAATGGCGGCACGCAGGATCGCGGGATGCATCACGATCAGAACGACGATCAACGGTGCGACAATCGCGGCGATGCCGATGCGGTGGAACGAGGTCAGCAAGCTGCCGGCGAGCAGCGCCAAGACGACCCCGGTCAGGAGAACGGGGGTGGGCGTCCCGGCAGGCGTGACGAATTGTAGCAGTGTCGTGGCGAGGAAAGGGATGGTCGGATAGGCCGCCAGAATGCGCCCGATCGGCATCTGCCCTTCGCCCGCGGTCATCGCGCTCGCCCACAACGTCACCGCATCATTGGGAACGAGGCCGGCCGTTACGGCGCTGAGCGAGGCGACGAAGACGGCCACGCAGGCAACGGCCATCAACGCCCCGAGCGGCAACAGGCGGCTCATGCGGCGGCCTCCTGCGCCCGCGCCAGTTCGCGAGCGACATGCTTGGACACGCCGTGGTGCGTCTTCTCCCAATAGAACGGATTGCGCAGCAACTGCCATAGGCCGCGATAGGTCGCGATCGAGAGCATGACCCAGTAGCCGAACGCCGTGAGGCTATAGGGAATGAGATTGAGCCAGCCGCGCCGGATCGGCGCCAGCATGTTGAGGAACATCAACGCGCCATTGCCCGCGAGAAGGTTGAACAGGGCCAGGAATAGCAGCGGCTCCGGAAAGACCGCCTCGAGTCCGCTGATCGCGGCGATCATCCAGGCGAGGTAGAGCAGCCAGAACACCGGGTTGAGCAGGCCGGACAGCACGGTGCCGCCGATGAAGAAGACGAAGCCGAGAAAGCCCAGCGGCCCGATCATGCGCATGAAGCGGAGCGGGCGCCTTGTGTGAACCAGAAGGGTCTGCATGTAGCCCTTCATCCAGCGCGAGCGCTGCCTGATCCAGTTGCCGGCGTGGCAGCTTGCCTCCTCGAACGTGGTGGAATCCACGATGCCGACGCGATAGCCATGCTGCGTCAGGCGCACGCCAAGGTCGGCGTCCTCGGTGACGTTGAACGGATCCCAGCCGTGCAGCTCGCGCAGCACGTCGATCTTGAAATGATTGGACGTTCCCCCCAAGGGGATCGGAATGCGGAGGTGGTCCAGCCCGGGCAGCATCTGGTCGAACCACAGGCCATAGTCCAGCGTGAACATGCGCGTGAGCCAATTTTCGCTCGCGTTGAAATAGCTCAGGCTGCATTGCAGGCAGGCCGTATCGGCCGAGGACTTCCGGAACGTCGCGACCACCTTGCGAAGCTGGTCCGGCTCCGGCCGGTCCTCGGCATCGTAGATCACGAGGAATTCGCCGCGTGCGAACTGTAGCGCGAAATTGCAAGCCTTGGGCTTGGTTTGCGGGAGCGATGGCGGGACCCGGATGATCTCGAACATGCCTTCGAGACCGAGCTTGCTGGCGACCTCGATCGTCTCATGGTCGCTGGCCTCCAGCACCAGCTTGATGTCGAGCTTTCCCAGGGGGTAGTCGAGGTCGCGCAGCGCCTGGGCCAGCATCGGCAGCATGGCCGGCTCCTTGTACATCGGCACCAGCACCGTGAAGACCGGGAGTTCGTCGTCCGTGAGCGCGCGCGCTTCGATCGCGATGGTCTCGTCGGCCATGCGCACGCCGCCAAACAGCACGAGCAGGCCCTTGAAGGCGAAATTGCCGAGATAGAAGACGCTCATGGCGACGTTGAGGGCGATCAGCGTCGTGAGGGGCGATAGCGCCAGGCCGAGCAGGATCAGGCTGAGCAGCGCATAGCCGAAGACGATCTGTCCCGGGGTGAAAACCCGCTGCGCCGAGAGCTCCGGATTGAGGTCGGCGAGTTCGTAGACGGCGCGCGCCGATAATGCGTCGTCAAACGCGGCCTGCACAGCCCAGACGATGTCGAACTTGGTCGCGACGACGAAGCCGATGTTCGCTCCCCAGCGCTTTCTCGCAAACAGCAGCGTCTCGGGCCCAGGCTCGGCGGTCGCGATCATCAGCCGCCCGTCGCTCTGCTTCCACGGCATGATCAGCGTGCGGGCGTAGATGTCCGCCTCTCCCTCGCGAAGGAGTGCGAGGTCCGGTGGCTCACGGATGAGATCCACGAACGGCAATTCGTAATGGTAGGCGACGGCTTGATAGTAGATCGCCGGCTCGGCCCAGTTGCGCGACAGGATGGCGTTGCCGAGGCTGACGTGCCAGGCCTCGGCGAGAGCGATGGCCTCGTCGAGCTGGCCGAGCGTGAGGACGCGGCGGGCGACGAGGATGTCGCCGAGGGCGCGATCGGAAGCTGACAATGGCTGCATGGCAGAACCTATTCGCCGGCGCGACGAGCTGCACGGCGGCGGTACATGCGCTGGGCCAGCATCAGCAGTGCGAGAGTTGCGAGCACCCAGGTGATGCCAACGATCCATGGCCAGCCGCGATCGAGGTTGGCTGTCCACGACGGCTGGTCGGCATAGGTGACGCGCAGTAGGGTGTCGCGATAGCTGGAGAGCGCGAGGGCGACGCCGCTTCGGTCGAGAAATGCGACGTCGCCGCGGTCGAGATTGATGGCGGGCGAGGCGGACAATGATCCGTCGCCGCTCAGCGGGCGAATCCATAGCCCGGGAAATCCGTTCGCAGTGACGATCTGCGCGACCGCGCCGGTGGTCATCCCCCCGACATCGAGCAGAACGCGCTCGCTGCGATCGGTGATGGCGACGCGGCCGCGATCGAACCGCACGCGTTGATCGGCTCCGGCGGGAGGCGAGTTGCCGACCGAGATGAAGGGCGCCGACGGTGCCGCCGCGGCCCTGGCGTCGACATAGGTCACCTCGATCGGCGTCGTCCTGTTCGACAGGCCGCTCACCACGTTGGACAACGAGGCCAGCACCGAAAGGGGGCGATCAGCCGTCGATGCCGGAAGAAGAATCTGGATACCATTGCCCCACAAGCTCACCAGATCGGAGAAGTCGCGTGCTGCCGGGCCCGCTGGCGACAGCATCACCTGGCTGGAGCCGAGGAGCTCGGCAGGGTAGCCCTGCGGCTCGAACCGGCAGTCGCCCTGCGAACTGCGACGCTGCACGACCGTTCTGACATTCGCGATCGTGCCTACGAGTCCCTCTGGAAGAGCGAAATCGAGCCGCGTCGGTCCGCCGATCGCGGCGACCGTGCTGGCGAGCAGGTGTTCGTTGACGAAGGCGCTGACCACGGCCTTTTCGCCGGCACCGTCGGGAGCAACCATGACGTCGAGGACGAGGCGCGAGGGGCGGGTGCCTGCCGGCAGCGACTGGCTGGCGATCGTGATGAGAAGCTCGGCGCGGCCGAACACATCGACGCGCGGTGCGGTCAGACCGAGGTCGTTGAAACTGATTCGATCGGACAGCTTCCTGGCGGCCGAGATCGACCCGATCGACGCTGTCGGCGTATCGCGCAGGGCCAGGAGCGAGGGATCGCCGAGCAGCCTTCCGATCTGAGACGACCCGGAATCCGTGGCCAGAAGGACAGGAACGCCGCCGATCCGACCTGCTGCGAGCGCGTTGTTTGTCTGGGCCCCGCGCGCGTAGTTCACCAATGTTGCCGTCGGTCCATCGAGCCGATCCGCGATCTCATCGAACGATCCGACGACGATGAGGCCACGCGTCCAGCGCCCCCTGTTGTCCTGGTCGACCATGTCCGGCATGCCGTTCTTGCCGTGATGAAAGCTGACGGTCCGGCCGGCGGCCTTGAGGGATCGGGCGATCGTCAACGCGGTGGCGATATCGGCAGCCGGCGGCGATGCGCTGGACAGCAGAATGCCGACGTCTCGGGGCATCAGCGCCGCGGTCGCCGCAATGTTCGGCGTGCCCGAGAGTCCCAAGGCAAAGTCGACCATGGTTTCGGGGCGGATGGTGACGCTGTCCCCGACATAGCGGACATCGATGCAGCGATCCTGCGTCGCCGCGCCGGAATACACGAACGACAGCTTGAGAAAGCCCTCGCGTGCCGACACATTCGCAAGCGAGATGCGGGCCGTGCGCCCCGTACCCCTGCCGTCCAACGTCAGCGCGGCGATCGAACGATCGTTCGCCAGGATTTCCAGGCTGCGGCGCGCCTCGTGAGCACTCACGTCGTCATAGGCCAGAACGAGTTCAGCCAGATTGAGTTCGACGCCCTGCGGAACGCGAATATAGAGTTCGCGCCGGCCGCCGAGATTCGACAAACGAAACCCTTCGGGAAATCCGGCATCGGCGATGGGACTACCGACCCGCAGCGATTTGGGTGTCGTGTCGACGATCGTCGCCGGGAGCGCGGCCATGAGCGGCGACGGCTGGAAGGCGGCCGGTCGCGCCGGCTCCGGCGGAGCGGCTGGCGGCCTGCGTTGCTGGGCATGGACTGACGACGCCTGGATTGCGAGAGCCGCAGCCAGGACAAGACGCACGAAATACGACACGATATTCCCCCGTCACTACAATATTAGGTTCCCCGGCTCGCATCCGCGCCGTATTGCGCGGCTTCCGCGGCAGTTCGGAGCCGTCCGAAATGCTTGGTCAATTCATTGAGTTCCTCAGTCTCCAATCCTCGCCGAGAGCGATAGGGCCCGACCAGAATGATGTCGCATGCTCGCGCCGCCTCACCGACCGCCCCAAATCCGATCGTCGAGGCGATCCCGCAAATCTCGTGGATCCAGCAATAGGGCTTCGCAACCATCTCCGCCGAGGTTGCCTCATCTTCCGTCATTCGCACCAGGTCGATGGCGGCCTGCTGCAAGCGTTCGACCAGTTTTGCCGAGAAGCGCCCGCGCACGACGGCGAGACGCGCCTCGAGTTGTCGGTCCATCGCGGTGATTTGGGACGTCTCGTCCAGCATCCGACGTTCCCTAGGTCTCGGCGGATGCGGCCGCGGCGGCAAAATAAGGTGGCGCAATGGACGCGCGCCGCTGACAGGATGCTGCGAGCCTGGCCGCAACTATCATCCTCTCCGATAGCGTGTTGACTTGATCGTGCATGGATGACTGCTCCACATCCAAGATGAATATTCAGCGCGGCGTTTCCGCACGTCGATAAAAGCTGAGCGAGTTTTGTTACTTTTGGACGCACGCTTTCACGCGTAGAAATACGCTCGCTGACGACGAAATCTCATCGTCGCGTCGAAGTCGCGCTGCGGGCGGCACGTTCGCCGGGAGCTCCAACGGCCGCGATGCCGGCGCGATCACTGCGCGCCGGCGGAGCGCACCGGGCGGAAATCGCGTAGTTCTACCTGCGATGACCTTATCCTGACGTTTAGGCTGCCTTGATCGGATCGCGATGGGCCGGGCGTCGGATGCAGTCGGTGAGGCGTTGCGTGAGTCGGCTCGATCTACGGTGAAATCCCTCGTCAAGAACGGGATCTGGGACCAAAGTGGGAGCGCAAGCGATGGATGCACGGCAGGTGAGCAGGGCTACCTCGACAATTTTAATCGTCGACGATGATCCCCTGGTCCTCAAGGCGACCGCCGACTGGTGTACGTGGATGGGCTTCTTCGTCCTGACGGCGGCCACGGGATTGCAGGCTCTGATCAGGGCGGCCGAACACCGGCCCGATGTCCTTCTCATCGACGTCCACCTGCCGGAGATCGATGGATTGAGTGTCCTGAGCTATCTGTCGGACGCAACCAAGAAGGCGCCTCATGTCATCGTGATGACCGGGCGGACCGATGAAAAAACCTTCGAGCTCTGCGACGGGCTCGCCGCGACGTGCATACCCAAAGGCCGTCTGTTCTGGAAAGAGCTCGCGGCAAGCCTCGCCGAGATCTATCCCGAGAGGAATGCCGCCATAGCACAAGCGGCCCGACAATTCTCTGCTGCCGACGTCAGGCGACGTCCACGCGTTCTGCTGGTCGATGACGACGTGAGCGTGAAGAGGATGCTCGAGCACCGGTTCGAAGGACTGGGAGTCGATCTTCTGTATGCCAGCGACGCTACACGAGGATTCTGGAAAGCGCGGCGTGAGCATCCGAGCGTCATCGTCACTGATTTCTGCATGCCGAACGGCGATGCCAACTACCTGCTCACGAAGCTGCGGAGTGCGTCAGAGACCCGCGACATTCCGGTCATCGTCCAGTCGGGACGGCATCTCAGCAGGCCGATCAAGCGCAAGCTTCAGGAGGAAATCGACGGTCGTCCCGGAGCGGCCCGGGTCCTGCGTAAATCGTCTGATGGCGCCGAGCTGCTGGACGCGCTGCAGAGGTATTGCGGGTTCGCCGCCATCACTGAAGAGGCACCGTCTCCTTGTTGAGGGCAGCAATTCCCGCGTCGCAGGAATGCTCCTCCACCACGTCGCATCGGGCATGGCCGTCACATACGCCCGTCCGTTTCCATGCACGTCGTCCGGCGCCCTCGGAGTGATGTGGATAGCTGGCCCTTTGCCCCGCCGAGGCTGCTAAGGCGGCGGAGGCAGGTCGGCCTCACTGCCTGACGGCAGCCGTTCCAAAATGGCGAAATGAGCGAAGCGACACCGCGCGCGGAGGGGGGCCGGCGACGAGGCCCGAATTGGCGGGCGCCAGGACGTGTCGTCAGGCGCGTCCTGGCTTGGGGGCGGATCTCCTATCCACCGCGCTGATACATCATCCGCAATTCCGACGCTGCGGCCGATTGCAGATGAGCGAGCGCCTCCTTCAGGTTCGAGATCTCGCGATTGGTCGGCTTGCGCTTCTCAGCCATGGCGCGCAGCAGCGCCGTTTCGGCGGCGCGGGCCGCCTGCCCGGTGGCGGCGAAGCCGACCGTCGGACCGATGCCGCAGATGCCGTGCAGGTGACGATACGATTCGGAAACGAGTGCCCCACCGGCGTCGTCCCCCCGTGCCATACGGTCTGCAAAGATGAGAGTAGCCGTGATCTTGCTTTCGAGTGCGGTTGCGAAGCGGTGCCTCACCTTGGCAAGGCGGGCCTCGAATTGGTCGCCGGTCATGCAGTCCTCCTCGTGCTACATCCCAGCAGCGTCTCCCCGAAGAATTAATTTCACGTCATCGCACAAGGATCAATGCGTTCGATCGCGAACGTGATCATTCCGGTGGCGCGAGCATGGGACGGCTCACCGGAGCAATCCGTAGGCGAAGCCGCTCGGGGCAGGAGGGGCGGACGGTCAGGTAGTTTTACGTGCAGCGAAATTAACGCACCGTCAGATATGGCTGAATAGCTTTGCCGAGGCGTAGCACCTCTGTTTGCACAGATCGCGGTGTTGCGAGGCTGTGAACTTGTCGCCGCTGGGGTTATACCATGTACGCGTCAGGGCAGGTCGCCCGTATCCAAGTCGATCGAGCCGTCACGGCTCCTCCGTTCTTGCGAGTGCTCGTCATCGACGACGACGAGAGCGTAGGAGCGGCGATCAAGGCGTTCCTGACGCGTCGCAGATGTCGTACCGAACTGGCATCGGGCGCCTATGCGGGTATTCAGGCGCTCGC
Organism: Bradyrhizobium sp. SZCCHNS2022; assembly: GCF_032377575.1. Classification (NCBI taxonomy): domain Bacteria; kingdom Pseudomonadati; phylum Pseudomonadota; class Alphaproteobacteria; order Hyphomicrobiales; family Nitrobacteraceae; genus Bradyrhizobium; species Bradyrhizobium sp. SZCCHNS2022. The sequence continues at coordinate 4,044,793 of NZ_JAUHHZ010000001.1, read as the reverse complement.
GCATGCGAACTTCGACTTGGTTCTGGTTGATCTCTTCATGACCGGAATGAGCGGACTCGACGCGATTGCCTATATCCGGCAACGATCAGCCATACCCATTGTCGCCATGTCCGGCTTCAGGTTGCGTAGCTCGCTCGAGCCGATCGACTATCTTCGCACGGCTTTGCAACGCGGCGCCTCGTGCTATCTTCGCAAGCCGTTCTCCTCCCGCCAGTTGATTGAGGCCATAGATCTGAGCTTGCCCCCTCATGCTCATTCTGGAGCTCTGCTGCGATGAGCCGGTTCGGCGGCGAGATGACGGACGCGGCACGTTCCGAGGCGAAATCGCCCCGTGACGATCGTGCCATTGCCGCGAACGAGGTCGGCGCGGCGATCGCTCACCAATTGAATGGACCATTGACTGCGCTTCTGCTCTATCTCGAGGACCTTTGTCAGGGCGGCGGCGGGTTTCCTGAGATCGAACATGATGGCGTATCGCTGAGGGAAGTCGCTGAGAACGCGCTGCGCGAGGCCGAAGCCGTCTGCAGGTTGGTGCAGCGGCTTGGCGATACGTTCGAGGCGCCACTCAGGCAACAGACCGCATTTGCGCAAAGTCGTGATGTCATCAGGTGGTGGTCGCGGGTCGGTAACGCCCGCGACGAGGCACAACCGATTCCGCAAAACGCAGTCTGGCTGCGTTCGCTGACCACGCGCGAGCAGGAGGTTCTGGGGCTGGTCCGAGACGGGTATTCGAACAAGGAAGGTGCGGCGCGGCTGCAGATCAGCCCGCGAACGTATGAAGGTCACCGGGCCGCTCTGATGCGGAAATCCGGAGCGAAGAACCTCGCAGACCTGCTTCGCTTGGCGGCTCAAGATCAGGAGACAGCCGACCGTCAGTTGCCGGCGAAGGCAGTGCGACGCCGGGCGGCCGCGCCGCAGCCGTGCGGGAAAGTCAGATGCGGAAGTTGAACGGCGAGACCGAGATCGATCGTTCCGTCACCGAGCCGGCCACTCGCCAGATCCAGGCTGCCGGAAGCAGGCAAGGCCAATCCGGCGCATGTCATCGATCGATCAACGCGAGGCGTGGACAACATTGATCGCGGCATCCGGCAGGCACAGTGTTTCGCAGCGTGCGCGTCAGTCGATCCAGTCAAGGCTGTTTCGCATCATACTCATGCTGTCGGTTCCTGCCTTCGTCGGTCTGGCTGCACTCGCATGGGGGCTGTACCAGCACGAACGCGAGCAGGCCTCCCAGGGCGCGTTGGCGACGGTCCGCGCTCTCGCCGCAGCGCTCGACAGGGATCTGGCAGGAACGTCCTCCGCGGCTCAGGTCTTGGCAGAATCGGCAGCTCTCGCGACGGACGATCTGGGGGCCTTCTACAAAGAGGCCAAGGGCAGCCTCCCTCATCTGGAAGGTTCGGCCGTGGTGGTGGCGGATGCGGCCGGCCAGCAGGTTGTCAACACGGCGCTGCCCTATGGCGCCCCGCTGCCCAGGCGCTCAGATCTGGCGAACCACAGGAAGGTGTTCGAAACCGGCAAGCCGTCGGTCTCCGACATCTTCATTGGTGCCGTGTCGAAGAGACCGGCTCTCTCCATCGATGTACCGGTGTTTCGAGAGGGAAAGGTGAAATACACGCTCGGCGTCGCCCTGGGCATTGAGAGGCTGAACGGCCTGTTCGCGAACCAGAAACTGCCGGCCGGTTGGATTGCGACCGTCACCGATTCGGCAGGCATCATCGTCGCGCGGACCCACGATCCCGAACTGATAGGCAGGCCTGCTCCTGTGAGGCTGGCTGACATCAAATCGTCGCGGCCGAATGTCGTCGACACATATCGGGCGGACGGGACGCCGATACTGGTGGGCTTCGGCCGGTCCGAGCGCTCCAATTGGACGGTCGCGCTCGGGATTCCGCTTTCCGATCTGTATCGCCGACCGAACTCAATTCTCCTGTACGGCATCACCGGCGTATTCTGCGTCCTACTCGTCGGACTGATCGCGGTGATGTATGAGGCGAAGCGGATCGCGCGCGGCGTTCGAAGCCTGCTGCCCGCGGCGCTGGCTTCGGGATCGGACGAAACCACCGCCGCTGCGCGATCTCACGTTCAGGAAATTGACGACGTTGCCGTGGCGATCGAGCGGGCGCGCCGGTTGCTGCATCAACGCACGCTTGAGCGCGACAACGCTGAGATGGCCATCGCGGCAAGAAATCTAGCGGATGAGATGTTTCGCCTCGCGGTCGAGGCCTGTCCGAACGGAATGTTGATGGTCGATGCCGAGGGCAGGATCTCGATGGTCAACAATGAGCTCGAACGCCAGTTCGGATACACCAGACAGGAACTGATCGGCCAACCCGTGGATATGCTGGTGCCCGAGCGTTCTCGCGTGAGAAACGCCGTGCTCCAGCACGCGTTCAATTTGCGGCCCGAAACCCGTCAGATGGAATCCGGTCGCGAGCTCACCGGATTAAAAAAGAACGGGACTGAGTTTCCCATTGAGGTCGGTCTCAATCCGATTCGGGTTGGCCAGGGGCTCATGATCCTAAGCGTCGTCGTCGACGTCAGTGAGCGCCGGCGCGCCGAACGTCTGAAGGACGAGTTCGTTGCGACCGTGAGCCACGAACTACGGACCCCGCTGACATCGGTCACGGGTTCATTGGGGCTGCTCGTCGGATGCTGGAGCAAGACGATCCCTGAGCCGGCGGCACGGTTGCTGAGCATCGCGCATGCCAACAGTGAGCGCTTGGTACGTCTCGTCAACGACATTCTCGACATGGAAAGGATCGAGGCGGGCGATGACACATTCAACCTCAGGCGGGTTGAAGTCAGATCGCTGGTGGGGCGCGTCGTCGAGGAGAACCGCGGCTACGCGGACGATGTTGGCGTTCGCGTCGAACTCGGTGCTGGTGTCGTGGGCGTCTATGCCAATGCCGATCCGGAGAGATTGGCGCAAGCGGTGGCGAACCTGGTCTCGAATGCAATCAAGTTCTCTTCGGCCGGCGGGAGTGTGCAGGTCACGGTGGAGGACAACGGGGACAGCCTGCGGATTGCGGTGCGTGATCACGGTCCGGGCATACCCGAGGATTTCGAGCCGCATCTGTTCGAGAGGTTTGCCCAGGCGGATGCGACCGATACGCGTCAGAAAGGCGGGACCGGTCTCGGCCTCAGTATTGTGAAACAGATCATGGCGCGCCTGGGAGGCAAAGCGGGCTTCGAGAATGCCGATGGCGGCGGCGCATTGTTCTTCGTCGAGCTGCCGATGTGGGACGATACCGTCGGAGGCGCGATCGAGATCGCCACCACCGGCAGTCCGTCACGGATCCTGCTGTGCGAGACCGATCCGGTCGTCAAGCAGGCGGTGCGGATGAAGTTGGCACCGGCCGGTCTTACGGTGGATTTCGCGCATTCGGTACAGGCCGCGTTACTGCGCTCCAGCGCCAACCGTTACGCAGCGATCGTCATCGGCCTTCCGCTCGACGAGATCGAATGTCGCGACGTAGCGGCGCGGATTCGCCGGATTCCCCATCAACGCAACACTACGATCATCATCGCCTGCGATGCCTCCGCGGGCGGCCAGGCCGATGCCGGACTACGGGAGATGAGCGACCTGCAATGGATCAGGCGCCCGATCGACGTTGAGCAACTCGTTTCGCAGCTGTCTGCAACGGTGCCGTCGTCCCGTCCGAGGCCTCGCGTTCTTCATGTCGATGACGATCCGGAGACGCTCGTCGCCGTCGCACATGAGCTGGAGACGATGGCCGACATGGTGTCGGCCGGCAGCCTGGAGGCTGCGCGGCGCGTCTTGGCGACAGAACACATCGATCTTGCGATCGTGGATGTCCGGCTCGGTGCGGAGCCCGGGCTGGATCTGTTGCCGCATCTTCGCGACCGCGCCGGCAAGATCATTCCGGTGATCATCTTCTCCAACTCGGATCAGAATTTGCCGGAAGACGATCAACAGCAATTGACCTTTTCTAGGAAGACATCACCCCTCGAGCGCTTGGCCTCAATCGTGCGCGATCGTCTGGGGCTATCCCCTCTATTGTCCGTCAGGGAGGTCGCATGACCGCAATTCATATTCTGCATGTCGACGATGAGCCGGATATCCGCGAAGTCGTCGAGCTGTCACTTGGTCTCGATCCCGATTTTATCGTCCATAGTTGCGGCTCGGGCCGCGACGCTGTGGCCATGGCGGCGGAGCTGGCGCCGGACATCATCCTGCTCGATGTCATGATGCCGGTGCTGGACGGGCCGGCGACACTGGCTCAATTGCGTCAGAGCCCTGCGACAGCCGATGTCCCCGTGGTCTTCATGACGGCCCGGACCCAGGCGCGGGAAACGGATCGCTTTCGGTCGCTGGGAGCCGTGGGCGTGATCCAGAAACCGTTCGATCCCATGACCCTCGCCGCATCGCTCCGGACCTATGTCCGGCCTTCGTACGATCCGCTCGAGCATTTGCGGGCCGAGTTCGGGCGCAGGGTCCAGCGCGACGCCGAATCTATTTCTGAGCACTGCAGGATGCTCGGGGCAGTGGGGCGATCATCGGATCTGCTGAATCAAATCAGAGTGATCGCGCATGCGCTGTCCGGCGCGAGCGGCATCTACGGTTTTACAGAACTAAGCGAAGCGGCAGCGGATCTGGAGGACGCCGTCTTGGCCGAGATCCGCGGCGACGGGCCCGGCGCGGACACGGATCGCCTGCTGGACGCTCTGCTCGTCGAGATGCAGCAGTGCGGTGGCCCCGCACCTCTCGCCGCTCGGTCTCTGCAGCGGGCCTAGGGTTGATGGTTCGGTCGATCCGCGTAGTCATACCTGGGCGGTCGCTAAGGGAGCATTAGGCTCAACATCGTCATCTCGATCCAGGAAGCCGGGCGAGCGTTTGACCAGGATCCGGCAACGATGACAGGAGCGAAGACATGCGGCAGGCTGCTCAGCTGATCGAAGCTTTCAGGGGACGGGGATCGGTCGACGGTTTCGACACGGCGAGCTCATTTGGCCACGCGCCGAGTCTGCTGATCGCCGATGACGACGCAGCGGTGGTCGGGCTCCTCTCACATCACTTCGCGCGCCTGGGCTTCGAGGTGGACACGGCGTCTGACGGCCTTCAGGCGTTCTTGAAGGCGACGCGAGGCAAGCCAAGCGTGTTGGTGATCGACGTCAACATGCCGGAGCTGGACGGCCTGTCAGTCTGCGGGCATCTTCTCGATGCTGATCGTGCGCCGGCGAAAGTGATCATCATCACGAGCAGCAGCAATCAGCATACGCTGCAGCGATGCGAGCGCGTGGGGACCCGCCACGTCAGGAAAGGCCCCGATTTCTGGAGGGACCTCGACGCCGCATTGCTTGAGATCGATCCTCGGATGGCTCGTCGACTTCGGCGCACGACCGGCTAGCAGCCGACGTCGCTGGATCGCCGGACACGTCTAGGCGTTCGATGCCGTGACAGTCCAGGAATTGGGATGCGGTTTCGGATGAATGCTGTCGCGACCAACAAGAGCACGGGACCGGAGGGGAATTGCTCCGTCTCGACCTGCCGGCGATCTGCCTGGGAGACCAAGCATGTGCGTGCCGCGTTGAAAGGCCAGCGCAAAAAGACTGACCGGGCAGACTCTCATAAACCCGCTGATCAGAACGTCGCCGGCGTCAGCAGCGGCCTGTAGCACGGCGCGGTGTTGATATGCGCGCGCCGGAACGAGCCAGTGCGTATGATGTGCCGATCCCTTCGCGCCTGCTGGCCCATTTGCGGCGTTGTCCTAGCTCATTTGCTGCGCGTGACAATGCTGGCGTTGGGCAGGGCAGCGTCTCTGCGGCCAGGAATTCTGCTACATCGTCGAGCCTTCCCGACGCTGGCGTGAAGCGGTGGTCGCTGAGCCTTGCGGCTTCCGTACGAACGAAAATGTGGACGTATCTGGTGCGGTTTCTGGTGCAGCGAGGCAGAAGCGACAAAATCCGAGCGAGCAAACCATTGAAATTACTGGTGGGCCCGGCAGGACTCGAACCTGCAACCAGACCGTTATGAGCGGCCGGCTCTAACCATTGAGCTACAGGCCCCGCGGCGCGGGGGTCGTGGCGGTGGCGGGCGGGGACGGGCCTGCCCGCAGCGGCGCGGCGGACCCGGCGACGGTGCGGGCTTCGTTTACAGCCCCGGCGGCGATCCGGCAATGCCGCTGCCGGATCGTTTTGGCCGGTTGCCGGCACCTCCATCGGGACCACCCGCGCCCGGGACGGCCGTGGCGCTAATCCACCGAGACGCCGGCGAATTCCACCACCTTGCGCCACTTCTCGGTCTCGTCGGCGACCAGCTTGCCGAACTCGGCCGGGGTCATGGCGCGCGGGATGCCGCCAGTCTCGGCCAGCCGCGCCACCAGCTTGGGATCCTTCAGCGCTTCCCCGACCGCCTTGTTGAGGATCTCGACGATCTCGGGCGGCGTGCCCTTCGGCGCGGAGATGCCGTAGAAGCCGACCGATTCGTAGCCCGGCACGGTCTCGGCGACCGCCGGCACGTCCGGCACGGTCGGCCAGCGCTGCGGCGACGTCACGCCGAGCGCGCGCACGGTGCCGCCACGGGACTGCTCCAGCGCGGTCGGCAGGTTGTCGAAGATCAGCTGCACCTTGTTGGAGATGATGTCCGGGAAGGCCAGCGCCGAGCCCCGATAAGGCACGTGCAGCATGTCGCATTTCGTCATCGCCTTGAACAGCTCGGCCGCCATGTGCACGGAGGTGCCGTTGCCGGAGGAGGCGAAGGCGATCTTGCCGGGATTGGCGTGGCAGTAGTCGATGAACTCCTTGACCGTCTTGGCCGGCAGGTCGTTGCTGACCACCAGCATGTTGGTGAGCTGCATGATGCTGGCGACCGGCACGGTGTCGCGGATGAAATCGTAGGGCAGCTTCTTGTACAGCGAGGTGCTGATCGCGTTGTTCGGCGCCACGAACAGCAGCGTGTAGCCGTCCGGCGGCGAGTTGATCGCGGCGGCGGCGGCGATGTTGCCGCCCGAGCCGGTGCGGTTCTCGACCACGACCTGCTGGCCGAGGCGGTCGGACAGCCATTGCGCCATGATGCGGGCGACGATGTCGACCGGGCCGCCCGGAGCGAACCCGATCAGCCAGCGGATCGGCCGGTCCGGATAGGCGGCCGCAGCCGGTTGGACGGCGAGCCCCGCCGTGACGATCAATCCGAACAGCAGTGCGCGCGCCAGCTTCATGCTCGTCTTCCCCCATGTGTTGTCGTTGTGCAGCTCGAATGCGCCGGCCCGGTCGCGCCGGGCCGGCCGGTGTCCAGTTCGCCGTCACTTCTTGATCAGCGGGCAGGCCGGATCGGGCGGACCGAACGCGTCATCGCCTTTGATGGTCGCGAGGATCTTGTAGTAATCCCACGGATATTTGCTCTCCTCCGGCGACTTGACCTGGGCCAGCACCAGATCGTGCACCATCAGATTGTCGGCCCGGAGCTTGCCGTTGCGGGCGAAGAAGTCCTCGACCGGCGTCTCGCGCATCTTGGCGGCCACCGCGAGCGGCTCGTCGCTGCCCGCGGCCTTGATGGCGTTGAGATAGTGCGTGACGGCGGAGTAGACGCCGGCCTGCCACATCGTCGGCATCCGGTTCATCTTGGCGAAATAGCGCTTCGACCATTCGCGGGTCTTGTCGTCCATGTCCCAGTAGAACGAGGTGGTCAGCAGCAGGCCCTGCGCCGCCGGCAGGCCGAGCGAATGGATGTCGGTGATCAAGGCCAGCAGCGCCGCCATCTGCTGGCCGCCCTTGAGCAGGCCGAACTCGGATGCGGTCTTGATCTCGTTGATGTTGTTCGGCGGGCCGGCGGCGATGCCGATGATCTTGGCCTTGGAGGCCTGCGCCTGCAGGATGAAGGACGACAGATCGGGCGTCGCGAAGGGCGGCCTGACGGCGCCGACCACCTTGCCGCCATTGGCCGTGACGACGCTGGATGCATCGCGCTCGAGCGAATGACCGAAGGCGTAGTCGTCGGTGATGAAGAACCAGCTGTCGCCGCCGCGCTTGACGACCTCCTTCGCCGTGCCGGTGGCCAGCGCCCGGGTGTCGAACACCCACTGCATCGCGTAAGGCGAGCAAAACTTGCCGTGGAAATCGGCAGCCCCCGTCGACTGGGTGATGAACAGCTTCTTCTTCTCGGTGGCGATGGTCTGCACCGCGAGGCCGACCGCCGAGACCGGGACGTCGACGATGAGATCGACCTGCTCGGTGTCGTACCAGCGCCGCGCGAGCGCCGCGCCGATGTCGGGCTTGAGCTGGTGGTCGCCGACGATGACGCTGATCGGCTTGTCCAGCACCTTGCCGCCGAAATCATCCACCGCCATCTGCGCTGCGGTGACCGAGCCCTGTCCGGTCGGCGTCGAGGCCGGTCCGTTCATGTCGCTGAGCACGCCGATCTTGACGACGTTGTCGGAAATCTGAGCTTGCGCCGCCGTCGTGGCCACCAGCGCGGCAGCGGCAAGCGCCGCCGTTCTCACCAAGCTGAGCTGCAATCCGTCCTCCACCGATGTCGGCATCACGCCGTTGTCCGTTGCGGCTCTGCCGGCCGCTCAGCCTATCTGCAATCAATCCAAGCCGGCCGTCAATCATGCCGGACGACGGATGGGGACGGCGATCATGTGTGCTGCAACGCCAGACATGTGTGCTGCAACGCCAGAGGCATTGTTTCCAGGCCGGATCAGCGGCTCGGCGGCTCACGCCTTGGCGGCCTTGTGCTCCTCATGTGCAGCCTCCCACACCTCGCGCGCGGCATCCGCGTTCATGAGTGCGATGCCGACGCCGACGATCAAGTCGGGCCACACCGACCGCCAGAGACCGGCGGTGACGAGGCCGACGGCGATGATCGCGATATTGGCATAGGCATCGTTGCGCGCGGACAGGAAGGCGGCGCGCGTCAGGCTGCCCTGGTGATCCCTGACCCGCGCCAGGATCAGCGCGCAGCCGAGATTGACGATCAGCGCGCCGAGACCGGTGACGGTGAGCGGGAGCGGCGCCGGCACCGCGGGCGTGAAGAACTTCTCGCCCGCGGTCCACAGTCCGGCGATGGCCGGCGCGAGCAGGATCAGCGCCAGCACCTTGCCGAGCTGGGCTCGCTTGGCCGGGCTCCAGCGCAGCGCCAGCGCGATCAGGATGTTGACCGAGGCGTCCTCGAGGAAGTCGACGCTGTCCGCGAACAGTGCAACCGAGCCGATCGCGAGCGCGACCGCGAACTCGATGCCGAAATAGCCGAGATTGAGCGCGGCGACGGCGAGCACGGCGCGGCGGACGGGAGCTGTATCATCCATCGGGCGACCTCAATCGTCGAGCGCGGCGAGCCGCTCCGCCTCGGCGAGATCGTCGGCGGTGTTGGCATTGAAGAACGGGTCGAGTGGCACCACCGGCCAGCTCACGGTTGCGACCGCGTAGCGGGCCGTGAAGCGGGTGACCTTGCGGATGTCGTCTCTGACCAGAGCATGACGGAGATCCGCGCGCAGCCCGACCGGCCACAGGCCGACCACCGGATGGAGCTGGCCGCCGGAGGCAGCCAGCGCCAGCTCGCTGTGCTCCGCCGCGCGCGCGGCCACGAGGCGCGCAACGAGATCGCGCGGCAGGAAGGGGCAATCGGCGGCGGCGCTGAGCATCCATTGTGTTTCCGGCATGTGCGACGCCACCCAGTCGAGACCGGCGAGAATGCCGGCGAGAGGGCCCTTAAATCCGTCCACGCTGTCCGCCACGACGGGCAGGCTGGTGGATGCGAATCGTGCGGGGTCGCCATTGGCGTTGAGGATCAGCCGGCTGCACTGCGGCGCCAGTCGCTCCATCACGCGCTGCAGGATGGTGCGGCCATCGACCAGCCGCATCGGCTTGTCGCCGCCGCCCATCCGCTGCGCGAGGCCGCCGGCGAGCAGCACGCCGGGAATCGAGGTCGTGGTCATGGCTGTCATCACCGGTTCCGTTATCATGTCTTCCGCCGCAGAGTCGCGCTTTGCCTGCCGTCGCCTGGTCTGCATGGCTGCTGGCACGACACTGCCATCCGTGGATATAGAGCTTTGCGAAAGCCCATCGGGCCATCGATTGATCACGCGCCTGCCTGTGCCGAGCATCAGGGGCCTTTTGGGAGACTGCGATGAACGTCATCGGCCTCGCCGGGTGGAGCGGCGCCGGCAAGACCACGCTGCTGACGCGGCTGATTCCTCACCTCATCGGGCAGGGTCTCCGTGTCTCCGTGATCAAGCACGCCCATCACAAATTCGACGTCGACGTTCCCGGCAAGGATTCCTGGCGGCATCGCGAGGCCGGCGCGGAGGAGGTGCTGGTTGCATCCGGCACGCGCTGGGCGCTGATGCACGAGCTGCGCGGCGCCGGCGAGCCCGCCCTGGCGGAACTGCTGGCAAAGCTGTCTCCCGTCGATCTCGTCGTCATCGAGGGATACAAGGCCGGGCCGCATCGCCGCATCGAGGTGCACCGCACGGCCAACGGCAAGCCGCTGCTGTTTCCAGACGATCCCGGTATCGTCGGCCTCGTCACCGACGGCGATGTCGACACGGCTTTGCCGCGGGTTCATATCGACCATATCCCGGCGATCGCAGCGCTGGTCCGGCGGCTGGCCATGCCGTTGGCCGACGTGCTTGCGCTCGCGGACAGGACTGCCGCGCCATGATGGAACTCGGTCGCTCTGGTATCCCAGGAACCCGGCTCCGGCATCCTGGACGACATTCTACGAGCCGGTTGACGGGCCCGGACTGCTTCGCCATGGTCCCGCGCATGACGATGACGAGGCTGGATTTGACGGGCCTGAAGTGTCCGTTGCCGGCGCTGAAGACCCGCAAGGCGTTACAATCGCTCCAGGCGGGGGAGCGCCTCGAAGTGCGCTGCACGGATCCGCTGGCGGTGATCGACATCCCCAACCTGATTCGGGAGACCGGGGATCGGGTCGAGATCGTCGATCGCAGCGACCGCGGCATTCTGTTCCTGATCGAGAAGGCGACGGCGGCTGAATGACGAACGCAGGAGAGTGCAGGCGCATCACATGCTGCAGGTTGTCCGAACTAAGTAGCTCGTCCGCGGTCTCTCGTGCGAGGGGGGTGTCAACAGCGCGCGCCGCTTCCTATCGTCGCAGCAGCGCCGGCGCCCGCTCACAACAATGCCGCGTTCTCGGTCAAAGCTTGCGCGCTGGTTGGGAGGCAAGGACAGGTTGTTCGTGCTTCACGTTTTCGAGAGCGCGTGCTCGCAGTTCCGTAACCTGCAGAGCGCTGATCGCTCGGCGATCTCATTAGTTGATTCTTTCAGGTATCGCCGTGGATCGTCTGGAAGTAATCGCGAGCAGAATGACTACAGCCGTGAGTGGCGACGGCGTCGGTTGCACGTGAATTTGTGTGTTTGTTAGCAACACATGGACGCTGCAGTGCAATCAATCCACGACGTTCGACCGATTATTACCATTTTACTATCGACAATTTGCCTTGGTTCTGCACCAATTGAGACGCTTCCGCGGAGGTTGCGAGAGGCGAGTCATGCCCGCTGGGGAGCGGGCCAGGTGGAACCGCGGCACGAAGATGGTCGGGGCATAACTCTCGGGTGGGGGGTGTTATGCGCATCGAGCAAGTCATCAATGTTTGTGCGTTGCGAAGCCGCTCTGGCACGTCGATAGCGGGCACGGTGAGTAAGCGTATTGATTCTGATCAAGGGGACAGAACATGACGTCGTTGCGTTGGACGGGAGTCCGTAGGGGAGGAATGCATGGCTACCATTGAAAGCGCGGGGGCTCTCCCGAACGCGCAGGCGGGGATCTTCGATCGTGAGCACACGGTCGCGAAAGCGGGATTCAACCGCTGGCTGGTTCCTCCGGCTGCGCTGTGCATCCATCTCTGCATCGGCATGGCCTATGGCTTCTCGGTGTTCTGGCTGCCCTTGTCGCGCGCGATCGGCGTGACGCAGAGCCAGGTCTGCGCCGACATGACGCTGGTGCAGGAGCTGTTCACCACGAGCTGCGACTGGAAGGTCGCGAGCCTCGGTTGGATGTACACGCTGTTCTTCGTGCTGCTGGGCGGCTCCGCTGCCATCTGGGGCGGCTGGCTGGAGCGGGCCGGACCGCGCAAGGCGGGTGCCGTTGCGGCCTGCTGCTGGGGCGGTGGCCTCTTGATCGCGGCGCTCGGCATCTATGTTCACCAGCTCTGGATGATGTGGCTCGGTGCCGGCGTCATCGGCGGCATCGGCCTCGGCCTCGGTTACATCTCGCCGGTGTCGACCCTGGTGAAATGGTTCCCGGACCGGCGCGGCATGGCGACGGGCATGGCCATCATGGGCTTCGGCGGCGGCGCCATGATCGGCGCTCCGCTGGCCAACCTGCTGATGAACTACTTCAAGACGCCGACCTCGGTGGGTGTCTGGGAGACGTTCGTCACCATGGGCGTGATCTACTTCGTGTTCATGATGATCGGCGCCTTCGCCTATCGCGTCGCCCCGGTCGGCTGGCAGCCCGAAGGCTGGACGCCGCCCGCGGTCAAGAAGGCGATGATCTCCGACCATCACGTCCATCTGAACAACGCGCACAAGACGCCGCAGTTCTGGCTGGTGTGGTGGGTGCTGTGCTTGAACGTGTCGGCGGGTATCGGCGTGATCGGCATGGCCTCGCCGATGCTGCAGGAGATCTTCGCCGGCAAGCTGATCGGTCTGCCTGACGTCAGCTTCAACCAGCTCGACGCCACGCAGAAGGCGACCGTCGCGGGTATCGCGGCAGGCTTTGCCGGCCTGCTCTCGCTGTTCAACATCGGCGGCCGCTTCTTCTGGGCGTCGATGTCGGACCATATCGGCCGCAAGGCCACCTATTACTGCTTCTTCCTGATCGGCATCGTGCTCTACGCGCTGGCGCCGACCTTCGCGGCGATGGGATCGAAGCTGCTGTTCGTCGGCGCCTTCGCCATCATCCTCTCGATGTATGGCGGCGGCTTCGCGACGGTGCCGGCCTATCTGGCCGACCTGTTCGGCACCCAGTTCGTGGGGGCCATCCATGGCCGTCTGCTGACGGCCTGGGCGACCGCGGGCATCATCGGCCCGGTGGTGGTCAACTACATCCGCGAGTTCCAGCTCGCCGCCGGCGTGCCGCGCGACCAGCTGTACAACACGACGATGTATATCCTCTGCGCGATGCTCCTGGCCGGCCTGATCTGCAACCTGCTGATCAAGCCCGTGGATCACAAGTGGAACATGAGCGCGGACGAGGTCGCGAAGTATCAGGCCCAGCTCGCCAAGAACGAGTCGGCGATCCAGCACGGGTCGTTCGGCATCGGCAAGGGTGGCCTGGATGCCAAGTCTGCCTTGTTCTGGGCTTTCGTCGGCGTTCCCCTGGCCTGGGGCGTCTGGAAGACCCTGGAAAGCGCGGTCAAGATCTTCTGATCGTGAGACGATGATGCAACGGGGCGGCCGATCGGCCGTCCCGTTTTTTTGTCCGTAGCCTGCACGCTGCCCCCGGAATGCCGGTCCTGCGCGCCACGCCTTCATCCCCCCGCCTTCAATTCCCGATGACGAGCGGGCCTTCCAAGATCTCGGTCCTCTGACGCATGCCGCAGGGGATGATCGTGGAAGCATTCCTCATGCGACCGACCGCTTACCGCTCGCGAACAGCAGGCCGACCGGAGCCAGCCGGCCATCGGCATCGAGCTCGATCGTAAACGAGAGCTCGACGATGGTTTCCGGATGATGGCCGTTCTCGAACAGCGCATATTTCATCGCCTCGGCCCGGCTGACGAACAGGCCGCCATAGAGCCCGTTCTGCTCCTGGGCGACCCACTGTCCCTGGCTGTTCCTGCCGATGAAGACGAGTGCGAGCCCGGGTATGTTGCGCGGTGGGAGGGCGAGACCTTTCACGGGGCTGATCCTTTGCGTGTGAGCAGGCCGATCGGAGCGGCCTGCGCTCGCGGTCGGAAATATCGAGGCGAGGGGTAGGAATTCGAGATGACGCCGCGTGCGTTCGCATAAAGGCGGCGTATGGGGCTTAGTTTCCTGCCCGCTGAATCAGCGCCATCACCGCGCAGTAGAGCGCGGTGTAGCCGATCATCTCGTCCCAATGGTTCAGGCTGGCGGCGAACACGCGCTCCCGGCGCAGCACCGCGAGCACGGCACACAGGATCGTCGTCATCCACAGCAGGGCTGCGAGGCTGCGGCCGACGCCGATGCCGCCGAAAGTTGCGAACACGACGAGGATTGCCATTCGCAGCAGAAATCGCAGCAGCACCCTGGCCGCCGGAAGCTCCGCGGGCTTTTCGGTGGACATGAGCATGGCGCGCGTGACGGCGGATCAGAAATTGTCGCAGCAGAGCAGGTCGCCGACCCCCGCTTCGGCCGCGACGCCGCGCCTTGCGCCCGGTGGCGAGACGCTTGGCCCGAGACGGCGAGCTTCGGCTGCGGCGTGGAGAATGGCGAGGGCGAGATCGCTGTGATGGGCTTCAGCGCAACGATCGAGCCAGTCCGGCAATTCGCGCTGTTGCGACAATGCGCAGTGCCATTCGCCGTCATCATAGGCAATCCGGCGGAGCTGCCATTGCGGCAATTGTAGCGCGATCAACTCCAGCGCGGCATCGATCCGTGCTTCGGCTTCCAGCAATCTTGCGATCCGCTGCCGGCGCCGCCCGTGCGCCGACAAGGGTGAGAGGCCCTCGTCGTCGCCAAGCAAAGCCGTGAGCATCGTCGTCGTGGTCTGCGCGATCTGCGCCAGTTCCAGCACATCCGGTCGTGTCGTCAAGGCAGCCATGCTGGCCTCCCCTCGTCGGTGAGCGATGGCCCGATGGGCCCTGACCGGCAATGTGGCCGATGGCGCCGTAGGAATGCGAGACGAGTGGGGGCGGGGAGAAATAGGCGGCGCATAAAGATGTCTCCGCTAGGTGGCCGCTCATATGCGGGCGCCGCCGCGGCCGCGCGATTTTGCGCAGGGGAATGCCGCGGTCTTTATGGGATTCCTATAATTCTGTCGGCGGCGCCGTCTCGAAAACCTACGAGGTCCGATGCCATCTGTCCGCCATGGAACGGATCGTGGCCGCGGCGGCGCTCCCGGCCGCTCCATGCATTGCGCGCCTTCGCGCGCATGAGGAGCACACCATGCTGGACATCCTTATGCTGGCGCTGGCCGCCGGCTTCTTCGCTCTCGCGATCGGCTACACCTATGCCTGCGAGCGGCTGTAGGAGACGCGCCATGATCGTCGACTACTCCCTCGCCGGCGCGGTGTCGCTCGGCCTCCTGATCTACCTCACCTACGCCTTGCTGCGGCCCGAGCGGTTCTGACCGCCGACCGTCGGCTCTTCGAGGACAACATCCCATGACCGTGATCGGCTGGATTCAGATCCTGCTCTACTGCGCCGTCGTCGTCGCGCTCGCCAAGCCGCTCGGCTGGTACATGACGCGCGTCTTCAATGGCGAGCGCACCTTCCTCTCACCGGTGCTGCGGCCGGTGGAGTCCGCGATCTACTGGATCGGCGGTGTCGACGAGCGGCGCGAGCAGCATTGGCTGACCTACACGGTCGCGATGCTGCTGTTCCATGTCGGCGGCTTCCTGATCATCTACGGCGTGATGCGGCTGCAGGCCGTGCTGCCGTTCAATCCGGCCGGGCAATCGGCTGTGGCCGAGGATCTCTCCTTCAACACCGCGATCAGCTTCCTGACCAACACCAACTGGCAGAACTACGGCGGCGAGAGCACGGTCTCCTATCTCGTGCAGATGCTCGGCCTCACCCACCAGAACTTCCTGTCGGCTGCAACCGGCATCGTGCTGGCGATGGCGCTGATCCGCGGCTTCTCACGCGCATCCGCGCGCACCGTCGGTAATTTCTGGGTGGATGTAACGCGCTGCACGCTCTATGTGCTGCTGCCGCTCTGCGTTCTCTACACGCTGTTCCTCGTCTGGCAAGGCATCCCGCAGACCCTCGGGCCGTACGTCGAAGCGACGACGTTGGAGGGCGCCAAGCAGACCATCGCGGTCGGCCCGGTCGCCTCGCAGGTTGCGATCAAGATGCTCGGCACCAATGGCGGCGGCTTCTTCAACGCCAATGCCGCGCATCCGTTCGAGAACCCGACCGCGCTGTCGAACTTCATCCAGATGCTCTCGATCTTCACGCTCGGCGCCGCGCTCACCAACGTGTTCGGCCGCATGGTCGGAAATCAGCGCCAGGGCTGGGCGATCCTTGCTGTGATGGGCGTGCTGTTCATCGCCGGCGTCGCCATCACCTACTGGGCCGAGGCCAATGGCACGTCGACGTTGAACGCGCTCGGCCTGACCGGCGGCAACATGGAAGGCAAGGAGGTCCGCTTCGGCATCGTCGCCTCCTCGCTGTTCGCCGTGATCACCACGGCCGCATCCTGCGGCGCGGTCAACGCGATGCATGACAGCTTCACCGCGCTCGGTGGCATGATCCCGCTGATCAACATGCAGCTTGGCGAGATCATCATCGGCGGCGTCGGCGCCGGCCTCTACGGCATGCTGCTGTTCGTCGTGCTCGCGATCTTCGTCGCCGGCCTGATGGTCGGGCGCACGCCGGAATATGTCGGCAAGAAGATCGAGGCCCGCGAGGTCAAGATGGCTATGCTGGCGATTCTCGTCCTGCCGTTGATGTATCTCGGCTGGACCGCGGTCGCGGTGGTGCTACCGTCGGCTGTTGCATCGATGGCCAATGCCGGCCCGCACGGCTTCACCGAGGTGCTCTACGCCTTCACCTCCGCGACCGCCAACAACGGCTCGGCCTTCGGCGGCCTCACCGGCAACACCTTCTTCTACAATCTGACGCTCGCCTCCTCGATGTTCGTCGGCCGCTTCTTCATGATCATCCCGGCGATGGCGATCGCCGGCTCGCTGGCCGAGAAGAAGTCGATCCCGCCGTCGGCCGGTACCTTGCCGACGACCGGCGGCCTGTTCGTCGGCCTGGTCGTCGGCGTCATCCTGATCATCGGCGGCCTCACCTTCTTTCCCGCTCTCGCCTTGGGTCCGATCGTCGAGCATCTCGCGATGACCGCCGGCACCGTGTTCTGATCTCGGAGCAACCTCCATGGAAACCGTCAAACTGCAGGCGCGCTCGTCGATGTCGACGATGCTCGATGCCAAGATCGTGCTGCCGGCCATCAAGGCCGCGGTCGTCAAGCTCGATCCGCGGCTGATGATCAAGAACCCCGTGATGTTCGTGGTCGAGGTCGTCGCCGCGCTCACCACGGTGATCTTCCTGCGCGACGTCGTCACCGGCGGGGCCAATCTCGGCTTCACCTTCCAGATCATTCTCTGGCTGTGGTTCACCGTGCTGTTCGCCAATTTCGCCGAGGCCGTCGCCGAAGGGCGCGGCAAGGCGCAGGCGGATTCGCTGCGCAAGACCCGTACCGAGAGCCAGGCCAAGCTGCTGACCGGCTCTGGGACGTCCGATCACAGCTACAAGCTCATCCCGGGCACGAGCCTCAAGGTCGGCGACATCGTGCTGGTCGAGGCGGGGGACACGATTCCCTCGGACGGCGAGGTGATCGAAGGCGTCGCCTCGGTGAACGAGGCCGCCATCACCGGCGAGTCCGCGCCGGTCATTCGCGAATCCGGCGGCGACCGCTCCGCGGTGACCGGCGGCACGCAGGTGCTGTCGGACTGGATCCGCGTGCGCATCACGGCCGCGCAGGGATCGACCTTCATCGACCGCATGATCAAGCTGGTCGAGGGCGCCGAGCGGCAGAAGACGCCGAACGAGATCGCGCTGAACATCCTGCTTGCCGGCCTCACCATCATCTTCGTGTTCGCGACGGTCACGATCCCGAGCTATGCCGCCTATGCTGGCGGCTCGATCTCGGTCGTCGTGCTGGTGGCGCTGTTCGTGACGTTGATTCCGACCACGATCGGCGCGCTGCTGTCGGCGATCGGCATCGCCGGCATGGATCGCCTGGTGCGCTTCAACGTGCTGGCGATGTCCGGCCGCGCCGTCGAGGCCGCCGGCGACGTCGACACCCTGCTGCTCGACAAGACCGGCACCATCACGCTCGGCAATCGCCAGGCGACCGCGTTCCGGCCGGTCAGGGGCGTGAGCGAGCAGGAGCTCGCCGACGCCGCCCAGCTCGCCTCGCTTGCCGACGAGACGCCGGAAGGCCGTTCCATCGTGGTGCTGGCCAAGGAGAAGCATGGCATCCGTGGCCGCGACATGGCCGAGCTCGACGCCACTTTCGTGCCGTTCACGGCGCAGACCCGCATGAGTGGCGTCGATGCCGGCGGCTCGACGGTGCGCAAGGGCGCGGTCGATGCGATCCTGAGCTATCTCAGTGGCGGCACGACGCAGGTTGCCTCAGGCAACACGGTGCGCGCGGTCCAACCGGCTGAAAGCGAGCTCGCCCGCGAGATCCGCGGGATCGCCGACGAGATCGCCAAGTCCGGCGGCACGCCGCTCGCGGTCGCCAGGGACGGGCGCCTGCTCGGCGTCATCCAGCTCAAGGACATCGTCAAGGGCGGCATCCGGGAGCGCTTCGCCGAGCTGCGCCGCATGGGCATTCGCACCATCATGATCACCGGCGACAACCCGATGACCGCGGCCGCGATCGCTGCCGAAGCCGGCGTCGACGACTTCCTGGCGCAGGCGACGCCCGAGGACAAGCTCAAGCTGATCCGCGACGAGCAGGCCAAGGGCAAGCTGGTGGCGATGTGCGGCGACGGCACCAACGACGCGCCGGCGCTGGCGCAGGCCGATGTCGGCGTCGCCATGAACACCGGCACGCAGGCTGCGCGCGAGGCCGGCAACATGGTCGACCTCGACTCCAACCCGACCAAGCTGATCGAGGTCGTCGAGATCGGAAAGCAGTTGCTGATGACGCGAGGCGCGCTGACCACGTTCTCGATCGCCAATGACGTCGCCAAGTACTTTGCCATCATCCCGGCGATGTTCCTGGCGTTCTATCCGCAGCTCAACGTGCTGAACGTCATGAATCTCGCCAGCCCGCAGAGCGCGATCCTGTCGGCGATCATCTTCAACGCGCTCGTCATCATCGCGCTGATTCCGCTGGCGCTGAAGGGTGTCGCCTACCGCGCCATCGGCGCCGGCGCGCTGCTCGGCCGCAACATGCTGATCTACGGCTTAGGGGGCATCATCATCCCCTTCATCGGCATCAAGGCGATCGATTTGATCGTGACCGCCTTGCATCTGGCTTGAAGCCTAACCGCCGTCATTGCGAGCGAAGCGAAGCAATCCAGAACTGTCTCGACCTACACGACTCTGGATTGCTTCGTCGCTTCGCTCCTCGCAATGACGGCCGAGAACTCGGAGATACACAATGCTCAAAGAAATCCGTCCCGCCATCTTCGTCCTGCTCGCCCTCACGCTCATCACGGGCCTGCTCTATCCGCTTTCCATGACCGTCGTCGCCGGCACCATCTTCCCGGCGCAGGCCGAAGGCAGTCTCATCACGCGCAACGGCCAGGTGATCGGCTCGGCGCTGATCGGCCAGGAGTTCAAGGACGACAGATACTTCCATGGCCGTCCGTCCGTGACCTCGGCCGCCGATCCGAACGATGCCACCAAGACCGTGCCGGCGCCCTACAATGCCGCCAATTCCGCAGGCTCCAATCTCGGCCCGACCAGCAAGGCGCTCGCCGAACGTGTCAAGGAGGACGTCGACAAGCTCAAGGCCGAGAATCCCGCGCAGGCCGTACCGGTCGACCTGGTGACCACGTCGGCGAGCGGGCTCGACCCTGACATCTCGCCGGAGGCAGCGCTGTTCCAGGTGCCGCGGGTGGCCAGAGCGCGCGGCATTCCCGAGGATCGCGTGCGGGCGCTGGTTGCGAGCACCACGGAAGGGCGGCTGATCGGGCTGCTTGGCGAACCCCGCGTTAACGTGCTTGCGCTCAATCTGGCGCTCGACGCCGCCAAGGCGCAATGAGGCCGCTCTACGCCCTGGCCTTGGCGCCGAGGTCCCTCCGTCTATAATGCCGCATGGCCCAGCAACGCCGCGATCCTGACCAACGTCCCTCGCCGGAGGCCCTGCTCGAAGCGGCCCGGCGGGAGGATAGTCCTGCCGGCAAGCTCAAGATCTTCGTCGGCGCCGCGCCCGGCGTCGGCAAGACCTACGAGATGCTGTCGAGCGCGCATGCCAGGATGAGGGCCGGCGTCGACGTCGTCATCGGCTTCGTCGAGACCCATGGCCGCATCGAGACCGAGGCGCTGGTGCGCGGCCTCGAGGTCATCCCGCGCAAGCGCATCTCCTACAAGGACCAGGTCGTCGAGGAGATGGACCTCGACGCCGTGATTGCGCGGCGGCCGAGGCTCGCGCTCGTCGACGAGCTCGCGCACACCAACGTCGCCGGCAGCCGGCATCCCAAGCGCTATCTCGACGTCGAGGAACTGCTGTCGCACGGCATCGATGTCTACACGGCGGTCAACGTCCAGCACATCGAGAGCCTGAACGACGTCGTCGCCCAGATCACCCATGTGCGCGTGCGCGAGACCGTGCCGGACTCGATCCTCGACCGCGCCGATGCCATCGAGCTGATCGATCTCACCCCCGACGATCTGATCCAGCGGCTGAAGGAGGGCAAGGTCTATGTGCCCAAGCAGGCCGAGCGTGCGCTGGAGCACTATTTCTCGCCCGGCAACCTGACCGCGCTGCGCGAGCTGGCGCTGCGCCGGACCGCCGAGCGCGTCGACGAGCAACTGCTCACCCACATGCAGGCCAACGCCATCGCCGGGCCCTGGGCCGCCGGCGAGCGCATTCTCGTCTGCGTGTCGGAAGATCCGCGCGCGATGAGCCTCGTGCGCTACACCAAACGGCTCGCCGACCGCGTCCATGCGCCATGGACCGCGGTGACGATCGAGACCCGGCGCAATCTCCAACTCACCGACAAGCAGCGCGACCGGCTCGCCGACACGCTGCGGCTGGCGGAGAGCCTCGGCGCTGAGGCGCTGACGATCCCCGGCGTCGGCCGTCGCATCGCTGACGACATCATCGGCTTTGCGCAGTCCAATAACGTCACCCAGATCATTATCGGCAAGTCCAGCCGTTCTCGCCTGTTCGAGATGATCAGGGGCTCGGTGGTGCATGATCTCGTCCGGCGCGCCGGCAACATCAGCATCCACGTCATCGCCGGCGAGGAGGCGCCGGACGCCGCGGGCACCTCGGTGCAGACGCGCCCGCGCAGCGAGCCGCTGCAGCCGAAGCCCTATCTGAAGGCGCTGCTGATCACGGCCGTCGGGCTCGGTTTGGCCGAGCTGATTCAACCCTTCTTCGGCATCGAGAACGTCGATCTGGTGTTCCTCACGGCGGTGGTCGGCGTCGCCGCGCGCTATGGTCTGTGGCCGTCACTGCTGGCGAGCCTCGCCGCCTCGCTCTGCTACAACTTCTTCTTCCTGCCGCCGCTGTATACGTTCACGATCACCGATCCGACCAACATCGGTGCATTCTTCTTCTTCATGCTGATCGCGATCCTGGTGTCCAATGTTGCCGCGCGCGTGCGCGTTCAGGCTGACGCCGCCACCTACCGTGTCCGGACCACCGAGCAGCTCTATGCCTTCAGCCGGAAGCTTGCCGGCACCGCGACCCTCGATGACGTGCTGTGGGCCACGGCCTATCAGGCTGCGCTCATGCTGAAGGTCCGCGTCGTGCTGCTGCTGCCGCAGGATGGCAAGCTCACGGTGATGGCGGGCTATCCGCCGGAGGATCAGCTCGACGATGCCGATCTCGCGGCGGCGAGCTGGGCGTGGAGCAACGACCGCGCGGCCGGCCGCGGGTCCGACACGCTACCGGGCGCCAAGCGCCTGTTCCTGCCGATGCGCACGGGGCGCGGCTCGATCGGCGTCATCGGCATCGACGATGATCGCAGCGGGCCGCTGCTGACGCCCGACCAGCGCCGGCTGCTCGACGCGCTGGTCGATCAGGGCGCGCTCGCGATCGAGCGGGTGCTGCTGGTCGAGGACATGGACAAGGTCAAGCGCACCATGGAGCAGGACCGGCTGCGCTCGGCGCTCTTGACCTCGATCTCGCACGACCTCAAGACGCCGCTCGCCTCGGTGCTCGGCGCCGCCTCGACGATGCGCGATCTCGCGACGCGGCTTTCGGACAAGGAGAAGCTCGACCTGCTGGCCACCGTCATCGACGAGTCCGAGCGGCTGAACCGCTTCATCGCCAATCTGCTCGACATGACGAAACTCGAGTCCGGCGCGATCGTGCCGAACGCGGCGCTGCATGATATCGGCGAGATCGTCGGCAGCGCGTTGCGGCGGGCGAGCAAGATCCTCGCCGGCCACCACGTGTCGCTCGAAATGACGGCCGACCTGCCGATGGTCGAGGTCGATGCCGTGCTGTTCGAGCAGGTGCTGTTCAACCTGCTCGACAATGCCGCGAAGTACGCCCCGGCCGACACGTCGATCGCGATCCGCGCCATCAGGGACGGCAACTGGGTCGTGCTCGACATCCGTGACGAAGGCGACGGCATTCCCGCTGATGAGGTCGAGCACGTGTTCGACAAGTTCTATCGCGTGCAGAAGGGCGACCAGGTGCGGCCCGGCACCGGATTGGGACTTGCGATCTCGCGCGGTTTCATCGAGGCGATGCACGGCCGCATCTTCGCCGGCAACCGCACCGATCGGCGCGGCGCCATCCTCACCATCCGCCTGCCGGTGCCGGCGCAGGCCAGACCCCTGGACACGGCCGCATGACAGGCGCTCCCATCAAGGTCCTGGCGATCGACGACGAGCCGCCGATCCGCAAGTTGTTGCGGATGGGGCTGGCGACGCAGGGCTATGAGATCCTGGAGGCGCCGAGCGGCAAGGTCGCGCTGGAAAAACTCGCGGAAGGTCCCGCCCTGATCATTCTCGATTTGGGGCTGCCCGACATCGACGGTCACGAGCTGCTGCGCACCATCCGGGCGCGCAACGACAG
The DNA here is from genome assembly GCF_032377575.1 of Bradyrhizobium sp. SZCCHNS2022. Lineage (NCBI taxonomy): Bacteria > Pseudomonadati > Pseudomonadota > Alphaproteobacteria > Hyphomicrobiales > Nitrobacteraceae > Bradyrhizobium > Bradyrhizobium sp. SZCCHNS2022. The sequence continues at coordinate 4,021,962 of NZ_JAUHHZ010000001.1, read as the reverse complement.
CATTCCGATCGTCGTGTTGTCGAGCCGCGGCGACGAGGCCGGCAAGGTCAAGGCCCTCGATCTCGGCGCCGACGACTACGTGACAAAACCGTTCGGCATGGACGAGCTGCTGGCGCGGCTGCGCGCCGCGCTGCGTCACCAGTTGCAGGCGCAGGGCGAGCGCCCGGTGTTCCGCACCGGTGATCTCTCGGTCGATCTCGTGCGCCGCATCGTCAAGCTCGGCGAGCGCGAGATCAAGCTGTCGCCGAAGGAGTACGACCTGCTGCGCGTCCTGGTGCAGCACGCCGGCAAGGTGCTGACACATCGCTTCCTGCTCAAGGAATTGTGGGATGAGCTCACCGACGCCCAATATCTGCGCGTCTATGTCCGCCAGCTCCGGCAGAAAATCGAGGCGGACCCCGAGCGGCCGCAATTCGTGCTGACCGAGACCGGCATCGGCTATCGCCTGCGCGCGCCGGATTAGCGCGTCTGCATCAGACGGGAGCAGGGCGGGCGCGCCGACTACTCCGCCGCCTGGCTCTTGCCCTCGATCAGCAGCACGTCGAGGCTCTCAATCTCCTGCATCGCGCGACCGGCGATGCCCTGCAAGTCGCCGTACAGTCCGGCCGTCGAATCCAGCACGCCGCGCAGCTGCTCTTCGCGCTTGGCCCAGAGCCGCATCATGGTCTTGCGCTCGCGGTCGAGATCCGACTGCATCTCGGAAAAGCGCTCGACGATGGCGTCGATGCGGTGGCGGAATCGCGGCCCGGTGAGATAGGCGTAAACCATCTCCATCTTGGTCTGCTGGCCCTCCTGCGCGAGCTTGCTGCAGGCGACGTCGATCAAGGACTGTCGTAGGGCGAGCGACAGCGGCAGCGCGAAGCGCGGCTCGGCGACCCAGACGCCGTCGATGAGGTCGAAGCCGTCGACACCCTTGGGCAACGCGGTCGAGACGATCAGCGCGATGTCGGCCTTGGCCGCGCGCTGGTCGTCGCGCAGCTTGACGAGCCAGCCATCGCTCCAGTTCTTGGTGCGCTTGGATTCCCACAGGATCGCGCCGCAGGCCTGGCCGCCTGGGCCGACCACGCGATGGATGACGTCGCCGCCGAACTCGCCCTTCGGCACGGGCTCGACGAGGTCGCGCGGAAAGCGCGCGCGCAGCTGCGACTCCAGCTCGATCTCCAGCGCCTCGCCCTGCAGCTGCTGCGAGCCTTGCTCGGCCTTGCGGCGAAGCTCCTCGATCTGGCGCTGCATGCCGGCGATCTGGGTCTCCTTCTCGGCGACCTTGGCCTTCAGCGACTCCTCCGCCTCGAGCCGGGCCTTGTCGCGCACGGCAACCAGCGACTCCTGCACCTTGGTCTCGATGGTGAGATCGAGCTCGCGACGGGCCTCGTCGAGCTCGCGCTGCTTGCGCATCATCTCGGCCTGCGCCTTCTGCGCATCGGCGAGCTTGGCGTCCTTGCTGACGATGGCCTCGTGCAGCTCGGCGAGCTGGCGGTCGCGATTGCCCATCTCGTCGGCGACGGCCTGGCGCGCCTTCTCGGCCTCCGCTTGCGCGATGGCCGCACGCTCGGCCTTCAGCTTGGCGGCGACCTGCTGATCGATCGCGGCCTTGGCCTGCGCGATCTGCTCCTGCGCTGCCTTGAGCTGCGCCTCGCGACGGCCGAAATCGGCCTCCTTCGCCTGGAGCTGCTTCTCGAACTGCCGGCGCGTCTCCGCGATCAGGGGCGCGGCGAGCTGCTCGGTCAGCTTGATCTCGGTGCGGCAGGAGGGGCAGACGATCTGGGGATCGGTCATGATTCGCATCTCTCCATGGAGACCGAATCTAACCGGCCGCCGCGTGGCGTTTAACCCACGCGGACGGCTTATCCCACGCAATTATCCGCGATTCGCCGGGCGTCAGGCGCCGTGCGGCGTGGCCTCGGGCGAGGCATCCTTCTCCGGGGCCTTGATGCGGAACCAGGCGACGTAGAGCGCCGGCAGGAACAGCAGCGTCAGCACGGTGCCGACGATGATGCCGCCCATCATGGCATAGGCCATCGGCCCCCAGAACACCTCGCGCGCGATCGGGATCAGCGCGAGCGAGGCGGCGGCCGCCGTCAGCATGATTGGCCGCATGCGGTGCTCGGTCGCCTCCATCACCGCCTCCCACGGCGGCCGTCCTTCGTCGCGCAGATGCTCGATCTGCACGATCAGGATGACGGAGTTGCGGATCAGGATGCCGATCAGCGCGAGCACGCCGAGGATGGCGACGAAGCCCAGCGGCGCGCCGCTCGGCAGCAGCGCTGCGACGACGCCGATCAGGGCCAGCGGTGCCACCGCGAACACAAGGAAGAGCCGCTGGAAGCTCTGCAGCTGCAGCATCAGGATCGTGGCCATCGCGAACAGCATCATCGGCACCACCGCGACGATCGGCGCCTGGCTCTTGCCGCTCTCCTCGACGCTGCCGCCGGTGACGACCTTGTAGCCGGCCGGAAGCTTGGCGTTGAAGGCCGTGATCGCCGGGTTGAGCTGATCGACCACGGTGTTGGGCTGCACCTGATCGATCACGCTGGCCTTCAGGGTCAGCGTCGGCTGGCGTGAGCGGCGCCAGATCTCCGGCTGCTCGATCTGGTAGCGCAGGGTCGCCAGCGCCGCGAGCGGGATCGACTGGCCGTTCGATCCGGACAGCTGCAGGTCGCGCAAGGTCTCCAGCGACTGCCGTTCCTTGGCCTGGGCGCGGCCGCGGACGTCGATCAAATAGATGTCGTCGCGCACCTGCGTGATCGAGGTGCCGTCCAGCACGCTGTTCAGCGCATTGGCAATGTCCTCGGAGGTGACGCCGAGCTGACGCGCCTTGTCCTGCAGCACGTCGACCTTGACGACGCGCGCGGGCTCCATCCAGTCGAAGATGACCGCGCCGAGATGGCTGTTGCCGCGCATCACGCCGGCAACCTCCTGGGCGATCTCGCGCACCTTGGCGACATCGGGGCCGCTGACGCGGTACTGCACGGGGCGGCCGACCGGCGGGCCGATGTCGAGCAGATGCACATAGGCATCCGTGCCGGGGAAGGTCTTGGTCAGATAGGCCTGCAGCTTGCCGCGGGCGCGGTCGCGCGCCTCGAGGCTCTTGGTGACGATGATGATCTGGCCGAACGACACGTCGGCCGGCTGCACGTCGAACGACAGCACGAAGCGCTGCGCACCGGAGCCGACATAGGTCGACCAATGGTCGATGTCGGGATTGCCCTTCAGCGCCTCCTGCTCGAACTGCGCCATCTGCGCATTGGTCTCCGCGATCGAGGAATTCTGCGGCAGGTTGAAGTCGATGACGAGCTCGTTGCGGTCGGAGGAGGGGAAGAACTGCTGCTGCACGAAGCGCATGCCGAACACCGAGAGCCCGAAGACCAGCACCGTGGCGACGATCGTGGTCCAGCGATGCTGCATGCAGGCCTTCAGCATCGCACGGAACACCCGCGTCAGCCGGCCGCCCTCGGCATGATGGCTCGGCAGCGAGGCGGGGAGAATGGTGACGCCGAGCAGCGGCGTGAACAGCACGGCCACGATCCACGATACGACCAGCGACACCGCGATGACGACGAACAGCGTGAAGGTGAACTCGCCGGCGGCGCTGTTGTTGAGGCCGATCGGAATGAAGCCGGCCACCGTCACCAGCGTTCCCGTCAGCATCGGGAAGGCCGTGGAGGTGTAGACGTAGGTCGCCGCCTTGCGCAGGCTGTCTCCCACTTCGAGCCGCGCCACCATCATCTCGACCGCGATCATGGCGTCGTCGACCAGCAGGCCGAGCGCGATGATCAGCGCGCCGAGCGAGATGCGCTGCAGGGAAATGCCGGTATAGGCCATGACCAGGAAGGTGATCGCGAGCACCAGCGGAATCGAGATCGCGACGACGAGGCCGGCGCGCACGCCGAGGCTGACGAAGCTGATCGCGAGCACGATGATGACGGCCTCGTACAGCGCCTTGGTGAAGCCGCCGACCGCTTCCTCGACGATCTTCGGCTGATCGGAGACGAGATGCACGCCGACGCCGACCGGCAGGTCGGCGATGACCTTGGTCATCTCCTCCTTCAGCGCCTCGCCGAAATCGAGCAGGTTGGCGCCGGCCTTCATGCCGATGGCAAGGCCGATCGCAGGCTGGCCGTTGAAGCGGAACAGCGACGTCGGCGGATCCTCGTAGCCGCGCGTGATGGTGGCGACGTCGGTGAGCGGGAAGAAGCGATCGTTGATGCGCAAATTGATCGCCTTGAGGCTGTCCTCCGAGGTGAACTGGCCGGAGACCCGCACCGCGACGCGCTCCGGGCCCGCCTGCAGCACGCCGGACGGCGACACCGCGTTCTGGGCCTGCAGGGCGGTCAGGATGGTGCGCTGGTCGATGCCCAGCGCGGCGACCTTGCGCGGCGAGAATTCGAGATAGATCACCTCGTTCTGCGCGCCGACGATGTCGACGCGGCCGACATTGGGCACGGTCAGCACCTTGGCGCGAACCTCCTCGACGCGGTCGCGCAGCTGGCGCTGGCTCAATCCGTCGCTGGTGAAGGCGTAGATGTTGCCGAACACGTCGCCGAAGCGGTCGTTGAAGCCGGGTCCGATCACGCCCGAGGGGAAGTCGCCCTTGATGTCGTTGATGAGGTTGCGCACCTGCAGCCAGGTCGGCACGACGTCGCGCGCCTTCGTCGTGTCGCGCAAATTGACGAACACGGTGGTCTGGCCGGGCACGGTCAGGCTCTTGGTGTAGTCGAGCGCCGGCAGCTCCTCGAGCTTCTTCTCGATGCGGTCGGTGACCTGGCGCGTCATCTCCTCGGCGGAGGCACCCGGCCATTTGGCCTGGATCAGCATCGTCTTGATGGTGAAGGAGGGATCCTCCTCGCGGCCGAGATGCAGGTAGGAGTAGAGCCCCGCCGCCATGAAGGCGATCATGAAATACCAGACGAGCGAGCGGTGCTCGAGCGCCCAGTCGGAGAGATTGAAGGACTTCACGGCTGAGCTTCCTGATCGATGCGGACGGACTGGCCATCCTTGAGACTGTGCACGCCGGCGGTGACGACACGCTGCCCGGCCTCGAGACCGCCGGTGACGCGGACGCTGCCGTCCTCGTTGCGGGCGATGGTGATTTCCTGTCGCTTGACGGTCTTGCTGGCGGCGTCGACCAGCCAGACGAAGCTCTTGTCGTTCTGCTCGAGCACGGCCGAGCGCGGCAGCCTGATGACGGTCTTCTGCTCGGTGTCGAGCGTCGCGGTGACCGTTGTGCCGAGACGCATGCTCTCCGGCGGATTGTCGAGCGTGATGCGGATGCGGCGCGTGCGGGTCGTGGCGTCGGCGCGCGGCGCGATCTCGCGCACCTTGCCTGCCGCGCTGATGTTCGGATCGACCTGCAGCCGCACCGTGAACGGTGTGCCCGCCTGCAGGCCGCTGGCGATGTCGTCGCCGACATCGATGACCGCCTCGCGCACATCGGGCCGCGCCACGGTGACGACGCTCACGCCCGGCGAGACGACCTGTCCGACTTCCGCGCCCACCGCGGTGACGATGCCCGCGAAATCCGCCTTCAGCCGGGCGTAGCCGAGCTGCTCTCGTGCCTTGGCAAGATTGGATTGCGCCTTGATCACCGAGGCCTGTGCAGCCGCGCGCGACTGCTCGGCGCTTTCCAGCGTGGCCTTGGTCGTCGCATCGGTCTCCAGCAGCGTGCGCTGCCGTCCTTCGGTGCCGGTCGCATTGGTCAGCTGCGCCTGGCTGCGCGACACCTCGGCGGCGGAGGCGCGGACCGCGAGCTCGAGCGCGGCGGGATCGATCGCGGCCACCACCTGGTCCTGCTTGACCATGTCGCCGACGAAGACGGGCCGCGCGATCAGCCGTCCCAGCACGCGGAAGCTGAGATCGGCCTTGTAGCGCGGCTCGATCGTGCCGGTGACGGCCGAGCCGTTGGCGGCCTGCGGCTCGACCTTCATCGACAGCACCGGCCGAACCGGCTCAGGGGCCGCGGCCTTGTCGTTGCAGCCGGCGAGCAGAGCAAGCGCGAGAAGCGGAATGGCCCAACGCATCGGCGTCATCACGACCGCGTCTCCTCGTTGAATGTGATCTGTTGTCCGACGCTCAGCAGCTTGCCGCCGTCGGTGACGACACGGTCGCCCGGTTGCAGCCCGGCGGAGACGACGATGGCGCCGGTCTCATAGTCCTCGATCTTGATCGGCTTGAGCGAGACGGTCTTGTTCGCGGCGTTCACCAGCCAGACCGCCGGTGTCTTGCCGGCGGCGGTCAGCGCACTCCATGGCAGCACGATGCGCTGCTCCGGCTTGATGAAGCCGGTGGCGCTGACGGCGCTGCCGAGGGTCATCTCCGGCGGCGGATTTTCGATCGCGATCTTGACGCGGACGGTGCCGGATTTGGGATCGATGGTCGGCGACACCTCGCGCACGGTGCCCTTGGCTGTGACCGAGGGGTCCGAGAGCAGCGCCAGCGCTACCTTGGTATCGTCGAACTTCAGCGACAGCGCCGCCTCGTACACGTCGATCACGGCGTCACGGTCGCCGTCATGCGCCAGCGTGAACACCGACTGCGCGGCCTGGGCGACCTGGCCGACCTCGATGTTGCGCGCGGTGATGGTGCCGCTGGCGTCGGCGCGCAGCTCGGTGAAGGTCAGGGCGTCCTTCGCGGTGTCGCGCTGGGCCTTGGCGGCCTCCAACGAGCCTTCGGCCGTGCGCAGCGTCTCCTGCGCCTGGTCGAAGGTCGCGCGTGTCGTGAAGCCGCTCGAGATCAGCGTCTGCTGGCGGTTGAAATTGGAGGTCGCGACTTTCACCTGCGATTCCGCAGCCGCCACGGCGGCCTCCGCGGAATCAAGGTCGGCCTGTTGCTCGGCCGGATCGATCTTGGCCAGCAGCTGCCCGGCCTTGACGTGCGCGCCGACCTCGACGAGCCGCTCGGTGACGCGACCGCTGACCCGGAACGACAGGTCGGCGAGCACGCGCGCCTGGACGTCGCCGGTCAGGGTGATCGATTGCCGCCGCTCCGACAGCTTGACCACCTCGGTTCGCACCACCCTGGCCGGAGGCGCCGTCGCGGCGGTCTTCTGCTCGCAGCCCGCCAGGAGCAGTCCGATCGCGGCGCAGCCGACGGCCGCAAGCAGGCGCGAGCTGGGCGCGCGAAACGCAGGTGGAGATCGCGTGGGTGAGGTCATGGTTGCACGTTCGAGCCCAAAGCAAGGTTGGCGGTCGCAGCTCCGACCGAGGTCCGGGACCGTCGGTCTGGCGCGTCCGGACGGAGGGGACGGTTGCCGCAATCAGCGATGAACCCGAACCGGGCGTTGCCCGTTGGGAGGTTCACGGCCGTAGGGGAACAAGCTGAGCACCATCCCCTTGACAGCACGTGAATTAGACAATCATTTCTAGAAAAAAATGTCTAGTAACATTCCTGTTGACGGGTTTAAAATAACGCATGCCAGCCAATCCGCCGGAAGGCCGGTCGGGATGACGCCTCTGCGGGGGGCTCCCGCGAACTGCGAAACCAGAGTGTGAACGTGACGTGCGACGAAAAGATCTAGCGGACAAAGAGGGGGCTGCGCGGGCGTCGGCGCGCGAGCCGCGCCAGGCCCGTGGACGCGAGCGCCGCGAGCAACTGCTCGATGCCGCAGCCGCCCTCATCGCGGAATCCGGCCTCGCGGCCGTGAGCATGCACGCCGCAGCCGAGCGCGCCGGCGCCTCGATCGGCTCGGTCTATCACTTCTTCCGCGACAAGGGGCAGATGCTCGACGCTCTCGCCGAGCGACACGATGCCGAGCTCCAGCCGGCGTTCGATCGCGTGCTGCAGCGGAGCGATGCGGAGTGGGCCGCCCTGTCGCCCGCCGAGGTCGTCGAGCAACTGATCGGCTGGGCGATCCGCTACTTTGTCCGTCATCCCGATGCGCTGGCCACGCTCGACCTGCACGACCAGACCATGCATGCCGAGTTCAGGGCCGTCATCGATCGCGTCATGCGCGCCAAGCTCGGGGAGGAGCTGGGTCCGCAGGCGGCCACGACGCTCGACGCCGTCGTGCTCGGCACGCTGCTGTTCACGCGTGAGCAGGACCCGCGCAGTCGCGACGTCGTCGTTGCGGCGCTGCCGGAGATGATGGCGACCTATCTGATCGCGCTGGAGGCGAAGCGGAAGCGGGCGAAGCGGTGAGGTAAGGGCGGCGTATCGATGCGATCAGCGCAGCTACTTGAACAGCCACGCGTTCTTCCTCCGATGGATCGCCACCAGGTGCGGCGTCGCCGTGTCCCCGACCGGCTTGGCCGAGAGGACGATCTGATCCTCGTTGTCCCAGCGTTCGAACTCGTAGCGCCATTTGCCATCCTCCGGCGTGCGATGATGCCAGTCCTTCAGGTTCCGATCGCGTTTCGCCGGGATGACATCGATGCCGTCAGCCGGCCCCGAGCGGCTCTGTCGCGATGCGACCGACACCAGCCAGCGCTTCTCCGGCGAATAATGCGGCGGGGCGACGATCCCGATTTCGTCTCCGGTGTCGCCGCGCACCAGAAGCCAGTCGACGCCATCCAGACGGCCGCATTCGAGCAGGATCAGATCGTGATCGGGGAAATAGCCGGTGAGCTGAAACTTGACGCAGCCCTTGGCGTCACCGCTTGCGCATTTGGCGTCCTGATTTCGATAGACGCGCGTGTGGCCATTGCGAAAGGTCAGCTTCAGTGCGGAGCCATTGCGTTGCGCGACGTTCGGGATCTGGGCGAGGCAGGCCGTCTCCGAGCGGTCGAGATCGCCGCGTCCTCGATCGTCGCTGCAGCGGCCGTCCTGCGATGGATGGTCGACGACGGAGAAGGCGGGCCGCTCCGCGCCCGCAGCGATGCCGCTGATCAGGCAGAGAAACGACGCCGCCGCGACGCCACGCATCCTGCTCATCACAGACGCCCCGCCGTCGAATGCGTGTCGACATGATCTACCGTCGTGATCGGCAGCGGCTTGGAGGCCGCGATGCCGCCTGAATAGCGACGGCGGTGGCGCCGCCGCCGTTCTCCGTTCGAGTTGCGCTGCCGCGCGAGCCGTTCGACCAGCCAGGCCACGACGCCGACAACGGCGAAGCTCACCAGCAGCGAGACGAAAAGCAGCCCCAGATAGAGCTTCAGCACCGATCCTGCGAAGCAGGCAAGCGCGATGAGCGCGGCAATGGCCAGCCGGCCTTTGACGGAGATCGACATGATGGGGCGTTTCGCTAAGAGCTGATTGTTGGCGCCACTGTAGCGTCATCATGCCTGCCGCCAAGCCGCGTCCAGATGGGTGGTAAATTTTGCCGCAAGGTCATGCCGACAATCGAACGTGCTCGAACTCATTCGTCGTCGCACGCGTAGCAGTTCAACTGCCCGTTGCGAAAATCCGGTTGTTGCAGAGTTCACTTCGCGCAACAGTCGCGAGGGGACGGAGCTGTCTCGAGCCGCGTGCGGTTGCTCGTCGTGCGTGTGTTGATTGTCGCAGATGAGGTCTGCACGGCTTCACCGCAAATGCGCGTCGCAATGACCGCGGAGAGAGCTTCATTCGTCGTTGTCATCCCGGCGACGTTGCAGCGGACGCAGAGCGTCGTCGGGGTGCCGCGCCGGGACCACAGCCATCGAACGTCACGGGACGAACCGCCGTCAGCTCGCCTGCCGGCGCAGTCGATGTCCTCGGCGGAAGCGATGCCGCCACTGCCTGCCGAGGCATCTCCATCGCGTGCGCGGCCAGACGATTTTCGCAAATCGTTTCAAGCTGATTTGCCCTGTCCAGTCTCTCGGCGAAAAATATTCGTCTTTCGTTTTATCGGAAAGTGTGGTTGTCTGTCGCCATCCCGCCTCGTGAAGAGGGGCGTACGCGTCGTCACGATACGTGAGGTGGGGAGCGGTGGCCGCGAAAGGCAGCGTGTGACGATCGCTGTGGCGCGGACGCGAAATTGCGTGGTCCTGGCGCCCCGATGCTGGCGCCAAGCCCTGCGGGGATGATGATCCGCTGGGTGACGGTGGCTAACAAGCCGGACACCGAGGAGAGCGCGACATAAGCGTGAAGACCATCGCGCAGGGAGGGCCGGGTCTGTCCGGCTGTACCTGTGGTTCCTGCCCCGTGCAATTTTTCGCACGGGGGCCACGGGCCTCAGCCGAGGTCCGGCCTTCCCTGCGCCCTCTCGTTTGATGGGGCGGACATGACGCACAACCCGGACCGATGGGCCGCGGGAACGCCGTGGTGCGACGTCTCCTTGCCGACGAAAGATGTGAGTAAAGAGGGGTTCGCCTGCCGCGCGTGAACTCATCGCGACGCTGCACGCGGCGAGATCAGTTGTTTGAGATGTGAAACAGGACGACAGACGCCGCCGCTATTGCGCGCCGGCCCAGGCCGCGAGCACGGCGCGCTCCTCGCCGGTGATCTCGGTGATGTTGCCGGGCGGCATGGCGCTCGACCAGGCCGCGTTGCGCGCGATCAGCCGCGCGTTGCGCCGGATGTTGTCGGCGTTGTCCAGCAGGACGCCCTTGGGCGCCGCGACGATGCCGTCCCACACCGGCTCGGCGGCGTGGCACATGCTGCAGCGGGAGGTCACGATTTCCTCGACCTGCGCGAAGCTCGGCCGCGCCGTCGCAGCCGTCCTGGTATCGCGCGGACCGGCGGCCGACAGCAGCAGGATGGCGATCATGCCGGCTGCGGCCACGCCCCACACCCACCATGGCGACGGATTGCCCTTGTGGCGCTCGTTGAAGAAATGGCGGATGACCGGGCCGAGCGCCAGCACGATGGCGACGATGGCCCAGTTGTAGCGGGTACCGAACAAGAGCGGGTAGTGATTGCTGATCATCAGCACGACGACCGGCAGGGTCAGGTAGTTGTTGTGGACCGAGCGCTCCTTGCCGGCCTTGCCGAGCCTGGGGTCGGGCGCCTGGCCCGCCAGCAGCGCCGCGACGATCTTCTTCTGGTTGGGAATGATCACCGCGAACACATTGGCGACCATGATGGTGCCGATGATGGCGCCGATCTGGTTGAAGGCGCCGCGGCCGCTCAGCACGTGGGTGAAGGCGTAAGTGAGCGCGACCAGGAAGACGTAGCCGCCGATGGCGAACGGCAGCTCGTGCTTCGCCAGCCCGCTACGGCAGGCGGCCTCGTAGAGCAGCCACGCCAGGGCCAGCGAGCCGAAGCTGAACAGGCCGGCCTGGATGGGCGTCAGATCGAGGATCGACTTGTCGACCAGGAACAGGTCGGCATTGAGATAATACACCACGATCATCAGCACGAAGCCGGACAGCCAGGTGGTGTAGGCCTCCCATTTGAACCAGGTCAGCTCGCTCGGCATCTGCGCCGGCGCCACCAGATATTTGACGATGTGGTAGAAGCCGCCGCCATGGACCTGCCAGGCCTCACCCATCACGCCCTTCGGCAGACCTTCGCGAGGCTTCAGGCTGAGGTCGAGCGCGATGAAGTAGAACGAGCTGCCGATCCAGGCCACCGCCGCGATCACGTGCAGCCAGCGGAAGATCAGGCTCAGCCATTCCGATATGATCGAAGCCCACATCGCGCGGTCATCTCCTTGTATGTTCTACTTGCGTGCGGATCGCGCCGCTCTATGTGTTCGTTGCAGTGGACTTCCGCAAAGCGATTGCGTTCAATAAGTTCGAAAGCAAAGCGGAACGGTTGTGATGAAGAGACTGGGTCTGATGATTCTCGTGGCGGCGCAGGCGGCCCTGACACACGCCGCAATGGCCCAGACCGCGCCGAAGGGCGCCGCCAAGCGCACCGATGCCTGCGCGCCGATCGGACGTACCGAGGACGGCAAGCTGGTTTACTCGATGAAATGCGAGAGCATTCCAAAGCCGTTCGCGCCCGCGTCGTCGCCGCAGGCGGCCGCGCCGCCGGCGCAGCCCGCTCCGGTCGCCGAGCCGGAGCCCGAGACCGAGCGGAGCGGCTTGTTCGGCTGGTCCTACGACCGCCGGCCGAAGCAGTAGCGCAGCCATCCCCGGCCTCAGACGTGCTGCGCGGACGACGCAGCAGCCGCCGCATCGGCCTCCGCGGCCTTGCCGCTGCCGAGGCCGTTGAAGAATGCATTCAGCAGCACGGCGACGACGGCGCACAGCAGGATGCCGGACTCCAGCAGCGGCTGCAGGTCCTTCGGCAGGGCGTGGAAGAAGCGGGGAGCGACCAGCGGGATCAGGCCGAAGCCGACGGAGATCGCGACGATGAACAGGTTGAAGCGGTTGGTCTTGAAGTCGACATTGGCGAGGATGCGCGCACCGGTCGCCGCCACCATGCCGAACATCACGAGGCCGGCGCCGCCGAGCACGACCTGCGGCACGGCTTCGACCAGCGCGGCCATCTTCGGCAGCAGCCCGAGCAGCAGCATGATGACGCCGCCGGTGATCGTCACCCAGCGGGTGCGCACGCCGGTGACCGACACCAGCCCGACATTCTGCGAGAACGAGGTGTAGGGGAAGGTGTTGAAGATGCCCCCCAGCAGCGTGCCGAGGCCGTCGGCGCGCAGCCCGCGCGACAGCGCCTCGCGATCCACGGTCTTGCCGGTCATCTCGCCGAGAGCCAGGAACATGCCGAGCGATTCGATCATCACCACGATCATGACGATGCACATCGTGACGATCGGCACGAGTTGGAATTGCGGAACGCCGAACTTGAACGGGATCACCAGCGCGCCCCAGGGCGCTGCCCCCACCTTGTCGAAATGCATCACGCCCAGCAGCGTGGCCAGCACGGCGCCGGCGACGATGCCGAGCAGCACCGAGACGTTGGCGAGGAAGCCGGTGCCCCATTTGATGAGACCAAGGATGAACAGCAGCACGAACAGCGCGATGCCGAGACCCTGCAACTGTCCGTAGTTCGGATTGGGAAAGGCGCCGGGCACGCCGTCGACGACCTTGGTGATGGTCGGCAGGCCGCCGCCGGCCCAGTTGATGCCGACGCGCATCAGCGAGATGCCGATGATCATGATGATGGTGCCGGTCACGACGGGAGGAAACAGCGGCAGCAGCCGGCTGATGAAGGGCGCGACGATGATGCCGAAGATGCCGGCGGCAATGACCGAACCGTAGATGCCGAGCAGGCCGATGTCAGGCGAGGCCGCCATCGACAGCATCGGACCGACGGAGGCGAAGGTGACGCCCATCATGACGGGCAGGCGGATGCCGACGCCGGGAAAGCCGATGCACTGCACGAGCGTGGCAAGGCCGCAGGCGAACAGATCGGCGCTGATCAGGAAGGCGACGTCCTCCGGCGGCAGCTTCAGGGCCCGGCCGATGATCAGCGGCACCGCGACCGCGCCGGCATACATCACCAGAACGTGCTGCAAGCCGAGCGCGAGCAGTTTCGGCACCGGCAGCATCTCGTCGACCGGATGAATATCCTTGCTCATGTGTCCCCCCAGGTCCCCAGAACGATCTCAGTCGCCGAACGTCTCCTGCAACTGCGGAAACAGGTGGTCCGGCTTGAACGGCACGGATGTGAAGCGGATGCCCGTCGCCGCGCGCAACGCGTTGCCCAGCGCAGCCGCCACCGGATTGTACGGGCTCTCGCTCATCGACTTCGCCCCCAGCGGGCCGATCGCGTCATTGGTCGCGGCAAACAGCACCTCGGTGCGCGGCACATCGGCATAGGATGGCAGATGATAGTCGCGGAAGCGCGGATTGACCACGCGGCCGGTGTCGTCGATCACGATCTCCTCGTAGAGCGCAGCGCCCAGCGCTTGCGCCACGCCGCCCTCGATCTGACCGCGGCACTGCATCGGATTGGCGATGCGGCCGGCATCCGCCGCCTGCACGCTCCTGAGGATCTCGATCACGCCGGTGTGCTTGTTCACGGCCACGCGAAAGCCCTGGACGTTGAACGCGACCGACCGCGGCGTGCCCCGCGAATGGCCGCTGGCGGCGAGGGGCGTTCCGTTGGCCGTCGCGAGCTCCGCGAAGGAGAGACGACGAGCGCCGCAGCTGATCGCATCATCTGCGATCACGCAATCAGCCGGAGCGACGCTCCAGCGCTGCGCGGCGAGGCCCTTGAGCTCGGCGGCCAGCGCCTCGGCCGCAGCCTGGGTGGCGCGGCCCGCAACGAAGGTGCCGGTCGAGCCGTAGGCGCCGGTGTCGTGACCGCCATGGGCGGTGTCCGACTGCTTCAGTGCGATGCGGTCGACCGTGGTGCCCAGCACGGTCGCGGCGATCTGGCGATGCACGGTGCTGGTGCCGTTGCCGAACTCGGCGGTGCCGACGGTCAGCGTGAAGCCGCCGTCGTCGTGCAGGCTGATGGTGGCATCGGCGATGTGGCCGTCAGGCGGCACGGTGTCGATCATCGTCAGCGCGATGCCGTCGCCCGTGAGCCACTCGTCCGACAGCTCCGGTGTCGGCGTGGCCTCGGCCATGGCGCGCTCGACGAGATCGAGGCACTGGTCGAGCCCGTAGGAGCCGTACAGCACGTCGCTGTGCCCGGAGCCGGGCGGGGCAAGCATCGGATCGCCGGGCCTGACGATGTTGCGGCGGCGCATCTCGAAGGGGTCGATGCCGAGTTGCAGAGCGAGCTCGTCGATCGCAGCTTCGACGGCGAAGGTGGTCTGCGGCAGGCCGTAGCCGCGATAGGCGCCGGCCGGCACCGTGTTGGTGTAGACGGCGATCCCGTCGACCTTCTTGTTGGGACAATGATAGACCGAGATCGACTCGCCGCAGGCGTGGAACAGCACGGGACCGGCGTGATTGCCATAGGCGCCGGTATTGGAGAGCACGTCGAGCTGCAGCGCGGTCAGCTTGCCATCCCGATCGGCGCCGGCCTTGACCGTCACGCGCATCGGATGCCGCGTCGACGTGGCGATGAACTGCTCCTCACGGGTGAATTCGAGCTTCACGGGGCGGCCGGTCTTCAGCGCTGCGAGCGCCAGGATGTCCTCGACGAACATCTCCTGCTTGCCGCCGAAGCCGCCGCCGACGCGCTCGCAGAACACGCGGACCTTGTCCGGGGCGAGCGCGAAGATCTCGGCGAGGGCTCGCCGCGTCAGAAACGGCACCTGGGTGCTGGAGCGGACGTTCAGCACACCCTCGCCGTCGAGCCAGGCGAGACCACCATGCGTCTCCAGCGCGGCATGCTGAACGCGTTGCGTCGTGAACGTGCCTTCGTAGGTCACGGCGGCCGAGGCCAGGGCGGCAGCCACGTCGCCGAACTCGCCATGGGTCTCGGCGACGATGTTGCGATTGACGTCGGCGATGCGATGCTCGGTCGAACGGCCGGCGTGAATGACGGGGGCACCGGGCGCGGTCGCGGCGGCGGGATCGACGATCGCCGGCAGGATCTGGTAGTCGACGACGAGCCGTCGGCAGCCTTCCTCGGCGGCGGCCTCGCTGTCGGCGACCACGGCGGCGACCTTCTGGCCGACGAAGCGAACGACATCGTCGAGCACGCGGGTGTCGGCCGGATCCATCCAGGCCTGCTCGTGGCGCGCCGTCGAGAACGGCACGGCCGGCGCATCCTCATGCGTGAGCACCGCATGCACGCCGGGGACCGCCAACGCTGCCGCCCTGTCGATCCCGATGATGCGTGCATGGGCATGCGGCGAGCGCAACAGCTTGATGTGCAACAGGCCGCCGATCGCCGTATCGAACGTGTAGCGCGCCTGACCCTGAACCACGTCGGGCCCTGCGGGAGCGGGCAGGCTGCGGCCGAAGGCTTCGCCGGCCACGACCTCTTCGACATGGGTCCGCCCGAGCAGCGCGTCCTCGATGGCGCGATAGCCGGTGCAGCGGCAGAGATTGCCCTTCAGGGCAGCGCCGAGATCCTTCTTCTGAGCCTGGTTGAGCGAGGCGCAGGTGACGATCATGCCCGCGGTGCAGAAACCGCATTGAAACGCCTGGGCATCGAGGAACGCCTGCTGCATCGGGTGCAAGCCATCATCGGAGGCGAGGCCTTCGACCGTCGTGACCGCCTTGCCATCGGCGCGGAAGGCCGGGATCAGGCAGCTGTGCACCGGCTCGCCGTCGAGCAGCACGGTGCAGGCGCCGCAATCGCCGGCGTCGCAACCCTTCTTGACGCCGAAATGGCCGGTGTCGCGCAGGAACGTCCGCAGACATTGCCCGGGACGCGGGACGGATTCGACGGCTCTCCCATTGACGATCACGCTCATGGCCTGACGCCTGCGAGCTCGGCGCGGATCGCCTCGGCGAGACGCAAGGTCATCGCCTTGCGCCAGGCAGGTTTGCCATGGACGTCGTCATGATACAGCGCATCAGGAATGTCGCCGAGAATGCTGGCGCGCAGCGCGGCTTCGTCCGGCATCGTGCCGAAACGCAGCTGCAGCGGCTTGACGGTCGAACCGGTCACCGTCAGCAGCAGGTCGCCGTCGCGGCCCTGCGTGCCGATCAGCAGCGCGCCGGAGCGGCCAACCGGGCTGAGCGCGATCTGGCGGAACGCTGTCCGCCGCTTCAGCGCGGTCAAGGGAATGTCGATCTGACGCAGCAGATCGCCGGGCGCAAGCACGTTGCTATTGTTGCCCGTGACGAAGTCCACGACCGAGATGCGCCGCTCGGTGCCGTCATTCTTCCAGATCGTGCAGACGCCTTCGAGCGCGGTGAGCAGCGAGATCATCGGGCCGGCCGGTAGCGACATGCAGAGATTGCCGCCGACGGTCGCCGTCTTCCAGATCTTGAACGAGGCGAGGAACGCCCGGCAGCATTGGTCGATCAGCGGCGCCGCGATCCAGTCGGCCGGGCAGGGCAGCGCATCGAGCTCGGCGACGTTGCAGGTTGCGGCGATGCAGAGGCCCTGGTCATCGATGGTGAGCGCCGGCCAAGCGAGGTCGCTGAGATCGATCAGCCGCGACAGCTGGACCTGCGGTTCCGAGAACAGCCATGTGCCGCCGGCCAGCCAGGCATCGCCTGCCTTCCAGGCGGGCAGCTCGGCCCGTGTTGTCGGGCGCACGACCTCGGTGATGGTGTTCAGGTCCATGGTCACGCAAGCTCATCGGCGCAGCATCTCGCCGGTGAAATCCTTGCAAGACCAACGCCAACTGGCAATAGGATGATGCTGGCCCTGCGCTTGCAGGCAGGCGACACGAAGGCGCAATCAGCGAGACGAGGGCAGCCATGAGCACCACGCCGATCTGGATCAAGGACCCGCTCGCCATCCTGGCCGACGGCGCTGCGCGAGGGATCGTCATCAGGGATAGCCGCATCGTCGAGCTGGTGGCGGCCGGCGCCGAGCCGGCGACACCGGGCGCTGTGGCCTATGATGCAAGCGCGCATGTCGTCATCCCCGGGCTGATCAACACGCATCATCACTTCTACCAGACGCTCACCCGGGCGCTACCCGCCGCGATGGACCGCGAGCTGTTTCCCTGGTTGAAGGCGCTCTATCCGGTCTGGGCGAAGCTGACGCCGGAATCGCTCGATGCCGCGGTCACGCTGGCGATGGCGGAGCTGATGCTGTCGGGCTGCACCACGACGACCGATCATCACTATGTCTTCCCGGCCGGCCTCGAAGAGGCCGTCGGCATCGAGGTCGCCGCGGCAAGGCGGCTCGGCATCCGTGTGCTGCTGACGCGCGGCTCGATGAACCTGTCGGAACGCGACGGCGGCCTGCCGCCTGACAGCGTGGTGCAGGACGAGGATACGATCCTCGCCGACAGCGAGCGGGTGGTCGCGGCCTATCACGAGCGCGGGCCGGACGCGATGGTGCAGATCGCGCTGGCGCCGTGCTCGCCGTTCTCAGTGACAGGCTCATTGATGCAGAAGACGGCGGCGCTGGCCGACAAGCTCGACGTGCGCCTGCACACGCATCTGGCCGAGACCGAGGACGAGAACCGCTTCTGCGAGGAGATGTTCGGGTGCCGTCCGCTCGACTATCTCGAGCAGAACGGCTGGCTCGGCCCGCGCACCTGGCTGGCACACGGCATCTTCTTCAATGCCGAGGAGATGAAGCGGCTCGGCAAGGCGAAGACCACCATCAGTCATTGCGCCTGTTCGAACCAGTTGCTCGCCTCCGGCTGCTGCCCGGTGTGCGAGATGGAGGAGGCCGGCGTCGGTATCGGCCTCGGCGTCGACGGCTCCGCCTCGAATGACGGCTCCAATTTGATGCAGGAGGTGCGTGCCGCGTTCCTGCTGCAGCGGGCGCGCTATGGTGTCACACGCATCAGCCACAAGGATGCGTTGCGGTGGGCAACCAAGGGCTCAGCCGCCTGTGTCGGTCGGCCCGAGATCGGTGAGATCGCGGTGGGGAAGGCCGCGGATCTGGCGCTGTTCAAGCTCGACGAGCTGCGCTTCTCCGGCGCCGGCGATCCGATCGCCGCGCTGGTGCTGTGTGGCGCGCACCGCGCCGATCGCGTGATGGTTGGCGGCCGTTGGACCGTGGTCGACGGCGCCATCCCGGGTCTCGACATCGCTGGCCTGATTAGCCGGCACAGCGCGGCAGCGAAGACAATGCGGGGAGGGTAAGACGGAGCTTACTGAGCATCGATCGCGACTGCTCTCTCCCCGCTGGCGCGGAGAGAGAGGTCAGAACGGGACCGGGCGCCTACTTGCCCGGCAGCTTGTCGTCGACGCCCTTGACGTAGAAGTTCATGCCGAGGATCTGGCCGTCGGCGAGATGGTCGCCGCCCTTGCACTCGACCTCCTTGCCGTCCTGCGCCACGATCGGGCACTTGAACGGATGCAGCTTGCCGGAGGTGATCGCGGCCTGCGTCTCCTCGGCCATCTTCTTCACGTCGTCGGGCATGTTGGTGTAGGGCGCCATCTCGAACATCTTGGAGTCGAGGCCGCCCCAGGTGTCCTCGGACTTCCAGGTGCCGTCGAGCTCGGCCTTGACGCGGGCGATGTAATAGGGACCCCAGGTATCGAGGATCGAGGTCAGCTGCGCCTTGGGGCCGAACTTGATCATCTCGGAATCCTGTCCGAAGGCGAGCTTGCCGCGCTCGGCCGCGACCTGCATCGCCGCCGGACTGTCGGTGTGCTGCATGATGATGTCGGCACCCTGGTCGAGCAGCGCCTTGGCGGCGTCGGCTTCCTTGCCCGGGTCGAACCAGGTGTTGACCCAGATGATCTTGACCTTGATGTTCGGATTGATCGACTGCGCGCCGAGCATGGTGGCGTTGATGCCGGAAACGACCTCGGGGATCGGGAACGAGCCGATATAGCCGAGCACGCCGGCCTTCGACATCTTGGCCGCGATCTGGCCCTGGATGTAGCGGCCCTGGTACCAGCGGCCCGAATAGGTCGACACGTTCTTGTCGCGCTTGTAGCCGGTGGCGTGCTCGAAATGCACGTTCGGATACTTCTTGGCGACCTTCAGGGTCGGGTCCATGTAGCCGAACGAGGTCGTGAAGATCAGCTTGTTGCCGGCGCGGACCAGCTGCTCGATGGCGCGCTCGGAGTCCGGGCCCTCCGGCACGTTCTCCAGATAGGTGGTCTCGATCTTGTCACCGAGCTCCTTGACCAGCGCCTGGCGACCGAGCTCGTGCTGATAGGTCCAGCCGAGATCGCCGATCGGGCCGAGATAGATGAAGCCGACCTTCAGCTTGTCTGCTGCGTGCGCCACGCCGGCGATGCCGCCCGCCAGCACCAGTGCGGCGGCAGCCCCCAGAAGCCTTTTCATCATCGTCAGTATCTCCAAACAGTGAGGGGAAAACCGGGTGGTCCCGAGCGCCGCGCCCCATCGCAGGCGATTGGGATGATGGCTTCAGCGGTCCGGTACGAACACGGTGCCCAAGGCCGCGGGTGCGGTCGAGCCGCCGGTGCGGGCGCGCGACAGCAGCACCAGCACGATGACGGTCGCAAGGTAAGGCAGCGCCGACATGACCTGCGAGGGGATGCCGACGCCCGCACCTTGCGCATGCAGCTGCAGGATCGTCACCGCGCCGAACAGATAGGCGCCGATCACGAGACGGCCCGGTCGCCACGATGCGAACACGACCAGCGCCAGCGCGATCCAGCCGCGGCCTGCGGTCATGCCGGGAATGAAGAACGGCGTATAGGCCAGCGGCAGATAGGCGCCGGCGAGCCCGGCGCAGCCGCCTCCGAACAGCACGGCCAGCAGGCGGATGCGCAGCACGGGATAGCCGAGTGCGTGCGCGGAGACGTGGTTGTCGCCGCAGGCGCGCAGCACGAGGCCGGCGCGGGTGCGGTAGAGAAACCACCAGACGGCAATGATCAGGGCCAGCGACAGATAGACGAAGGCATCCTCGCCGAACAGGATGCGGCCGACCAGCGGGATGTCGCTGAGACCGGGAACGGAGAGTTTCGGTGCCGTGGTGATGCGTTCGCCGACGAAGCGGGCGCCGATCAGGCCGGACAGGCCGATGCCGAGAA
Source organism: Bradyrhizobium sp. SZCCHNS2022 (assembly GCF_032377575.1). Taxonomy (NCBI): domain Bacteria; kingdom Pseudomonadati; phylum Pseudomonadota; class Alphaproteobacteria; order Hyphomicrobiales; family Nitrobacteraceae; genus Bradyrhizobium; species Bradyrhizobium sp. SZCCHNS2022. Next base: position 4,001,713 of record NZ_JAUHHZ010000001.1, on the reverse strand, counting down.
TCGTCAGCGCGAGGCCGGTCGCGACCTGATTGACGGCAAGTCCGAGCGTCATGAAGGCGAAGATCAGCGACATCAGCATGCCGGCGAGGATGCCGCAAAGCGCACCGACGATGATCGAGCCCGACATCCAGGCGCCTGCGAAGCCGCAAGCGGCGCCGACGATCATCATGCCCTCGACGCCGAGGTTGAGCACGCCCGCGCGCTCGGTGACCAGCTCACCGGTGGCTGCGAGCAGCAGCGGCGTCGATGCCGCGAGCACCGACAGGATGATTGCTTCAACCAGCACCACTTTGCACCTGCCGCGAGGCGAAGACGAGCTTGAAACGATAGAGGATGAGGGAGTCGCAGGCGAGCACGTAGAACAGCAGGATGCCCTGAAAGACCTTGGTGACATCGAGCGGAATCTTCATCGTGATCTGGGCCTGCTCACCCCCAATGAAGGTCAGTGCAAGGAAAAGACCTGCAATTAATATTCCAACCGGATTGAGCCGGCCCAGGAATGCCACGATGATTGCGGTGAAGCCGTAGCCCGGCGAGATGCCCGGTTGCAGATGGCCGATGGGACCCGCGACCTCTATGATGCCGGCAAGTCCCGCCAGCGCGCCCGACACCGCGAAAGTCAGCAGGACAAGCTGGTTGGCGTTGAATCCACCGAAACGTGCGGCCCGCGGCGCGACACCGACGACGCGTATCTCGAAACCCTTGATGGTCCGGTCGAGCAGAACGAAGGCACCGGCGACGACGACGAGCGCAATGATGCTGCCGAGATGAAGGCGCCCGCCTTCGATCAGGACCGGCACGGTCGCGACCGGATCGAATTCCGCCGTGGTCGGGAAGTTGAAGCCGGCCGGATCACGCCACGGCCCGCGCACGAGATAGTCGAGCAGGAGGTCTGCGACATAGACCAGCATCAGGCTGGTGAGGATCTCGCTGGCGCCGAACTTCACGCGGCACAGCGCCGGGATCAGCGCGTAGAGCGCGCCGGCAACGGCTCCCGCGACCAGCATCGCCGGCAGCACCCAGTGCCCGGCATCGGTGCCCTGCGTGTTCACCGCGATCCAGCTGCCGGCGACCGCGCCCATCAGGAACTGGCCCTCGGCCCCGATGTTCCAGGCATTGGCGAGGTAGCACAGCGACAGGCCGATCGCGATCATCACCAGCGGCGTCGCCTTCACCGCGATCTCCTGCAGGGAGTAGCCGTCGGTCAGCGGCGCGATGAAATAGACGCCGAGCGCGGTGATCGGGTTCTTGCCCAGGATGGCGAACAGAATGCTCATGGTGACCAGCGTCAACCCGATCGCGATCAATGGCGAGACCAGCGCGATGGTGTGCGAACGCTCGGCGCGTTTCTCAAGCACCAGCTGCATGCGAAGCCTCCTTCCGATCGAGATTGGCGCCGCCCATCAGCAGACCCAGTCTTTCGCGCGTGGCGTGCGCGCGCGGCAGTGGCTCTGACAGATGCCCATGAAACATCACCGCGATCCGGTCGGAAATCTCGACCAGTTCGTCAAGGTCCTGGCTGGTGACGAGCACCGCGGCTCCCGCGCTGGCGAGATCGATCAGAGCCTGGCGAATGATCGCGGCGGCGCCGGCGTCGACGCCCCAGGTCGGCTGGTTGACGATGAGGACCGCGGGCTTGCGCAGGATCTCGCGTCCGACGACGAATTTCTGCAGATTGCCGCCGGACAGGCTCGCGGCCTCGGGGTCGCGCTTGGCCTTGCGAACGTCGAACGTCTCGGTTGTCAGGTCGACCGTGCGCAGGGTCGCCGCTGCATCGATGAAGCCGTGCCGGACCATGTCGCTGGCGGCGTGCCCTGTCAGCAAGGCATTCTCGGACAATCGCATGCGCGGCGCGGTGCCGTGCCCGAGCCGCTCCTCCGGCACGAAGGCTGCGCCCATCTTGCGGCGCTCCGTGATCGAGCGGTTGCCGCAGGCCAGGCCGTCGAGGATGATCGTGCCGGGCTCCTTGACGAGGCGTTCGCCGGACAGGGCGGCGAAGAGCTCGTCCTGGCCGTTGCCCGCGACGCCGGCAATGCCGAGAATCTCGCCGCCCTTCAGCTCGAAGGAGATATTCTGCAGGCGGACACCGTGCAGCTCGGCCGGCGCAAGTGTGAGATCGTTGACGACCAGCCGCGGCACCGTCGTGCGCCGCTCGGCCGGGGGAATCACCTCCTTGATCTCCGTACCGACCATCATGCGGGCCAGCGAGGCTGCCGTCTCGCACTTCGGATTGCAGGTCGCGACCTTCTTGCCACCACGCAGGATGGTGGCGGTGTCGCACAGCCGCTTCACCTCGTCGAGCTTGTGGCTGATGTAGAGGATGGCCCGGCCTTCGGCCTTCAGGCGCTCGAGCACCACGAACAGCTGGTCGGCCTCCTGCGGCGTGAGTACCGCTGTGGGCTCGTCGAGAATAAGGAATTTCGGGTTCTGCATCAGGGCGCGCACGATTTCGATGCGCTGCCGCTCGCCGACGGACAATTGCCAGACCTCGCGCTTCGGATCGAGCGGCAGGCCGTAATCGCGCGCAACGTCGGCGAGCCGGGAGGTGATGGCCTTCAAAGGCTCCTTGCCGTCGAGCCCAAGAGCGACATTCTCAGCCACAGTGAGGTTGTCGAACAGCGAGAAATGCTGGAACACCATGCCAATGCCCAGGGATCGCGCCTCCGCGGGGCCGGACAGTCTGATGGGCGCGCCCTGCCAGCGCAGCTCACCCGCGCTCGGTTGCACCAGCCCGTAGATGGTCTTGACCAGAGTCGACTTGCCGGCGCCGTTCTCGCCCAGCAGCGCGTGAATCTCGCGGGGGACGACCTCGAGGTCGATCTTGTCGTTGGCGAGGAAGTCGCCATAGCGCTTGGTCAATCCGATCGTCTGCAGGAGCGGATGCGTGGTGTTCGGATCGGCCGGCGCGGGGTCAGGCATCGGGGTCATGGGCAAGGAATGGAACTGCCTTAATTGTGAGCTAATTCGTGGCGGCGCGTAAGAGGCGAAAAGCGCCAATCTGTGCTCAACGCTTGCTCAGCGAAATGTCCCGCGTCGCCGAGGATTGCCGTGCGATCCCGGTTGCAGAACGGTTGTGCTGCAATTTCCTGATCTCCACTCACATGTGGCAGTTCTGCGACAGTCCGCCGGAAATTCTCAGGCCGCAGCAGCATGCCCGTTGGATGAGCAGCGTCATGTCATCCTCGCCCGGGATGGTGTTCTCGCGGCTCGCGTGCTCGCGAAACACGCTCGAGATCGCAATCCGGCGTTCGGAAAAACTTCAGCAATGTGAAGCGGCAAGATCGCCTGCTGCGCCGGTGCCGCCCGCGGCCAATCGTCCCATGTTTTGAGACTGCTGCGCCACCGCAGCTCGGGCAATGCGGCCGAACCTTGATCAAACCGCGAGCAAGGCCTGGAGAAAGTTGAGGCTTCTCGCCCCGAGGCAACGGCGCAACTGTGCATGCAAGTCGGGGAATCGGCGCTTGTTAATTGGGGGTGATTGAGATGTCGTTCTACAAAACCATCGCGGCTGCCATCGCACTCGGCGCGGCAGCGCTTACGTCGGTCGGCTCCGCCGGCGCGGCTGATCTGCCTGCCAAGGCGATCGCGAAGAAGGCTCCGGCCGAGGTGCCGTTCTTCCTCGTCGTCGACAATCGCGTCAGCTACTCCTACATCTTCAACGCGGTTCAGCCGGGCGCGTGGAGCGTGAAGCCCAACGGCGGCTTCGACCCGAACACGGCCAAGCAGGTCTACTCGTTCACCCATTTCGACGTGTGGGGCTACGGCACCAACTTCTTCACCATCTCGCTGTTCAAGTCTGACCACAACGACCCGGCCGGGCCGTGCACGCAGACGGGCGGCATCGTCTCGCCCAACGCCGGCTTCGCGTTCACGCCGGCGAGCTGCGCCGGTGCGACCGAGATCTATGGTCTGTTCCGCTCGACCTTCGGCTGGAACCAGATCTTCAACACCAAGGCCTTTACCATGGGCCCGCTACAGAACATCTCGTTCGAGGTGGGCATGGATGCCAACACCGAGAACCGCTATTTCGGCGCTGCCAAGCGTGACGTGGTCGCCGGTCTGCAATTCGCGTTCAACCTGCCCTACAAGGGCTATTTCAACGTCGCTCCGTTGATGTACTGGGAGTTCGCCAACCACAACTCGTTCTCGCAGTGCGGTGCCGGATGGTCGAACCCTTGCATCGCCGATGGCAACACCTCGTTCAAGCCGACCTGGGCGGTCGAGACCAACTACTACATGGATCTCGGCTTCCTGCCGGAGAGCATGCAGTTCTTCTCGATCTCGGGCCGTGCCGGCTGGTACGGCAAGAAGGGCACCGACACCGAGCCGCTCCCGGCTAGCGTCGCGAACGGCGTCTATCCGACCAAGATCGAATTCAACTCCGAGCCGATCCGTCTGACCTTCGATGCGTCGAAGGCGATGTGGGGGGAGAAGCACAGCCACATCATCGACGTCTGGGTGGCCTATCGCTACTGGCAGAACAAATTCGGCCTGGACCACAACAACGCGGTCGGCTGCTCCGTGGCTGGTGCCGGCGGTACCCGCGTGAGCACCGGGGCGTGCACCGAATCCTCGCTGTATTCGGGCGTGACGGTGAAGTTCTAAGGGAGCACCGGTCGCACGGGCGCTGCAGCTTCGGCTGCGGCGCCCATTGCTTTTCATCTATCCCAGACGCCGACATGCAACGCGGCGGCCTCGTCTTCCAGTAGCGGACCGATGACCTCGGTCGGGCGCTGGCCACCGGCGAAGACGTTGCGGCAGGGCAGGTCCAGGGTCGGGTTTTCCGGATGGTTGCCGGTGAAGCGGCGCAGCTGCCCTTCGCTGAGGCCGTAGACGACGCGGCCGATGCCGGCCCAGTAGATGGCACCCGCGCACATCGCACATGGTTCGGCCGACGAATACAGCGTCGCCGTCGCCCTGATCTCCGGAGCAATCGTCGTGCAGGCCTGCGTCGCGACCAATCGCTCTGCATGCGCCGTGGCATCGCGTGTCGGCATGTAGCCGTTCTCGGCCTCGATCAGCACTTGGCCATCGGCGCCGACGAGGATGGCGCCAAAGGGATGATTGCCGTGCGACAGCGAGCGGAGCGCGACCGAGAAGCTGTGGCGCAGGAAACGCGCGTCACGCGCATCCGGGTCGACGACATTGCTCTCCTCTGAGGAGCTCGTGCCGCTCACCGTGATCTCCACTGCTCGTTTGCTCTTTCGCAATTCTGAGCCCTTCGGGTCTGCCCCGCAAGGAACCGATACGCTCAGCCGGCGTTGCCCGGCGCATCGAGGAGAGAGAAATGGCGGGTTCGATGGCGGCGAGCACGGATTCCAGGATTGCCGTCTACGCCGCCCTCGTCGGAAATCTGCTGGTCGCCTGCACCAAGATCGCCGCGGCGCTCTGGACAGGAAGTTCGGCGATGATGAGCGAGGCGATCCACTCGGTCGTCGACACCTTCAATGAGCTTCTGCTCCTCTACGGCATGCATCGTGCGACCCGTCCGCCGGACCGACGGCATCCGCTGGGTTACGGTCGTGAGCTGTACTTCTGGAGCTTCATCGTCGCGCTGCTGCTGTTTGCGCTGGGCGCTGGCGTGTCGCTCTATGAAGGCGTTGCGCATCTGATGCATCCGCTGCCCATCGAAGATCCGACCGTGAACTACATCGTGCTCGGCCTGTCATTCGTGTTCGAAGCCGGCTCCTGGTGGGTCGCGGTCCGACGCTTCCGCGCAGCCGCCCCGGAGCTCAGTTATGTCGAGGCGTTCCGGCGCAGCAAGGATCCGCCGGCGTTCATGGTCGTGTTCGAGGACACTGCCGCGCTGATTGGTATCCTGATCGCTGCTGCCGCCACTTCAGCTGCGGTCGCATTCGACGAGCCGTCGTGGGACGGCATCGGCTCGATCCTGATCGGGCTCCTGCTCGCGGTGACCTCGATGGTGCTCGCGCGGGAGAGCAAGAGCCTCCTCATCGGCGAGCCTGCGGACCCGGAGCTCGACCGTTCGGTTCTCGAGATCGCGCGACGAGCAAGCGGAGTCCGTGCCGCCAATGGCCTGCTCACGGTGCAACTGTCGCCGCAGCAGGTCGTGGTCGCGCTGAGCCTCGAATTCGCCGACGATCTGCGCGCTGACGACATCGAGCGTGCGGTCGTTGCGATCGAGGCCGAGCTGCGCGCCCGCCATCCGATGATCGTGACACTGTTCGTCAAGCCGCAGACCGGCGCTCGCTATCAGCAAATCCGCGAACGCCGGCTGCAGGGTGGGGCGGCCCCTGCCTAGGCTTCCAGTCCGTCGCCGGTGATGCGGCATCAAAGCGCCTCAGCGATAGACGACATCGCTTCGTGCAGAGGAGAGCCGCACCAGCATGCCGATCTGGTAGATCGCCGAAAGCGCGATCAGTACGTAGACGATGCGGGAGATCGGCGAGGAACACCGGGCGGCTCGTTCCTATCGCGGCGACCTCGCCACCAGGGGCGCGCTCGCCAGCACGATGACGAGCAGCGCGGCAAGGATCCAGAATGCGGTCGGCAGGCTGGTGGCGGCAGCGACGAAGCCGATTCCGGCAGGTCCGAGCAGCACGCCGGAATAGCCGGCTGTCGTCACGGCGGCGACAGCCAGGCCGACCGGCATCGCAGTCTGTGCGCCGGCTCTCCGGAACAGCACCGGTACGAGGTTGGAGGCGCCGAGCCCGATGAGGGCGAAGCCGGTCATGGCGGCGAGAATCGAGGGAACGGCGAGCAGGACCGCAAAGCCGGCGATCGCGATGGCGCTGCCCCACAGCAAGGTGGTGCGATCGCCGATCCGCGCCACGACGGCATCGCCGACCAGGCGGCCGGCGGTCATTGCGATCGAGAACATGATGTAGCCCAGCCCGGCCTGAGCAGCGGGCAGGCGACCGGAGCTGGTCAGCAGCAGGGCGCTCCAATCGAGCATCGCGCCTTCGACCAGGAACATGATCGCCGCGAGGGCGGCGAGCAGCAGCACCGCGCCATGCGGGAGCACGAGCATTGCGCCGGACTGCTGCGGCTTGCTCGCCAGCAGCCGTGGGGCCGCGACGATCATTGCAGCCAAAGCGAGCGCGCAGCACACCAGCGTTCCGAGCAGCGGCGCGACGTCCAGCGCAAGCAGGGCGGTCATCACGCCGGAGCCCGCAAAGCCGCCGATGCTGAACTGGGCGTGGAAGCCGGACATCAGCGGTCGCTCGCTGTGCCGCTCGACCTCGATCGCCTGGATGTTCACGGCCACATCGAGCGAGCCGAGCGCGGCACCGAAGACGAGCAGCGCGAGCGCGAGCGTGACCGGCGTCGCCGCAACCGTCAGCGGGGGCAGCAGCATGCTGAGAGCGAGGCCGCTGACGATCACCACCGGCTTACTGCCATAGCGGGCGCTCAGAAGACCGGCCGCGAGCATCGAAGCAACCGACCCGACCCCGAGCGAGAGCAGCAGCAGCCCGAGCGTCGCGTCATCGACGCCGAGCCGTTGCTTGGCGAACGGCACCAGCGGCGCCCAGCAGGCAATGCCGAAGCCAGCGACGAAGAAGGCGAGGCGTGTCGCAATCCGCGACGCGCGATGGTCGAAGGTCATGTGAGAAATTCCTGATACTCTGAAAGCGCCGTCATTCCGGCGGGGCAGCCGTCGCGATGGTGGCTCCTGCCCGTCGGAGCAAAGCGAGCCGGGCCGCCGGCGCATCGTGTTCGACGGTGATCTGGCTGATCGACTTGGCGCTGGCGATTCGATGAGGCGCGCGTGTTTCGAGCTTCTCGTTCGTGACCATCGCGACACTGATGCGGCTCAACGACAGCAGCGTCCGCTTGAAGGCCGCGTCCGTGGGATCGACCGCGCTGATGCCGCCCTGCGCCGAGACGGCACAGGCGCCGATGAAGCAGCGGTCGATGTTGAAGCGCTGCACTTGGATGAGGGCGTCCGTGTCGACGCAGCCGCCGACTGCGGCGTGAACGGAGCCGCCGATCACGATCAGACGCAGATCCTGGCGGTGCAGCACGGCTGCCGCGATGTCGATTCCGTTGGTGGCGATGGTGAGATCGAAGTCATCGGGCAGACGTTCGACCAGCGCAAGATTGGTGCTGCCGCTGTCGAGAAAGAGAAACTCCCCGCGCGCAATGCTGCGGGCTGCGGTCCTGGCGAGCGCCAGCTTGCGCTCCCGATCTTGACCGATCCGCGCCGCCATCGGCACGACGCCGCCGGCCATGGGCAATGCGCCGCCATACACCCGACGGCAGCGTCCTTCGGCGGCAAGCGCCCGCAGATCGCGCCGGATCGCATCCTCGGAGACGCCGAATTCAGTCGCGAGGGCCGCAGCGATGACGGCCTGCCCTGCGGAGAGGCGGCCGGCGATTTGGTCGCGGCGGGCCAGTGGAAGCTCTGACATGCGGCTTCCGTACCATGCATAAACAAGAGAAACAACGTGCATGAACGTGCATGGTCAGTTTCACGATCAGTTTATTGTTTCCGCGGACCGCCGGGCATGCCATTGCGGAGCGGATCGAACTGTCCGGGAGCAGGATGTGACCACCGCCGCCTCGTCAGCAACGCCGGCCTTTGTTGCCGTCGACTGGGGAACTTCCAGCTTTCGCGCCTGGCTCATGGCCGCCGACGGAACGGAGCTTGCCGAGACCCGCGGCAGCGAAGGCATGCTGCATTGTGCGACGTCGGGCTTCGCGCCGGTTCTGCATGATCATCTCGGCAAACTCCGTGCACCGGCCGAACTGCCCGTGCTGATCTGCGGAATGGCTGGGGCACGGCAGGGCTGGATCGAGGCGCCGTATCTGCACACCCCGACACGGCTCGACGCCCTCCACGCCGGTGCCATCCGCGTCGAGACGGAGGGCGATGTCAGGATCCTGCCCGGACTGGCTCAGGCGCGTGCCGATCGGCCCGACGTCATGCGCGGCGAGGAGACTCAGTTGCTCGGCGTCACCGAGCCGGACTTCTCCGGCACAGTCTGCATTCCCGGTACCCACAGCAAATGGATCCGGATCGAGTCCGGCGCCGTGGTCGGATTCGCCACCTACATGACCGGCGAGCTGTTCGCCGTGATCTCGCAGCACAGCATCCTGATGCACGCCATCGAGCCTGGCGGAGCGAATGCCGAGGAAGGTGCGCCATTCCGCGCAGCCTTGGCGACGGCGCGGGCTCAGCCGACCGCTCTGACCAGCGCGTTGTTCCAGCTGCGTGCAGCACAACTGCTCGGCTTCGAGCAACGCGCCGACGGTGCCGCACGGTTGTCGGGTCTTTTGATCGGACACGAGATCGCCGATGCCTGCGCGCATTTCCGAGCGGATCGTCCGGTCCGGTTGATCGGATCGGGCCGTCTCGGCAATCTGTATCGCGACGCATTGAACGCAAGTGGCTTCAATGTGGATGAATGCGATGCCGAGCAGGCATCGCGCCGCGGCCTGATCAAGGCGGCGCGGCAGATCTGGGGAGCGCGTTTCTGATGACACAGTCGGTTGCCTGGCCGCCCGTCAAGCGGTCGCTCGTTGCGATTCTGCGCGGTATCAAACCCGAAGAGGCCGAAGCGATCGTCGAGGTCCTGATCGAAGCCGGCTTCGAGATGATCGAGGTTCCGCTCAACTCGCCGGACCCGTTCGTGTCGATCTCGCGCCTGGCCGCCCGGTTCGGCAATGATTGCCTGATCGGGGCCGGGACCGTCGTCAATGCGCCGGATTGCGTGCGCGTCGCCGAGGCCGGCGGGCGCCTGATGGTCAGCCCCAACGTCGATGCCGAAGTGCTGGCGACGGCGCAAGCCTATGACATGGTGACCATGCCCGGCGTGCTCACGCCGACCGAAGCGTTCCTGGCGTTGCGCTGCGGCGCCTCGGCCTTGAAATATTTCCCGGCATCCGTGCTCGGCCCGTCCGGAATTTCGGCACAGCTGGCCGTGCTGCCAAAGGGCGTCGTGGTCGGCGCCGTCGGCGGCGTGTCGGACAAGAACCTCGCGACCTACGTGGCAGCCGGCGTGCGTGCCTTCGGCCTCGGCTCGAGCCTGTACAAGCCGGGCATGACGGCGAGCGATGTGCGCGAGACCGCGTGGGCCTCGGTGAACGCCTATGACGTGGCGATGGCCCTGTATTAGCTGCGCCCGCCGCGAACTGCGTTCGTCCGCCGCTATCTCACCATCGCGGCCCGCAGATCTGCGGGCCGTTCCGATATCGATCAATCGGCCGCGGCCGCCGCTGGTCAGCTCGCCGCGGCGTTGATCTCCGGCGCGCTGCTTTCTTCCCCTGACTGCGTGAACGCCTGTAGCGCCTCCGCCATCTGCACGCGGCCGCCGACGCCCGTGATGACGACGTCCACCATCGTGAGCGACGAATGGAAGTGGCCGCGGGCCTTGAGCTGTCCGACCGGCACGCCAGCCGCCGCGAGCGCTTCTGCATAGGCGACGCCCTCGTCGCGCAGCGGATCGAACTCGCAGGTGACGATGTAGGCCGGCGGCAGACCCTGCAGCTTGCCACGCAGCGGCGAGACGCGCGGATCGGTGCGGTCGGCCGGCGAGCAGTAGATGTCCCAGAACCAGTACATCAGCCCGCGTGTCAGGAAGTATCCTGCCGCATTCTCGGTGTAGGACGGCCGATCGAAGCTGCAATCGGTGACGGGGCACACCAGCAGCTGGCCGCCGATGACCGGACCGCCGCGGTCGCGCGCCAGCTGGCAGGTGACGGCGGCGATATTGCCGCCAGCGCTCCAGCCGGCGACCAGCACCGGGCCATCGCGGCCGCCGAGCTCCGCAGCATGCTCGGCGATCCAGCGCGTCGCCGCGTAGCCGTCCTCGGCTGCAGCAGGAAAGCGATGCTCCGGCGCATGGCGATAGCCGACGCTGACGAAGATCATGTTGGAGCGGCGGCACATGTCCCGGCAGAACGGATCATCCGACTGCTCGTCGCCGAGCACCCAGCCGCCGCCATGGAAATACACGACGATCGGATGCGGGCCGGGCGTGGCCGGACGATATAGCCGATAGGGCAGGGGACCCTCGGCGCCTTCCAGCGTGCCGTCCTTCACCTCGCCGACGGGGCGTCCCGGCGGCCTTGCCGCATTGAACTGCGTCACGAATTCGCGGGCGCCCGCCGCGCCCATCGATTCGATCGGCGGCAGGTTCATCTCGGTGAGCATGTTCAGCACCAGCCGGACATCCGGCTGCAGCTTCACGATCTCGCCGTCGTTGCACTGGGTCGCGCCGTTCGGGCCGGTCAGCCTGAAGCCGAGCATGCCGCGGCTGGCGATCTCGTTGCAGATGCCGCGATAGGGACCGACGCCGCCCGTATACGGCATCAGCGCCTGCGGCTTGCCGGGCACGTTGGCGCCCGTGTACCAGGTGTTGGCGAGCCGGTGCAGCGTCACGGTGGCGCAGTCCGCCATGTGACGCGACCAGCCTGCCTGTGCGGTCTCCGTCGGCTCGATGGTCGTGAAGCCCGCGTTGCGCATCTCCGCGAGGCGATCGACCACGAAGTCGACATGCTGCTCGATCGACACCGCCATGTTCGACAGCACCGACGGGCTGCCGGGACCGGTGATCAGGAACAGATTGGGAAAGCCTGCGACGGTCAATCCGAGATAAGTCTCCGGCCCATTCGCCCAACTATCGTCGAGCGACTTGCCGCCGCGCCCCTTGATCGGATGCACCGCGCGGATCGCGCCGGTCATGGCATCGAAGCCGGTCGCGAACACGATGACGTCGATGTCGAAGCTGCGCTTGTCGGTCTTGATGCCGTTGGCGGTGATCGACGTGATCGGCTCTTTGCGCAGATTGACCAGGGTGACGTTCGGGCGGTTGAACGTCGCGTAGTAGTTGGTATCCAGGCATGGACGCTTGGCGCCGAACGGATGATCATGGGGCGTGAGCGCCTCGGCCGTCTCGGGGTCCTTGACGATCTCGCGGATCTTCTCGCGGATGAGATCGGCGAGCAGCGCATTGCCGTCGGCATCGACGCCCTGGTCGGCCCACAGCTGGGTCAGCATGCCGACGAGATCGCCGGAGGCCCACATCTTCTCGAAGCGCTCGCGGCGCTCGGCCTCGCTCAGTGCCCAGCTGAATTCGGTCGCTGGTGGGATCGGCACGCCGGCCATCGACCAGCGCGCCTGCTCGCGCAGACCGGCGCGATCCTGTGCGAGCTGCGCGGCACGATCCGCCGGCGGCGGGCCGTTGTGCGCGGGGAGCGCGAAGTTCGGCGTGCGCTGGAACACCGTCAGCTGCGATGCCTGCTCGGCAATGATCGGGATCGACTGGATGCCGGACGAGCCGGTGCCGATCACCGCGACGCGCTTGCCGCGGAGGTCGACGCCGTCATGCGGCCAGCGGCTGGTGAAGTAGATCTCGCCCTTGAAGTCGTTGATGCCGTCGATCTCCGGCGGCTTCGGCTGCGACAGGCAACCGGTCGCCATGATGTAATGGCGGCAGGACACCGCTGGGCCGTTGTCGGTCGTGAGCAGCCAGCGCTCCCTGGCCTCATCCCAGGAGGCGCCGAGGACGCGGGTGCCGAAGCGGATGTCGCGACGCAGATCATAGCGATCGGCCACGAAGCCGAGATAGCGCAGGATCTCCGGCTGGGTGGCGTATTTCTCCGACCACTGCCAGGCGGTCTCGAGCTCGGGATCGAAGGTGTAGCTGTAGTCGACGGTCTGGATGTCGCAGCGCGCGCCAGGATAGCGGTTCCAGTACCAGGTGCCGCCGACATCGTTGGCCGAGTCCAACGCGACGGTCGAGAAGCCCGCCTTGCGCAGCCGATGCAGCAGATACAACCCCGCAAATCCGGCGCCGACGACGGCGACGTCGACCGTCTGGGCTTCGCCGTGAGTCGCCTCCTGCGCGCGTGCCTCGACCATTCCGTCTGACATGCTGACCTCCCGATGATTTTGTGATTGCCTGAAAGGCTAGCTCTGCTCGCGGGGTTTGTCAGCACACAAAACAACGATCTGCGGTTGTTGCGGCGCAAGAGGCCGGGTGAATCCGGTATGCCAGGCGCTGATTTTGCATTGCCGCTGAAAATGCCGCTGCGGAGTGGACAAGACTCTGAGAAAGCGACAGAAAGCGATCCTGCCGCGCCGCATTCACCAAGTTTCAACGCATCGCGACTGTAACAACCGCTACACTACGCCACACCCACGATTGATTCAGGCCAGGCCCATGCCGCTCTCGCTGCCCAAGCAAAAGATCCGTGTTCTGCTCCTGGAGGGCGTGAACGACTCGGCCGTCCGCATGTTCGAGGCCAACGGCTATACCGAGGTCGAACGGCTGCCCAAGGCGCTCGGCTCGGCGGAGCTGAGGCGGATGCTGTCCGGCGTGCACATGCTCGGCATTCGCTCGCGGACGCATTTGACCGAGGAAGTGCTGCAGGCGGCGGACCGGCTGATGGCCGTCGGCTGCTTCTCGGTCGGCACCAATCAGGTCGATCTCGACGCGGCGCGGCGGCTCGGCATTCCCGTCTTCAACGCGCCCTATTCGAACACGCGCAGCGTCGCCGAGCTGACCATCGCCGAGGTCGTGATGCTGATGCGGCGGATCTTCCCGCGCTCGGTGTCGGCGCATGCCGGCGGCTGGGACAAGTCCGCCAATGGCAGCCGCGAGGTGCGCGGCAAGACGCTCGGCATCGTCGGCTATGGCAATATCGGCTCGCAGCTGTCGAACCTCGCCGAGACCATGGGGATGCGGGTGATCTTCTTCGATCTCACCGACAAGCTGCGGCATGGCAACACCGAGCCGGTCGAGAGCCTCGAAGAGCTCCTGGCGATGAGCGACGTCGTCTCGCTGCACGTGCCGGAGACGCCGGCGACGGCGAACATGATCGGCGAGCGCCAGATCCGTCATATGAAGGACGGGGCTTATCTGATCAACAATTCGCGCGGCACGGTGGTCGACATCGACGCGCTGGCCAGCGCGCTGCGTGACGGCAAGCTCGCCGGTGCTGCGGTGGACGTGTTTCCGGTCGAGCCGGCGTCGAATGCCGATCCGTTCGTGTCGCCGCTGCAGGGCCTGCCCAACGTGATCCTGACCCCGCATGTCGGCGGCTCCACCGAGGAGGCGCAGGACCGCATCGGCGGGGAGGTCGCGCGCAAGTTGATCGATTATTCCGACGTTGGCTCGACCTTCGGCGCGGTCAACTTTCCGCAGGTGCAATTGCCGGCGCGCCCGACCGGCACGCGCTTCATCCACGTGCACCGCAACGTTCCCGGCGTGCTGCGCCAGGTCAACGAGGCGGTGGCGCGGCACAACATCAACATCCTCGCGCAATATCTGCAGACTGATCCGGAGGTCGGCTACGTCGTGCTCGAGACCGACGTGGTCGGCGGCGAGGGCGAGGAGCTGCTGTCGGAACTGCGCGCGGTGGAAGGCACCATCCGGGTGCGCGTGCTGTACGACCACGACCGGCCGTGAGCGCGGAGAGCTGACGCCGATGAGCGCTCAGTCCACATCCTCGCCGGACTCAGCCGTCGTGCTCAGCACCACCGTTCCGGCGCGGGTGCTGCGGCATGATCCGCAATATGGCATGTCGACGTTGTTCTTCGCCGACGGCGAGCTGCGTGTGCCGATGGTCGATGCCGCTGTCGACGCCGGCGTCTCCGTGACCATCGAGGCCCGCGACGTGTCGATCGCGCTGTCGCGGCCGATGGATGTGTCGATCACCAACCGGCTGCCCGGCCGGATCGAGGAGATCCTGCCGCTCGATCCGCCCTATGTTCGCGTGACGTTCGATCTCGGTGCGACGAGGCTGCACGCCTTGGTCACGCTGGAGTCCGTCGAGCGGCTGGCGCTGGAGCCCGATTTGTCGGCCTGGGCGATGATCAAGAGCGTTGCGATCGGACCCGGCGCGGTTCGGCCTTCGGAGCTGCCTCGGCCGCGCCGCTGGCCCGCTTCTGATAGCGGGGATCCGTAGCTTTCTGCAGCTCGGCGAGCGCCGCAGCGGTGGCCGTGCGGGTGCGTCGCTCCATCGAGCGATACAGCGCGATCAGCCGCTCGCCGAACGGCGTGATCTCGGCCCCGCCGCCCCGCCGTCCCGGATGAGTCTCGAACACCGGCGTTTCGAAGGTGCGGTTGAGCGCATCGACCATCAGCCAGCACTTGCGATAGGAGATGCCGCTTGCGCGCGCCGCGCCCAGGATCGAACGCTCCTTGCGGATGAACTCGATCAACTGCAGATCCTCGGGCGACAGGCTGCCGCCATTGCTGAAGGTGATGGTCAGTTCGATCTGCGCTGCGCGCTTCATGTCCGTCCGATCTGGCGTCACATGACTCTGATCATGTCATACGCATGCCCGCGATGTCATGACCCGACAAGACCAGTCCGTCAACCAGGCGGCGCGCCGCGCGATTTCGGCTGGCACGTACTCAGCCAACCCGCCGGTATAATTTTGCCACTCACTCATCAGCGCCGGCGAAACCGCGGTGATGACCGGAAGCCCGGCGGAGATCGCCGCGCCGAATGCGTCGGCGAGACCGCTGCCCGCCGCTTCCTGTTTGCCGAACTTGCTGAGAATGACGACGTCGGTGCCGCGCGCGATCGACTGCTCGACCGCGGCGCAGGCGAGCACGAGGCCTTCCGGATCGAGGTGGCAGGCCTGCGATCCCGGGCCGAGATCCTGCGAGATCGAGAACACGCTGCCATCGTCGAGGCTGCGCAGCATCATGGCCTTGCACGGCCTCGTCTTGTCGACGCTGCTCTCGATCACGCCGGAGACGCGCAGCCCCATGCCTGCGAGCCGCTTGGCAAGCTCGTCGAGCAGATCCTGGATCACACTGGACGCGGCGCCCTGCAGCGCCACGATCTGACGCGTCCCGACCTCAGCGACATCCATGGCAGTCCTCCTCACACATTGGCGGAGACGCGGCCCGCCTTCCGACCGGTTTGCATGATCTCGTGGACAGCCGACACGACGCTCGCGGCGATTGACCGCCCGCGCTCGTCCATGCCGGTCCAGGCGGCGTGGCGACCGCGTGGATCGATCTCCAGCAGCTTGACGTTGGCCGGCACGCGCAGACCGTCGCGCGCGATGCCGCGCAGTGCGCCATCGAGCGGCGCCAGCACCGGCGCGCCGCCGAGCGAGCCGAGCTGCAGTCCCTTGTAGACGCGGGTGCCGATGTCGAGCGGCGTATGCCAGACGGCGTCCTGATCGGAATAGACGAAGCGCTCGCGGCCGGCGCCGCCGAGCGCGCGCGCCTTCCCGTCCGCGTCGCGCGTGGTGCCGCGCGCCACGATCGCGCCTGTCTCGCAAGGATGCGTCTCGATCGCGATGTTGCAATTGTGCCCGACCGCAAAGCGTGGCCCGATGCCGACCGCGATGCCGGCGACGCCGCGCAGATCCGGCGTGGCCAGATGCTTCTGCATCCGCGCGTCGACGATGACCGCGGGATAGCGGAACGCGATGATGTCGGTGAGATGCATCCCGGTGACGGCGACCTGGTCGGGCTCGCGATGAATGCGCACGACGTCCGCGATGTCCTCGGCCCGGCAGCCGATCACGCCGTCGATGTCGCACGCCTCACCGTAGAGGACGTCGTGAAACGCCATTCCGCGTCGGATCACCGGCGGAAAGGCGTCATGGCAGAGAACGAGCGCGAAGCGTACCTGGCTGAGCTTTGCCGCGATCGCCGAGGCGATCTCGTTGGTGCCCAGCACCAGCGCGAGCGGCTTGGGCGCGTTCGGATGCCAGGTGACGGCGGCGGCTTTCATGCGGATGACCTCGTGTTGCGAGATCGAATGAGCAAGCCGCGGGCCAGATCGTCATGCGCCGATCAACTTGTTCATTGCATTGAGGAAAAGCAAACGGGCATCGGCTCGTCTGCTTCTTAGCTATATTGTTTAGGATATAACATTGAATGCTATATTGTCGCTTATACAACACGGCGCGATGGCGCTGAGGGTGGCGGCGTGTGCCGATCAGGCGATGGGCTCTTCGCGCCGAACCAGCGCGACGCCCTTGACCTGGGCGTAGACGGCAAGCCCCGCCCGCAGGCCGAGCTCGTTCCACGAGCGTTGCGTGACCCGCGACAGCAACCGCGCGCCCTGGCCGTCCTCGCCGAGGCCGAGCAGGGCGGTGACGCGGTGGTCCGACTGGCTGCGGATTTCCAGGATCTTCGCGCGCAGCACGTTGACGATGGTGCTGCGGCTCGGCGTTTCCACGGCGAGGCTGACGTCATCGGCCAGCACGCGCAGGCGGCGGCGCGTTCCGGATGCAAGCGGCTCGGCCGGCAGCACGAAATGCCCGCCCGGCACCGCAAGCGTCACCATGCCGTCGATGGCGTCGTGCTTCAGAACGGTGGCATCGAGACTCACCGCAGCATCGCGCGAGAGCGCGAGCGGCAGTGTCAGGTCGGCTTGGAGCACCGACAGCGGGCCTGAAGCCAGGACGCTGCCGTTGCGCATCAGCACCAGCTGATCGGCGAGCCGCTCGACCTCGGCGATATCGTGGCTGATGTAGAGGATCGGCAGGTCGAGCGCGGCGTGGAGCCGCTCCAGATAGGGCAGGATCTCGTCCTTGGTCATCTGGTCGAGCGCCGACAGCGGCTCGTCCATCAGCAGCAGCTTCGGCTGGCTGAGCAGAGCGCGGCCGATCGCCACGCGCTGCCGCTCGCCGCCGGACAGATGGCGCGGCGAGCGCTCCAGCAGCTTGGCAATGCCCAGCAGCGACACGACCTCATCGAAGCCGATGGCGGTGGGGCCGGTCGGGCCGGGATGCCCGTACATCAGGTTGCGACGGACGGAGAGATGCGGAAACAGATTGGCTTCCTGAAAGACGTAGCCGATCGGGCGCTGGTGCACTGGGCGGAAGGTCTTCTCGTCCTGCCAGACGTCGCCGGCGACCGAGCATCGTCCGTCCAGGCGGTTGAGGCCGGCGATGCTGCGCATGACGGCGGTCTTGCCGCAGCCGGATGGGCCGAAGATCGCAGTGACGCCGCGCGCCGGCACCTCGAACCGCGCGTTCAGCTCGAAGCGCCCGAGCGTCCCGTGGAAGTCGACCTTGACGGTGCTCATGACGCGCGTCGCGTCATCTTCTTCTCGATCAGCATCATCGTCAGAATGACGCCGAACGAGAACACGACCATGCCGAGCGCCAGCACCGAGGCTTCGGTCCATTGCGAGGTCTCGACGTAGTCGTAGATCGCGACCGACAGCACTTTCGTCCTGCCGGGAATGTTGCCGCCGATCATCAGCACGACGCCGAACTCGCCGACGGTGTGGGCAAAGCCGAGGATCGCGCCGGTGAGGAAGCCGGGGCTCGCCAGCGGCACGGCGATCGTCCAGAACGCGCGCCATGGCGAGGCGCGCAGCGTGGCGGCTGCTTCCAGGGGCTTCTCGCCCATCGCTTCGAAGGCGTTGCGGATCGGCTGCACGACAAACGGCATCGAGAACAGCACCGAGCCGATCACGAGGCCCGGAAAAGTGAAGGCCAGGGTGCGTGCGCCCCACAAGGAAGCGAGCGCCCCGCCCGGACCGCTCGGGCCGAGCGCGACCAGCAGATAGAAGCCGAGCACGGTCGGCGGCAGCACCAGCGGAATCGCCACCAGCGCTGCGACCGCCTCCTTCCACCACGCCTGCGACCGCGCCAGCCACCACGCGATCGGTGTTCCCACGATCATCAGAATGACGGTCGTGATCGCTGCCAATTCGAGGGTCAGACTGACCGGTTGCCAGATGTCGGCTGGGACGTGGAGGTTCATTCCTGGAGGTTCATCGATTGAAGGGCTCAGCTGCCGGATTTCGGATCCAGAGCATAGCCGAACTTCTCGATGACCGCACGGGCTTCCGGAGTCCTGAGAAAGGTCAGGAACGCGGTCGCCGCCTCGTTGCCGGCGGATGACTTCAACAGCACGGCATCCTGACGGATCTCGCTGTAGAGGGTCTGCGGCACCAGCCAGCGCGAGCCGCCCGCATTCGGCATCAGCTGCGACAGCGCGACGAAGCCGACCTCGGCATTGCCGGTATCGACGAACTGGAACGCCTGCGAGATCGTGTTGCCCTGGACGATCTTGGGCTGGATCGTCTCATAGAGCTTGAGCGCCTTCAGCGTCTCGATCGCGGCGGCGCCATAGGGCGCGGCCGTGGGATTGGCGATCGACAGCTTGTTGAACGCGTTCGCCTTCAGCGTTTCCTCGCCTTTCACCGCGTTCGGGTCCTTGCTCCACAGCACGAGCTTGCCGATCGCATAGGTGAAGCGGCTCTCGGCGACGCCGAGGCCCTCGTCGACAAGCTTCTTCGGCCGTTCGTCGTCGGCGGAGAGCAGGATCGCGAACGGCGCGTTCTCCTTGATCTGGGTGTAGAACTGCCCGGACGAGCCGAAGCTCAGCACCAGCTCGTGGCCCGTCTTGGCCTTGAACAGGCCCGCGATCTCTTTTGCCGGCTCGGTGAAATTGGCGGCGACGGCGATGTTGGCACTGCCGGCAAAGGCGTTCGCGCCGGTCAAGAGGGCAACGACGGCGCAGAGGGCGGCGGTAGCGAAGCGCATCGATCTCATCACAATTGTCCCTTTGTATTCACCGAACCTGGGTCGTGTCGGTGAATTGCAAGTCCCGTTCCGTCGCACCGGGCGGATCCGATGCCATGCTATATCCATTCGTATATATCAGAATAGACAGCTCGGCCGGTTCCCGTCAACACGAGGGCTGCCTCGTGCCGGCGCGATGCGCGTCAATGTTCGGGTTTCGACAATGGATGCGGGCGCCGTGTCGCAAACACGACCGGCCCGGGGATCACGATCCCCGGGCCCTTGGCAGGACTAGGCCATCCGGTCCCAGAGCTGCCGCACCAGCATGCCCGCGCGCTTCTCGATTGCCGCAGCGGCATCGAGGGCGAGATCCTCGCGATAGCGGCCGGCGATCAGCTGCACGCCGATCGGCTGGCCATTGTCGACCGTGACCGGCACCACCGCGCCG
Organism: Bradyrhizobium sp. SZCCHNS2022; assembly: GCF_032377575.1. Lineage (NCBI taxonomy): Bacteria > Pseudomonadati > Pseudomonadota > Alphaproteobacteria > Hyphomicrobiales > Nitrobacteraceae > Bradyrhizobium > Bradyrhizobium sp. SZCCHNS2022. The sequence goes on along the minus strand of NZ_JAUHHZ010000001.1, from coordinate 3,981,845 downwards.
GGCAGACCGAGCACGTTGATCGCCGAGATGAAGCGGATCTCGTTGAAGAAGATCTCGCGCACGCGCTCCGGGCTGACGGTGTCGTCGCGCGGACCGGGCGTCGGCTTCACCGTGGTCGGTGCCAGGACCACCGGATAGTCCTCGAAGAACATCTGCCAGGCCCGGATATGAGTCGAGCGTTGCGCCGTCGCATTCATCCATCCTGCGAGGTCGAGGATCTCGGCCTTGGCCCGCATCCCGCCCCACGCCTTGTGGAAGTCCTCCGAGGTGACGGCCAGCATCTTGGCCTCCTGCATCACCACCACCTCGGTGGTGATGACGTCGCACCAGGTCTGCCAGACACCGGAGATGTCGGGGACCTCGACCTCGCTGACCCGGTAGCCGGCGCGCTCCAGATGATCCGCGGCCTGCCGGAGCGCGGCCTGCACCGACGGATCGACGTCCATGTCATCAGGGATCTTGGCGAGCGCGACCTTGACCGGCCGCTTCGGCTTCTCGCCCTCGAGCGGGGCCGGCACCCACCACGGATCGCGCGGATCGCGCTGGCTCATCACCTCCAGCGCCAGCCTGACGTCGGCGACGCTGCGCGCCAGCGGGCCCTGCGACGACATCAGATGCGCCAGCATCGGCCGTTCGGTCGCGGCGCTTTCATTATAGGCTGGGATACGCCCCTGCGTCGGCTTGATCGTGACCACGCCGTTGCAATGCGCCGGCCAGCGCAGCGAGCCGCCGATGTCGTTGCCATGCGCGATGGTGCCGATGCCGGCGGCGACAGCAGCTCCGGCGCCGCCCGAGGAGCCGCCGCAGGTGATCTCTGGATCCCACGGATTGAGCGTCAGGCCATGCAGCGGATTGTCGGTGAAGCCGCGAAACGAGAATTCCGGCGTGTTGGTGAGGCCGAGTACGATCGCGCCGGCCGTCTTGAGGTTGCGCACAATCGGCGCGTCGGAGGGCGCAATGATGCCCATCTGCGCTGGAACGCCGTTCGGATTTGGCCGCCCCTCGTAGTCGACGTTCTCCTTGATCGTGACCGGCACGCCGTGCAGCAGGCCGCTCTTGTCGCGCGCCTTGTCGGCTGCACGCGCAGCCTTCAGGGCGTCTTCCGACAGATCCACGACGACCGCATTGAGCTTCGGGTTGACCTCGTGCATCCGCGCGATGTGCGCCTCGGTCACCTCGACCGAGGAGACGGCGCCGGAGCGGATCGCGGCGGCGGTGTCGACCGCCGACCACTGCCAGACCGGCCCCTTCGGCAGCCGTGGTTTCGGCGCGGCGGCCTTCGCCGGCGGTTTGGGTGATGTCTTGGCCTCGGTTGTGGTGTTGGTCGTGGTCTTGGCCTTGGCCGCAGGCTTCGTCTTGGCCGCGGCGCGCGCGGTCGCGCGTTTCGGCGCCGGCCGGGCGGTCTTCGCCGCCGGCTTCTTTGCTGTCTTTGCCATGCTATTTCCCCCAGTTCTGATTTCAGGCGACCGACATCGTCAGCGGCGGCTCGACCTCGGCAGGCAGCGGGCTGACATAGGGCGTGCGCGTCGTCCGCTTCGTGAGATCGGCCTTGGCGGCGGCGATCAGAGCGGGCTCATTGAGCGCCTTGATGCCGAGCCCGGCCATGGCCTTGGCGGCCTGCACCATCGCCTTGTGGGCGGCCGGCGTCTTGCCTTGCGCGACCACCTGCCAGGTGTGGAACGGCGTGCCGATCGCCACCGTCGGCGCGTGCACCTGCACGGTGGGCACCACCCAGCTGACGTCGCCGACATCGGTCGAGCCGATCTGCGGATTGCGCTTCGTGTTGAGCGGCACGAGGAAGTCGGCGAGTGGCTTGTCGGCCGGTTCCATGCCGATGCTGTAATAGACCGACTCGATGTCCTTGTCGGTCAAGGTCGCCTGGATCTGCCCGGCGAAGTCGCGGTCGCTGTCGTCGAAATGCGGCGGACCGAGCTCCTGCATGACCTCGTACAGCGCCTCTTCGAGCGGCGTGTTCGGCAGGATGTTGGAGACCGCGGAGATGATCTTCATCTCGACCTTGGTCTCGGTCATCATCGCCGCGCCCTGTGCGATCTTGTGGACGCGCCCGACCAGCTCGTTCATGCCGGGCAGGTCACGGGCGCGGATCGAATAGCGCACGCGCGCATGTGCCTGCACGACGTTGGGAGCGATGCCGCCGGTGTCGAGCAGCGCGTAGTGCACGCGAGCGTCGCTCGGCATGTGCTCGCGCATGTAGTTGACGCCGACATTCATCAGCTCCACCGCGTCGAGCGCGCTGCGGCCGAGATGCGGCGAGGCTGCCGCATGCGAGGTGCGCCCGGTGAAGATGAAGTCCGCCCGTGTATTGGCGAGCGACGGCGTCATCACCACCTCCCAGAAGCTCGACGGATGCCAGGTGATGGCAATGTCGGCATCCGCGAACGCGCCCGACCGCACCATGAACGCCTTCGCCGCTCCACCTTCCTCGGCGGGGCAGCCATAATAACGGACGCGGCCCGGAACCTTGTTGGCTGCCAGCCAGTCCTTCACGGCGGTGGCCGCAAGCAGCGCGGCGGAGCCGAGCAGATTGTGGCCGCAGCCGTGCCCATGGCCTCCGGTCTCGATCGGACGATGCTCGGCGACTCCCGCCTCCTGGCTGAGCCCGGGCAGGGCGTCGTATTCGCCCATGAAGGCGATGACCGGACCGCCTTCGCCCCATTCGCCCATCAGCGCGGTCGGAATACCCGCCACCTTTTCGGTGATGCGAAAACCCTGGTGCTTCAGCTCGGCGAGATGTTCGGCAGACGAGCGGGCCTCGGTGTAGCAGACCTCGGGCATGCTCCACACTCGGTCGCTGAGCTCAATGAAACGGGTCTTGATCGCGTCGACGCCGCGCCAGATCTCGCTGCGGTTGTCCATCTCCGGTCTTGTCCTCTTTAGCCGATAGGAAGCCGGTATGGTTATCAGCTAAGTTCCCGGACGCCTAGCGATCCGCCGCGAGAGCAGCCATGCGGCACGCGCCAACGCGCGGACGAGCGCGTCATCCCGTGAGCAGATGATGCCGCGATTGGATGCAGCGCGATGCTTTCGGCAGCGCAGCGTGACGAAGCGGGCGCGGCGTTCCCACATTTCGGAACTGCCGCTGTGCGCCGTTACCGCAACCGTCCAGGAACGATCGTGACCGCTTCCTGTTCTCGGGGCAGGAGTCGACCGCCATGCGTGCAGGACCGATCGCCGTCATCGTTGCATTGCTGCTGATTCTCGCAGCCGCCAGCGTATTCGCCTATCAGGGAATGACTCTGCCCGGCGATCCGATGCCGACCGAGGGCTGGATCGCACTCACGCTCGGCGTGGTGTTTTCGCTCATCGTGGGGATCGGGCTGATGGTGCTGTTGTTCTACAGCAGCCGCAAGGGATACGATGAGCCCGCCCATTTCCGGGCCGACGATCGTCCCTAGTGAGACCGCTCACGCCGGCTGCGGCGGATGCTCCGTGCGCGGGTGACGGTCGTGCAGCAGCTTCGCCAGCTCATGCCGCAGGTCGTCGTGACCGCGCATCGCAGTCTCGAACAGCGCCTCCTGGATGTCGCGTGGCATGTCGCCCCACACGCTGATTGCGGCGTTCCCGAGCAGCTCTGCGAATCGGTTGTCGTCCATGCCGCACCTCCGAACGATCTGACGCCCGAGGCCGGCAAAGGTTCCAGGCCGACTATTGCGTGGTGAACAGGACGACCGCGATCGCAACGGAGAGCGCAATCGCGGACACGGTCCCCGTGGTCGACAGCACGCCCATGCGCCGCAGCGCTGCCGCAAACACGATGATGATCGGGGTGGCGGTGACGAGGCCGAGCTGCGCTTCGGTCATGGACGTGCTCCTGATGGCGCCGATCCCGTAGCGCGTCCCGGCGCCGCGCTGTTTGTGCGCCGACAAAGAGCATGTCTGCTGCCCCGATTAGCTTTGCCGCATCTGATCGGAGATGACCGTGTCGGCACTCGCATATGAACCGGAAACGACGGAGCGCTGGGGCCTGCTCGACGGGCTGCCGGGCGACCCCATGATGTGGGTCCTGATCCTCAGCGAGCTCGTTGCCTTCGGGCTGCTGCTCGGCGCCTTCGTCGTGGCGCGAACGGTCAATCCAGTCGTGTTTGCGGCCGGGCAGGCCATGCTGGACGGCCCTCTCGCGGCATTGAACACGATCGTGCTGGTCACGAGCGGGTGGGCTGCGGCGCGCGGGGCGGCCGCGGCCAGAGGCGCGTCACCCGCTGTCGCACGGCGCTGGATCGCGCTGACGGTCCTGCTCGGCGCGGCCTTCATTGCCGTCAAGCTGACCGAGTATGGCGTGGAGATCGCAGCCGGCGCCGGTCTCGAGACGTCTCCGTTCTTCACGCTCTATTTTCTGCTCACGGGCTTCCATCTGCTCCACGTCGTGCTCGGGATGATCATTCTCGGAATCGTCGGTCGTCATGCCTCGCCCAACGGTGTCGAAACCGGGACGGCGTTCTGGCACATGGTCGATCTGGTCTGGATCGTGATGTTCCCGATCCTCTATCTGGTGGGATGAGCCATGGTCCGCGATCGCCTCACGCTCGCTTGGCTCACCCTGCTGAGCCTCGCCATCGCCACGCTCGCGGCCTCGCTGCTGCTGCCGAACCGCTGGCTGGCCGATGCGCTGGTGCTCTCGCTGGCATTAGCCAAGGGCAGGGTGATCGTGCTGGATTTTCTCGGCCTGCGCCATGCGCCCGCGCTGTGGCGCGGCCTGCTCACATCCTGGCTTGTGGGTCTGGTTACGTTCGCCGGGCTCGCGGTGGCGCTCCGCGCGCTGGTCTGACGGGCGATCGCCGTGCTGCTTGCGCCGCGACAAAGAGAGCCCCGGCGGTGTCGTTAGATTGCCTTCACCATCGACCCTCACCAACCGGAAAGGACGTGTCATGGCGGAACGCCTGACCAAGTCGGCCGCACGGAACGTCTTCTACGGCGGTTCGGCCTTCTTCTTCGCGATCTTCCTCGGGCTGACCGCGCACAGCCACTACTACATGGTCACGACCTCGACCAACGCCACCACGCTCTCGGACGGCGTCGCGCGCGGCAAGCATGTCTGGGAGAAGAACTCCTGCATCAACTGCCATACGCTGCTCGGCGAGGGGGCCTACTTTGCGCCGGAGGTCGGCAATGTCTGGGACCGCTGGGGCGGCAGGCAGGACCCCGCCGCCGCGCGCGAGATGCTGAAATCCTGGATGCAGTCGCAGCCCTCGGGTGCGCCCGGCCGGAGGCAGATGCCGCAGTTCAATCTCTCCGACCAGGAGCTCAACGACCTCGCCGACTTCCTGCAATGGACCGACACGATCAAGCGCCAGGATTGGCCGCCGAACAAGGCCGGCTGAGCCGGCATCCCGCCCTTTCACCATGAGAGAGATTCGCGATGAGATATGAGACCCAGAAGGTCGCGATGCTGTATTTCTACGGCGCGCTGACGCTCTTCCTCGCCCAGGTCATATTCGGCCTGCTCGCCGGCACGATCTATGTGCTGCCGAACACGCTGTCGGTCCTGCTGCCCTTCAACATCGTCCGCATGATCCACACCAACGCGCTGATCGTGTGGTCGCTGATCGGCTTCATGGGCGCTACCTATTTCCTCTTGCCCGAGGAGACCGAGACCGAGCTCTACAGCCCGCTGCTCGCCAAGATCCAGTTCTGGATGTTCTTCGGCGCCGCGGGTGCCGCCGTCGTCGGCTATCTCTTCCATTATCATGAAGGCCGCGAGTTCCTCGAGCAGCCCTTCATCATCAAGGTCGGCATTGTCGTCGTCTGCCTGATGTTCCTGTTCAACGTGACGATGACGGCGCTGAAGGGCCGCAAGACCACGGTGACCAACATCCTGCTGTTCGGCCTGTGGGGCGTGGCGATCTTCTTCCTGTTCGCCTTTTACAATCCGGCCAATCTCGCCGTCGACAAGATGTACTGGTGGTACATCGTCCATCTCTGGGTCGAGGGCGTCTGGGAGCTGATCATGGCCTCGATCCTGGCCTTCCTGATGATCAAGCTCAACGGCATCGACCGCGAAGTGGTCGAGAAGTGGCTCTATGTCATCATCGGCCTCGCGCTGTTCTCCGGCATCCTCGGCACCGGCCACCACTTCTATTGGATCGGCGCGCCCGGCTACTGGCAGTGGATCGGCTCGCTGTTCTCGACCCTCGAGGTCGCACCGTTCTTCACCATGGTGATCTTCACGGTGCAGATGACGCTCAAGGCCGGCCGCAAGCATCCGAACCGTGCCGCGCTGCTGTGGTCCGTCGGCTGCTCGGTGATGGCGTTCCTCGGTGCCGGCGTGTGGGGCTTCCTGCATACGCTGTCGAGCGTGAACTACTACACCCACGGCACTCAGGTGACAGCCGCACACGGCCATCTCGCCTTCTTCGGCGCCTATGTGATGCTCAACCTCGCTGTCATGGCCTATGCGGTACCGCAGCTGCGCCAGCGTGCGCCCTACAACCAGTGGCTCTCGATCGCGAGCTGCTGGATCATGTGCACGGCGATGATGGTGATGACCTTCGCCCTGACCTTCGCCGGCATTCTTCAGGTCCATCTGCAGCGCGTGCTCGGCCAGAGCTACATGGACGTGCAGGACCAGCTCGCGATGTTCTACTGGGTGCGACTCGGCTCGGGCGTGTTCGTGGCGATCTCGGCGCTGATGTTCGTTTGGGCCGTGCTGGTGCCCGGCCGCGCGAAGCAGGCCGTGATCCCCGGTGCCCTGCAGCCCGCGGAGTGAATGCTTGCAGGCGGCGGCCCCGCGGTCGCCGCCTGTAGTCCCCGCTTTTGGAGAGAGATCATGAAAACCGCGCTGCACGCGATCGACACCGTTCCCTCGTTGCCGCCGTACACGCCGACCGCCAACGAGTGCGCGTTGTTCGAGCATGCCTTCCGGCATCGCCTGCCGGTGCTGCTGAAAGGTCCGACCGGCTGCGGCAAGACCCGCTTCGTCGCGCACATGGCGGCGCGACTCGGCCTGCCGCTGCACACGGTCGCCTGTCACGACGATCTCACCGCCGCCGATCTCACCGGGCGCTATCTGCTCAAGGGCGGCGACACCATATGGACCGACGGGCCGCTGACCCGCGCGGTGCGTGACGGCGGCATCTGCTATCTCGATGAAGTGGTCGAGGCACGCAAGGACGTGACCGTCGTGCTGCATCCTCTCACGGACGACCGGCGCATTCTGCCGCTGGAGCGCACCGGAGAGGAGCTGGTCGCGCCCGACGGCTTCATGCTGGTCGTGTCCTACAATCCCGGCTACCAGTCGCTGCACAAGGCGCTGAAGCCATCGACGCGGCAGCGCTTCATCGCCATCGAGTTCGGCTTCCTGCCGGCCGAGCAGGAGATCGCGGTGGTCGCGGCCGAGAGCGGGCTGTCGCCCGAGCGGGTGCGGCCGCTGGTGGGGCTGGCGCATCGCCTGCGCGCGCTGCAGGGCCACGACCTGGAGGAGGGTGTCTCGACACGGCTCCTGGTCTATTGCGCGACGCTGGTTGCGGCTGGCACGCCGGTCGCCGATGCCGTGCTCGCCGCGATGATCGAGCCGCTCACCGACGACGCGGACGTCAAGGACGCGTTGCGCGAGGTCGCGCACGTCGTGATCGGGTGAGCCATGCTCGACTTCCTGGAACTGGAGGAGACCGTCGGCCGTGCCTGGCATCGCCTGGTCGGCACGACGTCGAGCTACCCGGTCCATCCGGATCATGCGGTCGCAATGACCGAGATCAGCGGGCGCATCGCCGTGATGTTCCGTGCGCTCGGTGGCGAGACCGGCGTGCAGATCGCGAGTAGCAAGGCGCGCAAGTCGGGCCACCGGCTCGGCTGGCGCCAGCGCATCGGGCTCGGAGACGAATGCCTCGACCAAGCCGGGCGCGATGGTGCCACATTGTTCCTTCCCGAGACCATCGCGCTGTTGCCGGATCGCGCGCTCAACGCGCAGCTCTACCGATGGCTTGCCGCGTGGTTTGCGACCATGTCGGTCGAGCCGATCGCGGAGGCGGATCCGCTGCGCCGGGATCTCCTGACGCTGCGGCGTGCCGGCGAGACGACGGCGCTGGTGCTCGCGCGCTTTCCCGGGCTCGTCGCTCCTCATGCACAACTCGCCCAAGCGCTTGCCGCGGCTCGGCCGCGACGGCCGCTGCCGCGACTGGAGCAGCAGGTCGAGTCCATCGTCATGGCGCTGCTGGGCGCCGGAGCGCCTCTCCAGGACGGGTTGTGGGCCGCGGTCGTCGCCGACGGCGCTCTGCCGGACACGGCGCCGCCTGGCTACAGGCCGATGCTGCCATGCCCATTGTGGGGTGATTGCTGGAGCCGCGACGGCATCGCCGCCGGGCGTGATGACGAGGAGAGTGAGGCGCCGGCGCAGGACGCAACCGCGCCCGACGGCCGCAAGCGCTTCGCGCAACGCGAGCGTGACGAGAGAACCCAGCGCGACCCATTCATCCTCAATCGCTTCGAGAAGATTCTCGCGATGGCGGAGATGGTGAACGTCGATCGGCCCTCCGATGACACGGATGATGACGACGCCCGCAAGGCGGCCGACGATCTCGACGAGCTCGCGATCAGCAGGCGCAAGGGCAGGCCGGCGAGCAAGCTGAAGTTCGATCTCGATCTGCCCCCCGAGGCGGTCGACAGCGCCCGGCTCGACAGTGGCCGGCTCTACCCCGAATGGAATTATCGCAGCCGCGCCTATCTGCCCGACCATTGCCGCGTGGTGACGGGCGACGCCACCGAGGCCGGAGAGAGCTGGGCTCCGGATGACGCGATGCGCCGTCGCATTCGAGGCGTGCGGCGTCGCTTCGAGACCTTGCGGCCGCGCCACGAGGTGATGCGCGCGCAGGCCGACGGGCACGATCTGGACATCGACGCGCTGGTCCGCGCGCGCAGCGACTTCAACGCCGGCCATGGTGGGCTCGATCGCGTGCACCTCGCGATGCGTCCGCTCGCGCATGATCTTGCGGTGACCCTGCTGGTCGATGTCTCGCTGTCGACGGACGCGTGGGTCGATGGCGTGCGCGTCCTGGACGTCGAGAAGGAGGCGCTTCTGGTGCTGGCGCACGGCCTGTCGGCCTGCGGCGACAGCCACAGCATCCTCACCTTCACGTCGCGACGCAATTCCTGGGTCCGCCTGGAGACCGTGAAGGCGTTCGGCGAGCCGATGAGCGGGCAGGTCGAGCGACGCATTGGTGCGCTCAGGCCGGGCTACTACACGCGTATCGGCACAGCCATCCGTCATGCGGCCGGCGAGCTTGCGGAGCGTCCGGAGCGCAAGCGCCTCTTGCTGGTGTTGACCGACGGCAAGCCGAACGACGTCGATCACTATGAGGGACGGTTCGCGATCGAGGACACCCGCAAGGCCGTGCAGGAATCCAGGCGAGCAGGTGTTGCGGTGTTCGGAGTCACCATCGATGGCTCGGCGCAATCCTACTTTCCAACCTTGTTCGGTCGCGGCGGCTACGCCATCGTCGGCAATATTCGTCGTCTGCCCGCGGCGCTGCCGGCACTATACCGGCAGCTGGCGCATTGAATTTGGAAGCGGGCGTACGCCTCACGTCGCCGGCTCGCGCAGGTTTCGCAACGGCACCGGCAGGTGCCCCATCAGCTTGTCGAACTCACCCGGGTCGAGCTTCTCCCAGAGGATTTCGAAGATGCCGCGCGCGGCCTTGAGTGGATCGATCGGGAACTGCGGCGGCAGCTGGCGGAAGATGTCGTCGACGAATTCCTCCAGATGCCGGTCCTTCGTCGGTGTGGCCGCGTGCTGCCAGCCTTCGTAGTAGATGCCGCGGATGAGCAGCGGCAGCTGGGCGCCGAAGTTCGCAGCGGTGGCCAGCGGCAGACGGTCGCGCAACACGTGCAACACGGCTCGCAGCGCGTTGTAGGCCTGCTGGCGGCTCGCCAGCCCGAGCCTCTGCTCGATCGCCTTCAGCCAGATGTTGGTTTCCTGGACGGTATGGTCGAGTGCGGTCACGCCGATCTCGCTCATGTGATTCTCCATGACGATGCATAGGGATCGTTGGCGGAACGCCGAACGAGGGAACCGCAACGAGTGATTCGCTTGGACGCCGTGCCAGTAGGCGGTGTGTTCGAAGCGAGAATGTTGACTTGCATCAATCTCACGATGTCGTGGTCGATCCTGAGGTAAACGAAGGGTCAACCGGTTCCTGCGGCCACGGCGATTGCTCAAAGAGCAGGGGGCTGGTTGCAGGAGAATACCTGCCTGTCGCGGCCGCGCATCCGACATCCCGAGGTCAGCGCCGACCCTCGGTGCGCCATCAGGTTGAACCGTAATCGTCCTGCTTGTGCAGAACGCGTCTTCGCTTGCTCGTCGCGACAGACTCACCTTACATCGACGTCGTTCGGGGCGCGGCCATCTGCGCACTCGACGCCCCCTCAACTCACGAAACGACGTCGGCTCGCAATGCTCAAGTCTGCCCAAGAGAAGTCTGTTTCCAACAAGCCTGCTCAAGACAAATCCGGCAAAGACCTGCCGCTGAGCGGTTATGCCGTCGTGGTCGATGGTCAGATCAAGACGGAGTTCAAGACCAAGGAGGGCGCGCATAACGGTGCGCATGATCTGAAGCGCCGGTTCCCGATGTTGCAGATCAAGGTGTACGACGCCGAGACGAAGCAGACGCACGATATCGAGCTGGCGCGCGCGTGAGGTTTGGGCCGCGGAGGCGTTGGAGCTAACGACAGAAATTCCGTTCCTCATATGTCGCCGCAAGCGCGGTGCTCTTGAATGTGCCCTCGCCCCCCAAGGCGAAGCGGAGCTTCGCCAGGGTGGGAGAGGGCATGCAGTGCAGATCCGCGAACTCGCTCGGGTGAGGGGTCTCTTTCGACGAGTCGCGCTTGTGGAAAGATGCCCCTCACCCGGGCGAGTGCGCGGATGAGCCGGTGATGCCCTTTCCAAGGGGCGAGGACACCGTATTGGGCGGCGCCGTTGCTGAAACAATTGTGTTTGCCTTCTCCGTAAGACCCCGGCTGGCGTTGCGTACCTCGCTGCGAAACGTCTTTGCCAAATGCGATAGCGGCCTTGCCTCCGACCACAGCACGTAAGCCGAGACGGTCGTGCTCGGCGTGAATGGCCGTACCACGAGATCGTGTCCGCCCTGGCGCGGGGAGAACGGATCGACCACGGCGATGCCGACGCCGGCTGCCGCGAGCACGCAGGCCGTGTTGCAGTAGCGCACCTCGACGGTCGGCTCGAAATCCGCGTCGAGCTGCCGAAAGCTCTCGCGCACGGCCTCGCCAAGCCGCGTGCCGCGCTCCAGCCCGATCAGCGGAAAGCCGGCGAGATCGCGCGCGGAAATCACGTCGCGCTCCGCGAGCGGATGCTGCGGCGGCACCACGCAGACCATCTCGCCGGTGTGCACGATCTCATGAGCGATGCCGGGATGATCCGACAGGCCGAGCGCGAAGCCGAGCTCGGCGACGTTGCCGAGCACGCCCTCGATGACGCCCTCATAGCGCCGGACGTCGAAGAACATCCGCGTCTGGGGCCTGCGTCGCAGGAAGCCAGACAAGGTCGGCGGGATGATGCTGTAGGCGAGCGGCGGCGTGGCGACGATCGACAGATGACCCGTCCGCTGCTCGCGCAGGTCGCGCACGCGATTTTCCAGCCGCGCATGCAAGGTGAAGATCGCCTCGCTCTCCTCGTACAAGGTCATCGCCTCCGGCGTCGGAAACAACCGGTTGTTGACGCGCTCGAACAGCGTGAAGCCGGCCTGCGCCTCCATCGCCTTGAGCGCATTGCTGATCGCCGGCTGTGACAGCGCCAATTCCTCGGCCGCGGCGACGGTGGTGCGATGGCGGATGACGGCCCGCAGGATCTCCAGCTGACGCAGGTTCATGTGAACGCCCTATAAGCCCGGGTGATGGTCTCGGCCAAAATATCATAGCGCGTGGCCGCATCGGCGGATTGCAAATCCCGCGCCGCTTTCACCAAATGATCCCTTCTTTCGGTGCGCGCATACAGGCGGCCCTTCGCCTGATCCTTCGGCATGGCGCACAGATCGGAGGCACTCTTGAGCCGTATCTTCCGCGCCGCCGCCGCCCAGATGGGGCCGACCCAGCGCGCCGACAGCCGGGCGCATACGCTGTCCCGCCTGATAGAACTCCTGGAGCGGGCCGCCGCCGAGGGCGCCAAGCTGGTGGTGTTTCCCGAGCTCGCCTTCACGACCTTCTTCCCGCGCTGGATCCTGGAGGGCGATGTGCTCGACCAGTATTTCGAGCGCAGCATGCCGAATGCGTCGGTCGCCGCATTGTTCGATCGTGCGCGGGCGCTCGGGGTTGGCTTCTACGTCGGCTATGCCGAGCTGACGCCCGACGGCCGGCGCTTCAACAGCTCCATCCTGGTCGATTCCGACGGCGAGATCATCAGCAAGTACCGCAAGGTCCATCTGCCGGGCTCGGTGGAGCCGCGCGAGGGCGCCAAGTATCAGCAGCTTGAGAAGCGCTATTTCGGCTATGGCGATCTCGGCTTTCCCGCGGTGCGCGCAGGCAGCGACTGGGCCGGGGCGATCATGGGCATGATGATCTGCAACGACCGCCGCTGGCCGGAATCCTGGCGCGTGCTCGGCATGCAGGGCGTCGAGCTGGTGTGCGTCGGCTACAACTCCGCCGCCTATGATCCGAACGGCGGCAACACCGAGGATGCCGGCTTGCGCACCTTCCACTCGACCCTGGTGGCGCAGGCCAACGCCTACATGAATGCGACCTGGGCGATCGCGGTCGCCAAGGCCGGCGACGAGGACGGCAGCGGCCTGATCGGCGGCTCCTGCATCGTCGATCCCAATGGCTGCATCGTCGCGCAGGCCACGACGCTCGCCGACGAGGTGATCGTCGCCGACATCGATCTCGATCTGTGCCGGCAGGGCAAGGACAAGATGTTCAACTTCGCGGCGCACCGCCGGCCCGATCAGTACAAGGTCATCACCGAGCGTGCCGGCGTGGTCGAGCCGATCGCCGTCGATTAGCCATTTCGCCCGCAGGAGTCTTGCACGATGAGCCGTTCGTTGTTCGCAGGTTTCATCACCTTCGCGCTGCTCAGCGCGGCCGGCGCGGCAGAGCTTCCTGCCGACATCAAGCAGGCGGGGGCGCTCAAGCTCACGGTCAACTCGACCTACGCTCCGATGGAATATCACGACCCCGCCACCAACGAGCTGAAGGGTCTGGACATCGATCTCGCCAACGAGCTGGCGAAGCGTCTGGGCGTGAAGATCGTCTGGAGCGAGACGCCGTTCGCCGAGCTGATCCCCTCCCTCCAGACCAAGCGCGCCGACTTCATCATCTCCGGCATCTCCGACCGGGCCTCGCGTCGCGAGACGGCCGACTTCGTCGACTACCTCGTCACCGGCCCGCAATTCTTTGTGCTCGCCGAGAGCGATGCGAAGTCCGCGATCGATCTCTGCGGCAAGAAGATCGGCACGACCCGCTCGACCAGCTTCCCGCAGGAGATCGAGAAGTGGAGCAAGGCCAGTTGCGAGGCTGCCGGCAAGCCCGCCGCGCAATATGTGCCTGGGGAGAATTCGATCGACGTCCGCAACCAGCTGAAGCAGGGCCGCATCGACGCTGCCGTGCAGGGCAGCGAGACCTTGCCCTATGCGCAATCGCAGGAGGCCGGCAAGTACCGCATCGTCGGGGAGCCCATTGCGTTCGGTTATCAAGGCATCATGTTCCGCAAGGATGACGCTGTGCTTCGCGACGTGGTGACGGACCAGCTCAAGGCGATGATCGCTGACGGCAGCTACAAGGCGATCCTCGACAAATGGGGTCTCGGCGCCAATGCGGTGCGCGAGCCGATGCTGAACGCGGCGCCGCAATGAGCAGCGAAGCGCTCACCGGCGGTTTTCCGGATCTCTCCGGCCATCGGATCGCGCGGCAGGCGCATTGGGGGCGTTGGCTGACAGCCGCCATCATCGTCGTCATCCTCCTTGCGATCGGCCGCGCCTTTGCGCGTGGGCAGATCGAATGGTCCTTCGTCGAGCGCTTCATCGCTGCGCCGGTGATCCTGCGCGGCATGGTCAACACCATGGTCATGGCGGTCGCTGCGATGACGCTCGGCATCGCGCTCGGCATTGTCGTCGCCATCATGCGGCTGTCGCCGAATCCGGTGCTGCGCTCGGTCGCCGCCGGATACACCTGGCTATTCCGCGGCACGCCGCTGATCCTGCAATTGCTGCTGTGGTTCAACCTCGCGCTGGTGTTTCCGACCATCGGCATTCCCGGCCTGTGGAGCGCGCGTGCGGTCGACGTGATGACGCCGTTTCTCGCTGCGCTGCTCGGGCTCGGCATCAACCAGGGTGCGTACACCTCGGAGGTGATGCGGGCCGGCCTGCTGTCGGTCGACATCGGCCAGTACGAGGCGGCGCAGGCGATCGGCATGGGCCGCTTGCAGGCGCTGCGCCGGATCATTCTGCCGCAGGCCATGCGCGTCGTGATCCCGCCGCTCGGCAACGAGTTCATCGGCCTGGTCAAGGCCACCTCGCTCGCGAGCGTGATCCAATATCCGGAAGTGCTGCATTCGGCCGAGAACATCTACTACGCCAACTCCCGTGTCATCGAGCTCTTGATCGTCGCCGGGCTCTGGTATCTGCTCGTGGTCTCGATCCTCACGCCGTTGCAGATGCTGCTCGAACGCCGCTTTGCGCGCGGCATCGCGCGGAGCCGCTGATGAAGCCGCTGGTCGCGATCCGCCAGGTCAGCAAGCACTTCGGCGAGTTCCAGGCGCTGAAGCAGGTCTCGCTCGACGTGTTCGAAGGCGAGGTGGTCTGCCTGATCGGACAGTCCGGCTCCGGCAAGACGACCTTGCTCCGCTGCGTCAACCAGCTCACCACGGCCGACAGCGGCGGCATCTGGCTCGACGGCGAGCTGCTCGGCTTCCGCGAGCGGGACGGCCGGCTGCATCGGCTGTCCGAGCGCGAAATTTCGCGGCAGCGGCTCGCTTGCGGCATGGTGTTCCAGCGCTTCAATTTGTTCCCGCACATGACGGCGCTGGAGAACATCATCGAAGGCCCCGTGCAGGTGCAGAAGCGCAAGCCGGCCGAGGCGAGGGAGGCGGCGATGGCGCTGCTGCGCCGCGTCGGGCTCGCCGACAAGGCCGGCTCCTACCCGTCGCAATTGTCCGGCGGCCAGCAGCAGCGCGTCGCCATCGCACGCGCGCTCGCGATGGCGCCGCGGCTGGTGCTGTTCGACGAGCCGACCTCGGCGCTCGACCCGGAGCTGGTCGGCGAGGTGCTTGGCGTGATGAAGCAGCTCGCCAGTTCCGGCATGACCATGCTGGTCGTCACGCATGAGCTTGGCTTCGCGCGCGAGGTCGCCGACCGCGTGGTCTACATGGACCAGGGCGTGATCGTGGAGAGCGGTCCGGCCGGCGAGGTGCTGCGCGCGCCGCGCGAAGCGAGGACCAAGGCATTTCTGGCAGCTGAAGTGGGGTGAGATCATGAAGGTCAAGTCGATCATGTGGGCCGCCGTCGCGAGCGCGGCGATGGTGGGAGCAAGTGCTGCGGCCGAGCTGCCGGCCGATATCAAGCAGAACGGACTGCGCATTGCCGTGGTGCCGAACTATCCGCCGATGGAGTTCAAGGATCCGGCCACCGCGACCCTGACCGGCTTCGACGTCGAGCTCGGCGAGGCGCTGGCCAAGAAGCTCGGCATCAAGGCGGTGTGGCAGGAGACCAGCTTCGACCAGCTGATGCCCGGACTCGCCACCCAGCGCTTCGACATCATCCTGACCGGCATGACCGACCTGAAGAGCCGGCAGGAGACCGCGAGCTTCATCGACTATCTGCGCAGTGGCCCGCGCTTCTTCGTGCAGGCCTCGCGCGCCGCCGAGTTCAAGGAGCCGACGGCGCTGTGCGGCAAGAAGGTCGGCGCTTCCAGGCGCACGATGTTCCCGAAGGACATCGCGGCCTGGAGCGACAAGAACTGCGGCGCGACGCCGATCGAATTCGTCGGCACCGAGGGCTCGGCCGATGCGCGGACGCAGTTGAAGCAGGGCCGCATCGACGCTGCCGTGCAGGGCAACGAGACCTTGCCCTACATCATGGACCTCGAGCCGAACACCTATGTGCCGGTCGGCACGCCGATCGCTTTCCAGTACACCGGGCTCGCGACGCCGGTGAAGGCGGAGGAGCTGCGCGAGGCCCTGCGTGGCGCGCTTGAGGCGTTGATCGCCGATGGCAGCTACAAGGCGCTGCTGGCGAAGTGGAAGCTCAGCGACAACGCGATCGAGAAGGTGACGATCAATGCTGGACAGTAAGGCGCTCGCAGCCATCCCGCTCACTCCTGCCAACACGGCGCCACCGGCGCCGGACTATCCGTGGCCCGCGCCGTACAAGGCGGCGATGTTCCTGTCGTTCGACATCGACGCCGAGAGTGCCTGGACCTCGAAGGACCCCGCGCATGCCGCGCGACTCGTGACGATGAGCTTCGGCGGCTTCGAGGCTCGCGTCGGCACGCCGAAGCTGCTGGAGCTGCTCGCCGAGCTGGATCTGAAGGCGACGTTCTTCATCACGGGCTGGGCGGTTGATGCGCATCCGGCGATGGCCGAGGCGGTCCTGAAGGCCGGCCATGAGATCGGCCATCACGGCTATCATCATCTGCTGCCCGATCCCGGTGATCCCTTCATCATCGAGGAGATCGAGCGCGGCTTCGAGGCGCTGCAGCGCCGGCTCGGCGTCCGTCCGATCGGCTACCGCGCGCCGTTCGGCGAGTTCTGCGAGGAGCTGCGCGTCGCGCTGGTACGACAGGGCATCGTCTACACCTCGTCGTTCCGCGACGACGTCAGGCCCTACCGACATCGTCTCGTCGACGGCAAGCCGGGCACGATCGAGATCCCGGTAACGTCGAGCTATGACGACTGGATGCACGGCCTGTCGGCGCGGTTCTCGCCGCGCTCGATCTTCCCAAAGGAGCACGTGCTGTCGATGTGGAAGGACGAGCTCGACGAGGTCCGCGACTGGGGCGCGATGGTCACCACCGTGCTGCATCCGCAGGTCTCGGGGCGGCCGATGCGGTTCCGGCTGCTGCGCGAGTTCCTCAACTACGCCAAATCCTGCCAGGACGTCTGGATCACCACCGGCGCGGAGATTGCGGCGAACTACCAGCGTCATGAGGCTGCGGAAGCGAAGGGCGCATGAGCACGACCGCGATTTTCGGCAGCCATGTGCTGACGCGCAAGGACGGCGCGCAGCATGTGCTGCGCGATCATTGGGTGCTGGTCGAAGGCAAGCGCATCGCGGCGGTGACGCGCGACCGGCCCGCGGCCGACGAGGTGTTCGACCGCCCCGGCCGCTTCGTGCTGCCGGGCCTGTTGAACCTGCACAACCACATCTTCAGCGAGGCGATCGCGCGCACGCTCACCGAGGATGGCAACGGCCGCCGCAACAACAAGAGCATCGTCTACACGGTGCTTTTGCCGCTCTCCAAGCGCGGTGCGGAGATCCTCTCCGTCGAGGAGCGGCTGGCGATCGGCCGCATGGGCGTGTTGCAGCTCCTGAAGGGTGGCGCAGCCACCGTGATGGAGCCGTTCCGCAACACGATCCCCGAGCTTTTCGATGCGGCGCTCGAAATGGGCCTGCGCTTCTACGGCGCGCCCTATCTGTTCTCGACCTCGGACGCCAAGGCGGATGCCTCGGGTGTCGTGCACTATGCCGGCGACGACGGCGAAGCCGACATGGCGACCTGGAACGCGCTGCATCAGCGCTGGCACGGGCAGGGCGACGGGCGCATCGGCCTGGCGATGAGCCCGCATGCGACCGACACCTGCGGACCTGATCTGTTGCGTGCTGCCGCAGCGCGCGCGCGCGAGCTGGACGTTCCCATCACCACTCACATGGCGCAAAGCGCTGGTGAGGTTGCGACCATCGGGCAGCGCTATGGCGGCCGCACGCCGGCGGAATATCTCGACTGGCTCGGCCTGCTCGGGCCCGATCTGCTCGCCGCGCATTGTCATGCCTCGACCGATGCGGACCTCGCGCTGATGGCGGCGCGCGGCGCCGGCGTGCTGAACTGCCCGCGCGTGTTCGCGCGCGCCGGCGTTACCGCAGCGTTCGGTCGCTTCGCCGCGCATGGCGTGCGCACCGCCGTCGGCACCGACGGCTACAACATGGATCTGCTCGGCGAGCTCAATGCGGCGTCGCTGATCTCGAAGGTCGCGCTCGGCAACGCCGAGACCGCGAGCGCGCCGGAGCTGATCGATGCGGTCACCGCGACCGCGGCTGCGATGATCAGGCGCGACGATCTCGGTGTGATCGCGCCGGGCGCGACCGCTGATCTCACCATCGTCGACATGACGCATCCGCATCTCCAGCCGCTGCATGATCCCCGCCGCGGCCTGATTGCGCTCGCCAACCGCGCCAATATCGACCAGGTGATGGTCGATGGCCGGCTGCTGATCCACGACGGCCGCTATCTGCATGGCGACGAGGCGGCGATCACGGCCGCAGGTGCCGCCGCGATCGAGAAGATCTGGGCGCTGCCGGAGGCGCAGGCCGCGTTCGCGGGCTGAAGCGGTTTCCTTCATCTCACTGAGCCTCGTCAAACAACGGGCAAGCCGCTTCGTTGCCGCGGCGCGGAGTGCGCCCGGATGACGCCGGTGTCTTGGCCCTCGTGAATGATGAGGGCGCAGGGAAGGCCGGGTGCCGGTCGCACCCATGGTCCGCGTGCAGCAAAAAAGCACGCGGCAGAACCACAGGTACGGACCGGAGCATCCGGCCTTCCCTGCGCGATGGTTTACGGCTTATACGCGATCTTCCCGGCGCCCGGCTCGTTGGCCGCCGTCATCGTCCGATGCGTCACACCGGCCGACTTGATACCAGCTTCGGGGTATCAGAACCACGCGACTTCGCCGTCCGCAGAGCACCGCTCGTCCGCGCAAGCGCATCCGATGCTCCGACGTCCACCGCATTGCCGATCCAACGTCTCGTGACGACGCGTACGCCCCTCATCCGGACCGGAACGGAGGGAGG
The DNA here is from genome assembly GCF_032377575.1 of Bradyrhizobium sp. SZCCHNS2022. Classification (NCBI taxonomy): domain Bacteria; kingdom Pseudomonadati; phylum Pseudomonadota; class Alphaproteobacteria; order Hyphomicrobiales; family Nitrobacteraceae; genus Bradyrhizobium; species Bradyrhizobium sp. SZCCHNS2022. The sequence goes on along the minus strand of NZ_JAUHHZ010000001.1, from coordinate 3,962,892 downwards.
ATAAACCGAATATTCTGATTTTTGGAAGTGATTTGTTTTCGCGCGGGCTCTTGAACTCGAGCTTGTTGTTGGAATTGCAGCTGATAATCGCGTTTTCGCGCGGCGCAGATCGATCACCCCGACACACAAATTCGGCGCGATCAAGCGACAGACTGCGCCCGTCGGGCAAATCAGGGTATCTGGTAGCTGCGGCTCGTGCGATGGTGCGATTGACGACTTTTGGAGCAGTGTTGCTCCTGAGCCCGCCGACTTCACGGCGTCGCGGACGAAAACATCATGCGGTAGCCCCAAATTCGACTGTCGTCCCGGGCAAGCCATGGCGTCGCAACGCGACGTCATGGCGCCGACCCGGGACCCATAACCACAGGGCCTCGTTGAGGCGACGAACGACGCCCCATCGAGCGTCAACAACGGTAAGCCGTGGTTATGGATCCCGGGTCTGCGTCCCGACAACGCTGTCGCGTTGCCGTGACTTGCCCGGGACGACAGCGGAGTTTGTTGCCATCAGCGCGCCCAGCGCGAACGCATCAACGATCGCGATCTCTCGACCTTGGCCTCATGGTTCGAGACGGCGCGCGCTTGTTCGTCGATTGCTCTCACGCGCAGATCAGCGCGCGCCTCCTCACCATGAGGGTCCGGCACCGACGTCGGTGCTGGATCCCGTGCCATGAACACGCCGACAGTCGTGTTCCTGGAGACCTGCCTCTCACGAGGCTTCGGCGCAGAGAATTTGGCGACGCCGAATCCTGCCACTCCTCACCCTGAGGAGCGCGCCGAAAGGCGCGCGTCTCGAAGGGCGAGGCCCGGATTACTACGTCCTCGTTGTCGAGTTGATGCGAGCCTTACCGCGTCCCATACGCCCGGTCGCCGGCGTCGCCGAGGCCGGGGACGATGAAGGCGTCGTCATCGAGCCCGTCGTCGATCGCCGCCGTCCACAGCGTGACGTCGGGATGCAGGCCGCGGACGCGCTCGACGCCTTCGGGGGCCGCGATCATGCAGACCATGCGGATGTCCTTGGCGCCGCGCTCCTTGAGCCGGTCGACCGCCGCGACGGCGCTGTTGCCGGTCGCCAGCACCGGGGTCACCACGACGGCCAGGCGCTCCTGCAGGTCGGAGGGCGCCTTGAAGAAATACTCGACGGCGGTGAAGGTCTGCGGCTCACGGTAGAGGCCGATATGAGCGACGCGCGCGGTCGGCACCAGATCGAGCATGCCGTCGACGAAGGTGACGCCGGCGCGCAGCACCGGCACGAACACCAGTTTCTTGCCGGCGATCTTGGCCGACTGCATTCGCGCCAGCGGCGTCTCGACCTCGACCTCCGTCAGCGGCAGGTCGCGCGTGACCTCGTAGCAGAGGAGCATGCCGATCTCCTTGAGGAGCTCGCGGAACGACTTGGTCGAGATCGACTTGTCGCGGATCAGGGTCAGCTTGTGCTGCACCAGCGGATGATCGACGACCGTGACGCCTTCCATGGTTTTCTCCTATGCTCCAGCATCGTCATTGCGAGGAGCGAAGCGACGAAGCAATCCAGACTTTTTTCCTGGCCCCTGGATTGCTTCGCTTCGCTCGCAATGACGAGCGGCGAGGCCGGCAAGTTTGGCTCAAACCCCTTAAAACACCGTGCCGTCGCTGATGATGGTCAAAGGCGGCAAGCCGTCCGGGCGGCGGGCGAAGGCGAGCTTGCGGCCGGCGGCCCAGGTGCCGCCTTCGAGGATGCGCGCCAAGGGCAGCTGTTCGGCGGTCCGGCCGGTACGCTGGCGGATCAGGGCGGCCAGCCGGTCGAGCAGGGCGACCGTCAGTGCACGCCATTCCACCACCAGCGGCGAGTCCACGGCGTGCGCCCGCGCGGCATCGGCGGGATCGCGCAGGCTCAGCACACCGCCGTCCACGAACAGGCCGCCATTGCGGTATTCGGCGAGGCCGGTGAGGCCGTCGATGTCATCGACCACGAGGCCGGCGCGCTGCAGCGGTTCGATCAGCGAATAGCTCAGCCATTGCGACAGCTTGTGCAGCGGCACGAGGCCGCTGGTCGAGTCGTCGGTGACCAGGGCCGGGTGTCGCCAGCAATCACCGAGTGCGAGGCCGTCCACGGTCAGCCGTGACGGCCAGATCGGGCCGAGTTGCAGCAGCACCTGCTGCAGGATGTCGGCGGCCTGGACATGGCCGCCGGTCGCACCGGCGGCGAACTGATCGAACAAGCCGCCGGGACGCGGAGCATCCTTGGTTCCGAAGACCTGTGGCCTCGCAGCCGTGACCTCACCGAGCCGGCGCAACAGAGCGACGCGGCCTTCCAACCCGACCAATGGATTGTCGAGGCCCACCTGGAAGCCGCGTTCGAGATCGGCGACGGTGAGCTGCTGCAGCTTCGCGGCATCGGCGCGCAGCGGATCGTTCGCGTCGGCGGAGAACGCGCCGCTTGCGAACATGTCGAGGCTTGCCAGCGCCAGCCCCTCGGAGCGGCCGATGCGCGTGCCCGTCACATCATCCTGATAGCGCCAGGCCGCACCCGCGCCGGCGTCGAGCAGCACGCTGGTGATGGCGAGATCAAATTCGGCGCGCGCCCGCGCCGCCGCATCCGGCCACCGCACCTCGGCCGCGATCGCAGCCCAGCGATCAACGCCGCCGACCACGAAGTGCCGCCAGCGTGAATGGAACGGCACCTCGCCATTTGGATAGGCCTTGCTCGTGACCTCCAGCACGAGATCGGCGATCGCATCGAGCCTGCCGAGATCGATGCGGAGATGCGGCAGCTTGTCATCGAGCCCGAGCGCAAGCAGCTGATGCGCCCGCTCGCGCACGGCGCGGGCGGACAGGAGATATGAGACGTCGGTCATGATCGGCCGCTTTGCTCAGTACTTCTCGAGCGGGCGGCCGACGGTGTCGCCGAGCTCTTGCGGTTTCTGCGGCTCCAGCGAGAAATAGCCGGCCGCCTTCTTGGCCGCGATTTCGACATGGGCATCGGCCGGGATCAGCTCGTCGGGGATCGGCACGCGTTCGACGATGTCGACGCCCTGTCCGACGAGCGCGTCGTGCTTCATGTCGCTCATCGAGATGAAGCGGTCGATGCGTTTGATGCCGAGCCAGTGGATCACGTCGGGCATCAGCTGCTGGAAGCGGGCGTCCTGCACGCCGGCGACGCATTCGGTGCGCTCGAAATAGGCCGCCGCGGCGTCGCCGTCCTCCTGGCGCTTGCGCGCATTGTAGACCAGGAATTTCGTCACTTCGCCGAGCGCGCGGCCTTCCTTGCGGTTGTAGACGATGATGCCGAGGCCGCCATTCTGGCCGGCGGCGACGCATTCCTCGATGCCGTGGATCAGATAGGGGCGGCAGGTGCAGATGTCGGAGCCGAACACGTCGGAACCGTTGCACTCGTCATGCACGCGACATGTGATCTTCGTCCTGGAGTCATTCAGCTTGGTGACGTCGCCGAACAGATAGACCGTGGTGCCGCCGATCGGCGGCAGGAACACCTGCAGGTCCGGCCGCGTCACCAGCTCCGGATACATCCCGCCGGTCTGCTCGAACAGGCCGCGCCGCAGATTGGTCTCGCTGGTGCCGAACCGCGCGGCGACGCCGGGCAGGTACCACACCGGGTCGATCGCGATCTTCACCACCGACACGCTGCCATTGGCGTGCACGACCTCGCCGTCATGGACGAGGCGCTTGGCGGCGAGCGCGGCATGCAGCTCCGGGAGCTCGATGCGCGCCTTGGTCACTGCGATCGAGGGGCGGATGTCGATGCCCTCGGCGATCTCGCCGCCAAAGTTCTCGGCGACGAGGTGACCCCAGGGATCGAGCGCGACGATCTTGGCGGGATCGCGCCATTGGCCGAATGGGCCGATGGTGGCGGCGGGATGGGTGTTGGTGAGATCGGGGCGGCGGATCGGATCGAGCGCGCCGGAGGAGACCGCGAGCGCGCGGTACACCGTGTAGGAGCCGCCATGGCTGCCGATGACGTTGCGGTCCTGCGGACGCGACACCGTGCCGATCACAGGCCCGCGCTCGCGCGCGGTCTCGGCGCCCCAGTGGAGCGGGAAATTATGCTTGGCGCCTGGCACAGGGTGCGAGGTCAGGCGGATGTGATCCGTGCGGTTGGAGCGAGTCATCGGACAGCTACCCCCAAAACGGCAACGGCCCGCCTTGACGACGGGCCTGAGCAGAACGAGTTCACGTTTTCCATGCACCAATATAGCAGTTTTTCCACAGCAAACAAGTGGTCCGGGCCAGCCGTCTGTTTGTAAACGAATGGTGACGAAGGCCGCTTGCGATGCAGCGGGCCTGCCCCGCTGGCATGGCGCTTGCCTTTTGGACGCGGCGCCGCCAGCGTGGCGAGCGCATGGATTCTTCGGCGGCAAAGGGCATGGACCTCATCATTCGCAACGCGGTGCTGGCGCAGCAGGGCGAGCTGCGCCGCGCCGATATCGGAATTTTCGATGGCCGCATCGTGGCGATCGAGGCGGCGCTGCAGGCCGACGCCGAGGAACGCGACGCCGAGACCTGCCTCGTCGTGGCCGGCTTCATCGAGACGCATATCCATCTCGACAAGACCTGCATCCTCGATCGCTGCACCATCCGGGAAGGTACGGTGGCGGAGGCGGTGCGCGAGACCGCGGCCGCGAAGCGCAATTTCACGGCGGAGGACGTCTACACCAGGGCCAGGCAGACCGTGGAGCGCTGCGTCAGCCACGGCACGATGCGGATGCGCACCCATGTCGAGCTCGATCCCGGCATCGGCTTCATTGCGTTCGAGGCGATCCGAGAGCTCGCGCGCGACTATGCCTGGGCGCTCGATCTGGAGATCTGCGTGTTTCCGCAGGAAGGCCTGACGAACTATCCGGGCACGGAGGAGTTGCTGATCGAGGGCCTGCGCCGTGGCGCGCGCACCGTCGGCGCGGCGCCATATTTCGACACCGACCCGCCGGCGCAGATCGACCGCATCTTCGCGATCGCAAGGGAGCACGACGTCGACATCGACATGCATCTCGACCTCGCCGAGACGCTGGATCACATGCAGATCGAATATGTCTGCCGCAAGACGGAGGAGTATGGCTGGGGCGGCCGCGTCGCCGTCGGCCATGTCACGCAGCTGTCGCTGCTGCCGCCGGAGCGCTTCGACGCGATCGCCGTGCAACTCGCCAACGCCGGCGTCGCCGTTACCGTGCTGCCCTCGACGGACCTGCATCTGATGGGCCGCCGCCACGATCACGCGATTCCGCGCGGCGTCGTGCCGCTGCAGCCGCTGCGCGACAAGGGCGTGACCTGCTCGCTGTCGACCAACAACGTGCTCAATCCCTTCACGCCCTATGGCGACGGCTCGCTGATCCGCATGGCCAATCTCTACGCCAATGTCTGCCACGTCTCGCGCCCCGACCATCTCGCCGGCTGTCTCGACATGATCACGCATGATGCGGCCAGGCTGATGCGGCTGGGGGATTACGGCGTGACGATCGGCGCGCCGGCCGATCTCGTCTGCATCGATGCCCGCGATCCGACCGAAGCGGTGGCGACGCTGGCGCAGCCGCTGTGGGGCCTGAAGCGCGGCCGCCCATCGTTCTCGCGCACGCGGCCGGTGCTGCATCGGCCAGGATGATCTATTTGTTGCAATGTGATGGTCTATCAACGCGTCACTGCGAGCGAAGCGAAGCAATCCAGAGTCCTTGCGCGGCCCTGGATTGCTTCGCTTCGCTCGCAATGACGGCGGAGTTACTACAGGAGTTCCTTCATGCGCATCATCAACGTTGCCGCCGCCCAGATGGGGCCGATCCAGCGGGCCGAGAGCCGGGAGGTCGTCGTCGCGCGGATGATCGCGCTGCTCGACGAGGCTAAGCGGAAGGGGGCCGACCTCATCGTCTATCCCGAGCTGGCGCTGACGACGTTCTTTCCGCGCTGGTACATGGAGGATCAGGCGGAGGTCGATACCTGGTTTGAAGCATCGATGCCGAACGCCGCGGTGCAGCCGCTGTTCGACCGCGCCGCGCAGCACGGCATCGCGATGTATCTCGGCTATGCCGAGCTGACACCGGACGGGCATCACTACAACACAGCCGTTCTCACCGACCGCGCCAGCAACATCGTCGGCAAGTACCGCAAGGTGCATCTGCCCGGCCATGAGGAGTTCGAGCCGGAGCGCAGCCACCAGCACCTGGAGAAGCGCTATTTCGAGCCGGGCGATCTCGGCTTTCCGGTCTGGCGCAATCTCGATGGGATCATCGGCATGGCGATCTGCAACGACCGGCGCTGGCCCGAGACCTATCGGGTGATGGGCCTGCAGGACGTCGAGCTGGTGCTGATCGGCTACAACACGCCGTCGGTGAACTCGCTGAAGTCGGCGGAGGGACTGCAGCAGCGGCTGTTCCACAATCGCCTCTCCGCGCAGGCTGGTGCCTACCAGAACTCGTGCTGGGTGGTGGCTGTTGCCAAGGCCGGTATGGAAGACGGCCATCACCTGATCGGCGGCAGCCTCATCGTCAATCCCGACGGCGAGATCGTCGCGGAAGCTGAGACGGAAGGCGACGAGGTGCTGGTCGCGCCTTGCGATATGGATGCGACGCGCTTCGGCAAGCAGACGATCTTCGATTTCGCGAGGCATCGAAGGGTGGAGCATTACGGGCTGATCACCAGCCGCACCGGTGCGGTGCCGCCGGAGTGATGCAGTTCGTTATCAGCCGATAGCGCAGCCCAAATTCAGTGTCGTCCCGGCGAATGCCGGGACCCATACCGCGGAAGCTATCGAGGGACGTTGCTGGTAGTTGCCTGCCTCATCCCTGCCGGTGGCTATGGGTCCCGGCTCGGAGGCCGGGACGACAGCGGAGGGTGGGGTGGGCAGTCGGGCAGAGCAGCGCAGACGGCGCCGCGAGATTTGCGTAGCAGTCAGCTGCTAAACGCCACGGCGCCGAGCGCCATCGTCACTGCCGCCTGCGTCGGATCGATCACCGGAATGCCCAGCGCGTCCTCCAGACTCTTCCGGTGCCGCGCCATGCCGGCGCAGCCCATGACGATGGCGCCGGCGCCGTCCTCGTCCCGCAGCGCGCGGCCGACGGAAATCATCTTCGCCAGCGTGCCTTCGCCCGACGCGGTCTCCGCCACCGTCATGTCGAGCGGGCGCTCCGCAGCGAGGCGATCCATCAATCCCATCTGGCGGAGATAGCGGATGTGGCGACGGATCGAGCGCTGCGCGATGGCGAGCACGCCGAACGTGTCGGCGCGGGTCAGCGCGGTCAGCACGCCGCATTCGGCGATCCCGAGCACCGGCCGCGTCGTTGCCTCGCGACAGACGTGCAGGCCGGGATCGCTATAGCAGGCGATGACGAACGCGCTGGACGCATTGTCCCCCTCGACGAAGCGGCGCAGCGGCAGCGCGACGCTGTCGGCATCCTTCTGGCTCTCGACGCCGTAGGGACCTTCCTTCAAGGTCTCACAGACGATCTCCGGTCCTTCCGCGAACATCAGCGGCTTGAGCGCCGCAGCGAGGCCGTCGGTCACCACCTGGTTGGAGTTCGGGTTGATCACGGTGATGCGCGGGCGGGACATGGGTGTTACCTGCTTCTTCGGAGTTGACGTCGCCCGACAGGCAATCACTATGCCACGGCGGACGCAAGCAGGCCGACGCGGCCTCTTAGCACCACGGCGTTCCATATGGCAGAACTAGGAGATCGCGATGACCGAGCCGGCTTATGACCTGATCATCCGGGGAGGGCGCGTCGCCACCACCACCGACACGTTCGAGGCCGACGTCGCCATTTCCGGCGAGACCATCGCGGCGATCGGCCGCGGGCTGGGGCCGGCGAAGCGCGAGATCGACGCGCGCGGCAAATATGTGCTGCCGGGCGGCGTCGACAGCCACTGCCATATCGAGCAGCTGTCGGCGGCCGGCATCGTCAACGCCGACACGTTCGAAAGCGCGACGACGTCAGCAGCGTACGGCGGCACCACGTCAGTGATTTCCTTCGCCGCGCAGCATGTCGGTATGCAGCTGCCGCAGGTGCTCGAGGACTACCACGCGCTGGCGCGCAAGGGCGCCGTCATCGACTACGCGTTCCACATGATCATTGCCGATCCGACCAAGGAGACGCTGGAGCGCGACCTGCCGGCGCTGATCCGGCAGGGTCACGGCTCGATCAAGATCTTCATGACCTACGACCGGCTCAAGATCGACGACGAGCCGCTGCTCGACATTCTCGTCGCCGCGCGCGAGGGCGGCGCGATGCTGTGCGCGCATGCCGAGAACCACGGCATCATCTCCTGGATGGTGAAGCGGCTCTTGGCGCGCGGCTACACTGCGCCGAAATATCACGCCATCAGCCACGCGCGCTTCTCCGAGGCCGAGGCGTTCAATCGCCTGATCGGCATGGCGGCGCTGGTCGATCAGCCGATCATGATCTTCCATGTCTCGACGGCCGAAGGCGCCAAGGTCATCCGCGATGCGCGCGGACAGGGGCTGAAGGTGTTCGCGGAGACCTGTCCGCAGTACCTGTTCATGACCGCTGATGATCTCGACAAGCCGGGCATCGAGGGCGCGAAGTGGATGTGCAGCCCGCCGCCGCGCCGTGCGCCGGACCAGGAGGCGCTGTGGCAGGCGCTGTCGCTCGGCGACCTGCAGACGATTTCGTCGGACCACGCGCCGTATCGCTTCGACGAGACCGGCAAGTTGCGCGCCGGCCCGAACCCGAACTTCAAGCAGATCGCCAACGGCCTGCCGGGCCTGGAACTGCGGCTGCCGTTGCTGTTCGACGCGATGGTGTCGAAGGGCCGGCTCGGCCTCAACAAGTTCGTCGAGCTGACATCGACGGCGCCGGCGAAGATCTACAATCTGCATCCGCGCAAGGGCGCGATCGCGATCGGTGCCGACGCCGACATTGCGCTATGGGATCCGGACAAGCGCGTGACGATCAGCGATGCCGCCATGCACGACCTCGCGGGCTACACGCCGTTCGCGGGCCGCAGCGTGCAGGGCTGGCCGGTGACCGTGCTGTCGCGCGGCCGGGTCATCGTCGATGAAGGCAAGGTCTCGGTGCAGCCCGGGTCCGGCCAGTTCCTCGCCCGCAGCGGCGGCGAGGCGGCGAAGCCGACCGGGCGGCTGGTGGCGGACATGGACCCCGCGCAGAATTTCGGGGCGACGCTGCTGTGATCGGCGTGGGGAGAGCGTGGCCTCGTGCTTCGAGACGGGCGCTTCGCGCCCTCCTCAGCATGAGGGGAGAGAGCGAGATATGGAGCGTTGTTGCTGCTGACCCTCATGGTGAGGAGGCTGCGCCAGCAGCCGTCTCGAACCATGAGGCCCCGATGGAGAGGCTTCTCGCATGAATGTCCTGATCTTCGGTGGCGCCGGCTTCGTCGGGCTCAACATCGCGCAAGGACTGCTTGAACGTGGGCATAAGGTCACCGTTTTCGATGCGGCCGGACTGCCGAGTGCCGCGCAACGCGCCTTCGCTTCTCATGGTGAGCGGCTGCAAGTTATCAAAGGCGACGTGACCGACGCGACGGCCGTCGCAACGGCGGTCGGCAGCGGCTGCGATGCCGTCGTCATGGGCGCCGCGATCACTGCCGGTCCCGAGCGCGATGCGTCCGATCCCGAGCGCATCCTCGCGGTCAACCTGCTGGCGCAAGTGCCGATCCTGCAGGCGGCGCGGCGCAGCGGTGTTCGGCGCGTCATCAATCTGTCGTCCGCTGCATCCTACGGCGCCAGCGGCCAGCGCTTTGCCGTGCTGGAGGAGACGACGCCGTGCGAGCCGGTGTCGCTGTATGCGATCACCAAGTTCACCTCCGAACGCGTCGCCGCGCGGCTGTCGGACCTGTGGAAGACTGACGTCATCAGCGTGCGCCTGTCCGCGGTGTTCGGTCCGTTCGAGCGCGGCGGTGGCGTGCGCGATACGCCGTCGCCGCAGGCGCTGATCGCGGCCTGCTGCGCGCGCAATGAGCCGGCGCTGTTGAACGAGCCCGGTGACAAGGACTGGGTCTACGCCGTCGACGTCGCCGATGCCGTCTGCCTGCTGCTCGAAGCCGAGAAGCCGCGGCAGACGCTCTACAACATCTCCAATGAGGCGACCTTCACGGCCGAGGCTTGGGGCCGCGCTTTCGCGCGCGGCCGGGCCGGATTCACATGCCGGCTCGCGGGGCAGGGCGAGACGCCGACGGTGCCGGTGTTCGCGCCGGTGCGCGGCCGGCTGTCGACGACGCGGCTGGCCGACGAGTTCGGCTGGCGCGCGCGGTTCGACTGTCCAGGCTCGGCCGAGCATTTCGGCCGCTGGTTCGATCAGTACGGGAGAGATTGAGATGAGGCTGAAGGACAAGGTCGCCGTCATCACCGGCGGCGGCTCGGGCATCGGCCGCGCCAGCGCGGTGATGTTCGCGCGCGAAGGCGCGTATCTCGCCCTGGTTGATCGCGATGCTGCAGGCGCTGACGAGACGCTGGCGCTGGTGCGTGATGCCGGCGGGAACGGCAGCGTCCATGTTGGCGATGTCGGTGATGCCGACTTCGCCAGGGCGACGATCGAAGGCGTCGCCGCGGCGCGCGGCCGGCTCGACGTGCTGATGACCGCGGCGGGTTTTTCCTGCGGCGGCACTGTCGTCACGACCGATCCCGCCGACTGGGACGCGGTGTTTCGCGCCAATGTCGGCGGCACCTGGCTGTGGGCGAAGGTCGCGGTGCCGATCATGCAGCACCAGAAAGCAGGCTCGATCATCACCGTCGCGTCGCAGCTCGCGGTCGCCGGCGGCAAGGGCAACAGCGCCTATATCGCGGCCAAGGGCGCGATCATCAGCCTCACTCGCACGATGGCGGTCGACTTCGCCACCGACGGCATCCGTGTCAACGCGCTGGCGCCGGGTGCCATCGACACGCCGCTGCTGCGTCGCAGCTTTGCGCGCCATGCCGATCCCGAGCCGGTCCGCGACGCCTCGCGCCAGCGGCACGCGATGAAGCGGTTCGGGGAGGCGGACGAGGTTGCGGCGGCGGCGCTGTTTCTGGCCAGCGACGAGGCGTCGTTCACGACGGGCATCGTGCTGCCGGTGGATGGCGGGTGGCTGGCAGCGTGAGGCCGCAGAGTTCGAGGCTACCCACGGGCGCCTCCTGATTCTTAGTTGGAAGCGAAGCTAGCGCCACGATAGCGGTGGGCTCCCCTCCCCCTTGCGGGGAGGGGTCGGGGGTGGGGGTCTCCGGGCGCTGAACTTAGTTGAAGCCCCGTGCAGTCCTTCCAAGGTGGGAGCTATTAGAGTGAGGCTCCTTTCCGCGCCGTTCGAGCTTCGGGACTCGTTCGAGCACCTCGCATCGAGCGGGACTCGTGGAACCCCCACCCCCGACCCCTCCCCGCAAGGGGGAGGGGAGCTCACCGTTTGCGTGGTGAGACGTCGAATCCCAACGGAAGGAAGCGGTCAGCGCTTCGCCGCCGCACCCTTCCGATCTCGTCCGCGCAAAATGTCCGCCAGCGCTGCGGCATTCCGTGACAGTGGCTCGAACCGCGGCGTCAACAAATACGCGCGCATCGGAGTTTTCGGCGCGAGCGGGCGCGCAATGAGATCGGGCCAGGTGCGGCCGCGCAGGACGAACTCGTCGACCACGGCGAGGCCGGCGCCGGCGCGGACCATGGCGCAGGCGTCGGGCGTGTAGCGCACGATCGTGGTCGGCTCCGGGCCGCCGGCGAGCGCTGATGTCACGATGTGGCCGTAGGGCGTCTGCGGGCCGAAGCCGACCAGCGGGTAGGGCAGCATGTCCTTCGGCCGGATGCTGCGCAGCTTTGCCAGCGCATGATCCGCCGGCATGATCACGTGCAGCGCGCCTTCCGCGATCGTCTCCACCGCCACCGTCGGCTCGTCGACCGGCAGCACGGTGACGCCGACATCGGCGCGCGCGGTGCCGACCCGGCTGACGATCTCCAGCAGCGTCAGCGACTCGAACTCGACGCGCAAATCGGGAAAGCGGCTGCGCAGCCGCGCCAAGGCGTCCGGCACCATGCCGTATCCCGCGCTCGGGCTGGCGACGACGCGAATGGTGCCGGTGCCGCCGGCACGCAGCTCGTCGGCGAGGTCGTTGATGCGCGCGACGCCGCGATGGACATGCTCGACCTCGGCGAACAGCCGCTTCGCTTCCGGCGTCGGCTGCACCCGGCCGCTGATGCGCTCGAACAGCTTCAGCTTGAGCCCGTCCTCGGTGTAGGCCAGCAGCCGGCTGATGGCGGGCTGAGAGACCGCCAACAGCCGCGCGGCGCCGCTGATCGAGCCGGTGATCATGATGGCGCGGAAGACCTCGATCTGGCGCAGATTGAGCGGCATGCGACCTCTTGTCTCGCTGCAGGTGCCGTCCGACTGTACGCGCGAGACCCATCCCATAACAAGCTGTTATGGGCGGCGGACAAATCGGTATGGAAGGCTCCCGGCCCGCTTTGCTAAGCTTCACCGGCCGGGTGACATGACTGATGGAGAGAGCGTGAGCGACAGCAAGCGTGTCGACCGCGATGGCGCGTGTTTCACCCGGTGGCCGGCATGAGCGACGGTCTCGCCGCGCTGACGGCCGAGGTTCGCGGCGATCTTTCGAAAATCGCCCATCCCGCCATGCCATGGCTGACGCCCGTCACCGGTCCCGACGGAAGGGCGGCCTTCGATGTGCTGATCGTCGGCGGCGGTCAGTCGGGTCTCGCGACCGCGTTCGCTTTGCTGCGCTCCCGCGTCAGCAACATTCTCGTGCTCGACAAGGCCGAGGAGGGCCGCGAAGGGCCGTGGCTCACTTATGCGCGCATGCCGACCTTGCGCAGCCCGAAGGATTTCACGGGCCCCGATCTCGATATTCCCTGCCTGACCTATCAGGCGTGGCATGAGGCGAAGTTCGGCGAAAATAGCTGGCGCGATCTTAACCTGATCCCGCGCGAATATTGGGCAGACTATCTCGCCTGGTATCGCGAGGTGCTCGATCTTCCGGTGCGCAATGCTTGCGAAGTGGTCGACATTGCGCCGGCCGCTGATGGACTGCTCAAGGCGACGGTGCGCAGCAAGGACGGCGAGACCGCGCTTCATGCGCGCAAGATCGTGCTCGCGACCGGCCAGGAAGGCATGGGCGATTGGAGCATCCCGGAACCGCTTCGCAGTCTCCCCGCGACGCGTTGCGCGCATTCCGGCGCCGAGATCGACTTCGAGAGCTTGCGTGGCCGCCGCGTCGCCGTGATCGGTGCCGGCGCGTCCGCCTTCGACAACGCGGCGGTTGCCCTCGAGGCCGGTGCTGACAGCGTCGATCTGTTGTGCCGTCGCGCGGAAATCCAGTTGATCCAGCCGTATCGCTGGCTGACCTTCCGCGGCTTCCTGCGGCACTTCTCCGAGCTCGACGATACCTGGCGCTGGCGCTTCATGAACGCGGTCCTGGGGCTGCGCGAAGGCTTTCCGCAGCACACCTATGATCGCTGCGCCCGCCATGCCGCCTTCCATCTCCACGAAGGGGCGCCTTTGGTCGCTGCGCGCGAGACCTCCGATGGTGTCGTGCTCCAGACGGCGAAGGGTGAGATCACGGCCGACTTCGTGATCAGCGCGACCGGCATATCGATGGACTTCACCAAGCGGCCGGAGCTGCAGCGCTTCGCGACGAACATCGCGCGCTGGTGCGACCGCTACACGCCCGATCCAGGCGAGCGCAACGACCGGCTCGGCGCCTTCCCCTATCTCGCCGACGACTATGCGCTCTGCGAGCGTGTGCCCGGCGAGACGCCGTGGATCCGCGACATCCACGTGTTCGCCATTGCCTCGACGATGAGCTTCGGCGCATCGGGATCATCCATCAATGCGATGACGACGGCGGTGCCGAAGCTCGTGCATGGTCTGACGCGTGGATTGTTCACGGCCGATATCGACAAGCATTGGGCCGACTTCCAGGCCTATGATGTGAGGCAGGCCGAGGTGCGCCGTGGCACGTGATTTGCTGCTGCGCTGCGATCTGATGGGCTGCGATCTGATGTGCTGACATTGCTGGTGATCACTGGCAGATGTTTTAGTCCCGGATTTTGAGACTAGCGAGGGAACAGGGGCGATGAGTTTTAAAATGTCCAAACGTTCGTTGTTCGCGGCGACCGCGTTGCTTGCGGTGACACTGGCGGCGCCGGCAGCGCATGCGCAGAGCCGCGCGGAGACGTTGCGCTACGTCACCGGCGCGACCGTCAACACGCTCGATCCGAACATCCCCGGCTCGACGCGCGAAGCCTTCGCGCTGTCGATGTCGAGCTACGACCGGCTGGTGTCGTTCGGCCGCAAGCAGCTGAATGGTAAGTGGGTGTTCGATCTCGACACGATCACCGGCGAGCTCGCCGAATCCTATTCGGTCAGCGCCGACGGCTTGAAGATCACCTTCAAGCTGCGCCCCGATGCCAAGTTCCAGGATGGCTCGCCGGTCACGGCAGAGGACGTCAAATGGTCGCTCGACCGCTGCGTCACCGCGCCGATCCTCGGCAAGGCGCAGCTGCTGACTGGCTCGCTGACCTCGGCCGATCAGTTCAAGGTGATTGATCCCCTGACGATCGAAGTCACCTTGCCGAAGCCGGACAAGCTGGCTCTGCCGAATCTGGCGACCGTCTATCCGATCATCATCAACTCCAAGCTCGCCAAGGCGCATGCGACGGCGGACGATCCGTGGGCGCTGAACTGGACCAAGGAGAACGCGGCAGGCAGCGGCGCCTACATCGTCGAGACCTTCAAGCCGGGCGAGCAGGTGATCGCCAAGCGCAACGACGCCTGGAACCGCGGCACGCCGGACAAGCCGGCGGCATTCAAGCGGCTGATCATCCAGTCGGTGCCGGAGCCGGCGACGCGCGCCAACCTCGTTGAGCGCGGCGACGCCGATCTCGTCATCGACCTGCAGGCCAGCGACGTGCAGTCGCTCGAAGGCAAGGGCAAGCTGAAGGTGATCTCGACGCCGCAATACAATGCGGTGACCTTCATCTCGATGAACAACACCATCCCGCCGTTCGACAACGTCAATGTGCGCCGCGCCATTGCCTACGCGCTGCCCTACGACGACATGTTCAAGGCCGCCTTGTTCGGCCGCGGCGCGCCGCTGTACGGCGCGACCTGGGCCGACGGCAAGCCGCCGAGCGGCGGCTATCCGATCCCGCAGCCGATCAAGCTCGACCTGGAAAAGGCCAAGGCGTACCTGAAAGATGCCGGCATGCCGGACGGGTTCTCCACGACGTTCAGCTTCAACGTCGGCCAGGCCGCGACGGCCGAGCCGATGGCGGCGCTGGTGAAGGAGTCGCTGGCCAAGATCGGCATCAAGGTCGACATCCAGAAGCTGCCGGATGCGCAGATGTCGACGGCGATCAACGAGAAGAAGCTGCCGTTCTTCATCGAGGGCATCGTCGCCTGGCTGCCGTCGACCGACTATTTCTACCGCAACTTCTACACCGGCAAGCAGCGCTGGAACTACTCGTCCACCGACAATGCCGAGCTGGAGAAGATCGCCCAGGAGGCGCGCTTCGAGGCCGACAAGGCGAAATACGAGGCCGAGGGCAAGGCGCTCAACGCCATCCATTTCGACCAGATGTTCCAGATCCCGATCTGGCAGGCGGCGCAGGACGCGGTGATGCAGCCGACGGTGGACGGCTACGTCTACCAGTTCACGCGGCAGGTCGATTATCGTAACCTGAGCCGCAAGTAACGCGACTGGCTCTGCTCTGGATCGTCATGGCCGGGCTTGTCCCGGCCATCCACGCGGTTCGGCACGCTTGGAAGGACGTGGATGCCCGGGCCTTCGCCGCGCCGAAGGGGCCTCGGCCCGCAGGCGGGACGAGCCCGGGCATGACGGAGTAACAAAGCACGACGGGATCGGTGTGGTGAGAAGTTTGGATCGCGGCGGGCGTTGCGATTCAATCGACAATTGATCGAGTGAGGAGAACCAGGAGACATGAACACGATCGGCGCAACTCTGCTGCGGGCGGGACGACGCTTCATCTCGTCGCTGCCGGCGCTGTTCGGCGTCCTGGTTTTCACCTTCCTGTTGATGCGCGTGCTGCCGGGGGACCCAGCCGTGTTCTTCGCCTCCGGCCCCAACGCCGGCAAGGAGGAGATCGAGGTCATCCGCCGGCAGCTCGGGCTCGACAAGCCGCTGCCCAACCAGCTCGTGATCTATCTGACCGACGTCGCCCGCGGCAATCTCGGCCGCTCGATGATGACTGGGCAGGCGGTCGCCAAAGATCTCAAGGAGCGGCTGCCGGCGTCGCTCGAGCTGACCTTGACGGCGCTCCTGATCGCGCTGGTCTCCGCGGTGCCGCTCGGCGTCATCGCCGCGCTCAGGCCGGGATCGCTGATCGATCACGGCGTGCGGCTGTTCTGTTCGCTCGGCGTCTGCGTGCCGACCTTCGTCTCCGGTCTGTTGTTGATCTACGTGTTCTACTATTTGTTCGGCATTGCGCCTGATCCCACGGGCCGCATCGACATCTTCGCGAGCCTGCCGCCGCAGCGCACCGGCTTCCTGATCATCGACTTCCTGCTCGCCGGCGATATCGAGGGCTGGTGGGCGGCGGCGCGGCAGCTGATGCTGCCGGCCGTCACGATGGCGCTGTTCGTGATCGCGCCGCTGGCGCGCATCACCCGTGCTTCAATGCTGGTCTCGCTCGGCAGCGACTTCGTCCGTACCGCGCGCTCGGTCGGGCTGTCGTGGTGGCGCATCGTCGTCATCTATGCCCTGAGGAACGCGATCCTGCCGGTCATCACCATCGCCGGCATCGTGTTCTCGACCATGCTGGGCGCGAACGTGCTGGTCGAGAAGGTGTTCTCCTGGCCGGGTGTCGCGTCCTACGCGCTCGATGCGCTATTGGTCTCCGACTACGCGCCGGTACAGGGTTTCGTGCTGCTGATGGCGACGATCTTCGTGATCGTCAATCTCCTGGTCGATCTGCTCTACGGCATCGCCGATCCCCGCGCGACGGTGGCATGAGCATGACCACGATCGAGACCTCATCCACGCTGCGCCATACCGCCTTCGTGCTGCGCGGCAATCCGGTCACGGCGCTCGCGGCCGGCGGCGCGCTGCTGCTGGCGCTGATGGCGATCTTTGCGCCGTGGCTCGCGCCTTACGATCCGATCGCCTCCGACGTGCCGGCGGCGCTGCAGCCGCCCAGCGCAGCGCATTGGTTTGGCACTGACCAGCTCGGCCGCGACGTGCTGAGCCGCCTGATCGTGGCGAGCCGGCTCGATCTCACCATCGCCGTGACCGCGGTCGCGGTGTCCTTCGCGATCGGCTCGGTGATCGGCGCTCTCTGCGGCTATGCCGGCGGCCGGCTCGACAAGGCGGTCGGCCGCTTCGTCGACGTGCTGATGGCGTTCCCGCTGTTCGTGCTGGCGATGGCGATGGTCGCCGCGCTCGGCAACCGCGTCGAGAACATCGTAATCGCGACCGCGATCATCAACCTGCCGTTCTACATCCGCTTCGCGCGCGCTGAGGTGAACATCCGCCGCAACCTCGGCTGGGTCGAGGCCGCGCGCGCCTGCGGTGAAAGCCACGTCGCGGTGGTGTTGCGCTTCCTGCTGCCGAACGTGCTGCCGGCGATGGCGGTGCAGATGTCGCTCAATCTCGGCTGGGCGATCCTCAATGCCGCCGGCCTCTCCTTCATCGGCCTCGGCGTCAAGCCGCCGACGCCGGAATGGGGCATCATGGTCGCCGAGGGCGCGCGCTTCATCTCCACCGGGCGGTGGTGGCTGGTGGCGTTCCCTGGCCTCGCGCTGATGAGCGCGGTGCTGTGCTTCAACCTGCTGGGCGATGGTTTGCGCGACATCCTTGATCCCCGGATGCGCACATGACGGCGGATCTCAGAATGAACAGGCGTGGCGCTTCCGAGGATGCGCTCGTGAGCGCATCTGAAAGCAAGTCGCCGCTGCTGGAGGTCGAGAACCTCAAGGTCACGTTCTCCACGCGCCGCGGCCTCGTCGAGGCCGTGCGCGGCGTGTCGCTGTCGCTGCAGCCGGGAGAGATGCTGGGGCTGGTCGGCGAGAGCGGCTCCGGCAAATCGGTCACCGGCTTTGCCATCACCCATCTGCTCGACAAGGCCGGCCGCATCGCTGACGGCCGCATCCGCTTCAAGGGCCAGGACATCACCCGTGCCGGCGGCGCCGATCTGCGCAGCCTGCACGGCGCTGCGATGTCGATGATCTTCCAGAACCCGCGTGCGGCGCTGAATCCGATCCGCACCGTCGGCCAGCAGGTCGCGGATGCGATCCTCGCGCATCGACGGCTGTCGCGGCAGGAGGCGCTGGCCGAGGCGCTGAACCTGCTGAAGGCGGTGCAGATCCGCGATCCCGAGCGGCGCATGAGCGCCTATCCGCACGAGCTCTCCGGCGGCATGTGCCAGCGCGTGATGATCGCGGTCGCGATCTCCTGCAATCCGTCGCTGCTCATCGCCGACGAGCCGACCACCGGTCTCGATGTCACCACGCAGAAGGTGGTGATGGACCTGCTCGCCAAGATCGCGGCCGAGCGCGGCATGGCGACGATCCTGATCACGCACGATCTGGGCCTCGCGGCGCGCTATTGCGCCCGCGTCGTGGTGATGGAGCAGGGCAGGCTGGTCGAGGAGGCCGCGCCGCTGACCTTGTTCCACCGGCCGCAGCATCCCTACACCAAGCGGCTGGTCGCGGCGTCGCCGACGGCGACCTCGCGCATCGAGGACCTCGTGCCTGATGGCGAGACAATTCCGCTGGTCGAATTGACCGCGCTGCCGCCTCCGCCGCACGGCACGCCGCTGCTGCTGGACGTCAAGAACATCGTCAAGCGCTTCGACGACGGCACCATCGGCGTCGCCGACTTCTCGATGACGATGCGGGGCGGCGAGAGCGTCGGCCTGGTCGGCGAGAGCGGCTCCGGCAAGAGCACGACCTCGCGCATGATCTGCCGGCTGATCGATGCCAGCGAAGGCGAGATCCTGTTCGATGGCCAATCGATCGGGCAGATTCCGTCGCGCGACTTCCACCGCTCCGAGCTGCGCAAGGACATCCAGATCGTTTTCCAGGATCCGAACGACAGCCTCAATCCGCGCTACACCGCGTTCGACTGCATCGCGCATCCGCTGTACCGGCTGATGAACATGCGCTCGGGCGACACGATGCGCCAGCGGGTCGAGGAATGCGCCGAGCGCGTCGGCCTGCCGCGCGAGCTGCTGCAGCGCTTTCCGCACCAGCTCTCCGGCGGCCAGAAGGCGCGTGTCGGCATCGCCCGCGCGATCGCCTGCAAGCCGCGGCTGCTGGTGCTCGACGAGCCGACCGCGGCGCTTGACGTCTCCGTGCAGGCGGTGGTGCTGCAGCTCCTCAACAAGCTCAGGCGGGAGGACAATCTCGCCTTCCTGTTCGTCAGTCACGATCTCAACGTCGTGCGCATGATGTGCGACCGCACCATCGTGCTGCGCACCGGCGCCATCGTCGAGCAGGGCGAGAGCCGCGCGCTGTTCGCCAATCCGCAGACCGACTACACCCGCGAGCTGGTCGACGCGGTCCCGCACATCGCGCCACAGGCGCTTGATGTCTGTCCCGTGTGACAAGGCGTGAAACGGCAGGCGTGCCGCCAACCGTCCTTCGAGACGCCCGCCTTCGGCGGGCTCCTCAGGACGAGGCTGGTATCCGCAGCGAAACTCTCACTCCTCACGGTGAGGAGCGCCACGTGCGGCGCGTCTCGAACCATGAGGCCCCGCTCTCACCACCCATAACAATCGATTATGGACGGCGGACAACTTGGTATTGGGGCCGATGTCGCCCATCCTGTTAGTTTGCGGCCGTCTTGAGAGTCCAGGGTTCAAAAACACGGATCATGACTGAGCTGATCGAAAGGCTGCAGAGCGCCGTCGGCGCGAGGCATGTGCTCGTCGCGCCCGAGGATCAAGCGCCGTATCTGCGCGACTGGCTCGGCAAGTATCAGGGCGCCGCGATCGCCGTGGTGCGCCCCGGTTCGACGGAGGAGGTTGCAGCCGTGATGGCGGCCTGCGCCGAGGCGCGCGTCGCCGTGGTGCCGCAAGGCGGCCACACCAGCCTGTCCGGCGGCGCGACGCCGGATGCCAGCAGCCATGCGATCGTGCTGTCGCTGTCGCGCCTGAACCGCATTCGCGCGATCGATCCGATCGGCCAGACCATCGTCGTCGATGCCGGTGTCGTGCTGGCGAAAGTGCAGGATGCCGCGCGCGAGGCCGGCCTGCTGTTTCCGCTGAGTTTGGGCTCCGAAGGCAGCTGTACCGTGGGCGGCAATCTCGCGGCCAATGCCGGCGGCGTCGCTGTGCTGCGCTATGGCGTGATGCGCGAGCTGACGCTTGGTCTCGAAGTGGTGCTGCCGGATGGCCGCATCTGGGACGGCCTGCGCGCCTTGCGCAAGGACAACACCGGCTACGCGCTGCGTGATCTCTTCATCGGCTCGGAAGGCACGCTCGGCATCATCACCGGCGCGGTGCTGAAACTGTTTCCGCAGCCGACCGCCCGCGCCACTGCCTTCGTCGCGGTTGCCGATGCGGTCGCGGCGCTGAAGATCTTGCAACTGTCGCGCGCGCGGTGCGGCGACCGCCTGACGGCGTTCGAATTCCTGACCGCGGCGACGCTGGAGATGATCCTGCGCCAGATGCCGGATACGCGACTGCCCTTCGGCGCACTGCCGGATGCGGCCGTTCTGATCGAGCTCAGCGACATCGGCGACGAAGCCGCGCTGACGGCGCGCCTCGAAGCCACGCTGACCGATGCGATGGCGCAGGGGCTCGCGTCCGACGCTGCCGTCGCGCAGGACGGCACCCAGGCCAAGGCGTTCTGGCGAGTGCGCGAGAGCGTGTCGGAAGCCCTGGTACGCGAGGGCAAGGCGCTGAAGCACGACGTCGCCGTGCCCGTCGCCGAGATCGCCGACTTCGTCGATGTGATGGATGCCGCCGTCGGCGCCGCGCTGCCCGGCATCCGCCCCATGGTGTTCGGCCATCTCGGCGACGGCAATCTGCACTACAATCTGATGCGGCCGCTCGCCATGACCGAAGCCGAGTTCTACGAACAGGGCTCGCGCATCACCCGCCTCGTCCACGACGAGATCACCCGCCGCCGCGGCTCGATCAGCGCCGAGCACGGCATCGGCCAGCTCCGCACCTCCGAGATGCCGCTGTGCAAGCCGCCGCTCGAGCTCGAGCTGATGCGTCAGCTCAAGCGCACGCTCGATCCGCACGGGCTGATGAACCCGGGCAAGCTGCTGCCCGAGGCATAAGACAGAACTTCGCGCGGATCAGCAGCCCCGGCAGACGCCGTTGACCTTTCGTCGGGCGTCTTCGTCGTTCCAGACACCCCTGGGAGCGAATACCAGTTCGGCTGTCAGTTTGATCGGTGAAATCAGCTCCGAGGGCATGTGGGGGAAGGGCTCAATCGACCTGAGCCAGGCGAGGGTCTGATCATCAAACGCTTTCCGTCCGAAGCTCTTGGTGACCTTGGCCTCGACGAGGTGGCCGTCGCGATCGAGTGAGAAGGCGATGGTCGAATGCGAGTCCCCGGGGATATTGGCGCCGTCTGGCAAGGTGCGTAGATGGAGCTGCAAATGGTGTTGGACGTCGCTGCGATAGGCGAGCTCCCGGGCCGGTGTCTGACCGGTCGGAGGCCATTGCAGGTCGACGTGGCCGATCCGCCGCTGCATCCCCAGATTGAACGTGGTCTTGATTTCATAGGGGGCGTTCAGCTCGTCAGGAACCCGCGGAAACGCGCGGATGCGCCTGACGCTGGCGAGAAGGTCTGCATCGTCGGTGGGCGAGCCGGAGCTTTGATCGACGATTGCATCCAAGAGCTTCCCGTCCCGGCCGATCGAGAACACAACGCCGACATCAACGGCCTTGGTCTGCAACCGTCTCGGAATGACCCAGCTGTTTTCCAAGAGGTGCTGTTGAAGCTGCCGCTTGAACGCCATCTCGTCCGCGAACGCCGTGCCGGATATCGACAGCAGAACGAGAAGAAACAAACTAAAGTGGCGCATTGAGACGAGACCCCGTGGTTGGCAAACAACCTTAACTTTCTGGTCCAATGTTGTCGCGGCTGTTCAGGCTGGCGCGCCGGCCGGGCAATTGAGGCGGGCAGTCCTCGCAACGAAGCGCTTGCCGACCCCGGCTCCTCGTGGTCTAGGATCGGCAGATAAGAGAAACACAGGGAGACCCGGCCGATGCGTGCCGTCGTGATACATGCGCCCAAGGATCTGCGCATCGACAGCTTCCCCGATCCGGCGCCGGATGTGGGGCAGGTCCGGGTGAAGATCGAGGCTGGCGGCATCTGCGGCTCGGACCTGCATTATTACCACCATGGCGGTTTCGGCACGGTGCGGATCAAGCAGCCGATGGCGCTCGGCCATGAGATCGCCGGCGTGGTCGCCGCGGTCGGCGCCGGCGTGACCGGACTGTCCGAAGGCACCCGCGTTGCCGTCAATCCGAGCCTGCCCTGCGGCCACTGCGCCTATTGCCGCGAGGGCCTGCGCAACCAGTGCCTGGACATGCGCTTCATGGGCAGCGCGATGTGCGATCCGCACGTGCAGGGCGGCTTTCGCGAATTCATCACCGTCGATGCCTCGCAGGCGGTGCCGATCGCACCGTCGCTGTCGCTCGGCGAAGCGGCGATGGCCGAGCCGCTGTCGGTGTGCCTGCATGCCGCGCATCAGGCCGGCTCCCTGCTCGGCAAGCGCGTTCTGGTCACCGGCTGCGGACCGATCGGCGCGCTGGCGATCCTGGTCGCGCGTTACGGCGGGGCGGCCGAGATCGTCGCGACCGATGTCGCCGAGGCCCCGCTCGCGGTGGCCCGCAAGCTCGGCGCCAGCCATGCGTTCAACGTCGCCGCGGAGCCGGCCGCGCTCGATCCGTGGCGCGCCGGCAAGGGCACGTTCGACGTGTTGTTCGAGGCGTCCGGCAACCAGGCCGCGCTGCGCGCGGCGCTCGACGTGATGAGGCCGGGCGGCGTCATCGTCCAGCTCGGGCTCGGCGGCGAAATGACGTTGCCGCTGAACACGCTGGTCACGAAGGAGCTGCAATTGCGCGGCACGTTCCGGTTCGACCGTGAATTCGATCTGGCGGTGCGGCTGATGGGCGAGGGCCTGCTCGACGTGAAGCCGCTGATCTCAGCCACGCTGCCGTTCCAGGAGGCAATTTCCGCCTTCGAGCTCGCCAGCGATCGTAGCCGGTCGATGAAGGTTCATTTGACGTTTTGATCGCGGGATTACGCCGATGAGAGTCGCCTGCATCGGAGAGTGCATGGTGGAGTTCGCGCAGGAGGACGGCAGCCTGTTCAGGCGCGGCTTCGGCGGTGACACGCTCAACACGGCGCTCTATCTGTCCCGGCTCGGCGTGCCCGCCTCCTACGTGACCGCGCTCGGCGACGATCCCTTGAGCGCGATGATGCTGGCGGCATGGCAGGCGGAGGGCATCGAGACCGCGGAGGTGCTCCGCGTTGAGGGCCGCGTGCCCGGCCTCTACATGATCGAGCGCGATGCCCGGGGGGAGCGCAGTTTCCTGTATTGGCGCGACCGCGCACCGGCCCGCGAGCTGTTCGATCGCGCCGATCCCGCCATGCTCGACCGTCTCTCCCGCTTCGAGGTGATCTATCTCTCAGGCATCAGCTTGTCGCTGTATGGCGAGACCGGCAAGGCCAAGCTGCGAGAACTGCTCACGGTGGCGCGCAAGCGCGGGGCTCGCGTGGTGTTCGACGGCAACTACCGGCCGCGCGGCTGGGCCAGCCGCGAAGTGGCGCAGCGCGCTTTTCGCGCCATCCTGCCATTGGTCGACATCGCGCTGCCGACCCTCGAGGACGAGCAGATGCTGTTCGGCGATGCCGATGCTTCGGTCTGCCTGCGCCGCTTCAGGGATGCCGGCGTGGCCGAAATCGTCATCAAGCGCGGCCCGCGCGGCTGCCTGATCCACGCCGATGGCGTGCTGGTCGATATCGCGCCGCCCGCCGTGCTGCAGCCGGTCGACACCACGGCGGCCGGAGATTCCTTCAATGCGGGTTATCTGGCCGCACGGATCAAGGGCGCACCGCCGCGCAAGGCGGCGTTGGCCGGCCACCGGTTGGCCGGCGCCGTGATCATGGCGCCAGGCGCGGTAATTCCGGCGAATGCGATGCCGCGGGACATTCTGACATCGAGCGAGGCGTCATGAGCAGTTCGGACAAACGCGCGAAGCTCGATGCGGTGTTTGCGCTGGCACCGGTGATCCCGGTGATCACGATCGACGACGCAGCGCAGGCCGTGCCGCTGGCGCGGGCGCTCGTCAGCGGCGGCCTGCGTGTCATCGAGATCACCTTGCGCACGCAGGCGGGCTTCGACGCGGCGCGTGCGATCATCAGCGAGGTGCCGGAGGCGAGTGTCGGCATCGGCACGGTGCTGACACCGGCGGACTACGAGCGCGCCGCAAAGCTCGGCGCGGCGTTTGCGATCAGTCCGGGCCTCTCAATCGAGCTGCTGGACGCGGCCAATGCCGGCGAGCTGCCGTTCGCGCCGGGCATTCAGACCCCCTCGGATCTGATCGCCTGCGTGACGCGCGGGTACGAGCTGGTGAAGTTCTTTCCCGCCGTCCCGGCCGGTGGGCTCGCCGCGCTCGATGCGCTGGCCGGGCCGTTCCCGAACGTGCGCTTCTGTCCGACCGGCGGCATCAATGCCGGCAACGCCGCGCAATGGCTCGCGCATAAGAAGGTTGTCGCGATCGGCGGCTCCTGGGTGGCGCCTGCGTCCGACATCAAGGCGGGCGCGTGGGCCGCCATCGAGCAGCGCGCCCGCGAGGCGACGACGCTGCGCTGAAATCTTCGCCAACTCCAAATCGACGTGAGGGCTGCAGCCTATTTGCTGCAGCGCACTCGCATGAGCCGGTGCGCCCCTATACACAGCTCCCTCAAAAAGTATTACAGTCAAATAATATGACTAGTCAGGTCGGAGGTTCCGTGGAATAACGGACCCCGTCAGCCACCGAGCTGACGATAACGGTGCGAAGACACCGCTGTGAGCGGCGCCGTACCGAGAACAGATACTTTGTGGGAGAGAACGTCTGATGACCCTGAAAGCCCTCTTTGCGGCCTCGGCAACGGCCGCCTTGCTGCTCGCGACCTCCGCCAGCGCTGCTGAGCTGACCGTCGGCTTTTCGCAGATCGGATCGGAGTCCGGCTGGCGCGCCGCCGAGACCTCGGTCTCGAAGTCGGAAGCCGCCAAGCGCAAGATCAATTTGAAGATCGCCGACGCGCAGCAGAAGCAGGAAAACCAGATCAAGGCGATCCGCTCCTTCATCGCGCAGGGCGTCGACGCGATCTTCCTCGCGCCGGTCGTGGCCTCCGGCTGGGACGCCGTGCTGAAGGAAGCCAAGGAAGCCAAGATCCCGGTCGTGCTGCTCGACCGCGACATCGATCCCGCGGGCAAGGACCTCTATCTGACCGCCGTGACCTCCGACAGCGTGCATGAAGGCGCGGTCGCCGGCGAGTGGCTCGCCAAGACCGTCGGCGGCAAGGACTGCAACGTCGTCGAGCTGCAGGGCACCGTCGGCGCCAGCGTCGCGACCAACCGCAAGAAGGGCTTCGACTCCGTCGTCGCCAAGAATGCCAACCTGAAGGTCGTGCGCAGCCAGACCGGCGAGTTCACCCGCGCCAAGGGCAAGGAGGTGATGGAGAGCTTCATCAAGGCCGAGAACGGCGGCAAGTCGATCTGCGCCGTCTACGCCCACAACGACGACATGATGGTCGGCGCGATCCAGGCGATGAAGGAAGCCGGCCTGAAGCCGGGCAAGGACATCCTGACCGTCTCGATCGACGCGGTGCCGGACATCTTCAAGGCGATCGCCGCCGGCGAGGCCAATGCGACCGTCGAGCTGACGCCGAACATGGCCGGCCCCGCCTTCGACGCCATCGTCGCCTTCAAGGAGAAGGGCACGGTGCCGCCGAAGTGGATCCAGACCGAGTCGAAGCTCTACACCTCGGCCGACGAGCCGATGAAGGTCTACGACAGCAAGAAGGGCCTGGGCTACTGAGCCTGGCTTCTTTGACCGTCGTCCTGGCGAAAGCCAGGACCCATAACCACCGCAGCTGATGAGGCGCACGGTATTGGCCAAGTGCCTCAATCAACCCATCCGCGGTATGGGTCCCGGCTTTCGCCGGGACGACGGAGATAGATCGCTGGCGTCTGCACGTTGTGCAGGCGTCAGCTTTCCGGATGTTGGCCAAGTAGTCCGTGTAGTTCCTCATGTCTGATCCCTCAGCTCCGCCGGCGACGCGTCCCTCGCTTCTGGACATTCGCGGCTTGTCGAAGAGCTTCGGTACGCTGAAAGCGCTCGATGGCGTCGACTTCACCTTGGGTGAGGGCGAGATCCACGCGCTGCTGGGCGAAAATGGCGCCGGCAAGTCGACCCTGATCAAGGTCGTCACCGGCGTGTTCGCGCGCGACGCCGGCACGGTGCGGCTCGCCGATCGCGAGATCGCGCCGCGCTCGGCCAAGGACGCCGTCGATGCCGGGATCGCCACCGTCTATCAGGAAGTGAACCTGCTGCCGAACCTGTCGGTGGCGCAGAATCTGTTTCTCGGCCGCCAGCCGACGCGCTTCGGCGTCGTGCGCGAGGGCGAGATGAAGCGGCGCGCGCGTGCGCTGCTGCTCGATTACGGCCTGGACATTGACGTCGGCGCGCCGCTTGCGAGCTACTCGGTTGCGGTCCAGCACATCACGGCGATCGCGCGCGCGGTCGATCTGTCGGCGCGCGTGCTCATTCTCGACGAGCCGACCGCGAGCCTCGACCGCCACGAAGTGGAAATCCTCTTCAGCGTGATGCGCAAGCTTGCGGAGCGCGGCATCGGCATCGTCTTCGTCAGCCATTTCCTCGATCAGGTCTATGAGATCTGCGACCGCGTCACCGTGCTGCGCAACGGCCGCCTGATCGGCTCGCGTGACATCGCCGACCTGCCGCGGCTCGACCTCATCCGCATGATGCTGGGCCGCGAGCTCGCCGAAACGACGCATGAGCGTGCGGCGAGCCAGCCCGACACGGCGCGCGAGGTCTGCGTCAGCTTCAAGGGCTTTGGCAAGCAGGGCTATGTCGCGCCGTTTGATCTGGAGCTGCGCCGCGGCGAAGTCGTGGGACTTGCGGGCCTGCTCGGCTCGGGCCGGACCGAGACGGCGCGGCTGGTGTTCGGCGCCGAGCGCGCCGACAGCGGCGAGGCCATGATCGACGGCAAGGTCATCAAGCTGAATTCGCCGCGCGATGGCGCAGGCTTCGGCTTCGGTTACTGCCCGGAGGAGCGCAAGACCGAGGGCATCGTCGCCGACCTGACGGTGCGCGAGAACATCGTGCTGGCGCTGCAGGCGCGGCGCGGGCTGCATCGCCCGCTGTCGCGGCGCGAGCAGGACGAGATCGCGATGCGCTACATCCGCATGCTCGACATCCGCCCGCCGGATCCGGAGCGGCCGATCGGGCTGCTCTCCGGCGGCAATCAGCAGAAGGCGCTGCTTGCCCGTTGGCTGGCGACGTCGCCGAAGCTGCTGGTGCTCGACGAGCCGACGCGCGGCATCGACGTCGGTGCCCATGCCGAGATCATCCGTCTGGTCCGCGAGCTGTGCGACCAGGGCTTGGCGCTGCTCGTCATCTCCTCGGAGCTCGACGAGATCGTCACCTATTCGAACCGAGTCGTGGTGCTGCGCGATCGCGAACATGTCGAGGAGCTGAAGGGCGACGCGATCGAAGTCTCCAGCATTCTCGCGGCGATCGCCGCCGACACCGCGCCGGCGCACGAGGCCGCATCATGACGCTCCGCATTCCCCGCCGCGGCATGGCTCAGGCGCTGGCGCTGATCATCATTCTGATGATCGATCGTCTGGTGTCACCGCAGTTCTTCAATCTGCATCTGCAGGACGGCCGTCTGTTCGGCAGCGTGATCGACGTGCTCAACCGCGGCACGCCGGTGGCGCTGCTGTCGCTCGGCATGGTGCTGGTGATCGCGACCGGCGGCATCGACCTCTCGGTCGGCGCCGTCATGGCGATCGCGGGCGCGACAGCAGCGAGCCTCGCCGATACGCATTCGCTGCCGGTCGTGCTCGCCTCGGCGCTCGCCGTCGGCCTCGCCTGCGGGCTGTGGAACGGCATCCTCGTCGCCGTGCTCCGCATCCAGCCGATCGTCGCGACACTCATCCTGATGGTCGCGGGCCGCGGCATCGCGCAGCTGATCACCGAAGGCCGCATCGTCACCTTCACCTCGCCGGACCTGGTGTGGATGGGCAATGGCGCCGTGCTCGGCCTGCCGACACCCGTGGTGATCGCCCTGGGCATGCTGCTGGTCACGGCGGCGGTCGTGCGCGGCAGCGCGCTCGGGCTCCTGATCGAGGCGACCGGCGGCAATGCGCGCGCCAGCGAGCTCTCCGGCGTTGGCACCCGCGCGATGATCCTCTCGGTCTATGTCTGGTGCGGCCTGTGCGCGTCGCTGGCCGGCGTGATCGCTGCGGCCGACATCATGGGCGCCGATGCCAACAACGCGGGACTCTGGCTCGAGCTCGACGCCATCCTCGCGGTCGTAATCGGCGGCACCTCGCTGTTCGGCGGCCGCTTCAGCCTGGTGCTGGCAGTGGCCGGCGCGCTGATCATCCAGGCCATGAACACCGGCATCCTGCTGTCGGGCTATCCGCCGGAGCTCAATCTGCTGGTCAAGGCCGTCGTCGTGCTGGCCGTGCTGCTGGCGCAGTCGCCGCGGCTCGGCGATCTCTCGCGCTTCACCGCGCGCTGGCGGAGGACCAAGCCATGAAGGCCTCGACCTCGGTTGCGATCACCGCCTTCGTGCTGGTCGCCGGCTTCGCGCTGTGCGCGCTGCAATTCCCGAACATCGCCTCGACCCGCGTCGTCGCCAATCTGCTCACCGACAATGCCTTCCTCGGCATCGTCGCGGCCGGCATGACCTTCGTCATCATCTCCGGCGGCATCGATCTCTCCGTCGGCTCGGTGATCGGCTTCACCACAGTGTTCACCGCGCTCGCGATCGAGCGCTGGGGCATTCCGCCGCTGGCCGCGTTCGCGCTGGTGCTGGTGCTGTGCGCGCTGTTCGGCGCCGCGATGGGCACCGTCATCCACGTGTTCGAGCTGCCGCCCTTCATCGTGACGCTGGCCGGCATGTTTTTGGCGCGCGGCATCAGCTTCCTTTTGTCGACCGAATCGATTCCGATCACCGCGCCGATCTACAGCGCCGTTTCGGATTTTGCGATCCGCTTGCCGGGTGGCGGGCGGCTCACCGCCATCGCGATCGCGATGCTGGTGATCCTGGTGCTCTGCGCGCTGCTGCTGCACCTGACGCGGTTCGGGGCCAACGTCTATGCGCTCGGCGGCAGCCGCGCCGCGACCGCGCTGATGGGCATCCCGGTCGGGCCGATGACGATCCGTATCTATATGCTGTCCAGCGTGCTCGCGGGTCTCGCCGGCATCGTCTTCTCCTTTTATACCGCGGCCGGCTATTCGCTCTCGGCGGTCGGCGTCGAGCTAGACACCATCGCGGCCGTCGTAATCGGCGGAACTTTGTTGACCGGCGGGCAGGGCTCCGTCATCGGCACCTTCCTTGGCGTCCTGATCCAGGGCATGATCCAGACCTACATCAATTTCGACGGCACGCTGTCGAGCTGGTGGACCAAGATCGCCACGGGGGTTCTGTTGTTCGTCTTCATTGCGCTGCAGCAAGGTCTGATGGCGCTCGCGCGCCGCTCATCCGTCAAGCCCGCAGGGGCCAAGCTGGCGGGCGTCAAGCCTGCAGCAGAGGTCAAGCCCGCGGGAGCGCCGACATGACGTCGTCGCACATCGTCTCGATCCCGACGCGCCGGGCGCATTCCAACCACGCCGAGGTCGCACGTAGCATCGGCATCGACATCATCTCTGGCAAACTCGGCGAAGGGGCGCGGCTGCCGGGCGATGCCGAACTGACGGCGACGTTCGGCGTCTCCAGGCCGGTGCTGCGCGAGAGCGTCAAGACCCTGGTTGCCAAGGGCCTGCTCTCGACCAAGGCCCGCGTCGGCACCGTCGTGCGCGAGCGCTCCGCCTGGAACATGTTCGATCCCGACGTGCTGGCGTGGCATCTCGACGCCGGGATCGACAAGCGCTTCCTTGCCGACCTCGCCGAGATCCGGCTGGCGATCGAGCCGCGCGCGGCAGCGCTCGCGGCCGAACGCCGGACCGACGACGACGTCGCGGCCATGCGCACCGCGATGGCGAAGATGGAGCGCGAGCCGTCGACCTCGGTCGCCTTCGCCGACGCCGACCTCGCCCTGCACATCGCGATCGCCAATGCGTCCGGCAATCCCTTCATGCGCTCGATCGGCGCGGTCATCGAGGCGGCACTGCGTGCCTCCTTCGTCTTGAGCGCTCCGGTGGAGACCGCCGATCGCGACACCGTGCTGGTCTGGCACCAGCGCATCATCGACGCGATCGCCAATGGAGACCCCGAGGGCGCCTCGGAAGCCATGATCGAAGTCATCTACAACGGCCGGCGGCGTCATGCGCAATCGGCTGCACGAACGGACCAGGAATGAGCAACGACAAATCAGACAAGCAGCTGCGCAGCCAGGCGTGGTTCGGCCGCCAGGACAAGATGGGCTTCTATTATCGCTCATTCCTGAAGAACAGCGGCACGCCGCAGGACCGCTTCGAGGGCCGGCCTGTCATCGGCATCTGCAACACCTGGTCGGAGCTGACGCCCTGCAACGCGCATTTCCGCGTCATCGCCGAGCACGTCCGCCAGGGCGTGCTGGATGCCGGCGGCTATCCCTTGGAATTCCCGGTCTCCTCGCTCGGCGAGGTGACGATGCGCCCGACCGCGATGCTGTTCCGCAACCTCGCCTCGATGGACGTCGAGGAGGCGATCCGCGCGCATCCACTCGACGGCGTCGTGCTGCTGATGGGCTGCGACAAGACCACGCCGGCGCTTTTGATGGGCGCGGCCTCGGCCGACCTGCCGGCGATCGGCGTCTCCGGCGGGCCGCAATTGCGCGGCGTCTATCGCGGCCAGATCATCGGCTCCGGCACCAACATCATCTCGATGAGCGAGCAGCTGCGCGCCGGCGAGATCACGCTGAAGGAGTTTCATGAGGCCGAGGCCGGCATGAACCGCTCGGCCGGCAGCTGCATGACCATGGGCACGGCTTCGACGATGGCTTCCATGGTGGAGGCACTCGGCATCGGCCTGCCGGAGAATGCCGCGATCCCCGCCGCCGACGCGCGCCGCAATCTGCTCGCCCGCATGGCCGGCCGGCGCATCGTCGAGATGGTCCATGAGGATCTCAAGCCGTCGGACATCCTGACCCGTCAGGCGTTCGAGAACGCGATCCGCACGCTGGCGGCGATCGGCGGCTCGACCAACGCCGTGGTGCATCTGCTCGCGATCGCCGGCCGCGTCGGCGTCGAGCTGACGCTCGATGATTTCGACCGGCTCTGCCGCGACGTGCATTGCCTCGTCGACCTGATGCCGTCGGGCCGCTTCCTGATGGAGGACTTCTACTACGCGGGCGGCCTGCCGGCGGTGCTGCGCGCGCTCGGGGAGCGTGGTCTGCTGCACAAGGATGCGCGGACGGTCAACGGCAAGACGCTGTGGGACAACGTCGCCGAGGCGCCGAACTACAATGCCGAGGTGATCACGCCGTTCGAGACGCCGTTCAAGACCGAAGCCGGCATCGCCATCCTCAACGGCAACCTCGCGCCCAACGGCGCCGTCATCAAGCCGTCGGCGGCCTCGCCGGAGCTGATGAACCACACCGGGCGCGCGGTGGTGTTCGAGAGCGTTGAGGAGATGCATGACGCGGTCGACGACGACACTCTCGACATCGACGCCTCCTGCATCATGGTGCTGAAGAACTGCGGCCCGAAGGGCTATCCCGGCATGGCCGAGGTCGGCAACATGCCGCTGCCGGCCAAGGTGCTGCGCCAGGGCGTGCGCGACATGATCCGCATCTCCGATGCGCGCATGTCCGGCACCGCCTACGGCACCGTGGTGCTGCATGTCGCGCCGGAGGCCACCGTCGGCGGACCGCTGGCGCTGGTCAAGAACGGCGACATGATCACGCTCGACGTTCCCGGCCGCCGCCTGCATCTGCATGTCAGCGACGAGGAGCTCGCCGCGCGCCGCGCCGCCTGGACGCCGCCGAAGCCGCATGCCGACCGCGGCTATCAGAAGCTCTACATCGATCACGTGCTGCAGGCCGATCGCGGCGTGGATTTCGACTTCCTGGTCGGCCGCACCGGCTCGCCGGTGCCGCGCGACAATCACTAAGAGGGGCTCATGACCGCTTCCGCCAAAAAGCTCTATAAGGGCGTCTTCCCGGTCGCGCCGACCGTGTTCGATGCCGACGGCCGCCTCGATCTCGAGGGCCAGAAGCGCGCGATCGACTTCATGATCGACGCCGGCTCGCACGGCATCTGCATCCTCGCCAACTTCTCCGAGCAGTTCGTGCTGACCGACGACGAGCGCGATCTCGTCATGACCACGGTGCTGGAGCATGTCGCCGGGCGCGTGCCGATCATCGTCACGACCACGCATTTCTCGACCTTCGTCTGCGCCGAGCGCTCGCGCCGCGCGCAGGACAAGGGCGCCGCCATGGTCATGGTGATGCCGCCCTATCACGGCGCCACCTTCCGCGTGCCGGACAGCTCGATCTACGAGTTCTATCGCGGCGTGTCGGATGCGATCTCGATTCCGATCATGGTGCAGGACGCGCCGGTCGCGGGGACGCCGCTGTCCGTGCCGCTGCTCGCGCGCATGGCCAAGGAGATCGAGAACCTCGCCTATTTTAAGATCGAGGTGCCGCGCGCCGCCGACAAGCTGCGCGCGCTGATCGAAGTGGGCGGCGCGGACATCCAGGGCCCGTGGGACGGCGAGGAGGCGATCACCTTGATGGCCGATCTCGACGCCGGCGCCACCGGCGCGATGACCGGCGGCGGTTATCCCGACGGCATCCGCAAGATCATCGATCCGTATTTCGCAGGCGATCGCGACGCCGCGGCCGCGGCCTATGAGCGCTGGCTGCCGCTGATCAACTACGAGAACCGCCAGTGCGGCCTTGCGACCTGCAAGATCCTGATGAAGGAAGGCGGCGTGATCAAGCACGACACGCTTCGCGCGCCGCAGCCGCCGATCCATCCGGCCACGCAAAAGGGCCTGATCGAGATCGCGCGCCGGCTCGATCCGCTCGTGCTGCGCTGGGGACGCTGAGCCATGAGCGAGCTTCGTGTCGCCATCGTCGGCTTCGGCAAGATCGCCAAAGACCAGCACGTGCCTGCGATCGCCGCCACCGACGGCGTGACCCTGACGGCGGTGGCGAGCCGCAACGCCTCGCTGCCGGGCCTGCCGCATTTCGGCTCGATCGAGGAGCTGCTGCGCGACGGACCGGAGATCGACGCGGTGTCGCTGTGCACGCCGCCGCAGGTGCGGCGCGCCCAGGCGCTGGTCGCGCTCGAGGCCGGCAAGCATGTCATGCTGGAGAAGCCGCCGGGCGCCGCCGTGAGCGAGCTCAATCCGCTGATCGCGCTGGCCGCCAAGAAGCAGCGCACGCTGTTCGCGACCTGGCACTCGCGCTATGCGCCGGCCGTCGAGCCTGCGCGCGAGTGGCTGTCGCAGCGCGAGATCCGCAGCGTCCGCATCGACTGGAAGGAAGACGTCCGCGTCTGGCATCCCGGGCAGGCCTGGATCTGGGAGCCGGGCGGGCTCGGCGTGTTCGACCCCGGCATCAACGCGCTGTCGATCCTGACGCGCATCCTGCCGGAGTCGGTGTTCGTCACCGAGGCCGAGCTGTCGTTCCCGTCGAACTGCCAGGCGCCAATCGCAGCCAATCTCTCGATGTCCACGGCCAGCGACCTGCCGATCGCGGCCGAGTTCGACTTCCGTCAGACCGGGCCGCAGAGCTGGGACATCCGCATCGAGACCGATGCCGGGCAGCTGAAGCTGTCGCTCGGCGGCGCGCGCATGACAGCGGATGATCAGTTGATGATCGACGAGAAGGAGCGGGAATATCCCGGGCTCTATCGCCGCTTCGTCGAGCTGACCAAGACTGGCGCCAGCGACGTCGATCTGGCGCCGCTGCGACTGGTGGCCGATTCCTTCCTGCTAGGCCGCCGCAACATCGTCGAGCCGTTCGAGGACTAAGCCATGGCAGAGCCACGGATCACCAGGGATGTGTTTGGCAGCCTGCCGGATGGCCGCGAGGTCGAGCGCGTCACCTTGCGTGGCGCCGGCGGCTTCGAGGCGCGGATCATCACCTTCGGCGCCGCGCTGCAGGCGCTGCTGGTGCCGGATGCGCATGGCGCCGTCGATGATGTCGTGCTCGGCCATGACGACCTGCTGAGCTACGTCAAGCTCCGCAAGTTCTTCGGCGCCACGGTCGGGCGCTACGCCAACCGCATCGCCGGCGCGCGCTTCACGCTCGACGGCGATGACGTGCGGCTGGAGGCCAATGACGGCGCGCACGCGCTGCATGGCGGCCCCGATGGCTTCGACCGCAAGCTCTGGCAGATTGTCGCCGCCGAGGACGACGAGCAGCCCTCCGTGACGCTGCTCTATGTCAGCCCCGACGGCGAGGCGAACTATCCGGGACGGCTCGACGTCCGCGTCACCTATCAGCTCACCGGGCCGACGGAACTGTCGGTGACCTTCGCGGCGCGGACGACCCGCACCACGATCGTCAATCTGACCAACCACAGCTTCTTCAATCTCGACGGCCTCGCGGCCGGCACCGGTATCCTCGACCATCGTCTCACGCTCGCGGCCGACCACTATCTCGCGATCGACGAGACTGCGATCCCGCTGCCCGGCCCGCCGCATGACGTTTCCGGCACGCCGTTCGATTTCCGCGACGCCCAGGCGATCGGCGCGCGCATCCGCGCCGACGAGGCGCAGATCAAATGCGGCCGTGGCTATGACCACAATTTCTGCCTGCGCGCGGGCGACGGCGTGCGCTTCGCGGCCCGGCTGGAGTCGCCGCGCTCGGGCCGCGTCATGGAACTGCACACCGATCAGCCCGGCCTGCAGGTCTATTCCGGCAACTACATCGACGCGACCGTCAGCGGCAAGGGGAGGGTGTTCCGCCAGTCCGACGCGCTCTGCCTGGAGCCGCAGGTCTGGCCAGATACGCCGAACCGTCCGGATTTTCTGAGCGCGCGGCTCGCGCCTGACGAGGTCTACAAGCACGAAACCATCTATCGCTTCTCGACCACGGGAGCGTCCGCATGATGATGGAGCAGGTGCCGACCACCATCCTTTGCGCCGAGCACTGCCATCTCGGCGAGGGACCGACCTACGATCGCGCGACCGACACCGCCTGGTGGTTCGATATCCGCGAAGGCCTGCTGTTCGAGGCCAACATCGGCAGCGGCGAGGTGCGCCGTCATGTGCTGGGTAAGATGGCGAGCGCGCTCGGCCGCATCGATGCGAAGCGGCAGTTGATCGTGGCCGAGGACGGGCTCTATATCCGTAGCATCGCCGACGGCGCGCTGTCCCTGTATCTCCCGCTCGAGGCCGACAATCCGGCGACGCGGTCGAACGACTCGCGCGTGCATCCCTCCGGTACGTTCTGGATCGGCACCATGGGCCGCAAGGCCGAGCGCGGGTTGGGCGCGATCTACGCGCTGCACCGCGGCGAGATCGTCAGCCTGTTCCCGAACGTCACCATTCCCAACGCGATCTGCTTTTCGGCCGACGGCGCGACCGGCTATTTCGCCGACACCGACGAGAACGTGCTCTACCGGGTCGCGCTCGACCCGCAGACCGGCCTGCCGCGCGGCGAGCCGGAGGTGCTGCTGCGCCATACCGGCACCGGCGGTCTCGACGGCGCGGTGGTCGATGCCGAGGGGCGGATCTGGAACGCGCGCTGGGGCGGCGGTTGTGTCGACGTCTACAGCCCGCAGGGCGAGCATTTGCGCAGCATCGCCGTGCCGGCAAGCCAGGCCAGCTGTCCGGCCTTTATCGGCAAGGACCTGTCGCATCTGCTGGTCACCTCGGCCTGGCAGGACATGGACGCGGCGGCCAAGGCGGCCGATCCCGGCCACGGCCAGACTTTTCTTCTCGACGTCGGTGTCCGCGGTCGCGCAGAGCCCGACGTCGTGCTGTCGATCTGAGAGGAGGAACAATCAGTCAAGCGTCGTTCAGCCTAACAGCTAACTGGTATCACGATACGCAATCGCGTAGTCTCGTTGAAATTCGAAAATCCAAGAGGGAGTGAAGCATGCTGAATTTCAAGACCATCATGGCCGCCGCTTTGGCCGGCCTCGGCGCCCTGGCGCTGTCCAGCGCCGCCATGGCGCAGAGCAAGGGCACCGTCGGCATCGCGATGCCGACCAAGTCCTCGGCGCGCTGGATCGACGACGGCAACAACATCGTCAAGGTGCTGAAGGATCGCGGCTACGCCACCGACCTGCAATATGCCGAGGACGACATCCCGAACCAGCTCTCGCAGATCGAGAACATGGTGACCAAGGGCGCCAAGGTGCTGGTCATCGCGGCGATCGACGGCACCACGCTGTCGGACGTGCTGAAGCAGGCCAAGGCCAAGGGCATCACCGTGATCGCCTATGACCGCCTGATCCGCGACACGCCGAACCTCGACTATTACGCGACCTTCGACAACTTCCAGGTCGGCGTGCTGCAGGCGCAGTCGATCGTCGACAAGCTTGGTTTGAAGGACGGCAAGGGCCCGTTCAACATCGAGCTGTTCGGCGGCTCGCCGGACGACAACAACGCCTACTTCTTCTACAACGGCGCGATGTCGGTGCTGCAGCCCTATCTCGACTCCGGCAAGCTGGTGATCGGGTCCGGCCAGAAAGGCATGGACAAGGTCGCGACCCTGCGCTGGGACGGCGCCACCGCCCAGGCCCGCATGGACAATTTGCTGAGCGCTTTCTACGGCAAGAAGCGCGTCGACGCGGTGCTGTCGCCCTATGACGGCCTCTCGATCGGCATCATCTCCTCGCTGAAGGGCGTGGGCTATGGCAGCGCCGACCAGCCGATGCCAGTGATCTCCGGCCAGGACGCCGAGGTGCCGTCGATCAAGGCGATGTTGCGCGGCGACCAGTACTCGACCATCTTCAAGGACACCCGCGATCTCGCCAAGGTGACCGCCGACATGGTCGACGCCTCGCTGGCCGGCAAGGAAGTCCCGGTCAACGACACCAAGACCTACAACAACGGCGTCAAGGTCGTTCCGTCCTACCTGCTCAAGCCGGTCGTGGTCGACAAGAGCAACTGGGAGAAGGTCCTGGTCGAGAGCGGCTACTACAAGAAGTCGCAGTTCGAGTGATCCTGGTCTAACAGACAAGCAGCCCTCTCCCCGGTCTCCGGGGAGAGGGATATCCTATTGGAGCTCGCGCGGCGGGGGCGAGTGGCGCTAGAACTGAGTGGCGTCAGAACAGAGACATGACACGATGACCGCAATCCTGGAAATGCGAAACGTCAGCAAGAGCTTCGGCAATGTCCAGGCCCTGCGTGACGTCAGCTTCACCGTCGAGCCCGGCGAGATCCACGCGCTGGTCGGCGAGAACGGCGCCGGCAAGTCGACCCTGATGAAGGTGCTGAGCGGGGTCTATCCGCACGGCCGCTACGAGGGCCAGATCATCTTCGAGGGCGAGGAGCGCAAGTTCCGCGACATCAATGATTCCGAGGCGCTCGGCATCATCATCATCCACCAGGAGCTCGCGCTGATCCCGCTGATGTCGATCGCCGAGAACATCTTCCTGTCGCACGCCCCGTCGCGCTTCGGCGTGATCGACCGCGACGAGGTCTACCGCCGCACCCAGCAATTGCTGGCCCAGGTGGGCCTGAAGGAATCTCCGGACACCCTGATCACCGATCTCGGCGTCGGCAAGCAGCAGCTCGTCGAGATCGCCAAGGCGCTGTCCAAGCGCGTCAAGCTGCTGATCCTGGACGAGCCCACCGCCAGCCTCAACGAGGCCGACAGCGCCGCGTTGCTCGACCGCCTCGTCGCCTTCCGCGAGCAGGGCATCTCCTCGATCCTGATCACCCATAAGCTGAACGAGGTCGCCCGCGTCGCCGACCGTATCACCGTGCTGCGCGACGGCCGCAGCGTCGACGGCATCGACTGCCGCGCCGAGCCGGTGCTCGAGGACCGCATCATCAAGAGCATGGTCAACCGCGACATGGCGCACCGCTTCCCGGAGCGCCAGCCGAAGATCGGCGAGCCGGTGTTCACGGTCGAGAACTGGACGGTATTCCATCCGCAGCACTCGGACCGCCGCGTCATCAAGAACGTCGACTTCCAGGTGCGCCGCGGCGAGATCGTCGGCATCGCCGGGCTGATGGGTGCCGGCCGCACCGAGTTCGCGATGAGCCTGTTCGGCCGCTCCTGGGGCGTGAACATCTCCGGCCGCGCCCGGCTCGAGGGCCGCGACGTCAATCTCACCAGCGTGCCGGCCGCGATCGATGCCGGCCTCGCCTATGTCACCGAGGACCGCAAGCAGCTCGGCCTGATCCTGGCCGACGACGTCCGCAAGAACATCACGCTCGCCAGCCTCAGCCAGGTCGCGCCGAAGGGCGTGATCGACGACATCGCCGAGCTCAAGGCGGCCTCCGGCTACCGCGGCCGCATGCGCATCCGCTGCTCGGATGTCTACCAGGAGGCGGGCCAGCTCTCCGGCGGCAACCAGCAGAAGGTGGTGCTGTCGAAATGGCTGATGACCGATCCCAAGGTGTTGATCCTCGACGAGCCGACCCGGGGCATCGACGTCGGCGCCAAATATGAGATCTACTGTATCATCCAGGAGCTTGCGGACGCCGGCCGGGGTGTGGTGGTGATCTCGTCGGAAATGCCCGAGCTGCTCGGAATCTGCGACCGGATCTGCGTCATGAACGACGGCGCCTTCGTCGGCGAGTTCGCGGGCCCGGACGCGACGCAGGAAAAGATCATGCGCGCCATCATGCGCAACGAAGCCCTTAAGAACCAGGAGACGGCCGCCTAAGCGGCCGGGAGGACACCAGCCATGACCGACAAGACGGTTTCACTCCCGGAAGAGAAGCCCCACACCGGCTTCCTGAAGAACAATCTGCGCAGCTACGGCATGCTGATGTCGCTGTTCGTCATCATGCTGTTCTTCCAGATCATGACCGACGGCACCCTGCTGCAGCCGCTCAACCTCACCAATCTGGTGCTGCAGAACAGCTACATCGTCATCATGGCGCTGGGCATGCTGCTGGTGATCGTCACCGGGCATATCGACCTCTCGGTCGGCTCGGTCGCCGGCTTCGTCGGCGCGGTCGCGGCCGTGCTGATGGTGCGCTATCATATCGACTTTCCGCTCGCCATCATCGCCTGCCTGATCGTCGGCGCCGCCATCGGCGCGGCGCAGGGCTATTGGGTGGCCTATTTCGGCATTCCCTCGTTCATCGTCACGCTCGCCGGCATGCTGGTGTTCAAGGGCCTGGCGCTGGCGCTGCTGCAGGGCCAGTCGGTCGGCCCGTTCCCCTCGACGTTCCAGAAGCTGTCGTCGGGCTTCATTCCGGAGCTGCTTCCCAGCGCCGGCAGCGTCAATCTCACCTCGCTCGCCATCGGCGCGGTGCTGACGCTCATCCTGGTCTATGCCAGCGTCAAGGGCCGCGCGCGTGAGGTCGAGCACGGCATCGACGTCGAGCCGTTCGGCGTGTTCGCCGCCAAGAACGTCGTGCTCGCCGGCGTGCTGATGTACTTCACCTACCTGATTGCTTCGCATCGCGGCCTGCCCAACGTGCTGGTGATCATGGTCGCCTTGATCGCGCTGTACGGCTTCATGACCCGCCGCACGGTGGTCGGCCGGCAGATCTACGCGGTCGGCGGCAACGCCAAGGCGGCCAAGCTGTCGGGCATCAAGACCGAGCGGCTGGTGTTCCTGACCTTCGTCAACATGGGCGTGCTGGCCGCGCTCGCCGGCCTCATCTTCGCCGCCCGTCTCAACACCGCAACCCCGAAGGCGGGTCTCGGCTTCGAGCTCGACGTCATCGCGGCCTGCTTCATCGGCGGCGCCTCGGCCTATGGCGGCGTCGGCCGGGTCGGCGGCGCGGTGATCGGCGCCATGATCATGGGCGTGATGAACAACGGCATGTCGATCCTCGGTATCGGCATCGACTATCAGCAGGTCATCAAGGGCCTGGTGCTGCTCGGCGCCGTCTGCATCGACGTCTACAATCAGCGGCGCTAGCGACCGCGATCTCCTTCCCAGGGCTGTCGACGGTTTGCAGCTACGGGGAGGAGATGGAAGCCAGGACTGCGACGCGCGGCGTATCGCCGCGGGTCATGTGCTCGTCATCTTTGCTGGTCGTTGAAGCGCGCGCATGAGGGCCGTTCGGAAATGGAGCGGCCGGGCAATTGCGCCGGACCGTAGTCTTCCGGCCCGCCAGTGCAGCAGTTCGCGTGAATTCCTTTAACTGACGCATTGATATCAGCTGCGGCAACTGGCCGAGCTGAAATGCATGTGCACGACGATCACCTTACCGCCGCGCGCGGGATCAATCTTGAAGCGGCGCCCACAGGACCACCGGCGATCGCCGTGGCTCGTGTGCGTTGCTGTCGCTCAGCCCGGCGAAGCGGGCCGAGCCGCCTTTCAAACAGACAAGAAGACTTCGCGATCGCATGGACGCGGCAAGCGCCGGTCGCGAACAGCTCTAGGTAGAGTCGCCGTAATATTACGGCTCTCATATTTAACGATCCAACAATCGAGTTCCACGCAATTTGAGCGAGTTCCGGCGAACAATGCGGCCCCGTCGGTCGGGTGAATCCAAGTCATGTGTTGCCAGCGGCGTATGGGCGCCGCGGCCGGAGTTCGGCGGACCACGGATGCTTAAAAGATGACGGACACGATGCCGACGACAGAGCCTGACGACGCTGGCGACAAGCAGCGGGCGTCGCATGCGCTTCCTCAGATGCTGGATCTGACGCAGGCGGCGCAGCTGCGTGAGGAGATGATCCGGATCGCAGCCGACAGCAGCATCGTGCTCGACGCCAGCGGGGTCGAACGGATGTCGACGCCCTGTGCTCAGATTCTGCTTGCCGCTGCCCGCAGCGCGCAGGCTGCCAACAAGCCCTTCAGGATCACGCAGGCCTCCGAACTGTTCAGGACGGCGATCAGCGACCTCGGACTTCGGCACGAACTCGATAAGTGGATGGAGTGACATGACCAAGCGAATTCTCGCAGTCGACGACTCGAAGACCATGCGCGACATGGTGTCCTTCACGTTGAAGAAGGCCGGCTTCGACGTTGCAGAGGCCGAGGATGGCAAGGCCGCGCTGAACGTGCTGACCGGCGGCAAGTTCGATCTGATCATCACCGATCTGAACATGCCGAATATGGACGGCATTTCGCTGATCAAGAACGTCCGGGCCGGCAGTCAGCACCGCGCGGTGCCGATCCTGATCCTGACGACCGAGAGCGATGGCGCCAAGAAGGCCGACGGCAAGGCGGCTGGTGCGACCGGATGGCTGGTCAAGCCGTTCAATCCCGAGCAGCTGATCGCGACGGTCAACCGCGTATGCCCGTAAGCTCCGAGCAGGAATCCTATCCGGTCGCGCAGTTCCGCAAGACCTATTTCGAGGAATGCGCGGAGCTGTTGGACGCCCTGCAGTCCAATCTGGAGCTGTTGTCTTCCGGGCAGGAGGATGACGAGACGCTGCATGCGATCTTCCGATCCGTGCACTCCATCAAGGGCGGAGCGGGGGCCTTCGGCTGCACCGATCTGGTGGCCTTCTCTCACACCTTCGAGAGTCTGCTGGACGCCTTGCGCGACCACAAGATCGCCGCGAGCCAGGAGATCAAGCAGCTTCTGCTGCGCGCCAGCGACGCGCTTGCGGACATCGTGAACGCAGCGCGGCTCGAGCAGCAGCTGCCGCCAAATTTTGCCGCCGATACCAGCGCGGCCATGCTGGATGCGCTGCAGGGCGCCGGGCAGGCGTTCGAGGTGCCGGCCGGCTCCGCCGCGGTGGAGACGAAGTCGCTCGGCGAGCAGAGATATCGCATCAGGTTCCGGCCGCACACGGAGATGCTGAAGAAGGCGAATGAGCCGCTGCTGCTGATCCGGCAGCTGCGCAAGCTCGGCGTGCTCAGCACCGAGGTGGACAGCTCCAGCCTGCCGGCGCTCGCCGCGCTCGATCCCGAGGCAGCCTACCTCAATTGGACATTCACCTTGGACACGGCGGTGCCGCGCGGAGCCGTCCAGGACGTGTTCGAGTTCGTCGAGGACGATTGCGATCTCGACATCGAGCTGGTCGAGGTGGCCGCTGGTCCGGTGGAGGCGGCCCCCAGCGATGCCGGCGGCGCAGTCGCGACGGCCGTCGCCGCAGTCAGCGTCGCACAATCGATTCGCGTCGACGTCGATAAGGTGGACCGGCTGGTCAATCTGGTCGGCGAACTGGTGATCAGCCAGGCGATGCTGACCGAGCAGGGCCTCTCGTTGCCGGCCGACAAATATCCGCAGCTCATTCAGGGCATCGAGGCGCTGGCCCAGAGCGCCCGCGAGTTGCAGGAAAGCGTGATGGCGATCCGCGCCCAGCCGGTGAAATCGGTGTTTGCGCGGATGCCGCGGATCGTGCGCGAGCTTGCCGCCACCTTGGGCAAGGAGGTGCGCATCGTCACCTCCGGTGAGATGACCGAAATCGACAAGACCGTCATCGAGCAGCTCAACGATCCCCTGACGCACATGATCCGGAACGCGCTCGACCACGGCATCGAACCGCCGGCCGAGCGAGCCGCTGCTGGCAAGCCGCGCCAGGGTACGATCCATCTCTCGGCCGCGCAGCGCAGCGGCCGCATCGTCATCGAGGTGTCGGACGACGGCCGCGGCATCAATCGCGAAAAGATCCTTGCCAAGGCGCGAGCCCGCGGCCTGGTGCCCGCCGGCGCCAATCTCAGTGATGACGAGGTCGACGATCTGATCTTCCTGCCGGCGTTCTCCACCGCCGACGTGATCTCGAACATTTCGGGCCGCGGGGTCGGAATGGACGTCGTCAAGCGCAACGTGCAGGCGCTGGGTGGACGGATTTCGGTGCGCTCGCGTTTCGGGCAGGGCTCCTCATTCTCGCTGTCGTTGCCGCTCACGCTCGCGGTCGTGGATGGCATGGTGGTGTCGGTGGGCGGTGAGACGTTCATCATCCCGCTCGTCGCCATCGTCGAGAACCTGCGTCCGCAGGTGTCCGAAATTCATCCTGTCGTCGGGCGCGGGCATGTCCTGGCGCTGCGCGGCGAATATCTTCCCCTGGTCTACCTGCACCGCGTGTTCTCGATCAGCGATGCGATCGGCGATCCCTGCCGCGGCATCGTTATCATCGTGCAGAGCGAGAACGCCGGCCGTGTCGGGATCGTCGTCGACGAGCTCCTCGGCCAGCAGCAGGTCGTGGTGAAGAGCCTCGAAGCGAACTACGAGCCGGTCGACGGCATCAGCGGCGCGACGATCCTGGGCAACGGCCGCGTCGCGCTGATCCTCGACGTCGCGCGCCTGCACGAGATCGACATCCGCGGGACGGCCGGCCGGCTGCCCGCGTCGGAGGATTCGAGAAATGAACCCGCAAAGGACATGATCCATGCAGCCTGACAACAAGCCGGCGGCGCAATTCGGCCAGGAAGCGGCCGTCAGCGAGAACGTGCAGCAGTTCATCACCTTCACGCTGGGCGAGGAGGAGTACGGCATCGACATCATGGTGGTCCGCGAGATCAAGGGCTGGACCGAGACGACGATGATTCCGAATTCGCCGGCGCACGTGCGAGGCGTGATCAACCTGCGCGGCATCATCGTGCCGATCTTCGATCTGCGCGCCCGATTTGGCGTCGGCGTAACCATCCCGACCAACATGCATGTCGTGATCATCGTCGCTGCGGGAACACGCACCGTGGGCCTGCTGGTCGACACCGTATCCGACATCATCTCAGTCGATCCGAAGGAGATCCGCGAGGTGCCGGACATGGGCATGCCGGTCGAAGACCAGTTCCTCGAAGGCCTGGTCGCGATCGAAAACCGGATGGTGACGCTGGTGTCGCTGTCCGGCCTGTTCGGAATATCGGCAGATTCAGCCAATCGTACGGTCCCCCAGGCCGATGCGGCCGTGGCCGCCTAAACCCCCAAGCAGATTTGCGAGATCGTCATGAGCGACACTTTCGAGGACAACATCATGCAGGACTTCACCGCTGACGGCGCCCCCGGCGAGGACAAGGCGGCAACCAAGAAGGCCCGCTCGCGGAGCAGCCGGCCGCGGCCAGCGGCCAAGTCGGCGCCTGCCTCGGACCGGACGCCGGCACGGG
This sequence comes from Bradyrhizobium sp. SZCCHNS2022, assembly GCF_032377575.1. Taxonomy (NCBI): domain Bacteria; kingdom Pseudomonadati; phylum Pseudomonadota; class Alphaproteobacteria; order Hyphomicrobiales; family Nitrobacteraceae; genus Bradyrhizobium; species Bradyrhizobium sp. SZCCHNS2022. Next base: position 3,918,715 of record NZ_JAUHHZ010000001.1, on the reverse strand, counting down.
ACGGTCAGATGGCGGACATCGCTGCACAGCTTGCGGCCATCAAGCGCTCCCAGGCGGTGATCACCTTTGCGCTCGACGGCACGATTCTCGATGCAAACGACAATTTCCTGAATGCGCTGGGCTATACGCTGGCCGAGATCAAGGGGCAGCATCACTCGATGTTCGTCGATCCGGCCTATCGGGCCAGTCACGAGTATCGGCTGTTCTGGGACAAGCTTGGCCGCGGTGAATTCGATGCGGGCCAGTACAAGCGGATCGGCAAGGGCGGTCGCGAGGTCTGGATCCAGGCCAGCTACAATCCGATGATGGACTCCAAGGGGAAGCCGTATCGGGTGGTGAAATGCGCCACCGACATCACCGAGCAGGTGATGCGCAATGCCGATTTCAGCGGGCAGATCGCGGCCATCAACAAGGCCCAGGCGGTCATCGAGTTCACGATGGACGGCAAGGTGCTCAATGCCAACGAGAACTTCCTGAACACGCTCGGCTATACGCTGGGCGAGATCAAGGGCCAGCATCATTCGATGTTCGTCGAGGGCGCCTATCGAAGCTCCAACGAGTATCGCATGTTCTGGGACAAGCTCGGCCGCGGCGAATACGACGCCGGCCAATACAAGCGCATCGGCAAGGGCGGCAAGGAGATCTGGATCCAGGCCAGCTACAACCCGATCACGGGACCGGACGGCAGGCCGTTCAAGGTCGTGAAGTATGCGACCGACATTACCGAGGACGTGATCCGGAACGCCGATTTCAGCGGTCAGATCGCGGCGATCAGCAAGGCCCAGGCGGTCATCGAGTTCACGATGGACGGCAAGGTGCTCAATGCCAACGAGAACTTCCTGAACACGCTTGGCTATACGCTGGGCGAGATCAAGGGCCAGCATCATTCGATGTTCGTCGAGGGCGCCTATCGAAGCTCCAACGAGTATCGCATGTTCTGGGACAAGCTCGGCCGCGGCGAATACGACGCCGGCCAATACAAGCGCATCGGCAAGGCCGGCAAGGAGGTCTGGATCCAGGCCAGCTACAATCCGATCATGGGCCCCGACGGCAAGCCGTTCAAGGTCGTGAAATACGCCACCGACGTGTCCGAGCAGGTGAAGGCTGCACAAGCGCTCGAGGCGACGGTCGGCCAGATCCAGAGCGTCGTTGCCTCGGCAAAGGCGAATGATCTGGAGCCGCGGATCTCGATGGCCGGAAAGTCGGGTGATCTCGGCGAGCTCTGTTCCGGCGTCAACGGCCTGCTCGACACGATGGCGGCACAGGTCAGGGCCGCGGAGGCGCTGCGGGCTGCCGCCGTGCAGATCCAGGACGCGGTGGCCGCGGCCAAGCAGAACGATCTGCGTCCGCGTATCCCGATGGACAACAAGGCGGGCGAGATTCAGGAGCTGTGCGGAGGCGTCAACGGCCTTCTCGACACCATGTCCTCGATCATCAGCGACGTCGCGGACAGCTCGCACACGCTGTCGAGCGCCGCCCGGGAGATCGCGACCGGCAATACCGACCTGTCGCAACGCACCGAGGAGCAGGCCGCCAGTCTCGAGGAGACCGCGGCGAGCATGGAGGAGCTGACCTCGACCGTGCGGCAGAACGCCGAGAACGCGCAGCAGGCCAACAAGCTTGCTTCGTCCGCTTCCGACGTCGCGATCAAGGGCGGCTCGGTCGTGGCGGAGGTCGTGCAGACGATGGATGGCATCACGCAGGCCAGCCGCAAGATCGCCGACATCATCGGCGTGATCGATGAGATCGCGTTCCAGACCAACATCCTGGCGCTGAACGCCGCGGTCGAAGCTGCGCGCGCCGGTGATCAGGGTCGCGGCTTCGCCGTCGTCGCGGCCGAGGTGCGCAACCTCGCGCAGCGCAGCGCCAACGCCGCCAAGGAGATCAAGGGGCTGATCTCCGACTCCGTGTCGAAGGTGGAGTCGGGCTCGCGCCTGGTCGACACGGCCGGCAAGACGATGGAAGAGATCGTGCAGTCGGTGAAGCGCGTAACCGATATCATGGCCGAGATTTCGGCGGCCTCGCAGGAGCAGCGCGGCGGCATCGAGCAGGTCAACAACGCCGTCACGCAGATGGACAAGGTGACGCAGCAGAACGCTGCGCTCGTCGAGGAAGCGGCGGCCGCCGCCAAATCGATGGAAGAGCAGACCGCGGCCATGGCCGAGATGGTCGGCCGGTTCATGGTGCTGCCGGAATTCGAGCAGAGCCGGCCGCATCCGGCGCGGACCGGAAACCCTGTGGTCGATCGCTCGCTCGGCGCCTCCAAGGAAAAGCTCGCGACGATGCGCAACGCGGCTGCCAAGCCCGCGCCGGCATCCCCCCGGCACTCCGCTCCGGCAGCCAGATACTCCGAGACCGAGCCGACACGTCGCCGCGTCGTCGGTGCGGGAGATGCGGATTGGAAGGAGTTCTGACGCTCGCGGGGCGCCTCTGTGGCGCCCCGCAGGGTCTGGGAGGTGATGGTGGAAGAAGAGTTCGCGCTACACGACACGGACTTTCGCAAGCTCTCGAAGCTTGTGATGAGCACCGCCGGTATCGTGCTGAGCGAGCGCAAGCGCGCGTTCATTCATGGCCGGCTTGGCCGTCGCCTGCGCGCGCTTGGGCTGACAAATTTCTCACAATATTGCCGACTGCTGGAGGGGCGCGATGGCGACGACGAGCTGCGCAACTTCATCAATGCGGTCACGACGAACCATACGAGCTTTTTTCGCGAGCCCCACCACTTCGACTACCTGACGAAGGAGATCGTTCCCGGACTGCTCGATTCGAACCGCGATACCCGGCGCATGCGCATCTGGTCGGCGGGCTGTTCGAGCGGGGAGGAGCCATACAGCATTGCGATGACACTGCTGAGCGGTCCGCAATCATTGGCCGGCTGGAACGTCAAGATTCTCGCGACCGACCTCGACACTAACGTCATAGCGCATGCCGCACGCGGCATCTACGATTCGGAGCGTGCCGAAAGCATTCCTGCCCCCCTTCGCAAGCGTTTCACCACGATGCAGGAGGGGCAGGTCGCCATGAATGATGAGACCTGCGATCTCATTACCTTCGCTCATCTCAATCTGCTCGAATCCTGGCCGATGTCGGGACCGTTCGACGTGATCTTCTGCCGCAACGTGGTGATCTACTTCGACAAGCCGACCCAGCGCAGGCTGTTCGATCGCTATGCCGACATGCTCAAGCCGGATGGTTGGCTCATCGTCGGTCATTCCGAGAACCTGCTCGGCATCACCGACCGTCTCGAACTGGTCGGGCGCACCATCTACCGGAGGTGCAGATGACGGCCAGGACGAAGCGGCACCATTCGCACCCCCCTCACGTCAGCCATGAGCTTCCGGCCCGCGCGCGCCGGTACCTAGACAAGCGGTTCGACGCGATGGTCGTCAAGGTGCTGCCCGGTGAGCACTACGTCAGCGGCGAACGGCAGGAGATGCTGGTCACGATTCTCGGCTCTTGCGTGGCCGCCTGCATCCACGATCCGGTCGCGAAGGTCGGCGGCATGAACCATTTCATGCTGCCGGAGGCCTTCGACGACGAATGGGGCCACGCATCGGCGGGCATGCGCTATGGCAACGTTGCGATGGAGCGGCTGATCAACGACGTGCTCACGCGCGGAGGCACGCGCCGCCGGCTCGAGGTCAAGGTGTTCGGCGGAGCCAACGTGCTCAAGGGCCTGTCGAATATCGGTCACCGCAATGCCGATTTCGTCGAGGCATATCTGACGGCGGAAAATCTCCCGATCGCGGCCCATCATCTGCGCGGCTCGCAGCCGCGCCGCATCCACTATTTTCCCTTCAGCGGCAGGGTCATGCTGCTCGAGTTGCCGCGAAGCGACAGGTACGCCGTGGCGCGCGAAGAGACGTCATACAACTCCAAAATCCAAGCCAAACCCGTCGACGGATCGGTCGAGCTATTTTGAGGCAGCAGCATGAGTGTCATCCGCGTTCTGATCGTCGACGACTCTGCGTTCGTGCGCCAGGTTCTGACCGAGATCATGTCCAGTGATCCGGACATCGAGGTCATTGGTGCCGCGCCCAATCCGATCGTGGCGCGCGACATGATCAAGACTCTCAATCCGGACGTCCTCACGCTCGACATCGAGATGCCGCGCATGGACGGTCTGGCGTTTCTCGACAAGATCATGTCGCTGCGGCCGATGCCCGTGCTGATGATCTCGTCGCTGACCCAGAAGGGAGCGGACACCGCCGTCCGCGCGCTGGAGATGGGCGCATTCGATTGCGTCGCAAAGCCGGTGGTGGGGCTCGTCGAGGGGCTGCCGGCTCTGCGCAGCGAGATCGTCGGCAAGGTCAAGGCTGCGGCTGCGGCGAAGATCCGCCCGCGGGCGGGGGAGCCGGTCCGGCCCGCGCACCGACCTGGCGTGTCCTACAATTCGTCCGAGAAGATCATCGCGATCGGCGCCTCCACGGGCGGCGTCGAAGCGCTGCAGCAGCTGTTGACCGCCCTGCCGTCCGACGCGCCCGCAGCCGTGATCACGCAGCATATGCCGGCGAGCTTCACCGCATCCTTCGCCAGTCGGCTGAATCAGCTTTGCGCGGTGACCGTCAAGCAGGCCGAGAGCGGCGAGCGCGTGCTGCCCGGCCACGCCTATATCGCGCCGGGCGGCTTTCATCTCGAGCTCGCGCGCAATGGCGCGAACTACGTGTGCCGCGTTCATGACGAGCCGGCCGTCTCGGGCCACCGGCCGTCGGTGGACGTCCTGTTCCGTTCGGTTGCGCATGCGGCCGGCGCGAATGCGATCGGCGTCATCCTGACCGGCATGGGCCGCGATGGTGCGGTCGGACTGCTGGAGATGCGATCGGCGGGGGCGCCGACGATCGGCCAGGATGAGGCGAGCTGCGTGGTCTACGGCATGCCGAAGGCGGCCCGCGACTGCGGTGCCGTCGAGATCGAGCTGCCGCTCGGCAAGATCGCCGATCACGTGCTCAAGCGGTGTGAAGCGCTCGCTGCGCGCGGGGTCAGGGTGTAGCTCATGTTCGGTTGGAAAAACAGCAATGCGGCTGCGGTGAAGCTGCCAAGTCCCGAGCCGTCCGACGGACCGGCGCCCGAGGTGCCGCAACGCCAGGACGAGCTGATGCGGCGGTGGATTGCGTTCGCCGACATGCAGCAGCGCGTCATCAGAACGCTGGTCCACGAGATCCAGCAGACGTCCGCCGTCGTCGAGACGGAAGCCGACAACCTCAGCAGCCGGTTTCAGAATCTGGCGATCTGCGCCGGACAGCAGACGGAGCGCGTCGAAAGCCTGAGCCGGCTTGCAATCGGCATCGAGGTGGACGGAGAGGCCGTGGCGATCGACCGCATCGCGGTGCTGCTCGAGGAGACCTTGAGCGACGTCGTCGAGAAGATCCTCATGTTGTCGAAGGACGCGATGTCGATGGTCTATGCGCTGAGCGAGCTCAGCGCCAACGTCGATCGTGTCGACAGCTGCATGGAGGAGCTCAACAAGATCAATCGTGTCACCAACATGCTGGCACTGAATGCGCGGATCGAGGCGGAACGGGCCGGCACGGCCGGAGCCGCCTTCAGGGTCGTCGCCGGCGAGGTGCGGGAGCTATCCGGGGCGACACAGCGCCTGTCGGTCGACATGGCGACCGAGCTCAAGGCGGTCACCGAAGGCATCGCCGATGGTCATGCGACGTTGCAACGTGTCGCCACCATCGATCTGTCGCAGAACCTCATGGCCAAGGATCGGCTTCAGGTTCTGATGGAAGCCCTGATCCAGCGCAGCGGCAACCTGACGGAGGTCGTCGCCGACGCGATGAAGGAGGCCGAGGTGATCTCGGCCGACGTCGCCGGCATGGTGACGGGCATCCAGTTCCAGGATCGAACACGTCAACGGCTCGAGCACGTGGTGGATACGTTGCGCGTGGTCGACGAGGCGCTCGACGAATTGAAGACCACGACGGCGGAAACGCTCGATGCGCCGGTCGCGGAGACGCCAGGCGACAACGAGTGGGTCAAGGCGATGCTCGATCGCTTCACGCTCGGCGATATGAGGTCGCGGTTCGTTGCGCAGATTCTCGAGGGCAGGCAGCCGCCGGATCACGTCGATGCCGTCGCCGCTCCATCGACGACCGGCACGGTCGAGCTGTTCTAGGAGACATGCATGCAGATTCAGATTGACCGCACGGGCGGGCAGATTGCGATGAGCGGCGAGTTCACCTTCACCGACCACATCCCGTTCAAGCAGATGGTGACGGAGATCTTCGCCGCGCCGGGGAAAGCCGTGGTGATCGATCTTTCCAAGCTCGATTTCATCGACTCCGCGGGCCTGGGCATGCTGCTGCTGGCGCGTGACGAAGCCAAGAAGACCCATCGCGAGCTGATCCTGCGCGGGCCGATCGGGCAGGTGAAGCGAATGTTCACGGTGACCAAGTTCAACACGCTCTTCAAGGTGGAGGAGTGATCCTGGATGTGCGTGTCGGTCGATGAGCAGGTCGAGGCGGATGTGCTCGTGTCGTCCTGGAACGGCGTCTCCGAGGAGACGCTGGCGGCGGCGCTTGCGCAGCCCGTCCGGCAGTGCATCGAAGCCGTGCTGTTCGAGAGCCCCAGCAATGGTGCGGAGCGCGAGCAGCCCGCTGGAGACGGCCTGAGCCTGGTCGTCACGACGCGTTCGGCCTATCGCCATTCGATCGTGAGGACCTTCGTCGAGGCGCTGCGGAGCCGGCTGCCGCTGACCGAGGACCTGAAAATCAGGATTCACAGCGCCGCGCAGGAAGCGCTGATGAATGCCGTGCTCCACGGCAATCTGCGCATCGACGGCGCGCTACGCGGCGGCCTCGACGGCCTGATCGCGGCTCAGGCGATCATCGAAGCCCGGCTGGAGTCGCCCGACATCGGCGGCGCGATGATCCGCCTCGATGCCGCGTGGACCGCGTCGGACGTCGAGATCACGGTCAGCGACAGCGGCGACGGCTATGATTGCAGCAATGTCCGTCCCGCGGCCGAGGACGGCGCATCGGGGCGCGGCCTTGAGATATTGCAGGTGTTTTCCGATCGCGTCACGGTGCTGAACGGCGGCACGACGGTGCGGCTGGAGTTTCGCCGATGAGCCCGGTCATGGCGACGGTCGAGACCGCGGTCGACGAGAGAGCCGTGCCGGAAGGTCTTGCGGATGCCCGGATCCTGATCGCCGACGACGATCCCCTGTGCCGGCGTTTGGTCGCCGGCGTGCTGCGCGCGCAGAAGTTCACCAACATCGAATTTGCCGAGGGCGGGCTGTCGGCGATGGAGCAGGTCCGGCGCTTCCGGCCCGACCTGCTGCTGCTGGACATGCAGATGCCGGATATGAGCGGCCTGGACGTCTGTCGGCAGATTCGCGCCCAGCCCGATTTCGCCGATGCGCCGATCCTGGTGCAGACCGCGACGGTCGACCGCAAGAAGATGGGCGAGCTGTTCGCCGCAGGCGCCTCGGATTTTCTGTCCAAGCCGATCAATCCGTCCGAGCTGATTGCCCGCGTCGTGGTGCATCTCGAACGCTGGAACTCGCTGCGCGCCCTGCGTGACTATCGCGAGCGCATCTCGCGGGAGGTCGAAGCCGCCCGTCGCATGCAGGTCGAGCTGCTGCCGGATCCCATCACCCTGCAATGGGCTGCGCGTACGGCGGATCTGCGGATCGCCAGCTACAACAGGTCGTCCTCGGAGCTCGGCGGCGATCTGTGGGGCATGCTCCCGATCAGCAATGGCGCGTTCGGAATTTTTCTCGCCGACTTCACCGGCCACGGCATCAATGCGGCCCTGAACACGTTCCGCCTTCACGCGTTGATCCACGAATACAAGGCGCTGCACCACGATCCCGGTGCCTTGCTGTCAATGCTCAACGAACGCCTGGTCCGCCTGCTGCGCATCGGACAATTCGCGACTTTCATGTACGTCGTCGTCGACCATCGCGCCGGGGTGCTGAAATTCGCCTCCGCAGGCGCGCCCCCGGCGCTGCTCGTGCAGGGGATGAAAGGCCGCGCGCGCCTGTGCGACAGCAGTGGATTTCCGCTGGGCGTCGAGCGCGGCGTGCGCTATCGCACCTCGCGCCGCAAGTTTCCGCTGGGCTCGCTGCTGCTGTTGTTCAGCGACGGTCTCTCGGAGTTTCCGGATGCGGAGGGGAAGCGGATCGGCGACGACGGGCTGCTGGCGACGCTCGATACGTGCGCGCTCGCGCTGACGCCGCAGGAGGTGATCGACCGGCTCTGCGCTGCTGCCGGAATGACCGAGGGCAGCCCGCTGCCCGACGACACCACGATCGTCTGCATCGATCGTCGCGCGAGCCACCGACCGAACGATGGATTGCGTGATCGCGCCACGACGCAGCCGGTGACGAGTTCGTCCTGCGGAGGCCGATGACGTGACCGCCGCCGACGTTCCCCTGATCGACCACGATCAACTGGAGCTGCTGCAAGCCGCGCTCGACCCGAGCGAGCTGGGCGCGATGCTGGTTCAGCTTCCGTCCGCGGCCGACCAGGCGCTCTCCGCCATCAAGACGGCGCTTGCTGCCGGCGATCTGCCGCAGGCCCGCAAGGCGGCCCATGTCCTGAAAGGATCCGCGTCCAGCCTCGGCGCGGCGCGGCTTGCGGAGATCGCGCGAACGATCGAGCTGGAACTGATGACGGCCGGCGAGATCCAGGCCTGCCTGCCGGTCCTCGCCGACATCATCGCCGCCACCTCGGGCGAGCTGGCACGATGGGCCGAGCGCGCATGAAGCCGGCGGATCCGGACCCGGTGTCGTCGCCTTCATCTCCGGAGGGGCGGGCCGCCGCGCAGCGATCGCCGCGCATCGCCGAGCGCGGAAAGTTGTCATACCCGGCGATCATCGCCTCGGTTCTGGCCGCGGCGCTCTCGACTGCGCTCGTCGAATTGCTGACCGGCCTGCAGCAGGATCGTATCACGTCGCTGCTGATGCTCGCGGTCGCGGCCGTCATGGTCATGATCGTCCTGACATCGATGCTGATCCGGAAGAACCGGCACGCTCTGTCGCTGGCGCATGTGCTGGCGCGGCAGAACGCGCAGCTCGCGCAGACGACGCGGCTGCTCAACGACGCGCAGCGGATCGGCCGCCTTGGCCATTGGATGTCGGACGAGACCGGGGAGTTCGCGGTCTGGTCCGAGGAGCTGTTCGACATCTTCGGGCTCGCGCCGGCATCCCGCGTGTCCTTTGTCAAGATTCTCGAGATCGTTCATCCGGAGGATGTCGGCACCTATGTGCGCGCCCGCGATCGCTCCCGCGCCACTGGCTGTGCGTTCATCCAGGAGCTCCGTATCATTCGCCCAGACGGCCAGGTTCGCTGGCTGAGGATCGAAGCCGATGCCAACGATGCATCGGCGGAAGCGACGCAGTCGCGCTTCGGCATCGTCCAGGACATCACCGAACGGAAGCTTGCCGAGATCGCAGCGGAGCAGGCGCGGCTGCTGCTGATGGATGCGATCGAATCGCTCACCAACGGCTTCGTGCTGTTCGACAAGGACGACCGGTTCGTGATGTCGAACACGACGTTCCGCGAGATGTTTCCGTCATGGACCGTCCTGATGAGGCCGGGCGTCTCGTTCAGCGACCTGATGCGGCAGGCGTATGACCACGGCCTGATCCGGTCGAAGGGCGACCGGTTCGAGGAATGGCTCGAGCGCAAGCGCGCCTGGCATCTCGGCGGCAGCCGCATGATCGAGCGCCGCGAGCTCAACGGACGCTGGATCCAGAGCGTCGACCATCGGATCTCCGATGGCGGCACGGTCTGTCTCGTCACCGACATCACCGCCTTCAAGACGGTGCAGGCCGAGCTCGAGCAAAAGCTCGCTTACGTCGAGGCGATCCGCTCCGACCTCGAGAGGCAGAAGCAGGAGCTGGAGGCGACGGGGGCCGAGCTGCGCGCCGCGCGTGACGCGGCGGAGGCGGCCAATCGCGCCAAGTCCGACTTCCTCGCGATCATGAGCCACGAGATCAGGACGCCGCTCAGCGGGATGGTCGGCATGGTCGATCTGTTGCGCGGCACCTCGCTGACCGGGGAGCAGAAGCGCTACACTGCGCTCGCCAAGGAATCCGCGGACCTGCTGCTCGAGGTGATCAACGACATCCTCGACTTCTCCAAGCTCGAGGCCGGACGTCTGCAGTCGGAATGCATCGACTTCGACGTTCCGAACTTGATCCAGAGCGCGGTCTCGTTCATGGGGGAGAAGGCCAGGAAGAGGGGCCTCGATCTCGCGGTGACGCTCGCGCCGGGGCTGCCGCAATATCTCGAGGGCGATCCGACGCGCATCCGCCAAGTGTTGCTCAACCTCGTCGGCAACGCGATCAAGTTTACCGAGCAGGGCTCGATCCAAGTGCGTGCCTCGCATCGCCTGCGGGCCGACGGCGCGATCGATCTCACGATCGAGGTCATCGACAGCGGCATCGGCATGTCGCCGGAGATCCAGGCCCAGATCTTCGATCCGTTCGTCCAGGCCGATACGTCGATCTCGCGCAAATATGGCGGCAGCGGTCTCGGGCTCGCGATCTGCAAGCAGCTCTGCACGATCATGGGCGGCAGCATCGGCGTCGACAGCGAGCTGGGCCGCGGCAGCCGGTTCTGGTTCGAGGCCAAGTGCCGGCAGGGCGACGCTTTGGTGCTTCCGGCCGAGCCGGTGGTCTCGGCCATCGATCGCCCGCTCGAGATTCTGGTCGCCGAGGACAGCCCGATCATCGCGACGCTGATCCACAGCCTGCTGGTCAAGCAGGGGTTCAAGCCGACCAGGGTCGTCAACGGCGCCGAGGCCGTGGCGGCGGTCCTGGAGAAACCCTACGATATCATCCTCATGGACGTGCAGATGCCCGAGATGGACGGCATCTCCGCGACCCGGGCGATCCGGCAATTGCCGGGACCGCAGAGCCACGTTCCGATCATTGCGCTGACCGCGAATGCGCTGGTCGGCCAGCGCGAGGCCTACCTCGCCGCCGGCATGAACGACTACGTCACCAAGCCGATCCAGCCGCCGCTGTTGTTCGCTGCGATCCGGCGCTGCGCGCTGCCGCAATATGCCGACGCGCCGCCGCTGCAACCTGGCAGTCTCGGTCAGCTCGAAATGTTCGTGTCGTAGAAGCTCCGTGCGGTGGCGCGTGTCGCGACGCCGGGTGGGCAAAGCGACGCCGCAGACGGCGCGTGCCCACCTCCCGGATCTCAACTACACCACATGGAAGTTCGACACGGAGTCGTTCGCGAGCTGGGCGACCAGCTGAAGCTCCCAGTCGATATAGGCCTGCATCGCCTCGGCGGCGTTGTCGGTGCCCTCATAGGGACGCTTGTAGACGTCGTCCGCGGTCGAGATCCATGAATGCCGGTCGCTCTCGAGTGCGTGCTCGGCCGCGGTCCAGGCCTGCGTGCCGCCGGTGAGCACGCGAAGCTCGCGGCCCGTCGCGGCGCGCGCATCTGCCAGCGCAAACGCGGCCTCGGCGCCGTCGCTGCTGGTCAGCACCAGCGGCCCGTCGCCCGGCAGCTTCGCAAGATCCGATGAAAAGCGCGATGCCAGCACGAAATGTGCTCCCGGGATGTGCCCGGCCTTGTAGCTCGGGCTGCGCGCGAGGTCGACGACCGTCCACCCTGCGGCGTCAACCGCAAGCGCTGCGGGGCTGATTGCTGCGGCCGCAACATCCGGCAGCGGCGGTCGGCGGCCTATCGGAATCTGGGTTTCCGTCGGCGCCACCACGTCCGCTCCAACGATCGACGCGTCCCAGCCCATCTGCCTCAGCCACGATGCGGTCATGCGTGCCCGCACGCCGTCATCGTCGAACAGCACCAGCCGCGCGCCGCGCACGCCGACCCATTCGTCGGTCGCCTGCACGAGTTGGCCGCCCGGCGCCGACGCGAAGCCGGCAGGATGGCCCGCGGCATATTCCTCCGGCGTGCGGACATCGAGGCAATGGAGCGTGCGCATCGCGGCCTCTGACCGATAGCGCGCGAAGGTCGCTGCATCGAGCACCGCGACGCCGACGCGCTCCGCCCAGACCTTGGCATCGGCCAGCGCCGCCGCGTGGCTCGCTTGCGGCCGCTCCAGGAAGCGGGCCGTCCGGCCGCGCTCGACCTGATGGCCGGCCAGCGTCCAGCCGATGGTGCCGTTGCGCAGCGCGTAGATCCTGTTGCGAAGTCCCGCATTGATCAGCGACTGCGTGCCGATGATCGAGCGCGTGCGGCCGGCGCAATTGACGATGATCGTGGTGTCGGGGGACGGAGCGATCTCGCGCGCCCGGAACGCGAGCTCGCCGCCGGGGACGCTGACGCCGCGCGGAATGCTCATGGTGCGATATTCCTCGAAACGGCGGGCATCGAGCACCACGAGATTGGTCTCGCGCTCGATCAGCGCCTTGGCCTCGTCGGCCGACAGCGACGGCGTATGCCTGATGGCCTCGACCAGCTCGCCGAACGCCTTGCTCGGCACGTTGACGTCGCGGAATACCTCGCCCGCACGGGCATAGCCTGACAACCCGCCTTCGAGGACCGAGACGTCGGTGTAGCCCAAGGCGCGGATCCGCGGCGCGGCGCGGACGGCATAGCCCTCGCCATCATCGTAGACGACGACGGGCGCAGTCAGCCGCGGGATCAGGTCGAGGATGCGCAGCTCGATCTGCGACAACGGCAGCGACACCGCGAAGAACGGATGCGACAGCGAGTAAGGGCCTTCCTCGCGGACATCGAGCAGCGCCACCTCGTCGCCGGCGCGCCAGCGCCGCCGCAGCTCGGTGGGGCTCGTCAGGCGAGGTTGATCGGATGAAGCGGGCGGGCGAGGGGGCGTCGGCGACGTCATTCGAGGTTCCGCAAGTGAGGTCCGGCGCGGTCCCCGGTCCCGTGCATGCGCGTGTTGCAGACCTGCGGCATGGAAGGTTGTTCACGGTGCGCAGCCCGGGCCGGGACGCATGGAATGTCGTCCCTCTGTGGCGGCATGGCGGCCGTTTGTCCAGCCCATCGTCTCCGATCGCGCGCGGCGGCAGCGCCGGTCAGACGTGCGGGCCCAGCATGGCGATATAGAACAGGTCCTCGCTCGAGAGCTCAGCCGATCGGCGCGGCGCGACCGCGCTTCTGCGGCTTCTCTTCTCGGCCGACACGCGCTCGGGCAGCAAGTGATCAAGCCAACCTTCAATCCACGAGACGTAACGCACGACACCCTCCGCAGTTGCTGTGGCAAGAGGAAAGATCACGCAGCAGAACAGTCCCGGCAAGAGCTGCGCATGGCGCCGCGCAAAGTTTGACACATCATGCTCGTTGCAACGCCTCGACGGAAAATTCCTTTTCCGCATCGCGCGGATCGCATGGCTCCGCGTCCCCGGTGGATCCGTCCACATCGCCATTTCGACCCATCAGGCTGTCGTGCCAATGGCTGCGGAACGCCAGCCACGAGGCGTGATCCTGGAATGCGACCTCGGCGAACCACTCGACCGTCACGGCGCCGCTTGGCCAATAGCGTTCCCGGTCATGCCAGCACACGACCGGCCAGCGCGGGTTGCGATAGGAGCGGCCGCTGTCATCGTGCAGCGAGGGCCGGCCGAGATGATCGATCAGCCACGACATCACCTCCGGCAGGAACGTTGCGGCAAACGACACGCCGTGGCGGCCGAGCCGCTGTGGCATCCGCATGATCCGCTGATCGATGATCGCGAAGGCCGGCGGCACCGCACCGACGTTGAATTGCCGGATCATCAGCACCCGGAAGCCGCAATCGCAGAGCTCGGCGGGTACGGCGTGGATCGCCGTCGGCTGCAACGGAGCCGTCATATTCATACCAGTGCTCCTTTCGCCTGCGCGAGCATGTCGTCGGATGAAAGCGGCGCGCCGTCGCGCTCGACGACGGCACCGAAATCCCTTGCGAGCGCGGCGCAGACGGCGAGTGCGGCGGCCTCCTCGCGCGGATCTCCCGCCCATTTGAAGGTCATCATGGCGTCGCGCGCATCCGCGCGCGTCTCGGAGATGTCGGCGAAACGCAGATCAAATCCCGCATCCTCGCCGTCGAGCGTGCAGGGCAGATACCCGGAGCTCCGAAGCGGCGCGTAGCCCTCATCGAGCGTCAGCGCGAAGGGGAGGCGGTCGATGGCCTGCTGCAGCGCTGCGCGCATCGGCACATCGCTGCGCGTCAGATAGGCGGTCAGTAGGCGTGCCATCCGCATCTCCCCGTCGACCTCTGCACGATGCTGGTCGCAGCGTGCAGATGGCTTGGCGCGGAGCCGGAGATTTGGCCCGAATCCGACGCGACGAAAATCAACAATCCCCGACATTGCTGCCGGTCAGGGAGAGCAGATCAAGTTTCGTGCCAGACGTGCGGAGGTCAGTGCAGGCTGTAGCCGTCCGGATCATCGTGCGGTGTCGCAAGCTGCGCGATCGGGCTGGACTGGTGATGGATCATCCGCCAAGCGCGGCCAATTCGCGTGAAGTGATTGGCGGCCGCCAGTGCCGCGCCGTCCACCAGCTCGATGCACAGCACGTGGCCGTGGTCGCCGTCGACGATGGCGTGCGGATCGGCGCAGACGATGTTCGGCCGGCTTGCGTTGCCGAGGATGTCGCGCCAGCTGCCGATCACGGCGGCGCGACCGACGATCGCCGGCCATCCCGGATGAATGCAGGAGATGCCGTCGCCATCGGCCCAGAGCGCCGCGAGTGCGCCGAAGTCGCCGGCCTTGAAGGCTGCGTAGAAGGCCGCGTTGGCGGCCAGGATCTCGCTCTCGTCGCTCATTGCAATGAGGTGGGCCAATCGTCTGCGAAAATCAAGCCATGTCTGGAAACGTACACCCCGCGCCGGAAAAAACTTGCAAGCTTCTTGCAAGACCCCGGCGAGACGCGATCGCAACGCATCAGCCGAGGTCCTGCCATGCTCGAAACGGCCATTGTCGGAGGTGGATTGTGCGGAATGGCACTCGCACGCAGCCTGCAACAGCGCGGCGGCTCGTTCGCTGTGTTCGAAGCCCGACATCGCCTCGGCGGCCGGGTGCTGTCAGCCAGGAGCAGAGCGGGGCTGGCGCTGGATCTCGGCCCGACCTGGTTCTGGCCTGACACCCAGCCGCTGTTGGTCGGCCTGATCACGGAGCTTGGCCTGTCCGACTTTGCCCAGCACGATGATGGCACGGTCCTTCATCTGAAAGAGGCGGACAAGCCGGCCGAGCAGATCAGCGGGCCGCCGATTCATCAGGGCGCGCGTCGGCTGTCCGGCGGCATGACGCAACTGATCACGGCGCTGTCGCGCGACCTGCCGCAATCCTGCATCCATCTCGGCCACGAGCTGATGCGCATCGTCGATTGCGGCACGCATGTGCGGCTGATCTTCGCCACCGAGGCGGAGTCGGTTGCGATCGAGGCCAGGCGCGCCGTGCTGGCGCTGCCGCCGCGGCTCCTGATCGACCACGTCGGCTTCTTCCCGGCGCTCGACGATGCGACCTTCGAGGCGATGCGCAGCGCCGAGACCTGGATGGCGGCGCAGGCCAAGGTCGTGGTCGCTTACGACCAGGCGCATTGGCGCGACAAGGGCCAGTCCGGCAACGCCTTCGTCAGTCACGAGCAGGCCGTCGTCGGAGAGATCTTCGATGCCTGCGACGAAGGCGGCGATCGCGCTGCGCTCGGCGGCTTTCTCGCCTTCCCGCCCGATCTGCGCGAAGCCTTCAATGTCGGTCTGCCCATGCTGATGGACAGCCAGATGGTGCAACTGTTCGGATCGGCGCTGGAAGGCGGCGAGCAGCACTATCAGGACTGGGCGAGCGAGCGCTTCACCTGCAGCGCGCTCGACCGCACCACCCCGCGCGGCGAGCACAGCGAGATCGCCAATCCGATGCTGCGGCGGGCCCTGTGGGAGGGACGGCTGCATCTCGGAGGCGCGGAGACGGCAAGCCACGCCGCCGGCTATCTCGAGGGTGCGCTCAATGCCGCCAAGCGCATCGAGCGTGCGATCGTGCGCATGGGAGCCGCGCCCCCGAGCGGGCGCGCTCCTGCGGCGGGCGATGGTCTGTCCGGCAATGCTGCGAGCCTCGCCTGGTTCGCCGCCTGGGTCGCCGCGCAGCGCGATGCGGCGTTCGACGACTATCGGCAGCGGCTCGCCCGCAGTCTCGCCACGCAGCAGCGCGAGCAGCTGACGCAGCTCGCCGTCCTCGGCGCCATCGAGCAGGTGTTCGCCGCGGCCTTGCAGGTGCTGGATGCGCTGACCCTCGACCTGCGCGAGGTCGCGGTCGAGCGCGGGCGCTCGGCCCTGATGCCGGAGATCCAGAAGCCGTTCCGCGACGTCATGCAGTCGCTGCTCGACGACGCCGTCGCCTTCAATCGCACCTCCTGCGCGCTGTCGAACTTCCCGTTCGAGCACAAGCCGTCGAAGGACTACGTGCAGACGATCCTGCGCGACATCGCCGCGGCTTGGCAGGAGTTCTCGCTGGCGGCGAACCGCCTGCTGCTGGCCAAGGCGGAGGCGGTGCGGCGGCAGCCGACAGGCGTGTCGTCGTGATCAGGATGGATGTGAGTGGCAAGCGATGAAGTTGCAGATCGAACGCCCGGCCATCGAGGCGATGGCGGCCGCCTTCCCGAAGCTGGCGTCGCTCACGGAGCAACTGCGCTTCGGCGACAAGGTCGAGGTCAACCTCGCCCAGCTTGCGAGCGCCGAGCTCGACTTCCTGCGCAAGCTCTATCAGGAGGCCGGCCCCGAATGGCACGCCCGCGCCGCGCATATCGCGACGTTGCAGCGTGCTTTCAGCGATTCCGGCAGCCGCTTCTCGGAGCACGAGCTCGAGCAGGTGCTGCCGGCGATCGC
Organism: Bradyrhizobium sp. SZCCHNS2022; assembly: GCF_032377575.1. NCBI lineage: Bacteria > Pseudomonadati > Pseudomonadota > Alphaproteobacteria > Hyphomicrobiales > Nitrobacteraceae > Bradyrhizobium > Bradyrhizobium sp. SZCCHNS2022. The sequence continues at coordinate 3,901,966 of NZ_JAUHHZ010000001.1, read as the reverse complement.
GCGCTATCTGATCTCGGGGGCCATCCGCGGCTGGATGTTCACCGCCAACGTCGCCAGCCGGCCGCTGCCCTATGTCGTCACGCGGCTCGACTACACGGCGCCGTCGAACGACGAGGCCGGGCGTGTCTTCATCGAGCTGAAGGCCAACGCCAAGGGCGCGATCACGACATCGACCCTGCGCGTCTCAGTCGGGGACATCGTCGGCAGGACGGTGGCCGAGATCTTCGCCGCCAAGGGCTTTCTGAAGGAGACGCCCGAGCTGATCGCGGCCTATGACGAGACGGCGGAGCGCTATTTCGCCTGGCGCGGCCGCTACGGCGCGCAGTTCTCCGGCCGCGGCATCGGCTTCTTCGCCGATGATCCCAACTCCTCGCATCGCGACATGGACTGGTCGCGCAAGGACGTCATCGTGCTGTCGTCGGGCGGCGGCAGCGCGCGCCTCGTCAATGACGAGGGCATCCTGACCGAGCGTGCGCTGACGCTCGAGGTGACCGGCGACATTCTCGGGCAATATCTGCGCAAGGCGGCCAAGAGCAACCTCTATGACGCCGAGCAGGAGGTGGAGGAATCCAAGGCGGCGATCCCGAAGGGCGTCTTCTGCAAGATCCCCGTCCATCCCTACATGCTGATGTTCCATCTCGACCTGCACCATTATCTGTGGGTGCACGCCGACGACATGACGCCTTACGCCTACCAGCCCGAACTGAAGCAGAAGCTTGTGCTGCCGGAGGAGCAGACCGATCTGATCGACATCCTCACGGCGGAGATGGACCTGTTGATGGACGACATCGTCGCCGGCAAATCCGGCGGCACCACGGTGCTGTGCGCCGGCCCGCCCGGCGTGGGCAAGACGCTGACCGCGGAGGTCTATGCCGAGATCATTGGCCGGCCGCTGTATCGCGTGCACTCTGGCCAGCTCGGCCTGAATGTCGCGGCGATGGAAGGTGCGCTGAAGGATGCGCTGACGCGCGCGCAGCGCTGGGGCGCGGTCATGCTGATCGACGAGGCCGACGTCTACATCAAGCGGCGCGAAGACGACATGACGATGAACGCCGTCGTCGGCGTGTTCCTGCGGGTGCTGGAGTATTTCAACGGGCTGTTGTTCCTCACCACCAATCGCACCGACGACATCGATGAAGCGATCGTGTCGCGCTGCATCGCGCTGATCAAGTTTCAGGCGCCCGACGCCGATGCGCGCGGGCGGATCTGGCGGGTGATGTGCGAGCAGTTCGGGCTGACCGTCGACGCCGGCCTGGTCGCGCTGCTGGTGGAGACCTTCCCCGGCGCCTCGGGCCGCGACATCAAGGGACTGGCCAAGCTGGTCGCCAAATACTGCCATCACAAGAGCGTGCGTCCGACCATCGACGTGTTCCGCCGCTGCGCGATCTTCCGCGGCATCGACCTCGGCGAGCACGAGCAGTTGGAGGCGGCGGAGTAGGGGCTGGAAACGCCGGCCGTAGCTGTCTCGGCAGATGCATGCGTCAGTGATCGCCGCCGGATCTCTCTACACGTCATTCCGGGGCGCGTGCAGCGCGAGCCCGGTATCCATAACCACAGTCAGTCGTGATACGGGAGAGATGGATTCCGGGTTCGCGCCTTGCGCGCCCCGGAATGACGAGAGGAGAGAATCCGCTTCAACGCAAACAGGACGATGGGGACAAGCCTACTCGCTCATCTTCCCCAGCGCCGCCGGATTGTAGCCCTCTTCCCGCAGCACCCGCTGAACCACCGGTCGCGCCAGCATCCGCCGGTAGTGTGCGAGCAGGGTGGCGGGCAGTGCGATGCCGGTCTTGTCGGCCCAGAATTCCACATAGAACAGGATCGGATCGGCCACGGAGAAGTCGCCGCCGAGATAGGGCCGCTCGCCGAGCATCCGGCTCAGGATCGCAAAGCCCTTCACGACGATGTTGCGCCCGAGCGCGCGCACGGACTCCTGGTCGGCCTCGTTGCGGCTGAAGGTCGGCGTGGCGAAGATGCGGGCGAAGCCGTGGCCGTGCACGGTGCCGGCGATGTAGGTCATCGCCTCGAGCAGCCGCGTCTCGGTCTCCACATCGCTTGGCCACAGCCCGGCGCGCGGCCGCGAGCGGCCGAGCCAATAGGCGATCGCGGGCACCTCGGTGAGTACGCTGCCGTCGCTGCGGACCAGGGCGGGAATCGTGGATTTCGGATTGATCGCGACGTAGTCGGGCTTGAAATTGTCGCCGGCAGGAAGGTTCACGATGTAGGCCTCGAACACCTCCTCCAGCTCTTCGAGGATGATGTGGATGCCGGTCGAGCACGAGCCCGGCGTCATGTAGAACTTCATCGCGGCCATCATCGTCTCCTCACCGACATCATCAGTCGAACATCGCGGCATGCGGCACGCTTCATGCAAGGATCGGGACAGTTTCGACGATGACGCGCCGTGGTCCGACGATCCGGGCCACCGCCGTCAGGTTTGCGACAGGAGACGTCATCACGATCCAGGGCTCCCGTCGCGCCGTTCAGGGAGGTCAGCGCATGACGGAACGCGAGCCGGAAGTCTTCGTGATCTGTCCGACCACGAGCATTGCGCGGGGCGAAGCCAAGGCATTCAGCCTGTCGCGGATCGGCGACAATGGCGAGGCGCGGCCGTTCCCGATCGTGATCATCCACACGGCGGCCGGCGGCTTCGTCGGCTACGTCAACACCTGCCCGCACGAGGGCAAATGGCTGAACATCGGCAGCGGCCAGTTCTTCAACGCGGAGCACACGCTGCTGCGCTGTGGCCGGCACGGTGCGACCTTCGAGATCGACACCGGCCTGTGCAACACAGGGGCGTGTGCAGGCCAGAGCCTCGAGCCGATCGCCCTTGCCGTGATCGACGGCGACATCTGCCTGTGCGGTGTCGTCCTGGTGGAGGATCTCAGCTTCCCCGATCCGTTCGACGATCTCGACGAGACCATGGAGATCATGATCCATCCGGATTGAGGGGATGAGTCTGATTTTGAAGGATCACTCCCCCTCTTGGCCGATTGGGACGTAAGCTCTTGAGGCGAGGGCGGTCCGCTCCCTCTCCCCGTTCTCCACGGGGAGAGGGTTGGGGTGAGGGGCAGCCACACGGTCAGACTTTCTTGTCATCTGACACCTAGTAGGTCGCATCGAAGATGCGATGGCGCTCCCTCGATCCTCTGTCATGAGGCCGTATGTCGTTGGATGGTGTTGACACCGCCCGTGCCGCTGCCCCTCACCCCAGCCCTCTCCCCGTGAAGGACGGGGAGAGGGAGCGCGGCGTCGCTTGGGGTGGTCGCACGGCTTGAATCATCAAGTCCGGCAGGAGGACGTCGCTATCCGCGAATTACGCACTCCTTGCCGTCAGAACCCATCTGCCTTCTTGCCCCAGGGATGGCTGCCCGGCACAAGCTGCGCCTTGATGCCGGCCTTTTCGACATCGGCCCGCGTCTTGAAGAAGGTCGCCTCGTGCACCAGCGTGCCGTTCTTGGTGGTGACGGCGACGTAGCGCGCCACCGTATCGATGTCGCACAGATAGCCGCCGCCGGGATCGGCGGCGCTGCGCAGATTGCCATCCCAGTCCACGAAGAAGCCGTCACTCATGTCGTTCTCCACCTTCAATGTCATTCGGCTTGCGGTTGATCGGCGACCAGCTGCGCATAGGCGCGCGCGACGATCGCCTGGCATTGCAGCAGGCGCGCATGCTCGGCCTTGCTGATGCTGATCGTCTCGCCGCCTTCGTCGGCGGACGCGGTGGCCGCCTGCAGCGCCTCGAACAGCGCTTTTTCGAGCTGGTAGATGCGCTCGCTGGCGCGCTCCAGATAGGGGATCGGGTTGGCTCGGACATTGGCCTCATGCAGCGCATCGAGGCTGAGCAGCGTCCGGAAGCGGCGTTCGACCTGTCGCTGCTGCATTCCGAAATCGTGCTCGATGACGGTCATGGCCGGACCTCGGCGATCGGTGCCTTGGCCGCCTTGGCGGCGTTCCGCAGCAGGGTCAGACACTCGACCGAAGCGGCCATGTCGAGCGCGGAAAAGCCGTCGAGCGTCTCGGCGCCGATATTGGCGCCCTTGGCCAGCAGATGCGCGACTACATCGGCTTTGCCGGAGGAGGACGCATACATCAGCGCCGTGGCGCCGTTGTCGTTGCTGTTGTCGACATCGATGCCGGCCTCGACCAGTGCGTCGATGGCGTCGAGATGCCGACCGACGCAGGCGAGCCATAGCGCATTGTTGCCGTCGGCGTTTCGAGCCGAGATATCGGCTCCGGCGGCGAGCAGTTCGCGGATGACGGCGACGTTGCCGAGATGCGCGGCCTTCATCAGCGGCGTGGTCCGATTGGCAATGATGGCGTCGACGTCGTCGGCTGGAAATCCCTGCGCTGACAGCCATGCCGCCAGGCTAGGGCCGACCTGTGCGGCGCCGCTGCGCGCCGGGCGATGCTGCCGCCACGCCTCGTAGCCGCCGTCGAGGCTGTAGACCTCCGTGAAGCCGAAATCGGAGAAGGTCTGCGCGTACTCCTGGCTGGCATGGCCGTGATAGCAGTAGATCAGGATCGGCGTGCGCCGCGTCGTGCCGGCGATCAGCTCCGACAGATTGCGCTGCGTAAGGTGTTGCGCCCCCGTGAGGTGCCCGGCAGCGAACGCGGCCTGGTCGCGGACGTCGAAGCGCAGCACGTCGTCGCGCTGCAGCAGCTCGGCCGCCTGGCCGATGTCGATGCGCTGGAACGGAACACGCGGTCTCATGGCCATCCTTTCATGGCAGGACTCCCGCTTCATTGCGCGTGCGGCCGGGATAGGCCGGCAGCGTCGTGATGCGATCGTCGGTCAGGGGACGGCCGACGGTGAAGTGATAGAGGATCTGGAATTGAGAGCCGACGACGCCGAGCATCTCGTGCACGGAGTCGTCGAAATAGCAGCCGATGCCGGTGCCGCGCAGGCCGGCCGCCTCGGCTTCGAGATAGAGCGCGTGGCCGATCAGCCCGGCTTCCCAATGCAGTTGGCGATAGCGCCACGGATTGTCCGCGACCAGCGGCGCGAACTCGGCGAGCATCGCCACGGCCAGGCAGCTGTCGCCGGCAATGGCCTGGTGACAGCTCGCGGTGCGGATCACGCCGCGGCTGTCGGTCGGCAGCAGATGAAACAGCGGCAGGCGATCGGGGGCGCCTTCGACACGGCGCCAGTCGAAATCGGGGCGCAGCGCGCGGCGCAGCCGGCTGTCCGCGCCCTCGCTGCGCGGCAGCGCATAGAGCCCGGGCGTCATGCCTTCGACGCGATGCACGAACAGCAGCGGATGCAGCCGCGGCGCATAGGGCCAGGCGTTCCACGGCGGCCTCGCATGCGGCAGCAGCGCATCGAGCAGCTCATGAAGCGCGCCTGCGGTCATCGTGAACCTGGCGTCGAAGCGTTGCGCGCTGCGGCGATTGAGGATGAGCTCGGCCGCGCGCGTTGCCGGTCGCGGGGCCCGCGGCGGGCAGGCCGGAGGGGCCGCGACGGCGTCCTGCGCCGCGCCGGCCGTCGCCGCGCTCACCTCGGGAATGATGGGCCAGCGATAGAGCGGATGCCGGTCGAGCCGGTTGGCCGTGCCCTTCCAGCTATCGATGGCCGTGTCGGCGACGGGAAGGGCATCATGCGTCGACGGGCCGGCGTCGCGCGGGGTGATCGCGACCAGCACGTCCGCATCCTCGGTCTCGACGCCGGCGAAATCGCTGGCACGATCGAGACCCATGATGGCGGCCAACTGCGTGCCGCCGACGCCTTCGATCACATGCGCATGCCAGCCGAGCGCGGCCGCCGCGTAGCTGATGGCGCCGAGCGCGTGGCCGAGGTCGAGCTGGCAATAGCGGAAGGCGCGCTCGCCATATTTCCATGCCTCGCGCCAGTGGATCGAGGACAGGCCGAGCCACAGCCGCGGCTCGCCTTTTGCCGCCGTGCCGCGCCGGCAGCGCTGCTCCAGCACGTGATCGCGGCTGACATAGTGGTAGAGGCCGTCGCCGAGGCCGCTCACATTCGCCGCGATCACATAGGCCTCGGTCGGATGCAGATTGCCGCTCGACGGATTGCAGCGCAGCGCCCAGCGGTCCGGGCCATGCTCCTTCCACGCCGCCAGCCCGAACGACAGTTCAAGCAGCAGCGCAACGCTGTCGACGGTGAGCGGATGGATCGGCGCCGTGCAGTCGCAGGCCTCGGCGAAGCTCGTCGCGAGACGATCCGAGGTCAGCGGCAGATCAATGCGCGGGCAGCCGGCGAATTCGCGGAACGGGTTGGGCTGGGCGTCCCAGTCCAGCGTCTCCGGTCCGGCCGCATAGCGTTTCAGACTGTGCTTGGTGCGGGCGTGGTAGGCGAGCGCGATGTCGGCGGCAGCCGGCAGCCTGGCCACGCTGGACGGTGACACGGACATGGTTCCTCACAAGGCGCAATGTCGGAAGTCGCGCATGCTGGATGGTCGATGGGCGACCAGATGTGGCTGAGCAAATTTCGTTCCGGAAGACCGACCTTTCTCCGCTCGTCATTCCGGGATGCGCCCGCTTGGGCGCAGGCCCGGAATCCATAACCACGGCTGGTGGATATGGATTCCGGGCTCGCCGCTTGCGCGTCGCCCCGGAATGACGATGGGGAAGCAGGTCGCATATGATCGGCAGATCGGTGGATAATGCAACGACCGCGATCGTGTGCGAATCCGGACAGAGCGCCTTGCGGGCTCTGTCCGTTTTTCGACATCAATGCCGATGCGCGCTGCGCGACGCAGTGGTCTCGATCAGCACGGCGACCTTGGCCGCGATCGACAGCCACGCCTGATGCGCGTCGATCTTGTGGCCCAGTTTGAAACTGTCAGCCATGCGGGTCGCAAAGGCCGGCCCGTCGCTGCCGTGTTGTTCCGCCATGATCCACGCGGTCTGCCAGAGATCCGTTTCGGTGGTCACGGCCGCTACAGATCCAGCACCAGCCGGTCGCCCTTGCCGCGCGACACGCAGGGCAGGAAGTAGCCCTCGGCACGCTGGGCCGCCGACAGCCGCTTGTCGCGATGATCGATCTCGCCCTCGACGACCCTTGTCTTGCAGGTGCCGCACATCCCCTGCTCGCAGGAGGTCGCGATCTTAACGCCGTTCTCCTCGAGGAACGCCGTGACGGTCTTGTCGCCCGGGATCTTGAACGTCGCGCCGGTGCTCTTGATGGTGACGTCGAACACCTTGTCGAGCAGCGCGGCAGCAGCCTTGGCGGTGAAGCGCTCGACATGGATGCGCTCCTCGGCAAAGCCCTTCTGCTTGGCCTGCGCGATGATCAAATCCATCCACCAGTCCACGCCGCAGATGAACAGCTGGGTGTCGTCGGGACGGTCGGCCAGCAGCTCGGCCGCCTTCAGCAGCTGATTATCCTCGGTCGCTTCCTTGTAGTATTTGGTATCGGCGGCAAACGCCGAGGCGTCGATCCGGCCGCGGAATGCGTCCGGCGACATCAGCGCGAACACGTAGTGCAGCTCGAACGGGATCGCCTTGGCCTTCAGCGTGTCGGCGATCGACAGGATCGGCGTCACGCCGATGCCGCGCGCCACCAGCAGCGCGCGCTTGGTGTCCTTCGGAATCTTGAAGCGGTTGCGTGGCCGGCTGACCTGCAGCCGGTCGCCCTCGTTGATGTCGAGATGCAGCGCCTTGGAGCCGCCGCGGCTGTTGGCATCCTTCCACACGCCGATGCAGTAGCGGTTGCGTTCGGCCGCGCTGTTGAGCAGCGAATATTGCCGCGTCAGTCCGTTCGGCAGGGTGACGTCGATATGGCTGCCCGGGGTGAACCCCGGCAGCGGCTGATCGTCGGCCGGAACGAGCTCGAACGAGGCCATGTTGTGCGCCTCGATCGCCTTCCTGGCTACGACGACGGTGTGCAGGCTGTCGGACATCTGACAACTCCATGGAGCAACCCGGCTGACAAGGAGACGATGCAAGGAGAAGGCCAATCGGCCGCGCCCGCCGAGTGCCACAGCTTTTCCGCTTGCGCTCCTAGCTGATGAGATGTATGTACGCCGCCCGTTTCAACTCCAGACGCGTTCAACGCGAGAGGCCACCAGCCATGTCAAGTCCACTGTGCGCGACACGATCCGTGCCGACGCTCGCAGTGCGTCCGGCTGATAGTCACTCTTTGATGTTGAACGACAATGGCCAAGTCATTGATCGCGCGCCGGCAGGAGGCCGAACGCGCACGGGTTGAAGCCTATGAGCTGACGCTGCGCCGTGTGGCGCGGCCGACGCGTCCGCCGCCGGACCTGCACAATGCGATCCGTGAGGCGGAACGTGGCTTCGCTGCAGACACCATCCGCGACCCTGCGAGCTGGAAGCCGAAGCTGAAGACGCGCGATCCCGCGCGTCTGCGGCTGGCGGCCGCACGGCATCTGTTCGCGCGCTATCCGGTCGCTCCGCACCTGGAGCAGGTCTGGATCGACGCGACCGGGCTCGACCGCGCCGAGACGGAGTTGCGCAAGCGCTGGTACGTCGCGGCCGCCGGCGGCGGCTCACTGTACAAGGCGGGCGCGTCGGCGTTGTTGTCGCGCAAGGAGGTTCACGCCTTCCTCAACCCGCTCGGCACGGTCGGCTTCGACGAGGCGATCTGGCAGGCGATCGCGCGCTCCACCACCGATGATCCGGCCCTGGTGTCGCGGATCACGCGGTCCAGGATCGCGCGGACGCCGCGCGGCGAGCTCGCCTTCTGGCGCGAGGCGGCGCAGTTCTTCTGCGCGCAGCCGACGACGGTCGAAGAGATCGACGATCTCTGCGACTACATCGCCGATCGCCGCCGGCGCGAGCGCAAGTTCAGCCTGAAGGGGCGCTCGCTCGCGGCGTTGCGTCGTCTGATGCAGGCCTGGCATCGCGACCTCGCGGTGGTCGCACGCATCGAGGCGGCGCGGCGCCGCGCGGAGCTGGCGCGTCATCGCTCGGCCGGAGAGGCGGATCTCACCGTGCATTGGCCGGGCGCCCGGCTGGCGGACTGGTCGTGGAGCCCGTCAGCCAAGGCATCCGCCAAGCGTGACGAGTATGTGATCACGCAGCTGCGCACGGCGGAGTCGTTGGTCGCGGAGTCCCGCGCCATGCGGCACTGCGTCTCGAGCTACGCGGCGAAGTGCATCGCCGGCTTCGCCTCGATCTGGTCGCTGCGTTACCGCCGTCCCGGCAACGTCGATCGGCTGCTGACGATCGAGCTCGACCGGCAGCACCGCGCGGTGCAGGTGCGCGGCTTCGCCAACCGCCCGGCGCATCCGGACGAGCGCAAGGTGCTGGAGCGCTGGGCCAAGGCGCGCGGCATCATCCTGCTCGAGACATGACCTGCGCCGCTCCTCGTGGGCGGCGCAGGCCGTGCGTGTCTCAATGCGCGTCGATCGCGTCGGCCTTGGCGCCGCCGGCGACCGAATAGCGCATCGGCACCTTGCGCGTCTTGAGGAAGGCCTCCAGGGTCTCGCCGCGAAAGGCGGCATAGACTTCCGGGTTGGAGACGCCGATCACGGCGGCCATCTTCTCCAGCACGAAGAAGCTCACGCCACGCCTGATCATCTCGATCCATTTGCGGTTCCTGATCAGCTCGCGCTCCTCTGCCGTCAGCTCATATTCGTCTGCGAGCGCATCGAATTCCTCGACGAATCTCTTGCGGTGCGCGGGGATGACGAGGCGGTGCAGGAAGTCGTTGATACGGAAATTGGCCTGGCTGCGGCCATGCGTGAACGGATAGGTGCCCGCCAGCGTCTCGGCGCCCTGCAGCTCGTGGCCGACATGCGCGCGATAGGCCGCGATCGCCTGCGGATCAGGCGCATCGCCGAGATCCTCGAACACCAGCGTGGCGATGTTGGTGACCGACGGCGCATAGGTCTGCTTGTGCACGAGCCTGACCTGGTCGGACAGCGCGCCGCGCATGATCAGCCACATGATCACCTCGGCGCCTTCCATGCCGCCCTTGATCGCGTAGTCGGCGATCCGCATCGCGGTCAGCTTCGCCGGATCCTTCTCCAGCAGATCGAGGAATTCGCGGTCCCAGTCTTCGTTGAGGAAACCGGCGCGCTCGCCATGCACCTGGTGCGACAGCCCGCCGGTGGCGAAGATCGCGACGTTGAGATCCTCCGGATAGCTCTCGATCGCCTTGCGCAACGTCCTGCCCAGCTTCCACATGCGCTTCGCGTTGGGGATCGGCAGCTGCAGCACGCCGACCTGCAGCGGGACCACGCTGCCCGGCCACGGGCCGCTCGCGTCGCCCATCATCGACAGCGGCGAGAGCAGGCCGTGATCGACCGGCTTGCCCTGGAAGAACGACATGTCGAACTCATCGGCCACCATCGCCATGGCGATGTGCTGCGACAGGCCGAGATGACCCTTGGCGGGCGGCACGTCACGCGGCCCGCCGCCTTCGTCGGCCGCGACGTAGCGATCGTCGATGCCGAGCGCGAAGGCCGAATAGTGGTCGAAGAAGAACGAGGTGATGTGGTCGTTGTAGATCATCAACAGGACGTCGATGTCCTTGCGCTTGACCCAGTCGCGCACGGCGTCGAAACCGTCGAAGATCGGCTTCCACGCCGGATCGTTCTGCTTGTGGGTGTCGAGCGCGAAGCCGATCGTTGGCGAGTGCGACGCGCCGATGCCGCCGATGATCCGGGCCATGTGTCCCTCCTCGAATGCGGGCCGCATCAGGCAATGACGCGCGGCCGCGCCTCGAGGGACCTTACGAAGTTTCCCCTGTTAGACAACAATGCTAGTGTGCACGGATCGTTTCTCCCAATGAACGAGCGGGCGCGAGATGAAGTGGCGGATCGAGGACATTCCGGTATTCCATGCCGTGGTGGCGACCGGAGGCATGACCGGCGCCGCGCGCTCTCTCGGCATGCCGAAATCCTCGGTCAGCAAATCGGTCGCACGGCTCGAGCAGGACCTCGGGATCCGCCTGTTCGACCGCAACTCGCGGCGCGTTCGCGTCACCCGCGAGGGCGAGCTGTTCTTCCAGCAATGTCAGAAGATCCTCGACCAGGTCTCGGAAGCCGATGCCGTCATGACCGGGCTGGTCGGCGTGCCCGGCGGCCGGCTGTCGGTGGCGCTGCCGCCGGCCTTCTGCGAGGAGATCCTGGCGCCCAAGCTCGCCGAATTCCACCGCCGCTATCCGCGCATCGAGCTCGATGTCGAAGCGACCACGCGCGCCATCGACATGCTGGCCGACCGCTTCGATATTGCCGTCGTCGTCGGCGTGCAGGAGGATTCCGAGCTGGCGCAGAAGGTGCTCATCGGCGGCCGCCTGATCTGGGTGACGAGCCCGGCCTATCTCGCGGCCAACGTCATCGGCGAGGACGTCCGCGCGCTCGAAAGCCATCTGATGATCTGCGAGCGCCGCTACGGCGATCGCACCCTGACCATCAAGCAGCATGGTCATCTCGTCCGTTTCGATGTCGGGGCGCATGTCGCCCGGATCAACAATCCGCTGGCGGTGCGCCGGGCGGTGGCGCACGGCGCCGGCATTTCCTTTCTGCCGGAGCATTATTGCATCGAGCTGATCGCCGAAGGCCGGCTGGTCGAGATCGGCAGGGAGGTCGTGTTCGACACCCGCGCCGCGCAGCTCACCGCGATCTTCCCGAGCCGCAAGCTGATCTCCTCGCGCGCCCGCGCCTTCCTCGATTTTCTCGAGGAGATCTGCGCCGAGCCCCGCACGCCCTGATCAATCAAACAACAGTAGTGCCGTCCGCCAGGCTCACGGGAGCCGGTGGAATGACGGCGGCAACGGCTCGCGCACCAGCTTGCTGAGATCGAGAGTTTCGCCGCTGTCGGCGATGTCCGAGAACAGCACCTCGATGAAGGGATACTGACGGTTGGATGTCGCGCCGCGCTGGTATTTCGTGCTCACGATCCGCTTCAGCGCTGCCAGATTCAGTTTGCCCAGCGCATTGTACTGGCCGCGGAACAGGCTTTGGCGTCCGCCTTTGTGCTCGATCGACTCGGCCCAGACGTCCATCACCTTCCGGCTGACGAAGGCCTCGACGCCTGTGGCGCCATCCTGGGCGACCAGGCGCAGTCCGTCCATCGTGTGCGGCTGTTCGTCGACGCGAAATTGGCTCAGCGACATCGGAGGTCCTCGTCTGTTGTCGTGCATCAGTGGTCTCATGGAGCGTTCAGAACGGCGATCGGCGCGTCGAGCGTGTAGGAGAAGCCCGTGGACGCATAGGTCAACTGCACCTTGCCCCCGATCTGTGTGCCGAGCGTCTCGATCAGCCGCGTCCCAAAGCTCCGGCTGGTGGGCTGTTGGACGGCCGGGCCGTGCTTTTCGCGCCAGGTGAAGTGCACCTGCCGCGTCTGTGGATCGACCGACCAGAGCAGATCGATGCGCCCCTCCGGCACCGAGAGCGCGCCGAACTTCAGGGCGTTGGTGCACAGCTCGTTGAGCGTCATCGCAATGGCGACGACGGCATCCGGGACCACCAGGATCTCGGATCCGGATATCGAAAATCGCGTCTCGTCGGGCGTATCGAAGGCCTTGATGGAGCTGCGGATCACCGTGCGGAGATCGGCGCTGGTCAATTTCGCCTGCAGCAGCAGGTCGTGCGCATGCCCGAGCGCCAACAGGCGGCCGGAGATGGCGTGCTGAGCGGCCTTGGCTTCCGGCAGGTTGCGAATGCTCTGGGAAACAATGGCGCCGACGATCGCGAGTGTGTTCTTGATGCGGTGGTGCAGTTCCTCGAGAATCAGCTTCTGCAGCCTGTCGACCGCTTCGCGCTCGCGTGCTTCGATCTCAGCCTTCTTGAATCTCGTCTTTGCATCGCTCTCGGCCTCCGCGAGCAGACGTTTCAGGCTGCGAATCTCGGCAGTGAGAAAGTCGCGGTCGGTGACGGCGCCGTGAGGAGGGGGCTCTGTCGTGAGATGGATTTCGAGCATGTGCCGATTGTCCTTGCATCGCAGGCCGCGGTCGGAGCTTGGGCGGTCGAGCGAGAGCAGACCGGCACCCGGCCGTCACTTCAGCGGCAGGCCGACCTTCCCGCTGAAATGCCTGAGAAGCTCGGCGGCGTTGGCGAGGATCTTGGCCGCCTTCATCGCCGCTCCGCGTTCGCTGCCAGGCTGCATTCGCTCGGCTCTCTCCAGCGCGTTCTCCGCCCTGAGGGTGAGCGTCGAGGCCAGCGACGAGGAATCGCGCTTCGTGGGCTCGGACGAGCTATCGGCCTGAGCCGGCGGCGGCTCGCTGCGGACGGTTACCATTGGACCAGCACCGCGGCAGCGATGAGCAGTCCAAAAGAGAGCGGCACGAGGAGAGGAGGAACCATCCGCTCCCGAATGCTGAATTTTGAGGTGTTGGAGATCGAGCTGTTCGACATGCGGTCCGCCTTCCTGATCGTGGCGGGAGCGCAACGCTCTCAGTCACCGATGGCAGCCGAGGGACGCGCGGTGATCTCCACGATGTGGTGCGTGCAGGTGCGATTAGCGAGGCCCCGCTGAAAACTATTTGTCGTCAGCTACATTGACCGGGTCGCATCCGGTTGCCGGCGCCGCAGCAGGACATCAATCAGCACGCCCCGCCGAAGGCACGTTGCGCGCATTCATCAGACCGGATGCCGGTCATGATGAGCCCGGCCGCGGCCTTGCGCGCTCCCTGGGTCAAGCCCGACGTTCACAAACAGCGTCGCCGCCACATGCGAATGTCGGGCTCGGGAAGTGCCTGCGGATCATCTGCCGTTCGGATCACGCGGATTGCGGCGGCAGCGATCGGAGGGTCGAACGCGTTCCGCTCAATAGCGGCCGATTCCCACGCTCACGCCGGGCGCACGGATGCCGACGCCGCCACGGTCGCGGTCCTCATAGCCACGCCGCTCGCCCCGGCCATAGCCGTAGGCGCCGCGGTCTTCGCGGATGATGACACGGCGTTCGCGGCGTTCGCGCCAGCAGCGGCCGTTCTCGTTGCAGACCATGCGAACCTGCTGGATGTTGCTCTCCGGGACGACCGAGACACCGGCCGTCATCGGGGCAGCGGAGGCCGCTGCAGCCATCAATGTGCCCGCGGCTGCCGCGAGAGTGAACGTAAGAGCCTTCGTGAACATGAGATGTCTCCGGGTGGGGGATTGCGTCATGGAGCCAATCGGCTCGTGATCGCATGGTTCCCTCGGCGGCGGCCTTTGTTTCGGCCCGAGGCTTTGTTTGGGCCCAAGGCTTTGGCGTCGAACGGTCGCGCGCGTCCCGTCACGCCCCGCGCTGCTGATGACTGTCGTAAGCAAGTGGTCTAAGACGCGGCTCTTTGAAACTGACGCATCAGGGGAGAGGACCGCGATGAATTTGCGCGAGCGGTGGGAAGCGCAGGCCGGCCAGTGGCTCGCCTGGGCAAGGGCGCCGGAGCACGACAGCTTCTGGCGTCATCACGGCGAGCAGTTCAGCCGCCTCCTGCCACCACCCGGAGAGCTCACGCTCGACATCGGGTGCGGCGAGGGCCGGTTGTCCCGGCAGCTCAAGTCCGGCGGGCACCGGGTCATCGGCCTCGACGCCTCGCCATCTCTGATCGCCGCGGCCAGACAGAGCGATCCCTCCATTGCCGTCATCCGCGCCGATGCGGCTTCGCTGCCGCTGGCGGATGCCTGCGCCGACCTCGCGATCGCGTTCATGTCGCTGCAGGACGTCGACGCCATGCCGGCGGCCGTCCGCGAAGCGGCGCGGGTGCTCCAGCCGGGCGGCCGGCTCTGCATGGCGATCGTCCATCCGCTCAATTCGGCCGGACGATTTGCGGGTCTGGCGGCGGACGCGCCGTTCGTCATCCAGGGAAGCTATCTGGACTGCTTCACCTACAGCGATCCGGTCGAGCGCGACGGTCTCAGCATGACCTTCCACAGCGCGCATCGGCCACTGCAGAGCTATTTTGCCGCACTGGAGCAGGCAGGCTTCCTGATCGAGGCCCTGCGCGAGCCGTCGACGCCCGAGGCGATCATCACGCGGGACAGCAGCCGGCGCTGGCTGCGCGTGCCGCTGTTCCTGCATCTGCGCTGCCTGCGCCCGTGAGCACGGAGCGCCGCGGCGCTCCGTGTCTCACCACGCACTCATCCCCGCCGCGCCGCCTCGATCGCGGCGACGTCGATCTTGTGCATCGTCATCATCGCGGCGAACACGCGCTTGGCCACCTCGCCGCCTTCGGCCATGGCGTTGGTCAGCACGTGCGGGGTGATCTGCCAGGAGAGTCCCCATTTGTCCTTGCACCAGCCGCAGGCACTTTCCTGGCCGCCATTGCCGACGATGGCATTCCAGTAGCGGTCGGTCTCGGCCTGGTCGTCCGTCGCGATCTGGAACGAGAAGGACTCGTTGTGGGTGAACATCGGGCCGCCATTGAGGCCGATGCAGGGGATGCCGCACACGGTGAATTCCACCGTCAGCACGTCGCCCGCCTTGCCGGAGGGGTAGTCGCCGGGCGCGCGGTGCACGGCGCTCACATGGCTGTCGGGAAAGACTTCGGCATAAAAGCGCGCGGCCGCCTCTGCGTCCTTGTCGTACCACAGACAGATCGTGTTCTTGTGCTTTGCCATTGTGAGTTCCCTTCAATTCCCGGTGCAGGCCGCGCATCGCGCGATGCGGGCCGTTGGGCTGTGCTCAGGCCAGCGCGTCGTCGATCTGGCTGATCCAAGGACGGTGCCGGGCTGCACCATCCGACACGCTCGGCCGGCGATTGGGAAAAATAAATTCTCGAGATCCCCGACCGAACGTCACCTTCGCGCGACCAAAGGTTGAGGCCGGCTCGAAACGCCCCCGGCGCGATCGTCGCCATCGGCCGATCAGCGTCGATCGGAGAGCCGGAAGTGTCGCGATGCAGCAATCGCCTGCAGCGGTCCCCCATGCTGGCGTCGGATGTGACTGTTTCGAAGACCGTTTCGCGTGTGACATTGTTTTCGGGAGTGTTTGCGATGCGCATCGTCTCCATTGTCCGCAAGGTTGCTCCACGTTGCTACCCCAACTACTTGAAGGCGTTCGAAACCGGCGACGAGCTGTTCGAACGGTTCAAGATCGACACGCCGCTGCGCATCGCGCATTTCCTCGCCCAGGCGCTGTACGAGACCGGGCGGGGCACCGTTCTGTTCGAAAGCCTCAAATACAAGACCGCGGCGCGGCTGCTGGAGATCTTCGGCGTCGGGCATCACAGTGCGGCGATCCGGCCCGACGAGGTCGATCAGTACCTCAACAATGATCGCGCCTTGGCCGAACGGGTCTACGGCCTGGGCAATCCGAAGAAGGCGAAGGAGCTCGGCAATACCAAGCCGGGAGACGGCTACAAATATCGCGGCGGCGGCCTGCTGCAGACCACGGGCGGGGCCAACTACGCCAGAATGGGCAAGCTCACCGGCGTCGATTTCTACGCCGATCCCGATCTGATCGTGTCTCCCGAGGCAGCGTTGCTGCCGGCGCTGCACGAATGGGACGAGGGCGGCCTCAACCGCTACGCCGACCAGAACGATATCCGCAAGATCACGCGCATCATCAATGGCGGCTACAACGGACTGAGCGGGCGAACCGATCTGTTCGAGACCATCTGGGCCATCGTCGGCAAGACCGGCGCCCTCGACGTGGCCTGGAAGGCGGCCGCAGCCTCCGACGAGACCCGCGAGCTTCAGGAGGCGCTGAACGATCTCGGAGCCACGCCGGCGCTGGTGGTGGACGGACGCTATGGCCCGGCCACGGCGCAGGCGGTCGAGTGGTTCCAGGCTCACGCCAAGATTCCGGTGGACGGCAATGCCGGCGTGGTGACGCAGGCGGCGCTCGGACTTCGCTTGAATGCGCGGCCGACGTCGGATCGCGCCGCCTAGAGCATGATCCGGAAAAGTGGAAACCGGTTTTCCGAAAAGATCATGCTCAAACAAAGAGATAAGATCATGATGCGTTTCCGCCGAAACGCATCATGATCTAGCGCGGCGCTGGGATCCGAGGGCCGAGCGAACGTCGTCGCATTTCTTTTCGTGGCCGCTGTCGCGTCTCGGCGCGACCGTGCGCAGCTTTCATGACGCAGTTTTCAGAGGCAGGAGGGATGTCGATGACCGACGGCGAGAAGATGCTGCAATTGGCGAAGACGCGCATCGGCGAGAAATACGTCAATGTATGCGTGCCGAAGAACAACAAGAACTGGCATGGTCCATGGGACTGCGCCGAGTTCATGTCGTGGCTGGTCTATCAGATCGGGGGATTTCTCTACGGCTGCGTCGATGACAAGGCCAATCCCGCGACGGTCGAGGCCTACACCGGCGCCTGGAAGACGGATTCGGAACGGCTTGGCAGACGCATTCCGTGGCAGCAGGCCGCGTCGACCGTCGGCGCCATCCTGCTTCGCTATCCGCCCGGTCCAGGCATGATGGGGCACATCGTGGTGTGCGACGGCAAGGGCGGCACCGTCGAGGCCATGGGCACGGCCTATGGCGTCCGCGCGGGCAAGGTCTCCGGCCGCCACTGGGATACGGGCGTCCTGCTGCCGAACTTCACCTATGGCGAAGCGGGAGAGGAGCTCGAGCTGGAGGAGCCGACCAAGCTCTATGCGATCGGCCGGCCCAACATGAAGGCCTCCGTCATCAAGGACATCCAGCGCGCCCTGCGCGATCTCGGCTTCAATCCGGGTCCGATCAATGGCGAGTACAACGATCTCACCGTGGCCGCCGTCGCGGCCTTCCAGGCGACCAAGGGCCTCATCGTCGATGGCCAGGTTGGTCCGCAGACCGCCAAGCGACTGAAGATCGAGCTGTAAGCACGCGACGACCGCGCGTGCGGCGCCTTGCACCCATCGGCTGGTCAGGACCGGGCGTCGCGCTCGGAACGTGTCGGGCGTCCCGTTCTCCCTGGAGCCGCAGCGCGCCCGGGTGATCTCGATCAGGAGGAGCCGTCGTGCACCGCCATCGGTGCGGGTCGGCTCCTCTGGTTCGTTGTCGCTCGCGCAACTTTTCTATTGCGTTTTTTCAGAAATCATGTTTTTCTCTGCGCAACCCGCCTCGTGCAGAGGGACGTACGCGTCGTCACGAACGTGGAGGTGGGCGGCGATGGACGTGACGGCCGTGCCAGACGAGCGCGAGCCGTTGCGGACGGCGAAGTCGTGTGGTCCTGGCCTCTCGACGCTGAGGTCAAGCTCGCGGTCGTTGCTGTGACGGCACGCGCGGGCGATGGGGGCAAGAGAGCCGATCCCCAGGGAGAGCACGAAGGACACCGTAAAACCATCGCGCGGGGAAGGCCGGGTCTGTCTGGCTGTACTCGTGGTGACTGCCGCCTGCTTTTCTTTCTGCAGGCGGGCCACGGGCCTCAGCCGAGGTCCGGCCTTCTCCGCGCCCTCTCGTGATCAGGAGGGACATGACGATGCATCACTCGGGCACCCCGTGCCGCGAGAAGGCGAGTGCTCGCCTGACAGCGGTGAAATGGAAACTGTGAGCCACGCTCTCCGCTGTCGTCCCGGCCTTGAGCCGGGACCCATAACCCCAGAAAGTTGTTTGAGGCACGCGAGTGGACAAATCTCACCCGGCCACATCCGGCGCGGCGTATGGATCCCGGCTCGAGGCCGGGACGACACTGAATTTGACGCGTGGTCCGGGCAGCTATGAGCAGCCGTGACTTTGCAGTACGTCCGCGATCCCGTATCCAGCAGCGACAACTTGCAGAGGAAACCGTCATGACCAAGACCGCCGCCGAGATCGAAGACGACCGCCAGATTCGTGAGCTGCTGCAGAACTGGGCGATCTGGCGCGATGCGGGCGATTGGGAGCGCTTTCGCACCGTGTGGCACCCGGACGGGCGGATGATGGCGACCTGGACGCAGGGCACCGGCGACGAGTTCATCGAGATCAGCAAGGCGGCCTGGGCGAAGGGCGTCAACATCCTGCACTTCCTCGGCGGCATCTCGGTCGATCTCGCAGGAGCCCGCGCGATTGCGCAGACCAAGATGACGATCTCGCAGCGCGCCGAGGTCGAGGGCGTCGCGTGCGACGTGCTCTGCACCGGCCGCTTCTACGACTTTCTCGAAAAGCGTGCGGGGAGATGGGGCATCGTGCTGCGCCAGCCGATCTACGAGAAGGACCGCATGGACCCGGTCACTCCAGGCGCGGTGCCGGCGCTCGATCGCGCGCTGCTGGAGCAGTTTCCGGTCGGCTATCGCCATCTTGCTTATTTGCAGACCCGCATCGGCTACACGGTCAAGCGCGACATGCCGGGATTGAAGGGACCGGAGGTCGAGGCGCTGTATGCGCGCGGCGCGGCATGGCTGGAGGGTGCTCCGCTGTGAGCATTGAACCGCTCATCACCTCGCCGCGACGGATGCGGTTCAGCCGGGGCCGTGGCGCCTGGGCGGCGGGTGGTGAAGGGGGCCTGCATGTCGAAGACGATGGTGACGGTGGCGTGTCTTGGTGTTCTTTCCTCCCGCCCTTCGTCATTCGCGCAAGCCCCATCGACTGCCGGCGCCGATACGGCGCCAGTCGAATGCACGATCAAGGACGCCGTCGAGGATGCCGCCTGCCGCACGCGTCTGAAGGGGCTGTTCGCGCGCAAGATCGATGAGTCTGATCCGCCGAAGCTCGAGTTCCGTTACAAGGCCAAGCAAAACGAAAACGGGAGGTGGCGGGGCGGGACGCCGATGACCGGCTGAGGCTGCGCGCCGAGGTGAGCACCGACAAAGGCGCTTACGACCAGGACGCCGAGTTGCTCCGCCGGGATGGCAACTGGACGCTCGTCCCTGGGACGCGGATGAGCAGGCCGAAATGATGGGTGTCCATCAGTTTTTCGACTGGGAACGGCCGAGGAGATGTTCCATGCTGGTATGCCAGATGGGGTGTGTATACCAAAATGAGCGCAAAACGGTAAATTAACGTGTGTTCTTGTCAGATACGGGCGCTCGCTGTATACAATGATCTGCAGAGAGTATACTAAAATACCAGCAGAGGACACGCCCATGGTCGCTTCCTTCCCCATGAATGCCTGGTACGCCGCCGCCTGGGACGCCGAGGTGAAGCAAGCGCTGCTGCCGCGGACGATCTGCGGCAAGCACGTCGTGATGTACCGCAAGGCGGATGGCTCCATCGCCGCGCTCGAGGATGCGTGCTGGCATCGGCTGGTGCCGCTGTCGAAGGGCCGGCTCGAAGGCGATACCGTCGTCTGCGGCTATCACGGACTGAAGTTCAGCCCGCAGGGGCGCTGCACCTTCATGCCGTCGCAGGAGACGATCAATCCTTCGGCCTGCGTGCGCGCCTATCCGGCCGTCGAGCGCCATCGCTTCGTCTGGCTGTGGATGGGCGATCCGGCGCTCGCCGATCCCGCTGACATCCCCGACATGCATTGGAATCACGATCCGGCATGGGCCGGCGACGGCAAGACCATTCAGGTCAAATGCGACTATCGTCTGGTGGTCGACAACCTGATGGACCTGACGCACGAGACCTTCGTGCACGGCTCGTCGATCGGCAACGACGCCGTGGCGGAAGCGCCGTTCGACGTCACCCATGGCGAACGCACCGCGACCGTGACGCGCTGGATGCGCGGCATCGAGCCGCCGCCGTTCTGGGCCAAGCAGCTCGGCAAGCCCGGCCTGGTCGATCGCTGGCAGATCATCCGCTTCGAGGCGCCGTGCACGGTGACCATCGATGTTGGCGTCGCGCCGGCCGGGACGGGCGCGCCGGAGGGCGACCGCTCGCAGGGCGTCAACGGCATGGTGCTCAACACCATCACGCCGGAGACCGACAAGACATGTCACTATTTCTGGGCCTTCGCGCGCAACTACCAGCTCGCCGAGCAGCGCCTGACCACCGAGATCCGCGAAGGCGTGTCGGGCATCTTCCGAGAGGACGAGCTGATTCTTGAAGCGCAGCAGCGCGCGATGGACGAGAACCCGGGCCGCGTGTTCTACAATCTCAACATCGATGCAGGCGCAATGTGGGCGCGGCGGATCATCGACCGGATGATCGCACGTGAGACTCCATTGCGCGAAGCCGCGGAGTGAATGGAATGGCAGAGCGTGAGAACGAGCGCTCGATCTCGCAGACCGTCCGGGCGCAGCTCACGCTGCGCGACCTGATCCTGACCGGCGGCTTGCGGCCTGGCGAACGGATCTCGGAGCTGCAGGCGGTCGAAGCCGCCGGCGTTTCGCGCACGCCGGTGCGGATGGCCCTGGTTCGGCTGGAGGAGGAGGGGCTGCTCGAGGCCATTCCATCCGGCGGCTTCATGGTCAAATCGTTCTCCGAGCGTGACGTCCTCGATTCGATCGAGGTCCGCGGCACGATGGAAGGCCTCGCCGCGCGGCTGGCCGCCGAGCGCGGCGTGTCCGTGCGCGACACCGAGCCGATGCGCGAGTGCCTCGCCCAGATCGACGAGCTGATCGCGCCGCAGGAGATCTCCTTCGATGCGTTCTCCGCCTATGTCGCGCTCAATGCGCGTTTTCATGCGCTGCTGGCCGAGCTGTCGCGCAGCCCTCCGGTGATCCGCCAGGTCGATCGTGCCAGCGCGCTGCCGTTCGCCTCGCCGAGCGGCTTCGTGATGGCGCAGTCGGCGTTGCCGGAAGCGCGTCACATCCTGGTGGTCGCGCAGGAGCATCATCGCATCGTCATCGACGCGATCGAGAATCGCGAGGGCGCGCGTGCCGAGGCCATCATGCGCGAGCACGCCCGTCTCGCCGCCCGCAATCTGCGGCTGGCGGTCAAGGCCCGCGGTCCGATGGATCTCGTGCCGGCCGCCGTTCTGATCAAGGCATCGAACCCGAGCTGACGGAGACGATCATGCGCTTCCAGGACAATTGGTCGCCGGCAACGCTGGTCTCGACGCGGGACCTCGCGGCCAGCATTCGCGAGTTCATCCTGCGGCCCGACGACTACGTCTGCGCACCCTATCCGGTCGGCAGCCACATCAAGGTCAGCGTCCTCGTCGGCGGCCAGCCGGATGTGCGCTCCTATTCGCTGGTCGGCGAGGCCGATCCGCGGGGCTACCGGATCGCGGTGCGCTTTGCCGAGGATTCCCGCGGCGGCTCGCGTTATCTGTGGTCGCTGCAGCAGGGCGCGCGGCGGGAGGTGACGAGCCCCACCTCGCTGCTCCAGGTCGACTGGCAGCGGCCGCATTATTGTCTCGTCGCCGGTGGCATCGGCATCACGCCGATGGTCGGCGCGGCGCAGGCGCTTGTCCGCAAGACGCCGAACGTGTCGCTGCACTACGCGGTGAGATCGCAGGCCGACGCCGCCTATGTCGAGGAGCTCTCTTCCTTGCTCGGCGACAGGCTTGCCGTCTATGCGGCCGACCAGTCGCAGCGGCTGGATCTGGCCAGCCTGTTTGCGGGCCTGCCGGCCGGCGCCGCGGTGCTGTTCTGCGGGCCGATGCGAATGCTGGATGCGGCACGCAGCGCCTGGGCGGCATGCGGCCGTCAGCCCGCCGATCTCAGCTACGAGACGTTCGGATCATCAGGGCGGCTGTCGACCGAGCCGTTCAAGGTTCGCCTGCGCGATAGCGGCGAGGAGATCGTCGTGCCGCGTGACCGCTCGATGCTGGATGTGCTGAACGCCGCCGGCCACGAGGTCATGGCGGATTGCCGGCGCGGCGAGTGCGGCGTCTGCGCCGTCGACGTGGTCGAGGTCGAGGGCGAGATCGATCATCGCGACGTGTTCTTCAGCGCCGAGCAGAAGCACGAGAGCCGCAAGCTGTGCGCCTGCGTCTCGCGCGCCCATGGCGTGGTGACGATCGATACGCTGGAGCGCGCCGACGCGCTGTGAGCTTTCGGCGGGCTATTTGTCGGTCAGGCTGACCGGCATTGCGGGCTGTGGCCGGGCGGTCTGCTTCCGGCCGGCCTGTTCCGCGGCAAGCGCCTCGCGCGCCGCCTTGAGGCGCGCATCGGTATCCTTGTCGGTGAGCAGCGCGTCGGTGAGATTCGCCTCGGCGACGTGGGCAGCCTCGGCAGCCGCCTTCGCCGCAGCGATGTTGGCGGGCGTGGGATTGGCCTTCGCCAGCGCGTCGGCCGCGTTGCGCTCGGCGACCGCCTTCTCGTTGGCCGCCAGCGCGGCGTCGAGATTGGCGTCGGCGATGGTCTCTGCGGCATCGGCGGCGGCGAACGCCGCGGCGGCAGGACTGGGCGGTGCAGGACGTGTCCTTGACGTCCGCTCGGGGACAGGCGGCGGCTTGCTCGCCGCCTGCGGAGCGGGCGTTGGCGGCTGCTGCACGGCAACGGGCGGCGGGCCGGGTTGCTGGATCGGAGGAGGCTGCAACGACGGCATCGTCGGCACGAGCTCGAGCGGCACCATGCGTGCGAACGAGCTGCGCGCGTCGCGCAGCAGCCCGCCCATGACGTCGTCAATCGGATCGGCGCTTGCAGTCCCGCTGCACGCCCAGCCGAGCAGGGCGATCGCACCGGCGACATGTCTCGACGTGATGCAGACGGCCATCGGAGCCTCCATTCCGACAAGATCGGCGCAGCCGACCCGGGGCATTCGTCGCCTGCCTTATTCCGGCAATGGGGTCGCAGGGTGGCGCCGCCGTGGACGGCGCTGCCCGACATGCGCCGCGTCTGCCACATTGGCGTCAGGCGAGCTCCTCGCGCACCCGCGCCGCCGCGGCGCTCATCGCCTTCAATTTACCGAAGGCGGTGGCACGCGGCAGATACTTCATGCCGCAGTCCGGCGCCACGACGAGCCGCTCCGGGGCCACGACCTTGAGTCCGTTGCGGATGCGCTCGGTGACCACCGCCACCGGCTCGACCTCGGGATCGCCAAGATCGAGCACGCCGAGCACGATGGTTTTGGCCGAGAGATCCTTGAGAACGCCAAGGTCGAGCCGCGGCTGCGCCGCCTCGATCGCGATCTGCGTTGCGCAGCAGTCGGCCAGCTCGGGCAGAAAGGCGTATCCGCTCGGCTTGCTCGAGCCCGGCACGATGGCGGCATAGCCGAAGCAGACATGAACGATGGTCGGCACCGTGATCTGATCCAGCGCGCGGTTGATCGCCTTCACGGCGTAGCGCCGCGCCGCCTGCGGGTTGTTGCGCACCCACGGCTCGTCGAGCTGGATGACGTCGGCACCAGCCCGCTGCAGATCGCGGGCCTCGGCATTGACGACTTCGGCAAAGGCCATCGCGAGCGCCTCGTCGTCGCGGTAGAAATCGTCCTGCGCCTGCTGGCTCAAAGTGAACGGTCCGGGCAGAGTGATCTTGGCGGCGCGGGCGGTGCTGCGGCGGAGAAACTCCATGTCGCGCAGCTCGACCGGATATTTCCGCCGGATTGGGCCGACAACGCGCGGCACCGGCGTCTTGATTCCGGAGGGCGAGATGATGATTGCGGGATTGTCGGCATCGATGCCGTCGAGCGCGGTGGCGAAGCGGTTGGAATAGCTCTCGCGGCGGATCTCGCCGTCCGACACGATGTCGATCCCGGCCTGCTCCATGTCATGGATCGCGACGATCGTGGCGTCGTCCTGCGCCTCGTCGAGCAGCGGCCGCTGAATCCGCCACATGCCCTGCAACCGAATGCGGGGAACGGATTTGGAGAGCATGGCGCGATCGACCAGCCAGTCCGGCTGCGGGTAGCTTCCGACCACGGTGGTCGGCAGGAGATGTCGAGGCATGGTCACCGCAATGGTCCTCCTAAGTCTCGTCGAGCGAGCATCGGGCCATGATGATGCAACCTAGCGTTTTGTTTGTCTTTGGATCGTCATGAAAATGGGTCGTATTTTCTGCAGTTTGACAGCTGGCGGCGGCTGCCGAGAGACCAGGCGGGGTGACGAATGCGACACGTCCTGACCCTCAATGCGGGCTCGTCCTCGATCAAGTTTGCATTGTTCGAGCAAGATGCCGAGCTGGTCGAAATTCTGCGCGGCCAGATCGAGGGACTGGGCAGCGCGGCGGCGAAGCTGACTGCGAAGTCGAATGACCGCATGGTCGTCGACGAACGGATCGATGCCGTCGACGCTGCCGATCATGAGGCGGCTCTCGGTCGCGTGCTCGACGTCTTGCAGCGCGCCGTCGGTCGTACCTCGGTCGACGCGGTCGGGCATCGCATCGTCCACGGCGGCCTTGCATTTGCCGGACCAGTCGTCATCGAGAACGATGTCCTGCAACGGCTGGAGACGCTCGCCCCGCTGGCGCCGCTGCATCAGCCTCATAATCTCTCCGCCGTGCGAGCCGCGCAGCGTGCATTTCCCGATGCGCTGCAGGTCGGTTGCTTCGACACCGCGTTCCATCGCGCCCACCCCTGGGTGAACGATACCTATGCGTTGCCGCGCGATTTCTACGATCAAGGCATCCGGCGTTACGGCTTTCACGGCCTGTCCTACGAGTACGTGGTGTCGCGGTTGAAGGAGATCGCGCCGCAGGACGAGAAGGGCCGGGTGGTCGTGATGCATCTCGGCAATGGCGCGTCGATGTGTGCCATCCGCGACGGACGGAGCATCGGCTCGTCGATGGGCTTCACCGCGCTGGACGGCCTGCCGATGGGCACGCGCTGCGGGCAGCTGGATCCGGGCGTCGTGCTCTACCTGCTTCAGGAGCAGCGGATGACGGCCGAGGCGGTCGCCGATCTGCTCTACCATCATTCGGGTCTCAAGGGCTTGTCCGGACTGTCTCAGGACATGCGCGAGCTGGAGACGGCCGGAACGCCCGAGGCGCTTCAGGCGATCGACTATTTCGTCGATCGCATCAGGCGCGAGCTTGGCGCAATGGCTGCGGTCCTCTCCGGCCTCGACACGATCGTGTTCTGTGGCGGCATCGGCGAGCACGCATGGCGGATCCGGGCACGCATCTGCCAGAACTTCGAATGGCTCGGGATCGAGCTGGCCGAGGGCAGGAATCGCGCGGGCGAAACCGTGATCTCCTCGGATCGCTCGCGCATCCGCGCGTTCGTGATCAACACCAATGAGGAGATGATGATGGCACGGCATGCGGCGGGGTTGCTCGCCGAGCGCCGCAGCGGCTGACGGGGCCGGCCTGACCTGCGGATTTGCCGCTTGCATGTCCTGGATTTTTGGTATCTCCAGGATGAAAGAACAAGAGAGCCGGGTGGGGAAGCGATGGAAGGCAGCGTGGCGTTGCGTGACGCGGACCTGGAGTTCGACTACGTCGTGGTCGGTGCCGGCTCGGCCGGCTGTGTTCTCGCCAACCGGCTCAGCAGCGATGGCAGGCACAAGGTGCTGCTGCTGGAAGCGGGTCCGAAGGATACCAATATCTGGATTCACGTCCCGCTCGGCTACGGCAAGCTGTTCAAGGAAAAGACCGTCAACTGGATGTACCAGACCGAGCCGGAGCCTGGGCTCGACGGTCGATCGGTGTTCCAGCCGCGCGGCAAGGTGCTCGGCGGCTCCAGCTCGATCAACGGCCTGCTCTATGTCCGCGGCCAGCACGAGGACTATGATCGCTGGCGGCAGCGCGGCAATGTCGGCTGGGGCTATGACGACGTGCTGCCCTATTTCAAGCGCGCGGAAAATCAATCGCGTGGCGGCGATGATTTTCACGGCGTCGGCGGCCCGCTGCCGGTCTCCGATTGGCGGCACGAGGATCCCTTGTCGGAGGCCTTCGTGAAGGCGGCGGTCGAAACCGGTCTGCCGTTCAATGCCGACTTCAACGGTGCGACCCAGGAGGGCGCGGGCTTCTTCCAGACCACGACAAGGCGCGGCCGCCGCGCCAGCAGCGCCGTCTCTTATCTCCGGCCGGCGCTCGGCCGCAGCAATCTCCATGTGGAGACGGACGCGTTGGCCCAGCGTATCCTGTTTGAAGGACGGAGGGCATGCGGCGTGACCTTCAGCCAGCGCGGCCGGCTGCGGACAGCACGCGCTCGCAAAGAGATCCTCGTGTCGAGCGGCGCCTATAATTCGCCGCAGCTGCTGCAACTGTCCGGTGTCGGCCCGGCCGAGCTGTTGCAGCAGCATGGCATCGACATCGTGATCGATGCGCCCGGCGTCGGGAGTGATCTGCAGGACCATCTGCAGGTGCGCATCGTCATGCGCTGCAGCCAGCGCATCACGCTGAACGACATCGTCAATCATCCCGTGCGCAAGATGCTGGCCGGTGCGCGCTACGCGGCCTTCCGCAAGGGGCCGCTGACGATCGCAGCCGGTACCGCCGGCGCCTTCTTCAAGACCGATCCGCGGCTCGCAAGCCCCGACATTCAGATCCACTTCATCCCGTTCTCGACCGACAAGATGGGCGAGAAGCTGCACACCTTCTCCGGCTTCACCGCCTCGGTCTGCCAGCTCCGGCCGGAAAGCCGGGGATCGCTGCGGATCAGGAGCGCCGACCCGGCGGTGCCGCCGGAAATCCGCATCAATTATCTCGCCAGCGAGACCGATCGCCGCGCCAATGTCGACGGCCTCCGAATCCTGCGGAAAATTCTGGCGGCTCCCGCCCTGAAGCCGTATGTCTCGGATGAAGCCTATCCGGGGTCCAAGATCGTGAGCGACGACGACATCCTGGCCTATTGCCGGCAGACCGGCAGCACGATCTATCATCCGACCTCGACCTGCCGGATGGGAACGGACGCGCTGGCCGTGGTCGATCAGCGCCTGCGCGTGCGCGGCGTCGACGGCCTGCGCGTCGTCGATGCCTCGATCATGCCGGACTTGGTTTCGGGCAACACCAATGCGCCGGTCATCATGATCGCGGAGAAGGCCTCCGACATGATCTTGCAGGACGCGCGCTGACGCAGGAATGAGTTCGTGACACGTTTCCGGATCGGCACCCGCAAGAGCACGATGGCCCTGGCGCAGACGGAGGAGATCGCGCGCCGGCTGCAGGCCGCCATTCCGTCGCTCGACATCGAGATCGTCAAGTTCGAGACGACCGGCGACTCCGACCAGACCAGCAAGCTCTTGACCCATGGCGGCAAGGGCGGCGCGTTCGTCGCCGAGATCCGGCGGGCGATGCTGGACGGCAAGCTGAACGCGGCGATGCACTCTCTGAAGGACATGCCCGGCAACGAGGAGACGCCGGGTCTAGTGATTGCGGCGCTGCTGTCGCGTGATCCGCCGGGTGACGTGCTGGTGCTGCGCAAAGGGCTGTCGCTGGAGGACTTTCGCAAGGATGGCGGCCGGGGCTTCAAGATCGGCACCAATGCTGTGCGCCGGGCGGCCTATGCGCGGCGGCTGTTTCCACATGCCGAGCTGATCCATTTCCGCGGCGCCGCTGACACCCGCATCCGCAAGCTCGACAATGGCGAGCTGCAGCGGCTGCCGGATGGCGGTGCGGTGGGACCGGCGGATGCGCTGATCATGGCGCGCTCCGGGCTTGAGCGGGTCGGCCTTGCCGACCGCGCCTCCTACGAATTTCCAGTCGCCGACATGCTGCCGGCCGCCGGGCAGGGCATCGTCGCGGTCGAATGCCCTGCGGCCGACTTCGAGACACGCCGCATCCTGGCGACCATTGACGATGCGGCGGCGCGGGCTTGCGCCGATGCCGAGCGCGAGGTGCTGTGGGTGCTGAACGGCCACTGCAACTCGCCGATCGCCGGCTTTTCGACCATCGACGGTGCGCAGATGACGCTGACCGCCTCGGTGCTCGACGAGGACGGCGGCCGCTTCATCGAGGCGCAGCGCAGCGGCCCCGCTGATCGTCCGCGCGAGCTCGGCCGTGCGGTCGGGCTCGAACTGCTCGGCAATGGCGCGGCTGAGCTGATCGAGCGCAGCCGGCCCCGTTAGTCGGTCATCCCTTGTAGGCGCGCACGCGCGCCAGCATCTGCTCGACATTTGCGATCGGCGTCTCCGGCGTGATGCCGTGGCCGAGATTGAAGATGTGGCGGCCGCTTGAATAGCTCGTCAGCACGTCGTCGACCGCTTGGTCGAGCGCCGCCCCACCGGTGATCAGCGCCAGTGGATCGAGATTACCCTGCACGGCGACCTTGCTCTGCACCCGCTCACGCACCAGGCCCGGCTCCGCGGTCCAGTCGATGCTGACGGCATCGACGCCGGTCTCGGCGACATAGCCCGGCAGCAGCGCGCCGGCGCCGCGCGGAAAGCCGATGATCTTGGCATCCGGCCTGAGCTTGCGCACGCCCTCGACGATGCGGCGGGTCGGTGCGACCGACCAGCGGGCGAACTCGCGGGGGGACAGCACGCCGGCCCAGGTGTCGAAGATCTGCAGCGCGTCGGCGCCGGCCTCGAGCTGCTTCAAGAGATAGGCGATCGAGCTGTCCACCAGCGCGTCGATGATTTTCTGGAAGGCATCGGGATGACGATAGGCGAGCAGCCGCGCCGGCGCCTGGTCGGGCGTGCCATGGCCGGCGACCATGTAGGTCGCGACCGTCCACGGTGCGCCGCAAAATCCGATCAGCGCGGTGCTTTGCGGCAGCTCCGCACGAACGCGGCGCAAGGCCTCGAACACCGCATCCAGCTTGGAAAGGTCGGCCAGCCCTGGCAGCGTCGCGATCTTCTCCGGCGTATCGAGCGGATCGAGCCGCGGTCCCTCGCCGACCTCGAAGCGGACGCTGCGGCCGAGAGCGTGCGGAATCACCAGAATGTCGGAGAAGATGATCGCCGCATCGAAGCCGAAGCGTCGGATCGGCTGCAGCGTGACCTCCGCCGCGAGCTCCGGGTTGAAGCAGAGGTCGAGGAAGCCGCCCGCCTTGGCACGGACCTCGCGATACTCCGGCAGATAGCGGCCGGCCTGCCGCATCATCCAGATCGGAGGTACGCTTTTGCGCTGACCGGCCAGCACGTCGATGAAAGGCTTGTTCACGGCAGTCTCACTCACGCTCGGGGCTCCGCAACCTCGGGGGAACAGCTTACCGTCCGTGATACATGGCCGGGCGGTTCCGGCCAAGCTCATATCGGTCCGCCAGCGCCGGGGTGCGGGGGCCACTGCGGCAGCTGGACGCCTTGGTGATTGGGGAACACGCGTTTCGCGGCCGCGTTGTCGTCCGACAGGGAGATCGATCATGGCCGAGAAATTCAACCCCGCTCCGCACGACAAGCACGCCGTCGATCCGCGCGAGGCCGTTCGCCTCGATCGCGAAGCCAAGACGCAGCTCGACAAGGGACTGATGGACACGTTCCCTGCATCCGATCCGGTCAGCCTGCAGCAGCCGTCGACGACGCGCATGAAGGACGACGTCGCCAATGGGCGCGAGCACCAGGAGCCCTCACTTTGGGACAAGGTGCGATCGGTGTTCGCGCGCTGAACTAACAAGCGCGACGGCGCCGAACTGCGCTTGTTGGATGCGAGAATTCCGTAATTGTACGGTGATTGCCGTAGTCTTACGGTTCGCTTCGAACGGCTTCGGATGGGGCGCATTTCAGAGTTAAATAAGATGTCCATGGGACTCTCCCGCCGTCCGGAGAGTCCCGCGGAATGGACGTTGTTGCGACCAGAGTCGATCGAAGCCGCCTGCCAGTGTGGGCGGCAGGCGTCCTCGCGCTCGTCTGCGGCGCCATTCTTGCCTTCAGTGTCTGGAGCGAATGGACCTCCCGGAACGCGGAGATGCGCAATGCGGAGATTGATCTCGGCAATCTTGCGCGCTCGCTGACCCAGCATGTCGAGGACACCGTCGAGCTTGCGGATTCGCTGCTGCGCGGCGTCGTCACCGCGCTCGAGACCGATGACGGCAAGCCGGGCGCGATCACTCGCCTGCAGACGATCCTGAAGTCGAGAAAACCGGGCCTCGGCCGCATCCGCGGCGTCTTCGCCTATGGCGAGAACGGCGACTGGCTCGCCACGACAGAGGACGTCACGCTCACCAACTACAACAATTCGGATCGCGACTACTTCGTTCATCACCGCACGTCGGCTGACCGCTCCCTGCTGATCGGCCGTCCGGTGCAGAGCAAGTCCGGCGGGCAATGGGTCATCACCCTGTCGCGGCGCTGGAATCACGCCGACGGCCGGTTCGGCGGCGTCGTGCTGGCGACCATCGACGTGGCCTATTTCGCTCAGTACTACCGACAGTTCGACGTCGGGCCGCACGGCACGATCAGTCTGATGAGCCGCGATGGTGCCGTGCTCGCGGACAATTCCGAGCCGGACCCGAAAAGTCTCGGTCGGCCGGTCGACGAGGCGATCCCCTATCATCCCGCATCTGGCATCTTGTCCTTCCGCCGCTCCGGCGAGATTTCCGGGCGCATCGGCTTCTATCAGCACGCGCAGCGTTACCCCTTCCTTGTTCTTGCCACGCGCTTGGAAGCCGAAGTGCTGACCTCGTGGAGACGCGAGGCCTTCGTCCGTCTCGCGGTGCTGGTCTCCCTGGTCGCGCTCGTGATCGCGATCGGCATTTTCCTGGTGAAGCAGCTGTTGCAGCGGCAGCAACTCGCTTCGGCGCTGGCCGCCAAGGAGGAGAACTTCCGGCTGCTTGCCGAAGGCTCCAGCGACATCGTGACGCGAATCGAGCTCGACGAGTGCATCGGCTACGTCTCGCCCTCCACCTCGCGCGTTCTCGGCTGGCATCCGTCGCAGCTCCTGGGCAAGCGCGCAATCTCGGGGGTCAACCCGCTCGATCGTCCGCAACTCCAGGAGATTCTCGATCAGCTCCGGAAGGGCGCCGCGGACGAGGCGCGCGCGACCTACCGGATGCGTCGGCGTGACAAATCGGAGATCTGGGTCGAGGCCACCATCCGTGCCACCCGCCGTCCTGATGGCGAGCTCGACGGCTTCGTCGCGGTGACCCGCGACGTGACGCAGCAGAAGACGCTGCAAGGCCGGCTGGAGACACTCGCGATCGAGGACGGCCTCACCGGGCTCGCCAACCGCCGCCGCTTCGACGAGCGGCTGTTGGAGGAATGGGGCAGGGCCTACCGCGAAAGGACTTCGCTGGCGTTGTTGATGATCGATATCGATCACTTCAAGGCCTACAACGACACCTATGGCCATCCGGCGGGGGACGAATGCCTGCACACCGTCGCCGGCATCCTGGCCGACGAGGCGCAGCGCAGCTCGGACCTCGTGGCCCGCTATGGCGGCGAGGAGTTCGCCATCCTGCTGCCGAACACCGATGCCACCGGATGCGCCCGACTCGGCGAGCGCATCCGGCGCGCCCTGCATACGGCCGGCCTCGTCCACGAGCACAACGTTGGGGGCGTCGTGACGGCCAGCCTCGGCGGCGCGGTCTGCCGTCCGGGTTTCGAGCGCTCCGCCGGCCCGGCCTCGCTGATCGAAGCCGCCGACCGCGCGCTCTACGCTGCCAAGGACGGCGGCCGTGACCGCATGGTCATGGCCGGCGAGGTCGTCGAGTTGCCGTCGAGCAGGGCCCCGGCGACCGTTCCGGCCTGAGATGCCGCTGCCGTCAGTAGTGCGGCGGCGGCTCATGGCGCGGCCCCTCGACGGTGCTCTGGGCCTCGGCCAGGCGCTCCACCAGCAATGCGATCTGCCGCTTGAGCGCATCGATCTCGCGCCATTGCGCCGTGATGGTCTGGTTCAGCGTCTCGATCGTGTCGTCCTGGAACGTCAGGCGCATCTCCAGCGCATCGATCCGCTCGCTGAGCTCCTGGCTCGACTGCGGCTGCTCAGAGCTGCTCATGGCACGCGCCCTCCGGGTGTGTCGGGGTGGCAGCGTGGCCGAGCTCGCGCAGGCCGTGACCGAGCGCCACCCGCTCGTCGAACACGAAGCAGCCGCCACGCCAGCGGCTCTCGGCCTCCGGAACCTCCTCGAGATATTTGAGGATGCCGCCCTTGAGATGGTAGACTTCGGAAAAGCCGCGGGCCAGCAGCAGCGCGCTCGCCTTCTCGCAGCGGATGCCGCCGGTGCAGAACATCGCCACCCGCCTGTGCCGCGCCGGATCGAGCGAGCTGGCCACGAAATCCTTGAACTGCCCGAAGCTGCGCAGGCCGGGATCGACCGCGCCTTCGAACGTCCCCATCGCCACCTCGAACGCGTTTCTGGTGTCGAGCACGACCATGTCGGGCGCGGCGATCAGCGCGTTCCAATCCGCGGGACTGACATAGGTCCCGACCTGGCGGGTCGGATCGGCGGCGGGATCGCCGAGCGTCACGATCTCCCGCTTCAGCCGGACCTTCAAGCGCTGGAACGGCATGGAAGCGGCGCGAGAATATTTCAGCTCGAGGTGATCGAGGCGGCCAGCGAACAGCGTTCCCTGGCAAAGCTCGTCGACCAGCGCGGCGATCGCCTCGGCCGATCCGGCGACCGTCCCGTTGATGCCCTCCTCGGCCAAGAGGATGCTGCCCTTGATACCGCGCGCGGCGCAGAAGGCCTGGAGCGGCGGTCGCAGATCGCGGACATCCGGCAGGGCGACGAACTGATAGAAGGCGGCGACGGTCAGAGGCATGCGGCCGTTTACCAGCAGACCTGACCATAGAAAAGCTGGTATCCCCGGCCATTGCCGAGGCTGGAAAGAATGTGCCATGTAGCTGGCCGGGACTGGCATTACGGCCACCACGAGATCACGCAGCGAGCAACGATGAGAAGCTTCCACTTTCCCGGCAGGTCCACGGTCCACGCCCAGAACGGCATGATCGCAACCTCGCACCCGCAAGCCGCGCTGGCCGGGATCGAGGTGCTGCGCGCCGGCGGCACCGCGGCGGACGCGGCGGTGGCGGCCTGCGCCCTGCTCGGGGTGATCGAGCCGCAATCGACCGGCATCGGCGGCGACTGCTTCGCTTTGGTGCAGCCCAAGGGCGAGGGCCGGATCATGGCCTATAACGGCTCCGGCCGGGCGCCCGCGGCGGCCACTGTCGACTGGTATCTCGAGCGCAAGATCCATTCGGTACCGCTGACCTCGGCCCATGCCGTATCCGTGCCCGGCGCGATCGACGCCTGGGACCGTATCCTGCGCGACCATGGCCGGCTCGGCCTCGACCGGCTGCTGCAGCCGGCGATCCGCGCCGCCGAGGACGGCTATGTGGTGGCGCCGCGCGTCGCCTTCGACTGGAATAACCAGTTCGAGAAGCTCAAGAACGGCACCAACACCGCGCGCCACTTCCTGCCGGGCGGCAAGGCGGCGGTGGCCGGCGACGTGATCCGCCAGCCGGAGCTGGCGCAGACCCTGCGCGTGATCGCTAAGGACGGACCGAAGGGCTTCTACACCGGCGCCGTCGCCGAGGACATGGTGCAGACCCTGCGCGGCATCGGCGGTCTTCATACGCTGGAGGATTTCGCCAACCACCAGACCGAGGTGACCGCGCCGATCGGCACCACCTACAAGGACCACGACGTCTGGCAGTGCCCGCCGAACGGTCCGGGCATCACCATGCTGGTCATGCTCAACATCCTCGCGCGCTTCGACCTCACGCGCATCGCGCCGCTCAGCATCGAGCGCTTCCATCTCGAGGCCGAGGCCGCGCGCATCGCCTACATGATGCGCGAGCAGCATATCGGCGATCCCGCGCACATGACCACCGAGGTCGCCAGCATCCTCGCCAAGGAATTCGCCGACGAGTACATCTCGCAGATCAGCCTCGACAAGCTGCTCGACCTGCCCAACGTCGCGCCGCCGATGAATCCCGAGACGGTCTACATCACGGTCGTCGACCGCGACCGCAACGTCTGCTCCTTCATCAACTCGATCGCGCACTCGTTCGGCTCCGCGATCGTCTCCAACGAGACCGGCGTGCTCCTGCAGAACCGCGCCGGCGGCTTCCGCATTCAGCCGGGTCATCCGAACTGCATCGGTCCGGGCAAGCGGCCGCTGCACACCATCATCCCGGCGCTGGCCACCAAGTCCGGTCGCGCCCAGATGTCGTTCGGCGTCATGGGCGGCCAGTATCAGCCCGTGGGCCAGACCCACGTGCTCACCAACATTCTCGACTATGGCTGCGACGTGCAGGAAGCCATCGATATGGCGCGCGGCCTGCACTACGAGGGCGTCTATCAGCTCGAGGACGGCGTCCCGGCCGAGGTCGTCGAGGGGCTGCAGAAGATCGGCCACAAGACGGCTAAGGTGGTCTCGCCGCTCGGCGGCGGCCAGGCGATCTGGATCGACTGGGACAAGGGCACGCTCACCGGCGGCTCCGACCCGCGCAAGGACGGCTGCGCGCTGGGCTATTGAGGCGGGCGCGTTCTCAGGAACGACCTCACCATCACTGCGCGCAGGCATTGCTGTGTCCGCATCCTCTGCTGTCGTCCCGGCCTTGAGCCGGGACCCATACCCCCAGGGAGCGGTTCGGGGCAGGCTGGTCATTGGCATTTTGCCCATCACGTCTGCTGCGGCGTATGGATCCCGGATCGGCGCCATGCCGCGCTTCGCGCGTCACGGCTTGTCCGGGATGACGACAGTGGATGGATTCACGGCTCAAACAGCTGGGGCAGGTGACGGACGTGGCAGCGCGTTCTCGCGGCGATATCGCCCGAGGTCTGCGATCGCTCGTCCCTCGCAAACATGCAGAGGGCGCAGGGAATGCCGGGTGAAGGCCTCACCCATGGCCCGCCTGCGGAAAAAAATGCAGGCGGCAGGTACCACAGGCAAAGCCGGTTCAACCGGCATTCCCTGCGCGACGGTCTTCACGCTTATACGCAGTCTCCCTGGTGCGCCGGGCTTGTTGGCCACCATCACCACGCGGCACGTCAGCGCCATCGCGGCTTGATACCAGCGTCGGGGTATCAGGACGCTGCGATTTCACGTCCGCAGCAAAGCCGTTCGTCGGCGTGCCCGAAGACACGCTGCGGCAACACCGCGGCCATCGCATCCCCGCCTCGCGTGTCGTGACGATCGCGCGCAACGCCCCTCTGCGGTGAGGCGGGATGACGGCAATCAATCATGAATTCCGATAAAGCGCAAGAGGTTTATTTATTTCGGAAGTCGATGCCGGGCTGGTCACTTGCGCCGCCATGCGCTAAACCGCGGCTCCCGTGAACGAGCAGAGGCAGTCTGGAGCATGCGGCGTCCGATGAATCGAAGAGTTGCGCTGATGGCGGCGGCATCCGCTGCGGCCGGCGCCGTGCTGGGCTTCCATCCGGTCTCGGCACAGACCAGTTCCGCCAAACCGACAGGAAAGACCATGACGACTCCCTCCGGATTGCAGATCATCGACACCAAGGAAGGCACCGGCGCCACGCCGTCGCGCGGTCAGACCTGCGTGATGCACTACACCGGCTGGCTCTACGAGAATGGCCAGAAGGGCAAGAAATTCGACTCCTCGGTCGACCGCAACGAGCCGTTCGAATTCCCGATCGGCATGAAGCGCGTGATCGCCGGCTGGGACGAGGGCGTTGCCACCATGAAGGTCGGCGGCAAGCGCACGCTGATCATTCCGCCGGAGCTCGGCTACGGTGCTCGCGGCGCCGGCGGCGTCATCCCGCCGAACGCGACGCTGATGTTCGATGTGGAGTTGTTGGGCGTGAAGTAGGACGCCTGATCGCCAACTTCACACGTAGCACTGCGCATGGATGCGGTGCTGATGACTGCGCCCTCTCCCCTTGTGGGAGAGGGCATGTAGGACAGAGCAGCGTACTCGGTTGGGTGAGGGGTTTGTCTCCACGAGCGCATCCGGTGGAGAGAGACCCCTCACCCCATCGTGGACGTGGATGAGCCGTACATGCCCTCTCCCACAAGGGGAGAGGGCGCTATATCAGGCAGCGCTAGGCTGTCGATCTTGCTGTCGCGTAGGGTGGGCAAGGCAGCACGCGTGCCCACCGCCGATCGGCGGGTGTGGTCAGAATGGTGGGTACGGCGGGCGGCAGGTGAGCTTCGATGGAAGCAGCTCGGCGCCTTTGCCCACCCCACGGATCACAACTAACAAACAGGCAAAGCCGGCCCCGTCAGGAGCCGGCTTTGTGTTCTCGATGTCGACGATCAGCAGCACCGCTTCAGCGGCGCGCTGTCGCGCTCACCTCATCAGAGGTTCTTGTTGGCCGCGCCGGCCGCAGTGTTCACGGCGTCCTTGGTGGCCTGCTTGGCATCGCCCAGCGCCTGCTGGCCCTTGCCCTTCACTTCCTGAATGGCGCCTTCGCCCTGCAGCCGCTCGCTGCCGGTGGCCTCGCCGATGCCCTGCTTGGCCTTGCCGATGGCCTCGTTGGTCGCACCTTTGATCTTGTCCATGGTCGAACCCATAGTTGCTCTCCGTTGTTTGCGTGAACTGTGCGGGATCAACGCGGGCGGCGCGAAAAGGTTCGCGGGGAACCGGAATGGCGCCGCCGCGGCATTTCGACTAGGATGCGTGGGTTCCTATCGACCATCACGAATTCGAGAAGAAGAAAAATGTCAGGTTCTCACGACCACGCGCACGGCCATTCCCACGATCACGGCGACGAGCGCTGGAAGCACGACGGCGTGCGCGTCATTCCCGGCAATCAGCTCGACGGCAACGTGCCGTCGACCCCGGGCATGGACCGCAAGGCTGCGATCAACTTCGCGCGCGTCGGCGCGCAGAAGCTGTGGGCCGGCACGGTGACGATCAGGCCCGATGCCAAGACCGGCGCGCATCATCATGGCCATCTCGAGAGCGTGATCTACGTCGTGAAGGGCAAGGCGCGGATGCGCTGGGGCGAGCAGTTGCAATTCACCGCCGAAGCCGGACCGGGCGACTTCATCTTCGTGCCGCCCTATGTGCCGCATCAGGAAATCAATGCCAGCCCCGACGAGGTGCTGGAATGTGTGCTGGTGCGCAGCGACGGCGAGGCGGTCGCCATCAACATCGACATCGAGCCGGTCGAGAAGCCGGAGACGGTGCTGTGGATCGATCCGGTGCATCGCGACCCCGGCGAGACCCGATCCTAATGCCGGCGAAGATTGGCGGAGCCATCTCGCGATGGCTCCGCCGGGCAGGGAGCGGCTGTACCGCCCCCTCCACACGCGAAGCAGGGGCGACTGTCGCGCGTGTGTCTCGTCGGTCGCCCGTCAGGCGGCCTCGTTGGCGCGGCGCCACACCGGAAACGGATCGGACAGCCGGGCCCAGGCGGCGACATCCATCGCCGGCTTGCCGGGCAACAGGCAGGCGTCGAGCCGTGCGCTCAATCCGGCTTCGTCCATGTTGCTGCCGATGAACACGATCTCCTGGCGGCGGTCGCCGTAGATCTCGTCCCAGCGCTGCAGCATGCGGGCCCGCCAGTCGGGATTCTCGGGCCATAATTTTTGCGGCACCGAGGCCCACCAGAAGCCGAGCGCGCTCGTGCGCACGATGGCGCCCGCCTGGCTGATCTCGCCCAGCCATTGCGGCCGCGTCGCCAGCCAGAAATGACCCTTGGCGCGAATCACGCCCGGCCACGGCTCGCGCAGGAACTGATCGAAGCGGGCGGGGATGAACGGACGGCGGGCGCGATAGACGAAGCTCGTCACGCCATAGGTTTCGGTCTCCGGCGCGTGATCGGCAAAGCCGTAGAGCTCATTGTACCAGAGCGGATGCTGCTGGGCGCGTTCGAAGTCGAAACGTCCGGTCGCCAGCACGCGCTCCAACGGCACGACGCCGTGGCTGGCCTCGATCACGTCGGCATCCGGATTGAGCGACCGGATGATCTTGCGCGCGGTGTCGCGCTGGTCTGCGCTGGCATCATCGATCTTGTTCAGCACGATCACGTCGGCGAACTCGATCTGCTCGACCAGCAGATCGACCAGCGCGCGCTGGTCGCCGTCCAGCGCCTCGCCGCGCTGCGCCAGGAAATCGGACGACCCATAGTCCTTCAGCAGGTTCACCGCGTCGACGACGGTGACCATCGTGTCGAGCCGTGCGACGTCCGACAGGCTCATGCCGTCCTCGTCGCGGAAGTCGAAGGTCGCGGCCACCGGCAGCGGCTCGGAGATGCCGGTGGACTCGATCACGAGATAATCGAAGCGGCCGCTCTCGGCGAGCGTGCGGACTTCCTTCAGCAGGTCGTCGCGCAGGGTGCAGCAGATGCAGCCATTGGTCATCTCCACCAGCTGCTCATCCGTCCGCGAAAGATTGGCACCGCCATCGCGAACGAGGTCCGCATCGATGTTCACCTCGCTCATGTCGTTCACGATCACCGCCACCTTCAGATCCTGGCGGTTGTTCAGGATGTGGTTGAGCAAAGTGGTCTTCCCAGCCCCGAGGAAGCCGGACAAGACCGTGACGGGGAGTTTGCGCATCGAGATCGAACAGCCTCTTCAGGGGGAGCGGTCGGTGCCGGCGAGCAGGCATGCGGCCTCGTGTGTGATGTTATAACATAACAATCATCTAGAACAACTCGTGCTGTCAAGGGGAGGCCGGTGACGAAGGTGTGAGCGGGTGGTCGTCCGGCGCCATCGCGCTCGGCGGCGCCGAGCCGGGGAGGTGGACGCGATGACGGAAGCGTCGGCCGGCCATGGCCCGGCCGACGGGGGGGCTTCACGAACGATCAGCGAGAGACGACGCGCCTTCGCCAAGAGCGACGCTGCGCCCCCTCTCCCCGTTCTTCACGGGGAGAGGGGCTGGGTGAGGGGCAGCCACACGAGCGGTCTCAATTCCATGGACGTGGAGCTGAAGCAGATCGCATCAAAGATGAAATCACGCGACGAACAGGTCTGATGGACTCATCAGATCTGCCGTGCATCATGGAAGGGTTGCCTGTGGGGCTGCCCCTCACCCCAGCCCTCTCCCCGTGAAGAACGGGGAGAGGGAGTGCACCGTCTGCGCGGCATCGCTTGGAGATCATGTCTCAAAGCAGCAAGCGGGAGCATGACTCCCGGCAGCAACTACTTCGACAGATAGGCCGTTCCCGCCGGGCCGTTGGCAACCGACATCGAGAGTGCGCCCGGGGCGATGGACCAGTTGGTGGCGTTCAGGATCAGGGTGTTGAACACCATGGTGACGCTGTTGCTGCTGACGTTGGAGACCGAGTTGATGGTGACGTTGCGGCTCGGCAGATACATCAGGCCGGTGTAGGAGGAGCCGCTGGTGCCGTTGATCGGCAGGTTGGTCGGCGACAGGCCGTTCGGCTCGTACATCAGGATGTTGGCATAGGTGCCAGTGGTCGGTGCCGACAGCGTCGCGCTGACGTTACCGTTGAAGGTGAGCGTGGCATTCTGATCGACGAGATAGAACGTCACGCCGTTGCCGGTGACGGTCCAGCCCGAGTTGAAGGTCATCGTGCCCTTGATGATGTACAGGCCCGGGTTGAGCGTCAGCGTGCCGGAGCCGTTGAAATTGGTCGAGCCGCAATAGACGCCCGGATTGAGCGTGACCGAGCCGGGATCGTACACCTTGTTGTTGGTGGTGCACGATCCGACCGTCACCGCCGGCAGCGTGCCGGCGAACGGATCGGAGATCGCCGCGCAATTGGTTTCGGCCGGCGGGGTGACGCCGCCGTTCTTGATGATGGTCGAGCCCTTGATGCAGATGCGCTTGGCGTTCAAGGTCGCGTTGAAGATGGCGGCCGGGCTCTGCGTCGACAGCACGTGCACCTCGCAGGTCGGCGCCTTGAGCTGAGCGCCGGAATTGACCAGCAGCGATTGCGAGTTGAGCGTGCTGACGAGCAGGATGCACACCGGCGTCTTGCTTTGCGCGCCTGCCTTGGCGGTGGCCGAGGCCGTCACGCCGAGCGAGGTGGTACCCATCACGTTCAGGAACGACGTCTTCACCGTGGCCGTCGCGGTGCCGGTGAGCGTGCCATCATTGTTCGAGGTGAAAGCGGCCGAGGCGGACGAGCCGAAGCGCCCGCCGAAATCGCCCTTGAACACCGCGGTCGCCGTCGAAATCTGCTGCGCGCTGGGCTGGATCACGCCGGCCAGCACGGCCGCATCGACGGCCTTCTGCAGCTGGGTCTTGGTGTCGCTCGACTTGGAGAAGTCGACGGCGGCGCCGATCGAGATCACGATCGGAATGATGGCGATGGCGAAGATCATGCTGATCTGGCCGTCCCGGGCGCGCCAGAACCGGCGGCACCGGGCACGGAGACTCTCGGATGAAATCGATGCGGTCATCTACGACGTTTCCCCTGCTGGCTGCTCAGGGCTCGCCGCCGCCACATCGGAGCCCCCTCAGTCCACGACATGGGCTGCAGACATTACCGCGAGCTGAATCCGGTTCCCGAAACGGAACCTGTGTACGGCACGCGGGAACTCAGGGTTATCAGTCCATTGGAGCGATCGTCGACAGAAGGGTGATGTTACCTCTCGGGGGTGGTGATTGCACAGAACACCTGCTCTGGAGGGTGGTCTCCAAGTCTCGCTTGTTAGTTGTGAAACGGTGGCGCTCGCTTGTTCGTCGACGTGCGGTTAGCGCCGGGCCGAGAGCCAGATCCGGTCCGACGGGAGGACCAGGCTGCAGACCAGCGCGTAGGCGACCAGCGACACCGCGACCGTTGCGGCGAGCGAGGCCATGCCGCCGCCCAGCGTCACGACGGCGATGGCGCCGCCGCCGGCGGCGATCAGGATGCGCAAAACGGAGCCGACGAAAGGCCACAGCACGTGCCCGGCGCCCTGGCCGGCAAAGGACAGCACGAAGCCGAAGCCGAGCGCGGCATAGGCCGGCGCCACGGTGCGCAGATAGATCGCGCCGTCCCGCAGCACGTCGGGGTCATGGCTGAATAGCGTCAGCCAGAGCGGCGGATGCAGCGCCACGACCAGCCCGATGGCGCCCACCAGCACCGCGCCGGTCAGCGCGCTGACCCAGGCGATGCGGCGGGCGCGTCCGCCCTGGCCGGCGCCGACATTGATGCCGACCATGGTCAAGGCCGCCGTGCACAGACCGAACAGGATCGGGATCATGATGTAGTCGAGCCGCGAGGCGATGCCGTAGGCGGCGAGCTCCGAAGTGCCGAAGCGGCCGGCCAGCGCGGTCACCAGGATCACGGTGAGGTTGACGAGCACGGCGTTGAGCGCGGTGGGCAGGCCGACC
Source organism: Bradyrhizobium sp. SZCCHNS2022 (assembly GCF_032377575.1). Taxonomy (NCBI): domain Bacteria; kingdom Pseudomonadati; phylum Pseudomonadota; class Alphaproteobacteria; order Hyphomicrobiales; family Nitrobacteraceae; genus Bradyrhizobium; species Bradyrhizobium sp. SZCCHNS2022. The sequence goes on along the minus strand of NZ_JAUHHZ010000001.1, from coordinate 3,860,415 downwards.
CCGAGGATGTCGGCGAACAGCCGGAGCTGCAGCGGCGCGACGCGGACATGCAGGCTGGAGCGGCCGCTCGCCATATAACGCAGCAGCACCAGCATGGCGCCGCAATAGTACAGTCCGAAGGCGATGCCGGCGCCGGCGATGCCGAGGCCCGGCAGCGGACCGAGGCCGAAGATCAGGATCGGCGACGCCGGGATCATGACCAGCGCGCCGACCAGCGTGACCAGCGCGGGCACCCGCACATTGCCGGCGCCGCGCAGTGCCGCCGCCTGCAGATTGACGATCCACACGGCGATCGCGCCCGCGAACAGATAATTCGAATAGCGCAGCGCCGCCTCCAGCGCGCCGGCGCGGCCGCCGAGCGCGTGATACAGCGCCGGACCGAACAGCGCGGTCGTGACCGTGAACAGGCCGCCGGCGATCACCGCGAGCACGATGGCGTGGAAGGCGATGGCGTCGGCATCGGCGTTGCGGCCGGCGCCGACGGCGCGCGCGATCGCCGAGGAGACGCCGCTGCCGATGCCGCCATTCGACATCATCGTCATCAGCATGAAGATCGGGAACACCATCGCCACGCCGGCGAGCGCGTCGGTGCCGAGGAAGCCGACATAATACGCCTCGGCGACGTTGACCGCGGTCTGCGCCACCAGCACGGTCATGGTGGGAAGCGCGAGCCGGATGAGCGTGGGCAGCACCGGGCCGGTCAGCAAGGCGGCGCGCGCCGCCGCGGCTTTCGTGCGCTGGGCGTCCGGAGGCGGCGGGCAGGGCGTCGCTTCGGACGCAGCGGATTGTGCGGCCGTGCGCGGCTCCGTCGATACGTCCATTTTGCCTCCGCGCGCGCCGGCCGGCGGCGTTGCATTTGAATGATGATCGTCATCCAATATGACCGCGGCCATTGGCGGGTCAAGCAGGCCCGGGCGCAGACCGGTCATGATTTCTTGAACGGGGACGGCAGCCGAGTGGCGGGGCGTCTAGATCATGATGCGTTTCGGCGGAAACGCATCATGATCTTATCTCTTTGTTTGAGCATGATCTTCTCGGAAAACCGGTCTCCACTTTTCCGGATCATGCTCTAGTAATGGATGCGCAGGCCGACGCCGCCATGGATGGTGTTGCCGACCGGCTGCGGGCCGAGCGTGCCGTTGACGAACAGATCGGCGATCCAGCCCTTCTGGAGACGGAAGCCGAGCCGGCCGCCATACTCGAACCAGCCCTGGTTGCCCATGGTCGGCGTCACCGTGCCGTTGCCGGTCACGGTAGCGACGAGGCCGGATCTGCTCGCGAACGACTGCACATAGCCGCCATTGACGTTGGCTTCGATGCTGGAGCCGAACAGATGCGTCCACTGGCCGCCGATCTTGACCAGGCTGGTGCGGTCGGTGCCGCCGGCGATCGAGGCGTCGAACGGGTTGAACGCGGCAGCCGGATCGCGATAGCCGGCCACGCGCTGCCACAGCTGCCACAGCTCGACGGAGGCGGCGACCTCGTCGCGCGGCGACATCCGGCTGATCCAGCCGGCGCGGCCATAGACCGCGTAGTTCGAAGCCGTGGTGGTGCCGTCCACGGAGACGTTGCCGAGGCTGGTCGCGTAGCTGCGGCCGTAGCGCACCTTCTCATAGGGCGTCAGGATCGTACCGATGTCGAAGAACGGCCGCGACGAGCCCCAATCGGCGAAGTCGTAGCGCAGCGCGAACGCGCCGATCGGCGCCGAGGTCACGTGATAGCCGTTCTCGTTGTAGTGCGTGTAGGCGAGGCCGGCGAGCAGCGCGAGATTGCCGGTGAGCTGCTTGCGGCCGTGGATGCCGGCCGAGAACGAGCCGGCCGAGCCGAACGCGCTGATGCAGTCGTTGCAGTTGACCTGCTCGTTGACGCCGAGCAGCACCAGGCCGAGCACGCGATTGGTGATCATCTGGTTGAAGCGCTGGTCGGCGAGGCCGGTGATCGAGTTTGCGCTGCTTCCCGCGCCGGTCGGCGCGGGCGTCGGTGTCGGCGAGATCGAGGGCGTCGGGGTCGGCGTCGGAGTTGCGGTCGGCGTGGGCGTTGCGCTGGGTGAGGAGGTCGGTGACGGCGTTGGGGTCGGGCACAGCGCTGCGGCGACATTCTCCACGCCGCAGCTGCTCTGCGCCGTGGCCGGTGCCGCCTGCACCGCGAGCGCGAGCAGCCCGCCTGCGATGGCGGCCGTCCATGCAGCGAGCTGATTGCGGCGTGCGTGCATCGTCATCGCCCGCACAGAATGCCGGTGAAGTCCTGCGGCGGCGCGCTGCTGGCGAGATCGGTGACCGTGCAAAGGCCCGAGGTCGATGTGCAGGTCGCCGCGAAGCTCCAGGACGGATTTGAGGTCTTCCTGATCGCGCTGCGGCCCTGGCCGGTCGCGGTGATGATCGCGGTGTCGCCGGGCTGGGTCAGCTCGAGGCATTGGAAGGTGAGGGTGCAGACCCGCGAGGCGCCTTCCTGCAGCACCACCATGGTCTCGCCGCGCCTGGAGCGGATGTCGAGGATGGTGCCGCGGACGCCGATGGTCGCGAGCGGCGTGTTGATCTTGTAGGCGGTCTTCTCGGAATGGCCGGTGACGAAGCGGAACGCGCCGGTGCCGAGCCGGATCGCGATGTCGCGATAGCTGGTCTCGTCGTTGAACACGGTGCGATCGAGCGTCAGGCTCGCATTGGCCCCAAGCGAAAGATTGGTGCTGTCGATCATGACGAGACGCGCGGCGCTGTCGGTGCCGGTGCGCACCGTCTCGTTGCGCACCACGCCGTCGCCGACATTGATCGGGCTGGTCGACGTGCCGGCGATGCGCAGCACGTCCTTCTGCACCAGCACGGCTTCGCCGATGCGATTATCTGCGCGGGCCGGTCCCGCGACGCCCAAGAGGGCGGCGGCCGACAGCGCAGCAACGCATGTTCGGTGACGCAGATTCATATCCACACCGAAGATTGTTCCCGGTTCAATCTAGCCGAGGACCCTGCGCGAGGTTGTTGTAAAATGGACACAAGTTTGCCTCGATGCGTCGACGATGTTTAGTTGCGCTCACCCTGAGGTCAGTTCAATCGCATGCCCATGAAGTCAGCTGCGGCTCGCCGTGACGAGGATGACGACGACGGCGATGTCGCGCAGGACGGCGCCTTGCCGGCGCGCCGCTGTGTGCTCACGGCGTTCATGATCTTCGTCATCACGCACGTCATCTTGATGATCGGCCTCGCCTCGCCGCCCAAATTCGTGTTCGACGAGGTGCACTACGTGCCCGCTGCGCGGCAGATGCTCGGGCTGGCGCCGGCATCGCCGCAGCTCAACCCGATGCATCCGCCGCTCGCCAAGGAGCTCATTGCGCTGTCGATCAGGACGTTCGGCGACAATGCGTTCGCGTGGCGCTATCCCGGTACCGTGCTCGGCGGCCTCGCCGTCGCCGCGATCTATCTGTGCGGCCTTGCGCTGTTTGCGGCGCAGTCGCCGGCGATCGCCGCCGCGCTGCTCGCCTTCTTCAACCAGATGCTGTTCGTGCAGGCGCGCATCGCGATGCTCGACATCGGCGCGCTCGCCTTCGGCCTGCTCGGGATCGCGGCGTTCCTGTTCGCGTTCAGGCTGCGGCGGCCGCACTTCGTCCTGGCGCTCGCGGGGGCGATGTTCGGTCTTGCGATCGCCTGCAAATGGAGCGGGCTGTTTCCGCTGCTGACGACGCTTCTCATCGTGGGCCTGATCAAGCTGCTGCAGCACTGGCAGACCTCGTTCGGCGATCCCCAGCCGACCGACTGGTACCAGCCGGAGCAATGGCCGCAACTGCGATGGGCGTCCATCGCGCTCTGCCTCGTCGCTGTTCCCACGCTCTGCTATCTCGCGACCTTCGTGCCGCTGCACGGCCTGTCCATCGGCGCGATCGCCGAAGCGCAGCGGCGCATCTTCGCCGACAGCGTCACCACGGCGATTGCCGGCCATACCTATATGAGCGCGTGGCCGACCTGGCCGCTGCTGGTGCGCCCCGTCTGGTTCCTGTTCGACAAGGCGAGCGAGACCGACATTGCCGCGGTGGTGCTGCTCGGCAATCCGCTGGTGCTGTGGCCGGTGCTGCTGGCGCTCGCGATCTGCGCGCGGGATTTCGTCGTCCAGCGCAGCGCGTCGGCGTTCCTGATCCTGACGTTCTATCTCGGCTGCTATCTGCCCTGGGCGCTGCTGCCGCGCGCGCTGAGCTTTCTCTACTACTATCTGCCGTCGGCAACGCTCGCGAGCCTCGCGCTCGTCCATGTGCTGCTGCGGTGGCCGCGCCGGGTGATGTGGGCCTATGTCGGGATCGCGATGCTCGGCTTCGCCCTGATGCTGCCGATCAGCGCCGCCTTCATCGGCACGACGATGCGGACGTTCACCCGGCTGATGCTGTTCCAGAGCTGGATCTGACAGGGCAAAAAGCGCCCCACCTGCCGGGGACCGTCGGCAAGCGGGGCGATACGCGCGGCGGAGCGCTCACTTCGCCGCGGTCTTGGTGTCCATGTTGACGACCTGCACACGCCGGTTGAGCGGATCGGCCGGGTTGGCGGCATCCTTCAGCTTGGTCTTGCCATAGCCGACGGTCACGAGGTCCTGGCCGGTCAGGCCGAACTTCTCGACCAGATAGCGCTTGATGGTGTCGGCGCGACGCTCGGACAGATCCTGGTTGAAGCCGTCGCCGCCGATGCCGTCGGTATGGCCGGCGACCACGAAGGTCGAGCCCTTCAGGTTGGGATCGGACAGCGCCTTGCCGAGCTCCTGCACCGCAGGCATCGAGGCCTTGCTGATCTCGGCCGAGTTGTAGTCGAACTGGATCTCGAGATCGATCTTCGGCTTGGTCGCCGCCAGCTCGGCGATCTGCTCGCGCTCGCCGAGCGACAGCGAGCGGGTCTTGCGGTTGCGCATGCTGTCGATGAAGGCGGATTGCTTGGCCTGCGTCGCCGCATCGACCTGCGGGGCCGTCTGCGGTCCGACCGAGATGCCCCGGGTGGCGGATTTCGGCTTCAGCGCGTTCAGGATCTGATCGGCGGACACCGCCTCGCCGGCGAGCGCGGCGCCGGCGCTCATCGTCAGCATGGCGGTCAATGCCGCCGCTCGAACTGCAATACGTCCAAAATATGCGGTCATCGTCGTCATCCTCGGGTGGTCATGGCTCATAGCCATTGGATGCTTGGACGATAGAACGGGTTCAAAGCGTTCGAATGTGATCGATATCACGCATGGCCGTCTCGCGTCCACTGCTGCGAGGTTGTCGCAAAGCCATCGGCACGTGGCCGGTCTGCGAACAACAAATCGGCCAGATGCGGTTCTACCGGATATCTCTCGCCGGAAAAAAATCGCAAACCGTGGGAAGCGAGGCGGGCAACAAACGATTGAAGTCAAGAAACGCCAACGGAAAAGCATAGCCGTGTTCAACTCATCCCCCAGGCGCGACTACCAGTCCCATCGGGCCAGCAGCCAGGACTCGTCGGGATCGACGAGTTCCATGTCGACGCTGATCGGCGCCGGCATCATCGCCGCGGCGATCCTGCTGTCGACGCTGATCACCGCGGTCGGCAACCGTTATGTCGGGCTGGAGAGTCCCTCGGAGGATACGGCCTGGCTGGTCGACCGCCTGACCGGACGGATCTACAAATGCCGCGCGCCGGATCCGGGCCGCGCCAGCTGCAAGGCCGAGATCGCCACCGGCAGCATCCCCGACAAGAGCAAGCCATAGGTTCCCGAACCGGATCTGTCGGGCATGATTGGCGTTGCGGGGGCACCGCCGAATCTCGCACGATCGCGCCGTCATGGCCGCCGTTCCTGCTCCCATTCCGTTGTCGAGGATCACCGCACGTCGTCTCTGGCTGCGCGCCCAGCGCCTCGACACCGAGGCGCCGTTCGGCGCCGGCCCGCAAGCCGTCGCGGCGGCGATCGCGCATCTCGGCTATGTGCAGATCGACACCATCAACGTGATCGAGCGCTGCCACCACCACATCCTGTTCAGCCGCATCCCGGCCTATCGGCGTGCCGATCTCAGGCAGGCGCAGAGCAGCGACAAGACCGTCTTCGAATATTGGACCCATGCGCTGTCCTACGTGCCGGTGCAGGACTTCCGCTTTTTCGTGCCGGCGATGCGGCGCTATCGCCGCGAAGGACATCGCTGGCTGCAGACCGTAAAGCCTGAGGATTCGCGCAAGGTGATGCGGCTGATCCGCCAGGGCGGCGCGCTGACCATCCGCGACATCGACGACGATGAGCTGCGGGAGAAGGACCACGCCTGGGCCAGCCGCAAGCCGTCGAAACGGGCGCTGCAGCTCGGCTTCTACGAGGGCACGCTGACGGTCGCCGGCCGCGACGGCATGCTCAAGACCTACGATCTCACCACCCGCCATTTCGGCTGGGACCGGTTGCCGAAGGGCGCCACCGAGCGCGAGATCGCAGCCTATCTGCTCGACCGCGGCCTGCGATCCCAAGGTGTCGTCAGCCTGGACTCGCTCTGCCATCTCAATGCGCCGCGCAAGGCGGATGTGCGACGGGTCATCGACGCGCGGGTCCGCCGTGGCGAACTTGTGCCGGTCGCGCTGGAGGGCGGCGGCAGGCACGAGCATTGGGCGATGCCGGCCGCGCTGGAGGAGGCGATCGCGATCGACCCTGCGCGTGTGCACATCCTGTCACCGTTCGATCCGCTGATCATCCAGCGCAAGCGGACGCAGGCGATCTTCGACTACGACCATCGCTTCGAGGCCTATGTTCCGAAGGACAAGCGGCTGTTCGGCTACTTTGCGCTACCCGTTCTGGTCGGCGAGGAGATCGTCGCGGCGATCGATTTGAAGACCGACCGGCAGAACAGCAAGCTGCTGATGCAGAAATGGAGCTGGGTCGGCCAGGGCAAGGCGGCGCGCGGCGACCATCGTAAGGCGCTGAAGCGGACCATCGAGGACGAACTGCACCGGTTCCAGCGGTTTCAGCTCGGCGATTGACCTTCCGCCAGACCGAGCGCTCATCCGGCTTGATTTGGAAACAAATGTTCCCTAAAAGGGGGCATGACGAAGCCGCAGACGAATTCATCCGAGCGCCGCGGGCCAGGCCGGCCGCGCGAGTTCGACATGGACACCGCCCTCGGCAGGGCGCTGGTGGTGTTCAGCGAGCGTGGCTACCACGGCGCATCGCTGGCGGAATTGCGGGCTGCGATGAAGCTTGCCACCGGCAGCCTCTACAAGGCCTTCGCGGACAAGAGCGCGATTTTCCTGGCGACGCTGGACTACTACATCGCGCGCCGCGACCGGCAGCTTCGTGAGCGGCTCGATGCGCAACTTTGCGGTCGCGACAAGCTCGAGATCTTGCTGGAATTCTATGCGGAGTCCGCCAGCGATGGCGAGGGCCAGCGCGGCTGCCTGGTCGTCACCAGCGCCACCGAGCTCGCCACCTTGGATGCGGAAGCCGCTGCCAAGGTCCGCACCTCGCTGCGCCGGGTCGAGACTCTGTTGCGCGACCTGATCAGGCTCGGCCAGGCGGACGGATCGATCCGGCCGGATCTCGATGCGGAGGTCGCAGCGGGGGCTCTGTTCTGCGTCATCCAGGGCTTGCGGGTGGTCGGCAAAACGGGACGCACCAAGGGCGAGATGATGACCATCGCAAAACAAGCTTCGGTCTTGTTCGCGTGATGTTGCGCGAAATTAGGAAACGTTTGTTCTATAATAACGAGGATGATCCATGTCGGAATTGATGAATGCCGTTTCTCCCCAAGCTCCGTCGCGGCTGGTCCCGGCGGAGCCATTCGCGCGCGATGACGCCGCGCTGTCCGGCTTCACGCACCGGTTCGAGACCATCGACGGCCTCAGGCTACACTATGTCAGCGGTGGCCGGCCGGACGGCGAGGTCGTCGTGCTGCTGGCCGGCTTTCCAGAGAGCTGGTTCGCCTGGCGTAAGGTCATGCCGCTGCTGGACGCGCGTTATCACGTCATCGCGATCGATTTCCCAGGGCAGGGCGACTCGGACCGGCCGGCGGATGGCTACGACACCCAGACGCTCGCCACGTCAGTGCATCGCCTGCTGCAGCAGCTTGGCGTCACGAGCCATCATCTCGTCGGCCACGACATCGGCGCGTGGGTGGCCTATCCCTATACGGCACTGTTCGGAGATGCGGTGCAAAGCCTGGCGCTGCTGGATGCCGGGATTCCCGGCGTGACCTTGCCCGAGGCTTTGCCCTACGCGCCGGACCGCGCGTGGCGCACCTGGCACTTCGCGTTCCACGTCGTCGCGGACCTTCCGGAGATGCTGATCCAGGGCCGCGAGCGCGACTATCTCGCCTGGTTCCTGCGCCGCAAGGGTGCCAATCCCGAAGCATTCTCCGAGAGCGATCTCGACGAATACGCGCGCGTGCTGACCAAGGCCGGCGGCCTGCGCGCGGGACTTGGCTATTATCGTGCGGCCGCACTGTCGGCGGATCAGAACCGCGAGCTGAAAGCCAAAGGCAAACTCAAGCCGCCGGTGCTGGCGGTCGGTGCCGATCAGGGATCGATCGTCGACATGGCCGCGCCGCTCAGGGAGGTCGCCGAGCACGTCGATGGCATCACGATCGGCTCGTGCGGCCACTACATCCCGGAGGAGCAGCCGGCCGTCCTGGCGGAGGAACTGATGGCTTTCTTCAGCCGCGCCGGTGCCAATTCGAACTGAGATCTCAGCCGGCATGGAGCCTCGCCCCAGGCAACCTAAGCCGTGCTGGGCGATCGCATTGGGACGGCAGTTTTGCGCTCGTCCATCTCCACGTCGTCATGGCCGGGCTTGTCCCGGCCATCCACGTCATCCGGCATATTGGGAACGACGTGGATGCCCGGGCCTTCGCCGCGCCGAAGCGGCTTCGGCCGCGCAGGCGGGACAAGCCCGGGCATGACGGAGTTACAAATTGGCAGCATCTTTCGCCGTGCTGTTAGGCCGAGGAGACCGCAACGTGATCCGATCGATCGCTATGCCGATGAGGATGCCGATCGCATAGGCGACGATGTTCCACAGCGAGAAAATGCGCCCGAGCAGCAGCGCGCCGGCCAGCGTCAGGCGAAAGCTGTCGAGCCAGGGCGTATGGATCAGCCGGCTCGCCTCGACGGTCACGGCGACGGCGAGCGCGAGCCCGCCGATCTGCCGCCATGATCTCAGCGGCAGCAGCGCGACCAGCAGCATGTACACCATCGTCGCCCAGAGGATGGAACCGCCGTATTTGACGATGAAGGCGGGAAGGCCGAGGCCCAGACCGTAGAAGCGCAAGGCGAGGCCGAGCGCGATCACGATCAACGCTGTCGCCAGGGCCAACGCACGGCGGTGCTCATTCAGTCCCGTCATGCTCGGCCACCCTCCACTGTCGTCCCGGACAAGCTGCGACGCGCGCCCGCGCGGCGCAGCGCCGATCCGGGATCCAGACGCCGCGGCCGATGTGAGTTGCGAAAAAGCCAACCCCCAGCGCGCCTCAAACTGCACCCTGGGGGTATGGGTCCCGGCTTTCGCCGGGACGACAATGGGGCGTGTCGTGACGGCGATGCGTGTCGAGCCGGCGCGGCGGGAGCATCAGGCCCTGAGGTCGTCATGCGCACGCCGCGCGCCCGCGATGCACCGACATGCTGTGGGATTGCTTGTTTTCCAATTGACTTGCCACGACCGATGCTCAACACCGCCACCAACTATCAAACTCTGCAATGCTCCCGGGAGGAGATCGATGAGCTCGTCAACCATTCGTCCCGCCGCGTCTGGCCGGTCCGACATCGAGGCCGCAACCATCCGCGCCATTTCGTGGCGGCTGATTCCGTTCCTGGTGCTCGCTTATTTCTTCTCCTATCTCGACCGCGTCAATCTCGGCTTCGCCGCGCTGACGATGAACGCCGAGCTGAAATTCTCCCCGCTGGTGTTCGCCTGGGGCGCCGGCATCTTCTTCATCGGCTATTTCATCTTCGAGGTGCCGAGCAATCTGGCGCTGGAGAAATTCGGCGCCAGCCGGTGGATCGCGCGCATCATGGTCACCTGGGGGATCATCTCGGCGCTGATGGCGCTGGTCTCGGGCCCCTGGAGCTTCTACGCGCTGCGCTTCCTGCTCGGCGTCGCCGAGGCGGGCTTCTTCCCAGGCATCATCCTCTATCTCACTTATTGGTACCCGGCGCAGTATCGCGCCCGCTTCCTTGCCGCCTTTGCGGTCGCCGTGCCGATCTCGACCGTGATCGGTGCGCCGGTGTCGGGCCTGCTGCTCGGCCTGCACGGATGGATGGGGCTGCAGGGCTGGCAGTGGCTGTTCATCATCGAAGGCATCCCGTCGATCATCCTCGGTGTCGTCACCTGGTTCTACCTGACCGACCGGCCGGAGCACGCGACCTGGCTGACGGCGGAGCAAAAGGCCTGGCTCGCGGCCAAGCTCGAGGCGGAGACCGCGGCGAAGCAGGCGGCCGGGCACATGACGCTCGGCGAGGCGCTGTCGTCGCCGAAGGTGATCGTGCTCAGCCTGATCTATTTCGGCTTCGTCGGCGCGCTCTACGGCATGCAGTTCTGGCTGCCGCAGATCGTCAAGGCGTTCGGCCTGACGAATACGCAGACCGGCTTCGTCACCGCGATTCCCTATGCGTTCGGCACCGTTGCGATGATCCTGTGGGCGCGCCATTCCGATGCGACGCGCGAGCGCGTGGTGCATGTCGGCGCGCCGATGATCCTGATCGCGGTGGCGCTGGCTGCGTCGAGCATGATCGGTGACCCCACGCTGACCATGGTCGCGCTGACATTCGCCGCGATCGGCGTGTTCTGCGTGTTCGGCGTGTTCTGGACGTTGCCGACCGCATGGCTGTCCGGCACGGCCGCCGCCGGCGCGATCGCGCTGATCAACTCCATCGGCAATCTCGCCGGCTTCGGCGGTCCCTATCTGGTCGGCTGGATCAAGGATACGACGGGCTCTACCACACATGGCCTGCTCGCGCTCTCCGCGCTGCCGCTGATTGCCGGTCTGCTGGTGTTCTTCGGCGGACATGAAAGCAAGATGGAGTTCGCCGGCCAGGCGCCGGCGGAGTGAGCGCGTGCGGTGATCCGCACTGCGGACACCGTGCGTTGGGACCAGGCGCCGTCATTCCGGGGCGGTCGCGACAGCGACCGAACCCGGAATCCCGAGATGAGTCGCTGTGGTGCAAACCAAGCTCGAGATTCCGGGTTCGACCGCTGTCGCGGTCGCCCCGGAATGACACCGCAGGGTGATGGACGCTCCCGCCAATCGAGATCTGCCCTTCTCCTGAGCACCTGCGGCAACATGTCTTAACGGTCACGAAGTAATGATCTATGACGATTATTGACAATCGTCACTCGACACTCGACACTCTCTCGCAACAGCAGCGAAGGGGTGTCCGATGCTCGTCCAGCAGGTTTTTTCCAGCTTTTCCAGGCTGTTGAGCGGCGTTGCGCTGGCCGCGGCGGCCGTTGCCCTGGCCGGCTGCAATGAGACCGTCGCCCAGAAAGCCGAGCCTGTCCGGCCGGTCCTGGTCGCAACCGTCCATTTTGAGGCCGAGACGCCGGAGCGCAGTTTCGTCGGCACCATCCGGCCGCGGATCGAGGCCGACATCGGTTTCCGCGTCGCCGGCAAGGTCGCCAAGCGCCTGGTCGAGGTCGGCCAGACGGTGGAGGTCGGCCAGCCGCTCGCCACGCTCGACGAGGTCGACCTGAAGCTGCAGGCCGAGCAGGCCGAGGCCGAATTCCGCGCCGCCACCGGCGTGCTGGCGCAAGCCTCCGCGGCCGAGACCCGCGCCAAGGAATTGCGCGCCAAGGGCTGGACCACGGATGCGCAGATGGACCAGGCCAAGGCGTCCGCGGATGAAGCCCGCGCGCGGCTCAATCGCGCCGAGCGTTCGGTCGAACTGACGCGCAACTCGCTGTCCTACGCGACGCTGGTCGCAGATGCCCGCGGTGTCGTCACCGCCTCGATGATCGAACCGGGCGTCGTCGTCGCCGCCGGCCAGGCTGCCATCCGCGTCGCGCGCTTCGCCGAGAAGGAAGCAGTGGTCGCGATCCCCGAGACCCTGCTCGACCGCGCCAAGAACGGCAAGGCGACGGTGTCGCTGTGGTCGGAGTCCGGCAAGACCTACACGGCCCGGCTGCGCGAGATCGCGCCGGCCGCCGATCCCGCGACGCGCACCTATCTCGCAAAATTCTCGCTGCCGGATGCAAACGACAGCGTCTCGCTCGGCATGACTGCGACGCTCACGCTGTCCGACCCCGCCACCACGCGCGTCGCGCGGCTGCCGCTGTCGGCGCTGTTCAGCGACGGCCGCGATCCCTCGCTCTACGTCGTCAACGACAAGGGCGAGGTGACGCTGAAGCCGGTCAAGGTGAAGGCCTACGACAGCAAGGACGTGCTGGTCACGTCAGGTGTCGACGAGGGCGAGAAGGTGGTGGCGCTCGGCGTGCAGAAGATCGACCCCGCGCAGAAGGTGCGCGTGGTCTCGGCGCTGACGTTCTGATTGACTCTCAACCCTCACCCTGAGGAGCTCGCCGAAGGCGGGCGTCTCGAAGGGCGAGGCCCGTATGTGGCCTCATGGTTCGAGACGCGCCGCAAGAGGCGGCGCTCCTCACCATGAGGAGCCAACCCCTCATCCTGAGGAGCATCGCGGAAGCGATGCGTTTCGAAGGATGAGGCCACTGATGCTCGAAACGATTAGGTCCTCATCGGGGAGCGTGCCATGAAGCGGTTCAATCTGTCGGCCTGGGCGGTCAGCCATCCGCCGCTGGTGCTGTTCCTGATCGTCGCGCTCGGCCTGTTCGGCTTCATCTCGTATGAGCGGCTGGGGCGCGCCGAAGACCCGTTCTTCACCGTCAAGGTCGTCAACGTCTCGGTGATGTGGCCCGGCGCCACCGCCACGGAGATGCAGAGCCAGGTCGCTGATCCCATCGAGAAGAAGCTGCAGGAGCTGCCCTATTTCGAGAAGGTGCAGACCTATTCGAAGCCGGCCTTCGCGGCGATGCAGGTCACCTTCCGCGATTCGACGCCGCCGAAGGACGTGCCATATCTGTTCTATCTGCTGCGCAAGAAGCTCGCCGACGTGCAGGGCTCGCTGCCCTCGGGCGTGCTTGGACCATTCGTCAACGACGAGTTCTCCGACGTCGATTCGATCCTGTTCATGATGACCGGCGACGGCGCCGACTACGCGCAGCTCAAGAAGGTCGCCGAGGGACTGCGGCAGCGCCTGCTCAAGGTCAACGGCGTCACCAAGGTCAACCTTTACGGCACCCAGGACGAGCGCATCTATGTCGAGTTCAGTCACGCCAAGCTGGCGACGCTCGGCCTCACCGCGCAGGCGCTGTTCGATTCGCTTGCCAAGCAGAACAACGTGACTCCCGCCGGTACGGTCGAGACGTCGTCGCAGCGTGTGCCGCTGCGCGTCACCGGCGCGCTCGACGGCGCCAAGGCGGTCGCAGAGACGCCGGTGGAGAGCAATGGCCGCGTGTTCCGGCTCGGGGACATCGCCACCGTCACGCACGGCTTCGTCGATCCGCCGACCTACAAGGTGCATCAGGAGGGCAAGCCTGCGCTCGGCATCGGCGTCGTCACCGCCAAGGGCGCCAACATCCTCGAGCTCGGCAAGGACGTTCACGCCGCTTCCGCCGACTTCATGAAGGCGGTGCCGCAGGGCATCGAGCTGAAGCAGATCGCCGATCAGCCGAAGGTGGTCGAGACCGCGGTCGGCGAGTTCGTGCACTCCTTCGTCGAAGCGCTGGTCATCGTGCTGTTCGTCTCGTTCCTGGCGCTGGGCTGGCGCACCGGCATCGTGGTGGCGCTGTCGGTGCCGCTGGTGCTCGGCATCGTGTTCATCGCGATGAGCGCCATGGGGCTCGATCTGCACCGGATTTCGCTCGGTGCTCTCATCATTGCGCTCGGCCTGCTGGTCGATGACGCGATCATCGCGGTCGAGATGATGGTGGTGAAGATGGAGCAGGGCTGGGACCGCGTCCGCGCGGCGTCCTATGCCTGGGAATCCACCGCATTCCCGATGCTCACCGGCACGCTGGTGACCGCCGCCGGCTTCCTGCCGATCGGCTTCGCCAATTCGGCGGTCGGCGAGTACACCGGCAGCATCTTCTGGATCGTCGCCATCGCGCTGGTCGCCTCGTGGTTCGTCGCGGTCATCTTCACCCCCTATATCGGCGTGAAGCTGCTGCCGGACATGAAGGCGCATCACGGCCATGATGAGCACGCCGTCTACAACACGCGGATGTATCGTGGCCTGCGCGCCGTCGTGCGCTGGTGCGTGACGCATCGCATCACCACGGTCGCCGCGACGGTCGGCGTGTTCGCCGCCTCGATCGTCGCCTTCGGCCACGTCCAGCAGCAGTTCTTCCCACTGTCGGAGCGGCCGGAGCTGTTCCTGCAGCTGCGTCTGCCGGAGGGCACCGCCTTCAACGTCACCGAGAAGGCCGCGCGCAAGGCCGAGGCGCTGTTGAAGGACGACAAGGACATCGAGACCTTCACCGCCTATGTCGGGCAGGGTTCGCCGCGGTTCTGGCTCGGCCTGTCGCCGCAGCTGCCGAACGAGGCGTTCGCCGAGATCGTCATCGTCGCCAAGGACGTCGCCGCGCGCGAGCGCATCAAGGCGAAGATCGAGACGGCCGCGGCCAATGGCGACCTCAACGAGGCGCGAGTCCGCGTCGACCGTTTCAATTTCGGCCCGCCGGTCGGCTTCCCCGTGCAGTTCCGCGTGATCGGCCCGGACACCGCCAAGGTGCGCGAGATCGCGCGCGAGGTGCGCGACGTCGTCCGGCAGAATCCGAACGTCAGGGATCCGCAGCTCGACTGGAACGAGCAGTCGCCGTACCTCAAGCTCGTCGTCGACCAGGACCGCGCCCGCGCGCTGGGCCTGACGCCGCAGGACGTCTCGCAGTCGCTGGCGATGCTGATCTCCGGCGTGCAGGTGACGACGATCCGCGACGGCATCGAGAAGGTCGGCGTCATCGCCCGCGCCGTGCCGTCCGAGCGGCTCGATCTCGCCGGCGTCGGCGACCTCACCATCACCTCGCGCAACGGCGTCGCCGTGCCGCTGCAGCAGATCGCCAAGATCGAGTATGCGCATGAGGAGCCGATCCTGTGGCGGCGCAACCGCGACATGGCGATCACGGTGCGCGCCGACGTTGCCGACGGCGTGCAGGCGCCCGACGTCACCAACCAGATCTGGCCGAAGCTCGCCGACATCAGGGCCAAGCTCGATCCGGCCTACCGCATCGAGATGGGCGGCGCGATCGAGGAATCGGCCAAGGGCAATGCGTCGATCTTCGCGCTCTTCCCGCTGATGGCGATCGTGATGCTGACCTTGCTGATGATTCAGCTGCAGAGCTTCTCGCGGTTGTTCCTGGTGTTCCTGACCGCGCCGCTCGGCATCATCGGCGCCTCGCTGGGACTGAACGTCGCCAATGCGCCGTTCGGCTTCGTGGCGCTGCTCGGCCTGATCGCGCTGGCCGGCATGATCATGCGCAACACCGTGATCCTGGTCGATCAGATCGAGCACGATGTCGCCTCCGGCCTGACCCGGCGCGAGGCGATCATCGAGGCCACGGTGCGCCGCGCCCGCCCAGTGGTGCTGACCGCGCTAGCCGCGATCCTGGCCATGATCCCGCTGTCGCGCTCGGCGTTCTGGGGGCCGATGGCGATCACCATCATGGGCGGTTTGTTCGTTGCGACCTTTCTGACGCTGCTGTACTTGCCGGGCCTGTATGCCCTATGGTTCCGCAAGAGTCTGGACGAGCGCGGGGCAGGTGCGACGGATCATTCTGCAGCGCAGCACGTTGATGGACCGGCCCCGGCGCTTCCGCTCGCCGAGGCCGCCGAATAAGGGATCAACAAGATCGCAGGCATGATGACGCTGGTTTCCGAACACATCGAACCCGATACCCGCGAACGCATCCTCGTCGTGGCGGAGCGCCTGTTTCGACAGATCGGCTACCAGAAGACCACCGTCGCCGACATCGCCAAGGAGCTCCGCATGAGCCCGGCGAACGTCTACCGGTTCTTCGACTCGAAGAAGGCGATCCATGAGGGTGTCGCGCGGACGTTGATGGGGCAGGTCGAGGCGGCGGCGATGGCGATCGCCGAGCGCCCCGGCCCGGTCGCGCCGCGGCTGCGCGAGCTGCTCGGCACCATCCACCGCATGAACACCGAGCGCTATGTCGGCGACAACAAGCTGCACGAGATGGTCGCGGTGGCGATGGAGCAGAGCTGGGAGGTCTGCGAGTGCCACATGCTGCTGATCACGGAGATCATCGGCCGCGTGATCGGGCAGGGCGCCGCGTCGGGCGAGTTCGCCATTTCCGACCTTCCGCTGGCGGCAAAATGTGCCTGCACGGCGATGATGCGCTTCTTCCATCCCCAGATGATCGCGCAATGCGCCACCAAGCCGGGACCGACCATCGACGAGATGATCGATTTCGTCCTGGTGGGGCTTGGTTCGAAGGGCGCTGCAAGCTAAGTTCTCCGTCATTGCCAGCAATGACGGAAGGGACGACGGCGTGACCGAACGGGATCTGCATTTCTACGAACCGAAGAACGGCCACGGCCTCAAGCACGATCCCTTCAACGCCATCGTCGCGCCGCGCCCGATCGGCTGGATCTCCTCGCGCGACGGCAAGGGCAACGCCAATCTGGCCCCCTACAGCTTCTTCAACGCCTTCAACTATACGCCGCCGATCATCGGCTTCTCCTCGACCCAGTGGAAGGACTCGGTCGCCAACATCCAGGACACCGGCGAGTTCGTCTGGAATCTGGTGACGCGCGATCTCGCCAAGCACATGAATGCCTCGGCCGCGCATGTCGCGCGCGATGTCGACGAGTTCGCGCTGGCCGGCGTCACGCCGGTGCCGTGCAAGTTCGTCGACGTGCCCCGTGTCGGCGAGAGCCCGGTGGCATTCGAGTGCAAGGTCACGCAGATCATCCAGCTGCAGGGTGCGGATGGCAGGAAGGCCCAGGCCTGGCTGACGCTCGGCGAGGTCGTCGCCGTGCACATCGACAAGGCGCTGATCAAGGACGGCGTCTACCAGACCGCGCTGGCGCATCCGATCGTGCGCGCCGGCCGCCGCGGCGACTATTTCGAGATCAAGGCCGAAGACATGTTCGAGATGATCCGGCCGGACTGAGCGCCTCTCGCCGAGCGCCGCGAATTGGAGACCGACTGACGTGACCGAATCTGCCGCCCAAGCATCTGCCGCTCATGCCGCGCCGACCGAGCCGCGCGGCGATCTCTGCATCCGCACCCTGGCGATGCCGGCCGACACCAACGCCAATGGCGACATTTTCGGCGGCTGGCTGCTCAGCCAGATGGATGTCGGCGGCGGCGTGTTCGCAGCCAAGGTCGCGAAGTCGCGCACCGTGACGGTGGCGATCGAGGCGATGAACTTCCGCAAGGCCGTGTATGTCGGCGATCTCGTCTCGGTGTATGCGCATCTGGTGCGCATCGGCCGCACCTCGATGACGGTGCGGCTCGAGGCCTGGGTGCTGCGCCGGAAGGAGGAGCAGCCGATCCTGGTCACCGACGGCAACTTCACCTACGTCTCGATCGACGATGACGGCCGCCCGCAGCCGATCAAGCGCGACGGCGTGATCGCGACCTGATCACGCGGATGGCTCCGCTGCGGCGTCAATAACCTCCGTTAATGCGTGAGGCTCCTGACGCGACCTTGATCGGGGAACCACGCTCCGGCGGCTCGCGTTCACCGAGATCGCGTGCGCGAAAGCCCGCAAGCATGCATTCGCTGCCGTGGAAGGCAGACCGAGGCCGGGCACGTTTACGATGATTGCAAGTTGAGGTTGCGCGATGGCGGCGATGCCGTGTGTCCGCCGCATTGCGGGTCTCCGTAGAGAGTTCGTACGCGATCGAATGCTCGCTTGGGGCGGCGACAAACAGGCCGGAAGAAATGGCCGATGCGCGGGAAACGATCGGGGGCATCTTGCGCGAACAGGGTGGGAGAGAATCCATGTCGGATGTCGAAGAGAAGCTGACCTTGGAGGTGCTCAAGAAGTTGCAGCAGCGCCTTCTCCATGCCGAACGGAAGATCGGGGTGTATGAGATTCAGCTCAGTGCGTTCCGCCAGCATCATGTCGAGGTGCTGCAGGATCTTCGCACGATCTATCAACTGCTCGGCCATCACCACGACCGCTTGAGCGGCGCCGACGCGTCGCATCGCAAGGCCACTCTGGTCCCGGATGATCCGCACTGATCTGGCGCTGCCCGGGCCGGTGCCGCCGATGGCAAGGTCACGATCCGCGTGTCGGGTCGCTTCGTCCGTGCCGTCCGCTGCAATTCGTTTGCGCTGCGGCACAATGCAAACGACAACACCTCATCATCAACCGGGCATCGGTCAAACACACCATGGACAAAATCGCCTGTTGACATTCCGCATGGACCGAAGCTGCGGGCGCCGCAGGGAACATTCCTCTCGGCGCTCGGTTATAAGCCCCGGAATGAACGACGGGATTTCGCAATGTCCGACACCTACATCATCGAGGTCAGCTCCCAGGCGGCGGGAATCGTCGTGCGCGACCGCGGCGGCTTCCGCTTCTTCGCGGCGTCGCATCGCTTCAATGCGCTCGAGGGCCAGGTGTTTCGCAACGCGCGCGAGGCCGAGCGCGCCGCGCTTCGGATCGTCACGGGCGAGCTGAGCGCAGCGGCCTGAGCCGATCTCGGGACGAGGGCGATCGCCACTGCCTCAGGATGTGGTGCTGCCTCTCTGACGGTCCGGCGATTGCTGCGGTGCGTTCAGGCGCCTCGTGCATTGACCCTGGACTCGTTCAGCATCACCATGGTGCAGCTCGTTTCGAAAGCTTGCCATGGCCGTCCTTTCTCAACGTCAGACCGACATTCTCAACATCGCCCGCGCCTCGGGCCGCGTCATGGTCGAGGATCTTGCGCGCCGGTTCGAAGTGTCGGCCCAGACGATCCGCAAGGACCTCAACGACCTGTGCGAGCAGCGCGCGCTGACGCGCATTCACGGCGGCGCGATCATCGCCTCGGGAGTCGAGAATCTGGCCTATGAGGCGCGGCGCTTCGTCGCTGCCGACGAGAAGAAGGCGATCGGCGCGATCGCGGCCGCGCGCATCCCGAACGGCTCCTCGCTGTTCATCAATATCGGCACCACGACCGAGGAGGTGGCGAGCGCACTCACCTCGCATCAGGACCTGCTGGTCATCACCAACAATCTCAATGTCGCGATGCTGCTCTATCCGCATCCGCGCATCGAAGTGATCGTTGCCGGCGGCAGCGTGCGGCGCTCCGACGGCGGCGTCGTTGGCTCGACCGCGACGCAGCTGATCGGCCAGTTCAAGGTCGACTATGCCATCATCGGCGCCTCCGCGATCGACGAGGAGGGCGCGCTGCTCGACTTCGACTATCGCGAGGTGCAGGTGGCCCAGGCGATCATCGCCAATGCCCGCAGCGTGATGCTGGTCGCCGATTCCACCAAGCTCCACCGCAGCGCGCCGGTGCGTATCGCCCATCTCAGCCAGATCCAGACTTTCGTCACCGACCGTCCCTTGCCGGATGGGCTCGCTGCCCTTTGCCATAGCCGCGGCATCGAGGTCGTCTCGGCCATGCCCGTGGACGAGACGGATGACACCGCGGAGCCAACCGAAACCAGCTCGTCGGCTGTGCTTCGCCGCGCCTGACTTTCCGACACCCTCAAAGGCTGTTTGATCCCGGATTGGGCAGGTTCTGCCCAATCTCGGCCCAACATGCGAATTTCGATTTGCTTTCACTTTCGTTTGTGTTTAACTCGAAACCGAAAGTGAAATCGCTGTGGTCAAGGCGATTGCCGGGGGATGCGTCTGTTGGAGCGAATCTACGACCTCGCCATCATCGGAGGCGGCGTGAATGGCTGCGGCATCGCACGCGATGCGGCCGGGCGCGGAAACTCCGTTTTCCTTTGCGAAATGAACGATCTGGCGAGCGGAACCTCGTCCTGGTCGACCAAGCTCGTTCACGGCGGCTTGCGCTATCTCGAGTATTACGAGTTCCGGCTGGTCCGCGAGGCGCTGATCGAGCGCGAGATCCTCTGGCAGATCGCGCCCCACATCATTCGCCCGCTGCGCTTCGTGCTGCCGCATCATTCCGGCCTGCGCCCGGCCTGGCTGCTGCGCCTCGGCCTGTTTCTCTATGACCATCTTGGCGGCCGCAAGCTGCTGCCGCCGACGCGATCGGTCAACCTGCGCAGCGACGAGGTCGGCCGGCCGCTGATCCCGGGGCGCTATGCCACCGGCTTCGAATATTCCGACTGCTTCGTCGACGATGCCCGCCTGGTCGTGCTGACCGCGCGCGACGCCGCCGATCGGGGGGCCGTGATCCGCACCCGCACCCGTGCGACCGAGATCCGCCAGGACGGCAGCCATTGGCTGGTCACCACCGAGAACACCCAGACAGGCGAGCGCGAGACGATCAAGGCGCGCGCGCTGGTCAATGCCGCCGGTCCCTGGGTCGAGCAGGTTCTGGCGACCGGCGCCGGCGTCAATGCGAAAGCGAAAGTGCGGCTGGTGCAGGGGTCGCATATCGTGGTGCGCAAGCTCTACGACCACGACCGCGCCTACATCTTCCAGAACGCCGACGGCCGCATCATCTTCGCGATTCCCTATCAGCAGGATTTCACGCTGATCGGCACCACCGATCGCGACTATCAGGGCGACCCTGCCAAGGTGAAGGCGACCGACGAGGAGATTGCCTATCTCTGCGCCGCGGTCGGCGAGTACATTGCCAAGCCGGTGGCGCCCGCCGACGTGGTATGGAGCTATTCGGGCGTGCGTCCGCTGTATGACGACGGCGCCAGCGAGGCCAAGGCGGCAACGCGCGACTACGTGTTCGAGCTCGACACGCCCGGCGGCCTGCCGCTGCTGTCGATCTATGGCGGCAAGATCACCACCTATCGGCGGTTGTCCGAAGAGGCGCTGGAGCGGCTTGCGCCCTATCTGAACGGCGCCAAGGCGGAGGAAGGCTGGACCGGCAAGGCGTCGCTGCCCGGTGGCGACATGAAGGTTTCGGCCGTCGCGCCGCTGATCGCCGATCTCCGCAAGGCCTGCCCGTTCCTGTCGGATGCACATGCGAAGCGCATCGCGCATGCCTATGGCACGCGGGCCAAGACCATGCTGGCGGGTGCGACATCTTCGGCCGATCTCGGCCAGGATTTTGGTGGCACCTTGACGGAGCGCGAAGTCAGGTACCTGATGACGAATGAGTGGGCGTTGACGGCCGAGGACATCGTGTGGCGGCGATCGAAGCTGGGGTTGCGGATGTCGGCGGCTGAGATTGCCGCGCTGGACGCGTGGATCATTGCCAACCGGGAGCAGAAGGCCGTGACGCCGCGTGAAGCCGGGGGACGCGCATGAGCGTGACGCTCGATCACGTCTCGCGCATCGTCGACGGCGTCACGACCATTCGCGACGTCTCGCTGACCTTGCAGCGCGGCACGCTGAGCGTGCTGCTTGGGCCGACGCTGTCCGGCAAGACCTCGATCATGCGGCTGCTCGCCGGCTTGGACAAGCCGACGACGGGGCGTGTGCTGGTCGACGGCAAGGACGTCACCGGCGCCGACGTGCGGCAGCGCTCGGTCGCGATGGTCTATCAGCAGTTCATCAACTATCCGTCGCTGACGGTCTATGAGAACATTGCCTCGCCGTTGCGGGTGCAGGGCAAGTCGCGCGAGGAGATCGAGAAGCGCGTCGCCGAAGCGGCCCGGCTGCTGCGGCTCGAGCCCTATCTGAAGCGCACGCCGCTGCAGCTCTCCGGCGGCCAGCAGCAGCGCACGGCGATTGCGCGCGCTTTGGTCAAGGGCGCCGATCTGGTGCTGCTCGACGAACCCCTCGCCAATCTCGATTACAAGCTGCGCGAGGAATTGCGCACCGAGCTGCCGCGCATCTTCGAGGCGTCGGGCGCAATCTTCGTCTACGCCACCACCGAGCCGTCGGAAGCGCTGCTGCTCGGCGGCCGCACCGTGTGCATGTGGGAAGGCCAGGCCCTGCAGGTGGGCGACACCACGGCGGTGTATCGCCGTCCAGACACGCTGCGCGTCGGCCAGGTGTTCTCGGATCCGCCGATGAACACGGTCGAGATTCAGAAGCGCGGCGACAGCGTGCATTATTCCGACAGCGTCAATGCGCCGGCCGTCGGGCTCTATGCCAATTTGCCGGATGGCTCCTACCGCGTCGGCTTCCGTCCGCATCAGCTCGGGCTGGCCAAGGGAGAGGGCAACCACGGCCGCCATGCTTTTCCGGCGACCGTCTCGGTCACCGAGATCACGGGCTCGGAGAGCTTCGTGCATCTGACGCGCGACGGCATGAACTGGGTCGCCGTGCTCCATGGCGTCCATGAATATGAGCCCGGCGAGATCCTCGATGCCGTGCTCGATCCATCCAACGTGTTCGTGTTCGATGCCAGCGACCGCCTGGTCGCGGCGCCGGCGACTTGAGGGAGATGCCGCATGGCCCGCATTGACCTCGAAGGTCTCGCCCACTCCTACGGCAACGGCAGCGATGTCGAGAGCTACGCGCTGAAGCCGGTCACGATGACCTGGCGGCAGGGCGGCGCCTATGCGCTGCTCGGCCCCTCCGGCTGCGGCAAGACCACGCTGCTCAACCTGATCTCCGGCATCCTTACGCCCTCGCACGGCAAGATCCTGTTCGACGGCACCGACATCACGCAACGCTCGACCCGCGAGCGCAACATCGCGCAGGTGTTCCAATTCCCGGTGATCTACGACACGATGACGGTCGGCGAGAATCTCGCTTTTCCGCTGAAGAACCGCGGCGTGCCCAGGGCCGAGATCGACAGGCGGGTCGCGGAGATCGCGCGTCTGCTGGATCTCACGCCGCACCTGAACCGCAAGGCCACCCGACTTACGGCCGATGCCAAGCAGAAGATCTCGCTCGGCCGCGGCCTGGTGCGCTCCGACGTCGCCGCGGTGCTGTTCGACGAGCCGCTGACGGTGATCGATCCCGAGCTGAAATGGCAGCTGCGCTCGAAGCTGAAGGCGCTGCATCGCGAGCTCGACTTGACGATGATCTACGTCACCCACGATCAGACGGAGGCGCTGACCTTCGCCGACACCGTCGTCGTCATGCATGACGGCCGCGTCGTGCAGAGCGGCACGCCGGCCGAGCTGTTCGACAAGCCGGCGCATACCTTCGTCGGCTATTTCATCGGTTCGCCCGGCATGAACATCCTCGCCGCCGAGGTGAAGGGACGCGAGGCGCGGATCGACGGCCACACGTTGACGCTGGCGCGCAGCTACGATGCGCTGCCGGCGGGCGCGAAGATCGAGATCGGCGTGCGCCCTGAGTTCGTCGATGTCGCGCAGCCCGGACCGGGCCTGCTCGATGCCAATATCGAGCGCGTCGACGATCTCGGCCGCATCCGCTTCGCACGCGTCCGCGTCGGCGACGTCAAGTTTGCCGCGCGCCTGCCGGCCGGTTTCTCGCCGTCGGGGTCGGCGGTCGGGCTGAAGTTCAATCCGGCCAATGTCCACGTCTATGCCGACAGCCGTCTGGTCGAGGGAGCCTGAGCGATGGACAAGACCATCAACAACAAGGCCTGGTTCCTGGTGCTGCCGGTATTCCTGCTGGTTGCGTTCTCGGCGATCCTGCCGCTGATGACGGTGGTGAACTATTCGATGCAGGACACCTTCGGCAACAACCAGTTTTTCTGGAACGGCGTCGGCTGGTTCAAGGAGCTGCTCGATCCCTCGACGGATCTCGGCGGCCGCTTCCTCGCCTCGCTGGGCCGCAACCTGATGTTCTCCGCCGCGATCCTCGCCATCGAGGTGCCGCTCGGCATCGTCGTGGCGCTGTCGATGCCGCGGGGCGGCTGGACGGTGGCGTTCTGCCTCGTCGTGCTGGCGCTGCCCCTGCTGATTCCGTGGAACGTGGTCGGTACGATCTGGCAGATCTTCGGCCGGCCCGACATCGGGCTGCTCGGCTACACCCTGAACGGCCTCGGCATCGACTATAATTACGTCTCGAACGAGTTCGATGCCTGGGCGACCGTCATCGTCATGGACGTCTGGCATTGGACCAGTCTGGTGGCGCTGCTGTGCTATGCGGGCCTGAAGTCGATTCCCGATGCCTATTATCAGGCCGCGCAGATCGACGGCGCCTCGCGCTGGGCGGTGTTCACCGCGATCCAGCTGCCGAAGATGCATCGCGTGCTGTTGATTGCCGTGCTGCTGCGCTTCATGGACAGCTTCATGATCTACACCGAGCCGTTCGTGGTCACCGGCGGCGGGCCGGGCAATTCCACCACCTTCATCTCGATCGAGCTCGTCAAGATCGCGCTCGGCCAGTTCGACCTCGGCAAGGCGGCTGCGCTGTCGCTGGTCTACAATCTGATCATCCTGATCGTGTGCTGGGTGTTCTACACCATCATGACCAATGCCGGCGCCGAGCGCCGGCCGGTGGAGGGGGGCGCGTGATGAACACCATTCCGGGCCGCCGCATCATCATCTCGCTGTTCCTGGTCTTCCTGCTGCTGCCGATCTACTGGCTCGTCAACATGAGCTTCAAGACCAACAACGAGATCGTCACGACGATGACGCTCTGGCCGCATCAGCCGACGCTGGCCAACTACGTCAGGATCTTTACCGACGAGAGCTGGTACTCCGGCTATATCAACTCGCTGAAATACGTGATCATCAACACGGTGATCTCGATTCTGGTGGCGCTGCCGGCGGCCTATGCGTTCTCGCGATACCGCTTCCTCGGCGACAAGCACCTGTTCTTCTGGCTGTTGTCGAACCGCATGGCGCCCGCCGCGGTCTACGCGCTGCCCTTCTTCAACCTCTATTCGGCGATCGGCCTGTTCGATACGCCCTGGGCGGTGGCGCTGGCGCACTGCATCTTCAACATTCCGCTGGCGGTCTGGATCCTCGAGGGCTTCGTGTCCTCGGTACCGCGCGAGATCGACGAAACCGCGTTCCTCGACGGCTATTCGTTCCCGCGCTTCTTCGTGAAGATCCTGGTGCCCTTGATCGCGAGCGGTATCGGCGTCGCCGCGTTCTTCTGCTTCATGTTCTCCTGGGTCGAGCTGCTGCTCGCGCGCACGCTGACGTCGGTCGACGCCAAGCCGATCTCGGCGGTGATGACGCGCACGGTTTCGGCCGCCGGCATGGATTGGGGCCTGCTCGCCGCCGCCGGCGTGCTGACCATCATCCCCGGTGCGCTCGTCATCTGGTTCGTCCGCAACTACATCGCGCGCGGCTTCGCGCTGGGACGGGTGTGATGATCGAGCGCACGTATCTCCAGGGCCGCTGCCGCACCTCTCCCGCTTGCGGGGAAGGTCGCATCGCATCGTCAGATGCGATGCGGGTGGGGGCCTCCATCCTCTCGGGCAGTCCGACTCGTGGCGCCCTCATCCCGATCCTCCCCCGCAAGCGGGGGAGGGGGCTCGTCATCGCCTGGAGCTACTAGCCATGGACAGCATCGCATGGATGGCCTGGACGGCGCCGACCGCGATCTTCTTCGCCGCGCTGGCCTGCACGCTCGTCATCATGACGCTGCTCGCCGCGCGCTATCCGGAAGCCGAGCGCGTCGGCGTGCTGCGCATTCCGACCACGCGCGGCGACCGGCTGTTCATCTCGCTGATATCTGCCGCCGTTATCCATCTGGCATGGATCGGGCTGGTCGGGACAGATACGATTGCGACCTTGCCGATCGGCGAGGAAGGTCTTGAGGTCTCGAGCCTGTGGCTCGCGACCGCAATTTCGCTTGCGTCTGCCGTTGCGATCTTTCGCACCGTCTGACGCGAGCGAAGAAGGGCAGATCCGGGGCCAACCCGGACCTGGAATACGTCTGTCGCTGCAAGGAGGAAACCATGCGACACTTGAAACGGAAGCATCACCTGAGCAAGGCCAGTTATCTTGCGATGACCAGCGCCGTTGCGCTGTTCGCCGCGACCATGACGTTGTCCATTCCGGCGCGAGCCGACGACGCCACCATCCAGAAGTGGATCGACAGCGAGTTCCAGCCGTCGACCCTGTCGAAGGAAGAGCAGAAGAAGGAGCTCGAGTGGTTCGCCAAGGCGGCCGAGCCCTTCAAGGGCATGGAGATCAACGTCGTCTCCGAGACCATCACGACGCACGAGTACGAGGCCAAGACCCTGGCCAAGGCGTTCAGCGAGATCACCGGCATCAAGCTGAAGCACGACCTGATCCAGGAAGGCGACGTGGTCGAGAAGCTGCAGACCCAGATGCAGTCCGGCAAGAACGTCTATGACGGCTGGATCAACGATTCCGACCTGATCGGCACCCACTTCCGCTACGGCCAGACCGTCGCGCTGTCGGACTACATGAAGGGCGAAGGCAAGGACGTCACCAATCCCGGTCTGGACGTCAACGACTTCATCGGCAAGTCGTTCACGACCGGCCCCGACGGCAAGCTCTATCAGTTGCCGGTCCAGCAGTTCGCGAACCTGTATTGGTTCCGCTACGACTGGTTCACCAACCCGGACTACAAGGCCAAGTTCAAGGCCAAGTATGGCTACGATCTCGGCGTGCCCGTGAACTGGTCGGCCTATGAGGACATCGCCGAGTTCTTCACCAACGACGTCAAGGAGATCAACGGCGTCAAGGTCTATGGCCACATGGACTACGGCAAGAAGGATCCCTCGCTCGGCTGGCGCTTCACCGACGCCTGGCTGTCGATGGCCGGCAACGGCGACAAGGGCATCCCGAACGGCCTGCCGGTCGACGAATGGGGCATCCGCATGGAAGGCTGCCGTCCGGTCGGCTCCTCGGTCGAGCGCGGCGGCGACACCAACGGTCCGGCCGCGGTCTACTCGATCGCGAAGTACCTCGACTGGATGAAGAAGTATGCGCCGCCGCAGGCGCAGGGCATGACCTTCTCCGAGGCCGGTCCCGTCCCGGCGCAGGGCAACGTCGCCCAGCAGATCTTCTGGTACACCGCCTTCACCGCCGACATGGTGAAGCCCGGCCTGCCGGTCGTGAATGCGGACGGCACGCCGAAGTGGCGCATGGCTCCGTCGCCGCACGGCTCCTACTGGAAGGAAGGCATGAAGCTCGGCTACCAGGACGCCGGTTCTGCGACGCTCCTGAAGTCGACCCCGCCGGATCGCCGCAAGGCCGCCTGGCTGTACCTGCAGTTCATCGTCTCGAAGACGGTGTCTCTCAAGAAGAGCCATGTCGGCCTCACCTTCATCCGTGAATCCGACATCTGGGACAAGTCGTTCACCGAGCGTGCGCCGAAGCTCGGCGGCCTGATCGAGTTCTACCGCTCGCCCGCGCGCGTGCAGTGGACCCCGACCGGGAACAACGTGCCCGACTATCCGAAGCTGGCGCAGCTGTGGTGGCAGAACATCGGCGATGCGTCGTCCGGTGCGAAGACCCCGCAGCAGGCGATGGACGCGCTCGCGGCCGCTCAGGACTCCGTCCTCGAGCGTCTGGAGAAGTCCAAGGTGCAGGGTGAGTGCGGTCCGAAGCTGAACAAGAAGGAATCGGCCGAGTTCTGGTTCAACAAGTCGGCCAAGGACGGCAACATCGCTCCGCAGCGCAAGCTCGCGAACGAGAAGCCGAAGGGCGAGACCGTCGACTACGACACGCTGATCAAGTCGTGGCCGGCGACCCCGCCGAAGCGCGCCGAGGCCAAGTAAGCGCCTGACAACAGCGATCGCCCGGCTTGACCGGGCGATCCAGTCACCTGAGGCCGGGAGCAATCCCGGCCTTTTCTATTGCCGGTCTATTGCCGGCGATTTGAGCCGCGTGCCCGTCTCGTCCGGGAATTATTCCCGGATCGCCTGGGGCATATTCCACGTGCCAAGTGCCTTGAAGGCGATGACGACAGGCGGCACTCTTTCTTCACCGGCATCGTTGCCATTTCGCCGCGACTTTGCCCCAACGACGCGAAACAACAAGGCCTCGACACGATCCGGCGCTGCGTCATGCGATCAGGCGCCGGCATCGCGATCAGAAATCACGGGGCCATCGAGGGAGTACGGCCATGGATCAGGCGCACATCGCCAATATCGCGAGCACGCTGCCGGAAGCGTTGTCGCCCTGGACCATGTTCATGCAGGCCGACGTCGTCGTGAAGGCCGTCATGATCGGGCTTGCGCTGGCGTCGGTGGCGACCTGGACCGTGCTGGTGGTGAAGACCATTCAGCTTCGCTCGGCGTTGCGCGCGGCCCGCAATGCGCTCGGCATCGCGATGGCGGCGCGCGCCTTGTCGGATGCGTCGGGTCGGATTTCCGCCGCGGATGGTGTCGTCGGCCGGCTGCTGGCCGTGGCCGACGACGAGATCGACAAGTCGCGTGGACTGCCCGCCGACGGCATCAAGGAGCGCGTCTCCTGGCAGTTCGAGCGGATCGAGGCGGCAGCGGTCGCGCGGATCGGGCGCGGCATCGGCATTCTCGCGACCGTCGGTGCCGTCGGACCGTTCGTCGGCCTGTTCGGCACCGTCTGGGGCATCATGAACAGCTTCATCGGCATCTCGCATGCTCACACGACCAACCTCGCGGTGGTCGCGCCGGGCATTGCGGAGGCGCTGCTCGCCACCGCCTTCGGCCTCGCCGCGGCGATTCCTGCCGTCGTCATCTACAACCTGTTCGCGCGTGCGACCGGCGGCTATCGCGCTGTGATCGCCGATGCCTCCGTGGCGGTGATGCGCCTGCTCAGCCGCGATCTCGATCGGCAGCATTCCGGGCCAGCCGAAGCGCGGCGCAGCGCCATCCGCGCCGTGGACGCGCCGATGCTGTCGATCGCCAATCCCGCGGAGTGAGCCATGGCCGTCAAGCTTGCCCGGCGCACCGACGAGTTCGAGGAGACGCACGACATCAACGTGACGCCGTTCATCGACGTCATGCTGGTGCTGCTGATCATCTTCATGGTGGCCGCGCCGCTCGCCACCGTCGACATCCCCGTCAATCTGCCGGCGATTTCGGCCGAGCCGCAGCCGCGCGCGGAGACACCCGTCTTCGTGACCTTCAAGGCTGACCGCTCGCTCGCGGTCGGCGATCAGGGCGTCGCGCAGGCCGACATCGCGGCCTCCCTCGACGCGGCGACCAAGTCCGATCATGGCCAGCGCGTGCTGCTGCGTGCCGACCAGACGCTGCCTTATGGCGAGGTGATGGCGCTGATGAACACGCTGCGCCGCGCCGGCTATACGAAGGTGGCGCTGGTCGCCTTGGAAGACCGGGGCGCGCCGTGAGCGTCCTGACGCTCGATCCGTTCGACCATGAGGAGCGCCGCGAGCGGACGCTGTGGACCGTCGCTGCACTGGTGGTGGCTGGGCTGCATGTCGGGCTCGCCGCGGGCTATTTGTTGCTGCGTGCCGCGCCGCTGGGACGTGCCGAGGCGCCGGCGTTCGATGTGGTGTTCACCCCGGCAGTCGTGAGCGAGCCGGCGGCCCCGGCGCAAGAAGCACCGGCGGCGGAGCCGGCCCCTCCGGTGGAGCCGCCGCAGGAGGAGCCGCTCAAGCAAGAGCCGGTTGCCCGAGAGGCCGTCGCCGAGCCGTCGCCGCAACCTCAACCTGACCCGGAGCCGCAGGTGGCGGCCCAGCCGGAGCCGGTGCCGGAGGTGATTGCCTCGCCAGAGCCGATGCCGCAGGTCGCGCTTGCGCCCGAGCCGCCGCGCGCGGATGACGTCGTGCTGCCGCCCCCGCCGCCGCCCAAGCCGATCGAGGCGAAGCCGCCTGAGACGAAACCTGCTCCGCCGCCCGAGCGCGTCGAGCGCAAGCCGGTCGAGAAGAAAGAGGCGAGGGAGAAGGCCGAGAAGAAGCCCGCGCCGCCGAAGCCCGCTGCCGCGGCGCCGAGCCGGCCGTCACGCGTGGCGTCTGCGCCAAATCCCGGCGAGGACAGCGTCGGCTCGCGTGAGGGACAGGCGTCCTGGAACGCGGAAGTGGTGGCGCATATCCGCCGTTATGTTGCCTATCCATCTGACGGCAACGGCGCCAGCGGCACGGTGACGGTCAGCATCGTCATCGATCGCAACGGCCGGCTGCTGTCGCGCCGGCTCAGCCGCAGTTCGGGCTCTCCGGCGCTGGATCGCGCGGCGCTGTCCATCATCGATCGCGCCGCGCCGTTTCCGCGCTTTCCTCCCGTCATGAGGCAGGCGCAGGAGTCGCGGACGGTGCCGCTCAACATGAGGCCGCGCTGAGCGGCCTCATCGCGTGCAGTCTACTTCGAGCATTCGGTGAGATCGGTATCGCGCACGACGAACTGCGCGCCTTCCTTGAGCTCGATGTTCTTGGCGATGCAGGTACGGCCGCCTTGTTCGGACAGCTTGATGTCGTAGCGGCCCGATTTCACGCCGACCAAGGTCATGCGCTCGTTGTGGTCGACCATGCCTTCGTCGTCGTTCTTGCACTGATCGGCGCCCCAGTTCTTGGTGCCGGCGGCCGCCAGATACATCTTCACGATGGTCTGGCCGGTGCGGTTGAGAAAGCGCGGACCGTCTTCGGCGTAAGCGGCAGAGCCTGCCAGTGCGAGCATGGCGCAGGCGGTGACGAGGCGACGCATGAGGAGTGTCCTTTTCTTATGATTGAGGATGAGATGAGGGGCCGACAGCGGGGCCGAGGTCAGAAATCCTTGCCGATGCTGGTCTTGACCGCGAGGCCGCGCGAGTTGTTGGTCAGGCCGTAGCCGACGCCGAAGCTGAACTCGAAGCCCCTGAATCTGGTGTCGGCAACGGCATAAAGCGTCTGCATCTGCTGATGCCACGGCAGGACGTGGCCGAGCGGTCCGAGGTTGGCGAAATGCTCGATGCCGACGGTCCAGCGGTCGTTCAGGCGCTTGACGAAACGGATCGAGGGCTCGAAGGCCGAGCCGGCACCGACGACGCCGAAGGTCATGTTGGCGTTGAAGATCAGCTGATAGTCGTTGGGCAGGTTGACGCCGACGATCGGCGTGATCATCTGCGCCACGCGCGGCGTTGCCTCCTGCACGAAGCGCGGCGCACCGGGCTGGCCGGCGCCGGCCTTGTTGGCAACCCACAGATCCGGCGTGAGCCCGCCCTGCGGCGCCAGGATGGTGCGCGAGACGAGGCCGACGAATACCGTGCGCTCGAGCCGGTCGCCCTGGATGAAGGTCTGGCGAATCGTGACGCCGCCGGACTGGAATGAGTAGCCGGGCACGCCGTTGTCCATGACGTTGCCCAGCGCCATCGGCACGTTGGCGCGCGCGAACGCATAGGGCGAGGTCAGCGCGATCTCGTACCATTCGGTCGGCGAGTAGCCGATCTCGGTCTCGCCGGTGAGCGCGCGCTGCGGCACGCGCCGTCCGCCGTTCTGCTGCGGATTAAACGTCGTGAGATAGCCGAAGCGTTGCTCGACCTGAAAATGTCCGGGCGAGGCAGGATCGTTGCCCTGAATCTCCTCGGCCGCGGCGGCGACGGGTGACAGCAGGACAGCACAGGTGATGGCGCGGCAGACCCATCGTCTCGCCCGGCCTACCCTTGTCTGATCCGTCGACGCCATTGTCCCCGCACTCCCCTCGCTGACGAACTAACGAGTCGGCACGGCGAAAACATGCGGCGGTCCCGGCTGAAAGGTGACACAATCGGGAAACGATCAGTTGCGTATCGCCGCATTTTGTCGTCCGGTTGCAGGCGTCAGCGGCAATAGGGATGTTTTGGCAAGTCGATCGGGAGTTTTTGACCGATCGAATATGGCGCTGGAGTCGCGAGTGAATCTCAGCTCGGTGATGAATGTGGCGCGTTGCAAACACATTCAGGTCATAGAGCGATGGAAGACATGCATTGCAGCACGCGTTGCTGATGATCGGATCAGCCAGGGATCGGATACGCCCGTGATTCACGCCCACGATCAACGTCGCCGCACGTCCACGCGGCCCGCCCGGCGGCTTGCTGTGGTGATCACCGTGACGCTGTTCGCCTTGATGAGCCTGTCCGAACCCGGTCTTGCGCGGGAGAAGCTGCTGCGCGAAGACCTCGAAGCCTGGTGGAGCCAGCTGCAGGCCAGGAAGGACGCGGCCAGGAAAACATGTGCCGAGTCCACCGCGCCGGGCTGCGGCCGCCGTCAGACCGCGCGGTCTCGGAACGGTGGCGCAGAAGCGATGCCTCAAAGGAACGCCTCTGCCCACGCCACGCCGCACCGTTCCCGAACGAGCAGGCATGAACGTGGCATGACCGCCAACGCCCGGGCCGAGGCGCGAGATAACGCCGACAGCTCGGACACGAGGCCCCGCCGCGATCGTCCCGGGAGATACTTCCTGCACGGTCCCAGGTTCTAGTCCCGACACGTCCGGCGTATTTTCCCGCGCGTCGGTTTCTTGCACTTGCGAAAGAGCGGAACCTCACTTAGTTCCATGGAGTGCATGTCGTGTCGCCGGAGAACCAGCGACGCTCGCATACGTTGTTTCTGCACCCCTTCATCGCCGCCCCGACCGGGCGGCGGAGACAAAGGATCAATTCGATGAATTGGAAACTGATGACGACGGCGGCCGCGGTTGGCATGGCCGCGATCGTCGGCACGGCGACGATCGCGGCCAGTGCGCCCGCTCCCTCCAAGCTGCTGACCTCGATCGATCCCGACAAGGACGGCACCGCCGACATGAACGAGATCCGCGCGGCCGCCGGTGCGCTGTTCGACAAGCTCGATCGCGACCATGACGGCACGCTCGATGCCAAGGAGTTGCGCGGCCGCGTCTCGGCCAAGGACCTGAAGGCCGCTGATCCGGACAATGACGGCACGCTGACCAAGGACGAGTATCTCGCGCTGGTGGCCGGCCGTTTCAAGGCAGCCGACCCGGACAATGACGGCACGCTCGATTCGAAGGAACTGAAGTCGGTGGCCAAGCTGCTGAAGTGAGCGCGCGTTCTGCGTGAGCTGTTGCAATCGATGCCGAGGGCCCGCGACGACGCGATCGTTGCGGGCCCTCCGACTTTGAGCGCATCCGCATCACAGGCTGAGCGGATCCAGCCATCAACGCTGGGCAAGCGCTCACAGGCCCGGTCGGGACATCTCCACGGCCAGACGAACCAGGTCGGGCAGGCTGCGCGCGCCGAGCTTCTGCCGCAACCGGTAGGTCAGGTTGATTACCGTCTTGTAGCTGATCCCGAGATGATCGGCGATCGCCTGGTAGGATTTCGCCTCAGCCAGCAGCGCGAGCGCCTGACGCTCACGCGGCGTCAGTGACGTCGCCTCCGTTCCATCGGCCTCCTTGCGCAGCAGCGCGATGCGCATGGCCAGTTGCGGATCGAGATAGGTGCCGCCGGCCCGCACCTGCTCCAGCGCTTTTGGCAGCTCCTGCGGCGGTGCATCCTTCAGCAGGTAGCCGCTGGCGCCGGCCTCGATGGCGGAGCGGACGATGCGCGGATCGCCCAACATGCTGAAGACCAGGATCCGCGGGCGCGGGTCGTGGGATCGCATTCGCTCGATCAGGCCGATGCCGCCGAGGTCATCGCCCCGCAGGCGCAGATCGACGATGGCGACGTCCGGCGGATCGCGGAGATAGGCCGCGTACGCGCTCTCGGCGTCATGCGCCGCGGTCAGCGCGCCGATCCCGGCCTCGTTCAGCAGCCAGCGGCAGGCCGTGATCACGACCGGGTGGTCATCGACGAGCAGAACGCGGTACATCCGATGAAGGTCTCGCCCCTAGCGCCGGCTGCGCCGACGTCCCTTGTCATGCGAGTTCCCTTGCAAACCAGAACCGAGTGCGACAATGCGGCCGAGCCGAGGAGTAAGCTTGGCGAAATCGTTGCGAGTTTCCGGATCCGGGAAAAATGTCCCTAAAGCGGGAAGAATAATCCCCATTGCGGCAGTATTGGCCGCTGTTTACGAATGTTACCGTTCATATTCTGTTGGAATTGACTGGTTTCGGCACGTGTGAGGCTCAGGGGCGTGAGCTGTTGCCGGGATCGGTCGACAAGAAACTGGGGGACGTCTTGACCAGACTCTCGGCGCTGAAGAGCGCTCTTCTCGCGACGTGCGCGTTGCTGCCTACGGCTGCCTTCGCGCAGCAGACATTGGAGACCATCGAGGTGGTCGGCGTCTCGCCCGTCCAGGGCAGCGAAATGGCGAAGGACAAGATCCCTTCCAACGTGCAGACGATCACCGCGAGGGATCTCGATCGCACCCGGACGCCGTCGCTGCTCGACGGCATCCTGCAATCGGTGCCCGGCGTCTCGCTGAGCGACCAGACCGGCAACCCGTTCCAGCGTGACCTCGACT
The DNA here is from genome assembly GCF_032377575.1 of Bradyrhizobium sp. SZCCHNS2022. Lineage (NCBI taxonomy): Bacteria > Pseudomonadati > Pseudomonadota > Alphaproteobacteria > Hyphomicrobiales > Nitrobacteraceae > Bradyrhizobium > Bradyrhizobium sp. SZCCHNS2022. Next base: position 3,826,298 of record NZ_JAUHHZ010000001.1, on the reverse strand, counting down.
ATCGCGGCCAGACCGCCTCGCCCGTGCTCGGCACGCCGCAGGGCATCGCCGTCTACCAGAACGGCACCCGCATCAACGAGGCCTTCGGCGACATCGTGAACTGGGACCTGATCCCGGAGATGGCGATCGCGCGCATGACCCTGATGCCGAACAATCCGCTGTTCGGCCTCAACGCCACCGGCGGCGCGATGTCCATCGAAATGAAGAACGGCTTCAACTACCAGGGCGCCGAGACCCAGCTGTTCGGCGGCTCGTTCGGCCGCATCCAGTCGGGCGCGCAATACGGCTGGAACAACGGCACCTATTCGGCCTATATCGCCGCTGAAGGTGCCTATGACCGCGGCTGGCGCGACTACTCGTCGGCCTCGCAGATCCGGCGCATGTATGCCGATTTCGGCGCGCGCGGCGACAACACCGAATTCCATCTCTCCTTCACCGGGGCCGACAACAAGCTCGGCTCGGTGGCGGCCACCCCGATCGAGATGCTGAACCGGCGCTGGTCCAGCGTCTACACCTGGCCGCAGTCGCTGCATCTGCAGATGCAGATGGTGCAGGCCAGCCTGAAATGGGCGCCGACCGATACGCTGTCGGTCCAGGCCAACGGCTACTACCGCAACTACAGATCAAAGCGTATCGACGGCAACGGCACCGAGGTGGCGGACGATGGTGGCGTGTTCGTCCTTGAGGACGCCGCCGGCACGCCGTGGGACATCAACCGCAACGGTCCGACTGCCAACACGCTGGCTGCGGACGCGGCGCTCGGCCAGATCGACCGTAACACCGTCCAGACCGCCAGCTATGGCGGCTCGCTGCAGGCGACCTCGACGACGCAGCTGTTCGGTCACGACAATCATTTCGTGGTCGGCGCCAGCGTCGATCACGGCAACACCAACTTCCAGGCGACCTCCGAGCTCGGAACCATCGACCAGAACCTGTTCGTCACCGGCCTCGGCGTCTACATCGATCAGCCGAATGCCGGCCTCGCGCCGGTCAACCTGAATGCCAAGAACACCTATCTCGGCATCTACGCCACCAACACCTTCGACATCACCTCGCAACTGGCGCTGACGGCGGGTGGCCGCTTCAACTGGGCCCAGATCAACCTGCGCGACCAGACCGGCTTTGCGCCGCTCCTGAACACCAACAACAATTTCCAGCGCTTCAATCCGGTGGTCGGCCTGACCTACAAGATCACGCCGAACATGACCGCCTATGCCGGCTACTCGGAGGCCAACCGCGCGCCGACGCCGCTCGAGCTCGGCTGCTCCGATCCCGCCAATCCCTGCCTGATCGACAACTTCCTGATCGCCGATCCGCCGCTCAAGCAGGTGGTGTCGCGCACCATCGAAGGCGGCCTGCGTGGCGAGATCTCCGGCGGCCGCTCGGCGATGGCGGCCGATCTGCCGGCCTATCGCAAGGCGCCGATCAAGGCGGTCTCCGTCGATGACGGCTGGCGACTGCGCTGGGGCCTCAGCGTGTTCCGCACCGAGAATTCGGACGACATCATCAACGTCGTCGACCCCGCCAATCCCGTGCGCGGTTATTTCAAGAACGCCGGGACCACCCTGCGGCAGGGCGTCGAGGCCAAGGTCGATCTCGCCTGGAACCGGTGGACCGCCTACGCCAACTACACCTTCATCGACGCCACCTTCCGCAGCGCCTTCGACGTCAACGACCCGTTCCTGGGCGTGCCCGTGGGCGTGGTCTCCGGCAATCACATCCCCGGCATTCCGGCGCATCGCCTGAAGCTCGGCGCCGAATATGCGGTGACCGATGCCTGGAAGGTCGGTGCGAGCCTCAACTATGTCGGCAGTCAGTATCTGCTGCGCGACGAGACCAACGTCTATCCGAAGGTTCCGTCCTATTGGGTCGTGAATCTCAATACGTCCTATCAGGTGACGAAGAACGTCGAGGTGTTCGGGCTGGTGCAGAACCTGTTCAATCAGCGCTACTATTCGGCGGGTGCCGTGTTCGATGTCGCCGGCTTCAACACGGCCGGTGGCGGCAACGCATTCGCGTTCAACGATCCGCGCAGCATGGTGCCGGGCATGCCGCTGGCTGCCTATGCGGGCATCCGGGCGAAGTTCTGAGCGTTCGGAACGAACCGCCAATGACCATAGGCGCATCGCGCCGTGCCACGGAAGCCCCCCGCCGTGGCAAGAGGGTCGGGAGAAATCCCGGCCCTCTTTGTTTTTGCGCATGCCTTCGGTGGACTGCATCTCTGACGCGAAATCGGCCGGTCGCAAGATGATTTGTCTTCATTAGTTGTTTGTCGAAGTGATTACTAATAAGTCGGTTGGAAAATGTCCCTGGCATTTCGAGAAACTTTCGCCGCGCTGACTCACGTCAATATTTCGATACAATTTGGAACCAACAAGAAAGTGCATGTAATGCGTAAAGTTGGGGCGTCAGGTGAAATCAAAGAGCAGGAAGCGCAGCGAAGCGGCGGCCGCGAGTTTCGTTTTGTTGTCGACATGGATGGTCGCGGGCGAAGCAAGGGCCGAGTGTACGACGCCCGGCCTGACGGTGACCTGCAGCGGGGCCATCACCTCCGCGGTCACGGTGTATGACGCGGCCGCTGCAACGGCGCCGACGAACGGCAGCAATGCCTACACTCCGGCCAACCCGGCCTTTCCCGCCACTGGTTACAATCCGAATCCGCCGACGACCACCATCACCCTGGATGCGACGGCGATTCGCAATCTCACCACCAGCAATCAGACCGGTCTTGCCAACCGCGGCATGATCGTAGCTAATTTCTCCAATGATGAAGATCCGGCGGTCAACAACGTCGTCATCAACAATGCCGGTTGGCTCGGGCTCACCGTCACCCAGCTCAGCGCTGGACGGCTGCACGTCATCGTCGCCGACAGCCAGGTCAACAGATTCACGGTCAACAACACCGGAACGCTCGCCGTCACCCAGAATTCGTTCGGCACCTTCAATGCGGCGAATCTGAACGTCTCGATCGGCACGACCGCGACGGGACGCTACAACAGCACGAACCTGCCGATCATCTCGGCGCTGTTTTCGGACGACAACACCAACAGCTTCGTGGTCAACAACCGGGCCGGTGGCACGATCTCGGCAACGGGCAATTTCGCGGCGGGCTATTACGGCCGTGCCGACACGACGATTGCCAACTCGGGCACGATCGCCAACACCAGCTGGACCGCGGCGAGCCGGTTCTATGATGGCCATTGGGCGATCGCAGCCTTCGCCGGCGCCGAGTTCGAGACCATTCCCGGCAGCAACCCTGACTCGCCGCTCTACAAGTTCGACTCGAACGGCAACGTCACCGTCGCCGAAACCAAGGCGCTGACCCTGACCAACAACGCCAGCGGCGTCATCAAGGGCGATATTCTCGCGCTGGACACCAACCCGCTGACCACGGCCGCAGGTCTTGCCGCAGGCTCGACCTTCCCGCTGACGGGCAGCGGCTCGAACTCGGGCCCGCGTGACAGCGTCATCGCCAATGCCGGTCTGATCCAGGGCAACATCTATCTCGGCTCGGGCGAGCATGAGGTGACCAACAGCGGCACGATCTCGGGGTCGATCTCGGTCGATCAGAGCGCCTCGCGCGGATCATTCGCCAAGGGGACGGCGGGTACGGTCGCCGGAACCTTCGCCAGCTCCGGCGCCGGGACCGACGCCAACGGCAACGCCTGTCCGACCGCGGGCACCAACACCACCGATCCGCTGTGCGCCGCCACCACCAATGTCGCCGCCACCTTCTTCGGCGAGCGCGTCTTCAACCTGGTCAACACGGGCAAGCTCGGCGGCGACATCGTGATCAACGATCAGGATGACGCCACCAACACCATCCTGCTCAAGGGCACGGGCTTCAGCGGCAACGTCATCGCCCAGAATGGACTTGGCACGAACGCGCTGACGCTCGACGGCGTGACAAGTCTCGCCAGCGTCGTCAATTTCGGCATGCTCGACCTGATGAAGTCGCAGGTCACGGTCAATGGTGTGGCCGGAGTCCAGCTGGTCGACGGTGCGGTGCTGAGGACGACGATCTTCGGACCCGGCGGCACCGCCGTCTCGCCCTCGGCGAAGCTCGGCAGTATCACGGGTACGGTGACCTTTGCCGGCGCGGGCACGGTTGCCCCGACGCTACAGGGTATCGTGCGCAATGGCGATGTGTACCGGGTGGCGACCTCGGTGTCGGCGACGCCGCTCGACGTCGACTTCTCCAGCGCGCTCGTGGGATTCACCGCCGATACGGCGACGGGCGCTCTGCTGCTGAACGCAACGGTGCGGTCGCCGTCCACCATTGCCGGCATTTCGCCAAGCAGTCTCGCTGCGCTGAATGGCCTGTTCGGCTATGCCGGCAGCAATGCGCAGGTGCAGGCGCTGGGCGGCGCCGTCCAGAGCCTCGGCTCCGACCGCGAGGTGCGCAACGCCGGCGATCAACTCCGTCCGTTCGTGAACGGCGCGCAGGTCCAGGTGCCGCTCAGCACCGCAGCGCTGTTCCAGGGGCAGATCGACAATCGCCTCACGGCCGCAGCCGTGGGGCCGTCCGCCAATTCGCGCGTCGCCTCGGCCTTCGCGTCCGAGACCGATCCATTGACGTCGATGCTGATGGCGTATGGCGCCACCAAGGCTCGTCCGGCTCTGAAGGCCCCGGCCATCGCCCCAGAGCCCGAGCGCAGCGTATGGGGAAGCCTGATCGGCACCAACGTGTCGCAGCACGACGTGGCCGGAGTCGCCGGCTATTCGGGCAACACCGGCGGTCTCGTCGCGGGCATCGATCAGCGGATCGACAGTGCGTTCCGCGTCGGCGCCGCGTTCGGCTACGCCACCAGCAGCATGGACGATCGCACCGCTGCGGGCGATGCGGTGGGGATGCAGCACTATCAGGGCACGGTCTACGGCGCCTATGTCCAGCCGTCCTGGTACGTCAATGGCTCTGCCGGCCTCGCTCTGGTCGACTACACGACCACGCGCCGCATCAATTTCGCGGGCTTCACCGACGCCGCGTCGGGCAGCCACAAGGGCTGGCTGAGCTTGGTGCGCGGCGAGTTCGGCGTTCCGGTCAAGCTCGGCGAGGCCGTGCTGACGCCGTTCGCAGGCGTGACCTACGCCCGTCTCGATCAGCAGGCCTATACGGAGACCAGCGCCGCCGGCGCTGCGCTGACGGTCGCCAAGCAGACCACCAATTCGGTGCGCTCCAATCTCGGCGTCCGCTCGACCGTGCCACTGCTGGTCACATCCACCTACGGCTTCGGACTGGAGACGCTGGCCGCCTGGCGGCACGAGTTCGGCAACACCGCCCAGAACGTGACGGCGAGCTTCGCCGGTGGCGGTGCGAGCTTCGTCGCCGCCGGTCCGTCGCCCGAACGCAACCTCGCCGAGCTCGGCGCCGCGCTGAAGCTGGTGGCCTTCGGAGAGCGCCAGTCCATCTCGCTCGGCTACAATGCCGTCATGGGCAGCCAGTATCTCGAACAGTCCGCCGTGCTGAAGGTGCGCGCGGAGTTTTGATCAGCGGCGTTTGCGCCGTGTGTAGATAGGCACGAGGGCCGGGAGCGATCCCGGCCCTTTGCGCGCGTGTCGCCACCTAAGACCGTGCTGCTCAGTCCGCTCTGCTGCCTGCGCTCGCAACCCGGTGCTTTGGCGCAGTACGCCACGGCCATCGATGTGATCACGACTGCCTCGGCGCGCTGGATCGCCGCGGTCAAGCCGGCGACGACGGCGGAAGGTGGCGTACGCAGATGACGGTCTCCTACGCATATGCGTTCTCATGCGCAAAACGTTCCCGATGTGCGAGTCCCATCGAACGCCATCGATCGAGCACGGACGCATGAGCATGGAGATGCAGGAATACGTCCCGGCTTCCCGGTGAATGAATCTGCCCTGCATCCAGAAAATTGGGAGATCGACGCGATCGCCATGGATCGTCGTTGATGACTGCGAACTTATGCCACGAAGATCGACGAGCTATTGCCCATCTCTCGCATCGAACAATGAGGTGATGGATATGAGCGGCCAGTCATCGAGGTCCCTAGCTGTTGTTTCCGCAGCGGCGCTCGCGATCGGCCTCGCGTCGTGTTCGTGGCTGCTCCCCGCCGCGATGGCGCGCGATGTCGATGGACGCTATGCCAACTCGCCGCTCAAGAGCTGGTTCGAGAAGTTGCGCTCGGCGAAGGGGCCGTGCTGCTCGGATGCCGACGGCACGGCGCTGTCGGACATGGACTGGGACATGAAGGACGGACGCTACCGCGTTCGCATCGAAGGTCAGTGGTGGATCGTTCCGGACGAAGCCGTGGTGACCGAGCCCAATCGTGCCGGGCGGACCATGGTGTGGCCGGTATATTATCGCGAGCTCAATACCGGCCTGCGCATCGATGTGCGCTGCTTCCTGCCGGGAAGCATGACGTAGTTGGAACGACAGGTCGTGAGCACGGTAGGGTGGGCAAAGGCGCGGGCGAGATATCGCGTCAGACGCGGTCTCGCCTTGCGCCGGGCCCACCACTGCCAGTGTGGATGCAGGAGGAGACACGTGCCGCCTGATGGCGGCGCTTTATCCATCCCGCAAGAGTATGACTACTCCGCCGCCTGCGCCGTGCCGAGCGTCGGATAGTCCGTGTAGCCCTTCTCGCCGCCGCCATACAGCGTGGCGCGGTCCAGCTCGTTGAGCGGGGCTCCGGTCTTGAGGCGTTCGACCAGATCGGGATTGGAGATGAACGGCTTGCCGAAGGCGATCAGGTCGGCGGAGCCGGCGTCGAGCTGCTTGTCGGCGAGGGCGCGGCCATAGCCATTGTTGGCGATATAGGTGCCCTTGAAGCGCTTGCGCAACGACGCGTAGTCGAATGGCGCATTGTCGCGCGGCCCGCCGGTGGCGCCCTCGATGACGTGGATGTAGACGAGGTTGAGTGCGTCGAGCTGGTCGACGATGTAGTCGAACAGGGCCTGCGGGTTGGAATCCGAGATGTCGTTGGCGGGAGTCACCGGCGACAGGCGGATGCCGGTCTTCTCGGCGCCGATGGCACCGGCGACGGCCCTGGCAACCTCGAGCATCAGCCGGGCCCGGTTCTCGATCGATCCGCCATAGGCGTCGGTGCGCTTGTTGGCGCCGTCCTTGGCGAACTGGTCGAGGAGATAGCCGTTGGCGCCATGGATCTCGACGCCGTCGAAGCCGGCTTCGATCGCGTTGAGTGCGGCCTGCTTGAAGGCCTCGACGATGCCCGGAATTTCGCTCAGCTCCAGCGCGCGTGGTGTCGAGACGTCGGTGAAGGCGCCGCCGACGAAGGTCTTGGTCTTGGCGGGGATGGCGGAGGGCGCAACCGGTGCGCCGCCATTCGGCTGCAGCGAGACGTGAGAGATGCGCCCGACATGCCAGAGCTGGACGTAGATGCGGCCGCCCTTCGCGTGCACGGCGTCGGTCACCTTGCGCCAGCCGGCGATCTGCTCCTTCGAATAGATTCCGGGCGTGTCCTGGTAGCCCTGGCCCTGCTGCGACACCTGGCTCGCTTCGGTGATCAACAGCCCTGCGCTGGCGCGCTGGGCATAGTAGGTGGCCGTCAGTGGGCCGGCGACAAGGCCTTCGATGGCGCGGTTGCGCGTCAGCGGCGCCATCACGACGCGATTGGCCAGGGTGATCGGACCAAGCTCGTACGGTTCGAACAGTTTCGATGTGCTCATCGGGATCTTTCCAGCAAGAGAGAAGGGGTTGTGGTCAATTGTGCATTGCCGCGGGCGCCGCAATGCCGCGAGGTATCCGCCGGGCGCAGACGAGAACCGCGACCTTGCCGGCCGGACATGTCCGCGTGGCGAAGCCGGCGATCAAACAGAGAACGCCGTGTCAGGCGACGCCCAGGAAGTCCCGCTTGCCGATCTCCACCCCGTTGTGGCGCAGGATGCCGTGCGCGATCGCGGCGTGAAAATAGAAGTTCGGAAACGAGACCCGGTTGACGAAGTCCTGGCCCTTCAGCGTCATGCTGACGCCGCCCGCAGCCGGGAAGGTCACGTCGCGGCTATCAGCACCTTCGAACTGCGCCGGCGTGAACGTCTTCAGATAGTCGATGGTCTTGGCAAGCCGCTGGCGCAGCTCGGCAAAGCTCATCTCGGTGTCGGGAGTGCTCGGGATCTCGCTGTGGGTCAGCCGTGCGCAGCCCTTGGCGGCGAAGTCGCAGGCGAGCTGGATCTGCCTGGAGAGCGGCAGCATGTCCGGATACAGCCGGGCCCCGAGCATCACCTCCGGAGCAATCTTCTTGGCCTCGCAATGGGCCTCCGCCTTGCTGAGCAGGCCGGACAGGCTGCCGAGGATCGGGAGGTAGGCCGGCACGGTCGAATCGAAGAAGGACATGATGCTCTCGCTGAGGGAGGAGACGGCGCAAACGATGCGTGTTCCCGAGATGGGGTGGCATCCAAAAGAATGCAACTGCATCTTCTTGCGGTTTTGCGTCCGCCGTCCGATTCACCTCGGTGATGTCGCTGCCGCCGCCCGCGGCGAGCCACCTCGCATCCGCGCCAGCAGCTCCGCCGTCGGCCAGGAGTCGGCGGGCAGACCGAGCCGCTGCTGCATGGTCTTGACCGCGATGCGGCTCTGCTGGCCCAGCACGCCGTCCACCTTGCCGACATCGAAGCCGGCTTTCACCAGCAGCGTCTGCAGCTCCTTGATTTCGTTGAACGGCAGCTGCGCGACCGGCGCAGTCGGCTTGCGCATCGGCGCGGCGCCGGCGATGCGGGTGGCGAGGTAGGCGGCGGTGGTCGAATAGATCAGCGAGTTGTTCCACTCGGTGTAGGCGGCGAAATTGGGGTAGGCGAGGAAAGCCGGGCCGTTGCGGCCCATCGGCAGCAGCACCGAGGCTTCCAGCGCATCGTTGGGCAGCGGCCGGCCGTCGGCATAGGTCACTCCTAGGCCGGCCCATTTGCTGCGCGGCGCCTTGACGGTGAGATCGGCCTGCTCCCACGGGAATGTCTGGGGGACGCGGATTTCCTCCAGCCACGGCTCGCCGCGGCGCCACTTCAGCCCGGTCGCGATGTAGTTCGCGGTGGAGCCGATCACGTCGGGCGCGCTGCGCAGCAGGTCGCGGCGGCCGTCGCCGTCATAGTCGACGGCGTAGGTGACGTAATGCGTCGGCAGGAACTGGGTCTGGCCCAACTCGCCGGCCCAGGAGCCGATCATCTCGGGGGGCGTGAGATCGCCGCGGTCGATGACCTTGAGCGCGGCGATCGTCTCGTTCTGAAAACGCTCGCTGCGGCGGCAGTCATAGGCCAGCGACACCAGCGAGGGCAGCACCGGCAGATTGCCCATGTTGGCGCCGAAATCACTCTCCAGGCCCCAGAACGCTGCAATGACCGCGGGCGGCACGCCGTAGTCCTTTTCGGCGCGTGCGAACGCCGCCGCGTGCATCCTGATGTGCTGCTGGCCGTTCTGCATCCGGTAGGCCGCCGCCATCCGGCCGGCGAACTCGGTGAACAGCTGGCCGAACACGCGCTGGCCGCGGTCGCGGTTGACGATCCCCTGATCATAGGTGAGGTAGGGCGAGGCGGCGGCAATCGCGCGCTGCGACACGCCCTCGGCGATCGCACGCTGCTTCAGCTCGGCGAGAAAGCGGTCGAAGCTCTGGCCGTTATGGCAGGCTGCCGCCCGCATCGACGGCGCGGGCTTCGGCCGCGGCGCTGTGGCCTCCGGCGCCATTTGTGCGGCGGCGCTGACAACCAGCATGAACGAGGTTGCAAGCGCGCTGAAGGTGACGCGCAAGGCAGTCGAAGAGCTTCGCATCCGGTCTCACCGATGGCTGTCTAATCCCTTGTGCGCCCATCGATATCCGAACCGCGGCAAAAAGGGAAACGGCGGGAACGCAACCGGCGTTGGCCGCGCGAGGCCATCCAAGATGTCAAGGCCCGCAAGGCGCTTGCCGTGCGGGCCGGTCGTTTCGCGTCGGCTCGTCAGCCGCCGCGCGCATCATTGTGCGGCCCTCAATATTGGACGCCCGGGCGGTTCGGATAATAGCCGCGGTTGCAGGCCCGGCGCAGCTTGTCGTCCCAATAGCCGCGCTGCGCGGGCGGATAGGTCATGGCCACTTTGTGCGCGTTCGTAAGGCAATTCACATACGGCTTGTTGCTCACCCAGCTGAGATCGAGCGCGGCCGACGGTGTCGCCGAGCTCGCAAGCAGGCTGACGGAGAGGGCGGCAGCGGCGGCAAGCAGAGCGATCAGACGGTTCATGATTGTTGGTCCCTGTGATCTCGGCTGCCCGATGCAGCCTGTGACGGGGATCATGATGCAACGTGGCCGAAGCGAATGTGCATGTCGTCACACACGCTTCGAACCCGCATGATGGCCGTTGCTACGCGACCTTCGCCAGCGCGGCCTGCGCCTCGCTCTGGATGCGCTTGAGATGCTCGGCGTCGCGAAAACTTTCGGCGTAGAGCTTGTTGACGTCCTCGGTGCCGGAGGGGCGGGCGGCGAACCAGCCATACTCGGTTTCGACCTTGATGCCGCCGAACGACTGGCCGTTGCCGGGCGCCTTGGTGTGCATGACGCGGACGGGGTCGCCGGCGAGCTCCTTCAGGTTCAGCGTCTCCGGCGTCAACGCCTTCAGCGCCGCCTTCTGCGGCGGGCTGGCCGGCACGTCGATGCGTTCATAGACGGGGGCGCCGAGCTCCGCCGTGAGCTCCTTGTAGAGCTCGCTCGGGTCGCGGCCGCGCTTGGCCATGATCTCGGCGGCGAGCAGGCCGAGGATGAGGCCGTCCTTGTCGGTGGTCCACACCGTGCCGTCGCGCTTGAGGAACGAGGCCCCCGCGCTCTCTTCGCCGGCGAAGCCGAAGCTGCCGGTGCCGAGGCCCTCGACGAACCATTTGAAGCCGACGGGCGTCTCGACCAGCTTGCGGCCGAGCTTCCGGGCAACGCGATCGATCAGGGAGCTCGACACGATGGTCTTGCCGATCGCGGCGTCGCTGCGCCAGTCCGGCCTGTGCGCGAACAGATAGGAGATCGCGGTCGCCAGATAATGGTTCGGGTTCATCAGCCCGCCGGTGCGCGTCACGATGCCATGGCGATCGGCATCGGTGTCGTTGGCGAAAGCGACGTCGAAGCGCTCGCGCATCGCGATCAGGCTCGCCATCGCATAGGGCGATGAGCAATCCATGCGGATCTTGCCGTCCCAATCCGCAGTCATGAAGCGAAAGGTCGGATCGACGACATCGTTGACGATCGTGGCGTTGAGGCCGTAGCGCTCGATGATCGGCGCCCAATAGGCGATGGCGGCACCACCGAGCGGATCGATGCCGATCTTGACGCCGGAGGCTTTCACCGCGTCGAGATCGACCGTGTTGGCGAGATCGGCGACATAGGGCGTGATGTAGTCGTGCGGATGCACCGAGCCGCGCTGCTTGGCCTGATTGTAGCTGATGCGCGACACGCCATCGAGGTCGTTGGCGAGATAGACATTGGCCTGGCGCTCGATCTCGCCCGTGGCGTCGGTATCAGCCGGGCCGCCATGCGGCGGATTGTATTTGTAGCCGCCGTCGTCGGGCGGATTATGTGACGGCGTGATGACGACGCCGTCGGCGAGATGCGCCGTGCGGCCCTTGTTGTAGGAGATGATGGCGTGCGAGATCACCGGCGTCGGCGTGTAGCCGCCGTCCTTGTCGATCATCACCTCGACGCCGTTGGCGCCGAACACCTCCAGCGCGCTGGCGAGCGCCGGCTCGGCCAGCGCATGGGTGTCGATGCCGACGAAGAGGGGACCGTCGAGACCCTGCTGGCGCCGGTAGTCGCACAGCGCCTGCGTGGTGGCGAGAATGTGGTTCTCGTTGAAGCCGGTCTTCAGCGATGAGCCGCGATGGCCCGAGGTGCCGAAGGCGACCCGCTGGGTGGGCTCGTGCGGGTCGGGCTTCAGCGCATAGTAGGCCGTGATCAGCCGCGGAATGTTGGCGAGCGCGGCGTTGGCGATCGGCTTGCCGGCAGCGGGGTCTGTCTTGGCCATGGAGCATCCTTCGCAAGTTCGAAAACATCGGCCGCGGCGGTTCGTTCCGCCCCGACAGCAGGCGGTCCAACATGGCGGCGTGCGCTGATCCGATCAACGGAAATTCGTGCCGCCTTCGCGGGGGCCGTGCGCCGGTCAATCCGTCAATTCGTAGACGAGGTGCCCAGGCCCGACCAGCCGCGCGGTGAAATTCACCGTGCGTCCGGCCAGCGCCGCGAAACGCCCCGAGGCCAGCTTGAACACGACCTTGCCTGTGGCCTCGGAGATGGCCGGCGTGCCGTCCTTCATCACCACCGAGCCCGCACCTTCGCTCAGCACGGCCACGGCATAGCCGTCCGTGCTGCGGTGAATGCCGGCGCCGTACAGATATCGGCCCTTCTGGTTCTCCCATTCGGAGGCGACGTTGGCGGTGTAGGTCGCCCCTTTCATCAACCCGTCGGTGCCGATGCACGAATATTGGAAGCTGACCAGCATGTGACCGGGACGGTCGCCGATCGGCTCGAGGCCCATCGTGCCGACGATCGTGCAGTCGTAGCGGGCGATGGTGTCGGCGCTCGCGGTTCCGAGGCAGAGCCCCATCGCGACGCACGCGGCCGACGCCGTCCTGGAGAAGTACATCTGCTCGCCCCCGCCTTTCCATGCCGTACAAACACTACCACAGATCGCGCCCGGTCCGGCTGCTGTTCCCCGCGACTTGTTTGATCGCGCTACGAAGAACCTGCTCGGCCGACGCTGCCGCTTCATGCGCTGGACATTAACCACGCCGCGCTGAGACCACCGGCCCGGACCGGCGCTTAAGCCTGAGTTTAACGCATCTCCGTGGAAATAGGAGGCCAACGAGGGGCGCGTGGGGCGCGCAGGAGAGTCGTCAGGAGCGGGAAAGTGAGAGCGCTTTGTATTGGCGCGTTGGCCGTCGTATCAGTCTTGGCTCTGGCAGGATGCAGCCGTCCGGTCATGCCGCAGGTCGCGGCGCCTTGCGTGGATCTGAGCGGCAACGCCTGCGCGGACAATGCTGCCGCCGGTCAGCCGGCGTCGCTGGCGCCCTCCGAGAAGGTGGCCAAAGCGAAGAAGACCTCCGCCGTTGCGCGTCGTGCGGCCCTGCAACGCAAGCACGCCCGCGTGGCCAAGCGACGCTTGCCTCCGCAGGTCGCCACCGCAAGGCCGCCTGAAAAGCCGCCCGCCGCGCCGGCGCCCAGATCATTCTCCGACAAGTCATCTTCCGACAAGCCGTCGCCCGAGCCGGTCCCGCCGGCCGACGGCGCCTCCGCGCCGGTCGTCAAGATTCCGTCGCCCGCGAAGGATACCCCGCCCGCCCCGGGCAAGGTTCAGAGCGAGGTCATGGTCGCAGCGGTCACGGTGGCGGCCGAGCTGGCCGAGCGCATGACCGCGCTACGTGTCCCGGAGGGGCCTGCCGACAGCCATCTCGTGGCCGTGGTGCTGGCGCGCCCGACCGTGCGGGGCCTGGCGGATCTCAGCGGCAAGGTGATCGCGATCGATGAACGCTATGCCAAATCCAATGCGAGGATCACGACGGCCATGAATGCCGCCGGTGCATCCGAGGTGCTGCTGCTGGAAGGGCAGGCGACCGCGATCACCCGGCTCAGCAACGGCGAGGTGAACGCGGCCGTGGTCGCACTGGCCTCGCCGGAAGCCGCCGAGGCGTTTCCGAAGATCGCGGGTTTCCGCCTGTTCACGGTCGCCCTGAAGCCTTAGCTGCAAGGCCAGCTCAGGTCGCCGCGGGGGTGCTCGTCGGACGCGGCAGTGCTGCCGCGCCGCGCGCAGCTGTGACGCCCTTCGGGAAGCCGCTGCGATCGAAGTAGAGCCGCTTGCGGCCGCGCCGCGCATCATGCTGCCGTGCGACGTCCTGGGCCGCGACATAGTCCAGCACCGTGATGCCGCCGACCATCACCAGCGCAGCCATGACGGTGCCGACGCGCGGGTTGCTCGGCCTGACCTCGCCGAGCAGCGTCGCCATGTCGAGCCCGTCGCCGGCCACGCGGCTCCACAGGCCGGCCTTCTTCTCGACCGACAGCGTCATGACGCCGGCGAGCAGCTCGCGGACGCCATAGGCGCGGACCAGGCCCTCGCGGCCGTCCATGCCGAGCGCGCGCGTCACCCGATGCGGGGCCAGCAGCTCGAGCGTGCCGAGCGCGATCGAGAACCAGCCGAGCCCCCGCGCCAGCCGGTCGGCCGCAGTCAGCGAGCTCGGGCCGGTCGCGATGATCTTGGGGTCGCCCTTGGACCTGACGAGATTGGAAAAATGAAACATGCTTTGCGCTTCCCTTACGGCTTCAACACGACCTTGACGCAGCTGTCCTGCTTGTCGCGGAACGCGCGATACATCTCGGGGCCCTGCGCCAGCGGCACGGTGTGGGTGATGACGAAGGACGGGTCGATCTGGCCTTCGGCGATGCGCTGCTTCAGATCCTCGGTCCAGCGGTTGACGTGGGTCTGACCGGTGCGGATCGTCAGCCCCTTGTTCATCAGCGCGCCCATCGGCACCATGTCCGAGAAGCCCGAGTAGACGCCGGGGATCGAGACGATGCCGCCAGGCCGGCAGACATAGATGATCTCGCGCAGTGCGTGCGGACGATCGTTCTCGAGCATGAACATCTGCTTGGCGCGATCGAGCACGCTGTCGGGCTGCGCCATGCTGATATGGCTCTCGAAGCCGACGCAGTCGATGCATTTCTCCGGGCCCTTGTTGTCGGTCAGCTCGTTCAGCCTTTCGACCACGCTCTCCCTGTCGAAGTTGATGGTGATGGCGCCGCCGGCCTCGGCCATTGCCAGCCGCTCCGGGATGCGGTCGATCGCGACCACCTGCTTGGCCCCGAGCAGGATGGCGCTGCGGATCGCCATCTGTCCGACCGGGCCGCAGCCCCACACCGCGACCGTATCGTCGGGCTCGATGTCGCATTGCGCCGCGCCCTGCCAGCCCGTCGGGAAGATGTCGCTGAGAAACAGCGCCTGCTCGTCCGTGATGCCGTCGGGCACCTTGATGTGGGTGGCGTCGGCATAAGGCACGCGCAGATATTCGGCCTGGCCGCCCGGATAGCCGCCGGTCAGATGCGTGTAGCCGAACAGGCCCGCCGTGGTATGGCCGAACACCTTCTCGGCGAGATGCTTGTTGCGGTTGGTGGTCTCGCAGACCGAGAAATTGCCGCGCTTGCACTGCTCGCACTCGCCGCAGATGATGGTGAAGGGCACGACGATGCGGTCGCCCTTCTTGAGCTTGCCGTTGACGCCGGAGCCGACCTCGACGACCTCGCCCATGGTCTCGTGGCCCATGATGTCGCCCGGCATCATCGCCGGGATGTAGTTGTGGAACAGATGCAGGTCCGAGCCGCAGATCGCGCAGCTCGTCACCTTGATGATCGCGTCGCGCGGATGCTCGATCTCGGGATCGCTGACCGTGTCGCAGCGGATGTCCTCCTTGCCATGCCAGACCAGCGCCTTCATTCCCATCTCCGCGTCACCAAGACCTCCGGAGCAAGTCTGAGCCGCGACGATGGTTGCTATGAGCGCGCGAATTTTCACCGTGCCACGCGTGGTGCGGCACGTTCCGAGATCAGACGACGAGGCGCTGGCAGGTGTGGCCGCTCGTCGCCCGGCTCACGTTCGGGGTCAGCTCAGGCCTTCGTCTTGGCAGGCTTCTTCGGCCCGGTCTTCGTGGGAGGCGTCTTGCTCGCCTTGCCGCGGGAAGCCTTGGCCGGCGCGGCATCGGACGGCTTGTCGGCCTTCCTCTCCGGCGCCTTCTTGTCGGGGACCTTGGGCAGCTCGGCCGCGGCGGCCTGCCGCATCGCGCGGGCATAGCTGTCGGCAACGTTGTCGGCCGAGATCAGCAGCCGGCGCGCGGCGGCATTGGCCTGCTCGACCGCCTCACGGGAGAGCATCTTGAAGCGCTCCTTGGCGTCCTTGTCCTTGGCCTTGACCGCCATGCCGTTGAAACGGTCCCGCCGCTTCTTGGCCGCCGCCAGAATGGTCTTGTTCTGCTGCTTGGCCAGTTGCCGGATCACGGCATCAAGATCGGCATCTGCCATCGTCGTCCCCAAAACCCCCTCGAGAATCAGCGCGTCGGGCGCCGAAAAACGCGCGGACTATGCTATCCGCGTCGCCACTTTGCAATCGGGGTACCAGAGGAGGGGCGCCGTCCCAATCGGAGGCGTGCAGGAGCCGTCGCATCCATCACCGCTCACGCCCCGAAGGGGCCTCGCGAGGGCCGCTGCATGTCAGTCATGCGGGGGGCGATGGTGCGAAGGCACCGTTTAGGACAATCGGAAACAGGATGTAACCGACTCTCTGCAATTCCATCAATTCCAACGCAACGGTTGGTCCGCAACATCGTCCGCAACGGATCTTGTTTGTCGGAGTTTTGAGCCTTGTCGGCCGGACATCAGTACCTCACGCTTCTGTCGCGGTTCCAGCGCAACGACAGCGGTAATATCGCCATCATCTTCGCGCTGGCGCTGCTGCCGATCCTGGCCTTCGTCGGCTCGGCCATCGACTATTCGATGGCCGTGCGGGCCAAGGCCAAGCTGGCTGCCTCGCTCGATGCCGCCATGCTGGCGGCGACCGGCTATACGGCGATGCGCGGCAGTGCGTCCGACGCCAAGACGGCGGCGACCAACATGTTCAACGGCCAGATGTCGGCGCACAACCTGTCATCGAACGCGCTGAACATCGACATCGCAGATAGCGTGACCGCGCGAACCGTGACGGGCACCGCCAACGTGGTGGTGAAGACGGTATTCATGTACATGTTCGGCTATCCGACCATGACGATCTCCACGTCCTCGTCGGCCTCGGCCTCGTTCCCGACCTACATGGACTTCTACGTGCTGGTCGACAATTCGCCGTCGCAGGGCCTCGGCGCGACCACGGCCGACATGACCAAGCTGCAGAACGCGACCTCCGACAAATGCGCCTTCGCCTGCCACGACACCTATACGTCGAGCTCGAAGAAGACGCTGCAGACCAACAGCTACTATCAGATCGCCAAGAACAAGGGCGTGACGATGCGGATCGACGTCGTGAGGTCCGCGACCCAGTCGCTGACGGACACTGCGACCGCAAGCCAGGTCGTCAGCAATCAGTATCGGATGGCGGTCTACAGCCTGGGCAGCGATTGCGGCTCGCTGGGGCTGACGACCATCGCCAGCCTGTCCTCGAGCATGTCCTCGGTGAAGTCGTCGGTCAGCTCGCTCGACCTGATGACCATTCCCTATAGCGGCTACAACAACGACATGTGCACCGATTTCGACGGCACCATGTCGGCCATGAACGGGGTGATCCCGACCCAGGGCGACGGCTCGTCGTCGAAGCCGCAGAAATGGCTGTTCTTCGTCTCCGACGGCGTCGCGGATTATTCCTATCCGACCACGTGCAGCAAGACCGTGCTGTCCGGCGGACGCTGCCAGGAGCCGCTCAACACCACGACCTGCACCGCGCTGAAGGCTCGCGGCATCAAGATCGCAGTGCTCTACACCACCTATCTCGCGATCACCAACAACAGCTGGTACACGACCTACATCGCGCCGTGGCGCGACTCGATCGGCGGCATCATGAAGTCCTGCGCCAGCCCCGGCTACTACTACGAGGTCGATTCGAGCGGAAGCATCGGCACGGCGCTGACGGCGCTGTTCCAGCAGGCCATCGCCTCGGCGCATCTGACGAAGTAGGGCGGAGGCTCAGGCCTTTGCGGCAGGCAGCGCAACCAGCCGTTCCAGCGTCGCGCGGTCGTTGAGCACGGCGAGCGTTTCTCGGCGGGAGAGGAAGCCTGTCGCTTCGTCGAAGCTGGTCGCGTCGGCAATCCGGGCTTTCGCCGTCGCCAGTTCGACATTGATGTCGCCCGGCTTGCGCCGCGGCGTGGCAGGCAAGGCGTCGACGTGCTGCCGTCGCAGTTCGGCATTCCGCTGCAACGCGACCAGCGCGGGGGCGCGGCGCGGCTCCGGCTCATCCGCAAGCTGTCGGGCGCGGACCAGTACCGCGGGAGGAGAGCGGTCCTCGGGCGTGGTGAACAGGCCCGCGCCGGTGCTGCGTCCGCCGGTGAGGAGGCCGATCGGAATCGACAGCACGAGGCCGGCGATCACCGGCGACATCCACGCCAGCAGAGGCAACGACACCGCATAGGCGCTGGCGGCCATCGCGAGGCCGCACAATGTCGGCAGCGCGAACTTGCGATAGATCTCCCGCCGGCTGACCCCGCCGTCGCTGCGGCGCTGCACCTGCCAGCCGGCGTCGCGGCCGAGGAGGATCTCGATCACCGCGATCGACTGGAAGATCATCATCGAAGGTGCGATCAACGCTGCAAGCACCGATTCGGCGAGCACGGCAGCGCATAACCGCAACCCGCCGCCGAAGCCGCGGCGCCTGTGACGGCGGAACAGCGTTGCGATACAGGCCAGCAGCTTCGGAATCATCAGCAGGCCGAGCGTCGCAGCGAAAACCTGGGCGGCGAGCACGGGATCCTGGGCCGGCCAGGTCGGAAACAGCGCAAAGCCCTTGGGGAAGTATTCTGGGCGGACGAAGTTGGCCTGCAGCGAGATGAGAATGCCGAGCACGAGGAAGGCGAACCACAGCGGCGCAGTGACATAGGCGCCGATGCCGATCAACAGATGCAGCCGCGATACCCAATGCAGGCCGCGTGCCGGCAGCACCGCCAGATGCTGCAGATTGCCCTGGCACCAGCGCCGGTCGCGCGCGGCATGGTCGATCAACGAGGGCGGCACCTCCTCGTAGCTGCCGTCGAGGTCGACGGTCATGTAGATGCCCCAACCAGCCCGGCGCATCAGCGCGGCCTCGATGAAGTCGTGGCTGAGAATATGGCCGCCGAACGGCTTCCGCCCGCGCAACTCCGGTAGCGCCGCGTCCTGCGCGAATGCTTCGACGCGAATGATCGCATTGTGGCCCCAGTAGTTGCCCTCGGCGCCGTACCACCAGGCATTGCCGGCGGCGATCAGCGGTCCGTAGAGCCGCCCGGCGAATTGCTGCAGCCGCGCGAACAGGCTGGTGCCGTTGACGATCACGGGCAGGGTCTGGATCAGCGCCGCCTGAGGTGCCTGCTCCATGGCATGCGCCAGCCGCACCACGGTCGCGCCGCTCATCAGGCTGTCCGCATCGAGGATCAGCATGTGGTCATAGGCGGCGCCGAAGCGCTGGACCCATTCGGCAATGTTGCCGGCCTTGCGCGCGACATTGTCGGCGCGGTGCCGGTAGAACACGCGGGCACTGCTGCAGACTTGGCGCAAAGCCAGGAACGCTGCCTCCTCGCCGATCCAGATGTCCGGATCGGTGGTGTCGCTGAGCAGAAACCAGTCGAAGCGCTCGGCCTGGCCGGTCTCGGCGATCGACTCGATCATGGCGCGCAGCCGCACCATCACCGCGTGCGGATCCTCGTTGTAGGTCGGCAGTAGCATCGCCGTACGGCTTGCGAGGGCGGGCAGGGGACCGTCGACGTCGATCGCGATCGTGTCGCGCCGCCGTGCGAACATCGCGCCGAAGCCGGCCAGCGCCGACACAAAGGCAAATGCGATCCAGGCGAGCAGGATCGAGAACAGCACGAGCACCAGACTCTCGAGCACCGTCACGCCGCCAACCTCGACGACCTCATACATCTTGGTGCAGCCCGCAAGCGTCAGGGCGGCGGTACCAAGAAACACGAGACTGCGACGGAAGGCGATGCGCGGCCCGCTCGTGACATCGCGCCTGGGGGGCGCGCGATCGTTGAGCGGCTTCGGCACCATCGCGAGCGGCGCCTCGGCCGGGAGAAAGCCCGAACCCGCGGCCTGATCGGAGCGCAGCAGCTGGGTGGCGGTCATGGCGTCCACCGATAGATCCAGCTCTCTGAGATGAGCTTGTCGTTGGCGACCAGCTCCGCCCTGAGCTCGACCGGAGCGTCGCTGACCGCGCACTGGAAGCTGAGCCGCCAGCCTCCCGTTTCGGGGTTGGGCTGCGCTACGACGTTCGTCACCTCGGACTTCGCCGCGCTGACCACGCCCTTGACCGTCGCCGGATCGATGCCCTTCAAGGCGTCGCCCTCCAGCTCGAGCACGAACAGCCGGCCTTCGCCGCGGGCGCCGACGCCGGTGCGCGTGAAGCGCGCCAGCGCGTGTGGCTTCGGCCTGTCCGGCCCCCAATGCAGCCGATAGGTCATGTTGTGCTCGCCCTTGGCGGCGAGCGGCGTCTTCGGCCGCCAGAATGCGGCGATGTTGTCGTGGATCTCCTGCTTGGTCGGGATCTCGAACAGCACCACGGCGCCTTCGCCCCAATCGCCGATCGGCTCGATCCACAGGCTCGGCCGCTGCTCGAAATGCGACTCGAGATCCTGGTAGGCGGTGTATTTTCGTTCCCGCTGCATCAGGCCGAAGCCGCGCGGATTGAGATCGTTGAAGACGCTGACCTGAAGGTCGCGCGGATTGCTCAGCGGACGCCAGAGCTGCTCGCCCTTGCCGTTGAACATCGCGAGTCCGTCGGAATCGTGCACCGCGGGCCGGAAGTCATCGGCCTCGTTGCGGTCGTTCGGACCGAAGAAGAACATGCTGGTCATCGGCGCCAGTCCGGCGTGACCGATCTCGACGCGGGGATAGAGTGAGGCCTCGACGTCGAACACTGTGGTTTCGCCTGGACGGATGGTGAAGCGGTACGAGCCTGTGGCGCTCTTGCTGTCGAGCAGCGCATGCACGACCATCGCGGTGGCGCCGCCCGTCGGCTTCTCCAGCCAGAACGCCTTGAAGACCGGAAACTCCTCGCCCTTCGCTTCGCCGGTGTCGATCGACAGCCCGCGCGCGGACAGCCCGTAGAGCTCGCCCTTGGACACGGCGCGGAAATAGCTCGCGCCCAGGAACACGCAGACCTCGTCGTAATAGTCGGGCCGGTTCATCGGCGCGTGAATGCGAAAGCCGGCAAAGCCGAGATCCGCCGCCGCGAACGCGGCCACCTGCGGACCGAACGCGAAGTCCTCGGGGCGATAGGCCACTGGCTTGGCCTGTCCGTCCGTGACCTCGTAGATGTCGACGCGGTCCTTGTAGATCGAGCCGCGATGGAAGAACTGCGCCTGAAACGGCAGGTTCTCGCCGCGCCACAGCGCGTGATCCGGCAGGAAGCGGATCGAGCGATAGGCGTCGTAGTCGAGCTTGGCCAGCGCGTCCGGCAGCTGATTGTCCGGCGCGGCATATGGCTTGGCGGCGAGATTGCGCGCGAGATCGCGCACATAGGCCGCATTGAACGGCTGAGCAGCTGGCGCTGCGGCTCCCGCGCTCGGCACGAGTGATGCGGCGACCGGAATCGCAGCCGCAGATTGAATGAACTGACGGCGGTTCAACTTATTCTCGCTTTGCTGGGTGGAACAGCGGAGCAACAGTTCTGTGGCCCTGCGGTTCCACGTCATTGTCGTGTTGCGGATAATGCGGGTGACGCCGTGAGCGGCGTCTGAGCAGCGGCAATGCTCGGGGTTCATCTGCAAATTCCGCTTCGAGATCGCTGACAAGAACTCGGGCCGCCTGCGCGGGGATGGGCAGACATTCCAGGCCGAGACTATGCCACCGCGGTGCGGTCATCCCGCCGAAACGCGGTGATCCATGGTCATAAGAGGCGTCGAGAACCTTCTCGCCGAGCGCTTCAGGATTGCAGCGTATACAGCATTGCTGTATTTTCCATCATTGATGGAGGTGCGGTATGGCGGAATTTTCGACCAGCGACCTGTCGCGAAAGTCGGGTGACATCATTGCGGAGGCCCTGCGCCGTCCCGTGACGATCACCCAACGCAACAAGCCGCGGCTGGTCATTCTCAGCATTGAAGACTATCGCGAGCTCGTCGCCAGGGCCCAGACGCGCAGTGTCGGCCGTATCGAGACCATGACGGACGAATTGTTCGACGAGGTCGATAAGGCCGTTGCCGCCTACGAGGGTGAGGTTGAGGATCGGTGAGCTTCGATCTGCTTCGCACCGGCTGCGTGATCCGCTTGCCCTATCTGTCGGCGCGCGAGGTCGAGGGGCGCAAGCCTCGTCCCGTCGTCCGTGTGCTCGGGGTAACACCGATAAAGATGAATTCGGATGGTGTCTTGTTACTTCTTATTGATTCCCTCTTTGATGAGTTCAGCAAGACTGGACGGTGCAGGATCGTCCGCTGATTGGCCGGGTGCAGGTCGGAATAGAGCGCTCAAGATCACCACGCGCTCGCTATCTCGCATCTGCGTCTCCGGGGTGCCGATGAGATTCAAAAACGTTTGCAAGATTGTCTGGCGCTGTCGCGCGTCCTCGGCCAAATAGAAGTTCTCGGTAATGAAGCGCCCGATCATCCGGAAAATCCAGGCCAGCGCGACGAACGACAAGGCGACGATCAGTGTGGCGAGATAGGTAAACTCTCCGGTTTCCTTGGTCCGAGGAAGGCTGGTCCAAATGTGAGAGCCGAACACGACGAGACAAGTCGCAATCAAGACCGCGCACGCGGAGGCAGCGACAAAGCCTGCAAGATATTGCAGTCGGTGTTGACGGGACTTTTCCTGCCATACACTGCTCGCCACGGAGAAAGTTGTTTTTAGGCGAAGTCCCGAAAGCAGCGCGTCTGCTTCTTCAGAACGACGAGTAATGTGATCAAGTAGTTCTTTTGCGTTTTTTGATTTTACGCTTACAGTTGCCAAAAGCCTGTCGAATGGCTCGCGTGGTGGGCCGAGAAGTTCGACCATGGCTCGAATCAATCGAGGGTCTGCAAAGGCTGGACTAGGGCGTGGACTCATAAGCCCTGGCCCAGAGGCGGGTTGAGCCGAGTGCGACAGCCGCGAGAAAGTTGCGAGCGAGCTTGTCGAAACGGGTCGCGATGCGCCTGAAATGCTTGAGCTTGCAGAAGAAGCGCTCAACCAGATTTCGCTTGCGATAGATGCGGCGGCTGACGGAGCGTTGGACCACTCGCTGGCTGGTGGAGGGAATATGAGCCCTAGCTCCGTGGGCTCTGATCATGTGCAGGAGGGCATCGGCGTCGTAACCACGGTCGGCCACAACATCACGGCATTTGAGCCCTTGGAGCAGAAATGGCGCAGCACGCAGATCGTGGGCCTGCCCCGGGGTTAGCATCAGCCGGACCGGCAGTCCGTTCTCGTCGACGACCGCATTGATCTTGGTGCTCAGTCCTCCACGAGAACGGCCAATGGCGTGATCCTCGCCCCCTTTTTACCCCCAGCGGCGTGCTGATGGGCGCGGACGATAGAACTGTCGATCAGCGCCATCGACTGCGGCGAGCGAGCTGCCAACACCTCGAAGATCTGGACCCAAACGCCTGCCTTGGCCCAGCGGTTAAAGCGGTTATAGACCGTCGTGTAAGGGCCATAGCGTTCCGGAAGATCTCGCCAGGGCGAGCCTGTCCGCAGCACATAGAAGATGCCGTTGAGAACCCGCCGGTCGTCGACCCGACCGACACCGCGCGGCTTATTCGGCAGCAAGGGCTTGATCAAAGCCCATTCTCGATCGCTCAGGTCAAACCGCGCCATTTCACCCCCCAAATCACCTAAGGGGAGTGAATCACCGTCCGTCAGCTAACGGAATCCATTTATGAGTACAGAACCTAGGGCGATTGATGGAAGCAAACGGGCTGAACCAAGCCAATAAAGCCGCAAGCCAGCTCCATTTGTCCTCATGAATTTGCGGAAGGTGCATTTCGCCGAGCAAGGGAAGGCTAGACGTTACCGCGTAAGAGCCGTCTCGACCCTGCGTTACTAGAAATTGTTCGTGCGATTGTGTGTTCACAAAATCTCGATACGGCGCGAGCAGGTTGGAATCAAAAATTCCGACGCTGATAAGCTGATCGATTACTATGATCCAACGCATTCGCTGATCGCTAGCGAATTTTCTCGCTTCCTCCTCCTGTTCGAACTCATTCTTGAAGCTGCCATCTATGTAGCGAAACCTGCTGATCTCGTCTTTAGCGGTCGTCATAATGAGTCTCAATCTACCATGGGTTGATTTAAAGTGACGCAAAGCGCGAGCTTTGTCGAGGTGGGCTTGCGATGGCGTCTCGGCATGACCTCGGTCATCCGGGTGCAGTGCGCGGCGATACTTGATAGCCGGAGGGTGGGCAAAGGCGCGTCCGTGCCGTGTCTGCATCTTTCGCCTTTGTCTCGCGGGCCGTGCCCACCATTGTGTCTGCGCGTTCGTAGATGGACGGGTGGGCACGCGACCGCCCTGCGGGCGGCTGCTTTGCCTACCCTACGGCCTCTCGCGAGCACCCCCGTTAACCGCGACCGTCGCGGCGGGCTCAAAGGAAATGTCGTCGCCTTATACGAAAAGTATTTCTTTTTTATAGAAAGTATGATTGTATGCAACCATCCCGCCTCGATTAAGGGGCGTATCGCGGTCGTCACGAGCGTTGATGCGGGATGCGATGGGCGTGTCGGGCCGCAGCGTGAGCAATCGCGCCGACGAACGGTTCGATGCGCACGGTCAAGCCGTGTGGTCCTGGTCTCCCGGTGCTGAGATCAAGTTCGCGCCGACGATGGTGCGGATGACAGGGGCAAGACAGCCGGTCCCTGGGGAGAGCGCGGAGTAAGCCGTAAAGCCATCGCGCAGGGAGGGCCGGGTCTGTCCGGCTGGACCTGTGGTACCTGCCGCCTGCATTTTTTTCGCAGGCGGGCCACGGGCCTCAGTCGAGGTCCGGCCTTCCCTGCGCCCTCGCGTTGTCCGTGAGGGTCTCGATCATCCCTTCGGGCGCGTGTTGCGCCGCGAGAGCAATGACGCCTGCGCGCCCGGTAGCGCTGGCATACTGGATATGCTTATTAGTTCGCGGGCGTCGAAGCGGACGCCTCACCACGAGCATCTCGGCCGGTCTCAACGGCTGAATCCAGGAGGAACCCAGATGGCACCCACCTCACGCCGCAATCTTCTTGCTGGCGCCGGCAGCATGGCTGCGGCGGCCGCGATCATGGCGGAGACACAACCGGCTGCTGCACAGGCGGGACCGAAGCCGATCTTTGCCGTGCCGGCGACCACGATTCCGATCGTCGGCGAGCAAGGCGTATTTCCGGTACGGCGCATCTATTGCATCGGCCGCAACTACGCGGCGCATGCGATCGAGCGCGGCTCTGATCCGAATCGCGAGCCGCCGTTCTTCTTCCAGAAGCCGACCGACGCGATCCAGAACGTCAGCATCGGCGAGGTCGCCGAGCATCCGTATCCGTCGCTGACCAAGAACTATCACCACGAGGTCGAGCTGGTCGCGGCGCTCAAATCCGGCGGCACCAACATCCCCGCCGAGCAGGCGCTCGATCACGTCTATGGCTACGCGCTCGGCCTCGACATGACGCGGCGCGACCTGCAGAACGGGATGGCGGCCGAGAAGAAGCCGTGGGAGATCGGCAAGAGTTTTGATCATGCCGCCGTGCTCGGACCGATCCATCCGGTGGCGAAGGTCGGCCATTTCACCAAGGGCGCGATCTCGCTCGCGGTCAACGGCACGGTCCGGCAGAACTCCGATCTCACCAAGATGATCTGGAGCGTCGCCGAGCAGATCGCGAAGCTGTCGGAAGCGTTCGAATTGAAGGCGGGCGATATCATCTATTCCGGCACGCCGGAAAATGTCGGCCCGGTGGTCAAGGGTGACGTGCTGCTGTGCAAGCTCGAGGGCCTGCCGGACATGTCGATCAAGATCGTTTGAGGGGAGGAGGATACGAGGTCAACCTGCTGCGCATCTACTCCTGTCAAATCAGATGAAGCTGGTCGCCGCGACGGATGGTGCGCTCCCTCTCCCCGTCCTTCACGGGGAGGGTTGGGGTGAGGGGCAGCCACGCGCACCGGCCCTGCGGAGAGCCCCCCTCACCCGGATTGCACCTCTCGATGCAATCCGGCCTCTCCCCGCACGCGGGGAGAGGCGTGCAGCGAGCGTCGCCGTGCGTGCTGTTATCCCAAAGGGCGGCAGCCGCCATCATCCCTCCGGATGCCGCGCCTGCCGCCGTGGCGCTCGCGGCGCCGTGCCCCTCATCGCCTGCCGGCCACCGGTCATCGTTGTTCCCGCGCAAACAGCCGCTGCCAGCCGTTCGCAAGTTTGTGGGCCGACAAAGAGCCGTCGGGCACCGCCCTTTATCGTCGCCTGCAACAGGCAAGCGAACGAGGGCAGACGTGGCCATCACCATCGAGATCGATCACGCCAGGACGCGCCGCATGGCGCAGGAGAAGGGCCAAAGCCAGTCCCCGGCTCACCGCCCGGCGCCCGTGCGCAAGCCGGCACGGTCGCCACGCCAGGTCGGCGGTCCCGTGGCTCCGCAAGGCGTCAAGGGACCGATCCGTCGGCTCAAATGGCTGATCCTGGTGCTGACGCTCGGCGTCTATTACGTCACGCCGTTCCTGCGCTGGGACCGCGGCCCGAACGCGCCGGAGCAGGCGGTGCTGCTCGATTTCGCCCATGGACGGCTCTATCTGGGCCCCGCCGAGATCTGGCCGCAGGACCTCTATCTCATCACCGCGGCGATGCTGCTCGCGACCTTCATCCTCGTCCTGGTCAACGCGCTGGCCGGCCGCCTGTGGTGCGGTTTCGCCTGCCCACAGACGGTCTGGACCGACCTGTTCCTGCTGGTCGAACGCCTCGTCGAGGGCGACCGGCGGCAGCGGCTGAAGAACATCGGCGCGCCGCTGACGGCGAAGCGGATCGCGCAGATCGCGACCAAGCACGCGTTATGGATCATGATCGCGCTCGGCACCGGCGGCACGTTGATCTTCTACTTCACCGATGCGCCGGAACTGGTGCGCGATGTCCTGCATGGCGAGATGTCGGCGACGGCGCTGACCTGGACGCTGGTGTTCGCGGGCACGACCTACGGTCTCGCCGGCTTTGCGCGCGAGCAGGTCTGCACCTTCATGTGCCCGTGGCCCCGGCTGCAGGGCGCGATCTGGGATCCCGAGGCCTTCACCGTGAATTACCGCGACTATCGCGGCGAGGTCCGGATGTCGGCAAAGAAGGCGGCCGAGGCGCGCGCGCTGGGCGAGCCGGCCGGCGACTGCGTCGATTGCGGCGCCTGCGTCGCGGTCTGCCCGATCGGCATCGACATCCGCCAGGGGCCGAGCTTCGCCTGCATCAATTGCGGCCTGTGCGTCGACGCCTGCGACGGCGTGATGGCCAAGCTCGACCGGCCGCGCGGCCTGATCGACTACGAGAGCTGGCGCAACATCGAACGTGGCCGCGCTGCCGAGCCCCGCGTCTCGCGGCTGGTCCGGCCGAAGACCATCGGGCTTGCGCTCGCCTGTGTCACGCTGGCGGCGGTGATCGCGGTGTCGTTCGTGACCAAGACCACCGCGGTGCTGTCGGTCCAGCACGATCGCGATCCCTTGTCGGTGCGGCTGTCGGACGGCTCGGTGCGCAACGCCTACACCGTCAAGCTGCTCAACAAGTCTTCGGCGGTGCAGAGCTTCACGCTCGGCGTCAGCGGTGTCGAAGCGGCGCTCGCCATCATCGGCCATGTGGCCGCGGATGCCATCGAGGTCGAGCCGGACGGCTCGGAGACGCTGCGCGTGACGCTGACCATGTCCGCGCCCGTGGATGCGGACGTCACCTTCCAGGCCGTCGATGCCACCGGGCAGGTCGTGCTGAGCGCGCACGACCACTTCGTCAACCGGTAGAGAGGGCCTAGAGATACGCCTTCGGCAGCAGCATGTGGATGCCCTTGTTGCCGTCGACCAGCTGGGTGACGCGCAGATTGCCGGCCAGCGAGCACAGCATGTAGGCCTGGTTGCGCGACAGGTTGGTGCGGGCGCAGACGTGCTTGACCATCTCGCGCACCGCCTGCTTGGCGGCGTCGTCGAGATCCTCGTCGAGGCCGATCGACATCAGGTGCGTGGCATTCTCGGCGAACGGCCAGGTGACATCCATGTCCTTGCGCACGGTGAGCCGGAAGCTGCCGGTGACGCCGGTCTCGAGCGCGGTGATGCAGACTTCGCCATCGCCCTGCACGCCGTGACCGTCGCCGGCGAAGAACAGCGCGCCCTCGTTGAACACGGGCAGATACAGCGTCGTGCCGGGCCGCAGCTCCTTGTTGTCCATGTTGCCGCCGAAGCTGCGCGGCACCGGTGAGCCGCACCGCCCCCACCCCGGCGGCGGCGCGGTGGCGATGATGCCGAAGAACGGATCGAGCGCGATCTCCGTGCCCCAGGGCATGATGCAGACCTGGCGCTCGTGATCGACCTTCGGGTGGATGGTCTCGTAGTCGGTGAATTCCTCGGGCAGGGTGCCGAGCAAAGGCAGGATCGAGACGAAGCCCCAATCCTGGCTGACCTTGCAGCTGAGGATGTCGACCTGCAGCGTATCGCCGGGCTGCGCGCCCTTCACATAGACGGGCCCGGTGATGAAATGCGGGCCCGGCCCCTGGATCATGGTGTCGAGCGCGGTGAGATAGGCGGGCGGAACGATGCTGCGGTCTTCGGGGAGGGTTTCCTTGCCGCCGGCCGGGAACGAATGCAGCGTCACGGTGTCGCCGGAGGCGACCTCGAGGACCGGTGGGGTCGTGCTGTCGAGATAGCCCCACACCATGCTCTCATGCGTCGCGGGAATCTCGTGGCGTTTGGACATGGGCTGTCTCCGTCGGGCTCGGGTCTCGGCGCTGATAACAAGGCAGGATGCGGCGGGCGGCAATGCCAAAAACTGGTCAGCTTTGCTCACGGCCCCGGCAGATCGACGGGACGTCTTCCGCTGATGTCAATTTTGCCAATCGGCGACGTGGCGCCGGCAGGCCCCGGCGATTCCACGCCGTCGCCCTTGACCGTTCCCGCCGTGCGCATCGGCGACGCGCGGTCGCGAGGGCCATGCGCCGGGGTACTACCAAGCTCATGGAATTCATGCGAGAATAGACCCGTTGGCCGCGTAGGGGTCTGTGAGCATGCGACGTTCCCTGCACACCGAGCACGAGATTTTGGTTTTGCTTTGCGAGGCGGAGTCGGGTGTTCCGATTGCCGAAATTTGCAGCACGGCCGGCGTGTCGCTGCGCACCTTTTATCGCTGGCGCCAGCGCTATGGCGGTCTCACCAGTCCTGCCCTGCGCCATTTGAAGGAGCTGGAGATCGAGAACCAGCGGCTGCGCTCGCTGGTG
The DNA here is from genome assembly GCF_032377575.1 of Bradyrhizobium sp. SZCCHNS2022. Lineage (NCBI taxonomy): Bacteria > Pseudomonadati > Pseudomonadota > Alphaproteobacteria > Hyphomicrobiales > Nitrobacteraceae > Bradyrhizobium > Bradyrhizobium sp. SZCCHNS2022. The sequence goes on along the minus strand of NZ_JAUHHZ010000001.1, from coordinate 3,797,300 downwards.
ACCAAGCTCGTCGAGGGGCAGCCGAATGCCACCGTTGCTCCGAAGGTCGCGCCGGCACCGCTGCGCCAGGATTGCGGCAGCACGCCTCATGGCGTGGCCGGTGCGCCGGGACAGGCCCGCGGCGCCGTGATCGGCCGTTATGCCTCGGTGCGCTACGGCCGATAGCTCGTTGCCGTTCTGTTGAAGCGATCATCGGCCGGATCGCTCCGGCCGATGACGGGCTCGTCGTCTTAGATCGCGAGCTGCTTGCCGATCGGCAGCGCGCGCAGACGCTTGCCGGTGGCGGCAAAGATCGCGTTGGCGAGCGCCGGCGCAAACGGCGGCACGCCCGGCTCGCCGACGCCGCTCGGCGGCGTGTCGGGATCAGCCGGCACGATGTGGACGTTGGTGATGAGCGGCGCCTCGTCGATCCGGACCACCGGATGGTCGTCGAAGTTGCGCTGCTGCACCCGGCCGTTCTTGAAGCTGACCTCGCCGTATTTGGCGAGGCTCAGTCCCATGATCGCGGCACCTTCGAGCTGCGAGGCAATGCGTTCGGGATTGACGAAGACACCGCAATCGATCGCGCTGTCGACCTGGTGCACCGTCAGCTTGCCCTTGTCGTCGACCTCGACCTCGACGATGGTGGCGATGTAGCTGACGAAGCTGCGATGCGCGGCGATGCCGAGGCCACGGCCCTTGCCGACCTTGCGGCCCCAATTGCCCTTCTCGGCGACGAACTCGACGACCCGGCGCAGCCGCCCGGTATCGATCGGGTAGCTCTCATAGGGCTCGCCATAGTTCCAGAGATCCTTCACCGAAGCGAGCTTGACGATGCGCGGACTGCCGATCAGTTCGAGCAGCATGTCCTTCTGGTCGCGACCGGTGGCGGCGGCGATCTCTCCCATCATCGATTGCACGGCGAAGGCGCGCGGGATGTTCGAGACCGAGCGGAACCAGCCGATGCGGGTCATCGCCTTGGCGGCGGGGTTCTCGCACTGGATGTTGGCGATCTCGAACGGCATGTCGACGAGGCCCATGCCGAGCTCGAACGGCGCGGCGTGATCAGCGCCCGCCGCAAAGGTCGACAGGATCGTCGGCGCAACGCTGCGGTGACGCCACGCCACCACCTTGCCGGACTTGTCGAGCCCGGCCTCGATCCTTTCCACCGAGACGGTGTGCAGGAAGTCGTGCTGGATGTCGTCGTCACGCGTCCACTGCACCTTCACGGGCGCGCCCAGCTCCTTGGAGAGCAGGGCGGCTTCGAGCGCGAAGTCGCATTTCGATTTGCGGCCGAAACCGCCGCCGAGCAGGGTGACGTTGACCGTCACGTTCTCGATCGGGATCTGCAGCGTCTTGGCGACATCCTCGCGGGTGCCGCCGGGGCTCTGCACCGGCGCCCAGATCTCGGCCTTGTCGCCCTTGACGTCGGCCACCGCGACCGGCGGCTCCATGCTGGCATGGGCGAAATGCGGCAGATAGTACTCGCCGGTGATGACCTTGTCGGCCGATTTCAGCGCCGCTTCGACATCACCTTCCTGGCGCACGACGAGTCCGGGCTGGCGCGCGGCCGATTCGAGCTCGGCGCGGTAGGCGACGGAGTCGTAGGCTGCATTGGGGCCGTCGTCCCATTCGACCTTCAACGCGTCGCGGCCCTTGATCGCCGCACCGGTGTTGCGCGCGATCACGGCGACGCCGCCAAGCGGCTGGAACTTCGACGGCCACGGCCAGCCCTTGACCTCGAGCACCTTCTCGACGCCGGACACCTTGAGCGCCTCGGCCGGATCGAACGACTTCACCTTGCCGCCGGTGACCGGCGGCCGGGCGATGACCGCGTACTTCATGCCGGGCAGGCGGACATCGGCCCCATAATGCGCCTTGCCGACGGTGATGTCGTGCAGGTCGACGATGCTGACCTGGCCCTTGCCGAGATAGCGAAAGTCTTTCGGCGACTTGAGCTGGATGGTGTCGACCGCGGGCACCGGCTGGCTGGCGGCGTCGGCCGCGAGCTCGCCGAAGCCGAGGCGCTTGCCGCTGGCGCTGTGCACGACCTCATGGTTGACCGCCTTCACCTCGCCCACGGGCACGCCGAGCTTCTTGGCGGCAGCCGCCTCCAGCATCGCCCGCGCCATCGCGCCGATCTGGCGCATCGGCAGGAGATAGTGCCGCGTGCTGCGCGAGCCGTCGGTATCCTGGTTGCCGAACTTCACCTCGTCGCCGGGCGCCTGCACGACGCGCACGCGCGACCAATCGGCCTCCATCTCCTCGGCGACGATCAGCGGCAGGCTGGTGCGCACGCCCGTGCCCATCTCAGAGCGATGGGCGAGGATCGACACGATGCCGTCGGGTGCGATCGACACGAAGATCTTGGAATCGACCACGGTGCCATGCGGCATCTTGCCGGCGCCGGTCTCATAGGCGGCGAACGCCGGGCGCGACAACAAGGGGGCGGCGAGCACGAAGCCGCCGGCCAGTCCCAGCGTCTGCAGAATTGCGCGACGCGAAACGTTTTCCACCTTGAGATGCCGTTCGAAGCCGCGGCGCGATGCGGGCTTTGCGATCTCGGGATTTGCGATGATGCTCATGATCACACCCCCGTCGAGGCCAGATGGACCGCATTCTCGATGCGCTGATAGCAACCGCAGCGGCAGATGTTGCCGGCCATCGCGTCGCGGATCTGATCATGCGAGGGCTTCGGATTCTGGTTGAGCAGCGCCGCCGCCTGCATGATCTGCCCGGCCTGGCAGAAGCCGCATTGCGGGACGTTGACCTGCCGCCACGCCTTCTGCACCGGGTGGTCGCCGGTCGGATGCAGGCCTTCGATGGTGGTGACCTCGCGGCCCGCGACATCCGACACCGCGGTGATGCAGGCGCGCGCGGCCTCCTTGTCGACCATCACGGTGCAGGCGCCGCACAGCGCCTGGCCGCAGCCATATTTACTCCCCGTGAGCCCGAGCTCATCGCGCAGATACCACAGCAGCGGCAGGCTCGGATCGCCATCCCAGCTCTGCTCCTGTCCGTTGATTTTCACCTTGATCATGTTCGCCCTCGCTCTGTCGGACCAATGGTCGTTGGTTCTGATCGTTGGTGGACGCGCGCGGGACCACATGTCCCTGGTGCACGCGCCGGATCAATTGAGTTGTCGGAAAGCCACTCATGATAGCAGACCGGGAGGGATGCCGGTCTACACAGGCGCGTGTGTTGCAGGCGCTGCCACCAGCTGTACGCGGTCCCGTGCGGTGCAATTCGAAGCGATGGCATTGGCGGCGTGCCTTCGCGCATCGCGAGACCGGATACAACGTCGGCAAGGGCGTCGACGGAGGGCCGGCCAAAAGAAAGAATGCCTCGCCGGCACATAGGCAGGCGAGGCACCAAGTCTTCAGGAAGGAACGCTTCAGTTGGTACGCTTGGTACGTTGCGGCCGTCAGGCCGCCTTTGCTTTCGCCACATGGGTGGCAATCGCATCCATGAGGGCCGGCGAGAGGCAGTCATAGGGCTCCAGCCCCAGCTCCTTCAGCCGCGCCCGGATTTCTCCCATCTGCTCCGGCTTCACGCCCGATTCGATCACCGAGGAAACGAAGGCGGCGAAGCCCGGTGCGGCCGAGCCCTGCTCCTGGAACAGCTCGGGGTGAATGAAGTCGAGGCCGTAGAACGGGTGACCGGTATTCTCGATGCGGCCATACATGTGCGTGCCGCAACCGGTGCAGGCATAGCGCTGGATGACGGCGGAGGGATCGACGATCTTCAGCTTGTCGCCGTTCTCCAGAACCGCGACGTTCTGCCGCGGCACGACGGCCACGACGGAGAAGGTCGCGCCGGATGGCTTCCAGCACTTGGTGCAGCCGCAGGCGTGGTTGTGAGCCACGTCACCGGTGATGCCGACCTTCACCGGCCGATCGTGGCACTTGCAGACCAGCGTGCCGCCGGCGAAGTGGCCGCTTCCCTGTTTGACGCCGTTGTCAACGGACGGATGGATGTGGACAGTCATGGCGCAATCCTCCTCATGTTTGCGTGCTTGGGGTCAGAACACGACGACGGAACGGATCGATTTGCCCTCATGCATCAGGTCGAAGCCCTTGTTGATCTCTTCGAGCGTGAGCGTGTGGGTGATCATCGGATCGATTTCGATCTTTCCGTTCATGTACCAATCGACGATCTTGGGAACGTCGGTGCGCCCGCGCGCGCCGCCGAACGCCGTGCCCTTCCAGACGCGTCCGGTGACGAGCTGGAACGGGCGGGTGGCGATTTCCTTGCCGGCTTCGGCGACACCGATGATGATCGATTCGCCCCAGCCGCGATGGCAGGCTTCCAGCGCCTGACGCATGACGGTGGTGTTGCCGGTGCAGTCGAAGGTGTAGTCGGCGCCGCCGTCGGTCAGCGCGACCAGATGTTGGACGATGTCGCCGGTGACCTTTTTGGGATTGACGAAATGGGTCATGCCGAAACGACGGCCCCATTCCTCCTTGCCGTCGTTCAGGTCGACGCCGATGATCTTGTCGGCGCCCGCCATCCGGGCGCCCTGGATGACGTTGAGACCGATGCCGCCGAGGCCGAACACGATCACGTTCGAACCCGGCGTGACCTTGGCCGTGTTGACCACGGCGCCGACGCCCGTGGTGACGCCGCAACCGATGTAGCAGCTCTTGTCGAACGGTGCGTCCTCGCGGATCTTCGCCACCGCAATCTCGGGCAACACCGTGAAGTTCGAGAAGGTCGAGCAGCCCATGTAGTGGTAGATCGTCTGGCCCTTGTAGCTGAAGCGCGAGGTGCCGTCGGGCATCAGGCCCTTGCCCTGCGTCGCCCTGATCGCGGTGCAGAGATTGGTCTTGCGGCTGAGGCAGCTCTTGCACTGCCGGCATTCCGGCGTGTACAGCGGAATCACGTGATCGCCGGCCTTCACCGAGGTGACGCCGGGGCCGACCTCGCGCACGATGCCGGCGCCCTCATGGCCGAGGATCGAGGGGAAGATACCCTCACTGTCGAAACCGTCGAGCGTATAGGCATCGGTATGGCAGATGCCGGTCGCCATGATCTCGACCAGCACCTCGCCGGCCTTCGGCCCTTCGAGGTCCACCTCGACGATCTCCAGCGGTTTCTTGGCTTCGAAAGCGACCGCGGCGCGCGTCTTCATGTCTCAAACTCCTGTTTCAGTCTCTCGGGCCCGCGACGCTGCCCAGCTCGCGGTCCCCATCGTCGATCATTTCTTGCCCATGCAGGAGTTCTCCGCTTCCGTATAGGCAGGCGGCTTGCCCTCATGCTTGGCCGGGCGGACGCGTCCCACCGCGTCATTGCCGCGGGCGCGCAGGTAGATGTAGAGATCGTCCATGTAGCAGGCCACGTTCGGATTGTCGCCGAAGGCCGGCATGACGTTTTCCTGGGACGAGCTGACATTCTTGCGGCCACTGGCGATGACGCCGATGAAGTCGCCATAGCTCATGTTCTTGACCGAGTCCTTGAGCGCCGGCGCGTAGGTCGAGCCCATGCCGTCGGGGCCGTGGCAGACGTGGCATTCGGAATGATAACGGCGGTATCCGGAGTAGGTGTACCAGTCCACCGATCCATCGGCGCCCACCTTGTAGGTTGGATCGCCATCCTTATCGAAATACTTCCCGTCTTCGGACTTGACGGCCGTTGGATCTCCCGGGCCTTCCGCCCAGGCGTTCCCGGCCACACTCATGGTGCCGGCTGCCGCGCACAGGGCCGCGGCGACCGCAATCAGAATCTTACGCAAGGGCGTCATCCCCAAATTTTCGAGGCAGGCGAACCGGCGCATGGACAACATCCATGCGCCGGAAGCAGATTGCTCAGCTCACTGCTGCGGGAGCGAGAACACGGTGAGCGTGCCGCCGAGCGCGGTGTAGTTGCTCAGCGCCGCGTAGCCGCCGACGGCACCGAGACCGGCGGTCGGATCCGTCAGGCCCGCTGCAAGACCGATACCGGCCCAGCCGCCGACACCCGAGAGCACGGCAACGTACTGCTTGCCGCCATTCTCATAGGTCGTGACGTTGCCGATGATGCCGGACGGAGTCTTGAACTTGTAGAGCTCCTTGCCCGTCTTGGCGTCGACAGCCTTGAGGTAGCCTTCGAGTGTTCCGTAGAACACCACGCCGCCGGCCGTTGCGAGCGCGCCCGACCACACCGAGAACGGCTCCTTGTTCGACCAGACGATCTTGCCGGTCTTGCCGTCCCAAGCGATGAAGTTGCCCATATGGGTGTCACCCGCAGGCGGATACATCGACAGCGTCGCGCCGACATAGGGCTGACCTGCGGTGTAGCTCACCTTGAAGGGCTCGTAGTCCATGCAGACATGGTTGGTCGGTACATAGAACAACTGCGTCTCCGGCGAGTAGGCGGCCGGCTGCTGATCCTTGGTGCCGAGCGCCGCCGGACAGATGCCCTTGGTGTTGACGTCCTCGCCCTGCTTGTCGGTCGAGTACTGGTCGACGACCTTCGGGCGGCCATAGGTCGCCGAGTTCTTGTCCATGTCGACGCCCGTGGTCCAATTGACCTTCGGATCGTACTTCTCGGCGACCAGGAGCTCGCCATTGGACCGATCGAGCGTATAGGCGAGACCGTTGCGGTCGAAGTGGGTCAGCAGCTTGCGCGGCTGGCCGTTGACCGCCTGATCCGACAGGATCATCTCGTTGACGCCGTCATAGTCCCACTCGTCGTGCGGCGTCATCTGATAGACCCATTTCGCGACGCCGGTGTCGGCCGCGCGCGCGAAGATCGTCATCGACCATTTGTTGTCGCCGGGACGCTGCTTCGGATTCCAGGTCGAGGGGTTGCCCGATCCGTAGTAGACCATGTCGAGCTGCGGATCGTAGGAGATCCAGCCCCAGGTGCAGCCGCCACCGGTCTTCCACTGGTCGCCCTGCCAGGTCTTCAGGCTCGAGTCCTTGCCGACCGGCTTGCCGAGCGACGTGGTGTTCGCATCGAACAGGATCTGGTCGTCCGGACCTTGAGAATGTGCTCTCCACGCCTGCTTGCCGGTCTTGATATCGTACGCCGTCAGGTGGCAGTTGACGCCGAACTCGCCGCCGGAGGTGCCGACCAGGACCTTGTCCTTGACGACGAGCGGCGCCGAGGTGCCGGTCTGGCCCTTGCTCGGATCGCCGTTGACGGCGGTCCAGACCTGCTGGCCGCTCTTGGCATCGATCGCCACCAGCTTGTCGTCGGCCTGGTGCAGGAAGATCTTGCCGTCACCATAAGCGACGCCACGATTCACCGTGTCGCAGCACATCACCGGAATGACGTTCGGATCCTGCTTGGGCTCGTACTTCCAGACGATCTTGTTGTCGTTCGCCAGATCGATGGCGTAGACCTTGTTCGGGAACGGCGTATGCACATACATCATGTTGCCGACGATGATCGGTCCGCCTTCATGGCCGCGCAGCACGCCCGTGGAGAAGGTCCACGCGACCTGCAGCTTGCCGACGTTCTGCGCGTTGATCTGGTTGAGCTTGGAGTAACGCGTGTTGGCGTAGTCTCCCGCCGGCATCACCCAGTCCTTCGGGTTGGCCGACATCTTGACCAGTTCTTCGCTGGCCCATGCGCCACCCGCGGCGAGCGCCGCGACTGACGTCAGACATGTTGCGAGTAGCACTCTTCGCATCGTCTTTCCTCCCGGGTTCAACTGAGGTTCCGCAGAAAGCGGCCCAGTATTCGTTTTCGGCATCATTGATTATCCACTTCCCGATCGGGAAACTTGCCCAAAAGAGAAAAGAGCTTGCTCAAGAGTGAAGCGAATCGAAGTTTTTGCAGGAGATTTTGCTTTGCTGGTCCGCAACATCGGGCGCATTCTTGTTGCAGAGCATCAATTCACAGCATGCGGGTTCCACCGAAGGTTGATGTTTTTCTTGACCTTACAGGGATGAAGGCGGAGGATCGTTGCGGGCGTTTTATGGAACTGATGCGTCGCGAGGGATATCGCGGCCTTAAAATCGGAGTAATCTTGCAGCATTCTCATCCGCCGTCCTGCGGCGGACCCGTTGCGTCTCGATCTTGAATCGGTGGATGAATATGTCCGATACGATCCGCTCGCTTACTACCTCGGGGTTTTCGCCCAGGAGCCAGATACAGCGTTGGTCAGATGCACTGACCGATCTCTGCGGACGTTTCGATGTCGACCCTCTCGAGGGGGCTTCGTTCGAGGGCCGTATCAATTTCACCACGGTGTCGCGGCTGAAGCTGTGCCAGATCGAGGCCAGCCAGCACCGCATTGCGCATACCTATGCCCGTGCGCAGAAGGTTGCGCATCCCTACATCAAGATTCTGTTCCAGACCTACGGAACCTCCTATTTCGAGCAGGATGGCCGCCAGATCGAGATCGGCCCCGGCGATTGCCTGGCCTATGACGTCTCGTCGCCGCACACCATCATCAGCCCTGCGCTGACGCGCCATGACGTCGTGATCGTGCCCAAGGAGCTGCTGCAGGAGCGCGGCTTCCGGTCCGAGAAGATGCCGGCCTACAAGCTGTCGGCGCGCAGCGGCACCGGCCGGATCGCGCACGACGTGACGCATGCCGCCTTCGACGAGGCGACCCGGCTGTCTCCGAACTCGGCGGCCAGCGTCGCCGAGTCGCTGATCGATCTGCTGCTGCTGCCGCTCCGCGAAGCCGATCGGATGCTGGATCGTGCCGGACCCGAGGCCGTCTACATCAGGGCACAGGCTTTCATCCGCGAGCACCTTCGCGATCCCGACCTCTGCATCGATCAGATTTCGGCAGCCTTAGGTTGTACCAAGCGCTATCTTCATATGGTCTTCAGCGACCGTGGCATGACCGTGAGCGACTATATCTGGCGCGCCCGGCTGCAGCATTGCCGCCAGGAGCTGGAGACGCAGACCGGCAAGACCATCACGGACGTCGCGTTCTCATGGGGCTTTTCGAGCTCGTCGCATTTCAGTCGCGTGTTCCGGAAGTATTTCGGTGTGGTGCCTTCGTCGGTTCACAAGACGGCAGCGCGCGCGGATTGAATATGCAGCCGCGCTAAAGCGCGATGAGATCAGGACGAATCGTCATCGCGCTTTAGATTGTTGCTTGCGCATGATCTTTTCGGAAAACCGCTGCGCACTTTTCCGGATCATGCTCTAGCGTGCGCCGCTCCGGATGATTTTCTGGAACGCATCACCCAGAATGATTGGCGCGCGGGGCGGCAGATAGGTCAGGCCGGCAGTCCCTGCCAGCTTGGCAAGCTCTCCAGACCCTTCCAACTCCGCCAGGATCTTATTGACCGCCGCCAGCAGTTCCGCCGAACCGGACAGTGCGACATAACCCCGGTTGGCGCCGATCGGATAATTGTAGCCGGAGGCGACGAGCTTGCTGTCGGGATGAGCGGCCCGGTAGGCATCGAAGCGTCTGCCATCAAGCAGCGTTGCTTCGAACTTTCCCTGTTCCAGAGCGCCGAGCAGATCATCCCGCGTCGGAATCAGATGAGTGATGTCGTCGATCAGGCGGCCCTTGTCGAACGTCATCAGGATCGCGTCCGCCAACGTGCCGCTTTCGATCGCGAGCCGCAGCCCGGCCAGATCGCCGATATCACTGATCCGACGCGCTTTGGCGGCCGGGCCGAGAACGACGGTCAAGCTCGAGAACAGGTAAGGCCTGCTCGGCATCAGCTTGTCGAGCGCCACGCGGCGCCGGCGATCGTCGCGCGTCGCGCCATCGAAATCCGGCAACTTCGCCGTTTTGACCCCAGGCGCGACCAGCCCGTCCTGCGTGAAGGGATAGCTCCCCAGCAGTGAACAGCGTCCGTCCGACAGCAGCGCGTTCGCTTCCAGTGCCGGAGATGAGTCCTCGTCCAGCTTGCTCTCGAACCACTGGATTTCGAGCGTCCTGCCGAGACGGTCAGCGATTGCCTGGCCCAGCAGGACGTCAAAGCCGCTGCCGGGTTTGCCGCGATGATGGAGCGACAGCGGCGGAAGATTTTCGTCGAGGCAGAGTCGGAGGACATCGTCAGTGGCCTTGGCCGCTGTCGATGCCGTCAGCATCATGAATGCCGCCACGCAATAGACGAGACGGTGCATCACTGCGCTCTCCGGCTCGAGACATAGGCCCAAAGCGCGGTGATCTCGTCATCGCTGAGAATGTCACCCCAGGGGGGCATGCGGCCGTTCTTGCCTTGCTTTACCGTGGTGACGAAACGCGGCTGATCGTCGGGAAAGCGGCGCAGGTCGGGAGTGACCGTGCCGGAGGTCACCATGTTCGGGCCATGGCAACGCGAGCATTTCTGCGCGAATGTGGTCTTGCCGAGGTCGATCGGGCTGTGAGCGGCGGTGCCGTCCTGCTGCTGAGCGAAGGCGGCCGTGGAAAGCACGGCCGACGTCGCCACGACGGCGGCGAAGGTCGCCGCCGTTCTCATGAACATGTTCTGTCTCACGGGCAATCCGCACTCAGTTCTTGACCGCGAAGACCCAGAGCGAGCCGCCAGCGGGAACGTTGGCGAGGCGCTCGTCACCTGAGAACAGCGAGTACACGCCGCCATAGCCGGAGGTCACGGCGACATATTGCACGCCGTCCTGCTGCCAGGTAACGGGCTGGCCTTCGATGCCGGAGCCGGTCTGGAACTGCCAGAGCTTCTTGCCGCTGTCGGCGTCGAACGCCTCGAACTCGCCGGTCAGCTTGCCCGAGAACACCACGCCGCCCGCGGTCGACAGCACACCGGAGAAGCGCGGGATATCGCTCGGCTGCTCCCATTTGGTCTTGCCGGTCATCGGATCGATGGCCTTGAGCTGACCGCGCGGACCTTCCGGCCAATCCCAGAGGTCAGTCAGATCCATGCCGAGGTACCACTCGCCGGCCTTATAGGTCGCCGGCTCGGTCTTGTAGTGGCCGCCGAACACCAGCGTGTTGGCGTAGGCCAAGCCGGTCTGCGGATTGAACGACATCGGCTCCCAGTTCTTGCCGCCGAGAATCGAGGGGTAAACGGTGACCTTCTTGCCCTCGCGCGCATCACGCGTGACATCGGTCTCGACCGGCTTGCCGGTCTTCATGTCGATGCTGGAGGCCCAGTTCACCTTCACATAGGGGTTGGCGGCGAGCAGCTTGCCGTTGGTGCGATCGAGCACGTAGAAGAAGCCGTTACGGTTGGCGTTCATCAGCACCTTGGTCGGCTTGCCTTCGACGTTCATGTCGGCAAGCACCATCTCGGCGACGGCGTCATAGTCGAACGGATTGTTCGGCGAGAACTGGAAGTGCCATTTGATCTTGCCCGTCTTCGGATCGAGCGCGAGCACCGAGCAGGTGTAGAGATTGTCGCCCGGGCGCACTGCCGCGTTGAATGGGCCGGGGTTGCCGACGCCCCAGAACACGGTGTTCTGCTCGGGGTCGTACGATCCCGTGATCCAGGTCGAGCCGCCACCGAGCTTCCAGGTGTCGCCCTTCCAGGTGTCGCCGCCGGGCTCGTCCGGGCTCGGAACGGTGTGGGTTCGCCACAGATGCTTGCCGGTCGCCGGATCCCAGCCATCGATGAAGCCACGCGTGCCGAACTCGGCGCCAGAGATGCCGGTCAGCACGACGCCATTGGCGACGAGCGGCGCGACCGTCATCGAATAGCCTTCCTTGATATCCGCGGCCTTCTGTCGCCACAGCTCCTTGCCGGTCTTGGCATCGAGCGCGATCACGTTGGCATCGAGCGTCGTTCGGAACAGCTTACCGTCGTACAGCGCGGCGCCACGGTTGATGATGCCGCAGCAGACCACGCGCGGCGTCTCTGCCGGATATTCGATCTTGCTCTTCCAGATCTGCTTGCCGGTCTTGGCGTCGACCGCCATCGTCGCATTGTGGGTCGTGACGTAGAGCACGCCCTGGTACACCAGCGGCTGCGATTCCTCACTGCGGTCATCGGCAAAGCTGTAGTTCCAGACCGGAACGAGATTCTTGGCGTTGTCCTTGTTGATCTGCGTGAGCGAGCTGAACCGCTGCAGATTGTAGCCCATGCCGTAATTGAGGACGTTCGCCGTATCAGTTGCACCCTTGATCAACTGATCGGCACTCTGCGCGCTTGCACCATGTGATGCAAAAATGGCGAGGCCTGCGGCCAGCGCGATCCGCTTCATTCATTTCCTCCAAGATTTTTATGCGCGCCTATCCTGACGCTGCGGGAACAACACTCCGCTCGAAATCGGGAAGCGTCAATACGAAAAGCTGGCAGTCACCACCGCTCGATCGGGACATCATCCCAGTCAGCCCGAGCTGGGCAGTCAGGCCATTGTGCCTGCAGCGCGCTTGCGAGCTGCAGGATCTCATCTCGTTCATGCTGCTTTGCGGCATGAACATTGCTTCGTTGCAGCATGCCGGGCTAACATGAGGAGTGGCGGATGACACGAACCATCCTTTGGCTCGGCATGCTTTGTTGCCTCTGGGTGAGTGCGAGTGCGCGTGATGTCGGGCAATGGGGAGCAGCCGATCCGGCGTTGCGCCAATGGTACGAAGCCCTGATGCAGCCCGACGCGCCGACGGCATCGTGTTGCGGTGAGGCTGACGCGTATTTTGCCGACGAGATCCATGTGCGGGATGGCAAGACCTATGTGGTCATCACCGATGACAGGCCCGATGCACCACGTGGGCGTCCGCACGTCGATATCGGCACCGAAATCGAGGTCCCTGATCACAAGCTGAAATGGGACAAGGGAAATCCCACAGGTCACGGCATCATCTTCCTGAGCCGCAACCGATATGTGTTCTGCTACGTGCAGCCGGGCGGCGCGTGAGCGGCAGAAGCCTTGACAGGGCGGGGATTGTCGCGATCTCGTGTGAGAAATGAGGCGGAACGCCGTCACGTCCGGCCGTGGGCGTTCGCTTCGTTCAAGCCAGCGACTAGCAACCGGACGCGCTCCGGGCCGTCGAGCCTTGCGTTCTCTCGGACGCGGTCCTAGCTTCGGCGTTGGCGCGAGGGAAGCGCCAGTCAATGATAGTCTGAATTTGGGAGCTCGAAATGGCCTGGAAGACACCGAAGATCGTCGAAGTGCCGGTGGGCATGGAAATCAACATGTATGCCTGCGCGGCGCGCAAGTAGCGACTAGCGATCTGCCAAGCCACCCGAGCGACGTTTGCTTCGGGCTGGCTTGGCGGATCCATTGTCGGGGCCGACCGGCGCATCGGCCGATCGGACGTAACGGCGAGCCGTCGGACGAATGCGATCGTCGATCGCTCAGACGTCCTGCGTGTCGAAGATATAGAGGTCCACGCCGCCGTCGGCGAAATTGGGCAGATCCCCCGCTGCCGCCTTGCCCTCGGCCGAGCCCATCCCCGCCTGCAGCGCCTGCATCGAGTCAAACACCAGGGTGGCGACGAGGTGGATGTTGGTGGGACCTGCCGGCCCATTCACCGGGCCGCGGCTGATGTCGTAGCTCTTCAGGCCCGGAATCTTCTTTGCCAAGGGGACATGGACATTCATGTAGTGCTTGTCGAACGCCTCGGCGCTCTTCGGCGTCTTGTAGAGTACGAGAACCTTGGGCATCTGCTTCCTCCGCATGCGCTTTTTTAAAGGTCGATCGACCACGGACATTGCAGCCGATCTGCCGGTCCGGATCAAGCGTCTGGACTCGATGGGCCGGATGATGGTCGTTTCCGACCGGTTCCACCATAATCTGGTGTGGACCGGGAAACCGATGCAGCCCGTCGTCGTAGTTTGAGATAGTCTGTCGTCGTCAGGCTTATCGAAGGACACTGAGCCATGAGCCCCATCGATCTCGTCATCACCGTCTGCGCGGTCCTGTCGCCATCCAACTGCGAAGAGCGGCATCTCGTTTTCGCCGATGGCGGAGCCTCATTGCAGCAATGCGCGATGAAGGCGCCGCCCTATATCGCCCGATGGGTCGGCGAGCACCCGAAATGGACGGCGGTGCGGTGGCGCTGCGAGTACCCCCACAGCAACGACAAGGCCTGAGTCGCTTCGCGGCTTAGTTCGTGCACTCCTTGAGGTCCTTGTCCGCGACCTGGATGATGGCGTCGGGCTTGACGTCGAGGTCGCGGACGATGCATTGGCGGTCGCCGGAATAGCTCACTTTGGCATCGTAACGTCCGGGCTCGATCCCGGTCAGCTTCAACCGCTCGTCGTGATCGAGCTCCTTGTCCTTGTCGTTCAAGGTCTGGTTCGGTCCCCAATTGTTCTGGCCGGCCGGCGAGAGCTGGAAGCCGGTCATCGTCGCGGTGGTCAGATTCCACAGCCGGACGCCTTTGCCCTGCGCGAAGCTGGCGGTCGGCAGGGCCGACAGAAGGATGGCCGTCACGGCAAAGGCGAGTCTCATGGCATGTCCCGAGCGTCCGATGTCCATCGATTGCCATGACTATGACACGGAAAAATCCAATCGCGCCAGATCGGCCTTGAGCGCAGAGACATCCGCGTTGCTGCGCTGCGCGCGCGGCACGTCGATCGTGACCGCGTGAAGCAGGCGGGCAGGGCGCGAGGACAACAGGAAGATGCGATCCCCGAGCCGCACGGCGTCGTCCATGCTGTGCGTGACGAGGAGCGTGATCATCGGCCGCGAAGCGACCAGCGTCGCGATCTCCTCGCGCAGCCGCGCGGCCAGCGCGTCGTCGAGCGAAGCCAGTGGCTCATCCAGGATGAGGAAGTCCGGCTCGACGGCAAAGGCCCGCGCCAGAGCCACGCGGCGGGCGAGGCCGAGCGACAGCTCTCCTGGAAAATGCGTGCGGTGGGCTCCGAGCTCGAGCACGCCGAAGATCGCGGCCAGCCGGTCCTCCGCCACATCGGGCGCCGCGAGCCTGACGTTGTCCTCCACGGATCGCCACGGCAACAATCGCGGCTCCTGAAACACCATCGCCAGCCGCGCGCCGGCGGGTTGCGACACCTGGCCTTGATAGTCGAGGTCGAGCCCGGCAAGGATTCGCAGCATCGTGCTCTTGCCGCAGCCGGACGGGCCGACGACGACGCCGACCTCGCCCCTTTGCAGCGCAAACGCGATGCCGCTGATCACCTCCTGGCGCTTGCCATTGGCGCTGGTGTAGCTCTTCGATCTGATATCGACCTCAAGCCGCACGGAGCCGCCACCTTGATGCGCGCTGCTCGAACGGCTGGACGATGACGGCTTCGATCACGAGCACCACGGCGGCGAAGCTGAGCGAGTAGGCGAGCAGCAGCGGGATGTCGAACAGCTGGAAAGCGACGCCGATCTCGAAGCCGATGCCGTTGGGCCGACCGAGCAGTTCGGCCACCAGCACGATCTTCCAGACCAGCGACAGGCCCGAACGCGCGGCAGCCGCGATATAAGGCGCAAGCTGCGGCAGCAGGACATGGCGCAGGATTCGGCCGCGCGGGAAGGCGAACACCTTCGCCATCTCATCCAGCGACGGATCGAGCGCGCGGGCGCCCTCGCGCAAGGTCACGACGGCCGTCGGCAGCTTGTTGATCGCGATCGCGGCGATCGCGGCGACCTCGGTGAGGCCGGCCCAGATATAAGCGAGCACGATCACCACCAGCGCCGGCAGATTGAGCAGCAGGATCAGCCAGGGATCGCCGAGGCGGTTGGCGAGCCGGCTGCGCCCCATCCAGTAGCCGAGCGCCGACCCGATCGCCATCGAGAGCGTGAAGGCCAGCGCGACACGGGCGAGTGTGGCGCCGAGATGCAGAAACACCGCGCCAGACCTGGCCTCCGCCACTGCAACCGCTAGCACGGCCGAGGGGGGCGGCAGCTTGGCGCTGCCGGCGACGGTCGCGGCCACCCACCAGGTGGCCAGCAGAAGCGCAAAGGACAACAGCCGCAGCACTAATCCCTCGCATCCGCCCTGTAGTAGGTGCCGGGGCTGAGCTCAGCGGCGGGGCCGACCAGATCGCGACCGCCGATCGCGGCGAGCACGCCATAGAGAATGCGGGCGTCGGCCTCTTCCTCCGCAACTGAGCGGCGCGGAATGCCCTCGCGGTACCGATTGCGATAGGCGCGCAATGTGGCCTCGTCCGGCGCGCCGGTCAGCGGCGCGATGGTCTGCCAGTCGGCGTCCGACGTGGCCAGGATCTCCTTGGCCTTGGCCGTGACGGACAGAAAGCGTGCAACGAGATCGCGGTGTTTGCCGGCCCAGTCCTCGTCGAACACGTAGCCGATCATTGCCGTGCGGCCCTTGGCGCCGAACGGCGGCAGCAGATCCTCGACACCAGCGAGGCGGCGGAAGCCCTTGGCCTCGAGCGCCGCGCAGAAATTCCAGTAGTTCAAGCCGGCGTCCATTTCGCCGTCGGCGAGCTTGGCGGCGAGCAGCGGCGGCGCGCCATAGGTGATGGTCGCCTGCGACTTCAATTCGACGCCGTCGCGCTTCAGAGCGGCTTGCAGCAACAGCCAGCTCTTGTCCAGCGGGCCGCCGGCCACTGCAAGCTTGCGTCCCTTGAGATCGGCGAGTGTCTTGAGCGGCGAATTGGCCGGCACCATCACGGCGCCGAGCGCGCTCGAATAGGGGAAGAAGGTCAGCTTGGCGCCGAGCGTGCGCTCGCGCGAGACCCAGAGCCAGTCCGACACCATGATATCGGCATTGCCGGCGCGCAACGCGATCTTGCCGGCCTCGGGACTTGCGAGCTCGACCGCATCGATCGCGATATCCGCCTGCTTGTCGAGCTGGTGCGCGCGGATGACAGCCAGTTCCCAGGCGAATGTGCCGGTCTTCTGCACTGCAACCCGGACGGTCTCGGCGGCGCAGCATGCCGAAACCGGCAGCACGGCGCAGGCGAATAGTGCGATCAACAAGCGACCGATCCGCATCATGAGCCCGTCTGCGTTTCCTCGAGGAGTGTTCTTTTCAGCCTCATTCCCTTAGCATAGCTTCGGCTGCGATGCCGCGGAGGACTGTGATGCGTTGTGCTGTTTCGGTAGGACCGATTGTCGCCTTTTGTGTCGCCATGATCGGCACGAGTGCTCCGTCTCGTGCCGAGGATCTCAACGACTATCCGACCTCGGCCCGGGCCGAATATGTGTTCGGCTGCATGAAGGCGAATGGCGAGTCCCGCCAGTCGATCGCGCAATGCTCCTGCTCGATCGACGTGATCGCCTCGATCATTCCCTATGAGCGCTATGTCACGGCCGAGACCGTGCTCAGCATGTCCCAGGTGAAGAGCAATCTCGGCACCCAGTTCCGCACCTCCGAGCAGGCTGCCAACGCGCTGAACGATCTCCGCCGCGCGCAGGCCGAAGCCGAAGTGAGATGCTTCTGATGCCGTTCGGCCTTGCCTCTCCATCAGGTGCCTGAACCCTCCGCCGGCCACTCGCGCTCGAACACGTGGCCCTGCGTATCCCGGGCCTCGGCACGGAAGTGCTTGGCGCCGTTGGATACATAGGTGAAGCGGATGTTCGGGTCCTCCGAGATCGAAATGCCGCCCTCGACCGACAGCACGAGGCTGCCGTCCTGCGACAGCGTCAGCTGATCGACGAAGAAGGCGGGGATGTACAGCTGCGTCAACTGGTCCATCTGCAGTCCGGAATTGTTCGGATGGCCAACCATCACCTGAGCTTCACGCATGCCGCTGGTGGCGCCTTCGCCGGCTTGCGCGAACTGCCGGTAACGCATCTGGCCGATCCGCGCCTTGGCCTCGTCCGGATTCTTCGCCGCCGGCGCCGAGCAGCCGCCGGAGGCCTTCACGAACGTCTTCACGACGTAGAGCTGGCCGTCGGTCAGCTCGGCCACGGCATGGACATCCGTGTAGTTGTTGACGCGGACGCGGGTCGAGATCGCGCTCACGTTGGCATCGGGGCCGAGCGTGAACTTGGCCGCCATCGGCGCCGGATTCTGGTCGATCACCAGCGTGATGGTCCTGATGCGGCGCCCGTCGGTCGGCGACAGCTTGCTGCGCAGGGTGACCGGAACCACCGAGGCATCCTCGGCGCGCGTCGGCATCTCGATCGACAGCACATTGGCGCCGTCCTGCATCGCCTTGTTGTTGAAGATGTCCTGGACCAGTCCCGGCCAGGGATCGTAGCCATCGGCGGCTTTCGCAGGTGCGAAGGCGAATGCGAGGCATACCCCGAGAAGCAATGTGGACGGCAGGCGGAGCCGGATCATGGCGCAGTCCTCCAAAAGCGTTCTGGCAGGTTGAAGATCATAGCGCGTCCCCGAGGTCATTCCCATTCCAATTCCGAGAATGCCGCCGTGGCGTTGCGCGCATTATAGTCGCCAAACAGCTCCCATTTGTCCCGTTCCGACCTGGCGGCTCCCGCCGCATCCGCAATTGGCTTGCCCGCCTTGATCAGCTCGCGAACGTCGCTGGCCAATGTGTCGAGGTAGCGCTGCTCATCGCTGAGCGCCAGGGGCCATTCGCTGACGGGTCCATGACCCGGCACCACGCGCGCGGCGGGGATCGTCGCGAGCCCCGCAAGGTCCGCAATCCAGCCACGCAGGCTGCCATCCATCACGGGGATGTGGCGCAGGAACACGAGATCGCCGGCAAACAGGGTCTGGCTCCGGTCATCATAGACGGTGAGATCGCAGTCGCTATGTGCGGTGCTCCAGGCCTTCAGCGTGAGCGCGCGGCCGCCCAGGTCGAGCACCGTCTGGTCATCGACGAGGATCGCGGGGGCGACGAGGCGCACCTCGTCGATCAACTCGGCGCCCATCAGCCGTCGGAACGCCTCGATATAATGCGGTCCGCGCACGGCGAGCGCGCGGGGCAGGTTCTTGGCGCCGACGAAGCTCGCTCCCTCGCCCTCGAAGGCGGCGTTCCCGAACACGTGATCCGGGTGAGCATGGGTGTTGATGACATAGCGGACCGGCTTGGTGGTGCGGGCGCGGATCGCGGCGAGCAGTGCGCGTCCTTCCCGGACGCTGCCGCCGGTATCGATCACGGCGACCGCGTCGTCGCCGATGACGAAGCCGACATTGGCGATGGCGCCTTCGTTCTCGGCGTTCATCAGCGCCGTCTGGCCGATATGCACGAACACGCCGGGCGCAATCTCGCTGACCTCGAGTTGTGACGCCCCCGCATCGGCCGAGCCGCCGATCGCAACGGCGCCCCATGCGGCGATGGCGAGAATGAGTTGCTTCACCATCGGCTCGCCTTGCTCATGTGCGACAGCCCGCGGGCGCTGCGGCGCAACAGACGGTCAACTCTTCGCGATGACAGCAGCTGTTGCGCCCGCGAGGCAGGCGGCCTAGCATTTTCAAAAATACCTGGATGCGCTCCATAGGGATGGAAATAAGAATGACGAAGCGTCGCACTGTTGTCTGCTCGCTGGCCGTTGCCGCGGGGCTTAGTCTGCTCGGACCGGCCGCCTGTTACGCCCAGAGCAATGACGGCCTGGACCTGTCGATCGAGCTGGTCGATCCCAAGGTGCTGAGGGTCTGCGCCGACCCCCGCAACCTGCCGTTCTCCAACGAGAAGGGCGAGGGCTTCGAGAACAAGCTGGCCGATTTCCTGGCCGCCAAGCTGCAGAAGAAGGTCGACTATACGTTCTTTCCGCAGGCCACCGGCTTCGTGCGCATGACGCTCGGGTCGCATCGCTGTGACGTCATCATGGGCTTCCCGCAAGGGGATGATCTGGTGCAGAGCACAAGTCCCTACTACCGGACGGCCTACGCGATCGTGACGAAGCCGGGCTCCGAGCTTGCCGACGTGACGACCTTGGAGGACGCCAAGCTCAAGGGCAAGCACATCGGTATCGTGGCGGGGACGCCGCCCGCGACCAACATGGCGCTCGCCGGGCTGATGCCGACGGCGAAGCCCTATCCCCTGATGGTCGACACGCGCGTGGACTCCTCGGCCGAGGCGATGATCAACGATCTGAAGTCCGGCGAGATCGATGCCGGCGTGCTGTGGGGGCCGATGGCCGGCTACTATGCCAAGCAGGCGAGCCCGCAACTCCGCGTGACGCCGCTGGTCAAGGAGACGTCGGGGCCGAAGCTGATCTACCGGATCGCGATGGGGGTGCGCGGCGCGGACCAGAACTGGCGCCGGCAGCTCAACAAGCTGATCCAGGAGAACCAGAGCGAGATCAACAAGATCCTGCTCGACTACGGCGTGCCGCTGCTGGATGAGAGCAATCATCTGATCACCGCGGAGGCTGCCAAGTAGGCATCATGCTCGTTCGGCTCACCGCAGCTGTCCTGGCCGGCGTGCTGCTGCTGATCGCGGCGGCCGCGTGGGCTGATGAACTCGTGGTCGAGCCGGACAGCTATCGGACCGAGAACTACCGCGCGCCGGTGCCGACCACGCTGGCCGGCGCGCGTGTGCTGTCGACGCAGGAGACCGAAGCCATCTGGCGCGCCAGGTCCGCGGCCTTCATCGACGTGCTGCCGCGGCCGCCCAAGCCGAAGAACCTGCCGGCCGGAACGGTGTGGCGCGAGCAGCCGCGCCTCGACATTCCCGGCAGCATCTGGCTGCCCGACACCGGCTATGGCGTGCTGGCGGCGCCGACGGAGGACTACCTGAAGCGCGGACTGGCACGCGCGTCCGACGGCGATCTGGGTCGCTTGCTCGTGTTCTACTGCCTCGAAGACTGCTGGATGTCGTGGAACGCCGCCAAGCGCGCGCTGACCTATGGCTACCGCAACGTCGCCTGGTACCCCGACGGCACCGATGGCTGGGCTCGCGCCGACCTGCCGCTGCAGCAGACGCAGCCAGAGCCGCGGCCGGAGGAGTGAGCGATCGGGTCGCGGGTAGGACATCCGCAGACCTACTCCATGTCCTGCTGGATCTCGCGCGCGAGCGCGAACAGGCGCTGGTCGATCGCGGTCGGGACCTCGCAGACGAACTTCATCACGCTCCGGCGGTCCTCGAAGATCCGCGTCTCCCAGTTCAGCTGGTTGGTCATCTCCTCGATCTTGGCCTGATCCGGCGAGGCGCTGCTGTGCATTCCCTGGAGCGCGATGGTGTCGCCGCGCACCTTGTCGACGGCCTCGCGCTGCTTGCGCATCACACGTTCGAGCCCATTCATGACCGAGGTCCGCTGGGCGTTGAGGGTGTCGAACAGGCCGGCGAACAGCAGCCTGCCCTTGCGGGTCTTCTCGTCGGCGGTGCCGGTGAGGAAGTCGGCGACGTCCTTCTGCGCCTGCTCCAGCGGGATGCGGCGTGCGGCGAGCTTCGCGACGAGCGCGGCAATCTTGGCATCGTCCTTCCAGCTCGTGCCGACATCGTCGATCGGGGGGCCGGCCCAGACCGCTGCAATCGAGATCTCTGGCACCTTGGCCTGCGGGCAGGGCCAGTCGGGATAGCGCGGATCGGCCGCGTGCGCGGTGCCGGCCGATGCGATCAGGCCGATGGCCAGCAAACTCGATCTCATCCTCATGCCTCGCCTCCGGGACCCCGCCTGACAAACCCGCGCGACGGATCGTAGGCCAGGATCGCGCCGATCATGAACACGGCGGTGCAGCCGCCGACCACCGCGAGCGACACCCAGTTCAGCTTGCCGTACAGCGCAAACCGAATGAGCTCGACCGCGTGGGTGAAGGGATTGGCTTCGCAGAGATACGCAAGCCACGGGCTGCCTTCCTCGACGCGCCACAAGGGGTAGAGCGCCGACGAGGCGAAGAACATCGGGAAGATCACGAAGTTCATGACGCCGGCAAAGTTCTCCAGCTGCTTGATGCCGGAGGAGATCAGCATGCCCAGCGCGCCGAGCATCAAGCCGGACAGGATCAGGGCCGGCAGCACGGTGAGATAGCCCATCGGCGGCGGCGTGATGTCCCAGAACCAGGCGATGACCAGGAAGGCGTAGACCTGGAGCACGGAGACGGCGGTGCCGGCGAGGAGCTTGCAGAACAGCAGATAGCCGCGCGGCAGCGGGCTCACCAAGAGGGTGCGCATGTTGCCCATCTCGCGGTCGTAGACCATCGACAGCGACGACTGCATGCCGTTGAACAGCTGGATCATCGCCATCAGGCCGGGCGCGATATAGACCTCGTAGAGGATGTAGGTCTCGTAGGGCGGGATGATCGAGATGCCCAGCACCTGGCGGAAGCCGGCGGCGAAGATGAACAGCCACACCAGCGGCCGCACCAGCGCCGAAACGAAGCGCTCGCGCTGATGCAGGAAGCGCAGCCCCTCGCGCCAGACGATGCCGATCAGGCAGGTGATGTATTCGCCGGCCGAGAAGCCGCTTCGTGCGGGCGCGGGTGAGTGGACGGTCGTGACGCTCATGACTCTGCGCTCCGCAGCGGAGAAGCGCTGGACTGGCTGGGTTGTGTCGTCAACCGCGCAAACGCGGCATTCACGTCGGAGGCGCCGGCCTCGGCGATCACCTGCGGCACGAGACCGCGCGCCAGCACGCGGCCCTGATGCAGGACCACGAGATCATCCGTCGCGGCGATCTCGTCGAACAGATGCGTCGCCCAGAGTACGCCGATGCCCTGCTCGGTGACGAGCTGGCGGACATGACCGACGATGTCGGCACGGGCCTTGACGTCGAGCCCGACGGTGGCCTCGTCGAGCAGCAGCAGGCGCGGCCGGTGCAGCAGCGCGCGGGCGATCTCCAGGCGGCGCATCTGGCCGCCCGACAGGTCGCGCACCTTGTTGCCGGCGCGGTCGGCGAGGCCGATGCGGGCCAGCAGCTCCTCGCTCCGGGCAAGCGCCTCGCGGCGCGCAATGCCGTGCAGCGCGGCGTGGTAGAGCAGGTTCTGCCGCAGCGACAGATCGAGATCGACCGTGCGCGGCTGGAACACGACGCCGAGCAGCCGCAGCGCCTCGCCCGGCGTGCGGCCGATGTCATGGCCGAAGATGTTGATCTGTCCGGACTGAACTGCGAACAGCCGCGTGATCAGCGAGAACAGCGTGCTCTTGCCGGCGCCGTTGAGGCCGAGCAGGGCGGTGAAGCTCGCGGGCTTCACGGTGAAGCTGACGTCTTTGAGCGCCTTGCGTGCGCCATAGGAATGGCTGACGCCGGCAACCGAGAGCGCCGGGATCTGATCGGGCGCCGGCTGCGGCGTGCGGCTCGTCGCGTCGAGGGCGGGTGCGTTCTGCGTCATCATGGCTGTGCAATCGTGATGCCCCAGGGCAGCTCGCCGACCTGGATCGTCTTGATCACCTTCTGCGCGGCGACGTCGATCACCGAGACGTCGTTGGAGACGCCGTTGGTGACGAGCAGATATTTCTCATCCGGCGTGAACTCCATGTGCCAGACGCGCTGTCCGACCAGCAGATACTTCTTCACCTCGTGGGTCGTTCCGTCGACGACGGCGACCCGGTTGGCCGGGCCGAGCGCGACGAAGCCGGTCTTGCCGTCCTTGGTCAGGGCGATGCCGACGGGCTGGATGGCCTCGCTGCGCAGGCCGGGCACGGCGAACTTGATCTTGCCGGTCACCTCGCGCTTGGCGGGATCGATGATCGAGACGGTGCCGCCGATCTCGGCCGACACCCACAGCTCGGAGCCGTCGGTCTTGAACTCGGCGTAGCGCGGCCGCGCATCGACCAGCACATTCGCCACGATCTTTCGCGTCGCCGTGTCGATGAAATGCGCCATGTTGGTGGTCTCGGAGGTGCAGATCAGGATCTTGCCGTCGGGGCTCAGCATCATGCCCTCCGGCTCGACGCCCACCTGGACGTCGCCGATGCGGATGCGCTTCTCGAGGTCGAGCACGGTGACAGTGTTGTCGTTCTCATTGGCGACATAGAGCGTCTTGCCCTGGGCATCCTGCGCGAACAGCTCGGGATCGGGGCCGGAGGGCAGGGTGTCGACCACCTCCATCTTCTTGGCATCGATCACCTGGATGGTGTCGTCGTCGCCGACCGCGACCATCACGAACTTGCCGTCCCGGGTGAACGCAATCCCGCGTGGTCGCTGGCCGACCTTGATGGTCTTGGTCACGGTCCAGCTGTCGGTGTCGATGACGGAGACCGTGTTGCCCTTTTCGTTCGAGACGAAGGCGACGTAGGCGGAGGCGGGGGCGATGGTGGCCAGCGAGAGCGCGGCGGCGAGCAGTAATGCTGCCATGCCGACACACCTGCGAAGCTGCGGCCGTCCTTCGAGACGCCCGCCTTTGGCGGGCTCCTCAGGACGAGGGTGGTGTATGTGGCAAAATCCGGGACTTCCTTCGTCGCCTCGTTCGCGCTCAAGACCCTCACGGTGAAGAGCGCCGTAGGCGCGTTCAGGCACTGCGTTCGCATCGCCTCGAGAACCATGAGGCCACGGAGCTGCTACCGCTTTGGCCTGATCTGTCGGACCAACCATCTCCATCAACATCATTCCATCCGACATCATTGCAGCTTGCACTTGGTTTCGGGGCGGTCGACACCGAGCGTGTCGAGCTCGGAGACCTGGTGCAGGAAACCCTCCTGCGGGGAGACCGAGACGATCATGCGGCCGTCGGCCAGCAGGATCGGCTGGCGGAGTTGCAGGTTCCAGTCGCGCAAGGAGAGCCGCGTGCCCTTGAAGGCGGCGATGGTGAAGTTCGGGCCCTTGAGATAGTCGCTCATCGCCTTGGCATCGCCGGAGTTGGTGCGGGAGGCGGCTTCACCGACCATGCGCACGGCCATCCAGGCCTGCATGTCCAAAGCGTCCATCCGGCGTGCGGCCAGCTTCATGAAGCGGTTCTGCAACTGCGTGGCGCCCCATTGGTCCTGTGCCGGGTCCCAGCTCGTCGGCCGCAGGCCTGCGGAGCCCGCGACCGGACGCGCATCCCAGGTGCGATAGGGCAGATAGTTGGCGAACACCTCGCTCTCGTCGGCCGCGACCAGCACATCGTAGGCCGGCGCCTTTTGCGTGAACACCGGCATCTGCCGCTGGATCAAGGTCACGCCGGAGTCGGTCCGGCGCGCCCCGCCGGTGTCCTCGAAGGTGCGCTCCTCCACGATCTTGGCACCGAAGCGCGTCGCGGCGCGTCGCAGCGCATCGGCGAACAGCTTGTCCTTGTCATGAGAGCCGGTGACGAGCAGCCAGCGCTTCCACTGCTTCCACACCAGATATTGCGCGAGGCCGTCGGCGAGCATCGAGCGCGTTGGCGCGACGTGGATGACATTGGCGCGGCAGTCCTGCTCGCGCAGCCGGTCGTCGGTGGCGCCGACGTTGAGCAGCGTGATGCCACGGCCGCGCAGGCTGTCGGCGACCTTCAGCAACGCATCCGCCGGCAGATCCGCCAGGATGAAGCCCGTCTTTGCGGCGAGCTCGTTGGCGGCCTGGGCTGCGTCCTCATCGTCCTTGACCTTGCGGTCGATCAGCGTGAAGCGCTGGTTGAGGAATTTGCCGGTGGTGTTGTTGTCCTCGATCGCGAGCTTCGCGCCGGCCACGCCGTCATCGGCCGCCGGCTGGTCGAGCGGCGACAAGGTCTGCGGCACGCCCGCGCGGCCGAGATAGCCGATCGCAATGTCGATCGGCTCCGCGGCGCGGCCTGCTGTTGCGGCGGCCACGAGGCCGACCGCGCCGATCAGGGATCGGGCCAGAACTCCAAGGACCACATGTCCTCCCATTGTTCCCTCGTCGTTTTTCGGCGAGGTTTCATCTTGCAAGATGAACGAATTGGCCTAGCTTTCAACCCCACTTTTGGCCGCTGCGGCGTCATTTCGGATCACGACCTTGAAAGCTGCTGTTCTCCTCGCGTTCCTCATCCTGACGTTGACGACATCTGCACGCGCCGAGCCGCCCAAGGTGGCGGTGTTCGATTTCGAGCTGATCGACACCAGCCTGCAGGGCGAGGTGCAGGGCCCGCGCCAGGACGAGCAGCAGCGGCTCGCGCATGCGGCCGTGCAGTTGCGCGCGGCGCTGCAGGACTCCGGCCGATTTCGCGTACTCGACATCGCCCCCATTAACGATGCGGCGCACCACAGCAATCTGCAGGCCTGCGGCGGCTGCGACGTCAAGCTGGCTGGCGACATCGGGGCCGATCTCGCCATCACCGGGACCGTGCAGAAGGTCTCCAATCTCATCCTCAACATGAACATCTATCTGCGCGATGCCCACACCGGAAAGCCGGTGGCGGCGATGACCGCGGACATGCGCGGCAACACCGACGAGTCCTGGACACGCACCATGGCCTGGCTGATCCGCAACCGCCTGCTGGCGCCGAACTACGGCGCTCCGCAGGCGCAGTAGTTGTCGAGACATGATGGTTCACTCTCGCGGCCGCTGACGCCCGAGCTTTGCGTGTCGATGGCCTCTCGGAAAACACAAGAGGCGCAGGGAAGGCCGGGAGCCTGCCGCCCCCATGGCCCGCCTGCAGAAGAAAATGCAGGCGGCAGGTACCACAGGTTCGGCTCGGACATCCCGGCCCTCCCTGCGCGATGGTTTTCACGGTTGCTTCGCGTTCTCCCCGGTGCGCCGGGCTTTCTGGTCACCGTGCGCAACGACACGCTTCTCGCGCGCCGCCGCGGGGGCATCGGCATCGGGATGCCAGGACCACGCGACTTGGCCGTACGCCGTGACGCGTTCGTCGGCACACTCACACGAGCATGCTGCGCGCCGCCGGCGTCCACCGCACCCCACCTCCACGTTCGTGACGACCGCGATACGCCCTCTCGACGAGGCGGGATGGGGCTACTCAATCACAAGTTCTGGAAAAAAGAAACGAGATTCTTTTTCGCGCCGGGACTGGACAGGGGTGATGGCCTTGCGCCGTCAGCGGAAATCGGTCCGCGCGCGCACGCGATGACCGGACCGTGGCGACGGCGACATCGCCGCCGCACGGGCGTCATCGTGCCCGCCGGGCAAATCAGGCTGCGGCTGACGTCAGCGTCCCAGACGCGCGGCGTGCCAGCGCAGATGATCGGCCATGTAGGTGGAGATGAAGTAGTAGCTGTGGTCGTATCCGTCCTGCTTCCGCAGCAGCAGCGGGATGTTGGCCTTCTCGCAGGCGGCCTTGAGCAGCTCCGGCCGCAGCTGTTGCGTCAGGAACTGGTCGGCAGTTCCGACATCGACCAGCAGGTCGGAGACGCGGGCGCCGTCCTCGATCAGCGCCACCGCATCGTGCTTGCGCCAGGCCGCCTTGTCGGAACCGAGATAGCCGCCCAATGCCTTCTCGCCCCACGGCACCTGCGACGGCGCCACGATCGGCGAGAACGCGCTTGCCGCGCGATAGCGGTCCGGGTTGCGCAGGGCCACCGTGAGCGCGCCATGGCCGCCCATCGAATGGCCCATCACCGACTGCCGGCGCGGGTCGACGGGGAAGTTCGCCGCCACCACGCTCGGCAGCTCCTCGGTGACATAGCTCCACATCCGGTAGTTCTTTGCGAATGGTGCCTCGGTCGCATCGACATAGAAGCCGGCGCCGAGGCCGAAATCATAGGCATTGTTGGGATCGCCGGGCACGCCGTCGCCGCGCGGCGAGGTGTCGGGCGCGACGAAGACGAGGCCGAGCTCGGCGCAGGCGGCGCGGAACTCGCCCTTCTCGGTGACATTGGCGTGGGTGCAGGTGAGGCCCGACAGATACCAGACGACCGGCAGCTTGGCGCCGTCGGCATGCGGCGGCACGAACACCGAGAACGTCATCTCGGTCTTGGTCTCCTGGCTGGCGTGGCGATAGACGCCCTGGACGCCGCCATGGGACTTGTTCTGCGAGACGGTCGTGAGCGTCATGGGATCACCTGTGCGGCAATGATGTCGGGGCGGTCGGCGAGCGTGTCGCCAACGTGCTTTACGCTGCGTCGGTCAGTCAACGCCAATCAGGCCACGCCGTTCTCGATCGCCAGACGCACCAGCTCGCCGGACGTTCGCACGCCGAGCTTCTGGCGGATGATCGAGGAGGTGTTGGCGACGGTCTTGTAGGACGAGTGGATCAGCCAGGCAATCTCGGACAGGCTCTTGCCGGCGCTGAGCAGCCGGAGGATCTCGAGCTCGCGCGACGTCAGTTTCGCCAGCGGGCTCTGCGCCACCGCGGAGCCGGCGAAGGCGATGCTGCGGGCGATCGCCGGCGGCAGGTAGCTGCCGCCGCGCGCGACCTCGCGGATCGCCTCGGCGAGATCGTTCGGATCGCCGCTCTTCGACACATAGCCCTTGGCGCCGATGTCGATGGCGCGCGCGGCGAACACCGGATCGTCGTTCATGCTGAACATGATCAGCCGGGCATTGGCATCGCGGCCGAGGATGCGGCGCGCCAGCTCGAAACCGGACACGGTCGGCAGGTTGATGTCGACGACGCAGACGTCCGGCCGGCGCGCGATGAAGCTCGCTTCACCGCTCTCGGCATCGGCGGCCTCGAGCAGCTCGAGGTCCGGATCGGTCGAGAGCAGGGCCCGGCAGCCGGATGCGACAATGGGATGGTCATCGACGATCAGAACGCGCATGGCCTTGGGGTCCCGGACTTCCATCTCGCGTCATTATTGCAATGCATCATGGATGCGAGCAGCGCGATGTTGCATCATGTTGCAATTAGATCGCTGGCGGATTTGTCTGTCAATGTAAGTGCGCGTGAAACACGGTGGCTTTGAGGCGGAGATAATGTGGCAGAATTGGTCATTGCGCAGGCGCATCAACGTGCTGCTCGCGCTGGTGCTGACGCTGGGTCTCGCCGTCAACATCGGCCGGCTGGTGCTCGAGGCGGCGCCGCGCGTGCTGGCCGAGGACCAGAGCGTGATCCGCCTCGCGCGTGCCTTCGTCGAGACCATCATGGACGAGGTCAATGACGCGCCGGACCCGGAGTCCCGCCTGAACCGCATCGTCAGCGATCTCGGGCAGCTGCGGCATGTCAGCGTCGTCAGGCAGGCCCTGCCGGCTCAGCGGGAGCGGTCGTCCAGCGCCGGGGACCGGGCCGCGCCGGGGTGGTTCATCGCGCTCGTGCATCCGGACAAGACGTCGGTCAGCATGCCCGTGGTCGTGGCGGGCAAGCCCGATACGCTGGTGATCACGTCGCATCCCGACGACGAGATCGCCGAGATCTGGGACGGCATCGTCACCCAGCTCGTCGTCGGCTCGGCGATTGCGATGGCGATTTTCGGGATCACGATGCTCGTCGTCGGCCGCGCGCTGGCGCCGCTGGCAGATTTGTCCGAGGCGATGAGCCGGATCGAGGCCGGCGCCTATGACGCCCGCGTCAAGCCGGGCGGCGCGCCCGAGCTTGCCGCGCTCTGCGCCAAGCTCAATCATCTCGCCGGCGCGCTCGGCGAGGCCGTGGAGGAGAAGCGCCGCCTGGCGGAGCGCACCGTCTCGCTGCAGGACATCGAGCGCAAGGAGATCGCGCGCGAGCTGCACGACGAGTTCGGGCCTCATCTGTTCGCGCTGCGCGCGCATGCCAGCGCCCTGATGCGGCTGCCGGAGGCGAAGGCGATCGATGTCGCCGCGATGCGCCGGCACGGCCAGGCCATCCTCGACCAGGTCAATGCCGTGCAGCAGTTCAACCGCCGCATCCTGGAGCGGCTGCGCCCCGTCGGTCTCGCCGAGCTCGGCCTGCGCGAGGCGCTCGGCGCCTTGGTGCGGCTGTGGCGGGAGTCGCGGCCGGAGGTGGCGATCGCGACGACGTTCGCCGATGATCTCGTGCGCAGCAACGAGACCTCGGAGCTGACGATCTATCGCGTCGTGCAGGAGGCGCTGACCAACGTGTTCCGCCATGCCGAGGCGACTGCGGTCGACGTCACCATCGAGCCGCTGCAGCAGACCATGGCCGGGCACCGCCGCAACTACACGCGGGTGTGCGTGCGTGATGACGGACACGGGCTGAAGCCCGAGCACAAGCTCGGATTCGGGTTGACCGGCATGCGCGAACGGCTGCTGGCGCTCGGCGGCACGCTGACGGTCGCCTCGAGCGGCACGGGTGTCACGATCGAGGCCATGGTGCCCGCGGATGCGGCGTGAGCCGGGCCTAGGAACCGACGATCGGACGGCGCGTTCAACGAGCTACTTGCGACGGGCGTGAGCCGCAGTCCGGAGCACGCGCCGGTAGCTTGCGGTGATCAGATGTCCAGAACCCTGCCTGTGCTGAGCGGCGCAGCCTTGCTGGCTGCGCTGCCGTTCCACAACGCCGTCGCACGTGACGACGGCCGCTATGCCAACTCGCCACTCAAGGGCTGGTTCGACAGCCTCAGGAGCGGGCGCGGCCCGTGCTGCTCGGACGCCGACGGCTTCGCTGTCTCCGATCCGGACTGGGATCTGGAAGGCACGCACTATCGGGTGCGGCTCGACGGCCAATGGATCGTCGTGCCGGACGATGCCGTGATCACCGAGCCCAATCGCGCCGGCCGCACGATGGTGTGGCCGATCAAGGGCTCGCTCGGCACCTCGATCCGCTGCTTCCTGCCGGGTAATCTGAGCTGAGCGCGACCGATCGAGGCCTTCGTGACGCGCAATGCGGCTGCGGCGCATGGTCCCGCGCGCACCCGCGCTGGAACTTCGTCTCCGCCGCCTGATTGCTACCAGGTCATGCAGTCGATGAGACCTGCGCGGCTTCCCGCCCATCGCGGCAGGGGACGTCCATCCTGGCGAGGATCACCATGGAACAGACCGACGATGCACATCTGCAGCAGCGCATCCGCGAGCGCGCGCATGCGCTGTGGGAGCAGTCCGGGCGGCCGGAGGGCCGTGAGGATGAGTTCTGGTATCAGGCCGAACGCGACGTCCGCGACATGGAGCAGTTGCACGACGAGGCGACCGCTCCTCCGCCGACGATGCTGCCGACCTGAACGCCACGCCACCAACCGAAGGAAGACCCGATGAGCAAGGAAACACCGAAGGACGATCCGCGTCAGGAGAGCGACTGGGGCTCGATGAAGCAGACCGA
The DNA here is from genome assembly GCF_032377575.1 of Bradyrhizobium sp. SZCCHNS2022. NCBI lineage: Bacteria > Pseudomonadati > Pseudomonadota > Alphaproteobacteria > Hyphomicrobiales > Nitrobacteraceae > Bradyrhizobium > Bradyrhizobium sp. SZCCHNS2022. The sequence continues at coordinate 3,766,759 of NZ_JAUHHZ010000001.1, read as the reverse complement.
CAAGCCCTGGGCCGAGAAGCCGGAGAAGGAGCAACGCTCCGAGACGGCGAAGGACTTGGAGAAGTGGGGCGAGAGCAAGACGCATTGAGGTGAGGTTCGGGGTTGGGCGGCGAGAGGAGGGCGGGGGCCTTGATTGCGACTTCCCGTGTGGCTGCCCCTCACCCCAACCCTCTCCCCGTAAGAACGGGGAGAGGGGGCGCACTGCGCGTGCGGCGAGAGCTCGCGCTGCTTCTGCCAAAACAAAGGCTGACTATCAATCATTGGATGTTCGCCGCGTGCCCAAGACTGCCCCCGACCACGGGTCAACGTCGAAATGCATGGCGTGCCCATTGTGAGTTCTCGTAGTCGCCTGATCGGCGCTGCGCTCCCTCTCCCCGTTCTTCACGGGGAGAGGGTCGGGGTGAGGGGCAGCGGCATGGGTGGTGAGAGTGGTAGACCTCGATCGCTTCACTCACCTCGCATCAACACCCTCACGCCGTATGTCCGGGATCGACATCATCCGGCGTCTTCTTCTCACGTTGCGGCGTCATCTTCGCCGGGTCCTTCGCGCCGGGCACGCCGCGCGGGCCGAGCTGATTGCGCTGGATGTCGTCTTCGGAGCGGTCGGGCTCGCGCCCGTTGATGGGGAGGTCGTTTGCCATTGCCTGATCCTTCCGACTGTTCGGTCGAGGCAATGCGCGGGCTGGTGCCGACGTTCCCCCGCGGGCCGGCAGGAACAGCCGTCCGATCCTGCGATTGAAGCTGCAGCAACCGTCAGGAGAACAGTCATGTCCGACCACCACCCCGCGCCGCCGTTCCCGCCGCAGCAGCAAGCCATGCCGGGCACGACGGCGGCGATGCGGCCGAGGCCCGACCACGGTGAGACCAGTTACAGGGGCTCCGGCAGGCTGGCCGGCAAGAAGGCCGTGATCACCGGCGGCGACAGCGGCATCGGCCGCGCGGTCGCGATCGCCTATGCACGCGAGGGGGCCGATGTGCTGATCGCCTATCTCGCGGAGCATGAGGACGCTCGGGAGGTGCAGCAGCTGATCGAAAAGGAAGGACGCAAGGCGGTGCTGATGCCGGGCGACATCCAGGACGCATCGCACTGCAAGGCGATCATCCAGCGCGCCGTCGACGAGCTCGGCGGCATCGACATCCTCGTCAACAACGCCGCGCACCAGGCCACCTTCAGCGACATCGGCGACATCTCGGACGACGAATGGGAGATGACGTTCCGCACCAACATTCACGCCATGTTCTATCTCACGAAGGCGGCGGTGCCGCACATGAAGCCGGGCAGCGCGATCGTCAACACCGCCTCCGTCAATTCCGACATGCCCAATCCGAGCCTGCTCGCCTACGCCACCACAAAAGGCGCGATCCAGAATTTCACCGGCGGCCTTGCCCAGATGCTCGCCCAGAAGGGCATCCGCGCCAATGCCGTGGCGCCCGGGCCGATCTGGACGCCGCTGATCCCCTCGACCATGCCGGAGGAGAAGGTGACGAGCTTCGGCCAGCAGGTCCCGATGAAGCGGGCCGGCCAGCCGGCGGAGCTCGCGACGGCCTATGTGATGCTGGCGGACCCGCTGTCGAGCTACACGTCGGGAACGACGGTCGCGGTCACCGGCGGCAAGCCGTTCATCTGAGGCGTCGACGGTGCGGTTCGGCCGCGACCGGCCTCATGGTTCGAGACGGCGCTGCGCGCCCCCTCACCGGGGAGGACCGAAGCCAGCGCTGCTCCGGCAATTGGTGTCGGATTGTCCGACATCCGACAGCGCGCGATGCGACACGCGCGCGTTGTTGTCGCCTCACGCCACCGACATCAGCTCGCACGGCGCGGGCTCGGCGTGCACCGGCCAGACCCTCGCGGTGGCGGTTTCGCCCTGCCGTTCGTCGAGAATCCGCTTCACCGAGCGCGAGCAGAGGCCGCATTGGACCGAGCAGCCCAGGCAATCATACACCTGCGCCGGCGAGCCGAAGATGGTGTCGGCTGTCGTGACGACGTCACGAATGGCGGTGTCGCTGATGACGTTGCAGGAACAAATGATCATGGCTGTTGCTCGCTCCTGCCAACGATAAGCAACGGCGATGCCAAGCCGGTTGCGAAGGCCGAGGCCGTCGGGGCGGGCTAGTCAGAATCGTTCAAAGCGGGCGGTATCAGCGCGGGCTGGCGGCGCTTGCACGGACACCACCGGCCGCGTGTTTGCGGATCGCGGCGATGGCGGCCTGCGCCAGCGCCTGTCCCTGGGTGTCGATGCCGGTCCATTGCGCGTGCCGGCCGCGCGGATCGATCTCGGCCAGCGCAACGCCAGCCGTCACATCGCTGCCGTCGCGGACGATGCCGCGTAGGATGCCATCATAGGGCGCGGTGATCGCGATGCCGGAGAGATGGCCGATGACGAAGCCCTTGTAGATCCGGGTGCCGATCTCGACCGGCGTGTGCCAGCGGCCCTCGTGAGGTGAGCGCACCAGCCGCTCGGCGCCGATGCCGCCGAGCTGGCAGGCGTCGTCCTTGGCCAGCGTCCAGCCGTCGCGCACGATCTGCGCGAGCCGATCCGGCCGGGTCTCGATCGCGACGTCGCAATTGACCGACGGTGAGAAGCCCGGGCCGATGCCGATCGAGAAGCGCGTCATGCCGCGCAGATTCGGCGTCACCTCCCGCGTCTGCATCCGCGCATCGATCAGCACGTCGATGCCGCGCACCGGCAGCAGGTCGAGCAGGCCGAGCCAGGTGACCAGGACGTGCTGCGGGCCGGCCAGCGCCTTGAACACGTCCATCGTGCTCTCGACGCGCGCGCCGATCACATTCTCGACGCGGGCGGCGTCGCCGAACAGCGCGTCGTGGAACGCCATCTTGCGCCGGAGCACGGGCGGGTTCGGGTCATGCGACAGCACCACGCAGTAGCCTTCGCGGTGAAGATGGACGCCGATCGCCGAAGCAATTTCATTCGTGCCAAGGACCACGGCGAAGCGCACTGCATTCGTCCCCATGTCCCGGTCCATACGGTGTTGGCGTCTCGTGGCTGTCCATTGGTCAGACTGGAAAGCCCGCTTCCATTTCGACCGTGCAGTCCGTTGAGCAAGAGTTGGACCATCACCCTCCATCTTGAAAAAGGCTGCGGATTGAGAGGCTTGTCCAAGGCACGGGGGAAAGCCGACGCTGGCACTGTCCTGAAGCCGCCAATCTGTCGCGAACGCGACAGGAATGAGCGGCTTTGCGCGCGGTTTTCGCTGGCCCGGAATCTGCACAACCGCAGCATGGCAATACCGCGGACCGATCCGCGGTTGCCGCGCCCCGCCCGGTTGGTCGGCAGCCGGATGGCATCGCGGCCTGATGATCAGGACAGCATGAGGTGAGCCTCGATCTCGACCAGGATGTTCGCGAGTCGGCCGCGGATGACGCCGCGGCAAGCGCTGCGTCATGTCCGTTCCATCGGGACGTCGCGGCCGTTGAACGTTCTCGGCGCAGCGAGCAGAAGACGCTGGTGCTGACAGGCGGCTCGCGCGGCATTGGTCACGCGACGGCCCGGCTGTTCTCCGATGCCGGCTGGCGCATCATCACCTGCTCGCGCCAGCCGTTCGACGGCGTCCGCTGTCCCTGGGATGCCGGGCCGGACAATCACGTCCAGTTCGACCTCAGCGATCGCAAGGCGATCCCGCGCGCCATCGCCGACATCAAGGAAAGGCTCGACGGCGCGCCGTTGCACGCGCTCATCAACAATGCCGCAATCTCGCCGAAGGCCGAGGATGGCGGCCGGCTCGACTCGCTGTCGACCTCGGTCGAGACCTGGATGACCGTCTTCCATGTCAACTTCCTCGGTCCGATCCTGCTGGCCCGCGGCCTGTTCGAGGAGCTGAAGCGCGGGCATGGGGCGGTGGTCAACGTGACGTCGATCGTCGGCACGCGCGTCCATCCGTTTGCGGGCACAGCCTATGCGACCTCCAAGGCTGCGCTCGCCTGCCTGACCCGCGAGATGGCGCACGACTTCGCGCCGCACGGCATTCGCGTCAACGCCATCGCGCCGGGCGAGATCAAGACCGAGATGGTGTCGCCCGAGACGGAGGCGCGGTTCTCGCCGCTGATTCCGATGCGCCGGATCGGCGCGCCGGAGGAGGTGGCGAAGGTGCTGTTCTTCCTGTGCTCGGATGCTGCCAGCTACGTGACCGGCGAGGAGATCCAGATCAATGGAGGTCAGCACCTGTAGGTTGATCGCCGCATGGTGCGGACGACACGGTGATGTGAAGAGAGATGTGAAGAGAACAGGCCGCGGGCTGGCAGCCGGGGGCCGCGAGTGCCACGGCGGGCGTGGAAAGTTGGTGTTCAGGTCCGCTCGATTCAAGCCGATCGCGCGCGGCGTCTAGGCCGGCAAATATCAGGCGTCGGGAAGACAACGCGAATTCGTGACGCGGGCGGTTTTCCGCCTCGCCGGCTCATGCAACGCACTCGCCATGCGGGGTGTAAACTAATTTGTTAACATCATGAAAGGCTGCGGCTTTTTTGCTCCATTCGTTGCACACTACTTCTGCGGCAATGCAGCAAAGTTAGGCACGACAATCATCTGCAGTTAGGGGAGGATGTTAGAACACCTACAATCACGGGCGGTCGCAATGAAGCGTCCGTGACGATCAGAGAAGCGACCATGGTCCAAACGGAAACACGTCAGGTCGAAGCTCAGGACGTCAGGTCCAACGCCGCCCCGATCCCGCTGAGCGAGATTGCCCTGACGGGAATTTTCGAGATTTCGAAAATCCTGGCCGCGCCGACGCGGCTGGAAATCACCCTCGCCAACGTCGTGAACCTGCTGCAATCCTTCATGCAGATGCGCCACGGCGTGGTGTCGCTGCTCGCCGACGACGGCATCCCGGATCTCGCCGTCGGGGCCGGGTGGAGCGAGGGCAGCGACCAGCGCTATCGCGAGCGGCTGCCGCAGAAGGCGATCGACCAGATCGTCGCGACGGCGGTGCCGCTGATCGCGGAGAACGTCGCCGATCATCCCGCCTTCAGCGCCGCCGACGCGGCCACGCTCGGGGCCGGAGCCGACACCCGCGTGTCGTTTCTCGGCGTTCCCATCCGCATCGACCAGCGCGTCGTCGGCACCTTGACGATCGATCGTGTCTGGGATGGCCGCGCCGTGTTCCGGCTCGACTCCGACGTTCGTTTCCTGACGATGGTTGCCAACCTGATTGGCCAGACCATCAAGCTGCATCGGGTCGTCGCACGCGACCGCGAGCGGCTGATGGCGGAGAGCCACCGGCTGCAGAAGGAGCTGCTCGAGCTGAAGCCGGCGCCAGCTAAGGGCAAGAAGGTGCTGGTCGACGGCATCGTCGGCGACAGCCCGGCGCTGCGCGCGCTGCTCGAGAAGATCAACGTCGTCGCCAAGTCGAACGCGCCGGTGCTGCTGCGTGGCGAATCCGGCACCGGCAAGGAGCTGGTGGCCAAGGCGATTCATGAATTGTCGAACCGCGCCAAGCGCCCCTTCATCAAGATCAACTGCGCGGCGTTGCCGGAGACGGTGCTGGAATCGGAGCTGTTCGGGCACGAGAAGGGCGCCTTCACCGGTGCGATCAATTCGCGCAAGGGCCGCTTCGAGCTCGCCGACAAGGGCACCCTGTTTCTGGACGAGATCGGCGAGATCTCGCCGGCGTTCCAGGCCAAGCTGTTGCGGGTGCTGCAGGAGCAGGAGTTCGAGCGCGTCGGCGGCAACCAGACCATCAAGGTCGACGTGCGCATCGTCACCGCGACCAACCGTAACCTGGAAGAGGCGGTGTCGCGCAACGAGTTCCGCGCCGACCTCTACTACCGGATCAGCGTCGTGCCGATCAAGCTGCCGCCGCTGCGCGAGCGCCGCAGCGACATCCCGCAGCTGGCGCGCGAGTTCCTGCGCCGCTTCAATTGCGAGAACGAGCGTGATCTCACCTTCGACGTCAGCGCCATCGAGGTGCTGATGCATTGCGGCTTCCCCGGCAATGTGCGCGAGCTGGAGAACTGCGTGCAGCGGACCGCCACCATGGCGTCGGGCTCGGCGATCGGGATGGACGATTTCGCCTGCAGCCGCAACGAGTGCATGTCGGCGATCCTGTGGAAGGGCAACACGGTGACCCCGCCGCCGCCACGCGGCCAGCCGATGGTGCCGCTGCCGATCCTGCCGCGCACCTCCGCGCCGATCGAACCGCCGGCCGACCTGCCTGCGGCTGAGGCCGACGACGGTGAGTACTCCGAGGCCATGGACGGTGGTGCCGTGCCCGAGCGTGACCGCATCGTCCAGGCGATGGAGCGCTCCGGCTGGGTCCAGGCCAAGGCCGCGCGCCTGCTCGGTCTGACGCCACGCCAGATCGGCTACGCGCTGAAGAAGCACAACATCGAGGTCAAGCGGTTCTGAGTGGATCGACTTGGCACTGAGGCTTGGAACTGAGGCCTGGAACTGAGAAAAGGGCGCGCGGATGCGCGCCCTTTCTGCTTTGATGATCCGCGCTGGACCCTGCGGGGGATCTCCAATCTCGCCGTCATTCCGGGGCGGCGCGCGAAGCGCGACGAGCCCGGAATCCATTTTTCCACCTGCTCTGCCGCCCGATGGATTCCGGGCTCGTGCTGCGCACGCCCCGGAATGACGGAGGAGAGACGCGCGCTTGCTTCAACCGCGTGGCGGAGGACAGCGCAACTTGCCGCCAGGCCGTGAGTAGCTCGTTCGACCACAGCTGCTGCCGCCCTGTCGCATCTGCGACATGCTGTCGGGAGAACGACAGCTGCCCGCGATCAGCGACATTTAGAATCCTCCTTAGAAATCAACCAAATGAGCTCTGGCACGGCGCTTGAAAGATCATGCCCGAATGACATCGCCCGATGTCGCTGAGAGCGCGGGGAGCGGCACATGACCTACAAGATCATCGCCTCACAATGCACGGTCTGCGGAGCCTGTGAGTTCGAATGTCCGAATGCGGCCATCCGGCTGAAGAACGACATGTACATCATCGATCCGAAGAAGTGCACGGAATGCGAAGGCCACTTCGACGCGCCGCAATGCGCTGCCGTCTGTCCGGTGCCGGACACCTGCGTGCCCGCCTGACGCGGGCACCTCGTCGAGAGCTTGGAAGCGGAGTGAGAGATGGCAGCGGTTCAGGAGACCATTGATCGGGTCAAGGGCATTGACGTCGATCAATATCGTTACGGGTTCGAGACACAGATCGAATCCGAAAAGGCTCCGAAAGGGCTGTCGGAAGACACCATCCGCTTCATCTCGGCGAAGAAGAATGAGCCGGCCTGGATGCTGGAATGGCGGCTGGAGGCGTATCGCCGCTGGCTGACCATGGCCGAGCCGACCTGGGCCCGCGTCGGATATCCAAAGATCGACTATCAGGATCTCTATTACTATTCGGCGCCCAAGCCGAAGAAGAAGGTCGCCTCGCTCGACGAGATCGATCCGGAGATTCTCAAGACCTATGAGAAGCTCGGCATTCCCCTGCGCGAGGTCGAGATCCTTGAAGGCGTCGAGCGCCCCGCCGCCGCCGTCGAGACCGAGGACGGCGAGGCGGCCGCGCCGCGCACCAAGATCGCGGTCGATGCCGTGTTCGATTCGGTGTCGGTGGCCACGACCTTCAAGGAGGAGCTGAAGAAGGCCGGCGTGATCTTCATGCCGATCTCCGAGGCGCTGCGCGAGCATCCGGACCTGGTGCAGAAATATCTCGGCACGGTCGTGCCGACCACCGACAATTATTTTGCCACGCTCAATTCCGCGGTCTTCTCCGATGGCTCGTTTGTCTACATCCCCCCGGGCGTGCGCTGCCCGATGGAGCTGTCGACCTATTTCCGCATCAACGAGCGCAACACCGGCCAATTCGAGCGCACGCTGATCATCGCCGACAAGGGCGCCTACGTCTCCTATCTCGAAGGCTGCACGGCGCCGCAGCGCGACGAGAACCAGCTTCATGCGGCCGTCGTCGAGCTGGTCGCGCTGGATGATGCCGAGATCAAATATTCGACGGTGCAGAACTGGTACCCCGGCAATTCCGAGGGCGTCGGCGGCATCTACAATTTCGTCACCAAGCGCGGTGACTGCCGCGGCGCGAATTCGAAGATCTCCTGGACCCAGGTCGAGACGGGATCGGCGATCACCTGGAAATATCCGAGCTGCATTCTGCGCGGCGATAACTCCAGCGGCGAGTTCTACTCGATCGCGATCTCCAACGGCTTCCAGCAGGTCGACTCTGGCACCAAGATGATCCATCTCGGCAAGAACACGTCGAGCCGCATCATCTCCAAGGGCATCGCAGCCGGCAAATCGCAGAACACCTATCGCGGCCTCGTCAGCGCCCACCGCAAGGCCTCCGGCGCGCGCAACTTCACCGCCTGCGACTCGCTGCTGATCGGCGACAAATGCGGCGCGCACACCGTGCCCTACATCGAGGCCAAGAATTCGTCGGCGGTGTTCGAGCACGAGGCCACGACCTCGAAGATCTCCGAGGACGTGCTGTTCTACTGCATCCAGCGCGGCCTCAGCCAGGAGGAGGCGGTCGGCCTGGTCGTCAACGGCTTCGTCAAGGACGTGCTGCAGCAGCTGCCGATGGAGTTCGCGGTCGAGGCGCAGAAGCTGATCTCGATCAGCCTCGAAGGTTCAGTCGGATAAGGACGTCGCGCGCGGCGACAACAGATGAGGAGTGTTCGATGACGGCCTTGCTCGAAATCAAGGGGCTCCATGCCGAGATCTCCGGTGGTCGCAAGATCATCCAGGGCCTGGACCTGACCGTGAACAAGGGCGAGATCCACGCCATCATGGGCCCGAACGGCGCCGGCAAGTCGACGCTGTCCTACGTGCTCGCCGGCAAGCCCGGCTACGAGATCACCGCCGGCGAAGTCACCCTCAACGGCGAGGACCTGCTGGCGATGGAGGCCGACGAGCGCGCCGCCAAGGGCGTGTTCCTCGCGTTCCAATATCCGCTGGAGATCCCCGGCGTCGCGACTCTGACGTTCTTGCGTGCTGCCTTCAACGCCCAGCGCAAGGCGCGCGGCGAGGAGGAGCTGTCGTCGCCCGACCTGATCAAGCGCGTGCGCGAGATCGCCAAGACCCTGAACATCGACGCCGACATGCTCAAGCGGCCGCTCAATGTCGGCTTCTCCGGCGGCGAGAAGAAGCGCAACGAGACCCTGCAGATGGCGCTGCTGCAGCCCTCGCTCTGCGTGCTCGACGAGACCGATTCGGGCCTCGACATCGACGCGCTGAAGGTGGTCGCGAACGGCGTCAACGCGCTGCGCTCGGCCGAGCGCGGCATGATCGTGATCACGCATTATCAGCGGCTGCTCGACTACATCGTCCCCGACATCGTCCACGTGTTCGCGGCGGGCCGCATCGTCCGCACCGGCGGCGCGGATCTCGCGCGCGAGCTCGAGGCGACCGGCTACGCCCAGTACCAGAGCGAAGCCGCGTAAGGCAGGGAGCACGGATATGGGCGTCGCGATCCGCAAGACCAAGGCCGAGCTCGGACTGGCCGACCTGTACCAGGGCGCCCGCCGCTATCTGCCCGGGGGCGAGGAGATCACGGCGGTGCGCGCCGCCGCCTTCGATCGCTTCAATGCGGTCGGCCTGCCGCACCGTCGCGTCGAGGCGTGGCGCTACACCGATCTGCGCACCCAGATGAAGGAGGCGAAGCGGCTCGCCTCGCTGCCGGACGACGCCGCCAAGACGAAGGCGCGCGAGGCGCGCGACTTGTTTGCCGGCGCCGGCTTCCGCAAGCTGATGGTCGTCGACGGCGCCTTCGTGCCGGAGTTGTCGGATCTCGCCGATCTCGAGCCGGGCCTCACCATCCAGCCGATGTCCGATGCGCTCGCCGCCGACAAGCCGCTGCTGTCGCAGCGTCTCGGTCCCGTCGTGCCGGACGACGATCCGGCGCTGGCGCTCAACACCGCGCTGGCGGCCAATGGCGTCGTCATCCTGGTTGCCCCGGGGACCGCATTGAGCCGGCCGATCCATGTCGCCTTCGTCACGACCAACTGGGTCGCGACATCGATGTTCACCCGCTCGCTGGTGAATATCGGCGCCGGCGCCAGTGCCACCATCGTCGAGTCGCACCAGGGACCCGACGGCAGCGAGTACCAGGTCAACACCGCGATGCAGCTGGTCGTCGGTGACGAGGCGCGGATCGACCACATCAAGGTGGTCGGTGAGGGCAACGGCGCGCTGCACATCGGCTCGCTGCTCGCCAACATCGGGGCGCGCGCGACCTTCAACCAGCTCGGCTTCGTTGCCGGCGGCAGCCTGGTCCGCAATCAGCTGTTCATCCGCCTGGCGGGCGAGGGCACCGTCGCCGACATCCGCGGCGGCGCGCTGCTGTCGGGCACGCAGCATGCCGACACCACGCTTGCGATCGAGCATGCCGCCGAGAACGGCCAGAGCCGCGAGACCTTCAAGGCCGTCGTCGGCGACACCGCCCGCGCGGTGTTCCAGGGCAAGATCACGGTCGCTCCCGGCGCGCAGAAGACCGACGCCAAGATGATGTCGCGGGCGCTGCTGCTGTCCGACGAGGCCGAGGCCGACAGCAAGCCGGAGCTCGAAATCTTCGCCGACGACGTCCAGTGCGGCCACGGCACCACGACCGGGGCGATCGACGACGAGCTGCTGTTCTATCTGATGGCGCGCGGCATTCCGCCTGATGAGGCCAAGGCGCTGCTGATTCAGGCCTTCATCGGCGAGATCATCGAGGGCGCAGCCAATGAAAACGTGCGGGCGGCGCTGACGGAGGCGATGCTGGGCTGGCTCGGGCGACGGGAGTAGATGATGCATGCAGCGGTGAGTGGAAGCGGCTACGACGTCGGCCGCATCCGGGCGGATTTCCCCATCCTCGGCATGCAGGTGCACGGCAAGCCGCTGGTCTATCTCGACAACGCTGCGTCAGCGCAGAAGCCGCAGGCTGTGCTCGACCGGATGAACCAGGTCTACACGTCCGAATACGCCAACGTGCATCGCGGGCTGCATTATCTCGCGAACGCCGCCACCGAAGCCTATGAGGGCGCCCGGGCCAAGGTGGCGACCTTCCTTAATGCCGAGAGCCCCGAGCAGATCATCTTTACGCGGGGTGCGACCGAGGCGGTGAACCTCGTTGCCCAGACCTTCGGCCGCGAGCGCATCGGACCGGGCGACGAGATCGTGCTCTCGATCATGGAGCACCATGCCAACATCATCCCCTGGCATTTCCTCAGGGAGCGCCAGGGCGCCGTCATCAAGTGGGCTCCGGTCGATGACGACGGCAACTTCCTGCTCGACGAGTTCGAGAAGCTGCTGAGCCCGCGCACCAAGATGGTGGCGATGACGCAGATGTCGAACGTGCTCGGCACTGTCGTGCCGGTGAAGGAGGTCATCCGCATCGCGCATGACCGCGGCATTCCGGTGCTGATCGACGGTTCGCAGGCCGCCGTGCACATGGAGGTCGACGTCCGCGATCTCGACGCCGACTTCTACTGTATCACCGGGCACAAGATCTACGGCCCGACCGGGATCGGCGCGCTCTATGGCAAGCGCGAGCTCCTGGCATCGATGCCGCCGTTCAACGGCGGCGGCGAGATGATCCGCGAGGTGTCGCGGGACTTCGTCACCTATGGCGACCCGCCGCACCGCTTCGAGGCCGGCACGCCGCCGATCGTCGAAGCCGCCGGTCTCGGCGCCGCCATCGACTACGTCGCCTCGATCGGCAAGCAGCGGATCGCCGCGCACGAGCATGACCTCGTCGCCTATGCCACCGAGCAGCTGCGCGAGATCAACTCGCTGCGCATCATCGGTAACGCCGCCGACAAGGGCGCCATCGTCTCGTTCGAGATGCAGGGTGCCCACGCCCATGACTTTGCCACCGTCATCGACCGCTCCGGCGTCGCGGTGCGTGCCGGCACCCACTGCGCCATGCCGCTGCTGGAGCGCTTCGGCGTCACGGCGACCTGCCGGGCGTCGTTCGCGATGTACAACACGCGAGAAGAGGTCGACGTGCTCGTGCGCGCGCTGAGGAAGGCGCAGGAGTTTTTCTCGTAAGGCGGATCTCTCGGCCGCCATTGTTGCGAAGAAGCGGTGCCCATGACTGCGCCCTCTCCCCTTGTGGGAGAGGGCTACACCGCGATCAGCTCCGGACACACTCGGGTGAGGGGTTGTCTCCGCGAGTCACGACCGTCTGAGTACGCGGAGAGAACCCCTCACCCGGCGGCCTTCGGCCGCCACCCTCTCCCACAAGGGGAGAGGGTACACCGAGTATGGCGCGCTATAAGGGCTCAATCGAACCAGCAAACCAGCCAATCAAAACCTACGCCGCAGCCATCGCCGCCTGCGCATCCGCCTTGATCCGGCTCACCATCGAGCGGAAGCCGTTGGAGCGCTGCGGGGTCAGGTGCTCGCGCAGGCCGAGCTTCTCGAACAGGGCGATCGGATCGGTGGCGAGGATCTCCGGCGCGGTGCGGCCGGACACCATCGCGAGCAGGATCGCAACCAGGCCGCGCACGATGTGGGCATCGCTGTCGCCGACGAAGTCGAGGACTGGCGCAGCACTGCCATGCCGCACCGATGTCGCGACCCAGACCTGGCTCGTGCAGCCCGGGACCTTGTTGCCGTCGTTGCGGTCGGCGTCGGGCAGGGGCGTCAGGCCGCGGCCGAGCTCGATGACGTAGCGGTAGCGGTCGTCCCAGTCGTCGAGCAGGGTGAAGTTCTCGACGATGTCCTCGATGTCCGGTGTTCCCGGCGTCGGGGCCTGGGTCATCTTCAACATGATTCTCTCCTGGTCATCTGCTGATTTCCACCACCACCGGCCGCGTTGCCGCTGGCTCCGTTCCGCGTCGGGCCAGCACCGAATCCACCGCATGCGTCACACCGTCGAAGGTGATCGGCTTGGCAATGATCGCCTCGGCTCCCTGGCGCAGGCCCGCCAGCGCCAGCGGCGACTTGGTCGACCCCGCCACGACGATGATGCCGGCCTGATGCAGCTTGCGGGCGAGCATGCCGACGGTCTCGGCACCGTCGTCCTCGAGGATGCTGCTCCCGACCAGCACGGCATCGGGCGTGGCGCGGTTCGCCTTGGTGAGCGCATCCGCGGTCTCTGCAAAGGTGAAGGTCTCGTGACGCTCGCTGAGGATATAGCCGAGCGCCGAGCGGATCACCTGATCGGCTTCAATGACAAAGACGCACGTCCTGCTCGACATCGGAATACTCCTTCTGGCCCGTTCGGAGGCGGGTTTGATCTACATCAAGCAAACTCCGTACCGCGCCCTGAGCAGGCCTCACGCATCGCTGTCGCAGGATGTTTGCCGGCGCGCTGCGTGGAGCCTGCGGCGACATGTGTCGTTTCGGACAGCACGTCGTGGGAGCGTCGGGTGAAAAGCCCCGATGTCGGGTTTGCAACAAGTACATCCTAGTGCCGAGCTTGGCCGCATCTCTTTCAAAACATGGCCTTTTTAACGATTCCAAAGCTCTGGCACAGCCGTTGCAAAACTCTGTTCAGGCAATGGTTGAGGGCTGAGTGCACGCCGACGCTTCGGACGAGCGATGCTCTCCTTCCCAATAACCCGTCTGCCGGTTCTGGAGAGAGGACGCGGTCCTGGTCATGCAAGGCGCATGCGGGGCATTGGCAATCGGTTGATGGAGAGCAGAATGTCATCACTTCGACAAATCGCATTTTACGGCAAGGGCGGCATCGGCAAGTCGACGACGTCGCAGAACACGCTGGCCGCGCTGGCCGAGATGGGTCACCGGATCCTGATCGTCGGCTGCGACCCCAAGGCGGATTCCACCCGCCTGATCCTGCACGCCAAGGCGCAGGACACCATCCTGAGCCTGGCCGCTGCCGCCGGCAGCGTCGAGGACCTCGAGATCGAAGAGGTCATGAAGGTCGGCTATCGCGACATCCGCTGCGTCGAGTCCGGCGGTCCGGAGCCGGGCGTCGGCTGCGCTGGCCGCGGCGTCATCACCTCGATCAACTTCCTGGAAGAGAACGGCGCCTATGAGGACATCGACTACGTGTCCTACGACGTGCTCGGCGACGTGGTCTGCGGCGGCTTCGCGATGCCGATCCGCGAGAACAAGGCGCAGGAGATCTACATCGTGATGTCCGGCGAGATGATGGCGATGTATGCCGCCAACAACATCTCCAAGGGCATTCTGAAGTATGCGAACTCCGGCGGCGTGCGCCTGGGCGGCCTGGTCTGCAACGAGCGCCAGACCGACAAGGAGCTGGAGCTGGCTGAGGCTCTCGCCAAGAAGCTCGGCACCCAGCTGATCTACTTCGTGCCGCGCGACAACATCGTGCAGCACGCCGAGCTGCGCCGCATGACCGTGCTGGAATATGCGCCGGAGTCGGTCCAGGCCAACCACTACCGTAACCTGGCGACCAAGATCCACGGCAATGCCGGCAAGGGCATCATCCCGACTCCGATCACGATGGACGAGCTCGAGGACATGCTGATGGAGCACGGCATCATGAAGGCGGTCGACGAGAGCCAGATCGGCAAGACCGCCGCCGAGCTCGCCGCCACGGCATAACCGCCACCGGTCACCCGGTCCTTCATCGGAAGGGCCGGGTGACCCCCGCAACCGATCATCGAGGAAAGCCAGATGAGCGTTACCGAGAAACAAAGCGTCGCCGAGATCAAGGCACGCAACAAGGAACTGATCGCCGAGGTTCTGAAGGTCTATCCGGAGAAGACCGCCAAGCGCCGCGCCAAGCATCTTAACGTGCATGAGAACGGCAAGTCGGACTGTGGCGTCAAGTCGAACATCAAGTCGATCCCCGGCGTCATGACCATCCGTGGCTGCGCCTACGCCGGCTCGAAGGGCGTGGTCTGGGGCCCGATCAAGGACATGATCCACATCAGCCACGGCCCGGTCGGCTGCGGCCAGTATTCCTGGGCGGCACGCCGCAACTACTATATCGGCACGACCGGCATCGACACCTTCGTGACGATGCAGTTCACCTCCGATTTCCAGGAAAAGGACATCGTCTTCGGCGGCGACAAGAAGCTCGCCAAGATCATGGACGAAATCCAGGAGCTGTTCCCGCTCAACAACGGCATCACCGTGCAGTCGGAATGCCCGATCGGCCTGATCGGCGACGACATCGAGGCGGTCTCCAAGGTCAAGTCCAAGGAGTATGACGGCAAGACCATCGTCCCCGTCCGCTGCGAAGGCTTCCGCGGCGTCTCCCAGTCGCTCGGTCACCATATCGCAAACGACGCGATCCGGGATTGGGTGTTCGACAAGCTGCCGGCCGATGCCGCGCCGCGCTTCGAGCCGTCGGATTATGACGTCGCGATCATCGGCGACTACAACATCGGCGGCGACGCCTGGTCTTCGCGCATCCTGCTCGAGGAGATGGGTCTGCGCGTGATCGCCCAGTGGTCGGGCGACGGCTCGCTGGCTGAGCTCGAGGCGACGCCGAAGGCGAAGCTGAACGTGCTGCACTGCTACCGCTCGATGAACTACATCTCGCGTCACATGGAAGAGAAGTACAATATTCCGTGGTGCGAATACAACTTCTTCGGGCCGAGCAAGATCGCCGAGTCGCTGCGCAAGATCGCCAGCTATTTCGACGACAAGATCAAGGAAGGTGCCGAGCGCGTCATCGCCAAGTACCAGCCCCTGATGGATGCCGTGATCGCCAAGTATCGGCCGCGCCTCGAAGGCAAGACCGTGATGCTGTTCGTCGGCGGCCTGCGTCCGCGCCACGTGATCGGCGCCTATGAGGACCTCGGCATGGAGGTCGTCGGCACCGGCTACGAGTTTGGCCACAATGACGACTATCAGCGCACCGCCCAGCACTACGTCAAGGACGGCACGCTGATCTATGACGACGTGACCGGCTACGAGTTCGAGAAGTTCGTCGAGAAGGTCCAGCCGGACCTGGTCGGCTCGGGCATCAAGGAAAAGTACGTGTTCCAGAAGATGGGCGTGCCGTTCCGCCAGATGCACTCCTGGGACTACTCGGGTCCTTACCATGGCTATGACGGGTTCGCGATCTTCGCCCGCGACATGGACATGGCCATCAACTCGCCGGTCTGGAAGATGGCAAAGGCTCCCTGGAAGCAGGCGCCCAAGCCGTTGCTTCAGGCAGCCGAGTAATCACCACCACCCACGGCCTGGCTCTCCTTCGGCGGAGAGCCAGCGCTCCCTGATCGACACAGGAAAATAGAGAGGGTTATCCCATGACGCAGTCTGCCGAACATGTGCTCGATCACTTCGAGCTTTTCCGTGGTCCCGAATACCAGCAGATGCTGGCCAACAAGAAGAAGATGTTCGAAAATCCGCGCGATCCCGCGGAAGTCGAGCGTATCAGAGAATGGGCCAAGACGCCCGAATACCGCGAGAAGAATTTTGCCCGCGAGGCGCTGACCGTCAACCCGGCCAAGGCCTGCCAGCCGCTCGGCGCGGTGTTCGTCGCGGTCGGCTTCGAGAAGACGCTGCCGTTCGTGCACGGCTCGCAGGGCTGCGTCGCCTATTATCGCAGCCATCTGTCGCGCCACTTCAAGGAGCCGAGCTCCTGCGTGTCGTCGTCGATGACCGAGGACGCGGCTGTGTTCGGCGGCCTGAACAACATGATCGACGGCCTCGCCAACGCCTACAACATGTACAAGCCGTCGATGATCGCGGTCTCCACCACCTGCATGGCGGAAGTCATCGGTGACGACCTCAACGCCTTCATCAAGACGTCCAAGGAGAAGGGCTCGGTTCCCGCCGAATTCGATGTGCCGTTCGCTCATACGCCCGCCTTCGTCGGCAGCCATGTCACCGGCTACGACAATGCGATGAAGGGCATTCTCGAGCACTTCTGGGACGGCAAGGCCGGCACCGCGCCGAAGCTGGAGCGCGTTCCGAACGAGAAGATCAACTTCATCGGCGGTTTCGATGGCTACACCGTCGGCAACATCAAGGAAGTGAAGCACATCTTCGAGGCGATGGGGATCGACTACACCATCCTCGGCGACAATTCGAACGTGTTCGACACCCCGACCGACGGCGAGTTCCGCATGTATGACGGCGGCACGACCTTGGAGGATGCGGCCAATGCGATCCACGCCAAGGCGACTATCTCGATGCAGGAATACTGCACCGAGAAGACGCTGCCCTTCATCGGCAACCACGGCCAGGAAATCGTCGCCTTCAACCATCCGGTCGGCGTGACCGGCACCGACGCGTTCGTGATGGCGCTGTCCCGGATCACCGGCAAGGAGATCCCGGAATCGCTCGCGCTGGAGCGCGGCCGCCTGGTCGACGCCATCGCCGACTCCAGCGCGCACATCCATGGCAAGAAGTTCGCGATCTATGGCGATCCGGATCTCTGCCTCGGCCTCGCTGCGTTCCTGCTGGAACTGGGCGCCGAGCCGACCCACGTGCTCGCCACCAACGGCAACAAGCACTGGGCCGAGAAGGTGCAGGCGGTGTTCGACAGCTCGCCGTTCGGCAAGAACTGCAATGTGTATCCCGGCAAGGATCTCTGGCACATGCGGTCGCTGCTGTTCACCGAGCCGGTCGACTTCCTGATCGGCAACACCTACGGCAAGTACCTGGAGCGCGACACCGGCACGCCGCTGATCCGCATCGGCTTCCCGATCTTCGATCGCCACCACAAGCACCGCTATCCGGTGTGGGGTTATCAGGGCGGCTTGAACGTGCTGGTCACGATCCTCGACAAGATCTTCGACGAGATCGACCGCAACACCAACGTGCCGGCCAAGTCGGACTACAGCTTCGACATCATCCGCTAAGTCACGGCGCGCGGCGGTCCCTCGGGGCCGCCGCGCTTCGATCGGGACGATGAGGCTCAGGGGAAGGTCGGAAACGGCCGGAGCCTCCTCTCCAAGAAGAGACGCGCAGAAGGTCCGCCAACAGGAGAAGCCGATGAGCTCGCTGTCTGCCACGATCCAGAACGTCTTCAACGAGCCGGGTTGCGGCAAGAACGCCAACAAGTCCGAGGCCGAGCGCAAGAAGGGTTGCACCAAGCAGCTGCAGCCGGGCGGCGCGGCCGGCGGCTGCGCCTTCGACGGCGCCAAGGTCGCGTTGCAGCCGCTGACCGACGTCGCGCATCTCGTGCACGGGCCGATCGCCTGCGAAGGAAATTCCTGGGACAACCGCGGCGCGGCCTCGTCTGGCTCGCAGATCTGGCGCACCGGTTTCACCACCGACATCAACGAGACTGACGTCGTGTTCGGCGGCGAGAAGCGCCTTTACAAGGCGATCAAGGAAATCATCGAGAAATACGATCCGCCGGCGGTCTTCGTCTACCAGACCTGCGTGCCCGCCATGACCGGCGACGACATCAACGCGGTCTGCAAGGCGGCCTCGGCCAAGTTCGGCAAGCCCTGCATTCCCGTCAATTCGCCCGGCTTCGTCGGCCCGAAGAATCTCGGCAACAAGCTCGCCGGCGAGGCGCTGCTCGATCACGTCATCGGCACCGTCGAGCCGGAGGTCACGACGCCCTACGATCTCAACATCATCGGCGAATACAATCTGTCCGGCGAGCTCTGGCAGGTGAAGCCGCTGTTCGACGAGCTCGGCATCCGCATCTCCGCCTGCATCTCCGGCGACGGCCGCTACAAGGAGGTGGCGTCGTCGCACCGCGCCCGCGCGGCGATGATGGTGTGCTCCAAGGCGATGATCAACGTCGCCCGCAAGATGGAGGAGCGCTATGGCATTCCGTTCTTCGAAGGCTCGTTCTACGGCATCCAGGACTCCTCGGACTCGCTGCGCGAGATCGCGCGTCTGCTGGTCGAGCGCGGCGCGCCGGCCGATCTGCTGGACCGCACCGAGGCCGTGATCGCGCGCGAGGAGGCCAAGGCCTGGGCGGCGATCGAGCCGTTCAAGAAGCGGCTCACCGGCAAGAAGGTGCTGCTGATCACCGGCGGCGTGAAGTCGTGGTCGGTGGTGGCGGCGCTGCAGGAGGCCGGCATGGAGCTGGTCGGCACCTCCGTCAAGAAGTCCACCAAGGAGGACAAGGAGCGCATCAAGGAGCTGATGGGTCAGGACGCGCATATGATCGACGATATGGCGCCCCGCGAGATGTACAAGATGCTCAAGGACGCCAAGGCCGACATCATGCTGTCGGGCGGCAAGTCGCAATTCGTGGCGCTGAAGGCCGCGATGCCCTGGCTCGACATCAACCAGGAACGCTCGCACGCCTTCATGGGCTACATTGGCATGGTGAAGCTGGTCGCCGAGATCGACAAGGCGATCTACAACCCGATGTGGGAGCAGCTGCGCAAGCGGGCGCCCTGGGAGACCGCCAGCAACAATTGGCAGGCCAAGGCGATTGCGCAGGCCGATGCGGAAGCTGCTGCGCTCGCGGCTGATCCCGTGGCGGCGGAAGCCGCGCGCCGCGCCAAGAAGATCTGCCACTGCAAGTCGGTCGATCTCGGCACCATCGAAGATGCGATCAAGGCGCATGGCCTGACCGACGTCGCCGGCGTCCGGACCCACACCAACGCGTCGGGCGGCTGCGGTGCCTGTGCCGGGCGGGTCGAGGACATCCTGGCCGCGCAGAGGGCGCCGGCGGAACTGCTGCAGGCGGCGGAATAGGGTGGCGCTCATGGCCAAGGTTACCATCGGAAAGAAGGCCTGCGCGGTCAATCCGCTGAAGATGAGCCAGCCGATCGGCGGCTCGTTCGCCTTCCTCGGCCTGCGTGGCGCGATGCCGCTGCTGCACGGCTCGCAGGGCTGCACCTCGTTCGGCCTGACGCTGTTCGTGCGCCACTTCAAGGAAGCGGTGCCGATGCAGACGACGGCCATGAGCGAGGTCGCCACCGTGCTCGGCGGCTACGAGAATGTCGAGCAGGCGATCCTCAACATCTACAAGAAGCAGAAGCCGGAGATCATCGGCATCTGCTCGACCGGAGTCACCGAGACCAAGGGCGACGACGTCGACGGCTATATCAAGCTGATCCGCGAGAAGCACCCGGAGCTCGCCAATTATCCGCTGGTCTACGTCTCGACACCGGACTTCAAGGATGCGTTCCAGGATGGTTGGGACAAGACGGTTGCCAAGATGGTCGAGGTGCTCGTCGACAAGCCGACCTCGACGCGGCGCGATCCCGCCACGGTCAACGTGCTGCCCGGCTGCCATCTGACGCCGGGCGATATTGAAGAGCTCCGCACCATCTTCGAGGATTTCGGCCTGGAGCCGTCGTTCCTGCCGGATATCGGTGGCTCGCTCGACGGCCACATCCCCGACGAGTTCACGCCGACGACGATCGGCGGCATCGGACTGGAAGAGATCGCGACCATGGGCAGCGCGAGCTGGACGATCGCGATCGGGGCGCAGATGAAGCGCGCGGCGGAGGCGATGCAGGCCAGGACCGGTGTGCCGTACCGGCTGTTCGAGCGGCTCTGCGGCCTGCTGCCGAACGATGAGTTCATGTCGTTCCTCAGCGAGATCTCGGGGCGTCCGGTGCCGGCGAAGTATCGCCGCCAGCGCGGCCAGCTCGCGGATGCGATGCTGGACGCGCATTTCCACATCGGCGGCCGCAAGCTCGCCATCGGCGCCGAGCCGGACCTGCTGTTCGACGTCGCGAGCATGCTGCACGACATGGGCGCCGAGATCTCCGTCGCCATCACCACCACGCAATCACCGGTGCTCGAGCGCATGCCGTGCGAGGAGGTGCTGATCGGCGATCTTGAGGATCTGGAGACGCGTGCGAAGGAGCGCGACTGCGGGCTGATGATGACGCATTCGCATGGCCGCCAGGCGGCGGCGCGGCTGAAGATCCCGTTCTATCGGATCGGCTTTCCGATGTTCGACCGCCTGGGAGCAGGGCATCTGCTGACGGTCGGCTATCGCGGCACCCGCGATCTCATCTTCGCGCTCGCCAATCTGATCATCGCCGACCGGGAGGACAACCATCAGCCGACACCGGACACCTGGATCGATCCCTGGAAGGATTTCCAGCAGGCGACGCCCGAGTCCGCGGTCGTGGCACCCTTGCATTGACGCGTCAGGAGAAAGGACCGACGACATGAAAGTCGCATTCGCTACCCAGGATCTGAAACGCGTCGACGCCCATTTCGGCTGGGCCAAGAATATCGCGATCTACGATCTCGATCCCGAGGGCTACCGCTTCCTCGAGGCCGTCGAGTTCGATGGCGATCTCAAGGAAGACGGCAACGAGGACAAGCTGGCGCCGAAGATCGAGGCGATCAAGGACTGCGCGATCCTCTATGTCGCGGCGATCGGCGGCTCCGGCGCGGCCCGCGTCGTCGCCAACAACATCCATCCGATGAAGGTCACCCAGCCCGAGGAGATCACCGATCTGCTCGGCAAGCTGCAGGCGGTGCTGAAGGGCACGCCGCCGCCGTGGCTGCGCAAAGCGCTGGCCAAGGGCCAGGAACGCGCGCTCGATTTCGAGGAATGAGGAAACGCACATGTCTGATACCGCAGTCGTAGAAGAAGTCGTCCCCGCCGAGCAGCGCCCCTTCGTCAAGGAGCTGATCAAGGTCTGGCGCGCCCAGGACACTCACGGGGCCTGGGAGGGCAAGAAGGACGTCGAGCTGCTGGAGCCCTACATCCTGGACAAGGAGAAGCGCCGGGCGCTGCCGATCATCGGCGATCCCGATCCGGAGACGATCTGGCGGCTGGAGCTGTTTTTCAACGCGATCGCGCTGTCGATAGAGAAGGCCACCGGCGTGATGATCTCGCCGATGCTGAAGATGAGCCATGAAGGCTTTGGCCGCATGGTGCTGATCGGCGGCCGGCTGATCGTGGTCAACAAGCAGCTGCGCGACGTGCACCGTTTCGGCTTCGACAATCTCGGCAAGCTGGCCGACGAGGGCGACAAGTTCGTCAAGGCCGGCGTCGAGATGATCGAGAAGTTCAAGGACGTCGCGAATTACTGAAGGCGAGGATGAGACGATGAGCGACCTGGATACATTGAAGGCCGAGATCAAGAAGCTGTCGGCCCGCGCCATGGATGCCAAGATGAACCTGCACGATCTGTCGGAGGAGCTGCCCATCAACTGGGACCAGATCCTGCCGACCGCGCAGAAGGCGCACGAGGCATTTGCCGAGCTGGAGAAGAAGCGGGCCGAGCTGAAGAAGCTCGAGGCCGCGTAAAGCCCGCACGAGGATCTGCCACCATGTCCAATTCAACCCGCGACGGCCGCGACTGGCGGCCGGACTATCTGGTCGCGATCGACCCGGCCAAATGCATCGGCTGCGGCCGCTGCTACAAGGTCTGCGGCCGCGAGGTGATGACCCTGAAGGGCATCAACGACGAGGGCGAGTTCGTCGAGCTCGACGACGACGAGGATGACGAGGTCGAGAAGAAGATCATGGTCATGCACGACACCGGCGCCTGCATCGGCTGCGGCGCCTGCGCCCGGGTCTGCCCGACCAACTGCCAGACCCATTCGCCGGCGGCGTGATCCTATCGGGCGTGCGGCCATGCTGCGGATGGAAGCAAAGTTCACGATCGGCCAGGTGACCCGGCACCGCGTCTACGATTTGCGCGGCGTCGTGTTCGACGTCGATTTGTCGTTTTCCGAGGAAGAGGGCTGGCGCGCCATTACCATGGACGCCAGGCTCGACAAGAAGCAGCCGTTCTACTATCTGCTCGCCGAATGCGGCGACAGCAGCTACATCGCCTACGTGCCGGAGCAGAACCTGGTGGCGGACGTGTCAGGCGAGCCTGTGAAGCATCCGGACATCGGCGAGTTGTTCGACGTCGATGACGGCGGCAGCTATCATTACCGCGGGCGGATCTTCCAATAGTCGGCCGGATATCCACGGCCGTCCCAGAGTCCAAGCACCGCCCTGGATCGCGTCGCTGCGCTCGCGATGACGGCAGCAGCACTCAGCGTCTCCCGGAACTACCGCAATCAGATATAAGGCAATGTCTATCCACCGGTCATTCCGGGGCGCGCGCAGCGCGAGCCCGGAATCCATAACCACGAACGGCGGTTGTCCGGGAGGACGAGCGCCACGGACATCTCATGCCTCATGACCGCCTGTGGCTATGGATTCCGGGCTCGCGCTGCGCGCGCCCCGGAATGACGGCGGATAGAGGCTGGATACTCCAAAAGCCAGCTCGGGACCTACTCGATCCCCTGTTCCCGTGCCTTCCACATCGCTGCGATCCGGAAGCGTTCGTTGATCGCGGCGGGGCTGGCGAGGATCTCGGACTGCGCGCCGGCGAAGGCGCCCTCGACGATCGCCGCCTCCTCCTTCGTCAGCGTGATCCGGCCAGCCATGTGGGTGGCATCGGGCGCGGCCTCCCAGATCTTGCGCCGATTCGGATGCAGCTTGACCTCGACCAGCTCGAACGCCTCGAGCTCGCCGTCCAGGCAGATCGCCAAGCCGATCACCTCGACCTTGCGGCCGTCCTGCGTGGTCTTGACCAAAGTCTTTGCCATGCGTGTGCTCCCGTCATTGAGGTCCTGAGGTCACGCCGCCGCCGGCGTGTCGTCGAGCTGGCTCCATTCCGCCCAGGCGCCGTCATGCACGGCGACGGTGGGAACGCCGAGCCGGTACAGCGCCAGCGCCAGCATGCACGAGGTGATGCCCGAGGCGCAGGTGGTGACGATCGGCTTCGCCAGATCGATGCCGGCGGCCGAGAAGCGCGCGGCGAGCGCGTCGGGCGGCAGCAGCACACCCGTATCGGGATCGACCAGATCGGCCCAGGGCAGGTTGATGGCGCCGGGAATGTGGCCCTGGCGCTTGAAGGTGAAGACGTCCGGCTGCGTCCCGTCGAACTTGCCGGGGCCGCGGGCGTCGACGAGCTGGGCGCCACTCTGCAGCGCGTCCTGAACCTGCGCCGAGGTCGCGACCAGCTCGGGCCGGAAGCTCGCCATGAAGCTCGCAGGCGCCGGACGCACCGGTGTCATCTCCGCCGGCTGCTTCTCCTTGGTCCATTTGCCGAAGCCGCCATCGAGCAGGGCGACGTTGTCATGGCCGAAGACGCGGAACATCCACCACACGCGTCCCGCGGCCGAGCCGCCATAATGGCGGTCATAGACGATGACGCGGTCTGAATTGCTGATGCCGAGCAGTCCGACCTTGTGAGCAAAGTCCTCCGCCGTCGGCAGCATGTGCGGCAGCGGGTTGGTCTTGTCGGCGACCTGGTCGATGTCGAAATGCACCGAGCCCGGCAGGTGCCGGCCGCGATATTGCGTGCGGCCGTCGAGATTGGTGCTCGGATGATGCCAGGTGCAGTCGAGGATCTTGATGCCGGGATCGGCGAGATGCTGCGCCAGCCATTCGGAGCTGACCAGGGCGTCGGAAGGATCTCTGCTCATGCATGCGCTCTCGATGAGGGGCCAATCTGGTTGACGCGTGTCTGCGCGTCAGAGCGTCTTCGGCATCGCATAGCCCGGGCGCGGATGGCTATCGTAGTACTCGGGACGCTCCGGCCAGCCGCCATCGGCGATGATCTTGAAGGTCGCGACCGTGACCGGCGCGCCGGGCGAGCAGGACACTTCGGTGAACTTGATTTCGCGCTCGCCAGGGCCGGCGGAGAAATCGGCGACCGTGGTGCCGTCGGCCTTGCGGGCGCGGGCAAAGCCGGGCGTGCCGACGGTAGCGGCGGGCACCGCCGCGGCGACGAAGTTCGGCTGCTCCAGGCCGTCGACCGAGGGCCCGAACGCGGGCGAGCCGAAGGTGAAGGTCGCGAGCACGCCACTGCGATCGACCGCCTTGTCGGCGGTGATCGGCCGCGCCACCGAGTAGACGGTCAGCGTGCCGCCGTCGAGAGCCGCCTTGATGTCGTCGAGTGAGCTTTCGACGAAGTCCAGTGTCACGTTCATGTCGATCTCCTTACAAAGAGAGGCCTTTGCAGGAGAAATTTTCAAGTTCTGTGCCAGTCTCTCGCAACAGCGAGAAGGGACGGTCAGCGGCGGAGTTGCGCGAATCTTGCAACGTGATCCGTCAGCGAGCCGACCGTCGCTCTCATCGCAAAGAAAGCGGCAATGTCGGACATGCGCCAGACATCGATGAGGCCTGACATGACGACCGACGTCGCCTACGCCATCTGCAGCTTCAACGACATCCCGAGCCGCCGCGCCATGGGCTTCCAGCTCATGATCGTGGCGGAGGACGGCAGCCATCGCCCGTGGCCGATCTTCGTGATCCGCTGGGGCAAGCAGGTGTTCGGCTATCTGAACATGTGCCCGCACGACAAGGTGAATCTGGACTGGGAGCGCAACCAGTTCATGGACGGCAACGGGCTGCGCATCCTCTGCGGCAAGCACGGCTCGCTGTTCGAGATCGGCACCGGGATGTGCGTCGATGGACCCTGCAAGGGCGAGAGCCTGACGCCGGTGGCGCTGTCGGTGATCGATGGCGACATCTGCGTCACCGGCGTGACCCTGGTCGAAGATGACGAGGACGACGAGGAAGAGACCGGTATGCAGTGTGAGGAAGGTTGAGATCTCACATGAAGTCCCGGCGAAAGGACCGGGACTTCATGTTGTGCTCGGCGCCCCTAACGTCTTGGCACCTCAAGTTATGTAACCCCGACTGTCATCGTCCGCGAAGGCGGACGATCCAGTACGCCGTGACGTCTCGGCTCTACATCGTCTGCCGCGGCGTACTGGATGCTCCGCCTACGCGGAGCATGACAGCTGTGGAGATGGTAAGAAAACCTCAGACCGGCCGGTTCTCGTTGCGGTTCTTGACCGGCTCCATCTTGGCCAGCGCGTCGGCATAGGCGATGAGCTCGTAGCTCCCGCTGAACTTCACCGCGGCGTCGAGCAGGTGATCGAGCTTGCCGGCGGTGTCGAGCTTCTTGATGTCGTTCTTGTCGATGCCCAGGAGATCCATCATCTCCTTCCAGACCGTCGATTCGTCGCAGGGCAGGACGTAGAACGTGACGTCGCCCATCTTGATGCGGTACTTCGCCAGGAGGTCGATGTTGTTGCAGAACATGAAGTAGCTGCCGTCCGGCTTCAGCAGGCCTTTGAGCACCTCGACCGCCGTCTCGAGATAGGCGAGGGAGTGGATGTAGCCGACCAGCACGGGAATCGTCGGCTCGCCGTCGTTCACGATCGTCAGCACCTGCTCGATCGAGAAATCCGGCGGACGCTTCTCGTCCGCGACCTGGGTCTGGAATTTCAACGCGATGTCGCCGCGGAAGCCGAACCGTCCGGGCTTCGTGGTCGGCGCCTTCAGCACGGCGTTGAGCAGCCGGCCTTCCTTGTCGAGCTGCGCGAGCGCGGTGGTCTCGATCGCAACCGTCTTCTCCAATGTCGTCATCAGCAATCCCCTCGCATGTCGTTCATGAGCCGTTCGCCGCACGGCGCGGTCAAAAGGGCGGTGATGCAAGTTGTCTGCCGATGTGTGTTGTGCGTTGATTTGCCTGGAATTTCTGCCCGTCGGGCCCGTCGATTGTCGGATTTGCGCCGCGACATCGCGGCGTCACGGGCGCGACACGGCGTGAACCGCGCCTGTCGCAAAGCCGACACGCGTCGGAAACGCCACAGCGACATCGCGAAAAGCCCTGTTCTTTCAGGCGATTGATGCATGGCACGAGACTTGCCAATTCCGTTCGCAACAGCCGAATGGGAAAGGCCAGACGATGATGATCAACCTGACCGACAGTGCCATCAACGCGGTTCGCAACGCGATCACGACCTCCGACAAGCCGGTCGACGGCCTGCGGATCATGGTCGAGGCCGGCGGCTGCGCCGGGCTCAAATACAACATGGGCCTCGTCAGCGGCAGCGAGCCGGAGGACACCGTGATCGAACGCGAGGGTGTGCGCGTGCTCGTCGATCACAAGAGCCTCGAATATCTCGAGGGCACGACGATCGATTTCGTCGTCGCCCTGGAAGGCTCCGGCTTTACCTTCGAGAACCCCAATGCCAAGTCGAGCTGCGGCTGCGGCAAGTCCTTCGCTTAAATCCTTCGCTTGATCCATCAACACGAGAGAAGTGACATCATGCTGGTCGAAACCCAGGGCATCGTCGAAGCGCCGGCTCAGATGAGCGAGCGCGAGCGGATCATCCGGGCCGTGATCGAGGAGGTCCGCCCGAACCTCAAGCGCGACGGCGGCGATTGCGAGCTCGTCGAGATCGACGGCAACAAAATCATGGTCAAGCTCGCGGGCGCCTGCATCTTCTGCAAGCTCGCCAGCGCGACGCTGGAAGGCATCCAGGCCCGCATGATCGAGAAGCTCGGCGAATTCGTCCGTCTCGTTCCGGTCGCCGGCGCACCCAAGGCGCGGCATTAAGGAGCGGCCTTGCGTCCGGTCTATCTCGACAACAACGCCACGACGCGCGTCGACCCCGAGGTCGTCGCGGCGATGTTGCCGTTCTTCACGGACCAGTTCGGCAACGCGTCGTCCTCGCATGCCTTCGGCAGCGAGGTCGCGGGCGCCGTCCGCCAGGCGCGCAAGAGCCTGCAGGCGCTGCTGGGCGCTGCGTTCGACCACGAGATCGTCTACACGTCGGGCGGGACGGAATCCGACAATACCGCGATCCTCTCGGCGCTGGAGACGCAAGACGGCCGCGACGAGATCGTCACCACCGCGGTCGAGCATCCCGCGATCCTGTCGCTGGTCGAGTACCTCCGGGACAAGCGCGGCGTCGCGGTACACCTGATCGGCGTCGATGCGGCCGGTCGGCTCGATCTCGAAGCGTACAAGCGGGCACTCGGGCCGCGCACCGCGATCGCCTCGGTGATGTGGGCCAACAACGAGACAGGGACGCTGAACCCGACTCCGGAGCTGGCGAAACTCGCGCATGACGCCGGCGCGCTGTTTCATACCGATGCCGTGCAGGCGGTCGGCAAGATCGCGATCGATCTCAAATCAGCCGGCGTCGACATGCTGTCGCTGTCCGGGCACAAGCTGCACGGGCCCAAGGGCATCGGTGCGCTGTATGTCAGGAAGGGCACGCCGTTCGCGCCGCTGGTGCGCGGTGGCCCGCAGGAGCGCCGCCGGCGTGGCGGCACCGAGAACGTGCCCGCCATCATCGGGCTCGGCAAGGCGGCCGAGCTTGCCGCACAACATCTCGCCGACGAGCAGGGGCGTGTCCGCGCGCTGCGCGACCGGCTCGAGCAGGGCATCATCCAGGGCGTCGGCCATTGCGCCGTGCTCGGCGATCCCGATCAGCGGCTGCCGAACACGGCGAACATCGCGTTTCAGCATCTCGAAGGCGAGCCGATCGTGATGCGCCTGAACCAGGCGGGCATCGCGGCGTCGCTGGGCTCTGCCTGCGCCTCTGGCTCGATGGAGCCGTCGCATGTGCTGAGGGCGATGAACGTGCCGCCGGATTTTCTGCGCGGCGCTGTCCGGTTTTCGCTGTCACGCGACACCACGGACGACGACATCACGCGCGTGCTTGCCGTGCTGCCCGACATCGTCGGCCGTCTCCGCGAGACCTCGCCGGCCTGGCTGCAACATCATCCGTCAACCGCCGCGGACGCCCTTCGTCCCACGGAGCTCACGCAATGAAAGTCATGATCCGCCGCTCGCCGGAAACCGGCCTCTCCATCTACGTCCCCAAGAAGGACCTGGAGGAGCCGATCGTCGAGTCCGAGCACGAGACCCTGTGGGGCGGCTGGATCCGCATCGCCAATGGCTGGGTTCTCGAGCTGCCGCAGATGGCCGCCGACACGCGGCTGCCGATCACGATCAATGCGCGCAAGCGCGGCGGAGAAGGGGACGAGTGATGAATGCGCCGCTTCCTCATATCGACATCATCAAGCAGGCCGACGCCGAGGCGTTGCTGAAGGACGTCGTCGCCAAGCTCAAGGCGGGCAAGGTCGTTCCGTTCCTGGGGCCGGCCGTGTCGGAACAGTCCGGCGCTGCCGTGCCGATGAATCCGGAAGCCCTGGCTGCGTTCTTCGGCACCAAGGTGGCGCTGCCGCGCCGCGCCAAGGGCAACGCCTGGGCCTCGGCGCAGCACATCGAGAGCACGCGCCATCGCTCGACGGTCACGGCGCTGATGGCGGAGGCGTTCGCAGCTCCCGTTGCGCCGACGCCGCTGCAACAGCATCTGGCGTCGCTGCCGCTACCGATGATCGTCGACAGCTGGTATGACGGCGCGATGCGGACGGCGCTGGCCGGCCGCAGCGACTGGGGCGAGGTGCAGGGCATCACCCGCGCCCATATCGGCGAAGACCGCTGGTATCGCTTCTACGACGCCGCGGGCGGCGAGAGCGATCGCGAGAAGGCCAATGGCTGGACCACGCTGCTGTACAAGCCGCATGGCGGCATCACGCCGGCCAAGAACTTCCTGATCACCGACGCCGACTATGTCGAGGTCCTGACCGACATCGACATTCAGACGCCGATTCCCGACACCGTGAAGGATCGCCGCACCGATCGCGGCTTCCTGTTCATCGGCTGCCGCTTCAACGACCAGCTGCTGCGCACCTATGGCCGCCAGGTCATCAAGCGCTCGGGCACCGAGCACTACGTCCTGGTCGAGCCGGATACGCTGTCGAAGAACGAGCTGAAGTTCTTCATCGCCGAGCGGCTGACGCCGATCGCGATTCCGCTGGCCCGCGCCACCGAGATCATCATCGGCGGCTGAACGCGGGCTGTCACGATCAAAACAGCGCGGCCGCAAGCCGCGCTGTTTTGCTGTGCGTCCTCTTCTCGGTTCGAGTCTGTAACGTTTCTAACAACGCATCAAACGAGAGGCTTTCGCATGTTGGCAAGGCGACAGCCGCAATGAATTTGCTAAGGCGTTGATAGTCCGCAAGAATGATCTTGTCCGCGGCGTGGCACGCGAGTTGCTGAACTCCTTTCCAAGGCGGTTTGCGGCTCGCCAGCAACGTTAAGGAGCGGACATGGACGCGTCAGTGCAGCACGAACAGGCGACGATACCGGACGGCGACAAGCTGAGCTCGGTGATGCAGACCATCGCAGAACACAAGGGCTGCGGCACCTCGGGCGGCAGCGGCAAGGCGAGCTGCGGCTCGGGCGCCGGCGAGAACGACCTGCCGCCGGAGATCTGGGAGAAGGTGAAGAACCATCCCTGCTATAGCGAGGAGGCGCATCACCACTACGCGCGCATGCATGTCGCCGTGGCGCCCGCCTGCAACATCCAGTGCAACTACTGCAATCGCAAATATGACTGCGCCAACGAGTCGCGTCCGGGCGTGGTCAGCGAAAAGCTGTCACCGGAGCAGGCCGCCAAGAAGGTGCTCGCCGTCGCCTCGACCATTCCCCAGATGACCGTGCTCGGCATCGCCGGCCCCGGCGATCCGCTCGCCAACCCCGAGAAGACGTTCAAGACCTTCGAGCTGATCGCGCGCACCGCGCCCGACATCAAGCTCTGCCTGTCGACCAACGGTCTGGCGCTGCCCGACCATGTCGACACCATCGCCGGCTTCAACGTCGACCACGTCACGATCACCATCAACATGGTCGACCCCGAGATCGGCGCCAAGATCTATCCCTGGGTGTTCTGGAAGCACAAGCGCTACACCGGCGTCGAGGCGGCCAAGCTGCTCACCGACCGCCAGCTGCAGGGCCTGGAGATGCTGACCGAGCGCGGCATCCTGTGCAAGGTCAACTCGGTGATGATCCCGGGCGTCAACGACAAGCACCTCGTCGAGGTCAACAAGGCGGTGAAGTCGCGTGGCGCCTTCCTGCACAACATCATGCCGCTGATCTCCTCGCCCGAGCATGGCACCGTGTTCGGCCTGACCGGCCAGCGTGGCCCGACCGCGCAGGAGCTCAAGGCGCTGCAGGACGAGTGCGAAGGCGAGATGAACATGATGCGGCACTGCCGCCAGTGCCGCGCCGACGCCGTCGGCCTGCTCGGCGAGGACCGCTCGGCGGAGTTCACCACCGACAAGATCATGGCGATGGAGGTGAACTACGACATCGACAGCCGCAAGGCCTATCAGGAGGCGGTCGAGAGCGAGCGTGTCGCCAAGGTCGTCGCCCGCCAGGAGGAACTGGCCTCGCTCGCCGGCCAGTCCAGCGACATCAAGCTGCTGGTCGCCGTCGCGACCAAGGGCTCGGGCCTGATCAACGAGCATTTCGGTCACGCCAAGGAGTTCCAGGTCTACGAGCTCTCCACGGCCGGTGCGAAGTTCGTCGGTCACCGCCGCGTCGACCTGTACTGCCAGGGCGGCTATGGCGACGAGGACAGCCTGGAGACCGTCATCCGCGCGATCAACGACTGTCATGCGGTGTTCGTGGCCAAGATCGGCGGCTGCCCGAAGAGCGACCTGCAGGCTGCGGGCATCGAGCCGGTCGACCAGTTCGCCCATGAGTTCATCGAGAAGTCGGCGATCGCCTGGTTCAAGAGCTATCTCGACAAGGTCAACAGCGGCGAGATCCAGCACGTCGTGCGCGGCGACGCCGAGATCCGCCAGGGCGCCCTGACCTCGGCGGCGTGAGATCCGATCCCGGCGGCGCTCCGGCGCCGCCGGCCCCTTTCGACAGGAGCGTTTCATGACTTTGAAGATCATTGCTTCGCAATGCACGAGCTGCTCGGCCTGCGAGCCCGAATGCCCGAACGTGGCGATCTCCGAGAAGAACGGCACCTTCGTGATCGACCCCAAGAAGTGCACCGAATGCATCGGCCATTTCGACGAGCCGCAATGCGCCGCGGTGTGTCCGGTCGACAACACCTGCGTCATCGACAATTCGTTCCCGCGCTATCAGCCGCCGGCCTGAGGAGATCCCGATGAACTTTACGCTCACGCCAGCTGCGCAGAAATTCATGCGCATGATGCTGCGGGCCGACGGCGGCGCCGGCGCCGGCTTCCGCCTCGCGGTGTCGCCCGGCGGCTGCTCGGGTCTCGCCGCGGACATCAGCGTGCTCGCGACGCCGCTCGCCGGCGACGCCGTGGTCGAGCGCGACGGCGTCAAACTGTTCCTGCCGGCCGAGAGCCGCCTGCTGCTCGACGGCGTCACGATCGATTTCGCTGATACCGCGACCCAGACCGGCCTGGTGTTCCACGATCCGAAGCAGGTCTCGTGTTCCAGCCACGCGCTGAAGGCGCTGCAGGACTAGGACAACGAACAATGCCGACCGATGCCCGGCCCACCTCCCAGACTGCCATCGAGGACGCGCTGCTTGCGGACGCGCTGCTCGGTGGCGGGCTGCCGGAAGAGGCCGAACGTCAACTGTGGCAGGCCAGTCAGAGCTATCACCTCGACGACGTCGCCGAGGCCCATCTCAAGCAGGCCGAGGCGCTGGCGCCGGATCATGCCGCAGTTCTGATCGGCTTTTACCGGTTCTATTTCTACAAGGGGCGGCTCAACGACGCGCTGCGCATCGCCAAGCGCTGCCTGGCCAAGGCCGCAATTGAGAACCATCTGCCGCCGCATTGGCGCGACGTCCGGCCGGAGCATGCCGAATTCGGCAGCTTCGACCACATGCTGCCACGCTTCTTCATGTTCACCTTGAAGGGCTATGCTTACTTGCAGATGCGGCTCGGCAATCTCGTCGAAGGGCGGCTCGCGGTGCAGAAGCTGCTCGACCTCGATCCCAGCGACAAGATCGGCGCGCGCGTGCTGCTGGAGGTGGTCGACCGGGTGGAGCTCGACGATGAGTGACGACATCGACGAAGCCATCGACTGGCAGGGCAACGAGATCAGCTGTAGCGGCTGCGCCCACGAGCAGCTGAGCGCGGCCGGCGGCTGCAAGCTCCGCCACGCCTGCGTGCACGACCGCTACGCCCGGCGCATCGACCGCTTCTTCAACTGGAATCCGGCGCTTGCTAACGACTACGTCAAGCATCCGCATTTCGAGGTGCGGGCGATCGCGGCCAAGCATGCCAGCCCGTTTTATCTGCCGCCGCTGCTCGACGATCCCGAGGAAACGGTGCGCTGGAATGCGGCGCGGCGGCTGCCGAAACGTCTTGTGCTGCGGCTGCGCCATGATCCGCACCGCGAGGTCCGCATCCGCATCGCGACCGTGCTCGATCCCGAAGACCTGATGCCGATGATGATGGACGACGACTATTACGTCCGGCTCGTCGTTGCGCGCCGGATCGTCCCGTCCGTGCTCGGCCGCATGATGGGCGATCCCGAAGCCGAGGTGCGCCGTGTCGTCGCGCGGCGCATCCCGAGCGACTGGCTGCTCGGCATGATCAGCGATCCCGATGCGCGGGTCCGGCTGGAGATCGCGGAGCGCCTGGCGCCGGATCTGCTGACCGCGATGCGCAAGGATGCCGACTGGCGCGTGCGCCATGAGGTCGCGAGCCGCATCCCGCTCGGCGAACTCGCCGAGCTCGCGCGCGACGAGGATCCGCTGGTGCAGGAGATGGCGCGGAGCCGGCTCGACAACCGTTCGGGAGCAGCGATGGAGAAACCGGCATGAGCAACATCGTTCGTGACAGCGAGGTCGTGGAGCTGTCGGCGCCGCCATACTTCACGTTCGGCGAGAAGGTGAAGGCGAAGCGCACGATCCGCAACGACGGCACCTACGCAGGCAAGGAGATCGGCGAGATCCTCGCGAAGAAGGGCGAGATCGGCTACGTCGTCTCGATCGGCACCTTCCTGCAGCAGTTCTACATCTACGGCGTCGAGTTTCTCGAAAGCGGAAACCGCGTCGGCATGAAACGCAAGGAGCTCGAATCCACCGTTCCCCGCGGGGAGGCCGAGGACGAGCTGCCGCTGCCGGGAGCGTACAGATCATGATCGAACCGCGGATGCCGAAATACCAGTGGGGCCAGCGCGTGAAGGCGCTGATCGACCTGGTCAATGACGGCTCATTCCCGAATGCGCCGGCCGAGGCCAAGCTCGTGGGCGTCGGCGACATGGGCGAGATCGTCCAGGTCGGCACGCACACCGAGGCGAACATGCCGATCTATCTCGTCGAGTTCGGCGAGAAGCTGGTGGTGGGCTGTCTGGAAGAGGAGATCGTCCCGGTGTGAGGGGCGATGATGAGCCATGGTGGCAACCGCGCTTAAGCCCAGTCTCACCCTGCCCGCGCATCCCAACGAGTTGGATCGCAAGCGGATCGAGCGCGCGCTGAAGTCGCGCAAGCGTTACCGCTATGTCGAGCCGGCGGTCGTGCCGGTCGATCAGGGCTATCAGGTCCGCAGTCCGTGTTGCTCGCGCAACATCGACAAGGACGGCGGGGTGATCGACGTGGCGCTGCTGCGTCATGACCCGGCGAAGACGATGTGGAAGCTGTTCTGGAGAGATCACGCGAAGGGGATCTGGGAGCTGCACAGTGTGCACCAGCGGTTGACCGCGGCGGTCGACGAGCTGAACGCCGACCCCGAGCGGATCTTCTGGCAGTAACGAGGAGGACGGGTGAGATGGCATTGGCCGAGCAGGAACTGAATGAGATCGCGCAGGTCCTCGACCAACCTGACGCCGGGAGCACGGCGTTCGCCGAGCTGCGCCGGCGCTTTCCCAAGCTGGTTCTGACGCGCTGCGACGCCTCGGATGTGACGGAGGCGCCGTTCCGCAGCTACGCGGCGTTCGATCTGCATCTGCTCGACGCCAGCGAGCATTGTGCCGGCGTCACCGACGATCCCGCCAAGGCCACCGGCCTGATCCTGGCGAAGCGGAGCTGATCATGACCAAGCCCTATCTGGTGCATGACGCCGACAGGCAGGAGCAGGACGAGGTCGAGCTGACGCCGGTCGGCTCCGACTTCATCCCGCTGTCCGATCCCGACATCACGACGGCGGAGATCGCGGCGGTCGAGGCGACCTTGCGCTCGCCGCGGCTGTCCACTGGTCCGCTCGTCGAAGAGTTCGAGGCTGCATTCGCGGCCTATCTCGGACGCAAATATGCCATCGCGGTTCCGAGCGGAACGCTCGGCCTGCTGCTCGTGCTCAAGGCGATGGGCATCGGAGCCGGCGACGAGGTGATCGCATCGTCCTATTCGTTCCGCGAGGTCGCGCACGCGATCAGCATCGCCGGCGCAAAGCCGGTATTTTCTGATATCGACTACTACTCCGGCACGCTGGCGCCCAGCAAGATCGAGGCGCGGATTACCGCGCGGACCAAGGCGATCCTGGCCGGCAACACCAACGGCCATCCGGCCAAATGGACCGAGCTGCAGGCGATCGCAAAAGCGCATGATCTGCCGTTGATCGAGGATTCGAGCGAGGCGATCGGCTCGAAATATCAGGGCGCCCTGGTCGGCACGTTCGGCGCAGCCTCTGTATTCGACTTCGCTCAGCCATTTGCGCTGACCTGCGGCGAGGGCGGCATGATCGTCACCGATGACGTCGACATCGCGGTTGCGGTGCGCCGCCATCGCTCGCACCGTCTCGACGAGCGGGCCTCGGTCGTCGTTTGCAGCACCCCGTCGCATCAGGCGGTCATGAGCGACGTCACCGCAGCGCTGGGACTTGCCCAATTGAAGCGCATCGACGAGATCCTCGAGCGCCGCAAGCTGATCGAGCAGATCTATTACAGCGAGGTGCAATCGTTCGAGGGCATCAAGGATCCCTATGTCGGCCCTGACGTCACCGAGGTGAACTGGTTTCTCTACCAGGTGCATCTGGGGACGCGGTTCTCGAAATCGAGCCGCGACTCGATCGTCGAGGACCTCCGGGTCGAGCAGGTCGAGGCCGTCGCTTATTCCAGTCCGCTGCACCTGCAGCGGCACTATTTCGACATGGGCTATCGTCGCGGCGACTATCTCGTGACCGAGAAGGTCGCCGATCGCGTCGTGGCCCTGCCATTCCACGTCCATCTGACCACCGACCAGATCGCCTTCATCGTCGCCACGATGAAGGACGCCTCGGTCAATGTCGGAGCGGGCGCGGCGATCTACTGACGAGTTCTGACCTCAAACCTAAGAAGGAGACTCCAAATGGCAACTCTGACGGTCATGCCATCCGGCAAGACGATCGAGGTGGGCGAGGGCACCACCATTCTCGCGGCGCTGCTCGCCGCCGAGGTCGAGATCCCGCACAAGTGCGAGGGGCAGGCCAAGTGCGGCTCCTGCCACATCTTCCTGCAGGAAGGACGCAAGGGCGTGTCGAAGGTCAGCAAGCTCGAAAATGAGAAGCTGGACACCATCGTGGGCGTCGGCTCCAAGTCCCGCCTCGCGTGCCAGGCGACGATCCTCGGCACCGAGAACGTCAAGATCGAGCTGCTCGGCTTCTCGTCAGGTCTGTAACAGGAGGATCACATGGACAACATCACGCTTCACGTTCGTTTCGCTCCGGATGGCACGGTCGCCGAGATCAGCGAGCGGCCGGCGGCGCTCACGCCGCAGCAATGGTTCAACAAGCTGAGCGATGCGATCGGCATGAAGGCCTATCAGACCTTCGCCGGCGGCCGCGGCGTCTTCAAGGTCGCCCGCGACCAGGTCGAGGCCCTGAAGGCCGCCGCCGTCGCCTGAAGACGACGCTGCGGGGGATCGACGCGAGTGGCGGCATGAGCACCGATACGGTTCAGTTCTTCGTCTCGTATACGGGCGTCAAGCTGCCGCTGCGCCTAGTGACGGTGATCGCGCCGGAGCAGCTGTCGAACCGCAATACCTTCATCCGCGGCTATTTCAATGCCGCGGGCGCGCTGACCGGATTCGAGAAGGTCGTCTATGGCGAGATCGAGCTGACGCACCGCTACGGCTACCACGCCAGCGGGGTGTTGCGCAGCGCCGAGATCGTCATGCTCGATGAGGATCCGGTGACGCTGCACTTCGATGAGACCGGCGCGCCCGTCGCCGGTCTTGACGCCGCATGAGGAAGACCCCGTGACCGTCGCCAAGCTGATCGAGGCCCTTGCCAGCATGCCCAAGGACGCTATCGTGCTGATGGACTCCGGCGCCGGATTGTCGCGGGTCGATGCGCTGGAGCTCGTGGCCGAGCAGGGGCCGGGCGCGCCGGCCGAGGTGATCCTGCAGCCGAGCTTGGACGAATAGAAGCAGGACTGATCGGATGGCGGACGCGGGTGCGACAGAAACGGACACGTCGGCGACAGGGCCGGTGGTCACGCCCTATGAGCGGATCGGCGGCGCCGTCGTGGTCGATCGACTGGTCGAATCGTTCTACCATCGCATGGACACGTTGCCTGAGGCCAAGACGATCCGGGACATGCACGGCACCAATCTGGGGCCGATCAAAGTCATCCTGAAGCGCTATCTCTCGGAATGGCTCGGCGGCCCGAAACTTTACTCTCCGGAGAAGGGCCATCCGCGGCTGCGCCAACGCCACCTGGGGTTTCCGATCGGCAACGCGGAGCGCGACGCGTGGCTGCTGTGCATGCGCGGTGCGCTCGAGGAGACCGTAGCGGATGTGGCGGCTCGCCAGGATGTCGACGCCGCCATGACGAAGTTGGCCGACTGGATGCGCAACCAGGCCGGCAACCCACACGATGCACGTGCGGCGCGGCCGTGAGGCCGGGTCACCGTCTCAGTCGTCATTGCGAGGAGCCGAAGGCGACGAAGCAATCCAGAGTCGTCGCGGGGCTCTGAATTGCTTCGCTACGCCGCTACGCTCGCAATGACGATGGTGGACAGTGTCGCCCCGCCACGGCGTCATCGCCCGGCTTGACCGGGCGATCCAGTACGCTGAGGCGTCCGTGAGTCCACCGAGAGGCCGCGGCGTACTGGATGCCCGCCTGCGCGGGCATGACAGCGGAGCGTGAATCATAGTCGTCATCGCGAGCGTCAGCGAAGCGATCCAGGGGCAACACCGAGGATGTGCAGTCTAGTCGCTGGATTGCTTCGCTTCGCTGTTCGCTCGCAATGACGGAGATACAAAGCGTGGGGTGGGCAAAGCGAAGCGTGCCCACCGGACGCCTGATCGGCAGATGCCGCTGTTGAATGGTGGGCACGGCGCACGTCGAGCGGTGCTAACTCACGACCGCCGGTGGCGCCTTTGCCCACCCTACGCGCCTACGGATTCCAACTAATACAATGGAACGCCGAAGAAGCTCTCCTCATCGCCGCCCCAGGCGCGGTGCAACGCCAAGGCATTCTGCCAATGCATCAGCTCGGCCTCGCTGGCGCTGCGGTGGGTGATCTTGCCGTCGGGCGCTTCGGCGAGCAGGTAGGGCTTGCCGTTGCGGATGAAACGATTCAGGTCCTTGGTGTCGTTCGGCCGCACCACGCAGCGCGGCCGTTCGTCGATCAGGATGGTGGTCGGCTGCATTTCGACGCTCGCTCGATCGGGTGTCAGTCAGCCGGCGGTCCCATGTCGTCATCCGCCTTTTTCTTCTTTTTCTTGTCGGTCTTGGCGAGCGCGTAGGCGCCGGCGTTCTTCAAGGTGATCGGCGGCTGGCCGACGACATATTGCGAGATCCAGGCGAGCGTACGCTCCTGCGCCAGCGCGCTGGCGGCCTCGTCGTAGGTGGCGCCCTCGGCGTCGAAGTCGTGGGCGGCATTGGGATAGGAGAAGGCGCTGACCTCGGGATGATGGGCGCGGAACATGCTCACGGCCGGAAACGGCACGACCGCATCCGCCTCACCGAAGTGCAGCAGGGTCGGGACCTTGCGCTTGGCCCCGGCGGCGTCGACCACGCCGGTCGCGTAGTAGCTTACGGCGCAGGCAAGACCGGACACACGGTTCGCGGCGCTGTAAGCGAGGCCGCCGCCGGCGCCATAACCGACCACGGCCACCTTGCCGCACTCCTTGACGCTGTCGACGGTCGACTGGATCTCGGCAAGCAGAGGGGCCACCGGATCCTGTGCGGCTGCCGGCGCCTCGCCGTCTGCGTTGGCCGCGACGGCCGCGGGGGGCGACAGCTCGGGCGCGATCACCACATAACCGCTCGCGGCGAAGGCATCGGCGACCTTGCGGACCTTGCTGCTGCCGCTGCCGTCCGGCAGCACGACGATGGCGCCTTTCGGCGTGTCGGCCGGATCGGCACGGAACGCCTGGAAGGTGTGCCCGTCATGGGCGGTGAGCTTGATGGTGCTCTCTGTGGCCATGTGATGCTCCTGCTTCCGTTGGCGCGGCCGGCGCGCGTTACAACAAGCCCAGTTCCAGGGCAGTCTCTTCGGACATTCGTGACTTGTCCCACGGCGGCTCGAACACGAGCGTCACCTTGACGGAGACGACCCCGTCGACGGCCTGCACAGCGTCCTCGACCATGCGGACGATCTCGCTGGCGACGGGGCAGCCCGGCGCCGTGAGCGTCATGTCGATCTCGACGGCACCGCCGCCTTCATGCGCGATGCGATAGACCAGACCGAGGTCGTAGACGTTCACCGGGATCTCCGGATCATACACTGTCCGCAGCGCCGCGATCACGCTCTCGGCGGCGTCCTGGGAGCCGGTCGCGACGGCGCTCTGCGATGGGGAGGGAGGGGGCGCGGCGTGCATGCTCATCATGCGTTGGTTCCTCTCTTGGTCCTGGTTCGCACCGGGGGATGGTCGTTCGAAGTCGTGTCGAGATTGCGCTTGGGATGCTGCATGGCCGGGCCTCATTCCGCGCCGAGTCCGTCGGCGAGCGCCGCCACGACCGGCCATCCGACCGCACCGGCCGGATCGAGCTGGCGCAGCGCTTCGAGCATCTCGCCCGCGCGCTCGGGATCGTTCTTGCGCAGATGGATGAAGGCCAGCGCCTTCAGCGTGTAGAGCGCGAAGCGCCCGGCGCCGTCGGGCATCGGATCATGCGGCACCCAATGCCGCCAATCCGACGACCAGCCGGCCTGTCTTGCGGCTTCGGCAAGGCCGAGTTCGGCCACCGCCTTGGCTTCGTCGAGATGGCCTTGATAGGTGTGAATCTTATAGAGGCAGAAATACGTCGGCAGCTCTTGCGGGGCGGCCGCCAGCGCCTGGCGAAACAGCCGGTCGGCGCGCGCGTGATCGCGGCGATACGCCGCCACCCCCTGCTGCAGCAGCGCGTCGATCTCCTCGGGAAGATCGCCGAAGTTGATCGTGTCGGGTTCGCTGACGAGTTCGAGCATCTGCATTGACCTCGATCAAATCATTGCAAGACGCGGACCGTTTTGCGGTGGTGCAGCAGAGGCCCTCATCGCCGCGAAGCGGGCCAAAACGCGCGGGCATGTTGGATTTTGAACGCCACGCCTGGGTCGCATCGTCGTGCTTGTCGCAAAGCCGACGCGACCATCGTCAATTCGGCGCTTGGGCAGAGCAGGCACAGGGCTCAGGAGCTGCAATTGGCTGGTTCGGAGCTTGCATGACGCTGTCATCAATCCAGCGGGAGACAGAGCGATGGCGATGGCAGCAACTGATATCGAACGTCTGATCAAGGAGGCGTTCCCGGATGCAGTCGTCGTGATCGAAGATCTGGCCGGTGACGGCGACCACTACTCGGCACGCGTCACCTCGCAGGCTTTCGCCGGGAAGAGCCGGGTGCAGCAGCATCAGATGGTCTATTCGGCCCTCAAAGGCCAGATGGGCGGCGTGCTGCATGCGCTGGCGCTCGAGACGTCATTGCCGAAATGATCGCTGCCGCGACACCTCCAGGGACGAAAGGACAATACAATGTCGACATCCGAACGCATTCAGAAGCTGATCGACAGCAATGACATCGTTCTCTTCATGAAGGGCGTGCCGGCGGCGCCGCAATGCGGCTTCTCCGCCGCGGTGGCGCAGATCCTGGCCAAGCTCGACGTCCCCTATGAGAGCGTCAACGTGCTGGCCGATCCCTTCATCCGAGAGGGCATCAAGGAGTTCTCCAACTGGCCGACCATTCCCCAGC
The DNA here is from genome assembly GCF_032377575.1 of Bradyrhizobium sp. SZCCHNS2022. Classification (NCBI taxonomy): domain Bacteria; kingdom Pseudomonadati; phylum Pseudomonadota; class Alphaproteobacteria; order Hyphomicrobiales; family Nitrobacteraceae; genus Bradyrhizobium; species Bradyrhizobium sp. SZCCHNS2022. The sequence continues at coordinate 3,726,291 of NZ_JAUHHZ010000001.1, read as the reverse complement.
TCTACGTGAAGGGTGAGTTCGTCGGCGGCTGCGACATCGTGCGCGAGATGTTCCAGGCCGGCGAACTCGCGACCATGCTGGCCGACAAGGGCATCAAGGCGGCCGCATCATGAGCGATGGCAGCGTCGTCGAGGCGGATGACGATTTCGAGATTCCGCAGCTCTACAAGCACCACGCCTTCGTCTGCCTGACGCAGCGTCCGCCCGGTCATCCGCGCGGCAGCTGCGGCGCGCTCGGTGTCCAGCCGCTGTGGGACCGGTTGACCAAGACGATCGAGGCGCAGCGGCTGACGGATGTCGGCGTCACCGCCGCCGGCTGCTTCGGCTTTTGCAGCGCCGGTCCGATGATGGTGGTCTATCCCGATGGCATCTGGTATCGGCCGACCAAGCCCGAAGATATCGACGAGATCGTCGAATCCCACTTCAAGCAGGGCAAGCGCGTCGACCGTCTGGTGATGGTGCTGAAGCGCTGACGTCTTGACCGGAGCCGCTCAGCGCGGCTCCGGGCAGGGCGATGCCTCGGGCCGCGTGCAGCCCCGGACGTCGTCGAGGTCATCCTCGCGCTGGAGCAGCGACAGCACCGGCTCGCGATCGAAGCCGGCGCAGCGCAAGCCGTCGGCTTCGATCAGTGGCCGGCGGATCAGCAGCGGGTCCTCGAGCATCAGATCGATCGCGGCGACGGCTTCGATCGCCTCCGGCTCGATCTCGCCTGCCTTGACGCGAGGCGAGGCCGGGTTGAACCAGGACCACACCGGCGTTCCGGCGAAGTAGGCACGCAGCCGCTCGCCGGTCCAAGGTTCGGTCAGGAGATTCCTGGCTTCGACCTCATGGCCGGCGCGCGTCAGCATCAGCTTCTGCCGGGCATTGGTGCCGCAGCCCGGCTTCTCGTAGAACACGACGGTGGTCACGTCAGAGCCCGCCGAGCTGGACCAGCTGCGCGCCACCGGCGCGGCCGAGAATGGTGTCGACCTTCTTGCGCACCGACTCGATGGTGAGCGGCTTGACCACCGCGCCATGCGCGCCCGCCTTGAGCCCTTCGATCGCGATCGCCTCGTCCGCCTTCGCCGTCACGATCAGGATCCGAACGCCTTTGAATTTGGCGGCGATCTCGCGCACCAGCTCAGGCCCGCGCTGCTTGAGAAAGGAGACCCCGAGCAGCACCACGTTCGGCGCCAGCCAGTCGACGCCCTTCTCATAGGCCTCTTCCGGTGTCGCCAGCTCGTGGGTCTCGATCTCATCGTGCAGCATGAACTGCAGGGCGGCGCGCGTAATCTCGTCGTCATCGATCACGAACACGCGCCGCTGGTCCACCGCTTTCGCCGTTTCAACTCCGATCTGCATCAGCATCCTCCTCAAATCTTCGCAAGATCCTTGGCCGCAAGGCTGCAGGGGAGCATCTAGCAAGAGTCGTTCCGGGCTTTTCGCCGCTGAAAGCCTGCGTTTGTTGTGTCGTTTCGGACAGTGCGGCGCACCATCACATCTTGCGAAGCGTTCCGATGTCGGGTTTGCAACAAGCCGCTGCGACCAGCGGATTGCGCTTCATCTCGTTCAAAACATGACCTTTTTCGTTCGCCCCGGGCGCTGGCACAGCCGTTGCAAAACTCCGTTCAGGCAATGGTTGAGGGCTGAGTGCACGCCGACGCTTCGGACGAGCGATGCTCTCCTTCCCAATAACCCGTCTGCCGGTTCGGACACATGAGAGGACGCGGTCACGCTCCGCTGCAAGCGGGCGCGGCTATAGCAATCGGTTGATGGAGAGCAGAATGTCATCGCTGCGACAAATCGCATTCTACGGCAAGGGCGGCATCGGCAAGTCGACGACGTCGCAAAACACCCTGGCCGCGCTGGCCGAGATGGGTCATCGGATCCTGATCGTCGGCTGCGACCCCAAGGCGGATTCCACCCGCCTGATCCTGCACGCCAAGGCGCAGGACACCATCCTGAGCCTGGCCGCTGCCGCCGGCAGCGTCGAGGACCTCGAGATCGAAGAGGTCATGAAGGTCGGCTATCGCGACATCCGCTGCGTCGAGTCCGGCGGTCCGGAGCCGGGCGTCGGCTGCGCTGGCCGCGGCGTCATCACCTCGATCAACTTCCTGGAAGAGAACGGCGCCTATGAGGACATCGACTACGTGTCCTACGACGTGCTCGGCGACGTGGTCTGCGGCGGCTTCGCGATGCCGATCCGCGAGAACAAGGCGCAGGAGATCTACATCGTGATGTCCGGCGAGATGATGGCGATGTATGCCGCCAACAACATCTCCAAGGGCATTCTGAAGTATGCGAACTCCGGCGGCGTGCGCCTGGGCGGCCTGGTCTGCAACGAGCGCCAGACCGACAAGGAGCTGGAGCTGGCTGAGGCTCTCGCCAAGAAGCTCGGCACCCAGCTGATCTACTTCGTGCCGCGCGACAACATCGTGCAGCACGCCGAGCTGCGCCGCATGACCGTGCTGGAATATGCGCCGGAGTCGGTCCAGGCCAACCACTACCGTAACCTGGCGACCAAGATCCACGGCAATGCCGGCAAGGGCATCATCCCGACTCCGATCACGATGGACGAGCTCGAGGACATGCTGATGGAGCACGGCATCATGAAGGCGGTCGACGAGAGCCAGATCGGAAAGACTGCCGCCGAACTCGCCGCAACGGCTTAAGCAGTCTTGGTACCGGCCTTCCTCCCGTCGGAAGGCCGGTACCTCTTCTTCGAACTCTCATCGGCCTCGATAGGAGATCGCGCCATGACCATCGCAATCGTCGATACGTCGCATGCCGCCGCGGTGAACCTGCAAGCACCGCTCGCCTTCGAGGACGACAAGCGGCATCATGGCCGGCAGATCTACCGCCTGCTGACAGGCAACGACCCAGCCGAGGCGGTGATCGACGACGACTTCAACTTCGACCGCCACGTGATCGCATCGATCCTGGCAGTGTCGGCGATGGAGCATGGCGCGCTCGCTGAGCGCGCAGGGCTTTCGACCGTCGAGCTGATTGCGCTGCTGGCGCAGTTGTTTCCCGCCGCGGCGATCGATTCAACCTGGCTGCCGACCAACGGCGCAGCTCCAGCCCCCGACGACGACGAGATCGCGATGGTGCGCGATCTGCTGACGGCGCAGCGCTCGACCGATGGCGACGTCAGCCGCTGGCTCGCGGCGATGGTCGCGCGGCGCGCGATGGAGCCGAACCATCTCTGGGAAGACCTCGGCCTGCGCGAGCGGTCCGAATTGTCGCGGCTGCTGATGCGCCATTTCGGTCCGCTGGCCAGCCGGAACACCCGCAACATGCGCTGGAAGCGCTTCTTCTACCGCATGCTGTGCGAGGACGACGGCTTCGTGATGTGCACGACGCCGGTCTGCACCCAGTGCAACGACTTCGCGCTCTGCTTTGGCGAGGAGAGCGGCGAGAGCCGGATGGCGGAACGGCGCCGCGAGGTGGCGCTGCAGGAGGCGGCCACCGCCGCAATGTGAGTACAAGGACTGCGACGATGTTGATGGACCCCCAGCTTGGATCTCCGTGCAACTCCGAGCATGGACGTTGCCCCGAAGCCGAGACCTGCGAGGCTGGTGAGATCCTGATGCGCCGCTGCGAGGACGCGCTGAGGCTGGCCGGCTTGCGCCCGACCCAGCAGCGCCAGCAGCTCAGCCGCATCCTGTTCGGCAACGGCGACCGCCACATCACCGCCGACGTGCTGTATGCCGAGGCGGTCGCCACCGGCATGAAGATCTCGCAGGCGACCATCTACAATACGCTCAATCAGTTCGTCGAGCTGGGCCTGCTGCGTCAGATCGGCGTCGACGGCTCCCGATCGTTCTTCGACACCAACACCACGGTGCATCCGCACTTCTTCTACGAGGATGAGGGCGAACTCGTCGATGTACCCGACATCGTGGCGTTCGATCGACTGCCCGAGCCGCTGCCGGGCTACGCCATGGAACGCGTCGACGTCGTCATCCACCTGCGTCGCAGACGCCACGGCTAAGGCGCGGGCCGCCGCGTCGGCCGCAAGTCTTTCCATCTCCGGCACGTCCGATTTCCGACCCTGTTACAAAACCGACAATCTCGGTCGTTCGGAAAACCCACGCATATTCAAGCGAGTAGGGTGATGTCCGGCCCTGGCATGGCCGTTGCTGAGTGACAGGCAGGCCGTGGCGAGCGTCGAGCTCTGGCGGTCGACACAGGTTGCGACGGAGCAAGTGAATGCCTGACGTCCTCGGACCGCGCGGGCCCAAGACTAGCAGCAGGAATGTCCGGGATGCCGGCTCCACTCTTGGGAGCACCGTCTCGGGGAGCCCGATGCCCCGGGTCATCTTGAACGACACCACGCTCCGCGATGGCGAGCAGGCTCCGGGCGTCGCCTTCGCCCTCACCGAGAAGGTCGCGATCGCCCGCGCGCTTGCGCGGGCCGGCGTTCCCGAGATCGAGGCCGGCACCCCGGCCATGGGCCCCGACGAGATTGCCGCCATCCGCGCGATCGTCGAGGCCGGCCTGCCGGCGACCATCATCGGCTGGTGCCGGATGCGCGAGGCCGACGTCGATGCCGCGATCGCCGCGGGCGTTTCGATGGTGAATGTCTCCATCCCGACATCGGACGTGCAGATCGCCGCCAAGCTCGGCGGCGGCCGGAGTGCTGCGCTGGAGCTGCTCAAGCGCGTCGTGGGTTATGCCAGGAGCCGAGGATTGGCGGTCGCCGTCGGCGGCGAGGACTCGTCGCGCGCGGATGTCGGCTTTCTTACCGAAGTGATCGCGACCGCAAAGGCGCTCGGTGCGCGCCGTTTCCGTGTCGCCGATACGCTGAGCGTGCTCGATCCAGATGCGACCTCGGCGCTGGTCGGAGCCTTGCGCGCGACGACCGACCTGGAGATCGAATTTCACGGTCATGACGATCTTGGTCTCGCCACCGCCAACACGCTGGCCGCGGTCAAGGCGGGCGCGACGCACGCATCCGTCACGGTGATCGGGCTCGGCGAACGTGCCGGTAATGCACCGCTGGAGGAGGTCGCCGTCGCGCTGCGGCAGCTCTACGGCCGCGAGACCGGCATCGTGCTGGCCGAGCTCGATCAAGTCGCCAATGTCGTGGCCGCCGCCGCGGCACGCGCGATTCCGCTCAACAAGGCGATCGTCGGCGAGCACGTCTTTACCCACGAGTCGGGAATTCACGTTGACGGTCTGCTCAAGGACCAGCGCACCTATCAGGCGCTCGATCCGATGCTGTTCGGCCGTTCCAACCGGATCGTGATCGGCAAGCATTCAGGTCTCTCGGCGATCACCTCGCTGCTGTCGGATCTGCGCCTGCCGGCAAGCGCCGACCAGGCGCAACGTATCCTCGCGCGCGTGCGCAAGCATGCGGTCGCGCACAAGGGGCCGGTGCCGAAGGAAGCCGTTGCCGCCATCTGGCGCGAAGTCTGTGATCACCCGCACGCGAGCTTTGCCTGAGCATGACCGATATCGTGGACAACCCGATCGCCAAGCCTGTCGCCGCCGAAGCCAGCCCGCCCTCGCTGTTCCGGCTGATCCGCGAGGACATCGGCTGCGTCCGCTCGCGCGATCCGGCGGCGCGCAGCGAGATCGAGACCCTTTTGACCTATCCCGGCATCCACGCGCTGATCTGGCATCGCCTCGCGCATCGCTTCTGGATCAGCGGCTGGCGGTTTCCGGCGCGGCTGCTGTCGTGGCTCGGACGCTTCCTGTCCAATGTCGACATCCATCCGGGCGCGCAGATCGGCCGCCGCTTCTTCATCGACCACGGCGCCTGTGTCGTGATCGGCGAGACCGCCGAGGTCGGCGACGATGTCACGCTGTATCACGGCGTCACGCTGGGCGGCACGTCGTGGTCGCCGGGCAAGCGCCATCCGACCTTGGAGAACGGCGTCGTCGTCGGTGCCGGCGCCAAGATTCTCGGACCGATCACGATCGGTCCGCGCACGCGCGTGGGCGCCAACTCCGTCGTCATCCAGAGCACGCCGCCGGATGTCACCGTGGTCGGCATTCCAGCCAAGGTCGTGCGGCCGGAGTTCACGCACCGTCGCACGGTCGGACGCATCGATCTCGATCATCACCTGATGCCCGATCCGGTCGGCGAGGCGCTGTCGGTGATGCTCGACCGCATCGAGTTCCTCGAAGCGCAGCTCGCGCATGTCCGGCAGAAGGTGCGCCAGGGACCACCGCCACCGGCGCCGATCAACGGATGCGAAGTTGACCCGACTTTGACTCAAGGAGCGAAGCAATGACTGCGGCAACACTGAATGTGCTCGAGCAACTGAAGCAGACGTCAGCGGCAGAGGAGTTCTTCAAGCTGCTCGGCGTCGACTATGATCCGAAAGTGCTGAACGTCTGCCGCCTGCACATCCTGAGGCGGATGGGGCAGTATCTCGTCAGCGAGGACTTCTCGGATGTCCCCAACGAGGAGATCGCGACGCGCTGCAAATCGTTCCTCGAGCAGGCCTACCAGGACTTCGTGGTATCGACGCCCCTCGACCAGCGCGTCTTCAAGGTGCTCAAGGAAGCCGTGGCGCCGCCGAAGCCGGCGCCCAAGCCGTTCGTGTCGCTGACGACGCTCAAGTAGCAGGCGAACTCATCACCACAACAGCAAGCGCCGCCAGCTCCACTGGCGGCGCTTCTGCTTTCAAGGCCGTTGGCTTGCCGAGCAGCCTCTGTCGTATTCCCGACGCGTGTTGCTTGCGACGTGTCGGACCTCTGCACCGATCCCGAGCAGCCACGCAGGCGCCTGCGCCAACCTATTGAATCCGGATCGATATTCGTTGCGATCCAAACTGGTACGACAATTGCTGTCCTCATCGCAGGCTCAACACCGGAGTGATCGCATGCATATCGTCGTCTGCATCAAGCAGGTCCCGGACTCCGCGCAGATCCGCGTCCACCCGGTGACCAACACCATCATGCGCCAGGGTGTGCCCACCATCATCAATCCCTACGACCTGTTCGCGCTCGAAGCCGCGCTGCAGCTGCGCGACAAGTTCGGCGGCGAAGTGACCGTGCTGACGATGGGCCCGCCCTCGGCCGAGGACTCACTGCGCCGCGCGCTCACCTACGGGGCCGATCGCGCCGTGCTGCTGACGGATCGCTTCTTCGCCGGTGCCGATACGCTGGCGACGACCTATGCGCTGGCCACCGCCATCCGCAAGATCAGCGAGACGTTCGGCGCGCCCGACATCGTGTTCACCGGCAAGCAGACGATCGACGGCGACACCGCGCAGGTCGGGCCCGGCATCGCCAAGCGCCTCGGCCTGTTGCAACTGACCTATGTGGCCAAGATCAACGAGGTCGATCCCGCCGCGCGCACCATCGAAGCCGAGCGCCGCTCGGAAGGCGGCGTGCAGGTGCTCAAGACCAGGCTGCCTTGTCTTGTCACGATGCTGGAGGCCACCAACGAGATCCGCCGCGGCGCCATGGCCGACGCGCTGCGCGCCGCGCGGGCGCAGATCGTGACCTGGAGCGCCAAGGACGCCGGTGTCGAGGACATCTCCAAGTGCGGCCTGAAGGGCTCGCCGACCATCGTCAAGCGCGTGTTCGCGCCGTCGGCGCGCGCTGAGAAGGCTGTCTTCGTCGATTTCGCCAATCGCCCGCCGGCTGAGGCGCTGATCGAGGAGCTTTTCAAGCGCCAGCCGAAGCTGGAAGCCGAACTGATCTCATCGGCGCACGGCTTCTGACCAACGGCTTTTGACGGATCAAGGGAACGACGACCATGAGCGAACCCACCAAAGCACCGCCTGCCGCAGCCGGTCGCGCCGCGACCAAGAAGGAGCTGCCGGAGCATTTCAAGGCCTACAAGCACGTCTGGGTGTTCATCGAGCAGGAGCGCGGCCAGGTTCACCCGGTCTCGTGGGAGCTGATGGGCGCCGGCCGCAAGCTCGCCGACAAGCTCAAGGTCGACCTCGCGGCCGTCGTCATCGGCCCGCCCGGGGAAGCCGTTCAGCATGCTGCAGCCGAGTCGTTCTGTTACGGCGCGGATCTCGCTTATATCGTGTCCGACGACGTTCTCACGGATTATCGCAACGAGGCGTATACGAAGGCGTTGACCGACGTCGTCAACACGTTCAAGCCGGAGATCCTGCTGCTCGGTGCCACCACGCTCGGCCGCGATCTCGCGGGCTCGGTGGCGACGACCCTGCTCACCGGCCTGACCGCCGACTGCACGGAGCTCGATGTCGATGCCGACGGCTCGCTGGCGGCCACGCGGCCGACCTTCGGCGGCTCGCTGCTCTGCACGATCTACACGTTGAACTACCGGCCGCAGATGGCGACGGTGCGCCCGCGCGTCATGCCGATGCCGGATCGCGTGGAAAAGCCTGCGACGCGCGTGATCGAGCACAAGCTCGGGCTGGTCGAAGAGGACATCGTCACCAAGGTGCTGTCCTTCATTCCAGATCGCGACTCGGCAAAGTCCAATCTCGCTTATGCCGACGTCGTCGTCGCAGGTGGGCTGGGGCTCGGCTCGCCGGAGAACTTCCAACTCGTCAAGGGACTTGCCGCCGTGCTGGGCGCCGAGTTCGGCTGCTCGCGACCGCTGGTGCAGAAGGGCTGGGTCACCTCCGATCGCCAGATCGGGCAGACCGGCAAGACCATTCGCCCCAAGCTCTATATTGCCGCCGGCATCTCCGGCGCGATCCAGCATCGGGTCGGCGTCGAGGGCGCCGACCTGATCGTCGCCATCAACACCGACAAGAACGCGCCGATCTTCGACTTCGCGCATGTCGGCATCGTTACCGACGCGATCCGGCTGCTGCCGGCGTTGACCGAGGCATTCCGCGCGCGTCTTTCGCCGCATTCGCGCGACCGCATCGCAAGCTAGGCACCAGAGAGGGAGCAGGGCAATGATCGAGGAACGTTTCGACGCGATCGTCGTAGGCGCCGGCATGGCCGGCAATGCGGCTGCGCTGACCATGGCCAAGCGCGGCATGAAGGTGCTGCAACTCGAGCGCGGTGAGTATTCCGGCTCGAAAAACGTACAGGGCGCGATCCTCTACGCCGACATGCTGGAGAAGCTCATTCCCGACTTCCGCGAGGAAGCGCCGCTCGAGCGGCATCTGGTCGAGCAACGCTTCTGGATGCTCGACGACAAGTCGCATGTCGGCCTGCACTACAAGTCGGACGACTTCAACGAGGAGAAGCCGAACCGCTACACGATCATCCGCGCCCAGTTCGACAAATGGTTCTCGTCCAAGGTCAAGGAAGCCGGCGCGACCGTGCTGTGTGAAACCACGGTCACCGAGCTGGCGCAGGATGCCTACGGCAAGGTGATCGGTGTCAAGACCGACCGGCGCGATGGCGAGATTCATGCCGATGTCGTCGTGCTCGCCGAGGGGGTCAACGGCCTGCTCGGCACCCGCGCCGGCCTGCGTGAGCGGCCGAAGCCGGAGAGCGTCGCGCTGGCGGTCAAGGAGATGCACTTCCTGCCGCGCGAGACGATCGAGGCGCGCTTCAATCTCAAGGGCGATGAGGGCGCGGTGATCGAGGCCGTCGGCACGATCTCCCGCGGAATGACCGGCATGGGCTTCATCTACTCCAACAAGGAGTGCATCTCGCTCGGCATCGGTTGTCTCGTCTCCGACTTCCAGAAGACCGGCGAGACGCCGTATGGTCTGCTCGAGCGCTTCAAGCAGCATCCGTCGGTGGCGCCGCTGATCGAGGGGTCCGAGGTCAAGGAATACTCGGCGCATCTCATTCCCGAAGGCGGCTACAACGCGATCCCGCAGCTCTGCGGCGATGGCTGGGTCGTGGTCGGCGACGCCGCCCAGCTCAACAATGCCATCCACCGCGAGGGTTCGAATCTGGCCATGACCTCGGGTCGGATCGCCGCCGAGGCGATCTTCCAGGTCAAGTCGCGCCGAGATCCCATGACCAAGGAGAACCTCTCGCTCTACAAGAAGATGCTGGAGGAGTCGTTCGTCATCAAGGACCTGAAGAAGTACAAGGACATGCCTGCGCTGCTGCACAACCAGTCGCAGAACTTCTTCCTCACCTATCCGCAGCTCGTCTCCAAGGCGATGCAGAACTTCGTGCGCGTGGACGGCACGCCGAAGAAGGAGAAGGAAAGCAGCACGCTGCGCTCGTTCGTCAGCGCGCGGTCGTGGACGGGGCTGTTCGGCGACGCGTTCCGCTTTGCGCGGGCGTGGCGATGATCGCTTGAGTGAACGAAACGGTTGCCAAGGGAGATCAGATATGAGCACGGATGTCGCAGTGCGGGTCGAAGACAAGCTGTTCTACAATCGCTATCAGGTCGATCCGGGCCGGGCCCATATCAAGGTCCGCCCGCATACGACGCCGACGCCGCAGCTGAAGGCACTCTTGAGGGCTTGCCCGGCGCGTTGCTACGAGCTCAACGACAAGGGGCAGGTCGAGATCACGGTGGACGGCTGCATCGAATGCGGCACCTGCCGCGTCATCGGCGAGGCCAGCGGCGACATCGAGTGGAGCTATCCGCGCGGCGGCTACGGCGTTCTGTTCAAGTTCGGCTGAATGACGCTGAGGGAATGGCGCACCGTCATAAGACACATGATCGCGGCGCCAAATGCTATATCGCAGTTGATATAGGTCATTGAATTCGGGGCGCTCCTCTGCTTACATGCTGCTGCAGCAACGATGCTGCAGCAGATGGGAGCAGCACGTGAAACTGAGCGCACGAAACGTCTTGCCGGGGAAGGTGATCTCCGTATCCAAGGGCGCGACCACGGCCCATGTCAGGGTCGAGCTCGCTCCGGGGCTCACGGTCTTTTCAGCGATCACCAACGAGGCCGTGGACGAGCTCGCGCTCGCGGTCGGCGACACCGTCTCAGCCGTGATCAAGTCATCGGACGTGATGATCGGCAAATAGCACGCGATCACGATGATGGATGAGCCGTCTTGCGATCCTCAGCCGGGGCCGACGCCTGTGGGCTCACCGTCAGCCACCATGCATCCATCGCCGTGCGGGTCGCCGGCAGCAGGGCGCCGAGATCGCCGGTGAAGACGCGCCAATCCTCGATGCATTTCTGCGGCACGGCGGTCAGCACCGGAATTCCGGATGTGATTGCATCGGCCAGCTCGCCGCGCAGTCCGCTCCCCGACGCTTCCTGCTTGGAGAATTTGTTGATCACGATGAGGTCGGCATGGGCCGCGATGGCGCGGTGAACGGCCATGCCGGCTTCGGCAAGGCCGGCCGCATCCAGCTTGCAGGCGGTCGAGCCGCTGCCGAGGTCCTGGCAGATCGAGATCGTATCGCCATTGCCGAGGTCGATGACGTCCATCCCGCTCTTCCTGCCGATCTCGTCTCGGGTGTTGCGCTGAACGATGCCGCCGACGCGGACCCCTCGCAGCACCAGTCCTTGGACAAAATCGTCCAGCAGCACATCGGCATCGTCGCCCGGCCCATAGAGAATGGCGGCGAGGCGGGGCGGATTGAGCTCAGCCGGCTCTTGAAGATCGGGCGGTATCATGCGTTGACCTCGGGCGGCCGCCGTCGTTCCGAGCACATCCAGGCCGTGTCGGCCGGGCCATCGAGGTGCGGCAGCGCGCGGTAGGTATATCGAGAATATGGCCTCGGCACAAAGAGGAGATGCCGCACGTGTTGACCACCGCTCCCCGTCATGATCTGCAAGCTCTGCTTCGGGACGATGTTCCTTACGGCGACCTCACGACGGAGGCGCTGGGCATTGGGGCTGAAGCTGGACTGATGCAGTTCGCCGCGCGCGACCGCATGGTGCTGGCGTTGGCCGAGGACGCCGCTGCGCTGATCGAGCTGGCGGGGTGCCGTGTCGAACTGCACGCGACCAGCGGGACGGTGCTGGAGAAGGGCGCTCCGATCCTGCAGGCGCAGGGCGCTGCCGCGGGCCTGTTGCGGAGCTGGAAGGTGGCGCAGACGCTGATCGAGATCTGGTCGGGCGTGGCGACCGAGGCCGCAGCGATCGTGCGCGCGGCGCGTGCGGTCGTGCCCGGCATTGCCGTGGCCTGCACGCGCAAGAACGTGCCGGGCACGAAGTCGTTTGCGGTTGCCGCAGTCAAGGCGGGCGGCGCCGTCATGCATCGGCTCGGCCTGTCCGAGACCATTCTCGTGTTTCCCGAGCATCGCGCGTTTCTCGGCGATACGCCGCTGGCGGATATAGGGGAGCGGTTGCGCCGTACCGCTCCGGAGAAGCGGCTCGTCATCGAGGTGACGTCGGTCGAGCAGGCCATCGCTGCCGCTGCCGCGGGCTTCGATGTGATTCAGGCGGAGAAGTTTCCGCCCGAGGACATCGAGGCGCTGGCGGTACGCATGAGAACGCTGCCGAGACGGTCGATCATCGCCGCCGCGGGTGGCGTCAACGCGCAGAACGCCGCGGCCTATGCCGCCGCTGGCGCCGATGTGTTGGTCACCTCGGCGCCCTATCTTGCCCGTCCCTGCGATGTGCAGGTGAGGATCACGGGTGCCTCGGTCACGGCCTGATCATGGCTTCGGGCTTGCTGCGGCTGGCCGCTTCTGGCGGTTGGCGCGCCATTCCAGGAATTCACGGAACAGCTTGGGGTCGTTGGGGGCGTTGCTGGCTTGCAGATCGCCCGCCTGGGCGTTGGCGCCCATGACTTGGGGGGCCGGCATATTGCGGTCGAGCCATTCCTGTGCCGTCTTGAACCGCGTCCAGCCGGCGATCGGCGCCAGTGGCGCGACTTCGAGCCATTTCGGATGAAATGGCGGCCGCTGCAGGGCCTGCATGTTGTTGAACAACGCCTCGACGAGTAGCGACAGGCGGCGATGACGATCGCTGCCCGGCTGCCAGTTGAACGATGCCAGCAAGGCCTCGGCTGCGATCGTATTCACCGGGGCCGAGGCACTGACGAGGTTGGGATAGTCTTCGGCCGACAGCTTGGCGGGGAGATAATCGTCATGCAGGGCCTTGTCGTATTCGACAGGCACGAGATGCAGGTTCGGGTCGTTGACTTGGCTCAGCCATTGCAGCGGCTTGCCCTCGACGGCGATGATGGCGTCGATGTCGCCTTTGCGCAGCATGTCCAGCGCCAGCCGCGGCTCGATGTAGAGAAGGTGCGGCCTGATCCCCAGACGCTCGAACACGTTGATCGACGTGACGAAGGTGCCGCCGTCGGGCAGGTCGACCGCGATGGTCTTGCCGTCGAGGTCGCTCAGGCTGGTGATCGATTTCGGCGCGACCACGTGCATCTCTTCGTTGAACAGCTTGGCGACATAGGCCAGCTGCTCGCGCACATTGTTGGCGAAATCCTTGCGCTCGAGAAAGGCCAGCGTGTCCTTGCGGATGATGCCCGCGTCGACGCCGCGCAGCAGCAGGATGTCGGCGACCGATTGGACCGAGCCCCGCCCGATCACCGGAAGAACACGCAGCTCGGTTCCCTTATCCAGCACCGAGGAGAGATCCGCGCCCATGTTCGCATAGGTACTGCCGAGCGATCCAGTCATCAGCGTCACCGTATTGGCGTTCAGCTGATTGGCGAGATCGCGCTTGGCGTTGCCGTAGCGGAAGATGGTCTTGAAGGAATCGCTGACGCTGCCGGGATCGGTTCCGCTGCGGACCGGCCCGAACCGCTGCCACCGGCCGCCGGTGAACTGTCCCATCTGCATCTGCTCCAGTGGGGCATGATCGTAGGCGCTGGTATTGATGTTGATTCCGGGCGTCAGCATCGGCAGCACGAGGCCCTTCAGCGAGCGGGCCTGCCGCATGACGTTGTCGCGCGAGAGGTCGTCGCCGCAGGCCTTCAGCACCGCGACCATGGTGCTGGCGGCCAGATAGCTGTAGATCGTGAGCCCATTGTTCTTGGACACGTCCGGCAGGTAGCGATCCATGAAGCTCGACCATGCCCGGTAGGCAGGGTCGCTCGTCGTCGTGGCGTCGTCGCCCTCCAGGTAATAGCCGGCGGACAGCAGGCCCTCGGCGCTCTGCAGCTCCGCCGCCGACATCAGCGACGTGACGGATTTCGACACCGTGGAGATGATGTGATCGGGCCGCCAGCCGATCTCGGCGGCCCGGCGGATCGCCATCGCGGTGAATTTCGGCGTGGCGATGTCGAAGAAGATGTCTGCGCCGGATGCCTTCAGGACCGCGATCTGCTGGTTGACGTTGGCGTCCGTCACCTTGTACGCCGCCTCCGCGACGATCGGGATCTTGCCGCCAAGTCCGTCCCTCAGGCCCTTGACGTAGTCCTTTCCGAAGTCGTCGTCCTGATAGAGGATTGCGATCTTGCCGCGGGTCCGTGTCTCCAGCAGGTATTGCGCATAGATGTGCGCCTCGGCCTGGTAGCTTGGCTGGAAGCCCATCGTCCAAGGAAAATCGCGCGGTTCGTCCCACATCGAGGAGCCCGAGGCGACGAACAGCTGCGGGACCTTGTTGGCGTTCAGATAAGGTCGGACCGCGGCGTTGGTCGTGGTGCCGAGGCTCGCGAAGGTCAGCAGGACCTTGTCCTCCTCGACGAGCTTGCGCGTCAGGTCCATCGTCTTCTGCGGAGAATAGGCGTCGTCATAGGAGATGAAGGTGATCCGCCGGCCATTGATGCCGCCTTCGGCATTCACCTTGTTGAAATAGGCCGCGATGGTCTTGCCGATGACGCCATAGGCGAGGGCGGGGCCGCTATAGGGCATCGTGTTGCCGATACGGATTTCATTCTCGGCTGCGGCCGCCGTTCGATCGCCGGCCAGCGTGACCGGAGCGGACAGAGCCAGGGCAAGGCAGGCGGCCTTCGTGGCGCGGCTGGCGCGGACCATCTGATGAGGCCGCAACTGATGATCCTGGCTTCCTGTGGCGGTCCCGCCGGTGCCACCCGCCACGCCGATGCTCTGCATCATCAAATCCTCCCCTCGATGTCTTGTTCGTGAGCGCAGACGAGCACGGCCGCCCCTTCTTGCGAGAGCGGTCCGGATCGCGTTTGTGCGTTCCGATCTGATGAATTAGCGCGCTGCGGAGATGCGGCGGCTAGCTTCCGGCGATCCTTGCTCGGCAGCCCTGAGGTACCAGGCGCGTGCCTTGGCAGCGTCGGGAACGGCGCCGAGGAGCCGCGACTTCGTCAGCTCGACCGGGTCATAGGTACGCGCGAGCAGGAGAGACGCGTCGGCGATCCCGGCATCGGATAACCGGGTGAGGATCAGGCGCGCGCTTGCGACGTCGCCGGCGGCGAGCAGATCACGCCCCCGCTTCATGAGTCCGTCGACCTCGTCTCGGGGCAGTGAAACGGTCGGACGAGACGGTGCGGCCGGCAACATTGGCGGTTGGCTCGCGACCGGCGGGGCAGCCGCGGCCGGTGCGGGAGATGGCGGGGCCGACGGCCAGGCTCTCGTCGTCACATCGATGCTGCTGGGTGCCACGAGCGAAGCGACGGTCTGCGGCGGATCATCCTGGGCGACCTTGGCTTCCGCCGGGTCGATCTGGGCCAGGCTCTCCAGCACCGTCGACGGCATGATCTGGCTCTTGCCGCCCGGCACCGCCGCGCCATTGTCGAACGGGACCATGTTGACGATGATCATGGCAACGGATGCGGCGATGCCGACGGCCGCGCCGATCTTGATAAGGCCGCCAAGACGCGCCGACTTGTCGGAATCTTCCGGCGGCAGCGGCATGACGACCGGGTCGAGCTTCGCACTCCAGACACGACGCACCTCTTCATCGTCGAGATCGACGGCGGCCGGCCGCGCCGGCAGGAAGCTGGGCCGGGCAATCAGATGGTGCGGCAGCCGGGCGCCTTCCTCCGACATGTCGTGGGTCGCTGAGCCGGCGTCCGCCTGGTGTCGGCGCGGCGCATATTTGCGGAGCTCCTCGCTTGCCCAAGGCGGCGTCGGCTTGGCCGGATCGTTCTGACCTGGAGCACTCATCACTAGCCTCCTGTCTCCGACGAACGGATCGTGGGAGAGACCTTCAGGGCGTCGGGCGCGCGTGATCGAACCGAGGCTCGCATCATGCGCCATCGGAGAGACTTCGCCAACGCTGCCGTCGAGACTGACAGTTCCGGTTTCCTTCCGACACGCGCGCCACTGTTTTCGCGCGCCCTGGTCACAATCGATGTTGCTTGGCCCTCAGCTGATCAATGTTTCTTGGCGGGAAGCGTGAGCAGGTAAGGCTATTTGATGGAAATTTCCCGGCTGGCCATATCGATGAATTCTCGCCATGCGCGAGATCTCGGGCTGCCTCTGCTCAAGGCGGCAGGTCGGTCGGCAGTATCGGGATGCCGCACCCCATTCGACTTTGCCGCGAAGTCAGAGGCTTAGCTGGCCAAGCGGTTGCGCGCGCGGCGGTTGGTCATGCAACCAATGCGTGAATCGTCGGAAATGAAATGCGGCCGGACAATGCCGGCCGCATTCACATATCGGGTCGCTTTCTACTCAGCCGCCAGGGCGATCGTCACACCAGCGGCTTCGATCGCGACGGCAACCGACTGGATGATGGCGGCGAAGCGGACGGCGGTCTGGATCGCGGCGGTGCTGACACCCGCGTCCTGCAGAACCTTCTCGTGGGCGTCGATGCAGGTGCCGCAGCCGTTGATGGCCGACACCGCCAGCGACCACAGCTCGAAATCGGCCTTGTCGACGCCGGGATTGGCGATGACGTTCATCCGCAGCCGGGCCGGCATCGTCGCGTACTCCTTGTTCGAGGCAAGGTGCACGAAACGGTAGTAGACATTGTTCATCGCCATGATCGCGGCGGCCGACTTCGCCGCCGCCAAAGCCGCAGGCGACAAATGTGCGGCTGCGACCGATTCGAGAGCCGCCGTCACCGTCGGATTGCGAGTCGCAATCGCGCAGGCGACGAGCAGGCCGTATTTGGCCTGCACGGACAGCGTCTCGTCGGACGCCATGGACGACAGATTGAGCCTGACGTCCTTGGCGAAGTCCGGGATCTGATCCTTGAGCTGCTCGATCGACATGATCAAGCGACCTTCAGGGTCTCGCCGCCGACCTCGCGGTTGCACGGGCAGAGCTCGTCGGTCTGCAGGGCATCGAGGACACGCAGCGTGTCCTTGGGGGCGCGGCCGACGTTGAGGTTGGTGGCGTAGACGTGCTGGATCGTGTTGTCGGGATCGACGATGAAGGTGTAGCGATAGGCGACGCCGTCCGGCGAGCGGACGCCGAGGCCGTCAACCAGCGAGCCCTTGGTGTCGGCGAACTGCCAGATTGGGAGCTTGTGCAGATCCTTGTGGTCGCGGCGCCAGGCGAGCTTGCAGAACTCGTTGTCGGTCGAGCCGCCGAGCACGACGGCGTCCCGGTCGGCGAAGTCTTTCCCGAGGCGCGCGAACTCGGCGATTTCCGTCGGGCAGACGAACGTGAAGTCCTTCGGATAGAAAAAGATGATCTTCCATTTGCCGGGAAAGCTGGCTTCGGTCAGGGTTTCGAAGGCGCTCTCGCCTTTCTCCTCCTGAAGATGAAAACCGGGCTTCACACCGACGACTTCGAACGAAGGCAGCTGACTTCCAATTCCGAGCATGTCGCACTCCAAGAAATTTCTGCGCTGCAATAGCGAGGCGCATTGTGCATTGCAAGCGATATGCCATTAGCTATCAACATCAATGATTTGTCGCAAACGCGACAGTCAGTGCGGTGTTGCTGCAATTGCGAATGGGTGCGATGTTCGAGACGGCACCAAGCCGCTGGGAGGCCAAGGCGCCGCGTTCGATTCGTGACACCGGATGACGGTGCATGGATACGTGTCGAGCGTGCACGGGATGCAGACTGCATATAAGGGTTGATGCATCGTCGTCTCGGGAAGGTCGCGCCAGAGGCCCGATCTCACCTCATGCAGTTGCGGCGGAGCTGCATTTTCTTTGTGCGGCCTTAATGGCAAAATTGACATTATCGCCTCTGTTGCGATGCACGTTTGACCATGGCGACCCGTTAAGCGGCAGCAGGGCGACAACTGCTCGGCAGAGCGCAGGCGTCGCACGTCGCTGCGTGCCTCATCACGCTCGGTGTCGTCAGCTTTTGCGCAAATCGCGTCTGTTATTTCGCCTTGCTGCTGCACGTCACGACCATAGTCTCCTTTCAGATTTCAACGGTCTGGGAGGAGTTCTGCACCATGAGCGAACGTGTCTCGGCATCTGCGGGCGCAAGACCAACCATCGATCGACGTCGCTTCCTCGCGACGTCAGCGGCAATCGCGGCGGGGCTCGGCGCGCCCGCGTTGCTCGGGAGCGGTCGGGCCGCAGCAGCCGGCCTGAAGACGGTCCGCTTCAGCGAGGCCGTGCACAATCTCGGCTACATCAACCTCTACGTCGGCATGCATGCCGGTATCTTCAAGAAGAACGGCCTGGACATGCAGGTGAGCGCCGCGGGCGGCGACACCCAGACCTTCGCTGCCGTGCTCGGCGGCTCCGCTGATTTTGCCATCGGTGATGCCACCATGGCCCAGATCTCGCGCGAGAATGGCGGTCCTGGTGTGGTCGTCGGCACCGTGGTGCAGCGGGCGCATTACTTCGGCGTGTCGAAGACGCTGCAACCGATCACCGATCCCAAGGGCTTCAAGGGCCTGAAGATCGTGACATCGCCCGAGCCCAACACCAACTATAGCGTCGCCAAGCGCCTGCTGGAGAAGGCGGGCATGAAGGTCGGCGTCGATGCGACCATCGTGCCGGTCAACCCCGGGACCGAAATCGCGGCCATGCTGGCGGGGCAGGCCGACATCGCAATTGCCTATCAGCCGAGCGTGTCGGCCGCCGAGGCACAGGGCGCCAAGGTGGTGTTCGACTTCTCCAACTATATCGGCCCGTTCTGCAACACCGGCATCATGGTGCTGCCGACCACGATCCAGAAGGATCCCGAGATGGTGCAGGCGCTGGTGACCTCGTTCGAGGAGGCCTCGCGCAAGACCTACGCCGACCCTGCCTTCTCCAAGGAGGTCGCGCGCAAGGAATTTCCCGATCTTCCCGGCGAGGTCGTCGACAAGGCGATCGATGCCGAGCTGAAATATCTCATTCCGGCGCAATCGGTGATCACCAAGACGGATCAGTGGGCGAACCTGATGGAGATGCAGGTCTATCTCGGCAATGCCAAGGGCTCGGTGCCGTTCGACCAGATCATCGACAATTCCTTCGCGGAGAAGGCGATCGCCAGTCTCAAATGATTGAGACCGGCCTCAAGACGCAGACCGGCACGGGCGTCGCAGCGCCCGCGCCGCCGCTCGTGGTCGAGCATGTCGCCAAGAGCTACGAACTCGATGGCGGCGGGATCGTGCCCGTCATCGGCGATCTCAGCCTGACGTTGAGAGAAGGGGAGATCGTCAGCATCGTCGGTCCCTCAGGGTGCGGCAAGACCACGCTCCTGAATACGCTGTGCGGCCTGCTCGCGCCCGATGCCGGCCGCATCCGCTGGCATGGTCGCGAAGTCGCGGGCCAACCGCAGAACGTCGGCTACATGCTGCAAAAGGACCTGCTGCTGCCGTGGCGGACCGCGCTCGGCAATACGATGCTGGGGCTGGAGATCCGCGGCATGCCGTCGGGTCAGGCCGAGGACCGCTGCCGGGCCATGCTCGACCAGCTCGGTCTGCACGGCTTTGCCGACCACTATCCAACGACGTTGTCGGGCGGCATGCGGCAGCGCGTGGCGCTCGCCCGCACGCTCGTCAACGATCCCGATGTTCTGCTGCTGGACGAGCCGTTCGCGGCGCTGGATTTTCAGAGCAAGCTCCTGATCGAGAACGACACGGTCGGTCTGGTCCGGCAGGGACGCCGCTCGCTGCTGCTGATCACCCACGACATCGAGGAGGCCGTCTCGCTCGCCGACCGCGTGATCGTGCTGTCGAAGCGGCCGACGCAGATCAAGGCCGTCTACGACATCGCGCTCGGCGCCGATCGTCACGATGTCATCTCGGTCCGGCAGGCGCCCGGCTTCAGCGACTATGTCCGCAGCATCTGGGCCGATCTCGACGTGGTGCTGCAATGACAGCCGATGTCGACGCTGCGCCGGCTTCCTCGGGGGGCACGCCGACGTCCGTCGGCCCAGCTAAGCGTGCAACGTCCCAAGGGCGGCGCTGGCCGCGGCTGCGCAGCACGCTCACAGTGATCGTCACCCAGTTGGTCGTTCTCTCCGCCTTTCTCGCCTTCTGGGAATACATGACCGGGCAGAACAAGGCGGCCGCCTTCATGTTCGGCTCGCCGTCGGCCATCTTCAAGTTCCTGTCGCAGATGGCCTATGACGGCAGCCTGTGGCGTGACACCTATGTCACCGGCCTCGAGACCCTGCTCGGCTTCTTCGTCGGCAACTGCATCGGCACCTTGATCGGCCTGTCGTTGTGGTATTCGCGCTTCGTCTCCCGCGTCGTCGAGCCGTTCGTGATCGCGCTCGGCTCGATCCCGATCATTGCTCTGGCGCCCATCATCATCATCTGGTTTGGCACCGGCCTGATCTCGAAGGTCGCGATGTCGACCCTGTCGGTCGTCATCGTCGCGCTGGTAACCTCCTACAAGGGCGCGACGGGCGTCGATCCGGATCAGATCAACCTGTTTCGCACGCTCGGCGCCTCCAAGTTCCAGATCTTTCGCAAGCTGGTGGTCCCGGCGTCGCTGGCTGATATCTTCGCCGGCCTGAAGCTGACCGTCGGCTTTGCTCTGATCGGCGCGATCGTCGGCGAGTTCATGTCATCATCCGAGGGGCTCGGGCACGCCATCTTCAAGGCCGGCTCGCTGTACATCATCCCAAAGGTCTTTGCCGCACTGGTCGCGACCATCGCGCTGGCGCTGCTGCTGACCTTCGCGGTCGGCAAGATCGAGCAGCTGCTGATGCCGTGGCAGAGGCAGCAGCGATGAAGAATCCATGTCAGACATAGCGGGGAGCGATCATGTCACGACGGGTCGGCAAGGCCGGCAACATCAAATACGCGCTTTCAGGTGACGAGGCCTTCATCGCGGCCGTCGATCCCGGCGAGATCTTCGTCGTCGAGTGCGCGATCAACGTCAATGACGGCACCATCCGCGCGCTCGGCCAGCAGCTGGTCGAGAGCGACGTGACGCTGCCTTACGTCAATGGCGCCACCGGACCGATCGAGGTCCGCGGCGCCAAGGCCGGCGACATGCTGCGGCTCGACATCATCGACATGGAGCTCGACCGGCTCGGCTTCACCGCACTGTGGCCGGGCATCGGCATGTTTCCGGACTGGGTCCGGCGCAAGGAGTTCGGCATCCAGACCCGCGTCGTGGCCGTCGAGAACGGGCACGTCTTGTGGAACGAGCATGTGAAGCTTCCGGTTCGCCCGATGATCGGCGTCGCCGGCGTGGCGCCTGTCCATGGCGCCGTGCTGACGGTCGACAACGGTCCTCACGGCGGCAATCTCGACGTCCAGGAGATCACCTCGGGCAACTCGGTGTTCTTCCGCGTCAACAAGGATGGCGCGCATCTCTTCCTCGGCGACTGTCATGCGATCCAGGGCGACGGCGAAGCCAATGGCATGGGTGCAATCGAAATCGCGGCCAACCTCACCGTCAAGGTGTCGCTCGACAAGGCGCCGGCGCGGCTGAACCATCCGCGCATCGAGACGCCGACGCATATCTGCACGCTCGGCTGCGCGCGCCCGCTCGAGGACGCGATGCGGATCGCGTTCGAGGAGATGATCAACTGGCTCGAGGATGATTGGAAGATCCCGGCGCCGGAGGCCTACATGCTGCTCGGCCAGATCGCCGAGGCCCGCTGCACCCAGGTGGTGAATCCGAAATACACCTACATCTGCAAGGTCAGCAAGACCTTGCTCGCCGGCTATTACGGCTGACGCCGTACATTCGAGAAGGAGAACATCATGGATCTAGGATTGGCCGGCAAGAGCGTGCTGGTGACGGGCGGCAGCAAAGGCATCGGGCTTGCGATCGCCGAGTTGTTTGCCGTCGAAGGCGCCAACGTCGCGATCTGCGCGCGCGATGCCGAAGCGGTCGGCCAGGCGGTCACGAAGCTCGCGGCGAGGGGTGTCAAGGCGTGGGGACAGGGCATCGACGTGGCCGATCCCGTCGCGCTGAAGGACTGGGTGGACGGCGCGGCCAAGGAGCTCGGCGGCGTCGATTGCGTGGTCTGCAATGTCAGCGCGCTCGCGGTCGGCGATTCACCGGAGACCTGGGAGAAATCGTTCCGCACCGACATGATGCACACGGTGAATTCCATCGCGGCGGCCGTTCCGTATCTCGAAAAGTCGACAGCGGCTTCAATCAGCATCATCTCCAGCGTGTCCGGATTCGAGGTCGACTTTGCCGCGGGATCCTATGGCGCGATCAAGGGCGCGTTGATCCATTATGCAAAGGGGCTTGCTCACCAGCTCGTCGGCAAGGGCATCCGCGTCAACGCGGTCTCGCCAGGCAACACCTATTTCGAGGGCGGCATCTGGCAGAATATCGAGAACGGCTCGCCGGACCTATTCAAGACCGCAATGGGTTTGAATCCCACCGGACGCATGGGAACCGCAGAGGAAGTGGCTTATGGCGTGGTGATGCTGGCCAGCCCGCTGGCGAGCCGAATCTCGGGAACCAACCTCATCATTGACGGTGCGCTGACCAAGGCGGTGTAAGCCCGTCGTTACGGTGGCAGGCGAGCCATGCAGCCGACGAATGCTGCACTGCGGCTGCCGTCCGACTCTCCCTGCGATCTCACGAGTTGAGAGCCCTTGAGGCCGCAAGGGAGAGCAAGGCATGCAGGCACTCGTGCAGCAGCTGACCGGTATCGTCCCGGACTGGATGATCGGGCCGGGCTTGATCATCGGCGCCATTCTCGGTGCGCTGCTCGTCTACAATATCGCGCGCGCCCTCGTGAAGCGGGCGATCGGCAGCCGGAACTCGATCCTGCTTCCCATCCTGCGGAGGACCGCGGGACCGGTGCGGCTGGCTCTCTGTCTGGTGGCCGTCGCGCTCGTTCTTCCGCTGGCGCCGCTGAACGAAGGATGGCGCCGCGCGCTCGCGCACCTGTTCGTGGTGGCGACGATCGCGCTGGTCGGCTGGATCACGATCCGCGTCGTCGACATGGTCTCGGCGCGCTACATGCAGCGGTTCCGTGACGACATCACGGAGAATTTCCTCGCCCGCAAGCATGTGACGCAGGTTCGCGTCTTCAAGCGCGTGATCGACACGTTGATCATCATCGTCGCCGTCTCGGCGGCGCTGATGACCTTCGATTCGGTCCGGCAATATGGTGTCAGCCTGTTCGCATCCGCTGGCGCCGCCGGCCTGATCGTCGGTCTCGCCGCACGGCCCTTGCTCAGCAACCTGATCGCGGGCGTGCAGATCGCGGTCACGCAGCCGATCCGCATCGAGGATGCCGTCATCATCGAGAACGAGTGGGGCTGGGTCGAGGACATCGCCTCGACCTATGTCGTGATCAGGCTGTGGGATTGGAGGCGGATGGTGGTTCCGCTGTCCTATTTCATCGAACGTCCGTTCCAGAACTGGACGCGAGATGCGGCCTCGTTGATCGGCTCGGTGGTTCTGCACGTGGACTATGCCGCGGACGTGCCACGCATCAGAAGGCGGCTGGAGGAGGTCGCGAAGGAGTCGAAGATCTGGGACGGCGCCGTGGTCAATCTGCAGGTCGTCGATACCAATACGCGCACCATGGAATTGCGGGCTCTGGTGAGCGCCCGGAACGCGCCGCAGGCGTGGGACCTCAGATGTGAGGTCCGCGAGAAGCTCATTGCCTTCCTGCAGCGGGAGATGCGCGAAGCCTTGCCGCGTGACCGCGCAGACATTTCGCCACCGCTGTCGGTGTTCGATCCGCAGTCGCCGCCGCATTTCGCGGCCGCGCCGAACTGACCGTGGCTCGGCCGACGCTATGCGGCCGTGATCGGCCAGCTGCCGATGATGCTGAAGCGGCTGCTCGCGCTCGGCTGCCGGAACAGTGCGATCCGATCAATTGCCAGCGTGGAAAGCTCAAGGGTCGCGAAGCGGTCCTGGAGCATCGACAGGATGGGACGGCGCCGCATGTCGGAAAGCCGGCATGTCAGCGTCATGTGGAAGCGGAAATCCTCCATGACATAAGGATAGCCCCAGCGGTCGAGGTGATCGCGCTGCCGCGGCGTCAGCAGGTCAGGCTTGCGCCGCGCCCGGTCCTCCGGCGACATCGCGGCACGGAACGGCTCGAACGCCGTGACGGCAGCGGCCGCGAGCTCCTGGAGTGCAGGTGACGCGTCGCCGGGAATGACGGCGATGAAACCGCTGATCGCATCGACGACCGGACGGATGAGCGGAACGGCCCGAGGTGCTGCGGCGAAGCTGGCGCAGGCGTCACAGAGCTCGGCTTCGGCGCGTGCGTCGGTAAGTGCAAACGGCGCCTTCAACGTCGCGTGGAAGCCGTATTTGCGAGCGTCACCCGTGAGCTCGGTCCAATCCGGGACGGCGTCGCGTATCTCGCTCGGAAACTCCCGTTCACCGCCGGTCCAGGCATCGTAGCCAAGCAGGCCGGCGCCGAATTCCGCCAGGGCGGTGTCAGCCGCCGGCGTGTAGTAGATTGCGTAGCGGGCGATGGCGGTCATGATGCGCTACTCGGCCGCCGCGGCGCGAGGCGCAGCGTTGGTGCTGAGCCGAGCGGCCCCCGTGATGTGGACCAGTCGCCCCGCCGCGATCACAGCGACGACGCGCGGACGCGTCGGTATGCTGTCGTCGACGAGGATGATGTCGGCACGCTGGCCTGTCGCGAGCGTGCCACGGTCCGACAGGCCCGCGGCATGCGCAGGACCAGCCGAGATCAGGCTCCAGGCCCGCGACAGGGGAAGAACGCCGTCGGCGGCGAGCCGATAGGCTGCCAGCAACGGCGCTGGATAATAGTAGTCGGAGGCCAGCACCGAGCACAGCCCCTTGGCGATCATGTCGCTCGCCTTGGTCCAGCCCGTGTGACTGCCGCCGCGGACGACGTTGGGGGCGCCGAACACGATCGCATCGCCGCCTGCGGCGGCTTCGCGCGCGGTCTCCTCATTGACCGGGAATTCTGCGATTCCCACGCCCTGTTCCCGAAAGGCACGGCGCATCTCCGGACTCTCGTCGTCGTGAGACAGCATGCGGATGCCGGCCGCGCGGCCGGCCGCGGCAAGGCGGGCGATCGACGCCGGAACGGCATCGGCCCGTGAAACGATGCGCGCGACCAGGCGATCGAAGTCGCTGCCGGACATTCCCGTGCGATCCACCATGCGCTGGCGCTTGTGCGGCTTGTCCAGGCTCGCCACGGTGGAGTCCATATGGTCGTTGAAGGCGAACAAGTCGATGCGCCGCGCTGCAAGCAATGCGAGGATCTCGTCCTCGTCATCGAGATTGTAGGTCTCGTGACGCAAATGGAAGCGGGTATCGGCAGCGAGGCGCGGCCGCAGAGCTTCGATCGCCTCGAGCAGATGGCGCGCGTTCGCAGCACTTCGCAGGCCCGGCTCCCACGACCAGGTGGTCGCATGGAAGACCGTGGTGATGCCGTTGCTGACGGCCTGGCGGTCGCTATCGACCAGAGCGACGTCGATCGGAAAATCCACGCCTGCGCGCGGCATCATCTGCCGCTCGAAGGCGTCACCATGAATATCGACGATGCCGGGCAGCACCGTGAGCCCGCTCGCATCGAGATCGAGTCCGGTACGCGGTGTAGTCGTGTCGATCCCGGCAATCACGCCCCGCGAGAGGATCAGCGATGCGTCGACGAGCTCGGAGCCGATCAGGCACTTGCCGCCCGAAACAAAGATGTCTGTCATGGCGTGGCACTCTGCCGCAGCTGAACGCCGTCGTCGAGAGCTGCCTCGTATTTGTCCAGGAAGTCGGCGATCTCCAGGCGCCGGAAGTCCGGCAAGGCCGCGCGCAGTGCGTCGTGATCCCAGTCCCACCAGGCGAGGCGCCGCAGACGCTCAGCGATGTCCTCCGGGAAACGGCGCTTCAGGAGACGCGCGGGATTGCCGGCGACGATGGTATAATCGGGCACGTCCTTGGTGACGATGGCGCCGGCCGCCACGACGGCGCCCGTGCCGATGTTGCGTCCTGGCAGCACGATCGCACCATGGCCGATCCAGACATCATGACCGATGTCGACATGGTGTTGGCGTCGCCAGGCGAAGAAATCCGCATCGTCGGGTTCGCCCGGGAAATATGCGCTGGCGCGATAGGTGAAATGCGCCTGGGTCGCGCGATGCATCGGGTGATTGCCTGGATTGATCCGGGTCATCGCCGCGATCGAGCAGAACTTTCCGATCGTCGTGTAGGTGATTTGTGCATCGTTGACGACGTAGGAGTAGTCGTCCATCGCCACCTCGTTGAGGATGGTGCGGGCACCCACTTCGCAATAGGCGCCCAGCCTCACGTCGTGGAGGGTTGCGGTGGGATCGACGGTGGGATGGATTGAAAGTGACTTGCCGGCCATGTCTCGTCTGCTTCTGGAGGTTCTCGGATGTCTAAGGTGCTCACTATGACGGTTGCGTGACGGGCGGATGACCGGGGCGTCGCCGATGTGGATGAGCAGGCGAGCGTGAGCGCATTGTCACATAACTGTTGAATCCAGACGCTAGCGGTAGCGCGTCACGAGGCGTCTGGAGCTTGCAATGCTGGTGGTAGATGGTTTGACGTGCCGGTTCGGTGCGAAAGCCGCGGTCGACAATGCGTCCTTCGCCATTGCGCCCGGCAGCTTCGTCGGCGTGATCGGGCGGTCCGGGGCCGGCAAGTCGACCTTGCTGCGCTCCATCAACAGGCTCAGTCCCGTCAGCTCCGGACGGGTTTTGTTCAACGACCTCGACGTGACGGCGCTGCGCGGGCGCGACCTGCGCCAATGGCGTGCGCGCTCGGCAATGATCTTCCAGCAGTTCAACCTCGTCGGCCGGCTCGACGTGCTCACCAACGTGCTGATGGGACGGCTGGCCGAAATTCCTTCCTGGCGTTCGCTGGCGCAGCTGTGGCCGGCCGAGGATGTCGCCATCGCGATGTCCGCGTTGGAGCAGTTCGACATGGCCTCGCTCGCCGCGCAGCGCGCCGATCAATTGTCGGGCGGGCAGCAGCAGCGGGTTGCCATCGCGCGTGCGCTCGTGCAGCAGCCCGACATCATCCTGGCCGACGAGCCGATCGCCTCGCTCGATCCCCGCAACACCAAGATCGTGATGGATGCGCTGCTGCGCATCAACAAGCATTTCGGCATCACGGTGGTCTGCAATCTGCATTCGCTCGATCTGGCGCGCAGCTATTGCGACCGCCTGATCGGCATGGCGACCGGGCGCGTCGTGTTCGATGACGTCCCTGCCGCTCTCACCGGCCAGATCGCGCGCGAGCTTTACGATCTGGAAGCCGATGAGGTCATGGATGCTCGCCCCGTGCCGCCGGCAGCCGTTCCGGCCTTTGGCGAGGCCGCCGTCGCCTGAGCCGTATGTATCACAAGTTTCGGCCGCCGCGCGCGACGGTCGCATCGTATGATTGCAGCAAGAGGATAGGTCATGATCAATCGTCGCATCATTCTGGCAGGCGTCGCCGCGCTTGCGTTCACCGCTTCGGCCTCCGCCGCTGACTGGAAGGCGAAATATCCCGAGCTCACCTTCGCCGTCGTTCCGGCTGAGAATGCCTCTGGCGTCACCGAGCGTTGGGCGCCGTTCGTGAGCTATCTCTCCAAGGAGCTCGGCGTGAAAGTCACGCTGCGCATCGCCAACGACTACGCGGCCGTGATCGAAGGCCAGCGCGCCGGCAACATCCACATTGCGAGCTACGGCTCGGCCTCGTTCGCCCGGGCCCGCCTGACGGGGGTCAAGACCGATGCCTTCGCCAACGACATCAATGCCGACGGCAGCACCGGCTATTATTCGGTGTTCTTCGTCAAGGCGAGCAGCCCGTATCAGGAGGTCGAGGACCTCAAGGGCAAGAATCTCGGCTTGGTCGATCCGAATTCCACGTCGGGCAACAATGTGCCGCGCTTCGAGCTCAACAAAATGGGCGTGACCGATGCCGAGACGTATTTCGGCAAGGTGGTCTTCACCGGCAGCCACGAGAATGCGGTGCTGGCCCTGTCCCAGGGGACCGTCGACATCGCAGCCAACCAGTGGACCAGCGACAACGACTCGACGCTGGCGCAGATGCTGACCAAGGGCATGCTGAAGAACGCCGACGGCTCGCCGATGAAGAAGGAAGACTTCCGGATCATTCACAAGTCGGCGCCGATCATCAACGGTCCCTACGCCTACAACACCGATCTGCCGGACGATCTCAAGTCGGCGATTGCCAAGGCGTTCTTCGACGCGCCGACCAAGGACAAGGCGGCGTTCGACCGTCTCTCCGACGGCCAGAAGAAGGGCTTCCATCCTGCCACGACCAAGGATTGGGACGGCACGATCGACCTGATCAAGTTCGTCGACAGCCTGCGCAAGAAGGCGTCCTGATCGTCATCCGATTGTGGCATGAGCCGGGTCCCTGTGGCCCGGCTCATCCTTTGAGAATTGCTTCCACGCTTCGAACAGGGCCAGCATAGTCCGATGGCGGTCGCCGTCTCGATCCTTCCCAGCCAGCAACTCGCGGTGCTGAACGAGGCCTATCGCAAGGCCGTCGCGCGCCGGCGCTGGCGAACTCTGCTCGGAGCTTGTGCGTTCGCGGCCGTGCTCGTCGTTGCCGCCATCGGCGCGGAGGTGAACGTCCGGACGCTCTATGCATATTTTGGCAACTTCGTCGGCTATTTCGACCGCATCTTCACGCTCGACGATGGTCACCGGGTCTGGAGCAATGTCTTCGAGTGGTTCTGGGGCTTCAAGAAGTGGATCAAGCTGCTCGGCGAGACGCTGCTGATCAGCTATGTCGGCACGCTGGCAGGGATGCTGGTCGCGTTCGGCCTGAACTTCCTCGCCGCTGAGAACACCTCGCCTGCGCCGTGGGTGCGCTTCACGGTGCGACGGTTGCTCGAGTTCGCGCGCACCGTCCCCGGCATCGTCTTCGCGCTGATCTTCGTCATCGCCTTCGGCCTCGGGCCGGTGGCCGGTGTGCTCGCGATCGCCGTTCATTCGAGCGGAGCGCTCGGCAAGCTGTTTGCCGAGGTCGTCGAGAACGCCGACATGAAGCCGGTCGAGGGCGTCCGTGCCACCGGGGCCAGCTGGCTCTCCTGCATGCGCTTTGCCGTGCTGCCTCAGGTGATGGCCGGCTTCTCCAGCTATACGCTGCTACGCTTCGAGATCAACGTGCGCGAAGCCTCGGTGATGGGGTTCGTCGGCGCCGGCGGCATCGGCCAGGAACTCGTCGTCGCCGTGCGAAAGTTCTACTATTCCGATGTGAGCGCGATTCTCGTGATGATCGTGGTGACCGTGTTCCTGATCGATATCGCCACCGGCTGGCTGCGCGGCCGGCTGTTCGGCGCGGAGCCGCGAACATGAAGAGCGGCGAGACGCCAGATCCGCGCGTGCTCAGGGAGCGCTATCCACACGTTTTCGAGCGTCCGATGTCGGCGCGCCTTGCGACCCCGGTGGTGCTGCTGGTCGCGCTCGCGGTGTTCGTGTTCGGCCTTATCGATCTGGATTTCTCGCCGTCGCGGATGCTGGCCGGCCTCGGCCAGCTCGGCTGGATCGCCCGGCTGATGCTGCCGCCTGATCCCGGCGCGTCGCTGCCGATCTATCTCCAGGCGCTTGGCGAAACGCTGTCGATCGCGGTGCTCGGCACGACGCTCGCCGCATGCGTCGCCTTCCCGGTCAGCCTGCTTGCGGCGAGAAACGTCATTCCGTCGGCGATCTTCCGCTTTCCGGTGCGCCGCCTGTTCGACACCATCCGCGGCGTCGACACGCTGATCTGGGCGCTGGTCTGGATCAACGTCGTCGGTCTCGGGCCTTTCGCGGGCGTGCTCGCAATCGCGGTGTCCGACTTCGGCGCCCTCGGCAAGCTGTTTTCGGAGGCGATGGAGGGCGCCGACCGCAAGCAGGTCGAAGGCGTGCGCGCGGCCGGCGGCAATGCGCTGCACGAGATCCGCTTTGGCCTGCTGCCACAGGTGCTTCCGGTCATTGCGGGTCAGGTACTCTACTTCATCGAATCAAATACGCGCTCGGCGACGATCATCGGCATCGTCGGCGCGGGAGGCATCGGGCTGCAGCTAGCGGAGCAGATTCGCGTCCTGGAGTGGCAGAAGGTGTCGTTCCTGATCCTCATGATCCTCGTCGCCGTCGCCGCGATCGACTGGATCTCCGGCAAGCTGCGCTTCGCGATCATCGGCCGTCGGGCTGTTGCTTGAACCGATAGGCATCTGAAGGTTGCGATCGTTCGTGTGCAAGCGATCAGGGTGCAGCATGCGCTGTGTGCGCTGCAATCGCTGTCGCAAATCCTTCATGGGCCGTCTTTAGGGGAAGCTTCGGAACTGGCCGTGATGCCAGGAATACGGAGTCTGTCTTCATGAAGGTCACCCGCCTCGTTCTCGCTCTGCTCGCGCTGTGTGTCGTCGCGTCGTGGCACCCGGCCAAGGCCGCGGACGTCATTTGCTACAACTGCCCGCCGGAATGGGCCGACTGGGCCTCGATGCTCAAGGCGATCAAGACCGATCTCGGCTACGACATTCCACATGACAACAAGAATTCCGGCCAGGCGCTGGCGCAGATCCTCGCTGAGAAGAGCAATCCCGTCGGCGACATCGGCTATTTCGGCGTCACCTTCGGCATGAAGGCGAAGGCGCAGGATGCGCTGGAGGCCTACAAGCCCGCGAATTGGGATCAGGTCCCCGCCGGCCTGAAGGACGCGGACGGCTATTGGACCACGATCCACTCGGGTACGCTCGGCCTGTTCGTGAACAAGGATGCGCTCGGCGGCAAGCCGGTTCCTGCCTGCTGGAAGGATCTGCTCAAGCCGGACTACAAGGGCATGGTTGGCTATCTCGATCCGAGCTCGGCGGCCGTTGGCTATGTCGGCGCCGTCGCGGTCAACCTCGCGCTCGGCGGTACGCAGGCCAATTTCGATCCGGCTCTGGGCTTCTTCAAGGACCTGCGCAAGAACGATCCTATCGTGCCGAAGCAGACGTCCTATGCACGCGTCGTCTCGGGCGAGATCCCGATCCTGTTCGACTACGACTTCAACGCCTACCGCGCGAAGTATACCGAGAAGGGCAATTTCGAGTTCGTCATTCCCTGCGAAGGTTCAGTGGTCTTCCCGTATGTCGTCGGCCTCGTGAAGAACGCCCCCGACAAGGACAAGGCGAAGAAAGTCATGGATTATCTGTTGTCCGACAAGGGCCAGGCGATCTGGACCAATGCCTATCTGCGTCCGGCGCGCCCCATCGAGCTGCCGGACTCGGTGAAGAGCAAGTTCCTTCCGGACAGCGATTATGCCCGTGCCAAGAGCGTGAACTGGGGCGACATGGAGGCCGCGCAGAAGGGCTTCGTGGATCGCTACCTGTCCGAGGTCCGCTAAAGGAGTGCCGCGCCTCCGCCGGAGACGCTCCGGCGGAGGTGCAATCAATTCCATGTCTCACAATTCCTTCGTCCGTCTCTGTCTGCTGCCGCTCGCGGCGGTCACGGCAGCGTTCTTCCTGTTGCCGATGGCGAGGCTGCTCCTCACCGGCGCAGAAGGACCGCGTGGGCTGGCCGAGTATCTCGCGATCATCCTCGAGCCGCGCTATCGGACGACCCTGCTCAACACGCTGGTGCTGGCGGCGGTAACGACGGTCGCGACCTTGATCATCGCGACCATCGCGGGCCTGTTTCTGCAACGGCACCGCTTTCGCGGCCGTGCGATCCTGGTCGCGATCCTGACGTTTCCGCTCGCCTTCCCCGGCGTCGTGGTCGGCTTCATGATCATTCTTCTGGCCGGCCGCCAGGGGCTGATCGGGGAAGTCTCGTCCAGGCTCACGGGAGACAAGCTCGTGTTCGCCTATTCGATCCATGGGCTGTTCCTGGGCTACCTCTACTTTTCGATCCCGCGCGTGATCCTCACCATCATGGCTGCGGCGCAGAAGCTGGATCCCGGTCTGGAGGAGGCGGCCCGATCGCTCGGCGCGAGCCCATGGGCCGTGCTGCGCGACGTGATCCTGCCGGCACTGACGCCGGCGCTGATCGCGTCCGGCGCGATCGCGTTCGCGACGGCGATGGGCGCGTTCGGAACGGCATTCACCTTGGCGACGAACATCGATGTGCTGCCGATGCTGATCTATACCGAGTTCACGCTGGCCGGAAACCTGGCCACCTCGGCGGCGCTCTCGGTCGGCCTTGGCGTGATGACCTGGCTCATGCTGGCGCTGGCGCGCTCCTTCGCCGGCAGCTCGGTGGCGGCGGCAGGGTAGGCTCGTGCGCAACAGTATCATCTTCATCCTTCAACTGCTGTTCACGCTGCTCGTCGCCGCCTTCTTGGCCGTGCCGGCGGCGCTGTCGATCGCCGCTGGCGTCACGGTCAACTACTTCCGCGGCATTCAGTCCGGCATCACGCTGCAATGGGTTGCCCAGGTCTGGGAGCTCTACGCCGGCACGATCATGGCCTCGATCCTGATTGCGCTGGGCACCCTGGCAGTCACGCTCGTGGTCGGTATTCCCGCCGCCTATGCGCTGTATGTTCGCGGCGGGCGGCTGGCACGGCTGGTCGAGGAGATCATCACCTTGCCGCTCGCCATTCCCGGACTCGCCATCGCGCTCGCGCTGCTGCTGACCTATGGCGGCTTCGGAAGCTTCCGCCGCTCATGGCTGTTCATCCTCGCCGGTCATGTGATCTTCACGATGCCGTTCATGGTCCGGTCCGTCATGGCGGTATTCGCGACGATCGACGTCAAATCGCTCGATGAGGGCGCCGCATCCGTCGGGGCCGCGCCATGGCGGCGCTTCATCGACGTCATCGTTCCCAATGCCGCCCCCGGCATTCTGGCTGGCAGCCTCATGGTGGTGACGTTGTCGCTCGGAGAGTTCAACCTGACCTGGATGTTGCATACGCCGTTGACCAAGACCCTGCCGGTAGGCCTCGCCGACAGCTACGCATCGATGCGGCTGGAGGTCGCGTCCGCCTATACGCTGATCTTCTTCGTGATGATCATTCCGCTGCTGGTGGCCATGCAATGGATCGGCGAGAGAGGAAACCTGCGGTGAGCACGATGACCCGGCATGGAGCCGCGCTGAAGGTGGAGAACTGCGGCAAGACCTTTGCCGACGGGACGTGCGCGCTGGCGCGCGCCACGCTGGACATCGCGCAGAGCGAGACGCTGGTGCTGTTGGGGCCGTCCGGCTGCGGCAAGACCACGCTGCTGCGGATCGTGGCCGGGCTGGAAAATCCCGATGCGGGCGGACGCGTGCTGTTCGACGGCAAAGACCTGACGCGGCAGCCGATCGAGAAGCGCAACGTCGGCATGGTGTTTCAGTCCTATGCGCTGTTCCCCAACATGACGGTCGCCGACAATATCGGCTACGGGCTCAAGATCCGCGGCGTGAAGAGGGCTGAACGGGCCGCGCGGGTCGCCGAACTCGTGGTCCTGACAAATCTGGGCGGGCTCGAAGATCGCCGCATCGATCAACTCTCGGGTGGCCAGCGCCAGCGTGTCGCGCTCGCACGTGCGGTCGCCATCCGGCCGAGCGTGCTCCTGCTCGACGAACCGCTCACGGCGTTGGATGCGGCCCTGCGCGAGCGGCTCCGCGGTGAGCTCAACAGCCTGCTGCGCACGCTCGGGATCACGGCGATCTACGTCACGCATGACCAGGCCGAAGCCATGGAGCTCGGCGACCGCATTGTCGTCATGCGCAAGGGCGCCATCGCCCAGATCGGGACGCCGCGAGAGATCTATTTCACTCCAGCCGATCGCTTCGTGGCGGAGTTCGTCGGTGCGGCCAACATCATCGAGGCACCGATCGACGGCGGCCACCTCGTTCTGCCGGGCGGACGACTGCCGGTCGCCGATCCCGCGCCGCGTAACCAGGCCGTTGCGATGGTTCGACCGGAAACGATTGGCATCGTCGAGGCCGCGGCATCGGAGCTGACCGGCGTCGTCCACAGCGTCCGTTTTGCCGGCGACCGGCAGCGGATCATCGTTCGCGGCGCGGCCTCCATTCCACTCACCGTGGATGCGCCGAATACGATCAAGGTCCATGCCGGAGAGCGCATCGGACTGTCGATTGAGCCGAATTCCATTCGTCTGCTGCCAGCGGAAGGTTGATCATCTCATGACCAAGAACGCGGTCAACATTGCGCAGATTTCGGACCTCCACATCAAGGCGCCCGGTCGGCTGGCCTATCGTCGTGTCGACACGGCGCGCGCGCTCGCGCGATGCATCACGGAGCTCAACCGGTTTGAGCCAAAGCTCGACCTGGTGGTGATCTCGGGGGATCTCGCCGACACGCCGTCACCGGCCGAGTACGATCATCTCAAGGATCTGCTTGCCGAGCTCCGGATTCCGTTCGCTGCCGTGCCCGGCAATCACGATTCACGCGAGTTGATGCGAGTGGCGTTTCCGGACGCGTCTCATGATCACCCCTCGGGTCCGCTGAATCGGCATGTGGAATTGGCCGATCTCGATCTGCTGTTGCTCGATTCCAGCGTGCCCGGCCATCCGCATGGTGAGATCGATCAGGCGAGTCTGCAATGGCTCGATGCCAAGCTCTCTGCTCGTGCCGACAAGCCGGCCCTGCTGTTTCTGCACCATCCGCCATTTTCGACCGGCATCGGTCACATGGACCGGCAGAACCTGCGCAATGCTGCGGATCTCGCAGCCATCCTCACGCGTCACCCGCGGGTGCAATTGATTGGATGCGGTCACGTCCATCGTGCAGCGCTGACCCGGTTTGCCGCAATCCCCTGCACGATCTGCCCGGCGCCGAACCATGCCGTGGCACTGGATCTCGCCGAGATGCAATCGCCATCCTTCTGCATCGAGCCTCCAGCCTTTCACCTTCATGCCTGGTTTCCAGGGCCGGGATTCGGAACGATCGTCACGCATCAGGTGCCCATCGGGGATTTCGACGGGCCGCATCCGTTCTTCAATCAAGACGGCACGCTCATCGACTGAGTGCCCCGAGGTCGAGAACATGGCGACGGTTTCGCCCTAGCTCTCGACCTCGAACGTCACACGCTCCGCAGCGAAGCGCGAGCGTTTGCTGACGAGCGGCGTCCCGTCGGCGTCGATGTCGGTGCTGTCGACGACCAGGACCGGACGCCCCAGCGCGAGGTCGAGGCGGGACGCGTCGCTGGCATCGGCGATCGCTGCCGTGATCCTGGTCGCACCGCGGCGATAGTCGCGGATGCCGTAATGCGCGAGGAGCGCCGTCATCGAGCGGGTCGCGGCGAACACCCGCCCTGCGTCGGGAAATCGCTCGGCCGAGAGCCAGGAGGTGCTGACGCAGATCGGCGTCTTGTCGGCGAAGCGCAGCGCATCGATGCGCGCCAACGGAGCACCCGTCTTCAATCCCAGCAGTCGTGCGAGGTCGCGCGTCGCGGATTCCTCCGAGGCCGCGATCAGCTGCCCGCGCGGCTCACGACCGCCCGCGCCGACGATCTCCGAGAATCGGGTCCGCGATCGCAGCGGATAGGACAGGCGCGGGGCTTCCACATAGGTGCCGCTGCCGCGCTCGGCGCGGACGAGCCCGCGTTCCGCGAGGGTCGCCAGCGCCCGCCGGACCGTGTGGCGGTTGACGCGGTAGGTCTCCGCGATCTCGGTCTCGCCCGGCAGGCGCGTACCGGCCGCGAAGCGGCCATCGGCGATGTCGCGCTCGATGCCGTCGGCCACCCGCCGCCACAGCGCGACGCCAGATCCGGCGTCCGGCATGCTCATCGCAGCTCCCCGCGTCGTGTTGTGAAAATCACGTCCATGTCATCAAACAGTCATGGCGCTCTCTTATCGAGTTGTCTAGTATCATAGACAACTTGATGCAGGCAAGATCGAGAATGGCGATGAGCGGCGATACGGCGTTGCAGGAGAAGCGGCGGGACGCGATGAAGGTGCTGTCGCACGTTGCGGCCGCCGACATCGAGAATAGGATGGCCGCGCTGCCGGTGCCGCCCCACCAGGATCTGCGTGCCCCCGAAAGCGGCCTCGTCATGGTCCGTGGCCGGATCGGCGGCGATGGCGCGCCGTTCAATCTCGGTGAGGCGACGGTGTCTCGCGCGGCTGTTCGTCTGCAGGGCGGGCAGGTGGGGTTTGGCTATGTCCTCGGGCGCGACGGCGGCAAGGCGCGCCTGATCGCGCTGTGCGACGCCTTGCTTCAATCGTCCGATCACGCCAAGGCAATCGAGAGGGAGGTCGTTGCGCCCCTGCGGGCGCAGATGCAACAGGAGCGGGATCGAAGCGCCGCCGAGGCCGCGGCGACGCGGGTCGATTTCTACACGATGGTGCGGGGAGAAGGGTGATGACGGCAATGACTGTCGAGCTGCAGCCCGGCTTTGCCGACAAGGTTCTGTCGGCGCAATCGACCTTCCGCATGGTGATGGAGGCGATGGCGCGTCCCGGACAGGTGGTGTCGGTCGACGACGGCGCCGGCCGGCCAACGTCGATGACGGCCGGCGTTGCGGCGATCGCCCTGACCTTGCTGGACCAGGATACGCCGCTTTGGCTCGATGCGGCCTTCGCGCGCGCGCCCGATGTCGGAGCCTGGCTGAAATTTCACACCGGCGCGCCGGTCGTGACGCGTCCAGAGCTCGCAAGTTTCGCACTCGTGGCGGCGCCCGACGCGCTGCCTGATCTCGCGTCCTTTGCTCTGGGGACGCCGGAATACCCGGACCGGTCGACAACCCTCATCCTTCAGGTGCCGAGCCTTTCTACGGGGCCGACGTTCCACCTGCGTGGTCCTGGGATCGATGGGGTGACCTCGCTCGCGGCGACGATCGAGCCGCGCGATCTGTTCGCGCGACTGTCAATCAACGAGGCGCTGTTCCCGCGCGGGATCGACGTCATTCTGGTCGACGATCAATCGTTGGTCGCGATCCCGCGCACGACGCGTCTCTCACCTGCAGGAGCTTAGCGGATGTATGTGGCGGTCAAAGGCGGCGAGCGCGCCATCGAGAACGCACACCGGCTGCTGGCGCATGAGCGCCGCGGCGATAGGAGCGTGCCCGAGTTGTCGCTTGCGCAGATCTCGGAGCAGCTCGGACTCGCGGTCGATCGCGTCATGAGCGAGGGTTCGCTGTATGATCACGAGCTGGCAGCTCTTGCCATCAAGCAGGCGCGCGGTGATCTCATCGAAGCGATCTTCCTGGTGCGCGCCTTCCGTGCGACCCTGCCGCGCTTCGGTGCGACCGAGCCGGTCGATACCGGCGAGATGCGCGTGCAGCGGCGCGTATCGTCCACCTTCAAGGACATTCCCGGCGGGCAAGTGCTGGGCCCGACATTCGACTACACGCACCGGCTGCTCGATCCGGCTCTGGCCGAGGCAGGCGATCCCGAGGCGCCGGCCCTTGCGTCGACGTCCGACGCGCCGATGCCGCGGGTCACCGACATTCTCGGTCAGGACGGATTGATCGAGCCGTCGCCTGACGCGGACCCCGAGGCGCCCGTGGGAGATCTCACGCGTGATCCGCTGAGCTTTCCTGCCGGCCGCGATCTGCGGCTGCAGAATCTCGCGCGCGGCGACGAAGGCTTTCTGCTGGCGCTCGGCTATTCGACGCAACGCGGCTATGGCCGCAACCATCCGTTCGCAGGCGAGATCCGTTTCGGCGAAGTCGAGGTAGAGTTCCTCGCCGAGGAGATCGGGTTCGCCGTGCCGCTCGGATCGATCGAGCTGACCGAATGTCAGATGGTCAATCAGTTCAAGGGATCGGCGACCGAGCCGCCATGCTTCACCCGCGGCTATGGCTTGGCCTTCGGTCAGAGCGAGCGCAAGACGATGTCGATGGCGCTGGTCGATCGCGCGCTGCGCGCGCGCGAGCTCGGCGAGGATTTGATCGCCCCGGCACAGGACGAGGAGTTCGTGATGTCACATTCCGACAACGTGCAGGCGACCGGCTTCGTCGAGCATCTGAAACTGCCGCACTACGTCGACTTTCAATCCGAGCTCGGCCTGCTGCGCAAGCTGCGCCAGGAGTTTGCCGATGCCAATGCCGTTGCCGTGTTGAAGGAGGCCGCGGAATGAACGCGCCGACCTACAACTTCGCCTATCTCGACGAGCAGACCAAGCGGATGATCCGCCGCGCGATCCTCAAGGCCATCGCCATTCCCGGCTATCAGGTGCCGTTTGCGAGCCGCGAGATGCCGATGCCCTATGGCTGGGGCACCGGCGGCGTGCAGGTCACAGCGGCCATTCTCGGCCCGCATGACGTGCTCAAGGTGATCGACCAGGGCTCGGACGACACCACCAACGCGATCTCGATCCGCAAGTTCTTCGCCAAGACGGCAGGCGTGGCAACGACGACATCGACGGAAGAGGCGAGTGTGATCCAGACTCGCCATCGCATTCCCGAGGCGCCGCTGCGGGAGGGCCAGGTGCTCGTCTATCAGGTGCCGATCCCGGAGCCGCTGCGGTTTCTCGAGCCGCGCGAGACCGAGACGCGCCGCATGCATGCGCTTGCCGAATACGGCCTGATGCATGTCAAGCTCTACGAGGACATTGCCCGGTTCGGCCACATCGCGACGTCCTATGCCTATCCGGTCAAGGTCAATGCGCGCTACGTGATGGACCCGTCGCCGACGCCAAAATTCGACAATCCGAAGATGGACAATTGCCCGGCGCTGCAGCTGTTCGGGGCGGGGCGCGAGAAGCGGATCTATGCCATCCCGCCCTATACGTCGGTGGTGTCGCTCGATTTCGAGGACCATCCGTTCACGCGCTACAAGTTCGACGCACCCTGCGCGCTGTGCGGCGCTGAGGATTCCTATCTCGACGAGATCGTCACCGACGACAAGGGGAGCCGCATGTTCGTCTGCTCCGACACCGACTATTGCGAGGGCCGCCAGGCGGCCGGACATCGGGGCATCGAGAATGCCGCCCCGCACAAGGAGGGCGCTCATGGTTGACATGAACAGCGCATCCGATCAGCCGCTGCTGGTCGCTGAAGAACTTGGCAAGAGCTACGGCCGGCTCGCAGCCTGTCGCGACGTCTCGTTCGTGCTTTATCCGGGCGAGGTGCTCGCGATCGTCGGCGAATCCGGCTCGGGAAAGTCGACGCTGCTGCAGATGCTCTCGGCGCAGCTCGCGCCAAGCGCGGGCCGCGTGTCCTACCGGATGCGCGATGGCGTGCTGCGCAGTCTCGCCGATCTCGGCGAGGCCGAGCGGCGTTTTCTGTTTCGCACCGACTGGGGCTATGTGCACCAGGATCCGGCGCAAGGCCTGCGCATGGCCGTATCCGCGGGCGCCAATGTCGGCGAGCGGCTGATGGCCATTGGCTGGAATAACTACGGCCGTATCAGGCAGACCGCATCGTCCTGGCTGCAGCGGGTCGAGATCGACGTCGCCCGTATCGATGATGCGCCGCGGACCTATTCCGGCGGCATGCGGCAGCGGCTGCAGATTGCGCGCAATCTGGTGACGGAGCCGCGGCTGGTGTTCATGGACGAGCCGACCGGCGGGCTCGACGTCTCGGTGCAGGCGCGCCTGCTCGACCTGATGCGCAGCCTCGTCAACGAACTCGGCCTCGCGGCGATCGTCGTCACGCACGATCTTGCAGTGGCGCGGCTGCTGTCCCACCGTGTGATGGTCATGAAGGAGGGGCGGGTGATCGAGACCGGCCTCACCGATCAGGTGCTCGATGATCCGCGCGAGCCCTACACACAGCTTCTCGTGTCCTCGATCCTGCCGCCATGAGCCCGATAACAATGACCCTGATGCTTGATGTCGAGAATGCCCGGAAGAGCTTCACCATGCACCTTCAGGGCGGGATCTCTCTGCCCGTGGTGCGCGACGTGTCGTTCAAGGTCAATGCAGGAGAATGCGTCGTCCTGTCGGGGCCGTCCGGCGCCGGAAAGTCGTCGATCCTGAAGATGATCTTCGGCAACTATCGGTGCGACGGTGGCCGCATCAGCGTCCGTCATCAGGGCGAGATGACGAACCTCGCAGGCGCCGAACCGCGCCTGGTGCTCAATGCGAGGCGGATGACCATCGGCTATGTCAGCCAGTTCCTGCGCGCGGTGCCGCGCGTGCCGGCGCTCGATGTCGTCGCCGAGCCGCTGCTCACCGCGGGACTCTCGCGGGAGGATGCGCGCGTGCGGGCCGGCGCCTTGCTCGGCCGGCTCAACATTCCCGAGCGGCTGTGGTCGCTGCCGCCGTCGACCTTTTCCGGCGGCGAGCAGCAGCGCGTCAATATCGCGCGCGGATTCATATCGGACGTTCCGATCCTGCTGCTGGACGAGCCGACCGCCTCGCTCGATGCGGCGAACCGCGCCGTCGTGGTGGACTTGATTGCGGCCAAGAAGCAAGCCGGCGTCGCCATGATCGCGATCGTGCATGACGACGAGATTCGGAGGCAGATCGCAGATCGCACGGTCGATGTGACGACTTTCGCGGCGGCGGCATAACAGGCACAACAACAGATGAGCGCGAACATGTCCGACACGGTGATAGGCAATGCCAGGCTGGTCCTCGCCGAGAGAGTCATCGAGCAGGGCTGGGTGGCCATCGCAGGTGGCCGCATCGTCGAGCTGGGTGAAGGGGCTGCGCCCGCCGGCAGTCTTGATGCCGAGGGGGATCTGCTCATGCCCGGCCTGATCGAGCTGCATACCGATCATCTCGAGGCGCATTTCGTGCCGCGGCCGAAAGTCTATTGGGATCCCGTTGCCGCGGTGATCTCCTATGATGGGCAGCTGGCGACGGCGGGCATCACGACGGTGCTCGATTCCTTGCGGGTCTGGAGCGAGGAAGGCGCCGAAGGCGTCGACGGCCAGGCCAATGTGCTCGCCGAGGCGATCGCAACCGCGCGCGACGGCCGTCTGTTGCGCGCCGACCATTTCCTGCATCTGCGCTGCGAGGTGCCGATGCCGACCGTTGTCGAGGAGGCGAAGCAGCTGGCGGGCCGGTCCGATGTCCGCTTGATGTCCTTGATGGATCACACGCCGGGGCAGCGGCAGTTTCGCGACGAGGGAAAGCTGCGGGACTATTATCGCGGCAAGAGCGGGGGCAAGACCGACGCCGAGCTCGACGTGATGTTCGAGCGGCGCTTTGCCTATCAGAAGGCCTATGCGGCCTCGAACATGCGCGACATCGTTGCGCTGGCGAAGATCCATGATGTGCCGCTGGCCAGTCATGACGACACCACCGCGGAGAATGTTGCCGACGCAATCAAGGACGGCATCGCCGTCGCGGAGTTTCCAACCACGATCGAGGCAGCGCGGGGGCTTCACGAGGCCGGCATCAGCATCCTGATGGGTGCGCCGAATGTCGTGCGCGGCGGATCGCATTCGGGCAACATCGCCGCGGTCGATCTGGCGCGCGAGGGCCTGCTCGACATCCTCTCGTCCGACTACGTGCCTTCGAGCCTGCTGATGGGCGCGCTGCAACTGCCGCAGCGCGTGCCGGCCATCGATCTCGCTGCTGCGGTCCGCACCGTGACCAAGGCTCCCGCCGAGGCCGTGGGTCTTCATGATCGCGGCGAAATTGCCGCCGGCAAGCGCGCTGACCTGATCCGTGTTCATCTGGCTGGTGATCTCGCGGTCGTACGCAGCGCATGGCGCGAAGGATTGCGGGTCGCATGAGCGGAGAGTCCAGCCGATCGGCTGATGGGAGCGAACAGCTGGGGCCGGGCCGGCTCGTGCTCGTCGTCGGGCCGAGCGGAGCGGGCAAGGACACCTTGCTCAATCTGGCGCGAGCCGGATGCGCTGGTGACGATCGCATCGTATTCCCGCAGCGCGTCGTAACCCGCGAAGCGTCGGCATTTGAGGACAATCTCGAGATGAGCGAGGCGGCTTTTCACGAGGCCCTCGCTTCGGGTGCGTTCGCTTTGCATTGGGATGCGCATGGCCACCGCTACGGTGTTCCGCGTGCGATCAGGGACGACATCGCCGCGGGTTGTACCGTCGTCGTGAACGTGTCGCGGATGGTCATCCCGTCGGCGCGGCGCGATTATGCCGATGTCGTCGTCGTGAACATCACGGCGCCGGCGGAGGTGCTCGCGGAACGTCTGGGCAAGCGGCATCGCCCGAGCGATGCCGACATCGGCGAGCGGCTTCATCGGACGGTCAAGGACGATACGGTGGCAGCGGATGTCACCATCGTCAATGTGGGCGATCCGGCTCAGCACGGACGCAGGCTGCTCGATGTGATCAGGGGGGCCGGAGACGGAGCCCTGCCGGGGACAATGGGAGGTGCGAACGATGTCGGTCATCACCACGATTGAGCAGCTCGAAGCGATCTATGGCCAGACTGGCGTTACATCGACGGCGAAGGTCGCCGACCGCGTGACTTCGCACTATCGCGTGATGATCGAGACGTCGCCGTTCGTCGCACTCGCGACCTGCGGCCCGGAAGGTCTCGACTGCTCCCCGCGCGGCGATCGCCCCGGCTTTGTCCGCATCCATGATGAGAAGACGCTGATGATGCCCGACCGCCGTGGCAACAATCGCGTCGATTCCTTGCGGAACATCGTGCGCGACCCGCGGATCGGCCTGCTGTTCCTGATTCCGGGATCGGGCAACACGCTGCGTGTGAACGGGCGCGGTTACCTCTCCACGGACGCCGGTCTGCTTGAATCGTTCCGGATGGAGGGCAAGCTGCCGAGGAGTGTCCTCGTCATGACCGTCGACGAGATCTACTTCCAATGCGCCCGAGCGATCGTGCGTGCCGATCTCTGGAACCCCGACAAGCGGGTCGATCCCAGGCAGATCCCGAGTCCCGGACAGATCCTGGCCGCAATGACGGCCGACGCCATCGACGGGGCCGAGTACGACCGCGAGTGGCCCGAGCGCGCGCGCCAGTCGATGTGGTGACGGCCGGTTGCGCCCCGCGCGCCGTCAAGCGGCCACGTCGAGCAGGCGTGACGAGCCCCGTATCAGCACCTTGCGGCCATCCTGTGTGATGGTTGCGGTGCCGTCATCGATGACCGCAAGTCCGAGGTCAACGAGTTGGCTCACGACCATGCTGTTCAACCGGCGGCGTTCACGCGCGGGAGTGCGGAGCGTCTTCAGCATCTCCCATTGATCCGGCGTGAGCTCGTGATCGAAGTCCGCGTTCATGTTGCCTCGTAGCCTTGTTGTCGCGCACACGTCTTAGGTAAACAGCGTGACGAAGATGCGACCGCCATGCATCCGTAGTGATACGGCTCATGTCATTACGCGCGAAGGACGCCGCGTTTAATTCAATTTTGAATGATCCGCAATTTGCATTGCGGCGCTCACGAACTCTGCGCAGAGCAACATGCAGCTGGCGTGTGGTTAAGGGGCAATTAAGGCGGGCGCTGCGTGATCCAGAGTAACGCAGCTGTCACATCAGCGTGTCACACGGCGCCATCATCCCGCTCGAATCAGCCGGCGCGAACTGCGCGGCGCGAGATCCGTTGAATGGCTGTGCTGAACGACGATCTGACGCCGCGCCTGAGCCGCAGGACGTGGATCCGTGGTCTGGGGGGATTGGCATTGAGCATCTCGATCGCCGCGATCGCGGTCGTCGTGCTGATGCGGGCGCTCAAGAAGCTCGATGTCGGTCATGTCGTATCGATCGCGCAGGCGACCGATCACAAGCTCATCGTTCTCGCGTTGGCGCTGATCGCGCTCTCCTACGCCAGCCTGACGCTCTATGACCTCTTCGCGCTACGCACGATCGGCCGCGCCGACATTCCGTTTCGCGCAGCTGCTGTCGGCAGCTTTACCAGCTATCCGATTGCGCATGGTATCGGCGTGGTGGCCCTGATTTCCCCGCTGGTGCGCTACCGGATCTATGCGCCGTATCGACTGAGCGCGATCGACATTGCCAATATCAGCTTTCTCACGGGGTTGACGTTCTGGCTCGGCAATCTGACCGCACTTGGTCTGAGCCTGATGATCGATCCAGATGCCTTCGGCTGGGTTGAATACTGGCCGCCGACGCTGAATCGGCTGATTGCGGCGGCGCTGCTGGCTGGCGTGCTCGCCTTCGTTGTCTGGAGCTGGCCGGGGCGTCGTAGCCTCCGATGGCCGGTCCGCCTGCCGTCGGGGCCGGCGGTGCTGCTGCAGATCCTGATCGGACTGTTCGATCTCAGCACGGCCGCGCTCGCAATGTATGTGCTGCTGCCGGCCGAACTCGGCATCGACGTGATGCGGTTGATCGCGGTCTTCATAGCCGCAACCCTGCTTGGATTTGCCAGCCACGCGCCGGCGGGCATCGGCGTATTCGATGCGACCATCCTGCTCGGCCTCGGCGGCAATGGTCAGGAGAAGCTGCTCGCGGCGCTGTTGATCTTTCGCATTCTCTACCATCTGCTGCCGTTCGTGCTGTCGCTCGCTCTGTTCGGCATGATCGAGCTCGGCCGGAGTCG
Source organism: Bradyrhizobium sp. SZCCHNS2022 (assembly GCF_032377575.1). Lineage (NCBI taxonomy): Bacteria > Pseudomonadati > Pseudomonadota > Alphaproteobacteria > Hyphomicrobiales > Nitrobacteraceae > Bradyrhizobium > Bradyrhizobium sp. SZCCHNS2022. The sequence continues at coordinate 3,682,131 of NZ_JAUHHZ010000001.1, read as the reverse complement.
GCGGACCATGCCTGGGCGATCAGACCGGCGAGTTCAACTTGAGTCCGACCATGCCGGCGATGATCAGCGTCAGGCAGAGCAGTCGCATCGGATCGGCCGGCTCGCTGTAGACAATCATGCCGACGATGATGCTCCCTGCGGCGCCGATCCCGGTCCATACCGCGTAGGCGGTGCCAAAGGGCAGTGATCGCAAGGCGAACGACATCATTGCGAAGCTGAGCAGGATCGCAACCCCCGTGCCCAGGCTGGGCCAGAACCGCGTCAGCCCGTCGGAATGCTTGAGACCGAGCGCCCAGATGATCTCGAGCAGTCCTGCGGCGAGAAGCGCGAGCCAGCCGCTTGTCATGACGGTGTGCTTTCCGCCCACGCAAGGCGTCGTGCGACGATATGTCGTGGCGGGTTCGCTCTCGTCGACGGCTGAGCAACCGCAACCAATCGTCTGGGCATTCTCGGCTCCGCGGTCCGAATGCCATCCATCTGCAATCTTTGCACGACGTGCATATGACGGAGTCAGCCACTGACGACGCATAGGACGCGGCGGCGGCCATGTCGCGGTGGTGATCAGTTCAGCCGGTTTGCGTCACCTCTCTTGCATCATTGTGAAGACGATCCCGGTCATTGTGGCGCCCACCGCAAATGCCAGCGTGAACGTGCCGACGAGAACGGTGAAGGTCAGGTGCGGATCGCCGCTGCGGGCGATCAGGGGCGAAATCCCGAAGGCATCGACCTGGGTCAGCGCAAAGGCGAAGCCGAGACCGAGCGCGGTGCCCATGAAGGTGTGACAGGCGAGCTCGATCAGGATGGCCGGGCTGACCACTGCGCTGCGTTTTTTGGGCGGCATTGGAGCTGTCCTCCGCTATCGCCCGTGAACGCTGGAGCGGCGAGCGTTGTTCCTGTGGGCGGGGGCGCCTTGAAGCGATTGCCAAGCGGCGGCGAGAGCGGCTACCAAATCATCCAGGTCTCAGTCGCACGTGATGAAGATGCTCGTGCACGTAGAACAGCCGCGCCGGAGCGGTGCGACCTCCGGGCGTCAGACAGGGAGGATGAACGTCACATGACGAATGCCATTCGTTTCCACAAGACCGGTGGTCCCGAGGTCCTCAGCTGGGAGCAGGTCGAGGTCGGCAAGCCGGGCCCGGGTGAGGCGCGCATCCGCCACACGGCGGTCGGGCTCAATTTCATCGACATCTACAATCGGTCGGGTCTCTATCCCGTCCAGCTGCCCAGCGGCCTGGGAAGCGAGGGCGCCGGCGTGATCGAGGAAGTCGGCGAGGGGGTTACGGACCTGAAGGTCGGAGATCGGGTCGCCTATGGCTCGTCGCCGCTCGGCGCCTATTCCGAGGCGCGGCTGATGCCGGCGGCGCTGCTGCTGAAGCTGCCGGACGAGATCGACGACAAGACGGCTGCCGCGATGATGCTCAAGGGCCTCACCGCCCAGTACCTGATCCGCCAGACCTACCGGGTCAAGGCCGGCGAGACCATTCTGCTGCATGCGGCCGCCGGCGGGGTCGGGCTCATCCTCAGCCAGTGGGCCAAGCATCTGGGCGTCACCGTCATCGGCACGGTCTCCAGCGACGACAAGGCGGAACTGGCGAGGGCGCATGGCTGCGCGCATACGATCGTCTATTCCCGCGAGGACTTCGTTGCCCGCGTGAACGAGATCACCGGCGGCAAGAAGGTGCCGGTGGTCTATGATTCCGTCGGCAAGGACACGTTCCTGAAGTCGCTCGATTGCCTCGCGCCGCTCGGCTATGCGGTGCTGTTCGGCCAGTCCTCCGGCACGGTCGATCCGCTCAACCTCGGGCTTCTCGCGCAGAAGGGCTCGCTGTTCGTGACCCGGCCCACGCTGTTCACCTACGCGGCCAAACGCGAGAGTCTGGTTGCGATGGCCAACGAGCTGTTCGACGTCGTCAAGTCCGGCGCGGTGAAGATCGAGGTCAACCAGACCTACCCGCTGAAGGAGGCGGCCCGGGCTCACGCTGATCTCGCGGCGCGCAAGACGACCGGCTCGACCGTCTTTCTGGTGTGATCTGGCGTCCATCCGGTCGCCGGATCCGACACGGGCCGGCGCGGTCGGATCAGACCTGCTCATGCTTGCGTAGGTCGCGGAGGTGATCGAACCGGGCGGCCTGCAGGTCGGCGTCCCGCCCATCGATCTTGGGCAGGGCGGCTTCGGACATGATGTCGGCGGTGATGTCGGCAACCGACCGGTCGACGATCTCGTGGATGAAGCTGATGTTCGAATATTCGCCCGACGCGATGCGTGCAACGACGTCGCGCCGGGTCATTTCAGGATCGACCACGGCCTCGCGTCCGCGCCGGCCATAGTCGATCATCACGACGAAATACTGCATGGAGTGCCGGTTCGCCTTCGGCTGACTGTGATCGCTCCATTATTTCGTTAAATCAGAATTTTGTCAAGGCTTGATTCGGTCCGGATGCAGGGTCCCTCCCGGGGGAGGGTGACCTCGCTGCTTCGAACTGAGATTGAGTCACTAGCTTTGTCAGGAAGGAGGTCATCATGCACTTGCCCAAATTGCTCAGTCCGTCTTCGCCGTCCTCGCTCTCTCCTCCACCCTCGCCTCAGCCGAGTCCATCCCGAGCCTGCGCGGCCACGACCACACCTGAATCAGCCGCAGATATAGTCCAGGCGATGTAACGTGGCGTGCGGAAGCATGTTCCCGCACGCCATCAAGACCGCGCCATCGCGCATCACTGCACGTTGAACGTCGCGCCGGGACATTCGGTGGTCACGCTGATCGGGATCGCCTGCGCCGCCGCCGCGGTCGGCTTCGGCTTCGCAACCACCTTCCAGCGGCCGGGCTTGTTCAGCCAGTATCTGTGCCTCGATGTCGCAATGCGGCGCTCGGTATAGGTCGTGCCCTTCCAGATCAAGGGGCCCTTCGGCTTCGGTGCCGCGACCTCATGCCATGGTCCGAACTCGCCGAAGTCCATGAACCACAGATGCCATTCGAGCTTCTGATACTCATGGTGGGACGCGACCACCTCGACGATGGGGCGGCCGTTCAGCCACGACACCTCGTCCTCGAGCGGCTTGATCTGCTGGCAACGGGTATGCAACGGCTCCTGAACGCGAAGCAGATCGTCTCGCTGGCTTTGCGTGAGCATCGCCGAACTGACGGGCAGTCCCACGTTCGGATCATCGGCCGGATATGAGCAGATCGGCACCGCCGGCGGCCCCTGGCCCGTCCAGGGATTGTTGCTGCAATAGACTCGCCTCGTCACCGACGAAATGCCGGTGGTCGCCGTTTCCTCCGCCTTTCCGGTTTCCCGGTCCCAGACACCGCTGAACGTCGTCTTTTGATTCGGTGGACAGGCCACGGTCTTGTGGGCCGTCCACCAGTGCGAAACCTCGAATTCATAGTACGAGTAGCGCGGCTCCGGATACAGCACGGCTCTGACGCTGGTCAGCGCGTGGTGCGCTTCGCACGCCGTTCCATAGGTATCCAGCCAGCACACGAGGTGGAAATTTTCGTTCGGCCAGCATCCCGCACGTGCCGACGACGTGAAGCCGAGTGCGGCGATCACCAAGGTAAAGGCAAGAAGATATCTCCGCATGGCGTTTCCCATGATGGTGTTTCCCCCATTTCCTGCCTGTGCAGCCACAGGTTGACGACGAGTTTGCTCCGGCGCGGCGCCTGGTCCTTGATCGGGATCAATCCGCTTGCGCGACATCGTCAACGCCATGGACATCCCGGTCGGCAGTCGGAGGCGGCGTCGCGCTCGTCGGGCAAATCAGGGGCGATGCGCCCGCTCGATGGTCCGTTTCATGGCTTTCGATCGTCTGCAGACGACGTGTGTGGAAACGCTTGTTTCGGGCGAGGCTTCAGCGCATTGCTCCGATCCGCCCCGCCGGAGCGAAAAATTCTTCTTTCTTTTTTTTCGGAATTCGTGATTGTCTAGACGCATCCCGCCTCATCGCAAGGGGCGTATCGCGGTCGTCACGACACGTGGAGGCGGGGAGTGATGGGCGAGCCGGTTTGCAGCGTGGTCATTCGCGCCGACGAACAACACCGGCTCGTACGGTCAAGTCGCGCGGTCCTGATACTCCGATGCCGGTATCAAGCCTGCGCCGGCGCTGACAGCGCCGCGTGGGTGACGGTGACCAACAAGCCCGGCGCACCGGGGAGAACGCGAAGCAGCCGTGAAAACCATCGCGCAGGGAGGGCCGGATCGTTCCGGCTGGACCTGTGGTACCTGCCGCCTGCATTTTTTTGAGCAGGCGGGCCACGGGCCTCAGTCGAGGTCCGGCCTTCCCTGCACCCTCTCGTTTGAAGAGGGTGAGACCACTGTATCACTCGGACGCCTGGGCGCCGCGAGGCTATGGACGCACATCCCCCATATGTCGCTCAGAACTGTCGATCACGACGGCGCCACAGGCGCGCTGCCTACCCTCCCCTGGAGGGAGGGGATGCAGGGGAAGTGCTTCGACCTCCCCTGCATCCGGCCTCGAGTCTTACTTGTTTGCCGCGCGGGCGCGGGACTTGGCGGCCGCCTTGGCGCGGATCCGCGAGATCTGGCCGCGTGGCAGGGTGACGAAGATCTCGCCGATCCAGTCCAGCTTGACGCCGACGATCGGCTTGGCGTTGAAGCTCTTGAGATTGACGACCGATGGCGATTTGCCGCGCTCGATGGTCTTCAGGTAGCGCTCGCCGGACTTGAGGCGCACCACAGCCTCCTCGCCGTAGAAGCTCGACAGCGGGTGGCGCTGCTCGCGGTAGACGACGATGACGTCGCCATTCTCGTATTTCGGCAGCATCGAATCACCCGACACCTCGAAAGCAATCGTCTCCTCGGAGATCGGGAAGGGCAGGGCGACCTCGCCCAGGCCCTCGAGCGGCACCTGCTCGTAATCCGGCTCGATCACCGAGCCGGCGCCGACCCGCCCCATGACGGGAACCGAATTCAGCTCCAGATACTCCGTGATCAGGGGGATCTCGGCGGCTTTGATCAGGCGCTGGCCTCCGAGAATCTCGGAGACGGCGCCGGGGCGCACGCCCATGGCACGGGCGAGCCCTCCTTTGGTCTTTCCTGGCTTCTCGAGTGCACGCTCGATCATGGCGACGTCCAACATGGCTTTGACCTCTTTTGCGAATCTCGGAAAGGAGTATATGTTTCGAATAATCAGAACTCAAGCTTGACTTTTCCTTCGGAATAACGGAAAAAGAGGCGTCGGGCAAGCCCCAACGGCCCCCGACCCGAAGGAAGAGGCGACAATGCAGTCCACCGATTGGCCAGATCCACACTCCAAGATGCTTTGCGAGCTCCATGCCAGGGGGCTCTCCTATGCCGCGATCGCGCGCGCCCTCAATGCGCAGTTCGGGACGGCCTATACGCGCAATGCGACGCTCGGCCGCGGCAAGCGGATGGGGCTCGTCGCTGCGGCCGCCCCGACATCCTCGCGTGCCCAGGCCCGGCCGATGTCTGCGGCGGCCGGGGGCCGGCGGCGGAGCCCGCAGGCCGCTGCTGGGCCGATGGCGCTGCCACCGCCGCCGAAACCCGCCGCGGCGGTCCGACTGCGCTCGGTCGGCATCAGCCCGCGGCTGCTTTCGCTCGACCAGCTCGGCACCAATGACTGCCGCTACCCCTACGGCGGCGACCGGGACGACGACCCGATCACGTTCTGTGGCCATCCGCGGCAATCCGGGTCCTGCTACTGCACGCCGCACCACCATCTGACGCGGACCCCCCCTGAAGAGACCGCTGCGCGCCCGGCCGGGCGCCTGACCCTGCGGCTCGTCGCAGCTGCGTAAGCCCGGCGTTTCGCCGACCAAACCTGCTTCCATTCCATTTTCCGGAGACGAGACATGGCGCGCCCCCGACGCAGCAAGCCCCACCGCATGCCCAAGACCCATGACCGCCGCGCGCACGATCTGCCGCGCAATGCGGACGTGGTCCCGGTCGAGATCGACGATCCGCTGGCCCTCGAGCCGGGCGAGAAGATCGTCGCGCTGCGCTCGGTCCGCAACGATCCGCTGGGCCGGCTGCATGCGCACAAGCAGCTCGACGACGCTCAATACCGTGCCGGGCGGGCGTTCCAGAACGATTGGGAGCGGGCCGAGCGAGGCCCACAGGCCATCGATCCGTCGCGCGAGCATGTCGACGGCGCCCGAGGGCGCGAGCCGGTCACCGAAGGCCAGCGACAGGCCGTGTTGCGGCTGAACCGGGCCGAGCGCGAGCTCGGGGCCGATGGCGCGGCGATCACCCACGACGTCCTGGTGCACGGCCTCACGATGGAGCAGGTCGGCCAGAAGCGCGGTCTCGCCAGCCAGCGCTGGAACGACTATTTTGCCCGCCGCTTCAAGGAATGCCTGGATCGGCTGGCGCTGGTCTATGGCTTTTCCACAGATCGTATCCCCCGAAAATACGATCAGCCGGTCCGAGCGAGCCGTCCGACGCAGACCTGACGCGGCGTGGCCGGCGCTCGCGTCTCATCGGGAGGCGCGAACGCTGGCCGGCGCCCCGTTCCGCTCACGGATGCGGTGCAACCGCATAGGTCGTGCTGTACGGCTCGACCCGCAACGACGCATGGGACAACAGGCCGATCTTGGCCGACGGCGTCATCTGCAACTCGCCGTTCGGGCCGCGGTGGACATTGTACTGCCAGGCCGTGAGGTCTCCCTTTTGCGCCAAAGCGTGCGCCACCGCGCTGGCGTCGTTGCCGCCGATCGCGGTCAGCTCATCGCCGTTGAGGCCGATGACGATCTCGTCCTTGACGGTCACGACCTTGAACAACGAGGTCCTGCCTTCCCCGGCCGCCGCCATCGACGAAGTCGCGACGAAAAGTACAAGGGAGCCGAAAATCGCGCGTGTCAGTCCGGAAGCCATGGAATCTCCTGTCCGCCTCGTTCGAATGGTCGTGAGCGTGCAGGCATTGGTTTGTCGCAACCGCCCGCCGGTTCGCGAAAAAATTGATGCGGTCGAGATTGAACCCGGCTGCGAGACGCTGCGTCTAACGCCCCATCGGGGTCACGCGAGCTTCGGTGCACCCGGCCGGCTCGTGTCGTTGATTCAGGTCAAGCAGTTCGTGCTGGAGTGTTGTATCCGTCACGGACGAAGAGACGGGGGATGCCCATGTTCATCGGTCGATACCTGTTCCGTTCACCCCGCGCGACAATCGCGTTTGCAGCCGCCGCGGCAACGATCCTCATGACAAGCCCGCCTGCGCCGGCTTTCGCGCAGCCGGCGTCCCCGGCCAGCAAGCATGCGATCGTGAAGGCGGCTGTCGGCGACGCGACCGATCTCAGCGCCCGTCGCCGGCATCGCCGCGTCTACAGGGGCAATCCGGCCGCCGGCCTTGCCATCATGGGCGCGATGATCGGGACCTTCGGTGCGATCGCCGCCGCGCATCAGCACGACGACTACTATTACTACGAGCCCGGCTACTATCCCGGGCCCGGCTATTATGGGCCGCCGCAGGTCTACTACGCACCTCGGCCGCACTATGTCCGTCCGTATTACGGCCATCCGTATTACGGTCCGCGGGTGCACTACTATCACCCCTACTGAGGTCGACCCGGCTGGACGACCGTCACGTCGCCGCCGGGAGCCAGCCCGTGCTAGAAGCCGCCTGCGCTGAAGCGCAGCGGCTGCACGACGTCGTAGGCAGCCTTGCTGATCGGCACCGCGTAGTCGACTGTGAGTGGCCCGAACGGCGAGGCCCAGGTCATGCCGACGCCGACCGAGGAGCGCAGAACGTTCTTGTTGGCGACCTGGACGTTCTGGGTCGGACCGCGATAGCCGAACACGGTGCCGGCATCGACGAAGGCCGACGCGCGCAAGCCGTATTCCTGGGGCAAACCCGGAATGTTGCTCTGCAGCTCCGCCGTGGTCGCCCAGTAGTAGCTGCCGCCGACATTGTCCATCGTCGATCCCGGTGTGAGGTCACGCGGTCCGAAGCCGCCCGGCGCAAAGCCACGCACCATCGTGGGACCGCCGAAGAAGCTGTTGAGCAGCGGCGCCTGCTGCCCGCCCCATCCCGTGACGTAGCCGCCCTGGGCGCGGACCATGCCGGTCAGATCGCTGTTGATGGACCGGTAGTAGCGGACATCGGCGGTGGTGCGAAGGAAACGGACGTCACCACCGAGGCCGGCGAGATCCTGGCTCAGCTGAGAGCGGATGCCGCTGGTCGGAATCTTGGTGTTGTCGAGCGTGCTGTAGGTGACGGTGTTTCCGAGCTGGGACACCGTCTGCCGTCCTGCCGCGACGGCCTGCCGGACCGGAAGGGATACGGCCGCGGGCGACAGCCCGGGGGCGAGCACGACCTTCTGATCGTAGAGCGAATAGCGCCACAGCATGGCCGTCTGCTCGCTGACCGGCATGCCCAGAGTGAGCGCGCCGCCATAGGTATTGTTGCCGAACGATTGGAACGTGCTTGCCATGCTCTGCCGCGCGAACAATTCGACGCCGGGCGTGGTTCGGCCGATCGCGTAGGGCGATGTGAAGGACAAAGTGGCGCCGCGCGCGAACTGTCCATATGTGAATGCCGCCTGTGCCGTGTTGCCGGTGCCGAGCACGTTGCGGTCGCCGATCTTGACCTCGGTGAGCAGGCCGTCGGTGGATGAATAGCCGCCGGAGACGTTGAAATCACCGGTCGGCTGGTCGATCGCCTCCACGTCCAGCACCACGCGATCCCGGACCGAGCCGGGCCGCGTCGTGATCTTGACGGACTTGAAGTAGTTGAGGTTGCGCAGGCGCCGTTCGGCGCGATCGACCAGGATCCTGTTGTAGGCATCGCCCTCGCCGATGTCGAACTCGCGGCGGATCACATCGTCGCGCGTATTCTTGTTGCCGTGGATCTCGATGCGCTCGACATAGCTACGCCGTCCTTGCTCGATCTGGAAGCTGATGTCGGCCACGCGGGCCTGCGCGTTGCGGGCGGTGCGCGGCTCGACTTGGGCGAACGGAAAACCGAGCTTGCCCAGCTCTGTCGTCAGGGCTTCGGTCGTCTTGTCGATCTTGCTCTCGTCGAACGTGTCGCCTTGCTGCGCAACCAACAGCGGTCGCAGGCGGTCGCAGGACAGCCCCTGCACGTTGCAGGAGACATCGATCGCGCCGAATTTGTAGAGTCCGCCTTCCTCGACCGCAAAGACGAGGTTGTAGCCGCTGCTCGCCGCGTCATAGTCGACGCTCACATTCGAGATCTCGGCATCGGCATAGCCATGGCTGCGATAGTATTGCCGCAGCAGCTCGCGATCCTCGTTGACGCGGTCGGCATCATAGACATTGCCGCCGATCACGAAGCTGAGCGGGTTGGTCGCGGCGGTCTTGATCACCGCACGCAATTGCCGCGCGCCATAGGCGTTGTTGCCGACGAAGCTGATCGTGCGCACCGGCGTCTTCTTGCCTTCGGTGATGGTGAAGACCAGGTCGACACGGTCATTGCCGCGGTCGATGATCTCGGGAACGACACGGACGTCGTCGCGTCCGACCCGGTGATAGGCCTGGAGGATGCGGGCCACGTCGCCCTGCACGGTCGCGCGCTGCAGGCCCGCCCGTGGCTTCGACAGCACTACGCCTGTGAGGTCGGTATCCTTCACCTTCTTGTTACCTTCGAACGCGATGCGATCGAGGACTTTTGCTTCCGTCAGCCGCACGACGATCCGGCCCTCGGCGCGGCCGATCTTCACATCGTCGAAGAGACCGGTGGCGACCAGAGCCTTGAGGCCGGCGTCCAGCGCGGCCGCGTCGTAGCGGCCGTCGGCGCCAGGATGAAAATAGGACCGCACCGTCTGGGCATCGACGCGCCGATTGCCCTGTACCGCAACGGCCTCTGCAGATGCTGCGATCACGGGAGACGTCAGCACGGACAGCGCCGCAACGAGCATCGCGATTGGTCGCGGTCTGCTGATGCGCGAGTGACGCCAGTTCCGGGCGGTCATGATGTGCGCTCCTGCCTGCTCGTCATCGCCGTGATGCAAGAGCCGGTGGACGGCCAAATCATGTCGGGGCTGTGGAGACTTGTTGGCCTGCGATCACGCCTGCGAAGGGTGGGCCGGAGGAACCGGGGGTGGTCGCAGAATCGACGCAGAGTCGAGCCACACGCTGGTCAGCATAGTGCTCATTCGTCCGCGGCGGTCGTTGTCGCCGGCGAACGTTTGTCGGGAGCAGATCATGCGCGCGATCGCTTTGGCCCTCATCGCCTGTACCTTCGTTCAATCGGCGCTCGCTGCCGCCGTCGTCCCCGAGATCGATCCACGCGCCTCGCTCGGCGTCGTCCAGAACTGGATCTACAATTATCGTACCAAGCCGGACTACGCCCATGTGCCGGCGGCGGTGCGGGTGCTGTTTCACTCGCAGACCTTCAAGGAGCCGGAGAACTCCGGAATCTATCTAGGTTTCATTGCGGGTGCGATCGGCTCCAATCCGGCCAAGGCCGAGCAGCTCGTCAACAGCTTCTTTCCCGTGCCCCCGGAGGAGGAGTGGGTGATCGTGCGGGCCATCGCCTATTCGGGCCTCCCGGACTGGCGCAATCTCATGCGCAAGGTCGCTCCGAAGATGCCGGGTCGCCGGGTCATGATCGACGGCTATCTGAGCGGCACGCAGCCGACCTTGATGGACATCCCGCTGGAGGAGACCAAGCCGGGCATGATGGACAAGCTGCGTGGCGCGCTGACGCAAAATCCGTTCAAGAAGGAGGAGCGCAAGCTGGATACCCGGCTCAGCTACGCAACGCATCAAGACCTGCTCGACATCCTCTGGGGTTACTACTTCGCGACCGGCTCGCGGGTGCCGATCCAGCGCATCGTCCAGATGCTGCCGTGGTCGAAGAGCCGCGATACGGTCGACAAGCTGACCATCGGCAGCATGGCGCGCTACACGTTGGCCAGCTACTCGGTGCGCGATGCCAGCCTGCGCGATTATCTCCGCGAGGAGCTCGCGCGGCAGACAGGTCCCGTCAAGGAGCCGCTGAGAGAGGTCGTCGAGGCGGCCGATACGGTGCAGCTCGGCGCCGTGCGCAAGGACGCCGTCGCTGCGGTCGAGGAGCTCAAGCTCAAAGGCTCCGACGCCCGCCGCAACATGGATTTCTGGGGACAACTCGGTGTCGGCGCGCTTGCGCTCGGCTGCGTCTCCGCGGCGGCCCTGGGGCAGGTCGCCGTCGGCATTCCCTGCGTGATCGGTGGTTCAGCCTCGCAAGGCCTGCTCTCGTTCTGGGAGAAGCAGCAATAGCACCGAACGGCTGCGCTTGTGATGCTCAGGGGGAGACGTGAACGGCGCTCGTCCGTCGCGTGCTGCCGCGCTGTCTTGGATTCTGATGTCGCGTGGCGCGTCGAGAGTGGCGGTTGCCCATGGCCCTATCGGTGTGTGCGCTCGGGAACGAACGCCGGTGTCAAAGGCAGGCTGAGACAAACCTCATCACCAGCTGCAATACTCGCGCTGATTGCAGTCGCCCCGGTTCTGTCTACGAATAGTTGAAATTGTTGTCGGCCACGGACGTTGCCGCCGCGCCGCTCAGATTCAGGATAGGCCGACTTTCACCGCAGCTGGATAGACCGGCTCGCGGTGAATCTCCGCGCCGGATTCGTCGACCACCACGATCGAAAGTCTGCGATCGGTAATGCGGGGATCGTGTCGAAGCCGCCGGGCCAGATCCCGGCTATGCTCGATCGCCCCGGCACTGGTCGCAAATTCCAGCCCGGTCCGGTCCCTCGTCGGAATGCCATCCTTCATGTCGAAATAATAGGTGCGCATGGTCTTCCTACAGCCCCCGTGCCGCGGGAGGGGACCACGACGCCAAAGCGGCGTCCGCAATCCGTAGTCCTCCCGCTCGAACTATAGAAGACCTCTAATATGGAGGACAAGCTTACCTCCGGCGTAATCCCCCTCCCTCGTTCGATAAACGACCATTTTTGCTGGCATCGTCAGCCAGAAACTGCCAGAAAGCTCAAATTGTGCCGCCGAAATCGACCGTTTGGTCAGTTCGGCTTGCTGCAAGAGTTGTTCGCTGGCATACTTTCAACCTGGTCGGGTTCCGCACGGTCGATTTCCAGGCGGGCCATTCTGAGGATCAGGGTCGCAGTCGTCAGACCAAGACTTTCAGCCTCAATTGCTGCAGTATCTACCTTGCGTGCAAGGCCTTCACGTTTGCTAAGGACTGGCATTACCGTTTCCTGCCAAAGGTGCGAGATGAAGAATTCGACATTCATCGCGGAGCTGCACACGAAGCTCGGAGCCCCATCGAGCGAAGCGGTGGAGAGCCTTCGACTTCTGAAGGCCTTCCTGAAGCTGGCGCCGGGCCAGCGCATCGAAGTGATCGAAATGGTCGAGCGGCTGACGTCGGAGTCGCAGGCGGAAACCGATCGTCCCCTGTCCTGACCTCACCCATCCTGACTACAGGTGGTGGTTGTGACCGGCTTCATTGCAATTGCGTAGATTGCATCATCCAGAGCCTCCGATTCGTGCAGCGTGCCGGCCGGCAGGAGGATCTTGTCGCCTGCGGTGCAGACGCGCTCGCCCCCTTCCCATCGGAACGTCAGCCGCCCTTTGATCACGACGAGGATCTCGTCGACGGGGTGCGTGTGGAAAGCGTGAACCTTGCCGGCGGCGTCGTGCTGCAGCTCGATGCAGCCCTGCGACGGCAGCAGCGCGAGGATGTCGGGATCGATCGCAAAATCGGTCTTCGTTCCGGCAATGATCTGGGTCATGCGGCTTGCTCCTTGTCTCCGATGGACGACGGCTTGGCCTGGGCGAGCTGGTGAAACGGGCAGGCTGGCGGCGGCTGATTGTCGTCGTAGAGGAAGTACTGCTTGAATTCCCGGCCCTCCGGATTGCCGTAGCGGCCGAGCAGGGGAGACGGCGTCGTGGTGTCGAACGGGGCCAGCCGCTTGCGAACCTCGCTGAAGGCCTTGGCGGCGGCTTCGTCTGTGCCGAGCATCCGCTCGAATACCCAGCGCGGCTGGAACGTGAGCATGAATGCGCTCGAGCGCCGGCTCTGCCGCATCACATGCGCCGGTGTGCTGCAGACGACGAAGATCGGCTCGCCGGCAAACGAGAACTCCCACATCGGATGATCGACGGTCTGCGGAATCTCCGCAGGCCATGGCTGCTTGTCGATGCGCGCGAGCTGATCGAGGATCCGCCAGAACTTCTTGTAGTAGGCGTCGAGCGTCTGGACCGGGCGCGGGCGCGTGAACAGGACGAGTGACGTATTGGGGCCGTGCGAGCGGCTCTCCGAGACGAACAGGGCAAGCTGCCGGCCGAGAACCTCAATGTCGATGGGATCGAGGAACAAATAACGAAGCTGATCGGCGCGAAAGCCCGCGACGCCGAAGACGCACGGAAAGGGTCTGGCTTCGCTGCTCATCTGGGCTTCGAACTCTGAAAACAGGACGCTCTGCCAGCTTCCGGCCCTGTGGCCGGATCGAACTTCGTCCTTTCTCAAAAACAAACGCGACATACTCACCCTCTCTTTTTCTTTATATTCAGTTTGCCAGTATCAATTTGCGCCTCATCATCAGCGGGCCGAGTATCCCCGGCAGCGACATCAGCAGGAGAATGGCGATCAACGTCGTGTAGCCCGCATCATTGGCGACCGTGTACGGGCGCGCTCCCGCACTCCCGCCGATCCCGCTTGCGGACACCATGGCGAACGCGATGAGCGGCTGCGCGAGCCCGGCGAAAACGCCGGCGGACGTCGTGTTGATCGACGCGCCCACGCCGATGCGATCCGCCGTGTAGAGACGCTTCGTGCATTTCAGGATCAGCGGAACCGTGCCGCCGGCCACCAGGCCCAGCACGGCGAACACCATGCCGACATAGAGAAGGCCGAACGCGTGGGCCAGAACCGGAAGCAGCATCGCCACGAGCAGCATGCGCAGCAGGCTGATGCGGATCAGGGCTGCCTCCAGCACCCGCGTCCGGTCCGCCGCGTGGCCAAGCAGGATCGAGCCGACTGCGTTGCCGACCATGAAGGCCAGCAGAGGACCGCCCGCCGCCGACGGTGAGATGCCGAAATAGTGCGACACCATCGGGATGCCCCATACGCCCGCCAGCGTGGTGACGACCGCGAAATGCGATGCAAAGCTCATCGCGCAGCCCCAGGTCGCAGCCGATCCGAGCGCATGCCAGCTCGCCAGCAGCACGCTCCGCAGCGTCGGGGCTCTGTCGTTTGCGGGGGCGGCCTTCAACGCGACGGACGCGCATGCGAGGTTCGCAAGACCGATGCAGGCGATGAAGAGGAAGCTGTTGCGCCAGCCGAACCCGCTGACGGCGGCCGCGAGCGGTGTCGTGGCGACGACCCCGCCGACATAGCCGGACACCTGGGAGATCCCGGACATCAGCCCGAAGCGTTCGTCGGAAAAGCTCTGGGCCACGAGCTTCAACAGCGCGGTGAACACCAGCGCGTCCCCGCAGGCCGTGATCACGCGTGCGAAGAAGACATCGATCAGGTTGGGCGACAGGGCGAACGCGGCGCTGCCGAGCACCGACGCCGCCATGCTGCAAAGGATCACGCGCTTGACGCCGTAGCGGTCGACCAGCATGCCCGCCGGAATCTGCATCAGGGTGTAGCCCCAGAAGTAGCTCGAGGCGAGCATCGCAACGCCGGAGGCGTCGGTGCCGAAGTCGCGTACGAAGTCGAGGCCGACGGTCTGCGGCGACATCCGTTGCAGAAAGGCAATTGCGTAGGCGAACGCGACCGTTGCCCACGCGACATAGGCGCGATCGGCAAATCTCGGCAGAGACGAAACGACTGCTCGTTGTCCAAGCACCGCCATCACACCCTCGCAAAGCCGACGGAGAACAGCGCGTCCGCCGAATCCGGGATGATCCGAGACATCGCCGTCTCCACGCGCGATGCCGTGCCGTGATAGTCCTGCCGGATATGCTCGATATGACCATAAGCGCCGCGCATGATCATGCGGGGCACCTCCAGCGGCTTGCCTGGATAGAGGCGTGCACACATCTCGACGCACGCAGCCTGCAGCTCGGGATCCGCAGCATCGTCGAGCAGGGATGGCGCGACCTTCTCGCAGATCTTCGCGTTGGCAGCCCATACGATCGGATTGCGTGTTCGCCAACCGTAGAGGAGTCCTTCGCTGCGCGCGGCGCAGCCGGGATGCTTGAGGATCTGCGACGTAAAGAACCCATACAGGCCACGACCCTGGTGTGCGGGCAGCACTTCAGTTCCACTGCGATAGATGGCCGGCCGCTGCGCGATGGTCATCACGCGGTAGACCGAGAAGGCCACCAGTCCCAAGGGATCGTAGACCAGAACGAGACCGTATTTGCTGTCGAATGGCGATGCCGCGGCAGTCCAGTGAGGTTCGACTGCTTTCCAGTTAACAGCAATGATCGAATTCATCGCATCCATGATCGGCAGCCGGTCAGGCTCCGCGATCTCGGACGCGTCGGGAAAGCTGTAGACGGTGTAGTCGTCCCAGGGCGAGGCGATGGTCGAATATCGGCCTTCCAGGTTGCGCGACATCACGTGAACTCCAGCACTGCACGTCGAGCTATACAGGCCGTCATCTGATCGCTTAAAGGACAATATGCCCTCGAATTCTGCCAACGCCTCCCGGCATGCTGCGGTGCGACGAGACGGCGCCGAGAGGCGACTGGTGATCTTTGCATTCCCAGGGGTGACGCTGCTCGACGTGTCCGGGCCGGCGCAGGTCTTTGCCGAGCTCAGCGAGATCGAACTGCCGGGGCCGGGCTACGCGCTGAGCTACGTGTCCAAGCAGGGCGGGCTGGTGCCGACCGATGTCGGCCTGATGATCGACACCGAGCCGCTCTCGGCCATGAATCCCACGGAGGTCGACACGCTGCTGATCCCTGGCGGGCCGGGCATCTGGAAGCTGCGGCAGGACGACATCGCGATGCAATGGATCGGCGAGGTGCTCATCGATGCCCGGCGTATCGCATCCGTCTGCCTCGGGGCGTTTGCGCTCGCCTGGGTTGGCGCGCTCGAGGGCAAACGGGCCGCGACACATTGGCGCTACTGCCCGCGCCTGCAGGACAGCTTTCCGAACGTCAAGGTCGAGCCGGACGCGATTTTCGTGCAGGACGGCCGGGTGTGGTCGTCCGCCGGTGTCAGCGCCGGCATCGACCTGGCGCTGGCGATGATCGAGGAAGATTTCGGTCACACCATCGCACTCGACGTCGCACGTCGGCTCGTGGTGTTCCTGAAGCGTCCGGGTGGGCAGAGTCAGTTTTCGACCGTGCTGGCTGCGCAGGCGTCGGACGTCGAGGGTCGCTTCAGCTCATTGCATGCGTGGATCATCGAGAACATTGCGAGCGACCTGAGGGTCGAGAACTTGGCCGCGAGGGCCGGCATGACACCGCGCACCTTTGCCCGAACCTATGTCAACCGGACCGGCATGACGCCGGCTCAAGGGGTCGAGGCGCTCCGGGTCGAGACGGCCCGTCTGCTGCTGGAAAGCCGTCAGGTCGAGAGTGTCGTCGAGGTCGCGAAGCGGGCCGGCTTTGGCGACGACGAGCGCATGCGGCGTGCATTCCTGCGGCATCTGGGTGTGTCGCCGACGGAGTATCGTCGTCGCTTTTCCGGCTGAGGGGCGTGGCCGTCCGCCGCATCTGTTGGCAGCAGCCGGTTTCGGCGCGATCCCGTTTGCTTTCGGGTTAATCCCGGCGCTGGTTTTGGGACCACGCCGGCCGTGCCGTCTGCGATCGGCCTAAGCCTTCGGTAAAATGCCGCGCGTATAAACGTGAAAAATTGAATCAGATCCGTCGTTGCGAAATGCAGCGGAGAGAGTCGATGTCCAACATCATTCCGTTTCGTGCACGGACGGTCGCGTCCCCGGCGGCCTTCGTGGCGGTTCACCAGCAGGCTGTCGCTGCGATCGCAGGCACCGGCCCGCTCGACGCGGCCCGGCCGCTCGTCCGCGATGATGTCAGGAAGACGGTCATCTTGCTCGATCTTGCTTTGCAACATGCGCGAGAGCTCTCGGACCTCGTGACGGAGGAGAGAGCGAGGCGCATCTTCGATCGGCACCTCGCCGCAATCGAATATTCGCTTCAGATCGCGCGTGAGCGCATGGACGCATCCTGACGGGCTCCGCGTGCGCGGCCGTCGCGTGCATTTGCACGGGGACGAAGGCGCCCGGATGTGGTAGTTGGAGTTGTCGTGGAGGATGTAAACGATGACCCAAACCAAACTGGAAGTGCCCGCCGAGCTGCGCGACCTTGCGGAAAAGACCATCGCGCAGGCGGAAAGGGCATTCGAGATGTTCTTCGACGCGGCCGGCAAGTCGATCGGCACAGTCCCGGGACCGGCTGCCGACATGTCGAAGCAGGCGCTCACCCTCACCGAACAGAATATCAAGACCGCCTTCGAGCATGCGCGAAAGCTGGTTCATGCGACCGAGCTCGAGGAGGCGATGCGGATTCAATCGGAGTTCCTGCGCAGCCAGTTCACCAATGCCGGCGAGCACATGAAGACGATTACCGCAGGCATCATGTCCGCCGCAAGCAAGGCCGCAGAGCCGAAATCTTAAGAGGACAAGTCCTGAGAGGCCAACGCTCAAGAGCCAACTCTCAAGAGCCAACTCTCAAGAGCCAAGGCCTCGTCATGGTCCTCCTCGTCATGGTCCTCGTCGCGAGTTGAACCGTGCGGCGCGACCATGCGAGATCGGCGGCCGTTCGGCCGCCGGCGGGCCTTCTCCCTATTTGCGCAGCGAGCCGATATAGGCCGCGATGTCCGCTGCCTCCAGCCGGTTGAGCGGGAAGCTGGGCATCTTCGGATGTGGGTCGAGCAGGAAGAACGCGACCTTCTCGGGAGTGAAATCCGCCTTCTGCGCGATTTGCGCGAATGACGGAACGTCGGCGCTGGCCTGCTTCTGAGTCCCCTCGATGAGGTGGCACGACGCGCACCAGCGCCGGGCGAGATCGGCGCCATGGTCCGCATCGGCGGCCCACGCCGATGTCGACGCCGCGGTCGCTGCCGCAACTGCCAGAACTCTGATCACCAAGGGGCGCATCCGGTCACTCCGATCAATTCGATGGTGGGGGCGAGCATGACGCCGGCCGCTGACGCGACGGCTACCCGCGAGGGGAACATCTTGGCATGAAGAACGATCCTCGTCCCATCCATCGTGCGGGACGAGCCGGCGGAGGGCGCAAGGCTTGCCGCGCTCAGCTGCAGCATGACCTCGGAAAGTCGGGGAGGTCGATCTTGCTGACGATTGCCTTCAAGAAGGCGCTGATCCGGCGCAGGAGAGACGAGCCGGGCGCAGGGACGGCGGTCAGCTGGTCTGCAACGTAGGACATATCGAGCCCTCCCTGTCGCTCAGCGTTCTTCCGGTGCGCTTGTTGACGAGATGCAGGCGCCCGCATGCCGGGCATGACACCGCTTCGTAAGCATCGTCGTGCTCGGCAAACGGTGGCACCGTCAAACCGATCTGCACGTTCGATCCCGTGTGGGAGCAGCGAAAAACGAGGTTTTCCATTGCTCGACCATGACGGATCGCGCGGCCGACACCTTGATCTGTCTCAACGGAGAGAGGTCACGGATCAGCCGATGGATCCGAGAGTGCAGCGCGTCGCGACGGAGACGCCTCAGGTCAGGCCGTGCGACGTGGTCTTCGCCAGATCCAGCCGATCAGCGACATTGGCCGCAGTGACGGAGGCCGTCTGGGTGGCTCGGAGCGCAGCGTCGATCTTCGACTTCACGCGCCGTGCGGCGAGGGCGGCAAGCCTCGTCTGGGTTCGTCCGGTTTTGACTTGGTCGCCGAACTCGTACCGCCATTCCCAAATGTCCGGTTCAGCAGTCGCCACGACCGTATATTGGACACCTCGGTGGATCACGGAACCCCCCTTTAACACTTCCACTGCAAGTCAACGTCTAACCAACCTACAATCAATCCGGGCAACTACGGGACTGGAACAATTGCCAGATGTGCGAAGGTAAATTGGTTAACACCACCATGCCGACAATGTTCCCGGGCGCACGCGGTTTCCGTGCAATCTGTCGCAGGGAACAACGTCCACAGCGTCTGTTCGGTTTACAGACATCGCGCATGGAATCTGAAACAAGACCGGATCGTCTCGCGGGCAACCTCCAGGGTTCCAATCGGCTGCCTGCGGACTTCTGAGATCACGCGGGCCTTCTCACAGCGCAGGCCCGCTCACGAGACGAGGCTGGTGTTGATGGCCGGTGATCGAAAGCTGGCGGAGACCGATGGCGCAGGCGAAATCGGCGACGGGCGTCGCGACCTGCGGCTCGATGCGTGCCGCGGTCTGGCGCTGTGGTTCATCTTCGTCGATCACGTGCCCGACAATTCGCTCGCCTGGCTGACGTTGCGCAACTACGGCTTCAGCGACACCTCCGAGGTGTTCGTCTTCATCTCCGGTTACACGTGCATGCTCGCCTACGGCGGAGCGCTGCCAAAGCAGGGCTGGGCGACGACGATCGTGCGCGCGCTGCGGCGCGCCTGGGAGATCTACGCGGCGTTCCTGGTGCTGTTGCTGGCCTATGCGGCGCTGGTCTGGTTCGTCGGCGGCGGCACGCGCTTCGTCGACGAGACCAACACGGGCTTCTTCTTTCGTGAGCCCGGTCCGACACTGCTCCATGTGGCGCTGCTGCAGTTCGCGCCCGTCAACACCGACATCCTGCTGACCTTCGCGATCCTGCACATCTGCTTCCCGCTCATTCTCTGGATGATGATGACGAGCGCGACCCTGACGCTCCTGCTGTCGGTCCTGCTCTACATGATGGTGCAGCTGTTCAGCTGGCAGGTGCCCGCGTGGCCGAGCGGCGAATTGTATTTCAATCCGTTCGCCTGGCAGCTCCTGTTCGTCATCGGCGCCTGGTATGCCCATGGCGGCGCCGCGCGCCTGCGCCCGGTGCTGAGCTCGCGCACGATCTTGATCGTAGCGCTCGGCTATCTCGCCTTCAGCCTGTTCATGGCGCTGAGCTGGGAGTTCAAGAGTCTGGAAGGTCTGATCCCGTCGGCCGTCACGGGCCTGATCTATCCGATCTACAAGAGCCATCTGGCGCCGGTGCGGCTGTTGCACTTTCTCGCGCTCGCTCTCGTGGTCTCGCGGCTGGCGCCGCCGCAGTGGCGCGGCCCGATCCGCCCATTGACGACGGCGATGATCAGATGCGGCGAGAATTCGCTCTCGATGTATTGTCTCGGCGTGCTCCTGGCGTTCATCGGCCAGGTCCTGCTGACCGACGTCTTTGCTGGCTTTGCCATGCAGCTGGCGATCAGCGTCGCCGGCATTGCGATCATGATTGGCGCCGCAACGCTGCTGACATGGGAATCACAGCTCGACCGGCGCGGGCCTCGGCTGTTCTGATCACCGTCAGCCCCGGCGTGCGACGGCGACGCCAAACAGGAAGGCGACGAACAGGCTGGCAAGCGGGGCCTCGCGGGTGATCGCGGCGAGGGTCGAGAGGGCGGTTCCGGGTCGCCGCGCCTCCTTCGCTGCCTCGCTCAGCCGATCGGCGGCGGCACTCAGGGTCCCCACCATCTCGCCCAGCGAGCGCGACATGTCGGTCGCCGTATCGAGGGCGCGTTCGGCGACGCCGGGCTGCGGAGATGTTTCGAACGTTTCGTTGCTCACTGCCGTTACCTTCTCGACGCTGATCGGTCGCATTGAGACGTCATCCTCGGCGCAACGCACTCGGCACGCCGCAGACGTTCGATCAAATGCCGGCTGACGCGTTTGGTTCCGTCGTCATGGTTGCAGGTCTCGAAACCGGTGTATCGTCGTGCGCAGGTGCGTCATTCGAGCTCCGCAGCAGGTATGCTTCGGACGAGCATGAAAGGATCCCGTCTTGGCTTCATCGGATACAGCTCCGCCGCAGCGCATCGCCGTTCTCGGCGCGCCGATCGATCTCGGCGCGTCCGTGCGCGGCACGCTGATGGGGCCGGCTGCCCTGCGCACGGCGGGTCTCATCACCGTGCTCGAGACCCTCGGGCTCGACGTCACCGACTACGGCGATGTCGACATCAGCGATGTGCGGGATCTCGGCGACGCGCCTCCTGCAAAGGCCAAGCACTATCGTCAAATCCAGCGCTGGTCCCAGGTGCTGGCGCGCCGCAGCCATGAATTGGCGCAGACCGGTGCGGTCCCGGTGTTCCTCGGCGGCGACCATTCGCTGTCCATGGGATCGGTGAACGGGATCGCGCGCCATTGCCGCGAGCAGGGGCGGGAACTATTCGTGCTCTGGCTCGACGCGCATGCCGACTACAACACGCCGGAGACGACCATCACCGCCAATATGCACGGCATGTCCGCCGCCTTCCTCTGCGGTGAGCCTGGCCTCGATGGCCTGCTCGGCGATGAGACGCGGGCGAGCATCACTCCCGAGCAGCTCGAGCTGTTCGGCATCCGCTCGATCGACAAGGCGGAGAAGGAGCTCTTGCGGCTGCGGCGCATCAGCATTGCCGACATGCGCGCCATCGACGAGTTCGGTGTCGGCGTGTTGATGCGGCGCGTGCTCGACAAGGTCCGGGCGCGCGACGGTCTCCTGCATGTCAGTTTCGACGTCGACTTCCTCGATCCCGACGTGGCGCCGGGCGTCGGCACCACCGTGCCTGGCGGCGCGACCTACCGCGAGGCTCATCTCATCATGGAGCTGCTGCACGATTCCGGTCTGGTGCGCTCCGTCGACATCGTCGAGCTCAACCCGTTTCTCGACGAGCGCGGCAGGACCGCGCGCGTGGCGGTCGAGCTGATTGCGAGCCTGTTCGGCCAGCAGATCACCGACCGGCCGACCCCGAGCAACGCGATCGTGCCTGATCAATAGCTCTTCGAAGGAACGGGTCTTCGCAACCGCGGATGCCTCGTGAACGGCCGAGGCATCCGCAAGCCGGCGATCAGTAGCGCGCGTCGTACATCTTCGACTCCACGAAGCCGAGCAGGTCGTTCGGCGCGGGCCCCGTGGCGAGTCCGTTCTGATAGGCCACACCGGCGACCGCCGCACCGATATGGGCCGACACTTCGCGGATGCGCGGCAGGGCGGGGTAAAGGCTGCCCTGCTCGAGATCGGCGCCGGTGACGCAGTTCGCCAGCGTGTGGGCCGCGGCCATGAACATCTCGTCCGTCACCAGCCGCGCGCCGCTGGCGATGGCGCCGAGGCCGACGCCGGGGAAGATGTAGGAGTTGTTGCCCTGGCGCGGCACGAAGGTCTTGCCGTCGAGCTTGACCGGATCGTAGGGGCTGCCGCAGGCGAACAGCGCGCGGCCCTGGGTGTAGCGATAGGCCGCCTCCGCCGAACATTCGGCCTTCGAGGTCGGGTTGGAGAGCGCGAAGATGATCGGGCGCTCGTTCAACTCCGCCATGGCCTGCAGCACCTCCGGCGTGAACGCGCCGCCGACCGCCGCCACGCCGACGATCGCCGTCGGCTTGAGCGTCTTGATCGCGGTCAGGAAGTCTGCGATCGGTGCCTGGTCGTGCGCATAACGCAGCTTATGGCCGTGCAGGTTCTCGCGTCCCTTGATGACGAGACCGCGCGAATCCGTCAGCCAGTTGCGTCGCAACGCCTCGGCTTCCGACAGCCCCTCGGCCATCATGGCGGACACGACGAGGTCGGCGATGCCAGTCGCGGCCTCGCCGGCGCCGAGGAACAGCACGGTCTGGTCGGCCAGCTTGCCGCCGGTGATACGCAAGGCCGAGAACAGGCCTGCCAGCGCCACGGCTGCCGTGCCCTGGATGTCGTCGTTGAAGACGCAAGCGTCGTCGCGATATTTGTGAAGCAGCTTGAAGGCCGCGTGGTTGGCGAAGTCCTCGAACTGAATCAGCACGCCGGGGAAGGCGGCGCGGGCCGCCGTCATGAACTCATCGACAAATGAATCATAGGCGTCGCCGCCGAGGCGCTTCTGGCGCAGTCCGATGTAGTACGGGTCGTTCAGCAGCTCCTCGTTGTTGGTGCCGACGTCGAGCATGACCGGGAGGCATTCCTCGGGATGAATGCCCGCGCAGGCCGAGTACAGCGACAGCTTGCCGACCGGAATGCCCATTCCGTTGGCGCCGAGATCGCCGAGACCGAGGATGCGCTCGCCGTCGGTGACGACGATCAGCTTGGCACGGTAAGGCCAGTTGGACAGGATCTCGGCAATCCGGCCGCGATCATTGGCCGAGATGAACAGGCCGCGCGGGCGCTGGAAGATCAGGCCGTATTTCTGACAGGCGAGACCGACGGTCGGCGTGTAGATCAGCGGCTGGATCTCGTCGATGTTGTCGCAGACCACCCGGAAGAACAGCGCCTCGTTGCGGTCATGCAGCGCGTTGAGCGCGACGTACTTCTCGAGATCGTTGGACAGGCTGCGAAGATTGACCAGGATCCGCTCGGCCTGGGCCTGCATCGACATCACGCCCGCGGGCAGGAAGCCGCGCAGGCCCAGCGCATCGCGCTCCTGCTCGGTGAAGCCGGTCCCCTTGTTGAGCAAGGGATCCCGCAGCAGAGCGAGTCCGCGGGGGGAAAAAGTGGGCAGCGTCGGTGCGCTCATGCGTTGCGGTTGGGTCAAGGCAGTCTCCGAGGTCCTCTGTTCGTGCGCCAATCCGGAGCGCGCCTGCGTTGATCGGGATCAATCGCGGCCGGATGGCGGGACCGGACTGTTAACACAGTTTGCGTTTCGCGTTGCACCAATGACGTTGTGCAACTGCGTTGCCGGCGACGGGAGATCGCGGTGGTCGCTCAAGCGCGTCCTGTGACGAATGACCACAGCAGCGCCAGGACCGCGATCGCCATGATCGCGGTGCCGATCCATCCCAGCGCTATGAGCCAGGACCGGCCGCGGAAGCGGCCCATCAGGTCCGCATTGGAGACGATGACCATCATCATTGCCATGATCGGGACGGCGGCGATGCCGTTGAGCACGGCGCTCCACACCAGCATGTGGATCGAATCGATGCCGGTAAAGCCCAGCCCGAAGCCGATGAGGGTTGCGGCTGCAATGATGCTGTAGAAGCCGGCCGCCTCGCCCGGCTTGGCCTCGAGGGTCGCGTGCCAGCCGAAGATCTCGGCAACGCCGTAGGCCGCCGATCCCGCCAATACTGGGATCGCCAGCATTCCGGTGCCGATGATGCCCAGCGCGAACAGCAGGAAGGTGAAATCCCCGGCCAGCGGCCGCAGGGCCTCGGCCGCCTGCGTCGCGGAGTCGATCTTGGTGACCCCGTTGCCGTGCAGGACGGTCGCGGTCGTCAGGATGACGAAGAAGGCGATCGCGTTAGAGAAGATCATGCCGATCGTCGTGTCGATCCTCATGCGCCTGAGTTCGGGATGGTCCTTCTTCGACAGCTCGCGCAAGGGACGATCGACCTGGCCCTGGTTCATCTCCTCGACCTCCTGCGAGGCCTGCCAGAAGAACAGATAGGGGCTTATCGTGGTGCCGAGCACGGCGACGACCGTCAGCAGATAGTCGGCGTTCGTCGATAGGTTCGGCCACACTGCGGCGAGCAGGGCCGTGCTCCAGGGCACCTTCACCATCAGCGCCGTCGCCACGTAGGCGAACAGGCTGAGGGTGAGCACCTTGATCGCCGGCGCGTAGCGGCGATAGGGCAGGAACACCTGCAGCAATGTCGAGGCCGCGGCGAAGATCAGCGCATGCTCGTGGTTGAGGCCGCCGATGACCAGTGAGAGGGACTCCGCCATGGCGGCAATGTCGGCAGCGATGTTGAAGGTATTCGCGCCAACCAGCAGCGCCACGAGTCCGAACACGATCGGGCGCGGCGCGACCGCCGTGATGTTGGCGGCGAGGCCTTTTCCGGTGACGCGGCCGATGCGGGCGCTGACCAGCTGAATCGCGATCATGAAAGGCGTCGTGAGAAAGACCGTCCACAACAGCCCGTAGCCGAACTGTGCGCCGGCCTGGGAGTAGGTCGCGATGCCCGAGGGGTCGTCATCGGCGGCGCCCGTCACGAGGCCGGGACCCAGCAGCCGGAATACGCTCCAGGCTGATCTCCTCGGTTTGTTCGGCTGGGACTGTCCAATCATGGTCACGTGGCGGTTCCCCGTGAGCGCGGCGACGCATGTCTCTCGAAGTCGCAACGGCTCCTTTTTGTTCCGGGCGCTGGAACCGGAGGCGGATACCGACGTTGCCGCTCGCGGTGGAGTTCGTGAGCAGGGGGGGGCGTTTGCCGGATCGGCAATCAGCGCAGGATCAGAAGCCAGGCACAGCCGAGCGCGAGCGCCTGTTTGCTGGCGGGAGCGAGCTCGCCACTCTGATGCTGAAGCACGATTGGGAGAGTACGCCGACCGGCCCCCCGGAGCATTGGCCGCAGAGTCTGAAGACGGCCGTGCGGATCATGCTCACGTCGCAGCAGCCGATCTGGATCGGGTGGGGAAAGGACCTGATCTATCTCTACAACGATGCCTACAAGTCCATTATCGGCGGCAAGCATCCCTGGGCGCTGGGACGTCCGACCGCCGTGGTCTGGCACGAGATCTGGGAGGACATCGATCCGCTGCTCGCAAAAGCCAGCGGCGGCGACGAGGGGACCTATGTCGAGGCCCAGCTCCTGATCATGGAGCGCAACGGCTTTCCCGAGGAGACCTACTACACGTTCTCCTATAGCCCCATTCCCGACGACGACGGCTCACCCGGCGGCATCTTCTGTGCCAACACCGACGATACGCAGCGAGTGATCAGCGAGCGCCAGCTGTCGCTGTTGCGGGAGCTTGCGAATGCGGGAGCCGAGGCGCGCAGCATCGATCAGGCCTGCGCGAGCTGCGCCCGCGCCCTGGCCCGGGAGCCGCGCGATCTTCCTTTCGCGATGATCTACATGACCGAGCCGGATGGCGAGACGGCGCGGCTCGAAGCCTTGACCGGGATCGACCGCGACCATCCTGCGGTCGAGTCGCGCTCGCGGATTCAAGCGGAGGAAACGTGGCCGCTGGCCGAAGCGCTGCATCGTCAGGCTGCGGTGCTGGTTCGCGATCTCCCGCATCGGTTCGACACGGCCTTTCCAAGCGGGGGATGGCGTCAGCCCCCGACGCAGGCTGTGGTTCTGCCGCTTCCCTCGTCCAGAGAGGCCGGGCGCAGCGGCTTCGTCATCGCAGGGCTCAATCCGTTCCGGCTCTATGACGAAAGCTACGCGCGCTTCCTGAACCTCGTCGCGGGACAGATCGCGGCGGCCGTCAGCAATGGCGGCGCCTACGAGGCGGAGCGGCGTCGCGCCGAGGCGCTGGCCGAGGTCGATCGTGCCAAGACGACGTTCTTCTCCAACATCAGCCATGAGTTTCGTACTCCTCTGACGCTGATGTTGAGCCCGCTCGAGGACATCCTCGGCCGCGACGGGGCATCCATTGGTAGCGAAGAACGATCTGTCCTTAGTCTGATCCATCGCAACGGCATCCGGCTGCTGAAGCTGGTCAACACGCTGCTCGACTTCTCGCGGATCGAGGCCGGGCGCATGACGGCGAACTTCGAGCCGGTGGATCTCGTGGCCTTCACCGAGGAACTCGTCTCCACCTTCCGCTCGGCAACCGATCGTGCCGGCCTCCGGCTCCGCATCGATGCGACCGCTCTTCCCGAGCCGGTCTATGTCGACCGCGACATGTGGGAGAAGATCGTCCTCAACCTGATCTCCAATGCCTTCAAGTTCACCTTGGGTGAGATCGCCGTGTCGATCGGCGTGTCCGCTGATCGCCGTCACGCCGAGCTCCGGGTTTGCGATACCGGCACCGGCATTCCGCCCGGCGAACTGCCGCATCTGTTCGAGCGGTTTCGCCGCATCGAGGGAGCGCGCGGCCGGTCCTTCGAAGGCAGCGGTATCGGCCTTGCTCTGGTGCAGGAGCTGGTGAAGCTCCATGGCGGCGACATCACGGCCGAGAGCGAGCTCGGCCGCGGCTCGGTGTTCTCGCTCCGCATTCCGCTGGGGGCGGCGCATCTGCCGGCCGGCCAGCTCGGCATCTCGCAATCCCAGTCCGTCACGAACAGGCGTGCGCAAGCCTATATCGACGAGGCCTTGGGCTGGCTCAATGGCGATGCTTCGATCGATCTTCCGCACCCATCCTCGGCCGACGATCTTGGTGTCCGTGCCGCGACGGCCCGTCGCGATCGCGTGGTGCTGGCCGACGACAATCCCGACATGCGCGACTATGTGCGGCGCCTGCTTGGCGAAGACTACGAGGTGGAGGCCGTCGCGGACGGCCGTGCCGCTCTCGATGCCACACGCCGGCGCCGCCCTGACCTGGTCCTGACTGACGTGATGATGCCGGAGCTCGACGGCTTCGGTCTTTTGAAGGCGCTGCGCAGTGACGCGCAGCTGCGCGACATTCCCGTGGTCATGCTGTCGGCGCGAGCCGGGGAAGAGGCGAAGGTCGAGGGGCTCGATGCGGGGGCCAGCGATTATCTCAGCAAGCCGTTCAGCGCGCGCGAGCTGCTGGCCCGGGTGCGCGCCAACATCGACCTCGCGCGTGTCAGGCGCGAGGCGGAGACCACGCTGCGCGAGCTGAACGAGCGGCTCGAGGCGCAGGTCTCGGAGCGCACCGCGGAGCTGCAGGCCAAGGAAGCGCGGCTGCGCACGATCTTCGAGGCGAGCTACACGTTCCAGGCGCTTCTGGCGTCCGATGGTACGCTGCTCGACGCCAATGCGACGTTGCTAGAGGCGATCGCCGCGCCGCTGCACGATGTCGCTGGGCTGCCGTTCTGGGAGACGCCGTGGTTTGCGGGCACGCCGGGCATGCCCGAGGTGATCAGATCTTTGGTCGATGCAGTGGCCCGTGGCGACGAGGCCCGACGGGAGCTTCAACTCGATCTCCCGGTCGGCGGTTGGCGATGGTTTGATTTCCAGATGCGGCCGGTGCGGGACGAGACCGGGCAGGTCGTCGCCATCGTGCCCGAGGCGGTGGAGCTGACCGAGCGTCGCAAGGCGGAGGAGGCATTCCGCCAGGCACAGAAGATGGAGGCGATCGGCCAGCTCACCGGTGGCGTCGCGCACGACTTCAACAATCTGCTGACCGTGATCAGGTCATCGGCCGATCTGCTGCGCCGTCGCCAGTTGTCCCCGGAGCGCATGCGTCGCTATGTGGATGCGATCTCGGACACGGCTGACCGGGCGGCCAAGCTGACGGGGCAACTGCTCGCCTTCGCTCGCCGCACGCCGATGGAGCGCCAGGTGTTTGATGCGGCCGGGCACATCGAGCAGATCGAGGACATGCTGCAGACCGTGCTCGGCGCGCCGGCGGTCATCGAGCTCGACCTGCGCTCGCGGCCGCTGCCGGTCGACGTCGACGTCAATCAGTTCGAGACGGCGCTCGTGAACCTCGTTGCCAATGCGCGCGACGCGATGAATGGCCGGGGTGTCCTGACCATTCGCGGGGACCGGGTTCAACAGGACGGCCCGGTCGGCTTGCAGCAATTCATATCGGTGGCCGTCAGTGACACCGGATGCGGCATCGCTGCCGATCAGATCGATCGCATCTTCGAACCGTTCTTCACCACCAAGGGCGTCGGGCGCGGCACCGGTCTCGGCCTGTCGCAGGTCTACGGCTTCGTCCATCAGTCCGGCGGGCGGGTGCTCGCCGACAGCGAGCTCGGCAAGGGCACCACGCTGACCTTGCTGCTTCCGCTCACCTCCAAGCCGCTGGGACCGCGCGAGCGGAGCGAGCATGGTCCCGAGGTGCTCGCTGCACGCTGGAATGTGCTGGTTGTCGAGGACAACCCGGAGATCGGCGAGTTCTCGACGCAGCTGCTCGAAGACCTCGGCTACCGGACCGCCCTGGCGCGCAGCGGCCTCGACGCGCTCAGGATGATCGATGACAATCCCGACGGCTTCGACCTCGTACTCAGCGACGTCGTGATGCCGGGAATGGACGGCGTCACCCTCGGCCAGGAGATCCGCCGGCGGCTTCCCACGATTCCGATTGTGCTCAACAGCGGATATAGCGACGTGCTGGCCGACGGCGACCGCCACGGCTTCAGCCTGATCCACAAACCCTATTCGGTGGACGAGCTGTCGCGCGTGCTGCGTCAGGTGATGGCCTCGCGAGGCGCTGCCAGATCGATGCCCTCCGAGTGAAGCCGTAGGGCCACTGTCCCCCATTGATCGTCGTGTTTGCTCATCCCGCGCTTGAAGCCGGACTTTGTCCCGGAGTAGTTTTGGCCGATGGGGGACGTCGGAATGGCGTGCGAGGAATTGGTGCATGGCGCCAGCTGGGCGCTGCGGAGGGTCCATGCTGTTGTCGTCGGCGCGGCGCTGGTCGTCAGCGGCGGCGCGTTCGCAAAGGACGATGAGCCGGATTCGCCGCCGTCAGGTCTCGCCAACGTCTACATCGATTTCCGCACGAACTATGCCTATGTGCCGGGCGGGGCGCTGTCGACCGGACTCGGCGATTCCTCTCTGTTCGGAACCCTGTCGCAGATCGCGACCCTGCGTCAGCTGCTCGACCGTCCGACCGCGCCGGGACGCCCGCTTTTGTCGGCGCCCACCAACCAGGGGGTCGGGGTCGACGTTCCGCTGACGGTCGATCTCGGCGAGGCGCTCTCGCTCTATGGCGGCTTCACCGGCAGCACGTCCTATAACGGGCTGTCGGGCTGGTCCGACGTCGCCGTCACGAGCTGGTTCCTCGGCTTCCAGGCTGATGTCTATCAGCAGAGCGGCGGCATATTTCCTACCTTGACGTTGCAATCGACGCTGACGCGTGCGGTGCCGGACTCGCCATTGGCGACCACCTCGTTCAATACCGTGGTGGAAGCGAAATATGCGCTCGACCCGGATGAGATGCGAGGCTGGCTCGCGGGCGTTCAATACACCCACGTCGAGGTCGACTCGGTTCTTGCGCGCGTCGGGAGCACGACGGCCGGCTATGTCGGCGGCTTCTATCAGTGGGACAACAACTGGAAGGTTTCTGCGCGCGCCGGCATTCAGTCGTTCGGCGGCGCGCAGCTGCTCGCCGCCACGCCGATTGCGTCCTACACGCAGCCGCTGCTCAGGCTCGATCTCGATCGCATGGACGACGACGACAACCGCCTGTTCGGCATCACCGCGCAGATCGCCTGGGCGCCGAAGCCGGTCTATCAGCTAACCGTGAGGACGCCACTCTATGCGATCAAGGACTGATCGCATCAGACGACGAGCTCATCGTGCCTGACGCCGACGAGCGGGCTTTGAGGCCGAAGACCGCTGACGATCGCAGCAAATCGTTGCGCTTGACACGTCGGGCAAATCAGGCGCATTTTGGCACCATCGAAAAATCGTAGAGCCCGCACCGAATCCTCGGTCGCGGGCTTTTTGTTGAGCCCGCCGCATCCGCGCCGGGTGGCGCGTATGACGGTCATCTTTCGATCGGATTTGACACGTCGGGCAAATCACCGGCATAGTGCCATCATCGAATTTTCCGAAATCGCCGGATGTGGCGCCCGCGCGTGGCGGCTGCAGGCCTTTGCCATCGAGCCGCGGGGCCGATGGCGCGCGACGCAGCGTGCTCAGATGCATCAATATTGGCCGGCCGGCGCGAACCGGCCGGTCCGCGGGCGCGGCGTCGGTCGCTACGCCTGCTGCGGCCCCTCGCATGAGCCGGGGGATAGGGTTCGCGCCCGAAACGATCGCGCCGTTGGCAGCGATCTGCCGCGCTTCTTATCGAACGCAGGGGGAGAGAGATGACCGCCTGTTTGATCACGCTCGCCCTGATCGGTCTCGTGATGATGGCGTTCGTCGACGCGATCTGATGAGGACCACCACGTTGCATTGAAGTCAGTTCCGGGAACGACCCATGTCAAAAACCATCACCGAAATCCGCTCAATGGCGCGGAGCCATACCAAGACCGCGATCAACACGCTGGTCGGCGTGATGCGCTCGACCAAGGCAACCCACGCGGCGCGGGTGTCGGCCGCCAACGCCATCCTCGACCGCGGCTGGGGCAAAGCGCCTCAGGCGCTGCAGAACGGCGAAGACGGCGCGCTGGAATTGATTCATCGCATCGAGCGTGTGATCGTGCATCCTGAAGCGGCGGACGAAGAGCAGGAGGAAGAGTGACCTGAGGGCGCGGGAGACAGCCCGGGCTCCGCGCTTCTCGTTGCTCGAAGGGTCGTTGCAAGGAATCGTCGCCATAAAGTTCTTGCTTTGTACTCTTGGCTTGTCGATAGTGCGGAGGCTCATTCGGAGGTAGCGGTGCGTGTCAGCAGGGGCGGGCTTTTAGCTAGTGCAGTCTTGACGCCGGATCCGTCGGTACGGAGTTTTCGTTCGCTCGAACGGCTAGGCGCCGTCGCAACGCTACTGTTGGTTTTCTCGTGCAGCGTGGGTTTTGCTCACGATTTCGTCCTCAATTATGCGGTCGAAGCGAACGAGGAAATCGATGCCGGTAAGCTTGACGACTGTGGCTATGGGCAGAGTTGCGAAATCCGCGCTGCGGGTCTGAGCATTGGGATTGTTGTTCAGCGCGGCGTCACGGATCTTCCGACCATCGATATGGCTGTTCAAGGGCCACCTGGCTGCTGCCAGGTGGCCGATGCCAGCGCAACATTCCATTCGACAGTCAGATCCGGTTCGCTGCAGCTAGCGATCTATCGGCGTGTCAAAAGAGACCGGGACGAATTTGTCAGGAGCGCGTTCTTTCAGAACGAACGAATCGGCAGGATTCACCTTCGATTTTCGCGAGCGAACTAGGCGAAGCAGTCGCGGGGCTTCAACAGCAGGAATGATGGGACATGACCAACGGGACGAAACGTCTTCGGTTTTCGGTCGAGTCCTGGCTCGAATGATCGAGCCATCGGCGACGAGGTGATGTTGTGCGATTGAACAAGGGTGGGCTGATCGCTTCGGGGCTTTACGTCATCCATTTTGCGTTGTTCGGCTGCCTGTCTCATTTCGCGGGGTTGAAGGCCAGTGTGTTGCTGGCCGAAATCGCCGTTCTTCCAGCCGGTATGGTTCTTGGGCCGGTATGGTCCGCGCTCGGTCTTCATGATCCGCCCTTTGAAGCCGGCTCTTGGATGAACAGCTATCTGTTCTATTTCCCCGTGAGCCTGTTTATTTCCTACATGCTTGGATGGCTACTGCATGGATCGTGGACGTTGCTCGTCAGAGTCGTCGGTCCCAGCTTGAACCGGCTCGACAATCGTCTCATCAGACGGTGTCATCGCGATTGACGGCGCTGAACCCCGCCTGGCTCACTCAGCTGGATTGCAGCTTGAGACCGCGGGAAGGTCATTGCTCGGCATGATCCTGAATTCAAATCGTTTCGGGTGCTGCCGCATCGTGAAATGGCCTGGCGCTGAATTGCCCGCCTTGGCTCGCTCGTGGATGTTTGCTCCGTCGCATGGCGCCAAACGCAATGCTGTGATCCGGCACAGCCTATTCAAACGCCCCTCTCGGCGAACCTATGGAGACGATTGTGGCCGCTCGACACTCATTTACGTTCCAGATCAATCCCGGATTGCCCGGCCACGCCGCCGTCGTCGTCAACGATCCGGCCGGACAAGTGTATGCTGGTTTCGGTCCGGAGCATCATGGCTCTATCTCAGACAAGGGCAGCTTCAACGCTCATTCGATGCAGAATGGCAAAGCACCGCCGAACGACTTTTCCAGTGTCGTAGATGACGGCCAGTATGCAACGTTCACGGTTCCGATCACCGAACGACAAGCAGGTTTCGCGCGTCGCGAGATCGAGAAGCTCAAGGCGGAGTCTCTTTGGTACAGCGGTTGGGACCTTGCCCGTCTTTCCCGGGACCCTCGGATCTGTACGACGATCGTCAACCGCATCACTGAAGCCGCGGGCCTCGGAAAGCATCTCTATCCGATCCCGCAAGCCAACTATGAGTATCTGTCCGATATCGCCGACACTCTCGCGAAGGATCCTAAAGCGCAGCGCTTGGCTCGAACGGGATTGCCGGTCCCCGAAGCTCTGCGCGGAATTCAGAAGGACTATGCCTATGTAGGCGGCGGGGCTGACACTCCCTCCGAGCGATTGGGACGTTTTCCCAGTGGAGCGAACGGCGGCGAGCGGACGGAGCCTGCCTCATCTTTCGATGCGCGGTTTGGGGACTGGATCGATGAAACGGCGGGAGCCGCGCCTCCGGAGCGGGGCGAGTCAGGTTCGATCGTCGAAGAGCGTCAGCCGGTGCGCCGTCTGAGGTCACGGCGGGTGTCCTCCGGGGCCCAATCCGTGTTCGAAACCGGAGCTCCGCCCGTGCCATTCCTGTTCGATCGAGATTAACACCTGGAAGAAGCAGGTGATCATTGTCCACCCTCAAGATCCCCACTGCGAAAGTGTTCGAGCCGTTGCTCGCGCCGGCGCGCTACAAGGGCGCGTTCGGTGGCCGCGGCTCGGGCAAGCTGCTCGTCTGGGACAAGGTTCTTGGCCTCGGCTCGACGGATCCGCTGGCGGGCTTTGCGTCGACGACGGCAAACCTCGTCATTTCCTTCTACTTCGCCAAGCGCGGCTTCGAGAACGTTGCGAGGATCATCAGGCGATGAACATCACGCAAGACGAGATCAGGACCGTCGTCGCGGAGACGCTGGCCAAGCAGAGTCAGCTTCAGCGCGACGAGATCGATGCTGTCGTGATGAGGGCGATCGTGACCATTCTCACCTCCTTTGGCATCGAGGAGGAGGATAGGAAGGAACTGCGAGCCGATTTTCAGCACTTGCGGCGCTGGCGCAAGAGCGTCGAGCAGGCGCAGAGCTATACATTCAAGGCCGTCATCACCGTCATCGCAACCGGACTGGTCGGCGCGGTGTGGCTCGGCATCAAAGTCGTGCTGGGCAGGTGATGTCGTGCCGAGCGAAATCCCGCGGCGAGCACGCCGCTTCCGCATCAGCGAGGTCGACGCCTGCGAGCCTGACATCCTCGAGACGCTGAAGGATCTCCACATGCGTACCTTCCTCGATCGGGCGCCTTTGCCCGATTTCGAGGTCGGAAACTGGTGGGTCACGACCGAGCTCGATCAGCCCGTTGCATTCGCTGGAATCATACCGTCGGTGATGGGCGTCGGAATCGGTTATCTTTCCAGAGTTGGCGTTGTCCGGGAACTCTGCGGACACGGCCTTCAACGCCGCATGATGCGTGCGATCGAGCAGCACGCGCGACGCTCCGGTCTGTACTGCATCGTGTCGGATACGACGAGCAACATCGCCTCTGCAAACAATTTCATTCGCCGCGGCTATGTATTGTTTCAACCCGATCGCCCTTGGGCATGGGGGAACTCGCTCTATTGGCGCAAGATGATCGGGCGGTGAGCTCTTGAAGGGCTTCGTTGCGTCGCAGCAGGGAGAGCCGCCGGGCAACCCGGACGTGGGCTTTTTTTGCCGATGTGATTAGGCTAACTCTCTCTTGTCCTGACGTGGGAGGAATCGGCGCCGGGGCGCGAACGCCAAGATCGCATCAGACGATTGACGGAACGGGGAAGGGCTCTGGAATGCCGCCTGTCGTGGCGCTGCCAGATCGTAAGCCGCGGTCGGCCGATGCGCCGGCCGCGCTGGCGGGGGTGCGCGTCATCGACTTCACGCGCGTGGTGGCAGGACCGGCATGCACGCAAACGCTCGGCGACTTCGGTGCCGACGTCATCAAGATCGAGCAACCGGTCACAGGAGACGATACCCGTTCTTACGAGCACGCCGAGCTCGGCGGCGAAAGTGCCGCCTTCCTCAGTCTCAACCGCAACAAGCGAGGCATGGTGCTGGACCTCGCGATCCCGCAGGCCAGGGACGTTGCACGCGCGCTGATCGACAAGGCTGATGTGGTGGTGGAGAATTTCTCATCGGCCGTGATGGAGAAATACGGTCTGGACTATCCTGCGGTCTCGAGCACCAATCCCGGGCTGATCTATTGCTCGATCTCGGCCTATGGCCGCACCGGCCCGTTTGCGTGGCGATCGGGATTCGATCCGATCACCCAGGCCGAGAGTGGCTTCATGTCGCTCAATGGTTTTGCCGACAGTCCGCCGGTCCGGACCGGGCCGCCGATCATCGACCTGGCGACTGGCATGTCCGCCTGCAACGCCATCCTGCTGGCGCTTGCAGCCCGGCAGCGGCTCGGCCGCGGGCAGCATGTCGAGGTGGCTCTGTTCGACATTGCGCTGTCAATGACCGGGTTCTCCGGGATGGCTTTCTTGATGAACGGGAAGAATCCCTCGCGCACCGGCAACTCGCCGAACGATTCGCCGACGGTCGGCGTCTTCGAAGCGTCGGATGGTCCGCTCTACGTCGCCTGTGCCAATGATCGACTTTATCAGCGGCTGGTGACGGACGTCCTTGCGCGCCCGGACCTTCTGACCGATCCCCGATTCAATTCGCGAAAGGCGAGATCGACCAACCGGGTTCAACTGCGCAGCATTCTTGCCGAGATGCTCGCCTCTGAGCGGATGGACGTATGGATTTCCCGCATGAACCAGGCCGGAGTTCCCGTAGGGCGCGTACGGAACGTTGAGCAGGCATTCGACGCGGCTGAGGTCCGGGCGCGCGACCGCATCTGTCGTATTCCCCATCCGACGGCGGGCTCGATACCGAACATCGAGCCGTCCATCGCCATGCAGCTGACGCCGACTGTCGAACCGCGGGCGGCACCGCGGCTCGGCGAGCATACCGTCGCTGTGCTGCGCGAAAGGCTGGAACTTTCCGATGATGAGATCGAAGCCCTCCGCCGGGTCGGCGCCTTTGGACCGGTCGATCCGACCCTGCGGGCTTAGGGGTCTGACCGCTCTTGGCCAGTGCCAGCCGAGCCGCGTGCCAGCTCCCAGATGATCGGTGACATCAGCTGGCCTTGGCCATGTCCTCGTCTTCCGGCGAATTGAGATACATGCCGGACATGGTGTCGACCCAGCACAGGTGATCATGGACCTTCTTGACGCCGGCAACGTTCTCTGTGGCGACGATAGCGGCCTGCCGCGAGCGCTCCTCCGTGATGACGCCGCTCAAATGAACGATGCCGTCCTTGACGATGACCGAAAGCCCGAACGGACACCAGTCGTTCTTGTCGAGGGCGTCGATGACCCGATTGCGGATGTGATCGTCGTCCGCCGTCGGATCCGGGACCTGGCGGCCCAGCGTGGCGACCGCCTGCAGCAAGTTCGCCCGTGACACGATGCCGACCACCTGGTCACCCTTGACCACCGGCAATCGCTTGACGTGGTTCTTCTCCATGAGCTCGACGATCTCCGCCAATGCGGCGTCTTCGGTGATCGTCAGGGGGGACTTGGTCATGACCTCCGACACTTTGCGTCCGTGCTCATGGACGAAGTCGGCAGCCGATTTCCCGGGTCCCAGAATGAAGCGCAGCCAGCGGCCGCGCTTGCGACCGGTGCCGATTTCCGTCCGCCGGATGAAGTCTCCTTCCGAGACGACGCCTACCAGCTTGCCGCCCGTATCGACCACCGGCAGACCGCTGACATGCCGTTGCAACATGATGTTGGCCGCGTCCACGATCGACGTGTCCGGAGTGACGGTAATTACAGGGCGGGTCATGATCTGATGGGCGCGCATGGCGAACTCCAATGTCGAAGGCTGCCGAAAGGTAATCCGCTGGCCAAGTCGCGACTTGACCCAGGTCAAAGCGGAGTTTGCTTCGTCATTGATGCAGCTCAAGGTTCCCATGTGACTGTCGGGCTAAGAGACACGTCCATCCAGCGAGAGGAGAGGTGCCCATGTCCGAGCTCTCTGCGCATGCCATGGCCGAGGAAACGGCCGAGCTATCCGAACGTGTCGCGCTTTCCAACAAGCACGCGCTCGAGCTGCTCGTTGGCTCCCAGCAGATTATCTTGGAGGAGATTCTCTTCGCCAGCAATGAGGCGCTGGATCGTGCGCGAACGGAAACGCATTTGCTGGCCGAGTTCGTCTCGAAGCTGGCCGGTGTGCATTCCGTCAAGGGAATTCAGACGATGGTCCAGGAATGTGGCCGTCACCAGATCGACTTTGTCAGGCGGGACTGCGATCGGCTGTTCAAGCACGGACAGCGCCTGATTGATGCCAGCGTAAATCTCATGGGGCAACGGTGGCGAAACTGAACAAGGTGGGTGCGCCGCGTGCCGATCGGCGGAAGCGCAACGGAACGACCGACAAAGCCCCGACCGACATTGTTGCCGGTGAAGAGATTGTATCGCCGGCACCGGCAGACGTTCTCGTCGCATCCGGCGGAAAGCTGGTCTCCCAGGGGGCCGACGCGAACTCCAAGGAGTTTCGGCGCGAGGATCACGAGCTGGACAAGGCGTTCAGCGCTGTGCTGTCTCGCCTGACGGGTGGAATTTCGCCGGCTGCTCTGTCGATGGCCTATCTCGACTGGGCGTGTCATCTGGCGGCTGCACCACAGCGTCAGATTGAGATCGCCCACGGCGCTTGGCATGCTGCAAGACGGCTCGCAAAGCGCTCCCTGCATTTTGCCGACCCCAATCGTGGTCCGTGGGACCTGATCAAACCCCAGGCCAACGATCATCGCTTCTCCAAGCCTCAATGGACCACTCAGCCGTTCAATCTGTTCGCCCAGGCGTTCCTGCTGGGGGAAGATTGGTGGCACAAGGCTACGACCGGCGTTCGTGGCGTGGACCCTGCCAACGAGGCCATCGTCGACTTTTCTCTGCGTCAACTGCTCGATGTGTTCGCGCCGTCGAACTATGCGGCGACCAATCCGGAGGTCGTGGAAAAGACGTTTCAAAGCGGCGGTGAGAACCTCGTCTTCGGCTGGCAGAACTGGCTCGCCGACCTCATGCAGGTCTTGCAACCCGGGAGGGCATCCGACAGCGCCGAGTTCGTCGTCGGAAAAACGGTCGCGACTGCGCCGGGCAAGATCGTGCTGCGCAATCGGTTGATGGAGCTGATTCAATACGCTCCGACGACCGACAAGGTCCGGCCCGAACCGATCCTGGTCGTTCCGGCCTGGATCATGAAATACTACATCCTCGATCTGTCGCGGCATAATTCGCTGGTCAGGTATCTCACCGATCAGGGCTTCACCGTGTTCATGATCTCGTGGCGGAATCCGGGAGCCGAGGATCGCGATATTGCTTTCGACGATTACCGATCGCTCGGCGTCATGGCGGCCCTGGACGAGATCGGGCTGATCGTTCCCAACACCCGGATTCATGCTGCGGGCTATTGCCTTGGGGGGACGCTGCTCTCGATCACCGCTGCGGCCATGGCGCGAGACGGTGACGATCGTCTCAGGACGGTCACGCTGTTCGCTGCCCAGACCGATTTCACGGAAGCGGGAGAGCTTACGCTCTTCATCAACGAGAGCCAGATTGCCTTCCTGGAAGACATGATGTGGGAGCGCGGCTATCTCGACACGACACAGATGGCGGGCGCGTTCCAACTGCTGCGATCGAACGATCTGATCTGGTCGCGGGTCTCGCGCGATTATCTGCTCGGCGAGCGTGCCCATCCGAGCGATCTGATGGCGTGGAACGCCGACGCGACACGGCTGCCATATCGGATGCATTCCGAGTATCTGCGTAAGCTGTTCCTCAACAACGATCTGGCCGAAGGCCGCTATGAGGTCGAGGGACGGCCGGTCTCCCTGTCCGACATTCACACGCCGATGTTCGTGGTCGGGACCATGCGCGATCACGTCGCGCCGTGGAAGTCGACATACAAGGTGCACTACGAAGTCGACGCCGACGTCACCTTCGTGCTAGCGAGCGGTGGTCACAATGCCGGCATCGTTGCGCCGCCCGACGAGCCCGGACATTCGCATCAGGTGCGCACCAAGGCTGCCGACGCGCCATACCTCGGACCCGACGAATGGCAGGGCAGCTCCCCGCGGATCGAGGGATCATGGTGGCCGACATGGATCACCTGGCTCGAGCAGCAGTCAGGGACGCTTGGCCCGCCGCCACGGCTTGGAACGGATCACTCCGCCGATCTCGGGATCGCTCCGGGTGGCTACGTCCATACGTGACGGGTACTGCCGGAGTGCCGCGGAAGGCCGCTTCGATCGAGTTCATGTCTTGATCCCCAGCAGTGACAGACTGCGCTCCAATGTCGCGTCTGGCGCTCCCGACGCATCCACATGCAGCCAATCCATCGCGCCGAGGTCATAGCGCTCCTGCTCTTCGGCAACGACGATGGTCGCGTCGGACGCATCGTGGACTCTTCGCTGAATCCGTTCCTGCCGGATGCGCAGGTCGGCAACGAGGAAGAGCCCGGCAAATGGCAGTTTCAGCCGCTTTGCCAGTGCATGGATCTCCTCGCGTTCATTCGGACGGGCAAATACGGCATCGACGATGACGGTGAACCCCTGAGTCAACACGAGATGGGCTTGCTTCAGCAGCTCTTGATAAACTCTCGCGCTCGCTTCTGGTGTGTAGGCTTCTGGAGGCAGCCGATCGGTTGGCCCGACGCCAAACAGCTTCTTACGCAGCACGTCGCTGCGCAGAACGATCGCTCCGGGCCGCGGAACGCAAAATGGAGCCAGCGCTCGCGCCAACGCAGATTTTCCACTTCCCGACAGGCCGCCAACGGCGATCATCGTGGGAGCAGGCTGCTGAATCAACTCACGCGCCAGCTCGAAGTAGCTTTGGGCCACATCGAATGTCGGCGAAGCAGCCGGGCTCGTTTGGCCGGAACTCTCTCGGTCGAGCTTCGCAAGAAAGACTTGGGCGCGGATCGCTGCTCGGATCGCCATGAACAGCGGCAAGGCAGCCAAGCCATCGGGCCGCCCGGCCGTTGCGACGGTCAGATAGTGGTTCAGGAGATGATTGGCTGCATTCCTTTGCTCGAAGTGCATCAAATCCATCACCGGGAATGCAAGATCATAGAGGATGTCGATCGTTGCAATCCGGTCATCGAACTCGATGGCATCAAACAGCACGGGCTTGTCGTCAATCATGACGATGTTGGCAAGATGAAGATCGCCGTGACAGCGTCGGACATAACCGTGTTCCGCGCGTTCTGCGAGAAGCGGACTGAGGCGTGAGAAGGCCGCGCCGCAAAGCGTGCTGAGTTCCTCAATCTCGGCTGTGACAAATCGATTGCTGCTTCGAAAGGCGGCAACAAATGCGTCGATCCAATGCGGGATCGATGCCGGCCATGCACTGGAGAAGACCTGAGCTGCAACGGTGTGCGAGGCGGAGATTGTCTCGGCCAGAAGCTCAGCGAGATCCGTATTCAAGTGACGCTGGGCGGCGAGGTGATCGAGCGTCCGGCTGTCATCGAAGCGACGCATCTCGACGGCATATTCTATCGGGGTGCCAGATCCATTGATATGGAGTGACCCATCTGCCGCTTTGGTGATGGCGACAACCCTCAGGTAGATGTTCGGGGCAAATGGACGATTGATCTCCAGTTCCTTCGTGCATGCTGCCTGTCGTTGCGCAAGCGTCGAATAGTCGAGGAAAGGGAGCCGGATGGATCGCTTGATTTTCAGCGCGTGCTCGCCGAACAAGAAGACGGAAGCGGCGTGCGTGTCGATCCGGCGAACGTCTGGATGACGATGAGGGTCGCCCAAGAAGGCCAATACGAGAGCCTGATCGGATGATGGCGCCATAGGTCTTTGCTGCCATATCTCAGAGTTCAGGCGCCGGGGACAAGAACGGCTGCGCCGGTCATCTCGCCTCGTCTCAAGCGGGCAAGGACGGCGTTCGCGTCGGATAGCGGATACGGCGTCGTGTGGGTACGGATCTGAGCCTCTCGCGCAACGCGCAGAAAATCGTGGCCATCCTGTCGCGTCAGATTGGCCACGGACATGATCTGGCGTTCGCCCCAAAGAAGAGAATAGGGGAAGCTTGGAACGTCGCTCATGTGGATTCCACCGCAGACGACACGGCCGCCCTTTCGGACAACACGCAGTGCAGCCGGAATAAGCTCACCGGCAGGGGCGTAGATGATCGCTGCGTCCAGGGCGACATCGGGACGCTGATCCGATGCACCGGCCCAGCTCGCGCCGAGTTGAAGTGCGAGATCTTGCGCAGCTCGATCATCTCCGCGTGTAAAGGCGTAGATCTGGCGACCTTGCCACCGAGCAACTTGTGCGACGATGTGACCGGCCGCTCCGAACCCGTAGATGCCGAGCCGCTCTGCGTCACCGGCCATGACCAGCGACCGCCAACCGATCAGACCTGCGCACAGGAGAGGCGCAGTCGCAATGTCGTCGCCCAGGCCGTCGAGCGGGAATGCATAGTCGGCGTCTACGACCGCGTGGGTGGCATAGCCGCCATCGCGAGTGTAGCCGGTAAAGGCAGGCGTGTCGCAGAGGTTTTCGGCTCCCCTTATGCAGAACCCGCAATGCCCGCATGTATGTCCGAGCCAGGGAATGCCGACCCGCGCCCCGAGCTGATGGGCTGCCACATCGCCACCGATCCGGTCGACATAGCCGACGATCTCGTGGCCAGGAATGATCGGATAAGGGATGTCTGGTAG
The DNA here is from genome assembly GCF_032377575.1 of Bradyrhizobium sp. SZCCHNS2022. Classification (NCBI taxonomy): domain Bacteria; kingdom Pseudomonadati; phylum Pseudomonadota; class Alphaproteobacteria; order Hyphomicrobiales; family Nitrobacteraceae; genus Bradyrhizobium; species Bradyrhizobium sp. SZCCHNS2022. The sequence continues at coordinate 3,640,922 of NZ_JAUHHZ010000001.1, read as the reverse complement.
TTCTCCGTCGTAGAGATGCAGATCGGTGCGACAGACCCCGCACGCACTTACCCGAATGCGAATTTCACCCGGTCCCGGCTCGGGATCGGCGAGCGTCTCGAGCTGGAGGGGCGCTCTTGCCTTGTGCAACACCATCGCTTGCATCGAGAGCCTCCTGGGGCACGTTGCGCTCAGGGCATAGGTCATCCTGGGCCGCATCCATTGATGTCGGTCAAGGTGCTCGACGCGCTCAACAGCCTAACAGATGTGGCGGCGCGAGGAGAAGGCTGGTTTCCACGAGCCGAGCCGCCACATTTCCCGCGCTGGGATGATAAGTCGCGCTAGACCCGCAGCGGATTGAAACTAAGATGCACGCCTGAGGAACAGCGCGCCTTGCGCACGCGAGATCTGGATATCGAAATGTCGACCTATCGATTGCGGAACCTGCTGTTGCCTCGCTCCATCGCCCTCGTTGGCGGCAGTCCACGACAGAATTCGGTCGGACGCGCCATTCTCGAAAATGTCATCAAGGCGCAGTTCGAGGGCAAGCTCGGTCTGGTCAATTCTCGCTATCCGGCGATATCCGGTATCCCGGCAGTGGGCAACCTCGGTGAGCTGCCGTTCGTGCCCGAGCTGGTGGTGATCACGACACCGCCTGCTACAATTCCTGATCTGATTGATCGCGCAGGCGCCATCGGCAGCGCCGGCGCGCTGATCATCACCTCGGGCCTCGGACACGGAGCGGGCTCGCTGGCCGATCAAGCCGAACAGGCTGCGCAAAAGTACGGCATGCGCCTGATCGGGCCGAATTGTCTGGGCATCATGATGCCCACGATCAAGCTCAATGCCAGCTTTTCCGCTCATATGCCGGTTGCGGGCAGTCTGGCGCTCATTTCCCAGTCGGGTGCGATCGCGGCGGGAATGGTCGATTGGGCCGCGCAGCGCGACGTCGGATTTTCTGGCATCGTCTCGATCGGCGACCAACTGGATGTCGATCTCGCAGACCTCCTGGATCATTTTGCGCTGGACGGTGGCACTCGCGCAATCCTGCTCTACATCGAAGCGGTCAAGGACGCGCGAAAGTTCATGTCGGCGGCGCGGGCGGCGGCCAGGGTCAAGCCGGTCGTGGTCGTGAAGTCGGGGCGTGGTGCCGTCGGTGCAAAGGCCGCGGCGACGCACACGGGTGCGCTGGCGGGAGCGGATGCGGTCTATGATGCTGCCTTCCGCCGTGCCGGCGTCCTGCGGGTCTCTGATCTGCGTGAGCTGTTCGATTGCGCCGAGACACTGGGCCGGGTGGAATCGCCCACGGGCAAGAGGCTCGCTATTCTCACGAATGGTGGAGGCATCGGTGTGCTTGCGGTGGATCGGCTGGTTGAGCTCGGAGGCGTCGCGGCAACGCTCTCGCCGGCCGTGCACGACAAGCTGGACGCGGTTCTACCGCCAACCTGGTCGGGATCAAATCCGGTCGACATCGTCGGTGATGCGGACGCCGCCCGCTATACGCAATCGCTTGAAACGCTGCTCGCCGACCAGGCCAACGATGCAATTCTGGTCATGAACGTTCAGACCGCAATTGCGTCTGCAAGCGATATCGCGACTGCTGTTACGCATTTCATCGGTGCGTATCGAAAGCAGCATCGTCGTTGGGCCAAGCCGGTGCTGGCGGCATGGGTCGGTGCGGAGCAGCAGGTCATCGAGACGTTGAGCGGCGCTGGCATTCCGAACTATCCGACGGAGGATGACGCTGTTCGAGGGTTCATGCATCTCGTCCGCCATCGGGAAGTGGTCGAGTCGCTCGCGGCGGTCCCGCCGGCCATGCCGAGCTCCTTTGCGCCTGACGTGGAGATCGCTCGCAAGATCGCCGGGACCGCACTGGCGGACGGGCGAACCTGGCTCGATCCGGTGGAAATCAGCCGACTTCTGGAAGCTTACGATATCGCAATGGTGCCGACGTTTGCGGCGGCCTCAGTCGACGAGGCGGTCGGCTATGCAGAACAGTTGTTCGCGCAGGGCGCAACGGTCGTCCTCAAGATCCTGTCGAGGGACATCGTTCATAAATCCGACGTCGGTGGCGTCGTTCTCAATCTGACCACGGCGGAAGCCGTGCGCAACGCCGCGAACGAGATCATGGCGCGCGCCAAGGCCGTTCGACCCGATGCACGGATTTCAGGAGTGATCGTGCAAGCCATGGTCGTCCGGGCCAAGGCCCGCGAGCTGATCATGGGCGTCGCTGACGATCCGACGTTCGGTACCGTGATCGTGTTTGGCCGGGGCGGCACCGCGGTCGAGATCATCAACGACAAGGCGCTTGGTCTCCCGCCACTCGATCTCCATCTTGCGCGCAACCTTATTGAACGGACGCGTGTCTCGCGATTGCTGCGAGCCTATCGCGATGTCCCAGCGGTCAAGGCCGACGCCGTCGCGATGGTCCTTGTCAAGCTTGCACAGCTCGCAGCAGACCTTCCCGAAATTCGCGAGCTCGACATTAATCCATTACTCGCGGACGAAAGCGGCGTCTTGGCGGTCGATGCGCGCGTTGCGGTCGGTAGGGTTCCGCCGAAGTTCAAGGGATCGGGCCCCTCGAATTTTGCCGTCCGTCCCTATCCGAGCCAATGGGAGCGGCATCTTCAGGTCAAGGATGGCTGGCGCATCTTCGCGCGACCGATCCGGCCCGAGGATGAGCCGGTCATTCATGAGTTCCTCAAGCATGTCACGGCTGAGGACCTTCGCCTGCGCTTCTTCGCGCCGATGAAGGAGTTCTCGCATGAGTTCATCGCGCGTTTGACTCAGCTGGACTATGCGCGGGCAATGGCGTTCGTCGCTCTGGACGAATCGACCAACGAGCTGGTCGGCGTCGTGAGAATCCACTCTGATTCGGTCTATGAGAGCGGAGAGTACGCGATCCTGTTGCGGTCGGATCTCAAAGGACGAGGCCTCGGCTGGGCGTTGATGCAGTTGATCATCGAGTATGCCAAGGCCGAGGGCCTTAAGATGATCTCTGGGGACGTCCTGCAGGAGAATATCGTCATGCTTGAGATGTGTAGGAATCTCGGTTTCGAGGTCAAGACCGATCCGACCGAGCGCGACCTCTGCAACGTCAAGCTAAGACTCTAGATCGCCTGATTTGGCGGAAGTCCATTCAAATCGGATGGGCATCATTGGTCGATGAACTTGCGGTTTCGCCTTCCGTTGGTCCGTGGGAGCGCAGAGTCTTGATGATGAACGTCACAAGAGGGACAATGAGGAGTGGAATAAGCCTGTTCAGAGGATGATTGATGACGCTCGAGATGTCCGATTGCAACGATCGTGCCTCGAGCTGGAGTGCATCCATGGACGAGGAATGGATTTCGCTGGCAAGTTCGAGTTCGCGGCCTGACGGTGCACGGGCCGCAACCGCCAGCAGAATTGCCGCGATGACAAAATTGCATGCCCCGAGTGATGCGGCTGCTACTACCGCTGATGTGATCTGCACCAGCGCCAGGTAGGCTGCCAGTTCGAGCATCAGAAGACCGAAGACGGCAATCAACGCGGCGAAGGCTCGCAGGCCTAGCCCGACGAGCAGGTGCCTAAGCCTGATGTCGGCGATGACCCTGTCAGTCCGCCAGAGAAGACGTAAATGTTTGACGACGTTCTCGGTATCCACTTAAGATCTCCGCAGTAGGAGGCCAACGGTCATGCCGATCGCAAACGCTGCAGCGGTGGCCATGATCGGACGAGCCTGAATCAGCCGTTCGACCTCGACGTCGGCCTCATTGAGGGCGGCACTCAGAACGTCGATGGCCGCCGCGACCGGCTCAGAACTCGGTTGAGCGTTGGAGTCGGTATGACGTGCGCCAGCGTCACGCAACAGCTGCCGGAGCTCTTGCCCTAGGACGTCCAGCTCGTTCCTGATGATCGCAGGGTCGATAGCCATGCTTTGTCCTGTTCTCAAATTCATTGTAGAACCGACCGCAAGCTGAGGCTTGATTTCGCTCAACGATTTGAGCCGACGGCATTGATGCATGTCAAGCGGGGTAGATCGTCGGGATTTTAGGAACAGGTGGTGCTGTGGGCACGCCGAGAGAGGGAGACATTGAATTGCGTGCTCATCCAGGATTGACCGCCGATGCAACGGACGAGGTGTTGGAGCTCCGTCCCAGCGGATCCTGGGTGTCGCTCAACGTGACCGAGCTCGAAAGCTTGGCCAACGCGGCCATCGCCAAGGTCGGAGCCTCGAAGTCTGTGAAGCTCGACCTTGGCGCAATCAGCGAGATCGACACAGTTGGCGCCTGGTTACTCGAGCGGCTCAGCCGCCGGGCTGCCGCTGGGGGCCGTCCGGTGCAGATGACCGGGGTCGCAGCAAATTACCTCGGCCTGGTCGAGGAAGTGCGGCAAGTCAATCGGCACGAAGTCGAACCGGCGCCGAAGAAGAACCCCGTCCTGGCCAGGCTTACGGATCTCGGCCGATCGAGCCTAGGCGCAGCCCAGGACGTTGTCGTGTTCCTGGAAATGCTTGCTGCGCTTTCTTTCGCATTGTTGCGAACGCTGCGCCGGCCGAGGTCGTTGCGGGTGACATCGCTCGTCTATCAAATGTACCGGATTGGATGGCAGGCCATTCCAATCGTGATGTTGATTACGTTCTTGATCGGCGCGATCATCGCCCAACAGGGAATTTTCCACTTTCGACGCTTCGGTGCCGAATCCTACGTCGTCGACATGGTGGGCATTCTTGTCCTGCGCGAGCTCGGTGTCCTGATCGTTGCAATCATGGTGGCCGGCCGCTCGGGAAGTGCCTACACTGCAGAGATCGGCTCGATGAAGATGCGCGAGGAGATCGACGCCCTGGTTACGATGGGACTTGATCCCGTCGAGGTTCTGATCCTGCCGCGGATCATTGCGCTGATCCTGACGCTGCCAATCTTGGCATTCATCGGATCGATGGCTGCGCTCTATGGCGGAGGACTGGTTGCCCAGCTTTACGGTGGCATGGGGCCGGCAATCTTCATCGCGCGACTGCACGAGGCGATCTCGGTCACGCATTTCGAGGTCGGGATGTTGAAGGCGCCGTTCATGGCATTGGTGATTGGAATCGTTGCCTGCAGCGAGGGCCTTCGCGTGAAAGGCAGCGCCGAATCGTTGGGACAGCAGACGACGACCTCCGTCGTGAAGTCCATTTTTCTGGTGATCGTGCTTGACGGCCTGTTCGCCGTGTTCTTTGCATCCATTGGAATGTAGCAATGGATGATCTCCAGGTTTCCTGCGCCATCAGGGTGACTGATCTGGTCGTCGGCTTTGGGCGGCAGGTCGTGTTGAACGAATTGTCCCTGGAGGTTCGTCGCGGCGAGATTCTTGGGCTGGTGGGCGCCTCGGGTGGCGGGAAATCCGTCCTGATGCGGACGATCATCGGGCTCATTCCACGTCGCAGCGGGACCATCGAGGTGATGGGGGTACCGCTTGGTGGTGCGGCGGAGCGTGCGACGCAGGATGCGGCGGCGCGCTGGGGCATCCTGTTCCAGCAGGGAGCCCTGTTCTCGTCCCTGACGGTGAAGCAAAACGTCCAGTTTCCGCTGCGGGAGAACCTGCAGATGTCACCGGCCTTGATGGACGAGATCGCGATTGCGAAGCTCGAAATGGTCGGCCTTCGGGCAGAGGACGGCGATAAATTTCCTGCCGAGCTTTCCGGAGGCATGACCAAGCGCGCCGCGCTGGCACGGGCTCTCGCGCTCGATCCGGCGATCGTGTTTCTCGACGAACCGACCTCCGGCCTCGATCCGATCTCCGCCGGCGATTTTGATGCGCTGATCAAGACCCTGCAGCGGACGTTGGGACTGACCGTGTTCATGGTGACGCATGATCTGGCGAGTTTGAATACTGTCTGCGACCGGGTCGCGGCCCTGGCCGATGGCAAGATCGTGGCGATTGGTCCGATGCGCGATCTGCTTCAATCAGAACATCCCTGGGTCCGAGCCTACTTCCATGGCAAACGATCCCAGATGCTACAACCGAAAGCGAGTTGAAGATGGAAACGCGTGCACCTTTTGCTGTCATCGGCGGGTTTGTGCTAGCGGCCATCGTCGCAATCTTTGGCTTCGTCTACTGGCTGAACAACACTGGAGGACTTGGGCCGCGTACCATGTACCATGTTCAGTTCGATGGATCCGTGCCAGGTCTGCTGGTTGGTGCTGCCGTCCTGTTCAATGGCATCCGCGTTGGCGAGGTGACCGACCTCAGCCTCGCTCCGGACAACCCGCGTCGCGTCAATGCGACGATCTCGGTCGCATCGACTACGCCGGTGCGAACCGACACCAGAGTGGGGTTGGAATTCCAGGGGTTGACGGGTGTCCCCGTCGTCGCGCTGGAGGGCGGCTCCTTGGCCGCGGCGGCTGGTGCCGCCTCAACCTTGATAGCCGAGCCGGGCGCAGGTCAGAGCATGACACAGGCGGCACGTGACGCTTTGCGGCGCGTCGACGCCGTCCTTGCTGAGAATGCCGGGCCACTGAAGGACACGATTGCCAATCTCAAGACGTTTTCGGAGGGGTTGGCGCGGAATACGGGGAAGCTGGATGGAATCGTCTCCGGCCTCGAGAAAATGACAGGGGGCGGCACGCCAGCACAGAAGGTCACCTATGATCTCACGGCGCCGCGCGAGTTCGGTCCCGTCAATAAGACCATCAAGGGCCAGCTTGCCGTCCCGGAGCCGACGGCAGTTGCGATGCTGCAGACCCAGCGCATGCTGTTCTCGCCAGCCAAGGACTATCCCGGGTTTGGCGAGTTCCTGTGGGCGGACAGCATCCCGAAATTGCTGCAGGCCCGCCTGATCGATTCATTCGAAAACTATGATGTCGCCCATGCGCCACTGCGGGCATCGGATATTGGCCAGCCGGACGTTCAACTGCTGATCGACGTCCGCCGTTTCCGAATCAATGCCGAAGCGGCGGCGGCGGCGGAGATCGGGCTCTCGGCTCGCCTCGTCGACAAGAATGGCAAGGTCATTGCGTCCCGTTTGTTCGACGAGAGCCAGCCGCTTGGCCGGCTCGATCCTTCCGATGCGGTCGACGCTTTCGATCAGGCCTTCGGCCGAATCGCCAAGTCAATCCTGGCCTGGTCCGTCCAGACCCTCTAGGTGGAGCCGTCGAAGCTACTCTAGGCTCTTAAGGTACGACAACAAGTCGTTGATCTGCGGTGGCGCAAGCTCGAATTGCGGCATCGCCGGGTGCCCGGTGACGATGCCTTCCGCGAGAGCCTCACCAAGAGACTCGATGGGATACCGCAGGTGCAGCGTTCGAAACGGAGGGGCCTGTTTGAATGGACTTTCTCCGGTGCTGCCGATGGCATGGCATCGCGCACAGTGAGCCTTGGCGTAGGCTCGTCCCCGTTGTTCGGGCGTCGATGCGGCAAGTGACGGAGAGGTCAAAGAAAGGCTCAGAAGAAGGGCGCAGAAGGTCAAGCGCTGCATGCATCACGTCCGGGCACGGTCATTTTCTGCCACGATAGGGCCCCGATCCTCCGGTCATTTGATTTGAATCAACGGGAACTTCGAGCATTCGCTAGAATGCGGCTATTCTCCTTGCGCTTGGCCCAGCGGAGCCCTGTATGAAGACGTCTCTGGTTGCAGTCGATTTCCACGGGCAGGGCTGCGCCGATTGTGCCGTGCGAGGGTTCAGCGTATGCGCATCGCTGGATCAGTTTGAGATGCGCGAATTCGAGCAGCTCAGCCGCCGCGTGAGCTTCGCATCCTGCGAGACTGTTTTCGCACAAGAGGACAGATCCTCGTGCTTTTATAATCTGCTCGACGGAGTCATGAGGCTCTATAAGCTGTTGCCCGATGGTCGCAGACAGATTGTCGGTTTCGTACTGCCTGGCGATTTCGTGGGGATGACGACAGAAGAGCGACATGGGTTCTCGGCCGACGCCATTGGTCCCGTGACGGTCTGCCAATTTGCCAAGCTGCCGTTTGGCCGCTTCGCCGATGACAAGCCCAACCTTTTGCGCCGGATGAACGAACTGGCCGTGCAGGAGCTCAATCAGGCACGTGACCATATGGTGCTGCTCGGCCGCCGATCGGCCGAGGAGAAGGTTGCGACCTTCCTGGTCGGTTGGAGGGATCGCCTCGTTGAGCTTCGGGGGCCCTCTAACATCGTACCGCTGCCCATGAGTCGGCAAGATATTGCCGACTATCTCGGGCTGACGATCGAGACGGTCAGCCGGACGTTCACGAAGCTCGAACGAGATGGAATCATAGCCATACTTCCAGGTGGCGTTTCGCTGCGGGATTCTGCCCGTGCCGAGGCGCTGGCGGCTGCTTGATCCCCGGCGGGCGACTTGAGGGCTCCGGATTTGCATTGATCTGAGTCAAAGACTGGAGAGCTGCCGCTGAGGAACAATGTCTCAAACTCAAAAGTGGGGGAGAGACATGCCTTTCGATGCCATGGTGGTGAGCTTCGCGGTTGTGGCGGTTTTCGTCGCGTTTGCGGCAGTCCTGCTGTGGGCTGATTCGCAAACCAAACCTCGGACCTGAAGTCCGATCATCCGGGCAGAAGCGGTCGGGCCACTCCGATTGCTGCTCAGGGCCGCCCGCCTGCGGAAGCGGGCTGGAAAGGCCAATTTGCACTGCAAGGGCCTTGTGTCGGCCCGTGGTAGGGCTGACGTGCTCCACGGGCGCGTTGCCTATTGTTGCCTCGATTTGATCTTCGCTGCATTTTCCTGGACAAACTGCCGATCTGCCGTATTCCAACGGTGCGGAAATCGAGGGATGGGCGGGTCGCTGGTCGAATGGGGCGTCTTTGCTGGTGGCTGTAGGCGCGTCCGGGGTCCTTTGACTTCAGTCGGGCGGGTGACCGGCGTTCGACGTCTCCCTCGGTCGGCGGATCTTGGACGCCTGGGAGATGCGGTGTGGCTGAGGAGAAGAAGGCGAGCAGCCGATCATCCGGTAGCGGCAAGCTATCGGTGCTGCGGCAGCATCCGATTTTTCGCGAGCTCGAGTCCGATGCGCTCGATCAGCTCTGCCGCTACGCAAAGCCGACGACCCTGAAGCGCGGCGCGACCATTTTCTCGAAGGGGGATCCCGGCTCGAGCCTGTACGCGGTGATCAGCGGGACGGTCAAAATCAGCGTTTCGTCCCCGGACGGTCGCAATGCTATCCTGAACCTCATCAGCGCGGGTGAAATCTTCGGCGAAGTGGCCGTGCTCGACGGCAGAGAACGGACCGCTGACGCGACCGCCAATACCAACTGCGAGATCCTGGTCATCGATCGTCGCGAGTTCCTTCCCTTTGTCAGGAGCCAGCCGGTGCTGGCCATGAAGTTCATCGAGCTGCTTTGTGACCGGCTACGCTGGACAAGCGACCAGGTCGAGCAGGTCATCCTGCAGGATCTTCCCCGGCGCTTGGCCAGCGCTCTGCTCGGCCTCACTGAGAAGCAGAAGGTCGACTCGGCCAGCCGCACCATCGCCATCACCCAGCAGGAGATCAGCGAAATGGTGGGCATGACGCGGGAGAGCATCAATAAGCAATTGCGCGCCTGGGCTGCGCGGGAGTGGGTTCGGCTCGAACATGGCGCCATTGTGCTGCTCAATCCCGAGCCATTGCGTGGATTGGCGGAGGCCGGTCCAGACGAAGACGAGTAGCAAGGTCCTGTAGCGATTGCCGTCTTGGTCCAACTCTTCCCACGGGAACCTGCTGCCGCCAAGCCGGTGCGCGGAGCCTTATGCGATGTCCTGGATGCGTTTGATCATGTCCTGGTACTTCGGTCCGTACTTGTCCCAGACCGGCCTGACGGCCTTTTGGAATGGAGCCTTATCGGCGATCATGATGATCTCGCTGCCTGCCGCCTTGGCCTTCTCCATGGCCTCGCGTTCATAGGTCTTCCACAGCTCCCGCTCTTCCATCTGAGCTTCGCGCGCCAGCTTCTTGATCAGCGCCTGATCGTCGTTCGAAAGGTTCGCCCACGCCCGCTTTGAGAATACGAGCACTTCGGGAATGACCAGATGCTGAGTCAGCGAGTAGTACCTGGCAGCCGTATAGTGATTGCTGAACACGTAGCTGGGAAGATTGTTCTCGGCTCCATCGATCACGCCGGTCTGTAGTGCGCTGAAGACCTGGTCGTAGCCCATGGCAACGCCGTTGCCGCCGAGGGCATTCATCATGTCGATGAAGATCGGATTGCCGATTACGCGGACCTTGAGACCTTTGACGTCCTCGACCGTTCGGATCGGCTTCTTGGTGTTGTAGATGCTGCGCGCGCCAGAGTTCATCCAGCAGAGCGCGACAAGGTTTGCGCTGGGATGGGCGCTGACTCGGTCCAGCAGATCCTGCCCGATCGGACCATCCATCATCTTCTCGGAATGTTCGATGCTCTTGAACAGGAACGGCATGTTGACGACGTTGACGTCGTCGACGATTGGACCCAGGGCGCCGGCGCTGACGCGCAGCATCTGGATTGCCCCGATCTGGGTCTGCTCAATGGTCTCCTTCTCGGCGCCGAGCTGCGCAGAGGGATACATCTGGATCGTCAACCGACCATTGGTGGCGACTGCAAGCTTCTTGCCGAGGCTTTCCGTCGCTACCACGGTCGGGTAGCCGGGAGGCTGCACGTCCGAAGCCTTGAACACGGCCTTCGATTGTGCGAGCGCGGTCGAGAACGGCGGCAAGCCCGTTGAGCCGGCAAGGCCTGCCGTCATCCTGATAAAATCGCGTCTTTTCATGGCGTCCCCTCCCACGAACTCTTGCGTGAGCGTCCAACCGCAGGTGGATGTCGCGGGCCAGTCGCTAGGTTGGTTGGTCGAAGTATTCCGGATTAAGCGTCTGGATTTCAGAAATGTCGTCGAGCAACCGTTCCAGATGGCGCGCCATGGCGGCACCGGCGGCATCAGGATTGCGTCGCTCTATCGACGCCAGGATCGGCTCATGCTCGGCGATGACTTCCGACATTCGTCCGATCTGCGGCAAAGTGAGCCGTCGGTAGCGGTCGACGTGAACCTTCACTTGCAGGATCAGCTTCCATATTCCAGGATAGCCCGCGACCTCAGCGATGCCGGCATGAAACATCTCGTCCGCCTGATGAAAGGCCTCACGATCCTTGGCAGCGCACGCCTCGCGCTGCCGTTCCAGCGTCGCGTGCAGGTTGAGGAGCTGACTGGACGTTGCATGCTCCGCGGCCATCCGTGCAGTGGTCTCCTCGAGAGACTTGCGGATGATGATCGTCTCGGGAAGCGTTGCAATGGGAATTCGCGATACAAAGATGCCCGACTGCGGAAAGATCTCCACCAGACCTTCGTCCGAAAGCTTCAGGATGGCCTCGCGGACCGGGGTCCGGCTGACGCCGTAGGCTGTTGCGATCTGCGTTTCCGAAATCGGCTCCCCGGGGCGGCGGACCAGCGACACCAGTTCGGCTCGGAGATCAACATAGATGCGGGAGGCTGCCGTCGCGCCGCGTGGCCGGCCGTTGCGGCGCATGCGAGCGACGATAGGACGCGGCGCGGGGGCCTGTTTCCTTGGAGCACGACTCGGCATCTTGGTTTCCTCAATTGATATACTAATATACGAATTCTGTTTGGCAACAGGAGATCCCGGTTGCCTGAAGCGTATGCCTGGATGGTGCGTTGCGAGGAGAGGTGATCGATTCGACAGCGGTCGCGATTATCTGGGTGCAGTCCCGAGATTGGGCGGATGTCGCGAGGCGTTCGTCGCTGAATGATCGGATGGTGCGAAGAATTGTTCCGACCGCGCGGAAATCCGCCAGCCGACTTCGTTCATGCGAATGCCTCGCGAATGCTCTCGGCTGCTGCATCCTTTAGTGCTAACACTCGGACTATGAACCAGCAGACTCGCATCAATATCCGCCACTCAACCTGTCCGCATGATTGCCCATCGGCCTGCGCTCTCGATGTCGAGGTGATCGACCAGAAGACGATCGGCCGTGTTCGCGGCTCGAAGCGGCAGACCTACACGGCCGGCGTGGTCTGCGCGAAGGTGGCTCGATATGCGGAGCGGATCCATCATCCTGAGCGCTTGATGCATCCACTTCGTCGTGTAGGCGCAAAAGGCTCCGGACAGTTCGAGCGCATTTCCTGGGATGAGGCGCTCGATGAGATCGCTCAGCGGTTTCTACGGGCCGAGGGCGAGTTCGGCTCACAGTCGGTCTGGCCCTATTACTATGCGGGCACGATGGGCCTGGTGATGCGCGACGGCCTCAACCGCCTGACCCATGTGAAGAAGTACTCGCGGTTCTATTCGACGATCTGTGCCAATGTTGCGCGCATCGGATTTGCGATCGGCACTGGAAAGATTGCGGGCGTAGACCCGCGTGAAATGGCGCTTTCGGATCTTGTCGTGATCTGGGGCACGAACCCGGTGAACACGCAGGTCAATGTCATGACCCACGCTGCGCGCGCCCGAAAGGAGCAGGGCGCCAAGATCGCCGCAGTCGACATCTACGACAACGAAACGATGAAGCAGGCAGACATCAAGATCATCCTGCGTCCCGGTACCGACGGCGCATTCGCCTGCGGTGTGATGCACGTGCTGTTTCGCGATGGCTACGCCGACCACGCCTACATGGCGAAGTACACGGACTGTCCGGACGAGCTCAAGACGCATTTGATGACGCGCACGCCCCAATGGGCGTCACAGATTTGCGGCGTTCCGGTCGCCGAGATCGAAGCGTTTGCGAAGCTGGTCGGGCAGACCAAGCGAACCTTCTTCCGTCTGGGCTACGGCTTCACCCGTAGCCGCAACGGCGCGACGCAGATGCATGCGGCGTCTTGCATTCCGGCTGTGACGGGGGCCTGGCAGTATGAGGGAGGCGGTGCCTTCTTCAATAACGCGGCGCTGTGGCACTTCGACGAGTCGATCATCGAAGGCCATGACGCCATCGATCACTCGATCCGTTTTCTCGATCAATCGCAGATCGGGCGTATCCTCACCGGTGACCGTGAAGCTCTGTGCGGCGGGCCGGCTGTCACGGCGATGCTGATTCAGAACACCAACCCGATGACGGTGGCGCCCGAGCAGGATCTGGTTCGGAAGGGATTTGCGCGTGAGGATCTATTTGTAGCGGTCCATGAGCAGTTCATGACCGAGACTGCGCAGATGGCCGACGTCGTGCTGCCGGCGACGATGTTCATGGAGCACGACGACCTCTATTACGGCGGCGGCCACCAGCACATCTCGGTGGGGCCGAAGTTGATCGACCCGCCCGGCGAGTGCCGTTCCAATCACGAGGTGTTGCAAGGCCTGGCGCGCCGGCTGAATGCGGACCATCCGGGGTTCGAGATGACGCCTCGCGAGTTGATCGATGCGACGTTGAAGAAGAGCGGCCATGGCGATATTGCCGCGCTCGAGGCGGACATCTGGCGCGACCTGCAGCCCGACTTTCGCACCTCGCATTATCTGGACGGCTTTGCGCACAAGGACGGCAGATTCCACTTCAAGGCCGACTGGGTGAATCCGCCATTCGGACGAGTCATGGGACAACCCGAGCGTATGCCGTCGCTGCCAGACCATTGGGCGGTGACTGAAGAGGCGGACCGCGAGCATCCGTTCCGGCTCGCGACGAGCCCGGCGCGCTCCTTTCTCAACACTTCCTTTAACGAGACGCCGTCTTCGCAGGCGCGGGAAGGGACGCCGTCGGTGATGATCCATCCGCTCGATGCGGCCTCCCTCGGCATTGTGGAAGGCGAAGCCGTCACGCTTGGCAATCATCGTGGGCAGACGTCGCTGACGGCGAGGCTGTTCGACGGTGTTCGGCGGGGAGTGCTGATCGCCGAATCGATCCATCCCAACGCCGCCCATTTCGGCGGCCGCGGCATCAACGCACTCACCGCCGCCGACACCGTTGCTCCAATCGGCGGGGCCGCCTTCCACGATAACAAGGTCTGGCTGCGCAAAGCGGCAATCTGCTAATCGTTTAAAATATTATTTAAATCAGTTTGTTGCGAGGTTTTGTGCTGGGTCCTTGGCCGCTCGCGAGTATTTGTTAACTCTACCGTTTTGACAGCCAGAAGCCGCTTGAGCGGCGCTCATTTTTGCGCTACATATTTTGAGCGCTGCTCAAAATATGGATTCACGTCATGCATGCTCTTAATTTTCGCGGTCCCCAACTCGTCGCAGGAGATCTCCAGGCATTGTTGAACGGTTTGATCCGGGCAGCGTCTTGTCTTGTGACGGCGCGCCTCGAGCGCATCGCCAATGCCTGTGACGTCGCAGGCCTGCTGAACGCACGGCGCGTGCGGCGAACGGCCGGAGAACAGCTGTTTCGGGCCGCGGGCCGCGAGGGCCATCGCCGTCGTCGTGGCGGCGGACTGTTTGGCTGCTTCCACTATCTCGCCGAACTCACCTGACCTCGTTTCAAATCCCGGTCTCATGCGCAACGAAGCGGTCACCATGTCCTTGCGTCCGATGTCTCCCGTGCAGCCGCCGCCGCCCTGGATAAGCTTTTTGCACATGACCTTCGCGCTAACGTTCGTGCTGGTCGGCGGTGGCATCGTTGCGCTGCCGCTCGACTGGCCGCTGCGGGGTGGGCTGGCGACAGGGCTGGCGCTTGTGTGGTCGTCCTTCACGCTGGCTGACACGATGGCGCTGCTCTCGCGAAACCCGTCCCGGAACGGCCGAAGACTGCGACCGTGTCATAGCCGCGTGTAGCAGGAGCCTCGCATCAGCACAGGCTTCGATTTCATTACCAAGCTTCAAAACTCTAGCGATCCTTGCGGCGAACCCGCCGAACCACACCAGGAAACGACCATGATCAAGCAGTTGATGTCGTCGCGCCGTTTTGCTCCGCTGTTCTGGGCGCAATTCTCCTCGGCGCTGAACGACAACGTTCTCAAGAATGCGCTCGTCATCATGCTGCTTTACGGCGCCGTCGCGACGCATGGCGACGCGCTGGTGACCGTTGCCGGAGCGGTGTTCATCTTCCCATTCTTCATTCTTTCTGGCCTCGGCGGCGAGCTGGCCGACAGGTTTGTCAAGGGCGTCGTTGCGCGTCGCTTGAAGTTTGCGGAGATCTTTGCCGCCGCCTTTGCAGCGCTCGGCTTCTTTCTCCATTCGATCCCGCTGCTGTTCGTCGCCCTCGGCATGTTCGGCGTCATCGCCGCGCTGTTCGGCCCGGTGAAATATGCGATGCTGCCGGATCAACTCACCGTCGGTGAGCTCGCCACTGGCAATGCGCTGGTCGAGGGGGCGACCTTCATGGCGATCCTGATCGGCACCATCGCCGGCGGCCAGCTCGTCTCCGGCTCCTCGCATATGGGCTGGGTCGCCCTCGCCGTCATCGGCCTGGCATTGATCTCCTGGGCCTCGGCCTCGCGCATTCCGCACACGGCACCTTCCGCGCCGGATCTGCGCATCACAGCCAATCCCTGGACCTCCACTTCGCAGCTTCTGAATTCGCTTCGCGCAGCGCCCCGGCTGTGGGATGGCATGGTGATCGTGTCGTGGTTCTGGCTCGTGGGTGCGGTCGTGCTGTCGCTGCTCCCAGCCCTCGTCAAGGACGTCGTCGGCGGCACCGAGGGCGTCGTCACGCTGTGTCTCGCAGTGTTCGCGGTCGGCATCGCGGTCGGCTCGCTGTTTGCTGCTCATCTCAGCCACGTCCGGCCGAATCTTGCGCTGGTCCCGCTCGGCGCCATCATCATGGGCTTGCTCGGACTGGATCTGTCCTGGGCGATTGGCACCACCGAAACGGCAAGTGGCATCGCCCCGCTGGCCTTCGTCGGGTCGTGGGCTGGCGCGCGCATGCTGCTCGATTTTGCCTTGTTCGCTTTCGGCGGCGGCCTGTTCGTGGTGCCGGCATTCGCAGCCGTGCAGGCCTGGTCGGAGCCGTCCGAACGGGCGCGGGTGATTGCCGCCGGAAACGTGCTGCAGGCCGCTTTCATGGTGGTCGGCTCGCTGTGCGTGGCCGACCTGCAGGCCGCAGGGGTCGGGGTCGCTTGGATCTTCTTCGGCCTCGCCCTGGCAAGCTTCGGTGCAGTCTGGTTCGTGCTCAACAAATGGGGCAAGGAAGGCGTGCGTGACTTCGGCGCGATGCTGTTCCGCGCTCTGTTCCGCACCGAGGTGCGCGGGCTCGAAAACCTTCCGCCCACCGGCACCCGCATGCTGATCGCACCGAACCATGTCAGCCTGATCGACGGCCCGCTGCTGCATGCCGTGCTGCCGATCGATGCGACCTTCGCTGTCGACACCGGAATCTCCCAGGCCTGGTGGGCGAAGATCTTCTTGAAGATGGTGAGCCACATCACGATCGATCCGACAAAGCCGCTCGGGGCGCGCGACCTCATCAAGCTGGTCGCCAGCCAGGAGCCGGTGGTGATCTTCCCGGAGGGGCGAATCACCGTCTCAGGCTCGCTGATGAAGGTCTATGACGGCACCGCGATGATCGCCGACAAGGCCGACGCGGTTGTCGTACCGGTGCGCATCGAAGGCGCGCAGCGCTCCCATCTCAGCTATCTCAAGGATGGCCAGATCAAGCGCTCCTGGTTCCCCAAGGTCACTGTGACGATCCTGCCGCCGGTGAAGCTGACCATCGATCCGGTGCTGAAGGGTAAGACACGCCGCAACGCGGCCGGCGCGGCGCTGCAGGACGTGATGATCGAGGCCATGGTCAAGAACGCCATGCTCGACCGTACTCTGTTCCAGGCGCTCGCCCACGCCCACCGCGACCACGACACCGGCAAGGTGATGATCGAGGATCCGCTCGGCACCAAGCTGACCTATCGCAAGCTGCTGCTCGGTGCGCAGGTGCTGAGCCGGAAGCTCGAGCATGGCACGATGGTCGGCGAGAATATCGGCGTGTTGCTGCCGAACTCGGCGGGAGTCGCCGTCGTTTTCATGGCGCTGCAGTCGATTGGTCGGGTGCCGGCGATGCTGAACTTCTCGGCTGGCCCAGTGAACGTCCTGGCGGCGATGAAGGCGGCGCAGGTCACGACGATTCTGACGTCGCGGGCTTTCATCGAGAAGGGCAAGCTCGACAAGCTGATCGCTGCGATCGAAGGACAGGCTCGCCTCGTCTACATGGAGGACGTCAAGGCGTCAGTCGGCTTGGCCGACAAGCTTAGGGGCATCGTCGATGGCACCAAGCCGCGTGTCGCTCGCAATGCCGATCACCCGGCCGTGATTCTGTTCACCTCGGGTTCGGAAGGTACGCCGAAGGGCGTCGTCCTGTCCCACCGCAACATCCTGGCCAACGCCGCCCAGGCGCTGGCCAGGGTCGACGCTAACGCCCACGATCTCGTGTTCAACGTTCTGCCGGTGTTCCACTCGTTCGGCCTCACCGGTGGCATGATGATGCCCATGTTGGCGGGTATCCCGATCTACATGTACCCGTCGCCGCTGCATTACCGGATCGTGCCGGAATTGATCTACCAGACCGGTGCGACCATTCTGTTCGGCACCGACACGTTCCTCACGGGCTATGCACGCTCCGCCCATGCTTACGATTTCCGGACCCTGCGCCTCGTCATCGCCGGGGCCGAGCCGGTCAAGGACCGGACACGGCAGATCTACATGGAGCGTTTTGGCATCCGCGTTCTCGAAGGCTATGGCGTCACCGAGACCGCGCCGGTGCTGGCGATGAACACGCCGATGGCCAACCGCGTCGGCACCGTCGGACGACTGTCGCCGTTGATGGAGGCCCGGCTCGACAAGGTCCCTGGCATCGAGGAGGGCGGCCGCCTCTCGGTTCGCGGGCCCAATGTCATGCTCGGCTATCTCCGGGCGGAAAATCCCGGCGTGCTGGAAGCGCTGCCCGAAGGTTGGCACGACACCGGCGACATCGTGACCATTGACGCGCAGGGTTTCATCACGATCAAGGGCCGAGCCAAGCGCTTTGCCAAGATCGCCGGTGAGATGGTGTCGCTCACGCTCGTCGAGCAGATTGCTGCTACGCTGTGGCCGCAAGCGGGGTCGGTTGCCGTGTCGATCCCAGATCAGCGCAAGGGTGAGCGGATCATTCTGATCACCACAGAGAAGGATGCCGGGCGCGCGGCCATGCAGCGTCAGGCAAAGGCGCAGGGCGCTCCTGAGCTCGCGGTTCCGGCCGTGGTGATGGTGGTCGACAAGATCCCGCTGCTCGGCTCCGGCAAGACCGACTACGTCGGCGCCAAGGCGCTCGCAGAGGAGAGCACGGCTGCCGCCAATCCGGAGCGCGACCCAGAGGAGCGCGAAGTGGCGTGATGGCATCGTTGCGCCGGCGGGATCAGCAGCATGGCCCTCGCACTGCGGGGGTCGTCCTGCTGCATGGCATCGCCGGCCGTTCATTGATGCTGCGGCCGCTTGAAAAGAAGCTGCGGCGCGAGGGCTTTGCCACGCTGAACGTCGACTATGAAAGTCGTAAGAAGCCGCTGGAACGGCTTGCCGAGGATGTCGGCCCCACGATCATGAACTTCGCCGGCGGGCTCGATGGCCCGATCCACTTCGTCACGCACTCGATGGGCGGGCTCCTTGCGCGCGTCATCATAGCCCGGCGCCGTCCGCTACGGCTGGGCCGTGTCGTCATGCTGGGAACGCCCAACGGCGGCAGTGAGCTCGCTGATCGGCTGCAGAATGTCGGCCTTTACCGCGCCTATTTCGGCCCCGCCGGCCTGCAATTGGTGACGACCAAGAATGTCACACTGGCGTCGCTGCCTCCCGCCGACTACGAGATCGGCGTCATCGCCGGCAACCGTTTCCTAGATCCTATTTCCGGACTGTTCCTTCTGCCGCGGCCGAACGACGGTCGGGTGTCGGTCGAGAGCTGCAAGCTCGCCGAAATGACGGACTACACGACCATCAAGGCCTCGCATATGGGCCTGCTCGTGCACCCGACGTCACTCCGGCAGACCATTGCCTTCCTGCGCACCGGCCAGTTCGAGCCGGCCCGCCCGCTGCTGCGCGGCGTGATCGCGGAGATCGGCCGACGCGCGGCCAGCTGACGCAAGTTTTCCTTGCCGGCGACAGCTATCCCGCCACAATCTCTCATCCGAGCTCATGAGACAGGCAAGGCGATGACCGACGACAGCGTGATTCTGGACAAGCGCGGGCAGGCCCTGTGGATCACCATCAATCGTCCCGAGAAACGCAACGCCCTGAATGGTGCCGTCATCGCAGGGATCTCCCGCGGCTACCGCCAGGCGCATGACGACCCCGAGGTGCGCGTGATCGTGCTGACGGGGACGGGGGACAAGGCGTTCTGCGCCGGAGCCGATCTGCAGAACTCCGGCGCCGCCTTCGCGATGGATTTCTCGCGCCCCAATGTCGACTATGCCGATCTGCTGAGGTTATCGCAGAATGCCACCAAGCCCGCCATCGCGCGCGTTGGCGGCGTCTGCATGGCCGGCGGCATGGGGCTGCTGTGCATGACCGACATGGCGGTTGCCGCCGATCATGTCGTCTTCGGGCTGCCCGAGGTGAAGGTCGGCGTGTTCCCGATGCAGGTGCTGAGCCTGCTGCAGAACATCGCGCCGCCGCGGCTCGTCAACGAATGGGCGCTGACGGGCGAGCCGTTCGATGCCAGGGCCGCGCAGGCCGCGGGCCTGCTCAACCATGTCGTGCCGGCGGCTGAACTCGACGCCAAGGTCGACTGGCTGATCGGCCGCATCGTCGACAAATCGCCGACGGCGATCCGGCGCGGCAAATATGCCATGCGCGCGATTTCCTCGATGTCGTTCGACGAAGCCATCGCCTATCTCGAAAGCCAGATCGCCCTGCTGGCGATGACCGAGGATGCCAAGGAAGGCCTGAAGGCGTTTGCCGAGAAGCGCAAGCCGGTGTGGCCGGGGAAGTAGGGAGCTGATTGCGGGCAGTCGCTGGAGACCACGCCACTCCAATGACAGCCTTCGGGGCAAGCCCGGCTTTCGCAACCTCCGACCGCGATGCTATCCGTATCGGCTGGCGTGTGCCAAGCATCGGGCCTCGCCACAGCATTCGAACCGGGCCAAAGCGAAAATGCGCCAGTAACCACCGGCGCGGGATGGCCGGCAGACTGTAGACGATGAGGCCAAGCGCGAGCGAGACACTGAGGCCGCCAAACAGCCGAAGCTACAACTGTAGAACACGAGCTGAAGATCACGTCTCGGCGGGTACGAACTTTTATTGCAGCCGCGAGAACCGGCGCGAAGTGGAAATGTGAAGCAGTGGAGATTCCGTCAATCAAGGTTTCGTTGTTGATGCGCGACCGCGCTCGAGAATCTAGAATAGTGACATGACGCCGCCAGGCACCCATGCAACCGATGGTCTCATCATCCGGACGCTGCGTCGGGACGAGATTGCGCTGGCCGTGGACTGGGCGGCGTCCGAGGGGTGGAATCCCGGCCTGTCCGACGCCGCGTGTTTTGCCGTGGTCGATCCCCACGGCTTCCTCGTGGCCGAGCGTGATGGCGTACCAGTGGCCACGGTGTCCTGCGTGAACTACGACGACCGCTTTGCCTTTCTCGGCTTCTACATCGTGCGGCCTGACATGCGCGGACAGGGGTACGGCCTCCGGCTCTGGCAGGCGGCTGTGGGACATGCGGGATCGCGCGTCATCGGTCTCGACGGCGTGGTTGCGCAGCGGGACAACTACCGCAGATCCGGCTTCAGCTACGCTTACGCCAATGTGCGTTACGGCGGGATGCCTGCGGGGGCGCTGCCGGCGCCGGCGGGCGGCGATATCGTCCCCCTGGTCGACGTGCCGCTGGGCGACATCGAAGCGTCCGACGCGGCAGTTTTTCCTGCCGCGCGCCCGGCATTCTTGCAGGCCTGGATCGCCAGCCCGGGACATGTCGGCCGCGCGCTCATCCGCGACGGCGCGCTGGCTGCCTGGGGAGTGATCCGCCCATGCCGCACAGGCTACAAGATCGGCCCGTTGATTGCGGATCTGCGTCGTGACGCCGAGGCCGTGCTCTCGGCCCTCCTGACCGTTTCCGGCGCAGCCGAGGTTTTCATCGACGCCCCCGCGATTAATCCGGATTCGGTGGGTCTGGCCGAAAGCCTCGGCTTGAAGCCCGTGTTCGAGACCGCGCGCATGTACACCGGGCCGGTCGCCCCACTGCGGATCGAGCGGGTGTTCGGCGTTACGACCTTCGAGCTCGGCTAGCTCAGCGCCGAAGCGGTCGGGCGAAGCTCAGCTCGTGGCCGTCGGGATCGGTGAGATGGAAATAGCGTTCGCCCCATTCGGCGTCGCGCGGCGTGGTCGAGGGCGAGAATCCCGCGGCGAGCGCCTTGGCGTAAACGGCGTCGACATCGCCGACATGGAAGATGATGCGACCCCACCAACTCCATTGCTTGTCCGTAGGGGTGGCGATCAGGTTGAGAAAGCCTGTGCCGACGCGGAAGGTCGTGAACGGCGACTCCGCGCCGCCATAGGGAATATCGTCGAAGCCGAGCGCGCGATAGAAGGTGACCGCGCGGGCCATGTCGTGGGTGGCGATGGTGATCGCGCTGATGCTCTCGATCGTCATGGAAGCGCTCCGGACCGCAATAAATGCCGCGGAACAGAGAAGCGCAGCTCGCCGGTGTCGCGCAAGGCCCGCGCTCTAGCGCCGGCGTCGCCGGCTCATCGTCGCTCCCAGCGCAAAGAAGATCGCCGCTCCGATCGCGACGGTCGCGGCGCGGGCGACATCGCCGGGCAGCAGCACAGCCTTTTGCGCTGCGCCTTGGCTGAAGGAGCCGCGCGTGCGGTGCAGGCGGGTGATCGGATGGTCGAGATTGTCGGTACGGTCGGGCACCAGCGGAACATCCGTCTGCTGGCCGGCGAAGGCCTTGGCGGCGAGATAGCGGTCGAGCACCGTCGGCGCGACGGCGTTGCCGAGGATGGTGAGCAGCGTCGGCCAGCCGATCCAATATTCCCGGAAGCCGCCGGCGGCGACGCGATAGACCGCGTCGGCGATCACCTCGGGCTGGACCGGCCGGCCCATCGGGCGGGGCGTGTGCGCCAGGTGGGCACGTGCCCAGTCGAATTGCGGCGTGTTCACGGCCGGAAGGTCGACCATGCAAAGCGTGATGCGCGAGCGCTCGTGCATCAGCTCGGCGCGCAGCGAGTCGGTGAAGCCGCGGATGGCGTGCTTGGCGCCGCAATAGGCTGCCTGCAAGGGAATGCCGCGATAGGCGAGCGCCGAGCCGATCTGGATGATCCTGCCTTCGTTGCGCCGACGCATCGAGCGCAGCGCCGCCATCGTGCCGTGGACGAAGCCGAGATAGGTGACCTCGGTGACCCGGCGGAATTCGTCGGCGGTGATGTCGGCGACGGTCGAGAACACCGTCTCCATGGCATCGTTGATCCAGATGTCGACCGGGCCCAGTCGCTGCTCGAGCCGCTCGGCGGCATCGGACAGGGCCTGCGCATCGGCGACATCGACCGCCTCGTATTCGGCATGGGCAAATCGCGCCTGCAACTCGCGCTGAACTTCGCGCAGCGCCTCCCCGTCGCGCGCGATCAGGCCGACGCGATCGCCGGCTTCGGCAAAGCGTTTGGCGATGGCGCGACCGACGCCGGCCGAGGCGCCGGTGATGATGATGGTGCGGGCTGGTCTGCGAGGCATGTCCGGGTTCTCCACGCGCCCCGAAGGACAAACGTGCAGCGCCCGGCAATGTTTCGGGCGCGGAGAGCCGCACCGATGAAACCTTGGTAAGCTCCCGGGGAGATCTCACCAAGGAAGCCGCCGAGTGTCGAAAGCTCCCTCGGGTCCGGGCGGCTCAGCCCGGATTTGCCTTGAGGCCGGCGGCCTCGATGCCGGCGACGGCGCAGATCTCGTCGTTGTCGGACGTGTCGCCGGAGACGCCGACGGCGCCGAGCAGCGTGGCGCCGTCCATGATCAGCACGCCGCCGGGCACCGGCACCATTCGGCCTTGCGCCAGCGTATTCACAGCGTCGATGAAATAGGCCTGTTCCTGGGCACGCTGGAACAGTGCGCGCGAGCCGAGGCCGAGCGCTAGCGCACCATAGGCCTTGCCATGCGCAACCTCGGCCCGCATCAGGCTGGTGCCGTCCTGTGCGACAGCTGCCTTCAGGCAGCCGCGGGCGTCGAGCACCATGACGGCGAGCGGCTTGAGCTTCTTTTCGACGCCCTTGGCGAGCGTGGCGTCGAGGATCTTGCGGGCAGTGTCGAGCGTGAGATCGGCCATGTCGATGAGTTCCCTATGTCGTTAAGTCAAGCGAGCTGGGTCTGGTAGGCAAAGCGAAGCGTGCACGCCATCTAGCGAAGAAGGAGGTCTGCGGCGGGCACGCTTCGCTTTGCTCACCCGATGAACTATGTCGATGCGCGCCCTCGCTCGAGGCTCATCGCCAGGAGCTGCGCGGCGTGGACGGCGCCGCGGGCGGCGCCGTCCTGGATCTGGTGGCGGCAAGAGGTGCCGTCGGCGACGATGAACGTCGAAGCGTCGGCCTTACGGACTGCAGGTAACAGTGATGCCTCAGCCATCTGCAAGGAGACATCGTAGGTCTCGGCGCCATAGCCGAACGCGCCGGCCATGCCGCAGCACGAGGACTCGATGGTCTCGATCGTGAGCTCTGGAATGAGGCGCAGGACCTGCTCAACGGGCTTGAACGCGGCGAAGGATTTTTGGTGGCAATGGCCGTGCAGCAGCGCCTTCCCGGGCAGAGGGCCTAGCGGCAGCGCCAGTCGGCCGCTTTCGGCCTCGCGGGCCAGAAACTCCTCCAGCAGCAGCGCGTGGGCGCTGATTGTCCTCGCAACGGTGTCGTTGCGCAGCGACAGCAGCTCGTCGCGCAGCGTCAGCAGGCAGCTTGGTTCGAGGCCGATGATCGGCACGCCGCGCGAGGCGAACGGTGCGTAAGTCTCGACCAGGCGCTGCAGCTCGGACTTTGCCTCGTCGACGAGGCCGGCGGAGAGAAAGGTCCGGCCGCAGCAGAGCGCGCGGCCGCCATCGGCCGGCCTGGGCACGTAGACGCGATAGCCGCCGGCGATCAGCACGCGCAGCGCGGCGTCGAGATTCTCACGTTCATAGATGCGGTTGAAGGTATCGCCGAACAGCACAACCTCGCGGCCATCAGTCGGACCGAATGCGTCGGCATCGACGCGGAAGGTGTCGGTGCGGAACGCCGGCAGCTCGCGTCTGGCGCTGATGCCGGTGACACGCTCCATCAGCGCGCGCAACGGCGCAACATGATTGCGCAGGTTCATGAGCGGCGCAATGCGGGCGGCCATATCGGCGTAGCGCGGCAGATAGGCCACGAGCCGGTCACGCAGCGTGAGGCCATGCGTGGTCGCGCGCGCCGCCAGCACCTCGATCTTCATCTTGGCCATGTCGACGCCGGTCGGGCATTCGCGGCGGCAGGCCTTGCAGGACACGCAGAGCTTCAGCGTCTCCATCATCTCGTCAGAGGACAGCGCGCCCGGACCGAGTTGGCCTGAGATCGCGAGCCGCAGCGTGTTGGCGCGCCCGCGCGTGACATCCTTCTCGTCCCGGGTGGCGCGGTAGGATGGGCACATTACGCCGCCGTCGAGCTTGCGGCAGGCGCCGTTGTTGTTGCACATCTCGACCGCGCCCTGGAAACCGCCGGCTGCGCCGGGATAGGCCGACCAGTCGAGCACGGGCTTGATGTCGTCGATGCGATAGTCCGGCGGATAGCGGAAGAGCGAGCGGTCGTCCATTTTCGGCGGATCGACGATGCGGCCGGGATTGAGCACGTTGCTGGGGTCGAAGCGCTGCTTGACCTCCTTGAAGTCCGCGACAATGCGGCTGCCGAACATCTGCTCGTGAAACTCCGAGCGGACGATGCCATCGCCATGCTCGCCGGAATGCGAGCCCTTGTATTCGCGCACCATCGCGAACGCTTCTTCGGCGATGGCGCGCATCGCCTTGACGTCCTTCTCCAGCTTCAGGTTCAGCACCGGGCGCACATGCAGGCAGCCTTCCGAGGCGTGCGCATACATCGTGCCGCGGGTGCCGTGCTTGGCGAAGACGTCGTTGAGCCTCGCCGTGTAGTCGGCGAGATGCGGCAGCGGCACGGCACAGTCCTCGACGAAGGACACCGGCTTGCCGGCCTCCTTCATCGACATCATCACGTTGAGGCCGGCGGTGCGGAAATCGGCGACGGCGGTCTGCAGCGCGGGCTCGGTGATCTCGACGACACCGCCCCATTTGCGAGGCTCGTTCGTCCAGGCAAAGCCGAGGTCGCCCATCAGTTCGCCGAGCTGCTTCAGCTTGGCGAGGTTTTCGTCTGTCGTCTCCTCGGCGAACTCCACCACGAGGATGGCGTCGGGATCGCCCCGCACGGCCGCCGCGATCACCGGCTGGAACATCGCGATATCGCGTCCCAGTCCAATCATGGTGCGGTCGACCAGTTCGACCGCGATCGGCTTCAGTTTGACCAGATGCTGGGCCGCATCCATCGCCTCGTAGAAGCTGCCGAAATGGCAGACGCCGAGCACCTTGGTGCGGATCAACGGCCACAGCTTCAGCTCGATGCGGGTCGAGAAGGCCAGCGTGCCTTCGGAGCCGACCAGGAGGTGCGCGAGATTATTGGCGGAGTTGCGCGGAGTCAGCGCATCGAGATTATAGCCGCCGACGCGGCGCTGCACTTTGGGAAACTTGTCGGCGACCTCCGCAGCCTCGCGCTCGCCGAGCGCCAGCATGTCGCGGAACAGCGCGCGGGCCTCGTCGGGCGCGTTGACGTCTTTGAGGTCGCGCGGCACCTCTCCGAAGCGGACCAGCGTGCCGTCGGCCAGCGCGGCGTCGATCGCAATGGTATTGTCGCGCATCGTGCCGTAGCGCAGCGAGCGGCCGCCGCAGGAATTGTTGCCCGCCATGCCGCCGATCGTGGCGCGCGAGGCGGTGGAGACGTCGACCGGAAACCACAACCCGTGCTTCTTGAGCTGGCGGTTGAGGTCATCGAGCACGATGCCCGGCTCGACCACACACGTCCGCCCCTCGACGTCGAGCGAGACGATCCGGCTCAAATGCTTGGAGAAGTCGACCACGAGGCCTTCGTTGACGGTCTGGCCGCATTGCGAGGTGCCGCCGCCGCGCGGGGTGACGATGTAGCCGTCGTCGCGGGCGATGGCGAGCGCCCGCAGCGCCTCGTCCATGGTACGCGGCACGACCATGCCGGCCGGGATGACCTGGTAGAACGAGGCATCGGTGGCGTAGCGGCCCCGGTTGAACCGATCGAAGAAGACATCGCCCGTGATCTCGGCACGGAGCTTCTGTTCGAGCCTGGACGGACCGGCTTTGGCGTTCGGCATGATGATCCCTGGTCGGGCCTGGTGGCGTCGCAGTTCCACGGGCCTCGGCCCGGTGTCAATCATTTATGAGATATCGTCAACCAGATTGCATGCAATTTTGAGGGAGCGATCTCGACCTTAGTCTACTCTGGCCGGCTTTCCCTCGGTCGCCGGTGCGGCGGTCGTCTGCTCCTCGCCGAAATAGGCGATCGCCGCGGCGCCCTTGTTGCGCAGGTGTTGGAATAGGATGTCCGACAGCTCGCTGCCGGCGCGCCGGCGCAGCGCGTCGAGGATCAATTCGTGCTCGCGCATGGCCTCGCTCCAACGCTCGCGCTTGCGGGCGAAGTTCGCCGAGAAGCGGACCCGCCGGATACGGCCTGCGAGGCTCTCATACGTCGCGTGAAGTGTGGCATTGGCGGCCGCATCGACGATCGCACGGTGGATGAGCTGGTTCATGCGGAAATAGCCCTGCATGTCCTGTCGCATGTAAAAACCGTACATATCGTGATGATACTGCGCGATTTTTTCGACGCCTTCATCCGAGATCTTCTCGCAGGCGAGGCGGCCGGCGAGGCCCTCCAGGCCGCCCATCAGATCGAACAATTCCTGAATGTCGGCAGCGCTCAAGGGGCGCACCCGGGCGCCGCGATTGGGCAGCAGCTCCACCAGCCCTTCAGCCGCAAGGACCTTGAGAGCTTCACGCAAGGGCGTGCGCGAGACGCCCAGCATCTCGCACAATTGCCGCTCAGACAGCCGGCCGCCATCTGCGACATGACCCTCGACAATGTAGTCGCGCAGCCGCGCCAGGATCTCCTCGTGCAGCGAGGTCTCGTCGCGCGCAGGGGAAGGGCGGCCTGTCGGCTCGGCCAAAGGGACGGTTTCGATATGTGGAATCGTGGAACTCATCGGTGCGATTGTAGCGGGTGTTACAGATATGGTCGACCGCAGAAATGCATGCGTATGACACTTGTAAAGCAAAAAATTGCATGCAATCATGGGTGTCAGAATGCCGCTATTCTCTGGAGTTGCGCTGTGACCCGTCACCAAGGCCGTCATTTCCTGCACATCCCGGGCCCGAGTCCGGTGCCCGAGCGGGTGTTGCGAGCCATGGATATGCCGGTGATCGATCACCGCAGTGCCGAGTTCGCCGAACTCGGCAAGGCTGTTCTCGACGGCTCGCAGAAGATCTTCAAGACCACGAGCCCCGTCGTCATCTATCCGTCCTCCGGTACCGGAGCCTGGGAGGCCGCAATCGTCAACACGCTGTCGTCTGGCGACAAGGTGCTGATGGTTGAGACCGGCCACTTCGCGACGTTGTGGCGGCAGATGGCGGCGCGCTGGGGCATCGAGGTCGATTTCATTCCCGGCGATTGGCGCCGGGGCGTCGATCCCTCGGTCATCGAGGAGAAGCTGACGGCCGATACCGCGCATCAGCTGAAGGCGGTCATGGTCGTGCACAACGAGACCTCGACCGGCGCGACCAGCCGGATCGCCGAGGTGCGCGCGGCGATGGATCGCGCCAAGCATCCGGCGCTGCTGATGGTCGACACCATTTCCGGTCTCGCCTCGGCCGACTTCCGCTTCGACGAGTGGAAGGTCGACGTCGCCGTGTCCTGCTCCCAGAAGGGCTTCATGCTGCCGCCGGGGCTCGGCTTCAACGCCGTCTCGGACAAGGCGCGCGCGGTGGCCAAGACCAACAAGATGCCGCGCTCGTTCTGGGACTGGGAGGACATGCTGAAGCTGAATGCGAACGGCTTCTTCCCCTATACGCCGGCGACGAATCTGCTTTACGGCCTGCGTGAAGCGATCGCGATGCTGCTCGAGGAGGGGCTCGATCAGGTGTTCGCGCGTCACCAGCGCCTCGCGGCAGCGACCCGGGCGGCAGTGGAGCATTGGGGTCTTGAAGTGCTGTGCCAGGAGTCGAAGGACTACTCTCCGGTACTGACCGCGGTGTTGATGCCGCCGGGCCATAATGCCGACGAGTTCCGCCAGGTCGTGCTGGACAATTTCAACATGTCGCTCGGCTCGGGCTTGTCCAAGGTCGCCGGCAAGGTGTTCCGCATCGGCCATCTCGGCGAGTGCAACGAGCTGACCCTGATGGCGGCGCTGAGCGGTGTCGAGATGGGGATGCGTGTCGCCGGTGTGCCGCATCGTGGCGGTGGCGTCGATGCGGCCATGGCGCTCCTGGAGCAGCCGCTGCCCGGCAATGCGCCGCGGCATCTCGCGGTTGTGAAATGAGGCGAAATCGCGTGCGGCTCCGGGGCACAACGGCTCGTGCCGCACTGCACAGAAAAAGGGGAATCGTGTGCATCTGAGGGATGTCAGCCCGAAGCGCTCGGTGCTCGCGTCTTCTTTATTGACGCCAGCGGTCTGGCGGGAGAAAAGCGCGGCGAACGCGTGGGATGCCACGTCCGCGCGCCAACCAAATGACCGGGGATGGACGCCAATGACTGTGCACACAGGACGGCATTTTCTTCAGATTCCGGGGCCGACCAACGTGCCCGACCGCGTGCTCCGCGCGATGGATATGCCGACGCTCGACCATCGCGGTCCGGAGTTCGCGGAACTCGGTTTCGCGGTGCTGGCCGCCTCGCAACGGATCTTCCGAACCAAGCAGCCGGTGATCATCTATCCGTCGTCCGGCACCGGCGCATGGGAAGCCGCAATCGTCAACACGCTCGCGCCCGGCGACAAGGTGCTGATGGCCGAGACCGGCCAGTTCGCGGTGCTGTGGCGGGGCATCGCCGAGAAGTTCAAGCTCGACGTCGATTTCATCCCCGGCGATTGGCGTCACGGCGCCGATATCGCGGCGATCGAGCAGCGCCTCGTCGACGACAAGGCGCACAAGATCAAGGCCGTCTGCGTCGTTCACAACGAGACCTCAACGGGCTGCCTGACACCGCCGCTGGAGGTGCGCAAGGCGCTCGATCGTGCCGGCCATCCGGCGCTGTTGATGGTCGACACCATCTCGGGCCTTGGTTCGATGGAGTATGAGCACGACGCCTGGGGCATCGACGTCTCCGTCGCCGGCTCGCAGAAGGGGCTGATGCTGCCGCCGGGCCTCGGCTTCAACGCCGTCTCCGAGAAGGCGCTCGCCGTCGCCAAGGCCAATCCCGGCATGCGCTCCTATTGGGACTGGCAGGAGATCATCACCTTCAACAAGCTCGGCACCTTCCCCTATACGCCGGCCTGCAATCTCTTGATGGGCCTCAACGAGGCGCTGAAGATGCTGGAGGAGGAGGGCCACGAGAACGTGTTCGCACGCCACCGCCGCCACAGCCTCGCGACGCGCGCGGCGGTGAAGGCCTGGGGCCTCGACACGCAATGCGCCGATCCGCAGGCGCATTCGCCGGCGCTGACCGGCGTCGTCATGCCCGAGGGCCATGACGCCGATGCGTTCCGCAAGACCGTGCTCGAGAACTTCGACATGTCGCTCGGCACCGGCCTGAACAAGATCAAGGGCAAGGTGTTCCGCATCGGCCATATCGGCCATTTCAACGACCTGATGCTGATGGGCACGCTGTCTGGCGTCGAGATGGGCCTCGCGCTCGCCAATGTCCCGCATCGCGCCGGTGGCGTGCTCGCCGCAATGGACGTCCTGAAGGCGCGCGAGGCTGCGCCGATTCCGAAGGTGGCCTGATGAACGCTCCTGCGACCGGCTCCGACGATCTGATCTATGCCGTCGACGACGGCATCGCCAAGATCACCTTCAACCGGCCGCAGGCGCGCAACGCGATGACGTTCGCGATGTACGACCGGATGGCCTCGATCTGCGAGGCCATCAACGCCGACCGCTCGATCAAGGCGCTGATCCTGACCGGGGCGGGCGACAAGGCCTTCGCCTCCGGCACCGACATCTCCCAATTCCGCGCCTTCAAGACCGCGCAGGACGCGCTCGACTATGAGGCGCGTATCGACCGCGTGCTCGGAACTCTCGAACTGTGCCGCGTGCCGGTCATCGCGGCGATCGCGGGCGCATGCACAGGCGGTGGCGCGGGCATCGCCGCCTGCTGCGACATCCGCATCGGCACCGAGAGCACGCGCATCGGTTTTCCGATCGCGCGCACGCTCGGCAATTGTCTGTCGATGTCGAATATTTCGCGCGTGGTCTCGCTGATCGGACCGGCGCGGACCAAGGACCTGATCTTCAAGGCGCGCCTTGTCGAGGCGCCGGAGGCGCTCGCGCTCGGCCTGCTCAGCGAGATCGTGCCCGACGTCGACACCCTGCAGGCGCGAGCGTTGGAGACGGCAAGACTGGTTGCCTCGCATGCACCGATCACGCTCGAAGTCACGAAAGAGGCCGTGCGCCGCATCCGCCGTACGCTGTCCCGCGACGAGGGCGAAGACCTGATCCTGCGCGCCTATATGAGCGAGGATTTCCGCGAGGGCATGGACGCGTTCCTGAACAAGCGGACGCCGAACTGGAAGGGCAAGTAGTCCGATGCTGATCGTGCGACCTTATGCTGATGTCATGAGGCCGCATCTCGCTTGTGTTCTTGAAGTGACCACAATAAGCCGGCAGTATCCTGGTAGGACACAAGCTGGTGCTTTGAACGGGGGATGAAACACGTGCGTAATCTGATCACGATCGCAGCCGCTGCGGCTGCCATTTTCGCAAGCGCGCCGGCCTCTGCCGGTTGGGAGCCGACCAAGCCGGTCGAGATCGTCGTCGCCGCCGGCGCCGGCGGTGCTTCCGATCAGATGGCGCGGATGATGCAGGCCGCGATCCAGAAGAACAATCTTCTGAAGCAGCCGGTGGTCGTGTCGCTGAAGGGCGGCGCCTCCGGGGCCGAAGCGCTGATGTACATGAAATCCAGCGACGGCGATCCGAACAAGGTCCTGATCGCCTATTCGCTGATCTACATGCTGCCGCTGTCGGCCAAGCTGCCGTTCGACTGGCGTGAGCTGTCGCCCATTGCCGTGATCGCGCTCGACCAGTTCGTGCTGTGGGACAATGTCAACGGCCCGAAGACGGTGAAGGAGTTCATCGACGCCGCCAAGGCATCGAGCTCGCCGTTCAAGATGGGCGGCACCGGATCCAAGCGCGAAGACCACGTGCTGACCGTTTTCATGGAGAAGAAGACCGGCGCGAAGTTCTCCTATCTGCCCTACAAGTCGGGCGGTGAGGCTGCGACCCAACTGGTCGGCGGGCACACCGAGGCCAACGTGAACAATCCTTCCGAGAACCTTGAAGTCTGGCGCGCCGGCCAGGTGCGTCCGCTCTGCGTGTTCGACAAGGAGCGCATCTCTTACACGACCAAGGTCACGGAAACCCAGTCCTGGAACGATATTCCGACCTGCAAGGAGCAGGGGCTGGACGTGCAGTACCTGATGCTGCGTGGCATGTTCCTGCCGGGCAAGGTGACCCAGGAGCAGCAGGAGTTCTATGTCGACCTGTTCAGCAAGCTGGTTCAGACGCCGGAATACAAGGATTATATGGAGAAGCAGGCGCTCAAGCCGATCTTCCTCACCGGCAAAGACATGCTGCAGTTCCTCGAAGAGGACGGTTCGTTGAACAAGCAGCTGATGACGGAAGCCGGCTTCGTAGCCAAGTAAGGCCGGCGAAGCTGAGGGGATGAGGAAGATCGATGTCCAACGCTGAGCTCGAGATCGCGGTCGACGATCCGACGGCGCCGGAGGAGAATTCTCCGGCCGTCACCTCCAACCGGACCGTCGACGTCGGAGTGTCGCTGCTGCTGCTCGGGCTCGCTGTCCTGCTCGCCTGGGACAATTGGCGGACCGGCGCGTCCTGGGACTCGACCGGTCCCGAGCCCGGCTACTTCCCGTTCTATCTGTCGGTGATCCTCGGTGGCGCCAGCCTCTACGGAATCGGCGCCGCCTTCCTGTCGAGCAAGGAAGCGCGCGAGACCTTCGTGACGCGGGCGCAGCTGCGACGCGTGATGGCGGTATTCGTGCCGACGCTGCTCTTCTGCATCGCCATGCAGTTTCTCGGCATCTACGTGGCGAGCTTTCTCCTGATCGCCGGCTTCATGCGGATCGTCGGCAAGATCGCGATCTGGAAATCGCTGCTCACGGCGTTCCTGTTCAGCGCCGTGATGTTCGTGACCTTCGATGTCGTGTTCGACGTGATCATGCCCAAGGGACCGCTCGAAGCGGCGTTCGGGTACTAACCAATTCTCTCACCAGTCGTCATTGCGAGCGAAGCAATCCAGACTCGAGCCTGACAACTCCTGGATCGCGTCGTCGCTTCGCTCCTCGCGATGACGGAGGAAGTGGAACTGCACCAATGGAAGCCAAGTAATGGAAGCTCTGGGTCTGCTGCTGCACGGGTTCGCGGTCCTCCTGACCTGGAAGACGCTGCTCTTGATGATGGTCGGGCTGGTGCTCGGCGTGTTCGTCGGTGTGCTGCCGGGGCTCGGCGGTCCCAACGGCGTCGCCATCCTGTTGCCGCTCACCTTCTCGATGGACCCGACCTCGGCCATCGTGATGCTGTCCTGCATCTACTGGGGCGCGCTGTTCGGCGGCGCCATCACCTCGATCCTGTTCAATATTCCCGGAGAGGCCTGGTCCGTCGCGACCACCTTCGACGGTTATCCGATGGCACAGCAGGGCAAGGCGGCGGAGGCGCTGACCGCGGCCTTCACCTCGTCCTTCATCGG
This sequence comes from Bradyrhizobium sp. SZCCHNS2022, assembly GCF_032377575.1. Classification (NCBI taxonomy): domain Bacteria; kingdom Pseudomonadati; phylum Pseudomonadota; class Alphaproteobacteria; order Hyphomicrobiales; family Nitrobacteraceae; genus Bradyrhizobium; species Bradyrhizobium sp. SZCCHNS2022. The sequence continues at coordinate 3,608,217 of NZ_JAUHHZ010000001.1, read as the reverse complement.
CTCGCTGGTCGCGGTGCTGCTGATCACCTTCTTGGCACCATGGATCTCGTCCTTCGCGCTGAAGTTCGGGCCGCCGGAGTTCTTCGCCGTCTATCTGCTGACCTTCTGCTCCTTCGTCGGCTTGGGACGTGAGGACAAGCACAAGACCGTTATCGCGATGGCGCTCGGCCTGCTGCTCGCCGGCGTCGGAATGGACACCGTCTCCGGCCAGCTGCGCATGACCTTCGGCTCGACCGACCTCTTGCGTGGCATCAACTTCCTGGTCGCCGTGATCGGCCTGTTCGGCATCAGCGAGATCCTGCTGACGATGGAAGAGCGTCTGGCGCTGCGCGGCCACGCCGCATCGATCTCGCTGCGCACGGTGCTCGCCGTCTGGAAGGACCTGCCGAAGTACTGGATGACGCTTTTCCGCTCCTCGGTGATCGGCTGCTGGCTCGGCATCACGCCGGGCGGCGCCATCGCGGCCTCCTTCATGGGCTATAACCTCGCCAAGCGCTTCTCCAAGGACCAGGACAGTTTTGGCAAGGGCCGCATCGAGGGCGTGTTCGCGCCTGAGACCGCGGCGCACGCCTCGGGCACCGCGGCGCTGCTGCCGATGCTCGCGCTCGGCATTCCCGGCTCGGGCACCGCGGCGATCCTGCTCGGCGGTCTGATGGTGTGGGGCCTCAATCCCGGCCCGCTGCTGTTCGTGGAGCACAAGGATTTCGTCTGGGGCCTGATCGCCTCGATGTATCTCGGCAACGTGGTCGGTCTCGTGCTGGTGCTCTCGACCGTGCCGATCTTCGCCTCGATCCTGCGCGTGCCGTTCGCGGCGGTGGCGCCGATGATCGTGGTGTCCTGCGCGATCGGCGCTTATGCGATCCAGAACGCGATGTTCGACGTCTGGCTGATGCTCGGCTTCGGCGTCGTCGGCTACGTCTTCAAGAAGATCAAGATTCCGCTGGCGCCGTTCACGCTGGCGCTGGTGCTCGGCAGCCGCGCCGAGGACGCGTTCCGGCAGTCGATGATCATCTCCGGCGGCAACATGAAGGTGTTCTGGGCGAACGGCCTGGTCGGCACCATCACGACGCTGGCGATCGTGCTGCTGTTCTGGCCGCTGATCGACCGGCTGGTGGCGAGCGTCAGCAAGTCGACCCCGCCGGCAGCGAAGGCTGAGGCGTAGGCGCGGTCTTCCACCCACGGTCATTCCGGGGCAAGGCCGCAGGCCTTGAACCCGGAATCTCGAGATTGGGTGGCGTTCTTTTCGACAGCTCGGGATTCCGGGTTCAATCGCCAACGCGTAGCCGCTGCGCGGCTTCGCGCTGTCGATTGCCCCGGAATGACGTTGGAGGCGCGATGGGCCACGCGCCTATCAACTCGGCGGTGTCAATCGCCACACCGGCTCTCACCACGCGTAGCGCACTGTCCCCTTGCCGGCATACGACCGCGTCACGTTCGAGATTTCGCTCTCGAACGTCGCCATCGCGCTCCAGCCGTTCAGCCAGTTCATCTCGATTGAGGTCGTGGTCAATGCAGAGTCGCGCGCCTGCGCTGCGCCGTTGACGACGAAGCTCGCGCCGGGCAGCGTCTGGAACGTCGCGGCTACGGAGCGATCGGGATTGAAGTCGTGAGCCCAGGCGAGGCGGCCGCGCAAGGTGAGATTGCCGTCTGCCAGTGCATAGGATTTGTCGGAGCGCAGGCCGAGCTCGGTGCGCGTGTCGGTGACGGTCTTCCCGGCGTAGGTCAGGGCGAAGGTCGCGGCGCCGGCTGTGGCCTGTTCGATATAAGTGGGCAGGCGCAAGCTGTTCACCTGCGCTGCCGCATAGGGTGTGACACCGACGCCGCCAAGCGGCGCGACGAAACGCGTGCCGCCCTCGATGCGGCCGGTCCACGCATTGGCCTGATAGCTCGCGCGTAAGCGATCGGTGCCGGAGATGGTGACGGTGCGGTCGGTGGTGACGTCCTGCCAACCGTAAGCCAGCGCGGCCCTCAGATAGCTCGGACCAATGTGATGATGCAGATAGGCGCCGGCCTGGAACAGGTCGGAGCGGCCGGAGCCGAGACCGTTGACACTGAAGCTGGTGCCGCCTCCGGCGAGGGCAAAGCCTGCGATGGTGCGCGGCGCGATCCGATAGTCGGCGCCGACGGCGGTGCCGGCAAGGTGGCTGGTGGTGTCGTTGGAGCCGACGCTAGCATTGCCGCTGGTCGATTGCGAGCCGCCGAAGCCGGCCGCCCACACGTTCCAGCGCTGCGCAAAATCCGCAGGCCGTTCGTCGGGCAGCATTGCAAAGGCATCGGTGCGTTTGCGCGCCGCGTCGGCGTAGCTGCTCGCACCACCGCTGCCCTGGCGTTGGGCGAACGGATCGGTGAGCAGGCCGGCGAACTGGCTCATCGCATTGAAGGTGGTCTGCTGCACGCCCGTGGCGCTCTCGCCAGAGGCCTGCGTCAACCCCGCCTGATTCAGCTTGCCGAACACGAGCGGAATGTCGCCGGTGCGATCGAAGTAGGCCGACAACGTGTCGCCCACCGCCTTCTGGTTGCCGCTGAGGCCGCCGGGCAGGGCAAACGCGAGGATCAGGTCGAGATAGACGTTGTTGGCGTCGTAGCTCAGGCTGGTCTTGAAGCCGGACGGCAGGTTGGTCTTCACGACCGATCCGAAGCTGCCTGAGATGCCGCCGCTGGTCGTCAGGATCGTGTAGCGCTTGTCGACATAGCCGCCGGTGCCGAACACGGCGTTGACAGTCGCACCGCCGAGGGAGGCAGATCCACTCACGCTGGCGAACGAAGCCGTCGTCGGATCGAGCTGCACGAGATAGTACGCGCCCGACTGGAAGGCGAGATTGCCGATGATGGTCATCGACGAGCCGGCGGTGCCGTTGCCCGGCGCCAGCGTGCCGCCATTGTTGATGCTCACCGTCATCGGCGGATCGACGAGACCCGCGCCCATCAGCGTGCCGCCGGCATTGACCGTCACGCCCGAGGTGTTGGTGATGGCGCCGGCGACTTCGAGCACGCCGCCGTTGACGATGGTGGCGCCGGTATAGTTGTTCGTGCCGGTGAGCGTCATCCGGCCGGTGCCGGTCTTAGTGAAGCCGCCGCTGCCGGAGATCGCGCCGGAGAAGCTGGTATTGCCGTTGTTGCCGCCCGCCGTCAGCATTGCCGCGCCGAGCAGGACATTGCCGCTGCCCGCGAGCGAGCCGATGGCCTGATCGAAGCCGTTGAGATCGAGCGTTGCGCCTGACGCGATTATGAACGCGCTGGCCGAGGCGAGCACGCCCGAGGCGCCGGCCTGCAGGGTACCAGCACTGATCGTCGTCGCGCCGGTATAGGTGGTCGCTCCGTCGAACCGCATCGTGCCGGTGCCGACCTTGGTGAAGCCGCCGCTGCCGGAGATCGTGCCGAGAAAGTTCGTGCTCGTATTGTCGCCGCCCGATGTCAGCGTGGCCGCGCCGAGCAGCACGGCGCCGCCGCCCGTGAGCGAGGCGATGGTCTGGTTGAAGCCGTTGAGATCGAGCGTGGTGCCGCTATCGACCTCGAATGAGCTCAAGGGTGCGAATGCGCCGGCCGCGCCCGCGCGCAGCGTGCCGCCATCGACGATGGTCAGGCCGGCGTAGGTGTTGGTGCCGCTGAGCGTGAGGAGTCCGGGCCCGCTCTTGACGAAGGTGCCGCTCCCAGAAATCGTGCCAGAGAACACCGCGGCTCCGCCATTGTCGCCGATCGCCAGTGTTCCATTGCTCCCGAGCAGCACGTTGCCGCTGCCGCTCAATCCTCCGATGGTCTGGCCGGTGCCATCGATATCGAGCGTCGCACCAGTCGCGATCATGTAGCTGCTGGCGACCGAGAGAACGCCGGACGCGCCGGTCCGAAGCGTGCCGCCGCTGACGAGGGTGTCGCCGGCGTAGCTGGTGACCCCGCTCAGCGTCAGGACTCCGGTGCCGAGCTTGGTCAGGCCGCCGCTGCCGGAGATCGTGCCGTTGAGCGTGGCGTTGTTGCCATTGGTATCGAAGCTGCCGCCGCCGGCATTGAGCGTGATATTGCGGCTGGAGCTGAAGCCCGCCAGAACTTGCAGCGTGCCGCCGCCGAACGACAGCCCGCCGGAGGCCGCGCCGAGATTGGCATCGGATGAAACCGCAAGCGTGCCCTGGTTGATCGCCCAGGGCGTGACGGCGGCCGTGGTGCCGGTCAACGTCCACGTGCTCGTGCCGGTCTTCACGAAGCTCGAGAAGCCCTGATACTGCGCCGAGCCGCCGATGCTGGAGACGTCGAATGTGCCGTTCGCCGTGCCACCCAGCCGGAACGTGTCGCTGCCGTTGCCGACCACGTTGCCGTTGATGATCGAGCTCGCCCAGATCTCCAGCACGTTGCTGCCGCCGGTGAAGGTGATGGCGTTGGCGTCGAACAAGGGATCGCCACTCAAATTGGATCCCGCCGCGATCGCGCCGCTGTTGATGATGGTGAGATTGGCCCCGCGCACGCCGTCTCCGGCTGACCCGAAGACGCCATTAGACGAACTGCCGCCGATGCCGCGGACACCTGTCGCGCCGCCCGTGATGCTGCCGGAATTGATCAGCGTGCCGCCGGTCGCGAAGACGACGCCCGCGCCACCATTGCCTCCGTCCCCGCCCGCGTTGGGCTGGCTGCTGTTGAGAGCATTGCCGCCGTCGCCGCCATTGCCGCCGGTGATGCTGCCGGAATTGGTGAGAACGCCCGTGCCGGTCAGATAGACGCCGTAGCCGCCATCGCCGCCGGCGCCGCCGTGCCCATTGTTGTTGGCCGTGCCGCCCGGGCCGCCGATGCCACCGGCGATCGCGCCGGTGTTGGTGTAGTTGAGGCCAGTGCCGTCGAGGACGAGCCCATAGCCGGCTGCGCCGCCGCCGCCGCCGCCCCAGCTCAGGCTGGCGGAGCCGCCGCGTCCCCCATAGCCGCCGGTAATGGTCGCGGTATTGCTGCCGTCCGTCGTGACCACCGCACCATGAGCACCGCCACCGCCGCCGCCGCCGCTCGACGTGCCGCCGCCGCCCTGGCCGGCATGCCCCGATTCACCCGGCGCTCTGCCGCCTTGGCCGCCGCTGAACGCGCCGGAATAATCGCCACCACCGTCGCCGCCGACCGCGCCTGCGCCGCCGCCACCGCCCCCTTGCGTGAGGTTGCCTCCCGCAACACCGTTCGCTCCGGTGCCGGTTGCCGAACTGGCGCCGCCGTTGCTGGTGCCGTTGACGTTGCCGCCGGAGCCGCCGCTGGTCGCCTGGGCGAGCGCTGGGCTTGCCAGCGCGAGCGATAGCAGCGCCGTGGTCGCCGTGAGCCAATGCAGGCGGGTCCGTCGGAGAGAACCGGCCGCACGCTCGGTGTTCGATGTTTCTGGGATCAGCACGCCAGCCCTTTGCGCAACGCGATGTCAGGCCAGTGCCGATCGACGGGCAGAGGCCGTCATCCAAAGCACGCAAAATTGCGGAGACGGGAACTGTGACTTTTTGGGTGAATAGCGCGGCAGAGCCGTTCTCAGCCGGACTGTGGCACCGCCGCCACGTTCACCAGCAGCTGGATTGACTTCGCCGGACCGTTGTTCGATTCGCTCCGGCGCTTCTCCAGAGGTTGTGTCTTTGCGATGACAGCATTTTAGGCAGAGCGGTGGTAGGCTTCATTCATGGGCAGATTTCGTCCTGCTCAGCGTGGTGACGCCGCATGGATGGTCATCGCGCCCTGATGTTTCCTCCCGAGACGATCTCTTGCCCGGCGCTTGCGTCGGGCTTTTTTTTGCGCACGGTTCGATCGCTGAATTCAGCGTGTTTCAGCTCATTCGGGAGCAGAAAAGCAAAAGCCCTCGTCCGGCTGATCGAACGAAGGCTTCATCGGGAAACATTGCCAGGACGCGATTGAACTCGCGTCAGCTTGGTCTCAGTTGACGGTTTCCTCGACCGGCATGTGGTACCAGTCGGACTCGTTGTCGAGCATCGTCTCGTCAAACGGAAGAGCACTGCCGTGGTTCAGGGCAGCCGCGTTGACGTCGCGAACCATGTCCATCGCCGTCAGAAACTCGTTCAACTCGGATGCGCTCATGACCCCGTTACTCCTCACGCCCGCGGGCCACTTCAGGTCCGCGTCAACTGATGAGAAGAGATTAACGCGGTCTTGCCTTGGCCTCAATCCGGTCAAGGTGGAAGTTCCAACGTGGTGACATCTGGGCCACAGCGGCGGAATGCCACGGCTCAGTCATATTGCACCTGCTCACACCACCCGATGCAGCCGGAGATCGGCGATTTCGCCGTCAGTGAAGCCGAACTCGGCGAGGATCTCCTCGGTCTGCTCGCCGAACTCCGGCGGCCGCGCCGCCATACGGCTCGGCGTGCGCGACAACGTGAAGGGCTGCGCCACCAGCGTGATGTCGCGTCCGTCGTCGCTCGGCACGGGCTGTGCCATGCCGAGATGCTTCACCTGGGGATCCTCGAACATCTGATCGATCGCGTAGATCGGCCCGCAGGGCACGCCGGCGGCGTTGAGCTCGGCGACCCATTGCTCGCTGGTCTTGGCCAGCGTGCGCGCGTTGATTTCGGCGTTCAGCGCGTCACGGTTCTTCGATCGCGCCGGCGCCGTGGCGTAGTCCGGATTGTCGATCCATTCGGGCGCGCCGAGCGTCTGGCACAGCCGCTCCCAGATCCGCCCGCCGGTCGCGGCGATGTTGATGTAGCCGTCGGAGGTCTTGAAGACACCGGTCGGGATGCTGGTCGGATGATTGTTGCCGGCCTGCGGCGCGACGTCTTTTTCCATCAGCCAGCGCGCGGCCTGGAAATCGAGCATGAAGATCTGCGCCTGCAGCAGCGAGGTCTGCACCCACTGGCCTTCGCCGGAGACCTCGCGCTCCAAGAGCGCGGTGAGGATGCCCATCGCACAGGACAGGCCGGCGGAGAGATCGGCAATCGGAATGCCCGCGCGCATGGGGCCCTCGCCGGGCGCGCCGGTGATCGACATCAGCCCGCCCATTCCTTGCGCGATCTGGTCGAAGCCCGGCCGCTTGGAATAAGGGCCGTCCTGGCCGAAGCCGGAGATGCTGCCATAGACGATGCGCGGATTGACCTTGCGCACGGCCTCGTAGTCGATGCCGAGCTTGGTCTTCACGTCGGGGCGATAGTTCTCGATCACGACATCGGCCTGCTTCGCCAGCCGCATGAATACGTCGACCCCCTTAGGGTCCTTCAGGTTGAGCGTCATCGCGCGCTTGTTGCGATGCAGGTTCTGGAAGTCGGAACCGCGGCGCGGGCCGCCGAGCGCCTCGCCGCCGTCCTCCATCATCGCGTCGATCTTGATGACATTGGCGCCCCAATCGGCGAACTGCCGGGCGCAGGTCGGGCCGGCGCGCACCCGTGTCAGATCGAGCACGGTGAAGCGGGACAGGGCTTTGGACGCGCGCGGGAAGGCCATGCGGACGAACTCCAGGGAACGTGACATGGCTGTATAGGAGAGCGCGCGTGAGGCGACAATTGCGCATGGGACGTGCGCACGGCCGCGCTCATGACGGTGATGCAGGGCTTGGCCGCGCTGGAACAAGTCTCAGCGTTGGTCGGCGATCACCTTGCCGTCGTTGGGCAAAGATCCGGGTGCGACCAGCTCGACGCTGCCGCCGAGCTTGGTGACGCTGCGCAGACTGGCGTTCAGCGCCTCGGTGAGACCGTCCGACGGCGAGGCGCATTCGGCCTTCAACGTCATCGCATCGGTCTCGCCGGCGCGGGTGACGACCAGGCGGAGGCGGCCGAGCTCGGGATGGCGCTTGCCGATCTCGGCGACCTGCTCGGGCCGCACGAACATGCCCTTGACCTTGGTGGTCTGATCGGCGCGGCCCATCCAGCCCTTGATGCGCATGTTGGTACGGCCGCAGGCGCTGAGGCCGGGCAGGGCGGCGGTGAGGTCGCCGAGCGCGAGGCGGATCCACGGGTGATGCGGATCGAGCGAGGTGACCACGATCTCGCCGACGTCGCCCTCCGCGACGGGATCGCCGGTGCCGGGGCGGACGATCTCGAAGATCAGGTCCTCATTGACCACCATGCCCTCGCGCGCCGAGGTCTCATAGGCGATGATGCCGAGATCGGCGGTGCCGAACGCCTGGTAGGCGTCGACGCCGCGCGCCTTGATCTCGGCCTGCAGCGACGGCGGGAACGCTGCGCCCGACACCAGCGCGCGCTTGAGCGAGGAGACGTCGCGGCCGGCGCTGGCAGCGGCGTCGAGCAGGATCTTGAGGAAGTCGGGCGTGCCGCTGTAGCCGATCGGGCGATAGGCCTCGATCAACTCGAATTGCGCCTCGGTATTGCCTGGACCGGCCGGGATCACCGCGCAGCCGAGCGCGCGCGCCGAGGCGTCGAAGATGAAGCCGCCCGGGGTCAAATGATAGCTGAACGTGTTGAGCACGACGTCACTGCTGCGGAAGCCCGAGGCGAACAGCGCGCGGGCGCCGCGCCAGGGATCGCTGTGTGCGGCTTCCGGCTCGAAGATCGGCCCGGGCGAGGTGAACAGCCGCGAGAACGCGCCCGGTGCTTGCGCGACGAAGCCGCCGAACGGCGGCGCCGCCTTGTGCAGGGCGGGGAGTTCTGACTTGCGCAGGACCGGAAGCTGCGCCAGCGCGGCACGGCTGGTGATGTCCTGCGGATCGATGCCCTGGAGCAGCGCCGCATAGGCCGGCGCCTGCATCGCCGCGCGCAGCACGTCGGGCAGGCGGCTGAAGAGGTCCTGCTCACGCTCAGTGGGATCACGGGATTCGAGGGCGTCGTAGTGGGTGGTCATGCCCGGTCCTTCAGTCTTGCACCGTCATGCCCGGGCTTGTCCCGGGCATCCACGTCGTTCGTCGTTGCGGCTCGCGCGTGGATGGCCGGGTCAAGCCCGGCCATGACGAGGAGAGAAGCTCGGCTACAGCCACCGCTTTCGCCGCTTGAAGCTCTTCAGGTTCTTGAAGCTCTTGCGCTGGTCGCCGGCGCCGCCGAGGTAGAACTCCTTGACGTCCTCGTTGTCGCGCAAGCTGTCCGCGGTGCCGTCGAGCACCACCTTGCCTTGCTCCATGATGTAGCCGTGGCTGGCGACCGACAGCGCCGCACGCGCGTTCTGCTCGACAAGGAGAATGGTGACGCCGAGATCCCTATTGATCTCCTTGATGATAGCGAACACCTCCTTCACGAGCAGCGGCGACAAGCCCATCGACGGCTCGTCCATCAGGATCATCTTCGGTCGGGCCATCAGCGCGCGGCCGATCGCCAGCATCTGCTGCTCGCCGCCTGAGAGATATCCGGCAAGGCCGGTGCGCTCCTTCAGCCGCGGGAAATAGTTGAACACCATCTCGATGTCGCGGTTGACATCGCGATCGGATCGCGTGAACGCGCCGAGCTTGAGGTTCTCCAGCGAGGTCATGTCCGAGACGATGCGGCGGCCCTCCATGACCTGGAAGATGCCACGGCGGACGATCTTCTCCGGATCGATGCCGTCGATGCGCGCGCCGTCGAACATGATCTCGCCGCGCGTGACCTCGCCATCCTCGGTCTTGAGCAGGCCGGAGATCGCCTTGAGGGTCGTCGACTTGCCGGCTCCGTTGGCGCCGAGCAGCGCGACGATCGCTCCCTTGGGCACATCGAGGCTGAGCCCGCGCAGGACGAGGATGACGTCGTCATAGACGACCTCGATGTTGCGCACGGAGAGTAGCGGGGCTGCGCTCGCGCTGGCGGCGCTGGTTCGCGGAGTGTCGAGTGTCTCGGTCATTGTGGTTGTCCACCGCTGTCGTCCCCCGCGAAGGCGGGGGACCCAGTATTCCAGAGACGCCGTTGCTTCACCGAGAAGCCGCGGCGTACTGGATCCCCGCTTTCGCGGGGATGACGATCGTGTGTGGAGTTGCTGCCGAGCTCATTCGGCAGCAGCTCATCGGCTTACCAACCCGCCCATTCGGCCTTGCGCGGCAGCTCGATGGTCTTGACCTTCTCGAGCTTGATGACGCCCTTGGCCATGAGGTCGTTGAGGTCGCCCTCGGTCGGTCCGGTCACCTTGGCGCGATAGAGGTCGACCTTCATGGTGCCGCGGTGGTCCTTCTCGGTCCAGGTCGACGGGCTGCAGACGCCTTCCATGCCCGCGGGCACCCAGTCCTTCTTCTGGTGGAAGCCCTTGGCGACGTTCTCGCCGGTGGCGCCGCCATTCTTCGCTGCCCACTCGATCGCCTCCTTCATGTAGAGCGAGGAGCAGACCGCGGCGACGTAGTGCACCGGGCGATAGACCTTGCCGGTGGGGTCGGACATCTTGGAGATCTCCTGCACCGTCTTCATGCCCGGCGCATCGCCGCCCCACGCCACTGAGGTGCGCAGTGGGAAGATCACGCCGTCGGCGGCATCCCCTGCGGTCTTGGCGGCGTTCTCGTCCATGCCCCAGACGTTGGACAGGAACTGGACGTCGACGCCGGCATTCTTGCAGGCCTTCATCACCGAGATGTTCGAGGCCGCGGTGTTGCCGAGATAGGCGTAGTTGGCACCGGAGCTCTTCAGGCTCAGGCACTGCGCGCTGTAGTCGCCCGGTGCGAGCGCGAACACCAGCGGCGGCAGCACTTCGAAGCCGAGCTCGGTGGCGAGCGCCTCGCCCGCCGCCTTCGGCGCGTTCGGATAGGGGTGGTTGGCGCCCATGTGGACGAATTTCGGCTTGCCGGGCTTGCCCTTCGCCTTCCAGTCCTCGGCCGCCCAGGTCAGTTCGGCGCGCAGCGCGTCCGAGTAGCTCGGGCCGTAGAAGAAGTTGTACGGCGCAGGCTTGGCCTTGCCGCTGGTGCCTTCGGGATCGGTCAATGCGGCGGCGTAGGAGCCGGACATGTCCGGGATCTTGTCGTTGGCGAGGAAGCCGGTCAGCGCCTCGGTGTCGGCCGTGCCCCAGCCCATGATGGCGGCGACCTTGTTGTCCGGCGCCGACCACTTCTTGTACAGCGCGATCGCGCGCGGCACCTGGTAGCCATAGTCGTTGCTGTCGACAGCGAGCTGCTTGCCGCCGATGCCGCCGTTCTTGTTGACCCAGGCAAAGGTGTCGACCACGGCCTGGCCGTAGGGCGTACCGACGTCGGACGTGCCGCCCGACAGATCCTGCAGATGGCCGATGGCGATCTGCTGCGCATTTGCCGTCGAGGCGAAGGTGCCTGCGAGCAGCGCCAGGGCAGCCGAGCCTAGCCATGATGTCATCGTCATAGTGCTTCCTCCTGTGTGCGTTTCGGGCCGGATTGTCGCCGGTCCCTTTTGGTTGGAATCAATGTGAGAACGGGTAGAGCTTCCAGTATGTCTTGATCTGGCGCCAGCGATGCGCGAGCCCGTCGGGCTCGAACATCAGGAAGGCGATGATGATCAGGCCGATGGCGATCTCCCGCAGGAAGGTGATGTTGTTGTTGAGCGCGAGCGCCTTGTCGATGGCGCCGCCCTTGAGGAAGTGACTGAGCCATTCCATGGCTTCGGGCAGAAGCACGACGAAGGCGGTCCCCATCAGGGTGCCCATGATCGAGCCGGTGCCGCCGATGATGATCATGGCCAGGAACAGGATGGAGCGCTCGATGCCGAAGCCTTCCTGCGAGATTACCAGCTGATAGTGCGCATAGAGCGCGCCGGCGATGCCGGCGAAGAAGGCGGCGAGGCCAAACGACAATGTGCGATATTTGGTCAGGTTGATGCCCATGATCTCGGCCGAGAGATAGTGGTCGCGGATCGCGATCAGCGCACGGCCGTCGCGGGTGCGCATCAGGTTGGTGACCAGGAGGTAGCAGACCAGCACATAGGCCAGCACGACGTAGAAATATTGCCGGTCGCCGCGCAGGGTGTAGCCGAAAATCGAGAACGGATTGGCCGACGCCGGTACCGAGCCGCCGGAGAACCATTCGGCGCGCGAGAAGAAGTCGAGCAGGATGTATTGCGCGGCAAGCGTCGCAATGACGAGATAGAGCCCCTTCAGCCGCGCCGCCGGCAGGCCGAAGACGAGCCCCACGAGCGCCGTGATCACGCCGGCGAGCGGGATCGCGAAGAAAACCGGGATCGCATAGGTGTTGTTGATGTAGGCCGAGGTGAAGGCGCCGAGCAGGAAGAAGCCGGCTTGGCCGATCGATATCTGCCCGGTAAAGCCGACCAGGATGTTGAGGCCGAGGGCGGCGATGGCGAAGATGCCGATCTGGATCGCGACCGACAGCCAGTATTCGGAGAACACCTGCGGCGCGAAGCACAGCAGGATCACGCCGGCGATCGCGAAATTGCGGCTCGTTCTGGTCGGGAAGATCGTGGTGTCCGCCGCGTAGGAGGTGCGGAAATCGCCGGCGGGTATCGTGGAACGCGCAACCATGGTTCAGATCCGCTCGATGTCTTTGGTGCCGAACAGGCCGTAGGGCTTGATCATCAGGATGATGATCAGGACGTAGAACGGCGCGATCTCGTAGAGATTGCCCCAATGCAGGTACTGGCTGTCGACATACTGCGCGACGTTCTCTAGCAGCCCGATGATGATGCCGCCGAGCACCGCGCCGCCGACTGAATCGAGTCCGCCGAGGATTGCCGCCGGGAATACCTTGATGCCGTAGGCCGACAAGCCTGATGAGACGCCGTTGACCACGGCCACGACCACACCTGCCACGGCCGAGACCGTGGCTGAGATCGCCCAGGCCATCGCGAAGACGTTCTTCACGGAGATGCCGAGCGACTGCGCCACCTGCTGATTGAAGGCAGTGGCCCGCATCGCGAGGCCGTATTTGGAGACCTTGAAGAACCAGGCCATGCCCAGCATCATCAGCACGGACACCACGAGGCTCATGACGTAGACGGTTTGAATCTGCAGCCCGAACAGATCGACGGCCTTGCTGGCGAACACCGGCGGGAACGGCTGCGGATTGACGCCGAACATCCATTTCAGCGCGGCCTGGAACACGGTCGAGAGACCGATCGTCACCATGATCACGGAAATGATCGGCTCGCCGATCATCGGCCGGAGGATCACGACCTGAACCGCGATGCCGAACGCGAACATGAAGACGAGCGTCAGCGGCATGCTGACCCAGAACGGCACCTGGTATTTGGTGAGCAGCAGCCAACATACCCAGGCGCCGATCAGCAGCAGCTCACCTTGCGCGAAGTTGACGACCTGGGTCGCCTTGTAGATCAGCACGAACGACATCGCGACCACGCCATAGAGCGTGCCGACGACGAGGCCGTTGACCAGGAGCTGGATGAGGAAGGCGGTGTTCATGATGCGGGCACGCTGTAACCCTCTCCCCTTGTGGGAGAGGGTGGCTGCGCGCAGCGCAGCCGGGTGAGGGGTTCTCTCCGCGGGCGAGCGAGAGGAGAGGGACCCCTCACCCGACCGCGCTTGCGTCGACCGGCGGAGATGCCCTCTCCCCCAAGGGGAGAGGGCGCAGTCATGCGCAGGGTCGCTCGCTGAGGCTCGCGCATCATTCCGCCGCCTCCGCCATCGGTCCACGCCCACCCAAGTCCACGACCTTCAGTGTCGTTCGGATCCGCTGCGTCGTGCCGTCCTGGAAGCGGATGATGGTATCGACGGGGATCTCCGGCTTGCCGCCGTAGATGCCGTCGATGATGTCGGCATACTTCTCGTTGATCACGCTGCGGCGGACTTTTCGGGTGCGGGTCAGTTCGCCGTCGTCGGCGTCGAGCTCCTTGTAAAGCAGCAGGAAGCGGGCGATGCGCTGGGCCGGCGGCAGATGCGCGTTGACGGTCTCGACCTCCTTCTGCAGCAGCTTATAGACCTCGTTCCGCGAAGCGAGGTCGGAGTAGGTCGTGAATGCGATGCGGTTCTTCTCGGCCCATTTCGAGATGATCGAGTAGCGGATGCAGATCATCGCGGCGAGATGCTCGCGGCCGGCGCCGAGCACGACGGCTTCTGCGATGTAGGGCGAGAATTTCAGCTTGTTCTCGATATATTGCGGCGAGAAGCGCTCGCCGCGCGCGGTCTCCGCGAGGTCCTTGATGCGGTCGATGACGACGAGCTGTTTCGCGTCGTTGAAGTAGCCGGCGTCGCCCGAATGCATCCAGCCGTCCTTGATATCGGCGGCCGAGGCCTCCGGGGCCTTGTAGTAGCCCAAGAACATGTTGGGATGACGCACCAGGATCTCGCCGATGCCCTGGCTGTCGGGCTGGTCGATCTTGATCTCAATGTCCTCGGCCATCGGCACGCCGGTCGTATCGGGATCGACCTTGTTCTCGGGATGCAGCGTGTAGGCGCCGAGCAGCTCGGTCTGGCCGTACAGGGTGCGCAGCGGCACGCCCATGGCGCGGAAGAACTTGAACGTATCGGGCCCGAGCGCCGCGCCGCCGGTCGCCGCGGAGCGCAGGCGCGTGAAGCCGAGCCGGTCACGCAGGGCGCGGAAGAGAAGCATGTCGGCCAGGCCAGAATGCTCGCCCTTCTCCAGCGCCGCCAGGCCTGTCGTCATGCCCAGATGATAGAGTCGCTGCTTCAGCGGCGAGGCATCCATGACGGCGGCACGGACGTCGGCCGCGATCTGCTCCCATACTCTCGGTGCGAACAGCACGAAGGTTGGCGCGATCTCGCGAAAGTCGTTCATCATGGTGTCCGGCTCTTCGACGAAGTTGACCTTCATCCGGCAGAGCAGACCTTTGCCGAGCACATAGACCTGTTCCATGATCCAGGGCAGCGGCAGCACCGAGACGTATTCGTCGTGCGGTCCCTTGGGATCGAAGGCGAGATAGGTGGCGCAATGCTTCAGCACGCGCGCCGCCGACAGCATCGCGAGCTTGGGATGCGACGTCGTACCCGAGGTGGTGCAGAGGATCGCAACATCCTCGCCCTCGGTCGCGTCGACCATGCGATCGTAGAGATCGGGCTCGCGCGCGGCACGGGCGCGGCCGAGTTCGGCGAGCTTGTCGGCCGGCAGAAGCCGAGGATCATCATACTTCCGCATGCCGCGCGGATCGGAATAGATGATGTGCTTGAGCACCGGCACGCGGTCGGCGAGGTTCAGGAGCTTGTCGACCTGCTCCTCGTCCTCGGCGAACACCAGCCGGGCCTCGCCATAGTTCAAGAGATAGGCCGCCTCGTCGTCGAGGACGTCGCGATAGAGACCGAGACTGTGGCCCCGGATCGCATGGGTTGCGATCTCCGCAGCGACCCAGTCGGGCCGGTTGTCGCCGATGATGCCGATCACGTCGTCCTTGCCGAGCCCGAGCTCGGTCATGCCCAGCGTGAAATCGCGCACGCGCGTCTGGTAGTCCGCCCAGGTGAAGGTGCGCCACAGCCCGAGGTCCTTCTCGCGCAGCGCGATCTCCTTGCCGTGCTCCTTTGCATTCAACCGCAAGAGCTTCGGATAGGTGTCGGCCTGCTTGACGCGGCCCGCGTAGTCCATCATGCAGCGTCCTCCGCGATGGAGGGCGCATCGTCGGGATCGACCAGCAGTTCGTCCTCCTCGCCGAGGTAAGCACGCTTGACGTGGGGATCGGCGAGCACCGCTGCGGGATCGCCCTCGGCGATCTTGCGGCCGAAATCGAGCACCATGACGCGGTGCGAGATGTCCATGACGACGCCCATGTCGTGCTCGATCATCACGACGGTCATGCCGTATTCCTCGTTGAGGTCGACGATGTAGCGGGCCATGTCCTCCTTCTCCTCGAAGTTCATCCCGGCCATCGGCTCGTCGAGGAGGATCAGATGCGGCTCCAACGCCATCGCGCGGGCGAGCTCGACGCGCTTGCGCAAGCCGTAGGAGAGGGTGCCGGCCGGCGCCTTGCGCACAGACTGCAGGTCGAGGAAGTCGATGATCTGCTCGACCTTCTCGCGATGCTTCAACTCCTCCCGCCGTGCGCCGGTGAGCCAGTACAGCGAACCGGTGAGGAAGTTGTTCTTCAGCAGGTGATGGCGCCCGACCATGATGTTGTCGAGCACGCTCATGTGGTGGAACAGCGCGAGGTTCTGGAAGGTGCGGCCGATGCCGATATTGGCGCGCGCGTTCGGCGGCAGGCCGGTGATGTCGCGGCCGCGATGGAACAGGCGGCCCTCGGTCGGCTTGTAGCGGCCGGAGATGCAGTTGACGATCGAGGTCTTGCCGGCGCCGTTCGGGCCGATGATCGAGAACAGCTCGCCCTCGCGCACGCCGAAGCTGACGTCGGTCAGGGCCTTCACCCCGCCGAAACGCAGCGAGACTCCGCGCGCTTCCAACGTATAGTCCAAGTCGTCCTCCCGAAGTCCTTGTCGGCGCTTGTCGCGCTCTTCAAGCATCGTGTCGCGACGTATCCTTCGTCGCTGTCGTCGCAATCCTAGCCCGCTCACCGGTTCCGCGCCATCCGACGAATGACGGGCCAGCGGGATGCGGTGCACTTTGCCGCATCCGAGGGCCGACCGGCATCCTCCACGCATCAGGGAGGCACCGATTCGAATGCGGTGGTCCTCGATAGGGGAAAGCGCTATCAGGAACTGTCTTGCGCCTGACAATTCCCAGGCAAAATTCATGACGTGATTGTTGCGATGCAATATGATTGCCGCGAGATTCGACGAGACGAGATGACGGCTTGATCGCCCCCGACACCCTGCTGCGCATCGCGCCCTGGTCGCGCCATCTCAAGCCCGAGGAGGTCGAGGTCGCCTCGGCCGGCGTCGTCGAGCGTTCCGTCGCGGCCAACGAGCACATCTTTCTGCGCGGCGACCAGTTCGACTACTGGACCGGCATCGTGACGGGCCTGGCACGCATGAGTACGGTCTCGCGTGGCGGCAAGGCCACGACCTTTGCCGGCATGTCGGCGGGCGCCTGGTTCGGCGAGGGCAGCGTGCTGAAGAACGAGCCGCGCCGCTACGACGTGGTGGCGCTGCGCGACACGCGCGCCGCGCTGATGGAGCGGCCGACCTTCATGTGGCTGTTCGAGAACAGCGTCGGCTTCAACCGTTTCCTGGTCACCCAGCTCAACGAGCGGCTGGGCCAGTTCATCGGCCTCGTCGAGGTCGGCCGTACGCTGGATGCGACGGCGCGGCTCGCCCGCAGCATCGCCTCGCTGTTCAACCCGATCCTCTACCCGAACACGACGCGCCACCTGGAGATCACCCAGGAGGAGATCGGCGCGCTCTCGGGCCTGTCGCGGCAGAACGCCAATCAATGCCTGAAGACGCTGGAGCGCGAGGGCCTGCTGCGGGTGGAATATGGCGGGGTGACGGTCCTCGACCTCGATCGCCTGCGCTGCTACGGGGATTAGAGCCGTGATGCGGCGTGATTGACGATGCAACTGAGGAGATGGCCCGTGGCGTCCCGCTTTGACCTCGCCGGAAAACGCGTCTTTGTCGCCGGCCATCGCGGCATGGTCGGCGGCGCCCTGGTGCGACGTCTGGCGCAAGAGGACGTCGCGCTCACGACGGTGTCGCGCAGCGAGATCGATCTGCGTGATCAAGCTGCCGTGTTCTCGTGGTTCGCAAAGTCCCGGCCTCAGGTCGTGTTCCTTGCAGCCGCCAAGGTCGGCGGCATCGTCGCCAACAACACGCTGCGCGCCGAGTTCATCTACGACAACATCGCCATCGCGACCAATGTCATCCATGCCGCCCATGTGAACGGCGCCGAGAAGCTGATGTTTCTCGGCTCGTCCTGCATCTATCCCAAGCTCGCAGCCCAGCCCCTGCGCGAGGATTCGATGCTGACGGGGCCGCTCGAGCCGACCAACGAGCCCTATGCCATTGCCAAGATCGCGGGCATCAAGATGGTCGAGGCCTATCGCAGCCAGTATGGCGCGGACTTCATCAATGTCATGCCGACCAATCTCTATGGCCCCGGTGACAATTATCATCCGGAGTACAGCCACGTCGTGGCGGCGCTGATCCGGCGCTTCCACGAGGCCAAGCTTGCCGGGGCAGCTGAAGTCGTGGTGTGGGGCACCGGCACGCCGCGGCGCGAGTTTCTCTATGTTGACGATATGGCGGATGCCTGCGTGCACCTGATGAAGACCTATTCGGATCACGAACTGGTCAATATCGGCACCGGCGAGGACATCACCATCGCCGATTTCGCCCGCGTGGTCGCGGCCGCTGTCGGCTATCACGGCCGCATCGGCTTCGATCCCTCCCGGCCCGACGGCACACCGCGCAAGCTGCTCGATGTGTCGCGACTTGCCAGGCTCGGATGGCGTGCGACGACCTCCCTCGAGGACGGCATCGCGCGCGCGTACCAGTCGTTCCTGCAGGAGACGGGGCAGGCGGCTACTTAGCACTCGGCTGTCGTCCCGGCGCAAGGCGGGACAACACCGTCAGTTGGGCGCGGTTCGTTGTGCCTTCACGCCCAGCGTGCTGGCCATGGCCGAGATCAGCGGCTTCATGAAGTAGGCCTCGCCCGCCGGCGTGATCGAGGGTGACAGCCCGTGCGCAGCCAGCTCCTCCGTCACCACCGGCCCGACCGAGGCGATGGGCGTCCGCGCCAAACCCTGCCGCAGCCGCTCTTCGACACCGTGCGCCTTGGCGACATCGAACAAGCGTCGCGGCTGCCCCGAGCTCGTCAGCGCGATCGCATCGACCTTGCCGGCGGTCATCTCGTCGATCGCGGTGAGAATGTTCGCATCCGCCGCCTTGGCGTCGTAGACATAGGGCAGCACGGGATCGACCTCGGCGCCGCCGGCCTTGATGGCGCCGATCAGCGCCGAATGGTCCTTGTCCGGGTAGAGCTGCAGGCCCAGCCTATGTCCCTTCAGGTCGTAGCGGGCCAGCAGCTCGGCGACGCCCTCCGACGTCGGCTTCTCGGTCGTGACCTGCGATTCCAGCCCAAGCTCGCGCAGCGCGCGCCCCGGTTTCGGACCACGGGTGAATTTGCGCGCCTTTTCGAGTGCGGCGATGAACTCGGGTTCGACGCCGATTCGGCGCGCCACGGTCATCAGTCGGCGCAGGCCCTCCCCGGTCATCAGCACCAGATCGTCCAACGGCCGCTCGATGCAGCGGCGGATCCACGCCTCGACCGGGGCCGGGTCCGGCGCATCCTGGATCGTGAACATCGGACATTGCAGCACGTCGGCGCCTTGCTCGGCGAGCAGTCGCGAGAACTGCGCCTCCTCGCGCGTTTCCAGGATCAGGATGCGATTGCCGGTCAGCCGGTCAGCCATGGCCATGCTCCACCATGAGAGGTGATGTTTTGTTCATCCTGCCCTCGCGTCGAGCGTTGGCGCAAGGGCGCGGAGGGTGATAGAGCAGGGCCCGAACGGGGGCCAAGCCTGCCGCATCATTCTTCCCCACATCATCCGCCCGGTGACGTCATCGCCATGTCCGACCACCAATATGTCCTGACTTTGTCCTGCCCGGATCGCCCCGGGATCGTTTCGGCCGTCTCCACTTTTCTCGCCCATAACGGCCAGAACATTCTCGACGCCCAGCAGTTCGGCGACTTCGAGACGGGTCACTTCTTCATGCGCGTGGTGTTCACGGCCGCCGATCTCGCCGTCAATCTGCCGGCGCTGCAGACCGGCTTCGCCGCGATCGCCGAGCGCTTCTCCATGGACTGGCAGATGCGCGACCGTGCCGGTCAGCGCCGGGTGATGCTGCTGGTGTCGAAGTTCGACCACTGCCTGGTCGACATCCTCTATCGCTGGCGCACCCGCGACCTCTCGATGATCCCGACCGCGATCGTCTCCAACCATCCGCGTGAGACCTATGCCGGGCTCGATTTCGGCGACATTCCCTTCCACCACATGCCAGTCACCAAAGACACCAAGCGCGACCAGGAGCAGGCGATCCTGAAGCTGGTGGAGGAGACCCGGACCGATCTCGTCGTGCTCGCGCGCTACATGCAGATCCTGTCGGATGAGATGTCGGCCAGCCTGTCCGGCCGCTGCATCAACATTCATCATTCGTTCCTGCCCGGCTTCAAGGGGGCCAAGCCCTATCACCAGGCCTATGAGCGTGGCGTCAAGCTGATCGGCGCCACCGCCCATTACGTGACCCGCGACCTCGACGAAGGTCCGATCATCGACCAGGACGTCGAACGCATCAGCCATCGCGACACGCCCGAGGATCTCGTGCGCAAGGGGCGCGACATCGAGCGGCGGGTGCTGGCGCGGGCGATCCGCTACCACCTCGAGGACCGCGTCATTCTCAACGGCCGCAAGACGGTCGTCTTCATGGATTGACGGTGCCGGGCGTCAGCGGCCGGAGACGGTCGCCTGCGCGTTGGTGCTCGACTGCGTCTCCTTGTCGCGTTCGGCTGCCGGCAACTGCCGCTGTCGTTCGCGCTCCTGCATGAAACGGTCGTACTCGACGGTGCCCGGCCGGGGCGGAGCGCCGGCCGGCAGGCCGCCGGCCCATTGCGGCATCAGGTCGCCCATGCCCGCACCCACCTTCTCGTTGATCGACGAGCAGCCGGCCAGGACCGGCGCAGCCAAGGCCAGCACGGTCATCGCGGCAAGCGATCGCGCGAAAAATGCAGTCCGGGCCGGCATGGAGAGGGACCTTTCATCGTCGCTGCGCGACCCTAGCGGTTTGCCATCAATTCGCAAAAACTTGGCGGTTCGAAGTCGGTGTATTATTATACCTATTGCCGGCATGGTCTGTTCCGGAAACCGACCGTCCACCAACGCTCCCATGAACGCCATTGACAATATCGTGCCGAGTCCGCAGCGATGCGCGCGCGACATCGTGAACGATAGCGCACGGTTAAGACAACAATGGCCGGGGGCTGCGGTCCTGATCCGACCAGGGAGGTAGTTTCAATGTTCGTGCGAAACAAGACACTGACGCTCGCCGCCAGTGCGGCGCTCGCCGCGGCTGCACTCGCGTCCGGTGCGGCGCGCGCCGAAGATGTGTTCAAGATCGGCCTGATCGTGCCGATGACCGGCGGCCAGGCGTCGACCGGCAAGCAGATCGACAACGCAATCAAGCTCTACATGCAGCAGAACGGCGACACCGTCGCCGGCAAGAAGATCCAGGTCATCCTCAAGGACGACGCCGCGCTGCCCGACAACACCAAGCGGCTGGCGCAGGAGCTGATCGTCAACGACAAGGTCAACGTCATCGCCGGCTTCGGCGTGACCCCCGCCGCCTTCGCGGCTGCGCCGCTCGCCACCCAGGGCAAGATCCCGGAGGTCGTCATGGCCGCCGGTACGTCCATCATCACCGAGAAGTCGCCCTATATCGTTCGCACCAGCTTCACGCTGCCGCAGTCCTCGACCATCATCGGTGACTGGGCGGTCAAGAACGGCATCAAGAAGGTCGCGACCCTCACCTCGGACTACGCGCCGGGCAATGACGCGCTGGCTTCCTTCAAGGAGCGCTTCACTGCCGGTGGCGGCGAGATCGTCGAGGAAGTGAAGGTTCCGCTCCAGAACCCGGACTTCGCGCCGTTCCTGCAGCGCATGAAGGACTCCAAGCCGGATGCGATGTTCGTGTTCGTGCCGGCCGGCCAGGGCGGCAACTTCATGAAGCAATATGCCGAGCGCGGTCTCGACAAGAGCGGCATCAAGGTGATCGGGCCGGGCGACGTCACCGACGACGACCTCCTCAACGACATGGGCGATGCCGTGCTCGGTGCAGTCACGGCCCACATGTATTCGGCTGCGCATCCGTCGGCCAAGAACAAGGAGTTCGTCGCCGCCTACAAGAAGGCCTTCAACAGCCGCCCGGGCTTCATGGCCGTCGGCGGTTATGACGGCATCCATCTGATCTACGAGGCGCTCAAGAAGAGCGGCGGCAAGACCGATGGCGACTCGCTGCTTGCGGCGATGAAGGGCATGGCCTGGGAGAGCCCGCGCGGCCCGATCTCGATCGATCCGGAAACCCGCGATATCGTGCAGAACATCTACATCCGCAAGGTGGAGAAGGTCGACGGCGAGCTCTACAACGTCGAGTTCCAGACCTTCGAAGCCGTCAAGGATCCGGGCAAGGCGAAGAAGTGAGCTAGCCTTGGTGTGGTGATCACGAGGCGCACCGCATAAGCGGTGCGCTCCCTCTCCCGCGTGCGGGGGAGGGCGGGGGTGGGGGCGCCCCGCGGCACACTGCTCGTGTGGAGAGAGTTTCCCCCACCCGGATCGCATCGTTCGATGCGATCCGACCTCCCCCGCGCGCGGGGGAGGCGCGACCGAGCAAGCGTTGTAGGCGTGCCCTTCTGACGAGGGGATGAGACGGGGACCGACCAGACTTCCATGACCTCCATCCTCACCAACCTGTTCGACGGCGTCGCCTACGGCATGCTGCTGTTCGTGCTGGCCTGCGGGCTCGCCGTCACGCTCGGCCTGATGAACTTCGTCAATCTCGCCCACGGTGCCTTCGCCATGGCCGGCGGCTATGTCTGCGCCGTGCTCGTCAACCGGATCGGCTGGCCGTTCTTCGCCGCGCTGCCGATGGCCTTCGTGGCGAGCGCCCTGATCGGCGCGCTCCTGGAGCGGACGCTCTACCAGCATCTCTACGCGCGCAGCCATCTCGACCAGGTGCTGTTCTCGATCGGCCTGGTGTTCATGACGGTCGCGACCGTCGACTACATCATGGGTTCGTCGCGCATCTTCATCAAGCTGCCTGACGTACTGCAGGGCCAGTTCGACATCTTCGGCGTCGGCATCGGACGCTACCGCCTGATGATCATCGTGATCTGCGGGCTGCTCACGCTCGGCTTGCAGCTGGTGCTCTCCAAGACGCGGTTCGGCAGCCGGCTGCGCGCCGCCGTGGATGATCCGCGCGCGGCCAGCGGTCTCGGCATCAACGTGCCCCAGGTGTTCGCCTTCACCTTCGCGTTCGGCTGCGGCCTCGCCGGCCTCGGCGGCGCGCTCAGCGCGGAGATCCTCGGCCTCGACCCGTATTTCCCGCTGAAGTTCATGATCTACTTCCTGATCGTCGTCACCGTCGGAGGCTCGTCCTCGATCACCGGACCGTTCCTGGCCTCGCTGTTGCTCGGCATCGGCGACGTTGCCGGCAAGTATTACGTGCCGAAGCTCGGACCCTTCGTCATCTACACCATCATGATCGTGATCCTGATCTGGCGCCCGAACGGCCTGTTCGGACGCACGGCGACGCGGTGAGGATCGCATGACCACGAACGCACAAACCGAGGTCGGCTTCCACGCCCGGCAGCACGGCCGCTGGCACTGGAGCGAGTTCGCCTTTTGGATCATCGTCCTGGCGGTCGGGCTGGCGTTTCCCTCGCGCTATCTGATCATGACCGAGATCCTGCGCCTGGCGCTGTTCGCGCTGTCGCTCGATCTGATCCTCGGCTATGCCGGCATCGTCTCGCTCGGCCACGCCGCCTTCTTCGGTGTCGGCGCCTATTGCGCCGGCCTGCTGTCGGTGCACGGGATCATCAACGAGCCGGTGCTGGCGCTGATCGCGGCCGGCCTTGCCGCCACCGTGCTCGGATTCGCCACCAGCTTTCTCGTCATTCGCGGCGTCGACCTGACGCGGCTGATGGTGACGCTGGGCATCGCGCTCCTGATGGAGGCGCTCGCGGAGCGCTTCTCCAACATCACCGGCGGCACCGACGGTCTCCAAGGCATCGACATCCAGCCCATCTTCGGCGTGTTCGCCTTCGACATGTTCGGCAAGACCGGCTTTTTCTATTCGCTCGCGGTGTTGTTTCTGCTGTTCCTGCTGGCGCGGGTGATCGTGCATTCGCCGTTCGGCCTGTCGCTCCGCGCGATCAAGAACAATCCGCTGCGCGCCGCCGCGGTCGGCATTCCCGTCAACAAGCGCCTGATCGCGATCTACACGGTCGCGGCGTTCTACGCCGGTGTCGCCGGGGCGCTGTTCACGCAGACCACGGCGCTGGCCTCGCTCGACGTGTTCTCGTTCGAGCGTTCCGCCGACCTCGTGCTGCTGCTGGTCATCGGCGGCTCCGGCTATCTGTATGGCGGACTGATCGGCGCGGCCGTGTTCCGGATGCTGCAGGAGCTGTTCCAGTGGATCACGCCGCAATACTGGATGTTCTGGATCGGCCTCGTGCTCGTCATCATCGTGCTGGTCGGCCGCCACCGCATTCACGCTTACGCGCTGTGGCTGCCCAATTTGATCCTTCGGCAGATCGCCGGCCGCAAGGCCGCGGTGGCCCTCACCGATAACGAGGCGCCATGACCTACGCATTGGAAACCCGCGGCCTCGACAAGCATTTCGGCGGCCTCCATGTCACGCGCGATCTGTCGCTCAAGATCGTACCCGGCGCACGGCACGCGCTGATCGGCCCGAACGGCGCCGGCAAGACCACCGTCATCAATCAGCTGACCGGGGTGCTGGAGCCGAGCGCGGGCCGCATCCTGCTCGAAGGCCAGGACATCACCGATCTGCCGGTGCACAAGCGCGTGCTGCGCGGCCTGTCGCGCACCTTCCAGATCAACCAGCTCTATCCGGATCTGACGCCGCTCGAGACCATCGGCCTTGCGGTCTCCGAGCGGCTCGGCGGCGGCGGCAATTGGTGGCGGCGCATGGGCACGCGCGACGACATCAACGCCGAGATTGCCGAGACCCTGGAGCGCTTCCGCCTGCTCGACGTGATGAACGACCGCACCGCGACCTTGCCCTATGGCAAGCAGCGCCTGCTGGAGATCGCGGTGGCGATCGCCGCCAAACCGCGGGTGCTGCTGCTCGACGAGCCCGCCGCAGGCGTGCCGGAGGGCGAGCGCAAGGATATTCTCGCCGCCGTCGCCGCGCTGCCGCGCGACGTGACGGTGCTCCTGATCGAGCACGACATGGACCTCGTCTTCTCCTTCGCCGACCGCATCTCGGTTCTGGTCTCCGGAGCGCTGCTCGTGGAAGGCGCGCCTGACGAGGTCGCGCGCGATCCGCAGGTCAAGGCCGTCTATCTCGGCGAGGCCGCGTGATGACCGATCTGCTCTCAATCGAGAACCTCCGCGCTGGCTATGGTCAGGCGGTCGTACTGCCGGACATGTCGCTGAAGCTGCCGGAGGGCCAGGTGCTGGCGCTGCTCGGCCGCAACGGCACCGGCAAGACCACGTTGATCAACTCCATCGTCGGCGTCACTCGGCGCTTCCAGGGCAAGCTCGCTCTGGCGGGGACCGACATCACCGGACTGCGCGCCGACCAGCGCGCCCGCGCCGGCATCGGCTGGGTGCCGCAGGAGCGCAACATCTTCCGCTCGCTCACGGTGGAGGAGAACATGACCGCGGTGGCTCAGCCCGGGCCGTGGACGGTCGAGCGCGTCTACCAGATGTTTCCGCGGCTCAAGGAGCGCCGCAACAATTTCGGCAACCAGCTCTCCGGCGGCGAGCAGCAGATGCTGGCGATCGGCCGCGCGCTGACGCTCAATCCGAAGGTGTTGTTGTTGGACGAGCCGACCGAAGGTCTGGCGCCGATCATCGTCGAGGAGCTGCTGGCCGCGATCGGCACCATCAGCCGCGCCGGCGGGCTGTGCTCTATTATCGTCGAGCAGCACGCGCAGAAGCTGCTCGCGCTGGCCGACCGCGTCGTGATCCTGGAGCGCGGCACCATCGTGCACGACGCGCCGTCCAGCGCGCTGAAGGCCGATCCGGCGCCGCTCGAGCGGCATCTCGGCGTCTCCAGCGCCGCGGCGCATTGACCTGATCGGCGGGCTTGAACGGCCGCACGCGAGGCGTCATCCTCGGTTGCAGGAGCGGCTGTCTTCGCGCGTTCAGCGGGTGGGAGGCGATCGAAGGTGTGGCGATACGGTCCCGTCGTCGCCCAATCGGTATGCAGGACGCTGCTCTTTGCAGAATCAGCGGGGGCTTTGCCATCCAGCCGGCCGCGCGTCCTGGAGATGGATTTGATGAGGTCACCTCAGGATTGTTCGGCAAACGAGCCTAAAGCGGCCCAGAAGATCCATGCTGTGCCGCAATCGCGCCACGCCTCCGCACGATCTCTCGCCGACGGAATTGTATACCGATCGGATACGGGGTAGGGGATGGACCCAGTCCGCGACGGTTTGCCGGGGTGACCCAGCCAGGACATCTCGCGCCCGGTCCAACAAGCATACTCAACGAATCGACGTCTTCCAAGGAGTGAGCCCATGCAACGCACCAAGCCCCCCTTCCGTGCCGACGAAGTCGGCAGCCTCCTGCGGCCGCAGAAGATCAAGGACGCCCGCGCCAAGCTCGAGAAGGGCGAGATCTCGGCCGACGATCTCAAGAAGATCGAGGACATGGAGATCGAGAAGGTCGTCCATCGCCAGGCCTCGACCGGGCTGAAGCTCGCGACCGACGGTGAATTCCGCCGCTCCTGGTGGCATTTCGATTTCCTCGCCAAGCTGACCGGCTGTGAGCTGTTTCACCCGGACACCGGCATCCAGTTCACCGGCGTGCAGACCCGTCACGACGCGGTGCGCGTGATCGGCAAGCTGGACTTCCCGGATGATCATCCGATGCTCGATCACTTCCGCTTCCTCAAGAAGCACGCCGATACGGCGCATGTGACGGCCAAGATGACGATCCCGTCGCCGGCCGTGCTGCATTTCCGCGGCGGCCGCAAGTCGATCTCCAAGGAGGTCTATCCCGATCTCGATGCCTTCTACGAGGATCTCGGCAAGACCTACCGCAAGGCCGTGAAGGCGTTCTACGACGCCGGCTGCCGCTATCTGCAGTTCGACGACACGGTCTGGGCCTATCTGTGCTCGCAGGACGAGCTGAAGAAGGCCAGGGAGCGCGGCGACAATCCGGACGGTCTGCAGCAGATCTATTCGCGCATCATCAACTACGCGATCGCCGAGCGTCCCGCCGACATGACGATCACGACCCATGTCTGCCGCGGCAATTTCCGCTCGACCTGGATCTCCTCGGGCGGCTACGAGCCGGTGGCCGAGACCATGCTCGCCAATACCAACTATGACGGCTATTTCCTGGAGTACGACAGCGAGCGCGCCGGCGGCTTCGAGCCGCTGCGCTTCCTGCCCAAGGGCAACAAGGTCGTCGTCGTCGGCCTCGTGACCTCGAAGGTCGGCGAGCTCGAGAAGAAAGACGACATCAAGCGCCGCATGGAAGAAGCCTCGAAGTTCGCTCCGCTCGACCAGCTCGCTTTGTCCCCGCAATGCGGCTTCGCCTCGACCGAGGAAGGCAACATCCTGAGCGAAGAAGAGCAGTGGGCCAAGCTGCGCCTCTGCGTCGAGCTCGCCGAGGAGATCTGGGGGAAGTAGTCAGCTGCCCGAGATTGCGCGGCTGGCGATCAGGCGCGCTGATCGTGCCGATCAATGATGTGGAAGCGGGGCCGGAGCAATCCGCCCCGCTTCTTTTTTGCGCAGCAGGGCGCGGCGGATCAGCCGCTGGGCGGGAGCCTCGAACCAGTCATAGGTGAGATATGCCGCGCTCAGCGTCAGCCCCATGAAGCCGATCCAGAACATATGGCTGTCATACGGGATCGGTTGCCGCCAGGATGCGAAGGCCAGCGCGATCGCCAGCTGGATCGGGAAGTGCAGCAGGTAGCACGAGTAGGTCATGTTGCCGGCAGTCTGCAACAGGTCTTCGACACGCCTGGGCAGTGTCAGCGGGATTGTGCAGACGAACAACAGCACCGGCGTGTAGATGAGCAGCAACGCGGCCGCTCGCTCGGCCAGATCGGCGCCTGAAAGCCAGAGTAACAAGGGAATGCCGACGACGGCGCCCGCGGCGAGCGCCTCGAGCTTTGGCCGATACCAGGCATCGGCAACGCTCTGCCGCGCCATCGCGGCGAGCCCGCCCGCATAGAAGAATACGAAACATTTGCCGACCAGCGTGCCGCTCGCGATCCCCGCCAGGATCAGCGCCAGATTGAGCAGCGGCGACGTGGTGACGAAGCGCAAGCCCAGGAAGAACGCGGCATAGACCAGCACCTCGATCGAGACCGACCAGATCGGTCCGTTGAAGCTCACGCCGGTCGGCGGCAGCCAGTCGCTCGCCATGAACAGCTGCGCGACGAAATGGCCGAGATCGTTGCTCTGGTAGACGAAGGCGTAGCCGTGCTGTGCGACGTAGGCGGCTTGCAGCCCTGCAACCAGCAGCAGCGTCGCGAGATGCAGCGGGTAGAGCCGCGACAGCCGGTTGACGAAGAACCTCCAGCCGTCGACGGTGCCGTTCGGGATGAGGGCGCCATACTTCCAGAAGAAGATGAAGCCCGAGATGCACCAGAAGATCACGACGCCGTATTCGCCGAGCTCATAGAACGGAAACAGCACGCTGTAGAACGGCAGCGCGCTGCGGACGAGACCGACCGGCGCGTCGGCGACATAGGCGAAGTGCGGATAGTGCCACAGCAGCACCGAGATCGTGGCGAGGAATCGTAGCAGCTCCAGTCCGACGAGCTTGTGTGTCCCTGGCGACGTCGGTGTTTCGGGCAAGGCCATGCGTTGATTTGTTAACCGTGTCGAGGGAAGGCGCTGCCCGATCCTAGCCCGAAGGGAGTGAAGGATTGTTTTCGCCCGTGCTTGATGACGGCTCGACGAGACGGCTTTAGCGGCAGGCGAGCTCGGTGGCCTGCTGGATCGCTTGGTCCCAGGATCGGTAGCCCGCGGCATTGAGATGGATGCCCTCGAGCGTGAACGGCGACTCCATCGGCGGCAGAGCCAGGAAGGTCACACCCGTGCGCTTCGCCAGGTCCGGCAGTGCGGCGCGATAGCCGGTGATGCTCGCCGTCGCGGTCTTTTCCATCGTCGCCGTGAACGGCCCGCGCGCCTCGACGGCCGGAAACTCGAGGACGAAGAGGCGTGGCGTCAGCGTCGCGAGTTCGCGCAGCAGCGCCTCGTAGCGCCCGGCGAAGACCTGGCTGGAGTCCGGCTTTGCAACGAGCGCATCGTTGACGCCGAGCGAGACGATGATCGCGAACGGCTGCTTGGGTCCAAGCGCCGGCTTGAGCCAGCTGGCGAGGTCGCTGCGTGTTCCGGCACCGGCGAGGCCCGCATTGACGATCGGGTGTCCGCAGGCGCTGGTAGGCAATGTCGCGGCCTCGACGATGCTGTCACCGAGCACGACGATCGGGTCACCGGCGCGCGACAGCAGGTTGTAATGGACGACGAGCTGGCGAACCGTCCGATGATCGCTGGCGGAGGGCGTCGCAGAGCGGCGCACCAGCGCGAACGTCGCGGCTGCCGCGGCAATCACCGCAAACAGCACGAATCCCAGCCGCGCCTGCGTCTTCGCTGCCATGTTGACGATTGATGCTCCTCGATCCCCGACGCTATCGCGAATTCGCGAAGAGATCTCTAATGCTACTGCGTCAGAAACACTGCCCGCTATCCGTCGTCATTCCGGGGCGCCCGAAGGGCGAGCCCGGAATCCATAGCCACAGACAGATGTTTGGCGACAAAGTGCCCACAACCAGCCTGCCTTACACTATTGCCTGTGGGTATGGGTTCCGGGCTCGCCCTTCGGGCGCCCCGGAACGACACGGAGGGAGCAAAGCCCTTTTCCGACGCAGTGGTATTAATTCGCCCGCGTCCAGGTCGAGGAGCGGCAGACGATGCCGCCGAGCGCGCAGCCCGCGGTCGTCAGCGTGCCGCCGGAAAGCGTCATCTTGGCGTCATAGGTCTTGCCGTCGTCGGGGTTGCTATAGCTGCCGGCCCAGGCGTTGGGCCCGGTCGGCTTCATGCCGGAGAACAGCCGTTGGCCGACCTTGGCCGGGGTGTCGGTGCCGTCCTTGATCCAGACCAGCGTGCCGCAGATGGCGCCGCCGCACGGCGCGAACTTGACCTTGGACGCGCCGCTCTCGCGCAGCCAGACGCCGGTGACATCGTCGGCGAGCACCGGGCCCGCGGCCAGTGCGAGCGAAAAACCAAGTCCAAGGACAAAACGACCGATCATGCGAGCCTCCCCTGTATCGTTCGAGACGCAGATTGTTGCCCATGGATCGTGTCGGTGACGCGGCATGCCGACGGCCCTGGTCTTCGTCTCTGTTGGTCGGAAGATATCAGGATTCGGCGGTGCTGCACCCGTCGCGAAGGTGGCTGCGAGGGGGCAGGCTGTCGCAGCGTCTGCGCGCGCGCCGGTCTATTTCGCCGCCAGATAGACCTCGCCGAGCAGCGAGGAGTTCGACCATGGCACCTGCCTGTTTCTGGTGCCGGCGACGACCTCGGCGCGCACCCGCGTCAGCATCTGCTGCACCTCAAGACCGGGCGTGCCGATGTGCCGCGACAAGGCTGCCGAGAACGGGCTGTTGTCACCTTCTCCGTCGAGCGCGACCTTGCCGGGCGCGGTGGCGAACGCGATCAGCGTGCCCGCGCCGGAGGTCGCGCCGACGCCGAGCGTGGACGGCGCGGCAAGCCCGCTCGCGCTCAGGCTCCGGCTCGCCCCTGTGCCTGCGGCGTCCGGCAGCGCGAACGGATTGTTGCGGCAGGCATCGAGGATCAGGATGTTGGTGCGGACCTGGTCATCGAGTCCGGCCAGGATCTGGTCCATGTCGACCATCTCTGCCGTGACATTGCTCCCGGCTGCGAACGCGATGTCGGTGGGCACGAGATAGTTGCGGCCGTCGATCTGTACGCCATGCCCGGCATAGAACACGACAGCCACCTGGGCCCGCGCCGCCTCGCGCAGGAAGTCGCGCGTTTTGGCCTGCATCGTCGCGCGGTCGAGATCGATGCCTTCGACAACCGTGAAGCCGATGTCGCGCAGGCTCCTGGCAACGGCACGCGCGTCGCGCGGCGGATTGGGCAGCGGCTGGACATGGCCGTAAGCGCCGTTGCCGATGACCAGCGCCATGCGCTGGCCGGCCGGCGCCGCAGCGGAGCCGGCAGCCGGCTCTGCTCGCAGCTGCGGTCGCACGACCGGCTCCGACAGCAGCGACAGCCGCACCTTCGCGGTCGCCTGGTTGGCCTTGCTGCCGGCATCGGAGGCCGTGGGCTTCAGCGCCGCGGCATAGTCTGCCTTGGCGGCGTCGAGATCGCCCTTGGCCTCATAGGCCAGGGCACGGTGCACATGCGCCGAAATCGTCACGCTGCCCGGCGGCGTCATCACGTTGACGGGCGGACTTTGCGCCAGCCTGATCGCTTCGGAGCCGTCGGCGATGGCGCGATCGAGATGCCCCTTGGCGCGCCAGATCACGCTGCGATTGATCAGCGGCGAGGCCAGCGCCGGGTCGAGCCGGATCGCCTCGTTAATGTCGGTCAGCGCGCCGTCGAGATCGCCGGTCGCCTCCTTGGAGATGCCGCGGTTCTGCCAGGACAGCGCGGATTTCGGCGTCAGCCTGATCGCCTGGTCATAATCGGTGATCGCCTTGGCGTAGTCGCCGCTGCCGCGATAGGCGTTGCCGCGGTTGTGGTAGATCGTGCCGCTCGGGGGGCCGCTCTTGAGTGCGTCGTTGAAGTCGGCAATCGCGATCTCGTACTCGCCCTTGTCGTAATAGGCTGAGCCGCGCAAATTGTAGATCGCCTGCGCCGGCTGCAGCCGCAGGGCTTGGGTGGCATCCGAGATCACACGGGCATAGTCGCCCTTCTTATTCCAGCCGACCGCCCGCCAGAAATAGATCGTCGCCAGCTGGCTGCCGGAAAATACCTTC
Source organism: Bradyrhizobium sp. SZCCHNS2022 (assembly GCF_032377575.1). Classification (NCBI taxonomy): domain Bacteria; kingdom Pseudomonadati; phylum Pseudomonadota; class Alphaproteobacteria; order Hyphomicrobiales; family Nitrobacteraceae; genus Bradyrhizobium; species Bradyrhizobium sp. SZCCHNS2022. Next base: position 3,576,885 of record NZ_JAUHHZ010000001.1, on the reverse strand, counting down.
AGCGCGATGATCTTGTTACAGGCGGCGATCATCTGGTCCGCCGGCGTGGTCTCGGTGGTGCAGAGCGGGCCGAGTTGCGAGCGGGATTGGGCGGAGGCCGGCGGCGCGAGCAGCGCGAGAAGCAAGCAGAGCAGCGGGAGCGAACGGCGCATGCAGGACCATGGCGGCTGGTGGCTTTGGTCCTTTGTTGCCGCCGGGCATGGCGGGGTTCAAGTCGCGCCGACGTGTCCTCCTTGACTCAGCAGGACGCCAAGGAGGAGGGCCGTCATTGCCGATGTGAACTGTGCTACGGCTTTCGCGCCTTATGGGGACGAACCTCGACGAAATCGGCGGCGATCTGGACGTCGAAGCGGGAGAGGAAGCTCATGCCCAGCAGCCCGTCGATGCCGCTGCCGTAATCCTTCTGATCGCCGGCCTGAACCGCGACCGGAATCCCGGTCGCCAGAAGCGAGTTGAGCTTGACCTTGTCGGCGCGGGACAGCCGCGCTTTCGTCTCTCCGTTCGCGCTCATCAGCGTGATGTCGCTGCCGGCGTTCAGCGGCAGCCTGGCTCGCTCGGCGAAGGCCGAACGGACGGACACGTAGCTTGCGCCGGTGTCGAGGATGAACGATCCCTTGACGCCGTTGATCTCCGCCTTGACCACCACTACGTCCTTCTGCCTGCCGAGGGGAAATCGCTCGTTGCGGGCCTCCGTCGGGGCGACGCAGTTGCCCTGCCGCTCATAGTCCGCGATCATCCGCCGGGTCTGGCTGGTATCGCGGGCCACCGGGTCGAACGACACCCACAGGCTGATCGGCGCGACCGCCTCGCAATAGCGCTTCATCGCCGCATAGGCCTCGGCCATCTGCGTGAAGACGCGGCTGGCCACCCGGGCCTTGTCCGGCGAGAGTTCGATCGTGTCGGAGTAGTCGGTCAGGGCGCGCTGATGATCGCCGGCACCGGCCAGCGCCGTGGCGCGCAGATAATGCGCATCCCGATTGGACGGCGCGCGGCGCACATATTCGTCGGCGACTTCGACCGCCCGGGGATAGTCGGTCAGCTTCATGTAGGTGTCGGCGGCGCGGTGCAGGGCCATGAGCGGGGCGCCGCACTCCTTCACGAAGCGGAATTGGCTCTCGGCGGCCTGGCGGCGATAGCCGAGCTTGTCGAGCATCAGCGCGAGGTCGCCGATGCTCTTCTGGTCGCAGGGCTCGCGCTTCAGCTCCTGCAGCCGCAGCCAGACGAACGGGTCGCGGGCGGCCTGCAGCGGCAGCGCGCCCAGCCGTTCGTAGACACCCGCGAAGACCTCGTCCGGGTTCTCATCGAGGTAGCCCGCGGCCGCCTGGCCCAGCGTCGCGACAAATAGCAGCGCGGCCACGGATAGCGTGGACCCCAAATACCTCGACATGCGCATCCCAGCGTTGATCCCGCGGGAACTGTATCGCTTCTAAGCGTCGCGGAACAAGGTACCGACCGGCGGCTTTGCATGGTGGGCAGAAGGTGCTACAGCGTTGGGCTAGCGGGCATCTGCCCACCCACACTTCCCACCCCCTCCGGCCGATGAAGAACGACCAGTTGCTCGCCCAGATCACGGAGTTCTGCCGCCACTCGGACATGGCGGAATCGACGTTCGGCCGGCGTGCCGTCAACGACGGCAAGCTCGTGCAGCGGCTGCGCGAGGGCAAGCGCATCACCATCGACACGCTGGATCGCATCCAGGCCTATATCGCGGCCTCCACCGGCACCCTGCCGCCGCCGCGGCTCGACGTCGTGCCGGAGAAGCGCGATCCCAAGAGCAATTTCCGCTTCTTCGAGAACCGGCAGAAATACCTGCTGTTCGTGCACACCTGCAGCGAGAAGCGGGTGGTGGCCGAGCGCGTCGGCCTCGAGCTCGCCAGCATCCATCCGCGCCCCCCGGCGCTGCGGCTGTTCGACGCCGGCGTTGGCGACGGCACCGTGCTGTCGAAGGTGCTGCGCACGATGCACGGCCGTTTTCCACACATTCCTTTCTACGTCGCCGGCAAGGAACTGAGCCTCGAGGACGTCCGGCTGACCTTGGAAAAGGTGCCGGACCGCCTGTTCGAGCATCCGGCCTCGGTGTTCGTGTTCACCAACATGAACTATGCCGAGGCGCCGTGGCTGACGCCGGCCTCGCCGTCGGTGGCGGCGTCGATGATCTGGCACGAGGTCGTGCTGCAGGGCGATTCCTCGGGAGATTTCGAGGCCCAGATCACGGCCCTGAAGCCGTTCCTGGAGCAGAACTGGCGCGCCAACGTCTCCCAGCGCACCGGCATGCCGGTGTATGAGCGGCCGATCGCGCTGGTGCTGTACCGCGAGGATCACCGCTTCCTGCTCGACAACATCATTCCCAGGGCAGGGCGGGTCGAGGCCAATTTCGACCTGATCATCGCCTCGCAGCCCTATCGGGCCCGCTCCTCGGTCAATTTCCGCGCCAAGCGCATCATCGCACCGCTGGCGCGGGCGCTGAAGCCCGGCGGCCGTCTGATCGGAATCCACTCCCACGGCCAGGATCCGGGCCTGGACATCATCCAGGCGGTGTGGCCCGGAGAAAATCCTTTCTCGGTCAGCCGGCATGAGCTATTGCGCGCCGTCAAGTACGAGTTGGGCTCCAGTGGGCGAGACTTAAATTTTAACGCCTATGCGGACAATCGCTCGATTTTCAGGTATGAGATGGAGGCTCTGCCCAACGAGGTCACCGGTGCGATCGGAACCTCGACGGCCTTTGCAGCCTGGAACGCGGCGGTGTATGTCGCGCAGATCGAGGAAGACCGCCTGACCGAGGTGGCCCACTCGTCCCGCGCGCTCGACGCCGCCAGAGAGGTCCTGCGAAAGCACAACGGGCTGTGGTTCTACGACGAGTCCTACGTCATCTCGCGGCGTCGCGATTGACATCCTGGGATCAGGAAACTTGGGATCAATACAAACGACCGCCGTGGGCGGCGAAGAAGGGGTTGCTTGATGCGCGCGTCATATCTGTTCACCTCGGAGTCGGTGTCCGAAGGCCACCCGGACAAGGTCTGCGACCGAATTTCCGACGAGATCGTCGACCTGTTCTACCGTGAAGGACCGAAGGCCGGCATCGACCCCTGGCACATCCGCGCCGCCTGCGAGACGCTCGCCACCACCAACAAGGTCGTGATCGCCGGTGAGACCCGGGGGCCCGCCTCGGTCACCAACGAGCACATCGAGCACGTTGTCCGTGAAGCGATCAAGGACATCGGCTACGAGCAGGCAGGCTTCCACTGGAAGACCTGCGACATCGAGATCCTCTTGCATCCGCAGTCCGCCGACATCGCGCAGGGCGTCGACGCCCTGCAGCCCGGCGAGGTCAAGGAAGAGGGCGCGGGCGACCAGGGCATCATGTTCGGCTACGCGACCAACGAGACGCCCGACCTGATGCCGGCGCCGATCTTCTACGCGCACAAGATCCTGCGCCTGATCTCGGAAGCCCGCCACTCCGGCGTCGAAAAGGTGCTGGGACCGGACTCCAAGAGCCAGGTGACCGTGCAGTACGAGAACGGCAAGCCGGTCGGCGTTCGCGAGATCGTGGTGTCGCATCAGCATCTGGTCGAGGACATGACTTCGGCACAGGTCCGTGAGCGCGTCGAGCCCTATGTCCGCAAGGCGCTGCCGGAAGGCTGGATCACCCCCAAGACGATCTGGCACATCAATCCGACCGGCAAGTTCTTCATCGGCGGTCCCGACGGCGACGCTGGTCTCACCGGGCGCAAGATCATCGTCGACACCTATGGTGGCGCGGCCCCGCATGGCGGCGGCGCCTTCTCGGGCAAGGATCCGACCAAGGTCGATCGTTCCGCCGCCTATGCCGCGCGCTACGTCGCGAAGAACATCGTGGCTGCCGGCCTCGCCGACCGCTGCACCCTGCAGCTCGCCTACGCGATCGGCGTGGCGCGGCCGCTGTCAATCTACATCGATACCCACGGCACGGGTAAGGTGTCGGAGGACGTGCTGGAGAAGGCCGTCGCCCAGGCGATGGACCTGACGCCGCGCGGCATCCGCACCCATCTCGACCTCAACCGTCCGATCTACGCGCGTACCTCGTCTTACGGCCATTTCGGCCGCACGCCGGACAATGAGGGCGGCTTCTCCTGGGAGAAGACCAACCTCGTCGAGGCGTTGAAGCGCGCTGTGTGATCCATACGTCCATCTCTCCCCGCGCGCGGGGAGAGATGACAGCCGATGCTCCGCATCGGTGTCGTTAGATTGAAGACGGCGGCAGAAGGCCGCCGTTGCCTCTCCCCGTGAGGAACGGGGAGAGTGATCTGGACTGCGCCTCGACGCGTCTCTCTTCGTTTGTCACGACCAGTTTCGAATTCATCCGACCAGGAACCCCACATGACCGCCAAGCCAGGTTTCACCGACTACATCGTCAAGGACATGTCGCTCGCCGAGTTCGGCCGCAAGGAGATCTCGCTCGCTGAGACCGAGATGCCCGGCCTGATGGCGACGCGCGAGGAGTATGGCCCGAAGCAGCCGCTGAAGGGCGCGCGAATCGCAGGCTCCCTGCACATGACCATCCAGACTGCCGTGCTGATCGAGACGCTCGCCGCCCTCGGTGCCGACATCCGCTGGGTCTCCTGCAACATCTACTCGACCCAGGATCACGCCGCTGCCGCGATCGCCGCCGCCGGCATTCCGGTGTTCGCCGTCAAGGGCGAGACCCTGGTCGATTATTGGGACTACACCGCCAAGCTGTTCGACTGGCATGGCGGCGGCCATCCCAACATGATCCTCGATGACGGCGGCGACGCCACCATGTACGTGCATCTCGGCCTGCGCGCCGAGAACGGCGACACGGCGTTTCTCGACAAGCCGGCCTCCGAGGAAGAGGAAGTGTTCTTCGCGCTGCTGAAGAAGCAGCTCAAGGAGAAGCCGAAGGGCTACTTCGCCGCCATCGCGCAGTCGATCAAGGGCGTCTCCGAGGAGACCACCACGGGCGTGCATCGCCTGTACGACATGCAGAAGGCGGGCACCTTGCTGTGGCCGGCGATCAACGTCAACGACAGCGTCACCAAGTCGAAGTTCGACAACCTCTATGGCTGCCGCGAGTCGCTGGTCGACGGCATCCGCCGCGGCACCGACGTGATGATGTCGGGCAAGGTCGCGATGGTCGCGGGCTTCGGCGACGTCGGCAAGGGCTCGGCCGCCTCGCTGCGCCAGGCCGGCTGCCGCGTCCTGGTCTCCGAGATCGATCCGATTTGCGCGCTGCAGGCGGCGATGGAGGGCTACGAGGTGGTGACGATGGAGGACGCAGCCCCGCGCGCCGACATCTTCGTGACCGCCACCGGCAACAAGGACATCATCACCATCGAGCACATGCGCGCGATGAAGGATCGCGCCATCGTCTGCAACATCGGCCACTTCGACAACGAGATCCAGGTCGCCTCGCTGAAGAACCTGAAGTGGACCAACATCAAGCCGCAGGTTGACGAGATCACCTTCCCCGACGGCAAGCGCATGATCCTGCTGTCCGAAGGCCGCCTCGTGAACCTCGGCAATGCGATGGGCCACCCGTCCTTCGTGATGTCGGCGTCCTTCACCAACCAGACCCTGGCGCAGATCGAGCTTTACGCCAACAACAAGGACGGCAAGTACAAGAAGGAAGTCTACGTGCTGCCGAAGTCGCTCGACGAGAAGGTCGCGATGCTGCACCTCGCCAAGATCGGCGTGAACCTCACCAAGCTGCGTCCCGACCAGGCGTCCTATATCGGCGTCAAGCAGGAAGGCCCGTTCAAGTCGGACCACTACCGCTACTGATCGCAGCGCTCACGCGCGGCGGAGACGACGAAGGCCGGGGCATCGCCCCGGCCTTTTGTTTGTCCAGCTCCGTTCAGCCGCCCGCGCGCATCGCGCCGTGGCCGCGGTGATAGTTGCTGGACGACGGCCAGGGCCAGTCGGCCAGCCGCGTCCGGTCGGGCTCGTAGATCTCGACGCGCAGCGGATGGCAGGCGGCGGCATCGCTTGAATGCGTCGCGCCGCAGTCGCCACCCGGGCAGGCCGAGAGCGCGCCGAGCAGGTCGATCTCGGCCAGGAATTCGATGTAGTCGCCGGGACGCACCGGGCTCGCCTTCATGAAGTACTGGTGCGTGTCGCGGCTGAAGCCGGTGCACATGAACACGTTGAGCACGTCGTGGACGTGATGCTCGACCGCTCGCGGATCCGCGTTCAGCTCGGCGGCCAGCGCACGCGACAGATTCGAGTGGCAGCAGAAGTCGTAGCTGCCGCCGCTGAGCAGGCGATTGGTGTAGGGATCGCAGCGGGTGCCGATCACGTCATGGATGCCGGCGCCGTCGGCGTCGAAGCCGTACCAGCCGAGCGTGTCGTGACTGATCGTCGCCATCGGCCGCAGGTTCGGCATGGTGCTCCACAGCCGATCGCCGGTCGAGACGTGCGTGGCATGCAGCGCGCGCGTCTTGCCGCTGAAGAAGCGCTCGGACAGGTCGTCGGCATTCCACAGATTGAGGTCGCCGACCTGCGGGCCTTCTAGGCTGACGATCCGGAAGAACTGCCCACGGGCGACTCGAAAGCTGCGCGCATCGCGCGGCGGCACGATCACCTCGTCGATCTTGCTCATCGTCTGCCGCGCTGCATCGAGCATCGTCATGTCCGGTCGCGGCAGAGAGTCGGCGGGATAGACGATGGCAGGACGGACTGCGCGCCTTGCGGCGGCATCAGCGGGCTCGGGCGGACGACGAGATGGCATGCTGTTCTCAAGCGACGGACGGGACAGCCGTCAGCATAGCGCCTCTTGGCCGCTTCTGTCCCGGATAGGAAGTCGCGGGTCGATCACGCCGGGGGAGCGACGTCAGCCGGTCCGTCGCGAGCCCAGCGCCGAGGCGCGCACCGCCTTCGCACGCTTGGCGGCATGATGCTCTGACCGCGCTGCGATCCGCTTATGCTTCTTCGTCTCCGCCGCCGCGAGCTTCACGGCCGGCGTGCGATGCTTGGTGTATTCCTCGCCGTCGACAGGGCCGACATGCGGCGGGTCGCGGTCGAGATAGGGGCGTCCGACGCCGAAGCTCTTGCCGTTGGCGTCGACCCATTTCCACAGCTGCTCGGTCGCAACCCAGCGCTGCGCGCGCGTCGCGCCGTTGACGCTGACGATGTCGGCGGCGAGGCCGTGGCCGTAGCCGCCGCGCAGGCTGCCGCCATGATAGGAGCGGTTGCTGGCCGCCTTCAGCCCGCTGGCGATCTCCTGGCGATAGTCGTCGCGGAAGCCGCTGGTGATGCCGGGCGCGAGGCCTGCCGCTTCGGCGGCGTGCAGGGCATGAAACAGCCTCAGCTTGAAGCCGCGATCCATGCCGCCGATGACATAGTCCGCCATGCTGCGGCCGACGCGCTCGGCGGCCTTCGGATCCTTCCAGGTGAAATCATTGTCCACGAGCCTGGTGAAGCTGCGCGTCACCTTCACCATGCGACCCTTGCGCTTGACCGTGACGACGCGCCGCTCGGTCTCCCTGATCTTGTCGAGCTTCGGCGCGCGCTCATACAGCGCAAACAGATAGCGATCGACGCAGGCGTCGATGTCGGGGCACTCGTCGAGGATCTCGGTGCGATCGGCGCTTGCTACCGTAGACCTGGGCATTTCGCCTGACGTCGTCGGCAATGCGGCCTCTTCCGCAGGTAGCACGGCCGATGGTGCAATCGATGCCGTCGTCAGCGCCGTCTCTGACGAGAGCGGCGGGGTGGTCATCGGCTCGGCGGTCGTCGAGGCCGTGACCTCCGCGATGACCGGCGTCGTCGTTGCCTCCGGTTCGGCGGCGCCAGCTGGCCAGGCGATGACGCAGCCTGCGAGAACAACCGATCGGCACAACGCACGCGTGGTGAACTGCTGCGAGCTCATCATCCGGCCTCCCCAAGATCCGTGCTCCTGCAGGCAAGAGCGGTCAGGCATCCGATACCTGCGATTGTTCGGCGCTTGGGCGCGAGGTGCAATAACACAGCGGGCGTCGTCGGCAGCTTTTGCGGGAACTGTGGCCCGCGCGCAACGATCAGAGATTGTGAGTTCCGTGTGTCCCCGATGAGTCCGTTTGGCGTTGGACACCGCGCTGCGTCGTTCGGCGCAGCAGCTTGTGCCCCGTCAGCATGGCGCGGGCGAGGTTCTCGCGCTGCAGACGGCTCACCAGTACGACGCCCGCGACATGCAGCACGACCAGGGGGATCAGGAGATACGACGTCACCTCGTGGGTGTCCTCGACCCACCAGAGCCCGAAGAAACGCACCGTGACCTGCATCGCGCCGGACACGGCGGAGACGATCAGCAGCAGCAGCAGCGCCAGCTGCATGGCCGTGCCCGCGGGGTTGAGCCCGAGATAGCGCCCGGTCTTGCCGCGCCGCAGATTCCACAGATAGATCGGCGTGGCGCGCAGCCGGGCGCGGAGACTGCGAAAGCGCGAATGGCGCGTGCCGATGATGCCCCAGATCAGGCGGAAGGCGAGCAGCCCGAGGATCGCGTAGCCCGCCACCCTATGCAGCCCGTCATGGACGTTCGGCGTGACCCAGGCGATCAGCACCAGCACGGCCAGCATCCAGTGCCACAGGCGCAACGGAAGATCCCAGACCAGCACGGTCTCTGCCTGGTCTGGTTTCTTCGCGCTGGCTCTGGGAGCTGTGCCGTGCATGGCCGTCAGATCGCAGCGTGCAGCGAAGCCGCACGCAGTCCCGATTACTTGGCGACCGTGTGCTTCAGGCTCAGATCTTCCGGGCTGTAGAACAGCTCGTAGAGCTTGCCTTCCTTGACGCCGTAGACCTCGTAGCAGGAGCCTTCGATCTTGGAGCGGCGCACCTCGTAACCCAGCGCCTTGGCTTTCGCCTCGGCCTCGGCCGCCGGCTTCCACTGGGCCTTGTCGAGCTTGGTGCAGTCCTTGTAGCCGTCGGCCAGGGCCGGCGAGATGGCGAAGCCGGCGAGTGCGGCGCCGAGCAGGGCGGCGGTGGTCAGTCTCATCAATCCCTCCAATGAAGCAAAATCAAACACGATGCATCGTGGCTCCAGTGGAGACGGCAATGGCGCGAATGTGTCAACGGAGCGGCAGCTGGAATCGCTCTTAGAGGACTTCCAAATTCGTCCCGAAGCTGCAAAACAAGGGGCGCCGCGCTTGCCACCGCATCCGCGACGTTACGTCTCGCTCATCACTTGAAGCCCAGTGCCTTCCGCCACACCGCCTCGAAGTCGGACGCCGAGATCTCTCGCGCGGAAAATCCGCTGATGGCATTGATCTCGGAAAGCGACAGAATCGCGCCTTCCGGCATGACGTCGCGCCAATTCGCCTGAGCGAAACTGCAGGTCTCGAGCCGTCCGTCGGGATACATCCTGATCCACCGGATCGGACAACGATCGCGGTCGAGCTCGCCATAGCACTCGATTTCGGTATCGCCGTCCGGGGGATTGATCGTGTGCATGTAGCTGTGCGGCGGTCCGACCGACGGCGGCGGCGGCCGGGAGCGAAGATGGTTGATGAAGTCCAGCGCGGCTTGTTGGCTTTCGGGGGACGCGATCCAGCTCGTCTCCTGCTCGCTCAATCCCAGCGTCGCAAGGAGCTCGGTGACCAGGAGCGCGACGCCATGTGTGGCGAGTTCGGCGCCATCGATGAAGGCGGTCGGTCCCGTCGCGCCGAAATGCTCGATCTGGTGACGCATCTCCATCAGCAGAACAATGCGACCGGACCCGAGTCTAAGGAGCAGGCCTGACGCGTCGCCGAGCCCGCCCTCCTGCCATGCCTCGACCGTCCAGCCGTGGCTTGCCGCGAGCTCCGTCAGCCGTCGGCTTACCGTCACGATGGCCATGTCGACGGTTGGAAAGCGATAGTCGAAGATCTGTTCGGCGGGCGTCATGGAAGGGCTCGTCATCGAATAGGCCGGAGGTGCCGATGCTGCGCACATCGAACGCAAGGGGAGAATGGTGATCGGCGCAGCACGCCATTGTAACGGGATGGGCACGCGGATCGTCAACGCCGGCAAGGTGCTCCCTGGACGACGCCTCCGATCTCTGACAAGATCACCGGCATGATCTCACACGTTCACCTCGCAGGCGCGGCCCTAGGGCGCCGAATTACCGACCCGGCCTGATCGGTCGGGCCGGGCGATGCTGCCTGCGAACTATCTGTGAACGTGTCGAGCGCCCGAGCTGGCGCCGGAGGTCTTTCATCATGTCCCCGAACCCACCCACGCTGCACCTGGTGTGCGGCAAGATCGCTGCCGGCAAGTCGACGCTCGTGGCGGAGCTCGGCCGGCGTCCGGCCACCGTTGTCCTAGCCGAGGACGACTGGCTGGCGCAGCTCTATCCGGGCGAGCAGACCAGCCTTGCCGACTATGTCCGGAATTCGTCGCGGCTGCGGGCCGTCATGGGGCCGCATGTCGTGGCTCTGCTGCGTGCTGGCGTCTCGGTCGTGCTCGATTTTCCGGCCAATACGCTGGCGAGCCGTGCCTGGATGCGCGGCCTGTTCGAGGCGGCCCGCGTGCCGCATCAGCTGCATCATCTCGACGTCCCCGACGAGATCTGCAAGGCGCGGCTGCGGGCGCGCAATGACGAGGGGCGGCACGCGTTCAATGTGACGGAGGAGGAGTTCGATCTGTTTACGTCCTACTTCGTGGCGCCGACGGCCGAGGAAGGGTTCGACGTGATCCTGCATCGGCCGTAGTTATCAGCCCGCGTAGCCGGATGAGCGGCTTGTCCGGGCTACGCGGCCGTTGCTAATCGCTCCATAGCCCGATCCTGAACCTCCGGTTCTGCCGGCCCTTGTTGTCGACCTTCAGAATCCGGATGCGCCGCGCCCGCGCCGTCGAGACCAGATGCGTGCCGCCGCAGGCTTGTCGGTCGAGGCCGTCGATGTCGACGATGCGGATCAGGCCGTCGGCCTGGCGCGGGGGGGCGACAGATTTGGCGCGGAAGAGTCCGGCGGTGGCTTGCGCGGCATCGTAGTCCATGTCGAAGGTGGTCACCGGGCGGTCGTCGGCGATCGCGGTGTTGACGGTGTGCTCCACGGCGCGCAGCTGCTCCGGTGCCACCTTGGGCAGGTCGAAGTCGACGCTGAATTCGTCGCTGTCGGTCATGCGGACGCCGGTCAGCAGCGCGCCGTCGAACAGCGTGTAGACCGCACTGTTGACGAGGTGGGCGACCGTATGCTGCTCGCACATCCGCTGGCGGAAGGCGGCATCGACGCGCAGCTCGATCGTTCCGTCGGGAATGGCATCGTCCCCGATCAGGTGCCAGATGCCGTCAGCGGTCGGCTCGAAGCCCACGACGTCGCGCACGATCCCGTTCCACGCGATGGTGCCGCGGTCCGGCAATTGGCCACCGCCGCCCGGATAGAACGGCGAGTGCGCCAGCAGCACCGCTCCAGGACGCGCGTCCAGCGCGGTGACGTCCAGCGTCCGAATCTCGGGATGATCGACGGCGAAGGGGCGCGGAAGAAGTTCGGTCATGCGAACCGGTCGCTGTCTTTGCCCGGATGAGCGCGGCGACATCCGGGTTCACCGAGATAGCGCGTGAGATCCCGCATGTCGCTGCGCTCATGCGGGCTACGATCGTGTCCAGACATACGCAGGATCGCGGCTCCGCGCAACTTGCGTCGCGCCGCGCTTCACCGGCACGCCGCGGCCGTGAACCACGCCATGCGAAATGCACCGTCGCGCAGGCGCAGGCAGACGGTGTCGCCGGGCTGCAGCCGTTCGTACAAGGCCTGCGCCACATGGGCGTCGGTCGCCGTCGCAAACGGTCCCCAGGCCTCCAGCGTGACGCGATAGGTTGCGAGCCGGCTGTGGCCGACATGCTTGCCGAGAACGCGGCTGCGCAGCAGCGCCGGCGCCGAGCGGTCGAGCGCGGCGTTGAACTGGCCGAGCGTCCCGAAGGCATAGGCGCCGACGAACAGTGCCGCGACCAGCAGCCGCCAGCCGCGGCGGCGGAGCTGGGTCTCGAAGCGGGCGGCGACGATGAGGAAGACGAGGGCGACCGCGATCGCGAACGCCGTCAGCGGCAGCCAGCTGACGAGGTTGAGGTCCGACAGCGTGCGCGCGGCGAGTGTGCCGGCTGCCACGATGCAGCCGGTGCCGAGATTGGCGCCGTAGCCGGAGCCGAGGCCGATGCGGAACCGGTCCGGAAAGCGCAGGGTGAGGACCAGCGCCAGCAGCGGGATGATCGTGACGACCGCAATCAGCTGGCCGGCCGGAAAGCTCGGGAAGAGCGACCAGGCCGCGAGCCCGATGGCTGCGACCGTAAAGCCGAGGGCAAGGCGTTGCGCCTGCACGCTCCCGCGCTCCCGGCTGTGCTCGTCGCCGGGCCTATGGTCGCTTGGGTAGGGGGCGTTCATCGCGAGGTCCATCTCCATGCGCGTGACCCGCTGATCGCGGAGGCGGGTCGACCGACGATCAACGCGCCGCCGATTTGACAGGGGCGGGCAGGGTTGCGACTGTTCGTGGCCAGAAGCAAGAAGCTGGACCAGGGAACGCCAGGAAAGCGCCATGTCAACAGAGGCGATGTCAACAGAGCATGTCGACGTGCTGATCGTCGGCGCCGGGCTGTCCGGCATCGCCGCTGCCTATCATCTGCAGCACAAATGCCCGGCCAAGCGCTTTGCGATCCTGGAGGGGCGCAGCGCGATCGGCGGCACCTGGGACCTGTTCCGCTATCCCGGCATCCGCTCCGACAGCGACATGTACACGCTCGGCTATTCGTTCAAGCCCTGGACGGATCCGAAGGCGATCGCGGACGGGCCGCAGATCCTGAAATATGTCAGGGACACCGCGACGGAGAACGGTATCGACCGCCACATCCGCTTCAACCATCGCGTCGTCAGCGCGGCTTGGTCGAGTGCGGACGCCCGTTGGACCGTCGAGGCCGAGCGACAGACGGAGCAGGGCACGATCGAGAACGTGCTGATGACCTGCGGCTTCCTGTTCATGTGCTCCGGCTACTACCGCTACGAGAACGGCTATCTGCCGGACTTCAAGGGCATGGCCGAGTTCAAGGGCCGTATCGTGCATCCGCAGGCCTGGCCTGAGGATCTCGACTATGCCGGCAAGCGCGTCGTCGTGATCGGCTCCGGCGCCACCGCCGTCACGCTGGTTCCGGCCATGGCCAAGACCGCGGCCCATGTCACCATGCTGCAGCGTTCGCCGACCTATGTGGTATCGCGCCCGGCACAGGACGCGCTCGCCAACAAGCTGCGCGCGCATCTGCCGGCAAGCCTGGCCTACCACCTGATCCGCTGGCGCAACGTGCTGTTCGGGATGTATTTCTTCCAGCTCAGCCGGCGCAAGCCGGAACGCGTCAAGCAGCTGATCCTCGGCGGCGTGCGCGCCGCGCTCGGCGCCGACTACGACGTCGCCACCCATTTCACGCCGCGCTACAACCCCTGGGATCAGCGGCTGTGCCTGGTGCCGGACGGCGACCTGTTCAAGACCATCCGAGAGCAGCGGGCCTCGGTGGTGACCGCCGGGATCGAGACGTTCACCGAGCGCGGCCTGCGCCTGTCCGATGGCCGCGAGCTCGAAGCCGACGTCGTCGTCACCGCGACCGGGCTGGTGCTGCAGGTGCTCGGCGGCATCGAGGTGATCGTCGATGGCCGCAAGGTCGATTTTGCCAGGACGCTGAACTACAAAGGCATGATGTATTCCGACGTGCCGAACCTCGCGGCGACGCTGGGCTACACCAACGCGTCCTGGACGCTGAAATGCGACCTGACCTGCGAGTATGTCTGCCGTCTGCTCAACTACATGGACCGGCACGGCTACCGCCAATGCGTGCCGCACAATGACGACAGCAGCGTCACGCCGCTGCCGTCGCTGAGCTTCAGCTCCGGCTATGTGCAGCGCTCGATCGCGGACCTGCCCAAGCAGGGCTCGAAGCGGCCGTGGCGGCTGTACCAGAATTACGCGCTGGACATCGTCTCGCTGCGCTTCGGCAAGGTGGACGACGGCGTGATGCGGTATTCGTGAGGAAGAGAATCTCGCGGCCTGCGCTGCTGCTGTGAGGACAGGGGCCTCATGGTTCGAGACGGCGCTGCGCGCCTCCTCACCATGAGGGTGAACATATCGCCGCGCGACCGATCCTCATCCTGAGGAGCCCGCCGAAGGCGGGCGTCTCGAAGGATGGCTGCAGGGACGGTGTGGGCCAAGCTCCTTTTCGCCGCGATCATACGGCCTCGTATAAGCACTCACCGCTCCGCCGCGCCCTCGCGCAGCGGCGCGCGGCTGAGCTCGTTGCCGGCGGCGATCGCCTTCTGCATCAGACGCACCAGCTCCTTCGCTTCGGCCCTGGTGAGGCCGCGCACCATCAGCCGCTGCGCGGCCTCCACCGCAGGGGTGATCGCGTCCAGCGTCCGCCGGCCGTTCTCGGTGATCAGCAGCTCGCGCGAGCGGCGGTCGCGAGCGCTCGCGCGGCGCACAACCAGACCCTTCTGCGCCAGGCGATCGATCACGCCGGTGATGGTGGTGCGATCATAGGCGATCAGGCCGGCCAGGGTGATCTGGTCGATGGCCGGATTGGCGGCGATCGCGGCCAGCGCGGCGTATTGCACCGGCGTCAGGTCGAAGCCCGCCGCCTCCACCTCTGCCAGGAACACCGCCACCGCGATCTGCTGAAACCGCCGCGCCAGGTGCCCCGGCATGTCCTGCATTTCGCTCACCGTGAATCTCCCGCCTTGCCTTGACAAGCATACTGATGATCAGCATACTGATCAATAAGGAACAACGCGGGAGGGCGCGACATGCAATTCCATCTGAATGGATTCCAGCCGGGCGACCCCGAGATTGCGGACCCCGATGAGCGCGTCGCCAGCCACGGCGCGAGCGGTCCGCTGCCATCGGAGGTCGACGTCCTGATCGTCGGCTGCGGGCCGGCGGGGCTCAACCTCGCCGCCCAGCTCTCCGCCTTTCCTGACGTCAAGACCTGCATCGTGGAGCAGAAGCCGGGCCGGCTGCTGCTGGGCCAGGCCGACGGCATCGCCTGCCGCACCATGGAGATGTTCCAGGCCTATGGCTTTGCCGAGAAGGTGCTGAAAGAGGCGTGCTGGATCAACGAGACCACGTTCTGGAAGCCCGACGACGCCAACAGCGCGCAGATCGTCCGCAGCGGCCGCGTGCAGGACGTCGAGGACGGCCTGTCGGAGATGCCGCATGTCGTGCTCAACCAGGCCCGCGTGCACGACTTCTTCCTGGACGTCATGCGTCGCTCGGCATCGAGGCTCGAACCTCATTATTCGCGGCGGCTGCGCGATCTCACGATCGATCGCGCGGCGCCCGCGGGCGCGCATGGCGTGACCGTCGGCTTCGACCGCATCGATGCCGCGCATGAAGGCCAGGTCGAAACGATCAGAGCGCGCTACGTCATTGGCTGCGATGGCGCCCGCAGCGTGGTGCGCAAGGCGATCGGCCGCGAGCTGCAGGGCGATTCCGCCAATCACGCCTGGGGCGTGATGGACGTGCTCGCCGTGACTGACTTTCCCGACATCCGCTTCAAGTCGCTGATCCAGTCGGCCCGGGACGGCAGCCTGCTGGTGATCCCGCGCGAGGGGGGCTATCTGGTGCGGCTCTATGTCGAGCTTGCCAAGCTCGATGTCGGCGAGCGCGTGGCGGGCCGCAACATCACCGTCGATACCCTGATCGAGAAGGCGCAGCGCATCCTGGCGCCGCATACGCTCGAGGTGAAGGAGGTGGCGTGGTGGTCGGTCTATGAGATCGGCCAGCGCATCACCGACAAGTTCGACGACGTGCCGGAGGCCGAGGTGGCGACGCGGCTGCCGCGCGTTTTCATCGCCGGCGATGCCTGCCACACCCACAGCCCGAAGGCGGGGCAGGGCATGAACGTGTCGATGCAGGACACCTTCAACCTCGGCTGGAAGCTCGCGGCCGTGCTGGGCAAGCGTTGCGCGCCCGAGCTGCTGCACAGCTACTCGGCCGAGCGGCAGGCGATCGCTCAGGAGCTGATCGATTTCGACCGCGAATGGGCCGCGATCCTCGCCTCTGCCGCCAAGCAGGGCGGAGCGGATGCAGCGCAGACGCAGGACTATTTCGTGCGTCACGGCCGCTACACCGCGGGCACCGCGACCCACTACCGGCCGTCCCTCCTCACCGGCGACGACACCTTCCAGCAACTCGCTTCGGGCTTCGTGATCGGCAAGCGCTTCCATTCTGCACCCGTGATCCGGCTGGGTGACGCCAAGCCGGTGCAGCTCGGTCACGTGGTCCAGGCCGATGGCCGCTTCCGCCTGTTCGCATTTGCCGGAGCCGAAGATCCCTCCGCGGCTGATTCCGCCATCCGCCGCCTGTGCCGGTTCCTGGCCGAGGATGCAGCCTCACCCGTGCGTCGCTTCACGCCGGCCGGCGCCGATATCGATGCCGTCATCGACCTGCGCGCGGTGTTCCAGCAGGGCCATCGCGGGCTCGCGCTCGAGACGATGCCGGAGCTGCTCAAGCCGCGGAAGGGCCGCTACGGCCTGATCGACTACGAGAAGATGTTCTGTCCCGATCTCAAGGGCGGCCAGGACATCTTCGCGATGCGCGGCATCGATCGCACGGCAGGCTGCCTGGTGATCGTGCGGCCCGACCAGTATGTCGCCGACGTCATGCCGCTCGACGATGTCAGGAGGCTGTCGGCGTATTTCGACGGCATCATGCTGCCGGCCGGGTGAGGGACCATGGTAAACAAAATGCAAACCGCGGCGCCGGATTCCCGGACCTCGCGCTAGCCGGATCCCAACGTTTTGCCGCTACAAGCATGAGTCTCCGGATGGACGATTGAGTGGGTGAGACGTCGAATGTTGATGTTGGCGAACCGTCGCAAGAGCGAACGTCGGCTGTGCAAGAGAATTGCCAAGATACACTACGGCAACGGCAGCTTGCCGCGTGACTGCACGGTGACGGATATTTCGGATGGCGGCGTGAAGGTGGTCGCCGAATTCGTTGAGATCCCACCGCAGTTCACGATCGTCTTCTCGCCCGACCACCAGCGGAAATGCCGGCTGGCCTGGCGCATCGGTTGCGAATTCGGCGCCGAGTTCATCGATTGAGGCGCCCCTCGCGCGGCTGCTTAACGGGACCTTAGGGTTAATCTGCCAGCGTGCAGATCATCTGGTCCCGAAGTAGTTCAGTTGCATGCGTACGCGGCCCTCCTGCTCCCTCCCTCTGCTCCGGCCGGCCGCGTTCGCGCTGTCGTTCGGCGTCGTGCTGCTCGGCCTCGGCGCCTGCCAGACCACCGATCTCGGCGACATCACCGGCGCACTCGGCGGCAAGTCCGAAAAGTCCGGCGGAGCCGCATCCGATCCGCGCGCCGAGCTCGACCAGCTCCGCGAGCGCTTCCGCGCCGCGCCGAACGATCCCGAGGTCTCGCTTCGCTATGGCAGCGCGCTGCGCGCCACCGGCCAACGCTCGCAGGCGGTCGCCGTGCTCGAGCAGGCGACGATCGCCAATCCCGGCAACAAGGCGTTGCTGGCCGCCTACGGCCGCGCGCTCGCCGACAATGGCAATTTCCAGCAGGCCTTCGACGTCCTCAGCCGTGCGCATTCGCCGGAGGATCCCGACTGGCGCATCCTCTCGGCGCAGGGCGCCGCGCTCGACCAGATGGGGCGCAACGAGGAGGCGCGGCAGTACTACATCACCGCGCTCAAGATCGCCCCCGACGACCCTTCCGTGCTGTCCAATCTCGGCCTGTCCTACGCGCTGTCCAACGAGCTGCCGAAGGCCGAGGAGCAGTTGCGCAAGGCAAGCGCAAATCCCGAGGCGAGCCCGCGGGTGCGCACCAATCTCGCCGTCATCGTCGGCCTGCAGGGCCGCATGAGCGAGGCGGAGAGCATCGCGCGAACCGGGCTGCCGCCCGAGCAGGCCAATGCCAACGTCGC
The DNA here is from genome assembly GCF_032377575.1 of Bradyrhizobium sp. SZCCHNS2022. NCBI lineage: Bacteria > Pseudomonadati > Pseudomonadota > Alphaproteobacteria > Hyphomicrobiales > Nitrobacteraceae > Bradyrhizobium > Bradyrhizobium sp. SZCCHNS2022. The sequence goes on along the minus strand of NZ_JAUHHZ010000001.1, from coordinate 3,559,033 downwards.
CTATGTGAAGAAGATCCTGGTGCGAAGGCAGATGGCGCAGCGCGAACTGACGCCGCGCCACGACCGCCCCGTGGCCGGCCAGCCCGACAAGGCGCTGGCGAAGGCGCTGAGCCGTTCCGACGACTGAGCGCTATTTCGCGCCGAGCAGCCTGGCGATCGGCGCCAGCAGCGAGCTGCGCTGCGGCCTCGCATCGACGCGGCCGGTGAGCCGGTTGGCGATCTCCTGAAACAGCTTCGGCGTGCGGCTCAGCGCTCCGACCTCCGCAATCATCTGGCCGTTGTTGGCGGCCGTGCCGAACAGCTTGCAGTCGAACGGGATCACCGCGACCGGCTCGGCCTCGACCGTCTTGGCGAAGCGCTTCAGGTCGATCTCCGGCCGCTTGGGCATGCCGACCTGGTTCAGGCAGTACAGCGGCGGCCGGTCGTTGGGGCGCGACGCCTTGAGCACGCCGAGCAGGTTCTTGGCGTTGCGCAGGTTCGCGAGATCCGGCTCGGCCACCACCAGGATGTCGTCGGCATTGATCAGCGCGTGGCGCGTCCAGGCCGACCATTGGTGCGGCACGTCGAGCACGATGCATTGCTGCGTCAGGCGCAAGGTGTCGAAGATCGCGTCGAACGCCTCGGCGCCGAAATCATAGACGCGGTCGAGCGTCGCCGGCGCGGCGAGCAGATTGAGATGCTCGGTGCATTTGGCGAGCAGGCGGTCCATCAGCGCGGTGTCCGGCCTGTCAGGCTGGAAGATGGCGTTGGCGATGCCCTGCAGCGGGTCCTGGTTGTAGTCGAGGCCGGCGGTGCCGAACGCCATGTCGAGGTCGATGACCACGGAATCCAGCGTCAGGTCGCGCGCCATGCTCCAGGCGACGTTGTGCGCCACGGTCGAGGCACCGACGCCGCCCTTGGCGCCGACCACCGCGATGATGCGGCCGGTGATGACGGCCTCGGAGGCCGAGAACAGGCTGCAGATCGAGCGGATGATGTCGATGGTCTCGACCGGGCCGACCACGTAGTCGTTGACGCCGCGCCGCACCAGCTCGCGATAGGCGACGCCGTCGGCGGGGCTGCCGATCAGCACCACGCGGGTGCCGGGATCGCAGACGCTGGCGAGATCGTCGAGGCCGCCGAGAATGTCGCCGCCGGGCTTGGTCTCCAGCACGATGACGTTCGGCGTCGGCTGAGAATTGTAGGTCTCGATCGCGCGCGGCATGCCGCCCGCCTTGATCGTGATATGCGCCTTGCCGAGCCTGCGGTCCTGGCTCGCGGCGAGGATCGCGGACGAGGTCTGGTCGGTCTCGCAGAATGCCTGCACCGAAACGCGCGGCACCGGCGCGATGTGATCGTCGAGCACCGGGCCGCTCGGCACGGGCTGCTCATCCTGGCTGTGGCGCGACGCTTTGATCATTTGCCTGTATCGCTGAGCTTGGCCTTGTCGGCATCCGGATAGGTGATCGCCGTCGACTCGCCCTTGCGGTACTTCTCGAACAGCGCGGAGCGGCGCGGCGTGTAGGCGGCGGTCTCGGAGCGCGGCTGCTCGAGGTCGGCCGGGTTGTCGATCATCGCGGCGAGGTTGCGCTGCGTGGCGCAGCCGAAATTCTGATAGTGCTGATTGCTGCTGTAGCCGGGATTGTTGATGTTCGGCCCGAGATCGTCCGGCCACAATCCGCAGGGGCCGGCGACGGCGGCGATCTTCGGATAGCTCAGCCGGATGACGGCGAGCTGCCGCGGGTCGTCCGGCATGGTGTTGCGCATCGTGATGGCGCGCGAGGGCACGCCGCTGGCGGTCAGCATGGCGCGGATGTCGTGATAGACGTCGGCGGCGGCGCGCGCATTCGGCGTGCCGGCAGGCACCTCGGCGACGATGGCGCCGGTGCCCTCGCGCTTCCAGGAGCGGGCGAGGCCGATGACGTCGTCGCGCTGCGGGCCGGTGAGGCCGCCGCGGCCCTGGCCGACGAACACGACGATCGACTGCCGGCCTTCCTCGATCGCGATCGGATGGCGCATCCGGTAGTCGTCGGGGATCGTCGCGACGACCTCGCCGCTGGTGTAGTTGCAGGCGCCGAGCGTGAGCGCGAGGCTCGCCAGCGCGCCGACCCGCCATGACGCGCGCCGTCCGTCGTCTCCAATTGATCCCGACATGATCGTTCCCCCGTGCCCCATGGTCCCCGTCGTCTCAGTCGATGATGAAGCCGAAGCCGGCCGGCTGCCCCGTGGTCGCGTCGACCTTGGCGGCGATGCCGTAGAGCCGGTTCATGCGGCCGAGCAGCGCCGATTCCGAATCGGTCGCCGGCGCAAAGCCGTCATCCGGCCGCGACAGCTCCTTCTGGGCGACGGCGCGCACGACATAGGGCGTCACCATCACCATCAGCTCGGTCTCGTTGTTGACGTAGTCCTGGCTGCGGAACAGCTGGCCGAGCACCGGCAGCTGGTTGAGCCCGGGCAGGCCGTTGACCGCCTGCTTGGTCTGGTTCTGGATCAGGCCGGCCATCGCCATCGAGCCGCCCGAGGGAATCTCGAGCGTGGTCTCGGCGCGGCGGGTGCGGATCGCGGGGATCGTCACCGACGAGGTCGCGCCCGCGCTCAGCGCGTAGGACACGGTGATCGCGTTGTCGTTCGACAGCTCCGAGACTTCGGTCATGACGCGCAGGCTGATGCGGCCTTCGCTGAGCACCACCGGCGTGAAGTTCAGCGAGATGCCGAATTTCTTGAACATGACCGAGGTGCTGCACAGGCCCGTCTTGGGATCGCAGGCGTAGCCGCCGGGGACCGGAAACTCGCCGCCGGCGATGAAGGTCGCGGACTCGCCGGAGATCGCGGTCAGGTTCGGCTCGGCCAGCGTCTTGACGACGCCCGCGGTCTCCATCGCGCGCATCGTCGCCGCCACCGACGACAGGTTGCCGCCGCCGATCGCGGAGAGGCCGTTGCCTGACACCAGCGACTTGCCATAGGCCGTGAACGGGTTGGTCTGGTTGAAGTTCACGACGGCGGTGCCCCAGGTCATGGAGGCGCTGAGATCGATGCCGAGCTGCTTGACGATCTCGCGCCTGACCTCGGCGACGTTGACCTTCAGCATCACCTGGTCGCGGCCGCGCACGGCGATCGAGTTGACGACCTTGTCGGCGCCGCCGACCAGCCTTGCCGCGATCTCGCCGGCCTGCTGCGCCTCGACCGGGCTCGACACCGAGCCGGTCAGGATCACACCGTCGCCGACGCCGTCGATCTTGACGCCGGGAATGCTCTGGCTGAGCGCCTGGCGCACGCCGTTGAGATCGCGCTTGATCGCGATGTCGTAGGCAGCGACCTGCTGGCCCTCGCCGTCGAAGAACACCACGTTGGTCTGGCCGACGGCGGCGCCGATGATGTAGGCGCGGCGCGCCGAGCGCACCACGGCGTTGGCGATCTTGGGATCGGCGACCAGCACGTCCTTGACGTCCTGCGGAAAGTCGACGACCACGGACTTGCCGATGCCGAGCGACATGTAGCGGACCTTCGACGAGCCGACCGACACGACCGGCGTATCCAGCCTGTCCTCGGCGGCCTTCACCGGCGTGATCGCCGGAGTCAGCGCCAGCGCCACGGCTGCCGACATGGAGAGCGCGCGGACGATCCCCATCCCCATCTTTGCGCGTTGATGCCCCGTCATCTTCCCCGTCCTTACTTCTGCGCGGTCTGCGAGGTCGAAACCCCGTAGCGAATGATCTCGATGGCGTTGCCCCGCCGCGCCATCTGCTGCTGTTGCTGGGCCTCGGCGGTGTTGGTCTCGGCCGCGTTCACGTCGGCGATGCTGCGCAGCGCCAGCGCCAGCGTGCCGGCCTGCCGTGCGCGGGCCAGCGTCTCGGCCTGATCGGGCTTGAGCTCGAGCGTCACGGTCTTGCCGACGACGGTGTTCTGGCCTTCCTTCTCCTTCGGCGCCTGGTCGATCGCGAGCACGCGCACATTGGTCAGGATGGTCTCCGAGCTGACGGCGTCGGCCGCGCCCGGCTTGTCCGGATTCTTGTCGCGCTTCGACAGGATGACGTCGACGCGATCGTTCGGCAGGATGAAGCCGCCGGCGCCGGTCTCGGGCGAGATCTCGGTGGAGATGGCGCGCATGCCCGCAGGCAGGATCGCGGCCATGAAGCCCGAGCCGTCGGACTTGACCAGCTTCTGCTCGCGAATGGGTTCGCCGATGACGAAGGGGGCGCGTGCGATCGAGCCGACCAGCTGATTGGCCGCCTCGGGACGGTCGCCGCGGCGAATGAAGATGTTGCTCGCAGCCTCCGGCCAGGTCTGCCAGACGAGGTCGCCGGGCTTGATCGCGTGTCCGAGGCCGATGTCGCCCTTGGCGACGAGCACTTCGACGGTCGGCAGCTGCACGACCGGCGCCGCCGGCGCCGGCTGCTGGCCTTCGGAGTTGCTGACGAGATAGGCCGCAACGCCGCCAGCGCCGAGAGCGATGGTTAACACCACGATGCGTGCGGTCATCATGCGCGGACTACTTTCTACTCATACACAGGGAGCAAACGCGCGCATCGATCGACAGCGGTTCTCCCTGACTAACGACTAAGCGCCAATGGTATAAGCAGACTTGAACGAGGCGGGCTGCAGCACCCGCCTCAAGCAACGATTGCGCAAGTGGTGAACAGGTTGTTAGCGTGCAAATAGTGAAACGCCGCGAATGTGTTAGCTATTTGCGCGGGACGCGTCTGCACGCATCCGTCGTCTTGCGCTCAGCAGAATGAGATCGTGAGTTGCAGCCGCGCCTCAGTGGGCATCTCGTTAAGCTTGATCGTTTGCTAACAACGCTTGCTTAGGAACGACCACGTCGTCGGCGAGGTTGTGCCGTCGCGCGCGAACGCGATCGGCGGATCCCGACTTGCCTCTGCGTTGCGTGGAACGTCCGCGCTGCACTCACCATGGGGGGCGATGATGCCGACACTGCCTGCCGCGCTGCACCGTAATCGGACGGGGCCGCAAATTCAGAAAGCCGAAACGGGTTCGCCCTACGATTCCGTTGGGCGGGAATTCCGGTCTCATTTTCAGACTTTCTTAGTCTTTTACGCGCACGGTCCGGGCATGATGGCTGGGATTGTTCTGCGCGTTGTATTCTGCTCAAAAATACACGCAAAGATTGTATTTGTTGCGCCGCGGCGAGAGCTGCGGGCGGTCGCGGGTCTTGGGGATGGATGGGCGAGGGGAGGCGTGCAATGTCGGTTGCTCGATTCCTGAAGCAGCGCGCGGTCCGGATTCAGACGGTCGGTACCTACACGCTGCCGAACTGGTATGATCCGCAGGGGCGCCTGCGCTCCTTCGCCTGCCGCACCACGCGCGTGTCGCCGTTTCGCGCGCTGCTCGACGTGCCCGTGGTCGGCAAGGTCGGCGACCGCCTGACCTCGTACTTCCGCGACTTCGGCAAGTTCGAAGGCGAGATCAGCGACACCGTGCATGGCGGCTTCCTGCTCGAGCTGGAGATGACGCGCGCCGAGCGCGCCAAGCTCGCCGAGAAGCTGGTCTGGCTGGAGAAGAAGCAGAAGGATCCGACGCTCCGCGATTCCCGCCGCGACGCGCGCTTCGTGCCGAACTCGCCGCATTCGGAACTGACGCTCGCCGACGGCAGCTGCATCCCGTGTCTCGTCATCGATGCGTCGATGTCGGGCGCGGCCGTCTCGGCGGCGGTCCAGCCGGAGATCGGCACGCCGCTCGCCGTCGGCAGCTGCATCGGACGCGTGGTCCGGCATTTCCCCGACGGTTTCGCCGTGAGGTTTGTGGATACGATCCCGGCGTCGTCCGAGCTGGAGCGGCGCGTCATCACCCCGCCGACCCGGCCGACGCGGCAGAAGCTCGCCTCGCACCATGACGATGAGCGAGGCGTCGAGACGCCCCAGGACTTCTTCATGGTCTGATTGTGACCACGGCGAAGACGGTTCTTCACCCTCCCCCTCCAGGGAAGGGTGAGCATCACGCCCCCGACTGAGTCCGCCGAGCAACATCCGCGGTTTCGCGTATTGGGCGAGGAGCCGAATCCGGGCATTGGGAACTGGCAGCCGTCCGCACGGTTAACGCGCTGTTAATCGGCCTCGTGAAAGCTTGCCGGTGCCGGGTGCAATGCCAGGAGGACCAGTCCCATGGAGGCCCAGAAGACCGCGGTGGATGCCGTCGTCATCCTGACCGGGTGCGACCGCGAGGCTGTCGCCGCCTTCATCCGCCGGATGTATCTGGCCGGCGTACGCGATCCGAAGCGGCTGACCTTCAAGGGGCTGCAGGAGATGGCGCGGGGGTGACGCCCCGGCGCTGAGCGCGAGCCGGCCAAGCCCAGCTGTTGCCGCCAGAGCACGGCGAGAAACTATTGCCGTCTGTTTCCCGTCACAACCCGTGTCCCGGGGGATGCGGCCTGCCGCGCTTCCGGCTAAATTGTGGCTTTCGCGGTCGGCATCAGAGCACCACCTTCGATCTCGCCCATAAGGCGACACGGTTCTGCGCAACACGCTCTGAGCGGCCGGATCATGGGTACCGGGCATGCTCAGACAGCTCTTCGCGCCACAGCTCATCGGCCTCTACATCCTGATCGGGGCCACCATCTACGTCCATTTCCGCGGCAAGGAGCGGCTGCGCTTCGCCCGCCAGCTCGGCGACCACTCGACCTATCTCGCGCCCTACAACGTGCTGATGTATGCCGGCTCGGCCGTGCCGAACACGCCGGTGATCCCTGTCGAGCAGTTTCCGGAACTCAAGAAGCTCACCGACAATTGGCAGGAGATCCGCGAGGAGGCGGTTCGCCTGTTCGACGAAGGCTTCATCCGCGCCGCCGCCAAGAACAACGACTGGGGCTTCTACTCGTTCTTCAAGAGCGGCTGGAAGCGCTTCTATCTGAAATGGTACGACGACTTCCTGCCCTCGGCGCGCACGCTTTGCCCGAAGACGGTGGAGCTTTTGAACTCCATCCCGAACGTCCACGGCGCGATGTTCGCGATGCTGCCGCCCGGCGGCAAGCTCGGCGCCCACCGCGACCCCTTCGCCGGCTCGCTGCGCTATCACCTCGGCCTGGTCACCCCGAACTCGGACAAGTGCCGCATCCTGGTCGACGGCGTGCCCTGCGTCTGGCGCGACGGCGAGGCCTTCATGTTCGACGAGACCTTCATCCACAGCGCCGAGAACGCGACCGACGTCAACCGCATCATCCTGTTCTGCGACGTCGAGCGCCCGATGAAGCTCGGCTTCATCGCTGCCATCAATCGCTGGGTCAGCCACCATATCGTCAAGGCCTCCGCGACGCAGAACGTCGAGGGCGAGCACGTCGGCGTGCTGAACAAGGTGTTCGGCAAGCTTTACGAGTTTCACCTGGCGACGCGCAAGGTGAAGGCGTGGAACAGGACGGTGTACTACGCGGCGAAGTATACGCTGACGGTCGCGATCGTGGGCGCGATCGTGGTGTCGGCGTTTCGGTGAGGCACGGAGTAGGGCGGATGAGCGAAGCGTAATCCGCCGTTCTTCGTCGTGAAGCGCGGCGGATGACGCCTTCGGCTGATCCGCCCTACACGCCTACGCCGCTGCGCGGCCGGCCTCCCACAACGCCAGCACATCGTCCCGCGCAATTCCCCGCGTGATGAACACGATACGCGAGCGGCGGTCGGAGTCGGGCCATGCGGAAAGCGCCACCGGCGGATGGAAGACGTGGTGAACCCCGTGGATGACCACCGGTGTCGGTTCCCCGTGGAGATTGAGGATGCCCTTCACCCGCAGCAGATCCTCGCCACGCACCTTGCGAAGATAAGCGAGCCAGTCGGACACGGTCATCCAGTCCAGCGGCTCGTCGAATGCGATCATGAAGCTCGTGACCGACGACTCATGAGCGTGGCCGTGATCGTGATGGCCGTGACCGGCATGATCGTGGGCGTGATGCTCATGCGCGCCGCCGCCCCCTTCCGCAAAAGCGTGTTCGTTGAGCCAGCGCGCGACGTCCACCGCCTTCTTCTCGGGATCGATCAGCGCGGCCCCGAACAGGTCGGCGGGATCGATCTCACCATGGCTCACCCGTTCGATCCTGGCGCCCGGATTGAGCCGCCGCAGCCGCTGCTCCAATGTGGCAACATCGCTGACCAGGTCAGACTTGGTGACCAACAGCCGATCGGCCAGCGCGACCTGTTTCACCGCTTCATAGTGCCGGTCGAGCTGATGTGTCGCGTTGACGGCGTCGACCGTCGTCACGACCGTGTCGAGCCGCTGGAAATGCGAGACCAGCGGATTGTTCAACAGCAGCTGGAGGATCGGCGCGGGATTGGCGAGCCCGGTGGTCTCGATGAGGATGCGCCGGAACGGCGGCACCTCGCCGCGGTCGCGCCGCACCAGCAGCGTGCGCAGGGTCTCTTCGAGATCGCTGCGGATCGTGCAGCAGATACATCCGCTCGCGAGTACGGCAACCTCGCCGTCGATGCGTTCGACCAGGAGATGGTCGAGCGAGATCTCGCCGTATTCGTTGATGATGACGGCGCTGTCGCCCATGTCGTCGTGACGCAGCAGGCGATTGAGCAGCGTCGTTTTGCCGCTGCCGAGAAAGCCGGTGATCAACGACACGGGCAGACGCTGGGCCGACTTGTCGTTCTCGAACAGGCTCATCGCGCTTCCACCCACTGTCGTATTTTTGTCGCTGGACATCAGACTAACGGAGGAGGAGCATGGCGAAAATGATTTTTTAAGGCTCAGCAAATGAGCTCAACCTGGGGAGGTGACGATGGACGACGGGGTCAGGGGTCAGCAGACCAATCAGGATCGCAACGAGGGACCGGCCACCGATCGCCGCACATTGCTGCGCACGGCGGGTCTCGCCGGCGCCGCCGGCGCCGCGCTTGCGGGCTCCATGCACGGCAAGTTCTCGCTGGCGCCGATCAGCGAAGCGCAGGCGCAGACCGCGCCGATGCCGAAGGGGACCGACAAGCCGTGGTGGCCGTCGAAATGGGGCAAGGACGACGAGGCCGGCGCGTCCAACCACATGACGCCCGAGAAGGTGCTCGACACCGTCAAATGGATCAAGGACGGCAAGATCTACAAGATCGGCCGCGTCTACGAGACCGGCATGCCGCTGTTCGGTGCGCGCGTGTTTGCGTTGCGGATTCCCGGCAGCCCGACCGGCGGCCCGTTCGGCGACAACCGGCTGGTCTATCACGACGAGTTTCTCGCCACCGAGATCGGCCAGACCGGCACCCAGTTCGACGGTCTCGGCCACATCGGCCTCCAGCTCGGCAAGGACGGCGACAAGGGTGAGATGAAGTTCTATAACGGCTTTTCCGCAGCGGAGATCAGCGACGCCTATGGCCTCAAGAAGCTCGGCGTCGAGAAGCTGAAGCCGCTGTTCACCCGCGGCCACCTCATCGACATGGTCGCTCTCAAGGGCGGCATGATGGACGCCGGCCAGGAGATCACCGCGGCCGACATCAAGGCGGCCCTGCAGAAGCAGAACATGAGCGAGGCCGACATCAAGCCCGGCGACGCGATCTTCTTCCACACTGGCTGGGGCTCGCTGTGGATGAAGAACAACGACCGCTTCAACAGCGGCGAACCCGGCATCGGGCTCGATGCCGCCAAATGGGTGATCGAGAAGGATCTGGCGCTGACCGGCGCCGACACCTGGGCCGTCGAGGTGGTCCCCAATCCCGACAAGTCGCTCGCCTTCGCCGTTCATGCCGAACTGCAGACCAAGCACGGCATCCTCAACCACGAGAACCTGGTGTTCGACGAGCTGATCGCCGCGAAGAAGTACCAGTTCGTCTATTCCTTCACCCCGTCCCCCATCAAGGGCGCCACGGGCAGCAACGGCTGCCCGATTGCGATCACGTGAGCCGGGGCGCCGACCTTTCGGTGAGAAACGGAGTAGGGCGGATTGGCGGAGCGTAATCCGCCGTTCTTCGCCGCGAAACGCGGCGGATTACGCTCCGCTAATCCGCCCTACGCTTGCTTAGCTTTGGTATGCTGCGGCTCTTCCGTTGAGCGGGTGATGAAAGACGTTCTCACCGAAAACGAACTGAGTTTTCTCAGGAGTCAGGGTCTCGGCCCGGACGACGTTATGGATGTTCGCCAATTGCCTCAGTGGCTCTGGTTCGAGCGCATTAAGGAGAAAGGTAAGACGATTGCGCTCGGTAGCCGATGTCGAAAGGCTGGTCACAGGTTAAGGTCCACGAAGGGCCACTGTGTTCAATGCGACACGAAAGTTCTGGCGTTTGCCGCGCGGTTTGGTCTCAAACAATATCTATACATTGCGGGTTCAATACAGGCGAGACTCATCAAAATTGGCGTGTGCAAGGACTTGAGCCAACGGATTCGCCAAATCTGCAACGAGCGCCACCGGGATGCCAGAGACTGGGAAATTATCTATGCTGTTGAAATTGAGCGAGCAGGCGAATTTGAAGATCGTGTGCTTGCCAGATTGGCCGATTATTCGATTTATTCGGTTTACTGGAAAGACGGAGTGCTTCAGCAGTCTATCGAGCTTCGACGCTGTTCAATTGGCCAGGCGATGGAAGCAATGAGGGGCGAAATCTCTGAAAAAGAGTACTATCTGGCGATTAATTTGCGTGACAAGTCTGCGTACGAGTTTAGCTAGCCATACTTCTTGAACGGCCGCTTTAGTTGACGCCCGATGCGCTGCCATTCCTGGTGAACATGGTCTTTGCTGGGGCATGTGGTCAAAAAGCGATGCTAACTGCTGATGCGGCCTGCCTATCCCCAGAGACAGAGCTTGGCAGCTGGCGCATACAATTTGCCCATGACGATCATGAGTGAAACGACGAAGTGCGTTAGTATGTTTCGCTCTCGAACGAATCGGCACGATGTCAGTCACGAGAAACAACCACTACGTTCCCCAATGGTATCAGGAGGGCTTCTTTGAGCCCGGCCGGAAGTCGCTCGCATATGTCGATATGACACCGGTCCAAAAGAAGCTCCCAGACGGGCGAGTGGTCACGCAAAATGGCGTGTGGAATGACACACCAACCTCTAGGGCGTTTGTTCATAAGGATTTATATTCAACTTTCTTCGGAACGTCAGTCAACGATGACATAGAGCGCCGTCTATTCGGCGATATCGACGCCAGGGGCTCAAGAGCCGTGCGCGCTTTCATCGGCACGGATACGCGTGAATGGCACGAGACTTTTCAAGACCTATTTCAGTTTCTCGATATTCAGAAAATTCGCACGCCGAAGGGCTTGGACTGGCTTAAGGCTCAATATCCCGCGCTCACGCAGAACGAGCTCATGTTCGAAATGCAGGGAATTCGAATGTTGCACTGCACGATTTGGGTCGGCGGTGTGAGGGAGATTGTCTCCGCCGAAGACTCGAACGTGAAGTTCGTCACCAGCGACCATCCTGTCACGATCTATAACTACGCTGTTCCTCCCTCGGATGAGGCTTGTAGGTACCCTCTGGATCCCGGAATTGCGTTACGGGGATCGCAGACAATCTATCCGATGGACCGCAACCACTGCCTTGTCCTCACGAACTTGGAATATGCTAAGAATCCAGGCGTCGCTCCCCTTGAGAAGAGGATATTCGCCCGCAACTACCGGCAGTCCTTGACGCGAATCGACGCGTTCATTCGGTCGCGAAAGCTCAGCGCGCACGAAGTTGCTCAAATCAACTTCATCATCAAGAAGCGCGCGCGCAGATTCGTCGGTGGCGGCCGCAAGGAATGGCTTTATCCGGAAGCCACTGTGACGGAGCCTTGGAGCGATCTACGGAAGGTGCTTTTGCCGCCGCAGAGTGGTATGCACCATTTCGGTGGGGAGGTATTTGTCAAATACGACAATGGTGATGTTCACTATCAAGACGAGTATGGTCGAACTGAAAAACAGCGCGAATTTCTGATCAAGAAGGTTCCGGACAAGGCCTTGCGGCCGGGCGATTATTGCGGATGCGGGCAAGGAAGATCGTTTGGGAAATGCTGCCAGTCTAAGCCCGAGGCTTTGCGGCCGGCTTGGACTGAGAAGAGTATCCGTGAGCGCAACCTGATGCTCCAGCACGCCATCGTGAAAGTGCTTGAGCTTGATTCCGGTAAGGATTGGGTACAAGTCCGCCGCGAGTTGACGGACGAGAAGATTAGCAAGATTTATAGTCTTTACGAAGGGCTGTGGCCGCTTGAAACCGATTTGCTCGCACTGCTGCCAAAGCCAGACGGCGAGGCTCGCGCTGTCTACACTGGGTCTATCCACCCGTCGTCGATCACAGACTTCGCCTTGGCGGCCCCACTGTACTTCGGCGAGCTAATGGTGGCGCACCCGTTTATCCACCCCGGAATCATGAAAAAGGAGATGAGCCCGACCGAAAATCCGAAGTCTTACCGGCAGGAGTTCCTGAAGACGATCTTATTCTTCCTGAACGTAATGCCGCTCGTGGAGCTCGGCTTGATCAACCTGATACCGGATCCGTGCGACTTCGACTTCCATCTTCGTCAGCAGATGATGAGCATGGCATGGGCTCGGGCGCCTCAGTTCGATCCGAAGGATGATCCGCGCCTACAAACGACGATCGAGGAGGACTACCGACGCGGCATCATGCTGATGCCGCCTGACGCGATCAGCAGGCAGCTCCGTCACCTCAAGCCGGACCTCGGTAAGGAGGAAGTCCAGGCGGTCATGCGCGCCAGCGTACTGATGCGGGAGGATGACCCCCTGGCAGTCCTGCAGGAGGGCTCCCTGGAAGGCGGGAAGGGTGGCGGTCAGCTGAATATGTTCAAGCTCGCACCAAACTTCGAGATGACCATGTACTTGGCTCAAGCAACTGGCGCCTGCATAGTCACCGATAGCCCCTTCCGCTGGCGCGAAGTCCAGGGTGCGATCCGGCGACGGTACAAGTCCGCGACTCCCGGTCTCGCCCCGCTCGTGACCGGCATAGAGGGTTCACAATTTGCGTTTTTACAGAGTGCTGCGGATGTTGTGGCCGCAGCTTTGAGCAGGGCCAGCTTAGGCTACCCGGAGTTGTTTAGAGACGTCTTCAAGTATCTTTCCAAACTTGAAGAACGCGGGGCAAAGCCTAATCGCGAGGCGCAGTTTATCGGCCGGTTCGCTCGAGCGCATACCGCAGCGCAGCCAAGACTAAAAAAGTTGGGCAAGCGCGTGAAGGAGGGGCGCATTATGTGCGTCTTCCCTCCGGAAGGAATTCAAGACAATACCGTTAACCGCCTCCTTTTGATGTCGAGCTCGGAGCGACATACATCAAACGTTCCGATGGCCTTTTTCATTAAGTCAGCATGATTTTTAGCTCGCGAGAGGAGATCTATCGCTGTCGAGGATTTCCTTTAGTAAATTGAAGGCCTGCAGATGTACCGAGGGTCCCTAGTTGGGCAAGCACAGGTATTGAGAAAAAAATTTCGTGTGGAGCAATTCTGCGGGCGTGGGCAGGGATTGTAAGTTAGTGAAGTCTGCTTGCGCCCCTGAGCGTCGCTCGGTGTGGTTCGTCGGACACGTCGGGCAAATCACTCGCCACCTGATGGTCTCGGTCAAGTACTTCCGTAAAACATAAATCGATTGATTTGTTCGCCAAATCAGCATTACAGTTCGCCCATCCCGTTGCACGGTAGGGGACGGTTCGCGGTCGTCACGGACGTTGGCAGCGGGGAGCGGTGGACGCGGGCGGGCGGCGTGTGATGAGCACGGACGAACGCTTGGCTCGCGGACGGTGAAGGCGTGTGGTTCTGATACTCCGATGCTAGTATCCAGCGTAATGCGCGACAGCGCATTGCGCGACATGGTGGCCAGAAAGCCCGGTGCACCAGGAAGAGCACGCTATAGCCTGTTAAGACCATCGCGCGGGGAAGGCCGGGCGTTCTCGGCCAGACCTGTGGTACCTGCCGCCTGCATTTTTTTCCGCAGGCGGGCCACGGGCGCGGCCAGCGCCCGGCCTTCCCTGCGCCCTCCATCTGGAGAGGGCGGGAGTTGGAGCATCACTCGGGCGCGGAATGCGTCGCGAGAAGGTGGATGCTCGTTCCCTCGACGCGATGCTGTTTGAGATTGTGGATCAGTGTTGCCGCTCGCGTCATCGCGAGCGCAGCGGCGCAGCGAAGCAAACCAGCGTCCTCGTGACGCCCTGGACTGCTTCGCTGCGCTCGCAATGACGGAGTTTGGGGCGGGCGCTCTGCCAAGCCACCAGGTGTCATCGTCCGCGGAGGCGGACGATCCAGTATTCCAGAGGCGGTGGTGATGAATCGAGGAGCCGCGGCGTACTGGATGCCCGCCTTCGCGGGCATGACAGCTGTGGAAAAGGCCGCGCAGCAGCGCGGCCTTGCAGATATCGAGTTTTGAATCGCTTACTTCGCCGCCGGCCCGATGCTCACCTTCAGCGTTCCGACGCCGTCGACGCCGCATTCGATCTTGTCGCCGGCGACCACCGCGGCGACGCCGGCAGGGGTGCCGGTCATGATGATGTCGCCGGCGGCGAGTTGGACCTGCTGGGACAGCTTCCAGATGATCTCCGGCACGTTCCAGATCAGCTCGGAGAGGTCGCCGGTCTGGCGCTCGGTGCCGTTGACCGACAGCCAGATCTTGCCCTTCGCCGGGTGGCCGATCTTGGCGGCGGGCTGGATGGCGGAGCAGGGCGCGGAATGGTCGAACGATTTGCCGACCTCCCAGGGGCGCTGCATCTTGCGGGAGGCGAGCTGCAGGTCGCGGCGGGTGAGGTCGATGCCGACGGCGTAGCCGTAGACGTGGTCCAGCGCCTTGTCGGTCGGAATGTTCAGGCCGCCGCTCTTGAGCGCGACCACCAGCTCAACCTCGTGATGCATGTCCTGGGTCAGCGGCGGGTAGGGGATGACGGCGCCCTCGGGCGCCAGCATGTCGGCGTGCTTGGCGAAGAAGAACGGCGGATCGCGCTCGTCATTGCCCATCTCGCGGATGTGCTCGAGATAGTTGCGGCCGACGCACCAGATGCGGCGGACCGGGAAGACACCGGCTTCGCCGACGACGGGAAGAGAGGGCTGCGGGAAGGCCGGGATGACGGTGAAGCTCATGAAAGGTCTCGATGCGGTGAAATGGGCTTTTCAGGATGTCGCGGTCATGGGGATGACGTTCGGCCCCATGTCGCGCTGTTGCAGGCGGAAGAACGAAGCATAGCGGCCGCCACGGCGCAACAGATCGTCGTGCCGGCCCCGCTCGACGATGTCGCCGGCCTCGACCACGAGGATGGCGTCGGCGTTCATGATGGTGTGCAGGCGATGCGCGATGACGATCGTGGTGCGGTTCTGGCAGAGATGCTCGATCGCCTCCTGCACCTGCCGCTCGGATTCCGAATCCAGCGCCGCGGTGGCCTCGTCGAGCAGGATGATCGGCGCGTTGCGGATCAGCGCGCGCGCCACCGCGATGCGCTGGCGCTGGCCGCCGGACAGTTGCGTGCCGTGCTCGCCGACCGGCGTGTCGTAGCCGAGCGGGAAGCTCATGATGAAGTCGTGCGCGCAGGCCGCCTTCGCCGCCTCGATGATCTCGACCTCGGTGGCGCCGGGCTTGCCGAAGGCGATGTTGGCGCGGATCGAGTCGCGGAACAGATAGACGTCCTGGCCGACATAGGCGGTCTGCTCGCGCAGGGAGCGCCGCGACACCTGCGAGATCGACTGGCCGTCGATCAGGATGTCGCCCTCGGTCGCCTCGTAGAAGCGCAGCAGCAGCGCCAGCACCGTGGACTTGCCGCCACCGGACGGGCCGACCAAAGCGGTGACCTTGCCGGGCTCGGCTGTGAAGCTCATGCGGTTGAGCACCGGCTCGTTGTCGCGATAGGCGAAGGAGACGTCGCGCAGCTCGATTCTAGCCTGGGTCAGCTTCAGCGCCGGCTTGTCGTCGTCGGGCTGCTCGCTGGCCGGGCTGTCGACCACTTCGAGCAGCATGCGGGCGCCGACGAGCTGGCTGTTGAGGTCGATGTTGAGCCGCGCCAGCCGCTTCGCCGGCTCGGTCGCCATCAGGAAGGCGGTCATGAAGGAGAAGAACTGGCCGGGCGTGGCGTTCAGCGCGATCACCGCATAGCCGCCATACATCAGGCAGCCGGCGACCGCGAAGCCGCCGAGCATCTCCATCAGCGGGTTGGAGCGGTTGGAGACGCGGGCCATCTTGTTGGCGTTGCGCTCGACCACCGCGATGTTCTCGTCGATGCGCGCGCGCATCGCGTCCTCGAGCGTGAACGCCTTGACGGTGCGGATGCCCTGCAACGATTCCTGCATGGTCTCGAGGATGTCGGCATTGCCGGTGAACTGGCTGTGCGCGAGGCCCTTGATGCGCTTGACCAGCTTGCGCAGCACGATCATCGCCGGCGGCACCACGACGAGGCCGAGCAGCGACATCCAGGGGTCCTGCGAGATCATCACGATGATCATGCTGATCAGCAGCAAGAGGTCGCGGCCGATCGCGTTGATCAGCATGGTCAGGACGTCGGTGATCGACTTGGCGCCGGCGGTGAGGCGCGCCAGGAACTCCGAGGAGTGGCGCTCGGAGAAGAAGCTGATGCTCTCGCTCATCAGCTTGGCGAACAGCGCGCGCTGGTTGTTGGCGAGGATCGCGTTCGAGATCTTCGACAGGATCACCGCATAGCCGTAGGTCGAGACGCCCTTGACGAACAGCAGGATGACGGTGACGCCGGAGAGCACCGCGATGCCGGGGATGCTGCGGTCGACATAGGCCTTGTTGATGACCTGTCCCAGGATGTAGGCCGCACCGGCGCTGGCGCCGGCCGAGACCGCCATCAGCGCAAAGGCCGTGAGATAGCGGCGCCAGTAGACGATGCCCTGTTCCATGACCAGGCGGCGGATCAGGATCGCGGCGCCATAGGGATCGTCGGTGATCTTCTTCGGAAATTCGGCCATTCTGGTCCCTGGCCGCGCGGGCAAATCGCCGGGCGGTCAAGTGTGCTTGCCCGCTCGGGGCGGCTTTTTCAAGCCCCCCGTCGCTCTGCTAAGTCGTTGATTCTAGGCCGAGGCCCGCTGCTCCTGATCGCTGTGGCGTTCCAGGAACAGTTTCTGCTCCCAGGCCAGCGCGTGGGCGGCGATCGTTTCCAGATCGTCATAGGCCGGCGTCCAGTCGAGCAGCGCCCTCAAACGGCTGGTATCGGCGACCATGGCCATCATGTCGCCCGGCCGGCGCGGCCCGTATTGGACCGGAATGGCCCGGCCGGACACGCGGCGGACGGCCTCGATGGTTTCGAGCACGGAATAGCCGCGGCCATACCCACAATTCAGCGTGACCGAGCTGCCGCCGCCGCGCAGATAGGCCAGCGCGGCGCGGTGCACCTGGGCGAGGTCGCTGACATGGATGAAATCGCGGACGCAGGTGCCGTCCGGCGTCGGATAATCGGTGCCGTAGACGTCGATCTTGGCGCGCTGGCCGGTCGCGACCTCCATCGCGATCTTCATCAGATGCGTGGCGCCGACCGAGGCGAGGCCGATGCGGCCGTGCGGATCGGCGCCAGCGACGTTGAAATAGCGCAGCACGGCGTAGTTGAGATCGTGCGCCGCGGCGACGTCATGCAGCATGATCTCGGTCATCAGCTTCGAGCTGCCATAGGGCGAGGTCGGCCGCGTCGGCGCGGTCTCGGGCACCGGGATCTGCTCCGGATTGCCATAGACCGCGGCGGTGGAGGAGAAGATGAAGCGGCTGACGCCGCGCTTGACCGCCGCATTCAGCAGGCTGCGCGTGGTCATGGTGTTGTTGCGGTAGTACAGCAGGGGATCGCGCACCGATTCCGGCACCACGATCGAGCCCGCGAAATGGATGATGCTGTCGACGCCGTGCTGGCTGATGACGCCGTCGACGAGGTTCTCGTCGCCGGCATCGCCGATGAACAGCGGCACGCTGTCGGGCACGAAGCCGGAGAAGCCGGTGGAGAGATTGTCGATCACCACGACGCTCTCGCCGGCTTCCGCCAGCGCCAGCACCATGTGGCTGCCGATATAGCCGGCGCCGCCGGTCACGAGCACGGTCATTGCTTGACGCGATCCCTGTTTGTTTTGCGGCAGACTAACGCCGCCGAAATGAAGGACCTGTTGCGGGAATGGCGAACTGGCGGGCGTGCTTAATGTTGCGTATAGGGAACCGCTACAATTGGAGTTGATGGTGCAAGCCGAGCCTTTTTCCGCTGGGGATCTCGACGTGATCGTGCCGAACCTGCACCGGCGCTATTCCGGCGTGACGGCGACCAACCGCATGGTGGCGCCGAAGCTGGCGAAACTCGTGCGTGCGGCGTGGCTCGGCACCTACGCGCCGGAGGGGATCGCGCGGATGACCGCGCGCGATCTTCTTGCCGTTTGGCGCCGGCGCCGGCCGCTGATCTGGCACGCGCGCCGCAATGACGAGATGATCATCGGCGTGCTCCTGCGCGCGCTCGGCTGGCCGTTCAAGCTGGTGTTCACCTCGGCCGCGCAGCGCCATCACAGCTGGATCACGCGCTGGCTGATCCGCCGCATGGACGCGATCATCGCCACCAGCGACATCTCCGCGTCCTATCTCAAGCGCGCGGCGACCGTCATCACGCATGGCGTCGACACCGAGGTCTACACGCCGCCGGCCGATCGCGCCACGGCGTTTGCCGAGAGCGGCCTTCCCGGCAAATACGCCATCGGCTGCTTCGGCCGCGTGCGCGCGCAGAAGGGCAGCGACGTGTTCGTCGCGGCGATGTGCCGGCTCTTGCCGCGCCATCCGGATTTCTCCGCCGTGCTGGTCGGCGCCGTGACGCCCGAGCAGATGCCGTTCGCGGCCGAGCTGAGGAAGCAGATCGCCGCCGCAGGCCTCGAGCAGCGCATCGTCATCACCGGCGAGCTCGACATCGCCGAGGTCCAGCGCTGGTATCAGCGGCTGACGATCTACGCCTTCACCTCGCGCAACGAAGGTTTCGGCCTGACCTTGATCGAAGCCATGGCCGCCGGCGCTGCGCTGGTCGCGGCGCGCGCAGGTGCTGCGGAGATCGTGGTGGAGGAGGGCGTGACGGGAAAGCTGGTGCCGCCGGGCGACGTCGACGCGCTGGTCGCAGCGCTCGAGCCGCTGATGCGGGATCCGGCCGCGGCGCGCGCGATGGGAGAGCGGGCGCGGACGCGCGTGGTGGAAAGGTTCAGCCTCGAGGCCGAGGCGGAGAAGATCGCCGCGGTCTATCGCGGATTGGTCTGAGCGATGACCTCGGCGACGAACGCATCGAGGTCGCCGCCGGCGAACAGGAAGCCGGGCAGGCCGGCGGCTTCCGCGGCCGCGATGTCGGAGGCGCGGTCCCCGATCACGAAGCTGCCCTCGCGCCTGATCGGCCAGTGCTGCATCAGATCGAGGATCATGCCCGGCGCCGGCTTGCGCCAGGGATGCTCGCGCAGATATTCCGCGACGGAGCCCTCGGTGTGGTACGGGCAATAGCGGATGTCGTCGATCACTGCGCCCTGCGCCGCAAGCTCGGCCCGCATCCAGTCGTGCAGGCTGAGCACGTCGTCCTCGCTGAACAGCCCGCGCGCGACGCCGGATTGGTTGGTGAACAGGAAGACGTGATAACCGGCCTCATTGAGCCGCCGGATCGCAGCCGCCACGTTCGGCATCCAGCGGATGCGCTCGGGCGAGCCGATATAGTTGTCGTCATGATTGATGACGCCGTCGCGGTCGAGAAACGCCGCCGGCTTCAGGGGAGCGGTGGTCATCTAGGTCTCGTCCCGCATCAGCGCCGCCTCGATCGCCTCGCAGATGCCGTGTGCGGTGGCGAGGTGGATCTGCTGGATCAGCGGCGTATCGTCGCTCGGCGCGACCAGCAGCTCGTCGCAGAGATCGCCCATCGAAAGGCCCTTGGCGCCGGTGAAGCCGATTGTGACCAGCCCGCGCTCGCGCGCCTTGCGCAGCGCATTGAGGATGCTCGGCGAGCGCCCGGAGGTCGAGATCGCCAGCAGCACGTCGTCCCGTGCGCCGAGCCCCTCGACCTGGCGGGCGAAGATCTGATCGAAGCCGTAATCGTTGCCGATCGCGGTCAGCGCCGAGGTGTCGGTGGTCAGCGCGATCGCCGCCCAGGCCGGCCGCTCCTGCTTGTAGCGGCCGACGATCTCGGCGGCGATGTGCTGCGCATCCGCCGCGCTGCCGCCATTGCCGACGATCAGGAGCTTGTGGCCGCCGCGCAGCGCCGTGACGATCTCAGCCGCGATCCGTCCGGCGCTGGCCAGCATCGCGGCATCGCCGGCCGCGCGCTCCATCGCCGCGCGGGAGCGGGCGAGATGGCTGGCGATCAGGTCGTCCGGTGCGCAGGTCACGATGATGGCTCGGGTGGCGATGGGGCTGGTGTATGGGGCACGATGCCCCAGCGCAAGCTAGGGCGCGACCGGGATCGCCGCGTCAGCCAGCACGCGCCGGGCGATGGCGGCGACATCGGTGGCCGGGATGTCGCGCATGCAGCGATGGTCGTTCATCCGGCAGACCGGGCGGTGGCAAGGCTGGCAGGGCACCTGGGTCTTGGTCTGCACGGTCGCGGCCAGACCGTTCAGCGGCGCCCAATGGTACGGGCTGGTGGGGCCGAAGATGCCCATGGTCGGCGTCCCCAACGCCGCGGCGATGTGCATGAGGCCCGAATCATTGGAGATGGCGACACCGGCGGCGGCCATGGCCAGGATGCCGTTGCGCAGATCAGTTCCGGTCAGGTCCCGGACAGCAGGGCCGCCAGTCGCGACGATCTCGGCAGCCAGCGCCTTCTCGCCGGGGCCGCCGACCACCCAGACGTCGAGGCCGGCTTCGAGCAGCAACCGGGCGGCCTCGCCGTAGAACGGCCAGCGCTTGGCGGCGCCGACAGACCCCGGCGCCAGCGCAACGGCCGGCCGGTTCCCCAGGCCATTGGCCTCGCGCCAGCGCGCGACGTCCCCCTGCGGTACCCGCAGTTGCGGCACCGGCCATTCCGGCGGCAGCGGCGCGCCGTCGGGCAAGGCGAGGGCGGCGTTCTTGTCGATGAAGCGGGGCAGCGCCTTCTCGCCCCAGCGCCAGCGATTGAGCAAGCCGAAGCGGACCTCGCCGACAAAGCCGACCCGTTCCGGAATGGCGGCAAGGGCGGGCGCCAGCGCCGATTTCCAGGTCCGCGGCATCACCAGCGCGGTCCGGTAGTGGCGCTCGCGCAACAGGCTGGCGAGCTGCCACTGCCGGCCGAGCGCCAGCCGGCTGCGCGGCAGGTCCCAGACGATGCCGGCGCGGACCCCGGGCATGTATTCGACCAGCGGCGCGCACAGCGAGGTGACGAGCAGGTCCACCGGGCGATTCGGCCAGCGCTCCTTGAGCACCCGCACCACGGTGTGGCCACGGACGAAGTCGCCGATCCACATGTAGGGAATGATCAGGATCGGGCTGGTGTCCGCCGTGTCGACCTCGATCTTGGACGAATTCAAGTTCATTCTTTGACTGCCTGGCTCCGCGGCGCTGGTAGCCGCTCGGCCGCCGCAGGTAAAGTGGGCCGGGCCTGGCCGTCACCAAAGCGCTTACACTTTCCCCTCGCATGCGCTACGCGAGGGCCGGGTTTTTCGGGATCAGGACGGGTTGCGCAATGTTGCTGGTGACCGGCGGCGCCGGCTTTATCGGATCGAATCTGGTCGCGGCGCTCAACGACGCCGGCCGCACCGACGTCGTCGTCTGCGACACGCTCGGCAGCGAGGGCAAGTGGCGCAATCTGGCCAAGCGGCAGCTGGCGGATGTCGTGCCGCCATCCGAGCTTGCCGAATGGCTCAGAGGCCGCCGGCTCGACGCCGTCCTGCACATGGGCGCCATCTCCGCCACCACCGTGACCGACGGCGATCTCGTGATGGAGCGCAATTTTCGCAGCTCGCTGCAACTGCTCGACTGGTGCACGGCCAACCTGACGCCGTTCATCTACGCGTCCTCGGCGGCCACCTATGGCGATGGCGCGCAGGGGTTCGACGATGATCCCTCGCTCGCGGCGCTCAAGACGCTGCGGCCGATGAACCTCTATGGCTGGAGCAAGCATCTGTTCGACATGGCGGTCGCAGCGCGCGCCGCGCGCGGCGAGCGGCTGCCGCCGCAATATGCCGGCCTGAAATTCTTCAACGTGTTCGGTCCCAATGAGTACCACAAGGGATCGATGATGAGCGTGCTGACCCGCCGCTTCGACGACATCAAGGCCGGGCACACCCTGCAGCTGTTCAAGTCGCATCGAGAGGGGATCGCCGACGGCGACCAGCGCCGCGATTTCATCCATGTCGACGACGTCGTGCGCGTGATGCTGTGGCTCCTCGCCTCGCCATCGGTCTCCGGCCTGTTCAACGTCGGCACCGGCCAGGCGCGCAGCTTCAAGGACATGATGCTGGCGGCCTATGCGACCATCGGAACGACGCCCCGGATCGAGTATGTCGACATGCCCGAGGCGATTCGCGGCAGCTACCAGTATTTCACCCAGAGCAAGGTCGACCGCCTCGTGGCGGCCGGCTACAACGGCGGCTTCACGCCGCTCGAGGATGCGGTCGCCGGCTATGTCCGGGACTACCTCGATTCCGCCGACCGCTTCCGCTAGACGCCCACATTGAACCACCTGCACCGAGACTGCCGCTGATGTTCGACTTCGACGATCTCTCGCAAGCGATCGCCCGCCAGACGGTGCTATGCGTCGGTGACCTGATGCTGGACGAGTTCGTCTACGGCGAGGTCTCGCGGATTTCACCCGAGGCGCCTGCGCCTGTGATCGCGGTCCAGCGCAGCGAGATCAATATCGGCGGCGCCGGCAATGTCGCGCGCAACATTGCCGCGCTCGGCGCCCGCTGCATCTTCGTCGGCCTGATTGGCCAGGACTCGGCCGGCGACCAGCTCGGGGCCGAGCTCGCCAAGGAGGCGGGTATCGAAAGCGTGCTGGTGCGCGATCCGTCGCGGCCGACGACCCGCAAGGTGCGCTTCGTGTCCGAGCATTTCTCCACGCACATGCTGCGCGCGGACTGGGAGCGCGCCGCCCCGGCATCGGGTGAGATCGAACAGAAGCTGATTGCGGCCATCCTGCCATTGCTTGCGCGTGCCGACATCGTGCTGCTGTCGGATTACGCCAAGGGCGTGTTGACGGCGCGCGTCTTGCGCAACGTGATCGACGCGGCGCGCAAGGCCGGCAAGCGCGTGATCGTCGATCCCAAGAGCGCAAATCTCGCGATCTATCGCGGCGCCAGCGTGCTCACGCCGAACCGCAAGGAGTTTTCCGAAGCGACCCGTAGCCGCGCCGAAACGGAGCAGGAGATTGCGGTCGCGGCGCAGGATGCGATCTATCTCGCGGACTGCGAGGCGATCCTGGTCACCCAGAGCGAGCGCGGCATGACGCTGGTGCCTCGGCAGGCCAACCCGATTCACGTGCCGGCCTACCCGGTCAAGGTGCGCGACGTCTCCGGCGCCGGCGACACCGTGGTGGCCGTTCTCGCCGCGACGCTGGCGGCCGGAGCCGGCTGGGAGGACGCTTTGCGGATGGCGAGCGCGGCAGCGGCGGTGGCCGTCAGCAAGCAGGGCACAGCCAGCGTGACCTCGGCTGAGCTCCGCCGGAAGATTCTGCCGCATGCCTATCGTGCGGCCGAGGAGAAAATCATCGAGAGCGATAGCGAGCTCGCGGCTCGCGTCGCCGCTTGGCGAGGCGAGGGCCTGCGCGTCGGCTTCACCAATGGCTGTTTCGACATTCTGCATCCGGGCCATGTGAAGGTGCTGACGGCCGCGCGGGCCGCCTGCGACCGCCTGGTGGTCGGACTGAACAGCGATGCCTCGGTCAAGCGGCTGAAGGGCGAGAGCCGGCCCGTGCAGGATGAGCGGGCCCGCGCCGAGGTGCTGGCTGCGCTGGAGGCCGTGGATCTGGTCGCCATCTTCGCCGAGGATACGCCGCTGCGCTTGATCGAGCTCGTGCGGCCGAGCGTGCTGGTCAAGGGCGGCGACTACACGCGCGAGCAGGTCGTCGGACACGAGGTCGTCGAAGCGGCGGGCGGCGAGGTGATCCTGATCGACATCCTCAGGGGACACAGCACGACTGCGCTGGTGGACCGCGCCCGGAGCGAGGTGCGATGAGCGCGCTCGCAGGTCATCCCGGCCCGGCGCTGCTGGCGCGCCGGTGGCGCGATCCCGCGGCGTGGCGCACCACCGTCGACGTCGTGGCGATATTGCTGGCGGCGTCGCTGCCATGGTCGACATCGCTGGTGTCGATCCTCGGCGTCGTCATGCTGATCACGATGGTGCCGTATCTCGATATCGAGCGCCTGCTGAAGATTCTGAAGCAGCCGATCGCGCTGGCGCCGATCGCGCTGTTCGTGCTGGCCTTGGTCGGGACCTTGTGGTCTGACGCAGCCTGGGGCGTGCGGCTCTACGCGGTCGGGCCGGCAGCCAAGCTCCTGGTGCTGCCGGCGCTGCTCTATCACTTCCAGCGCTCCGAGCGTGGCCTGTGGGTGTTCTCCGCCTTTCTCGCCTCCTGCGTGCTGATGGTCGTGATGTCGACGGCGGTCGCGTTCAATCCGGCGCTGGCGCTGAAAGCCAACGCCGATCGGGGCATCTTCGTGAAGAACTACATCGATCAGGGCCAGGAATTCTCGCTCTGCGCCGTCGCGCTGGCCTATCCCATCGCGCAGCTGTTGCGCGCCCGCCGCTTCGTGCCGGCCGGCGTTCTCACCGCGATCATGTTCGCCTTCCTGGCCAACATGATCTTCATCGTCGTCTCGCGCACCGCGCTGGTGACGATTCCGATTCTGCTCGCCGTGTTCGGGTTGATCCACCTGAAATGGCGCGCCAACCTCATGATCGCCGTCAGCGCGCTCGTGCTTGCTCTGGCCGCCTGGTTCGTCTCGCCGCAATTCCAGAGCAAGGTCGCGACCTTCACGACGCAGTATCAGGACTACCGGAACGATCGCGGGGTCACGTCGATCGGCGAGCGGCTGGAGTTCTGGCGCAAGTCCCTGCGCTTCTTCGCCGATGCCCCGCTGATCGGGCACGGCTCGGGCTCCACGCGGCATCTGTTCGAGCTGGCCGCGAGCGGCCGCACGGATCTCGCCGGCAGCACCGTGGTCGGCAATCCGCACAACCAGACGCTCAACGTCGCCGTCCAATGGGGGACGCTCGGGGTCGTCATTCTCTATGCGATGTGGGCTGCTCATCTGCTGCTGTTCCGCGGCGATGGTCTCGTGCCGTGGATCGGGCTTCTCGTGGTCGTGCAGAACATTTTCACTTCGCTGTTCAACTCCCACATCTTCGATTTTCACGAGGGATGGATGTACGTGATCGGCGTCGGCGTGGCCGGCGGCATGGTGCTGCGATCACGGACGAAGCCGGACGTGGCGCAGGGGCCGCTCGCGCCATGACACGTCTGTCCCAGCTGACCTCCCGCAACCTGCTGATCGCCGCGCATGACCTTGTGGTCAGCGTCGTCGCGCTGTTCGCGGCGTTCTACATCCGCTTCGAAGGCGCCAGCACGTTCTGGGAGCGGGTGCCGCTGCTGCTGCAGCTGCTGCCTTACTTCATCGCCTTCAGCTTCGTGGTCTTCTATTTCTCCAATCTGCTGACGACGAAGTGGCGCTTCATCTCGCTGCCTGATGCCCTCAACATCGTTCGCGTCGCCACCGTGCTGACGCTGGCGCTGCTGGTGCTCGACTACATCATCGTCGCGCCGAATGTCCGCGGCAGCTTCTTCTTCGGCAAGCTGACGATCATCCTCTATTGGTTCCTGGAGATCTTCGGTCTGAGCGCACTGCGCTTTGCCTATCGCTATTTCCGCTACACGCGGGTGCGGAGGCATGCGAGGTCCGAGGACGCTGCACCGGCGCTCTTGATCGGGCGTGCCGCCGATGCCGAGGTCGTGCTGCGGGGCATCGAGAGCGGCGCGGTCAAGCGGATCTGGCCGATCGGGATCCTGTCGCCGTCGATGGCCGATCGTGGACAGCTGATCCGCGGCGTTCCCGTGCTCGGCGGCATCGATGACGTGGAGGACGTTGCGGCTGATTTCGCCCGGCGCGAGCGGCCGATCGCGCGCGCGCTGATGATGCCGACGGCATTCGAGCCAGACTGCCATCCGGAGACCTTTCTGATGCGGGCGCGCCGACTGCGCCTGATCGTCAGCCGCCTGCCGTCGCTGGAGAGCGGTGATGCGCCGCGGCTGGCCCCCGTTGCCGTCGAGGATCTCCTGCTGCGGCCGAGCGAGAAGATCGACTACGGCCGGCTGGAGGCGCTGGTGCGGGGCAAAGCGGTCGTCGTGACCGGCGGTGGCGGCTCGATCGGAGCCGAGATCTGCCAACGCGTCGTGGCGTTCGGTGCGGCGCGGCTGCTCATTCTCGAGAACTCCGAGCCGGCACTCTACGCGATCACCGAGGTGCTCGCGGCGGACAGCGAGGCGAATGTCGCCGTCGAGGGCCGCATCGCCGACATCCGCGATCGCGACCGGGTGTTCGCGCTGGTCGGCGAGTTCAAGCCTGACCTGGTGTTTCACGCCGCCGCGCTGAAGCACGTGCCGATCCTCGAACGTGACTGGAGCGAGGGCGTCAAGACCAACATCTTCGGCTCGATCAACGTGGCCGACGCCGCGGTGGCCGCAGGCGCCGAGGCGATGGTGATGATCTCGACCGACAAGGCGATCGAGCCGGTCTCGATGCTCGGTCTCACCAAGCGCTTCGCCGAGATGTATTGTCAGGCGCTCGATCGGCAACTCGCCGAGCGGCCGGCGGGCCGGCCGCCGATGCGGCTGATCTCGGTGCGGTTCGGCAACGTGCTGGCGTCGAACGGCTCGGTGGTGCCGAAGTTCAAGGCCCAGATCGAGGCCGGAGGTCCGGTGACCGTCACCCACCCGGACATGGTGCGCTACTTCATGACCATCCGCGAGGCTTGCGACCTCGTCATCACCGCGGCGTCGCATGCGCTGGCGCCGCAGCGGCCGGACGTCTCGGTCTATGTGCTGAACATGGGCCAGCCCGTTCGCATCGTCGAGCTCGCCGAGCGCATGATCCGCCTGTCGGGCCTGCAGCCGGGCTACGACGTCGAGATCAAGTTCACCGGCATCCGTCCGGGCGAGCGCCTCAACGAGATCCTGTTTGCCAGCGAGGAGCCGCCGGTCGAGATCGGCGTGGCCGGCGTCATGGCGGCGACGCCGAACGAGCCGCCGATGCCGACGCTGAAGGCGTGGATCGCGGCGCTCGATCAGGCGATCGCGCGCAACGACCCGGTGACGATCAAGTCGGTGCTGAAGGATGCCGTGCCGGAGTTCGGCTCAAGCGCCGCCTGATCGCGGACGCGAAAAGCGGCGGAGCACGACAGCAACCGCCGCGAGGCCGGTGACGATCAGAATGGCATCGATCGCCATGGAGCCCGACGCGATCGAGACGCCGGCGAGGGCAGCGAGGACGATGTTGAGGACGAACACCTCGCCGACCACGCCGGCGACGGTGAAGCCGTTGTCGGTGGCGCGCTGGTAGAAATGCGTGCGGTGTGCGGCCCAGAACGGCTCGCGCCGTGCGATGCGCCGCAGCAGGGTGAGGGTGGCATCGACGAGATAATACAGCGGCAACAGCAGCGCAGCGGCGACGTATCCCTGCCAGGCCAGATGCAGCAGGCACCAGCCCAGCAGCAGCCCGATCGGCAGGCTTCCGACATCGCCGAGAAAGACTCTCGCCACTGGACGGTTGAAGGGCGCGAAGCCGAGCATCGCGCCGCCCAGCGCCGCGGCGATTGCGGTCGCCGGCCACGGCAGCCATGCGGACAAGCCGAACAGGACGAGCGTCACCGTGATCGGCACCGCTTCCGCCACCGTCATCAGGTCGAGCCCGTCCATGAAGTTGACGAGGTTGACGAACCAGAGGCCGGCAATCAGCAGCAAGCTGCGTTCGAGCGCGAGCGGAATTGGAAACAGCCGGAGGTCGTCCGGTGCGGTGAAAACGACCAGGGCGACGGCGAGCCCCTGCAGGACGAATCGCGGCAGCACCGGGATTGGCCTGACGTCGTCGACCAGGCCGATCAGCGCCAGCAGCGGCACCGCGATGAACAGCATGAGCAGCGGTGCAAAGCCCATCACCGAGGCAAACGCACCGCCGACCACGAGCGTCGCGCCGACCACCGCAATGCCTGCGCCTTGCGGCGTCGGAATCTTGTGCGAGGAGCGCGCATTCGGCCGCGCCAGCGCGTAGCGCTGCAACAGCGGGCGCAGCAGCACGATCAGCACGGCGCACATCGCGGCCGAGAGCAGGGCGATGCCCACGAGAATGGCGGCGGGATCGGCGATCATCTCGGCGCGCCCGACGCCGAGGCGAGACGATCATAGAGCGCCACCACCGAGCGCCCGATGATCCTGGCCGAGAGCTTGTCCTCGACGAGCTGTCGTGCGGCGCGTCCGTAACGCGCGCGCAGCTCGGGCGAGGCGGCAAGCCGCGCCATCGCCTCCGCCAGCGCAGCGGAATCTTCGACCGGTACCGCAAGTCCGGTCTGGTCGGGGATCGCGATCTCGCGGCAGCCGGGCGCATCGGTCGAGACCAGCGGCCGGCCGCAGGCGGCGGCCTCCAGCAGGCTCACCGGTAGCCCTTCGCGATGGGACGGCAGCACGGCGATGTGGCAGCGCCGCCAGAGCTCGGTGATGTCCTTGATCTGGCCGAGCAGGGTGATGCCGGGTTCGCTGCGCCACGCAGCAACCTCCTCGGCCGAGACCGAGGCCGGGTTGGCCGGATCAGGCGAGCCGGCGATCAGCAACTGATGGTCGTGTCCCTGCTGGCGCAGCAGGCGGTGCGCGGCGACCAGGGCGCGGACCCCCTTGTCGGTCAGCAGACGTCCGGCGAAGCCGAACGTGATCGGTCCGGCCGGCTCGGGCAGCGGCTGGAAGCGCTCGGTGTCGACGCCGGAGCCTGGGATCAGCGTGATCTTGTCGGCCCGGACGCCCATGGTCTGCAGGGCGTCGCGATCGTCCGGATTCTGCACCAACACGCAGCTCGGCGCCCGGTTCATCAGCTGCGGCAGCAGCCACAGCAGGCCCTGCTTGAGCAGGCGCGAGCGCCAGCTCGACGACGTGAAGATGTAGCCAAGCCCGGTCATGGCGTTGACGACCGGCGTGGCCTTTCCGAGCGCGGCCAGCGAGCCGAGCACGCTCGATTGCAGTCCGGAATGGTGGATCACGTCAGGCCTGATCGCGGCCTCGACGGCACGGATGGCGCGGACCGTGGGCAGGGCCGAAGCCGGCGACAGGCCGCCGCGCCGGAACGGGATCGGGTGCAGGACGAAGCGCTCGGCCGCGATTGCGGCCGCGCCCGCATTGACGTTGGTCGCCACATGCACCTCGTAGCCGGCGTCGCGCGCAGCACGCGCCATCGGCAGGCGATGCATGAGAAAGGCGAAATCCTCGTTGGCCACGTAGAGCAGGCGGCGCGGCTGGGGGGAGCGGGGCGGGGGCATCAAACTCACGGTCTCAGGCGGTCGAAGCGCCGTATAGGCCAAGAGCGGGCCTTGCGCGAGCCGTTATCTGCCTTGCCATGATCTGCTTTGCCATGGCTTGAATACCGCCCGCCGCCAGCGGTTCGGAACTCCGGTCTCAGACCAGATGGAAACTCGACAAATGGGCCAACAGATCGGCCGCCGACACGTGCTGGATCGTGATCGTATCCAGCGCCGCATCGGTGATCACGGCATTGCCCGCAGCATCCTCATGGATCGCCGACTGCAGTGCGGAGGCGTCGGCGAAGATGCTCTGGCTGAACACGATCTTGTCGGCGCCGACGTTGAAGTCCGAGACCGTGACCTGCCCGAAATGCGGGGCGAAGACGAAGGTGTCGTGCCCCTCCAGTGACACCGAAGGGGATGCCGTGCCGCCTGTAGCTGCCGCGGCGGTTCGCGTGCCGGAGATCAACGTGCCCCCTTGGCCGTCGGACGCGAAGTGGAAGCTGTCCTGTGACAGGGAGCCGATAAAGTGCAGCGATGCGCTGTTCGTTCCGTCGCTCAACGACAGCACCCCACTGGTTTCATCGAAGTGGGCCTGTAGCGACGTGAAGGCGATGCTCGTGAGGTCGATCTGATCGCCGGTGCTGCCGAATCCGACGAGCTCGCCGCTGAAGGACGGCGAGGCTAGGACCACGTCGGCCGCGCTCGACGTCACGGCCTGCGCGCTTGCCGCCACGGAGCTGCTGGACGCCGGGATACCGATCGTGCCGTCGCCGTTCAGGTCCTGCTGGAAACCGGTCTCGAGCTGCTCGAGCGCGGCGGAGCCGCCCGATGTCGCGCCGATGGCGTTGCTGACATAGTTGCCGCTGCTGTCGGTGTTCCAGACGGTGTACAGATCGGCCCCCGCCATCTTCCAGGCCACCTGGTAGCCGCTGCCGGACGTTTCTGCTGCAATCGCCGCCCAGCCGTCGAGCTGGCCCGCGACGACGACGCTGCCGCCGAACTTGACCTCCGGGCCGGTGCCGCCGGAGAGCGGATTCATCAGGTAGGTCGTGCCGGACAGCACCAGGCTCGTCGACCCCAAGGCTTCGACGACGGTCACGCTCGGCGTCACGTTCGGGGCCCCGATCGTGCCGTCACCATTGAGGTCCTGGTGGAAGCTGGCCTCCAGAGCTTCGAGCGAGGCGGCGCTGCCTGAAACCGCGCCGGTCGCGTTGCCGACATAGTTGCCGCTGCTATCGGTGTTCCAGACCACGTAGAGGTCGGCGCCGGCCATCTTCCAGGCGATCTGGTAACCGCTCGCCGTGGCCTCCGCGCCAATCGCCTGCCAGCCGCCGAGCTGTCCGGCGACGACGAGACTGCCGCCGAACATGACCTGAGGACCGGTGCCGCCGCCGACGGGGTTGAGGAAATAGCTCGATCCGGCCAGCACCAGGCTAGTGGATCCGGCCGCTTCGATGACGGTGTTCGGAATGCCGATCGTCCCGTCGCCATTCAGATCCTGCTGGAAATTCGTCTCCAGCAACTCGAACGCGGCGCTGCTGCCGCTGACGGCGGAAATGGGATTGCCCGTGTAGTTGCCGCTGCTGTCGACGTTCCAGACCGTATAAAGGTCGGCGCCCGTCATCTTCCAGGCGATCTGATAGCCGCCGCCCACGGCCTCGCCCGCGATCGGGGTCCAGCCGCCCAACTGTCCCGGCGCGACCGCGGAGCCGCCGAACTTCACCTGTGGTCCGGTGCCGCCACCGGCGGGATTGAGGAAATAGCTGTTGCCGGATTGAACGAGGCTCGTCGTCCCCACCGCCTCGATGACGGTGCTGGCAAGGCCGATCGTGCCATCGCCGTTGAGATCCTGACTGAATGACGTTTCGAATGCTTCGAACGCCGCCGATCCGCCGGAGACGCCGCCGATCGCGTTGCCGGTGTAGTTGCCGCTGCCGTCCACGGTCCAGACGGTGTAGAGATCCTGGCCCTGGAATTTCCACGCGACCTGATAGCCGCCGCTGCCATTGGACTCGACGCCGATCGGCATCCAGTTGCTGAGCTGGTGAACGACGACGTTGGCACCGTTGAACCGCAACGCCACCGTCGTGCTGCCACCGACGGTGTTGAGATCGTAGATGACGCCGACCTGCGCGAGGCTGATCGATCCGAGCGCCTCGATGACGGTATTGGCATAGTACGGAGCCGAGCTGACGGCTGGATTGATCTGGGCCAGGCCCGCTCCGGCCACCGCCTGGTTGCTCATCGGGATGGCGGTCTGCTGCAGGATCACCGAGACGTCGGCGTAGCTCAGAGTTGCGTTGGCCGTCAGGATCAAGGCGGCGATCGCGGCAACGCTGGGGGCGGCTGCAGACGTGCCGTAAAAGGCGCTGAAGCCCGAGACCGTGGTCGCGATGTTGTCGATGCCGGAGACCACGACAGGACTGAGCTGCAGCGGCGTCGTGAGGCGTGTGCCGTCATTGGCAAACAGGATTTCCGTCCCGGCTCCCGATGACGAGAAGCTTTCCGGGACGGGGGTATAGCCGAAGGCCGGCGTATACGCGCTGTTGACGGCTCCGACGGTGATCACTCCCGGCGTCATCGCGTGACCGAAAACCGTGCCTGCATTGGCGCCGCTGATGGAGACCGAGAGACCATTGCCGGCCAGGATCTCCTTGATCGTGGACGGCGTGGGACCCGACACGTCTGCAATCACGATCTGGTACGTGCCGGAGACCCCGAACTGCAAGCCGATGAACGGATTCTGGTTGTAGTTGGGAGCGTATCCGAGGTACTGCCCGTCCTTGTACACGCTGACTGCGAGGTGCGACGCGGCCTGACCCCAGGGCTGGTCCCATTGCACGAGCAGGCGGGCGCCCGCGGTCACGGTGATCGTTTGCGCGACATTGCCGCCGAAGCTCAGCGCATTGCCGGCGAAATAATTTCCGCCGATGCTGCCGGAGGTCGACGTCCAGGACGTCTGATAGGCCGAGCTTCCGTTGTTGCCGGCCGAGGTCACATAGGTCACGCCCATGGCCTGAACGGTCTGAATCGCCTGGGCGACGATGCCGTTCTGGAAGAACGGCTCATCCGTGTAGCTGACGTCGTCGACGATGACCTTGCAGCCGGCATTGGCCAGCGCGATGATGCCGGCGGCGAAGTCCTGCTCGCTCTGCGTCGCCGTGTAGAAGGCCAGGCTGGCGTCGGGCGCGATGTCGTGGATGATCTGCATCATCGCACGGCCTTCGTCCGATCCGCCGGACGGCGCGTCCTTCAGGATCTGGATCTTGGAGGCGGATGGCAGTTCGCCACTGGCTTCGTCCGCCGCGGCGCCGCCGAGATTGTTGAAGCTGCTCGAGAGGACGCCGATCTTGATGCCGGCGCCGGTCACGCCCGTGGAGTTTCCGCCGAGCGCCTGCACGATCTGTGCGCCGTTTGCGGCCTGTCCCGAGACCGCCGAGGTGATGGCTTCGGCCACCGCGTCCTGTATCGACGTATGGACACTGCCGCTCGGTCCAGTCTCGCCCGATGCGACCTGTTCGGACCCGCCGAGCGACCTTGCCTGCAGCGATGCGCTGGCGCCGTACCACATCTGGGCGGCGGTCGAGATGATGAATCCGCCTGAGCCGAAGCTCTGTGCGGCGGCATGCGCGGTCTCGGCGGCGGCGTCCGCAGCCAGTGCGGGCGGATTGAACGACGTTTCCTGGCTGATCTGCCAGGTGGAGCTGGTGACAACCGCCGTCCAGACGGTCTGGCCGGCCGCATCGTAACCCGACGTTTGGGCCTGCACCGTCACTTCCGACAGCTGCCCGATCGACACCATCGTCTCACCATGGGCATGGGAGGTGATGCCGCTGGCCTGGCTCGTCGCTTCAGCCGGAGAGTCCGTGGTCGATTGCGCTGGCGCCGAATCGGCCGGCCGATGCGGCATCGGCCTGACGACCGGCGCGGAGACATCGCCGGCGCCGGATGCATCCGCTGCAGGCTCGAGAGGGGTGTGATGCCCGCCGGCAACGGGATCGAACATCAGGGACTGAGCGGCCTCTCGCCAGCGGTGGGACGTTTCCTCGGCGCGATCAGATTCGTACAGCATGC
The DNA here is from genome assembly GCF_032377575.1 of Bradyrhizobium sp. SZCCHNS2022. NCBI lineage: Bacteria > Pseudomonadati > Pseudomonadota > Alphaproteobacteria > Hyphomicrobiales > Nitrobacteraceae > Bradyrhizobium > Bradyrhizobium sp. SZCCHNS2022. The sequence continues at coordinate 3,525,674 of NZ_JAUHHZ010000001.1, read as the reverse complement.
ATGAAATTATTGTTGATCCCGCCCCGGAGTCCGACAGGAGAGATGAAAGTTGAGCATCGCGCAGTGATGCCCTGCGAATTTGTGTAAAATGTTACTGAAGAATGGCGCCGTCGGCCATATGTCACGGTTCGATTTGTGTGATTGAATTCAACCGCCGGTGGCGTTCATGGCGGCGGTTGTCGGCGTCGGCTGGCCGGGCTTTGCCCCAGGCCGCTTCGTCGTCGGCGAAGGTCGCTCAATCAGGCGTCTTTGGCAGGCGCAGATGAGCGGTGTGGTCCGATCAGACGAGATGGAAGCTGGACAGATGGGCCAGCAGGTCCGCGGTCGTGACATGCTGGATCGAAATACTGTCCTGCGCCGCGTCGGTGATGACCGCGTTGCCGGCCGCATCGTCATGGATCGACGCCAACAGTGCCGATTGGCTCGCGAACACGTTGTGGCTGACGACGATCGTGTCGCTGCCCAGGGTGAAATCGGCGATGCTGACCTGTCCGAAATGCTCGGCGAAGACGAAGGTGTCGTGTCCGGCCAAAGAGACGGATTGCGGCGCAGTGCCGCTTGCGGGACCCGGGGCGCCTGAGATCATCGTTCCGCCGTGGCCGTCATCGCTGAAGTGGAAGCTGTCCTCGGACAGCGGACCGAGGAAGTGCAGCGCTGTGCTGCTTGTGGCGTCGCGAAGCGACAGCAGCCCGCTTCCGGCGTCGAAATGCGTCTGCAGCGACGCATAGGCCATGCCGCCAAGGTCGATCTGATCGCCGGTGCCGCCGAAGCCGACCAGATAACCGCTGAAGCTGCCGGACAGCGTCAGCATCACGTCGGGGCTGCTCGCGGACGTCAGGGATTGCGTGCTCGCCACGACGTGAGACGGCACGCCGATCGTACCGTCGCCGTTCAGATCCTGGTGCAAGCTGGTCTCGAGCGTCTCGAGGGCTGCCGAGCCGCCGGGAACGGCGCCGGTTGCGTTGCTGACATAAGCGCCGCTGCTGTTGGTGTTCCAGACCGTGTAGAGATCGGCGCCCGCCATCTTCCAGGCGACCAGGTAGCCGCCGCCTGAGACCTCTGCGCCGATCGGACTCCAGCCGCCGAGCTGACCGACGGTGACGACGTTGCCGCCGAACATGATCTGCGGCCCGGTGCCGCCGCCGACCGGATTGAGAAAATAGGTCGAGCCGGACTGCACCAGGCTCGTCGATCCCAGCGCCTCGATCACGGCTGACGGAATGCCGATCGTGCCGTCGCCGTTCAAATCCTGGTGGAGGTTGGTCTCCAGCGCTTCCAGGCCGCTATTGGTGCCGCTCAGGGCCCCGATCGGATTGCTGGTGTAGCTGCCACTGCTGTCGGCATTCCAAACCGTGTAGAGGTCGGCCCCGGCCATCTTCCAGGCGATCTGATAGCCGCTACCGAAGACGTCGGCGGCAATGGGGGCCCAGCCGCCGAGCTGACCGACGGTAACGACGCTGCCGCCGAACATGATCTGTGGTCCGGTGCCGCCGGCCACGGGATTCAGATAGTATGTCGATCCGGACTGGACGAGCTTGGTCGATCCCAGCGCTTCGATCACGACGGTTGGAATTCCGATCGTGCCATCGCCGTTGAGATCCTGGTGGAGGTTGGGTTCGAGCGCTTCCAGCGCGCTGTTGCTGCCGCTGAGGGCCCCGATCGGATTGCCGATATAGGCGCCGCTGCTGTCGGCATTCCAGACCGTGTAGAGGTCGGCCCCCGTCATCTTCCAGGCGATCTGATAGCCGCTGCCGACGACGTCGGCAGCGATCGGGGTCCAGCCGCCGAGTTGACCGACCACGAGATTGGCGCCGCCAAACTTGATCTGCGGACCGGTGCCGCCGCCCACCGGATTGAGGAAGTAGCCGTTGCCGGACTGAACCAGACTGGTCGAACCGATTGCCTCGATGACCGTGGTCGGTACACCGATCGTGCCGTCGCCGTTCAAGTCCTCATGAAAGAGCGGCTCGAACGCCTCGAACGCAGCCGAGCTTCCCGAAATGCCGGCGATCGGGTTACCCGTGTAATTGCCGCTGCCGTCGAGGTTCCAGACCGTATAGAGGTCGGCACCGGACATCTTCCAGGCAACCTGGTAGCCGCTGCCGCTGGTCTCGGCCGCGATCGGGGCCCAGCCGCCCAATTGTCCGGGCTGGACGATGCTGCCGCCGAACTTGATCTGCGGGCCGGTGCCGCCGCCGACCGGATTGAGGAAGTAGCTCATGCCCAGCTGAACCAGGCTGATCGATCCCAGAGCCTCGATCGTGACTGGCGTGGCGGAGATGAGATGGAAGCCGAGCGCATCCATCTGCTTGAGATCCACCGCCGTCAGCGTCTGCAGCGTGTTGTAGGTGTAGAACTCGTTGAAGGGATCATTCGCTCCCTGCACACCGCTGTTCAGGAAGTCGCTGGGATCCGAGGACTGACCGTAATCCGCCAGCTTCGTCGTGCCGCCATCGAGCGAGAAGTAGGCCGTGCCCGCCGTTGCGCCGCCGGTCATCAGCCGGACGCCCGGACTGGAGAAACGGAACAGGTCGAAGATGTCGGGCTGCGGCCCGTAGGGCACGCGGCCGAAGGCGTGCGTCAGCTCGTGCAGCGCCACGCCGACCAGGAGGTTCGGATTGATATCGGTCGCGAACGTCGCGCTGCCATCGTCGGTGGTCGTGTCGTTGGCGCCGAGCCCGCCCCACAGCTTCAGCTGGGTGTTCCAGACCGCGACATAGGACTGCCCCTGGATGCTGGAACCGGCCGGCAAGGCGTTGAAGGTGGTATCGCCGGGGCTGGCATAGTTGATCAGGTTGGACCTGACGCTGGAATAGGTCATCCACTGACCGCCGTCAGGGCCCGCTGCTGCGCCGCCACCGACGCCGCTATAGTCGATCTTGATGTTGACCGTGATCCGATCCGAGATCACCGACGTGAGGATCGCCGCCGCCTGCTGAATGCCGGCCCGGAAGCTCGCGGGCGCGTTCATCGCGGCGGTGTCGAACAACAGGTTGATCGTCAATCCGCCGGCGCTCACCGCCGTAACGGCACCGACACCGGCGAAATCGCCCTGCGCGAGCAGCGATTCGACGGCCTCTTCCGGAAGCTCGACGGGATTCGACGGAGGTGGGCCGACCCCTGCGTCGTAGGGGTCTGCGATCGGGGAGCCCTGTAACTGCCCTGGCATTGCGTCGGTTCCTGCCATTCGCATCGAGCGGAGCACAGATCGTCAATTCCGAATCGCGCAGCGTGCGATTCGCGACCGTGCTAGACCTACCTATCAGGCCGATCGTCTTGCCCGAAGGTTAATGGCTCTTCCGAGGGACAGGAAAACTACTGGCGATGGCTGCTGCGGGCGTCCATTGAACGAAGGCTCGCTTGCACGTTCAACCGAGCAGTTCCGGCAGCCGGTCGAGAAATGCCGGCACTGGTAAGGCAGCACCAAAATTATAGGGGTTGCCAGCGAGAGCTGCGTGATAGCGATCGAGCAGGGGCCCGCCCGCGCGCAGCGATCTGCCGGCATCGTCCAGGCAGTCGAGCTTGTAGCGAACGGCGTCGGTGATGTCCTGCGCGCTGTTCGGGTGGATCTCGAGCCCATGGCGCGACAGCACGGCGGTGTCGATCAGCAGCGCCTGCAGCGGCTGGCGATAGGTTTCCTTCAGCGACAGATAGCGCCTGTTGCGCCGGTCGTAGACCGGACGCACGGTGAAGTCGGTGCGCTCGTGCCAGAACTGACAGTCGTTGGAGATGCAGTTGACGAGCAGCATCGGCGTTCCCAGCGCCTGCACCGCCGTGGTCAGCCCCGACGTCGTCCCGACGAACAGACGCGCGGCCGCGCAGAGATAGAGGTCCATCTCCGCCGACTTGATGTCGCTATGCGCATAGTCGAACACGCCGGGCACCTCGCTGAGCGGGGTCATGCTGCGGTCGCCGAGGCGCACGACCACGCCGCCGCGTGCGACGATGTGAGCGATGGCGGCGAGGTAGTCGCCGACATTGGCGGAGCGATGCTGCCGCGTGGTGCCCGGCCCGTCACCGTGATAGCCGCCCTCGCGGATGTGCATCGCGACGAACCAGCTCGCCGTGACGCCCGCCGCGCGCAGTCGGGCCGTGCCTGCCTTCATCAGCTCCGGCGGCACCTTCACGATCGGGCCGCGCTGCTGCGCAGCCCAGGCGACCTGCGCGCGCGAGGCCGCGTGGGCCCACGGCTCGGCCACGCCATTCTGGCCGCGCACCGCGATGAACTGGTCGCCGACCAGCCGTTGATAGGGAAGCAGATCGTCGACGAGCGCGGGCTCCTCGATGATCGTGACATGCGGCGCGAACAGCCTGAGAAACGGCTGGTTGACCACCTTGCCGGGCGGGGCGAGCAGCACGTAGTTGGCGCGCGGCAGCATGCCCAGCGCCGCCATGCGCAAATGGCAATCGATGAAGCCGACATGGCCGATCAGCGTCACCCATTCGTAGCCGAGCAGCCGCACTGGGAGCGTCGGATCGAAGATGCTGCTGGAGGCGGCGATGCGCTGCACGAGCGTCTCGGGAATCGACCATTTGCGCGCCAGCGCATCCTGGTGATCGAGCGCCGCCTGGTAGCTGCGGAACGTGTCGTCGTAGCGGCCCTGGTGATAGAAGTTCTCGCCGAGCTGGATCAGATTATCGTAGATCAGCAGCTCGCCGGCATTCTCCAGCTCCCAGGCGCTCGGCGTGTAGGTCGACGGATCGTAGCCGCCAGCATAGTTCTGATGCGCCATCACGGAGCGGGGATCGCGCGCGACCGATGCCTCGAAGCAGGCGGCGGCTCGGGCGTGGTCGCCGGCCAAGGCATGGACGGCGCCGAGCTTGCGCAACGCGTTGCCGTCGTCCGAGGCTGCGGCGGCTGTGAGGAAATGGGCCGCCACCGGCAGATTGCCGCGATACATGTGGGCGACGCCGACCGCGAAATTGATCGCGAAGCTGTCGATCGTCTCCGGCCGCGGCACCTCGCGCACGATCCGGTCATAGGCGCTGCACAGCGCCAGCGTGGTGAAATAGGCCTGGGCGCCGATTCCGGCGCGGGATCGGACCTGGCCGCGGAAGATCAGGTTCAACACGCGCACCGCACGCATCGCGCTCGGCTTGCGGCTCGCAGCGAGATGGACCTGAGCGGCCGCCGCCAGCGACGTCGAGATCAAGCGGGCCAGCAGCCCGCCGACACGCGAGCCCTTTGCCAGCTGCCGATCCATCAGTCGCAGCAACCTGGCGCCGGCCGGGGCGACGATGAGCCTGCTGTCGACGATGTTTGCGGCGCGGGTGGTCAGCGGCAGCAATTGCCGGCGTCTCGCGCTGAGGAACGCGTAGAGGCGAAACGCCGATGTGGTCAGCCAGGTTCTCGGCGACCAACGGCTTCGCGGCGGCTGCGGTGATGGTTGTCTCGGTGGAACGACGCGGATCGAGGCCGTGGTCGCCTGCCGCTTGCCGAGGCGGTGCCGAAGCGAGCCGATGGGCGCACGAACCGTCATCGTGCGCGGTAGCCCGGCGTCGCCGAGATGATCGAACGTCGCGCTGCGGTCTGGGCGAGCAGGCGCGTGAGCGACATCGGCCGCGTCCGCAGGGTCACCCAGGCCAGCGCGGCAACACGGCCGATGGCTCCGAAGCTCAACGTCAGCCGCAGCAGCTGCGTATCGAGCATCGTGCCGCCGAGCAGGGCGGACACGCGCGCCGCCTTGGCCGACGGCGCCGTATCGCCGCCCAGCACGGTTCGCGCGGCTCCGAAGCGGTTGCGCCGCGCGAACAGCGCGCCATAGCCTTGCGGAAACAGCTGGCTTTCAGCGATCAATGTGCCGATCTCCGCGAGCTTGGAATTGAGCGAGGCTGGATCGGTGGCCGTCGCCGTCGAATAATTCTGGCCGTGAATGCGCCAATAGCCCAGCGCATCGGCAATGAAGTAGCACCCATAGGTCAGCCCCAGCCGTCGCGCCAGAAACGCATCGGAGAAAGAGCCGAGCTTGACGTCGAACCCGCCCAGCGCCTGCAATGCGCTGCGGCGATAGAGCGATGTGGTGCCGGAGAAGTAGTTGTCGCCGACGCGCAGGATGCGGCGGACGTCCGCCGGCGCCAGCATCGTGGAGGCGGACGCCGGCAGCATGATCGGCCGCAGCATGCGTCTTGCAGATGGCCCGTTCGGCCCGATGATCTCGCAGCAGGCGAAGATGAGGCCGGCGTCCGGGTGATCGGCGGCCTGCGCCATCGCCTTCTCGAGATAGGTCGGGTGCAGCGCGTCGTCGGCGCCGAGAAAGCCGATCCAATCGGTGTCCGCGATGGCCAGCGCTTCGTTCTGGCCGCGTACGACGCCCTGGTTGATCTCGTGGCGGATCAGCCGCCAGCTCGGCCGGTCGGCCAGGAAGCGTGAGATCACCGCGATGCTGTCATCCGTCGAACAGTCGTCGATGATGATGACGCGGTCCGGGGCGCGGGTTTGGTTCGCGATGCTGCCGAGCGACTCGGACAGGTAGTGGGCATGGTTGAAGTTCGGGACGACCAGCGTGACGGTCGGGACGGTCGGAGAGGCGGCGCTGGCGGTCGTCGTGGTCATGGTTCGGCGAGCTTCCTGCCGCATGCTGTCGAGCCTGGCCGCTCAAACCTTGGGCAGCTCTTTCAGAACGTCGTCCAGCGCGCCGAACGCGCGCACGCGGCCGCCGTCGAGATAGAGCCCGAGATTGCAGGTGTCGCGCAGCAGGCCATGATCATGCGAGGCGAGCACGACGATCCCCGAGCGGTTCGTGATCTCCTGCAGCCGACCATGGGTCTTCTTGCGGAACTGCGCATCACCGACCGCGATCCACTCGTCCATCAGGATGATGTCGCCATGGATCGAGGCCGCGATCGAGAACACCAGGCGCAGCAGCATGCCGGAAGAATAGGTCCGGATCGGCAGCTCGAGATAGTCGCCGAGCTCGGCGAACTCGGCGATCTCCGGCACGCGCTGCTCGATCTCCTCGGGCGACAGCCCCAGAATCAGGCCTCGGGTGCGGATGTTCTCGTAGCCGGAGGCCTCCTCATCCATGCCGAGTCCGATGTCGAACATCGGAACGTTGCGCCCGACGACCCGCAACGAGCCGCGCGTCGGCTCGTAGATCCCGGCGAGCACGCGGATCAGCGTGGTCTTGCCGGCGCCGTTGTGGCCGACGAGGCCGAGCCGGTCGCCGTGTTTCAGGGTGAAGCTGATGTCGTCGAGCGCCTGAACGAACTGGAACGAGCCCTCGTTCTTCGAGACCCGGCCACCGACGCGGGACGCCGCCTTGATGGCCAGATGCCGGAAGGATCGTGCGTTCGGCGGCGCGACCGGAAATTCGATGCCGATTTGCTTGGCTTCAATCAGAGGCATGAGGGATCCCGGATGGCCTGAACATCAGGCCCAGTACACGACGCGCGAGCGATAGCGCGTGTAGATATAGACCATGGCGGCGGTCAAGACGGCGACGCATCCGATCGCGCCGGCCCAGCTTGCGAGGCTGGGAACGATGCCCATCAGCGGGTCGCGCGTCACGGCCAGGAGATAGGCGATCGGATTGAGCGCGACGATGAATGTGCCGCCCTTGATCTGTCCTGGCGCCCAGATGATCGGTGAGATGAAGAACAGCAGCTGAATGATCGCATTCATCACCGGCGGTACGTCGCGGTAACGCACGCAGATCATGGACACGATCGTGGTCAGGCTGACGATGAAGACGTAGACCAGGGCCAATCCGAACAGGCTCAGCAGGCTGACGAAGCCGATCGACCACGGATAGATCAGCCAGATGACGGGGATGATGGCGATGTTGTGCAGGAAGATGATCAGGTTGCGCTGAACCATGCGCATCACGTGGATCAGGATCGGCATGTCCACCGCTTTGATCATGCCGCCCGCATTGATCATCGTGTAACAGGACTCGCCGAGCGAGGAGGCGATGAAGTTCCAGATGGTCATGCTGACCATGAAATGCGGCAGATAGGTCTTCATGTCGGCGCCGAGGAAGCGACCGGCCACCGCGCCCATGATCAGCGCCGTGATCGCATTGGTGGCCGTGATCCACCACGGGCCCAGCATGGTACGGCGGTATTTCGAGCGGATGTCGCCGGCTGCGAGCGCGCGCCAGGTCACATGGCGGGTGATGAACGGAGCAATGTCCTCGCGGCACCTTGCCCAGGAGACGCGACGCTGATCCGCAACCACGAAGCGCTCGACCTGTCCATCGGTCAAGGTGGTCATTCCTGCTACCTCGCGAATGCCGTAAGTATCTGGCCTGCCAGACGAAAGCGGCCATCTCCGCGCGCGCCGGCGGCCGATCGCCGCGCTTGCTGGACCATGTTACGCAGGGACTGTCAACAGGGCAGCTTCGAAGGCGGCCACCACCGTCCGGGCCGCTGCTCAGATTGCGGCCGATCCTGAGGCATCGACGATCCGGGGCTCCGGCAGCGGCACCAGGAACCGGCCGCCGGCATCCAGAAACGCTTGATTCCGCTTCAGGATGGGGTCGGCATAGATCCAGGCGAGAATCACCACGACGTCGGGCTTCCGGGTGGCGAGCTCGCTGGAGGGCAGCACCGGGATGTGGGCGCCCGGGCTGAAGCGGCCGTGCTTGAGCTGGTTGTCGTCGACGATGAACTTGACCCGGCCCTCGAGCTCGAAATGGTAGAGCAGGGTGGTCGTGGTGGTCGAGGCGCCATAGGCGGCGACGAGCTTGCCGGCAGCGATGGCTTGGTCGAGATAAGCGAGCACCCTGCGCTTGCAGTCCTCGATGGCCACGAACCAGTCGCGGTAGATCTGCGGCTTGGTCACGCCGCGCCGCTCCTCCTCGGCGATCAGTTTCGACAGCTCCGCCGAGCGCGGCCGCTGGCCGGTCGATTTCGGCTGCGCGAAGGCCCGGATCGAGCCGCCCTTGGTGCCGGTCCGTTCGACATGAAACAGCGTCATGTCGTGTCGGTTCAGGAAGGTCTCAAGCGGGATCAGCGCGTGGTGTGAGACGTGCTCGTGGTAGATGGTGTCGAACACCATGTTGTCGATCATGTCGACGATGTAGGAGACCTCGAACACGAAGGCGCCGTCGTCGGCGAGCAGCAGCCGGATGCCCTTCACCACGTCCGACATGTTGTCGATATGGGCGAACACGTTGTTGGCGCAGAACAGCTTGGCCTCGCCCTGTTCCGCCTTGATTCGGGCAGCCAGCGCGCTGGTGAAGAAATCCGGGATCGTCGGCACGCCCTCTGCCGTGGCGGTCGCGGCGATGTCGCGGGCGGGGTCGATGCCCTGTACCCGCATGCCTTCGTTCTTGAACGCCTTCAGCAGCGAGCCGTCATTGCTGCCCATCTCCGCAACCAGGCTGCCTTTGGGGATACCGAGCGTGGAGACCACGGATTGCGCGTAGCGTTTGAAATGCTCGACCAGGCCGAGCGAGACCGAGGTGCGGTAGGTGTAGTCACGAAACAGGATGTCGGGGTCGACGACGTCGAGATTCTGCAAGTGCCCGCAGCTCAGGCAGAGATAGCAGTCGAGCGGGTAGAGATCCTGCTTCTCGCTCAGCCGGTCCGCCGTCACGAACGCGTCGCCAATCGCGGAAGGCCTGATCGGCAGCACGTGATCGAGCGAGGTCGATCCGCACAGGCGGCAATCGGTCTTGTGCTTGACGTGCTGCATGACGTGTCGATCCTGGGTTGGCGATCCCGCAGGCGGGATGTCGGCCGAAGAGGAATTTGCGGCGCGTTTTACAGCCCCGCGAAGCTCTTGGCGACCTCTTCTTGCCAGACTGTGGACACTCCGCCATCGAGGAACAGGCTCTGCCCGTTGATGAACGAGGCGCGCTCGCTGCACAGGAAGTCGAGCGCGTCGGCGCATTCCTCGGCCGTCCCGAGCCGGCCGAGCGGGACCAGCTTCCGGTAGGTCTCCATCAGCTTCTCGTTCTGCTCGTAGAACACGCGCGATTCGCGCTTCAGATAGGTCAGCGGCATGATCGCGTTGACGCGGATGCCGCGACGGCCGAGCGTCGCGGCGTAGTGCCGGACCATCGCGTTGAGGCCGCCCTTCACGACATGATAGCCGACCGGCTGCGAGGAGCCGACGAACTCGGCATAGACCGAGCTGACCACGCCGATCGCGCGGTCGCCATCCCCGGCAAAATGACCGGAAAAGCCCTCGATCAGGTCGCGTGATGCGGTCAGGCCGACCTGGATTTCGCCGGCCCAGGGATCGCCCTGGCCGCGGAAACGCTGGCTCAGGACGAGGTAGCGGATCGGGCCGTTGGCCTCGGCAATCTGGCTCCACAGCCCGGCGAAGCTGTCGCTCCGCTCGAGATCTGCGGAGAAATGCTTCAGGTCGGCTCGATCCGGGAATTCGGCCGGACGCTGCCGCGACACCACGCTGACCGCGCAGCCGCGCGCCAGGAAGCGCTCGACGACCACGCGGCCGAGGCCGCGGGTGCCGCCGACCACGACGGCATGGTGGGTCATGCCGCGGCGTCCTGCAGCGCTGCGACGCGCCGGACGAGATCGGCCTGGTAGGCCGTGGCCTTGGCGGTGTCGCTGTCCTCGGGCGCGAAATCGGCGAACACGCTGGCGCCGGGGCGGAACGGGCCATTGGTGATTTCGTGCACGATCAACAGATCGCTGCGGATGATCAGCGTGTGGAAGAAGGCGTTGGACATGCGATAATAAAATGGACGGGTGCCGCCCGGCGGCCCCAGCTCGACGACGCGTTCGATCTCGCCGTCGTCATTGAAGACCACGATGTCCACCTCGCCCTCGACGATGTGGAACGCTTCGCTCTTGCCCGGATGCTTGTGCGGACGGATGTAGGAGCTCGCATCGATCGCGATGATCATCTCGTGCAGCGAATCGTCACCATCCGGATGCGCGTTGATGCGGGCGCGGCGCTTCGGGCTGGCCTTGACGGCGGCCTTCAGGGTGTTGATCTCCGCCTGGCCGACGGCCGCAATGGGCCCCTCGGCGAGGAATACCTCAGGGGATTTCTGAACCAGGCTCATCAGGCGAGATCCTTCGTGATTGCATTGTCGAGCGCGGCGTAGATGGAGTGGAACGCCACGCCCCGTGCTGCCAGCGGCGCGAGCTTGTCGCGCACCTTGCCCTCGATGTGAGGGGCGACGGCGAACAGGCAGGTGGTGATCCGCTCATCGGCCAGGAGCTGCTCCGAGCCTACCACGGGGACGCGAAAGCCGGGTGGAAAAAAGCCGCGTTTGTCCGCGTCGTCGTCGACGGCCAGGGCGATCAAGTCCGCAACGCCGAAGGCGTTGGCGAACATGATGGCGTGATGGCCGATGCCGAACAGCGCCAGCCCATCCCGCCGCGGGCCGGCGCCCGCGCGCAGCCGCGCCTGCACCAGGGCCCGTTGCTCCGGGAAGCTGCTGCGATAGGTCTCAAACAGCGTCGAGGGACCTTGCGCGGGCGATGGGGCGGTCCCGTGACCCGGGGCCAGCACGGCGACGAGGGCATCTTCGAGCGCTCCGGGATAGCGCAGCAGCGCCAGCACCTGGTACCCGCTCGCGTGCGCCAGCTGCCGCAACGTGTCCTCAACGAAGTAGCAGCTGTGCTCCTCCCACAGGAAGCAATAGTCGCGCGCCGCGAGAAACTTGCTGCTGTCGGGGACCTCGATCAGCAGCACGCCGTCGGGAGAGAGCAGCTGTTTGAGGGCTTGCAAGGCTGCAACGGGTGTCGGGCTGTGCTCGACGATGTAGCGGCACGAGACGATGTCGAACGTGCCATGCTGCGCCGAGACCGTCGCCAGATGCTCGTTGCCAAGGGTGGCCTGCCAGCTTTCCAGGTAGGGATAGCGGCCACCTGCGGCGGTGGTGTCGAGCGAGAGAGCCCGCGTGTGCAGGCCGTGCGCGGCGAGCCGAGACAACAGCGGCTGCTCGAACGGGCCGGTGCCGACCGCGCGGCGCGCGCCGGGACGCAGCGACGTCAGGCTGGCGACGAGCTCATCGAGATGGCCTTCCGGTTCCCGATAGCGAATCCAGGGCACCTCGGGGCTCAACAGAGCGGGCGGCGGGGCTTGAAGGAGCTGGATCAGCCGGCACGTCTCGCATTCCACGACGTCGAGATCGACACGACGGTCAGCCCGCCCAGATTTGCTGAATGCATTGCAGACCGGAACTGGACCGAGGGAAAGAGCGGGCGTGGCAATGTCGCTTCCGCACAGGCGGCAGGTCGATGTCATCAAGGTGCCTTGAAGGTGCCCTGGCCTCGCGATGAACGCGCTTGCCTCGTTGAAATTCGGTCGATCGCCCCGGGGCCGGCCCTGAACGTAGCGGTACCACTGACGTGCTCTAGCGGCGGAATCCGCGCGGCCGCTCAATCTTACGCTGTCGGATCACTGAACGCAATTGCGGTTGGCCCGCGCACACGGTCGATATCGATTTGTCCCAGGGATTGGCGCGGTTGGCGCGGTCAAATAGCCGATCGGGTGTTGATCGCCGAACTGCCCCGAAGTAAGCGTGTCCTGAGACTTTTTCAGGCGACGGTTCGGGCGGGCAGCAATGTACGATACAATCTCACCCGAGGAGAGCACCATCGAACGTCTCACGCGTCGCATCAAAGCTCGCATCAAGCCTATTGTGCTGCGCCTCGCGCATTTCGCTTTCCGCGTGCTGAGAAAGAGTCGCGCCCGTCATTTCGCGCGCAACATCGCTTTTTCCTGCCTTCCGTTCAAGGCGCGGTTCCGGTTGACCGTGTGGTTTCGCCATTTCTTCAATCATGGTGCGCTCGACCGGCATTTCGTGTTTTTCTGCGGGCCCTTCGTCAAGGCGCATCTCGATTGGATCCTGCACGGTCCGTTCACGCGCCGCCATGCGGACGAGGTCGCATTCTATCTGCTGCTGGCCGGCTATCGGACCGAAGCCCTCACCGTGTTTCGCGGCGTCACGCAGCAGAAGAGCCGGGGCGTGCAGGGCGTCGACCCCTTCGGCAATGGCTATTCGATGGATCTGCTGACGCAGATCCACACCCTGAACTGGTCCAAGCTCGCAGGCAGCTCGCCGCAGCTTCGGACCTTTGTCCGGCTGATGCTCGAGCACCGCAACTTTCAATATGAGGAGCGCATCTTCAACGGGCGCGTCGAGGCAGAGCAGGTGTCGCCGGACGTGCTGGCCGCGGAATACATTCCCTACTTCTTTCGTGACCGCGACATTGTCGACCGCCTGATGAGGGATCTCGGCCTTCGCGACATCAATGGCGTGATTGGCCAGCTGGAGGAGGGCGGCCATCAGTGGGAGCAGCTTCCCGAACGGACGATCGATCGGGAGCTCGCGTTCGACGTCTACCTGTTCTACGCCTACCGCCATCTGCTGCTGCGGACCTATCACTTCGGCGAAGGCGACCTCGTGCCGCTGGTCTATACGCGCTGCATGGATACCCAGCGCCGTCTGCGCCGCTCGCTTCCGTCGCCGTCGCGGGAGCTCAAGCGCGAGCTCGACCGGATCGGCACCGAGCTGTCGAACGTCAGGCTGCTGTCGCCGGATTGGAGCGCGCTGATCGGCCACAACGGGCATCTCAACGTTCACCTGATGATGCGCAAGATGGGGTGGTGGTCCGGCCAGCCGGTGCTTCTGGCCTACAATGAGAGAATCGCCAACAAGCCGTTCCTGTCGCTGTTCTCCGACATCTGCCCGACGCTCACGCTTGGCGACGAGGGGGTCTCGCCGGCGGTCTGGCACGAACTCGCCAGCCTGACGCCGTTCCTCGGCGATTCCCATCAGGCGTTTCAGTTCAAGGACGGCCATAGCGTCTATTGGAACGACGCCGGGTCGATGGCGCTCCAGCAATGGGAGCGCGAGAATCGTGGTTTTCCGCTGCGGGACATCTATGACGCACGGCTTCGTGTCGATGATCGCGTCGAGACCCTCTATCAGTCGCTGCGGCAGAAATGGGGGCTTGGGCCAGACGACTGGTTCGTCTGTCTCCACATGCGAGACGCCGAGGCCCGTGGCGAGACGCTCGGGACTGGCGAGTCGATTCGCAGTGCCACGATCGGCAACTATCTGGACACCGTGCGCTTCATCACCGATCAGGGCGGCTGGGTCATCCGCATGGGCGGGCGCAAGGCGCCGCCACTGCCGGAGATGCCGCGCGTCGTCGACTATGCGCGCTGCGAGGATCAGGTGCCTGAGATGGACATCCACCTGATGCGTCGCGCACGGATGTTCATCGGCACGACGTCGGGCTTCGCCTATGTCGCGACCAGTTTCGGCATTCCGACGGCGATGGTGAACGCCCTCAGCTCGGTCGGGCTGCTATGGTCCAAGGATACCCGCTTCTCGCTCAAGCCCGTGCATACGAGGGACGGGCGTTTGCTGTCCTTGAGCGATGTCACCTCCGAGACCTGGCGCTGGACGTTCCCGACCTACGAGACCGTCCAGGCCGCAGGCCTGACCGTCAGCGAAAGCAGCGCCGACGAGATCCTGGAGACCACCCGGGAGGTGCTGGATCTGTCGTCCGGGGCGCCGCCCGTCATCAAGCCGGTGGATGATGCCTGGGAGAAATGTGTCAATATTCCCGGATTCTTCGGCAGCTCGCGACCCTCCCGCTACTTCCTGGAGAAGTACTCGGCGTCGCTTCTCAACCGCTCCTGAAACGCATCGATCAGCTCCGATGAACTTCGCCCATCCCAACCTTTCGCTGGAAGAAGCCCGTGCCACGCCGCTCGGCTATCGCGAGGAGATCGACGGGCTGCGCGCCGTCGCCGTGCTTCCGGTCCTGTTCTACCACGCCTTTCCCACTGCCGTGCCCGGCGGCTTCTACGGCGTCGACATCTTCTTCGTCATCTCGGGCTATCTGATCACGGGAATCATCCATAAGCAGATGCTGTCGAACAGCTTCAGCATCGCTGATTTCTATGCGCGCCGGATCCGCCGCATCTTTCCGGCGCTGATCGCGGTGGTGCTGGTCACCTTCCTGATCGCATGGTTCCTGCTGCCGCCGCGCGAGCTCAAGTCGCTCGGCACCAACATCGCCGGCGGCGCGGTCTTCATCCAGAACTTCATTCTGCTCGGTCAGGTCGGCTATTTCGACCTGGCGGCAGAGAAGAAGCCCTTGCTGCATCTGTGGTCGCTGGCGATCGAGGAGCAGTACTACATCGTCTGGCCGTTGCTCCTGATGCTGATCGGGGCGTGGCGGCGCTGGAGCCTCGCCATCACGATCGCGCTGGCGGCAGCCTCGTTCATTGCATGCCTGATCGTGCAGCCGCGGGCGCCGGACTACGCCTTCTATCTGCCGGTGACGCGCGCGTGGGAGCTGCTGGTCGGCTCGGGGCTGGCGCTCTGGGTCAATGGACGCAGCGTCGAGGCCCGCCCGCAGCCGCTGATCGACGGTCCGATGGTCCGCGAGCTCATCGCGCTGGCTGCAATGCTCGCGATCGTGATCGCATTCTGGCGCTTCGGCCGCCTCACCCCGCATCCGGGCGTCCGCACGCTGCTTCCCGTTCTGGGCGCGGCCGCCCTGATCGCGACCAGCGGCACGCTGGTGCATCGCTACGTCCTGTCCTCGACGCCGGCCGTCTTCGTCGGCCTGATCAGCTATCCGCTCTATCTCTGGCACTACCCGCTGATGGCCTATGCGCGCATCCAGTTCGTCGATCAGGTGCCGGCGTGGGTCATGATCGCGATCATCGCAGCCAGCCTGCTGCTCGCCTTCGCGACCTATCGCTTCATCGAGCGGCCGATCCGCTTCGGGCGGCGGCGGGTGCCGCTCAAGGTTGGCAGCCTGCTCGGCGGCATGGCCGCGCTGGGGATCGTCGGTGTGATCGCCGACCGCTCCAACGGCTGGCCGGCGCGCATCCCGGCCGAGATCCGCGGATTCATGCTGGATGGCAGCGAGACCGCGTTCCGCTGGCGGAACGGCAAATGCCTGCTGATGGCTGATCAGAGTGCGTTTGCACCGGAATGTCTGGGCACGGGCCGCCGTCCACTCGTTGCGGTCTGGGGCGATTCCTATGCCGCCTCGCTCTATCCGGGACTGGCCCAGTTCGGCGCCGAGCGCGGCTTCGACGTCGCCGAATTTGCGATCTCCGCCTGCGCGCCGCTGATCGGCTACGTCAATGCTCAACGTCCGCTCTGCAAGCCGTCGAACGATGCGGTGCTACGGCATCTGACCGAATTGAAGCCCGACGTCGTGATCTTCTACGGCACCTGGCGGGCCAGCGACGACGAGGTCCGTGCCGGCCTCGAGCGCACCATCCCCCTGGTCAAGGAAGCGGGGGTGCCGGCCGTCGTGATCGTCGGGCCGCCGCCGACCTGGCAGGGCGACGGGCTGCCGGCGAATATGCTGGATTACTATTTCCGGACTCGCACGGTGCTGCCGGAGCGAACCTGGTTTCGCACCGTCGACGAGTGGACCAAGCCGTTCGACGCGTTTCTTGCCGCTCAGGCCAAACGCCTCGGCACCGACTATGTCTCGCTGCGTCAGTTCATGTGTGACGACAATGGCTGCCTCACCCGGATCGGGCCGAACGCATCGGAGCTCACCACCTTCGATTCCGGGCATCTGACCTATCCCGCGTCGCTCCTCGTTGCCCGGCACGTGCTCGACACCGTGCCGGGCCTGCCGAAATAGTCGCTTGTCCGGGCGCCTCGGGGGCAACATGGATCGTCGGGCAGAGCGGACCGATCGTGCCGGACACCAGGTCGATCCTGAGTGCCTCGGCCCGGCCGGACGCCGCTATCTCGGTTGCCTGCTCGGACTGGCGGCAGCGATGCTGGGCGGACTCGGCGTCTGGCTGGCTGCGCAAGGCGGCGACCATTTCAGCGCGATCGGCAGGCCCGGCGATCCGGCCTGGTACCGCAATTTCGGCGGCGACAGCGTCACCGAGATCCAGGACCAGGATCTGTTCTATCATGGGATCGGCCGCTCGATCGACAATGCGCGGCAGGCCGACGTCATCATCCTCGGCTCCTCCCTGGTGTCGTTCGCGATCGACCAGGCCGTGATGCACGAGCGTCTCGAAAAGCCATACGGCCTGAAATTCTACAACATGGCGTTCGTCGGTGTTGCCAGCGGCGAGTTCGCACGGCAGATCGCACTCAGGCATCATCTCCGTCCACGGTTGTGGATCCTGAACGCCGACGACGGCGGCGGGGGCGGCAACTTCTTCTTCCGCAACCTGACGCGTGCGTTCGGCGCCGACGTCCGGCCGATCCCGAGCACGAAGCTCAGCCGCTACGGCGCGACCTACGAGATCATCCGGCGCAATCTGCGCTGGCGCTTCGAGGACGCGACGCGGCACTGGCGCGAGGCGCTTGCCGGCCCGCGATCCGGACCGCTGCCGCGCTTCGATCGTGATGATCGGACGGGGGCGGCCGACATGAGCACGTTTCCGCGCTTTCTCAGCCAGGGCAATCCACGTGTGAAGATGACGCGCGATCCAGACTGTCACACCACGCCCGATGTGATCGCCAACGCCCGCGACATGGTCCGGTCTCTGGGCGCACCCGTGGTGCTGGCCTTCGTTCCCAACTTTCACGGCTGCCTGACCCAGGTGCGCGAGATCGCGGCGGCCATCGGCATCGAGACGGCGCTTCCGTCACGAACCGACTATTCCAGCTGGGATGGCGGCGGTCATCTCGACGGCCAGGGTGCCGCGGATTTCACCCGAGACCTCATCAACGCGCTGGAACAGACGCGGGCGTTTCAGGGGATGCGTGACAATGACGATCGCCGGAAGCCTTGACGGCCGGGCTGCAACGGGACGCACCCCGCCGTCTCCGAGTCCAGCGCACACGCTGCCCTATCGGCCTGACATCGACGGGCTGCGCGCCGCTGCGGTGATCGCGGTGCTCGTTTTCCATGCCTTTCCGCAGCTGATGCCCGGCGGCTTTGCCGGCGTCGACGTGTTCTTCGTGATCTCCGGCTATCTCATCACCGGCATCATCGATCGGCAATGCGCCGACAAAACCTTCGGCTTCGCGACCTTCTACGCCCGCCGCATCCTGCGAATCTTTCCCTCGCTCATCACCGTCGTCGTGGCGACGTTCGCGATCGCCTGGTTCGTTCTTCCGGTGGCCGCGATGGAAGCGCTCGGATCCAATATCAAGGGTGCGGCGGCGTTCATCGAGAACTTCATGCTGCACGAGCAGATCGTCGGCTATTTCGATCCCGGCGCGGAGCGTCTCCCGCTGCTGCATCTGTGGTCGCTCGGCATCGAGGAGCAGTACTACATCGTCTGGCCGGCGGCGTTCGTGCTGATTGCCCGATGGCCGTCGCAGAAAGCGGCGATCGTGGCCGCGCTCGGGCTTGGTTCCCTGGTGGTCTGCCTGACGACCCCGGCGAGAGAGGCGGCCTGGGCGTTCTATTCCCCGACCACGCGTGGCTGGGAGCTGCTGGCGGGTTCGCTCCTGGCGGTGTGGCTGCGCCAGCGTGCCGATCGTCGGATCGGTCCGGGCACCAGCAACCTGCTCGCGGCTCTCGGCGTGGCCGGGATCGCCTTTGCCCTGTTCGGCTTCAGCGCGACGTCGCCCTGGCCAGGCCTTCGGACCATCGTCCCCGTGCTCGCAACCATGGCCCTGATTGCGACCGGCGGCACGCCGGTTCAGTGGGCGCTGGCGCGGCCTGCTTTGGTGTTCGTCGGCCTCATCAGCTACCCGCTCTATCTCTGGCACTTCCCGCTGATCGCCTTCACCAAGCTGCATTTCGGCGGAGCGGCGCCTGCATGGAGCCTGCTCGCGGTGCTGGCGCTGAGCGCCGTGCTCGCTTGGCTCACCTATCGCTTCATCGAGCAGCCGATCAGGTTCGGGGCCGCACCGGTCGGATGGCGGGTCGGAGCTCTGCTGGCAGCGATGGCGGCAATGATCCCGGTCGGCATCGCCGCGACCAGCACGCACGGCCTGCCGGTCCGCTTCGCGCCGGAGATCAGGAACTTCATGCTCTCAGGCAGCGAGACAACCTCGCATTGGCGGCGCGGCCGCTGCCTGCTGCTGCTGCAGCCCGCGTCCGCGTTCGGCGCCGACTGCGCGGGGCGGGGAGGCCGGCCGCTATTGCTGATCTGGGGCGATTCCTACGGAGCGGCCCTCTACCCGGGACTGCTGCACGTTTCGGCGGAGCGCGGTTATGACGTGGCGCAATACACCGCCTCGGCCTGTCCGCCGCTGATCGGCTACACGCTGGCGGCCCGGCCGTTCTGCAAGAGCATCAACGACGATGTCGTGCTGCGGATCGGCCGCCTGCAGCCCGACGTCGTCATTCTCGACGCCACCTGGGGACATGCCGAGGCGGTGCTGCGCGAAGACCTGCCCCGCACGGTCGCGCAGCTCAGGGCGAACGGCATCGCGAGGATCGTGGTGATGGGACCGCCGCCGAGCTGGCAGGGCGTCGGCCTGTCACACAACGTTCTGGACTACTACCGGCAGACCGGAGCGGTGTTGCCGGAGCGGACCTTCTTCCGTTCCAACGACGAATGGACGCGCGGGCGGGATGCCCTGTTTCGCGAACTCACCCGTGAGCTCGGGATCGACTACATCTCCGTCCGCGACGTCTTCTGCAACGACGAGGGCTGTCTCAGCCGGATCGGTCCGGGCGCCTCGCAACTGACGGCGTTCGATCCGGGACACCTCACCGTGCCCGGCGCCATCTTCCTGGCGCGCCACACCATCGACGGCCTGCTGGGACCAGCCCAGCGGCCGTCGCCGTAAGCGAGGTCAGATCGGATCGGCCGGAATGCCGCGATAGGAGTGGATGATGAAGCGGGTGCCGCCCACCGAGTAGTCGCCGCCACTGGAGGCCTCGATCGCGAACATCTCGACCAGCTCCTTCCACGCCTGACGCTCGCCCGTGGTGGGAATGGCTCGATTGGCGTTCCAGTCGTCGAAGCAGATGACCGCGCCGATCGAGATCATGCCGCGCTCGAACAGCGGAACGAGCGCATCGATGGTCGACTGGTAGAGGTCGCCATCGAAATGGATCATCGCAAAGCGCGTCTCGGGCGGTAGCGTCTTGACCGTGTCGGCGAACCATCCCTCGTACAGTTGGAAGCGGTGCGGCGGAATGATCTTCCCGATCAGGGCGCGCAGCTGCGGCGCAGCCAGCACCTTGCAGCCACCCTTGGCCCATGCACCGGAAATGACGTGCGGAGCGACCTGATCGATCGGGGAGGTGATTTCGGGCAGGCCTTCGAAGCTGTCGAACAGGCGCAGAATACGGAACGGATTTTCACCCGAGGCGCTCTTGCTCAGCGGCTGCCGCTGCAGGTCGAACACCATCGAGGTGGCGATCGCCCGCGCGCTGAATCCTCCCATCGTGCCGAATTCGGCGATATCGCCAATCACGTGAGAGCTGTTGATGTATTGGACGCACAGGGTGAGCGTCTTGGCAATTTCCTGTGCGGGCAGGATCAGCACGTCGGCATAGGTGTAGTACAGCCCGGGCGAGGGAAGCTGCCGCGCGCTGTATTTCTCCAGCGCGATGTCCTGGATGAGACGTCCGTCTTCGGAGCCGTCGAAGTCAGGTGCGGCGATTGCAACGGCCGGAGGTCTGTCCTGAGCGCTGGAGCTCCGACCGGCGCCATACGGCCAGGGCAGCGGCGGCTCGAACATGATCGCCCGCTTGACCGAGCGCATCCAATACACAACGTCTGGCGGAAGCGAGGTCGCGAGCGCATTCTTCAACGGTTGCAGCATTCAAATTCTCCAACGCGGCACTGTTCGATCACCGCAAAACGGCGTTGAGGGATGACGCAGACGAGATGCTGCGCCGAAGAAAGGTCGTCGGCGGCGACGCCGAACACGTGGTGTCAGCTTGCGACCAATGTCGGGATGCCGACGCAAGCGGTCGTCGGTCAGCGCCGATCGATGGGCTGTGTGCCATAGGCCGGGCTCGGTGGATCCGACGCTCGTGACGCGGGCCATGTGCAGGCATCGCCTGGAACGGGACGAACATCCGAAATCTCCGAGCGATCCCGCTCATGGTCCATCCAGAGGTCGACAGCGACGGATGCGACGACTGTTCTGCCAGGCGCAAGCTCATCCACCGCCCCTGCTGGCTTAGCTGTCCTACGTCCGCGACGCAAGCAGGCGGCCCTGCGTCAATAGAGGCTGGCTGCCCCGCGTCCTTCGGAGATCGGATCGTAGGCGTCTGCGGCGCGTTCCTTGGGAAGCTTGACGAAGAACGGGTCTGCCGGCCAGTGGTTCATGCCGACGACCATGATCGTCATGTCCTCGTCGGGCATGCGAGGCATGAACACCAGATCGATGGCCGAGCGCGTCTTGTGCGATGGCGGGCTGCCGCGATGCATGAGGCGCGTCGCATCGAACACCAGCAGATCGCCGGTCTTGCCGAGCACGGTATGTTCGCGGTGGTTGGCGTCCCGATATTGGAACGGACCGGTCTGCTCGTCCACATCGCAGAGGTAGAGCACGCCGCGGATGACGCCGGCCGGGCAGCCGTCGCTGTGCCATTCCTGCGGGCCGACGCCTTCCGTCAGATGCGGCTTTGAACGCACCAGCCTGACGTTGGCGACCTTGGCCGGACAGCCGAGCACGCCCCGGAAAAAGGACTCGAAATCGCCGCCGCTGAACAGCGCGTGGAGGTAGTCGACGAGCGCCGCCGATGGCATGCCGGTCTGCAGATCCTGCGTGTACGGGGCCACGTCGTTGCCTGCCCAGTCCCACGCCGAATGCCGGTTGCTCACGTCGCGGTCAAAGCTCTCGGTCTCCCGGAAATGGGCGGCCTTTTCCGGGTTCGTGCTGATGACCGTGACGCCGTTCTGCTGAAAGGCGACGATCTTGTCGGCGAGTTGGCTCGGCGTTTTCTGCGGATCGAACTTCGGCGCATGAGCGGTGCACATCGCCGGGGCCGCGTTGGCAGCGGGCAGCAGCGTCAGACGACGCGGCTGAGCCGTGCCGTTGCCGCCCCAGGATGCGGGATTGAAGTGCCCGGTCAGGCGGTCCGCCGTGTCGGCGCGCACCAGGCGATAGCCGAGGGCGCTGAGCGCCTGGTTGATGCCGCCCTTGAGCCGCTGCTTGGCGGTGCTGATCATCGATGTGACGGCCATGACGTCCTCATGCTGCGTTTGACTTGGCGGGCCGGAACGGATCCAGACCGCATGCCATCCGATAATAGAGTTCATAACGCGGATGATTGGCGACGAGCCCGCGGCTGTCGATCGCGTCATCGATCAGGGTCTCGAGCAGGAGGCGGGCGCCCTTGGGCGGGAGATGCACCCCATCGAAATCGAACTCCGGACGCAGCAGATCGCCTTCTGTCAGGTCGGACCAGCGGTCGACCATGAACAGGTTCACCGATCGCACCTTCTGTGCCAGCTTCCAGTTGAAGGCCTGAACCAGCTTGGTCCGGACCGAGACGGGGCAGTCGTACTTCTGCAGCTCGCGGATGCGCGCTTCCTGCCGGGTCGGAGGCACCACGCTCTGGACGTAGACCCGCTTGAAGCCGGCCTGGACCAACTGGTCGAGGCCGGCAATGAAGGGGCCGAGACGAGCCTCTATCGCTTCGTCGATGATGTCCCAGGGCACCAGCGGCTTGTCGAGCAGAGGCAGCGTGGTCGCGAACGGGGGAACGAAATCGTGGCTGTCCTTGAGAAGCTGCAGGATCGGGCCGCGAACGTCGATCTCGCCGACGGTGATCATGATCAGCGGCGGCCGCACGGCCTGGCCGACGGCCTTGGCGATGGAAAAATCGACCTCGTCCATCGACAAATGCGTCGCACGACCGTTGCGGACCAGGCCCTCATATTCGAGGAAGGCGATGAAGTCTGGATGAAACTCGCCGGTGGCGGGATTGTAGAACTCCCGGGCCGTGGCGCCTGGAATGTACTTGGTGCGGGCCATCACCCACGCGCCGGTCCAGCGCTCCCGGAACACCATGTTCCGATAGGGCAGGGAATGGCTGTCGCCGACGATATAGACCGGCAGAACCGTTTCGAGCTCGGTATCCACGCTGATAGTTCCCCTCACGTCACAGAATGGCCCGTATCCGCCGCTGGTCCTCAGCCTTTCCGGCTGGCGGCCAGCGCCCGATAGAAGTCGTCCTCGTCGCAGACGATCTGCGGCTCGACGGACGGAGCCGCCGGTCGCTTGCCTGCACCGTCGCCCGCCGACCGTGCCGTGGCGCCAGCACTCTCGGTCGTGAAATGGGCGAAGAAGAGGTTCATCGCCCGCGCGACGCCTTCCGGCGTGACCGACCGGGCATCGTCGGCGAAATAGGTGCCGGCATTCTTCGCATTGGTGATGATCTCGTAGGACGCGAAATAGTGCACGTTGTCGTAGCGCCGGACAATCTCCTCGGCGGCGACGCGCAGCACGCTCTTCGAATAGGTCGTCGCCTGCATCACGTGGCGGGACTCCATGGTGGCGGCGAGCGGCACCGGCGAGACCGTCAGGATGATCTGCAGCCGCGGATTGGCGGCCGACATCAGGTTGATCGCCTCGGCGAGATAGCCGGTGGTCTCCGTGACCGAGAGATTGTGGAATGCGTATCTGGCGTCGTCATAGTCGCCAGCGCTGCCGCAGCCGGGGCAGGTCGGGTACACAGTGCCGTCGAGCTTGGAAACCCAGCTTTCCGTGAGGCCGAGCGTGAAAATGAACACGTCGGCCGTTTCGATGAGCTTGCGGACTGCGCGTAGATGCTGCTTGAGATCGGCCTCGGCCTCGATCATCGAGACGAAGCCCTTCGGCGTGATCCGGGGACGCAGGAGATCGAAAACCCGGCCGTCGGGGTCGGTCCAGAACTGATCGGCCGGCTGGAAGCCGCCGAACGCACGCTGCAACAGCTGCAGCAGCTGCAGCGTGCTGTAGATGTTGCCGTAGCGGGCGGAAAAGATGCCGTAGCCGAAGCGCTCCTCCTGCTCGGGCGAAAGATATCCCGGTGCGGTCTCGGTGACGTAGTAGTTGTAGCCGCGCGCCTTCAGGGCACGCGAAATGTGCTGCGCGAAGCAGCTGCCGGCCGACGCGATGCGTTGATCCGGACCAAACCGCAGTCGCGCGGTCAGATGAGGATCGAGCTCCGAGGTGCTGCGCTCGGCGACGGCCTGGCGCCAGAAGCTGCTTGCGGGCAGCGTGGTGTAGGGACAGCTCATGCATTCACCTTCCGGCAGCACGGCCCAGCGAGACGCAACGACGAGCGCGCGCGCATGGTGCTCACGCCCTCGGCTTCATGCCGCGATAGGAATGGATGATGAACTTGGTGCCCTGGATCGAGTAGTCGCCGGAGTGGCTGGCAACGATCTTGAAGCGGCTGACGAGGTCGGCCCAGGCCTTGCGCTCGCCGGCCTCGGGGTCCGCCTCGTTGCAGTTCCAGTCGTCGAAGCAGAGCACGGCGCCCTTGGAGATGAAGCCGCGCTCGAAGCACGGCACCAGCGCATCCATGGTCGACGAGTAGAGGTCGCCGTCGAAATGGATCAGCGCGAGCCGCGTGTCGTCGGGCAGCTGCTTGACCGTATCGGCGAACCAGCCCTCGTAGATCTGCACCCGGCTTGGTGGAATGATCGCCTCCACCATGGTCCGCAGCTCAGCGGCGCTCAGAATCCGGCAGCCGCCCTTGGACCAGGTGCCGGATTTCACGTGCTGCGATTCGAGGTCGACCTTCGCCGTGATCTCCGGCAATCCCTCGAAGCTGTCGAACAGCCGCAGCTTGCGCAGCGGCTGGTTCGGCTGATAGCGCGTATCGAACACCATCGCATTGGCCAGGGTCCGGGCCGTGAACCCGCCCATCGTGCCGAATTCGGCGATGTCGCCCTTGACGTCGGCGCTGTTGATGTACATCGCGCTCAAGGTCAGGGTGCGCGCGATCTCCTTGGCAGGCAGGATCAGGACGTCGTCGATGTCGAAGAACAGGTACGGCGCGCTGATCTTGTGCGCATCGAGCCGTTCCAGCGCCTCGGTCTGTCGCGTCCGCGGCTCGGGCACCTCGGGCAAGACTTCGGCGACCGGCGCAGGGGCCGGTTCAGGCTCGGGTTCGGGCTCCGGCGCCGCGGCCGCCTGCGGCCGTTCCGGCGGGGGCTGCCCCATCAGCGCGCGCTTGATCGAGCGCAGCTTGAACAGGGTCTGGGGCGGCAGGCCTTCGGCGATCGCCACCTTCAATGACTTGGTCATGACAGCCCCGTTCCCTGCGCTCTCGATGTTGGCTGCCATTTTATAGATACATTTTGCCAAGATCGCAAAAGCGGCATGCAGGCTCTGCACTCGTTTTGCGTGGGTGTTCGGCCCTAGCGTTCGAGCCGGCTGAGAATCAGCGGCGCCAAATGCTCTCGGGCCAGCCAGACCGAGGCGTGCGGCCGCAGATGGGCGGTATCGTTGGTGATGAGGCCATCGCGCCGGTCGTCGCCGAGATAGGTGAGGCATCCGTCGGAATTGCAGAAGGGCTGCATCTGGTCGACATATTCGAACGGCTCTTCGGCGCGCAATTGCGCCTCGAATTGCCGGCCGAGGGCGTGAAGACTCTCGTCGAGACGCCCTGGAATGCGCCGGGGCGTGTACGACCAGAACTCGTCGAGAATGATGCGGTGCAGGTCGTAGCGCCAATGCGGACGCTGGCCCAGCACGAGCACGTGCTTGACACCGTGCTGCCTGATCAGTGTCGCATAGGCGCGGATATAGCCGATGTCGTAGGAATTGTACGATGCCATCAGCACGATGTCGGGCGGATCGGCCTTGATCCGCTCGAGGGCGAAATGGTTCGCCTTGTGACAATGGTCGCTCTCGATCAACTCCTCCGAGAAGGGCTGGACCCGGCAACCGGAGCTGTAGAGCAGCAACAGGGAGACGCTTTCGGGCAGCACCTGCTTCAAGCCATGGTACAGATCCGCGCCGTTGGAATCGCCGAGGATCAGCACGCTGCGTGGCGTGTGCCGTGTGTAGCAGACCGGGTCGACGGGACGCGGCGCTCTCGTTGGCGTCGGGCTGTCGAAGCTGTAGAAGTTGCACGGCAGCTGGTTGATCAGCCTGGCTTCGTCGATCGTGCGTTGCGATCCGCGGTCGAAGAACTGGGCATAGACGCTCTTCTCGTCGGGAAAGCGTTGGGGAAACCCGTCCCTGACGAGGATGATCGCGCCGCACGCGGCGATCGCCAGCATGGCCGCGCACAGCGGTGGGGCGACTCTGCGCTCCCGCCGTTCCATCCTGATCGGCCGCTCCACGAATTGGTACGTCAGCCAGGCGAGGCCAACGGCGCCGGCGACCAGCGCGCCGCGCACGGCAGCCGACGTCTCGTGGTGGAGAATGTCCTTGGCGAATGCCAGCAGCGGCCAGTGCCACAGATACAGCGGGTAGCTGATTGTGCCGATGAAGACCATGAGCCGCGTCGACAGCAGGCGGCGGTTTACCCAGCCCTCCGGGCCGCCAAAGATGATCAGGCCCGCGCCCGCCACCGGCATGAGCGCCCACCAGCCGGGAAAGGCATCGCGCACGCTGATGAGAAAGACCGCGGCCAGGACCAGAACGAGGCCGAGCGCGCCGGCCGCCTGCCGTGCGAAAGCGTCTGCGCTGAAAGGCCCGGTTCTCGGGCGGCCGACGCTCGGATTTTCTGGCCGGGCAAAACGGCTTGGCCAGGCAAAACTGGCCTGGGCGAGCAGGGCCCCCGCGGCCAGCTCCCAGAAACGGGAGGCGGGCGAGAAGAACGCCGCCACCTGGTTCGTGGCCGTGATCTTGATGCCATAGGCCAACGAAGCGGCGAAGATGGCTGCAAACACCATGAAAAGGTTCAGTCGCATGCGCCAGGCGATGGCGATCAGCGCCGGCCAGATCAGATAGAACTGCTCCTCGATGGCCAGCGACCACAGATGCAGCAGGACCTTGGTGTCGGAGGCGACGTCGAAATAATTGGCCTCTCGCCACAGCGCGAAATTGGTCAGGAACGCGGCCCCCGCGAGCGCGTGCTTGCCGAGCCTGCGGAAGTCCTCCGGCCACAGCACCAGCCATCCGGCGACGAGGCAGACCGCGGTGACCAGGAGCAGCGCCGGAAACAGCCGCCGCACCCGTCGCGCATAGAAGGTCACGAAGCTGAAGCGATCGCGCGCGACCTCGTCGAGAATGATCGAGGTGATCAGAAATCCGGAGATCACGAAGAAGACGTCGACACCAACGAAACCGCTCGGGAATGCCGCCGGGAAGGCGTGATAGCCCACGACCGACAGCACCGCGACCGCGCGAAGCCCGTCGATATCGGGCCTGTAGCCGCGAAGGCGAGACGTCGCTCGTGCGCTCTCGTCGTTGGCCGCGAGGGGCGAATGCATGGGGCGAACTCGAATGGCCTCTGCGGTCAGGCGCGACACCGCGCTGATGCAGCCTAGCCTGCGATCACGTTCGGTTCAAATTTTCGTTGTTCTTCGTGATGAGGCGCGCCGGTTGTTCCGGCTGCGCGTCCGCGCCGAATTCGAGCGTTTTCTCAACGAGATGACTTCTGTCCAGATCGGTGCCGAAAAATATTTCTGTTTCGTTTTTGCAGAAAATATGGTTCTCTCGGCCATCCCGCCCCGTGCAGAGGGACGTACGCGTCGTCACGATACGTGGGGGTGGGCTGCGATGGACGCGGCGGCTGTGCCAGACGAGCGCAGCCGGTGCGGACGGAGAAGTCGTGTGGTCCTGGCCTCTCGACGCTGAGGTCAAGTCCGTGGTCGTTGCTTATGGGCACGCGCGGGCGATGGGGGCAAAAGAGCCCGATCCCCAGGGAGAGCACGAAGGACACCGTAAAACTATCGCGCGGGGAAGGCCGGGTCTGTCCGGCTGTACCTGTGGTACCTGCCGCCTGCATTCTTTTGAGCAGGCGGGCCACGGGCCTCAGCCGAGGTCCGGCCTTCCTCGCGCCCTCTCGTTGTCGAGAGGGCGGTGACCGGAGCATCACTCGGACGCCGATGCGCCGCGAGAGCGTCTGTCGACGCCTTCAGTCAAGCTCATTCGAAGAAGATGAACTCGTGGTCGCCGGTGTAGCCGGAGCGCTTGAACTCGAAGGCCCATTCCTCGGGGGTGTGGAAGATGCGGCAGGTGAGCTGCCAGTACATCAGGTTCACCTTCTCGCGCTCGTTGCGGTAGCCTTCGACGCAAAGATACTTCGCGCCGCGGCTCACGCGCTCCATCTCGCGCAAGGCGGCGTCGAGATCGTAGTTGTAAAGGTTGTGCAGCGTGTTGATCGAGATGACGAGATCGAAATGCTTGTCGGGGTAGGGCAGCTTGGCGGCGGAGCCGACCTGGCAGAACGGCTTCACGCTCTCCATCGTGTGCTCGACGCCATAGGAGGAGATGTCGATGCCGGCGACTTCGAGGTCCGGGATCGCCTCACGGAAATCGTGCAGAATAAAACCCTTGCCGGAGCCGACGTCGAGCACGCGCATGCCCGGCTTGATGCCGTAGGTCTCGATCATCGCATCGGCGACCTTGCGCCAGCGGCCGTCATATTTGTAGCCGCCATAGCCGGTCTCGCGGCTGCCGTCCCAGTAGTCGTAGTCGAACTTGATCGCCATCTCAGCGACATCGGCCTTGTCGCGCTGGGTGACGCGCGCAAGGTAGTCGCGCTTGGTCGATTTGTGGACGAGACTGACGAACTCGCGATAGGCCATGAAGCTCTCCGGGCGTTACGATTGTCGGTTAATCGGATGTGGCGCCGATCAGGCCGAGTTGCGCCTCGGCCTTGGCGAGCTGCGCGGCGCAGCGCTGCGCCCAGGCGCCGGTGTCGGCGAAGGCGCGGCGGGTGGCGCCGAGCGGCAGGAAGTCGTTCAGGATGATGCAGGTCCATTTGACCTGGTAGGCGTCGATCAAGAGACGGCAGCGCGCGACGCTGGCGGCGTCGAGCCCGAGGCCCTCCGTCAAACGGTCGATGAAGTGCTCGTGCACGGCGAGTGGGACCGGCACCTCCGGCTGGCAGAAGAAATCGGAGGCCAGCTTGGCCGGATCGTCGCGGCCGGCATATTCGAAGTCGAGGAAGGTGAGCTTGCCCTGGTCGTCGATCAGCGCGTTGTGGAAGCCGAAATCGGACGGCGACAGGCAGACCTGGTCGGCGGGGATGGAAGCTTCCTGAGCCAGCCCTTCAGCTGCGGCGCCGCGCAAGATGTTCGCCTTCACCTCGGCCCAGGCGGGTTGCAACTGCGTCGTTACGAACTGCCGGGCTTCGGCGACATGAGGCACATCGGCATCGAGCATCGCGAGCCGGGCCACGCGGCGCTCGACAGTGGCGAGGTGCTCGGCCAGCGAGAAGCAGGCCTCCGATCCCGGCGCCAGGGCAGGGCGGGGCGGCGCGTTCACCGCGAGCACGAAGTCGATCGCAGCATCGACGTGAGCCGGCGCCAGTTCGAGCGGGGTCAGCTTGCGTCCGTCGACGAAGCTGTAGAGGCCGGCCTGCTCAGCGCGATCGCACGCGAGTGGCTCGGGCACGACGCGGACGCCGTGCGACCAGGCGTGGCTGATGAAGCTCCACTCAGCGCCCAACCGGTCCCGCGTGTCGCGGGCGTCGGTGAAGTAGCGCTTGAGGACCAGCGGGCCATCGGCGGTGTCGAGGCGGAAGACCTGGTTGTTGCGGCCGCCGGCGAGCCGCGTCAGCCCCGTCGGGCTTGCCTTGCCGGCCTGCGCGGTGAGACGCTGCGCCAACGCCAGCAGGGCGGCGTCCGCGCTGGCCTCAGCCGCGGTCACGGACGACATCCGCCGCGATCTCGGCCCAGGACGCGCGCCGTTCGTAAGGCACGGCCTTGGCCGCGAACTGGTTCTCCGGGTCGAACAGCACCTTGCGCATCCCCTCGGGGAATCCGCTCATCCCCAGGATCTCCGGCAGGTCGTCGACGAAGACCTCGCAAGCCAGCGCATGCGCGCGGGCGACCTTCTCGTCCTTGGTCAGTTCGAAGAACACCCGGTCCGGCGCGATCTGGCTGGGCGCTGTGCCCATCAGCCCGCGGTCGGTCAGGAAGCCGCGCGCGGCGGCATGCATGTCGTGCTTGGGACCGAGAATGGGGTGCTTGGTCTTATGGCTGACGATGAACAGGTCGTGGCCGGCGCCGCGGGCGGCCGTGACGAACTCGGCAAAGCCGGGGTAGGGCGAGACCAGGTCCATGCGGGCGCCGTAGACGTAGCCCTGCAGCTCGGTGAAATCGTCCTTGCGCCCGGAGCCATTGAGATGGTCGCGGACGCTGTTCTTGTCGCGGCCGAGATCGGCCGGGATCAGGCCGCGCTCCAGCGCGGCCGCATGAAACACGCCGTCATAGCAGGCGATCGTGTTGTCGAAGTCGATCCCGATCCGCATGGCCAGAACTTAAGCCAGCGACATGTCGATCAGCGGACGGCCGACCTTGCCGGCGGCGAGGTCTTGCAGCGCCTGATCGGCCTGGGCGAGGCTGTAGGGCTTCGACAGCAGGTCCCGCACCGGGAAGCGGCCGGAGCTCAGCAGCCGGCCGTAGCGCCCGTAGTCGCGGTCCGGCACGCTGTCGCCGCCCCAGGTGCCGAGCAGGCTCTTGCCCTGGTTGAAGACGCCGGGATTCAGCGTCAGCGCCGCGCCATGCTTGGCGTTGCCGATGACGACCGCACGGCCGCCCTGCTGCCGCGTGGCATTCACCGCCTGATCCATGACGCCGGGGATGCCGGAGGATTCGACCGCGAGATCAACGCCCTGCGGCACGATTTTCTTGATCTCGGCCAGCACGTCGCTGCCAGCGTCGATCACATGCGTCGCGCCGTAGATCTGGGCGAGCGCGCGGCGGGTCGGGTTGGGGTCGATGCCGATCACCGGCATCGCGCCGGCGAGGGCTGCGGCCATCAGCGCGTTGAGGCCGATGCCGCCGGTGCCGAACACGGCGACCGCGTCGCCCGGCTGCACCTTCAGCACGTTGTAGACCGCGCCCATGCCGGTCGGCGCGGCGCAGCCGAGCAGCACCGCGACATCCATCGGCAGGTCGGGCGGCAGCAGGGTCAGGCGGTTCTCGCTGACGACCGAATGGCGCTGGAAGGTGGTGACGCCGCCGGCGTTGACCTTCTTGCCGTCCCAGTCATAGACCGCGCCGCCGGCCTCGATGCCCGTGCCCTTGATCCAGGACAGCACGACCTTGTCGCCGACCTTGACCTTGGTGACGGCGCTGCCGGTCTCGATGACCGTGCCGGTGCCCTCGTGTCCCAGGCAGTGCGGCACCCATTTGTCCTCGCCCTTGTCGCCGCGCCACTCCATGACTTGGGTGCCGCAGGCGCCGGAATAGGCGATCTCGACCAGCACCTGGCCCGGCTTCAGGGCGGGCGTCTCGATCTCGGCGAGCACGAGCGGCTGGCCGGTCTGGACCAGGAGGGCAGCTTGGGTCTTCATGTGATGTCTCAGCTCAAGGCGTGGATGATCTTGTCCGCGATCTGGTGGCCGGTCAGGCCGAGCACCTCGCGGGCATATTCCTGTTCACCGGATTTCTTGAAGAACGCATCCGGCGTCCCGAAGCGCAGAAATTTCTTCGCCTGCGTCTCGCTGTCGACGAGCCACTCGGAGACCGCGGCGCCGAAGCCGCCGATCAGCGAATGCTCCTCGATGGTCGCGACCAGCTTGAAGCGGCTGAACGCCTGCTTGAGCTTGTCCTCATCCAGCGGCTTCACGGTGTGGAAGCTGACGACCTCGGCGGAGATGCCTTTTTCCTTCAACTTATGTGCGGCCTCAATGGCTTCCGGCAGCATGTTGCCGGTCGAGAGCAGGCACACATCGCTGCCTTCCTCGATCGTGATCGCCTTGCCGATCTTGAAATCCGTGAGGGGGCCTTTGTGAACGACCGGCTCACCCTTCTTGCCCATGCGGATGTAGACCGGGCGGTCCTGCTGCATCGCCGCGCGCAGCGCGCCGCGCACCTCGAAGGCATCGCCCGGGCAGATCACGACCATGTTCGGGATCGAGCGCAGGAACGAGATGTCCTCGCAGGCGTGATGGGTCGGGCCGAGGCCGGAATAGGCGAGGCCGGCGCCGACGGCGACGATCGTCACCGGCGCCTCGTGATAGCAGACGTCGGTGCGGATCTGCTCCAGGCAGCGCGTCGTCACGAACGGCGTGATCGTATAGGCGACCGGGCGCAGGCCGTTCATGGCCATGCCGGCGGCGACGCCCATCATGTTGGCTTCGGCGACGCCGCAGTTGAAGAAGCGGCTCGGGTGCCTGTCCTTGAACTTGTCGAACAGGCGGTTGCCGATGTCGCCCGACAGCATGACGACGCGCGGGTCCTCGTTGCCGAGCTTGGTCAGTTCGTCCGCGAACGCGTTTCTCATGACAGGCCGAGCTCCTTGAACGACTTGACGACTTCCTCAGCGGTGGGCGCGCGGTAATGCCAGTTGTTGTCGTCCTCCATGAACGACACGCCCTTGCCCTTCACGGTGTGGGCGATCAGCGCCACCGGCTTGCCCGAGCCGTTCGGGATGTTCTGCATGGCCTCCGCCAGCGCGCCGACGTCGTGGCCGTCGATCTCGTGCGCATCCCAGCCGAAGGCGGCCCATTTGTCGCGCAGCGGCGCCAGCATCAGGGTCTCGTTGGAGCGCGCGGTCGCCTGCCACTTGTTGTAGTCGACCACGACGCAGACGTTCTCGAGCTTCTGGGCGGCTGCGAACATTGCGGCCTCCCAAACCGAACCCTCATTGTTCTCGCCGTCCGAGAGCAGGGCGAACACGCGAAAACTCTCGCCCTTAATTCGACCGGCGAGCGCCATGCCGCAGCCGAGCGGCAGCCCGTGGCCGAGCGAGCCGGTCGCGGCCTCGACGCCGGGCAGCAGGTTCGCCGGCGGATGCTCGGCGAGACGGCCGCCGTCCTGGCAATAGGTGTCGAGCTCCTCGATCGGGAAATAGCCCTTCATCGCCAGCGTTGCGAACAGCGCCGCGGCGGCGTGGCCCTTCGACAGGATGAAGCGGTCGCGCAGCGGATCGGTCGGGTTTGTCGGGTCGATATTCAGGACGTGCCAATAGGCGGCGGTCATCGCATCGGCGCAGGACAGCGACGAGGCGAGATGCGCGGCCTGGGCCTTGTGCGACATCTCGATGATCTTGCCGCGCAGCTTGGCGGCCTGCGCCTTCAGGGCGGCCACGTCGGGCTTGGCCGCGGTGTTCCGGACTGCCACGTTCATCGTGCTCTCCAGTCGCGCCCCCCGGGGAGGCGCAGGGCGCGCTTCCAGGGGAAGCGCTGTGATCAATCAGGGTTTATGTTCGTACTTGGTCGGCAGCTTGGCCATGACATCCTCGAAACGCCGCGCCCAGGCGATGACGTCGTCGATGCCCTGTTCCAGCGAGAAGGTGTCGCGCCAGCCGAGCTCGGTGCGCAGCTTGAAGCTGTCGAGCGTGTAGGCGGTGTCCTTGCCGGGCCGCTCCGGTCCGATCTCGACGCAGTCCTCGAAGTTCTTGCCGAGGCGGGCGAGGATCATCTCGACCAGGGTGCGGATCGAGACCAGCTCGTAGCCGGAGATGTGATAGGTCTCGCCAAGCTTGCCGCTGCGGCCGATCTTCACCGTCGCGTCCGACACGTCGGTCATGTGGATGAACACGCGGACCGACTTGCCGCCGCCGTCGAGCCGCAGCTTCTGCCCGGTCATCGCGGCGACAATGGTGCGCGGCACGATGCGGTAGAGCTGCTGGCCCGGGCCGTAGACATTGGCCGCGCGGGTGAACACCACGGGGAACTGGTAGTTGGCGAAGTAGGTGCGCAGGCTCATGTCGCCGGCCGCGCGCGACACGGCATAAGGCGTCGACGGGTTGAACGGCGCGTCCTCGCGGACCCAGCCCTCGGTCGAGCCGTAGACTTCCGGCGTGGTCACATGAACGTAGCGGTCCAAGCCGTCATAGTTGCGCAGGATGTCGTGCAGGCGGACGGCGGAGACGACGTTGGTCATCATCCAGTGGTCCGGATACAGCCAGCTCTCGCCGACCATGCTCTGCGCGGCAAAGTTCACGACATGGGTCGGCCGCTCGGCGGCGAGCAGCGCCTTCAGCGCCTCGAGATCGTGATTGAGGTCGACGCGCTTGAAGCGCACGCTGCCGGGGCGCTTCTGCCATTTGTAGGGCAGGAAGGCGTCATGCGGCTCGTCCGAGCGGCTGGTCGCGATCACGTCGTGGCCGGCCGCGGCCAGGAAGTCGACGAAGGTTGCGCCCGAGAAGGAGTTCGAGCCGAGGATCAGGTACTTTTCGTTCGCAGCCATCGTCCCTGTCCGTCAGACCTCGCGCGTCGTGATGATGTCGCCACGCTGGGCGTACAGCCACTGCATGATCATGTGGCCGATCACCATCTGCGCGTCCTCGGCGATCTGCATGTCGTCGACCGCGAAATGGATCGGCACGTCGGCGAGCGCCTTGGCCTTGCCGCCGGAAAAGCCGAGCACAGCATAGCTGGTCATGCCGATCTTCTTGCCCTCTTCGAGCGCCTTCAGAATGTTCGGCGAGTTGCCCGAGCCCGAGAAGGTGATCAGCACGTCGCCCTTGCGCGCGAGCACCGCGAGCTGCAGCGAGAACACCTGGTCGTAGCCTTCGTCATTGGCAAGGCAGGTGATCACCGACGGGTTGGACGACAGCGAATGCACGCGCAGGCCGGAGCCGGGCGTCTTCGACAGCGCGTACAGGAAATCGTTGGCGAGGTGGTTGGCGTTGCCGCCGCTGCCGCCATTGCCGCAGAAGAACACCTGACGTCCCGTCTGCCAGCAGTCGCGCAAATCGTAGGCGAGCTTCTCGACCGGAGCCCAGTCGAAATCCTTCAGCACGGTGCTGAAGCGGCTGGTGTAGTCGGCAAAGAGGCTGCCGGGGGTCTTGAAGGCCAGGACGTTCATTTCACGACCTCCTTCTCCATCCATTTCAGATTGTACCAGCGGTCGTCATTCTTCAGCTGGCCTTGCGAGTACATGCCGATGATTTCCTTGATCGCGTCCTCTACCGTCTTCTTCGGACGGAAGCCGGTCGCGAGCAGGCGATCGGAGTTGACGCGATAGCTGCGCGGATCGTTCGAGGGCGTCACGATGACCTCTGCCGGCACGTGCTTGGTGACCATATTGGCGATGTCGAGGATCGAGATGTTCTCGAAACCCGCATTATAGACACCGGTGTGTTCGGGATGATCGAGCAGGAAGAGATAGAGATCGGTGATGTCGTCGATATGAATGTTCGGCCGGGTCTGGTCGCCGCCGAACACCGTGATGCGGCCGTTCATCAGCGCCTGCATCGTCAGCATGTTGACGGAGACGTCGAGCCGCTGGCGCGGGGAGTAGCCGCAGACAGTGGCGGGGCGCACGATCTGCACCACCATGTCATCCTTGTAGGACAGCACGATGCGCTCGCCGCACATCTTGGTCTTGTTGTATTCCGAGATCGGCAGCAGCTCGAGATCCTCGGTGACCTGCTCCTCTTCCTTCACACCGTAGACGCTGCCGGAGGAGGCGTAGATGAAGCGCTTGATGCCGTGGCGATAGGCGCGGTCGGCGAGCTGCATCGTGGCGAGACAGGAGATCTCCCAGGTCAGCTTCGGATCGAGGTCGCCGCAGGGATCATTGGCGACGCTGGAGAGATGGATGATGGCGTCGACGCCGGTCAGGTCGATCGCGTCGGGATTGCGTACGTCGCCCTGGACCACGGTGAGATCAGGATGCGGCTCGAGGAAGTTGCCGAACCACATGATGTCGAACGCGACGACCTTGTGGCCGGCCTTCAGGAGCTTCGGCACGAGCACGCTGCCCTTGTAGCCGCACGCTCCGGTCACGAATACTTTCATCTGAGCAATCCCCGTGGCTCGCCTGTCGTCTCGCCAGCTGGCGTGTCGCGCGCACATTTATACAAATTGGCGGGGCAAGGCGACCAGCCCAGCGGCGAAAATCGCCCGTCAAGCGTCCCCGCCACGGCGCGGTTCGTGCTTAAACTCCAAATGCGCCCGGCGCAAGCTTTCCGGGTTGCCGATATCCCGATGATAACCGCTGGTTTCCACGCACAAAATCCGTCCCAAATAGTTGGGGATGATTTCGGTGGAGAGATCGACGACCGGCTTTCCGAGCGCCGCGATGTCGGCGATCACGCTGGGATCGAACACGTAGACCGCGCCATTGGCGAGGTTCCCAGGCGGATTTTTGACCTTCTCGTGGAAGGCGGTCACCCTGTGCTGATCATCCAGTTCGAGAATCCCGCACGAGCTCGGATCGTCGGTCCGGAAGGCAAGCATCGTCATGATGCAGCCGTTGGGCCGGTTGCGATGGGCGGAAAGCAGCCCTGCGACGTCGAAATCGGTCAGGTTGTCGGCATGGGCGACCATGAAGGGCTGGTCGCCAAACCAGGCGCGGTTGGCCAGCACGGTGCCGCCGGTGCCGAGCAGTTCATCTTCGTGAACGAGATCGATGCGGTCGCGCCAGCGCGATTGCGCGACGTGCGCCTGCACCTGCTCGGCAAGCCAGTGCGTGTTCAGCAGCGCCCGCTCGATGCCACCTTCGAAGACGAGATCGAGCCAGTAGTCCAGCAGGGGCCGGTCGTGCACACGCACCAGGCATTTCGGCGTCGTATTGGTCAGCGGACGCAGCCGGCTTCCGATTCCGGCGGCGAGCAGAAGGGCACGCATGACGATATCCTACTCCTGGCTGAAGCCGGTCTCGTCGATCTCCCGCACCAGTTCGGCCGTCGTCAGCGGCAGGTTGCCGACGCGCGAGACCTGAAGGGCGGCGGCCAGCGAGCCGAGATAGGAGGCCTGCCAGATGTCGGCGCCCGCGCGCAGGCCCATCGAGCAGGCCATGAAGAAGCTGTCGCCGGCACCAGAGACGTCCTTCGGCGACGGGTTGAATGCGGGCAGGCGGTCCGAGGTGAAGACGCCTTCGGCCATGGTGTTGATCAGCGCGCCTTCAGCGCCGAGCGTGATCACCAGATTCTTGGTGCGGGCGCGCTCGACCAGCCGCTCGCTGATCACGGCGAGGCCCGAGATGAAGTCGTTCAGCGCGACGCGGGCCTCGCGCTCGGTCGGCGTCAGCAGGGTCATGCCCTTGAAGCGGGAGACGTCGCCGGTCTGCGAGGATACCTGGCTGTCGGCCGCCATCATCACGCCTTGGGCGCGGGCGCGATCGGCGATTGCGTCCACAAGATCCTGCGGCAGGCAGCCGTAGTTGAAACAGGAGAACAGCAGCAGATCGCAGCTCTTCAGGGCGCGCTCGACCGAGGTCAGCATCTGCCGCTGCAGGTCGGCGTCAGAGGCGTGCTGACGCAGATGGTTGACGCGCAGCAGCGTCTTGTTGAGCGCGCGAAACCGCTGCTTGCGCGTGGTCGGCCGGCTCTGGTCGGTGAAGGCGTTGAAGTTGACGCCGTGCTGCTCCAGCGTGTTGCGGGCGAACCGCGCGGCTTCATCGTCGCCGACCAGCGTGAAGAACTTCACGTCTGCGCCGAGGCCGTGCGCATGGGCGGCCACCGCGCCGGCGCCGCCGACGAAGGTGCGGGTCATCAGCGGCGTCACGACGATGGTCGGGTCCTCCTGGGACATACCGACGGCGTCGCAGGTGACATATTCGTCGATGATGAGATCGCCGATCACGGCCACCCGCATGCCGGCGAGCTTGCGGAGCAGGTCCTTCAGATTCGAGATCTCGAAGCCGTGCCGCTTGGGGAATTCCTGCGGCTTGCGGACGGTCGAGATGTCGATGTTGGCGTCGCGTTCCAGCAGCGAGAGGGACGCAAAGCGCAACTCACCGGACGAGAAGATCAGGCGTCCGCCATAGGCGTCGACGGCCTCCTGCTCGGGATTGGCGCGGTCCTCGAACTCCTTGCCCTTGACGACGACCGTCGGCTTCAGGTGCGAAATGAAGTCCGATGCGTTCGTCTCCAAGCGCACGGCATGGTGCACAAACGCGATCGAACGCACGTTTTCCAGCCGCATGTCCTGCGCCAGCGTCACGCCGGGCGTGGAATCCGGGTTTACGCCGACGACGAGGACGTCGGCCTGCTCGGCGGCGAACTTCAAAAGCCGTAAATGTCCGGGGTGTACGACGTTGAAGTTGCCTGACACGAACGCGACGGTCTGCCCGGCCTCACAGGAGGCGCGAATATTCTGACAGGCCAGATCCATCTGACTCATATCGATCACCTGATCCAAGAAATACGCCTCCGGCTCGATCGTGCTGAGGTGGTATGGTCGGTCACCGCGCCGGCAGCTCGGCCGAATCGCAGACCCATAAGCGCTTCGACGATTGGGGGCTTCGGCTTTGGAGAACCGGTTGCGGCATGGTTCGCTTCAATCGTCGGCGTTGATTTCATTGCGAAAAGTCAATGCATTCTCATGGTCGGCTCAGATGAACACCGTGCGAGCCTACCTCTCAGCTCACCTCTTTATCAGCTGTGCGCAGCAGCACAAACCCCTCTGAGCTGAACAAGGGTTGCGGAACTTGAATGGTGCAAAGGCTGCTGTTTGGGACATGCTCACGGTGTACGCATGCGGTGCAGGTCCGCCAATGTAGTTGCGGCGAGCTTGCCCGCGCCTCGTGCGGGTAAATCTTTGGGCCGGACCGGGCGCTTGAGTTCATGGCTGCCAGTCTGTATCGCTCGTGTGTGGCGAGTAAGGTGCGCAGCCGGTCCGAGTCGACAGTTGAGAGACGAATCATGTTGAGACGGGCCGAGTGGATGCCCGAAAGTGCGGCCTCGAAAGGTGCCCTGCGCAAATACGTCGTGGTCGTCGGAAGCTTGGTCCTCGGCGCTCTGACGCTCGCAGCCGCCTTCATGATTCTTTTCGATGCTCAGACATTGCCTGACCACTTCTCCCAGATCGAGCGGGCAGGGGATCGAAACTGGTATCGTGATTTCGGGGGGCAGCACATTCCGCAAATCCAGGATCAGGACATCTTCTACAGCAACATCGGCTCGTCGATTGCCGCCGCCCGGGCTGCCGACGTCGTTTTTCTCGGGCCCTCCTTCGTCAGCTACGCCATCGACCGGCAGACCTTGCAAGCGTCGGACCAGCTCGACCGATTGAAGCTGTACAACATGGCTTTCGTCGGAATCCGCGGTGGCGAGTTCTCCCGCCGGGTGATCGCGCGCTGGAACGTACGGCCTCGGCTCTGGGTCATCAACGTCGACGATCAGTTCGCCCATTTCTTCAGCAGCGACTTGAACGTCACTCTAGGGCCCCAGAAGGTCCCGGTGGCAGCGGTTTCGCGCGACCGGTTGCGCGGCTATCTCACCGTCATCGGACGCAATCTGCGGTGGCGCCTCGAGGACGTCGTCGCGGCGGCTCGCACGGGGCATTTCTCCGACAGCGGACTCTATCGCAACGTTACGAATGGCGACATGGCTCTCGACGTCAACCCGAGCTATGTGGCGCCAAACAACATGCCGATGCGATCCGCACGCGATCAGGCCTGTGACACCAGCGCCGAGATCGTCGGCTATGCCAAGGCCTTCTTGAAGGAGATAGGCGGCCGGGTCGTCTTCATGCTGGTCCCGCATAGCCAGTCCTGCGCGCGCCAGGCCGAGCAACTGGCGAGAGCGCTCGGCGTCGAGCTGATTGCCCCGCCGTTCGACGGCCTGACGACGCTCGATGGCGGAGGCCACCTTGACAAGAAGGGGGCGGAGAAGTTTACCGGCTATCTTGCCGCCGAGATTGTCAAAACGAGCGCCTTCAAGGACGTATTCTTGTCGAGTTCAACTGGAAAATAGATCCCGCCGTCGGCGCTGTCAGTGATACAAATCGAACTGCTCTCCCTTGGCCCGGTCCAGGTCGCTCGCCAAGGCATCACGGTCGATCTTGGGAAATTGCGTGCCGAACTCTGGCCGGGCGAGCAGGGCTAGAAAGGTCTTCAGCATGCCGCGTTCCGAGGGGTGTGCGGGATCGAAGAAGTTCTGCTTGTCCTGAGAGATCGGCGTGCGGCTCATATCGTAGAACTGGATTCCGAGCTGCGAGAATCGCTCGGCCGTCGGCTTGCTGCGGAGCTCGCGCCAAAGTCCCGAATAGGGCCAATATGCTTCGTCCGTGTCGAGGAAGGCCGCGGCACTTTCCAGCAACGGATATTGAACGGCAATCACGGAGAAACCGCGTTCACGCGATAGCCGGGACAAGCGCTCGATCTCGCCCAGTTGGCGTTCGCTCAAATGCGGGGCGCCGGGGAACGAGGACGTCACATATTGAGCGCCGCGGGACAACGTCTCAGCGGCGCTTGCGCGATAGGGCGGCGCCACCATCACGGAGCCGTCGCTGCGAAAGCCGAACCTGCCGCGGATCGCTTCCGTCCCGATCAGCCGGTTCTGGTCGATCGACTCCATCTGCGGAGTCATCGCGGCCGACATGATCGCAGCAGCATCTACGCCCGTCCGAATGGCGAAGTCGGCAACGTCGTGCAGCTTTCGCCGATGCGAATCGAGGCCCTGGACAAAGTCCATCGTGCGCTCCTTCCGCCAGGCCTCGGCGAGGAAATCGCCGAACAGGAAGTAGTCCAGCGCCACGATCACGACGCGCGGCTTTGCTGCCGTCGTCGCGCGATCGACGAAATCGACGACATGGATGAGCGGCCAGGCGGTCAGGCAGGCATTGTAAGCAACGTACGGACGGAAGATCTGCGCACGCGCCTGGCCGCAGCGCGAACTGCCGACCAGCAGCACCTCGGGCTGCACCTGCTTGATTCGTTCAAGCTTGTACGGCGCGTAGTCCTTGAAGGCGCCCAGCCAGACGAGCTTTTCGTCTTGCGATTGCTCTGTGGCGATGGCGGAGAGCGGAACGGTGGCGCCCAGGCGCCACCCGACCCATTCGAGAATGGCGAGCACTGGCAAGAAGAGCGCGGCAAACAGCGCTACAATGATCGCAACGTAACGCGCCACGGCTTCGTACCCGCTCAATGGTATCCTCATGCTTCTAGATGGGGCGAATATGCCCCGCAATCCGTGTTATCACGGCCGGCAAGTATGGCCACGCCGCGGTGCGAAGTCCGGTCTCGAGGTTCCCGAACTCAGCGCCGGGCGATATCCGCGAGGTCGCCAGCGATCCGAGCTGGATCGATATTCGGGAACGCGTCCCGAAAGTCAGGATCGCTCAGCAGATGCAACATCACCTCCGCAGCGCCGGTGTCGGCCAGGTGATAGGCGTCCACGAAGCTGGAGTTTTCATCCTTCATCGGCAGGCGCGCCAGATCGAACAGCGGAATCCCGAGCTGGCGCAGCCAGTCTCTGGTCTGCGCGGTCGCAAACTCCCGCCAGGCGCCGAACCCGCGAGGGCCGTACTGCTCGCGATCCAGCAGGTCGATGCCGGCGCGAATGAAGGGCAGCTGGATGCCCATCAGCTTGACGCCGCGCGACCTTGCCATCTCGGCAAGCTGCGCGATCGGCTGTTTCAGGGATGACGATAGGCCCGCCGCACGTGGCAGTGTGTCTGCGAGCGTCGCCGCGTTCATGAAGCGTGAACGGGCATCGGCGACATGGCCGGGCGAATAGCGGTATGACCCGTCGTTGCGGAAGCCCTCCTGCTGAACGATGGATTGGGTTCCGACGAAAGCGCTCTGCGTGCCGACGTAGTCCTTGAAGGCGGCCGGGCGGCGCGTTGCCGTCCGTGCGAAATCCAGCAAGCTCGACCTGAGATATGTGAGAGGATGGTCATAGTGCATCTTGCGCGTGATCGCGAACCACTCTTCCCAGCGGTCGGCGAACAGAAAATGATCGAGCGAGAGGATCGCGATCCTGGGGCGCTGTCGTTGCGTGGCGCGCTCGAACAGATCGAGCGTCTGGCCGGTGGTCCAGGCCGTGAACGAAAGATTGTAGAAGCGGTAGGGTGCGAACAGGGCAGCACGAAAGGTGCCGGCGCGCGACGTGCTGATCCAGATGACCTCCGGGCGCTCCTGCTCCAGCCGCGCCAGCTTGAACGCCGCATTGTAGCGCAGATCGAAGGGGAGCAGGATCTGTTCCGGATTGTCGCGTTGGGAATCGGCGAGATCCTGCAGCCGCATCGACGCGCCGAACGGGCGTGCGGCATGAAAGAGACCGATCGGAGGCAGGTAGCCGGCGAGTGCGGAGGCCGCCAGAACCGTGGTGACGTAGCGCCGCGCCGGA
Source organism: Bradyrhizobium sp. SZCCHNS2022 (assembly GCF_032377575.1). Classification (NCBI taxonomy): domain Bacteria; kingdom Pseudomonadati; phylum Pseudomonadota; class Alphaproteobacteria; order Hyphomicrobiales; family Nitrobacteraceae; genus Bradyrhizobium; species Bradyrhizobium sp. SZCCHNS2022. Next base: position 3,483,783 of record NZ_JAUHHZ010000001.1, on the reverse strand, counting down.
TTCGGCGGGGGGGACTGACCCGGTTGCCGCTGATCCTTCATTCGGATGCCGTTCGCATCGTGGGCCCGTCGGAGATGAGCGCTAGAGCACCGCGCTGGTCGGCGGTCAGAACTGGAAATACAGGAACTGGGAGGTATCGCCCGCGATGATGTTCATGAGCACGGCGGCAACCAGTGCCACCGACGTGCCGATCGCCCACGTCAGGGAGGGGCGCCATTTCAAGGCAAGAACGCTCCATGGGCGCGGGCTATGATAGGTCTCCAGCCCGACATTCCATCGCTCGAACATCGCATTGACGTTCGGCAATGCTAGGCATGCGGCGTAGCCAACCAGGATCGCGATCATCACTCGGGGATCGACCAGATTGGTCATGGTGATCTTCTCCGGAGAGGACAGGCCGATCATGCCCTTGATGAGCCGGATGGCTGCGTTCGGATTGTCGGCACGAAAGAACACCCAGGCGAGAACCACGGCAAGCTGGGTCAAGAGCAGCGCTGCCGCAGCGTACCAAGCCGTGCCGGCATGACGGGCAAGTGCCGGCCGCGCCTGGACGAACTTGCCCCAGCGGTGGTTGACGATCAGGAACAGCCCGTGAAGGGCGCCCCAGATGACGAAGGTGAACCCCGCCCCATGCCACAGGCCGCCAAGCAGCATCGTGGTGAACAGGTTGGCGTTGCGCCTGTTCTCGCCATGTCGATTGCCGCCGAGCGGGATATAGAGATAGTCGCGCAGGAAGCGCGACAGCGAAATGTGCCAGCGCCGCCAGAATTCGACGATGCTCTGCGACTTGTACGGGGAGTCGAAATTGAAGGGCAGCCTGATCCCGAACATGATCGATATGCCGATCGCCATGTCGGAGTAGCCGGAGAAGTCGAAGTAGATCTGAAGCGAGTAGGCGAGTGCGCCTCCCCAGGCGTCCATCAGCTGAAGATGGCTTGAATTGGCGGCCTGGAACACCGGACTTGCAACCATCCCGAAGCCGTCGGCAATGAACGACTTCTTGAACAGACCGATCGTCAGAATCGTGAGGCCGACCGCAACGTTCTCGATCGAGATCCGTCTGCTATTCTCCGAGCCGAATTGCGGCATCATCTCGCGATGATGAAGGATGGGGCCTGCGATCAGATGCGGAAAATAGGTGACGAACAGCCCGTATTTGACGAAGCTCCGTTCGCTGGAATAGCCGCCATAGACGTCCGCGAGATAGGCAATCTGCGTGAAAGTAAAGAACGAAATTCCCAGCGGGAGCACGATCGCGAGAAACGGGTATCTCGACGCGGTGAGCGCGTTCAGGATCTGGATGCCAAAGTTCGTGTATTTGTAGAACGCCAGCGCCGCGAGGTTGAGCGTGATCGCTGCTGCGAACAATCCGCTGCGTGCCTTGCCGGTCTGACCGGCGATCAAGAGACCCATCGTGTAATTGAAGACGATCGAGATCAGGATGATCGGAACGAAGTGAAGGTCCCAATAGCCGTAAAACGCCAGCGAGGCGGCCGCGAGCCAGCTGAGGCGAGCCACTGGAGATGCGAAAAACCTTGCCAGCAGGAAATATCCGGCGAAGGTCACCGGCAGGAACAGAAACAGAAACTCAAACTGCGTGAAGAGCATAACGAAGTTTCTTGATGTTGCTGCGTGTAGCGTTGCTTTATCAATGATTGAGGGGGCTGCCAAGTTGGCGAACGCGGCCGGGCCGTGATCTCTCGGGGATTATCCTCTGGAGCGGAGCGGTGGCGATGGAGCCGAGAGGGATGTTTGCCGACCTGTTCGCGCTTTCCGGCTGCGGATCCTTCTGTTATAGGTCCCGGTTATTCGACGGGCTTTCGCGCTCACTTGCGATCCGCCCGTCCGGTGCTCAATGCAGGCGCGGGCGGCGCGCGATATGACCGAGCTCAGGTTCGTTCCGATGCGATGGCTGCCAATTCCTCGCGCTTTCTCAAGGATGGCCTCGTTGCCGACCGCTGGCGCGCCCGGACCGGGGCGGCGGTGGGTGTCAGCAAGGATTTGACTGCATGTCCTTCGTGAGGAGGCTCCTGGGGCCACGCTCCAGGCGTTTCATCTATTTCGGCTTCCTCATTGTAGGAATGTGCCTCAACGCCTTGCCGCCTCGCCTGGTGTTCCTGATGCTCGTCGTTTGCGACGCCATCGAGCTGAAGGGCCGTGGCCGGCTGTATCAGGCCTATTTTCCTTACGTCACCTCCCGCCTTGCAGAGGATCCGGCGTTTCGCTTTTCGAGCAGGCTCAGCTCCGGTTTCAAGCCGGCCACGGCGCGCGTGCTGCATGGGATCGGCGCATACCGCGAGGCCTGCGCATGGATCCTCGATAACAAGCTGGCAGCCGCGTCTGCCGACGTCGCGTTTGCGTTGCTGAGGTCACTGTTCGAGCTTGGCCAGTTCGAGCAGGCTTATGACGCCGTTTTTGGCATCAGGCAGACGGACCTCGCGCCAACGGCTCACCTCGCTCACCTGATTGCGATGATCGAGATCATCGCCGGCGACGAGGTGGCCGCGTTGCGCAGCATGGAGCTCGCCTGCAATCTCGGTCCGTCGATGCTGCGGCCGCATCAGAACATCGCCTCGCGGTCGCCTTGGCTCTATTCACCCAATCGGTTGGACGTCGCCTGCGGTGCGCCGGGACGCATGTTCGACCTATGCAACTTTGCCGGACAGCGTGTGACCCATGTGGGGCGCGGCGAAGTCGGTCCACGATTGTTCGAGCGTGCGTTGGATGCGCAGGACCGGTTGCGGCAGCAGGGCAGGCCGGACGTCTCCGCAGCGCTTCGGCAACTGCTCGCTGAACTCGATGTTTCGCTGGATGATTTGAAGCTGATCCCCGAGGAATGGTCGACGCAGATCGGTCATCTCGGCATGCTCGACATTCTCCTGCGCATGCAGGAGCTGGGCTGGTGGTCCGGCCAGCCTGTCATGGTGGTCAGGCCGCGACTGATCGCAAACGCCTCGTTCTTCCGATTGTTCGACGGCCGTTGCAAGGTCGTCATCGTCGGCGACATGGTGACGGAGCCGTTGGCGGAGGAACTCCTTTCGCTGCAGAGATGGTACGGCTTGAACTTCAATGCCTTCCGGCTGCCCCAAGGCCCGGTCGTTCCATGGCAGGAGGCTGGTGCGCTTGCGCTCGATGCCTGGAAACGGCAAGGGCGCGGGCATCCGTTGCGCGATGCCTATGACCGGCAATGTACCCGGGATGGAAACGGAAGCGACCCGCTTCGGCTGTTGCGAGAGCGGTTCGGCATGCAGCCGGATGATTGGTATGTCTGCCTGCATACGCGGGATGCCGCACATTATTTCGAGTTCATGGGGACCGGCCAGACCCATCGCAACGCGCCGATCGAGGCGTCCTTGGATGCCATTCGTCTGATCACGGCGCGTGGCGGCTGGGTGATCAAGCTCGGCGGACCGAATTCACCGAAGCTCCCGCCGCTGCAGCGTACGATCGACTATGCGCTCAGCGAGTTCAGATCCGATCTGATGGACATCCATCTGATCCGGCACGCCAGGGCATTCATCGGGACCACGTCCGGACTGACCAACGTGGCGGTCAGCTTCGGCATCCCTTGTGCAATCGTCAATGCGATCACCACCGACGCCCAATTGTGGAACGGGAATGTCCGCTTTGCTCTCAAACCGGTCCGGCTCGCCGACGGCACCATGCTGACGCAGCGTCAGCTGACGAGCACGCCGTGGCGCTGGCGCGTGTTCGATGCCGCCGTGCTCGGCCGGAGCGGGGCGCAACCGGAGAACAATTCCGCGGAGGAGATTCACGACACGGTGGAAGAGGTCTTGGCGATTGCGGATGGTCGCACGGCCGAGTTCGACGGCGATCACGATGCCGAACGATTGCTGTCTCGCTGGAGAGAGGCGCTCGCTTTGCCCTATTATTACGGGACGAGCCGCCCGAGCCTCGGATTCCTGGCGAGGCACGAGAAGGAGTTTCTGCTCGATGCGACGGACGTGAGCTGAGTCATGCGACGGCGTCTCCAAGCTGCGAGGAGGGCCTCATGTGCGGCATAGCGGGCCTGTTGAGACCCGGGGGAGCTGATGAGGGCCGGCTGAGCGGAACCATCGAGCGGATGACGGCTGCGTTGGCCCACCGGGGGCCTGATGCGTCCGGAGCATGGCGTGACGGACGGCACGGCATTGCCCTCGGGCAGCGCCGTCTGGCGGTCCTGGATCTCTCCGAGGCCGGGGCGCAGCCGATGCATAGCGCCTGCGGGCGCTACACGATCACGTTCAACGGTGAGATCTATAATCATCTCGAGGTCCGCGCCGAGCTGGAGAGGCAGGGCGGCGCGCCGAACTGGCGCGGCCATTCCGACACCGAAACGCTGCTCGCCGCGATCCGGCAATGGGGCGTCGCGCCGGCGCTGCAGCGCCTGATCGGCATGTTCGCCTTCGCGCTGTGGGATGCGGAGACGCGGCACCTGATTCTGGCGCGCGATCGCTTCGGCGAGAAGCCGCTGTTCTACGGCTGGAGCGGCGGCGATCTGGTGTTCGGCTCCGAGCTGAAGGCGCTCGCCGCCCATCCCGAATGGGCGCCCTCGCTCGATCGCGCAGCGCTCACCGCATTCATGCGCTACTCCTATGTGCCGGCGCCCGCCACGATCTGGACCGGCATCCGCAAATTGCCGCCGGCTTCGTTCGTGAGCTTCGCCGCCGATGCGGCACGGGAGAACTCGCCAGCGCCGCAGCCCTATTGGTCGCTGCGCGACCGGGTCGTTGCGGCGCAGAGCGATCGCATCAGCAGTGAGACGGAGGCCGTCGCGCGCCTGGAACAGCTGCTGTCGATCGCGGTCAAGCGGCAATGCCTGTCGGACGTGCCGCTCGGTGCGTTCCTGTCCGGCGGCGTCGACTCCTCGACCATCGTGGCGCTGATGCAGGCCCAGGCGGGGCAGCCGGTGCGCACCTTCAGCATCGGCTTCGCGGAGGATGGCTACAACGAGGCCGAGGATGCGCGCCGGGTCGCGCAGCATCTCGGAACCGATCATACCGAGCTCTATGTCGATGCGCGCACGGCAATGGACGTCGTGCCGAAGCTGCCGCGCATCTATGACGAGCCGTTCGCCGACTCCTCGCAGATCCCCACGCATCTGGTGGCGCAGCTTGCACGCCGGCACGTCACCGTCGCGCTGTCGGGCGATGCCGGCGACGAACTGTTCGGCGGCTACAACAGGCATGTCTGGGGCGGCGCTCTGCAGGCGCGTCTCGGACGCCTGCCGATGCCGCTCCGCCGTGCCATCGGCGCCGCGTTCGGCGCCATCGCGCCGGAACCGGCGGATACCATTCTCAGGGCGCTGCAGCCCGTGCTGCCGGCCCGCCTGAAGCTGCGTCATGCCGGCGACCAGGTTGCCAAGCTCGGCCGCATCATTGCCGCCGACGGCTTTGACGGCCTGTATCGGACACTGTGCTCGATCGATCAGGATCCAGCCGGAACGGTCGTGGCGGGGGAGGAGCGTGCGAGCTGGGCCGGAGAGCAGATGCGACAGCTCGCAACGGAGATCGATCCGCTCGACCGGATGACGTTGGCCGATTCCCTGAGCTATCTCAGTGACGACATCCTGCAAAAGGTCGATCGCGCAGCCATGGCCGTGGCGCTGGAGACTCGCGTGCCCTTCCTCGACAAGGACGTTGTGGAGTTCTCGACCAGGGTTCCCGCTGCGATGAAGGTGCGTGATGGCCGCGGCAAATGGCTGGTCCGCCAGGTGCTCTATCGCCATGTGCCCGCTGCGATGATCGACCGTCCGAAGACCGGCTTCAGCGTTCCGCTCGATTCCTGGCTGCGCGGGCCGCTGAGATCATGGGCCGCGGACCTGCTGTCGCCGGCACGGCTGAAGCGGCAGGGCCTGTTCGACCCGGCGCGGGTGACGCGGATGTTCGACGAGCATCAAAGCCGTCGCCACAATCATTCCTACTGGCTGTGGAACGTGCTGATGGCCGAGGCTTGGCACGACGAATGGGCCGGGGCCAGGTAGCTCAGTCTTCGACCGTGGCCGGCACGGCCATGTTGCCTTTGCCCTTCTCGGCGCTGAGGATCCACACCACGCCGCCCATGCCGCCGACGATGAAGTACACCGCGCCGAACAGGATCGAGACCACGGTGCCGTCGGCTGGCGCGAGCCCGGCATAGCCGAACGCCACCATCATCGTCGCTTCGCGCACGCCCCAGCCGGCGATCGAGATCGGCAGCATCGTGATCAGCATGATCGGCGGCGTCAGCAGGAACAATTGCTGGAACGCGGCGGGAGCAGCAATCGCGCGCACGGCGCACCACGCGATCACGACGGCGAGCACGTGGACCGACAGCGACAATACGGCGATCTTGGCCGCCGTGGTCCTGCCGAAGATGACCTTGCTCGCGATGACCGAGCAGGCATAGACGTGGCGCGTCGGCCACCACGCCTTCATCCAGGCCGCCGGAAGATAGCCCACGGTCAGAAAGCCGACACCGGCGGCCAGTGCGGCCGCATCGACCAGCACCAGGGCGAGCCGGCCGTGCTCGTCGGCGATCATGCCGTAGCTCCACGGCAGGCTGGCCACGATGATCAGTGCCAGCGCGATGAAGCCGACGGCGCGGTCCGTCAGGATCGAGTAGCTCGCGGCGCGCCAGCCGGCGCCGGTGCGGCCGATCAGCCACAGCCGGACCGCATCGCCGCCGATCGAGGAGGGCAGGGTCTGGTTGAAGAAGGCGCCGATCATGTTGTAGCGGAACGCCTTGAGGTCGGTCAGCGGCGCGCCGCACAGCGCGGAAATCTCGCGCCAGCGCAGCGCGCCGATGAAGATCTGCAGCAGTGTGATTGCCACCGCCAGCACGATCCAGCCGATATTGATCTGGCTGAGCCGCTCGCGGATGGCCGCAAAGTTGATCCCGCGCAGCGCCAGATACAGCAGGGCGAGCGACACCACGATCCGAAGGAGGAGAATCAAAAACGCACGCATGCGAGGGTCGGCTTCGCTCTTGGTTGAAAGGGCCCAAGCCGAGTGCGAGACGCGCAACTCCCCGTCCTGGCAGGACCGGACCTCGGACAAGGTCCAGGCCGGCACGGCGGCCGACCCCTTGCGGTCCTGATGCCCCGGTGGCTAAACAGTCGCAGGGGTGGCGTCAATGGCCTCCGAAACGACCGGAATATCAATTTATGTCTCATGGCCGGAAGATCGCGGTGATAGGCCTTGGTTACGTCGGCCTGCCGGTCGCCGCAGCGTTCGCGCGTGCAGGCTGCCCGGCGATCGGTTTCGACATCGATGCTGTCAGGGTCGCCGAGCTGAGGGACGGCAGGGACCGCACCTGTGAGGTCGACGCCGCCGATCTCGGGCGCCCCGGCCTGCGCTTCACCAGCGATCCGGGCGACATGCAGGCTGCCGATTTCTTCATCGTCACGGTGCCGACGCCGATCGACAGCGCACGCCGGCCCGATCTGAGCGCCATGCTGGCCGCCACGCGCACCGTGGGCGCCGTGCTGAAGCGCGGCGACATCGTCGTGTATGAGTCCACCGTCTATCCGGGCGCTGTCGAGGAGGATTGCGTTCCGCTGCTGGAGAGCAGCTCGGGACTGAAGGCCGGCGCCGATTTCAACGTCGGCTATTCGCCGGAACGCATCAATCCCGGCGACAAGACGCATCGCTTCGAGACCATCACCAAGGTGGTCTCGGCGCAGAACCAGCAAACGCTCGGGATCGTCGCCGACGTCTATGGTTCGGTGGTCACGGCCGGGATTCACCGCGCGCCGTCGATCAAGGTGGCCGAAGCCGCCAAGGTGATCGAGAACACCCAGCGCGATCTCAACATCGCCTTCATGAACGAGCTGTCGCTGATCTTCCAGGCGCTGGAGATCGACACCGGCGACGTGCTGGCGGCGGCCGCGACCAAGTGGAACTTCCTGCCGTTCACGCCGGGCCTCGTCGGCGGGCACTGCATCGGCGTCGATCCGTATTACCTCACCTACCGCGCCGAGAAGGCAGGCTATCATCCCGAGGTCATTCTGGCGGGGCGGCGCATCAACGACGAGATGGGCCGGCGCATCGCGCGGGAATGCATTCGTGGTCTTCTGAAGCGCAGGGGCCGCAGCGGGATCGTCACAATCCTCGGCATGACCTTCAAGGAGAACGTTCCCGACATCCGCAATTCGCGGGTGATCGACATCATCAGCGAATTGCAGTCGTTCGGCGTCGAGGTGCAGGTCGCCGATCCGCTGGCCGATGCCGCGGCCGTGCACGAGGAATACGGCATCGGCCTGACCGCGATCGAGGCGTTGCGTCCTGCCGACGCCATCGTGCTGGCCGTGTCGCACGATGCGTATCTCGCGGGTGGCTGGTCCTTGGTGCAGGGCCTGCTGCGCGAGGCGAGCGGCCTCGTGCTCGACGTGAAGATGAAGCTCGACCGCGCGAGCAAACCCGCCGCCATCGAACTGTGGCGACCCTGACGGAGCGACCATGGCAGATCATCCCATCCTCGTGACCGGCGCCGCCGGCTTCATCGGATTTCACCTGTCGCAGCGGCTGCTCGCCGAGGGACGCCGGGTCATCGGCATCGACAATCTCAACGCCTACTACGATCCGAAGCTGAAGGAGGCGCGGCTCGACATTCTGAAGGCGCAGCCTGGTTTCACTTTCCACAAGCTCGACCTCGTCGACCGCGCCGGCATCAAGGCGCTGTTCGCCGCGCATCGCTTTCCCGCGGTGGTGCATCTCGCGGCCCAGGCCGGCGTGCGCTATTCGCTGGAAAACCCGCATGCCTATGTCGACGCCAATCTCGAGGGCTTCATCAACGTGCTCGAGGGCTGCCGGCACAATGGCTGCGAGCATCTGCTGTTCGCCTCGTCCTCATCGGTCTATGGCGCCAACACCAAGCTGCCGTTTTCAGTCCGGGACAATGTCGATCATCCGATCAGCCTCTATGCGGCGAGCAAGAAGGCCAACGAGCTGATGGCGCATTCCTACAGCCATCTGTACCGGCTGCCGGCGACCGGCCTGCGCTTCTTCACGGTCTATGGTCCGTGGGGCCGGCCCGACATGGCCATGTTCATCTTTGCCAAAGCCATCCTCGCCGGCCAGCCGGTCAGGCTGTTCAATCATGGCCAGATGCGGCGTGATTTTACCTATGTCGACGACATCGTACAGGCCATCGTCCGGTTAATCGGCCGTCCGCCACAGGGAAACCCTGATTGGGACGGAAACAAGCCCGACCCATCGAGCAGCCGGGCACCATGGCGAATTTACAATATCGGCAACAATCATCCCGAGCAGTTGCTGGACGTGATAGCGCTGCTGGAGAAGGAGTTCGGGCGGCCGGCCATCAGGGAGATGCTGCCGATGCAGCCCGGAGACGTCGAGGCGACCTATGCTGACGTCAGCGATCTCGAGCGCGACATCGGCTTCCGGCCGGCGACGTCGATCGCCGACGGCATCGGACGTTTTGCAGAATGGTATCGCGACTATCATCGGATTTGACGGACTGATTGCATGACCGGACGTATCATTCCCCTCATCATGTGCGGCGGCGCCGGGACGCGGCTGTGGCCGGCATCGCGGGAGGTGCGCCCGAAGCAGTTCCTGCCGCTGTTCGGCGCCCGCTCGACGTTCCAGGACACGCTGCTGCGCGTGTCCGACGCCGATCTGTTCGCGCGGCCGATCATCATCACCAATGCGGCCTACCGCTTCATGGTGCTCGAGCAACTGGCCGAGATCGGCATCGAGGCCGACGTGCTGCTGGAGCCGATGCGGCGTGACTCCGGTCCGGCCATCGCCGCGGGAGCCGCCTTCGCGCAATCGCGCGATCCGGAGGCCGTGGTGCTGGCGCTCGCCGCGGATCACGTGGTGCGCGATACCACGGCCTTTCTCGTGGCCTGCCGTGCCGGCCTTGCCGCCGCAGAGGCCGGCCGTATCGTGACTTTCGGCGTCAATCCTGAACGCGCCGCGACCGAATACGGCTACATCAGCCCGGGGGCACCGGTATCGGGAGAGGTTCGGGCTGTCGCGAAATTCGTCGAGAAGCCCGACCAGCCGACGGCCGAGCGCTACATCCGCGAGGGCTATCTCTGGAACAGCGGCAACTTCATGTTCCGCGCGTCCGTCCTGCTCGATGAATATCGCAGGTTCGATACGGCCAGCGTGCAGACGGTGACCGACGCGGTCGCCAAGGCAGGCCGCGACCTCAGCTTCATCATCCTGGACGCCGATGCCTTCGCCGCAGCCAAGCCGATCTCGATCGACTATGCCGTGATGGAGAAGACCGAGCGGGCTGCCGTGGCGCCGGTGTCGTGCGGCTGGTCGGACGTCGGCTCCTGGCACGCGGTCTGGGAGCTGTCTGACAAGGACGGGCAGGGCAATGCCGCGCGCGGCACCGCCGTGTTCGAGGATTCCCGCAACTGCAACGTCGTCACCGACAAGGCGCTGGTCGCGCTCGAAGGCGTCGACGATCTCGTCGTGGTGGCGGCGCAGGATGCCGTACTGGTGTCGCGCCAGCGCGATGCCAACGGCTTGAAGCGGCTGGTGGCCAAGCTCAAGACCGTCGCGCCCGAGGTGACCGAGGCGCACATCAAGGTGCACCGGCCCTGGGGCAGCTATCAGTCGGTCGACAACGGCGAGCGTCATCAGGTCAAGCGCATCATCGTCAAGCCCGGTCAGCGGCTGTCGCTGCAGAAGCACTATCACCGCTCCGAGCACTGGATCGTGGTGCGCGGGGCGGCGCGGGTCACCGTCAACGAGACCGTCAAGACGGTGCACGAGAACGAATCGATCTACATCCCGATGGGCGCGGTGCACCGCCTGGAGAATCCCGGCAAGATCCTGCTGGAGCTGATCGAGGTCCAGACCGGGTCGTACCTCGGCGAGGACGACATCATCCGCATCGAGGACGATTACCGCCGCGAGTAAAGCGGGGGTCTCGCCTCGAATCAGGCGAGCCGTGCTAGACAGCCCCGGACGTCCTCCGCCGGAGAGCATCCTTGTCAAGCACGATCGGATCGCGCGCGTTCCAGAACGCGCGCCTGCAGAAGAAGAACCGCAAGCAGGCCGATGGCCTGCTGCCGAAGGCCGTCGAGGCCTACCGGGCCGGCCGGCATGCCGATGCCCAGGCCATCTGCGGGCAAGTGCTGAGCCTCGTCCCGGATCATTTCGATGCCCTGCATCTTCTCGGCGCCTCCGCGCTCGACAGCGGCCGGCTCGACCTTGCCGAGCAGGCCTTGACCAGCGCCATCGCGGTGGAGCCGCGCAATGCCGAGGCTCTGGCCAATCTCGGCCTCGTCCTGTTCAGCCTGAAGCGCTACGAGGAGGCGCGCGCGGTGCAGGAGCGCGCCATCGCGCTGAAGCCCAATTTCGCCACTGCGCTGACGAGCCTCGGCAACACCTTGATGAACATGCAGCTGTTCGCGCAGGCCATCGAGATGCATGACCGCGCCATCGCGCTGAAGCCGGACTTCGCCGACGCCTATTGCAATCGCGGCATGGCGCAGCTGCTCCTGCTGCGCAATCAGGAGGCCAGCCAGAGCTTCGACCGCGCCTTGGCGCTGGCGCCGCGGCACATGCAGGCGACGTTCGGCAAGGGGCTGGTCAGCGTCAATCTGCGCCACCTGGAACAGGCGCTCGCAGCCTTCAACGCCGCGCTCGCCATGAAGCCGGCGACCGCGGCCATCGTCGCGCAGCGTGGCCGTCTCTACGTGCAGATGGGACGGTTCGAGGAGGCCGAGGTTGATTTCGATGCTGCGCTCGCGACCGACCCCGCGCTGGAAGCGGCGCTGCTCGGCAAGGCGCATGTCTGCGTGCTCACCGAGCGGATCGCGCCGGCGATGCTGGCCTGCAAGCGGGTGCTGGAGCAGAATCCGGCGTCCGAGGTGGCGCTGATCTGGCTCGGCACGTGCCTGGCGAAGCAGGGCGACACGGCCGGCGCCATCCAGCATTTCGACCGCGCCCTCGAGATCAAGCCGGACTTCGAGGACGCGATCCTGAAGAAGATCTTCGCGCTGGACTTCTATCCCGGCGCCGACGTCGCCGTGCATCAGGCCGTCCGGCGCGAATGGTGGGAGCGGATCGGCGCGCACATCCCGCAGCGCCAGCTCGCCGGCATCGATCCCGATCCGGAGCGCCGCATCACTGTCGGCTACGTATCGTCCGACTTCCGCAGCCATTCGGCTGCGCTGACCTTTCTGCCGGTGCTGCGCCACCACGACCACGCCGCTTTCAAGGTCATCTGCTACTCGTGCTCGCCGCTGGTCGATTCCGTCACCGAGCAGTGCAAGGCCGCGGCCGATGGCTGGGTCGATGCCGCTCAGTTGTCCGATGACGAGCTCGCCGATCGCATCCAGGCCGATCAGGTCGACATTCTCGTCGACCTCTCCGGTCATTCGGCCGGCAACCGGCTCACCGTGTTTGCCCGCAAGCCCGCGCCGATCCAGGTCACGGCATGGGGCAATGCGACCGGCACGGGATTGCCGACGATGGACTATTTCTTTGCCGATCCAGTGACGGTGCCATTGGCGGTGCGGCCGCTGTTCGCCGAGCAGGTCTACGACCTGCCGGCCTTGATCACGACGGATCCGCTGCCCGACGCGCAGCCGACGCCGTTGCCGATGCTGCGCAATGGCTACGTCACCTTCGGCGTCTTCAACCGCGTCGACAAGATCTCCGACGAGGTGCTGACGGTCTGGTCGGCGCTCATGCAGGCTCTGCCCGAGGCACGCATCGTCATCAAGAACGGCGCGCTCGAGGATGCATTCCTGCGCGACGGGCTGATCGCGCGTTTCGCCGCCTTCGGCATCGGCGAGGGCCGGGTGACCTGTCTCGGCGCATCGATGCGCCACGAGCACATCGCAGCCTTTGCCAATATCGACATATCGCTGGATCCGTTCCCGCAGAATGGCGGCGTCAGCACCTGGGAATCGCTGCAGGCCGGCGTGCCGGTGGTCGCCAAGCTGGGCAACAGCGCGGCATCTCGGGCCGGCGGCGCGATCGTCAAGGCGATCGGGCTCGACGATTGGGTGGCCGACGACGACGAGGGCTATGTGGCGATCGCTTTGAAGCACGCCGGGCAACCGGCCGCACTGGCCCAGCTCCGCGCCGAGCTGCCGGCGCGCGTTGCCGGCTCGGCCGCCGGCAATGTCGTGACCTATACGCGCAAGGTCGAGGAGGGATATCGCCAGTTCTGGCGCCGCTATTGCGCGGCTGGCGGCTGAGTCCTTCGGCCCGGCCGGAAACCGTGCGGCGCGTGAGCGAGCCCGCTTCGTAGATCGACGCGTCAATTCTGGAGGCCGTCTTTGGCAAGCGATGTCGGTTCCCGTGCGTTTCAGAATGCGAGGCTGAACAAGAAGCTCCGCAAGCAGGCGGACGCCCTGATGCCCGCCGCAGTCGCCGCCTATCGCGGCGGACGGCGGGCGGAGGCCCAGGCGGTCTGCGGCCAGATCCTGGAGCTGCTGCCCGAGCATTTCGATGCTTGGCACCTGCTCGGCGTGACGGCGCTCGACGGCGGCCAGATCGATCTCGCCGAGCAGGCGCTCACCAAGGCCGTCGAGATCGAGCCGCGGAATGCCGAGGCGCTCTCCAATCTCGGCCTCGCGCTGTTCAACCGCAAGCGCTTCGACGACGCGCGCAAATGCCAGGAGCGCGCGATCGCGCTGAAATCCAATCTCGTGGTCGCGCAGACCGGCCTCGGCAACAGCCTGATGCGTCTCGGCCTGCCACGCGAGGCGATTGCGGCACATGACCGGGCGATCGCGCTGAAGCCTGACTACGCCGATGCCCATTGCAATCGCGGCATGGCGCTGCTTCCGCTCGGCCGCAACGTGGAGGCCAATGCGAGCTTCGACCGCGCGCTGTCGCTCAACCCGCGCCATATGGAGGCGATGTTCGGCAAGGGGCTCGCCAGCATCAATCTGAATCACGCCGACGACGCGGTCGCGGCGTTCGATGCGGCGCTCGCCGTCAAGCCCGGTGCGGCGCAGGTGCTCGCGCAGCGCGGCCGGCTGCATCAGATGGCCGGGCGGTTCGATCAGGCAAAGGCGGACTACGAGGCGGCGCTGGCCCATGATCCGATGCTGGAGATGGCGCTGCTCGGCAAGGCCCAGCTCGGACATTTCAAGGACGTCGCGCAGTCCGTGGATGCCTGCCGCAAGGTGCTGGAGCAGAACCCGCGCTCCGAGGATGCCTGGCTGTGGCTCGGCGTCTGCTACGCCAAGCAAAGCGAGGTTGCTGCGGCCATCGCGCATTTCGATCGTGCCCTGGAGATCAGGCCCGATTTTGCCGAGGCGATGACCGCCAAGATCTTCACACTCGAATTCATGCCGGATGCCGACTTTGCGCTGCATCAGGCCGCTCGGCGCGAGTGGTGGGAGCGGATCGGCCGTCACATCCCGCAGCGATCGCTGCCGCCGCGCGACCTCGATCCGGAGCGGCGCCTCACCCTTGGCTACGTGTCTTCCGATTTCAGGACTCACTCGGCGGCTCTGACCTATCTGCCCGTGCTGAAGCACGCCGATCGTGAGGCCTTCCGGATCTGCTGCTACGCCTGCTCGCCGGTCCAGGATGCGGTGACCGCCCAGTTCCGCGCCTGCGCCGAAGTCTGGGTCGATGCCTCGCAGATGTCCGACGACGAACTGGCCGACCGCATCGAAGCCGACGGCGTCGACATCCTGGTCGATCTCTCCGGCCATTCCGCCGGCAATCGGCTGCCGCTGTTTGCCCGCAAGCCGGCACCGGTTCAGGTCACGGCGTGGGGCAGCGGCACCGGCACTGGCCTGCCGACGATCGACTATTTCTTCGCCGATCCGGTGACGGTGCCCGAGGCCGCACGCCATCTGTTCGCCGAGCAGGTCTACGATCTGCCTGCGGTCATCGCCACCGAAGCGCTGCCGGATGTGCCGCCGACGCCGCTGCCGATGCTGCGCAACGGCCACGTGACCTTCGGCGTGTTCAATCGGCTCGACAAGATCTCCGATCCGGTGCTCGCGCTGTGGTCGCGGCTCATGCAGCAGCTGCCGGACTCCCGCATCGTCATCAAGAGCGGCTCGCTCGATGATCCCTTGCTGCGCGACCGCCTGTTGGCGCGCTTTGCCGCCGATGGCGTCAGCCACGAGCGCATCACTTGTCTCGGCTGGTCGACGCGCGAGCAGCAGATCGCGCAGTTTGCGCAGGTGGACATCTCGCTCGATCCGTTTCCGCAGAATGGCGGGGTCAGCACCTGGGAGTCGCTGCAGGCCGGCGTTCCCGTCATCGCCAAGCTCGGCCTGAGCGCGGCGTCGCGGGCCGCGGGCGCGATCGTCACCGCTGTCGGGCTCGGCGACTGGGTGGCCGAGGACGATGACGGCTACATTGCGATCGCCATCAAGCATGCGCGCCAGCCGGCCGAGCTGGCGAAGCTCCGGGCCGAACTGCCGGCGCGGGTGGCCGCCTCCGCAGCCGGCAATGTCGAGACCTACGCCCGCAAGGTCGAAGAGGGCTATCGCCAGTTCTGGCGCCGTCATTGCGCCGGCCCCGGCTGAGCGTCGTGGCGGCGGTGTAAGCCGACGCCACGCATGAGTTCGTCGCGTCCGTTGAAATCCGCACGCCGCCCCGTGGAGGCAAGTCCTTGGCCAGCAATGTCGGCTCTCGCGCGTTCCAGAACGCCAGGCTCCAGAAGAAGCACCGCAAGCAGGCCGACGAGCTGATGTCGCACGCGGTGGCGGCCTATCGCGCTGGCCGTCCGGCGGAGGCGCAGGCGATCTGCGGCCAGATCCTGGCGCTGTTGCCGGAGCATTTCGATGCCTTGCACTTGCTCGGCGTGGTGGCGCTGGACAGCGGTCAGCTCGACCTCGCCGAGCAGGCCTTGACGAAGGCGGTCGAGATCGAGCCGCGTCACGCCGAGGCGCTCTCCAATCTCGGCCTCGCGCTGTTCAACCGCAAGCGCTTCGAGGAGGCGCGCAAATGCCAGGAGCGGGCGCTCGCGCTGAAGCCGAACCTGCTCGTGGCGCTCACGGGCCTCGGCAATACGCTGATGCGCCTGGGCCGGCCGGAGGAGGCGATCGCGGCGCATGACCGGGCGATCGCGCTCAAGCCCGACTACGCCGACGCCTATTGCAATCGCGGCATGGCGCTGCTGCCACTCGCGCGCAATGCGGAGGCCAATCAGAGCTTCGATCGCGCGCTGTCGCTCAACCCGCGCCACATGGAGGCGATGTTCGGCAAGGGGCTCGCCAGCATCAACCTGCGCCATTCCGACGACGCGCTGGCCGCATTCGATGCCGCGCTCGCGATCCGGCCGCGCGCGGCGCAGGTGCTGGCGCAGCGCGGCCGGCTGCACCAGCAGGCCGGGCGTTTCGACCAGGCGATGCCGGATTTCGAAGCCGCGCTGGCCATCGACCCCCTGCAGGACGTGGCGCTGCTGGGCTTCGCGCAACTGAGCGTCATCAGGGACAACATCGCGCCGGCGATGGACGCCTGCCGCAAGGTGCTGGAGCAGAACCCGCGGTCGGAGGTCGCCTGGACCTGGCTCGGCGAATGCTTCTGCAAGCAGGGTGATCTCGCCACGGCCATGCAGCACTTCGAGCGGGCGCTCGAGATCAAGCCGGACTTCGGTGATGCGATCACCGCCAAGATCTTCCTGCTCGACTTCATGCCGGACACCGGCTTCGCCCAGCACCAGGCCGTACGCCGGGAATGGTGGACCAGGATCGGCAGCAAGATCACGCGCCGGCCGCCGCCGGTCCGCGACCGCGATCCGGAGCGGCGGCTCACCATCGGCTACGTCTCGTCCGATTTCAGGAATCACTCGGCGGCGCTGGTGTTCCTGCCGGTGCTGCGGCATCACGACCATCAGGCCTTCAAGGTCGTCTGCTACTCCTGCTCGCCGCTTCGGGATGGCATGACCGAGCGCTGCCGTTCCGCCGCCGACATCTGGGTCGACGCCTGGCAGATGTCCGACGAGGAGCTGGCCGATCGCATCGAGTCCGATCAAGTCGACATCCTCGTCGATCTCTCCGGCCATTCCGCCGGCAACCGCCTGCCGGTGTTCGCGCGCAAGCCGGCGCCGGTGCAGGTCACGGCATGGGGCAGCGGCACGGGAACGGGACTTCCGACCATCGACTACTTCTTCGCCGATCCGGTGACCGTGCCTGAGGCCGCGCGTCCGCTGTTTGCCGAGCGGGTCTATGATCTGCCGGCGGTGATCACCACCGACCCCTTGCCGGGATGGCAGCCGACGCCGCTGCCGATGCTGCGCAACGGCCACGTCACCTTCGGCGTGTTCAACCGGATCGACAAGATCTCGGACCCTGCGCTCGCGCTGTGGTCGCGGCTGATGGCTGCGCTGCCGGATGCGCGGGTCGTCATCAAGAACGGCGCACTCGACGATTCCCTGGTGCGCAACGCTCTCGTCGCCCGGTTCGTGGCGCATGGTGTCGCCGAGGAGCGCATCACCTGCCTTGGTCTGTCGACGCGCGACCGGCACATCGCGCAGTTCGCCGAGATCGACATGTCGCTCGATCCGTTCCCGCAGAATGGCGGCGTCAGCACCTGGGAATCGCTGCAGGCCGGCGTGCCCGTCATCGCCAAGCTCGGCTTTGGTGCGGCGGCGCGCGCAGCAGCCGCCATCAACACGGCGGTCGGGCTCGCCGCGTTCGTGGCGGCGGACGATGACGGCTACATCGCCATCGCCCTGAAGCATGCGGCGCAGCCTGCGGAGCTGGCGAAGCTGCGCGCTGAGCTGCCGGCGATGGTTGCTGGCTCTGCGGCGGGCAACGTCGAGACCTACACGCGCAAGGTGGAGGAGGGCTACCGCCGGTTCTGGCGCCTCGACTGCGCCTCCTCCTGACCTCGGCAGCTACAGCCGCGCGGCGCCGACGATACGGCCGTCCGGCGCTTCGAGCAGGACCGCAACATCCTCGCCCTCCGGCATCGGCTCGGTCAGGCGGAGCGCGGCGCCGCTCCAATCTGCCAGCGTGCGGACCGATCGCACCACGTTGAGCTCCTCCAGCGTGCGGCCGCCATTCTCGCCGCGGCGGATCGCCGTTTCATGCCGGCGATCGAAGCCGACCAGCACGATGCGGCCGCGCCCTTCACCGGCGCCGACCTCGACGGTGAGCTTTTCGCCTCTGCGTGCGAGCGTCAGGGGCGTCGCGGCGCGCGCGGCCCTGGCGCGCTCGATCGCCGGTGCAATCTCGGCCCTGTTGGAGCCGACATGACTGGTCACGCCGTCGATCACGATCTCCGGCGTGTAGGAGCCGTCGCCGAAGCGGCTGCCGTAGCGGGCCTGACGATCGGTCGCCGCCGGCAATGAGAACGGATCCTTCCAGCCGAGCCGGTCCCAATAGGTCACATGAAAGGCGAGCGGCAGCACGTCGCGCCGCTGGCGCACCAACTCGTTCAAATAGGCATTTGCAGGTGGGCACGACGAGCAGCCTTGCGACGTGAACAGCTCGATCACCACCGGTCGCTCCGCGGCGGCCGCGGCCGACGGCGACCAGGGCGCCAGGGAGGCGAGCAGGATGGCGAAGCGAGACGCGTAGCGAAGCGAGGCGAGGTGTTGGACCATGGGCGTTCTCCCGCGATGTGACATGACCTCCTTCGCAAGTCCGATCCATCGCGTTACCTCCGGGGGCTGCCAACACGCAGGCGTGATGCGGATCATCCGCCGTCCACTGCCTGTCCCAACGCGTGACCAGGGCGCGCGGCACACGCGAAGGCCATGCTGCAGGTCCCTCAAAACACTCCGCTTTTCGTCTGCCTCCGATGTAACTTTCTGAATCAAATCGTGTCCTGAAAAGGGTTTCCGCATTCGCCTCGCTGGAAGTGCCATGCTAGGAGAGCTTCGACCGGCTGATTTGCAGTTCGTTAACTGTTGTGGCCGAACCGTGACATCGATGGGGTCGAGGACATGAGTTCCAAGGGGGCGGGCCACAAGGCCGAACTGAGGCAGGCGCTGCGGGTCGGCGTGATCGGAGCCGGCGTGATGGGCAGCAACCATGCCCGCGTGCTCGCCGGACTGCCCGACGTGCATCTCGTGGGCGTCGTCGATCCGCTGCAGGCGCATCGTACCCGCGTCACCGAGCTCGCCAACTGCCCGACCTTCGAGACGCTCGATCAGCTCGCCGCCGAAGGTGTCGACGCCGTCACCATCGCCGCTCCCACCCATCTGCATCACGAGCTCGCGCTCGCCTGCATTGCGCGCAAAGTGCATCTCCTCGTGGAGAAGCCGATCGCCTCGACGGTCGAGGAGGGCAGGGAGATCGTCTCGGCCGCGCATCGCGCCGGCGTCACCTTGATGATCGGCCATGTCGAGCGCTTCAATCCGGCAGTCGCCGCGATCAAGAAGGCGATCGCCGGCGAGGACCTCCTCTCGATCGCAATCACCCGCGTCGGCCCGTTCCCGCCGCGCATGTCCAATGTCGGCGTCGTCATCGACCTCGCCGTGCACGACATCGACCTGATCCGCTGGTTCACCGAGTCCGATATCATCGAGGTGCAGCCGCAGCTGTCGAGCGCGGTGGCCGAGCGCGAGGACATCGCGCTGCTGCAATTCCGCACCGCCTCCGGCGTGCTCGCGCACATCAACACCAACTGGCTGACGCCGTTCAAGGCGCGCAACGTCACGGTGGCGACGCGCGGCAAGTACATCATGGGCGACCTGCTCACGCGCCAGGTCACCGAGTGCTTCGGCTTCAAGCCGGACGGCAGCTACTCGATGCGCCATCTGCCGGTCGGCCATGACGAGCCGCTGCGCGCCGAGCTGATTGCGTTCCTGCACGCGGTGCGCTCCGGCACCGCGCCGGCCGTCACCGGGGACGAGGGCGTCGCGAGTCTCGCCATCGCCACGCAGTGCCTGGAGACATCGAGCCATCGTCCTGCGGAGACCGCCAAGCTCCGTGCTGCGGGCTAGTCTCGCGTCCGCTCCACCCATTTCCATTTTCGAAACGTTGTAGAGCTCATGAACCAGCATTTGCGTCATCAGCCCATTCCGTTCATCGACACCGCCGCGCAGCGCCAGCGGCTCGGCAAGTCGCTCGACGACGCCGTCGCCCGCGTGCTCGCCCACTGCCAGTTTCTCGGCGGCCCCGAGGTGATTCAGCTCGAGAAGCAACTGGCTGAGTTCTGCGGCGCCAAATACGCGGTGAGCTGCTCCAGCGGCACCGACGCGCTGCTGATGGTGCTGATGGCCCAGGGCATCGGCCCGGGCGATGCCGTGCTGTGCCCGTCCTTCACCTTCTGCGCGACCGGCGAGGCCGTGGCGCTGACCGGCGCGACGCCGGTGTTCGTCGACGTGCTCGAGGACACCTTCAACATCGATCCGGCCTCGCTCCGCCGCGGCATCGCCACCGCCAAGCGGCTCGGCCTGAAGCCGAAGGCCGTGATCCCGGTCGATCTGTTCGGGCAGAGCGCGGACCATGATTCGGTCGCCGCGATCGCCGAAGCCGAGGGCCTGTTCGTGCTCGACGACGCCGCGCAGGGTTTTGGCGCCAGCTACAAGGGCCGACGCATCGGCACGTTTGGGCTGGCGACCGCCACCAGCTTCTATCCGGCCAAGCCGCTCGGCTGCTTCGGCGACGGCGGCGCCATCCTCACCGACGACGCCGGCCTGCTGGAGCGCCTGCGCAGCGTGCGCGCGCATGGCGGCGGCAGCGACAAATACGACAACGTCCGCCTCGGCCTCACGGCGCGCCTCGACACCATCCAGGCCGCGGTGCTGCTCGAGAAGCTCAGGATCTTCGAGGACGAGATCGCGGTCCGCAATCAGGTCGCCGAGCGCTACACGGCGGCGCTGGCCGACGTCGTCAAGGTGCCGCGCCTCGTCGAAGGCTGCACCTCGGTCTGGGCGCAATACACCATTCGCCTGCCGCGCGGCGTCGACCGCGACACCTTCGCAGCCGCGCTGAAGGCGCAGGGCATCCCGACCGCGATCTACTATCCGAAGTCGATGCACCAGCAGACGGCGTACCGCATCTTCCCGAGCGCCGACGGCGGCCTGCCGGTCAGCGAGCAACTCTCCGCGGATGTCATCAGCCTGCCGATGCACGCCTATCTCGACGAAGCGACGCAGGCCCGCATCATCGACGTCGTGCGCGGCGCGCTGGCCTGAGGCCTCTCGCACCGTCACGTCGTCCGGCTCGCGTCGTTACGGTGAATCGCGCGCGCTGAACTGATCTGCCCCACCGGCGGCCCATACATCAGTGTCGTCCCGGCGAACGCCGGGACCCATCCCCCCAGGGAGCGGTTTGGGCCACGCTGGTCATTGGCCTTTTGCCCAACACGCCCGCCGCGGCGTATGGATCCCGGATCGGCGCCCGCCGCCGCTTCGCGCCGGCAGGCTTGTCCGGGATGACGGCGGTGGATGAGGCGTCGTTCAAGTTTTGAACAGCAGAACGTCGGGCGGATTAGTACTACTGCGTCAGAAAAGGGCTTTGCTCCCTCCGTGTCGTTCCGGGGCGCCCGAAGGGCGAGCCCGGAACCCATACCCACAGGCAATAGTGTAAGGCAGGCTGGTTGTGGGCACTTTGTCGCCAAACATCTGTCTGTGGCTATGGATTCCGGGCTCGCCCTTCGGGCGCCCCGGAATGACGACGGATAGCGGGCAGTGTTTCTGACGCAGTAGTACTAATCCGCCCTACGGCAGCGGGGCTCAGTTCCGATTTACATCTCAAACAGCGATCGGCATGGGGACGCGGTCTCGCGGCACATGATGCCCGAGGCTTGCGATCAGTCCGCCCCTCGCAAACAGCGCAGAGGGCGCAGGGAATGCCGGGTGAAGGCCTCACCCATGGCCCGCCTGCGGAAAAAAATGCAGGCGGCAGGTACCACAGGTTCAGCCGAACATCCGGCATTCCCTGCGCGGTGTCTTCACGCTTATACGCAGTCGCCCTGGTGCGCCGGGCTTGTTGGCCACCATGCCGCGACAATGCTTGCGCATTGCGCTGTTGACACCAGCATCGGGGTGTCAGGCCGCTGCGACTTCGCGTCCGCGACAGATCGTTCGTCCGCGCCCTCGTGAGAAGACGCTGCGATCTCTCGCGGCCACCGCATCCCCGCCTCGCGTGTCGTGACGATCGCGCGCAACGCCCCTCCGCGATGAGGCGGGATGGGGGGAGATGATCATGATTTTCGAAAAAACGCAAGGAGATTATTTTTATCGGAAGTTCGCGCATGTTGATGCCGCCGTTCCTGGGGGAGGCGGCGCCACCTCAGTGGGGGAGGGCGCGTTGGGCTGATCTGCCTCGCTGGCCGCTCCACACACCATTGTCGTCCCGGCGAACGCCGGGATCCATACCGCGTGATGTCCGCAGCGGGCAGGCGGCTCGTCCCGCGCGTTCCTTCGACGACACGGCGCACGGATCCCGGATCGGCGCCCGCCGCCGCTTCGCGTCGGCAGGCTGGTACGGGATGACAGCGGAGTATGAGGCATGCAGCGTCTGCCGCATCGACATGACATCAGTCTCACGCCACACTTTAGCCGCCGGCAGGCTGAACCCACGTTCCCCGCTTCAAACTCTGCGCCCAATCCTCTACAAGCCCCCCATGCTCGGACGCATCTTCACCGTCGGCGGCTATACCTTGCTGTCGCGCCTCACCGGCTTTGCCCGCGATATCATGCTGGCGGCGATTCTTGGCGCTGGGCCAATCGCCGATGCGTTTTTCATCGCGTTCCGGCTGCCGAACCATTTCCGGGCGATCTTCGCCGAGGGCGCGTTCAACGCGGCCTTTGTTCCCGCCTATGCGCATGTCCATGGCGAGAAGGGGCCGGCGTCGGCGAGCCTGTTTGCCGACCGGATCTTCACGCTGCTGCTGGCCTCGCAGGTCGTACTGCTGGTCCTCGCATGGGTGTTCATGCCGCAGGCGATGACCATCCTGGCGCCGGGTTTCACCGATGATCCGGTGCAGCGGGACATGGCGATCACGCTGACGCGGATCACCTTTCCCTATCTGCTGCTGATCACCCTGGTGACGCTGTATGGCGGCATGCTCAACGTGATGCAGCGCTTTGCCAGCGCCGCAGCGGCGTCGATCTTCCTCAATCTGGCGATGATGGTCACGCTGGCGCTCGCGGCGTTCTTTCCGAATGCGGGCCATGCCGCGGCGTGGGGCGTGCTGATCTCCGGTTTCCTGCAGTATTTTCTGCTCGCCGGCGATCTCGCCCGCCATGGCGGGCTGCCGCGGTTTGCGCCGCTCAAGCTCGATGACGACATCCGCGCCTTCTTCAAGGCGCTGGGCCCGGCGACACTCGGCTCGATGGGCACGCAGGTGGCGATGTTCGCCGACACCATCATCGCGACGTTCCTGCCCGCGGGTGCGATCTCGGCACTGTATTATGCCGACCGCCTCAATCAGCTGCCGATCGGGGTGATCGGCATCGCCATCGGCACGGTGCTGCTGCCGGAGATGTCGCGGCGGCTGACCGCGGGTGATCATGACGGCGCCATGGAGCAGCAGCGCCGCGCCTTCGAGTTCACGCTGCTGTTCTCGGTGCCGTTCGTCGCCGCCTTCCTCGCGGTGCCCGACGTCATCACGCGCGCGATGTTCGCCCGCGGCGCCTTCACCAAAGGCGATGCCGCCGCGGCCGGTGCGACGCTCGCCGCCTATGCCGTGGGCCTCATTCCCTTCGTGATGATCCGCAGCGCGGTCTCGACCTTCTATGCGCGCAAGGACACGGCAACGCCGGTGAAGGCGTCGCTCACGGGGCTGACCGTCAACGTCCTCCTCAAGGTGCTGCTGATGGGCTCGCTGGCGCAGGTCGGGCTGGCGCTGGCGACGGCCGTCGGCGCCTGGATCAATCTGCTGCTGGTGCTCGGCTTCGCCGTGCACAAGGGCTATCTCCGTTTCGACCGGCGGCTCACCGCATCGCTGCTGAAGTTTGCCGGCACCGGCGTGGTGCTGGCGGCGGCGTTGTGGGCCACGGCCTTCGTGGCGGCGCCGCATCTCGCCGCGCTCGGCCGCATGCAGGACGAGGCGATGCTCGGCGTGCTGATCCTGGTCGGCGCCGTCATCTATGCCGGGGCGATCCTGGTGCTGTTCGGTCCACGCTGGCTGAAGGCGCTCGTGCGGCGCTGATCCTGCACGCGAACCGAGTCGACGGTTCGCGTGCAGCCATTCCGGCTTGCGCCTGCGAACCACCATCAATATTGTCTGCTGCGGGGAGACATCGGCGTGAAGCGACGGCGCGGGACAGCAGCGTGGACGAGGAGGGTGGTCGGCATCGTCGCCGCCTATCTGATCGCGCTGCAGATGGTTCTCGCCGGGGCGATGTCGGCGCAAATGGCCGCGGCTTCCGCCAACGATCTCGGTGTCATCTGCGCCGAGGCGGATGGTGGGGCGGCCCACGACACCGGCGCACCGAACTCAGCCGTCCTGCATAAGAATTTCTGTGCCGTTTGTGCCTTTGCCGCCCATGCCGCGCCAGTGCCGGCAATGGCGGTGGAAACGCTGGTGCGCAGCGCCGGCGAGCTGCGCCTCGGCAGCTTCGCCGCCTGGGCCGCGCGCGATACCCGCCTCCGTGAACCGCGACTGTCGCAAGGACCTCCCGCGAACGCCTGACATCGGTTTTTCGTCCGGTTTCGTTCGTTCAGAGGTTCATCATGTCCCGTTCCGTAACCGCGCTGTGCGCGGCGACGTGCCTCGTCACGTTGTCTTCCCCTTGTTTTTCTCAAGCCCGCCAAGAGACCAATCTGCCGACGGTCACGGTCGATCCGGCCAAGCGCGCCGCATCGCGCCCGGTCCAGTCCGGCAATGATCGGTCCGTATCGAGGACGCGCGTGCCCAGGTCGGGGACCGCACCGCAGGCGGTTGCGGCTGGTCCAGTCGGTCCGGCGCCCAGCGTGACCGCGCCGAACACGCAAACAGCGACGCAGCGCATCCAGCAGACGCCGGGTGCGGTCGCCGTCGTGCCCGATACCGCGTTCAAGACTGGCGCGGCGCAGACCGTCAAGGATGTGCTCGACTACGTGCCCGGCGTGTTCGCCCAGCCGAAATGGGGCGACGACACCAGGCTGTCGATTCGCGGCTCCGGCCTGTCGCGCAACTTCCACCTGCGCGGCACGCAGCTCTATCTCGACGGCATCCCGATCAACACCGCCGACGGCTATGGCGATTTCCAGGAGATCGACCCGACTGCCTATCGCTATGTCGAGGTCTACAAGGGGGCCAATGCGCTGCGCTACGGCGCCAATTCGCTCGGCGGCGCCGTCAACTTCGTCACTCCCACCGGACGCGACGCCTCCGCGTTCGAGAGCCGGCTGGACGGCGGCGCCTTCGGCTTCCTGCGCGGCCAGGCCTCGACCGGCGGCGTCTATGGCGCGGCCGATTATTTCGTGACCGGCTCGGCGTCGCGCGTCGACGGCTATCGCGACCACAGCTGGGGTACGTCCGAGCGCGGCAGCGCCAATCTCGGCTACCAGGTCTCGCCCGATTTCGAGACCCGCTTCTATCTCAACGCCAACTCGGTACGGCAGCGTATCCCGGGCGAGGTGAGCAAGACCAGCGCGCTCAACTCGCCGCAGACGGCCGCGGCCAACAATGTGCTCAACGACTGGCAGCGCAACATCGACACGGTGCGCGTCGCCAACAAGTCGACGATCCATCTCGACAACACCGATGTCGAGTTCGGCGTGTTCGCCGTCGACCGGCATCTGATGCATCCGATCTTCCAATGGCTGGACTACCGCTATCACGACTATGGCGGCTTCGTGCGCGCGGTGGACGATCGCGAGATCGGCGGCCATCGCAACCGCTTCACGGTCGGGCTGAACATCCAGAACGGCACCACGGATGCCAACCAGTTCGTCAACACCGGCGGCAACAAGGGCATGCAGCTGTCCTCGTTGACCCAGAATCCGGAGAACTACACGCTCTATGCCGAGAATGCCTGGTACGCGCTGCCGAGCGTCTCGCTGATCGCCGGTGCACAGTTCCTGCATGCCGTCCGCAGCCAGCAGGTCAACTTCACGCTCAACGGCGACGCCGCGGGCCGCGCCAGCTACGACCTCGCGAGCCCCAAGGTCGGCGTGCTCTGGGACGTCGATCCGAGCTGGCAGGTGTTCGCCAACATCTCGCGCAGCGGCGAGGCGCCGAGCTTCGGCGAGGGCAGGGGCGCGCTGGTGCGCTTCTACGACATCAAGGCGCAGACCGCGACCACCTATGAGATCGGCACGCGCGGCCGGCGGCCGGATGTCACCTGGGATTTTGCGCTCTACCACGCCGATATCCGCAACGAGCTGCAATGCTTCTATTCGTCGTTCGGCAATTGCAACGTCACCAATGCCGACAAGACCATGCATCAGGGCATCGAGGCCGGGCTCGGCCTGAGCCTGCTGAAGGGGCTCGCGATGAAGAGCGATGCGCCCGACCGCGTCTGGCTCAACCTCGCCTACACCTACAACGACTTCCGCTACAGCAACGATGCGACCTGGGGCAACAACCGCCTGCCGGGCGCACCACCGCACTTCCTGCGCGCGGAGCTGCTGTACAAGCATCCGGCAGGCTTCGCCTTCGGGCCGAACATCGAATGGGTGCCGCAGTCCTATTTCGTCGACAGCGCCAACACGCTCTCCACCGACCCCTATCTGCTGTGGGGCCTGAAGGCGACCTATGACGACGGCAAGCATTTCTCCGCCTATCTCGAGGGCCGCAACCTCGCCAACAAGGCGTACATCGCGACCACCAGCATCATCGATCGCGCGACACCGACGTCGACGCTGTTCAACCCCGGCAATGGCCGCGGCGTCTATGCCGGCCTCCGCTACAAATTGTGAGGAGCTACAGCATGCGTGATCACACCACTCATTCGCGGAGGACCACTCTCGTGAAATCGATCCTGATCGGCCTCGCCGCTCTCTCCGCCGCCGTCGGCAGCGTCCCGGCGCAGGCGCATGTCGTGCTCGACAAGCCGGAGGCGCGCATCGGCAAGACGTTCAAGGCCGTGCTCGCGGTGCCGCATGGCTGCGAGGGCGCAGCGACCCTGCGGCTGACCGTGCAGGTGCCGGAAGGCTTGATCGCGATCAAGCCGATGCCGAAGCCGGGCTGGACTGTTGACGTCAAGAAGGGCGCTTACGCACGGGCCTATAATTTCTTCCACGGCGCGCAGCTCAGCGAAGGGGTGAAGGAGATCAGCTGGAGCGGCCGCCTGGAGGACGGTTATTACGACGAGTTCACCTTCACGGGATTCGTGGCCGACACGTTCAAGTCGGGTGATGTCCTTCCCATTCCCGCGATCCAGGACTGTGAGAAGGGCACGGCGAAATGGGTCGAGATCGCTGCGCCCGGCCAGGATCCACATGCGCTGAAATATCCCGCGCCGCTGCTGCGGATGACATCCGCCGAGCCGCCGCGCGGTGTCGCCAAGGGCGACATCATCGTGTCCTCGGGCTGGAGCCGCGCGACGCCCGGTGGCGCCAAGGTCGGCGCCGGCTATTTCACCGTCACCAATACGGGCCGCGAGCCGGACCGGCTGGTCGCGGCCAGTGCAGATATTGCCGAGACCGTCGAGATCCACGAGATGTCGACGCGCGACGGCGTCATGGTGATGCGGCCGATCGAGGAGGGGCTGCCGATCTCGGCGGGACAGACCGTTGCGCTGACGTCCGGCGGCATCCACCTGATGCTCACCGGCCTCAAGGCGCCGCTGGTCGAGGGCAAGTCGGTCGCGGTGACGCTGCAATTCGAGCGGGCCGGCAAGATGGCCGTGCTGCTCGACGTGCTCGGTATCGGCGCCCAGGCGCCCGGTGGTCAGCCGGACGGCGCCAAGGCAGAGCATGCGCATCATTGATGGGCCCGATAGGGCAGGGGCTCCGGCGCCGGACCGTGCGCCGGAGCGTCCATTGCAATGCAATATCACGTGATCCGGTGCGAGCCGCACGTCGACCCCCACGAGAGTTGACCGCTCGCGGTCCCCTGCGGCGGATATGCCGTTTGCGCGGGCTGGCGTTCCGCTGCAATATGGCGCCAACATCGCCAAAACGAAGCGGGACGTGAAACCAGATGGCAGCTCCAATCAAGTTCGGTATGGGACAAAGCGTTCTCCGGAAAGAGGATGACGCGCTGATTCGCGGCAAGGGCCGCTATACCGACGATCTCGCGCCATCGGCTGCCCTGCATGCGCTGGTGCTGCGCTCGCCGCATGCCCATGCCAAGTTCACCATCGATGTCGCCGCGGCGCGGCTGCTGCCGGGCGTGGCGCTGATTCTCACCGCCGAGGACACCGCGGAACTCGGCGGCCTGCCGTGCCTGTTCAACCTCGAGACCGATCCGTTCACCGCGCCGCCTTATCCGATCCTGGCCAAGGACGAGGTGCGTCACGTCGGCGACGCCGTGGCCTTCGTGGTCGCCGACACGCTCGACCATGCGCGCGACGCGCTCGAGGCGATCAAGGTCGAGTGGACGACGCTTCCAGCGGTCACCGGCGTCGTCAATGCGATCAAGCCGGGCGCGCCGCAGGTGTGGGCCGATCACAAGAACAACGTGCTGTTCGACGTCTCGATCGGCGACAAGTCGGCGACCGAGGCGGCGTTTGCGAAGGCGCATGCGGTGGCCGAGATCCGCATCGTCAATCCGCGCGTGGTCGCGAGCTTCATGGAGACGCGCGCCGCGGTCTGCGAATACGACACCAAGCGCGATCATCTGACGCTCACCGCGGGCAGCCAGGGCAGCCACCGCCTGCGCGACATCCTCTGCCAGAACGTGCTGAAGATCCCGACCGAGAAGATGCGGGTGATCTGCCCGGACGTCGGCGGCGGCTTCGGCACAAAGCTGTTTCCGTACCGGGAATACGCGCTGGTTGCGGTCGCCGCGCAGCGGCTGCGCAAGTCGGTGCGCTGGGCCGCCGACCGTTCCGAGCATTTCATGGGCGACGCGCAGGGCCGCGACAACGTCACGACCGCGCGGATGGCGCTCGCCGAGGACGGCAAGTTTCTCGCCATGGACGTCGATCTGATGGGCGACATGGGCGCCTATCTCTCGACCTTCGCGCCCTACATCCCGCATGGCGGCGCCGGCATGCTGCCGGGCCTCTACGACATCCAGAATTTTCACTGCCGGGTGCGCACGATCTTCACTCACACGGTGCCGGTCGATGCCTATCGCGGCGCCGGCCGCCCCGAGGCGGCCTATGTGGTCGAGCGCCTGGTCGACGCCTGCGCGCGCAAGCTCGACATGTCGGTCGATGCGATCAGGCGCAAGAACTTCATCCCGCCGCGCGCGCTGCCCTACAAGACCGCGACCGGCAAGGTCTACGATTCCGGCGATTTCAACGCGCATCTCAAGCGCGCGATGGAGATCGCCGAGTGGAAGGAGTTTTCCAAGCGCGCCAAGGCCGCCAAGAAGCATGGCCTGATCCGGGGCATCGGGCTTGCGAGCTATGTCGAGGTCTGTGGCACCATGGGCGAGGAGACCGCCAATGTGCGGCTCGACCCCAATGGCGACGTTACGATCCTGATCGGCACGCAGTCGAGCGGGCAGGGCCACCAGACGGCTTACGCCCAGATCGTCGCCGAGCAGTTCGGCCTGCCGCCGGAGCGCGTCCACATCCATCAGGGCGACACGGCGGAGATCGCGACCGGCCTCGGCACCGGCGGCTCGGCCTCGATCCCCTCGGGCGGCGTCAGCGTGCAGCGTGCGACGCATGAGCTCGGCGACAAGCTCAAGCAGATCGCGGCCGAGGCGCTCGAAGCGGGCCTCGGCGATCTCGAGATCGCCGACGGCGTGATCCGCGTCGCCGGCACCGACCGGTCGATCTCCTTCGCCGATCTCGCCAAGCGTCCCGGCGTCGATCCGGCCAAGCTCAACGGCAGCGCCACCTTCGCCAGCGCCGACGGCACCTATCCGAACGGCACCCACGTCGCGGAGATCGAGCTCGACCCGGCCACCGGCATCATCAAGATCGTCAACTACGTGATCGTCGACGATTTCGGCGTGACGCTGAATCCGCTGCTGCTCGCCGGCCAGGTCCATGGCGGCGCGGTGCAAGGCATCGGTCAGGCGCTGATGGAGCAGGTGGTCTACAGCAACTCCGATGCACAGCTCGTCACCGGCAGCTACATGGACTACGCGCTGCCGCGCGCCGCGGATGCGCCGACCTTCACCTTCGAGACCCATAACGTGCCCTGCAAGACCAATCCGATGGGCGTGAAGGGTGCCGGCGAGGCGGGTGCAATCGGCTCGTGTCCGGCGGTGGTCAACGCGATCGTCGAAGCGCTGTGGCGCGAGTACAAGATCGACCACATCGACATGCCGGCGACGCCCGAGCGGGTCTGGATCGCGATCCGGGAGCAGCATCGCCGTCACAGTCTCTGAGTACCTTCCCTCCGGACCTCTCCGATAACCGCCTCAATTCCGGAATAACCCGCCGGTCGAGGGGTTGACCAACCAGGCGCGACCCGTCCAGGTGGGCTGGACGGGATTGTGACAACAAAGGAGCGAATTGATGAAGCGGACTGTCGTGGTAGCAGCAGCGTTGCTGCTGGGGGCCGGCGCCGTGATGGCACAGGAGAACCTGGTCAAGCAAAGCCAGGACACCATGAAGGCGAACGCCAAGAACCTCGGCGGTGTGCTGATCGCCATGGTCAAGGGCGAGAAGCCGTATGATCAGGCCGCCGTCAATGCTGCTCTGGCCGTGCTCGAGGATACCGCCAAGAAGCTGCCGACGATGTATCCGGCGAGCATGAAGGGCGCGAAGTTCGAGGGCGACTACGGCGTTTCGCCGAAGATCTGGGAAGACCAGGCCGGCTTCAAGGCCAAGATCGACAGCTTCGCCAAGGTCGTCACCGAGGCCAAGGCCAAGATCAAGGATCTCGACAGCCTGAAGGCGACTGCGCCCGCGATCGGCAAGGAATGCGGCGGCTGCCACGAGACCTTCCGTCTCAAGAACAGCTGATCTGTCGTGACATCGACGGGGGCGGACGCGGCAGCGCGTTCGCCTCCGTTCGTTTTTGCCGCACTGGCTTCTGGCCCGCGGGTTTGCTCGGCGCGTGCGTCTTGTCGTATCACGGCGCTCGCGGCGGATGACTGCCGGACGCTGATCTTCCTGCCTGTGACGGAGCGACCATGCTTAGACGCCTCCTGCTTGCCCTCTGCGTGCTCGGCGCCGCCGGCCTTGCGGTGTTCTGGTGGTTGACCCAGCCGTCCACGATCGCGCTCGCAGCGACGACGCGGGCGCCCGATCTCGCTAACGGCCAGGAGATGTTCAACATCGGCGGCTGCGCCTCCTGCCATCAGGTGCCGAACCAGCCGGATCGCTTGAAGCTCGGCGGCGGCCTGCCGCTGACATCGCCGTTCGGCACCTTCTATGCGCCCAACATCTCGCCGGACCCCAATGACGGGATCGGGCGCTGGACCGAGGCGCAGTTCGTCAATGCGGTGGTCAAGGGTGTCTCGCCCGGCGGCAGTCACTATTACCCGGCGTTTCCCTATACCTCTTACGCCGGCGCCAAGGTCGACGACGTCCGTGATCTGTTCGCCTACATGAAGACGCTGCCGCCGGTGGCCGGCAAGTCGCGCGACCACGACATGCCGTTTCCTTTCAACATTCGCCGCACGCTCGGTATTTGGAAACTTCTGTTCTTCGACGACAAGCCGTTCGTGACGAACGCCTCGCGCTCGGCGGAATGGAATCGCGGCGCCTATCTGGTCAACACGTTCGGCCATTGCGCCGAATGCCACAGCCCGCGCAACCCGCTCGGCGGCATCGTTTCGGCACAGCGCCTCGCCGGCGGCCCCGATCCGGAAGGTCAGGGCTTCGTGCCGAACATCACCCAGAAGGGCCTGTCGGACTGGAGCGAGAGCGACATCAGCTATTTCCTGGAGACCGGGCAGCTGCCCGACGGCGACAGCGCCGGCGGCTCGATGGCACGGGTGATCCGCAATACGTCGCAGCTGACGCCCGAGGACCGTAAGGCGATGGCGATCTATCTGAAATCCTTGCCGCCGGTCGAAGGGCCGCCGAAGCCGAAGAAGCCGGCGGGCTGACGAGACGAGCGTTTCCTTCGAGCCGGTTGTTTCCGTCTCGGGATCCCGCCATCCCCACCGCCGTCATGCTCCGCGAAAGCGGGGCATCCAGTACTCCGCGGCAGAAGAGATTGACCGAGGTGTCACGGCGTACTGGATCGTCCGCTTTCGCGGACGATGACAGCGAGAGTTAAATGACCAACGTGCCAGGACTCCGGAAACCGTCTTCTAGATCGGCTTGAAGGTGCCGTCGCTCTGAATCACGGTCAGCGAGACCGGCGGCGGGTTCTCCTTGCGCGCATTGCCAAAGCTGACGACCAGGCCGCCGATGTCGAACTGGCCGACCTCGTTGATGATCCGCAGCAGCTCGGCCCGCGTCGGGTTGGGCCCGGTCATCGCCAGAGCGCGCGCCACCAGGCGGCCGGTGATGTAGCCCTCGAGGCCGATGAAGTCGGGTGTCTGGCTCGGATCCAGCGTCTTCATGGCCGCCTGATAGTCGGCGACGATGCGGCGATCCGTGTCCCACGGGAACGGCACCACCTCGGAGACGATGACGCCGCGCCCTTCCGAGCCGAGCTCCTTGGCGAGCGCATTGCCGC
The DNA here is from genome assembly GCF_032377575.1 of Bradyrhizobium sp. SZCCHNS2022. Taxonomy (NCBI): domain Bacteria; kingdom Pseudomonadati; phylum Pseudomonadota; class Alphaproteobacteria; order Hyphomicrobiales; family Nitrobacteraceae; genus Bradyrhizobium; species Bradyrhizobium sp. SZCCHNS2022. Next base: position 3,451,298 of record NZ_JAUHHZ010000001.1, on the reverse strand, counting down.
CGACGAAGGACACCGCCGAGAAGGTCGGACTGAAGCCCGAGCGATGCGCCATCTTGATGAACTCGGCGCACGGGCCGTAGGTGCCGACCAGGATGACGGCCTCCGGCTCGGCGCGGCGGATCACCTTCAGCGCCGCGCCGACTGCGCGCGTGTTGCGCTCGAACGTGCCCTCGGCGGCGAGCTCCAGCCCGCGCCGGTCGAGATGGGTCTTGACCCCGGCCAGCACGTCGCGGCCGAACGCGTCGTCCTGATAGAAGATGGCGATGCGGGTGAGACGCAGCTCCTCGGTGAGATGCTTGATCGAGGCTTCCGCCTCGGCCGCGTAGCTCGCGCGGATGTTGACGATGTTCTGGAATTCCGGCGCGCGCAGGAATTCGGCGCCGGACACCGGCCCGATGAAGGGCACGTCGTTCGAGGCTGCGATCGGCGCGGTGGCCATCGCGGTCGGGGTGCCGACGGCGCCGATCAGCGCGAACACCTTGTCCTCGTAGATCAGCTTGATGGTCTCGACCACGGAGCGGTCGGGGTCGTAGCCGTCGTTTCGGCTCGCCAGCTTGAGCCGGCGGCCATAGACGCCGCCCTTGGCATTGAGCTCGCTGAACGCGGCCAGCAGACCCTGCCGCGCCGCCTGGCCCAACGCTGCCGACGGCCCTTCCAGGGCTGCGACCTGGCCGAACAGGATCGAGTCGTTGGTCACGCCGAGCTCGTCGGCGCGGGCAGACCCGACCGGGAGCATGCCCGCAACCAGGATGAGAACGATGGAGTTCCGGAAACTTGAGAACCAGTTCATTGCGATCTTCGATTCACGCGTACGCCTGACGAGAACTCAGCCTACACGCGTTGAATGAAGACCTCGCTAAAGACGTATCTCGCGCTTGATCGCGTTTTGGGTGGCCCCGAAAAGCCAGTCGTTAACCAAGCCTCGGTTTCCGGTACTCCACGACTGATCATCTTTGACCGTCCTTAACTTAGCCAGCCGAGCATCGGCGCTCGTGTCGTGAGGGGCAGCCGTTTGGCGGGGGCCATATTGCAGGTTGAAGAGTACAGCGCACCGACGCTGCAGGAACATGATGGTGCTCGCATCGGTGGCGGGCGCGAGAGACTGCGCGCGTCGCTATCGCGATACCGCCTCTATCGTCCTGCGATCATCGCCGCATGCGTCGGCGTGGTGCTGTCGATTGCCGGAACGGTCGCGGTCGGCCGCTGGGAGAACCGGCTGGCGCGGACCGATTTCGAAGGCATTGCCGAAGCGCAGGCGATCCTGGTCCAGAACGGCGTCAACGAATATGTCAGTCGGCTGACGGCGCTGCGAACCCGCTTCGAATCCGCCAACGACGACATCACGCGGAGTGAATACCAGACGTTCAGCGCGCGCCTGTTCGAGGCGCATCGCGGCATGCTGCGTCTGGCCTGGCTGCCGCGGATCAAGCGCAAGGAGCGCGGCGAGTACGAAGCGGCCGCGATCACCGACGGCGTTCCCGCCTTCCGCATCAAGTCCTATCCGGACGGCACGGTGGCGCCGGAGAGCGACGAGTACTATCCGGTCTATTTCTCGACCGAGGCAAAGACCTCGCCGGTCTACGGCCTCGATTACTGGAGCATCCCCGATCATCGCGCCGTGCTGGAGCAGTCGCGCGATTACGACATGATCGGCGCGCTGCGGACCCGCCAGAACCTGATCAATCAGAACGAGCGCAACAACGCCGTGATGATCGGCATCCCCGTCTATGCCAAGGGCACGTCGCGCACCACCGTCGCCGACCGCCGCCGCAATCTCTCCGGCTTCATCGTCGGCGTTTTCGACCTGCCGATGCTGCTGCAGTCGGTGCGTGCGAACAATCCGAACAGCCCGGCGCTGCAGATCAACCTGCTGCCGCCGGAGCGCGTGATCAATGCTTCCGGCGTCGATCCGCAGCGCTGGCCCGCCGACCCCAACATCTGGTCGACCACCTTGCGCATCGGCGATGCCGACTGGGTGTTCCAGGCCGCGCCCGCCGGCGGCGGCCTGATGGCGACGCATAATCGCGCGCTGGCGCTGTACGCCGCGGGCATCGCGACGACGATCTTCCTCGCCGTCTATCTCGCTCTGTCGAGCCGCAACGCGCTGCAGCTCGCGCTCGCCAACCGCCGCGTGCTGGAGCTGGCGCAGACCGATGCGCTGACCGGACTCGCGAACCGCGCCTTCTTCCTCGAGGAGATGGAGCGCATCAACGACGACAAGAACGGCCGCTTCACCGTCTTCCTGCTCGACCTCGACCGCTTCAAGAATGTCAACGACTCGCTCGGCCATGGCGCCGGCGACGAGCTGCTGGTGCAGGTCGCGCAGCGGCTGCGCTCGCAGTTGCGCGACGAGGATGTGCTGGCGCGGCTCGGCGGCGACGAGTTCGCCCTGATCCAGGCCGGCTCCAGCGATCAGCGCGCCGCCGCGATCGAGCTGGCGCAGCGCATCACCAAGCTGATCGCCGAGCCGTTCCAGATCGGCGGCCAGCGCGTCGAGATCGGCACCAGCATCGGCATCTCGCTCGCGCCCCAGCACGGCCGTGACCAGGAGCATCTGCTCAAGAAGGCCGACCTTGCGCTCTACCGTTCGAAATCTGCCGGCCGCAGCTGCTACACGATGTATGACGATGCGATGTCGGCCGAGCTCGAGGCGCGCAACACGCTGGAAGGCGACCTCCGCGACGCCATCGCGCAGTGCCAGTTCGAGGTCCACTACCAGCCGTTCTACGATGCCGAGACGCGCGAGCGCCGCGGCGTCGAGGCGCTGGTGCGCTGGCGTCATCCGGTCAAGGGGCTGGTGCCGCCCGACAAGTTCATCCCACTTGCGGAATCGACCGGCCTGATCGTGCCGCTCGGCGAGTGGATCATCGGGCGCGTGTGTGACGATGCGACGGCGTGGCCCGACGACGTCAAGGTCGCGGTCAATCTGTCGCCCGTGCAGTTCAAGCAGTCGGAGCTGTTCGACGTCATTCAGTCGGCGCTCGCGAGGTCCGGCCTCGATCCGAAGCGGCTCGAGATCGAGATCACCGAGTCGGTGCTGCTGGAGCGTGCGGCAGAGAACGAGAGCTTCATCGACCGGCTCAAGGGCCTTGGAATCTCGCTGGCGCTGGACGATTTCGGCACCGGCTACTCGTCGCTGCGCTCGTTGACCGCGTTCCCGTTCAACAAGATCAAGATCGACAAGTCCTTCGTCGCCAATCTGAGCGTGCGCGACGAAAGCGCCGCCGTGATCTCGTCGGTAGTGACGCTGGCGCGCGGGCTCGGGATTCAGATCACGGCCGAAGGCGTCGAGACCGAGGAGCAACTGGCGCAGCTGCGCGCGCTCGGAGTCAACTTCGCGCAGGGCTACCTGCTGGGCCGGCCGATGCCGGTCGGGCAGCTGGAGCAGCATCTGGAGATCACGCGGGCGTCGGACGAGACCGATGAGCCGGTGCCGGACGCCGAAGGCCCGCAGGAGGCCGATGCGCGCTCGGCCGCGGTGGTCGCGCTCATTCCCCGGTCCGGGGCGCTGCTATCCCTCGCATCCAACGGCTGAGCGGCGAGGCGACGTCCGCCTCGGCGTCGGCCGACAGCTGCGGCAGGCCGAGCATCGCCGCCTCGCGCGCGGCGCTCGGCGTGATGCCATAGGCCGCCTTGAACAGCCGCGTGAAGTGCGCATCCGTGCCGAGCTGCCAGCGCCGCGCCACCTCGCTGACGCGCAAGCCGCGCGATCCGCTTCCCGCGAGATCGAAGAAGGCGCGGTGCAGGCGGCGGCTGCGGATGTAGTCGGCGATGCCGCCGATCGGCGCGAACAGCCGATACAGCGATGCCCGTGACAGGCCGAAATGCAGCGCGACGGCGTCGGCGCTGAGCTCGGGGCTGGACAGCTGCGATTCGATGTATTGCCGGATGCGGAGCAGCGAGGCATCCGCCGTCACGCTGCGATCGGCATCGCGGCGTTCGAGCTCGCCGCGCAGGTACGCCGAGATCAGCGAGATCGTCCCGTCGACGACGGCCTGGCACTCATCGAAGCTCATCCGCGGTGCGCAATCGAGCAGTGCGCCGAAATGCCGCGCCAGCAGCGGCGCCAAGGCCCCGCCGCGCGGCAGCACCAGCCCGTGCAGATCATCGACCTGTAGCAGGCGTGAATCGAACATCGGCCGCGGCACGACCATGGTGACGTTCTCGAACGCCGTCGCACGCGTCTCGAGTGTCTGGGCCAGGTCGAGCACGCAGAGATCGCCGGCTTCGACCCGGATCGGGCGCTGGCCGGCAACGCCCTCATAGCCGCCGCTTACATAGAGCTGCAGGATGATGTGATCGACGCCGCTGCGCGCGATGGTCTCGGCCGATCGCCGGAAGCGCTGGCCGCTGGCCCGGGCCGATCCGAGCAGGACGGAGCCGAGCGCATAGGACAGGACGTCCGCCCGGAAGGGGGCGGCTTCGCCGGCGGCGAGATCATCGACGTCGAAGAACGTCGAGGTGGCCTCGCGCCAGGCGACGATGTTGGTTTCGGTGTCCATCTGCTCGGCGGAGAAGCCGTAACTCGGCAGCAGGGACGAAACGGCGTTCATCTCACTCTTCACACGACGTCGCAGACTGTCTTGAGCTTTCGTCTCAACTTCTTGATCGATCGTATCCGGCCGCTCGCTCGCATTGACCTCCCGCACCCCGCACCGGTTATAGGAGGCCTATCGCCAAGTTGCCCAGAAGGAAAGCCGGGCCGTTCGATGGTCCCCCCGATTGCCCCTCGCGATCGAAAGGCCCGGTTTTCCGAACTGCCGAAGCACTTGGCCGGACGAAAATCGGCCGGAGAGGGGACCGCCCGCTCACCGTCTTTCATGACGAAACCATGCTTGTGCCATTTTCAAAGACCTCGGCGCTCGTCGGCAACGACGGGCGCCTTTGTCTATCGGCGAGGTCCGAAGGTCTCGCGACGATCCTTGCGGGAGCTGCCTGCCGTCAGGTAGCGCCGAAGGCCTTGAAGGTGATGATGGTGTGGGTGTCCTGGATGCCCGGCAGCACCTGGACCTTCTCGTTCACGAAGTGGCCGATGTCGGTGGCGTTGTCGACGTAGAACTTCACCAGCAGATCGTAATTGCCAGCCGTGGAATAGATTTCGGACGCGATCTCGGCCTCTGCCAGCGCATTGGCGACCGTGTAGGACTGGCCGAGCTTGCACTTGATCTGGACGAAGAAGGGAACCATTGCGGACGGTCTCCAGAGGACGTTCCAAGCCTCAATATAGCGTTTTCGGACGAAGTCGAGACGCATTTCAGGGGACCCGGCCTGCTTGCCGGGCGTGTCGACGCCGCGCTAGGAAAGGCCATGAGCACCCCTGTCGCACTCACCATCGCCGGCTCGGACTCCTCGGGGGGAGCCGGCATTCAGGCCGACCTGAAGACCTTCGCGGCGCTGTCCGTCTATGGCGCCTCGGTGCTGACGGCGCTGACCGCCCAGAACACCACGGGCGTGACCGGGGTGCACCTGGTGCCGCCCGATTTCGTCGCGGCGCAGATCGACGCCGTCTTCGCCGATCTTACCGTCGGCGCGGTCAAGATCGGCATGGTGGCTCAGGCGCCAATCGCCGGGGCCATCAGCGACAGCCTGGGGCGCTGGCGGCCCGCTCACATCGTGCTCGATCCGGTGATGGTGGCGACCTCCGGGGCGCGGCTGTTGCCGGAGGACGCGATCGAGGCGCTGCGCAGCCGGCTGATCCCGCAGGCCTCGCTGATCACGCCGAACCTGCCGGAAGCGGCCGCGCTGCTCGGCGAGCCGGTCGCCGATACGGACGAGGCCATCGCCGCGCAGGGGCGCCGGCTGCTGGCGCTCGGCTGTCCGGCCGTGCTGATCAAGGGCGGTCATGGGCAGGGGGCCGAGAGCACCGATTACCTGATCACCTCAGGGACCAGCATCGCGCTGTCAGCGCCGCGCGTCGCCACCAGGAATACGCACGGCACCGGCTGCTCGCTGTCGTCGGCGGTGGCTGCGGGGCTTGCGAAGGGCGAGGAGCTGGAGACTGCCGTGCGCAACGCCAAGGCCTTCATTTCCGGCGCGATCGCTGCCGCCGACCGCTTCACGGTCGGTCACGGTCACGGCCCGGTGCATCATCTGCATCGGTTCTATTGACGCGGTGGTTCATGCATCCGGTCCGGCCGCGCAAGCTTTTCCACTCAGGAGGACCTCGATGATGCGGCATGCCCCGATCCTGATGATGCTGGCCATGGTCGGAGTGCTCTCCACTCCGGTCCGGGCGGAGCGGGCCTATTCGGCGGAGGAAGAACGCAACAAGCAGACCGTGCTCGACTTCTATGAGCAGGGCCTCAACCGCAAGGACTTCGCCGCGGCCTCGAAATATCTCGGCACCTACATCCAGCACAATCCGAGCGCCGAGGACGGTCCGGAAGGATTCCGCAAGTTCATCGAATTCCTGAAGGCCAAGTATCCGCAATCCCGCAGCGAGATCACGAAGGTTCTGGTCGACGGCGACTTCGTCATCCTGCGTGTGCATGCGATCCGCGAGCCGGGCACCCGCGGCAGCGCGATCGTCGATATCTTCCGTCTGAAGGACGGCAAGATCGAGGAGCACTGGGATTCCGTGCAGCCGATCCCCGAGCAGTCGGCCAACACCAACGGCATGTTCTGACCCGCAAGCCGAGCAGATCCGCCGCTCACTTCTGCTGAGCGGCCTCGATCTCGCGTCGATGCCCGTTCATCACGCGCGATCGATATTCGCCCGGGGACTCGCCGAACCAGCGGTTGGAGGCGCGGAAGAACGTGCTCTGGTCGGCATAGCCGAGCAGATAGCCGATGTCGGTGAGCGTCATGCGGGAATCGGCGAGGTGACGCTGCGCCAGCTCGCGCCTGACATCCTCGACGAGGTCGCTGAAGGAAATGCCTTCGTCGGCGAGCCGGCGCTGGAAGGTGCGATCGCTCAAGCCGAGCTCGGCCGCGATTGCCGAGCGCAGCGGGCTGCCGTCGGGCAGCAGCTTGGCGATCGCCGTGCGTGCCCGATGGGCGGTGTCGGTCTTGACGAGACGCTCCAGCGCCTCGTCGGCGATGCGATCATGGATCGCGGCGAGCTCGGGCGCCGACGTGGTCAGCTTGCACGCGAGATCCTGCTCCGCGATGAGAAAGCCGTTGAACGGCGCGTCGAATTCGAGCGGCGACTGGAACGCCTTGTTGTAGGACGCGATCGACAGCGGCACAGCGTGCGAGAAGCGCGTCGAGAGCGGCGTCAGCCGCCGGTCCAGCATCCAGCGGCACAGATTGAGCAGATTGACCACGCCGTAATCATAGCGCTGGCGCGGGATCGGACATTCGCCACCATAGACGTCGGTGCGTACCCAGCGGCCCCCATCGCCGGGTTCGAGCGTGATGGTCACCGCGTCGCTGACAAGACACATGTAGCGGATGAGACGGGTCAGTCCGGCGAGAAGCGTGGCGCTCGACATCATGGCGTAGCCCGCGACGCCGTAATTGTCAGGCCGCGGCGCATCGAGCTTCGCAAGGCCAATGTCCGGATTGCCCGAGCGCTCGGCCGCCAGCACCCATAGTCGGCTCAGCGCCTCGGTCGGCCAGCGGCGATCGCAGTCATCGAGTTCCTCAATCGCAAGTCCGACCTCGGCAAACAGCGCGGCCGCATCGAGGCCTTGCTCGTTCAGCGTGGTCGCGACTCCGCGCATCCAGGACGACGACGTGGTTCGGATCTGCTGAGCCATCCCCTTGGCCTTCTGGAGCCAGTGCTTTGGCGTCCTCGGATCATTGTGCAGGTGCACATGAGACTGCATAGCATCTGGGATCGGCGATCGCGATACGTATTTCGTCGTGGCGACCGCGTCCCCCCCAGGCCCAGGAGACAATCATGCCCGTCCTGAAAACCAACGATGGCACAGAGATTTACTACAAGGACTGGGGCTCCGGTCAGCCGATCGTGTTCAGCCATGGCTGGCCGCTGTCGTCGGATGATTGGGATGCGCAGATGATGTTCTTCCTCAATCATGGCTTCCGCGTCATCGCCCATGACCGCCGCGGTCATGGCCGCTCGGCGCAGGTCCCTGATGGTCATGACATGGACCACTATGCCGACGATCTCGCGGCGCTGACCGCGCATCTCGACCTGAAGAACGCCGTGCATGTCGGCCATTCCACCGGCGGCGGCGAGGTCGTGCATTATCTGGCGCGCCACGGCGAGAGCCGCGCGGCCAAGGCTGCGATCATCGCCGCGGTGCCGCCGCTGATGGTGCAGACGGCGGCCAATCCGGGCGGCCTGCCGAAATCGGTGTTCGACGACTTCCAGACCCAGACCGCAACCCGTCGCGCGGAGTTCTACCGCGAGGTCGCGGCCGGACCGTTCTATGGCTTCAACAAGCCCGGCGCGAAGCCGTCCGAGGCCGTGATCCAGAACTGGTGGCGGCAGGGCATGATGGGCAGCGCCAAGGCGCACTACGACGGCGTCGTCGCGTTCTCGCAGACCGACTTCACCGAGGACCTCAAGAAGATCACCTTGCCGGTGCTGGTGATGCACAGCGAGGACGATCAGATCGTCCCCTATGCGGATTCCGCGCCGCTGTCGGCCAAACTGCTCAAGAACGGCACGCTCAAGACCTACAAGGGTTTTCCGCACGGCATGCCGACCACCGAGGCCGCGACCATCAACGCCGACCTGCTGGCCTTCATCAAGGGCTGATCAGAGGAGGCTGGCATGACTTGGGGAATCCCGACGACTCTGTTTCTTCAGATCCACGTGGTGCTGAGCCTGATCGGAATCGCGACCGGGCTCGTCATGCTCGCCGGCATGCTGACAGGCCGCCATCTGGCGGTCTGGGCGGCGCTGTTCCTGGTCACGACCTTTCTCACGGGCGTGACCGGGTTTCCGCTGCCGCCATTCGGTCTCGACCCGCCGCGGATCATCGGCATCATCCTGCTGGCGCTGCTGACCGCGGCCGCTGCCGCGCTCTACGTGTTCGCGCTGTCGGGGTGGTGGCGACGGGTCTATGTCGTCGCTGCGCTGCTCTCGCTCTATCTCAACGTCTTCGTTGCGGTCGTGCAGTCGTTCCAGAAGATCGGTGTGCTCAACGCGCTCGCGCCGACGCAGAGCGAACTCCCGTTCGCCGTTGCTCAGCTCGTCACGCTCGCTCTGTTCATCGCTCTCGGAATTTTCTCGTGGCGGCGTTTCACGCCGGGCGCGGCTGCGCCGCGCGCGTCGCTCGTCTGACTCATCTCGTTTCCAAGGAGACCCTCATGTCCAAGCTCGAAATGCTCACCCCGCAGAACTGCGCGGTGGCGCTGATCGACTACCAGCCGGCGATGTATCAGGGCGTGCAGTCGCACGACCGCCTCGGCGTCTTCAACAACATCCAGATCGTCGCCAAGGCGGCCAAGCTGTTCAAGCTGCCGACGGTGCTCACCACGGTCGCCAAGGATTCGTTCTCCGGTCCCTTCATGCCGGAGGTCACCGAGCTGTTTCCCAATCACGATATCGTCGACCGCACGGCGATGAACTCCTGGCTCGATGCCGGCTTCCGCAAACAGGTTGCCGCGACCGGACGCAAGAAGTTCATCATCGCGGGACTGTGGACCGAGGCCTGCGTGCTCTTCCCGACGCTCGACATGCTGCGCGAGGGCTATGAGATCTACATTCCGGCCGATGCCTGCGGCGATCTGTCGCTGGAGGCGCACAACCGGGCGATGGATCGCGCGGTGCAGGCCGGCGCCGTGCCGATCACCTCGTGCCAGTTCGCCTTCGAACTGCAGCAGGACTGGGCGCGCGCCGAGACCTATGACGGCATGATGGAGATCCTGAAGGCGCATTCGCCCTACGGCATCCAGATCCGCTTCTCGAAATGGGCACTCGGCGAGCACGCCTCCGAGGGCGGCGCGAAGTAGCGCTGAGGCATCCCATGAAGATCTATCTGTTCTCGCTCGGGGCAGGGCTGCTGGTCGGCGTCATCTACAGCCTGCTTCAGGTCCGCTCGCCGGCACCGCCGCTGGTGGCGCTGGTCGGCCTGCTCGGCATCCTCGTCGGAGAGCAGGTGATCCCCGTGGGCAGGCAGCTCCTGGACGGCAGCAGCATTGCTGCCGCCTGGCAGAAGGCGGCCTGCGCCACGCATATCTTCGGCCTGCTGCCCGGCCATCACGGCCGGGCGGAGACCACCAATAACGCTGCGCCAGACGAGAAGGCCTCATGAGCGATCATCCCGACCTCATCCTGCATCGCGGCCTGTTCACGACGCTCGACCGCTCCAATCCGCAGGTGAATGCGGTGGCGATCAAGGACGGCGTGTTCACGGCCGTCGGCCATGAGCCGGACGTGATGAAGCTCGCCGGCCCGAAGACCAAGCTGATCGACCTCAAGGGCCGGCGCGTGCTGCCGGGCCTGATCGACAATCACCTCCACATCATCCGCGGCGGGCTCAACTTCAACATGGAGCTACGCTGGGACGGCGTGCGCTCGCTGGCTGATGCGATGGCGATGCTGAAGGCGCAGGTCGCGATCACGCCGCCGCCGCAATGGGTGCGCGTGGTCGGCGGCTTCACCGAGCACCAGTTCGCCGAGAAGCGGCTACCGACCATCGACGAACTCAATGCGGTGGCGCCGGATACGCCGGTGTTCCTGCTCCACCTCTACGACCGCGCCCTCCTGAACGGGGCTGCCTTGCGCGCCGTCGGCTACGACAAGGACACGCCGCAGCCGCCGGGCGGCGAGATCGTGCGCGATGCCCAGGGCAATCCGACCGGCCTGCTGCTCGCCAGGCCGAATGCCGCCATTCTCTATGCGACGCTCGCCAAAGGCCCAAAACTGCCGTTCGACTATCAGCTCAACTCGACGCGCCACTTCATGCGCGAGCTGAACCGGCTCGGCGTCACCGGCGCGATCGATGCCGGCGGCGGCTTCCAGAACTATCCCGACGACTATGCCGTGATCCAGAAGCTGTCCGATGACGGCCAGCTCACGATCCGGCTCGCCTACAATCTGTTCACGCAGAAACCGAAAGGCGAGAAGGACGATTTTCTGCGCTGGACGCAGAGCTCGTCCTACAAGCAGGGCAACGACTATTTCCGGCACAACGGCGCCGGCGAGATGCTGGTGTTCTCCGCCGCCGACTTCGAGGATTTTCGCGTGCCGCGGCCGGACATGCCGGCCGAGATGGAGGGCGAGCTCGAGGAGGTCGTGCGCATCCTCGTGCAGAACAAATGGCCGTGGCGGCTGCACGCGACCTATGACGAGACCATCTCGCGCGTGCTCGACGTGTTCGAGACCGTCAACCAGGACACGCCGCTCGACGGCATCAACTGGTTCTTCGACCATGCCGAGACCATCTCGGACCAGTCGATCGACCGCATTGCCGCGCTCGGCGGCGGCATCGCCGTGCAGCACCGCATGGCCTATCAGGGCGAGTACTTCGTCGAGCGCTATGGCTTTGGCGCAGCCGAGGCGACGCCGCCGGTGAAGAAGATCCTGGACAAGGGCGTCAAGGTCTCGGCCGGTACCGATGCGACGCGCGTCGCGTCCTACAATCCCTGGGTCTCGCTGTCGTGGCTGGTGACCGGCCGCACCGTTGGCGGCCTGCGGCTTTACCCGCAGCGCAACTGCCTCGACCGCGAGACGGCGTTACGGATGTGGACCGAGAACGTCACCTGGTTCTCCAATGAAGAGGGCAAGAAGGGCCGCATCGAGGTCGGCCAGTTCGCCGACCTGGTCGTGCCGGATCGGGACTTCTTCGCCTGCGCCGAGTCCGAGATCGCCGACATCACCAGCGATCTCACCATGGTCGGCGGCCGCATGGTCTACGCGGCGTCGGACTTCAAGACGCTCGACGACGCCGCGCCGCCGCCTGCGATGCCAGACTGGTCGCCGGTGCGCCGCTTCGGCGGCTACGGCGCGTGGCTCGCGAAAGATGAGACCGGCGCGGTGCGTGCCCAGGCGATGCAGATGTGCGGCTGCGCCAATAGCTGCGGCCTGCACGGCCACGACCATGCACGCTCATGGTCGAGCCAATTGCCGGTCGCTGATCTCAAGAGCTTCTGGGGCGCGCTCGGCTGCGCCTGCTGGGCGGTGTAATGGCCGCAATGTCCGATACGCCGCGGCCGATCGCCGGGGTGCTCGATTGGCCGTGGCTGTGGCCGGCGGCCCGGCTCGCGCTGGTCTCGGCCTATCTGATCGGCGGCGTCCAGAAGCTCGCGGATTTCCCGGGCGCGATCGCCGAGCAGGCCCATTTCGGCCTGCAGCCGGCGGCGCTGTGGGCGGTCGCGGCGATCGGCGTCGAGCTGATCGGCTCGCTGCTCGTCGTCATCAACCGGTTCGTCTGGCTCGGCGCCGGTGCGCTCGGCGTGCTCACCTTTGTCGCCATGCTGACCGCAAACGACTTCTGGCACATGCAAGGCCATGACCGCTTCATGGCGCTCAACGCCTTCTTCGAGCATCTCGGGCTGATCGCCGGTCTCGTGCTCGTCTCCGTCATGTCCTGGCGCGCGCGCCGCGCCTGATCCGCTTCTTCCTGTCTGAGGTTGTCATGTCCCGTCATCTGCTCGGCGCACTCGTCGCCACCTCGCTGCTCGCCGTTCCCGCGCTCGCCAAGGACACCGCGCCGCTCGTCGGCGTCGGTGCGCAATACGACACGACGCATGTCTACGTCGCGCCCGACGACGTCGAGAAGTTCGTGACGAGCTTCCTCGCGACCTTCGGCGGCCAGAGCACCAAGCAGGTCGTCGCGACGGTGACGCCGACGCCGAGCAGCACGACCTCGCAACTGCTGCAGACGCCGGTCGGCACGGTGTCGCTGTTCGGCTTCAAGACTCCGATCCCATATCCGTTCGGCGCCGAGCGCACCGGCTATCTCGTCACCGACATGGACGCCGCCATCAAGGCGGCCAAAGCCGCCGGCGCCGACGTCGTGGTCTCGCCGTTCCCCGATCCGATCGGCCGCGATGCCGTGATCCAGTGGCCGGGCGGCGTCAACATGCAGCTCTACTGGCACACGACCAAGCCGTCCTATGCGGCGTTCGAGACGGTTCCGGAGAACCGCGTCTATGTCTCGGCCGATCGCGCCGAAGCCTTCACGCGCGCCTTCCTGCGCTTTGCGAAAGGCAAGCTCGTCTCCGACGAGGCCAAGGCGCCCGGCGTCGAGATCGGCCGTCCCAACGATCACTACCGGCGTATCCGCATCGAGTCGGTGTTCGGCCGCATGACCGTGCTCGTCACCGACGGCCATCTGCCATATCCGTTCGGCCGCGAGATGACCGGCTATGAGGTCGCCGATCTCAAGGCGACGCTCGACAAGGCCACGGCGTCGGGCGCGACCGTGCTGGTCGAGCCATTTACGGCGGACAAGCGCGAGCAGGCGCTGGTGCAGTTTCCCGGCGGCTATGTCGCGGAGATCCACGCGCTGGTAAAGTAACTCGATGGGGACACGCGTGCGGATGGGTAAGGCACTGACGAGGACGGCGGCCGCTGTTGCGATGATCGCAGCGTCGTGCGGCCTCGCCGCCGCCGAGGACGCCCGTCCCGCCATTCGCACCAATCGCTGGCAGGAGGACTGGTCCGTTCTTGCCAGTCCGGCGCTGCGCACGCAGCCATTCGATCCGATCAAGTACATTCCGCTGCAGGCCGGCGTGCCGCAGAGCTACGTCTCGTTCGGCATGACCTTGCGCGAGCGGTTCGAGAGCCTGGACGCGGCGAGCTTCGGCATCGGCGGCGCCAAGCCCGATTCCCATGTCCTGCAACGGCTGCAGATCCACGTCGACGCGCATTTCGACGAGCACTGGCAGGCCTTCGTCCAGCTCGAGGACGCGAGAGCCTTCGGCAAGGCCAACATCACCTCGGTCGACCAGAACCCGCTCGATCTCCGGCTGGCCTTCCTCGCCTACGTCAACGCGACGGAGCAGGGCACGTTCAAGGCCCGTGTCGGCCGGCAGGATTTCGACTTCGACCTGCAGCGCTTCGTCTCCTCGCGCGACGGGCCGAACGTGCGCCAGTCCTTCGATGCGCTGTGGGGCGATTGGGAGAGCGGTCCCTGGCGCTTCATCGGCTTCGTCAGCCAGCCGGTGCAGTACAATCTGGTGCGGCCGTTCGACGATACGTCCAACGGCAAGTTCCTGTTCCATACCTTTCGCGTCGAACGCCAGGTGCTTGGCACAAACGAGCTGTCCGCGTACTACTCCTACTACCAGCGCGACAATGCGCGCTTTCTCGACGCCGCGGGCCTCGAGCAGCGCCACGTGCTCGACCTCCGCTTCGCCGGCAAGCTCGCCGGTTTCGATTGGGATCTCGAAGCCATGGGGCAGGCGGGCTCGGTGGGCGCCAAGCAGATCCGCGCCTGGGGTGCCGGCGCCCGCGCCGGCTACACCTTCGCCGACATCGCCTGGCAGCCGCGGATCGGCCTCCAGCTCGACGGCGCCTCCGGCGACCGCCATCGCGGCGACGGCCGGATCGAGACCTTCAATCCGCTGTTTCCGAACGGCTACTACTTCTCGCTCGCCGGCTTCACCGGCTACACCAACCTGATTCACCTCAAGCCGTCGCTGACCGTGAAGCCCACCGCGGCGCTGTCGTTCATGGCCGCGATCGGCCTGCAATGGCGCGCGACGATTGCGGACGCGATCTACGTCCAGCCCAATGTCGCGGTGGCCGGCACCGCCGGGCAGGGCAGTCTCTGGTCCGGCGCCTATGCGCAGCTGCGCGCCGACTATCGCTTCGATGCCAACCTCACCGGTGCGATCGAGGCCGTGCATTACGACATCGGCGACACGCTGCGCCGCGCCGGTGGGCACGATTCGAATTACATCGGCGTCGAGCTGAAATACGCGCTCTGATCAACGAAGGCAGGCAACCCATGGCGACCACGGACTCGCGTATCGTCCCGCTGCTGCTCAGCGTCAATGCCGGCTATGTCGACACCGCCGGCTTTCTCGCGCTGCAGGGCCTGTTCACCGCGCATGTCACCGGCAACTTCGTGACCTTCGGCGCGGCGCTGGCGCTTGGAACGTCCGGCACCATCGCAAAACTGCTGGCGCTGCCTGTGTTCTGCGTCGTCGTGATCGCGACGCGGCTGACCGGCACGCTGCTGTCGCGCAGATGGTCGCGCGCGTTCGAGATCCTGATCGCCGTCAAGCTGGTGCTGCTCGTCCTCGGGGCCGCGCTCGCCATCCATTTCGGCCCGTTCCACAACGGCGACAGCCACGAGGCGATCCTTACCGGCATGGTGCTGGTGGCGGCGATGGCGATCCAGAACGCCGTGCATCGGATCCATCTGCCGACCTCGCCGCCCTCCACCCTGATGACCGGTACCACCACGCAGGTGATGATCGACATCGCCGACAGGATCTATGTCGGCGACAAGGGCCAAGCACCGCCGCCCGCGCGGTTGGTGCAGATGGCGGTCAACGTCGCGGCCTTCGCGCTCGGCTGCGGCGCGGCCGCGCTGCTGTTCGTCAGGCTCGGCAGCTGGTGCTTCGTGATCCCGCCTGTTGTCGCTGCGCTGACGCTCGTCGCGCGCATGGCTGGTCCGCCGCCGGCGCGCTGAACTCCAGATCGTCATCGCGTCGAGCCGATCCGATCGTGCCTACGATTGGATGACGGAAATTTTAGGGTCCGCTCACGAAAAGTTATCGATCCCGAAGCGGCCCTCCGGGCTTGCCTGTTGAGATCCGTTCTATATTTTAGAACGGAACAGTTTCGTTCTTTTCGGAGCGCCGCAATGGCCGTCCAGTCGTCCACCACCGAGTCCACGCCGCCCTCCAAGCCTTCCGATACGGCCGTCCCGGCGCGCGAGCGCGCGTTGAAGCAATGGCGCGGCGATGCCGTCAAGGAGCTCCGCCGCGAGGCCGATCGAGAAACGCATCAGCCGGATGAGACTGCTCCCGCCCCGGAGGGGCAGAGCGAGCAAGGCGACAAGCCGCGCCGTGGCATGCTGCGGCGGCACCCGGTGGGCGCCGCGCTTGGTCTCGTCGTGCTGCTGGCGGCCGCTTCCGGCGGCTACATCTATTACGACGCGGCGGGCCATTTCGAGAGCACCGACGACGCCTTCATCGCGGCCCGCCAGTTCTCGATCGCGCCGAAGGTCTCCGGCTACATCACCGCGATTCCCGTCACCGACAACCAGCACGTCAAAGCCGGCGACGTGATCGCGCGCATCGACGACCGCGACTACAGAACGGCGCTGGCGCAGGCCGAGGCGCAGGTGCGGTCGGCGGAGGCGGCGATCCACAATATCGACGCCCAGATCGCGGTTCAGCAGGCGCAGATCACCGCGGGCCAGGCCCAGGTCGACCAGTCGCAGGCCGGGCTGACCTTTGCCGAGCAGCAGGCCAAGCGCTATCAGGACCTCGCCCGCACCGGCTCCGGCACCGTGCAGAGTGAGCAGCAATACACCTCGCAGCTTCAGCAGGCGAAGGCCGGGCTGACCTCGGCGCAGGCCAACCTGCAGGTCGCGCAGCGGCAGCTGGAATCGCTGAAGGCCCAGCGCGAGAGCGCCGATGCCAATCTCGCCCAAGCGCAGGCCCAGCGCGACCAGGCGCAGCTCAATCTGTCCTACACGACGGTGACCGCGGCGCAGCCCGGCCGCATCGTCAATCTCAGCGCCGCCGATGGGCAGTTCGCAGCCCAAGGCACGGCGCTGTCGATGTTCGTGCCCGACGAGGTCTGGGTCACCGCCAATTTCAAGGAAACTCAGCTCGACCAGATGCGCCCCGGCCAGCCGGTGACACTGGAGATCGATGCCTATCCGGAGCGCGAGATCCGCGGTCATGTCGCCAGCGTGCAGTCCGGCTCGGGCCCGGCGTTCTCGCTGCTGCCGCCGCAGAACGCGACCGGCAACTACGTCAAGATCGTGCAGCGCGTCCCCGTAAGGATCGACATGGACGATCCGCCGACCGACGTCGCGCTCGGCCCGGGCATGTCGGTGGTGCCGACCGTGCGGGTCGATCCCAAGCCGTCGCTCTATGAGCGGTTGAAGGCCGTGCTGTAAGAGGTTCGCCATGAGTGAGGCTGCTGCTCTCTCCGCGCCGCGCGCCGGCAGTCCGTGGATCATCGCGGTGCTGGTCGCGCTCGCGACCTTCATGGAGGTGCTCGACACCACCATCGCCAACGTCGCGCTGCCCTATATCGCGGGCGGCATGGGCGTCAGCCAGGACGAATCCTCCTGGGTGGTGACGACCTATCTCGTCTCCAACGCCATCATCCTGACGGCGTCGAGCTATCTCGCCAAGAGGCTGGGCCGCAAGACCTTCTTCATCATGTGCCTCGGCCTGTTCACCCTGAGCTCGGTGCTGTGCGGCTTCGCCTGGAATCTGCAGGTGCTGCTGCTGTTCCGTATCCTGCAGGGCCTCGGCGGCGGCGGCATGGTGCCTGTGGCGCAATCGATCCTCGCCGACTCCTTCCCGCCGGAGAAGCGCGGCCAGGCGTTCGCGCTGTTCGGCGTCGCCGTTGTCGTCGCGCCGGTGGTCGGCCCGACGCTCGGCGGCTATCTCTCGGACAATGCCTCCTGGCACTGGTGCTTCCTGATCAACGGCCCGGTCGGCGTCGCCGCGATGGTGCTGATCGGACTGATCCTCAAGGAGCCGCAGGAGGTCACCGAGGAGCGGCGCAAGCAGGCGCATGGCTTCGACGTCGTCGGCTTCATCCTGGTCGCGACCTTCCTCGGCGCGCTCGAGCTGATGCTCGACCGCGGCCTGGAGGATGACTGGTTCGACTCCCGCTTCATCGTGATCACCGCCGCGGTCTGCGTCACCGCCTTCATCGCCATGATCCCATGGGAGATGAACCAGAAGAACCCGACGGTCGACGTGCGCATGCTGGCGTCGCGCCAGTTCGGCGCCTGCTTCCTGGTGATGCTCGCGACCGGCGCCATCCTGCTCGGCACCACGCAGATGCTGCCGCAGATGGTGCAGCAGGATTTCGGCTATACCGCCACCTGGGCCGGCCTCGTGCTGTCGCCGGGTGGCCTGGTCACCATGGCCATGATGTTCGCGGTCGGGCGGCTCTCGGGCAAGGTGCAGCCGAAATACATGATCATGACCGGTGCGGCCGTCGTGGCGTTCGCGATGTATGACCTCACCCGGGTCTACGCCAATGTCGACTTCTGGTTCTTCGCGGAGTCCCGCATGCTGATCGGCATCGGCCTGCCGCTGATCTTCCTCTCGATCACGACCGCGTCCTACAACGGCATTCCCCCTGAAAGGACCGACCAGGCTTCGGCGCTGATCAACGCCGCGCGCAACACCGGCGGCTCGATCGGCGTCTCGCTCGCCGCCAACATCCTGGCGCATCGCGGGCAGTTCCACCAGAACCGCCTCATCGAGAACACCATCCCGTCGAACCCGGCCTATCAGGACACGCTGAACCAGGTGACCAACTACTTCGCCGCCCATGGCAGCTCGATGGTGCTGGCGAAGCAGCAGGCGCTGGCCTGGATCGGCCAGACCGTGCAGATGCAGTCCTCGCTGCTGGCCTATGTGGATGTGTATTGGGCCTTGATGCTGATCTCGCTGTCGGCCATCCCGCTGGCGCTGACCTTGCGCAAGGTGAAGCTCGGCGGCGGCCCGGCAATGGCGCATTGAGGGGGAGTTGGTGTCTCCGCTGTCATTCCGGGGCATTCGCGCGCAAAATGGCGAAGCCATTTTGAAGCAGCGCGAATGAGCCCGGAATCCATACCCACGGGCCGCCATGTTGGGCGAGAGCTGCAGTGCGTAGACCGGTGGTACGCCATTGATGGTCGTGGTTATGGATTCCGGGCTCGCGCTGCGCGCGCCCCGGAATGACGGAGGAGAAAGCGAGTGAGATCGCTGCAGGGCGAGCGAGCGGACTTAAATCGCCTCGTCCGCGATCCCGTTCCGCAGCAGTCCGATACGGTCGATCTCCACTTCCACCACATCCCCCGGCTTCATCCACAGCGGCGGTGTGCGGCGGGAGCCGACGCCGCCGGGGGTGCCGGTGGCGATGACGTCGCCGGGCTCGAGCCGGGTGAAGGAGGAGCAATATTCGATCTGGCGCGGGATATCGAAGATCATCTGGCTGATCGTCGCCTCCTGCACCACCTCGCCGTTCAGCCGCGTCTGCAGCTTCAGCGGGCCGAGATCGTCGATCTCGTCAGCCGTCACCAGCCACGGGCCGAACGCGCCGGTGTCGGGGAAATTCTTGCCCGGGGTGAACTGATGCGTATGGCGCTGGAAGTCGCGCACGCTGCCCTCGTTGTAGCAGGCATAACCGGCAATGTGCTGGAACGCCTCCCTGCGCGGGATATAGCGGCCGGGCTTGCCGATGATCACGGCGAGCTCGCCCTCGAAATCGAGATCTGTCGAAACGCGCGGGCGGATGATATTCGCAAGATGCCCGGTCTGGCTGTTGGCGAAGCGGCCGAACACCGTGGGATTCTCGACCTCGGAGCGGCCGGTCTCCTTGCGGTGGGTCTCGTAGTTCAGGCCGATGCAGAGGATCTTGTCGGGGTTGGGGATGACAGGCAGGAAGGTGATGGCCGGGAGCGAATGCCGCTTGGCGCTGCTGGTCGCGGCAGCGACCTCCTTCAGCGCATCGGCGGCAATCACCGACTTCAAATCGGGAAAGCGGTCTCGCAGGACAGCGCCGAGATCGGCGACCTCATCGCCTTCGACCAGTCCCCAGGACTTGACATTGTTGATTTCAAAACTCGCGAATTTCATGGGATGTCCTCTGGTCAGGTCGAGACCGCCGCGACGGCGGAGGGGGAGGTTGGTTCCTGCGCCGTCCGCGCGAAGCGCGCGATGGTGCGCTCCGGGAAGATCAGGGCGAAGGCGGAGAGGGCGCCGACGATGAGCACGCCGGCGGTGAAGGTCATGGCATGGGCATAGCCCAGCGGCGCGTTGCTGCCGGCCTCCCCGACGATCCAGCCGGTGAGTGCGTTCGAGACCAGCGCCGAGGCGGCGTTGCCCGAGTAGATCACGACGATCAGGCGGCCGCGCTGCACGGCCGGCGCGATGGCGCCGAGCGCGACCGGCCCGAAGATCGTCGTGAGGCTTGGCGCGGCGAAGGCGATCGCGACGCAGGCGAGCTGCAGCGGGCCCGTCGTGACGATGCTGAGCAGCAGTGCGCAGCCGGCAGCGAGCAGCGCGAGGCCCGAGGCGTGGCCGAGGCAGGCGCGCAGGCTGAAGCCCTTGCGCTGCAGAACTTGCGTCAGCCAGGAGCCGCCGAGCAGCAGCGGCGACTGGAACAGGTAGATGGCCGAGATGATCCAGCCGACATCGACCTGCTTGTAGCCGAGCCCGAGCTGCAGATAGGGCGGCAGCCAGGTCGCAGACATGCCGACGATCCAGTACGACGCGGTCGACATGATGATGACGCCGATCACCGTGGCATCGCCCCACAGCACGCGCGCGGGCAGCGCCTTGTCCTTGGCCACGACAGCTTCCGGCGCATGTGCGGCCGAGTAGGGGCCTTCGCCGCCGATGAAGAACCAGCCGAGCATCCAGGCCAGCCCGAGCAGGCCGCAGAACAGGAATCCGGTGCGCCAGCCGTAGTTGACGATGACATAGGTCAGGATCGGGCCGCCGGCGAGCAGGCCGACGCTGATGCCCTGCAGCACCACCGCGCTCGGCACGCTGCGTCTGTCCTGCGGAAACCAGTTGTAGCAGGCATGCAGAGCGGTCGGCAGGCCCGGCCCTTCGCCGGCGCCGAGGATGATGCGGCAGATCACCAGCACCGCGATCGAGCCGGAAAAGAAGATCGGGATCTGCGTCGCCGACCAGACGCCGGCCATGATCAAGAGCAGCCATTTCACCGGAAAGCGGCCGACCACGAACATGCCGACGGCCATGCCTGACAGCGAGAACAGCAGGAAGAAGCTGCTGCCGATCAGGCCGAAATCCTTCGGGCTGAGTCCCAGCTCCTTCATCATCGGCACGGCCGAGAGGCCGAACACCAGCTTGTCGAAGAAATTCAGCGTCTGGAACAGGAACAGCATGATGAGGACGGCGATCGCGCGTCCTCCCGCTGATCCGCTCGCGGTCTCGGTCGTTGTCGTCATGGCGCTTCCCCTTTGATGTTTTTGTTTTGATTAGTTCAGTCGTTCGTGCAGCTCGGTCAGCAGCGCCGCGAGCTCCGGCGTGTCCGCGGCGACGCCGTAGACGTAGTGATCGGGCCGCACCAGTGCGGCGCTGCAGCCATGGCGCTCGAACCATCGCGCGACCACGCCGCTCTCTTCGGTCAGGCCGCTGCCACCGATGGTGATCACATGGATGTGGGCGTCCGCCTGCGCGCTTGGTGCGCGCCGTCCGTCGAGGACCAGCCGCCATCCGGTTCCAGCGACCGCATCGAGCAGGACACGTTCCCCATCTCGCAGAATCCAGGGCTGTGGAAACAGCGTGCCGTTGGCGGCGTTCGCCTTCGTCGCCAGCAGGCCCGTGGTCAGCGGCGGCACGATCTCCTGCCGGGTGATGGTGCGCGGCGCGCCGCCGCCCTCGGCGAGGATGCGCGCGTCACGGGCTGCGGCAGCCACGGGGTCCTGCTCGCAGATCACGCGGCCGATCGCCTTGATGCGGGTGGTGAGCTCGCGGACATGGGTGCTGCGCTCGACCTCGTAGCTATCGAGCAGCGCCGGCCCCGATTGACCGCGCAGCACGCGAACGAGCTTCCAACTGAGGTTGGCAGCATCGCGCAGGCCCTGGCACATGCCCTGGCCGATGAAGGGCGGCTGCTGATGCGCGGCATCGCCGGCCAGCAGCACGCGGCCGTCGCGCCAGCGGCCGGCGACCAGCGCATGGAAGCGGTAGCTCGCCGCGCGCCACAGCTGGCCATCCTCAGGCGAGAGCCAGGGTGAGAGCAGTTGCCAGACCTGCCCGGGCTGCTCCATCGCATGTCGGTCTTCGCCCGGGCGCAGCATGATCTCGAAGCGACGGTGGTTGCCGGGGCCGATGATGTAGGTGGTCGGCCGCGCCGGATCGCAGAATTGGGCCGCGGTCGCCGGCAGTCTGCTCATACCGCTGTCGTTGACCAGCAGGTCGACGACCAGCCAGGGCTCGTCGAAGTCGAGATCCTCGAAGCCGATGCCGAGCGTCTGGCGGACGGTGCTGGAGGCGCCGTCGCAGGCGATGACGTAGTCGGCCGTGACCTCGCGCGTGCTGCCGTCCTCGCGCTTCAAAACGACGGTCGCGGCGTTCGCATCCTGACGGATGTCGACCAGGGTCGTGCCGAGCTCGACCGTGACGGAGGGGCAGTCGGCGACGCGGTCGCGCATCACCTGCTCGACCGGCGGCTGGGTGAACACCATGCTCGGCGTGTAGCCGAGCGGGTAGGGCGGGCCTACCATGTCGATGCGGCGGATCAGTTGTCCTTGTGCGCCGAAATGCTCCGAGGCCGGAAACGGCGCGACGTAGCGGCTGACTTGCTCGGCGATGCCGAGATTGTCGAATAGCCGCATGATCTCGTGATCGAGCGCGATCGCGCGCGGCTTGTCGTAGATCTCGCGGGCACGGTCGATCGCAAGCGCGCTGACGCCCTCGCGGCCGAGCAGGCTTGCCGCAAAGGCGCCAGTCGGCCCGAAGCCGATAATGACGACCTGATGATGTTCTGTGTTCGACGTGGCGGACATGGCGCGCGAATCTCGGCGTTGGAAGAAGGTCAGGCGGCGAAGCCGACCGCGAGCTGCGCGGCCTTGACGTGCTCGGCCTTGGGCGGCGCGATGCCCCATTGATCGGTGCGGCCGGGCGGCCAGACCCAATGCTCGGGACCGCGCACGACGTAGTCGTCGTCGACCTGCAGCACCTCGGCGGTGTATTCGATGACGATGCCCTGGGGATCGAGGAAATAGGCGAACACGTTGTCGCCGGGGCCGTGGCGGCCGACGCCCCAGGCGATCGGATAGCCGGCATCGATCATGCGGCCCGATCCGCGCATCACGCCTTCCCAGGTCGGCATCAGGAAAGCGACGTGGTTGAGGCCGTTCACCTTGGCGCTCGCGATGACGACGGCATGATGGTCGGAATTGCAGCGCACGAAGGCCATCGCCGCCGAGCGATCCGTGAGCTTGAAGCCAAGCGCGTGTTCGTAGAAGGCGGCGGTACGGTCAACATCGGTGCTGTTGAGATTGACGTGAGCGAGGCGCTCCGGAAGCTCCGGTCGTGATGGCCTGGCCTCGTGCGTGACGTCGCCATGCACGAAGCGCAGCGTGCAGCCCTCGGGGCTGCGCAGGCTCATGATCACGCCGCCATCGGGCGCCGGGTTCGACGCGGCGGCCGCGATCAAGGTCGCGCCCTGCTGAAGGGCGTTGCGCGCGATGGTGTCGAAATCAGTGGCTTCGGCGACACGGAAGGTCACGGCCTTCAGCTCGGTGCGATCGCTCCGGTGCAGCGCGACGACGTGATGGTCGCGTCCTGTGGCGCGCAGGTAGATGACGCCGTCCGCGGTGGCGACCCGCTCCAGCCCCCAGACGTCGCGATAGAACGCCTCGGACCGGCCAAGATCGGGCGTGCCGAGGTCGACGCTGCGTAGAGCCGTGACCGGAAATCGGGTCATGGACGAGTCCTCCGGCGCGCCCCCTGAGAGGAGCGCGCGATGTTTCTTGTCATGGCCGGCGATCCGGCGAAGTTCTTTTATTACATAAAAAATCGAAATCAATCAGAATTTATAAATTTTATGTTTCAGGGTGAAGCTCTATACAAGAGCGGCGATTCCGAGGGGAGATCGAACGTGGACGCGGTGATCGAGGTCGAGGGGCAGGGCCCGTCGACCCAGGCAAGCCATGTGTATGACCGGCTGCGGGAGGACCTGCTGTCCGGGCGGCTCGCGCCATCGCGCAAGCTGCAGATGCGCTTCCTGACCGAGACCTATCAGACCGGGCAGACGCCGCTGCGCGAGGCGCTGAACCGTCTCACGGCCGACGGCCTGGTCGAGGTGCGCGAGCAGCGCGGCTTCTACGTCAAGGACATCAGCCGCGCCGAGCTCGCCGAGCTGACCAAGACGCGCTGCTGGGTCGAGGCGCTGGCGCTGCGCGAGTCGATGGCGGCGGCGACGCCGCAATGGGAGGAGCAACTGGTGCTGGCGCAGCATCGCCTGAGCCGCGCGCCGCGCTCGCTGAGCGCGACGACGTTCGAGGACAATCCGGAGTGGGAGAAGCTGCACCGGATCTATCACCGGGTCCTGATCTCGAACTGCGGCTCGCAATCGCTGATCGGGTTCTGTGGTCAGCTCGCCGACCAGCTTTATCGCTATCGCAGGCTGTCCATCCGCAAGGCGTTTCCCTCGCGCCCGGTGGGCGACGAGCATGCGGAGATCGTCGCGGCCGTGCTCGATGCGGACACGGAGCGCGCGATCGCCTTGCTGACCGCACACTATCAGCGCACGGCCGACGTGATCCTGCAGGACGAGACGATCTTTCCGGAGCTGAAGGCAAAAAGCGCCGGGAAATAGCGCCATTTTGCGCGCGAATGCCCGGGAATGACGGCAGGCGATATCAGGTGCCGTTCGTGCAGGCCGAGGCCGGCTGCCAACAGCGCCGCGCTCTCACGTCGTCGCCGACAGGAAAAAGGCGACCCTTCCTTCGACGCAAGCCTGAAGCTCCTTCTTCAGCGCACGGATGTCCTCGCCGAGCAGCGCCCGCATCAGCATGGAGAACACCACCAGATCGATGAAGATCCTGGCCGTGTCCTCGATCCGCTCCGCCGCAAAGGCGCCCTTGCCGGCGAGGCCTTCTGCCCGCGCCAGCTCGCCGAGAACGTGACCGACATTGAGGGTGGCGCGCTGGCGCGCCGAGGCCTGGATTTCCAGCGTAAGGTCCGGGAAGCGGGGGTTCTCGGCAATGGCGGTGCGCATCAGGCCGATGGTCTCGTCCTCGAAGGCGCGCTCGATCAGCGTCACGCCGAGGTTCACGAGCCTGGACCGGAAGCTGCGTCCTTGCGGAACGAGGTTCTCATACTGCGTATTGCGCGCCGCCTGGCGGCCGATCACCGCCGCGAACAGCGCCGCCTTGCTGGGAAAGCGTGCATAGATCGTCGGCTTGCCGGCGCGCGCCGTCTGCGCGATCTCGTCGACGCTGGCGCCCTCGAAGCCGTTGGCGAGGAACACCGTCTTGGCGGCGTCCAGGATGCGCTCCTCGACCTCGCCGGCACGTTCGAGCGAGGGGCGCCCGACCTTGCCGCGCGCCGTCCTGGAAGCAGCCATCCGTTCCGCCATTGCCTTCCGTCGAGCTCGTTGTTGTTTCATCCTGTTTGGCACAGCCGCCGGCATTGATCAATCAACGCCGCGGCCGCGGCTCCCGCATGCGCATTGCGGAATATCGGCTTGCCTCCGGGGTCCTCAGACTCCAGACTGCAACCAACGACCGGGAGGAAGCCATGAACCGTAAGCTCGTTTTGGCGGTGCTCGTCTCGACATGCGCTGCGGGGTTGCCGTCGGCTCGTGCCGAAACCGCCATCTTGAAGTCCGAGCTCAAGGCCGCCAACGAGGTCCCGCCGAATGCGAGCGCCGCGTCCGGCACGGCCGAAGCGAGCTTCGACACCACCACCAAGACGTTGATCTGGACGATCACCTTCTCCGGCCTGAGCGGCCCGCCGATCGGCGCGCATTTCCACGGACCCAGCGAGCCCGGCAAGAATGCCGGCATCGTGCTGCCGTTCAAGAGCCCGGAGTCGCCGATCACGGGGGCGTCCGCGCTCACCGAGGCACAGGCGGCGGATCTGCTCGCCGGCAAATGGTACGCCAACATCCACACCCAGGCCAATCCGGGCGGCGAGATCCGTGGACAGATGACGAAGCAGTGACCGCGGCCCTCAGGCCGCCAGCACCGGCGTCTTGGTCTGCTCCGCAGGGGCCGCGGCGCGGCGCACGTCGAGGAAGTGCTTGAAGCGATCGAGCGACATCGGCGGCGCGACCAGATAACCCTGGCCTTCCTCGACCCCGCAGGCGAGCAGCGCAGCGACCTGCTCCTGATGCTCGATGCCCTCGGCGACCACCGACATCTCCAGCTCGCGCGCCAGCGCCACCAGCATCTGCACCACGACGACGGCGGACTGGTCGCGGGTGATCGCGTCGACGAAGAACTTGTCGATCTTCAGGATGCGCGCGCCGAGCCGCTGGATGGTGGACAGGCCGCTATGGCCGATGCCGACGTCGTCGAGCGCGATGCGGAAGCCGAGATCGCTGAGCTCCTTCACGACGTCGGTCGCCTTGTCGAGATCGGCGAGCTCCTCGCGTTCGGTCACCTCGAGCACGACCTGGCGGGTCGAGACCGACGAGGATGCGACCACCTTGCGCAGATCGTCGATGAAGCCGGCGCCGAGCAGATGCCGCGGCGTGATGTTGACGGACAGCTTGAACAGCTTGTCCTGCCGCATCTCGGGCTGCAGCTCGCGCAGCGCGGTTTTCAGGATCTGCCAGGTCAGCCTTTCGATGCGGCCGGAGCTTTCGGCCAGCGGGATGAAGCTCATCGGCGGAATCAGCCGGCCGTCCGGCTTCTCCCAGCGCGCCAGCATCTCGCAGCCGATGATGTCGCCCGTCTTCAGGCTGAAGGTCGGCTGCACATAGGGCTTGAACTCATTGCCCGCGAGGGCGCGGTCGAGCTCGGCCACCGGATCGACAGGGCGGCTCAGATAGCTCGCCAGCAGCAGCCCGAACACGCCGCCGAGCATGCCCGCGGCGAGCATCGTCAGCAGATAGGACATGTCGTGGCGCGCACTGAGGCTGTACGGCCGCACATGGATGGTGGCCTGCAGCGGATAGCGATCGGACACCGTGGTGAAGGCGACGCTCTGGGTCGGCGGCTTGGACGACGCGTCGGGATGATAGCCCGCGACCTGCTCGCCATCGGGCAGCGTGAGGGTGACGTGGCTCTCGGCGCGCAGGCCGGCCGGCATCACGTCGAGCAGATTGCCGTCGATGCGCAGGATCGCCGCCAATGAGCGCTGTGCGTCGATGTCGCGCAGCACGCCGAACGCGGCGCCCGTGAACTGCGCGACGCGGAACAGCCGCAGCTGGCCGTCGGCCGACTGGAACATCTCGTCCCGCCGCGCCCAGCCATTGTCGAATTCGAGTGTCTCGGAATAGGCCGCGCAGAGCACGGACCCCTCGCGGTCGACGGTACGGATGTCCTTGACGATGGTGCCTTGGTAGACGTGCAGGCGCAGCGCCTGCAGCGCGATGGCGCTGCAATCCATCGGTCCCTTCGCGATGAGGCGATGCAGGATGGAGCCGGCGGAGTCGATCGCGGCTTCGGAGCGGCGCAGTGCCACCTTGCTGAGGTCGCTGAGCTGGCGCGCGGTCTGGTTGCCGATCAGCGCAGTCACGGCGAGATCGGCGCCGGCCAGGAAGATCCCGACACAGGCGACCACCGCCCCGACACGAAGCATGTGTTTGCGCTGCAATGCCATCGTGTCCGTGAACGCCCCCCGTGTGACCACGGAGCATCGTTCAGCCCAACCTTCAACTTTTCGTATATTCGCGACCTCGGGGCCGGCCGCAGCGGTCAGCGCAGCTGCGGCCGCCGAAAGCTGGTTAAGGAAGTGCTACCGAGGCAGCTCAGGCCGCCTTGTCGGGGGCGCTGCCCGGCACGGCGGTTTCGGCCCGCCCGGCCGACAGCAGCATCAAGGCCGCGAGCGCCGACAGGCTCAGGCTCGCCGAGACGATCAGCACGAAACGGCCGAGCGCGTCGATCAGCAGTCCGAACAGCAGCGGCGCAAAGGCCTGGCAAATCCGCGACGGCGCGCCGATCAGGCCGAGCCGGTAGGCGTAGTTGGCGGGGCCGAAGATCGCGAGCGGCAGCGTGCCGCGGGCAATCGTGAGAATGCCGTTGCCGGACCCGTGCAGCAGCGCGAAGGCCGCCGCGGCGCCGCCGCCGAACAAGCCGATCGTCAGCGCGCCGAGCGGATGGGTGATGCAGGCGAGCCGTGCCGAGGCGAGCGGATGGAAGCGGCTGAGGAAACCGGCCTCGAACACCCGTGCGGCGACCTGCGCCGGCCCGATCATCATGCCGGCGAACAACGCCTGCGCCGGCGTCGCGCCGAACGCCTCCATCAGTCGCGGCAGGTGCACGGCCATCGCCGCGGTCACGGTCCAGGCAGCCGCCATCGCGAAGGCGATCAGCACCATCGGGCGATCGAGCGGAATGTTCGGTTTGCCCGTCGGCACCTCGCCGGGCGCCATCGCATTGGCGCGGGGCAGCGACAGGTTGAGCGGCAGGCCGATCACGAGATGCGCGATCGCCCAGGCGAAGCAGGTCTCGCGCCAGCCGATCGTCGCGAGCCCCCAGGTGCTCAGCGGCCATCCGACCGTCGAGGCAAAGCCGGCGAGCAAAGTGATGCCGGTGATCGCGCCGCGGGCATCACGGCCGTAGATGCGTCCGAGCGCGCCGAACGCGGCATCATAGAGACCGAGCCCCATGCCGACGCCGAGCCACAGCCACGCGATCGCCATCACCCAAAGCGAATGCGACAGGCCGAGCAGCGCGAGCCCGATCGCCAGCACGATGTTGGAGGCGCAGAGCACCTGACGGCCGCCGACGCGATCGATCTGGCGGCCGATGCGCGGGCCGAGCAGGCCGGAGATGATCAGCGAGGCGGAGAACGCGGCGAAGAACCAGTTGTTGGAGAGGCCGAGATCCCTTGCGATCGGGTCGGCGAGGATCGCCGGCAGATAATAGCTCGATCCCCAGGCCAGGGTCTGGGCGGTGCCGAGAGCGATGACCACGCCCAGCCGTCGTGCCTGCATTCCGTTCGACCTCTCGTCAGTTCTGCGTCATGAGCAGCCGCAGCCCGTGCGCCCGGCCGCCTTGGCCTTGGCGTCGTCGGCGCAACAACTGTCTACGCCGGACGGCGGCGGTCCGCCACAGCAGCCGGACAGGGCTGCAATGCTCTCGAGCCCGCCGCGGGTGCAGACGCCGGTTTCCGGCAACTGCAGTTCGACGCGATGCGCCGCAGCCTTGTCGCCGGCGATGTCGGCCGTGATCGAGCGGACCTGCTCGTAGCCCGTCATCATCAGGAAGGTCGGCGCGCGGCCATAGCTCTTCATCCCGGCGAGATAGAGCCCGGGCTCGTCGGCCTGCGCCAGCTCGCGTGCGCCATGCGGCCGCACGGTCCCGCAGGAATGCTCGTTGGGATCGATCAGCGGCGCCAGCGCTGCCGGCGCTTCGATCGCGGGATCGAGCCGCAGCCGCAGCTCCGACAGCCATGACAGATCCGGACGGAAGCCGGTGGCGACGATCAGCTCGTCCGCGTCGATGCCGCGATCGCCGCCTGCGACGATCTGCAGTCGGCCGTCCGCATCGTTGATCTCCGTGACATGAAATCCGGTCTCGATCCGGATGCGTCCCGAGCGGACCAGCGCGGCGAACGCCATGCCGAGCTCACCGCGCGCGGCGAGCTGGTCGGCGCTGCCGCCGCCGAACGCCTTGGCCGGATCGTCGCTGCGCAGCAGCCAGATCGCCTGCGTGCCGGGGTCGTCCTCGGCAAGCGCGGCGAGGTCGATCAAGCTGCCGATGGCCGAGTGGCCGGCGCCGAGCACGGCGACGGTCCTGCCGGCGTAGCGGCTGCGCCGCGCGCCCCGGACGTCCGGCATGCCGTAGGCGATGCGCGCGGCGTGCGCGGCCTCGCCGAGCGCGGGCAGGCCGTTGCCGCCGGCCGGATTGGGCGAGAACCAGGTGCCGGAGACGTCGATCACGGCATCGGCCTGCATCGTCGCCTCGCCCTTGCCGTTCCGGTAGCGGATCTCGAACGGCGCAGCGGCGCGGCCCTTCGACTTGGCCTTGTCGAAGCCGACGCGGCTGATCGCGGTCACCCGATGCGACGTCTTGATGACGTCGCGCAGGGCCGTGCGGGTCGCCAGCGGCGCGAGATAGGAGTCGATCAGCTCACGCCCGGTCGGATAGACCTCCGGCTCGGGCGAATTCCACCCGGTGGCGGCGAGTAGCCGCGCCGCCGCCGTATCGACGTTGTATCGCCATGGCGAGAACAGCTGCACGTGCTGCCACTGCCGCACCGCATGCGCGGCCTCGGGCCCGGCTTCCAGCACGACCGGGCGCAGGCCGCGCTCCAGCGCATGCGCCGCGGCCGCGAGTCCGACCGGGCCGGCGCCGATGATCGCGACCGTCTTGGTGCTCGTCCTGGCTTCCGTCATCACGCACCTCCCATGCTTCTAGAATTATCGAATTAAAGGCCAAGAGAATCATGCGGCCGGCCGCGCCGTGCCGCAGCCTTGCTCCTCGGCACAGCATTCCGAGACCAGAAACCCGAGCAACGACCGCATCACGTCGTATTCGGCATGGCAGACCAGCGTCGTGCCCTCGCGCAGCTGCGAGATCAGCCCGACCGCGACCAGCGCCTTGACGTGATGCGACAGCGTGGAGGCCGGAATCTTCAGCCGCTCCTGCAGCCGTCCGACCGGCATCCCGGCATGCCCGGCGCGCACCAGCGCGCGGTAGATCTTCAGGCGCGTGGTGTTGCCGAGGGCTTCCAGGCGGGCGGCGGCGTCGTCGAGCTTCATGGGGTGCAGGATGCGGCGGAGGGCAACCGGAGTCAATCGATATTTCTAGTATCTTCGAAATAAGAAAGGGAGCTGCGGGAAGCTTCGGGCAGGCGCTGCACGGCTATCTCAGCCGGTAGCCGGCATGGCAGCCGACGCAGGCGGCCATGGTCTCCGCCAGCGCCGCCAGCGCGGGCTTGAACTCGCCGGTCACGCCGGCGTTCTGCGCCGCGATGGCGAAGCGGCTTGCCGCCTTGTGCATGGCCGTGCCGGCCTCCTGCATGCCCTGCGGCATGAATCTGGCCACCTCGGCCGCGCCGTGCAGCCGCAGCGAGGTCATGCCGAGGCGCTGCTCGGCGATGCGGCCGGCTCCATCCATGTCGCCCGCCGCAAGCGCCTCGTTGATCTGCTGCAGCGCCAGCAGATGGTCACGCATGTTGGTGAGCGTGTGCTCGGCGAGCTCGGGCGGGAAGGCCACGCGCTCGCGCGTGTCGGCGGGAAGCGCTCCACCATGGCTGCCGTGGTCGTGGTGGCCGTGATGCTGCGCCGTGGCGATGCCAGCGGACGCAACCAAGGCCAGCGTAATGGCGGCAAGACGCAGGCGCATGAGAACCTTCCATGTGATTGATCGCGTGATGTCCTCTCTAGACCTCCCGGCCGGGCAGCGCATATGATCCTGATCATATGCCGACGACCGACCATTCCCCATCCGACGGCGCGCGTCCGCTCGACTGGCGCCGCCTCGCGGTTCTGTCGCCATTGCTCGCCGCGATGCCCGCGGCTACCAGGGTGCGGACGCGTCGCATCGAGGTGCCACGCCAGGGCGTGGTGTTCTGTCGGGGTGATCGCCCGCGGGCAATGTATTTCGTGCTGATGGGCGAGGTGAGATTGCTGCGCCGCTCGCGCGCCGGCGACGACATCATCCTGCAGCGGGCGCGGCAGGGCTTTCTCGCCGAGGCCAGCCTCGATCAGTCATCATATCATTGCGACGCCGTCGCAGCGCAGGATTCAGCACTGCTCGCGATCGACCGCCAGGCGTTCGCCGACGCGCTGCGCCGCCCGGAGATCCGGGACAAATGGAGCGACCATCTCGCCCGCGAGCTCCGCCAGGTCCGCGCGCAGTCGGAGCGGCTCAGCCTCAAGACCGCCCGCGAGCGGATCGTGCACTTCATCGAGACCGAAGGCGAGGGCGGCGAGCTCGCGCTCGACCGCTCGAAGAAGGACTGGGCCGCTGAGCTCGGCATCACCCACGAAGCGCTCTATCGCGCGCTGGCACGCATGGCGCAGACTGGCGAGCTTGTCATCAGCGGCGCGCGCCTGCGCTTGTGCTGAGTGGATCAGCCGGATCATCGTTCGCGTCGGCATCGGACAATCCGACTCGCGGCCTTGACGTGCAGATTATATATCGATAATTCTGGATATATGGAAAACGAGAGCGCAGTTCTGGCCCTGGCGGCACTGGCGCAGCCGACGCGGCTGCAGGCCTTCCGCACCCTGGTGCAGCACGAGCCCGAAGGGCTGCCCGCTGGCGAGCTCGCGCGCCTGCTCGAAGTGCCGCAGAACACGTTGTCGGCGCACTTGTCGGTGCTGGCGCGCGCCGGTCTCGTCAGCTCGATCAGGTACAGCCGCTCGATCGTCTATCGGGCCGACCTGGTGCAATTCCGGGAGGTCGCGCTGTTCCTGCTGCAGGACTGTTGCGGCGGCCGCCCCGAGGTCTGCGCGCCCGTCATCGAGAGCCTCACCCCATGCTGTCCGCCGAAGCGGAAGGAGAAGACCCGTGTCTGATCGCATCTACAACGTGCTGTTCCTGTGCACCGGAAATTCGGCTCGTTCGATCCTCGCCGAGTCGATCCTGCGCAAGGACGGCGCCGGCCGCTTCCGCGCCTTCTCCGCCGGCAGCACGCCGAAGGGCGCGGTGCACCCGTTGGCGCTCGCGCTGCTCGCGCGCATGGACTATCCGGCCGACGATCTCAGCTCGAAGAGCTGGAGCGAATTTGCCGTGGCGGGCGCGCCGGTCATGGATTTCGTGTTCACGGTCTGTGACAACGCGGCCGGCGAGGCCTGCCCGATCTGGCCGGGGCAGCCGATGACCGCGCATTGGGGGATCGAGGATCCGGCGGCGGCCGAAGGCACGGAGCTCGAGAAGCTCGCCGCGTTCACCACCGCCTTCCGCTATCTGAAAAACCGCATCGATGCCTTCATCAACCTGCCGCTGGACCGGATCGATGCGCTGTCGCTCGGCACGCGGCTGCGCGAGATCGGGGCAGGCGAGGGCGCGACGTCGTTCCGCTCCGACGTGGCCTGACCGATGACCGTCTTCGAGCGCTATCTGACGGTCTGGGTGCTGCTCTGCATCGTCGTGGGCATCGGTCTCGGCCATCTCATGCCTGGATTGTTCGCGGTCGTCGCATCGGCCGAGGTCGCCCGGGTCAATCTGCCGGTGGCGGCGCTGATCTGGCTGATGATCATTCCGATGCTGCTGAAGATCGATTTCGCCGCGCTCGGCGGCGTCAGGGCGCATTGGCGCGGCATCGGCGTCACCTTGTTCGTGAACTGGGCGGTCAAGCCGTTTTCCATGGCCTTGCTCGGCAGCATCTTCATCGGCCACGTGTTTGCGCCGCTGCTCCCCGCAGGGCAGCTGTCGTCCTACGTCGCCGGCCTCATCCTGCTGGCTGCCGCACCTTGCACGGCGATGGTGTTCGTGTGGTCCAACCTCTGCGAGGGCGAGCCGCACTACACGCTGAGCCAGGTCGCGCTCAACGACGTCATCATGGTGTTTCTGTTCGCCCCGCTCGTCGGCCTGCTGCTCGGCGTCGCCTCGATCTCGGTGCCCTGGACCACGCTGCTGCTGTCGGTGCTGCTCTACATCGTGGTGCCGGTGATCGTGTCGCAGCTCCTGCGTCGGGCGTTGCTGCGCGCCAAGGGCGGCGCCTTCGAGCGCACCCTGCGCGTGCTGCAGCCGGTGTCGCTCGTGGCGCTGCTGGCGACGCTCGTGCTGCTGTTCGGCTTCCAGGGCGAGCAGATCCTGAAGCAGCCGGTCGTGATCGCGATCCTCGCCGTGCCGATCCTGATCCAGGTCTATCTCAATGCGGGCATCGCCTATTGGCTGAGCCGCCGGCTCGGCGTCGCCTGGTGCGTGGCCGCGCCCGCGGCCCTGATCGGCGCCAGCAATTTCTTCGAGCTGGCGGTCGCCGCCGCCATCAGCCTGTTCGGGCTCGACTCCGGCGCCGCGCTGGCAACCGTCGTCGGCGTTCTCGTCGAGGTCCCCGTGATGCTGTCGGTGGTGCGCATCGTCAAGGCGAGTCGCGACTGGTACGAAGCGGGACTGCCGGCCTGAGCCCGTCGTGCGACGCGCGGCGCGGCGATCGGCATCACCGCCGCGGCTCGTCCTGCTCGTCGTCGTCGCCTTCGCGCTCCCGGCGGGACGGCTCGTAGCTCAGCAGCCGGCCGTCGGCGCGCTCGGCCAGCGCCGCAAGCTGCACCAGATGCGATGCGGCCCCGTCATGGATGCGGGCCACCGGCACCGGCTCCGGCGCCGTCTCCCGGCTCGCCTGCGCCACCGCGAGAATGCCACCGAGCCCCGCCAGCAAGGTTGCCAGCATCACCGTTCTACGCATGCCTATACTCCGAACTCGCTTGCGCCGGCCTGCTCGCGCGACGCCTGCATGAGAGCATGTCGCAACCGCGCTGACGGCATCCCGTCGCGCGGCGTCAGCGAATTGTCAGCTTGGCTCGGGCAGGATACGGCGATATGCGAGTCTCCACCCCCGCATTCGGTCCGAGCGCAATTCCGACACCGGAAGTTCAAACTAAAACCCTCAGCGGTTTCCTAGCATTTGCGAATGCCCCGCAATCCGAAACCGGCGCGACGAATGAACGCCAGCTTCGACAATCAGAGCGC
The DNA here is from genome assembly GCF_032377575.1 of Bradyrhizobium sp. SZCCHNS2022. NCBI lineage: Bacteria > Pseudomonadati > Pseudomonadota > Alphaproteobacteria > Hyphomicrobiales > Nitrobacteraceae > Bradyrhizobium > Bradyrhizobium sp. SZCCHNS2022. The sequence continues at coordinate 3,417,003 of NZ_JAUHHZ010000001.1, read as the reverse complement.
CAGGTCCAGGGAAGATCATGCATTTGCCTCAAATCGGACGGTTCATGCGCGTCACGTCGCTGGCGATGCTGATCTCGACGGCGGCGTCGGCGGCGACCGATGCGCGCGAGGATGATCGCGAGCGCCGCGATGCGGTGCGCCACGCCGTGGAGGCGGGCGACGTGCTGCCGCTGTCGCAGATCCTGCCGAGGTTGCGCGGCCGGATCGCGGGTGATGTAACGGGGATCGACATCGAGCGTCAGCGCGGCCGCTGGCGCTATGAGTTTCGGGTGATCGGGCGCGACGGCCGTGTGCTCGAAGTCTATGTCGATGCGCGCAGCGGAGAGATCGAGCGGATCGACCAAAAGTAGGATGAGTAGATGCGTGTGCTGCTGGTCGAGGACGATCCGCGGCTGTCGTCCGACCTGTCGCGGACGCTGCTGGCGGCCGGGTATCTGGTCGAGAGCTCCGACGATGGCGAGCAGGCCTGGTTTCTCGGCGACACCGAGGACTATGGCGCCGTGATCCTCGACCTCGGCCTGCCCGGCATGGACGGCCTGTCGGTGCTCAAGCGCTGGCGCAGCGCCGGGCGCCACATGCCGGTGCTGATCCTGACCGCGCGGGCGAGCTGGGCCGAGCGGGTCGACGGCATCGACGCCGGCGCCGACGACTATCTGCCGAAGCCGTTTCGCAACGAGGAGCTGCTGGCGCGGCTGCGCGCGATCGTCAGGCGCTCCGCCGGCCATGCCGCCCCGGTGCTCTCGTCGGGCGACCTGACGCTCGACGAGCGGCAGATGAAGGTCAGCCTGTCCGGCGTGCCGGTGGCGCTGTCGCAGCTCGAATACCGGCTGATCGCCTATCTGCTGCGGCAGAGCGGCCGCGTGGTGCCGCAGCATGAGCTTGAGGAGAACGTCTACGGCCTCGGCCACGATCACGATTCCAACGCGCTCGAGGTGCTGATCCGGCGCGTGCGCAAGAAGCTCGGCGCCGACATCATCGAGACCCGCCGCGGCTTCGGCTACATGATTGCGGAGACGGTCGAGTGAGGCTGGGCTCGCTGCGGCTGCGGCTGGTGGCAGCGGGCACCATCGCGCTGCTGGTCGCGCTCGGCGTCGCCGGCTTCGGCATGGTCGTGTTGTTCGAGCGGCATGTCGCGCGCACGCTCGCTGCCGATCTCGACGTGCATCTGCGGCAATTGCTGAACGGCCTCGAGGTGGATCCCGAGGGGCGCATCGTCGTGTCGCGATCGCCGGCCGATCCCCGCTTCGTCGTGCCCCTGTCGGGCCTGTACTGGCAGATCTCGGACGATCACGGCCAGCTGCTCCGCTCGCGCTCGCTGTGGGACACGATCCTGCCGCTTCCGATCGACGAGCCCGGACCCAGCGACGTGCATCAGCACGAGCTTGCCGGTCCCGACGGCGTCCGCGTGCTGGTCGCCGAGCGCAGCATCGTGATGAATCCGGGCAGCCAGATCCGCGTGCGGGCCGCCGTCGCCTATGATCTCGACGGTGCCACCAGCGCGGTGCGCGCCTTCGCCAAGGATCTGTCGATCGCGCTTGCCGTGCTTGCAACCATCCTCGCGGTCGGTACGACCGTTCAGGTCAATCTCGGCCTCCGTCCGCTGGCGGTGCTGCGCCGGGGCGTCGCCGAGATCCGCGGCGGCAAGCGTCAGCACCTCCCCGTCGAGGTGCCGACCGAAGTGGCCCCGCTGGTCGAGGAGGTCAACGCGCTGCTGGACGCGCAGAGCCGCGAGATCCTGCGCTCGCGCAGCCGCGCGGCCGATCTCGCGCACGGCTTCAAGACGCCGCTCGCCGCGCTCACCGCGGACGCCGCGCGGCTCAAGGAGCTCGGCCAGCTGGAGCTGGCGCGCAATGTCGAGGACGTCGCGGAGGCCATGAGCCGGCAGGTCGATCGCGAGCTGGCTCTGGCGCGGCTGCGCGGCAAGGTGCGCGGCGCGCCGGAGGCGGCCACCGAGCTGGCGCCGCTGGTGGAGGCGCTGCTCGGCACGCTCGGCCGCACGCCGGCCGCGGCGCATGTCAGCTTCGACGGCGAGGTGCCCGCGGGCTTGCGGGTCGCCATGGACCGCACCGATCTTGCCGAGGTGCTCGGCAATCTCCTGGAGAATGCCGCGCGCCACGCGGCGAGCACGGTGCGCATCGTCGCGCGCGCGACCCCGCTCAGCATGGTGGTCGAGGATGACGGTCCGGGCATTCCGGCAGCGCAGATCGGCCGCGTGCTCGAGCGCGGCGGCCGCCTGGACGAGCAGGGGCCGGGCAGCGGCCTCGGCCTCGCGATCGTGCAGGACGTGCTCGAAGCCTATGGCTGGCGGCTGCAGATCGGCAGCTCCGAGCTCGGCGGGGCGAAGATCACGATCGGGCCGGCGATGGCGCAGGCCCCGGCGATGGTAGCGGAAGGTCGGCGCTCGCCGGCACGCGACACCAGGGAGACGCGTTCCATCCTGACAGCGGGCTGACGGCCGACGTCAGCAGCGCGACGCCCGGCATCAGCTATCTGCTTCGGCCATGCCGCCCCTGCGCCGGACCGCCGGCAGCGAGGGCTCCCACGTCCGAAGGATGCTGTCTCATGCGTATTCGAAACTCCGCCAAGACCTATGGCTCGATCGCAATCGGCCTGCACTGGATCGTCGCCGTGCTGGTGCCCGCGGCCTGGATCTCGGGCCATCTCGGCGACATGCTGCCGCGCAACGCCCACGACGTGGGTCTGATGATGCACGCCTCGCTCGGGCTGTCGATGCTCGGCTTCGCGCTGGCGCGCCTGGCCTGGCGCCTGGCCGATCCGCCGCCGGTCCCCGAGGTGACGAAGTTCGGATCATGGACCGTTCATGCCGGCGAGATCGTGCATCTGCTGATCTACGGCATCATGTTCGCCATTCCGGTCCTCGGCATCCTCACCCAGTTCGCCCGCGGCTACGGCTTGCCGGTGTTCGGCCTGTTCGAGATCGCCTCGCCCTGGGTCGGCGACCGCGGCTTCGCCCACGACATGAAGGAGATGCACGAGGCGCTGGCCAACGGCCTGATGATCCTGATCGCCCTGCATGCCGGCGCTGCGCTGCTGCATCACTACTGGCTGCACGACCGGACCTTGAAGCGCATGGTGCCGGGGCTGCGGTGAGCGCTGCCGTCATCCCGGCCTGCTAAAAGGCCTCCGTCGCTCACGCCATCGGAGGCCGCCATGCCGGCAACGCCGCACATCGAAAAGCATTTCACCGCGTCGGAGGTCGTCCGCGATGTCGTCATCGGCATGGCCGACGGCCTCACCGTGCCGTTCGCGCTCGCCGCGGGTCTGTCGGCGGCGGTCGCCAAGACCGACGTGATCGTCACGGCCGGCCTCGCCGAGGTCGTCGCCGGCGCGATCGCGATGGGACTCGGCGGCTACCTCGCCGCCCGCTCCGACGCCGAGCATTACGCCGCCGAGGAGAAGCGGGAGCACGACGAGATCGAGCACCTGCGTGGCCGCGAGGTCGAGGAGGTTGCGGCGATCTTCCGCGGCTACGGTCTCGAGGGCCAGGCCCTGACGACCGTGGTCGACGCCATCGCGTCCGATCGCCAGCGCTGGGTCGACTTCATGATGCGCTTCGAGCTCGGCCTCGAACGCCCGGATTCGAAACGCGCGCCGATCAGCGCCGGGACCATCGGCGGCTCCTACGTGATCGGCGGCCTGATCCCGCTGATCCCCTACATGCTGGCGCCCGACATCTCGTCCGCGCTCCGCATCTCCGTGGTCGCGACCGGCATCGCTCTCTTGATCTTCGGCGCCATCAAGGGCCACTTTACCGGCGTCAACAAGATCAAGTCGGCGCTGCAGACCGCCCTCGTCGGCGGCCTCGCCGCCGGCGCTGCCTTCTGGCTGGCGCATCTGTTCGGGTGAGGGTGGGACGGGATTGCAGTCGAGGCCATTCGGAAGAAGGTCACCGGGCCGGTCATTATCCGCGTCACCGGAGCCCGTAGGGTTGGCAAAGAGGCGCACGCGGCAACGCCGCGTCGCATCGTGACCACCGTGCGTTTCGGGCGGCGGCATTGGTGGTCATGCGCGACCTGACGGCAGGGCGTGCCACCTCAACGCAAGCATCAAGAATGGTGGCACGCTGGATCAACGAGCACGGTGTCGTCCCGGCGAACGCCGGGACCCATAACCCCACGGAGTGGTTTGGGGCAGGCGCGTCGGCGCGGACGTGGGCACGCGCCGCCTGTGCGTCGCTTGGCCCACCTACGGCAGCGTCGTCTGAGACCATGCGTCAGCCTTGAACCAGCATAGCTCAGCTCTAGGCGAGAATCTGACGTTACTTCCATCCAATTGGCCGTTGCAGGGAGGTATGGTAGTCGGTTTGCGTGAGCAAGACCTTGACCCCGACCAAAGCAAGAGACCTCGCGATCCGCCTCGCATCGGTTCGCCCTGACGAAGCGCTAAGCGTCGCAAGGGGGATAGAGGCGCCTTGGTTCAAGTGTCAGGCGTTGTCTCACGTCGCACGCCATTGGCCCGATGAAACGTATAGCCGCCTCCTTGAAGAGGCGATTCTGGCAGCCGACTGTCAGGAGGAGATTTTCAATCGTGTAGCCGTCTCGGCATGGCCGATTAGGGCATACCTTGAGCGCGGCAACCTGCCGCCCGCCAAAGAACTTCTTTTAAAGTATGTCGCTGCCTCTGGCGCCATTGAAAACATGGGGAGTCGTTCAGAGGCGCTGTTTTCCATATTTCAGGCGTCGAAGCCGTTCGACACCGGGTTATGGCGCCCTGTATTTTGGGCTTTGGTGGCAGCAGCGGAGCCTGCTCTTTCCTGGCGTCAGCTTAGAAACCTGAAGCACGCCGTCGCAATGGTTGCCTCCGATAACGATGAGTTGCTGCATCAGGTATTTGAGAAGCTTTCTGAAGCGAAAAATCTTTCGACCGTGAGACGCTACCTCGGCCAACATATCAAGCAGCAGCCGCGCTCCTATTTCTAGGTCATGAGCCGCCGAAGTTAGCTGCGATCGCCTGCTTTCCGCGGAGCAAGAGAGGGTCACCCGACGACGCGGAGACCGAAACCCGCCGCGCCCGCAGATCAAGCCCGCGTGGAAGTGGCCGTGCCGGCTGACCCTTTCGGATTGGTCGGCCTCGTGCCATGATGGGCGATGATACGCGCGCTTCTCCTCATGACTTCGATCACGGTGCTTGCCACCGCTCCAGCCGCGGCCCAGCGGTTCGATGGCAATGATCCGGTGTGCCTCCAGACCTGGGAGTGGGGCGGGTCCAGCACGGTCTCGTGCCAATACAGGTCGTGGGACGCGTGTCGAGCGGCGGCTGCAAGCCTTTCGGCCATGTGCTCGCCGAACCCTGATGTGCAACGCCCGCCGGAACGAAGCCGCCGTTTGCGTCCCCGATAGGCGCCATAGGGCTGGCGAAAAGGCGCACGCGGCACCGCCGCGTCGCATCGTGCCCGCCGCACGTCATCCGACGGGACGACGATGGTAGGCTGCCGGCCTCTCCCCCCGCGTCATTCCGGGGCATCGCGAAGCGATGAGCCCGGAATCCATAACCCCGGACGCCGATGGAGCGCGAGCCGCTCGCCACGAGCATCTCGGCCCTCATGGGTATCGTGAGTATGGATTCCGGGCTCGCGCTACGCGCGCCCCGGAATGACGATGCGGGGAGAGAGGGGGTCACCATGCGGTTCGGGCGGTGTTGATGGTGGTTACGCGCCGCTCGTGGTGTCGCCTGGCTCCGTGAGGCAGCCGGCCTCTCTCCCCGCGTCATTCCGGGGCATCGCGAAGCGATGAGCCCGGAATCCATAACCCCGGACGCCGATGGAGCGCGAGCCGCTCGCCACGAGCATCTCGGCCCTCATGGGTATCGTGAGTATGGATTCCGGGCTCGCGCTACGCGCGCCCCGGAATGACGATGCGGGGAGAGAGGGGGTCACCATGCGGTTCGGGCGGTGTTGATGGTGGTTACGCGCCGCTCGTGGTGTCGCCTGGCTCCGTGAGGCAGCCGGCCTCTCTCCCCGCGTCATTCCGGGGCATCGCGAAGCGATGAGCCCGGAATCCATAACCCCGGACGCCGATGGAGCGCGAGCCGCTCGCCACGAGCATCTCGGCCCTCATGGGTATCGTGAGTATGGATTCCGGGCTCGCGCTACGCGCGCCCCGGAATGACGATGCGGGGAGAGAGGGGGTCACCATGCGGTTCGGGCGGTGTTGATGGTGGTTACGCGCCGCTCGTGGTGTCGCCTGGCTCCGTGAGGCAGCCGGCCTCTCTCCCCGCGTCATTCCGGGGCATCGCGAAGCGATGAGCCCGGAATCCATAACCCCGGACGCCGATGGAGCGCGAGCCGCTCGCCACGAGCATCTCGGCCCTCATGGGTATCGTGAGGATGGATTCCGGGCTCGCGCTGACGCGCTCGGCCAAGCGAGGCGTGGATGGATGATTCCGTGAAAAATAAATCTGTTGCGGTTTTTCGGAATTCATGCTTCATTGCCGTCATCCCGTGCTCCTCGAGAGGGGCGCTTCGCGATCGTCACGGAACGTTGGGCGCGGGATGCGGTGGCCGCAGGATGCCGCAGCGTGGGGAGACTCGCGCGGACGAACGGCAGCTTGCGGACGCGAAGTCGCGTGGTCCTGGCGCCCCGACGCTGGCGCTAAGTCCAGTGGTGATGATCCGCTGGGCGACGGTGGCTAACAAGCCGGTACACCGGGGAGATCGCGAAGTAAGCGTGAAAACCATCGCGCGGGGAATGCCGGGATGTCTCGGCTGAACCTGTGGTGACTGCCGCCTGCTTTTTTTCTTGCAGGCGGGCCATGGGTTGCGGCCAGCGCCCGGCATTCCCCGTGCCCTCTGCCTGATCCGAGGGCAACACAATGGACATCACTCGGGCGTAACACGCCGCGAGACCGTCGATTCATGCCTTGAGCACGGTTCTGAGCCTTCTGCGGCGCGAGCGCGGGAACCATATTCTGCAGCCGCGGTTAGCACCCATGCAGGAGGAAGCCCAATGCGCCGCCCCAAAATTCAGCCCATCCGCAACAAGCTCGATCTCAGCGATCGGGTTCAGGTCCGCATCGTCACGCGACGGCTTCGCGTCACGCCGGCGGAGCTGACCGAGATCGTCGGCCGCATCGGCAACTCCATCGCCGCGATATCGAAGGAAGTCCATCAGCAGCGTGGCAGCAAGCCGTCTGTCTCTGCCGATGTGCCGGATGCCGCGGTCATTGCGGCAAGGGAGACGGTCGCCGCCGAGGCCGTCGCAACGTCCGAGACACGCTAGACAGAGTAAGCGGGCAGGGGGCAGTTATGGATCAGTTCACCGACAGGGCCGACGCCCTGACGCAGGCGGCGTTCAGCCTGCGCAAGGCCAAGATCAGCGAAGGCCGGCCGTTTCCGCTCGGCGCCACCTGGGACGGTCTGGGCGTCAATTTTGCGATCTTTTCCGCGCACGCGACCAAGGTCGAGCTGTGCCTGTTCGACGAAACCGGCGAGACCGAGCTCGAAAGGATCGAGCTTCCCGAATACACCGACGAGGTCTGGCACGGCTATCTGCCGACGGCACGTCCGGGCACGGTGTACGGCTATCGCGTGCACGGGCCCTATGAGCCCGACGTTGGGCACCGGTTCAATCCGAACAAGCTCGTGATCGACCCCTATGCCAAGCAGCTCGTCGGCAACCTGCGCTGGGGTCCGGAACTGTTCGGCTATCAGCTCGATCACGCCGACAAGGACCTGTCGTTCGACGACCGCGACAGTGCGCCCTTGATGCTGAAGTGCCGGGTCATCGACCCCGCCTTCACCTGGGGCACCTCGCGCAAGCCTGAAATTCCGTGGGAGCGGACCATCTTCTACGAGATGCACGTCAAGGGCTTCACCAAGCTGCATCCGATGGTGCCCGAAGCCGACCGCGGCACCTTCGCCGGTCTCGCGCATCAGGACATTCCGGCCTATCTGCGCTCCCTCGGCATCACCTCGGCCGAGCTGTTGCCGATCCACGCCTTCATCGACGACAGCTATCTGATCGAAAAAGGCCTGCGCAACTACTGGGGCTACAATTCCATCGGGTTCTTTGCGCCGGAGCCGCGCTATCTGAAGACGCCGCTCGCGACCGAATTCAAGACCATGGTCAATCAGTTCCACGCCAACGGCATCGAGGTCATTCTCGACGTGGTCTACAACCACACCGCCGAAGGCAACGAGCTCGGCCCGACCCTGTCGTTCAAGGGCATCGACAATGCCAGCTACTACCGGCTGATGCCCGACCAGAAGCGCTACTACATCAACGACACCGGCACCGGCAACACCGTGAACCTGTCGCACCAGCGCGTGCTGCAGCTGGTCGCCGATTCCCTGCGCTACTGGGCGACCGAGATGCGGGTCGACGGCTTCCGCTTCGACCTCGCCACCATCCTGGCGCGCGAGCCCTATGGCTTCGACGAAGGCGGCAGCTTCCTGGACGCCTGCCGTCAGGATCCGGTGCTGAACAGCGTCAAGCTGATCGCCGAGCCCTGGGACATCGGCCCGGGCGGCTACCAGGTCGGCCAGTTTCCGCCGGGCTGGGCGGAGTGGAACGACAAATTCCGTGACACCGCGCGTGCGTTCTGGAAGGGGGACGGCGGCACGTTGGCCGACTTCGCCAAGCGCATCTCCGGCTCGGGTGATCTGTTCAACAAGCGCGGCCGCCGGCCGTGGGCGAGCGTGAACTTCATCACCGCCCATGACGGCTTCAATCTCAACGACCTCGTCTCCTATAACGAGAAGCACAACGAGGCCAATGGCGAGGACAATCGCGACGGCCACAGCAACAACCACTCCTGGAATTGCGGCGTCGAGGGGCCGACCGACGATCCCGAGATCACTGCGTTGCGCGAGCGCCAGAAGCGCAATCTGCTGGCCACGATGCTGCTGTCGCATGGCACGCCGATGCTGCTCGCCGGCGACGAGTTCGGCCATAGCCAGAACGGCAGCAACAACGCCTATGCGCAGGACAACGAGACCACCTGGCTCGACTGGATGGGCATCTCGCCGCAGGGCAGGGCGTTGCGCGAGTTCACCCGCAAGCTGATCGCGATGCGCAAGGCGTTCCCCATTCTCTATCGCAGCCGCTTTCTGGTCGGCTCTCACAACGAGGAGCTCGACGTCAAGGACGTCACCTGGCTCGATCCCTCGGGCGAGGAGATGGCGACCGAGCAGTGGACCGACGATCACGCCCGCTGCTTCGGCATGCTGCTCGACGGTCGCGCCCAGGAGACCGGCGTGAAGCGGCGCGGCTCAGATGCGACGCTGCTGCTGGTCTACAACGCCCATTTCGACGTGGTGAACTTCACGCTGCCCGCGGTGCCCGAAGGTCATAATTGGCTGGCGCTGCTCGACACCAATCAGCCGGATGCGCAGCCGCAGTCGTTTCCGTTCGGCCACGTCTATGCCGTGACGGGGCGATCGCTGCTCGCCTTCGGCCTGTCCTCGGAGCAACAGCCGATGCGCGGCTTGCGCCACGGCCTGGGCGCGCTGCTCGACGTCGCGGAGGCGCCGCTGCAGGGATAGAGGGATTTTTTGGGGGACCACAGTTGGGTGATGAGTGGCGGCAACCGTGCCTGTGGCCGTCCTTCGAGACGCGCGCCGAGCGGCGCGCTCCTCAGGACGAGGGCGGTGATTGCGGCATCAGGGTTGTGAGCGCGGCAACAGCCTTACCCCTCTCCATGAACACGCTTTTGGCGTGTTCATGGTCCGGTGTGCAGCGCCCTCGGCGCTTGACCCTCATGGTGAGGAGCGCGCCCGCTTGGCGCGCGTCTCGAACCATGAGGCCGAGATATCGGCGCGTCAGCCGTTCCTGGCGTGCTGCGTGGATTGCTCCACGTCACGCGCCACGGGCGTATTTCGCCAGCCTCGCGTCGAGTACGCCGAGCATGGCCTCGCGCGCCGGGTCGCGCGAGCCGCGCAGCCAGGCCGCCGCCAGCGGCAGCCGGCCGGCGCTGCTGCCGCGCTTCAGCCGCAGCGGCACGAAGCGGACGCCGGACACCGCCAGCCGCGCCGTCCAGCGCGGTACGATGGCGATGCCCAGGCGAGCCGCGACGAGATGCACGATGGTCTGCTTCTCGTCGGCGAACTGCGCCACGTCGGGCGACAGTCCGGCCTGCGCGAACAGCTTCATCGTGAGGTCATGGCTGTGCGGACGCGACCGCCTGTCCGGCACGATCAGCGGCTGGCCGGCGATGTCAGCCAGCGAGACCGAGGCGCGCGCCGCCAGCCGGTGCCGCTGCGGCAGCGCCACCACGGCGCTCTCGCTGAGCAAGGCGCGGAATTCGAGCCGCGGGTCGGTGCGTTCGGGCGGCCTGATGAAAGCAAGATCGAGCGCACCGGAGAGAATCTTCGGCAGCAGCCGGATCGTCTTGTCCTCCGTGAGCTGCACCGCGATCTCCGGATGTCCCTCGCGAAAATCGTGCAGCAGCTGCGGCAGGAGGCCGGCGGCGGCGCTGTCGATGGCGCCGACCCGCAGCCGCTGTGCCTTCGCGCCTCGGGCGCGGCGGCGGAAGCTGGTCTCCACGGACTCCACGCGGGCCAGGATCACGCGGGCGTCGCGCAACAGCGCCGTGCCGTGCTCGGTCAGCGCCACCGCGCGGGTGGTACGGGCGAACAAGGGTGTCGCGAGGTCGTCCTCCAGCAGCTTGATCTGCCGCCCGAGCGCCGAGGGCAGCATCTGCAGCCGCTGCGCCGCCTTGCCGAAATGCAGCTCCTCGGCGGCGGCGACGAAGCAGCGGAGCTGGTGCAATTCCATGAAGCAGATCCCGTGAGGCGACGATCGGATTATATCATTTTTTTGTATAATGATGCGAGCATTGAAGATCTCCCATACCGCCGCCTACGGTGCTCCGATCAATCAAACGGATCGGGGAGGTGACGATGGCCGGAGAGCTGGAAACACGCGTGCTGCGCAAGATCACGTGGCGTATCGTCCCCTTCATCATGCTGCTCTACTTCGTGGCCTTCATCGATCGCGTCAATGTCGGCTTCGCCGCGCTCACCATGAACAAGGACATCGGTCTGTCGGCCTCGGCCTATGGCTTCGGCGCCGGCATCTTCTTCTGGGGCTACTTTCTGTTCGAGGTTCCCTCCAACCTCGCGCTCGACAGATTTGGCGCCAGGATATGGATTGCACGGGTGATGATCACCTGGGGACTCGTCTCCGGCGCGATGGCCTTCGTGCAGGGGCCGATGAGCTTCTATGTGCTGCGCTTCCTGCTCGGTGCGGCGGAGGCCGGCTTCTTTCCCGGCATCATCCTCTATCTGTCCTACTGGTTTCCGCTGCGTCAGCGCGCCGCCGTCACCGCGCTGTTCATGGCCGCCGCGCCGCTGTCGACCGTGCTCGGATCGCCGCTCTCCGGTGCGCTGCTGGAGATGGACGGAATCCTTGGCTTCAAAGGCTGGCAATGGCTGTTCCTGATCGAGGCGCTGCCGGCGGTGCTACTCGGCTTCGTCGTCCTCGCTTACATGACCGATCGCCCGGAGCAGGCGCGCTGGCTCGCCGACGACGAGCGCGACTGGCTGGTGCGCACCATGAATGCCGAGGTGGCGAGCAAGGCGGCCACCGCCGGCCACAGCATCTGGCGCGGCCTTGCCGACATCCGCGTGCTGGCGCTCGCGCTGGTCTATTTCGGCACCTCGGCCGGTCTGTATACGCTCGGCGTCTGGGCGCCGCAGATCATCAAGCAGTTCGGCCTGTCGTCGTTCGCCGTCGGCTTTCTCAACGCGGTGCCGCCGACGATCGCAGTCGTCGTCATGATCTGGTGGGCGCGGCATTCCGACCGCACGGCCGAACGCACCTGGCATGTCGTGCTGGCCTGCGTGGTTGCCGCCGTCGGTCTCTGGCTGGCCGGGCTTTCGACCAGCGTCGCCGCGGTGCTCGCCGCTCTCACCTTGGTCAATGTCGGCATCTCCTCGTCGAAGCCGCCGCTGTGGAGCATGCCGACCATGTTCCTGTCCGGCTCGGCCGCTGCCGCCGGCATCGCCACCATCAACTCGATCGGCAATCTCGGCGGCTTCGTTGGTCCGGCCATGATCGGCTGGATCAAGGACCAGACCGGCAGCTTCAATGGCGGCCTCTATTTCGTCGCCGGGCTGCTGGTGATATCGGCGGTGCTGACGCTGTTGCTGTCCCGATCACACGCCGCGAAGGCGGTGCCGGCCACGCAGTCCTAACGTTCACACGGAGCTCATTCCATGCGCACTCACTCCATCGCCGCCATTCCCGCCGACGGCATCGGCCCCGAGGTCATCTCCGCCGGCGTCCGCGTGCTCGAGGCGCTCGCCAAGCGAGCGGGCGACATCAGCTTCAACGTCAAGACATTCGACTGGGGCTCGGACTACTACAAGAAGCACGGCGTGATGATGCCGGCCGACGGTCTCGCCGAGCTGAAGAACTTCGATGCGATCTATTTCGGCGCGGTCGGCGCGCCCGACGTGCCCGACCACATCACGCTGTGGGGCCTGCGGCTGCCGATCTGCCAGGGGTTCGATCAGTACGCCAATGTGCGCCCGACCAAGATCCTGCCGGGCGTCGCCTCGCCGCTGCGCAATGTCGGCGTCGGCGATCTCGACTGGGTGATCGTGCGCGAGAACTCCGAAGGCGAATATGCCGGCATGGGCGGCCGCGCGCATCGCGGGTTGCCGGAGGAGGTCGGGACGGAGGTTGCGGTGTTCACCCGCGTCGGCGTCGTCAGAATCATGCGCTATGCGTTCAAGCTCGCGCAGTCGCGGCCGCGCAAATTCCTCACCGTCGTCACCAAGTCGAACGCGCAGCGCCACGGCATGGTGATGTGGGACGAGATCGCCGCGGAAGTGGCGCGCGAATTCCCCGACGTGACCTGGGACAAGATGCTGGTCGACGCGATGACCGTGCGCATGACCCTGCAGCCGAAGAGCCTCGACACCATCGTTGCGACCAACCTGCACGCCGACATTCTCTCCGATCTCGCCGGCGCGCTCGCCGGCAGCCTCGGCGTTGCCCCGACCGGCAACATCGATCCGGAGCGGCGCTTCCCGTCGATGTTCGAGCCGATCCACGGCTCGGCGTTCGACATCACCGGCAAGGGCATCGCCAATCCCGTCGCGACGTTCTGGACGGCTGCGCAGATGCTCGATCATCTCGGCGAGAAGGACGCGGCCATCAGACTGATGGCGGCCGTGGAGAAGGTGTGTGCAGCCGGAATACTGACGCCGGATGTGGGCGGCAAGGCGACGACCAAGGAGGTGACGGACGCGGTGATCGACGCCATCCACGGCTCCAACGTCTGACGCGTGCTGCTTCCTCGCGCAATTTCGGCGTGTTCCGCCGCACACTTGCAATGGACGCTGCGGGGCGTATACCAGCGCTTCCACGGCGTCTGCGCATGACAATCACATGCGTGTCATTAAGACGTGAAACGCGGGCTGGGGAGAAAGGACACATCATGCGTCGTCACCGTCGAGCCAAGATCGTTGCGACCGTCGGCCCCGCCAGCAATTCACCGGAGATGCTGAAGGCGCTGTTCCTCGCCGGTGTCGATACGTTTCGTCTCAATTTCAGCCACGGCACGCAGGCCGATCACGCCAAGGTCCACGCCGCGATCCGCGCGCTGGAGAAGGACGTGCAGCGACCGATCGGCATCCTGATGGATCTGCAGGGGCCGAAGATTCGCGTCGGCACCTTGCGCGACAAGAAGATCCAGGTCGACGCCGGTGAGACGATCCGCTTCGTGTTGAATGGCACCGAGGGCGACAAGGATTCGATTCCGCTGCCGCATCCCGAGATCTTTGCGGCGGTCGCGCCCGGTCACGATCTCCTGATCGATGACGGCCGTGTGCGTGTGCGCGTCACCGGCCTCGGCGACGACTGGATCGAAGCCAAGGTGATCGTGAGCGGCGCAATCTCCAATCACAAGGGCGTCAATCTTCCAGGCACCATTCTCGAACTGTCGCCGCTGACGGCGAAGGATCGCTCCGATCTCGCTTTCGGTCTCGATCTCGGCGTCGACTGGGTGGCGCTGTCCTTCGTGCAGAAGCCGTCCGACGTGATCGAGGCGAGGGGGCTTATCAACGGCCGAGCCGGCATCATGTCGAAGATCGAGAAGCCGGCGGCGCTGGAGCGGATCGACGACATCATCCAGCTGTCGGATGCCATCATGGTCGCGCGCGGCGATCTCGGCGTCGAGATTCCGAACGAGGACGTGCCGGGCAAGCAGAAGGAGCTGGTGCGCGCCTGCCGTCTCGCGGTGAAGCCGGTGATCGTGGCGACGCAGATGCTTGATTCCATGGTGGCGACGCCGACGCCGACGCGCGCCGAGGTCTCGGACGTCGCGACCGCGATCTATGACGGGGCCGATGCGGTGATGCTGTCGGCGGAGTCGGCCAGCGGGCAATATCCGCGCGAGGCGGTGGCGATGATGGACAGCATCATCAAGAGCACCGAGAAGCACAAGATGTACGGCTCGATCATTCAGGCCACCCAGCCCGACGAGGAGCAGACGCCGCCGCATGCGGTGGCGACCGCGGCGGCCGACCTCGCGTCCGCGATCCACGCCAAGGCGATCGTGGCCTACACGTCGAGCGGCACCTCGGCCTCGCGCGTCGCGCGCAAGCGGCCGAGCCTGCCTATCCTGGCGATCACGCCGAACGAGGACACCTCGCGACGGATGTGTTTGCTGTGGGGCGCGCACAGCGTGCTGTCGCAGGACGTGCAGAGCTATGAGGAAATGGTCGAGCGGGCGACGTTCTTCGCGGTCCAGGAGGAGTTCGCCGACAAGGGCGACCTGCTGGTCGTCGTCGCCGGCATTCCGTTCGCCCAGGCCGGCACCACCAACAATCTGCGCGTCGTCGCCGTGCCCAGATAGGAGGCAGCCGAATTCCCTGTCTGCGCCGCCCGCTTGTCGCCTGATTGTCGCACCGCGCTGGTATCGCGGGAACGTGACGAGGACACCGCGAGTCGTGATGCGAATGGTGTCCGTCGCGGTCCGGCAGGATGGGTTCTGCCGGTGCGGCCGCTCGTCATCGCCGTGTCATCAGGGACTGTTAGGTGGGCGCGCATGGGACTCGAGACTGCTGGTGAAGAAAGCCCGACGAAGCGCTTTCGGACGTTGTTCATCTCCGACGTACATCTCGGAGCCCGCGGCTCGCAGGCCAATCTTCTCGTCGATTTCCTGCGCCACCATGATGCCGATACGATCTATCTGGTCGGCGACATCATCGACGGGTGGGCGCTGAAATCGAGCTGGCACTGGCCGCAGTCGCATAACGATCTCGTGCAGAAGATGCTGCGCAAGGCGCGCAAGGGCGCCAAGATCGTCTACGTACCGGGCAACCACGACGAGTTCCTGCGCGGCTATTACGGCACGCATTTCGGCGGCATCGACGTCGTCGAGAACATCGTCCACACCGGCACCGACGGCAAACGCTATCTGGTCATCCACGGCGACATCTTCGATCTGGTGGTGCAGAACGCCCGCTGGCTCGCCCATCTCGGCGACAAGGCGTACGACTTCGCGATCCAGATGAACCGCCTGGTCAACTTCTTCCGCCGGATGTTCGGCGTGCCCTATTGGTCGCTGTCGCAATGGGCCAAGCAGAAGGTCAAGAACGCGGTCAACTACATCGGCGCGTTCGAGACGGCGCTGGCCTCCGAGGCGCGCCGGCATGGCGCTGACGGCGTGATCTGCGGCCACATCCATTGCGCCGTCATCCGCGACCAGGATGGCATCCGCTACATGAATTGCGGCGACTGGGTCGAGAGCTGCACGGCGCTCGTCGAGCACGAGGATGGCCGGTTCGAGATCCTGACCTGGACTGATCCGCAGCGACAACCTGCGCCGGTTCCGCAACTCGCTGCCCGCGCAGCCTGACGCCGGTCGACGCCGGCTCCCTTGCCTCTCGGCAATCGAGCGCGGTAAAATAGGGGTATGACAGCTCATGCCCCGATCCTGCCCGTCACCGTCGCCGACATCGAGGCGGCGGCCCGCGTTCTCGCGCCGGTCGCACTGCGGACGCCGCTCCTGCCGGCCCCCGTGCTCAGCGAGCGCTTGAACGCCAATGTGTTCGTGAAGCCGGAGGTGCTGCAGCGGACCGGCTCATTCAAGTTCCGCGGCGCCTACAACAAGCTGGCGTCGATCCCGCCGGAGGACCGCGGCAAGGGTGTCGTCGCGTTCTCGTCGGGCAATCACGCGCAGGGCGTCGCCCACGCCGCGACGCTGCTGGGCATGGACGCCACCATCGTGATGCCCTCGGACGCGCCGGCCGCCAAGCGCGAGCGGACCAAGGCGTTTGGGGCCGACGTCGTGCTCTACGATCGCGACCGCGAGGACCGCGAGGCGATTGCGCGCGACATCGCCGGCAGGCGGGGTTCGACGGTGGTGCCGCCCTACGACGATCCCTATGTGATCGCGGGGCAGGGCACGGTCGGCCGTGAGATCGCCGAGGATTTCTCGGGCCTCGGCCTGTCGCCGGATGTCGTGATCGTGCCGGCGTCAGGCGGCGGGCTGCTCGCGGGGGTCTCGACGGCGGTCAAGGCGCGCTTTCCGGAGACGCAGATGGTGGTCGCCGAGCCCAAGGGCTTCGACGACCATGCCCGCTCGCTGCGGGCCGGCCACCGCGAGGCCCATGATGCCAAGGGCCGCACCATCTGCGATGCCCTGATGGCTGCGATCCCTGGAGAGATCACCTTCGCCATCAACAGCCGGCTGTTGTCGGCGGCGGTGGAGGCCTCGGATGAAGAGGTGGGCCGCGCGGTCGGCTTCGCCTTCCGGGAGTTGAAGCTCGTCGTCGAGCCGGGCGGATCTGTCGGTCTGGCGGCCCTGCTGGCGGGCCGCCTCGACGTGACCGGCAAGACGGTCGTGATCGTTCTCTCGGGCGGCAATGTGGATGCCGAACTGTTTGCCAGGCTGATTGCCTGACGTTCCCCATCCGTCAGTGAAAGCCGAGGCTGCCCCGACCGGATCCGCCACCGCCGATCCGCGGTCCTGACTGCGCGACATGCGGTGTGCCGGGGCCGCGCATCGGCCCTTGGTCGCGGGCCAGCGATGGACGTGACCCGTTGAAACTCGGCTTGAACGGACCGGAATTGCCGGGGAAGGGACGGCGCACCTCGCGGGTGTCGATCGGACGACCGGGCATCCGCTTGAACGGATCGCGCTGGATCTTGGCAGCCGGCAGCGTGTTCGACGGCGGCACCACCTTGTTGCCGATCTTGTTCTGGCCCAGCGGCCGCGCGTCGAGCACCTTGCCGGGACGGAGATTGTTGATGGGTGCGCCGTTGGTGAGGACCGCCGGCGGCGTCTGGCGCGGCGGCGGGGTGTTGATCGGCTGCATTGGCACTGGTCCAGGACGCCCCTGCATGTGATTGCCGATGTTGAGGGGACGCCCTGCGGGGGCAAGCTGCGGCGGCACCATCAGCCGTGTCGGTTGCAGCACCGGCACGATCCGGGGCTGGACCTGCAGCCGCACCGCGATGGGGGCATAAGGGCTGTCGGAGTAGGATTCGCTGAAGCTCTTATAGGCGGCAGGCGAGTTCGCCAGCACCGTCTGATGCCACGCGGCAGCCTGCACCAGGCCGGCGAGCAAGGCGCGAATGCGCTCGGCGAGCGGATCGCGCGGGTACATCTCGATGAACTCGCGATAATATTGCGGACGGTTTTCCGACAGCACGTAGTCATAGGCCTGCCGCACGGACCGGCTGGGAAGGTCGGCGGCCATCTGGACCACGGGCGCCTTTTCCGGCGGACGCGTCGCGGCGACGAGGGAGTCACCGAAGAAGGTGAAATCGCTGGTGAGCGATGAGCTCTCCCACGGGGTCTGCCGTCCCGCCGTCGTCTGGTTGACCTGCAGGCGGACGCGCTTGAACAACTGCTCGATCGGCAGGTTCGGCTGCCGTGCCAGGTTCAGGAAGGCCTGCGTATAGGGGCTGTGCTCGCCACGGCCATCGAGCGCCTCTTCACCGGGGGATGTCGAATAGCCGACGATGGAGCCGTTCGGCGCATCGACGATGGCGAGGCCGCGTCCGGCGTCATTGACCGCAGGAAACGGATTGTTGCGGCAGGCATCGAGCACCACGATCCGCATCCGGCTCGGAATGGCATCGAGGGTGGCCATCAGATCGACCAGCCGGATCGTGCTGGTCGTGAGGTCCGACGGAGCGGAGATGCGGGCGTCGATCGGGATGAGATAGTTCTCGCCTGCGAGCTGAACACCATGACCGGCGTAATAGACCATCGCCACCGCGTTCGGCCCGTGGGCCGCGACCCGGCTGGAAAAATCCTGCACGACCTTGAGCATCTCGTTCTGCGTCAAATCGGTCGCGGTGATCACCTCGAAGCCGGCCGAGTTCAGCAGCTTCGCGACGGCATGGGCATCATTGTCGGGATTGTCGAGCGGGGGAGCATTCTGATAGCTCGCATTGCCGATCACGAGCGCGACGCGCGGCTCGGGCCCTTGCTGCGAGGGGGCGGCTGCACTGTCTGCTGCGACCGACGCTGGCGCGGCAAGTGCGCGCGGCGGCGTCTGCAGGCCGTCGATCTCACTGCTACCCGCAAAAGCCGAACCCGGGACGGCACAGGCCATCAGGCCCAGTAGCGCTGACGTGAGCAGGGATTTCCAAGCGAAACGGGAAGCGCGAATTATCGGAGCGGACACGGCGTTCTCCTCGAGCATGCGCAAAGAGCGAATGGCTTGAGGATCAGGCTAAGAGGGGCAGGCGGGCGTGTCCGTGACCCGCGTCACCTCTGAATGGTGGTCAGCCAGGGCCCGCTCGTGGGAGCCGGAGGAAAGATGCCGCGACGGGAGTGAATCCCGGATGCAACGAGCCTCAAGAGAAGAAGGCGATCTTCTCGGGCTGTGTCATGCGGCGGATCGGCAACAATGGATCGTTCGCCGGCGCCTGCGGACGCTGCAGAAGGCCGTTCGACAGCAGGGTCGAGCCGAGCGACGGTTCATACGCCGGCTTCGGCATCGCGTAGGCGCTCGTGCTCGGAGCCGGAGCAACTGGAGCAGAGGGCTGCCCGATCGACGCCACCTCGGCCTGCGGCGGCGCTGGCGGCGCTTGAACTGCTACCGCTGCGGCCACGGCGGCCAAGGTTTCCGCCGCAATGGACTCCGGGAGCGGGGCCGGCATCGGCGCGCTGGGCGCGGGAGCCGGCGGCGGAGCGACCACCGGCTCGTTGGTCGGAGCCATCATCGGCGGGACGACGGTCGTCACGATTGGTGGGGCAGCTGGAGCCGCCGTCGTCTCCGTAGTGGGCGTTGTCAGGGTGAGCTGTGGCTCGGAGGGCGGGGGCTCGCTGAAGCTGGCCACGATGTCGTCATCGACCGAGGTCGGCTCCTCGATGTCGAAGCCGAGCGTTCGGGCTCGAGCGAACTCCTCGTCCTCAACCGGATCGGGCGCTCCCATCTCGGCCGCGACCAGCTCGAGGATCGCTTCGTCCTGCGCCTCTGCTGCTGCCGCATCCTCTGCATTCGCCGAAGCCTGTTGCTCGATCTCGACCAGAACCTCGGCAATCGAAGGCTCGGCCAGGATCTCGGTCGGCGCCACCGAAGCCGCAGGCTGAATCACGGCCTCGGTCGCCTCGCTTGCGATCATCGCGGCCGCCACGATCACCGCAGCGGACGGCGTCTCGATCGTCTCGATCGCGGCCACGGCCGCGACGAGCGAGCTGGTCACCGCAGGCGCGGGAACAGCGGCCTCCACGTGCGTTGGCATGATCGGCTCGGGCGCGATGGGCGCGTGCTGCGCGCTCGGACGTTCGTCTCGAGCCTCCGGCCTCACGGGCTCTGCAGCTGCGGCTGATGTGCCTTCCTGCGCGGGCGGGACGACAGTGTCGGCTCTTGCGACAACCTCGGCAGCCGCTGGCGAAGCTGCCGCTTGTCCGTCGTCCAGCTCCTTCAGCCGTGTTCTGATGATCTCGAATGCCGCGAGCAACGCAACCTTGGGGTCCGCGCTCGCGAGCTGGTCACAGGCGGCCTCGATCGAGATCACCTGGGAATCGATCAGGTCGCAGATTCGGGAGTCTGCGCCGATCTCGCGCCAGCGCCAGGAAATCTCCTTGATGATCCGGATGCCCTTGCGCACCGGCGCCAGGTTCTGCTCGAGCGCCATGCTGTCGACCGCAGAGGTCGCGGCCAACGCGGCGTCTTCGACGGTGGCGCGGATCGCGGCCAGGGCTTCGGGCAGCGCGTTGCCGTCGGCCTGATCGAATTCCTGCTGCTGTTGGCGCTGCGACGCCAGCGCATGCTCGATGCGCGCCACCGCGTCGAGCACCATGCTGGTGTCGGCGTTGCGGTTGCGCTTGGCGTATTCGCCGAGGAACCAGCGCCCCCTGGACGTCTCCATGAAGGCGTCGCGGATCGCCTCGTAGTCGGCCTCGTTCGGCTGAGCCGCGCGGGCGGAAATCGGCGAGAGGGCGAAGACTTCATCGACCATGACAAACCCATCGCGCAAATTGCTGCGCGTTGCCATAACGATCACCATGATATTGATCGAATCGCAATTGAATTGATGCCACTGTCCCGACAAATCTCCACCACATCGCCGGTATTGTCGCGTCGATTCGCGGGCCGGCTGGGGCTGTTCTACGGCGCGGTGTTCGCGCTCTCGGGGACGCATCTGCCGTTTTTCCCCGTGTGGCTACGGGCGATCGGACTGGACGCCGCCTGGATCGGGGTCATCATAGCGGTTCCCGCGGTGACGCGGTTTACCGTGCTGCCGCTGATCACGGCCGGCGCCGAGCGCCGTCAAGCGCTTCGTGCCGCGATGCGGCTGGTGACCTTCGCAACCGCGTCCGGATTTGCCGTGATGGCGTTCCAGCACGATGCCTGGCCCGTATTTCTGGTCTATGTGGCCACGTGCTGCCTGTGGACGCCACTGGTCCCGCTCACGGACGCGTACGCGCTGCGCGGCGTCATGAGCTATGGCTTGAACTACGGGCGGCTCCGATTGTGGGGCTCCGCGGCGTTCATCGTCGGCACGCTGCTCTGCGGCGGCCTGGCGGATGTCGTTGCGGCAACCGAGCTGATCTGGATCATCGTGTCGGTCGGGCTGCTCGGGGCCGCGAGCAGCCTGCTGCTCCAGCGGCTGCCTCCGTTGCCGCGCAGCGCCGGCCCGGCGCAGGACGGGCGGCATCTGTTGAGCGATCCCGGTTTTCTCTGCGTCATCATGGCCTCGGCGCTGATCCAGGGCAGCCATGCGGCCTACTACACGTTCTCCGCGATCGAGTGGAAGGCGCAGGGGATTAGCGGGCTGACCATCGCCTGGCTGTGGACGATGGGCGTGCTTGCCGAAATCCTGGTGTTCGCGCTCTCGCCGAGGTTCACGCTGGCGCCGTCGACGCTGGTGGTCATCGGCGCGGTCGCGGCCGTGCTGCGCTGGACGCTCACTGCGACGGAGCCGCACGCTCTTGGGCTCACGGCGGTCCAGATCAGCCATGGCTTCACGTTCGGGCTGACACTGGTCGGGACCATGGGGCTGCTCGTCCGCCAGGTGCCGGCGCATGTGACGGCGCGGGGGCAGGGCTATTATTCAGCTGCCAGCGGCATCGTCGGCTCGGCGGCCTCGGCGCTGTCAGGTCCGATCTACGCGCAATATGGGCCGGGCGTCTATCTCGTCATGGCGGCGATGGCCGGGCTCGGCGGCCTCCTGATGTGGACCGCGCGCAACCGGTTCGCGGGTCATCCCCACAGCGCGGCGTCCGGCGGATAGACCAGGCTATCCTCGTAGTACAGGCCGTGGGTGCAATCCTCTGCCAGCAGCAGCGGACCGTCCAGGTCGACATAGCGCGCGAGCGGCGTCAGCAGCATGGCCGGCGCCATCGACAGCGAGGTCGCGACCATGCAGCCGACCATGATGTCGAAGCCGAGCGCGCGTGCGGCATCCGCCATGGCCAGGGCTTCCGTCAGCCCTCCGGTCTTGTCGAGCTTGATGTTGACGGCGTCGTAGCGGCCGCGCAGCGCTTCCAGCGAGCTGCGGTCGTGAACGCTCTCGTCGGCGCACACGGCGAGCGGGCGCGCGATGTTTGCGAGAGCCTCGTCCTTTTCCGCCGGCAGCGGCTGCTCGACTAGGGTGACACCCGCGGCGGCGCATGCCGCGAGATTGCTTTCCAGATTGGCGTCGGTCCAGGACTCGTTGGCGTCGACGATGAGTTGCGACTGCGGTGCCGCCGCGCGCACCGCGGAGATCCGTGCCGGATCGCCTTCGCCACCCAGCTTGATCTTGAGCAGAGGCCGGTGCGCCGCCTTGGCCGCGGCCTTCGCCATCACGTCGGGCGTGCCGAGCGAGATCGTGTAGGCCGTGACGCAAGGCTCCGGCGCCCGGCGCCCGAGCAGATCCCAAATCCGTCGGCCATTCCGCTTGGCCTCGAGGTCGAGCAGCGCGCAGTCGAGGGCATTGCGCGCGGCGCCCGGCGGCATCGCCGTCTGCAGGGCCTCGCGATCGAGGCCGGAGGCGATCGCATCGCGCATCGCGAGCAGGGCGCTCAGCGTGGCGTCGGGTGTTTCGCCATAGCGGGGATAAGGGACGCATTCGCCGCGGCCAACGATCGCTCCGTCTCGCAGCTCCGCGATCACGGTGACGGCTTCGGTCTTGGCGCCGCGGCTGATCGTGAAGCTGCCGGCGATGGGCCAGTGGCCGATCTGGGCGTCCAGTATTGGAAAACCGGTGGAAGTCATTTGAAAGTCTGGCGATTTGTGAACCGGAATGGGGCGCTGGGGACTTGCGCGACGGGAGCGACTATGGCTGTTGATGGGGGTCTCCGGCAAGGTGGTGGCGACGCGGTGGGATTTCTCTCGTCAAGGAGCGGGCGTCCGAGGCTCCGAGGATGGTCGTCGTGAACGGCCGCCCCGATCTGCAGCGAAGCGGCGACGGCAACGCGCTGCTGCTGCGCGCGACCGGCGCATGGACCGCGCCCTTTGCGCCGTCGCTCGAGCGGCTCGTCGCGGATGCCGAGAAGCTCGCCGGCAAGAAGGTCGACGTCTCGATCGACGTCTCGCAGGTGGTCAAGCTCGATACGTTCGGGGCCTGGCTGATCGAGCGGCTGCGCCGCAGCTTCACGACCGGAACCGCGGAGCCCAGGATCGACGGCCTGTCCGCCAACTACGCCAGCCTTGTCGATGAGGTGCGCCGGGTCAGCATCGCCTCCGAGGGTGATGCAACCGCGCTGACCGTCACCAGCATGCTCAGCCAGATCGGCCGCAGCGTTGCCGGCATCTTCGGCACGGTGGCGGCGCTGATCGACATGCTCGGGGCCGTGATCGTCGCCAGCGGCCGGGTGCTCATCCATCCCCGCAGCTTCCGCCTGACCTCGACCATCCATCATCTGGAGCAGGTGTGCTGGCGCGCGGTGCCGATCATCGTGCTGATCACCTTCCTGATCGGCTGCATCATCGCCCAGCAGGGCATCTTCCATTTCCGCAGGTTCGGCGCCGACATTTTCGTCGTCGACATGCTCGGCGTGCTGGTGCTGCGCGAGATCGGCGTGCTGCTGGTGGCGATCATGATCGCCGGCCGCTCGGGCAGCGCCTACACGGCCGAGCTCGGCTCGATGAAGATGCGTGAGGAGATCGACGCGCTGCGTACCATGGGCTTCGATCCGATCGAGGTCCTGATCCTGCCGCGGATGCTGGCGCTGGTGATCGCGTTGCCGATCCTGTCCTTCCTCGGCGATATCGCTGCGCTCTATGGCGGCGGGCTGGTGGCCTGGTTCTATGGCGGCGTCGATCCCGAAGCCTTCCTGCTGCGCCTGCGCGATGCGATCTCGATCGATCATTTCACCGTCGGCCTGCTCAAGGCCCCGGTGATGGCGGCGGTGATCGGAATCGTTGCCTGCGTCGAGGGCCTCGCCGTGCAGGGCAGCGCCGAGTCGCTCGGGCGCCACACGACGTCGTCGGTCGTGAAGGGGATCTTCTTCGTCATCGTCATGGATGGCGTGTTTGCGATCTTCTTCGCAGCAGTCGGGATGTGAGTCGAGATGATGCAGGCCGTCTCTGATCCGATCATCCGCGTCCGCGACGTCACCGTGCAGTTCGGCAAGACACGCGTGCTCGACGGTCTCGATCTCGACGTCAAGCGCGGCGAGATCCTCGGCTTCGTCGGTCCATCCGGTGCGGGCAAATCGGTGCTGACCCGCACCATCATCGGCCTCGTGCCGAAATTGTCGGGCAACATCGAGGTGTTCGGCGTCGACCTCGACGCCGCCGATCGTGCCGGTCGCCGGGCCGTCGAGCGGCGCTGGGGCGTGCTGTTCCAGCAGGGCGCGCTGTTCTCCTCGCTCACGGTGCGGCAGAACATCCAGTTTCCGGTGCGGGAATATCTCAAGGTCTCGCAGCGGCTGCTCGACGAGATCATGGTCGCCAAGCTGGTGATGGTCGGATTGCGGCCCGATGTTGCCGATCGTTTCCCGAGCGAGCTGTCCGGCGGCATGATCAAGCGCGTCGCGTTGGCGCGGGCTCTCGCGCTCGATCCGGAACTGGTGTTTCTGGATGAGCCGACCTCGGGGCTCGATCCGATCGGTGCCGGCGATTTCGACGAGCTGGTGCGCACTCTGCAGCGCACTTTGGGACTGACGGTTTTCATGGTAACCCATGATCTCGACAGCCTCTACACGGCCTGCGACCGCATCGCCGTGCTCGGCAACGGCAAGATCATTGCCGCGGGATCGATGGCCGACATGCAGGCCTCGGAGCATCCGTGGCTCAGGCAGTATTTCCACGGCAAGCGTGCCCGCGCCGTGATGGGGTAGCGCGATGTGCCCCAGGGACGATTTTTTGTGAGCGGGAGTGGAGACTCCCGCGACTAAGCTGATGAGGTGGGTGCCGCGGTCCGGCGCCAACCGAGAGCGCACGGGAGCGGGGGCTGGGATCTTCGCGGCCACGTGCCGGTACCGGAGTTGGTAATGGAAACGCGGGCGAATTACGTCCTGATCGGATCGTTCACGTTGGCGGTGATCGCCGCGGCGGTCGGATTCGTCCTCTGGTTCCAGAGCCTGCACACCACCAAGCAGCGCAGCCCGCTCAGGGTCGTGTTCGAGGGCCCGGCCGCGGGGCTGCGCAATGGCGGCAGCGTCAATTTCAACGGTATCCGGGTCGGCGAGGTCATCTCGGTCAAGCTCGACAACCCGCGCCGTGTCGTGGCGCTGGCGATGGTCGAGAACAATGCGCCGATCCGCAAGGACACCCTGGTCGGCCTCGAGTTCCAGGGCCTCACCGGCGTCGCCGCGATCGCGCTGAAGGGCGGCGAGGAGGCCGCGCCGCCGCCGCCGCTCGACGAGGACGGCGTTCCGCTGCTGCGCGCCGATCCGACCCGGCTGCAGGATGTGACCGAGGCGATCCGCGCCACCCTGCAGAACATCAACAAGGTGGTCGCCGACAACCAGGACGCCGTGAAGAACTCGATCAAGAACCTCGAGGTCTTCACCCAGTCGCTGGCCCGCAACTCCGAGCGCATCGATGGCGTCATGTCCCGCGTCGACGGCATCATGGGCAAGGCGGACACCTTGATGCTCGGTCTCAATTCGCTGGCCGGCGGCAAGGACGGCGGCGAGCTGTTCCTGACGGTGAAGTCGATCCGCGAGCTTGCCGAGGATTTCGACAAGCGCTCCGGCGCGCTGATGGCCGATGGACGGCGGACGCTGTCCGACATCAGCCGCGCCGTGAACAATTTCGACCGCAATCCGACCCGGGTCCTGTTCGGGGCCAGCAACTCCAGCCCGAGCAACGCCCAGGCCTCGCAGCCCGCGGCCGCACCGCCCGCGCCTGGGCGGCGGTGAGGCTCTGGCGAATAGCGAATTGGGAGTAGCGAATAGGGGCGCTTGAACCCGGCGGCCGCAGTGTGCCGATGGCTGCTCGTCTCCTGGCTCGACACCGCTTAGTCCTGTCGGATGCCGGGCGATGTACGCGTCGCTGGCAAGGTCGAGCGCAGGATGCGGTGGCGATCTCCAAGCGGCAGGGGCCGGGCGTGCGGGTGCCGGGCCGACATGGGCAAAGCCGAACAAGGCTTCATTGGATCGACAAAAGCGAAACGGAGGCCTCGCGGCCTCCGTTCGTCTGAGTTGCTCTCGACTTGTCGGTGGGGGGCTCGTCGCCATCGGTTATTCGCCACCCCCCATTCGCTACTCGCTCTCCCCTCACGCCAGCCGGCCGGCGGCGTGGGCGAGCAGGGTGTAGACCAGGCCGGTCTCCGAGGTCAGCTGCGTGCGCAGCGCCTGCGGGTTGCGGTCGTCGCGGGCGACCTCGTCGAGCAGCCGCTCGAACTCGGTGATGTAGCGGTCGACCGTCTGCTTGAAGGTGCGGTCGGCGCGGTACTTGCGGGCGACCTCGTCGAACGCCTTCTGGCCGGCCGGCGTATAGAGACGCTTCGAGAACGCCTTGGTCTCGCCGCGCTGATAGCGGTCCCACATCTCGGCCGCGAGGTTGCGGTCCATCAGCCGGGCGATGTCGAGCGACAGCGATTCCAGCGGATTGCCGGGCTGCTGCGCCGCTCCGCGGCCACGCGGAGCCGGAGCCTGGGGCTGCCCGGCGGTGCTGTTGTCGGCGCGGTTGAGCAGGTCGGACAGCCAGTTGTCGCTGCGCTGATCGGCGACCGGGCCCATCGGCGGTGCCTCGACCCTGCGCGGCTGCGGCGGGGGCGGGGCTGGCGGCTGCATCCCGAGATCCGGCGGCGGGAGATTGGTGACGCTGGTCGCCGCAGGCTCGCGCAGGCGCATGTCGGTCCGGCCGCCGACGGCGGCCACCACCGGCTCCTCCTGACGCATGACGGCAGCAGGCGGCGCGACTGCGGCGGGACGCGCCGTGCTGACCACGTCGAGACCCCGACCATGATGTGCGACGATCCGGTTGAGCTCGGCCAGGGCCTCGATCTGGTCGACGATGACCTTGCGCATCTGCGCCGTGCTCTCGGCCGCCTCCTGCGGCATCTCCAGCACGCCGCGGCGCAGCTCGTTGCGCGTCGCCTCGAGCTCGCGATGCATTTCGGCGGTCATCTGCTTCATGCTCGACACCAGCGTCGCGAACCTCTCGGCCGACTGCTTGAACATCGCATCGGCTTCCTGCGTGCTCTGCTGGTAGATCTCCTGCATCTGCGACGTCGTGAGGCGGCGTTCCTCCTCCGCATTGGCGCGGATGGCCTCGAACTGGCGGCTGAGCGCGGTCGAGCCGGCGCCGGCCGTTTCCGCCACGACCCGGGCGATGTCGCGGGCCCGCTCCTCGGCGGCCGCGAGCGACTCGTCGAGCAGGGTGGTGAAGCGGGTCAGGCGCTGGTCGAGATCGGCGGTGCGAAGATCGATGGTGGTGACCAGCGATTCCAGCGTCGTCTTGCGATCCGAGATCGAGACCGTCGCATCGCGGTTGCTCTGCTCGACGATGGCGGCAGCCTCGATCAGGGCCTTGCCGTGGGCATCGAACTGGCTCGACAGCGATCCGAGATCCTCGAGCGCACGGGACGTCTTGGCGTTGAAGACGTTGAGCTGATCTTCGAGGGTCTGCGTCGCCGTGCCATTGCGCGACGTCACGTCGTTCATCGCGGTGACGAAATCGGCCACGCGGGCGACCAGCGCACGCTCCAGCGAGTTGAGATTGTCGTGGGCGCCGGTCAGCACCTCCTGCAGCAGGATGTTGCCCTCGCGCAGACGCTCGAACAGAGCGACGGTGTCGGTGCGCAGGATCTTGCTGGTCTCCTGCATCTCGGTGACGGCCGCCACCGAGACCTGGCGCGACTGCTCGATCGCGGCGCGCGAGGCCTGCTCGAGATCCTTCAGCGACTTGGTGATCGCCGTGGTCGCGAGCTCGCCGGCCGAGGTGATGGTGCGGGCGACCTCGGAGCCGTTGCCGTTCACGGTCTGGGCGAACGCCTGGCCGCGCATCTCGATCTGCTTCAGCGCATCGGTGGTGACGCGATCGATCTCGATCGTGAGCTGGTTGGTCTTCGAGTTGAGCGTCTCGACCAGCGTGCCGCGCTTGCCGTCGAGGATCTGCGACAGCCGCTCGCTCTGCTGCTGCACATAGGTGACGATCTCGTCGGTCTTGCCGGTCATGGCCGAGCCGAACGAGTTGCCGGCGGCGAGCACCGAGCGCTCGATCTCGGTCGAGGTCGACTTCACCCGCGTCGAGACCTCGTTGGAGGCCGCGACCAGCGCGCTCTGGGCATTGAGGGCGCTGCTCTGGATCGCGTCCGTCGTGTTGGCGGCGACCGTGTTGATCGAACGTTCGATCTCGGTCGAAATCGCCTTGAGCTGGCCGGCCGTGTCGGTGGAGGTCGCCGTGAGCACGCTCTGCGCTTCGCGGGCGCCGCTGACGATCACCGCGACGGTCTCGGTCGTGGTCGTGGTCAGCACCGCCTGGGCCTCGCGTGCGCTGCCGATCAGGGCCGCAGCGGTGTCCGCCGAGGTCGAGGTCAGCGACATCTGCGCCTGGCGTGCGCTGTTGAGGATCGAGGTCGCTGTGTCGGCGCCGACCGACGACAGCGTCCGCTCGACGTCCACGGCGAGCGACTTGACGTGCTCCGCCGCCTCGGTCGAGCTCGAGATCAGCTTGGACTGGACCTCACGGGCGCTGTCGATGATGACGGTGGCCGTGGTGGTGCCGACCGCGGCGAGCGTCCGCTCGACGTCGATCGCCAGCGACTTGACGTGGTCGGCGGCTTCGGTCGAGGCGCTCACCAGCTTGGACTGCACATCCCGCGCGCTGTCGACGATGGTCGCCGCGGTGCTGGTGCCGACGGCAGCGAGCGTGCGCTCGACATCGGCGGCCAGCGATTTGACGTGATTGGCCGCTTCCGAGGACGCGCTGATCAGCGTGCTCTGCGCCTCGCGCGCGCCGCCGGTGATCGACTCGGCGGTGGTCGTTCCCGCGATCGAGAGCGAGCGCTGGACGTCGACGGTGAGCACCTTGACCTGCTCGGCGGCCTCGTGGGAGGCGGCGAGCAGGGCGCTCTGGGCCTCGCGGGCACCGGCCGTGATCGTCTCCGCGGTCTCGGTGCCGGCGCTGGTCAGCGCACGCTGCACATCCGCCGCGAGCGATTTCACGTGCTCGGCTGCGTTGGAGGAGGCCGAGACCAGCGTGTTCTGGACCTCGCGGGCACCGGCCAGGATCGAGGCTGCCGTGGCCGAGCCTGCGGCTGTCAGCGCCTGCTCGACATCGGTGGCGAGCGACTTCACGTGGATTGCGGCGTCGGAGGAGGCCGAGACCAGCGTGTTCTGGACCTCGCGGGCGCCGGCGAGGATCGAGGCCGCGGTGGTCGAGCCCGCCGCCGTGAGCGTGCGCTCGACATCGGCCGACAGCGACTTGATCTGCTCGGCGGTTTCGCCGGAGGCCGTGACCAGAGTCGCCTGGGCCTCGCGTGCGCTGGTCAGGATGGAATTGGCGGCGTTGCTGCCAGCGCCCGTGAGGGCGCGCTCGACCTCGGCGGACGTATTCTTCAACTGCGAGCCGACGTCCGTCGACACGTTGAGCAGCGCCTCCTGCGCCGTGCGGGCGCCGGTCTGGATGGTCTCGCTGGTGTTGACCACGAGGTTGGTCAGCGCGCGCTCGGCATCCTCGACATGTGACTTGATGCTGGCGGACAGCAGCTCGGCGCGGGTCATCAGCTCGTCGCTGGCCTGGCGGCCGCTGCTCTCGATACGGCCGGCCACGGCCTCGACGCGCGAGCCGAGGAGGTCCTCGAACTGCGACACGCGATGGTCGATCTCGGTGGCGATCGAGCCGACGCGGGTCTCGATGCCCTGATGGATGTCCTGGAAGCGGGCGGTGACGGCCTCGGTCAGCTCGAAGCTGCGGCCGTCGATGATGTTCGACAGGCTGACGATGCGCTGGTCGATCGCCTCCAGCGCCTTGTCGGTGCCGTCGGTGAGCGAGGAGGTCAGGATGTTGAGGCGGGAATCGATCGACTGGATCGCCTGGGCCGAGCCATCGGTCAGCGAGGAGGTCAGCACGGTCAGCCGCGAGTCGATGGCGTGCAGCACCTGCGCCGCACCGTCGGTCAGCGAGTTCGACAGCGTTCCGAGCCGGCCCTCGATGGTCGAAGTGACCGAGGTCGCCCGGTTGTCGAAATTCTCCTCGAGCGTCTTCAGACGGCCCCCGACGGTGTCGTCGAAGGTCTTGATCTTGGAATCGAGCGTGGAGTCGAAGTCGGTGATACGAGCCTGCAGATTGGTCTCGAACAGGCCCAGCCGCTGGTCCAGCGTCGCCGTGATCTCACCGCTGTTGGACGACAGACGGGTGTCGAAGCTGTCGACATAGGTCTTGAGATTGTCGGAGATCTCCTGGGTCCGCTGGCCCATGCGCTCGACGATCTCGCCGCCATAGGTCTTCACGGTGCGATCGAACTCGGTGATGTGCCGGGTGATCAGCGCGCCCAGAGTCGAGCTGTCGCGGGCAAAACGTTCGGCGAGTTCGGTGCCCTGGTTCTTCACCAGCTCGTCGAAGGCGCTGATCTGCATCGACAGCGTGTCGTGCGTGCTCTCGGTCTGGCTGACGACTTTGGCGACCAGCGAGGTGACGGTCGCGTCGAGCGACTCGCTCGCCTTCTCGCCCGACGTGACGATGTGGCCCGACAGGCGCTGGCTCGCCTCGTCGATCTTGGTGACGAGGTCGCCGCTGCGCAGCTCGAGCTCCAGCAGCAGGGAGTCGCCGGAAGCCTTGAGCGAATCGTGGACTTGCTCGGTGCGGACCGAGATGCCGTCGACGATCGCAGCCGTGCGCTGCTCGAACTCGTTGGTGATCCGGTCGATCCGCTCATTGAGCATCTCGTGAACACGGTCGGACAGATCGGCGAACTCGTCGTGGACGTGGCCGGTCTTGAAATTGAGGCTGGTCGTCAGCCGCTCGGAGGCGTCGAGCACGGCGCGGGTGGTCTCGGCGCTCGCTTCTTCGAGACGGTCCAGGAGATCGCCGCCACGCTCGCCGAGCGCGAGGATCATGTTGTCGCCGGCATTGCTGAGCGCCGCCGTGATGTGGGCGCCGCGCTCCTCGAGCGCGCCGGTGATGCTCTTGGCGACCTCATCCACGCGCGAGGCGATCGCATCCGAGATCAGCGCGATGTCGTGGCGCAGGTCGATCTGCACGCCGGAGATGGCGCTGCGGACCTGCTCGGCCTGGCCGACCAGGTTGTCGCGCTGATGAGCGATGTCCTGGAGGAGGGCGCGGATGCGCACCTCGTTGTCGCTGTAGGCGCGTTCGAGCGCGGCCACCTCGTTGGCGACCAGCATCTCGAGCTCGCCGGCGCGTGCGATCGCGCGCTCGACGCCGTCGCCCATCGCCGCAACCTCGCGGCGGATGGCCTGGCCGACGGTCACGATGGAATCGCTGACGGCGCCCTCCGGCTCGGAGAAGCGGATCGCGACCTGCGCCATCGACTGCGCGATCATGCGCAGCTCCTGGCCGCGCCATGCGAGACTCGCCAGGAAATAGAACAGCAGGACGGGGGCGAAGAACACCGCGGCGAGGCCGGCGAGCACCAGCACGCCGCCGCTCTGGCCGATCACGGCCTGCAACGACGGCAGGAAGCCGATCGTGAGCAGGGCACAGCCGACGATCCAGATGCCTGCAAACACGGTTGCCAGCGTATAGACGCCGCGCGACGGGCGGCCCTTCTGGATCGCCTGCAGCAGCTGGCCGATGGTCTCGCGGTCGTCATTGGCCGGACGGCGAGCGGCAAGCGGCGGCGGCTCGATCTCGTCGAGGCTGCGGTTGTCGACGCCCGGACGGGAGTCGAACGAATCGAAAGCGGATCCGCCGGTCGGCATGACCGGCGGCGCCCCGTCAGCGTGGACCGGGCCCTGCGAGTCCTGGGGCGCGGACGTATCGCTGATGTTCAAAGCCTCCTGAATGGCGGACAGCGCAACTTCAGTCGGGTCTTTGACCTTTTTGGGGGTGTTCGCCATGTTGAGTCCGAGCCCTCGTCTTAATTTCGTTCCGGCAAGCCGCGTACGAGTACCCCCTCGCCGCGCTCGAACCGGACGTCATCCCTCGCAGGCACCAGGGGTGGCAAATTCCGCCAGGTGACCCACTCCATCCGGGGATCATCCTATTGGCTGTGCCTGTTGAAAGAAATGGCCGTGGTTAAGAGATTCTTAATCATCGTTAACAGCAGCCGCCGTTAACACTTTAGAAGGTCTGCGAATTCCGGTTTCGGCCGTGATTGGGGCGGAGCCGGGTCGAAATCGCGGCAAACCCGCGGCAATTGGGACGGTAACAATGCATTAACCATTGTCGTGCTTGGGTTACCACAGGGGCGCGATGCGCGCCCGCCGGACCGGATGACTGCCATGATTCCCGACCTGTCACGGATCGAATGGATGCCCTCGCCCCCGCTGGTTCCCGACGACGGGCCGATCAGCCTCGACCTTCTCCGGCGCATGACCCTGGGCGACACCGAGCTCGAGCGTGAAGTGCTCGCGATGTTCTCGACCCAGGCCGTCCGCCTGCTGGAGCGGCTGCAGGTGCTGCCCGAGGATGCCGCCTCGGTCGCCCACACCCTGAAGGGCTCCGCCCGGGCCATCGGCGCGCTCGACGTCGCCGACGCGGCCGAAGGCCTCGAAGCGGCACTGCGGGCGGGCGATCCGGCCGATGCGCTGGCTTGGCTCGGCACGGCCGTGGCGCAGGCCCGCGCGGCCATTTCCGACATGCTCGGCGCGGCCTGACGGGCCGTCCGCGGCACTAGCGCGGAGCGGAGCGGTCCGTTATAGGACAGCCCGACCTCATTCCCTGCGCAGCACGAGCACACATGGCCAAGATCACCTTTGTCGACCATACCGGCGAATCCCGAACCGTTGACATCGAGAACGGCGCGACCGTCATGGAAGCGGCGATCCGCAACGCCATTCCGGGCATCGAGGCCGAATGTGGCGGCGCCTGTGCCTGCGCGACCTGCCATGTCTATGTCGACGAAGCCTGGCGCGAGAAGGTCGGCCCGCCGACCCCGATGGAAGAGGACATGCTCGATTTCGGCTACGACGTGCGGCCGAATTCCAGGCTCTCCTGCCAGATCAAGGTCTCCGACGAGCTCGATGGTCTCGTCGTCGCGACGCCCGAGCGTCAGGCCTGATCGTCGGGTCGTCGCGCGCATCTTCTGCTGACATCTCCTTTGAAATTTCGCCGCGCGGTCTACGCCGCCGGCGTGAGGGTGGCGCCATGGCGAGCCCAGGGCCGTAGCGCCGCGACGACCTGCTCGGTCAGCGGCGCCGGCTTGCGCGTCACCTCGTCGATCAGCACCATCACGGCGGTGGCCGAGGCCACGCAGCGCCCGTCCGAGAACACGACCTGCTCGCAGGTCACCGACGTGCGCCCCAGCTTCACCACTCCCAGTCCCAGCTCGATTGTGCCCGGCCAGCGCAGCTCGGCGCGGAAATGCATGTCGAGCCGCACCATGATCCAGGCAAGCCCCTGCTGGGTCAGGCCATGGCGCGGGTCCTTCATCAAGGTCACCCGGCCGGTCTCGAAATACGTCGCATAGACCGCGTTGTTGACGTGCTGGTTGGGATCGAGGTCGCCGAAGCGGACATTATCCGCGAGGCGATAGGGGAAGTCCTCGAGCCGTGGCGCATGGTCGTGGCGGGCCGTCTCTGTCACCGATTGATCTCCATCATTCATGCTCCCTTCAAACCTCGCTACACCGGCCGCCGCAAGCCGCGGGCGCGCGCGAGGGGTGGCTTTTGTGCCTTCCCTGCGACCGCCCTGTTGGCTACAAATTCGGAACCGCCACCTGCCGCCATCCTCCGAGCGGCGTCTCCAACGAGAAGAGCGACATGAGCGAAGCGATCAAGACCGATGTGCTGATCATTGGCGCGGGCCCCTGCGGACTGTTTGCCGTGTTTGAACTGGGGCTGCTCGACATCAAGGCGCATCTGATCGACATCCTCGACAAGGTCGGTGGCCAGTGCGCCGAGCTGTATCCGGAGAAGCCGATCTACGACATTCCCGGCGTGCCGATGGTGACGGGGCAGGGCCTCACCGATCAGCTGATGGAGCAGATCAAGCCGTTCAGCCCGAC
This sequence comes from Bradyrhizobium sp. SZCCHNS2022, assembly GCF_032377575.1. Lineage (NCBI taxonomy): Bacteria > Pseudomonadati > Pseudomonadota > Alphaproteobacteria > Hyphomicrobiales > Nitrobacteraceae > Bradyrhizobium > Bradyrhizobium sp. SZCCHNS2022. The sequence goes on along the minus strand of NZ_JAUHHZ010000001.1, from coordinate 3,383,059 downwards.
CTTCCATCTCGGCGAGATGGTCACGAGCGTCGAGAAGATCGGCGATCCCGGTTTCCGCGTCACCACCGATGCCGGCAAGGTGTTCGAGTGCAAGGTCGTGGTGATCGCCGCTGGCGGCGGCTCGTTCCAGCCGAAGCGTCCGCCGGTGCCGGGCATCGAGGCCTACGAAGGCACCTCGGTCTTTTATGCCGTGCGCAAGATGGAGCAGTTCCGCGACAAGCATGTCGTCATCGTCGGCGGCGGTGACTCCGCGCTCGACTGGACGCTCAACCTGCATCCGATCGCCAAGCGCATCACGCTCATTCATCGCCGCGACGACTTCCGCGCCGCGCCCCACAGCGTCGAGCAGATGCGCGCCCTGGTCGCCGGCGGCAAGATGGATCTGCGCATCGGCCAGGTGACCGCGCTCGAAGGCGCCAATGGTCAGCTGTCGGCGGCGACCATCAAGGGCAACGACAATGCCGTCGAGACCATCCCGTGCGAGATGATGCTGCCGTTCTTCGGCCTGACGATGAAGCTCGGCCCCGTCGCCGAGTGGGGCCTCGCGCTCGAGCACAATCTCATTCCCGTCGAGACCTCGGCGTTCGAGACCTCCGTGCCCGGCATCTTCGCGATCGGCGACATCAATACCTATCCCGGCAAGATCAAGCTGATCCTGTGCGGCTTCCACGAGGGCGCGCTGATGGCGCAGAAGGCGCACCGCTACGTGTATCCGGAGAAGCGGCTGGTGTTCCAGTACACGACGTCGTCGTCGAGCCTGCAGAAGAAGCTCGGCGTCAACTAATTCGTTCGCGGCATGGAACCCGGCACCATCACACCAACTCAAATGTGAAGAAATGTTTCCTGCGCGTGCCGGTTTCACCGGCGCGCCAGACCTGTTATGGGCTGGAAGGAGCTGCGAAACGGCCGTACTGTGCGGCCATTCATTTTGTGACTTGGTCAAGGTGAGATGATGATGCGCAATGCGTTTCCCCGACTTCGGCTGGTGCCTGGCGTGACGACGCTCGCGGTCGGCGCGCTCGTCGTCGCCGGTGCGCTGCTGACGCGGCCGGCGCTGGCGGCAGAGCCGACCGCGGCCGGGCTGTGGCAGAAGGTCGAGGACGGCAGGCCGGTCGGCTGGTTTCTCTTCATCGACCACGACGGCGTGTTCGAGGGCGTGATCGCCAAGACGTTTCCGCGTCCGGGCGACAATCCGAACGAGGTCTGCGCCAAGTGCACCGACGACCGCAAGAATGCGCCGGTGCTCGGTATCTCCTTCGTGCGTGACATGAAGCGCGAAGGCTTGAAATACGAAGGCGGCAACGTGCTCAATCCGCGCGACGGTAATATCTGGAAGGCCAACATGAAGGTCAGCCCGGACGGCCAGTCGCTGACCTTGCGCGGCTATCTCGGCTTCTCGCTGCTCGGCAAGGACGAGACCTGGACGCGCCTGCCGGACACCAACATGGCGCAGATCGATCCCGCGATCCTCGCGAAGTATCTCCCGGCCCAGGCGACGACGGCGACCGCGCCAGGATCGAAGCAGGCCCCCCCGATGATGAAGAAGCCGGCGCCGGCGAAGTAGTTGGCGGCTGGCCTGCATGTCATTTCTGCTCGCGATGGACATGCTGTCGCGCTCTCGCGGCGCATGGCGCCCGAGTTGCGAAGGCTGAACTCGGCCCTCCGAAGTGAGAGGGCGCAGGGAATGCCGGGTGAGGGCCTCACCCATGGCCCGCCTGCTGAAGAAAATGCAGGCGGCAGGTACCACAGGTGCAGCCGGATCAACCCGGCATTCCCTGCGCGATGGCTTGACGGCTTATACGTACTCTCCCCGGGGACCGGGCTGTCTTGCCCCCGTCACGGGCGGATCATCGCCACCCGCTTGGCACCAGCGTCGGGGTGCCAGGACCATACGACTTCACCGTGCGCCACCGCTCGTTCGTCGGCATGATCGGGATCACGCTGCGACCAATGGCGCCCACCGCATCCCGCACTCCACGCTCGTGACGACCGCGAACCGTCCCTCTCATGAGCACGGGATGCGCCAAGAGAGCATGATTTCTGGAAAAGGGAAATGAAATTCTTTCGTCCGGCGGGACTGGACAAGGGTGATCTGTCTGAGACCGCACGCGAATTTAATCTCCCGGCGCAGCCCGTCGCATCCTGATCAGGATGCGCGAGGCTCTGTTAGTTCGATCCGCGGTGGCGACATCACGCCCGACGGGCGACTCGCTGACATCGGCGACGAGATGCCGGTCCGACCGGCACGCTACTGCCTGACCACGCCTGCCGGGGGCAGCGGCTGGATGGTGACGTTGGCTTCGACCGCATCGAGGTTGAGCACTTGTGCGGCGGCCGGAAACGCCGCGTCGGCCATCGCCGCGTGGCCTTCGGCGGTCGGGTGCACGGCGCCGCCATAGACCGCGGACAGCACGCCCCAGCTCGCATCGTGGATGTCGGCAGGCTGCATCGCCGCCGGCAGCCCTTGCGGATAGGTCATGGCCGAGAAGTAGCTGTCATTGGCGTCGCGGATCCAGCGGGCGCGCGGCAGATAGGGCCGATACTCGCTGGCGCCGCGGCCGCACAGCAGCGGCTCGTTGGCGGCGCTGACGATGTTCGAGTCGAAGCTCTCGCCATTGGCGGAGAAGCATTCGCGGTCGAACGGCGGATCCTGCGGCGAGCGGGCGCAGAAGCCATGATCGGCGAACGCGGCCTGATGCGCATCGACGAATGTCATCCGGTCGGCACGCGGGTCGCGGCAGAGGATGCCGGCGGTGCACTGCGCGAGCCCGCGCAATGTCGGCAGGAATTCGTTCTCGACGAAGCCGGCCACGTTGGCGAGACGCTGCGGATTGGCGTTGAAGGAGGGATGGACCTCGAAGCCGGCCGGACCGCCGCGGCAGGGCGTGCCCGGGCCGCTCAGCGCCGGGTTGCCATAGGAGGTGTAGACGACGTGCGAGAGGTCGCCGACCAGCGGCTTGAGCGCCTCGCGCAGCTTGGCAAAACCCTGCGGCAGGTCGCGCGCCAGCTCGCTGCGCGATTCCTCGACCGAGCCGATCACGCCGGAGCGCTTGAACAGCGTGCGCTCGGTCGGCGTATCGACGATGACGTCGGCGACGAGACCGGAGAAGTTGATGTCGTTGGCGCCGATCGACAGCAGCACCAGATCGAGCTTGCGGTCCGGCTGGCGGCGCTTGGCCGCGGTCAACGCATCGCGCAGCTCGCCGAGCTGGCCGTTGACGCCGCCGGCGCAGGTCGCCACCGAGCGGCCGGGAAGGCATTCGCGCGCGCGCTGGCTGCCGAACAGGCCGTCGGCGATGGTGGCGCCGGTGCAGGCGAGCGGCAGATAGGTGACGGCGACGTGCGGGTAGCGCACCGCGAGCGCCAGGGCGGTGCGGGTCTGGTAGCTGTATAGCGAGCGGTGGCAGGCGGCATTGAACCAGACCGCGCTGTGCTTCTGCCAGTTCTGCAGCGTGTCCGGCGCCTCGCAGGCGCGGCCACCCTTGAAGCCGGCGCGGCTCGGCCGATAATATTGCGCGGACGGACCGCCGAGATAGGAGCGGAAGCAGAAGCCTTCGTCGGCCAGCGCGATCGGACGGTCCGGATTGCCCTCGCCGGAGGCGATGCTGTCGCCGAGCCCGGCGATGAAGACGTCGCGCACCTGGATCCCGGTCGAGACCTGCCGCGTGCCTTCCGGGCTGGTGACGTCGACGGATGCGACGGTCTGCCGGCCATAGCGGACGCGCAGATTGACCGGCTCGGCGCAGTCGAAGGTCGAGGTCTGCGGCCCATCGCCGTCGTCGAACGACCACGCGCAGGTGGCGCCGACGGGCACCGGGCCGGTCAGGCGGACCGTGACCGGATGGTCGATCGGCGTCAGATAGCTTTCCTTGACGTTGTCACGTGTGCACGGCTCGTTGACGCGGCCTGCGAGGTCGATGCACAGCCGGTTGACGACGTTGCGCGCCCAGCCGCGGCCGTCGCTCTGGATGCTCAGTCCCTGCTCGGCGGACAGGATGGAGCGGTCGCGCGTGCTCTCGACGTGGAGCAGGAAGTCGCGCTCCTCGCGGAACAGGCGGAAGCGGTTGCGGACCTCCCAGCTGATCTGCAGCGGTGCTGCGTCCAGCTGAGCGGCAGCCTCGGTCGCGGCGAGAGGCGCGAGCAGGCCGCCCAGGACGCAGGCGGCGAGCATCGGACGAGAGAGAAATCGGGTCATACGCCAGGATTCACGTGAGCGATGGGGCGGAAATAAGAGGGCGGCTGGCAACGTCAACCGCGCCATCACAAACGGTGGTCGGAAGCGCCAAGTCAACCTTGTGAGTGGCGCTTGATCCGTTGCGGAACCGGCGCGGTTGCAGCCGCCGTTGCGCGCTTGGCGGCGATCTCGTCGGAGACGGCCGCTTGCAGCCGGCGCCGCTCCTGCCATGGCTTGACGACGTTGAGCCAGAGTTCCCGGACCCCCATGATCGAGATCGCGATGCCGAACGGGATCACGAAATACAGCACGCGGAACACCAGCAGGGTGGCAAGCAGCTGCTCGCGGCCGAACTGCGGCAGCGCCACCAGCATCGCGGCGTCGAACACGCCGATGCTGCCGGGCGCGTGGCTGGCGAAGCCGAGCAGGGTGGCGAGGATGAACACCACCGACAGCGACAGGAAATCGATCGGCGGGTTGGCGGGAACGAGCAGGTACATCGCCAATGCGCAGAAGCCGAGATCGACCACACCGATCAGGATCTGCACGATGGTCAATGGAGCGGAGGGCAGCACCACCTTCCAGCCGTTCTGTCCGAGCTGGCGCCGGTTCTTGCCGGCATAGAGCCAGCCGAGATAGGCGAAGATGGCACCGAGGATGCCGATCGCGATCAGCTGGTTCACCGCTGGCGGCAACTGATCCATCGCGGTGGCGGCGGCCGGATGCAGGGTCATGCCGATGCCCAGCACGAACAGGTTGCCGAGCCAGAAGGTCAGCCCCGACAGGAAGCAGATCTTGGCGACGTCGATCGCCGACAGGCCGTAATCCGAATAGATGCGGAAGCGGATGGCACCGCCGGTGAACACGGTGGCGCCGATGTTGTGGCCGATCGAATAGCTGGTGAAGGCGCTCATCGCCGCGATGCGATAAGGCACGTGTTTCTTGCCAATCGTTCGCAGCGCAAAATAGTCATAGAACGTCAGCGTGCAGAACGCGCCGACCACACACAAGGCGGCGAGCGCGATGTGACCGGGCGGGATCTCGGTCAGCGCCGTCAGGATGACGCCGCCGTCGACGCCCTTCAGCGTGCGCACGAGCGTGGTGATCGCGAAGGCGATGATCGCAAGGCTCGCTGCAATCCCCAGCCGCTTCCAGCCGATCCATTTCTTGAAGCCACGCGAGAGCGTGGTCAGCAGGCGCTGCATTCATCCTCCCGGCGGGGCGGCACTAGATCTTTGAGAAGGGACAAAACCATTGAACGATGAGGGCGGGCAATCCGTGACAGCCTGTTCCTTAAGCTAAAACGGACGCTTTGTGCAGTCCTTGACACAGCGCAGCTCCGGCGTCGATCCGCGGGTCTGTCACACTCCAGTCACATAGCTGCGGCCGCCTTAGTTCGGTCCCATTGGTTACCCGCCAAGCAAGTCACGACCGGCCGCGAGGTTCCGGCGGTCGCGCCGACGCGGGCCGGAACAACGGACGCGTCACCCGGTTAGCGCCTGCGGGGGTAGCGAACATGGCCACGATCGGTCGGGGAGGGCAAGCCATGTTCCGAACCAAGAGGACAAGTGGCAAATGGGACTCTTCACCAAGGACATCAAGACGATGAACGACCTGTTCGTTCATCAGCTGCAGGACATCTATTACGCCGAGAACCAGCTGATCAAAGCGCTGCCCAAGATGGCCGACAAGGCGACCGATCAGCAGCTCAAGCAGGGATTCCTCACGCATCTCGACGAGACGCGGACGCATGTGAAGCGGCTGGAGCAGGTGTTCGAGATGCACGGCATCGCGCCGAAGGCGGTCGACTGCCCGGCGATCGACGGCATCATCGAGGAGGCCGAGGAGGTCGCCGGCGAAGTCGCCGACAAGACCGTGCTCGACGCCGCCTTGATCAATGCCGGCCAGGCGGCCGAGCACTACGAGATCACCCGCTATGGCAGCCTGATCGCCTGGGCCAAGCAGCTCGGCCGCAGTGACTGCGCGGCGGTGCTGCAGAAGACGCTCGACGAGGAGAAGGCGACCGACATGAAGCTCACCAAGCTCGCCGAGACCACCGTCAATTTGCGCGCGGCCAGCTGATCGCGCCGCACGACGTGATGAGGCAAAACGCCGCGCGGAAGCACCGCGCGGCGTCGTCATTTCGGAGGGGGTGATCAGCTCTTGCGCAGGGCGAAATTGGCGCCGCAGAACGCCATCAGGGCGCCCAGGCAGAGCGCGGCAAGTCCCGCCAGCACGCCGGAGGCCGACGGCACCGGGCTCGGTCCGGAGATCGCCTGGCCGATGCCGGCCAGCATCAGCACGCCGACCACGACGAGGAAGTTGCGCGCACGCTGCGGGATCTCGCCGGATACCGCGCTGTGCATGATGTTGGCGATGAAATAGCCGCTCGAGAAGCCGACCGTCGCGATCAGCCACCAGGCGATCGCCGAGCCGGCTGGCATGAAGGCACCTTCGCTCTGCCACAGGCCGCCGAGATCGAGGCCGTAGCGGGCGCCGAGCATGTGCACGGCGAGCGCCAGCAGCACGCCTGCGGCCATCGCGCCGGCCAGGATCAGGTGGCGCGGAAAATGGATCGTTTCGCTCATCGTTCGTTTGTAGGATAAGGCGCCCGACCCACGCAACAGGACCGCCCCCATTTCCGTACCGACACCATCCGATGCGCCCATCGGCTACGCCTACAAGGCGTCGCTGATCGGCTCCGCCCAGGAGTTCGAGCTGACCGAGCAGGGCCTGTCGTGGCGGTTCGCCGGCCACGCCGGGGTATGGCCCTATGCCGACATCGCCGCGATCCGGCTGTCCTACCGACCGGTGTCGATGCAGGCCAAGCGCTTCCGCGCCGAGATCACGCACCGTGACGGCCGGCGACTGAACGTCATCTCGACCACCTGGCAGACCGTGACCCTGATGGTGCCGCAGAGCGAGGCCTACAGGACCTTCATCCTTGCCCTGCATGCGCGGCTCGCAGCCGCAGGCAGCACGGCGCGGCTGACCGGCGGCCTCGGTCGTGCGGTCTATGCCGCCGCGGTGGCCGTGATGGCGGTGGTGACCGTCGCCATGGCCGCGCTTCTGGTGCGCGCGCTCGTCATCACCGAGTGGTCGGGAGCGCTGTTCCTGATCGGCTTCGCCGCGCTGTTCGCCTGGCAGGTCGGCGGCTTCGTCATCCGCAACAAGCCGCAGACCTACACTTTCGCAGCGATCCCGCCCGCGCTGCTGCCGTGATCACGGGACGTCACCGCTGGTCATCGAATGTGACCCGCGCTGGCGGCGCATCGTGCGACGATGTCGGTTGAGTCCGTCCCTACGGTCATTCCGGGGCAATCGTCGATGCGCAGACGCGAAGCGGCGGCGCGTTGACGATTGAACCCGGAATCTCGAAGTTGTTGCGCAAGACAAGCTCGGTATTCCGGGTTCAAGGCCTTGCGGCCTTGCCCCGGAATGACGGCGCGCGAGGCAGGATAGGACGCTGCTGGAGAAGCTCGATGCAGGATCGCGCGCAGCGTTGGCCCGATGCCGGTGAGATCGCCGCCATCAACGCGCAGCATTTCGCCGACACGCCGCTGCGCCCCGCCGATCTGCTGTTCGTGTTCGGCACCCGCGTCGAGGAGGAATTGCGTGCCGAGACGGCAGCCAGCCTCTGGGAGCAGGGCTGTTTCCGCCACGCCATCGTCAGCGGCGGGATCACGCCTGGCGCCGAGCTGTCGGAGTGCACGCTGATCAAGGCCGCCATGGTCAAGCGCGGCGTACCGGCGGACCTCATCCTCGAAGAGCATCACGCCATGAACACCGGCGAGAACGTCGTGTACTCGCTGCCGGTGATCGAGGCCACGCTCGGCCTCGCCAATGTCAGGACCGTCATCTGCCTCGGCAACAGCTGGACCGCGCGGCGTTATGCAATGACCCTGCAGCGGCACTGGCCGCAGGTCGAGAAGATGCTGCTGACCGTCGACGGCTTCGGCGTGCCGCGCCATCTCTGGCACACCCATCCGGAATTCCGCCGCCGCGTGCTGAGCGAGTGGGACAAGATCGAGCCGTACAAGGAGAGGGGCTTCATTGCAGAGTGGCCGTAGCAACGCCTGTACCAGGACATTTCCATGACCGAAGCAGCTCATCGCATCATCGCTCACTATGAGACCCGTGCGTTGTCGTGGGACGCCGACCGCCGCGCAGCGGCGTGGACCGATAGACCAGCCATCGACCGCTTTGTATCTCTCCTCAGACCGGTGGCGACCGTGCTTGATGTCGGTTGCGGAGGTGGCGTGCCGGTCGCAGCGCACATCGTGGGGCAGGGGTTTTCGGTCACCGGCGTCGACAGCTCTCCGACCATGATCAGCCTGTGCCGAACGCGGATGCCAGGGCAGACGTGGATCGTCGCTGACATGCGCTCGTTCACCTCAGACCAGCAGTTCGACGGCGTGCTGGCATGGGACAGCTTCTTTCATCTCGCGCACGATGATCAGCGACGCATGTTTCCGATCTTCGCAGCCTGCACGGGGCCGGGCGGCGTTCTGATGTTCAACGCCGGTCCCGCGCACGGCGAAGCGATGGGATCATATCGCGGCGATCCGCTATATCACGCGAGCCTGGATCCGTCGGAATACGAGGCGTTGTTGCATGCCAACGGCTTCGAGCCGATCACGCATGTGACGGCCGATCCTTCGAATGGCGAGCGGAGCTTCTGGCTTGCCCGCGCGGTTCGCGCCGGCGCGCTGATCTGACCAGCGTCGCTCTGGCGCCCAAGAGCTGCGGTGATGTGCTCGATCGTTGCTACGGCCTGACCACCAGCACCGAGCACTTCGCATAACGCACCACATGCCCCGCATTGCTGCCGAGGAAATACGTCCGCATCGCCGGGCGGTGCGAGGTCATGACGATCAGATCCGCCTGCACCTTGGCGGCCTCCTCGAGGATCTCGTGATAGATGCCGCCCTGGCGCACCGTGTAGCTGATGCGCTCGGCCGGGATGCCGGACTCGCGGGCCACGATCGACAGCGCTTCCTCGGCGGTCTCGCGCTGCTGGGCGTCGAAATCGGCGGGGACATATTCGGCGAGCATCACCGGCGTCATCGGCATCACGTTGAGCAGATGCACCTTGCCCTGCCACGTCTCCGCCAGCGTGGCGGCGGTCGCAATCGCCGGCTTGGCAAGGTCGGTATCGGCCAGATCGATGGGAACCAGAATCGATTTGAACATCGCGGCCTCCTTCACTGGGCGCGACCATTACGCGCTCCGCCGCGGCGGCCTGTCAATCGGAGCCCTGCTTGAGCAGCTTCGGTGTGACGAACATCAGGAGCTTGCCGCGCGCGAAGCTCACATCCCCCCAATCGTCGGTGTCGAAGTCGAAGATGGCGAGGCCGGAGGTCGGCATGTTGCGCATCAGCTCCTGGCGCGCCTCGGGATCTCCCTGGCCGGTCAGCGCCAGCGCCAGCTCATGCAGGCCGGGATTGTGGCCGACGACCAGCAGCTGCTTCGGATCGAACGCCGCTGCAAGGCGGATCTGATGCAGGATCTGCATCGGCTCGGCGCCGTACAGCTCCGGCACGGACTCGACCTGCGGGGAGACGATGCGGTCCTTCATCGCCTCCAGCGCGAGCTCCCAGGTCTGCTGTGCCCGCACCGCCGTGGACACCAGCACCAGCTCCGGCGCGAGCGGATGGCCGGCGATGAAGTCGCCGATCATGGCGGCATCCTGGTGCCCGCGCTCGTCGAGACGGCGGTCCTGGTCACGGCCCGAGGGCGCGTCAGTCTCGGTCTTGGCGTGGCGCAGCAGCATCAATCGGCGCATGGAATCCGGTCTCGAATCGGTCAGGGTGTCTCAGCCTGTATCACGTCTCTTTATCGCCACTAGAAGCGGCATGACGTCAGGTGACAGACCGGCGCAGGGTTCGCTAAGAAAACGCCATGAGCGAGACTTTCACAAGCGCGATCGATGACGCGAATGCCGCAGGTGCGATCACCCGGACCCGGCTGAATTTCGACCTCGACGTCGATGTCTGTGTGGTCGGGGCGGGACTGGCGGGGCTGACCACGGCGCTGTGCGCGGCGCGGCAGGGCGCCAGCGTCGCGGTGCTGGAGGGCCGCCAGGTCGGATGGAACGCCTCCGGCCACATGCTCGGCACGGTGCTGCCCGGATTCGACCTGCCGCTCCCCGACCTGATCGAGCGCGTCGGCCTGGAGCATGCGCGCGCGCTGTGGGCGCTGTCCTGGTCGGGCGCCGAGTTCATCCGCGCCCAGGCCACCGAGATCGCGATGCCCGGCATCGGCCTCAGCGAGGGCGCGCTCGAAGTCTCCAACGTCGACGCCGGCGATGCGCTGATCCGCCGCCTGCAGATGCTGCACGAGGATTTCGCCACCGAGGTCGAGGGCTGGCAGGTCGAGCGCGTCAGGAGCGAGCTCAAGACCAGCCGCTATTTTCATGGCGTCCATTACCCCCGGGCGTTCCAGCTCGACGGCCGCAAGTATGTCCACGCGCTGGCGCGGCTGGCGCACAAGGCCGGGGCGCGGATCTTCGAGGACACGCCGGTGGTCAGCATCGATGCGTCCGGCGTGCGCAAGCGCATCGTGACGCCGTCGGCGCGGATGCGGGCTTCGCACATCGTGCTCGCCGGCAACATCCACCTGGGCGCGCCCTTGCAGAAGCTGTCGGATACGCTGCTGCCGGTGTGGCGCTATGGCGGCGTCACCGCGCCGCTCGGCGAGGCGCTCGCCGAGGCGATCGCCTTCAAGGGCTCGGTCCACGACACCGACGGCATCGACCATTTCCGCGTCGTGGACGGCGACCGGCTGATGTGGGCGAGCCCGGAGACGACCTGGGACGCGCGTCCCAGCGGGTTCGCCTCGGCGCTGCAGCGCCGGATCCGCACCGTGTTTCCGCAGCTCGGCCGCGTCGAGATCACGGAGACCTTCGGCGGCGTGACCGGCCAGACGGTGCACGGCATGCCCCAGATCGGCCAGCTCCGCAAAGGCCTATGGGTGGCGAGCGGTTTCGGCCGGCAGGGGATGAACACCTCCGCGATGGCCGGTCAGCTGATCGCGCAAGGCATCCTTGCCGGCGACGACCGCTGGAAGCTGTTCTCGCCGTTCGAGCTGGTCTGGGCCGGCGGCGTCAGCGGCCGGGTCGCCGGCCACGTCGTCAATCTCTGGGTCCGAGGCCGCGCCGCGGCTGCAGGTACCCTGGCACGGCACCGCGAGCGGGCTCGGGCGCAGGAGCGGATCCGGGAGATCAGGGCCGCCGAGGCGCGCCGCCAGGCGGCGCAGCGCCCCGGCTCGCGCCTGCCGCTGCGGCCGCAGCCGTCCGACCTGACCCGCCGTCCGGACGCCGGGGAGGGCGGGTAGCTCGCAAGAAAGTGAGGCATCGAACCCGCAGCCGACGTAACTTCGCGGGATCTCGTCCGTAAATCCGGTAACAAGCCGCCGTACGGAGACAACCATGATCGACCGCCGCATGATGTTCACCACCGCTGCCGGATTGTTCGGCTTCGCCGCCCTGCGCTGGTTCGGCGGCTCGGAGCCGGCACGCGCCGCCGAGAAGTTCGAGATCGAGAAGACCGAGGCGGAGTGGCGCGCCCAGCTGACGCCGGAGCAGTTCGACATCCTGCGGAAAGAAGGCACCGAACGGCCCTGGACCAGCCCGCTCTTGAAGGAGCACCGCAAGGGCACGTTCGCCTGCGCCGGCTGCGACCTGCCGCTGTTCTCCTCGGATACCAAGTTCGACAGCGGCACCGGCTGGCCGAGCTTCTTCAAGCCGCTCGACAATGCGGTCGGCACCCGGCAGGACAAGACCTACGGCATGGTCCGCACCGAGGTGCATTGCCGCCGTTGCGGCGGCCATCTCGGCCACGTGTTCGACGACGGTCCGAAGCCGACCGGGCTGCGCTATTGCATGGACGGCCTGTCGCTGGTGTTCCATCCGGCCAATCCGTCCTCGACCTGAAAAATCTGCGCCTGGATTGTCGACGGCGTCCGTTGAAGACCTGAAAAGCGGGTCTTCGAGGACGCGCCGGCACCTGTGAGCAGCAGCCAGGCCGGAGCGCGATGGTGCGCGTTCGGCCCGGCAAGAACTGCCGGCTCGGCAATTGTTCACCACTTTCGGCACCGCTTTTTTGACGTTGTTATTTCCCAACTCGCTGATTTCGCAGCGAAATGCCATCTGGCACAGCGATTGCGATGCTCTCCACGAAAACGCGGCCATGGGCGGACCGGCCGCCGGGTCAATGTGGAGAGAATGGTATGGGTATCTTCGACGCGATGAACACCTCGGTGAGCGGCCTGTCCGCTCAATCATTCGCGCTGCAGAACATTTCCGGCAACATCGCGAACGCCTCGACCGTCGGCTACAAAGGCATCGGCACCAGCTTCGAAGACCTCATCCCGAACGCCACCAACCCGACCCGGCAGAATGCCGGCGGCGTCACCGCCTTCGCCAAGGCGACCATCACCACCCAGGGCACCGTCTCGACGTCCTCGGTCGCCACCAACATGGCGATCAACGGCGACGGCTTCTTCAACGTGCAGAAGGCCTCGTCGGTGGTCGACAACGTCCCGGTCTTCACCGGCGTCACCAACTACACCCGTCGCGGCGACTTCCAGCTCAACGCCAACGGCAACCTGATCAATGGCGCCGGCTATTACTTGATGGGCGTCGCGGTCGACGCCAAGACCGGCAACGCCACCGGCAACGTGCCGACGGTGCTGCAGTTCGCCAACAATTTCGTGCCGGCGCAGGCGACCACCGCGATCCAATACGCCGCCAACCTGCCGACGCAGCCGAAGACCGGCGCCAGCGGCAATGCGGCGACCGGCACGCTGGTCGCGGCCGGCGGCCTCAACTCGGCCGATCTCTCCAACGTGCCGCTGCCGGTCGGCACCAATTTCTACGCCGATGCCACGGTCACCGGCGCCACGGCCAACAACAAGAACGCGGTGGGCATCACCACCTCGACCCTGCTGTCCGGCGGCGCGCTTACCGACTCGATCACCACCGACTTCACGGCCGGTGACACCATCACCCTGACCGGCAGCGCGGGCGACGTCGTTACCTTCACCTTCGTCGCCTCCGGCGCCTCGGGCAACCAGATCAATGTCGGCGATTCCGTCGGCACGCTGCTGGCCAAGATCGCCGCGGTGACGGGTGTGTCGCCGACCATCACCGCCGGCAAGATCACGCTGCATTCGGGCAGCGGCGAGGACTGGAGCCTGAGCAGCGCCGCGGGCGGCTTCGCGGCGCTTGGCCTGACGTCGCCGGTGGCCTTGACGCGAACGGCGAGCGCCGGCACCGGCATCGTGATCGGCAACGACCTCACCAACTTCAACAACGAGACCATCTCGGGCGGCGCGGTCACCACCTACAACTCGGCGGGCACGCCGGTGAACGTGCAGCTGCGCTGGGGCAAGGTCGACAGCTCGACGCTCGGCACCGGCCATCAGGACGTCTGGAACCTGTTCTATCAGACCGATTCCAACGCGACCGGCTCGACGGTGGCCTGGCAGAACGTCGGCACCAATTTCGTGTTCGGCTCCGACGGCTCGCTGACCTCGCCGACCTCCTCCAACATCTCGATCCCCAACGTGGTGGTCGACGGCACCACGCTCGGCACCGTCAGCCTCAACATCTCCTCAGGCGCGCTGACGCAATATGCCAGCACCGTCGGCTCGGCCACGATCAACCAGATCTCGCAGAACGGCTTCGCCGCCGGCCAGCTGCAATCCGTCGCCGTGAACAATAGCGGCATCGTCACCGGCACCTTCTCCAACGGCCAGACCATCAATCTGGCCCAGGTGACGCTGTCGCACTTCAACGGCACCAACTATCTGAAGGCGCTCGACGGCGGCGCCTATGAGGCGACCGACCAGTCGGGGCAGGCCATCATCGGCGCGTCCGGCAAGATCTCGGGCGGCTCGCTGGAAGGCTCGAACACCGACATCGCCGACGAGTTCACCAAGCTGATCGTGACCCAGCAGGCTTATTCCGCCAACACCAAGGTGATCACGACGGCCAATTCGATGGTGCAGGATCTTCTGAACGTGCTGCGCTGACGGCGCAGCGCGTGGCGGTTGAATTGACACAAGGCAAACGAACATGGGTTTGAGTTCCGCCCTCGCCACCGCGATGTCCGGCCTGCGCTCGACGCAGGCCGCGCTCTCGATCATCTCGTCGAACGTCGCCAACGCCAATACGCCCGGCTACGTTGTACAGAACCCGAACCAGATCGAGATCGCCAGCGGCGGCTTCGGCTCGACGGTGATGACGACGGGCGTCAACCGCCAGCTCGATCTGTTCGTGCAGAACCAGCTCCGCACCGAGACGTCGGGCGGAACCTATGCCAACCAGATGGCCAACATCCTGACGCAGCTGCAGAGCGTGTACGGCACGCCCGGCGGCAGCGGCACAATGGAGACGGCGCTCAACAACTTCACCACGGCGCTGCAGTCGCTGTCGAACAATCCGAGCAACCAGTCCGCGCAAGCGGTGGCGCTGTCGGCTGCGCAAGGGCTGGCGCAGCAGCTCAACGCGACCACCAAGGGCATCCAGACGCTGCGCACCAATGTCGAGCAGGACATCGGCAACTCGGCGACGCAGGCCAACGCGGCGATCAAGCAGATCGCCACCTTGAACACGCAGCTGCAGGGCCTCAGCAGCTCCGATCCGCTGTCGGCGACGCTGCAGGACCAGCGTGACAACGCCATCGACACGCTGTCGAAATATGTCGACATCCGCGTGGTGTCGGACTCGACCAACGGCGTCAGCGTGTTCACCAATTCCGGCATTCAGCTGGTCGGCGCGGGGCTGACTTCGGAGTTCACCTTCTCCTCGCCCGGCACGCTCGACGCCACCTCGCTCTACAACAGCAATCCGACCAAGAGCGGCGTCGGGCAGCTCAACATCAAGCTGTCGAATGGCGTCTCGCTCGACGTCGTGGCCAACAATCTGCTGAACTCCGGGCAGATCGCGGCCGACCTCAAGCTGCGCGACCAGACCCTGGTGCAGGCGCAGACCCAGGTCGATCAGCTCGCCGCGACGATGGCCTCGGCGCTGTCTGACAAGACCACGGCCGGCACGGCTGTGACGGGACCTCCGGCCGGCTTCGACGTCTCGACGACGGGGCTGCTCGCCGGCAACACGATCAACCTGACCTACACGGATTCGAGCAACGTCCAGCGCCAGGTCAAGATCGTCAATGTCAACGATCCCGCCGCGCTGCCACTGCAGAACGCCACCGGCGCCAACCCGTCCTATGTCGGCGTCGATTTCTCGCTCGGCATGGCCTCGGTGGTGACGCAGCTCAACAGCGCGCTCGGCGGCGCGCATCTGCAGTTCGCCAATCCCTCCGGCACCACGCTGCGCATCACCGATGACGGCACCAGCCAGGCGACGGTGAAGTCGGCCTCGTCGACAGTGACGGTGCAGACGCTCGCCAGCGGCAACCCGCAGCTGCCGGTGTTCACCGACGGCAGCGGGGTGTATACCGGCGCGATCACCTCGACCGGATCGCAGATGACCGGGCTCGCCGGGCGGCTCAACGTCAATCCGGCGCTGCTCAACGACGCGACCAAGCTGTCGACCTATTCGACCTCGCCGCAGACACCCGCGGGCGACTCCACGCGGCCGGACTTCCTGTTCGCGCAGCTGACATCGGCGACGTTCAGCTATTCGCCGACCACCGGCCTCGGCTCGGCGGCGCAGCCGTTCCAGGGCACCGTGTCCGGCTATCTCCAGCAGTTCGTCAGCCAGCAGGGCAGCGCCTCGACGCTCGCGACCCAGCTCAGCCAGGGGCAGAGCGTCGTCGTCAGCACGCTGAAGGAAAAGTTCAACTCGACCGCCGGGGTCAACATGGACAGCGAGATGTCCAACCTGATCCAGGTCCAGAACACCTATGCGGCCAACGCTCATATCATGTCGGTCGTGCAAAGCATGATGCAGAGTCTGATCCAGGCTTTCTAGTGAGGCGCGAGTAAGATGTCGATCAGCAGTATCAACTACGGAACCTCTCTGCTCGGTCTGTCCGTGCGGAACATCTCCAACCAGCTCGCGGACCTCTCGACGCAGCTGTCGAGCGGCGTCAAGGCGAACAACTATGCCGGCATGGGGCCGGACGAGGGGTTTGCGATCGCGGCGCGGGCGCAGCTGTCGAACATCGCCGGCTTCACCACGACGATGACGCACGTCAACACCGTCATCGGGGCGGTCAACACCTCGTTGCAGTCGTTGTCCAAGATCGCAAGCCAGGTCCAGAGCGGTGCCTCGGCCACGCCGCAGAACCTGACCAGCACCGGTCAGACCACGGGGCAACTGACGGCGTCGTCCAACCTGTCGGCGATCACCGGCATCCTCAACACCCAGGTCGGCGATCGCTACATCTTCTCCGGCAGCGCCACCGACCGGCCGGCGATCGCCTCGGCCGACGACATCCTGAACGGCACCGCCACCCAGGCCGGGCTGAAGCAGGTGATCGCCGAGCGGCAGCAGGCCGATCTCGGCCTCAACGGTCTCGGCCGCCTCAATCTCTCCGCGTCGGCGACCATGCCGATCACGCTGGCGGAGGACGTCGCCGGCTCACCATTCGGATTCAAGCTGAGCTCGGTGACCTCGTCGCTGACCAATGCGACCGTGACCGGACCGTCCGGCTCGCCGGCGGGAATCTCCGTCGACCTGACCGCCGGCAATCCCAACGCCGGTGATCAGATCAGCTTCGTCTTCAAGCTGCCCGACGGAACCTCGGAATCGATCAAGCTGACGGCGTCGACCACGACGCCGGCGCCCACCAACACGTTTGCGATCGGCGCGACTCCCGCCGCGACCTCGGCCAACCTGAATGCGGCGCTGAATACGGCGCTCACGACCTTGGCCAACACCTCGCTCGTGGCGGCCTCCGCCGTGACCGCGGGCGACAACTTCTTCAACACCGCCAGCTCGGTGTCGGGCACCGCGGTCAACAACAAGGCGGGGACGCCGGCGCCAATCACCGGGGCAACGCTGCTGTCGGGCATCGCCGGCACCGATTCGATCGCGACCGACTTCACCGCCGGCGACACCATCACCGTGAACGGGCAGACGCTGACCTTCGTTGCCTCGGGCGCGAGCGGCAACAACCAGATCAACGTCGGCGACAGCGTGCAGACGCTGCTGTCGAAGATCGATGCGCTGAGCGGGACGTCGAAGGCCTCCACGGTGAGCGGCGGCGCCATCACCTTGCGCACCGACGATGCGGCGACCTTCTCGGTCTCGAGCTCGAACGCCGGTGCCTTCGCCGCGCTCGGCTTTTCGGGCACCGTCACCGCCGCGACCCCGCCTTTGCGGGTTTCCGGCGTGCCGCTGGGATCGGCGACCAGCCTCGTCAACGGCTCGACCAGCACCGTGGCCTGGTACACCGGCAACAGCGGCCCGGGCTCGGCACGGTCCAGCTCGACCATCCGCATCGACACGGCGCAGAGCATTCAGTTCGGCGCCCAGGGCAATGAGTTCGCGATCCGCAACCTCGTGCAGCAGACCGCGGTGTACGCCGCCGTCAACACGCCGCCGGCCGGCGCGAACGCGCCGCAGCAGATCGGCGCGCTCAGCGAGCGCATTGCCGCCAACCTGACGGCGCGGATCGGCCAGCAGTCGATCTCGGACATCCAGACCGAGTTTGCCAACGCGCAGACCACGATGAAGGACGCCGCGGCCCGCCAGACCCAGGCAAAGGCGGCGATGCAGGCACTGGTCGACCAGACCGAGGGCATCTCGCAGCAGGAGGTGGCAGCCCAGCTCCTGCAGCTGCAGACCAATCTCCAGGCGTCCTACCAGACGACCTCGATGCTGTCGCAATTGTCGCTGGTGAAGTTCCTGTAAAGCAACGGGGGCGGCGGTTAGGTTTTCGTTAACCACGTCTCTTTAGCTTTTGTTCAGATCTGGGGCGAGAGCCTCTTTTTCTGGAGGCTGACGTGAGTAACCCGATCGACGAGCGGATCCACCTGGTGATCGCCACCCCCTGTTTCGGCGGCCAAGTGTCGAGCATCTATGCAAGCTCGATCTTCGCCCTGCAGCGCGAGCTGCGCGCCACGTCGAACGTCGACCTGACCGTCCACATGCGCGACGGCGATGCGCTGATCACCCGCGCCAGGGCCAATCTCGTCACCTTGTTCCTCAACGATCCCTCCGCCACGCATCTCCTGTTCGTCGATGCGGATATCGGTTTCGCGCCCAAGCAGGTGTTCCGGCTGATCGAGTCCGGCGGCGACATGGTCGCAGGCGTCTATCCGGTCAAGAAGGTCAATTGGAACAAAGCGCGGCGCGCCATCAACGCCAACCGCATGGACGTGCCGGCGGCCTCGCTCGACTATGTCCTGGAGATCGACAATCCGGACCACGTCGCGGTGGTCAACGGCTTCACGCGGGTGCGCTATGCCGGCACCGGCTTCCTGATGATCCGCCGCCGCGTCATCGAGGCGATGATCGCGCATCCGGCCTACGCTCCGCTGCAGTTCTTCCGCGAGCACTCGCAGGATGCGCTGGCCGGCAATCCGAACCGCTTCGCGCTGTTCGAATGCATGATCGACCCGGAGACGGGCACCTATCTCAGCGAGGATTTCGCCTTCTGCAGGCGATGGACCGATCTCGGCGGCGAGATCTGGGCCGATCTCGACAGTCGGCTGGATCATGTCGGTCCGTCGGTGTTCCACGGCAATGTCGCCTCGCAGTTTGCGTCGGCGGTGGCGGTTCCCACCGCTGCTGCGGCAGACGCAGCCTGACGATCCGCAACATGACCCCGGCGGCAACCCGGTCGGAAAGTCTTCAATCGTCCCGCAGCGAGCGGCGCGGGCAGGGCGCTGCGACCGGGCTGCGCGATCTCTTCGCCTTGCTCGGCGATCTCCTGATCGACGGCGGCGACACCCGCCTGGCGCTCGATCGGCCCTGGGGCCGCAACGCCTATGGCTGCTCGCCATCGCCCGCGCCGGATCTGGTGTGCTTCGCCTCGAGCACGGCCTCGCCGATCTCGGAGCGCGCCTATGCGCGCGTCGAGCTGGCGCGCGAGCGATTGATGCATGCGGCGATCTCGCTCGGCGTCGACGAGGCGCTCGACCGCCGCACCGAGGAGATGCGCGGCGAATTGCGCGGTCATCTGCGTCTTGCCGACGATGTCGACATCGTGTTCTCGCCATCGGGCACCGACGCGCAGCTCCATGCGCTGGCGCTGGCGCGCGCGCTGCTCGGCGAGCACGTCACCCATGTCGTCGTCGGGAGCGATCAGACCGGCAGCGGCACGGCGGCAAGCGCTCGCGGATGTCATTTCAGCACGCGGACGGCGAACGGCCTTGCGGTGACCAGAGATGCGCCGATCGACGGCCTCGCGAGCGAGGCGGTGTTCCTGCCGCTGCTCGACGGCGCCTCGATGCAGCCGCGCGGCGATCTCGCTCCGGCCGTGCTCGACACGGTCGAGGCGATCGTCCGGGACGGCCGTAACGTCCTGCTGCAGGTGATGGACTCCTCCAAGCTCGGCTGGCGCGCGCCGGGACTTGCTTGCCTGGACGAGGTGATCAGGCGCTGGCCGGGCCGCGTCCAGGTCGTCGTCGACGCCTGCCAGATGCGGCTCGGCCCGGGCCGGCTGCGCTGCTATCTCGACCGCGGCCATCTCGTGCTGATGTCGGGCTCCAAATTCTATGGCGGGCCGGCCTTCAGCGGCGCGCTGCTCGTCCCGCGCCGCGTGGCGTCGGCCCTGGGCGAGGGTCACGCGGTCGCGTCCGGATTGTTCGACTACGTCAATCGCAGCGATTGGCCGCTGGCCTGGACCGATCTGCGGGCCCGCTCGGCGCCGCGCGCCAACGTCGGACAATGGCTGCGCTGGGAAGCCGCGCTCGAGGAGATCGCGGCCTATCAGGCGGTGCCCGCTTCATTCCGCCGGATGGCGATCCGGCAACTCGGAGAGGCGATCGAAAGCCTGCTGCTGCTGTCGCCGGTGCTGCGCCCGTTCGCTCCCTATGCGAGCGCCGACGAGGACGATGACGAGTTCGGCCGTCCGACGATTTTCCCGTTCGCGCTTCAGCGCGAGGGGCGGCCGCTCGATCTCGGCGAGACGAAGGCAGTCTATCGTGCGCTCCAATACGATCTCGGCAGCCGCTTCAGCGGTCGGACGGCGGCCGTTGCCGCGCGTCAGTGCCTGATCGGTCAGCCGGTCCGTATCGAGCGGCCCGGCGAGGCGCCGACGGCCGCGCTGCGGCTGTGCATCGGCGCGCGCCAGCTGACGGAGACATGGTGCGACGACGTCACCACCGCGCGCGTCAATCTCGAAGCCGAAATCGACCGCATCGCCGACGTGGTCGCCAAAACAGAGCTGCTCGTATCGGATCTGAGCAGCCGCGATCTCAGGGACATCTGCCATGCCAACTGATCTGCTCGCTTTGGCCGAAGCCGGCCGCACGGGATGTGCCGAGCGCACCGGCATGGCGAAGATCGCCAAGGCCGCCTTCGACGGCCAGGATCTCAAGCCGACATGGGCTGCGCTGCTCGGCAAGCTGCTCGACGGCAGCGCCACGCCGGGCGAGGGGCTCGATCTGGCGCTGATCGCACAGCTGCTGGGCGAGAAATCGTCCGGGCTCGCGATCCAGCACGACGTGCTGCAGTCGCAGCAGCTCTATCGCGTGGCCGGCAATCACCCGGCGCCGCGGCTGCGCGTGCTCGCGCTCGCGGCGGCAACCGACATGGGCAGCAATACGCCGATCGAGTTCCTGCTCGAGGACACCGACATCGAGCTGATGCTGCTCTACGTCGTGCCGGGCGCGGAGCTGCCGGCGCCGCTGCCGGCGCATGACGTCGCCATCGTCATCGCCTCCGATTCCGAGGATTGTCAGCACGCGCTGCACGAGATCGACGCCGTCGCGGCGCGCTGGCCGCGTCCGCTGCTCAACCCGCCGCAGCGGATCTGGCATCTCGACCGCGACAAGCTGCATGCGCTGCTCGCCGGCATCGAAGGGCTGACGATCCCGCCGACGGTGCCGGTCGACCGCGAGCGCCTGGTCGCGGTGGCGGACGAGTGCGAATGGATCGGCGACGTCGATGACGCGCTGAGCTTTCCGCTGATCATCCGGCCGCGCGGCTCGCATGCCGGCGTCGGCCTGGAGAGGGTCGAGGAGCCGATCGAGCTGTCGCTCTATCTCGACGAGCGCGACGAGCAGGAGTTCTTCCTCGCGCGATTCGTCGACTATGCGAGCGAGGACGGCCAGTTCCGCAAGTACCGCATCGTGTTCGTCGACGGCGTGGCCTACGCCTGCCACATGGCGATCGCGCGGCGCTGGGACATCTGGTACCTCAACGCCGGCATGGCGGCCAGCGAAAGCAAGCGCCTCGAAGAGGCGACGTTCATGCAGACCTTCGACATCGGCTTCGGCCGGCGTCATCGCAGTGTGCTCGCGGAGATCGCCGAGCGCATCGGTCTGGATTATTTCATCATCGACTGCGCCGAGACCAAGGACGGCTCATTGCTGGTGTTCGAGGCCGACAATACGGCGGTCGTGCACAATATGGATTCGCCTGACGTCTTCCCCTACAAGCCGCCGCAGATGCGGAAGATCTTCGCGGCCTTCGCGGACATGATCGCCAAGCGCGCGGCAGCGGCGGCGGAGCAGGCGGCGTGACCGCCGAGCTGCGCAGCGATGTCACGTTGCAGCCGGCCGAGACGCTCGATCCGCGGGACTGGGACGAGCTGCGCGCGCAAGGTCATCGCATGCTCGATGACATGTTCGACTACGTCGCCGGGATCCGCGACCGTCCGGTGTGGCAGCCGATGTCACCGCCGACCCGCGAGCGCTTTCGCAGCCGGCTGCCGCACGCGCCGACCGATCTCGCCGAGGTCTATCGCGACTTCAGCGAGCTCGTCGTTCCCCACGCCACCGGCAACGTGCACCCCGGCTTCATGGGCTGGGTGCATGGCGGCGGCACGGTGGTCGGCATGCTCGCCGAAATGCTCGCCGCTGGACTGAATGCCAATCTCGGCGGCCGCGATCATGCGCCGATCGAGATCGAGCAGCAGGTGGTCGACTGGACGCGGCAGCTGTTCGGCTTTCCGCAAGGCGCCAGCGGCCTCTTCGTCACCGGCACCTCGATGGCCAATCTCATGGCGGTGCTGGTGGCTCGCCGCACGGCGCTCGGCGCATCTGTTCGCACGGCTGGCCTGGGTGAGACCGGCCGGTGCCTGCGCGCCTACACCTCGAAAGCCGCGCATGGCTGCATCGCCAAGGCGATGGATATCTGCGGCTTCGGCAGCGATGCGCTGCGCAGCATCGCCGTCGACGCGGCGCATCGCGTCGACGTCGCCGCGCTGCGGGCTGCGATCGCAGCCGACCGCGCCGCGGGCCTGAAACCCTTCCTCGTCGTCGCCTCCGCAGGAACGGTCGATATCGGCGCGATCGACGATCTCACGCAGGTGGCCGAGCTGTGCCGCAGCGAGGGCCTGTGGTTTCACGTCGATGGTGCGTTCGGTGCGCTCGCCATGCTGTCGCCGGAGCTCGCACCAATGCTTGCGGGCATCGAGCGGGCGGATTCGATCGCGCTCGACTTCCACAAATGGGGGCAGGTGCCCTACGACGCGGGCTTCCTGCTGGTGCGCAACGGCGCCAAGCATCGCGACGCCTTCGCCGCACCGGCCGCCTACCTGCGCCGGGAGACGCGGGGCCTTGCAGCCGGTGCGCAATGGCCGTGCGATCTCGGTCCCGATCTGTCGCGCGGCTTCCGGGCGCTGAAGACCTGGTTCACGCTGCGCACGTTCGGCACCGACGCGCTCGGCGCCATGATCGCGCGCAGCTGCGAGCTCGCGCGCCACCTCGAAGCGCGGGTGCGCGCCGAGCTCGAGCTCGAACTGATGGCGCCGGTCAATCTCAACATCGTCTGCTTTCGCTATCGCTGTGAGGACGCCGATGCGCTCAATGGCGAGATCGTCGCCGACATCCACGAATCCGGCCTCGCGGCACCGTCGACCACGGTGCTCGACGGCCGGCTGGCGATCCGCGCCGCGATCGTCAATCATCGCACCGATGTGTGCGACATCGAGCGGCTGATTGCAGCGGTCCTCATGTTCGGCCGTCAACGGGCGGCCGGCCTGACGCCGTTGGTCGAGATCGAAGCGCCGCCGCTGGCGCTCTGATCGCAAACGGCCTGTCAGCTTCGCTCCGCTGGTCGACGAGTACCACCGGAGCGATGACGCCTGCGCGTGTCGAACCGTTTCCAAAGGTGGTTGACGCGTCGTGAACGACACCCGTTTTTGGTGAATCTGCGAGGCTTTTCAACGGACGGCTTTACGCGTCGCTGCGACGATCAGACGCGTCGATGCGCCTGTTCTGTTGATTGAAGCGAGGCCGCCCCACAACCGCTTCAGCGTTTGTTAGCCACTGCCATTCACCGTGACGCCCGTCGTCCGGGTCGCCAAGTCGAGCTGGACGTCACGCCGATCTCGAAGGGATCGGCGTCGATTTCACACCAGAAGGGTATGAAAATGTCAGGTATCGTCCTCTCGGCGTCGGTGCGCCAGAATCTGCTTTCGCTTCAGTCGACGGCTCAGCTCCTCGCCACCACCCAGAACAACCTCTCCACGGGCAAGAAGGTTAACTCGGCGCTCGACAATCCGACCAACTTCTTCACCGCCCAGGGTCTCGACAACCGCGCTTCCGACATCAACAATCTGCTCGACGGCATCGGCAACGGCGTGCAGGTGCTGCAGGCCGCCAACACCGGCATCACCTCGCTGCAGAAGCTCGTCGACAGCGCCAAGTCGATCGCCAACCAGGTTCTGCAGAGCGCGGTGGGCTACTCCACCAAGTCGAGCGTGACCTCGACGGCTCTGACCGGCGCGACTGCCACCGACCTGCTTGGCTCCAGCTCGACGGCTGTGACCGGCTCGGTCGTGCAGAACGACAACACGACTCCGGCCGCCATCACCGGCTCGACCAAGCTGTCGGGCACGTCGGGCACCGCGTCGAACAACCTCGCCACCGGCATCACCTCCGGTGAGACGCTGGTCGTCAACGGCACCACCTTCACCTTCGTCACCGGCACGTCCTCGACGGGCACCAGCATCGGCATCGGCGACAGCGTCACCAACCTGCTGTCGGCGATCCAGTCCCAGACCGGCGTGACCTCGTCGATCACCGCAGGTGCGATCACCCTGACGCCGCCGGCGGCGGGATTGACGCTCTCGGGCAGCAGCGGCACCTTGGCCAAGCTCGGGCTGACTGCTGTCGGCGACGGCTTGTCAGGACAGACGCTGACGGTCGGCGCCACAGGAGGAGGCACGGCGACCAGCATCACCTTCGGCCTGGGGACAGGGCAGGTGAAATCGCTGAACGACCTCAACGAGAAGCTCGCAGCCAACAACCTGCAAGCCTCGATCGATTCGTCGACCGGCAAGATCACGCTCACCACCACCAACGACGCGGCCTCGGCCACGATCGGCACGATCGGCGGCACGTCGGCAGCCTCGAGCCAGGCCTTCAACGGTCTGACCGCGGCGGCTCCGGTGGCGGATACGACCGCGCAGACGCAGCGCTCGAACCTGGTCTCGCAGTACAACAACGTGCTGACGCAGATCAACCTGACGGCGAGCGACGCATCGTTCAACGGCGTCAACCTGCTGAACGGCGATACGCTGAAGCTGACGTTCAACGAGAACGGCAAGTCGACGCTGTCGATCACCGGCGTGACCTTCAACTCGGCGGGGCTCGGGCTCACCACGCTGACCTCGGGCACCGACTTCCTCGACAACAACTCGGCGAACAAGGTGATCGGCGTGCTGACCACGGCGAGCTCCACGCTGCGCAACGAGGCGTCGACGCTGGGTTCGAACCTGTCGGTCGTGCAGGTCCGTCAGGACTTCAACAAGAACCTGATCAACGTGCTGCAGACCGGCTCGTCGAACCTGACCTTGGCCGACACCAACGAGGAAGCGGCCAACAGCCAGGCGCTGTCGACCCGCCAGTCGATCGCGGTGTCCGCACTGTCGCTCGCCAACCAGTCGCAGGCGAGCGTGCTGCAGCTGCTGCGCTGATCCGCAGGCATCGTCATCTCGAGATCGAAGGCGGCGGGGGAGACCCCGCCGTTTTCGCGTCTGTGGAGCACGCGTGCCGTTGCGTGTCTTGCGTCCATACGAAGAGCCCGGCTCCGCGGGCGCGGAACCGGGCTCTTCGTGGGAGTGCTGTCGCCGAGGTCAGGCGGCGGAGCTGACCGTCTTGGCGGCCTGCTCGGCCTGTTCCGCCTCGGCCTGCTCGAGCAGCTTCTTCTCGAAGGCGACCAGCTTCTTGGCTTCCTTCAGCGCCTGATAGAGATCGCCGTTGAGGATGTGACCGTTGATGGCCTCGATGATGGGCCAGGCGCTCGGCACCGTCGTGATGATGTCGCGCAGCAGGTTGAAGTAGGTGCCGTGATCCGCATCTGCACCGGGCGAGATGTACATCAGCTGGACGGCGAGATAGACGAGCTTGGCTGGCGTGTCGGCGGTCTCCGGCGTGAGGATGTCCTTTTCGCGCAGGATCGGGATGTTGTCGCCGTCGATCAGCAGCCGTGCCCGCTGGTCGGTGTTGGTGATCACGCACGAGCCGATGATGATGCGCTCATGCGGCTTCAGTTCGACTTTCAGGGCCATTCTCGTCCTCCGTTGCCGCGATCGGCGCGGCGCCGAATCTGCTTCGGCGAGGCCGGCACTCATGTGCTGCCAGTCTAAATCGCGCGAACAGTCTGCGCGCTCGATCGCTCGGCGCGCAGCGATCCTTTCCGAACATGGTTAATGATCGGTAAATGACCGGCGCGCTTGGTAAATGTCTGGTGTTTTCAATGTGATCGCTGGTGCGCTCTGCGATGGTCGAGCGCGGCGGCGCGGCCGCAAGCGGCCGCTGTGGCGGGTGGCTTCACCCTTTGTTAGCCAGTCCCATTTACCTTAACGCACGTCGCCCGGTTGCGAAGTCGATACGGGCACAACCGATCCTGAAGGATCGGCCGTTTGTTTCACACCAGAAGGGTATGAAAATGTCAGGTATTGTTCTCTCGGCGTCGGTGCGTCAGAATCTGCTCTCGCTTCAGTCGACGGCTCAGCTCCTCGCCACCACCCAGAACAATCTCTCCACGGGCAAGAAGGTCAACTCGGCGCTCGACAATCCGACCAACTTCTTCACCGCCCAGGGTCTCGACAACCGCGCTTCCGACATCTCCAATCTGCTCGACGGCATCGGCAACGGCGTGCAGGTGCTGCAGGCCGCCAACACCGGCATCACCTCGCTGCAGAAGCTCGTCGACAGCGCCAAGTCGATCGCCAACCAGGTTCTGCAGAGCGCGGTGGGCTACTCCACCAAGTCGAGCGTGACCTCGACGGCTCTGACCGGCGCGACTGCCACCGACCTGCTTGGCTCCAGCTCGACGGCTGTGACCGGCTCGGTCGTGCAGAACGACAACACGACTCCGGCCGCCATCACCGGCTCGACCAAGCTGTCGGGCACGTCGGGCACCGCGTCGAACAACCTCGCCACCGGCATCACCTCCGGTGAGACGCTGGTCGTCAACGGCACCACCTTCACCTTCGTCACCGGCACGTCCTCGACGGGCACCAGCATCGGCATCGGCGACAGCGTCACCAACCTGCTGTCGGCGATCCAGTCCCAGACCGGCGTGACCTCGTCGATCACCGCAGGTGCGATCACCCTGACGCCGCCGGCGGCGGGATTGACGCTCTCGGGCAGCAGCGGCACCTTGGCCAAGCTCGGGCTGACTGCTGTCGGCGACGGCTTGTCAGGACAGACGCTGACGGTCGGCGCCACAGGAGGAGGCACGGCGACCAGCATCACCTTCGGCCTGGGGACAGGGCAGGTGAAATCGCTGAACGACCTCAACGAGAAGCTCGCAGCCAACAACCTGCAAGCCTCGATCGATTCGTCGACCGGCAAGATCACGCTCACCACCACCAACGACGCGGCCTCGGCCACGATCGGCACGATCGGCGGCACGTCGGCAGCCTCGAGCCAGGCCTTCAACGGTCTGACCGCGGCGGCTCCGGTGGCGGATACGACCGCGCAGACGCAGCGCTCGAACCTGGTCTCGCAGTACAACAACGTGCTGACGCAGATCAACCTGACGGCGAGCGACGCATCGTTCAACGGCGTCAACCTGCTGAACGGCGATACGCTGAAGCTGACGTTCAACGAGAACGGCAAGTCGACGCTGTCGATCACCGGCGTGACCTTCAACTCGGCGGGGCTCGGGCTCACCACGCTGACCTCGGGCACCGACTTCCTCGACAACAACTCGGCGAACAAGGTGATCGGCGTGCTGACCACGGCGAGCTCCACGCTGCGCAACGAGGCGTCGACGCTGGGTTCGAACCTGTCGGTCGTGCAGGTCCGTCAGGACTTCAACAAGAACCTGATCAACGTGCTGCAGACCGGCTCGTCGAACCTGACCTTGGCCGACACCAACGAGGAAGCGGCCAACAGCCAGGCGCTGTCGACCCGCCAGTCGATCGCGGTGTCCGCGCTGTCGCTCGCCAACCAGTCGCAGGCCAGCGTGCTGCAGCTGCTGCGCTGATCCGCAGGCATCGTCATATCGAGATCGAAGGCGGCGGGGGCGACCCCGCCGCTTTTTTTGCGCCTGGTTCGGTGCTGCCGCCCGTATCAATACTGGCTCCGAACGCGGGGCAGAGACCCGGGACGGAGCGTAACCAGACGTTAAGCAAGAAATTTAAAGCGCCATTAACCATGTTTTAAAAGTGGGTGGACTAGAACCTCCTGGTGAATAACTAGGAAGGTTTCACACACATGTCCGGTATCGTTCTCTCGGCTTCGGTTCGCCAAAACCTGCTGGCGCTGCAAAATACTGCATCGCTGCTGGCCACGACTCAAAACAACCTGGCCACCGGCAACAAGGTCAACACGGCGCTCGATAACCCCACCGAATTCTTCACTGCGCAATCGCTCAACAACCGTGCGAGCGACATTGCGAACCTGCTCGACAGCATCGGCAACGGCGTCCAGGTTCTGCAGGCAGCGAATACCGGTCTGACCTCGCTCCAGAAGCTGGTCGATAGCGCGAAGTCGATCGCGAGCCAGGTCCTTCAGGCGCCCACCGGCTATACCACCAAGTCGAGCGTGACCTCCGCGGTCATCCCGGGCGCGACCGCAAACAACCTGCTCGGCAGCTCCTCGAACAATTTCGTGGCCGGCAGCGTGGTCAACAACGACAATCTCAGCACGGCGGTGGCGATCACCGGGTCGACCCGGCTGTCGGGTACGGCGAGCTCCACCTCGAACGACCTGGCGAGCAGCATCACCACCGGCGACACGCTGGTCGTCAACGGTGTGGTGTTCACCTTCGTGGCCGGGTCCGTCTCGGCAGGCACCAATATCGGCGTGGGCGACACCGTCAGCAACCTTCTTGCCGCGATCGATTCGGTGACCGGCGCAACCGCGACGCCGTCCTCGGTGAGCGGCGGCCAGATCTCCATCGCCACAGGCACCGCGCAAGACCTGACGATATCGGGCACCGCCTTGGCCAAGCTCGGGCTGACAGCAGGCACGACGGCCCGAAATCCGCCGGCGTTGTCAGGGCAGACGCTGACGATCGCCTCGACAGGAGGCGGTGTCGCAACGAACATAACATTCGGCACGGGCGCCTCTCAGATATCGACGCTGGCCCAGCTCAACACCGCTCTTGCCGCGAACAATCTGCAGGCCAGCCTGAGCACGACCGGTCAGCTGACGATCCTCACCACGAACGAAGCGGCCTCGTCGACCATCGGCGCGGTCGCGGGCTCCTCGACCGCGGCGAGCCAGGCCTTCAACGGCGTGACCGCATCGACCCCGGTGGCGGACACGAACTCGCAG
The DNA here is from genome assembly GCF_032377575.1 of Bradyrhizobium sp. SZCCHNS2022. Classification (NCBI taxonomy): domain Bacteria; kingdom Pseudomonadati; phylum Pseudomonadota; class Alphaproteobacteria; order Hyphomicrobiales; family Nitrobacteraceae; genus Bradyrhizobium; species Bradyrhizobium sp. SZCCHNS2022. The sequence goes on along the minus strand of NZ_JAUHHZ010000001.1, from coordinate 3,354,060 downwards.
ACGACGCGCGCCGGACTGATTGCCCAATACAACAACGTGCTGGCGCAGATCGACACCACCGCACAGGACGCATCGTTCAACGGCATCAACCTGCTGAACGGCGACACGCTGAAGCTGACCTTCAACGAGACCGGCCGGTCGACCCTGAACATCACGGGCGTGACGTTCAACAGCACCGGCCTCGGTCTGTCGGCGCTGGTGGTCGGAACCGACTTCCTCGACAGCAACTCGGCCAACAAGGTGTTGTCGACGTTGAACAGCGCATCGACGGCCATTCGCTCCGAAGCGTCGTCGCTCGGTTCGAACCTGTCGATCGTGCAGATCCGTCAGGACTTCAACAAGAACCTGATCAACGTGCTGCAGACCGGCTCGTCGAACCTGACGCTGGCCGACACCAACGAGGAGGCGGCCAACAGCCAGGCGCTGTCGACACGGCAGTCGATCGCGGTCTCCGCCCTGGCGCTGGCCAATCAGTCGCAGGCGAGCGTTCTGCAGCTGCTCCGCTGAGCGCGACCGTACCGGCATCTCCATCCAGCGAAGCGGCGGGCATGGCCCGCCGCTTCTTTTTTGCGCCTCGGCCACCGCGCTCACGCGCGGTCCGCCGGCTCCCCCGCGATGCTTCGGTATGCGGCGCGCGGTGTGCGTGCCCGCGGCGAAAGACTCCCGAATTTTTCCAAGCGATTTGAGCAAACACGTTCGCACCAAATTAAGAGGCCTCGCAGGTGCGGTTGTTTTCGACGTCTGGCGATATCGAGAGGCGAAATCCGCTAATAGCTGCTAACCATATTTTAAAGGCACACAACGTACAAAACCTGTGCAGTTTGTTGGTGTCCCCGCGTCAGTCCGGAGTACTTGATGTCATATGCCGCTCAAGCCTATGCACGCACGTCGCAAACGACGGCATCACCACGGGAGATCGAAGCTCAGGCATTGTTGAAGGCTGCGCGGCAGCTGCAGGAAGTGCAGGCCAATTGGAGCGGCCCCGATCGCAACATGTACAAGGCGCTGCTCTTCAATCGTCGCCTCTGGACGATCTTCATGAGCGCGATGGAGATGGACGACAATCCGAACTCGCTCGATATCCGACAGAACATCGCCAATATTGGCGTGTTCGTCATGAAGCAGACGATCGAGATGCAGATGGATCCGGATCCGGCGAAGCTGAAGTCGCTGATCGACATCAACTGCCACATCGCGGCGGGGCTATCCGGACGCAGCTGACCTTCCGGTCCGGACACCGGGAGGAAGCGCCTTGGCTGACGTCACCAGCATCTTGTCCATGTCCTAGACATCGAAGTCCTAGACATCGAACGTGTTGGAGCGACGGAACGTACGAAGCCGTCGGTCCAGCGCTCCATCAGCGCAGTCGGAGCAGGGCGCATCGGGCCAGACCGGCCTCGACGCCGCCAACGCCACGCAGAGCAGCTGATCTTTCCAATGCTGAGAACCGCCGCGGCGGCCGGCCGGGGCGGCTGGACGTCGATCGTCGGCGATGCGATCAGGCCGTGCGATCGGTGGGCATCACGCGCGGCGCGTCTTCCTTCTGCAGATCCTTCTGCAGGTCGAGCGTGTTGAAGTAGGCGCGGCGACGCAGCACGGCTTCATCCGGATACTGCGCCACGACCTGGTCGGTCCTGCGGTTCACCACCTGAAACACGAGCGCTGCGGCCGCGCGGTCGTAATAGGCCTGATGCGAGACCGACAAGTCGTTCGCGGCCCTGAGCTGGACGTCGTTGCGCACGGGGGCGCCGGCCTCGGCCGCGGTCACGGTCTGGCTCGGAGGAAGGTCCGTCGGCACAGCGTTCACCACCGCCTGGCTCGACGGTTGAATGATCGGAACAGACGCTGGCGCGCCGACCGGTCTCACGCTGAAATCGGAACTCATGGCAGCCTCCTCATGGCCATCGAGTCAATTCCCAACCCATCCCGCTTGCAACTATGCCGATCACCAATCAACGTTATGTTAGGAAATAGGATGAACGGCGCGTTGTGATTCGCCGGGGCCTTTTAAGCTTGTTCGAACGTTAAACGGCGAGCGCCGCGCGACCCTTTCGGGCGGCGCGGCTCTGGAGAACCGATTCCTGTGCCAGGCTGAGGGCTCAGAGCGTTCGGCTGACGGCGAGCGGGGTCAGATGGCGGCTGCCCGGGGCGGCGCGGTGGCCGCCCGACGTATAGGTGCTCGGGATGTTCCTGCGCTGAACCTCGGCATTGACCCCTCGCACGATCTTCTCCGAGACCGCATGCGCCGTTGCCAGGACCGTCAGGTTGACCTGCAGCATCGCCCGGAACGTGTCGTGGTGACGGTGCAGGCTGGCAAGCAGCTCCGGCGCAGTCTGCTTCATGAACGCCTGGCTGGCCTTGAGGCGGCCCACCGTCGTGACGTAGTGGCGCGAGAGTTCGGTCTTCCTTGGTCCGAACGCCATGCCCTCGCGCAACTTGCCGGCGCGGACCAGCTCGGTCTCCTGCTCGATGACTGCAATCAGCTCGCTCATGACGCTGACCATCTCGTCAGCGAGCGCGCGCGCCTCCGCCGCGCTGGCGGCAGCCGTGTAGGTCGTGTTTCTCGCCTGGCCCTGTGCGGTCATCTCTTTACTCCTGTCGGCGTGGGGCGGTGCGGACCCCCGCGATGTCTACGCTTACGGTTACGCTTTGCCGTTGCCGGCACTGCTGCCGGCAGTGCTGCTCTTGGCCTGCTGAAGGATCAGGGTGCGGAAGACGTCGTTGGAAATGCCGACGCCGCCGGCCTTGGCGAAGTTCTTCGAATATTCCTCGGTCAGCATCGAGCGCCAGACGCCGGTGCCGGGCGTGTTGCCGAACGGACCATCGCCCTTCACACCATTGGTCATCTGCGAGAACATCGAGTTCAGGAACATGGCCTCGAAATCGGTCGCGGTCGCCTTGGCCTTGGCCTGGGCCTTGGGAGACACCTTGGTGAGGGCCTCCGCGAGGTCCAGATCGGTGCGCGGCGCGGCTGCGGCCGTCGCGTGGGGCGTGCTGAGCGGAACCCGGCCGGCGTAGGAGTCGACGAAGGACGTGGCCATTACATCACCTCGATGTCGGCTTCGATGGCGCCGGCGGCCTTGATCGCCTGCAGGATGCTGATCAGGTCGCGCGGGCCGATGCCGAGGCCGTTGAGGCCGTCGACCAGCTGCTGCAGCGACACGCCGTCACGGACGATCGCGAACTTCTTGCCGTCCTCGGTGACGCCGACGCTGGTGCGCGGCGTGACCACGGTCCGCCCCCGCGACAGCGGATTGGGCTGGCTGACCTGCGGGCTCTCCGAGATCGTGACCGTGAGGTTGCCCTGGGCGACGGCCACGGTGGCGACGCGGACATCGCGGCCCATGACGATGATGCCGGAGCGCTCGTCGATGACGATCTTCGCGGCCAGATCCGGATCGACCTGGAGCTGCTCGATCTCGGTCAGGAAGGCGACGACATTGCCCTTGAACTCCGATGGGACGCTCAGTTGCACCGTCGACGGATCGATCGGCTCGGCGGTCTTGACGCCGAGGAAATCGTTGATGGCCGCGGCGATGCGCTTGGCGGTGGTGAAATCGGCGTTGCGCAGGGCCAGCCGCACGTTCGGCAGCCGGTTCAAGGCGAACTCGATCTCGCGCTCGATGATGGCGCCGTTGGCGATGCGGCCGACCGTCGGCACGCCGCGCACGATCTTGGCGGCCTCGCCCTCGGCCTGGAAGCCGGAGATCGCCAGGGAGCCCTGCGCCACCGCATAGACGTTGCCGTCGGCGCCGAGCAGGGGGGTGACGAGCAGGGTGCCGCCCTGCAGGTTCTTGGCGTCGCCGAGCGCGGACACCGTGACGTCCATGCGCGTGCCCTGCGTCGCGAAGGGCGGCAGATTGCCGGTGACCATGACGGCGGCGACGTTGCCGGTGCGGATGGTGGCGCCGCGGATGTTGACGCCCATGCGCTCGAGCATGGCCTGCAGCGACTGCTTGGTGAACGGGATGTTGTTGAGCGTATCGCCGGTGCCGTTCAGGCCGACCACGAGGCCGTAGCCGATCAGCTGGTTCTGGCGCACGCCTTCGATATTGGCGAGATCCTTGATCCGCGACGTCGCATGCGCGGGCATGACAATAGAGGCCAGCGCCAGCATGGCGGCGCAAGCGGCCTGAAACAGGCGCGTAAGTCGGACGCGTCGCATCCTATGCTCCCCTCGAACTCTGCAAGTGATCACTTGGCCACTCCCATGACCGCACGATCGGCATTAACTATGCGAGGGCCGTGCCAGGGTGATGCTCCCGGCTAACTCATTGAAAGAGTATGAAATCGATCGCGGGCTTTGTTGCGAACCAGGGTTACTCCGGAGGAACGAAGCTGCCGCCCCGGCAGAATTTGCCGGGCCATTTACGCACCGTTAACCACGACGCGGCCAATCTCCGCTCCGACACGCAGAGCTTGCGGGGAGCCACCGATGCGCATCTATGGACCGAACGGCACGACGCTCAACACGTCGACCAGCTCCACGCGAAAGACCTCGTCCGGCGGCTTCAAGCTGCCCGACGTCGGCACCACGCAAGAGACGCGCGCGACGCTGGCGCCGAAGCAGACCGCCAACATCGACGCGCTGCTGGCGCTGCAGGGCATCGAGGAGGATCCGGCCGAACGCCGCAAGCGCTCGGTCCAGCGCGGCAAGCGCGCGCTGGACGTGCTCGACGATCTCAAGCTCTCGCTGCTGTCCGGCAAGCTCGACACCGCGATGGCGCTGCGGCTGCGCGATGCGGCGGCCGACCTGAAGCAGACGTCCGGCGAGCCGGGACTGGATGCGATCCTGTCCGAGATCGAGCTGCGGGTCGAGGTCGAGCTCGCCAAGGCGGGGCAGGGCTGAACCGGATCGGGCGCTCAGGCGGCCTTCGAGGGCGCCTGCGCATCATAGCGCCGTTGCGCGGCGGTGACGTCCTTCAGATGCCGCTCCGCCCAGTCACGGAGCGGATCGACCGCCGCGGCGAGCGTCAGTCCCAGTGGCGTGATCGAATATTCGACCGTGACCGGCACGGTGGCGATCGCGCGCCGCCGCACCAGACCGTCGCGTTCCAGGCTCTTCAACACCTGCGAGAGCATCTTCTGCGAGATGCCTTCAATGGCACGGCGCAACTGATTGAAGCGCAAGGGCTCGTTGCGCAGCAGGATCAGGATCAGCACGGCCCATTTGTCGCCGACGCGATCGAGGATTCTTCGCGTGGGACAGTCGGCCGAATAGACGTTCGGGGCTCGCATCGGTTACTCCGGCGTGACCAGGTGATCTCAAAGTGCGCTCTTAACACCAGCATTCGTTTCGCTATCTAGTCACTATCGGATACCAAGAGGGTCTCGTCCAGAGGCCCGATCCGAGCCAATGATCGCAAACGATGGAGTTGCAGCATGAAGATCGCCGTCGCCGGCGCGTCCGGCCGTGCCGGGTCGCGCATTACCGTCGAGCTGGCCAATCGCGGCCATCAGGTCACCGGCATTGCCCGGCATCCGGACAAGATCGAGAAGCACGCCAACGTCACCGCCGTGCAGGGCGATGCCAACGACCGCGCCGCGCTGGCGAAGTTGTGGGCCGGCCACGAGGTCGCGATCAGCTCGATCCATTTTTCGGCGAGTGACGTCGAGGCGCTGATCGGGGCGGCGAAAGATTCCGGCGTATCTCGTTACCTCGTTGTCGGCGGCGCCGGCTCGCTCGAGGTCGCGCCGGGTGTGCGGCTGGTGACGACGCCGGGCTTTCCGGCGGCCTACAAGGCCGAAGCGGAGAAGGGCGCCGCGTTCCTGGATCGGCTGCGCCAGGAGAAGGAGCTCGACTGGACCTTCCTGTCGCCCTCGGCCATGATCGATTTTGGCGCCAGGACGGGCAAGTTCCGGCTCGGAACGGACCAGCTGCTGGTCGATGCCGACGGCAAGAGCTTCATCACCTTCGAGGACTTCGCGGTCGCAATGGCCGACGAAATCGAGCGTCCGGCGCACCGCCGGGCCCGTTTCACGGTCGGTTATTGAGGCAGTCCCTGGCGCCCCCGCCGTCCGGTCGCGATTTTGGCTGGACAACGGCCTGATGGCGGGGCGCCCGTGTCGATGGAAATATTGTCTGTCACAAGAGGCCGCTATATAACGCGGCCGCGAACGGGCGTATTCCGTCCGCCGGTGCCGAAACCGGCGCCAGCACGTACAGATGGGCTGACCTTGGAAAAGTTGAAGAACTACAAACCTTCCGAAAAAGAGCCTTTCATGAACGAACGCCAGCGCGAGTACTTTCGCGCCAAGCTGCTGGCATGGAAGGAGGAGATCCTGCGCGAATCGAAGCTCACCCTGCAGGCTCTGCAGGAGGAGAACGTCAACCATCCCGACCTCGCCGACCGGGCGTCGTCGGAGACCGACCGGGCGATCGAGCTTCGCGCCCGTGACCGCCAGCGCAAGTTGATCTCCAAGATCGACGCGGCGCTCCAGCGCATCGAAGACAACACCTACGGCTATTGCGAGGAGACCGGTGAGCCGATTTCGCTGAAGCGGCTCGAGGCCCGTCCGATCGCGACGCTGTCGGTGGAGGCGCAGGAACGCCACGAGAAGCGCGAGAAGGTCTATCGCGACGAGTAGGTCGCGATGCTGACATGACCAGCCTTGCGGCCGCCTGCCGGGTGCGGCCGCAGGCCCGAGCGACGGCTGAGTTCGCGCCTCCCTGCAGCGCGAAGGTAGCTGCATTCTCGCGTTGTCATCCCCCTCGCGTGGACCGGTTTATCGGGACAAGCCAGGAACTTTTTGGCGCTCACGGAATTGGAGTGGGTTCCGTGTTGGAACACGCCGTGGGGGATCATGCGCGCGCAGGAACCAATGCCGACGGGCTCGCTCGGCGGCGTGCTCGTCACGCTGCAGCGCTCGTATGGCGTTCTCAGCATCAAGGGACGCCTGCTTCTGCTTGCGGGCATCCTGTTCCTGCCCTGCGTCGGGCTGATTGCCTATGTCATCATCTCGATGGCGCAGTCCGCGGATGCCTCGATCCGGCGGGGCCTGTCTTACGCAGCCCAGACGATCTCCGGAGCTGTCGACGCCGAGCTTCGGCGCTACATCGCGCTGGCGGAGGTGCTGGCAAAGTCACCCGATCTCGCCGCAGACGATCTCGACCAGTTCGAGTCCGAGGCGCGCCGGGTCGGGCTGGTGAGCGGCGATGCCTGGATCATTGTTTCCGACCCCAGCGGCCGGCTGCTGCTCAACACCCTGGCGGCGTCCGGCAAGCCGCTCGGCGAGCGCACCCCGCAGGGCCAGCGCTCGCAGGATCTTGCGTTCAAGCTGGGCCGGCCGCAGGTCTCCGACATCTTCACCGGCCCCAATTCCGGCGAATGGGTGGCGACGGTCGATATCCCCGTCTTCAAGGACGGCATGCCGTTCCGCTGTTTGTCGATCGCGATGCCCGCGGCCAACTACACGCGGCTGCTCGCCCAGCAGCAGCTGCCGGCCGACTGGCTGGTCGGCATCATGGATGGCAGCGGCCGGTACATCTCACGCATCCCGAAGAACGCGACCTCGACGGGGCAGCCCGCGTCGGCCGGCTGGCGGGCGAGCGCCAAGGTCGCCGGCATTGCGGAGTTTCCCTCGATCGAAGGCGATCGCGTCATCAACGCCAATGCGCATCCTCAGCTGAGCGACTGGACCGTCGGCGTCGGCATCAAGCAGGGCGTGTTCGCCCAGGCGATCTCCTCGACGGTCCAGACCGCCACGATCGCGGCCACGACGATCTGCGCGCTGGCGCTGCTGCTTGCGGCCGGCATCGGCCGCAGCATTGCCCGGCCCCTCGACGGCATCGCAATCAAGAGCTCCACGCCCGGCGCGGCCGCTCCGTCCGATCCTCCGGAGGTGCGGGCGCTGAATGCACGACTTGCCGCCGCCGCCCGGGCTCAGGCCGAGAGCGCGCGCATCATCCAGGACAATTTCAGGCTGCTCGCCAAGGCCAGGGACGACTCCTCGCGCACCGCCGAGCAGCTCAAGCTCGCGGCCAAATATGGGCGGCTCGGGACGTTCTCCTGGGACGGCAACTCGAACACCAGCCAATGGTCCGATGAGATCGAGGAGCTCTATGGGCTGCAGCCCGGAACCTTCCCAGGGACCTATGACGCCTGGCTGGCGCTGGTGCATCCCGAGGATCGGGCCCGCGCCGACCGGGACAACAAGCAGGCGCTGATCACCGGCGAGCTCAATTCGGAATGGCGGGTGCCGCTGCCGGACGGCTCGATCCGCTGGATCGAGGCGCGGGCGCGCCTGTTGCGCGGCGAGGGCGGCAGCGACCCGCAGATGATCGGCGTCAATATCGACGTCACCGCCGCCAAGGAGGCGGACCGCAAGCGCGAATTGCTGGTCCATGAGCTCGCCCATCGCGTGAAGAACAGCCTCGCGGTGGTGCAGTCGCTGGCCCACCAGCTGCTGCCGCGGCACGATGTCAAGGTTCGCGACTTCACATCGCGGCTGCACGCGCTGGCCACGGTTCACACCAGCCTCGCGGAGAACGACTGGCAGGGTGCCGATCTCGCTTCGCTGGTCACCAGCCAGGTGGCGCCGTTCGCCGGCGCGCCCGATCAGCTGTTGCTCAGCGGTCCGGCTATCCTGGTCCCGGTCGAGTTGACCACGCAGCTCGCGCTCGTCATCCACGAGATGGCCTGTAATGCCAGCAAGTACGGCGCGCTGACGACGCCGAGCGGTCGCGTCGAGGTCTCCTGGTCGCTCGGGCCCGACGCGTTGCACGTCCGCTGGCAGGAGAGCGGCGGTCCGCCGGCCCGCGAGCCTCCGGTGGTCGGCTTCGGCAGCCGCCTGTTGACCCGCACCGTGAGGCATCTGCAACGCACCTTTTCCGAAGGGGGCCTGATCTGTCAGTTCGAGCTGCCGTGGCTTGAGACGCGCAGTCCGGGAGCCGACGCAACCCTCAGCGAAGCGAAGTAGCCGCGCGGCCAGTCTTGCCTCCCCGACCGCGCAATTTCGCGACGTCGAACCGCTGCTCGGGCTGCGCCGTGCTGTCTCCCGTGGCGTATGGCGGCTGCTCGGCTGGAATCCGCGACCGAATGATGAGATCATCGTCGCGACGGCCGGGAGCCTGCTGATGTGGCGGCTGCTGCGGCCGTGGTTGAAGTAGCTTCCGAACGACCGGGGGCGCGCTTCAAGCGCGGCGCGAGCTCCCGCGATACGAGATCGGTGGCCGTCAAAAGCGATTGAGTAACAGGTGGTTAACCATAAGTTTTGAGAGGCCGCTTCGAGCGGCTCGCAGCGGGAGTTGAACGACCATGGGAGCAGACGAGGTCCTGGCTGCCGCGCAATTGATCGTAGGCGCCCGCCGCGCGAGGACGCCGCTGGCGGCGCTGCCGGCTCACCTTCAGCCGAAGGATGAAGCGGCCGGTTATGAGATCCAGCATGAGGTTCACTGGCTGCTCGCCGAGCATGCCGGCGATTTCGCCGGCTACAAGATCGGCTGCACCAGCAAGGTGATGCAGGATTACATTGGCATTCCGCATCCTTGCGCCGGCGGGGTGTTTGCAGGGGGCGTGCATGCCTCGGGCGTCGCACTGCGCGCGGCCGATTTCATTCGCGTCGGCGTCGAGTGCGAGATCGCGGTGCGGCTGGCAAAGGACCTGCTGCCACTGGACGCGCCCTTCACCATCGCCCATGTCGGCGACGCGATTGGCGACTGCCACGCGGCGATCGAGATCGTCGACGACCGTTACGTGCAATGGGAGACCATGGGCGCCCCGACCCTGGTGGCAGACGACTTCTTTGCCGCAGGGTGCGTGCTGGGGCCTGCCGTCCCGCGCGATGCGGCCGGGGACCTCGCCGCCGTGCAGGGCCGCGCCTTCGTGAACGGGGCTCTGGCGGGGCAGGGCACCGGCGCGGACGTGCTCGGCCACCCGCTGCACGCGCTCGCTTGGCTTGCCAATCATCTTGCCGCGCGCGGCGACGGGCTCGAGGCCGGGCAACTGGTGCTGACCGGCAGCCTCGTCAAGACGATCTGGCTCAAGCCGGGTGACCGGGTGCGGATGGAGCTGGATGGGCTGGGCGTCGTCGAGGCGGCGATCGTGTGATCTCGTCCTCAAAAGGGTGATGCCTCGCCCGACGGTCGGTTGGCAAGCTCGCCGATCGAGCCAGCGCCATGCGCAGGAGCCGTCCGGCGGGCTGTCGGCAAGCGTTGTGGACGTTGTGCAATACCGTGCGATCCCGGACGCCGGATGGATGCCAATCCGCACGCTCTGAAAGGTGGTTCGGCCCAGATCCGGCCCGAGCGGTGATTTGCCAGTTTGGACGGTAGGGTGCTCCCCTGGACCTGCGGCGGGCGACGTCCGACCGGCGATGACCGGTGGGACGTCGGATCCGTAGCAATGCCGGACCGATCTCAGGCGTTCAGTCCACTTCTCATCGCATCCGCGAACTGTTTCAGGGTGTAGGCACTGGGGATCTCGTCGGCCTTCCAGAGAAAACCGCCGGCCAGCGGGTGACGTTTGCTCCAATACGCAAACTTCTCCTGGGCCTTCTCAGGTGTCTCCGCGCCGTAATTGATGCCGACGCCGGGAAAGACAAAGCTCTCCGCATGGAAGCCAGGCGCCATCTTCCGTTCGATGGCATCGACCCAATCTTGGGGGTTGTTGCCTCCCCCGCCAGAGTAGCACTGCAGGTTGAATTCCGCGACGATCTGAGGATCCCGTTCGTGAACCTCCTGCAGGCTGTCGCACCAGAAACTCGGATCGGTGTAGGTGCAGAAAGTGACCTGGTAGCCGAGCACACCCAGCATGCGGCTGAATGCGACAGTCGTTGGCGTATCGTAGAGGCTCTCATTGTCGAGATCGATGCCGTCGACTGCAGGCATGGCAGCCTTGAGAGCGCGGAAGTTTTCGTAGAGCGGGGTGCCGGGTCCTGTCTGTGGCTCGCCGGGGCCGTCGGCCCAGATCAAATTCTGAATGTTGCTGAAGGTGCCCTCACCCCAGAGCGAGAACAGAAGTCGTCTGACCGAAGATGTCGGGCCCTTGAGCGCGTGAAGGCGTTCGGCCCATTTGAGGTCGCCGACATACTTGCCGCCTTTGACGACCATTCCCTCGTTGAAGATGCTGCCGTCGGCCTCGACGTGAAACGCCCAGGCGATCACCGTGTTGAAGTTCGACGACATCAGCGGCTCGATCCCTCCCGACGACTGATAGAACGGGCCGGGAACATAGATCGCCAGCGTCTTGTACGCGTTCTTGAGAATGCCGTTGTCGTTCCACAGATCCGCAGCCGGCACATGGGTCAGATCGAAGGTGGCATCGATGTAGCTGCCATCGATCTTTTCGGCCCGGCAGGACAACGTCACGTGAATATCCTTGCAGGTGAGCTTGTAGCTTCCTGCCGGAATGAAGCCTGTCGGAGGGGCGCTCCCCGGGGCCGGCTTGAGAACCCCGTTTTCATTGAGAAGCTGAACGTCTTCAGCGTTTGTCAGATCGAAGCTCGCCGGGACCCAATTGTCTCCGGCCGACCAGGCCTGGCAGGTCAGCTTCACGGTGATCTGGAAACATGAGCGAACGTAACTTCCGTTCGGAATAAAACTGCCCATTGTCTTCACCATTCGTTTGAGAGGAAAAATTGCGTGCATGAAAAGCAGGCGACTCGGTTCGGGAAAGGCCGTAAGTGTGAACGGCTGCTTTCCCGACGCCAGAAGTCTTCAGGGCCAGAGCTGATGATCGCGTTTCGAACGGTCGAGCAACTCAACTCTTGAATGACTAAATTGCGAGCGACGTCGGCTCGAAACGAACACGGCCTCCGGCAGGGGAGCTACCGGAGGCCGCGTATACATCACCCGCCGCGCCTAGGTTCGCATTGGGCAATGTGGGAGCTCGTTTCAGGAAGAAGGGCGGCGGCTGCGGGCCCCGTGATCTCGGGGCGTGAACTCGCGCTCGGCCAATCCTCGTCCGACCCTCCTGAAGTCAGGAGGGATTTTTGTCGCGTCTCGTCGTCCTCGTTTTCGGTTGCCGACTTGCTCGCCGGCGGCTTGGTGGAGCGACCGGGCGGGGCTCCGCCCGGTGCCTCATGGTGTTCGCCTTAGAACGGCAGCAGGATGTCCATGACCTGCTGGCCGTAGCGCGGCTGCTGGACGTCCATGATCTGGCCGCGGCCGCCGTAGGAGATGCGGGCCTGGGCGATCTTGGAGCTCTCGATGGTGTTGTCGCTCTGGATGTCCTCGGGCCGCACGATGCCGGCCACGATCAGCTCGCGGATCTCGTAGTTGACGCGGATCTCCTGCTTGCCCTCGACGACCAGATTTCCGTTCGGCAGCACCTGCGTCACGACGGCGGCGACGTTGGTCTGCAACGTCTCCTGGCGCTGGATGGAGCCCTTGCCGTCCGAAGACGAGGTGCCGTCGGCGGTCAGGATGCGGCCGGGCAGCACCTTCAGCGCCTGGGTGCCGAGCGTCTTGGAGCCGATGAAGTCGGTGATGCCCGAATCCTCCTTGTTGGTGCGGCTGCGCTGGGTCTCGTTGGCGAAATTGGCCTGGTCGGAGATGCTCACCGTGACCGTGAGGATGTCGCCGACCTGGTGCGCGCGCTGGTCCTTGAAGAAGGCGCGCGAGCCGTTGCGCCACAGCGAGTTCGGCGCGTAGGACACGGCTTCGGGCTTGGGCATCGGCATCTGCACCGGCTTGTAGCCGGGCTGGGTGGTCGGATTGTCGATCTCCGTCAGCTTCGGCTTTTCGCCGAGCTGCGACAGGCGATCGATCGAGGAGCATCCGCCGGCCACTGACAGCACCGCGAAGGAGACCGTGACCAGCGCGATCCGCCGCAGGCTTGAGCCACCCTGACCATCGAACTTGAACTTGGACATGAAACTTACTCGGCTTTCGGGGTGGCGGAGGTGGGAAGACGGCTGGCGACGGAGACGGGCGCCGAGATTTCGGCCTCGGAGGTCTGCGCAGGCTTGGCGACGGCGATGTCGACGGAGACCTGGCCGCGACCCGAGACGCGGCCGGTCACGGTGCGCTTGGACTGCAGATTGAGCACGCTGACGACGTCGCCCTCGGTGCCGGATTCCAGCGCCTTGCCGCGCGTGGTGAGATAGATGCCGGCGGTCTGATAGATCAGCGTGACGGCCTGGTCGCGTTGCACGAGGTCCGGCTTGGCGAGATCGGTGGCCTTCAGCGGCTGGCCGGCGCGGACCGGCCGGCGCATCTGCATGCCCACCGCCAGCTCGCGCGAGGCGGGCTCGGCGCCGCCGAGGTCGGCACGCGGCCGCCGCTCGGTCTGCAGGTCGCCGGATCGGATCATCTCGTTGCGATCCATGTTGCGGGTCAGCACCACGGCCTCGACGGTCTCGATCGCCGTGCCGGTGTAGCGCAGCTTGGTCGGGCTCGTTCCGTTGGCATGGCCGAGCTCGAAGCTGATGTCGAAGCGGCCGCTGCGCGGATCGAAGCGGACATTGGTCGGCGCCAGCGTGCCCGATGTGGACGCGTCGAATTTCAGGTCCTGCACCGGCTGGTCGAAGCTGACGTTGAGGCTGGCGGCGTCGCCGAGCCCGTTGCGGTGGTCGAGCGCCTGGGCCACGGCGGCGCTGATCTCCTTGGCATCGATGGCGCGAGCGAGCCGCGTCACCGCGACCTCCTTGATGTCGCGAACATCGACGCCGATGACCTGGTGGCTGCGCAGCGCCGCGACCACCTGCGCCGCCGGCAGCACGCCGGTGGTGCCGAGATCGGGCGCGCGGTAGACGGCCACGTTGGCCGCGACGCCGGCATTCTCGATCAGGTCGCCGACGCGCACGATCTCGCCGGTGACGTTGACGGCTGCGCGCAGCACGGGCGCCTTGATCTGGTCGTCGGCCTCGCCGGCGAAGGCCGACAGCGCGGTCGAGGCGAGCAGGGCGGCTGCAAGCAGGAAGGGACGGGTGCGGGTCATCGTCGTGATCTCCCCTCGGGCCTCAGCGGAACAGCGCGGTCGTGGACTGCATCATCTGGTCGGCGGCGGAGATGACCTTGGCGTTCATCTCATAGGCGCGCTGGGCGGCGATCAGCTCGCTCATCTCGCTGACGACATCGACGTTGGCCTGCTCGAGGCTGCCCTGGGTGATGCTGCCATAACCTTCCTGGTTGGCGACGCCATCCTGCGGCGCGCCGGAGGAGGGCGTGTCGGTGAACTGGTTGTTGCCGACCGGCTGCAGGCCGGCCTTGTTGATGAAGCGGGTGACCTGGATCTGGCCGATGATGTTCGAGGTGGTCGAGCCCGGCAGCGTCACCGAGACCTGGCCCTGGGCGTTGACCGTGATGCCCGAGGCGTTGTTCGGGATCGTGATGGTCGGCTGCACCGGGTTGCCCTGGGCGGTGACGATGCGGCCCTGATTGTCCATCTGGAAGGTGCCGTCGCGGGTGTACTGATAGGTGCCGTCCGGCATCAGGACCTTGAAGAAGCCCTCGCCCGAGATCGCCAGGTCGAGATCGTTGCCGGTCTGCGACAGCGTGCCTTGCGTCATCGAGCGCGGCGTGCCGACGGTCTTGACGCCGCCGCCGATGTCGATGCCGACCGGCAGGATCGTGCCCTGGTCCGAGGACTGCGCGCCGACCCGGCGCATGTGCTCGTAGATCAGGTCCTGGAATGCCGCCGTCTGCTTCTTGAAGCCGGTCGTGCGGAGGTTGGCGATGTTGTTGGAGATCACCTGAACGTTGAGTTCCTGTGCCGCCATTCCGGTCGCAGCGGTATGAAGCGCCTGCATGTCACGTCTCCTTCAAAGTCTGTCGTGGTCAGGCCGGAACGTCGGCGAGTTTCTCGATCGCGCTCTTGCGCAGGTCGCTCTGGACCTGGAGCATGTTGGCGACCTGGGTGTAGGCACGCATCACTTCGACCATCTTGCTCATCTCGCCGACCGCGCTCACGTTCGACTTCTCGATGTAGCCCTGCTGCACGGTGGACTTGATGTCCTGCTGCGGGATGGCGCCGCCGACGGCGGCGTAGAGGTTGTTGCCCTGCTTCTGCGCCTGTTGCGGGTCGGCGAAGTTGACGAGGCGCAGCTTGCCGCGGATCGAGTCGGTGCGGTTGACGCCTTCGACCACGGTGACGGTGCCGTCGGGCGAGATGTTGATGTCGTGGTCGGTCGGCTGGAACACGATCGGACCGCCGGTGCCGAGCACCAGGTCACCTGCGGCCGTGACGAGCTGGCCGAGATTGTTCATGTGCAGGTTGCCGTCGCGGGTGTAGCGCTCGCCGGCTGCGGTCTGCACCGTCAGGAAGCCGTCTCCCGTGACGGCGACGTCGAGCGCATTGCCGGTGCGCTGCATCGAGCCCTGCGAGAAGTCGCGATAGGTGCCGCGGTCCTGGACGTAGGCGACCTTGCGGGCGGCGCCCGGAAAATTGTCTTCATGCGCGCCGGAGGAGAGATACTCCTCGAACAGCTGCTGATCGGCCTTGAAGCCGTTGGTGTTGACGTTGGCAACGTTGTTGGCAACGACGTCGAGTTGTCGCTCCAGCACCATCTGCCGCGACAATCCGATGAGAAGCGCATTCTCCACCGGTCGATCTCCCCTCTTAACGAATCCCGCAGCCGATGCCTCTCCCAAGGCGGTCTGAAGCGGGTCTTCTGTGAACCGTTCGGCTCTCCCAAGCCGGCGGGTTCGCAAGGGGTACAGCGAAAGCCGTGCCAACTCGAAAACTGTACCGATATCAATGGTTTGAATTTTCGATCGGGTCCCAAACACCCGGCAACAACGTCTCGCTAACCATAATTGCCCGGCAAGATTTTCCCACCTCCCCAACAAAAGAAAGCTTCCGTTAACCATTGTTACCGTAGCGTTGCCTCAACGAAGCGCAGATGCGCTGGGAGCGTTAGTTTCGCGTCATCAAGCTTTCTGGCGGCATCGGTTCGACTGTCCTAGAGGATCCGAAGGCCATGGCTGAGAATGAAGGCGGAGCGGGCGAAGGCGAGGAGCAACTCGGCTCGCCGAAGAGCAAGCTCAAGCTGATCATCATGGTCGTCGGTGCGCTGGCGCTGCTCGGAGTCGGCGGCGCGGCCTATTTCTTCTTCTTCAGCCACAAGGCCGATGAGCATCACGCCGAGGCGGCGCCGCCGCCGAAGCCGCCGGCCTTCGTCGAGGTGCCGGACCTGCTGGTCAACCTGGTCGGCAATCCCGGTGACCGCGTCCAATATCTGAAAGTGAAGATCGTGCTCGAGGTGAAGGAGGAGAAGCAGGTCGAGGCGATCAAGCCGACCCTGCCGCGCGTCACCGACATCTTCCAGACCTATTTGCGCGAGCTCCGGCCGAGCGACCTCAACGGCTCGGCGGGCCTGTTCCGGCTCAAGGAGGAGCTCACCAAGCGGGTCAACGTCGCGCTGGCGCCCAACCAGGTCAACGCGGTGTTGTTCAAGGAAATCGTGGTCCAGTAAGGCAAAGAAGCTCAGAGATCATGGCGGGCAACGATCAAGTCGACCAAGATGCGATAGCCGCGCAATGGGAGGCCTCGCTCGATTCGGAGGATCCCGCAGAGGCCGCGGAAGCCGCAGCAGCCAATGAACTCACGGAATCGATGGCCCTGCAATGGGCCGCGATGGTCGAGGATGGCAGCCGCGATTTCGGCGCCACCAAGAACGGCGGCGAGCGGGTGCTGTCGCAGGAGGAGATCGACAATCTCCTCGGCTTCACCGCCGGCGAGGTCAGCCTCGACGACCATTCCGGCATTCGCGCCATCATCGATTCGGCGATGGTGTCCTACGAGCGTCTGCCGATGCTCGAAATCGTCTTCGACCGCCTGGTGCGGCTGATGACGACCTCCTTGCGCAACTTCACCTCCGACAACGTCGAAGTCTCGCTCGACCGCATCACCTCGGTCCGCTTCGGCGACTACATGAACTCGATTCCGCTTCCGGCCGTGCTCAGCGTGTTCAAGGCGGAGGAGTGGGAGAATTTCGGGCTCGCCACCGTCGATTCCACGCTGATCTATTCGATCATCGACGTGCTGCTCGGCGGCCGCCGCGGCAACACCCAGCTGCGCGTCGAGGGCCGCCCCTACACGACCATCGAGACCAACCTGGTCAAGCGCCTGATCGAGGTGGTGCTGGCCGATGCGGAACAGGCTTTCCGGCCGCTCTCGCCGGTGCGCTTCACGATCGACCGGCTCGAGACCAACCCGCGTTTCGCCGCGATCAGCCGGCCCGCCAATGCCGCGATCCTCGTGAAACTCCGGATCGACATGGAGGACCGCGGCGGCAATATCGAGTTGTTGCTGCCTTATGCGACCATCGAGCCGATCCGGCCCGTGCTGTTGCAGATGTTCATGGGTGAGAAGTTCGGCCGCGATCCCGTCTGGGAAGGCCACTTCGCCACCGAGATTACCAAGGCCGAGATCGCCGTCGACGCCGTGCTCTACGAGGCCGACGTGCCGCTGAAGCAGCTGATGAAGCTGAAGGTCGGCGACACCCTGCCGCTCGACATCAGGCCCGATGCGCTGGTCGCGGTCCGCTGCGGCAGCACCATGCTGACGGAAGGACGCATGGGTCGCGTCGGCGACCGCGTCGCGATCCGTGTCACCAAGAATTTGCGCAAGCCGAATACGACGCTCGCGATGTTCGAAGGCTCCGAAGGCCAGAACAAGTTGATGGAGGCCCAATGAACCACTCCCTCGGATTGATCATCGAAAGCCTGGTGGCGGTCCTTCTGGTGCTGACCATCGGCTATTGCATGCTGCTGAATTCCAGGCTGAAGCGGCTGAAGGCCGACGAGCATTCGTTGAAGGCCGTGATCGCGGAGCTGATCACCGCGACCGAGATCGCCGAGCGTGCGATCGGCGGCCTCAAGCTCGCGGTGCGCGACGTCAACGACAATCTCGGCAATCAGCTCGCCGCGGCGACGCAGATGTCCGATCAGCTCAGGAAGCAGCTCGCCGAGAGCGATGGCGTGGTGCGCCGGCTGTCGCGGATCGCGAGCGCTGCGCGGCCCATCACCTCGCCTGACGCCGTGCCCGAGCCGGCGGCCGCGCCTGCGCCGGCCGCGACGGCCGAGCCGGTGCGCGTCTCCGGCGCCAAGGCGGTTGCCGCCGCGGCCCAGGCATTCTCTGAACGTCGAAGGACCGGTGGCCTTGCCGCATGAATGCGTTCCGTAACATCCGCGTCATTCCCGTCGTCCTGATCGCGGTGGCTTGCCTCGCGGTCCTGAAGGTGGCCGGCCTCGTGATCGATGGCGGCTACGTGTTCGACTATGATCCGCAATCCTCGAAGCGGTCCTGGGCCCAGGAGAACCTCGGCTATCCGGGACGCGAGGACAATGACATCGTTACCGGCTCGACCCACGGCGCGCCGAAGGAGAAGAAGGAGGAGGCGCCGAAGCCTGCCGCTCCCGACACCAAACCCGACGGCATCGTGATCAAGCCGGAGGAGAACCAGCAGCAGGTCTCCCCGGCGGAGAAGGCAATCCTCGAGCGGTTGCAGTCGCGCCGCCAGGAGCTCGAGGCGCGCCAGCGCGAGATCGACATCCGCGAGAGCCTGTTGCGCGCCGCCGAGCAGCGCATCCAGTCCAAGACCGAGGAGATGAAGGCGATCGAGGGCCGTATCTCCGGCGCGCAAGCCGCCAAGGCCGAAGCCGACAACGCCCGCTTCAAGAGCATCGTCACCATGTACGAGGGCATGAAGCCGAAGGACGCCGCCAAGGTGTTCGACCGGCTCGACATGTCCGTCCTGATCGAGATCGCCTCGCAGATCGCGCCGCGGAAAATGTCCGACATTCTCGGCCTGATGACGCCGGAGGCGGCCGAGCGCCTCACCGTCGAGCTCGCCCGCCGGGCTGGCGCCGACAGGCCGGAAGCCAGCGCCGAGCTGCCGAAGATCGAGGGCAAGATCGTGCCTGTGAAAAGCAATTGAGCCGCATGTTTAATGCCCCCTTAAACGCCGGATCCTAGACTTCCGGCGTGGCGGGGCAGGCGTATCCGTCAAGTCAGCGGATATCGAACTGGAAGCTTGTGACCATGGCGCGCACGTCTCCCATAGGATTGCGGTCGCAGGCCCGCGCGCGCATCCGCGCCGGCCTGGCCCTGCTGTCGGCCATCGTGATCGGGCTGATGCTGTCGACGGTCGCCGCCGGCGCCGCGCCGGTGCCGGGCGAGGCCAGCCTGTCCGCCCAGAACGGCTATGCCCGTCTGGTGCTGAAATTCTCCGAGGATGTCGGGGCCGACGTGACCACCGCCGGCTCGATCCTGCTGATCAGGTTCGATCGTCCCGCCAACGTGCCGATCGACCGCTGGGTCGACGCGGCGCCCGACTACATCTCCTCGGCGCGCGGCGATCCCGACGGCTCGGCGCTCCGGCTGTCGTTGTCGCGCAAGGTGCGAGTCAACACCATGACGGCCGGCGAGCGCGTCTTCATCGACCTGCTGCCGGACAGCTGGACCGGAGCGCCGCCGCCGCTGCCGGCCGAGGTCGTGCGCGAGCTCGCCGAGCGCGCCCGCGCCGCCGAGAAGGCGCTGCGGCTGCAGCGCGCCGAGGCGGAGTCGAAGAAGCGGCCGCCGATTCGCGTGCGCGCGCTGGTGCAGCCGACCTTCGTGCGGTTCGTGTTCGAGATTCCCGACGGCGTCGGCATCTCTTCGGTGATGAACGACCAGAAGATGTCGCTGTTCTTCAACGCGCCGCTCAACTTCGATCTCGCCGACGCCAAGATCGTGTCGCCGCCGAACGTTGCCGCGATCAACCAGCGCATCGACGGCAGCAAGACCGTGGTCGAGATCGGCATGATCGGCGAGGTTGACGTCCGCGCCTTCCGCGAGGAGAAGAACTACAACGTCGACATCGCCTATGTGCAGCCCGACAAGAAGGTCGCCGCGGTCTCCTCGGACACGCTGCCGGGCGCCAAGGCGGCCGCCGCCGACAAGTCCAGCGGCGACAAGCCCAATGGCGAGAAGCCAAAGCAGGCTGCGCAGCCCGAGATCGTGCCGCCGACCTCCGAGACCATCGCCAAGGAGATGAAGGCGGAGGCCAAGCCCGCGGTCGCTGCTCCAGCGACCGAGCCCGCAGCCGAGCCGGCACCCGCGGTTGCGAGCAAGGCGGAAGCCGCTCCCGAGCCTGCCAAGCTCGAGGCTGCCAAGCCCGAGGCAGCCAAGCTTGAGGCGGCGAGGCCTGAGCCTGCCAAGTCTGAGCCTGCCAAGTCCGAGCCGACCAAGTCTGAGCCGGCCAAATCCGACGTTGTGAAGTCGGAGGCCGCCAAGGCCGAAGCTCCGAAGATGGAAGTGGCCAAGCCCGACATGGCCGATGCACCCAAGGCGATGGAGAAGCCGGCGGAGAAGCCTGCGACCGGTGCCGCGACGCTCGAGGCGCTGCGCGACAGCGAGGGCCTGCGGCTGACCTTCGGCTTCGGCCAGGTCACGCCCGCCGCGCTGTTCCGCCGAGGCGACACGGTGTGGATGGTGTTCGATTCGACCAAGCCCGTCGACGTCGAGCCGATCAGGGCCAAGGGCGGCGCGATCATCGGCGAGGTCAACCGGGTCGCGCTCGACAAGGGCCAGGCGATCCGCATCCGCCTCAACCGGCCGCAGATGCATTCGCTCGGTAGCGACGATGGCGGCCGCAGCTGGACCTTGTCCTTCGCCGACAAGGGCCAGACCAATCAGCAGCCGCTGATGGTGATGCGCAACGTCACCGATCCCGCGCTCGCCAACGTCATGGTGCCGCTCGCCAACCCCGGAGCCGGGATGCTGCATCGCCTGACCGATCCCGACGCCGGCGATACGCTGCTGGTGGTGACGGCGCCGCCGCCGATCCGCGGCTTCATCAAGCGGCAGGATTTCGTCGATTTGTCGCTGCTGGATTCCATTCACGGCATCGCGGTGCGTCCGAACTCCGACGACGTTGCCGTCGAGATCGCGCCCGACAAGGTGATCCTGGGTCGGCCGGGCGGGCTGACGCTGTCCTCGATCGGCTTCTCGCCGGAACGTGCGCCGACCGCGGTCAGGCCGATGTTCGACATCGACGAATGGCAGCAGAACCAGACGCAGCCTTTCGTGCCGCGCGAGGACCTGCTGATCAGGACGGCGGCCAATGCCGAGCCGGAGCGGCGTGCCCAGGCGCGCCTTGCGCTGGCGCGCTTCTACATGGCGCGCGGCATGTATCCCGAGGCGCGCGGCATCACCAATCTGATGATCTCGGACGACGATCCGCGCACCGACGAGACGGCGATGCTGATGATCCACGCCGTCGCCAGCATCCTGATGGGACGTCCGGACCAGGGGCTGAAGGATCTCGCCAACTCCTCGATCGGCAACAATTTCGACTCGCAGATGTGGAAGGGACTCGCGTTTGCACGGCAGGGCAAGTTTGCCGACGCACGCGAGAAGCTGAAGAACGTCGAATTCGCCATCGCCTCGCTGCCGCTCGACCTGCAGCGGATCGTGACATTGGATGCGATGAAGTCCTCGCTCGAGATCAAGGATTTCGCCGGCGCCGCCAAGCGCCGCGCCGAGCTCGAGGTGATCGGCGTGCCCGCGGACATGAAGCCCGATGTCGCCGTGCTGCGCGGCCGGCTCGCCGAGGCCATGGCGCAGGAGAAGGATGCGCTGGACGATTATAGATTCGCGATCGACTCGAACGATCGCCCGGCCGCCGCGGAAGCCAAGCTGTTCGAGATCAAGCTCCTGCAGAAGCGCGGCGAGATCAAGCCGGCCGATGCGTTGAAGGAGCTGGAGACCTTGCAGGCGACCTGGCGCGGCGACGCCATCGAGGTGCAAACCCTGCAGATGATGTCGCAGCTCTACGAGGAGGCGGGCCGTTACGCCGACTCGCTCGAAGCCGCGCGGATGGCGACCCGTCTGATGCCGAATTCGGACGTGGCGCGGCAGGCGCAGGATGCCGCGCAGCGGCTGTTCTCGCAGCTGTTCCTCGGCGGCAAGGCCGACGAGCTGCCGCCGGTCGACGCGCTCAGCATCTTCTACGGCTTTCGCGAGCTGACCCCGATCGGGCGGCGCGGCGACGAGATGATCCGCAAGCTCGCCGACCGCCTGGTCGGCATCGACCTGCTCGACCAGGCCGCCGAGCTCTTGCAGTACCAGGTCGACCATCGCCTCGAAGGCGCCGCGCGCGCCCAGGTCGCAGCCCGCCTCGCCATGGTGTACCTCACCAACCGCAAGCCGGACCGTGCCATCGAGGCGCTGCGCACCACCCGCATCGCCGATCTCTCCGGCGAATTGCGCCAGCAGCGGCTGCTGCTGGAGGCGCGTGCCAACAGCGATATCGGACGCCACGATCTCGGCCTCGACATCATCACCAATGTGGCGGGGCGCGAGGCGATCCGGCTGCGCTCCGACATCTACTGGGCGTCACGGCGCTGGCGTGAGGCCTCGGAGCAGATCGAACTGTATTACGGCGACCGCTGGCGCGATTTCCGTCCGCTCAATCCGTCCGAGCGCGGCGACATCCTGCGTGCCGTTGTCGGCTATGCGCTGGCGGACGATGCGATCGGCCTCGCCCGCTTCCGCGAGAAATACGCACCGCTGATGACCGGCGAGGCCGACAAGCTCGCCTTCGACGTCGCCAGCAAGCCGGCCAGCGGATCGAGCGCGGAGTTCGCCCAGATCGCCAAGATGGCGGCGGGTGTCGATACGCTCGACGGCTTCCTGCGCGACATGAAGGCGCGGTTCCCCGACGCCACCGGCAAGGGCCCGGATGCCGGCAAGGATGCCGCCAAGCCCGGCCTCGAATCCACCGGCTCCCTGCCGCGCATCCAGGGCGTCAAGCAGGCGATCGCGGGCCGCTGATACAGCGCCGCACAGCCGGAGAACGCCGGCCGGCATGACCGGAGCCCGATCCGGGCCCCGGTCACGTCGGCATTGGTCACTTCGGCGATTCAGGCCTGGATGTCAGCCTGAGGAAGACTCCCGGCTACTTCTTCGGCCTGATCGCGTCGGCCGTCGCCTGGATGAAGGCCTGGATCTTCACGACATCCTCCTCCTTCAGCTTGCCGGTGAAATCAGGCATGCCGCGGTCGCGGAACGGTCCGTTGAAGACGATGTCCTTCAGCTTGGTGATCTCCTCGGCCGGCACGTAGCCGAGATTACGGATGTTGCCGCCACGATCGACGCCGGGCACGCCATGGCAGGTGGCGCAGGCGGCAATGTAGAGCGCGGTGCCCTCGGGCACATCCTTCGGGTCGTACTTCACGCCCTGCAGCAGGCCCTCGGTCTGGTACTTCACGAACTCCGGCAGTTTCGCCTTGGCGCCGACCGCGAAGGTGTAGACGGTGCCGGGCGTGCGCAGCTCGGTGGCGCGGGCGGCAAGGCCGTAGACGCCGCCCCAGCCGACCGCGATCGAGACATATTGCACGCCGTCGATCATGTAGGTCGACGGCGCGGCCACGACGCCGGTGCCCGTCGGCGTCTCCCACAGCATCTTGCCGTTGCGCGCGTCATAGGCGACGAAGCGGCCGTCCGCGGTGCCCTGGAACACGAGATTGCCGGCCGTCGTCAGCGTGCCGCCGTTCCACGGGGAGGCGTGCTCGATCCGCCAGACTTCCTTCTGCTGCACCGGATCCCACGCGAGCAGGCGCCCGAACGCCGGCGCCTTCGGCGGCGTCGCGTTCAGCATGAAGCCGAGATTCCAGGCCGTGACGCCGCCGAACTTGCCCGGCGTGGGCGCGTTGTTGACGAAGTTTTTCTCCGGCGTGAGATTCACCGGGATGTTCTGCGCCGGCAGATAGACGAGGCCGGTCTGCGGATTGAACGACATCGGGTGCCAGTTATGCGCACCATAGGGGCCCGGAATGGAGTCGTAGGGATCATCGCCGCGCGCGGCGGGCACCTCAATCGGACGGCCATTGGCATCATAGCCGGTTGCCCAGTTCACATCGACGAAGTTCTTGGCCGAGATGAACTTGCCGTTGGTGCGGTCGATCACGAAGAAGAAGCCGTTCTTCGGC
The DNA here is from genome assembly GCF_032377575.1 of Bradyrhizobium sp. SZCCHNS2022. Taxonomy (NCBI): domain Bacteria; kingdom Pseudomonadati; phylum Pseudomonadota; class Alphaproteobacteria; order Hyphomicrobiales; family Nitrobacteraceae; genus Bradyrhizobium; species Bradyrhizobium sp. SZCCHNS2022. The sequence continues at coordinate 3,330,203 of NZ_JAUHHZ010000001.1, read as the reverse complement.
GCATGCAGGATCACCTTGCGCGGCGCGCCGTCGATGGTGATGTCGGCCAGGATCATCGGCTGGGTCGAGGTGTAGTCCCAGTGATCGCCGGGCGTCTCCTGATAGTGCCAGATGTATTTGCCGGTCTCGGCGTTCAGCGCCACGATGGAGGCGAGATAGAGGTTGTCGCCGCCGGACGGGCTGCGGATCTTGCGATTCCACGGCGCGCCGTTGCCGGTGCCGAGATAGACCATGTTGAGGTCGGGGTCGTAGGTGATCGTATCCCATGGCGTGCCGCCACCGCCATTGATCCAGTATTTGGTCGAGGGATCCCAGGTCTTCGCCGCCGCGGCCATCGACTCGTCCTCGAACGGCTTCGACGGATCGCCGGGGATGGTGAACCAGCGCCACAGCTGGTTGCCGGTCTCGGTGTCATAGGCGGTGATGTAGCCGCGCGCGCCATACTCCGCGCCGCCCTGGCCGATCACCACCTTGCCGTTGAACGCGCGCGGCGCACCGGTGATGGTGTAGGAGTGCTCGTGATCGATCAGCGTGTCCTTTTCCCAGACCTTCTGGCCGGTCGCGGCATCGAGCGCGATCAGCCGCCCGTCATAGGCACCGATGAACACCTTGCCCTTGTAGACGGCGACGCCGCGATTGACGACGTCGCAGCAGCCCTTGTAGCCGATCTCGCGCTTGACTCCGGGATCGAAGGTCCAGATCTTCTTGCCAGTGCGGGCATCGATCGCATGCACGACGCTCCACGATGCCGTCTGATACATGATGCCGTCGACCACGACTGGCGTCGCCTCGATGCCGCGCTCGGATTCGAGATTATAGCTCCAGGCGAGTCCGAGATCCTTGACGTTGTCGGTGTTGATCTTGTCGAGCTTGCTGAAGCGCGTCTCGCCATAGTCGAGGCCGATGGTCGGCCAATCCTTTGACGTCGCGGCATTGGCCTTGATCATCGCGCTGTCGACGGCGGACATCGTCGCCTTGATGCGATCCGGCGTCAATTCCTCGGCTGTCGTACCGCCCGCGCTCATTGCGAGCGCCACGCAAAGAATGGCAGCCGCGCGAACAGCGGACCGAACTCTTGCTCGATGTACACCTTGTCTGACTTCCATATCGTTCCTCCCTGGATCTCTGTCGGATCCTTCTTGCATCGTAGGGGCGGATGAAAGTGAGCGTCAAGAAACGGAACCGACAAAGTCGCCGCTGCAGCGACCACAACAACTAATTGTCCTCGTTTGATAGTTGTCCCGTCCAATTCTTCCTGCAGCGCCGTGGACAATTTCCCGATCTGACCGCGAGTTCTGTCCCGAAGCGCCGTCACACATTTCAGGGTTCACACACCACGCGTCGCGAACTACGCTTCGTGCATTCATCATCTTTCCAGGATCCACCTTCGTCTCCGGCTTCCCAAGGGCCGGAGACTTTCTTTTGACAGGGGCGCAGTGCCGCGCTTGCGGCGAGCGGATCAGCCTCTCGCCGGCGCGACCCGGCTCGCTGCGACGATTCCTCGTCGGTCAATCTCGGTGACGATCCGCTCGCTGAGGAGCCGGCGGCAGGCGAGCATCTCGAAGGGCGAGCCTCGAACTGTGGCCTCATGGTTCGAGACGCGCCTGCGGCGCTCCTCACCATGAGGTCTTGGCACTCAAGGGTGGGGGGCTGCACACCGACCATGAACGCGCCAATCGGCGCGTTCATGGAGAGGAGAAAGAGCTTGCCTCGGGAGGGGAACGAGCTTGCCCCGGGGGAAGGCGTGCCGCGACGATCGTCGTTGCGCCGCTACCCGCCGTAGCTCTGCACCAGGCTGCCGGCGACCAGCGACCAACCGTCGACGAGGACGAAGAAGATCAGCTTGAACGGCAGCGACACCACCACCGGCGGCAGCATCATCATGCCCATCGACATCAGCACCGAGGCGACCACGAGGTCGATGATCAGGAACGGCAGGAACAGCAGGAAGCCGATCTCGAAGGCGCGCTTGAGCTCGGAGATCATGAAGGCCGGCACCAGGATGCGCAGCGACAGGTCGTCGGGCGTCGCCGGCGGCGCCTCGCCCGAGAGGTCCATGAACAGCTTGAGGTCCTTCTCACGTACGTTCTTCTGCATGAAGCCGCGCAACGGCACCGAGGCGCGCTGCAGGGCGTCCTCGACGCCGATCTGGTTCTCGACCAGCGGCCGGATGCCGTCGTCATAGGATTTCTGCAGCACCGGGCCCATGACGAACGCGGTCAGGAACATCGCGAGCGCGATGATGACGGAGTTGGGCGGCGCGGTCGCCGTGCCCATCGCCGTGCGCAGCAGCGACAGCACGACCACGATGCGCGTGAACGATGTCATCATGATCAGGATCGACGGCGCGATCGACAGCACCGTGAGCAGGGCGATCAGCTGGACCGCACGCTCGGTGACACCGCCACCGCCGGCGCCGCCGAGATTGATGCTGATGTCCTGCGCAGCCGCGCTCCCCGCGAACGAGCCGGCGGCAATCAGGACAGCGATGAAGACAACTCTACGCGGGAAGCTGCGCGATCTCACTGAGAGGACTTCGGACGTCCGAGCAGCGAGGCCATCTCGTCCTCCAGATTCTCGAAGCTCGTCTTGGGCGCAGCAGGCGCCGCTGCCGGCTCGCTGCGCGCCGGGCGGAGCGCTGCGGGGCCGCCCGACGCCGCTTGCGGCTCGGACGTCGGGCGCCGCAACGCCGCCTCCAGACGCTGCGCCATCTCGGCCAGATTGGCCTCGGCGCTCTGATCCACAGGTGGTGGCGGCGGCGCCGCCGGGGGCGGTGCAGGCACCTGGGCGACCGGTGGAAGCGGCGGCGCGGCCACGCGCTCGGCCTGCTCGGCGCGTTCTGCCCGTTCGACTCGCTCGGCGCGAACCGGCGGCAGCCGAGGGCCCTCGGGCGGGCGCTGTGCTTCGGCCTGGCGCTGCGGCTCGGCCGGCCGCAGCGGTCGCGGCATGACCTGCTCGCCGCGGCCGGCAGCCCGCTCGGGGCGCGGCTCCAGGCGGGTCTCGTCGCCCCCGCGCGGCTCTGCGCGCATCTCGGGGCGGGGGGCAGGCCGGCGCGGCGGCAGCGGCGGCTCGGGCGGGAAGGCCGGCGGCGGCTCGCGCCGCTCGGCCGCGGCCGGCGCGGTGCGGCGAACCTCGTCGATGAACGAGGGGCGCTGCGGACGGAGCGGCAGTTCCGGAACCGGCACCTCCGCAAGCTCGGCGGCCTCGGGCTTCGGCTCGTTGTCGGTCCAGGACGGCGAGTCCTGCGCCGGCGCGATGCGCGCCGCCGGCTGTTCGGCAGCATTGAGGCCCGGCCGTTGCGGCAACTGCTCGCGTGCCGGCATCGCACGCACGATGTTGGATTCGACGACGATGTCGGTCGGCCCGCCGATCATCAGGAGATGCTCTATGTTATCACGGCGCACCAGCACGAGCCGGCGGCGGCCGTCGACGGCGGCGGCATCGATCACGGCGAGCCGGGGCATGCGGCCGCGATTCGGGTTCGTGCCGAGGCGATTGCCGGCGAATCGACGAACCAGCCATGCGGCAAGGCCGATCAACGCCAGCACGGCTACGAAAGCAAAAAAGAACGTCAGCGCCTGCATCTCTGTCCCCGGCAAATACCGCGTCCTTTCGAAGTCTCTCCTGTGTCCAACGCAGTCGCGTCAGTGAACGAGGCCTTCAGAACCGGAACCAACCCGTTAACGCAAAACGGCAGGATCTGCCGCTCGGTATCTTAATAACCCATGAATCGGCCGGGCCAAAACGACTTCTTGGCGAGGTCCCCCGTCCCGAATTGATGCATCGATCAGCCGGCCGACCCGCATTTTCCTAAGAAAGTGTCAAAACCCCGGGATAGTCCCGGTGTTCGACATACCGTTTCTTAACCCTCCGTTAACCATATGCACGGCAATTTCTACCTACCCAAACCGTCCGGTAGCCGGACACAACCGAGCAGCGCGATGTCCATCAACGATCTCCCCGTCTTGTCGGCGTTGCGGACGAAGATGCAATGGCATCAGGAGCGCCAGCGCGTGCTGTCCGAAAACGTGTCCAACTCGGACACGCCGAACTTCAAGCCCAAGGATCTGGTTGAGCCGAAGTTCAATTCAACCGGCCAGCCGGTGGGCGGCTTCGCCGCATTGACGCTGACGCGCACCAGCACGGCGCACATTGCGCCGTCGTCGGGCGACAATGCGAGCTTCGACCAGAATCGGAAGGTGGGATTTCTGACGCGGCCGGCCGGCAATGCCGTCAGCCTCGAGGAGGAGATGCTCAAGGTCTCCGCCAACCAGATGGATTATGCAGCCGCGACCTCGCTCTACGGCAAGAGCCTGCGTTTGTTGAAGACGGCGATCGGCAAGGCCTGAGCCGGAGCTAAGGATGGAGACCGACAAGCATGGCAAACGACTCCAGCGATTTCCTGCGCTCGATGAGCATCGCGACGTCAGGCCTGCGTGCGCAGGCCGGGCGCATGCGCGTCATTTCCGAGAACATCGCCAATGCCGACTCGACCGCGGCGAAAGCGGGTGGCGATCCGTATCGCCGCAAGGTCCCGACCTTCAGCTCGGCGCTCGACCGCGCGCTGGACGCCAAGGTGGTGACGCTCGGCAAGGTGGTGCCCGATCAATCTTCGTTCCGCGTCAAATACGACCCCAGTAACCCGGCCGCGGACGCGTCCGGCAATGTCAAGTACCCCAATGTCAATCCGCTCATCGAAATGACCGACATGCGTGATGCACAGCGGTCCTACGAGGCGAACTTGAACATCATCGGCGCCACGCGCCGCATGATCCAACGCACACTCGACATTCTGAAGACCTAGGACAGGAACGAAAGTCATGGCCTCCCCAATCTCCGCAGCAAATGCCTATGCGAACTCCGCCCGCGTGCTCGACACCAGCGGTTCGGGCAATGCCTTCGGCGGTCTTGCGCGCGTGCGTGACGTGCTCGGCAGTGGCGCCGGCGCCGACAAGGGTGGCCCGTCGTTCAGCGCGGTGCTGAAGGATGCGCTCGGCAGCGTCGTGGAGGCTGGGCGCAAGTCCGACAGCCAGACGGTCGCGATGGCCTCGGGCAAGGCAAATGTGATGGACGTCGTCACCGCGGTCGCCGAGACCGACGTCGCGGTGTCGACGCTGGTCTCGGTGCGCGACCGCGTGATCCAGGCCTATGAGGACGTCATGAAGATGACGATCTGAGCCCGCTTGCGGGCGCTTGAACGACGTGATGCGCACAGGGCGTGTCACGTCGCATGATCTGCGGGGCCGGATGTGCCGGAGCCGTGCGCAATGCAAGGTCGCCCGATCAGGCGCCGACCGACGACGAGGGGCGACAGGACATGACCGGAGCTGAAACGCTCGACGTGGCGCGCGATGCGATCTGGACGATCGTGCTGGTGTCGTCGCCGCTGATGGTGGTCGGCCTCGTGGTCGGCGTGGTGGTCTCGCTGTTCCAGGCGCTGACGCAGATCCAGGAGCAGACGCTGGTGTTCGTGCCGAAGATCATCGCGATCTTCGTGACGCTGCTGCTGGCGCTGCCGTTCATGGCCGATGCGCTGCATTCGCACATGATGCGGATCTCGTCGCGAATCATCGGCGGATGAGGCAATGTCCGGCACGGCAGAGCTGTCCTGCTTGGAGGCGTTGCGACCGGTCGTGAAGGGCAGTCCGGGGGGCACTGCCGTTGTCGATCGGGCGCAAGCGGCCTTTCGGCTCGGCGCTCTGCAGGCCGGTTGTCAGGCTGTGTCCTGTCCGGTCTTTTCTTCGCAAACCGGCGTGCCGCAGCAGCTTGCGGTTGCCGGCGCCGGGACCGCGGACGATGCGCATCGACATCTCGTTTCTTCCGACCCTGGCGGCGGTGTTCATGCTGGCCTTCGCGCGCATCGGCGCGATGGTGATGCTGTTGCCGGGCCTCGGCGAGGTCAACATTCCCGTTCGCATCAAGCTCGCGACCGCGCTGCTGCTCACGATGGTCGTGCTGCCGCTGCACCGTCAGGCCTATCAGATCGACCTGCAGGCGATGGCGCCGCTGCTGGTGATGATGGTGCACGAGATCGTGATCGGCATCGTGCTCGGTGCGACCGCGCGGGTGACGCTGTCGGCGCTGCAGGTCGCGGGCTCGGTGATCGCGCAGCAGATGGGGCTCGGCTTCGTCACCGCGGTCGATCCGACGCAGGGCCAGCAGGGCGTCCTGATCGGCAACTTCCTGACCATGCTCGGCGTGACCCTGCTGTTCTCGACCGACAGCCATCATCTGGTCATCGCAGCGCTGAGCGACAGCTACAAGATCTTCGCGCCCGGCGAACTGATCCCGAGCGGCGACGTCGCCTCGCTGGCCACCAAGGCGTTTGCCGCGGCCTTCAAGATCGGGCTGCAATTGTCGGCGCCGTTCCTGGTGTTCGGCCTGGTCTTCAACATCGGGCTTGGCGTGCTGGCGCGGCTGATGCCGCAGATGCAGGTGTATTTCGTCGGTGCGCCGCTCTCGATCCTGATCGGATTCATGATCTTCGCGCTGGTTCTCGCCGCGATGATGGGATCGTTCATCGGCTATTTCGAAGGCGTCATGCGCGAGCTGATGCCGCGGTGAGGGGAGCCTGACCGATGGCCGATGAAGCCGATTCCGAAGACAAAACAGAAGACCCGACGCAAAAACGCCTCGACCAGGCGCTCGAGCGCGGCGACGTCGTCAAGAGCCAGGAGCTCAACACCTGGTTCGTGATCGCCGCCGCGACGTTGGTGATGACGACCTTCTCCGGCTCGATCGGTGTCGCCGTGCTGGTGCCGATGCGCAACCTGATCGCCAATTCCTGGATGATCCACACCGACGGCGCGGGCCTGATGGCGCTGGCGCGCAGCCTGTCGTTCACGGTGATCGCCGCCATCGGCGTGCCGATCCTGATGGTGATGCTGGCGGCGATCGCCGGCAACATGATGCAGCATCGCCTGGTCTGGTCGGGCGAGCCGATGAAGCCGAGCCTGAGCAAGATCTCGCCGCTGGCCGGAGCCAAGCGGTTGTTCGGCAAGCAGGCCGCGGCCAACTTCGCCAAGGGCATCTTCAAGCTGGTGCTGCTCGGCACCGTCATGGTGATGATCCTGTGGCCGGAGCGGCTGCGCCTGGAATCGCTGCTGCACATGGATGTCAGCGAGCTGCTCGGCGTCACGATCTCGCTGACCACGCATCTGATGGGCTCGGTGGTGGCGCTGCTCGCCCTCGTCGCCATCGGCGACTACCTGTTCCAGTACCGGCAATGGTACGAGCGGCAGAAGATGTCGCTGCAGGAGATGAAGGAGGAGTTCAAGCAGTCCGAAGGCGACCCGCACGTCAAGGGCCGCATCCGGCAGATCCGCCAGCAGCGCATGAAGAAGCGCATGATGGCTGCGGTTCCCAAGGCCTCCGTGATCATCACCAACCCGACCCACTACTCGGTCGCGCTGTCCTATGAGCGCGGCATGTCCGCGCCGGTCTGCGTCGCCAAGGGCGTCGACAACATCGCCTTCAAGATCCGGGAAGTCGCCAAGGCGCACGACATCCCGATCGTCGAGAACGTGCCGCTGGCCCGCGCGCTCTACGCCACGGTCGAGATCGACGAGGAAATCCCGGTGGAACATTATCACGCGGTCGCGGAGATCATCGGCTACGTGATGGGGCTGCGGCGCAACCTGTCGGGGCGCCCGCGATGACAACCGATTCGCTCCAGGATCGGGCCGCAAAATACGGATAAATCATGGAATATCGGCTTGACGGGCTTGCGCTTGACCCGTCGATTCAGGCAGGTGGAAGCGGGGGCCGCACGAATGGGCTGAGGCTCCCAGCCGACAGGTCGCGTCCCTTTGCCATGAGCGCCGAACCCGACAACGAAGCGTCACCTGACCAGGTGAACCTGCCGGAGCGGCCGCGCCGCAGCGGCAGCATTCTGCTGATTCTGCTGGTGGCGTTCGGCCTCGTCGCAGTCGCGATCGCGTTGATGACGATCGGCCGTGCCCAGGCGCAGCCTTATATTCTCGGCCTGTTGTCGCTGCTCGCTACCGTCGGCCTGTTCAACCTGTTCGCCTTTGCTGCCGGCATCGTCCGCTTTGCCGACAAGGCGACCGACGATCCCGTCATGGGCGCGATCGCCGACCACGCCTTCGATGGCCTGGCGGTGACCGATCCGCGCGGCCACGTCGTCTACGCCAACGCCGCCTATCTCAGCATGACCGGTGCGGCGGGTCCGCAGGAGGCGCGGCCCGTCGAGCGCGTCTTCATCGGCAATCCGGATGTCTCCGAGGCGGTGTTCCGCCTGCTCAAGGCGGCACGCGAGGGCAAGCGGCAGCAGGAGGAGGTGCGCATCACCGCGGCCGAGGGCGGCCAGGGCCGCTGGCTGCGCATGCGGGTGCGCCCGCTCGGCCAGACCAAGCGCCACGCCCGCTATGCCGTGTGGTCGATCGCCGACATCACCAGGGACCGCGAGCGCCAGGAGGACGTGTTCCAGGAGCTGCAGCACGCGATCGAATATCTCGACCATGCGCCGTGCGGCTTCTTCTCGGTCAATCCCGAAGGCAGCCTCGTCTACGTCAATGCGACGCTCGCCAACTGGCTCGACTATGATCTCGCCGAGATCGGCTCGGGCGGGCTGAAGCTCGCCGACGTCGTCTCCGGCGACGGCGCCTCGCTGCTGACCTCGATCGTCGCGGTGCCCGGCGAGGTCCGCACCGAGGTGTTCGACATCGACCTGAAGATGCGCGGCGGCAAGACCATGCCGGCGCGGCTCTATCACAAGCTCGCCTTCGGCGCCGACGGCAAGCCGGGCGCCTCGCGCACCCTGGTCATCAGCCGCGCCCGCGACGAGCGCTCCGATCCGGACCGCGCGGCCGAGGTGCGCTTCATGCGCTTCTTCGACCACACGCCGATGGCGATCGCGACCGTCGATCGCGGCGGCGCGGTGGTGCGCGCCAATGCGCGCTTCGCCAAGCTGGCGCAGAGCGTCAGCGGCGATGCGGCGGCTGCCAAATCGATCTTCCGTGCCGTCAGCCAGCGCGACCGGCATCTGCTGATCGCCGCGATCAACCAGGCGGGCGAAGGGCAGGCGGACATTCCGCCGGTCGAGGTGATGCTGGACGGCGCCAAGGAGCGCTTCGGCCAGTTCTTCGTCACGGCGGTCGACGAGGACGAGCGCGAGACCGAGGCTGCGATCGTCTACATGCTCGAGACCACCGAGCGGCGCGCGCTGGAGAACCAGATCAACCAGTCGCAGAAGATGGAGATGGTCGGCCAGCTCGCCGGCGGCATCGCCCACGACTTCAACAACGTGCTCTCTGCCATCATGATGGCCAACGACTTCCTGCTGAACGCGCACAAGCCGACCGATCCGTCGTTCCAGGACATCATGCAGATCAAGCAGAACGCGACGCGCGCCGCGACGCTGGTGCGGCAGCTGCTCGCGTTCTCGCGCCGTCAGACCCTGCGGCCGCAGGTGCTCGATCTCGGCGACGCGCTGTCGGACCTGACGATGCTGCTGCGCCGGCTGATCGGCGAGAAGGTCAAGCTCGATCTCGCCCATGGCCGCGACCTCTGGCCGGTCAAGGTCGACGTCTCGCAGTTCGAGCAGGTGGTGGTGAACCTCGCCGTCAATGCCCGCGACGCCATGCCCGACGGCGGCAAGCTCTCGGTGCGCACCGCCAACGTCTCGGCCGACGAGGTCGCGCAGGCGGCCTACAAGGGCATGCCCGTCGCCGACTATGTGCGCATCGAGATCAGCGACACCGGCACCGGCATTCCGCCCGAGATTCGCGAGAAGATCTTCGAGCCGTTCTTCTCGACCAAGGAGGTCGGCAAGGGCACCGGCCTCGGCCTGTCCACGGTCTACGGCATCATCAAGCAGACCGGTGGGTTCATCTATGTCGACAGCGAGGTCGGCAAGGGGACTTCGTTCCAGATCTTCCTGCCGCGCCATGTCGTCGTGCCGGAGGCCCAGGCCGAGCCGCAGGCGGTCAACGGCGCAGCCAGGGATTCGGCCGCCGTCGAGCCGCCGAAGCCGCGCGCCGATCTGACCGGGCAGGGCACGATCCTGCTGGTGGAGGACGAGGAGGGCCTGCGGGCACTGAATGCGCGGGGCCTGCGCTCGCGCGGCTACAGCGTCATCGAGGCCTCCAACGGCATCGAGGCGCTGGAGGCGCTGGAGGAGTGCAATGGCGAGCTCGATCTCGTGGTCTCCGACGTCGTGATGCCGGAGATGGACGGGCCGACGCTGCTGAAGGTGATGCGAGAGAAGAATCCGGAGATCAAGATCATCTTCGTCTCGGGCTATGCCGAGGACGCGTTCGAGAAGAGCCTGCCGGAGAATCAGCAGTTCGCGTTCCTGCCGAAGCCCTTCACGCTCAGCCAGCTGGTCGCGGCGGTGAAGGAAACCATGGCGCCGCAATAGGTTACCAGGGTACCCTGGCACGGCGGCCGAGCGCGTTCATCCCGCGACCCAGCGCCGCAGCCGCGCGGCCTCGTGCCGCCTTCCTTTTTCGCCCGATGTGCCCATCTTAGGGGCATCCCCATTCCGGGGAGTTATGGGAAACGAAGATGAGCTTCATGCAGCGCAAAAGCGGCCTCCTCAAGGCGATGGCCGTGGCCCTTTCATTGGCGCTGCCGACGGTGCTCGCCGTCTCGGCGGCCGACGCCCGGATCGGCGGCGGCTCCAGCTCGGGCTCCCGCGGCACGCGGACCTTCTCCGCGCCGCCTCCGACATCGACCGCGCCGGGGTCGGCGTCGCAGTTCAATCGCACCATGACCCAGCCGGGCCAGCCCGGCATGAACACGGCTGCGCCCGCGCGCGGCGGCCTGTTCGGCGGACGCGCTGGCGGCCTGCTCGGCGGCCTCGCCGCGGGTTTCCTCGGCGCCGGCCTGTTCGGCATGCTGTTCGGCGGCGGTCTGTTCTCCGGCCTCGGCGGCTTCGCCTCGATCATCGGCCTGATCCTCCAGGTCCTGCTGGTGGTGCTGGTGGTGCGGTTCGCGATGGCCTGGTGGCAGCGCCGAAACCAGCCGGCCTATGCCGCCGGTCCCACGCCGTCGCCGACCGACGGGCAGCCGAGCTTCCGTTCGGGCCTGAGCGGTCTGGGTGGTGGTTTCGGCGGCTTCGGCGGTGGCAGCCAGCCGCCGCTGCAGATCCAGCCGGCCGACTATGAGGCGTTCGAGCGGCTGCTCGGCGACATCCAGTCGGCGTGGTCGAGCGAGGACGTGGGCCGCCTGCGGCTGCTGTCGACGCCCGAGATGGCCTCGTATTTCGAGCGCGATCTCGAGCAGAACCAGGCTCGCGGCGTCGTCAACAAGGTCACCGGCGTCAAGCTGCTGCAGGGCGACCTGGCCGAATCCTGGCGCGAGAACGGCGCCGACTACGCCACGGTGGCGATGCGGTTCACCTTGGCCGACAAGACCATCGAGCGCGCCTCGGGCCGCGTGGTCGACGGCTCCGACCAGCCGCAGGAGGTCACGGAGATCTGGACCTTCCTGCGTCACCCCGGAGCCGACTGGCAGCTGTCGGCGATCCAGCAGGTCGGCTGAGCCGATTGATAGGAACGAACTTCAGGCGCCGCGGAGCCATCCGCGGCGTCTTTGTTTTGCGCCGGCGGGTGCGGAATAATCCGGCCCTCAACGGGTTCCATGCTCACGAACGACATCGCGTCCAAGCGATGCGCCAATATCGTCCAAGAACTCGTCGAAGAACTCGTCCAAGAACGTCGTCCAAGAGGGAGGACACCATGACACCGCTCCGCAGCATCCTGATCGCGAGCGCGCTGCTCGCCGCGGCACCCGGCCTGATCGCGACCGCGACGGCCCAGGGCGCCGACATGAGCTTCTTCCTGACCAGCAACGGCCCCGGCAATGGCGGCAATCTCGGCGGCCTCGCCGGCGCCGACAAGCACTGCCAGTCGCTCGCCCAGGCAGCGGGCGCCGGCGCCAAGACCTGGCGCGCCTATCTGTCGACGCAGGCTGCCGATGGCCAGCCCGCGGTGAACGCGCGCGACCGCATCGGCAAGGGGCCGTGGCAGAACGCCAAGGGCGTCGTCGTCGCCAAGGACGTCGCGGACCTGCACGGCGCATCCAACAACCTCACCAAGCAGACCGCACTGAGCGAAAAGGGCGAGGTCATCAACGGCCGCGGCGACACGCCGAATCGCCACGACGTGCTGACCGGCTCGCAGGCCGACGGAACCGCATTCGCCGCCGGCGAGGACCGCACCTGCCGCAACTGGACGAGCTCCACGCAAGGCGCTGCGATGGTCGGCCATTCGGATCGCATCGGGCTTCGCGACGACGAGCCGTCGAAGTCGTGGAATACCTCGCATCCCTCGCGCGGTCCCGACGGCGGCTGCTCCCAGGCCGATCTGAAGAGCACCGGCGGCGACGGGCTGCTATACTGCTTCGCGGCGAACTAACAACCCGCGTCCGTCTCCGCCGCATCGCGTATGGGCGCATCACATCGAGGATGGCCGATGCGTTACGAGCTGTATTACTGGCCGATGATCCAGGGCCGCGGCGAATATGTCCGGCTGGCGCTGGAGGAGGCGGGTGCCAGCTATCGCGACGTCGCGCGCGAGGAGGGCATCGGCGCGATGACCGCGGTGCTGGAGGCGGCGAGCGACACGCCGCCCTTCGCGCCGCCGTTCCTCAAAGCTGGCCGCCGCATCATCGGCCAGACCGCCAATATCCTGCTCTTCCTCGGCAGCCGCCACGGGCTCGCGCCGAAGGCCGAGGCGGGCCAGTCGTGGGTGCATCAGCTGCAGCTCACGGTCACCGACTTCGTCGTCGAGATCCACGACACCCATCATCCGCTCGGGCCGACGCTGTATTACGAGGACCAGCGCGCCGCCGCGAAGAAGCGCACCGCCGAGTTCTGGAGCGAGCGGGTGCCGAAATTCCTCGGCTATTTCGAGCAGATCCTGGCCAAGAGCGGCGGCGCCTATGTCACCGGGCGGCGGCTCACTTACGTCGACCTGTCGCTGTTCCAGATCGTCGCCGGGCTGCGCTACGCGTTTCCCCGCCGGATGGCAGCCTTCGAGCGCAACATCCCCGGCCTCGTCGCACTGCACGACCGTGTCGCCATCAGGCCGAACGTCGCCGCCTACCTCGCCAGCGACCGCCGCATCCCCTTCAACGAGGACGGCATCTTCCGCCGCTACAAGGCGCTGGATGCCTGATGCGGCGGCTCAACGCACACGTATGACGGCAGACGCCCAAAGGCGCCGCCGCCATACGAAGTTGGCCTGAGGGTGTGGGGTCGTCAGGCGATGATGTCGACGCGCGTGCCCTGGCCGGGCGGCAGCGGCGGACGCGAAGCCTTGTTCTCGGCAGCGTTTTCGTCCCCGGTCTTCTCCGGCTTGAACGACTGCGTCTGTTGGCTCTGAGTCTGCTGCGTCTGCGGCGTGTTCGTCTCGATCGAGACCGGCGGCGGTGAAGGCGGCGGTGATGACGTCGAAACGCTCGAAACGGACATGGTCCGGCTCCTCGCTTGGTGTTCGGCTAAGCGTGGCCATGTCCAGCGAACGTTTCGTCAACCGGATCGGTCGAATTGTCTGCAACTGTGAGTGGCGGCCCGGAATAGTGAACGGGTCGCTGATTCCCTTGCAGAAACCGGCGGCACCCTGGTCACGCCAGGCTATTGATCCTTGCTGCGGCTGATCGTGATCGACGATTCGGTCTTGGTTCGGGCGCAGCGCATGTCGAGCCGGCGGTAGCGGCTGGGAACGTCGTCGCCGCGGAAGATGCCGAGCCGGCGGTAGCAGCGGTTGACGCCGCGCACCATGTCGTCCTTCGGCAGGGTGAACACGATCGCCGCTGCGCTCGCCATCAGCTCGACGAAGGCCGGCGGCGGCTTGCGGTCGGTTTTCCCGAACAGCTGGTTCGAGAAGTTCTTCGACGAGCAGCCGAGCGTGATCTCGCGCGCCTTGGGATGAGCGAGATACACGGTGCCTGCCGCGGTCTGGCCGATCTTGAGACCGTCGATGCCGTTCTTGAGTTCCTTGGCGACGTCGTCGCACCGATCGGCCCGCGCCGCCTGCGGCGCGAGCATCGCGCCGAGCGCAATGATGATGGCAAATCCAGCCGAGCGGCCAAACGAATAGAGAAATGACTGCATTCCAATTACCCCCAATTCCATTGAAGCGTGCACGCGCGGGTCATGCAAGCGCCGATGGACCGGGCAGGGCAGCAGGCCGCCGGGTGTGGCAAACCGGAGTCCGTCGGTCCCTCGCGCGGTTCTTTTCGTCGCCCACCGGAGCTATTACGTTCAACCGACGACCAGATTGCTTGAGCAGGCTTTGCAAGAGGTCCTGCGCTTGTCGGCCGACGATCAGAACGCTGCGGCCGGCGCTCTCCTCGATTACGTCAAGCACATGCGGGACGTTGACCTGACAGACGACCAGCTGGAGGAAGTTCTCCGGAGGAGGCTCGATCCAGAGCGGAAGATTGTCTCGCAGACAGAAGCGCGAGATCACATCAGCAAGCTCGGGTGCTGAACGCCTCCGGCGTCTGACGGGTTCACGACCGGTTCTGTCCGCCCATACTGCCCCGCCAACCTCCCGCCATTCAGACCAAAGTAGGCATGGTCCCGCCCTGGAACGGCCATGCCGAACCATATGTTGCGCCCCAACACCAGGGTGATATCAGACCTGTCAAGACCGCTTTGGGCGGCCCATTTTAGAACCCCACGAGCTCGCCATGAACGCGCCCACCGCCTTCCCCGACCAGTCCAAGCCCGTTCCGCCCTACAAGCACACGCCGCTGTTTCCGCTCGGGCCGGACACCACGCCTTACAAGAAGATCACCACCGAGGGCGTGCGGGTCGAGAAGGTGCTCGGACGCGACATGCTGGTGGTGTCGCGCGCGGCGCTGCGGACGCTGTCGGAGGCCGCGTTCGGCGAGATCAACCACTTCCTGCGCCCCGGCCATCTGAAGCAGCTGCGCAGCATCCTGGACGACGCGGAGGCCAGCCCGAACGACAAGTTCGTCGCGCTCGACTTCCTGAAGAATGCCAACATCTCCGCCGGCGGCGTGCTGCCGATGTGCCAGGATACCGGCACCGCGATCATCATGGGCAAGAAGGGCTGCAACGTCATCACCGACGGTGACGACGAGGCGGCGCTCAGCGAAGGCGCGCGCGATGCCTATCTGCGCCGTAACCTGCGCTACTCGCAGGTCGCGCCGCTCTCGATGTACGAGGAGAAGAACACCGC
Source organism: Bradyrhizobium sp. SZCCHNS2022 (assembly GCF_032377575.1). NCBI lineage: Bacteria > Pseudomonadati > Pseudomonadota > Alphaproteobacteria > Hyphomicrobiales > Nitrobacteraceae > Bradyrhizobium > Bradyrhizobium sp. SZCCHNS2022. Next base: position 3,315,027 of record NZ_JAUHHZ010000001.1, on the reverse strand, counting down.
CAACAACATGCCGGCGCAGACCGAGATCTACGCCGAAGGCGAGGACGCCTACAAGTTCATGTTCATGGCCAAGGGCGGCGGCTCGGCCAACAAGAGTTTCCTGTTCCAGGCGACGCCCTCGGTGCTCACCAAGGACCGGCTGCTGGCATTCCTGAAGGAGAAGATCCTGACGCTCGGCACCGCGGCGTGCCCGCCTTATCACCTCGCCATCGTGATCGGCGGCACCTCGGCAGAGCTGTGCATGAAGACCGTGAAACTTGCCTCCGCGCGCTATCTCGACGCGCTGCCGACGCACGGCTCCGCCGACGGCAACGCCTTCCGCGACGTCGAGATGGAGCAGGAAATCCATAAAATGACGCAGTCGCTCGGCGTCGGCGCGCAGTTCGGCGGCAAGTATTTCTGCCACGATGTCCGCGTCATCCGCATGCCGCGCCATGGCGCTTCGCTCCCGATCGGGCTGGGCGTATCGTGCTCGGCGGACCGCCAGGTGCTCGGCAAGATCACCAAGGACGGCGTCTATCTCGAGGAGCTCGAGCATCACCCGGCGCAATATCTGCCGGAGGTCGAGCAGGCGCTCGGCGGCGAGGTCGTGAAGATCGAACTGAACCAGCCGATGAAGGACATCCTCGCCACGCTGTCGAAGAACCCGATCAAGACCCGGCTGTCGCTGACCGGCACCATGATCGTCGCCCGCGATGCCGCGCATGCCAAGCTGCGCGAGCGCCTCGACCGCGGCGAGCCGCTGCCGGACTACTTCAAGAACCACCCGGTCTACTACGCCGGTCCGGCCAAGACCCCGGACGGCTACGCCTCCGGCGCGTTCGGTCCGACCACCGCGGGCCGCATGGATTCCTTCGTCGACCAGTTCCAGGCGGCCGGCGGCTCGATGGTGATGGTCGCCAAGGGCAACCGCGCGCCGGCGGTGCGCGAGGCCTGCAAGAAGCACGGCGGCTTCTATCTCGGCTCGATCGGCGGCGCCGCCGCGAACCTCGCCGAGCACTGCATCAAGAAGGTCGAGGTCGTCGAATATCCCGAGCTCGGCATGGAAGCCATCTGGCGCATCGAGGTCGTCGACTTCCCGGCCTTCATCATCATCGACGACAAGGGCAACGACTTCTTCAAGGAGCTGAACCTCGGCTGAGGTGCGGCGAGGGTGCTTTTCGTTGCAGCGGCCGGGAGTCATCCCGGCCGTTAGCTTGTGTAGGGGCAGGGTGGGGCGTCGAGGACCGTTCTCCGAGCTCCAACTGTGCATACGAGCCTTTGAAGTTGCTCCGCGAACGGTGCGCCCCCCTCCCCCTTGCGGGGAGGGGTCGGGGGTGGGGGTCCACGAGTCCCGCTCTGTCGATGAGTAACAGACCGCTGCGTGCGCAGCGCACTGGCTCTCTCGATGATCCGGTGAGTGTGCGCGAATGAGCCCACCCTGGATTCATCGCCCGGAGACCCCCACCCCCAACCCCTCCCCGCAAGGGGGAGGGGAGCTCACCGTCGGTGTGGTGACCATCTCGGCTTCGATTTCGAATGGGCTGTGTTCACTGCCCCCCGACAGTTAGGCAAGGCGGGTCGGACGCATTTGGTAGGTGAGCGCAATGCATCCCCAACGCTTCCTCGGCCTCGATGGCTTCTCGTGCGGATGGGTCGCCGTGTCGATCGAAGGCGACGACCGTGACATCGCCTTCCTCGCCGACGTCACCACCGCACTCGCATCTCCCTTCACTCGCGCCTTCATCGACATCCCCATCGGTATGACCGACGACGGCACCCGCGCGTGCGACCTGCTCGCGCGTGACAAGCTCGCGCCGCATCGCTCCCGCGTGTTCACCGGTGCGCGGCGTTGGCTTTGGGAGACCTACACCGATCCCGACGAGGCAAACACCGAAGCCACCCGCCGCGGCCAGCCCCGTGCCTCGCGCCAGCTCTGGCATCTCGGCCGCAAGATCATGGAGGTCGATGCCTTCGTCCGCGCGCATCGCGAGCGCGACATCCGCGAGGCCCATCCGGAGCTGGTGTTCCTGCGCCTCAACGGCGCGCCGCTGCCGTCGAAGAAGACGGCGCAGGGGACCAGGCTGCGGCGCGACCTGTTAGTTGCCGCGGGCTTTGCCGCCATCGACGACTGGCTGACCCGCGCCCGCATCGGCACCGCCGCCAAGTCCGACGATGTGCTCGACGCCTGCGCCGTCGCGCTGGCCGCCCGCGACTGCGCCGGCTGCGTGCCCGACGGCGATCCGCCACGCGATGCGCATGGCCTGGCAATGCAGATCTGGTTTTGAGAGCGCGTGAGCACTCCTGCGGCCACGAACTCCGCCGTCATTCCGGGGCGGCGCGCGCAGCGCGTCGAGCCCGGAATCCATCGGGCTGCGTGTGCTGCCGCCCGATGGATTCCGGGCTCGTGCTTCGCACGCCCCGGAATGACGGAGGAGAGAGTGTCGCCTCTCGCGAGATCCAGCGGTCAGGCGAGAACGCGTGTTCCGAAAAATAAAAATTCATTGCCATTTTCCGGAAATCATGATTATCTCCCCGCATCCCGTCCCACTGCGAAGGGGCGTAGCGCGCGATCGTCACGACACGCGGGGCGGGGAGCGATGGCCGCGATGGAGCCGCAGCGTGTCCTCAGCGGATGCGCGGACGAACGGCTCGGCGCGGACGTGAAGTCGCAGCGGCCTGACACCCCGAAGCTGGTGTCAACAGCGCAATGCGCAAGCATTGTCGCGGCATGGTGGCCAACAAGCCGGCGCACCAGGGCGACTGCGTATAAGCGTGAGACCGTCGCGCAGGGAAGGCCGGGTGTTCTCGGCTGCACCTGTGGTACCTGCCGCCTGCATTTTTTTAGCAGGCGGGCCGCAGGCGTCAGCCGACGCCTGGCCTTCCCTGCGCCCTCTGCTTTCGAAGAGGGACCTGCCGGTGCATCACTCGGGCGTTATCAGCCGCGAGAATGCGAATGCTTGCCTGGGAGATGTGAAGCGGAATGCTGGCGGAAAAATAGGCGTCGTCCCGGCCTTGAGCCGGGACCCATACGCTGCGGCGGATGTGAGGGGCAAAATGCCAATCGCCAGCGTGCCTCGAACCGCTCCCTGGGGGTATGGGTCCCCGCTTTCGCGGGGACGACAGCGGAGGGTGTCGAGGCGACGTGCTCACTACTCTAAAGAATAAGGATCAGCCGCGGGCGCCGGTGAAGGGGAAGCTGCCCATGAAGCCGATGCCCATCTCGCCGGAGATGGTGTCGCCGGCGACCTTGCCCTTGAAGTCGAGCGTCAGCGGCATCGGGCTGGTGATCGAGACCTTCCAGGAGACGTCGTCGCCATTGACGGTGCCGTCGAAGATCTCGGCGGAATCGCCCTCGGCGGCCTGGGTGCCGGTCAGCGTCGAGCCGGAGCTCTTCACGCTCAAGGTCGCGCTGCGCTCGCCCATCGGCGTGTTCAAGGTCAGATTCCAGTTGCCGTCCACAGCCATCGATCGTTCTCCCTGGCGTTGCACATCCCGGATGCCGAAGCGGCCCCGCATGGATGCGTTCGCGCGCTCCTATAGCGTATCTTTGATCGTAAGCCCATTGGGCGATGGACGGCCCCGGTCAGGCTCGTGCGGCCCGGAGGCGGTTGGCGACCGCGAAGCGGAACGCGATGAACTGCAGGGCGAAGGCCGCGACCTTGGCGCCGCCGGCGACCACGGTGATGTAGAGCACCCACAGCTTGATGTCGCCGGTCATGGCGACGGCCACCGTGCCGAGGCCGAGTGCGAACATCAGCGCCGCCCAGGCGTAGCCGGCGACCGTGACGTATTCCGGAATCGTCTCGGAAACGATCGGCGGCACGTAGCGCAGCATCCAGCCGCGCCTGAGCATGATCAGGCCGATGGCGAAATGGCCGATCGCGGGTTTTGCGAACATGAAGCGCGGATCGTTGGTCAGCAGCGTGACGCCGCCGAGCACGATGACGAGGGCGACGCTGGCATAGGCCATGAAGCTGAGGCTGACGCCCTTGATGCGGGCCCAGACCACCTGGACGATGGCGACGCCTACCGCGGCGGAGGTGGCCAGCACGACGTCATCGGTGGCGATGTACAGGATGAAGAAGACGGCAGCAGAGAGGAAATCGGCAGTCAGTTTCGCAAACACGTCTTTCACGCACGTCTCCCTGGAGCCAACCCGTCACGAATCCTGACCGGACATTGCGGCGGCAGTCTGCGCGGCGATGTCCTTCGTCTTACGATACTCAGGATACCAGCGCGTGAAATAAAGTGCACTGTTGCGTGCAGCGAAGGCAATGGCGAGACCGGTCCAGTAGGGCAGGCCGGGAACGTAGAGCGTCATGAGGTTACCGACGATCATCAGCAGCGCCGACAGCGTCCAGGCGCCGGTGATGACGTAATTGGCGCGCAGAAAGCCGGGAATCGCCGCCGTTTCCGGCGGCACGTCCTCGAGCGCATATTGCAGGGTGAAGGGGGTGCGGAGCAGCATCGAGCCCAGCGACAGTGCGAAAATGCCGCAGTCGACCGCGATCCGCACTCCGGACGCGCTCAATGTGGGATCGAAGAGCTGCAGGTAGGCGGCTACGCCCGCGAATATGATCGCCGAGCCGAGGCCCAGGATCTTGACCGATCGGCCGCGCACGACGTCCAGCCCAACCACCGCCAGGCACAGCGCAGCCGCCACCGCCAGGCTGAGCGTGGCCGAGGCCACCATCATCAGCGCAGCATAGACGCCGTAGGGCGCGAGGATGAGGAAGATCGTCATGGCGAGGTCCCGTCGCACTCATCTTTACATTGGAAAGATAAATACGGCCCGCTGCAGCGCGGGTCAAGTTGAACTTGACAGTATAAACATATCGTGAGGCGAGAGGTTCGTGTCGTCTTTCAATGGCTTGCTATTCAGAGGCTCGGATTTCAGGCGCCGACCCAGTTGCCGTGGAAGCCGTCCGGCACGCGGTGGCCGAGATGAACCAGCGCCACCGGTCCGCTGCCGATATCGGTGGCGTTGAACACGGCGAGGTCGGACGTGTTGGTCGCGGCGCGCCAGACCACGGTCAGCAGCCAGCCGTCGCCTTCGGCCGCGCCCGCGCTGCGCGGCACGAACACCGGCTCGGACAGGCTGTCGCCGTCCGGCAGCAGATGGGTCGCGCGGCGCGTGCCGGCGCCATCGACATGAGCGAGGCCGGAGAGTGCGCCGAACAGCAGGCCGTCCGGATTGGCGCAGGCGTACCAGCCATGATGGCTGGCAAGGCCGGCGCGGCGGTCATCGACGCGGGGGAATTCGCCGGTGAGGTCGTCGAGATACATCTGCGTGAAGCGGTCGCTGTTGCCGGCGAGGTCGAAGCTCCAGCGGCACAGCCGCGCTCGCGACTTCCGCGGATCGGTCGGCCGATCGTCGGGGTGCGGAAACAACGGCGGCTCGTCGAACTGCATGACGTCGGCAATGATGCGGCTGCCGTCGTCCCAGGCGTTCATGATGTGGAAGACGTAGCAGGCGTCACCGCGAAACCAGACGATGTCCTTGATGTCGCCGCTCCGCTTCATCACACCGACGAAGGCGCCCTTGTCGGGCTCCCACGCATAAGGCGGCTTGCCCGACATTGCGCGTTCCATGCTGCCGGTGAGCGGGAGGATCGGAAACAGGACGTGGTTGGCGGTGACGATGAAGTCATGCACCATGCTGGCATAGGGCGCCTCGAACCGATTGAAGCGCGTCAATTGGCCGGCGGCGTCGATGGTGCCGTAGGTGAGCGCGGGCGTCAGCGGTCCGGCCGCGTTATAGCCGAAGAACAGCAACTCGCCGGTGACCGGATCGGTCTTTGGATGCGCGGTGAAGGCCCCGCGCAGGCGGCCGCCGAAATCCTGATAGCCTGTCGTCGCCAGCGTGCCGGGCTCGATCTCGGTCGGCAGATGCGCCTCCTCCAGCGCGAGCAGCTTCCCCGCATGGGCGATGATGTTGGTGTTGGCAACGCCGCCATCGCTGACGTCGCTCGGCGCGTCCGGCAGCTTGCGGCCGAAGCCGCCGAACAGCGCGCGTCCCGCGCGGCGCTCGGCCTCGAATTTCGGCGTGCGGATCCAGCGGTTGCGATAGGAGGCGCGGCCGTTTTCGAGATGGAAGGCGTGCAGCATGCCGTCGCCGACGAACCAGTGCGAGCCGGGCGAGTCGAACTGCGGATTGGGACCGTTGCGATAGAGCGTGCCGTTGAGCTCGCGCGGCAGCTCGCCGGTGACCTTCAGGAACGGGGCATCACATTCGAATGGGATCGGCGCGAGATTGTTGCGCCTGGTCCAGTTGTGCTGGTCACTCGTCTGGAGAGTTTCGCTCACGACCGTTCCTCCACTTTATCTTTACGTTGTAAAGATAAAGCTATCGGTCGCGCGGGCGATGGTCAAGCCAAATCTTTACGGTGTCAAAATTGGTTGTATAAGGAGGCTCATGACGAGCAAGACGGAACAGGTTCGGGTCCGGCCCGGCCGCACGCCTGCGCCAGCGGCACGCCTGGCGCGGCGACGTACCGGCGCAGCGGAGGCGGCGCCCTATCACCATGGCGCGCTACGCGATGCGCTGCTGCAAGCCGCCGAGCGCGTGCTGGAGCGGGACGGCCTCGCCGGCCTCACCTTGCGCGCGGTGGCGCGCGAGGCGGGCGTCTCCCATGCAGCGCCGACGCATCATTTCAAGGATCTCACCGGGCTCGTCAGCGAGCTCGCCGCGATCGGCTTCACGCGATTCAACGCGGCGATGAAGGCCGCGGGAGAATCGCCGGGCACGCCGATCGAGCGCGCGATGGCCCGGGCGCATGCCTATGTCGCTTATGCGCAGGCCAATCCCGGCATGTACGGGCTGATGTTCCGCACCGAGCGCCTCGACTATTCGCGCCCGTCGCTGCACTCCGCCGCCGAGGCCTCTTTTGCCGGTCTGGCGGGCTCGGTGGCGGGACGCGAAGGCCTTGTCGGCGACGAGGAGCTGTCGCTGGATCAGGCCGCGGCGATCGCGCGCGCGTGGTCGCTGGTGCATGGCTATACGATGCTGCTGCTCGACGGCAGGCTCGCCGACATTCTGCGCCGCTCTCCCGCGGGCACCACGGCCGAATCGCTGCTGGATGCGATGCTGCGCGCGACCGTGCCGAGGCTGCCGCCGGGGGCGTAGTTCGACGCAGCGGAAACCTGGTCGGGGATCATGCGTTGATGACGCATGGCACGATCACCACGCGCTCCCTGGAGCAAGACCAATCCGCGCAAGCGCGCCGGCAAGGCCTCCAAGCCTCTCACCCCGGCACAAAAGGCGACGGCCAAGGCGCGCGCCCGCCGGGCGGGACGGCGCTATCCCAACCTCGTCGACAACATGCGTGTTGCGGCCAAGAAGGCCGCCAAGACCAAGACCAGCGGTCGCAAGCGGACGGCGAAGTCCAAGACCAAGCCGCGCGCGGCCCCCTCTGCAAAGAAGCGACCGGCCAAGCGCGGCGCGGCTCGCTCTCGGAAGACGACAACCCAAGCGCCGGAGAAGGATCCGCGCGGCGGCCTCACCGCGGCGGGGCGCCGGGCGTTTGCCGAACGCGACGGCGCGCATCTGAAGCCGGGCGTCACCAAGAAGGTGTCGGAGATGACGCCGCTGGAGATGCGCCGCAAGGGCAGCTGGGCGGTGCGGTTCTACGGACGCAAGCGGTTGCCGCCGCTCGTCGACGCGAAAGGGCGTCCCACGCGGCTGGCGCTCTCAGCGCATGCCTGGGGCGAGCCGGTGCCGCGCACCGTGGCAGCTGCGCGCCGGATTGCAGCAAAGGGCGAGCGGCTGCTCGCACGCTACCATCGCATCAAGGACCGGGATGCCGGAGGCAGAAGAGGCTAGGGCTGCGGCAACGCCAGATCGATCACGCGGCCGCGCGGGCCCATGATCCTCACCTTGTCCTTGCCGCAGGCAAAGCCCCGCGCCGCCTCGTCGGCCGCTTGGCGCGCGAGCTCGTTGGCGTTGGTGCCGGCGGCATCGACATAAGCGACGTGGCACACCGGCCCCGGCGGCAGCCGCGTTACCACCAGCATCGGCTTGTCCTTCGGCCCCTTCCTGCCCTGGTCGTCATTGTCGGCGATCTGCCAGCGCTGGATGATCGCGAACGGTTTGCCGTCGGCCATGCGCCACTCCACGATGGGGCCGGCGGAGTTGAACGGACCGAACCAGGTCTGGGCTGCGGGCTCCTTCGCGGCGGTGCGGATGTTGCGGCCCACCGACACCGTCTGGCGAAGATCGCCTTCATTCACGAGCAGGATCAGGCCGTCTCTGCCGGGACAGGTTTGCGTGGAGCTGTCGCCCTCCGGTTTGCCGATGGTCCGGCAGTCCTTGGCGGCCGCCGAAGTGTAGGCGCTGGCGATGGTCTCGGCAGGTGCCCGGCCGATCCACGGGATCAAGAGCACGAGCGCGACACTGATTCGCGGGGCAGCACCATTGATGAAGGATCTGGGCATGCGCGTGCGCCTGATGTCCGGAACTCGTCCCGCGCAGGACGCTGCAAGCTGGGGACGGCGCGAAACGGCAGCGGGAAACACCTGACAGCGTCGCGAAATTATCCTAGAACGGCGGCCTCGCGAGGTCCATCTCTTCTCATCGCTCATGCCTGTCATCCCAAAGACCAAACCCTATCGCGTCGGCCGCTCCAAGACGGGGCTCGGCCTGTTTGCCACGCAGCCGATCAAGAAGGGCACCAAGATCATCCGCTATTTCGGACCGCTGCTGGATTCGAAGAAGGCGGAGGACGACGCGATCGAGAACAAATATCTGTTCGAGCTCGACAAGCGCTGGACCATCGACGGCTCGATCCGCGAGAACGTCGCCCGCTACATCAATCATTCCTGCAAGCCGAACGCCGAATCCGACGTCAAGCCGCGCAAGAAGAAGATCGTCATCCGCGCGATCAAGAACATCGCGCCCGGCGACGAGATCAACTACGACTACGGCACCGACTACTTCAAGGCCTATCTGAAGCCGATTGGCTGCAAATGCGATGCCTGCGAGAAGAAGCGGGCGAAGAAGCAGGCCGAGGCGCGCGACGAGCGGGCGCGGGTGAAGGCCAAGGAGAAAGCGAAAGACGCGCGCAAGGCCGAGAAGAAGGCGAAGAAGAAGGCCGAGACGCTCGTCAAGGGCAGGGACAAGCAGCGGGCCATGACGAAGGCGAGCATGGACAAGGCGGCCAAGACTCGCGGCCAGACGCGCCGCGATGCTGCCGGTCTGAAGCGCGCCAAGACGAAATCCGGCTCGGCGAAAGCGGCCGCGGGTCGCGCCAAGGCAGCCTGAGCGAAGCCGGCCGCCGCGCGGCACGCGGCGACCGATCGCTCGACGTCTGGCCGTTCAGGCGGCGACCGCGCCGGCGCTTCGGCGCAACCCCATATATTGCAGCTCGGCGAACACGCCGGTGCCGACCGCCTGGGCCGCGACGAAGATCTCGCCGAGCAGGTTGGGCGTCACGAGGCCGGAGAACAGCAGTGCGATGCTGCCAATCGTCCAGGCGGCATTGCCGGCGATGACGAGCAGGACCAGCGGCTTCGGTGCCAGCGGCCGCGAGCCCAGCCAGCCGACGAACGCAGCATAGACGATCAGGAACAGGCCGGTCTCAAGAAGCAGGGCGTCCGGGAGTTGCAGCCGTGCCGCGAGCGGCGATGCGGCGAAGGTGAGCGCAAGGCCCGCGACGCCGCTGAACACGGCATCGGCGATCAAGGCGCGGCGGAGCAGGGCGGACGAGGTGATCATGTCGGGTCTCCTTCGGTTGGGGTGAGGTTGGCTTCAGCGGAACCAGGCGAGGAGTTGACGTCGCAGGCGCGCCGGGCGCAGCGAGCGTGCGGCCCGGAGCTCCATTTCATAGACCTGCGCGAAGACGAGGCTGCCCGTGGCGTGCAGCAGCGGCTCCGGCAGGTTGAGCGAGCGCGCCAGCAGCGAGGTTGCAAGCCCGGCCATCCAGCGGCTGACGGCTGCGACTGGACTCGTTGTCGGCGTGTGCGGCCTGCTCATCGGTCATCTCCTGTGGTGAGGACGATGATCGGCAATGCGAGGCATTTCGATTACCTCGCACGTCATGGTGGCGCTGACGTCTGCGTGATAGGTCTTCCGCTCATGATGACCCAGCTCGCCTCGGCGCGCGCCGACCGCGCCAAACCCGTTCATGTCGGAGAGCATCTGCGGCAGTGGCGGCAGCGCCGGCATCTGTCACAGCTCGACCTCGCGCTCGATGCCGAGATCTCGGCGCGCCATCTGAGCTTCGTGGAGACCGGCCGCGCCGCGCCGTCGCGCGACATGGTCCTCAAACTGGCGGAGCGGCTGGACGTGCCGCTGCGTGAGCGCAACGTGCTGCTGGTGGCCGCGGGCTACGCGCCGGCGTTTCAGCAGCGCCCGCTGGATGATCCAGCGCTCAAGGCTGCGCGCGAGGCGATGCATCTGGTGCTCAAGGCGCATGAGCCCAATCCGGCGCTCGCGGTGGATCGGCACTGGAACCTGGTCGCAGCCAATCGGATGATCGCGCCGCTGCTGGCGGGCATCCCCGAACGGCTGCTGGCGCCACCGCTCAACGTGCTGCGCGTCGCGCTCCATCCCGAGGGGCTCGCCGCGCGGACGGTGAACCTCGCCGAATGGTGCGGGCATCTGCTGGAGCGGCTGCACCGGCAATGCGAGGCCACCGCGGATGCCGACCTGCTGACGCTCTATCAGGAGCTGAAATCCTATCCGATCCCGGCGCGATCGGGGCCCGTCGCAACCGACAGCGTCGCGATTCCGCTGCGGCTGCGGGTCGGCGCCGACGTGCTGAGCTTCTTCTCGACGACGATGGTGTTCGGCACGCCGGTCGACATCACGCTGTCGGAGCTGGCGCTGGAGACCTTCTTCCCGGCTGACGAGCTCACGGCCGCGAGGCTGAAGGAGATGGTTACCTCGCTGTGACCTGAGCTTGTGTTGGCCGTTCACCACTCTATCTTGGACGCAGCCCGTCGGAACCTGGAGGCACGCGCATGAGCACCTTGAAGCCGCTGATCATCGACGTCGTCTCCGACGTCGTCTGTCCCTGGTGCTATATCGGCAAGCATCGCATCGAGGAGGCCCTGAAGCTGGTGCCCGACGTACCGGTCGAGGTGAACTTCCGGCCGTTCTTCCTCAATCCCAGGGTGCCGCGCGAGGGTATCAGCCGCGAGCAGTATCTGACGACCAAGTTCGGCTCGGTCGAAGCCTATAAGGGCATCGCGGGTCGCGTGGTCGCGGCCGCCGAGCAGGAGGGACTGACCTACCGGCCCGACAAGGTGGCGCGCCAGCCCAACACGACCGATTGCCATCGCCTCATTCACTGGGCCGGCCAGATCGGCAAGGCGGCCGAGATGAAGCAGCGGCTGATGGAGCTGTATTTCCGCGACGGCGGCGATCTCACCGAGACCGAGGTGCTGGTGCAGGCCGCCGCGGATTGCGGGCTCGATGCCGCCGTCGTCCGCAAGATGCTGGCAACCGACGAGGACGTCGCGCTGGTCTCGGGGCAGGCCCAGGAAGCCGCGGAGAAGGGCATCTCCGGCGTGCCGACCTACGTCTTTGCGCAAAAATACGCCGTGTCCGGCGCGCAGGATCCGCAAATGCTGGCGCGCGCCATTCGCCAGGTCTCGGCAGAGGTCAATGCGGAGGCCGCTGAGTAGTCGTCCGGTGTCTCCGCCAGTCGCGGATCGCGTGAACCGCGCGCCGGGCAAGGCCGAGGCCCTGGCGGCGGGCGATCAGCGCGGCGTGAATGATCTCGACGGCGGGATCGCGCGCATAGAGCGGGATCAGCACGTCACCGATCGCAAGGCGCCCGCGCCAGATCGGATTGATCATGGGATGGTCGGGACCCGCGGTGGAATCGGCGGAGCTGATGGCCGGATCGCTGCAGAGGTGCCGCGTCAGATCGAGCGTCAATTGCACGCCCGGCGAATATTTCGCGAACCGCTCGTCGACGCCGAGCTTGAAGAAGAAGGCGCGGCCGCGGTGGCGCAGCACGATGCCCGCAGCCACGGCAATGTCTCCGGCCAGGAGGCTGATGACCTCGCAGGCGTGGTCCTGCGCGAGCGCCGGTACTGCGCGCCGGATGAAGGTTGCATCGCCATCATGCTGGATCAGCGCGGTGCCCCGGCGTCCCTTCCAGCCGCTCGCCTCGAGCCGCAGGAAGGTCTCGAGCGCAGCTGCGACATCGCCGGGGGCGCGCGCGACCTCGAAGCGGATCTCGCCATGCTCGGCCAGACGATGGCGCTGGCGGCGCAGCTCCTTCAGCTTCTTGGTGCCGAGCGCGTCGTGGAGCATCGTCTCGCCGTCGCCGGTCGCGTCGAGGCATGCTCGCTCGTAGGAGTGCACGATGCGTGGACGCAGCCCCGCGCTGCCGAGGATGGCGGCGAACGCCTGCATCACGGGTCCCTTGACCGACATGTCGCGCAGCAGCACCGCGCGTGCACCCGTTCGCCTGGCCTCGTCGAGAAGTCGCGCCGCGGCCGGCTCCGCGCTGCCGGCATCGAGCAGCGGCGTGCACAGCGTGCCGTAGGGGTGGCCGCTGGCGAGCACAGGCAGCGGCAGCTTGCAGGCGCGCCACAGCGAGGTGACGGGCATGAGGCCGACGAGGTGAGGAGACGGGTCGTCATTCCACGCGCACAGCGCCGAGGTGCCGGTGCGGCCCTGGGCAGAGGCGTCGACGGCGAGCTCCCAACCCGGCAGGTAGTAGCCGTTCGGCTCCAGCGCCCGCTGGGCGAGAGCCTGCCAGGCCGGAACAGCGACCTCTCCGAGCGCAAGCAAGGGCGCTGCCGTCGCAACGGTGCCGGCGGGGGTGCGGCGCCCCGGTGCGCCCGCTGAAGCATGTGCAATCGAATGATCGATGATCTCGGCCACGTCCCATCGTCCCCTTGCTGCGCGAACCGCGCCGCCCCGCCGAACGGTATCGCAAAGCTGACAAGATAGGCCTTGCCGCTCGATTAGGATTTGCGTGCCGGCCTTAACGGCGCATTCACCACGGCTCGATTGAGCCTCAGCGCATCAGCGCGACATCGCGGAAGGCGCCGATCAGCGGCTTCTCGAGCTTGCCTTCCATCCCCTGCAGAATCTCGTATGCCTTCTCGCGCGCCATCACCGGCTTGTAGCTGCGATATTCGATCAAGGCCGAGAAGATGTCGGAGATGGTGAGGATGCGCGTCAGATCCGGGATGTTGTTGGCCATCAGCCCGTCCGGATAGCCGCTGCCGTCGAGAAATTCATGATGGTGGCGGACCGCGTTGAGCACCTCGGTCGTGATCGCCGCGTTGTCCTTCAGCGCATCGTATCCCGCCGCGGGGTGTGTTTCGACCAGCGCGCGCTCCTTGACGTCGAGCCGGCCCGGCTTGTCGAGGATGGTCAGCGGGATCTTGGCCTTGCCGATGTCGTGGAACATCGCGGCCATGTAGAGCCGCTCCAGATCGGAGCTGTGGACGCCGAGGCTCAGGCCAAAGTCGACGGTGATGCCGGTAACCAGCAGACAATGCTGATAGGTGCCTTCATGGTGGCGCCGAACGGTCGCGAGCCAGTCAGACAGGCCGTTTTCAGCGATACATTCCGCAATCCGCTTGCCGGCGCGACGCGTCTCCTCGATGTCGATCTCGGCGCCGCCGAGCACCGCAGCGAACATCGAGGCGATGCAGGCCGCGCCCGTGAATGCGGCTTGGCGATCGTCGACCGCAACGCTCTTGACCGCCGAGCTCGGCCGCGCATCCAGCAGCTTTCCCAGCAACTGATTGCGGCTCGGTGTGCTCGACAACACGCTCGTAGCACCGAGCGCATAGGCCTGAACCGTCGACAGACGGGACTTGTGGTTGGTCAGGAAGATTCGGCGTGGAATCCGCGCCAGCCGGTCGGAGATCTCCTTCAATGCCGTGATGTTGTCGACGTCGCGCAGATCCGCGGCGACGACGATGGCGTCGATGTCGCCGCCTTTGATGTCGGCGTCACCGATCAGCTCCGATGTGAGCGAGCAGCGCTCGGCCAGCATGCCACGAAGCAGGGCGAGCTTGGCTGTGTCATCGCCGACGATATGAACGTTCATGGAGAACCAGATTCCAAGGGTCATTCCGCGCGTGTGTCGGAGATGATGTTCCCCAGGAATCGTTAAATTTGAGCCATTCGTTCGCTGGGCGGTCGCTGGTTTGCGTTAGCTAATAACTAACACTACGTTCCCGAGGTGGTAGCAGGTTCTTGCATGGAGCGGCTCGTCATCAGCTCCGGTCGTCCGGATTTAATACAATCGCCCTGTGGTTGAATCATTTCGTGGGCAGGATCGGTTTGTAGTCATCAGACACGCAGTCGCGGCCTGGACGGCGCGCCGCCGGTCGATGATCTCGTCTTGCCTGATCGTCAGCCGGTAGGTCTGGCGCCGGAGCGGAGCGCCGGCGACGGAGATGATCTGGGCGCGCACGCAGGCGGTCCATGCGTCGCCACGCTCCGTGCGCATGGCGGGTGTGGCCTCCAGATCGCGCGGCTGCGCCGTGGCGACGAAGATCATGTCGAGAGACTTGCGGACGAGAACCGCCACGTCGGGCGGAGCTTCCGGCGGCGGCTCGGGGGCCCTGGCGCGCATGAAGGCGGGGAGGCGGGATTGACTGTCTGCGGCGCAGCCTGCAAGCGGCAGGGCCGCGAGCATTCCCGCAACTGACGCCATCAGTCGCATTTTCGAGCTACACGCCATGCGGCGCGGACGCTAGGTCGCGATCGCGGCAATGCTGCGGGAATCTCGTGCTGCAAAGATGTCGACCAGGACGCCACGCCTCGGCAGGACCTGCCGAGTGGAGCCGACCGTGCGGCATTTGCTCCCGGCAATGAACCGGGCCGCGAACCGGCCCGACCAACGGGCAAGTCACGTGCAGATTGGAGATTGCCATGTTCCGCCACGCTCTCAGGGCCGCCGTGCTGGCCGGCGGCCTGCTAGCCGGATTGTCGCCCGCATTGGCCGAGAGCAGCAGGCTGGCGCTGGTGATCGGGCAGTCGGCCTATCGTGCGGTGACCCCGCTGCCCAATCCGGCGAATGACGCCAATGCGATGGCCAAGATGCTGGCAGAGGCCGGCTTCGATGTGACCCGGGCCGCCGATCTGTCGCAGCGCGACTTGAACCGCGAGGTCGGGGATTTTGCCGCAAAGATTGCGAGCAAGGGACCGGATACGGTGGCGCTGGTGTTCTATGCCGGCCACGGCCTGCAGATCGATGGCGAGAACTATCTGGTTCCGGTCGACGTCGATCCACGACGTGAGGCCGACATTCCGCTGCAGGCGGTGCGTCTCAACGATCTTCTGAATACGCTCAACTCTGTGCCCAGCCGGATGCGCATCCTGCTGCTCGACGCCTGCCGCAACAATCCGTTTCCCGCGATCAATCAGAACGCCGGCCGCGGTCTCGCGCTGGTCGACACCAAGACCGGCGCGCCGGGCACCTTCCTGTCGTACTCGACCTCGCCAGGGGCGGAAGCCGAGGACGGCACCGGCGCCAACAGCCCATACACCACGGCCCTGCTACAGGCCGCGCGGGAGCCGGGCCTGCCGATCGAGCAGGCGTTCAAGCGGGTGCGCGTGGCAGTGAACAAGGTCACTGAAGGCCGCCAGACGCCCTGGGATTCGTCGTCGCTGACGGAGGATTTTCGCTTCGTCGTCTCCGCCGATGCGAGCGCTGCCAATGCCGGCCCGCGGCCGGTGGTTGCCAAGCGCAGCGTCGACGAATGGAAGCGCAGCCTGCAGGGCAAGCCGATCGAAGCCGCCAACGAGATCATCGTCGGCGACGGCAGCGTCGAAGCTTATGAGGCGTTCGTGGCGCTCTACACCGCGCCGCCCTACGGTCCGCAGGCGCGGGAATGGCTCGACCTCCACAACAGGATGGCGGCCTGGAACGAGGCGGTTTTGATCAACACGGTCGCCGCCTATCAAGGGTTTCTCGCGAGCTATCCGGACAGCGATCTGACCCCGACCGCACGCAAGCTGATCGAGCGGCTGCGCAATCGGCCGGTGGTGGCGCCCGTCGTGGCGGCCGCCAATGCGGCGATCCCTGCCGCGGCTCCGGCCAGCCCGCCGGTCGTGCCGGTGGCCGCCACCGCGGGTCCCACCTGCCCGTGCTCGCAGACACCGCCGCCGGCCCGCAAATCGGAGACGCCGAAGCGGGTCGAGGAGAAGCCGGCCCGGAAGCGCGACGAGGATCCGCCCAGGCGCGCCAGCCGGACGCCTCGCCGCGACCCTGGCGATGACGTCGTGGTCTATGCGCCGCCGCCTCCGACACGCGACTATTATGGCCCTCCGGTACGCGTGGCGCCGCCGGTCAGCGTCGGGATCGGCGTCGGCGGGGGCTATGGTGGAGGCGGCTATGGTCGGGCTCCTCAGAGCTATCCGACGCGGCGCGGCTACGGTTACTGAAGCTCATCGTCTCCCACGTCAACGAAGTGGCCGTCCGCAAGGGCGGCCGCTTCCATTTGGAGAAAGCTCCGTCCGGTCGTCCCTGGCGTCCGCCATCCGTCATTGCGTTCAACCACTCGTCCCGCATCGGCTGCCAACCGTCCCATTCGACTGGATTTGCCCATGGGAGATGCTCTCATGGCTCACGCGTCGCTTCGGAGGCAGCTTGCGGGAGGAAGAGGAGGATGTGGTTGCGTCAAGGTGGCGTTTGGGCGGCGGTCATCTGGAGCCAGCTGATGGGGGGGCCGGCCCATGGCTGGGAGCATTGGGGTGGCGACGCCGGGGGGACGCGATTCTCGCCGCTGGCGCAGATCACGCCGGCGAACGTCGATCGGCTGGTGCCCGCCTGGGACTATCACACCGGTGATCTCCAGAGCCGGCCGCCGGCGGCAGCGCTTCGTACCAAGTTCGAGGCGACGCCGATCCTGGTCGAGGACAGCCTTGTGTTCTGCACCCCGTTCAACGAGGTCGTCGCGCTCGACCCCGGCACCGGCGTGCCGCGCTGGCGCTTCGATCCCAAGGTCGGCGACGGACGGCGTCCGGCCAATCGCTATGCCTGCCGTGGCGTCGCGCATTGGATCGACGCGCAGGCGCCGGCCGATGCGGCATGCCGCAGCCGGCTGTTCATGGGCACGGTCGATGCCCGATTGATCGCGCTGGACGCGCGGACCGGACGTCCCTGCGCCGGCTTCGGAGCCGATGGCGAAGTGCGGATCGACATCGCCAGGGACCTGCTGTGGCCGGGAGAATTCCAGATCACGTCGGCACCGGTGATTGGTCGTGGTGTCGTGGTGGTCGGCTCATCGATCGGCGACAATGTACGGGTCGATGCGCCCCGAGGCACCGTGCGCGGCTTCGATGCGCGCAGCGGCGAGCTGCGCTGGAGCTTCGATCCGCTGATCCATGACGGCATCGTTGCCGGCCATGCCAATGTCTGGGCGCCGATGTCAGTCGACGAGGAGCGCGGCCTGGTCTTCCTTCCGACGTCCTCGCCCAGTCCGGATTTCTTCGGCGGCGCGCGCCCTGGCGACAATCGCCATTCCGATTCCGTCGTCGCGTTGCGGCTCGAGACCGGCGCGCCCGCCTGGTCGTTCCAGACCACGCATCACGACGTCTGGGACTATGACCTGCCGGCGCAGCCGACGCTGGCGCGGATCGAGACCGGGCAGGGCATGCGTGACGTCGTGATGCAGCCGACCAAGCAGGGTTTCGTGTTCGTGCTCGATCGCGACACCGGTCTGCCGATCTGGCCGGTCGAGGAGCGTGACGTGCCGCAAGGCGCGGTCGAGGGCGAGCATCTCTCTCCGACGCAGCCATTTCCGACGCACGTGCCGCCGCTGCTGGAGCAGCGTTTCGCACCGGCGGACATCTTCCGGGTGATGCCGCGCGTCGTCGATTCATCCTGTGACGATCAGCTCGCACGTCTGCGCAACGACGGCCTCTACACGCCGCCGACGACGCAAGGCACGCTGCTCTATCCGATGACCGGCGGCGGCGTGAACTGGGGCGGAGCGGCGTTCGATCCCGTCCACCAGATCCTCTATGCCAATGTCAGTCGCGCCGTTCACGTCGTCAGGCTGATCCCGCGCGCCGAGGCCGACCGCATGACACCGCCGCGCGGCGTCGATTTCGGCCTGCAACGCGGCGCGCCGTTCGCGGTGACGCGCGCGGTTGCGATGTCCAAGCTCGGTTTGTTGTGCAATCGGCCGCCCTGGGGCGAGATGGTCGCGGTCGATCTCAAGGCCGGGAAAATCCTGTGGCGCGCGACGGTCGGCACCACGGAGGATCGTGCGCCGCTCGGGCTTGCGTTCAAATGGGGGACGCCGCTCGTCAACGGTGTCGCCGTGACGGCGGGCGGACTGGTCTTCACCGGCGCGATGGATGCCTATCTGCGCGCCTTCGACGCCGGCACGGGGCGGGAGTTGTGGCAGGGCCGGCTGCCGGCGCCGGGCGTCGCCAATCCCATGACCTATGAGTGGAAGGGCGAGCAATATCTGGTGATCGCAGCCGGCGGCCATTCCGAGGCCGGCACATCGCTGGGCGACAGTGTCGTGGCATTCCGGCTGGCGCGGGCGGGCGAGGCGCCGTCTTGGTGGTCGCGAACGATCGACAGGCCTGGCGGACGGTTCGCCGGCGGTGGCCTCACGGCGAGCCTGGTGATTGCGGTGCTTGTCTCGGCCGGCTGGCGATGGCGGCTGCGGAGGCGGCGGCTCTAGCCGCCGGATCCGCTCAATCGAAGGCCACGCCGATCCGCTTGTCGTGGCTCCACACCGCGTGACAACGCCGCGTGAACTTGTCCGACGGGATCACCAGCGTGAACGCCTCGGGCAGGCCGACCGGGCTCACCACCTCGACCCGCGCACCCGTATCGGACATGTTGCGGACCATGCAATCGACCGCGCCGCCGCCGTCGAACGCCAGCCTGCCCTGCTTGAGCACCCGATGCCGGGGTGCGATCCGCTTCTCATCTGTCTCGCTCATGGCCGTAACCCGATGCCGGCTGACGCCGCCTTTCGTGTCAAAAGCGCGTAAAATAAATCAGGCCCGGGTTTCATTGAGATAAATCCGGCCCGCGAAGGCCGGACCGTCGTCTTTACGTTTCGTTAAGTCTCCGGAGCCACCCTTATCAGAGCATCGCAAAGGCGCTCGACACCATCGCCACCGGCTTGCCGTCGGATGCGCTCGTCAGCGTGACCCGGCCGAAGCTCATGGTCCGCCCCATCCGAACGACACGTGCATCCGCGATCACGTCGGCGGAGGCTATGGCGCGCATGAAATGCGTGGTCTGGTCGACGGTGGTCATGGGCCGATAGCCGCCGCTTGCCGTCACCATGGCGATCACCATCGCGGTGTCGGCAAAGGCCATCAAGGCCTGGCCGCAGACCACGCCATTGTCACGACATAGGCGTGAGGAGAACGGCATCCGCAGGATGGCCCCGGGCTCGCCCTGCGCCGATGGGGCGATGGCCTCGACCGCCAGAGCGAGATCCTTGATCCAGGGTGCGAACACCTCATCCAGGATGCGCCGCGCCTCGTCGAGGGTGAATTCCGGGGTGTCGTTCGGCACTGGCGGTGGTCCTCCGAGATTGTTGTCGCCGACAGGCTCCAGCGCAGGCCGGAGCGGCCGGCCGATGGCCGCCGGCTTGAAAAGGCCGGAGTTGAAATCCTATGATGAATGCCGGGGAGGCGACAGGTCCGGCGAGACGGCTGCGATACCCCGGGTTTGCGCCTGAACCTGGTTCCCTCAGACGGGGCATCCTGCAGACGTGGCATCCCGCGGACTTCGCATCCCGCAGACTTGGCGCAGGGCCATGCAATGGTATAAGGCGGCTTATACCGGGGAGTAACCAATGAAGAAGCTGATCGTGACGATGACGGTCGCCTTGCTGACCGGCTGGGCCGTTCCGGCGATGGCGCAGATGCCGAACATCAATCTTCTCGCGGATGGTCCGTCCAAGACCCCCGAGGAGAAGGAGGCGGAGGCCGCGCGCGACAAGGCCTACAAGGACACCATGCGCAAGATCCCGGATGCCAAGACAAGCTCCGACCCCTGGGGCAATGTGCGCGCTGCGGAACAGCCGAAGACGACCCCTCCGGTGAAGACCACGGCGGCTAAGAAGCCGAAATCCGGCGCCAGCACCAACTGAAGCGATTCGGCGGGCCAGACCCCCATCCTCCGGACTCGGATTCCGCGCAGTCTCGTCTATATTGACGGGGTTGCAGCGTGTCGGGAGTTCATTGATGGGGTTGCGCCCGCGGGACATCGCCAGCCGGATGGCGGCCCGGCGCCGGAAGGGCGACGGCCGCGAGGGCTACGTAAGCGATGGTTACGTGCGCGACACGTTCACCCTGCCGCGCGAGGAAGCGCGTGCCAAGGCGCGCGACTATCTGAGCCGCTATCCCAAGGCCGGCTATATGAGCGCCGTCGAAAGCTGGCGCGAGCTTCCCGATGGCGCCATCGAATTCACGATGCGGCGATTGCCGAGCGCAGACTAAAGCAACGCTGCTCACTCGCGCTCGCCGAGCAGCTTGCGGGTGTCGCGGTTGATGAAGTGAAGCCGGGTGCAGGCCTTGCAAACCACGGTTTCGTAAGCGCATGCGGGGTCGCCTGGCTTCGGCTCTTCCAGCCAATGCTGCACGTTCATCCCGGTCCGCGGACATTTGAAGATCAGATTACCCATACAAGTTTAAGTGTCTGCCAGGAGGGCAACTGGCTACTTGATCTGGATCAAGGGCGCCTGCCGAAATGGCAGGCATTTGCAACAACTTACGCAGCCTTTGGTTGTTGATTGTCGCGCTCGCCATTCAGGGTCGGCGCGACGCGCGGACCGCAAGCCGCCGTCACGCCTGGTCGAGCGACTCGGCCACGATGCGGATGCGAAAGACCGGCTGCCGCGTTTCGTCGAGCAGCTCCATCTGCCACTCGGAATTTTCGGCGAGCTTGCGCGAGATGCTGCTGGCCATGTCGGCGCACACAGTCGTCATCTCTTTCCAGGCTGCATTGCGATCGGCACACTCGGTGCCGTACTCGGACGCGCCTGAGAAGTGGCCGTTACGGATACGAAAGAAATAGAGCGGCATTGCCAAAACCGGTGAGCCCTGACCGCCCCAGGCCGCTGGGTTTGATGAACGCAGCGTAAATGGATGCGGAAACGCCCCTTGGATCAATTCCGGTAAAATACGGTCGCCAGTGGCGCCGCTCGCGATGGCCGCCAGGTGTCGTGGCTGCGAAAGCGCATGGCGTCGCGATTCCCGAGCCACCCGCGACGAATGAGCCTCGGATCGCCGCGATCCGAGGCTCGGGTCAACGTCGGAGCTTCCCGGCAGGGCAGTTCGGCAATGACAATTTCAATCTACTTCGTTACGCGCATGCTCACCTTGCGTCACATCAAGGTTGCAGGGCGAACGTGCGGTCTTTTGAGGGCGCGCATGTCGCGCGTCGAAGACCCGCTCAGGCACGACCGTGAGCCGGTAGACGACCTCCGTCGCGCCATCGACGGTTTCGAGCAGCGCGTCGCAGGCCGGGCAGCGGCGGTCTCCTGCAGCCCCGCGCTGCGAATGAAGCTCGATGCGCTGGAGGCCGGCTCTGCAGCAGCGGCAGGTGAGATCATCGCGTGTCATCGACATGATGATGCGTAACCGACGCGATCCGTTCCAGGTCGGCTGCGACAAAACGGCAGCTGCGCTGCTGATCAGTCCCCATGCGGGGGCGCGCAACGTCAAAAGCCCCGGACGCGGTCCGGGGCCTTCTTTCGGCGCGGATGGTTTCAGGGCCGTGCGCCTACGGGTGACAGAGCCTGCAGCCATTGCTGGCAGATGGCATTCGAGGGTGACGGCACATCACGCGCCAGTATCAGCCGGTGACATTCGCCAACCGTCATCGAAAACGAACAAACAAATTCGGGGCTGATCAATTCGTTGCGACGCCCGATGACCTGAATTTGTTACCACAACCAAAAGTTTATGACAATGGCCGTGGTTTGACGGTGACCCGGCCGCATATCGCGTGATCTCCATCACGTCCCGTCCAGGTGGCAGGACTTGTCGCCTTCTGATTGTGTCACGCATGCGGGGAACAGCAGCGCCATTTCATCCTGGACGAGCTGCTCGCCGATGGAGGTTCCTGTTGCCTGTCATGACCGCATGCACCGGCAACTCAAGGCCCCGCGGTATGATGGTCAACAGATAAAGAATGCAGGATCGTGTTCTCCTTGCCGAGGTCGGCAGGCCCGCAATCAATCATCGTCTTCGTGGTGCGCGCGAGGCCAGTCGCGGCCATCCTGCTGTGGAACTCGCTGCGACCGAGTGAGGTCGCGCGAGATCTAGGGATCGGCGAGAGCAGGTCGCTGCACGAAATCAGTGCGCGTGCTCATGTCATGAGCCGAACAAAAGTAGAAGGGTTGCGGGAACTTCGTTCTCGTCAGGAGAACCACGGAGCGTGCGGTCTACGCACGCGTGCAGAAGTCTGTTTGTTTGTCGTCTGCTTCAAGGAAAAGTTTTGACGAGCGTGATCGGGCCGACGATGGCGGCATTGAAGTCCGCGAGATGCTCGCTCGGAATCCAGTACTCCAGGTGGTCGCGCCCGCCGGCCTCGTGCACGTCGTAGCGATCGAGAAAATCTCGCCGCACCTCGAAGCGCAGCACATGACCACTGCCGCTGGCCGGCACGTTCCAGTCGCGCGCGATCTTCACCGCGTAGTCCTCGGTCAGCACGGGATAGAAGATGGGCTGCTCGGGAAGGCGCGGCGGAAATGCGCGCATGCCGGACGCTTCGATCAGCGCGAGTTCCTTCGGGCCGACCGGCCGCCACAGCGTCACGGTGGGAATTGCTGTTCGACATGCGGTGCCCGGGCGATGCGAGTTGCTGCGAGTTCGAGAGGAAGCAAACCACGAGCCGCATGGCAAGCTTGATGGCAAATACAATTCTTGGTTGAATTTCGGTTCGTCGCAGTCGAGGGAAGCGAGGCTCGATCGTGGGGATGGTCGGGTCGCAACCGGTGTCGCGGGTCGCGGTTCGGCCAGCCTGTCGCGACTTGGCTCGATCGCGCACCCCGGATCCTGTGCGCAGTCGCCGCTGGGGCTGTGTGATCGGCCGTCCATGCGACCGAGCCACTTGTGGCCTCTGCGAACGATCGGGAAAACGCGCAAGAACATATTGCGAACAAAGAACAGATGGGGTACATTCACCTCAAGATTGCTGCCCGACCTCGTTAACCGTTTGTCCATCCCGCGAATCCCCGCCATAAGGAGCGCCAATGTCCGCCACCGCCCTGCGTATCGTCGAAGGTTCCTCCATGGATAAGAGTAAGGCGCTCTCCGCAGCGCTGTCCCAGATCGAGCGTCAGTTCGGCAAGGGCTCGGTGATGAAGCTGGGCAAGAACGACCGCTCGATGGACGTCGAGACGGTGTCGACCGGCTCGCTCGGGCTCGACATCGCGCTCGGCATCGGCGGCCTGCCCAAGGGGCGTATCGTCGAGATCTACGGGCCGGAATCCTCGGGCAAGACCACGCTGGCGCTGCATACCGTTGCGGAAGCGCAGAAGAAGGGCGGCATCTGCGCGTTCATCGACGCAGAGCATGCGCTCGATCCGGTCTATGCGCGCAAGCTGGGCGTCAACATCGACGAGCTCCTGATCTCGCAGCCGGACACGGGAGAGCAGGCGCTGGAGATCTGCGACACCCTGGTGCGTTCCGGCGCGGTCGATGTTCTGGTCGTCGACTCCGTGGCGGCGCTGGTGCCCAAGGCCGAGCTCGAGGGCGAGATGGGCGAGTCGCTGCCGGGCCTGCAGGCCCGCCTGATGAGCCAGGCGCTGCGCAAGCTGACGGCGTCGATCAACAAGTCCAACACCATGGTGATCTTCATCAACCAGATCCGCATGAAGATCGGTGTGATGTATGGCTCGCCGGAGACCACCACCGGCGGCAATGCGCTGAAATTCTATGCTTCGGTACGCCTCGATATCCGCCGCATCGGCGCGATCAAGGAGCGCGACGAAGTGATCGGCAACTCCACCCGCGTGAAGGTGGTGAAGAACAAGCTGGCACCGCCGTTCAAGCAGGTCGAGTTCGACATCATGTATGGCGAGGGCGTGTCCAAGATGGGCGAGATCCTGGATCTCGGCGTCAAGGCGGGCATCGTCGAGAAATCCGGCGCCTGGTTCTCCTATGACAGCCAGCGGCTCGGGCAGGGGCGCGAGAACTCGAAGACCTTCCTCAAGGCCAACCCCGACATGACCGCGAAGATCGAGGCTGCGATCCGCCAGAACTCCGGTCTGATCGCCGAGCAGATCCTGGCCGGCAACGCCGAGCGCGATGCCGACGGCGACGGCGAGGAGCCGGCGGAGGAGTAGAGCGAGCATCGCGGGCGCCGGGGACGTCGGTTTGACGACGTTCCGGCGCCCGTCGTTTGCCCATACGTCGCGCTCCGGTGGATTGGCCTGGTTTCTGCGGGTGCAATCCTTGACGCAGCGCGCGTCCCTTGAGGGATGACTTGTCTCCGGGGGCAAACAGGAGAATCCGTGTTTCCGGATCGCCGGATCTGCGCAGTCGATGAGAGGGCGCAGGCCTTCTGGCGCCGGTTTTCGCCGAAATCGATTGCGGGCGGCCCAATGCGCCGTGCGCCGGTCGTGCCATGACGGAGCCAAGCGGATGACAAGCCTCATTCTCACGGCCGACGACCCCGGCGCCGGTGCGCTACGAAGAGGCGGCTTTGCCGATCTGGTGGTGCCGATTCTGCATCGTTTCGTGTGGGGGCCTTTGCCGTCCGATGCGGATCTGTCGGCCTTTCTCGCCGGACGCCCGCCGCGACAGAAGATGGCGCACTGGTTGGATTTCGCCTCGCGGCGCGAACTGATGGCCGCCGGTGTGCGCAGCCAGGGTCTTCTCGAAGTTGTCGATCGTTGTGATCGTGTCGAGCTCTGGATGGACACCCGACCGAACGACCAGCTGGTGCTCATCTGGCTCTTGGATTATCTCCGCCATGACGCGGAGATCGCGACCAAGATCGTGTTGCGGCATGTCGATACACCGCTTCATGCGCCAGCTTGGCAAATCGCCGAGCAGACGATGGGCATTGCAGTTTCACGCGAGCATATGGAGCTCGGTCATCTCGCATGGCGGGCTTTTCGAGCGTCGACGCCGCAGGCCTGGTGCGATCTGTTGAAGCAGGATCTGAGTGCGTTGCCGCAGCTTCGGCGCTGCGTGCTGGAGATGCTCGATGAGCTTCCGGGGGCCGCGACGGGCCTCGGCGCGTCGGAGCTGAGAATCCTGGAATTGCTGTCCGCCGGCTACGAGCGCCCGCTCGACGTGCTGCCGCCCTTTCGGGAGCGCTTTCAACGACGCGTGTTCGACTATTGGGAAGCCGGCGCGCTGCTCGACGGTCTGGCGCTGGCGCCGGTGCCCGCGATTTCGGGCCTGGCCGAGTGGCCATTCTCGATCGAGATGCACCACGGCCGTGAACGTCTCGACCGCTACAAGGCGAGCACGCTTTCGCTCACGCCGCTCGGTAAGGCCATCCTTGCCGGCGAGGAGGACTTTACGGCCCTCAATCCCATCCGGCGCTGGTGGGGCGGCACCGAATTGACCAACGCCAATCTCTGGCGCTGGCATGGCGTGCTGATCGCGCCGGACCCCGACACGGCTCACGTCATCGACTGTCGTGAGCCGTGGCAGGTGACCGATTGGAGCGGGCGCGAGGCAGCTTACTCCGCTGCCTGCGCGTAGTCGTCGACCGGCGGGCACGAGCACACCAGGTTGCGATCGCCATAGACGTTGTCGACGCGGCCGACCGGGCACCAATACTTGTCGGTGCGCGAGGTGCCCTCCGGGAAGCAGCCTTCGCTGCGCCGATAGGCCCTGGTCCAATCGTCGTCGGCGATGTCGTGCACCGTGTGCGGCGCGTGACGCAGTGGCGAGGCCTCGATCTTGAAGCGGCCCTGCTCGACCTCGGCGATCTCCTTGCGGATCGCGATCATGGCGTCGCAGAAGCGGTCGAGCTCGGCCTTGGACTCCGACTCGGTCGGCTCGATCATCAAGGTGCCGGCGACCGGGAAGCTCATCGTCGGCGCGTGGAAGCCGTAGTCGATCAGGCGCTTGGCGATGTCGTCGACGGTCACGCCGCTGGTTGGCTTCAGCGGGCGCGGATCGATGATGCATTCATGCGCGACGCGGCCGCGCTCGTTGCGGTACAGCACCGGGAAATGCGGATCGAGGCGTGCCGCCACGTAGTTGGCGTTGAGGATCGCGATCTCGGTGGCGCGGGTCAGGCCATCGCCACCCATCAGCAGCATATAGATGTAGGAGATGGTCAGGATCGAGGCCGAGCCGTAGGGCGCCGCCGACACCGGGCCCACGGGGTGCGCGGTGGCGCCATCGGTGTTGGGATGACCGGGCAGGAACGGCGCCAGATGCGCCTTGACGCCGATCGGGCCCATGCCCGGGCCGCCGCCGCCATGCGGAATGCAGAACGTCTTGTGCAGATTGAAATGGCTGACATCGGCGCCGTAATCGCCGGGACGGGCGAGGCCGACCTGGGCGTTGAGGTTGGCGCCGTCGAGATAGACCTGGCCGCCATGGGCATGGACGATGTCGCAGATGTCCCGGATGTGCTCCTCGAACACGCCGTGCGTCGAGGGGTAGGTGATCATGATCGCCGCGAGCTTCTTGCTATGCGCCTCCGCCTTGGCCTTGAGATCGGCGAGGTCGACATTGCCGCCCGCGTCGCAGCCGACGACGACCACCTCCATGCCGACCATGTGCGCCGAGGCCGGGTTGGTGCCGTGGGCGGAGGAGGGGATCAGGCAGATCGTGCGATGGCTCTCGCCACGCGCGGCATGATAGCCGCGGATCGCCAAGAGGCCGGCATATTCGCCCTGCGCACCGGAGTTCGGCTGCAGCGACACCGCGTCATAGCCGGAGATCCGGCACAGCCAGTCCTCCAGCTCGGCGAACATGGTGTGATAGCCGGCGGCCTGGGCGCGCGGCACGAACGGATGCAGGCTGGAAAATTCCGGCCAGGTCAGCGGGACCATCTCGGTGGTCGCGTTCAGCTTCATCGTGCAGGAGCCGAGCGGGATCATCGCGCGGTCGAGTGCGAGGTCGCGGTCGGCAAGCTTGCGCAGATAGCGCAGCATCTCGGTCTCGGAGCGATGCGCGTGGAACACCGGATGCGTCAGGTACGGCCGTTGCCGCTTCAGCTCGGCCGGGACGGCGTCGCGCGCCTCGGCCTCGATCACGGCGTAGGACAGCTCGCCACCGAAGGCGCGCCACACGGCTTCGACGACATCGGGCGTCGTGGTCTCGTCGAGCGCGATCCGCAGCCGGCTGCCGTCGCGGCCGAGATTGATCCGCTCGCCCTCAGCGCGGGCGATGATCGAATCGGACTTGGCGCCAGCCTCGGCGGTGATCGTATCGAAGAAGCTGTCACTTGCCGGAGCAAAGCCGAGCTTGCGCAGACCCGCCGCCAGCACCGCGGCGCGGCGATGCACATTGCGGGCGATCGCCTTCAACCCTTCAGGGCCGTGATAGACCGCGTACATCGCGGCGATCACCGCCAGCAGCACCTGCGCGGTGCAGATGTTCGACGTCGCCTTCTCGCGGCGAATGTGCTGCTCGCGGGTCTGCAGCGCCAGCCGATAGGCGGGGGCGCCGCGCGAATCCACGGACAGGCCGACGATGCGACCGGGCAGCGAGCGCTTCAGCGCATCGCGCACCGCCATGTAGGCGGCATGCGGACCGCCATAGCCCATCGGCACGCCGAAGCGCTGCGCCGAGCCGATCGCGATGTCGGCTCCGAGCTCGCCCGGCGAGGCAATAAGCGTCAGTGCCAGCAGGTCGGCGGCGAGGATCGCCAGCGCCCCCTTGTCGTGCAGCCTGGCAATGGCGGTGCGCGGATCGCGCAACGCGCCGGTCGTGTCGGGATATTGCAGCAGGCCGCCGAACACCTCGGCGCTGTCGAGATCCTTGGCGGGATCGCCGACGATCAGCTGCCAGCCGAGCGGCTCGGCGCGGGTACGCAGCACCGCAAGGGTCTGCGGGTGCACGTTGTGGTCGACGAAGAAGGCCTTGGTCTTGGCGCGCGCCGACCGCTCGGCCAGCGCCATCGCCTCGGCCGCCGCGGTGCCCTCGTCGAGCAGCGAGGCGTTGGCGACGTCGAGCCCGGTGAGGTCGCAGATCATGGTCTGGAAGTTGAACAGCGCCTCCAGCCGGCCCTGGCTGATCTCGGGCTGATAGGGCGTGTAGGCCGTGTACCAGGCCGGGTTCTCCAGGATGTTGCGCTGGATCACCGCCGGCATGATCGTGCCGGAATAGCCCTGGCCGATCAGCGAGGTGAAGACCTGGTTCCGCGCCGCCAGCGCGCGCATGTGCGACAGCGCCTCGGTCTCGCTCAGGGCGGGGCCGATGTCGAGCGGGGCGGACTGCCGGATCGTTCCGGGCAGGGTCTGCGCCATCAGCTCCGCGACGCTCTTTGCGTTCACGGTCTCCAGCATCGCCGCGACGTCACGCGGCGAGGGACCGATATGGCGGCGGGCGAAGCTGGCGGCGGCATCATCGAGCGGCTTGAGCGGCGTGGTCATGAGCAATCCTCTATGCCTCGTCATGCCCCGCGAAGGCGGGGCATCCAGTAAACGTTGCTGTCGAGATCAAGCGGAGGGGGCGCGGCGTACTGGATCGCCCGGTCGAGCCGGGCGATGACAGTGGTGGGTGTTGCCGCACCGCCTTGTCTCACGCCGTGTGCGCCTTGTACGCCGCCTCATCCATCAGGTCGCCGAGCTCGGCCTTGTCGGCGATCTTGAGCTTGAAGAACCAGGCCTTGCCGTCGGCATCGGTGTTGACCAGCGCGGGCTCGTCGACGATGGCCTGGTTGACCTCGACCACCTCGCCGGTGATCGGCGCGTAGACGTCGGAGGCGGCCTTGACCGATTCGACCACGGCGGCGGCCTCGGTCTTCTTCAGGGCGCGGCCGACCTGCGGCAGCTCCACGAACACGACGTCGCCGAGCTGCGCCTGCGCATAGTCGGTGATGCCGATGGTGGCGACATCGCCCTCGATGCTGAGCCATTCATGGTCGGAGGTGTAGAGCGTGGTCATGGACGTCCTTCAGCGCTTGCAGGGTCAACGTTTGTAGGTGTTGGGAACGAAAGGCGTGGCGGCGACGCGCAGCGGCAGGCGTTGTCCGCGCACATCCGCGAACAGCGGGGTGTCCAGCGCGGCGAGGGCGGTCGGGACATAGCCCATCGCGACCGGCGCATTCAGCGTCGGGCCGAAGCCGCCGGAGGTCACCTTGCCGACCGGCTCAGTCGAGTCGGCGGTCGCGAACAGCGTTGCGCCCTCACGAACCGGCGCGCGTCCCTCGGGCCGGAGCCCCACACGACGACGCGCCGCGCCGCCGTCGAACTGCGCCAGGATCTTCGCGGCGCCCGGGAAGCCGCCTCCGCGCGCGCCGCCGCTACGGCGGACCTTCTGCACCGACCATTCCAGCGTGGCCTCCACCGGGGTCGTCGTGGTGTCGATGTCATGGCCGTACAGACAAAGCCCGGCCTCGAGCCGCAGGCTGTCGCGCGCGCCGAGCCCGATCGGCAGCACGTCCTTGTCGGACAGCAGCGCCTCGGCGAGCTGCTCGGCCTTGTCGGCCGGCACCGAGATCTCGTAGCCGTCCTCGCCGGTGTAGCCGGAGCGCGAGACGTAGCAGGCGAGACCGTCGACCATGCGCGGGCCCGAATCCATGAACCGCATGCCTTCGGCCTCTGCACAGAATTTCGTCAGCACGCTCGCCGCCTTCGGCCCCTGCAGCGCCAGCAGCGCGCGGTCGGTCAGCGGCTGGACCTCGCAGGCGTCGGACAGGCCGTCGCGTAGCAGCTGGATGTCGGCCTCCTTGCACGCGGCGTTGACCACCAGCACCAGGTGCTCGCCGAAATTCGCCACCATCAGGTCGTCGAGAATGCCGCCGTCCGCGTTGGTGAACTGGGCATAGCGCTGCCGGCCGGCCGGAATGCCGATGATGTCCTGCGGCACCAGCCGCTCCAGCGCAGCCGCGGCGTCGGCGACGTTACCGGATTTCGGCACCAGCGCGACCTGGCCCATGTGGGAGACATCGAAAAGGCCCGCCGCGGCGCGGGTATGGAGGTGCTCCTTGAGCACGCCGGGCGCGTATTGCACGGGCATCTCATAGCCCGCGAACGGCACCATCTTGCCGCCGAGGCTGACATGCAGCGCGTGCAGCGGCGTTCGCTTCAGGGAAGAGGAGAGAGTAGCAGCCGGTTCAGCCATCAGGGGTCCTCGCGCGGTTCCTCGGGACCAGTCCCGAAAAACGCTACCGAAGCCCCATCTGTCGCTGTGCCTGAGAGTATTATCCCGTCGGCGGACGCCTCCCGGGCTCAGGCCCGGCCAGCGCCTCTTTCCAGATGCAGTTGAAGTCGCGAGGGTCCTTTTGCCTGAGAGTTTCCGGGGCGGTTGCTCCTTCGGCGCCGGCCCCTGAAGTTCAAGCTGAACCTCAAGAGACGGTCTCTCCCGACGCGACTATTGTCAGTGGTTCGGACAAAACACCAGCTCAACCGAGCTGTCAACGCGTCACCATGGCTTTCAACCAGCTTTAGGAGCCGTGCAGCAACCCCATGATGTTTCTGCACAGTTTCTGGACACGCGAAGTCGGCTTGTCTAAAAGCATTCCCTCAGAATTCACGGACTTCTTCGATTGGATTGCTATGAGCGGCGTCAACGAGATCAGGTCGACCTTCCTCAATTTCTTCGCCGCGAACGGCCACGAGATCGTGCCGTCCTCGCCGCTGGTGCCGCGCAACGACCCGACTTTGATGTTCACGAACGCCGGCATGGTGCAGTTCAAGAACGTCTTCACCGGTGTCGAGAAACGGCCGTACCACCGCGCCACCACGTCGCAGAAATGCGTCCGCGCGGGGGGCAAGCACAACGACCTCGACAATGTCGGCTACACCGCCCGGCACCACACCTTCTTCGAGATGCTCGGCAACTTCTCCTTCGGCGACTACTTCAAGGAGAACGCCATCGAGCTCGCCTGGAAGCTGGTCACCAAGGAGTTCGGCCTCCCCAAGGACAAGCTGACCGCGACCGTCTATATCGACGACGACGAGGCGTTCGGGCTGTGGAAGAAGATTGCAGGGCTCCCTGAGTCGCGCATCATCCGCATCGCCGGCTCGGACAATTTCTGGCAGATGGGCGACACCGGCCCGTGCGGTCCGTGCTCGGAGATCTTCTACGACCACGGCGACAAGATCTGGGGCGGCCCTCCGGGCTCACCGGAGGCGGATGGCGACCGCTTCATCGAGATCTGGAACCTCGTGTTCATGCAGTACGAGCAGCTCGAGGGCGGGGTCCGCAATCCCTTGCCGAAGCCCTCGATCGATACCGGCGCCGGCCTCGAGCGCGTCGCCGCGGTGCTGCAAGGCAAGCACGACAATTACGACATCGATCTGTTCGTCGCGCTGATCCGCACCATCGCCGACCTCACCAACGCCGACCCTCAGGGCCCGCAGAAGGCGAGCTTGCGCGTCATCGCCGACCACCTCCGCGCCTCGTCGTTCCTGATCTCGGACGGCGTACTGCCGTCGAACGAGGGCCGCGGCTACGTGCTGCGCCGGATCATGCGCCGTGCCATGCGCCACGCCCAGCTGCTCGGCGCGCGCGAGCCGTTGATGCACAAGCTGGTCGGCGCGCTGACCCGCGAGATGGGCCAGGCCTATCCGGAGCTGATCCGCGCCGAGGGGCTGATCAAGGAGACGCTGCGGCTGGAGGAGACCCGCTTCCGCAAGACGCTGGAGCGCGGCCTCGCCATCCTCGACGAGAAGTCGGCCTCGCTCTCCAAGGGCGACATGTTCGACGGTGATGTCGCCTTCACCTTGTACGACACCTACGGCTTCCCGCTCGACCTGACCCAGGATGCGCTGAAGTCGCGCGGCATCAGCGTCGACCAGGCCTCCTTCACCGACGCGATGGAGCGGCAGAAGGCGAAGGCGCGCGCCGCCTGGGCCGGCTCGGGCGAGGCGGCCACCGAGACCGTCTGGTTCCCGCTGCGCGAGAAGCTCGGCGCCACCGAGTTCCTCGGCTACGACACCGAGACCGCCGAAGGCGCGGTGACCGCGCTGGTCAAGGACGGCGCCGCCGTCGACAGCCTCAAGGCCGGCGAGAGCGGCGTGATCGTGCTGAACCAGACGCCGTTCTACGGCGAATCCGGCGGCCAGGTCGGTGACACCGGGTTGATGACCGGCGACGGCGTCCGCGTCCGCATCACCGACACCCAGAAGAAGGCCGGCGACCTGTTCGCGCATATCGGCACGGTGGAGCAGGGCACGCTCAAGCTCGGCACCGCGCTGCAGCTCGACGTCGATCACATCAGGCGCTCGGCGATCCGCGCCAATCATTCGGCGACCCACATCCTGCACGAGGCGCTGCGCCAGGTGCTCGGCGACCACATCGCCCAGCGCGGCTCGCTGGTCTCGCCCGACCGCCTGCGCTTCGACTTCGTGCATCCGAAGCCGATCACGCCGGATGAGCTCGCCCGCGTCGAGGACATCGCCAACGACGTCGTGCTGGAGAATGCCGAGGTCACGACCCGGCTGATGGGGCTCGACGACGCCCGCGAGGCCGGGGCCCGCGCGCTGTTCGGCGAGAAATATGGCGACGAGGTCCGCGTCGTTTCGATGGGCAATGCCGCGCGCGACCATGGCACCAACGCCATGGGCTGGTCGGTCGAGCTGTGCGGCGGCACCCACGTCAAGCGCACCGGCGACATCGGGCTGATCGCGGTGACGTCCGAGAGCGCGGTGGCGTCCGGCGTCCGCCGCATCGAGGCGCTGACGGCGCGCGGCGCGCGCGCCCATGCCAATCACAATCTCTCGCTCGCCAAGGCCGCCGCGGCCGAGCTGCGCACCACGGTGGACGAGGTGCCGGCGCGCATCACGGCGCTGATGGAGGAGCGCAAGAAGCTCGAGCGAGAGCTGTCGGACGCCCGCAAGAAGCTCGCGATGGGCGGCGGCGCGGCGGCGGGCGGAGCCGCCTCCGGCATCCGCGAGGTCTCAGGCATCAAGTTGATGGCCCGTGCGGTCGATGGCGTCGAGGTGAAGGATCTCAAATCGCTCGTCGACGAGGCCAAGAAGCAGCTCGGCTCCGGTGTGGTCGCTATCGTCGGCCGCAGCGAGGACGGCAAGGCCGGCGTCGTGGTCGGCGTGACCGCCGATCTCACGTCGCGCTTCAACGCAGTGGAGCTGGTGCGGGCGGCGTCCGAGGCGCTGGGCGGCAAGGGCGGCGGTGGCCGCCCCGACATGGCCCAGGCCGGCGGCCCCGACGGATCCAAGGCGGAGGCTGCGCTGGCCGCGATCGAGAGCGCGATCGGCCGGGACGGCTGATCGTGCCGACGCTCGGGCCGGGCGAGAGCATTCGCGATCCCGATCTGCGGGACCGGCTCTACGAGCTGCTCGAGCACGATCACCTGCCGCTGTCGGTCGGCTCGCGCATCGTGCGGGCCGTCGTCATCGTGATCTTCGCCGACGTGCTGGCGACAATCCTGGCCTCGGTGCCGCATCTCGACGCCCGCTTCGGCCCGACCTTCACCGCGGTGAAGGTCATGGCCGTGCTGGTGTTCGGCTTCGAGTATGTTGCCCGGCTCTGGAGCGTCGCCGGCCATACGCCGCAGCACGTCTCGCCGCTGCGCGACCGCTTGCAATATGCACTCTCCGCGCTCGGAGTCATCGATCTCCTGGCTTTCCTGCCGGCCGCTGTCGTGCTCGCGTTCGGCGATCACGCCACGCTCGCGGTGCTGGTGGTGCTGCCGTTCCTCAAGCTGGTACGCTATTCGCCGGCGATGCGCTCGCTGCTCGCGGCGATCCAGGCCGAGCGCCGTACGCTCGTCGGCTGCATCGCGATCCTGGCCGGGGCCGTGCTGCTGTTCGCCTCGCTGCTCTACGCGGTCGAGCGCGACGTGCAGCCCGACAAGTTCGGCACCATTCCCGACGCGATGTGGTGGGCGATCGTAACGCTCGGCACCGTCGGCTATGGCGACGTCGTGCCGGTGACCTCGCTCGGCAAGGCGATCTCGGTGTTCGCGATCGTCGGCGGCCTCGCGATGATCGCGCTGCCGGTCGCCATCATCTCCAATGCATTTGCCGACGAGGTGAAGCGGCGCGACTTCGTCGTCACCTGGGGCATGCTGGCGCGGGTGCCGCTGTTCTCACATCTGTCCGCCTCGGAGATCGCCGACATCATGCGGCTGCTGCGCGCGCGCACGATCGAGACCGGCGAAATTCTCGTCCGCCGCGGCGACGTCGCGTCATCGATGTATTTCATCACCGCCGGCGAGGTCGAGATCGAGCTGCCGACGCAATGCGTCAAGCTCGCCGACGGCACCTTCTTCGGCGAGATCGCGCTGCTGCACCGGACCAAGCGCTCGGGGACCGTCAAGGCCACCCGCAAGACCCGGCTGCTGGTGCTCGACGCGCAGGATTTCCACGCCCTGATCGCCCGCATGCCGGCGCTCGCCGCCCATGTCACCACCACGGCGAAGGCCCGCATGGCCGATTCCGGCGACCTCGCCATCGCCGAGCTGTCGCAGGCCGAGCACGAGGAGGAGGCGTGAGATTCAGACGCCGCCACAATCGTGGTGCGCTCCCTCTCCCCGTTCTTACGGGGAGAGGGGCGGGGTGAGGGGCAGCCACACGGTGGTTCAAGTTAAGTAATGAGTTGGATCGCGGATGAGCTCAGCGACATCCGGGGTCAAGTCTGCTCGGAGTGTCGCGGAGAGACCGGCCCCGCATGTCGCTGCGCTCTTGCGGGCTACGAGATCTACGAGAACGATGCCTGCCTCACGCCTTCTCCTTCGCGACCGCAGCGTCCTTCAGCTTGCCGATCGCTTCCTTCACGGCCGGGTCGAGACCGGCGCCGCCGGCATCGTGGTGCGCATAGATCGTCTTCAGCATGCGCGGGTCCCAGAACTTCTTGATGTGCTCGGCGACGCCGGCGACCTCTTTCTCCTGCCCCTGGCTCTGAAAGAACTTGCCGATCTGGTTGGCCATGTAGACGAGGCGGTCGGAAGGGTTATGCGACATGGGGCGTGTCCGTCTGTGTTGATCGCGTGCCGGTCTCGGCGCTCGCGACGATCCGTTCGGGATGGGTGAAGATTTCGAAGCCGTCGTTGCGGGCCACCGCGATCAGGGTGATGCCGGCGGCCTCGGCCATGCGGATGGCGAGTGCGGTCGGCGCTGACACCGCGACCAGCACCGGCGCGCCCATGGCGGCGGCCTTCTGCACCAGCTCGACCGAGACGCGGCTCGTCATGATGACGAGGCCTTCGGTCGCCGCGCTGTGAGCCTGCGCGAGATGACCGGCCAGCTTGTCGAGCGCGTTGTGACGGCCGACGTCCTCGCGAAGGGCGACGATGCCGCGGGCGGGTGTCCAGAACGCCGCGGCGTGCACGGCGCGGGTCTCGTGATTCAGCTTTTGCAGCGGTTCGATCGCCGCCAGCGCCGTCATGACGTCGCGCGGCGTGAAGCGCCGGCCCTGGGGCACATGCGCCGCCGGCCGGACGGCCTCGGCAAGAGAGTCGATGCCGCACAGGCCGCAGCCGGTGGGACCGGCTATGTTGCGGCGGCGCTCGGCGAGGCGTTCAGCGAGGGCGTCGGGCAGCCACATGCGCAGCTCGATGCCGTCATCCAGCTCGACGACGTCGAGCGAGATGATGTCGTCTCGGCCAGTGATCAGGCCCTCGTTGAGGCTGAAGCCGACGGCGAAGTCGCTGAGGTCCTGCGGTGTCGCCATCATGACGGCCTGGGTGCCGCCATTGTAGGTCAGCGCGACCGCGGTCTCCTCCGGCACGCGGCGGTGGCCCTCGGTGAGGGCTCCGTCGCGCCAGACCAGACGATCCGCGATGCGCACTGCATCTCGCATGCTACTCCGCCGCCTCCACGACCGGGGCGATGCGGCGCGAGTTGCGGGCCTGCTCGTCATAGGCCTTCTGCCAGTCCGACGGGCCGTTGGACTGCGACACCTGCACCGCCGTGACCTTGTACTCCGGACAATTGGTCGCCCAGTCGGAGTAGTCCGTGGTGATGACGTTGGCCTGCGTGAGCGGGTGGTGGAACGTGGTGTAGACCACGCCCGGCGCCACGCGCTCCGAGATCAGCGCATGCAAGGTGGTCTCGCCGGCGCGGCTGGTCAGACGCACCCAGTCGCCGTCGCGGATGCCGCGCTGCTCGGCGTCGTGCGGATGGATCTCCAGCACGTCCTCGCCATGCCACACCACGTTCTCGGTGCGCCGGGTCTGCGCGCCGACATTGTACTGCGACAGGATCCGCCCCGTCGTGAGCAGCAGCGGGAAGCGCGGGCCGGTGCGCTCGTCGGTCGCGACGTACTCGGTGACCACGAACTTGCCCTTGCCGCGGACGAAGCCGTCGACATGCATGATCGGCGAGCCCTCGGGGAACTTCTCGTTGCAGGGCCACTGCACCGAGCCCATCTCCTCGAGCTTCTGATAGGAGACGCCGGTGAAGGTCGGCGTCAGCGCCGCGATCTCGTCCATGATCTCCGACGGGTGGTTGTACGTCATCTCGAAGCCCATCGCCTTGGCGAGACCGATCGTGACCTCCCAGTCGGCCATGCCGTTGAGCGGGCTCATCACCTTGCGGACGCGCTGGATGCGGCGCTCGGCATTGGTGAAGGTGCCGTCCTTCTCCAGGAAGGTCGAGCCGGGCAGGAAGACGTGGGCGTAATTGGCGGTCTCGTTCAGGAACAGGTCCTGGACGATGACGCATTCCATCGACGACAGCGCCTGCACGACATGCGTGGTGTTCGGATCGGACTGCAGGATGTCTTCGCCCTGCACGTAGAGGCCCATGAAGGTGCCTTCGATCGCGGAGTCGAACATGTTGGGGATGCGCAGGCCCGGCTCGGGGTTGAGCTTGACGTTCCACATCGCTTCGAACTGGTCGCGCACCGCGTCGCCCGAGATGTGCCGGTAGCCCGGCAGCTCGTGCGGGAACGAGCCCATGTCGCAGGAGCCCTGCACGTTGTTCTGGCCGCGCAGCGGGTTCACGCCGACGCCGCGGCGGCCAATGTTGCCGGTCGCCATCGCGAGGTTGGCGATCGCGATCACCGTCGTCGAGCCCTGGCTGTGCTCGGTGACACCAAGGCCGTAATAGATGGCGCCATTGCCACCCTTGGCGTAGAGCCGGGCCGCGCCGCGGATCGCTTCCGCATCGACGCCGGTGAACTGGGCGACGGCCTCGGGGCTGTTCTTCTCGAGCGCCACGAACTCCGCCCAGTCCTGGAACTCGCTCCAGTCGCAGCGCTCGCGCACGAAGGTCTCGTTGACCAGACCCTCGGTGACGATGACATGCGCCAGCGCGGTCAGGATCGCGACGTTGGTGCCGGGCAGCAGCGGCAGATGATAGTCCGCCTTGATGTGCGCCGACTTCACGAGGTCGATCTTGCGGGGATCGACGACGATCAGCTTGGCGCCCTGGCGCAGCCGCTTCTTCATGCGCGAGCCGAACACCGGATGCGCGTCGGTCGGGTTGGCGCCGATCACCATGATCACGTCGCTGTCTTCGACCGAGTCGAAGTCCTGCGTGCCGGCCGAGGTGCCGAAGGTGGTGGCGAGGCCATAGCCGGTCGGCGAATGGCAGACGCGGGCGCAGGTGTCGACATTGTTGTTGCCGAAGCCGGCGCGGATCAGCTTCTGCACCAGATAGGTCTCTTCGTTGGTGCAGCGGGAGGAGGTGATGCCGCCGATCGAGTCGCGACCATGCTTGGCCTGGATGCCGCGCAGCTTGTCGGCGGCGAATTTGAAGGCCTCGTCATAGGAGACCTCGCGCCAGGGCTGGTCGATGGTCTCGCGGATCATCGGCTTGAGGATGCGCTCCTTGTGGGTCGCATAGCCATAGGCGAAGCGGCCCTTGACGCAGGAATGGCCGCGATTGGCCTTGCCGTCCTTGTAGGGCACCATGCGCACGACTTCCTCGCCACGCATCTCCGCCTTGAAGGCGCAGCCGACGCCGCAATAGGCGCAGGTGGTGACCGCCGAATGCTCTGGCTGGCCGATCTCGATCACGCTCTTCTCGGTCAGGGTCGCGGTCGGGCAGGCCTGCACGCAGGCGCCGCAGGACACGCACTCCGAGCCGAGGAAGCTCTCGCTCATGCCCGGCGATACCCGGCTGTCGAAGCCGCGGCCGGAAATGGTCAGCGCGAACGTGCCTTGCACTTCCTCGCAGGCGCGGACGCAGCGCGAGCAGACGATGCACTTCGAGGGATCGTAGGTGAAATAGGGGTTCGACTCGTCCTTCGGCAGCCAGGCCGGATTGGCCTCGCCGCAAGCGTCGGCGAACACGTGGTTCTCACCCTGGTTGCCGTAGCGCACGTCGCGCAGGCCGACCGCGCCCGCCATGTCCTGCAGCTCGCAATCGCCATTGGCGGCGCAGGTGAGGCAGTCGAGCGGATGGTCGGAGATGTAGAGCTCCATCACGCCCTTGCGCAGCTTCTTCAGCCGCTCGGTCTGGGTGTGGACGACGAGGCCCGCGGCCACCGGCGTGGTGCAGGACGCCGGCGTGCCGGCGCGGCCCTCGACCTCGACGAGGCAGAGCCGGCAGGAGCCGAACGCGTCGACCATGTCGGTCGCGCACAGCTTCGGAATCTGCGTGCCGGCCTCCATGGCCGCGCGCATGATCGAGGTGCCCTCGGGAACGGTGATGCTCTGGCCGTCGATGGTCAGGGTGACCATCTTCTCGGACTTGGAGAGCGGCGTGCCGTAATCGGTTTCGTGGATGAGCGACATGGTCGGTGTCCTTGTTCCCGATATCTTATTCCGCAGCCTGCAGGCGCGGCTGCTGAGGTCCGAAGTCTTCGCGGAAGTGCTTCAGCGCCGAGAGCACAGGGTAGGGCGTGAAGCCCCCGAGTGCACAGAGCGATCCGAGCTTCATAGTGCCGCAGAGGTCTTCGACCAGGGCGATGTTCTCGGCGACGCGCTCGCCGCGGCGGATCTTGTCGATGGTCTCGGCGCCCCGCGTCGAGCCGATGCGGCAGGGCGTGCACTTGCCGCAGGATTCGATGGCACAGAACTCCATCGCGAAGCGCGCCTGCTTCGACATGTCGACGGTGTCGTCGAACACGACGATGCCGCCATGGCCGATCAGGCCCTCCTTGGCGGTGAACGCCTCGTAGTCGAACGGCGTATCGAACAGTGCGCGGGGGAAGTAGGCCCCGAGCGGACCGCCGACCTGCACCGCGCGGACGGGCCGGCCGGTGAAGGTGCCGCCGCCGATGTCGTCGACGAGCTCACCGAGCGTGATGCCGAACGCGGTCTCGAACAGGCCGCCGAACTTGACGTTGCCGGCGATCTGGATCGGCATCGTGCCGCGGGAGCGTCCCATGCCGAAATCGGCATAGGCCTTGGCGCCCTCATCGAGGATGAAGGGGATGGCGGCGAACGACAGCAGGTTGTTGACGACGGTCGGCTTGCCGAACAGGCCGTGATGCGCGGGCAGTGGCGGCTTGGCGCGGACGATGCCGCGCTTGCCCTCCAAGCTCTCCATCAGCGCGGTCTCTTCGCCGCAGACATAAGCGCCGGCACCGGTGCGGACTTCCAGGTCGAACGTGTAGTTCGAGCCCGCGATCTTGTCGCCGAGCAGGCCGGCCTTCTTCGCGATGTCGATCGCCTTGGTCATGGTCGCGATCGCGTGCGGATATTCCGAGCGCGTGTAGATGTAGCCCTTGGTGGCGCCCACCGCGATGCCGCAGATGGTCATGCCCTCGATCAGCACGAAGGGATCGCCTTCCATCAGCATGCGGTCGGCGAAGGTGCCGCTGTCGCCCTCGTCGGCGTTGCAGATGACGTATTTGCGGTCGGCCGCGGTCTGCGACACCGTCTTCCACTTGATGCCGGTCGGGAAGCCTGCGCCACCGCGGCCGCGCAGGCCCGAGGTCGTGACCTCGGAAATGACGGCGTCCGGCGACAAGGTCAGCGCCCGCGTGAGGCCCTTGTAGCCGCCATGGGCGCGGTAATCCTCGAGCGACAGCGGATCGATGATGCCGCAGCGGGCGAAGGTGAGGCGGGTCTGCCGCTTCAGCCACGGGATCTCCTCGGTCAGGCCGAGCGAGAGCTTGTGCGAGGTGTCGGCGACGATGGCGTCGAGCAGCGACGGCACGTCGTCGGCGGTGACGGGACCGAAGCCGAAGCGGCCCTGCGCCGTCTCCAGCTCGACCAGCGGCTCCAGCCAGTACAACCCACGCGAGCCGTTGCGCACGATCTCAATATCGACCTTCCGCTCCAGCGCCGCCTTGTGCAGCGCGTGGGCGACCTCATCGGCGCCGACGGCGAGCGCGCCGGCATCACACGGGACAAAAAGACGCACGCTCATCGCTGGGCCTCCGAGACGAGAGCATCGATCCGGGCTTCGTCGAGCCGGCCGACCAGCCGGCCGTCGATCATCGCCGACGGCGCGGTGGCGCACAGGCCGAGGCAGTAGATCGGCTCCAGCGTCACGCGCTCATCGGCGGTGGTGTTGCCCATGGCGATCCCGAGCTTGGCTTCGGCGCGCGCGGCGAGCGCATCGCCGCCGGCGGCCTGGCAGGCCTCGGCGCGGCACAGCTTGAGCACGTGACGGCCGGCCTTCTTGGCCCGGAAATCATGGTAGAACGTGAACACGCCGTAAACCTCGGCGCGCGACAGGTTCAGGGCGGATGCAATCATCGGAATGGCATCCTCCGGCACGTAGCCGAACGCCTCCTGCAACGCGTGGAGGATGGGCAAGGTTGCTCCCTCCATCCGGCTATGTTCGGCGATGATCTCGGCGCCGCGCGCCGCGTCCCAACTTTCGTACACCGGCGTCATCCTGATCCCGATTCTGCGTTGCAAGCGTTTCGCACATCCAAATTGGAATTGCTCAAGATATCAATAAAGCAGTCCCGTGCTGCGATAGCGAAACGCAATCGTGAGATAGCTAGAAGTTGACGAAAAGCGGGCGCTCGCGCGACCGGCTCGCGGCCGCGTTTTACCGTGTCCGGGACCCCCTCGCCGTGATAGGGTTTCATCCTGGCTGGTAGCGCCGAAAACGTGCGGAACCAGGCTCTTCAACCGCTGGAAGGCCGACCTCTTGATCGACAAGCTCGAACTGCTGCTGGCGCTGGCCAAGGAGCGTCATTTCGGCCGCGCGGCGGAGACCTGCGGGGTCACCCAGCCGACGATGTCGACCAGCATCAAGCAGCTCGAGGAGATCCTCGGCGTCATGCTGGTGCAGCGCGGTTCGCGGTTCCAGGGGTTCACGCCGGAGGGCGAGCGCACGCTGGACTGGGCCCGCCGCATCGTCGGCGACTTCCGCGCGATGCGGCAGGAGATCAACGGCCTCAAGGACAAGCTCTCGGGCGAGATCCGGATCGCGGCCGTGCCGACCGTGCTCGGCATGGTGGCGTCGCTGACGACGCCGTTCCGCGCCAAGCATCCGGAGGTCCGGTTCCGCATCATGTCGTGCACGTCGGCCGACGTGCTCGGCCTGCTGGAGAACCTCGAGGTCGATGCCGGGCTGACCTACATCGAGAACGAGCCGATCGGACGTGTCCGCACCATCCCGCTCTACAACGAGAGCTACCGGCTGCTGACCGCGCCGGACGCGATGTTCGGCGATCGCGAGCAGGTGACGTGGAAGGAGGTCGGACAGGTGCCGCTGTGCCTGCTGACGCCGGACATGCAGAACCGCCGCATCATCGACCGCGCGCTGAAGGCCGCCGGCAACGAGGTGACGCCGACCTTGACCTCGAACTCGCTGCTGGTGCTGTACACGCACGTGAAGACCGGCCGCT
Source organism: Bradyrhizobium sp. SZCCHNS2022 (assembly GCF_032377575.1). Taxonomy (NCBI): domain Bacteria; kingdom Pseudomonadati; phylum Pseudomonadota; class Alphaproteobacteria; order Hyphomicrobiales; family Nitrobacteraceae; genus Bradyrhizobium; species Bradyrhizobium sp. SZCCHNS2022. Next base: position 3,273,329 of record NZ_JAUHHZ010000001.1, on the reverse strand, counting down.
GGGCCAGCGTGATGCCGGCCAAGCTCGCCGAGACGCTGGGGCTCGCCGACAAGGTGCGCTCGATCCCGATCGTCGATCCCGTGATCAACTACCAGATCGGCCTCGTCATCCCGCAGCGCGACCCGATGACCCCGCTGATCGCCTCGCTGGTGCAGATCGCCCGCGAGGTCGCGCCGAGCCTGCAGGCGTAGGAATTGACTTCGTTTTAGGGTAGGCAAAGGCGCGGCCACGCGGCCAGCCGCAGCATCTTGCTCTCGCACGCGCCGCGCCCACCATCGGCGTTCGTCTGTGCCGAGATAGGGTGAGCACACGCCGCCTGCGGCGCCGCTTTGCCTAGCCATCGCTTTTGCGTGCCGTTGCGGGCTCAGCCTGCCGTCGTCGATGGCACCCGGACGACGTAATGTGCAGACTGCGCGTCATAACGACTGAGCAGCGCCTGCGCTGCTGCCGGCACGACGGCCTGCTCATGTGCGGCTCCTGCGAAGCGCTTGACGGCGTCCTCGTCGGTGAACGTCATGATCGTCATGAACTCCACCTCGGTCTCCAGCGGCCGGCGCAGCAGCTCGATGCCGGTGAACCCGGGAATGGCGCGGTCCTTGATCCCGGGGAAGATCGTCGAGCGCAGCAACGCCTCATAGGCATCGGCGTTCGCCGGGCTGGTCCAGCCGCGCCATATTCGTTTCAGCATCTGATTGTCCTCCGCGATGATAGGCATCGGCCATCGCATGCGTCCGCAACGCGCGCTTGGCGAAAGTTGCTGTTCGCGTGACCTGGGCACGGAGCAGGCCGCCGTCTTGGAAACTCCAGGCTTGTTGGCTTAGAACAACGGATGGCACGACCCTATCTGGGTCGTGGAGAGGGGGAGCCCGTGACCGCGCAAGCGATGCCAGCCGATCAGTTCTGGTCGATCATCGGACGGACAGGTGCAGCATCAATTGCTGACCCTGCCGCGCAGAGCGAGGCGCTCGCTGCGGCGCTCCGCGAGTTGCCGCTGGATCAGATCATCGGCTTCGAGGTCGCGTTTCGCCGCTATCTCAATCAGGCCTACAGCTGGGATCTCTGGGGCGCCGCCTATGTCATCCATGGCGGCTGCTCGGATGACGGCTTCGAGTATTTTCGCCGCTGGCTCGTGACGCGCGGGCAGGAGGTCTATGAGGGCGCCATGACTGATCCCGACAGTCTGGCACAGTTCGATGGCGCTTCGGGACCTGACGACACATGGGAATTCGAAGAGATCTACTATGTCGGCAACAGGGTTTTTCGCGACAAGGGCGGGGAGGGTGACGTCCGCGACCATTCCGAGCCGGAGGCCGGGTTAGGTGGACCTGGACCGGCCGGCGATCCCTTCGAAGAGGACGAGGCGCATCTGGCCGCGCGCTATCCGAAACTCTGGCGCCGCTTCGGGGAGAGTCCGTTGGGCTGACGCCGCGGCGTGCAGACCTGCTCCGACCGGTACATGTGGGCATCACTGCCGCCAGATCCTCCGCCGTCATTCCGGGGCGGCGCGCGAAGCGCGGCGAGTCCGGAATCCATGTCGCCGCGCGGTCTGCCGCACGATGGATTCCGGGCTCGTGCTGCGCACGCCCCGGAATGACCGAGGAGGGAATGTTGCGTCAAACCCGACCGGGACGAAGTTGGAAGTGTTCCGAAAAATAAAAATCTATTGCCAATTTTCGGAAATCATGGTTTCCTCTCGCCATCCCGCCTCAAGCAAAGGGGCGTTGCGCGCGATCGTCACGACACGCGAGGCGGGGAGGCGGTGGCCGCGAGGGCACGTAGCGTCTTCGGAAGGAGGCGCGGACGGACGGCGCTGTCGCGGATGTGAAATCGCAGCGGCCTGACACCCCGAAGCTGGTGTCTACCGCGCAATGCGCGAGCATTGTCGCGCGATGGTGGCCAACAAGCCGGCGCACCAGGGCGACTGCGTATAAGCGTGAAGACCATCGCGCAGGGAGGGCCGGGTTTGTCCGGCTGCACCTGTGGTACCTGCCGCCTGCATTTTTTTCGCAGGCGGGCCGCAGGCGTCAGCCGACGCCTGGCCTTCCCTGCGCCCTTTGCATTGTCGAGGGGCAGACTGATTGAAAACCTCGGGCGTCAATGGCCGCGAGACCGCGGACGTTTGTCTGTGCTGTTTGAGACGTGAAGCGCGAATGCCGGCGGGTCAGAACGGTGTCGTCCCAGGCGCGCCATGAGCACGCGGGGGCGAGATCGTGCGTCAACCCGGGATGCGAGCGCTGCGGCCGTGGTGGGGGTGGAGATCCAATGTGTTGGGTCGTAGCCGCGAAGATGGTGTCCAATACAGTGCCCTCGCCCCTTGTGGGAGAGGGCATGTGCGGCCCCTCCACGCCTCGGTTGGGTGAGGGGTCTCTCTCGGCGAACGACGCTCGTGGAGAGAGACCCCTCACCCAACCGAATTCGCTGCCCTGTCCTACATGCCCTCTCCCACAAGGGGCGAGGGCGCAGTCATGTGCACCGCACTTGTGGCGGCAGTCCAAGCGCCAAGCTGTCGGCTCCCAGGCTGTCGGCTCCAGGTGGTTCAGCAGCGTGCGCGGCCTCACGCGGCGACCGAGATGCTCGCCGTGGCCTTGTAGGCGTCGCGGGGGAGGGTGACGCGGACGACGGTGCCGCATTCGATGCGGGAGCGCAACCGCATCGAGCCGCCGTGGAGCTGGGCCAGCGAGCGGGCGATCGCGAGGCCAAGGCCGGAGCCGTGGTAGGTCTTGGTCATCTGGCTCTCGACCTGCTCGAACGGCCGGCCGAGCCGCGCCAGCGATTGCGCGGGGATGCCGATGCCGGTGTCGGCGATGATCAGCACGACCTTGTCGTCGAACACGCGGCTGCGCATCGTGACGCGGCCGCCTTCGGGGGTGAACTTCACCGCGTTCGACAACAGGTTGACCATGATCTGCTTGGTGGCGCGGCGGTCGGCGACGACGGGGATGCTGCCTTCGATGTCGGCGTCGAGCACCAGGCTCTTGTCCTGGGCGCGGCCGGAGACGACGCGCAGCGATTCCGCGAGCGTCTTGGCGAGGTCGAGCGGCTCCATGTCGAGCTTCATGCGGCCGGCCTCGATCTTCGACATGTCGAGAATGTCGTTGATCACCTCGAGCAGATACTGACCGGAGGTCAGGATGTCGTGGCAGTATTCCTGGTATTTCTCCGAGCCGAGCGAGCCGAACATGCCCGAGCCCATGATCTCGGAGAAGCCGATGATGGCGTTGAGCGGCGTGCGCAGCTCGTGGCTCATGTTGGCGAGGAACTTCGACTTTGTCTGGTTGGCTTCCTCGGCCCTTGTCTTCTCCTGCGAGTACTTCTCGGCGAGGTCGGCGAGCTCGATCGCCTGGCGCTCCAGCGCGGTCTGCGAGCGCTGCAGGTCGATCACGGTGGCACGCAGGCGCAGGTCGTTGTCGACCAGCTTCTGCTCGTGCTCCTTGATGCGGGTGATGTCGGTGCCGACCGAGACGTAGCCGCCATCCTTGGTGCGGCGCTCGGAGATGTGCAGCCAGCTGCCGTCGTCGAGCTGCGCCTCGAAGGTGCGGCCGCCCGGCGCCTGCTGGCTGTTGTCGTGCAGGCGGGTGCGGATCTCCGGCATCTTGCCGACCTCGATGACGGTCTCGTAGGAGGTGCCCGGCGTCACGGCGGAGTCCGGCAGCTTGTGCAGCTTCTGGAAGTGCGAGTTGCACAGCACGAGGCGGTTGTTGGCGTCCCACAGCACAAAGGCTTCCGAGATCGTCTCGATCGCGTCGCGCAGCCGCAGATCCGCCTCGGCGGTCTTCTCGACCAGGCTCTTCTGCTCGGTGACGTCGACGGCGATGCCGATCAGGTGCAGGCCGGAATCGGTGGTGCCCTGGCTCAGCTCGCAGCGCACCCGCAGCCAGATCCAATGGCCTTCGGTGTGGCGCATGCGGAAGCTCTGGTCGATGTGGCGCAGCTCGCCGGCGACGAGCTGGTCGGCGATCGCGAACAGGTCGATGTCGTCCGAGTTCACCAGCGCGTTGACCTCGCCGAAGGTGAGCAGGTCGGTGCGGTTGTCGAGACCGAGCATCGCGAACATCGAGTTCGACCAGAAGATGCGGCCGCGCGACAGGTCCCAGTCCCACAGTCCGCAGCGGCCGCGGTTCAGCGCGGTGTCAATGCGGCCGCGCACGGCGTCGTTGATCAGGTCGCCTTCGCGGGCGCGGGTCGACTGCCAGTGGAAGGCAAAGCCAAGGATCAGGACGACGAAGCCCGTGGTCGCCGACAGCGTGATCGAGAGCGCTGCGTCCGAGCCCCAGATCGGCTCGATCTTCTCCTGGATCACGACGACGCGGCCGGGCAGGGCCTTGATCAATTGCGAGACGGCGAAGGCGGGACGGCCGTTCGGCAGCGTGATCTCGGTGACGGCGCCCTGGAGGCCGGGGGTGGCGAGCAGTTGCGCGGTCGAGATCAGGTCGAGGATACGGTCGTTCTCGCCGAGGGCGGCATCGACCGGGACGCGGGCGAGGATGCGGTGGTCGGCACCGGTGATGATCACATGGCGGCCGGGCGCAACGCCCCAGGCGGGGATCAAGTCCGGCAGCAGGGTCTGAAGATGCTCAATGTTGGCCATGCGGTCGGGGCGCATCGCCAGATGACCGATGCGGTCCGCCAGCAGATCCGAGATCGCGGCGAGGTCGCGCTTGGTCGCGCCGCGCTTCTGCCGGCTGTGATCGAGCACCTGGACGAAGGCGCCGAGACAGATGGTGACGAGAAAGGCAATGATCAAAGTGGGGACAGCACGACGCAATACCGGCTCAGCAGTCAGCAGCCTTTGATAGGCCGGTTTCGCGATCGATTGCGCCAACCCCTTGATGGAATCAGAAGATTGGACGCACGCGTTCGCGGCATGCGCACGCGCCATGCTGTAGACCCCCGAAACTTTGCTTGGATACCCGAATTTCGAAAGAGCCCCAGCCGCTTCCGAATCAAGTCGATTTGAATCCAGATTTCTCGGGCTGTCGAGAGTCAACGATTTGGCAAAAGCTAATAAATCTTATCCAATGCGGATTTGCCATGGCGAAAAGCCGGCGAGATGAGTCCGAAGCGAGAACGCGGCGTGACATTAGGGCTTCAGCCATGAGGGCTTCAGCCGTGCGGCGGCTCGGCGTGGCTGATGACGCGCTTCACGGTCGGGAAGGTGCGCCGTATCCCGCGCTCGATATGGTCGACATTGTCGTGCACCTTGAGCACGCTCATCGACGGCGCGGCCCGGCAGTGGAAGTTGACGATCTCGCCGGCCTCGGTGTTGCGGACACGGACGTTGTGCACATCGTACATGTCGGTCTCGGCGGCGAAGCGCTGCAAGGCGTCGGCGATCAGCGCGACGCGCTGCTCGGGCGCATCGATGCCGAACGGCAGCTCGGGCTCGAGCGGCTCGATATGGGTGTCGACCTCGACGTCGGCGCCGAACTCGTCGCGGATGCTGCGTTCCAGTTCGTGGGCGATCGCATGCGCGGCGACCAGTGTCATGTCGCCGTCGACCTCGAGGTCGATGGCGACGATCAGGCGGCCGCCGATATCGTGGACGGTGACGTGGTGGATCGCGAGCCCGGAATTGCGCGCGATCACCATGATGCGCTCGCGGACGCTCTCATTGCTGAGGGCGACCGGCACCGTGGTGAAGGTGACGTCGGCGCCGCCGAGGCTGGCGTCCACCGCCGCCTGCGCATCGCGCTTGATCTCGTGGACGCGGTCGATCGGATAGGTGCGCGGCACCGTGACGGTGGCGTCGACGAAATGCGTGGCGCCGACGAGTCGCACCCGCAGCCGCTCGACGCCGACGACGCCGGCGACCGAACGGATCGCGACGTCGGCTTTCTCCGCCGCGCCATCGGGCGCCCGGTCGAGCAGTGTTTCTACGGTCGAGCGTGCGAGCCGCAGGCCGAGCACCGAGATCATCACGGCGACGGCGACCGCGGCGGCGGAATCGCCCCACCAGAAGCCGAGCGCTGTCAGGACGAGGCCCGCGATGACCGCGATCGATCCGAGCACGTCGGAGGCGAAATGCAGCGCGTCGGCGGCGAGCGCCTGGCTGTGGGTCTCGTGCGCGGCCCGGTGCAGGGCGCGGGCGCGCCAGAAATTGACGGCGATGTCGATCAGCAGCACCACGAACGGAATCGCCGAGAGCTGTGGCGGCGGCGCGGCTTCCCGCAGCCGGCTGACGGACTCGACCAGGACGCCGCCGGCCAGCACGTAGAGCAGGGCGATGACGCCGAGCGCCGACAGGCTCTCGAGCTTGCCATGGCCATAATGATGCTCGTCGTCGGCCGGCCGGTCCGATACCCGAACCACCATCCATGTGATGACGGTGGCGACGACGTCGACGGCGCTGTGCAGCGCCTCGGAGACGAGTGCGAGGCTGCCGATCAGGATGCCGACGACGAACTTCGCCGCGGCCATGCTGGCGCTCGCCGCGATCGAAATCGCAGCGACGCGGGCCTTGCCGGAATCGACATGAGAGACGGCGTCCTTCATGGGCGCGGATTTAGCAGCCGATGCCGCGCCGTGAAAGCCGGCATCGCGCGGCAAATTCGTCTTTGCCGCGCACTGTTTCGATTGCGTCTAAATGTCAGAACATTGGGCTCACAACGTCACCACGATCTTGCCGAGATGCCTGTTCGCCTCCATGTGAGCGAACGCCGCGCCGATGTCGTCGAAGGCGAAGACGCGGTCGAGCGGCAGGCGCAGGGCCCGCGTTTCCACGGAGCTCCAGATGTCCTGCTTCACCTCGTCGAAGATCGTGCGGATCTCCTCGATCGAGCGGGTGCGGAAGGTGACGCCGACATAGGTGATGCGGCGTGCCGCGTGCAGGTCGAAATTGAAATCGGCATGGGTGCCGCCGAGCCGGCCGACATTGACGATCCGGCCGAGCACCTTGGTGGCTGCGAGGTTCTGGTTGGCGACGGCGCCCGAGATCTGGTCGACGATGAGGTCGACGCCCTGGCCGCCCGTCGCCTTCAGCACCTGGTCGACCCAGCCGGGATCGCTGGAGTCGATCGCGAGATCGGCGCCGAACTCCTTCAGTCGCTCGCGGCGCGTGGCATCGGTGGAGGAGCCGATCACGAGCGATGCCCCCTTCAGCTTGGCGATCTGCATCGCCATCAGGCCGACGCCGGAGCTCGCGCCTTGCACCAGCACGCTCTGGCCGGGCTGCAGCGCGCCGTTGGTGACGACGGCGTTGTGCATCGTGGTCAGCGCGATCGGCAGCGTCGCGGCCTCGTCGAAGTTCATGTTCGACGGCGCGTGGAACAGGCGGCCGTGATCGGCGAGGGTGTATTCTGCGAACGCGGCGCCGCCCGAGCCCATGACCCGGTCGCCGACCTTGAGGCCCTTGGCGTCCGGTCCGAGCTCGGCGACCTCGCCGGCCCATTCCATGCCGAGCACGGTGCCGACGCCACCGGCGGCGCCGTGCGCATGTCCCTTGGTCATGCCGAGATCGGCGCGGTTGAGGCCGCAGGCGCGGACGCGCACCAGCACTTGCGTGCCCTTCGGCGCGGGTTTGGCGACGTCGGTGATCGCGGCGCCCTGGGCGCCATACACATAGGCTTTCATCGCAAGCAGTCCTGTCGGGCCAAAGCGAGCGGCGGGATCGAGCCGCCGCTCTTCACTGCGCACCGCCTAACAGGCGGCGCGCGGCTCCGACAAGACCTGGTTTGCGGTCAGACGGTTCCGCTGACCGGCGCAATGCGTCAGGCGGCGACCGGAGCTTCCGCTTCGTCGAAGGCCGAGGAGACGTCGCGCATGCTGATGACGCCGGCGAGCGCGAAGTCGACGATGACGGGAAGGTGGCGGATGTGGTGCACGTTCATCAGGTGCCGCACATGCTCGAGCGTGTCCTCGGTGCTGCAGGAGATCAGCCGTTGCGGCGAGATCAGCTGCGAGACCTTCAGGTTGACGCCGGCGGCGCCATGCTCGGCAATGGCGCGAACGACGTCGCGCTCGGTGAACATGCCGGCCGCGGTGTTGCCCTCGGTGCGGACGACGTCCTTGACGACGAGGGCGCTGACATTGCTGGCGCGCATCAGCTGTGCCGCGACGCCGACGGTCTCGTTCATTCGCACCGTGATCACGCGCGCCGTCTTATTGCGCAGGATGTCTCCGACTTTCATGGCACCCTCCCGTTCGTTTGGTTTCAACGTCAGCGAGTCTGGTATACGTTATGCCAGAAGTCAATGTCGTTTGATGGCTTTTTGTGCGCTCGGCCACCGGAAAAACACGTCAGCGACGCTGTCCAGGACGGTGCTCCCTGGCATCTGGTGCTTCGTTTCGGCGGAGAAACAAAAAAAGAGGCGCACCGGGGTGCGCCTCTCGAAGTCGCGGGAGGAAGGGGCTCATGCCGTCCGGATATCCTGCGCGGCCGGCTCGGCGGCCGAAGCCTCCTTGCCCAGGATGAAGGCGCGGCGCAGCGGCTTGATCACGAACAGCGCCATCAACGCCGCCGTCGCGTTCAGAGCGACGCCGATGACGAACACGGCCTGCCAGCCATATTTGGCCGAGACGAGGCTCGCGAGCGGGACCAGCAGCGAGGCGGTGCCCTTCGCGGTGTAGAGCATGCCGTTGTTGGTCGCGGCATATTTGCTGCCGAAGGTGTCGCCTGAGGTTGCCGGAAACAGGCTGTAGATCTCGCCGAACACGCCGAAATAGACGGCGGTGGCGAGCACGAACACGATCGGGTTGTGCCCGTAATTCGCCAGCGTCAGCAGCATCAGCGCGGCGGTGCCGAAGGCGATGAACATGGTGTGCTCGCGGCCGATCGTATCCGAGATCCAGCCGAACACCGGGCGGCCGAAGCCGTCGAAGATGCGGTCGAGCGAGATCGCGAAGGTCAGCGCCGCCATCTGGAAGCCGGCGAGCGTCACCGGCTCGTTGGCGATCTTGAAGTCGTGCGCGATCGGGGCGATCTGGGCCGCGGTCATCAGGCCGCCGGAGGCCACCATGACGAACACCAGATACATGATCCAGAAGATCGGCGTGCGCAGCACCTGCGGCGGGGTGTAGTCGATCTTGCTCTGCGGCAGGTTGAGCTGCTTCTTGCGGGCGGGCGCCGCCACGCTCGGCGGCCGCAGGAAGATCGCGAGCACGAACACGATCAGGCCCTGGCCGATGCCGAAGGTGAAGAACGCGCTCTGATAGCCGCTGGAGGCGATCATGCTGGCGATCGGCACCACGGTGAGCGCGGCACCGGCGCCGAAGCCGGCGGCGGTGGCGCCGGCGGCGAGGCCGCGGCGGTCCGGAAACCATTTCAGCGCATTGCCGACGCAGGTGCCGTACACGGCACCGGCACCGATGCCGCCGATCACGGCGCCGGCGTAGAGCAGAGTGAGGGAGTCGGCGTAGGAGTTCAGCACCCAGGCCAGCGAGATCATGACGCCGCCGAACATGATGACAACGCGCGGGCCGTATTTGTCGACGAACCAGGCTTCGACCGGCACCAGCCAGGTTTCGGTGACCACGAAGATCGTGAACGCCAGCTGGATGGCGGTGCGGCCCCAATGATATTTCGCATCGATCGGGTCGACGAACAGTGTCCAGCCGTATTGCAGGTTGGCGATCATCGCCATGCAGACGATGCCCATTGCGAGCTGAAGCCAGCGGAAGCTGCTGGACTGTGCCTGAACAGGCGGTGTTGCTTCAGTGCTGGAAACCATGTGTCCTCCCAAGACGGCGCTTTCTTTCGGCCTGTCGGGCCGGGCGGCGGGGCCGTCGTCCGTCTGTGTTGGTATACTGGTATAAGATATCCCAGACGGCAATATGGCCTGCGACACGGGGTGCGACATGTTGCTTTGCACACAAGCCGCGCCGGTGCACCAAGCAAAAGAAAACGCTCGGCAAACTGCCGAGCGTCCTCAATCTAGAATCGTTCTATTTTATTTTCGCTGCAGTGCGAAGCGTGCTCCTCAGAGCATCGACTTCTCCACCACGACCTTGCGCCACGGCTTGAGCACCGCGATCGACAGGATCGAGGCCAGGATGTTGGCGCCGGCCGCGATGATGAAGACGCGGTCCCAATCGCCCGACGACTGCTGCATGTAGTTCGCGATCGGCACCAGCAGTGCCGCCGTGCCTTTCGCGGTGTAGAGCAGGCCGGCATTGGTGGTCGCGAACTTGGTGCCGAACGTGTCGGTGCAGGTCGACGGGAAGAGCGAGTAGATCTCACCCCAGGCGAAGAACACGAAGCCGGAGAGGATCACGAACCAGACCGGATCATGACCGAGCATGTACAGCGCCCAGATGCCGATGCCCTCCATGCCGAAGGCGATGAACATCGTATTCTCGCGGCCGATATTGTCGGAGATCCAGCCGAAGAACGGACGGGTCAGGCCGTTGAGCACGCGGTCGATGGTGGCCGCGAAGGTCACCGCCGTCATGGTCATGCCGATCAGCGTCACCGGAACGTTGTCGACCTTCCAGTCGCCGGCGATCGGCTTGAGGTTGGCGGTGACCATCAGGCCGCCGGCGCCGACGATCACGAACATGAAGTACATCAGCCAGAAGATCGGCTGGCGCAGCACTTCGGTCGGATTGTAGTTGCGGCGGCTCTGCACCAGGTTCGCGTTCTGAACGACCGCGGGCACCTGGCCTTCCTTCGGTGCGAACAGGAAGAAGGCGAGGATGACGATGATGATGCCCTGTCCCAGGCCGAAATACAGGAAGGTGGTCTGGAAGCCGGAGTCGCGGATCATGGCCTGGATCGGCGCGACGGTCAGCGCCGAGCCGGCGCCGAAGCCGGCCGCTGTGATGCCGGCTGCGAGGCCGCGCTTGTCGGGGAACCACTTCAGCGCGTTGCCGACGCAGGTGCCGTAGACGCCGCCGGCGCCGATGCCCGCGATGATCATGCCGAGATAGTAGCCGTTGAGCGAGGTCGCGTAGGCGTTGATCATCCAGCCGATCGCGCAGAGAACGCCGCCGACGAGCACGACGATGCGCGGACCGTATTTGTCGACGAACCAGCCCTCGACCGGCACCAGCCAGGTCTCGAACAGAACGAACAGCGTGAAGGCCCACTGGATCGAGGCCCGATCCCAACCGAAGGTCTTTGCGATATCGGGGACGAAGAAGGTCCAGCCATACTGGTAGTTGGCGATCATCACCATCGCCAGAACGCCGACCGCGAGCTGCGTCCATCGATAGGCGTCACTTACTCTTGCAGATGCGGGCGCCCCCGCGTGAGCCAAGTCCGTCATGTTTCCTCCAGGCTGTCTATTTTGTCCTAACAGCTATGCGGAGTTTGGTATATGATATGCCAATAGACAAGCGGATTCATTGCGGCCGGGTTCGGCTGGTACGCCAGCCAGTGCAAAAAACCTCGCAGAAGCAAGGCAAATCGCTGCAGCGACAATACGACGCAGCAGGGGAAAATTGTAGCTCAACTATCGGAGTAAGGCGGGTTTAGGCGGCAGCTGCCCGCAACCGGCTATAGCCTTCCTGAATCGCCGACCAGAACAGCGCAATCAGTCCGAGCACCATGATGGTGCCGACCAGCCCATTCGAGAAGAACACGGCGAGCGAGCCCTGGGATCCCAGAAGTGACTGGCGGAAAGCCTCCTCGGCCTTGTCGCCGAGCACGATCGCCAGCACCAGGGGCGCGAGCGGATAGCCGCACTTCTTGAACAAATAGCCGAGCACGCCGAACACCAGCATCAGCACGACGTCGAACGTGCTGCTATGCACCGAATAGGCACCGATGGCGCAGAGCACCAGAATCAGCGGTGCGATGATGCTGAAGGGAATGCGCAGGATCGCTGCGAAGATCGGGACGCAGGTCAGCACGACGAGCAGCCCGACGAGATTGCCGAGATACATCGAGGCGATCAGGCCCCAGACGAATTCCTTCTGCTCGACGAACAGCATCGGGCCGGGCTGCAGGCCCCAGATCAGCAGGCCACCGAGCAGCACGGCCGCGGTCGGCGAGCCCGGCACGCCGAGCGACAGCATCGGCAGCAATGCTGCGGTGCCCGCGGCATGGGCCGCGGTCTCCGGCGCAACGACGCCCTCGATCTCGCCATGGCCGAACTTCTTGCCGCGCTTGGACACGCGCTTGGCGATGCCGTAGCTCATGAACGACGCCGGAGTTGCACCCGCGGGTGTAATGCCCATCCAGCAGCCGATCAGGCAGGAGCGCAGCGACGTCAGCCAATAGGCCGGCATCTCCTTCCAGGTGTGCAGCACGACCCGCAGGTTGATCTTGGCGTTGCCGCCGCGGAAGCTCAGGCCTTCTTCCATCGTCAGCAGGATCTCGCCGATGCCGAACAGGCCGATCACGGCGATCAGGAAGTCGAAGCCGTTGAGCAGCTCGGTGACGCCGAAGGTCAGCCGCAGCTGGCCGGTGATGGAGTCGAGGCCCACTGCTGCGAGTGCGAAGCCGATCATCATCGCCGCGACGGTCTTGAACGGCGGCTCCTTGCTCAGACCCACGAAGCTGCAGAAGGCGAGGAAGTACACGGCGAACTTCTCGGCCGGCCCGAATTGCAACGCGAAGCTCGCGACCAGGGGCGCGACCAGCGTGATCATGATGACCGCAAACAGCGCGCCGACGAAGGAGGAGGTGAACGCGGCCGTGAGCGCCTCGCCGGCCTTGCCCTGCTGCGCCATCGGGTAGCCATCGAAGGTGGTCGCGACCGACCATGGCTCGCCGGGTATGTTGAATAAGATCGACGTGATGGCACCGCCGAACAGGGCGCCCCAATAGATGCAGGACAGCATGATGATCGCCGAGGTCGGCGGCATGCTGAAGGTCAGCGGCAGCAGGATTGCGACGCCGTTGGCGCCGCCCAGGCCCGGCAGCACGCCGATGATCACCCCGAGCACGATGCCGAGGATCATGACCATGATGTTGAAGGGTTGCAGCGCGACGGCGAAGCCGTGAAAAAGGTTGGCGAGTTCTTCCATGCCAGCTGGTCCTGCAACCTGTAAGTCGAATGAAGTTTCTTGTTAGAGTCCGAGCCATTCCTCGACGGGCCCCTTGGGGAGGGGGACCATGAACCAGCGCTCGAAGATCAGATAGGTCACCACCGGCATCCCGATCGCGACCGCCGTGACGGTGAGCCATCCATACTTGCCGAGCCATCGCATGAACCAGGCGATGAAGATCATGGAGGCGAGGTAGATCCCGGTGAAGGGCAGGGCGCCGACATAGATCGCGGTCGGCACCACGACGCTCATGACCTGGCGAAGCTGGCCCCATTCGGCAAAGACTCCGCCGTCATTCTCGCGCAGCGTATTGCGGAAATTCATTGCGCTGGCAGCGACGATGAGCAGGCCGACATAGAACGGAAAGAACCCCGCGCGCGGCCCCTCGGCGCCCCAATTGATGCCCGCCTTCACGCTGCCGATGATCACGATGATCCCGAACAACGCGATGGCGAGCGTGACGCCGGCCTCGACCGCCTTGTGGCTGGGGCCGGCGGATCCTCCGTGACTACTCATGCGAGCCGCTCAGTTCGAGGCCAGGAAGCCGGCTTCCTTCATCAGGAGCTCGTGCCGCTTCTCTTCGGTCTCGACCCATTTGGCGTAGTCCGCGCCCGTCATGAAGGTGGTGTTGAAGGCGCCGGTCTTCATGAAGTCTTGCCATTCCGGCGTCTCCCGGACCTTCTTGAACAGGTCGACGTAGTATTCGATCTGGTCCTTGGTGGCCCGCGGCGACATGAAGATGCCGCGCAGCATCAGATATTCGATGTCGAGCCCCTGGGACTTGCAGGTCGGGATATCCTTCCAGGCCTTGCCGTCGGTGATCGGCTCGTCATAGCCCATCGGCTTGTCGTCGAACACGCAGAGCGGCCTGACCTTGCCGCCGCGCCATTGCGCCACCGCCTCGATCGGATTGTTGACGGTGGAATCGATGTGGTTGCCCACCAGCTGGACGGCGACTTCGCCGCCGCCCTTGTAGGGGATGTAGGTGAACTTGGCGCCAGTGGCCTTCTCCATGGCCACGGTGATGATCTGGTCTTCCTGCTTCGATCCGGTGCCGCCCATCTTGAGGGTGCCGCCGGCCTGCTTGACCGCGTCGATGTAGTCCTTGGCGGTCGCGTAGGGCTTCTCGGCGTTGACCCAGAGCACGAACTCGTCGAGCGCGAGCATCGCGACCGGGGTGAGATCCTTCCAGCTGAAGGGGATGCCGGTGGCAAGCGGCGTGGTGAACAGGTTCGACAGCGTGATGATGATCTTGTGCGGATTGCCGGCCGATGCCTTGACGTCGAGGAAGCCCTCGCCGCCGGCGCCGCCGGACTTGTTGATCACCACCAGCGGCTGCTTCATCAAATTGTGCTTGGTGACGATGCCCTGGATCGTCCGGGCCATCTGGTCGGCACCGCCGCCGGTGCCGGCGGGAACGATGAACTCGACCGGGCGGACAGGCTCCCATCCCGCCAGGGCCGGGATCTGCCCCGCCACCAGGGCAATGCCGGCCGCGAAGGCCACGCGTATGGAACGCTTCATCGACGCTTTCTCCCCTTCATTCCCGGATCGCGACGGCTTCTTCCGGCCGTTCTATCCGCTCAAACCACGACTCTATCTTGATACCAGTCCTTGCCATTGTTCAACCACAACGCGCTTCGGCCCTTTCCGCACCGCAGCAGGCGTGGCCGTCGAACCGGCAACGCAGTCATCGTCGCAGCATATCGATCGATCTGATTTTGGTATGAGAAGGCGACCGACCGCAATGAGGAGATCGGCTGGGATGCCTGGGAGGCCAATTTGTCGCAGCAGCGGGGTCGTCAAAAAGCAAAAGCCCCGGACGGTCCGGGGCTCTTGATTGGTCTTCGAGGTGGGGAGGACGCCGGCAGCGCGCTCCGGCCTCAGAGGCCGAAATAAGGCAGGTCGCCGTTGCGGTTAGCGGCGCGAGCACTGGTCATCAGCACGCGGTCGAGGGCGGCCAGGAAGCGGCCGAACAGGGACACGGGCTGAACGAGGGGGAGGGCAACGGTCTTGGCCATGGTTTGTCTCCTTCAGTGAGGCGGTATGACGTTCTGACTGAGGAGAATTTACGTATACCAGATGCCAGATGCAACGATCGATATTGCATAGCGGTATGAGCATTTTGCGATGCAGCAGGAATGTTACAATTGGGATTTCTTATTGAAACCGGCATTCTCATACTGAAAGTGCCGCCCAAAGCAGGATTGAAACGGGACCGAGAGATGGATGTAGCGCGGGAGGTACACTCCAACAATCGCCGACACGGGCGGGAACCCTGCACAATGGAACGCCGTTGATGCGCCAAAGCTGGACGGCGAGAAGAATGATCATTGATCCGTCGCGCCGTTTCAGGATGGAACAAATTATTGGCAGATTTGCGGGCGAAGGAGGGACCATGCGCGCCTTGATCCTGGCAATGTCCATCCTGACGGTCGTCGCGAGCGCCGGTGTCGCGAACGCCGGCCTGAGCAGCTCACCCCGTACAGCGACCGCACCCGCCGATCCCGCGACCGCCACCCAGGACGCCGATCAGCAGGACGCCAACCAGCAGACCGAGAAGCAGATCGGCCTCACCAAGACGAAGCGACGTGCCGTCCAGCGCGGACTGACTCGGCTCGGGTTCGACACCAGGCCCAACGGGACGTTCGATGACCAGACGCGTGCCGCCCTCTCACGTTGGCAGCAGGAGCGCGGCTATCCCGCGACCGGCTTTCTCGATGCCGCCCAATACAAGGTTCTGATGGCCGCGGCCAAGGAGGCTGCCAAATCCGACCGCCAAGCCCGCCGCAGCGCGGGGAGCCGTACGCGGCAGTCGCGAAGTGCGGGAGGTCCGATCGGCGCGATCGGCGGGGCGATGCATCGGGTGGTGGGCGGAATCTTCGGCAGGTAGCTCGTCCAACCGCGAACGGTTGCAAGACGCCCCGAGCAACCTGGAACGCCGTGTCCGGCGTCCTGGCAGATCGATCATGTCAACCCGCTGTCATCGTCCGCGAAAGCGGACGATCCAGTACGCGGCGACCTCGGTTCGATATCGTCTGCCGCGGCTTACTGGATGCTCCGCCTTCGCGGAGCATGACCGCAGTGGAGACGGCTCAAGCTCAACCCGGAGTTTTGTGCACTGGCATCGTATTCCAGGCAGGGCTATCGCATATGGCGATGCGGAGCTGTACTGGCGAACGATCCTGCTCACTTGCTACTCCGTCATGCCCGGCCTTGTCCCGCCTGCGCGGCCGAAGCCGCTTCGGCGCGGGGAAGGCCGTGTGGGTCGCCCTTTATCGGGCAAATCCATTCGGGATCGTGGTGAGAGACAATCTCGCCTTCGCCTACCGGGATGGCAAGATGCGCAGCATTCTTCTCGCGACGGAGTCCTGCAGCGACCTTTCCGATTTCACCGAGCTGAAGCGTTCATGATGAAGATCATCAAGGGAGATCTGATCAAGCTCGCGCTCGACGGGCATTTCGACGTGATCGTGCATGGCTGCAATTGCCAGTGCACGATGGGGGCGGGCATTGCGAAGAGCATCAAGGACATCTTCCCCGAGGCCTATGCGGCCGATCTGTCGACGCCGAAGGGCAGCCGCGAGAAGCTCGGCTCCATATCGGCCACGACCGTCACGCGCGCCGGCCAACAAATCACGATCGTCAACGGCTATACGCAATTCCACTGGCGCGGGGCCGGCGTTCTCGTCGACTACGCGGCCGTCAGGACGGTCATGAAGCAAGTGAAGCTCCGATTTGCCGAGCGCCGCATCGGCTATCCCAGGATCGGTGCCGGCTTGGCCAAGGGCGACTGGACACTGATCGCGCAGATCATCGAAGCCGAACTCGAGGAGGAGGATCACACGCTGGTGGAATATCTCGCCTGAAAACGCTCGGTGGACTCGGCGCTCGATACCTCGCGCCACGCCAGGCTTGTGGGGGCCCTGCGGTTGCCTATCGAAACATCCAGAAATCGCCAACTGGTCCAGCCGGTTCTCTTTTGGGCGGCCCCAGCACGTCGCCCAGACCTGGGTTGCCTGGCTGCGCGATCGCGCAGACTCTGGTCTGCAAGGTCTCGGTTTTCTTGTGGCCAGCCTTGAGCATATCCGCGACGTCAGGCGGAATTCTGCAATCGGTCGAATGAGCTTCGACATATTCGATCATCTTGAGTTCGGCCTGAGAGAAACTGCGAATGAGTTCACAGGCGTCTTCCGGCGTTGCGCGGCGCTCGGCGGCGGCCTTGATCAGCCGGCCGCGCCGCTCTGCCTCTGCGCGCAAGGGAAAAAATCCGTTGCAGACATCCGAAGCGCCGTCAGCAGCCGCTGGCGCGCTGTCGCCCTGCGGAGGGGTGGTGGTCTGCCCGGGCAGCGGCGCTGCAAATGCGCCCTGCGCGAAGGCGTGGCCAACGATCGGGGTCATCGCGGCTACGATGAGGCGTAAAATCAGGTGTCGTGCTGTCCGTGTGATCACGATCCGCGCTCCGTCCGCATTCACCTCGAAAGCTCCAGCCATTTGGCGCTATCCCGTTTGGTTTGTAAAGGCGCTGAGCAGACGACAGCTTTCCACACCCGGCGAGGTCTCAGGAGGCCAGTCCGTAGCAGCACCGATAGCGGATTCGGTCCAGCACTGTCCCCGAATCCTGAGTGCTCTCCGATCTCGGGGCCCTTAGCCGTTCAAATGTTAGATGCAACTACTCGTAGTTCTTTCCAGCGATCAGGAAGTCAGCGAAGCGGCGCCAAAGATTGTTTGCGGCGAGCCCCTGCTCGACTCCGAAGTCGGTGGCTTCTGCCCAAGCGGCTGCAGCTTCGAGGTAGGTTTCGATTCTGATATTCTCCCAACCACCTGCATCGGGCCCCCAGGGTGAAGTCGGCTCCGCCTTCTCGCGCTTCATAGCAGACTCGCGGTCGGCCACCAGAGCGTGAACGAACGCCAGCAGTGAGCTGGCGTCTGTCACCGCTTCCAACTTCATCCTCAGTTGTTCGTCTGTGCTAGATCCCGACAAATCACCACCCGCATGTTCGAGTTCGGCCCGATTGCATTTGCACGTCATTCTTGCCAGCAAAGCACCTGGCTCAATACGAAAAGCCGCCGGACGATGTCCGGCGGCTTGATGTCAAGAGGGCAGTTGCGGCGAAGCTTGTGCCGCGCCTTGTCTTGTCCGGCTCCAGCCTTACTCCGCCGCTTCCTTGCGCGGCGGATCGAGTGCGCCGGAGTCGTGGATTTCGGCGACCTGGTGGTCGCTGAAGCCGAGGACCTGGCGGAGGATTTCGTCGGTGTGCTCGCCGAGCAGGGGCGAGCGCGTGACGTCCGCCGGGCTGTCCGACAGCTTGATCGGGTTGCCGACCGAGAGGTACTTGCCGCGGGTCGGGTGGTCGACCTCGACCAGGGTGCCGGTCTTGCGCAGCGACTCGTCCTCGGCGATCTCCTTCATTGAGAGAATGGGACCGCAGGGGATGTCGAACTCGTTCAGGATGTCCATGGCCTCGAACTTGGTCTTGGTCATGGTCCACTGCTCGATGCGGCCGAAGATCTCGTTCAGGCGCGGCAGGCGGGCGGCGGGCTTGGCGTAGTTCGGATCGGTCTTCCAGGTCGGCTCGCCGATGACGTCGCAGATCTTCTCCCAGACCGGGGCCTGGGTGATGAAGTAGATGTAGGCGTTCGGGTCGGTCTCCCAGCCCTTGCACTTCAGGATGCGGCCGGGCTGGCCACCGCCGGAATCGTTGCCGGCACGCGGCACGGCGTCGCCGAACGGCACGCCCTCGCCGAACTGGCTGTATTCCTTGAGCGGGCCGTGGTCGAGGCGCTGCTGGTCGCGCAGCTTGACGCGGCAGAGGTTGAGCACGCCGTCCTGCATCGCAGCCGTGACGCGCTGGCCCTTGCCGGTGTGGGTGCGCTGATAGAGCGCGGTGACGATGCCGAGCGCCAGATGCAGGCCGGTGCCGGAATCGCCGATCTGCGCGCCGGTGACCAGCGGCAGGCCGTCACGGAAGCCGGTGGTCGAGGCGGCGCCGCCGGTGCACTGCGCGACGTTCTCGTAGACCTTGCAGTCCTCGTAGGGGCCGGGGCCAAAGCCCTTGATCGAGGCGACGATCATCTTCGGATTGATCGCCTGGATCTTCTCCCAGGGGAAGCCCATGCGATCGAGCACGCCGGGGCCGAAATTCTCGACCAGCACGTCGCACTTCTTGATCAGCTCGGTCAGGACTTCCTTGCCCTTCGGGTTCTTGGTGTCGAGCGTGATCGACCGCTTGTTGTGGTTCAGCATCGTGAAATAGAGGCTGTCCACGTTCGGAATGTCCTGCAGCTGGCCGCGGGTGATGTCACCCACGCCCGGACGCTCGACCTTGATCACGTCGGCCCCGAACCAGGCCAGCAACTGGGTGCAGGTCGGTCCGGACTGGACGTGGGTGAAGTCGAGAATGCGAACGCCCTCGAGCGCCTTGGTCATGTTGTTCCTCTCCGTAACGAATGGTCATCCCGCATCGGCGGGCAGGTGATGTCTCAGTCCACCCCCGTCATTCCGGGGCAGCCCGACAGGGCTGAACCCGGAATCTCGAGATTCCGGGTTCGATGCTCTGCGCAAAACGGCTCCGCCGTTTTGTCGCTCGCATCGCCCCGGAATGACGAGAGGGATGGCTCTCAGTCGTGGCACAGTCCGATCAGCCTTACTTCTTCTTGGTCAGCACGCTCTGCGGATTGAGGTTGCCGATACGGCCGCTCTCCGATCCGGCTGCGGGATCGATCACGGCATTGATCAGGGTCGGCTTGCCGGAATCCATCGCCTCGTTGACGGCGCGCTTCAGCTCGTCCGGCGAGGTCGCGTTGACGCCGACGCCGCCGAAAGCCTCCATCATCTTGTCGTAGCGTGCGCCCTTGACGAACACGGTGGTCGCCGGATCGTCGCCTGCCGAGTTCTGGTCGGTGCCGCGATAGATGCCGTCATTGTTGAATATGACGACGCAGATCGGCAGATTGTAGCGGCAGATGGTCTCGACCTCCATGCCGGAGAAGCCGAAGGCCGAGTCGCCCTCGATCGCCAGCACCGGCTTGCCGGTCTCGACGGCCGCGGCGATCGCCGAGCCCATGCCGATGCCCATCACGCCCCAGGTGCCGACGTCGAGCCGCTTGCGCGGCTGGTACATGTCGATCACGCCGCGGGCGAGGTCGAGCGTGTTGGCGCCCTCGTTGACCAGGATCGCGTCCGGACGCTCCTTGATGATGGTGCGGAGCACGCCGAGCGCGCCGTGATAGTCCATCGGCGAGTTGTTGTTCATCAGCCGCGGCGCCATCTTGGCGACGTTGTCCTCGCGCTTCTTCTGCACCGCGCTCAGCCACTCGGCCGGCGCCTTGGCCCAGCTGCTGCCCATCGCGTCGGAGAAGGCGGTGACCACCGAGCCGATGTCGCCGACCACGGGGGCCGCGATCTCGACGTTGGAGTCCATCTCCTTCGGCTCGATGTCGACCTGGATGAACTTCTTGGGCGCATCGCCCCAGCTCTTGCCCTTGCCGTGCGACAGCAGCCAGTTGAGGCGGGCGCCGATCAGCATGACGACGTCGGAGTCCTTCAGCACCGTCGAGCGCGCCGCGCCCGCGCATTGCGGATGCAGATCCGGCAGCAGGCCCTTGGCCATGCTCATCGGCAGGAACGGCACGCCGCTCTTCTCGACAAAGGTCTTGATGGCTTCATCGGCCTGCGCGTAAGCCGCGCCCTTGCCGAGGATGATCAGCGGGCGCTTGGCGCTCTTGAGCACGTCCAGCGCGCGCTTGACGGAGTCGGGGGAGGGGATCTGCGCCGGGGCCGGATCGATCACCTTGACCAGCGAAGCGTGGCCTGCCTGCGCGTTCATCACCTGGCCGAACAGCTTGGCCGGCAGATCGAGGTAGACGCCGCCCGGACGGCCGGAGACCGCGGCGCGGATGGCGCGGGCGAAGCCGATGCCGATGTCCTGGGCGTGCAGCACGCGGAACGCCGCCTTGCACAGCGGCTTGGCGATCGCGAGCTGATCCATCTCCTCATAGTCGCCCTGCTGCAGGTCGACGATCTCGCGCTCCGACGAGCCGGAGACCAGGATCATCGGGAAGCAGTTGGTGGTGGCATGCGCCAGCGCGGTCAGGCCGTTGAGGAAGCCCGGGGCCGAGACGGTGAGGCAGACGCCCGGCTTCTTGGTCAGGAAGCCGGCGATCGCGGCGGCGTAGCCGGCGTTCTGCTCGTGGCGGAAGGAGAGCACGCGGATGCCTTCAGCCTGCGCCATGCGGCCGAGGTCGGTGATCGGAATCCCCGGGACGTTGTAGATCGTATCGATCCCGTTCAGCTTCATCGCGTCGATGACGAGATGGAAACCGTCGGTGAGCTCCTCGTGGGTATCCGCCTCGGTCTTCATGGCAGTCTGCGGCATGCGCCTCTCTCCCTGGTCTTCATCGAAGGCGCATTCCGCGTCTTCTTCTGTTTGAACTTGTCAGCTGAATAATTCCTGGCCGTGCGTCTCGACATAGGTCGCGAGGCCCAGCGTATGATCACGGGCGCGCTTCTCGGCGAGCTCGGTGTTGCGCTCCTCCAGCGCCTCGATGATCGCGAGGTGCTCGGGTAGGGAGGCTGCGATACGGTCGGTGCGGCCGATCGTGAGCTGGCGATAGCCGCGCACGTGGAGCAGGATGTCGTTGGTCATGTCGACCAGCACCGGCGATTCCGACAGCGAGATCAGCGCCTGATGAAACGCGATGTTCGCCTTGGAATATTCCTCGATGTGCTCCTGCGGCGGGCGGTCCTTGCCGAAATCCTTGAAGTAGTCGCGCAGCGCCGAGATGTCCTTCTTGCGCGCGATCGTCGTGATCATGCGCGCGGCCATGCTCTCCAGCGCCGCCCAGGCGCGGATCATGTCGACGATCTCGCTCTTCGTTCGACGGACGACGACGATGCCACGGCGCGGCACGGTCTTCACGAAGCCGTCCTGCTCGAGCATCGCGATGGCTTCGCGGATCGGCGTGCGGCTGACACCGAGGCGCTCGGAAAGAGCGCGCTCGTCGAGCATCACGGGCTCGGGCGAGGCGTAGATGTCCATCTTCAGAATGGCTTCTTTCAAGGCCTCATAGGCCTTATTCTTGAAGCTCGTCTCCGGGGCGATGCGAGCGATCGCGATGTCGGCCTCGGCCATGATGGGCAATGCCTTGTTTGTTTTCTCTGTCGACAAGACCGATCTCCTCTCCTTGGGAGATCCTTGTTTACAGCATTTTGCGTCCAAGATTTTTGGCATACCAGATGCCAGACTGTCAAGCTGCGTGCTTTTTCAGCGTTTCCACATCTTCGTGGCGCTTGACAAAATTGGCTTCTGGCATACCAAATGCCATAAAGACGACTAATCCCTCAGGAGGAAGCCCCAATGTCTGACGCCATCCCGAATGCCAAGGCCACGATCCGAGACGTCCTCGATCGCGTGAAGGCGGATAAACGCACCAGCCTCACCGCGCCCGAGGGCAAGATCGTGTGCGACGCCTACGGCATTCCGGTGCCGAAGGAGGGACTGGCGAAGTCCGCCGCCGAAGCGGCCAAGCTCGCGGGCGATATGGGTTTTCCGGTCGTGATGAAGATCGTCTCGCCCGACATCCTGCACAAGACGGAGGCCGGCGGAGTCATCGTCGGCGTCAAGAATGCCGACGACGCGCAGAAGGCATATGAGACCATTCTCGCGAATGCGAAGAAGTACAAGGCCGACGCCAAGATCGAAGGCATCCAGGTGCAGCAGATGCTGACCGGCGGTACCGAGGTGATCGTCGGTTCGATCACCGACGGCTCGTTCGGCAAGCTCGTCGCCTTCGGCCTCGGCGGTGTGCTGGTCGAGGTGCTGAAGGATGTGACATTCCGTCTCGCCCCCGCGACCAAGGACGACGCCCTGTCGATGCTCGACGGCATCCAGGCCCACGAAATGTTGAAGGGCGTGCGCGGCGGCGATGCCGTCAGCCGCGAGGCGCTGGCGGACGTCATCGTCAAGGTCTCAAAGCTGGTCAGCGATTTCCCTGAGATCGTCGAGCTCGACCTCAACCCGGTGTTCGCGACCAAGAACGGTGCCATTGCCGCCGACGTCCGCATCGTCGTCGATTTCGACTACAAGCCCCGTCCGGCGCCGCGCTCGAACGAGGAAATCGTCACCGCGATGAACCGCATCATGAAGCCCCAGGCGGTCGCCGTGATCGGCGCCTCCGCCGAGGACGGCAAGATCGGCAACTCCGTGATGAAGAACCTGATCAACGGCGGCTACAAGGGCCAGATCTATCCGATCCACCCGAAGGCCTCCGAGATTCTCGGCTACAAGGCCTATAAGAGCGTCAAGGACGTGCCGGGCGTGATCGACACCGCGGTGTTCGCGATCCCCGCCAAGTTCGTCGCCGGCGCGCTGACCGAATGCGGCGAGAAGCAGATCCCGGGCGCGGTGCTGATTCCGTCGGGCTTCGCCGAAGCCAACGAGCCGGAGCTGCAGGCCGAGATCGTCGAGATCGGCAAGAAGTACAATGTCCGCCTGATGGGGCCGAATATCTACGGCTTCTACTACACGCCGGCCAATCTCTGCGCGACGTTCTGCACCGCCTATGACGTCAAGGGCCACGCGGCGCTGTCGTCGCAGTCGGGCGGCATCGGCATGGCGATCATCGGCTTCTCGCGCTCGGCGAAGATGGGCGTGTCCGCGATCGTCGGCCTCGGCAACAAGTCCGATATCGACGAGGACGATCTGCTCGCCTTCTTCGAGCAGGACCCCAACACCAATTTGATCGCGCAGCACTGCGAGGACCTCAAGGACGGCCGCGCCTTCGCGGAAGCCGCCAAGCGCGTCTCCAAGAAGAAGCCGGTCATCGTGCTCAAGGCCGGCCGCACCTCGGCCGGCGCCAAGGCGGCCTCGTCGCACACCGGCGCGCTCGCCGGCAACGACAAGATCTATGAGGACGTGCTGAAGCAGTCCGGCGTCATTCGCGCCCGCTCGCTGCGCCAGCTGCTCGAGTTCGCCCGCGGCGTGCCGGTGCTGCCGACGCCGAAGGGTGAGAACGTCCTCATCATCACCGGCGCCGGCGGTTCGGGCGTGCTGCTCTCGGACGCCGTCGTCGACAACGGCCTGTCGCTGATGACGATGCCGCCGGATCTCGATGCCGCGTTCCGCAAGTTCATCCCGCCGTTCGGTGCCGCCGGCAACCCTGTCGACATCACCGGTGGCGAGCCGCCGATCACTTACGTGAACACGGTCAAGCTCGGCCTGTCGGATGAGCGCATCCATGCGCTGATCCTCGGCTACTGGCACACGATCGTGACCCCGCCGATGGTGTTCGCGCGCAACATGGTCGAGGTGAAGAAGGAGATGGAGGCCAAGGGCTTCGTCAAGCCGATGGTCGCCTCGCTCGCCGGCGACGTCGAGGTCGAGGAAGCCGCCGAATATCTCTACCAGAACGGCATCCCGGCCTACGCCTATTCGACCGAGCTGCCGGTCGAGGTGCTCGGCGCCAAGTACAAGTGGGCGCGCGGCGCGGGCCTGCTCTAAGTCATAGTGACGCGAATGCCGCTCCGGCCCTGGCCGGGGCGGCACTTTATTTGATAGCGTGACGAAGCAAGATCCGTCCGTCCTGCAACGACGCCGCCTTAAGATGGCCGCGCAGAGAGGCGCCACGTGATCCGTCGCAAGACGATTGAGCCACGCGCGGATGCCGCGGCCGAGCCCCGCGACGGCGGTGTGCAATCCGTCGGCCGCGCGCTGCAGATCCTGGAAATTCTCGCCGAGGACGACGAAGGCTATCGCCTGAGCGATCTCGCCGTGCGTGCCGGGCTCTCGACGTCCACCGTCCATCGCCTGCTGACCACGCTGGAGAAGCGCCGCTTCGTCCAGTTCGACCGGATGGAATCGAAATGGCACGTCGGCGCGCAGAGCTTCGCCGTCGGCGCCACCTTCACCCGCCGGCGCAACTTCGTCGCGCTGGCGATTCCCTATCTGCGCCGCCTGCGCGACCAGTCGCGCGAGACCGCCAATCTCGCCGTCGTCGACGATGAATCGCTGATGGTGCTGCTGCGGCTCGACAGCCGCGAGATCATGCGCTCGCTGACCAAGGTGGGCGGCCGCCTGTCGATGGTCACCTCCGGCATGGGCAAGGCGGTGCTCGCGACCTATTCCGACGACGACGTCAACGGCATCATCCACCGCCAGGGCATGCCGCGCCTGACCGAGAAATCCATCATCCGCGCCAGCGACCTGTTCCGCGAGCTCGAGACCATCCGCCGCCAGGGCTACGCCGTCGACGACGAGGAGGCGCGGCTCGGCCTGCGCTGCATCGCCGCCGTCGTCCGCGACTCCTGCCGCGAGCCGCTCGCCGCGATTTCGGTCTCGGGCCTGGCGAGCCGCCTGACGGAGGAGCGGGTGCCCGTGGTCGGCGGAATGGTGCGGGATATTGCGGCTGAGCTGACGGCGGCGCTGGGGGGAGGGGCATCGCCCGGCGGCAGTCAGGCCCGACAGCCCGATTGACCGCCGCACACGTAGTGCCGACAATCCGCGCTGTCGCTCCGCAGCATCACCAAACTCCGGACATGGCAGAAAGGAAGCCAGGGAGTGAGATTGGCAGATCTACCCTCGAATCGAGCCATCTATGTTTGTCAGCACGTCTTCGACAAGTCGCGTGGTATGGACTACGTCCACTATGATGCCGAAGGCGACATACTGATAACATGCTCCGGGGACGATCATGATTTCCGTGACCCGGCCGAAGTTCACGTGGTTGGCCTTGGACACCTTTTGTCTCGGGATCCGACACTCAACGATCTACCAGATCTAGCGAAGGGCGATTGGGCCGATCGGAGCGGTCGGGGACAACCCTGGCGAAAGCACGATAACCACACGTAGTCGCCTCCGCGAATCCGCCGTGAGATGCGGCCCAGGAGCTCTCCACGCCGTCATTCCGGGGCATCGCGAAAGCGATGAGCCCGGAATCCATAGCCCCGAGCGGCGGAGTGGCGAAGACACGCGCCATGCCCATCTCGCGCCTCATGACCGCTCGGGGCTATGGATTCCGGGCTCGTGCGCGCTGCTTCAAAATCGCTTCGCCATTTTGCGCGCGAACGCCCCGGAATGACCGCGGGTGGAATGAGAGCCGGGGCAACCAGTCGTGATGTCTCGTTTGCGGGAGCATAGCCAACACCATCAGGATCGGGACCGCCGCCATGGTCCTGCTGCCCAAGCCGTCATCAGCTCCGCCGACCTATTTGGGCTTGCCGTCGCCTCTTTCGCGCGCAACGATCCTCCGCGGATCGCTGCAACCCGTCCAAGGGAGTCTGCCATGACCAAACTCACCCGCTTCTCCGTCGCTCCCCTGCACGGCATGACGCGACGGCTCGCGGATGTCGCCTCGGGCCGCGTCGCGCCGGATCTCGTGATCACCGGGGCGCGGGTGCTCTCGACCTATTCCGAGCGCATACTTCCTAATCGCGAGCTGTGGATCACCGGCGGACGCGTTGCGGCGGTAAAGCCGGCGGGCGCGCATAAGGCGCTTGCGAGCGGCTTTGCCACCTACGACGCCGCAGGCGGCATCATCGCGCCCGGCCTCATCGATCCGCACATCCACATCGAATCCTCGATGGTCACCGCCTGCGCCTATGCGGAGGCCGCGCTGCTCAACGGCACCACGACGATCTTCTGCGACAGCCACGAGATCGGCAACGTGATGGATGTCGCCGGCGTCGAGGCGATGCTGGAGGATGCGCGGCAGGCGCCGCTGTCGATCTTCCTGACCGTGCCGTCGACGGTGCCGGCCACGTCGGCGGCGCTGGAGACCGCCGGCGGCGATCTCACGCCGGACAAGATCGCCGGCCTGTTCGACCGCTGGCCGGAGGCGGTGGCGCTCGGCGAGAAGATGGATTTCGTGCCGGTGTGCATGGGCGACGAGCGCAGCCACGCGATTCTCGCCGCGGCCCTGCAGCGCGGCCGGCCGGTATCGGGCCATGTCTATGGCCGCGAGTTCGTCGCGGCCTATGCCGCTAGCGGCGTCACCGACACGCATGAGGCTATCGACCGCGACATCGCCGACGACCTGCTCGATGCCGGCGTCTGGATCTTCCTGCGCGGTGGGCCGCCGACGACGCCGTGGCACAGCCTGCCGCAGGCGATCCGCACCATCACCGAGCTCGGCGCCTCCCACAAGCGCACCGCCGTCTGCACCGACGATCGCGACGCCGACGATCTGATGCTGTTCGGCTTGGACTGGGTGGTGCGCGAGGCGGTGAAGGCCGGGATGTCGCCGGAGCAGGCGTGGTCGATGGGCTCGCTGCACGGCGCGACGCGCTTTGCGATGGACGGCGAGATCGGCGGCCTCGGCGGCGGCCGCCGCGCCGATCTGGTGCTGCTCGACGATGGCCTCAAGCCGCAATCGACCTGGTATGGCGGCGAGCTCGTCGTCGACAAGGGCAGGATCACGCCGCTTCTCGATCAGGCGCTGTCGCAGCGCTATCAGTATCCGAAGGCGGCCTATGCCACGGTGAAGCTGCCCAAGCGGATGACGCTGACGCCGGAGCTTCCGACCAAGGCCTGCACCGTCAATGCGATCAAGACCGCGCTGCCGGGCATCACGCTGATCCATGAGAAGGTCGCGATCGAGCCGGCCAACGACTGGGACACGCTGTTCGCGCGCCACGGTCTCTGCTTCGTCGCCGTCATCGAGCGTCACGGCAAGTCGGCCGGCAACGTCGCGCATGGCCTGTTGAAGGATTTCGGTCTGAAGCGCGGCGCCGTCGCCTCCAGCGTCGGTCATGACAGCCACAACATCATCGTCGCCGGCACCAACGAGGCGGACATGCAGACAGCGGTCGCCGCGATCGGCGCGCAGCAGGGCGGCGTCTGCGTCGTGGCCGACGGCCAGGTGCGGGCGATGGTTCCCTTGCCGATCGCCGGCCTGCTGTCGGACAAGCGCGTCACCGCGGTCGCCGAGGAGGTGAAGCTGCTCAAGACCGAATGGGCCGAGGCGGGCTGCACCATCCCCTACATGGGCTTCAATCTGATTCCCCTATCGGTCATTCCGGAAATTCGTATCACCGACAAGGGCCTCGTGCTGGTGCCGCAGATGGAGTTGGCCCCGCTGTTCGAATAGGAGGATCGCGCTGCGAAGCTGTTAGGACATGTCAGCTGTTTGTCGCCCTAACTAACTGAGCCATCCGCTGTTTTGCCGAGCGTACCGCATCGTGGGAAAAATCGACGACTGAATTGAGATCATCGCCATCAGCAGCGATCCTCGCGCATCAAACAAGCGGGAGACGCGAGATGGCGAAGATGCGGGCGATCGATGCTGCGGTGCGGATCTTGGAGAAGGAGGGCGTCACCTGCGCCTTCGGCGTTCCCGGTGCGGCCATCAACCCGCTCTATTCCGCGCTGCAACGGCGCGGCTCGATCCGCCACATTCTCGCCCGCCATGTCGAGGGCGCCTCGCACATGGCCGAGGGCTACACCCGCGCCAAGGCCGGCAATATCGGCGTGTGCATCGGCACCTCGGGCCCGGCCGGCACCGACATGATCACCGGGCTCTATTCGGCGATCGCGGATTCCATTCCGATTCTCTGCATCACCGGCCAGGCGCCGCGCGCCCGCCTGTACAAGGAGGATTTCCAGGCCGTCGACATCGAGCAGATCGCCAAGCCCGTGACCAAATGGGCGGTGACGGTGCGCGAGCCGGGCCTGGTGCCGCGCGTGTTCAGCCAGGCCTTCCACATCATGCGCTCGGGACGTCCGGGCCCGGTGCTGATCGACCTGCCGCTCGACGTGCAGCTCGCCGAGATCGAGTTCGACGACGAGACCTACGCGCCGCTGCCGGTCTACAAGCCTGCCGCGAGCCGCAAGCAGGTCGAGAAGGCGCTGGAGATGCTCAACGCATCCGAGCGTCCGCTGATCGTCGCCGGCGGCGGCATCATCAACGCCGATGCCAGCGATCTGCTCGTCAGCTTCGCCGAGCTCGTCAACGTGCCGGTCGTGCCGACGCTGATGGGGTGGGGCGCCATTCCCGATGATCACGTGCTGATGGCCGGCATGGTCGGCCTGCAGACCAGCCACCGCTACGGCAACGCCAATTTCCTGGAGTCCGATTTCGTGCTCGGCATCGGCAACCGCTGGGCCAACCGCCACACGGGTTCGCTCGAGACCTACACCAAGGGCCGCAGCTTCGTGCATGTCGACATCGAGCCGACCCAGATCGGCCGCGTCTTCAATCCAGATCTCGGCATCGTCTCCGATGCCAAGTCCGCGCTGGAGCTGTTCATCACGGTGGCGCGCGAGTGGCGCAAGGCCGGAAAACTGCGCGAGCGGCAGGCGTGGCCGGCGGCCTGCCAGGACCGCAAGCGCACGATGCTCCGGCGCAGCGATTTCGACCAGGTGCCGATCAAGCCGCAGCGCGTCTATCACGAGATGAACAAGGCGTTCGGCCGCGACACCTGCTATGTCAGCGTCATCGGCCTGTCGCAGATCGGCGGTGCCCAGTTCCTCAGCGTCAACCATCCGCGCCACTGGATCAATGCGGGGCAGGCCGGCCCGCTCGGCTGGACCCTGCCGGCCGCGCTCGGCGTCCGCGCCGCCGATCCCAGGCGCGAGATCGTCGCGCTCTCCGGCGACTACGACTTCCAGTTCCTGATCGAGGAGCTCGCGGTCGGCGCCCAGTTCAACCTGCCTTACATCCATGTCGTCGTGAACAACGCCTATCTCGGGCTCATCCGTCAGGCGCAGCGCGGCTTCTCGATGGACTATCAGGTCCAGCTGTCGTTCGAGAACATCAATGCGCCGGAGGTCGGCGGCTACGGCGTCGACCACGTCGCGGTGGCGCAAGGCCTCGGCTGCAAGGCGATCCGCGTCACCGATCCGCGCGACGCGCAGGCGGCGTTCGCGACCGCGCGCGAATGGATGGCGGAGTATCAGGTGCCGGTCGTGGTCGAGTTCGTGCTCGAACGCGTCACCAACATCGCGATGGGGACCGAGATCGACAACGTCGTGGAGTTCGAGGAGGTGCTCGATCTGCCGGTGGACGAGACCCCGGCCGAGCCGCAACGCACATTGCTGCCGGCTTGATCTCAGCGCACCCCGATCATCGAGGACCACGACATGCCGCGCTTTGCCGCCAACCTCACGATGCTTTTCAACGAGCTGCCGTTCATCGACCGCTTCGCCGCCGCCAAGGCGGCCGGCTTCAGCGGCGTCGAGTATCTGTTTCCCTACGGCTTCGACAAGGCGGAGCTGCGCGAGCAGCTCGCACGCCACGGCCTGACCCAGGTGCTGCACAATCTGCCCGCCGGCAACTGGGCCGCCGGCGAGCGCGGCATCGCCATCCTGCCCGACCGTGTCGACGACTTCCGCGACGGCGTCCGCCGCGCCATCGAGTATGCGAGAGCGCTCGACTGCCGCCAGCTCAACTGCCTCGTCGGCATCGCGCCCGACGATGCCGATCCGCGCGAGCTCAACCAGGTTCTGGTGCGCAATCTGCGCTTCGCTGCGACCGCGCTGAAAGCGCAGGGGATCAAGCTGCTGATCGAGCCGATCAACACGCTCGACATCCCCGGCTTCTTCTTGAGCCGCACCGCCCAGGCGCTGCAGCTGATCTCCGAGGTCGAGTCCGACAATCTGTTCGTGCAATACGACATCTACCACATGCAGATCATGGAGGGCGATCTCGCCCGCACCATGCAGAAGCACCTCGCCCGCATCGCCCACATCCAGCTCGCCGACAATCCCGGCCGCCACGAGCCCGGCACGGGCGAGATCAACTACGCCTTCCTGTTCCGCCATCTCGACGCCATCGGCTATGCCGGCTGGATCGGCTGCGAGTACAAGCCGCGGGCAGCGACGGCGGATGGGCTGGGCTGGCTGATGGACGGCACGCTCGCCCCGGCGAGCTGAGCTGAACAAGGGGCCATGCGGCCGGATGATCGCGCAACACCACGTCAGGCGATTGCGCCGCCCCCGAACCGCGCTCCCTCGTCATTCCGGGGCAGCCGCGCAGCGGCTGAGCCCGGAATCCATAGCCACGAACGGCAGATGCAGGACGAGCTGAGGCCACACGCAGCGCGCGTCATCGCAGACAGGCGTGGCTATGGATTCCGGGCTCGCGCTGGCGCGCGCCCCGGAATGATGGCGGGGGAGCACTTTCGGTTGACGAAACAGTCATTTGCATTCGGCACCGTTCCCGGACAGATGAAGAGCACTGGAAGCCACGCTAGGTCCCCGATGTCATCTGCCGCGACCGTGTTTGCCCAATCCTTCTTCCACGGCACGCGCGCCGACCTGCGGCCGGGCGATCTGATCGCCGTTGGATATTCGTCCAATTTCACCGACGCGGAGCCGCTGTCCTGGGTCTACTTCACGGCCACGCTGGACGCGGCAATCTGGGGCGCCGAGTTGGCTGCCGGTGACGGACGGGGACGGATCTACGTCGTCGAGCCCACCGGTCCGTTCGTCGACGACCCGAACCTGACGGACAAGAAGTTCCCGGGAAATCCGACGCGGTCTCATCGATCCCGCGCGCCGCTGCGCGTCATTGCCGAGGTCGTCCTGTGGCAGGCGCACGCGCCGGAGGTGGTGAGGCAGATGAAGGAGGGCGTTGCGCGCGCGATGACCGAAGGGCCGGGCATCATCGACTGAACGGCGCGGCGGCATCGCAATGGCGTCGACCGTTGCGCCCGATGGCTGATTGCGGACGCTGCGACGCGCTCGCCACGCCGGCGTCCGCCGTCCAGAACATCGAAAAAGTCTGGTGGCAAGTGGCGTTCGAACGCGCGTCGACGCACGAATTCTCCTCCTCATGAGCCGAGCCTATCGCCGAGAGGCGATGGTCGGACCCGTCGTCCACGATTGATCGGGGGCGCCGCTCGCCAGCGTCGCTCGCCGTTCGGCGACGGCATGGTTGAAGAGTTCGAGGACCAGGCCGAATGCCGCCAGGTCCTCCTGTTCGATGGCGCCATCGTCATAGTCCTTGAGGGTCTCGGCGATGATCCCGTCGACCTCGCGCTGCCAGGTCAGCAGATCCTGTTCCGAGCCGGCATTGCGCACCTCCGACACCGCGGCCAGAACGCGGTTGCGGCCGCTGGTGTCGTCCTCCGGTTCATCCCGGTTCAGATAGCGGCGCAGCCATTCCGCGGCCGAACCGATGCCGGACAGGACGAGCAACGCGAACCAGAAGTAGTCGCTGTACTTGTCCAGGAAGGTTCGCTCGGTGCCGTTGATCACCGCCGCGGCGCCGCGATGCACGGACGGCTCGGTCTCCTTCTCGGTGTCGGGCTTCATGATGTGCGACGCGCCGGCGAGGCCTTGCGTGATCGTGTCGCGGACCGCGAAAAGCTGCCGGTAGAAGGCCGCCGCCTTGGCTTCGGAAAGCCCCTTCTTGGCAAGGATCAGGTGATTGACGCTGATCGTGTCGACCTTGTCCTCCGGCCAGGCCGGCTTCGCGTTGAAGACGCTGGCTGGAATCTCCTCGGCCTCGTAGCGCGGATGCTTCAGGGCGATGGCCTCCGATGCGTCGATCGGAAGAAACGTCGGAGCTCCGCGGGCCCGGGAGGTCGCGGCGATCGCGTCCACCGTGATCTTGCTGTCGAGCGGACCGACGGCGAGATACGCATCGAGGGTGGGGTCTTGCGCAAGCTTCTCGATCTCGTCTGTGCCGAATTGAGCCGTGGCAACCTTATCGGGTGGCACGCCGGCCCCCTCCAGAATGGCCTGGAGCACCGCGACGTTTGCTCCGGTCCGCCCGATGATGCCGACCTTGCGACCCGCCAGATGGGCGATATCGGCGATCTTGCCGCTGCCCTTCGGCTTGGATTCGCTGCCGCGTCGTCCGGAGGGCGACCACAGCACGACATAGTTCTTGCGCAGGACCGCGAGCGTTTGCGCGTCCGGCGGCATGCCGAGGTCGCCGCGGCCGACCGCCAGATCGGTCTTGTCGGCGGCGAGCAGGGAGAGGGATTCAGCCGCTCCCGCGGTCGTGATCGGGGCGAGTCGGACGGTCCTGCTTTCCTCGCTGAACGCGTCGGCCATCGCCTGGACCACCTTCTGGTCGTCACTCCCCGCCGGTCCGACGGCGATCCGAAGCGTCTCGGGCTGCAGGATGTAGACCAGGCCCGCCGCGGCGGCGCCAAAGGCGATGAATCCCAGGACCAACACGATGAGCAGCCGACGTTGGCGGCGATCGTGAGCACTCCTGACCACATCGGACGACGACATCAGCGGACCCTCTGAGAAAGCGCGTGTTGGCTCCAAGCGCACTGGAACTTGGGCGAACCGGTGTCAACCCGGAATGTTCCGCCGCTTCTGGCGAGAGTTGATGAAGGCAAGCCTTGGCCGGGTCACTTTGGATCAATAGCTGACGTCGTGAACGCTCGCTTGAGTGGCAGTCGGCGAATGACCAATCGCAAGCCATTGACGGTTGGTTCGGCCGCCGTGCGATCGGGTAGCTACCGGTATTTTCTCAATTTGTTGCGAAAGAATGCGAACAGGCCCGTAACATCTGCACTCAGTCAGACGTATTTTTGGAGTCAGTTTGGGAGAAGATCATGCCAACCCGTCGCTCGATACTGGCTCACCAACTCACGACTGCACTTTAGAGTCGTCGATCTTGCTGTGTCGTCTTGCGAGACAACATCCGCGACGTTCCGAGCGAGAGGGCCTCGACATTCTGGCTGGATTTTGAGGAAACGCTGATGCTTGTGCGTCGTACAATACCGGCTTTCTTGATGTTCGCGGGGCTTCCGCTGGCGTGCGCAACCGGTGCGCAACGCCTCCCTGATACCGAGGTGACGCGTGTTGGCGAATTCACCGCCTATCTTATCGATCCCACGACTCGTTACGACCACGGCGTGCTCGGAGACGCCATCGAGGCAGGCGGCTTTGTGGTCGAACGCAATGGCCGGCGGCTTACCTATCGCCTACCGAAAGATGCCGTGTTCGAAGATCGACGCGTGCGGCTCGCCGACCTCGACGGCGACGGTGTTCCCGAAGCAATCTTAGTGAAATCATACGTGCGCCGCGGTGCGGCCATTGCGGTCTTTACACTTCGCAACGGGATAGAGCCCTTGGCGGAAAGCCCGGCGATCGGCAATGGCCACCGTTGGCTCAATCTGGTCGGCGTCGGGAATTTCACGGGGACCGGCGAGATGAACATCGCTGCGGTGTTGACACCGCATCTTGACGGATCGATGCGGCTCTACCGGCTCGAATCCGGCAGTCTGGTCGAGATCGCGCGTATTGATGGCTTTACCAACCATATCCTTGGCAGCCGCAATCTCGATCTTGCGCGACTCCATGACGTTGATCGGGATGGGACGCCGGATGTCGTGCTGCCGTCGCTTGATCGTCGCGAGCTAGCCGCGGTGAGTTTCCGCGGCGGCAAGGCTGTACAAATCCGCCGGGCGTCATCCGTTGGGCCTATCGTCGCGGTCGACAGTGTCTTAGGCGACGTCGCAACTGTGACTCTTGAGAATGGCACACGCGACACGATTGATCTCAACGCTGAAGGACGCTGAGTGGGTACTTTCTTTCGGCAGCGCGACGCAATGCAGTGATCGCCTCGATGCATAGCCGGCCCCCTGTCAAAGGTACCTTATCGGTCCTGTCCTTAGACAGGGCTGGGATGTTGGGCCTGGACGTCCTGCTTTCCGCGCCATGGCCGCTTCGGGTCATAAGCAGCTTGTCGGTTCTCTGATCGCCGACGTCCGGTGGGGGCCACCTGCGGAGATAGCGTAGCCTTCGAGTTTACGATCGGATCGCATAATATGCCGGTTGGCTTTCCTGCGGTCGCGTAGGTTGCCGCGTGCGAAATCACGAAAGACTTTCCTATGTTGCGCAGTTTGGCGGGTTCGGTGGTCGTGATCTTGGTATGCGCCATCACCTTCGCGGCGTTCTACCTAAGCATGGAGGCGGCGAAGACGCGGGTATCTGTTTGGCGAAGAGGCTCGACCTACTGGTTCGTTCGTTCGAACGGACTCGGGGGCGACCTAGGAAGGGCGCGGCTTCTTTGGATGGAACGGCTCGGGTACGACGAACCCGAAGCGACTATCATCGCAAACTATGTATGGCGTGCCGGGCGTTGGGCCTTAATCGGCAACTTTGTCTTGTTTGCGATTACAGGTGCCATTTTTCAATTCTTTAGGCTTTAGGTTGGTCTGCTTCGGGTCAGAAGCTGACATGTGGCGACATGCGCAAGAATGGTCACAACTCGCTCACAAGAAAGGGGCGTAGCGTCAGACAGGATCAATTATCGAAAAAGTCTGGAGGTAGGATGCGTTCGAACTCGTGTCGACGCACGAAATCTCCTCCCGGACTGCGCGCCCACACTTCCACCAACTCCTGCAGGATCCACGTCATAGCCAAACCGTCGCACTGCCCGGTCTGGTGATCGTGAAATGGCGGATCATCGGAGAGATTGTTCAGTACGCCCAAGTCGGTCGCTAACTCTTGGACGTCTTGAGACTTGGGAATAATACCGACGAGAAAGGGTCTGTTGCACGCTTGGCAGGCGACGCGAGCGAGCACGGACACATCGTTATAGATTGAAAGTTTGCGAGGCCCAAAAGGCAGATAGCGAGGAACTCCATCATGAAACCATGCCGGCAGCTCCGCTATCTTGCTTTCTATGTCATAGTAAGAGATGCGCATCATCCAGCCCGAGTTCATAGGTTACGCCAATCCTAGCCACGACATTAGCGCTTGGCCAGCGCCCCCTTTATTCTTGACCGTAATAAACCCGACCGCCCAGAGCCAGCACGGCTCAGACGAAATTTGCCACGGTGCCGCTTCGGGTCAAAATGCGAAACACTCGACCTGCGCAATTCCAGTCGGCTGACCGCCCCAGAGCAGACAATCAAAGTGGCGGCTCGCCACTTCGTCTATGGGCCACAAGCAGACATTCACAGTCTCTTAAGCCCGTGGGGACCAGCGCCGATTGGGCGTATTCACAAGATAGTGCCACTTTGATACTCCTCGCGGCATTGAGCA
This sequence comes from Bradyrhizobium sp. SZCCHNS2022, assembly GCF_032377575.1. Taxonomy (NCBI): domain Bacteria; kingdom Pseudomonadati; phylum Pseudomonadota; class Alphaproteobacteria; order Hyphomicrobiales; family Nitrobacteraceae; genus Bradyrhizobium; species Bradyrhizobium sp. SZCCHNS2022. Next base: position 3,237,450 of record NZ_JAUHHZ010000001.1, on the reverse strand, counting down.
ACTCCATAGGGATTTGACTTCGTTCTCTGCCTGCGGGTGCAAATGTGGTTCAGAAGAAAGTCGCCCCTCGTCTTTTTGTGGTATTTGCGCGTGAAGCACATGAAGCCGTCATCTTCCGTCGGACTGGTTTCATATCGTTCGCTGGGACACCAAGAACGATAAGTTCTATCCGGGCGCCTGGCTGAAAGGCCGCATCTATCCAGAAAAATGTGATCTTTCGCCTGACGGCGAATTGCTGCTGTCGTTCATCCACAAAGGTCGTGGCCTGAGAACGGACTACACCGATGCATGGAGCTCGATCAGCAGGAGTCCGTGGCTTCATGCTCTTGGCCTGTGGCCACAGGGAACAACGTATGGCGGTGGAGGACGATTTACAGAAAATCGAAGCGTTGTCCTCAGATTTTACCCGGTAGCAGCACATCCAAATCATCCGGGTGTCGGGATCAATGTCAGCTTTATTGCGTCTGACACGAGTTTTGCCAGAAAAACCGATCTTGCACCTTTACATCGATCGACCCAAGAAATTTCGGGAGCCGAGTGGACCGGCCGAGATCAGCGAGGCAGATTGGTTTACGCTGCTGATGGCAAGCTCATGCGCGCAGGCACAAAGACACAGCAAGCTACTTGCCTCGCCGACTTCAACAATCTCGTTCCGGACCCGCAACCGCCGCCTTTCTCCGCAACTGTGCCGCTCGGAGAGAAAAAGCTTCAGCGACGTGTCGAACGTAAACGAAGATAGCAGCATCATCTGGACTTGAGATCGTATATCAACGCGGATGGAATCTCTTCTTTCTTTTGGTGGAAGGTGCATCCCAGTAGCTCGTTCGCTGATATCCGCTACGGGTCAAGGGCGGCTGTTAGCTGCAGTCGGACGGCACAGCCGGACTTCCCCCAGCTCCGGAAGTGCCCCGTGCGGCCCAGCACTTGCGTTCCGGGCCAGAAGCGGAAGGTGCAGGTAGACGAACTCGTTAATGGTCTGCAAACCTGTTCTGAGCAAGCGGGCAATACGGGAAACTAGCGCATGCTATGGTGATGAGCATATGAGTGGAGCTCCTAGCGTGAAAGTCCGAGCGCAGGCGGTCATCGTTACTTATCTAACGATCTGGAGCGCCGCTGTGGCCTCGCTGGCCATTCTTATGATCCGGCCTCTCTATCCCGAGCTTTTTACGTCCGTGGTGCGCATCGAGCGCGACCTGATGAATGCGCTTCCGGGATTTGCTCCGTTCATCGTCGCCCCAGTCGCATTTGGCGAAGCAATGAGCGCGATAAGAAAGCGGAATGCCATCGACGTAGGCATGCTAGTACGTTATTTTATTGGCGCTCCCGTTTGCATCTACTTCGCGCTTCTCATCATTGTTTCCCTTATCACCGTAATCTTCGCTCCTATTACGTTTGTGCTGGGTTTGATCTATGGCACCATTCCTCTTTTGGTTGGAATAGCCATTCACTGTCTGGGAATGGTGCCATTGTTCTTCTTGGACAGATGGCTGCAATCGCCAGCACGGGTGAGCAAGTCCGCTTAGGGTCCGACGCAGATACGGCAGCTTCAGGAGGTGAGCCCGAAATATCGCCGATAAAGCGGAAGCTGCCGTTGAGGCGTAAAGCCGTCAAGATCACCTGCGTGTTTACAGCGCTCTAGCAATTCAGGAGCGGCTCGGCTTCAGAGACTGTATTTGAACCAAACAACACTTGAGTGGCCCCGAGCCCGGCCACTGCGGGATCGCCTCGTCAAGGCGACCCCGGCGCAACACCATCCGTTGGCCTTGGCTACCGTGGCTGGCCGCGTCCACCTTCGACATCGGTGGAGCAGGGCCGATATAGCGCCTGGAGTTGCCGGCCGCGAAGGTAGATCGAGCGCGCGGTCATGCCGCCGTGCCGCGTAATCCATTGCCTGACCGCGGGTGGGTAACGATCATAGAGCATCTGCGTGGCTTCAGGGTTGGGGATAGCCTTCCCATCGGGCCCAGGATTGTCGGCGACCCTGAAGCCGAAGACGGCTCTCGGGGTCACGCAGATGCTGTCGTGGGGAATGTACGCCAGCACGAGCGTGCAGGCGCCGGCGCAGACGCCGTCGATGATGACGGACGCGCCGAAGTCGCGCAAAAGTTTGAACCTGTCGACATAGTTTCCGATCCGTCCGCCCGGATCAAAAACGATGCGCACGGCAGCATCACTCGGTTGCATGCTCCCAAGCATGAACGCCGCGACCAGCGTCACCTTCACCAGCTTCATCTGTCCATCATCCGATCGACCGAACTCCATCGCCTTGCACCATAACGGCTGTCGGTTCCGCTTTGGTCAAGAGCTGTCTGCCGACCATTCCACGATTTGCTTCGATGCGGCCTTCAGCGCGGATATCGCCGGCATCGAGCGGGAAGGCGCGTGACGGGGCAGAAGCGATCAGAAGGACAAGGGCTGCGCTCGTCGGGCAAATCAGTCCGGGCACTTTGCGCGCAAATGGTTGAAATGCGCGCCGCCGTGACTAAGACACGCCGCAGCGGACGAATCGAATTCGTCCACGAAATCAAGCCGATCTCGCGCACATCGCCGCGCAGCCGAGAAATCGCTTTCCATTTTTCAGAAATCATGCATGATGTGCGCATCCTGCCTCGATGAGAGGGACGTTGCGCGCGATCGTCACGACACGTGGGGCAGGGATGCGGTGGCCGTGAGATGTCGCAGCATGTGCTCAGCGCATGCGGACGAACGACACATCACGGACGCGAAGTCGTGTGGTCCTGGCCTCCCGGTGCCGAGGTCAAGCGCGCGACGAGAGCTTGTGCTCTCGTGCGAGCGACGGGGTCAATCAGCCGGTCCCCGAGGAGAGCGCGAAGGAAGCGTTAAGACCGCCGCGCAGGGAATGCCGGTTGATCGGCTTTGCCTGTGGTACCTGCCGCCTGCATTTTTTTCAGCAGGCGGGCCATGGGTGAGGCCTTCACCCGGCATTCCCTGCGCCCTCTCGATGTCATCGAAGGGCGATCGATCGCAGGACTCGGGCGTGATCCGCCGCGAGATCGCGAACCTGCGCCGCTGTTTGAAACGTGGATAGACCTCGAGCGATCCTTGTCATGTCCAGGTGCGGAGCTTCGGTTTCCGTTCCCGGGGGAATGATGAAGTTTCGGCCATTTGGAACCGGAACCGCGGGCGTTCTCTCGGTGTTGAGCGGGCACCTTGAACACACTGGAGGAGAGAATGATGAGGACCCGTCTTGCCGTTTCGCTGATCGCCACCTCGCTGCTGGCCTCGACCGCCGCGTTCGCCCAGTCCACCACCGTCGAAGGCGCCGCCAATGGCGCGGCGGCTGGCGGCGCGGTCGCCGGTCCGGTCGGTGCCATGGTCGGCGGCACGGTCGGTGCGGCCGTCGGCGCCGCCGTGGAGATCCCGAATGCCGTGATCACCTCGATCGATGCCGAGCGTGCGCCGTCCGTGGTGGTGCGTGAGCGCGTCGTGGTCGGCGAGCCGCTGCCCGACACCGTCGAGCTGCGCCCCGTGCCGCGCTACACCGAGTATCGCTATGCGGTGGTCAACGACCGCCGCGTGATCGTCGATCCGCGCACCCGTCGCGTGATCAAGATCATCGAGTGATCCGACGTCACCGGAACGCGGAGGGCCCCGCTGCATCAGCGGGGCCCTTCGTGCATCAAGTGGTCTGCGGACGGATCTGGCGCGCCAGCCAATCCAGTGCGGCGGCCAGGCCGAAGCCGGCGCAGGCCGCAGCGGCGTCGACGATGAAATCCTCCAGCCGTGCGTGGCGCCCGGGCGCCACGAACTGCGCCAGCTCGAGCGCGCCGATCAGGGCCACCGCGATCGCCGTCGTCAGCAAGCGGTGGCTGCGATAGGCGAGGCCGAAAGCAAGGCCGATCAGGACAAAAGCGAGCGCATGCTCGCCATCCTGTCCGAGATGGGAGTGCGGCCGGTAGTTCGGCGGGCCAAGCGTGGCAAAGGCAACGGCCGCGGCGAGCAGCCAGGCAGAGAGTCGGAATACGAGTTTCATGCATCCTGCTTAGCATGATCCGGGCCAGAAGCCGGGCTCACGGCTGCTCGAGCCGCTGGTGTAGTTAATGGCGCGGAAGCCGGCGCCGTCCGATTGTACCGCGGGCTTCGACCGCCCGTCAGATCGGCTGCCGCACGCCGAGGCCCTGCATGAACCGCTCGCGGATCTGCGCCGGATCGCGTCTGGTGGCCCCGGCGCCCGGTCTGTCGTCGATCCGCGCCGCAATCAGCATCGGCCCTGGCGTCGCGAGCGCCACGTCGACCAGGCGTTCGAAATCCTCCTCGTCCACGGCCCAATGGCTGGCCGCAATGCCGCAGCCGGCGGCGATCGCGACGATGTCGGCCTGCCGGGCCGGCGTCGGCTGACATCCGGTGATCTGGTAGATGCCGTTGTCCATGACGATGATGGCCAAATTTGATGGCGCCAGCGTCGCAATCGTGGTCAGGCAGCCGAGCTGCATCAGCAGCGAACCGTCGCCTTCGATCGCGAACACCCGGCGTTGCGGCTGCGCCAGCGCGACGCCGAGCGCGATCGGGCAGGCCAGGCCCATGCTGCCGAGCATGTAGAAATTCTGCGGCCGCTGGCCCGCCGCCCACAGGTCGAAATTGGTGTTGCCGATGCCGCCGATGACGGCTTCCCCATGCGTCAGCCTGCCGACCAGCCGGCGGGTGAGATCGGTGCGGTTCATGACCTTGGTATTGCGCAGCGGCGCGCTCATGCGAACACCTTCCCGCCGGTGAGCAAGGGCGACAGGATCAGCGCCACCGGCGCCTGCGTCGCAACCGCCTGCTTGATCGAGCGGTCGACGATGAATTCGAGCTCGTCGAGGCGCGTCATGGTGTGATGCTCCATCGCCAGCGCATCGAGCACCGGCCGCATCGTCCGGCACACCAGTGTCTGGCCGACATTGAATTCGCCGAGCGTGCCGCGTTCCGACACGAACATGATCAGCGGAATCTGGCTGGGCACGACCAGCGAGGCCAGCACGTTCGCCAACGTCGCGAAGCCCGAGGTCTGCATCAGCAGCGCGCCGCGCCGGCCACCCATCCAGGCGCCGGCGAGAATGCCGACCGCTTCCTCCTCGCGCGCCGTGGCGAAGGTCGTGAAGAACGGGTCGGCATGCAGGCCTGCGATCAGCGGGGTCAGGACGCGGTCTGGAACGTAGGGGACGAGGTCCACCTCGTTGCGCTTGAGCGTGGCCTGCACGATTTCGTGCCAGTGCGCCAAGTCCGGTGATATGCCCGGTGATATGCCCGGTGATCGCGCCGCATCGGCATCGGCGGCCATTGTTCGTCCTCCCGCGCCTCCATCCCGAGGCATTGCGTTGAGCTTGACGTGGTCCGGACGATTGTCAACATGCCGCCCCGGCCGGTCAGGCATCCGCCTTGCGCGTCCGAATCAAGAAACGAGAACCAGGAGGTCGCCCGCTCATGGCCGCAAACTCGAAGCGCGTCTTCTACGTCAAATATCTCGCGCACCCCATCTTCAGCGAGCTGCTCGCGGCCCGCCCCGACGTCCGGCTCGACCGGCTGGAAAACGAGGGCGCCGAGGCCGAGACCGCGCCGATCCTCGCGGCTGCCCACGCCTATCAGATCGGTGCGGCCCGCGACGAGCTTGCCCCGCGCTTCCATGTCGATGCCGACCTGCTGCGCCGCGCGCCACATCTCCTGATCGTCTCCAGCAACGGCGCGGGCTACGATCCCGTCGACGTCGAAGCCTGCACCCAGGCCGGCGTTCTGGTCGTGAACCAGTCCGGCGGCAACGCCCATTCGGTCGCCGAGCACACGCTGGGCATGATGCTGACGCTGTCGAAGCGCATCATCCAGTCCGACCGAAGGCTGCGCCGGGAGCGTGACGTCAACCGCAACGACCTGATCGGCAACGAGGTGCAGGGCCGCGCGGTCGGCATCGTCGGGCTCGGCAATGTCGGCCGTCGCGTCGCCGAGCTATGCCGGGGCATTCTCGGCATGACGGTGCTGGCCTACGATCCCTACCTCTCGGCCGAGGAGATCGCGGCACGCGGCGCGGAGAAGGTGGAGCTGCACGATCTGATGCGGCGCTCCGACTTCGTCTCGGTCAATTGTCCGCTGACGCGGGACAGCCGGGGCATGATCGGTGCGGCCGAGTTCGCGCTGATGCAGCCGAATGCCTATTTCGTCACCACCGCGCGCGGCTTCATCCATGACGAGGAGGCGCTGCTCGCGGCGCTCACCGAGAGGCGGATCGCCGGGGCCGGGCTCGACGTCTGGGCCAAGGAGCCGCCGCCGCCGGAGCATCCGCTGCTGCTGCTCGACAACGTCCTGGCGAGCCCCCATACGGCCGGCGTGACCCGGGAGGCGCGGCAGAACATGGGCCGCATCGCCGCCGAGCAGCTGCTCGCTGCGCTCGACGGCAGCCGGCCGCCGCGGCTGATCAACCCGGAGGCTTGGCCGCGCTACAGCGCCCGGTTCCGCGAGGCGTTCGGGGTGAGCCCGGGCTGAGGGGGCGAGGGCCGCATGCGAGGGGAAGATTTCATGCGTCGCAAGCTGCAATGCAGCAACAAATCTTCTCTCCCGGGCGGCTTCGACGACGCAGACATTGCTATTTTCCCGCCGGTCTCGACAGCCCGACGGTGCCCCATCATTTTCCGAGATGCGCCATGAGCTTGAGCTCGGTCTTTCGCTCGGCGCTGAAGGGAAATGGATCCAATGCGCCACTTGCACGCGATCTTGAAGTCGACCCCTCGTCGGGTGCGACGCGCCGTCTCGACCTTCGTGGCGATCGCTGCCGCGAGCCTGCCCTCCGTCGGCGCCTGAGCGACGGTTCCACTGCTGCATCAAATATTTGCGTCGGCCGCTTGATATCGGTCAACAGCCCGACCGCAAGCGCGGTAACATCTCCCTTGAGCACTGCTTGAGAGCGGGAGGTCGTATGTCGCGCTATGTCATCCATTTCATGAAGGACGTGCTGGGCGAGAACGGCCGCCAGTGCGAGATCTGCCAGAGTACGCTGGAGGTTGAGGCCGAGAGCGAAGGCGAAGCGGCAGAGATCGCCAAGCAGGAATTCTGCAAGACGCAGAACCTGCGCGACTGGTCGCTGCATGCCGACCGGATGCAGGTCAAGGCGGCCGACTTCCCGTCCTGATGCAGCACGCCGGCAGCGCTTGTCATCGGCATGGTGCGATGGCAATCGTGGCGCCCGTCGTTCCCCTCACGAAAGATCTTGCGTGCTTCCTGAATGGACCAGCCTCGATTGTGCGCCCCCGTCCGAGACTCATCGGCAGGCGGCTCTCGAACGTCAGGCGCAGTTGACCAAGCCGCTCGGGGCCCTCGGCCGGCTGGAGCAGGTGGCGGTCGAGATCGCGGCGCTCCAGGCCTCTGAGCGGCCTTCGGCCGACCGGGTCCCGGTGGTGCTGTTCGCAGGCGATCACGGCATAGCGGCGCAGGGTGTCTCGGCCTATCCGTCCGAAGTCACCGTCCAGATGCTGCATAATTTCGCGGCCGGCGGCGCGGCGATTTCGGTGCTGGCACGCGGCCTCGGCTGTCCGCTCGAGGTGGTCGATGTCGGCACGCTGGCGAGCGCGCCGGTGCCTGGCGTCCTGGTCGACAAACCGCGCCGCGGCACGCGTGATTTCAGCGTCGAGGCGGCCCTGGCACCTGCGGAGGTCGCGTTCGCGCTCGAGGCTGGACGGCGCGCCGTGGCGCGGCAGGCGGACCATGCGCCGCAGCTCGTGATCTTCGGCGAAATGGGGATCGGCAATACGACATCTGCGGCCGCGATCGCCGCTGCGCTGTTGCGCTGCGCGCCCGCCGAGATCGTCGGCAGCGGCACGGGTCTCGATGCCGACGGGCGGGCCCGAAAGGCCGCGATCATCGCCGCAGCCCTGACGCGGCATGGACTGGCATCAGGCGCGGCCGTTGCCGACATCCTCGCCGCGGTCGGTGGTCTCGAGATTGTCGCGATCGCCGCCGCGATCATCGCCGCCGCGCAGCGCCGCTGGCCGGTGCTGGTCGACGGCTTCATCGTCTCGGTCGCGGCGCTCGTGGCCGTCAGGCTCAATCCCTCCTGCCGTCCCTGGCTGCTGTTCTCGCACCGCTCGGCCGAGCGCGGCCATGCCCTGGTGCTCGAAGCGCTCGGCGCGCGGCCTCTGATCGATCTGGACCTGCGGCTGGGCGAAGCTTCGGGGGCCGCCACGGCGCTCCCCATCATCCGGCTGGCCTGCGCGCTTCACAACGGCATGGCGACCTTTGCGGAGGCTGCCGTCTCCGGCCGCGGGTCCTGATGCGGATCGATCTCCTGCGGCACGGCACGACCGGTCGCGACGGTCATCTCGACGGCCGCACCGATCCGCCGCTCAGCGACCTCGGCTGGGATCAATTCCGGCGTCAGACGCAAAGCCGCATCTGGCGGCGCGTCGTGAGCTCGCCATTGATCCGCGCGCATGCGGCGGCGGCGGAGTTCGCGCGGCAAACCGGCTGTGCGCTGGTCATCGATCCCGACTGGAGCGAACTCGACTTCGGCCGATGGGATGGACGCACGCGCGCCGACATCGCAGCGGAGGCCGGCGGAGCTGCCTTGCTGGATGCCTTCTACTCCGATGCTGCGGTTGCGGCGCCCGACGGCGAGAGCTGGGCCGACCTTCAGGCCCGGATTGCGCGAGCATTGGATCGCATTCTCTCCAGCCCGGAGGCCGCGCCGGCTCTGGTCGTCAGCCATGGCGGTGCCATTCGCGCCGCGCTGTCGCATCTGCTCGGCTGGCCGCTGCGCCAGCTGTGGAGCCTGCGCATTCGTCCGGGGACGCGCATCGCGGTCGAAGCCGGACGGGCGGAGAGTGGCACGTCCTGGGGCGAAATCATCGAGATCATCCAGCCATGAGCACACGTGAATTCTGGATCGCGCTGCAATTCCTGACGCGGCTGCCGACGCCGCGCGTCGCGGAGGCGCGCGCGGATGATCTCGCGCGAGCCTCGGTCTGGTTCCCGGCCGCGGGACTGGTCATCGGCGTATGTCTGGCGGTCGTGGCCCGGCTTCTGCACGGCGCCGACCCTTGGATCGTCGCGCTCGCCGTTCTGGTCGCCTGGATCTGGATCACCGGCGCGCTTCACCTCGATGGTCTCGGCGACGTCGCCGATGCCTTCGGTGCCGCGCATGGCAAGCCCGAGCGCTTCATTGCCGTGCTCGGCGATCCCCATGCCGGCAGCTTCGCCGTCGTCGCCATCGCCCTGCAGATCGCAGCCAAGCTGGTGCTGATCGCCGAGCTGGCGACCGGACCGACCGCCTGGGCGCTCGTGCTGATCCCGGCCTGGGCGCGTCTGGGGACCTTGGTCTGCAACAAGACGCTGCTGTCGCTGAAGCCGGGTCTGGGCGCGAGCATCTCCAACAGTGTCGGCTGGAACGTGATCGTCGGCTGGGGCGGCGTGCTCGCGCTCGGCGCACTGGCCGGCGCGCCTCCGACGCTGATCGCCATCATCCTCATTCCGGCGGTCGCCTTCTATTGGCAATGGCGGCTCGGCGGCATCACCGGCGATTGTCATGGCGCCAGCATCGAGGTCACGGAGGCGCTGCTGCTTGCGGCCTGCGTGCTGGGCTAGGACCAACTGCCGAGCGCCTGCGCCAGCCGCTCCCAGTCGTCCTCACGGCCTGGCAGGCCGAAGCGTAGCCAGGTCGGCTGAGCCGGAAAGCGCCGGACGTGAATGCCGTGGCGGGCGAGCCGGTCGGCGATCTCGGCCGCGATCGGCGATGTGATCAGGCGGAACAGTGGCGTGCTGCCGATGACGGCGCAGCCGGCGTTCTCCAGCAGCGCCCCGATGCGCTGGCCATCCCGGGCGAGGCGCGCGCCCGTCTGCGCGAGCCAGGCGTCATCGGCCAACGCGGCCGCTCCCAGCGCGAGCGCCGGCCCCGATACGGCCCACGGTCCGAGTTCCTCACGGAGGCGCATTGCAATGTCCTCGGAGCTGATCGCAAATCCCAGCCGCACGCCGGCGAGCCCATAGACCTTGCCGAATGAGCGCAGCACGATCGTCGCCGGCGGCAGATCGGCCGCAAGGCTCGCATGGGCGGGATACAGATCGACGAACGCTTCATCGACGATCAACAGACCGTCGCGCCGGCGCTGGGCTGCGGCCAGCCGGACCAGGACGTCGCGCGGCAGCAGGCGGCCGGTCGGATTGTTCGGGTTCACCACGACGGCGATGTCGGCGTCGGCGAGCGCGTCGGCATCGTCGACCAGACGCACTTGATGGCCGCAGCGCCGCCAGCACAGCGCGTGCTCCTCATAGGTCGGCGCGAGCACCGCGACGGTCGATCGCGGTCGCAGCCGCGGCAGACCCTGCAGCAGCGCCTGCGTGCCTGGTGCGGCGACGATCGTTTCCTGCGAGGCCACGCGATAGCGCGCCGCCGCCGCGGTGAGCAGGGCGCGTTCCTCGGACTTGGCCGGCAATCGCTGCCAGGCGGAGGGCGGGATTTCCGGGACCGGGTAGGGCACTGCATTGATGCCGGTGGACAGATCGATCCACGGCTGCGGCGCATCCGGGTAACGACGGCTGACCGCGTGGAGATCGCCGCCGTGAACGATGGCTTCCGGCGCTTCCGATCGCGTGCTAGTCGCTCTGTCGTCGTTCATGCCTGTCCTTCAGCGGAGATCGATGTTCGTCTCTCTCGCGCTCGTAGCGCTCCTCATCGAAGCTGCGGTCGGTTATCCCCAGATGCTGGTGCAGCGGATCGGTCATCCCGTGATGTGGATCGGCGCGCTGATAGCATGGGCTGACCGCTACTGGAACGGGGCCGGCGACAGCTTCGCCGCGCGACGGGCGCGCGGCGTCGGCCTCGTCGTGCTGCTCGTCGCGGGCATGATGACCGTCGGTCTGGCGCTCACCTGGGTCGTGCAAGCCGTTGTCGGTGAGTGGGCCGCAACGATCATCCTAGGACTGTTCGCCAGCAGCCTGCTCGCTCAGCGGAGTCTCGACGCGCATGTCGCTGCCGTCGCGGACGGCTTGGAGAACGAGGGGCTCGACGGCGGCCGTCGGGCGGTGGCGATGATCGTCGGGCGCGATCCCGAGCGACTCGATGAATCCGGCGTGTCGCGCGCAGCGATCGAAAGTCTGGCCGAGAACTTCTCCGACGGTGTGGTCGCGCCCCTGTTCTGGCTCGTGATGGGCGGTCTGCCGGGCATCCTGATCTACAAGGCTCTCAACACGTCCGACAGCATGATCGGCCATCTCTCGGAACGTCACCGCGCGTTTGGCTGGGCGGCAGCTCGGCTCGACGATCTCGTCAACCTGCCTGCTTCGCGGCTCTCGGCGCTGTGGCTTGCGGCCGCTGCCTGCTTCGTCCCCGCAGAATCCGCGTCAGCGGCCCTTCGAACTGTTGCACGCGATGCCGCGAGGCATCGGTCGCCGAATGCCGGCTGGCCGGAGGCCGCCATGGCGGGGGCGTTGGGACTACGCCTGGCCGGGCCGCGCGTCTATCACGGCCATCTCGTCACCGATGCCTGGATGGGCGACGGGCGTACTGATCTCGACGCCTCGGATATTCGCCGTGCGCTGCGGCTTTATCGGTTGGCCTGTCTGGTTCAGGCTCTTGCCGTTGCGGGACTCGTGGTCGTCAGGATGGTCTAGCCGCTGCGCGCGAAGGCTCGGTCGCCATCGCAAGGATACGATCCACGTCGACGTGACGCTCCAGATGTGCTGCAAGCGCATCCAGGGTTGTCTCGACGTCGCTCTCGTAAGCGAGCCCACTTGCGGTTGCGCCGAGGCCGCGCAGCCAATGACTGCGCAGACCGTCATCTGCGAACAGGCCGTGCACGTAGCAGCCGGCGATCCGGCCGTCGGCTGCGACAGCGCCATCGCGGCGACCGTCGGAGAAGGTGAGGAATGGGGTCTGCGTTGCCGGCCCGTCGGTGCGGCCAATGTGCATCTCGTAACCGCGGAAGGGCCGCTGATCATCCATCAGCTTGCCATGGACCTCCCGCAACGCCTTGTCATCGGTCAGCGTGGTTTCAACCTCGAGCAGGCCAAGTCCTGCGACGGAACCCGGTGCTCCTTCGTGTCCATCGGGATCGCTGATGATGCGCCCCAACATCTGATAGCCGCCGCAGATGCCGAGCACGCGCCCGCCGCGACGCAGATGCGCGGCGAGGTCGATGTCCCAGCCGGCGTCGCGCAGGGCGGCGAGATCGGCGATGGTGGCCTTCGAGCCTGGCAGGATCACCATCGAAGCGTCGCCAGGAACGGGTGTGCCCGGCTGCAGGAATTGCAGATCGATTCCATCCTCCAGCCGCAATGGATCGAACTCGTCGAAATTCGAGAGCCGTGGGTAGGCGAGCACGACGACCTTCGGCTTTCGTCCATCTGCATCTCCAAGAGCAGGAAGGCCGAGCGCATCCTCCGCCGGCAGACGGTGTGCATCCGCAAAATGCGGAACCAGCCCGAGCGCCGCCCAGCCGGTTCGCGTCGCGATCTCGTTCATGCCCGAGGCGAACAAGGCGGGATCGCCGCGAAATCGATTGACCAGGAATCCCGTGATGCGCGCCGCATCGTCAGGCGCGATCACGGCCTTGGTGCCGACCAGGCTTGCAATGACGCCGCCGCGGTCGATGTCGCCGATCAGCACCACGGGAATCTGCGCCGCTTGCGCAAAGCCCATGTTGGCAATGTCACCGGCGCGCAGGTTGATCTCGGACGCCGAGCCCGCGCCCTCCACCAGCACAATATCGGTATCGACCGCCAGGAGATGAAAGCTGTCGAGCACGGCATGCATCAATTGCGGCTTCATCGCCTGATAGGCGGATGCCTTGGCATTGCCGACGACGCGGCCCTGCACCACCACCTGCGAGCCGATCTCGCTCTGCGGCTTGAGCAGCACCGGATTCATGTGCACCGTCACCGGCCGCCGCGCTGCGCGCGCCTGCAGCGCCTGGGCCCGGCCGATCTCGCCGCCATCCGCGGTGACGGCGGCGTTGTTCGACATGTTCTGCGGCTTGAACGGCGCCACCTTCAGGCCGCGCAATGTCAGCGCGCGCGCGAGGCCCGCGACGATCAGGGACTTGCCGACGTCGGAGCCGGTGCCCTGGAACATGATGGCGCGCGCGCTCATGAGCCTAGTACTCGATGCCTTCCTGCGCCTTCACGCCGGCTGCGAAGTGGTGCTTGACGAGGTTCATCTCGGTGACGAGATCGGCCGCCTCGATCAGCTCCGGCTTCGCGTTGCGGCCGGTCACCACGACGTGGAGATCGGGACGGCGCGCCGCGAGCGCCGCCACGACGTCGCCGATCGGCAGGTGATCATAGCGTAGCGCGATGTTGAGCTCGTCGAGCACCAGCAGCCGGATCGCGGGATCCGCCATCAGTTCCTTGGCCTTGGCCCAGGCGCGCTCGGCCGCGGCCACGTCGCGCGCACGATCCTGCGTTTCCCAGGTAAAGCCTTCGCCGAGCGTGTGCCACGAGACCTGATCACCGAACGCGGCGATCGCCTTGCGCTCGCCCGTCTCCCATGCGCCCTTGCCGAACTGCACGACGCCGATGCGAAAGCCGCGGCCGATCGCACGCAGCATCAGGCCCCACGCTGCCGTCGATTTGCCCTTGCCCTTGCCGGTGTGGACGATCAGCAGGCCCTTCTCGACGGTCTTCGAAGCGACCTCGGCATCCTGAATGGCCTTGCGGTTCTCCATCTTCGCCTTGTGGCGCGAATCGTCGGCGTTCTCGGTCATCGGCATATCCTCTTCGTCATTTCAACGTCAGCGGCAGGCCGGCTGCCATCAGGATCACACGGTCCGCAAGGGCCGCAACGTCTTGGTTCAGTCGTCCTTGCGCATCGCGAAAGGCGCGCGCGAGCGCGTTGTCAGGCACGATGCCCAGTCCAACCTCGTTCGAAACCGCAACGATGGGTCCGCGCGCGGCTGCGAGCGCCTCGATCAGATCGGCACATGCGGCCGCAACGTCTCTGTCGGCCAGCATCACGTTGCTGAGCCAGAGCGTCAGGCAGTCGATCAGCATCGGCGTGGGCGACGCATCGTGCGTGCGGACGAGCGCGGCGAGGTCGTGCGTGGTCTCGCGCGTCTGCCATCCGTCTGCGCGCCGCGCCTTGTGCTGTGCGATTCGTTCGGTCATTTCCTCGTCGAACGCCTGCGCGGTCGCAACATACGTCCAGGGCGGTGCGCTCGCCGTGACCAGCGCCTCCGCGTGGCGGCTCTTGCCCGAGCGCGCTCCGCCGAGCACCAGGGTCAGGCGCGGCAGGGCGGGAGGCGGCGGGGCAGGGACCATGGGGACGATTCCGATTGACGGGCTTTGGCGCGACCCGTATCTAACAGATGACGGTTCTCCGAAAGGAGAGATTTAGGGAACACGGTGCGGGATCACACCCAAGGCCGTGGCTGCCCCCGCAACTGTAATCGGCGAGTGTGAGGCCAAAGCACCACTGGGAAACCGGGAAGGTGGTTTCACGCAGCGACCCGAGAGCCAGGAGACCTGCCGTCGACATTGCTGTTGGCCGACCCGTCGCGCGGGGAGTCGCGATGCTGGTTCTGATCCCGCCGGGATGGGCGGGATGCCGTCGGATGCAGCGCATCGTCCGGTCCTCTGGGGGAGCCGGCAAGCGACGGAGACGGCCATGAAGTTCACACGCACGACGACTTTCACGATTGCGAGCCTGCTTCTGCTCGCCGCCCAGCCCGCTTTCGCGCATCACATGATGGATGGCAAGCTGCCGCAGACCTTCGCGCAGGGCATGCTGTCCGGGCTTGCCCATCCCATCATCGGCATCGATCATCTGGCGGCCATCGTGGGGGCCGGCATCGTTGCGGCGTTGCTCGGCCGCGGCTTCGCCCCGGTGCTGGCGTTCACGACGGCGATGATCGCCGGTGTCGGCCTTCACGTGGCGAAGGCCAACATCCCGGCGGCTGAGCTGCTGGTCGGCCTCACGACCGTTGTGGTCGGCCTCGTGGTGGTGATGCGCGGCCGTTTCGGCGTGCTACCGGTCGCCGGTCTGTTTGCTCTGACGGGCCTCGTGCACGGTTATGCGCTGGGCGAGTCGATCGTCGGTGCGGAGACTGCGCCGCTCGGCGCCTATCTCGCCGGTCTTCTCGTGATCCAGACCGTGATCGCGGCGTGTGCGTTCCTCGGCACCAGGCTGCTGTCGGCCAAGGCCAATGCCATTGCGCCGCTGGCGCTGCGCCTGGCCGGCGCTGCGATCGTGCTGGCCGGCGGTGTCGCCGCGGCCACGGCAGCCGGAATGATCGGCTGATTGATGACCACATCTGAAATCGGCGCAACGACGCTGTTCGTCTGCGTCACCTGTCGCACGCAGGCGGCTGAAGCTGCGCCGCCTGACCAGCCGCGGGCCGGGGCCCGCCTGCTCGCGGCGATCGAGACCGTGCCGGCCGAGCAACGTGCCGGCATTGCCGTGGTCGGCGTCGAGTGCCTGTCCAACTGCAACCGGGCCTGCACGGTTGCCGTGACGGCGCCGGGCAAATGGACCTATGTGCTCGGGGCTCTCGATCCCGATGTTCATGCGCAGGACGTGCTGAGCTTCGCGCAACTGCATCAGCGCCACGAAGCCGGTCTGCCGGCGTGGCGCGAGCGTCCCGAATACATCCGCAAGAACACCGTTGCGCGCGTGCCTGCTCTGGCAGAGCCGCGCTGAAGACGAGAGATCGTATCACCATGACGAAGTCGTTCGCCAAGACGCCTTGCACCATCGTCACCGGCTTTCTCGGGGCCGGGAAGACCACGCTGGTGCGCAATCTGATCGAGACGGCGAACGGCCGCCGGCTCGCCATCATCGTCAACGAGTTCGGCGATGTCGGCATCGATGGCGACATCCTGAAAGGTTGCGGCGTGCCGGACTGTCCGGAGGATCGCATCGTCGAGCTGTCGAATGGCTGTCTATGCTGCACCGTCGCCGATGATTTCGTGCCGGCGCTCAAGAGCCTGCTCGACCAGAAGGACCCGCCCGAGCACATCGTGATCGAGACGTCGGGTCTCGCGCTGCCGAAGCCGCTGGTGCAGGCCTTCAACTGGCCGGAGATCGCAACCCGCGTCACGGTGGATGGCGTCGTCGCGGTGGTCGATGGCCCGGCGGTGGTGGCCGGCCGCTTCGCCGACGATCCTGAGGCGCTTGCCGCGCAGCGCGCCGCGGACGATTCGCTCGATCACGACAACCCGCTCGAGGAGGTCTACGAGGACCAGCTGCTCTGCGCCGACCTCGTCGTGATGAACAAGAGCGACCTGATGAGCGAGGACGAGCGCAAGGACGTCGCCGCCGAGATCGCGTCGAAGATTCAGCGCGCCGTCAAGGTGATCGCGACCGAGCATGGCAGGCTGTCGGCCTCCGTGCTGCTCGGGCTTGGTGCCGCCGCCGAGGACGATCTCGCCGCGCGTCCCTCGCACCACGACAACGAGGCGGAGCATGATCACGACGATTTCGAAAGTTTCGTGCTGGACGTACCGGCGCAGACCTCTCCCGATGCACTCGTCGATCGCATCGCGGCTGCCGTCGATGCGCATGACGTGTTGCGGGTGAAGGGATTCGTCGAAGTAGCAGGCAAGCCGCTGCGCCTTCTGGTGCAGGCGGTCGGCAATCGCATCCAGCATCAGTTCGAGCGCCCCTGGCAATCCGGCGAATCGCGGCAGGGGCGGCTGGTGATCATCGGCGAGCGCGGCCTCGATGCGGCAGCGATCCAAAGCCTGATCGCGGGCTAGGCGAGGGCCATGCATCTCCTGGCGACATCGGGCGCTGATCTCGACGACCTCGAACAGGCCGTGGATCTCGCGCAGTCGCCCGCCGAGATCGTCGTACTGTCGTTCTCCGACAGCGACCTGTCGGCGCTCGCGGAGGCCTGGACGGCCTCCTCGGACGAGCTGCCGAGCCTGCGCCTCGCCAGCCTGAAACGGCTGAAGCACCCGATGTCGGTCGACCTCTACATCGACCGTGTCGTGCTCGGCGCCCGCGCCGTGGTCGTGCGCTGCCTCGGCGGGCTCGACTATTGGCGCTACGGGATGGAGCGCATCGCCGCGGTGTGCCGCAGCCGCAACATCTCATTCGCGGCGCTCCCCGGCGATGATCGCGCCGACGATCGGCTCGACGCGCTCTCGACGCTGCCGCAAGAGGCCACGTCGCGGCTCTATGGCTATCTGCATGAAGGCGGCGTCGGCAACGCGCGCGAGGCGCTACGCTACCTCGCCGCGCTGCTCGGCCGTCGCACCAATTTTGCCGAGCCGGTCGCGATCGGCTCGATCGTCGGCTTCCTACCGGATCGTGGCGCCGTCGCCGTCGAGGATCTCTTCCGTCACGATGATACGCGGCCGGTCGCGCTGATCGTGTTCTATCGCGCCAGCCTGCTGGCCGCCGACACGGCGGGGATCACTGAGCTGATGCGGGGAATCGAGCGCGACGGGCTCGCCGCATTGGCCGTCGCGGTCACCAGCCTGAAGGATCCCAGCATCGCGGCCGCGCTCGGGCAATTGATCGTGACGCGGCGTCCCGCGATTCTCCTGAATGCGACCGCGTTCTCGGCGCTGCGCGATGACGGCTCGACGGTGCTGGACGTCGCAGACGCGCCAATCCTGCAGATCATCCAGGCGCAGAGCACGGAAGCGAGCTGGGCATCGTCCGCGCGCGGATTGTCGCCGACGGATCTTGCGATGAACGTCGTGCTGCCGGAGCTCGACGGTCGCTTGCTGGCGCGGCCGATCGCATTCAAGGGCGAGATGCCGGCGGATGACCGGCTGCAATTCGCCGCCATGCGTTACGTTCCGCAGGCGGATCGCATATCCTTCGTGGCGCGGCTCGCTGTGCGGTGGGCACGGTTGCGCGCGTTGCCGGCGCGCGAGCGTCGCATCGCGCTGATGCTGTCGGACTATCCGGCCCGTGGCGGACGCCGCGGCTATGCCGTCGGGCTCGACACCAGCGAGAGCGCAGCGGCCATCGCGCAGCTGTTGGGAGAGGCCGGATACGATATCGGCGGTCAGCCTCCGGCGTCGAGACAGGTTGAAGCGCTGCTGCGTGACGAGGCGGATGAGCTGGTCGTACCGCTTGCGGACCATCGGCGCGCTCTCGCGCTGTTGCCGCCCGACCTGCAGCGCGCCCTGCATGACAATTGGGGCGAGGCGGACGCCGACCCGGCGTTTCGCGACGGCGCGTTTCGCTTTCAGGTGCTGCGCGCGGGCAAGCTCACGATCCTCTTGCAACCGGATCGCGGCAGCCGCGCCGATCGCAAGTCCGGCTACCACGACACCAGCGTGCCGCCGCGGCATGCCTATGTTGCGCTCTATGCCCATTTGCGCGAGGTCGAAAAGATCGACGCGCTGATCCATCTCGGCGCGCACGGCACGCTGGAATGGTTGCCGGGCAAGGCGCTGGCGCTGTCGAGCAATTGTTGGCCGGAAGCCGTGCTCGGTCCGCTGCCGATGATCTATCCCTTCATCGTCAACAATCCCGGCGAGGCGATGCAGGCCAAGCGGCGGTTGTCGGCCGTGACGCTCGGACATCTGACGCCGCCATTGTCTCAGGCCGGTCTGCATGGACCGTTGCTGGAGCTGGAGGGGCTGGTCGAGGAATATGCCGAGGCCGACGGTCTCGACAGACGACGCCTGACGCTCCTGCAGGACGAAATCATCGCCCGGGCGTGGCAGAGCGGGCTCGCCGCCGATTGCGGCCTCGAGCGCACGATGAGCGGCCGCGAGGCGATCGCGCAGCTCGACGCGCAATTGTGCGACATCAAGGAGCTCGCTGTGCTTGACCGTCTGCACGTGTTCGGCCAGGCACCCGACGTCGCAGCGACCAGTCTCCTTGCCGATTCGATCATGGCAGCGGCGGAGCTGGCGGGTGGCACGATCGACCGCATGGCCGTCGAGGCGCGCATCGCCGGGAGCGCTGCGGCCGAAGGCAGCGCGCTGCTCGCAGCGCTCGAAGGCCGCCGCGTGGCCGCTGGTCCTGCCGGCGCGCCGAGCCGCGGCCGCCTCGACGTGCTGCCCACCGGGCGCAATCTCACCGCGATCGATCCGCGCGCGATCCCGACCCGCACGGCCGCGCTGGTCGGCGTCCGCGCGGCCGACGAGGTGATCCGGCGCTATTTGCAGGACCATGGCGACTATCCGCGGTCGCTGATGCTCGATCTCTGGGCCTCCGCTTCGCTGCGCACGGGTGGTGACGATCTCGCTCAAGCGCTCGCCTATCTCGGCGTGCGGCCGCGCTGGGATCTCAATTCGAACCGCGTGACGGGCGTCGACGTGCTGCCGCTGGCGATGCTCGACCGTCCCCGCATCGATGCGACGCTGCGGATCTCGGGGCTGTTTCGCGACCTGTTCGAGGCGCAGATCGCTCTGTTCGATCTCGCCGTGCAGAAGGTCGCGTCGCTCGACGAGGACGATGCCGACAATCCGCTGGCTGCGGCGCGGCGCCGCGGCGAGAGTCTCGCGCGCGTGTTCGGCGGCGCGCCGGGCAGCTACGGCGCTGTTGCCGCCGACCTGGCGCTGGGGATGAACTGGGAGAGCCGGTCGCAGCTCGGCGAAGCCTATCTCGACAGCACCGGTTTCAGCTTCGGGGGAGCGCATGACGGCGTCGCGGCCTCCGACACGTTTCGGGCGCGCGTGCGCAGCGCCGATGCGCTGGTGCATCCGCAGGACGATCGCGAGCGCGATCTGCTCGACGGCGAGGAGGTCGCCGACTTTGCCGGAGGCTTCGCGGCTGCCGCGGCGTCCCTCGGCGTTTCGCCCGCTTTGCTGCATCTCGACACCAGCCATCCCGAAGCGCCGACCGCGCGCACGTTCAGCGAGGAGATCGCGCGCGTGGTGCGCGGCCGCCTCACTAATCCGCGCTGGATCGCCGGAATGCTCGGCCATGGCCATCGCGGCGTCGCCGAGATCGCGCAGGCCGTCGACGCGCTGTATGCCTTTGCGGCCACGTCGGACACGGTTGCCGAGCACCTGTTTGATCTGGCGCATGGGGCGCTGCTGCGTGACGAGGCAGTGTTGGACGCCATGGTCGCGCGCAATCCGGCGGCCGTTGCGGCGATCACGTCGCGATTCGAGGATGCGCTGCGCCGGCAGCTGTGGGTGCCGCGCCGGAATGCCGTCGCGGACGAGCTTGCGCTTGCCCGCAGCCGTCTGACACAAACGGAGAGGGCGTCGTGACGGCCGCGGTCGACATCAAGGGCTGGTGTCCCGGCGCACGCCGGCCGATGCCGAGCGGCGACGGGCTGATCGTGCGCGTCCGGCCACATGGCGGTGCATTGCAGGTCGCAGCCTTGCGCGACCTTGCCGAGGCCGCGCGGCGCTTCGGCAACGGCCAGATCGATCTCACCCGCCGCGCCAATCTTCAGATCCGGGGCGTGGCCACCGAGGGGCTGGCGCCGTTGTGGGAGCTGATGGCCTCGCTCGCGCTGCTCGACGACAGCGCCGAGCAGGAGGCGATCCGCAACATCGTGATCACGCCGCTGGCGGGACTCGACCCGGCCGAGTTCCTCGACATGCGTCCCATCGCCGCGACGTTGGAGACGCTGCTCGCGGCCGACCGATCGCTGCTTGCGCTGCCGGCCAAGTTCGGCTTTGCACTCGACGGTGGCGGCGTGCTGACGCTTGCGGATCTCGCAGCCGACATTCGTCTGGTCGCCTGTGTCCAACATCAGAAGGCTTGCGTCGCCGTCGGCATTGCCGGTCGCGACGGCGTCGTCTGGCTCGGCACGGCCGCCGTCGCCGATGCGGCATCCGTCGCGACGCGGCTCGCGCGCGGTGTGTTGCAGCACAGCCCCACGCGCCGTGCCGCTGCGTTGCCGCCTGAGGCGATCGCTGCTCTGCGTGCCGGACTGGGTCTCGATGCATTGGATGCGATCGCGATGGTCTCGGCAGCCGCGGAGCCGCAGCAACGGCGCGGCGCCTTCGCCTTGACCGAGCAGGCCTGCGCCGTCGGCTTCGGCGCTCCGTTCGGCCGTGTCGACAGCGACGTGCTGGTGCGGCTCGCGGCACTCCTGGAGACCTACGCGATCTCCGAGGTGCGGCTGTCACCCTGGCGCACGCTCTATGTCGCTGCGGACCGCAGCCATGCCGGGCCGCTCGTTGCAGGAGCGGCTCGGCTGGGCCTGATCGTCGACGACGTCGATCCGCTGATGCGCATCGATGCCTGCTCCGGCGCCGGCGGCTGCCCGTCGACGTCGCTGGCTGTGCGCGCGCACGCCCGCCTGCTGGCCGGCGCGATGGCTCGCGCGCGCTTTGCAGGCACCTTGCATGTCTCGGGCTGTGCCAAGGGCTGCGCGCGCTCGGCTGCTGCCGACCTCGTGCTGATCGGTGATGGTCGACGTTACCGCATCGTCCGCGACGGAACGGTGAAGAGCGAGCCGTGCGGCAGCCTCGATCCGGCCGATCTCGACGTGGCCGGCGCTGGGCTGTTCGAAGCAAGAGAGAAGGCCGATGTCTGAGCTGCGCGACTACATCAAGGACGGTGCGGAGATCTATCGCCGCTCGTTCGCGACCATTCGCGCCGAGGCCGACCTCTCGCGCTTCCATGGACTCGAAGAGAAGATCGCGGTGCGCATCATCCACGCCTGCGGCATGGTCGAGATCACCTCCGACATCGAGATGTCCGATCAGTTCGCCGCCGCAGCGCGGGCCGCGCTCGATCGCGGCGCACCGATCCTGTGCGATGCCAAGATGGTGGCGCAAGGCATCACGCGAGCGCGATTGCCCGCCAGGAATGAGATCGTCTGCACGCTCGACGACGTGAAAGTTCCGGCTTTGGCGGCGCAGCTCGGCACGACGCGCTCAGCGGCGGCGTTGGAGCTGTGGCGACCGCATCTCGGTGGTGCGCTGGTGGCGATCGGCAATGCGCCGACCTCGCTGTTTCATCTGCTCGACATGCTCGATCAGGGCGCGCCGCGGCCGGCAGCCGTGATCGGAACGGCGGTCGGCTTCGTCGGGGCGCGTGAATCCAAGGAGGCGCTCGCGGCCGACGGCCGCGTGCCGTATCTCATCGTGAAGGGCCGCAAGGGTGGCAGCGCGATGGCCGTTGCGGCCGTCAATGCCGTTGCGAGTGACGTCGAATGAGCCTGCTCGACACCATCGCGGGCTCGGCACATCCGGGCACGCTCTACGGCATCGGCGTCGGCCCGGGCGACGTGCGCTATCTCACGCTGCGCGCGGCCGGCCTCGTCCGATCCGTCGATGTCGTGGCGTTCTTTGCCAAGCGCGGCATCGAGGGCAATGCCCGGCGAATCGTGGCACCATTGATGGAGCCCGGCCGCCATGAGCTACGGCTGGAATATCCCGTCACCGAGGAGGTGCCTGTCGCCGATCCGTCCTATCAGGCGCAGATCGGCGACTTCTATCATCGCGCAGCCGACAGCATCGCGGCCCATCTTGCCGCGGGCCGATCGGTCGGCCTGTTGTCAGAAGGCGATCCCTTCTTCTACGGCTCCTTCATGCACATGTGGCGACGGCTCGAGCGGGATCACCCGGTCGAGGTGGTTCCCGGCGTGACAGGTATGTCCGGATGCTGGACCAAGGCCAATGCTCCGATCACCTGGGGCGACGATGTGCTCTCGGTGCTACCGGGCACCCTGGCAGAGGACATTCTGCATGACCGGCTGACCCGCTGCGAGGCGGCCGTGATCATGAAGGTCGGCCGCAATCTTGCCAAGGTGAAGCGCGCCATCACTCAGGCCGGGCTGCTCGATCGCGCCATCTACGTCGAGCGCGGCACGATGGAGGCGCAGCGCGTCGCGCCGCTGGCCGAAGTCGTGCTGGATCGCGGCCCGTATTTCTCGATGATCCTGATCCCCGGACAGGGGCGACGGCTATGACGGGCATGCTGACCATCGTCGGTGTCGGCCCGGGGCGTCCCGAGCTGATCACGCCGGCGGCGTCGGCGGCGATCGCCAACGCAACCGATCTGATCGGATACGGACCTTATCTCGACAGGGTGACCACGCTTCGCGCAGGACAGACCCGCCACGCCAGCGACAATCGCGTCGAGCTCGACCGCGCCCGTCACGCGCTGGCGCTTGCCAGCACCGGGAAGCAGGTCGCCGTGGTCTCAGGCGGCGATCCCGGCGTGTTCGCGATGGCCGCTGCCGTGTTCGAGGCCATCGAGGCTGGCCCGTCGACGTGGCGGGATCTGGACATCCGCGTCGAGCCCGGCGTCACCGCGATGCTGGCTGCTGCAGCGGAGGTCGGGGCGCCGCTGGGCGGCGATTTCTGCGCGATCTCGCTGTCCGACAATCTCAAGAGCTGGACCACCATCAGGCGCCG
Organism: Bradyrhizobium sp. SZCCHNS2022; assembly: GCF_032377575.1. Taxonomy (NCBI): domain Bacteria; kingdom Pseudomonadati; phylum Pseudomonadota; class Alphaproteobacteria; order Hyphomicrobiales; family Nitrobacteraceae; genus Bradyrhizobium; species Bradyrhizobium sp. SZCCHNS2022. The sequence continues at coordinate 3,214,242 of NZ_JAUHHZ010000001.1, read as the reverse complement.
GCTGGAGGCTGCGGCTGCAGCCGACTTCGTCATCGCGCTGTACAACCCGCTCTCCAAGGCGCGGCCGCATCAGCTCGGCGACGCCTTTGCGTTACTGCGGCAGATCAAGCCGCCGTCGACCGTGGTCGTAATGGTGCGCGCCGCGGGCAGCGGCGACGTCAGGCAGATCATCACGACGCTGGGCGACGTCGATCCCGACAACGCCGACATGCGCACGCTGGTCCTGATCGGATCGACCGCAACGCGCCTGATCGCGCGCGAGGGCAAGGCGCCGTTCGTCTACACGCTGCGGCGCGAAGTCGAGGGCGGCGCATGAGCAAGCGCGGTCTCCAGCCAGAGCAGGGCGGCGCCTGCGCTATCCAGCGCCACGCCATGCGGCTTGTCGGGCCGCGCGATCATCACCACGGGGAGATCGAGCCGCCGCGCCGCCGCGATCTTCGGATAGGTCGCGGCTCCGCCGGAGTTCTTCGAGACGACGAAGGCAATACGTTCACGCGTGAGAAAGTCATGCTCTTTCGCATCGTCGAACGGTCCGCGATCGTAGACGAAGCGGATGTCAGGCGGCAGCGGAATGTCACCGGGCGGATCGATCGTGCGGGCGACGTAGTGGTGTTGCGGAGCTACGGCGAAGGCCGCCAGCTCCAGCCGGCCCAGGCTGAGGAATACGCGCGCAGTAGCGGTCCCGAGTGCGCCAGCGGCGGCGTCCGCACTCTCGACCTCGATCCAGCGATCGCCTTGGCGGCGCTGCCACGCCGGGCGCAGGATCGATGCCAGCGGCAGCGAGAGCGCATGGCAGGCCGCGACCGCATGCCGGGAGATCTGGTCGGCATAGGGATGGGTCGCATCGATCACCGCGTCGACGGCACGATCGCGCAACCACGCTTGCAGTCCGGCAATGCCACCGAAGCCGCCGATGCGCGTCGGCAGCGGCTGCGGCTTGGGCGAGATGGTGCGGCCGGCGAGCGAGAGCGTCGCCTCGAACCGGCTGTCGTCGGCCAGCAGCCGCGCCAGCTCCGAGGCCTCGGTCGTCCCGCCGAGAATGAGGATGCGCATGCGGGGCAGGGTCCATGGTGAATCCGGGCGCAACTTGCAACGCGGCGCGCTGGCTGTCCATCGTCGGCATCGGCGAGGACGGTGTGGACGGGCTTTCGGAGCACGCGCGGCGTCTCATCGCGCAGGCGGAATTGGTGGTCGGCGGCGTGCGTCATCTGGATCTCGCGGCCTCGCTTGTGAGAGGCGAGCGGCTGGCTTGGCCGAGCCCGCTGCAACTGGCGTTCGGGCAGATCGCGGCGCGCCGGGGAACGCCGGTCGCCGTGCTGGCGAGCGGCGATCCCTTCAACTACGGCGTCGGCAAGCAGCTGATGCAGCGCTTCGATGCAACTGAGATGCTCTGCGTCCCGCAGCCCTCGGCGTTCAGCCTTGCAGCGGCGCGGCTCGGCTGGCCGCTCCAGGATGTGGCCCAGGTCACGCTGCATGGCCGCGCCCTCGAGGGCATCATCCGCCATCTCGCGCCGGGGGCTCGCATCCTGGCGCTGGCCTGGGACGGATCGACCGCTGGAAAGCTTGCTGCATTGCTGACGTCCCGGCGCATGGGGCGCTCGCGCCTGACGGTTCTGGAGGCGATCGGAGGACCGCAGGAGCGGGTGCGCGGCGTGACGGCGGATGAGTTCGATCTATCTGACATCCATCCGCTGACCACGCTTGCCATCGAGGTCGAAGCCGGACCTGACGCGCCGGTGATCCCGCTGACGTCGGGCCTTGCCGACGATCTGTTCGAGCATGATGGTCAGCTCACCAAGCGCGACGTTCGTGCCGTCACGTTGGCCGCGCTCGCGCCGCGACCAGGCGAATTGCTCTGGGACGTCGGTTTGGGGTCGGGCTCCGTCGCGATCGAATGGCTGCTGCGTCACGGCGCGCTGCGCGCGATCGGCATCGAGGCGCGGCAGGATCGCGCCGACCGCGCCATGCGCAACGCGCTTGCGCTCGGTGCTCCCGATCTGAAGGTCGTCATCGGGCGCGCGCCGGCGGTGCTCGCCGATATCGAGCCTCCAGACGCGGTGTTCATCGGCGGCGGCATTTCGGAGCCGGGCCTGTTCGAGGCGGTCTGGTCGAAGTTGAAATCTGGCGGCCGCCTCGTCGCCAACGTCATCTCGCTCGAAGGCGAGGGCCGGCTGTCGGATCTATTCGGCAAGCATGGCGGTGAGCTCGTCCGCGTCGCGGTGTCGCGAATAGAGCCGGTCGGCCGCATGCATGGCTGGCGGCAGGCGATGCCCGTGACGCAATGGCGAGTCACCAAGCCATGATCGCGCTCGGGATCGGTTGCCGTCGCAACGCCAGCTCCGACGATGTCGACGCGGTCGTCGCGCAGGCCTTGGCCGCTGCGGGTCTGGCCGCCGGCGATATTGCCGTGGTCGCGACTGCGGCGGACAAGATGGACGAGTCCGGCGTGATCGAAGCCGCGATGCGGCTGCGGCGGCCGCTGCGGGGCATCGGCATCGCAGACCTCGCGGCTGTCGCGGATCTCGCCGTTACCCGAAGCGATCTCGTGCAGCGCCTCAAGGGTGTTCCGTCCGTGGCCGAGACCGCAGCGCTGGCGGCGGCCGGCCGCAATGCGCGCCTCATTCTGCCGAGGCTGGCCAACGCCTGCGCGACCTGCGCAATTGCGCAAGGCGACGGCCCGGTGGAGCCGGCGACATGACGGTGCATTTCATCGGCGCCGGGCCCGGCGCACCCGATCTGATCACCGTGCGCGGTCGCGACCTGATCGCGTGCTGTCCCGTCTGTCTCTATGCCGGCTCGCTGGTTCCGGCAGCGCTCCTCGCACATTGCCCGCCAGGCGCCCGCATCATCGACACCGCGCCGCTGGCGCTCGACGAGATCATCGCCGAGATGGCTCAGGCCACGGCCGCTGGCGAGGACGTGGCGCGGCTGCACTCCGGCGATCTCTCGATCTGGAGCGCGCTAGGCGAGCAGTTGCGGCGGCTCGATGCGTTGAAGATTCCCTACACGGTCACGCCGGGGGTGCCGTCGTTCTCGGCGGCCGCGGCCGCGTTGGAGCGTGAGCTCACGCTTCCGGGTCTCGCACAATCGGTCGTGCTGACACGCACGTCCGGCCGCGCTTCCGCAATGCCGGAGACGGAGCAGCTGTCGCTGTTCGCGCAATCGCGCGCGACGCTCGCCATCCATCTGTCGATCCATGTGCTCGACAAGGTCGTCGACGAGCTGCGTCCGCATTACGGCGAGGATTGCCCCGTCGCGATCGTCTATCGCGCAAGCTGGCCGGAGCAGCGTATCGTGACCGGCACGCTGGCGTCGATCGTCGGCCAGGTCGCAAGCGCGGCCATGGAGCGCACCGCGTTGATCCTGGTCGGCCGCGCGCTCGGCTCGGAAGATTTTCGCAACAGCGCGCTGTACGACGCCGACTATCAGCGGCGCTTCCGCGGGAGGGGCGAATGAGCCGGTCCGCTGCTCTGCCCGACCAGCCGGCCGTTGCGGTCGAACACGGCGACATCGAGCGCGATGTCATTGGCGCCGAGGGCGCGGCGTGCCGTCTGCCAGGCGGCCTGCGCGACGATCTCGCCCGCCGGGAATCCGATCCGCTCGGCCTCCTGCAGCACCTGCAGCGCGGTGTTGGCGCCACGCGCAAGTGCGACCAGCGCGTCCGGCGCCTCCGCATTGCGCAGCGTGTCCGCGAGCCAGCCGAGATCGACCTCGCCGGCGCGCGAATGCAGGTCGAGCAGGCCCTGGCCGAGCTTGGTCATCTTGGCGAAGCCGCCGGCCACGGTGATGCGCGGCACCGGATGCCGGCGCAGATATTTCAGCATGCCGCCTGCGAAGTCTCCCATGTCGATCAGTCCAGCCTCCGGCAGGCCGTAGAGCTGCTGCACGGCCTTCTCCGAGGTGCTTCCCGTCGCGCCGGCGATGTGCGGCAGGCCGGCCGCGCGTGCGACGTCGATGCCGCGATAGATCGAGTGGATCCAGGCGGCGCAGCTGAAAGGCACCACGATTCCGGTGGTGCCGAGAATCGACAGGCCGCCGATGATGCCGAGCCGCGGGTTCAGTGTCTTCCTGGCCAGTTCCTCACCGCCGGGAATGGAGATCTCCACGACGACATCGCCGTTCGCGCGGAGCGCTGTGGCGGCTTCGTCGATCGCGGCCGTGATCATCTGGCGCGGCACGGGATTGATCGCGGGCTCACCCGGCGGCAGCGGCAATCCCGGCCGCGTCACGGTGCCGACACCCGCGCCCGCGCGGAACGTCACGCCGGTCTTCTCGGCACCGCGCTGCACCGTTGCCTTGATCAGCGCGCCGTGTGTGACATCGGGATCGTCGCCGGCGTCCTTCACCACGGCAGCGGTCGCGCTCGCCGTGCTGGTCTCGTGCATCGCGACGGCGAAGCTGACGCGGCGGCCGCCGGGCAGGGCGATCTCGACCGTGGCCGGACAGCTGCCGGTGATCAGCAGCTCATAGGCCGCGCGTGCGGCTGCCGTGGCGCAGCTGCCGGTGGTCCAGCCACGTTTCAGCGGTCGGCGCGGAGTGCCAGCGGTTCCCGTCATGGCTCCTCGCATAGCACATTTTCCTGGGACACAGCGGTGCGCGGGCCATGACCACGACGGTGCCTCGGGGGATCATCATTGCAGCGCCGCGTTCCGGCGCCGGCAAGACCACCGTCACGCTCGGACTGCTGCGGGCGCTGGTCCGGCGTGGCACGCATGTGCAGCCGTTCAAATGTGGCCCCGACTACATCGATCTCGCATTTCACACGGTTGCGGCACAACGGACGAGCTACAATCTCGACGGCTGGGCGATGTCCGTGCCGCAATTGATGGAGCTCGTCGGCGGTGTCGCTGCCGACGCCGATCTTGCCGTCGTCGAGGGCGTCATGGGCCTGTTCGATGGCGCGCCGCAGCCCGGCCGTTCGGGGTGCGGCTCGGCTGCGGATCTCGCGGCTTTGCTCGGCTGGCCGGTGGTGCTCGTTCTCGATGTCAGTGGCCAGACCGAGACGGCTGCGGCCGTTGCGCTGGGTTGCGCGCGCTTTCGCGACGATGTCACCGTTGCCGGGGTGATCCTGAACCAGGTCGCGAGCGAGCGGCACCGCGCATTGATTGAGCCGGCTTTCGCAACGGTCGGCATCAAGGTGCTGGGCGCGCTGCCGCGCGATCAGCAATTGTCATTGCCGGAGCGGCATCTCGGACTCGTCCAGGCGCAGGAGATCACGGCGATCGAGGCGCATCTCGATCGTCTTGCGGCGTCCATCTCCCCATCGGTCGAGCTGGATGCGGTGCTGGCATGCGCCCGGCCCATGCGTGCGAGCGGCCGTCCTGCGCCGACGTCCGGCTTCGGCATCAGGCCGCCGGGGCAGCGCATCGCCCTCGCATCCGATGCCGCGTTCTCGTTCAGCTATCCGCATCTGCTGCGGCAATGGCGTGCTGAGGGCGCGGAGATCGTGCCGTTCTCGCCGTTGAACGATGAGGCGCCAGATCCGGCAGCGGACGCAGTCTGGCTGCCGGGCGGCTATCCCGAACTCCATGCAGGACGATTGGCTTCGGCGTCGTCGTTCCTCGGCAGCCTGCGCGCGATGGCTGCGCGTGGCGTGGCCATTCACGGCGAATGCGGTGGCTACATGACGCTGGGAGCGGGTCTGGAGGATGCTGGGGGCACGCGGCATGCGATGGCCGGACTGCTGTCGCTCGAGACCTCCTTCGCCAGGCGACGCCTGCATCTCGGCTATCGCCGCGCAACCCTGTTGGCAGACTGCAGCCTCGGCCGGAAGGGCGCCTGCGTTTACGGCCACGAATTCCACTACGCGACAATCCTGAGCGAAGCTGATGATCCCCTGATCGACTGTCGCGATGCCGCCGGCCGCGCGATCGCCGAGCGTGGTGCGAGGCGGACGACCGTGACGGGATCGTTCCTGCACGTCCTGAGCGGGGAGGCCGCATGAGCGCTACGAAGCGAGAGCCGCCGCAATTCGATGCTGCGTTCAAGGCTCGCTTTGCCGAGCTCGTGCGTTGGCGCCGCGACGTCCGCCGCTTCCGCAGCGATGCCGTAAGTCCTGAGCTGATCACACAGCTGCTGTCCCTCGCATCCCATGCGCCGTCGGTCGGCTTCTGTCAGCCCTGGCGTTTCGTGCTGGTCGAGAGCGCCGGCCGGCGTGCCGCAATCATCGAGAATTTCCGGCGCGCCAACCAGGCCGCGCTTGCGGGCTATGATGGCGAGCGGCGCGCGCTCTATGCGAGCCTGAAGCTCGAGGGGCTGGCGCGGGCGCCGGTGCACCTCGCCGTCTGCGCCGACGAAGGCGCCGCGACCGGTCATCGACTCGGCCGCGCGACGATGCCGGAAACGCTGCGCTACTCCGTCGTCGCGGCGATCCAAACGTTCTGGCTGGCGGCGCGTGCCGAAGGTCTCGGCGTCGGCTGGGTGTCGATCGTCGATCCTGCCGAGGTCTGTCGGGAACTCGAGCTGCCGCCCGACTGGACGCTGATCGCCTATCTCTGCGTGGGATGGCCGGAAGAGGAGCATGACGATCCCGAGCTGGAGCGTCACGGCTGGGAAACGCGGCTCGATCGAATGGCGACCGAGCCGCTGAAGCGCTAGGTCAGATCAAGACGCCATCGCGAGCGCAGGCGCGTCCAGGATGACAGGCTGAGCGGCCGCCGGTGCTGCGGGCGTCAGCTGAAACCGCGTGCCGTGCAGCGTGACCGTGAGCGGAATGCCGCGGAAATCGTCGTGGAACGCGTGGATGCGGCGCTGCATCTCGGCCGGGCCGATGTCGGCGGGCATGTTGCACATCTCGGCATACATCTTTCGGGTGCTCCGGATTCCGCTCCACTCGATGGGAAGAACCGGGAGCGGACCGGAGTGGCAGGCGAGATCACGCGACATGCGCCAGAACAGATAGGCCAGCCGCACGAACGTCATCTGCTCCAGCCCTCGGACATTCACGCCGTTCGGGATGTCGAACGTCTCGACGCCGATGATCGCCCCGCAGTCGACGCGGGCCTCCATCACATGGGCCGTGGCGCCGAAACGCGTCGCGCCGTCGTACATCGCAAAATGAGCGGGCGCCCAGCCCGGATAGTCCGGCGGCGCCGGATGAAAATTGTAGGCGCCATGGCCGAGCGCCTGAAGGATGTCGACAGGAACGATCACGCCGGTGGTGAAGGCCAGCAGGCGGGCCGTGGCGAGCACGTCATGCTCGATCGCCTGCAGGTCCTGCAAGGTGACGGCGCAACGGAACGCGAGCGCCGGATTGTGCGCCTTGAGAAGCTCGGTGAGGGCAAGCTGCTGATCGCGGCTGCCGGTCAGGAGGATGATCGTGTCGAGCATGGTTGGGGATTCCTTGTTGAGCTCAGTGTCCACGGCCATCGATGCCGATCGGTTGGCGCGTGGCGTCTCCAGCAGTGAGTGAGCGGAACATGTCGGGAGGTAGCTGCTGCCCGGGCACGACCTCGAGTACCCTGTTGTCGGCGAGAAACGCGGCCTCCCTGGCGACCCGCACGTCCCGTTGCCAGGAGCAGAGTGAAAGCTCGAGACGGGAGAAGCCGCCATTGTCGTTGGTGAATGCGCTGGTCAGCGCCTGAATGCTCGCCGCCGTCTCACGCGCATTGCTGCCTTCGACGTCGTGCAGGATCACGGTGATGGCTCGTTCGCAGGCCTGGTCCGATTGAACGATGAGCAGGGGATCGCGAGCACCGGCGCGGCCTGCCCGCCGCGCCGATCGAACCATCTCGGCAAACTCCGGATCCGGACCGAGATCGGCGGTGGTCGGTCTCAGATCATGAACGATCGCCGCGTCTCTCGCTCCAGCCTCGCCGGCGAGCGCGTGGTACGAGCGCGGCAGCCAGACCGTATCGAGCGGCATCTGCGACGCAGCCAGGCTCCAGGCCTGATCGATGAGATAGCCGTCCCACACATCCGGGTGGGACGACGCGATCTCACGCCAGATCGTCAGCAGCTGTTCGGCGGCCTGCGACCGTCCGAAGTAGAGCGTGCGCGCCGACATCTCCCAGCCGTTCCACTTGTGAACGGCGAAGTCGCAACCGGCGTGGAGCGGCAGCGACGGGACGGATTGCAGCATCACGCCTGCGTCCACGAAGAGCAGCGGAGCACCATGCCGCCGCCTCATGCGCAGAATGAAATCCGCCTTCTCCGCCGCGCTGATGACATCGCGCTGACGCGTCTCGACCGGCTCGATCTCGAACGGCAGCCCCAGACGTTCCAGCGACCTCCGGAGATGATAGACGTGCAAGTCGCCGACGCTCTTGGGATGGCAGGAGACGATGCGCATCACATCCGCTGCGCGCGCAGCTTGAGGCTGCCGCCAGTCGCGTCCGCCCCACCATAATTCGTGCGGACCGTCCGCCGACGTCCCCACCGTACCGAATTCCGTCAACTTCGATTTCAGGAAATCGAATGCGGCATTTTCGCCGAACGGGATCGCGACGGCGTCACGAATTGTCAGCGTGCGGCAGAGCAACTCGGCGCCCGCCCCCGTCGGCGGGTCGATGACGACGACGGTGCGTCCGTCGCGCGGCGACGGGAGGTTGCTCCAGGGAACGAGAGGGCCGAACGTTCGCGACAGCCATTGCAGGCGGCGTCCCTGTTCGTTGCCGAGCCTGACGCCGTGCCTCCGCAGGGCTTGCACCGGATCATGATCAATGGGGTTCGGGTCTGGTCGCGACATGCCGGGTCCTCCTGCACAGTAGAACGGATCACGGCAGCCAATCAGGCGCACCGATCGCAAGGTCGTCGGCGCTGAAAGCGGAAGGTGTGATCTATTAGTGCGACACGGAGCGCGCGCGTTTCGTTTCCGAATGTTGCAGAGAACCTGATCGACATTGCGGCGGACAGCAAGATGCTGCGTTCAGCCCGAGCATGGATTGATCATGCCCTATGATTCATGACCTCGTTCGACGACCAAACCGCCTGTCTAAAAGGCTGAAAAGCAATGTGCAGCGCAGGCCATCGTCCTTGCACGGCGCCGCGACAGGATCGCTTGCTGAATCGTTGCGATACCATTCCGAAACATTCAGCAATGCGCGCGCAAAATTCGTCGCGCGACGCATCACGTCGAGCGCTTTTAATTTCGCTGCTGCCTGCAACTACAACGTATGAGCCTGCGAGATCAGGCGCACAAAGCTGCAAATAATCGTCGTGAGAGTCAGAATCTGCATCGTGACAACTGACAGAGTCGAAAAATGCGATAATTTCGTCGATGTGATTCGGAAAAATTTGCCGGGGTGTGACGAGCGCTGCGGGAGTTTCGAGTCCCACGCAATGACGTGCCTTGTGAACCCGCAGGATGCGTCATCGATCGTGTTAGTAAGCGTCGCAGCTGCGTTTTCTGCTGAATTCGTCTTCCGGAATGAATCCCAGCCATGCCGACCTGCGGCTTCACGTCGTCCATGATCCTCCATCGCGTCAGTCTCATGCGGCAGATTTTGCCCGGCTCCCGGCAAAATATTCCAGCTAAGAGTTTGAAAAATAACGAAAATACTCCGCCTGTTTGCTCCGGTCGCAGCGTTCAACGATCGGAAGCCGTCTGCGAGCTGCGCTTTCGGCATTGCGGGTTGGAGAGTCGGATATGAGCTACGCGCTGGACGTCTGGGCCCCGGCCGATGGCATGTCTTCGAAGGAGCCGGCACCTGTGGATGGTGCGGCGGTGCCATGGAGCGAGTCGGCCAGCACCGTGCCGGATTGCGCGCCGGCCGGCGAGGCCGCGGTGTTCGACGAGGACAAGGAGTTGCTGGATCGCCTTGCGATCGGCGACGAAGCTGCGTTCCGTCTTCTCGTCGAGCGTCACATCGACCGCGCCTACGCCATTGCCTTGCGGATCGTCGGCAATGCCGCCGATGCCGAGGATGTCGTGCAGGACACGATGTTGAAGGTGTGGACCCATCGCGGACGCTGGCAGCATGGCCGCGCGAAATTCTCGACCTGGCTGTATCGCGTCGTCAGCAACCGCTGCATCGACCTCCGCCGCAAGCCACGCACCGAGAATGTCGATGTCGTTCCCGAAGTGGCGGACGGCCAGCCCGATGCGGCAAGCGTGATCGAGCGTGCCGAGATGAGCAGCATTCTCGAAGCTGCAATGCAGCGTCTGCCCGAGCAGCAGCGGATCGCCGTGATCTTCTCCTATCATGAGAACATGAGCAACGGCGAGATCGCCGAGGTGATGGATACGACGGTGGCCGCAGTGGAGTCGCTGTTGAAGCGCGGACGGCAGCAACTGCGCGAGATGCTGCGCCGTCATGAGCGCGACATCCGCGGCGCCTTTACGGATTGCTAACCATAAAATTCCCGGCGCAAGAGAATTCCCGCCTGATTCCCGCAGGCGCTTCCGTTTGATCGGTCAGACGGAGCCGATCCGCACCGTCAGTCCTTCCACGATGCGGCGTGTCTTGCCGATCACCCAGGAGTCCTCACCGTGCCCGCAATTTCGACCAACGTCGCCGCCAACTCGGCCGTCCGTTATCTGAACATCAACTCCGCGCAGGAGACGAGCTCGCTCTCGAAGCTGTCGAGCGGCTCCCGCATCACGTCCGCATCCGACGACGCTGCGGGCCTTGCGATCTCCACCCGCATCTCCTCGGACATCACCACGCTCCAGCAGGCCGCGACGAACGCATCGCAGGCCACGTCGATCCTGCAGACCGCGGATGGCGGCGCCTCCAACATCAGCGACATTCTGGCGCGCATGAAGTCGCTGGCTTCGGAGTCTGCGTCGGGCACCACGGTCGGGACCAGCCGCACCTACATCCAGTCGGAATTCTCGCAGCTCATCAGCGAAATCACCTCGATCGCGACCGGAACGCGCTACAGCGGCCAGAGCCTGCTCGACGGCACCAGCACCTTCTCGGCCGGCGTCTCGGTGCTGGTCGGCTCGTCCGCCACCGACACCATCGACATCAAGCTGTCGGACCTCACCGCCAGCACGCTCGGCGTCTCCGCCCTCGACGTCAGCACGCAGACCGGAGCGACCGCTGCTCTGACGGCCCTGGACACGGCGATCGACACCGTATCGAAGGCCCGCGCCGACATCGGCGCGCAGGAGTCGCGCTTCAACTTCTCCGCCGATTCCATCTCGACGCAGACGCAGAACCTGCAGGCCGCCAATTCGGCGATCAAGGACGTGGACATCGCATCCGAGCAGGCGAAGCTGTCGTCGGCCCAGGTGAAGACCCAGGCCGCCGTGTCGGCGGAAGCCGCCGCGAACCAGATCCCGCAGTACCTCTTGAAGCTGCTGGGCTGAGCCGCGATCTGCCGGACCGGCGTCATGCCGGTCCGGCGCCTCGTTCAAAGGATGTCGACGAATGACCGTGAGCAGCGCCACCTCGAGCACGAGCAGCACGACGACGTCGTCATCCTCATCATCGACGAGCTCGAGCAGTTCGCTCACGACATCGGGAACGAGCACCACGAGCACCATCGACTGGACCGCTCTGATCGAGTCCGCGGTGAATGCCAAGCTCACCCAGGCGACCCAGATCTCCACCAAGATCACGGCCAACGAGGCCAAGATCACCGCCTATGAGACGCTGCAGACGGCGCTGAAGACGCTCTCATCGGGACTGTCGTCACTGGCGACGTCGATGGTGAACTCGCTCGCAACCAACGCCTTTGCGACGCGGGCGGCCACGATCAGCACCACCGGCGACGTCAGCGCCTCATCCGCTCTATCGATGTCGGTGAGCAACGGCGCGGCGACCGGCAGCCACACGCTGACCATCAGCCAGATCGCCACCGCCCACAAGGTGACGGGAACGGCGCAGTCCAGCCAAACCACGGCGCTCGGCTATTCCGGCACATTCTCGCTCGGCCTGTCCGGCGGCAGCACGGCCGACATCACGATCACGAGCGGCATGTCCTTGCAGGACATGGTCGACGCCATCAATGCGCAGACCTCCACCACGAATGTCGAGGCATCGATCGTTCAGGTCTCCAGCAATTCCTACCAGCTCGTGCTGACCGGCACGCAGGACGCAGCCGACATCACCTATTCCAGCTCGTCCGGCGACGACATCCTCAACCAGCTCGGAGTGACCGACAGCTCGGGTGCCTTCGCCAATGTGCTCCAGACTGCGCAGGCGGCGGAGTTCACGCTGGATGGGATCAGCCTGACCCGGAACACCAACGACATCACCGATGTTCTGAGCGGCGTCACCTTCGACCTTCTGCAGGCGACCCCGTCGGGTGCCACGCTGAACATCACCATCGGCACGGACACGAGCCAGATCTCGTCTGCACTCCAGACCTTCGTCACCGACTACAACGCATTCCGTGATGCCGTTCTGGCGCAGCAGACGACCAACTCGGATGGGACGGCCTCGTCCAGCTCGGTTCTGTTCGGCGACGGCACGATGCGCGACATCATGAACACGCTGCAATCCGTGCTTGGATCCTCGGTCGGCGGCCTGACGATGGCTGACCTTGGCCTGTCGTTCAACGAGAAGAACGAGCTCGAGCTCGACACCGGCACGCTGTCGACGATCCTCAGCACCAATCTCAGCGGCGTGACGACGCTGCTGTCGGCTCAGACGAAGACATCGTCGAGCCAGCTCAGCGTGGTCAATACCGGAACCTCGCCGCAATCCTTTACCCTCGATCTCACGGTGGATTCGTCCGGCAATCTGTCGGCCGCGTCGGTCGGCGGCGACAGCTCGTTGTTCACGATCAGCGGCAACACCATCGTTGGCAACTCCGGGACGATCTACGCCGGCATGGCCTTCACCTACACCGGCTCGACCTCGCAATCGATCACGGTCACGTCGACACAGGGGCTTGCCACCCAGATCTACCAGCTCGCGAAGACCGCCTCATCCAGCACCGGATCCTTGCAGACGCTGATCGACAATCTGACGTCCCGCGACGAGACGCTGCAGGCGAAGGTCAACGACATCAAGAGTGCGGCGGCGACGTTTCAGACCCAGCTCACGGCGCAATATGCGAAATACCAGGCCGCCATCGAGAGCGCCAACAACATGCTGACCTACCTCAAAGCTCTCCTCAACGCGAGTTCCAGTAACTGATGACCCAGAGTTCAATGGCCCAATTTGCAAGTCAGGCTTATCGCGGCGCCGCCGTGGCGGTGCCTCCGCTGCGGGCCGTCGTCATGCTCCTTAACGGAGCCGTGAGCTGTCTCCAGAAGTCGCTGCAGGCGCAGGAAGCGCGCCGCTTCGAGGAGGGGCACGGGCACCTGACCCGCGCGATTGCGATCCTGCGCGGGTTGAGTCTGCATCTCGATCCCAATCGCGGCGGGGCGGTCGCCGACCAGCTGTTCGCGACCTACAACGCTCTGATCCTCGCCGCCTTGCGCGCCTATGGTCGCCCTCACATGCGCGAGAACTTCCAGCGGATCACGGCCGGTCTGCTGGAGCTTCGCGATTCGTGGGACGCCGTCGACGCCGCTGCACGCGGGGCGCGCATGTCGGGTAATTCGGCCAGCCGCCGGTAGCAGCTGCCGAATCACGTAACTGTTGCGCGGCAGAAATCTCGCGAAACCGAACGGAAACAGCCGGCATTGTCTCCAGGCTGCGGTATTCGGTGCAGCCTTTCATGCATACGCCTCCCGGAACTTACGGGTTTTGACCGGCCTGCTTGCGGTCGTTCGTCACAATTGGCCAATATCAATTTCGTTCGCCGGGTGAATGCTTTAAGAGGGACGGAGGAACGCTGGACCGAGCGGACGATGGACGTCAGGGAATTCGAGGATCTGATCGACCGCCTGGGAGAGGACATCTCCCGATGGCCCGCCGAGCGGCGTCAGGCGGCGGCCGAGTTGCTCGCGTCCTCGCCCGAAGCCGGCCAATTGATCTCCGAGGCCCGCCTTGTCCGCGAGGCGTTGTCGTCACCCCCGGTTCGCGCGCCCGCCGGTCTTGCCGCCCGTATCGTGGCAGCGGCCAACCGGGAAACGCCGGAGGAGGCTACGGCTGTCTCTGCGGACGCTCATCAGGCCGGTTGAGCCGCCTGCCGGGCACGTTGTCCTGATCGCCGCGCCCGCGTCATCCTCTCACTGATCGAACTTGCTCAGGTCTGCCGCATCCGGCGCGTTGCGCTCGACGCGATGATCGCGGCGACGCGACGTCGTTCATGCGGTGGCCGCGCAGCCAGCTGGGCGCTCCAGAGCAGCCGGGCGGTCCGACATTCCCGATTCCGTCGCTTCCAGGCGATCGCTCGGATGAGCCGCGCTGCCTATCACCACGATGCGCCGCACCAGGCGATTTTTGCCGCCTCTGCCCAATGGCGCGGCGGCAAATTCTGCCGCCATATCAACTAATTCATCCAACTAATTGTGCGCCTGAATTCGGCGCTCCGGCCGTTTGATCAGCAGACGCCTTCACCGCCATCGGAGGCGCTGTGTCCCGCCGTTTGTCACGGCGAGAGCCGGAGTTCTGCCATGACCGTTTCCGCGACGAGCTCGTCGACCACGACCACCTCATCGACTTCATCGTCCAGCGACTCGCGAACGACGCTGAGTTCGAGCGATTTCCTTCAGCTGCTGGTGAGCGAACTACAGAACCAAGATCCGCTCAACGCGACCAGCGTGACCGACTTCATCAATCAGATGACGTCCTATGCCAACTTCACCCAGCAGCAGTCGATCAACACAAGCATGAATTCGCTGGCCAGCTCGTTCTCGAGCCTGGTGACGCTGAACTCGGTCAACTACATCGGCCACACTGTCGAAGCCAAGAGCGACACCGCCGTCCTCTCCAACGGCTCCGCGACCTTTGGCTACTCGCTCTCTTCGGCCGCCTCGACTGTCTCGGTTTCGATCAAGGACTCCTCCGGAAGCACGGTCTGGACCGGCACAGGGACCGGCAACAAGGGAAGCAACTCCTTCAGCTGGGATGGCACCGATTCCAGCGGCAATCAGCTCAGTGACGGCGGCCAGTACACGATCTCCGTTACTGCCACCGACTCGGCCGGCAACTCGGTCCTCAACTACACGACCATCACGGGGACGGTGACCGGCATCGACACCTCGACCAGCACGCCGTCGCTCACCGTCGGCGGCGTACCGGTCAGTGCCAGCAACATCATCGGCGTCACCTCCTGACCGCACCATTCGGAGTAGAATCATGAGTCTTTCTGGAGCCCTTTCATCGGCGATCTCGGCGCTCAATGCGCAGAGCTCGTCGCTCGCCATGATCAGCGACAACATCTCAAACGCCGATACGACCGGATACAAGACCACGTCCGGCCTGTTCGAGCAGCTGGTGACGGCGTCGAGCAGCTCCAAGGCCTATTCGTCTGGCGGTGTGTCGGTTTCCGGCCGCTCCAACATCACCCAGCAGGGGCTGCTGGCTGCCACGACCAACGCGACCGACGTCGCGATCCAGGGGGCAGGATTCTTCGTTGCCACCAACTCGACCTCGGCCGGCGGCGAGACGTTCTACACGCGCAACGGCGCCTTCTCGACCGACAATGCCGGCTATCTCCAGAATAACGGCTA
This sequence comes from Bradyrhizobium sp. SZCCHNS2022, assembly GCF_032377575.1. Classification (NCBI taxonomy): domain Bacteria; kingdom Pseudomonadati; phylum Pseudomonadota; class Alphaproteobacteria; order Hyphomicrobiales; family Nitrobacteraceae; genus Bradyrhizobium; species Bradyrhizobium sp. SZCCHNS2022. Next base: position 3,198,785 of record NZ_JAUHHZ010000001.1, on the reverse strand, counting down.
TTATCTGGAAGGCTGGCGCACCGACGCCAGCGGCAACGTGGTCGGCAACGGCCTCGAGCCGGTCAACACCAAGGTGGCGCTGACGAATGGCGGGGCCACCACCAAGACGTCGCTCGCCGCCAACCTGCCGGCGGATGCAGCGAGCGGTGACACCTTCAGCAGCTCGATGACGGTATACGACTCGCTGGGGCAGGCGCACACGCTCAATGTCAACTGGACCAAGTCGGCGACGGCGAACGAGTGGACCGCCGATATCGCCCCCGCCACCGCCTCGGACGGCACCGTGACCAGCGGCACCTATACGATCGATTTCAATTCGGACGGATCGCTCAGCACCGTCTCCTCGACCAATCTCGGCATCACCTGGAACAACGGTGCCGCTGCCAGCTCGATCACGCTCAGCTTCGGAACCACCGGCGGCGGCACCGATGGTCTGACCCAGCTGGCGTCCGGAAGCACGACCCCGAGCGTTTCGAATTTCAGTGCCAACTCGGACGGCATCTCCTTCGGCACGCTGAGCAGCATCGCGGTCGGCAAGGACGGTCTGGTCGAGGCGACTTATTCCAACGGCCAGACCGTTCCCATCTATAAGCTCGCGGTGGCCACCTTCTCCGATCCGAACGGGCTCGTGGCGCACTCCAGCGGCATGTACACCGCCACGGCGACGTCGGGCAACGCGACCCTGCAGGCGTCGGGCGAGAATGGTGCGGGCACCATCTACGGCAGCGAGCTCGAGTCGAGCACGACGGATACGACCGGCCAGTTCAGCAACATGATCTCGGCACAACAGGCGTATTCTGCGGCCTCGCAGGTGATCTCGGCCGTCAACAAGATGTACGACACCCTGATCTCGTCGATGAGGTGAGCATGGCCGATCTGATAAAGGAGCGGCTCGGCGAGGGCGAGATCCTGCTGAAGAAGCTGCGGCGGCTGAGGCTGCGCGCCGCAGGCGCCGGCAGGGATGATCGCGCGCGGCTGCTGGCGCTGATGGACGACATCGAGACGGTCCGCCGGAAGCTCCTGCGCGAATGCGCGCTGCTCGAGGAGGAGTTCCGGGTCGCCGCGGTCCGCGTGACGGCATTGAACACCTATGCGCGGGTCGCGCAGACGAGCCGCCGGCCACCGCGTGAAAACTAGGATTGGGAGCGACAGGATGAAACAGGCAATCCAACCCGACCGACGGCCGGCAAGCGAGAGTGAGGTGAGGACCTTGATCGCGCTGATCGACGAGCTGATCGCGGTGGTGTCGGAGGAGAATGCAGAGCTCGCCAAGGGCCTGCCGGCCTCACGCTCCAAGCAGCTCGACGACAAGAACCGGCTCGCCGGGCTGTTCGAGCAACGGGTGGCCGACTGCGCCAGGCAGACGGCGAGCCTTGATGTGCGGGATCGCGTCCTGCGCGAGCAGCTCATGGAGCACATTCTCGATCTGCGCAGCGCAATGGACGAAAACCTGGTGCGGCTGCGGGCTGCGATCGAGGCGAGCAATCGCAGGATCGAGGCGGTGATGCAGGCGATCCGCGAGCAGATCGCAAATGCCTCGCCATATGGCGCCAGCGGCCGCCGCGCTGCGCCTGCGACCTCATGCGGGACCAATGTCAGGGCGTGATGGCCATCCAGCGGGAGTAGGGCGATGTCGCTCGATATAGCACGTTTGGTCGCGTTCAGTGGCATCTCGACGACCGAGCTGCAGATCAGCGTGGCGTCGTCGAACATTTCGAACGCCGACACCAAGGGCTACACACAGAAGTCTGCGAACCAGATCGCCAACGTCACGGCGGGCGTTGGAACCGGGGTGTCGATCACGGGCATCTCGAGCAATGTCGACAAGCTGCTGCTGAAGTCCCTGATCGGCGCCAATTCGGACCTCGGCGCGGCCGACACCACGAACAACTACCTGACGCAGTTGCAGCAGCTGTTTGGCAGCGCCTCGTCCTCCGGCACGTCGACCACGGGCACGTCGCTGGCAAACTCGCTGGCGTCGCTGGAATCGGCCCTGTCGTCGCTGGCGAGCTCACCGAGCAGCGTCTCGCTGCAATCGGCCGTCGTCAGTGCGCTCGACGACTTTGCGAGTCAGCTGCGCAGCACGTCCAGCGGCGTGCAGGCGTTGCGGGCCGATGCCGACAAGGACATTGCCTCGTCGATCCAGAGCGTCAACGACGATCTCCAGCAGATCGCGGATCTCAACGTCGAGATCCGCAAGATGGCTGCGTCCGGCCAGTCGACCGCCGATCTCGAAGACGAGCGCAACACTGCGCTGCAGGATCTGTCGTCCTACATGAACGTCAGCTACTACACGGCGTCGAACGGGGATCTTCAGGTCTACACCTCGTCCGGACGCGCGCTTGTCGACAGCTCGGCCCATACGCTGAGCTATACCGCGTCGGCCAATGTCTCGGCTTCGTCCAGCTATGCATCCGGCGGCTTCAGCGGCATCTTGGTCGACGGCGTCGACGTCACGTCCCAGATCACCTCGGGTGAGATCGGCTCGCTGATCACGCTGCGCGACGAGACCCTCCCGGCTGTGCAGACGCAGCTCGATCAGCTCGCCTCGCAGTTGAAATCGGCGCTCAATTCGATCACCAACGGCGCATCGGCGGTGCCGCCGCCAATCAGCCTGACGGGATCGGCGAGCGTCAGCAGCACGACGGCGCTGTCGGGGTCGGGTACGGTCCGGATCGCCGTGGCCGATCAGAGCGGCAGCCTCGTCTCCTACCAGGATCTCGATCTGTCGTCCTACGCGACCGTGGGCGATCTGGTCACGGCGCTCAACGGCATTTCCGGCGTATCGGCCTCGATCGATGGAAGCGGTCATCTGTCGATCAGCGCGACGTCGTCGGCCAACGGCATCTCGATCAACGACATGACGAGCGCGATCGGCGGCAGCGGCTTTTCCGATTATTTCGGCATGAGCGATCTCGTCACGGGCTCGGGTGCTGCCGATTTCGCCGTGAACAGCAGCATTCTCAGCGGTGCTGCCGGCCTGCCGACCGGGACGCTCGACAGCTCGGCGACATTGGCGGCCGGCAGCCAGGTGCTCACGGCAGGCTCGGCGACGGTCATCGATGGGCTCTACGACAAGCTGACCGGCTCGACCAGCTTCTCGTCCGCCGGAGGCTTGAGCGCGACCACCGGCTCCTTTGCCGATTACGCGGCATCGATCGTTGCCAACGTGGCCAGCAAGGCCTCGCAGGCGGCGAGCGCCTACACGGCGAAATCCACCGCCCAGTCGAGCTATGCCAGCTCGCTGTCGTCGCAGTCGGGCGTCAATATCGATGAGGAGACGGCCCGGCTGAGCTCGCTGCAGAACAAATACGCGGCCGCCTCGCAGCTGATCTCCGTCATCAACAGCATGTTCTCGTCGCTGCTCAGCGCCGTGCAGTCGACCTAGTTCGGAGCATTCATCATGACGATGCGGGTTGCGACCTTCGCGAACTCCGACCAGATGATCGCCAGCGCACTGCGGACGCAGGCGACGATGGCCAGGCTGCAGGTGCAGGAAGCGTCGGGGCTGAAGTCGGGATACCTGGCCGACTACGGCGCGGACACCCAGCATGTGGTCAATTTGCAGGTGTCGGTCACGCGGGCGCAATCCTACATCGATGCCGCGACGCTGGCCGACAGCAAGGTGCAGGTCATGTATTCCGCGGTCGGTCAGGTGTCCGATATCGTCAGCCAGTTGCGTACCGCCTTGAGCGCCGCGAGCTCCGGCAGCAGCACGGGAACAACGTCCGCTATCAGCTCGGCGCAACAATTGTTGGAGCAGATGGCGGGTATTCTGAACACCCAGTATGACGGGCAATATCTGTTCGGCGGGGCTCGAACGTCGACGGCCGCCGTCGACACCTCGACCTTCGCTTCTGGAACCGGCTCGCTGACCACCGTCGACACCGGCTACTACCAGGGTGACAGCGAGCTTGCCACCGTGCGGGTCTCCGACGGTCAGTCGGTCACCTATGGTGTGACAGCGGACAATTCCGCCTTCGAGGAGGTCATGCGGGTGCTGAAATTCGTCGCGAACAGCTCGACCCTGTCCGGTAGCGATATCACCTCGGCGCTGACGCTTGCAGATCAGGCCGTGGACGATGTGGCCACCGTCCAGGCGAAGCTGTCCGACGCCGCTTCCCGCATCGAGACCGCAAAGTCGCAGCAGACCGACTTCAAGAGCTACGCCGAGAGCCTGGCGACCGATCTCACCAGCGTCGACGTCGCCGCGGTGACCGCGCAGTTGTCGACCTATCAAGCGCAGCTCACGGCGTCCTATACCGCGATCTCCAAGATCCAAAGTCTCAATCTGGCAAGCTATCTCCGGTGAACCGGCAGGTGGGGGGCCGCAGGGCAGGGCGCGGAACGGGTTACAGCGGGACGACGCCGGCCGGATTCTAGGCGGGCGCGCGATCCGGGAGCCTTGGCGCGGGGCGATTGCAACCATACCGCCTCCAAGAGGTTTGTTGACGGGCAACTCGTCGGCGGACCTCTCATGGATCAAGCAACTCAGCCACGAACGATCGGCCATGGCCTGCGGCCGGTCGCGGACAACCTCTGGATCGCCGATGCCGGCCGCATCAGCGCCGCCGGCCTTCCGATGCCGGTTCGCATGACCGTGATCCGCCTGTCGAGCGGCGACCTGCTGCTGCACTCCCCGACGCGCTTCTCTCACGCGCTGCGCGACGAGCTGGAGCAGCTCGGGCCGATCAAATATCTGGTCGCGCCCAACGTGGCGCATTGGATGTTCCTGCCGGATTGGCAGGCGGCTCTGCCGAACGCGCGCCTGTATGCAGCGCCAGGCCTTGCCGACCGCCGCCAGATCCGGCGCAACCGCCTGCGCATCGACCGCGAGCTGGCCGATGTCACGCCGGACGAGTGGTCCCCGGATCTTCAGCTGGTTCTGATCTCCGCCCCGATGTTCACCGAGGTCGAGCTGTTCCATCGACCAAGCCGTACGCTCATCCTGGCCGATCTGGTTCAGAACCTGGCGCCCGAGGGGCTGGGGATTCTGCCGCGCACAGCGGCTCACATGCTGGGAATCACGGCGCCGGACGGCAAGGCGCCGGCCCATCTGCGGCTGCTGCTTCGTCTCGGAGGCCGTGCCGTCCGGCTCGCCGCCGCGCGATTGGTCGCGCTGGCGCCCGAGCGGGTGGTGTTTGCCCATGGCCGGTGGTTCGAGAGCGGCGGTACGCAGCAATTGCGTCGGTCGCTCGGCTGGCTTCTCGATTCGTCGCCGGAGGCGCGGCGGCTGATGCGCGACCTGCGGGGAACCCGCATCGTCATCACCGGCGCCTCGAGCGGCATCGGCCGGGCGGCCGCGCTGGCTTTGGCCCGGGAAGGCGCCAGCCTTGTGCTGGCAGCCCGGCGTGAAGAGGTGCTGAAGGCCGTTGCCGTTGAGTGCGAGACGCTCGGCGGGCGCGCCATCGCCGTCGCGACGGACGTCACGGACGCGGAAGCGGTCCAGCGCCTGGCCGAGCAGGCGGTGCAGACATTCGGCGGCATCGACGTCTGGATCAACAACGCCGGCACCGGTGTGTTCGGCGCCTATCAGGACGCGGACATCGCGCTTCACCGCAAGACGATCGAGGTCAATCTGCTCGGCACGATGAACGGCGCCTATGCCGTGCTGCCGATCCTTCTGCGACAGCGGCGAGGGACCCTGATCAACAACATTTCGTTGGGCGGCTGGGCGCCGACTCCGTTCGCGGCCGCCTATACAGCCAGCAAGTTCGGCCTGCGCGGCTTTTCGGCCAGCCTGCGGCAGGAGCTTGCTGCTCACGAGCACATTCATGTCTGCAGCGTGTTCCCGGCCATGGTCGACACGCCGGGTTTCGTTCACGGCGCCAACATGTCCGGCCGCAACCTGGATCCCGGTCCGCTGTTGTATCGTCCCGAGGACGTCGCCGAGACGTTCGTGCAGCTCATTCGTGCGCCGCGCGACGAGGTTGCCGTCGGATGGCCGGCGCGGCTTGGCCAGATCTCCTACGCGCTGGCACGCCGCCCGACGGAGCGCCTCATGAGCACGGCGTTCCGCTTCCTGCTTGCACGCGCAAAGGGCGCGCCGCGCACCACTGGTGCCGTGCTTGCGCCGATTCCGGCGGGGACTGCGGTGAGCGGCGATTGGCTTCGGCGCAAGCAGCTTCCGCCTGCCGGGCAGCTCAGCAAGATGGGGCTGGCCATCGGACTCGGGGGCATCGCGTTGCTTCTCATCGCGCGTGCAGGCCGGCCCGCGCGGTCCTCTCATCGTCGCAGCCCGCGTTGACCTGGAGGCGCCATGCTCGGCAAGCTCGATTGGTCGGCCATTCCGCTTGGCCAGCCCATTCCACTCGTGGCCGCAGGGCTTGTGCTGGTCGCGATCCTCGGCGTTCTCGGCTGGGTGCTCGCGAAAGGACATTTTCCATATCTCTGGCGTGAGTGGATCACGAGCGTCGATCACAAGCGCATCGGCGTCATGTACATCCTGCTCGCCTTCGTGATGCTGCTGCGTGGCGGCACCGATGCGATCATGATGCGGACGCAGCAGGCGGTGGCGTTCCATTCCAACGGCTATCTTCCGCCGGAGCACTACAACCAGATCTTCTCGGCTCACGGCACGATCATGATCTTCTTCGTGGCGATGCCGTTCGTGATCGGATTGATGAACCTTGTGGTGCCCTTGCAGCTCGGCGTGCGCGACGTCGCGTTTCCAACGCTGAACTCGGTCGGCTTCTGGCTGACCGCGAGCGGCGCGCTGCTGGTCAACGTCTCGCTCGTCGTCGGCGAGTTCGCCCGCACCGGCTGGCTGCCGTTTCCACCGCTGTCCGAGCTCACTTATTCGCCGGGTGTCGGCGTCGACTATTACATCTGGGCGCTCGAGATCTCCGGAGTGGGAACTCTCGTCAGCGGCATCAATCTCGTCACCACCGTGCTCAAGCTGCGAACCAGGGGGATGAGCTATCTGCGCATGCCGATGTTCTGCTGGACCACGCTGGCGTCGAATCTGCTGATCGTTGCGGCCTTCCCGATTTTGACCGCGACGCTGACGATGCTGATGCTCGATCGCTATTTCGGTTTCCATTTCTTCACCAACGAGGCCGGCGGCAACATGATGATGTTCATGAACCTGATCTGGGCCTGGGGGCACCCCGAGGTCTACATCCTGGTTCTGCCGGCTTTCGGCATCTACTCCGAGGTGGTTGCGACATTTTCGAGCAAGTCGCTGTTCGGCTATCGCTCGATGGTGCTGGCAACGATGGCGATCTGCGTCGTCTCCTTCATGGTCTGGCTGCACCATTTCTTCACGATGGGCGCAGGCCCCGACGTGAACGCCATCTTCGGCATCGCCAGCATGATCATCGCGGTGCCGACGGGCGTGAAGATCTACAATTGGCTGTTCACGATGTATGGCGGGCGGGTGCGGTTCACGACGCCGTTGCTATGGTCGGTCGGGTTCATGATCACCTTCATGATCGGCGGGCTGACGGGCGTTCTGGTCGCGGTGCCGCCGGCGGACTTCCTGCTGCACAACAGCCTGTTCCTGGTCGCCCACTTCCACAACGTGATCATCGGCGGGGTGCTGTTCGGCGTGTTCGCGGGCATCACCTACTGGTTTCCAAAGGCCTTTGGATTCCGTCTGTACGAGAGCTGGGGTAAAGCGGCGTTCTGGTTCACCCTGGTCGGATTTTACGTCACCTTCATGCCGCTCTACGTGGTCGGTCTGCTCGGCATGACCCGGCGCATGCAGCACTATGACGTCGCCGAGTGGCGTCCCTGGCTGGCCGCGGCGACGTTCGGCACGGCGCTGCTTGCGATTGGCGTCATTCTGCAGATCCTCCAACTCGTCTTCAGCATCCGCGACCGCGAGCAGCTTCGCGACACCACGGGCGATCCCTGGGACGGTCGCTCTCTGGAGTGGGCGACGTCGTCGCCACCGCCGGTATTCAACTTTGCCGTGCTGCCGAATGTGACGGGGCAGGATGCGTATTGGCGGATCAAGGAAAACGCCAAGGACCAGCAGCTCCACAACCGGACAAAAGACTATCAGGATATCGAGCTGCCAAGGAATTCCCCCACGGGGTTCGTGTGCGCGTTCTTCGCCACCATCACGGGATTTGCGCTGATCTGGCACATCTGGTGGATGGTCGCGCTCGGCGCAATGGGGGCGTTCGCGACATTCGTCGTGTTTGCCTGGCGCGATCACGACGAATACGTGATCCCGGCTTCGGAGGTGGCGCGGATCGATCGGAGCATCATCGAAGCGAGGCACGGACTCTCGCAGGCGACGGGCGGAGCCTGACGGGCGATCGGTGCGAGCGGGGAGCCGCCCGCACCGACGTCACCATCGCATCACCAGCGGTGATGCACGCCGATCACGCCGCCATGGCCGTGGCGGTGGCCGAAATGGCGCCCGCCGTGCCAGCCATGATGTCCAAAGCCGGGACCGCGGTAGTAGCCGTAGCTGTGCCGCCACGGACGGGGGTGGTGATAGTAGCCGTAGCTGCGATAGACCGGGCGCGGCGCGTAGCCGTAGCCATAACCACCGTAATAGGGACGATAGGTGTGGGCCGGGTAATACCCGCCATAGCCGTACGGGTAGCTCGCATAGCGATAGCCGCCATAGCCATAGGGCGCATAGCCGCCGTAGTAGCTTGGTGCGGCAATCGCCGACCCGATCACGGCACCGGCCAGGAGGCCGGCTCCGATCGCCGCACCGCCACCCCAGCCACCGTGATGCCAGCCACGATAGCCGACCTGGACGACGTTCGAGGTCTCGGTCGGCTTCGCCGCCGCCGACAGCGACATCAGCGGCGCTGCGGAGGCCGATTGCAGCGTGGACAAAGAGATCGCGCCGGCGATGGCCAGGGTCGCGGCGGCCTTGAAGGTCATCATTCTGATTTCTCCCGGAGTGTCTGGGTCTTGCTCAAACTAAACGACCGAGGCTTGGTTGCAGTTTTCGCGGAGGACGGATTGTCGCGCCACATTCGTCGTAGGAACGCGCGATGCCAGACCTCCGGCATCGCGCGGAACTTCAGCGACGGCCACAGGGATGGCGACGGCCATCCTTGCCGCGATAGGTGCCGGAGCGCGCGTCATAGGACCGGTGACGCAGCGAGCAGGAAATCTCCGACGCGCTCGCCTGCGCACGACTGTCGGCGATTGCGCTGCCGGCTGCGAGGCTCCCGAGAACGGCCGGGCCCTTGCTCTCGTGATGGGGCCGGTAGCCGTATTGATAGCCGTGACGACGGCCGAGGCCGGGGTGCCAGTCGTGGCCGCCACGCCAGTGGCGGTACGCGATCCGCTGGGGTTCACTCGGATGCCATGCCGATGACGGGGCCGGATGGGTCGGCAGCAAGGGAGCCGCAGCTACGGGGGGCGCAAGCGACAGCACGACGGCTCCGAGAATGGCGGCCGGTAGACGGTTTCGCAGTTCCATCGGCGTTGCTCCTTTCCGTCGACCACATAGGAGGAGCAACGTTTCGCCACAACTGCCCGGCCCGCGTCACGGTGCCGCCCGATCGAGGGCACAACGTCGCAGTGGCGCCATGTTGTCGCAGCGGCCCTGTCCTCCAGGGCCGCTGCGGTTGGTCTCGAGCATCAGCTCGCCTGCATCAGCGCCGCGGTGCGACGCCGTTCGACGGCGGCGTGGTTTCATTGCGCATGCCGGGCGGGCTCGATGCACCCTGGCCAAGCGAACTAATCGATCAGTGCGTCGAGCAGCGCATCCGGGCATTCCGCCATCATCGTATGTCCCGCGCCCGGCAGCACGATCGTGCGCGCCGACGCGATCGCGGCGGCCAGCGTCTTGCCGGCCTTGACGGGCGTCATCATGTCCTTCTCGCCGAGGATCAGACGGGTCGGCACCGTGATCTTGGCCGCGGACGCCAGCGCATCCTGATAGTCGTTGCAGGCGGAGAGATCATTGAACAGCACGCCCGGTGCGCAGCGCTCCAACGTCGCCTGCGCTCCGCCATGCATCCACAGGCCCGGTGCGCGACTGCCGCCGAGCTCGGCGGCAAAACCGAGTCCCCAGATCGAGACCATGTCGATCGCGGCGTGATCGTTCGCTTCCGCCGCCTTGAGGAGATCCGGCCCGACCGTCATCGTCGCCGCGGTGCCGATCAGGCTGAGCGCCGAGACCCGGTCGGGATGACGGGACGCCGCGTCGAGCGCGATCAGCGAGCCCATCGAATGGCCGATCAGATGCGCCGGCTTCGCGTTCACGGCCTGCAAGAGCGCAACCACCCAATCGGCCATGTCGGCGATGGTCGGCAGCGCCGGTCCGGCGGAACGGCCATGACCCGGCAGGTCGGGCGCCAGCACCGTAAAGCCGTGATGCGCGAACCAGCGGCTGTGCAGCGCCCAGACCGAATGATCGAAGCCCGCGCCATGCACGAGAACGACGGCGGGAAGGGACGGATCGAAGTCGCGGCCGCCGGTGGCGGCGAAGACCTCGCGATCATTGATGCTCAGCTGCATGGCTCACACCTTCTGGGAGGCGCGCAGCGCCTGTGCGAGATCGTCGATGATGTCGGACACCGCCTCGATGCCGACCGAGAGCCGGATCAGCTCCTCGCCGATCCCGGCGGCTGCGAGCTGGGCTGCGTCCATCTGCTGATGCGTGGTCGAGGCCGGGTGGATCACCAGCGTCTTGGCGTCGCCGACATTGGCGAGATGGCTGATGAGCTTCAGGCTCTCGATGAACTTGCGCCCCGCCGGGCGTCCGCCCTTGATGCCGAACGACACGATCGAGCCGGCGCCACGCGGCAGGAGCTTGCCCGCCAGCGCGTGGTCTGGATGCGATTCGAGTGAGGGATGCAACACCCAGTCGACGGCCTTGTTGGCCGTGAGCACGTCCAGCACCGCGCGCGTGTTGGCGACATGGCGCTCCATGCGCAAATGCAGGGTCTCGACGCCCTGCAGCAGATGGAATGCGTTGGTCGGCGACAGGCAGGCGCCGAAATCGCGCAGGCCTTCGGTGCGCGCGCGCATGATGAAGGCGGCCGGGCCGAACTGCTCGTCGAAGACGATGCCGTGATAGCCGGCATACGGCTCGGTGAGCTGCGGGAATTTACCGGAGCCGCGCCAATCGAAGCGCCCGCCATCGATGATCGCGCCGCCGATCGCGATGCCGTGGCCGCCCAGCCACTTCGTCGCCGAGTGCATCACGATGTCGGCGCCTTGCGCGATCGGCTGGCTGAGATAGGGCGTCGCGAAGGTGTTGTCGATCAAAAGCGGCACGCCGGCGTCGTGCGCGATCGCTGCCACCTTGGGGATGTCGAGCACTTCCAGGCCGGGATTGCCGAGCGTCTCGCCAATCAGCAGCCGGGTATTCGGCTTGATGGCGGCGCGGAAGCCGTCGTGATCCCTGGGCTTGACGAAGCTGGTGGTGATGCCGAAGCGCGGCAGCGTATGTGCGAGCAGGTTGATGGTGCCGCCATAGAGCGAGGAGGAGGCGACGATGTGGTCGCCGGCATTCAGAAGCGTGGCGATCGCCAGATGCAGGGCAGCCTGGCCGCTCGCGGTGCAGACAGCGCCGACGCCGCCTTCGAGCGCCGCCAATCGTTCCTCGAGCACGGCCGTGGTCGGATTGGAGATGCGGGTGTAGATGTGGCCGGCGCGCTCGAGATTGAACAGGGCAGCGGCGTGCTCGGTGTCGTCGAACACGTAGGACGTGGTCTGGTAGATCGGCACCGCGCGGGCGCCGGTCGCGGGATCCGGGTGCTGGCCGGCATGCAGGCTCAGGGTTTCGAAAGCGGGCGGTTTCGGCGGTGGCATGCGGGCTATGCTCTCGTCAGACTGCGGGTTCTGCTTTCTGCCACAGATTTCAGCGGGCGTCAGCGACCGGTGGCCTCATGGTTCGAGACGCGCCGCGCCCGAGATCGCCTCGTTTCGCAACGGGCTGCTTACGGCGCGGCGCTCCTCACCATGAGGGTTGAGCGCTGAGGGCGACGCTGCACACCGGACCACGTACACGCCAATCCTCTCTCCGTTCACTGCATTCACCCCTCACCCTGAGGAGCCCGCCCACAGGCGGGCGTCTCGAAGGGCGAGGCCCGGACCTTGGTCTCCGAGCCTCATGGTTCGAAACGCCGCAAGAACGGCGCCCGCAGGGCGACGATCCTCAGCCAAAACGCTTCGGGAACAGGCCGGACGCGGCGATCTCGGCGATGGCCAGCCGCGGGCTCGGCTTCTCGCGCTCCTTCAGCATCGCCGGCAGCTTCCCGCCGTCGCCCTTGCGGCCGACCGCGATCGCGATCTCGACGGCGAAGCCTTCGGGTACGCCGAGCGCCGTCTGCGCGGCGGCGACGTCGAAGCCGCTCATGCCGTGCGTGGCCCAGCCGGACAACGCGGCCTGGTTGGCGAAATTGGCCCAGGCGGCGCCGGCGTCAAAGGAATGCGTGCGCGTCGGCGCCGGCTCGGTCTTGCCGGCCGGAACGAAGGTCTTCTTCGACAGCACATAGACGATCGCCGCCGCATGCTGCGCCCAGCCGCGGTTGAACTCGATCAGCGGGGCCAGGAAGGTGTCGAATTCGGCGGAGCCGCGCAACGCGTAGAGGAAACGCCAGGGCTGTGAATTGTAGGAGGAGGGCGCCCAGCGCGCCGCCTCGACAAAGGTCAGCAACTCCGTCTCCGGCAGCGCCTCGTCGGTGAAGCCGCGCGGCGACCAGCGGTCGACGAAGATGCGATGCGCCGGGTGCTCGGTGGTGCGGTCGGTCGGCGGGGGAAGGTGGGTCGTCACAAGGCAGCTCCTTCGTTCAGGCACGTCGTCGGGCCTCGTGCTCGGCTTCGCTGCGGAGCACAATCCTCGGTTCCTGTCTGTCTCACGGCGCCCTCGGTGTCCAGATCGCCAACGCAGATGTGTCCAGCTTTGCTGGCAGCACACGTTCGGCGAGAAAAGCGTCGGCGATCTTCTGCTGCTCGGCGAGGCCGGCTGCGGTGACCGCGCCGACCCGGTAGGAGCGGTGGCTGTTCGCCTCCTCGACCGTGGCCGCATCGATGCCCCAGAGCGCCGCGAGCTGGCTCGCCGCCGCGGCCGGATCGGCTTTCACCCATCTGCCGGTTTCGACGAGCTTGCCATAGATGACGTTGAGCGCGTCGCCATGCTTGGCGGCGTAATCGGCCGATGCGAGATAATAGCGCTTGTAGCTGGCGAGCCCACCGGCGCCGTCGGCAAGCACCCGGGCGCCCGACTGGCGGATGGTGCTGCTCAGGAACGGATCCCACGCCACCCAGGCATCGACATTGTTGCTGACAAAGGCGGTGCGGCCGTCGGCCGGCGGCAGATAAGCGGGGGTGATGTCCTTGAACGAGAGTCCCGTCTTGGCAAGCGCCGACAGCAGCAGATAGTGACTGCCGGCGCCTTTGGTCACCGCAATCTTCCTGCCCTTGAGGTCGGCGAGGGTCTTGATCGGCGATGCCGTGGCCACGAGGATCGCCTGCGCCGACGGCGAGGCGGCTTCCTCGGCGACATAGGCCAGCTTCGCGCCCGCAGCCTGCGCGAACACCGGCACGGTGTCGGCGACATCGGCGCCCAGATCGATGCTTCCGATATTGATGGCCTCGAGCAGCGGCAGTCCGCTGGAGAATTCGTGCCAGGACACTTTGATGTCGAGCGGCGACAGCGCCTTCTCGAGCTCGCCATTCGTCTTGAGCAGTGCCATCAGGGTGGAGGATTTTTGATAGCCGATGCGCAAGGTCTCGGCCGCCTCAGTGCGCGATGTGGCGAGTGCGCCCAGCACGCCGATGCCCAGCATCAGGACGCCGCGACGGAGGAGATGGAAGGGCCGCGCGCGGCGCGGGCCGCTGATCGATGATGCCATCGGAAATCTCCTGACGGGGGATTGAATGCATGTGTCAGAAGGATCATTCGCAGGATCGACTGCCCGGCGCAATTTTGCAGATCGGTTCAGATGGAGAGGGAAGTTCTTCATTCGATGGGGTCGCGAGAACTTTGTTCCTTGCCGGCTGTCAACGAGCCAGCCGTCGATGTGCTCGCGGCGCCTGAGCGTCCGAGATTTGTCTGCCGTTCGTCCCTCTTTTCGAGAGAGGGCGCAGGGAAGGCCGGGCGTCGACTGACACCCATGGCCCGCGTGCAAAAAGGAAAGCACGCGGCGGTCACCACAGGATCAGCCGGACATCCGGCCTTCCCTGCGCGATGGGCTTACGGCTTATACGCGATCTCCCCGGTGCGCCGGGCTTTCTGGCCACCGTTGCGCATGATGCTTGCGCATCAGCGCGTGATACTAGCGTCGGAGTATCAGGACCACGCGACTTCGCCGTCCGGCTCCCCTCGTTCGTCCGCGCGCATCATGCACGCTGCGACGAGAACCGGCCACCGCATCCCACCCAACGTTTCGTGACGTTCGCGAAAGCGCCCCTCGATCGGGCGGGATGCGCAGATATGATCATGACTTCGGTAAAAAAGAAACAAAAATATTTTTCGCTGCGGGACTGGACAGGGCAAATCAGCTTGAGATCGCGGGTGAATTTCACGTGTTGGCGCATGCGGCTGTGGGAATGCCTGTCATGCCGTCGCCTCCCCACCGCTGCGCAATGCAGTGCCCTCGCCCCTTGTGGGAGAGGGCATCTAGGAACGTGCGGCAAGCTCGGTTGGGTGAGGGGTATGCCTCCAAGAGTTCGGCTCGCCGAGACATACCCCTCACCCAACCGCATGCGCGGATGGGCCACACATGCCCTCTCCCACAAGGGGCGAGGGCGCATGAACTGGGACCGGCTTCGCTGCGGCATTGGGAGGGCGCAGATCGACTCTCGAATGACGAGGGCGGAGAGTGCGTTGCCGCAACGCCGGCCCGCCTAGCTTTTCGACCGCGCCTTCTTCGGCCGCGCGCCAGCCCTCTCCAGATACGCGCAGAACATGTCGGCCATTGCGTCGGCATAGGCCGTGATCTCGGCGCGGCTGCGTGGGGTCTCCGAGAAGTGCTTGCCGACCTGGCCCAGCGTCGTCTTGATCAGGTCGGCGGCTCGCGCGCGCTCGGGGTCACTTGCGTCGGGCAGCGCCTCGCGCATGAAGGCCTGCATGGCGCGGCGGCCGCTCGCTTGGGCAGCTTTCGATTCCGGAGCATCGCGATAGAGCGGGGCGGCGTCGTCGAGCGCGCCGCGGACCGCGGCCTCTTCGCATTCCGATTGCAGGAAGGCGTGGACCAGCGCGCGCAGCCGTGTGAGCGGCGAGCGGCTCTTGTCATCCAGGATGCCGTGCAGCAGTGCCGTCGTCTGTTGCCACTCGTCGCTCTGTAGCCGGAACAGGATCGCGGCCTTGTTCGGGAAGTATTGATACAGCGAGCCGATGCTGACGCCCGCTTTCTCGGCGACGCGGGCGGTGGTGAAACGCTGCGCGCCTTCCGTCGTCAAAACCTGAACAGCCGCCTGCAGGATGGCCGCGACGAGGTCGGTCGAGCGCGCTTGTTGTGGCTGTTTTCTCGCGAAAATCTGGGCTTTTCGAGCGGGAGCCATGGCGCGGTCCGGAATGCGATTAGCGAATGCGAATGATTAGTCGTATTTTGACCTGGACGCAAACGACACATCTCGGGGAACGGAGAACGATCATGGTCACCCTCACCACCCAGCCCGTGGCGCTGCTGCTGGATCGCCTGCTTGCTGAAGCCGCGCGGCTACGCCCGGAGACGAGCCCGATCTTTGCCGGCATGGCCGAGCGGGGCGAGCAGCTGATGCGCAGCAAATCCGGCCATGTCGAGCTCTACGCGCAGCTGAAGGATTTTCCACTGCCGGTGTCGCGCGACACGGGCACGCTGCTCTACATGCTGGCGCGGAGCTGCGGCGCGAAATCGATCGTCGAGTTCGGCACCTCGTTCGGGATCTCGACGCTATTCATGGCCGCGGCGCTGCGCGACAATGGCGGCGGCCGGCTGATCACCACCGAGTTCGAAGCGTCGAAGGTCGCGCGGGCCCGCGCCAATCTTTCCGAGGGCGGCCTCGCCGATCTGGTCGAGATCCGTCAGGGCGACGCGTTGCAGACGCTGCGCGGCGATCTGCCGGAGACGATCGACCTGGTGCTGCTCGACGGCGCCAAGCCGCTGTATGGCGACATCCTCGCGCTGCTCGAAAACAGGTTGCGTGCGGGCGCGTTCATCGTGGCCGACAATGCCGATTATTGTCCGGAGTACCTTGCTCATGTCCGCTCGCCTGCGAACGGCTATCTCTCGGTGCCGTTCGGCGACGAGGTCGAACTGTCGATGCGGATCGCACGCCCGTAGCCCGCATGAGCGCTAGCGACATGCGGGTTCAGCGCCGGCGTATGTGGCCGCGGCGGCTCATGCGGGCTACGGGACCGGGCCTCGGTCTCGCCGATCGGCACGCCCGTTCGAAGCCCGGGAGTTGACGGACGGGCAGCGATTGGTCAGGAGGAGAGTCCCGTCATCATGCGCGACCCAGCCTGCATGCCTCGCATTCTCCTGATCAATCCGAACAGCTCGGCTGCGACCACCGCAATGATGGTGTCGATTGCGGCGGCCTGCTGTGCCGGCCGTGCCGAGGTGGTCGGCGCGACCGCAGCGTGGGCGCCCGCCATGATCGTCGATCCCGCGGCGCTGGCGGCGTCCGCGGCGGAGGTGGTCGAGATCGGACGCGCGCATGGCGAGGCTTGCGACGGCATCATTGTCGCCGCGTTCGGCGATCCCGGCGCAGCCGAGCTTCGCAGCCTGTGCACTCAGCCGGTGATCGGGATCGGCGAGGCGTCGATGCAGGCGGCCGCGCAGGGTGGGCGGCGTTTCGGCGTCGCGACGGTGACGCCTTCGCTGGTCGCCAGCATCGCTGATCTTGCCGACAGGCTCGAGCTGTCGGCGCAATTCACCGGAACGCGCCTGACGCAAGGCGACCCAGCGGCGCTCGCGGCCGATCCGACGCGGCTTGCTGCGGCGCTGGCCGAGGCGACGCGGGCCTGCATCTCGGACGGCGCTGGCGCCGTGATCATCGGCGGCGGGCCGCTGGCCCAGGCCGCCGATCAGTTGCAGCCGCAATTTTCCGTGCCGATCATCAAGCCGATCGCCGCGGCGGTTGCCCAGCTGCTGCAGCGGCTGTCGACCTGAGTGGCGCGCGCCGCGCTTACGGCCGGTAGCCCGCCGCCGGATGCGGTGCCGCGAGCCGCGCGCGGCCGAACATCTTCTCGCGCAAGGTGCCGGGCTGGTAGGCCTGCTTGTAGCGGCCGCGCTTCGTCAGCTCCGGCACCAGCATGTCGGCGACGTCGGCAAAGCTCTCCGGCGACAGCGCAAAGGCGAGGTTGAGGCCGTCGACGCCGGTCTGCTCGACCCAGCTCTCGATGAGATCCGCCACTTTCCCCGGCGAGCCGACGAACACCGGCCCGATGCCGCCGATGCCGACATGCTCGGCAACCTCGCGCACGGTCCAGATGCGGTCGGGATCGGCGCGCGTGACATTGTCCATCGCGCTGCGGCCGGCATCGTTGAGGACGTGGCGGACCTGCTGGTCGAGCTCGTAGGTCGAGAAGTCGACACCGGTCCAGCCCGACATCAGCGTCAGCGAGGCCTCGTGGTCGATGTAGCGACGATAGTCGGCGAACTTCGCCTCGGCCTCCGCATCGGTCTCGCCGAGCACGACGGTGGCGATGCTGAAGATGACGATATCGCCGGCCGCGCGGCCGGCCTCGACCGCGGCTTGCCGGATCGCGGCGACGCGCGGCGCGATGATCTTGGCCGACGGGCCGGACATGAACACGCATTCGGCATGCCGGCCGGCGAACACGCGGCCGCGCGGCGAGGTGCCGGCCTGGTACAGCACCGGCGTCCGCTGCGGCGACGGCTCGCAGAGATGGATCGCGTCGATCTGGTAGTTCTCGCCTTGATGGCTGACGCGGTGGACTTTCGCCGGATCGGTGAAGATGCCGCTGGCGCGATCGCGCTTCACGGCGTCGTCCTCCCAGCTGCCTTCCCAGAGCTTGTAGACGACCTCCATGTACTCGTCGGCGACGTCGTAGCGATCATCGTGGCCGGTCTGTCGCTGCTTGCCCATGCCGCGCGCGGCGCTGTCGAGATAGCCGGTGACGATGTTCCAGCCGATGCGGCCCTCGGTCAGATGATCGAGCGTCGACATGCGCCGCGCGAACGGATAGGGCGGTTCATAGGACAGCGTGCAGGTGACGCCGAAGCCGAGATGCTCGGTGACGGCGGCCATGGCCGAGATCAGCATCATCGGATCGTTCACCGGCACCTGGATGGCGTGACGCAGCGCGGCGTCCGGATTGCCGCCATAGACGTCGTAGACGCCGAGCACGTCGGCGAGGAACAGCCCATCGAAGCGGCCGCGTTCCAGGGTCTTTGCGAGGTCGAGCCAATAGGGCAAGCGGTTATAGTCGGAGGAGCGGTCGCGCGGATGCCGCCACAGGCCGGGCGACTGGTGGCCGACGCAGTTCATCGCAAACGCATTCAACCGGATGTCCGCAGCCATGATGTCCCTCGATCTTGTCGGGTCGAGAAATGGCACGGTTCGACGGTGGTTTTCAATCATGCCTGCGCGCACGGCCGCTTGCGGGCCGCGCAGGCTTGGCTATGGTCTGACACGATCAAGCGCTGCAAAGCAAATGACGGCGCGTGCCTGCATGGTGGGAGGACGAAGGTGATGATGATCCGGATGTCGGCGCTGGCTGCGCTTCTACTGACCACGTCAGCCGTGGCAACCGCCCGCGCGGACGAGTTCAAGGCGAGCTGCGCCGCGCTCGCGCAGGGCTTTCCCGGCAGCGGCCGCATCGTCACGGCGGAGTTCGTCGCGGCCGGCGGCGTGCAACTGGCGCCGCCGGCTCCGGCCGGCGCGACAGCCCCTGCACCGGATCACTGCCTGATCCGCGGCAAGATCAACGAGCGCACCGGCATCGACGGCAAGCCTTATGCGGTTGGCTACGAGCTGCGATTGCCCGCGACGTGGAATGGCAAGTTCGTCTTCCAGGGCGGTGGCGGCGTCGATGGCGTGCTGCGACCGGCGCTCGGCCTGTTGACCGGCACCACGCCGCCGAACGCGCTCTCCAACGGCTATGTCGCGGCCTCGACGGACGCCGGCCATCTCGAGGAGCCCGGTCCGCTCGGGCCGTATCTGTTCGGCCTCGATCCGCAGGCGCGGCGCGACAAGGGCTATAGCTCGATCCCGCCGGTCGCGGCTGCAGCCAAGGCGGCGAGCGAGAAGCTCTACGGCAACGCGCCGCGCCGCTCCTATTTCGCCGGCTGCTCCAATGGCGGACGGCAGGCGATGGCGGTGACACAGCGCTTTCCCGAGCTGTTCGACGGCGTCGTCGCCGGCGCGCCCGCCTACCGCGTGCCGCTGGCCGGCATCGACGTGATCGCGCAGGAGCAGGCGCTGCTGGCGATTGCGCCGCCCGGCCCCGACGGCAAGGCCGATGTCGGCAGCGCGCTGACGGATGACGATCTGAAGCTGGTCGCCGACGGTGTGACCGCGGCGTGCGATGGCGCCGATGGCGCCAAGGACGGCATGGTGCAGGACGTCATGGCCTGCCGCTTCGATGCGGCGGTGCTGGCCTGCAAGGACGGGCAGAACGCGCAATGCCTGTCGCCGCCCAAGCTGAAGGCCGTCAAGCTGATGTTCGATGGCAGCCGCAATGCCATGGGCGGATTGATCTATGCGCGCTGGCCCTACGATCCCGGCCTGGCCGCGCCCGGCTGGCGGGCCTGGAAGCTCGGGACGCCCAAGGCCAGCCCGCCGAACGCGCGCAATCTCACGCTCATTCCGGGCGGCGTGGCCTATGACTTCATGAGCCCGCCGCAAACGCCCGACGATCTCGTCGCCTGGGTGCGCAATTTCGATCTCGACCGCGACACGCCGAAGGTGATGAAGGGCGCGGATGGCTTCGACGCCGGCATGGAATATGAGGCGGCGACCTTGACCGATCTCGATGCCTTCAAGTCCAAGGGCGGCAAGATGCTGTTCTATCACGGCGTCGCCGATCCGATCTTCTCGGCGCTCGATACGATCGACTATGTCGACCAGCTCAAGGCGAAATACGCCGACGCCGACGGCTTCGCGCGGCTGTTCCTGGTTCCCGGCATGAACCATTGCGGCGGCGGACCAGCAACCGACCAGTTCGATCTGCTGAGCGCGCTCGATCAATGGGTGGAAGGCAAGGCGGCCGCACCGGAGGCGATCCGCGCGACGGCGCGGCGTGCGCCGGACGTACCATGGCCGGGCCGCACGCGCGATCTCTGTGCGTTCCCGAAGGTCTCCACCTACAAGGGCAGCGGCAGCCTCGAGGAGGCGGCGAATTTCGAGTGTCGTTGAACGGCGCGTGTGCGCCGTGGGTGCGGCGTGCACGATCGCTTGATGGGCGGTTGACGCGGGATGAGGACGTGCCGATCTACCGGCCAGCGCCGGCCTGCCTCCGCAGCGTAGCGGCTCCCATCAGCCCTCACACCGTTCCCTCATGGTTGCCGTCAAGACGCGAGCCTTCACCATCTTGTACGAGCTCGAGCATGCCCAGACGGAGCTGATCGGGAAGTGCGTGGCGTTGAGCGACGGCAAGGCGGGAACCGTGGAGCAGGTCTATCTCGACGAGCTGCACGGCCTGCGCATCACGATCAGCGGCCATGACGGGCGGTGGCCGGTGTCGACCATCAAGTTCGCGCAGCGCTGAGCGGCGACGCCGGTCCGGCGTCCTTGGATCCCTCAGACATGCAGAGGATCGAGGGCGTGTCGCATGGTCACATGCATCATCGCGGCGCTCAGCGCCGTTCGGCGTGCCGGCTGGCGAAGCTCTCGATCAGGCGGCGCAGCTTGGCGCCGCGTAGTGATGAGCAGAATGCTGAGCTGTGCGGCCTCGATACGAAAGGGGAGCGCGGCAAATTGCTTGTTCTTCATGGGACCCCCTTTCATGGCTTGAATCGAACCGGACAGCCCGTTGATTGGTTCCTGATGGGGCGGCTGTTAAACCTGCGCAATGAATATCAAATGATACGTGATGGAGCCGTCGCAGCGACTAGCATCAGCTCGCCCGGCGCCGCCATTCGCTCGCGCCCTGCGAGCGCTGACGACGTGGTTCGACGCCGATTCACCTATGTTGATGCGCGGTTCAGGACCTCATTTAAGGTTGTTGATGCGTATCGACGAAACCGGATCCAATCTCGCATGGAAATAGAAGTTCAGAAGAAGCGGCGCCGGCGTGTCAAGCAGACGATGACGTTGGCCGAGCGGTTGCAACAGGCGGCGCGCGAGGCGCGCGATATGGCGAAACGGCTGCCGCCCGGAATCGAGCAGGCCAGGCAGCTGCGCCGCGCCCGCGAGGCCGAGGCGATCGTCGAGCTCGACCGCTTCCTCACCGCTCCAGCACGCAGCACCCCGACGCGATCGCGCTGACCCCCGACGATCAGCCGCGCAGGGCGACGCCGGATGTCACAGGCAACATCGTCGCAGCTGCATCTTTTTACTGCAAGCGGGCACGAATTGGTGCAGCCATCGCTGCAACAACGCGCTTGACAGGATAGACGTCCTAAGCGACCGTAATGTCCACGCGTTGGGCACAGCAGCCCATTGGACGCGAGCACGATCAAACCATTTCCAACACCGCGCTGATCGAAGCGTGTTTGGTTGGTGGCGAGGGCGCCCTCGGCTTGACAGCCGACGGGCGCTTTTTTGTTTTAGGACGCGGGATGACACGGACGACGTTTCGCATCGGGGTGATGTTCTCGACGACCGGCTCGTACAGCGTCGTCGCGCGCTCGATGCTCAACGGCGCGCAGCTCGCGCTCGCCGAGGTCAATGCCGCCGACGGCCCGATCACGCTGGAGCCGGTGGTGGTGAACCCGTCCGGCGATCTCGCCCAATATCGCGCGCTGGCGCGGGAGCTGTTGAGCTCCGGTATCCGCCAGGTGGTCGGCTGCTACACCTCATCGAGCCGCAAGGAGGTGATTCCCTGCTTCGAGAAGTTCGACGGGCTGCTCTGGTATCCCTCGCACTACGAAGGCTTCGAGAGTTCCGACAACGTCGTTTACACCGGCGCGGCGCCGAACCAGCACGTGCTGCCGCTGGTCGAGTATCTTGCCTCGCGCGTCGGCACGCGCGCCTTCTGCGTCGGCTCGAACTACATCTGGGCGTGGGAGAACAACCGGATCTTCCGCGAGGCGCTGACCGCGCGCGGCGGCACGGTGCTGGCGGAACGTTATCTCACGGTCGGCGATACCGAGTTCGATCAGGTCATCGCCGCAATCCTGGAGCAGCGTCCGGACGTCGTCTTCAACAATCTGATCGGCACCAGCGCCTACGCGTTCTTCCGCGCTTTCCGCGCGGCCTGCCGAGCGGCGGGCATCGATCAGGCCAAGGAGATTCCGGTCGCGAGCTGCACGCTGTCCGAGCCTGAGCTCAAGGAGATCGGCACTGAAGCCGTCGACGGCCATCTGTCGTCGAGCGTCTACTTCTCCTCCCTGAGCTCGCCGGAGAATTCAGCCTTTCTGCACGCCTACACGGCGGCGTTTCCCGATGGTCCGGTGGTCTCTGCCGACGCCGAAGCCTCCTACATCGCCGTCAAGCTGCTCGCCGCGACCTTGGCGCAGGCCGGCAGCGACGAGTCGCGCCTGGTGCGCTGCGCCGTCGCCAATCAGCGCCTGCTGGCGCCGCAGGGCGAGGTGCGGATCGATCCGCAGACCTTCCATGCCTGGCTGACGCCGCGCATCGCACGCTCCTCCGCCGATGGCCAGTTCGAGCTGCTGCTCGAAGCGCGGCAGCCGATCGCGCCCGATCCCTATCTCGTGCAGTCGTCGCCACGCTTCGCGACCTCCATGCGTCCACCACTGCTCCGAATGGTGAAGTCATGACCTTCCGATTGCTGCAGAATTTCAAAGGTGGCCGCGCGCTGGTGATCACCCGGCGGGCAGGGTGGGAGACCACCCTGGAGACGACGCTCGCCAAGCTCGGCGTCGCCTGCGAATACCCTGACATCGTCGACGGCCGCGCACAGCTCGATGCGTCTGCGCTCCTGCCCGAGCGCGACATCCTGTTCATCGACGGCGACCTCGAAGGCGCGGTTGCGCTCGAGGTCAGTCCGGCCTCGAAGCTGCCGCCGGTGCCGGTGATCGGTCTCGTCGGCGTCGAGGCGCCGAGCCGGCTCAAGGCGCTGGTCAATCTCGGCGCCACCTCGTTCCTGCGCAAGCCCGTGCATGGCGGCGCCGTCTACACCGCGCTGTTCCTCGGCATCAACCAGTTCCTGCTGCGCACCGACATGTACGAGAAGCTGCAGGACCTGGAGAGCCGCCGCCGCGGCCGCCGGGCCGTGATCCGCGCCGTCGTGTCCCTGATGCAGGAGACCGGTCTCAACGACGACGATGCCTATTCCGCGCTTCGCCGCGACAGCATGCGGGCGCGGCAAAGTCTGGAGCTCTATTGCGAGGAGTTCCTGAGGAGACGGGCGATGCCGCCCGATACGCCGAAACGCCCGAGCAGCACCACGCTGCAAGGCGGCAACAAGCAAGCGATGTAGGAGCATCACATGACCAGATCTGGAATGCGGGGGCTGCGTGCCGCAGCCCTCACGGGGACGCTTGTCTTCGCGGCAGGCGCATATGCCGCCGAAGCGCCGATCAAGCTCGGCGTGCTGGAAGACCAGTCCGGGGACTTCGCCGCCGCCACCATCGGCAAGGTCCACGCCATCCAGCTCGCGGCCGAGGAGATCAACAAGGCCGGCGGCATCATGGGCCGCCCGCTGGAGCTCGTGACCTACGACACCCAGTCGGACAACACGCGCTATCAGGAGTTCATGCGCCGCGTGCTGCAGCGGGACAAGGTCGACGTCGTGTTCGCCGGCTTCTCCTCGGCCTCGCGCGAGGCTTATCGCCCGATCGTCGACCAGTTCAACGGCTTCGCCTTCTACAACAACCAGTATGAAGGCGGCGTCTGTGACGGCCACATGGTGGTGACGGGCGCGGTGCCGGAGCAGCAGTTCTCGACGCTGATCCCGTACATGATGCAGACCTACGGCAAGAAGGTCTACACCTTGGCCGCCGACTACAATTTCGGCCAGATCTCGGCCGAGTGGGTGCGCAAGATCGTCAAGGAGAACGGCGGCGAGATGGCTGGCGAGGAGTTCATCCCGCTCGGCGTGTCGCAGTTCTCGCAGAGCATCCAGAACATCCAGAAGGCCAAGCCCGACTTCGTCGTGACCCTGCTGGTCGGCACCGCGCAGGCCTCGTACTACGAGCAGGCGGCGTCCGCCAACGTCAGTCTGCCGATGGCCTCGTCCGTCAACGTCGGCCAGGGCTACGAGCACAAGCGCTTCAAGCCGCCGAGCCTGAAGGACATGTACGTCACCACCAACTACATCGAGGAAATCGATACGCCGAAAAGCAAGGAATTCCTGGCCAAGTTCAAGGCCAAATTCCCGAACGAGCCCTATGTGAACCAGGAGGCCGAGAACTCCTATCTCGCGCTCTATCTCTACAAGCAGATGGTGGAGCGGGCGAAGTCGACCAACCGCGACGAGATCCGCAAGGTGATCGCGATGGGCGACGTCTGCATGGACGCGCCGGAAGGCAAGGTCTGCATCGACCCCAAGAGCCAGCACATGTCGCACACGATCTACCTCGCCAAGGTCGGCGCTGACCACTCGATCTCGTTCCCGAAGGTCTGGGAGGACATCAAGCCGTACTGGCTGGGCGACGCCGGCTGCGACCTGACCAAGAAGGATCCGATGGCGCAGTACACGCCGTCGAATCCGCCGCCGAAGCCCTGATCGGCGGCCGCGGCCGCTCCGGCGTCCCCTCACGCCGGAGCGGCCCGTTGCTTCATCCCCTCACGCATCCGAACCCCACATCGATCGAAGACATGGACATCGCAACCCTGGCATTCTCTGCGCTCTACCAGTTCGGCGACGCGTTCGCCTTCCTGGTGCTCTCGGCCTGCGGGCTCGCGGTCATCTTCGGCATGATGGGTGTGATCAATCTCGCCCATGGCGAATTCATCATGTGTGGCGCCTATGTCACCGCGGCGACGGTGCATGCCGGCCTGCCGCTGCCGCTCGGCATTCTCTGCGGCACCTTGGCCTCGGCCTTCGTCGGCGTGCTCGTCGAGCTCCTGGTGATCCGGCATCTGTATGAGCGGCCGCTCGACACCATCGTTGCCACCTGGGGCCTCAGCCTGATCGCGACGCAGGGCACCTTGATCCTGGTCGGATCGACCATGGCCGGCGTCGGCACGCCGTTCGGTAGTTTTCAGGTCGGTGCCTATTCCTATTCGATCTACCGCATCGTGCTGTTCGTCGCCGCGCTCGCGGTGCTCGGCGCGCTCTATGCCTTGTTCAACTGGACCCGGTTCGGCGTGCTCGCGCGCGCCACCATCCAGGTGCCGCATATGGCGGCCGCGCTCGGTGTCGACACCAGGCTGATCTACAGCCTGACCTTTGCGTGCGGGGCAGGGCTCGCGGGCCTCGCCGGCGGGCTCTACGCGCCGACCATGACGCTGGTGCCGACCATGGGGGCGACCTTCATCATGGAGGCCTTCGTCACGGTGGTGATCGGCGGCGCCGACGTGTTCCTCGGCACCGCGCCGGCCGGCGGCATTCTCGCCATCGTGAAATCCGGCATGACGTCGTGGCAGGGCCAGCTGTTCGGCCAGATCGGCCTCCTGATCGCCGTCATCATCGTTGTCCGGGTGCTGCCGAAGGGCATCTCCGGCTTCGTGCTGCGCGAGCGGACCTGAGGAGCGCCGTCATGACCGGTTTCTTGTCCTTGTTCCGCCGTCTCGAAGGACCGCAGACGCTCGGCCGCGGGCCTGCCTTCTGGGCGCTGTTCGCGCTCGTGCTCGCCGGCGCGCTGGCGTACCCTCTGTTCAGCGACGGCTACACCGTCGGCAACACCGTCTACTTCTTCGTCTGGGTGTTCATCGCGCTCAGCCTCAGCCTGATCTGGGGCTATGGCGGCTCGCTGTCGTTCGGCCAGACTGCGTTCTTCGGCATCGCCGGCTATGGCTACGGCATCCTCACCATCAATTTCGGCGCGTCCTACGGCTTCACCTGGATCGCGTTGCTGCTGGCGATCGGCATGGCGGCGCTGGTGGCCGCGCTGCTCGGCTATTTCATGTTCTTCGGCCGGATCGCCGGGGTCTTCCTCGGCATCGTCACCTTGGCCGTGACCTTGATGCTCGAACGCTTCATGGCGCAGACCGCCGGCCCCGAATGGCGCATCGGCGCCGCCCGGCTGAACGGCTTCAACGGCATGAGCGCGATGCCGCCGTTGACCATCCCGTGGTTCGGCGGCCCGATCGTGCTGTTCGCCGATGTCGGGCTGTACTACGTCGTGCTCGGCATGCTCGTGCTGGTCTATCTCGGCTTGCGCATCCTGATGAATTCGTCGTTCGGCAACGTCATCGTCGCGATCCGCGAAAATCCCGAGCGGGCGGAGATGCTCGGCTACGACATTCGCAAGTATCAGCTGATCACCTTCGTCATCGGCGCGGCGCTCGCCGGCCTCTCCGGCGTGCTCTACACCGTGTGGGGGCAGTACATCACGCCCTCCAGCATGGGCATGACGGCGGCGTCGCTGCCGCTGATCTGGGTCGCCGTCGGTGGCCGCAGCGATCTCACGGCGACCGTGATCGGAACGCTGGTGGTGCTGTCCGGATTCCAGGCGCTGACGATCTACGGCAGCCAATATGCGCTGGTGTTCATGGGCGTGCTGCTGGTGCTCACCGTGCTGATCGCGCCGAATGGCCTCGTGCTCGGCGTCATCAACTGGATCACGAAGCTGGTGACCCGGCGCAAGTCGGAGGCCGCGTGATGGCGCTCTTGCAATTGCGCGACGTCAACAAGCATTTCGGCGGTCTGCACGTCACGAATTCCGTCAACCTCGTGCTGGAGCAGGGCGAGATCCACTGCCTGATCGGGCCGAACGGCGCCGGCAAGAGCACCTTGTTCCGGCTGATCCTCGGCGAGCATCATCCCGGCAGCGGCCACATCTATTTTGCCGGCGAAGACATCACTGCGCTGAAATCCTTCGCCCGCATCCGCCGCGGTCTCTCGGTCAAGTTCCAGGTGCCCGGCGTTTTCAAGGGCCTGTCGGTGCGGCAGAACCTGGAGATCGCGCTGCAGAGCCGGCTGCATGGCGCCGCGCTCGACAAAGAGATTAATCGCCTGCTCGCCTTCCTCAACCTCGAATCCGAGCAAGCGCAGCTCGCCGGCAATCTCAGCCACGGCCAGAAGCAGTGGCTGGAGATCGGAATGGCGATCTCGCTGAAGCCGCGGCTGCTGCTGCTCGACGAGCCGACCGCCGGCATGTCGCCGGAGGAGACGCACATGACCGGCGAGATGGTGCGGCGGCTGAACGCGGCCGGCATGACCGTGCTCGCCATCGAGCACGACATGGCGTTCGTGCGCCAGGTCGCGCAGCGCGTCACCGTGCTGCATCTCGGCCAGGTGTTCGCGCAAGGCTCGATCGACGAGATCGTCGCCGATGAGCGGGTCGCGGCGATCTATCTGGGGCAGGCCCATGCGTAAGGAAGTCATCCTCACCACCGTCGGGCTTCGCGCCGGCTATGGTGGCAAGCCGGTGCTGCAGGGCCTGGAGATCGAGGTTCGCGAAGGCGAGATCGTCGCGGTGATCGGCCGCAACGGCGTCGGCAAGTCGACCCTGATGAAGAGCCTGATCGGGCTGGTGCCGGCGATGTCCGGCTCGATCGTCTATCGCGGCGAGGCCGTCGAGCATTTGTCGGCGCACAAGCGGGCGCGGCTCGGCATGGGCTATGTGCCGCAGGGCCGTGACGTGTTTCCGCGGCTGACGGTCGGCGAGAACATCGCGGTCGGCGCGGCGATCAAGGGCGGCGGCATTCCGGAGGAGGGGAAGCAGCGCGTGATCGGCGCGTTCCCGATTTTGCGGGAGCGCTGGAGCCAGCGCGCCGGCACGATGTCCGGCGGCCAGCAGCAGCAGCTCGCGATCGGCCGCGTGCTGATCGCGGATCCCAATCTGATCCTGCTCGACGAGCCTTCGGAAGGCATCCAGCCGAACATCGTCCAGGACATCGCCCGCAACATGGTCGAGCTCAACCGCCGGACCGGCGTCACCATCATTCTGGTCGAGCAGAATCTCGACATGATCCGGGCCATGGCGCAGCGCGCCTACGTCATGGACAAGGGCCGCATCACGGCAAGCCTCGCGCGCGAGGCGCTCGACGACGCCGCCGAGATGCGCCGCCACCTCGCAGTCTGAAGAAACTCGAAACGAGCACAAGGAGAACGAGCATGGCCTGGCAGTCGGAATCGATCATGGCCCGCAAGGGCGTCGCCAAGGGCGCGCGCGGCGCACACCATGTCATCACCGAGAAGGATCAGGGCAAGTATCACTACGTCTACGGTCCCTATGTCGAGCCGGTGCTGACGATCGATCCCGGCGCTGTCGTCTCGGCCGAGACGCATGATGCGTTCGAGGGCGCGATCAAGCATGAGACCGACAGCCCGTCGAAGATCCTGAACTTCCCGTTCCTCAACCCGCAGAACGGCCCGATCTACGTCAACGGCGCCGAGAAGGGCGATACGCTGGCGGTCTACATCGAGAGCATCGTCCCGCGCGGGCCGCAGCCGCGCGGCACCACCGTGATCATGCCGGAGTTCGGCGGGCTGGTCGGGACGGGGAATACCGCGTTGCTCAATCCGGCGCTGCCGGAGCGGGTCAAGAAGCTGGAGATCACGGCGGAGAAGGGCACGGTGTGGAACGACAAGATCACGCTACCCTATGAGCCGTTTATCGGCACCATCGGCACCTCGCCGGAGATCGAGGCGATCTCCTCGCTCGTGCCCGACTACTACGGCGGCAACATGGACCTGCCGGATGTCGGCACCGGCGCGATCATCTATCTGCCGGTGAATACCCGGGGGGCGCTGCTCTATCTCGGCGACTGCCACGCCGCGCAGGGCGACGGCGAATTGTGTGGCGTCGCGATCGAGCATCCGACCGTGACGACGGTGCAGGTCGACCTGATCAAGAACTGGAGCATCGCCTGGCCGCGGCTGGAGACCAAGGACTTCATCATGACGATCGGCTCGGCGCGGCCGATGGAGGATGCGGCGCGCATCGCCTATCGCGAGCTGTGCCGCTGGATGGCGGCCGATTACGGCTTCGAGGAGATCGACGCCTACATGCTGCTGACGCAGGCCGGGCGCGTCCGGCTCGGCAACATGGTCGATCCGAAATACACGCTCGGCGCCTCCATCAAGAAGCATTTTCTGGTCTGAGGTTGCCGACGATGCCGATGACGTACAAGGTCGCCACCGTCCAGTTCGAGCCGGTTCTGGCTGAGAAGGAGCGCAACATCGAAGGCCTGCTCGCCCTGTGCGAGCAGGCGGCATCGTCGGGTGCGAAGCTGATCGTGACGCCGGAGATGGGGACGACAGGCTATTGCTGGTACGACCGCGCAGAGGTGACGCCCTATGTAGAGAAGGTGCCGGGCTCGACCACGCACCGCTTCGCGGCGCTGGCGAGACGGCACGATTGCTACATCGTCATCGGCATGCCCGAGGTCGATGACGACGACATCTACTACAACAGCGCGGTGCTGATCGGTCCCGACGGCGTGATCGGCCGGCACCGCAAGACGCATCCCTACATCTCCGAGCCGAAATGGGCGGCCGCGGGTGACCTGCACAACCAGGTGTTCGAGACGCCGATCGGCCGCATCGCGCTGCTGATCTGCATGGACATCCATTTCGTCGAGACGGCGCGGCTGATGGCGCTCGGTGGCGCCGACATCATCTGCCATATCTCGAACTGGCTCGCCGAGCGCACGCCGGCGCCGTACTGGATCAGCCGCGCCTTCGAGAATTCCTGCTACGTCATCGAGAGCAACCGCTGGGGGCTGGAGCGCACCGTGCAGTTCTCCGGCGGCAGCTGCGTCATCGCGCCCGATGGCAGCCTGCCGGCTGTGATCGACAAGGGCGACGGCGTGGCTCTCGCCGAAATCGATCTCGCATGGGCACGGGCGCGTCGTGTGCTCGGCGAGCCGGTGTTCGCGCAGCGCCGGCCGGAGCTGTATCCTGAGCTGCTCACCAATACCTACAGCTGGAACCCGCGGGACTTCTTCGGGCTCTACGGTCACCAGCCATGGCCGGTGGGCAAGCGCTCCCGGATCAGCGCGGCGCAGTTCACGCCGACGTCGGATGTCGCGGCCAATTTGGCCCGCATCGCCGAGCTCGCGGCTATGGCGAAGGGGGAGGGCGCCGAGCTCGTTGTTTTCCCGGAACTTGCGGCAACGGGGCTGACCAATCCGGCCGAAACGGCTGAGCCGATCCCAGGCCGCATCACGGCCGCACTCAGCGAGATCGCGGCTGGCCAGGGACTAACCGTGGTCTGCGGTCTTGCAGAACGAGACGGGAACGCCATCTATAATTCAGCCGTCCTGGTCACACCCGACGGTAAAATCACCACCTACCGCAAGACCCACCTGACCACGGCCGAGCGCAGCTGGGCCACGGCCGGAGACGAATGGGCGGTCGTCGACACGCCGATGGGGCGGATCGGCATCCTGATCGGTCATGACGCGGCGTTTCCGGAGGCGGGCCGGGTGCTCGCCTTGCGCGGCTGCGACCTGATCGTGTGTCCTTCGGCGGTGAAGGGGACCTTCAGTGCGGCGCATGCAGGGACCGAGGTGATGCAGCCGGCGCCGATCCCGACCGGGGCCGACGCGCATCATTGGCATCACTTCCGTGTTCGCGGTGGCGAGAACAACGCGTACTTCGCATTCGCGAATGTGTGCGACGCCGCGAATGAGTATCGCGGGCTCAGCGGCGTGTTCGGTCCGGATACGTTTGCGTTTCCGCGCCGCGAGGCGATGGTCGAGCGCGGGGAGGGGATTGCGACGCTCGAGATCGACACCAGCAATCTCGACAGCGTCTATCCAACCAACGTCGTCCGGCGGAAAGATCTCGTCTGCATGCGCATGCCGCACTCCTATCGTGCGCTGGCGCAATCGAAGGCGAGCAATTTCTGAGCTTGCGCGCGCCATCCGTTCCAAAATGGAACGGATGCGGGATGTGACGGCGCGCAGAGCGAGGTGCGACGACGCTGTCCACATTTCTTCACAGCCGTCGCAAAAAGTTCTTGCACGGGATGCGGCATCGCACTATCTCACCACCACGCCAGCCGGACATCACCGATGACTGAGGCCCCCGAACTTCCGGGACCAACGTTGTTTTCCTTGATGTTTCTTCTTCCGACTGGCTCTTGAGTTTTTCTTCAGAAAAGCTCTTGACGGTCTCGAAAAATCAGCTATTTGAAGCGCCCCGGCAACGGAGACTTCGACGGCGAAAGAGACCGAAGAAGGTGCACTAATTAGTTCGGAGCGACTGAGTTCGCGAACTAACAAGTGCGGGCTGTTTGACAAGTGAAGATGAAGAAAGAGAAACGTGGACGGCGGAGTCCTTGCGGGTCTCGGGGTTGAGCTTCGGCTTGATTTCGAGATCGGACGAGAAGACTTCGGCGGACAATGTTTCAAAGGTAACACCATGGTTTTCGCGCTGTGAAGCGTGGAGATCGATTGGTGGGACCTCGTCAAACGTTGTGATCAGCCGGTTCAAAGCTTCAAGTTCAACTTGAGAGTTTGATCCTGGCTCAGAGCGAACGCTGGCGGCAGGCTTAACACATGCAAGTCGAGCGGGCGTAGCAATACGTCAGCGGCAGACGGGTGAGTAACGCGTGGGAACGTACCTTTTGGTTCGGAACAACACAGGGAAACTTGTGCTAATACCGGATAAGCCCTTACGGGGAAAGATTTATCGCCGAAAGATCGGCCCGCGTCTGATTAGCTAGTTGGTGGGGTAATGGCCCACCAAGGCGACGATCAGTAGCTGGTCTGAGAGGATGATCAGCCACATTGGGACTGAGACACGGCCCAAACTCCTACGGGAGGCAGCAGTGGGGAATATTGGACAATGGGGGCAACCCTGATCCAGCCATGCCGCGTGAGTGATGAAGGCCCTAGGGTTGTAAAGCTCTTTTGTGCGGGAAGATAATGACGGTACCGCAAGAATAAGCCCCGGCTAACTTCGTGCCAGCAGCCGCGGTAATACGAAGGGGGCTAGCGTTGCTCGGAATCACTGGGCGTAAAGGGTGCGTAGGCGGGTCTTTAAGTCAGGGGTGAAATCCTGGAGCTCAACTCCAGAACTGCCTTTGATACTGAAGATCTTGAGTTCGGGAGAGGTGAGTGGAACTGCGAGTGTAGAGGTGAAATTCGTAGATATTCGCAAGAACACCAGTGGCGAAGGCGGCTCACTGGCCCGATACTGACGCTGAGGCACGAAAGCGTGGGGAGCAAACAGGATTAGATACCCTGGTAGTCCACGCCGTAAACGATGAATGCCAGCCGTTAGTGGGTTTACTCACTAGTGGCGCAGCTAACGCTTTAAGCATTCCGCCTGGGGAGTACGGTCGCAAGATTAAAACTCAAAGGAATTGACGGGGGCCCGCACAAGCGGTGGAGCATGTGGTTTAATTCGACGCAACGCGCAGAACCTTACCAGCCCTTGACATGTTTGGGACCGGTCGCAGAGACGTGACCTTCTCTTCGGAGCCCGAAACACAGGTGCTGCATGGCTGTCGTCAGCTCGTGTCGTGAGATGTTGGGTTAAGTCCCGCAACGAGCGCAACCCCCGTCCTTAGTTGCTACCATTTAGTTGAGCACTCTAAGGAGACTGCCGGTGATAAGCCGCGAGGAAGGTGGGGATGACGTCAAGTCCTCATGGCCCTTACGGGCTGGGCTACACACGTGCTACAATGGCGGTGACAGTGGGAAGCTAAGGGGCAACCCTTCGCAAATCTCAAAAAGCCGTCTCAGTTCGGATTGGGCTCTGCAACTCGAGCCCATGAAGTTGGAATCGCTAGTAATCGTGGATCAGCACGCCACGGTGAATACGTTCCCGGGCCTTGTACACACCGCCCGTCACACCATGGGAGTTGGCTTTACCTGAAGGCGGTGCGCTAACCAGCAATGGAGGCAGCCGACCACGGTAGGGTCAGCGACTGGGGTGAAGTCGTAACAAGGTAGCCGTAGGGGAACCTGCGGCTGGATCACCTCCTTTCTAAGGATGGCTCTTCAGTCTGGTCTTCGGATCACGATCTTCGGATCGCGTACTATCGAGCTGTTTTAGAAACATCAGGGACCAACACGATCGCCAGATCGGGTTGAGTTCCATTGGCGGGATTTCGCCGTCTTCGTTTCTCTTTCTTCGCGGACGAACACGCTGCCTGGGGCTTGGCGCTGTGCATCATCATGGCGCTGTGAGGCGCCGGGTGGTTGACTTGATCCGAGCCTCTCAAGCGTTAGGGCTTGTAGCTCAGTTGGTTAGAGCGCGCGCTTGATAAGCGTGAGGTCGGAAGTTCAAGTCTTCCCAGGCCCACCAGCCTTCGCGCCTGACGGCGCTTCGGCTCGGCAAGCCAGCCGATCGAGCCCGGGCATTTCGACTGAATGAGGTCGGAGATGCGCGAAGGCTGTCGCGCCGAAGCCCGATAGGGCGTAGGCGGACTTGAGCGGCTAGCCAATCGTCTCGACGATCTAGCGCAAGCTTTCGTCTTTCCGAGTAGGGGGCCTTAGCTCAGCTGGGAGAGCGCGTGCTTTGCAAGCATGAGGTCGTCGGTTCGATCCCGACAGGCTCCACCACGCTTCGCCCTTCGGGCTACGCGTGGCGCGGCCAAGGGTTGAACGAGTTGGATCATCCACGCAGGAGCCGAAGGGCGGAGCGTGGTGCCCGGCGAAGCCACTTGGCGAAGACGGGCTGCTGCCCCTAGCGTGTTCAATTCGTCCGCGAGACAACATTTCGCATTGTCTGGTCCTCACCGGGAATACAGGCAACTGCGGGTTATCTGACA